>NZ_CP009429.1:62500-5174928 GCF_001314325.1 Sphingopyxis macrogoltabida
AGACGAAAGTCGGTCATAGTGATCCGGTGGTCCCGAGTGGAAGGGCCATCGCTCAACGGATAAAAGGTACGCCGGGGATAACAGGCTGATGATTCCCAAGAGCTCATATCGACGGAATCGTTTGGCACCTCGATGTCGGCTCATCACATCCTGGGGCTGGAGCAGGTCCCAAGGGTTTGGCTGTTCGCCAATTAAAGTGGTACGTGAGCTGGGTTCAGAACGTCGTGAGACAGTTTGGTCCCTATCTGCCGTGGGCGTCGAAATTTGAGAGGAGTTGACCCTAGTACGAGAGGACCGGGTTGAACATACCTCTGGTGTACCTGTCGTGGCGCCAGCCGCGCAGCAGGGTAGCTATGTATGGACGGGATAACCGCTGAAAGCATCTAAGCGGGAAGCCTCCCTCAAGATAAGATTTCTTAGAGCCGTGGAAGACCACCACGTTGATAGATCGGATGTAGAAGCGCGGTAACGCGTGGAGCTAACCGATACTAATTGCTCTATTCGCACTTAAGAGTCCCGCCATCAACGACAAGCCTGACCGGTTTGTTCGCTTGTAGCGGATGATTGATCAGACAGTATTGCACGGATATCGATTGAAACCCTTTTTGACCCTACGCCGGCTTCATTGCTTGGTGACCATGGCGTCAGTGACCCACCCGATCCCATCTCGAACTCGGCCGTGAAACCTGACAGCGCCGATGGTACTACCGCTTAAGCGTTGGAAGAGTAGGACGTCGCCAGGCATTGCAGCCGACGTAAGGTCGAAACGGAAACCCATTCACAAAGTTAGAGGCCGGCAGCGATGCCGGCCTTTTGCTGTTTTAGCGGCCCCGGAAACGGCGTCGCGAACTGGTTGACGCGGGATGGAGCAGCCCGGTAGCTCGTCAGGCTCATAACCTGAAGGTCGCAGGTTCAAATCCTGCTCCCGCAACCACAATTTAGCCCGCTTTCTCAATGAGTTAGCGGGCTTTTTGTTGCCTTGAGACTTTGACTGTCTCAGTCGCTGTCGGGAACGTCCGAAATGGGGTGGGAAGCGGACATCGTAGAGTTTACTATCCAATTACGTTTATCTGCGATCACCCAACCATGATCGGCACGCAGGCACCAAAGGGCTTTGGCCTCCTCTTCGTAATTGTGGGCATCCCACTGATCCTCTGGAACGCGTCAGGCACTAGCGGTGAGCTTGAGGCCCTGGACGCTTCGAGTAGCACTGAAAGCGCACGCATCGAGGCGTGCGAAGCGAAAGCGGTTAAGCTGGAACCCAACTCGTCGGCGCGACGTCAACTGTGCGGCTGCATTGTCAAGAAGGCTTCTGAGCGCGGCGCCTTTAAAGATTATGGTGCTTACGATGAGGGTTTACTTGAGCCTATAGTCGGCGAGTGCATGCGCGAAGGCTGATGCCCGCAACCGGCCTTTTCTGACATCGTGATCAGATCGGCGACAAACGACACCAATGGGGTGGTTAGCGGACGCGCGTCAGCGCCGTTCCGGCGTCTCATAGCGCTGATTGTCTACGGCGGGCAGCGAGGTCTCCCCTGTAGCGTGCAAAGCTTTGAGCACGCACCCTGTGACCGTCAAATCGGACGCAGGTCTAATTGTCAGCGTATCCCCCTCAATTACAGCCATACGCGAAGTTCCGCCACATCGTTCAACGATTGCATCGACCTGCGCTTGTGAGAGGTTACCAGCTTTCGTCTCGATGGGTCGATTTGGATTTGCGCACCCAACAAGCGACAGAAGTCCAGTTAGCAGAGGAATGAGACGCAGCTTCATACTGTTAGTATTATTCGAAAAGCTGATGTCAGCAATCGGTCGATTCCGGTCGTTCGACCCAGATCGGCACGAATGGCAGCAAACGACCGGTTGCGGACGTCAGTTATTTATGAGAGCGAAATGTGGCTCGCCGCAAGTTATGACATCGAGGCACCCAGCGCCCGTCATGAACCGATAGTGCGTGGGAGATCCTTCAACGAGACGCCAAGCTTCCGATTGCGCGCCATAAAGCGGATCGCCCTCTACGCGATATGCAAAATGAGTTAGCGTCCGCGCTCGTGGTGTAATTTCCGGTGTAGGCGATGGTGTATTCCGGGGTGGGGCATGCCCCACCCCGGAATGCGGCGTCGCTGGTGGCCACCGGGTTCATCGTTATGGTGGAGTTTGCACACTTCAACCGTGACGAAGAGGAGTTCCCGATGACCGAGGACAGATTACTGATCGAAGAGCTTGCTGCGAAGGGCGGCCAACCGGATTTTTTGCGCACCATCGCCGAGAACGTGCTGCAGCTGATCATGGAGGCCGACGTTGATGGCCTGATCGGCGCGGGTCGCCACGAACGCAGCAGCGAGCGCGCGACCTGGCGCAACGGCTATCGCGACCGTTCGCTGGATACCCGGGTAGGCACGCTGAACCTGAAAATCCCCAAGCTGCGTGCTGGGTCCTACTTTCCGGGCTTCCTTGAGCCCCGCAAGATGGTCGAGAAAGCGCTGGTTGCGGTGATCCAGGAAGCGTGGATCGGCGGGGTCAGCACCCGGCGGGTCGATGAACTCGTCCAGGCCATGGGCATGACCGGCATCTCCAAGTCCACCGTCTCCAAGCTTTGCAAGGACATTGACGAGCGCGTCCATGCCTTTCTGAAACGCCCGCTCACCGGCGAATGGCCGTATCTCTGGCTCGATGCCACCTATCTCAAGGTACGCGAAGGCGGGCGGATCATCAGCGTTGCCGCAATAATCGCCATGGCCGTCAACACCGAGGGCCGGCGCGAGATCGTCGGCCTGCATATCGGCCCCTCGGAAGCGGAGGTCTTCTGGTCCGACTTCCTGAAGGACCTTGTTCGGCGCGGTCTTACCGGCGTGAAGCTGGTCATCTCCGATGCTCACGAGGGCCTCAAGGGCGCGATCACCCGCGTCATGGGCGCCACCTGGCAGCGCTGCCGGGTGCACTTCATGCGCAATGCCCTGTCCTATGTGCCCAAGGGCCAGAACACTGTCGTCGCCGCCGCGATCCGCCAGGTCTTCCTGCAGCCCGATCAGAAAAGCGCAACGCAGGTCTGGCGACAGGTCGCCGACCAGTTGCGCACCCGTTGGCCCAAGCTCGGCGCCTGCATGGACGAGGCCGAAACCGACGTGCTCGCCTACACCGGCTTTCCCACCCAGCACCGCACGAAGTTACACTCAACCAATCCGCTCGAGCGGCTCAACAAGGAGGTCAAGCGCCGCGCCGACGTCGTCGGAATCTTCCCGAACGAAGACAGCATCATCCGCCTCGTCGGGGCTGTGCTGATGGAGCAGAACGACGAGTGGCAGCTCCAGCACCGATACATGCAGATCGAAGGCATGGCCGAACTCAACCAACCCATGATCGAGGAGGAAAATCAGCCCCTACACATCACCGCCAAAGCCGCCTGACGATGGCCCACGGCCACAGCCGAAATTACACCACCTTGACGGACGCGACCCAAAATGATGCGGAATCAGGCCAACCCAGTCTTTGGGGTCGCTTTCCGTGCTCAACGGAAATTCGTCCAACATCCGCACTATAACCGGGCAATCGGGAAAACTCACGACCATGGTTCGGCTGTCTCCGACTATCGCAAACTCTGCGGTCCCGCTCTGCCAATTGAATGACAAAAGGTCGGCCCCGTCAGCGTCCGTCCATGGCGCGCAGTTTTCGATCGGATAGTATTGGATCATCGGACAGTATTAGACGCCGGTAGCAACGCTCATCAACGATTTCTTCGTCAGCTTTCCACCCCATTTCGGTCGTGCGAGAGACTAGGCAGCGACGCGCAGAATTGTACTGCATCGTCCAAATCCTGCTCCCGCAACCAACAAGAACCCGCCGCCCGCAAGGGATGGCGGGTTTTTTGTGGCCGGTGCGGGCGCGCTCGCCCTGTTTCGGGCATCTAGACCATGACGTCGCTCGTTTCGCACGCTATGCGCGCCCGATGAATCGCTTGCGAACCCCTCTCGGACCGCTGGACACCGCCGTCGCCGTCGCGATGATTTTCGCATGGGGTTTCAATATCATCGCGATGAAGATCATCGTCGGCGAAGCGGGCGCGCTGCCGTCGGCGATGCTGCGCCAGTTGATCGTACTGGTCGTCTGCCTTCCCTTCCTGCGCATCGTTCCCGGGCGTATGCTCGCCCTGACCGGCTTCGGGCTGTTGTCGGGCGCCTGCTTCTATCTTGCGGTGAGCTGGTCGCTCGCGGTCGCCGACAATGTCGGCGCGCTGGCGATCGCCGGCCAGCTCGGCGTCCCCTTTTCGCTGATTCTCGCGGTGCTGATCCTGAAAGAGCGGATTCACTGGCGGCGGATCATGGGCATCATACTCGCCCTGTCGGGCGTCGCGTTGCTCGTCTTCGATCCCGAGGCGGGCAAGGAAATCTACGGCATATTGGTGACCGCGCTCGCCAGCCTGATCTGGGCGTTCGGTGCCTTGATCCAGCGCGGGTTGAATGGCGTGCCGGTGCTGACGATCACCGCCTGGGTCGGTGCGATGGGCAGCCTCGCGATGGTGCCGGCAACGCTGATCGGCGATCCCGCGGGCTTTGCGGCAATCCCCGACCTGCCGCTCTCGGCGTTCGGCTGGGTCGCCTATGCCGCGGTCGTTTCGACGATCCTCGGGCATGGCGCCATGGCCTGGCTGCTGCAGCGGCACGATGTGTCGGTGATCGTGCCCTTCACGATCCCGACGCCGGTCGTTTCGGTCGCCGCGGCTGCGGCGTGGTTCGGCACCCCGGTCACCCCGCTGATGATGCTCGGCGGCTTTATCGCGATCGTCGGTGTCGGGATCGTCGCGCTGCGGACCGCGAAGGTCGACGGACCGGTTCCCGAAGCGACGAAGGCAAGCAATGTTCCGGACTGAGCGAACGAAGCGGCGCGGTTTCGGCTAGGTCGCTTCGCTCCCGATCGGACACCAGGCGCGGTAAAAGGTATCGACGGCGGCATCGATATCCTCGTGCAGCCGGCTAAGGTCGCGGCCTTCGCGCAGGCCGAGCACCGCGAATTGATAGAGGCCCGACTGGCACAGCCCGGCAAACTGGTTCACCGCGCGCATCGGATCGCCCATCCGGATCTCGCCGCGCGCCATTTTTTCGGCGACCCAGACCGCGGCGCGCGCCTTGCCGCGGCGCGGCCCGCGGGAATAAAACGTCTCGGAAAGGTGGGGGAAACGCTCCGCTTCGCCGATGACGAGTCGATAGAGCGACAGCAGCGGCGTCGCCGTCAGCTTTGTCATAAGCACATTGCCGAACGCGCGGAGGACATCGCGCACCGGCTCGTCGAGCGGCAAATCGATCGCGAGCGCGTCGCCATATTGCGCAACAATGTCATCGACGACCGCGGCGAACAGATCCTCCTTCGAGGGAAAATAGGTCCAGAGCGTCGTCTTCGACCCGCCCACCTTGCTGGCGATCGACGACATCGTCGTGCCCGCATAGCCGTTCGCGAAAAACAGTTCGCGGGCTGCGTCGACGAAGGCCTTGCGCCGCGCCGCCGCCGCGTCGTCGAGGGGTGCCGTACTGTCTGGTATCATTTCGATTGACAACGCATTCTCCGAGGTTCATTGGCGCATGATACCAGCTAGTATCGTTGGAAGCCATGCCTTATCGACTTCTCCCCTCCATAGCGGTTTTCGGCTTGCTTTCGGCTTGCGCGAGCGTTCCCGATCTCGGTCCGAAGCCCGCTCCCGCCGCCGCCGAATCCTTTGCGACATCGGCGAGTTTCGCCGAAGCGGACGGCGCCTGGCCGGTTGAGGGCTGGTGGCAGGGTTTTGGCGGCCCCGGTCTCGACCGCCTGATCGACGAGGGACTGAAAGGCTCGCCCGACATCGCGGTTGCCGCCGCGCGCGTCCGCGCTGCCGATGCCCTTGCGCAGCAGGCAGGGGCTGCGCTCGGCCCGCGCGTCGGCGCCGAAGCGAGTGCGGGCGGGGTCCAGCAAAGCAAGACGATGGGCATCCCGCCGCAATTCGTGCCCGAAGGAATCCAGGACACCGGCCATGTCGCCGGGACCTTTTCCTTCGACCTCGATCTGTGGGGCCGCAATCGCGCGGCGTTGGCGGCGGCGACCTCAGATGCCGAAGCGGCGCGCGTCGATGCGGCGCAGGCGCGATTGATGCTGACCACGGGCATCGCATCGGCTTACGCCGACCTTGCCGGCTATTATGAGGCGCTCGACGTCGCCAACGAGGCGCTGCGTATCCGCGGCGCGAGCGCCGGTCTGTCCACCGACCGCACCCGCGCCGGGCTCGACAATATGGCGAGCCAGCGGCAAGCAGAAAGCCGCGCCGCCGCCGCGCGCGGCGATATCGTCGCGCTCGAGGAAGCGATCGCGCTGACCCGCAACCGGCTCGCCGCGCTGGTCGGCGCCGGCCCCGACCGCGGACAGGCGATCGCGCGCCCGCAGCTTGCCGTCCCCGCCGGCGCCTTGCCGCCCGCGGCGGGCATCGACCTGATCGGCCGCCGCCCCGATATCGTCGCGGCGCGGTTGCGCGCCGAAGCCGCGGCCAAGCGTATCGACGTCGCGCGCGCCGACTTCTATCCCAACATCAGCCTTTCGGCGCTGGTCGGTTTCCAGTCGCTCGGGCTGTCGAACCTGTTCGACGGCGGGTCGAAATATGGCAATGGCGGCGCCGCGATCAGCCTGCCGATCTTCGACAGCGGGCGCTTGCAGGGCCGCTATCGCGGCGCGCGCGCCGATTATGACATCGCGGTGGCGAGCTATGACGGCACGCTCGTCGCGGCGCTGCGCGACGTCGCCGACATCGTCGCCAGCCGTGCGGCGACGGTGCGCCAGCTTGCCGACCGCCGGGAGGCGCTCCGCGCGGCGTCGGAGGCGGCGAACCTGGCCGGGCTCCGCTATCGCGCCGGCCTGTCGAACCAGCTTGCGCAACTGACCGCCGAAGACAGCATGGTGGCGCTGAGCCGCTCGGTCACCGACCTCGAGGCGCGGCAGCGGACGCTCGACATCGCCCTGATCCGCGCCCTTGGCGGCGGATATCGCGCCCAAACCCCCACAGGAGAATGACGATGGCCGAAGACACGGCTGCGGCCGCATCCCCGACTCCCCAAGACGCTCCCGACAGCGCCGAAGCGAATGGCGAACGGTTGGCGAAGCGCAAGAAGTTGCTGCGCATCCTCGCCATCGTGGTGATCACGATCGCGGCCTTGTGGGGCATCTGGTACTTCCTGACGCAGGCGGGCCGCGTGTCGACCGACAATGCCTATGTCGGTGCCGATTCGGCGACGGTGACCGCGCTTGTTTCGGGGCCGGTCAGGGACGTGCGCGTCAGCGGTACCCAGTCGGTGAAGAAGGGCGATATCCTCGTCATCCTCGACGATGCCGACCAGCGGATCGCGGTCGCCGATGCCGAGGCGGCGCTGCGTCAGGCGCGCCAGCGTTACGGGCAGGCGAGCGCGACCGCCGACGCCGCGCGGGCGAGGGTCAGCGCCCGCGGCGCCGAAATCGCGCAGGCGCGAGCGCGGCTCCGTGACGCCGATGCGTCGGTTGCGCGGGCGCAGGCCGAATTTGCGCGGCGCAACAGCATCGCCGGGACCGGCGCCGTGTCGGGCGAGGAATTGACCGCCGCACGCGCCGCACTGACGCAGGCGCAGGCGGCGCGCGACCTTGCCGCCGCCGGCATTGCGTCGGCCGAGGCGACGCGCGGTTCGGCAAGCGGCGATCTCGGCGCGGCCGAGGCGGTGGTGCGCGGCACGACGATCGAAACCGCCCCCGACGTCGCGGCGGCGGAGGCGCGGCTCGAAAAGGCGCAGCTCGACCTCGCGCGGACGGTGATCCGTGCGCCCGTCGACGGCATCGTCACGAACCGCCAGGTGCAGGTGGGGCAGCGGATCGCGGCAGGCGCGCCGATCATGGTCATCGTTCCGATCGCAACCGCCTATGTCGACGCCAATTTCAAGGAAAGCCAGTTCAAGCGCATCCGCATCGGCCAGCCGGTCGAGCTGGTGTCCGACTATTATGGCGGCGATGTCGTCTATCGCGGCAAGGTGACCGGCATCGCCGGCGGCACCGGTGCGGCCTTCTCGCTGATTCCCGCGCAAAATGCGACGGGCAATTGGGTGAAGGTGGTGCAGCGGCTGCCGGTGCGTATCGCGCTCGATGCCAAGGAACTGAAAGCGCATCCGCTTCGCGTCGGCCTGTCGATGGAAGCGACGATCGACACGCGCGGAAACTGAGCCGGTAATGGCCAGCGCCGCCGCCCCCGCAACCGCCGCGAGCGTCCCGGCCGAGCCGCAACCGCTGAGCGGCATGCGGCTGATCGCCGCGGCGTTCGCGCTGGCGCTCGCCAATTTCGTCGTCGTGCTCGACACGACGATCGCCAACGTGTCGGTCCCGCACATCGCCGGCGGGCTGGCCGTGTCGCCGACGCAGGGAACATGGGTGATCACCAGCTATGCGGTGGCCGATGCGATCGCGGTGCCGCTGACCGGCTGGCTCGCGATGCGCTTCGGCACCGTGCGCTGGTTCCTGATCTCGATCGTCGGTTTCGGGCTCTTTTCCTTCCTGTGCGGTATCTCGCGCACGCTCGACGCGCTCATCCTCTTTCGCGTCCTGCAAGGATTGTCGGGCGGGCCGCTGATGCCGCTGTCGCAGATCCTGCTGCTGCGCATCTTCCCGAAGGAGAAGGCCGGCGTCGGCCTTGCCATCTGGGCGATGACGACGACGACCGCGCCGATCCTCGGCCCCATCCTCGGCGGGCTGATCAGCGACAACTGGAGCTGGCCGTGGATTTTCTTCATCAACCTGCCCGTCGTCGCGATCTGCGCCTTCGGGGTCGGCAGCATGCTCGGCGCGTTCGAGACCAAACGCGACAAGGCGCGGATCGACATCGTCGGGCTGGTCCTGCTCGTCGTCTCGGTCGGCGCCTTCCAGATCATGCTCGACACCGGCCGCGAGCATGACTGGTTCGGTTCGGCGTGGATCATCATGCTGGCGATCGTCGCTGCGATCAGCTTTGCCGCCTTCGTCATCTGGGAGTTGACCGATGCCAATCCGGTGGTCGATTTGCGCGTCTTCCGGTTCCGGGGATTCAGTTTCGCGACGATCGCGATATCGCTGGGATTCGGCGCCTTCTTTTCGCAGGTCGTGCTGACGCCTTTGTGGCTGCAGCAGGTCGCGGGCTATACCGCGACCGAGACTGGGTTCATCGTCGCGTGGATCGGCGTCTTCGCGGTGCTGTTGTCGCCGGTGGCCGCGGGGCTGATCGGCAAGATCGACATCCGCATCTCGATCAGCGCCGGCATCATGTGGATGGCGTTCGTATCGATCCTGCGCGCAAGCTGGAATGCCGATGTCGATTACTGGACACTGGCGCTGCCGCACCTGTTGCAGGGCATGGGCATGCCCTTTTTCTTCGTCGGGCTGACCGCGCTGGCGCTGAGCAGCGTCCCCGCCAGGGACCAGACGTCGGCGGCGGGGCTGATGAGTTTCCTGCGCACGCTGAGCGGCGCGATCGGGACCGCGGTCGCGACCACCGCCTGGGACGATGCGAGCCGGACGTCGCGGTCCGAAATGGTGTCGTCGCTCAACGATCCCGGCGGCGCGATGGACCGGCTGCAGAGCGCCGGGCTGACGCTCGAACAGGCGCGATCGGCGATCGAACGGATGGTCGAGGTGCAGGCCTCGACGATCGGCGTGCTCCACCTGTTCCTCGCGGCAGGTGTCGTTTTCGTGATCGCCGCAATCTCGGTGTGGTGCGCGCCGCTACCCAAGCAGGTGTCGATGGGCGCGTCGCACTAGCGCCGCCGCCTATTTTGCGAATAGCTGGCCGAGGTCGGCGAAGGCCTTGAACTCCAGCGCATTGCCCGATGGATCGTGGAAGAACATCGTCGACTGCTCGCCCGCTTCGCCGGCGAAGCGCGTGTGCGGTTCGATGACGAATGCCACGCCGTGCGCCCGCAGCCGCTCCGCCAGCGCCTGCCATTCGGCGGGCGGCAGGACGACGCCGAAATGCGGGACGGGAACGTCATGGCCGTCGACAGGATTATGCCCGGCGACTGATGCCGCCGACGCGACACGATGTGCGACGATCTGATGACCATAGAGGTTGAAATCGATCCATTCAGCGCTGCTGCGCCCCTCGGGACAGCCGAGGACGGTGCTGTAGAAATGGCGCGCGGCGGCGAGGTCGTGGACCGGGAAGGCGATATGGAAGGGGGCGAGGTCGGTCATCAACGGGGGTTCTACACATCCCTGGCGGAAAGATATTCGTCGACGTCGATTTCCTTTTCCCAGCGCGCCACCGCCGTCGCGATCGACAGGTCGCAGGTGACGTTGGGAACGGTGCGGATCATGTCGAGGATGCGGTCGAAGGGGAGGATGAAGCCGACGACGAGCGCCGTCTGCTCGGGGGTGATGCCGATCGCGTGCAGCACCGCGGCGAGCACGAACAGCGATCCCGACGGCACCGGCGCGACCCCCATCGCGACGATCGTCGTTGTGCCCGCGATCACCAGATAATCGGCGAGGCTGAGGTCGAGGCCGAAGGCCTGCGCCGAAAACAAGGTCAGCATCGCAACATACATCGCGGCACCGTCCATGCCGATGGTCGCGCCGAGCGGCAGCACGGTCGAGGCGACGGGCGGCGAGACACCGAGATTGCGCTCGGCGACGCGGATCGCGACGGGCAGCGCGGCCGAACTCGACGAGGTCGAAAAACCGACCATGATCGCGTCGGCGATACCGCGGAAGAAGGGGAGCGGCGGCAGCCAGGCGAGCAGGCGGACGACGATGCCGCCATGGATCACCAGCGTGACGATCGTGGCGCCAGTCAGCACGCAAAGCGCGAGCTTGAAGATAGCGAGGAAGCTCGACGGGCCGGTCGTCCCCATCATCACCGCGATCAGCGCGAAAACGCCGAACGGCGCGGTCTCCATCACGAAACCGACGATGCGCAGCATCACCGCGGTACCGCTGGTGAGCAGACGGCGCACCGGCTCGGCCTCCTTGCCCGCCGCGATGACGCCCGCGCCGACGACGATAGCGAAAAAGATGATCGACAGCGTCGCACCGTTCGCCATCGCCCCGATCGGATTGTCGGGCACGATCTCGATGAACATCCGCGCCGGGTCCTGCGGCTCGGTCAGCGCCTTCGGCACCGCGCCGGCAAAGCTTGCTCCCGCGCCCGGTGCGATCAGCGTCGCGACGACCAGCCCGGTGGTGACCGCGAGCGATGTCGTGAACACATACATCGCCAGCGTCTTGATCCCGATGCTGCCAAGCCGTTTGGGGTCGGCGAGCGCCGCGACCCCCGATGCGATGGTGAGGAAGACGAGCGGGACGACGAGCATACGGATCAGCCGCACGAACAATTCGCCGATCCACGCGATCGACGTTGCGCCTTCGCCCCACAGCAGGCCGACGATGGCGCCGAGGACGAGCGCCGCCATGATCCGCTTCCACAGCGCGATGCCGAACCAGCGGCCCAGCGGGCCGGGCTTGCCGGCATCCGTCGCGGCCGCGGGCGGCGCGGTATCGGTCATGCGGTCGATCCCATGCCGTATAGTAGCTGGCGCGCCCATAATGTCCAATTTGCGAGCAGCCTCATGCGTAAAGGATGATTTTCGGCCGTTCGCTTCTTGGCTAGAAGGCTGATCCGGCGCGGCGGCTTTGCCATGCCGAACGGGGGATATCGATGGCGGCTGTAACGAATTTGGGCACTCCGCGCGATGCCGCACCCCGCGGGGCCTGGTGGACGCATCTTTATGTGCAGGTGCTGACCGCGATTTTCGCCGGCGTGATGCTCGGCCATTATTTCCCCGATGTGGGCGTCGCCCTCAAACCGCTCGGCGACGGGTTCATCAACCTCGTCAAGATGATCATCGCGCCGGTGATTTTCCTGACCGTCGCAACCGGTATCGCCTCGGTCGGCGAGGCCAAGACCCTCGGCCGGTTGACGGTAAAGACCTTCGCCTATTTCCTCTTCTTCTCGACGCTTGCGCTGATCGTCGGGCTGATCGTCGCCAATCTGGTGCAGCCCGGGGCGGGGATGAACATCGACCCGGCGACGCTCGATGCCGGTGCGGTCGCCGAATATCAGGAGAAGGCACATGAGGCGACGCTGACCGGTTTCCTCCTCGCGATCATCCCGACCACCTTCGTCTCCGCGCTGACTTCGGGATCGATCCTGCAGGCGCTGTTCGTCGCGATCCTGTTCGGCATCGCGCTGTC
This sequence comes from Sphingopyxis macrogoltabida, assembly GCF_001314325.1. NCBI lineage: Bacteria > Pseudomonadati > Pseudomonadota > Alphaproteobacteria > Sphingomonadales > Sphingopyxidaceae > Sphingopyxis > Sphingopyxis macrogoltabida. Next base: position 74,690 of record NZ_CP009429.1, read on the forward strand.
GCACACCGGCGAGGCGGGTGCGCAGGTGCTGGGGATGCTCGAAAAGCTGTCGGTTGTTTTCTTCCGCCTCGTCGCGATGCTGATGCGCTTCGCGCCGATCGGGGCGTTCGGCGCGATGGCGTTCACGATCGGCAAATATGGCGTCGAATCGCTGGCCAATCTGGGGGCGCTGATCGCGACCTTTTACCTGACCTCGCTGTTCTTCGTGATCGTCGTCCTCGGTGCGATGGCGCGGCTCGCGGGCTTTTCGATCTTTCGCCTGATCGCGTATCTCAAGGCCGAGCTGCTGCTCGTGCTGGGGACGTCGTCTTCCGAAGCGGCGCTGCCGAGCCTGATGGAAAAGCTCGAACGCGCGGGCTGTGCCAAGCCCGTCGTCGGCATGGTCGTGCCGACCGGCTACAGCTTCAACCTCGACGGCACCAATATCTATATGACGCTCGCGGCGCTGTTCGTAGCGCAGGCGACCAATGTCGACCTGTCGCTTGGCGACCAGATCGCGCTGCTGCTTGTCGCGATGGTGAGTTCGAAGGGCGCGGCCGGGGTAACCGGCGCGGGCTTCATCACCCTCGCCGCGACCTTGTCGGTGGTGCCGTCGGTCCCGGTCGCCGGCCTCGCGCTGATTCTCGGCATCGACCGTTTCATGAGCGAGTGCCGCGCGCTCACCAATTTCGTCGGCAATGCCCTCGCGGCGATCGTCGTCGCCAAGTGGGAAAAGGCGCTCGACGGCGACGCGTTCCGCCGCGCGCTTTATGGCGATCCCGCGCCGGGCCTTGCGGCGCGGCCGATCGAGACCGATACCGACTGACGCTGGCACTTGGGCTTCGCGCCCGGTCGTGCTAGGGGCCCGCGCCATGCTGACGATCAACGGCCTCACCGTGCGCCTTGGCGGGCGCACCATCCTCGACCGCGCGACTGCGAGTCTGCCGCCGAAGAGCCGCGTCGGGCTCATCGGCCGCAACGGCGCGGGCAAATCGACCTTGATGAAGGTGATGATCGGTCAGCTCGAAGCCGACGAGGGCGGCATCGAAATGCCGCGCAAGACGCGCGTCGGCTATATCGCGCAGGAAGCGCCGAGCGGCACCGCAACGCCGTTCGACACCGTGCTTGCCGCCGATACCGAGCGGGCGGAGCTGCTCCATCAATCCGAGACGGTGACCGACCCCGACCGGCTCGGCGATATCCACGAACGGCTGATCGCGATCGACGCCTACACCGCGCCAGCCCGCGCCGCGCGCATCCTGATCGGACTCGGCTTCGACGAGGAGATGCAGGGCCAGCCGCTCGACAGTTTTTCGGGCGGGTGGAAGATGCGCGTCGCGCTCGCGGCGTTGCTCTTCTCGAACCCCGACCTGCTGCTGCTCGACGAGCCGTCGAACCACCTCGACCTCGAAGCGACGATGTGGCTCGAAAGCTTCCTCAAGGCCTATCCCGGCCAGCTCGTCGTGATCAGCCACGAGCGCGACCTGCTGAACAATGTCGTCGACCATATCCTGCACCTCGAGGGCGGGAAGGTAACCCTCTATGCCGGCGGCTATAATGATTTCGAGCGCCAGCGCGCGGAACGCCTTGCGCAGCTTGCGGCGGCGAAGGCGGCGCAGGATGCGCAGCGCGCCAAGCTCCAGGATTATGTCGCGCGCAACAGCGCGCGCGCCTCGACCGCGAAGCAGGCGCAGTCACGCGCCAAGCAATTGGCGAAAATGCAGCCGATTGCCGCCGTCGCCGAGGACCCGAGCCTGACCTTCGATTTCCCGAGCCCCGACGAACTGAAGCCGCCGCTGATCACGCTCGACCTTGCCAGCGTCGGCTATACGCCGGGCGCGCCGATCCTGACCCGGCTGAACCTGCGCATCGATCCCGACGACCGTATCGCGCTGCTCGGGCGCAACGGCAACGGCAAGACGACGCTCGCGCGGCTGCTCGCGGCACAGCTCGCCCCGATGGACGGCGCGATGGCGGCGTCGGGCAAGATGCGCGTCGGCTATTTCACCCAATATCAGGTCGAGGAGCTCGACGGCAGCGACACGCCGCTCGGCCATATGACGCGCGTGATGACGGGCAAGACGCCGGGCGCGGTGCGCGCGCAATTGGGGCGCTTCGGCTTTACCGGCAACAAGGCGACGACCGAGGTCGGCAAGCTGTCGGGCGGCGAGCGCGCGCGGCTCGCGCTCGCGCTGATCACGCGCGAGGCGCCGCACCTGCTGATCCTCGACGAACCGACCAACCACCTCGACGTCGATGCGCGCGAGGCGCTGGTGCAGGCGCTGAACGGCTTCGACGGCGCGGTGCTGATCGTCAGCCACGATCGCCACATGCTCGAACTCACCGCCGACCGGCTGGTGCTCGTCGACAACGGCACCGCGCGCGATTTCGACGGCAGCATGGACGATTATGTCGCCTTCATCCTCGGCCAGGGAACGGGCAAAGGCTCGGCCGCGAACGACGATACGAAGGGCGGCCCGGCAAAGTCGAAAGACGCCAAGCTGGCGCGGCAGGAAGCCGCCAAGGCGCGCGAGGCGCAGGCGGTGCTCCGCAAGTCGGCGAAGGATCTCGAAGCGCAGGCCGAAAAGCTGAACAAGCAGATGTCGGCGATCGACCGCGCGATGTTCGATCCCGCCAGCGCCGATCCGGCGCTCGCAAAACTGACGATGGGCGACCTTGCCCAGCGCCGCGGCAAGGTCGCGGCGGAACTGGAGCGCATCGAGGCGGCGTGGATGGAAGCGCTCGAGGCGATAGAGGAAACGGCCGCTTAGCCTTGCCCGTCCCCCCCGCGAGGGGCGACCAGAGTCACGTGCCTCTGGACGCGGCCGCCGTCGGCCTTTCTCTTCATGACTGTGCAAACCGCCAGCGGCCCCCGCCTTCGCGGGGGCGACGTTCATGCTGCGTGGTCGCGCATTGACTCCCGCACCGCAATCCATCATACTAGTTTCAATTGAAACTATATGGGGAATGCAAAATGGCCGACCTGTTCGACAATCCGCTGGGTCTCGACGGCTTTGAATTCGTCGAATTTTCGGCGCCGGAAAAGGGCATGCTCGAACCCGTGTTCGAACGGATGGGCTTCACCCGCATTGCGCGGCACCGGTCGAAGGATGTCGAGCTGTGGCGGCAGGGCGGGATCAACTTGATCGCCAATTACGAACCCAAATCGCCCGCCGCCTATTTCGCCGCCGAGCATGGCCCGTCGGCGTGCGGCATGGGATGGCGCGTCCGTGATGCCGCGAAGGCCTATTCGGAAGCGCTGGCGCGCGGCGCCGAGCCGGTCGAGGTCAAGGCGGGGCCGATGGAATTGCAGCTGCCCGCGATCCGCGGCATCGGCGGCTCGATCATCTATCTGATCGACCGTTATGGCGACGACCTCAGCATCTACGACATCGATTTCGTCTATGAAGAGGGTGTCGATCGGAACCCGGTGGGCGCCGGGCTCAAGGTCATCGATCACCTGACGCACAATGTCTATGGCGGCCGCATGGCGCATTGGGCCGCGTTCTACGAGCGGATCGCCGGCTTCCGCGAAATCCGCTATTTCGACATCAAGGGCGAATATACCGGCCTGACCTCGAAGGCGATGACCGCCCCCGACGGCAAGATCCGCATTCCGCTCAACGAAGAGGGCGCGGGCGGCGGCGGCCAGATCGAGGAATATCTGCGCGCCTATAATGGCGAGGGCATCCAGCATATCGCGTTCAGCTGCGACGATCTTTACGCGTCGTGGGACAATCTCGCCGCGCTCGGCAACCCGTTCGCGCCGTCGCCGCCGGCGACCTATTACGAGATGCTTGCCGATCGCCTGCCCGGCCATGGCGAGCCGGTCGATGAACTCCAGTCGCGCGGCATCCTGCTCGACGGATCGACGACCGAGGGCGACCCGCGCTTGCTGCTCCAGATTTTCGGGCAGACGGTGATCGGTCCGGTCTTCTTCGAGTTCATCCAGCGCAAGAAGGATGAGGGCTTCGGCGAGGGCAATTTCACCGCGCTGTTCAAGTCGCTCGAAATGGACCAGATCCGCCGCGGCGCGCTCAATGTCGAAGCGGAGCCGGCCGAATGACCAGCCCGATCAAACTGGGGGGCGTCCATCACGCCGCCTATCGCTGCAAGGACGCGAAGACGACGGTAGAGTGGTACGAGCGCATGCTCGGCATGACCTACACGACCGCCTTTGCCGAGGATCATGTGCCGTCGACCGGCGAATATGATCCCTATATGCACGTCTTCCTCGATGCGGGGAACGGCAACATCCTCGCCTTTTTCGAGCTGCCCAACCAGCCCGACATGGGACGCGACGAGAATACGCCGCAATGGGTGCAGCATCTGGCGTTCAAGGTCGGCAGCTATGACGAACTGGTCCAGGCGAAGGCGCATCTGGAGGCGAACGGCATCGACGTGCTCGGTCCGACGCATCACGGCATCTTCAAGTCGATCTATTTCTTCGACCCCAACGGCCACCGCGTCGAACTGGCGTGCGACATCGGCACCGACGAACAATATGCCGAGCTGAAGCGCGTCGCGCCGCTGATGCTCGAGGAATGGAGCCGGACCAAGAAGGCGCCGCGTCACGCTGACTGGCTGCATACGGCGGCGAACGAGTAAACACCGTCGCCCCCGCGAAGGCGGGGGCCGCCGTCGGTTTACGCGGCGGGGCAGGGCAAGGCTGCCAGCGGCCCCCGCCTTCGCGGGGGCGACGGTTTATTCCTACGCCCGGTCCAGCCCGATGCTCTCCAGCGTCGCGCCGCTGCATTTGTCGACCTTCTTTTCGCCCTTGTCGCCCGACAGCGCACCGATGGCGAGGAAGCCCGCGACGACGGCGACGACAAACGCGCCGGTGACCCAGATCAGATATTTGTCGATGAACGCCTTGATCGGCGCCCCGAACAACCGGAACAATATGCCGACGAGCATGAAGGAAAAGGCCCGGCTGGCGAGGCTCGCCCACAGGAAGGTCCAGAAATTCATGTGGATGAAGCCGGCGGTGATCGTCAGCAGCTTGAAGGGGATCGGCGTCGCACCCTTGATCAGGATGATCTCGGCACCATACTGCCGCAGATAACAGGCGGCCGGCGGAAAGGCATCGGTCAGCCCGAGCACCCCGAGCAGCCACAGCCCGACGCTCTCATAAAGGAAGAAGCCGATTCCATAACCGAAGATGCCACCCGCGACCGACGCGAGCGTACAGATGATCGCATAGCGCACCGCCTTTTTCGGGTTGGCGAGGCACATCAGCCCGAGCAGCGGGTGCGGCGGAATCGGAAAGAAGCTCGCCTCGACGAAGGACACCAGCGCCAGCCAGAACTCGGCGTGCGGGTGCGCCGATTTCTCCATCGTCCAGTTGTAGAGCCGCTGGATGATCGATGGCTTGCGGACGATTTCGGTCATGCTGGTCCTTTGGTGCGAGAGTTCACGCGGGCGCATCTATGCCGGGGGCATTACGGGAAGTCGATAGCCAAGCCCGTCGCCCCCGCGCAGGCGGGGGCCGCTAGCGGCCTGTTCCTACATCGCTGCTTAAACCGACAGCGGCCCCCGCCTGCGCGGGGGCGACGATTATTTAATGCCGGAAATGCCGCATGCCGGTAAACACCATCGCCAGCCCGGCCTTGTTCGCCGCCGCGATCACCTCGTCGTCGCGGATCGAGCCGCCCGGCTGGATGACGCAGGTCGCGCCCGCTTCGACCGCGGCCAGCAGGCCGTCGGCGAAGGGGAAGAAGGCGTCGCTCGCGACCGCGCTGCCGACGGTGCGCGGCTCTGCCCAGCCATGCGATTCCGCCGCTTCGCGCGCTTTCACTGCCGCAATACGCGCGCTGTCGCGGCGGTTCATCTGGCCGGCGCCGATGCCGGCGGTCGCGCCGCCCTTGGCATAGACGATCGCGTTCGATTTGACGTGCTTGGCGATCGTCCACGCAAACAGCGCGTCGGTCAGCTCTTCCTCGGTCGGCGCGCGGTCGGTGACGACCTTCAGGTCGGCGCGGGTGATGCGGCCATTGTCGCGGCTCTGCGCGAGCCAGCCGCCGGCGATCGTCTTCATCATCAGCCCGCCGCGCGCCGGATCGGGCAGTTCGCCGGTCAGCAGCAGGCGGAGATTCTTCTTCTTCGCGAACACCGCGCGTGCATCGGCATCGGCGTCGGGCGCGCAGACCACTTCGGTGAAGATCCCGCTGATCAGTTCGGCGGTCGCGCCGTCGAGCGGCCGGTTGACCGCGATGATGCCGCCGAATGCCGAGACATCGTCGCACTTCAGCGCCGCGTCATAGGCCTCGGCGATCGTCGCGGCGCTCGCGACGCCGCACGGGTTGGCGTGCTTGACGATCACGCAGGTCGGGTCAGCCTCGCGGAATTCGGCGACCAGTTCGAGCGCGGCGTCGGCGTCGTTGATATTGTTGTAGCTGAGCTCCTTGCCCTGCACCTGCTCGGCCTGCGCGATGCCGCGCGCGGCAGGACCGGCGGGAAGGTAGAGCGCCGCCTTCTGATGCGGATTCTCGCCATAACGCAGTTCGGTCGACAGCTTGGCGGTCAGCGGCAGCGTGTCGGGGAACAGCTTGCCCTGATCGGCGAAGGCGAACCAGCTCGCGATCATCCCGTCATAGGTCGCGGTGTGCGCAAAGGCGGTTGCGGCGAGCCGCTTGCGCAGCGCCAGCGTGGTCGCGCCGCCATTGGCGTCCATCTCGGCGATGACGGCAGCATAATCCTCGGGCTCGGTGACGATGCCGACGAAGGCGTGGTTCTTCGCCGACGAGCGCACCATCGCGGGACCGCCGATGTCGATATTCTCGATGATCGTGTCGCGATCGGCGCCGCTCATCACGGTCTGGAGGAACGGGTAGAGGTTGACGACCACCAGATCGATGCTGCCGATCCCATGTTCTTCCATCGATGCGACATGCGCCGCGTCGTCGCGCACCGCGAGGATGCCGCCGTGGACCGTCGGGTGCAGCGTCTTGACGCGGCCGTCCATCATTTCGGGGAAGCCGGTGAGGTCCGACACGTCGAGGACATTGTGCCCCGCCTCGCGCAGCGCCTTCGCGGTGCCGCCGGTCGACACCAGCTCGACGCCGTGACGGACGAGCGCGGCGGCAAGCTCGACGAGCCCCGCCTTGTCACTGACGGACAGCAATGCGCGGCGGACGGGAATCAGGTCGGTCATTTGGGAGGTGCCTCGGCTGACGGGAAAGACGCGGCTCCCCTAGGCGTGCGCCGTCCGCATCGCAACCCCGCAGCGCGGAAAACAGTCCCTATTTTGCCCGTGCGACGCAGGCGCCGCCATCGGGACCGACATCGCCCGTACAGCGCCGCGCGGCAAGCGTCGGTTCGTCGATCTCGATGAGCCGGTTGCCATCCCCGGTCCGTTCGAGGTCGAAGCCGTCGTAAAGCTTGCCCGACGCCGTGAAGGTGCGGAAACGGATCTTCTTCGGGTCGACGTCGACGATCTGATAGAGTTCGGTCGCCTCGGCGACCTTGTCGGGCTGCCAGGGCGTACGGTCGTTGAGCGCGTACATTTTCGACCCGGTCACCGACACCAGATAGACCGGGCCCTGAACCGTGCCGTCGGCGCGCGCCTGGGCGCTTGCCTCGCGGCCGGCTTCCGACGTCAGGCGGCTGTAACAATGGTCGTGGCCCTGCAACACCAGGTCGACCTTGCGCTTGTCGAACACCGGCTTCCACGCCGCCTTGATCTCCGCCGTGTCGTTCGGCCGCGCGCAGGTGAAGACGGGCTGATGGAACAGCACGACGTTCCAGTTCGCCTTGCTCGACGCCAGCGTCCGATCGAGCCAATCGGTCTGCGCCTGCATCGATCCGAGGTTGATCGCGGCGGTGCCGTCGAGGACGATGAAACGGACGCCCTGATAATCGGTATAATAGGTCGTTGCCTTTACCGGACCGGCGCCGTTCGCGGGCAGCGCGAATTGCGCGGGCCAATAGGGGCCGAGCCGGTAGACCTCGCTGCCGTCGGGCTGCACATCGTCGACATATTCGTGATTGCCCGTCGCCGGCACTTGCGGAACGATCGCATAATTATAGCCGCCGGCCTGATTCCACTCGCCCCATTCGTCGTCGTGATCGAGGTCGTCGCGCTGTGCGACAAGGTCGCCGGCGTGAACGACGAGGCGGATGTCGCCATTGGCGTGGAACGCCTGGCGGATCACGCGGCTGGCATAGGTGAGGATGCCGTTCTGGATGTCGCCGAGATAGAGGAAGCGGAAGGGCTTGGCGTCGTCGGCCGCGGTGCGGAACTGATACCATTCGCTCCACCCGGCGGCGCCCTTGACGCGATAGGTATAGACGGTGTCGGGGGTCAGGCCGGTGAAACGGATATGGTGATAGAGGGCGCGGCCATAGCTGCTGTCGACGGGCATCGACTTGCCGCCGACCAGCCTTGCCTTTTCCTCGAGCGTCGGCCCGTCGACCGACACCGCGATCTGGGCCCGGGACTCGGCCTGTGCGGTGTCGGTGCGAAAGGCGACCGCCATTTCCCGCGCCGGGTCGGAGCCCGGCGTCAGGACGATGCGGTCGGGAAGATTCTTCGGCGCGTAGGGAAGGCCGGCAGAGCGGGGGATGGGGGCGCCATCCTCCGTCTGCGTCACGATCGGGAAGCGCGCGGCCGCCGGTTCGGCGGAAAGCGCGGGCCCGCCCCAGAGCGCCATCCCTGCCGCGAGCAGCGGCAGGGCGATACGGTGCGGCATCAGAATTTGACCCGCGCGCCGAACTTCATCGTCCATTTATATTGCTCGAACTGGAGCAGGTTCTGCCGGGCGCCGACATTGTTGTAGGCATAATATTTGGCATTGTTGATATTCACCCATTCGTAAAACACCTGCACCTGCTTGGTGACATCATATTTCGCCGACAGGTCGAGCTGGAAATGATTGTCGATGATGCGATCCTCGGGTGCGTCGTCGCCCAGCTCGTCAAGATATTTGGAACGATAGGTGCCGGCAAGCCGGAGCGAGACCGGGCCCTTTTCGTAACCCAGCGCCGCGTTGAACGTGTGTTTCGAGGCCGACGGCAGGCGAATCTTGCGCAGGTCGGCGATGTCGCCGTCGATCGGCACATGGCCGGTCGCGTCGGTGTAGGTGTAGTTCGCGTTGACCAGCAGCCCGTCGAACGGCGCGGGCAGGAAACGCAGCGCCTGCGTATAGCTGAGTTCGAGGCCCCAGATCTTGGCGCTGTCGCCGTTGATCGGGATCGTCGCCTCGTCATAGGCGATGCCGTCATAGGTGCCGGCATCCTCGAGGTTGGTGTCGACGATGAAGTTCTTCACATCCTTGTAGAAGACGCCCGCCGAAAGCGCGCCGTTGTTCGGGAGATAATATTCGACCCCGGCATCGAAGTTCCACGCTTCATAGGGCTTGAGGTCGGGGTTGCCGAACTCGCCTTCGCGCTCGTTGTCGTCATTCTGTTCGATCGTGAAGCGCGGTGCGAGCTTCGACAGCTTGGGGCGGACAAGGCTCTTGTAGCCCGCCGCACGCAGCACGAGATTCTGCTGCGGCTCCCAGCGGACGGTCAGGCTCGGCAGCCAATGGTCGTAATTGCGCTTGAACTGGTTCGGCACGCTGATGACCGTATCGTCCTCGGCTTCCGATCCGTCGGGCAGTTCGCCGCCCTCTTCGATCAGCGTGACGGTGTTGGCGCGGATGTCGTTCTTCGTATGCTCGTAGCGCACGCCGCCGATGACGCGGAGCGTCGCGCTGTCCCAGCGGCCCAGCAGGTAGCCCGCCATGACGTCCTCGCTCACCGAATAATCCTCGACGGTCGAGTCGAACAGCGAGTCGAGTTCGTTGAGTTCGAAGGCGTCGCGGTTGGCGTTGAAGAACTGGCGCACGACCTTCTTGCCGAGCACCGGCGAGATATCGGTGATGCGATAGGTCTGGCCGCCGACGAGGTCGGCCATCGTCAGGTCGTCCATTTCCCAATATTGGGTTTCGAGATTGTAGCTCTTGTCGCGCCAGCGGCCCTTGGCGCCCGCCTGGACGGTAAAGCTGCCGCCGTCCGTCACGAATTCGCGGCCGAGATCGAACCGGGCGCCCCATTCTTCGTCCTGCGAAGCCGACAGGCCGGTGACCTGGACGCTGTCGAGTTCATATTGCGAGGGATCGGCGAAATCGGCGATCGCCCCGGCGCTGCCGCCGACCGTGTAGCGCGGCCGGCGCGGGTCGGCGAAGTCGAGCCCGAGTTCGAGGCCTTCGTCCTCGAAGGTCCGCTCGAAGTTGGCGGGGTCGATCGAGCCGTTCTCGCGCTCGGTCGATTTGGCATAGCTCACCGAATATTTGGCGTGCCAGCCGTTGCTGTCGGTCTCGCCGCCCAGCGTCAGGCTGCGGATGCGCTGGCGTTCGAAGCGATCCTTGAGCGAGCGCTGGACGCCGATTTCGCCATCGGCGTCGCTGTAGACGAGGTCGGCACCGGTGCCGGTGATCTCGCCGGCATCCTCGAGCTTCAGGCTCGTCTCGCGGCGATATTCCTGGTCGTCGAACTGGCTGTAGATGCCGCGGGCATAGAGTTTGGTCGACGAACCGACGCGGAAATCGAAGTTCAGGTTCGCCGACAGGCGCTTCCGCTCGACGTCATAGTCGCGATAATTGACCTCTTCGGTCGTGATCTGGCCGTCGTCATTCACGTCCCAGCCGTCGGCCTCGACATTGTCGGTCTCGAATTTGCGCTGATAATAGGAGATGCCGCCCGAAATGCCGACATTGTCCGACAGGCGCTGCGCGAAATCGATGCTGCCCTTCGGCGTCAGCTTGTCCGAATAATCGTTATAGCTGCCCTCGACCTTTGCGGTCAGCAGGTTCTTGCGGCGCTCGAAGGCGCTGGTCGTGTGGATTTCGATCGACGCGCCGATCGTGTCGGCGTCCATGTCGGGGGTCAGCGATTTCTTGACCTCGATCGATTCGATGCTGTCGCTCGAGATCACGTCGAGCGCGACCGAGCGGACATCGCTCTCGGGAGCGGGCAGGCGGACGCCGTTCACCGAGGTCGCGTTGAGTTCGGGGTCGAGGCCGCGGACCGAGACGAAGCGGCCCTCGCCCTGATCGTTGAGGATGTTGACGCCGGGCAGACGGCGCAGCGATTCGGCGACATTCTGGTCGGGGAACTGGCCGACTGCGTCGCGGGTCAGCACGCTTTCGACGCCGTCGGCGGCCTTCTGGCGCGACAGCGCGCTCGCCTGCGTCGCCGACTGGCCGAGGACGAGGATGCTGTCGTCGGTGCCGAGGACGACCCTCACGCTCAGATTGCCGCTTTCGGGGACGCTGATCGTCTGGGTGCGCGGTTCGGCGCCGACATAGCGGGCTTCGAGCGTATAGGTGCCGGCGGGCACGTCGGCGAAGCGGAAGCTGCCGTCGCGATCGGCTTCGGCGACGCGGCCGAGTTCGACGATGCGAAGCTGCGCGCCCTGCAGCGCGCGCGTGTCGCTGGCGTCGGTTACCGACCCGGTGAGGTCGCCGGCGTACGCGGTGACGGGAAGGGCGGCGGCGAGCGAAAGGCAGGTGCCGAGCAGGATGCGTGAACGAACGGTACGAAGCTGGTGCATGATGTCCCCCGAGGAGTGCGATTAATCGCCGGGGCCTGTTGGCTCCCGGCGAGTCGAGGGGGCCAGTGACAGCGCTCTGTGACCGCTGTGTTACGCGACTGTCACACGACTGCAACAGAAGGTAAGCGGTGTCGGGCAAGTCGGCGAAATCGGCGGCAACTTGGCGTCCGGGAAAATTTCACGGGGTCCGACAATAGCTGTTGGCCGTCGCGACCGGCATCGGCATGCGGGCGCAGCGATCACGATTGACTCGGCTTCAATTCGATATAAATATGATATCATAATTATATCGAGTGATTCGGAGGGAAATATGGTCGATACGGGAACACCCGCGCTGAACCGCAGTCGCGAGACACGCGCGAATACGCAAAGCGGCTATCTGATGCTGCTGATCTGGCTGGCGCTGCTCGGCGTCGCTGCCTGGGCGCTCATCACCAACATCAATGGGGGAGGCGAGGTCGCATGGAAATGGGTCGTGCTGGGCGTCAGCGCCTTCGTCGGCACGATCATCCTCTGCGGCTTTTACCTCATCAACCCCAACGAGGCCGCGGCGATCCAGTTGTTCGGTGCCTATAAGGGCACCGACCGGCAGGAAGGGCTGCGCTGGATCCTGCCCTGGCTGTCGCGCAAGAAAATCGCGGTCCGCGCCAACAACGTCATTTCGGACAAGATCAAGGTCAACGACCTGCGCGGCAATCCGATCGAGATGGCGGCGCAGGTGGTATGGCGGGTCACCGACACCGCGCAGGCTTTGTTCGATGTCGACGATTACAAGGAATTCGTCATGGCACAGATCGAGGCGGCGGTGCGCTCGATCGGTTCGCGCTATCCCTATGACGATATCGAGCATCAGGAAATCACCCTGCGCGGCAACCATGACGAGGTGGGGGTCGAACTCCGCAAGGCGCTGATCGAACGGCTGAGCGTCGCGGGGATCACCGTCGACGAATGCGGGCTGACGCATCTCGCCTATGCGCAGGAAATCGCCGGTGCGATGCTGCGCCGCCAACAGGCCGAAGCGGTGATCTCGGCGCGCAAGAAACTCGTCGAGGGCGCGGTCGGGATGGTCGAGATGGCGCTCGACCAATTGAGCGCCAAGGGCGTCGTCCACCTCGACGACGAGCGCCGCGCCGCGATGGTATCGAACCTGATGGTCGTGCTGTGCAGCGAACGCGACACGCATCCGGTGGTCAACGCCGGCTCGCTCTACTGAGCCCGGCCAGCGAGACGAACCATGCCGGCGCCTGCCAAAAAAGCATTCGCACTCCGCCTCGATCCCGCGCTCTACGCGGCGATCGAGCGGATCGCGGCCGCCGAATTGCGCAGCGCCAATGCCGAAATCGAGGTATTGCTCCGCGAAGCGCTCGCGCGGCGCGGCGTGACGGTCAAGGCGCCGGCACCCGCGAAGCGCGGCCGGCCGCCCAAGGAGAATTGAGATGCTCCATCTGATCCTGGACGACCGCGCGTGGTTCCGTCCCAAGCGTCGCGGCTATGGCACCGGCATGCCGATCGCCTGGCAGGGCTGGGCGATGCTGGCCCTGCATATCGCGTCGATCACCGGCGTGGCGGTTCTCTTGCAGGGCCGACCGCTCCTGTTGCCGTTCGCGGTCATCATCGCCGGCCTCGCCCCGATGCCGCTTTATCGCGCCAAAACCGCAGGCGGCTGGCACTGGCGATAGGCTTTTTTGTCGCCCCGGCGAATATTCGTGGCATGCGGCCTTGTCAGGGCCTTTCCGCCGCTTGCCCCCTGGTAAGTTGATGGTTAAGGCCGGTCCATGACCGCCGACCCATCAACGTCCCCAGCCGCCCCCGTCCGCATCGCCCCGTCGATCCTCAGCGCCGATTTTGCGCGGCTGGGCGAAGAGGTGCGCGCCATCGAGACCGCCGGCGCCGACTGGGTGCACATCGACGTCATGGACGGCCATTATGTCCCCAATCTGACGATCGGCCCGATGGTGGTAAAGGCGCTGCGTCCGCACTCGACGCTGCCCTTCGACGTCCATCTGATGATCAGCCCCGTCGATCATTTCCTCGACGCCTTTGCGGCGGCGGGCGCCGACATCATCACCGTGCATCCCGAGGCAGGGCCGCACATCCACCGCACCGTTCAGCACATCAAGTCGCTCGGCAAGCAGGCGGGCGTTTCGCTCAATCCGGGCACCCCGGCGAAGATGCTCGACTATCTGATCGACGACATCGATCTGGTCCTGATCATGAGCGTCAATCCGGGTTTCGGCGGCCAGAGCTTCATTTCCAGCCAGCTTCGCAAGATCGAGGCGGTGCGCAAGATGATCGACAAGTCGGGGCGCGACATCCGCCTCGAGGTCGATGGCGGCATCGACGCGGGCACCGCGCCGCTGGCGATCGCGGCGGGCGCCGATGTGCTCGTCGCGGGCACCGCGACCTTCAAGGGCGGCCCCGATGCCTATGCCGACAATATCCGGCGGTTGCGCGGCGGCGCCTGAGGAATGGTGAAGCCGGTGATCGCTCCCAAAGATCATGAGCCGGACGCCGCCGCCGACGCCGACGCGCTCGACGATACGATCGAGCCCGGCAAACGCCTGATCCGCCTGCCCGCCGACAAGGGACTGTCGCTCGGCGACCGGATCGCCAACCAGATTACGCGGCTGACCTGGCGCACGCCGCTCCACGCCTTCCGCCTCAAGGGCCGCTTCCCGCTCAAGCTGCTCGGCGTTCCCGAGGACCCGGTGCCCGGCGACACGCGGGCGGGGACGGCGATCCGCGCCGGCCACTTCCTCCATCGCGGGCTCAAGCTGCCGCTCCACGAACTCGATTTCGCCAATCTCGACGTCGTGCCCACCTTTGCCGATTATCTGCACAGCTTTGCCTGGCTGCGCGATCTCGCCGCCACCGGCACGCGGTCCGACGGCGTGCCGATCGCCGAGACGATGGTGCGGCAATGGCTGGGCGTGCACGGCGAGGCAGTCAGCGAACCCGCGTGGCAGGCCGACAATACCGGCTGGCGCATCCTGTTCTGGGCCGCGCACGCGCCGCTGATCCTGTCGTCGAGCGACCTCATCTACCGCTCGGCGGTGCTCAATCATCTCGCCCGCGCGGCGCGCCACCTCGACCGCGTCGCCGACAAGACGCGCCCGGGGGTCGGCCAGCTGGTCGCGTGGGTCGGCATCGTCGCCGCTTCGCTGCTGATGCCCGGCGGCGAGCCGCGGCAGGTGTTCGGCGAGGCCGGGCTGCGCAAGGTGCTCGAGACGAGCTTCTACGCCGACGGAGGCAATATCTCGCGCTCGCCGCAGGCGCAGCTCGATGCGATCATGGCGCTGTCGATGCTCGCCAAAATCTACGAGATGCGCCGCATGGAAGTGCCGCCTTTCGTGCAGGAGGTGCTGGCGCGCGCCGTCCCCGCGCTGCTCGGCCTGACCCACAGCGATGGCGGGATGGGGAGCTGGCAGGGCAGCGGCGCGACGTCGGCGAGCGACATCCAGGCGATCGTCCGGGCCAGCGGCGTCCGCACCCGCCCGCTCAAGCAGGCGCGCGACTGGGGCTATCAGCGGCTCGTCGCCAACAAGGTCGTGCTGCTCGCCGACGCGGCGCCACCGCCGATCGCCCG
Source organism: Sphingopyxis macrogoltabida (assembly GCF_001314325.1). Classification (NCBI taxonomy): domain Bacteria; kingdom Pseudomonadati; phylum Pseudomonadota; class Alphaproteobacteria; order Sphingomonadales; family Sphingopyxidaceae; genus Sphingopyxis; species Sphingopyxis macrogoltabida. The sequence continues at coordinate 89,791 of NZ_CP009429.1, forward strand.
CGTGACCGAGGCGGGCTGCGCCTCGACGCTCGCCTTCGAACTCAGCGACGGCGACGAACGCATCGTCGTCAACTGCGGCGGCGCGGCGCTGACCGGCGCGACGATCCCCGCCGATCTGGCGCGCGGCCTGCGCACTACGGCTGCGCATTCGACATTGATCCTCGCCGACAGCAATTCGACCGCGATCCTCGCCAATGGCTCGCTCGGCAAGGGAGTGACCGAGGTCGAGCTCGACCGCCGCGAAACACCGCAGGGCAGCCGGCTGGAGATGAGCCACGACGGCTATGCGCGTCGTCACGGGCTGATCCACCGCCGCCTGTTGATCCTGTCGCCCAACGGTCGCGAGCTGCGCGGCGAGGACATGCTGCTCCCCGCCCCGCGTACGCGGCGCAAGGGCGACAAGGGCTTTGCGCTGCGCTTCCACCTCGGGCCCAATCTGTCGGCCAGCCTGACCGCCGACCGGCTCGGCGCGCTGCTCCGCATCGCCGGTGGGCCGCTCTGGCAGTTCCGCACCTCCGAAGGCGCGCTCGAAATCGAGGAAAGCCTGTGGGTCGACGGCGAAGGCCGCCCGCACCCGGGCGAACAGCTCGTCGTCACCGGCATCGCCCCCGCGGGCGGCGCAAGCATCGGCTGGATCTTCAAGCATATTGGCTAGGACGCAGGCTTGCGCCGGACCCCAAAAAACAAGGGAGGCCCGGAGCCCCCCTTGTTCATTCTTCTGTTCTTTCGTCGATTGCGCCCGCCCTATTCGGTCGGGAAGCCACGCTTCCTCAGCAGCGCCGACACATCGGGGTCGCGGCCGCGGAACGCGCGATAGGCTTCGGCGCGATCGGTTTCGTTGCCGGTCATCAATAGGATGGTGCGAAACTTGTCGGCGACCGTGCGGTCCCACGGGCCGCCCGCTTCGGTGAAGGCAGCCCAGGTGTCGGCGTCCATCGTTTCGGACCAGAGATAGCTGTAATAGCCCGCCGAATAAGCGTCGCTGCTGAACAGGTGGCCGAATTGCGGCAGGCGGTGCCGCATGACGATTTCCTTCGGCATGCCCATTTCGGTGAGGGTTTCGCGTTCGAACGCGTCGACGTCGGCCGGCGGCGTCTTGCGGTCGTGCAGCTTCATGTCGACGATCGCGCTCGCCAGATATTCGACGGTGTTGAACCCCTGGTTGAACTTGTCGGAAGCAAGGATCTTGTCGACCAGCGCCTGCGGCATCGGCTCGCCCGTCTTGTAGTGCGTCGCATATTTCGACAGCACTTCGGGGGTCATCAGCCAGTTCTCGTTCACCTGGCTCGGATATTCGACGAAGTCGCGGGGCACCCCGGCAAGCGCCGGATAGGTGACGTGCTGCAGCAGATAATGGATGCCGTGGCCGAATTCGTGGAACAGCGTCTGCGCATCGTCGAGGCTGATCAGCGTCGGCTCGCCCTTTGCCGCTTCGGTGAAATTATTGTTGTTCGACGCCAGCACATTGCGCTCGCCGCCAAGCGTCTGCTGGCTGCGATAGGTCGTCATCCACGCGCCCGAGCGCTTTCCGTCGCGCGCGAAATTGTCGAGGTAGAAGACCCCGACATTCTTGTTTGTCTTGAGGTTATAGACTTCGAACGTGCGGACCTTGGGGTCGAAGACCGGGATCGTGCCGGTATTCTCGCGGAAACCGAGATCATAGAGCTGGCCGGCCGACCAGAACATCGCGTCGCGCAGCTTGTCGAGCTGGAGATAGGGCTTCACCTCGCTTTCCTCGAGGTCGTATTTCGCCTTGCGGACCTTTTCCGAGTAGAAGCGATAATCCCACGGTTCGATCGTGATTTTCGGGCCATTGCCGGCTTTGGCTTCGGCATCGGCGATCGCTTGCATATCGGCGACCTCTTCCTTCACGCGCGCAACCGCGGCGGGCCAGACCTTCATCATCAGGCCCATCGCCGCCTCGGGCGTCTTCGCCATCGTGTCGGCCATGCGGTAATGTGCGTGGGTCGGAAAGCCGAGCAGTTCGGCGCGCTGCTGGCGCAGTTTCAATATCTCGACGATCGTCGCATTGGTGTCGTTCGCGTCGCCATTGTCGCCGCGGCTGATAAACGCCTTGTAGACGCGCTCGCGAAGCGCGCGGTTGGTCGCGCCCTGCAGCACCGGCTGCGCCGACGACCGGGTGTTCTTGATCGCCCACTGGCCGGGCTTGCCCTGCGATTCCGCAGCCGATGCGAGCGAGGCGACGAAGCCGGGTTCGAGCCCCGCGAGTTCATTCTTGTCGGTGACGAAGGTGTAGAGCTTTTCGTCGCCGAGCAGCTTCGACGAGAAGGCGGAGAACAGGCCTTCCAGCTTCGAATTCATCTGGACGAGCTTCGCCTTGTCGGCGGCCGACAGGTTGGCGCCGTCGCGCACCATCTCGTCATAGCTGCGCTCGACGATGCGGATCTGCTGCGCGTCGAGCCCGCTCGAATTGCGCTTGTCGTACACCGCCTTGTAGCGGGCGAAGAGCTTGGGATCGAGGAACAGCTCGGTGTAGAAGGTGGTGAGCTTGGGGCTCCATTCGGCGTCGATGTCCTCGACGCGGTCGTTCGACTTGTTCGACGTCTGCACGCCCCACAGCGCGAAGAGCCGTTCCATCGTATCGCCGGCGAGCATCATCGGCACATGGGTGTTTTCGAAGGTCGGTTCGGCAGGATTGTCGATCACCGCCTGCACGTCGGCCCTGGTTTCGGCCATCGCCTTCTGGAAGGCGTCGGGGAACAGTTCGGGGTCCATCTTGTCCCACGGCGGCACCCCCTCGAACGGCCCGGTCCATTTGGCGAGCATCGGATTGTCGCCCGCGGGCGTGGCGGCGCCGGGCGCCGGAGCGGGCTGGGCGGCGGAGGCGGTCTGGATATCCATGATCGTATAACCCATGATCATCGCGGTGGATGCAAGCATCATCGACAGGCGGCGACGGACGGCGGGCGCAGAGCGCGGCATAAGGATCTCCCGGGGAAAGCGGTTTCGCGTGAAACCATGATGGGACGTGCCTTAACCCGATATGACAGTGGGGTGCAAGCCGGTCCTAAACGCCGAAATCGGGCTGGATCAGGCCGGGGACATCGACCCGGAAGCGGAAGACGCCGCCCGCATGCGGCTGCTCCCGCCGTTCCTCGTCGGTCAGATTCTTGCCGGCGCTGGTAACGAAAGCGGTCTGCAGGTCCGCGCCGCCGAAGGCGATCATCGTCGGACGCTGGACGGGCAGATCGACCGTGCGGACGATCTCGCCCGCGGGTGACAGCCGAACGACGCGCCAGCCGTCCCACAGCGCCGACCAGTAACAACCCTCGGCATCGACCGCGGCGCCGTCGGGGCGTCCGTTCCCATATTCGAACTGGTGGAAGATACGCCCTTCGCCCAATGTCCCGGTGGCCGGATCGACATCATAGGCGCGGACCGCGTGGGTCGGCGTGTCGGCGTGATAGAAAATGCGCCCGTCGGGGCTGAACGCCGCGCCGTTGCTGGTGGTAAGGCCGCCGAAGATTTCGATTAGCGATCCGTCGGGGTCGAGGCGATAGAGCGTCGCGGCCGGGTTCGCCTTGTCGCTCGTCAGGCTACCGACCCACAACCGCCCGGCAGCGTCGACGCAGCCGTCGTTGAAGCGCTGTTCGGGCTTGCCGGCGAGCACCGCCGGGCCGAACGGGCGCGGCGCGGCGCCCCAGCCGTCGATCAGCGCACAGCCGTCCTCGAGCGCCGCGACCAGACCGCCGCCGGCGCGCGGGGCGATGCAGCCGACCTGCTGGCCGAGCGCCATGACCTCGTCGGCGCCGGTGGCGGGATCGGTGCGATGGATTTTGCGGCCCTCGATATCGACCCAGTAGAGGCGTGCTTCGGCGGCGTGCCAGCGCGGCGATTCGCCGAGCAGTGCGCCGGCGTCGAGGAGAAGATCGACCATGAAGCGGTGTTAGCGCGGCGCGCCGGCGCTGCCCAGCGACTGCAATCCTATTCGTTATTCGTTCGGTCGCCCTTGTCACCCCGGACTTGATCCGCGGTCCATTCCCGCCGGCGCTGGATGAATGGATCCCGGATCAAGTCCGGGATGACGAAGGAAACTAGTGTGACCGCGAAAGAGTTTCTTGCCGTAGCGTCTTTATACTTGACGTGCACGTAAACGTAAGGTCTTTTGGCCGGGAAGATGCGGCCGACTCCCCGCTCGCGTTCGGCTGCTCCAAGGGAAAGGAAAAAGATGTCGCTCGATAACCTCTCGCGCACCGCCTATGGCGAGGACCATGAAGCCTTCCGTTCGACGGTGCGCCAGTTCCTCGAAAAGGAAGTCGCTCCGAATCAGGCGAAGTGGGCCGACGACGGCATCGTTCCCAAGGATCTGTGGCCGAAGGCGGGCGAGCTCGGCATGCTGTGCCCGACGGTGCCCGAGGAATATGGCGGGCTCGGCCTCGATTTTGGCTATAATGCGATCGTCGACGAGGAAAGCGCCTATTATGGCCGCGTGACGACGGGCTTCTCGCTCCAGTCGGACATCGTCACCAGCTATATCGTCAAATATGGCAGCGAAGAGCAGAAGAAGCACTGGCTGCCCAAGATGGTGTCGGGCGAGGTGATCACCGCGATCGCCATGACCGAACCGGGCACCGGCAGCGACCTGCAGGGCATGCGCACGACCGCGAAGAAGGATGGCAATCATTATGTCATCAACGGGTCGAAAACCTATATCACCAACGGCCAGAACGCCGACCTGATCCTCGTCTGCGTCAAGACCGATACCGAGGTGCAGCCGGCGTGGAAGGGCGTGTCGATCGTCCTCGTCGAGGCCGACCGCGAAGGTTATAAGCGCGGCCGCAACCTCGACAAGATCGGGCAGGACGAGGCCGACACGTCGGAGATGTTCTTCGAGGACGTCCGCGTGCCGATCACCAATTGCCTCGGTGAAGAGGGAAAGGGCTTCATCTACCTGATGAGCGAGCTGCCGCAGGAACGCCTGTCGATCGCGGTGTCGGCACAGGCCTCGGCGCAGCGCGCGTTCGACGACACGGTCGAATTCACGCGCGACCGCAAGGCATTCGGCAAGCCGGTTCTCGATTTCCAGAACACGCGCTTCGTCCTCGCCGATTTGAAGACCAAGCTGCAGGTCGGCTGGGCGCATCTCGACTGGGCGCTCGCGCGGCACCTGAAAAAGGAACTGACCCCCGAAGAGGGCGCCGCGGCGAAGCTGTGGCACACTGACCTGCAGTGGGAGGTGATGGACAAGTGCCTGCAACTCCACGGCGGTGCGGGTTACATGAACGAATATCCGATCGCCCGCGCGTGGCGCGCGGCGCGCGTGACGCGGATCTTCGGCGGCACGAACGAAATCATGAAGGAACTGATCGGGCGCAAGCTCTGATCGTTTGAAATCGCAGGAAAGGAATTCTCCCATGGCTCATGCATATATCGTCGACGCGGTCCGGACCGCCGGCGGCAAGCGTGGCGGCAAGCTCGCCGGCGTTCACCCGGTCGATCTCGGCGCGGCGGTGTTCGATGCGATCGCCGCCCGCAACGATTTCGACACGTCGAAGATCGACGACGTCATCACCGGCTGCGTGTCGCAGGGCGGGCAGCAGACGATGGACCTCGGCCGCAACGCCGTTCTCGCGTCGAACCTGCCCGACTCGATCCCCGCCGTGACCATCGATCGCCAGTGCGGCTCGTCGCAGCAGGCGATGATGTTCGCGGCGCAGGCGGTAATGTCGGGAACGCAGGACATCGTGCTCGCCAGCGGCATCGAAAGCATGACGCGCGTGCCGATGGGCAGCGTCGCGACGCTGTTCATCAAGGAAGGCCTCGGCCATTATAAATCGGAGCGGCTCGAGGAAAAATATCCCGGCATCATGTTCAGCCAGTTCATGGGCGCCGAAATGATCGTCAAGAAGCACGGCTTCAGCAAGGACGACCTCGACGCCTATGCGCTCGAAAGCCACCGCCGCGCGAAGGCCGCGACCGAAGCGGGCCATTTCAAGCGCGAGATCGTCGGCGTCGACGTCGACACCCCCGAGGGGCGCCAGACCCATCTGGTCGACGAAGGCATCCGCTTCGACGCGACGTTGGAAGGTATCGCCGGCGTCAAGCTGCTCCAGGAAGGCGGCTCGATCACCGCTGCTTCGTCGAGCCAGATCTGCGACGGTGCTTCGGCAGCCTTGATCGTCTCCGAACAGGCGCTGAAGGATCACGGCCTGACGCCGCGCGCGCGCATCCACCATGTGTCGGTGACGGCGGGCGATCCGGTGATCATGCTCGAAGAACCGCTGTTCGCCACCGAAAAGGCGCTGAAGCGCGCGGGCATGAAAATCGAAGATATCGACGCCTATGAAGTCAACGAGGCCTTCGCGCCCGTGCCGCTCGCCTGGCTCAAATATCTTGGCGCGGATCATGCCCGGCTGAACGTCCATGGCGGTGCGATCGCGCTCGGCCACCCGCTCGGCGCCAGCGGTACCAAGCTGATGGCGACGCTGCTCGGCGTGCTCGATGCGACCGGTGGCAAATATGGCCTGCAGACGATGTGCGAAGGCGGCGGCCAGGCCAACGTCACGATCATCGAACGGCTGTAAACCACCAGAAAATCGGCGTCGCCCCCGCGAAAGCGGGGGCCGCTGGCAACCTAGCGCTACCTCGATAGCGGCCCCCGCCTTCGCGGGGGCGACGTTTTAAGGGAGAATGACATGAAACTCGATTCCACCGTATCCGCCGTCGTCACCGGCGGCGCCTCGGGCCTTGGCGCTGCGACGGCGCGCGCGCTCGCCGCCAAGGGCGTCAAGGTCGCGATCTTCGACCTGCAGGAAGAAAAGGGCAAGGCGATCGCGGCCGAACTCGGCGGCGTTTTCTGCGAATGCAACGTCACCGACGACGCCAGCGTCGATGCCGCCTTCGCCAAGGCGCGCGAGGCGCATGGTCAGGAGCGCATCCTCGTCAACTGCGCCGGCACCGGCAACGCGATCAAGACCGCGAGCCGTTCGAAGGAAGACGGCAGCATCAAACATTTCCCGCTCGATGCGTTCAACTGGATCATCCAGATCAACCTCGTCGGCACCTTCCGCTGCATCGCCAAGTCGGCGGCGGGGATGATGACGCTCGATCCGCAGGAAGACGGCGACCGCGGCGCGATCGTCAATACCGCGTCGGTCGCGGCCGAGGATGGCCAGATCGGCCAGGCCGCCTATTCGGCGTCGAAGGGCGGCGTCGTCGGCATGACGCTCCCGATCGCGCGCGATCTCAATAACGAGAATATCCGGGTGAACACCATCCTGCCCGGCATCTTCGACACCCCGCTGCTCGCCGGCGCGCCGCAGAATGTCCGCGATGCGCTTGGCGCCTCGGTGCTCAACCCGAAGCGGCTCGGCAACCCCGACGAATATGCCAATCTTGCCATGTGCATGATCGAAAACGGCTATTTCAACGGCGAAGACGTCCGCCTCGACGGCGGCATCCGCATGGCGCCGCGCTGATATGCCCAAACCGGAAAGCTGGCGGCTCGACGCCGCCAGCTACCCCGTCCACCTCGATCTGCAGACGCGGTTCCAGGACATGGACGTCAACGGCCACCTCAACAATGTGGCCTTTGCGGCGCTGTTCGAAAGCGGCCGCGTTCTGCTCAACCGCGATGTGCGCCCGCTGAGCGAGCGCCCCGCGAACGAGCGGACGATGGTGGCGGCGGTCGAGATCAATTATCTTGCCGAAGGCAATTTTCCAGACCCGGTGCGGATCGCGACCGGGATCGGCCGGTTCGGCACGTCGAGCTGGACGATCGTGCAGGCGATGTTCCAGAACGGCCGCGCGATCGCGACCTGCGACACGGTGGTCGTGTGCCGTACTGACGGCGAAGCGAAACCGCTGCGCGCCGAGATGGTCGCCGAACTCGAAACGAAGCTCGCGAAACCCGCCTAGAGCTTTTTGTCGGCATCCGGCACCGACCGGATCAGGTCGCGCGCGAAGCCGATCAGGCCGATCTGGCGCCGCCGCTTCAGCCGTTCGGCGCGCAGGATGGCGCGGACCTCGTCGAAACAGCCTTCGACATGGTCGTTGATCAGCACATAGTCATAGCCGTCCCAGTGGCTGATCTCGTTCGCGGCGCGTTCCATCCGCGCCGCGATCACCGCGTCGCTGTCGGTGTTGCGGCTGCGCAGGCGGCGTTCGAGCTCTTCCATCGTCGGCGGCAGCACGAAGACGCGGACGACGTCGGGGCCGGCCTCCTGATAGAGCTGCTGCGCGCCCTGCCAGTCGATGTCGAACAGGACGTCCTTGCCCGCGGCGAGCAGTTCTTCGACCGGCGCGCGCGGCGTGCCGTAGCGATGGCCGAAGACATGCGCCCATTCGAGGAATTCGCCGTCGGCCGCCATCTTCTTGAAGGTTTCGGTGTCGACGAAATGATAATGGACGCCGTCGACCTCGCCCGGGCGCGGCGGGCGCGTGGTCGCGGAGATCGAGAGCGCGATGTCGCTGTCCGCGTCGAGCATCATGCGCGAGATGGTGGTCTTGCCCGCGCCCGAGGGCGAGGAGAGGACGAACAACACGCCGCGGCGGTTGAGATGGACGCTGTCAGCCATGCGCGCTATTCGCCTGACCAGCGGCAGCGGTCAAGCGGGAAGGACAGCGCGGATGGCGGGGATTTCACGAACGGGCTGGCTGGTCGCGGCGGCGCTGCTAACGCTGTTCACCGCCATATTGTTCGCGATGGGACGCCCGCCGATCTGTCCGTGCGGCACCGTCAGCCTGTGGCATGGCGTCGTCCAGTCGAACCAGAACAGCCAGCAGATTTCGGACTGGTACAGTTTCAGCCATGTCATCCACGGCTTCATCTTCTACGGCCTGTCGCGCTGGCTGATCCCGCGCCGGCCGCTGTGGGTGGCGCTGGCGCTGGCGATCGGGATCGAGGGCGCGTGGGAAATCCTCGAAAATTCCAGCATCATCATCGACCGCTATCGCGAGGTGACGATGGCCTATGGCTACGCCGGCGATTCGATCCTCAATTCGGTCAGCGACACGCTGTTCATGATGCTCGGCTTCCTCGCCGCGAGCCGGATGCGCTGGTGGGCGACGCTAGGCCTCGCGATCGTCTTCGAACTGTTCACGCTGTGGGCGATCCGCGACAATCTGACGCTCAACGTGCTGATGCTCGTCTCGCCGGTCGAGGCGATCAAGGAGTGGCAGGCGGGCGGCTGACCGTCAGTGGAGCGCCGCGCTGCGTCCGTTGGCATCGAGCGGGATGGCGGGCGGCAGGGCATCGCCGATCGTCTCGCCATCGGTCGGCTCATTTGTGATCCCCGCATAGGGATCGACGACCCCGGCATTGCCCAGCGCAGCGTCCATCGCATGCGCTTCCTCGGCTGCCTTGCGCGCTTCGGCGCGTTCGGCCCATTTCTTGGTGAGATAGCCCGCCGCAACCGTCGCCGCGAGCACCGCATAGCGCTGCGGGAACAGGCGCCGCGCCGCGAACAGCGTGCCCGCGCCGATCACTGCACCGGCGATGCCATGATTGCCTTTCTGGCGGCCGATCGCGCTACCGAGCATCCCGCCGATGATCCGTCCCATCATCTCGTCTCTCCTTCTCTCCTATCAATCCGCAGGATCGGCACCGGTTCCCTGGTTTTCCGGCCCCAGCATTGTCCGCGGATCGACGACCCGGTCAAAGGTTTCGGCGTCGACATAGCCAAGGTCAAGCGCCGCTTCTTTCAGCGTGCTGCCCGTTTCATGCGCATGTTTGGCGATCTTCGCCGCCTTGTCGTACCCGATCTCGGGCGCGAGCGCGGTGACGAGCATCAGCGAGCGGTTCATGAGGTCGTCGATACGGGCGCGATTGGGCTCGATCCCGACGACGCAATGTTCGGTGAACCCCGCCATGCCGATAGCGAGCAGTTCGATCGAGCGCAGCACGTTCGATCCGATCAGCGGTTTGAAGACATTGAGTTCGAGATGGCCCTGCAGCCCGCCGACGGTGACCGCCTGATGATTGCCGATCACCTGCGCCGCGACCATCGTCAGCATTTCGCACTGGGTCGGGTTGACCTTGCCCGGCATGATCGAGCTGCCGGGTTCGTTGGCGGGGAGGTCGAGTTCGCCGAGCCCCGCGCGTGGCCCCGAACCGAGCAGGCGGATGTCGTTGGCGATCTTGGTCAGCGCAACCGCCAGCGTATTCAGCGCGCCCGAGAAGAAGACGAGCCCGTCGTTCGACGCCAGCGCCTCGAACTTGCTCTCCGCGGGTTCGAAGGCGATTCCCGTGCTGCGCGACAGTTCCGCCGCGATCGCGACGTCGAAACCGGCGGGAGCGTTGAGCCCGGTGCCGACCGCGGTGCCGCCCTGCGCTAGCTTGCAGATATTGTGCGTCAGCGCGCTTTCGATCCGGGCGCGGCACGCGACGAGCTGCGCCACATAGCCCGAAAACTCCTGCCCCAGCGTTAGCGGCGTCGCATCCTGCAAATGGGTGCGGCCGATCTTGACGATATCGGTCCACGCTTCGGCCTTGGCGGCGAGCGCATCGGTCAGTTCGGCGAGCGCCGGCAGCAGCCGCGCCGTCGTCTCGACCGCGACTGCGACGTGGAGCGCGGTCGGGAAGCTGTCGTTCGACGACTGGCCCATGTTGACATGGTCGTTGGGGTGGACGGGTGACTTGCCGCCGCGTGTGCCGACGAGCTTTTCGTTGGCGATCCCGGCGATCACCTCGTTCGCGTTCATGTTCGACTGGGTGCCGCTTCCCGTCTGCCAGATGGCGAGCGGGAACTGGTCGTCATATCCGCCCGCGACCAGCGCATCCGCCGCGTCGGCGATCGCTTCGGCGACGCCGGCGTCGAGGCCGTGCGCGCGATTGACCCGCGCCGCGGCGCCCTTGATCCGTGCGAGCGCATGCACGATCGGCAGCGGCATGCGCTCGTGCGCGGGAAAGGCGAAATTGTGGCGGCTGCGTTCGGTCTGCGCGCCCCAATAGGCATCTGCGGGAACCGCGATGTCGCCGATGCTGTCGCTCTCGGTTCGTGTGTTCATGTCACCAGCATCCTCGTCACCAGCACGCCGCCGGCCCAGATCATCGCGACGATGCCGAGCAGTTGCCAATATCCGGTTTCGCCCACCCGGCGCCGCAACCATCCCGCAGCGAGCCAGGCGATCACGAGCGCCGGGGTCAGGATCAGTACGGTGAAGCGGAGCAGCCCGTCGGCAATCTGTCCGCGCGGGAAATTGCTCTGCGTCAGTGCATAACCCTCGACCCCCCACCAGAAGGCGGCGGTCAGGACGAGCATCCCCGCGAGGGCCCAATATTGCCAGAAACGGCTGGGGGGCCAGGCTGGGCCGCCCACGCGCTCAGCGCTTCTTGCCGAAATCCACCGTCACGACGTTCGATCCGTCCTCGGTCGTAACCTCGGGCCGGTCGTTGTCGGCTTCGTCATGCGGTTCGGGTTCGGCCATATCGTCGTCGCTGACCTGGAACTGCAGCCCGAAATCGACCGACGGATCGACGAACGCGGTGATCGCCGCATAGGGAATGACGAGGATCGACGGCGTCTGGTTGAACGACAGGCCGACGCTGAAATGATCGTCGGCCACCTTCAGGTCCCAGAAACGGTTCTGGAGGACGATCGTCATCTCGTCGGGGAATTTGGCGATCAGATGCGCCGGAATGTCGACGCCGGGCGCCTGCGTCTTGAAGGTGATATAGAAATGATGCTCGCCGGGCAGACTGTCATGCCCCTCGATCTGGCTCAGCACGCGGCCGACCACGGCGCGCAGCGCATCCTGCACGATTTCGTCATAGGGAATCAGGCTGTCGCGGACGTCGTCACTCATGGCGAAGGGGGATGAACGGGCCGCGCGTGCCGGTCAAGGGGGGAGAGTCACCTTGCATGGCGAAAAGTCGCTGCTATGGGGCGTCTCATGCGTACCGCCACTGTCCAGCGCACGACCAAGGAAACGGATATCGCGATTTCCGTCAATCTCGACGGAACGGGCGATTATTCGGTGTCCACCGGGATCGGTTTCCTCGACCATATGGTCGAGCAATTGTCGCGCCACTCGCTGATCGATATCTCGATGCAGGTGAAGGGCGACCTGCATATCGACCAGCACCACACGGTCGAGGATTCGGCACTCGCGCTCGGCGAGGCAGTGGCGAAAGCGCTCGGCGACAAGCGTGGTATTGCGCGCTACGGCGAGGCGCATTCGCCGATGGACGAAACGCTGACGCGCTGCGTGCTCGACATTTCGGGACGCCCGCACTGCGTCTATAAATCGTCCTTCTCGCAGCCCCGGCTGGGGGAGATGGACACCGAGATGTTCCCGCACTGGTTCCACAGCTTCGCGCAGACCGCGGGCATCACGCTGCACATCGAGATGCTCTACGGCGAGAACAACCATCACATCGCCGAAAGCATGTACAAGGCGCTCGCGCGCGCCCTGCGCCAGGCGGTCGAGATCGACCCGCGCAAGGGCGATGCGATTCCCTCGACCAAGGGCGTCCTTTAAGGGCTTTCCATGAGCGCCGTCGCCCTCATCGATTATGGCGCGGGCAATCTCCGCTCGGTGCACAATGCGCTCGTCGCGGCGGGCGCGGAGAATGTCGCCGTCACCGCCGACCCCGACGTCGTGTCGAAGGCCGACCGGATCGTGTTGCCGGGTGTCGGCGCCTTTGCCGCCTGCATGAACGGCCTGTCGGCAATCGACGGGCTGGTCGAGGCGCTGGAGCGGCGGGTACGCGGTGAGGGCGCCCCCTTCCTCGGCATTTGCGTCGGCATGCAATTGCTTGCCGACGCGGGCGAGGAGCATGGACGGCACAAGGGGCTCGGCTGGATCGGCGGCACGGTGCGTCGTTTCGAAGAGGGCTTCGGATATCGTTTTCCGCATATGGGCTGGAATGACGTCGTTCCGTTTGACGGGAAGTCGGGAAAATTGGCGGTCGAGGAGCGGGCGGGGCAATGTCACCCGGTCCTTGCGCCGGGCGAAGCCTATTTCCTCCACGGCTATTACTTCGAAGCGGCACGGCCGAGCGAGGTCTTGGCCATCAGTGACCATAGCGTAATGTTCGCTGCGGCGGTCGGCCGCGACAACATCCTAGGCGTCCAGTTCCACCCCGAAAAAAGCCAGGCCTATGGTCTCGCAACCCTCGAAAGATTCCTCGCATGGCGCCCCTGATCCTCTTCCCCGCGATCGACCTCAAGGGCGGGCAGGTGGTGCGGCTCGCCGAGGGCGATATGGCGCGCGCGACCGTCTATGGCGACGATCCGGCGGCGCAGGCGCGGCTGTTTGCCGACGCGGGCGCGTCGCACCTGCATGTCGTCGACCTCGACGGCGCCTTCGCGGGCGCGAGCGTCAACGGTGCGGCGGTTGAGAGCATCATTGCTGCCTTTCCGGGCAAGGTGCAGGTCGGCGGCGGTATCCGTAATCGGGCAGGCGTCGATCGCTGGCTCGCGCTCGGCGTCGAACGCGTCATCATCGGCACCGCCGCGCTGAAGGACCCCGAATTCGTGAAGTCCGCCGCGCGCGACCTTCCGGGCCGCATCGTCGTCGGCGTCGACGCGCGCGACGGCATGGTCGCGACCGAGGGCTGGGCCGATGTGTCCGACGTGCGTGTCGAAGATCTCGCGCGCCGTTTCGAAGATGCCGGGGTCGCCGCGCTGCTGTTCACCGACGTCGGCCGCGACGGCCTGCTCAAGGGCTGCAACGTCGAGGCGACGGTCGCACTGGCGCAGGCGGTCGCCATTCCGGTGATCGCGAGCGGCGGAGTTGCCGATATCGGCGATATCCATGCGCTGCGTCCGCATGTCGCGAACGGGATCGAGGGCGTGATTACCGGGCGCGCGCTGTACGACGGCCGGCTCGATCTCGCCGAAGCGATCGCGGCGGGGGCAGTGTGACCGTCCGCGTCCGCGTCATTCCCTGTCTCGACGTCGCCGACGGCCGCGTCGTCAAGGGCGTCAACTTCGTCGACCTGCGCGATGCCGGCGATCCGGTCGAGGCGGCGCGCGCCTATGACGCGGCGGGGGCCGACGAGCTGTGCTTCCTCGATATTTCGGCAAGCCATGAAGGGCGCGGGACCTTGCTCGAGATGGTCGGTCGCACCGCCGAGGTCTGCTTCATGCCGCTGACCGTCGGCGGCGGGGTGCGCAGCGCCGACGATGCGCGGGCGCTGCTGCTGGCGGGCGCCGACAAGGTTGCGGTGAACAGCGCCGCAGTTGCGCGGCCCGAGCTCGTCGCCGACATCGCCGACCGCTTCGGCAGCCAGTGCGCTGTCGGCAGCATCGACGCGCGCCGGGTCGAAGACGGCCGGTGGGAGATTTTCACCCATGGCGGCCGCAAGCCGACCGGCATCGACGCGCTGGACCATGCCGTCCGCCTCGCCGAACTCGGCGCGGGCGAACTGCTCGTCACCAGCATGGACCGCGACGGCACCAAGGACGGCTATGATCTCGCGCTCGTCCGCGCGATTGCCGACGCGGTCAGCGTGCCGGTGATCGCCTCGGGCGGTGTCGGCAGTCTCGACCATCTGGTCGCGGGGGTCGTCGAAGGCGGGGCGAGTGCGGTGCTTGCCGCGAGCATCTTCCATTTCGGCGAGGCGACGATCGCCGAGGCGCACGCGCGGCTTGCCGCTGCCGGATTGCCCGTTCGCGTACATTAATTGCGTAGCCGGGGGTAGTCAGCGGGGGAGGGGGCTGCAATAGAAGTCCCATGACCTCGAAACTCCGCCTCGCCGACCGCACCAACGACCTCTTTCCGATCCTCGGCTTTCTCGCTGCGATGGCGAGTTTCGGCATGGGGCTCAATCCGTGGATGGTCGCGATCATCCTGATGGGTGCGGTCGTCGCCGCGGTCCACCATGCCGAGGTGATCGCGCACCGCGTCGGTGAGCCGTTCGGGACGCTGATCCTCGCGCTCGCGGTGACGGTGATCGAGGTCGGACTGATCCTCACCCTCATGCAGGCCGAACCCGAAAAGGCACAGACGCTGGCCCGCGACACGGTGTTCGCGGCGGTCATGGTGATCCTCAACCTCCTGATGGGGCTGTGTCTGCTCAGTGGTGCGATCCGCCACCATGAACAACGCTTCCAACGCACCGGAATCGGCGCGGCGCTGGCGACGTTGACCGTGCTCACCGTCGTTACGCTGGTCCTCCCCAATTTCACGTCGAGCGTGCCGGGTCCTTTCTATTCGGCGACGCAACTCGGCTTCGTCGCGGCGGTGTCGCTCATTCTCTACGGCACCTTCGCGCTGGTGCAGACGGTCCGCCACCGCGATTATTTCCTTCCCGAAGCCGACGCCGACGTCGATGGCGACGGCGAGCCCGACACCCATGCCGCACCCCCGACGATGCAGCGTACCGCGATGTCGGGCGCGCTGCTGCTCGCCAGCCTGTTCGCGGTCGTCCTGCTCGCCAAGAATTTGTCGCCCGTCATGGGCGCGCTGCTCGCCGACTGGGGCGCGCCGCCGGCGGTGCTCGGCGTGCTGATCGCGGCGCTGATCCTTGCGCCGGAGGGCTTGGCAGCCGTGCGCGCGGCGAAGGCCGACCGGCTCCAGACCAGCCTCAATCTCGCGCTCGGCTCGGCGCTTGCGACCATCGGTCTGACCATTCCGGCAGTCGCGATATTGTCGATTGTTACCGACTTGCCGATCAGTCTCGGACTCGACGCCAAGTCGGCGGTGCTGCTGTTCCTGTCACTGATCGTTGCGTCGCAGACGCTGGCGAACGGCCGCACCACCGTGCTGCAGGGGGTGATCCACCTGATGCTGTTCGCAATCTACCTGTTCACGACATTCGTGCCGTAAGGCGGGTCACGTCTTGCGGACGAACACCGTTCCCGCCGAATAGCCCGCGCCGAACGAACAGATCAGCCCGGTGTCGCCCGCCGCCATATCCGCATGGTTGAGGTGGAAGGCAATGATCGATCCCGCGCTCGACGTGTTGCCATAGGTGTCGAGAACGGTCGGGCTTTCGTCCTCGCTCGCCTCGTGCCCCAGCACGCGATGCGCGATCAGGCGGTTCATGTTGGTGTTCGCCTGATGCAGCCATAGCCGCCGCATGTCGGCCCCCTCGAGGCCGAGCTTGCCCATTTCGGCGACGATCATGTCGGCGACCATCGGCACGACTTCCTTGAACACCTTGCGGCCTTCCTGGACGAAAAGCTTGTCGCTCTTCGGTCCCGACTGGTCGATGCCGCCATGGCCGCGGTTCAAAAAGCCGAAATTGTTGCGGATGTTGTTCGAAAAGACGGTCTTGAGCTTCGTGCCGAGGATGTCCCAATGGCCTTCGGGTGCAATGTCCTTGTCCTCGACGAGGATCGCGGTCGCGACGTCGCCGAAGATGAAATGGCTGTCGCGGTCGCGCCAGTTGAGGTGCCCCGAACAGATTTCGGGGTTCACGACGAGGACGCTCTTCGCATGGCCGGCGCGGATATAGTCGGCGGCGGTCTGGATGCCGAAGGTCGCCGACGAGCAGGCGACATTCATGTCGAAACCGAAACCGTCGATGCCAAGCGCGTCCTGAATCTCGACCGCCATTGCGGGATACGGCCGCTGCATGTTCGACGCGGCGCACAGCACCGCGTCGACGTCGCCTGCGTCGCGCCCGGCGCGGGCGAGCGCGTCTCGGGCGGCGGCAACCCCGATTTCGGCGAGGAGCGACAGCTCGTCGTTCGGGCGTTCGGCGATGCGCGGCGCCATGTGCTGCGGGTCGAGGATGCCCGCCTTGTCGACGACGAAGCGAGAGCCGATGCCGCTCGCCTTCTCGATGAATTCAACACTCGATTCAGTCAGTTCGGCCATTTCGCCCGCGGCGATAGCGTCGGCATTTTCCCTATTGTGCAGCGCAACATACTGGTTAAAACTCGCGACAAGTTCTTCGTTGGAGATGCGTTCGGCGGGGGTGAAGAGGCCGGTTGCGGAAATGACCGGCTGCGGTGCGTGCGACATGGCAGTCCTGCGTGTTCTGTTTTTCGGGACATGTTGATTAGGCCCGGTCGCGAGGACGCGCAACGCCCCTCGACCGGCTGAACAATCCCCGACGCCATGGTTAACCCGCCACTAACCATTTTGGTGGCAGACTGGCAGATGCAGGCCTCCGGGGGGATGGCTCCCCGGGCGCCGTGCGGGAGCATGACCATGGCGACGCGTTCGGGACCGGCAGCGGGCGATCTGTCGATATCGGAAATCAAGGAATTTGCGGGCTTTCCCGCGGCGACGCAGCGGTATATCCGCCGCTCGCTCGACATCGGGCTCGAACGCGACGACGCGATCGCGCGCTGGTCGCGCGATATGGTCGAGGAAACCGCGATCCGGGTCCAGGCGCGCGTCTACCAGCGCCTTGTCGATGTCCGCGCCCATATTCCCGACGACAGCGGGCTCGACGCGCTCGAACATTTCATGGCGCCGCTGATCGCGGTGTCGGCCTTCGACCTCGGGCAGGACCGGCTGCATGCCTTCGCGCCCTATCGTTTCCTCTACGAGCGGTTGCTCGGCGCGCATGCGCGGCCGTGGCTGCCGGGCGCCTTCTGCGCCGCGGCATCGCTGCCGCACCTGCACCCCGACAAGCGGAAACTGTTGTTGCAGTCGATCAGCGAGGCTGCGGCCACCGCGCCGGGCTGGTCGGCACGCGAGCCGAGTTTCTACCCCGAATGGGTCGACAAGATCGACGAGACCAAGCCGGCAAACTGAGGGTCGGCGAATTGACGCCCGGCTTTAAAGCCCGCCGACACGCCCCGGCGCGCGCGCGCGGATGAAATTCTCGAGCGCGACGAACAGCATTTCGCGTGCGTCGCTGCCCAGCATTTCGGCGGTCAGCCAGTCGAAATGGACGCGGTCGCCACGCGACGATGCGCCGACCATCGCGGCGAGCAGCGCCTCGTCGAAGCTGACCCGCGGGCAGCAGGGCGGCGCGACGGCAAAGGGTTCGGGCCAGACATGGCCGATCGCCTCGACGACGAGGCGATAGCGCCGCGCCGCAAGGATATTGCCCCAGCGCCGTTCGAGTTCGGGCATCGGGTCGCGTTCGCTGCGGCGGCAGAGGATGCAATAGCGTAGCGCCAGGACGGCTTGCGCCGCTTCGATGGAGAGGTCGCGCACCAGCGGCTGCTGCGTCAATTGGCGGATCAGCGTGCTGCTTTGCATGAGGTCTCTGTCTCCCGGCCCATGCAGTTCCTCATGTCCATTCCGCGTTGTTCGGGAAAAAGATGCCGGCCGCTTTGGTGCAGCTAGAAGTTGCAGCGGCCGGCAGGAGGGGACTGCCCGACTGTGCTATTGAGAATTATTCGCAAATACAAGCGAAAAATGCGGTGTTGGAAAATCGCCTGTAAAACCGTGGTTTTCCACGCGTTCGCTGATCTTGCCAACGCCTTGATCAACGGCTTCAGCGATGAAGTGATGACAAGCCGACGAGCGTCCGTGGCTAGAGCGCGGCCATTCCTTATCGAATCGTCATCCCGGCCCTTCGGCTGCCTTGCAGGCGCTCAGGATAAACTTCCGCCTTGGCGGAAGGCCGGGATCTCGACCTCGCGTCAGAATGCGCCGGTGAGATCCCGGCCTTCGCCGGGATGACAAGAAAGGGGTGGTGGTGTTCCGATCTGACCGATCACCTTCTACGCTTTGGACTGCCCGATGGGGATGCTCAGCGTGCTCGGATGGGCGGCGTCGTGGAACAGCCGCACGGTCACGGTGCGGGCGTCGGCCATCGTTTCGTCGGCGACCGGCTTGCCGCTGTTATAATTCTTCTGCCAGCCGAGGCCTTCGTTCGGGCGGAAAACAAGACGCAGGCGATGGTCCTTGCCGATCAGCCGCGAGACGAAGAAGAAACGGTCGAAATCATAGCGTAGCGGTTCCCGGGTATCGATCAGCTTTTCGCCGCGCAGGCTCTCCCGATGGCGCGCGCGCATATGCTGTTCGGTCAGGAACATGCTCGATCCGTCGGGGCCGATGTCATAGATCGAAACGAGGAAATCGGTATCGGGCTGGTCGATGGCGATCCAGGCGGAGAATTTGAAGAAGCCGCTGACCTCGGTATCCTGTTCGAACGGCTCGCTGTGATAAATGAGCTTGGCGGCCGAATCGGCGAGGACCATGGTCTGGTCGAGCAGGTGCGACTGGGTCAGCGTCGCCTCCAGCTTCGGCACGCTAAGGTCGCGCGGATCGTAGACATAGTGATCGGGTTCCGCACGGCGGGCCGGCGCGGCGCCGAGCATTCCCGATCGATAGACGCTGACGGGATTGCCCGACGATTGCAGATGCAACGTCTCGTAACGCGATGTGACGCCTTCCAGCGTGTCGGCGTAGCGCCATTCGTCGGCCACCATGACATAATAGGCGACCTTCTTTTTCAGGAAGTCGGGCCGCTTGCCGCCTTCCATCGCGAAAGCGAACCACTCGCGGTGCAGTTTCGGCATGTCGATGACGCTGTCGGGGCCGACCTTGATCCCGAAAAATTCGGCCTTGGGCTTGCGGACCTCCAGATGCCCCCACGGGCCGATCACCAGATAATGGTCCGCCTTGTTCCCGGCATATTTCAGATGCTGCCGGTGGAATTCGAGCGTGCCGGGCTGGTCGCCGTCATAGGCGCCGCACAGCGAAAGGACCGGGATCGTCAGTTTGGCGAATTGTTCAGGGGTGGGGTTGGCCCGATCCCAATATTCATCCTGGTGCGGATGCTCCATCCATTCGTCGAAGGGCTTTGAATCGAGCCCGAAATATTCGGTGAGCTTGCGGAACGGTTGGCCCGATTCGAGGAAGCGCAGAAACGCCTTCGACCAATATTCGCCGTCATTATAGGCGGTGACGCGGCCGGTATTCCCCCACACGCGGGTCAGCCAGGTCGCCGCGAAGTTGAAGAAGATATTGTAACGGATGGGGAAATCGAACCCGATATAGGCGGGCGCCGACGGCACGATCGTCGCGAGCCCGGCCGGATCGCCGCGCACCGTCCCCCATTGCGTGTAACCGACATAGGACAGGCCGCACATGCCGACCTTGCCGTTGCAGAAGGGCTGCTGCGCGATCCAGTCGACAATGTCGCGTCCGTCGTCGGGATCGGTCACGAAGGGTGAGAATTCGCCCCCGGATTCGCCGCGGCCGCGCATGTCGACCGACAGATAGGGATAGCCGTTGCTCGAGAAGGAAATCCCCTCCGGGTGATAGCCGTCGGCGGTATAGGGCGTGAGCGAGAAGATCGTCGGGCGCGGCGTCTTGACGCCGCGGGGAAGATACAGCGTTGCGCTTAGATGCACGCCGTCGCGCATCGGGATTCGGACCGCATAGTTGATCTGCGGGTCGAACAGCGGCTCCGGCGGCCCCTCGGACCCGTCGCTCGCCCCTGCCAGCACGGCGCGCGCATCCGTCGCCGATCCCATCGCGAATACCGATGCCGCGGTCAGAAGATATTCCCGGCGATTCAAGCCACCCTCCTCTTGTCGTACAAGGGGGCGCTGTGTCTGCCGCCGGTTCGGTGCCGGTTGCCTGGGACCTATTGTTCGCCCGCCGGGTTCGACGATAGCCGGGTCGGCTTTGGGCGGGGCACGATAATTTCTGTGGCTTTGGCCCAGTTTTGCTGCGTTCGGGGCGCGGTCACCTTAAGAGTTGAGCACGACTCATCCTCTTCCTCGTCATCCCGGCGGAGGCCGGGATCTCGCCGTTGCGTCAATTCGATCGGGCGGGATCCCGGCCTCCGCCGGGATGACGATTCAAATAGGGGTGATCACGCTCAGTCGTCGCCGACCGACTTCGACTGGAGCTGGATGTAATTTTCCAGCCCCATGCGCTCGATCATTTCGAACTGCTTTTCGAGTTCGTCGACATGATGTTCCTCGCTTTCGAGGATGTCGGCGAACAGGTCGCGGCTGACATAGTCGCGCACGCTTTCCGAGTGCGCGATCGCATCCTTGAGCAGCGGGATCGCTTCTTCCTCGAGCGCGAGGTCGGCCTTGAGAATCTCCTCGACCGTCTCGCCGACGCGCAGGCGCCCGAGCATCTGGAAGTTGGGCAGGCCGCCGAGGAAGAGGATGCGGTCGGCCAGCTTGTCGGCGTGCTTCATCTCGTCGATCGATTCCTCGCGCTCGAAATGCGCGAGCTTCGCGACGCCCCAATTGTCGAGCATGCGATAGTGCAGCCAATATTGGTTGATCGCGGTGAGCTCGTTCTTGAGCGCCTCGTTGAGGAAATCGATGACCTTTTCGTCGCCCTTCATGGTGTCTGTCCTGTCATTTTATCTTGGAGTGGGGTGGGCGCCATTATACGCCCCGGTCCCGGTTGGGCCAAGGTCAAAAATGGCGGAAATCCAAGGAAAATCAGGCGGTCGCGGCGACGTCGCTGATGATATTGCGAGCGAAAGGCAGGCATTGTCCGCACTTGGGTTTGCGACCCAATTGCGCATAGGCGGCCTTGGCGCACCGCAATTGGCCATCGCGCGCAACATCGCGCAGCTGGCTTTCCCTTATTGCGTTGCAGACACAGACGACCATGTGCGAATCCCTCTCAACAAGACCCATCTAGGGATAGTGCGACGGATTCGCAACAAGAAAGATGCGACTGGTTCGCAATCCGAAAAGCCGCATTTTCGGGGGCAAGGCCCCTTGCCCGGAAAGTGATTCGCGGGCATAGGCGCGGCCATATTCCCGCCCCCGACGATAAAGGTGCGCTTCCATGAAAGTTCAGGTCTATGTGACGCTCAAGCCCGGGGTGCTCGACCCGCAGGGCAAGGCGATCCATCACGCATTGGAAGGCCTCGGCTTCGGCGGCGTCAGCGACGTGCGCGCCGGCCGCTTCATCGAGCTCGAGGTCGCCGACGATGTCAGCGACACCGACCTCGACGCGATGTGCGCAAAGCTGCTCGCGAACACCGTCATCGAAAACTACCGGATCGAACGCGCCTGACCGGCCGCGAAGGAGCCTGACCCATGAAGACCGCCGTCATCGTCTTTCCCGGCTCCAATTGCGACCGCGACATGGCCGTCGCACTCGAAACGGTCACCGGCCGCGCCCCGGCGATGGTCTGGCACCGCGAAACCGAACTGCCCGACGGCATCGAGTTCATCGCGCTGCCCGGCGGCTTTTCCTATGGCGACTATCTCCGTTCGGGCGCGATGGCGGCGCGGTCGCCGATCCTGCGCAGCGTCGCCGATGCGGCAGGCCGCGGCGTGCCGGTGCTCGGCGTGTGCAACGGTTTCCAGGTGCTGACCGAGGCGCAGTTGCTGCCCGGCGCGCTGATGCGCAACGCGGGGCTGAACTTTGTCTGCCGCAGCGTGCCGCTGACCGTCGAAAACAGCCAGTCGCTGTTCACCGCGGGCTACAAGGCGGGCGAAGCGATCGACATTCCGGTCGCGCATCACGACGGCAATTATTTCGCCGACGCGGAAACGCTCGACCGGATCGAGGGCGAAGGGCGCGTCGCCTTCCGCTATGCCGACAATGTCAACGGCTCGGCGCGCTCCATCGCGGGCGTGCTGAGCGGCGCGGGTAATGTGCTCGGCATGATGCCGCACCCCGAACGCGCGATCGACCGCGCGCACGGCGGCACCGATGGGCTACGCCTGTTCGAGGCCGCGCTCGGCGTCCTCGCCTGAGTTTTCCGTCGGCGCTGCGTCCGTCCCCGCGGGCGTGAGCACCGGGGCTTTAGGGGCGGGCTGCAGCCAGCGGCCGACCAACATAAACACCGTCGGCCAGAAGGCGGTATTCCAGATGTCGTGCCAATGTGCGGCATCGGGCTGGATCGCTGCCCGGCTCGCTTCCGCCGCGATATCGAGATATTCGCCGCCGCACGCCATGGCGACGACTGCGAGCCACGCGATCACCCAGCCGCCGCGCCAACGCCAGAGCAGGCGGACGAGAAGGAACAGGGTCAGGCCGAAATAAATGTGCAGCGCATCCTTGCTGAGCCCGCTGCCGGTGACCAGCCACGACTTTTGCTCCTCGAACAGCGAGGCAAGCTCGATCAGCGTCATGCATCACACCTTGGCGGCGAACGGGTTGAAGTCGGTCCCTTCGTCGAAGACATCGACGCCTTCGCGCCGCTTGAGCGCGCCGACGACGATATAGGTGAACGGCGTCAGCGCCGCCTCCCACAATGTCTTGATCAGCCATTGCGACAGGACGACCTGCATAAGTTGTTCGGGGGGCCATCCGGCAAGGCCGTAAAAGGCGAGCGGGTAGAAAATCAGGCTGTCCAGCCCCTGACCGACGACCGTCGATCCGATCGTCCGCGCCCACAGCATCCGCCCGCCGGTCCACAGCTTCATCTGCGCGAGGACATAGGAGTTCGCGAATTCGCCGACGCAAAAGGCGGTCATCGACGCGATCACGATCCGCCAGCTGTTGCCGAAGACGAACTCGTAGCTTTCCTGCCCCGGCCAGCCGTCGGCGGGGGGCAAGGCGACGACCACCCACGCCATGAACGCCATGAAGGCGAGCGCCGCAAAACCGGTCCAGATCACCCGGCGGGCGCGGGCATAGCCATAGACTTCGGTGAGGACGTCGCCGATGATATAGCTGATCGGGAAGAACAGCACCCCGGCGCCGAACGCCCATTGGGTGCCGTCGGGCAGGGGGATATAGCTCGGCTTCGACGCGCCGATGATGTTCGACAACAGCAATATGGCGACGAAGGCCGCCATGATCAGGTCGTAATAGCGGAAGTGCCGCACGCTGGCGGCACTCACGGCGACGGGCTGCGCCGGCGGGTTGTCGGAGTCGGTCATCGGGCTGCTGCTTAACCTGCTTTGCAGCCCACGCAAACCGCGCTATTCGCGCGGCGGACAGCCTCGTGCACGCGCCCGTAGCTCAGCTGGATAGAGCACCCGCCTTCTAAGCGGGTGGTCGCAGGTTCGAATCCTGCCGGGCGCGCCATTTTTCCGATCGGCGAAGCCGGGCATTGCCGGCCCGGTTACCTTACCAGACGCGCACGCGGTCGGCGGGGGCCAGATACAGCTTGTCGCCGGGCTTGACGTCGAACGCCTTGTACCAGGCGTCGAGATTGCGGACGACCCAGGTGCGCTGCGTCGCCGGCGAGTGGGCGTCGGTCAGCAGATGCTGGCGCAGATGCTCCTCGCGCTGTTTCACGCGCCAGAATTGCGCCCAGCCGAGGAAGAAGCGCTGGTCGCCCGTATAGCCGTTGATCACCGGCGCCGGCTTGCCGTTCAGCGAGCGCTGATAGGCGTCATAGGCGATGGTCAGCCCGGCGAGGTCGCCGATATTCTCGCCCAGCGTGAACTCGCCCTTCACATGCTCGCCGGGCAGCGGTTCATAGGCGTCATATTGCGCGATCAGCGCCTTGCCCGCCGCATCGAACGCCGCGAGGTCTTTCGGCGTCCACCAGTTGGCGAGGATACCCTTCTCGTTATATTTGGCGCCCTGATCGTCGAAATGGTGGCTGATCTCATGGCCGGCAATCGCGCCGATCGCGCCATAGTTCACCGCCGGATCGGCCTTCGGATCGAAGGCGGGCGCCTGCAGGAACGCGGCGGGGAAGGTGATTTCCAGCCGGTTATAGGTCGCGTTGGCGTTCACCGTCTGCGGCGACATATACCAGTCCGACCGCTCGGTCGGCCGTTCGGTGCGGCCGACCGACCAGGCGAATTCGAACCGGTTGGCGCGGATGACGTTGCCGAACAGGTCGCCGTCCCGGACCTCCAGCCCCGCATAGTCGCGGAACTTGTCGGGATAGCCGACGCGGATGACAAATCCCTTCAGCTTCTCCTTGGCTTTCGCCTTGGTCACCGGCTCCATCCAGTCGAGCTTGTCGATGCGGTCGCCCATCACGACCAGCAGGTTTTTGGCGAGATCGGTCATCGCCGCCTTATATTCGGGCGGGAAATAGCGCTGCACATAGATCTGGGCGACCTCGTCGCGCAGCTGGGCGTTGACCAAGGTGGTCCCGCGCTTCCAGCGCTCCTCGCGCTCGGGCGTACCTTTCAAGGCCTTGTCGTAGAAGGCGAAGCGTTCGGCCTCCACCGCGTCGGGGAGCGCCGGCGCCAGGCTGTCGAGGCTGCGCACGATCATCTGGTCGCGCAGCGCTTCGAGCGATGCCTTGTCGACGATCTGGGTCATCGCCGTCATCCAGCTCGGTTCGCGCACCAATACTTCCGTGACGTTGGGCGCCGCGGCCTTGAGCACCGTTTGCAGGTTCAGCGCCGGGCTGGCGAACTGCGCGGTCTCGGCGAGGGTGAACTTGTGATAGGTCTTGCCCATGTCGCTGGCGTCTTCGCGGGTCCACTGGGCCTTGGCGATCTCGGTCTCCAGCGCCATCACCGCCGCGACGCGCGCCTCGACGTTGGTTTCGCCGGCCAGCGCCAGCACCCGCCCGAGATGCGCGACATAGTCGGCGCGGATCTTGGCGAAGGCGGGCTTGTCCGACAGGTACATGTCGCGGTCGGGCAGGCCGGTGCCCCCCTGATCGATCTGGAGGATCATCCGCTCGGGCTGCTTGTCGTCGGTCCATACCCACGGCAGGATCGGGCCATAAATGCCCATCTGCATCGCCTCGGCGGTCAGCGCCGAATAGCCCTTGCGGTCGGTCAGGCCCCTGATCTTCGCGAGCCACGGCTGGATCGGCGCCATCCCCAGCGACTCGACCTTCGCCGCATCCATGAAGGTCGCATAGGCGCGGCCGAGCTTGCTCGACGGATCGTCCTGCTTTTCCTGGATGATGCCGCGCAGCCGCTCGGTGGTGAGGTCGCGCAGGATGATGTACGATCCGTACATCGCCTTGTCGGCGGGCATCGGGGTGTTCTTCACCCAGCCGCCGCTGGCGTAGCCATAGAAATCGTCGCCGGGCTTGACCGATTTGTCCATGCCGGTCTCGTCGAACCCGAAGGTGCCGATCTCGGGCTTAGCGCCCTGCGAAGCCGCCGCGGTGGCGGGCGCGGCTTCCTGCGCATATGTGGCGGTCGCGGCCGAAAACATGGTTCCGGCAAGAAGGATCGGGGCAAGCAGCAGGCGCATCGGTACCTCGTCTAAGTTCGGTTCGGGCACCTGCATCACTCCGATGACACGCCTTGGCAAGACGCAGGAATTTGCGGCCTCAGCACCAGAATTTCTCGACACGCCCGCGGTGCTGATTTGCCTTGACCCTGACGTAACGTCATAGTGCAGAAGGGCAGGATGAAACTATCCGCACCGGCCTATCTGGCGTCCTATTTCCTGTCGATTCTCGGCAATTCGATCGCCGCGGTGGCGCTGCCGCTGATCGTGCTCGACAAGACGGGGAGCGTGCTGGGAACCGGCTCGGTCGCTGCCGCGACCGCGCTGCCGGCGATCTTTGCCGGGCTGTTCATGGGCGTCGTCATCGACCGCTTCAACCGGCGCGACTGCTCGGTCGTGACCGACCTCATTTCAGCCTTCTCGGTCGCCGCGCTGCCGATCGTCGACCATATCTCGGGGCTGACGCTGTCGTGGTTCATCCTGCTCGGCATCGTCGGCTCGCTGGGTGACCTGCCGGGGCTGGCGGCCCGGACGGCGCTGTTACCGGCCGTCCTCCGGCACAGCGGCGCATCGGCGGAGCGCATGGCGGGCTTCGCGCAGGTGCTGGTGTCGCTCGCGCTGCTCGCCGGCCCGGCGCTGGCGGGCACGTTGATGGCGCTGCTCCCCGGGACGACCGTCCTCTGGATCACCGCCGCGACGTCGCTGCTCGCGGCGCTCGCGACCCTGTTCATTCCCCGCGAGGTCGGCGCGGTGCCGGTCGAGGCGACGGAGCAGCCGGACGGTGCCGGTTGGCAGGGCCTGCGCGAGGGATGGCTGGTGCTGCTCCGCAGCCCGTTCCTGAAAGCGATGATGGCGATCGGTACCCTGTCGGTCATGGCGCTCGGGGCGCTGCAGGGGCTGATCCTGCCCGTCTATTTCTCCGGCATCGATCAGCCCTCGTCGCTGGGGCTGGTGCTGTCCGCCATCGGACTCGGCACGCTCGCGGGCGGCGCGATCTACGGCACGCTGGGCGGCCGGGGCGCGCGGCGGCGCTGGCTGGTGACCGGGCTGACGGGGGCGACGATCGGCTTTGCCGTCATCGCCACGCTGGCCTCGGTGCCGGTGATCCTCGCCGGCGCCGTCGTGCTCGGGCTGTCGAGCGCCCTCTACAGCGGGCTGTTCGGCGTCCTGTCGATCGAGCGGGTGCCCGAACATGTGCGCGGGCGCATCGCGGCAATCCAGAATGCGCTGATCACCGCCGCCGTGCCGCTCGGGATCATGGGCGCCGCAGTGCTGATCGAGCTGAGCGGGTTGCCGGTCGCCGTCATCGCGACGGCCGGCATATGGGCTGCGGCGGCGGCGACGGGCCTGTTTGTCCCTGCACTTCGCGATCTCGGGCGTGCTGCAAGCGAAGCGGAGCGGACCCCGGCGGCCAGCTTTGCGGACGAGCCCGCCGTCACCACGGGGATGACGGCCGATGCGTAGCAAGGATATGGCGGACCTTGCCGGCGTGACGCCGCGCACGCTGCGCCACTATCGCCAGATCGGGCTGCTGCGCGAACCGCCCCGCGACCGCAACGGCTATCGCCGCTATGGCGTCGCCGACCTCGTCCGGCTGCTGCGGATCAAGGGCCTTGCGGCGGCCGGCATCGCGCTGTCGGACATCCCATCCTTCCTCGAAGGGCGCGGCGCGGGCGTCGGCGATGTGCTCGATACGCTCGACCGGCAACTGGCCGACCAGATCGCCCGGCTCGAGGAACAGCGGCGGCTGGTGGCGCGGCTGAAGAGCGACGCCGACCTGCCGGGCGCCGGGCTGAGCCAGCCGTTCAACGCGCTGACCGAGGGACGTTCGGAAGCGGCGATCGAGGCGTGGCGCGAACAGCTCACTCTATTCGCGCAATTGCTGAGCCAGGAAGACCTCGCCCGGCTCTATGCGATTTACGAACGCATGGCGGAATCGGCCGCCTTTGCCGAACTCGGCA
The DNA here is from genome assembly GCF_001314325.1 of Sphingopyxis macrogoltabida. Taxonomy (NCBI): domain Bacteria; kingdom Pseudomonadati; phylum Pseudomonadota; class Alphaproteobacteria; order Sphingomonadales; family Sphingopyxidaceae; genus Sphingopyxis; species Sphingopyxis macrogoltabida. The sequence continues at coordinate 117,612 of NZ_CP009429.1, forward strand.
AAAGGTTCGACGCGCTCGGGCCACAAAGCGGCGATGACGAGATCGCGGCGCTGGCGAAGGAATATTCCCATCATTTCGAGGCCGTCCTTCCGGAATTCAGGGACGTGTTTCGCGTTCACCGCAAGGCGACGCTCTTCGAACTGATCAACGCGCACGCGCTGACCAGCGTCAACGACAGCCAGCGCAAGATGCTGGCAGCGGTCGCCTCATACATCGCCTGAATCCGCGATTTCCTCCACCGAATGCGAAAGGGGTTACGATCATGCGCTCTCTGTCCGTTGCGATACTGCTTTGCGGGGCCATGCTGACGGGCGGTGCCGGCAGCGTCCATGCGCAGGAGGAGCAATCGCCGGCTTCGGCGCCCGCGAAGGCCGAGATCGGCAGCTTCGGGTTCGACGAGGCGGGTATGGACCGGACGGTGAGGCCGGGCGACGACTTCTTCGCCTATGCCAACGGGACGTGGATCGACAACACACAAATCCCCGACGACAAGCCTGCCTATGGTTCCTATTACCGGCAGGAAGACCAGACCAACGAGCAGCTCCGCGCGATATTGGAAGCGGCAGAGGCGGATCCGACGAGCAAGCTTGGCCGCGCCTATGCCGCCTATCTCGACACCGATCGGGTCGAGGCGCTGGGCCTCGCGCCAATCCGCCCGTGGCTCGACCGGATCAAGGGCCTTTCCGACCGCAACGGCTATTCGGCGCTGCTCGCCGAGGCGGACGAGATGCGCGTCGGCGGGCCGGTCGTCTATTGGGTGTGGCAGGACGACCGCGAACCGGGTCAAACACGGCTGATGGTCGATCAGGCCGGGCTCGGGCTGGGCGACCGCGACAGCTATTTGTCCGACGAGCCGGCCTATGCGGCGATGCGAACGGCCTATGTCGCGCACCTGGCGAGGTTGCTGACGCTGGCCGGCGAAGCCGATGCCGATGCCCGCGCGCAGGCGGTGATGGCGCTGGAGACCGAAATCGCCAAGGTTCACTGGCCGCGCGTCGATGCCGCCGACATGGTCAAGACCTATCATAAGTTCCCGATTGCCGGGCTCGCCGAATTCTCGACGCCGACCCTCGATCTGGCGACGATCCTGAAGCGGCACGGCCCGCATCTCACGCATGTGCAGGTCCGCGAGCCGAGCGCGATCAAGGGGATTGCGGCGATCGTCGACAAGGCGCCGCTCGATGTTCTGAAGGACCAGTTGATCCTGCGCAGCCTCGGCGGTCTGGCGGAGGTATTGCCCGCCGCGATCGACGACGAAGTCTTTGCCTTCTACGGCACGACCTTGGCGGGGACGCCCCGGCAGGCGCCACGCTGGCGGCGCGCGGTCGCCTTCGTCTCGGATGCGCTGCGCGACGATCTCGGCGGCGCCTATGTCGCGCGCCATTTTCCGCCCGGCTACAAGGCGGAAATGACCAGCATGGTCGACAATCTGAAAGGCGTGATGCACGACCGCATCAACAAGCTCGCCTGGATGCAGCCGCAGACGAAGCGGCGCGCGCAGGAAAAGCTCAAGAATCTGACGGTGCGCGTCGGCTACCCCGACCAGTGGCGCGATTATGCCGCGCTGGACATCGGGGCCGGCGACGCCTTCGGCAACCGCGTGCGGGCGAACCGGTTCGACTTCCGTTACATGATGCAGCGGGCCAGCGAACCGACGCGGTGGTGGGAATGGAGCTATCTCAGCGCGCAGAAGGTCGATGCCAACGCCAATTACAACCTGTTGCAGCTCACCTTCCCGGCCGCCTTCCTGCAGCCGCCGACCTTCGATCCCGGCGCTGATGCGGCGATCAACTATGGCGCGGTCGGTGCGGTGGCGGCGCACGAGATCACGCATAATTTCGACAACAGCGGCGCGAAGTATAACGAGAAGGGGGTGCAGGCCGAATGGTGGACGCCCGAAGACGTCAAGGCGTTCGAAGCGGCCGGCGACGCGCTCGTCGCGCAATATGACGCCTATGAGGTGCTGCCCGGCCTGCATGCGAACGGCCGCATTTCACTGGGCGAGAATATCAGCGATCTGGCGGGCCTGACCTTTGCCTATGAGGCGTACAAGCGTTCGCTGGGCGGCAAGCCTGCGCCGGTCATCAATGGCCTCACCGGCGACCAGCGCTTCTTTCTCGGCTGGGCGCAATTCTTCCGCATCAAGGCGCGCGACGAATATTTGCGCCAGACGATGCTGACCTGGCAGCATTCGCCTGACAGGCTGCGCGTGTTGACCGTGCGCAACATCGATGCCTGGTACGAGGCGTTCGACGTCAAGCCCGGCGACAAACTCTATCTGCCGCCCGAAAATCGGGTGAGGATCTGGTAAGCAACTGAAATCGCACGCCCGGCTGCGGCAGCCCGCGTGTATAACAATTCTCGTATAAAAAGCCTTGGCATTATTATTATTCATATAGGCGCCGCCGTTTCAATTTTGCCCCGATAACGCCGCGCACGAATCCAACATCCAGCGGCGATTCTGAAAATGGGGGCTGCAAGATGAGGAAAGTTTCACGGACCGGGCGGGTGCTGTTGCTGGCGGGGACGATGTCGGCGCTGGCGATATCGGAAGCGGCGTTCGCGCAGGACGCCGCGGCACCGCAAGGCGGCCTCGACGAAATCGTCGTCACCGCACGCAAGCGCGAGGAAAATCTCCAGTCGGCGCCGCTGTCGGTGTCGGCGATCGGCGGCGAAGCGCTCGCCAAGGCGGGGATCGACGAATTTTCGGAGATCGCGGGCCGCGTTCCGGGCTTCACCTTCAACCCCGACAACGTCTCCGAACCCAATATCTTCCTGCGCGGGATCGGCACCGATATCGAAAGCGCGGCGTCGAACCCGGCGATCGGCTTTTTCCTCAACGACGTCTATCTGTCGCGCGCGCAAGGGACCGCGATCGAACTGTTCGACCTCGAACGCGTCGAGATCGTGCGCGGGCCGCAGGGCACGCTCTATGGCAAGAATGTCGTCGGCGGCGCGATCAACTTCATCACCCGCAAGCCGACCGACGAATTCCGCGCCGGTGCCGAGGCGGGGATGGGCAATTACGGCAGCTTCGAGGTCAAGGCGAATGCCGCGGGCGGGCTGGCCGAAGGTCTGTCGGGCAGCATCGCCGCGAGTGCGCGGCACCATGACGGCTATGCCCGCAACACCTTCACCGGCAACGATGTCGAGGATCTCGATGCCTATGGCGTGATGGCCCAGCTTCGCTACCAGCCCGACGACCGGCTCGACATCCTGCTGACCGGCGACCTGACGCGGCGGCGCGGCGGCGGCAAATGGGTCGATATCCAGATCCCGTCGGAGCATAATATCCCCTTCGTGAACCCCGACCGGCGCCGCGGTCCGAACAATATCGACGGCAAGCAGGACGCCGACCTCGGCGGTGTCCACCTCAGCGTCAATTACGACACTGGCTCGGGCACGCTGACCTCGGTGACGGCGTATCGCGAGGGCAAGTTCGCGTCGGTCAACAACGATGCGGGCAGCTTCATCGACTTCACCAGGATGATCTATGGTCCCGACGGACGGATCGATTTCGGCGCGATCGACCATTCGCTGTTCAACGACGATTATTACATCAACGACAAGGACGAGACCGCAAAGAGCTTTTCGCAGGATCTGCGCTTCCGTTCGGACTTCGACGGCCCGTTCAACCTGCTCGCCGGTCTCTATTACCAGCATGAAAGCGTCGATCGCACCGAGATCGCCGATTATATCTTCGTCGAATTCTATGCGCAGGGCAAAGAAATCGCCGAGACGCGGCTGAAGAGCGACACCTGGGCCGCCTTCGTCGAAGGCACGTTCGACATCACCGACACGCTCGGGGTGACCGCGGGCATCCGCTACACCAAGGACAAGAAGCGCTTCGCTGTCTATCGCGAAACGATCGGCGACTTCCTCGGTGCCGAGTTCGAGGACGAGAATGGCGATTTCACCCGCGCCTTTTCGGCTTCGAGCAAGCAGAGCTGGGATGCGTGGACGCCGAGTGTCAATTTGCACTGGCAGCCGGCGGAGGACGTGTATCTCTACGGCCTCGTGTCGAAGGGTTACAAGTCGGGCGGCTGGAACGGCGAGAATGCGACCAACCCCGGCGAGGCACGCCTTGCCTATAACCCCGAATATGCCTGGAACTACGAGGTCGGGGCCAAGACGACGTGGCTCGACAACCGGCTGCGTTTCAACCTCACCGGCTTCTGGACCGAATATAAGGATCTGCAGACGCAGCAGTTCGTGATCTTCGATCCCAATCTGCCCGCCGACAATGTGATCTCGAACGCGGGCAAGGCACGGGTGAAGGGGATCGAGCTCGAAACCGCGGTTGCCCCGGTCGACGGCGTGACGCTGTTCGCCAACTATACCTATATGGACGCGAAGATCACCGGCGACCTGATCAGCACCGAACTGCAATATGACCCGAGCTGCTTCTGCTCGGTGCCGGTGCCGACGAACCTCAAGGGCAATGTCCTGCGCCGCTCGCCGAAGAATTCGTTCAGCATCGGCGGCGACGTCACGGTGCCGGTGAGCAGCCGGATCAACGCCTTCGTCCGCGCCGACTATAACTGGACCGACGATTTCTTCTTCGACAATGAAAACAGCGCGCGCACGCGCCAGCGGTCGGTTGGCGTGCTCAACGGGTCGATCGGCATCGCGACCGACGACGACAAATGGGAATTGCGCCTGTGGGCCAAGAACCTGACCAACGAGCTGTATGAATCGGGGAAGAGCGACGTGATCGGCTCGGTGCTCGTTTCCTACAATCCGCCGCGCACTTATGGCGCGACGCTGCGCTGGAAATATTGACTTCGTTGGGGGCGTGATCGGCGATGCGTGTCGGGCTGATCGGTTTCGGTTTTATCGGGGCCGACCTGTACCGCCGCATCGCCGCCGACGGCAGTGCGTTCGAACTGGCCTTCGTCCATAACCGGACGGCGGCGCGGCTCGCAGATGTCCCGCCCGGTCTGATCCTCGACGATCTGGCGGAGGCGCGGCGTTTTGCGCCCGACCTGATCGTCGAGGCGGCCGATCCCGGCGTCACCCGCCGCTACGGCGAGGCCTTTCTGGGTTTCGCCGACTATATGCCGCTCTCGCTCACCGCGCTTGCCGATGAGGCTTTGCGCGCACGGCTCGACGCTACTGCGGCGGACTCGGGCCGGTCGTTGCTCATCGCGCACGGCGCGCTGGTCGGGATGGACAGCCTCGCCGAATGGCAGGCAATGTGGGAGGAGGTGGCGATCACCTTCCGCAAGCCGCCCGCCAGCCTCGGCCTGCCGGGCGCGCCCGGTGAGACCCTGCTCTTCGACGGCAGCGTGCGCGAGATCGCGGCGCGCTATCCGCACAATGTCAACGCGATGGTCGCCTGCGCGCTGGCGACGGTCGGGCTCGACCGCTGCCGGGCGCGGCTGGTCGCCGATCCGGCGCTCGACCATCTGGTGCTTGAGGTCGAGGCGCGGGGCCGCGACGGTGCGCGGCTGTCGATCCGCCGCAGCCAGCCCGCCACCGGCGTGTCGGGCAGCGAAATGGCGGCGTCGGCGTGGCGCTCGATCTGCCGCGCCGCGCCGCTGCCGGGCGGAGCGGTTTTCGTCTGATCGCGCCCGCCGGCCGAACGAAACGACCGGGCGATGGGGGAAATGATGACAATAGCGACGCCGGTGCAGCCTATCATCGACGGCTTGGCCTTTCGCGCCTTTCATGCGCGGCTGCTCGCGCTGGTCGCGGCGGTCATCCTGCTCGACGGCTTCGATATCCAGCTCGCCGCCTTCGCGGCGCCCGCCATTCTTGCGGACTGGCGGATCGGTTCGGGGGCGCTGGCGCCGGTCATGGCGGCCTCGCTGGCGGGCATGGCGTTCGGCACAAGCATCGGCGGCTGGCTCGGCGACCGCTTCGGGCGGCGGCCGGCGCTGATCGGCGCCGTGCTCTGGTTCGGCGCCATGGCGATGCTGACCGCGCTGTGCACCAATGTGACGAGCTTCGCGATCCTGCGCTTCATCACCGGGCTCGGGCTCGGCGCCGCAGTGCCCAATGCGACCGCGCTCGTCGCGGAATGGATGCCGCTGCGGGCACGCAACTATGCCGTCACCGTGATCTCGGTCGGGGTGCCGTGCGGCGGGATCGTCGGCGCCGCGATCGCGTCCTGGCTGATCCCGGCCTATGGCTGGCCCGCCGCCTTCGTGGTCGGTGGTGCGCTACCGCTGCTGCTCAGCCTCGCGATGCTGCGCGGCCTACCCGAATCGCCGGTGCTGCTGGCGCGGCGCGGCGGCGCCGATGCGCAAATCGCGGCGATGATCGCGGCTGCCGGGGGGATGGCCGAAGGACCCTTCGCGCCGCCCCCCGCCATCGCCGCCGGCGGCCATCCTTTCGATCCCGCGCTGCGGCGAACGACGATCGGCATGGGGCTTGCCTTCTTTGCGGCGCTGATGTCGGTCTATGCGCTGCTGAGCTGGGTGCCCGTGCTGCTGTCGGGCGCCGGCTTCGCGATGGGCAGCGCGATCCGCGGCGCGATGATCCTCAACCTGTCGGGGGTCACGGCGTCCTTCGCGCTCACCTGGGTGATGCTGCGCATCGGTTCGCGCCGGACGATCATCGCGACGGTGGCGGCGGGCATCGCGGCGCTGGGGTTGTGGAGCACGCTGCTGCACTGGCCCGAGGTCGCGCCGGGCATCGTGTTGGCCGGTCTTGCGCTGACCGGCGCGACGGTGCTGTCGCTGCAGGTCTTGCTGCTGACGCTGTCGAGCCATGCCTTCCCGGTCGAATGCCGCTCGGCCGGGATCGGTTATTCGATCAGCTTCGGCCGGATTGGCGCGATCATCAGCGCCTTCGGTGCCGGGGTGCTGCTCGACCAGCCCAGCGGCACCTGGCTGTTTTTTGCGATGATCGCGGCGGCGCTCGTCCTCCTCGCCGCCGGGGCGCTGATCGTTGACCGCCACTTCCCAGGTCGGCCGCGGGTTTAAAATCTGTTCCACTTAAGTGGAAACGGCACCGGCCAGCTCCCCCACCCGGCCTCCCCAACGATAGTAACCTGGGGAGGCCGGGTGGGGGAGCGGGCCGGTGCCGCACCGCCGAAGAGGCTTTAATCGCGCGGCGGCCAGGGCTTCGCGGGCGCCTTGAACGACGGCTTGCCGATCAGCGGCGACGTCAGCGCATAGAAGCCGTGGTTGGTGAAGGCCCACAGGATATTGCGGTCATATTCGGCGAAGATGCCGTAGGTCAGATTGCCCTGCGACTGGCCGCCGGTCTCGGCCTCGGTCGGGAAGCGCGGGACGAAATAGCCGGCGATCGACGGCTTGGTCGGGTCCTTGACGTCGAAAATCTGGACCCCGCCGTTATAGAAGGCATAGGCGACCACCCCGTCGCGGAACCGGCCGGGCTGGGTGAGATAGCCCGAGCGCTTCGGCCCGAAGCTGCCGCGGCGCTGACAGAAATCGGTGAAGCCGGCATCGGCGGGCGGTACCGGGCGTGGGAATTTCGCCGCGATGCTGAGCTTTGCCGGATCGCGCGCGTCGACGACGAGGATATCCTTGTACGGCTCGTAACATTCGTCGTTCATCGGATAGCCGTTGGTGAAGATATAGCCCGTCCGCTCATATTGGCTGAGGTCGACATTATCGAATTCGGTGCCGGCGAATTTCGGCACCTGATTGACATGTCCGACGATCCTGATGTTCGCCGGATCGCTGACGTCGAGCGAATAGAGGCCGAGCCCCGCCATCGCGCCGAAGGCGATCTTGCCGCCTTCGCCGGGCGCCCTGGTCATGAAGGGCGGCATCCGCGACCCGAACCACGAGGTGCGGTTGCCCGCGCGCGGGTTCATCAGATAGGCGGCTTCATGGTCCGGGTCGCCGAGGATCTGGCCGAGCGCCGCGAACTGGCTGACGAATTTCGGGTCCGCCGGGTCGCTCATGTCCCAGACCTGATAGCCGGGGGTGTAGATATAGTCGGCGAATTCGGTGAGCATGAAGCGGTCGTCGGGCGCGGTCGACAGGAACATATATTTGTCCCCCGTCCACGCCGGAATGTCGAGCGCCCCCGATCCCTGCTGCTCGCCGGGTTTGGCGTCGGGGTGGCGATAGTCGGTGGTGCGTTCGGCGACGAGCTGCCACTGGTCGGGCAGCGGGCCGTCCATCACATAGACGCGAAAGCCCTTGAGGCCCTTCCAGTGCTTGAGGGTCGCGACGCCTTCGGGTTCGAGATATTTCTCGTCCATGATGCCATAGCGCGGCACCTCGAACGCCTGCACCATCACATATTTGCCGAGGCCCTTGTGCCACGAGATGTTCGCGGCGCCGAAGCCGTCGCCCTTCGCATAGGGATTGACGATATCGGGCTTGCCATAGGCGCCGACGCGCTGGCCGCGGCGATAGACGAGCTTCGCCTTACGCGGATCGGTGATGTCGAACACCCCCATGCCCGACCGGTAATAGACATACATGTAACGCTTGCCGCCGAAGTCGGCGATCGACTGCCAGGTGTGCCCGGTCGACGGAATGAAGTTGTAGAAGGCGATCTGCTCGACATTCTTCGCGTAGCTGTTCTGGTCCCAATGATCGAGCTGGCCGGGAAAGTTCGGCGCCTTGCGGACGAGCGGGGTCGCTTTGGGATGGATGAAACGTCCGGTTGCCGCGTCCATGCCATAATCCTTGCCCGGCACCGGCAGTGCGGGCTTGCGGTCGTAGGTGAGATTCCACCAGGCGCGGATGTCGGGGTCGGGAATGTCACTCTCGCCTGCGGTCAGCGGCGGTGTCGGCAGTGTGCCGGCGGCCGGCTCGTCGGCGTGCGAGGATGCGGCCAAGCCCGCCAGCGCAATGGCGAGCGCGCTGCCGAAGCGCAGGAAAAGATCGTATCGCATTCAAGCCTCCCGGGATGAAACCGCGATGCTTGTCGACCGCCTCGCCATGGCGATCCAATATTGGATATCCGGCGCGGTATAATCTTTCGGGAATAGCCTCTGCGCAGCGATCGTCGCGATCTTATATAGCCAAACTGGAATATGGACTGCCAGATTATCTATTATATCGATATAAAGAGAAGACTAGGTTCCGGCCGTTCAATCGTTCAGGCCGGCACGGGACCTTCCCATCAGAGGACAGGGCGCGTCCGGCCGCTGGGGAGGTAAGACATGCGAATGACCCGATATTGGCGCCGCGCCCTGCTTGCGACCGCTGCCGCCTGCGCGCTGCCCGGATCGGCGGGGGCGCAAACGGCGCCGGCCGACACCGAAGGCTATGGCGACGAGATCGTCGTAACCGCGCGCAAGCGCGAGGAGAGCCTGCAGGACGTGCCGATTTCGGTGCAGGCGTTCGGCAGCGCGGCGCTCGAACGCGCGGGGATCAAGGATTTCTCCGAAATCGCCTATCGCGTCCCCGGCCTGAAGCTCAGCGCCGAGCGCGCGGTCGATACCGAGCTGTTCATCCGCGGCATCGGCTCCGACATCCAAGGCGCGGGCGCCGATGGCGCGGTCGGCATCTTCCTCGACGGCGCCTATCTGTCGCGCGGCACGGGGTCGCTGCTCGACCTCTATGACCTCGAACGCGTCGAGGTGCTGAAAGGCCCGCAGGCGCTGCGCTTCGGCAAGAGCGTCGTCGGCGGCCTCATCAACTATGTCACGAAAAAGCCCGGCGAGGAATTCGAGGGCCGCTTCGAGGCGACCTACGGCAATTACAACAAGCTCGACGTCGCCGCCTCGGTGCGCGGGCCGGTATCCGACACGCTCGGCCTCGGGCTGACGGTCAGCTCGCGCAAGCACGACGGCTATGCGACCAACACGCGCGGCGGCGACGAGGAAGACCAGAATGTCCAGTCGGTGCGCGGCCAGCTTCGCTGGCAGCCCGACGCGACGCTCGATATCAACCTGTCGGCGGACTACACGCGGCACCGCGACGGCGCGCGCTGGGTCGATATCATCGTCCCCGGCAACAGCAACGAGGTGACCTACCTTGGCTTTTATGCGCCGCCGATCGACGGTTTGCCCGGTTTCGTCCTGCCCGACCGCAACGCCCCGTTCCGGAGCGCCGAGCGCCGCCGCGGCGCGCATAATTTCACCGGTTACCAGAACTCCGACATGTACGGGCTGAGCGGTTCGATCGATTGGCAGGCGACCGACGCGCTCAGCATCACCGCGCAGACGGCGTGGCGCGATTCGTCGCTGGCGGCGCGCGAGGACGGGTCGGGAATGTTCTTCGATTTCGCGATCGACCCGGCGACGAACACGCCCGACATCACGCCGGCGATGCTCGCCGGGATCGACACCTATCTCGCGAGCGTCCCCGACAGCTATTTCGACAGCGGTAAGGCAGAGGACGTCAGGCAATTCTCGCAGGAACTGCGTCTGCGCTGGGACGATGGCGGTCCGCTCCGCGTCGAGGGCGGCGTCTATTATCTGCGCGAGAAGATCCGCCGCGCCGAGGATGTGAACTTCCTGTTCCCCGATTATCAGGCGATCGAGGAGTTTGCCTTTGCCATGGCTTTCGGGGGCACCCCCGCGACGCCGTTTCCCGGCTCCAACCACACGGTGACGACGTCGAAGAACGACAATATCGGCGTCTTCGGCGAACTCAGCTACAGCCTCACCGACCGGCTGACGGTCGAAGCCGGGCTGCGTTACGCCTATGACCGCAAGGTCTATTCGAACAACCGCTCGGGCGTATCGTTCGAGGGCGCGCCGGTGAATTTCACGGTCGGCGAAACGCGAAGCTGGGACGCCTGGCTGCCGAGCGCCACGCTGCGCTTCGAGCCGAGCGACGATGCGACGCTCTATGTCCGCTATGCGAAGGGGTACAAGCCCGGCGGCTGGACCGGCGAGGATGCCAACACTCCCGCCGAGGCGCTGGTGTCGTTCGAGCCCGAAACCGCGGACAGCTTCGAGGCCGGCGCCAAGCTGGCGTTTGCGAACCGGCGTATCTTCCTGAACGCCGCCGCCTATTACACCACCTACGACAATCTTCAGACCAACCAGTTCCTCTCGCCGGGGCCGGGGCTGCCGCCCGACAATTTCGTGTTCAACGCGGCGAACGGCACGCGCGCCTATGGCCTCGAACTCGATATGCAGGCGCGGCTCACCGATACATTCAGCATCTCGGGCAATTATGCCTATTCGCGCTGCAACTTCACCGGCGAGTTGATCATCGACGATGACGGCACCGACCTCGACGGCAACACCTGCCGCCGCACCCCGAAGCACGCCTTCGGCATCGCCGCCAATCTCGACCAGCCGATCAGCGACAATCTGGTCTTCGTCGCGGGCAGCGATTTCCAGTACACCGGCGCCAATTTCTTCGACAATCCGAACACGCCGATCCTGAAATTCGACAGCGAAATCCTGCTCAATGCCCGCATCGGCATCCGCGACGCCGACGACAAATGGGAATTGACCGCGTGGGCGAAGAACCTGACGAACGAGCTCAATTACACGAGCAAGCTCGAACTGTTCGGGACCATTTATGGCACCTATATTCCGCCGCGCACCTATGGCGTGACGGCGCGGTTCCGGTTCTGAGAAGGGAGTCGGCGATGAAAGGCATCGGTACATATCGGGCGGCAGGCGCGGCGCTGCTCGCGGCGCTGCTCTGGCCCGCGATGACCGCGGCCGCCGACTGGGGCAGCGACGTCGCCTCGCGCCCGATCGACATACAGGATCCATGGCTGAAGGCGTGGCAGGAGGCGACGCCCGAAAACCCGCCGAAGGATCCGGTGCCCGGGGTGGATTACGGGATGAACCCCGACGGCAGCTTCCGCCATCCGTCGTCGACCCGCCTCACCACCGACGTGCCGGGCTTCCCCGGCCAGCTCGATCATTGGGACCAGAATAGTTACGCCAAGAATGTCGAGGTCGTCGCCTTTTACCCGGCGGTGACCTCGCCCTGGCACGCATGGGCGAATGTGGTCGATTTCGACGGCCGGCGCTATCTCTACACTCACGACCGCGACTATCTGCGCATTCTCGACGTCACCGACCCGCGCGCGGCGAAGATCGTCTGGTCGAAAGGCGGGGTGTGGAGCGCCGAAGGGTCGAGCGAGGATTGGGACGCGGCGGCGGTCACCGACTATTTCGGCGGCGTCACCATCGCATGGAACGAGAAGCTGCAGCGCAATGTCCTGATCGCCTCCTACGAGATCGGGCGTTTCGGCCTGATGGAGGACAAAAGGCGCCAGCCCGACAAGGTCGCGGCGCAGCGCCGCTATAATTCGCTCAAGGGCTTCAAGGTCTTTGTGATGAACGGGCCGACACCCGACAAATGGGACCTGATTGCGACGCGCACCACCGACTATAAGCATCCCGACGCCCCGGTCGGCGAGCAGCAGGGATCGGGCGCGCTCGACGCGGTGACCTGGTGGGGCGGCAAATATATGCTGCTCTCGGCGGCGCCCGACGACAGCTACAGCCTGACCGAATATCCCGATTATCTCTATTCGCCCGGCTATCAGGTCTGGGACATGGCCGATCCGGCGAACCCGAAGTTCGTTTCGCAGATCAGCGTGCCGGGGCAGGTGCTCGGCGACAAGGATAGCGAAGCGGCTTATCTGGCCAATCCGCGCGCCGGCAACCGGACGAGCTGGATGGGATCGCGCAACCCGATCGTGCTGACGAAGCCGGTCGAACAGGGCGGCAAGATCGGCTTCGGCGGCATGGGCGGGCTCGGCTTCTATACCTTCGACCTCAGCGACCCGGCCGCGCCGAAGACGCTCGGCCATTTGAGCGTCCCGCCGAGCTATGCCGGGACCGAGTTCGACAATGTCGACGTCAGCCAGTACGACCGCACCGGCTTCGTCTTCTCGAACGGCTATCCGATGAACGAGAGCTGTTACGAGCCGTACAAGGATATTTTCTCGATCGACGTGCGCGACCCCGCGCATCCGAAGGTTGCGGCAAAATTCCCGCGGCCGAAGCCGCCGGCGGGAGCGGGCTTCACCGATTTCTGCCAACGGCGCGGCAGCTTCGGGCCGAAACGCTCGGGCGGGCTCGGCCAGCCCGAGCGCGGACGGCAGGGGCTTGCCATCTACGCCTTCTATAATGCGGGCGTCCAGATCTTCGACGTCAAGGACCCGGCGAAGCCGGCGATCGCGGGCTATTTCGTCCCGCGCTTCCCGACGACAAAGGAGCTGCCGGACTACACGTTCGGCAATTCGACCTTTGCGGTTTACACCGAATATGACCGCAACATCATCTGGGCCTTTTCGGTGAACGGCGTCTACGCGCTGTCGAGCCCGCTGCTCGGCAAGCCGAACCTTGGCGCCCCGAAGACGATCTGGCCCGAACGCCGCTGAACCCCTGACTGGAGAATGATTATGCGCGCATGTCATATCGCGCTGGCGGGAGCATTGCTCCTCGCCGGATGCTCGAACGCACCCGCCGAAAAGACCGCGGAGAAACCCGCCGAACCCGCCGGCGACAACATCCTCCACATCAGTTGGGGCGGGATTGCCGAGGCCGATGCGGGCGAGGCGAAACGGCATTGGTCGACCTGGGCGATCAACCTCGTCGACGGCGGGCCGGCCTATGGCTGGCTGTCGGACAAGGGCGTGACCCTGCCGCACGCGCTGAACTTCGAACTCGCGGGCAATGGCAAGATCGCGGCGGTCGCGCTCGACAACCGCTTCGAGCCGGTGGTGCGCGAGGATGGATCGATGTCGCAGACCGCCGAAGGATCGCCGGTGCGGCGTTTCGCATTGCTCGGCTCGGCCAAGGGGCCCGAGGGGCCGTATGCGACGCTCGTCGAGGGCGAGGCGAAAGCCGACGCGCAGACGGTGGTGAAATTGCCGAAGGAAGCCTCGGCGCGTTGGCTGCGGCTGCGCATCGACAGCAATTGGGCGGGGAAGGGGCAGACGCGCCTGTCGGACCTCGCGGTTCTCGGCACGCTCGAACAGCGCGGCGGCGGGGCGATCGCGGATGGGGACGCGAGCGGCATCTATGCCCACGAATATGGCCCGATCGCGTTACGGCAGCAGGGCACCGAGGTCTTCGGCTGCTACAACGACGGGCTCGGCACGCTGAGCGGGACGGTGTTCGGCCGCATCATGCGCCTCGCCTGGTTCTCGAAGGAAGAAGGCAGCATCGGTTCGGCGACGCTGGTCGCGGCGAACGGCAAGCTCTATGGCTTCTGGTATCGCCCCGAAGACAAGATGGGCAGCCCGTGGAATGCGGTGAGGGAGAGCGGCCTCGACGGCGCCGACCTCGGCAAGTGCCGCGCGGCGCTCTATCCGCCTGCCTGACGCCGAGGATATTATGACCAGCCCGAATTTTTCCGTAGCCGTGCCGAGTGTCGAAATTGCGGGGAGCGCCGGGCGCTTCCCGGTCCGGCGCATCTTTTGCGTCGGCCGTAACTATGCCGAGCATGCGCGCGAGATGGGCGGTTCGCCCGAGCGTGAGCCGCCCTTTTTCTTCGCCAAGCCCGCCGATGCGGTTGTTGGCGGGACGGCGGAGATCGCGATGCCGCCGCGGACCGCCAACCTGCATCACGAGATCGAGCTTGTCGTTGCGCTCGGCCGCGGCGGCCGCGACATTGCCGAGGACGCGGCGATCGCGGCGGTGTTCGGCTATGCGGTCGGCAACGACCTGACGCGCCGCGACCTGCAGGCGGAGGCAAAGGGCGCCGGGCGGCCGTGGGACATGGCGAAAGGTTTCGACCATAGCGCGGTCATTTCGCCGATCCGTCCCGCTGCCGAGGTCGGCCATCCGGCGAACGCGCGCATCTGGCTCTCGGTCAACGGCGAATTGCGGCAGGAAGGCGACATCGCCGACATGATCTGGCCCGTCGCCGACATTATCGGCGAACTGTCGACCTATGTCGAACTGAAGGCCGGCGACCTCATCTACACCGGCACCCCCGCCGGCGTCGGCCGGATCGTCGCGGGCGACCTCGTCGAAGGCGGCATCGACGGCATCGGGACGATCGCCAACCGCTTCGCCTGATCCCGCCTTATAACGGATAGAGTATATCGGGACGGCCTTTCGGTATTATTTGTTTATGACGGAGGCGCCTAGGCCGGTGGCCGGAAGACGGCTCTCGCATGAAGGATCGCGCATGAAATCGACCAATGTTGCCCGCAACGTCGTGGGGGCGCTCCGCGACATGGGCGTGCGCCACGTCTTCGGCGTGCCGAGCGGCGGCTGGGTCGACTATATGGAGGCGATCCGCACCACCGACGGCATCGACTTCGTGCTGGCGAGCCATGAAGGCGGCGCGGGTTTCATGGCCGATATCTGCGGGCGGCTGACCGGCGTTCCCGGCGTCTGTTTCGGCACCTTCGGCCCCGGCGCGACGAACCTTGCGACCGGCGTCGGCGGCGCGACGCTCGACCGTTCGCCGATGATCGCGCTGACCGATGAAATGCCCGCGGCGTTGCGCGGCCGCACGGTGCAGATGGCGATCGACCATCAGGCGCTGTTCGCGCCGCTGACCAAGGCGACGATGCGGATCGAGGCCGATACCGCGGTCGCGACGCTCGCCGACGCCGCGCGCATCGCACTCTCGGGCCGCCCCGGCGCGGTGCATGTCGGCCTGCCGCAGGGGATGAGCGCGGTTGCGGTCGAGGCTACGGCCATCGGCGCCATCGCCGCCGACCCGGTTCCGGCGCCCGCCGCGACTGATATCGACGCGCTGACCGCAGCCTTTGCCGCCGCCGCGAAGCCCGCGCTCGCCATCGGCCTCGGCGCCGTCCACGCTCGCGTGCAGGATCGCATCGTGGCGCTCGCCGAGCGCTTCGGTCTTCCGGTGCTGCTGACCCCGATGGCGAAGGGCATGGTCGCCGAGGATCATCCGAGCTATGCCGGCGTCCTCTTCCACGCCCTCTCCGACCTGGTCGGCAAGACGCATGCCGAGGCCGATCTGGTCGTCGCGGTCGGTTACGATCCGATCGAGTTCAATTACGAAAGCTGGATGAAGGACGGGCTCGCGCTCGCCAGCATCGACATCGCGCCCGCCGACATCGATCGCGAGAAGCATCCGGTTGTCGCCGAGGTCGTCGGGGCCATTGCCCCCGCGCTCGACGCGCTGCTCGCGCTTCCTGCGGCGGCGAAGGGCTGGGACCTCGCCGCGCTCGCGACACGCAAGGCAGCGATGTTCGCCAAGCTCGCGGGGCGCGAGGGGCCTTTCGGCCCGTGCGCCGCGCTCGACGTGCTGCGCGATGTCCTACCCGATGACGGCATCATGACCTGCGACGTCGGCGCACACACGCATCTGATCGGCCAGCATTGGCGGACGCCGAAACCCGGCACGCAGATCATGACCAACGGCTGGTCGGCGATGGGCTTCGGGTTGCCAGCGGCGATCGCCGCGAAGCTCTGCCGCCCCGATACGCCGGTGTGCTGTGTGCTCGGCGACGGCGGTTTCCTGATGACCGCGGGCGAGCTTGCGACCGTGGTGCGCGAAAAGCTGCCGCTGGTCATCGTTATCTTCACCGACAACGACCTCGCGCTGATCCGCATCAAGCAGGAAAAGAAGCAGAACCCGATCTATGGCACGCCCGTCCGCGCCGAAGGAACGATCGGCGGGCCTTCGCTGTTCGGCGTCCCGGTGACGGTCGCGCGCGATCCGGCCGAATTCCGCGCCGCGCTCGAAGCCGGTTTTGCCGCAGATGGCCCGGTGATCGTCGAGGCGCTGCTCGACAGCCGCGAATATGACGAGCTGGTGCTGCGCAAGGACAAGCCATGATGCACAGGGCGTTCGACAGCGGCCGGTCGCTGTTGATCGGCGGCCGCTGGGAAGCGGCGGCGCAGACGATGGAGGTCATAAACCCGTGGTCGGGCGAGGCGCTCGGCGCGGTCGCCTGCGCCGATGCCGGCCATGTCGAGCGCGCGGTGGCGAGCGCGGTGCGCGGCGCCGAAGCGATGCGCGCGCTGGCGACGGGCGAACGCTCGCGCATCCTTCACGCCGCCGCGGCGGCGCTCGAGGGCGACGCCGAACGCTTCGCCGCCGCGATCACAGCCGAGACGGGCAAGCCGATCCGCAGCGCGCGGCGCGAGGTAGCGCGCGCGGTCAACACGCTGCGCCTGTCGGCCGAGGAAGCGGTGCGCCTCGCGGGCGAGACGATCGCCTTCGACAGCTTTCCCGGCGGCGAGGCGCGGTCCGGGCATTATGTCTATGAACCCGTCGGCGTCATTGCCGCGATCACCCCGTTCAACGATCCGCTCAACCTCGTTTGCCACAAGCTCGGCCCGGCCTTTGCGGCGGGCAATGCGGTGGTGCTGAAGCCCGCCGAGCAGGCGCCGCTCGTCGCGATCATGCTCGCGCGGCTGCTGCTCGCAGCGGGCCTGCCCGCCGAGGCGCTTTGCCTGCTCACCGGGCGCGGCGGCGATTTCGGCGACGCGCTGACCGCGCATCCCGACGTGGCGATGGTCAGCTTCACCGGCGGCGCGAAGGTCGGCGAGGCGATCTGCCGCGCGGCGGGGATCAAGCGGCTCGCGATGGAACTTGGCGGCAACGGCCCGGTGATCGTGATGGACGACGCCGATATCGAAAAGGCGGCGGCCGCCTGCGTATCGGGCGCGTTCGGCGCGGCGGGGCAGAATTGCATCGGGGTCCAGCGCATTTACGTTCATGACGCCGTCCATGACGCCTTTGCCGATGCGCTGGTCGCGGCGACCGCCGCGCTGCGCGTCGGCGATCCGACGGACGACGAAACCGACATCGGCCCGATGATCGGCGGCGCCGAAGCCGAACGCATCCTAGCCTGGACCGAGGAAGCCGTCGCGCGCGGCGCGACGCTGCTGGCGGGCGGCGAGCGCGCCGGAACGCTGATGCGCCCGACCCTGCTCGCCGACGTCGCCGACGATGCGCGCGTCGCCTGCCACGAAGCGTTCGGGCCGGTGGTCAGCCTGTTCCGCTTTACCGATCTCGACGCCGCGATCGACGCCGCGAATCGCGCCGATTATGCGATCCACGCCGCGATCTTCACCGAATCGCTCCGCACCGCGCGGCGGGTTGCCGGCCGGCTGCGCGCCGCGGGGGTGATGATCAACGATTCGACCGACTACCGCCTCGACGCGATGCCGTTCGGCGGCGCGGGGCGGGGGAATATGGGGCGCGAGGGCGTGCGTTTCGCCGCGCGCGAAATGTCGCAGACGAAGGTAATATGCTTCCATGACGCCTGATACAGCAACGCTCGACCGCGCCGCGTGCGAGGCGATGGATCGCGCCGACCCGCTCGCGCCGCTGCGCGACCGCTTCCACCTGCCCGAAGGGATGATCTATCTCGACGGCAATTCGCTCGGCGCGATGCCGAAGGGGGCGGCGGCGCGCGCGCACGAGGTGGTGACGCGCGAATGGGGCACCGACCTGATCAAGAGCTGGAACAGCGCCGGCTGGTTCGACCTGCCGGTGCGGCTCGGCGACAAGCTCGCGCCGCTGGTCGGCGCGGCGCCGGGCGAAGTCGTGATCTGCGATTCGACGAGCCAGAATTTGTTCAAGGTGCTGTCGGCTGCGGTCGCGCTGCGCCCCGACCGCAGCGTACTGATCCTCGAAGGCAGCAATTTCCCGACCAACAATTATATCGCCGAGGGCGTCGCCGCGGCGACCGGCGGCCGCGTATCGGTGCGGCTCTGCGAAAAGGACGAGATCGCGGGGGCGATCGACGCGGACACGATCGCGGTCGCGATCACCCATGTCCATTACAAGTCGGGCCATGTCCACGACATGGCGGCGATCACCGCCCGCGCGCACGAAGCCGGCGCGCTCGCGATCTGGGACCTCTGCCACAGCGCCGGAGCGATGCCGGTCGACCTGGGTGGCGCGGGCGCCGATTTCGCGGTCGGCTGCACCTATAAATATCTGAACGGCGGCCCCGGCTCGCCCGCCTTCCTGTTCGCGGCCAAGCGCCATCAGGGACAGGCGCTGCAACCGGTCACCGGCTGGTGGGGGCATGCCGCCCCCTTCGCGTTCGAGCCGGGATACCGGCCGCAGCACGACATCCGCCAGTTCCTCATCGGCACCCAGCCGATCGTGTCGATGGCGCTCGTCGAGACCGGGCTCGATATTCACCTCGCGGCCGACATGGGCGCGATCCGCGCCAAATCGATGGCGCTCACCGACCTCTTCATCCGCCTCGTCGAGGCGCGCTGCGCGGGGCACGGCTTCACGCTCGCCTCGCCGCGCGACGCGGCGGCGCGCGGCAGCCAGGTGTCCTTCGCGCATGCCGAGGGCTATCCGGTCATGCGCGCGCTGATCGCCGCCGGCGTGATCGGCGATTTCCGCGCCCCCGACACGGTGCGCTTCGGCTTCACGCCGCTTTATACCGGCTATGCCGATGTGTGGGACGCGGTCGACCGGCTCGTGAGCATCATGGACGGCGGCATCTGGAAATTGCCCGAGCATCAGGTCCGCGACGCGGTTACATAAGCGAGCGGCGAGGGGGACGATAATGGACGAACAGGCGTATCTCGATCGCGAGGCGGGGCTCGAACGCGGGCTGACCAAGGCGCAGATCATCATGATCGGCCTCGGCGGCGCGATCGGCACCGGCCTGTTCATGGGGTCGGGCATCGCCATCGGCTATGCCGGGCCGGGCGTCCTCCTCAGTTATCTGATCGCCGCGCTGGTCGCGGTGATCATGGTGTTCAGCCTCTCCGAAATGGCGGTCGTCCACCCGACCGCGGGCTCGTTCGGCACCTATGCCGAAATCTACCTCGGCCCGATGATGGGCTTTATCGTGCGTTACACCTACTGGATCCAGCAGGTGCTGCTGATCGGCAGCGAGGCGGTCGCGGTCGGCATCTATATGCGCTGGTGGCTGCCCGATACGCCGGTGTGGATGTGGGCGCTCGGCAGCGCCGCGACGGTCGTCTGGGTCAACACCCGCGCGGTGCACAATTTCGGTTCGGTCGAATATTGGCTGACGGTGATCAAGGTGTCGGCGATCGTCGCGTTCATCGTCGTCGGCCTCAGCCGCATCTTCGGTATCGTCGGCGATCCCGTCGGGCTGCACAATGTGACCGGGCTGCCGGGCGGTTTCCTGCCCAACGGCTTCTCCGGCGTGTGGCTCGCGGTGCTGATGGCGCTCTTCTCGTTCATGGGGCTCGAATTCGTCGTCGGCACCGCGAGCGAGGCGAAGGATCCGAAGACCGCGATTCCCGCCGCGCTGCGCACGATGGCGGGGCGCCTGTTCCTCTTCTACATCCTCGCGCTGTTCATCATCGTCGCCTTCCTGCCGTGGACGCAGTCGGGCGCGAAGGTCGTCACCGAAAGCCCGTTCGTGAAGATGTTCGCGAGCGCGGGCATTCCCTATGCGGCAGGGGTGATGAATTTCGTCGTCGCCTCGGCGGCGCTGTCGGCGATGAACACCAGCATCTATCTGGGCTCGCGCATGCTCTTCTCGCTCGCGCGCGGTGGCTATGCGCCGCGGACGCTCGGCGAACTCAATGCGCAGCATGTGCCGATGCGCGCGACGATCGTTACCGGCGTCGGCATCCTCGCCGCCGCGTCGGTGTCGATCCTGACCCCGCTCGCCTATAACTACCTCTTCGGCATCGTGCTGTTCGGCGGCCTCCTCGTGTGGAGCGCGATCCTCGTCAGCCACCTCCGCTTCCGCGCCCGGCACAAGGCAGCCGACCTGCCCGTCCGCATGCCCTTCTTCCCCTATGCGCAGCTATTGGGGCTGGCATTGCTCGCCGCGATCACGATCACCATGGCGATCGACGCCGACTGGCAGGTCGCGGTGTTCGCCGGCGTGCCGTGGCTGGTCCTGATTACGACCGCCTATTTCGTCTGGCGGCGCGTGGCGCGGGGTTCGGCGGCTCAGGCCTGATCCTGCCCCAGCTCGGCGCGGATTTCGGCCGCGACCTCGCCGACCACGTCCATGAAATAGGCGGCGGCTGCCGACAGCTCGACATTGGCGTGCATCGTCGCGCCGATCCGCGAGCCCGCCCCCTCCAGCGTCACCGGCAAGGCGACCAGCCCGGCCTGGCTCAGCCCGACCTGATGCGGCATCGCGGCGAGCATGTCGGTGTTCATCAACAGCGCATGGTTGGTCAGGATCGACACCGATTCGATGACGTCGAGCGGCGGCTCCAGATCCTCGTGGCGAAAGGCCTGATCGATCTGGCGGCGGAGCGAGGTCTGGTTCGGCGGCATCACCCACGCCTGTTCGACCAGATCGGCGAGCGTCAGCGACGCGCGTTCGGTGAGCGGATGCCCCGCGCGGACCATGATCGACACGGTGTCGAGATAGAGCACCTCCTGCCGCAGCCCCTCGCGTTCGCGATATTCGGGCAGCCGTCCCAGCACGACGTCGATGTCGCCGGTGCGCAGCCCGGGCATCAGCCGGTCGATCGTCCCCTCGGCGACCGTCACCGCGATCCCCGGCCGCCGCTCGCGCAGCCGCGCCAGCGCGCGCGGCAGCAGCGAGGTCGAGGCGGCGAGCAGCGTCCCGACATGGACGCGTCCCGACAGCCCTTCCTCGAGCGACTGGAGTTCCTCGCTTGCGTGGCGAAGCTGCGCAAGGATCAGCTTGGCATGCTTGATCATCACCTTGCCGAAATCGGTCGGCGTGACGCCGCGCGACGAGCGTTCGAAGAGCTGGACGCCGAGTGCGTCCTCGAGCTCCTTGATGCTTTTCGTCGCCGCCGGCTGCGCGATGTTGAGCGCCTGCGATCCCTTCAGCACCGTGCCTTCGTCGGCGATCGCCGTGAGCAGGCGAAGCTGGCGCAGCTTCAGCCGACTCAGCAGGAAATTCTCATGAAACTTCGGCATGATAGACTCTCCACCCCGTTCCCGACGGTTATAGCCATTTTGTAATAGCTGGGGCAAGTCTCTGGATTATTGTTGATAGCTGCGCCTCGTTACTCACCCTCATGGCCCGCGCGCATCTGCGACCCGCGGGATGACCGACGGGACAGGGGTGCGGCGACGATCATGACTGGAAATGGTGCGAAACAGGCGGCTGTGATCGATATGCACAGCCACTTCTTCCCGGCGATGGACGCCGCCTATCGCGCGCGGGCCGAGGCCGAGGGGCTGCCTTGGCTGCGCGACGGCGGCGACGGCACGGGCTTCATCATGCAGGGCGCGAAGGAGTTCCGCCCGGTCGACGACATCCTCTGGGACCCGGCGCGGCGCGTCGAGGCGCTCGACGAGCAGGGCATCGACCTCCAGATCGTCTGCGCGACGCCGATCATGTTCGGCTACAGCCGCCCGGCGCAGCAGGCGCTCGAATGCGCCGAGCGCTTCAACGATGCCGCGCTCGAATTCTGCGCCCATGCGCCCGAGCGGATGAAGGCGCTTGCGCAAGTGCCGCTGCAGGATATCGACCTGTCGTGCCGCGAGGTCAGCCGGGCGATGGCCAGCGGCCACCTCGGCGTCCAGATCGGCAATCACATGGGGCTGCGCAATCTCGACGACGAAGGCATATTGACCTTCCTCACCCATTGCGCCGAGGTCGGCGCCGCGGTGCTCGTCCATCCATGGGACATGATGGCGCGCGAACGCATGCCCAAATATATGCTCCCCTGGCTCGTCGCGATGCCCGCCGAGACGCAACTCTCGATCCTCTCGCTGATCCTGTCGGGTGCGTTCGACCGTCTGCCGAAGAACCTCCGCATCTGCTTCGGCCATGGCGGCGGCAGCTTTGCCTTCCTGCTCGGCCGCGTCGAAAATGCCTGGAAATACCGCGACATCGTCCGCGTCGACTGCCCCAATCCGCCGTCGACCTATGTCGACCGCTTCTTCGTCGATTCGGCGGTGTTCGACCCGCGCGCGCTGACCCTGCTGGTCGAGGTGATGGGCGAGGACCGCATCCTGCTCGGCTCCGACCACCCCTTTCCGCTCGGCGAGCAGGATATCGGGGCGCTGGTGCGCGACCATGACGGGCTGTCGGCGGCGCAGAAGGCGAAGATCCTCAGCGGCAATTCGCGGACCTTCCTGAATCTGTAGCTATCGCGAGTGTCGGCTTTTGGAGTGGGAAGCGGGCGTTCCATACCCAACCCTCGTCATTCCCGCGAAAGCGGGAACCCAGAGCGTGCGTCGATCTGCCCCACACTGGGTTCCCGCTTTCGCGGGAATGACGAAGTAAGGGACGTCCGCTTCCGGCTGAGACCCGCTGCTTCCCGAAAACCTAAAAAAGCCGCCGGAGCGTTCGCTCCGGCGGCTTTTCATATCGAGGACAACAAGCGTCACGCCGCCGGCGGCACACCCTTGAAGCTTTCGGTCCCGGCCCAGCCGCGTTCGGACACATCGACCATCACATTCTCCGGCCCCGCCATCTTGTATTCGGCGTTGTCCTTGGCGGGATTCTTGCCCAGCCCCTGCGCCAGGTTGACGTCGTGGCGCGGTGCATAGCCCGAATTTTCGAAGCGCTCGACGACCGCGTTGATGTCGTCGCACTGAAAGCCGATGTGGTGCAGCCCGGTATAACCCTCGGGGAACTCCATCCCCGCGGCGGGGCGGTTCTTGAAGCAGAGCAGCGCGATATTGATGTGGCCGTCGGTGACATAATAGCCGCGCGCGTTGCGGCTATCGATCTTGCCGGCGACGGTCCAGCCGAGGACGTCGGTGAAGAAGCCGACCGAATTGTCGGGGTCGGCGGACGCGATCGCCACATGGCGGAGGCGGGTGGTCATTGGTGAGGCCTTTCTATGTTCCGATGCGAATGGGACTGACGAGGTCGTTCAACGCCGCGACGATGCTTTGCGCGGTGATCCGGCCGGTGCCGGGGTTCTCGACGGTGGGAATATTCTCGATCGACAGTTCGAAGCGCGCGCTGTCCGAATCGACAATGATGCGGTGCGTATTGCGTTCGAGCGCGGGGTCGGCCCAGATCTCGAGCTGCGTCCGCGCGGGGCCGATCCCCGCCATGCCGAGCGCCGCGGCGACGTTGACGTTGGCGGGAAAGGCGATCGCGCCTTCGAGCGCGCTGCCTTCGAAGATCTTCAGCGGTTCGGTCAGGCCGGTGAGGTCGATGTTGTTGCGCACGACATGCTCGGCCTTGACCAGCGACTTCACCGGCTTGCGCGTCACCATCGTCACCGAATGGATCGTGCCGACCGCAGCGGCGCGCACCGCGTCGAGCCCGAGCAAGGCGCCGGTGGCGAGGACGATACGGCCGCCGTGCGCGCGCGCGATGTCGGTCGCCTCGGGCCATTGCATCAGCGCCGCGCCGCTCACCGTCACCAGCGTCTTGCCCGCGCTGAGCGTTGCGGTGGCGATGTCGCGGAACGCCGCGGTCGGCGCGCTGTCGACGATGACGTCGGACAGCGCGACGAGTTCGGCGGTATCGACGATCGGCACCGGCCTTTCGAGCGCGGCCATCGCGGCCGCCGCGCGGCCCCGGTCGCCGGCGGAAACCGCCGCCAGCGTCAGCGGCAGTTCGCTCGCTTCGATATGGCGCGCGACGACGCGGCCGATGGTGCCGAATCCGGCAATGCCCACTTTTGTCATGTCCGCCGCGCTACGGCGTCTTTCCTATATGGGAAAATAGTCTTTGGCGGCCCTTCTATCTGCAAATCGATATAGCTTGGGCTTTCGGATCGGATATATATTTTTGATTATATACAGGCGCTGTTTCTATCTTTGACGGCATATGCGACACGCCGCACAAGTCGGGCTGACCTTTTGGGGGAAGTCGATGCCCGATGTGCTGAACGGAGAGATGCTGACGCTCGCGGCGATGATGCTGGTGACGGGCGCCGTCGGCGGCGTGATCGCCGGCATGCTCGGTGTCGGCGGCGGCATCGTCATCGTGCCGGTGCTCGACCTCGTCCTCGCCTCGTTCGGCATCGACGGCGATGTCCGCATGCACGTCACCGTCGCGACCTCGCTGGCGACGATCATTCCCACCGCCATCTCTTCCTCGCGCGCGCATGAAGCGAAGGGTGCGGTCGATCACGATCAGCTCAAACACTGGGCCATTGCGATCTTCCTTGGCGCGATCGCCGGCGTCGTGCTGGCCAGCCGCGTGTCGGGCGATGTGCTGTCGGCGGTGTTCGGCATCGTCGCGCTGCTCGTCGCGATCAAGATGCTGCTGCCGCTCGAAGGCAAACATATCGCCGACGCGGTCCCGGGCGGCGTGGCGGGGCAGGCCATTCCGTTCGCGATCGGCGGCATTTCCAGCATGATGGGGATCGGCGGCGGCACGCTCAGCGTCCCCGTGATGACCCTGTTCAACGTCCCCATCCACCGCGCCGTCGGCACCGCGGCGCTGTTCGGCCTGCTGATCAGCGCCCCGGCGACGGTGGCTTTCATCATCGCCGGCTGGCATGTCGAAGACCTGCCGCCCGGCAGCCTCGGCTATGTCAATCTGATCGGCCTCGCGATCATCGCGCCGGTGTCCTACCTCACCGCGCCGTGGGGCGCGCGCATCGCGCATGCCCTGTCGAAACGGCAGCTCAGCCTGCTGTTCGGCCTGTTCCTCACCATCGTCGCGGTGCGCATGCTGCTCCGGGCCTTCGGGTGAGCCGCGATGCCGCCTCCTATAAGAAAATCGGCCCGCCCTATGCGCAACGCATATTGGATCGCCGCGCCGCGCTCGCGCAGATCGGGGGCGCCATGGCGCTCGGCTGCGCGGCCCCGGCGCTCGCCCGTCCCACTGCAAAGAAAGAGAGACGCATGACCTGGTTTGCCCTTGCCACCCGCGCCACCCCCGAAGGTCCGCGCGCGACGATCCGGGTCGGCGATGCCTTCCACGACCTGCACGATGCCGCCGCGAAACTGGGTTTCGCCGCCGTCGCGGGCGACGTCACCGCGATCGTCCGCGACTGGGATGCACGCCGCGACGGCCTGTTCGCGCTCGCCCGGGCGCTCGGTGCGGGATCGGGAACGGTCGCCGCGCCGCAGCTCGCGGCGCCGTTCGAGCCGCGCCGCATCTTCGCCGCTGCATCGAACTTCATCGAACATGCCGAAGAGATGCAGACCAAGCTCGCGGCGAAGGCCGAGAGCGAGCCCTATATCTTCCTCAAGACCGTCGAGAGCGTCGTCGGCCCCGGCGCGACCGTGGTCGTCCCGCCGCAGGTGTCGCGCCCCGACTGGGAGGTCGAACTCGGCGTCGTGCTTGGCCGCGCGGGCAAGAATGTCGCGGTCGATGCCGCGCACGAAATGATCGCGGGCTATACCATCGTCAACGACGTCTCGGCGCGCGACCGCACCCGGCGCACCGACTTTCCCTTCTCGCACGACTGGTTCCGCGGCAAGAGCTTCGATAGCTTCACGCCATTGGGGCCGGTGTTCGTGCCGCGCGACTGCCTCGGCGATCCGCACGACGTCCGGCTGGGGCTCAAGGTCAATGGCGAGGCGATGCAGGACGGCAACACGTCGGAGATGATCTTCAACATCTACGAACAGATCGCCTATCTTTCGACGATCCTCGAACTCAAGGCGGGCGACCTCATCGCCTCGGGCACCCCCGCCGGGGTCGGCATGGGGCGCGGCGTCTTCCTCAAGGACGGCGACGTGATGAGCGCGTGGGTCGACGGGATCGGCGAACTGGTGAACCCCGTTTCCGCCCCGCACCTGCCGCGGAGCTGAGCGATGGCCGCCTTTTCCCGCCGCTCGCTCATCGCGCCGTTGCTGATCGTCGCGGCGATTGCGGGCCTGACGTTGTGGAGCGCCTTTGGCGGCAGCGCGCCGAAGACCGCGCAGGCCGACGATGCGCGCGCCACCCCGCTCAAAAATGTCCGCTTCAATATGGCCTGGCTGCCGCAGGGCAGCATGGCGGGCATCTTCGTCGCGATCGACAAGGGCTATTTCGCCGACGCCGGGCTCGCCGTCGAACCGGTGCGCGGCTTCGGCGGCATGCGCACCGCGAACGAGCTCGATCAGGGCATGTTCGAATTCGCCTACATCGACCCGCTGTCGGTCGCGCTCAACCGCTCGAAGGGCGGCGGCGTCCGCATGGTCGGCGGCATCAACATGCAGCTTCCCGCTGGCGCCTGCTTCGTCAGGGAGCGGCACAAGATTGCGAAGCCCGCCGACCTTGCCGGCCTGCGCTTCGGCGCCGGGCAAAGCTCGATGATCCAGGCTTTGCTCCCGGCGTGGCTCAAGGCCAATGGCGTCGATCCGGCGCAAGTCGAGCAGATCCAGCTCGACCCAGCGATCGTCGTCTCCTCGCTCGTCGAGGGGCGGATCGATGCCGCCGAATGCTGGCTCGGCAATTCGATGGCGCTGTTCGACAAGGCGGCGAAGGCAAAGGGCGTGACGATCGGGCGCATCGGCTATGCCGACTTCGGGCTCGACATCTATGGCAGCGGTTTCGCGACGCAGGATGCGCTGATCGAGAAGGACCCCGATCTGGTGCGCGCCTTCCTCAAGGCCGCCTATCGCGGTTACGCCGACGCGGCGCGCGATCCCAAGGGCGCGCTCGCGATCATCCGCAAATCCTATCCGCTGCTCGACGAGGCGGTGACCGAACGCCAGATCCGCGAAACCGCGGCGCTGATGGCCGCCGAGGGCGGCTCGCACCGCCTGAAACCCGAAAAGGTCGAACGCACCGTCACCTATCTGCAGGCGAGCGGCCAGCTTCAGGGTTTCGACCAGGCGCCGCAGCTTTTCACCAACAGCTTCATCCCGATGGGGAACCAGCCATGACCGATCCCGCCTCCTACCGCCCGCGCCCGACGCGGCTCGGCCACCTCGTGCTCAAGGTGCGCGACATCGACCGCAGCCTTGCCTTTTACACCGAGGTCGTCGGGCTCAGCGTGTCCGACTGGATCGACCATCATATGGTCTTCCTGCGCGCCGGCGAGGATCACCACGACCTTGCGCTGCTCCAGCTTCCGCCAGGGCACAGCGCCATCCCCGAAGGCCATTATCCGGCGGTCGAGCATTTCTCCTATCGCCTCGAAACGCTGGCCGAGATGGAGCAGGTTGCCGCGATGCTCGTCGCGCGCGGCATCACGATCGACCGCGGCATCGGCAAGCATGGCCCGGGGGCGAACAGCTTCCTCGTCTTTCGCGATCCCGACGGCAACAATGTCGAATTTTACACCGACATGACGCAGATCACCGCCGAACAGCCCTATGAAGCATCGGTGTGGGACGGCAAGGACCTCGAAACCTTCGACCGCTGGCACCTCGATCGTTTCCTCGTGCCGCCGCCGGCGCGCATCCTCGCCTTGCTCGACAAGGATGGCGACGCATGAGCCGGTTGTTCAGCCGCGACGCCGCGATCAGCATCGCCTTCTTCGCCGCGCTTGGGCTCGCATGGGAATATGGCGTCCGCTGGTCGGGGGTGCAGTCCTACCTGCTGCCGCCGCCGAGCGCGATCCTCGGCGAATTGTGGCAATCGCGCGGGCCGATCCTGTCGCAAAGCCTCGTCACGCTGACCGAGGTCTTCTGGGGCTTCGTCATCGCGGTCGCGCTCGGCGTCCCCGTCGCGACGCTGATCTATTTCTCGCGCACCGCGAAGCGTACCGTCTATCCGCTGTTCGTCGCGTTGCAGAGCATCCCCAAGATCGGGCTCGCGCCGCTGATCGTCGTCTGGTTCGGTTACGGGCTGACGTCGAAGCTGATCATGGCCTTCCTCTTCGCTTTCTTCCCGATCATCATCGCGACATTGGGCGGGCTGGCGAGCACCCCGGCGCATCTCGAAGAGCATTTCCGGGCGCTGCGCGCGACGCCGATGCAGGGCTTCTGGCGGCTGCGCGTCCCCGCCGCGCTGCCGAGCTTTCTCGACGGCTGCAAGGTCGCGATGCCGCTCGCGGTGATCGGCGCGGTGGTCGGCGAATTCGTCGGTTCGAACGACGGGCTCGGCAATCTCATCCTCACCGCCTCGGGGTCTGGGCACACGACATTGACCTTTGCGGCGCTGATTGCGGTGACCGTCCTGTCGCTCCTCCTCTTTTACGGCGTCGCCTATTGGGAACGCTTCATCTGGTGGCGGGCAGCATGAGCGCGGTGATCTCCATGGCCGGCGCCGGCAAGGCGTTCGACGGCCGCAAGGTGCTGGCCAATGTCAGCGCCGAGATCGGCGCCGCCGAATTCGTCTCGGTGCTCGGCCCCTCGGGTTGCGGCAAGAGCACGCTGCTCCGCCTGATCGCCGGGCTCGAGCCCTTCGATGACGGCGGCATCCTGTTCAACGGCGCGGTGGTGCAGGCACCGTCGCCCGATATGGGCTTCGTGTTCCAGACGTCGAACCTGCTGCCCTGGCTCAATGTCCGCGACAACCTGCTGCTCGGGGTCGATCTCGACCCGGCGGCGAAGCGCCCCGACGTCGCGGCGCTGGCCGAGCTCGTCGAGACATTGGGGCTGACGGGGTTCGAGGACAGCCATCCGCACCAGCTTTCGGGCGGCATGCGCCACCGCGTCGCGATCGGGCAGGCGCTCGCCCGCGGGCCGCAGGTGCTGCTGATGGACGAGCCGTTCGGCGCGCTCGACGCACTGACCCGCGACCGGCTCAACATGGAATTGCTGCGCATCTGGCAGCGCGATCGCAAGACGGTGCTGCTCGTCACCCACAGCATTTCGGAGGCGGTGCTGCTGTCCGACCGCGTGCTCGTGATGTCGGAGCGGCCGGGGACGATTATCGAGGATGTCCGCATCGACCTGCCGCGCCCGCGCGATCCGAGCACGACGCGCGAGGATCCGGCGTTCGGCGACTATGTCGTGCGGCTCAGCAAATTGATGGGGGTATCGTGATGGACAGCGGGATGCTGGCAACTGCCGGCGCCGAAATCTACTGGCAGGCGCACGGGGCCGGTCCGGCGGTCGTGCTCGCGCACGGCATCGGCGGCAATCATGCGATCTGGTACCGCCAGCTCGATGCGCTGTCGCGCGCGAACCGCGTCATCACCTTCGACCATCGCGGCTTCGGCCTCTCGCGCGATCATGACGGGCGCGGCCGCGACGCCTTCGTCGACGACCTGGCGGCGCTGCTCGACCATCTCGGCGACGCGAAGGTCGCGCTCGTCGGCCAGTCGATGGGCGCGGGCACCTGCATCGGCTTCGCGCACCGGTCGCCCGAACGCGTCGCGGCGCTCGCCATCTGCGACAGCCTGCACGGCATCGTCGAGAGCGGCGAGGTGAAGGCGATGATGGACGCGGCGCGGGCGCACACCGCCACGCTGCCGCAGGTCGAGCGCGTGCTCGGCGCCGGCGCTGGGCCCGAGCTCGCGGCGCTCTACCGTCAGATCGCCAGCTTCAACGCCGCCGACCGCCACAGCCTGACCGGCCGCTTCGAGCCGCGCCCGGCCGCCGACCTTGGCGGCAAGGGCTTCCCGATCCTTTTCCTGTCGGGCGTCGACGATATCCTCTTCCCGATCGAGGCGGTGCGGCTCGCGCAGGCCGAAGTCGCGGGCTCTTTCCTCGTCGAGGTCAACGACGCGGGCCATTCGGCCTTCCTCGAGGCGCCGGTGCAGTTCAACGACACGATCCTGTCGCTGCTCCAGATGGCGGGGCATGTCGGCAAGGCGGGCGCGGCGCACAGCAACGCTGCGGGCTATGTCCCGGTCGGGGGTGCGGCGTGACCGGCTATCCTTTCGCTGACCGGCCCGTTCTCAATTATGTCGACGGCGCCTTCGTCGAGGGCGAGAGCTGGTTCGACAATGTGAACCCCGTCGACGGCAGCGTCGCCGGACGCGTGTCGCAGGCGAGCCGCGACCTCGTCGACCGTGCCGTCGCCGCCGGGCGCGCCGCGCTCAAGGGACCGTGGGGCAAGATGTCGCAGGCCGAGCGCTGCAAGCTGCTTGTCCGCATCGCCGAGGGGATCGAGGCGCGCTTCGATGAATTCGCCGCCGCCGAGATCGCCGACACCGGCAAGTCGCTGCATCAGGCGCGCACGATCGACATTCCGCGCGGCGCCGCCAATTTCCGCGCCTTCGCCGCACTCGCCGAGGCGCGCGCGATGCCGAGCTTCCGCACCGACCTGCCCGACGGGCGCAGCGCGATCAACTATGCGATCGCGCGGCCCTTGGGCGTCGTCGCGATCGTCTCGCCATGGAACCTGCCGCTGCTGCTGATGACATGGAAGGTCGCGCCCGCGCTCGCCTGCGGCAATGTCGTCGTCGTCAAGCCAAGCGAGGAAACGCCGTCGACTGCGACCCTGCTCGGCGAGGTGATGGACGCGGCGGGGGTGCCGCCGGGGGTGTTCAACCTCGTCCACGGTTTCGGCGCCGAATCCACCGGCGAATGGCTGACCGCCAACCCCGATATCGACGCGATCACCTTCACCGGTGAATCGGCGACCGGCGGCGCAATCATGCGCGTCGCGGCGGCGGGGGTGAAACCCGTGTCGTTCGAACTCGGCGGCAAGAATGCCGCGCTCGTCTTCGCCGACTGCGATTTCGACGAGGCGGTCGCGGGGACGGTGCGCTCGGTCTTCTCGAACTGCGGGCAGGTCTGCCTTTGCACCGAGCGCATCTATGTCGAGCGGCCGATTTTCGACCGCTTCGTCGCCGCGCTCGCCGAGCGGGCAAGGACGCTGACCGTCGGCGATCCCTGGTCGGGCGCCGACATGGGGCCGCTGATCTCGCATGGCCATCGCGAGAAGGTGCTCTCCTATTATGCGCTGGCGCGGGAGGAGGGCGCGACGGTCGTCGCGGGCGGGGGCGTTCCCGAACTGGGCGGCGCGCTCGCGGGCGGGGCGTTCGTCGAACCGACGATCCTCACCGGGCTCGGGCCCGATGCGCGCTGCGTGCGCGAGGAGATTTTCGGCCCCGTCTGCCATATTGCACCCTTCGACAGCGAGGATGAAGCGATCGAACTCGCCAACGACACCGACTATGGCCTCGCCGCCGCGATCTGGACGCGCGACGTCGGCCGTGCGCACCGCGTCGCGGCAGAGATGGAAACCGGCATCGTCTGGGTCAATGAATGGTTCCTGCGCGACCTGCGCACGCCGTTCGGGGGCATGAAGCTGTCGGGTATCGGGCGCGAAGGCGGCGAACATTCGCTGGGCTTCTATTCCGAACCGACCAATATCTGCGTGAAACTGTAAGAGGACGATATGGCCGACATTGCTGCCATCGCCGCAAGGCTCGACATCGCCGCCAGCGAGGCAAGGGCGATCCCGCAGATCACCGGGGAAGCCGGAGACCTGCCGCTCGCCGACGCCTATGCGATCCAGCGCGCCGCGATCGACCATCGCCTCGCGCGCGGGGCGACGCTGGTCGGGGTGAAGATGGGCTTCACCAGCGAAGCGAAGATGGTCCAGATGGGGCTCAAGGACCAGATCTGGGGCCGGCTGACCTCCGACATGGTTGTCGTCAACGGCGCCGCGATCGACCGCGCGCGCTTCATCCACCCGCGCGTCGAGCCCGAGGTCGCGGTACGGCTGAAGGCGCCGCTGGCGGGCGAAGTGACGCGCGATCAGGCGCTCGCGGCCATCGATGCGGTCGCCGCGGCGCTCGAGATCATCGACAGCCGCTACGAGAATTTCCGCTTCGCGCTCGGCGATGTCGTCGCTGACAATGCCTCCTCATCTGCCTTCGTCACCGGGCCGTGGCTTGCCGCCGACACCGATATCGCCGATGTCGCGATGGTGATGCGCGTCGACGACGCCGTCGCCGAGACGGGAACCAGCGCGGCGATCCTCGGCGATCCGGTCCGCTCGCTCGTCGCGGCGGCGCGGCTCGCGGGCGCGGCGGGGCTGACGCTCCAGCCGGGCTGGACGGTGATGCTCGGCGGCGCGACCGCGGCGGCGGCGATCGGCGAGGCGCGCAGCGTATCGCTCGACGCCGGCCATCTCGGCCGCGTCGGCTTCACCATCGAAGGAGGCGCGGCATGAGCGAGAGTGAGGGCAGGGTGATCCCCGGCAAGGCGCGCCCGCGCGGCCGCTTTCCGCATTATCGCCGCGCCGGCGATTTCGTCTTCGTCTCGGGCACCAGCTCGCGCCGCGCCGACAACAGTTTCGCAGGCGCCTCGGCCGACGAATATGGCACCCTCACGCTCGACATCGCGGCGCAGACGCGCGCGGTGATCGAGAATATCGGGGCGATCCTTGCCGACGCGGGCGGCTCGCTCGCCGACGTCGTCGACGTGACGAGCTTCCTCGTCAACATGAACGACTTCGGCGGCTATAACGCCGTCTACGCCGAATATTTCGACGAAGCGGGCCCCGCGCGGACGACCGTCGCGGTCCACCAGCTTCCGCACCCGCATCTGCTGATCGAGATCAAGGCGACCGCCTTCATCCCGCGCGCATCGAAAGGATAGCGCCATGCTGAGCTATGGATTGCCCTTCAACTTCCGCGAATGGATCGAGGCGCACCGCGATGTGCTGAAGCCGCCGGTCGGCAATACGCAAATCTGGGAGGATGCCGATTTCATCGTCACCGTCGTCGGCGGTCCGAACCAGCGCACCGACTATCATGTCGACCCGCTCGAGGAGTTTTTCTACCAGATCGAGGGCGACATGAACCTGCGGCTGTGGACCGACGAGGGGCCCAAGGACATGCCGATCCGCGAGGGCGACATCTTCCTCTTGCCGCCGCGCGTCCCGCATTCGCCGCAGCGCCCGGTCGCGGGCAGCGTCGGGCTGGTGATCGAACGCAAGCGCCCCGACGGGCTGATCGATGCCTTCCAATGGTATTGCGACGATTGCGGCCATATCGTCCACCGGGTCGAGGTTCAGCTCCAGAGCATCGTCCGCGACCTGCCGCCCTTGTTCGAGGCCTTTTACGCGAGCGAGGCGCTGCGCACCTGCGGCAACTGCGGCACCGTCCATCCGGGCAAGGCGCGATGACCGCCACCCACGAAGCCGTCGCCCGCCGCCTCCGCGATGCCTATGCGGGCGCGGCGGTCGCGCCGCTGCGCGATGCGCTCGAACCGACCGATGCCGCGGGCGCCTATGCGGTGCAGACGATCAACACGCGTTTCTGGGAAGCACAGGGCCGCCGCATCGTCGGCCGCAAGGCGGGACTGACGGCAAAGGCGGTGCAGGCGCAGCTCGGCGTCGACCAGCCCGACTTCGGGGTGCTGTTCGACGACATGCGCGTCGCCGATGGCGGAACGCTCGACCCGGCGCGGGCGATCCAGCCGAAGGCGGAGGCCGAGATCGCCTTCATTCTCGGCATCGGCCTGCCCGATGCCGATACCACACCCGAACAGGTCGCGGCCGCGGTGGCGAGCGTCCATGCGGCGATCGAGATCGTCGACAGCCGCATCGCCGACTGGAAAATCACCTTTGCCGACACCGTCGCCGACAATGGCTCGTCGGCCTTCTTCGTGCTGGCAGACGACGGCCTGCCGCTCGCCGGGCTCGACCTCGAAGGTGCGGCGATGGAGATGTCGGTGAACGGCGCGGTCGCGTCGACCGGCGTCGGCGCCGCGGCGCTTGGCAACCCGCTCAACGCCGCCGCCTGGCTTGCCCAGACGCTGTCGACGCGCGGCGAGCCGCTGCAGGCGGGCGATATCCTCCTCGCCGGCGCGCTCGGGCCGATGGTCGCGCTGACGCCGGGCGACCAGGTCGAGGCGCGCATCGCCGGCATCGGCACCTGCAGCTTTACGTACAAGGCATAGCGAAATGGCGAAAACCAAAGTCGCGATCATCGGCTCGGGCAATATCGGCACCGACCTGATGATCAAGATCATGCGCCTGTCGGATATCCTCGAAATGGGCGCTTTCGTCGGGATCGATCCCGAAAGCGACGGGCTCAAACGCGCCGAACGGCTGGGCGTGCCGATCACGGCGGATGGCCTCGACGGCCTGATCGCGCTGCCGGGCTTTGCCGATATCGCGATCGTTTTCGATGCGACCTCCGCAGGTGCCCATAAGCACCACAGCGACGTGCTGATCGCGCACGGCAAGCGCGTCGTCGACCTGACCCCGGCGGCGATCGGTCCTTACACGATCCCGCCGGTGAACGGCGACGCGAACCTCGATGCCGCCAACGTCAATATGGTGACCTGCGGCGGGCAGGCGACGATCCCGATCGTCGCCGCGGTGAACCGCGTTTCGAAAGTCCATTATGGCGAGATCGTCGCGTCGATCGCGTCGAAAAGCGCTGGCCCCGGCACCCGCGCCAACATCGACGAGTTCACCGAGACGACAAGCCGGGCGATCGCCGAAGTCGGCGGCGCGACGCGCGGCAAGGCGATCATCGTCCTCAATCCCGCCGAACCACCGCTGATCATGCGCGACACCGTCTATTGCCTCTGCGACGACGCCGACCGCGACGCGATTGCGCAAAGCGTCGAGGATATGGTCGCCGAGGTGCAGGCCTATGTCCCCGGCTACCGGCTCAAACAGGCGGTGCAGTTCGAAAGCATCGGCAGCAACGCACCGCTGCGCATCCCCGAAATGGACGGCAGCTTCACGGGCCTGAAGGTCAGCGTCTTCCTCGAGGTCGAGGGCGCGGCGCATTACCTCCCGGCCTATGCGGGCAATCTCGACATCATGACCTCGGCGGCGCTCAAGACGGCCGAGAAGATCGCGCTCCGCATGAACGAAGGAGTGGCCGCATGAGCTTCGATCCGACGACCACCAAACTCTATATCCAGGACGTCACGCTGCGCGACGGCATGCATGCGATCCGCCACCAATATGGCCTCGGCCATGTGCAGGCGATCGCGAAGGCGCTCGACCGCGCGAAGGTCGACGCGATCGAGGTCGCGCACGGCGACGGGCTGCAAGGGTCGAGCTTCAACTACGGCTTTGGCGCCCACACCGACTGGGACTGGATCGGCGCGGTTGCCGAGGTGCTCGAACATAGCGTGCTCACCACGCTCTTGCTCCCCGGGATCGGTACCATCCACGACCTCAAACATGCTTATGAGATGGGCGTGCGTTCGGTCCGCATCGCGACGCATTGCACCGAGGCCGATGTCGCGAAACAGCATATCGAGTTCGCGCGCGGCATCGGCATGGACGTCTCGGGCTTCCTGATGATGAGCCATATGTCGGAGCCCGAACCGCTCGCGGCGCAGGCGAAGCTGATGGAAAGCTATGGCGCGCATTGCGTCTATGTCACCGACAGCGGCGGCGCGCTGACGATGGACCAATATGCGGCGCGGCTGCAGGCGTACGACCGGGTGCTGAAGCCCGAGACCCAGCGCGGCGTCCACGCGCACCACAACCTCAGTCTCGGGGTCGCGAACAGCATCGTCGCCGTACAGAATGGCGCGGTGCGCGTCGATGCGAGCCTCGCCGGGATGGGCGCGGGCGCGGGGAATGCGCCGCTCGAAGTGTTTATCGCTGCGGCCGACGTGCATGGCTGGAACCATGGCTGCGACCTTTACGCGCTGATGGATGCGGCCGAGGACCTCGTCCGCCCGCTGCAGGACCGCCCGGTGCGCGTCGACCGCGAGACGCTGACGCTGGGATACGCGGGGGTCTACTCCAGCTTCCTTCGCCATGCCGAAAAAGCCGCCGCCGAGCACGGCCTCGATACCCGCGCCATCCTCGTCGAACTCGGACGCCGCAAAATGGTCGGCGGACAGGAAGACATGATCGTCGACGTCGCGCTCGACATGCTGAAACAATAGCCGCCGATCGGCCGCCGGTTCAGGGCGCGATGGCCAGCCCGTCGCCGTTCTTGCCCGCGCCGATCCGCCGCAGCACGGCGCCGCTCGCGACATCGATTTCGGCGATCTTGTCGTGCCCCGTCTCGGCGGCATAGAGCCGCGTCGAATCGCTGCTGAACAGCAAGGTCACCTGCCCCGCGGCGGCGTCGCCCGACACCTTGATCGTGCGCAGCAGTACGCGCGTTTCGGCGTCGAACAGGCTGATCGTGCCGCTCGCGATATTGCTCGTCGCAATGAGCTTGCCGTCGGGGCTCGCCAATACGCGGATCGCCACCGGGTCGACCGGCTGTTCGGCGATCTTTTCGCTCTTTGCCGTATCCCACACCGACACCCGCGGCGCGTCGAGGTCGCCGACCCACAGTTCGCGCCCGCCTTTCGCCAGCGCCAGCCCCTCGGGCTTGCCGCCGATCGTCAGGTCGCGCAGCTTCTTTCCATCCTGCAAGTCGAGCACGCTCACCGTCCCCGATCCGATATTGGCGACATAGGCGGTGCGGTTGTCGGGCGCGACGGCAACCATGTGCGACCCTTTCTGCCCGGTCGAAATCGAGGCGACCGTGCCGTCGGGCGCCACGACCGCGATCGATTCGCTGCCTTCGGTCGTCGCGACGAGCCGCCCGTCGGACAGCCACAGCAGCCCGTGCGGCCGCTGGTTCGGGCTGAGGTCGATCGTCTTCAGCTTCGTCCGCGCCGCGACATCGAAAATGTCGATCGTCGTGCCGCCATAGGCGACCACCGCCGCCTGCTTGCCGTCGGGCGAGATTGCGATCTCGTGCGGCATCTTGCCTGTCGGCAGCCGCGCGATTTCCTCGCCCGACGCCAGCGCGATGACGCTCAGCGTGTCTTCGCTCTTGTTGCCGACCAGCAAGGTCTCGGCCGCCGCGGGCGTCATCGGCAACAGCAACGGGCAAAGCAGCAGGGCAAGGGCACGGCGCATGGCAGGACTCCGGTTGGACCGACGCAGCCTACCGTGCCGCGCCGTTCAGGCAAGCGCCGATGCATGACGTTTTGTTAACTGGGCTCGGCCCACCGGCCGCCATAGCCCTCGCCGCGGCGGCATGTTGCGCCGTCGTCAAAAAGGGGAGGGAAGCATGGGGCTGCCAGCCATCGATATCAACGCCTTGCCGCTGCTCGACACCGCGGTCGGCCTGTTCGGCTCGCTTGTCGCGCAGACAAAGCCGGGCTCGTCGACGTTCGAGGTGACCGTCACCGTCGTCCTGATCATCTACGACTGAAAAGAGGGGCGCGGGCGGTCCCGGTTCCGCCCGCGCAACCTTTGGGCCGCGACTGCATGACCCCTTCCCGCCACGATCATTTTCCCGTCGCCGATCTGCCGCGCCGCCAGCGCATGCGCGCTGCCGCCACCGCGCTCGCCGCGCGCTGGCAGGCGGAGGACGAGGCGCCGGGCGGGCTCCTCGCCGCGATGCGCGCAGCCGGGGACCTGCCGCCCGATGCGGCGCTCGCCGCGCTGGATCCCTGGCTCGACGACACCGGCTGGCTCGGGGCGCGGCTCGACGCCGCGCTTGCCCTCCTCGCCGCCGACCCCTTCGCCCGCCCGCCGCTCCGTCCCGTCGGCGGCGGCGCGCTTGCCGGCATATTGCTCGCCGAAGCCGGGAATATCCGCGTCACCCTGCTCGTTCGCCCGTTCGAGGCACAGGGCGCGAGGGAGACCGGCGATGCAGCGCTGGCGCTGTTCGCACCGGGCCGCGCGCGCCTCCGCATCCTCCACGCCGGGGGCGCTGCCATCGAGATGCACGACGTCGCGGTGAGCGCGGCAGAGGAGGCGGGCGGCTTCACCGCCGGCGCCGCCAGCCGGTGCATCACCGCGCCGCCGCGCCCGCTGGTCGATGGCGAGATGCTGACGCTCGATACCGCTCGGCAGGCGATATCGCTGACGGGCGGCGACGGCGACGTGCTGATGCTCGAAATCGCGGTCCAGCCGCCGTCGCCGCTTCCGGTACGCGCCTATCATGTCGCGAGCGGCCGTCTCGCGCATGTCTCGGCGTCGCGCCGCGACAGCAGCTTTCGCGGTATGGCGCTCGCGCTGCTCCGCACGCTCGGACGCCGCGATGCCGCGCCGCTGTTCGCCGCCGAAACGCACGGTGAGGATTTTGCCGCCCGCTGGACCGCGATGCGCGAACTGGTCGCGCTCGACGCTGCTGTCGCGCGGCCGCTGCTCGCGGCAATGGCGACAGCGGACCCGCATCCCGAGGTCCGCCGTGCCGCCACGGCGACCCTCGCGCTCTACTCTCCCGTCCCGCTTGCGGGAGGGCCCGGGGGAGGGGCTGTCGAATGCCGGGGTAGCATCGCGGAGGGTAGCCCATGCCCCGCCTGATCGACCCGCCCGCCGGCCCGGTCTATGACCTCGAAGAAGTCGCCGCGCGCCTCGACGAAAGCGGCGTCGATCTCGCCGACGAGGCCAGCCTCGCGCGCTGCTCTGCGCTGCTCGCGGGACTGCAGCGCAACCGCAGCTTCCTCGCCGACCGGGTGATCGCCGAACTCAAGGCGAGCTACCGCGACCAGCTCGAAACCAACCGCTATTCGGCGCAGGTTTTTCTCCTCCACCGCAGCCCGCGCGGCTATTTCCTCCGCGCCAACCTCTGGCCGGCCGAGCGCGACGCGGCCTACAGCGCCAGCGGCCCGGCTGCCTTCGCCTACGGGCTGCCGCACGACCATAATTTCCACTTCCTCACCACCGGCTATTGGGGCCCGGGCTATGTCAGCGACTATTATGACTATGACCCCGAATCCGTCGACGGCCGCCTCGGCGAGCCGCTGAACCTGCAATTCGTCGAGCGCAGCAGCCTCAGCGAAGGCAGGATGATGCTCTACCGCGCCCACCGCGACATCCACAGCCAGCTCCCGCCTGAGCGCCTGTCGATCAGCCTCAACATCATGGACGAGGGCGAACATATCCCCTGGCGCGACCAGTATATCGTCGACCTTGAAGCGGGCACGATCGCCCGCCGCCCGACCCTCACCCCCGCCGAAATGCTCCTCCGCTGCGCGGTGCACCTGACCGAAAATGGCAAGGACATCGCCGAGCAATTCGGGCGAGCGCATCCCGTGCCGCGGGTGCGTGCGAATGCGATCGCCGCGCTGGCGGCGGTGGCGGAGGGCCAAGGCAGGACGGCGGTGCTCGAGCGGGGGATGGGGGATGGGGACGCGCGGGTAAGGGACGATTGCGCGCGGTGGCTGCGTTCGTGCGAAAGAATCCAGTAGCAGCGCCCAGCACTTCGCTTTAGCGATAGCCCGATGTCGGATCAGCAACGTCCCCAAAGCGCATTGGAACAATTAATCGCGGACGTCGCGGAGTCCGGTGGATCCGAAATGTCGAACTATCAACTGTTCGTCGAACGTCTGACCGGCGCGCTGGGCGTACCCCAACCGGCTTTCGCACGCGAAGATACGCGTCAAAACGACTATGTATTCGAACGCAATGTAACCTTTCACCACCCCAATGGCACGACGTCGTCGGGCCGGATCGATTGTTACAAGCGCGGCCATTTCATTCTCGAAGCCAAACAGTCGGCCAAGCGCCAGTCGCAGCGCGACAGGGACATGCAGGAACAGCTGACGCTGGCAGGGATCGAAACGACGCAGAAAATGGGCCATGCCAAGCGCGGCACACGCGGCTGGGACAAGATCATGATCGCCGCCAAGAAGCAGGCGGAAGATTACGCCCGCGCGCTGCCCGTCGATCATGGCTATCCGCCGTTTTTGCTGATCGTCGATGTCGGCAACGTGATCGAAATATTCGCCGATTTTTCCGGGCAGGGGAAAAACTACGCCCATTTCCCCGATCGCCAGAATTATCGCCTGTCGATGGACGATCTGCTCGACCCCGATATCCAGCAGCGCCTGATTCAGATCTGGACCAATCCGCAGGCGCTCGATCCGACAAAAATCTCCGCCGAGGTGACGCAGGATATTGCCGAGCGGCTCGCAAAAATCGCCAAGCGTCTCGAAGGGCGCCACGCCGCTTCGGAAATTGCCGAATTTCTGATGCGTTGCCTCTTCACCATGTTTGCCGAGGACGTCGACCTGCTACCCAAAAAGCCGGGGGAGGAAGAAAAGCCGTTCGAGGCGATGCTGCGCCGCATGACGCCCGACATCTTTCCACACGCGCTCGAAAGCCTGTGGAAAAATATGGACGTCGGCGGCTTCGATGGCGGCCTCGAACGCAAGCTCAAGAAGTTCAACGGCTCACTGTTCAAAAAGACCAAGGCGCTCAAGCTCGACGAAGACGATATTCGCGAGCTCTGGCTCGCATCGCGCCGCAACTGGAAGGACGTCGAACCCGCCATTTTCGGCACCCTGCTCGAACGCGCTCTCGATCCCAAAGAGCGGTCCAAACTCGGTGCTCACTACACCCCGCGCCCCTATGTCGAACGGCTGGTGATCCCGACGATCATCGAACCGCTGCGCGCCGATTGGGAAGAAGTGCTCGCGCGCGTCGAGGATCTGCAATCGCAGGGCGAGCGCAAGCAGGCGCTGCAGGTCGTGCGCGATTTCCACCACCGTCTTTGCACGACGCGCGTCCTCGATCCCGCGTGCGGCACCGGCAATTTCCTCTATGTCTCGCTCGAACTGATGAAGCGCCTCGAAGGCGAAATTCTCGAAACGCTCGACGATCTCGGCGAAGACGAGGCGAAGCTGCTGCTCGACGGCGAAACCGTCAGTCCCAAGCAATTCTTCGGCCTCGAAATCAACGAACGCGCCGTGCCGATCGCCGATCTCGTGCTGTGGATCGGCTTCCTCAAATGGCAGCTCCGCACCGTCGCGGCAAAGGATGTGCCCGAACCGATCCTCAACGCCTATGGCACGATTCGCCATCAGGACGCGTTGATCGCCTATGACGAAAAACGCCTCGCGCGCGACGAGCAAGGCAAACCGGTTACCATCTGGGATGGCGTGACGAAAAAGCTTCATCCGATCACCGGCGAGGAAGTGCCCGACGAAAATGCGCGTCGCGAAACCTATCTCTATGTGAACCCGCGCCGCGCGGTCTGGCCCGACGCTGAATTCATCGTCGGCAATCCGCCCTTCATCGGGGGCAAGGATATGCGTGCCGAGCTTGGCGACGGTTATGCCGAGGCGTGCTGGGCGGTGCGCCGCGACGTGCCCGGCGGCGCCGATTTCGTCATGCACTTCTGGGACGAAGCGGCGCGCCACCTGACGGCGAAGCCGGCGAAGGGCAAAGCCAATCCGCTACGGCGCTTCGGCTTCATCACGACCAACAGCATCACCCAGACATTCAGTCGCCGGGTCGTCGAAAAATATATGGGGGCGAAGGAACCGCTCAGCCTGATATACGCCGTGCCCGATCATCCGTGGATGAAGGCGAGCGACAAGGCGGCGGTGCGGATCGCGATGACCGTCGCGGTCCGCGGCGAGCGGGAAGGGGTGCTGGCGGCCGTAGCAAGTGAGGCGGGCCTGAATACCGACACGCCTAAGGTGGAACTGAAACGAGGCTCTGGGAAAGTTACAGCAAAATTGTCGCTGGGTGCCGACGTATCCAAAGCGGTTCCATTAATGGCGAACGATATGCTCTCGAGTCCGGGCGTAAAGCTGCACGGATCAGGATTCATCGTTACCCCTCGCGAAGCTGCTGTCATCGGCTTGGGACGACAAGCCGAGCTCGACAAATATATTCTCAACTACCGCCATGGTCGAGATTTGGCCCAGCGCGCGCGGGGCGTAATGGTGATCGACCTTTTTGGTCTGAAATCGGAGCAGGTAAGAGATCGATATCCAGAAGTTTATCAGCGCATCGTGGATAGGGTGAAGCCAGAGCGTGATCAAAATGCGCGCGATACCTATCGCAACAACTGGTGGATATTTGGCGAACCGCGATCGGAGCTCCGCAAGGTTTTGAATGGGCAGGATCGTTATATCGCCACGATAGAGACCGCGAAGCATCGCTTTTTTCAGTTTCTTCGTAGCGATGTGCGCCCGGATAACATGCTCATCGCAATGGGGTTGGACAATGCCGCGCAGTTAGCCGTTCTTTCGGCTCGATCGAATGTGGTCTGGGCCATCAACACGGGAGGGTGGATGGGCGTCGGTAACGACTCTCGCTATTCGAAAACCCGGACCTTTGACCCCTATCCTTTCCCTGCTGAATCGCCTCCGGACCTCAAAGCTCTCGGCGAACGTCTCGACGCCTTCCGAAAGGAACGGCTGTCGAAACACGATCATCTGACGATGACCGGCCTTTACAATGTTCTCGAACGGGTGCGCGAACTCGACAATGGCGCGCCGGTCGATCCGCTCACCCCGGCCGAACGCGATATCTACGACGCGGGTCGGATCGCGATCTTGAAGGAATTGCACGACGATATCGATCGCGCGGTTTTTGCGGCCTATGGCTGGGACGATCTCGCCGCGCGTCTGGTCGGCAAGCCCGGCGCGACCACACCCAGCCCGCACAAGTCGGAGGACCAGGAAGCGGCCGAAGACGAACTGTTGATGCGCCTCGTCGCACTCAATCAGGAACGCGCGGCCGACGAAAAGCGGGGTATAGTCCACTGGCTCC
Organism: Sphingopyxis macrogoltabida; assembly: GCF_001314325.1. NCBI lineage: Bacteria > Pseudomonadati > Pseudomonadota > Alphaproteobacteria > Sphingomonadales > Sphingopyxidaceae > Sphingopyxis > Sphingopyxis macrogoltabida. The sequence continues at coordinate 160,497 of NZ_CP009429.1, forward strand.
GTCCCGATTTCCAGATTCCGCGCCTCGGCCACAAGGTGCACGGCCATCAGCAGCACGAGGCCGATCTGGGGGAGCCCGTCGCGGCGGCGACCGAGGTCAAATGGCCGGCCGATGGCCTCGATCAGATTCGCTCGGTGCGCGACATGCTCGCCGCTGCCAACGGCCCCGTCCGCCCCGACGCGCTCTCGGCTGCCTTCAGCGGCCGCAGCACACCCAAACGGCGCGAACGCATTCAGGCGGTGCTCGAAACGCTCGTTGCCACCGGATCGGCTCGCGCAGGTGACGCAGGATATTATCTCCCGCGCTGACCGTCCGCGCCCTCGCGAAACCCTCTTTCCTACATTGTCCCGCCATGCCAGCCTTGCGCCCCTCGCTCTTGACTCGTCCGATCCGCTGCCTCGCTGCTCGCCCGAAACATCGCACCCGCATGCGACCTTTGCGATGTTCCGTCCGCGTGCGCCGTGGGCGACCTTCGCGACCTTTGGCTCACGGCTAAAGCGACAAAGCAGACAGTTTCGCGCTTCTCATGCGTATCCTTTGTCTCCCTAAAGCCGCAAAGGCCGCAAAACCAACCCGTCGATGCGGGGTTTTTGTGGCTTTAAGAGCTTGCTGACAGCGCGGCTTTCCCCTGCTAACGCGCCGCGCATGACAACGCCCCTTTCGCATATCCGCAATTTCTCGATCATCGCGCACATCGACCATGGCAAGTCGACGCTTGCCGACCGGCTGATCCAGTTCACCGGCGGGCTGACCGCGCGCGAGATGTCGGCGCAAGTTCTTGATAATATGGACATCGAGAAGGAGCGCGGGATCACGATCAAGGCGCAGACGGTGCGTCTGAAGTACGCCGCGAAGGACGGGGAGACGTACGAGCTCAACCTGATGGATACGCCGGGGCACGTCGACTTCGCCTATGAAGTGTCGCGGTCGCTTGCGGCGTGCGAGGGCGCCTTGCTTGTCGTCGATGCCGCGCAGGGGGTCGAGGCGCAGACGCTCGCAAACGTCTATCAGTCGATCGAGCATGATCACGAGATCGTGCCGGTGATCAACAAGATCGACCTGCCGGCCGCCGATGTTGACAAGGTGAAGGCCGAGATCGAGGATATCATCGGGCTTCCGGCCGACGACGCGGTGCTCGCCTCGGCCAAGTCGGGGATCGGCATCGAGGAATGCCTCGAGGCGATTGTGACCAAGATCCCGCCGCCGAAAGGCGACGCCGCAGCGCCGCTTCTCGCGATGCTCGTCGACAGCTGGTACGATCCTTATCTGGGCGTCGTCATCCTTGTCCGCGTTGTCGACGGCGTGCTGAAAAAGGGTCAGCAGATCAAGTTTATGCAGGCGGGCACCACACATCTGATCGACCGCGTCGGCTGCTTTACCCCGAAGCGCGAGGAACTGACCGAGATCGGTCCGGGCGAGATCGGCTTCATCACCGCGCAGATCAAGGACGTCGCGCAGGCGCGCGTCGGCGACACGGTGACCGACGCGAAAAAACCCGCTGCGGCGCCGCTGCCGGGGTTCAAGGAAGTCCAGCCGGTCGTCTTCTGCGGCCTGTTCCCGACCGACGCGAACGATTTCGAGAAGCTCCGCGAGAGCATCCAGAAGCTCCGCCTCAACGACGCGAGCTTCTCGTTCGAGATGGAAAGCTCGGCCGCGCTCGGTTTCGGCTTCCGCTGCGGCTTCCTCGGCCTGCTCCACCTCGAGATCATTCAGGAGCGGCTGACCCGCGAATATGACCTCGACCTCATCACCACCGCCCCGTCGGTGGTGTACAAGCTGAAACTGAGCCACACCAAGAATGAGGCGGCGAAGGAGATCGAGCTCCACAACCCCGCCGACATGCCCGACCCGAACCGCATCGACGAGATCGAGGAGCCGTGGATCGAGGCGGTGATCTATGTGCCCGACGACTATCTCGGCCCGATCCTGAAGCTGTGTCAGGACCGCCGCGGGGTGCAGAAGAACCTCACTTATGTGGGCGGCCGCGCGCAGATCACCTATGAACTGCCGCTCAACGAGGTGGTGTTCGATTTCTACGACCGGCTGAAGAGCATCAGCCGCGGTTACGCGTCGTTCGACTATCACCAGATCGGCCACCGCGCCGGCGATCTCGTCAAGATGAGCATCCTCGTCAACAACGAGCCGGTCGATGCGCTGAGCATGATCGTCCACCGCGGCTCGGCGGAAAGCCGTGGCCGCGGTATGTGCGAGCGGCTGAAGGACCTGATCCCGCGCCACATGTTCAAGATCCCCATCCAGGCCGCGATCGGCGGCAAGGTGATCGCCCGCGAAACCATCGCCGCGCTGCGCAAGGACGTGACCGCCAAATGCTATGGCGGCGACGCGACCCGCAAGAAGAAGCTCCTCGAAAAGCAGAAAGAGGGCAAAAAGCGCATGCGCGAATATGGCAACGTCAACATTCCGCAGGAGGCGTTTATCGCCGCGCTGCGGATGGGGGATGACGCCTGATTCAGCCGTTACGGCGTAGCGCGCGGGTTAGTCCCTCCCACCGCCATTTGGCGGCAGGAGGGTGATGGCGTGGACCCGGGCTGCAGAAGATCGCCCGGTTCCACAGAAGCCTGCATAGGATGTACGCTGCGTCGGCGCGGTGACCGTGGTCACAACACGACTAAGTGGTCTAACACCACGAAAAAGGGCGCCGCGGACAAGCCGGCGGCGCCCCACTTCCAATCCCTGGTGCGAGGGGTGGAAATTTATTTCTTGGCTTCGGCCGGCGGGGTGGCGCCGACTTCGGACGGGGCGATCTCGCCATTGTCGTCCATCGCATTGGCCTTTTCTTCGCCTGCCGCTTCGACCGCATCAGCCTTGGCTTCGGTAGCTTCCTTGGCCGGACCTTCGGGCATGGCGTCGGCCTGATCGTCGATGGCGTCAGCCTGTGCTTCGGCCTGATCCTCGACCTTGTCGGCGGCGGGGCTCTGACAAGCGCCGAGCGCAAGGGCCGACGTGGCGGCGAGAGCGATAACGAACTTACGCATATTGAGTGACTCCCAAAGTTGACTCTGGGGCTTAACGCGGGATGAACATCAGGGTTGCGAAGTTTCTGTCGTCGATGACAAATAGAATTGATTTTGCTTGCAAAAATTCATGACGGTGAGGCCTGTGTGCGTTAGCCGGGCAAAAAAGAGGGCGCCGAAGCGCCCTCTTCTTTCAGGTTGCGCAGAGCCTGTGTCAGAAGCGCTGCTGGCGCTCGTACAGGTCGCGGTAATGCTGGATGCGCGTGACGCGCAGCCCCGGCATACCGCTGCGATCGATCGACCGCTGCCAGCTCGCAAACTCTTCGAGCGTCAGGCTGTAGCGTTCGCACGCTTCGTCGACGGTCAGCAGGCCGCCGTTAACGGCCGCGACGACCTCCGCCTTGCGGCGTACGACCCAGCGCGTCGTGGTCGCGGGGGGCAGCGAGTCGAGCGTCAGCGGCTCCCCGAGGGGGCCGATGACCTGAGCGGGCCGGATTTTCTGGTTTTCAATCATGTTCATTCCATCGTTTCAACGTCGGGGGGATCGGGTTGACCGACGCCGACCGGTCTAATTCAGAGGGATTCAACATCGGCTGAAATCCTCTGGTAAACAGGCTGTTCATAGTTTCGGGCAGGGCGTTCACATCGCGGGACAGGTCGAAGAAACGGGCGGGCCGCGACGCGTTCCCTTGCCCGCCGCCGGCCGCGCCGCCGAGATAATGACGAAGCGCGCCCACCCGTGCGGCGTGCGATTCGCGATTCGACCGCGTCTGCAGCAGCCGGACGGTCGGCAGCATCGCCTGACGCGCGCTCGATACGGCCAGGATGATGTCGAAACCGGGGTTCGACAGGCTGGCCGCACCGGCGATGCGCGGAAGATCGGATGGGGCAAGGTTCATATCGACTCGTCTAGCGAAGACGGCCTAAGGTCCAGTAAATGCCCATTTCAGGCCTTGTTAGCGAAGCTTAACCCCCGTCAATATTTTGACGCGTGCGGTAGAAAAGCTGGTATTTTTGCACGCCCATCCCTAGATGGCGCGCATCATGGCCACCGCATTTTCCCCTGCCGGGCTCGCCCGGGGCGACTTCCAACTCGATGATCCGCTGAAGGACCGGCGGATCGTCGTCGCGATGTCGGGCGGAGTCGATTCGAGCGTGGTCGCGGCGCTGGCTGCGCGGTCGGGTGCCGAGGTGATCGGTGTGACGCTGCAGCTTTACGATCATGGCGCGAAGGCGAAGCGGGTCGGGGCGTGCTGCGCCGGGCAGGATATCCGCGATGCACGCGCGGTCGCCGACCGGCTGGGCTTTGCGCATCATGTCTATGATCATGAAAGCCGCTTTCGCGATACGGTGATCGACCAGTTTGCCGACGAATATCTGAGCGGCAGGACGCCCATCCCGTGCGTGCGCTGCAACATGGGGGTGAAGTTCACCGACCTGTTCCGGCTGGCGAAGGACCTCGGCGCCGACTGTCTGGCGACCGGCCATTATGTGCGGCGGGTGATGGGACCCGCGGGCGCCGAGTTGCACCGCGCCGTCGATCCGGCGCGCGACCAGAGTTATTTCCTGTTCGCGACGACGCAGGACCAGCTCGACTTTCTACGCTTTCCGCTCGGCGGGCTCGAGAAGAGCGTCGTGCGCGAAATCGCGCGCGACCTCGGACTCGGTGTTGCGGGCAAACCCGACAGTCAGGATATCTGCTTCGTCCCCGACGGCGATTATGCGACGCTGGTCAGGAAGCTGCGCCCCGAGGCGGACGACCAGGGCGATATCGTCCATGTCGACGGCACGGTGCTGGGCGCACACAAGGGGCTCATCCATTACACCGTCGGCCAGCGGCGCGGGATCGAGATCGGCGGGCAGGCCGAGCCGCTTTATGTCGTCCGCCTCGATGCCGAAGCAAAGCAGGTGGTCGTTGGGCCGCGTCGCGCGCTCGCGGTGTCAGGGGCCCGGCTGGGCGAAGGGAACTGGCTGGCCGATGTCGAAGGCCGCGAGGTGCTGGCGAAGGTCCGGAGCATGGCGCGGCCGGTCGCGGCGCGGGTGACCGGCGACCGGCTGATCTTCGCAGCGCCGGAATATGGCGTCGCCCCGGGGCAGGCGGCGGTGATCTATGACGCCGCCGACGAGAGCCGCGTGCTCGGCGGCTGCTGGATCGAAGCGACCTTCGCGCCGGAATAGATTGAACTTCTCCCCGCAATGCCGCAGCTTCGGCGGCAAGGGAGAAAAACCATGATCAACTGGGTTTTGCGTGGCGCGGTCCTGCTGTGGGCGGTCTTTTTCGTCATCGTCGGCATGCGGGGATTGTTCGATCCTCTAAGCTATACGGAAACCTTCGGCATCCTCGTCGAGGGTACGGCGACCAACACGATCCGTGCCGACCTGTCGGCCTTTTTCCTTGTCGCCGCGGGCGCCGCGGCGCTCGGCGCGCTGGTTCCGGGCTGGCTGCGCGCTTTGCTGGTCCCGGCCGCGCTCTACGGCACGGCGCTCGCGGGCCGCTTGTTCGGCGCGGCGAGCGGCGATCCGGTCAATTCGGGCATCATCCAGGCAATGATCATCGAGGCGCTGTCCGTGGCGCTGATGGTCGGGAGCTGGTGGGTGTTGTCGCGCCCCGCGATCGGCCGGAACACCGATGGGGCGAGCGACCCCGAAGGGACTTCGGTGCATTAAGGCGGAGAAATCGTCGATCCTGTCCTTTCCATCGGGACTGGGCTATCATCTCTGCGGGTCGCTCCTTGTTTCCAGTGATGGAAGGAGAAACCATGATGTCTGACGACGACAAGCGAGGCGGTCCGGATCGACGATCGGACGAACGGCGGATCGCCGACGATCCCGGTTACAAGGGCCCCGAACGTCGCAAGGGCGACCGGCGGTCGGGTAAGGATCGCCGTGCGCCCTGAAATCGGGCAGGCCGATCCTGCCGTTCGAGGAGGATTGCCATGACCGAACCGCGCGTGCCGCGCTTGACCGTCGATATCGTGTCGGACGTCATGTGCCCCTGGTGTATCATCGGCTGGCTGAAGTTCGAGCGGGTGATGGCGCATTTTGCGGGACGGCTGGACTTTCGCGTCCAGTGGCATCCGTTCGAACTCAACCCCGACATGCCGCCCGAGGGCGAGGACGCTGCTGCGCACGTCATGCGCAAATATGGCATCGCCGACCAGAGCCGCGCGAACAGCGGGCGGATGGCGGGGATTGCCGCCGAACTGGGCTTCACCTTTAACCGCGGGCCCGATTTCCGGATGCGCAACAGTTTCGATGCGCATCGCCTGCTGACCTGGGCAGGGGCGCTCGAAGACCCCGAGCAGGAAGCGGCGACCGGCGTGCAAACGGCGCTGAAACTGGCGCTGTTCCGCGCCCATTTCACCGACAATCGCGATGTCGGCGACCCGGAGGTGCTGGCCGACGTCGCGGCCTCGGCCGGGCTCGACCGGACGCGGGCGGCGGCGATTCTCGCAGGCGGCGAATTCGGCGAGATGGTGCGCACCGAGGAAGCCTATTGGGCCGACCAGAATATCACCGGCGTCCCCGCCTTCATCCTCGCCGGACGGATGCTGATCCCCGGCGCGCAGGACCCCGAAGCCTTTATTCGCGTTATCGAAAATAAGGTGCTGGCGAGCGCCGGTTGAGGAACTGCGGCGGCCGGACGGGCGTTTTCAGGCCATCCCCCTTGCCCGCGCGGGCTTTCCGGTCCGGCGGGCCCAGCTATGGAGCCGGTCATGGCCGATACCCCGCGCAAGCCCGAAGCGGACGCCCCCGAGGCGCTCAACCGCGAGCAGCAGGATGAAGAGGCGCAGGCACAAACCGTCGCCGAGGCCGCCCGGCGCGAACGCCGGCTGGAAGACAGCGACAAGGTCAAAAGCCGCGACGAGAGCGACGACGCGCAAGATCTGGTCGACCATATGCGCCAGATGGAGCGGTCGGGCCGGATCGACATGGATGCCTATCGCGGCGAGCGCAGCGACGACGATGAGGATGGCGAACTCGGCGAAGAGGGTATCGAGGACGACGGACCGCGCGGCGCGCCCTGAATTCCATGAGGGCAGTCCGGTCGGTCGACTACGGTGCCGCTCCGGATAGGATAGCGGCGATTGCACGCCATAGCGGCGGAGGCCGGTCGGGATTTCGCTGAGCCCCTTGTGGCAGGGCGGGCCATATGGCTCATCTCGTCGCCCGGCATCACCCTGGTTCACGCCGCCGGCGCGTTTCGTATCGCCGCCGCACCCAAGCCGGCTTTGCCCTGTGGCTGTTGCTGGCCACGGCGGGCATTAGCGGCGCACTCGGCACGCCCTCAGTCATCGAACGTCCCGAGGCGCGCGACACCGGTGCAGCGCTCGTGCAACCCGGCGCTCCCGCCGTAGCACCCGACCGGCTGACGGCGCGCTTCGGCTTCTGTCACAGCGGCGGCGGCCGCAATTGCGTCGTCGATGGCGATACCTTCCGGTTCGAGGGTGAAAAATACCGGATCGCGGACATTGATACCCCGGAAACCCATCCGGCCCGCTGCGCGGAGGAGGCGGTGCTCGGCGAAGCGGCGACCCGACGCCTGCGCACATTGCTCAACGAAGGTGCGTTCACCCTCGATGAAGCGGACCGCGATACCGATGTGCACGGCCGCAAGCTGCGGATCGTGACGCGCGGCGGGGCCAGCATCGGCGACCAGCTTGTCGACGAGGGGCTGGCGCGGCGATGGGAAGGATATCGCCGCCCCTGGTGCTGAAGGGCCTCGCGGGCAGGCTATTCCGGCTCGGGCGCGGTCTCGGCCGGCGCGTCGGGGTCCATCCACGGCCCTTCGTCGCGAAGCGGCTGGTTCGGGCCGGCGAGCTGGCGAGCGACGTCGGCGGCGAGCAACTGCGCGACCGGATCGTCGTCCTTGGCCGCCCATTCATCCCGGCGGGCTGCGAGCGCCGTGGCGCGTTCGCCTTCGGGGCGCGCCGCGACCTCGACATAAAAACGCACGAGTTGCAGCCAGGGCGCGTCATCGGTCAGCACATCCTCGGCCCAGCGGCTGAACGGGCCGCCCGCGGGCACCCATTGGCCCTCGCGTCGGTCGAGAAAGAAGAGCAGGCGCGATCCTTTCGGCACCATATAGCGGATGCAGCCGCCGATCTGGGCGAGCGGGTGGGCGTTTTCGAGATCATAGGGGTTGCTGGGAATCGCGAAGCGGTCGGGCGCGAGTGCGATCGGCAGCGTCGTCGGGGCCGCCGCCATATCGCCCTTGAGCGCGGTCACGGGCGCAATGTCGATGCGCATGGCGTCGGGGCCGTCGACCGCATCCATCTGCGCGCCGCCCGTAACCGTCGCGAGCAGGATCATGTCCGCCGCGGCGACCAGCTCCATATTGGTCGGCACGGCATAGCCGGGGGCAGGCGAGCAGGCGAGAGCGGGAAGGGGTGCGGCAGTAAGCGCGAGCGCGGCGAACGGAAGGAGGAAACGCATCGCGTCAGGCTAGCGCGCCGGCGGACGCTTGAAAAGCGGCGCGGCTTTCGGGCGGCCTGCCGGATGGAGCCAAGCGGGATTTCGCGCGTATGGTGCGTACGTCCGCAGGATTGCTGCGGAGCGCCGAGGAGAATGACCATGGCCGAACATGACCATAGCGCGATCAAGGAACATATGAATGTCGTCGGCGCCGACGGCGTCCATCTGGGCACCGTCGACCATCTCGACGGCGAGCGCATCAAGCTGACCAGGGCCGACAGCCCTCAGGCCGAGGACGGACAGGGCGGCAAGCACCATTATATTCCCGCCGGCCTCGTCGCATCGGTCGATGGCGATACGGTGCGCCTGTCGGCGACCGCCGCCAATGCGGCCGAGCTGTTCGAGGAAGCCGAATAGCGGCGACAACCGATAACCAGAGGGCCGCGGGCGCAATCCGGCGCCCCTGCACTGAAACTGGCCCGCCCCGTCGCCCCGGGGCGGGCCATTTTCTTTGGCGGATCGCTGCACCGGCGCCGCCAATGGGCTATGGGTGATTTTTCAACGCTCTGCCGTTATGGAAGGGGCGATGGGAAGCGAGGGGGCAAATCGGGCGTCGTGGGCGCGCGCGGGGCGGATTGTCGCCGCGCTGCTGCTGTTCGCGGCCGGCTATGCCATCGCCAACCGTTATCCGCTGACCTACAATGTGCTTTATCGCCATGCGGCGGGCGACACCGAAAGCGCGGTGCGCGCGATGCTGTTCCTCGGCCTGCAGGGCGGCATATTGCTGGTCGCGCTGGCGTTGCTGCCGGGACGCTGGGCGGCGCTGCTGCTGGCGCTTGCGGGGGCGTCGATCCTCGTCAACCACGGTTATAGCGGGATCGTCGGCGAGCCGGTCGATGGCGGCACGCTGGCGTGGATGATCGCCGAGACCAGACAGGCGGGCAATGCGGCGGGCGAGTTCACTGCGCCGCTGCTGATGGCCGGCGCACAGACGACGGCGGCGCTGGCGCTGCTCGCGGCGGCGCACTGGCTGCTGCGCGGCGCGGTGGCGCTGCCGTGGGGGCGCGGGGTCGCGGTGGGGGTGATCGCGCTGCTCGCCCTCCCTTCGCTGCTTTATCGTACTGCCGACCTGTGGCCCGAAGGGGCCGAGCGTAACATTCCGGGGCTCGGCTGGGACCTGCTGACCGCGCCTGCGCCGCCGCCGCGCGCCGCGCCCGAACTCACGCCCGATCCGGCCATCCAGACGCCGCGCCATATCGTGTGGCTGATCGACGAGAGTGTTGCCGAAGCCCCGTTCGCGCGGCTGATCGCGCCGAGGCTGGCGGCGGTGCCGCACCTCGATTTCGGGGTCGCTGCGGCCATGGGCAATTGCAGCGCGCCGGCGCAGGTCGCGCTGCGTTCGGGGGTCGACGTTCGCCGCGCCTCGCCGGCGATCGACCTGCGCCGCACGCCGTCGATCTGGGCCTATGCGAAGCGCGCGGGCTATCGCACGTTGCTGATCGACGGGCAGACGTCGGGCGCGCCGCAGAATCTGCTGCTGGCGCCAGAACGCGCGCTGATCGACGATTTCCGGCCGATGCCCGGCGGCATCGACACCGACCTGAAGATCGCTGACGCGCTCAACCGGCAGATGAGGGCGCCGGGGCGGAGCTTCACCCTTGCGGTGCTGCGCGGGGTGCATTTCCAGTATCGCGACCATTATCCGGCGGGGGCGATCCCTGCCGACAGCCCGGTCGCGCTGCAATATGACACGGCGCTGGGCTGGTCGAAGGGGCGGTTTTTCGAGCGGCTGCTGGCGGGGGTCGATCGCGACGCGGTGGCGGTCGTCTACACCTCCGACCATGGCCAGAACCTGACCCCGGGGGCGCTGCCGCATTGCAGCCGCGAGGCGGTGCAGGGCGAGTTCCGCATTCCGCTGCTCGCCTTCCTGCCCGATACGCTCGCGGCGCGCTATGCCGCCGCACCGCGGCAGGGCCACTCGGCGAGCCAGATCTTTCCCGCGACGCTCGGCTGGATGGGCTATGATCCCGCCAAGGCCGCGGGGCTGTACGACAACGACCTCGACCGGCCGACTGCGCGCTATGTGTGGTTCGGGCGGACGGTGATCCCGATGGGCAGCGACACGCAGGTGTCGCTGACCGCCGGGACCGCCTTTCCGGGTAATTAACGCGTTTCGGCCGCCGCGCCGGCCTCGGCGCGCGCCTTGAGGTCGGTCTTGGGCAGCTTGGTCACCAGCCCGTGCGCGGCGCCTTCGGCGTGGCTGTAGAGCGACGACAGCGGCACATTATAGAGCTTGCCGCCGTCGACGACGATCGCCTGATCGCCGTCGACGCTCTGGACGGTGCCGACGCTGTTGCCGCTACTGTCGCTGACCTGCGCGCCGGCGCGGACATCCTCGCGCGCCGCGAGCTTGAGCTTGGTCGCATCGACCGTGTGGTTGACGCCTTCATCGACGCGGTCGACGGTCTGGCCGACGCGGTCGGTCACCGCGCCGACGGTGCCGGCGGGATTGACGCCGACCTGCGCCCCGGCATTGACGTCGGCGACGCCGCCGACTTGCGCGAGGGCGGGGGCGGCGATCAGGGCGGCGCCGGTGGCGAGCAGGCTGAGGGTCTTGCGCATGACTGATTTCCTTCATGTCCGTGGGGGATATGAAGCGAAACCCGGCGGCGGCAGCCGGCGTTGCCCGCGGCGCGGCGGGACGGCGCGATGCTGCGACGAAGCGCCGGTCCGTGCGGTTTGATCAGTGCGGCTTGGCGCCGGTGCCGATCAGCTTGTTGAGCGTCGCGATGCGCTGGCGCGCCGCGGTCCAGTCGCGCTCGGGATGCGCCTGAATCTGCTCGAGGAGGACGCGCACCTCCTTGCGGCGGTCGCCTTCGGTTACGGCCTGCATGGGCTTTCTCCTTCCGGGCGGCACTATAGCATCGCGGCGCGGCCTGCGGCGACGGTTTGTCGCGCGGCGGGGGCGGCTTGACCCTCGCGGGCGGCGTGCGCGCCGGGCAAAGGTCGCTAAGGTGACGCACAGCGCGCCCGGGGCGAAAGGTCGCAAAGATCGTGCGCGGGTGCGATGTTCGGCGCGGCGGGATTCGGCCGGGCGGGTGGAGGGGCGGATTGACGGGTCAAAGAGCGAAGGGCGGCAGGCTGGCACGCTGCGGCAATGTGGGAAAGGCGCGCGCGGTCCTATTTCGCGCGGCCGTTCCGCACGGGGGCGCGGCGGGGGTGGCGCGGCGCGGTGCGAGTGCCTATCTGGGCCGCGATGACAGGCGGGGACCGGAATATGGTGGTGGTGGCGCGGCTGCGCGCGGCGCCGCTGGTGGCGTGGCAGTTCGGCTGCGCGCTGCTGCTCGGCGTGCTCGCGGCGCGGCTCGACTGGCACGGCGGCCTTGCCGAAATGCTGCGGACGATGGTCTTCGTGCAGCCGCTGGTCGGGCTGGGCATCGTCGCGGTGCTGACTTTATGGGCCTATTGGATCGGCGTGTGGCGGCGGCGCGGCGATTATCTGCGCCACGACGGGGTGACGCTCTATCGCGGCGGCAGCACCCGATGGCCGCTGGCGCTGGTCCGCAATGTCGTGGTGACGCGCGGCGAGACCGGGCTGCATGCGCTGCGGCTGGTCGTCGACGACGACAGCGAGGTCACGCGCGAACTGGTGAAGCTCTATCTGCTCGACGGCCCGCCCGAGGTGGTGCGCGACGGGGTGATGTTCGCGGTGGCGCGGGCGGGTGGCGGTTTGGGGGTGGTTACGGTGCATTGAGGGAATTGCGGCGCATTTCCCACTTTCGTCATCCCGGACTTGATCCGGGATCCAAGCCACGGCCGTAGAATGGATCCCGGATCAAGTCCGGGATGACGATGGAGGGAGAGGCATCACCCGAAAAGGGACGGCAATCCCAATTCCTCCGCCAAGTCGCGCCACCGCGGGTTCGCCGCCTCGATCAGCTCGATCTTCCACTTCCGCTGCCAATTCTTGATCTGCTTCTCGCGCGTGATCGCGGCGTGCATCGTCGCGGCGAGTTCGAACCAGACGAGCGTCTTCACGCCATAGCGATCGGTGAAGCCGCCGAAGCTGCCGTCGCGGTGCTGGCAGATGCGCTGGATCAGGTGCGAGGTGACGCCGGTGTAGAGCGTGCCGTGCCGCGCGCTCGCCATGATATAGGCGCAGGGCTGGAAGTCGGCGTGCATGGGGTGGAGGCTAGGGCGGCGATGGACCCCGGATCAAGTCCGGGGTGACGAGATTGGGTTAGAATGGAGGCTTCTGATCGCCTCGTCATGCCGGACTTGATCCGGCATCCATGCGTGTTTAGCGACGGTTTGCCGCCGTGAGCATATCCCGGCCTCCGTGTCTGAACGCTTTCATCACGACGTTGCGGTAAGGGAGATGAGAACTATCGACTGCCTTACTCAGTGAGCAAAAGTAGAGGGCCTGTTCGCGCGCGATCATCAGCGCAGGAATCTGCCGCCAACCTTCCGAACCAAGATTTCCTTTGAGTGCGCGCCGTGTAGCGTTGGTCACGATATCTGCCAATTCGAGTCCATAATCGACGCCCGAGTTAAACCGAAAATCTTCTTCCAAAAGCAGCTTGAGATTATATCCGTGCTGACGTGACCCCCTGATTTTCCTCCAACAGTGATTAGAGTCCGGCCTTGAAGGAAGGACGGACAGATGAAGCGTTTGAGGTTTTCGGAAGAGCAGATCATCGGGGTATTGAAGGAAGCGGAGGCGGGCGCGAAGACCGGCGAGCTGGCGCGGCGACACGGGGTGTCGGAAGCAACGATCTACAACTGGAAGGCCAAGTATGGCGGCCTGGAGGTGTCCGAGGCGAAGCGGCTGCGCTCGCTCGAGGACGAGAACGCGAAGCTGAAGCGGCTGCTTGCGGACTCGATGCTCGACAATGCGGCGCTGAAGGATCTTCTCACAAAAAAATGGTGACGCCCGCCGTTCAGCGGGAAGCGGTCGCCCATCTCCAGGCTTGCCATGGGATGAGCGAGCGGCGGGCGTGCCGTGTCACAGGGGCCGATCGGAAGAGCATGCGCTACCGGTCGCAGCGTGGTGACGATGCCGAGGTTCGGGAGAAGCTGCGCGAGCTGGCGCAGCAGCGTCGCCGGTTCGGTTATCGACGCCTGCATATCCTGCTGCGCCGGGAGGGCGTGATGATCAACAGGAAGAAGACTCAGCGCCTGTATCGGGAGGAAGGACTGATGGTCCGACGAAGACGTAACCGGCGCCGGGCGATCGGTGCTCGGGCGCCCGCACCGGTGCTGGCGCTACCGAACCAGCGGTGGAGCCTCGACTTCGTGCATGATCAGATGGCGTCAGGCCGGCGGTTCCGGGTGCTCAACATCGTCGACGACGTGACGCGGGAGTGCCTGCGCGCGGTGCCCGACACGTCGATCTCCGGGCGCCGGGTCGTGCGCGAGCTCAGCGATCTGATCGAGGAACGCGGCAGGCCGGGGATGATCGTCAGCGACAACGGGACCGAGCTGACATCGAACGCGGTGCTCGCATGGTGCGGTGAGGTCGGCGTCGAGTGGCATTATATCGCACCCGGCAAGCCGATGCAGAACGGCTATGTCGAGAGCTTCAATGGCCGGATGCGTGATGAGCTTCTGAACGAGACGCTGTTCCTCGACCTCGACCATGCCCGCACAGTGATCGCGGCCTGGGCCGAAGATTACAACCAGTCGCGGCCGCACTCGGCACTTGGATATGAGACACCGGCGGCGTTCGCCGCCGAACTGCATAAGCAATGGCCTGCGCAGCTACGCCCTTCGGGCTCCGCTGCGCAGGCCATTGCTTACACCGCGCTCATGCGCAACAAAGCTGCTGGGCTCTAATCCCGGCTGGTGGAAACCAGGGGGTCACGTCAGTGCTCGTAAGGAAGTATCGTTTCTTTCAGATAGTCGGGCATCGGCATCAGGTATTTGTTGTCAAACGCGGTATAATCCAACCAGTCCAGCATGATCACTGGTTCGCGAGCTAACGCCGACTGGAGGAATCCTGCCTTGGTTGTCGACCACCAGTTTTCCGAACTGGTCTCGCTATCAACCCCCTTACCGTCAACCACCCAATGAAAATTGAGAATTTCCTTTGGTTGCCGCTGTATCCAGTAGGCTGGAAGCTCCCGTATGATCCGAGCGAGTAGCACGTTCATTAGAGCAGCTTGCACATAGAGTGGCAGGGCCATCGCTTCGAGACGAGACTTGAGCTTCTTCACGCCTGCGACAAGCTCTGGATGATGTTGGTCTGTCAGATTGGCAGTTAGCGCCTCGGCTGCCTTTTGTTGATGTCCTGCAAGATCCGTCGCAGACTCTCGTCCCATTTCGATCACGATAGCTTCGAAAAGACAGTGATTTCGTCGGAGCCATGTTATGACGGAATCGACTTGGGCTTCGTTAAGCCGTCGCCCTTTTACCTCGCCTCCCTCCTTGGGCAGATGTTGACGCAGTCGCACATATTTTTGAAAAAGGCGATCAATCGTATAGTCGGGGACAATGAGCGCGCCGACAATACATGGGCTCGTTTGCCCGGCCGCCGGTATTGCGAAAGTACCAGATTCGTCGATGAAGATGTGCAAATCAAAGCCTGCCCTGCACTAGTCGGCAGTTACATTGCGGCTTCTCAAACCGAAAACCCACCCGCATTCCGCCGGTTCGATCCCGCCGCGAGTACCTTCTTGCCTGTCGGGGTCAGTGTCCACTTCGCGCCCTGCTGCACGACCAGTCCCAATTCGACGAGTTCGTCGCGGATCGGGTCGGTGGGGAGTTGGGGGCGGCGGTTCGAGAGGCCTTCGAGGGTTGCGCGCTGGGGCTGGCTGAGGACGAGGAGTTTGAGTTTTTTCTTGTCGGTCATTTTGGCCTCTGACGTCTTGTTGTTCGTTCGTCGGGAGCGTGGTGCTGTCTCGCGAAACCCCACCCCGCTTCACTAGGCCAGCAAGCTGGCAAGTTTCGCTGCCCCTCCCCTGAAGGGGAGGGTTAATAGGGTCGCTTACTCCGCCGCGATGCCGGCTTTGGCGAACATGTCCTCGCCGTCGTTCTCGGCGTCGGCCGCCGGGGCGTCGTCGCTGGTCTTGGCTTTCTTGCGGTTGTCGAAGCTGGTCCACACGGTGTTCCAGTCGCCGCGCGTCGCGCCCTTCGAATATTCGGTGGCGCGCGTTTCGAAGAAGTTGGCGTGCTCGACGCCGTTGAGCAGCGGGGCGAGCCAGGGGAGGGGGTGTTCGTCGATCATGTAGATCGGCTGGAAGCCGAGCTGACCCAGGCGCCAGTCGGCGATGTAGCGGATGTAGCGCTTGATCTCCTTCGGCGTCATGCCGGGGACGGGGCCCTGTTCGAAGGCGAGGTCGATGAACGCATCCTCGAGCCGCACCGTCTTCTGGCAGGTGTCGATGATGTCTTCCTTCACCGCCTTGGTCAGGCAGCCGCGTTCCTTGGTGAAGGTGTGGAACAGCTTGATGATGCCTTCGCAGTGGAGGCTTTCGTCGCGGATCGACCAGCTCACGATCTGGCCCATGCCCTTCATCTTGTTGAAGCGCGGGAAGTTCATCAGCATCGCGAAGCTGGCGAAAAGCTGGAGCCCCTCGGTAAAGCCGCCGAACATCGCGAGGGTGCGCGCGATATCCTCGTCATTTTCGACGCCGAACTGCTGCATATAGTCGTGCTTGGCGCGCATCTCGTCATATTCGAGGAACATGCCATATTCGCTCTCGGGCATGCCGATGGTGTCGAGCAGGTGGCTGTATGCCGCGATATGCACCGTTTCCATGTTGCTGAACGCGGTCAGCATCATCTTGATCTCGGTCGGCTTGAACACGCTGCCATATTTTTCGTGGTAGCAATCCTGCACCTCGATATCGGCCTGGGTGAAGAAGCGGAAAATCTGGGTGAGCAAATTGCGTTCGTGATCGCTGATCTTCTGCGCCCAGTCGCGGCAATCCTCGCCCAGCGGCACTTCCTCGGGCACCCAGTGGATCTGCTGCTGGCGCTTCCAGAAATCGAACGCCCACGGATATTCGAAGGGCTTGTAGGTCTTGCGGGCTTCCAGCAATGGCATCGGTCAAACTCCGGTCGAAGGCGGTTCCAACCCCTCTCCCATCGGGAGAGGGAGGGGCCCAAGGCGTCAGCCTTGGGAGGGTGAGGGTGTATGGCGGTTGGATGCTGGCGATTGGTCGCCCTCACCCTTCCGCAACTTCGTTGCTCCTTCCCTCGCCCGAAGGGAGAGGGAGATTTGGGTCATAACGCCTTCGGTGTTGGCGAGGACGTCATTGTTCCAGAAGCGCAGGACGGTGAGGCCCTGCGCCTGCAGAAATTCGGTGCGGCGGGCGTCGTGCGATGCCGCGTCCGCATGCTGGCCGCCGTCCACCTCGATCACCAGCTTCGCAGCGAAGCTGAAGAAATCGGCGAAATAGGGGCCGATCGGAACCTGCCGCCGCCATTTGAGGGCTGGGAAGGTTTCACGTAGCGCGCGCCACATCCGCTTTTCGGCGTCGGTGGCGTCCTTGCGCAATGTCCGGGCGCGGGAGACGGTGCCGGAGGGTTGATTGCGATAGGTTCGCATGGGGAGCGCCCTCACCCTTCCGGCGCTGCGCGCCTCCCTCCCTCTCCCGGTGGGAGAGGGGTTTACTGGCATGCCAGGCACTCGTCGTAATCGGTGCTCTCGGCGCTGAGTTCGAACTTCGCCGCTTCGGGCGTGTTGTCGGCCTCGACTCCGCCCGCGAAGCCGGCGCGCTGCACCGATTTCGAGCGGAGATAATAGAGCGATTTGATGCCGAGTTCCCACGCGCGATAGTGGAGCATGAGCAGGTCCCACTTCTCGACGTCGGCGGGGATGAAGAGGTTCAGCGACGCCGCCTGATCGATGTACGGCGTGCGGTCGGCGGCGAGTTCGAGCAGCCAGCGCTGGTCGATCTCGAAGCTGGTCTTGTAGCAGTCCTTCTCGTCCTGCGTCAGGAAGTCGAGGTGCTGGACGCTGCCACCCTTTTCGAGGATCGAGTTCCAGATATTGTCGCTGTTCTTTGCCTTGTCGACGAGCAGCGCCTCGAGATGCGGGTTGCGGATCGAGAAGCTGCCCGAGAGCGTCTTGTGCGTGTAGATGTTCGCCGGGATCGGCTCGATGCACGCGCTGGTGCCGCCGCAGATGATGCTGATCGACGCGGTCGGCGCGATCGCCATCTTGCACGAAAAGCGCTCCATCACGCCCTGATCGGCGGCGTCGGGGCAGGGGCCGCGCTCGTTGGCGAGCAGCATCGACGCCTGATCGACCTGCGCGCGGATATGCTTGAAGACGCGCAGGTTCGACGATTTCGCCATCGCGCCCTCGAACGGCAGGCCGCGCGCCTGCAGGAAGCTGTGGAAGCCCATGACGCCGAGGCCGACCGAGCGTTCGCGACTGGCGCTATATTTGGCGCGCGCCATTTCGGGCGGGGCGCGGTCGATATAGTCCTGCAGGACATTGTCGAGCATGCGCATGACGTCTTCGATGAAGCGCTTGTCGCCGTTCCACTCGTCCCAGGTTTCGAGGTTCAAGGAGGAGAGGCAGCAGACCGCTGTGCGATCGTTGCCGAGATGGTCGCGGCCGGTGGGCAGGGTGATTTCCGAGCAGAGGTTCGAGGTGGTGACCTTGAGCCCGAGGTCGCGATGATGCTTCGGCATCATGCGGTTCACCTGATCGATGAAGATGATGTAGGGCTCGCCGGTCGCGAGGCGCGTTTCGACGAGCTTCTGGAACAGCCCGCGCGCATCGACGGTGCCGCGGACGCTCTGGTCCTTCGGGCTGCGCAGGTTGAATTCGGCGCCGTCGCGGACGGCCTCCATGAACTCGTCGGTGATCAGCACGCCGTGGTGGAGGTTCAGTGCCTTGCGGTTGAAGTCGCCCGAGGGTTTGCGGACCTCGAGGAATTCCTCGATCTCGGGGTGCGAGATATCGAGGTAGCAGGCGGCCGAACCGCGGCGGAGCGAGCCTTGGCTGATCGCGAGGGTGAGGCTGTCCATGACGCGGACGAAGGGGATGATGCCGCTGGTCTTGCCGTTCAAACCGACGGGTTCGCCGATGCCGCGCACCGCGCCCCAGTAAGTGCCGATGCCGCCGCCGCGGCTGGCGAGCCAGACATTCTCGTTCCACGTGCCGACGATGCCTTCGAGGCTGTCGTCGACCGAATTGAGGTAGCAGGAGATAGGGAGGCCGCGGCCGGTGCCGCCGTTCGAGAGAACGGGGGTGGCGGGCATGAACCACAGCTTCGAGATATAGTCGTAGAGGCGCTGCGCGTGATCCTGATCGTCGGCATAGGCCGACGCGACGCGCGCGAAGAGATCCTGGTACGATTCGCCGGGCAGGAGATAGCGGTCCTGCAGCGTTTCCTTGCCGAAATCGGTGAGCAGCGCGTCGCGGCTGCTGTCGGTGGTCACTTCGAACCGGCGCGCGTGAACCTTGGGCTCGCTGCTGTCGTTGAGCTTGGCGGCGGGAGGCGATTCGGGAGCCGATTCGCCCTTCGATTCGGGTGCCGCCGGAGCGTCATTCTTTGTCAGTTCCACCGTCGCCACGTCGCTCGTCTCCACCCGTTCCGTTTCCCGAAAATCCATCTGGTTCGCCCCCATTTTAACCAGCGCCGCGCGGCGCTTTGTTCCTGTCTTGTTCGACTCGGGACGAAGCCCCGACCGTAGCATCTAAACCGCCCCGCGGGGCACATATTTTTGGGCGCAAGAAGGGTTTTCCCGTGCCCATATGGGATGGGCGACGGAAATCCGCCACTTACAGCCTGATACAATTTCTTGGGGTGCCCCCGCTGGTTACCCACCACCTATAGTGCCACGTCGGCGCGGCGATGCAAGACGGTAAATGACAGATTAGGGACTCGGTTCGTCGATATTTTGATTCAGTTCGTCGCGCGGAACGCGCCGGCCGCAGGCAAAAGATCAGCCTTTCTGCGGCCCCGCGCCCGATCGGTGTCCGGAACGCGGTGCGGCTGAATTTTTTCGGGCCGATACAGACCCTTCGCCGGCACCTCTTGACCGACACACCATATATTGGGGCAAGCCCGGCCGGGGACGCAAGAGCGGTTAACCAAGCCGCGGACAAAAAGGGCAGGCGGGCAAAGAAAAAGGGCCCCGGCGATGCCGGAGCCCTTTGTCTAACCCTGGGGGCCGTTAGGCCTGACCGCCACCGTTACCGGAGCCGGCGCCACCCAGAAATTTCCAAAACCAACCCATTTGAAATCTCCTGTAGGCACTGCCAATTCCACGGCAGTTAAAGCGACGTATACCTTAAAAAACAAGGTAAAGCGAGTCTTAACCTTAACAAATGGTTCCAAAATGGCAGTTATGCCGAGCGGCTGTGGGGAGCGGTCGAGAGATTGGCCGAAAGCTCGGAAAATAGCTGCGGCTTTCCAAGATGATACCCTTGGCCAACGTCGCATCCGAGCCCTTCGAGCAGGGTCATGGTTTCGCGATCCTCGATGCCTTCGGCGACGGCGATGGCACCAAGACGGTGCGCGAGGTCGATCGTCGATTTGACGACTTCGAAGTTGCGCTGCGAATCGCGCATCGTCATCACGAAACGCTTGTCGATCTTGATCTCGTCGGCCTCGATCTCGGTCAGATATTCGAGGTTCGACTGGCCAGTGCCATAATCGTCGATCGACAGACGGATGCCCGAACGGCGAAGCTGGGCGAGCGTCTGGCGCGCCTGGCGGCTATTTTCGATCTGCGCGGTCTCGGTGATCTCGATCGTCAGCCATTCGGGCGACAGATGATGCGCGGTCAGCATAACGCGGATCGTGCCGACGAGGTCGCTGTGGTCGAGCAGCGTCGCCGACAGGTTGACCGACATGTGGATCTTGAAGCCGCGCGCGTGGAGCTGTGCCGTCGAGCGGATCGCCTGATCCATGACGAACAGGGTGAGGCGGTAGATGTCCTGGCTTTTTTCGGCCTGGACGATGAACTCGTCGGGCGGAATCGGTCCGCGCGTCGGGTGCGTCCAGCGCGCGAGGGCCTCGACCCCGACGAGCTTGCCCGAGGCGATTTCATATTGCGGCTGGAAGGCGACCCAGATGTCGCCGCCGGTGAGCGCGTCCTCGAGCTGCGAGTGGAAGCTGAGCTGCCAGCCGGCGTCTTCCTTCTGGCGCGGCGAATATTTGGTCCACAAGGCGCGGCTGCGCACCGATTTTTCGGCGGCGACGAGCGCCGCGGCGAGCCGCTGGGCGTTCGAGCCCTCGAACTCGTCATTGACGCCGAAGGCGATTGCGACGTCGACGCGCAGTTCGCCGATCGTCAGCGGCGCGTTGAACAGCGCGGCAAGCCCCGCGAGATGCCCCTCGATCTGGCTGTGCTGATAATAGGGAACGAGCCAGGCGAAGGTGCCGTCGAGATCGTGATGGAGCTGCGTGCCGTGGCAAGCGAGCGTCAGGCGGCGGGCGACCTGGTCGACCATCTGCTGGCTGCCCTCGCCGGGGAGGAAGGCGGCGAGATCCTCGAAATTGACGAGCTTCGCAGCGATGATCGTTGCGCTGCCGAACGGCTGCTGGGTGCGCAGCGCCTCGAAATTGGGCAGGCCCGATACCGGGTTTTCGCGCTGGGCCGAGAAATGGCGGCGCTTGCGCGAGACGTTGGCGCCGAGCGCGGCGATGAAAAAGGCCGCGGCGCCGATCTCGACCGAGACCAGCGACACGGTCAGGAAGATTTTCGCGGCCGCGGTTACGCCGATCACGCCGAAGGCGGCGCGGCTGTACCAGCGGCCGCGATCGAACATCAGGGCGGCGAGCAGGATGATGGCGGCCGCGAGCAGCGGCGGGAGCCAGCCGATATCGACGGGCATCCCGCGCTTGAGCGTCTCGCCCGCGATCAGGTGGATATAGGCGCCGGGAATCTTGTTGTGACCCGGCAGATAATGCTGGTCGGGCGACGCCGTCGAGGCGGGCGCGAAAATGACATCCTTGCCGTGCAATTGCGCGGCCCCGACCTTGCCCGAGATGACGTCGATCGCGCTGTAGCGGGTCACCGTTTCGGTGTCGTAGGAATAATCGATGGCGAATTGCCGGGGCTGTTCGCGGGGGTGGCCAGCCATGACGGCGGCGAAGCTGGGCAGCACCCGGCCGTCGGCGCGCACCGCCATCGGCACCTTCCAGACCTGCCAGAACCCATATTCCCAGCCGATGAACGCTTTCTGTGCGCGGTTGCCGAGGCGGGCGTCGGGCCAGACCGCACCCTCGGCTTCGGTGCCGCCGAAATTCGCCGACGGAACGGCGAGTATGATGCGGTCTTCCATGGCCTTCACTGCGGCCGCCATTTCGCCGAAGCCCGGATCCCTGACCCGGCGCTCATAGGAAAAGTCGACGAACAGGCGGTGGACGCCCGCCTTGTCGATGGCGCGGATCAGCTGGGCGTGGTTGGCGGCGGTGAAATCCTGATCGTCGACCGCCGCGAGCGTCTTGTCGTCGACCGCAACCACGACGGTTTCGCCGGAAACCGGCCGCCAGGCGATGCTGCCGAGGGCGCTTTCGACGACGCGATCGATCGGTAGCGCCACGCCGGTAACACCGACGATGACGCTGAGCAGCAACGACAGCCCGAAGGTTCGCCAGCTGACGATCATCTTGTTGCCGAGCTTGAACACGCACGTCTCCAGCGATTACCGGACGTGCCTAGTCGGCGATGGTTATCATCACGTTAATCATGAACGAAACATTGCGGCGAGCGGGGCGGGTCGGGTGTGAATATATGCTGGAACGGCGGATTTCGGCCGGGAGTGGACGTAAGTCGTTTGGAATTCCTCAATTGTGTCATTCCCGCGAAAGCGGGAACCCAGGGCGGGTTTACACTACTCTGGGTCCCCGCTTTCGCGGGGATGACAAAAGTTGGAAACGTCCGCTTTCCCACCCCAAAAACGACCATCCATCTGCCTTGGTGTATTATCTTGATAAAACCCCTTGCCAAGCATGCGCTACAAATGTAGCACGCTACAAATGTAGCGCATGAGGTGATTCGCATGTTGTCCAGTTTGCCGCCGCGGGAACGCGAGATTGTCGATGTTCTGTACGAGCGCGGTGCCTCGACGGTGACAGAGATCGGCGAGGCGCTGTCCGACGCGCTGTCGGGTTCGGCGATCCGCGCGATGCTGAAACGGCTCGAGGCCAAAGGCTTCGTGGCGCGCGAACAGTCGGAACGCGGTTTCGTCTATGCGCCGAGCGTATCGGACAAGACGGCGCGCAAATCGGCGCTGAGTCAGGTGGTGCGGGTCTTTTTCAACGGATCGGCGACCAGCGCCGCGGCGGCGCTGCTCGGCATGCAGGACGAGATGAGCGCATCCGAACTCGACGAACTGGAAAAGCTGATCGCCGGCGCGCGCGAAGGGAGGGCAAAGTGATGATCACCGCAGCAACCCTGATCGGACTCGCATGGAAATCGGCGCTCGTCGCCGGATTGACGCTGTTGCTGCTGCGCCTCGTGCGCTCGCGGTCGGCGGGTGAGCGTTCGCTGATCGCGCACGCCGGGCTTGCCGCGTTGCTGGCGCTGCCGTTGGCGACGCTGCTGCTGCCGCAGTGGCAGCCGCTTCCCGCGGACTGGGCGATCGCAGAGCCGGCGCCCGCTGCGGCGAGCACCACGAAGATAACGGGGGGATCGGCGGTCGATCCGGCCTCTTCCGCCACGGCTTCAGTCCCTGTCGTGGAGGATCCGGCCGGATCGCCGTCGATCACATTGCCCTCATTCGCCGACCTCGCGCCCGGGCTCTATGCCCTGCCGCTCGCGTTGCTCGCCGGCCTGATGGGAATCGCGGTGCTGCGCCTGTTCGCGATGCGCGGCCGCGCCGACGTGCTCGTCGAATCGTCGTGGCTCTCGGCGCTCGCCGAGGCGCAACGGCGGATGGGGTTCAAACATGGGACCGCATTGCTGGTGAGCGATGAGCTGCGTTCGCCGATCAGCTGGGGCGTGCTGCGCCCGACGATCGTGCTGAGCCCGAAGGCGGTGGCGGCGGTCGGCGAGGCCGAGGCGATCATCGCGCACGAACTTGCGCATGTTGCCCGGCTCGACTGGGCAAAGCTGCTCGCTGCGCGGCTGGCCTGCGCGCTGTTCTGGTTCAACCCGCTGGTGTGGATGCTGGCGCGCGAGAGCCATCAGCTCCGCGAGGAAGCGGCCGACGACGCCGTGCTGATGGCCGACATCGACGGTCCCGATTATGCGACGCTGCTGGTCGGCGCGGCGCGGCACGACAACAAGGCAACGCTGATCGCGGCGCACGGCGTCGCCCCGGCCAAGGGCAGCCTGAAGCGCCGGATCACGCGGGTGCTCGACGGCAGCCTGAAACGCGGTCCGGCAAGCGCGGGCTGGATCTTGATGAGCCTGGTTGTGCTGGCCGGGATCACCGCGCCGCTCGCCGCCTTTTCGGCGACGGCGGAAACAAAGGTGGCGGACGAAACCCATGCCATGGCCTTCGTCGCACAGCAGTCGGCGATACGGTCGATGCAGTCGGCCATGACGGCGAAAGACCTGACCGACGTGGAAACGAGGGACGTGGATACGGGGGCCGCTCCCGCCGCAGAGCCGCTCCGCGCCGACGATCTGGTCGGCATGCGCGCAGTCGGCGTCACCCCCGAATATGTCGAGAAGCTGCGCGAGCATGGCGGGTCGATGGACCCCGACGACATCATCGCCGCGAAGGCGACCGGGGTCGACCCCGCCTATATCGGATCGATGCGCGCGATCCTGCCGGGCGCCGATTTCGGCGATCTGGTCGGGGCGAAGCAGGTTGGGATCGACGCTGCCTTTGCCCGCGACATGAAGGAGCATTTCCCCGGGGTCGATCTCGACGACCTGATCGCGCTCAAGGCGATGGGGGTCGATTGCGACTTCGTGACCGACATGCGCAAGGCCGGCGTCCGGCTGCGCGATCCCGACGACGCGATCGAACTGCGCGCGACGGGCATGCATCCGCGGGGCAGGGGCGCGAAACGGAGCATCGTGTCGAAGGACGGCGCCACCGTCCGCTTCGGCCCCGGCCCGGTGATCGAAGCGCGCAGCGCCGACGGCCGCGTCGCGCGGATCGAAGTCCCCGAAGCGCCGGCCGCGACGCGTCCGCCGGTACCCCCCGCGCCGCCGGGCACCTGACGCCCGGGCACCTGACGCCCGGACATTCGTCCAAACCCGACATCCGTTGATCGAAGCCCTGTTTTGAAAAGCCGCTGCGGCGGCGAGCGATGACGCTCGCGCGGCGCACGGAGGGAGGAGTGCACCCATGAAAGTCCCATATCTTGCCGTCGGCGCCGCGTTGCTGTCGGTTCTTGCCTGCTCGGTTCCGAGCACCGCCGCCGACCCGCTCGTCCTGAACGACATCGAATGGCAAGCGGCGCCGGCAAAGGGCAAGGGCGAGCCGCATCTGCAGGTCAGCCGCCGGAAATCGAACAGCAGCGTGTCGATCGATGGATCGCGCCGCGAACTCGCGGGCACCGAGGCGGCGCTGCGCGGCGCGGCCGGGCCGGTGTCCTTCACGATCGTCCATGCGGCGGGCACGCTCGCCTGCACGGGGGTGCTGAAGGCGGCCCATGATGGCGCCGGTCGTTGCCGCTTTACCGCCGATCCGGGGTTCGAGCGCGACCTCGCGTCGCGCGGCCTCGCGCCCGAGGATCGCGACGACCTGCTCGCCATGCTGCTGGTCGATGCAACAATCGAACTGGCCGACGGACTGACCGCCGCGGGCGTGAAGCCGAAGGACGACGGCGACCTGATCGCCGCCGCGGCGCTCGACGTCACGCCGGCCTATGTCCGGGACCTGCAATCGGAGGCGATGACGCTCACCGCCATCGAGGATGCGATCGCGTGCAAGGCGCTCGACGTCGATGGTGCCTATCTGCGCGGGCTCGCGGCGGCCGGGTACCGGAAGCTCAGCGCCCATGATGTCGTCGGGATGAAGGCGCTCGGCGTCTCGCCCGAATATGCGCGGGCGATGAACCGCGCGGCGAGCGGGAGCGGCAAATGATGCGGATGGTCAGCCTTGCCGCGATCGGCGCAGCGCTTTGCGGTATGCCCGCGACCGCGCAGGAGGCGCCGGTCACCGGCGATACGCCGCCGCCGGCGCCGGTCGAGGCGCCCGCCGGCGGAGTCAGCCGTGCGGCGCGGCAGATCTACACGCCGGCCGACTTCGCGCGCTACGCCCCGAAGAACGCCTATGACATGCTGAAGCAGGTTCCGGGTTTCGCGATCCGCGACAATGAGGATCTGCGCGGGCTGGGGATCGCGACGGGCAATGTGCTGTTCAACGGCAAGCGGCCGTCGAACAAGGGCGACGACATGTATACCCAATTGTCGCGCATCCCCGGCGGCAATGTCGAGCGGATCGAGATCGTCGACGGCGCGACGCTCGATATTCCCGGATTGTCGGGGCAGGTCGCCAACATCGTCTATCGCGCCGACAGCTTTTCGGGGCAGTTTTCGTGGAAGCCCGAATTTCGCGCCCATTATACCGACCCCCTGTTCACGCGCGGCGACATCTCGGTGCGCGGACGGACGGGCGCGATCGAATATGAGGTGGCGCTCAACAACGACGACAGCGCGCGCAGCGGCGCCGGCGGGCCGACGCTGATCTATGACGGCGCGGGCAATATCATCGAAGAGCGCTCGGACATCTGGAACACCCATTATGACACGCCGAAGCTGTCGGCGCGCGTGACGTGGGACGGGCCGGGCGACAGCGTCGCCAACCTTGGCGGCCATTACCAGCGCAAGTACGACCGCTATTATGAGGACGGCATCCGCGTCTCGCCGGGGCAGCCCGACCGGTTGCGCACCGTACGCGACAAGGCCGATAGCTGGAATTACGAGCTTTCGGGCGATTATCAGTTCGGCTTCGGGCCGGGCAAGCTCAAGCTGATCGGGCTTCGGCGCTTCAGCCACGAGCCCTATGCCCAGGAGATCATCACCACCCCCGTCGACGGATCGACGCCGACCGGCGACCGCTTTGCGCAGGTCGGCGACCTTGGCGAAACGATCGCGCGCGCCGAATATCAGTGGAAGATGTTCGGTGGCGACTGGCAGCTCTCGGGCGAGGCCGCGTTCAACACGCTCGACAATGTCGCGTCGATCGCGGTGCTGAACCCGTCGGGTGTCTTTGTCGAACAGCCTTTCCCGGGCGGCATCGGCGGGGTCAGCGAGGACCGGTACGAGGGGCTTTTGAGCTTCGGGCGCAAGCTGACCGAGACATTGTCGTTCCAACTCGTCGCGGGCGCCGAACATTCGACGATCACCCAGACCGGCGTCGATGGCCAGAGGCGCAGCTTTTTCCGGCCCAAAGGATCGGTGACGCTCGCCTGGGCACCGTCGGCGGATTTCGACCTGTCGGTGAAGCTGCGGCGGCGCGTGCTACAACTGTCCTTCTATGACTTCCTGGCGCGCGCTTTCCTCAACGACGACAACCAGAATGAAGTCAACAACGACCTCAGGCCCCAGCAGGACTGGACCTTCGAAGCCGAGGCGAACAAGAAGCTGGGGGCCTGGGGATCGACCAAGCTCAACTTCATCTATCGCGACGTCGAGGACCGCGTCGACGTGATCCCGGTCGGCGCCGACGGCGAGGCGGTCGGCAATATCGACAAGTCGCGCGCCTGGGCCATCGACTGGACCTCGACGATCAACCTCGACCCCGCCGGGCTGAAGGGCGTCAAGCTCGACACGCGCCTGCTGTACCAGAAATCTTCGGTGCGCGACCCCTTCACGGGGGAGAAGCGATCCTATTCGGGGTGGACCGACACGGTGGCCGAAATCAACCTGCGCCACGACATCGCGGGGACCGACTGGGCGTGGGGCGCGGGCGGCGAATATGGCCATTACCAGCCCAATTATCGCCGCAACCAGTCCGACAAGGTCTGGGAAGGCCCGGTCTTCGCCAATGTCTTCGTCGAGCACAAGAATGTGATGGGGCTGACCGTCCGCGCGACGATCGCCAATGCGCTGAATGCGCGGTCGAAGCGCGATCGCACGGTCTATACCGGCGTGCGCGGTGACAGCCCGATCGACTTCGTCGAAAAGCGCAACCGGCTGATCGGGCCGATCTTCGCCTTTTCGGTGCGCGGGAAGTTCTAGCGCATTAAGGCGGGCGGATGAGAAGTCGCCGCACCAAAATCTACTTCGACGGCGGTTGCCGCCCCAATCCGGGGATGATGGAGATCGCCGTCGTCACCGGTGGCGTCGCCGAGATCGAACGCGACGCCGGGCAGGGCAGCAGCATGGAGGCCGAATGGCTGGCGCTGCTCGCGGCGCTGCGGCTGGCGCGGAGGCAAGGGCTTGCCGACTTCGTGTTGCTCGGCGACGCGGCGGCGGTGGTCGCGCAGGCGAATGGCGCGGTGCGGGCGCCCGGCGCGATGGCAGCGCATCTGTCCGCCTTCTTTGTACTGGCCAGCGACGGCCCGGCGCCGCGCGTGCGGCACATCAAACGGACCCAAAATCTGGCCGGCATCGCGCTTGCGCGAGGCCGATAGCGGCAGGGTCCGCATACCAGTTGTTAAGCGCCGGTCCGCTATCCCCGCAGCGACCAAATGGAAGACCGGACCCGTTGAAGCAGACTCATCCCTTGCCCGTTCATCACAGCTGGCCGCTCTATGAGCGCGACCGCTTTTTCGAGCTCGGCCAGCTGCACGGGGTCGACACGCTGGACCCCGTTCCCGACCTCGTCGATATCGTGGTGCCCGTGCGGCCCGCACGGCTCGGCCGGTGGGAATGCGACCTGATCGACAATGACCGGCTGAACTGGTCGGACGAAGTTTATGACATCTTCGGTATAACGCGCCGCGCGGCGGTGACGCGCGAAGAGGCGGTCGCGCTTTATGGCGAAGGATCGCGCGCGGCGATGGAAAAGCTCCGCGCCTATGCGATCCGGTACCGGCGCGGCTTTACCATCGATGTCGAGATCAGGCCCGCACAGGCCGGGCCGCGGTGGATGCGATTGATCGCGGCGCCGGTGTGCATCGACGATCGGGTCGTCAAGTTGCAGGGACTGAAATTCGTCCTCCGCTAGATCGCGGCAAAGCGTGCCGGACCAGCGCCGGACCGCGCGCCGCGCTCGACCGGACCTGAGAAAAGACCGGTCTGGGCCACCGGCGTTGACGCCTTCGGGCCGTCGTCACAATCCGAAGATCGCGGTCGTTGCGGGCATTTGTGCGCGCGCCCGATTCTTCACCCCTGATAGCCAAAGGCTCCCGCCACATATGAAATTCTTCAATCGGTTCGCATCGGCCGCCCACGACATGGCCATCGACCTGGGAACCGTGAACACCGTGGTTTATGCGCGTGACAAGGGGATTGTCCTGAACGAGCCGTCGGTCGTCGCGCTGGAGACGCGCGACGGCGTGCGGCGCGTCAAGGTGGTCGGCAACGAAGCCAAGCTGATGATGGGCAAGACGCCGAGCAATATCCAGGCGATCCGGCCGCTGCGCGACGGCGTGATCGCCGACATCGACGTCGCCGAACAGATGATCAAGCACTTCATCGACAAGGCGAAGGGCGGATCGGGGCCGCTGCGCCAGCGCAGCAATGTCGTGATCTGCGTCCCGTCGGGGTCGACGATGGTCGAACGCCGCGCGATCCGCGATGCCGCGACCAACGCCGGCGCGGTGACGGTCCAGCTGATCGAGGAATCGCTGGCCGCGGCGATCGGCGCGGGATTGCAGGTGACGCAGCCGACGGGCGCGATGGTCGTCGATATCGGCGGCGGTACGACCGAGGTCGCCATCCTGTCGCTCGGCGGCATCGCCTACAGCAATTCGGTGCGCGTCGGCGGCGACAAGATGGACGACATGATTTCCTCCTACATCCGCCGCAAGCACAACCTGATGATCGGCGAAATGACCGCCGAGCGCGTCAAG
Organism: Sphingopyxis macrogoltabida; assembly: GCF_001314325.1. NCBI lineage: Bacteria > Pseudomonadati > Pseudomonadota > Alphaproteobacteria > Sphingomonadales > Sphingopyxidaceae > Sphingopyxis > Sphingopyxis macrogoltabida. The sequence goes on from NZ_CP009429.1 coordinate 189,721, forward strand.
CTGGCGATCGGCTGCGCGACCCCGCCCGAGGGCGACGGCATCGTGATGGGGGTCAAGGGCCGCGATCTGGTGACCGGCCGTCCGTCAGAGGTCCGGGTGTCCGAAGCCGAGGTCGCCGAAGCGCTGGCCGAACCCGTCGGGCAGATCGTCGCCGCGGTGCGTGCGGCGCTCGAGCAGACGCCCCCCGAACTGTCGGCCGACATCATCGATTACGGCATCACGCTGACCGGCGGCGGCGCGCTGCTCGGGCGGATGGATCAGGCGATCGCCCGCGCCACCGGCCTGCACGTGCAGGTCGCCGAGGACGCGCTGATCTGCGTCGCGATGGGGGCAGGGCTGGCGTTCGAGGATCGCGCCTATCACGGCGTGCTGCTCGCCGCCTGACCGGCGCCGCTATTTCCGCGCCGCTGCGCTTGCGTCGCGGATCGCCTTGAACTCGCTGCCGGGCTTCCATTCGGGCCAGCGCGCCGAACGGGCGAGTTCGTTGCCCATTTCGTAAAACAGCGCGATATCCTGCACCGCGCCATCGAGGTTCCAGTCGCTGCCCCAGGCGTCGCACGCCTGATGATAGCATTTGCCCGTATAGTCATCGACCCACTTCTGGCCGGCCGGCTTGCCGCCGTCGACGAGGTCCGAGGCGCCCGCGATGCCCATCATCAGGAGGACGGGGACGCCGCGCTTGGCAAGGCTGAAATGGTCGGCGCGGTAGAAAAGGCCGCGTTCGGGCAGGCTTTCGGGTGTCACCGTGCGGCCCTGCGCGGCGGCGAAACGCGCGAGATCGTCCTCGAGCGTGCCCTGTCCCTTGCCGACGAGGACGACGTCCTTCGCGCGTCCCGCGGTCTGGAGAATATCGAGGCCGAAGTTCGCGACCGTCTTTTCGGCGGGAAAGAGCGGGGCCTGCGCATAGGCTTCGGAGCCGAGCAGCCCGCGTTCCTCGGCGGTCCAGAAGGCGAAGGCGACGGTGCGGTCGGGCGGCGGCGCGGCCTTGAACAGCCGGGCGATTTCGAACAGCCCGGCGACGCCGAGCGCGTCGTCGTTGGCGCCGGCGCGATAGATGCGGCCCTCTGCGTCGGGCGCGCCTTCGCCATAGGCGTCCCAGTGGGCGCCATAGATCACCACCTCGTCGGGACGTTTGGCGCCGGGGATCTTCGCGAGGACATTCTGACTCTGCACCACCTCGTGCGTCACGGGAATCGCAGCGGTGAAGCCGGTGCCGAGATCGACGGGCCGGAAATTCTTGCGGCGCGCGGCGACGCGCAGCTTGGCCAGATCCTGTCCGGCAGCGGCGAACAGCTTTGTCGCGGTTTCGCCCGAAATCCAGCCTTGCAGCGCGAGGCTGGTCAGCTTGTCGGGGGTGCGGACGATGTCGTAATTCTCGCCGCCGGGACTGGTGACGACGTTCCAGCCGTAGCCGGCGCCGTCGGTGTCGTGGACGATCAGCGCCGCGATCGCGCCGCGGCGCGCCGCCTCCTCGAACTTGTAGGTCCAGCGGCCGTAATAGGTCATCGTCCGGCCGCCGAACTTGCCGAAGGCATCCTCGCCCTTGGTCGCGACGAAATCGGGATCGTTGACGAGGAAGACCGCGACCTTGCCCTTCAGATCCTGTCCCTTGAAATCGTCCCAGCCGCGTTCGGGGGCGCTGACCCCGTAGCCGACGAAGACGAGCGGGGCGTTCGCGACCGCGACGCGGTCGTTCGGCTGGAGCGAGGAGAGGTAGATGTCGGTGCCCGCCGCGAGCGGGGTTGCGACACCCTTGCGGTCGAATTGCAGCGTTTCCGCCGTGCCGAGGCGGGTGTGGAGCAGGGGCACGGGCTGGGTCCAGCCGCCGCCGACGCCTGCGGGTTCGAGCCCGAGCGCCTGCAGCCGCCCGATCAGGTAACCGATCGTCCGTTCCTCGCCCACCGTGCCCGGCGCGCGACCCTGAAACTGGTCGGCAGCGAGGGTGCGGACGGTCTGGGCGAGATTGTCGGCGCTGATCGCCGGGGCGGGAGCGGTTTCCGCGATGGCCGGTGCGGCGATGGCGGCAAGAGAGAGCGCGGCGAAAAGGCGAAGGGACATCAAGAGGATTGGCTCCGGCTGGGGGGAGCCGCTGGCCTAGCATGACGACGCGCGGCGGCGCCACCGCCAAGTCGGATCAGGGCCGGGTCGCGGCCTTCTCTTCCGCGATTCGTTCGGCAAGCGCGCGGCGCGAGCGGTCGGCATAGGCACGGCAGGCGCCCGGCCGGGCGTTGAATCGCGCGCCCTCGATACCGGCATTGCCGGGGTGCGCGGCGATGAGGATGTCGCAGGCAAGCGCGTCCATCGTCCGGTAGCTTTGTGCGAAGCCTGCGACGATCGGCGCGCTGGCCGGCGCCGTGTAGCGATAGCCGTCGGCCGACACGGGGTTGAGGCTGGACGCGAAGACGATCGTGCGGCAGCGTTTCGCTTCGCAGGCTGACCAGCTCCAGCTCATGCTGCCCATCGTGTGGCCGGGGGTGGCATGCGCGGTGACGACGGTCTTGCCGAGACGCAGCGTTTCGCCGTCGGCGATGGTCCGCACCCGCGCGACGGGCGGGAAGCGCATGTCATAGGCGAGTTGGGGATCGTCGGCAGCGGGACCGCCCGACCGCAGCGCTTCGGCGCCGCGCACGCTCGCGACGACACTTGCCCCGGTATCGCGGGCGAGCGCGGCGATGCCGCCGGCATGATCGGCATGCGGTTCGGTGCTCAGAATATATTTGATGTCTTCGGGCCGGAAGCCGAGCGTGCGGACATTGGCGAGGATCGCGGAGGCCGACTGGGGGAGGGCGCCGTCGACGAGGATCAGGCCGTCGCCGGTGTCGATCAGCGCGACGCTGAGTCCGCCGAAGCCGACAAGATAGCTGTTGCCGAAAAGCTTTTCGGGCGGCCGCGGTTCGATCCATTCGGCGCTGTTCGAGGTGACAATCGGCCGGGTCAGCGGATCGTCGCCGGGCTCGAAACTGCCGCCCGCCGCCGCGACGAGCCAGGTTAACAGACCGATGGTTGCGATCATCTTCACTCTCCCTTCGCCATCGGGATGCCCGAGCGGCGGCGGTCGGACAAAGCATCAATTCTCGACAAAGCCATGAATTCATCTCATGATAGATCATGGACCGCGCCCAGCTACCGCTCAACGCGCTGCGCGCTTTCGAGGCAGCGGCGCGGCACCTGAACTTCACCCGCGCCGCGATCGAATTGTGCGTGACGCAAGGGGCGGTGAGCCATCAGGTCGCGCAACTCGAACAGCGGCTCGGGACGCGGTTATTCCACCGACTGCCGCGCGGGCTGGCGCTGACCGACGATGGGCAGGCGCTGGTGCCGGTGCTCGGCGAGGCGTTCGACCGCGTCGCGGCGACGCTGGAGCAATATGCCGGCGGGCGGTTTCGCGAGGCGCTGAAGGTCGGGGTGGTCGGCACCTTCGCGATCGGTTGGCTGTTGCCGCGCATGGAGGCCTTTGCCCGCGCGCACCCGCACATCGACCTCAAGCTGTCGACGAACAACAACCGCGTCGACCTGGCGGGCGAGGCGCTCGACTATGCGATCCGCTTCGGCGACGGCGCCTGGCACGCGACCTGGGCCGAGCCTTTGGTCGAGGCGGCGATGGCGCCCGTTTGCGCGCCCGCGATGGCGGCGCGGCTGAAGACGCCCGCCGACCTTGCGCGTGCGCCGCTGCTGCGATCGTACCGCGCCGACGAGTGGGCACGCTGGTTCGCGGCAGCCGGGGTCGAGGCACCGCCGCCGCGCGGCGCGGTGTTCGACAGTTCGGCGCTGATGGCGGCGGCCGCCGCCGCCGGGATCGGCGCGGCGCTGGTCCCGGTTTCGATGTTTGCGCGCGAACTGGCCACCGAAACGCTGGTGCAGCCGTTCGCGGTCACCATCGATGCCGGCCGTTACTGGCTGACGCGGCTGCTGTCGCGCCCCGAGAGCGAGGCGATGCAGAGCTTTCGCGGCTGGCTGGCGGCCGAGATCGCCGATGACTCTAGGCGGTCATGATGAGGTTCCGGCCGCCTTCCTTGGCAGCGTAGAGCGTCTGGTCGGCGCGGCGCGTCGCCCCCGCGAGGTCGGCATAGCCGCGAACCTGTGCGAGGCCGCACGAAAAGGTCACCCTCCGTCCCCCGACAGTGAAGGCGGCATTGCGGCGCATCACCGACTGCAACCGGCCCAATATCTCGCGCGCCTGCCGCGGCGAGGTGCCGGGAAAGAGGACGATGAACTCTTCGCCGCCCCAGCGTGCCGCGATGTCGGAGCGGCGGAGCGAGGCGGAGAGATAATCGGCGAAGTCGGTCAGGAGCTGGTCGCCGCGATCATGGCCATGGTCGTCGTTCACCGCCTTGAAATGATCGAGGTCGAGCATCGCGATCGTCGAATAGCTGTCGTCGGCGAGGATCGGTGCGACCGTATCGAGGAAGCCGCGCCGGTTGCGCAGCCCGGTCAGCACGTCACGTTCGGCCGCATCCTTGAGCTGCTCGATCCGCCGCGCGGTCTCGTTCGCCGCCTGCGCGACGCCGTGCAGCAATTGGCCGACGAGATCCTCGCCGCCGACAGGGACGGGGCCGACGCGGCCGCCGCGCTGCACCGTCTGGAGCATGAGGGTGGCGCGGCGGATCGGCATCAACAGCTCCGACACCGCGAAGATCGCGCCGATGGTGCCGAGCAGGGTCGCGGCGAGGAGGACGCCGAACAGCGATCCGTCCCATTCGCTGCGCCAGCTCAGCAGGACGATACACCCGACGAGCGGCAAATGGACCGCGACGAAGCAGATCGCGAGGATGCGGCGTTCATAATGGCGGGGAAAGAGGAACCGCGTGGCTTCATAGAATCGCATAAGATCTCCATGCACCGGCCCCCCTCGCGAGGCGAAGCCAGCCGAACAACGTTTCCCGAAGGTTAAGGGGCTAAGCATCTGCGGCGAGCCGTGATGCCACTGCCGACAAGCTGTTGAGAACAGGCCATTGATTCCGAAAGAACGGGCATGGATGGGGTGCGGGCTGGACAAGTGGGGAAGGGAAGCTAAGCCCTGCCCGACTGGCGGCAACGCCGTGCTGAGGAGGTACCCATGGATTTTTCGCGGTTGCAGGCATCGAGCAAGATCGGCGACGACTGGGTCTATCCGCAGCCGCCATGCCTGAACTTCGGCTGGCTCGAGGTCGATATCGATCCCGCGCATCGCATCTATTGGGAGGAATATGGCAATCCGGCGGGCGAGCCGGTGATGTTCCTCCACGGCGGTCCCGGCGGAGCGTGTGCGCCCGCGATGGCGCGCTTTTTCGATCCGAAGCGCTATCGCGTCATCCTGTTCGACCAGCGCGGGTGCGGCAAGAGCGAGCCCAATGTCGCGTCGGCGGGGCCTGCGGTCGCGCTGGCGAAGAACACGACCGCCGACCTGATCGGCGACATCGAGAAGCTGCGCGACCATCTGGAGATCGGCGGGCGCATGCACATATTCGGGGGGAGTTGGGGGAGTACGCTGGCGATGGCATATGGCATCGCGCATCCCGGGCATTGCGCCAGCCTGGTGCTGCGCGGGATCTTTCTGGGAGCGGCGGAGGATCTGGCGTATCTTTATCAGGGCAATGCCGCGACGTGGGAGCGCGACCCGTTCGCGATGACCGCGCCCGGCGCCTATATCAAATATCCCGATGAGTGGCGCGCGCTGCTGGAAATCCTGACGCCCGACGAGCGGCGCGACGTGATGGCATCGTACAAGGCGATTTTCGACATGGTGCCCGCGACCGCGGCCGAGAAGGAAAAGCAGCTCGCGGCGGCGCTGGCGTGGTCGCTGTGGGAAGGCCAGATTTCGAACATGATCCCCGAGGAAACCGACACCGGCAAATTCGGCGAGGCCGATTTCGCGCTCTGCTTTGCGCAGATCGAGGCGCATTATTTCGCCAACCAGCTGTTCCTGCCGGCGGGGCATTTCTTCGGCCATATCGGGACGCTCGCGTCGATCCCGGTGCATATCGTCCACGGCCGCTTCGACGAGGTCTGCCCGCTGACGCAGGCGTCGCGGCTGGTCGCGGCGCTGCGCGATGCGGGGCGCGAACCCGCGACCTTTGTGATGACCAACGCCGGGCACAGCGCGATGGAGCGCGAAAATGCGCTGGCGCTGACCGCGATCATGGACGGTCTGCCGGCGCTGGCGGCATGACGGACGGCGCGAGCCGGATATAGGGGAAGACGACGTGGTTGCAGCGATCGAACCGTTTCACGCGATAGCCATCAGCCGGATGGCGCACGAGCTGGCCGCCGAGGGGCGGTCGATCATCCATATGGAGTTCGGGCAGCCGTCGACCGGCGCCCCGGCGGCGGCGATCGCGCGGGCGCACGAGGTGCTCGATTCGGATGCAATGGGATATTGGGAAAGCATCCCGCTGAAGGACCGCATCGCGCGCCACTATGCCGAAGCATATGGCGTGCGCGTCGCGCGCGAACAGATCATCCTGACCTGCGGCGCCTCGCCGGCGCTGGTGCTGGCGCTGACCTCGCTGTTCGAGCCCGGCGACCGCCTCGCCTTCGCGCGGCCCGGCTATGTCGCGTATCGCAACACGGCGAAGGCGCTGTACCTCGACGCGCACGAAATCGAGTGCGGTCCGGCCGAACGCTTCCAGCTCAGCGCGGCGGCGATCGCGGCGCTCGACCCCGCGCCCGCCGGGATCATCGTCGCCAGCCCCGCCAACCCCACCGGCACGATCATTGCCCGCGACGAGCTGGCGGCCATCGTCGACGTCTGCCGGAGGCGCGGCATCCGTATCGTTTCCGACGAGATATACCACGGTCTGAGCTACGCCGAGCCGGCGGCTTCGGTGCTCGAATGGGACAGCGAGGCGGTTGTCATCAACAGCTTTTCCAAATATTTCAGCATGGCGGGCTGGCGCCTCGGCTGGATCGTCGCGCCGGCCGGGCTGATCGACACGGTGCGCGCCCGGATGGGCAGCCTGTTCCTGACCCCGCCTTCGCTGGCCCAGCACGCGGGCCTGGCGGCGTTCGATTGCGGCGGCGAACTGGCGGGGCATGTAGAGACCTATGCGCGGAACCGCGCGATCATGCTGCGCGCCTTGCCCGCGATGGGGCTGCGCGAGATCGCGCCGCCCGACGGTGCCTTTTATATCTATGCGAATGTCGCGCATCTGACCGACGACAGCCTCGCTTTCTGCGCCGAGCTGCTGGCCGATACCGGCGTCGCCGCGGCGCCGGGGATCGATTTCGACCCGGTCGACGGCGGAAAATTCATTCGCTTCAGCTTTGCGGTGTCGACCCCGCTGGTCGAGGAAGCGATCGAGCGGATGGCGCCGTGGTTCGCGGCGCGGACGGAAGCGATGATGGCGGGTTGAGCGCCGGCGGCACTCAGGTGCGTGCTGCGCTTTTGTTCACGATGAGCTGTTCGATCCCGGCCAGCACGATCGCCAGCCCGTCGTCGAAGAGTTGCCGGTCGCTGCCGAAGAGTTGCGCCACGGCGGTCATCTGGTCGGCGACATCGGCACTGAAATAGTCGGCCAGCATGGCGCGCGTCTCTTCGGGCGAATATTTGTCGACCGGATTGGCGTGCGCCGATTCGCCCCGGCATACCGCCCAGTTGCTGACCACGATGTTGGCGCGCATCGCATCGGACGTCGTCCAGCCCAGTTCGCCCAGCCGGACAAAGGTCAGCCGCAGCAGTTGCAGGCCGACCCGCTTGGTCGCGACATTGGTGTCGATGAACGAACCCGGCCGTTCGCGGCCGAGCCGGTAGAACCAGAGCGCGACCTCGGTCAGCACCGCGCGCCAGCTCGCGGCCTGCATGATGTCGGGCAGCCCCATGTCCGCCACCGCGCGTTCGGTCAGCGCATCGAGCAGCGCCTGCCGCGCCGGGAAATAATAATAGAGCGTCTTCACCGAGATGCCGAGCGCTTCGGCGAGCGCGGTGAACTGCAGCTCGCCCGGCTCCCATTGTTCGGCGGCGTCGAGAATCTCGTCGCGCGTCACCTTGGGCGGGCGGCCCATCCGCTTGGTCGTCGTCGTGCTCATAGGCCCCTCTTATGCCCTCTTGACAGTTTTTGGAAGCCGGGAGAAAAGTACTTATTAGAAGTCGAGAGAAAAGTCGGATTCGGGATCGCGTGTCGCGCCGGATTTCGCCAGCAGAGGAAAGAGCAGCATGACCGATACGATCGCCCCCGCCGTGGAGAATCCCTTTGGCTGGATCGAGGATGACGGCGATGCCGCGGTGATCGAATGGCAGCGGCAGGCGAACGACAGGACGGTGGCGGAGCTGGCCGCTTCACCCAACGCCGCGCGCGTTGCCGCCGCGGTGAACGCCACGTTCGAGGATTTGTTCGCCGCGACCGCGCCCGAGCGGTTCGGCGACAGCTGGTTCCGCAAGGTCCAGATCGAAGGGCGCCCCAATCTGGTGCTGACGGTCGCGTCCAGCCCGACCGACGCGGAGCGGGTTCTGGTCGACCCGAGCGACCATGATCCGGCCGCGACGATCGCGATCTGCCATCCCTCGCCCGACGGGACGCTGCTGTTCGTAGGCATCAGCGTCGATCAGGCGGTCGCCTATCGCGTCCTGAGCGTCGCGGACGGCAGCGTCGTGCGCGAATTTCCATCGATCGCTGGTTATGCGCTGGGCGCGTGGGCGTACGATAACAGCGGCTTCTTTTATTCGGTCCTCGGCATGAAAACGCTCGCCGACGGTCAGGTCGCGCCGCAATATGACGTCTGGTGGCAACCGCTGGCGGGCGAAGCCGAATTGCAGCCTACCGAGCTCGACTTTCCCTTCGGCTGGCCGGTGATGTCGGCCGATGGCCGCTGGGTCTCGGTGATGGCCAACCAGACCGCGCCGCGCCCGCGCTGGATCAGGCGCATCGACGGCGGCGAATGGACGCGTGTGCTGGCCGAGGAAGGCGGGCCGGCCGGTTCGATGTACAAGGGGCGTTTCGTCGGCGACGAATATTGGGCGATCACCGACGATACGTCGGGCTGGTGCCGGCTGGTCGCCATCCCCGCCGACAGCTTCGACGACCCGTCGAACTGGCGCGAGCTGATCGCCGCCCGCGACGAGATCAAGCTGGTCTCGATCACCCTGTGCGGCGAGCATGTCGCGCTCACCACCATCGAGGGCGGGGTGATGCGGCTCAAGTCGCTCGACCGGCAGGGCCGCGACCTCGGCTATCCGCCGCTGCCCGGCGACGGTGCCTTCGGGCTGATGGGGTTTGGCTTTATCGCCGCGATCATGTCCGACGTCGTCGGTCCCGACGGCGATTCCTGTGTGTTCCTTCACAGCAGCCTGACCTCCGGCTGCGGCGTCTATCGTGCTGACCTTCGCGAGTTGACGGTTGAAGAGTTGGAGGCATCAGCGCATCCGCTGAGCGATCGTGAACTGGAGCGCCTGAGCGCGACCGGCCCGAACGGACCTGTCACCTATTGGGTGCTGCGCAAGCGGTCGACCCCGCTGGACGGCAGCGCGCCGACGATCGTCACCGGCTATGGCGGCTTCAATGCGCCGTGGATCCCGAGCTATTCGGCGATGGGCGCGGCGTGGACCGAGCTCGGCGGGCTGTGGGTCCATACCCAGCTGCGCGGCGGCGGCGAGCGCGACACCCAATTCTGGAACGAGGGGCGGATGCACCGCAAACAGGGCACGTTCGACGACATGTTCGCGGTGATCGAGGATATCCACGCGCGCGGTTTCGCGACGCCCGAGCGCACCGGAGTGACCGGTTCGTCGAACGGCGGCCTGCTCACCTGCGCGGTGTTCACCCAGCGTCCCGACCTGATCGGCGCGGCGGTCGCGCAGGTGCCGGTGTGCGATCTGGTCAATCTGGCGCGCGATCCGGTGCCGCTGAACATCGTCAAGGCGGATTATGGCGATCCGGCAATCCCCGAGGATGCGGCGGCGATGCGCGCCTATTCGCCCGTCCACCGCGTCCGCGCCGGCACGCCTTATCCCGCCTTGCTGTGCGACGCGGGGGCCGCCGACACCACCTGTCCGCCGTGGCACGCACGCAAGATGGTCGCGGCCGCCCAGGATGCGAACTGTTCCGACCGCCGCATCCGGCTGCGCGTCCGCGAAGGGACGGGCCATAACGCGATGACCCGCGAACTGTTCATCGAGCGCGACGTCGAAGAGCTGACCTTCCTCTGGGACGAGCTGGCTTGAGCGGCGAGGTTCGTCAGGAACGCTGTTGAAGCATCCGCCGGTGGAGAAGCCGGAGGGCAAGCAATTTCCCCGAATCGCCTGTTTGCGTTATGTTCGTTGCAAGCTGGCAGGCGGTTAGGCCGTATTAGTCCGGGGTACGCGAAAGCGTCGGCATCGGACATGCCAGCGGATATTTCCTGCCTGTGGGGGGCAAGGCCGTGGAAAAACACATGATCCTCGTCGCGGCGGACGTGACCGCGGAGGGACGGGACCAGCTTATCGTCGTCAGCGCAGAGAGCGAGGCGGACGCGCAACGCCTGCTGGAAGCCGAGTATGGCGTGGCGAACGTGGGCGACGTGATAAGCCTGTTCGAGGAGTTAGTAACCATATAGGTTATTTTCTATTGACATCGTCACGCTAATATGGCACAAGTGTCACATCATGAAGAATTGCGAGTCGGGCCGGCGGCCTTCCGATGCGGGAGGCTGTTCCGGCCCGATCGCATTTGGAGGTCGGGCGATGGTTGTGGCGACGGGCGATGGAGAGACGGGTGGGCGCGGATCGGGCAACGATGCCGTCGAACCGCAGTCGCGGCAGATAACCCCCCATCAGCTTCAGGTGTTTCTGGAGGCGCTGGCCGAAAGCTGTCATGTGCGCGCTTCGGCAGCGGTCGCGGGGTTCGCCCCGTCGGCGGCGTATAAGCTGCGGCGGCGCGACCCAGGCTTTGCCGAGGCATGGCAGGCGGCGCTGGAAAGCGGCTATGCGCGGCTGGAAATGGCGCTGGTCGAGCGTGCGATCCAGACGATCGAGGTCGCGCACGACGATAATCCCGACGCGATACCGGTCGTCGGTGCGATGACGGTCGCGCAGGCGATCGACCTGATGAACAAGCATCGCGCCAGCATCGAAGGCGGCCGAGCCAAGCGCGTTCGGCTGAATGCGCGGAGCCGGCCGACGGCCGAGGAGACCGACGCCGAAATATTGCGCCGCATCGCGATCATGGCGCAGCAGCGCGAGCGCGAGGCGGAAAAGGACGCGAAATAGTGCAGCTCGCGCGGTGGCTGGAGCGGCTGGAGTTGCGCGAGGACGAGACCATTGTCGACCGGCTCCTGGCGCTGTCGCCCGACGACCGGCAGCGCGTGTTGCGCGAGATCCCGCGCAAATATGTGCAGGAGCTGGACGAGCGTTGGTATCAGTGGGCGCATGCGGGGCAGCGCGAGCCGCCGGGCGACTGGCCCGTGTGGCTGATCCGCGCCGGGCGAGGGTTCGGCAAGACGCGGGCGGGTTCGGAATGGATCAGCGAAATGGCACGGCGCCTGCCGGGCGCCCGGATCGCGTTGGTCGCGGCGAACGAAAATGACGGAATGCGCGTGATGATCGAGGGACCCAGCGGGCTGCTGGCCGTCGCGCGGGCCGACGAAGCCCCGCAATGGCGACATCGGCTGCGCGAGCTGCATTTCGACAGCGGCGCGGTCGCGACCTTGTTTTCGGCGGCGGCGCCCGAAAATCTGCGTGGTCCCGAACATCATCTCGGCTGGTGCGACGAACTGGCGAAATGGAAGAAGGGCGGCGACGCGGGGTGGGACAATCTGATGCTGGGGATGCGGCTGGGTGAAAGACCGCGCGTGCTGGTGACGACGACGCCGCGCCCGGTGCCATTGATGCAGAAGGTCGCGGCTGTGCCGGGCTGCGTCACGAGTCTCGGCCGGACCGCCGAGAATCCGCACCTGCCGGCGAGTTTCGTGACGCATATGATCGCGCAATATGGCGGGACGCGGCTGGGGCGGCAGGAGCTCGACGGCGAATTGCTGGAGGATGTCGAGGGGGCGCTGTGGACGCGCGGGCTGATCGAGCGGTGCCGGATCGGCGCCGCGGACATCGGCAAGCCGGTACGCGTCGTGATCGGCGTCGATCCGCCGGCGACGGCGAACGGCGATGCGTGCGGGATCGTGGTGGCGGCTGAGCTCCGCGACGGGCGGCTCGCGGTCGTCGCGGATGCGAGCGTCGAGACGCCGCCGCCCGCGATATGGGCGCAGGCGGTGGCGGCCGCGGCGGCGCGCTGGAGCGCCGACCGGATCGTCGCCGAAAGCAATATGGGGGGCGAGATGGTCGAGGCGACGCTGCGCCAGGCCGACTGCACGCTGCCGGTGACGCCGGTGCACGCGAGCGTTGGCAAGGCGCGAAGGGCGGAGCCGGTCGCGATTGCATACGAGCGCGGGCGGGTGGTGCATGCGGGGGCGTTCGCGGCGCTGGAAGACGAGCTTTGCGGGTTGCAGGTGGGCGGCGGATATGCGGGGCCGGGACGGTCGCCGGATCGGGCGGATGCTTGCGTGTGGGCCCTGGCGGCGTTGCTGGAGGGGCTCAAGAAGGGGCGGGCGCCGGGGGTAAGGCGGGTTTAGGTCATCTTTGAGTGTGTATAATAATACACATTTAACTTGCGAGACGAAGGAGCCTATGCGAATCCAGAAATGTGGAATCCGTTCCGCAGGGTTGGCAGCCGCCCTACCGTTCACTCCGTGCTAGAAGTCGAACGAATACTGGCAAGGCCAGCGCCGAGTGTGAGCTCTTACCAGCTCCACTCGGCCGAACCGCCAGCGCCTATACTCACGCACAAAAACGCGCTGCATAAGCCACCTGCTTTCTGCATGCGGGGAAGAGCCCACGCTCCGGAAGGCCCGATGCCTCCGCGGCGTATCAGAGGCACGGTTCCGGTCAGAAAGCCGATAGGACGGCTGCCAAAGCCGTTCATAATCAAGTGAGAACAAATAGCCAACCATGAACATGGGCCATTTCCACCCGTTGGTCTCGCGCCAAGGGGATAGGCGGGAATCCGGCTCTTCCTAATTTCGCACATCTTCAGAACGAGGTCGGAGAACATCATGAACTGGTTTGGCCGCAAGGCCGCGCAGGGGGCTGCGCGGCCCGCTTTGTCGCGGGTGTATGGGAGCTGGAGTGCTCCGGCGCCGCTGACGTGGGAGGCGCAGGTGCGTGAGGGCTATTTGTCCAACGCCATCGTGCAGCGCGCGGTGCGGCTGGTTGCCGAGGCGGCGGGGTCGGCGCCGGTGGCGGCGGACGATCCGGCGCTGCTGGCGCTCGTTTCCGCGACGTCGGGCGGGCAGGGGCTCATCGAGACGCTGGCGTCGCAACTGCTGCTGCACGGCAATGGCTATGTGCAGATCCTGACCGACGGCGCGGGGGCGCCGGCCGAGCTGTTTGCGCTCCGGCCCGAGCGGGTGACGGTCGAGGCCGACGCGCGCGGGTGGCCGGTCGCCTATCGCTATAAGGCGGGCGGGTCGGCGGCGGTGCTGCCCGCCGAGGACGGTGCGGGGCGGACCGCGGTGGTGCATGTGAAGGCGCTGCATCCGCTCGACGATCATTATGGTGCGGGGTGCCTCGGTGCCGCGGCGGGGGCGATCGCGGCGCATAATGCAGCGGCGAAGTGGAATGCGGCGCTGCTGGAGAATGCGGCGCGGCCGTCGGGGGCGCTGGTGCACGATCCGGGCGACAAGGGCATGCCGCTGTCGGCCGAGCAGGTCGACCGGCTGCGCGAGGAACTGGCCGAGAGCTTCGCGGGCGGGGCGAATGCGGGGCGGCCGCTGTTGCTCGAAGGCGGGCTGAAGTGGCAGGCGCTGTCGCTGTCGCCGGCGGAGATGGATTTCCTGGCGCTGAAGGATTCGAGCGCGCGCGAGATTGCGATGGCGTTCGGGGTGCCGCCGATGCTGCTCGGGCTGCCCGGCGATGCGACCTATGCCAATTATCGCGAGGCCAGCCGCGCGCTGTGGCGGCTGACCGTGCTGCCGCTGTGCACGAAGATATTGGGGGCGATTTCGCAGGGGCTGGCGGAGTGGTTCGACGGCGCCGGGCTGCGCGTCGACCTCGACCGGGTGCCGGCGCTCGTCGAGGACCGGATGGCGCTGTGGCGCGAGGTGTCGGCGGCGGACTGGCTGACCGCGGACGAAAAGAAGGCGCTGCTGGGCGTCGACTAGCCGGAGACAAGCGACATGGATGAAGAAGAGGCGCTGGCGCGGCTGATCGCGCTGGCGGGGACGAATGCGCCCGATGCGGCGCTGTTGCGCGCGGTGGTCGAGGAAGCGAGCGAGCTGGGCGCGCGGCGGGCATTGGCAAGGCTCGGCCTCGCCGACGAAGCGGCGCGCGACGATGTCAGCGACCTCAGGCAACTGCTCGGCGCGTGGCGCGATGCGAAGAAGAGCGCCTGGGCGGCGGCGGTCGACTGGGCGGTGCGCGGGATGCTGGCGCTGCTGGTCGTCGGGCTGGCGATGAAGCTGGGACTGCCGGGGCTGCTCAAATGAGCGCGGTGGCGGAACGAGGCCTCCCGCAAGCGCGGGGCGAGGTGCGGTTCGCGGGCTACGCGTCGGTGTTCGACCGCGTCGATCGCGGCGGAGACATTGTGCGCGCGGGGGCCTTTGCGGCGAGTTTGCGCGAGCGGCGCGCAGTGCCGCTGCTCTGGCAGCACCGGCCGGGGGCGGTGGTCGGGGTGATCGAGACATTGGCCGAGGATGCGCGCGGGCTGCGCGTCGTGGCGCGGGTGACGCATCCGACGGCGGCGAAGCTCGTCGAGCGCGGCGCGCTGACCGGCCTCAGCTTTGGATATCGGGTGCGCGCGGCGCGTGGGGAGGGGCCGCGCGAGCTGCTGGCGCTCGACCTTGCGGAGGTGAGCCTGGTGGCGGCGCCGATGCAGCCGCTGGCGCGGGTGATTCAGGTGGTGAAGGAGTGACAAGTATGGACGATATGGAAGTGAAGGCGGACGCACTCGAAGGGGTGTTCGATGCGGTGCTGGCGGCCGAGGCGGTCGACGATCTGAAAGCGTCGGTCGCGGCGCTGAAAGCACAGGTCGATGCGCAGACGGTCGCGGCGTCGCGGTTGCCGCTCGACGGGGCGAAGGCGGCCGATCCGGCGCGTGACGCCTTCGTCGAGCGCTATCTGCGGCGCGGGATCGATAGCGGGGTCGAGATGAAGAGCCTGTCGGGGGCAACCGTTGGCGACGGCGGCTATGCGGTGCCGCGTGAGATCGACGGGAGCATTGCCGCGACCTTGAAGGCGCTGTCGCCGATCCGGTCGATCGCGACCGTCGTGCAGACCGGGACCAGCGGCTATCGCAAGCTGGTCGCGACGGGATCGTTCGGCGCGGGCTGGGTCGGCGAGACCGCGGCGCGGCCCGAGACCGCGACGCGCAGCTTTGCCGAGATCGCGCCGCCGTCGGGCGAGCTTTATGCCAATCCGGCGGCGAGCCAGGCGATGCTCGACGATGCGATGTTCGACGTCGAGGACTGGCTGGCCGAGCAGCTCGGCCGCGAGTTCGCGGTGGCCGAGGGCAGCGCGTTCGTGAACGGCAACGGCACCAACCGGCCGAAGGGCTTCCTGACCTATACGGCGACGAACGAGGTCGACAGCGTGCGCGCTTTCGGGTCGCTGCAGTATCTCGCGACCGGGACGGCGGGCGCCTTTCCGGCATCGAACCCGCAGGACAAGCTGGTCGAGCTGGTCCATTCGCTGAAGGCGCCGTACCGGCAGGGCGCGTGCTGGGTGATGAATTCGGACACGCTGTCGCGCATCCGCAAGTTCAAGACCAGCGACGGCGCTTTCGTGTGGCAGCCGGGGATGGTCGAGGGGCAGGCGGCGAGCCTGCTCGGCTATCCGGTGGTCGAGGCCGAGGACATGCCCGACGTCGGGGCGAACAGCCTGTCGGTCGCGTTCGGCAACTTCGCCGCCGGCTATCTGATCGCCGATCGCGGCGAGACGCGCATCCTGCGCGACCCGTTCAGCAACAAGCCTTTTGTGCATTTCTATGCAACCAAAAGGGTGGGCGGTGCGATCATCGATTCGCAGGCCATCAAATTGCTGAAGTTCGCCGCCAGCTAAGCAGCGCTGGTGCGCGATGGGCGCCCGGCCCTGGGTTCCCTTCCCTTTCGGGTCAGGGCCGGGCGTCAACCGTTCGACATTCCGCCCATACCGGCCTGCAAATGCCGATCCCCCGCGCTTCCGGTGCTCACGTACAGACGTACGCTGCGCTCCGGGTCACGTGAGATCGCCATTTTCGGCTCGGTCTGAACGAAATGTCGAACGGTTGAGCAACATCAACATTTTTCCGGAAAGGATGGCGCTGCCATGCCGACCCTTTTTTTCGCCGATCTGGTGCGCGAGCTGTGCCAGGAGGGCGGGACCGGGCCGCTGACGCCGACCGGCGCGGTGCCCGGCCATCGCCGCTTCGCCGGCAACGTACCGATCGACACGCCGTTTCACTATGCCATCGCGGGGGTCGTCCACGAAGGCCAGTGGGAGGCCGGGCTCGGCCGGATCGACACGAGCGGCCGGCTGGTCCGCGATACCGTCGCGGCGTCGTCGAACGGCGGCGCGCCTGTCGACTTTGAACCTGGTCTCAAGACATTGGCGCTGACCGTCGGGGCCGGCTGGTTCGCCGCGACGGACGCGGCCGACGCGACCCTCGGTGCCCTTGTTGCGGCGAAGCAGCCGCTGTCGACGGGGCATGAGACGGTGGCGACGGGGCTGGCGGACGATCTGCTGACGGTGCGGCGCGGCGGCGGCTGGGTGAATGTCCCGATGGCGTCGTTGACCTATAAGAATGCTGCGGGGGCCTACATCGTCGGCGGGCTGCTCGCTTGCGCAAACGGGACGGCGGCGGCGCCGTCGATCGCTTTCGGTGGCAGCCCCGCCACGGGCCTGTTCCGGGCCGGAAGCGACATCTTGGGCATGGCGACCGCAGGGGCCGAACGCGTCCGGATTGCCGCCAATGGCGATCTCGGCGTCGGGGCCAGCCCCGTTGCCAACGTCCGGCTGACGGTTCGTGCGGCGGATGCCGACGCGATGCAGACGGTCGCGCGCTTCCAGGTCACGAATCTTGCCGGAAACGATTCGCACTATCTTTTGCTCGGATCCGACCCGACGGCCAACATGGTGCAATTGACATCGACGGGCACAAATTTGGGCGGCTTCGTCTTTCATAACGGATCGGTCGAACGACTGCGGCTGTCGTCGGCGGGCGTGTTGCAGCCCGGCAGCGACAATGGGCAGACTTTGGGTGCCGCATCGTCCCGCTGGTCGGTCGTCTATGCCGGGACGGGGACGATCAACACGTCGGATATGCGCGACAAGACGTGGCGCGGCGGCGCCACCGGGGCCGAATTGCACGCGGCGCGGCGGATCGCGGCCGAGCTGGGGTTCTTTCAGTGGAACGACGCGATTGCCGAGAAGGGGGCGGCCGGTGCACGCCATCATTTCGGGCTGCGCGCGCAGGCGGTCTGGGCGATCATGGCCGACGAGGGACTGGTCGATCCGGTCGGCGCCGACGGCCGGCCGGGGGCGACCCCCTATGCCTTTCTTTGCTGGGACGAATGGGATGCGGATGGCGGGACGCAGACGCGCTTCGGCATCCGTCCCGACCAGCTCGCGCTGTTCCTGATCGCCGGGCAGGAAGCGCGGATCGCGGCGCTGGAGGCGGCGGCGTGACGGCGGGAAAGCCGCCGTCGGCGCAGGCGATCGGCGATGCCGGGCGGCGCGAATTGCCGGGCGAATGGGGCGGCGCGGCGCCCGACGCAGCGCGGCCGCCCGCCCGCCACCTCCAGCCCTGCGGCGTGGCGCGGCGGGTGATGGTGGTTCGCAAACCCTGACCAGAAAGGAGCGGACATGACGATGGTGGTGAAGGATCCGGGGGCACGGATCGATTTCGAGTTCGAATGGGCGGCCGCCTATCCCGACGGGCAGGCGGTGCTGGCGAGCGCATGGACGTGCGTGCCCGACGAGCCGGACGGCGTCGCGGTCGCGGCGGCGAGCCACGATCTGCTGAAATCGGTCGCGACGCTGACCGGCGGGATCGCCGGCCACGTCTATCGCGTGAGCAACCGGGTGACGATGAGCGACGGGCAGATCGACGAGCGGTCGCTGACCGTGAGGGTGGAGGAACGGTGATGACGACGAGCCTGGTACCGGGCGAGGCCCCGGTGAGCCTCGACGAGGCGCGCGGCTGGCTGCGGCTGGGCGCGAGCACCGACGATGCGGTGGTCGCGGGATTGATCCGCGCCGCAGCGAATATCTGCGAGAGCTTCGTCGGTCAGTGGCTGGTGATCCGCGAAGCCGAGGAGGTCGTGGCCGTCGCCGGTAGCAAGATCCGCCTGTCGGTGCGGCCGGTGGTCGCGGTCGAGGCCGTGACCTTGCTTCTCGCGGCGGGCGGCGAAAGCGAGGTCGCCGAAGCGGACCGGAGCCTCGGCCTGTCATCCGACGGGACCGGCTGGCTGTCGATCGCCGGGACGCGCGACGGCAACCGGGTGCGTGTCCGTTATCGCGCCGGCATGGCGGCCGACGTCAACGCCATTCCGGAGGCGATCCGCCATGGCATATTGCGCATGATGCAGCATCTCCACGCGGCGCGCGACGGCGACACCGGCGCGCCGCCGGCGATGATCGCGGCGCTGTGGCAGCCGTGGCGGCGGGTCGGGCTGGGGAGCGGCCGATGAGCGGGGCCGAGCAGGCGGTTCGGGTGCGGGCGCTGGATTTGCTGTCCGCCGATGCGGAGCTCGCGGGGCTGGTTCACGGGATTTTCGACGGTACGCCGCCGCGCGTGAGCGCGCCCTATGTTTCGGTCGCGGCGGCCGAAGGAAGCGACTGGGGCACCAAGGATCGTGCCGGGCGCGAGGTGCGGCTGACGCTGTTGCTCGCCGGCGCGGGCAGCGCGCCCGGCGATCGGGCGGCAGGGCGGATCGAGGCGGTCGTCGCGGCGTTGCGCGGAGCGGCCGGCGATTGGACCGTCGTTGGCGCGCGCGCGATCCGGACGCGCTTCAGCTTTGCCCGCGACGGCGGCTGGCGGCACGAAGTGGTGGTGCGTTGCCGCTGCCTTGCGGCGTGAGCATCACTCGCCGGGGCGCGAGTTGTTTTCCGAATAGTCCTTGAACTTGTCGACGAAGTTCGCGTGATAATCGTCGACCTGCATGTCGGCATTTTCCGCGGCATCGGCTTCCGAATCGCCGCCCGAACGGTTGAGTGCGATCACCGCGGTGCGAAAGGCGGCGCGTTCGGTTTCGCACACCGACTTGACCGACATTTCGAACTCGGCGGCGGTGATCTTGTCGTCGAGCCCCTTCTTCATCGCCGTGTTCAGACATTTGGTGAAAGCGACGCGCGTCGTGTCGACCGCGGCGGTCGGCGACGGCGCCATGGCGGCCAGAAGCAATGTCGTGAAAAGCATCCTGCGACTCCCCGTTTGCAGCGATTTTTCTGTGAGGAGATTAGACGATGGCAATTGAAAATGGGAGCGCTTTTCTGCTCAAGATCGGCGATGGCGGGGTGCCGCCCGCCTATGGCACCGTCGCGGGTCTGCGCACGACGCAGCTTTCGGTGAATGGCGAGGCGGTGAACGTCACGACCAAGGATTCGGGCGGCTGGCGCGAGCTGCTGTCGGGCGCCGGGGTGCGATCGGTTTCGGTGAGCGCGGCGGGGATCTTTACCGGGTCGGCGGCTGAGGTACGGCTGCGCGGCCATGCCTTGTCGGGCGCGATCGACGATTATCAACTGAGCTTCGAAAGCGGCGAGCGGATGCAGGGGCGCTTCCTGGTCACGCGGCTCGACTATGCCGGCGATTACAACGGCGAGCGCAATTATACGCTGAGCCTGGAATCGAGCGGGCCGGTGGTGAGCCTGTGAGCGGCGCGAACCCACTGCGCGGTGAGGCCGAACTGCGCGTCGGCGACGCGGTGCATGTGCTGCGCCCGAGCTTTGCCGCGCTGGTGGCGGCCGAGGACGAGCTGGGACCGCTGTTCACGCTGGTCGAGCGGGCCGCCGACGGCAAGCTGGCATTGGCTGAGCTGGCGTCGCTGTTCTGGCATTGCGTGCGCGACCGGCCCGAGGCGCTGACGCGCGAGCGGGTCGGCGAGGCGGTGGTCGCGCAGGGGCTGGCGGCGGTGACTCCGGCGCTGCGCGTGCTGCTCGGGCAGATATTGCAGGGGCGGTGAGGTGCAGGACGAACGGCTGGGCTCCGCCGCGCTGGCGCTCGCGGGGGTGATGGCGCGCGTCGGCGGTTGGCGGCCGGACGAGTTCTGGGCGGCGACGCCTGCCGATGTCCGCGCGGTACTGGCGGGGTGGGCCGAAGAGGATGCGGCGCCGGGGCTGGGCCGTGCCGCGCTGGCGGCGATGATGGAGGCATTTCCCGATGGATGAGATCGACGAGCTGGTGGTCGCGGTGCGCGCCGATACCGGTCTTTTCCGCCGCGACATCGCGGCGATGCGCGCCGAGCTCGACGGGCCGCTGGTCGCCGGCGCCGAGCAGGCCGGGCGGGCGATCGAAGGCGCGCCGTCGCGCGCGATCCGCACCGGCAAGCTGGGGTTCGAGGATCTGAAACGGCTGGTGCTGTCGGTGATGGCCGACGTCGCGCGGGTCGCGATTTCGAACGGCATCGGTGCGGCGATGGGCGGCGGGTCGGGCGGCGGCGGATTGCTGTCGCTCGGAAGCTCGATCGCGATGGCGCTGTTCGGGGCGCCGGGACGCGCGACGGGCGGGCCGGTGAGCGCGGGGCGCGCCTACAGGGTCGGCGAGCGCGGACCCGAGCTGTTCGTGCCGACCGCAAGCGGGCGGATCGAGGCGGCGGGCACGGGCGGGGTGCGCAACATCGCGATCACGGTGAATGTGCGCGGCGATGCCGGGAGCGAGCCGCAGCGGCTGGCGCAGACCGGGCGGCAACTGGCGCGCGCGGTGCGGCGCGCGGTCGCGCAGGGCGAAGACTGATGGGCTGGGCGCTGGTGGCGGCCGAGCCGCATCATAGGAAGGGCTGGCTGAAGCGCTTCGACCCGCGCTTCTGGACGGTCGATTTCGCGCGGCCGATGATGGCGAGCGTGACGAGCGATGCGCCGCGGGCGCTGCGCGTCGAGACGGTTTTCTATCGCAAGCAGGATCTGGCCGGGCTGATCTGGGAGGCCGAGGACCGCTGGGACCATCCGCTGCTCGCCTATGAGACGAAACGCGATTTCCGGCACACGCAGCTCCGCTTCCGCTGGCGGTCGGGCGGGATCAAGCCGCTCGACGCGCTGCACGGGCCGACGCTGACCATCGAGGGGCGCGATGCGGCGGGGAGCCCGCGCGCCTGGTATGTGCGGCTGTGGAACTATGCGACGGGGACGGCCGAGGATGCGCTGGTCAGCCTCGATTTCGACGATCTCGACGGCGGCTTCCTGCTGCCGGGCGAGGCGGACCCGGTGTGGGCGGGCGACATCGACCGGATGTTCGTTTCGCTGGTGCCGCCGGATTATGACGCGAGCGACGGCGTGCTCGCGGCGCCGGTCGAGGGCTGGGCCGAGATGAGCGAGATCGCCTGTGCGGGGTCGGGATCGGTGCTGGCGATTGGCGATGTCGTGCTGCCCGAACACGCCCTCGGCATCGCGGGCGGCTATGACGACAGCTATAACCTGACCCCGGCGCGGGTGGTGCGGCAGATCGTGCAACTGGGCTATCGCGGCGACGTCGTCCACTATGTCGGGATGAGTCATTATATGCGGCTCGAGGCGGCGAGCGGCGGTTTTTACGCGAGCCTGGCGGGCGGGGTGCTCAACGGACCGTGCGCGGCCTGGCATGCCGGTTATGCGAGCGCGTGCAAGGCGGCGGGGCTGGGGCTCATCTGGTCGCTGTCGTACGAATATTTCGATGCCTATTGCTGGGAGGACTGGAAGCAGCGGACGGCCGATGGATCGCCGGCGCTGACCGGCTGGGAGCCACCGGCGACCTTGCTGTCGCCGGCGAATGCCGCCGCGATGGGATATCTGCAACTTGTAGCGCGGGCGTTCGTCGCAATCGGCGCGGCGGCGGAGCTGCCGCTGAAATTCCAGGTCGGCGAACCCTGGTGGTGGACCGCGAGCGAAGGGCGGCTTTGCGCCTATGATGCCGCGACGACGGCGGCGCTGGGCAGCGCGAGCGTCGCGATCCCCGACGTGCGCGGGGTGCTCGATGCGGGGCAATTGGCGATGCTCGATGCGCTGGGCGTATTGTTGGCCGCGTCGACCGGCGCGCTCGTCGCGGCGGCGCGCGACGAGGCGGGGGTGGCGGGGCTGGTGAGCCATTTACTCGTCTTTCTGCCGACGGTGCTCGATGGCGAGGCGCCCGAGGTGCGGCGCGCCAATGTGCCGCCGGACTGGGCGGCGCCGGCGTTCGATGTGCTGCAGCTCGAGGATTATGACTGGGTCACCGCCGGGCGCGGCGGCGAGACGGCGGGTGCACGCGCGGTGATGGTCGCGCGGCTCGGCTATCCGGTCGACGAGCAGCATTATTTTTCGGGGTTCGTGCTGCTGCCCGAGCAGCGGGCGCAGTGGGGACCGATTGCGGACGCCGCCGACGCGGCACGGCGTGCCGGGGTGGCGCAGACCTTCGTCTGGGCGCTGCCGCAGGTGGCGCGCGACGGTTTCATAACATTCGACGGACAAGGCGACGGGGAGGGCGAGGTGCAGGCTTTTGATGCGGTGGATTTCCCGCTGGCGATCGGGCGCGAGGCGCTGGTGGTGACCGAATTTTCGACCCAGATCGTGAGTTCGCCGTCGGGGCATGAGCAGCGCGCGAGCGAATGGGCCGAGGCGCGGATGCGCTACGACGCGGGGCCGGGGGTGCGCTCGGAGGCCGATGTGCGGATCCTGACCGATTTCTTCCGCGCCCGGCGCGGCGCGGCGCGGGCGTTTCGTTTTCGCGATCCGTTCGACGGCAGTTCGGCGGCGAGCGGCGGTATGCCGACGGCGATCGACCAGTGGCTGGGGACCGGCGACGGCAGCCGGCGGCATTTCGCACTGGTCAAAT
The DNA here is from genome assembly GCF_001314325.1 of Sphingopyxis macrogoltabida. Lineage (NCBI taxonomy): Bacteria > Pseudomonadati > Pseudomonadota > Alphaproteobacteria > Sphingomonadales > Sphingopyxidaceae > Sphingopyxis > Sphingopyxis macrogoltabida. The sequence continues at coordinate 212,634 of NZ_CP009429.1, forward strand.
ATTATGGCAGCGACGATGCGATACAGACGCGCGCGATCCGCCTGCCGGTCGCGGGGAGCGTGCGGGTGTCGGTCGACGGGATGGAGACCGCGGCCTTTGCGTTGACCGACAGCGGCGAAGTGCTGCTCGATGCCGCGCCGGCGGACGGGGTGGCGGTGCGTGCGGGCTTCCTGTTCGACGTGCCGGTGCGCTTTGCCGAGGATCGGCTGGAGGTGAGCCGCGCGACGTTCCTTGCGGGCGAGATCGCGAATGTGCCGCTGGTCGAGGTGCGGGCGCCATGGTGATCGCGGCGGCACCCGACTGGCTGTGCGAGGAGCTGGTGACGCTGGCGTGGTGTTGGCGGCTGGCGCGGCGCGACGGAGTGGTGATCGGGCTGACCTCGCACGACCGCGACCTGGTGATCGACGGGATCGTCTATCGCGCGGCACCGGGTATGAAGCCGTCGGCGATCGAGACGAGCGACAGCCTCGACGCTGCGACGATGGATCTCGAAGGCGCCATCGCGAGCGAGGCGATCGCGGCGCGCGATCTCGACGCGGGGCGCTGGGACGGCGCCGAGCTCGTGCTGTTCGTGACCGACTGGACTGCGCCCGATGCGGCGCCGATCACCGTTGCACGCGGATCGCTGGGAGCGATCGAGCGGCGCGGCGCGGCTTTTGGCGCGGAATTGCAAGGGGTGACGCGGATGCTCGACCGGCCGGTGTGCCCGGCAACCTCGCCGAGTTGCCGGGCACACCTGGGTGACCGGGCGTGCCGCGTCGATCTGGCGCCGCTGACGCACAGGCGGCGGGTGATCGCGGTCGCGGGGCGGACGGTCACGCTCGACAGCGTGGCGGCGGGGGTAATGGCGTTCGGCGAATTGCTGTGGCTCGAGGGCGCGAATTGCGGATTGGCGAGCCCGGTGATCGGTGCCGAGGGCGCGGTGCTGCATCTCGCCGAGGCGCCGCCTCTGGCCGTGGCGCTGCCGGCCCGGGTGCGGCTGACCGAAGGGTGCGACAAGCAGCTTTCGACGTGCCGGACCCGTTTTGCCAATTCGGTCAATTTTCGCGGAGAAGCGCACCTTCCCGGTAATGATCTGCTGACGCGATACCCCGGTGGATGACGTTGGCCGGCGCGCCTTCGCTGCGGCGCGCGCGATGGTGGGGGTGCGGTTTCGGCCGCAGGGAAGCGACGCGCGGACGGGACTCGACTGTGTCGGGCTGGTGTGGGCGGCCTATGCCGCGGCGGGGCGGCGGCTTGTCCGGCCGCGCGATTATCCACTGCGCGGCTGGGCGCGGGCGCAGGTCGAGGCGGGGCTGACGGCTGCGGGATTCATGCCGGTCGGCGGGGCAGTCCGCGATGGCGTGTGGCGCTGATCGCGCTCGATGCCGGGCAATTTCACCTCGGGCTGATCGGTACGGATCGGCTGGTGCATGCGCATGCGGGGCTGCGGCGGGTGGTGGAAACGCCGTTCGATGCCTGGGGCGATATGGACCGGTGGCGGCTGCCGCTGGATTGAAAAGCCCCGTGCTCCCGCCTGCGCGGGGACACGGCTGTGATTATGGGAGCTTATCATGGCGACTTTGGTGCTGACGGTGGTCGGCGGACTCGTTGGCGGGCCGGTGGGGGCGGCGATCGGCGCGACGATCGGCCAGCAGGTCGACGCCGCGATCTTCAAACCGAAGGGGCGCGAAGGCCCGCGGCTGGCCGACCTTAAGGTGCAGGCGTCGACCTATGGCCAGCAGATCCCGCAATTGTTCGGGACAATGCGCGTCGCGGGCAGCGTGATCTGGGCGACCGACCTGATCGAGCGGCGGACGAAGAGCGGCGGCGGCAAGGGGCGGCCGTCGGTGACCGAATATAGCTATTCGGTCTCGCTCGCGGTGGCGCTGTCGTCGCGGCCGATCCGCGCGATCCGGCGTATCTGGGCGGATGGCAATCTGCTGCGCGGATCGAGCGGGACGTTCAAGGAGCGCTGCACCTTTCGCTGGTATTCCGGAAGCGAAGATCAGGCGGCCGACCCGCTGATCGCATCGGCGGTGGGAATGGCGTCGGCGAGCGCGTTTCGCGGCACCGGCTATGCGGTGTTCGAGGAGCTGGAACTGGCGAGCTTCGGCAATCGCATCCCGTCGCTGACCTTCGAAGTCGAGGCCGATGCCGGGCCGATCGACGCGGGTATGGTCGGCGATACCCTGCTCGGCGAGCCGGGGCGTTGCAGCGGTGGCTGGGCGTTTGCTGGCTATGCCGCGTCGGGCGACCGGGCGCGCGATGCGCTGGCGCCGCTGTTCGAAGCCGACGCCATGCGGCTGGTCAGCGATCCGGGCGGATGGTTTCTCGCCCCCGCAGGCATCGGCGCAGCCCCGGTCGCGCTCGCCGGTTTTCGCGAAACGCGACGCGCCGAAACGCCGGGCGACCGGGTCGAGCGAAACCGCGCGGCGCTATCGTCGCTGCCCGGCACGATACGGCTGCGCCATTACGAGCCCGAGCGCGACTATCAGCTCGGCCAGCAGGCGAGCGCGGTCGCGGGCGGCGGGGCTCGCGAGGAGCGGATCGATCTGCCCGCGGTGCTCGCCGCCGGATCGGCGCGCGCGCTTGCGCAGCAGCTTGCGGCGGCGGCGACCGATGGCCGTGAAACGGTCGTCTGGCAGGCCGACCTTGGCGCGCTGGCGCTGCCGGTCGGCGGCGTCGTCACCCTGATCGATGGAAGCGGTTGGCGCGTGGCGAGCCGGTCGGTGCGTGCGAACGACGTGCGGTTGGAGCTCCGGCGATACCAGCCGCTGACCGGCGGTTCCGTGGCGGCCGATCCGGGTGCGCCGGTGGTCCAGCCCGACTGGGCCGATGCGACCGGCACCGTGCATGTGTTCGACTTGCCCAGCCTTGGCATAGCTGCCGCGCAGGCACCGCGGCTTGTGGTCGCCGGAGCCGGCAGCAACGACGGCTGGCGCGGCGCCGACTGCTGGGTCGTGCCGATGCCCGGGGCCGAGCCGGTGCCCGCCGGCGCGCTGCGTCCGGCGGCGGCGCTCGGCGCGCTCGCCGAGCCGCTGGGCGCGGGAAGCGCCGACCTGTTCGATCTGGCCAATGCCGTCGTCGTTACGCTGGTCAATCCGGCGATGACGCTCGAAACGGTCGACGATGCGCGGCTGCTCGGCGGCGCAAACCGGGCGATGATCGGTGGCGAGTTGCTGCAATTCGGCGTTGCCGAGGCCGTAACGCCCGGCGTCTGGCGCCTGTCGCGGCTGCTGCGCGGACGGGCGGGGAGCCATGCGGATGCGCATGCCGAGGGCGCCCCCTTCGCGCTGATCGACGATCCGGCCTTGCTGCTGCTCCCCGACGAACTGGCGGCCTGGGCCGAAAGCGGCGCGGCGATCGTCCAGTGGGCGCCGCGCAACGGCACCGGTATCGAAGATATCGAGATGCCGGGCACGGCGCAGGCGTTGCGGCCGCTGGCCCCGGTGCATGCACGCATCCGTCCCGACGGTTCGGGCGGCGTCGACATCGACTGGGTCCGCCGCAGCCGGGCCGACCCGGGCTGGCGCGACCATGTCGATATCCCGCCGGGAGAAAGCCGTGAAGCATGGCGCGCCGAGCTGGTTCCCGCCGTGCCGGGGGTCGGGCCGTGGGAGCGGCCGTCGGCCAGCCTTCATCTCGAAGCCGCGATCATCGGGGCGCTGCCCCCGGGAAGCCACATCGAACTTCGCCAGATCGGCGACTTCGCGGTGTCGGCGCCGCTCATCCTGCCCCTGACCTGAAAGGAAGATCTCATGCCCGCAACCCCCCGCTTTTCCTTGCCCCTGCTGGCGATGGCACAGGCGCAAAAGGAGGTTACGCACAACGAGGCGCTGACCTTGCTCGATGCGCTGGTCCATGCGGTGATCGAAGCCGGGCCGCAGGCCGACCCGCCGGCTACGCCCGTCGAGGGCTGCTGCTGGCTGGTCGGACCGGACGCTACGGCCGCGTGGGCGGGGAAGGAGGATGCGGTCGCGATCTGGACGTCGGGCGGCTGGCGATTCGTGCTGCCCCGAGCGGCGATGCGGGTGTCGCGTCTTGCCGATGGAGCATCGCTGCGGTTCGACGGCGAAAGCTGGATCGAGCCGCCGTCGATCGCGGGCGCGGCGGGCGGGTCGACAATCGACTCAGAAGCCCGTAGCGTGCTCGCCGCACTGATTCTGCTGCTCGAGGCGCATGGTCTTCTGATTTCAGGCTGAATTTGCCTGTACTCGCATCAAAAGTGCGACTTTTTTACAACAGAATGGTGATTTGTTCGCTTGCGTGGAACCAAAGGCGCGGGTAGGACGTCTGGCGAGACGTATATCTCAATTGAAAGGGGAATTACTATGAGGAAGCTTGCCGTCGCTGTGGCGTTGGCCTCCACTGCCCTGGCGTCGCCTGCTCTGGCGCGCGACAACTCCTGGTATGTGGGTGTCGGTGGTGGTGCTATGATCGTCGAGGACATGGACCTTGACATCGGCGCTGTCGAAAATGCTGGCACGCTCGATCACCGGACCGGGTACGACTTCGAAGGCACTGTCGGTTATGACTTCGGCGGTTTCCGCGCGGAAGTCGAAGTCGGCTATCGCGAAGCCGACATCAAGAGCGGTACGTTTACCGTTCCGGTTCCGAATGGCGGTGCAGGGTTCACGGGCACCACGCGGCTGAACGGCGACTCGAACGCGCTCAGCTTCATGGCGAACGCGATGCTCGACTTCGGTGACGATGACGGCATCCAGGGCTTCATCGGCGGTGGTGTCGGTGTCGCACGCGTCTCGGTCGAACCGGTGTTCGCGAGCAATTTCATCGATGACTCGGACACGGGTTTCGCTTGGCAGGCGATCGCCGGCGTTCGCGCTCCGCTGACGCGCAACATTGATGCAGGCCTGAAGTATCGCTTCTTCAACGTCAACGGCGTCGACCTTGTCGACTCGCTTGGCCGCGACGTTTCGACGCGCTTCCGTTCGCACTCGCTGCTCGGCACGCTGACGTTCAACTTCGGTGGCGCTGAACCGGCTCCGGAGCCGGCACCCCCGCCGCCGCCGCCGCCGCCGCCTCCCCCGCCGCCCCCGCCGCCCCCGCCGCCCCCGGTGGTGTGTGCGCCCGGACCGTACATCGTGTACTTCGACTGGGATCAGTCGAACATCACGCCGGAAGCGGCTTCGACGCTCGACAACGCGATCAGCGCCTACAACCAGGGCTGCACGGGTACGCAGGTCATGCTCGCCGGTCACGCCGACCGTTCGGGTTCGGCCAAGTACAACGTCGGTCTGTCGGAACGCCGCAACACGGCGGTTCGCAGCTACCTGACCGCACGCGGTATCTCGGACAGCTCGATCAGCGCCCAGGCGTTCGGCGAAACCCGTCCGGCCGTTGCGACTGCCGACGGCGTCCGCAACGACCAGAACCGTCGCGTGGAAATCACTTACGGTCCGAACTCGGGCATGTAAGACCGGTTTCCACTCCCGACAGGGACTGGAAGACAAAGAGGGGCGGTACCGAAAGGTGCCGCCCTTTCTTTATGCGCACCGCCGGTTTGGAATGGTGGGGGGCCGAGGGCGCCGCGCTTTTTATTTGCGCTGCCGATAAAATGTTATACCATTACAAAGCGGGTTGCCGATTACCTGCAATGGATGCAGGGGACCGATCCGCAGCGCGGGGCTGGCGCGCGTCGATCTTGCCGAGCCGCCTCGCGCCCGAGAGGGAGAGAGACGATGCGCCGACGTCGCAGTGCTTTTCATCGCAGTATCTTTCGCGCCGATCCCAACGGCGATCCCGATATCAATACGACGCCGCTGATCGACGTGATGCTGGTGATGCTGGTGATGTTCATCATCACCATCCCGCCGCCGACGCACAGTGTCGATATCACCTTGCCCGCCGGTCCGGGCGTGGACGACAAGGTGCTCGACGAGAACCGGGTGACGATCGATACGTCGGACATGATCCGGTGGAACGGCGAGGCGGTCGACCTTGCCGAACTGGGCCAGCTTGTGAAGGTCGCGTCGGAGCGGACCGAACAGCCCGTGCTGATGTTCGAGCCCGAGGCGCGGGCGCGCTATCTGCGGGTCGACGAAGCGATCGGGGCGATCCGCCGCAACGGCGGCAGCAAGCTCGCCTTTCCGGGAATCCGCGAATATGGCGGGTTGATCTGACGGCCGCGGTTCGGACCGCGGGAACTGGCCCCGTCAGGCGGCGGGGGCAGTTCCGGGACGCAGATAGGCCATCATGTAACTGACATAGTCGGCCTTGCCGAGCGGCACGCCCATGTGGCGGAGGATTCCGTAGGCCGCGACGAGGTGGAAGTAATATTGCGGCTGGGCCCAGTCGCGCACGTAAGTGGCGGCGGTCATGTCGAATGCCATGCCGTTCGGCAGGTCGAAGCCGACCGCGCGGTCGGGATCGCTGTCGAGCGTGGCGCGTTCGATGGTTTCGAGCCATGCCAGCGTTGCGGCTATCTGCGCCTGCAAGCCCGCGAAGTCGGTCGCATCTTCGTCGAGTATGGGAGCGTCACCCGCGCCGAGCCGCGTCGCCGCCTGGATCGCCTGTCCGCATGAAAAGCGCACCTGCGAGGCGAGCGGGAACATGTCGGGCGCGAGGCGTGCGGCGATGAACTGCAGCTCGCCGATATCATTGTCGCGGCCCCATGCCAGCGCCTTGCCGAGCTGGCCCGACAGCGCCTTCAATCCGTTGATATAGGCGGGGACGGTAAGGTCGTAGAGCATGGCAAGGCGTCCTTTGAAGGGTGGCGGCAGGTTGGTTCTAGGCGGCGGCCAGATTGTCCTGGAACTGCAGCCGGGCAAGGCGGGCATAGAGGCCATCGGCGGCGACGAGGTCGTCGTGGCGGCCTTCCTCGACGATGCGCCCGTCGTCCATCACGACAATGCGGTCGGCGGCACGAACGGTCGCGAGCCGGTGCGCGATGACGATCGTCGTGCGGTCGTGCATCAGCGTTTCGAGCGCATCCTGTACGAGCTTTTCGGATTCGGCGTCGAGCGCAGAGGTCGCTTCGTCGAGCAGCAGGAGCGGCGCACGGCGGAGCAAGGCGCGGGCGATCGCCACGCGCTGGCGCTGGCCGCCCGACAGGCGCGCACCGCCTTCGCCCATGAAGGTGTCGAGGCCCTGCGGCAGCTTGCGGAGGAACTCCTCGGCATTCGCGGCGCGGGCGGCATCCCACAGTTCCTCATCGGTCGCGTTCCAGTTGCCGTAGCGCAGATTGTCGCGCGCCGACGCGGCGAAGATCACCGTTTCCTGCGGCACCATCGCGATGCGGGCGCGGATGTCGGCGGGGTCGGCATCGACGAGCGGCACGCCGTCGAGCAGGACCTCGCCGCCTTGCGGATCGTAGAAGCGCTCGGCGAGCTGGAAGAGCGTTGACTTGCCGGCGCCCGACGGACCGACGATCGCCACCGTCTCGCGCGGGCGGATCGCGAGGCTGAAACCATGCAGCGCCGGGGCATCGGGGCGCGTCGGATAGTGGAATTCGACATTCCTATATTCGAGCGTGCCGATCATCGGATCGGGAAAGCGCTGCGGCTTCGCGGGCGCGGCGATGCTCGGTTCGGCATTCAACAATTCGCTGAGCCGCTCGGCCGCACCGGCGGCACGGAGGAGGTCGCCATAGACTTCGGTCAGCGCGCCGAATGCGCCGGCGACGAGCCCGCCGGTGAGGACGAAGGCAGCGATCGTGCCGCCGGTGATCGTGCCTTCGGCAACCCCGACCGCGCCGTACCAGAGCAGGGTGGTGATCGCGCCGAACAGCAGGCCGATGACGATCGCGGTCATCGTCGCGCGCAGGCGGATGCGGCGCTTGGCGGTCGCGAAATTCGCCTCGACGGCGGTGGCGAAGCGCGCCGCCTCGCGGTCCTGCTGGCCGAACGCCTGGACGATCTTCATCGCCCCGAGCTGTTCGGCGGTGGTCGCGCCGATATCGGCGACGCGGTCCTGGCTCGACCGCGAAACATTCTGGAGCTTTCGCCCGAGCAGCACGATCGGCATGATGATCACCGGGATGCCGAGCAAGATGCCGCCGGTGAGCTTTGGCGAGAGCGAGAAGAGATAGGCGATGCCGCCGATCCCCATCACGACGTTGCGGAGCGCGACCGAGACGGTGGTGCCGACGGTCTGTTCGATGATCGAGGTATCCGACGTCATCCGCGAAGCGATTTCCGACGGACGGTTTTCCTCGAAGAAGCCGGGCGCGAGGCGGAGCAAATTCTGCTGTACCCCCTGGCGGATGTCGGCGACGGTGCGTTCGCCGAGCCAACTCACGAAATAGAAGCGGAGCGCGGTGGCGATCGCGAGCAGCAGCACGATGACATAGAAGAAGCGGAAATGCGGGCTCACATCGCCGCCGCCGGCGACGAAGCCGCTGTCGATCATTTCCTTGAACTGATACGGGATCGCCAGCGTCGCGATGGCGGCGACACCGAGCGCGATCACCGCGATCAGGAGCTGTAACGGGTAACGGCTGGCATAGTGCCAGACCATGCGCAGACTACCGAGCTTGCGCGGGCGCTTGTCCTGCATTTCGCCCGGAACGGGCGGGGCGGGCTGGTCTGATCGTGTCGCCATTGCGCACGCCCTAGCAGCGGCAGCGGCGGCGCTCAACGCCGCAGAATGATGCGGTGCTTCAAGCGCTTTGAAGGGGAGCGCGATGATCGACCGCGCTCCCCATCCGTCAGCGATTGTCGAGCTGCGCCCGCACGGCGCGCAGCCCGGCTTGCGAAATGCGGTACGGGGCACCGTTTTGCGACCCGATGAAACCGCGTTTGCGCAGCCGCCGGAACAGCGGCAGGTTCATATTGGCGAGGACGAAGCCGTCGCGGGTGAAGCATAAGGCCTCGACGATATGGCCGTCGTCATCGCGGCGATGACGGATCATGCCGCCTTGCGCCAGCACATGGAGCACGCGCTGCTCCGCTTTCGAAATGTTCATGGAATATGTCCGGGATTTTCAGCAACAAGGGCGCGCCGACCGCCGGGGTCGGCACGCACGCACATCCCGATGTCGCCGGGATGTTAGCGGTTGCCCGCAATCTCAGACATAATCACTCCGAAGGCGCACGATGCGCCGCGCGGGCAGGATATGAATAATTATCATCGCCTGCAAACGATTTTGATGCATTGCACAATGAAATGGATGGCCTAGACTGCCCCCAACGAACGGGCGCCCGCAAGAGAGCGCCGGGCTGCGCAAGGAATGAACATCTATGCTGTATCACGCGTTTGAAATGCAGAAGAGCTGGCTTGCCGGGGCAAGCGCGCTGGCGACCGCGGGCGCGCAGGTCATGCAACACCCCGCGAATCCGCTCGGCTATTTCGGCGGCAGCCCGATGTTCGCGTCCGCCCTCGAAGTTTTCGCCCATGCCGCGGCGCCGCGCGGCAAGCCGGGGTTCGACCTCTACGAAACGACGGTCGAGGGTGAGACGGTGCGCGTCACCGAAGTCGTCGAAGCGCGCAAGCCCTTCGGCCAGCTCAAGCATTTCAAGCACAAGGGCACCAAGGATGCGCCCAAGCTGCTGATCGTCGCGCCGATGTCGGGCCATTATGCGACGCTGCTGCGCGGCACCGTCGAGCGTATGCTGCCCGGCCACGATGTGTGGATCACCGACTGGCGCGACGCACGCAACGCGCCGCTGTCGGCGGGCAAGTTCGATCTCGACGACTATGTGGATTACCTGATCTCGTGGCTCGAACATATCGGGCCGGGTGCGCATATGCTGGCGGTGTGCCAGCCGTCGGTGCCGAGCCTTGCGGCAGCGGCCGTCATGGCCGCGAACAAGCACAAGTGCCGGCCGAAGACGCTGACGATGATGGGCGGACCGATCGACACCCGCAAGGCGCCGACCGCTGTCAACGAACATGCGATGACGCGCCCGCACGCCTGGTTCCAGGAAAATGTCATCGTCACGGTGCCCGCATGGTATCCGGGGGCCGGCCGCCGCGTCTATCCGGGCTTCCTGCAACTGGCGGGCTTTATGTCGATGAACCTCGGCAATCATATGATGAGCCATTGGGAGATGTTCAAACATCTGGTCGACGGCGATGGCGAAAGTGCCGACAAGACCAAGGAATTTTACGACGAATATCGGTCGGTGTGCGACATGACCGCCGAATTCTACCTGCAGACCGTCGATGTCGTGTTCCAGCGCCACCTGCTGCCGAAGGGCGAGATGCTGCATCGCGGCCAGCTGGTCGATATCGGTGCGATCGAGGATATTGCGATCCTCGCGATCGAGGGCGAGCGCGACGATATTTCGGGGATCGGTCAGACCAAGGCGGCGCTCACGCTCGCCAAGGCGTTGCCGGCCGAGAAGAAGAAATATCTGATGGCGAAGGCCGTCGGCCATTACGGGATCTTCAACGGCCGCAAGTGGCGTGAGGAGATTGCGCCGGTGGTCGAACAGTGGATTCGCAGCAACGGCGGGTGAGGCGATTACTGCCGAAGTTGGGCGGTTGTTTCTTTCCTGTTTGTCATCCCCGCGAAAGCGGGGACCCAGGGCTTGCATGGGCTTACCCCACACTGGGTTCCCGCTTTCGCGGGAATGACAACGATTTGGAACGCCCGCTTACCACTCCAGAACCGCCGTTCGCCCTACCTGCCTCAATGCCAGGGCGACGTCCGGACGCTCCAGTAGACGATGTAAAGAAGCGCAGCCCACAGCAGCAGGATGAAGGCCATGCCGGCGCGGCTCGACGGGCGTTCGCTCGCGACCTCGGCGGCGGCGTGCAGTTCGGCCCATAGCGGGTCGGGAATCAGGCGGCGGACGAGCCAGAGGCCGAGCGGGACGACGATCAGGTCGTCGAGCCAGCCGAGTAGCGGGATAAAATCGGGGATCAGGTCGATCGGCGAGAGCGCATAGGCCGCGACCGCGACCGCGAGGACGCGCGCCGACCACGGCACGCGCGGATCGCGCGCGGCGAGCCAGGCAGCATGCGCTTCGACCGCGAGCCGGTGGCCCAATTCGCCGATGCGTTCGGAAAGGGATTTGCCGGTCATCGCGATCTACACTAGCCTTCCTGCATGGCTATCCAACTGAAAAGCGCGCGTGTCGAGCGCTGGCCGGTGGCGGGATCCTTCGTCATCAGCCGCGGCGCGAAGACGCATGTCGATGTCATCGTTGCCGAAGTCGAAGGCTCCGAGGACACAGGGCGCGCGACCGGGCGCGGCGAGGGGACCCCGGTCTATTATCTCGGCGAGGACGCCGCGCTCTGCCGCGACCAGTTGCTGCGCGCCGCGCCGCACATCGCCGATCTGGGCACCGCAGAAGCGCGGGCGGCGATACAGGAAATCATGGGGCCGGGAGCGGCGCGCAACGCGCTCGACTGTGCGCTCTGGGACCTCGAGGCGCGCCAGCGCGGCATGCGGCTCTGGCAATTGGCCGGGTGCGACGGCGCGCCGACCGCGCGCGTCACCGCCTATACCATCTCGCTCGGCACGCCCGGCGCGATGGCCGAGCAGGCCGCGACGGCGGAAGCCGACGGCTATCGCCTGCTCAAGATCAAGCTGACCGGCGAGGAGGATCGCCTGCGCGTCGCAGCGGTACGCAAAGGCGCACCGGGGGCGCGGCTGATCGTCGATGCCAATGAAAGCTGGGGCGGGGTCGACATATTGAGCGAGGCCGAAGCGCTTGCTGACATGGGGGTCGAGATGATCGAGCAACCGGTGCCGGTCGGCGCCGATGCGTTGCTCGACCCGATTTACGCGCCGGTGCCGTTCGTCGCCGACGAAAGCTGTCAGACCACGGCCGACGTGGCGCGGATCGGCACCTTTTACGACGGGGTGAACATCAAGCTCGACAAGGCGGGCGGGCTGACCGAGGCGCTGCGGCTCGCCGACGCCGCCGACGCGGCAGGGCTGTCGATCATGGTCGGGTGCATGCTGTGCACCAGCCTGGCGATCGCCCCCACCTTCGTGCTGGCGCAGCGCGCACGCTGGGTCGATCTCGACGGGCCGGCGCTGCTGGCACGCGATCGCGAGGCCGGGTTCGAGTTTCGCGAAGGGCTGATCGGGCCGCCGGTTCTGTAACCGCCCCCGCATGAGGCGGGGGCGGGATATTTTACAGCGCCACCTCGGCATGCTTGCCGAGATCGCCTTCCTTCATCGTCATCCCGGTCGCGAGCTTGAACATGCCCTTGATCCCGGGGTCGGCGGTCCAGATTTCGGCGTCGTCGAGGTCGAAGCGCAGGAGGACGAGCTTGGGGTCGTTCTTGCCGCCTTCGTACCAGGCCGCGATGCCGTTGTTCCACAGCCGGTCGAGCACGGCGCGGTCGGTCTCGTCGCGCAGCGTCCCCGAAATGCAGGCGAACAGGTCGTGGCCCTTCGACGCGAACTGCGCCATCGCGGGGCCGCCGCCAGCAAGGCGGTTGTCGGTCGCGGTGAAGAACCAGAAAGCGCTGTTCGCGTCCTTGTCGAGCTGCGCATTCATCGGAATGTGGTGCGCGCGCTCGCCGGTCATGCCGACCATGACATAGGGGCTGTCGGCCAGCGCCTTCCAGAAGTGTTTCTTGATATCGTCGCTCATCGAAAGGCTCCTTCATGCCCCCCGATGCACGATTAACGCGGCAGACCGCCGGTTGTTGCCCGGTTCAGCGCGGCGCGGGCTCCGCATAGCTGACGACTTCATATTCGATGCCGTCGGGGTCGAAGAAATAGAAGCGGCGGCCCGGCTCGTAATCGCCGTGGTTGAAGGGCAGGAGGCCGACGGCTTTCACGCGCGTTTCGACCGCTTCAAGGTCGTCGACCTGGACGCCGACATGGTTGAGCGGTTCACCCTTCGGATAGTGGAGGCCGGCCTCGATGCCGCTCGGCGGTGCGTAGAGCGCGATATAGGCGCGGTCGCTGCCGACGTGGATCGTGTGGCCGCCGCTCTGCGCCGGACCGCGCCAGCGTTCGTGCCAGCCGAAGATGGCGATCATCAGCGAGGCGGTGCGCACCGGGTCGCTGACGGTCAGATTCACATGTTCGATAAAGGGGTGCGTCACTTGCTTGCTCCTGATTCGGGTTGACGCAGGACTTTTAGAAGCTCAAGTCAGCTTTAGATCAAGGCCTATTCGAAAGGGCGGCGCGAGCATGCACCGGCGCGACCTGATTGCCATCGGCGAACTTGCGGCGCGCACCGGCGTCGCGGTGTCGGCGATCCGTTTCTATGAAGCGAAGGGGCTGATCGAGGCGCTGCGCACCAGCGGCGGGCAGCGGCGCTTCCTGCGCGCCGACATCCGCCGCGTGTCGTTCATTCTGATCGCGCAGCAACTGGGCCTCAGCCTCGAGGAAATTGCCGGGGAGTTGGCGCGCCTGCCTGCCGGGCGGACGCCGAACGCTGCCGACTGGACGCGGATCAGCACCGGCCTTCGCGCGCGGATCGACGCGCAGATCGTCGCGCTGGCGCGGACGCGCGAGCTGCTCGACAATTGCATCGGCTGCGGCTGCTTGTCGCTCAAGAAGTGCGGATTGTACAACCGCGAGGACAAGGCGGCGCAGCGCGGCGCGGGGCCGCGTTACCTGCTCGGCGACCGGGCGGGGGAGATTGCGGAGGTGGACTGACGGCGGTTTTGGGGTGGGAAGCGGACGTTCGCTCTTTGGTGTACCCCGGCGAAAGCCGGGGCCCAGGGCGTTAGAAGGCCAAGGTTGCGCAATGGCGCTCTGGGCCCCGGCTTTCGCCGGGGTACACAGCATTGATGGCAACTATCGGCCGTCAGCGGCCGATCAGACGGCGCCCAGCTTTTCGATCTCGGGCGCGCCGGCGAGGCAGGGGCCGAGGCGTGCGCCGATGGTGCGGAAATGATCCGACGCGCGGTGCGCATCGACCGCCGCATCGTCGTCATAGCATTCCAGCACCTTGTACACGCCGGTCTCGTCGGTGCGAAACAGGCGGTAATAGCTGTTGCCGGGCTCGTTCGCGGCGACCGCAGGGGCGAGTTCGGCGAAGACGCCCTCGAATTCGGCTTCCTTGCCGGGCTGGACGCGAATGGTCGCGATAAGGCCGATTGCACTCATGATAATCCTCCGGTTGCAGATGGCCGGGGCCGGCCGCGACGGCCGCCCCGGCGCATGCGTCAGAAAACCTCGAACAGCCCGGCCGCGCCCTGACCGCCGCCGATGCACATGGTGACGACGGCATATTTGACGCCGCGGCGCTTGCCCTCGATCAGCGCGTGGCCGACGCAGCGCGCGCCGGTCATGCCGAAGGGGTGCCCGATCGAGATCGAGCCGCCGTTGACGTTGAGCAGTTCGTTCGGGATGCCGAGCTTGTCGCGGCAGTAGAGCACCTGCACCGCAAAGGCTTCGTTGAGTTCCCAGAGCCCGATGTCGTCCATCTTGAGCTCGAAGCGTTCGAGCAGCTTCGGGATCGCGAAGACGGGGCCGATGCCCATTTCGTCGGGCTCGGTGCCCGCGACCGCCATGCCGACATAACGGCCGAGCGGCTGGAGTCCGCGCTTCTCGGCGACCTTGGCTTCCATCACGACGCAGGCCGACGAACCGTCGGCGAGCTGGCTGGCGTTGCCCGCGGTGATCGTGTGGCCTTCGCCCATCACCGGCTTCAGGCTGGCGAGCCCTTCGAGCGTGGTGTCGGCACGGTTGCATTCGTCCTTGTCGGCGACGACGTCCTTGAAGGTGACTTCCTTGGTTTCCTTGTTCACCACCGCCATGGTCGCCGGGCAGGCGACGATCTCGTCGTCATATTTGCCCGCGGCCTGCGCGGCAGCGGTGCGCTGCTGCGACTGGAGCGAATATTCGTCCTGATATTCACGGGCAATGTTGTAGCGCTTGGCGACGACCTCGGCGGTGCCGATCATCGGCATATAGGTGGCCTCGTGCATCGCGATCAGTTCGGCGTCGGTTTCGATGAACACCTTGCCGCTGCCGCTGACCTTCGAGATGCTTTCGATCCCGCCCGCGACGCAGATGTCCTGACGGTCGACGATGATCTGCTTCGCGGCGGTCGCGATCGTCATCAGGCCCGACGAGCACTGGCGGTCGATCGACATGCCGGGGACGGTGACGGGCAGGCCCGAGCGCAGCGCGATCAGGCGCGCGACGTTCATCGTCTGCGAACCCTGCTGCATCGCGGCGCCGAAGACGACGTCGTCGATCTCGCCGCCTTCAAGGCCGGCGCGTTCGACCGCGGCCTTTACCGAGAAGGAGCCGAGCGTCGGGGCGAGGGTGTTGTTGAACGAACCGCGCGCCGCCTTGGTCAGCGGGGTGCGGGCGGTGGAAACGATGACGGCGTCACGCATGATAAGGGTCCTTCTGCTTGGTTCCGGTTATCTTTTCGAGGGAGGTCGGCCGGTAATCGTCTAGATGAAAAACTGCGTGATCCACTCGGCGATCAGGGCGGGCTTTTCCTCGCCTTCGATCTCGACGGTGATCTCGTTGGTCTGCTGCCACTGGCCGGGACGTTTTTCGTCCAGTTCGAGCAGTTTGACATGGCTGCGCACGCGCTTGCCCGAGCGGACGGGGGCGAGGAAGCGGACCTTGTTGCCGCCGTAGTTGACGCCCATCTTGATGCCTTCGATCTTCGGCGCGTCGGTCTTCGCGCCGAGCATCGGGATCAGCGACAGCGTCAGGAAGCCGTGGGCAATCGTGCCGCCGAACGGCGTCAGCTTTGCCTTTTCCGCGTCGATATGAATGAATTGGTGGTCGCCGGTTGCGTCGGCGAACTTGTTGATCATCTCCTGATCGACAAGCACCCATTCGGATGTGCCGAGATGCTCACCGACCTTGGCTTGCAGTTCCTGCGGCGTGATCGTGGCCATATCTCATCCCCTGTAATCGCTGGTTCGGGGCGCGTTCTAGGCCTGTCTTGCCGCACGGCACAAGACCCTAGCCGCCATGCGGCGGCGCCGTAGCGTCAGGCGGGCTTCGCGGCTTTTGCGGTGCGTGCCTTGGGTTCCGGGGACTCGGGATAGGGCATGATCATCGTGCCGTCGGGCGCCGAGGTGAAGGTGGTCTGGGTCGGATAGGCGAATTCATATCCCGCCGCGGCCATCGCCTCGAACAGGCGGATCGCGACATCGGTGCGCGCCGCGGTCACCACCTGATAATCCTCGCTATAGACGTCGAACAGCAATTCGAAGTCGAGGCTGGAGGGGCCGAAGGTGACGAAGCTCGAACGGATGAACTCGTGGCCCGACGCCTTTACCTGTTCCTCGAGCAGGGCCGGCAGGTCGCGGAGCATGGCGGGTGTCGTCTGGTAGATGACGCCGATCGCAAAGGTGATCCGGCGGCGGTGCAGATGCGCGAAGTTCGAGATCTCCTTGCTCAGGAGGTTGGTGTTCGACACGATCAAAAGCTCGCCGTTGATCGAGCGCAGCCGCGTGCTCTTGAGCCCGACGCGTTCGACCGTTGCGGTGGTGGTGTCCCATTTGATCGTCTCGCCGTTGCGGAACGGCCGGTCGAAGATGATCGACAGCGCCGCGAACAGGTCGGAGAAGATGCCCTGCGCGGCGAGGCCGATCGCGATGCCGCCGATGCCGAGACCGGCGACGAGGCCGGTGACATTGACCCCCATATTGTCGAGGATGACAATGGTCGCGATCGCGAACAGCGCGACGCTGATCAGCAGGCGGATGATGCCCATCGCATTGACGAGCGTCTCGTTATGTCCGTCGGACGCGCGGCGCTGGATCAGCCCGAGAATGATCTCGCGCACCCAGATTGCGACCTGCAACACCACGGCGATGGTGAAGATCGTCTGGATGAGCTGCATGATTACGGCCGGCGGCTGCGCATAGCCCGCGACCGCGCGGATCGCGACGATCGCGAGCACGACCGACTTGGTCTTGTGGATGACGCGCCCGACAATGTCGGTCAGGGTGAATTCGCCCGGCGCCGATTGCGCCCGCTTCAGTGCAAAACGGCGGATCATCGACAGGATGAAATAGATGGCGAGGCCCGCGCCGATGGCGATGCCGATCTGCAGCCAGTGGCTGTTGATCCAGGCGACGCTCGCGTCCCACCAATAGCGGAGGTCGGCGAGTGGATCGGTCGCGGGCCTGGGGGCCGTCTTCGGCGCGGCGGTCTTGGCGGCGGCAAGGATCGAGAAAGTCATGGGGGCCTTTGGGTCCTCGGGTCAGGCGGAACGCAGTAACGCCGCGGCATCGGGCGCGCGTTCGAGATAGGTCAAAAATCCGCGCTCGTAACGCGAAAGATATTTGGTCGCGCGCGGCAGCGGTCCGGCAGCGGATGCGAAGTCGCCGCGTTCCTGCGCCGCGGCGATCATCGCCGGGTGGATATAGGCCTTGCGCGCGATCGCGGGCGTATTGCCGAGCCAGTCCGAGACGTGCGCGAGCAGCATCTTGAGTGTTGGCGGTTCGTCGGCGTCGTAAAGGAAGGCAAAGGCTGCGACGCTGGCAGACCAGGTACGGAAATGCTTGGCGCTGAACTCCTCGCCCATCGCGTCGCGAATGTATGCGTTGACGTCTTCGGAGGCGACCGCGCAGAGTTCGCCGTCATCGTCATATTGGAACAGCTTCTGACCGGGGAGGTCCTGAAGGCGGCGGACGAGCGTGGTCAGGCTGCGGTCGCTGATCGTCACCACCCGCTCGGCGCCGCCCTTGGCGCGGTAATTGAGGCGGAGCGTGCGGCCGGTCAGGCTGGCGTGGCGCTGGCGCAATGTCGTCGCGCCGAAGCTCTTGTTCGCGGTAACATACTCCTCGTTGCCGACGCGCAGCGCGGCGAGGTCGAGCAGCCGCACGACGGCGCCGACGACGCGTTCCTGGCACAGGGTGCGCCGCGCGAGGTCGTCGGCGAGACGCGCACGCAGCAGCGGCAGCGCGTGGCCGAAGGCGGCGCAGCGGTCATATTTGTCGGCTTCGCGCGCCAGCCGGAATTCGGGATGATAGCGATATTGCTTGCGCCCGCGCGCGTCGTAACCGGTCGCGAGGATATGGCCGTTCGGGGCGGGGCAGAACCATGCATCCTCATAGGCGGGGGGCAGGGCGATCGCGTTCAGCCGTGCGATCTCGTGCCGGTCGCGGATGAGCTTGCCCTTCGCGTCGCGATAGCGCCAGCCATCGCCGGCACGTTCGCGGCCGATGCCGGGCAGGCTGTCGTCGACATGGATCAGGCGGACCGCGGACATGGCGCTATAGCGCCCCGGCCGCAAGGAAGGTTCCGCGTCAGCCGGGGTTCGGCGTCGGGTGGCGGGCCGGTACCTGCGCGGGGCGCGCGGTCAGCGGGCGCCAGCCGGCCTCGCGCTCGCGGCGGCGGCAATAGGTCGAAAGCCCCATCTGCAGCGCGAGCATCATGTAGATGAAAGGCTGGAAGGCGATGCCGACGAACAGCGATCCGATCAGATAGGTGACATGGCCGTTTTGCAGCGCGGTCGCGAGCGGCGCGATCCATTGTTCCTCGGCGCGCCGCGTCTTGAGATAGCGATGGCGGAGCCGCTCCATCTGGATCAGCCCGGTGAGGTGGAGGAGGAGCCACATAGCGAGCCCCGGATAGCCCTGTTCGCCGAGCATTTCGAAATAGCTCGAGTGATAGGCGCGCGAATGTTCCTCATAGACCGAGGCTTCGGCGTTTTGCGGCGCATTGGGGTCGTAGGCGGTCGCCGCCTTTTCGACGCGGACGCGGTTCTGGATATAGGCATTGAAGCCGCCGCCGAACGGATTTTCCTTGGCATATTCCCACGTCCACATCCACACCGCGACACGCGTCGAGGCCGACTGGTCCGACTTGTGGTCGCGGATCGTTTCCATGCGCTGCGTGTAGCTTTGTGGCAGGAAGGGGACCGCGGCGGCGGCGAGCAGCCCGGCGCCCGCGATATAGAGGAAGCGGTGCTTCACCGAACGCAGCGACAGGACGGCGAGCACGACGAGGCACACCAGACCCGTCCGCGCCTGCGTCCCGATCGGCAGCAGCGCGCAGGCGAAGACCAGCGCGAAACAGAAGAGCGAGACGCGCCAGTCGGGCGGAAAGATGGTGCCGTGACGCCGGTACCAGAGGATGAGCGGGATGATCGCGATGCCGACGGTCGACATGATCGAGCCTTCGTAAAGCCCGAAATTCTCGTTGAGCAGCAGTTGCAACGTCCCGTAGCCGCCGCCGCCCGCCGCGGTCTTGATTCCGCCCGCGATCGCGATCGATGCGGCGGAGAGCAGCATGATCACGATCAGCGCCTCGATACGCAGCTTGGTGCGCAAGGTCAGCGGCAGGAAGATCGCCCAGACGAGCGCTTTCCACACCCAGCTCCATTTGTCCGCCGCCTCGACGGGGAAATCGGCCTGGATTGTCGTAATCCAGCAATAGATGAGGATCGCGAGCAGCAGGAACTGCCGCCCCGACCACCTTGTATCGCGCTTGTCGTCGATCGCGAGCCAGCCGAAGATCGCCAGCCCGAAGACGATCAGCGAGATCGGAATCGAGTTGATCAGGAAATAGCTGAGACGTTGCGGCGCAACGATATCGATGTAGCAAAAGCACAGCACGAACAGGAACGGCTTGCGAAAGCCGATCCCGATGAAGGCGAAGAGAAAGGCGACGAAGGCAATGTCACGCATCGCCGTCGGCCTCCCGCCTGGCTTCGGCGTCCTTGCGCTGTTGCCACAGCACGCGCGGGCTGACTTCGCGGTCGAGGTCGTCGCGATGCAGCAGGCGCCACAGCGCGATCGCCATCAGCACATGGGTGAGGCCAATCGAGAAATTGTCGACCATTCGGGCCCGACCTTGTCCTTTTCCGGCCCGGAAAGAGGGCCTTGTCACAGGCGCGTTACGATATTGGGGTTGACGCCGCGTTAAGCCTTGTCTGCCAATAGGCCGCATCATGACCCGGATATTGCACGTCCTCGATCATAGCCTGCCCGCGCACAGCGGCTACACCTTTCGCACGCGCGCGTTGATGAAGGCACAGGTCCGGAACGGATGGGAGGTCGCGGGCGTGACCGGCGTCCGCCATCCGGAACCCGGTCCGGACGGCGAGACGGTCGACGGGCTCACCTTCTATCGCACGCCGCCGATCGCGCCGGCGCGTTCGCCGATCCGCGAATGGCGCGAGATCGGCGCGCTGGCCAGACGGGTCGAGGCGCTGGCGCATGACTGGAAACCCGACCTGCTCCACGCCCATTCGCCGGTGCTCGACGGGCTTGCGGCGTTGCGCGTCGGCAAGCGCCTGGGAATCCCCGTAATCTATGAAATCCGGGCTTTCTGGGAAGATGCGGCGGTCGGCAACGGAACGGGGCGCGAAGGCAGCGCGCGTTACCGGCTGACGCGGCAGCTCGAAACCTGGGCCGCGAGGTCGGCCGATGCGGTCGCGGTGATCTGCGACGGGCTGCGCGGCGACCTGATCGCGCGCGGCATTCCCGCCGACAAGATTATCGTGTCGCCGAATGGCGTCGACCTCGACCTGTTCGGCGATCCGCCGCCGCGCGATACCGGCTTGGCGGCGAAGCTCGGTCTGGCGCCCGACGATGCGGTGATCGGCTTTATCGGCAGCTTCTACGATTACGAAGGCATCGACGACCTGATCGCGGCGATGCCGGAGCTGGTCGCGACGCAGCCCAAGGCGCGGCTGCTGCTCGTCGGGGGCGGTCCGATGGAAAGTGCGCTGAAAGCGCAAGCCGCGGCATCGCCGGTGGCCGGCCATATTCACTTCGCCGGCCGCGTTCCGCATGAAGAGGTCGAGCGTTATTATTCGCTGATCGATATCCTTGCCTATCCGCGCAAGAAGATGCGACTCACCGACCTTGTCACGCCGCTGAAGCCGCTCGAGGCGATGGCGCAGGGCAAGCTGGTCGCGGCGTCGGACGTCGGCGGCCACCGCGAACTGATCGAGGATGGCGTCACCGGCAGCCTGTTCGCGCCCGACGATCCGGCCGCGATTGCCACAAATCTGGCCGCGCTGCTCGAAAATCGGGACATCTGGGACGAGCGGCGGCGGACGGCACGTATTTTTGTCGAAACCCATCGTAACTGGTCATCAAACATTTTACGTTACGAGCCTGTTTACCAGCGATTGCTGCAACGGGGCGGAAGCCCGCGCGCAGCATAGCGAGACGGAAGGACGCCGCGCAGCGCGGCGGCGGATTTGGAAGCGATATGGACGACGCCAGCGAAAAGACCGGAAAGGCCGTATGGACCGCGCTGCTGCGCGGGCTGCGCCCCGCCGTGCCGGCGGTGATCGGCGCCGCGGCGCTGACGTTCCTGTTCGCCGCGGTGATGCCGCTCGCCTGGGTCGCGGGAATCAGCTGGAACCTCTACCTCGATCGCCTTTCCGACCTCTTTCTGCCGCCGATCGGCAATGGCGGACGGCTGGCGATGGCGCTCGGCATGGCGGCGATCGCCGCCGTGGTCGCGGGCATCATCGCGCTGATGATCGCCGAGCCCGAAGCGACCGGGGTCGCGTCGCTGCGCCGCCGGATTCGCCGCCGTTCCGAAATCGACGAGGATACGGACGAGGTGTTGCGCCGCCGCCGCGTCGACCTGCACCCCGACGATCCGCCGCGCCCGCCGATCCGCGCCGGGCGCGACCTCCCCGCCGAAGGGCTGGGCCCCGTCGGTGTCCACGATGCCGCGACTGCTGCGGACGATGAAGCGGCGTTCGACCTGTCCTTTGCCGACCGGGCGGTGGAAGAACCGGCCGACGATTTCCCGGCCGGTGACGGCGATGAACTCGTACTTGCCGAACGCGCGCCCGAACCCGCAGCCTATGAATCGACGGGCGACGAGCCCTGGCTGCAGCCCGCCGAGCTGGCCGCGCCGATCATGCCCGACCCCGCCGACAAGAGTCTCGGCGCGATGGTCGCGCGTTTCGAGGCCGGGCTGGCGCGCCGTCGCCAGCCGTTTGCAGAGCCTGTTGCGGTTCCCGGTGCTAGCGTGCCCGGCGCAGCCACAGCCGACGAAGAGCCCGAGGTCGATTTCGCGCTCGAGGCCGCGCTCAGCACCTTGCAACGGATGAGCCGCAGCGCCGTCGGCTGACGGGTCAGTCCTCGACCGTCAAGATCTCGATCCGCAAGGCATCGGCCGCGCCCGCCGGCTCGACCGCGATATCGGCGACGATATGCCCGGCGAGTGCCCATTCGATCGCCGATAGCCGCTCGCGCAGGGCCCGGCAAAGCAGAGGAATGTCGCCCACCGCGGCGATGCATGGAAACAGGTGCCGCGCCCCGACGAAGTTGGCGCTCGCCCACGGCCGCAGCGTCGAAGCGCCGAGCGTCAGGCCGTGCGGCAGCTCGCGGGCGAGCAGGCGGAACAGCCGGCGGTGCGGGCAGCCGGGGCGGGCGGGTGCGGCGGGCGACCAGCGGATCATGCCTGCGCTCCCGGATTGAGGGCGCGAGCGGCGCGGGTGCGGCGATCGCCCTGCGGCCGGACCCGGCCCGCACGGCGCTCGGCGCGCCATTTGTTCATGAAATGTTCCACGCGACACCGGACATCGAGCCCGGCTTCGCGTCCGCCGCGCAGGTCGCTGACCAGCCGCGGATCGTGCACCGCGGCGCGCCCGAAAACGCTCGGCGGCATCGCCGATTCGTGCAGGAAAGCCTCGATCCGTTGCAGCAGGCTGCGCTCCATAATTTCCTCCCTGTTCCGCCCCTCCGAAGGGCGACTCGTCCAATAGGATATTTCCTATCTGAGCAGATTTTTCCTACTTGTCTAGGAAAAATCCTATTGCTAAAGACGAAATAGGAAGGACCAACCAGTGGCCGATTTACCCGACGATCCCCGCGTGGCGCTCGACCGGCTCTTGCAGGAAAAGGGCGTCGATTATGCGCAGCTTTCGGCGCGCATCGGGCGCAACCCCGCCTATATCCAGCAATTTATCAAGCGCGGCTCGCCGCGGCGGCTGGCCGAACAGGACCGCGCGCGCATTGCCGCCTATCTGGGAGTGTCGGAAGCGTTGCTCGGCGGCGCGGTACAGCGCGTCGCGGCGCCGTCGCGCGCGCGCGGTGCCGATATGGTGCTGGTGCCCAAGCTGGCGATCGGTGCCTCGGCGGGCGCCGGGGCCAGCGTCGACGGCGAGCCGGTCGAGGGCGAGGTGGCGTTCGACCCCAAATGGCTGCGCGGGCTCGGCGCCGATCCGCGTGCGCTCAGCATCATCCGGGTCGAAGGCGATTCGATGGCGCCGACGCTGAACGACGGCGACGACATATTGGTCGACGGCGGCGATGCGGCCGGCCGGCTGCGCGACGGCATCTATGTGCTGCGTATGGACGATGTGCTGATGGTGAAGCGCATCGCCCGCGCGCCGGGGCAAGGGCGGATTGCGGTGATCAGCGACAATCCGCATTATCGGAGCTGGGACGACCTGCCGATGGCGGCGGTGCAACTGGTCGGGCGCGTCGTGTGGACGGGACGGCGGGTACGCTGAGTGTTAGCGCCGAGACAGACTTGGCTTCATCGTCACCCCGGACTTGATCCGGGGTCCATGGCCTCGATGCCGCAGTGGAACCCGGATCAAGTCCGGGATGACGAAAATGGGTGGCGCAACGTCCACTCGCCGTTCCCAAAGCGGCTTCGCGACAGGGAGGATTTAATAAGGCGCCGCCATCTCCGCTTCGATCTCGTGGTCGAGCACTTCGGCGCGCTGGCATTGCGCCTGATCGCCGTTCCGGCATTTCTGGGTCGCCTTGTCGCGCTCGCGTGACAGCTTGCCGACGCGCTCCTCACGCTTGCGCAGTTCGCGGCCGCGGTTGCGGTCGGATTCGTCCTGGCTCGTCGTCGACCAGTCGGCGACCTGGCCGACCGCCTTGACCGGCGCGGTAACGACCGATTTGACCGCCCCGACGCAGCCGCCGAGCAGCGGCGCCATCAGCACAGCGATAATCAGGGTGCGCATTTCGTCCTCCTCGGTGTCGGTCGGCCATCGCATAGCAGCGTCGATGTGAACAGGATATTGCGATGAGCAGCCCGCCGCGCCTGCATCTGTCATAT
This sequence comes from Sphingopyxis macrogoltabida, assembly GCF_001314325.1. NCBI lineage: Bacteria > Pseudomonadati > Pseudomonadota > Alphaproteobacteria > Sphingomonadales > Sphingopyxidaceae > Sphingopyxis > Sphingopyxis macrogoltabida. The sequence goes on from NZ_CP009429.1 coordinate 236,470, forward strand.
CACTGAAACAATTGGTTAAATTTCTGTTTACCAGCAAAGGCTAGGCGGTGTGCGAACCCGTTGCCGCAGACCGAAGAGACATGATGATCCCCGCGCTCCCCGACCTTGTTCCATTTCCCAGTCACAGGACGGCGGTCGGCGTCGATGCGCATCTGTCCGAGGTCATCGACATTTTTCGCGGCAATTCGCAGCTTCGCATTCTGGCCGTGCTCGACAAGGACGATCGGCCGGTCGGTATCGTTCGCGAGCAGCGGGTGCGCGAATTGCTGTTCTGTCCCTATTGGTTCTCGCTGATGCAGAATCCGACGATCGGCGGCTCGATCGCCACGATGATCGAGCCCTGCCTGACCGCGAGCGTTACCGAATCGACGGCCTGCCTGCTGCGCATATCGTCGGGATCGCCCGGGCATGAAGGGTTGGTGCTCGTCGATGACGGCCGCTTCGTCGAGACGCTCGACAGCGGCCAGATCGCCCGGCTGGCGATGCTCCGCGAAATCGAACTGGCGCAGGAACGCACCGCCCGCGCGGGCCGGGTCGGCGATGCCGGACGGCAATTCCAGCAGGAAATCGCGACGCTCACCGATGCGCTTTCCGATATGGCGCGCGAGGCCGAGGCAGTGGCGCTGCACCTGTCCGAACGTGCGCAGCGGACCGGCCGCGATGCGGTTTCGGTCGCGGGCGCCACGGCACAGACATTGGCGGGGCTCAAATCGCTCGGCGAGCGCGGCCATGCGCTCGCGGCGGCGATGGCGCAGATCGTCGACGACGGCCGCCGCGCGCGGGGCGCCCGTCAGGAAGCGCGCATCACCATCGCACAGGCCGGCGACCGCGCCGCAGCGCTCCGGGCGGCGAGCCAGTCGATCGAACAGATGCTGGCGCTGATCGTCGATATGGCGAGCCGGACGAACATGCTGGCGCTCAACGCCGGGATCGAGGCGGCGCGTGCGGGCGATGCGGGCCGGGGCTTTGCCGTGGTCGCGACCGAAGTGAAGACGCTGGCGCGCCAGACGCGGTCGGCGGCGGGCGACATAACCCGATATGTCGATCGCATCCGCGCCGTCATCGACGAGGTGAACGACGGTTTCGACGAGGTCGAAAGGGCGATCAGCGCCAACAACGGCTTTTCCGACGCGATCGACCGCGCCGTCGACGGCCAGAGCGCGACGACGCTGACGATCGCAAGCTATGTCGAGCAAGCGCTGTCGGCGGGCCGCGAAATCGACATCCGGGCGCTCGATATCAGCCGCGGTGCACTTGCCGTGGAAGGCGGCGCCGAAACGCTTGGGCAACTCTCCTCGCGCCTGACGCATGCGGTGCAGTCGCTGCACCAGCGCACGCACCGCTTCATCGACACGGTGGCCGCCGCCTGATCGCTGCGCCCGGCCGCGGCCGGGCCCGAAGGCCTGTCGTTACAAGGGCTTGCCGCCTCGTTTCCTGCTGCTAGACTGCGCTCCGCGCCGGGGGCGCTCATGGCCGCCGGCGGGGAGGAGGGTCATATGACGAATATGCAAAAGGGCTTGGCCGAGTTTATCGGCACGTTCTGGCTTGTCTTCGGTGGCTGCGGCAGCGCGGTGCTGGCCGCCGCTTTTCCCGACGTCGGCATCGGTTTGCTTGGCGTCTCGCTGGCTTTTGGTTTGACGGTGGTCACGATGGCTTATGCGATCGGCCATATTTCGGGCTGCCACCTCAATCCCGCGGTGACCGTGGGCCTGTGGGCCGGCGGGCGTTTCGACGCGCGCGACATCCCGCTTTATGTGGTTGCACAGGTGCTCGGCGCCGTCGTCGCGGCCTTTCTGCTCTTCTATATCGCCAGCGGTACGCCGGGCTATGATCTCGCGACCAATGGCCTTGCCGCCAACGGGTTCGGCGAAGGGTCGCCCGGCGGCTACGACCTCTGGTCGGGTCTGCTGATCGAGGTCTTGCTCACCGCTTTCTTCCTGTGGATCATCATGGGGTCGACCGACGGCCGCGCGCCGGCGGGGTTTGCGCCGATCGCGATCGGGCTTGCGCTGACGTTGATCCACCTGATTTCGATCCCCGTGACCAACACCTCGGTCAACCCGGCGCGCAGCACCGGACCGGCTTTGGTCGTCGGCGGTCTGGCGCTGCACCAGCTCTGGCTGTTCTGGGTCGCGCCGGTGATCGGCGGGCTCGCCGGGGGCTGGCTGTATCGCACCGTCGGCGCGGATCGCTTTCCCAAGCCGAATATCGAAGGCGAGTAAAAGGCGGAGCGCCGGCCGGGCCGTTTCCGGCCGGCGCCGCTTATTTCAACAGATCGATGGCGAAGGCGCGGACGTCGGCCGCCATGTCGGGCCGCGCGAGGGCGACGGCCAGATTGGCCTGGATATAGCCCGCCTTCGATCCGCAGTCATAGCGCGTGCCATCGAAGGTCACGGCGTGGAAGGGCTGTTTGCCGATCATGGTCGCCATCGCGTCGGTGAGCTGGATCTCGCCGCCGGCGCCCTTTTCCTGCCGTTCGAGCACGCGCATCACCTCGGGCTGGAGGATGTAGCGGCCCGAGATGATGAGGTTCGACGGGGCGTCGGCGACTGCGGGCTTTTCGACGAGCCCGGTGACTTCGGTCAGCGCGCCGTCGGCCTTGCCGGGCGCGATGACGCCGTAGCTCGAGACCTGCGCGCGCGGTACTTCGAGCACCGAGATCAGGTTGCCGCCGACGCGATGGTAGGCGTCGACCATCTGTTTCATGCAGCCGGGCGAGCCGTGCATGAATTCGTCGGGCAGAAAGATCGCAAAGGGTTCGTCGCCGACGATGTCGCGCGCGCACCAGATGGCATGGCCGAGCCCCATCGGTTCCTGTTGCCGGACATAGGCGCAATTGCCGGGACCGAGCCGGGTCGGTTCGAGCACCGACAGATCCTTGCCGCGTTCGGACATCGTCTTTTCGAGTTCGAAGGCGATATCGAAATGATCCTCGATCGCGCTCTTGCCGCGGCCGGTGACGAAGATCATCTGCTCGATCCCCGCCTCGCGCGCTTCGTCGACCGCGTACTGGATCAGCGGCCGGTCGACGACGGGCAGCATCTCCTTCGGGATCGCCTTGGTCGCGGGCAGGAATCGCGTGCCGAGACCGGCGACGGGAAAGACGGCTTTGCGGATCGGCTTCAGCATCGACAGCGGCTTAGCCGCGAACGCCGGGCAAGAAAAGGCCGGTGCTTTCGTCGAAGCGGCGCCGGCCCGCTCCCCCACCCGGCCTCCCTAGGTTACTATCGTCGGGGAGGCCCTTCGACGCCACGCGTCGTCGTCGGGCGGTGGGGGAGCGGGCCGGTGCCGAAACGCTGGTTACGGCGTGACGATCACGACGACGCGGCGATTGTCCTGACGCCCTTCGGCGGTGGCGTTGCTCGACAGCGGCAGCGTTTCGCCGCGGCCGACGATCTGGTCGGCGGTCAACTGCATGCCGTTGGCCTGCATCGGTGCCGCGACCGCCTGGGCGCGCGCCTGCGACAGTGTCAGATTATAGGCAGCGGTGCCGACTGAATCGGTATGGCCTTCGACGCGAGCGGTCATGATCCCGACCGAGACGAGCCGCGCCGCCATCGCGCCGATCCGCCGTTGCTGGTCGTCAGAAATGCCGCTTTCGTTCGTCGCGAAGAGCAGTCGCTCGGGCATGTTGAGCTGCCAGTCGAGGCCGGTTTCGACGAAGCCCTCGGACTGGAGCACGGCAATCTGGGCAGGGCTGAAGCCGGTCTGTGGCGGCGTGCTTTGGCAGGCCGCCAGCAGCAACGCGAAAGAAGCAATGAAGAAGAGGCGGATGTTGTACGCAAAGGGGTAAGTCACGATTATACTCCGTTGGTCCCTGTCATCGGATCGAACGATTGGTCAGCTTGTCGGCATACATGGCGGCGTCGGCGGCGGTGAGCAGCGCGGTCGCATCGCTGCCGTTGTCGGGATAGACGGCGACGCCGACGCTGACCGAGGCGCGATACTTCTCGCCGCCCGGCAGCGCGACGGGTTGGGCGACGCAGGCGCGGATGCGCGTCGCGAGGTCGCCCGGAACGGTTTCGCTGTCGAGCGGGTCGATGATGACGACGAACTCGTCGCCGCCGATCCGCGCCGCGAAATCGCCCTTGCGCAGCGTGTCCTTGATGCACGCCGACAGCGCGACGAGCACGGCGTCGCCCGCGGCATGGCCGAAATTGTCGTTCGCGGCCTTGAAATTGTCGGCGTCGATGAAGAGCAGCGCGAAGCGGCCGCCGCGGCGTTCGGCGGCTTCGATCCGCCGCGCGAGCTGTTCGTCGAAGGCCGCGCGGTTGGGCATTTCGGTCAGCGGATCATGCGAGGCGCGGTGCGCGAGAATCGCATGCTCGCTTTCCATATGACCCTGCCACCCCTGTAACTCGTCGAGCAGCGCGTTGATGTCGCTGCCGAGCCGGTCGAGTTCGGCGATGCCGAGCGGCTGGACGCGCTTGTCGAACCGGCGATGGAGGCGGACGTCGTGCGCGACGGTGGCGATTTCGTTGAGCGGCTTCACCAGTTCATATTCGAACCGGCGCGCCAGCGCGATCGTCCCGAAGGCGGTGATGAGGAGGCAGATCAGGCCGGCGAGCAGGCCGATCCGGACATAATCGGTGAGCGTCGAACTGTCGCCCCACACCTCGACCTTGCCGACCGCCGAACCGTTGCGCCGGACCGCGACGGCATAGGGTTCGGGGAAGAAGATGCGCGTCAGCAGCGGCGCCGGATCGTCGGCGGGCGACGTCCATTCGATCAGCGGCCGGCCGCGATCGTCGAGCACGCGCAGCCGGGCGATGCCGGGAATTTGCGTCAGCGGCTCGATCCCTTCGCGGGCGGCCTGCGGATCGTTGAAAATCAGCGCCGGTTCGACGCCATAGGCGCCGAGCTGCGCGGCCAGTTCGATATTGCGGTCCGCATAACCGCGCAGCGCCGTGACCCCGGCAAGCAGGATGGTGATGCCCGACAGCGCGACGGCGAACAGCGTGATGCCGAAGTGAAAGCGCGACAGCAGCTTCTGCAGCGTCGTGCGCGCGCCGATGCGTTCGCCAGTCCGCCCGGGCGTGCGGCCGGTCATGGCGCGCCCTCCCCGTCGCGGCCGATCTTGAGCACGCGCGGATCTATGCGCAGCGGCCCGCGGCCGATCGCGTCGAGGTTGACCGAAAAGCTGAGCCCGGCCTGCCGGCTGGCGAGGCAGAACATGGCGCCATAAACACAGGCGGCGTCGTCGTCGGTGATCGTCAGCGCGGGGCGGCCGCGCACCCAGCCGATCAGCCGCTGGCGATCGGCGACCGGCATGCGCCCGAGGAAGACGATGTCGCAGTCCGCGCCGCTCGTCACGCTATCGACCGTCATGCGGCGGACGGTCACGGCTGGGCCGCCCGGCACGACGGGCGCCATGCGGTGGGTCAGGCGCGGCGCTCCGACAAGGCACATCGTCCTGACCGCGCCGCGCTGGCCGTCGGGCCAACGGGCATAGCCGATGATGCCGCCGAGCATGCGATTGACAGCGCGCGCTGTTCCCCCGGCGCTGTCCTCGACAATCGTCTGGCTGGCGGCCTGGACCGACATCTGCGGCGTCGTGAACAACGAGCCGATCAGAAACAGCGATGCCAGCACCTTGCAGTGACCCCCAACTGCGTGTTCGGGGCCATCCTGCCCCAGCGAGGGGGCGTCCGCTAGTTAAAAGAGTATGAAAGTCAAGGAAAAGTAGCGGCATGCAACCTTATTGCAACACCTGCGGCGAGGCGTCAGCCGGTGCGCAGACGGTCGCTGAAGCCCTTGCGGAGCTTGGCGAGCTTCGGCGGGATGACCGCCATGCAATAGGGATTGCGCTGCCCTTCGCCGTCCCAATAGGACTGGTGGTAGTCTTCTGCCGGATACCAGTCGCTGGCCGCCTCGATCGTCGTGACGATCGGCGCCGGCCAGTCGGCCTGCGCCCGTTCGATACCGGCGCGCGCGGCGTCGCCCTGTGCGGCGTCGAGCGGGAAGAGTGCGCTGCGATACTGGGTGCCGATGTCGTTGCCCTGACGGTTGAGGGTCGTCGGATCGTGCGTCGCGAAATGGACGTCGAGCAGGTCGTCATAGGAAATGGCCGAAGGGTCGAAGACGATGCGGATCGCCTCGGCGTGCCCGGTGTCGCCGCCGCACACCTGCTTGTAGGTCGGGTTGGGAACTGCACCGCCGATATAGCCGCTCTCGACGCTCTCGACGCCGGCGAGCGACTGGAACACGGCCTCGGTGCACCAGAAGCAGCCTCCGGCGAAAATGGCGGTCTCACGGGTCATGGCGTCGATCCCTTTAGAAAAGGAGGAAGATGCCTCCAAAATAGGATGGCGCCGTCCTATTCCAAGGGCGGCGGCGTTGCGATCAACGGCGGATCGAGCGGTTTGCCCGATGCCTCGGCGGTGTGGATCGCCGCGATCTCGGTTTCGAGCGCGCGGACGCGGTCCTGCCAGCGCGGGTGGGTGCCCGCCTGGAACAGCACCGGTCCGTTGCGCTGGCCGAAGCGCTGCCAGAAGCGCACCGCGGCATCGGGGTCGTAGCCGGCGGCGCGCATCAGCCATACCGACAGCCGGTCGGCTTCGACCTCGGTCTGGCGGAACAATTTCGCGCTGCGCCCGAATTGCTTGCCAAGGCCGCGATCGACCCCGGCGGCGTCGAGCCGGGCGCGGTGGCGGAGGATGTTGTGGGCGAGTTCGTGCGCCACCGCCGCCGCCAGTTCGTCGTCGTCCGCCGCAAAGCGCGCGAGCCCGGCGCTGATCAGCACCAGCCGCCCGTCGGCCTGTCCCGCTGCCCGGTCGCGTGCCTCGACGCGAAAGTCGCTGACGCAGCCGGGTACTGGGCGCACCGCGATGCGGCGGCCATCGCCCGGGTCCACCTCGATGGTCCTGGCGGCATCCTGCGCCCCGAGCCGCGTTTCGAGCGCCGCGATGCGGGCGAAGGCATCGCTGCCTTCGGCGGCCGGGACAAAGCCATCGACCGCCTGGACCGCCGTACCGACGCGCAAACCCGCCGTCGCTGCGGGCGAGCCGGGCGCGATCGCGGCGATATAGGGTGTATCGGCATCGCTCGCGCTATAGGCGGCGCGGGCTTCGGTGCGGTTCGATGCGTCATAGAGGCGGGGATCGCCCCAGATCCACCCGAACTGTGGCTGCAGCTTGGCGCAATGGCTCGCATTGGCGGTGGTCAGGCGAAAACCGACTGCGGCAACGCGCGCTTCGAGCGCCGCCAGCACGGCATAAGGCGATGCGTCGGCCGGGGCGGCCGCGGTCGCCGGTGCCGCGAGCAGCGCCGCCATGGCGGCGAGGAACGATCGTGCGAAACGGGGCATTGCGGCGCCCTTATCAAGGCGGACCTGTCGCGGCCATGAATTTTCGGCCTCTTGCCTATCACCGGGCAAGCGCCGATAGGGCAGGGCGATGACCGACGCCTCGACTCTCTCGCCTTCCGTTCATCCTTCCGTGCCGCGCCCCGCCGCCCTTGCGCGCTGGCTCTGGGCAGTCGCGCTGCTCGTGATCGCCGTCGTTGCGGTGGGCGGCATCACGCGCCTCACTGAATCGGGGCTGTCGATTACCGAATGGAAACCCGTCTCGGGCGTGCTGCCGCCGCTGACCGAGGCGGGCTGGCTCGCCGAGTTCGAGAAATACAAGCAGATCCCAGAATATAAGGAAATCAATGCCGGGATGTCGCTCGCGGCTTTCAAGGGTATTTTCTTCTGGGAATGGCTGCACCGCATCCTCGGCCGGCTCGTCGGCATGGCGCTGCTCGTGCCGCTGGCCTTCTTCGCCTGGCGCCGCGCGATCCCTGCCGGATATGGCTGGCGGCTGTTCGGCCTCGCCGCGCTGGTGGGGCTGCAGGGCGCGATCGGCTGGTGGATGGTCGCCTCCGGCCTCGTCGACCGGACCGACGTCAGCCACTTCCGGCTGGCTCTCCATTTGCTGACGGCGCTGTTCCTGCTCGCGGCGCTCGTCTGGACCGCGCGCGATTTCGCGCTGATGGCGCATGATCGCGCCGCGACCAGGCCGCCGCTGACCCGGACGGGGGGCGTGGTGATCGCGGTCCTCTTCTTCCAACTGCTGCTCGGCGCGTGGGTCGCGGGGCTCAACGCGGGTTATGTCGCGAGCACCTGGCCGTCGATGAACGGCCATTTCGTTCCCGAGGGGATCGACTGGTCGCATGGTGCGTGGTTCGCCTTCACCAACGATCCGTTCCTCATCCACTTCATCCACCGCTGGTGGTCGTGGGTCGCGGCGCTCGCGCTTCTCCTGCTCGCGCGCAGCCTGTCGCGGCGCGGCGCGCGGACCGAGCCGACGCTGCTCGTCGCCGTCGTCGCGGCGCAGATGACGCTCGGCATCCTGACCGTCGTCACCGGCATGTCGATGTGGATCGCGGTGCTGCATCAGGTGACCGGCGCGGTGCTGGTCGCGGTCACGGCGGCTTCGCTCCACCGGCTGGGTCGCTCCGGCGCATGATCGCTGCGGCGGGGCTCGGCGGCGCGCTGTTGCTGCTGGCGGCGCAGCCTTCCGTTTCGCCTTCGCCCGTGCCGGCGCCCGCTGTGGCGCCGGCTTCGCAATTCGCACCGCCGCTGGGGCAGCCCATGGCCTATCGCGTCACGACGCGGCGGCTGGGCCGCGACGGGAGGCTGATCAGCTTTTCGCTGACCTATGCATTGCAGTGGCAGCGCGCGGGGCGGGGCTACCAGCTCGTCGCGACGCTGCAGCGGATCGACTCCGACGCACGCCCCGAAGTGGCGCGCGCGCTGACCGCGGTGCTCCAGCCGCTCGTCGGGGAACCGATGGCCTATCTGGTCGCGCCCGACGGCAGCCGCATCGAGCTGGTCGATGCCGAGGGTTTGTGGGAACGCGCGATGGCGCGGACGCAAGCGCTTGGCGCCACGGCCGGGCAGGCGGAGGCGCAGCAGATGGCCGCGCTGATCGCCGCGCTGCCCATCGAACAGCGGAACGAGATGGCGAGCGCCGATATCCGCGCGCTGGTGGCGGCCGCGAACGCCGCGATCCCGGCTTCGGGCGGGGCGAGCGTTTCGATCCGGCGCGACGGCGCGATGCAGATGGTGGCGCAGGTCGAGCGCGAATCGCTTGCCGCCGGTGGTGCGGAGCAACCGCTCGAAACCGACAATCTGTGGACGATCGATACCGCGACCGGCCTTGTCGTGCGCGACCAACGGCAGAGCTGGATCGTCGAACCCGGCAGCGCTGCGCGGACGCTCGTCGAGGAGCGGGTTCGCGCGCTGGAGCCTGCGGCAAAAGAATGAAGGTATCATAATACCCGTCAGCAAAGCCGCGATATGCTTGACTTTGCGCCCCGGAAAGGTCATTGGCCCGCTCCGAAGCGCCGCTGAGTCCCTTCCCGGATCAGGCGGCGCGGTTTGTTTCGGGCGGCGGCATCGCCGTTCGTCCTAGTCCATCTCTGTCAAGGAGCGTGCCATGAAGGCGCTGACCAAGACCACTGTTTCGGCAAACGCTGCCACGGTCGAAAAGAAATGGGTGCTGATCGACGCCGACGGTCTCGTTGTGGGCCGCGTTGCTTCGATCATCGCCAACATCCTGCGCGGCAAGCACAAGCCGTCGTTCACCCCGCACGTCGATTGCGGTGACAATGTCATCGTCATCAACGCGGAGAAGGTGGCGTTCACCGGCAACAAGCTGCAGGACAAGCGTTACTACAAGCACACCGGCTATGCCGGCGGCATCAAGGAAACCAGCCCGGCGAAGATCCTCGAAGGCCGTTTCCCCGAGCGCGTGCTCGAAAAGGCCGTCGAACGCATGATCCCGCGCGGTCCGCTCGGCCGCCAGCAGATGCGCAACCTGCGCATCTTCGCCGGCACCGAACATCCGCATGAAGGGCAGAACCCCGAAGTGATCGACGTCGCGTCGATGAACCGCAAGAACAAGGTGGGTGCATAATGGCTGACGAACAGACCATGACCGATCTCAAGGACCTCGCCGGCGCCGTTGAAGGCACTGTTGCGGCTCCCGTTTCGAACGCGCCGCTGCGCGAAAAGATCGTCGACAAGCAGGGCCGCGCCTATGCGACCGGCCGCCGCAAGGACGCCGTCGCCCGCGTGTGGGTCAAGCCCGGCACGGGCAAGATCACCGTCAACGGCCGCGATCAGGAAATCTATTTCGCGCGTCCGACGCTGCGCCTCGTCATCAACCAGCCGTTCGGTCTGACCGAGCGCGTCGGCCAGTATGACGTCATTGCGACCGTCAAGGGTGGCGGCCTGTCGGGCCAGGCGGGTGCCGTGCTGCACGGCATCGCGCAGGCGCTGACCCGTTTCGAACCGGCGCTGCGCAGCCCGGTCAAGGCGGCCGGCTTCCTGACCCGCGACAGCCGCGCCGTCGAGCGTAAGAAGTACGGCAAGGCGAAGGCCCGCCGCAGCTTCCAGTTCTCGAAGCGCTAAGAGCTTTTTCCGCCGACGGGTGGAAAAGAGAAGGGCGGTCCGGCAACGGGCCGCCCTTTTTCGTTGGCCGTCCAACGATCGTGACTCAAGGGAGAGATGGCGGTTTTGGGGCGGTTTCCAGACTGTCCCGTTTCCGTTCGTGTCGAGCGAAGTCGAGACACCCATCGAGGTTGTGCCCAGCCCGAGGGGCATCTCGACTTCGCTCGATGCGAGCGAATAAGAGTTGGCCTAACGGCAACCACCGGCCGATTCCGGACGCTCTGTCACGAGGCCAGCAGGTCAAATAAACGGATCATAGGCCCATTGCAGCAGCGCCTGTCGCTGGCGCGGGCGGCAGAAGATGTTGCCGGGCTCGCAATTGGCGCGAATTTGCCCGGCATGGCGCGAAAAGCCGCGCCAGCGCTTGATCTGGATCGCATCGATGTCGGGAAGGCGGCGGCCCATATAATAGCGGCAATACCATTGGAACCAGCCGCGCGGGTCGGGACCGTAAATCCAGCCCTTGTCGCGCCAGACCGACAGCGGTTGCCGGCTTTTGACGCCGAAATAATTGAGGCTTTCGTCGGCGATGTCGGCCGTCTTTGCCTTGCCGAACCATGATTTCGGAAATTCCGCCGTGCAGTCGTTGCAATATTTGCCTTCGAAAACGCCCATCTCCAGCATTTCCTGCGGGGTGAAATGCGGGGTGAAATCGGGATCGAAATCCTGTCCGGGGCGCGCCGTCAGGCGATAGCTGTAATCCGACTGCATCCTGTCGCGGACATGGACCAGCCGGCCCTTCTTCTCGCTCACAGCAAATCCAGACTTCCGAGGGCCAAGGCCTGCCGCGCCGGGCGTTCGGCCATGACCGCAAACATTTCGTCGCCCCGCGCGGTGCGCTCGACGCTCATCGATGCGAAGACCGCCATGAAATAGCCGCTGAGCGCACCGATGCGATAGTCGGTCCATAACGCTTCGCCATCGGTTTCGATGCCCCGCGCATCCAGTGCGGCGATCCAGTGATCGAAGGCCGGGCGATCGGCCGCCGCGCGTTCGGCCGGATCGGCGATGCTGGTGCCGACCAGATAGGCGAGGTCGCTGGCGCCGCTACCGCGCCCGAGCGTTTGCCAGTCGACCAGCCAGCAGCGCGTCCCGTCGGGGGCGAAAAGGATATTATCGATGCGGAGGTCGCCGTGCACGATCGTCCGCGCCGCAGGCGTCCGCGCGAGATAGGCATCGAGCCGCGCGACGATCCCTGCGCCGAGGTCGAGCAGCTCGGGCGCGAGCCGCGCGGCATAGCGCTCGCGAAAGCCGAGATAGAATTGCGGGAAGAGGCTGCGGATCAGGTCGCCATTGTCGCGCGACAGCCAGGGCAATGTTTCGAGCCGCGCGTCGTTCCAGAGCAATGCGTGGAGCCCCGCCGCGGCGTCGATACAGGGTCGCAGCCCCGCAAGACCGGTACCGGCAAGCTGGTCGCCCTGCCGCGCCGGGGCGAGGTCCGAAAGAATCAGGACGAAGTCGACGTCGTCGTCGGCAATTTCGGCATGATAGCAATGCGGCGCCGCAACGCCGCTCCCCTCGGCGAGCTCGCGGTACCAGCTCACTTCCTTGACATAGGTGCCGGTAAGCTTGGCGATGTTGCGGCTGGCCTCGTCATGGCTCGGGCATTTGGCGACGACGCTCGCGGGGGCTTCGACGCCGTCCGCCCAGTCGAGCGCCAGCCGGAAGCTGTCGCACATCTGGCCGGTGCCGACGGGGGTTGCCGTAAAGCCGCGCAGCGCGCCCGGTTCCTGTCCCAGCTTCGCCGCGAGCCACGCCGGGCTCATCGCGCCGGGCGCGGTCGGAAAGCTCAAGGTGCGGGGTCCATCAGGCCCGCGAGGCCGGTGGGTGCGTGCGGGCCGACGAACAATTGCTCGAGCACGCCGACGCCGGTGTCGCGGCGGTCGCCGTCGGTCAATTCGGCGCGCACCAGCGCCTGGACATGCATCGCGAGCGGATTGCCCCACGCGCGATCCGCTTCCGACAGGCTGTCGTGCGCGACCTTCAATCCGCCATGGTCGAAGCCATGGCCCCAGACGGGGTGGGTGTAGCCGAGCCCGCTCATCGCGAACATCGGCCCGGTCGGCGTCAAGGTCAGCCGGGTTGCGGCGTCGAAATCGGCGGTCAATTGGCTCAGGCGGCGCGTCCCCGGCTGCCATTCGGCGGCGAAGCCGGGGTCGGCATAATGGCGTTCGCCGCCGTTGGCGCCGACGATCACCGCCCGGCGGTTCCACGGGCTGCCCGCGCCGTCGTCGTTGCTGTGAAAGAAGAGCGAGCGGCCCTCGAAATTGCACGGCGTCCACAGCCAGAAGAATTGGCTGAAATTACCCTCGGGCGGCGGCTGCGGTTCGGCGGCGCCGACGGGGCGGATGCCCCAGCTCCGGTCGCGCGTTCCGGCCCAGCCGGCATCGGCATCGACGCGCGTGCCGTCGACCGAAAGCCAGCCCGACCAATGGCCGTTCTGCGTCATCCGCGTATAGTCCATGAACAATCGCGTCCCGTTGCGGCGCGTGAAGCGCGGTTCCTCGATCGGGAAATGGCGCGCGGTGAAATGGAGTTCGGCGGCAAGCGGGCCGTCGTTCGCCGCGATGCGCAAGCTCAGCCGTTCGAGCGGCTCGTCGATGGCGATCGCGATCGGGCCGACCGCCAGATCGAGCCGCTCGCCTGCCGAGCGGCGGCTGGCGCGGAGGTTATGCTGTACGCCGTCGACGATGACGCAGAAGGCGGCATCGACGATGCCGAGCTGCGGATAGAAACCCATCGCGGCGGCAAAGAAGACCGACCCGTCGGGGCTGTAGCCGTTGAAGAAATAGCGATCGTAGAAATTGCGATCGGTGCCGGCGAAGGCAATCGGCTCGGCACTCTGGTGCAGCGGGAAATCATCGCCCTTGGTCAGCATCGTTCCTCATCCCGTTTTTTGTTGCAACCTAACGGGAAGCGCGTCGGCGTCAATGCAGCGTCAATGTACGGGGGGATCGACCGGCGGTATCGCGCGCACCGGCGCGACGGGCTCGCCGGGTTCGCGCGGCGGCAGCGCATCGGATGGCACGTCGGGGATTTGCATGTCGGGGGTGGCAATCTTTTCGACATTGCGGACGCGCACCGCAAGCGTGCCGTCGGCGAGACGTAGCTCGTTGAAGCCCGGCGGGGTCGAACGGATGCGCTGCGACAGGGTGCCCGCGCCGATCATGCGGATCGGGCCGGCCGGGGTCGGCTGGACGAGGTCGAAGGCATCGTGGACATGCCCGGTCAGCACCGCCGCGACGCCGCGCGCGGCCAGCGCGCGCAGCGCGCGGGCGCCGCCGCGGGTGAGCGCCCGGCCGCGGGTTCCGGCCTCGACGAGCGGATGGTGCGCGGTGACCAGTGCAGCAGTCCCGGGAGGAAGCGCATCGATGGCAGCGAGCGTCTTGGCTAGCGCCTTCTTCGTCACCCAGCCCTTCGACCAGTCGAGCCGCCACTGCGCGCGCGCCGTCGTCTTGAGCGGGACGATCGCGACGCCGGGCAGATCGAGTTCGCGCTCGACGAGCCGCTCGATGCCGCGAATGCGGCGATAGGGATAGAAGAAGCGGGCGAGCGGATTGAAATAGGGCAGGTCATGATTGCCGACCTCGACCGTCACCGGCACATCGAGCGCGCCGATCCAGTCGCAGGCGGCGGCAAACTCGTGCGACCGCGCGCGCATCGTCAGGTCGCCGGTGATCAGGATCGCGTCGGGCCGGTCGCGGCGCACGATATCGCGGAACCAGTCGAGCGCGGCGCAGTCCTCCAGCCCGAAATGCAGGTCGCTGATATGGAAAAGCAGCGTCATTGCGTCGCGATGAAATCGACTTCGCTGGCGCCGAGGGCGAAGCGTGCGGGCGAGGCAAGCTCGGCGAGTTCGCCATCATATTCGAGGCTGATCAGCCGCGCGCTTTCGAGGATGATCGTTTCGCCCACCGCGATCTCCTCGCTCGGCCCGTCGCGAAAATCGCCGCCGAGCCAGGCGAGACCGTGGCGCAGCACGTCGGCGGTGCCTTCGGTCAGGATGCCGTCGGCGCGGACGCCCTGTTCGGTCGGGGTCAGGATGATCGCGGGATAGGCCTTCTGCTGCCCCGCGACGCGGACGCCGGGAGCGTTGATCATCGCGTCGAGCGCGTCGGGCGCGGCGCCGGCCGCCTCGATGATGCCGTCCTGCCGCATCGTCTCGCGGACTTCGGCCCAGCGTGTCGCGGGGCCCGCGACGATGGTGATGAAGGCCGTGCCGGCCTCGCCGCGGACGATCGGTATTGCTTGCCGCCGGCCCTTGCCGGCGAGCGCGTCGGCGAGGATGTCGGGCGCCGCCCGGTCGCCGTGCAGGGCTTTCGACAGCAGGTTGAGCGTCCCGCCCGGAAGGGGCAGGACCGCACCGTTCCACCCGGCGGCCCCGGTTGCGGCGGCGTTGATCGTTCCGTCGCCGGTCCAGACGAGCAGAAGGTCGATGTCCTGCCGCTTGAGTTTGGCTGCATCGGGAATCGCGTCGTCGGGTAGCGCAAAGGTCGCGGCGAGCGGCGCGCCGGCGGCGCGGCAGCTTTCCACGATCTGTTCGAGCACGGCTTCGTCATGGCTGCCGGACTGGCTGTTGCAGACGAGCGCGGGGCGGGCGAAGGGGCTGGTCATGCCCTTTCCTACGCACGAAGACCGAAAAAGTGACGATCCCTTGTCGTCACCGTCGTCACCCCGGACTTGATCCGGGGTCCACCGCTGCGGCGCTGGAATGGAACCCGGATCAAGTCGAATGAGCCACGTGTCTCGTTCGAGGGTGACGAAGTAGGGAAGGCGCACGGCCGATCCATCTTGTTCGCCGCCCCACGTCCCTGTAGGGCGCAGACCCTGTGGCGATGGCTAAGAGAAAGCGCTTGATCAAAATCCTCATCGTTGTCGGACTGCTGATCCTGCTGTTCGGCGGCGGCGGGCGGATGATCCTTGCGGGCGGCGCAAAGTCGCTCAACCTCGGCGACCGGCTGCTCGGCGACGGTGACGGGGCGACGCTGCAGGTGGCGGGACAACCCTATGGCCCGGGCGAGCGACACAAGCTCAACATCTGGGTGCCGACGGGGACGCAGAAGACCGACCGGCTGCCGGTGATCGTCTGGCTTTATGGCGGCGGCTGGTACAGCGGCGCGCGCGACGATTATGGTTTCGCCGGGCGCGCCTTTGCCAAGCAGGGCTTTATCGTCGTGATCCCCGACTATCGTATCGTCCCCGAAGGTCATTGGCCGGACTTCCTGCAGGACAGCGCTGCCGCGGTCGCGTGGACCGAAAAGCATATCGCTGAACATGGCGGCGATCCCGGCCGTATCGCGCTGTCGGGCCATTCGGCGGGCGCCTATAATGCGGTGATGCTCGCGCTCGACCCGCAATGGATGCGCGAAGCGGGGAGCGATGCGTCGGCAATCCGTGGCGTCGCGGCGCTTGCGGGCCCCTATGACTTCCTGCCGTTCGAAAAGGGCGGGCGGGCCGACGTCGCGATGGGCGATATCCGTCCGGCCGAGCGGACCCAGCCGATCCAGTTCGTTCGCGCCGATGCGCCGCCGCTGTGGCTTGGCCATGGTACCGCCGATACGGTGGTACGGGTGCGTAACAGCCAGAATCTGGCGGCGGCGATGCACAAGGCCGGCGGAACCGCGATGCTGCGCACCTACGACGGGCTCAGCCATAACGACCTTGTCATGGCGCTGACCGGGCCGCTCGCCTACAAGGGGCCGATCCTTGCCGAGGCGACCGACTTCCTGCGCGGGGCGACCGCGCGCCGGCTGCCGCCCGCCTCATGATCGACCCGATCCCCGCCATCGTCATGGCCGGCAGCCGTCCCGGGCCCGACCCGTTGCTGACGGGCAGCGGCGCGTCGACCAAGGCGCTGCTGCCGATTGCGGGGCAGCCGATGCTCGTCCATGTCGTGCGCGCGCTCCGCGCTTCGCCAGGCATCGGGTCGATCGCGGTGCTGGCGCAGAACAGCGCCGAGCTTGCCGCCGAGCCGGGGCTGGCGGGGCTTGCCGACCTGCATTTCGCCGATTCGGGCGCCGGGATCAGCAGCTCGCTCGCCGCCGCGCTGCCGCCCGGCGACGATCCGGTACTGGTAACGACCGCCGACAATGTGCTGCTGACGCCGGCGATGATCGCCGAGTTTGTGGCGGGAGCCGAGGGCAGCGACGTCGCGGTGGCGATGGTCGAAAAGGATGTGCTGCTGGCGCGCTATCCCGAATCGAAGCGCACCTGGCTGAAATTCCGGGGCGGCTGGTGGTCGGGCGCGAACATGTTCCGGCTGCGCGGGCGGCGCGTGCTGCCGCTGCTCGACTTCTGGGGGCGGATCGAGCGTGATCGCAAAAAGGGGCTGAAGATCATCGCCGCCTTCGGGCCGTGGCTGTTGATCGGAGCGTTGCTGCGGCTGTTCACGATCGAGCAGGGGATCGCCCGCGCCGGACTGCGGTTCGGGCTGAAGGCGACGGTCGTGCCGATGTCGGAGGGCGAGGCGTGCATCGACGCCGACAAACCCGTCGACATCGAACTGATCGAGAAGATCATGGCGAGGCGTCAGGCCGAAGCGAGCGCCTGATCCGCCGCAGCGATGGCGATCGCCAGTTCTTCCTCATAAGGGATCGTCGCGTCGATATCGACGATCGGGGCGTCATTGAAGGTCAGCAGCGGCACCGTTTCGACCTTGCGCGTGATCAGCGCGCGATCATGGTCGGGCTTGCGCGCCATCACCGTGTCGACGTCGACGTGTAGGCGGATCACCAGCGTCGGCACATAAGCCGACATTTCGGCATAGAGCGCGCGTTCCTCGGCCTGCATCGCCGTCAGGCGCGCGTTCGTCGCACGGCCGGCAAGGATCGGGCCATCGTGGAGGCCGGGCACCTCGAGCTGCGGATAGCGGTCGGTGACGATGGTGATGCCGGCGCGGCGTGCGCCAAGCAGGCTTTCGAACTTGGCGCGGCGCTTCTTCGACTTGTTCAGCGCATAGCGCGCCGCGAGCAGCCCGGGGATCGGCTCGCCGGGTTCGCGGAGCCGGTCGGCGATGCCGTCGAGGAAGCGGTGCAGCGGCGGGCCGATGACCGGCCAGCGCCCGATGCGCCGTCCCTGTTCGCCCGAGCCGAGGCCGAGATAGCCGCTCTCCGCCTTGCGCGTCTGCTGGATATGCGCGAGCAGGTCCGCCGACAGGGTCGACTTGCCCGACCCGTCGCTGCCGACGACTGCAATCAGGGGAGCGAGATCGCTCCCCATTTGATCAGCTCAGTTCCTTGAAGAAGCCGACCATCTTCAATCCGCCGATGATGAAGCGGACGACGACGAGCGCGCCAAAGGCATAGACCCAGGTCCACTGCTGCGGCGTCAGCACGTCGAAGTTGAAATCGAGCCGCGCGAACCAGGTCAGGAAGACCGTCGTCGCGAGCAGGAACAGCTTGTTCTGTTCGCGCCAGATCATGCGCTTCCACCAGAAGGGATATTTGGGCTTCACCCAGCCGTGGAGGCGCGGGAGGAGCGCGGGGACGTCCTTTGCCCATTCGGCATGTGCGGCGCCGAACTTTTCGCGCAGGAATTCTTCCTCATAGATCGAGATGCGTTCGTAGATCAGGATCGCGAGCAGGAAGACGATCGCGCCGAACACCCAGCTTCCCGACAGCATCGCGAGGCCGGTGAAATTGAGAATGCGCCCGACATAGAGCGGGTTGCGCACCAGGCTGTACGGGCCGGTGGTGTTGAGTTCGCTCGCCTCGGCGGCAACCTTGGCGCGGCCCGAGGTGCCGAGCGCGGCCCAGCCGCTGGTGAAGACGCGGACGATCGCGCCGGCGCTGGCGACGCCGAGCGACAGCCAGAACCATGCGCAGTCGCCGAAAGCCGTCTGGAACGGACCCCAGTCCTTGCTGCACCAGGCGATCAGCACCGAGATGGCGATGGTGATGTAGATATAGGTGCCGCGAATGAAAAAGAGGCGCTTGCCGCTGCGGGCGAGTTCTTGCTGGTACATGGATATTCCGCCTGTTGGCCGCAGGTGCGGCAATTATGTGGCGTCCCCTCTAACCGTTTTTGCGGCCAAAATAAGACCGAAAGTTACACGAGCCGCAGCTTGCGCGCCGTCTTGCCCAGCGAAGCGCGGTCGGCGTGGGGCAGGGCGAAACGCAGCGACGACCAGATCGCGGCGGCGGCGATGACGACGATCAGCGGCAGCGCGACCGGATCGGGCAGCCGGCTGACGACCAGCGCGAGCCCGCCCGCGGCAAGGGTGATGAACAGGCCGCGCAGCGCCACCGTCGGGAATTGATGATCGAAGGGATGGAGTCGCTCCGCGGTGGCGAGCTGGACCATCGGGATGCCGGCCATCACGACCAGGCCGATCGACATGGCGAGCGTGACGCCGGTCAGTTCATCCATATGGCCGACGATCAGCCAGCCCGAAGCGAGCGCGACGATCACGCCGAAGATCGCGGCGGTGAGCTGATGGCGGAAGGCGGCGACAACCTGGAGCACCGGCATCGAGATGCCGAGCACCGCCTCCAGCGCGCGCGCGAACAGCAGGATGACGACGGCGCCCTGCGCAACGTCGGCCTGATGCCCGAACAGACTGAGCAGCGACGAACTGCCCGCCGCCAGCACCGCCGCGAGCGGCAGCGCGATCGCCGCGATCAGCCGCGTCGCATAGGCATAGATGTCGGCGACTTGTGCACGGTCTTCGCGCTCGGCGCTGGCTGCCAGTGGCGCCATGACATAGACGAAAGCGATACGGACGAGCTGGACGACGCTGGAGAGCTTGCGCGCGATCGTGAACAGCGCCGACGCGCTCGCGCCAGCGGCACCGGGCAGCAGCAGGTTGAGGATCAGCGCGGGGGCATCGCCGAACAGCCGCGCGATGATGTTCGACGGCAGGATCGACAGCCCGGCCCAGAAGGTATTGCGCGCGGTTTCGGTGACCAGCGGCCCGCGCCCTAGGTCGGCAAAGCTGTAATAACGGCGGAGCAGGCGGACGCAGAGGAGCGCGGTGATCGCGAGCGAACAGAGATGCGCGATGAACAGTCCCTTGAGCCCGAGCCCGCCGGCAAAGAACAGCCCCGCGAACACCAGCCGCATGATCTGTTCCCAGACGATGCGCAGGCGGATTTCGGCGCCGAACACCATGCGGGCACGCATCGCCGAGGTGGCGATCTCGACGAAGGCCCAGAGCGGCAGCGCCCAGACGAAAAGCTGAATCGCCGGGGTGACGAGCGCCCGGTCCTTTTCGGCGACGTTGAGCAGCGGGCCAAGCTCGGCGGCGAAGATCGCGATCAACGCGGCAACGATAAGGCACGGACCGACGCCGAAGATCATCGCGGTGCGCAGCGCGGCCGCGGCCTCGGCGTCGCTCGCCGATTGTGGAACGGTGCGCTGCATCGCGCTCGTCATCCCGGTGTCGAAGATATTCTCGAGCAGGTTGATCGTCGCCCACAGCACTGCGTAGAGGCCGTAACCCGCGAGCCCGAACATCAGCACGTAGAGAGGCTGCGCGACGATCTCGACCACCGCGCCCAGCCGGGCGAGGATCGTCGTGCCGAGCCCGCGCGCGACGCTGCGGCTGGTAACGGCGGGCTGGGCGGCGGCGTCTTCGCTCATCCTTGCGCCCCTAGCGGCTTGCCATCATGGCTACCAGCGGCTTTCGCGCTTTTGCGCCATCCACCCCTTGCCGACTCCCTCAATCGGGTCTAGTCGGACCGCGATTGCATAGGGGAAACCGCGATATGGCCGAATTCCGTCTGCCCAAGAACAGCCGCCCGCAAAAGGGTGGCAAGGTCCACAAGGCCGAAGGCGCGGCCGCGGTCAAGACGTTCAAAGTCTATCGCTACGATCCCGACAGCGGCCAGAATCCGCGCTTCGACACGTTCGAGATCGACACCGAAAAATGCGGCCCGATGGTGCTCGACGCGCTCATCAAGATGAAGAGCGAGCAGGACAGCACGCTGACCTTTCGCCGTTCGTGCCGCGAGGGCATCTGCGGCAGCTGTTCGATGAACATGAACGGCAAGAACGGCCTGGCCTGCACTACCGCGATCGAGGATCTAAAGGGCGACATCACGATCACTCCGCTGCCGGCGATGGACGTGATCAAGGATCTCGTCCCCGACTTTACCCATTTCTATGCGCAATATGCCTCGATCGAGCCGTGGCTGAAGACCAAGACGACGACCCCGAGCGGCAAGGAGCGGCTGCAGTCGCCCGAGGAGCGCGAGAAGCTCGACGGCCTGTACGAGTGCATTCTTTGCGCCTGCTGCTCGACAAGCTGCCCGAGCTACTGGTGGAACAGCGACAAGTTCCTTGGTCCGGCGATTCTGCTCCAGGCCTATCGCTGGCTCGCCGACAGCCGCGACGAAATGACCGGCGAACGGCTCGACGAGCTGGAAGACCCCTTCCGCCTCTATCGCTGCCACACGATCATGAACTGCTCGAACGCCTGCCCCAAGGGGCTGAGCCCGGCGCGCGCGATCGCCGAGATCAAGAAGCTGGAAGCCGAGCGGCAGGTCTGATGCGAGGCTGGCTGCCGGCGCTGGTTGCGCTGGCGCTGGCCGGCTGCGCAGCAAATCCCGCCGTCGAAGCGGTGCCCGCGCCGCGTGCCTATGCGCATGGCATCGGCGGCGCGACCTTCCTGATCGGCGGCAGTTTCGCGCCCGGCCGCTCGCCCGACGGCAACAGCCTGATCCTCTATGGTCCCGAGGGGGCGTTCGTGATCGACAGCGGCCGCCACGCCGAGCATCTCGCGCTGATCAAACAGGGACTGAGCGGGATCGGCATGACGCCCGTCGCGATCGTCAACACCCACTGGCATCTCGATCATATCAGCGGCAATCCGGCGCTGAAGGCGGCGTTCCCGGACATCAAGGTCTATGGCACGTCGGCGATCGACGGGGCATTGACGGGTTTCCTTGCGGCAAGCGCCGCGTCGTCGCGCAAGGCGCTGGCCGAAGGCGCCGTCCCGGCGAGCGCGGTTGCGGATGTCGAGGGCGACCTTGCGACCATCGCGCGCGGCGCGGAACTGCGGCCCGACGTCGTGGTCGACGAGACGCGCGACGTGGCGATCGCCGGCCGGCCGCTGTCACTGCGCGTCGCGCACCATGCGGTGACGGAGCGCGACCTTTGGATCTACGACGCGGCCGAAAAGCGCGCGATCGTCGGCGACCTCGTGACCGTCCCCGTGCCCTTCCTCGACACTGCCTGTCCCGAGGGCTGGATGAAGGCGCTCGACGACGTGGCGGCGTCCGGCGCCGAGCAGATCGTTCCCGGGCACGGCCCGATCATGTCACTCGCGGATTTCGAGCAATGGAAGCGCGCCTTTGCCGATTTTATCGCTTGCGCGAAAGGGACGGGCGCGCTTGAGGCTTGTTCGGCGGGCTGGCTCGCCGGCGCTGCACGCTGGGCCGACGACGACCGGCCGCGAACGAAGGCGATGGCGGATTATTATGGCGAGCTGGTGCGCTCGGGCAAACTGGATGGATATTGCAAGGCATGAATGACGGGATCGAGGAACCGAAGCGCCGCGACAATTTCAGCGCCGAGGAACTGGCGGACGGATGGGTGAGCTGGAACCTCAAGGACCCGAGCCGTTTCAACGCCTTTATCGAGCCCCTGTCGGTGCGCGCCGAACCCGACACGTCCGACGGCCGCCCGCAGGCCCGTGTCCGCATGATCCCCGAACGCAAGCACAGCAATCTTGGCGATAATGTCCATGGCGCGGTAACGCTGGCGCTCGTCGACATCGCGCTGTTCGCGGCGTCGCACCAGTTCGGTTCGTTGAATGCGGGCCATTCGGTGACGCTCGACCTGTCGACCCAGTTCGTCGGCGCGGGCAGGTTGGGCGAACCCCTCGACGCCGTGGTCGAACTGGTGCGCGAGACCGGCCGGCTGATCTTCCTGCGCGGGCTTGTCGTGCAGGGAGTGAATGACGAGCATATCGTGCTGACCTTTGCGGGCACCATTCGCAAGGCGAGCAAGGATCGCGGCTGATGTCGGTGCTCGCCGAATATGATGCGCTGGTCGCTGCGGGCGAACTCAGGCCCGACCCCGAACAGCGTGCCGCCGCAGAGCGGCTGAACCGGCTGCAGACCGAGCTTGAAGCATCGCCGCCGCGCGGCAGCCTGCTGTGGCGCCTGACCGGCCGCAAGCCCGAGGCGCCGCGCGGGGTCTATCTGTGGGGCTCGGTCGGGCGCGGCAAGTCGATGCTAATGGACCTGTTTTACGAAGCGCTGCACATCCAGCGCAAGAAGCGCGTCCATTTCCACGCCTTCATGCTCGACGTCCATGCGCGGATGCGCGAGGTGCGGAAGAGCGAGAGCGGCGACCCGATTCCGCTCGTCGCCGACGCGCTGGTCGAAAATGTCCGCTGCCTCGCGTTCGACGAGATGGTGGTCAACAACAGCGCCGATGCGATGATCCTGTCGCGCCTGTTCACCGCGCTGATCGAGCGCGGCGTGACGGTGGTTGCGACTTCGAACCGGCCGCCGAAAGATCTGTACAAGGACGGGCTCAATCGCGAGCATTTCCTGCCCTTTATCGCGCTGGTCGAGGAGCGGCTGGATGTGATGGGCCTCAACGGTCCGACCGACTATCGCCGCGACCGGCTCGGCGATGGGGCGCGCTGGTTCGTACCCGCCGACGCGGAGGCGAGCGCAGCGCTGTCGGCCGCTTTCTTCCGTCTCACCGATTATCCGCCCGAAGATCGCTCCAAAGTGCCGACGCTCGACCTCGACGTCGGCGGCGGACGGACGCTGCACGTGCCGAAGGCGCTCAAGGGCGTAGCGGTCTTCTCGTTCAAGCGGCTGTGCGGCGAGGCGCGCGGGGCGTCCGACTATCTCGCGGTCGCGCGGCATTTCCACACGGTGATCATCGTTGGCATCCCGCGTATGGGGCCCGAGAACCGCAACGAGGCGGCGCGCTTCGTCACGCTGATCGATGCGCTTTACGAATATAAGGTCAAGCTGCTGGCGAGTGCGGCGGCGATGCCCGACGACCTTTATGTCGCGGGCGACGGGGCGTTCGAGTTCGAGCGCACGGCGAGCCGGTTGTCGGAAATGCAGTCCGACGATTATCTTGCGTTAGGCCACGGACCCGCCGATGGCGCGTTCGAGGTTTGAAGCGATTTTGCTCAGGGCAAGGAAGCAAGACGAAGGCATATGAAAATATTCCGAGGCTTGCTGACGCGGCCATGGGCAAAATCGATCAAATCCCGCAGGGACGTCAAATGGCTTCGATCTTGGGCCCGTGCGGCCTTGCGGGTAGCGATGCTACCCGCGGCGTCCACCCGAACCCAATATCTTCGCCATTTCGACGCCTCGAACGCGCCATCGGCGGGTCCGTGGCCTAAGCCACGGCCAGGAGGATGCCGCCTAGGATCTTGCCCCAGCGCGAGGAATTGAGCGTCACGGAGACGACATCGCGGACATAGCGGACTTCGTGTGCGAGATGCCCGACGCCCTGTTCGATTTTCCGGCGCAGCGTGCGCAGCGGTTTGGGCGCCGCGATACCGATCCGTCCCGGGCGCGCGGGCGGGGCAGGCAGCGTTGCCAGACCGCCGCTCGTCACCCGCGCGTCGTCCGCGACGGCGCGGCACAGCGCCTCCATGCGGGCGACGGCGAGATGGTTCGGCACCTCGCGGTCGCGGCTCAGCAATTCGAAACTGTGGCTGAACGCCGAAAACTGGATCGCGCCGCTCGCCGCGCTATGGTCGAGCGCGTCGCGCATCTCCTGTTCGGACATCGCGCAAAGCTGGGCCGGGCGGAAACTGTTGGCGCGGTCCATCAGCCCGCTGACCGGAACCTCGACGACGCCCAAATGTTCGCGCATGCCAAGATTGCCTGCATCGAGCGAAATGGCGCAGCCGTGGGCGAGATAGGCGCCGTTGAAGCTGCTGTCGAAACGAAAGCCCAGCGCTGCGAGCGCGCGGAGCGTGTCGTCGTTGGCGCCGAAATTGCCGGCGCGAAACGCGGTCGGGCGCGGCGCGCCCGCCCCGACCAATATATCGCGGGCAAAGCCGATCAGCTTTTTCTGCGCCGCCAGCGGGAAATCGCCGATATTGCGCCCGGTGAGGTGGCCGGCCGGGTTGAACGTCGCGAATTTCAGCCACTCGGTGTGGATATGAAGCTGTACCTCGTGGCCGCGGCGGACGATCGGCTGGACTATCGCGTCGATGATTTCGGGGCCGTAAACCAGCGCGGGCATCGGATCGACGAAATAGACCCCGGTCAGGCCATGGCGATCGAGCATGTCCATCTGGAAATGGATCCCGAAATCGCCGTCGCGGCAGCGGCCGAGGATCGAGCTTTCGAAATTGGCGCGCGCATCGGCACCCCGTTGATAGAGGCGCGCCGACAATTCGGTGTCGAAGCTGATGATGGCCCGCGTCATGGCAGCAAGCCTAGCCGCAGCGGGGTATAGGTACGGTTAATCGGCTGCTGTGGCGATGCCGGCCGGGCTGGTCAGAAGCGGAAACTGACATCGACCCCGGCCCCCTTGGTGTCGCCCCACGGAAAAATCTGCACCCGTTCGTTCGCTTTGCTGGTGATGAGATGCCCGGTCGCCGTCCCGATCGCCGCGCCGACGAGCACGTCGCCGACGCGGTGCTTTTTCGCCTCGACGCGCGACAGGCCGACGAACGAGGCGACGAGATAGGCGGGCAGCCCGGCTTCCCAGCCATGGCGGTTGTGAAGCGTCGCGGCGGCGGCAAAGCTCGTCGAGGTGTGCCCCGAAGGAAAGCTCTTGTTGTCGCTGCCGTCGGGGCGGCGCGAGGGGAAGGCTTCCTTCATTCCCTGCGTGATCAGCATCGTGCCGCCGATGCTGCCGCCGGCCTGCAACACGCCCTCCCAGTCGCCTTCGACCGCCGGCACCGCGAAGGCGGCGACGACGAGCGCATTTTTGGCGATCGTACCGGCGTCGTCCCAGCCGTCTTCGCTGGCGCGGACCGGCGCGGCGAGGCCGAGCGACAGTGCGATCGCGAACACGGGAACAAAGCGCGGCGAGATTTGTTTCATGCGCAGCGAGCTTATGCCGCTGTCATGCAAAGGCAAGGAAAAGCCGTCAGGATGGCGCGAAACCATCCGGCGAAGCGCATGCTGCCACCTCTCCCATCTTTCTTAATGTTATTGCGAACTATTATCAAAAAAAGGCGGATTTTCGTCCTTTTCGCTGTTGTTTCCTTAAGGGAATCGGCGTAGGGCGTCGCCAGTCTTGGGACCGGCAAGGGGCTGTAGCCCGTGCCTCCGCCGGTCTGTGAACCAATTGCCGGGCTTGCCAGGAAGGGAGTGCCGCGCGCCATGGGACGCAAGAAGATCGCTTTGATCGGAGCCGGGAATATCGGCGGAACGCTGGCGTTGCTCGCCGCGCAGAAGGAACTGGGCGACGTCGTCCTGTTCGACGTCGTCGAAGGCGTGCCGCAGGGCAAGGCGCTCGACCTGTCACAGGTCGGCCCGATCGCGGGCTTCGACGCGAAGATCACCGGCACGAACGACTATAAGGATATTGCCGGCGCCGACGTCATCATCGTCACTGCCGGTGTCGCCCGCAAGCCGGGTATGAGCCGCGACGACCTGCTCGGTATCAACCTCAAGGTCATGAAGGCCGTCGGCGAAGGCATCAAGGCCAACGCCCCCGACGCTTTCGTCATCTGCATCACCAATCCGCTCGACGCCATGGTGTGGGCCCTCCGTGAATTCTCGGGCCTGCCGCACAACAAGGTCGTCGGCATGGCCGGCGTGCTCGACTCGGCGCGCTTCAGCCACTTCATCGCCGACGAATTCGACGTGTCGGTGAAGGATGTGAACACCTTCGTGCTCGGCGGTCATGGCGACACGATGGTCCCCGTCGTCCGCTACTCGACGGTCAACGGCATCCCCGTTCCCGACCTCGTCAAAATGGGCCTGTCGTCGCAGGACAAGATCGATGCGATCGTCAAGCGTACCCGTGGCGGCGGCGGCGAAATCGTCGCGCTGCTCGGCACCGGTTCAGCCTTCTACGCCCCCGCAGCGTCGGGCATCGCGATGGCCGAAGCCTATCTGGGCGACCAGAAGCGCATCCTGCCCTGCGCCGCTTTTGTCGACGGCCAGTACGGCCTCGACGGGCTGTACGTCGGCGTGCCGGTGCTGATCGGCGCCGGCGGCGTCGAGAAGATCGTCGAGATCGAACTCGACGATGCCGACAAGGCGGGCCTGCAGGTCTCCGTCGACGCGGTCAAGGAACTGCTCGACGCGTGCAAGGGTCTGGATCCGAGCTTGGGCTGAATTGATTGGTGGGGCCTCTACGTTGCGCTGGGGAAGAAGAACTTTGAGCAGTCAATGTATCTTGAGAACCAGCGCAGAGGGCCTGTGTCAGGCGCTCGCCTGCGAAATGTTCCCGGCGTTTAAATCGTGGTTCGACTCGCACCCGGAATTGCGTCCCTTCAATGGACCATTTCCAGATATTGCCACGACGAGACTGACAACTATCCCAATGCATTACAAACGCCCAAGCAAGCTTGCGCCATTTGGATTTACGGCAGAGATTCCAGCGGAAATTACAGATAATTACCCCGAAATCCGACTTTCTTGCACAGGTGAGATGGGCGGTACGTCCGGCAATCACCTTAGCGAGATCATGTTTAACGGCGAGTCTCGGACTCCCAACTCTAACGAGAATTGGACCTTCTGAATGAGCATTCTCATCGACAAGAATACCAAGGTCATCACGCAAGGGATGACCGGTGCCACCGGCACCTTCCACACCGAACAGGCGCTCGCCTATGGCACGCAGATGGTCGGTGGCGTGACGCCGGGCAAGGGCGGCACGACGCATATCGGCCTGCCGATGTTCAACACCGTCGAAGAAGCCAAGCATGCGACCGGCGCGACCGCGTCGGTCATCTATGTGCCGCCGCCGTTCGCCGCCGACTCGATCCTCGAGGCGATCGACGCCGAGGTCGAGCTGATCGTCGCGATCACCGAAGGCATTCCGGTGCTCGACATGGTCAAGGTGAAGCGCGCGCTGTCGGGTTCGAAGTCGCGGCTGATCGGCCCGAACTGCCCCGGCGTGCTGACACCCGACGAGTGCAAGATCGGCATCATGCCCGGCAACATCTTCAAGAAGGGCAGCGTCGGCGTCGTCTCGCGCTCGGGCACGCTGACCTATGAAGCGGTGTTCCAGACCTCGAACGTCGGGCTTGGCCAGACGACCGCGGTCGGCATCGGCGGCGATCCGGTCAACGGCACCAACTTCATCGACGTGCTCGAACTCTTCCTCGCCGACGAAGCGACCAAGTCGATCATCATGATCGGCGAAATCGGCGGCGATGCCGAGGAACAGGCCGCCCAGTTCCTGATCGACGAAGCCAAGCGCGGCCGCAAAAAGCCGATGGCCGGCTTCATCGCGGGCCGCACCGCGCCTCCGGGCCGCCGCATGGGCCACGCCGGCGCGATCGTGTCGGGCGGCAAGGGCGACGCCGAAAGCAAGATCGCGGCGATGGAAGCCGCCGGCATCAAGGTGTCGGCGAGCCCGTCCGAACTCGGCACGACGCTCGCCGAAGTGCTCAAGGAACGCGTCTGAGCAGGCGGCCTGCCGGCGCGATTTGCCGGCGGGCCTCCGCTCCCCATATATGATGACAACCCTTTCCTCCCCGTGGAAAAGCAGATGAACCTCGAACGACAAAGCTTCGACATCGACGAGCCGCAGGCCGGCCCGAGCTGGGCACCGAAGAACTGGCCGAGTATCGACAGCGACGACCTGACCGCCGCGCTCGATCCGCAGCAGATGCAGGTCGCGGTGAAAGCCGCCGCCGCGAAAGCCGGCGCCCCGCTGTCGAACGCTGAAGTCGAGCGCGCCGCCGATGATTCGATCCGTGCGATGATGCTGATCCGTACCTACCGCGTGCGCGGGCATCTTGCCGCCAACCTCGATCCGCTGGGGCTCAGCCAGCGCGAACTGCCCGCCGACCTCACCCCCGAATATCACGGCTTCGCAGGCGCCGATCAGGATCGTCCGGTGTGGCTCGGCGGTACGCTCGGCCTCGAACGCGCGAGTGTGCGCGAGGTCGTGGCGATCCTGCGCGCCAATTATTGCGGCAATGTCGGCCTCGAATATATGCATATCGCCGACATCGAGGAGCGCCAGTTCCTGCAGGAGCGGATGGAAGGCGCCGACAAGATCATCGAATTTTCAGTCGAAGGCAAACGCGCCATCCTGAACAAGGTGATCGAGGCCGAGGAGTGGGAGAAATTCCTCGCGCGCAAATATGTCGGCACCAAGCGCTTCGGCCTCGATGGCGGCGAATCGATGATCCCGGCGATGGAATCGATCATCAAATATGGCGGCCAGTACGGCGTCAAAGAGATCGTCTATGGCATGGCGCATCGCGGCCGGCTCAACATGCTCGCCAACGTGCTCGCCAAGCCGTACCAGGTGATCTTCCACGAATTTTCGGGCGGCAGCGCCAACCCCGACGATGTCGGCGGGTCGGGCGACGTCAAATATCACCTCGGCACCTCGACCGACCGCGAGTTCGACGGCATTTCGGTGCATATGTCGCTGGTTCCGAACCCCTCGCATCTCGAGGCGGTCGATCCGGTCGTGCTCGGCAAGGTGCGGGCGCAGCAAGTGGCGCGCGGCGACCTGACCGAACATGCGCAGGTGCTGCCGGTGCTGATCCACGGCGACGCGGCCTTCGCGGGGCAGGGGATCGTCTGGGAATGCCTCGGCTTCTCTGGGATCCGCGGCTACAACACCGGCGGCTGCATCCACTTCATCGTCAACAACCAGATCGGCTTTACGACCAGCCCGCAGTTCGCGCGCTCGTCGCCCTATCCGTCGGACGTCGCGAAGGGCGTGATGGCGCCGATCCTGCACGTCAACGGCGACGATCCCGAAGCGGTCACCTTCGCCTGCAAGCTGGCGATCGACTTCCGCCAGCGCTTCAAACGCGACGTCGTGATCGACATGTGGTGCTATCGCCGTTTCGGCCATAACGAGGGCGACGAGCCTTCGTTCACCCAGCCGCTGATGTACGCCAGCATTCGCCAGCATCCGCCGGTGTCGCAGCTTTGCGCGGCGAAACTCGAAGCCGAGGGCGTGATCGACGCCGGCTGGGCCGACGCGCACCGCGCCGAGTTCGTGGCGCGGCTGGAAGGCGATTTCGAGGCAGCAAAGAGCTACAAGCCGAACAAGGCCGACTGGTTCGCCGGGCGCTGGTCGGGGCTGCACTCGCCCGCCGATCCCGAGAATGCGCGCCGCAACATCGCGACCGGCGTGTCGGACAAATTGTTCGATTCGATCGGCCGCACGCTGACGACGATCCCCGGCGACCTCGAGGTGCACAAGACGCTGCGCCGCGTCATCGACGCGCGGGCGGCGATGTTCGCCGACAAGAGCGACGATGAAGTCTTCGACTGGGCGACCGCCGAAAGCCTCGCTTTCGGGACCTTGCTCAGCGAGGGTTATCAGGTCCGCCTGTCGGGTCAGGATTCGGGGCGCGGCACCTTCAGCCAGCGCCACGCCGTCTGGGTCGATCAGAAGGACGAGCATAAATATATCCCGCTGACGACCGTCCCGCACGGCCGGTTCGAGGTGCTCGACAGCCCGCTCTCCGAATATGGCGTGCTCGGTTTCGAATATGGCTATGCGATGGCCGACCCGAAGAGCCTGGTGCTCTGGGAAGCGCAGTTCGGCGATTTCGCCAACGGCGCGCAGATCATGATCGACCAGTTCATCGCGTCGGGCGAAGCCAAGTGGCTGCGCGCCAACGGCCTCGTGCTGCTGCTCCCGCATGGTTATGAAGGGCAGGGCCCCGAACATAGCTCGGCGCGTCTCGAGCGCTTCCTCCAGCTCTGCGCGGGCGACAATATCCAAGTGTGCAATATTTCGACGCCGTCGAACTATTTCCACGTCCTGCGCCGCCAGATGCTGCGCCCGTTCCGCAAGCCGCTGATCATCATGACGCCGAAGTCGCTGCTGCGTCACAAGCTGGCGGTGTCGCAGCGTTCGGATTTCATCGGCGAGGCGCATTTCCGCCGCATCATGTCCGACCGCACGCCGCCCGAGGACAAGGCGATCAAGCGGGTCGTGCTCTGTTCGGGCAAGGTCGGTTACGACCTGATGGAGGCGCGCGATGCTGCGGGGCTGACCGACACGACGGTGATCCGCATCGAGCAGCTCTATCCCTTCCCGGGCGAGCCGCTCGCGATCCGGCTGAAGCGCATGCCGAACCTCGAAGAGGTGGTGTGGGCGCAGGAAGAACCGCGCAACAACGGTAGCTGGTTCTTCGTCAACGAACTGATCGAGGACGCACTGACCGAGGCGGGGCACAAGGGCATGCGTCCGCGTTATGCCGGGCGCGCTGCCGCCGCGTCGCCCGCGACGGGGCTGATGAGCCGCCACCAGACCGAACAGTCGGCGCTCGTCGCCGATGCGCTCGGCCTTTCGGTCCGTGCCGAAATCCGCCGCGCCAAGAACAAAGCATAGGTTTTTTAGGTGTGCCCCTGCGAAGGCAGGGGCCCATCTCCGACCGTTTGATGATGGACCCCTGCCTTCGCAGGGGTACGGAAAGAGAAGAGACGATGAGCACCGAAGTCAAAGTCCCCACGCTGGGCGAAAGCGTCACCGAAGCGACGATCGGCGAATGGCTGAAACAGCCGGGTGAGGCGGTCGCGGTCGACGAACCGATCGCCAGCCTCGAAACCGACAAGGTCGCGGTCGAAGTGCCGTCTCCCGTCGCCGGCGTGATGGGACAGCAGGTCGCGGCGGTCGGCGACACCGTCAACGTCGGCGCGGTGATCGCGACGATCGAAGCGGGCGCGGGCAAGGCCGCGGCGCCTGCTGCTGCTCCGGCTGCGAAGGCAGAGGCGGCGGCGCCTGCTCCCGCCGCCACCGCCGCGCCTGCGCAAGCAGAGGAAGGCGTCGACACCGTCACGACGATGTCGCCCGCGGTGCGCCGTCTGGTACTGGAGCATGGCGTCGACCCGACCAAGATCAAGGGCAGCGGCAAGGACGGCCGCCTCACCAAGGAAGATGTGCTCGCGGCCGCCAATTCGGCGCCCGAAGCTGCCGCGCCGGCTCCGGCTGCAGCGACTGCCGCGGCGCCCGCAGCTAGCGGCGCGCCGGGTCGCCGCGAGGAACGCGTCAAGATGACGCGCATGCGCCAGACGATCGCCAAGCGGCTGAAGTCGGCGCAGGACACCGCCGCGATGCTGACGACGTTCAACGACGTCGACATGTCGGCAGTGATGGCGACGCGCGACAAATATCGCGAAAGCTTCGAGAAGAAGCATGGCGTCCGGCTCGGCTTCATGAGCTTCTTCACCAAGGCGGTCGCGCTTGCGGCGCACGATATTCCTGCGGTGAACGCGCGGATCGACGGCGACGAGATCGTCTATCACGACTATCTCGACGTCTCGGTCGCGGTCAGCGCGCCCAACGGCCTGGTCGTGCCGGTGGTGCGCAATGCCGACAGCCTGTCGTTCGCGGACATCGAAAAGGCGATCGCCGACCTCGGCAAGCGCGCCAAGGACGGCACGCTGACAATGGAGGACATGACCGGCGGTACCTTCACCATCTCGAACGGCGGAGTGTTCGGCGGCCTGATGTCGACCCCGATCATCAACCCGCCACAGTCGGCCGTGCTCGGCCTCCACCGCATCGAAGACCGGCCGGTGGTGCGGAACGGCGAGATCGTGATCCGTCCGATGATGTATATCGCGATGAGCTATGATCACCGCCTGATCGACGGCCGCGAGGCGGTGACCTTTTTGAAGACGATCAAGGAAGCCATCGAGGATCCGACGCGCCTGCTGATCGATCTTTGATCCTTCTTCCCTTCACAGAGGAGCGCAGCCCATGACGCCTTTCCCGATACGCCCGATCCGGGCAGCGAGCCTGTTTCTGACGGTGTTCGCGCTGGCAGGTTGCGGCGAGGGTGCGAGCGATATGGGAAAGGGGTTCGAGGACGGTTTCAAGAGCGAATTCGTCGAGAAGTTCGATAATTCCTGCCGTGGCGCTGCCGCCGGCGGCGGGGCGCCGGCCGACAAGGTTGCCGAAGTCTGCAATTGCGCGGCCGACGAATTGGTCAAGAAATATAGCGCATCGGAACTGATGAGCCTGTCGCCCGAAGCGGCGATGCCGGTTATGAAAGAATGCGCGGTAAAATCCGGGCTGCCGGTCTGAGCGGGTCCGCTCCGCGGCGGCAGGCAGTATATTGAGGTAGATTGAACATGGCTGATTACGACTACGACGTCCTTGTCATCGGTGCCGGCCCCGGCGGCTATGTCGCGGCGATCCGCGCGGCGCAGCTGGGCCTCAAGACCGCGTGCGCCGAAGGGCGCGAAACGCTCGGCGGCACCTGCCTCAACGTCGGCTGCATCCCGTCGAAGGCGATGCTGCACGCGTCGGAATATTTCGAAGCCGCGGCGGGCGGCGCGATGGCGGCGATGGGCATCAAGGTAAAGCCCGAACTCGACCTCGGTACGATGCACGGCCAGCGCAAGGATGCGGTAAAGGGCCTGACCGGCGGCATCGAATTCCTGTTCAAGAAGAACAAGGTCGACTGGCTGAAGGGCTATGCGCAGTTCACGTCGAAGGACAGCGTCGAAGTCGCGGGCAAGACCTATCGCGCCAAGAATATCATCATCGCCACCGGATCGTCGGTGACGCCGCTTCCCGGCGTCGAGGTCGATAACGACAAGCAGGTCATCGTCGATTCGACCGGCGCGCTCGAACTGGCGAAGGTGCCGGGGCATATGGTCGTCATCGGCGGCGGGGTGATCGGGCTCGAACTCGGCAGCGTGTGGCGCCGCCTCGGCGCCAAAGTCACCTGCGTCGAGTATCTCGACCAGATCCTGCCCGGCATGGACGGCGACGTCCGCAAGGAAGCGAACAAGATCTTCAAGAAGCAGGGCATCGAGTTCAAACTCAAGACCAAGGTCACCGGCGCGACGGTCAAGGGCAAGAAGGCCGTGCTGACGCTCGAACCCGCGGCCGGCGGCGATGCGGAAACGCTCGAGGCCGATGTCGTGCTCGTGTCGATCGGCCGCAAGCCGAACACCGACGGGCTCGCGCTCGACAAGGCGGGCCTCGCGGTCAACCAGCGCGGCCAGATCGAAACCGATCATGATTTCAGCACGCAGGTCCCCGGCATCTGGGCGATCGGCGACGTCATCCCCGGCCCGATGCTCGCGCACAAGGCCGAGGATGAAGGCATTGCCTGCGCCGAAAATATCGCGGGGCAGACGGGCATCGTGAACCACGACGTCATCCCGTCGGTCGTCTACACCTGGCCCGAAATCGCCGGCGTTGGCCTCACCGAAGAGCAGGCGAAGGAAAAGGGCGAGGTCAAGGTCGGCAAGTTCCCGATGCTCGCGAACAGCCGCGCCAAGACCAACCACGAGCCCGACGGCTTCGTGAAGGTGATCGCCGATGCCAAGACCGACCGCGTGCTCGGCGTGTGGTGCATCGCCAGCGTTGCCGGCACGATGATCGCTCAGGCGGCGCAGGCCATGGAATTCGGCGCGACGTCGGAAGACATCGCCTACACCTGCCACGCGCATCCGACGCACAGCGAGGCGATCAAGGAAGCCGCAATGGCGGTGACGGGCAAGCCGATCCACATCTGAGGCGATGCCGGCGCCGCGTCATCGCACGATGCCGTGCGCGCCGGTCTGGCTCGCGGCAGCGGCGCTGGTCGCGGCAGTTGCGAGCGGGCTTTTCTTCTTCCACGTCGGCGGCGCTCCGGCAGCCTATCTGCCGCTCAATGCCGCGTCGCTGCTTCTGGCGTTGATCGCGATGTTCGCTGTCTCCGCCGGGCGCCTGGGCGGTCGGGGCGCAGCGTGGGTGGTTGCGCTGTGCCTCGCCGGGATGGCGGCAACATTGGTCAGCGGCTTCGATCTCGACGGGGTTCGCCGCTGGCTGCCGCTGGGCCCGGTTCGGCTTCACGCTGCGATGCTGCTTTTGCCGGCGATGATCGCTGCCTTGCCGCGCCTCCCGGACCGCTGGCAACTGGCGGCGGTGGCTGTGGCGGCCGCGGTCGCCGTACTCCAGCCAGACGTCGCTTCCGCGCTGGCCCTCGGCCTCGGCTTCGTCGCTTCGCACTGGCAGCGCCGGCGCGCGCCGTCGATTGCCGCGGGACACGCGGTGGTGGCGATCGGCATCATCGCGAGCGCCTTTCGTGCCGATCCTCTGGCGCCCGTTCGCTTTG
The DNA here is from genome assembly GCF_001314325.1 of Sphingopyxis macrogoltabida. NCBI lineage: Bacteria > Pseudomonadati > Pseudomonadota > Alphaproteobacteria > Sphingomonadales > Sphingopyxidaceae > Sphingopyxis > Sphingopyxis macrogoltabida. The sequence goes on from NZ_CP009429.1 coordinate 271,059, forward strand.
TCGAAAATGTCGTCGCCGATGGCTGGGGCCTGCATCCGGGCATCGGTATTCTGATCCCGGCGGCGTTGCTTTTCGCGATCGGCGCGCCCGCCCTGATGCGAAGATTGCATCGCGATAGCGCGCTCGGCGTCGCGGGCGTCTGGACCGGCTTCGCGGCGGCGTCGCTGATCGGGCCTTATCCGACCCCGCTCGCGGGTTATGGCGCGGCGGCGATTCTGGGCTATGGTCTGGCGATAGCGGTGCTGCGCGGCCTGCCCGTGCGTGACTGGCCGCGCGGTGATGGCACCGGCCGATCCGGGGAAGATGATTGACGAGCGATACCATCATCCGCCTGCTCGACCTTTCCGGTATCGCGGTCTTCGCGCTGTCGGGCGCGCTGATGGCGGTGCGGCTGCGCCAGACTTTGGTGACCGCGAGCTTTTTTGCGCTCGTAACGGGGGTCGGCGGCGGCAGCGTGCGTGATCTCCTCATCGGCGCTCCGGTCTTCTGGGTTCAGGACGGTGCGATTGCCGCCGTCTGCATCGCCATCGCGCTGATCGTGTGGGTAACGCCCGAACGCTGGTGGCCGGGGCAATTGCTCGAATGGGCCGACGCCGTGGGGCTTGCCGCCTATGCCGTTTTCGGGACGGCGAAGGCTTTGGCCTGGGGCGTACCGCCCTTTCCGGCGCTGATGATGGGGGTGATCACCGGCTGCGTCGGCGGTACGATCCGCGACATCCTTGCCGGGGTGCCGTCGATCATCATGCGCCCCGAAGTCTATGTTACCGCTGCTGCGCTCGCATCGGGCCTTTTCCTGCTCCTGCAATGGCTGGGGACGGGAACGCCGGTGGCGGCCGTGGCGGGTGCGGTTGCCGGCTTTGTCCTGCGCGGCGCCGCGATTCACTGGTCGCTCGCGCTCCCCGCATATCGCGGGCCCAAAAGCTAGGCCGCGCGCCGGGCTTGCCAAATCGCGAATCTGTGGCAGGTTCGGCTTGTGAACATCGGTGTCAGCACCTTCCAGCGCGGAGATTCCATGACGACAGAACAGGCGACCGCCAACGGCATCAGCATCACCTATGAGGACAAGGGGCCGCGCGAGGCGCCGGTGATCCTGCTGGTGATGGGGCTCGGCGGCCAGTTGACCCTATGGCCGGACGAGTTCGTCGAGGCGCTGAACGCGCATGGCTTCCGCACCATCCGCTACGATAATCGCGACGTCGGCTTGTCGACGCGCTTCGACGCGGCGGGGGTTCCGAACCTCAAATGGATGTTCGTCAAGGCGGCGATCGGCCTGCCGGTGCGTCCGGCCTATACGCTGGCCGACATGGCGGCCGACGGCATGGCGCTGCTCGACCACCTTGGCGTCCAGCGTGCGCATATCGTCGGGGCGTCGATGGGGGGCATGATTTCGCAGCATATCGCCGCGCGCTATCCCGACCGCGTCCTGTCGCTGACCTCGATCATGTCGACCACCGGCAACCGCCGCCTGCCGCGTGCGAACAAGGAGGCGATGCAAGTCCTCGCGAACCGGCCGATGAGCGGCGGCAAAGAGGATCTGATCGCATACTCCGTGCGCGCCGCGCGGGTGATCGGCAGCCCCGGCTATCCGGCGACCGAAGAGCGGCTGCAGCGCCGGGTGCGGAGCGATTTCGAGCGGGGCTGGTACCCGCAGGGCGTCGCGCGGCAGATGGCGGCGATCGTTTCCGACGGCGACCGGCGCGCGATGCTGAAGGAGATCAAGGCACCGACCCTGGTCATCCACGGCGAGGCCGACCCGCTGGTGCCGATCGCCGGTGGACGCGACACGGCGGAGAATATTGCGGGCGCGCGGTTGCTGACGATCCCGGGAATGGGACATGATCTGCCGCTGGCGCTGGTCGATACGCTCGCCGACGCGATTGCGGAACATGCGCAAAGTGTCGCCGTAGCGGCCTAGCTTTCCCCTCCCGCGTACGGGAAGGACGCTATTTCAGTAGCAGCGCCAGCGTTCCCAGCCATCCCTTCGCTTCGGCCTTCCCGGTCAGCGGGATCGCCGGCAGATAGGCGCGGCAATCGAGGCACGACGCCTGGATCGATCCGGCCTGCGTCAGCAGCGACAGGTCCTGAAGCAACCGCCGTTCGGCGAGCTGGCGATTCATCGCCGCGATGCCGAACCAGCCGCGCGGCGCCGCGGCTGCGGGCTCCTCGACCCCCGCCCAGCTTGCCAGCATCTTCGAGAATTCGCTCGGCTCATCCTCGAAATATTTGGCGTGATATTCGCCGTCGATCTTGGCGAGCTTCGCCGCCGCGGCCAGCGCGTCGGGCAGGCCGCCGAACTGGTCGATCAGGCCGATCTGGCGCGCTGTGCCGCCGGCCCAGACGCGACCCTCCGCGATCGCCTGGATCTTTTCGAGCGGCTGCTTGCGGCTCTTGGCGACAAGCCCGGTGAAGCGCGCATAAACATCCTCGACGCTGGCCTGCGCCATCGCGTTGAATTCGTCGCTGACCCCGCCGAGAATGTCGGGCTGGCCCGACAGCGGCGTCGTCTGGATGCCGTCGGTGGTAACGCCGACCTTGGCGAGCGTCTGTTCGAAGCTCGGCAGGATGCCGAACACGCCGATCGAGCCGGTGATCGTCTCGGGCTCGGCAAAGATGCGGTCGGCGGGGGTTGCGACCCAATAGCCGCCCGAGGCCGCGACATTGGCCATCGACACGACGATCGGCAGCTTCTTCGCCTTGGCGGCGAGCGTTGCCTGGCGGATCTGTTCGGACGCGAGCACCGAGCCGCCCGGCGAATCGACGCGCAGGACGATCGCCTTCACACTGCTGTCTGCGGTTGCATCGAGGATATGCTGCGCGACGGTCTCGCCGCCCGCCGTCCCGTTCGCTGCTTCGCCGTCGACGATTTCGCCGACCACGGGCACGACCGCGATGCGGCTGCCATTTTCCTTCGGCGGATTGGCGGCGACCCAGTTTTCGAGCGGGATCGCGTTGAATGTCCACGGCTGGCTGTCGTCCGGTGCACCGCTGATCTCGGCGACGCGGCTGTCGAAAGCCATGCGACCGCCGACCTTGTCGATCAGTCCGGCGTCGAGCGAGGCCTTGCTGAGATCATTGCCCGCCGCGCGGATCGCGCCGGCAGTGTCGGCGATAAAGGGATCGATCTTCGCCTTGGGCCGCGCCTTCTTGACGTCGCTCAGCCAGTTTTCCCAGAGCGCGCCGGCATAGGCGAGGTCCGCCTCTTTCGCTTCGGGCGACTGATCGGCGCGGAGATAGGGTTCGACGGCGCTTTTGAAGGTGCCGACGCGATAGATATGCGCGGTGACGCCCAGCCGGTCCATCAGCCCCTTGTAATAGAGGCGCGATCCGCCGGGGCCCGCGATGGCGACGCCGCCGATGCCGTCGGCCCAGATCTCGCTGGCGTGCGCCGCGACCTGATAGCTGTCGGTGGTATAGGCGGTGGCATAGGCGAGCACCGGCTTCTTCTTGGCGCGCACCTTGTCGATCGCATTGCCGATTTCGGCGAGCGACACCTGCCCACCGCCGAGGAAGCGGTCGAGGTCGAGCACGACCGAGGTCACGCGCTTGTCGTCGGCGGCGGTTTCGAGCGCGTGGACGACGTCGCGCACCCGAATTTCCTTGAGGTCGTTGCCGCCCGACAGCGCCGCGAGCGGGTCGATCTCGGCCGGCTGTTCGGTGACGATACCGTCGAGGTCGATAACCAATGCGCCTTGGGCGACCGGCAGACCGGCATTGGGGCGCCCCGCGAGCAGGCCGAAGAGCAAGGCGAAGAACATGAGCAGGAAGACGAGCGCGAGGCCGTCCTTCAACGCGACGAGCAGGTGCCACACCTTGCGCGGAAAGCTGGTCGTGCCTTTCGGCTTGTCCTCGCCCGGCAGCGGCCGGCGGACGGGAATGGCCCAGGGGCCGGCGGGATTGGCGGTATCGGGAGAGCTGTCGGTCATGCGGGTAAATCTAGGGAGGCGGCCCGCCCTTGGCAATGCACGCTTCGACGGGCGGCACACCCGGCTCCATGGGCGTCAGAGCCACCCCTCGCGGCGATACCAGTTCACCGTCGCGGTGAGTGCCTCACCCGTTTCGATTTCGGGTCGCCATAGCTCCGGTGGCGGACAGGCGCCTGCGGCGACCACCCAGTCGGGATGCGCGATATAGCGGGCGCGGTCGGGGGTAAGCTTCGCCCGGCTGCGGCGGACGAGGGTGTCGAGCCGGCCTCCCGCCTTGAGCAGCAACGCCGGGGTCGCGAGTGTCGAGACGTGGCGGCGCCCGACGGCGCGGCCGATAGCGCGCGCGAAGCTGCGGTGCGACCAGCCGTTCGTGCGGCCGTCGTCCGGTTCGTACGTCTGCCCAGTACTGACATCGCGGTCGGCGGCGAGGGCGACGAGCAGGCGTGCGAGCTCATCGACGTAGATCGCCGACAGGCGCCCGTTGGGCACCAGCGCAATCCCGCGCCGTGCCATGCGAAACATGTCGAGCATCTCGGTATCGCCGGGGCCGAACACCGCGGGCGGGCGGACGATCGTCCAGTCGAGCCCGCTCGCGCGCACGAGCGTTTCGGCGCGGGCTTTCGACCAACCATAATCGGAGATGCCCGGCTCGCGCGCGGCGAGCGACGAGACATGGATAAAGCGGGCGATCCCGGCGGCGCGCGCGGCATCGACGACATGGCCGGTTGCCGTGACATTCCCCGCCTCGAACGCCGCACGTGTCGGGACGCTCACCACGCCGGCGATGTGCATCACGACATCGGCGCCCGCCGCCATTTCGGCAAGGCTGCCCGGCTGGTCGAGCGCGCCGGCGATCCAGGTGACGCCGTCCTGTTCGGGCTGCGGGCGGCGGGTGAGGGCGCGGACGTGCCAGCCTGCCGCGACGGCCCGCCGCAACGTCGCGCCGCCGACGAAGCCGGTCGCGCCGGTCATCGCCAGCGTCGGCATGGTCACAGCAGCACCAGATGGTCGCGGTGCACCATGGCGACCCGCGGCGCATAGCCGAGTGCGGCTTCCTGCGCGTCGCGGCCGAGGCCGAGGATCGCGGCGGCGTCGGCGGCCGGATATTCGGCAAGCCCCCGCGCGATGACGCGTCCGTCGGGGCCGGCGATGTCGAGGATGTCACCGCGCGCGAAACCGCCGCTGGCCTCAGTGACCCCCGCCGCGAGCAGGCTGGCGCCGCCATGGAGCGCCTTCACCGCACCGGCGTCGATGACGAGCCGTCCCTTGGCGGTCAGTCCACCCGCGAGCCACGCCTTGCGCGCGCTCGCGCCGCGCTCGGCGGCGAACAGGCTGTGCCGCGCCGCGGTCGACAGCGGCCGGTCGATGCGGCCCGATGCGATGGCAAGGTGCGCGCCGGCGGCATTGGCGATGCGCGCCGCCGCGATCTTCGACACCATGCCGCCCGACCCCATGCCCGACGCCGATCCGGCGTCGGCCATCGCCTCGATCGCGGCATCGATGCGGTCGATGCGCGCGATATGGACCGCGCCTTCCTGCGCCGGATTGCGGTCGTAAAGGCCGTCAATGTCGCTGAGCAGGACGACGCCGCCCGCGCCCGCCGCCTGCGCAACGCGCGCGGCGAGGCGGTCGTTGTCGCCGAAGCGGATTTCCTCGGTCGCAACGCTGTCATTTTCGTTGATGATCGGCACGACGCCGAGACCCAGCAGCCGGCCCAGCGTCGCCGACGCGTTGAGATAGCGGCGGCGATGCTCGAGGTCGTCGAGCGTGACGAGCATCTGCGCTGCGGTCAGCCCTTCGGCGCCGAGCACCTCGGCCCAAACCTGCGACAGCGCGATCTGGCCGGTCGCGGCAGCGGCCTGCGCATCCTCGAGGCTGGCGCGGCCGCCCTTGGCAAGACCGAGCCGCCGTGCGCCGAGCGCGATGGCGCCCGACGAGACAACGGCGACCTGCTGCCCGGCGCGGACACGTTCGGCAATGTCGGCGGCGATCCCGGCGAGCCAGTCGCGCCGCACCGCGCCGTCGGGGTCGACGAGCAGGGCCGATCCGATCTTGACGATCAGACGGGGGCAAGAGGCGGGCGCGAACAACATGCGCCGCCGATAGCGCGCACCGCGCGCCGCGCCAATGCCTAGCTTAGCGGCTGCCGCCGAAAGTGTAGCTGAGCGCGATCCCCGCCGACGGCTGGCTACGCGAGCCGCTGTGGCGAACGATCGGCGAATCGGCGGCATCGCCGACCAGCCGGTCATAGCGGCCATAGACACCCACCCCCCAGCGCTTGCCGAGCTGGCGAAGATAGCCCGCCGTCACGCCGATCGACTGGATGCCGCCGCCGGGATCGAAGGCGACGAGGCCCGAGGCGGCCGATGCGGCGGGGGTGACGCCGAAATAGGCGCGCCGGTATTTCGCATCGCCAAGCGTCACGCGCGGGCCGATCGAAAACAGCCAGTCGTCGCCGTCGCGTGCGATATAGTCGGCGCTGACCTCGCCGACCCAGCCCTTGTGGCCGCTCAGCGCCTTGCGGCCTTCGACGCGGACGCGAAATTCGGGCGCCAAGGAATATTGCGCAAAGGCGCCCGCCTCGATCGACAAGCCGACCTTGGGCAGATTCGCCTCGACATCGGCGGCGGTGCGTTTGCCGATGAAGCCGAAAGCGGGGCCGAAGGCGAAGTTGCCCGAATGGACGAGCGGCGAACCGAAGCTTTCGTCGGGGGCCTCGAATTCGAACGGCGTGCCTTCGGGCGACCGCGACAGGTCGACATAGGGGCCGATCGCCATGTCCTTCGCGCCCGGCCATGCCGGCGAGAGTTGCGGGCCGAGGATGATGCGTGTCCGTTTCGGTGCGTCGGCCTGCTGCGCTTGGACGGCAATCGCTGGGGCAACGAGGATCGATGCGGAAAACAGCGCACGTGTGAACAGGCGATAAGCGGGCATCGGGAACTCCTTGTTGTTCCGGATGAAATCCTCGCTCGCGGCTTTCGTTCCTAGATCGGCGACCACTCGCCCGCGTCATCGGACGCATCATCGTCGTCGGCGCCGGGTTCGGGCAGACCCACCGCTTCGAGCAATTTGTCGAGCACCGCGTCGATGCCGGCGCCGCTGGCGCCCGACAGCGCCATCACCGGTTGCCCGCTTTCCGCTTCGAGTTCGGCCGACAGCGCGGCGATCAATTCGTCGTCGAGCGTGTCGACCTTGTTCAGCGCGACGATCACCGGCTTGTCGATCAGGTCGGCGCCATAGGCTTCGAGCTCATCGCGGACGATACGATAGCTGGTCGCAACATCCTCGTCGTTCGCGTCGACGAGATGGAGCAGCACGCGGCAGCGCTCGATATGGCCGAGGAAGCGGTCGCCGACCCCGGCACCTTCGGCAGCGCCCGCGATCAGCCCCGGGATATCGGCGACGACGAACTCATGCCCCTTGTGGCTGACGACGCCGAGCTGCGGGCGGAGCGTCGTGAAGGCGTAGGCACCGACCTTCGCCTGCGCATTGGTCACCGCATTGATGAAGGTCGACTTGCCGGCGTTGGGCAGGCCGACGAGCCCCGCGTCGGCGAGCAGTTTCAGCCGCAGCCACACCCACATTTCCTCGCCCGGCCAGCCCGGCCCGTGCTGGCGCGGGGCGCGGTTCGTCGAGGTCTTGTAGCTGGCATTGCCGCGGCCGCCGTCGCCGCCGCGCAGGAAGGCGATACGTTCGCCTTCCTTGGTCAGGTCGGCGAGCAGGCTGCGCTCTTCGTCGTCGTCGAGGATTTGCGTTCCGATCGGGACCTGGATCACCAGGTCGGGGCCACCCGCGCCGGTGCGGTCGCGTCCTGCCCCGGGGGTGCCGCGCTTCGCCTTGAAATGCTGGGTATAGCGAAAGTCGATCAGCGTGTTGAGCCCTGCGACCGCTTCGAAGATCACGTCGCCGCCCTTGCCGCCGTTGCCGCCGTCGGGGCCGCCATATTCGACATATTTCTCGCGCCGGAAGCTGACGGCGCCGGGGCCGCCGTCGCCGGATTTGATGAAGATCTTGGCTTGGTCGAGGAAATGCATGACGGGGCCTTTGGGGCGGGAGAGGGTGAGGCGCTTATAATTTCCGTTCGCAACGAGCGAAGTCGAGATGCCCCTCGGCCGTGCACGCCAGTTGGGTGTCTCGACTTCGCTCGACACGAACGGAATGAGGGGATTGGCGCGCCCCTAGCCCGTACCCAGCAAAAAAGCCAGCCCCTAGCCTTGCGGCTTCGCGCCCTGCTCGGCCCAGAAGGCGGCGATCCGGCCGGTGATCAGTTCGGTGGCGAGCGCCCGTGCGGTGTCACGGGGCAGCGCCAGCGCTTCGGCCATCGGCCCGCCGAGTTGCGCATCACCCATCGCCATCAGCACGAGCGCCAGCGTATCCTCGTGCATCAGGCGTTTCTCGTGCGCGTCGGGCGCCATGCCGTCGATCAGCCGGTGGATGGCGTCGATCACCGGGTCGAGCGCGCCTTCATTGCCCGTCGCCGCCATCCATGTCGCGAGCGCCCCCGCGCCGCCGCTACCGAAGGCGTCGAAGGCCAGATCGACAATCTCGCGCACATTGCGTTCCCCCGGCGCCGATTCGGTCATCTTGCGGCCGATCGTGTCGCAGACGGTATCGGCGAGATAGGCGGCGAGCGATTTTTGCAGTCCGGCGGCGCTGCCGAAATGGTGGAGCAGATTGGCGTGGGTGCGGTCGACGCGCGACGCGACGGCCTTCAGCGTCACCGCCTGCGGGCCCATTTCGATGAGGATCAGCCGCGCCGCTTCGAGCGCGGCGGACCGGCTTTCCTCGGGACTCAGGCGCTTTTTCACTATTGACATATATGTAAGTAAACCCTATTGCCGACCCCATCGCCCCTTTTCGACGGTATGACCCATATGTCCAGCCTTTCTCACTCTCCCACCCCCGCCGATCTTGCCATCACCCCGCGCGATGTGCGCTTCGGGCGCGACCAGAAGCAGGGCCGCTGGTGGCTGAACGGCGATCCGATCGCGTCGGCGTTCCACACCGCGCTGTCGGTGACTTTTCCGAAGGGCGAAGCGATGTTCATCGAAGCGGTGAAGGCGCATCGCGATGGCGTCGACGAGAAACTCGCCCGTGAGATCCGGGCCTTTACCCAGCAGGAAGTGATCCACAGCCGCGAGCATGTCGTCTTCAATCGCAAGGCGGCGGAGGCGGGTTACGACCTGTCCGAACTCGAAGCCGACGTCGACCATATCATGGAATTGATCCGGAGCCGCCCGCCGATCGTTAACCTGATGGCGACGATCGCGCTCGAACATTATACCGCGATGATGGCGGCGATCATGCTCAAGGACCCCACGATGTACGAGGGTGCCGAAGAGGAATGGGCCAACTTATGGAAATGGCACGCGGTCGAGGAAATCGAGCATAAGGGCGTCGCCTATGACACCTGGCTGCACGCGACGAAGGACTGGAGCCGCTGGCGGCGGTGGAAGGCCAAATCGCTGATGATGGTTCTGGTCACGACGCGATTCTGGCCGAAGCGCGTGAAGGGTATGAAGGCGCTCTTGAGGCAGGACGGGCTGACCGGCTGGCGCATCACGGCGCGCATCTGGTGGTATCTGCTCGGCAAGCCGGGCATCCTTCGCCGCAGTTTCCTGCCCTGGCTTGCCTATTTCATGCCGGGTTTCCACCCGTGGAACCACGACGACCGCGCGCTGATCGGCAAATATGAAAGCGACTATGCCGACGCGGTGATGCCGGCGCAGGCGTCGAAGCCCGAACTCGCCGCGGCCGCCGCCTGATCAGGCGGGAGTCAGCGCTTTGGGGGCGGTGCGATACCCCCAGATGCACAGGCCGAGCATGAAAAGGTTCGACACGAGGTCGAGCGCCATCCAGCGCGTCATTACCGGGACGACGAACACGAAATAATAGTTGAACCAGAAAAAGGGCAGCAGTGCGGCGCCGTAGATCGCGAAGGTCCGCTTCGTCCAGCGGCTGAAGGCGATGAACAATCCGCCCAGCACCGCCTGCGCACCGAAGCAGCCGATCAACAGTGCGCTCGTCGCGCTCAGATGCTGGTAATCCGGATTGATCGTCAGCCGCTCGACCATGTGCGGCGCGGCGAGACACCAGCCGCCGAGGATCAGGAAAGGAAGGGCGAGCAGGCGCTGCGGCCAAGGCGTGTCGGGCATGGCGGGCTTTTAGCTGGAACGGCCGCGATCCGCCATCCGGGGTGGACGTGCGATGCCGCCTCCCATATCCATTGCGTGAGAGGAAGCCGATGCAGCCGCATATGTCCGCGTCCGAGATCGCGCTGTTCGAAGCGCAACTGGCGGGCAAGGCGTCGCTGCTCGAATTCGGTTGCGGCGGCAGCACGGTGACGGCGGCGCGGCATGTGCCGCGGATCGTCAGCGTCGACAGCGATCCCGCCTGGCTGGCGAAGGTAGCCGCGGACCCGGCGCTGGCGGCATGCGATTTTACGCCCGTCCACGCAGACATCGGCGCTGTCGGCGAATGGGGTTATCCGCTCGAGGAGGCGCGCCTGCGCGACTGGCCGCGCTATCATGCCGGGGTTTGGCGGAGCATGACGGGAAGCCCCGATGTCGTCCTTGTCGACGGGCGTTTTCGCGTCGCCTGCCTGCTCCAGAGCCTCATCCACTGCAAACCCGACTGCGCGCTGCTGTTTCACGACTTCGGCAACCGGCCGCACTATCATGTCGTGCTCGGCCATGCCGAGATCGTCGCGCAGGCCGATACGCTCGTCGTCCTGCGCGCCAAGCCCGCGATCGACGGCAAGGCGCTGCTCCACGACCTGTTCGACCATTTCCTGATCGCCGATTGACCGGCGGGGCCGGCTTGGGCATTCCCGCGTCATGATCACCGTCCCGCCCGTCATCGAAACCGAACGGCTGCGCCTGCGTCCGGGCCGGTTGGCCGACAAGGATGTCCACATCGCGATGTGGGCCGATGCGCGCGTCACCCGCTTCATCGGCGGCGAACCGCGTGCGCCCGACATCAGCTGGGGCAAGTTTCTGAGCTCCGCCGGTCTCTGGCCGGTCATGGGTTTCGGCTATTGGGTGTTCGCCGACAAGGAAAGCGACGCGCTGGTCGGGATGGGCGGGCTCAGCTATTTCTGCCGCGGCATTCCCGAACTCGAAGGTGTGCCCGAAGCCGGCTGGGCGTTCGACGCCGATCATTGGGGCGCCGGCTATGCCACCGAGGCGATGACCGCGGCGCTGGGCTGGGCCGACGCGAACCTCGACGCGCGCGAGATACGCTGCATCATCGATCCAGGCAACGCGGCGTCGGAACGCGTATCGGCAAAGCTGGGGTTCAAGCGCATCGGCGAGAGCGATGCGCTCGGTCATATCGTCGCCATCTATGCGCGGCGACGCGGCGGGTAGGCGACGGACGTCGGGAGGAACCTTCGGTCGCGGCTGCGCGTATTCGGGCAGAGTTCGACCGGGAGGAATCTCATGCGATTGAAGATATTTGCGCTGACCGGCGTCGCGGCCGTGGCGCTGGGTGCCTGCACGGTCAAGGATGAGAAGGACAAGGCCGGCGACCCTACCGCAACCGAAAGTGCGGGCGTCACCCGCGAAGAGATGAAGGTCGAGGAGCCCGAAGGCCCGCCGGTCACACCGATGGCCGCCGCGACCGTGATCCAGTCGCAGCCCGGTCCTGACGGATCGCAAGTCGATCTGCTCTCGGTCAAGGTCACCGGCGACATCCTGACGGTGACCCTGCGCTGTTCGAGCCAGGAAAAATATAATCGCAAATCGCTGCGCGTCGCGCAGGTCAGCGTAATCGACGACGCTACATCGCAGCGCATCGGCGTGCTGAAGGACAATGAAGGCAATGCGATGGTGTCGAACCTCAGCCGCAGCGGCAATTCGGACTATGACAATATGGGCGTCGATTGCACGTCGAAGCCCGGGGTGATGTGGGCCAAATTCCCCGCGCCTCCGGCGACGAGCAAGACGGTTTCGATCAGCTTCCCAGACATCGCACCCTTCGACGGGATCACCGTCCAGCGATGAGGCGGACGATCGTGGCGCTGGGTGCCGCGACGCTGGTCGCCGCCTGCTCGGGCAATGCGCCGAAAGAACCGGTCGGCGACGATGATGCGCCGGCAGCAGCGACCGCCCCGACCGCGCCCGCCGGTGACGCCGCCGCAACACCGCCGGCGCCGGGACTCAGCGCCAAGGTCAGCCCGCTCACGGGCAAGGTGAGCGGTCTCAGCACGCGGGTGACCGAGATGGGAACGATCATCGACCTGCCGTCGGATGCGCTGTTCGAATATGACAAGGCGGCGTTGACGCCCGCCGCCGAGGCGGAGTTGCGCAAGGCGGCCGAACTGATCCGCAGCAGCCCGCCCGGTGCGATCCGGATTATCGGCCATACCGACAGCAAGGGGGACGACAGCTATAACCAGACGTTGTCCGAGGCGCGGGCGCGGACGGTTGCCGACTGGTTCGGCCAGCAGGTCGGCGTGCGCCAGCGCGAATTTCAGGTGTCGGGCAAGGGCGAGACCGCACCCATCGCACCGAACGAGCGCGCGACCGGCGGCGATGATCCGGCCGGCCGGGCGAAGAATCGGCGGGTCGAAGTGGTGGTGCCGACGGCAGCCGGCTGAACTGCGGCGCCGCCGGTGGCGTCAGACGGCTTCGACGACCAGCACGCCGCCATCGGCGCTGACGACACGGACCTTGGCGCCTTCGGCGACGTCGGGCCCGCGCACCGGCCATTCGCCGTCGCCGACCTTCGCGCGACCACGACCATCCTCGATCGCCCGCGTCACCGTCAGCACTTCGCCGACCAGCCGCCCGCCGCGCTGGTTGAGGTGCGGATCGGTGGTGGTGATCGGGTTCGCCTTCAGCCAGCGGCGACCGCCATAAAGCGCGACGATCGCCAGTACGGCGAAGATACCGAGCTGAACCGGTATGCTGAGCGGGAGCACCCAAGCGAGAACCCCGGTGACGATCGCGGCGGCACCGATCCAGATCAGGAAGAAGCCAGGCGCGACGATTTCGGCGGCGACCAGCAGTACGCCGACCGAGAGCCAAACCCAATGCGGGTCCATATCGGCGATGAAGTCGGGCATGTCAGGCTCCCTTGCGTTCGAGCGCGTCCTTTGCGAGTTCGCCAATGCCGCCCAAGGTACCGATCAGCTGCGTTGCCTCGACGGGGAACAGGATCGTCTTCGCATTGGGGCTGGTCGCGAACTGGCTTACCGCCTCGACATATTTCTGCGCGATGAAGTAGTTGATTGCCTGCGCATTGCCCCCGGCGATCGCGTCCGACACCATCTGCGTCGCTTTCGCTTCGGCTTCGGCCTCGCGCTCGCGCGCCTCGGCGTCGCGGAAGGCGGCCTCGCGGCGACCCTCGGCCTGCAGGATCTGGCCCTGCTTCTCGCCCTCGGCGCGCAGGATTTCGGAGGCGCGCATGCCTTCGGCCTCAAGGATGTTGGCGCGCTTCTCGCGCTCGGCCTTCATCTGGCGCGCCATGGCGTTCGAAATGTCGGCGGGCGGGCGAATGTCCTTGATCTCGACGCGGGTGATCTTGACCCCCCACGGGGTGGTCGCATCGTCGACGACGTGGAGCAGGCGGGTGTTGATCTCGTCGCGCTTCGACAGCGTTTCGTCGAGGTCCATCGAACCCATCACGGTGCGCAGGTTGGTCGTCGTCAGGTTCATGATCGCGAGATAGAGATCGCTGACCTCATAGGCGGCGCGCGCGGCGTCGAGTACCTGGAAGAAGACGACGCCGTCGACCGCGACCATCGCGTTGTCCTTGGTGATGATCTCCTGCCCCGGAATGTCGAGCACCTGTTCCATCATGTTCACCTTGCGCCCGACGCGGTCGAAGATCGGCATGATGAAGTTGAGCCCGGGCTGCGCGGTGTGGGTGTAGCGGCCGAAACGTTCGATCGTATAGGCGTAGCCTTGCCGCACCGGCGTCAGCGCCCAAACGAGAAACACCAGCGCCAGAACCACCAGTGCGAGTGCGAATTCCATCGAACATCCCCTCTGCAAAATTGCGACTTTGCAAACCCGCTTCCTTATTGCGGCAATGGCGGGGTTGCGCCACAGAAAAGCGCATGACCCCAATCGAATATGCCCCCCGCTCGCTCCTCTATGTTCCCGGCTCGAACGCCCGCGCGCTCGAAAAGGCGCAGGGGCTGGCGGCCGACGTACTCATCATCGACCTTGAGGATGCGGTGCCCGCCGACCGCAAGGGTGCGGCGCGCGAGGCGATGCGCGCGGCGGTTCTGGCAAGCTTTCCGGGCAAGCGCGTCGCGGTGCGGGTCAACGGCACCGGCAGCGCCGGGCAGGCGGCCGATATCGCCGCGCTGGCGGGGCTGGAACTCGACGCGGTCGTGCTGCCGAAGGTCGACGCGGTCGCCGATCTCGATCCCTTGCGCGGGCTCGGTTTGCCGATCTTTGCCATGATCGAGACCCCGGTCGCCATCTATGCCGCACGTGATATTGCCGCCGACCGCGACGTGCGCGGATTGATCGCGGGGCTCAACGACCTTGCACATGAACTCAGGCTGCCCGACGGCATGGACCGGGGTGCGATGAGCCATGCGATCCAGGCGATCGTCCTCGCTGCGCGCGCGGGCGGCTGCTGGTGTTTCGACGGCGTCTACAATGCGATCGACGATGCCGCGGGCTTCGTCGCCGAAGCGGACGAAGGACGCCGCCTCGGGTTCGACGGCAAGACGCTGATCCACCCGTCGCAGGTCGATCCGTGCAACAGGGCCTTCGCGCCATCGCCGCGCGAGATCGCGGCCGCCGAAGCGCTGGTAGCGGCGGCCACCGGCGGGGCGCAGCGGCACGACGGGCGGATGATCGAGGATATGCACGTCGCCGCAGCGCGCGCGTTGCTCGAACGCGCCGGGCGCTGAATTCACGTACCGTTCGTCGTTCGACGAACGCGCCTTGCCTGCCCAAGGCGAAAATGCGATGCGCCGCGTCATGCAAAAAAAGACGTTTCGCGCCGGATTGACGGCTCTCGCTCTCGTTGCTTCTGCCAGCCCGGTTGCGGTTTTGGCCGCCGATGCGCCCGTCACCGAGGCCCAGCTTGCAGAACATATCAAGGTGCTGGCGAGCGATGCGTTCGAAGGGCGCGCGCCGGGAACCGAGGGCGAGGATCGCACCATCGCCTATATCGTCGGCGAATGGGCCAAGGCGGGGCTCGAAGCCGTGCCGGGGAGCGCCACACCCTGGTTGCAGCCGGTGCCGCTGATCGAAAGCCAGTCGACGGGCAGCTCTGCCAAATTCAAGGTCCGTGGTCGCGATTTCGCGCTGGCCGACGACGGGATCATCCTGACCGGCCGCGAGCCTTCGGTGTCGCTGGCGGGCGTGTCGGCGGTGTTCGTCGGCTATGGCGTCGACGGCGCTGGCAAGGTCAATGCCGACGTAACGGGCAAGCTCGCGATCATGCTGTTCGACAATGCGCCGTTCGGCGACAAGCTGCCGCGCTATCGCGAACGGCGGCAGATGCTGGCCGATGCCGGCGCGGCCGGCGTGCTGGTGATCGCGACCGATGCGCTGCCGTGGGAACAGCTCCGCGAGGCGGTGGGAGAGAAGTCGACGCGTCTCGCCAACGCCAAGGCCGGGCCGCAGATCAGCGGTTTTCTGTCGGCGGAAGCGGCCGATGCGCTGCTCGCCGGGGCGGGACAGGATGGCGCAGCGTTGCGCGAAGCCGCGAAGTCGAAGGATTATCTCGGGCTGGCGCTGCCGGTCACCGCCGACCTTGCGGCGACTTCGACCATCCGCGCCTATGACAGCCACAATGTCATCGCGAAGCTGCCGGGCGCGAAACCCGACGGTAAGGCGGTGCTGTTCCTCGGGCATTGGGACCATCTGGGCATCTGCCGCCCCGACGACGCCACCGACCGCATCTGCAACGGCGCGGTCGATAATGCGAGCGGCATCGCGGTGCTGATCGAGACGGCGAAGCGCCTCGCCACCGGACCGCGTGCCGATCGCGACATCTATTTCCTCGCGACGACCGCGGAAGAGAAGGGACTGCTCGGCGCCCATTATTTCGCCGATCATCCGGCCCTGCCGCTTGCCGACATCACCGTCGCGCTCAACGTCGACACCATCGCCATCTCGCCGCGCGGCACGCCGGTGGCGACGATCGGACGCGGCCAGCCGGCCTATGACGCGGTGGTACGCGACGTGGCGACGAAGCTGGGACGCAAGCTCGACGACGACGGCGAGGCCGACGCCTTCATTCAGCGGCAGGACGGCTGGGCGCTCGGCGCCAAGGGCGTCACCTCGCTGATGGTCGGCGGCAGCTTTTCGGACATGCCGCTGCTCGAGGTTTTCCTCGGCAGCGACTATCATCAGGCGAGCGACAATTTCTCCGACCAGATCCCGCTCGGCGGGGCGGCGGAGGACGCCGACCTGCATGTCGCGCTGGGGCGGGCGTTTGCCGATACCAAGCGGTGGCCGGGGAAGTAGTTTTTCAGATCGTCATTGCGAGCGAAGCGAAGCAATCCAGAGTAGGCGTAAACCGCTCTGGATTGCTTCGCTTCGCTCGCAATGACGAAGGTGGTGGCTTTACGCCGCCTGCTTTGCCCGATCGGCCATTTCCTGATTGAGCATCTCGGCCAGCAGGAACGCCAGTTCGAGGCTCTGCCCCGCGTTGAGGCGGGGGTCGCAATGCGTATGATAGCGGTCGGCGAGATCCATCTGGGTCACGTCCATCGCGCCGCCGGTGCATTCGGTGACGTTCTGGCCGGTCATCTCGATATGGATGCCGCCGCCATGCGTGCCCTCGGCGCGGTGGACGGCGAAGAAGCCGCGCACTTCGGCGAGGATGCGCTCGAACGGGCGCGTCTTGTAGCCGTTGGGCGTCTTGATGACATTGCCGTGCATCGGGTCGCATGACCAGACGACCGGGTGGCCCGATTCCTTCACCGCGCGCACCAGCTTGGGCAGATGCGCCTCGATCTTGTCGTGACCGTAACGCGTGATCAGCGTCATGCGTCCGGCTACATGGTTCGGATTGAGCGTGTCGAGCAGGCGCAGCAGCACATCGGCTTCGAGGCTGGGGCCGCACTTCATGCCGACCGGATTGCCGATGCCGCGCAGATATTCGATATGGGCAGAGCCTTCGAAGCGGGTGCGGTCGCCGACCCAGAGCATGTGGCCCGACGTGTCGTACCAGCCGCCGGTCAGGCTGTCCTGCCGGGTCAGCGCCTGCTCATAGGGGAGCAGCAACGCCTCATGGCTCGTATAGAAGCTGGTTCCCTTGATCTGCGGGACCGTCTCGGGGGTCACGCCGCAGGCTTCCATGAAGGCAAGCGCTTCGGAAATCCGCGCTGCGGTTTCCTGATATTTCTTCGCCCACGGGCTGCGGTCCATGAAGTCGTGCGTCCAGGCGTTGACCTGATGCAGGTTGGCATAGCCGCCGTTCGCGAAGGCGCGCAGCAGGTTCAGCGTCGCCGCCGACTGGTTATAGGCCTTGACCATGCGCTGCGGGTCGGGCTCGCGACCTTCGGCCTCGAAGGCGATATCGTTGATGATGTCGCCGCGATAGCTCGGCAGCGAAACACCATCGACATCTTCCATGTCGGCAGAGCGCGGCTTGGCGAACTGGCCCGCCATGCGGCCGAGCTTCACCACGGGCATCTTCGACGCAAAAGTCAGCACGACCGCCATCTGGAGCAGGACGCGGAAGGTGTCGCGGATATTGTTCGGATGGAATTCGGCGAAGCTTTCGGCGCAGTCACCGCCCTGCAGCAGGAAGGCCTTGCCCTCGGCGACGCGGCCGAGTTCGGTCGTCAGGTCGCGCGCCTCGCCGGCGAAGACGAGCGGCGGATAGCCCGCAAGCTCGCGCTCGGCGGCCGCCAGCGCGGCGTCATCGGAGTAGGTCGGAAGCTGGCGGGCTTCGTGCGAGCGCCAGCTATGCGGCTGCCATGGTTGCGTCATCGTCCCTAAATCTTCTGTGTTTCCGAGCGCCAAAAATCGACTCGCGCGCCGCCATGGCGCGAATGCACCTTGGAAGCAAGGAACCGGAAATTAGCATCGCGGTGCGATTTGCGCACCCCCTGCTTTTCTTCACCTGCGAAAACTGGTAGTTTGCGATGCTTCGGGAGGGTGTAGCCGGGAGCGCGCCCAAGGCGTTTGGTAATCGGTAACGTTATATACCTAAGTGTCCCAGCTGCGGGACCGCGACGCGAAACGACTTGGTTATGGCGAATTTCAATCCGGCTCTGTTCGGTTATGGGGCGTTGCTGCTGCTGCTTGCGGCCTCTTTTGTCGCACGCCTCGATCATTTTCGCCTCGGGTTGGCGGTCGCGGCCCTGCTTGCGATGCCGGTTGCCGTCTTCAGCCCCGGGGGCATGGGTTATGCGGCGTTTTTGCTGGTGATCCTGATCGTCAATCTCGGCATGGCGGCGCGTGTCTGGCTTAGCGATGCCGCGATCCGCTTCTCGACCGAGGAGCAGTCGCTCCGCCGCCAGCATTTCGAGGGATTGAGTCCGGCGACCGCCCGCCGCCTCATCGATCAGGGCCACTGGATTTCGGCACGCCGCGGCGAAGTCCTGATCCGCGAGAACCAGGCGGCGCCGAGCCTGTTCTATCTCGCCGAGGGCGAGGCGCTGATCCAGCGCGACGGGATCGAGGTCGGCACCGTCTCCGGGGGGACCTTGATCGGCGAAGCGACGGTGCTCGACGGTGCCCATGCGACGGGCACGGTATCGCTCGCGACCAATTCGCGGCTGTGGTTCGTGCCTGCGGCGGCGCTGCGCGCCTTCCTCGCCGCCAATCCCGATATCGCCGGTGCCCTTCACGAAGGCTTTGCGCGCGCGCTGCGCGGCAAGCTCGCGAATGCGAATGCTCGCATTGCCGACATGCCGCCGCTATCCTGAGGGGATGACGCTGATTCTCTATGGTATCCCGAACTGCGAGTTCATTGCAACACTGTAGACAAAATTTTCTACGATATAACCCGCTGATTTTAATTTGAAATTTGAAGGTATAAAAATGCCCGTCACCGTATTTGGGATACCGAACTGCGATACCGTCAAGAAAGCCCGCGCCTGGCTTGCGGAGCGCGGCGTCGATTATGCGTTTCATGATTACAAGAAGAGCGGAGTCGACGCCGACAATCTGGCGGATTGGACCCAGCGATTCGGGTGGGAGAAGGTGCTCAATCGGTCCGGCACGACCTTCAAGAAATTGCCCGACGACGTGAAAGTGGATTTGGACGCCGCGAAGGCCATAGCGATCATGACCGAAAATCCGTCGGCCATTAAGCGTCCGATCGTGATTTATGATGGCGGCGCGTTGCTTGGTTTCAACGCGGCGGAATGGGAGAAGGCGCTATAGCGGAGCGCGCCGTATAAATACGGTATGAGATTTTGCGAGTTCGCTACCACCAAACCTAAGAAGCCGAAGAAACCGAGCAAGCCGCTAACGCCTGAGCAATCGGTTGTGGCCGCCCGAAAGAGCGATGTGGATCAGGCCAAACAGGCTTTGGATCGGACGAAGGATCAGCAGAAGCGCCGCAGAGAATTCGAGAAGGCGATCAAGGCATCCTATATCTTCAAACTACAGGATCGCTGAATGCCCCGCCGCGCCGGGCGGCAATTTTCACTTCGGGTGGGAAGGATATATGAAAACGCTCCCACGGACATAATCTTTGAGAGCGCATCAACGGCCATCGCTAGGACGCATAAAGCACCTATGGGCTAATATGTACTGCCACACTGACGCGGTGGCAGGCGGCGTTTAGACTATGCGACTTTCCCAAGGGCTATTATCGCCAATCGCTGCGTCAAAAATTTTCTTGACTACAGCAGCGAGCTTCGCGTCACGCAAATTATGGGTCATTGCTAAATCGCAATAATGACCAGTAACTCTGAAAAAAGATTCTCGAGCATTTTTGATATTTTTCAGTTCTTTCTTTAATGCCTTAATTGTATTTTTTCCACTTGGTATAAAATTAGTCCCGCATCCAATGGGTAGGTTTATGCCAATTGCTACGCCGTCCCTTCCAGTTCTTGCACAATTTTTTAAAAGCTCTGAAGTGACAGCATTTTCAAAATCAGATGTATTCATTCGATATACTCCTTTTATCAGCAGGCTTGATTGCGGCTGATGAAAGGATTTTCGCATGGACCATCGGCTCGTAGTCAATACCCCTACGGTATGTTTATTAACGGCCTAAGATCAGGCAGTTATGTGTCGTTTTCCCGAATAAATGCCGATCTTGGCCGCGTTAATTTTTTCGGGGCCGAGCAGTTTATGACGTGACCCCCTGGTTTCCACCAGCCGGGATTAGAGCCCAGCAGCTTTGTTGCGCATGAGCGCGGTGTAAGCAATGGCCTGCGCAGCGGAGCCCGAAGGGCGTAGCTGCGCAGGCCATTGCTTATGCAGTTCGGCGGCGAACGCCGCCGGTGTCTCATATCCAAGTGCCGAGTGCGGCCGCGACTGGTTGTAATCTTCGGCCCAGGCCGCGATCACTGTGCGGGCATGGTCGAGGTCGAGGAACAGCGTCTCGTTCAGAAGCTCATCACGCATCCGGCCATTGAAGCTCTCGACATAGCCGTTCTGCATCGGCTTGCCGGGTGCGATATAATGCCACTCGACGCCGACCTCACCGCACCATGCGAGCACCGCGTTCGATGTCAGCTCGGTCCCGTTGTCGCTGACGATCATCCCCGGCCTGCCGCGTTCCTCGATCAGATCGCTGAGCTCGCGCACGACCCGGCGCCCGGAGATCGACGTGTCGGGCACCGCGCGCAGGCACTCCCGCGTCACGTCGTCGACGATGTTGAGCACCCGGAACCGCCGGCCTGACGCCATCTGATCATGCACGAAGTCGAGGCTCCACCGCTGGTTCGGTAGCGCCAGCACCGGTGCGGGCGCCCGAGCACCGATCGCCCGGCGCCGGTTACGTCTTCGTCGGACCATCAGTCCTTCCTCCCGATACAGGCGCTGAGTCTTCTTCCTGTTGATCATCACGCCCTCCCGGCGCAGCAGGATATGCAGGCGTCGATAACCGAACCGGCGACGCTGCTGCGCCAGCTCGCGCAGCTTCTCCCGAACCTCGGCATCGTCACCACGCTGCGACCGGTAGCGCATGCTCTTCCGATCGGCCCCTGTGACACGGCACGCCCGCCGCTCGCTCATCCCATGGCAAGCCTGGAGATGGGCGACCGCTTCCCGCTGAACGGCGGGCGTCACCATTTTTTTGTGAGAAGATCCTTCAGCGCCGCATTGTCGAGCATCGAGTCCGCAAGCAGCCGCTTCAGCTTCGCGTTCTCGTCCTCGAGCGAGCGCAGCCGCTTCGCCTCGGACACCTCCAGGCCGCCATACTTGGCCTTCCAGTTGTAGATCGTTGCTTCCGACACCCCGTGTCGCCGCGCCAGCTCGCCGGTCTTCGCGCCCGCCTCCGCTTCCTTCAATACCCCGATGATCTGCTCTTCCGAAAACCTCAAACGCTTCATCTGTCCGTCCTTCCTTCAAGGCCGGACTCTAATCACTGTTGGAGGAAAATCAGGGGGTCACGTCAGTCAGTTCGACACCATCAAGCAGGCAATCAAGGACGCGAAGAAGATCAAGCGTATCTGGCCTTAAGCGAGTGCTTGGCCGTGAGCTTATCACCAACGATGAAGTCGCGATCTTCGAGCTGGTAAAAAACTCCTTCGACGCAGGAGCCGACAAGGTCCAACTCTACTTCGGAGAGGATTGCGTGCTCATTGCGGACAACGGAAGCGGTATGAGCTACGACGATGTAACAGGGAAATGGCTGTTCGTCGCGTACTCGGCTAAGCGTGATGGGAATGATGACGATTTCCGGGACCGTACAGGTCACCAGGTCAAAAACGCGTTATTGTCCAGCAAATAATATGACTTCGCCTTCAGCGGGCCACAAACGCAATCTCCTCGATCCCACTTCGAGTGCGAAATGACCGCGTTCTTCCAGCCCCCCATATCTTGTCGTCGCCATCGGATTAGTGGCGGCGAAAGTGGGGCGCTCAGATTGCATCAGAACGCATTTTCGACTGTGGCTCCGCTGCGACGTAGCTGCTGACCGCATTATCTCCCCAGAAAAATCAGAACGATACCTGCCTTCTTCGATCGACTGTCTGGTCGTCGGTATTACCGACATGGCTCTCAACAACGGCCAAGGAGGTGCCAATATGTCGATCCTCAAGAACCTGAAACTTGCCACCGCCGCGCGCGGCAATCCCGCTTCATCGGAATTCGGTTTCCGCGCCAAGGTGCTCGCCTATCTCGCGGAGCAGAAAGCTCTCGCCGAGGCCGAGATTGCGGGAACGCCCTTCACCGCGACCAAGAGGGTCACGCGCAAGAACGCCGAGGGCGAAGACATCCGCGTTGATGTTCCCCGCAATGTCCGCAAGGGCTGGTTCACCGACGCTGGCGGCAAGATGTTCTTCCAGATTCGCTACGGCGGCAAGCCGCTGGAATTTGCCAAGGGCATGAATGCGGTCGAGGTCGAAAATGTCGCCGACGTTCCGGTCATCATTGCGTCGATCATCGAGGCGATCAACGCGGGCGAGTTGGACCCCCAGCTTAACGCCGCTCGCGCTTCCCGCCGTGCTAACTTTACGACCAAGCAGAAGAAGATTGCGGCATGACCGAACAGGCAAAGAGGCGGGCGACCATTGCCCGCCTCAATGACCAGCTTCGTTCCACCGGCGAAGATGGCTGGACCTATTTGTCGCGCGGCGTTTCCCGGCTGCCTACCGTAATTCAGGAGGACGTGATCCGAGCGATTCGCCTGTTCTGCGATTTCACGCCGGACAATGACCCACGCGGCGAGCATGACGGCGCGGCCCTGACGGTCGGCGAACATCGTATCGCGTGGAAGATCGACTATTATACGCGCGGGCAAGCCTGCAACGGAAAGGTAGATCCCGCCGACCAATCCGCCACGCTGCGGGTGATGACGATCATGTTCGTGGAAACGATTTGATACAGCGCCTCGCTTACAGGACATCGCAATCGGCCGATCAGGTAAGGCGTTGCTGCCCTTATGCTCATAGCAGCCGGTCCCGTTGCAGACCGCGCAGCTTAGGAGGCCACTCAGCAAATTATAGCTGCGGTTGTAATCGCGCCCGCCGCTCTTGGCTTTCGTGCTGCGGACCTCCTGCGCGCGAGCGAATTTCTCAGCAGTAATCACCTGCGGGAAATAGTCCGCCGCGAGGCATTCGCCTTCCAGCGTGATATATTCTCCCAACACGGCCCGATTGTTCAGCAGCCGATGGACATAGGGCATATACCAGCCGCCCGCGCCGTCCTTCTTCCTGATCGGCCAAGACGGTTCCTTGCGGTCGTTGAGGCGCTGGACGATCTTATAGATACCAAGGCCCGCAATATAGAGGTCATATATCTCGTTGAGCACCTGTTTGCGGTGCTCGATCGCGTGGTATTTGCCGTCGCGGATGGTGAGCCATGCAGGTGCGCGTCCGGCCATCGTCGCTTTCGACCCGTTCGCGATTTCGGCGTGCCGCTTGTCCCAACTCGCCTTTGTCCGGCGGCTCTTGTTCGCGCTTTCCTCGTGGGCGAGCTGCGCTTTGATGATGACGGAGAACAACTCCATCATGTCGCCGTTATTGCCTGTCTTGTAGACAAAACCGTCATGATAGGTGGCTACATCGACACCATGTTCGTTGAGCGCCCATATCAATTGCGCTGCGGCCTTCGCGCCCTGCCTGCTGAGGCGGTCGATATTTTCGACGATCAGCACCTTACCTTGATGCAGGCCGTTCCGGGCTTCGAGTTCGAAATCGTGAAGGGCAGCGCCTTCGAGGCGATTGGCACCGTGAAATGCGCTGCGGCCTTCGTCCGCGATTTCCTGTTCGATCTGCCAACCCATGCGCGCGGCATATTCGCGCCCCAAGTTTTTCTGGCGATCGGGACCGTAGCCCTTGATTTGTTCCGTGGAGGAAACTCTAAGGTAAAGGATGGCGGGTTTCATCCGTATGGCTTCGCAGCTAGGGGTTAGTATTCTGTCTACAACCTACACAATGAAGGATACGGTGAAAAAGGCGCGGCGCTGGCTCGACGAGCGGGGTGTCGCGCACCGGTTCCACGATTTCCGCAAGGACGGACTCGATCCCGGCCTTTTGCAAGGCTGGATCGACGCGCTCGGCTGGGAAAAATTGCTCAACCGGAGCGGCACGACCTTCCGCAAGCTTCCCGATGCGCAAAAGGACGGGCTCGATGCGGCAAAGGCCAAGGCGCTGATGCTCGAGCAGCCTGCGATGATCCGCCGCCCGGTTATCGAAGCCGGCGGCGACGTGTCGGTCGGCTTTTCGGCCGATGACTGGCAATCGCGCTTTGCGGCATGACGCGCAGGCTCGCGGCGCTGCTGGCGGCTTTGTTGTCCGCCGGTTGCAGCGCTGATGCCGTGACTGCGCAGCCGACCCTTGACGGCGAGCCGCCGATTGTCATCGCGCACCGGGGGGCGTCGGGCGAACGTCCCGAACATACGCTGGCGAGCTACCGGCTCGCGATCGAATTGGGCGCCGACTATATCGAACCCGATCTGGTGCTTACCAGGGACGGCGTGCTTGTCGCGCGGCACGAGAACGAGATTTCGGAAACGACCGATGTTGCCGATCATCCGGAGTTTGCGGGGCGGAAAACAACGAAGACGATCGACGGGCACGCGGTGACCGGGTGGTTCACCGAAGATTTCACGCTCGCAGAACTGAAGACGCTGCGCGCGCGCGAGCGGCTGCCGAAATTGCGCAGCACCGAATATGACGGTCAATATGAGATTCCGACGTTCGAGGAAATCCTGACGCTTCTCGCCGAGGCGAATAAGGGTCGCGCCAAGCCTGTCGGCGTGTATCCCGAAACCAAGCACCCAAGCTATTTTGCGTCGATTGGGCTGCCGCACGAGACGCCTTTGCTCGCGCTGCTCGACCGATATGGCTATTGCGGTGCCGATGCGGCCGTCTTCATCCAAAGTTTCGAGGTTGCAAACCTCAAGACGTTGCGTGCGAAGAGCGATCTGCCGCTGATCCAGTTGATGGACGGGGAGGGCGGTCCCGCCGACGATCCGAAGCAGACCTATGCCGCCATGGCGAGCCCGGCGGGGCTGAAGGCCGTTGCCGCTTATGCCGATGGGATCGGCCCGAACAAGGCGATGGTGATCCCGCGCGGCGCGCTCGGAACGCTGGGCGAGCCGACCTCGCTGGTCCGCGATGCCCATGCTGCGGGACTGAAGGTTCATCCGTGGACCTTTCGCCGCGAAAATTATTTCCTGCCGCTCGCCGACAAGGGCGGGATCAACCCGGCTGGACACGGCGACCTCGCGGCCGAGATAGAGACCTATCTGGCGACAGGCATCGACGGTTTGTTCAGCGACAATCCGCGCGAGGCCGTCGCGACCGTGAAGAAAGGATCTGTACGATGACCGAACGCGCGCTGGGCCGAAGCGGCCTTTCGATCAGGCCTTTCGTCCTTGGCGGCAACGTCTTCGGGATGACCGCCGATCGGGCGGCGAGTTTCGCGATCCTCGACCGCTTTGTCGAACGCGGTGGCGGCATGATCGATACCGCTGACGTCTATTCGGCATGGGTCCCGGGACACAAAGGCGGTGAGTCCGAAACGATGATGGGCGCCTGGCTCAAGGACAGCGGCGCTCGCGGCAAAGTCTTGGTCGCGACGAAGGTCGGAATGATGCCCGGCGGGCTGCAGCCGAACAGCATCCGCAAGGCGGTGCAGGGGTCGCTCGATCGCCTTAGCACGGACGTTATCGACCTTTATTTCGCGCACAAGGACGATCCCGACGTACCGCTCGACGAGGTGCTCGGTGCGTTTGGCGAACTGGTCGATGCCGGCACGGTGCGCGCTATCGGCGCGTCTAACTATTCGGCCGAGCGGCTTGCCGAAGCACTGCGTCTCGCCGACACTAAGGGACTGCCGCGCTTCACCGCGATGCAGCCCGAACTCAACCTGCTCGACCGCGATCAATATGAAGGCGCGTTGCAGCGGCTTTGTATCGAAGAGGGGCTGGGCGTCGTCACCTATTTCAGCCTCGCTTCGGGCTATTTGTCGGGCAAATATCGTAGCGCCGACGATCTCGGCAAAAGCCCGCGCGGCGCGCGCGCCAAGGCCTATCTGGACGGCAAGGGGCCCGCGGCGCTGGCGGTGATGGACCGGATTGCCGCCGAAACCGGCGCGAGCCTGTCGCAGGTCGCGCTGGCATGGGTCGCGGCGCAGCCGGGCGTCACGGCACCGATTGCGAGCGCGACATCGGTCGAACAACTCGACGACATCCTCGCCAGCGAGGATCTGGTTCTGACGGGCGACCAACTCGCGGCGCTGACGGCGGCCGCGGCTTAGGACCGAATATCGGCCCGGCATCTGCCCCGGGGAGAGCCTGATGCCGGGCCGGCGCGGCCGCGCGGTCTCAATTCGTGCCTTCGCTCCATTGGAACACCGCTTCCAGCGGCTTGTCGAAGCAGCGGGCGATACGGAAGGCGACTTCGAGCGACGGCGAATATTTGCCCTGCTCGATCGCCGCGATCGTCTGGCGTGTCACCCCGACCCGGTCGCCGAGTTCGCCCTGCGTCATCTCGCCCGCAAGAAAGCGCAAGGTACGGATGTCGTTGGTGAAGGGGAGGCTAGCCATGCCAGCCCCGCCGGTAGCTCATGAGCACGACAAAGCTGTTCACCAGTTCGGCGGCGACGATCGCGAACAGGCCGGCATTCGCCAGTGGCACCCCGCTTTCGACGAAGGGCATGTAGACGCCGACGACCATCATCCCGACGAGAAGTACATAATAGGCCATGGTCGCACCGCGGCGGCGGATCGCACGGTCGCGCTCGTCGGCGCGTGCGCGGTCGGACTTCGCCGCCTGCGCGGACAGGATGACGGTGCCGACGATGACGATCACCGCATGCGCCACGGCGATCGATCCGAACAGCCACAGCATGGGAAACACCTCGCGCCCGGCGGGATGCCCCGAGAGGAGGAACCCGAAATATACGCTGTAGGCGGCAAGCATGGCGATGACGTTCAGCCAGGCGGTTTTTTCACGGAAGTTCATGGACGTATCTCCGGTATCGGCGTCGGCAAGCTGTCGTGGTGATGCGAGGATGGCGGGAGGCACGGTTCAATACCCCCGGCGATAGAGATGAAGCTGGCTCGCGAGGCGCACGAGTTCGGCGGCGACGATCGATCCGAGCAGCCCGTTGAGGACCGCGGCGACATCTCCGATCCAGTAACCCAGCGCAAAGCAGCAGCTGGCCCCGATTATCAGCACATAATAAGCGCGTGTCGTCGCCTTGCGGGTAATCTCCCGGTCGCGTTCGTCGGCGGCGGCGTTCGCATCGCGCGGGCGGTGCAGCGCCAACAGGATGGCCGCGACGGTCAGGACCAACGACATCGCGACGAGCACGACGAGCAGCAGTCCCCCTTGCGCCGCAAGCGCGGGGACACCGCGCAGCCCCCAGGGAAAGACAATGGCGTACCAGCCGAAGGCAAGCGCGATCACCGTCATGGTCAGCCAGTCGATCTTTTCACGAAATACCATCTGCGAATCTCCTGATGTTCGCTCTGTATGACGTAATGTTAAAAATAACATACATGGAGTCAAGGAAAATTCACATCGGCGGAGTTCTGTCTTTCGCTGGGACGGGCAAAGGGCTAAGCCACCGCCCCATGTCTACGCTCCCAAAAACGCTCACCCTCGACACCTCGACGAGCCGCGCCAATCCGACGCCGCAGCCGATGAAGCGGCTTACCGTGCCGCGCATTCGCCAGCGCAAGGGCGGCGAGCCGATCGTCATGCTGACGGCTTACACCGTCCGCATGGCGCAGTTGCTCGATCCGCATTGCGACATGCTGCTCGTCGGCGATTCGCTGGCGCAGGTGATCTACGGCCTGCCGCACACGGTCGGGGTGACGATGGACATGATGGCGCTGCACGGCGCGGCAGTCGTCCGCGGCAGCTATCATGCCGCGGTGATCGTCGACATGCCGTTCGGCAGCTATGAAGGCAGCCCGCAGCAGGCGTTCGACAATGCGGCACGGCTGCTCAAGGAAACAGGCGCTGCGGCGGTGAAGGTCGAAGGCGGCAAGGTGCTGGCGCCGACGATCGAATTCCTGACGCAGCGCGGGATTCCGGTGATGGGCCATGTCGGCCTGACCCCGCAGGCGGTCAACATTCTCGGCGGCTATGGCGTGCGCGGCAAGAGCGAGGAAGAAGCCCGCTCGATCGTCGAGGACGCGGTCGCGGTGGCGCAGGCCGGGGCGTTTTCGATCGTCATCGAGGGCGTGCTCGAATCGATCGCGATCGAGATTACCGAGAAGGTCGCCTGTCCGACGATCGGCATTGGCGCGTCGGCCCAATGCGACGGCCAGGTGCTGGTCACCGACGACATGCTGGGCATGTTCGAACGCGTCCCGAAGTTCGTGAAGCGCTTCGGCGACATGGCGAGCGTCGTCAACGGCGCGGTCAAGGATTATGCCGACGAGGTCAGGTCCCGTTCATTTCCGACAGACGATCAGATTTACGCCGGTTGAAGCCCGGCAGCGCCGTCCCGGCGGGCCAAGCGTTTCGCTTGGCCTTTTTCGGCGTCGTCGCTAAAGGAAGCGACCGGCCCGGGGCCACGAACAGAGTTTATGGAGGTTTGATTGGCCCTGAGCCCGACGAACGACGCCGCGCTGTTGCAGGAAGTCGACGAAGCTGTCCGCAAGGACCGGCTCGATACGATCATGCAGCGCTATGGCCGCTGGATCATCGGTGCGGTGCTCGCCGGCCTGCTGGCATTCGGCGGCTATCTCTATTGGTCGCACCGGCAGGACGTCGCACGCGGTGAAAATGCCGAAGTTCTCCTCGGCGCGCTCGACAAGGCGGCGGCGGGAACGAAGGACCTCAAGCAGCTCGAGGATGGAAAGGCGCCAGCCTATCGCGCCGCAGCCATGATGCAGCAGGCGAATATGAAGGCCGGCACGGGCGACCTCAAAGGTGCCGCCGCGCTGATGGCGAAGGTCGCGGCCGACACCGGCGTCGACAAGACGTTGCGCGATCTGGCGCTGATCCGCCAGACCGCATTCGAATTCGACACGCTGAAGCCC
Source organism: Sphingopyxis macrogoltabida (assembly GCF_001314325.1). Taxonomy (NCBI): domain Bacteria; kingdom Pseudomonadati; phylum Pseudomonadota; class Alphaproteobacteria; order Sphingomonadales; family Sphingopyxidaceae; genus Sphingopyxis; species Sphingopyxis macrogoltabida. Next base: position 300,035 of record NZ_CP009429.1, read on the forward strand.
GAAACGGTGATCGCACGGATGAAGCCGATGGTCGATGCCAAGGACCCGGCGTCGAGCTGGTTTGCGAGCGCGGCCGAACTTTCGGCCATCGCGCATTACCAGCTCGGACAATATGATCAGGCCGGCGCGCTTTACGGACGTATTGCCAAGCTGCCCGACGCCACCAAGACGCTGCAATCGCGGAGCGTCCAGATGGCGGGCATGCTGGGCGTCGATGCAGTCGCCGACCGGGCGGCAGACAGCGTCGCTGCCGAGAAGAAAGGGGCGGCGGAAGCCGCCGGGGTCGAAAAGAATGCGGCGCAGGCCGCCGGGGACCAGAAAGGCGCCGCGCCGAAGGCAGCGGCCGCCGGAAACACTGAGGAAGCCAGATAATATGCTGAAGAGGCAGTATGTACTTTGCGCGGCGCTGTTCGCGCTGCCGCTTGCCGGTTGCGGCGTGTTCAAGGGTGATGGCGGCCCGAAGACGCCGACGGTCGGCGATCGCGTGTCGATCCTGTCGAATGACAATAGCGTCAAGGTCGATGATGCAACCGCGGCGATCGCCGTCGTCCTGCCCGAACCCGCCGTCAATGCCAACTGGAGCCAGTCGGGCGGCAATGCCTCTAAATCGATGGGGCATCCCGCGCTCGGCGCGACGCGCAGCCAAGTCTGGCAGGCGAGCATTGCGGGGAGCAACAAGAAGCAGCGTCTCGCTTCGTCGCCGGTGATTGCCGACAACCGCCTGTTCGTTGTCGATACGGACGCGGTGGTCACGGCACTGTCGGCCGACACGGGCGCGCCGCTGTGGCGGACGGCGATCGGCAGCACCGGCAAGGATTACAAGGATTCGCTGTTCGGCGGCGGCGCCGGGGTCGATGGCAATGTCGTTTATGCGACGAGCGGGGCCGGCGACGTCGCGGCGCTCAACGTCGCCGACGGCTCGGTGATCTGGAAGGTCAAACCAGCGGGCCCGCTGCGCGGTGCTCCGACCATTGCCTTCGGCGGCGTCTATGTGATCAGCCAGGACAACCAGATTTTCGCCCTGAACGCCGCCAATGGCGCGGTGCAGTGGCAGGCGACGGCGTCGCTCGAAGCGGGCAGCATCTTCGGCGCGGGCTCGCCCGCTGCGGGGCAGGGGACGATCGTCGCCGGCTTCTCGTCGGGCGAAGTGCAGGCCTATCGTTACGAAAACGGCCGCGACCTGTGGGAAGATGCGTTGGCGCGCACGTCGATGGCGTTGTCGGTGTCGACCCTTTCGGACGTCGACGCCGATCCGGTGGTCGACCGTGGCCGCGTCTTCGCGCTGGGCCAGGGTGGGCGCATGGCGAGCTATGAGCTCGTGACCGGCCAGCGGACGTGGGAAATCTCGATCGCCGGCATTTCGACGCCGTATGTGGTCGGCGAATGGGTCTATGCGATGACCGACGACGGCAAGCTGCTGTGCGTTGCGCGCGGGACCGGCAAGGTGCGCTGGTTGCAACAGCTCGCGCGTTTCCGCGTCGAGACCGAAAAGAAGAAGAAGGACCCGATCCGCTGGACCGGTCCGGTCCTCGCGGGTGGCCGTCTGCTCGCGGTGAACAGCGAAGGACAGCTCGTCGAATTTTCGCCGACCGATGGGTCGACGCTCGCAACGACCGATTTCAAGTCGCCGCTGTCGCAGTCGCCGGTGGTCGCGAACAACATGCTGTACATCTTGGCGGACGACGGGCGGATCACCGCCTGGCGGTAACAGGGCGGAAGCGCGCAAGCGGTTCCGGCGAATGATAGGATAAGCAAATGTCGCGATTCGCGACGATCGCCATTGTGGGCCGCCCCAATGTGGGCAAATCGACGCTGTTCAACCGGCTGGTCGGCAAGCGCCTTGCGCTCGTCGACGACCAGCCGGGGGTGACGCGCGACCGGCGCGAGGGCGACGGCGAACTGTTGGGCCTGAAGTTCACGATCGTCGATACCGCGGGGTTCGAGGATTATGACGCCGCGACGCTGCCCGGCCGGATGCGCGTGCAGACCGAAAAGGCGGTGCGCGGGGCCGACGCCGCGCTGTTCATGATCGACGGCCGCGCCGGGGTCACCCCGCTCGACGAGGAAATCGCGCGCTGGCTGCGCAGCGAGGACACGCCGATCATCCTGCTGGTCAACAAGGCCGAGGGGAAGCAGGGCGAAAACGGCCTGATGGAAAGCTATTCGCTCGGCTTCGACAATCCGATCGCGCTGAGCGCCGAGCATGGCGAAGGCGTCGTCGATCTGTTCGACGCGTTGCGTCCGATTGTCGAGGCCTATGACGCGGCGGAAGCCGAGGCCCTGCCGCCGCTGGCGGACGGTGAAGAGGATGAGGATGCGCCGCTTGGCCCGATGAAGCTTGCCATTGTCGGCCGTCCGAACGCCGGCAAGTCGACGCTGATCAACCGCATGATCGGTGAAGACCGGCTGATCACCGGGCCCGAAGCCGGGATTACGCGCGATTCGATCCGCGTCGACTGGCAGTGGGAACAGGATGGCGAGGTCCACGAAATCCAGTTGTTCGACACCGCAGGGATGCGCAAGCGCGCCAAGGTGGTCGACAAGCTCGAGAAGCTGTCGGTCGCCGACGCGCTGCACGCGGTCGACTTCGCGGAGGTGGTTGTGTTGCTGCTCGATGCGACCAAGGGGCTGGAAGCGCAGGACCTGCGCATCGCCGACAAGGTGCTGCAAGAAGGCCGCGCGCTGATCGTCGCGCTCAACAAGTGGGATATCGCCGAAGACCCGTCCGCGCTGTTCAACGGGGTGCGGGGCGCGCTCGACGACGGCCTGTCGCAGGTCAAGGGCGTGCCTGTGCTCAGCATTTCGGGGGCGACGGGCAAGGGGATCGACACGCTCGTTCGCGTCGCGTTCGAACAGCGCGCGATCTGGACCAATCGCGTTTCGACCGCGCGGCTCAATCGCTGGTTCGAAGGCGCGGTCGAGAGCAATCCGCCGCCGGCGCCGGGCGGCAAGCGGATCAAGCTCCGCTATATCACGCAGGCGCGAACACGGCCGCCGACCTTCGTCGTCTTCGGGACCCGCACCGATGCGCTGCCCGGCAGCTACGAGCGCTATCTGGTCAACGGTATGCGCAAGGAGCTGGGTTTTCAGGGCGTGCCCGTCCGGCTCAATTTCCGCAATTCGCGCAATCCCTATGACGAGTGACGCGGCGGCGGTGATCGTCGATGCGCGCGGCATGCGTTGCCCGTGGCCGGCATTGCGGCTGGCGCGGGCGATGCGCACGGCGACCGAGGTGCTGCTGATCGCCGACGATCCGCAGGCGGGCCGCGAAGTTGCGGCGCTTGCTTCCGAGCAGGGCTGGCGGTGGGCCCCCGAAACCGGTTCGGCCGACGCCGAGCAATGGCGCGTCTGTCGCGACTGATCCGAATAGGGGCGGCATTCGTCGCTGCGGGACGTCGGCGTAACCTCTTTTTTACCGGCCTTGGCGCATGGGATGTCCGGGACCACGGACCAAATGTTTGCCAAGGAACGAAAGCAGTGGACGAAATCCTGGTCGATTGGGATGAATTTCGCGCCACGCGTACCCAGCTGGGGGCCGAGTTCGTGCGGATTCTCGGCTATTTTCGGGAAGACGGCATCAAGTCGGTCGCGGCGATCGAGGATGCGATGCGCGCCCGCGATGCGCGCGGACTCGTCATGCCGGCGCATACGTTGAAGAGTGAAGCGCGGCAGTTTGGCGCCGAAAGGCTGGGCGCGCTGTCCGAGGATATCGAAATTTTTGCGCGCCACTGCCTCGAAAGCCAGATCAGCCCCGAAGAATATCTGCCGCGCGTCGTGACGCTGCGTCCGCTGTTCGAGGAAACGCTCGCCGCGCTCGAGCGCGAGGCCAATCCGCTCGTCCAGCGCCGCGCGCCGGGTTTCGGACGCGCCGCCGGTTACTGAGTTGGCGATCGCCGCATCGGCTGCCACTTTCCACGCGCGAGGCTGCGCCATAGCCATTCGAGCGGACCATAATGGAAGCGCTCGAGCCACGGCTTCGACCAGAGCAGCATGAGCCCCCACACGCCGACGCAGACCAGATAGAGCGGCCAGCGCCCGACCTCGCCGAACCATCCGAGGCCATAGCCGTAGAACAAAGTCGTCATCGCGATGCTGGTGCCGAGATAGTTGGAGAAGGCGGCGCGGCCCGCCGCCGCGACGCGGGCAAGCCATGCGCTGGCGTGCGCGTGCCGGATCAGGAGCAGGAGGAGCGCGGCATAGGCGACGGTCATCATCAGCCGTCCCGGTCCCGCCCACGCCATGAAGGCATTGACCCCGACAATATAGTCGAAGCCCGACCGCCATTGGAGCCAGGCAATGGCGAGGGTGAGCAGCAGCCCCGGCGGCAACCACCGCCACGCGACCCGCCGGTAATCGCCCGGCGCCCAGCGGCCGGTCAGGAAGCCGTTCCGGAACAGCGCCATGCCGAGCATCATCAGCGGCAGCGTTTCGAGCATCGACATCAGCACCCCGACGAAGGGGTTTGCGGCGCTATCCAGCCGTTCGTCCAGCATCGGCAGGTAGGGGCCGCGATAGAGCGCCAGTTCCTCGGTCACCTCATCGTCGATCTCGCCATAATCGTCGCGCAGATCGCTTCCCGCCGCCGCAAAGGGCGACGCTGGATCGTCCGCAAAGCTGGCGAGAGCGAGCTGGCCGCCGAAGAGGAGCGACGTCAGCAACGTCCCCAGCGTGAACAGCCCGATCGCCCATTTGATCAGCCGGCGCGCTTCCCAATGGCGAAAGCCGAAGGCGACGCAGCCGACGGCGGCGTAGAGAAACAGGATGTCGCCCCACCAGAGGAAGAAATAATGGCAGAGGCCGAAGATCGCGAGCCAGACCATGCGCCGGTAATGAACGGCGCCGGCGTCCTGTCCGGCGGCTTCGGCGCGGTCGACGATCAGGAGCATGCTGGCGCCGAACAGGATCGAGAACAGCCCGCGCATCTTGCCATCGACGAGGATGAATCCGAATAGCCACGCCGCAATGTCGGCGGGCGTTTCGCCGCCATAGGCCTTGGGCGAGACATAGGCCATTTCGGGCATCGCGAAGGCGACGATGTTCATCGCGAGGATTCCCATCACCGCAAAGCCGCGTAACGCGTCGAGGGTGACGAGCCGGGCCGGTGCAATTTCCTGATCTTCGCGCATCGCTTCCGCTCACTGTATTATTAATATATAACAGTCAAGCACGCTCCCGCAGCCGATGCTGCAAATCACTATTGACATCACTGTCAGTAATGCTAGATGTGCAGCATCAACCGATTCGAACGAGAGCGACCATGACGCCGACCATCTTCTCCCATCCCGACCGCCAGCCTGCCAAATTTCGCCCGTTCAAGGCGCTGGCGCATTTCCGCAAGCTCATCAAGGACAAGGAAGACACCGAACAGGTCTTCCACATCTTCGAGAACCTGCCGCGCAAGGGTTTCCTCGACGACGCCCGCGCCTTCGTCGAAAGCGATCTCGGCAAGCGGTTGATGGCGAGCGAGCCCTATCTGCCCGATCTGCTCGACGATCATGCCTGGATCGACGAACTGCCCGAGGGGAGCGTCGGCCATGCCTATGTGACCTTCATGCGCCGCGAAGGCCTTTCGGCCGCCGGGCTCGTCGCCGAAAGCGACAAGATGGGGCGCCCGAAGTTCGACGACCAGCTCCAATGGTATGCGAACCGCCTGCGCGATACGCACGACCTGTTCCACATCCTGACCGGCTATGGCCGCGACGCACTCGGCGAACAGTGCGTGCTCGGGTTCACCTATGGCCAGACGGGCAATTACGGCAATGCCTTCATCGCCTATGCTGGCGGCTATGAGGTGAAGCGCAGTATCAAGAGCGATGCCCCGGTGATGGGCGCGATCCGTCAGGGCCAGCGCCACGGCAAGGCGTCGAAGGCGATCATCGAGCAGGACATCCGCGCGCTGCTCGCCGAACCGCTCGAAGCGGCGCGGGCGCGGCTGGGGATCGGGGAACCGACGCTCTACAAGGAAGCGCACCGGGCGTACCGCAGCCGCGGCATCGATCCGTACAACTTCCTCGCGGCAGAGGCCGCGATGGCGTGATCCAGATCCTCCCCATCGCGCAGCGTTGGGGAGGGGGACCGCTCGCGTAGCGAGTGGTGGAGGGGTATTAGCTCGCGGTACAAAGCCGTACGATGCTGTCCGCGACTGCGGCCGGATCAGCAAGGACATCTGTCGCGGCGATCCGCAGCACTCGTATCCCTTGCGATGCAAGCCATCGGTCGCGGGCCTCATCGCGCTCCGGTCGATCGTCCATGCCGTGAGCTTCACCGTCGATCTCGATCCCGAGCTTCAATTCCAAGACGTAGAAATCGAGTATATATCGGCCGATCGGATGTTGGCGCCGGAATTTGATATGGCCGGGCTGTTTTCTCAGTATCTGCCAGAGCAACACTTCGGGAAGCGACATATTGCGGCGCAATCGCCGCGCACTCTTATAGGCGTGATTGCTTGCCGGCACGCTTTCACCCCTCCACCACGCCCTTCGGGCGCGGTCCCCCTCCCCATGCCTGCGGCAAGGGGAGGATCGGGTCAACGCCGGTCCCGTCCGGTCTGGAGTTTTACGTTCCCAGCCGCGCGATCAGCGCCTGCGCGGCCGCCGGGTTGCGCACTTTCGCGCCGGCGATGAAGAAGAGGAAGACGTCGCGGTCGCCCTTCGCCCAATCCTTCGCCTGCTTTGCCCAACCATCCAGCGCCGCGTCTGTGTAGCCGGTTTCGACATCCTCCTGCGACCGTTGCAGCCGGGCATAGGTGAAGTCGGCGGTCTGTTCGTCGATGCAGGGAAATTCGTCGCTGTCGGCATAGACGACCGCCATGTTGCGTTCGCGCAGCATGGCGATGAACGCCTGATCGCGAAAGCTTTCATGACGGACCTCGATCGCATGGCGCAGCGGCAGGCCGTCCTGCGTGTCGGGGAGCAGGTCTAGGAAGCCCGCGAAATCGTCGCGGTCGAACTTCTTGGTCGCCATGAACTGCCAGTGGATCGGGCCCAGCCGGTCGCCGAGCCGGGTGAGGCCTTGCGTCAGGAATTTCTCGATCGAAGCGGCGCCTTCTTTCAGCACCTTGCGGTTAGTGGTGAAACGTGATGCCTTGACGCTGAACTTGAACCCGTCGGGAACCGAGGCGGCCCAGTTGGCGAAGCTTTCGGGCTTCTGGCTGCCATAGTAGGTGCCGTTGATCTCGATCCCGGTCAGATGCTGACCGGCATATTCGAGCTCGCGCTTTTGCGCGAGGCCGGCGGGGTAGAAGGGGCCGCGCCACGGTTCGAAGGTCCAACCCCCGATTCCGACATGGATGCTCATCGGCCCCTCTCTTTCGGTTATGCGAGCGCCGCGTCGGCCCCCATCAGTGTCGGGAAAAAGCCCTCATGCGCTTCGCGGAGTTCGGCGAGCGTCACCTGATGGTCACTGCCCTCCAGTTCGAAGACGATGCGGTCCTTGATCGTGCGGCCGACGGGGTCGACCGGCACGTCGGCACGGCCCGCGGCGTCGAGGAAGTCGGCGAGGCAGGTGTCGCAGACAGTGACGAGATAGAGGCCCTGATCCTCGCCGAAGAAGCTTTCGGCGACGCCGAAGGGCTGTTCTTCGCTGACCAGCACGCCGATGTTCGACTTCAAGGCCATTTCGGCGAGCGTCACCGCGATACCGCCGTCGGAGACGTCGTGGCAGGCGGTGATCCAGCCGGCGTTGATCGCGCCGCGGATGAAGTCGCCGGTGCGCTTTTCGGCGCGCAAGTCGACGGGCGGGGGCGGGCCTTCCTCGCGGCCGAGGATTTCGCGCAGCCAAACCGACTGGCCAAGGTGGCCGGCGCGTTCGCCGACCGCCAGCACGATGTCGCCGGTGCGCTTGAAGCCGATACCGACGGCGCGGTTCAGATCCTCGATCACGCCGACGCCGCCGATCGCGGGGGTGGGCAGGATCGCGCTGCCGCCGCCGGTCGCCTTGCTCTCGTTATAGAGGCTGACGTTGCCCGAGACGATCGGATAGTCGAGCGCGCGGCACGCCTGCGCCATGCCGTCGAGGCAGCCGGTGATCTGGCCCATGATTTCGGGACGCTGCGGGTTGGCGAAGTTGAGGCAATTGGTGATCGCGAGCGGGGTGGCGCCGACCGCGCTGATGTTGCGCCAGGTTTCGGCGACCGCCTGCTTGCCGCCCTCGACGGGGTCGGCATAGCAATAGCGCGGGGTGCAGTCGGTCGACATGGCGAGCGCGCGGGTGGTACCGTGGATGCGGACGAGTGCGGCGTCGCCGCCGGTCTGCACCGTGTCGGCGCCGACCTGGCTGTCATATTGTTCCCAGATCCAGCGGCGGCTGGCGATGTCGGGGGTGCCCATCAGCGTCTTGAGGTCGGCCGCGACGTCCTTCGTCTCGGGGACGTTCGTCAATTCGGCCTGCTTCGGGGTCGGGACGTGCGGGCGGTCGTAAAGCGGGGCATCGTCGGCGAGCGGGGCGAGCGGGATGTCGCAGACGATCTCGCCATGATGTTCGAGCACCATGCGGCCGGTGTCGGTGACGGTGCCGATGACCGCGAAGTCGAGTTCCCATTTGTGGAAGATCGCTTTCGCAAACTCTTCCTTGCCGGGCTTCAGGACCATCAGCATGCGTTCCTGCGATTCGGACAGCATCATCTCGTACGCCGTCATGCCGGTTTCGCGCTGCGGCACGTCGTCCATCTTGAGGTGGAGGCCGACGCCGCCCTTCGACGCCATCTCGACCGACGAACTGGTGAGGCCCGCGGCGCCCATGTCCTGAATCGCGACAATCGCGTCCGACGCCATCAGTTCGAGGCACGCCTCGATCAGCAGCTTTTCGGTGAAGGGGTCGCCGACCTGCACGGTCGGGCGCTTCTCTTCGGCGTCCTCGCCGAAGTCGGCCGATGCCATGGTCGCGCCGTGGATGCCGTCACGGCCGGTCTTCGAGCCGACATAGACGATCGGATTGCCGACGCCGCTTGCGGCCGAATAGAAGATCTTGTCCTGCTCGGCGACGCCGACGGTCATCGCGTTGACGAGGATGTTGCCGTCATAGGCCTTGTGGAAATTGACCTCGCCGCCAACCGTCGGCACGCCGACGCAATTGCCGTAGCCGCCGATGCCGTGGACGACGCCCGAGATGAGATGCTTCATCTTCGGATGGTCGGGGCGGCCGAAACGCAGCGCGTTGAGGTTCGCGACGGGGCGCGCGCCCATCGTGAAGACGTCGCGCAAAATGCCGCCGACCCCGGTCGCCGCGCCCTGATAGGGTTCGATGTACGACGGGTGGTTGTGGCTCTCCATCTTGAAGATCGCGGCGAGCTTCTTGCCGTCCGGGCCGGTGCCGATGTCGATGACGCCGGCATTTTCGCCGGGGCCGCAGATCACCCACGGCGCCTCGGTGGGCAGTTTCTTCAGGTGAATGCGCGAGCTTTTGTAGCTGCAATGCTCGGACCACATGACCGAGAAGATGCCGAGTTCGACAAGGTTCGGCTCGCGCCCGAGCGCGGACAGGACGCGCTCATATTCTTCCGGAGACAGGCCGTGTTCGGCGACGATCTCGGGGGTGATGACGGAGGCGGGCGCGGTTGCGGTCTGAGTCATGGCGCGCCTTTAGCGACACAGGTGCAAAACGAACAGACCCCATGATGCTTTTTGCACCATGGGGCCTGCGGCCGGAGCCGGTTATCAGCGTGAGGCGACAGTGGTGACAGGTGCGGCCAGCGGCTCGACGTCGCGGAGCGGGAAGCTGACCTGTTGCGACCCGACGGTACCGCGCACGCGATGTTCGCCGACGCGCAGCCTGAAGGGCTTGCCGGTGCGTTCCTCGACACCGCTGATGATGCGATGCTCGCCGACCTTGGTAACGGTATAGCTGTAGGTCACGCCGCGATGTTCGAAGCGGTGGGTTTCTTCGGCATGCGCCGCAACTGGCACCAGCGCAAACAGGCCGAGGGCAGGAAGAATGACATTTTTCATAGCGCAAGTCCTTGTCTGAACGAACAAAACTTGCCTTTACGCCCCTCTCTCTTGTGCGGTGCAACATGACTGGCATGCCGGGCAGCGGCAATTGCAAAAACCCGAATTGCGATTGCGCCGCAGCGCAGACATTCAAGCGGCCGCGAAGCTCGACCGGCGGTTCCAGCCCGCCCAGCAGGCAGCAAGGCAGAGCAGCGCATAAGCGCCGAGCATTGTTGCCGGAATGGCAAGCGAATAGCTTGCCTCCTTCGGCCCGAACCAGTCGACCGCCTGTGCAAAGGCGAGAAGTGCCGCCAGCACCCACAGGCGCCGATTGCCCGACGGTGCCGCGGTGCGCCGGGCGTAATAAACGAACGCGCTGCCGATCAGCGCAATTTCGAGCGGCATTGCGATGGCGGGATGATCCCAGAGGCCGAAGCCGAGCTTCGGCGGCGCCCCGGCGAGCGTCAGGTCGGGGATATGGACGAGCAGGTCGACGAACCAGTGCGAAACGACGACCAACGCGGCGCCGATCGCGGCCTCGCGCCGTTTGGTGGCGAACCAGACCAGCGCGCCGAAGATGGCGCCCCACAGTAGCGCGCCGAGCAGGCTGTGGGTGTAGGGCATATGGTAGAGGTCCATCGGGTTCATGGCCGCGATACCCGGTACGATCCGCATCTTCTCGACCCCGGGCACGAGCAGCGCGGCAAAGCCGATATCGACGAGTTGCGCCGCGACGAACAGCGTCCCGAGTCCGGCGGCTTTCGGGCGGGCGGCGGCGACCAGTGCCGGAGCGAAATGGCCGATGAACATGCGCGCGATGCTATCGACGGGGGCTGCGGCGTCAAGCTCGACCGCACTTGACCATCGGGGGGCGAAAGGGCCAAAGCAGGCGCCATGACGGACATTCCCGAACCTTCCGCCGAACCGGCTATCGCCTCGCTTTCGTTCGAGGCCGCGATGGGCGAACTGGAGACGATCGTGCGGCGGCTCGAAAGCGGCGACGTCAGCCTCGAGGAATCGGTCGCGTTGTACGAGCGTGGCCATGCGCTGCGCGCCCATTGCGAGGCGCGGCTTGCTGCGGCGCAAGCGCGGATCGAACAGGTCAGCCTTGGTGCGGACGGTCAGCCGGCGGGAACCACGCCTTTCGGCGAAAGCTGAGCGGTGGCGAGCGCCGACGGCGATTCGGGTGAGACCCGGTTGCTCCTTGCCACGCAGGCCGAGGTCGTGGCCGGAATCGATCGCCTGTTCGACCAGTTGCTGTCCGTGCCGGCCGATCCGCGCGAACGTTTGTATCAGGCGATGCGCCACGCCGCGATTGCGGGCGGCAAGCGGCTGCGGCCGCTGCTCGTCCGCGCGGCGGGCGACCTGTTTCACGTCGACCACAGGGTTTCGCTGCGCGTCGGCGCCGCCGTTGAGGCGATGCATGTCTATTCGCTGATCCATGACGATCTGCCGTGCATGGACGATGACGACATCCGCCGCGGCAAGCCGACCGTGCACAAGGCATATGACGAGGCCACCGCAGTGCTCGCGGGCGATTCGCTCCATGCGCTGGCATTCGAATGGCTTTGCGATCCGGCGACCAGCGCCGATCCTTTTGTCCGCAGCGAGCTGTGTTGCGAACTGGCGCGCGCGGCGGGGCCGGCGGGCATGGCGGGCGGGCAGATGATGGACCTTGCCGCCGAAACGTCGGACTTCGACCTGCGCACCGTGACGCGGCTCCAGCAGCTCAAGACCGGGGCGCTGATCGCCTTTTCGGTGGAGGCGGGGGCCATCCTTGCGCGCATCCCGCCCGAAGGGCGTACGCCGCTGCGCGGTTATGCGCGCGATATCGGGCTCGCCTTTCAAATCGCCGACGACATCATGGACGTCGAAGGCGACGAAGCGCTTGCCGGCAAGGCGCTGCACAAGGACGATGCCGCGGGCAAGGCGACCTTTGTCACGCTGATGGGGCTGGAGCGTGCGCGCGAACAGGCAACCGCGCTGGTCGATCAGGCGATCGCGCATTTGTCGGGTTATGGCGAAGAGGCGGCGCTGCTCCGTGCGATCGCACGCTATGTGGTGGAAAGGGACCATTGATGCGCATTGGGGTTTATCCCGGAACATTCGATCCGATCACGCTCGGGCACATGGACATCATTCGCCGCGGTGCGAAGCTGGTTGACCGGCTGGTGATCGGCGTCACCACCAACATCACCAAGTCGCCGCTGTTCGACGATGACGAGCGGATCGAGATGGTGCGGAACGAAGTCGCGGACATCGACGGCGATATTCGCGTTGTCGGCTTTAACGCGCTGCTGATGGATTTCGCCGAGCGCGAGGGGGCCAGCGTCATCGTCCGCGGGCTGCGCGCCGTCGCCGATTTCGAATATGAATATCAGATGGCGGGCATGAACCAGCAATTGAACGACCGGATCGAGACGGTCTTCCTGATGGCCGACGTGGGGCTGCAGCCGATCGCGTCGCGATTGGTCAAGGAAATCGCGATTTTCGGCGGCGCTATTCACAAATTCGTCACCCCCGCAGTCTGCGAAGCGGTGGTAAGCCGCATCGCCGAGCGGGGTCTCAGGCAGGGCGAAGGCTGATCCCAATCATTGAGCGTTCAGCTTTTTCCCGCTAGGGCGCGCCTGACGGGGCGCAAACCGCAATTTATGACAAGGGCCGATCCAGCATGAAATTCACCTTCCGCCCCCTGATTTTGACGGCGATGGCGCTCGGTCTTGCGGCTGCGGCCGTTGCGCAGGAAGCGCCGCCGCCCCCGGGGCCGACGCCTGAAGAGACGCCGGCGCCGACCGAAGTTCCGGCCCCGACGCCGCCCGTCGAAACGCCCCCCGCGCCGCTTGCCGAAGCACCTGCTCCGGCCGCCGAGGCGACAACCGATGCGACGGCCGCAGTCGAGCCGCCGACGATCCCGGCGATGCAGCCAGAGCAATATATGGGCGTCCCCGAATATATGCTGAACATCGACCTTTCGACCGGCGGCCGGGTGGTGATCCAGCTCTATCCGAACGTCGCGCCAAACCACGTCGAGCGGATCAAGCAGCTCGCGCGCGCCGGTTTCTATGACGGCGTGAAGTTCCACCGCGTGATCGACGGCTTCATGGCGCAGACGGGCGACCCGACCGCGACCGGGCAGGGTGGCTCGCAGCTTCCCGACCTCAAGGCCGAATTCAACCCGACCCCGCATCTGCGCGGGACGGTGTCGATGGCGCGCGCCGAAAGCGAGGACAGCGCGAACAGCCAGTTCTTCATCATGCTGCAGCCGCGTTTTGCGCTCGACCGCCGTTACACCGCGTTCGGCCGCGTCGTGTCGGGCATGCAATATGTCGATGCGATCGCGAAGGGCGAACCGCCCGCGGTGATGTCGCGGATGGTGCAGGTGTCGGTCGCCGCCGACAACAAGCCGGTGCCGCCGGCGTCGATGCTGACTGAAACGCCGCCCGCGCCGGTGGCGCCCGAAATCAGCGTCGACGAGCTCAACGCGCCGATCAAGCAGTAAGCGCGGGGACGCGCGAAGCAGGTCGGATTCCGGGCTATGCGCGTCGACGCCTTCGATTTCGAACTGCCTGGCGAGCGTATCGCGCTGCGTCCGGCGCGGCCGCGCGATGCGGCGCGGATGCTGGTCGTCGCCGGTAACGACATGGCAGACGCCGGCGTCGCGGAGCTGCCGAAATGGCTGCGTCCCGGCGATTGCCTCGTTTTCAACGACACGCGCGTCATTCCGGCGCAGCTCGAGGGGCGCCGGGGAGAAGCGAAGATCGGAGCGACGCTGCACAAGCGCATCGACCTTCGCCGCTGGCAGGCTTTCGTGCGCAATGCGAAGCGGCTGCGCGTCGGCGAAACGATCGATTTCGGTGCGGGGGTCGCGGCCATTGCCGAGGACCGGCTGCCCGACGGCAGTTTCATCCTCGCCTTTGGCGGCGATAAACCGGTCGAGGTGCTGCTCGAACGCGCCGGCACGATGCCGCTGCCCCCCTATATTGCGGGCAAGCGCGCGACCGACGAAGAGGATCGCGCCGATTACCAGACGATGTTCGCGCGCGAGGACGGCGCGGTTGCCGCGCCCACGGCGGCGCTGCACTTCACGCCCAGACTGCTCGATGCGCTGGCGGCGGCGGGCGTCGCCAGCGAAACGCTGACCCTGCATGTCGGCGCCGGCACCTTCCTGCCGGTGAAGGCCGACGACACCGAAGATCATGTCATGCACGCCGAATGGGGACGGATCGAAGCCGATACGGCGGAGCGGCTTAACGCCGTGCGTGCCGCGGGCGGGCGCGTGATCGCGGTCGGCACGACCAGCCTCCGCCTGCTCGAAAGCGCTGCCAGCGCCGACGGCACGATCGAACCTTTCGCCGGCGATACGTCGATCTTCATCACCCCGGGCTATCGTTTCAGGGCGATCGACGGGTTGATGACCAATTTCCACCTGCCGCGTTCGACCTTGTTCATGCTGGTCAGTGCGCTGATGGGGCTGGAAACAATGCAGGCGGCCTATGCGCATGCCATTGCCGGAGGCTATCGCTTTTATAGCTATGGCGACGCCAGCCTGTTGCTGCCCGAGCGTTCTGCCTGAGCGTAGCGCGTGCTTGCGCGGTCATATGACGAAATAGGAACATAAAGAGAACATTTTCTCTTTCCTACATTATTCCAGCACCATAGCTTTTCCCTATTCCGACGCGAAACGGCGCCTTTGGGCGCGAATCAGGGGAATGCTCATAAAGAAGATTTGCGGGCCGGCGCTGGCGCTGGCGATACTGGCAACGGGGTGGCCGGCGACGGCGGCCGAGACAATCACCTACACCTACGACGGCAAGGGGCGTGTGGTGAAGGTCGTCCGCACCGGAACGGTGAACAACAATGTCACCGTCGAATATACCCACGACAAGGCCGACAATCGCACGCGATTGAAGACGACGAACTCGCCCAATCCGCCACCCTAGAGCTTCCCTTCGACACGTTAAATTCAGGCGAATTCAGGAGGCATCTGTGGCTATCATCAAGAACAAATATGCTATTGTATCAAGGGCGGCGCTTTGCGCATCGACGATTTTGGGCGTCGGCCTTGCTCCGCAACTCTGGGCACAGGCTACCCCGCCGCCCATCCGGTCGGCGATCGACGAAAATGGCGTCGATGTCATCACGGGCAATCTGAATCTGGCCCAGACCGATTTGTCGATCGGGGCCGATGCGCGCCAAGGCATGGTTTTCCGGCGAACCAACAACGGGACGGGCTGGTGGAACAATCTCGTCGGCTCGATCGACAAGCAGGGCATCGCCTTCACCGTATCGTTCGACGGATTCACCGATCGCTTCCTGCTGTCGGGATCGACCTACACGCCGACCGAAGCCAATGGCGCGGCGCTGACGAAAAGCGGAACCACTTATACCTACACCGGGCGTGATGGGACGGTCGCGACGTTCGCTGCACAAGGCGACAAGTTTCAGGTTTTCAGCGGCAACGAGGCCCGGATCACCAGCATCGTGTATCCCAACGGCGCGAAACTGAGTTTCGACTATGATTTGGCAGGTTATTGCGAAGGTGAAATCGAAGGAGGCGAATGCACGGGCCAGAGGGTTCGGCTCGCGCGATTGACGTCGGCTGTTCATAGCAATGGATATCGGCTGCTCCCGAGCTACGAAACGGATTTTTTCTCGCCAGAAACCGTCCCCAGCTGGCTCAAGGTGCAATCGGTCAAGGCGATCAACCTTGGCGTCGAATATTGCTCGTCGTCTTGCACGAATAGCTGGCCGACGGCGAGTTACTCCAGCTCGTCGCCCGGAGGCGGGCTGACCTATAATTTCGTGACCGACGCTGGCGGCGAGCAAACGCGTTACACGACGAGCGGCGGCAAAATCGTCGGCATCAAGCGCCCCGGCGCGTCGGCCGACAATGTTCAGGTCACCTATACGTCGAACCGCGTGTCGTCGATCACCAGCGAGGGCGTGACCTACGGCTATAGCTATGCCGACAGCGGCGCGACGCGCACGACGACGGTAACGGCACCGGACAGCAGCCAGCGCATCTATGTATCGAACACGACGACGGCCCGGCTGACCTCCTTCACCGACGAACTCACCCGCACGACCAGCTATCTTTACGATACGGACGGTCGCGTGACGCGCATCACCAGCGCCGAGGGGAATTATACCCAGCTTACCTATGATGGTCGCGGCAATGTCACTCAGACGCAAAATGTCGCCAAGTCCGGTTCGGGCCTCGCGGCGATCACGACGTCGGCGAGCTTCCCGGCTTCGTGCACCAATGCCAAGACCTGCAACCAGCCCGCGACGAGCACCAATGCCATGGGCGATGTCACCGACTACACCTATAACAGCACGCATGGCGGGGTGGCGACAATAACGCTGCCGGCCGCGGCGTCGGGGGGCATTCGCCCGCAGCAGCGGATCAGCTACACGGGGCTGACCGCCTATTTCAAGAACAGCGCCGGATCGATCGTCTCGTCGGGCCAGACGACCTATGTTCCGACGCAGAGCGCCGCGTGCCAGACGACCGCGTCCTGTGCCAACGGCGCCGACGAAACGAAGACCGTCGTCGGCTACGGACCGCAGACGGCCGGGACCGCGAACAATCTTTTGCCGGTCAGCGTCACGAGCAGCTCGGGCAATGGCTCGGTCAGCTCGGCGACCGCTCTCGGCTATGACATGGTCGGCAACCGGATCACCATCGACGGGCCGCTGACGGGAACTGCCGATACGACCCGATATCGCTATGACGGCGCCCGCCGCGTCGTCGGCGTGGTCGCGCCCGATCCCGATGGCGCTGGCAGCCGCGTCCACAAGGCCGAAAAGTTCACCTATAATGACGACGGTCAGGTGACCCTCGCCGAAGTCGGGACGGTGACGAGCCAGACCGATCCTGCCTGGGCGGCTTTCTCGTCGCAGCAGCAGGTCGCCACCACCTATGACGCCAATGCACGCCCCGTCCGCTCCGAATTGAAGTCGGGCGGCACGACCTATGCGGTGTCCCAGACCAGCTACGATGCGCTCGGCCGCGTCGATTGTGCGGTGACGCGGATGGACCCGGCGCAATGGGCGAGCCAGCCTAACGCCTGCCTCCCGCAGACGAGCAATACGACCACCGGCGCCGACCGGGTCGTCAAGACGAGCTACACCGATGCTGGTGAGGTGGCGCAGGTGCAAACTGCCTATGGGACGACCGCGGTCGCGAACGAAGTGACCAACACCTACAGCAACAACGGTCGGCTTGCGTCGGTCAAGGACGCCGAGAATAACCTGACGACCTATATCTACGACGGCCATGACCGTCTGTCGCAGACGCGTTTTCCGTCGACGACCAAGGGGGCGGGGACGAGCAACGCAGCGAATTACGAGCAGCTTACCTATAACGCCAATGGCGCGGTGACGCAGCGTCGGCTGCGCGATGCCCAGACGATCGGCTATAGCTATGACGATTTGGGCCGGGTCACGCTCAAGAATCTGCCGGGTACCGAGCTCGATGTCAGCTATAGCTACGACCTGCTCGGCCGTCCGACGCAGGCGAGCCAGACGGGCAATATCCTCGGCTTCACTTATGATGCGCTCAGCCGCAACCTGACGCAGAGCGGGCCGCTCGGTACCACCACTTACACCTATGACGCTGCAGGTCGGCGGCTGACCATGGCCTATCCCGGGACCACGGCGCTGACGCTCAACTATGACTATGACGTGACCGGGAACGTCACCAAGATTCGCGAGAATGGCGCGACGTCGGGCGTGGGCGTGCTCGGCACCTATGCCTATGACAGCCTGGGGCGCCGGACGACGCTGACGCGTGGCAATGCGACGGTTACCAGCTACAGCTTCGACCCCGTGTCGCGGCTGTCGAGCCTCACGCAGAATCTGGCGGGCACGGCCTCCGACCTGACCATCGGGTCGATCACCTATAATGCCGCCTCGCAGATCGTCAGCCAGCAGCGCAGCAATGACGCCTATGCCTGGACGGCGCATTATAACGTTGATCGTTCCTATGTGGCGAACGGGCTCAACCAGACGACTTCGGCGGGTGGTACGGCGATTGGCTATGATACGCGGGGTAACCTCACGAGTTCGGGGACCGACAGCTACACCTACAGCTCGGAGAATCTGTTGAAGACCGGTCCGGGCAGCGCGACGCTGGCCTATGACCCGGCGCTACGGCTGTACCAGACAGTCGGGACGGCGACGACGCGCTTCCAATATGACGGGCCGAGTCTGATCGCCGAATATAATGGGTCGAACGTCCTGCAACGGCGCTTTGTCCATGGTCCCGGCGTCGACGAGCCGCTCGTCTGGTACGAGGGGACGGGGCTGACCGACCGGCGCTGGTATCACGCCGACGAGCGCGGCTCGATCGTCGCGGTGTCGAACGGCAGCGGCGCGGCGCTGGGGATCAATGCCTATGATGAATATGGCATTCCGGCCTCTACCAACCTCGGCCGGTTCCAATATACGGGGCAGACGTGGCTGCCCGAACTCGGGCTCTATTATTACAAGGCGCGCATTTATTCGCCGACTTTGGGGCGGTTCATGCAGACCGATCCGATCGGCTATGCGGACGGCATGAACTGGTATAATTATGTCGGTAGCGATCCGGTCAATTTTATCGATCCCACCGGGCTTCTGAACGCCTGTGATGCAAACAGGGATTGCCCCAAACCCACAGGTTATGATCTTGATTATGCTGCCCAAGAAAATCTCAGGTGGGACAAGGAACTCGTCGTAAACGGAACCAAGCAGGAAAATGGTCCCTCCGATCCGATCCCAGTCTACGCGGGCGGAGGACCAAATCCGAACGGAATGGGCTATGGTGGCTACGATGGCGAGGCTATTGTTGTTCTAGGAGAGAGGCACAAGCAGCAGTCGCGACGTTTCAATGGTTGTGCAAGCGCCGCGTGTATGGTGATGGCATCCAATGAGCATACTAAAAACAAGCGCCCATCTACCAAGGGCAAACATGAGAAAGGTAAGGCCCGGAAAGGAACCGATCGAGGTGGGGAAAAGGGCGACGAAGGACGCCGCGCGCCTCGTACTCGTCCGCCGGGCTGGAAAGGGCCGTGGCCAATGCGAATGTTTCCTCCGCTGCTGATTCCGGATTTTATGCTAGATCCTTGTTGGTCTGGGAATCCGGCGAGAGAGGCAACCTGTGGGGATTTGATTGCTGCTGTAGATGCAACGGGAACTGGTTAATGAGGAATCATATGGATACCGAAGCGTATAGTAAAGCATTGGCAATTTGTCGCGCCCCCGAAGCCGATATTTCTGAAGCATACAAGTTGCTTTCCCAAGCCTCTCAAGAAGGTGATACACGAGCTACATATGCTCTATCAACTTGGTACTTATTTGGGAATGAAGTTGTTGAAAAAAATGAAGAATATGGAGTAAAATTACTAAAAACACTGGAAAAATCAAATATTGCAGAAGCAATTTTTGATTTAGCTGTATCATATGATTACGGTAAGCACGTAAAGAAAAATAACAGAAAGGCAATGTCACTTTATATGCGTGCTGCTCTTTTGGGGGATAAGGCTTCGTGTGAACAGGTTTCTCAGTATTATAGTGAAGGTAAATCAGTTCCTTATGATAAATTACTAGCAGATGCTTGGAAAGAGAGGGCGGAGCAAGAAGAAAATTCGATATCTCCGTCTTATAGGGTCTGGTTATAAGAATTTATAATTAAGATATTTGCAGTGACAGGTACAACAACTCCCAAATGCAAGGAGATTGTAGTACCTGTCGCCTTACTTCGATGCCCGCGTCAGCCCCTCGGTTGATCCGATCCGGCGACAACGCCGGCTTGACCGGTTGAGTTTGCCCGGCTGCTTCGCCAATCCATGGCATGGCCCGGCTTCCCCGCATCGTGCTTCCCGGCATTCGCATCATGTGACTCAGCGGAGCAACCGCCGCGAGCGAGTATTCTTCGAGGACGGCGATTATGCGCTTTTACGCGATATGCTCGCGGACGCGGCGAGCAGGGCGCGATAGGCATAAGAGCCCGCTCATCCATGGCGGAACCGTCCGCGACCGCCAGCCCTCGCCCTTCTAACCCTAAGCCGGAAAATTTCTAATGTCCGTCGCTCGGGGTGGTGCGTCTATAGGCTCATGCTTCTAAATTCGCAGGACATGCCGGCCGGCCATGCAGCCCTCAAGAGACCAGCTCGATCTGGGGCGCCGTTGGCGGCCCGCGCTCCTGTCCTATTTCCTCCGGCGGGTGCGCGATCATGCCGAGGCGGAGGATCTGACACAGGAACTGCTTGCGAAGCTGCTGAAGCATGACGGCGACGATTTTGCCTCGCCCGAAGCCTATATCTTCCAGATGGCGTCGAACCTGCTCGCCGACCGCGCGCGGCGGCACAAGGTGCGCGCGCAATATCGCGAGTTCGTCGGCCGCAGCGAGGACGCGGGGATCGATCCGATCGATCCGTTCCGCATCGCGGCGGGGCGCGCCGAACTGGCCGACCTGGCGCGCGCACTGGGCGCGCTGCCCGAACGGACGCAGACGATCTTCATCCTCTACCGGCTCGAAAACCTGTCGCAGGACAGGATCGCCGAAACCTTCGGCATTTCGGTGAGCGCGGTGAAGAAACATGTCGCGCGCGCGATGGCGGGGCTGATGAAAGCCATGAGGAGCGCGCCATGAGCGCCGGCGACGATGCGATCGAAGCCGCGGCGCTGTGGTGCGTGCAACTGTCCGAGGGCGAACTGGACGAACAGGATTGGCGCCGGTTCGAGGCGTGGCTCGAAACCCCGGGTCATGCCGGCCTGTTTCAGGATGCGGCCGCCGTCTGGCAGGCGTCGGGGGCGGTCGGCGACTGGCCCGAGGTCATCGCGCTGCGGACCAGGGCGCTCAATCGCTTCGGCAACGCAAAGCAGCGGCGCTGGCCCGTCGCCTCGCCGGGGCGGCTCAAATGGGCGACGGGCTATGCTGCGGCGCTGCTGCTCGTCGTGACGGTGACGTTGTTCTGGTATGGCAACCGGCCGCGGCAATATGAAACGGGGATCGGCGAGCGGCAGGTCGCGGTGCTTGCCGACGGATCGCACGTCTCGCTCGACGCGGTGACCGCGATGAAAGTGCGGATGAAGGACGAGGGGCGGCAGGTCGAACTCGTCGAAGGGCGCGCCAAATTCGATGTCGCGAAGGATCCGCTGCGCCCGTTCACCGTCGCCGCCGGCGACAAGCTGATCGTTGCGGTCGGCACATCGTTCAGCGTCGAACTGATCGGCGGGCAGGTGCGCGTCGTCCTGTACGAAGGGCAGGTCGAGGTTCGCGACCGCGCCGATACGGCGCGCGTGGCGGGTGCTGCGGCGCGGCGGCTGGTGATGCGGCCGGGCAGCGAGCTGGTCGGGGCGGTTGGCTCCAGCGAGCCCGCACAGCTCACGCGGCCCGACCTGTCGCAGTCGCTGAGCTGGGAGCAGGGGCTGGTCAATTTCGAGGGCGAGCCGCTGGCGCGCGCGGTCGAACGGATGAACCGCTATTCGGCCAAGCGCATCCGCATCGCCGACCCGGCGCTCGGCGCGATCCGGGTCGATGGCGTCTACCGTGCCGGCGATCTCGACGCCTTCGTGGAAGGGATTACCGCGCTGCACCCGGTACGGCAGAATACCTTGGGCGACGAGATCGTTCTGCAGGGCAAATGACGAATGCGGCGGCCAGTGCTGCGCGAGACGGGCAGCGCATGGTCAAGAAAGTTTACGGTCGGGAAACCGGCAGGTCGTCAAATTTACCTAATCGCAATTCATTATTGCCATAGCGATTGCAGGAGTGGGGCCAGCAAGAGACTGTATTTGATGGAAATGCCAGCGCGGATCGAATCCGACGACGTGGGGAACGTCGCCAACGAGAGTGTTTCGCGCGGCTTTTTCGGCAAGCTCGGCGCGCGCAAGACGGCCCAGCGTGCCGCGACCGCGACCCTGCCGACCCACGAAGCGCTCCTTCTCCTCCAGAATTACGAGGAAAGCGGACAGGGCTGGTTCTGGTCGACCGACGCGCAGGGCCGCATCACCTATATCACCGATGCGACCGCAGAGCTGATGGGGCGAACCGGCAGACAGTTGCTCGGCACCGCCTTTACCGAATTGTTCTTGCCGGTCGACAGCCAGGGCGAGCGGCAGCGGACCTTGCCCTTCCTGCTCACGAAACAGTCGAAGTTCGAAGAGCTGCCGCTGCGCAGCGCGTTCGAGGGCGACGACCGCTGGTGGGCGGTGTCGGGGCGACCGCAGTTCGACAACTCGGGCAATTTCGCCGGCTATCGCGGCAGCGGCATGGACATCACCGCCCAGCGCCGGTCGGCCGAAGACGCATCGCGACTGGCGCTCTATGACTCGTTGACCGGGCTCGCCAATCGCTTCAACATCTCGAAAACGCTCGAAACGACGCTTTCCGCCTTTGCCACCCAGCAGCGTTCGTGCGCGATCATGCTGCTCGACCTCGACCGCTTCAAGCAGGTCAACGACACGCTCGGTCATCCGGCGGGCGACGCGCTGCTCAAGCAGGTCGCCGAACGGCTGCTCAAGATCGTCGGCGACAAGGAAATGGTCAGCCGGCTGGGCGGTGATGAATTCCAGATCATCCTCCCCGATCAGGAAGACCGCGGCAAGCTGGGCGATCTGGCGGCCGACATCATCGCCAGCCTGTCGCAGCCCTATTCGGTCGAAGGCAGCCGCTGCATCATCGGCGCGTCGGTCGGCGTCGCAATTGCGCCGTTCGACGGTACGAGCCGCGACGATCTGGTGCGAAATGCCGATCTTGCCCTCTATGCCGCGAAGGGCAACGGCCGCGGCCGTTTCCGTTTCTATTCGAACGACCTGCATCAGGCGGCCGAGGATCGCCGCGCGCTCGAGGAAGATCTGCGCGACGCACTGTCGCGCGGCGAGATGCAGCTCGGTTATCAACCCGTCGTCCAGTCCAAATCGAACATGGTGACCGGGGTCGAAGCGCTGGTTCGCTGGAACCATCCGGAGCGGGGGATGATTTCGCCTGCGACCTTCGTGCCGATCGCCGAAGAGGCGAATATGATCTGGGCGCTCGGCGAATGGGTATTGCGCAAGGCGTGCGAGGACGCGGCAAGCTGGCCCGGCGACATGCGCGTTGCGGTCAATGTTTCGCCGATCCAGTTCGCGAACGAGGAATTGCCGAAGATCGTCGCGAGCGCGCTCGCCTCGACCGGCCTGCCGCCCGACCGGCTCGAACTCGAAATCACCGAAAGCGTCTTCCTTGGCGATTCGGCCGAAACGGCGCGCATGTTCAAGGCGCTGAAGGGACTCGGCGTCCGGCTGGCACTCGACGATTTCGGCACCGGCTATTCGTCGCTCGGCTATCTGCAGTCGGCGCCGTTCGACAAGATCAAGATCGACCAGAGCTTCGTGCGCGGCGCGACGGTGCCGGGATCGCGCAACGCCGCGATCATCGCCGCGATTGTCGCGCTCGCCGAGGCGCTCGAGATGGAAACGACCGCCGAGGGCATCGAATCGCTCGACCAGCTCGACCTCGTCCGCAAACTGGGGGTCAGCCATGTGCAGGGCTATGTCTACAGCAAGGCGGTGGCGCACGACGAACTCCTCGAACATGCCGAGGCGCGATCGTGGACGATCAAGCCGGCCGGCCCGGCCAAGCAGCGCAACGACCGTTTCCAGATGTTCCGCAAGGCGGGCGCGATCCACGACAATCATCGCTATGCCGTGGTCATCCGCAACCTGTCGGCGACGGGCGCCTTTATCGAAGGCATTATCGACGTGCCGACCGGCACCCGGTTCGTCATCGATTTCGGCGAAGGGCAACTGGCGACCGCGACGGTGCGGCGGTCGATGAAGCACCAGCAGGGCGTCGAATTCGAACAGTCGCTGGTCAGCGACGGCAATGGCGGGCTGTGCACGCGCCACCGCGTGTCACCCTATCTGATTGCGGCGGCCACCCAGCAATCGGGCGGTTTGTCGGTTCCGCTGTTCTCGACCACCAGCGACTATACCGGAACCTGATCTGCCGCTGTCCGTTTCATCTTCGACGATCGATCGACGGAGAAGAGGAATGGCAGAAACGAAAATCTTCGCGCGGCTGAAGGCCGACCACGACCGGCACCGCAAATTGCTCGACCAGATCGATGCGACGCAGGGCGACAGCGACGACCGCGAAAAGCTGTTCGAGGCGTTTCGCGTCGAAGTGACCGCGCATGCGGCGTCCGAAGAGATGTCGCTTTACGCTACGATGCTCGCCGATCCCGACCTCCGCGAAGAGGCGCAGCACAGCGTGTCGGAGCATAAGGAAATCGACGACATGCTCACCGAACTCTACGAGATGGACTTCGCTTCGACCGGCTGGCTGACGCGCTTTCGCACCATGAAACACCGTTACCTCCACCATATCGATGAAGAAGAGGAGGAGATGTTCCCCGCCGCCGAGAAGGAGCTGTCCGACGCGCGGAAGAAGGAACTGATCAAGATTTTCGAAAAGGAAAAGCCGAAGGAAAAGGCAAAGGCGGCGGCCGAGGAGCCGTCGAGCGAAGAGGCGCGGGACTAACCCCGCCTCGACTTTCCGCGTCTTCCCCGTCATAGGCGCGCGCCATGACCGACAGATTCGCATTTCGGGTCGCCGCGACCGACGGCGCCGCGCGCACCGGCGTCATCGCCATGCAGCGCGGCGAGATCCGTACCCCCGCTTTCATGCCCGTCGGCACCGCCGCGACGGTCAAGGCGATGCGCCCCGCCGAAGTGCGCGCGACCGGCGCCGACATCATCCTCGGCAACACCTATCATCTGATGCTGCGGCCCGGCGCCGAGCGGATGGCGCGGCTCGGCGGTCTCCACAATTTCATGGGTTGGGACCGCCCGATCCTGACCGACAGCGGCGGCTATCAGGTGATGAGCTTGTCGGCGCTGACCAAGCAGAGCGAGGAAGGCGTCGCGTTCAAGAGTCATCTCGACGGCTCGCGGCATATGCTGACCCCCGAACGCTCGATGGAAATCCAGCGGCTGCTGGGCAGCGACATCGTGATGGCGTTCGACGAATGTCCGCCGAACGGCGTCGACGCAAAACGCGCCGAGGCGAGCATGGAGCGTTCAATGCGCTGGGCGGCGCGCAGCCGTGCGGGTTTCGATGCAGGCGGCGAGCATGCGGAGCGGGCGGCGCTGTTCGGCATCCAGCAGGGATCGTTGGACGAGACATTGCGCGCCCGCTCGGCGGCGGCGCTGACCGACATCGGCTTCGACGGCTATGCGATCGGCGGCCTCGCCGTTGGCGAGGGGCAGGATGCGATGTTCGGCGTGCTCGATTATGCGCCCGGCCAGCTCCCCGCCGACAAGCCGCGTTACCTGATGGGGGTCGGCAAGCCCGACGACCTTGTCGGCGCCGTGGCGCGCGGGGTCGATATGTTCGATTGCGTGCTGCCGACGCGGTCGGGACGTAACGGGCAGGCCTTCACCTGGGACGGCCCGGTCAATATCCGCAACGCCAAACATGCCGAGGATATGGCGCCGCTCGACGCCGACTGTTCCTGTCCCGTCTGCACGACCTGGTCGCGGGCCTATCTCCACCACCTCGTCCGGGCCGGCGAGATGCTGGGCGCGATGCTGATGACTCAGCATAATCTTCATTTCTATCAGGTACTGATGCAGCGCATGCGCGATGCGATCGCCGCTGGCAGTTTCGCGGCGTTCCGGAGCGATTTCGAGGCGCGCTACCGGCGCTGAGATCAGCTCAGCTTGTTGAGAAGGTCGATCATCGACTGCGGGATCGATTCATCGACCGCAGTATCATAGGCCCGGCGCAGCGCGAGGTTTACATCCTGCGCCTTGCGGGGATTTTTCTTTTCGGCATCTTTCCCGGCCGGCTTTTGGGGCGACGAACCGGGTTCAGATGGCATTATCGAAGCATCCGCTGGACATGGGGCCTTGTGCTAAACGTGCGTTCGCCAAACTGCAATGGCGCGTTTGTTCCTTCCGCAGGAAACTAATTTGCGGCTAAATCGTTCCCTTACGGCGTAATTTGTCCGGCGCAGGATGCGTCGTGACCGGGTTTCGCTTGGTTTCGTGCGGGTTTCGGGGCAGGCTCTGCCTGTATCAGGAGGTATATCATGTCATTGGGTCAGGCGATTGCGCCGCATCTTCCCTATCTCCGGCGCTATGGCCGCGCGATTTCGGGGAGCCAGCAGAGCGGCGATGCGCTGGTCGCACGCCTGCTCGAGACGCTGGTCGCCAACCCCGGGTCGGTCGATGCGGAAGCCGACCTGCGCATCCAGCTCTACCGCATGGTCCACGACAATTTCGGCCTGATGAATCAGGAAGCGGCGAACGACGACCAGAAGGCGCTGTCCGAGATCGCGATCGCCGACGCGCGGCTGCGTCGCATTCCCTCGCTCGCGCGGCAGGCGCTGCTGTTGACCGCGGTCGAAGGGTTCAGCCCCGAAGACACCGGCCGCATCATCGGCCGCGACGCCGGCGCCGTCGATGCGCTGATTGCCGAGGCGACCGACGAGATCGACCGCCAGACGCGCGCGCGCATCCTGATTATCGAGGACGAGCCGATCATCGCGATGGACATCGAAATGATCGTTCGCGACTTGGGTCACGACGTCGTTGCCGTCGCGACGACGCACCGCGAGGCGGTCGACGAAGCGCAAAAGCATCAGCCGGGGCTGGTGCTCGCCGACATCCAGCTCGCCGACAACAGCTCGGGGATCGAGGCGGTGCAGGAGATCCTCTCCGACGTGAAGCTCCCCGTCATCTTCATCACCGCTTTCCCCGAACGACTGCTGACCGGCGACCGGCCCGAGCCGGCGTTCCTGCTGACCAAGCCCTATCAGCCCGCGACCTTGCGCGCGGCGATTTCGCAGGTGCTGTTCTTCGACGAAAGCACGGTCCCGGCCTGAATAGCCGCGGCGGGGGTTGCTACCTTGTCGGCGGCGGGCGATAGCCGCCGTCGATGACTGTACCCGACGCTTCCGCCCGCCAGTCGGCGCTCGACCGCCTGACCGCCCACGCTCCTTTTCTTGCGCGGCTGGTGGATATCAATCCGGATGATATCCAGCGTTTCCTTGCCGAAGGAACCGATGCTGCGCTGGCTTCGGTCACGCCGCCGCAGGTCGACGACGATATCATGCGGACGCTTCGCCAGTGGCGCGGGCGGATGGCGCTGCTCCTCGCGCTGGGCGACCTGTCGGGCGAGCATGATGTGGCGACGACGACGCGGTTGCTGACGGCCTTTGCCGACGAAGCCTGCGATGCGGCGCTTGCCGCCGCCTTCGCGGAACGCGTGCCGGGCGAAGAACCGCGCGGGCTCGCGGTGATCGCGCTCGGCAAGCTCGGCAGTCACGAACTCAACTATTCGTCGGACATCGATCCGATCCTGATCTTCGATCCCGACACCATGCCGCGGCGCCAGCGCGACGACCCCGACGAAGCGGCGGTGCGGATCGCGCGGCGGATGGTCGAAATCTTGTCGGCGCGTACCGGCGACGGCCATGTGCTGCGCGTCGATCTGCGTCTGCGGCCGCATCCCGAAGTGACGCCGATCGTGCTGCCGGTGAATGCCGCGATTTCCTATTATGAATCGGAAGCGCTGGCGTGGGAGCAGGCGGCCTTCATCCGCTCGCGCGCCTCGGCTGGCGACCGGGCGCTCGGCGAGCGCTTCCTGAGCGCGATCCAGCCCTTTATCTGGCGCCGCAGCCTCGATTTCCGCCAGCTCAAGGAAATCGGTGCGATGAGCGACCGCATCCGCGACCATTTCGCGCAGGGGCAGGCGTTCGGTCCGGGTTACGACCTGAAGCGCGGTCGCGGCGGAATTCGCGAGATCGAGTTTTTCGCGCAGGTCCACCAGCTCATCTACGGCGGGCGCGATCCGTCGCTGCGCCCGCCCGCCACGGTCGATGCGCTCGCGGCGCTTGCCGAGGCGGGGCGGATCGAGGCTGAAATCGCCAAGCGCCTGTCGGGCCATTACGCGACGCTACGCCGTGTCGAGCATCGGCTGCAGATGATCGAGGATCAACAGACGCATAGTCTGCCGGTGCAGCCGGCGGCGCTCGATTGCGTCGCCCGGCTCGACGGGCATGCCGACGGTGCGGCGCTGCTCGCGATGCTGGAGCCCGTCGTGACCGATGTCGGGGCCTGCTACGACCGGCTCGTCGCCGAACGTGCGGTGACCGCTGGCCTGCCGAAGGGCGAAGGCGAACTGGCGGCGCAGCTCATGGGTGCGGGGTTCGACCCGCCCGATGCGGCGCTACGCACGATCGCCGAATGGCGCGGCGGCAAACAGCGCGCGCTGCGCAGTCCGGCGGCGCTCGATGCGCTGGAAACGGTGCTCCCCGAACTGGTGAAGGCGCTCGGCGCCGCACCCGATCCCGATGGCGCGTTGCTGCGCTTCGACAAACTTGTCGCCGGCCTGCCGAGCGCGGTCAATTTCTTCCACCTGCTCGCGGCGCAGCCCGCCCTTGCGAAGGTCGCGACTCGGGTGCTGTCGCTCGCGCCGACGCTCGCCGATGCGCTGGCGACCCGGGTTGAACTGATCGAAGGGCTGATCGACAGCCGCGCCTTCGATGCGCCCGCCGACACCGAAGCCTTGCGCGCCGAATGGGCACCAGGGCTGGCGGGGCTCGATTATGAGCGGCTGCTCGATCGCGTACGCGATCGCGTCGGCGAGCGGCGCTTCGCCTATGGCGTGCAATTGATCGCCGGAGCGACCGATCCTTTGATCATCGCGCGCGGTTACGCCGATCTCGCCGAGGCGGCGCTCGGGGTGCTTGGCGACGCGACCGTTGCCGAATTCGTCGCGGCGCACGGACGCATTGCGGACAGCGAACTGATCGTGCTGGCGCTCGGCCGGCTGGGCGGGCGGGCGCTGACCCACGCGTCGGACCTCGATCTCATCTATCTGTTCACCGGCGACCATCTCGCCGAATCGGACGGACCGCGGCCGCTGGGTGCGACGACCTATTACAACCGCCTTGCGCAGCGGGTGACCGCAGCGATGTCGGTGCCGACCGCGGCAGGCAAGCTGTATGACGTCGATACGCGGCTCCGCCCGTCGGGGGAGCAGGGGCCGCTCGTCGTCACGCTCGACAGCTTCGAACGCTACCAGCGCGAGGAGGCGTGGACGTGGGAGCATATGGCGCTGCTTCGCGCGCGTCCCGTCTATGGATCGGCCGGGCCCCGGGCCGATGTCGGCCGGATCATCGCCGAACTGCTCTCGATGCCGCGCGATCCCGCGAAGCTGGCACAGGACGCGGCAGAAATGCGCGACAGGATAGCGGCGCATAAGCCCCCCAAAGGGACGCTCGATATCAAGGGCGGACCCGGCGGGCTCGTCGACCTCGAATTCGCGATGCAGGTGACGCAGCTTGCCAGCGGGCAATGTCACGACCCCAATATCGCCGCCGCGCTGGCGTGCCTGAAGGCAGCCGGACTTGCGCCGGCGGAGGTGTGTGACGCGCACGGGCTGCTGGCGCGAATGCTCGTGATGCTGCGTCTCACCGCGCCCGAGGGCGAGCCAGCCACCGCCGCAGCGCGGCAACTTGTCGCGAGTGCGTGCGGCGAGCCGGGCTGGCCGCAACTGCTTGCCGCGCACGACGCGGCACGGCAGGAGGTCGCGAGCTGGTGGGCATCGATTCGCCCGCAAATGCCGGTACAGCAGGAGACAGGATCATGAGCGGCCCGCAAATCGGAGATGCCATTCCGGCGGTCAAACTTCTCGATGCCGACGGCGCGACGATCGACGTCGCCGCGATGAAGGGCGCGCCGCTGGTCGTCTATTTCTACCCCAAGGCCGATACGCCCGGCTGTACGGTCGAGGCGCAGGATTTCACGCGTCTCGCGCCCGAATTCGCGCATCTGAAGGCGCAGGTGCTCGCGGTGTCGCGCGACGCGCCGGCGAAGCTCTGCAAGTTCCGCGACAAATACGGGCTGACCGTCCGCCTCGCTTCGGACGAGGACGGCGCGGTGTGCGAAGCGTTCGGCACATGGGTCGAAAAGCAGAATTACGGCCGCACCTATATGGGGATCGAACGCTCGACCTTCCTGTTCGGTGCCGACGGCAAGCTGGCGAAGGAATGGCGCAAGGTCCGCGTGAAAGGCCATGCCGAGGCGGTGCTGGAGGCGGCGAAGGCGCTCTGACATGACGAGTTTGGGTGAAGCCGCACGGGCCGTGCTGCTGACGCCGGACCCGCACGACAAGCGCCGCGCCGCGCGCAGCCTAGCGCGCGCGTGGCGGCAGGGGCGGCTCGACCATCGCTGCGACGTCGCGATGCCCTACCAGCCCGCCTGGCCGGCGACGCCCGAACTGCTGCCGCCGAACCAGATGCCGCGGCGGCGCAAGGGCGGGTCGGAGCGCGGTCGGATCGCGCTACTCCACGCCCTCGCGCACATCGAATTCGTTGCGATCGATCTGGCGGTCGACCTGATCGGACGCTTCGGCGGTGAATTTCCGCGCCAGTTCGTCGACGACTGGATCGGCGTCGCCGCCGACGAAGCGATGCATTTCGCTCTGCTCGACCGTCGTTTGCGCGGCCTCGGCAGCCACTATGGCGCGCTGCCCGCACATGCCGGCTTATGGGAAGCGGCGCAGTTGACCGTAGACGATGCGCTGGCCCGGCTGGCCATCGTGCCGATGGTGCTCGAAGCGCGCGGGCTCGACGTCACACCGGCGACGATCGACCGCTTCCAGGGCGTCGGCGACGAGGTTTCGGCGCGGATATTGGCGCGAATCTATAGCGATGAGATTCGCCATGTGAGCGCGGGCACAGTCTGGTTCGGCTGGCTGTGCGACGAACGGGGATTCAACGTCGTCGAAACGTGGCAAAGCCTCGTAAAATCGCGATTCCGGGGCGCGCTCAAACCGCCGTTCAACGACTCGGCGCGCCGTGATGCCGGTTTAACGCAAGAATTCTACGCCGTTATTGCTTCGTAAGGATTGGAACAGCACACAGGCTTCGCGGGGGATGAGCAATCATCCAAACCAACAAACACCGGCGCCAAAGCCCTTTTGTGACTTTGGCGACATGGCAAATGCGGGGTCGTCGTTTTGATAAACACTCTTCTGGCGCAGAAGTTGCACCAAGTCGCAATCATCTGCGCGGCAGCATGTTTCGGACTGGCCGCCCCGGCCGTCCACGCCGCCGACACCAGCGCCGATGCCAGCATCAACGTTCCCGACGAACCCGATGACGACAGCTTCATCGCCGGCCGGATTTCGCCGAGCGAGGACACCGAAGCCCGCGCGATCTTCCAGGCCTGGAAGCGTCTCGACACCGGCCTCTCGGCTTCGATCGGCGTTGCAGTGCCGTCGCGCCGCCCGATCGAGCAGATGTCGCTCTCCTCGTCCTACGGCATGCGCGTTCACCCGATCACGGGCAAGGTCGCGCGCCACAACGGCATCGACATTCCGGCGCCGCATGGCACCCCCATCTATGCCACCGCCGACGGCATCGTCGGCCGCGCCCAGCGTCTGGGCGGCTATGGTAATTATGTCGAAATCGAACATGGCAACGCGATCCAGACGCGCTACGGCCATATGTCTTCGTACATCGTCACCCCCGGACAGTCGGTCAAGAAGGGCCAGATCGTCGGCTATGTCGGCTCGACCGGGCGTTCGACGGGCAACCACCTCCATTATGAAGTCCGCATCGAAGGCGCGCCGGTCAATCCGATGCCCTTCGTTCGTTCGGATTCGATGGCGATCGCCGCGCTGACGGGCGACAAGCTCGCAATGGGCGGTCCCGAGTAAGAAATTCAGGGTCGGAGAGGAGGGGGCGTCCGCCGGCCTTAGGCCGGGGCGCCCTTTTCATTTGCGATAAAGCGCCTATCTAAGCCCCATGGCCACCCAGCTTTCCGATATCACCCTGTCGCCCGCCGCCGCTGCGCGCGTCCGCTGGATTGCGGAACGCAAGGGCGGGGCCGCCCCGGCGCTGCGCCTCGCCGTCGATGGCGGCGGCTGTTCGGGCTTCACCTATCGTTTCGGCTTGGCCGAGAGCATCGAGGGCGATGATATCGTCACCGAAACCGACGGCGTGAAACTGGTCGTCGATCCGGTCAGCATCGACCTTGTGCGCGGCTGCGTCGTCGATTTCGTCGATTCGCTCGGCGGGTCGTCCTTCAAGGTCGAAAATCCGAACGCCGCCTCGGGCTGCGGTTGCGGGTCCAGCTTCTCGATCTGACGCCTTTCTAAGCTGCCAGCTTGCTGGCATAGGTGCGCCATGAAAATCGCGACCTTCAATATCAACGGGATCAAGGCCCGTCTGCCGCGCCTCGTCGAATGGCTCGAGGAAACGCAGCCCGATATCGCCTGCCTGCAGGAACTGAAGTCGAGCGACGAGACGATGCCGACCAAGGAGATCGAAGCCGCGGGTTACGGCTTCCTCTATCATGGGCAAAAGGGCTTCAACGGCGTCGCGATCCTCGCCAAGGGCACGCAGCCTGTCGAGGTGCAGCGCGGGCTCGCCGGCGAAGCCGAGGACGAGCAGTCGCGTTATCTGGAAGCCGACGTCCACGGCCTCCGCGTCGCGTCGATCTACCTCCCCAACGGCAATCCCCAACCGGGGCCGAAATTCGATTACAAGCTGCGCTGGATGGCGCGGTTGCGCGAGCGCGCCAGAGCATTGCTGGCGGCCGAAATTCCGACAATTCTCACCGGCGACTATAATGTCATCCCGCACGACGACGATGTGTGGGATCCGCGCGCGATGGCGACCGACGCGTTGATGCAGCCCGAATCGCGCGATGCGTGGTTCCGCCTGCTCGGCGACGGCTGGACCGACGCCATCCGCAGCCGCCATCCGGCGGGCGGCGTGTGGACCTTCTGGGACTATCAAGCCGGCGGATGGCAACGCGATCATGGTTTCCGGATCGATCACCTGCTGCTCAGCCCGGCGTTGGCCGACCGGCTGGTCGATGCCGGGGTCGACAAGGATCATCGCGGCCGCGAAAAGGCGAGCGACCATGCGCCGACCTGGGCGGTGCTGTCCTGATATCCACGCGCGCTGGCAAGTGCCGGCGGTTGCATCGACTGTTGCAAAAAAGTCGCAGCGCTTCGTTTTACACGGCGCGCATCGACTTTTCGTTTGTGCGCCGCAACAAATTCGCTGACAGGTTGATCACGCGAGACCGGACTGGCCCGAAAAGAGGCTGGCCGTCGCGCGGCAGGCAGGGACGATCCGTTTAACCAGTCAGGGATCTGTCCATGAAAAATCTCTCCCGTGCATGCTTCGGCGTGCTTCTCGCCGCTTCGGCCCTCTCGACCCCCGCCTTCGCGCAGGACGCCGAAGAAGATAGCGACGGCATCACCATCACCGGCAGCGCCACCGTCGTCAGCGACTATCGTTTCCGCGGCTTCAGCCAGTCGAACGAAGAGGCCGCGATCCAGGGTGGCTTTACCATTGGCCATGACAGCGGCCTGTATGTCGGTACCTGGGGATCGAGCATCGGCTTCAACAACGGCACCGAAATCGACGTCTTTGCGGGCTTCGCCAAGGAGGTCACGCCCGGCCTGACCGCCGACATCGGCGCGACCGTCTATCTTTACCCCGGCGCCAACAACACGACGGTGATCGAACCCTATGCCTCGCTGACCGGCGCGATCGGCCCGGCGACGGTCAAGGGCGGCATCGCCTGGGCTCCCGGTGGCCAGAATTCGCTCGGCGATGCGAGCGGCGTCTACATCTACAGCGACGTCGGCGTGCAAATCCCCGACACCCCGTTCAAGCTGAAGGGCCATGTCGGCTATGCCAAGAGCGACAGCTTCCTCGGCGGGCTCGACGGCGAAGTGTTCGACTATTCGGTCGGGGTCGATGTCACGTGGAAGGTGCTCACCCTCGGGGTCGCCTATGTGAATACCGACGCCCCGAAGTTCGGCGGTTACAAGGAAGCGGTCGGCGCCGACGGCGCGGTCGTCTTCTCGCTCGGCGCAGCGTTCTGACGCCGGGCCGGAGGCGGCCTCTGGGGGGAGGCCGCCTCCACCAATTCCAGGGTCAGGATCTCAGGGTTTTCCGGACGCGAGCGCATCGCGGGCGCCGCGCCAACCCATATATTGTTCGGCGAGCATCCAGTCCTGCCGCGCGAGCTGCGGGTCGGAGAGGCTAATCGTTCCGGCCTGATCGAGCAGGCGCTCCGCCTTCGTCGCCGCATCGCCCGCGAGAAGCGGGTAGCTCTTTGCGAGCGCGTGGACCTCCCACCCCGCGGGAACATGGCGATAGGTATCGACATAGGTCTCGCCATCGGCACGCGTCACCATGACGTCGGTCGAGAAATTGGTCTGGATCGGCGACAGCCTGTCGATGCCCGCGACGAAGTCGGCGGCGAGGCCCTTCGCTTCGGCATCGCCGACCTCGGGGATCAGCGCGAGCGTCGCCATGGCGGAGATCGACGGCGTCTCGGTGCGCAGGCTGTTGTCGGGATAGTCGGCCCAGTTGACCCCCGCTTTCGGCCGCCGCCGCATCAGCCATTCGACCGCCCGGCTCCGCGCCGTACGGACCTTTTCCTGCAACGCCGGTTCGCCCTTCAGTGCGGCATCGATCTCGCGCAAGGCAATCACCGCGAAGGCGGTGACATAGGTCGCGGCATTGTCGGGCCGGTCGGCGGCGTCCATCGCGCTCGACCACCAGCCTTCGCGATTTTGCGCCGCGAGCAGCGCCTCGACGACGGGCACGGGTGGCGGCCGGTCGGCGGCGCCATAGGCCTTGAGCGTCCACAGCGATACGACGGTAAAGGGCGCGCCTTCGACCATGACGCAGTGGCAGCCGCCGCCCATGAATTTGGCGACCATCGCGTCGAAGCGCGACAATTTGTCGGCGGCCGTGGCCTTGTCGACCGCGATCAACTGCGCGAGTCCCCAGAAAATCTTGCCGTTGGTCGCCTTTTCGGTGTCGCCCAGCGCGCTGACCACGGCGTTGGCGATGACCGGTTCGGTTGCCGTCACCGTCCTGTCGAAACCGTCAGCGACCGCGGTCCGATCGAAGGCGGCCGAATGGGCCGTATAATACCAGCCGCCGCCAGCCAGTGCCGCGACCGCGAGCGCCGCGGCGGTTCCCACGGCAAGCGGGGAGAAACCCCGCCGGGATACGGGCGCGCGGACGGGCTCCCCCGCCGGCGCAGCGGCCGGGCCGCCTCCGCCCAGACGCCGGTCGATCGCCGCCAGCACCCGCTGCCAGGCCGGATGCGCCGCGCTGCCGTCGAATTTCGACAGATCGACGACGTTGACGTTGTAAAATTCGGCGGGCAGCGCCTCCGGGTCCATCTTCTCCAGTCCGATCGCGACGAGCGAACCGCGGTCGAGGCCGATGCGGCTTTCGATGCGGACCCAGCGGCGCTGGATCGCGGCGGGTGTCCAGCAGCCCAGAACGACCTTGGCGCCCTTGACCGCGCGGTCGATGACGTCGGGAAATTCGGCGCCGGCGTCGATTCCCTCGGCATCGAAAAAGACATGGTGGCCGCGCGCGGTCAGCAGGTCGCGAATCTGCCCCGCCTTGACGGCGTCGGCGCGGCTGTAGCTGATGAAAATATCATAGGGGCGTTCGGCCGCGTCATCCGCTGCATTTGCCGTCATCGTCACTGCAATCCCGCAAATTTTCGCTTGTGCCGCGAAATCGTCTTGCAGCGATAGCAGCCCCGCCGATGTTGGCAAGCACCGGCAATCACAGGCGCAATCCACCGCAAGCTGCTTGACCATGTCGATGAAGCGTGCAAATCCATCGACGAATTGAACCGATAGGAGAACTCATTCCCATGGCTCAAGCCCCCCGAAATACGTCCGTTCCCGCCGCCGCGCCGCCCGATCCTCCGGCGCGCGGCGAGCGCAGCCCCGGCGTCAAGCTGGTCATTGCGGTGCTCATCGCCGTCGCGCTGATGGTCCCGCTCCTGATGGTCTATGGCCTGCTCTGGGATCGCCAGCAGCAGGCCGAAACCGCGCAAGCCTCGATCGGGCAGGGCTGGGGCGGGCAGCAGACGATCGCCGGGCCGGTGATCGTCATTCCCTATCGCGCCACCGAAACGCAGACGGTCACCGAAAACGGCCGCGACGTGACGCGTTCGGTCAACATGATCCGCAACCTCTATCTCTCGCCGCAGAGCAACAAGGCCGAGGTGACGATCAAGCCCGAGAAGCGGAAAAAGGCGATCTACGAAACCGTCGTCTATGAAAGCCAGATCGCGGGCAGCGCCGAATTCGTCCTGCCGGCGGATATCGCGCGCTATGGCGTGACGCGCGATGCGCTGATGCTCGACCGCGCCGAGGTGCGGCTGGGGGTCAGCGACGCGCGCGGGCTGGTCGACGGCAACAGCCTGAGCATCGACGGCAAGCCGCTGGCACTCCAGCCGGGCAAGGGGCTGCTCTCGACCGGCAATTCGGGGACCTTTGCGTTCGTCGACTGGAGCGCGGCGGCGCCGATGAAGATCGATTACCGGGTCGGCGTGCGCGGGCTCGGCGATTTCAAGCTGATCCCGCGCGGGGTCGACACGCGCTGGACGGTCAAGTCGAGCTGGCCCAACCCGAGCTTCGGCGGCGATTTCCTGCCGGCGAAGCGCAATGTGACGGGCAGCGGCTTTACCGCGACCTATGCGATCCCCAACCTCGCGCTGGGGCAGGCGCAGGTGCTGACCGGCGACCTGTCGCCGCCGGTGTCGACCAATTATGGCGGGCGCGGCTACGCCGAATCGGTGCCGGTCGAGGTCGCGGCGGACACAGCCGTCGAGGCATCGGGCGGTACCGCAAAGGCGGTCGCGATCAGCCTGATCGAACCCGTCGACCTGTACAGCCAGGTCGATCGCAGCATCAAATATGGTTTCCTGTTCATCGGCTTCACCTTCGTCGCCTTCCTGATGTTCGACATCATCGCGGGGGCGCGGGTCGCGGCGGCCGAATATCTGCTCACCGGCGTCGCGCTGGTGCTGTTCTTCGTGCTGCTGCTCGCCTTTGCCGAAGTGATCGGCTTCACGCCCGCCTATCTGCTGGCGTCGGCGGCGATCATCGGGCTGCTCGCGGCGTATAGCGCGGCGGTGCTCAAGAGCTGGAAGCGCGCCCGCTTCCTCGCCGCGATGCTGATCGGGCTCTACGCGCTGCTCTATGTCCTGCTCAACCTCGAGGCCTATTCGCTGCTGATCGGGTCGGTGCTGATGTTCTTCGCGCTCGCAGGCGTGATGTACATGACGCGCAACATCGACTGGGGCGGATTGGGGAAGAAGGAGGAGGCGATTGCCGCATAGGTTGTGCCCCGGCGAAAGCCGGGGTCCAGCGATAGCGTAAATTTCGTGGGCCCCGGCTTTCGCCGGGGTTCACTCTATTTGGTCAGCGCCAGCGCAGATTGTGGGGGCCGAGATCCGCGAGGGTCTTGGCCCCCATCAGCTTCATCCCGCGCTCGATCTCGGCGCGGAGCAGCCCGATCGCACGGCTGACGCCATCCTCGCCCGCCGCGGCGAGCGCGTAGAGGTAGAGCCGGCCGCCCGAACAGGCCTTCGCGCCGACCGAGAGCGCCTTCAGGACATGCGTACCGCGGGTGATGCCGCCGTCGCAGATCACCTCGATCCGGTCGCCGACCGCGTCGACGATCTCGGCGAGCGCGTCGAAGGGCGAAATACTGCCGTCGAGCTGGCGTCCGCCATGGTTCGACACCATGATCGCGGTGGCGCCGATATCGACCGCGCGTTTTGCATCCTCGACCGCCGCGATGCCCTTGAGGCAGAAGGGGCCGTCCCATTGCTTGCGGATCGCCTCGGCTCGCTGCCAGTCGAGGCTCTGGTCGAGCATCGAGGTAAAATATTCGGCGACCGACTTGGGGACGCTCGACCCTTCGGACACATGCGTCGCGAGGTTGGGCAGGCTGAATTTCTCGCGGAGGACATAGTTGAGCCCCCAGCCGGGCTTGATCGCGTAGCTCAGCATGTTGCGCGCGGTAAAGCGCGGCGGCGAGGTGAAGCCCGACCGCAGGCAGCGTTCGCGGTTGCCGCCGACGATCGTGTCGACCGTCAGCGCGACGGCATCGAACTTCGCAGCGCGCGCGGCGTCGAGCATCGCCTTGTTGAGCCCTTCGTCGTGGTGGACATAGAGCTGGAACAGCTTGGGGCCGTCGGTGAGCGCGCCCGCCTCGGCGAGGCCGATCGTCGCGAGGCTGGAGATGCCCGCGACGGTGCCGGCGTTCGCGGCGGCGCGGAGGACGGCGCGTTCGCCCTGCCAGTGGAACAGGCGCTGAAGCGCGGTCGGCGACAGGAACAGCGGCATCGCCATCTCGCGCCCAAACAGCGTCGTGCGCATATCGATGCTTTCGACCCCGGCGAGGACGCGGGGAACGAGGTCGCAGCGGTCGAACGCATCGCGGTTGCGGCGGCGGGTTACCTCGTCGTCGGCCGCCCCGTCGATATAGTCGAACACCGGCCAGGGCAGACGGCGTTTCGCCAGCGCGCGGAAGTCGTCGATATTGTGGCAGTCGGTCAGGCGCATGCTTCCCCCCGGGGCGAAATCAGGATGGCGGCGGAGGCGGCGTGACGATGCCGCCCGTCAGCCGGGCGAGCGCCCAGCGCGGCTCGACCGGGCGCCCGGCGTCGGCGACATGCGCCGCGACGCGCGCGCCGATCGCGGGCGCCAGCGCGAAGGCGCGTCCCGCGGCGCCGCCGACGACCCATGCGCGCGGATGGTCGGGCAGACGGTCGAGCAGCAGGTCGCCGGTGGCGGTGCGGCAATCGTGCACCGCGGCGCTGGCGACGACCGGCGCGGTGCCGATGCGCGGCAGGCGGCTCGCGAGCCACTGGCGGACATCGGCGAGTGCGCGTTCGTCGGCGCGGCGGTCGAAGCTGTCGGGATCGACGCTCGCATCGCCCATGCTGCGCCAGCAGCGCACGCCCTCGCCCTCGATGTCGGGAAGCGCGGTAAAGCCATAGGCGCGGTCGATAAAGGCGGGCATCGCGGGCGGGCGATATTGCAGGTCGCCTTGTCCGGGGCCGAAATGGAAGACCTGGCTGCGCACCGCCGAAAGCCGCTGCGGCGTCAGCAACTGCGGGAAGAGTTCGGTGAGCCAGGCGCCGCACGCATAGACGATGCTGCCCGCGGTGCCGCCGTCGGGGAGGACATAGACGTCGCGGCGCTTGTCGCGGAGTGGCGCGGGCATCACCACCGCTT
The DNA here is from genome assembly GCF_001314325.1 of Sphingopyxis macrogoltabida. Taxonomy (NCBI): domain Bacteria; kingdom Pseudomonadati; phylum Pseudomonadota; class Alphaproteobacteria; order Sphingomonadales; family Sphingopyxidaceae; genus Sphingopyxis; species Sphingopyxis macrogoltabida. The sequence goes on from NZ_CP009429.1 coordinate 339,035, forward strand.
CGGGTTCGACCTGCGCGTCGAGCAATGTTTCGAGGACGCCGCGGCGCCCCGCAAGCATTGCGCCCTTGTCGGCAATATAGGCGGCCTCGCCCGGGTGCCAGGCGATCTGGGTGAAGCGGTTCCGCAGCTTGTCGCCGCTCTCGCGCTCGCTGCCGCGCGGTGCAACGGCCGCGTCGGTTGCGGCGAGCGTCGTCAGCGCCTGGCACGGCGTCAGGATCGGCAGGCTGGCGGTGTCGGAAAGCCGGTCCCACGCGTCGCGGCTGTCCGACACGAGGCCGGCGTACAGCGCGTCGCCGCCCTGCGCCGGGTCGAGCAGCATCGACGGCAGGTTCGACGCGGCGCGGCCGTTGCCCGCGCCATAGGCGTCGAACAGCCGGACGCTTTTGCCCTGCCGGACAAGGTGCCACACGGTCCACGCGCCGAGCGCGCCGGCGCCGACGACCGCGACGTCGACATGGCTCTCTGGCGCCTTGGCGCCCCTGCGCTTGCGCGATTTGCGCGGCTCGGGCGGATCCTTCGGTTTCGGTTCCTTCTTCTCCCTTGCCGCGGCGCCGACCGCGAGTGCGGCGGGAACGGCGGCGAGCGATGCGAGCAGTTTGCGGCGATCGAGGCTCATGCGACGGTCGCCCAGGCGATGAGGGCGCGGCCCTTGCCGGCGAGCATGGCAAGCCCTGCCGCATCGTCGAACAGCCAGCATTCGCCGGGCCGCCACGGCTCTCCTTCGATCTCTCCCGAACCGTCGACGGGGATGAACCAGACGGGGCTATTGGCGCCGAGATCGGGAAGCGCGGCGAAATCGTCGAGGTGCGCATCGACAAGGCCGAATTTCGGGCCGTCGACGAGGCGGTCGATGCCGACCGCGATCGGCGTCCGCAGGTTCGGCGTCAGATAGGGACCGGGCTCGGCGCAGGCCATCGCCTCCTCGAGATGCAGGTCGCGCGGGCGGCCATAGTCGTAGAGGCGATAGGTGATGTCGGCATATTGCTGCACTTCGATGAGCGCGAGACCACCGCCGATCGCGTGGATCGTGCCGGGGGTGACGTGGAAATGATCGCCCGGCGCGACGGGTTTCCAGTCGATCAGTTCCTCGATGCTGCCGTCGAGCGCGGCATCGCGCAGTTCTTCGGGCGTGACGCGCTGTTCGAGGCCGAGGCCGATCGCCGCGTCGTCTTCGGCATCGAGGATCACCCACGCCTCTTCCTTGCCCTGCCGCGCGCCGACCGCCTGCGCCCCGGCGTCGTCGGGGTGGACCTGCACCGACAGCGCTTCGGAGGTGAAGAGATATTTGATCAGCAGCGCCGGTTCGGGGCGCCCTGCCGGAAGTTCGAACCAGATTTCGCCGATGCGCTCGCCCGCGGCATCGAACAGCGGGCCGATGTCGGTGCGGCCCCACGGCTTGGCGACGCGGCGGGGCGCGAGGCGGGTAGCAACAGCGGACATGCGATCATTCCTTCCGCTTGTAATAGCGATATCCCCCGATCCAGGTTTCGAGCGGCGCCATGCGGCGGATCTCGTCGGGGCTCGCCATCAGCGGATCGCCGTCGACGATCAGGAAGTCGGCGCGCATTCCGGGCATCAGCGTGCCGAGCCGGTCCTCGGCAAAGGCGGCGAAGGCGGCGGTGCGGGTGAAGCCGTCGAGCGCGGTTTCGCGCGTCACCGCTTCTTCGGGATGCCAGCCGCCGAACGGCTGCCCCGCAGCATCGGTGCGCGAAATCGCGGCGGCGATGCCGGGAAAGGGGTTCGAGCTTTCGACCGGCACGTCGGAGCCGAAGGCGAGGCGGACGCCGGCGTTTTCGAGGCTCCGCCACGCATAGGCGCCCTTGAGCCGGTCGGGGCCTAGCCGGGCCTCGGCCATCAGCCGGTCCGACGGCTGGTGGATCGGCTGCATCGAGGCGATGACCTTCAATTGCGCGAAACGCGCAATGTCGGCGGGGCCGATGACCTGCGCATGTTCGATCCGCCAGCGCCGCTCGCCGGGCAGGTCGGCGGTCAGATCGCCGATCGCGGCGAGCGCTTCGGCATTGGCGGCATCGCCGATCGCGTGGATCGCGACCTGGAAATTGTCCATCGACGCGCGCACCATCTTGTTGCGGAGCTGCGCGGGGGTCAGCAGGGGCAGGCCCTTTTGCCCCGGCGCGTCGCTATAGGGCTGTTTCAGCCACGCGCCGCGCGAACCGAGCGCGCCGTCGAGATAGAGTTTGACCCCGACCATGCGCAGCCTGTCGTCGTACAGCCACGGCGTCGGTTCCTGTCCGGCGATGATCGCCATATTGTCGATGTCGGCGCCGTAGCTGAGGATGCGGATCGCGAGCTGTTTCTTGTCGCCGGCGCGGCGAAACGCCTGCCAGTCGGCGATCGTCGTGCCCATGTCGGCGATGCTGGTGATGCCCTGTTCGAGCAGCTTTTGCTGCGCCAGATAAAGGGCGCGGTCGAGGTCGCGCGCTAGCGGCTTGGGCTTTGCATTGTTGACCAGCGCCATCGCCGCATCGACGAACACGCCGCTCGGCTTGCCGTCGGCCATCTCGATGCGGCCGCCCTCGGGCGCCTTGCTCGTCGCGCTGACCTTTGCCGCTGCCATCGCCGCGCTGTTCGCCCAGCCGGCATGGCCGTCGATGCGTTCGAGCCAGACGGGACGGTCGGGAACCGCGGCGTCGAGGTCGGCGGCGGTCGGGAAACGGCCGAGGCCCCATTTTTCCTGATTCCAGCCCGACCCGATGATCCACGGCATTTCGGGGTTCGCCGCGGCATATTTGCGGATTGCCGCCTGTGCCTCGGCAAGCGATTTCGTCTCCGACAGGTCGAGCAGCATCAGCGAGAAGCCGAAGCCCATGACGTGGCCGTGCGCGTCGATCATGCCCGGAATCAGCGTGCGGCCTTTGCCGTCCTCCCTGAAATCGGGACGTTCGGGGCGCTTGTCCTTGCGGTCGAGGAGCTGTTTGACCTTGCCGTCGGACGCGATGACCAGTCCGGTGAAGCGGACGAGCTTGCCGTCCTTGTCGAGCGTGATGCCGTTGACATTGTCGACGAGCGTATCGGCCTGTGCCGGTACGGCGACCAGTGACAGCAGCGCGGCAAGGGCGAGGTGTTTCACTTGGGCAGCCTCGTCACCAGCGAACTCGTGTCGCGGCGGCCATGACCAGCCTTTTGGACGTCGGCATAGAATTGGTCGACGAGGCTCGCGACGGGCAGCGTTGCGCCGTTGAGGCGCGCTTCTTCGAGCGCGAGGCCGAGGTCCTTGCGCATCCAGTCGACCGCGAAGCCGAAATCGAATTCGTCCTTCGCCATCGTGCCCCAGCGGTTGAGCATCTGCCAACTTGCCGCGGCGCCGCCCGACACCGCTTCGAACACCTTGTCGGTGTCGAGGTCCGACGCCTGCGCAAAGCGGAGCGCCTCGGACAGCCCCTGCAACACGCCGGCGATCGCGATCTGGTTGACCATCTTTGTCGTCTGTCCGGCGCCGGGGCCGCCGATATGGACCATGCGCGCGGCATAGGCGCGCATCACCGGTTCGGCGGCGGCGAAGGCTTCGGGCGTGCCGCCGCACATGATCGACAAGGTGCCGTTCTGGGCGCCGGCTTCGCCGCCCGAGACGGGTGCGTCGAGGGCGAGCAGCCCGAGCGATTCGGCCTCGACCGAAAGCTGGCGGGCGATGCGCGCCGAAACGGTGGTGTGGTCGACGAACAGCGCGCCCTTGCGCATCGCCGCAAAGGCGCCGTCGCGGCCCAGCGTGACCTGTGCGAGGTCGTCGTCATTGCCGACGCACGAGAGTATGACGTCGGCGTCTTTCGCCGCTTCGGCCGGGGTCGATGCCGCCGCGCCGCCATACTGTGCCACCCAGGCGTCGGCCTTGGCACGGGTGCGATTATAGACGGTGAGGTCATGCCCCGCCTTGACGAGATGCCCCGCCATCGGTCCGCCCATGACGCCGGTGCCGATGAAGCTGATACGCAATTTTTGTTCGCTCATGCGCGGTCCATAGCATTGTTTGCTTCGCGCGCTAGATGGAGGAGCCTGTCTCAAGGGAATGGAAGCATCGAGACGGAGCCAATTTGGGTTCAGGCCTAGGCGCGAGGAGGGGGCGATGTGGTGCATCGGCTCCGACGAGCAACGCAGGGCTGGGCCCAAATTGGCCCGCCGCTTCGCGGTCACCGGGAGGTGTGCGCTGGCGGCGTCGGCTCGGTTGCCCGGGCTTCCGGCCCGAGCTGCCCTCGCCTCCTACCCAGCGCGCACCTCCCGGTGATCTCGATGCTTCCATTCCCTTGAGACAGGCTCTAGGGCTCCTGTCGTTATGACAGATCAACTCACCCTGACCTCCGCTGCCGATTTGCCGGCAATCACATTGGACGATGTGCGTGCGGCGGCGGGGCGAATTAACGGCGCGGTGGTGCGGACACCGACGCTGAAGTCGCAGACCCTGTCCGATCTGGTCGGTGCCGAGGTGTGGCTCAAATTCGAGAATCTGCAGTTTACGGCAGCGTATAAGGAGCGCGGTGCGCTCAACGCGCTGTTGCTGCTCGACGATGCGGCGAAGGCGCGCGGGGTGATCGCGGCGTCGGCGGGCAACCATGCGCAGGGCCTTGCCTATCATGGCAAGCGGCTCGGCGTGCCGGTCACCATCGTGATGCCGAGCACGACGCCGCAGGTGAAGGTGTCGCAGACCGCGAGCCATGGCGCGACGATCGTGCTGTTCGGTGAGAAGTTCGATGACGCTTATGCCCATGCCCGCGAACTGGAAGTCGAGCGCGGGCTGACCTTCGTTCATCCGTTCGACCATCCCAATGTCGCGGCGGGGCAGGGGACGGTGGCGCTCGAGATGCTCGAGGACGTGCCCGAGATCGACACGCTGATCGTGCCGATCGGCGGCGGCGGGCTGCTTGCGGGCATGGGCACCGCGGCGCGCGGGATCAAGAATGATGTGCGCCTCGTCGGCGTGCAGGCCGAGCTGTATCCTTCGATGTACGCCGAGCTGAACGGCGTCGACATGGCGTGCGAAGGCGACACGCTGGCCGAAGGTATCGCGGTGAAGGAACCGGGCGCCTATACGCGGAGGCTGGTTGCCGAGCTCAACGACGATATCGTGCTGGTCGCCGAACGCCACCTCGAGCGCGCGGTCAGCCTGCTGCTCCAGATCGAGAAAACGGTGGTCGAGGGTGCGGGGGCCGCGGGCCTTGCGGCGATGCTCGCGCATCCCGAAGAATTTGCTGGGCGCAAGGTCGGGCTGGTGCTCACCGGCGGCAATATCGACACGCGGCTGCTCGCCAATGTGCTGCTGCGCGACCTCGCACGCTCGGGCCGCATCGCGCGGCTGCGCATCCGGCTGCAGGACCGTCCCGGCGCGCTGTTCAAGGTGATGAAGCTGTTCGACGAGAAACAGGTCAACATCATCGAAATCTATCACCAGCGCATTTTCACCACGCTGCCGGCCAAGGGCCTGATCACCGACATCGAATGCGAAGCGCGCGACCGCGAGCATCTCGACAGCCTCGTCGCCTCCCTCCGCGAGGCGGGCTATATGGTGACCACCGTCGAACTGGCATGAGGGAGTTTACGCGCGAGTTCGTCGCGACGCCCGAGAGCATCGACGAGCTTGGCCATGTCAACAATGCGGTCTGGGTGCAGTGGATCCAGCAGGTCGCGACCGGCCATTGGGACGCGGCGGCGCCGGAAAGCCACAAGCTCGCCTATATCTGGGTCGTGGTGCGGCACGAGATCGACTATCTGCGCGCGCTTGGCCCCGGCGAGACGGTGACCGCGCGAACATGGGTGGCCGACAAGCCGCAGGGCGCGAAGTTCGACCGCTTCATGGAATTCACCGGGGCTGACGGCAAGGTCCATGTGCGGGCGCGAACGGTGTGGGCGTTGCTCGACAAGGCGAGCGGCCGGCCGCTCCGGGTGACCGACGAGATTGTGGCGCCTTTCCTGGACGACTAGCGGACAGTTGCGCGGTGCACGCCGCGATCAGCGCGCCGCGATCGCCACGCGGTGCCGTTCGACCCAGCCTTTGGCGCAGGTCGACGCATAGCGGACGTCGAGGCCGTTTGCCGTCCCGCGACAGCTGTGGCGCCCCTGTGCGAAATGCACCCACAGCCAGTTGCCGCGCGCGCCGCAGACGAACACCGGCGTGCCGCGGCCGAGCTTGCCGACCTTGCCCGAGGCGATCGTCGGGGTGCGGTGGACGTTGGTCTTGCGGCTGCTCGTATCGCCCGCGATCACCGCATAGGAGCAGACGCCCGCTGGTGCGGCCGCGCCGCTTTGCGCCGCGAACAAGAGGGCGAGGGGAGCGAGGATCATGGTGCGGACCTTCCTGTCGATACGGCGGACGTGTCCCGCGCAGGGCACCGGCCATCCATATTCGGATGCGTGCCGATCCACCAGCGTGAAGCGTTCGTGTCGATGGTGGAACTTTGGGCAGCCCGATCGGTAAGTCCGCCGAAGGAGAAGCGGAATGGAAACGATGGAACTGCATCGCGGCCGGCTGATCGATCATATCCAGCTCGTCGTTGCCGACCTTGCCGCGAGCCGCAAATTCTATGGCGCGATTTTCGATGTCCTGGGAATCCCGATCGGCGGCGAGGCGGCCGAGCATTTCTGGTTCGACGAGTTGTTCGTTTCGTCGGTCGACAGCAAGGAATCGCTCGGGGAATTGACCGGACGCCATCACCTCGCCTTTCAGGCCGCCGATCATGCGATGGTCGACGCCTTCTACCGGGCCGGCCTTGGCGCGGGCGGCCGCGACAAAGGCGCGCCGGGCAAGCGATCCTATCATCCGGGCTATTATGCCGCTTTCCTTCTCGATCCCGACGGGAACAATATCGAGGCGGTCCACCATGGCGCGGCGAAACGCAGTGCGGGGTCGGTGGTGATCAATTTCTAGCCGCGATTATCGGCACGGCTTCGCTTCGCGCTGGACAATGTCGGCGGCGCATCGCTACCGGGCGCGTCATGGGTATCGTTGCGACAATCATGAACACCGCCACCGGCCAGCCGATCCAGAAGATGAGCTTTGGCCGCATGCCGAAACCATGGGCGAGCTTTACGCTCGAGACCGGCGAGCTGGTCACCGCCGAACGGATCGACGTCGGCAAGCCGGCGCCCGGAAAATTCGTCGCGCCGGTCAGCGTCTGGGTGACGGTGAAACCGCGCGGCTGACGCCGGTCCTAGGCATAGCCCACCCAGCCGCGCCAGGTGAAGGCGGCGTAGAATTGCTCGACGCCCGTGAAGCCCGCGGCGCGCAGCACCTCCTCGTCAGCTTCGGGGCTCAGCATCGCGACGTGGGTCGCGACGGCTTCGCGCCCCTTGGCGACCTGATCGGGGTCGCCGCCCGAGGCGATGGCATAGGAGGCATAGCGGTCGAGCCAGCGGTCGCGGTCGCCCGCGCCTTGCGGAAAGCTGCCGTGCGCGGCGACGAAAGGCGCACCGGGCTTCAGCCGGGCGCGGATTTCTGTCGCGGTACGGATACGCTCTTCGCGTTCGAGGAAATGCAACGTCAGGAGGCAGGTGGCGCCATCGAATGGGCCCGCAGGCGCGTCGTCGATATAGCCTTCAATGAACTCGGCGCGCGCCGCGTGCGGACCCATGACCCTTGCCGCGAGGTCGAGCATCGGCCCCGCCGGATCGACCCCGGTGAAGCGCCAGCCCGGATGTGCCTCGGCCATCGCCTTCATCTCGCTGCCGCCGCCGGCGCCGAGGACGAGGATATGCGCGTCCTCTGGCACGCGCTCGGCGAGCAAAAGTCCGGTCATGCGGTGCAGGCCGTCGAGCCCGGGGACGAAGCGCCGCGGCCCTTCGGTATAATTTGCGACCGCAGCCGGGTCCTTGAAGCTGTCGAGGAAATGCTGGGCGCCCTTAGCCATGAATATGCTCCTGTTCTGTCATGTTCCGCGCGGCCATCCGCGCGTGAAAATCGGCGGCGAGTTCGGCGAGCGTGACCCCGGCGAAGCGGTCGAGCAGCAGCGCCTCGGCGTCGCGGAAGCTGGTGTCGAGTGCGGCATTGACCGCCTGTTCGACAAGGCAGCCCGGCGCGTCGGTGCGGTTGCCCATCGCCATCAGGTGCGGACGGCCGATCGCCTCATAAACGTCGCGCATCGTGATCGACGCAAGATCGCGCGCGATCGTCCAGCCGCCGCCATGGCCCTTTTCGCTGTGGACGAAGCCCGCTTCGCGCAATCCGCCGAGGATGCGGCGGATGACGACGGGATGCGTCTGCATCGCCTTGGCGAGCTGGTCGGAGGTCAGCGGCTCCGCCTGTTCCGCCATATGGAGGAGGACGTGGAGCACGCCCGACAATCGGCTGTCGCGTTTCATGTAACTTTACATATTACGTGAAAGCCGAAGGTCAAGGGGTGGGGTGAAGAAAACGGAAGACGCCCGCCGATTTCGCGGTGCTTCCCGATTCGGCGACGTCGTAGCGCGCGATTTCTTCGAGGCGCGCCAGCGGCAGCGGCCGGCGCCACGGATCGCCGACGAGCGCGTCGATGCCGGAGCGGTCGAGAAAGGCAACGACGTGGCCCGCGAGCTCGTCCGAATAGAAGAGGTCGCCGGCGAGGATGAGATCGACGTCGGGGTGATCGAGGCTGGCGACGTCCCCGGCGCGGATGTCGAGCCGGACGTCGTTGAGCGCCGCATTGAGCGCGAGCGCGGCGACCGCATAGCGATCGGCATCGACGGCAACCACCCGCCGTGCGCCTGCCTTGGCCGCCGCGATCGCGACCAGCCCCGATCCCGCCCCGAGATCGAGGATGCAGCGCCCGGCAACGCATTCGGGATGGTCGAGAATATGGCGCGCGAGCGCGAGGCCGCCGGCCCAATAATGCGCCCAATAGGGGGCACCGAAACCCTCCGCATCGCGCGCGGCAAGGCGGCCGAGGCCGCTGTCCGGCGCCGCCTTGTGCAGCCGGATTTCGGGAATGCCGGGGACCGGCAGCACCGGCAGATTGTCCCGGATAAAGATGGCGGCATCGGTCGATGTCATGCGCGGGGGGGTAGCGCGTCCGGAGGCTGTTCGCCACGGTGATGCCCGGAAGGCGTTGATCGGGCCGTGCAAAGCTGATAGGCGCTGCGGTGATGACCAACGACCGATCCCTTCGATTCAAGGCGTATTGGCGCTCCTTTACATAGGAGCGGCATGGCATCACCCTATGACCATCGCCGCCGTGTCCGGAAGGCGAATGGTTGTCATCACATCATCACCCCCTCGGTCGCGGCGTGCGCTTTTTGAAGAAGACGCGACATGACCGATACCTTGCTTGCCCTGTCGACCGACCATTGCCGCATCACCCCGCTCACTGCCGATGATGCGCGCGCCCTCGCCGCGATCACCGACGAAACGGTGACCTCGCGGATCCATTTCCTGCCCGCGCCGTTCACCGAAGCCGATGCCCGCGCACTGATTGCCGGATCGGGCGGCGGTGACGTTTTCCACGCCGTGCGCGACGAAAGCGGTCTTGACCTCAACGGCGTGATCGGCGTCCACCGGCGTCTGGGACAGGAATATGAGATCGGTTACTGGTTCGCCGCGCGGGTGCGGGGCAAGGGCATCGCGACCGAGGCGGTGCGTGCGGTCGTCGAGGCGCTCGCCTCGTCGCGGCCGGGCTGTTCGATCGTCGCCGAATGCCATCCCGACAACGAACGCTCGCGTGCCTTGCTGCGCCGGGTCGGGTTTGTGTCGACCGGGCGGGCGGGACGGCGGCCGGGGCGGATGCTGCTGTCGTGGCGCGCTGCGCCCGCCTATCGCATCGATGTTTGTTAAAAAGCCGGCCGATGGCTAGCGCGCTAACGACGTTGGCATGGAAGCACGCTGCGCCTAAGATTCTGGCGGGAGGATCAGAAGAATGATCTGCCCCTCCTCGCGTCCTCCGAGGCGATCACAATATTTAGGGTCGCCGAACATTACGGGCTTGGCACCTGCTCCAACTAGCCGCTTTTCAACATATCTCGCCCTGCGCTCGGGAAGGGTGCCTTCTCCCTTGCCCTCACACAGCGTCACGCCAGAAAAGGCGGATTCAAGGTCGCGATAAGCGTTGGCGAAGCGCGCAACATTCTCGCGGCTGTCGGATGTCAGTTGCGTGGCCCCCCTTTCGAACGTCACGATTACGGGCCCCAAAGCGATGTCCACCGGAGGAATGGGGAGCGGCTTAACGGTTGCGCATGCACCGCAAAAAAGAGGCACGAGAAGAAATGGTTGGAAACTCTTCATGCTTCTCGAATTTGACCGCCAGTGGTTGTCGCGACCTCTTCGGTCAGCGCCTTGACGATCGCCGCCACCGAGTTCGGTGCATAGGCAAAGCCCATGTGGCCGCAATCGACCTCGACCTGCCGGTCGCTTTCGTGCGGCAGACCGCGCGCGCTGTCGGCGGCGATGACGCCGTCGTGCTTCGACCATAGCGCGAAGGTCGGCATGCTCGGGCGCGGCGCGGGGTGAAAGTCGATGGGGGGATTGTCGACGGGGTGGCGCGCGACGAGGTGATAGAGCCGCCAGGCGCGGTTGGCGCGGCGCGAGCCCGAGAAGGGCGAACCGAGCGTGACGACGCGCGCGACTTTGTCGGGGTGGTGCTTGGCATATTCGCGGGCGTAAATCCCGCCGAGCGACCATCCCACCAGCGCGGGCGCGTGGCCGGTGCGGTCGATGATCCACTGGACGCGGGTATCGATGCGGTCGACGATGTCGGCGGTCGCGCCACGGTTGAAGCCGAGACCCCACGCATAGCAGCGAAAGCCGGCGCGGCGGAGGTCGGCCCGCAGCGCCTTCGTCGCCCAGTCGCCCGACAGGAAGCCCGGCAGCACCATCACCGGCGGATGGTCGCTGTCGGGATTGGGCTCGGGCGGCATCGGGCGGATGCGCCCCGATATCGCGCGCAGCAGGGCCCCCGCCTCGCGCCACAGCAGCGACAAGGGCGGCGGCGCGTCGGGATCGGGGATGCGCGCGGGCCATTCGGCCCGGCGGGTAAGAAAACCGCGGATCATGGGCCTGATATTAGCGCTTCGGCACCAGTTTCAACAGCTTACCTTTCTTACCGTCGGTGAGCAGCCACACCGTGCCGTCTTCGCGCGCCTCGACCTCGCGGATGCGGGTACCGAAATCCCAGCGGTCGGACTTGTGGAGCGCGTCGCCGTCGATGGCCATGCGAATCAGCCCCTCGCCCGACAGCGCGCCCATCAGCAGGCTGTTCTTCCAGCCCGGATAGGCGTCGCCGCCGTACCAGGCGAGCCCGCCGGGCGATACCGAGGGGTTCCACCACAGTTTCGGCGCGGCAAATTCGGGGCGCGTCGGATGATCGGGAATATCCTTGCCGTCATAATGATCGCCGTTCGACACGATGGGATAGCCGTAATTGGCCTTGGCTTCGACGAGATTGACCTCGTCGCCACCCTTCGGCCCCATTTCCTGATTCCAGAGGCGGCCCGTACCATCGAAGGCGAGGCCGAGGATGTTGCGATGGCCGAGCGACCAGATTTGTGCGGTAACGCCCGCTTGATCGGCAAAGGGATTGTCGGCGGGCACGCTGCCGTCGGGGTTGAGGCGCACTATCTTGCCGAGATTGGCCTTCATATCCTGCGCCGGGTCGAATTTCTGGCGTTCGCCCGAGCCGATGAAAAGATACCGGCCGTCGGGCGAGAAGGCGAGGCGGTGCGAGAAATGGCCGCGGCCGGTGACCTTGGGGTCCTGTTTCCAGATGATCTGGAGACCCGAAAGCTTCGGGGCACCGCCCTGTTCGAGCTTCGCCTTGCCGACGACCGCGCCGAAGGTGCCGCCGGCCCCAGCCTCGACCCAGCTCAGATAGACGATGCCCGACTGTGCGAAGTCGGGCGCGAGAATGACGTCGCCGAAGCCGCCCTGGCCGCCGTAGGCGACGGCGGGGACGCCCGCGACATCGAGGGTCGATCCGCCTTCCTGCCACAGCTTCAATTTGCCGGACCGCTCGGTGACCAGCGCCAGCTTCGTGCCGGGGATGAAGGTCATCGCCCAAGGTTCGTCGAAATCGGCGATCTCCTGCACCGTGAAGGGTGCGTCGGCGACCGGCGTCGCGGGCTGGTCGCCCGAGGCGTCGAGCTTGGCGGTATCGGCCGGGGCAGCCTCGCTCGGTGCGGTGCCGGCCGAGCAGGCGGCGATGATCAGCGCGGCGAAGGCAAGTGTCGGGACATGTTTCATGGGGGGCTCGCTTTGGTTGGGGGCAGCGGCAATTTGCCGTTCCGCGCAGGCAAAGTCGAGGGGGTTGGCCGGACTTACCGCTCGGCCCAATAATCGAATGCCAGTTGCTGCCGTTCGCGAATGAAGCGGGCCGCGGCCGCGCCTTCCCATGGGCCGTCATATCCGAGCAGCAGCGCCGTCCCGCCGACCCACCAGCCCTGCCCGGGCAGGCGGTCGCTTTCGCGTACGACCAGCACCGCAAGATCGGGTTGGTCATCGAGCGCGCAGAGCCGGTCGACCTCGCCCAGCGTCCGGCACACAGCGCGCATCTTCGGGCGGGTGAAACGGAATCCCAGATCGCCGAGCAGTTCGGAATAGCTGACGCTGCGTCCCGCGCGCGCCGCCGCGGCCAGGATCGCGCGGATGCGCGGCGCGTCGCCGAGCGCGCCGGCATCGGCGGCGGCAGCTTCGCCGCCTAGCCCCTGGTCGCGGGCGCTTTTGGCGGCCATGGAATGAATCCGGAGGTGCGCTGGACATAATCGGCATAATCGGGGCGCGTCTTGTGCAGCCCTTTTTCGAGCAGCGCCTTGCCCGACCAGCGTGTCAGGGTGAAAGTGAGGAAAATCGGGCCGATGACGCTCGCCGCCGCGATTTCCCATCCCGCGTCGGCGGCAACGAGCCAGATACCCCACCAGGTCAGCGCATCGCCGAAATAATTGGGATGGCGCGTGTAACGCCACAGGCCGGTGTCGAGCACCTCGCCCTTGTTCGCCGGGTCGTTGCGGAACTTATTTAGCTGAAGATCGCCAATGGTTTCAAAGGCGATGCCGGCCAGCGCGGCGAACATGCCGATCTTGGCGAGCCAGCCGATGGTTGCGGGCGGGAAGCTCGCACTCGCCCAGATGCCGAGCTGGGCGGGAAGGCAGGTCAGAAACAACAGCGGCGCCTGCGTCAGGAACACCGAGAGCAGCGCGGTCTTGCCCCAACTCCATCCTTTCGTCTCCATCGTCCGGGCAACGATCCGGACATAGCGCGGATCCTCTCCGGTCGCGCGCCAGCGCAGGAAAAGATGGGCGGCAAGGCGCAGCCCCCACAATGTGACGAGGACGAGGATCAATTGGGTGCGCAGCCCGCCGAAGCCGGCCTGCGCCGCAGCGCCCCATGCGAGCAGGACCATGCCGAACGCCCAGAAGGCGTCGATGAACGAGACGTCGCGGATCGCGACGGCGGTACGCCACAACAGCAGTATGACGCCGATCAGGACGACGAAATTGACCGCCAGCAATATCGCCGCATCGCTCATCCGCGCTCTCCTGCTTCGACCTCGCTGCCGACGATATCATCGATCGAGCACACCGCGCGATCGGGGAATTTCGGCACGCAGCTCCTATAGACCTCCAGCACCTTCAGCATGTCGGCCCGAAAATCGCCGGTCGGCCAGATCAGCGGGCCGAGCCCGCCGGTCCTCGTGCGATAATCCATCATCCCGACGACCATCGGCACCTTGGCCGCGAGCGCGATCTGGTAAAAGCCGGTTCGCCATTTCGCCGCCTTGCCGCGCGTCCCTTCGGGGGCGACGGTCAGCATGAATTCGGCGCGGCGCGCGAATTCGTCGACCATCTGTTGCACGACCTGCCCGCTGTTGCGGCGATCGACCGCCACTCCGCCCATCTGGCGGATGAAGCCGCCGAGCGGCCAGCGGAAAAGCGACAGCTTGGCCATGAAATGCGGCCGGATGCCTTTGTCGGCGGTGAGCCCGAGGAAGTTGACGAAGTCCCAGTTGCTGGTGTGCGGCGCGGCGATGAGGACGAAGCGCCGCGGTTCGGGTACCTCGCCGACAGCCTTCCAGCCGCGCAGGCGGTACAGCAGCAACAGCAACCGGCGAACCGCCCGCGCCGCCAGCCCCGGCGGATCGTCTTCGATACGCGCCACTTGTTTTTCCCCTTCCGCCGAGCGGCTTGCGCGAAAGCGCGGGGGGATGCAAGCGCGGGAGCGTCAGCCGACGAAGGCGCGTTCGATCACGAAATCGCCCGGCGAGGCGTTCGAACCTTCGGCAAAGCCCAGTTCCTCGAAACGCGCCTGCAGGTCGCGGATCATCGCCATGCTGCCGCACATCATGATGCGGTCGCCGGCCGGATCGAACGCGAGCGGGCCGGTCAACGGATGCCCGAACAACTGACCGCCTGCGATCAGCGCGTCGATGCGTCCCTCGGTCCGGAACGGCTCGCGCGTTACCGTCGGCAGATAATGGAATTGCAGCAGCGCCTGATCCTGCACCAGCGGGTCGCCGGCGAGCTGGCTTTCCAGTTCGTCGCGGAACGCGAGGTCGCTGACCCGCCGCACGCAATGGACGAGCGAAATCTGGTCGAAGCGCTCGTAAATTTCGGGATCGCGCGCCAGGCTGAGGAAGGGCGCCAGCCCCGTGCCGGTCGACAGCATGAACAGCCGCTTGCCGGGGAGCAACGCGTCGGCGACGAGCGTCCCGGTCGGTTTGCGCCCCAGATAGACGGGGTCGCCGGGCTGAATCTTCTGCAGCCGCGAGGTCAGCGGGCCGTCGGGCACCTTGATCGACAAAAATTCCAGTTCTTCGGCATAGGCCGGGCTGGCGATCGAATAGGCGCGAAGCAGCGGCCGCCCTTCGCCGCCGGGCAGGCCGATCATCACGAATTCGCCCGAGCGGAAGCGGAAGCTTGGTGGCCGCGTGATCGTGAAGCTGAACAGATGTTCGTTCCAGTGGCGGACCGAACGCACCTCCTCGACCGTCAGCGAGGCGGAGGGGGCAAGTGTTGCGGCGGCGGCGATACGGTCGCTCATGATCGGTTTTCCTGATGGTTCATGCTGTGAGGGGAGAGGGTGAAGCCGGCGGCGGCGAGCTTGAGCGACGCGGCGGCGAGCGCGGTGCTGGCGGGGACGACGCGGCCGGGCTCGACAAGCAGCGCGAGCGTCGCCTGAGCCGCGGCGACGCGATCCTGCGCCATGTCGTGCCAGAGGGCGATCAATATCGCCTCGTCCTCGCCGATCTGCCGGCAGCGCATCGGCGCGAGGGTAATTTCCTCGCGAGCACCGGCGCCGAGCGATATCATCGCGGCATGGAATTCGGAGAGCGCCGGCAAGGCGCCGACCGCCGCAAAGCCGTTGTGCAGCGCCTGCGGCGGGCAATTGCGGCGTGCCACAGCCGCCGTCCAGCCGCGCATCGCCCACAGCAGGAAACGGCCGCTGTTGCAGAGAGTTTCGACGGGGCGGTCGACGAACGCGTACATGGGCTTCCCTGAATCATCGCGCAAAATCGCATGCGATGTGCACGCGGGCATAGGTTATTGCGAATGGTTCGCAACCAAGAAATTCTATCGGCGACCATATCGACGGCTGATTCAGGGTGGGCCCGGTGGCGAGGTTACGGGCTTGTCGCGGCCATTTGGGATGCGGGTGGGTGCGGAATTTCGTCTCCCCCGCATCCCCCTTTGCCTTGGCGCGCGAGCCTTGCTATCGGCGGCGAAGCATGGCGAATACCACCGACGATCCCGACAATAACGAACCCGTTCCCGGCATGATCGATACCCCGTTCGACAGTGCGCTGTCCGAACGCTATCTGGTCTATGCGCTGTCGACGATCACCGCGCGTTCGCTTCCCGACCTGCGCGACGGCCTGAAGCCCGTCCACCGCCGCCTGCTGTGGGCGATGCGCGCGATGCGGCTCGACCCGTCGCAAGGCTATAAGAAGTCGGCGCGCGTCGTTGGCGACGTGATCGGCAAATTCCACCCGCATGGCGACACCGCTGTGTACGACGCGATGGTCCGCCTCGCGCAGGATTTCTCGCTTCGCTATCCGCTCGTCGACGGGCAGGGCAATTTTGGCAATATCGACGGCGATAACGCCGCTGCCTATCGCTATACCGAGGCGCGGCTGACGCGCGTCGCGATCGACCTGATGCAGGGGCTCGACGAAGGCACGGTCGATTTCCGGCCGACCTATAATGGCGAGGACGAAGAGCCCGAAATCATGCCGGGGCTGTTCCCGAACCTGCTCGCCAACGGTGCGAGCGGGATCGCGGTCGGCATGGCGACGAACATCCCGCCGCACAATGCCGCCGAGGTGATCGACGCAGCGCTGGTACTGATCGAGAATCCGCGGGCCGAACTCGCCGAATTGCTCGAGCATGTGAAGGGCCCCGATTTCCCGACCGGCGGTATCGTTGTCGACAGCGCCGAGACGATCGCGCAGGCCTATGAAACCGGGCGCGGCGGCTTCCGCGTCCGGGCGCGTTTCTCGACCGGCAAGGGCGCCGACGGCGTCTGGGAAGACAGCGGCATCGAGAAGCAGGCGGGCGGCACCTGGCAGCTCGTGATCAGCGAAATTCCCTATGGCGTTGCCAAGGGCAAGCTGATCGAGCAGATCGCGCAGCTGATCGCCGACAAGAAATTGCCGATCCTCGAGGATGTCCGCGACGAAAGCGCCGAGGATCTGCGCATCGTCCTCGAACCCAAGAGCCGCAACGTCGACCCCGAGGTACTCAAGGAAAGCCTCTACCGGCTGACCGATCTCGAAAGCCGCTTCGCGCTCAACCTCAACGTCCTCGACGCGACGCGGACGCCGAAGGTGATGGGGCTGCACCAGCTGCTCACCGAATGGCTGCAGCATCAGATCATCGTCCTCGTCCGCCGCGCCGAACACCGGATCGGCAAGATCGACGACCGCCTCGAACTGGTCGGCGGCTACCTCATCGCCTTCCTCAATCTCGACCGCATCATCGAGATCATCCGCACCGAGGACGAGCCGAAGGCGGTGATGATCGCCGAGTTCATGCTGACCGACCGGCAGGCCGAAGCGATCCTCAACATGCGGCTGCGGTCGTTGCGCAAGCTTGAGGAAATGGAGCTGAAGCGCGAGCAGGCCGACCTGATCGCCGAGCGTGAAGAGCTTGCCAAGCTCGTCGCGAGCAAGGATCGCCAGAAGACGCGGCTGCGCAAGGATCTGGAGAAATTGCGCGCCGTCTATGGTCTCGACACCCTGCTCGGGGCGCGGCGGACGACGATTGCCGAAGCCGCGCCGGCGCGCGAAATTCCGCTCGATGCGATGATCGAGAAGGAACCGGTGACGGTGATCCTGTCGAAGCGCGGCTGGATTCGCGCCCAGCGCGGCCATGTCGCCGCCGATCAATGGGGCGAGTTCAAGTTCAAGGAAGGCGACGAACTCGCTTTCGCGGCGCATGCCCAGACCACCGACAAGCTGCTGATCGCCGCGAGCGACGGGCGATTCTTCACCGTCGGCGCCGACAAGCTGCCCGGCGGACGCGGCTTCGGCGAACCGCTCCGGCTGATGGTCGACATCGATCCCGAGGCACAGATCGTCGCGATGGTCCCGGCGACCGCCGACGGCCGTCTGCTGCTCGCCTCGTCGAGCGGGCACGGCTTTGTCGTCCAGATGGGCGAGGTGATCGCCGAGACGCGCAAGGGGCGTAACGTCGTCAACCTGAAGCCGAAGGCGCAGCTCGCCGTGGTGCGCAAGATTGCGGCCGGCGACGACAGCGTCGCGGTGGTCGGCGAGAACCGCAAGCTCGTCGTCTTCCCGGTGGCGGAGGTGCCGGTGATGGCGCGCGGGCAGGGTGTCATGCTGCAACGTTACCGCGACGGCGGCCTGTCCGATGCGGTGAGCTTTGCCTTCGCCGAAGGGCTGAGCTGGGCGATGGGCGGCGATACCGGCCGCACCCGGACCGAAACCGACCTTGCCCCGTGGCGCGTCGCGCGCGGTGCGGCGGGACGGATGCCGCCGACGGGTTTCCCCCGCAACAATCGTTTCGGCTGACCGATATTCCATGTTGCCGTAAATAGCTTCTTTACCCCCGCTACTTTACGCATTGGGTAATGGGGAAAGGTCGGTCAAAACCCGCTATTATGCCTATCGACAGAACCGGTGCGGACCGGCCCTCTCTTTACGTCGGCTGGATCGACGCTCTTCCTGTACCGGCGGCGCTGATCCGTCCGATGGAGCGCGGCAATTTCAGCCTGCACGCGAGCAATGCCGCGTTCGACCGGTTGCGTCTGTCGCCGGCGGGCGCCAATGCCCCGATCGAGCTGCTTCGCGCGATCGAACGCGCGGCGCATGCGCCCGGTGAGGGGCAGGAATTTTCGTGCCAACTTGGCGAAGGTCCCGCCGCGCGCGACCTGCGCGGGTCGATCGGGCCGCTGTCGGACGAATGCGGCGACGACTCGCTGTTCCTCCTGACGCTGATCGACCGCACGCAGGAAATGATGACCGAGCGCAACCTGCGCCGCGAACTCATTTCCGACAGCCTGACGGGCCTGCCCAACCGCGCCGGCTTCGAGGAGCTCGTCGAACGGCGTTCGGCCGGCGACGCCGCGGGCGACCATGCGATCCTGCTGCTCGACCTCGCGCGGTTCAGCCGCATCAACGAACATATCGGGCCGCTCGCGGGCGACGAGCTGATCATCACGGTGGCGCGGCGGCTGAAGTCGAGCTTGCGCAGCGGCGACATATTGGCGCGGACCGGCGGCGACGAATTCGCCATTTCGTCGCGCGTTTCGGGCGGGCGCGCCGATGTGCGCGAAATGGCGCGGCGTATCCGCGGCTGCTTCGATCACCCGTTCCGCATCGGCACGCTCAAGGTCAGCGTCGACTGCGCGCTCGGCTGTGCGATTCAGCCTGCGATTGACACCGATATCGGTGACCAGATCCGCCACGCGCAGATCGCGCTCAAGCGGGCGAAACAGACCGACCGGATCGAAATCTACGAACCCGAAGCCGCGATGCTGTCGGACAATCGCTTCGGGCTTGAAACCGAACTCAGGAACGCGATCGAGGAAGACCGACTGCACCTGGCCTTCCAGCCGCTGATCGAGCTGGCGAGCGGCAAGGTCGCCGGGTTCGAGGCGCTGGCCCGCTGGGATAACAGCGAGGGCAAGTCGGTGCCGCCGACCGAATTCATCCCGATCGCCGAGGATTCGGGGTTGATCGTCCCGCTCGGCCAGCGGGTGATCAGCAAGGCGGCGGCGGTGCTCGCCGACTGGGACCGGCAGAACGGTGCGCCCGTCGACTGCTATTTTTCGGTCAACGTCTCGGCGATCCAGCTCGTCCGCGACGATATCGCCGCGGTGGTGCGGCAGGCCCTCGCGGCGCACGAGATCGGTGGCGAGCGGTTGATGATCGAACTCACCGAAAGCGCGATCATCGGCGATCCCGACCTCGCGCTGTCGGTGCTGAGCGAATTGAAGGCGCTCGATACCAGGGTCGCGATGGACGATTTCGGCACCGGCTATTCGAACCTCGCCTATCTCCAGCGGCTGCCGATCGATGTGCTCAAGATCGACCGCAGCTTCGTCGAGCATATGGTCGACGACCGCGACAAGGTGGCGATCGTCCGGACGATCCAGAGCCTTGCCGAAGTGCTGGGGATGAAAACGACCGCCGAGGGGGTCGAGACCGCCGATCAGGCCCGGCTGCTGTCGGCGCTCGGCTGCGATTTCGGGCAGGGCTTCCTGTTCGCGCGGCCGATGGAAGGCAAGGCGGCGCTCGATTACTGGCGTCAGTCGCTGGTGCGGCCGATCTTCTGATCGGCGATTTCGGCGACGCGCGCCGCATCGGGAAAATCCTCCGCCACCCACGCAGCCTCGACCGCTTTCAGGATGCGCGCGACTTCGGGGCCCGCCGCGATGCCGCGTGCGACAAGGTCGCCGCCCTTGAGCGGCAGGGCCGGAACCTCCCAGTCGGCGAGCGCTTTGGCCGCTGCTACGGCCGACGCAGGGTCGTCCGCGAGCAAGTGGACATCGCGCGCCGCGTCGATACCGATGGCATGGGCGAGCTGGCGCGGCGGCCTTGCGGTGTCGCCGCGATACGCCGCGAGCGCCGCGAGATGCTTGCGCTGCCGGGTCGACAGGCGGAGCCGGCTTGCGACCTGTTCCGCCACGGCGGCGTTGGCGGGGAGGAGGGCGGACAGCCGGCGGAGCGGCGCGGGGGGCACCGCTGCCGCGTCTTCATTGCCATGCAGCCGGTCGAGCGCCGCGGTAAATTCCGGATCGAGTTCGGGGAGCATGACGGCGAAGATCCCGTCGTCCGCCATCTGCCCCACGATCGCGCGCGGGTCGGGCAACGCCAGTATCTTGGTCAGTTCGTCGGCGATGCGTTCGCGCGACAGGCTTTTCAGCGAATGGCGCGCCGCGACGACCGCCGCATGGCTGGCGGCATCGAGTTCGCCCTGCCCGAAGCGCGCCGCGAAGCGATAGAAGCGCAGGATGCGCAAATGATCCTCGGCGATCCGCGTCGCGGCATCGCCGATGAAACGGATGCATCCGGCATCGAGGTCGGCAAGGCCGCCGAAATAATCGTCGACCTGCCAGTCGGCCGGATCGGCATAGAGCGCGTTGATCGTGAAGTCGCGCCGCGCCGCATCCTCGCGCCAGTCGTCGGCGAAGGCGACCGTCGCGCGGCGTCCGTCGGTTTCGACGTCGCGGCGCAGCGTCGTAATCTCGTGATGGTCGCCGCTGGCGATCGCGGTGACGGTGCCGTGGGCGATGCCGGTCGGGATCACCTTGACGTCCGCCGCCTCGAGCCGCCGCACGACCTCCTGCGGCAACAACGGCGTCGCGAGGTCGATGTCGGACACCGCAAGGCCGAGCAGCGTATCGCGCACTGCGCCGCCGACGACCCGGACCGCGCCGCCATCGGCGGTGAGCGCCGCGACGATGCGGTGAAGCCCCGGACGATCCTGCCATTCGGCGGCGGGCAGCCGGGTCACCGGTGCCAGCCCGCCGGCATCCGCCGCGCCAGATTAATGATGATCCCCGCCGTCACGCCCCAGATCCGCCGCCCCTGCCAGTGCATGTCATAATAATGCCGATCGTGGCCCTGCCAATGCGCGTGCTGCTGGATATAATTTTCGGGGTCGAACAATATGTCGAGCGGCACTTCGAACCAGTCCTCGACCTCGTCGGGGTTGGGATCGAGCGGCAGGTCGGGCGGGATCACCCCGAGCACGGGGGTGATGTGGTAACCGCTGCCCGAGCGATAGGCTTCGGTCGTCCCGGCGATCATGACGTCGCGGCGGCTGAGCCCGATCTCCTCCTCGGCCTCGCGCAGCGCGGCGTCGATCGCGTCGCGGTCGCCGGGGTCGATCTTGCCGCCCGGGAAAGCGACCTGCCCGGCGTGGCTGCGCAGCCACTGCGGGCGCTGGGTCAGGATGACGCCGGGGTCGGGGCGGTCGGTGAAGGCGATCAGCACCGCCGCATCGCGCAGCGTCGGCAGGCCGTCCATCAGATAGGTCTCGTCCTCGCCCGCTTCGGGGAGCAGATTATCGAGCGCGGCGCGCAGCTTTTCGGACAGCATCAGGCGTCCACCAGCGGGAAGCGCGCGCCGTTCGACCAGATCGCGGGCGGCTCGGCCCCGTCCGCCAGCGCCATGTCGACGATCTCGTAATAAAGCGCGCGGTCGATCCGCGCTTCGAGCCCGTTGCCGGGTTCGCCGCGCACATGCAGGCGCGGATCGGGGTTGTCGGAATCGCTGCCGAAGCCGAGCGGATGATCGGCGCCCGCGATGACGAGATCGTCGGTGTCGAGCCGGAAAACGAGTTTGCGGGTATCGCCTTCGCCCTCGCTCTTCATCTCGACGGCGCGGAAGGGCGTGTCCTCGACCGCAATCGACAGTTTTTCGGCCGGGGTGACGAGGACATGGCCGCCATCGGGTTCGCGGCGGAGGATGGTCGAGAACAGCTTGACCATCGCTGGCCGGTTGATCCGCCCGCCCTCGTGAAACCAGCTCCCGTCGGCGCGAATTTCCATCGCGCTGTCGCCGCTGCGTTCGGGATGCCACTGCTCGACCGGCGGCAGCTTGCGCGCCGCGAGCAGTTCGGCTGCCTCGGCGAGCGAAAGTTGTGCGAAGTCTTTCGGAAGCGAAGGGGCGGGAGTGACCATGTCACCGACATAGGAATGTGAGCAGATGGTGCAACCCCGCGCGTCGTCAGCGTGGTCCGATCATCCCTGCGGCTGTCGGCAGGCCATGCCCGTTGACCGCGCGGGCCAGCAGGCGGCGCTTCTCGAACGGGCCCGGCAAGTCCCACGCCGCGGTCGCGTCGGCGGTGAAGCCGAAGAAGCGGCCGTAATATTCGGGATCGCCGATCATCATCAGCGCGCTGTCGGCCTGCGTTTCGGCCGCTTCCAGCATATGCGCCATCAGCGCGCGGCCGTGGCCGCCGCGCTGGAGGTCGGGACGCACCGCGACGGGGCCGACCATGACGAGCGGGACGGCGCCGTTCGCTGACCGGTGCGCGACGGGCCAGCACTGGATCGTGCCGACCAGCGCGCCGTCATCGACAGCCGCGAAGCTGAGCGCCGGCACCGCCTCCACGCCCTCGCGCAGGCGGTAGGCGGTTCGTCCAAAGCGATCCGTTCCGAAAGCGGCGTCGAGGAGATCCTCGACGGCCTGCGGCTCGATATCGGACAATGGAAGTAACTCGACCAACGCGCACCCTTTCGCTAATGCGGCGGCGCTTTAGGGACCGGGGTCGTCGTTGCAAAGCCGAATGTCGCCCCCGACGGACAGGAATTTCTTGTGACCGATACATTGTGGCTGGAGGTGGCGGGTCTGACGACCCAGGTGCTGACCGGCATTTATTCCGAAGAAACCCACCTGCCGCAGCCGCTGCGCATTTCGGTGCGTGCGAAACTGGCGATGGCGGACCATTATGATCCGGTGACGCCGCTCAGCCATTCGAAAAACTATATGCACCTCAAATTCGCGGCGACCGAGGGTATCCCGAACGACGTGCATTTCGTGCTGATCGAAAGCGTCGCCGACCATATCATCGACACCCTGTTCCTGCAGGACGACAAGGTCGAGGAGGTCGAGGTGAAGATCGTCAAGCTCGCGATCGCCGAGGACGGCGAGGAGATCGGCATCACGATGCGCAGAAGCCGGCCGGGCGGGCGCAAATGACGCGGAAGCTGGCGCTGGTCACGGGCGGATTGCACCGGGTCGGTGCCGCGATTTCGGCGCGGCTGGCGCGCGAAGGTTATGAGCTGGCGCTGCACAAAAGGTCGGCGGCCGAGGCCGATCCGGTGCTCGCCGACGCGCTCGCCGAAACCGGCGCACGGAGCCATCGTTTTGCCGCCGACCTTGCCAATCCGGCCGAGGTCGACGCGCTGCTGCCCGCGGTGATCGACAAGTTCGGCCGCGTGCCCGATCTGCTCGTCAACAATGCGGCGCTGTTCGCCGAGGGCGAATGGGCCGACCTGTCGGCGGCAGCGCTCGCCGACATGATGCAGGTCAATCATCATGCGCCCGTGATGCTCGCCAAGGCGCTCGTCGCGGCGAGCGAGGGACGGCGTCCGGCGATCGTCAATATCGTCGACCAGCGAGTCGTCCATCCGGTGCCCGACCAGGTCGCCTACAGCCTGTCGAAATCGGCGCTGTGGCAGGCGACGGCAACGCTGGCGGTGGCGTTCGGGGGTCGGGCGCGTGTCAATGCCGTCGCGCCGGGGCTGACGATGGCGACCGACGATTATTCGGACGCGCAGGTCGAACGGCTGGCGAAGCGCATGCCGCTCGGCGCGCTGCCGACGCCGGCCGAGATTGCCGATGCGGTCGCCTGGCTGGCGCGTGCCGAGGCGGTGACGGGGCAGACGATCTTCGTCGACGGCGGTGCGCATCTCGCGCCCATGGCGCGCGATTTCGTGGCGCTGGAAAGAGACTGATCTCTCTTTTCCGTTCGTGTCGAGCGAAGTCGAGACACCCCGAGACCTAGCGCCTCGCCGATGGGCATCTCGACTTCGCTCGATGCGAACGGGTCAGGAGAACATGGCTCTCCACCCCGTCAATAAATATGCACCGCCTTGGTGGCGAGATAGCCGTCGAGGCCCTCCGGCCCGCTTTCGCTGCCAAAGCCCGATTCCTTGATCCCGCCGAACGGTGCGTCGAGCGCCGAGATGACGAAGCTGTTCACACCCACCATGCCGCTTTCGATCTGGTCGGCGATGCGGTTGATGCGGCGGCCGTTCTCGGTGAAGGCGAAGGCGGCGAGGCCATAGGGCAGGCGGTTCGCCTGTTCGAGTGCCTCGTCCTCGGTGCCGAACGGGCGGATCAGCGCCATAGGACCGAAGGGTTCGTGGCTCATCGCATCGGCTTCGGGCGGCACGTCGGCGATCGCGGTCGGCTGGAAGAAATAGCCGTCGCCGGTCGCTTCGCCGCCCGCGATCACGCGCGCACCCTTGGCTTTCGCATCGGCAACCAGCGCTTCGAGCGCAGGAACCCGGCGCGCGTTGGCGAGCGGGCCCATCTGGGTGTCGGCATCGAGGCCGCTGCCGATCTTCACCTTTTGCGTGCGCTCGGCGAAACCCTTGACGAAGGCGTCGTAGATGCCCTGCTGAACGTAGAAGCGCGTCGGCGAAATGCAGACCTGCCCGGCGTTGCGGAACTTCTGCCACACCACCTTGTCGAGCGTGGTTTCGAGGTCGCAATCGTCGAAGATCAGCACCGGCGCATGGCCACCGAGTTCCATCGTGATCCGCTGGACGCGGTCGGCGGCGAGCTTCATCAGATGTTTGCCGACCGCGGTCGAGCCGGTGAAGCTGACCTTGCGGATCACCGGGCTGCCGAGCAGGTGGCGGCTGATCATGTCGGGGTCGCCATAGACGAGCTGGACGACGTCGCCCGGCACGCCGGCGTCGGCGATGCAGCGCATGATCGCGCTGGTGCAGCCCGGCGTTTCCTCGGGTGCCTTGGCGATGACGACGCAGCCCGCCGCAAGCGCGGGGGCGATCTTTTTCGCCATCAGGTTGACCGGAAAGTTCCACGGGCTGAACGCCGCGACCGGACCGACCGGCTGTTTCAGCACCATCGCACGCTGGCCGACCGGGCGCTGGAGGACGCGGCCTTCGATGCGTTTGCCCTGTTCGGCGAAATAATCGAACAGCCCCGCCGCCGACAGCACCTCCCCGCGCGCTTCGCCGATCGGCTTGCCCTGTTCGAGCGTCATCAGCGTCGCGATCTGTTCGACGCGCTCGCGGATCGTCGATGCGACCTTGTGCATCAGCGCGGCGCGCTCGTCGGGCGTCTTGGCGCGCCACACCGGCCAGCCGCGTTCCGCCGCGGCGAGCGCCTCGTCGAGGTCGGCGGCGGTCGCGACGGGCAGCCCGGCGATCGTCCCCGCGGTGGCGGGATTATAGACCGGCCGCTCGTTGCGCCCCTCGCCGCTCCGCCAGGCACCGTCGATGAAAAGCTGGAGGTCGGCGTCGTAGGTCGCGGTCATGGGGCAATCCTGAAGGGCGTGGTCGGATGGCGCCCATATAGGACCGGCTCAGCGATAGTTAAAGCTGATGCTGATCCGCTCGCCCTTTCCCGAATGCGGCATCACTTCGTGCCGCAGCCAGCTCTCCCAAAGGAAGACACGGCCCGCCGCGGGTTCGGCGTAGACGAAGGGGAGGAGATGCTCGGGCGCGTCGTCGGTGCGGCCGGGCGCTGCCATCAGCATCGCGAGGCGCGGGTCTTCGAGCTTGAGCGCACCCGAACCCGGCGGAACAGCAACGTAGAAGGTGCCCGAGACGATGCTGTGCGGGTGGATGTGGCCGCTGTGGGTGCCGCCGGGTTTCAATATGTTGACCCACAGGCTGTCGAGCCTGAGCGGTTTGGCGAGGTCGAAGTGGCAGGCCTTGGCGAACGCCTTGACCTCTTTGTCGAGCAGTTTCTTGAGATCGTGGAAGGCGGGATCGCGTTCGGGCAGGTCACCGAGGCTCGCGTAGCTGGTGTAGCCCTTATAACCATGCTCGCGACTCCAGCGACGGCCGGCGCCATCCTCTTCGGCGAACAGACGGCTGCTCTCTTCCAGCTCTTCGAGCAGGCCGGGGGTGCCGATATCGGCCTCGTAAAAATTGGTGGCGAAGAGCGTGCGAACGGGCATGATGGGCGCAAAGCACAGCAAGTGCGGACACGCAAGGGAGACGAGGATGGCCGAGTTTGAACTGATCGCCGACGGATTGCGCTTTCCCGAGGCGCCGGTGGTGATGGACGACGGCAGCGTCATCGTTGTCGAGATCGAGGCGAAGCGGATCACGCGTTGCTGGCCCGGTGGCCGGAAGGAGGTCATCGCGACCCCCGGTGGCGGCCCCAACGGGCTGGCGATCGGCCCCGACGGCAAGCTTTATTGCTGCAACAACGGCGGGTTCAACTATGTCGAATCGAACGGCTATCTGGCGCCGCACGGTATCGCCGACGATTATTCGGGCGGGCGGATCGAGCGCATCGACATCGAGACCGGCGCGGTCGAGGTGTTGTACAAGAGCGGCGATCACGGCGTGACGCTGCGCGGCCCCAACGACATCATGTTCGACGCGCACGGCGGCTTCTGGTTCACCGATCACGGCAAGGTCGATTACGCCGCGCGCTGCCACGACATCGTCGGCATCTTCTATGCCAAGGCCGATGGCAGCTTTATCGAGGAAGTCATCTTCCCGAGCTATAACCCGAACGGCATCGGCATCTCGCCCGACGGGACGAAACTATACGCCGCCGAGACCTACACCTGCCGGCTGACGCAGTTCAATATCGTCGCGCCGGGCAAGGTTGATGACAGCGCGGGCCCGGGCGGCCCGGGCATCCCGCTCTATCGCCCCGCAGGCTATAAATTCTTCGACAGCCTCGCGATGGAAGCGAACGGCAATATCTGCGTCGCGACGATCGGCGAATGCGGGATTTCGGTCGTCGGTCCCGACGGACAGCTCGTCGAATTTGTCGAGACCGACGATATCTTCACCACCAACATCGCCTTCGGCGGGCCCGACCGGCAGGATGCCTATATCACCCTGTCGGGAACGGGCCGGCTCGTGAAGACGCGCTGGGCCAGACCGGGGCTGCAGCTCCAATACTGACCCCGCGCCCCATTGGGGAGGCGAGGATGAGGATGATATGGGTCGCGGCGCTGCTGATCGCGGCGCCGGCAAGCGCGCAGGTGCTGAACGCCGAACAGGCCGATGCGATCGTCAAGGGCTGCGCCGCGCACGCGCGCGCCAAGGGGCAGGGGCATGCGATCGCGGTCGTCGATCTGGGCGGCCACCCGGTCGCCATCTGGCGGATGGACGGCAATGCGTTCGGCATGATGGATTTCTCGCTCGCCAAGGCGCGCGCGGTCGCGGCGTGGGGCTTCGCAACGAGCGGGATGGAGGAAGCAGTGAAGGGCACGCCGGGCTTTGCCGACGCGCCGCACGTCGTCACCGTGCCGGGCGGCGTACCGATCTTCAGCGCCGACGGGCGCACGCGGCTCGGCGGGGTCGGGGCGTCGGGCGAGGCGCCCGCCGACGATGCCGCTTGCGCCGCCGCCGGGATCGCGGCAGCAGGGCTCAAGTCGGAGCGCGCTCGCTGACAGTTTTGGCGCTCCGAAACAGGGAGCGCCGTCATGCACGAGGAAACCCACGCCGTCACGCGGATCGGCTGGCTGCGCGCCGCGATCCTCGGCGCCAACGACGGCATCGTGTCGACCGCGAGCCTGATCGCCGGGGTGGCCGCGGCGGGCGTGTCGCAATCCTCGATCCTCGTCACCGGCACCGCGGGGCTCGTCGCGGGGGCGATGTCGATGGCGGCGGGCGAATATGTATCGGTGAGTTCGCAGGGCGACGCGGAAAAGGCCGACGTCGAACTGGAGAAACGTCACCTCGCCGCCGACCCCGAGTTCGAGCTCGAGGAACTGACGCAGATATACGAGCAGCGTGGACTGACGCGTGCGCTCGCCGAACAGGTCGCGGCCGAGCTCACCGCGCATGACGCGCTCGATACCCATTTGCGCGACGAGCTGGGGATGACCGATGCGATGGCGGCGCGGCCGGTGCAGGCGGCGGCGGCTTCGGCGGCGAGTTTCGCGATCGGCGCGGCGCTGCCGCTGGGGACGGTGCTGGTCGACAGCGGCGATTCCTTGCCCTTCACCGTCTCGGCGGCTTCGCTCGTCTTCCTCGCCATCCTCGGCGCGCTCGGGGCATGGGCGGGCAAGGCGCCGATGCTGCGCCCCGTCGTTCGCGTGACCTTCTGGGGCGCGGTGGCGATGGCGGTAACGATCGCGATCGGATCGCTGCTCGGAACGACGATCGGTTAGCGGCGCTCCAGCCATTCGCGGAGCGCAACGGCATTGTTCCGCTCCTCGTTTTTCGCCGCATAGAGCAAGGTCACCGGACCCGCCTCTGCCGCCGCGTCGAGCGTAAAGAGCGCGGCCTTCATCTCGTCGCCGCCCGCATCGAGTTCGGCGAAATAGTCGAGCCGGAACGCATCCCACGCTTCGTCCGAATCGGCGGTTTCGCCATGATAGCGCTTGCGCAGGCCATCGCTGGGCGACAGCGGTTTCAGCCACGCCGCGAGCGCCGCCTTTTCCTTCGACACGCCGCGCGGCCAAAGCCGGTCGACGAGGAAACGCATGCCGTCGCCGGGACCGGCCGGTTCGTGGATGCGTTTGACCGCGATTGTCAGGGGCAGTGCCATCTGTATGACTATCGTTGATCCCGCAGCCGCGGGCAAGCCAATCGGAGGGGTCCGGACATGAGCAGAGCTGGCTGGGCGATCGATATCGATCGCGACGATATCACGAGGGCCGATCTGGTCGAGGGTGTCGCTGCGCCGCTCGCGCCGGGGCAGGTGCGCGTCCACCTCGACAGCTATGCGATGACCGCGAACAACATCACCTATGCGGTGTTCGGCAAGCCGGCCGGGCTGTTTGGCCCAGATAAAAATGGGAGGGATCAGGGCTATTGGGATTTCTTCGCCGAGCGCGGCGAGCCGGGGCGGCTGCCCGTATGGGGTTTCGCGACCGTCACCGAGAGCGCGGTAGACGGTGTGGCGGTCGGCGATCGCTACTATGGCTATTATCCGATGGCGAGCGACGCCGTGCTGACCGTCGGCAAGGCGGGGCCGGGCGGCTTCACCGACGTGACGCCGCGGCGGACGACGCTGCCGCCGATCTATAATAATTATCAGCGGATCGAGGCGCTGGCCGACTATCGCGCCGCCGACCATAATTATTGGCCGGTTTTCCGCCCGTTGTTCCTGACCGGCTGGCTGATCGCTGACCAGTTCGAGGATGATGGCGATTATGGCGCGGAGCAGATCCTGATCGCGAGCGCGTCGAGCAAGACCGCGATCGGGCTCGGCTTTTCGATCGCGCAGCGTGCCGGGCATCGCCCCGAAACGATCGGCCTGACCAGCAAGGCCAATGTCGCCAGTCTTGCGGAGCAGGGCATCTATGATCGCGTCATCGCCTATGACGACATCATGACGCTCAATCCGGGGACGCCCTCGGCGCTCGTCGATATGGCGGGCAATGGCGCGGTGACGCGCGCGGTGCACAGCCATTTCGGCCATAATCTCAAGGCCTCGATCATCGTCGGCAAGTCGCACTGGGACGCCGACGCTGGGGAGGCTCCGCTGCCCGGTCCCGAACGGCAGGGCTTTTTCGCGCCGGGGCGCAGCCAGAAGCGGATCGCCGACTGGGGCGGGGCAGCGTTCGGGCAGAAAATTGCGGAGGCCTGGCTCGGCTTCATGGACGTCGCGCCGCGCCTGACGGCGATCGACAAGCGGCAGGGGAGCGAGGCGGCGCTCGCCGCGTACCACGACATGCTCGCGGGCCGCACCGACCCCAAGGCGGGGATCGTCGTCGAACCCTGACCGGGTGGTTGACGTTAACGTCAATCTGCGCTCTAGCCGCGCCATGTCTCGCTACACCCATGTCATCTTCGACTTCGGCGGCGTCATCACCGCCTCGCCCTTCGAAGCGTTCAACCGGCTGGAGGAGGAGCGCGGGCTGCCGCGCGATTTCGTCCGCCGCGTCAATGCGACGAACCCCGACGACAATGCTTGGGCGAAATTCGAACGCGCCGAGATCGACGCGGCGAGTTTCGACACCGAATTTGCCGCCGAAGCGCGGGCGCTGGGGCACGAGCTCGAAGGCGAAGCGGTGCTCGCGGTCATCGCGGGAGCCGTCCGCCCGGCGATGGTCGCGGCGCTCGACACGTTGAAGGCGCAGGGCTTTACCATCGCGTGCATCACGAACAACGTCCCCGGCGGCAAGGGCATCAAGGGCGCCGGGATGACGCGCAGCGAAGAGGCCGCGAACGAGGTCGCAAGCATCATGGCGCGCTTTGCGCATGTCATCGAATCGAGCAAGGCGGGCGTCCGCAAGCCCGATCCCGCCATCTATTTGATGATGTGCGAGGCGCTGGGCGTCGAACCGGCGAACTGCATCTACCTCGACGACCTCGGCATCAACTGCAAACCGGCGAGCCGGCTCGGCATGCACGCGATCAAGGTGACGAGCGGCGAACAGGCGCTCGCCGACTTGTCGGCGGCGCTGGGGATGGCGCTGCCCTGACGCCGGATTTGCTAGCTGCGGGATGAAGGGCGGCATTGGTGTGGGAAGCTGACGTTCGCTCTTTGGTGCACCCCGGCGAAAGCCGGGGCCCAGGGCGTTAGAAGGCCAAGGTTGCGCAATGGCGCTCTGGGCCCCGGCTTTCGCCGGGGTACACAGCATTGATGGTAACTATCGGTCGGAGCCCGCCGCCGTTAGGCCGCCGCTTCCGCGAGATCGAGCTTTGCCGCTTGGTCGAAAATGCGCGTCAGTACCGGCTCGGTGTCCGAAACGCGCATTGCGACGTGGAACTCGACAGGCGCGAGTGCGGGCATGTCGGCGATCGGAGTGAGCGCGCCGACCGCAATTTCGGCGCGGATCATCGGTTCGGGAAAGATGCCGATGCCGCCGCCGACCTTGGCGATGTCGATCATCGTCCGGGCATTGTTGCAGAGGTTCAGGGACTTCTGCGTAATGCGCGACGCCTGGATCGCGTCGCGCATCCGGCCGTGGATCGGCGAATGGCTGGCGAGCGACCAGACGGGGACGGGCTGGCTGCTGTCGCCGCGACCGAAGGCGGCGGCGACCGCCGGACTCGCGAGCCAGACCAGCGCGACCTCGCCGATCGGCCGCGTCTTGAGCGCCGGATGCGCGATCGGGCCCGCGGCGAAGGCAATGTCGGTGCGGCCGGTGAGCAGTTGCTGGATGAGGTTGGCGGTCAGGTCGATCTCGATCTCGAGCCCGACGTTCGGCATCTCGGCCTTGAGCGCGGCGACGAAGGCGGGCAGGCAGCTCGCCGCCGCAATCTCCCCCGCGCCGATCCGCACGACGCCGCTCGCTTCGGCGAAACCGCCGCTGCCGAGCAGCGCGACCTGCATGTCGCGGAGCAACGGGTCGCAGTCGCGGACCAGCTTGCGTCCCGCCGCAGTCAGCGACATCGTCCGTCCGTCGCGGCGGAACAGCGTCGTGCCCAGCCGCTGCTCAAGCTCGCGCATCCGCGCCGACACTGCGGGCTGGGTCGTGTTGAGCCGTTCGGCGGCGGCCGAAAAGGTGCCGAGGCGGTCGATCCAGAGCAGCGTTTCGAGGTGATAGATCGAAATACGATTGATAGACATTATTTATGTATAATCGAAAAATAGAGTAATTAGAATTGATGGATTTTATCCGCCAAGGTCGCCGCCGCCAGCAGTGAGGAGTGTGTTCATGGGTAACAAGCGATACGCCGACGCAGCCGCCGCACTCGAAGGACTGCTCTTTGACGGCATGCATATCTGCGCCGGCGGGTTCGGCCTGTGCGGCATTCCCGAACGGCTGATCGACGCGATCCGCGATGCGGGCACGAAAGAGCTGACGATCGCCAGCAACAACGCCGGGATCGATGGGGAAGGGCTAGGCAAGCTGCTCCGCACGAAGCAGGTCAAAAAGATGATCAGCAGCTATGTCGGCGAGAACAAGGAGTTCGAGCGGCAATATCTGGCGGGTGAGCTGGAGGTCGAATTCTGCCCGCAGGGCACGCTCGCCGAACGCTGCCGCGCCGGCGGCGCGGGCATTCCCGGCTTCTATACCAAGACCGGCGTCGGCACGCTCGTCGCCGAGGGCAAGGAAGTGAAGAATTTCGACGGGCAGGACTATATCCTCGAACGGGGAATCTTCGCCGACCTTGCGATCGTCAAGGGGTGGAAGGCCGACGAGAGCGGCAACCTGATCTTCCGCAAGACGGCGCGCAACTTCAACCAGCCGATGGCCACCGCGGCGAAGATCTGCGTCGCCGAGGTCGAGGAAATCGTCCCCGTCGGCAGCCTCGACCCCGACAGCATCCACCTGCCCGGCATCTATGTGAAGCGGATGATCGTCGGCGCCCCTTACGACAAGAAGATCGAGTTCCGCACGACGCGCCCGCGCGAGACCGTGTGATGCGCGGCCTTGCCCTGACGGCCGGGCTGCTGCTGGCCGGTTGCGCGAGTGCGCCGGCCGAAGTGGCGACAACGCCGCCGCCACCCGCCGCCGCGGCGCCTGCCGAAGCGGGCAAGCCGCCGGTGCCGCTGCAATATCTCTATGGCTCAGCCGAAGCCGCGATCGCAGTGCGCGCGGTCAATGCGCGGATCGCCGGCTATGGTGCGTGGCGGGTCAAGGAGCGGCCGCGCGACAGCGTTGTCCTTGCGCCGGGCGCGACGATGGACGCGCCGCGCTTCGAGCCGTGCGGCGACAAGCCCTTTGCCGCGGTGTTCGATGCCGACGAAACGTTGATCTGGAATATCGCGCCGATGCGCCTGTTTGCAGAGAAAGGCGGCGCCTTCGACCTGGCGGTCTGGGATCAGTGGGAAAAGACCGGCGCGGGCAAGGCGAAGGCGATGCCCGGGACGGTCGAGATGGTGAACGCGCTTCGTGCCGCGGGGATCACCGTCATCGCCAACACCAACCGCAGCGCCGGTAACGCCAAAGGCAGCGAGGATACGCTCCGCGCCGCCGGGCTCGGCGAGTTCAAGCATGGCGAAACGCTGTTCCTGATGGGCGACGACGCCGGGGGTTCGAGCAAGGACCCGCGCCGTGCGACGATCGCGTCGAAATATTGCGTGATCATCCTCGGCGGCGACCAGCTCGGCGATTTCAGCCAGCAGTTCAACGTCAAAGACCTGCCCGCCGCGCAGCGCATGGCGCTTGCGACGGGGCCCGCCGCGACCGCACTCTGGGACAAGGGTTGGTTCCTTTTTCCCAACCCCGTCTACGGCCCCTGGCAAACGCTGGGCTGGGACGACATTTCCTCCACCGATAGCGAATGGAAACCCCGATAATGCCCTGGACCCGCGACGATATGGCGGCACGCGCCGCGAAGGAACTGCAGGACGGCTATTACGTCAATCTCGGCATCGGCATCCCGACACTGGTCGCGAACCATATCCCGGCCGGGATGACGGTGACGCTGCAGTCGGAAAACGGCATGCTCGGCATCGGCCGCTTTCCCTATGAGGGCGAGGAAGACCCCGACCTGATCAACGCGGGCAAGCAGACGATCAGCGAACTGCCGCAGTCGGCCTATTTCGGGTCCGAACAGAGCTTTGCGATGATTCGCGGCGGGCATATCGACCTCACTGTGCTCGGCGCGATGGAGATTGCCGAAAACGGCGACATCGCCAACTGGATGATCCCGGGCAAGATGATCAAGGGCATGGGCGGCGCGATGGACCTCGTCGCCGGGGTCAAGAAGATCATCGTCGTGATGGAGCACAACGCGAAGGACGGCAGCCCCAAATTCATCCCCGCCTGCACGCTGCCGCTGACCGGCAAGAATGTCGTCGACATGATCATCACCGACCTCGCGGTGTTCCGGCGCGACGATCATGACAGCCCCTTCAAGCTGATCGAACTCGCACCGGGGGTGACGGCGGCGGATGTCGCCGCTAAGACGACGGCCAATTATGAGGTCGCCATCTAAACAAAGGTCGATGACGCGGGTTCTGGCCTGCCTCGTCGCGGTCGTCGCACTGGGAGTCGCGGGCTGGTTCGGTTTTCACGCGCTGGGCGGCACCCGGACGCTGGCCAGCGTCGCGATCCCGTTCAAGGCGGCCGAAAACCTGCCCGACACGCCCGCCGAATGGCGCGGGCGGATCGACTATGTCGCGTTCGACCGCGAGCTTGCCGCGCTCGCGCAGCGCCCCGAGATGGCGGGGCTGGCGGTGGCGGTGGTCGAGGATGGCGAATTGCGGTTCGTCCGCACCTATGGCGTCGCCGACCGGTCGACCGGGGCGCCGGTCACCGCGCATACGCTTTTCCGCTGGGCGTCGGTTTCGAAAACCGCGACCGGCGCCATGGCAGCTGCGCTGGCCCATGACGGCGCCGTCGATCTCGACCGCCCGGTCGCGGACTGGCACAGCTCGCTGCGCCTCCCCGGCGGCGCCGAGCAGCGGATTACGGTGGGCGACCTGCTGGCCCAGCGCACCGGCCTCACCAAAAACGCCTATGACGAAAAGCTGGAGGAGGGGCAGGACCCCGCGCTGCTGCGGCAGGGCCTTGCCGCGGCGCCGCTGCAGTGCGAACCGGGCACCTGCCACACCTATCAGAATATCGCCTTCGATGCGGCAAGCGAGATATTGGCCAAGGCGGCGGGCAAACCGTTTGCCGATAGCGTCGAGGATCGCTTCTTCCTGCCGCTCGGCATGGTCAGCGCGGGATATGGGATGAACCGGCTGACCGGTGCGAAGGACTGGGCAAGGCCGCACAACGGCGCGCAGGTCAGCCCGCTCAAGGAGGCCTATTGGCGCGTTCCCGCGGCCGCCGGCGTCGAAAGCGATATCGTCGATTTCGCGACCTGGATGCAGGCGATGATGGGCAGCCGCCCCGATGTGCTGCCCGAGGCGGTGTTGCAGATCGCGCATCGCCCGCGCGTCGGCACCGCGCATCTCTATGGCGGCGCGCTGCGTCAGGCGAACAAGGATGCGGCCTATGGCCTCGGCTGGCGAAGCTTTACCTATGGCGGCCACCGGCTCGAAGGCCATTCGGGCGCGGTCGCGGGCTATCGCGCGACGATGATCTTCGAACCGGCGACGCGGACGGGTGTCGTCGCGCTGTGGAACAGCAATTGGGGTTTCCCATTTCGTATCCCGTTCGCGGCGATGGACAGCTATCACAAGCGCCCCGATGCCCGCTGGCTCGACCTCAGCGAATTGCCGCCGGCGAAACGCGAACCCGTCCGCGCCGGCCCGATCGTCGCAGTGCCGAAAGGGTAGCACACTTGCCCGCCTGTCCGCGGCCCGTGTATCAGGCGCGCCGGGGGCCGAGAGGAGAAACATCGATGCGCGTGCTGCTGACGGGTTCGTCTGGCTGGCTGGGGCGTTATCTTGCGCCCCTGCTCGCCAATAGCGGCCATGCGGTCACCGGGCTCGATGTCGTTCCCGGCGCGCATACGCAGGTCGTCGGCACGGTTGCCGACCGCGCGCTGATCGACCGGACGATGGGCGAGCATGGCATCGAGGCCGTCATCCACGGCGGCGCGCTGCACAAGCCCGACATCGTGCGTTATCCGCGGCAGGCGTTCGTCGATGTCAATGTGACGGGGACGCTGAACCTGATCGAAGCGGCGGTCGCGGCGGGCAATGACCGCTTCCTCTTCACCTCGACCACCTCGCTGATGGTGCGCGCCGATGTCCGCGAAGGCGCGGGCGAGGCGGGGGCGTGGTGGATGGACGAGGATTTCGCACCCGTAGAACCGCGCAACATCTATGGCATCACCAAGCTCGCCGCCGAACAGGCATTGAAGCTGGTCCACCGCGAACATGGCATCAACATCGCGATCCTGCGCACCGGACGCTTTTTCCCCGAGGATGACGATACGCACGCCAGCCCGAGCGGCGAGAATCTGAAAGCGAACGAACTGCTGAACCGGCGCCTGACGGTCGAGGATGCCGCCGCGGCACATCTCGCCGCGCTCGAGGCGGCGCCTGCGATCGGCTGCGACACTTTCGTCCTTTCCGCGCCGCCGCCGTTCGGGCGCGAGGAAGCCGAAGAGCTGGCGCGCGATGCGCGCGCGGTGATCGCGCGGCATTATCCCGACGCGGCGGAGCTCTACGCCGCGAAGGGGTGGGTGCTGCCCGCGACGATCGAGCGCGTCTACGACCCGTCGCGTGCCGAGCGCCGCTTCGGCTGGCGGGCGGAGAGCGATTTCGGCAGCCTGCTCGCCGCGCTGCGCGAAGGCGGCCCGCTGCCCTTTGCGCACGACCCCGATTACACGTCCCCCATCGTCGCACAGGAGCGCGAAGCATGTATGTGCTGATCACCGCCAATCGCAATTATTCGAGCTGGTCGCTGCGTCCGTGGATGCTGATGAAGGGCCTCGGCATCGCGTTCGAGGACCAGATCGAGCCCTTCACCAACCCGATCAACTATGACGAATTCCGCAGCTTCTCGCCGACCGGGCAGGTGCCGGCGCTGCTCGACGAAGGGCGGACGGTGTATGATTCGCTCGGGATCACGCTTTACCTTGCCGACCGGCACGAGGGTGTGTGGCCGGCCGATCCCGATGCGCGCGCCTGGGCGCAATGCGCAGTCGCCGAAATGCACAGCGGCTTTACGGCGCTGCGCAGCGATTGCACGATGAATGTCGGCGTCCGGGTGACGCCGAAGCCGCCGTCGGGGGCGCTCCGCCTCGATGTCGCGCGTATCCGCGAACTGTTCGCCGAGGGGCTGTCGCGGTTCGGCGGGCCCTATCTGGCCGGCGCCAGCTTTACTGCCGTCGATGCTTTCTTCGCCCCGGTCGCCTTTCGCATCCGCACCTATGGTCTCGAAGCCGGGGCCGGGCAGGCGTGGGTCGACCATATGCTGGCGCATCCGGCGATGCTCGACTGGGAGCAGCAGGCACTTGCCGAAAGCTGGCGCGAGGAAAGCCATGAGGCCGAACTGGCGGCAGCCGGGGCGATTACGGCGGATTACCGGACGGCTTGAGGAGGCGTCGCCCTCGCGAAGGCGGGGGCGACGTTAGTCGGCGAGCGCCTCGCGCACCACCGCGATCCCGGCCTCGCGCTGCGCCTTGAGTTCGGCCTTCAGCTTCGCCGGATCGCGCGCAAAGACGAATCCGAAGCTGACCCCGCCTTCC
This sequence comes from Sphingopyxis macrogoltabida, assembly GCF_001314325.1. Lineage (NCBI taxonomy): Bacteria > Pseudomonadati > Pseudomonadota > Alphaproteobacteria > Sphingomonadales > Sphingopyxidaceae > Sphingopyxis > Sphingopyxis macrogoltabida. Next base: position 376,068 of record NZ_CP009429.1, read on the forward strand.
TTGCCGATCGTCGCATGGTGGAGCTTGTGCGCCTGCACCAGCCGCTTGGCATAGCCGCGCCGCGGCACCCAGCGGAAATAGCGCTGGTGGACGAGCCCGTCGTGCACCAGCGTGTAGATGATGCCGTAGAGAAGGATACCGAGGCCGATCCACGTTCCCGGCTCCCACGCCGACGCGCCCATGATCATCGGGCTGCCGATGGCGAACATCGAAATGCTCATCGCGGCGCCGACGATGGCGAACAGGTCGTTCTTTTCCAGCACCTTGTCATGCGGTTCGTGATGGTCGCGATGCCATGCCCAGCCGAACCCGTGCATGATATATTTGTGGCTCGCCCAGGCGATGCCTTCCATCGCCACGACGGTGGCAAGGATGAGCGCAAGGATGGCGAGCGGTGACACGGGAGGATTATAGGCTCGTTGCTTACACGAGGCCACCTTTCCTCATTCGTCATCCCGGACTTGATCCGGGATCCATCCCTGCGGCCGATGCTGTGGACCCCGGATCAAGTCCGGGGTGACGAGGTAGAGGGAAAGGCGCGACCGGAAATTGCGTTTTTGACCGCCACTCGCTTGCATTGTTATCGCACAGGCGTAAGTGCACCGCATGACCCGGCCCCGCACCCTTTATGAGAAAATCTGGGACGCGCATGTCGTCGAACAGCGCCCCGATGGTACCGCCCTGATCTTCATCGACCGCCACCTCGTCCATGAAGTCACCAGTCCGCAGGCGTTCGCCGGCCTTCGCGCCAGCGGCCGCACCGTGCGCCGCCCCGACCTGACGCTCGCGGTGCCCGATCATAATGTGCAGACGACGGCGCGACTCGACGCGGCGGGCAACCGCCTGCCGATCGCCGATCCCGAGAGCGCTGCGCAGCTCGCCGCGCTCGAGAAAAATGCGCCCGAGTTCGGCATCCGCTATATCGACGCGGTCGCGCCCGAGCAGGGCATCGTTCACGTTGTCGGCCCCGAGCAGGGCTTTTCGCTGCCCGGCACGACGATCGTCTGCGGCGACAGCCACACCGCCTGCCACGGCGGCATCGGCGCGCTCGCCTTCGGCATCGGGACGAGCGAGGTCGAGCATGTGCTGGCGACGCAGACGCTGTTGCTCCAGCCGTCGAAAACGATGGAAGTGCGCGTCGAGGGCGCGGTCGGTCCCGGCGTGTCGGCGAAGGACATCATCCTCCACATCACCGGGGTCATCGGCGCCGCGGGCGGCACCGGCCATGTCATCGAATATACCGGCAGCGCGATCCGCGCCCTGTCGATCGAAGGCCGCCTGACCGTCAGCAACATGGCGATCGAGGGCGGTGCGCGTGCAGGCCTGATCGCGCCCGACGAGACGACGTTCGAATATCTGAAGGGCCGCCCCTATGCGCCGAAGGGCGCCGACTGGGACGCCGCAGTGGCCTGGTGGAAAAGCCTCGCGACCGATCCGGGCGCGACTTATGACAAGGTCGTCGTCATCGACGCCGCCGAGATCGCGCCGAGCGTCACCTGGGGCACCAGCCCCGAGGACGTCGTGCCGATCACCGGCGTTGTTCCCGACCCCGCGAGCTTCGCCGATCCGTCGAAGCAGACGGCCGCCGCCAAGTCGCTCGCCTATATGGGGCTCGAACCCGGTACCCGGATGCAGGACGTGCCGGTCGAGAATATCTTCATCGGGAGCTGTACCAACAGCCGCATCGAGGATCTGCGCGCCGCCGCCGCGGTGATCAAGGGGCGCCACAAGGCCGACAATGTCCGGTGGGCGATCGTCGTTCCCGGTTCGGGCCTCGTCAAGGCGCAGGCCGAGGCCGAGGGGCTCGACCGTATCTTTACCGAAGCGGGGCTCGAATGGCGCGAGCCCGGCTGTTCGGCCTGCCTCGCGATGAACCCCGACAAGGTGCCCGCGGGCGAGCGCTGTGCGAGCACCAGCAACCGCAACTTCGTCGGCCGTCAGGGCCCGGGCAGCCGCACCCATCTCGTCAGCCCGGCGATGGCGGCGGCGGCGGCGGTGACCGGGAAGCTGACCGATGTGCGGGAGTTGATGGCATGACGCCGATCGAGAAAGTCGAAGGCCGCGCGATCCCGCTGGGGCTCAAGAATGTCGACACCGACGTCATCATTCCCGCGCACTGGCTGAAGACGACGAGCCGCGAGGGCATGGGGCGCGGGGCGTTCGAGAGCCTGCGCGCCGATCCCGACAATCTGTTCGACAGCGCCGAGTACAAGGGCGCGCCGATCCTGATCGCGGGCGATAATTTCGGTTGCGGATCGAGCCGCGAGCATGCCGCGTGGGCGATCGGCGACCTGGGCATCCGGGTCGTCATCGCGCCCAGCTATTCGGACATTTTCTCGGGTAATGCGGTGAAGAACGGCATATTGCCCGTGGTGCTGCCGCAGGCGGCCATCGACCGGCTGATGGAGGTTGCGGCGACCGATCCGATCCATGTCGACCTCGATACCCAGACGGTGACGACGCCGTTTCAGGACCGCTTCGCGTTCGAGATCGACCCCTTCCGCAAGATGTGCCTGCTCGAAGGGCTCGACGAGATTTCGCTGACCGAAAAGAGCGATGCAGCGATCGCTGCCTATGAGCAGCAACTCGACGCCGACCGCCCGTGGCTGCGGCCGCAAGCAGCCGCATGAATTAACGGTACCGGCCCGCTCCCCCTTCCGGCCTCCCATAGGCTATTATCGTTGGGGAGGCCGGGAGGGGGAGCGGGCCGGTACCGCAACAACGCAGAAGAGGAGAAGATGATGAAGGCTCTCTTGTCGACCGCAACCGGTGGTCCCGAAACGCTGACGCTGGGCGAACTGCCGCGTCCGACCGCGGGCAAGGGCCAGATCGTGATCGATGTGAAGGCCTGCGCCGTCAACTTCCCCGACGTGCTGATCATCGAGGACAAATATCAGTTCCGCCCCGAACGCCCCTTTGCGCCCGGCGGCGAAGTCGCGGGGCTGGTCGCCGAGGTCGGCGAGGGTGTGACCGAGTTCAAGGTCGGCGACCGCGTGATCGCGGGCTGCGGCAACGGCGGCATGTCGGAGGCGATCGCGGTCGGCGTCCACAATGTCTATCACCTGCCCGAAGGCCATGATTTCGCCGAAGGCGCTTCGCTGCTGATGACCTATGGCACCAGCATCCATGCGCTGGTCGATCGCGGCCACATCGAAGAGGGCGACACGCTGCTCGTGCTCGGTGCATCGGGCGGTGTCGGCATTGCGGCGGTCGAGCTGGGCAAGGCGTTCGGCGCGCGCGTCGTCGCGGGCGTGTCGAGCGAGGAAAAGGCCGAAATCGCGCGCCAGGCGGGTGCCGACGAGGTTGTCGTCTATGGGCGCCAGCCGTTCGACAAGGACCAGTCGAAGGAACTGGCGAACAAGTTCAAGGCGGCGGTCGGCGGCGATGGCGCCAACGTCATCTACGACGCGGTCGGCGGCGACTATGCCGAGCCGGCGCTGCGTTCGATCGCGTGGGAAGGGCGTTATCTGGTCGTCGGTTTCCCGGCCGGCATCCCGCGCCTGCCGCTCAACCTGACGCTGCTCAAGAGCTGCGACGTCGCGGGCGTGTTCTGGGGCGCCTTCGTTGCGCGCGAACCGGAGCGCAACCGCGCCAATATCGCGCGGCTGTTCCAGCTTTGGGAACAGGGCAAGATCAAGCCGCGGGTCACCGAAAGCTTCGCGCTGGCCGACGGCGGCAAGGCGATCGCCAAGCTGGGCGACCGCAGCGCGGTCGGCAAGCTGGTCGTCACCATCTGAAATATCGTCCCGACCCCGCGCTGACCGCCGCTTTGGCCGCTCTGGCGGAGCAGGGCCGGATCGAGGTGCGGGTGACTCCCGGCGCGAACCGTGATGCGGTCGCGATCGTCGATGGCGTGGTGCAGATGCGCGTCACCGCGCCGCCCGCCGATGGCGCTGCCAATGCTGCGGTACTCCGCGTGCTGGCTGCGGCGCTGGACAGGCCGCCCCGCGATTTGACGCTGCTCCGCGGTGGAAAAGCGCGGCTGAAGCTGATCGGAATTGCCGAAGGTTAACCCTTTATCAGGGGGTGCGCCCTATCTCTGCTATCCGATTAGCTGGGCCAAGGGTGTCTGCAATGGCGACTCGCCGTTCGACGAGTGATGAGCATGCCGCGAGTCTCGCGAACATTTCGCGTACCCGCCGCGCGCAGCTTATTGCCGAGTTCGAGGGCGAGCTGGGCATCGACCACAAGGCACGCGCCCGCGCGGCCTATGAAGCGAAGCGCTGGGAGGTGATCAAGACGATCATCGTCTGGACGATCGCGGTGATGTTCTTCACCATCGCGTGCCACAAATTATGGCTGATGGGGCAGGATGTCGACAAGCCTTTCTCCGACATCAATCCGGTCGAAAGCCTGTTCGGCGAATAGCCCGTCCCGACTGTTCAGCGGTTTTCGGCTTCGCGTCGCGCGGTAATGGTTTCGACGCTGTCCATGATCGCCGCCATTGCCTCGCTCGCCGGTGCGGCGTCGGCACGCTTGCGTGAAAACTGGCCGCCGGCCATGATCTCCTCGAGCGCGGCACGGGCGCGCGAGACGCGGCTTTTCATCGTGCCGAGCGCGCAGTCACAGATATTCGCGGCTTCCTCATAGGACATTCCGCCCGCGCCGACGAGGATCAGCGCCTCGCGCTGGTCCTGCGGCAATTCCATCAACCCGCGCTGGAGGTCGGCCATTTCGCCCGAATCCTCCTGCACCGCCGGGGTCGATAGCGTCCGTTCGACGACGCCTTCGTCATATTCGCCGCGAAATTTGTTGCGGCGCATCTGCGACAGGAAGGTGTTGCGCAGGATGACGAAGGTCCATGCCTTGATCGAGGTACCGCGCTCGAACCGGTCGCGCGACGCCCACGCCTTGACCATCGTATCCTGCGTCAGATCGTCGGCGAGATCCGGATTGCCCGACAGGCTGCGGCCATAGGCGCGCAGATGCGGGATGACGGCCGCGAGCAATGTCTTGAACTCCTGATCGGAGAGCGGATCGGAGGGCGTGTCCGTTTCATCCCGCGACTGCGGCGCGGCTTGGGGAAGAGCCATTATTGTTTCGGGCTTTTCTGATCGAGCTGCGAAAGAAGGTCGAGCATATTGTCGGGCAATTGCTCGGCGACGATGTTGCCGTAGATCATGCGCAGCTTGGCACTCACCGGTTCGGGCGCCTGCCGTCCGGTCAGCGTGCGGTGCCACTGGTCGCTGCCCGTGCCGGGGAAGCTGCCCTGCGCCCGCTGAGGCGCATCGGGGCCGGGGCGCGGGGGCCCCTTGCCGTTGATCCTGTTGTTGCCGTGCGTAGCCATGCCGAAGCAACGACAGAAAGGGCGTCGGGTTCCCGCGACTTTTTCTTTTTGCGACGAAAGCGTTGCCAAGAAACAACAGTTTGCCTAATTCAGGGCGAAGCAGGCGATCAGGCCTGCGGCGAGGGGTCGCCAATTTTTCCTGCCGCGGGGCAGGATAGGGGATCGTCGCTTGCTTTCGGTCATCTATGTCAGCGTTGCCGATCCGCTGATCGGCACAGAGGATATTGCCGCACTTGTCGGAGACGCCCAGCGCAACAATGCGCGCGACGGGCTAACGGGCGCGCTGATCTATAACGGCCATAATTTCATGCAGCTTCTGGAAGGGCCCGCCGACAAGGTCGAGGCATGCCTCGGGGCGATTCGCGGCGACGCGCGCCACAGCGGGATGGTCGAGATCCGCCGGCGTCCCGTCGACGGTCGCGACTTCGCCGAGTGGTCGATGCTCTACAGCGGGGATTTTCATGGTCATGACGACGCGTTGCACCGGCTCGCCGCTGGTGCGGGGCTCGATCCGCAGGACGAACGGATGATGAGCAATTTCATGGCGCTTGGGCGGCGCGGCGGCGATGGCGACGGCGGTTCCGGTTGCATCGATGGCGCGAGGCGCTAAGCCGGACAGGCATTTCCTCGAAACAGATCGAACAAAGGCAAAATTATCAACGATATAACGCCTCAGCCGCTGGATGACGACAGCTTCAAGCGCGAGCTGGCGGCGATGCTGCCGCATTTGCGTGCGTTCGGCCGCAGCTTGACCGGCAACGCCGATCTGGCGGACGATCTGGTGCAGGAAACGATGCTGAAGGCCTGGAAAGCGCGCGCGCAATATATTCCCGGGCCTGCGAGCATGAAAAGCTGGGCCTTCGTCATTTTGCGCAACTGTTTCCTGTCGCAGATGCGGCGCAAGAAATTCACCGCCGATTATGACGAAATGGCGGCCGAACGGATGCTGGTCGCGCCCGACGACCAGGACGACAGCCTGCATCTCGCCGATGTCCAGCGCGCGCTGCTGATGCTGCCCGTCGACCAGCGCGAGGCGCTGGTGCTGATCGGCGCCGGCGGTCTCAGCTATGAAGAAGGCGCCGAGATTTGCGGCTGCGCGGTAGGGACGATGAAAAGCCGGGTGTCGCGGGCGCGCACCGCGCTGCACGCCATCCTCGAAAGCGGCACGATGCCGCTGCGCAGCGGCGACGTGCTGCCGTCAAGCGACGTCTTTCGCGCGATCATGGACGACGTCGACCACCTGACCGCGAACGGCCCGGCCGGCGACTGAGTTTCTTTAGCTGGAATGGCGATTGGCGGCCGTTAACCGACTTCTCTCTTATCGTCACCCCGGACTTGATCCGGGGTCCATGACTTCGGCGCCAAAGTGGATCCCGGATCAAGTCCGGGGTGACGAAAATGGGTGGAGCTACGTCCGCTCCCCACCCCGAAGCCGACTTGACTTCGGAGCAGGCTGATACCGTCCGAAGCCCGATCAGGCCGCGAGCTGCGGGGTGAACAGCAGGCTCTGGCTGATCGCCGCGCGGACGGTATTTTCGCGGAACGGCTTCGAGATCAGGAAGGTCGGCTCGACGCGGTGGCCGGTGAGCAGGCGCTCGGGAAAGGCGGTGATGAAGATCGCCGGCACCGGCGCGCGTGCCAATATATCCTGTACCGCGTCGATCCCCGACGATCCGTCGGCGAGCTGGATGTCGGCGAGGACGAGCCCGGCATCGGTCGCCTCGAATGCCGCGACGGCATCCTCATGCGTGGTCGCGATGCCCGCGACGTCGTGACCAAGCCCGCGGACGATCGATTCGAGTTCCATCGCGATCAGCGGTTCGTCCTCGATGATCAGCACCGACGTACGCGATTCGCGGTCGATCTCGCCCACCGCATCGGCGAGCAACGTTTCGACCGTGTCGTTGTCGGCGCCGGTAATGATCGCCGTTTCCTCGACCGAGAAGCCTTCGAGCGCGGTGAGGAGGAGCATCTGGCGGCCGAGCGGGGTGATCGCCGCGAGGCGGCGGTTGGCGTTGCGGACGAGCATATCCTCTTCATCGTCGCCTTCGCCGTCGTCAATATAGGCGCTTTCCCAGATGCGGTGGAAGTTGCGGTAGAGATCGATCCGCGTGCCGTTGCCGGCGCTGAATTCGTCGGGCGCGGCGACGATCACCTCCAGCGTCGTGTGGACGAAATTGTCGCCATGCTGCTGGCTGCCGGTCAGTGCGCGCGCATAGCGGCGCAGGAACGGCAGGTGTCCGCGGATTTCTTCGCCCAATGTCATGATCGTCATGCTCCCTCTTGAACCATGCATACGCGGCGCGGGGGAAGCGGTTCCCGTTTTTTGCTGCAACCAGTCGGTCCGCGATGCGTAGAGTCAGCCGGGACGCGATAAAGCAATGCCGTAAGCAGATGGAAAGGTGCGACTTTCCTGCGTTTTTGGCCTTCAGGCTTTTTTAGGGACCAGATTCATGGCAGAGCGCCCCGGGGGACAAATTGGCGAAAAGCCGCCAACCGGCGCAGAGGGGCAAGTCTTGGCAGATGCAGGGGAGGGCGATGCGACGCAGCGTGAACGGCTGAGGCTCGATACCCTGCGCGAATATCGCCTGATGGATACCCCGCCCGAGCAGGCCTTCGACCGGGTGACCAAGCTCGTCGCCGACCTTTTCGATGCCCCGATCGCTCTCGTCTCGCTCGTTGACGACTGCCGTCAGTGGTTCAAGTCGGCCTATGGCCTCGACGTCGCCGAAACGTCGCGCGATATCAGTTTTTGCCAATATGTCGTCGCCGACGAACAGCCGCTGATCGTCACGGACGTGCTCGGCGATGCGCGGTTTCGCGACAATCCGCTGGTCACCGGCGACCCGTTCATCCGCTTCTATGCCGGCGTGCCGCTGCGCGCCTATAATGGCGCGGTGCTCGGAACCCTGTGCGTCATCGACCGCAAGGAACGCGCGATGCTGGGGCCGACGGACCTGACCCGCCTCGAGGATTTCGCTGCGATCGTCATGGCCGAAGCCGACCTGCGCCGCACCGCGGCCGAGCGCGACGACGCCCGGCACATGCTCGAACGCGCGCTCGACTTTTCGGGCATCGCGACCTGGCAATATGATGCCCGCGACGGCAGGATCCGCTGGCGCGGCGCGGTGGCCGAACTCTGGGGCGGCGACTATCGCGAGGCGCTGACGACGATCGACGGCTTCTTCGAGCGGTTGCACGCCGACGACCGCGAGCAGGTGCGCGCCATTCTGGAAGAATCGGTCGCGAGCGGCACCCCCTATGCAACCGAATATCGCATCGTCCATCCCGAGCGCGGCGTGCGCTGGGTCGGCGTCCGCGGCGATTGGGACGTCCGCGCGGACGAGGCGCTGCTCACCGGGGTGAGCATCGACATCACCGAACAGAAGAGCCGGCAGGAAAATGCCAATCTGCTGATGCGCGAACTGCACCACCGGATGCGCAATCTCTTTGCGACGGTCAGCGCGATCATCTCGCTCACCCGCCATTCGGCGACCGACGTCGACGATTATGTCGAACGGATCAGCAGCCGCCTCGACGCGCTCAACCGGGCGCAGAATGTGCTGCTCGGTGCGAATTTCATGACCGGGTCGATGCACGCGCTGATGCGCGAGGTCGAAGCGGCCTTTCCGCGCATCCGCTGGACCGGCCCCGACCTGCTGCTGCCCGAAAATGCCCTTGTCGCGATGGCGCTGCTGTTCAACGAGCTCGCGACCAACGCGGTCAAGCATGGGGCGCTGACCGGCGACGACGGGCGCGTCGAGGTGAGTTGGACGCAGGACAAGGAAGGCGCCGAACCACGGCTGTTCCGCCTCCACTGGGCGGAGACGGGCGGTATCGCGGAGGTCGTCGAACCGACCCGCACCAGCTTCGGCACCCTGCTGATCGAGCGCAGTGTGCGCAACAATCTGGGCGGCACGATCGAACGGCGCTGGGAACCCACCGGGCTGGTCGTCGATATTGCGCTCCCGGCAAAGTGGCGCGACGCCTAACCCAGGTTATTTTGTTCTTCCTTTGTTCCATGCTAGACACGGGGCATGTCGACCAAGCCGATTCTGGAAAAGCTCGCCGTGCTTGCGGACGCGGCCAAATATGACGCGTCGTGCGCGTCCTCGGGAACGGTGACGCGCGACTCGACGGGCACGAAAGGGATCGGTTCGACCGAGGGCATGGGCATTTGCCACAGCTATGCTCCCGACGGGCGCTGTATCTCGCTGCTCAAGATCCTGCTCACCAATTTCTGCATCTACGACTGCCGCTTTTGCATCAACCGGGCGTCGAGCAATGTCGAACGCGCCCGTTTCAGCCCGCAGGAGGTCGTGCGGCTGACGCTCGATTTCTACAAGCGCAACTATATCGAGGGGCTGTTCCTGTCATCGGGCATCATCCGCTCCGAGGATTATACGATGGAGAAGCTGGTCGAGGTTGCGCGCATTCTGCGCGAGGAACACCGCTTCCAGGGCTATATTCACTTGAAGACGATCGCGGGGGCGGACCCGGGGCTGATCGCGCTGGCGGGGCTCTATGCCGATCGCCTCTCGACCAATGTCGAACTGCCGACCGCGGCCGGCCTCTCGAGTTTTGCGCCGGAGAAGAAACCCGCGACGATCCGCAAGACGATGGCATCGGTGCGCGTCGGTGAATCCGACGCGATCGACGCGGCGAAGAGCCGGCTGATCGGCAAGGCTAAACCGCCGCGCTTCGCGCCCGCCGGCCAATCGACGCAGATGATCGTCGGCGCCGATGCCGCGCGCGACGACGATATCTTGCAGACCGCGACGAACCTCTATTCGGGGTACCAGCTCCGCCGCGTCTATTATTCGGCGTACAGCCCGATCCCCGACGCGAGCAGCGACCTGCCGCCGGTGCGGCCGCCGCTGATGCGCGAGCACCGGCTGTATCAGGCCGACTGGCTGCTGCGCTTTTACGGTTTCGAGCGCGCCGAGATCATGGAGGGGGCGAGCGGCGGCATGCTCGATCTGGCGATCGATCCCAAACTCGCCTGGGCGCTCCAGCGGCGCGAAGCCTTTCCGGTCGATATCAACCGCGCGCCGCGCGAATTGCTGCTGCGCGTGCCGGGGCTGGGAACGAAGGCCGTCGACCGCATCGTCGCGGCGCGGCGGCTGGGCACGCTGCGGCTCGGCGACCTCGCCAGACTGACGGCGTCGGTGAAGAAGCTGCTGCCCTTCATCGTCACCCCCGACTGGCGGCCGGGCAAGCTTACCGACAGCGCCGACCTGCGCGCGCGCTTTGCGCCGCCGGCGGAACAACTGGCGTTGGCGCTGTGAGGGAGGTGGTCCTGAAGGAGCCAAGCGATTTCGCCGAATGGCGGCGCGCGGCGCGCGGGCTGCTCGCAGGCGGTGTGGCGCCGGAAGAGGTGAGCTGGCGCGGCAGCGCGGAGGGTGCGTCGCTGTTCGGCGATGCGATTGCCGCGGCGCCCGTGGGGCAGCTCAGCCTGCCGCGCGAGCTGGTCGAGATCGCCGAACGCGTCATCTGTCACCGAGATCCGGAAGTGCCGGCGCGGCTTTACCGGCTCGTCTGGCGCGTGTTGCACGACCGGCATCTGCTCGCGCGCACGACCGACGCCGAGGTCGACTGGCTCCGAAAAGCCGACAAGGCGATCCGCCGCGACGTCCACAAGATGCATGCCTTCGTCCGCTTCCGGCGGCTGGGCGAGGAGGCGGGGCGCGAAAGCTTTGCGGCGTGGTTTGAGCCGACGCATCGTATCTTGCGCCTGACCGCGCCTTTCTTTCAGCGGCGCTTTTACGGAATGGACTGGGCGATCGTGACCCCCGATGCGCGCGCGATCTGGCAAGGCGAGACGCTGAGCTACGGCCCGGGCGGGACGAGGGACGAGGTGCCCGACAGCGATGTCGTCGAGGACCAGTGGCGCACCTATTATGGCGCCATCTTCAACCCGGCGCGGGTGAAGATCGACGCGATGCGCGCCGAGATGCCAAAGAAATACTGGAAAAACCTGCCCGAAGCGCAGGATATCGCGCCGCTGCTCGCGGGCGCCGAAGCGCGGGTGGAACGCATGCGCGAGGCCGCCGTTTCGCTTGCGAACCCCTTGACCGATAAATGGCGGACGCGCGTGCCCGATGAATTGCTCCTCGACGACGATGTGAAGACGCTCGGCGACGTCGCGCGCGCGGTCGATCGCTGCACGCGCTGCCCGCTCTATTGCAACGCGACCCAGGGTGTGGCGGGCGAGGGGCCACAGGCGGCGCGCATCATGCTCGTCGGCGAACAGCCGGGCGATCAGGAGGATCTGCAGGGGCGGCCCTTCGTCGGGCCGGCGGGGCAGGTGTTGGACGCAGCGCTGGAAGAAGCGGGGCTCGACCGCACGCGCTTGTTCCTGACCAACGCGGTCAAGCATTTCAAGTTCGAGCCGCGCGGCAAAAGGCGGCTGCACCAGAATCCGACGGTGGGCGAGATCGATATCTGCCGCTGGTGGCTCGACAAGGAGCGCGCGCTGGTGCAGCCCGAGTTGATCGTAACCTTGGGCGCGAGCGCGCTGCGCGGGGTGACGGGCAAGAGTGCGAGCATCAAGTCGATGCGCGGCGCGGTGCACGAACTGGACGGGGGCACCAAGCTGATCGCGACAATCCATCCGTCCTTCCTGCTGCGCCTGCCCGACCGCGCGCGCGCCGCCGAGGAACGCGAGATGTTCGTTGCCGATCTGGCGCTGGCGCGGAAACTCGCGGCCTGATGGTAAAGGCGAAGACCTGGATCGAGCCGCATCCGGGCGGCATCTATGTGAAGCCCGCCGACCTGTGGATCGACCCCTCGCGCCCCGTCGAGCGCGCGGCGGTGACGCACGGTCACGCCGACCATGCACGCAGCGGTCATGGCGCGGTGTTTGCTACGCCCGAGACGCTGGCGATCATGGCGCTACGCTATGGCGTCGATGTCGAGGCGAGCCATAACGCCGCCTTTCCCTATGGCGAGGGTTTCGAGCGCGGCGGGGTGCGCTTCAGCTTTCATCCCGCCGGCCATGTGCTCGGCAGCGCACAGATATTGATGGAATATGCGGGCGAACGGATCGTCGTCACCGGCGACTACAAGCGCCGCGCCGATCCGACCTGCGCGCCGTTCGAGGTCGTGCCGTGCGACATCTTCGTCACCGAGGCGACTTTCGGATTGCCGGTGTTTCGCCACCCGCCGACGGCCGACGAGATCGCCAAGCTGATCGGCGCGGTGCGCGCCGAGCCCGACCGTTCGGTGCTCGTCGGGGCCTATGCGCTCGGCAAGGCGCAGCGGGTGATCGCCGAGCTGCGCGGCGCGGGGTGGGATGCACCGATCTATATTCACGGTGCACTCGAGAAGATGTGCCAGCTTTATGCGGCGCACGGTGTCGATCTCGGCGAGCTGCGGCTCGTTTCGGAAACCGACAAGGCCGAGATGGCAGGGCAGATCGTCCTTGCGCCACCCTCGGCGCTGAACGACCGCTGGTCGCGGCGGCTGCCCGATCCGGTGACCGCGATGGCGTCGGGCTGGATGCGCGTCCGCCAGCGTGCGCGGCAGCGGATGGTCGAACTGCCGCTGGTGATTTCGGACCACGCCGACTGGGACGAGCTAACCGCGACGATCGAGAAAGTGAACCCGAAGGAGAGCTGGATCACCCACGGCAGCGAGGACGGTCTGCTGCGCTGGTGCGAGCTGACGCAGCGCAAGGCGCGCGCGCTGCACCTCGTCGGTCGCGATCTGGAGGAAGAGGCGTGAAGCGCTTCGCGGCCCTGATCGACCGGCTGATCTATACGCGCTCACGCAACTCCAAGCTGGCGCTGATCGTCGATTATCTGCGCCACACGCCCGATCCCGATCGCGGCTGGGCGATCGCGGCGCTGACCGAGAGCCTCGATTTTCCGGCGGTGAAGGCCGGGACGGTGCGGGCGCTTCTCGCGACGCGGGTCGATGAAGAATTGTTCCGCCTGTCGCGCCATTTCGTCGGCGATACGGCCGAGACGGCGGCGCTGCTCTGGCCCGACGCGCCCGGGAAGAAGGCCGACCTCGGCGTGTCCGAGGCGGTCGATGCGCTGGCGGCAACCAGCCGCAGCGATGCGCCCGCGGTCGTCGCGTCGCTGCTCGACCGGCTCGATGCCGACGGGCGCTATGCTTTGCTCAAACTGGCCTTGGGCGGGATGCGCGTCGGGGTGTCGGCGCGGCTCGCGAAACAGGCGTTCGCGCAGGCCTTCGACGTGCCGGTCGACGATGTCGAGGAGCTGTGGCACGCGATCCCGCCGCCCTATGCGCCGCTCTTCGCGTGGGGCGAGGGGCGGGCCGAGCGGCCCGACCTTAAGGACGTTGCCTTCTTCCGCCCCTTCATGCTCGCGCATCCGCTGGAGGAGGAGAGCATCGACCTTGCCGACTATGCCGCCGAATGGAAATGGGACGGCATCCGCGTCCAGATCGTCCGCGGGGGTAGCGAGACGCGCATCTACAGCCGCGGCGGCGAAGAGATCAGCGGGGCGTTCCCCGAACTGATCGCCGCCTTCGATCAGGAGGCGGTGATCGACGGCGAACTGCTCGTGCGCGGCGAGGTGCAGGGCGGGGAGGCCGCCAGCTTCAACGCGCTCCAGCAGCGGCTGGGGCGCAAGACGGTGTCGAAAAAGATGCTCGCCGATTACCCTGCCTTCGTGCGCGTCTATGACATGCTCGGCGTCGATGGCGACGATTTGCGCGCCCTGCCGTGGACCGAGCGGCGGCGGCAGTTGGAGGCCTTCGTCCCGCGTCTCGCAACCAGCCATTTCGACCTGTCGCAGGTGATCGACGCGAAGGATTTCGACGACCTCGCCGAACGCCGCGCCGGCGCGCGCGATGCGGCGATCGAAGGGGTGATGCTGAAGCGCCGCGATGCGCCTTATGTCGCGGGGCGCCGCGCCGGGCTGTGGTACAAGTGGAAGCGCGACCCGCTCACCGCCGACTGCGTGATGATGTACGCGCAGCGCGGCAACGGGCGCCGCGCGAGCTTCTATTCGGATTATACCTTCGGTTGCTGGTCCGACGCGGGCGAATTGCTGCCGGTGGGGAAGGCCTATTCGGGTTTCACCGACGAGGAGTTGAAGTGGCTCGACAAGTTCGTGCGCGACAACACGCTGAACCGCTTCGGCCCGGTGCGCGAGGTCGAAAAGTCGCTGGTGCTCGAAGTCGCTTTCGATTCGATCCACGCATCAAAGCGCCACAAGTCGGGGCTGGCGATGCGCTTCCCGCGCATCGCGCGCATCCGCCGCGACAAGCCCGCCGAAGAGGCCGACCGGCTCGCGACGCTTCAGGCGATGGTGACTTAGCCTCTTTTGCCTCGTCATCCCGGACTTGATCCGGGATCCATTCAAGCCAGCGTTGCGCAAATGGATCCCGGATCAAGTCCGGGATGACGAAGGGGGTTTGCGTCGGCGGAGGCGAATGAATGGCAAAGCTATCGGTTATCCAAAGAAAAATTCCGCGTCACGACCTTGCAACCCGGCTAGGCGATCCCGAGTTTAAGGCCGCAAACCCCTCAAAAACAAAATGGAGACTGTCATGACGATCGCCCATCCTCCTCTCCCCTATGCTCAGGACGCGCTGGAGCCGCATATTTCGGCCGACACGCTGGCGACGCATCATGGCAAGCACCACAAGGCCTATGTCGACAAGGTCAACGCCGCGATCGAAGGCACCGACCTCGCCGACAAGCCGCTCGAAGAGATCGTCCACCACGCCGAAGGGTCGGGCAACAAGGGCCTGTTCAACAATGCGGCGCAGTCGTGGAACCATGCTTTCTATTGGGAAAGCCTGAGCCCGTCGAAGACCGCGCCCGCGGGCGACCTTGCCGCCGCGATCGACCGCGATTTCGGTTCGCTCGACGAGCTCAAGAAGAAGCTCAAGGAAACCGCGGTCAACCATTTCGCTTCAGGCTGGGCGTGGCTCGTCTCGCGCGACGGCACGCTGTCGGTCACCGACACGCATGACGCGGGCACCGAACTGACCGCGGGCATCAAGCCGCTGCTCGTCATCGACGTGTGGGAGCATGCCTATTATATCGACCGCAAGAACCTGCGCCCGGCCTATGTCGACGCGGTGGTCGACGAGCTGCTGAACTGGGATTTCGCGGCCGAGAATCTGGCACGCGATACGACCTGGACCTATCCGGCGTAAGCCAATGATCCTCCCTGCGCCGCAGGCGTGGGGAGGTGGCAGCGCGAAGCGCTGACGGAGGGGCGATGGCGCCATGTCGCGGCCCCTCCGCCATCGCTGCGCGCCAGCGAGGACCCCGAGTGTTCATGCGCTTGGACCTATCCCGATGATCGCGATCCGCCTATAGGGCCGCCATGACGATCAGCCTGTTCGAACTCTTCAAAATCGGTGTCGGTCCCTCCAGCTCGCATACCGTCGGGCCGATGGTCGCGGCGCGGCGGTTCACCGTGTGGCTCGACGAGCAGGCGCTGCTGACGAAAACCGCGCATGTCGAGGCCGACCTTTACGGCTCGCTCGCGCTGACCGGAAAGGGCCACGCCGCCGACACCGCGGTGGTCGCGGGGCTGGCGGGCGAAATCCCGGCCTCGACCAGCCTTGCCGCGATCAAGGCGCATTGGGACCGCGCCGAGAGCGAGGGCTTTATCTATCTGCTCGGGCGTCAGCGGGTGCGGTTCCTGCCGAAAAGCGACCTGCATTTCCAGATGCGCCAGCGCCAGCCGTTCCACAGCAATGCGCTAAGCTTTACCTCGCGCGACGGCGAGGGCGAGATTCTCGCCAAGCGCATGTATTTCTCGATCGGCGGCGGTTTTGTCGTCGACGAGGATGAGGCGGGACGCAACAGCCGCGGCGCCGAGGATGAAGTCGAACTGCCCTATCCCTTCACCTCGGGCGCCGACCTGATCGCGATGGGCAAGGCGTCGGGCCTCAGCTTTGCCGAAATGATGTTCGCCAACGAAGTGCGTCACCGCCCGCCGAACGAGGTGACGGCGGGTATCGATGCGATCGCCGAGGCGATGGATGCCTCGATCGATGCGGGCTGTTCGAGCACGGGTATTCTGCCCGGGGGGCTCAAGGTCAAGCGCCGCGCGCCGCAGATCGCCGACGACATCCGCAACCGCCACGAAACCAATTTGATCGACCCGCTCGCGATGATGGACTGGATCAACCTGTGGGCGATGGCGGTGAACGAGGAAAATGCCGCGGGCGGCAAGGTCGTCACCGCGCCGACCAACGGTGCGGCGGGGATCATCCCCGCGGTGATCCGCTTCTACCGTCGCGGCTATCGCGGCGATGCCGCGGGGGTGCGCACCTTCCTGCTCGCCGCGGGTGCGGTCGGCGCGCTCTATAAGCGCAACGCCAGCATCTCGGGCGCCGAGGTCG
The DNA here is from genome assembly GCF_001314325.1 of Sphingopyxis macrogoltabida. Taxonomy (NCBI): domain Bacteria; kingdom Pseudomonadati; phylum Pseudomonadota; class Alphaproteobacteria; order Sphingomonadales; family Sphingopyxidaceae; genus Sphingopyxis; species Sphingopyxis macrogoltabida. Next base: position 392,692 of record NZ_CP009429.1, read on the forward strand.
GTTGCCAGGGCGAGGTTGGCGTCGCCTGTTCGATGGCGGCGGCGGGACTGACCGCCGCGCTCGGCGGCACCAACGCGCAGGTCGAAAATGCCGCCGAGATCGGCATGGAACATAACCTCGGCCTCACCTGCGATCCGATCGGCGGGCTCGTCCAGATCCCGTGCATCGAGCGCAACGCGATGGGTGCGATCAAGGCGATCGACGCGAGCCGCATCGCGATGATCGGCGACGGCACACATGTCGTCAGCCTCGACACGGTGATCGTAACGATGCTGCAAACCGGCCGCGACATGCGCGATAAATATAAGGAAACGTCGAAGGGCGGGTTGGCGGTCAGCGTGGTGGAGTGTTGAGGGGCGGGTAGCTGGTTGCCAGTGCCTCCAACAGTTCGCATAACGCCCTTATGAAAGCCCAAGAATTCAAAGCTGCCTGGGAAGCGAACGGAGACACGCTCTATCGCTACGCTGATGATGATTTCACGGCCTCACGAATACCAGACGAAGCAGAGCATTTCCTAAAAATTGCCGGATTGCCGACCGAAGCTGCACCTTGCCTGAGCTTCGGGAAGAAGCCTCTGGACTGGGTTCCCGAAGGGGCCCTTCCAGAACGGCTTATTTCTTGTCTGCCGATAGGATCTGACGGGAGTGGCGATCCAATCGTGCTCGATACCGAAGGTACGGTCCTCCTTCTCGACCACGACCGCAGTTTTGAGCCGAGCTACGTAAACAGAGATGTGGCGACGCTTGCGGAGGCGCTGTTCCATTATCGAGAGTTAATCGAGGAAGCTGCCCAAGACGCGGATTTTGATGGAGAGCTTCCAGAAGTCGTGCGGCAAAGGTTTGCGGACTTTTTGCGACAGCTCGATCCTGAATGCCTGCGCGCAAACCAAATGTGGGCGGGCGAATTGCGCTACCTATAGCGCCCCACTCCGCGACAACGCCCCCGGCAATTCCTCGCGCAGCTTGTCGATCAGCAGCCGCACTTTCGGCAGCAGGTGCCGCCGCTGCGGATAGACCGCCCAGATCGGCTCTTCCTGCGGGCGCAGCGGGTCGAGGAGCGAGACGAGGGCGCCGCTTTGCAGGTGCGGCATCACATAGAAGTCGGGAAGCTGGCAGACGCCGTGACCGGCGAGCGCGGCTTCGGTGACCGCGGTGCCGCTGTTGCAGCGCCAGCGGCCAGCGGGGCGGTGGGTGATCTCCTTGCCCTGCGACCGGAAATGCCAGGCGGGGGCGGTGCCGAGCAGGCATTCGTGGCGCGCGAGATCGTCGATCGATGCGGGCGTGCCGGCGCGCGCGAGATAGGCGGGCGCAGCGCAGAGATAGAGGCTGCGCGAGGCGATGCGCGTCGCGACCAGCCCCGAGTCCGGCAGCGTGCCGGTGCGGATCGCGAGGTCGAAGCCCTCGGCGAGCAGATCGACGACGCGGTTGGTGAGTTCGAGCGTCACCGTCACGTCGGGAAAGGCGAAGGCATAATCGCGCGCGATCTGTGCGACGAAACGCTCGCCCATCGCAATCGAGCAGGTCATCCGCACCTCGCCGCGCGGCGCGCCATCGTCGCTGACCGCCGACAGCGCATCGTTGCGCGCCGCGATCAGACTGCGGAACTGCTCGATCAGCGTGCGGCCCGCGGGGGTCGGGACGACGCGGCGCGTCGTGCGCACGAAAATCTGCGCGCCGATGCGATTCTCGAGGCGGATGACGGCGCGGCTGATGTGCGAGGTCGAGGTGCCGAGCCGCGCCGCCGCCGCGACGAAGCTACCCGCGTCGGCGATCGCGACGATCTCGTCGATGCCCTCCCATGCGCCCATTATCTCACCTTTGGGATAATATATTGCCGATTGGCCCCTTTATCGCGCTTTGGATCGGTGTACAGCGGGCGCAATCAATTTCTCGCCAAACCCCATCCGCAAGGAGTGCTCCCCATGAAGACCCGCGCCGCCGTTGCGTTCGAAGCGAAGAAGCCGCTCGAAATCGTCGAACTCGACCTCGAAGGCCCGAAGGCGGGCGAGGTCCTGGTGGAAATCATGGCGACGGGCATCTGCCACACCGACGCCTATACGCTCGACGGTTTCGACAGCGAGGGCATCTTCCCGAGCGTGCTGGGGCATGAGGGCGCGGGCGTCGTGCGCGAGGTCGGTGCGGGCGTCACCAGCGTGAAGCCCGGCGACCATGTGATCCCGCTCTACACCCCCGAATGCCGCCAGTGCAAAAGCTGCCTTTCCGGCAAGACCAACCTCTGCACCGCGATCCGCGCCACGCAGGGCAAGGGGCTGATGCCCGACGGCACGACGCGCTTTTCGTACAAGGGCCAGCCGATCTTCCATTATATGGGCTGCTCGACCTTCTCGAACTTTACCGTGCTGCCCGAAATCGCGGTCGCGAAGATCCGCGAGGACGCGCCGTTCCAGTCGAGCTGCTACATCGGCTGCGGCGTCACCACCGGCGTCGGTGCGGTGATCAACACCGCGAAGGTGCAGGTCGGCGACAATGTCGTCGTCTTCGGGCTTGGCGGCATCGGGCTCAACGTGATCCAGGGCGCGCGGCTTGCCGGTGCCGACAAGATCATCGGCGTCGACATCAACGCAACCCGAGAGGAATGGGGCCGCAAGTTCGGCATGACCGACTTCCTCAATTCGAAGGGCATGAGCCGCGAGGATGTCGTCGCGACGATCGTCCAGATGACCGACGGCGGCGCCGACTATACCTTTGACGCGACGGGCAATACCGAAGTGATGCGCATCGCGCTCGAAGCCTGCCACCGCGGCTGGGGCACCTCGATCATCATCGGCGTGGCTGAGGCCGGCAAGGAAATCGCGACGCGCCCGTTCCAGCTCGTCACCGGGCGCAACTGGCGCGGCACCGCGTTCGGCGGCGCCAAGGGGCGCACCGACGTGCCGAAGATCGTCGACATGTATATGACCGGCAAGATCGAAATCGACCCGATGATCACCCACGTCATGGGGCTGGAAGAGATCAACAAGGGCTTCGACCTGATGCATGCGGGCGAGAGCATCCGCAGCGTCGTCGTTTTCTGACGATTTCGCCTTCCCGCCACGCCCTTCTTCCGCCATGCGCCACGGCGGAAGACGGGTGAGGGAGTGACGATGTGACCGGACCTTATGTCCTGACGTTCAGCTGTGTCGATGCGGTCGGCATCGTTTCCGCGGTGACGGGGCTGCTCGCGGAACGCGACGGCTTCATCCTCGACAGCCAGCAATATGCCGATCTCGATTCGGGGCGCTTTTTCATGCGCGTCGAGTTTCGCGGCGCGGGCGAGCGTTTTCCTGCCGATTTTGCGGGGGTGCAGGCGGCGTTCGCGCCGGTCATTGCGCGCTTCGCCATGGACGCGCGGCTGAGCGATGCGGCGGTCAAGCCGCGCTTCGTGATCGCCGTGTCGCAGGGCAGCCACTGCCTCAACGACCTGCTCCACCGCTGGTCGACGGGCAATCTCGCGATCGATATCGTCGGCGTCGTGTCGAACCACGAGGCGCAGCGGCGGCTGTCCGAATGGCATGGGGTGCCGTTCCATTACCTGCCGGTCAGCGACGCGAACCGGGAAAGCCAGGAAGCGGCGATCCTCGACATCATGGCGCGCGGCGGGGCGGAATATCTGGTGCTGGCGCGGTACATGCAGGTGCTGTCGCAGGATTTGTCGAGCAAGCTGTCGGGGCGTTGCATCAACATCCATCACAGCTTCCTGCCGGGGTTCAAGGGCGCGAAACCCTATCACCGCGCGCAGGAGCGCGGGGTCAAGCTGATCGGTGCGACGGCGCATTTCGTGACGAGCGACCTCGACGAAGGGCCGATCATCGAACAGGCGGTCGAGCGCGTCGATCATCGCGACAGCGTCGACGAGCTGATCCGCATCGGCCGCGATACCGAGGCGCAGGTGCTGGCGCGGGCGGTGCGCTGGGTCGCCGAACAGCGGGTTTTGATCGACGGCCGCAAGACCGTGGTCTTCCGTTAGGCACGCGGGCAGGATAGGTTCCGATTCGCAACCAAAACCGGAGGAGCAAAGGCGATGTATAGTCACAATATGGTCGGGGCGAACGACCTCGAAGCCGCGAAGAAATTCTATGATGCGACCTTCCAGGCGATCGGCGGCAAGCCGGCGATCCAGGACGACAAGGGACGCCTGATCTATATGCACAACGGCGGGCTGTTCCTCGTCGGCACGCCGATCGACGGCGAACCGGCAACGGTCGGCAATGGCTGCACGATCGGCTTTGCGATGGAAGGGCCCGAGCAGGCGAAGGCCTGGCACGATGCGGGCGTCGCCAATGGCGGCACCTCGATCGAAGATCCGCCGGGCATCCGCGAAGGCGGGTTCGGCCAGCTCTACCTCGCCTATCTGCGCGATCCGTCGGGCAACAAGCTGTGCGCGCTGCACCGCGTCGTTTGAGGAAGTGAATTAATGCGTGGCGAAGCGGGATTGCGATCCGACCTTCAATCGCTTGCGATCCCCTTCGTCGAGCATGAGCATAAGCCGCTGTTCACCGTGGCCGACAGCGAAGAACTTTATGGCGTCATGGCGGGCGCACACACCAAGAACCTGTTCCTGAAGGACAATGGCGGGGCCTATTGGCTGGTCACCGTCGCATCCGACGCGCGCGTCGACCTGAAGGCGCTGCCCGTCGCGATCGGCAGCAAGCGCGTGAGCTTCGGCAAGGCCGAGGATATGGAGCGGCTGCTCGGCATCACGCCCGGATCGGTGACCCCGATGGCTGCGATCAACGCGCTGCCGGGCAGCATCACCGTCGTGCTCGATGCGACGCTGGCGCCGGCCGGACAGGTCAATGTCCACCCGCTCCGCAACACCGCGACGCTCGGCCTTTCGGGCGCGGCGATCCTCGATCTGCTGCGTCACTGGGGCCATGACCCGCTCGTCGCATCCATCCCCATGCAGGAAGTCCCATGACCATCGAAACTCTCTCGACCAACCGCAGCCACGGCGGCACGCAGGGCGTCTACAAACACAAGAGCACGACGACCGGGACCGACATGACCTTTGCGGTCTTTGTTCCCGACCATGAAGAGGGCGCGAAGCTGCCGGTGCTCTGGTATCTGTCGGGGCTGACCTGCACCCACGCCAATGTGATGGAAAAGGGCGAGTATCGCGCTGCCTGCGCCGAGCATGGCATCATCTTTGTCGCGCCCGATACCAGCCCGCGCGGCCCAGCCTCTAACGGAGATGTCGTGCCCGACGATCCCGAAGCGGCGTGGGATTTCGGGCTGGGCGCCGGTTTCTACGTCGATGCGACCGAGGAACCCTGGGCGGCCAATTATCGCATGCGCAGCTATGTCGAGGACGAGCTGCCGTCGCTGGTGCTGCGCGAATTCGCCGCCGCCGACATGACGCGGCAGGGGATCACCGGACACTCGATGGGCGGGCACGGTGCGCTGACGGTCGCCTTGCGCACCCCCGACCGTTTCAAGTCGGTGTCGGCCTTCTCGCCGATCGTCGCGCCGCTGCAATGCCCGTGGGGCGAAAAGGCGCTGGGCAATTATTTGGGCGACGACCGCGAGGCATGGCGCGTTTACGACGCCTGCGCGCTGATCGAGGGCGGGGCGCGGGTGCCCGACCTGCTCGTCGATCAGGGCGCCGCCGATAATTTCCTTGCCGAGCAACTGAAGACCGAGCTGCTGGTCGAGGCGTGCGAGCGTGCGGGGCAGAAGGCCGAAATCCGCATGCAGCGGGGGTACGACCACAGCTATTATTTCATCTCGACCTTCCTCGGCGAGCATGTCGCCTGGCATGCGGCGCGGCTGAAGGCGTAACGTCGCCCCCGCGCAGGCGGGGGCCGTTGTCGGCCTTTTCCTACATCGCCGCGTAAACCCTCCAGCGGCCCCCGCCTGCGCGGGGGCGACGGTCAGGCGTGCTCGGGAATCAGCAACGTCGACCCCGTCGTGCGTCCGGCCTGCAGATCGGCATGCGCGCGCGCCGCATCTTCGAGCGAATAGCGCTGGCCGACGGTGACCTTCACCGCGCCCGATGCGATCATCTCGAACACCCGGTCGGCACCCGCGGCGCGTTCGCCGGGCAGGTGGTAATAATCGAACAGCGTCGGCCGGGTGACGAACTGCGAGCCATGCTGGGCGAGGATGCCGAGGTTGACGCCGGTCACCGGGCCGCCGGCATTGCCATAGCTGACGATCAGCCCGCGCCGCGCGGTGGCTTTCAGCGACACATCCCATGTCGCCATGCCGATGCCGTCGAAGGTCACGGGAACGCCCTGACCATCGGTGATCTCGCGGACATGCGCCGCGACGTCGTCGCTTTTGTACATCAGCACATGATCGGCGCCGGCTTCGCGTGCGGCATGCGCCTTGGCTTCGGTGCTGACGGTGCCGATCACCGTCGCGCCGACCGCCTTCAGCCACTGGACGAGGATCAGCCCGACACCGCCCGCTGCGGCATGGACGAGCACCGGCCAGCCGGCCTCGACCTTGGCGCAGCGTTCGACGAGCATCTCGACCGTGCACGCCTTGAGCAGCGCTGCGGCCGCGGTTTCGTCGTCGATGGTCGCGGGCAGCTTGAACAGCGACGCCGCGCCGACAAGCCTTGCGCTGGCATAGGCGGAGCGTTCGGGGCCGAAGGTCGCGGCGCGGTCGCCGGGGCGGAGGCCATGGACGCCTTCGCCGACGGCCATGATCTCGCCCGCCGATTCGACCCCGAGGCCGCTCGGCAGCGGCACAGGGTAAGTTCCGTCGCGGTGATAGGTATCGAGATAGTTGAGGCCGACCGCCGTCTGGCGGAGCAGCACCTGCCCGGGACCGGGCGCGCCGAGCGTGACCTCGCGCCAGTCGATGACCTCGGGTCCACCCTGGCTTTCGATAAAGGCTTCGATCGCTTTCATGCGCGCGCTCCTGCTGTCCGATCCATCTGGTGGGCCGGGCAGGGGAGTGCAAGGGTTACGCGATGAAAGCCCCTCCCCGAAGGGAGGAGGTGATATCATGCCTTATTTCGGGCGGCGCGGGCTGCGCTGGCCATAAGGCTTGGGCTTGTAGCGTTCGTTCTTGTCACGCGGTCCGCCGGGCGCGCGGGGGCCGCGCGGGCCATCGTGACGCGCTCCGCCCTTCGGACCACCCTTGTCGCGGCGCGGCGGATAGGTGGGGCCGTCGGGTGCGGGGGTGATCGCGACGCCGCTGTCGTCCTCGCCATCGGCATTGGCGCTGCGCTGCACGGCTTCCATGAAACGGTCGGCGATGCCGCGCGGGATGTTGAACATCGTTTCCTTGGGACCGATGCGGATCGCGCCGATCTCGTTCTTGCTCACATGGCCGCGGCGACACAGCAGCGGCAGGATCCAGCGCGGATCGGCGTTCTGGTGGCGGCCGATATTGAGCCGGAACCAGACGCTGTCCTCGAAGCCTTCGCGGCGGTCGGCGCTGCCGCGTCCGCCCCGATCGTCATGCTGCCGTTCGAACCGCTCGCCGCGCTCACCGCGTTCGGGCCGCTCGCGGCCGCGCGGGCTATTGTCGAGCAGGTCCTCGGGCGGCGGCATCAGCGCGCGGTGCGCGCGGACGAGCGAGGCGGCGATATCTTCGGGCGTGCGCTCGGCCATCAGGCGCTCGGCGAGTTCAAGATCTTCGGGCTCATGCTCGACGGGCGCGAGCAGTTTCTCGATCAGCCGTTCCTGATCCTTCTCCCGGACGTCGGCGGCCGTCGGGGCTTCCATCCACTCGGCGTTGATGCGCGCGCCGCGCAGCATCCCGTCGACGCGGCGGCGGCGCGGATAGGGGACGATGAGCACGGCAGTGCCCTTTTTGCCGGCGCGGCCGGTGCGGCCCGACCGGTGCTGGAGTGCTTCGGCATCGCGCGGGATTTCGACATGGATGACGAGGCTGAGCGTCGGCAGGTCGATGCCGCGCGCCGCGACGTCGGTTGCGACGCAGACACGCGCGCGTCGATCGCGGAGCGCTTGCAGCGCATGGTTGCGTTCGTTCTGGCTGTGCTCGCCCGACAGCGCAACGGCAGCGAAACCGCGCTCGACGAGGCTGGCGTGGAGGCGGCGGACATTGTCGCGCGTTGCGCAGAACAGCATCGCGGTCTCGGCTTCGTGGAGGCGGAGCAGGTTGATGACGGCGCCTTCGATGTCGGCGGGGGCGACGGTTACGACCTGATAGGTGATGTCGCCATGGCCGCGATCTTCGCCGACGGTCGAGATGCGCAGCGCATCGCGCTGGTAGCGTTTGGCGAGCTGGACAATCGGCTTCGGCAGCGTCGCCGAGAACAACAGCGTGCGGCGCGTTTCCGGGGTGCCGTCGAGGATTTCCTCGAGGTCGTCGCGAAAGCCCATGTCGAGCATCTCGTCGGCTTCGTCGAGCACCGCCACGCGCAGCGCCGAGAGGTCGAGCGCGCCGCGTTCGAGATGGTCGCGCAGGCGGCCCGGCGTGCCGACGACGATCTGCACGCCCTGATTTAGCGCGCGGCGTTCCTTGCTGGCGTCCATGCCGCCGACGCAGGTCGCGATGCGTGCGCCGGCCTTGCCATAGAGCCAGCCGAGTTCGCGGCTGACCTGCAAGGCCAGTTCGCGCGTCGGTGCGACGATCAGCGCGAGCGGCGAGGTGGCGAAGGGGAGGCGGCCATCCTCGATGAGCTGATCGGCCATCGCGAGGCCGAAGGCGACAGTCTTGCCCGAGCCGGTCTGCGCAGAGACGAGCAGGTCGCGGTCCTTGGCCTCGGCTTCGGTGACATGCGTCTGGACGGGGGTGAGCGCTTCATAGCCGCGCGCGGTGAGGGCGTCCGCAAGGACGGGCGAGAGGTGTTCGAAAGGCATTTTGTTCTTCTTATCCTGTGCGGCAAAGTCGCCGTCGTCTGGTTCTTCGCCGCCCGGGATTCGATTCAGGTCTGATACCCGAGTCCGAACAATTGGGTCGTGGATGCTGAAACCTGTCCAGCATGACGAGGAATTATCTGGGTTTTTCCTAAAGGGCTTGGCCCGCCGCGTGTCCGCTGGCCCATGCCCATTGAAAATTATAGCCGCCCAGCCACCCGGTGACATCCACGGCTTCGCCGACCGCATAGAGCCCCGGAACGCTTTTGGCCATCATTGTTTGCGATGACAGGTTTGCGGTCGAAATTCCGCCGACGGTGACCTCGGCCTTGGCGAAGCCCTCGGTGCCGTTGGGATGAAAGGGCCAGCGCGAAAGCCGGGCTTCGGCCTCGGCGAGCTTGCGATCGGTGAGCGCGCCGAGTTCGCCGGGCAGCGCGAGGCGGTCGGCAAGGGTTTGCGCGAGGCGATCGGGGAGGGCGAGCACCGAGGCGAGCGTCGCGCGCGGACGATTGTGCTTCGCTTCGGTCAGCCAGCCTTGCGGTGCGTCGGGCAGGAAGTCGATCGTCACCGGCTCGCCGTGGCGCCAATAGCTGCTGATCTGGAGAATGGCCGGGCCGGAGAGACCCTTGTGGGTGAAGAGCGCGGCTTCGCGAAAGGCCGCCTTGCCGGCGCGCGCCTCGACCGGCGTGGCGACGCCCGAGAGGTCGCGGAACAGCACATCGTCGCCGCCCAATGTCAACGGGACGAGCGCGGGGCGCGGTTCGACGACCTTGAGCCCGAACTGGCGGGCGAGGTCGTAGGCGAAGCCGGTCGCGCCCATCTTCGGGATCGACGGGCCGCCGGTTGCGATGACGAGATTGGGGGCGATGAAATCCTGCCCGCCGAAAGTGACGCGGAACGCGCCGTCGGCGTGCGTTACCGTGCGCACCGGCTGGCCGCAGCGGATGTCGACGCTGCCCTTCGCGCATTCTTCCAGCAGCATCGCGACAATCTGTTTCGCTGAGCCGTCGCAGAAGAGCTGGCCCAGCGTCTTTTCGTGATGCGCAATGCCATAGGCGTTCACCAGCGCAAGGAAGTCGGCGGACGTGTAGCGCGCGAGCGCCGATTTCGCGAAATGCGGGTTGGCCGAGAGGAAGCGGTCGGGGCTGGTGTGGATGTTGGTGAAGTTGCAGCGCCCGCCGCCCGAGATCAGGATCTTCTTGCCGACCTGTTCCGCATGGTCGAGCAGCAGGACACGCTTCCCCCTTTGCCCCGCGACCGCGGCGCACATCAGCCCCGCCGCGCCGGCACCCAGCACGATGACATCATAATCGGGGGCGGTCATGCGCGCCTAGTGCAGCTTCGCGATCGACAGGCCGTCGGCCTTGGCGCGAACCTTCACCGATTCCTCGCTACGCGTCAGCGCCTTGGCGATCGCTTTCAGCGCCATGCCCTTTTTGGCGAGCGTGTGCAGCTTGTCGATTTCCGCGGCGGTCCACGGCTGTTTGTGGCGTTCGAATTTGTCTTTCATGCCTGTACCTCCGGGTCGGCCCGCGTCGCGACGATCTCGATCGCATCCTCGCGGCCCTGATATTCGAGCGTCTCGCCCACCTCGGCGCTCATCAGCGCGCGGGCGAGCGGGGCGGAAAAGGCGATGTGGCTGCGCGCCGGATCGGCTTCGTCATGGCCGACGACGGTCAGGCTGCGTTCGCCGCCGTTCAGCGTGAAGGTCACGCGGCTGCCGATCGCCACCACCGCGTCGCCGGGCGCCGGCTGCACCTCCGCGGTCGCGTGGCGGGTGTGGAAATAGCGCAGGCGGCGCTGGAGCTTCTTGCGCTCCTCCTCGGCTTCGGTGGCGGCAACGGCGGCCTCGATACGCGCGACCTCCTCGCCGAGCAGGCGCAGCCCGCGCGGGGTCACCAGATTCGGGCCGACCGGGATCGGCAGCTCGAACTCGGGTTCCTTATGCTCGTCGTCGCTCTCGCGGCGAAAGGCTACGCTCATGACCGGGCTTTCAGGCTGGAAAAGGGGAAAGATGGGCGCGACGGGCGGCGCTGTCCACCCCTCTGGCCCGCGAAGGTGGCGACAAGAAGGCAGCGCGGCTGGACAGCATTTCCCATGTGTGTTATATAGGCAATACACAAAGGAAATTTTGCGGAGATTTGCGATGCGTAACCGGACGATGGCGATTTTGCCGCTGGCCCTGACCCTGCCCCTGACCCTGATCGTCACGGGCTGCAGCGGCGCCGGCAATGACGGCAAGCGGCAGGAGGGTAGCCCGACGGCCGGGCCGGCCGACCCCGGGCCGGTCACGACGCAAAATTATTCGCTGACCGGTTTTACCGGGGTCGAAGTCGCGGGCCCCGACGACGTCACCATCCGTCAGGGCGACGCCTTCTCGATCAGCGCGAAGGGGCCGAAGGCGATCCTCGACCGGCTGGAGATCAAGCTCGACGGCACGACGCTGGTGATCGGGCGCAAGCGCGAAGGCTTCAGCTTTTCGAGCCGCGACGACGACGATGTCGACATCGCGATCACGATGCCGAAGCTGGACGGCGTCCGGCTGACCGGATCGGGATCGATCGACGCCGACACGATCGACGGCGATGCGGTGAAGGCGGTGCTTACCGGATCGGGTGACCTCAAGGTCGGGAAACTCACCGGCAAAAGCGCCAAGCTGACCCTGTCGGGTTCGGGCGATATCGAGGTCGGCAGCGGGACGATCGGGTCGGGTGACGTGAGCATTACCGGATCGGGCGATATCGACGCCGAGGGGCTTGTCGCGGATACGCTCGATATCTCGATCGCGGGATCGGGCAGCGTCGACGCGCAGGCGACCGGCAGCGCCGATATCAGCATCCTCGGGTCGGGCGACGTCAAGCTGCGCGGCGGTGCGACCTGCAAGACAAGCCAGATCGGATCGGGCACCGCGACCTGCACCTGACGGAGCGCTGGTGCGGCCCACGCGAACGGGCTAGGACGGCAGCATGACCCTGACGATGCGATGGGCCGCGCTGACGGCCGCCGTCCTCCTTGCTGTTCCCGCTTCGGCGGCGGAAAAGCGCTATGGTCTCACCAGCTTCGAGGCGATCGAGGTCAATGCCGACGTTGCGGTCGAGGTGACGACGCGCGCGCCGGTCAGCGCGGTGGCGAGCGGATCGCAGCAGGCGCTCGACCGCCTGACGCTCGAAACGCGCGACGGCAAGCTGGTCATCGGGCAAAAGCAGTTCGCCGGCGATGACAAGCGCCGCTCGCCCGAGGGCGCGGTGACGGTTCGCGTCAACGCCGCGAACCTGCGCACCGCGATGCTCGGCGGTGCGGGATCGCTGCGGATCGACAAGTTGAAGGGTGCGCGCGTGATGATCGGGCTGCGCGGGCCGGGACAGGTCATGGTGGGCGAGGTCGACGCCGACCGGCTGTCGGTCGCGATGGTCGGCAACGGATCGATGACGCTCGGCGGCCGCGCCAAGCAGGCGCAGATGACGCTGTCGGGCGCCGGGGCGGTCGATGCCGGCAAGCTCGCGGTCGACGAACTGATCAGCGACAGCGAAGGCGCCGGCGATCATGTGCTGAACGCGGTCAAGACCGCCGCGATCACGACGCGCGGCATCGGCAAGACAGTCGTGCTCGGCCGGCCCGCGTGCACGGTGCGTAACGTCGGCAGCGGGTCGGTAACCTGCGGACCGGGGAAATAGGTTCGGTCGAGGGGCCGGTAGCGACCGAAAGCGGACACGTCCCTCTTCGTCCCCCCGGGCTTGACCCGGGACCCGCCTTCCTTCTTTCGACGCAGGATCAAAGAAAAGGCAGGCCCCGGGTCAAGCCCGGGGGGACGATCATGTATGACGCAGCGTCCGCTTGCTGCGCCGAAGCCGACCGGGAAAACCGCGATCCTACTTCCTCGCGCCCTCGACGCTCCAGATGCCGGCGCCGTGCGTTGCGATGAACAGGAAGATGAAGCAATAAAGCGCGATCGTCTCGCCGCCGTTGGCGATCGGGAAGGCGCCCTGGCTGCCGTGCGCGATCCAATAGCCGACCGCGGACATGCCGCTGGCGAGGAAGGCCGCCGGGCGTGTGAACAGGCCGATGACGATTAATCCCCCCGCGACCAGCTCGATCGCCCCCGCCGCATAGAGCATCGGGTTGAGCGGCATCGGGAAAGCCACCGGAAAATTGAAGAATTTCTGTACGCCATGCGCCAGGAACAGCAGTCCGGCGACGATGCGCAGCAGGGCGTAGGCCTGTGCGCCATAACCATCGAGAAATTTCATGATCGCTCCCCCTCATTCCGGTTGTCGAGACGGGCAGGCTAACGAAATTTTCGGCGAAGGCGAATTTTTTCGCGGCCCATGTCACATCGGCCGATCCTGTCTCGTCATGTCTGCACAACCCTAGCAAAGGAGCATGACATGACCCGGATAACCGACCCCTTCGCCGCCTCGCCGCAGTTGATGAAACAGTGGATGGCGGTGTCGCTCGCCGCGCAGAACAGCCTCGAGCCGAGCCTGATCGAGCTTGTGAAGATTCGCTCGTCGATCCTCAACGGCTGCGCCAACTGCATCAACATGCACAGCGTCGAAGCGCGTGCCAAAGGCGAGAGCGAGCAGCGCATCTATCTGCTCGCCGCGTGGCACGAGGCGCCCGTCTATACCGACCGCGAGCGCGCGGCGCTGGCGTGGACCGACGCCTTGACCCGCCTGGCGCAAGGGCACACACAGAAGGACGCCCGCGCCGCGCTCGAAGCGCATTTCACGCCGGAGGAACAGATGAACCTCACCGTGATGATCAACGTCATCAACGGCTGGAACCGCATCGCGGTCGGCTTCGACCTCTGGTACGAGGGCGGCGCGCCCGCGAAGGCCGCCTGATGACGGGTGAAGGCATCCACGGCGAGGCGGGGGCGGCGGACGCGGCGGCGAGTTTCGATCCGCTGCGCCCGCTCCTGATCCGCGTCGCCTATCGCATGCTCGGTTCGGTCGCCGATGCCGAGGATGTGGTGCAGGATGCCTTCCTCCGCTGGCTCGGCACCGACCGCGGCGAGGTGCGCGAGCCCGCCGCCTTCCTGCGGCGGACGGTGACGCGGCTTTGCCTCGACCAGCTCAAGTCGGCGCGCCGCACCCGCGAGACCTATGTCGGTCCCTGGCTGCCCGATCCGCTCGTCGAGGAAGAAGAAGTGGACGATGTCACGCTGCCGCTGATGCTCGCGCTCGAACGCCTGTCGCCGCTCGAACGTGCGGCGTTCCTCCTGCACGATGTCTTCGGCGTCGGTTTCGACGAAGTCGGGGCGACGATCGGCCGCGACGCCGCCGCGACGCGCCAGCTCGCGGCGCGCGCTCGCAGCCACGTCCGCGAGGCGCGGCCGCGCTACAAGCTCGAGAAGGAACAGGGGCTGGAAATCGCCAACGCCTTTTTCGCCGCCTCGCGCAGCGGCGACATGAGCGCGCTCGGCGCGCTGCTCGCCGCCGATGTCGGCATGTGGGCCGACGGCGGCGGCAAGCGGCCCGCCGCGATGGGGCCGGTGCTTGGCCACGACGTCGTGCTGAAACTTCACCGCAGCCTTGCGGTGCTGTTCGGCAAATATGGCTCGACGCTCGTCCACTTGGGGCTGATCAACGGCCTGCCGGGATTCGTGACGCGCGAAGCCGATGGCGAATTGCAGACGACCGCGCTCGAGATCGAAGATGGCAAGGTCACCGGCATCTATGTGATGCGCAACCCCGACAAGCTCAAACACATGCATTAAAGCGTGATTGCTTTTTACTGAATCGTCATCCCGGCGAAGGGTGTTCAGAGGCACGTGACTCTGAAACACGATCTCACCGTTGCGTCAGGGCGATATGGCGGGATCCCGGCCTTCGCCGGAATGACAAGATAAGAAGGGCTATGCTTCAACCTAACCCGATCACGCTCGTCGCCGTGCAATTTCGTTCGACGATTTCGCCTAAACACTCTTTCCCTACGCGCCCGACGGTGCTAACCGGAGGTCAGCGAACGAGTCCCCGGTCGACAGGGGGCGGGCAAGGGGTGAGTGATGTTGAGCTACGCGCGATTGCTGGAAGCGAACAATGCGATCCAGACACTGGGCGACGATACCTATTGGCTGTGCGTGACGCGGACGGTGCAGGAATCGAAACTGTTCCCGGTGCCGTCCTATATGCTGCTGTCCTATCTCTGCTGCTTCTATCGCTATCCCGAGCTGCTGCGGAAGGTCGAGGCGAAGATGTCGGCCGAGGAAATCGGCGACCGCGCGCGCGCGATGGGCGGCAAGTTCGGCAATTTGCCGGGCTGGGGCCTGCCGACCTTCTATCTGCTCGGCCGCGAGATGCTGATCAACTTCGGCATGCTCGACCCCGCCGATGGAGCGGAAGATGTCGCCTATGTCATGGACTTCTGGCGCCGCTTCAAACTGGCGCAGCAGCGCGAGGACGGCCACCTCAATGCGCGCGAATTCGGGCAGCGGGTGCAATTGCTGCCCGAACGCCGGGTCCAGCGCTTCCACGCCGACCTGCACGCCTGCGCGGTCGGCGACCGGTTGCACAAGGCGGCGCAGGCGTTCCTCGCCACCGTGTCGCAATATGGCTTTCTCGTGTCGTGCGAAAGCCGCGTGTCGCTCAACAACAACGGCCCCTATAACCTCGGCGACGGCCGCGAGCTGATCGTTCGCGAATTCACCGACCTCGCCGAGGGCGATTATCCCTGGCTCGACGGCATCGCGGGCGACATTCCATACAACAATCTGACCGTCACCATGGAGGCGACGGGGTGCCATTTCTATCTGATGGACGATTGGGGCAGCTTTGAATCGCGCCCCGAATTTACCGCCGACAAGCTGACCGGCGTCGGCCTCTATACCTCCGACGTGCTGTCGGAGGGTTTCGTCCCCGTCGGCATGGGCTCGGCCGACGAACTCGCCGACACGTTCGAGGAGCTGACCGAGAAGGTGCGCGTCGCGACCGTCGCGCTGTGGAAGCGCGTCGCGGGCTGGAGCCGCGACCAGATGATGGACGCCGGGGCGCTCGTCTATTTCTCGATGGCCAAGGATTTCGCGCACATCGCCGGGGTTTATGACGCGGGCGACTGGATGACGATCGACCCGCGCGCCGACCGCTTCCGCCCCTTGCTCAACGACGAGTTCGGGCGCGATTTCCTGGGCGAACTGGTCGGCCTTGTCGACCTGCCGAGCCAGCGGATCAGCGACTATGCGATGATGCAGCACAACAACAATCCGGTGCGCTATATCTCGCAGATACCGTATAGCGTCCTCGGCCGCGACGGCGAGGCACCCAAACTGGCGCCGATCGGCGAGGGCATCACCCATCTGGGTGCCAAGGCCGACCGTTATACGACGACTGCCGGGGTATTGCCGCTGGCCGAATATAATGCGCGCGCCGCGGCGTTCGTGCCGCGGCAGATGGCGGCCGACTATCGTTTCCTGTGCGACACGACGGTCAAATATCGCAGCGGCGACCCCGCAGTGCAGGCGATGTACCGCGACGAGCAGCAGGGGTCGCGGCTCGCCGGCAAGGGGGCGGGCCTGAGCCGCGCCGACATCGAAGCCTTGCGGGGAGCAGGCCAATGAGCGCCGCCGATCGCACCGCCGAACTCGAGCAACTGATCGCCGAGTTCGAGAAGTCGGGGCTGCGCGAACTCCACGTCGTGCGCGACGGCGTCGAAATCTATCTGTCGAACGACGCGGGCAGCATCGGGCTCAGCACCGGAGCGCATGCCGCCCCCGCACCCTCATCGCCAGTCTCCCCTGCCGCCGCCGGTACGGTACCTCCGTCGCCGGCGGCGGACCCTTTGCCTGCGGCGGAGACATGGCCCGAAGGGGCGGAGATCGTGCGGGCGCCCTATCTCGGTACCTTCTATCGCGCGCCGAAGCCCGGTTCGCCGGCCTATGTCGAGGTCGGCAGCGCAGTGACCGCAGAATCGGAACTCTGCCTCGTCGAGGTCATGAAATTGTTCACGACCGTCCGTGCCGGCAGCGATGGCATCGTCCACGCCATCCTGTCGGCCGACGGCGCGCTGGTCGAGGCCGACCAGCCGCTGTTCGTGATCGTGAAGGGCTGACCGATGGCGATCGGCCGCCTGTTCATCGCCAACCGCGGCGAGATCGCGCTCCGGGTCGCGCGCGCTGCGCAGGCGCTGAATATCGAGACCGTGCTGGGTGTGTCTGAAGCCGACAAGGACAGCGCTGCGGCGCGGCTGGTCGACCGGGTCGTCGTGCTGGGGCCGGGGCCGGCGGCGCGCAGCTATCTCGATGCGAAGCTGGTCGTGCAGGCGGCGAAGGCGACCGGCTGCGACGCGCTCCACCCGGGCTATGGCTTCCTCTCCGAGCGCGCGATGTTCGCGCAGCTCTGCGAGGATCATGGCATCATCTTCGTCGGCCCGCAGCCGGACATCATCGACGCGCTCGGCGACAAGCTGCGCGCGCGCGAAATGGCGTCGGCGGCCGGAGTGCCGCTGGTCCCCGGCAGCGGCGAGATCGGCAGCGCCGCCGACGCGCGGCGCATCGCCGACGAAATCGGCTATCCGGTGCTGCTCAAGGCCGCGGCGGGCGGCGGCGGACGCGGCATGGTGATCGCGAACAACGGCGAAGAGGTCGAGGCGGGTTACGGGCGGGCGAGCGCCGAGGCGCTGGCGGCGTTCAACGACGGCACCCTGTTCATGGAACGCTTCGTCCCCGAGGCGCGCCATGTCGAGGTGCAGTTGATCGGTGACGGGCAGGGCAAGGTCGTCCATTTCGGCGAGCGCGATTGTTCGGTGCAGCGCCGCTATCAGAAACTGATCGAGGAAGCGCCGAGCGTCGCGATGCCCGACAGCCTGCGCGCCGAGCTGCATAAGGCGGCGGTCGATCTGGCCGCGAGCGTTGCCTATCGCAACGCCGGGACGGTCGAGTTCCTCTACGACGTGATGCGGCAGGAGGTCTATTTCATCGAGGTGAACGCGCGCATCCAGGTCGAGCATCCGGTCAGCGAAATGGTGAGCGGCGTCGATCTGGTGCAGGAGCAATTGCGCGTCGCGGGCGGGCTGGGCCTCTCGATGAATCAAGAGGATGTCACGCTTTCCGGACACGCGATCGAATGCCGCATCAATGCCGAGGATGCTTCGCGCGGTTTCACCCCCGTTCCGGGCACGATCACCCGCTGGGCGCCGCCCGAAGGCGAGGGCATCCGCCTCGACAGCCATATGAGCAGCGGCGCCGCGATCCCGCCCTTCTATGACTCGATGGTCGGCAAGCTGATCGTCCATGGCAAGGACCGCGCGCAGGCGGTCGAGCGACTGACCGACGCGCTCGACGCCTTCACCGTCGAGGGCGTGCCGACGACGATCGGCCTCCACCGCCAGATCGTCCGCCATCCCGATTTCATCGCCAACGCGTTCCACACGCGCTGGCTCGAACAAGTGATGCTCGCCGAACCGGCGATCGCAGCGGAGTAGCCCATGGCGCACATCAAATTTCTCGACGAAACCTGCCGCGACGGCCAGCAGAGCCTGTGGGGCATGCGGATGCAGGCGGGGCAGGCCTATCCGGCGCTGCCGACGATCGACCAGACCGGCTATTCGACGATCAGCCTCGCCGGGTCGTCGCTGTTCGAGGTGCTCGTCCGCCATTGCCAGGAGGACCCGTGGGCGGGGTTCGACCTGATGATGAGCCAGATCAAGAATACCCCGGTGCGCGGCGGCATCCGCTCGAACGGGTCGGTGACCTTCGGCTTCACCCCGCAGGTGCTGATGGACCTGTGGATGGAGCGCCTCTGCGTCCATGGCGTGCGGAGCTGGTGGATCTATGACGTCCTCTTCAACATCGACAAGATGACGCGGCTCGCCAAACTGTCGAAGAAATATGACTGCAAGGTCGCGGCGACGATGCTGTTCACCCTGTCGCCGGTGCACGACGATGCCTTTTGGGCCGACAAGGCCGACAAGCTCTCGGCGATCCCGGAAGTGGACAGCCTGCTGCTCTACGACACCGGCGGCGTGCTCGACCGCGACCGGATCAAGACGCTCGTCCCCGCGATCGTCGCCAATGCGCGCGGCAAGCCGGTCGAGATGCATTCGAACAACATGCTCGGCCAGTCGGCGAAAGCCTATTGCGACGCGGTCGAATATGGCGTGACCGTGCTCCACACCGCGGCGCGCTCGATGGCGAACGGCCCGTCGATCCCGTCGATCGACATCATGGTCAAGAATATGGAGGCGCTCGGCCACACCCACGACATCGATGTGTCGAAACTGCAGCCGGTGTCCGAGCATTTCCGCAAGGTGGCGAAGACCGCGGGCTATCTCCACGACCAGCATTATGAATATGATGTCACCTCGCTGACCACCCAGATTCCGGGCGGGATGATGGGGACGCTGCGCAACCAGCTCATCCAGCAGAATATGCTCGACATGCTGCCGCAGGTGCTCGACGAGGTCGCGGCGGTGCGCCGCGAGCTGGGCTATCCCGGCATGGCGACGCCTTTCGCGCAGCTCGTCGGCACGCTCGCGGTGCTCAATATCGTCACCGGCAAGCGTTATGGCGCGATCCCCGACGAGGTGATCCAATATGCCGCCGGCTATTATGGCGAGCCGCCGGCGCCGATCGATCCCGACGTCATGGACCGCATCGCCGCGGCGCCGCGCGCGAAAGAGATTTTCGGCAATCCGCCGCCCGAGCCCGACCTCGCCGAACTGAAGCGCCAGCACGGCACCGACGACGAGGACGAACTGATCCTGCGCGCGCTGGTGCCCGCGTCGGATATCGAACGGATGCGCGCGGCGGGACCGCTGAAGCGCGATTATCCCACGCTCTCGTCGCCCGAGATGGAGCAGGTGCGGCGGCTGATGCAGGTTGCGAAGACCCCGTTCGTGCAGATCAAGTCGGCCGAACTCGATCTGGTGATGCGGAGATAGCCGCCGATGCGGATGATCGACTATTTCGATCGCGGCGCGCGGATGGCGCATGACAAGCCGTGCATGATCGCCGGCGACGCCATGCGGACCTATGCCGAGGTGTCGGCGCGCAGCCACGCCATCGCGCGCGCGCTGATCGCCGACGGTTTCGCCGCCGGCGCACATGCGGCGGTGCTGAGCGGCAATGCGATGGTCGCGTTCGAGGCGATCCTCGGCATCCTGCGCGCCGACGGTGTGTGGGTGATGGCGAACAACCGCGCGGCGGTGGGCGAAAATGCCTATCTGCTCGATCTGCTCGACGTGGATACCTTGTTCGTCCATTCGGAGGTTGCGGACCGCATCGCGACCTTCCGCGCCGAATGCCCGAACATCCGCCGCTATATCGCGCTCGACCGCCCCTTTCCCGAAGCCGATATCTTCCTCGAGGATATGCTGGAAGCTTCGGCCGAGCCGGCGCCGCAGCGGCGCTCGGGGCATGAGGACGAACTCGCGTTTCTCGGCAATACCGGCGGCACGACGGGGCGGCCCAAGGGCGTGATGCTGTCGAACCGCAACTGGCAGGCGCTGGTGTCGAGCCTTGTCGCATCGATGCCCATGAAAATACCGCCGGTGAACCTCGTCGCCGCGCCGATGACGCATGCCGCAGGGCCGCTTGCGCTCGCGAGCATGGCACTGGGCGGGACGGTGGTCGTGCTGCCGAAATTCGATCCGCCCGCCGTGGTCGCGGCGATCGAGAAACACCGCGTGACCTATATGTTCCTGCCGCCGACCGCGATCTACATGCTGCTCGCCGAGCCGAGCGTCAGGACTGCGGATCTCTCAAGCCTCGAATATATCAGCTACGCCGGGGCGCCGATGTCGCTCGACCGGCTGAAGGAAGCGATCGACGTGCTGGGGCCGGTGATGAACGCGAGCTTCGGGCAGACCGAGGCGCCGATGTGCGTGACGGCGATGCCGCCGCACGAGCATCTGAACGCCGACGGCGAACTCGCGCATCCGGGGAGCTGCGGCCGCGCCAACCTGCTGTCGATCGTCGAGATCATGGACGAGGAAGGCAATATCCTCCCGCCGGGCGAGCGCGGCGAGATCGTCGTGCGCGGGCCGCTGGTGATGGCGGGCTATTACAAGAACCCGGAGGCGACGGCCGAAGTGTCCACCTTCGGCTGGCACCATACGGGCGACATCGGGGTGCGCGACGAAGACGGCTGGTTCTATGTCGTCGACCGCAAGAAGGACATGATCATCTCGGGCGGGTTCAACATCTATCCCGCCGAGGTCGAACAGGCGATCCTCGCGCATCCCGATGTCCAGGATTGCGCGGTGATCGGCGTGCCCGACGACAAATGGGGCGAGGCCGTGGTCGCCGTGGTCGAGCCGCGGGCTGGGGCAAATATCGATACCGAGGCGCTGCTCGCCGCAGCCCGCGACGCGCTGGGGCCGGTGAAGACGCCCAAGGCGATCGAGGTCGTCGCGGCGCTGCCGCGCAGCAATGCGGGCAAGGTGCTGCGCGCCGAACTGCGCCGCGAACGCTGGACGGCGGCGGGGAGGGCGATCTGATGCGCGATGCCGTGATCCTCGGCGTCGGCATGACGCCGTTCGGCCGCCATCTCGACAAGAGCCACGAGCAGCTTACCCAATGGGCAGTGCGCGATGCGCTGGCCGACAGCGGGGTGCCGCCGGGCGAGATCGACATGGCGGTCTATGCCAATGTCATTCAGGGCTTTTTTGCCGGCGAAATGTCGATCCCCGGCGAATATGCGCTGCGCCCGCTCGGCATTTCGGGGGTACGCGGCTTCCATGTCGAGGCGGCGTGCGCCAGCTCTACGGTCGGGCTGCATGTTGCGGTCGACTATGTCCGCGCGGGGCTGGCGGACTGCGTGCTCGTCGTCGGGGTCGAGAAGCTTTATTCGGACGACCGCGCCAAGAAATTCGCGGTGTTCCAGCAGCCGCGCGACATCGTCGAGGCCGAGGCCTATCTCGCGAAGACCGCCGGCCTGCTCGCACCGGTGCCGCCGGGGGGCGAGAGCGACAGTCCCAATGTGCTGATGCAGGCCTATGCCGCACAGGCGCGGCTGCACATCGCCACCTATGGCTCGACGCAGCGCCAGATCGCGGCGGTCGCGGCCAAGGATCACGGCCATTCGGTGCACAATCCCTTGAGCCAGTATCGCAAGCCGATGTCGGTCGACGAGGTGCTCGCGGCGCCGACCGTCGCCTGGCCGCTGACCAATCCGATGTGCGCGCCGATCAGCGACGGCGCGGCGGCGGCAATCGTGTGCAGCGCCGATTGGGCAAGGCGCTTTCCCGATGCGCGCGCGGTGCGTGTGCTGGCGGCGGAATCGCAGACCGGCAGCGAGCGGGCGCCCGACGATTATGCACGCCATGTCACGCGCATCGTCGGCGCGCGCGCTTATGAAAAGGCGAGCGTCGGTCCGAAGGATATCGACATCGCCGAGGTTCACGACGCCAGCTCGATCGGCGAGATGATCCAGACCGAAGCGCTCGGCCTCTGCGCGCCCGGCGAGGCGGGCATCGCCGCCGAGCGCGGCGACACGGCGCTCGGCGGGCGCATTCCGGTCAATGTGTCGGGCGGGCTGGTATCGAAAGGCCACCCGCTCGGTGCGACCGGGCTGGGGCAGATTTTCGAACTGGTAACGCATTTACGTGGGGATGCCGGCGCGCGACAGGTCGAAGGCGCGCGCATCGCGATCGCGGAGAACAGCGGCGGCTTTTACGGGGTCGAGGACGGGATGTCGGCGGTGACGATATTGGCGCGATGATGGCCTGACGAAATTTCGCTGTCTTACATTGCACCGCCGTTATAGCGTTGCGCGATGATCCGCTTGGCCATTCTCCCTGTCGCGTCCGACGCGCGCAAAACGTCATTTCAGTGTGAAGTTGCGCAGTTTTCTGCCCTTTTGCTTCATGGTCTGGCCGCATGCTGAGCGTCGAGACCCATGCCGCGACGCCGTGGCCCGATGCGCTCGACTGGGAGGTGCGCGCCGGCGAAGCCGCCGCTGCGGCGCTCGCGCTGACGCCCTATGCATCGCTCGCCAACGCCGCGCCGCTGGTCGAGATCGCGGTGCGCCTGACCAACGATGCCGAGGTGCACGCGCTTAACCGCGATTTTCGCGGCAAGGACAAGCCGACCAACGTCCTGTCTTTTCCGCAAGTGCAGGAAGACCTGCTCGAAGGACTGGCGAACAGCGACGATGGCGAAATCCTGCTCGGCGACATCGTCCTCGCGCGCGAAACCTGCGCACGCGAGGCCGAGGAAAAGGGGGTTCCGCTCGTCGATCATGCGACGCACCTGATCGTCCACGGCACGCTCCACCTCGTCGGTTACGATCATATGGACGATGCGAGCGCGGCGGCGATGGAGGCGCTGGAAGTGAAAGCGCTTGCATCGCTGGGCATCGCCAATCCATATGCGGAGCAGGATTAACAGGGAAAAGCCAATATATGCCCGACGACCAGGGGTCTTCGAACCGATCGGAAGAGGACAGTAGTAGATCCGGACTGTTGTCCGGGCTGAAGAACCTGTTGTTCGGCGGCGACAAGGAGCCGTCGCTGCGCGAACAGATCGAAGAGGTCATCGACGAGGCCGAGGAGGAAGGCCAGGAGCGGCGCGGGAGTAGCATCGTCGGCGACCTGTCGCCGATCGAGCGCAAGATGCTGCGCAACCTCCTCCATTTCGGCGAACAGACCGTCGACGACGTCGCGGTGCCGCGCGCCGACATCATCGCCATCCCCGAAAGCGCGAGTTTTGCCGAAGCGGTCGCGCTCTTTGCCGAAGCGGGCCACAGCCGCCTGCCGGTCTATCGCGAGACGCTCGACGAGGTCGTCGGCATGATCCACGTCAAGGATGTCTTCGCGGTGCTGGCCGAGGGACGGGCGCCGCCGCCGCTGCTCGACCTGATCCGCCAGCCGCTCTATGTCCCGCAGTCGATGGGCGTCCTCGACCTGCTCGCCGAAATGCGCGCCAAACGGACCCATCTTGCCATCGTCATCGACGAATATTCGGGCACCGAAGGACTGCTGACGATCGAGGATCTGGTCGAGGAAATCGTCGGCGAGATCGAGGACGAGCATGACGACGAACCCGAACCGCTGATCGTCGCGGGCGAGCATGGCTGCTGGGAAGCCGACGCGCGCGCCGAACTCGATGACATCGGCGAGGCGATCGACCCGCGGCTCGCCGAGGTCGACGAGGATGTCGACACGCTGGGCGGCCTTGCCGCCGTCCTCGCCGGTCATGTGCCCGAGGTCGGCGAAATATTGCTCCACCCGAGCGGCTGGCGGATCGAGGTGACCGAGGCCGACGAGCGCCGCGTCCATCACTTGCGCCTCCATCCGCCGGTCGAGGTCGATCTCGAAGCCCCGCCGGAGCGTCCGGAGGATTATTGATCGCGGAGGGCGGACGCCTGCGCCCGATTGCCTTTAAGCCCTGATCGGACTAGCTGAGGCCGGATGGACGTTTCGGACCTTCGCATCGCCCTCTTCAGCGGCAATTACAACATGACGGTCGACGGCGCGAACAAGGCGTTGAACCGCCTCGTCGGCTATCTGCTGTCGCAGGGGGCGGCGGTGCGCGTCTATTCGCCGACCGTCGCCAACCCCGATTTCGAACCGACGGGCGATCTGGTCAGCGTGCCGTCGATGGCGATCCCGAACCGCCCCGAATATCGCATCCCGCTCCATTTCTCGTCGCGGGTCCGCGAGGATATCACCCAGTTCGCCCCGAACATCCTCCATATCTCCAGCCCCGACCGGGTGTCGCGACAGGCGGCGGCATGGGCGCGGCGGCGGCGCATTCCGGTCGCCTGTTCGGTGCACACGCGCTTCGAAACCTATTTCCGCTACTACAACCTGTCCTTCCTCGAACCGGTCATCGTTGCCTGGCTGCGCAAGCTGTACCGCAAGTGCGATGCGCTGATCGCGCCGTCGGAAAGCTTCGCCCAGGTGCTGCGCCAGCAGCGGATGAACTACGATATCGGTATCTGGACGCGCGGGGTCGAGCGCGATGTGTTCAACCCCGGACGCCGCGATCTGACCTGGCGCCGCTCGTGGGGGATGGCCGATGACGTCCCGGCGATCGCTTTCCTCGGGCGGCTGGTGATGGAAAAGGGGCTCGATGTCTTCGCCGATGCGATCGACCAGCTCGGCCGCCGCGGCGTCCCGCACGAGGTCGTCGTGATCGGCGAGGGTCCGGCCGGTGACTGGTTCGAATCGCGGCTGCCGCGCGCCAAGTTCGTCGGCTTTCAGGGCGGCGACAACCTCGCCCGCGCGCTGGCGTCGTGCGACATGCTGTTCAACCCGTCGGTTACCGAGACCTTCGGCAACGTCACCCTTGAGGCTATGGCGTGCGGGCTGCCGGTCGTCGCCGCGCGCGCGACCGGCAGCGCGAGCATCGTCAAGCACGGCCAGACGGGCTATCTCGTGACGCCGGGGTCGATCACCAGCTTTGCCGACGATCTCGAACGCTATTGCCGCGATCCCGCCCTGCGCGCGGCGCATGGCGCGGCGGCGCTGCAGGAAAGCGCAACCTATCAGTGGGATGCGATCAACCAGACGGTCGCCGACACCTATTTGCGGCTGATCCGCCAGAAACAGCGGCACGGGAGCTGAGCCCGCGATGGCCGGCGACCTGTTTGGCGAGGACGCGCCTGCAGAGCGGGGCGGCGGCGCGACGGGGGCGGTGCCGCTCGCCGAACGTTTGCGCCCGCGCGCGCTCGCCGACGTCGTCGGGCAGGAGCATCTGACCGGCCCCGAAGGGACGATCGGGCGAATGGTCGCGGCGGGGCAATTGTCGTCGATCATCCTCTGGGGGCCGCCGGGGACCGGCAAGACGACGATCGCGCGGCTGCTGGCCGAGGCGGTCGGCATGCGCTTCGCGCCGCTGTCGGCGGTCTTTTCGGGCGTCGCCGACCTGCGCCAGGCCTTCGCCGATGCCGAAAAGATGGCGGCGGCCGGCAAGCGCACCCTGCTTTTCGTCGACGAAATTCACCGCTTCAATCGCGCCCAGCAGGACGGTTTCCTGCCCTATGTCGAGCGCGGCACGGTGGTGCTGGTCGGCGCGACGACCGAAAATCCTAGTTTCGCGCTCAACGCCGCGCTGCTGTCGCGCGCGCAGGTGCTGGTGCTCCATCGCCTCGACGAGGCGGCGCTGGCGACACTGGTCGAGCGTGCCGAGGCCGAGGTCGGCCGCGCGCTGCCGGTCACCGACGATGCGCGGGCCTCGCTGATCGCCAGTGCCGACGGCGACGGGCGTTTTCTGCTCAATCAGGTCGAAACGCTGTTCTCGGCCGCGATCGACGCGCCGCTCGATCCGGCCGAGCTGGCGCAGTTCCTCCATCGCCGCATGCCCGTCTACGACAAGGATCGCGACGGGCACTACAATCTGATCTCGGCGCTCCACAAGGCGCTGCGCGGGTCGGATCCGCAGGCGGCGCTTTATTACATGGCGCGTATGCTCGTCGCGGGCGAGGAGCCGCTTTATGTGCTGCGGCGGCTTGTCCGCTTCGCGAGCGAGGATGTCGGCCTCGCCGACCCGCAGGCGCTCGTGCAATGCCTCGCCGCGAAGGACGCCTATCAGTTCCTCGGCTCGCCCGAAGGCGAACTCGCGATCGTGCAGGCGTGCCTCTATCTCGCGACCGCGCCCAAATCGAACGCCGCCTATGCCGCGCAAAAGGCGGCCTTTGCTTCGGCACGCGACACCGGGTCGCTCGCGCCGCCCGCCAATATCCTCAACGCTCCGACCAAGCTGATGAAGGATCTCGGCTATGGTGCGGGCTATGAATATGACCATGACGCCGAGGGCGGATTTTCGGGCGCCGATTACTGGCCCGAAGGCATGGGCGCGCAGACCTATTACCAGCCGACCGACCGCGGGTTCGAAAAGCGCATTGCCGAGCGGATCGCTTGGTGGGACGAACAACGGCGGGCGCGGGGCGGCTGATGACGCCGAAATTTGACAGCTGGGACGATGTGGTGCGCTTTGCCTGCACCTTGCCCGATGTCGAGATGCTGTCCTTCTACGGCACGCCCTGTCCCAAGCTGGGCGGCAAGGCGCTGGCATCGCCCGGGCGCGAAGCGGGAAGCTTTGCCGTGATGTGCAAGCCCGACGAAAAGGACATCCTCCTCGAAACCGACCCCGCCACTTTCTGGCAGACGCCGCATTACGAAGGCTGGCACGCGTTGCTCGTCCGCTTCGGGTCCGACGATCCCGAACGTATCGCCGATGTCATCCGCCGCGCCTGGTGGGACCGGGCCAAGAAGGCCCAGCGTCAGGCTTTTGGCGAGCGGCCCTGAGGGGCAGGGGGCTCACGCCGCTCAGCCCGGATAACGCTCGAACGCCGGCATCTGATCGAGATTTTCCATCCAGCCGATCCGTTCGGCGGTCTGGATCTGCACCTGTGCCGGGATCAGGTCGGGGTCGTCGAGCGTCGCGGTCTGGACGTCGATCTGACCCGGAAAGATCGCCTCGTTGGTATAGAAGAGCCCGGTGCCGCACTCGCTGCAGAAATGGCGGCGGCCATGTTCGGACGAGGCATAGACTTTGGGCTCGCCGGTCATGTCGAGCGCATCGCGGCTGACCAGCCCCCAACCCACCATCGGGGCGCCCGAATGGCGGCGGCAGTCCTGGCAATGGCACAGCGCATGATGTTCGACCGCGGTCGGCATCGAATAGCGGATGGCGCCGCAATGGCATTGGCCGGCGGCGCGGGCAGCAGAATCAGTCATATCGCTCTCCTCATATACATGGAGAACATATCATAAACATTTTCACAAAAGCAATTACCCCGGCGGTCAATCGCCCCAGATCAATCGCCCAAGTCGACGCCATGCGCGCTCGCCCATTGCTGATACTGGCCGCGCGGGTCGGCCGCCGGCTGCGCGAGGATGGCAGGCATTGCGGCGCGCAGCGCGCCGAGGTGGAGCGAGCGAATCATCGCCTTGACCGGTCCGACGCCTGCCGGGGTGATCGACAGCCGCTCGATCCCGACGCCGAGCAGGGCCATCGCCTCGAGCGGGCGCCCGCCCATTTCGCCGCAGACGCCGAGCGCGACCTTGCTGCCCGCGACGATTTTGACGACGCGCGACAGGTAACGCATGACCGTCGGCGACAGCCAGTCATAACGCTCCGCCAGCCGCGGGTGCGCGCGGTCGGCAGCGAAGAGGAACTGGGTAAGGTCGTTGGTGCCGATCGACAGGAAGTCGAGGTGCGGCAGCATCAGGTCGAGTGTTTCGACCAGTCCCGGAACCTCGAGCATCGCGCCATAGCGGATTGCCACCGGCAGCTTCTTGTTATGGCTGGCGAGCCACGCGCGCTGGCCGACGAACAGGTCGCGTGCCGCTTCATATTCCCACGGCTCGGACACCATCGGGAACATCACATTCAGCGTCCGCCCGGCCGCCGCTTCCATCAGCGCGCGCGCCTGCACCTTGAGCAATCCCTCGCGTTCGAGTGCGAGGCGGAGCGCGCGCCACCCCATCGCCGGATTTTCCTCCAGCGCGGTGTCGGTGTTCATATAGGGCAGCGCCTTGTCGCCGCCGATGTCGACGGTGCGAAAGATCACCGGCCGGTCGCCGGCGGCGTCGAGCACGTCGCGATAGAGGCGCTGCTGCCGTTCGCGCGCGGGCAGGGTCGCCGAGACGAGGAACTGGAATTCGGTGCGGAACAGGCCGATGCCGCGCGCCCCGGTCAGGTCCAGCGCCGCAACATCCTCGCGGAGGCCGGCGTTGATCATCAGTTCGATCGGCACGCCATCCTTCGTCACCGCAGGCAGGTCACGCAGCGTGGCAAGGTTGGCGCGGCGCTTTTGCGAGATTTCGAGCTTGGCGTCGAAGGCGTCCTGTATCGCCTGCGTCGGGCGGACCTGCAGCGTGCCGGCGCCGGCGTCGATCAGCAGCAGATCGCCTTCGCGGATCGACGTGCGCACGTCGCGGACGCGGCCGAGAACGGGAACTCCCATCGCGCGCGCGACGATGATGACGTGCGCGGTCAGCGACCCTTCCTCGAGGACGACGCCCTTCAGGCGGCGGCGATCATATTCGAGCAGTTCGGCGGGGCCGAGGTTGCGCGCGATCAGGATCGAATCCTGCCGCAGGCCCATTTGCGCGGCGGTGCCCATCTGGCCCGACACGATCCGGATCAGCCGGTTCGACAGATCCTCGAGGTCGTGCATGCGGTCGCGCAGCAGCGGATCGTCGATCTGGCGCATGCGCATCCGGGTGCGTTGCTGGACGCGCTCGATCGCCGCCTCGGCGGTCAGGCCGCTGTCGATCGCTTCGTTGATCCGGCGCGACCAGCCTTCGTCATAGGCGAACATCTTGTAGGTCTCGAGAACCTCCTCATGTTCGCCGCCGACGCCGAATTCGGCCTGGCTGGTCATGCGGTCGATCTGTTCGCGCATCTTGTCGAACGCGGCATAGACGCGGTGGCGCTCGGCCTCGATGTCGTCGGCGACCGTATGTTCGATGGTGATGCGCGGCTGGTGGAAAACCGCGATCCCGGCGCCCATGCCGTCGACGAGTTTCTGTCCGGCCAGCCGCTGCGCCGACTGGTCGGTCGCGGCGGCGTCGATGCGCGCCGCGGTGTCGACGAGGTCGGCGTTGGCGATCAGTTCGGACAACACCATCGCGACGGTCTGCAGCGTCTCGATCTCGATATCGGCATAGCGGCGCGGGTCGCTGTGCTGGACGCAGAGCACGCCGACGGCGCGTTCGCGGCGGATGATCGGCACGCCGGCAAAGCTGTGGAACAATTCCTCGCCGGTCTCGGGACGATAGGAAAAGTCGGGATGCGCCGCCGCTTCGTCGAGGTTCAGCGTTTCGATCTGGTCGGCGATCGTGCCGACAAGGCCTTCGCCGAGCGCCAGCCGGGTGACGTGCACCGCCTCCTGCTTCAACCCGCGCGTCGCATAGAGTTCGAGCGACCCGTCGCGCAGCAGGTAGATCGAGCAGACCTCGCTATCGAGGCATTCGCCGATGATGCCGACGACCTGATTGAGCTTGCTCTGCGCATTGGTCCGCGCCGCCATCACTTCGTGCAGCCGGGTCAGGATCGTGCGCGCTGACTGGGCGGCGGTCGAAGGCGGGGGTGGGGCGTTGGTCATTGACTCCCTGCTATCAGAAGCAGGGGGTCAACGCCAAGGCCGCACGTGATTTTGTCGGACGATGCTCAGGGGTTGGTGCCGCCCGTCGGCGGGACCGCCGGCGGGCCGACCGTCACCGACGTATCGGTCGGCACTGTTGTCGTCAGCGGCGCCGGGGCGCTGGTCACCGGCGGCGGCGCGGCATATTTGGCATCCCACGCCGCAACATCGACCTGATATTTCGCATAGGCTTCGTAAAAGTCGATGAAGGGCTGGTCGAGCCGCGCGAGATGCGCGGGCGCCTGCTCGACGAGTTGCGCGGACGGTGTCGACGACACGATCTGCGCGATCTCGTTCGCGCGCACACAAAATTCGCGCTGCGCCGGCGGCTGGGCGAAATAGTTGAACAATTGCGTTGACAGGCGGTCGCGCGGCGCGATGCCGTTATTGCCGTTTTCCTTGCCGAGATCCTTGATCACCGTCTTTTCAGTCGCCTTGATCACCTTGGCATGCGCCTTGATGATATTGTTGTACGACGACACCAAAGTTGCTTCCTCGATCCCGCGGCAGCCGATCGCTGCGACATTGAGGCCGATTTTCATCTGCCAGAAGGCGCGGTCGCCGGTCATGTGGCTGTTTGCGGTGACGAAGCGGCCGTCGATCCCGCGTCCCGGCAGGATCTGGGTGAGCGCGGCGCTGCCCGGCGGAATCGGACGCGGCGGGACGACGATCACCGGCGGCGGGGGCGGCGGGGGCGGCGGCGGCGGCGGCGGCTTGGGTGCGCAGGCAGCGACGCTCGCCAAAAGCCCGGCCACAACGATCTTACGCGACAAATTCATCATATTCTCCCCAACCGCACCAGCATGCGGCCTCAACCCCGAGCGTGCAAGGCGGCTTCGGCCTGTTGCACCAAAGCCGCGATAATATCGGCGACGCTCTCTTCCTGCGTTACCATACCCACAGATTGCCCTGCCATTAACGAACCATTTTCGACATCGCCGTCGATCACCGCGCGACGCAATGCGCCGGCCCAATAATGCTCGATCTCGAGCTGCGCCTCCGCCATGTCGACCTCGCCGCCGTCGAGGCGGTTCGCGACCTCGCGCTGTTTGACGGTAAACGCCTCGGTCCCGGCATTTTTGAGTGCGCGAACCGGGATCACCGGCAGGCGCGGATCGATCTGGACACTCGCCACGGCTTCGCGCGCCGAGGCACGCATGAAGGCCTTCTTGAAATTGGGGTGGGCGATGCTTTCGGTCGCGCAGACGAAGCGCGTGCCGAGCTGGACGCCCGACGCGCCCATTTCCAGATAGGCGGCGATCGCTTCGCCGCGGCCGATGCCGCCGGCGACGAAAATCGGCACTTCGTCCGCGAGCGAGGGCAGGATTTCCTGCGCAAGCACACTGGTCGACACCGGGCCGATATGGCCGCCGGCCTCCATCCCCTCGATCACCAGCGCGTCGACGCCCGAGCGGACGAGCTTCTTGGCGAGCGCGAGGGTCGGGGCGAAGCAGATGACCTTCGCGCCCGATGCCTTGATCGCTTCGAGGCTGCCCTTGGGCGGCAGCCCGCCCGCGAGCACGACATGGCCAACGCCATGTTTGGCGCACACGTCGATCAGATCGAACAACTGCGGGTGCATGGTGATCAGGTTGACGCCGAAATTGCGCTTTGCGATCGCCTTGGTTGCGGCAATTTCGGTATCGAGAAGTTCGGGCGTCATCGCGCCACAGGCGATGACGCCGAAACCGCCCGCATTGCTGATCGCGCTGACGAGGCTTCGTTCGGAAACCCAGCTCATCGCGCCGCAAAGGATGGCGTAATCGCTGCCCAGAAGCGCAGTTCCGCGCGCCATCAGATCGTTAATTTTGCTCATTGAAACCGCCTTTGCCAGCACTGGGACTCGCGCGCAATCCCCGGCGTTCGCACCCTTGTCGACCCGTCGCGCCCCTGAATCGCTTTGGCGCAGCAACCGAACCTTTCGGCGCAGAAAGCAAATCAATCATTGTCTACTAAAAAACTTGATATAGGTTGCGCGCCGACTCAAAAACGAAGGGAAGGACAAGATGACCCATCCGAAAGCCGAAGCGGAAAGCGCGCAGGAAGCGACGCCGCGCGCGGTGCAGACCGTGCTCGACGCGCTCGAAAAGCTGCGCTTCGGGGCGATCCAGCTGACCGTTCACGAGGGCCGGCTGGTGCAGGTCGATGTGACCGAGCGCCACCGCTACCCCAACTGAATTCAAAACTCCCAACGGGGGACAGGCGTCCTCCGCACTACCTGCTGCAGACCGGACGACCGGATGTGGTGATTTCTCTTGCAACAGGAAATAACCATGACCGCGAAATACCCGTCCGTCCGCCGCCGTGTGCAGGCGTCTTCCGTCACGCTTTCGCTTCTTCTCGCGCTCGGCGCGACGCCGGCCGCGGCCGAAGAAGCGTCCGCCGACAGTGCAGCGAATGGTGCGGCCCTTGCCACGACCACCGCCGCCACGGCCAATGCCTCTGCAGCGGCCGACGACGATGCCAGCCGCGGCGACGTGATCATCGTCACCGCCCGCCGCCGCCAGGAAACCGCGCAGGAAGTGCCGGTCGCAATCTCGGTCATTCGGGGCGATTCGATCGAGGCGACGGGCAATTTCAACGTCGTGAAGCTTCAGCAACTCGCGCCGACGTTGCAGGTCTATACCTCGAACCCGCGCAACACGTCGGTCAACATTCGCGGCATGGGCGTGCCGTTCGGCCTGACCAGCGATGGCTTCGAGCAGGGCGTCGGCATCTATGTCGACGACGTCTATAATTCGCGTGTTGCCGCCGCGACCTTCGACTTTCTGGATGTCGAGCAGGTCGAGGTGCTGCGCGGGCCGCAGGGCACGCTCTATGGCAAGAACACCACCGCCGGCGCGATCAACATCACGACCAACCAGCCGACCTTCGATTTCGAGGGCAGGGCCGAGGTCAGTGTCGGCAACCTCAACTACCGGCAGGCGAAGGCCGCGATCTCGGGCCCGCTGACCGACAAGATCGCCGCGCGCATCGCCATCGCCGCGACCAGCCGGCGCGGTACCCTCTACAACGTCACCAGCGACCGCTGGATCAACGAACAGGACAATCTGGGCCTGCGCGGCCAGCTCCTGTTCCAGCCCAACGAAGATCTCAGCATCACGCTTGCGGGCGACTACAGCCGGCAGGATCCCGAATGCTGCGGCACGACCTATGTCCGCGTCGGTACGACCCAGCGTGCGCCCGGCCGCCAATATGACGCGCTGGTCGCCGCGATCAACGCCGCCAATCCGGGTCGCAACTATGCGGTGCCGAGCACCAATCCATACGACCGCCTGACCGACCTCGACGCCAGCCTCAATGCCGGCAACAAGATCGGCGGCGTTTCGGCGCGGGTGAAGTGGGATGTCGGTCCGGGCACCTTCACCTCGATCACCGCATGGCGCTTCTGGGACTGGCAGCCCGAGAACGACCGCGACTTCACCGGTCTCTCGATCGTCTCGAAATCGCAGAATCCGTCGCAGCAGGACCAGTACAGCCAAGAGTTCCGCTACAATTACGAAAGCGACAAGCTCGACTTCGTCGTCGGCCTGTTCGGCTTCAAGCAGCGGATCGATACCCAAGGGACCGAGCAGCAGGGCGCGGACGCCAGCAAGTGGAGCCTGACCGGCGCCAATGCCGACAATCCGGCCATCCTCGAAGGCCTGACCGCCACAAACACGCAATATCTCAAGAGCACCAGCGCGGCGCTGTTCGGCCAGCTTAGCTGGAAGGTGACCGACGCCTTGACCATCCAGCCCGGCGTGCGCGTCAACTATGACAAGAAGTCGGGCTTCTACGAACGCGTCGTGACCAACGGTCAGGGCGAGGTCATCAGCTGTACGCCCATTCCGGCGCCCGGCACGGTGGCGGGGCTTTCGGCGCAGTGCGGCGTGTATCAGCCGCAGCTCAGCACGCCGTCGGACAGTGCCTGGAACTTCACTTACGATTTCAACGTAAACTACAAGGTTGCGCCCGACATCCTCGCCTATGCGACCTATGCCAAGAGCTTCAAGACGCTGGGCATCAACCAGAACGGCTTGCCGCTCAACGCCGACAATAGCGTCAACTATGATGCGAGCACGGTGAAGCCCGAATCGATCAACCACTTCGAGGTGGGGCTCAAGACGCAGTTCCTCGATCGCCGGGCGACCTTCAACCTGTCGGCGTTCCGCACCGACATCAAGAATTTCCAGGCGACGGTGAACGGCGGCCAGTTCGGGACGGTGCGCGGCTATCTCGCCAACGCCGACAAGGTCCGGACGCAGGGGATCGAAGCCGACCTCAAGATCGTCGCGAGCGATCGCTTCACCGCTTATGCCAACGGCGCCTATACCGACGCGAAGTACAAGAAGTTCACCAACGCGCCGTGTCCGCCCGAACTGTCGGGCGGCACGCTCCAGCCGGACGGCGCCGAACCCGATTATTCGCAGCCCGGCGTTCCCGGCGCGCTCAGCCCGCGGCAGTGCGACATTTCCGGCCAGCGTCTGCCGGGCGTGTCGAAATGGGCCTTCTCCTATGGTGCGGAGACCAATGTTCCGGTGACGTTGCTCGCGAAGGAAGGGCAGGTCTATCTGGGCGTCGACGGCAATTATCGCTCGCACTGGAATTCGAATGCGTCGCCCTCGATCTACACCAACGTCAAGGGCTATGCGCTGACCAACTTCCGGGTCGGCTTCCGGGCCGAGGGCTTCGACGTCTTCGGTTGGGTGCGCAATGCCTTCGATGTGAACTATATCGAATTGTTGCAGGTGGCGCCCGGCAACACCGGCCTGATCGCCGGCACCGTCGGCGACCCGCGGACATGGGGCGGCACGGTGAAGTTCAACTTCTGATCGTCCACCGCCGGTACAAAAGAAAAGGGCCGCTCCCGTGGGGGCGGCCCTTTCTCATGCAGGCTGACGTGGATCAGCGCTGCTGCGGGTTCTCGCGGCCCTGTCCGGGGCGCTGATCGCTGCCGGGCTGGCGGTTCTGCCCGCCCTGCTGTTGCTGCTGGCGGCGCTGCTCTTCGTCGCGGTCCGCCTGCGGCTTTTTCTCGTTCTGCTGGTTGGGGGTGTTAGCCACTTTCCATCTCCTTTTGCCGCGCCATGCCATCATGCCGCGACAGTAGAGCAACCCCCGAGAGATCAACATGTTGCCGATGTTCGCCGAGGCGTGGCGGACGCGGGACGGGCCACGCCATGGTCCGCAACCGGACCGGCCAATGATCGGTTCGTTCGATGACTATATCCGGCTTATTCGTTTAGGTCGATTGGAGGGCGCGGCCTATCCTCGACCCGTCAGAACGAAAGGATGACGCCATCGACTCGACGCCTGCCCGCGCCGACCGTCCACAGCGACCTAGCGGCCGCGCCAGCGTCACGCGCCCGTCATCCCGACACGCCAGCATCCAACCATAACAAAGAGGAGAGACTGCATGAACGACCAGACCCCCATCGGCAGCGGTTGCCCGGTCCATCAGCCCGGTGGCGTCCGCGCCCTGCTTGGCCGCACCAACAAGGACTGGTGGCCCGACATGCTGGCGACCGAGATCCTCAATCCCAATGGTTCGTCGAACCCGCTCGGCGACGATTTCGATTATGCGGCGGCGTTCAAGTCGCTCGATTATCAGGCCTTGAAGGATGACCTGACCGCGCTGATGACCGACAGCCAGCCGTGGTGGCCGGCCGACTATGGCCATTACGGGCCCTTCTTCATCCGCATGGCGTGGCATGCCGCAGGCACCTATCGCACCGCCGACGGCCGCGGCGGCGCCAACAGCGGGCAACAGCGCTTTGCTCCGCTCGATAGCTGGCCCGACAATGGCAACCTCGACAAGGCGCGGCGCCTGCTGTGGCCGATCAAGCAGAAATACGGCAACAAGATCAGCTGGGCCGACCTGTTCATCCTGACCGGCAATGTCGCGATCGAGAGCATGGGCGGGCCGGTGTTCGGCTTCGGCGGCGGCCGCGTCGATGTGTTCGAGCCCGAACGCGACATCTATTGGGGTTCGGAGGACAAATGGGTGAACGAAGGCGTTCAGACCCGCATCGACCCCGACAAGAATATGGTCATCGAAGGCCCGCTGGCCGCGATCCAGATGGGCCTGATCTACGTCAATCCGGAGGGGCCGCAGGGCAATCCGCATAACGACGAGGGCATGGCGCGCGATATGAAGGAAACCTTCGATCGCATGGCGATGAACTCCGAGGAAACCGTAGCGCTGACCGCCGGCGGTCACACCTTCGGCAAGGCGCACGGCAATGGCGACGCCTCGACGCTTGGTGCCGCACCCTCGGGCGGCGACATTGCCGCGCAGGGTTTCGGCTGGGTCAGCGGCGAAGACCATGGCGGCATCGGCGAGCATACGGTGACCAGCGGCATCGAGGGCGCGTGGACCAACACGCCGCGCGAATGGACCGAGAATTATTTCCGCCTGCTGTTCGACTATGATTACGAGCTGGTGAAATCGCCCGCAGGCGCGAACCAGTGGCAGCCGATCGGCCAGAAGGAAGAGGATATGGCGCCCGACGCCCATGTCCCCGGCAAGAAGGTGCCGACGATGATGACCACCGCCGACATGGCGTTGAAGCGCGACCCCGAATTCCGCGCCATCAGCGAGAAGTTCCGCGACGACCATGAAGCGTTCAAGGATGCCTTCGCGCGCGCATGGTTCAAGCTGACCCACCGCGACATGGGTCCGAAGGTCCGTTACCTGGGCCCCGAAGTTCCCGCCGAAGACCTGATCTGGCAGGACCCGATCCCTGCGGGTTCCAAGCCGTCGGACGCCGATGTCGCAGCCGTGAAGGCGAAGATCGCCGACAGCGGCCTGACGGTGAGCCAACTGGTCAAGACCGCCTGGGCGTCGGCGAGCACCTATCGCAAGTCCGACTTCCGCGGCGGCGCGAATGGCGCGCGCGTTGCGCTGGCGCCGCAGAAGGATTGGGACGTCAACGAACCGGCCGCGCTCGCCAAGGTGATCGATACGTTGAACGGCCTGCGCGGTTCGATGTCGCTGGCCGATGCCATCGTCCTCGGCGGCGTGGTCGGGCTGGAGAAGGCGGGCGCCACCAATGTGCCGTTCACCGGCGGTCGCGGCGACGCGACGGCGGAACAGACCGACGCCGACAGCTTCGCGGTGATGGAGCCCGAGGCCGACGCCTTCCGCAACTATGTCGGCAAGAAAAAGCTGGCGGTGAAGGTCGAGGAGATGATGCTCGACCGCGCCTCGCTGCTCGGTCTGACGGTGCCCGAAATGACCGTGCTGGTGGGAGGCCTGCGCGTCCTCGGCGCCAACCACGGCGAGCGCGGCCATGGCCATTTCACCAAGCGGTCGGGGCAGCTGACGAACGACTATTTCGTCAACCTCTATGACATGACCAACGTGTGGAAGGCCGCGGGCGACGACGAATATGTCGCCACCGACCGCAAGGACGGCGGCGAGAAGTGGCGTGCGACGCGGGCCGACCTGATCTTCGGTTCCAACGCCGAACTCCGCGCGGTCGGCGAGGTCTATGCGCAGTCCGACAGTGGCGAAAAATTCGTCAAGGACTTCGTCAAGGCCTGGACCAAGGTGATGAACGCCGACCGTTTCGACCTCGCCTGATCGGCCGGCGCCGACGGGCCGCAAGGACCCGCCCCCGGGGACATGGGCCCGGGGGCGGGTTTCTTTTGTTCTAAAGCGACAAAAGATTCGCACGCGCGCGTTCAGAATGTCTCCTTTGTCGCTTTAGCGAAGCCCTCGTCGCGTAGAACGGCGTTCACGACCGCCATGTCCGGACAGCCGCTGACGTCGATCGCACCGCCCTTGAGGACGCGGACGATGGTGATGCCGTTGAGTGCGCGGTCCATTGCGATGCTGAATTGATAGGTACGGCCCATCGATATGGCGCGGTCCCACGCCGCGGCGAAGCTGGCGGCATCCGGCCGTTCGCGGAGGCGATAGGCCGAGGCCCGGCCCATGCCAACGGCGCGCGCCGCCTTGCCGGTCGAACCCGTCGCTTCGAGCGCGCGGATGAAATTGGCCTGGGCTTCGAGCGTCCAGCCATCGGCGCGGCGCCGCTGCGCGGGAACGGGGTTAAAGGCGAGGCAGGTATCCGCGAGCAGCGGGCCGGGGGGTGTTCCATCCGGCAGCTTACGTGTTTAGAAGTCCGTTTCCAATACTTTAGAGTACAAAAGGCCCATGTCCGCTTTCACCTCAATGCGGACGGCTAGGCCGGGTTGGAACGCTCAATGCGCCGCCGTGCCCAGCCCGTCGATCTTCTTCGATTGCCGCACGATCAGGCCGGGAAACCAGCGCGCGATACGCGCCAGCCGCTTTGCCATCTTGCCGACGGTGACGTGCACCCGGTCGCCGTGTACCGCCTCCCAAGCCGCCTCGGCGACGCGTTCGACGGGCACGATCTCGAAGCCGCTCGCCGACAGGCGGTTGCGCGCGGGTTCGTTGCTGTCGGCGCTGACCTGGTCGAGCAGCGGCGTGTCGATGAAGCCCGGCATCAGCGAGCGCACCTTGATGTCGTGCTTGGCGAATTCGATCTCGAGCGCTTCGGTGAGGCCGCGCACCGCGAACTTGGTCGCCGAATAGACCGCGAGCCCGGCGACGCCATAGAAACCCGACGCCGAGCCGGTGTTGAGGATCGTCGACCCCGGCGTCGCGCGAAGCAGCGGCAGCGCCATGTAAATGCCGTTGACGACGCCGCCGAAGTTGATCGCGATCAACCGGTCGGCTTCGTCTGGCGCCATGTCGATATACTGGCCGCCCGATCCGATGCCGGCGTTGTTGAACAGGACATCGAGGCGGCCGCCGCTGGCGCCGGCAAAGGCATCGAGCGCCGCCCGCCACTGGTCGCGGTCGCGCACGTCCATGACATGGCGCGACGATGCGCCGTCGGGCAGCAGCGCCGCGGTTTCGTCGATCCCCTGCTTGTTGACGTCGGCGATGCCGACGAACCAGCCTTTGGCAGCGAAGTGGCGCGCGGTCGCGCGGCCAATCCCCGACCCGCCGCCGGTGATGAAAATCGCCTTTCGTGCCATCCGCCCTCTCCTTACATCATTGTCAGTTGCAAGAAGATGTGAAGGCCGCGCAAAGGTCAAGCGGCAATTCGCAAGTTACGGCTTTGCAAGGTGAAATCGGGATGGCTAAGACGTCGGGATAGCGGACGAAACTTGCCGCTTGGGGGCGAAAAAGGGAGGCGGCAATGCTGCTCATGGCGATGATGCTTGCGTTTGGTGCGCCCCAGGGCGGGGCGGCATCGCCGCCGTCTGCCGATCTTTCCGAGCCGGGTGCGCCGGCCACCAACCCGGGGGGCTGGGTAACGAATGACGATTATCCGCCGCAAGCGATGCGCGAGGAACGCGAGGGTGTGACGGGCTTTCGCCTGACGTACGACAACAGCGGCCTGCCGCGAAAATGCGAGATTGTTTCGAGCAGCGGGCACGCCGATCTTGACGCTGCGACATGCGATCTGGTGATGGAACGCGCGCTCTTCGAACCGGGTAAGGACCGGACCGGCATGGCGGTCGGGGGTACATATACGAACCGCATACGCTGGAGCATTCCCGAGGGCGCGCCGGCGATGCCCGGCCCGCTGCCGTTTTCCGACCCGGGCCGTATGACGCTCCAATATGTCCTGGACGCTGAGGGAGGCGTTGCGAGCTGTGAGGGCCGCGTCGAAGGCCTCGTCGCGCCCGCGGGCGATCAGACCGCAGCCGTCGATCTGTGCCAGGGAGTCGAAGCTTCCGCGCCTTACCCGCCGCCGCTCGACAGCGAAGGCAAGCCGGTGTCGCGACGCTATCGCATGACGATCGAGGTCACCACCGAAGACATCGGGCCGCGCGGAGGCGTTCCGAAATAATATCCTGACCCTAGACGTTTCCTGGCTTTCACCCTATGTTCAGGGTCCTGTGCGCACTATGGGGCGCTTACGGAAACGAACTGGGGCGATTCTTGCGGTTATTGTTGACCCTATTGGCATTGCTGACCGGCCTGGCGACCGCCGACCGGGCCGCAGCCGCGCCTGCCGTTCCGGCGGCGATGGGGTCGCTCATCATGTTCGCCGAGACGGCCGGACAGGCCGAGACCAGCGACAATGAACGCCGCCCTGCGACAACCACCCCGACCCGCCGCACCAGCGGCGGTGGCGGCGGACGCAAGGTTCGCAAGGCGGCTCCGCCGCACTTGCCGGGCCTGCTCACCGGTAGCGACCGCGCGCTCGAATAGCCGCGGATCATAGCGTTCGCGCGCGAACGCAGCGCCCCTGGCGGCGCCATTTTGCCATATCTCCAGCGGCCCCGAAGCTGCCCTCCATCTATCGATATTCCAAGGAAATCCGCCATGTTTGCTGGCCTCGCCAAAAGCCTGTTCGGCTCGTCGAACGACCGTTACGTCACCTCGATGCGCAAGATCGTCGACAAGATCAACGCGTTCGAGCCCGAACTCGAAGCCCTCGACGATGCGGC
The DNA here is from genome assembly GCF_001314325.1 of Sphingopyxis macrogoltabida. Taxonomy (NCBI): domain Bacteria; kingdom Pseudomonadati; phylum Pseudomonadota; class Alphaproteobacteria; order Sphingomonadales; family Sphingopyxidaceae; genus Sphingopyxis; species Sphingopyxis macrogoltabida. The sequence goes on from NZ_CP009429.1 coordinate 432,916, forward strand.
CTTGCAGGCGCAGACGCAGAAATTTCGCGACCGGCTTGCGGCGGGCGAGACGCTCGACCAGATCCTTCCCGAAGCCTTTGCAACGGTGCGCGAGGCGTCGAAGCGCACGCTCGGCATGCGCCATTTCGACGTCCAGATGATCGGCGGCATCGTCCTTCATCGCGGCGAGATCGCCGAAATGGCGACGGGCGAAGGCAAGACGCTGATGGCGACGCTGCCCTGCTATCTCAACGCGCTCGAAGGCAAGGGCGTCCATGTCGTGACGGTCAACGACTATCTCGCCCGTCGCGATGCCGAGTGGATGAGTGCGGTTTACGGCTTCCTTGGCCTGACCACCGGGGTCATCGTCCCCAACCTCAACGAGATCCAGCGGCGCGAGGCGTATAACAGCGACATCACCTATGCGACGAACAACGAACTCGGCTTCGACTATCTTCGCGACAATATGAAGTTCGACCGGGTGCAGATGGTGCACCGCGAGTTCAATTTCGGCATCGTCGACGAGGTCGATTCGATCCTGATCGACGAGGCGCGCACGCCGCTGATCATCTCGGGCCCGACCGACGACAAGTCCGAACTCTATATCCGCGTCAACGAGGTGGTGCACCAACTCGGCGAGGATGATTACGAGAAGGACGAGAAGACCAAGTCGATCAACCTGACCGAAGACGGCACCGAACATGTCGAACGGTTGCTCGAAGCCGCAGGGCTGCTGCAGGGCAGCAACCTTTACGACATCGAGAACACCCAGATCGTCCATCACGTCAATCAGGCGCTGAAGGCGATCGTCATGTTCAAGCTCGACACCGACTATATCGTCAAGGACGACAAGGTCGTGATCATCGACGAATTCACCGGCCGCATGATGGACGGCCGCCGCTGGTCCGACGGCCTGCACCAGGCGGTCGAGGCGAAGGAAGGCGTCAAGATCGAGCCCGAGAACCAGACGCTCGCGTCGATCACCTTCCAGAATTATTTCCGCATGTACCCGAAGCTTTCCGGCATGACCGGTACCGCGGCGACCGAGGCGGCCGAATTCTTCGACATCTACAAGATGAACGTCGTCACCATCCCGACCAACCGCCCGATCGCGCGCCAGGACGAGGAGGACGAGTTCTACAAGAATATCACCGACAAGTTCGGGGCGATCGCCAAGACGATCCGCGAAGCGAACGAGCGCGGCCAGCCGGTGCTGGTCGGCACCGTGTCGATCGAGAAGTCCGAACTACTGTCGTCCTATCTCGAAAAGGAAGGCGTCCCGCACAGCGTCCTCAACGCGCGCTTCCACGAGAGCGAAGCGCATATCGTCGCGCAGGCGGGCCGCACCGGCGCGGTCACCATCGCGACGAACATGGCGGGCCGCGGCACCGACATCAAACTGGGCGGTAACGAAGAGTTCCGCATCGACGACGAGCTGAAGGAGATTGCCGAAGGTCCGGAACGCGACGCCGCAATCGCCCGTATCCAGGCCGAAGTCGCCGCCGAGCGCGAGGCCGTGAAGGCCGCCGGCGGGCTGTTCGTGCTGGCGACCGAACGCCACGAAAGCCGTCGTATCGACAATCAGCTCCGCGGCCGTTCGGGACGTCAGGGCGACCCCGGCCTCAGCAAATTCTACCTCTGCCTCGACGACGACCTGCTGCGTATCTTCGGCCCCGACACGCTGTTTTCCAAGATGATGAACAAGAATCTGGAGGATGGCGAAGCGATCGGATCGAAGTGGCTGTCGAAGGCGATCGAGACCGCGCAGAAGAAGGTCGAGGCACGCAACTACGACATCCGCAAGCAGGTCGTCGAATATGATGACGTGATGAACGACCAGCGCAAGGTCATCTACGAACAGCGCGGCGACATCATCGACAGCGAAACTGTCGACGAGGTAATGGCCGCGATGCGCGCCGAGACCGTCAACGCGATCGTCGCCGATGCGTGTCCCCCGGGCAGCTATCCCGAACAGTGGGACGTCGAGGCGATGAAGGAGCGGACGCTCAACATTCTCGATCTCGCGCCGCCGATCGACGACTGGATGCAGGAAGACGCGGTCGACCCCGAAATGTTCGAGGAGCGCATCCAGGCGCAGGCCGACGCGGTGGCTGCGGAGAAAGCGGCGCAGGTCGACATCGACACATGGAAGGGGATCGAGAAATCGGTGCTGCTCCAGACGCTCGACCATCACTGGAAAGAGCATCTCTCGACGCTCGACGCGCTCCGCCAGGTCGTGTTCCTCCGCGCCTATGCGCAGAAGCAGCCGATCAACGAATATAAGCAGGAAGCCTTCGCGCTGTTCGAGCGCATGCTGTCGAACATCCGCGAGGATGTGACGCGGACGATCGCGCGGCTCGATCTGCGTTACGAAGAGCCCGAGCCGATGGCGTTGCCCGAGCTTCCCGACTTCCTGACCACGCACATCGACCCGTTCACCGGCGAAGACAACAGCGCCGATATCGATGGCGGCGACCTTGGCGTCATCGCCAACACGCTGCCGCCGATGCAGATCCCGCGTCCCGACCTGCCCGAGGGTGAAAACCCCTATGCCGAGATGGAGATCAGCCGCAATGCGCCGTGCCCCTGCGGTTCGGGGCGCAAGTACAAGCATTGTCACGGAGTGATTTGAGGCAGTCTGCCGCGCGCCCCAAGGTGCGCGGCAACCCCTTGAAGTTACGGTAACACACCCTTGCACGAGCCCGCTTGCCAAGGCGCGCGGGCGCGATTAGCATCGCCTTCACAAGCTTGACGGCCGCGTAGCCAGACAAGCGACGCAGCAGGCAGGAACTATGGGCCGCGCACGGCGGAAACGTCGCGCGCATCCGGTGGATGGCATGTTGCGTGGAAAGGGCTGGCGCATTTCCTTTTTCGACGAGATGACGGGCCAGGAGGGCGGAACGCGGTCGCCCTATCGCGAATATTGCGAGTGGTTCGACGCCGAAGACAGCCAGCGCATCCAGCACAAGACGCAGCAGGCCGAGGCGCTGTTCCGCACCACCGGGATCACTTTCAACGTCTATGGCGACGCCGATGCCGACGAGCGGCTGATCCCCTTCGACGTCGTGCCGCGGATCATTTCGGCGAGCGAATGGCGGCGGCTGTCGCGCGGCATCGAACAGCGGGTGCGGGCGCTCAACGCCTTTCTTCACGATATCTACCACCGGCAGGAAATATTGCGCGCCGGGCGGGTGCCGACCCAGCTTATCGCGCGCAACGACGCCTTTCTGCCGATGATGATGGGTATGGATCCGCCGGGCGGCATCTATACGCACATCAGCGGTACCGACATCGTGCGCACCGGCGCCAATGAATTTTACGTGCTGGAGGATAATGCCCGCACGCCGTCGGGCGTCTCCTACATGCTCGAAAATCGCGAGACGATGCTGCAGATGTTTCCCGAGCTGTTCGCGAAGGTCGCGGTGCGCGAGGTCGGCGACTATCCGATCAACCTGCTGAAATCGCTTTCCGCCTGCGCGCCGCCGAAATGCGGGGGCACCCCGACGGTTGCGGTGCTGACGCCGGGCATCCACAACAGCGCCTATTACGAGCATAGCTTCCTCGCCGACCATATGGGCGCCGAGCTGGTCGAGGGGCACGACCTGCGCGTCGTCGACGGGCGCGTCGCGATGCGTACGACGCAGGGCTATCGGGCGATCGACGTCGTCTATCGCCGGGTCGACGACGATTTCCTCGATCCGCTGAACTTCCGCCCCGACTCGATGCTCGGCGTGCCCGGCATCTGGGACGTCTATCGCGACGGGGGCATCACCATCGCCAATGCGCCGGGCACGGGGATCGCCGACGACAAGGCGCTGTACAGCTATATGCCCGACATCATCGAATTCTATACGGGCGAAAAGGCGCTGCTGCCCAATGTGCCGACATGGCGCTGCAGCGAGCCCGAGCATCTCCGCGAGGTGCTCGACCGGCTTCCCGAACTGGTGGTCAAGGAGGTCCATGGCTCGGGCGGCTACGGGATGCTCGTCGGCCCCGCGGCGAGCAAGAAGGAACTCGCCGCCTTTCGCGCCAAGCTGGAAGCCAATCCGGGCAATTATATCGCGCAGCCGACCCTGTCGCTGTCGACGGTGCCGATCTTCACCAAAAAGGGCCTCGCGCCGCGGCATGTCGATCTGCGCCCCTTTGTCCTGATGTCGCCGCAGGGGATCACCATCACCCCCGGCGGGTTGACGCGCGTCGCGATGACGCGGGGGTCGCTGGTGGTGAATTCGAGCCAGGGCGGCGGGACCAAGGATACGTGGGTGCTGGAAGACTGATGTTAGGCAAGACCGCAGCCTCGCTCTTCTGGATGGCGCGCTATCTCGAGCGGAGCGAGAATAATGCCCGGCTGATCGACGCGGGCTTCCGCATCGCACTCACCCGGTCGCAGACCGCCGCCGCCGAGTGGAAGTCGGTGCTCGTCACCGCGGGGGTCGACCGTGCCTTTGTCGCGGCGCACGGCGATTACAGTTCGGCGCGGGTCGTCGATTTCCTGCTCCGCGATCCCGCCAATCCGTCGAGCATCGCCTCGGTCATCAAGCAGGCGCGCGACAATGCGCGCACCGCGCGCACCGCGCTGACGCGCGAGGTGTGGGAAGCGGTCAACACCAACTGGATGACGCTGACCGCGCTTTTGAAGCGCCCGGTGCGCGACGACGACCTGCCCGACGTGCTGACGGCGATCCGCCAGCAGAGCGCGCAGGTGCGCGGGGCCTTGAACGGCACGATGCTGCGCAACGACGGCTTCAACTTCTCCCTGCTCGGCACCTTCCTCGAACGCGCCGACAACACGGCGCGCATCCTCGACGTCAAATATTATCTGCTGTTGCCGTCGGTCGCGCATATCGGCAGTTCGATCGACAATGTGCAGTGGGAAACGATCCTGCGTTCGGTGTCGGCGCACCGCGCCTATCGCTGGCTGTACGGGGCCGAGATCAGCGCGCTGAAGATCGCCGAATTCCTGATCCTGTATCGGCAGCTTCCGCGCAGCCTTGCTTTCTGCTGCGAGCGGATGGAGGATAATCTGGCGCAGCTCGAACGCGGCTATGGCGAGGAGACCGAGGCCGGACGCATGGCGCGCGCGCTGTGCAACGAGCGGCTGTCGAGCCCGATCCAGGCGATTTTCGACGGCGGGCTGCACGAATATGTCACGGCCTTCCTGCGTGCCAATGCGGCGCTCGCGCGGCAGATCGAACATGATTACCGGTTCGTGGAATAGGACGGAGACCCACCATGCGCCTCGCCGTCGAACATACCACCCATTATCAATATGATGCGCCCGTGCATTACGCGCTGCAGCAGGTGCGGCTGACGCCCAAGGATCGCCCCGGCCAGCAGCTGGTCGGAACGTGGGCGGTCGAGGTCGAGGGCGGTGAGCGCCAGCTTCACTACACCGACCATCATGGCAACGGCGTCGATCTGATCGCGGTCGGCGGCGGGTCGCGCGAACTGGTGATCCGCTGCCGCGGCGAAGTCGATCTGGTGACCTTCGACGGGGTGATCGGAGCGCATCGCGGCGCCATGCCCTTATGGACCTTCCTGCGCCCGACGCCGCTGACCCGGGCGGGGCGCGGGGTGCGCGCGCTGACCGCGGCGATCGGGCGCGACTTTGCTTCGGACATCGAACGCGCGCACGCGCTGTCGGCGCTGATCCTCGGCCGGCTCGCCTATCGCACCGGGCTGACCGATGCCGAGACGACCGCCGAACAGGCGCTGGCGGGCGAGGGCGGCGTCTGTCAGGACCATACGCATATCTTCATCGCGGCGATGCGGCACCTCGGGCACCCGGCGCGTTACGTCTCGGGCTATCTGATGATGAACGACCGGACGCAGCAGGATGCGACACATGCCTGGGCGGAGGCGCATTTCGATCATATCGGCTGGATCGGCTTCGACGTCAGCAACGGCCATTCGCCCGACCAGCGCTATATCCGCGTCGCGACGGGGCTCGATTATCGCGATGCCGCCCCGGTTCGCGGCATGCGCTATGGCGCTGCGCAGGAAAATCTGGTTGTCCAATTGCAGGTCCAGCAATAAGCGGGCCGGACGATACGGCTTTCCGGGCGGGGAAAACGGGACAAGATGACCTATTGCGTTGGCATGCGTTTGAACAAGGGGCTGGTGTTCATGTCGGACACCCGCACCAACGCGGGCGTCGATGATATCTCGCAGGTTCGCAAGATGCGTAGCTGGACGGTTCCCGGCGAGCGCGTGATCACGCTGATGTCGGCGGGCAATCTCGCGACGACGCAGGCCGTCGTCAGCCTGCTCGACGAGCGCACCAAGGCGCCGGCGGATCGGCATCCCTCGATCCTCGAAGCACCGTCGATGTTCCAGATTGCGACGATCATCGGCGAAACGCTGCGCGGCGTGGTAATGCGCCACAATGACGAGGGACCCGCCGCCGAATCGCTGTTCCGCGCCTCGCTGATCGTCGGCGGCCAGATCAAGGGCTCCGACCCGCGCCTGTTCCTGATCTATCCCGAGGGCAATTTCATCGAGGCGGGCGAGGATAATCCCTTCTTCCAGATCGGCGAGACGAAATATGGCCGGCCGATCATCGTGCGCTCCTACGATCCCGCGATGTCATTCGAGGATGCGGTGAAGCTGCTCTGCGTCTCGTTCGATTCGACGATCCGGGCGAACGCCGGCGTCGACCTGCCGATCGACCTCAAGGTCCACGAACGCGACGATTTCACCACCGTCCGCGAACGGCGGTTCGAGCGCAACGACCCCTATTTCGAAAGCGTCGCCGACGGCTGGGCCGAAGCGCTGGGGATCGCGCTGGCCGAACTGCCCGATTTTCATTTCTGATCCGGTGACAGCGTAATCCTCGTCACCCCGGACTTGATCCGGGGTCCACGACAGCGCGGCCGCAATGGATCCCGGATCAAGTCCGGGATGACGAACTGACTTACCGGTTCTTGCGCCCCTCGATGAGCCCGTCGACCAAACTCGGATCGGCGAGCGTCGAGGTGTCGCCCAGCGATCCGAAATCATTCTCCGCGATCTTGCGCAGGATGCGGCGCATGATCTTGCCCGAGCGGGTCTTGGGCAGGCCGGGGGTCAGGTGGATATGGTCGGGGGTAGCGATCGGACCGATTTCGGTGCGGACCTGCTGTTTGAGCGCCGCGGCGACCGCGTCGGTCGGCTCGACCCCGGCGTTCAATGTGACATAGGCGTAAATGCCTTGACCCTTGATGTCGTGCGGGAAGCCGACGACCGCGGCCTCGGCGACGAGGTCGTGGAGGACGAGGGCGCTTTCGACCTCGGCGGTGCCCATGCGGTGGCCCGACACGTTGATCACATCGTCGACGCGGCCGGTGATCCGCCAGTAACCGTCGGCATCGCGGCGGCAGCCGTCGCCGGTGAAATATTTGCCCTTGTAGGTCGAGAAATAGGTGTCGGCGAAACGCTGGTGGTCGCCGTAGATCGTCCGCGCCTGCCCCGGCCAGCTATGCGTGATGCAGAGGTTGCCTTCGGCCGCGCCGCCGGTCTGTTCGTCGACGAGGACGCCGCCCTCGGCATCGACGAGCTGCGGGCGGATGCCGAAGAAGGGGCGCCCTGCGCTGCCCGGCTGCATCGGGTGGGCGCCCGGAAGCGTGGTGATCATGATGCCGCCGGTCTCGGTCTGCCACCAGGTGTCGATGACGGGGACGCGGTTCTTGCCGACCAGTTCGTGATACCAGCGCCATGCTTCGGGATTGATCGGCTCGCCGACGCTGCCGAGCAGGCGGATCGTCGAGAGATCGTGGCGCGTCACATAATCGTCGCCCTCGCGCATCAGCGCGCGGATCGCGGTCGGCGCGGTGTAAAGGATGTTCACCTTGTGCTTGTCGACGACGCGCCAGAAGCGGTCGTGGTCGGGATAGTTGGGAATGCCCTCGAACATCAACGTCGTCGCGCCATTCTGGAGCGGGCCATAGACGACATAGCTGTGTCCGGTGACCCAGCCGATGTCGGCGGTGCACCAGAAAATCTCGCCGGGTCGATAGTCGAAACCATAATAGAAGGTGCTGGCAGTCCAGACACTGTAGCCGCCGACCGTGTGGAGCACGCCCTTCGGCTTGCCGGTCGAGCCCGAGGTGTAGAGGATGAACAGCGGGTCTTCGGCGCCCATCGGCGCGCACGGACATGTCGCATCGACATCGGCCGACAGCGCGTCGTACCAATGGTCGCGGCCTTCCTTCATGCTGACGTCGCCGCCAGTGTGCGCGATGACGAGCACTGCCTTCACGCCGACCTTCTCGAGCGCCTTGTCGACATTGGCCTTCAAGGGAACGACCTTGCCGCCGCGCAGCCCTTCGTCGGCGCAGATCACCCAGTCGCTGGCGCAATCCTCGATCCGCCCCGCGATCGCGTCGGGCGAGAAGCCGCCGAAGATCACGCTGTGCACCGCGCCGATCCGCGCGCAGGCGAGCATCGCCACCGCCCCTTCGGGGATCATCGGCATATAGATGGTGACGCGGTCGCCCTTTTGGACGCCGAGCTTCTTCAGCGTGTTCGCCATGCGGATGACGTCGGCGAGCAGTGCGGCATAGCTGATCGTCCGCGTCTCGCCATCGGGGGCGTCGGGTTCGAAGATGATCGCGGTGCGGTCACCATGATCCGCGGCGACATGACGGTCGACCGCATTGTGGCAGAGGTTGAGGACGCCGTCCTCATACCATTTGATGTCGACGGGGGCGTAACACCAGTTGGCGATCTTCGTCGGCGCGCTTGTCCAGTCGATGCGCTTGGCCTGTTCGGCCCAGAAGGTGTCGGGATCGTCGATGCTCTGCGCATAGAGCCGCTCATAATCGGCCGCGCTGCAATGCGTATCGGCCGCGGCATCGGCCGGAACGGGAACAAAGGGTTCGGAAGGGGGCAATTCGGACACGGACGACTCTCCCAGTCGGTTCTCTGGTTCGCCCGCTGCGATAGCCCCGGCGCCGCAAACTGCAAGGCTACGCCAACGTCAACACCGGCAGATCGAGCGAATGAACTGACCCAAAGATGAGACGCGACGTGTTGGCGCTGCCCCGACCGGTGTCGTCAGGCCCGCCAGCCGAACCCCTCGTCCAGCGCGACGATCTGCCCTTCGGTGCCCACCGGCTCGCCCCTGCCGTCGGTCAGGAAAGCGAGCATCGCGGCGTCGCTCACGTCGACATGCGCGAGGGTGCGTTTATCTTCGGGCGTGCGCGCGACGACGACGCCGGCTTTAGGGGCGCCGTCGCGGCCGTAAAAGACGGTGTAGCTTTCGATCGTCGCGGCGCCGGCATAATCTTCGATCAGTTCGGGCACCGGACCGCGCTTCGCCTCGGCTTCGTCCTGATAGTCGAAGTCCTGCGGAAAGCTGGCGGCGGCGATCGGCTGATTGCCGAGCACGATGCAATGATTGTCGGTCGCGAAGCCGCCGTTGGCGAAGAGGAAGCCGTAGCGGCCTTCCTTGCGCAGCCTTTGGGTCATCGAGACGATGGCATGGCTCATATAATTGGCGATCGGGCCGCCGCCGAAGGTCAGGCCGCCGAACACCGTCGCGGGACGGTCCCACGGCCAGCCGAGGATACGCCGCGCCATCTTCGGCACGCAGGGGAAGCAGCTATAGAGTTCGACGCAGTCGAAATCTTCGGCGGTCATGTCGTTGAGCTTGAGCGTGCGGCTGATCGAGGTTTCCATGCTGACGCTGCCGTCGTAGCGGTCGCGGTGGAGGATGCTGGCGGGCTCTTTCGCGGCGGCGCCCATGCCGACGTAGATCAGCCGCTCCTCGGCGATGCCGCGGCGGCGCGCTTCGGCGAGGCTGGCGACGATGAAGCCCGCACCCTGATTGACCGACGAATTGGCGACCATCAGCTTCGAATAGGGGAAGGCGATCGGCCGGTTGCGTTCGTTCACTTCGAGGATATCGGCGGGAGTCGCGGGCTTGCGGATCCACGCGCCGTCGTTCGCGGCGGCGACTTCGGAGAAGCGCGACCAGATTTCGGCGCTTTCGAACTGCGCCTCCGCGAGACTTTCGCCCCATGCCGCGCGCGTTGCATTTTCGTAGAGCGGATAGACGTCGACCGGCGCCGACAGCCCGTGTTTCTGGGCATAATTGGGCTCGCGCCGCGTCGCGACCTGGCGCACCGCATTATAGCTCTTGTCCTCGCCGCTCGCCGCCTTGGCGGCGCGGCCGGCGGCAGTGCGCAGCGCCTCGGCCCCGACGATGGCGGCGAGTTTGACCTCGCCCGCGCCGATCCGGTTCGCGGCTTCGTTGAGCAGCCGCACCGGCGTGTCGCCGTGCGGTGCGGCGGACTGGTAATTGATCGCGGGGTTGGCGCCAATCGCGGCGGCGAGCGGTTCGCAGAGCTTGCCGAGATGGTGGAAACTGATCTGGTCGACGATCGCGAGGCTGTCGATCTCGGCAAGCGGCACGCCGGCGTCGGTGGCCGCGATCTCGAGTGCAGCGACCATCAATCCGAGCGAATCGAGTCCCTGGTCGGGATCGTCGGGGCGGTCGTTGACCTGCCCGACGCCGATGATGACGGGAATGCGCTCGGGGTCGGTCATCTTCGTCCCTTGGGTCATGTCAGCGCGCCTTCCATTCGGGCTTGCGCTTCTGGGCGAAGGCAAGCGGGCCTTCGCGGGCGTCCTCGCTGCGCATCAGCGCGTTGCGTTCGATCGTGTTATGCTCCCAATAGGCGGCGTCCGACGCGATGCGGCCGTCCTGGATGCCGAGCGCGACGCGCTTCGATACCTGCACCGACAGGGGTGCGTTACCGGCGATCTTTTCCGCGAGCGCGATTGCGGTCGGCATGAGCTCGGCGAGCGGCACGACATGGTTGACCAGCCCGAACTCGGCGGCGCGCGCGGCAGGGATCGGGTCGCCGGTCAGCATATATTCCATCGCCAGCTTGCGCGGCAGTTGCTGGGCGAGGCGGAAGGCGCCGCCCGCGGCGGCGAACAGCCCGACCTTGACCTCGGGCAGCCCGAATTGCGCATGGTCGGCGGCGACGATGATGTCGCTCATCAGCGCGATCTCGCAGCCGCCGCCGAAGGCGAAGCCGTTGACCGCGGCGATGATCGGCTTCGAAATCGGGTGCGCGACCATGCCCGCGAACCCCCACTCCTGCTGCGCCTTGTCGGCGGGCTGGAGGCTTTCGCCGCGCGACAGGGCGACGAGGTCGGCGCCGGCGCAGAAGCTCTTGTCGCCGGCGCCGGTGATTACGACGGCGCGAATTTCGGGGTCTTTTTCTGCCTCTTCGAGTGCGGTGCCGATGCCGACATGGACTGCGGCGTTGACCGCGTTGCGCGCCTCGGGCCGGTTGATCGTCACGATCAGCACATGGCCGCGGCGTGTCGTGAGGATGGTGGTATCGGTCATCGCGAATCTCTCCCTTTCGGGCGAGTATCGCGATGACTTGACGTTTACGTCAACTGATAAGAGCGCGAGGGGGCAATCAGATCGACTGGCCGGTCTTCGCCCAGTCGGCCAGGAAGCCCTCGATGCCCTTTTCGGTCAGGATATGCTTGAACAGCCCCTTGATCACCGACGGCGGCGCGGTCATCACGTCGGCGCCGATCTTCGCGGCTTCGAGCACATGGATGCCGTGGCGCACGCTCGCGACGAGGATTTCGGTGTCATAAGCATAATTGTCATAAATCAGCCGGATATCGGCGATGAGCTGCATGCCGTCGAAGCCATTGTCGTCGTGGCGGCCGACGAAGGGCGAGACGAAGGTCGCGCCGGCCTTGGCGGCGAGTAGCGCCTGCGCGGCCGAGAAGCAGAGCGTCACATTGACCATCGTGCCGTCGCTGGTCAGCGCCTTGCAGGTCTTCAGACCGTCGATCGTCAGCGGCACTTTGATGCAGACATTGTCGGCGATCTTGCGGAGGATTTCGGCCTCCTTCATCATTGTTTCATGGTCGAGGGCGACGACCTCGGCCGAGACCGGGCCGGTGGTCAGCGCACAGATTTCCTTCGTCACTTCCTTGAAATCGCGCCCCGACTTGGCGATCAGCGACGGGTTGGTCGTGACCCCGTCGAGCAGGCCGGTCGCGGCGAGTTCCTTGATGTCGGCGATTTCGGCGGTGTCGGCGAAGAATTTCATGGCGCGGAGCTTTCTTGCGGGAAGGTGATTCGGTGTTGCTGATCCCCTAGAGCAACCCGCGCGCAAAATGAACCGCCGCCACTCCGCTTCGTCACCCCGGATCAAGTCCGGAGTGACGGTGGTGGAAAAGGGGTGGCGTTCGTTGTTTGTTCTAGGTAAGCGCAACGTCATGGCCAAAGCGAAGCGTCAATATGTCTGCCAGAATTGCGGATCGGTTTCGTACCGGTGGCAGGGGCAGTGCGCCGATTGCAACGAGTGGAACACGCTGGTCGAAGAGGCCGGCGAAACGGCCTTTTCTGCGAAGCATGACCTGAGCCGCGGCGGGCGGACGCTCGCGCTCGAAACGCTCGATGCACAAAGTGTGATGCCCGAACGGATGCTGTGCGGGATCGCCGAATTCGACCGTGCGCTGGGTGGCGGGTTCGTCGCGGGGTCGGCGACGCTGATCGGCGGCGATCCGGGGATCGGAAAATCCACTCTGCTGCTGCAGGCGGCAGGACGGCTCGCGAAGGCAGGCAAGTCGGTGGTCTATATCAGCGGCGAGGAAGCGGCGGCGCAGGTGCGGCTGCGCGCCCAGCGGCTGGGGCTCGGCGATGCGCCGGTCGCGTTGGCGAGCGCGACGTCGGTGCGCGACATCCTCGCGACGCTCGACAGCCGCACCGCCGATTTCGTCGTCATCGATTCGATCCAGACGATGCACAGCGACCTGATCGACAGCGCACCGGGGACGGTGAGCCAGGTCCGCGCGAGCGCGCAGGAACTGATCCGCTATGCCAAGGACGGCGGCGCGGCGATCGTGCTCGTCGGCCATGTCACCAAGGACGGGACGATCGCCGGCCCCCGCGTGCTCGAACATATGGTCGACACGGTGCTGGCGTTCGAGGGCGAGCGCAGCCACCAGTATCGCATCCTCCGCGCGGTCAAGAACCGCTTCGGCGGCACCGACGAGATCGGGGTGTTCGCGATGGGCGAGGAGGGGTTGGGCGAGGTCGCCAACCCGTCGAGCCTGTTCCTGACCGACCGCAGCCGTGACGTGCCGGGATCGGTGGTCTTCCCGGCGCTCGAAGGGACGCGCCCGGTGCTCGTCGAGGTGCAGGCGCTGACGGTGCGGCTGGCAAGCGGCGCGACGCCGCGGCGGGCCGTGGTCGGCTGGGACAGCGGACGCCTCGCGATGGTGCTCGCGGTGCTGGAGGCGCGCTGCGGGCTGCAGATGGGCGCTGCCGAAGTCTATCTCAACATCGCGGGCGGTTACCGTCTGACCGATCCCGCTGCCGATCTGGCGGTTGCGGCCGCGCTGATTTCGGCGTTCAGCGAGCGGCCGGTGCCTGCCGATGCGATCGTGTTCGGCGAATTGTCGCTGTCGGGCGAGGTGCGGCAGGTCGCGCACGACGGGCTGCGGCTGCGCGAGGCCGCAAAGCTCGGCTTTTCGCGCGGCTGGGGGCCGAAAGGCATGAAAGGTGTCGGCGGAATTTCGGTCACCGGTTTCGGCCGCCTCGGCGAACTCGTTGACCTGATGCTCGGGCGCGACTAGCGACCGGCGAATGGGAAGTCTGACGGCTCTGGATATCCTCGTGCTGACGCTGGTCGGCGGCGGCGCGGTGCTCGGTTTCATGCGTGGGCTGGTACAGGAGGTGACGACCCTTCTGGCCTGGGTGCTGGCGATTCTGGCGGTGCGTTTTTTCCACCCGATGGCCACCGATTTGCTGTCGGGCTGGATCGAGGCGCCCGGCGGCGCGGCGATGCTCGCTTTCGTGGTGCTGTTCGGCGGAGTCTTCATAGCTGCCAAATGGGGATCGCGCGCGATGGGACAGCGCAGCCGCGCTTCGCTCGTCGGCGGCTTCGACCGCGGGCTCGGCGCCGGTTTCGGGGCGGTGAAGGGGCTGATCGTCGCGACCCTGCTCTTCATGGTTGTCACGCTGCTGTACGACATCGGCTACGGCAATGCGCAGCGGCCCGCGTGGATGGCCGAAAGCCGCACCTATCCGGCGCTCAACGCGACGAGCGCGGCGATGAGCAAGGTGATCGCCGAACGCCGCGCCGCGGCGCGCGAGGACAGCGCGGCGGCGGCAAAACAGGACGCGGCCGAAGCGGCAAAGCAATGAGCGCGCCGCTTTACAATCGCGACATATTGGCGCTGGCGGTCGCGACCGCCGAATATCTGCCCAATCCCGCCGCGGGCCACCATGCCAGCGCCCGCGCGCCGCTGTGCGGCAGCCGGATTCTCCTCGATCTCGACACCGGCGACGATGGACGCGTGACCGGGGTCGGCATGCATGTCGAAGCCTGCGCGCTCGGGCAGGCGTCGGCGACATTGCTCGCGCGGCATGCGGCGGGGCGCGGCCTTGCCGAGTTTCGCGCCGCGCGCGAAGCGATCGCGGGCTGGTTCGCCGGCACCGGCGCGTTGCCCGACTGGCCGGGCTTCGACCTGCTCGCCCCGGCGCGCGATTATCCGGCGCGCCACGGCGCGATCCTGTTGCCCTTCGACGCCGCGATCGCAGCGCTCGAGGAACAGGCGGCGCGGGCGTGACGATGCTGGCGCTCGCCGCGGCCGCGACCGAGGTTGCAGCGGAGAATGCGACCGACGCGGCGCTGGTCGAAGGGGCGATCCTGCTCGGCGTCGCGACTTTGTTCGTGCTGATCTTTCGCCGCCTCGGGCTCGGCGCGGTGCTCGGTTATCTGATCGCCGGCGCGCTCGTCGGGCCGCACGGGCTGGGCCTCGTCGGCGGCGGCGAATCGAAGCTCGCCTTCGCCGAACTCGGGATTGCCTTCCTGCTGTTCCTCGTCGGGCTGGAATTGCATCCGCGGCGCCTGTGGGAGCTGCGGCGCGCGATCTTCGGGCTCGGGCTGGTGCAGGTCGTGGCGACCGGGCTGATCCTCACGGCGCTGATCTTCCTCACCCTCGGTTTCAGTTGGCAGGCGGCGCTGGCGCTCGGCCTGCCGCTGGCGCTGTCGTCGACCGCTCAGGTACTCCCCAGCCTCAAGAGTTCGGGGCGGATCAATTCGCCTTTTGGCGAAAAGGCCTTCTCGATCCTGCTGTTTCAGGATCTGGCGATCGTGCCGATGATCACCATCGTCGCCGCGCTGTCGCGCGCGCCCGCCGATCCCTCGGCGCCGCCGGGCGGGATGATGGCGCTCTATACGGTGCTGGCGATTGCGGGGCTGGTGCTGGCGGGGCGGTTCGTCCTCAACCCGCTGCTCCGCGTCGTCGGGCGCTATGGCGAGCGCGAGCTGTTCGTCGTCGTCGGGCTGCTCGCGATCCTGGCGAGCGCGGCGCTGATGCACAGCCTCCACCTGTCGACCGCGCTCGGGGCGTTCGTCGCCGGGGTGATGCTCGCCGATTCGCCGTACCGGCATGAAATCGAATCGGACGTCGAGCCGTTCCGCCTGATCCTGCTCGGCCTGTTTTTCCTCGCGGTCGGCATGGTGCTCGATATCGATGCGGTGATGGCGCGGCCGTTGCTCGTCGTCGGGCTCGCGCTGGGGCTCGTGGCGGTCAAGGTCAGCGTGCTCACCGTCATCGTGCGGCTGTTCGGCAAGAGCTGGAAGACCGCGCTGGGGCTGGGCCTGCTGCTGAGCCAGGGCGGTGAATTCGGTTTCCTGCTGTTCACCCAGGCGGCCGACGCGCTGCTGATCGAGCCGGCGGCGGCGAGCCTGTTCAGCGCGGTGGTGACGCTGTCGATGGTGACGACGCCGTTCCTGATGCTGTTTGCGCGCAACCTTGAGTTCTCGCCCGACCGCGACGGCGAAATGCCCGAGGGACCCGACGAGGCGCCGCGCGGGTCGGCAATCGTCATCGGTTACGGGCGGTTCGGGCAGATCGTCGCGCAGATGCTGAACGGCGTCGCCTGCTCGGTGACGCTGATCGACAAGAAGCCGAGCCAGATCGAACTGTCGAGCCGCTTCGACACCAAGGTCTATTTCGGCGACGGGCTACGCGTCGACCTGCTCCGCCGCGCGGGGGCCGACGAAGCGCGGCTGATCATCTTCTGCATCGACGATGCGTCCGTCGACGCGGCGGCGCTCAAGCCCGTGGTCGAGGCCTTTCCGCAGGCGAGAGTGCTGACGCGCGTGTTCGACCGCCGCCAGCTGATGGCGATCGACGGCGCGGGCACGGCGGGCGCGGTGCGCGAGGTGTTCGAAAGCTCGATCGCACTGGGGCTCCTCGCGCTCCGCGAACTCGACGTCGATCCGCGCGAGATGGAGGACGTCGAAACTGCGCTTCGCCATCTCGACCAGACGCGGTTCGACGCGCAGATGGCCGACGGCGACCTGTCGGCGGGCATGGATCACCGGTTCAAGCCGGGCGGCGGACGCGAGGCGACGAGCGTGCTTGAAGCGCTGCGCCAGCGGCGGCAGGCGGCGAAGGCGGCGAAGGACGAGGAAGGCGAGCGCGGGGCGCGATCAACCGCGAGTTGAGGCGGCGCCGTCGAGGAACGCCGCGACCGCATTCAGCCCATAATCTTCGGTGACGAAGCTCTGTCCGATGCCGCGGGTCAGGATCAGCGGCAATTTGCCGCCGCGAACCTTTTTGTCGTGCGCCATATGGTCGGCGAGGGCACGGCCGCCGGTGTTGATGCCGGCGCTGGCGAGGCTGTGCGGCAGGTCGACGCTGGCCAGATGGTCGCGCACGCGCGCCGCATCTTCGGGCGGGCAAAGGCCGTTTGCGGCGGAGAATTGATGCGCGAGCACCATGCCCGCCGCGACCGCTTCGCCGTGGAGCAGCCGGTCCGAATAGCCGGTCTCGGCCTCGAGCGCGTGTCCGAAGCTGTGGCCGAGGTTGAGCAGCGCACGGATATCCTGCGTTTCACGTTCGTCGGCCGCGACGATACGCGCCTTGGCCGCGACGCTGTGCGCGATCGCATGCGCGCGCGCGGCGCTGTCGCCGGCGAGCAGGGCGGCGCCATGTTCCTCGCACCAGCTAAAGAAGGCCGAATCGTCGATCAGGCCATATTTGACGACTTCGGCATAGCCGGCGCCGAGTTCGCGGCGCGGCAAGGTTGCGAGCGTCGTCGGATCGATCACGACGAGCGCCGGCTGATGGAAGGCGCCGATCAGATTCTTGCCCGCGGGAACGTTGATCGCGGTCTTGCCGCCGACGCTGCTGTCGACCTGCGCCAATAAGGTGGTCGGGACCTGGATGAAGTTGCAGCCGCGCTTGACGATACTGCACGCGAAGCCGACGAGATCGCCGATCACGCCGCCGCCCAGCGCGATGACATGATCGCTGCGCTCGACGCCTTCGCCGATCAGCCATTCGGTGAGCCGGGCAAGGCCGGCCCAGCTCTTCGTCGCTTCGCCCGGATCGAGCACGAAGGAGGAGAAGGAGATATTCTCCATCGCCAGCGAGGTGCCGACCTTGGTCAGATAATGGTCGGCGACGTGACGGTCGGTGACGATCATCGTCCGCGGACGTTTGAGCAGCGGTGCGATATGGCGGCCGATGTCCGCGAGCAGCCCGTCGCCGATCAGGATCGGATAGCTGCGCTTGCCGAGCTCGACGGTCAGGGTTTGCATGTTGCGATGGCCTCCATGATCGCGCGCACCGTATGCTCGTGCGGCGTGCTCGCCGAACTGACGCGCAGATGCGCCTCGGCGTAGATAGGGTTGCGGACCGCGGCGAGTTCGCGGAGCACCTCGCCCGGGTCGCGGTCCTTGAGCAGCGGGCGGTGGCTGCGCCGCGCGACGCGGTCGACGAGCGTCGGGATATCGGCGTCGAGCCAGATGCACAGGCTGCTTTCAAGGATCAGTGCGCGCGTGTCGTCGTTGATGAAGGCACCGCCGCCGGTCGCCAGCACCAGCGGCTTGCCGGTCAGCAGCCGCTGGATCACTCGCCGTTCGCCATCGCGAAAATGGGCTTCGCCGAAGCGCGCGAAAATATCCGAAATCGTCATGCCCGCCGCGCGCTCGATCTCGTCGTCGGCGTCGGCAAAGCGCATGCCGAGCCGCTGCGCGAGGCGGCGTCCGATCGTCGATTTTCCCGATCCCATCAGCCCGACGAGCACGATCGAGCGCTCGCGGATCGACGCAGGTATGGCCTGCGAGCGAGTGGTGGCCGGGCTTTTCGGGTTTCGCGACATGGTGCGCGCGGCTATACCGCCGAAGCGGCGCGGAACAATGGTTTTCGCCGGTACGACGAATGGTGGGCATTGGATATTGCGCGCGAAGGGCAGATCGGGAAAAGGCCGCTGGATTGCACGATCGATCGTGCTGGCCCTGCTGCTCGTCGCCTTCTGGCTGTTCCTGCTGTTTCTGGGCCGGCCGATCGAGCCAAGGACGATTGAGGTGGACGTGACCGACAAGATTGCCGAAAGCGGGACGCGATGAAGAAGTCGATCCCATCGCTGACGCTGGGCCTGTCGGGTGCCGCCATCGCTGCCGTGCTGGTCTTGCCTGCGCTCGCACAGGAATCGCTGTTGCCCGAAGGCTTCGGCAATCCTGCGGAAACCCCGGCACCGCGCCCGTCGCCGACGCCGTCGCCCACCGCGACGCCCGCACCGACCGCGACGCCGAAGGCCGGGTCGCCGCCCCCGCCCCCGGTCACCGCGACGCTCGGGAGCAGCGCCGCGAGCGATACCGGCGATACGGAAGAAGGCGAGGAGGGCGAAGAGGTCGCGCCCGGGACGCTGAAATATGACTTGCCGCCCGGCGCGCGCCGGCTGCTAACCCGCATCGGGCCGCTGACCCCGGAAACCGGCGGGCTCGGCCCCGATGCATTCGGTGTGCGTGGCCAATATGCCGCCGCGATCATGCGGGGCACCCGCGGCGAGCTTGCGTCGCGCTGGGGGCAGATATTGCTGCGGCGGTCGCTCGTGTCGGCGATCGACACGCCCGACACGATCAACGGCGCCGACCTTGCCGCCGAACGCGCGGCGTTGCTCTTGCGCATGGGCGAATCGATTGCGGCGCGCTGGATCGTGCAGTCGGTCGATTATGACCGCGCCAGTCCGCGCCTCGTTTCGGTCGCGCAGCAGACCTTCCTCGCCAACGCCGATCCGGCCGGCATGTGCGCCTATGTCCCTGCGGGGCTGGCGCATGGCGACGAACAGGCATGGCGCCTCGCCGCCGCGATCTGCGCCGGCCTGTCGGGCGAAGCGGGACCCGCCGGCTGGGCGATCGGGCGCGTGCGGTCGAGCGGCAAGATTTCCAACTTCGACATCCTGCTCGCCGAGCGCGTGCTCGGCGCGACCGGCGCGGGGCGCCGCTCGACGACGATCGAATGGGACAAGGTCGACCGGCTGACGAGCTGGCGCTTCGGGATGGCGACCGCGACCGCGGTTCCGATTCCCGAGCCGCTGCGCGCTTCGGAGCCTGCCTATATGCGTGGCTGGACGGTGCTGGCCCCGATGACCGACATGACGCAGCGGATCGCGGCGGCGCCCGATGCCGCGGCGCGCGGGGTGCTGTCGAGCGAGGCCTATGTCTCGCTGCTCAGCGCCGCGGCGGGTCAGGAAGAGCCCACCGAAGCGCTCACGGCGCAAACCGACGCGCTGCGTAACGCCTTCGGCGCGGCGAGCGGTATCGAACGTTATACCGCGATGCAGGGATTGTGGGGCGCCGATGCGAACACGCCCGGCCGCTATGCCGCGATGATCGCGACGGCGCGCGCCGCCGCGGCGCTGCCGGTGAGCACCGAGGTCGGCGACGATCCGTGGCAGCTCGTGGGGTCGATGTTCGCCGGCGGATATGATCGCAATGCGATCGACTGGGTGCCCACCATATCGGTCGGCAGCCGGACGTGGGGCTTGCTCGCGGTCGGTTCGCCGCGGCCGCTGAACGGCACCAACGCGAGCGCGATCGGCAATTTCGCCGGCGGCGACGACAGTGCCGGATCGCTGCGTTCGAAATTCCTGCTCGCCGGGCTCGCGGGGCTCGGCCGTATCGATGCCGGCGCCGCCGCCTCGGCGGCAAGCGATCTCGACGTCGATCTCGGCAAGCAGACGCGCTGGTCGCGCGCGATCATGGCGGCGGCCGAACGGCGCGAACCCGGCATGGTCGCTTTGCTCGCCGCGGCGGGGATGCAGGGCGACTGGTCGAAGGTGCCGCCCTATCACCTCTATTATATCGTCCGGTCCCTGCGCGAAGTCGGGCTCGGCTCCGAAGCGCGGATGATCGCCGCCGAAGCGCTGGTGCGTGTCTGAGTCCATCAAAGTGCGGCGCCGGCCCGCGCCCCCACCCGGCCTCCCAACGACATGTTACGCTGTTTGGGAGGCCCTCGGCGCCACGCGTCGCCTCGGGCGGTGGGGGCGCGGGCCGGTGCCGGGCCTTTGCAATGTCTGATGGGGCTCTTATCGAGCGCTTTCTCGAGATGATGGCGGCCGAGCGCGGGGCGTCGCGCAACACGCTGGCCGCCTATCGCCGCGATCTGGAACAGGCTGCCGAACTCGCCAAGGGCAGTCTTGCGGACGCCGATACGGCGACGCTCAGAAAATTGATGGCGGGTTATCAGTCGCTTGCCGCAAGCAGCGCGGCGCGCAAGCTGTCGGCGCTACGCCAGTTCTTCGCCTTTTTGCTCGACGAGGGCGAACGCCCCGACAATCCGGCGCTCGACATCGCGCGTCCCGCGACGCGGCGGCCGCTGCCGCGCATCGTGACGCACGACGACGTCGAACGGCTGTTCGCGCAGGCGGGCGAGGAGGCGGCGGGCGAAACGCCGCCCGCGGCCGCGGTCCGCATGCTGCTGCTGATCGAGCTTCTCTATGGCTCGGGTTTGCGCGCGAGCGAACTTGTGACGCTGCCGCGGCGCGCGGTTGCGGGGACGCGCGAGTATCTGATCGTGCGCGGCAAGGGCGACAAGGAGCGGTTGGTACCGCTCTCCGAACGCGCGCGTGACGCGCTGGGCCGCTGGTTGCCGCTGCTCGCCGACGGGTCGCCGTGGCTCTTTCCGTCGGGCAAGGCGCATCTGTCGCGCGTGCGGCTGTTCCAGATGCTGCGCGAACTCGCGGGCCGCGCCGGGATCGATCCGGCGGCGATCAGTCCGCATGTGCTGCGCCATGCCTTTGCGACCCACCTGCTCGAGGGCGGCGCCGATTTGCGCGCATTGCAGTTGATGCTCGGCCACGCCGATATCGCGACGACCGAGATTTACACCCATGTCGACAGCCGCCGTCTCGTCGAACTGGTCAACCGGCGGCATCCGCTGGCGCGGATGGATGTCGCGGCGGCGGGCGTTGACGTTGCGGCGCCTTCGTCCTAGCGACGGCGCATGACAGCCTTTCTGGACTTCGAAAAACAGGTCGCGGCGCTCGATCGCCAGATTGCCGAACTGCGCGAGATGGGCGACGACCCGACGCTCGACATCGATGGCGACGTCGCGCGGCTGGAGGCCAAGTCCTCGAAATTGCTGCGCGAAATCTATGCGAAGCTGACGCCGTGGCAAAAGACACAGGTGGCGCGTCATCCCGACCGGCCGCATTTCAAACATTATGTCGCGGGGCTGTTCGACGACTGGATGCCGCTCGCCGGCGACCGGAATTTCGGCGACGATCAGGCGATCCTCGGCGGGCTCGCGCGCTTTCGCGGCCGCCGCGTGATGGTGATCGGGCACGAAAAGGGCGACGACATCCCGTCGCGCATGAAGCATAATTTCGGGATGGCGAAGCCCGAAGGCTATCGCAAGGCGATCCGCCTGATGCAGCTCGCCGACCGCTTCGGGCTGCCGGTGGTGACGCTGGTCGATACGTCGGGTGCCTTTCCGGGCATCCAGGCCGAGGAGCGCGGTCAGGCCGAAGCGATCGCCCGTTCGACCGAACAATGCCTCGCGCTCGGCGTTCCGATGATCGCGGCGGTGGTCGGCGAGGGTGGTTCGGGCGGCGCGATTGCGCTTGCGGCGGCCAATCGCGTGCTGATGTTCGAACATGCCGTCTATTCGGTGATTTCGCCCGAAGGCTGCGCCTCGATTCTGTGGCGTACCTCGGACAAGGCGGCCGATGCCGCCGCGGCGATGAAAATGTCGGCGGAGGATCTGCTGGCGCTCAGGGTCATCGACCGCATCGTTCCCGAACCGGTGGGCGGCGCGCACCGCGCGCCCGAGGTCGCGATCGCGTCGCTGGGCGATGCGATCGCGCAGGAACTCGATGCGCTCGCCGGTCTGCCGCGCGACACATTGCTCGCCGCCCGCGAGGAAAAATTCCTCGCGATGGGCCGCGCCTGACCGCCCGGAACCCGATCCGCGGCTGTCGCGTTATTTCCGCAACATATGGGCAAGCTCCGGTCCGGCCGCGGCTTGCCTTGTCGCAATCAGCGGATATTCCTGCGCAAGGGATAGATCCGGCAAGAGACCATGAGGGAGGCGCACCGATGACCCGGAAGACAATGACCGCTTTGGCAATCACGCTGGCCGCCGGCATGACGCTCGGTACCGGCGGGATCGGCGTTCCGGCCGACGCCAAGACCAAGACGATCAAGACCGCGACGAGCATTTCGCCGAGCGACCGCAAGCAGGGGCAGGACGCCCATCCGCAGTTGATGGAGGAATTCGGCGGCGCCTATGCCGGGCCGCAGGCGAGCTATGTCAATCGCATCGGGCAGAATATCGCGGTGCAGTCGGGCCTGTCGCGGAACCCCGGCGACTTCACCGTGACCCTGCTCAATTCGCCGGTGAACAACGCTTTCGCGATCCCCGGCGGCTATGTCTATGTCACCCGCCAGTTGATGGCGCTGATGAACGACGAGGCCGAACTGGCGGGCGTGCTGGGGCATGAGGTCGGGCACGTCGCGGCGCAGCACAGCAAGAAGCGCCAGTCGGCGGCGACGCGCAACGCGATCCTCGGCGTGCTGGCGCAGGTCGTGGGCGGCGCGATCGGCGACAATGGCGGGCTGCTCGGCGGCCTTGGCGGCCTGATCCAGAACAATGCGATGCAGGTCGCGCAATATGCGACCCTCGGCTTTTCGCGCAGCCAGGAATTGCAGGCCGACCAGCTTGGCGTCCAGTATCTGCGCAGCGCCGGCTATGACCCGCTGGCACTGTCGACGATGCTGGCGAGCCTTGCCGCCCAGACCAATCTCGAAGCGCGCCTCGCGGGCGGCGATGCACGCGCGATTCCCGAATGGGCAAGCACCCACCCCGACCCGGCGTCGCGCGTGCGCAATGCCCAGACGCTGGCGAGCCGCGCGGGAACGGGCGGCGTCCGCAATGCCGACGCCTTCCTCGCATCGGTCGATGGCGTGCTTTATGGTGACGACCCGAAGCAGGGGGTGGTCGAGGGCAATGAATTCCTTCACCCCGATCTCAAGCTGAAATTCGCCGTTCCGAACGGCTATGGTATGCAGAACGGCAACAGCGCGGTAACGGTCAGCGGCAACGGCGGGCAGGCGCAATTTTCGACCGGCGCCTATAGCGGCGATATGAATGCTTATGTTTCGGCGGTGTTCAAATCGATCGCCGGCAATAGCTCGGTCAGCCCGAGCAGCCTCCAGCGAACGACGGTGAACGGGATTCCGGCTTATTATTCGGTCGCGCGCGCGAACACCCAGTCGGGACAGGTCGATGTGACCGTCTTCGCTTATGAGTTTTCCAAGAATCAGGCCTTCCACTTCGTCGCGCTGACCAAGGCGGGCGGGGCCGGGGTGTTCAACCCGATGTTCAACAGCGTGCGGCGGCTGAGTACGGCCGAGGCCACGGCGATCCGGCCGCGCCGTGTCGATGTCGTGACGGTCGGGCGCGCCGACACGGTGGCCAGCCTCGCGAAACGCATGGCGTACAGCAATTACCAGTCGGAACGCTTCCAGGTGCTCAATCGCCTTACCGCGTCGAGCCGTTTGACGCCGGGGCAGAAGGTGAAGCTGGTCGTCTACGCGAGCCGATAATCAAGCACGAAAAAGGGCGGTGGATCGCTCCACCGCCCTTCCTTGACCCGAAGGGTCGTTTTTCAGCGCTTAGCCGCCGGTCGAGCCGCCCGACGAACCGCCGGCCGCACGGGTCTTCAGCGCGGTATCGACGTCCTGGAACGTGCCGCTGACGCTGGTGCCAACCGAACGGAAAGCGGCGATGCCGGCGACGGCGATGAGAGCGGCGATCAGGCCATATTCAATGGCGGTCGCGGCTTTGTTGTTGCGAATGAACTTTTTGAAAAACAGCATGTCTGGTCTCCTGACAAATCACTTACCCTGTTGACGGTCTGGTCGTGGTCAACATCAGCCGATTTACGGCGAATTGGTTTTGAAAAGCTTAATGTCGAAAATCCCTTTGTGCGGGCGCAAGTCCCGAAATCGGACAGTTACGGGTGATTCATCGCTTGTCCGGAGTTCGAGGAGATGTCGGTCCACATTTCGCCAGCTTGGGTTGCGACATTGCCGACGGCGGCAATGATGCCGATGAAGATCAGCGCGAGTATCAACCCGTACTCGACGGCTGTCGCGGCCCTGGTCGACCGCATCAGCCCGGAAATTTTGTTCATTGTCCCGCCCCTAACTGCAGTTATAGTTCCCGAGGCTGCCGAAGATCGCACAGGAGGGTTAATAATTTGGCTGTGGCGACACCCGGGAAATCCCCGGAAAACTGTCTCATTGTCGTCGCTGCTGCGTTGATTGATCGCGACGGGCGCCTGCTTGTCCAGCAGCGGCCCGAAGGTCTGTCGATGGCGGGCCTGTGGGAGTTTCCGGGCGGCAAGATCGAGCCCGGCGAAACCCCGGAACAGGCGCTGATCCGCGAACTCGGCGAAGAACTGGCGATCGATGTCGATCACGCCTGTCTGGCGCCCGCCTGTTTCGCAAGCGACACGCTCGGCGACCGGCACTTGTTGCTGCTGCTGTATGTTTGCCGCAAATGGCGGGGTACGCCGGTGGCGCAACACGCCAGTGCGCTGCGCTGGGTGCGGCCGGTCGAGCTGCACGGTCTCGCCATGCCGCCCGCCGACAAGCCGCTGATCGGACTGCTCGAAGCGCTTGTCTAGCTCTTCGGCTTGAGCGCATCAGCGAGCGATGCCGTGCCGCTGCCGCGCCGCGCCGGTTGCGGCTGGTCGGGGTGCGGCGCCCAGCCGCTGAAATGGATCAGGCGGAAGGTTTCGGCAATCCGGCCATCGGGGTCGGCCTCGGCGGCGAATGCTGCAGCGATGCGCGCCGCCTCGTCGCGGGTCAGCGGCGGCGGCGCGGGGGAAAGCCGGCTCGACAGGCCTGCCGCACGCAGATCGCGGACGAGCCCGAACCAGTCGCCATAGCGTACCGTCAGCGTATCGACGTCAACGACGGGGAGCGTGAAGCCGGTGCGCTGCAGTAAATTGCCCATCGCCGCAAGGTCGATCTGCGGGTGGAGGCGGGCGACCGGGCGCACGTCTTCGGTCATCGTCGCACGGCGCAGGCGCGGCAGGCTGCCGTCGCCGACGAAGGCGCCGAGGAGCAGGCCGTCGGGTGCGAGCAGCGCCCGCAGGCGCACGAGCGCGCCTGGAACATCGTTGATCGCATCGAGTCCGCCGGGCCAGACGATGAGGTCGAAACGGCCGAAGGGCAGGTCGATGCTATCGGCCTCGCCGACGATCGCGCCAGTGTTGGCGGCGAGCGCCGGCCCCGCCTCGAGGAGCGTCAGATTGCTGCCAATGCCGCGCAGATGGGCGATCAGCGCCGCGTCATGGGCGCCGATCAGCAAGGTCCGGGAAAAATCGCGGGTCACCATGGCGAGGCGGTCGAGCAGGGTCTCGGCGATGATCGGCGCGAGGAAATCGGCGCCGGCGGGCTGGCTGGCGATGCGATCGCGCTGGGCGCGCTGGCGGGCCGGGGAGAAGAGCGGGGGCTGCGACATGCGGCGCTTGTGCCGCCCCCGGCGATGCTTCACAAGTCCGCTATGGGGGAAGGCGGTGCGGATGATCCATCGGGGTGGCAAGCGGACCGCGCCTTGCGCCATATTGTCCGGACGATCGTCGACTATGCCCTGCCGCCGCGCTGCCCCGGATGCGGCCTCGTCGTCGATGACGACCGGCAGTTCTGCCTCTCCTGCTGGTCGTCGCTGACCTTTCTCGACGGACCGGCCTGTTCGCTCTGTTCGATCCCGCTGCCCGCCGCCTTGCCCGGCCCGGTGACTTGCGGCGCCTGCCTTGCCGCGCCGCCGCCGTTCGACGGCGCCCCGTCTGCGGTTGCTTACGGACCCGTCGCACGCACCGTCGCGCTGCGGCTCAAATATGGGCGGCGCGTCGGGCATGCGCGGCTGATGGCACAGCTGATGGCACGCCCGCTCGGCAAGCTCGCGGATGCGGAGCCGGTGTTGCTTGTCCCGGTCCCGCTCCATCGCTGGCGCCTCTGGTCGCGCGGCTTCAATCAGGCGGCACTTGTTGCCGACGAACTGACGCGGCTCACCGGTATCCCGCACGACCATGATCTCTTGCTGCGGATCAAAGCGACGAAGGCACTGCGCGGCCAGGGGCGGCGCGAACGCGAGCGGATCGTCGCAGGTGCCTTCGCGCTGGGGAATGGCGCGAAAGAGAGGGCGGCGGGCCGGCATCTGGTGCTGATCGACGACGTCCACGCGAGCGGCGCGACGCTGCGCGCGGCGGCGCGGGCACTTCGTCGGAGCGGAGCCGCGCGCGTTTCGGCGCTTAGCTGGGCGCGGGTGTTTCCCGACGCGCTGATGACCAGCAACATATTTGACTTTGCGCGCGTTGATTCCGATATGATGGACGAAAGGATGACAGGATAGCCGCATGGCGAAGATCGAAATCTTTACCAAATTCTTCTGCCCCTATTGCTCGCGCGCGAAAGCGCTGTTCGACAAGAAGGGCGCCGCCTATCAGGAAATCGACGTGACGATGGATCGCGCCGGGTTCGACGCGATGGTCGATCGCGCCGGCGGCGCGCGCACCGTGCCGCAGATATTCATCGACGGAAAGCATGTCGGCGGCAGTGACGACCTTGCCGCGCTCGACGCGCGCGGCGGGCTCGATCCCCTGCTCGGCGCGGGATAATCCCGTGATCGTCTTCGACCTTTGCTGCGCGGCCGGCGATCACCGGTTCGAGGCGTGGTTCGCGAGCAGCGACAGCTTCGCCGACCAGCAGGCGCGCGGACTGATTGCCTGCCCGGTCTGCGGCGACAGCGCGATTGCAAAAGCGGTGATGGCGCCGCGGGTCGGGGCGAAATCGAACCAGCAATCGGGTGCAATTGCCAAACCTGCCGAGGTTTCGGCGACCGGTGAGCCTTCGCCCGAACTGGTGCGCAAGGTGATCGCGGAGATCGCGGCGAAACAGGCCGAAATGTTGCCGCAGTCGCGCTGGGTCGGGCGCGATTTCGCCGATGCCGCCCGCGCGATGCACGAAGGGCGGGCCAAGGAAGACCTGATCCATGGCCAGGCCTCGCCCGAACAGGCGGCGGAGCTCCGCGAGGATGGCATCGCCGCGATGCCGCTCCTCGTCCCTATTGCCCCGCCCGACGCGGTGAATTGATCGCCCGCCGATTGACGCTCGATACCTCGCGCCGCTAAACGGGCGCCGCGTGCACCCGTAGCTCAGCAGGATAGAGCATCAGATTCCTAATCTGGGGGCCACAGGTTCGAATCCTGTCGGGTGCACCACTTCCGGGTTTGGGTGGCACAATAGATTTTGTCATCGAGGGCAGGGGGTGAATATGCTGAAACAACGTCTCGAGGCCGCCAACGATGTTGCGCGCAAGCTGGTCGAAGCGGAGCGTGCGATCGAAAACGCCATTGCCGCGACCGGCGTACTCGCCGGTGCGCTTGCGCAGGGGCAGGCGAAGGTGGGGCTATCCGCGGTTGCGGCCGATCCGGCTTATTCGAATTTGGCGGTCAGTTTTGCCGGGCTCTTCCAAGCGCATGCCAATATGGTGGCTCTCCATAAGGAGCTTGAAATGATCAAGGACGCCATTGGACTTCGCAATTTCCGTATCGAAGGCACCGGCGATGCGGCCAAGATCCTGCGACCGACGGGCGGAAATGATCGGGCAGACCCTACAGCACAGGTAGCGTGAAATCGATACTCGTCACCTTCACCTGGCTCTGAGAGAGCGCCGCTTTGAATCGGCCGGGGGGTAGGATATCAGGGGCATTCACAGGCGAGGCGGGACGATGGTGAGAGAAGGCGCGCTCAAGCTGAAAGCGCAGCTATTCTGCGGCGACGAGCCCGCGATCGGCCCCGGCAAGGCGGACTTGCTCGAGGCGATCGATCGCGAAGGGTCGATCTCGGCGGCGGGGCGGTCGCTGGGGATGAGCTATCGCCGGTCGTGGTTGCTCGTCGACAGCATGAATCGCTGCTGGGCCGAAAGACTCGTCGAAACGACGGCGGGCGGCGGAGCAGCGAAAGGCGCCCGGCTGACCGATTGCGGCCGGACGGTGCTGGCAAGCTATCGTGCGCTCGAACGCCGGCTGGCCGATGCCGCGCGGCGCGGGGGATTGGACGAGCTGACCGCGCTGATGCGCGCTGCGCCGCTGCCGCCGAGCGCGAAGCCCTGACAAGCCCGCGTCAGGGCAGCTTTGCGACCAGCGCCGCGATCGACGGCGTGGAGCTCGCGGCGATCTGCAGCAGATAGTCCCCCGGCGTCAGCGAAAAATCGACCATCTTGCGAATACCCGAGCATTGCGGGCCATGGCCATGGGCGGTTGAGGCAAGGGCGCTGCCGCCTTGGATCACGTCGACCCACGCGCCCGCGCCCAGCGCGACGCGGTAGCTGCCCGCCGTCTCGACGTGAAAAGCAAGGAGCCCGGCGTGCGTTTCACCTTCGCCGGGCTTGCCGGGCGGCGCAGCGAACCGGACCTTGCTGGCGGGTTGGAGCGCGACATCGGCGGCGCGGCCGATCGCGATGGGCGAAGCCTCGGCCGCGGCGGCATCGCTTGCTCCCGTCAGCGTGCTGCGCGACGTCCACCCGGCCAGTTCGGCGGGGAGCGCTGCGCTGCCGGTCGTGCAGTCGGGCTGTTCCGCATAAGCGGCGCCGGGTGCGGCCAGCGCAAGCGCCGTCATTGCGGCAAAAAAAGAGCGGCGCATGCTTTCCCTCCGAGGCGACCAATGTATATGGCCGTATATAGCGATTCGCCCAAAAGCAATGGCGATCTGCGACATAAGGGGAATCTCCATGCGACTGCTTCTTTTCGTGACGACGGCGCTCGCCGCCGCGGTGCCGGCCCATGCCCAAGCGGCAGACGAAGCAATTGCCGCGAAAGACAGCGCCTTCACGCTCGGCCAGATCGTCGTCACGGCGCCGCGTTCCGAGGATATCACGATCGGGACCGAAACGCTGTCGTCCGAAGCGATCTACACCTTCAACCGCAACACGCTCGACGAGGCGGTCAACCTGATGCCCGGCGTGACGTCGGCGAACAGCGGCGGATCGCGCAACGAGCGACTGATCTTCGTCCGCGGGTTCGACCGTTTTCAGGTGCCCGTGTCGCTCGACGGCATCCGCGTCTATCTGCCCGCCGACAACCGGCTCGACTATGGCCGCTTCCTGACCCCCGACATTGCCGAAATCCAGGTCGCCAAGGGCTATGCCTCGGTACTCGACGGCCCCGGCGCGATGGGCGGGGCGATCAACCTCGTGACGCGCAAGCCGACCAAGGCATTGGAAGCCGAGGCACGCGCGACGATCGATCTCGACCGCGACGTCGATTATGCCGGTTACAATGTCTTCGCGCTGCTCGGCACGCGGCAGGAAAAATTCTACGCGCAGGCGTCGTACACGCGCAATTTCCGGGACCATTGGGACCTTGCAGGCGGTTATGATCCCGCGCCGGGTTCGGCCGAAGACGGCGGTGAGCGCGATTTCTCGCGGACACGCGACTGGCGCGTCAATGCGAAATTCGGCTTCACGCCCAACGATACCGACGAATATTCGATCAGCTATACGCGGCAGGAAGGGTCGAAGAACGCGCCGCTGCACGTTACCGACGATGTCGCGGCGCAGCGCAACTGGAGCTGGCCCTACTGGAACATCGAGAGCATCTATTTTCTTTCGACCACCGCCTTGGGGGATCGCGCGACGCTGAAGACGCGCGTCTATCGCAACAGCTTTGACAATCTGTTGCGTGCGTTCGACGACCGGACGCAAACGACGCAGACGCGCCCGCGCGCGTTCAACAGCTATTACGCCGACAAGGCGTGGGGCGGTTCGGCCGAACTGGCCGTCGACCTTACCGACGCCGATACGCTGACCGTCGCCGCGCATTACCGCCGCGACAAGCATGTCGAATGGCAGCAGAGCTTTCCCGCGGGCACCACCGAACCGCGCCAGACCAACGTCGAGGATAGCTACAGCATCGCTGCCGAAAATCGCCTTGCGCTGACTCCGGCGCTGAGCTTCGTCGCCGGCGCGAGCTTCGACTGGCGCGATCTCAAGCGGGCCGAGGAATATGGCACCCCGCCGGGCGAGACCGCGGCGCGCATCTTCAGCTATCCGATCCGCAACGCGAGCGCGTTCAACGCGCAGGGGCAGCTCGTCTGGACCCCCGACGCCGATACGCGCGTCCACGCCGGAATCTCGTCGCGCGCGCGCTTCCCGACGATCTTCGAGCGCTTCAGCACCCAATTCGGTACCGCGGCGTCGAACCCCGACCTCAAGGCCGAACGCGCGACCAATTACGAGATCGGCGTGTCGCGGCAGTTCGGGCCGGTGCGGGCCGAGGGGGCGGTCTTTTACAGCGATATCAGCGACGCGATCGTCTCGGTACGCCCGGCGGGTTTCCCTGCCAATTCGACGCAGCGCCAGAATCTGGGGAACGCCGAATATTATGGTGCCGAGCTGGCGCTGACCGCACATGTTACCCCGACCCTAGAACTCGGCGCGAACTATACCTACACGCACCGTTCGTTCGAGATCGGCACACCGGCGGCGGGCACGGTGGTTCCCGTCTTCCGCCTGACCGACGTCCCGGCGCACAAGGGCTTCGCTTATGCGAGCTGGTCGCCGTTCGGCGGGCTGACCATCGTGCCGAGCGCCGATTTCGCGTCGAACCGGACGACACTGACCACGGCATCGCCGCCGGTCTATTACCGCACCGGCAGCTATGTGCAGGCGAATCTGCGTATCGATTATGCGCTGCGCGACGGCATCGAGATCGGCGTCGGCGCGCGCAACCTGTTCGACGACAATTATGTCCTGACCGACGGCTTCCCCGAACCGGGGCGCAGTTTCTTCGCGAGCATCCGGGCGCGCTACTGAGCGCCCGGAACCCTTTCGGCGCTGCCGCGCTATGAAAGGCGATGGAGCTCAACGCGCCGATACTTGTCCACTGGATCGACCTCGACCTGCTGTCGCGGCTGGGCGTTGCGGCGGTGCTCGGGCTGCTTCTCGGACTCGACCGCGAGATCCGCGGGCATGAGGCGGGGTTCCGCACGCATGGGCTGATCTGCTTTTCGGCGGCGATGATGACGGTGTCGATCATCGCGCTCTATACCCAGATCGGCGGCGAGCGCTCCGATCCGCTGCGCATTTACGAGGCGACGGGCGCTTTCATCGGTATCATCGGCGCCGGGCTGATCGTGTTCAGCAAGGGCGAGGTCAAGAATCTCACCACCGCGGCGCATCTGTGGCTGGCGGCGGTGATCGGCATCGCCTGCGGCGCGGCGCAATGGCCGCTGGTGCTGATCGGGTCGGCGATCAGCGTGATCATGTTGACGTTGTTGAGCCTGGTCGAGGCGCGGTGGGAGCGCAAGCGTGGCGATGAAGGGCGGACTGGCGAGCGCTAGAGCGAAGCCGAAGCCTGCATGACCTGCCGCCCGTCCACGGCAAACGCCCCTAGCTCCAGTCCGCCGTCTTTGCCGCGCAACGCCAGATGAAGGGGTTCGCCGCAGATCGCCGGGGACACGCCGCGGAAAGCGAAGCTCTTCAGGCGATTGTCGCCATACTCGCGCTGCGCGAGGTCGAGCAGCAGCGTCGCGGTGAGCGGGCCATGGACGACAAGGCCGCGATAGCCCTCTTCCTGCGTGGCGTAAGGCAGATCGTAATGGATGCGATGGCTGTTGAAGGTCAGCGCCGAATAGCGGAACAGCAATGCTTCCGACGGGACGAGCATGCGGTGCGCGTCCCAGCCCGACGGGTCGAAACCATCATCGCCGGGCGGCGGCGGAGCGGGCAGCGTTCCGGCGGGGGCAGGTTCGCGGAAGACGATCGATTGGGTTTCGCGCACCGCGAGGGTGCCGTCGCCATGGGTTTCGTGCGCGACATCGGCGAAGACAAGCTTGCCGGTGCCGCCCTGCTTTTCGGTGATCGCGGCGACGCGCGACGTGCGGATCACCGACTGGCCGGGGCGCAGCGGGGCGAGGAACTCGACCTTGCTCGCGGCCCACATGCGGCGCGGAAGCGGGATCGGCGGCAGGAAGCTGTCGTCGCTGTCCGCGCGGACCGGATGGCCGTCGGCGCCGAGGATCGCGGTCGGCGCGTCGGGCAGGCAGAGGCACCAGTGATAGGCCTGCGGGACGCTACCGTCGGCGGGCGCCGTGCGGTCGAGCGTCGCCAGCCAGCGCGCGGCCGCCGCTTCGTCGATGCGGTCACGGCGCGTTTCGATCCGGCCGATCCAGTCCTGCCACTCGCTCATCAATTGCGTCCTCCGGTCAGCCCGCGCGCGATCACCTGCGCCTGAATTTCCGCCGCGCCCTCGAAGATGTTGAGGATGCGCGCGTCGCAGAGGATGCGGCTGATTTCATATTCGAGCGCATAGCCGTTGCCGCCGTGGATTTGCAGCGCGGCGTCGGCGTTCGCCCATGCCGTGCGCGCGCCGAGCAGTTTCGCCATGCCCGCCTCGATATCGCAGCGCTTGCCCGAATCCTTGGCGCGCGCGGCGGCATAGCTGAGCTCGCGCGCCATGACGAAATCGACGAGGCTCATCGCCAGCTTGTCGGCGACGCGCGGGAAGTGGACGATCGCCTTGCCGAACTGCTTGCGGGTCAGCGCATAGTCGAGCCCGAGTTCGAGCGCGCGGCGGGCGACGCCGACCGCGCGTGCGGCGGTCTGGATGCGCGCGCCCTCGAAGGTGCGCATGAGCTGCTTGAAGCCTTGCCCCTCCTCGCCGCCGAGCAGCGCATCGGCCGGTGCCGTCATGCCATCGAATTGCAGCGCATATTCGCGCATGCCGCGATAGCCCAAGACCTCGATCTCGCTGCCGGTCATGCCGGGGGCGGGGAAGGGATCGGCCTCGGTGCCGCGCGGTTTGGGGACGAGCAGCATCGAGAGGCCGGCATAGCCTTTGGCATCGGGCACGGTGCGCGCCAGCAAAGTCATCAGGTCCGAGCGCGCGGCGTGGGTGATCCAGTTCTTGGCGCCGTCGATTACCCAGCTTGCGCCTTCGCGGCGTGCGCGGGTCTGCAGCGAGCCGAGGTCGGAGCCGACATCGGGTTCGGTGAAGACGGCGGTGGGCAGGATTTCGCCGCTGGCGATCTTTGGCAGCCATTCGGCCTTCTGCGCGTCGGTACCGCCGAGCACGATCAGCTCGCCCGCGATCTCCGACCGCGTGCCGAGCGAGCCGGTGCCGATCCAGCCGCGCGACAGTTCCTCGGTGACGATGCACATGACGAGCTTGCCGAGCCCGAGCCCGCCATATTCCTCTGGAATGCAGACGCCGAAGGTGCCGAGTTCGGCCATCGCCTGCACCG
Organism: Sphingopyxis macrogoltabida; assembly: GCF_001314325.1. Lineage (NCBI taxonomy): Bacteria > Pseudomonadati > Pseudomonadota > Alphaproteobacteria > Sphingomonadales > Sphingopyxidaceae > Sphingopyxis > Sphingopyxis macrogoltabida. Next base: position 466,476 of record NZ_CP009429.1, read on the forward strand.
TCGCATCGGGGATCAGCGCGTTGGCGAGGTGCCAGCCGTGCGCGTGCGGGATGATCGCGGCGTCGGTGAAGCGGCGGTACTGGTCGCGGATCGCGTCGAGGTCGGCGTCGTGGAGCGTCTCGCTGGGCCAGTGGTCCGCGGCGAGCGCGGCAGCAACTTCGACGCGGGTTGCGGCATGGTCGGTGTCGAGCAGGTCAGCGCAGGCGCCGGCGAGCGTCCGAGCAGCGGCGCCGAGGCCGAGATCGGCGGGGCGGAAAATCTCGTTCTGGCCCATCGGCAGGCCGCCGGCGAGCTGGCCGATGCTTTCGGCGAAGGCGAGGGTGGCAATCTGGGCGTCGAGCGGATTTGATCTCGAGCCGGACTCGAACCAGTCGAGTGTGGCTTCGAGCGCCGCGACCGTCGTTGCGACCCATGCAAAGCCATGCGCTGCGCGCTGCTCGCTGTCGATCGGGTTCGCAGCCAGCCGCTCGCTGAGCGCAGCCTGCGCCGCGCCGCGATAGGCTTGCGCGGCCGTGAGGGCTTGGCGCAGATCGCCCACGCTCAGGCGGCGCGCTCGAAGATTGCGGCGATGCCTTGGCCGCCGCCGATGCACATGGTTTCAAGGCCGTAGCGGCCGTCGCGGCGCACCAGTTCGCGCGTCAGATTGGCGAGGATACGCCCGCCGGTCGCGCCGATCGGGTGGCCGAGCGAAATGCCCGAGCCGTTGACGTTGAGGATTTCATTCCGGCTGTCGTCGTCGCTCCAGCCCCAGCCCTTGAGCACCGCGAGCACCTGCGGCGCGAAGGCTTCGTTCAGTTCGACGAGGTCGATGTCGTCCCAGCCGAGGCCATTGCGCGCGAAGAGGCGCTCGACCGCGGGGACGGGGCCGATGCCCATCCGGCTGGGATCGCAGCCGGCGGCGGCCGAGCTGTGGTACCAGGCGATGGGGGTGAGCCCGAGTTCGTCGAGCTTGTCCTCCACGACGACAAGACATGCGGCGGCAGCATCATTCTGCTGGCTGGCGTTGCCCGCGGTGACGACGCCGCCTTCGAGCGGTCGCAGCTTGCCGAGCGATTCCAGCGTCGCGTCGGCGCGATAGCCCTCGTCGTGCGCGAAGACGACCGGATCACCCTTTTTCTGCGGGACCGACACCGGCACCAGTTCGTCGTCGAACAGGCCGTTTGCCCACGCGGCGGTGGCGCGCTGGTGGCTGCGGACGGCATAGGCGTCGCATGCCTCGCGGCTGATATCATAGTCCCTGGCGAGATTTTCGGCGGTCTCGATCATGCCGGTGATGACGCCGAAGCGCTCGACCGGCTGCGACATGACGCGGCCGCGGGTCAGGCGGTCGTGGAGGGTGAGATTGCCCGCGCGGATCCCCTTGCGAATATCGGTGCTGTAATGTTCGACGTTCGACATCGATTCGACCCCGCCCGCGACGACGATGTCGGACATGCCGGTCTGGACCATCATCGCGGCGTTGACGATTGCCTGCAATCCCGAGCCGCAGCGGCGGTCGAGCTGGTAGCCGGGGACCTCGATCGGCAGCCCCGCGGCGAGCCACGACCAGTGGCCGATGCACGGCGCTTCGCCATTGCCATAACCCTGCGAAAAGACGACGTCGTCGACGCGCGCGGGGTCGATCTTCGTGCGTTCGATCAGCGCCTTCAGGATGACGGCGCCGAGATCGCCCGCGGTCAGCGACGACAGCGCGCCGCCGAACTTGCCGACGGGGGTGCGGATCGGGGCGACGATGGCGGCGCGGCGCAGGGTCATTTCATTCTCCGGTGTTGGCGGTGCCGACGATGCCGGCGTCGATCAGGCGGGCGATCTCGCCCGAGGAAAGCGAAAGGCGCGAGGACAGTATTTCTTCGGTGTGCTGGCCGTTCAGCGGGGCGGGCCGCGGCGGTTCGCGCTCCGCCTGCGGGATCGTCGAGAAAGCGCCGGCGGCGGGATAAGCGAAGCCGCTGGGGTTTTGGGCCGAGCCGAAGATCGGGTTGTTCGCGACGAGCGCCGGGTCCTGTACTGCGTCGTGCATTGTGCGATAGGGCGAATGGACGATCCCGCCCGCATCGAAGGCGGCGGCAAGGTCGGCATGGTCGCGCGCGGCGATCGCCTGCTCGAACAGCGGATAGAGCGCGTCGCGGTGGTCGAAGCGGAGCCCGTCGTCCGTGGCGAAGGATATACCGCGTTCGCTCTCGATCGCGGCGATGGCATCACCGAGATCGAGCGCGGCGATCAGGTTCGCCCATTGGCGCGGGGTGACGACGACGATCATCGTCCGCTTGCCGTCGCGCGTCACGAAATCGCGCCCGAACAGGCCGTAAACCGCATTGCCGAGCCGCGGGCGGTTCTCGCCCGAATAAAGCACTTCGGCAATCCCGCCCAGATTGGCGACGGTGCCGATCGCGACATCGGAGAGCGGGATGCGGACCTCGCCACCTTCGCCGGTGGTTGCCCGGCGCTGGATCGCCGCGAGCAGCGCGAAGGCGGCGTAGGCGCCGGTGAGCAGGTCCCACGCGGGCAGGACATGGTTCACCGGATCGGGCCCGGCACCGGTCAGCATCGGATAGCCGACGCTGTTGTTGACCGTATAGTCGAGCGCGGGTGAGCCGTCGGCCCAGCCCATCACGCGGACGGTGATCAGGTCGGCGCGGCCGGCCGCCAGCGTGTCGTGCGACAGGAAGCCGCCGACGGGAAAGTTGGTGATGAACTGGCCGTTGGCGCGCACCAGTTCCTGCAGCAGTTCGCGCCCCTCGGGTCGGGCCAGATCGAGCGCGACCGATTTCTTCGCGCGGTTGAGATTTTCCCAATAGAGCGAGTTGTTGTCGGCCGTCACCGGCCAGCGCCGGAAATCGGGGCCGCCACCGATCTGGTCGACGCGGATCACTTCGGCGCCGAATTGCGCGCAATAAAGCCCGGCTGTGGGCGAGGCGACGAAGGACGACGCCTCGATCACCGACAGGCCCGACAGCAAGGAATACATCAGTTCGCCGCCGCAAATTCGCGCAGCATATGCTTGGCGATCTGGAGCTGGAGGATCTGCGTCGTGCCTTCGTAGATGCGATAGATGCGCGCATCGCGGAAGAAACGCTCGGCGTCATATTCGGCGAGATAGCCCGCGCCGCCATAGACCTGGACGCAGGCGTCGACGACGCGGCCACACATTTCGGACGCGAAGACCTTGAACGCCGCCGCCTTGCGCAGGACATTCTCGCCCGCGTCGGCGCGGCGGGTGACATCCTCCATCATGCATTCGGCGGCGTAGATGTCGATCTCGCTCTGCGCGAGCATCTGCTGGATGAGCTGGAAATTGGCGATCGGCTCGCCGAACGCCTTGCGCTCGGTCGCGTAGCGCACCGCGCTGTCGAGCGCGCGGCGGGCATAGGCGGTTGCGGCGGCGCCGACCGACATGCGGCCGTTGTCGAGGCTCATCATCGCAAAGGCGAAGCCCTTGCCGAGTTCGCCGCCGAGCAGCGCCTCGCCGCCGACGCGCACATCCTCCATGATGATGTCGGCGATATGGCTGCCCGACTGACCCATCTTCTTGTCCGACTTGCCGACCGTCACCCCCGGCGTGTCCATCGGCACGATGAAGGCCGAGACATGGGCGTTCTTGGGGAGGTTCTCCTTGCTTGTGCGCGCCATGATCAGCGCGACCTTCGCAAAGGGCGAATTGGTGATGTAGCGCTTGGTGCCGTTCAGCACCCAGCCGTTGTCGGTCTGCACCGCCGTCGTCTGGAGTCCCGCCGAATCCGACCCGGAGCCGGGTTCGGTCAGCCCGAAAGCGGCAATCTCTCCTGCCGCGACGCGCGGCAGCCATTCGGCCTTTTGCGCCTCGGTCCCGCCATTCTTCAGCGCCGAGGCGAACATGCCGAGGTTGATCGAGATGATCGAGCGGAAGGCGGGCATCGCATAGGAGAGCGTGTGGATGGTGCGGACATATTGGCTGACGTTCATTCCCGAACCGCCATATTCCTCGGCCATCGTCAGCCCGAACAGGCCCATCTCGCGCATCTCGGACAGGATGTCGGCGGGGATCGCGTCGGTCTCGATGATCGTCTGCTCGGCGGGGAGCAGGCGTTCGCGGACGTAGCGCTGCAACTGCTCGATGAATTGCTCGAAAACATCGGCGTCCATGCCGGGGTTGGGACTGCTCATGTGGGCCTCCTGATCTGGTCATAGGCCGATAGGCGCATCGCCGCCAATATTCAATATTCGGAATTGCTTTTTATATAGATGAAAACTATCAGGCCGCATGACCGGTCCCGTCCGTTCCGTATCGCAAGCGCTTGCCATCCTGCGCCTCCTCGCCGAGACGAGCCCGCTGTCGCTGTCCGACATCGGCCGGATGGTGGGTCTCAGCCCGTCGAGCTGCCTCAACCTGCTCAAGACGCTGGCGGGTGAGGGCGCGGTCGAACGCGATGCGCGGACGAAGACCTACCGGCTCGCCCCGGCATGGGCGATGCTCGGCGTGCTCCGCGACGGCGACGCGCAAAGGCTGGTCGAGCGCGCGCGGCCGCTGATGGCGGAACTCGCGCAATCCTTCGATGCCGCGGTCGGGCTGTGGAAAATGGTGTCGCGCGAGCGGACGCGGCTGATCGCGCGGGCGGAAAGCGACGCGGGGATGCGCCTTCACCTTGCCGACGATCAGCGCCAACCCCTAGGCGGCGGTGCGGTGGGGCGCGCGCTCGCAGCGAAGCAGGGCGCCGACGATATCGAACTCGCGCGCCGCTTTGCGCCGGTCCGCTGGCAGGCCGATCTGCCGCTCGAAACCTATATCGCGCAGGTTCGCGAGGCGGCCCGCCGGGGTTTTGCGCTCGACGAAGGCTTTGCCCATCGCGGCGTATGCACCGTTGCGGTCGGGATCACCGGCGCCGCGCCGGGCTTTTGCATTTCGGCCTCGATCTTGGCGGGGTCGCGAAGCGGCGAAGATGTTGCGGCGCTGGGCGCCGGACTCGGGTCACTCGCTGCGACACTTGCTCCCTAGGGCAGCGGCGCCTTGGCGAGCGCGGCCAGCCAGAGCGAACCGAGTTCGACGTCGATCCAGTCGGCGGCGAAGGGATCGAGGCCCGAACCGGGATAGAGGCCGAATTCGCCGAAATAGGGCCGCCCGCCGATGTCGTAGAAATCGACGCGCAGGAAGCTGGTGCCGCGCGCGAGCGTTTCGGCGGCAGCGAGCATGGCGGCGAGCGAAGCCGGCGCTGCGGGGCGGTCGCGCGCCGGGACGAGCTGGCGCCAGTCGCGGTCGTGCAAAATCCAGCGATGCTGCTCGCCGCGGCCGAGATGGACCTGCACATGCGTCGCCGCGCCGCCGAAGACGTAGATCTTATAGTCGACCGGCAAGGGCAGGCGGCCGCCGAGCAGGGGCTCGGCAAGCAGGCCGCGGGGCACATCCCGATAGGCCCATTCGTCGAGCCAGCCACCATAGGCGCGGCGCTGCCAGCGGTCGGCGGCGCGCCGGATGCGGCGCCATTGGCGGGCGCCGGGGGCGCTGCACAGCACGATATTGTGGTTGCAGCCGTGCCGCGCCTTGAGGATCGCGGGGAGCGCGAACGGCACCGCGGGCGGCAGCCCGGTGCCGGTCCAGAGCGTCGGGACGACCCAGTCGGCGCCGAGCTCGGCGGCCGCGAGGCGCTTTGCCGCGAGCTTGTCCATCAGCACCGCTTGCGCCGGCGAGCGGTCGTGGAACTTGCGCCACTGGACCAGCTCGGTGAAGCGGCGCGGTGCCGCGAGCCCGAGGCGCCGCCGGTGACGGACGGCATAGAGGAGTTCGACGCGCAGGCGCGCGAGCAGGGGAATGCTGCGGTTCGGCGCGACGGACGGGTCGAGCGCCGGCGCCGGCATCAGCGTGGCGGCGCGTTCGCGTCGGAGCCGCTGCCGCCGAGCGCCTGATAGAGCGCGACATAGGCGGTGAGGCGATCGGTGCGGAGCTGGATCAGCGCGAGGTCGACCGCGAGCAGCGCGCGCTGCGCGTCGATCTGTTCGAGATAGGGCGAATAGCCGGCGCGGTAGCGATTGGTCGCGTGGCGCAGCGCATCGGCGACCGCAGCGCGCTGGGCGAGCAGCGCCTGTTCCTGGACGCCCAAGCGGTCGATCACCGCGAGCTGGTCCTCGACCTCGCGAAACGCGGTGAGGACGGTACGGCGATAGGCGAAGGCGGCCTGATCGCGCTGGGCGGTCGCGGCGTCATACTGGCCCTGCAGCCGCCCGCCCTGGAACAATGGCGCCAATATGCTGCCGCCGATCGACCAGATACTCACCGGATCGGGGAGCGCCGACGAGATGACGGCGCCCGCCGACGCCGACAGACGGACTTGCGGCAGGAATTGCGCGCGGGCGACGCGGAGATTGGCGTCGGTCGCGGCGAGCGCATATTCGGCCTGGGCGATGTCGGGACGGCGGCGGACGAGGTCGGAGGGCAGCGCCGCAGGAACCGGCGGCCGCACCAGCGCATCGAAATCCTGCCCGCGGGCGATTGCGTGCGGCGTATCGCCGACGAGCTGCGACAGCGCATTTTCCTGCCGGGCGATCGCTGCCTCGATGGCCGGAATCTGCTGCTCGGCGGCGCGATATTCGGCCTCGGCCTGCCGCAGTTCGAGCTGGGACGTATAGCCCGCTTCGGCGCGGTCGCGCGCGATGCGCAGCGCCTCGCCGCGCGATGTCAGGGTCTGGCGCAGCAATTCGCGCCGCGCGTCGAGCGCGAGCAGGGTGATATAGCCGCTGGCGGTCGCAGCGCTCACCGACAGTGTCGCCGCCTCGCGCGCCGCCGCGACCGCCGCCGCATTGGCGCGCGCAGCCTTGACCTGCGCGGCGTTGCGGCCGAACAGGTCTATTTCATAGGCGGCCTGAAAGGCGGGCTGCGCGGCGAAGCTTTCGGTGGCGACGCCGAAGGGATTGAGCGCGCGCTGCTCGGCGCCCGGCGCGCTGGCGCTCAATGTCGGCAGCAGCAGCGACCGCGCGACGCGTTCCTGCGCCCGCGCTTCGGCGACGCGCGCGGCGGCGATGGCGAGATCGGCGTTGTTCGCGCGCGCCTGTGCGACCAGCGCCGCGAGTTGCGGATCGCCGAAGCCGGCCCACCAATCACGGTCGCCGGCTCCGGTCGCCGGCATCGCAGTGCGCCAGTCTGCGGGCGGCGAGATGTTGCTCGCCTCGGGGCGCGGGGTCAGCGCGGGCATGCAGCCCGCGAGGAGCAGCGGCAGGAGCAGGACCGGACGCGCGAAGCCCATCACTCGGCCCCGGTGTGCACGGTGGCGATCACCGACATGCCGGGGCCCAATCGCGCGGCGAGTTGCTGGTCTTTGTCGATGCGGATGCGCACCGCAATACGCTGCGGCACCTTGACGAAATTGCCCGATCCGGTGTCGGGCTTGATCACGCTGAATTCGCTCCCCGCCGCCGGCGCGACGCTTTCGACATGGCCCGAAAGCTTGGCGCCGCCGAGCGCGTCGACACGCAGGGTGGCGCGCTGGCCGACGCGGATATTCGCGGTCTGCGCTTCCTTGAAATTGGCGACGACCCAGTGGCGCTCGGGGACGAGGTACATCATCTGCGTGCCCGGATTGACGAGCTGGCCGACGCGCACCGTCACTTCGCTGAGCTTGCCGTCGCGCGGCGCCCGGATCACGGTGTTTTCAAGGTCGATGTCGGCGAGGCCGCGCGCCGCCTTCGCATTCTCGACCCCCGCCTGCAGCCCGCCGCGGCCGACCCCGACCGAGCGGAGCTGTTCGACGGCGATCTGGCGCTGCGCCTCGGCCTGGCGCACCGCGGCTTCGGCCTGACGGAGCGCGGCGAGCGTCTGGTCGCGTTCGCGCAGCGACACCGACCCCGCATCGACCAGTTCGCCGACGCGGCGCATATCGGCCTGCGCCCGCGCGAGCTGCGCGCGTGCGTTGGCGACCGACGCATCCTGAAGCTGGATCTGCGCCTCGGCCGAGCGGCGGCTTTGTTCGCTGTTGTCGAGCGAGGCCGATTGCGCGGCGATGTTGGCGGTGCCCTGTGCGACGCGCTGGCGATAGATGCGGTCGTCGATCCGCGCGAGCACCTCGCCCGCCTTGACGCGCTGGAAATCCTGCACGAGCACCGCCGTGACATAGCCGCCGACCTGCGGCGCGATGATCGTCGTCTGGCCGCGGACATAGGCGTTGTCGGTGGTCTGGCTCGACGGCCTGAACGGTGGCAGGCCCCATGCATAAAGGATGGCGAGCGCGCCGACGAGGATCAGCGCGCCGAACAGGATGATCCGGCGGCGCGAGCGCGGCGGTTGCCAACCTTCGTCGCTTTCCTCCGCAGGCGCGGCGGCGGGTTCGGGCGGCGGCACCGGTTTCGTTGGCGCCGGCGCAGACTTCGCGGGCTTCGCCGCGGCTGCGTCGCTTTTCTCAGGCACGTCGTTCATTGGTTTCCCGCCCTCATTTTCTGAAGCGCCTCGAGTTCGGCGGCGAGTGGATTGAAGCCGCGCCGGCGATCGTAGAGCCAGCGCACGAACATGACGACAAAGGCAAGCGCCGATAGCGCGCCGATGACGAAGAAAGTGTCGTTGAAGGCGAGGATCGCCGCCTCGCGCGCCGCTTCGCGTACGACCTGCGCGCCGGCGCTGGCACTGCGCAGCGCCGGATCGGTCATCGTCCCCGTCAGGCCGTTCGCGAGGGTCGCGATGCCCTGCGCGACATCGGGGTTGCCCGGCGACAGGCTCTGGCCGAGCGTCATCAGGTGCGATTTGGTGCGCAGCGTGTGGAAGGCCGACAGTGCGGCGACCCCGGCAAGGCCGCCGAGCGTCTGCGACAGGCCGAACACCGCGACGAAGCTGACCAGATAGGACGGCCCCTTGGTCAGCGCGCGGAGCAGCCCCTCCATCAGCATCGGGCCCATGAAATAGACCGCGGCAAAGGCGATCGCGGCCTGCGAGAAATAGAGGTTCATCGGACCCGTGCGCAGCCCCGAATGGGTGTCGAGAAAGGCCCCGATCGCGATCACCGCCAGCGACACGAGCGTCTGGCGGCGAAGATCCATCGGATTGAGCGTGACGATCGACAGCAACGCCCCGGCGAGCGTCGCCACCGCCAGCACCGCGTAATAGGAAACGAGCTGGTCGTTGACGAGGCCGATCGACGACAGGAGGCCGGTCGCGCCGAAATTTTGCTCCGACGTCAGCACGCGCACGAGCGCCCCGGTCAGGGCGAATTTGACGAGGTCGCGGCTGCCCATCCAGCGCGTCTGGAGCATCGGGTTCTTGCGGTTGTGCTCGATCAGGAAGGCGGTGCCGATCAGCACTACCGACGCGGCAAGCGCACCGCCGAGCCAAGGCGTCGACCACCACTGGATGCGCCCCTGAACGAGGAAGGCGCAGAGCAGCCCTACCCCGGTCGCGAGCATCGGGAAGGTGAGGAGATCGAGCTTTTCGAACGAGCGGATCGTCTCGCCCGGGGGCAGGTGGAGGATGTTGACGAGCCCGAAGGCGACGAGCGACATCGCGAATTGCAGCACGAACAGATTGGCGATGTCGCCGTCGGCGAGCAGCAGCGGCGAAATCGCGCGCGCCAGCGGCACCGCCACTTGGGTGAGCCCGATCGCGAGCAGGAAGCCCGCAATACGCTTTTCCTGCGGCAGCCCCTGCATCAGGTAGAAGGCGGCAAGCGTGGTGAGGCCGCTCGCCGCGATCCCCGAAACGCCGCGCGCGATCAGCTCCATCCGGTAGCCGGCGTCGAAAAGCTGCAGGAAATTGGCGAGCAGCAGCGCGAGCATCATCGCGCGGACGAAGCGCTGGATGCCGAATTGCTGGCGCGACTTGTAGAGCAGGATGCTCATGCACGCGTTGGTCATATTATAGGCGACGGTGACCCAGCCGGCATCGACCGGGGTCAGGTCGAGATGCCCCTGCAATGCGGTGAGATTGGCGATCAGCATCCCGTTCTGGAAACCGCCGACGATCGCGAGGAAGACGCCGATCAGGAAATAGGCGACCTTGCGGCGCGCCGGATGGTCGGGCGACGCGGGCGACCCCGGCATGAACGGGCGCTCGTGGGGTTTGAAGACATAATCGCTGCCACCGGGGGCAGGGGACGAACGCGACTCAGCCATCGCGCATAGCGATAGACCTTCGCGGCGCCGGTTTCGACCTGTTTCAGTCGCGCCCCCAAGGTCAGGACGCGAGCCGTTCGGCGAGGAAGTCGATGAAGACGCGAACGCGCGCCGGCAAGGTCGAGCCGCCGAGGAACAGGGCGTGAAAAGGCTCGATATCGCCGGGGTTATAATCGGCGAGCAGTTCGACGAGGCGGCCGTCGGCGAGCGCGTCGGCGACGTTGAAACGGCCGACGCGGGCGATGCCGACCCCGTCGATGGCGAGCTGGACGACGGTATCGCCGTTATTCGCTTCGACCGCGGGCGTGATCGGCAGCTCGAAGACTTGGCCCGCGCGCGCGAACGGCCACCACGGCTGGCGGCGGCGGAAATTGAAGCCGAGGCAGCGGTGGGCGAGCAGTTCCTCGGGCTCGGCGGGGATGCCGTGGCGTGCCAGATAGGCGGGCGAGGCGATCACGACGCGGTCGCTTTCGCCCAGTCGCCGGGCGATCAGCGGGCTGTCGGGGAGCGGCCCGATGCGGATCGCGACGTCGGCGCGTTCCTCGACGAGGTCGATCACCGTATCGGTCAGGCTGATGTCGACGAGAATGCCCGGATAAAGGTCGAGGAATTCGCCGAGCAGCGGCACGATCCGGGTGCGGCCATAGGACAGCGTGGTGCTGACGCGCAGGCGTCCGCGCGGCGCCGCCTGCTCGCCGATCGCCTGTTCGACCTCGGCAAGATCGGCGAGGATGCGGCGCGCGGCGTGATAATAAGCCTCGCCGTCGGCGGTCATCGCGAGGGCGCGGGTCGAGCGAAGCAGCAGCCGGGCGCCGAGCCGCGCCTCGATGCGGTCGATCGTCCGGCTGACCGCCGACGGCGTCAGGCCGAGGATGCGGCCCGCGGCCGAAAAGCTGCCCTTGTCGATCACCGCGACAAAAATCTCCATCGCCCGGGCGCGATCGCCGCCTTCGTCCATCTTTGCGTTCAATTCAAAAATCCTTCGCGCAACATCCCTCTAATTCCGGCGATGCGTCCGATCCATTTATGCCTCCAATTCGTAACCGAAAGGGTGGACGCATGAAACTCAATTTCCCGCTGCTGGCGCTGGCGACCGGCGCCTTCGGGATCGGCATCACCGAATTCGCGCCGATGGGGCTGCTTCCCGACATGGCCGAGGGGTTGGGGGTTTCGATCCCCGCCGCAGGGCTGCTCGTCTCGGCCTATGCGCTCGGGGTGATGCTCGGCGCGCCGCTGATGACGCTGACCACCGCGCGGATGAAGCGGCGTACCTTGCTGATCGCCCTGATGGGCATCTTCACCCTCGGCAACTTCCTGTCGGCGATCGCCAGCGACTATGCGATGCTGATGGTCGCGCGCGTCATCACCTCGCTGAACCATGGCGCTTTCTTCGGGGTCGGATCGGTCGTCGCGGCGAGCATCGTGGCGCCCGAAAAGCGCGCGAGCGCGGTCGCGGCGATGTTCATGGGGCTGACGCTCGCCAATGTGATCGGGGTCCCGCTGGCGCCATGGATCGGCGAAAGCTTCGGCTGGCGTACCGCGTTCGGCGGCATCGCGGTCTGGGGGCTGGTCACCATGGCCGCGCTGTGGTTCGCGCTGCCCGATACGCCGCAACCGGCGGGCGGCGACATGCGCGCCGAACTCGGCGTGTTCCGGCGCCGCGAGGTGCTCGTCGCGCTGGCGCTGACCGCGATCGGTTCGGCGGCGATGTTCACCGTCTTCACCTATATCGCGCCGATCCTGAAGGAGGCGACCGGCATCGGCACGCTGCATGTCACCGCAATGCTGGTCATCTACGGCCTCGGCCTCACCCTCGGCAACTGGCTGGGCGGGGTGTTCGCCGACCGGTCGATCGACCGGACGCTGATCGTCTCGCTCGCCGGGCTCGCTGCGACGCTGCTGATTTTCGCTGCCGCGATGTTCCAACCGCTCGCCGCCGCAGTCACCATCTTCGTCTGGGGCATCGCGACCTTTGCCATCGTCCCGCCGCTGCAGATGCGGGTGATGGAAGCGGCGTCGGACGCGCCGAATCTGGCTTCGGCGGTCAATATCGGCGCCTTCAATCTTGGCAATGCGATCGGCGCGGCGGTCGGCGGGGGCGTGATCGGCGTCGGCCTCGGTTTCCCGGCGGTGTCGATCGCGGGGGCGGTGATGGCGGTCGCAGGCCTTGTCATCGTGCTGGTCTCGCGAAAGAAAGTCGCGGGCGGCGCGGCGATCGCGGTCTGAGCAGCGATTTTTGCCATCAATCGAAAAATTCGATCACAGGCGTAGATATTTTCGCTTTTCGCGATGCAACATAAATGGCTAGGGGGAGCCTCCAACCACAAAGGAGGCTCTCCATGTCCGTTCTCAACACCACCCTCAAACCCTTCAAAGCGACCGCGTTCAAGGACGGCAAGTTCGTCGACATCACCGACGCCGACGTGAAGGGCAAGTGGGCGGTCTTCTTCTTCTACCCGGCCGACTTCACTTTCGTCTGCCCGACCGAGCTCGAAGATCTCGCCGACATCTATCCGACGCTGCAAAAGATGGGCGTCGAGGTCTATTCGGTGTCGACCGACACGCATTTCTGCCACAAGGCCTGGCACGACACGTCGCCGGCGATCGGCAAGATCAACTATTATATGGTCGGCGACCAGAACCACACGCTGTCGAACAATTTCGAAGTGCTGCGTGAAGGCGTCGGCCTGGCCGACCGCGGTACCTTCGTGCTCGACCCGCAGGGCGAAATCCAGCTCCTCGAAATCACCCCCGAGGGTGTGGGCCGCAACGCCGCCGAACTGCTCCGCAAGATCAAGGCGCTGCAATATTGGGTCAGCCACCCGGGCGAAGTTTGCCCCGCGAAGTGGGAAGAGGGCGCCGAAACGCTCGCCCCCTCGCTCGACCTCGTCGGCAAGATCTAAGCTCAACGACTACTGCCGGAGGGGCGGCGGCACGACCGCCGCCCCACGGTTTCTCTTCCCCTTTCCGCAGGAGCTCTCCCCCATGCTCGACGCCAATCTGAAGCAGCAGCTTCAAGGCCTCCTCACGAATCTTCGTGAACCGATCGAACTGATCGCGTCGCTGGGCGACGATGCCAAGTCGGCCGAGCTGGCGGGCCTCCTCGACGATATAGCCGCGCTGTCGGACAAGGTCAGCGTGACCCGCGCCGACGACGATGCGCGCCGCCCCAGCTTCCTGATCCGCCGCACCGGCGACGCCAATGTCGCGGTCCGTTTCGCCGGCATCCCGATGGGGCATGAATTCACTTCGCTCGTCCTCGCGCTGCTCCAGGTCGGCGGCCATCCGCCGAAGGTGGCGCCCGAGGTGCTGGAGCAGGTCGCGGCGCTCGACGGCGACTATCATTTCGAGACCTATTTCTCGCTGTCGTGCCAGAACTGCCCTGACATCGTGCAGGCGCTCAACCTGATGAGCGTCGTCAACCCGCGCATCACCCACACCGCGATCGACGGCGGGCTGTTCCAGGCCGAGGTCGAGGATCGCAAGATCATGGCGGTGCCGACGATCTTCCTGAACGGCGAGAATTTCGGTCAGGGCCGCATGGAGCTCGAACAGATAATCGCGAAGCTCGACAGCGGCGCCGAGGCCAAGGCCGCCGAGAAGATCGCCGCCAAGGAGGCGTTTGACGTGCTCGTCGTCGGTGGCGGCCCCGCGGGTGCCGCGGCCGCGATCTATGCGGCGCGCAAGGGCATCCGCACCGGCATCGCAGCCGAGCGCTTCGGCGGGCAGGTGCTCGACACGATGGCGATCGAGAATTTCATCTCGGTCCAGCACACCGAAGGGCCGAAGCTGGTCGCGCAGCTCGAACAGCACGTCAAAGACTATGACGTCGACATCATGAACCTGCAACGCGCCGAGAAACTGATCCCCGCGAAGACCGAAGGCGGCCTGCACGAAGTGAAGCTCGCCAGCGGCGCATCGCTGAAGGCGCGCACCGTGATCCTCTCGACCGGCGCGCGCTGGCGCCAGCTCGGCGTGCCGGGCGAGGATGCCTATCGCAACAAGGGCGTCGCCTATTGCCCGCATTGCGACGGCCCGCTCTACAAGGGCAAGCGCGTCGCGGTGATTGGTGGCGGCAACAGCGGTGTCGAGGCGGCGATCGACCTTGCCGGCCTCGTCGCGCACGTCACGTTGATCGAGTATGACAGCGAGCTGCGCGCCGATGCGGTGTTGCAGCGCAAATTGGCCAGCCTGCCCAACGTCAAGATCATCACCTCGGCGCTGACCACCGAAGTGCTCGGCGACGGCGAGAAGGTGACGGGACTTTCGTACAAGGACCGCAACAAGGACGAACTGCACCAGATCGAGCTCGAAGGCATTTTCGTCCAGATCGGCCTCGTTCCGAACACCGAATGGCTTAAGGACAGCGTCACCCTGTCGCGCCACGGCGAGATCGAAGTCGATCATCGCGGCGAGACAAGCCAGAAGGGCATCTTCGCGGCGGGCGACTGCACGACGGTGCCGTACAAGCAGATCGTCATCGCGATGGGCGAAGGGTCGAAGGCGGCGCTGTCGGCGTTCGACTATATGATCCGCCTGCCGGCCGAGGTGGAAGCCGCGGCGGCGTAGGATAATCCTCCCCATCGCAAGTCGATGGGGAGGATCAAGCGGTCGCCATCCCCGCAAACCGTTTCGGCGGCATCCCGACCTGCCGCGCGAACGCCGTGCTGAACGCGCTCGCCGACCCGTAACCGACGGTGAGCGCGATCTCTTCGATCCGCCCAGCGCCGCGGCGCAGCAGATCCTTCGCGAGGTTCATCCGCCAGCCGAGCAGATATTCCATCGGCGGCACGCCGACGGTGCGCGCGAAGCGCTCGAAAAAGGCCGAGCGCGACAGCGCCGCCGCTTTCGCGAGTTCCGAAGTGGTCCACGCCCGCGCGGGCTCGGCGTGCATCTGCCTTATCGCCGCCGCGAGCCGCGGGTCGGCAAGGCCGCGTAGCAGCCCTGGCGGCGTCGCCTCACCGCCGACCGCGCGCAATGCCTCGACCAGCAAAATCTCGACCAGCCGCGCGAGCAGCAGGTCGCGCCCCGGCCGCTCGGCGCCCGTTTCCTCGCGCAGCATCGCGACCAGCGACGCCAGCCGCTCGGCCCCGCGCAGGTGGATCATCGCGGGCAATTGCGACACCAGCAGCCCCGCCTCGGGCGACGCGAAGGCGAAATAGCCGCCCATCATCCGCACCTCGGGCGGGCCTTCGGCGCGGCCGTGCCGAACCTCGCCCGTCATCCCGGCAGTCGCATGCGGGTCGAGCAGGGCCGCTTCGGCGGGGGCAAAGCCCGACATGGCAAAGCCGGGCGTCGCGGGCAGCAGGATGAAGTCCCCCGCCGCCAGCGTCACCGCCTCCTGCCCGTCGACCGCGAGCCGGCACGACCCTTCGAGCACCGTACAGAAGCTGGGGTGCCCGAAATCCGAATAGCGCACCGCCCATGCCCCCGCGCCGCTGATCCCCTTCGAGAAGATGGTGCTTGGCCGCAGCAGCGCGATGAGGTCGGAGAGAGGGTCGAGCATATCGGGACTTTTAATAAAGAAATATGGATCTTGAATTATAGATAGTCCGTAACGGCCGGTCTAGAGGCTTTTCGTCCCCGGATGAACGGAACCAAGACGATGAAGACCATCCTGATCACCGGCTGTTCGTCGGGCTACGGCCTCGCGACGGCCCGCCACTTCCGCGCCAACGGCTGGAACGTCGCCGCGACGATGCGCACGCCGCGTCCCGACCTCTTCGAAACCTCCGACCGCATGCGCATCCTCGCGCTCGACGTCACCGACCCCGACAGCATCGCGCTGGCGCTCGAACGTGCGGGGCCGATCGACGTGCTCGTCAACAATGCCGGCATCGGCCTGTTCGGCGCGCTCGAACATTCGCCGATGCAAAAGATCCGCGACGTCTACGCCACCAACACGCTCGGTACGATCGCGATGACGCAGGCGGCGATTCCGCAGATGCGGACGCGCGGTTCGGGGACGATCGTCAACGTCACCTCGTCGGCGACGCTGGCGCCGTTCCCGCTCGCGGCCGCCTATACGGGCAGCAAGAGCGCGATTCAGGGCTTCACCGGCAGCCTTGTGCACGAACTGGCGCCGCTCGGCATATCGGTGAAGCTCGTCGAACCGGGCTACGGCCCGACGACCGCCTTTGCGCAGAACACCGATATCCGGCTCGAGGATGTGCTGCCCGAACCCTATGGCAGCTATGCCGCGCCGATCCTCGCCGCGATGGCGGAGCCTGCGCTGTTCACGACCGAGGCCGACGTCGCCGAGGCGGTATGGGCGGCCGTGCACGACACGAGCGGCCGGTCGCATTTTCCGGCCGGCACCGACGCGCTGGCACTGGCCGGCGGATGATCAGGCCGGCTGGCCCGCCGGTCGCCGCGCTTGCAGCCAGGCCGCCAGCTTCGCGACGTCATCCGCACCGAACAGCAATCCCAGCTTGCTGCGGCGCCAAAGGATATCCTCGACGTCGCGCGCCCATTCGCGCTCGATCATCCACTGGGCTTCGGCCGCGCTGAGGCCGTGGGCAATCTCGCCGCCCAGCGCGTCCCAGTCTTCGGCCTTGCCGAGCCAGGCGCGGGCGTCGGTGCCATAGGCCTTGACCACCCGGTCGACCGTCGCGGCGGGCAGGAAGGGATGGGCGAGCTTGTATTCGGCCTTGAGCGCGGCGGCGCCGTCGATCCCGAAATCCCCCCCGGGAAGCGGCGTTTTCGCGGTCCAGCGTCTGGTCGACACGGCATCGAGATGGCCTGCCAGTTCGTCGACGGCATGTTCGGCAACATGGCGATAGCTGGTGATCTTGCCGCCATAAATGGTGAGCAGCGGCGCGCCTTCGTCGACGTCGATATCGATCCGGTAGCCGCGCGTCGCGGCTTCGGGGCGGCCCGATCCGTCCTCGATCAGCGGCCGTACCCCCGAATAGGTCCAGACGACATCGGCGGGGGTAACCGGCTCGCGGAAATATTCGCTGGCGCCTTCGCAGAGATAGGCGATCTCGTCGGCGCTTGCATGCACCTCTGCGAGCGGCCCGTCATGATCCCGGTCGGTCGTCCCGATCAGCGTGAAGTCGCGCTCATAGGGAATGGCGAAGAAAATGCGCCCGTCGGGAAGCTGGAAGAAATAGGCATAGTCGTGCGCGAACTTCCGGCGCACGACGATGTGCGAGCCGCGCACCAGCCGCATCCGGTAATCGGGCGGCGCCGAGGCGCGCGCAAGCAGGTCGAGCACCGCCGGGCCCGCCGCGTTGACCAGGCTTTTGCCGGTGAAGCGATAGCGATGCCCGCGATCGTCGCTGCCCTCGACCACCCATAGCCCGCCCTCGACGCGCATGGTTTCGGCGCGGGTGCGCGTCCGGATTCGCGCACCGCGCTCGGCGGCATCGCGCGCGTTGAGCAGCACGAGCCGGGCATCGTCGACCCAGCCGTCCGAATATTCGAACGCACGGACATATTGTGATTGGAGCGGCGTGCCCGCTTCGTGCTGCGCCAGATCGATCGAGCGCGTCGCGGGCAGCTTTTTCCGCCCGCCGATATGGTCGTAGAGAAACAGGCCGAGCCTGAGCAGCCAGCGCGGGCGGAGGCCGGTGCGATAGGGCAGGACGAAGCGCAGCGGCCAGATGATGTGCGGCGCGATGCTCCACAGGATTTCGCGCTCTTTCAGCGCCTCGCGGACGAGGCCGAATTCATAATGTTCGAGATAGCGCAGCCCGCCGTGGATCAGCTTGGTCGATTTCGACGAAGTGCCCTGCGCAAGGTCGCCGGCTTCGAGCAGCAGCACGCGCGCGCCGCGTCCGGCGGCATCGCGCGCGACGCCGGCGCCGTTGACACCGCCGCCGACGACGATGACATCATAAGGCTGCGCGCTGTCGGGCATGGCTTTCCCTATGGCAGCGCGACGGGATTTGCCAAGGGGCGAAGATCGTTCGTGGTTTACGTATGCTCGTTGCATTCGGGGCACGCATTCGCCACGTCTGAAACATCGATCCAAGGGGATGAGCGTGAGCGTGAAAGTCGAGACATTGCTGCTGTTCGGCGCGACGGGCGACCTTGCGCAGCGCATGCTGTTCCCTTCGCTCTATAATCTTCACGTCGACGGGCTGCTCGCCGACACGCTGACGATCATCGCCTCGGGACGGTCGAAGATGGACCGCGCCGGTTGTCACGCGCTCGTCCGCGACGCGTTGACCGAGCATCTCGCCGCCGATCGGCTCGACGAGACGCAGATCGAGGGCTTCCTCGTCCGCATCGATTATTGCCCGGTCGATGCCGGCGCGGGCACCGGATATGACGACCTTGCGGCGCTGCTCGGCGACCGACTCGGCCGCCCGATCGGCGCCTATCTGTCGACCCCGCCGTCGATGTTCGGCCCGATCGCGCAAGGGCTCGCCGCCGCAGGGATCGCCTGCGCCGAATGCCGCATCGCGATGGAAAAGCCGATCGGCCACGACCTCGCCTCGTCGCGCGAGGTCAACGAGCAGGTCGGCAGCGCCTTTGCCGAAGACCATATTTTCCGCATCGACCATTATCTGGGCAAGGAAACGGTCCAGAACCTCCTTGCGCTGCGCTTTGCGAACATGCTGTTCGAACCGCTGTGGAATGCGCAGGCGATCGATCATGTCCAGATCACCGTCGCAGAGACCGTGGGGCTGGAGGGCCGCGTCTCCTATTATGACGGCGTCGGCGCGCTCAAGGACATGGTGCAGAACCATATGCTGCAACTGCTCGCGATCATCGCGATGGAGCCGCCCGCGAGCGTGTCGGCGACCGCGGTGCGCGACGAGAAGGTCAAGCTGCTCCGCTCGCTTCGCAAGCTGAGCGCCGCGGACGTCAAGGCGCACAGCGTCAAGGGCCAGTATACGAGCGGCGCCGTGAACGGCGGTGCGGTCGCGGGTTATGCCGACGAACTCGGCCAGCCGTCGAACACCGAAACCTTCGTCGCGATCAAGGCGTTCATCGACAATTGGCGGTGGAAGGGCGTGCCCTTTTACCTGCGCACCGGCAAGCGGATGCCGCAGCGCAAGTCGGAGGTGCTGATCCAGTTCAAGCCGGTGCCGCACAATATCTTCGCGCGCGTCGGTACGGGCAAGCTCGATGCCAACAGCATGATCATCAACCTGCAGCCCGAGGAGAATATCCGGGTCAAGGTGATGGCGAAGCAGCCGGGGCTAGACCGCGACGGCGTGAAGCTGAAGGAAGTGACGCTCGATGTCTCGCTCTCGCACAGTTTCGAGGGCGAGCGGCGGCGGATCGCCTATGAGCGGCTGCTGCTCGACTTCATCGAGGGCGAACAGACCTTGTTCGTGCGCCGCGACGAGGTCGAGGCGCAGTGGCAGTGGATCGATTCGATCCTCGGCGCCTGGGCGTCGGTCGACATGGCGCCGCAAAATTACACGGCGGGAAGCTGGGGGCCGTCGAGCGCCATCGCGCTGATCGAGCGCGACGGAGCGAGCTGGCATGACTGATCTTCACCCGGCCGTTGCGAAGGTTACCGAGCGGATCGCCCGGCGCAGCCGCGAGCGCCGCGCCGCCTATCTCGACCTGATGGAGCGCCAGCGCGAGGCGGGGACGAACCGCGGCAATCTGTCGTGCGGCAACCTTGCGCACGGCTTTGCCGCAGCGGGCGACGACAAGGCGGCGATCCGGACCGGCGCGGCGATGAACATCGGCATCGTCACCAGCTATAACGACATGCTCTCGGCCCATCAGCCCTATGGCCGTTATCCCGAGCAGATCAAAATCTTCGCGCGCGAGGTTGGCGTCACCGCGCAGGTCGCGGGCGGCGTTCCGGCCATGTGTGATGGCGTGACGCAGGGGCAGGCAGGGATGGACCTGTCGCTCTTCAGCCGCGACAATATCGCACAAGGCACCGCGATCGCATTGAGCCATGCGATGTTCGAGGGCGCGCTGCTGCTGGGCATCTGTGACAAGATCGTTCCCGGTCTGCTGATCGGCGCGCTGCGTTTCGGCCACCTGCCGCAGATATTGATTCCTGCTGGTCCGATGCCCTCGGGGCTCGCGAACAAGGAAAAGCAGCGCGTCCGCCAGCTCTATGCCGAGGGCAAGGCGAGCCGCGACGAACTGCTCGAAGCCGAAGCGGCAAGCTATCATGGCGCGGGCACCTGCACCTTCTACGGCACCGCGAATTCGAACCAGATGATGATGGAACTGATGGGGCTGCACATTCCCGGCAGCGCCTTCGTCAATCCGGGCACCAAGCTGCGACAGGAACTGACGCGCGCTGCGACCCACCGGATTGCCGCGATCGGCTGGGACGGCGAAGATTATCGCCCGCTGGCGCGCTGCATCGACGAGAAGGCGATCGTCAACGCCGCGATCGGCCTGCTCGCGACGGGCGGCTCGACCAACCATGCAATCCATTTGCCCGCGATCGCGCGGGCGGCGGGCATCGTCATCGACTGGCAGGACTTCGACGAGCTCAGCCACGCGGTGCCGCTGCTCGCGCGCGTCTATCCGAACGGCGCGGGCGATGTGAACCATTTCCATGCGGCAGGCGGTATCGGTTTCGTGGTCAGGGAATTGCTCGGTGCGGGACTGCTCCACGGCGATGTGATGACCGTTGGCAGGACGATGGCCGACTATGCCGCCGAACCCCTGCTGGTGAACGACGAACTCCACTGGCAACCCGCACCCGCCGAGAGCCGTGACGACACGATGCTGCGCCCCGTCGCGGCACCCTTCTCGCCCGACGGCGGCATGCGGCTGCTCGCGGGCAATCTCGGCCGCGCGATCATCAAGACGAGCGCGGTGGCCGAAGATCGCTGGACGATCGAGGCGCCGTGCCGGATCTTCGACGACCAGAATCAGGTGCTGACCGCGTTCAAGGCAGGCGAACTCGATCGCGACGTCGTCGTCGTCGTGCGTTTTCAGGGGCCGCGCGCCAACGGCATGCCCGAACTGCACAAGCTGACCCCGGCCTTGGGCGTGCTGCAGGACAAGGGCTATCGCGTCGCCTTGCTGACCGACGGCCGCATGTCAGGCGCGAGCGGCAAGGTGCCGGCGGTGATCCATCTGTCGCCCGAGGCGCTGCCCGGCCCCGACGGCGTCAGCGGTCCGCTCGCTTACCTCCAAGAAGGCGACGTCGTGCGCGTCTGTGCGGTGAGGGGAGAAGTCGTCGCGCTGGTCGACGAAGCCGAATGGGCGGCGCGCACTCCCGCCATTGCCCCGCCGCCTGCGCTCGGCGTCGGCCGCGAGCTGTTCGCGCTGTTCCGCCATCACGCCGACGAAGCCGAAAAGGGCGGTTCGGCGATGCTCGCCGCCATGGAGACCATAGTTTGACCCAATCCATCGACCAGATCATGCGCATTGCGCCGGTGATTCCGGTGATCGTTATCGACCGCGTCGAGGACGCGGTGCCGATGGCCGAGGCACTCGTTGCTGGCGGGCTGCCAGTGCTAGAAGTGACGCTGCGCACTCCTGCCGCACTCGACGCAATCGCCGCGATGAAGACGGTGCCCGGCGCGGTCGTTGGCGCGGGGACGGTGCTCAACCAGCTTGACCTGAACAAGAGCATCGACGCGGGCGCCGAGTTCATTGTCTCGCCCGGAATAACAGCCGGTCTTTGCAAGGCTGCCATCGATAATGGCATTCCGTTTCTTCCCGGCACTGCCAACGCATCGGACATCATGCTGGGAATGGACATGGGCCTCTCGCGCTTCAAATTCTTTCCCGCCGCGACGAGCGGCGGCATTCCGGCGCTGAAGGCGCTCGCGGGTCCGTTCGGCGGAATCCGTTTCTGCCCCACCGGCGGCATCACCCCCGCGACCGCACCCGAATGGCTCGCGCTCGATCCGGTGCTGTGCGTCGGCGGTAGCTGGGTCGTTCCGCCGGGTCCGCTCGATCCCGTCCGCATCGAAGCTCTGGCCCGCGAGGCATCGGCGCTTTCGGGCCATTGATTAACCCCATTTTACCTGTCATCGTGCAGGGATAAGGCGGCAATATAGCCGTTGGTGGGGAGACAGGCGTGCCGAGGCCGCAACCGCATTTGGACGAAGTGCTGGCGTCGGAGCCGGGATCGCATATCGCCGCGCTGTTCGATTTCGACGGCACGATCATCTCGGGCTATTCGGCAACCGCGATGCTG
Organism: Sphingopyxis macrogoltabida; assembly: GCF_001314325.1. Lineage (NCBI taxonomy): Bacteria > Pseudomonadati > Pseudomonadota > Alphaproteobacteria > Sphingomonadales > Sphingopyxidaceae > Sphingopyxis > Sphingopyxis macrogoltabida. The sequence continues at coordinate 488,623 of NZ_CP009429.1, forward strand.
CGCGAGAAATTCCAGCGCCGCGAAATGTCGGTCGAGGAGATTGCCGAGACCGCGCAGGTCGTCGCGCAGCACAGCCTTGGCCAGCTCGGCTTCTCGGGGCTGATGTCCGCCGCCGCCAAATTCATGAAGGGCGTCGAGGAGGAAAGCTTCGTCGAGTTCGGCGAAGAACTCTACAAGAAGCACATCGCCCGGAAAATCTATCCCGAGACGCGCGCGATCATCGAGGCGCATCAGGCGAAGGGGCACCGCGTCGCAATCATCTCGTCGGCGACGATTTACCAGATCGAACCGACCGCGCGCGACCTCGGCATCACCGACATCAAATGCTCGGCCTATGAGATCGAGGACGGGGTGTTCACCGGCGACATCATCCGCCCGCTGTGCTTCGGCGACGGCAAGGTGCTCGCGGCCGAGGAACTCGCCACCGAATATGGCCTCGATCTCGATCAGAGCTTTTTCTATTCGGACAGCGACGACGATATCGAACTGCTCGAACGTGTCGGCAAGCCGCGCCCGCTCAACCCGAACATGAAACTGAAGGGCATCGCCGACGAACGCAACTGGCCGGTGCAGCGCTTTGCGAGCCGCGGCACGCCGTCGTGGATCGATTATACGCGCACCATCTATGCAACCGGTTCGCTGGTCGGCGCCTTCGCGGCGGGGCTGCCGATCTGGGCGCTGACCCGTTCGCAGCGCGAGGCGGCGAATTTCTCGATCGGGCTGTTCGGCGATTTCGCGACCGCGATCACCGGCGTCGAGCTGGAGGTCGAGGACGAGAAGCATCTCTGGTCCTCGCGCCCGTGCGTCTTCATCTTCAACCACCAGAGCAAGGCGGACGTGATGATCCTCGCCAAGCTCATCCGCCGCGACATGGGCGGGGTGGGGAAAAAGGAGATCAAGGATATCCCCATCCTCGGCAAGCTGATGGAATGGGGCGGCACCGTGTTCGTCGACCGCGCCGACGGCAAGAGCGCGATCAAGGCGATGGAGCCCCTGGTCGATGCGATCCGCGAGGAAGGCAAGTCGATCTGCATCTCGCCCGAAGGGACGCGGACGCTGACACCGAAGCTCGCGCCGTTCAAGAAGGGCGCCTTCCATCTGGCGATGCAGGCCGGGGTGCCGATCGTCCCGATCGTGATCCATAATGCCACCGACGTCGCGCCGAAGAACGAGTTCGTGATGCGCCCGGCGACGGTGCGCGTCACCGTGCTGCCGCCGGTCGACACGTCGAAGTGGAGCGCGCGGACGATGAATGTGCATGTCCGTGACGTCCGCAACATGTTCCTGCGCACGCTGGGGCAGGCGGAGGAAAGCGCGGAGGAAGCGGTGGCCGCAGAGGCGCCGCCGCCCGCCGCCAAGGCAGCGAAGCCGGCGCCGAAGAAAGCGGCGACGAAAAAGCCACCGGCCAAGAAAAAGCCGCCCGCCAAAAAACCTGCGGCCGGCAAGGGACGGGCCGACTAAGGCGTGGCGGACGGAACGCCCCGCACCGAAATCGTGGCGGAGGAGGCGGCCGACCGGCTCTATATCATCGACGCGCGCAACCGGGTCGAGCGGCGCATATTGCTCGACTGGATCCACGCGACGGCGGGCGATCTGGGTGGCGACCGCGCCCCGCAATGGGCCAGCCTGTCGATCGCCGACGGCGACCATGCGCTCGACCTCGATCAATTGAAGGCGCGGCTCGCCGGGGCGCCCGGGCGACAGGTCGTGCCGCTGCGTGTCGCCTGGCGCATTCCGGGGTTCGAGCGCGACCGGGCGCTGAAATTCCGCCACCTGATCTTCGGCGATCCGCGCCAGCCGGGACCGCTGCGCTCGCAATTCATCCTGTGGCGCGACCGCCGCCGCGCCCAGATCCTTGTCGGCGAGGCGGCGACGCAGGCGGCGCTAAAGGACCGCTTCCTCGCGCAGACAGGCGGCGGCGACGGCGGGGAGGAAGGCGGCGCCGAATATGCGGGTTTTGTCGCGCGACAGGCGGGGCTCGCGCTCGACGTTGCCGAACGCGGGATCAGGGGCAGCCGGTACAAGGTGCCGCGCTTCGTCGCCGACGGCCTGCGCACCAGCCCGAAATTCCGCGCCGCGCTGGCCGAGCTGTCCGAAACGCTCGGGCGTCCGGTCGGCGACCTCTACCGCGAGGCGCGGCCGCTGATGAAGGAGGTCATCGCGCGGCCGAGCGCGTTGTTCCTCGACCTGCGCGCCAAGCTCGACCGCATGATGTTCGGCGGCTACGCGCCCGAGATGGAGGCCGACGCGGTCGAGCTCGCCCGGTTGCGGTCGATCCTGCGCGAGCATCCGACGTGCATCCTGTTCACGCACAAGACCTATATCGACGGCGCGACGCCGAGCCGGCTGCTCTATGAGAACGACATGCCGATGCTGCACAGCTTCGGCGGCGCCAATCTCGACATCGCAGTGATGGGCGAATTTTTCCGCCGCTCGGGGATGATCTTCATCCGCCGCAGCTTTCAGGGCCAGCCGGTCTACAAGGTCGTGCTGCGCCATTATATCGCCTGGCTGCTCGCCAAGCGCTTCCCGCTGTCCTGGGCGTTCGAGGGGACGCGTTCGCGGCTTGGCAAGCTGATGCCGCCGAAATATGGCCTGATGAAATATGTCCTCGACGCGGCGCATGCGACCGGCACGCGCGACGTCCATTTCGTGCCTTTCGTCACCAGTTTCGACCTCATTCGCGATGTCGAGGAATATGCCGCCGAACAGACGGGGCGGAACAAGAAGCCGGAGAGCCTGAGCTGGTTTCTCGGCTATATGCGCAGCCTGCGCGCGCCGTCGGGGCGCATCCGGCTCGACATCGGCAATCCGGTGGTGATCGATACGGCGCCGGGCCCCGACGACAAGCGTGCGCTCGAAAAAATCGCCTTCGCGGTCGCGGTCGAGGCGAACCGGGTGACGCCGCTGACGGTCACTTCGGTGATGTGCCTGATCCTGCTCGGCACCGCGCCGCGCGGGGTGACCGCGACCGAATTGCTCGCGACCATCGCGGCGGTCGCCGACTGGGCGCGGGCCCGCGGTATCCGGCTCAGCAAGGAACTCGAAAGCGGCGACGATGCCGCGCTGTCGGCGACGGTCGACACGCTCGTCGCGAGCGGGCTGCTGACGCGTTACGAAGCGGGCAGCGAAAATGTCTATTCGATCGACCCCGCCAAACATCCGATGGCGAGCTATTACCGCAACATCATCGTCCATCATTTCCTCGACCGCGCGATGATCGAGATCGCGCTGTTCGAACTGCGCGATGGCGACAGCAAGGATGCGACCGCCGCCTTCTGGACCAAGATCGACCGGCTGCGCGACCTGTTCAAATTCGAATTCTTCTATCCCCCGCGCGACGAGCATCGCGCCGCGCTGCAGGCCGAGCTCGAGCGGATCGACCCGGTGTGGGATCGCCGCCTCGCGAGCGGCGACCGCGGCGTCGCGCAGCTCATCCGCCGCTGCCAGCCGCTCGTCGGCCACGCGATCCTGCTGCCCTTTGCCGAGGCCTATTCGGTCGTCGCCGACCTTGCGGCGCGCGCGCGGCCGGGCGACGAGATCGATGAAAAGGCGTTGCTCGACGCGGCGCTCGTCGAAGGCAAGCAGGCCTATCTGCTCCGCCGGATCAGCAGCGAGGCGGCGATCGGCAAATTGCTGTTCGCCAACGGCCTGTCGCTGATGCGGCATATGGGGATCGCGGGGACGGCGACCCCCGACAGCCTGAACGCCCGCCGTGCGTTGCTGATGGAACTGCGCGGGCTTGCCAACGTCATGGAATCGATGCGCCTCGCGACGCTCGCGCTCGCGGACCGCTTGCCACCATCGGGAGGATAGGATGCTCAAACAGCTCAGCGCGCAGGACGCCCAGTTCCTCTATACCCAGACCGCGAACAATCTGACGCATATCATGGGGGTCTATATCTACGACCCGTCGACCGCCCCGGGCGGCTTCGTGCGCTTCAAGGATATCATCCGCCACGTCGAGAGCCGCGTCGATAGCTCGCCGCTGTTCAAGCGCCGCCTGCACCGGCTGCCGTTCGACGTCGACCATCCCTATTGGGTCGAGGACGAGCATTTCGACATCGAGGCGCATATGAGCCACGCGCGGCTGCCCGAGCCCGGCGACTGGCGGCAGTTCACAATCGCGGTCGCGCGCTATTTCTCGAAGCCGATGGATATGAACCGGCCGCTCTGGGACATTTATATCATCGAGGGTCTCGACCGCATCGAGGGCATCCCCAAGGGCAGCTTTGCGATGCTCCACCGTGTTCACCATGCGGCGGTCGACGGCGCGTCGGGGGCGCACGCCTTCATCGCGATGAGCGATATCGACGCGAAGGGCACGCCGGCGATCGCCGAGCCGCCGCCGGCCGAAAATCTCGGCAAGCCGCCGTCGAGTGCCGAGGTCGTCACCCGCGCCTGGTCGGCGTCGATGCAGTCGCCGGTCAAGTTCATGAACGCGCTTTTGAAAATGTCGCCTGCGCTGGTGTCGGCGGCGCGCAAGACGATGATGACCGAGGGCGGGATGACCGCGGGTGTCCCTGAAACGCGTTTCAACGTGCCCGTCGGGCCGCACAAGATGTTCGACGCGACGACGGTTGCGCTCGCCGATGTCGCGGCGATCCGGGCGAAGGTCCCCGGCGCGACGGTCAACGACGTCGTGCTGACCACGGTCGGCGGGGCGCTGCGCAAATATCTCGCAAAACACAAGGAACTGCCGAAGGAGAGTCTCGTCGCAGTCGCGCCGATCAACCTGCGCGGCAAGGGCGGCAAGGCTGCGACTCCCGGCAACCAGGTGTCGGCGATGAGCGTGCCGGTGCGCAGTGACATCGCCGATCCGCTGGACCGGCTCGCGGCGATCCGCGATTACACGGTCGAGGCGAAGGAAGCGAAGGCCGGGGTCAGCGCGCGGATCATGACCGACCTGTCGCAGCATATCCCGGGCGCGACGATGGCGGCGGTGGCGCGGATCGTCACCAGCGAGCGCTTCGCAGTGCGCGGCACCAACCTCTTCATCTCGAACGTTCCCGGGGCGCAGGTGCCGCTCTATCTGGCGGGCGCACAGCTTGTGCAGCAGCACGGGATGGCGCCGCTCGCGAACAATATGGGGCTGTTCGTCGCGACGCCGAGCTATAATGGCCGCATCGCCTTTTCGATCATCTCCGAACGGTCGGTGATGCCCGATATCGCCTTTTTCCGCGAATGCATCGACGAAAGTTTCGCCGACCTGATGGCCGCGGCGCCGAAACCCGAAAAAGCGAAAGCCGTTACGGAAAAGCCGAAGGTGGCAGTCAAAGTCGCCCCGAAACCCCGGACGAAAGCGAAAACTGCGCCAAAACAGGCCAGCAAACCGAAGGCGAAACCGGTTGCCAAAGGCAACGCAACCGGCAAGACTCGCAAAAAATAAACCATGTCTTGCAGGAAGACCGAATGCTTTTCACCCCGACGCTCAGCGCCGATCGCGATCTTGTGACCGCGCCCGATTATATCGCCTGGGCCAAGGCGGCGCGTGAGCATGACCGGAAATCGGGCGCGCAGGCGTGGCGCGACGCCGACGAAAGCAAGCATTTCGATTACAGGGCGATCCGCGGTCGCCTCGAAAAACTGCGCAAGCTGTCGGCGGCCGGTGACGTCAAGGGGCTGCTCTTCGTGCTCAACGAGGGCATCCACGGCAATATCGACGGCATGGGGCACGAGCGGCTGTACCAGAAGGCGCGCTTCGGCACGAAAAAGCTGATCGAGGATTATGTCGCCGAGGTCGTTGCGGCGCTCGACAAGATCGCGATGTCGCGTGGCATCCCGCGCGAGGAAAAGCGCGATTTCTTCCGCCGCGCCCAGCATTGCTACGGCCGCTCGGCGCTGCTGCTGTCGGGCTCGGGCAGCTTCCTCTTCTTCCATATCGGCGTCGTCAAGGCGCTCTGGAGCGAAGGCGTGCTGCCGAACATCCTTGCCGGATCGAGCGGCGGGTCGATCGTCGCTGCGGTCGTCTGCACCCGAAAGGACAGCGACGTCGGCCCCTTCCTCGAAAGCGAGCGCCTCGCCAACCCGGCGCGCGATCCCGAGATGCGGCGGCTCGCGCCCGACGAGGTTGCGGCGCGGCTTGCCGAACTGATCCCCGACCTGACCTTTCAGGAGGCTTATGAAGTCAGCGGCCGCCACCTCAACGTGTCGGTCGCGCCCGCCGAAAAGCACCAGAACGGCCGGCTGCTCAACGCGATCACCGCGCCCAATGTGCTGATCCGCGAGGCAGTGCTCGCGTCGTGCGCGGTGCCCGGGGTCTTTCCGCCGGTGATGCTGATGGCGCGCGACGAAAGCGGCCAGCGCGTGCCCTACCAGCCCGACCGGCGCTGGGTCGACGGATCGGTCACGCACGACATCCCGACCAAGCGGCTCGAACGGCTTTATGGCGTCAACCACCATATCGTCAGCCAGGCGAACCCGCTCGCGCTGCCCTTCGCGACCGACACGCGCAAGCAGATGGCGCCGATCGAGGCGATCCAGCACGCGTCGATGGCGACCTTCAAGGCGTGGCTCAATGCCAATATGGTGATTTTCCAGAAACCGCTGGAAATGGTGCCGCCGCTCAACAGCCTCGCCAACCTCGCACGCTCGGTGATCAATCAGGAATATACCGGCGACATCAACATCATCCGCCCGCCCAAATTCTGGTCGCCGACGAAAATCCTGTCCGACCTGTCGCGCGAGGACATCGACGAGCTGATCGACAGCGGGATGCGTACAGCGTGGCCGAAGATCGAGATGGTGCGGACGCAGACCGCGATCAGCCGCGCGCTCGACGTCATTCTCGCCAAGATCGACAAGGCGGGCGATGACGGCCCCGGTCACCGCAGCGCGGCGCTGAAAAAGGCGGTGCGCTGACCGTGGCGACGGGCGCGATCGTCCTGCCCGCCGGATCGGCAGGTGCCGGTGCGGCGCTTCACGTCACTCACTGGCTGCCCGCAACCGCGCCGAAAGCAGTGGTGCTGCTCGCGCATGGTTATGCCGAGCATGCCGGACGCTATGCGCATGTCGCGAAGCGGCTGACCGACGCGGGCTATGCCGTTTATGCCGTCGATCATTGGGGGCACGGGCGGTCGGACGGCACGCCGGGTTTCGTGCCGCGCTTCTCCGCCTTCACCGACGGCATGGCCGAACTGCTGACATTGGTCGAGGTCAATCACGGCGATACGCCGCGCCTGCTGCTCGGCCACAGCATGGGCGGGCTGATCGCGACCCTGTTCCTGATTGGGCATCAGCAGGCGTTCGTCGCGGCGGCGCTTTCGGGCCCGGCGATCGTGCCTGGGGCGCCGCCGTCGCGTTTCACGGTGTGGATCAGCCGCTTCCTGTCGCGCTTCTTCCCGCGCCTTGGCGTGTTGTCGCTCGATGCGAACGGGGTCAGCCGCGACCCGGCGGTGGTCGCCGCCTATCTCGCCGACCCGCTCGTCTATACCGGCAAGATCGGTGCACGGCTGGGCAAGGAATTTATGGACGCAATGGCGGCGGCGCAGGCCGGTGCGCCGAAGATCCGCCTGCCGATCCTGCTCCAGCACGGCGAAGCCGACAGCCTCGCTTCGGCAGAAGGGTCGCAATATCTGTTCGACCATGTGTCGTCGGCCGACAAGACGCTCAAAATCTATCCCGGCCTGTTCCATGAAATCTATAACGAGCCGGAACGGGATGCCGTGCTCGACGATTTGATCGGCTGGTTCGACGCGCATGTGGCGGAAGGTTAAGCCAACCCCAAATCCCGTTCGTGTCGAGCGAAGTCGAGACACCCGTCAGGGCAGCGCCACGCCGATGGGTGTCTCGACTTCGCTCGACACGAACGGATTGAGAGGACAGTTTTAGACCCATGAGAATCCTCCTCGTCCTCCTCTTTGCGCCGCTGATCTCGCTCGCGCTGCTCTATTTCATCTTCCCCGGCCGCCTGCTTGCGCTCGGCCGCTGGCTGCTGCGCAAGCGCGGCGGTACGGTGCAGAAAAGCGTGGCCGTAAATGGCCGCACCTGGCCCTATCTGGAGGGCGGCGATCCGGGCAAGCCGCTGCTCCTGCTCGTCCATGGCTTTTCGGGCGACAAGGATAACTGGTCGATGATCGCGCCCTATCTGACGCGCGATTATCACGTCATCGCGCCCGACCTGCCCGGCTTCGGCGAGAATGAGCGCAATCCGGCGCTCGCCTATGACATCGAGGCGCAGACGCGGCGACTGAAGGAGTTTTCCGACGCGCTCGGTCTCGTGCAGCCGCATATTGCGGGCAACAGCATGGGCGGGTGGATCGCGCTGCGCTATGCGCTCGATTATCCGGATGCGCTGGCCAGCCTGATCCTGATCGACAATGCCGGGGTGCTCGGCGCGGACGAGAGCGACCTTCAGAAGCAGGCGGTCGAAGGGGAGGATAGTCCGCTCGTTCTCGCCAGCCTCGAGGATGCCGACCGGTTGGTGGCGATGGTCGTCCACAAGCCGCCCTTCATCCCGCAGCGGCTCAAACCCGCCCTCTATGCCGACGGGCTGCGCTACCGCGACCAACTCGACACGATCTTCTGGATCATCGCCAACGAAGCGCGCGATCATCCGCTCAACGACCGGCTCGGCGAGGTCAAGGTGCCGACATTGATCCTGTGGGGGCGCCATGACCGCATCATCGATGTGAGCTGCGTCCCGGTGCTCGAAGCGGGGATCGCGGGCAGCACGTCGCACATCATGGAGCATGTCGGCCATGTCCCGATGGTCGAGGACCCGAAGGGGACGGCGGAGGTGATGAAGGGCTTTCTTGCCAAGCTGTGAGAAGCGCGTCAGTCTCTCCTCAAAATAGCGGGAGAGGTTCATGCGGTTGAAAGTCGGGCTGCTCGGTGGGGGCAGTTGGGGAACGACGGTCGCGTCGGTGGTGTCGCGCAATGCGCCGATCACGCTGTGGGCGCGCGATTCCGAAACCGTCGACGGCATCAACCGCGACAATGAGAACCGCAAATATCTACCCGGCATCAAGCTGCCGCTGGCCCTCAGCGCGACCGCCGATATGGGCGACGTCGTCGCGGGTGCCGATGTGCTGGTGATGGGCGTCCCCTCGCATAGCTTCCGCAGCGTATTGGAAGAGGCGAGGCTGCATTTGCGCCCGTGGGTGCCGGTAATCAGCCTGACCAAGGGGCTCGAACTCTCCTCGGGCAAGCGGATGACCGAGTTGATCGAGGAAGTGCTGCCCGGCCACCCCGTCGGCGTCCTCACCGGCCCCAATCTGGCGCGCGAGATCATGACCGGGCAGGCGGCGGCGAGCGTGCTGTCGATGGAGGACGAGATCGTCGTCCGCGCGCTGCAGCCGGTGTTCCATTCGGGGCTGTTCCGCGTCTACACCAACACCGACCTGCTCGGTTGCGAACTCGGCGGGGTGCTCAAGAATATCATCGCGATCGCGGTCGGGATGGGCGACGGGCTGGGTGCGGGCGACAATACGCGCTCGGCGCTGATGACGCGCGGGCTGGCCGAGATCACCCGGCTCGGCGTCGCGATGGGCGGGCGGCCGGAGACCTTCGCGGGCCTTACCGGCATGGGCGATCTCATCGCGACCTGCACCAGCCCGCTGTCGCGCAACCGCCATGTTGGGGTCGAACTCGGCAAGGGGCGGCATATCGACGAAATCATCGCGGGCATGAACATGGTCGCCGAGGGGGTGAAAAGCGCTCCGACGGTGATCGCGCTCGCCGAAAAGCACGCTATTGCGATGCCGATTGCGCAGGATGTCTTCGATGTGACGCAGGGAAAACGGAGCGCGCAGGACGTGTTTCGCGGCCTGCTGCGCTCGGCGGTCGGCGACGAAGCGCACCCCGGCTGAGGCTATTTCGGACGATTCCGCCACCAGCCGTGCCGATTCATCGGCCAGCCGGGAAGAAAATCGCCCGCTGCTTCGTTTTCTCCTGTGACGCTCCGCTGCGGTGGAGCGCAAATCAGGAGTTGGACAATGAAAAAGTGGACCACCCTTGCCGTTCTGATGGCTCTCCCCGCCAGCGTCGCCGTTGCGGCCGTGCCCTATGGCTCGATGCCGCCGGGGTTCGAGGCGCCGCACATCCGCACCGCCCCGATTGCGGGCGTCGTCAACCAGTATTGGTATAATTACAAGGCCGACATTCTGGAGGCGGAGAAGGAGCTGACCAGCGACCTTCGCCACGCCACCGACCGCGAGGATCGCTGGGACGCGTGGGATGAATGGGAGACCGAGGTGGTCGACGCCGACAAGGATTATGTGAAGGAAATGCGCAAGAAGGGCTATCGCAGCGGCCGCGTCACGGTCGGCGGCTAAGCCTTCGACGCTTGCCCGGACCTTGCTCCGGGTCGCAGGGAAGGGCGGGCGTGATCGGGCGCCCGCCCTTCTTTGCTCAATAGCTCCGCGGCATCCCCAGCACATGTTCAGCAACGTAGGACAGGATCATGTTCGTGCTTATCGGCGCGACCTGATAGAGGCGCGTTTCGCGGAATTTTCTCTCGATGTCATATTCGGCGGCGAAGCCGAAGCCGCCGTGGGTCTGGATGCACGCCTCGCCGGCCGCCCAGCTTGCTTCGGCCGCCAGCATTTTTGCCATATTCGCCTCGGCGCCGGCGTTTTCGCCCGCTTCATATTTGGCGATGCCGTCGTGGACGAGCAGTTCGGCGGCGCGCATCTGCGCATAGGCGCGGGCGATCGGGAATTGCACGCCCTGGTTCTGCCCGATCGGGCGCCCGAACAGCACGCGTTCCTTCGCGTAGCTCGATGCCTTCTCGATGAACCACTTCGCATCGCCGATGCATTCGGCGGCGATCAGTAGCCGTTCGGCGTTCATGCCCGACAATATGTAGCGGAAACCCTTGCCCTCTTCGCCGATCAAGTTGGCGGCAGGGATGCGCATATTGTCGAAGAAGATTTCGGTCGTCGCATGGTTCATCATCGTGTCGATCGGCCGGATCGACAGCGTGCCCGCGGCGAGCGCTTCCTTCATGTCGACAAGGAAGACCGACAGGCCTTCGGTGCGGCTGGCCGCCTGATCGCGCGGCGTCGTGCGCGCGAGCAGGATCATCAGGTCGCTATGCTCGGCACGGCTGGTCCACAGCTTCTGTCCGTTGACGACATATTCGTCGCCGTCCTTCTTCGCGACGGTTTTCAGGCTCAGCGTGTCGGTGCCGCTCGTCGGTTCGGTGACCCCGAACGCCTGCAGGCGGAGTTCGCCGGTCGCGACCTTGGGAAGATAGCGCGCCTTCTGCTCCTCCGACCCGTGGCGCAGCACGGTGCCCATCACATACATTTGCGCGTGCACCGCGCCGCCGTTGCAGCCTTGGCGCTGGATTTCCTCGAGGATCGCCGCCGCTGCCGACAGCGGCAGGCCGGCGCCGCCATATTCCTCTGGGATCAGCGCGGCGAGATAGCCCGCCTCGCCGAGCGCGGCGACGAACTCGCTCGGATATTCGCGGACCTTGTCCTTGGCCTGCCAATAGGGGCCGGGGAAGGCGGCGCAGAGCTTGGCGACCTCTTCGCGGATGGCGGTGTAATCGTGGCTCATGCGTCGGCGCGCCCGATGATCGCGATCGATGAGACATTCTGGTTCGGCATGCCGCCGAGGTTGTGGCTGAGCGCGAAGACCGGATTGTCTTGCCGCTGTCGTTCGCCGGCGCGGCCGAGAAGCTGGAGATAATTTTCGTAGATCATCCGGAGGCCCGACGCGCCGATCGGATGGCCGAAGCATTTGAGCCCGCCGTCGATCTGGCACGGGATCTGCCCGTCGGCGTCGAAGAAGCCGTCGAGTACATCGCGCCAGCCCTGACCTTCCTTCGAGATATGAATATCCTCCATCGTCACCAGTTCGGTGACCGAGAAACAGTCGTGAACCTCGATCAGGCTGAGTTGCGACCGCGGATCGGTGATCCCCGCCTCGTCATAGGCCTTGGTCGCGGCGACGCGCGTCGTGTGGAAATAGCTGCCGTTCCATCCCGACGCCTGCATCTCCCAGCCGTTCGAGGTCGCGAGCTGGAGCGCTTTCACCGTCACGATGTCGGTCTTGCCGAGACTGCGGGCGATTTCGGGGGTGGTGACGATCGCGCAGGCGGCGCCGTCGCTGACCCCGCAGCAATCGAAGAGGCCGAGGGGTTCGGCGATCATTGGCGCGTTCAGCACCTGATCCATCGTCACCGCCTTTTGCAGATGCGCTTTCGGATTCTTCGCGCCGTTCGCATGGCTCTTGACCGAGACATGCGCCATCGCGCGCTTGAGGTCGTCCTTGCCGACGCCGTGGACGCCGCGGTACGCGCTCGCGAGCTGGGCGAAATTGCCCGGCGCCGATCCGGTGATGCCGATCATGTCGTGCGTCGTGCCGCGGGTACGAACGGGCAGGCCGCCATAGCCGGTGTCCTTGAGCTTCTCCGCGCCCATCGCCAGCGCGATGTCGCACGCGCCCGAGGCGACGGCATAGACCGCGCCGCGAAAGCTTTCGGTGCCGCTGGCGCAATAATTTTCGACCTTGGTCACGCCGATGTCGGGCAGCCGCAGCGCGACCGCGAGCGGGATGCCGCTCGGCCCGATATTCTGCGCGTCGAACGCGGCACCCAGCCAGGCGGCGTCGATCTGGCTCGTCTCGATCCCGGCGTCGGCCATCGCCTCTTCATAGGCCTCGAGCATGAGCTGGTCTTCGTCCTTGTCCCAGCGTTCGCCGAACTTGGCACAACCCATGCCCAATATGGCGACCTTGTCGCGGATACCCTTGGCCATCTGTCGTCTCCTCTCAGAAAGCCGGCGCGGCTTTCCAGAAATAGCGGCGGAAACCGCGGTTCTCGTCATAGGCCTTGATGCGGAACATCATGCGCAGATCGGCGCCGACGTCGAGCGCATCGCCCGCGAAATCGGTGAATTCGGTCATCATCCGCCCGCCGCCGACGAAATCGATATTGCCGTAATAGCTTGGCGGATCGGGCGAGTAAGTGAGCGCGTCGGCGGTCCAGGTCATCACCTTGGCGGGCACCTCGGCGAGCGGATAATCCTCCTGCGTGCCGACCGCATGGTCGTTGGCATTGACGCTGACCTCGCTCTTCGGGAACTGCACCGTCCCCGTCTTGGTGCAGCGCCCGCCGACGAGCCCGAGCACCGCCTTGCGGTTGCGCCATAGCGCGGTGAGCGCGGTCTTGCTGTCGTGCTCGGCGCGCATCCCGCGGTCGAGCGGCAGCAGCCCGCGGTGGAAGAGATATTTGGCGTAATTGCTCGATTCGATCCGCCGCGCGAGCCAGCCCGACAGGCCGATCCGCGGCTTCACCGACCCGATCGCACCGGTGACTTCGAACAGCAGCAGGTCGCAGCCCTGGCCGAAACTCGCGAGCAGGATGCGCTCGCCCGCCTTCGCCTTTTCGAGCGCCGCGGTGAACATCACCAGCGCATGCGCCGCGCCGGCATGGCCCAAGTTTGCGCCGAGCGTATCGGCGACCGCGCCTTCGCCGATCCCCGCTTTCTTCGCGAGCATCTCTGGCACGCCCTTGACCGCGACGGAAACGAGGAAATGGTCGATTGCAGCGCCCTCGATACCGGCCTTTTTCAGAAGCGCCGCGATCGCGGGGTTCATGATCCGGGCAAAGCCCTCGTCACGTACCCAGCGCGCCTCCCAGTCATAATCATGCGCTTCGCCGGCCTCGCGGAAGTGGTCGACGAAATCCATCGTCACGCTGTGGCTCGCGACGAGCGTCGCGATTGGCGTGCCGGTGCCGACGAGCACCGCCGCGGCAGCATCGCCGCTCGTCATCTCGCGCTCGGATGCGGGCTTGGGCGTCGTGAGGTCGGCGGCTGCGACCAGCGTGGTTTCATGTCCGCCCAGCGCCGCGAGCAGCGCCGAGGTCGCGGCGCGCTGCGATCCCGCGACGTCGAGCGCGCCGACCGCGTCGGGCAGGTTCAGCGCTTCCTTGACGATGCCGGCATTCTGGCGGTCGGCGAACGGGAGCGTGGTCGAGGCGATGGCGACGCGCTGGACGGTCGCGCGATCCAAGCCTTCGAGCGCATCGCGCGCGGCTTCGACCGCCATGGTGACGCTGTCCTCGTCCCAGTTGGCGACCGCTTTCTCGCCCTTGGCGAGGCCGCGCAGGCCGCCGGCGAACCAGCCGTTCGTTGCGTGAATACTGCTGCGCTGCAGCCGCGTGATCGGCACATAGGCGCCGAACGCCAGGATTCCGAAATCGCTCATGCCGTCTCCGCATAGCCGTTGGTGAAGACAATCTTGTCGCGCTCGACCACGCGGGCGCGGAAGGCGAGCTTGCCACCCTCTTCGTCCCAGATCGAGGTCTCGATCGTTTCGCCGGGATAGACCGGCGCCGAAAAGCGGCCGTCGATCCGCTTGAGGCGCGCGGGATCATTGCCGCAGCGCGCGGCGAGCAGCGCCCGCCCGATCACGCCATAGGTCGCGAGCCCGTGCAGGATCGGCGCTTCGAAGCCGCCCGCCCTGGCGACATCGGGGTCGATGTGCAGCGGGTTGAGGTCGCCCGACAGGCGATAGATTTGCGCCAGATTGGTGGCGGTGGTCAGCGTCACCGCATCGTCGGGCGCGCGGTCGGGGATGGTGTGCGGCACCGGTGCGCCTTCGGCCGAACCGCCGAAGCCGCCGTCGCCGCGCAGGAAGGTCATCGAGCGCGAGGTCGCGAGATGCGTGCCTGCCCCGTCGTGGATCTCGCGCGTCACCATCGCGAGCGCGCCCTTGTCGGCGCCCTTGTCGTACAGCGCCTCGATCACCGTCGATCCGACGACCTCGCCTTCAACGGGCAGCGGCGCGTGGAGGATCGTCGACTGCTCGCCGTGCAATATCTTCTGCCAGTTCGCGCCGAGCGCCGGGTCGCGCCAGATGAAGCCCGGATAGCCCAATGTCACCGCCATCGTCGGCAGCGCCTTCAGCCGCTCCTCGAACAGGAAATCAAGCTCGGTCGCCCCGACGCCGAGCGCGTAAAGGATCGTATCGCGCGGCGTGAGCACCTGCCGCGTGACGATCGGCGGCATCGAAAGGAGGTAGTCGGGGTCGATCGCCATCAGATGGGATCGTAGCCGAAGACGTCCCCCGAACGCTCCGCCGGATTGGCGAAACTGCCGCGGAACGCCGGGAGCATCTCGTCGGCGATCGCCTGCGCGGTCCAGCCCTCATTCTTCTGCATCGAGCGGATCGGGCGCGGTTTCGAGAAAAGGAATATCTCGTTCTTGCGCACGCCGAACACCTGGTTCGACACTTCCTGCGACGCATCGCTCGCGAGGAAGGCGACGAGCGGCGCGATCTTGTCGGCGGTCATCGTCTTCATCCGCTCGATGCGCAACGCCTCGGCCTCGTTGGTCGCGGGGATCGTCGCGATCAGCCGGCTCCACGCGAAGGGGGCGATGCAGTTCGAGCGCACCCCGGCGCGCGCCATGTCGAGCGCGATCGACTGGGACAGCCCGACGATGCCGAGCTTCGCCGCCGAATAATTGGCCTGGCCGAAATTGCCGATCAGCCCGCTGGTCGAGGTGAAGTGGATGAAGCTGCCCGACTGCTGGTCGCGGAAATAGGGCGTCGCCGCCTTCGACACATTGAAGCAGCCGTTCAAGTGAACGTCGATCACCGCGTTCCAATCCTCATGGCTCATCTTGTGCCAGATGCGGTCGCGCAGGATGCCGGCATTGTTCACCACCGCGTCGATGCGGCCGAAGGCTTGCACCGCATCCTCGACGATGCTTGCCGCGCCCTTGGGGTCGGCGACGCTGGCGCCGTTCGCCAGCGCCTTGCCGCCGGCCGCCTTGATGTCGTTTACCGTTTCCTGCGCGGGGGAGAGGTCGGCGCCTTCGCCCTCGGCGCTGCCGCCCAGATCGTTGACCACGACCGCCGCGCCTTCCTTTGCGCAGAGCAGGGCGATCTCGCGTCCGACCCCGCGCCCTGCGCCGGTCACCGCCACCACTTTGCCGCCCAGCATCCCGCCCATCGCATCCTCCATTCCATCGGTTCGAAATCGGCTAGTTGAGTCGGTCGATATATTCAATATAAAGAATTGTGTTTTCACAATGAAGAAAAATGGTGGTGCATGTGGCGGATGGGGTGAGATCGGTTTCGCAGGCTTTTGCGATCATGCGGCTGTTCGCCGATTCGGAGACGCTGACCCTTTCCGATGTCAGCCGTGCGGTCGGCCTCAGCCCCTCGAGTGTTTTCAACCTGCTCGGCACCTTGCTGGGTGAAGGGGTGATCGTCCGCGAACAGCCGGGGAAACGCTACCGGCTGGCCGACGCGTGGCGGCGGTCGGGTCTGCTGCGCGACGGCGATGCGCGGCGGCTGATCGATCGCATGGTGCCGCTGCTGGCGGAGTTCGCGCAGGTGCATGAAGTCACCGTCGGGCTGTGGCAGACCGCGTCGCGCGACCGCATGCAGCTTGTCGCGCACGCCGAAAGCAACGCGGTGCTCCGCATCCATCTCGCGCGCGGGCAGCGCCAGCCGCTCGGCGGCGGCGCGGTCGGGCGCGCGATCGCTGCGGCGCAGGCGCCGGGCTCCGACGAAATCGTGCGGCGGTTCGCCGCGGTTCGCTGGCAAAAGCCCGTGTCGCCCGGACTCTATGCCGAGCAGATCGGCGCGGCGGCGCAGGCGGGCTATGCGCTCGACGACGGCTATACCCACATCGGCATCTGCACCCTCGCGGCGGTGATACCGCAGGCGAAGCCCGAGTTTTGCGTTTCGGCCAGCTTTTTCGCGGGGGCGCGGACGGCGTCCGAGGTCGAGAAGCTGGGCAGGGCGCTGATCGCGCTTGCGCAGGCCGGGCTCGACTGACCCGATCAGGCGCCCGCTTCGGCGAGCAATTTCTGCGCTTCTTCGCCCTGCCAGTCGATCGCGCCGACGACCCGCCAGACCTCGCGCCCCTCGGCATCATAGAGGATGCTCGTCGGCAGCGCGCTGTTCGCCGCATCGAGCAGGCCGTTCTGCGGATCGATATAGGGCTGGAGTGCTGTCAGTCCCGCCTTCTGGAACCACGGGTCGACGACCTCGGCGCCCTGCAGGTCCTGCGCCACCGCAATCACCGTCATCGTGTCGCGCCGGTTGGCGGCGAGCTTGTCGAGCGTCGGCATTTCGGCGACGCACGGCGCGCACCATGTCGCCCACAGATTGACGAGCAGCGGTTTGCCCTTGAACGCGGCAAGCGTTACCGGCGCATCGTCGGGGCCGCGGAACGCTGCCGCCGGTACCGGTTTTCCGGCGTTACCACGTTCAACGACATGTTCGAATTGCCCTACGGCAGGGGCGCCTTTCGCTTCACCGCGCGAAATATTTCCTTCGCCCGGCACCGCTTGCTCCGCCGCCTGCTTTTCCCTATCGCAGCCCGCGATCGATCCGGCGAGGCAGAGCGCGAGGATCAGGGCGATTTTTCTCGGGACGCGTTGAATGGCGGAATCTCCGGACAGCAACAGCATGTGGGGTGGCCGCTTCGGTGGCGGACCCGCGGCGATCATGCAAGAGATAAACGCGTCGATCCCCGTCGATAAGCGCCTGTGGGAAGAGGATATCGCCGCGAGCCGCGCGCACGCCGCGATGCTGGGCGCGACGGGCATCATCGCGGCCGAGGATGCTGTGGTCATCGACCGCGGCCTCGCCGAGATCGCCGAAGAATTCGCGCGCGACGGCGTGCCGGTCGATCTTGCGCTCGAAGACATTCACATGACCGTCGAATCGCGGCTCAAGGAGCTGGTCGGCGAGGCGGCCGGGCGGCTGCACACCGCGCGGTCGCGCAACGATCAGGTCGCGACCGATTTCCGCCTGTGGACGCGCACCGCCTGCGAGCGGATCGACGCCGGGCTGGCGGCGCTGCAGACGGCGCTGCTGACGCGGGCCGAGGAGCATGCAGACAGCATCATGCCCGGCTTCACGCACCTGCAGGTCGCGCAGCCGGTGACGCTCGGCCACCATCTGCTCGCTTATGTCGAGATGTTCGGCCGCGACCGCGGCCGCTTCGCCGACGGGCGGGCGCGGCTCAACGAATCGCCGCTCGGCGCTGCGGCGCTCGCGGGCACCGGCTTCCCGGTCGACCGCCACGCGACGGCGACGGCGCTCGGCTTTGCCCGGCCGATGGCGAACAGCATCGATGCGGTGTCGGACCGCGACTTCGCGCTCGAATTCTGCGCCTCGGCGTCGATCGCCGCGCTGCATCTCTCGCGTCTCGCCGAAGAGGTCGTGATCTGGGCGAGCCAGCCCTTTGGTTTCGTCAGCCTGCCCGACGCCTGGTCGACGGGCAGCTCGATCATGCCGCAAAAGCGCAACCCCGACGCCGCCGAGCTGGTGCGCGGGCGCGCGGGACTGCTGCTCGGGGCGTTCCAGCGGCTCAGCGTCATCGTGAAGGGCCTGCCGCTTACCTATTCGAAGGATCTGCAGGACGACAAGGAGACGCTGTTCGGCGCCTTCGACGCGCTGGCGCTGTCGCTCGCCGCAATGACCGGGATGGTCGAGACGCTGACCTTCCGCACCGACCGCATGCGTGCGCTCGCCGCGTCGGGCTATTCGACCGCGACCGACCTTGCTGACTGGCTGGTGCGCGAGGCGGGGCTGCCGTTCCGCGAGGCGCATCATGTCGTCGGCGCCTGCGTCAAGCGCGCCGAGGGACTTGGCGTCGAACTGTCGGCGCTGCCTGCTGCCGACGCGGCCGCAATCCACACTGCAGTCACGCCCGAGGTGCTCGCGGCGTTGACCGTCGAAGCGTCGGTCGCCAGCCGTACCAGCTATGGCGGTACCGCTCCCGAACGGGTAAGGCAGGCCATTGCCGCGGCGCGTGCCGCCACGAAGGAATAGGATGATGGCCCAGCGTTCCCTCGCCGCCGCCCTGACCGGCGCCGCCCTTTTGGCCACGCTTGCCGCGTGCGGCAGCAAGGAAGATCTGAAGCCCGTCGCCGGCCAGCCGGCACCGGAAATCCCGCTCGGCGCAACGCGCGCCCCGACCACGGAGGAGCTCACGACGCCTGACGCGCAGGCCAGACCCGCGCGCAGCGACGAACTTCTCAAACGCTCGGAACGCCGCGAACCCGACGATTTCGATTTACCGCCTCCGGGCTGAGGACTTTTCCAATGGATCATTTTGACTATCGTGACGGCGTCCTCCACGCCGAAAACATTCCCTTGCCGCGCATCGCCGAGGAAATCGGCACCCCCGTCTATGTCTATTCGCGCGCGACGCTCGAACGCCATGCGCAGGTGTTCCGCGACGCGCTGAGCGATATTCCGAAGAAGCACATCGCCTTCGCGATCAAGTGCAACCCCAACCTCGGCGTGCTGCGCGTCCTCGCGCGGCAGGGCTATGGCGCCGACGTCGTCTCGGGCGGCGAGCTCGAACGCGCGCTGGCGGCGGGCATGGCGCCCGAAGACATCGTCTTTTCGGGCGTCGGCAAGACGCGCGCCGAACTGGCGCTCGGACTCGATCGCGGCATCGGCCAGTTCAACATCGAACATGAACCCGAAGGCGTCGCGCTTGCCGAGATTGCGCTTGGCAAGGAGATGACTGCGCGCGCCGTGCTACGCGTCAACCCCGACGTCGATGCGGGCACGCATGCGAAAATTTCGACCGGCAAGGCCGAAAACAAGTTCGGCGTCGGCATCGACAGCGCGCCCGAAATATTCGGGCGTCTGGCAGCGCTGCCGGGGCTGCAAATGCGCGGTATCGCACTGCATATCGGCAGCCAGCTCACCAGCCTCGACCCGCTCGAGGCGGCGTTCGAACGCGTCGGTCGTCTCGTCGCCGACCTCCGCGCCGCGGGGCACAGCATCACCCATGTCGACCTTGGCGGCGGGCTTGGCGTGCCGTATCGGCCCGAGGACAATCCGCCGTCGCCCGCCGAATATGGCGCGATGGTCGCGCGGGTAACAAAGGATTGGGACGTCACGCTGATGTTCGAACCCGGCCGGGTGATCGCGGGTAACACTGGCGTGCTGCTTACCGAGGTGCTGTGGGTCAAGCCGGGCGCGACCAATCCGTTTGTGATCGTCGACGCAGCGATGAACGACCTTGCGCGTCCGGCGCTTTACGACGCCTATCATGATTTCGTTGCCGTGCAGCCGGGCGGCGAGAAGATGACCGCGTCGATCGTCGGCCCGGTGTGCGAAACGGGCGATACCTTCGCGCGCGACCGCGTGACCGACAAGGTCGAGGCGGGCGACCTTGCCGTCTTCCGCACCGCGGGCGCCTATGGCGCGACGATGGCGTCGACCTATAACAGCCGCAGCCTCGTTCCCGAGGTGCTCGTCGATGGCGACCGCTATGTCGTCGTCGCCGACCGCATCGCCGCGGGGACGATCATGGCCGCCGAGCGCGTGCCCGACTGGATCGACTGACGATGGAGCAATTCCCCCTCTTCCTCAATCTGCGCGGCCGCCCGGTCGTGCTGGTCGGGGAAGGGGAGGCGGCGGACGCCAAGGCGCGGCTGATCGTTCGCGCCGGCGGGCGGATCGTCACCGATTGGGAGGAGGGCGCAGCCGTTGCGTTCGTCGCCCTTGCCGACGAGGGCGAGGCGCGCGCGGCTGCGCAGGCGCTGCGGGCGCGCGGGCTGCTCGTCAATGTCGTCGACCGGCCCGACCTTTGCGATTTCACCACCCCGGCGATCGTCGACCGGACGCCGGTCACCATTGCGATCGGCACCGGCGGGGCGTCGGCGGGGCTGGCAAAGGCGGTGCGGCAACGCATCGAGGCCCTGCTTCCCGCGCGGCTCGGGGCGCTCGCCTCGGCGCTGCATGCGGCGCGGGATGCGATGAAAAGCCGTTGGCCTGCCGCCGCCGACCGGCGCCGCGCAATCGACGCGGCGCTGGCGAGCGGCGGCGCGCTCGATCCGCTCGACGGCGATGCGGCGGACAAGGTCGATGCCTGGCTGGCGGGTGCGGTAGCAGCGCAGCCGTCGCGGCTCGAAACCATCGCCCTCGCCAGCGCCGACCCCGACGATCTGACGCTCCGCGTTGCGCGGCTGCTCGGCGAGGCCGACCATATCTTCCATCCGGCGGCGATTCCCACCGCGATCCTCGACCGTGCCCGCGCCGATGCCGCTCGCCATATCGCCGATGCGCCGCCCGCCGCCCCGCCGCCGGGCCTGTCGCTCTGGATTTCGCAACCATGACCGCCGTCCATCCGCTCTACGCCGCGATGGCCCCGACGATCTTCGAGCATATGTCGGCGCTCGCCCGCGAACATGGCGCAATCAATCTGGGGCAGGGTTTTCCCGACGAGCCTCCGCATCCCGACATGGTCGCTGCCGCAGCGCGCGCGCTCACCGAAAAATCGAACCAATATCCGCCCGCCTTCGGCCTGCCCGAGCTATGCAACGCAATCTGCGGTTTCTACGCGCGGCGACAGGGTCTCGCGCTCGCGCCGGAGCAGGTGATCGTCACCTCGGGCGCGACCGAGGCGCTGGCCGCGGCGCTGCTCGCGCTGGTCGCGTCGGGGGACGAGGTGATCCTGTTCCAGCCGGCCTATGACAGCTATGCGCCGGTGATCCGCCGCATTGGCGGTGTTCCGGTTTCGGTCGCGCTCCGCCCGCCCCATTGGCGCTACGATGCCGCCGACCTTGCCGCCGCCATCACCCCGCGCACGCGCGTGCTGATGCTCAACGACCCGCTCAACCCCGCGGGCACAGTGGCGAGCGAGGCCGAACTCGCGATGATCGCGGAGACATGCGTGCGCTACGACCTCACCGCGATCTGCGACGAGGTGTGGGAGGATGTCCGCTTCGACGGCATCGCCCACCGCTCGCTGCTGTCCTTTCCGGGCATGGCGGAGCGCGCGGTCAAGATCGGCTCGGCGGGCAAGATCTTCGGCCTCACCGGCTGGAAAACGGGCTGGATGTGCGCCGCACCGGCACTGGCGACCGCGCTCGGCCGCGCGCACCAGTTCCTGACCTTCACGACGCCGCCCGCGCTGCAATGGGCGGTCGCCGAGGGGCTGGAGCGGCCCGACGACTGGTTTGCGGCGCAGCGCGACGGCTGGGCGGTATCGCGCCGGCGACTGGGCGACGCGCTGGACCGTGCAGGCTTTAATGTGCTGCCGAATGCCGCGACCTGGTTCCTGTGCATCGACCTCGCGGCGTCGGGCGTCGCGCTTTCCGACCGTGAATTCAGCGAACGCGCGGTGCGCGAGGCGGGGGTGGCGTCGATCCCGGTGTCGGCGCTGTTCGAAGGCGACGGCCCGCGTCACATCCTGCGCCTCTGCTTCGCCAAGGACGGTGCGGTCCTCGACGAAGCGGTGGAGCGGCTCGCGCGGTTTCGCGACCGGTTGGCGAGCGAACGCCCTTAGGGCTGGACGAAGGTCAGCGTCGAAACGTGGATCGTCTTGGCGAGCGTCTTGCCGCCGAGCGCGCGTTCGCCCTCCACGTCGTGCGAAACCGCGAGCAGATAGCGGCCGGCGCCCGACACGGGCACATCGACACGGCCCGCACCGTCCGCGGTGAAACTCTTTTGCCAGCGATCGGCGTTGATCACATTGACCTTCGCGGCGGGCAGGGGCTTGCCCTGCCAGTGGACGATGAAGCTGTCCGATCCCGCCGCGACAGGCACGATCTCGAGGTCGAGCGCATGGCTGGGGTCGTTGCGGCCGGCGCGCGCATAATAGATGACGCCTTCCCATTTGCCGTCGTTTTCCCAAGGCGCGAAGACATTGTCGTCGGTCAGGCGCACGTCGCCTTCTCCGGCGACGGCCGCTTCGATATGGTTGGCGCGGCGTACGAGCGCGGCCGGCGTCTTGCTGCCGGCGAGGAAGACGCCCGGCGTCTTGAGGTTCGAAAATTCGGGGTCGCCGGCCTCGGGAACCGGATCGGCGGGCTCGCCGAGATAGACGCGCGCCGGGCCGGCGCCGTCGCGTTCGATCCACACTTCATGCGCGGCGGCGGGCGACGCGAGCAAGCTTAAGGCGATCAGCGCGGCGAAGCTTTTTTTCATCGGGAGTTCCTCTGTTTTGAATGGGCCTCAACGGCGTTTTGGCTGCTGGAAGCGCCCGCCGGCGCACATCTGTGAGATCAAGGAACTCTTATTGCAAATGATAATTACTCGCTTGCTATTGCGAATGAGTCGCTATAGCCGCCATGCCGAATCGAGATTGGGTCTCAAAAGAGGGTGAATATGATGACTGTCCGAATGATCATGCTCTGCGGGGCATCCATGCTTGCGTGTTCGGTCAATCCGGCCTGGGCTGGCGAGGGCGCGGACGATGCCGCGTCGGCGGCTGCCGACACCGCCGCTGAAGCCGATGCTTATGCGGGCGGCGAGGAGACGATCGTCGTCACGGGCTATACCGGTACCAAGACCGACACCGCGCTGACCGAATTGCCGCAGCCGATCAAGGTCGTCACCGCCGAACAATATCAGGCGCAGGGCGCGATCAGCATCAGCGACACGGTGAAATATGCCGCCGGCGTCCTCGCCAATCCCTATGGCCGCGATACCCGCGTCGACGGCTTCAACGTCCGCGGCCTCGATGCGCTGCAGTTCCGCGACGGCATGCGCGACATCTTCTCCTATTATGCCTCGATTACTTCGGACCCCTATAATTTCTCGCGCGTCGAAATCGTGCGCGGCCCGGCTTCTGTGCTGTTCGGGCAGGGGTCGATCGGCGGTCTCGTCAATCTCGTCAGCAAGACGCCGGATTTCACCACGCGCGGCGAAATCAGCCTCGTCTATGGCAGCTTTGACCGCAAGGAAGTGCTCGCCGACGTCAATCTCGCCGCCTCCGACACGCTCGCCGTCCGCCTCGTCGGCCGTGCGCGCGACGCCGACACCTATGTCGATCATGTCCCCGACGACCGGGTGATGTTCGCGCCCTCGATCCGCTGGCAGCCGACGCCCGACACCGACGTCGTGCTGACCGGTCTCTATCAGGAGGACGACAGCGGTTCGACATCGCAGTTCCTGCCGATCGTCGGGACCTTCCTGCCCAACACCGCCAATCCTTCAGGTCGCCTCGACCAATATACCTTTGTCGGCAAGCCCGGAGAGGACCGCTATGCCGGTCGTTCGCTCCAGGGCGGGGGATCGATTACCCACCGCTTCTCGGACAATATCCGCCTCAGCCTGAAGGCACGCTATATCGACAGCGACCTCGAATATAACACCCGCTACACCGACAGCTATACCAACCCGACCGACCCTTTTCTGCCCTATGCTACCCAAGGAACCTATGGCCGCACGATCGGCCTGTATGTCGGTGCCAACGACGCGCGGATGAACGTGTTTTCAACCGACAACAACGTCCAGTTCAACTTCAACACCGGCGCGAATATCGAACATAAGCTGCTGGTCGGCCTCGACTATAGCTGGAACAAGGTCGCCAAGCGCAGCGCCGACGGGTTCGAACTGATCGACCTCTACGACATCGATTACGACGCGATGGGCACATATGATCCCACCGGCCGGTTCTTCGTCGAAAGCCAGAAGCAGCTTGGTATCTACGTGCAGGACCAAATCCGTTTCTACGACCGGGTTTCCGTCGTGCTGGGCGCCCGCCGCGACCGCGTCACCGGCTCCTCCGGCCAGAAGGACAATGCCACCACCTTCCGCGCCGGGATTATCGGAGAGATCGGCGCCGGCTTCTCGCCCTTCTTCAGCTATACCGAGAGCTTCCTGCCGGTCGCGGGCTCGATTCAGGACATCAACGGCGATCCCATCTCGCCCTACCGGCCGCAGACCGGCACGCAATATGAGGCGGGCGTGAAGTGGCAGCCGAACATCAACACGCTGGTCACGGCGACCGTCTTCAAGATCAAGGAGCGCAACCGCGTCCTCTATGGCGCCGGCAACTCGACCAGCCAGTCGGGCGTTCTCAACACCAAGGGTTTCGAGATCGAGGCCAGCCACACGCTGCCCGGCAATTTCGAACTGCTCGCCAATTACGGCTATTCGAAGCTCAAGTCCGAAACGAATACCAGCCTGGACTATATGCCGCGGCACACCGCGTCGCTCTGGTCGACCAAGACCTTCGGACTTGTCGACGAAGCGCAGCTCCAGCTGGGCGCCGGTGTCGTCTATAATGGCAAGAGCGTTTCGACGAGCCCCGTCTGGTCGATCGTCACGCCGTCGCGCACGACGGTCGACGCGCTGGCCGAGATCAATTGGAACAACTGGCGCTTTGCGGTCAACGCCACGAACCTGCTCAACAACAAATATTTCGCCTCCTGCCTTGCGCGCGGCGACTGTTTCGTGGGCGCGCCGCGCAACGTGATGGGCACCGTCGGCTATCGCTTCTGATCGGTGCCGGCGGCGGGGCCTGTCTGGCGCCGCCGGCCTTCGTCGTCGCGAGGCCCGATCTCGGCCGGGTCTATGCCGTGGGGGCGCATGGTCGCCGGATGATCTTCCGTGACAACAGGGGAAAAAGCCATGACCAAGACCGTCATTGGCCGGCTGATTGCCGGCACCGCCCTTTCGCTGATCTTCACGCTGCCCGCAGCGGCGGCGGAAGCGGACGACCAGTCACAGCCGGGCCGCGACATCGTCGTGACCGGCGAACGGCTGGAACGCGTTCCCGACGCCGGCAAGTCCGACATTCCGCTGATCGAGACGCCGCAGGCGATTTCGGTGATCACGACCGAGGACCTGCAAAAGCGCGGCGTCACCCGGCTGGCGGAGGCGCTGCGCGGGGTCGCAGGGGTGTCGCGGAGCAGCACCTATGGCTATTACGACGCCTATCAGATCCGCGGCTTCGACGCCGCCTATGGCAGCGTCTATCTTGACGGCCTTGCGAGCCTGAACGTCGCGGGCAGCAACAACGAACTCGCCGGGCTGGAGCAGGTCGAGGTCGTCAAGGGCCCGGCGTCGATGCTTTACGGCTCGGCACCGCTCGGCGGGATCGTCAACCTTGTCAGCAAACGTCCGAAGCCCGAGGCCTTTGCCGATGCGACGATCGCGACCGGGTCCTACGGACTCGTCGAAGCAAGTCTCGATGCCAATGCGCCGCTGACCGGCGATGGCGCGCTCCTTGGCCGGATCAATCTCCTCTTTCGCGACAGCGGCGATTTCGTCGATTTCTCGTCGAAGAACCGCATCTATATCGCGCCGTCGCTGACCTGGAATATCGGCCCCGCGACGCGCCTGACCTTCCTCGGCCGCTACGAACGCAATCACGACCGCCCCTGGTCGCCGGTTTCGGCGTGGGGGACGGTGCTGCCATGGGCGCATGGCGAGCAGCCGATCGATTTCACGATCAACAATGACACGGTCGATCCCGCGATCCACAACCAGCGCTATGTCCACGCCGGCTATGTCTTCGCCCATGAATTTTCGGATGCGCTGTCGTTCGATCAGACGCTGCGTTACACCGACCGCAAGATATTCTGGAACAACTGGAATTTCTGGTCGGGTTTCGTCGACAACGAAATCGTCGACGGCGTCCAGCAGGGCCATATCGCGGGCCGCTACATCTATGGTCCCTTCTACGAACGCGACAAGGATATCGCGGTCGACAGCCGCTTTACGCTGAAGGTCGCGACAGGGATCGTGAAGCACAATATCGTCGTCGGGCTCGATTACCGGCAAAGCAAAAGCCGCTTCCACGAAGATGGCGGCAATTACGATCCCGCAGCCAACCCGCTCGACCTGCTCGATCCCGATTTCGAGGCGCCGCTGATCCACGATCCGGCGGCCGCCTATGCCGGCGGCGGCAAGTCGCGCCAGACGGGTATCTACATTCAGGACCATCTGAACTTCGCCGACGTCGCGACGCTGACGCTCGGCGGTCGCTACGACTGGGCGAGCGCCGACGGGCAGAAGGATGAAAAGCTCAGTCCGCGCATCGGCGCCACCGTCAATGTGGCGCCGGGGGCGGCGCTCTACGCCAGCTGGTCGCGGTCGTTCACGCCGCAGGCGGGGTTCTTCACCGTCGACGGCGATTCTCTGCCCCCCGAAACGGGCCGTAATATCGAGGCCGGGATCAAGTTCCAGCACGGCACGCTCAGCGGCATGGTTTCGGTCTTCGAACTGACGCGCCAGAATGTTGCGACCGAAGATCCCGCCAACCCCTTCTTCTACGTCACGACGGGCGAGCAGCGCAGCCGCGGCATCGAGGTCGAAGGGACATGGCATCCCGCGCCGGGCGCGACGATCGCGATCGCCTATGCCTATCTCGATGCGAAGATCACCAAGGACAATAATCTTCCCGTCGGCGCGCGGCTCCAGAATGTGCCGAAGCACGGGTTCAACCTGTTCGGCGAATATGTCGTTCCGTCGGGTCCGCTCGCCAATCTCGGCGTCAACGCCGCCTTCCAGTATAACAGCCGCAAGGTCGGGGCGAATTTCCCCGAGGATCTCGATTTCGACGGCAGCTTCGACGCGCTGTCGCTGTTCACGCTACCGAGCTATGCGCTGTTCGATGCCGGTCTGTCCTATGGCTATCGCGACTGGACGATCCGCCTCAACGTCAACAACCTGTTCGACAAGCGCTATTTCCCCGACAGCTGCTGCGTCGACCGCGTCACCCCCGGCGAACCGCGGAGCTGGCGCCTCAGCCTGTCGAGGCATTTCTAAGGTACCGCGCACCCTCTGATCTTGGCGATCTCGCGCTATCCGGTGGCATTTTTGCGATGGCTTTGCCCCGCGAAACGTGGAAACATCGGTGTCGATATTCGGGAGCAAGAAGGCAGCACGGAAAAAGACAGGGCAAAACGGATCGATCTTTCAACAGCAGGGGCAAAGACATGCGGAATCCGGTTCTCACGGTCGTCACGACCGCTTCGCTGATCGCCACACAGCTCGCCACGCCGGCGCTGGCCCAAGTTACTACCCTTCCTTATCCGCCCCCGGGCGGCCCGCAGATCCAGCCGCCGCGGCCCGGTGACAATTATGCCGGCACGCTCCGCTGCGAATCGCGGAACAACAAGATCCAGCGTTGCAACGTGCGCACCGGTAACCGCGTCGACCTGATCCGCGTCATTGGCGGGCGTTGCTCGAAGGGGCGCGACTGGGGCTTCACCGCGTCGCAAATCTGGGTTTCGGGCGGCTGCCGTGCCGAATTCGGCTATGGCTATAATTATGGCGGCGGCGGAGGCTATCCGGTGCCGTTGCCGCAACCGGTCGGCGACTATGCCGGCACCATCCGCTGCGAATCGCGCAGCAACCGCTACGAGCAATGCAATGTCGCGACGAACGACCGCGTCGAACTGACGCGGCGGCTTGGCGGGCGCTGCAATGCGGGCCGGCAGTGGGGCTATACCGCCTCCTACGTCTGGGTGAACAACGGCTGCCGTGCCGAATTCGGCTATGGCTACCGCAATGCGCGGCCGCCCGAGAAAGACAAGGACAAGGGACCGAGCACCGGACTGATCATCGGCGGCGCCGTGGTCGCGGGCGGCCTGCTCGCGCTGCTGCTCAGCAAGAAAAAGAAGACACCGACGGGCGAGGAGACGACGACGACCGAGCCCGTGACCTATCCCGCCGGCCCGCCGGCGACGCTCAGCGCCAACCTCTCGAGCCTGCCGAGCGCGGCGCGCCCATCGGTGCAGAATTGCATGAACGATGCGGCGCGGCAGATCGGCGCGACGGGCGGCTCGCGGTTGACGTACGACCGGCTCGTCAACCTCGAGCAGGGCAATGGCGGCTGGCGCATTCGCGCGGCGATGACCGCGACCTATCCCGACGGCGCGCGTTCGATCGAGATGTATTGCCGCGCGACGCCGAGCCAGATCATCCAGCTCGATTTCAGCTAGGCGAGGTAACGGAAGGGACCGGCACGGACGCGGGTCCCTTCCCACGCCGGTTGCATATTTCCGCCGGGCCGTGAAAGAGCGGGCTGACGCCCTGCGGCGCGAACGGGAAACGATGCGAATGACGAACGATGGCGGGCCGCTGACGGCGCTCTGGTCGCGGGCCTATGTGCTGCTGACCTTCACCGCGCTGTTCTGGGCGGGCAATTCGATCGTCGGGCGCGCGGCGCGCGAACTCGTCCCGCCCGCGGCGCTGTCCTTCTGGCGCTG
This sequence comes from Sphingopyxis macrogoltabida, assembly GCF_001314325.1. Lineage (NCBI taxonomy): Bacteria > Pseudomonadati > Pseudomonadota > Alphaproteobacteria > Sphingomonadales > Sphingopyxidaceae > Sphingopyxis > Sphingopyxis macrogoltabida. Next base: position 517,509 of record NZ_CP009429.1, read on the forward strand.
GACCTTCGCGCTGATGCTGTTGCTGCCACTGGCGTGGCCGTATCTGAAGCGCGACTGGCCGGTGCTGCGGGTGAACTGGCCGATCGTCGCGGTCCTCGGCGCGCTGGCGATCGGGTCGTTCAACATCCTCCTCTACACCGGGCTGCAGAGCACGACGGCGCTCAATTCGATGCTGATCCAGTCGGCGCAGCCGGCGCTGATCCTGATCGTCGGGGCGCTGGTGATGCGCGACCGGACGAGTGTGCGTCAGGTCGCGGGTGTGCTGGTGTCGCTGGCCGGGGTGCTGGCGATCGTCGGGCGCGGCGACCCGGCGTTGCTGATCGCGCTGCAGCTCAATCTCGGCGATGCGATCATCGGCGGCGCGGTGCTGCTCTGGGCGCTCTATTCGGTGCTGCTCCGCCGCCGGCCGGCGGTCCATCCGCTGAGCTTTCTCGCCGCCTCGATCATCGTCGGGATCGTCGTGATCGCGCCGGTTTATGCGATCGAGCTGTGGTCGGGGAAGCGGATCGTCGCGGCCCCGGGAAGCGCGTTGGCGATCGCCTATGTTTCGGTCTTCCCGTCGTTCCTCGCCTATCTTTTCTTCAATCGCGGGGTCGAACTGATCGGGTCGGCGGCGACCGGCCAATATATGAACGTCATGCCGCTGATGGGGGCGGGGCTGGCGATGCTGTTCCTCGGCGAGACGCTGCATCTGTTCCACGTCGCCGGGCTGGCGCTCATCGTCGCGGGAATCTGGGTGGCGGGGCGGGCACCGTCGGCCGGGCAGGGCTAGCCGAGCGCTTCTTCGACCTGCGCCAGCCGGTCCTTGCCGAAGAACATCTCGTCACCGACGAAGAAGGTCGGGATGCCGAAGACGCCGCGCGCCACCGCGGCTTCGGTGTTGGCGACGAGCTTCGCCTTGATCTCCGGTTCCTGCGTTCGCGCCAGCAGCGCCGGGCCGTCGAAGCCGTTCGCCGAGAGAAAGGTTGCGACGACCTCGGGTTCGTCCATTTTCAGCCCTTCTTCCCACATCGCGCGGTTCACCGCGTCGACATAGTCGTCGAGCATGCCTTCGTCCGCCGCGACGATCGCGCCGCGCATGATCAGCAGCGTGTTCACCGGGAAATGCGGGTTGAGGCGAAATTTGGTCAGGCCGTGTTTTTCGATGAAGCGCCGCATTTCGAGATGCTCATAGGCGAGCTTGGCCGGCGCTTCGGCATATTGGATCATCGGCGCCTTGTTGCCCGTGGCCTTGAAGATCCCGCCGAGCAGGCACGGGGTGATCACCAGATCTGCGCCGGTGCGGTCGAGCAGTTCGGGCAGCACCCGCAGCGTCAGATAGGCGTTCGGGCTGCCGAAATCGAAGATGAGTTCGAGTGTCTTTTTCGGGCTTTCGGTCACCATTTTTCTCCCCAGGGGCGGAGGTCGAGTTCGTGCGTCCACGCGCTTTTCGGCTGCTTGTGGAGCATCACATAGTTGGCGGCGATGGCGTCGGGATTGAGGATCAGATCCAGCGCCTTGGCCTTGTCGAAGTCGGGATGGCGGCCCTTGATGAATTCGGTGTCGATCGCGCCGTCGATGATTATGTGCGCCACGTGCACGCCCTGCGGGCCCAGTTCGCGCGCCATCGACTGGGCGAGCATGCGCAAGGCGCCCTTGGCGCCCGAGAAGGCGGCAAAGCCGGCGCCGCCGCGCAAGGACGCCGTCGCGCCGGTGAAAAGGATCGTGCCGCGGCCGCGCGGTGCCATGCGCTTCGCGGCTTCGCGGCCCATCAGGAAACCGCCGAGGCACGCCATTTCCCAGACCTTGGTGTAGACGCGGACGGTGGTCTCGCCGATCGGGAAGTTCACATTGGCGCCGATGTTGAACACCGCGACCTCGACCGGGCCGACCTCGGCCTCGACCTGGTCGAACAGCGCGATCATCGCCTCTTCGTCGCGGGCATCGGCGGGGAAGGCGCGTGCCTTGTGCCCGTCGTCGCGGATCGACTGAGCCAGCGTTTCGAGCGCGTCGGCGTTCCGTTCGCGACGATTGACGCACGCGGTGAGGCCTTCCGCGGCGAAGGCGCGCGCGATGGCGCCGCCGGTTGCGTCGCCGGCTCCGATGATCACGGCTGCGGGGTTGGACATAAGCGACTCTCCTCTTGCCGCCGATAGTAACTATGATAAACATAGTGACAAGAGAAAATTTCCATCGTTGAGTGAGGCCATGCCCAAACGCGCGGATCTGTCGGACACATTCTGCCCCGTCGGTCGGTCGGCCGAACTGCTCGGCGACCGCGCGGTGCTGCTGATCCTGCGCGATCTGTTTTTCGGCAAGCGGCGGTTCGAGGCGATCGCGGCGAACACCGGTCTCGGCCCGCAACTCGTCTCGGCGCGGCTCAAGCGGCTGGTGGCGGAAGGGGTGGCAGAGCGTCACGCCTATCAGGATCGCCCGCCGCGTTACGAATATCGGCTGACCGCCAAGGGCAAGGATATGTTCGATATCCTCTATGCGATGCGCAATTGGGCCGAACGCTGGGCCTATGAGGAGGGAGAGACCGGATCAGGCCCGGCCATGCGCTATTTCCATCGCGCTTGCGGCGCCGATGTCGGCACATCGACCGTCTGCCCCGGCTGCGGCGAGCCTTTGCGTTATGGCGATCTGAAAGGCGAGCCATCGGCGGCGCTCAGCGCCGAACAGGCGGCGAAAGCGGGCTGATCAGGCCTTTTCGAGCGTGCACTGGAGCGGGTGCTGGTTCTGCCGCGCGGCGTCCATCACCTGATTGACCTTGGTCTCCGCAACTTCGTAGCTGAACACGCCGCACACCCCGACGCCCTGCTGGTGGACGTGGAGCATCACCTGCGTCGCCTGTTCGATGTCCATGTTGAAGAAGCGCTGAAGCACCATCACGACGAATTCCATCGGCGTGTAATCGTCGTTGAGCAGCAGCACCTTGTACATCGAAGGCTTTTTCGCCTTCGCGCGGGTACGCGTCGCGATGCCGACACCCGGGGTGCCGGGCGAGCCATCGTCCTTGTCGGCCATCGCACGGGCCGGATGGGAGATCGGAGCGGGAAACATCATGGGCCAGAATATCGCACGCCGAAGCGGATTCGCAAGAGGGCGGGGTGGTTAATCGCCGTTTCGCGGCGAAACCGGCCCGAAAAAGCAGGAACCGCCCGCATCCGTAAAGGCTGCGAGCGGTCCTGGTTTGCCTGCGCGGGCGGGGAGGAGGGGAGAGTGCCCGCGCCGGCGGTGGAAAATGAAGGCCCTTAGGCTGCCTTCATCTTCGAGCTGATGACCGAAACGCGGTTCGAGATCGGCGCAAAGCTGTCGTTCGTCAGCTTGACGACGAGTTCGCTGGTCTTCGAGGTCTGCGCAACGGCGGCGTCGAACGCCTTCTTGCTGTTTTCGGCATAGAGCTTGAAGAATTCGGTCGGCGACTTGACGGCGGTGTAGCCCTTCAGCGCGGCCGACGTGTCTTCGAAGCTCTTGCGGGCGAAGGTCACGCCTTCCTGGCCGAGCGTTTCGATGCCCTTGGCAGCGATCTTGCCCGATTCAACCAGCGCTTCGATGTTCGCCTTGTTGAATTCGACGGCTTCTTCGGCGAGCTTGCTCGACTTGGCGAAAGCTTCCTTCGCCTTTTCGTTGAAGTCGGCGGTCAGCGCTTCGGCGCGGGTCTTCGCATCTTCGGCGAACTTCTTGACGGTGTCGTTCATGGTCTTCAGTCCTTTGGTGGCGGCGGCGACCGGCTTCGGCGCGGCCTTTGTCGTGGGGGCGATGGTCTTTGTGGCCGCCTTCTTGGGAGCGGCCTTCTTTGCTGCCGGCTTTGCGGCTTTCTTTTGGACCGGCTTGGCCTTCGCCACGACGGTCTTGGTCTTTACGGGCGCTTCGATCTTTTCGGCTGCCGGGGCAGCAACGACCGGAACGGCAGGAGCAGCCACGGGAGCGGCAGCGGTATCCAGCGTCGCGGCTTCGAAAGCCTTTTCGGCACTATCCAACTTGGTAGCCATCGGGACAACTCCTTTATGTTGCAGTGCACAATATAGGAGTGGATCGGAGATTTCAAGAGTTTTTTGTGCAGTGCACAAAAATGATTACGGTCCCGATCGCCCGAACCTTATATTTCGCCGATATTACCGCTGTTTGACATAGCGGCCCGGGGCGTCTTCGATTGCCTTTTTGCCGCCTTTTCCAGGGATACGGGCGCCCTTTGCGGCGATTTTTTTGCTGTCCTGCCCGGCGATCCAGCCGATCCAGTGCGGCCACCAGCTGCCCTTGGTCTCGGTCGCGCCGGCCTCGAACGCCTCGAGCGACGATGCAGCATTGTCGCCGGTCCAATATTGATATTTGCCGGCGGCGGGCGGGTTGACGACGCCCGCAATATGTCCCGACCCCGCGAGCAGGAAGGTTTTCGGACCCGACAGATTGTCCATCAGCCGCCACACGCTCGCCAGCGGCGCAATATGGTCGTCGCGTCCGGCCTGGATATAGGCGGGAACCTCGATCTTGCGGAGGTCGATCGGCGTGCCGCACACCGACAGGCTGTTCGGAACGACCAGCCGGTTGTCGCGATAAAGATCGACCAGATACTGGCGATGCCAGGTCGCGGGCAGGTTGGTCGTGTCGCCGTTCCAGTAGAGGAGATCGAAGGGCGGATAGTCGTTGCCGAGCAGATAATTGCTGACGACATAATTCCAGATGAGGTCGCGTCCGCGTAAGGAGTTGAAGGTCGCGGCCATGTAACGCCCGTCGAGATAGCCCGGCGCCGAGAGCTGTTGCAGCAACGACAGATAGCTGTCGTCGACGAACATCTTGAGCTCGCCGGCGCGCTCGAAATCGACCTGCGCGGTAAAGAAGGTCACCGACTTGACCTTGTCCGCCTCGCCCTTCGCCGAGAGCATCGCGAGCGTCGCGGCGAGCGTCGTGCCCGCGACGCAATAGCCGATCGTGTGGACCGCGGGGACATCAAGCAGCGCGCGGACGGTGTCGATCGCATCGACCTGCGCCGCGACATAATCGTCCCAGGTGACGTCCTTCATCGACGCGTCGGCCGACTTCCACGACACCATGAACACCGAAAGCCCCTGTTCGACCGCCCAGGCGACGAAGCTTTTCGCGGGGTTGAGGTCGAGGATATAGAAGCGGTTGATCCACGGCGGGAAGATGACGAGCGGGACCGCGAAGACCTCCTTCGTCGTCGGGGCGTAATGGATGAGCTGGTAGAGCGGGGTTTCGTGGATCACCTTGCCCGGGGTCGTCGCGATATTGACCCCGACCTCGAACGCATCGGGGTCGACATGGCTGAGCTGCCCGCGCGACAGGTCGCTCAGCATATGCTTGAGCCCCTTGAGCAGGCTTTCGCCGCGCGTTTCGACCGCGCGCCGGATCACCTCGGGATTGGTGAGCGCAAGGTTGGTCGGCGACAGCGCCTCGGCCATATTCTTCGCCGCGAACTCCAGCTTCGCGCGCGCCGCCTCGTCGAGCCCCTGCATCTGGCGCGTCGTCGTGAGCAATTGCTCGGACAGCATGCCATAGGTCTGGCGGATCATCGCGAAGACCGGATTGCCGGTCCAGTCGGGGTCGGCGAACCTTTTGTCCTTCGACGCTTCGGCGGCGGGGGTGAAGGGCTGCAACGTGGCGAGCGAGGTCCAGAAGCGCGCGCCCTGTTCCCACATCTGCGCCGATTGTTCGGCCCACGCCTGCGTCGTCGGGTTCTGCAACCAGCTCGCGGGATCGAACAGGCTGGCGGCGGCGCTGTTGCCCTGGTTCGCCTGACCGAGTGCATATTCGAGCATCATCTGCTGCGCGCGGCCCATCACGCTGGCCCAATGCTGTATGTCTTCGGGCGAGGGCAGGAAGGGATTGGAAGCTTCGGTCGTATCGCCCTTGTCTGCTTCGTTCATGCTCGTTCCCGCTGGCCAGTACCGATAGAATCTCTATAACAAGGCTTGGCGCGACTGGCGAGAAGCCGTTCGCGCTTCTGTTCATAAACGCAAAGGAGTTGTTCTAGTTTCCCATGTCCGAAGATGAATTCTATCGCATCAAGCGCCTGCCGCCCTATGTCATCGCCGAAGTCAATGCGATGCGTGCGGCCGCCCGCGCCGCGGGAGAGGACATCATCGACCTGGGGATGGGCAACCCCGACCTGCCGCCGCCCGCGCATGTGATCGAGAAGCTCTGCGAAGTCGCGATGAAGCCCGACGCGCACGGTTATTCGCAGTCGAAGGGCATTCCGGGCCTCCGCCGCGCGCAGGCCAATTATTATGCGCGCCGTTTCAACGTCGACCTCGATCCCGAGAGCGAGGTTGTGGTGACGATGGGGTCGAAGGAAGGGCTTGCCAGCCTCGCAACCGCGATCACCGGTCCGGGCGACGTCGTGCTGGCGCCGAACCCCAGCTATCCCATCCACACCTTCGGCTTCATCATCGCCGGCGCGACGATCCGCAGCGTGCCGACGACGCCCGACGAGAATTACTGGCGCGCGCTCGACCGCGCGATGGCGTTCACCGTGCCGCGCCCGTCGATCCTCGTCGTCAACTATCCGTCGAACCCGACGGCGGAATCGGTCGATCTCGCCTTTTACGAACGGCTTGTCGCCTGGGCGAAAGAGAACAAGGTCTGGGTGCTTTCGGACCTTGCCTATTCGGAGCTTTATTACGACGGCAACCCGACCCCCTCGATCCTGCAGGTGCCGGGCGCGAAGGATGTCGCGGTCGAGTTCACCTCGATGTCGAAGACCTATTCGATGGCGGGCTGGCGCATGGGCTTTGCGGTCGGCAACAAAAGGCTGATCGCGGCAATGACGCGCGTCAAATCCTACCTCGATTACGGCGCCTTCACCCCGATTCAGGCGGCCGCCTGCGCGGCGCTCAACGGCCCGCAGGATATCGTCGCGAAGAACCGCGAGCTTTACCAGAAGCGCCGCGACGTGATGGTCGAAAGCTTCGGCCGCGCGGGCTGGGACATTCCGAGCCCGAAGGCGTCGATGTTCGCTTGGGCGCCACTGCCGCCCGCGCTCAAGGAGATGGGCAGCCTCGAATTTTCGAAGCAGCTGCTGACCCACGCCAAGGTCGCGGTCGCCCCTGGCGTCGGCTACGGCGAGGACGGCGAAGGCTATGTCCGCATCGCGATGGTCGAGAATGAGCAGCGCATTCGCCAGGCGGCACGCAATGTGCGCAAGTTCCTCGCGATGCACGGCGTCAACACGCCATCGGTCGCGGCGGGCAGCGGGGGCTGATGAGTTCTGCCACGAGCGCGATCGCGCAGACGATCCAGTTGTCGGTCACGCCGGTGTTCCTGCTGGTGGCGACCGGCAGCCTGCTCAACGTCATCGCCGGACGGCTGGCGCGCGTCGTCGACCGTTCGCGGACGTTGATCGAGCGCTGGTCGGAGACCGAAGGCGCCGAGCATGAGCGCATCGTGGCGGAATTGCGCACCGCCGACCGGCGCATGGCGATCATCAACAATTCGATCCTCGCGGCGGTCGCCTGCGGGATCGTCGTCTGCCTGCTCGTCGCGCTGCTGTTTGCGCAGGAGGTTGCCGGCTTCAACCTCGGCCGCGCCGCGGCGTGGGCGTTTACGGTGGCGATGCTGCTTCTGCTGACCTCGCTGATCCTGTTCCTCGTCGAGGTACGGCTCGCGATCCGCACCATCCATGTGCCGATGGAATTGCTCGAGCTCGAGGAACTGGGCTGGCAGCGGCGGCGGGGCGGGAAATAGCCTAGGGCGTCGTGCTGGCGCGATAGGTCGGTGCCGTGCGTTTCCGGCTCGCCTGTTCATAGGCATAGCCCGCCGCCAATATGTCGGCGTCGCTCCATTTGGCCCCGATGAAGGACAATCCGATCGGGAGCCCGTCGACCAGTCCCATCGGCACCGTCAGGTGCGGATAGCCGGCGACGGCGGGCATCTGGCTGACGCTCGGGCCGTCATAGGCATCGCCCTTCGCGAGATCGCTGACCCACGCAGGACCGTTGGTGACGCCGAGCAGCAGATCGACATCATGCGCCTTGAGCAGCCGGTCGATGCCCTCGGCGCCCGCCAGCCGTAGTGCGGTTGCCTTCGCTTCGAGATAGGCGGGATCGTCGAGACCGCCTTTGGTTTCAGCCAGCTCGAACAGCGCCTGATCGAACCATTGCAATTCTTCGGGATGCGCCTTGTTGAAGGCGATGACGTCGGCGAGGCTTTTGGGGGTGTTCGCGTTCGGCAGCGCCGACAGATAGGCGTTCAGATCCGCCTTGAGTTCGGTCATCAGGACGTCGAGTTCGGCCTTGCCCAGCTTCTCCTGCCCGCTGCGGCTGTCCCCGATCTCGACGACCGTTGCGCCGAGCGCCGTCATCTGCGCCAGCGCCGCGTCGAACAGCGCGGCGATATCGGCCCGGTCGCCGATCCGGTCGCGGAGCACACCGACGCGCTTGCCCTTCAACGCGCCGGGCGACAGCGCCGCGACATAATCGGCCTTGCGCGCGTCGGCTTCGGCTGTCGCCGGATCGGCGGGATCGCTGCCGGCGATCGCGGTCATCACCGCTGCGGCATCGCGCACGGTCAGGGTGATTGGCCCGGCAGTATCCTGACTGTGACTGATCGGCACGATGAAGCTGCGGCTGACCAGTCCGACGCTTGGTTTGAAGCCGACGACGCCGTTGATCGCGGCGGGGCAGGTGATCGAGCCGTCGGTCTCGGTGCCGATCGCGAGCGGGGCGAGGCTTGCGGCGACGGCCGCGGCACTGCCCGACGACGAGCCGCACGCGTTGCGATCGAGCGCGTGCGGGTTTTTGGTGAGCCCGCCGACCGCACTCCAGCCGCTCGTCGATTTGTCCGAACGGATGTTCGCCCATTCGCTGAGGTTCGTCTTGCCGAGGATGACCGCTCCCGCATTGCGCAGCCGGGTGACGATGAACGCATCGCGGCCCGTGACATTGTCCTTGAGCGCGAGCGAACCGGCGGTGGTCGGAAGACCCGCGACCTCGATATTGTCCTTGATCAGGACCGGGATGCCGTGGAGCGGCCCGCGCAGCTTGCCCGCCTTGCGTTCCTCGTACAGCCGTTTCGTTTCGACCCCGACGTCGGCGAAGGAAAAGGTCGTGATGACGGCGTCGAGCTTCGGCCCATAATCGTCGAGCCGCCCGAGCCGGTCGAGATAGACGTCGCCGACCAGCCCGTCATACAGCCAGCCAGTCGCCATTTCCGCCTGCAGCATCGCGGCATCCTTGCCCTCGACGTCGGGAAGCGGCGGCGGCATCGCCGCGCTCGGGGCTGCGGGAGCGATCGCGAGCAGGGCGGCAGCGGCGAGCAGCGAAATTTTTTGCATGGCGGCGAGGCTGGCAGCCGTAGCGGCAATTGCAAGCGGTGATTTTCCGGGCGCCGGCGCAGCGTTGACACCCGGGATCATCGCCTGCACCCATGGTGCCGGGAGAGACGGATGAACGAAAAGCCTGCCTTGGCTCAGGGTATCGGCGCGCCGCCGACCGATGGCGTCGCCGCGCACACGCGGACGATGCTGTGGCTCCTGCTCATCGTATATATCTTCAATTTTCTCGACCGGCAGATCGTCAATATCCTTGCCGAGCCGATCAAGCGCGACCTCGGGCTTTCGGATACCGAGCTCGGCCTGCTCGCGGGCCCGGCCTTTGCGGTCTTCTATGCGCTGCTCGGTATTCCGATCGCCCGTTATGCCGACAAGGACGGGACCAACCGCGTGCGGCTGATCGCGCTGTCGTTGGCGATCTGGTCGGCGATGACGGCGGTGTGCGGGCTGGCGCAGAATTTCGTCCAGTTGCTGCTCGCCCGCATCGGCGTCGGCATCGGCGAGGCGGGGTGCACGCCAGCCGCCCATTCGCTGATCGCCGACAGCGTCGCTCCCGAAAAGCGGTCGTCGGCAATCGCCTTTTACGGATTGGGAGTCCCGGTCGGTTCGCTGCTCGGGCTGATCATCGGCGGCGTCGTCAACGATCTCTACGGCTGGCGCGCGGCGCTGATGCTCGTCGGGGCGCCGGGGCTGTTGCTGGCGCTCGTCGTGCTGTTCGTGATGCGCGAGCCGCGGCACCTCCGCCCGGCGGAAACCGCTGCGACGGCCCATACGGCGGCGGCGCTGTCGACGCGCGAGGCGCTGCGCGAAATCTTCGCCTCGCGCGCCTTCGTCTATATCCTGATCGCCGCCTCGGTCACCGCCTTCCTCGGTTACGGCAAGGGGCTGTGGACGATCAGCTTCTTCATCCGCAGCCACGGGCTGTCGACGACCGAGGCGGGGCTGTCGATGGCGGTCGTGCTGGGGCTGGCGGCGGCGCTCGGCACCTGGCTCGGCGGCAAGCTCGCCGACAAATATGGCGCGCGCGACAAGCGGCATATCCTGACTTTCCCCGCCTTCGGCATGGCGATCGTCGCGCCGGTTCTGTTCCTCGGCTATTATATGGAGCATTGGCTGGTCGCGATGGCGCTGCTCGTCGTGCCGAGCATCGTCAACAATGCCTATTACGGCCCGGCCTATGGCTGTGTGCAGGGGCTGGTGCAGCCGCGCGCGCGCGCGGTCGCCGCGTCGATCATGCTGTTCGGGCAGAATCTGATCGGGCTCGGGCTCGGGCCGTTTCTGTTCGGGGTGATGTCCGACGCCTTGCAGCCGGTGGCCGGGCAGGAAAGCGTGCGCTGGGTGCTCTATGGCGCCGCGTGGCTCGGGCTGATCCCGGCCTTCTTCTTCTGGCGCGCGAGCTTGCGGCTCAATGCCGAACTGAAATCGGGCTAGGGTCCGTACTCAATTACAGCGCCGTCGAGGTTTGAAGCAAAATGGCTCAGTGCGAGGAGAGAAGGCGAAGGAATATGTCGATATTTCAAGACTTCTCGACGAAGCAATGGGCCATTTTGATCAAATCCCTGCGGGACGTCCAAATGGCTTCCATCTCGGCCCGAAAGCCGCTTGGAAAGGCAACCAGCCTTCCCGGCGCGTCTTTCGGCCCGATATGTTCGCCATTTGGGCGCCTCGACGGCGCTGTAATTGAGTACGGACCCTAAAAGGGCGGCGGGGCCTTGTCGCGCTGCGCCTTCGCGGCGTCGATCCACCAGCCAAGATCGTCGGCAAAGCGCGGGAAGGCCTTGGCCAGCCGGCCGCCGTCTTCGCCCGCTGGCTCGCCATCGGCATCGAAGGCGCCGCCGATGCGGGCCAGCGACAGCCCGGTCGCCGTGACCACCATTCCCATTACCGCGAGGGTGCCGCGCCAGGCGGTCGCCGCCTTGATCCCTGCAAAGGGGCCCGCCGAATAGGAAGCGATCGCCGCCGGACGCCAGCCATATTCGGGCAGGAAATGGTCGGCGAGATTCTTGAGTCCCGGTTGCAGCCCGCCATTATATTCGCCCGCGACGAAGACGAAGCCGTCGGCGGCGGCGATGCGCTCGGCAAGCTTGGCCATCGCCGGTGGCGCTTCGCCGTCGGCATAGTCGCTGAAGCGACGGTCGAGCATCGGCAGGTCGACGGCCTTCGCATCGATCAGTTCGGCGCTGTCGCCGCGCGCGTTCAGGGATTTTACGATCCAGCGGGCGAGCTTGATGCCCTGCCGGTCGCGGCGATAGCTTCCGTAGAAGACGAGGATGTTGCGGCTCATACCCGCTTGCTGCCACGGTGCGCACGAAAACGGAAGCGTCAGGGACGGATGGCAATCGGGGTGCCGTCGGGAACGATATCCCACAGCTGTTCGATTTCGGCGTTCGACAGCGCGATGCAGCCGTCGGTCCAGTCGCGCGCGAGCGGCGGGCCGGGCCAGCCACCCGGCTGACCGTGGATGAAGATGTCGCCGCCCGGCGAGCGCCCGCGCGCCTTGGCATAGGCGCGGTCGGCGGCGTTTGGATAGGAGATGCGGAGCGAGAGATGGTAGCGGCTGGCACCGTTGCGGCCGTCGATCGTGTAGCGGCCTTCGGGCGTGCGCTCGTCGCCCTCGAACTGCTTGTGCCCGGTGGGCGCGTCGCCGAACCGGATGCCGGTATAACGCACGATTTCGCGGTCGCCGCGATAGGCGATGAGGATGCGGTCGCTTTTGTCGACGAGCAGGCGGTCGGCCTTGGTACCCGTGGCCAGCGGCGGCGGTTGCGAACTCGCCGATCCACAGGCGGCCAGCGTCAGCAGCGACAGGCCGGCCAATATGTTGCGCCGGATCATGTTGCCGCCTTCCTCCGCCTTGCGGCGATACGCAGGCCAGCCGCCGCGATCAGCAACAGCGCAGGCGGCCAATAGTAGGGATCGACCGCGGCGCGGCCGCCGTAGCTGACCATGAAGATCAGCCAGATATACCAGACGCCCGCGGTGTGCAGCCGTTTCCAGTTCCGCGCGCCGAGCTTCCGGACCGCGCCATCGAACGAGGTCGCGGCGAGCAGTGCGATGAAGACATAGGCGATGCCGCCGCCGACGAGCGTCGTGACGGGCGGTGGCGGCTGGCCGTCATGCGCGCCGAATAGCCACAGAATCGCGATCAGGTGGACAAGGTGCGAAAAGGCGAAGCCGAGCCCGATCCAGCGCCGGTTGCGGATCGTCCAGCGCGTCATGGGCATGGGCCACAGCCGGACCAGCGCACTGGCGGTGAAAGCGGCGACGAACAGCAGCAGCGAGCTGCGCGCGGTTGCGCGGATCAGCATGCGGATGCCGTCGACGCCGGTACCCGCGAGGCCGAGCACGAGGGCGCTCATCACGAGCAGCGCCGCCATCAGCACGATCAGCAGCGTCGCGCCTTCGTTCCAGCCGGTCTTGCGTGTCGCCATTGCACCCTCCCGCGGGAGGGCGAGTATAGCGCGCCCGCGCGCGGCGCCTAGTCGCTGAACGGGTCGCGGATCAGGATCGTGTCCTCGCGTTCGGGGCTGGTCGACACGAGTGCGATCGGGGTTTCGATCAGTTCCTGCACGCGCTGGATATATTTGACCGCCTGCGCGGGCAGGTCGGCATAGCTGCGCGCGCCCGCGGTCGTTTCCTGCCAGCCGTCCATTTCCTCGTAGATCGGCTCGACCTCGGCCTGATCGGCGGCGTGCGCGGGGAAATAGTCGAGAATCTTGCCGCGCAGCCGATAGCCGGTGCAGATGCGGATCGTGTCGAAGCCGTCGAGCACGTCGAGCTTGGTCAGCGCGATGCCGGTGACGCCCGATACCGCACAGCTCTGCCGCACGAGCACCGCATCGAACCAGCCGCAACGGCGCTTGCGTCCGGTGACGGTGCCGAATTCATGCCCGCGCTCGCCGAGCTTCTGACCGATCTCGTCCTCGAGCTCGGTCGGGAAGGGGCCGCTGCCGACGCGGGTCGTATAGGCCTTGGCGATGCCGAGCACGAAGCCGACCGCCGACGGGCCAAGCCCCGAACCCGACGCCGCGGTGCCGCTGACGGTGTTCGAGCTGGTGACGAAGGGATAGGTGCCGTGATCGACGTCGAGCAGCACGCCCTGTGCGCCCTCGAACAATATGCGCGCGCCCGCCTTGCGCACCTTTTTCAGGCGCTTCCACACCGGCTGCGCATATTCGAGCACATAGTCGGCGATCTCGGCGAGATCGGCTTTCAGCCGCTCGCGGTCGATCGGCGGTTCGCCGAAACCGGCGCGCAGCGCGTCATGGTGCGCGGTCAGGCGGTCGATCTGCGGATCGAGCTTGTCGAGGTGGGCAAGGTCGCAGACGCGGATCGCGCGGCGGCCGACCTTGTCTTCATAAGCGGGGCCGATACCGCGGCCGGTGGTACCGATCTTGCCGGCGCCTGCGGCGGTCTCGCGTAGCGCGTCGAGGTCGCGGTGGAAGGGCAGGATCAGCGGGCAATTGTCGGCAATCGCGAAATTCTCGGGGTTGATGGCAACGCCCTGTCCGCGCAGCTTGGCGATCTCGTCGCGCAGCGCCCACGGGTCGAGCACGACGCCGTTGCCGATGATCGACAGCGTGCCGGTGACGATGCCCGACGGGAGCAGCGACAGCTTGTAGGTCTGGTTGCCGACGACGAGCGTATGGCCGGCATTGTGACCGCCCTGGAACCGGACCACGGCGTCGGCGCGGCTGGCGAGCCAGTCGACGATCTTGCCCTTGCCCTCGTCGCCCCATTGCGACCCGATGACGGTAACATTTGCCATGATGCTGTCCTGCTGAACCGGGCCTTGAAACACGCGGTGCTGGCCCGGCGCGGCCTTAGCGGATTTCGCCGCAGAGGCAAGCGTGACGGTACGGTTTTGTCATATTCCGGCGATATTGTACCCGCGCATGCGGGGGTCTGGCGGTGGCGCCAAAAATGCGCGAAAGCATGAGGCATGACCAATGCCTCCGCCCCCTATCACGCCCATATCTATTATGACGCCGACGAACGCCGCGCCGCCGAGGATTTGCGCGAGCGTTTCGGGCGCGACCCCGCGATATTGTTCGTCGGGCAGATGACCGACGCCGGCGTCGGACCGCATCCGATCGCGCAATATGAGGTGCATTTCCGCGCCGAATCGGTCGCGTCGGTGACGGCGACGATCGAGGAAACAGGATTACGTGCGCTGGTCCATCCGCTGACCGACGACGACCTCGCCGATCATACAACGCTGGCGCACTGGATCGGCGAGCCGGTCGAACTCGATGTGACGGTGCTCGATCCGCCGGGCGTCAATCAGGGGATCCCGCGTTTCGGCGTTTCGGACTTTTAGCCGACCTTCTTGATCCGTTCGCATCGAGCGAAGTCGAGATGCCCATCGGCCTTGCACTGGCCCGCGGGGTGTCTCGACTTCGCTCGACACGAACGGAAATAGAATGGCTTCTTGAAAGCGGTCAGGCTTCGACCGGCCCGTCGGGGCCGAGCGTGAAGCCGCAACCGAGCGCGCGGGCATCGTCGGCGTCGGACAGCGCCGCCACCGTCTGCCACCCGTCGGCGCGTAGCCCCGCCGCAATCGCCGCGTCATGGCCGAGGGGCAGGAAGATGCGGCGTTCGGCATCGTCCTCGCCGCCCAGTCCTTCGTCGATCAGCGGGTCGGGGTAGAGCGAGAAGCCGACGGCAGCCTCTTCGCGGTCTTCGCCGACCGGGATGGCATAGCTGCCGCCGCGGCCGATGATGTCGCCCTGTCCGGGAACGAAGATCGAGAAGCCGAACCAGCTTTGATAGGCGAAGCCGTGGCGCTCGGTCGGGTCGAGGGTCAGCGTGGCGCGGCCGCGGATCGGCGCCGCGATTGCTTCGAGCGCTTCGATGCGCGCGTCGAGGACGCCTGTGGTATCGAACGCGCGCAACTCGGCGATCGCCTGATCGAATGGCCCCGTCGCGCGCAGCAGCGGCAGATAGGCCTCAGCACCGAGCCGGGCGAGCGCGCCGGCGTCCTTGGCGTCGAGCTCGCCCTGCAACTCCTCGACGGGAACGGCGACGGGCAGCGGCCCGTTCGCCAGCAGTTCGACGACGTCGGGCAGGGTGAAATCGATCGTCACCGGGCCGATCCCGGCGGCATCGAGCGCGTCGATCGCCACGGTCACGATCTCGCGCGCCGCGGCGACGCTGTCGCTGCCGATCAGTTCGGCGCCGACCTGCAGCATCTCGCGCGCCGGGCGGAGCTGGCTGGCGCGCAGTTTCACGACCTGCCCTGCATAGCAGAGCCGCAGCGGGCGCGGGGCGCCGGCGAGCAGCGAGGTCGCGATGCGGCCCACTTGGCGGGTGATGTCGGGACGCAGCGCGAGGGTGCGCTGCGATACCGGATCGGTGAAGCGGAGGAGGTCGCGCGTCAGCCGGTCGTCGTCGCCGCCGAGAGTTTCGCGAAACTCGGCGAGCGGCGGCGAGACGCGGCCATAGCCATGCGCGCGCATCGCATCGACGAGCGCGCGCGTGACGCGCGAAGTGGCCTCGGCCTGCGCGGGCAGGCGGTCGCGGAGGCCTTCGGGAAGCAGGGCAGGGGCCTTGGTCATCGCATGCGGCCTTAGGCGGGTGAAAGCGACTCAACAATCCTGAATCCCGTTCGCATCGAGCGAAGTCGAGATGCCGTGAAGGCATGGGACACCGTAGGGTGTCTCGACTTCGCTCGACACGAGCGGGATTGAGAGGCGGGCCTTAAAACTTCAGCCCCTTCACCGTCTTTACGCCGGGAAGCTGGCAAAGCTGCCAGAGCAGCGGTTCGGGCATCGGCGAATCGAGGCTGAGCAGCAGCACCGCTTCGCCGCCCGCGGCGCGGCGGCCGAGGTGGAAGGTGCCGATGTTGAGCCCGGCTTCGCCGAGCGCGGTGCCGATGCGGCCGATGAAGCCCGGGGCGTCCTCATTGACGATATAGAGCATATGGCCGTCGAGATCGGCCTCGACCTTGATTCCGAACATCTCGACGAGGCGCGGTTCGTTGTTGCCGAACAGCGTGCCGGCGACCGAGCGGTCGCCCGCTTCGGTGGCGACGGTGACGCGGACGAGCGTGTGGTAATCGCCCTCGCGGTCGTGGCGCACTTCGCGCACGTCGAGGCCGCGTTCACGCGCGAGATGCGGCGCGTTGACCATGTTCACGCTGTCCGAATAGCGGCGCATCAGCCCGGTGAGCACTGCGGCGGTGATCGGCTTCAGGTTGAGTTCGGCGGCGGCGCCCTCGGCTTCGATCGAGATCGTCGTGAGGTTGTCGTGCGCGAGCTGGCCGATCAGGCTGCCAAGCTTTTCGGCGAGCTCCATATAGGGACGCAGCTTCGGTGCTTCCTCGGCCGACAGGCTCGGAACGTTGAGCGCGTTGGTGATCCCGCCGGTGAGCAGATAGTCCGAAATCTGCTCAGCCACCTGAATGGCGACATTCACCTGCGCCTCGTCGGTCGACGCGCCGAGATGCGGCGTGCAGATGAAGTTCGGCGTGCCGAACAGCGGATGATCGGCCGCGGGCGGCTCGGACGCGAAGACGTCGAGCGCGGCGCCCGCGACATGCCCCGAATCGAGCGCTTCCTTGAGTGCCGCCTCGTCAACCAGCCCGCCGCGTGCGCAGTTGATGATCCGCACGCCCGGTTTGGTCTTGGCGAGATTCTCCTTCGACAGGATGTTGCGCGTCTGGTCGGTCAGCGGCGTATGCAGCGTGATGAAGTCGGCGCGCGTCAGCAGGCCGTCGAGCTCGACCTTCTCGACGCCGAGTTCGATCGCACGCTCGGGGGTCAGGAAGGGGTCGAAGGCGATGACCTTCATGCGCAGCCCGATGGCGCGTTCGGCGACGATGCTGCCGATATTGCCGCAACCGATCAGGCCGAGCGTCTTCGACGTCAGTTCGACCCCCATGAAATCGTTCTTCGGCCATTTGCCGGCCTGCGTCAGCGTGTTGGCCTCGGGAACCTGGCGCGCGAGCGCGAACATCATCGCGATCGCATGTTCGGCGGTCGTGATGCTGTTGCCGAAGGGGGTGTTCATCACGATGACGCCCTGCTTCGACGCGGAGGGGATGTCGACATTGTCGACGCCGATGCCGGCGCGGCCGACGACCTTGAGGTTCGTCGCGGCGGCGAGGACGTCGGCGGTGACTTTCGTCGCCGAACGGATCGCGAGGCCGTCATAGTCGCCGATCATCGCGATCAGCTCGTCCTTGGTCTTGCCAGTGATGACGTCGACGTCGATGCCGCGTTCCTTGAAAATTGCGGCGGCTTTGGGGTCCATCTTGTCGCTGATGAGGACTTTGGGTTGGGTCATTTATATCTCCGTGTCCCGGCGAAAGCCGGGATCTGTGGCGGAATGGGAAATGGGCCCCGGCTTTCGCCGGGGAGCACAATGGTCAGGCCGAAAGGCTGGCGTAGGCCCAGTCGAGCCACGGGCCGAGCGCTTCGATATCGGCGGTGTCGACGGTCGCGCCGCACCAGATGCGCAGACCCGGAGGCGCGTCGCGATAGCCCGCGATGTCGTAAGCCGCGCCTTCCTTCTCGAGCAAGCCGGCGAATTTCTTGATGAAGCCTTCGTCGGCGCCCGCGACCGACAGGCAGACCGAGGTCTTCGAGCGGCTGGCGGGATCGGCGGCGAGGTGGGAGAGCCAGTCGCGTTCGGCGATGATCTCGTCGAGCGCGGCGGCGTTCGCATCGCTGCGCGCCTTGAGCCCGTCGAGACCGCCGAGCGACTTCGCCCATTCGAGCGCGAAGATCGCGTCTTCGACCGCAAGCATCGACGGGGTGTTGATCGTCTCGCCCTTGAACACGCCCTCGGCGAGGGCGCCCTTCGAAACGAGGCGGAACACCTTCGGCAGCGGCCAGGCGGGGGTGTAATTCTCGAGGCGTTCGACCGCGCGCGGGCCAAGGATCAGCACGCCATGGCCGCCTTCGCCGCCGAGCACTTTCTGCCAGCTGAAGGTCGCGACATCGATCTTGTCCCACGGCAGGTCGTAAGCGAACACAGCCGAGGTCGCGTCGGCGAAGCTCAGCCCCTCGCGGTCGGCGGCGATCCAGTCGCCGTTCGGGACGCGGACGCCGCTGGTGGTGCCGTTCCACGTGAAGAGGACGTCGTTCGACCAGTCGACCTTGGTCAGGTCGGGAAGCTGGCCGTAGTCGGCGCGGATGACGGTGGGGTCGAGCTTGAGCTGCTTGGCGGCATCGGTGACCCAGCCTTCGCCGAAGCTTTCCCACGCCAGCGTCGTGACCGGACGGGCACCAAGCATCGTCCACATCGCCATTTCGAAGGCGCCGGTGTCGCTACCCGGAACAATGCCGATGCGGTGCGTGTCGGGAAGCTGCAGCATTTCGCGCATCAGGTCGATGCAATATTGCAGACGCGTCTTGCCGATCTTGGCGCGGTGTGACCGGCCCAGCGATTCGACAGCGATTTTGGAGGCGTCCCAGCCCGGCGGCTTCGCGCAGGGACCGGAAGAAAAATAGGGGCGCGTCGGGCGCACCTGTGGCGTCGTCACTTCACTCATCATAGTCTCTCCTTGCAGAGAGCTCGCGCGGCGTTGGGACCGCGTGGCCCGGCGCCGCCTTTAGGGTCGCGCGCCGGACTGTCAAATGAAATGCGCGGCCCGGGCGAAATTAGCGACGAGGCGAGAAGATAGTTTACAGCCTGTTAACCAAATTGTCGGTAAATTGACGCCATGGCGATCCCTTCCTTCCTCCAGCCCCGGATGCTCGTTGCAGCCACCATGGCGCTGGCGCTTTCGGCCTGTTTCGGAACGCCCGAGGCGATGAAGAACAACCGCGGGAAGCGGCCGGACGCGAGCGCGAGTGCGAACACGCCTAAGCGTCCGCAGGTTACGGGAACGCCTTCGTTCACTGGTGCCGAGGCGCAGCAATGCGCGTTCGACCTCAAGCAGGCGGGGGTGCGCTTCACGCCGCTGCCGAACCAGGATCATGGCGGCGGCTGCAGTTCGATCGATTCGGTCAAGCTGCTCGATATCGGTACGCCGGTCACGAATCTCGGCGCGATGACCTGTCCGCTCGCGCGCAATTTCGCGGCATGGGCGCAATATGCGGTCCGCCCCGCGGCGCGGAAATATTTCGGGCAAGAGGTCGTCAAGATCGAGACCTATGGCACCTATAGCTGCCGCAACATCTATGGCGGCCGCTCGGGCCGGCTGTCGCAGCATGCCTATTCGAACGCGGTCGACGTCTCGGGCTTTGTGCTCGCCGACGGACGGCGGATCATGCTCGACGGCGGCTGGCAGGGCGACAAGCCGTCGCAAGAGTTTCTCCGCGCGCTGCACAAATCGGCGTGCCGGCGTTTCGGCACCGTGCTGAGCCCCGATTACAATGCGGCGCATTATAACCACTTCCACCTCGACATGAGCGGCAACGGCTACTGCCGCTAAACGCCCGCGCGGCTTGGCAAAGCGGCGCCGAGCGGGTAGCCGTCCGCCCATGACGAAAGACAAGCAGCCCCATCGTTCGCGTTTCCATAAGGCCAAGGACGACGCGCGTTTCGCCGAACAGGCGACCACCACACCGCAGACCGCCAGCGCCGCTTACCGGCTCGCCTTTCAGGATACCGACTTCCTGCTGCGCGAGGATTTGCGCCCGGTGCGCTTCCAGCTCGAACTGCTCAAGCCCGAACTGCTGCTCGACGAAGCGGGGATCGAATCGACGCTCGTCATCTATGGCTCGGCGCGCATTCCCGAACCCGACGAGGCCGACGCACTGGAAACCGCGGCGACCGACGACGTCCAGCGCAACATCGCGCGGCGGCTGAAGGCGAAGGCGCATTATTACGACGAGGCGCGGGCGCTGGCGCGGCTCGCGAGCCAGGTGCCGTGCGACGACAGGGGCTGCCGCCATTTCGTCGTCTGCTCGGGCGGCGGACCGTCGATCATGGAAGCCGCGAACCGCGGCGCCGCCGACGAGGGCCGCGAGTCGATCGGGCTCAACATCGTGCTGCCGCACGAGCAGGCGCCAAACCGCTTCGTCACCCCCGACCTCAGCTTCCAGTTCCACTATTTCGCGCTCAGGAAGATGCATTTCCTGCTTCGCGCGCGCGCCGTGGCGGTGTTCCCCGGCGGCTTCGGCACCTTCGACGAGATGTTCGAACTGCTGACGCTGATCCAGACCGGCAAGATCAAGCCGATCCCGATCGTCCTGTTCGGCAAGGAGTTCTGGCACCGCGTTGTCAATTTCGACGCGCTGGTCGAGGAGGGGGTGATCAGCGCCCGCGACCTCGACCTCTTCACCTTTGTCGAGACCGCCACCGAGGCGTGGGCGATCATCGACGGTTTCTACGCGAATATCGAAGAGACGCATTGAGCGCCGAAATCCTCCCTGTCGCAAAAGCGGCGGGGAGGATGGTCGAAAGTTATTTCGACTGTTCTTTCAGATACAGGATCAGCGCCTTGCGGTCGGCGGAATCGATCACGCCGGCAAAGGCCATGCGCGTGCCGGGCAGCGCCTTCATCGGCGCTTCGAGATAGGTGTCGAGCGCCGCTTCGTCCCAGATGCCGCCTTTCGCCTTCATCGCGCCCGAATAGGAAAAACCTTCGTGCGAGGCGACCGCGCGGCCGACGACGCCGTGCAGGTTGGGGCCGATCCCGTTGCGGCCGCCGGCATCGATCGTGTGGCAGGCCGTGCAGCGCTTGAAGACCTGCTCGCCCATTGCCGCGGTCGGTTCGATCGCAGCGGCAGGCGCTTCGGCGGCAGCCTCGCCGGTCGTCGCCGAATCGGCCGCCGGTTCGCTCTTGCCGCAGCCGGCGAGGGCAAGCGCGCCCGCCAGCAGGACGGGCAGGATGCGCATTATTTCTTGGCTTCGGCCGGTGCGGGCGCGGCGCCGGGCGCGGCACCCTCGGCCGGGGCTGCGGCAGCCTTGTCCGCGCCTTCGGCCGGCGCCGCGGCGCCTTCTGCGGGAGCGGCGGCATCGGCGGCCGGGGCTGCCTCGGCGGCGGGCAGCGGCAGGTTCGAACCCTGCGCGTTCAGATAGACGAGCAGGTTGGCGCGATCCTCGGCGCTGCCAAGGCCGGCGAACGACATTTTCGTGCCGGGTGCGAACTTGCGCGGGCTGGTCAGCCACGCGTCCATCTTTTCGAAGTCCCAGCTACCGCCCATGCCCGAGAGCGCGGTCGAGAAAGCGAAGCCATGCTTGCCGTGGCCGATTTCCTCGCCCAGCGTGCCATAGAGGTTGGGGCCGATGCCGTTAGCGCCGCCCGAATTGATCGTGTGGCAGGCGGCGCATTTCGCGAACACCGCTTCGCCCTTGGCGACGTCGGCCGCGGCGAGCAGGTTGCCGAGCGGCACTGCCGATTCGCCGCCGCCGGCACCGCCTTCGGCGTCCTCGATGGGGAAGCCCGGCTTTTCGGGGGCGTGACCGGCGAACAGCATGCCCGATCCGATCGTCAGGCCCAGCGCGCAAATGCCGGCAAAAAGTACCCATCCGGCAATAGTGTTGTTGCGATTGTCCATGCTCTTGCAGCCCCGTTCGCTGGCGCCCGCTCCGGACGCACGATATGATTTGGTCGCTCCCTTACTGGCGCGGGCACGGTGGCGCAAGGGGATGAAATGGCCGATTGGCGAGTCGCGCGCGAGTTGCGAACGCTTCGTCGCCCGGCTATGCGCCGCCGCTCCGGTTGAGGAAGGTGGTCATGGGCAGTTATTCGGCATCCGCGCAGCATCTGGTCGACGCCATGACGGCGGCGGCACTCGCCGAACCGGCGCGCGGGCTGGCGTTTCAGGGCGCGCCCGGCGCGAACAGCGACCTTGCGGCGCGCGAATATGCCGCGGGTTCGTTGCCGCTTCCCTGCTACAGCTTCGAGGATGCGATCGACGCCGTTCGCGAAGGCCGCGTCGACCGCGCGATCATCCCGATCGAAAACAGCCTCCACGGGCGCGTCGCCGATATCCACTTCCTGCTCCCCGAATCCGGTCTGTCGATCGTCGGCGAACATTTTCTGCGCATCCGCCACGGCCTGATGAGCCGCAACCTCGGACCGATCACCCGCGCTATGAGCCACGAGCAGGCACTCGGCCAGTGCCGCCACTGGCTGCGCGCCAACCATATCGATCCGGTCGCGCACAGCGATACGGCGGGCGCCGCGGCGTGGGTTGCCGACAGCGACGAAGTGGGACTGGCCGCGGTCGCGCCGCCGCATGCCGCCGACCTGTACGGGCTGACGCTGCACGAAGCCGGGATCGAGGACGCCGACCACAATATGACGCGCTTCGTCGTGCTGGCGCGCGAACCGCTCGCCGAGGTACCGCAAGGCGTGCCGCTCATGACGACCTTCGTCTTCGAAGTGAAGAATATTCCTGCGGCGCTGTACAAGGCGCTTGGCGGCTTCGCGACCAACGGCGTCAATATGACCAAGCTCGAGAGCTATCAGGTGGGCGGCAGTTTCGCGGCGACGAAATTCTACGCCGACATCGTCGGCGCGCCGGGCGAGGACCATATCGACCGGGCGCTCGAGGAACTGGATTTCCAGACCAAGTCGCTGCGCTTGCTCGGGACCTATCGTCAGGCGCGGGTTCGGCCTTAGGACTGGCTTTGGCGCGCATCAGTTGCCGCGGGCGCGCAGCGTCCGTGCCAGCGCAAAGCTTTGTACGACGAACAGCGTCACGAGGATGCTGGCGACGAACAGGCCGAACAGGTCGAACGGCGAAAAATTGGTGCCGCGAATGTCGCCGCCGCCGACGACCGGCATCGCCATCGTCATCGCCATCAGCATCAGGCGGAGTTCGGTCGGACCGCCGGCCATGTAGGACAGGCGAAATTCGCCCACCACCTTCGCGGAAAGGAAGGTGTGGATCGACAGCAGGAAATAGCCGATGACCCCCATCAACGCGACGTCGAGCCGCAGATAGGGGCTCATGCCGATTGCGCTGATCATCAGCAGGGTGGCGGCGGCATCGACGCTGTGGTCGACGAAATAGCCATAAGCGGGGCGCTCGATGCGGCGCCAGCGGGCAAGGCTGCCGTCGAGCGAGTCGCCGAACCAGTTGACGATATAACCGACCAGCGACAGGCCGAGCCATTCGCTGTCCTGCCAGCTCAATATATAGCCGGCGGCGACGAGCACCGCGCCGAGGAAGCCCAATATGGTGAGCTGGTCGGGGGTCACCCAGCCGGGCAGGCGCGGACAGATCCAGTTCAGCAGCCGCCGCTCGCTTCGCGCCAGAATATTTTGCTGGATACGGACCGGCGGTGTCACGGTGGTCTGGATGCGGGGATTGCTGCTCATGCTCGTCTTTCGCGGAGGACTGTCACATCTGTGTCAGTCAGACGTCACCGCAGCGTCATAGTCCGCCTTGTCCGTGGAAGATAGTGCGGGCGTGGGCAAGGCGGACGGGAGGACGCCGAAACGCGTCCAACGTCGGGCGCCAGCCACCTATTCGCGCCAGGGCCCGATTTCGCCAATCTCGCCGATCGTCCGGAAGCGGACGCCATCGTCGACCCACGCGACCTCCCACATCGGTGCCGGACGTGCCCATTCGCCGATGACGAACAGCGGAATCCGGTTCGCCCCGACAAAGGCAAGGTCGTCGTCGGTCGGGCCGGGAACGATGGTTGTCGGCCGCTGGTGCAGGCGGATGATCGCGAGCGTGCCCTTCGGCGGCGGCGGCAACGACTGGCGCGCGGGCAGGCCGAAGCTTGCCACGATATCGGGATAACCCTTGTCGTCGCGTGCCAGCAGCAGCAGCTTGTCGGCGGTCGCGACCGGTCCGCCAACGGGGCGCCCGGCGACCTTGCGCCCTGCGATCGCGGCGAATTCACGGACGTCGGTCTCGGCGATCGATGGTGTAGCGGGCTTTGCGATGCTTTCGGCGGCAGGTTCGGTCGCCGGCGGCGTCGGCGGATCGGCCGCCCATGTCGCCGCCATCAGCAAAAATGCCGCGATCAATGCGCGTCGCCCCAGCTCTTGCCGATGCCGATTTCGACCTCGAGCGGCACCGAGAGGGTGAGCGCCGGTTCGGCGGCGGCCATCATGACGGTGCGAATGACGTCGCCCGCCGCCGCGGCCTTGTCCTCGGGCGCCTCGAAGACGAGTTCGTCGTGGACTTGCAGAAGCATTTTGACATCGTCCAGCCCGGCGGCTTCGAGCGCCTTCGGCATCCGCGCCATCGCGCGCTTGATCAGGTCGGCGCTGGTGCCCTGGATCGGCGCGTTGATCGCGGCACGTTCGCTGCCCGCGCGTTCGTTCTGGCTCGCCGCCTTGAGGCGCGGGAACCAGGTTTTCCGCCCGAACAAGGTCTCGGTATAGCCTTTGGCGCGCGCGCTATCGAGCGTGTCGGTGATATAGTCGCTGATGCCGGGGAAGCGCTCGAAATAGCGGGCGATCAGCGCCTGCGCCTCGTCGGGCGTGACTTCGAGCCGGCCTGCGAGGCCCCAGCGCGAGATGCCGTAGAGGATCGAGAAATTGACCGTCTTTGCCTTGCCGCGCGTATCGCGGTTGACCTCGCCGAACAGTTCGATTGCGGTCGCGGCATGGATGTCCTGCCCCTGCGCAAAGGCCTCTTTGAGCTCAGGGACGTCGGCCATATGCGCGGCGAGGCGCAGCTCGATCTGGCTATAGTCGGCGGCGATCAGCACATGCCCGGGTGCCGCGATAAAGGCGTCGCGGATCTGGCGTCCGGTCTCGGTGCGGATCGGGATATTCTGCAGGTTCGGATCGGTCGACGATAGGCGTCCGGTCTGGGCGCCGACGAGGCTGTAGCTGGTGTGGACGCGACCGGTTTTCGCGTTGATCTGTTGTTGCAAGGCGTCGGTGTAGGTCGATTTGAGCTTGGCGAGCTGGCGCCATTCGAGGATCCGCCTCGCGATCGGCACGCCGTCGCGTTCGAGGCGTTCGAGCTCGTTCTGGTCGGTCGACCAGTCGCCCGACTTGCCCTTGCGGCCGCCCTTCAGGCCAAGCTTGTCGAAAAGGATTTCGCCGAGCTGCTTGGGGCTGCCGATCGCGAAAGGCTGGCCGGCGAGTTCGTGGATTTCGCCTTCCATGCGCAGCATGTCGTTCGCGAACTCGCCCGACAGCCGCGCCAGATAGTCGCGGTTCACCATGATGCCGGCGCGCTCCATCGTCTCGACGACGGCGGCGAGCGGGCGATCGACCATCTCGTAGACGCGCGTGCCGCCTTCGAGCGGCAAGCGGAGTTTGAGCAGCTTCCACAGGCGCCAGGCGACCTCAGCGTCTTCCGCCGCATATTCGGTCGCGCGGTCGAGTTGCACTTCGGCGAAACTGATCTGCGACTTGCCGGTGCCGCAGACGTCCTTGAACGACAGGCAGACATGGTCGAGGTGGAGTTTCGACAATTCATCGAGCCCGTGCTGATGCTTGCCCGCGTCGAGCGCGAAGCTCATCACCAGCGTATCGTCATAGGGTGCGATGGCGATGCCGTGCTGGGCGAGCACGCCGATGTCATATTTGAGGTTGTGCCCGACCTTGAGCACCGCTTCGTCGGCAAACAGCGCGTGGAGACGGCCGAGGGCGTCCGCCATCGGTACCTGTTCGGGTTTTTCGGCGAACATGTCGGTGCCGCCATGGCCAAGCGGGATATAGCAGGCCTTGCCGGGGCCGGTGGACAGGCTGACCCCGACGAGGGTGCCGGTAACGCTGTCGAGCGTCGCGGTCTCGGTGTCGACCGCGACGACATGCGCGGCGCGGGCCGCTTCAATCCAGCGGTCGAGCGCTTCGATCGTCGTCACCGTCTCGTACAGCGAACGGTCGATCGGCGGCATCGGCGGCAGCGTCGGTGTCGAGGGCGCGTCCGGCGCGGCAGCGGGGGTGCTGGCCGCTCGCGGCAGCGTCGGCGGCCCGCCCGGCGTCGCGCCGAGGTCGAGCTTCGCCGAAAGCGAACGAAAACCATGCTCGTCGAGGAAGGTCTTGAGCGGCAGCGGCGGGATCGCGCCGAGTTTCAGGTCGTCGAGCGCGTCGGGCAGGTCGCAGTCGCGCTTCAGGTCGACGAGGATACGCGACAGTTCGGCCATGGCGCGATGCTCGATCAGATTGTCGCGCAGCTTGCTGGCTTTCATCGTCGCGGCACCGTCGAGCGCGGCGGTCAGATTGCCATATTCCTGGATCAGCTTGGTCGCCGTCTTCGGCCCGACCCCGCGCACGCCGGGGACATTGTCGACACTGTCGCCCATCAGCGCGAGGACGTCGCCGACGAGATCGGGGGTGACGCCGAACTTCTCGTTCACCGCTTCGAGCCCGAGGCGGACATTCTTCATCGTGTCGAGCATGTCGACGTGCGGTCCCTCGGCGGGCTCGCGGATGAGCTGCATCAGATCCTTGTCCGACGAGACGATCGTGACGTCCCAGCCTTCGCGCACCGCGGCTTCGGCATAAGAGGCGATCAGATCGTCCGCCTCGAAACCCTCCATCTCGATGCACGGCAGCGAAAAGGCGCGCGTCGCATCGCGGATCAGCGGGAATTGGGGGCGGAGATCCTCGGGCGGCTCGGGCCGGTTCGCCTTATATTGGTCGTAGATTTCGTTGCGGAACGACTGGCTGCTGTGGTCGAGGATGACCGCGAGGTGCGTCGGCCCGTCGGCGTCATGCAGGTCTTTCGCGAGCTTCCACAGCATGGTCGTATAGCCGTAAACCGCGCCGACCGGCACACCCATCGGGTTCGTCAGCGGCGGCAAGCGGTGATAGGCGCGGAAGATGTAGCTGGAGCCATCGACCAGATAGAGATGATTCTTTTCGGACATGGCGCGGGGTGTAGCAGGGGGATGCGGGACGGCCTAGCTATGTCCGCGCGGGGCGTTGCCGAGCGAAGACGGGGCGCCCGCCTGGAAGAGAAAGCAGCCATTAGCAAATTGCAGTCTATAGGTTGCGGTCGGTAGGACCAGACACAGGATGACTCATTCATGCAGCGCCGCTTTGGATCGAAGATTACCCTTATGGCGTGTTTAGGAGCATGTGCGATCACCTCGCCTGCGAGATCAAATAGCGACGCAATGTTGCGCGACGAAGATGTTTTGGTTCGTGATTTCCTTCTCGGCGACATGACGGCGTGGAAACTCAGTTCATTCTGCTTTAACACCACCTTGGAAGGCCTCGACGCCAACTCGCTCGAATGGCTGCAAAAGCTCCCCGGGCCGGGCCGAAAAAGCAAAGTCGAACGAAAATATCTCAGAGATCTAAAATCGGTTTCGGCAAAATTTGAACCGCGACCGACCAGGTTGGCGTCAACCGAAGAGCTGGACGGGGGCCCTTTCCAGGTGAAGGCAGGAAAGCTGGAAGAGTGCGAGACTTCCGCAACTTTCAGGCTTCAACGCGTCCTGGTGAAGAACGGGAAGGCCTTTCTGTCAGGCGTTATGGCTACCCCGTGCGCGGGAGTGCCGTTTGGCATTATCTTTCGGAAACGCGGCTCCCAATGGGAGAGGCAGCATGCCGCATATTATTACACCGCAATGGGACCGCCCGGGTGTGGTTATATATCGAAGGCGGCCGCAGGGCGGCCGACAGATTCCTTCCTCATTCTAGAGAAATAACGTCTGCCGATCGCAGGCAGATATAAATGTCCGCAAGCGGTCGTTAGCGGGCGGTCGGAGCGCGCGCGTTTATCCTCGATAATCGATCGTCAGCTTCGCCGCCGCCGCGACCGCTGCGGCGCGGGCGTCGTCGGTGGCGCCGCCCGCGACCTTCGCCAGCGTCACGCCCATCCGCCGATACGGCCGCGTCACCGGCTTGCCGAAGATGCGGGCATCGACCGAGGTTTCGGCGTTCGGCGCGGCCAGCGCATCGGCGAGACCGGTGATCGCGAAATCCTGCGCTTCGCGATCGGCGAGCAGGACGGCGCTGGCGCTCGCGTCGGGTACCGCGATAGCAGGGACCGGCAGGCCGAGGATCGCGCGTGCATGGAGGTCGAATTCCGACAGTTCCTGCGAGATCAGGGTCACCATGCCCGTATCGTGCGGGCGGGGTGACAGCTCGGAGAAGATCACCGCGTCACCCTTCACGAAGAATTCGACGCCGAAGATGCCGTGTCCGCCGAGCGCATCGACGACCTTCGTCGCCATATCCTGCGCCGATTTCAGCGCCGCCGCGGACATCGCCGCCGGCTGCCAGCTTTCGCGATAGTCGCCGCGTTCCTGCCGGTGGCCGATTGGCGGGCAGAAGCTGACGCCGTCCTTGTGACGCACCGTGAGCAGGGTGATCTCATAATCGAAATCGATGAACGCCTCGGCGATCACGCGCAGGCGGTCGCCGCGCATGCCCGCGGCGGCATAGTCCCATGCGGCGTCGATGCCGGCGGCGTCCTTGACCGTGCTTTGTCCCTTGCCCGACGACGACATCACCGGCTTGACGACGAGCGGGAAGCCAACCCGCGTCGCCGCCGCAGCGAGTTCGTCGCGGCTCGTCGCATATTCGAAGGTAGAGGTGGTGAGGCCAAGCTCGCTCGCCGCGAGGTCGCGGATCGCATCGCGGTTCATCGTCAGCTCTGCGGCGCGCGCCGACGGGACGATGT
The DNA here is from genome assembly GCF_001314325.1 of Sphingopyxis macrogoltabida. Lineage (NCBI taxonomy): Bacteria > Pseudomonadati > Pseudomonadota > Alphaproteobacteria > Sphingomonadales > Sphingopyxidaceae > Sphingopyxis > Sphingopyxis macrogoltabida. Next base: position 546,231 of record NZ_CP009429.1, read on the forward strand.
GAAAGCCTTCGGCCTCCAGTTCGGCGAGCACTTCGGTGCGGATCGCCTCGACCTCGGGCACGACATGATCGGGGCGGTGCTTTTCGATCGTGGCGCGCAGCGCATCGCCGTCGAGCATCGAGAAGACCTCGAACCCGTCGGCGACCTGCATCGCCGGCGCGCCGGCATAGCTGTCGCAGGCGACGACATGGCAACCGAGCCGCTTGGCCGAGATCACGAATTCGCGCCCGAGTTCGCCCGAGCCGAGCAGCAGGATTTTGGCGGTGGGAGTCATGGCAATCTTTCCGTCGATGTTGGGCGCAAGATTCGGGACGCGCCGCTGTCTCGCCCTTGCCATATGAAGTTCATCGACAAAGTGCGACAGCGAATGACAGGATCGAACCCGTGACTCATTATTTCAAAACCATCTGGTCCCCGGTCGGCGAATTGACGCTGGTCGCCAATGCCGAAGGCCTTGCCGCGATCCTGTGGGAGAACGACCGGCCGGGGCGCGTCCGGCTGGGCCCGTTGACCGAGGATGACAAGCATCCGGTGCTGGTCGAAACCGAGCGGCAGCTCGGCGAATATTTTGCGGGCGAGCGCCGCGAATTCGACGTGCCGCTGTCCTTTGCGGGAAGCGATTTCCAGAAGCGCGTCTGGCGGGCGCTGCTCGCCATCCCGTTCGGCGAGACGCGCAGCTATGGCGAGATCGCGGATCAGCTCGGCAATGCCGGTGCTTCGCGCGCCGTGGGCGCCGCCAACGGCCGCAATCCCATTTCGATCATCGCGCCGTGCCACCGGGTCGTCGGATCGACCGGCAAGCTGACCGGCTTTGCTGGCGGGCTCGAGGCGAAGGCGTTCCTGCTTGAGCTCGAGCGATAGGACGCCTTCGCGCGACTATATCGTGCTGAGAAACAGGCTGGTTTCGCTGTTCTCGACGCCATCGATCATGCGCACCTCGCGCAGCACGCGGTCGAAGTCCGAAAGGCTTCGCGCGTTGATATCGGCGATGAGATCCCAATTGCCGTTCGTCGTGTGCAGCGTCCGGATTTCGGAAATGCCGCGCAGTTTCTGGATGACTTGGGTGGTCGACCGTCCGCTGACCTCGATCAGCATGACCGCGCGAATGTCGAGATCGTCGTAATCCTCGCGCACGCGCACCGTGAAGCCCAGCAACGCCCCGGTGTCGAGCAAGCGGTCCAACCGGTTCTGCACGGTCGCCCGGGCCACCCCGAGCGCCCCGGCCAGTTTCGATAGCGAAGCGCGGCCGTCGACGCGCAGATGCGCGATGATGCGGCGGTCGAGATCGTCGGGGATGAATTTTGCGATGGCCATCAGGATTTCCGGATTTTGGCAAATTGCATAGTGGAGCTATTCAAATTTACCAGATCCGATAAATTTTCAAGTCGAGATGACGATTTCGACAGGCAGGATGTCGCTTTAGGCTGGGCAAGTTCTCGATTTCAAAGGATGTGCCATGCCGACCGCGCCCTCGCCGCTTGCTTATATTCCGTTCGTCAGCGTCGAAAACATGATGCGCTTCGTCCATCATTTCGGCATCGAAAAAATCCTCGTCGAACTCACCGACGCGATCGAAGCCGACTATCGGCGGTGGGACCTTTTCGAGAAAATTCCCCGCCTCGCCTCGCATTCGCGCGACGGCGTGATCGAACTGATGCCGACTTCCGACGGCGAGGCTTTCAGCTTCAAATATGTGAACGGTCATCCGAGCAACACCGCCAAGGGGTTTCAGACCGTCGCCGCCTTCGGGCTGCTCGCGCGCGTCGACACCGGCTATCCGCTCATGCTGACCGAAATGACTCTGCTGACGGCGCTGCGCACCGCCGCGACCTCGGCGATGGTGGCGCGTCACCTCGCGCCGGGCAACGCAAAGGTCATGGCGATGATCGGCAATGGCGCACAGGCCGAGTTTCAGGCACTGGCGATGAAGGCGGTGGTCGGGATCGAGGAGGTCCGGCTGTACGACATCGATGCGAGCGCCACCGCCAAGGCCGCCCGCAACCTGGGCGATAGCGGCCTGCGGGTCGTATCCTGCACCAGCGCGCAGGATGCGATCGAAGGCGCCCAGATCATCACCACCTGCACCGCGGACAAGGCCTATGCGACGATCCTGACCGACAATATGGTTGGATCGGGTGTCCACATCAATGCGATCGGCGGGGATTGCCCGGGCAAGACCGAATTGCACAAGGACATATTGTCGCGCGCCGTCACCTTCGTCGAATTCGAACCGCAAACGCGGATCGAGGGCGAGATCCAGCAGATGGATGCGAGCTATCCGGTGACCGAATTCTGGCGGGTGCTGAGCGGCGATGCCGAGGGCCGGGGCGACGCCCGGCAAATTACGCTTTTCGACAGCGTGGGCTTCGCTACCGAGGATTTCTCGGCGCTCCGCTACATTTATTCGAAATTGCAGGGCACCGACTTTTTCCAGCAGATCGACATCCTCGCCGACCCCGACGATCCGCGCGACCTGTTCGGCATGCTCCAGCGCGCCGCCTAGCGCGCTCGACAATTTATCAGGGACGGGGACGGGAAAAATGGAACGGCGAAGGATCAGCCTGATCGGGGCTCCGGTCGAATTGGGCGCGGGACTTCCCGGCTGCGCGATGGGGCCGGGCGCGATGCGGATTTCGGGACTGGCGGCCGCGCTCGCGGCGCTCGGGCACGAGGTGGTCGACGGCGGCGACGCCATGGCGGCGGCGGTGTCCGGGATCGGTTTTGGCGGCAACGCGCGCCACGCGCCCAATATCGCCGGATGGACGCGCTCGCTCGAGGAGGTCGCGTACCGGACCTTGCAGGAGGGGCGCCTGCCGATCTTCATGGGCGGCGACCATGCGCTCGCCATGGGTACCGTTTCGGGCGCGGCGCGCCACGCGCGCGACATCGGGCGCCCGCTGTGCGTCATCTGGCTCGACGCCCACGCCGACTTCAACACGCCGATGACGTCGGAGTCGGGCAATATGCACGGGATGCCCGTCGCCTATTATTGCGGCGAACCGGGCTTCGACGGCATTCTCGGTGACGATCGCGCCACCGTCGATCCCGCCAATGTCTTCATGCTCGGTATCCGGTCGGTCGACGACCGCGAGCGCCAGTTGATCGCGGAGCGCGGCGTGCAGGTCTTCGACATGCGCGCGATCGACGAATTCGGCATTGCGGCGATCGTCCGCCGTATCCTGGCGCATGTCGGGAAAATCGGCGCCATGCTGCACGTCAGCCTCGACGTCGACTTCCTCGATCCGGCCATCGCGCCCGGCGTCGGTACGACGGTGAGCGGCGGCGCCAATCTTCGCGAGGCCCATCTGGTCATGGAGATGCTCTGTGAATCCGGGCTGACCACCTCGATGGATCTCGCCGAACTCAATCCCTATCTCGACGAGCGTGGCAAGAGCGCCCGCCTGCTCACCGACCTCACCGCCAGCCTGTTCGGGCGCAAGGTTCTCGACAAGGTTGCGACCCTGATGACGATTCCCTGAGCTGGCCGGCGGCTAATTGCTGCGCTGGCGGAGGCTCGCCGGAGAAAAGCCGAAGCGGCTTTTGAAGGCGTTCGAAAGATGCGCCTGATCGGCAAAGCCGCACCGGTGGGCGATGTCGACCAGCGGCGTGCCGCGGCGCGCGAGGTCCATCGCCGTCGACAGGCGGATGTCCTGCAGAAAGCCGTGCGGCGTGAGGCCGACCTCGCGCTTGAACTCGCGCGCGAAATGGGCGCAGGAATAGCCGAGCCGGTCGGCCATGTCCTGGACGCCGATCTTGTGCTCCAGATTGCGCTCGATCCAGGCGCGCAGGTCGGCGACCATATAGGGCGCGATGCCGCCGCGCGCCGAGGCAGTGGACGAGGCGGGCGCGCGCTGGTGCAGCGCGAGGATGAAGCTGTCGATCAGCGACTGGGCGAGCGCCCGGTCGCCGCTGGTGTCGCGCCGCTCGTAGCAGAGTTGCTCGATCAGCGCCTGGAACAACAAGGTCAGCATCTGGTCGTGGTCCGACCAGCCCATGGTGTCGTCGGGGCTCCGCCTTGTCCCCAGCGCCGGATGGTCGATGATCGCAAACGCCCAGCGGGTCCACAGATCGTGCCGGATATTGAGCGGCGTGCCTGCCGGGTGGATGAACAGTTGATGCGAGGGCAGGGCGGTCGGAACCCACCGGCCATTTTCATGGATTTCGACCGCAATCGGCTGGCCGGTGATCTGCATGCCGATCAGATGGCCCTGCAGCATCAGCGAGCGGACGTCGCAGCCGCGATTGTGGCCGACCTCGAGATGCAGCCCGCGCCAGCCCTTCTGCGCCGAACAGCGTTCGACGACCAGATCCGACTGGTGCCGCGCATAAATGGCGCGATCGCTCTTAAAGAAGCTTCCCAGCATCCTCACCTCCCGCGAGGCCGCGCTTTGCCGCGCGGTCCCCGATCCAGCCATCGCGCCATTTCTTCCGCGCGAAGATATCTAGTCAGTCGATTAATTAGCAGGATTCTACAAAATAGCAGGATTCGTCAAGAGCCGAACGCGGAGCCTGCCTAAGAACCGGCTATGAGACCGGCAAACTTCCATTCCCCGCGCATGCCCGCAGCCCCGAAAACGCTGACCCATTTGGACCGTCTTGAGGCGGAGAGCATCCATATCATGCGCGAAGTGCTGGCGGATGCTGTGAAGCCCGTGATGCTGTACAGTGTTGGCAAGGACAGTGCGGTGATGCTGCATCTGGCGCGCAAGGCCTTTTATCCTTCGCCGCCGCCGTTTCCGCTGCTGCACGTCGACACGACGTGGAAGTTTCAGGCGATGTATGACCTCCGCGACCGGATGGCGGCCGAAAGCGGCATGGAGCTGATCGTCTACCAGAACCCCGAGGCGAAGGCGCGGGGGATCAACCCGTTCGACCATGGTCCGCTGCACACCGACATGTGGAAGACCGAGGGTCTGAAACAGGCGCTCGACCTCCACGGCTTCGACGTCGCTTTCGGCGGCGCACGGCGCGACGAGGAAAAGAGCCGCGCGAAGGAGCGCATCTTCTCTTTCCGCACCGCAAGTCACGGCTGGGACCCGAAGAAGCAACGGCCCGAACTGTGGAACCTCTACAATGCAAGGAAAGCGAAGGGCGAAAGCATCCGCGTCTTTCCGATCTCCAACTGGACCGAGCTCGACATCTGGCAATATATCGCGCGCGAGAATATCCCGATCGTGCCGCTCTACTTCGCCGCGCCGCGCCCGACGGTGGAGCGCGACGGCCTGCTGCTGATGGTCGACGACGATCGCTTTCCGCTCAACGAAGGCGAGGTGCCGGTTCAGCGCTCGGTGCGTTTCCGCACGCTCGGTTGCTATCCGCTCACCGGCGCGGTCGAGAGCGAAGCGACGACGCTCAGCGAAGTCATCCAGGAAATGCTCCTTACGACCACCAGCGAGCGGCAGGGCCGCATCATCGACAAGGACGGTGGCGACGCCAGCATGGAGAAGAAGAAGCAGGAGGGGTATTTTTGACCCGCCACGTCAATCTTCAGATTGATGAAGGGTCAACCCCCGCGAAGGCGGGGGCCGCCAGCGGCAGAGTACCCATGCCAACGGCCCCCGCCTTCGCGGGGGCGACGAGTAAGGCCATATGACCAAAACATCTACCGATCCCGTCTATGTCACCGACGCGCTGATTGCCGAGGATATCGACGCCTATCTCGAACAGCATCAGCAAAAGTCGCTGCTGCGCTTCATCACCTGCGGCTCGGTCGACGACGGCAAATCGACGCTGATCGGACGGCTGCTCTACGACAGCAAGATGATCTTCGAGGACCAGCTGGCGGCCTTGGAGGCCGACAGCAAGCGCGTCGGCACGCAGGGGCAGGAGATCGACTTCGCGCTGCTCGTCGACGGCCTCGCCGCCGAGCGCGAGCAGGGGATCACGATCGACGTCGCCTACCGCTTCTTCACCACCGAAAAGCGCAAGTTCATCGTCGCCGACACCCCGGGGCACGAACAATATACGCGCAACATGGTGACCGGCGCTTCGACCGCCGACCTCGCGGTCATCCTGATCGACGCGCGCAAGGGCGTGCTGACCCAGACGCGGCGCCACAGCTTCCTCGCCCATCTGATCGGCATCCGGCATATCGTACTCGCGGTGAACAAGATGGACCTTGTCGATTACGACAAGACGGTGTTCGAGCGCATCCTGCTCTCCTACCGCGCCTTCGCGAGCGAGATCGGCATCACGAACTTCACCGCGATCCCGATCTCGGGGTTCAAGGGCGACAATATCACCGCGCTGTCGGACAATACGCCCTGGTACAAGGGGCCGGCGCTGATCGAGCATCTGGAAAGCGTCGAGGTCGGCAGCGCCGCCGACGAAGCGAAGCCCTTCCGCATGGCGGTGCAGTGGGTCAACCGCCCCAACCTCGACTTCCGCGGCTTCTCGGGCCAGCTCGCGAGCGGCAAGGTCAGGCCGGGCGACGCGGTGCGTATCCTGCCCAGCGGCAAGACGACGGCCGTTGCCCGCATCGTCACGCTGGATGGCGATCTGGATGAGGCAGTCGCGGGCCAGTCGGTCACGCTGACGCTTGCCGACGAGGTCGACTGCTCGCGCGGCGACGTCATCGCCGCGACCGACAATCCGCCCGAGGCGGCCGACCAGTTCGAGGCGACTTTGGTGTGGATGGCCGACGAGGCGATGATCCCGGGGCGCGCCTATTGGCTGAAGCTCGCGACGCAGAGCGTCTCGGCGACGGTGCAGGCACCGAAGTACGAGATCAACGTCAACACGCTCGATCATCTCGCGGCGAAGACGCTCGACCTCAACGGCATCGGCGTCGTCGAACTGTCGACCGACAAGCCGATCACCTTCGAGGCCTATGGCGACAACCGCACTTTGGGCGGGTTCGTGCTTGTAGACAAGCTGACCAACGCGACCGTCGCGGCGGGCATGCTGCACTTCAGCCTGCGCCGGGCGCAGAATGTCCACTGGCAGGCGACCGACATCGACCGCGACATGCGCGCGGGCCTCAAGAACCAGCGTCCCGCGCTGCTCTGGTTCACCGGCCTCTCGGGCTCGGGCAAGTCGACGATCGCCAACCTCGTCGAGAAGAAGCTGCACCGGATGAACCGCCACAGCTTCCTCCTCGACGGCGACAATGTCCGCCACGGGCTGAACCGCGATCTCGGCTTCACCGAGGCCGACCGGATCGAGAATATCCGCCGCGTCGGCGAGGTGGCGAAGCTGATGACCGACGCCGGGCTGATCGTCATCACCGCGTTCATCAGCCCGTTCAAGGCCGAGCGCGAGATGGTGCGCAGCATGCTGCCCGAGGGCGAGTTTATCGAGATCTTCGTCGACACCCCGCTCGAAGAAGCCGAGAAGCGCGACGTCAAGGGCCTCTACAAGAAAGCCCGCGCCGGACAGCTCAAAAACTTCACCGGCATCGACAGCCCATACGAGGCGCCCGAAAACCCCGAAATCCGCATCGATACCACCAACATGACACCCGATGAAGCCGCTAACCTCATCGTCGACAGGCTGCTGGGATGAGCGCCGCCATGGACGATGCTGCGCTCGCCGCGCATCTCGCCGAAACCGCGGGGCGCATCCTGCTCACGGTGCGCGACTCCGGGCTCTTTGCCGGCAAGGCGCTCGGCAAGGCCGGCGACCAGGTCGCGAACCAGTTCCTGATCGATGCGCTGCGCGAACAGCGGCCCGATGACGGCATCCTGTCGGAGGAGAGCAAGGACACGCCCGAACGGCTTGCCAAAAGCCGCGTCTGGATCGTCGACCCACTCGACGGCACCCGTGAATATGGCGAGGGCCGCGTCGACTGGGCGGTGCATGTCGCGCTCGCGATCGACGGTGTTGCGCGCGTGGGCGCCGTGGCCTTGCCCGGCCTCGACGGCGGCGTCGTTCTCGCGACCGACCGCGCTGGTCCGCTCCCCGCCGCTGCCTCGCGCCCGCGCCTCGCGGTCAGCCGTACGCGCCCGGCGCAGGAGGCGCTGGCCGTTGCCGAAAGCCTCGGCGCCGAGCTCGTCCCCATGGGTTCGGCGGGGGCGAAGGCGATGGCGGTCGTGCGCGGCGAGGTCGACATCTACCTGCACAGCGGCGGTCAATATGAGTGGGACAGTGCCGCGCCCGCCGCGGTCGCGCTCGCGCACGGCCTGCATGCCTCGCGCATCGACGGCGCGCCACTCGTCTACAACCAGCGCGACGTCGCGATGCCCGACCTGCTGATCTGCCGCAAGGAGATGGCGGAAAGCCTCGTCGCGGCGTGCCGCAATCCAGATACCAAGGGGAGAGACGAATGACCGGTTTCGATACGGCGGACGGCGCGCGCGCGTTGGCGGAAGCGCGTGCAACAAGCGGTATCGACCGCCGCGAGCCAGAGGACTTCGTCGCCGCGCTCGATGCCTTCTATCATTTCGCGCGCCGCGGCACCCCGGACGAAGCCGGTTTCGCGCAGCTCGACGCGATGGCACAGCGCCTCCTCGTCAACCGGCTGCGCTTCGCCGACGACCTCGCGCGCCACCCCGAGATCCTCGACGAGAATGTCGCCGACCCGATCGTCGTCATCGGTTTCCCGCGCAGCGGCACGACCGTGCTGCAGCGCATGATGTCGGCCGACCCTGCGATGCAGTCGCTCAAATTCTGGCGCCTGCTCAACCCCGCACCCTTCCCGGGCGAGGCGCCGCACGAACCCGGCGGGCGGCTGGTTTTCGCCGAAGCCGTCGCCGATGCGATCCGCACCGGCAATCCCGCGCTCCATGCCGCGCACCCTGCCGTCGCCGACGATGCCGACGAGGATTGGAACCTCCATCATCTGAGCTTTCAGCATGTCGGCCATATCTACACCGGCGTCCCCGACGCCGATTATCTCGAATATCTGCGCACGCTGCCGCGCCGTCCGAGCTATGCCTATGTCGCCGACCTGCTGCGCTATCTGCAATGGCAGGACGGCGGACGCCGCGGCCGCAAATGGATTCTGAAAAGTCCGGTCCATGTCGGCCATCTCGAGGAGATGCTGGCCTTTCACCCGGCCGCGACCTTCGTCTATCCGCGCCGCGATTTTCGCACTGTCGTCGCATCCTTCTGCAACGCGCTCGAGGCCGCGCAGCAGCCGCATCTGACGCGCTCGCCCGCTGCGATCGGACGCATCGCGCTTGCATATTGGGTGCCCGAAATGCACCGCTTCCAGCAGGCGCGCGCCCGGTTGGGCAATCGGCTCAAGATGATCGAGGTCGATTATCGCGACATGCTCGCCGACCCGATCCGGCATATCCGCAGCTTCTACGAACAGGCCGGCATCGCCTTGTCCGATACGGGGGAGACCGCGATCCGGACGTGGATCGCCGACAATCCCGCCGGCAAGCACGGCATCAACCAATATTCGCTCGAACGGTACGAACTGACCGAGGCGATGGTCGACGACGCCTTCGGCTTCCTCGACGCCACCCCGAGCACGGAGACCCAGCTACATGTCTGATATTGCAAGCGGCTATGCCCAGTTCCTCGACGCGGCCCGCGAGGTCGAAGCGATCATTCGCGCCCATCCCGGCACCACCGACGCCGATCTGGCGGAGGGGTATCAGTATCTCGCCGGCATGTGGATTTTCCACGTCGAGCGGGCGTTCAAAAGCTATGATCTGGACCGTCCTGCTTTCGTGCGCGACATGGACAATGTCCGCACCTGGGGGCTGCCGACCCCCGATCATCATTATTACAGCGCCCAGATCGACGGCGGCGGCGTCTATCGCGTGCTGGGGCATCGCGGCAACACCGTCGACTATTGCTTCGAGCTGGTGTCGGGCCTCGCGGGCGACGACGCCGTGGTCGGCGACCGCATCGGCGCGCTCGAATCGAGCCGGCTCGAGATCGAGGCCGACGGTCGCTTCGAACTTTGGATCGGCGGTCCCGAACGGCCCGGCAACTGGATGAAGAGCGACGATCGCGCGCGCTGCTTGTTCGTGCGCCAGACGGTGAACGACTGGCTGACCGAACAGCCGACCCCGATGCTGATCGAACGCATGGACCAGCCGGTTCCGGTACCCCGCCGCCCGGCGCTCGCCGACATCCAGCAGCTCTATGCCGTCGCCGCGCGCAACATGGTCGACCAGGTCAAATTCCTTGACGATTTCGCGCGCAACTGGACCAAGGTGCTGCCGCTCAACGATTATCCCGCGCCCACCGTCGGCCCCGCCGACGCCGGCTATTTCCCGGGGCAGTTCAACACCAAGGGCCGCTGGGAAGTCCCTGCGGGACAAGCGCTGGTGATCACGATCGAGCCCTGCGACGCCAAATATCAGAGCCTCGCGCTCGCGCATCCGCGCTGGTTCAACAGCTTCATCCCGCGTTCGGTCCAGTCGAGCATCACCGGCGCCCAGTCGCGCGTGTCGAGCGACGGGCGCTTTCGCTATGTGCTCGCGGGCGAGGATCCGGGGGTGAGGAACTGGCTCGACACGACGGGCGTGGAATCGGGCTTCATCTTCATGCGCTTCCAGCAACTCGCCTCGGGCGTGCCGCCGAAGAAGCCGCTGACCAAGCTCGTGCCGCTCGCCGCGGTGAAGGACGAATTTCCCGCCGACGAACCGCGTGTCACGCCCGAGGAGCGTCTTGCGACCGCGCGCCTCCGCCGCCTCGCCGCCGACCGCCGCTATTTTTGAAGGACCGCCGGGCACAGCGCCCGGACCGTAGAATGTCGATTTATAACAGACAGATATGGGGAGAGAGAAGATGATTGTTTCGCACAAAATCTTATATGGTTCGACCGCGATGCTGATCGCGATGGCCGCGCTGCCCGCCGCGGCGCAGAGCGATGCGGCCGCGCCCGCCGCCGAGGAGAATGACGGCGGCGAAGGCGTCATCGTGGTGACGGCGCAGCGGCGCGAGGAAGCGCTGCAGGACGTGCCGATCGCGGTGTCGGCCTTCCAGGGCGAACAGCTCCAGTCGACGGGCATCGACGGCCTCAGGCAATTGTCGCAGATGGCGCCGTCGCTGGTGGTTCCGGAAGGTGGCAGCCAGTCGGTGCCCTATATCCGCGGCGTCGGCAGCCGCAACATCACCCCGGGCAACGAGTCCAGCGCGGCGGTCTATATCGACGGTGTCTATCAGACCGACAAGACGGGCATTTTGCTCCAGACCTTTCCCGAGGTCGAATCGATTCAGGTGCTGCGCGGGCCGCAGGGGACGCTCTTCGGGCGCAACGCGACCTCGGGCGCGATCCTGATCTCGACGAAAAAGCCGAGCCAGGATTTCGGCGGCATGGTCGAAGGAACCTTCGGTACCGATGATCGCGGCGCGCGCGCCTATATCACCACCGGGCTCGGCGAAAATCTGGCGTTCAGCGTCAGCGGCTTCTATCGCTACGAGACGCCCTATATCACCAACCGCAACCCGTCGAACGGCATCGGCAAGCGTACCGGCGAGGAGGAAACTTATGGTTTCCGGGCCAATCTGCTCTTCGAAAGCGGCGATTTCTCGGCACAGCTACAGGGCAATTATATCAAGGGCTATACCACCCCGATCATGGCGATGCAGCCCGCGCCGGGATCGTCCCTCTCGGTCGGCGAGGCGGTGTCGGGGGTCGATATCCGCAATCCGAAGCGTGCCTATTATGGCGAGGTGCCGCCCGAGGTGCGTTACGATAGCTGGGGGACGTCGCTCCACCTCGACTATGATCTCGGCGACGTCGCGATCAGCTCGACCAGCGCCTATACGCGCAGCGGCTCGGGGGTTCAGCTCGACCTCGACCTGTCGCCAGCCCCGGTCTTCTGGTTCGACACCGACCTCAAGGGCCGCACCTGGCAACAGGAATTGCTTGTGTCGTCGAAAGGCAGCTCGCCCTTCCAGTGGCTGCTCGGCGGTTTCTACATCAACTATCGCGACGGCTATACGCAACTCGACCAATATGTCGGCCTGCCGGTCCCGGCCAAACTCCAACCCCATGCCATCCCGCAGCGGCTGCTCGAACTCTCGGCGCTCGGCCTCGGGCCGACGTCGGGACTCGCCTATATCGACCTCAGCACTTTCGTGAAAATCGAATCGGTCGGCCTGTTCGGCGAGGCGTCCTATGAGTTCGGGCAGGGGACGAAGATCACCGCCGGGCTGCGCTACACCGACGAGACCGCGACGCTCGACGAGGATAATGGCAAGATCACCTATGTCCCCGACGGCACCGGCGGGGTCATCGCGATCCCGCAGACGATCGGCGACGTCTGTACTGCCGATCCGCTGTGCGACGGGCTGAGCACCGGCTTCTCGGAACTGACCTATCGCCTCGTGCTCGACCATAAATTCTCGGACGATTTCCTCGTTTATGCGAGCTACAACCGCGGCTTCAAGAGCGGGGTCTACAACATCTCCTCGCTGTCGGCGCGCGCGACCGAGCCCGAGACGATCGATGCTTTCGAGGTCGGACTGAAGTCGCAATTGTTCGACCGCAAGCTGACCCTCAACCTTGCGGGCTATTATTATAAATATGACAATCTGCAGGTGCCGGTCGTCGACCCGGCAACCAACACGCAAATTTCGATCAACGCGGCGAAGGCGACGATTTCGGGGCTGGAAGCCGAAATGTCGTTCCGGCCCGACGACCGGCTGACGCTGTCGGGCAGCTTCTCGACCTATTTCAAATCGGAATATGACAGCTTTCCGAACTGCGAAATCTATCGTCCCGCCGGGGTCGGCCTGGCGCTGGCGACCAACGCCGATTGTTCGGGCGAAGATCTGCCCGTCACGCCGAATATCATGGCCAGCGTGTCGGCGAACTACAAGCTGCCGCTGGGCGCCGCGGGCGAGCTCGAACTGGCGGGACTGCTCAGCTACACCGACAAGTTCGACCATGCGACGCACGGCTTTTATCCCGCGGGGGTCGATGCCGGCGGCAATCCCTATCCGGCGGGCGAGGGCAGGGCGCCGGTCCAGAAAGCGCTGACGACGCTCAACCTCTCGGCGACCTTCCGGCCGCTGAAGGATAATTTCTACGTCACCGTCTGGGGCCGCGACCTGCTCAACCAGGGCGACCGCGTGTTCCGCAACATGCAGACGACGACATTCGGCTATTCGACGGCGCTCGGCCGCGGGATCACCGGGGGCGTCACGATCGGCTTCAAATTCGGTTCGTGACGGCGTGACGAGGCGGCGGGGCGGCGATGAGGCGGTAAGGGCATCGCCGGCCGTCCCGCCGCCTTAGTTGCTAGGCCGCAGGCGCATCGCGCAGGATGATGTCGGCGCCGCGCCATGCCATCGCCATCGTCGGGCCGTTGGTGTTGCCCGACGGGATCACCGGCATGATCGAGGTGTCGATAATGCGCAGGCCAGCAACGCCGCGGACGCGGAGGGCGGGGTCCACGACCGAGGCCTCGTCCTTGCCCATCCGGCAACTGCCCACCGCATGGTAGCCGCAGGTGCCGAACCGGTCATAGGCATCGAGAATTTCGGCGTCGCTGGCGAACGCTGGGCCGGGCAGCGTCTCCTCGGCGATCATGCCGGCCAGCGGTTCCTGCCTTGCATATTCGCGCATCACGCGCACCGCGCCGGTCATCGCGGCGCGGTCCTCCTCGGTGTCGCGGTAATTGGGTCTGAAGCTGGCCGCGGCGTCTGGATCGCGCGTCGCGATGTGGATGCTCCCGCGCGAGGTCGGGCGCAGCGGATAGATCACCGCGTTGATCCCGGGATGCTTTTCGAGCGCGGTGCGCTGCTTTTCCATGTCGAAGCTGAACGGCGCGATCAGCATCTGGACGTCGGGGCGGTTGAGCCCCGGGCGCGATTTGAACCAGCCGCCGATTTCATAGGCGGCGGCCGACATCGGCCCGTCGTCGGTCAGATAATATTTGAGCGTCGCGAGCAGCAGGCGCCAGCCGCCGAAGACGCGGTTCTGCGACAGCGCCGCTTTCGTCAGCTTCCATTGCATGATGATCCCGCGATGCTCGATCAGCCCTTCGCCGACCTCGGGGTTATGGTGGACGAGCGGGATATCGAGCGCGGCGAGGCGCGCAGAGTCGCCCACGCCCGAGCGCTCGAGGATCGCCGGGCTCGCCATCGCGCCACCGCACAGGATGACCTCGTGCTTCGCATCGATCCGCTCGCGCTGACCATCGTGAACCACCTCGACGCCCACCGCGCGCGTGCCGTCGAAGAGCACGCGTTCGACGGTGCGCTCGGTCAGGATGGTGAGGTTGGGGCGCTTCTCGGCGGGGCGCAGGAAGGCCTGCGCGGCGCTCTGCCGCTTGCCCTTGAAGATGGTGCGCGGGGCATAGCCGATCGCGACCTGATCGTCGGGTGCGTTGACGTCGCGCTTGTTCGTCCAGCCCATCGCTTCGCCCGCCGCGACCTGTGCGTCGCTGATCGGCAGGCGCTGGGTCGGCATCGAGATTTTCATCGGCCCGGCATCGCCGCGCGTCTCGGCGGCGCCGAGCTCGTGATTCTCGAAGGCGCGATAGGCGGCGCCGATATGCGTCCAGCTCCAGTCGTCGCTCGACTGCTGCGCGATCGCGTCGAAATCGGCGGGCTGGCCGCGGACGTACATCATGCCGTTGACCGACGACGACCCGCCGAGCACGCGGCCGCGCACCCACGCCTCGGACTGGCCCGCGGTCGACGCCTCGGGCTCGCTCATATGCACCCATAGATGCCTCGGATCCTGCATCACCTTGGCGAGCCCCTTGGGCATCGAAATAAAGGGATGACGGTCGCGCGGCCCCGCTTCGATCAGCGCGATCTTCAGATGCGGATTCTCGGACAGGCGGTAGGCGAGGACGCAGCCGGCGGCGCCGGCGCCGCAGATAATATAGTCGAAGCTCATGCCGCATTCCCCTCGATTTCGGCCGCTTTTACGGCACTCTCATCCTCGTCATAAAAAACTATTGTTATTAGGTAAAGGGTCGAATAGGCTGAAGCCAACGAAAAGGAGAGGATTGCGATATGAGTGACGTTGCAGAGGTTGCACGCCCCGCCCGCAAGCTGACCACGCTCGCCGACCTGACGCCGAGCCAGATCGAGGCGATCCGCAAAATCCCCGCCGAAAAGGATGCGGTGGTCGTCCCCTTCGGTTCGACGCGCCCCAACGCCATCTTCACCGGTCAGGCGCGTTACGACCGCGAACAGGAACGGATTTTCCGCCGCTATCCGGTGCCCGTCACCGTCTCGGCGCTGCTCGAACCCGGCAGCATCGTCGCCAACGACAGCTATGGCTTCCCGATGCTCGTCTCGCGCACTCGCGACGGCACGATCAAGGCGTTCGTCAACGCGTGCCAGCACAAGGGGTCGAAGATTATCGAGGATTGCGCGGTCCACAAGCAGGGCCGCATGACCTGTCCCTATCACGCCTGGACCTATGGCATCGACGGCAAGCTTATCGGCGTGTCGCGCAGCGAGGCCTTTCAGGGACTCGACAAGAGTCAGCGCGGGCTGATCGAGCTTGAGGCGCGCGAGTGGGGCGGTATCGTCTATGTCCAATTGAACCGCGACATCCCCGCGGATTGGTCGAACCTGTCGCAGCAGGTCGCCGACGATTTCGACGCGCTCGGGATCGGATCGGCGCATGTCTATGGCCGCAAGACGTTCGACCTCAATGCCAACTGGAAGGTCGTGCTCGAACCCTTTCTCGAAGGCTATCATGTCCAGCGGCTGCACGCCGCGTCGATCGGCGACCGCTTTCAGGATGCGCCGAACATCGTCGACATGTTCGGGCCGAACATCCGGCAGGTGTCGGGGCGCATCGGCTATGTCCCCGAAATGCTCGACGAGGACCCGGCGGCGAATGTCCACAAGCTGGTGACGCATGCCTATACGGCCTTCCCCAACTGCGTCGTGGTAACCAGCCAATATTATACCAGCGTCATGCTCCTCATGCCGCGCGGCCCCGATCGTACGACGGTCGAATATTTCATGCTGACCCCCGAAGCGGCGGCGACGCCCAAGGCCGAGGAGGTGTTCGCGCGCTCCTACGAACTGATCCTCGGTGTGTTCGGGGGCGAGGATTTTCGCGCCGCCGAGATCAGCCAGCAGGGGCTGAACGCGGGTGTGCCCCAAGAGACGATCTATTGCGGGCTCGAGACCAATATCATCCGCTATTATGAAGCGATCGAAGCGCTTCTTTGAACGATAAGCCGGCAAAGACCGGATGGAGAGGGACCGAATGGCGCAGACTTTGCCGGGCGCGATGGATTGGTGGGCACGGATGCGGCCGGAGCAGCCTGCGGTGGTGCTCGGCGGCGACCGGCTGAGCTACGGAGAATACAAGGATTGGTCCGACCGCGTTGCCGCCATGCTCGAGGCCGACGGGTTGCTACCCGGCGACCGCGTCGCGATCTGCTCGACCAACAGCCTGGCCTATTGCGCGCTGATCATGGGGATCATCCGCGCCGGCGGCATCGTCAATCCGGTCAACTTCCGCTTCACCCCGCGCGAAATCCGCGAGCTGTGCGAGACGACTGAGCCGCGCTTCGCTTTCGCGGCGCCCGAGTTTGCGGCGAATGTCGAGGCGGCAGGGCTAACCCCGCGTCCGATGGCAGAGATCGAGACGCTTCGCCATGCGGAGCCCGCCTTGCCCGCGCATGATCCGCTTCCCGATGCTCCCGTCGTCATCATCGCGACGAGCGGATCGACCGCCAAGCCCAAGGGGGTCGTCTTCACCAACCGCTCGATGACCGCTTACGCCGCCTGTTGGGCGGTCGAGGAGACGTCGTCGTCGCCGGGATCGCGCGTGATCACGCTCGCGCCGCTCAACACCTCGGCGGGATTCGTCCAGCTCGTCCATTATACGGTGCAGGGCTGCACCGTTTATATGGAGCCGGCCTTCGTGCCCGACGCGATCCTGCAACTGATCCAGGACGAGAAGATAAGCTGTTTCGGCGGTGTCCCGACCTTCTTCGAGGCGATTACGCGCTGTCCCGGCTTTGCCGAAGCCGACCTGTCGTCGATCCGCCTCGCGACCGCGGGCGGCGCGCGGGTGAGCCGGCAATTGCTCGACACGTGGAAGGCAAAGGGCATCACGATCCGGCAGATTTACGGCCAGACCGAAGTCGGCGGCAATGCGACGATGATGCCCGAGCATCTGGCGATCGAAGAGCCCGAAAAATGCGGCTGGGGCGGCG
This sequence comes from Sphingopyxis macrogoltabida, assembly GCF_001314325.1. Classification (NCBI taxonomy): domain Bacteria; kingdom Pseudomonadati; phylum Pseudomonadota; class Alphaproteobacteria; order Sphingomonadales; family Sphingopyxidaceae; genus Sphingopyxis; species Sphingopyxis macrogoltabida. Next base: position 563,282 of record NZ_CP009429.1, read on the forward strand.
TCTTCATGGATCTGCGCGTCGTACGGGCCGACGGCAGCGATTGCGAACCCGGCGAACCCGGCGAAATATTGATGCGCTCGCCCGGCATGATGCAGGGCTATTGGCGCAACCCGGAGGAAACGGCGAAGGCGATCCGCGATGGCTGGCTCCATTCGGGGGATATCGGCACCCTCGACGAGCGCGGCCTTTTGACCTTCGTCGACCGGATGAAGGATCTGATCATCTCGGGCGGGCTCAACATCTCGGCGGCCGAGGTCGAGCGCGTGGTGTGCGAATTCCCCGGCGTGGTCGAGGCGCTGGCGATCGCGGCGCCCGACGAGAAGTTCGGTGAGACGCCCTTCGTCGTCTATCACGGCCCCGCCGAGGTCGACGTCGCGGCGCTGATTGCTCACTGCAACACCAATCTCTCCAATTACAAGGTGCCGCGCTACGTCGCTTTTTCGGCCGATCCGCTGCCGCGGCTCGCGACCGGCAAATTGTCGAAGCCCGCGGTGCGCGAAGCCTATGCCGGCGCGCATGAAACGATGGCGCGCGTCAGATGAGGAGCCAAGGATGACTGCTGCCCAGCTCGCCGCCGCGCCGGTGCCGCCGCATATCCCGGCGCATCTGGTGTTCGATTTCGACATCTATGCCGACCCGCGCATCGGCGAGGATGTGCAGGGGACATATGCGGCCGCACTCGAGGACGCACCGGGCATTTTCTGGACGCGGCTCAACGGCGGACACTGGATCGTCAAGAGCTTCGACGCGATCAGCCAGATCGTGCTCGATCCCGAGCATTTCTCGGTGCGCGAGATGCAGATTCCGCGCGTCCAGAACCCGCCCTTCATGATCCCGCTCAGCCTCGATCCGCCCGAAAACCTGCCCTATCGTCGTGCGATGATGCCGATGTTCGGACCCGCCGCGATCAAGGCGCTCGAACCGCGGATCCGCGAATGGGCTGCCGAATTTGTCGAGGCGGTCGCCGACAAGGGCGCCTGCGACTTCCAGGCCGATGTGTCGAAGGTCTTTCCAGTCAGCGTGTTCATGGAACTGATGGGCATGGACCTTGCGCGGTTGCAGGATTTCCGCCATCTCGCCGAGGATTTCTTCTCGGCACAGAATGACGAGGCAGAGCTAGGCCGGTTGAGTGCGTTGATCCTCGGCGAGCTCAAGGGGCTGATCGCGGAGAAACGCGCGGTTCCCGACGGCAAGCTGATGACGCACTTCATCACCGTCGAGGTCGACGGGCGCACGATGAGCGACGACGAGATATTGGCGATGAGCTTCGTGCTCTTCCTCGGCGGCATGGATACGGTGACCAATGTCACCGGCTTCGCCTTTCAGCAGCTCGCGCAGATGCCCGAGGTTCAGGCACGGCTCGCCGCCGATCCGTCGCTGATCCCGGCCTTCGCCGACGAGGCGGTGCGCCTCTATGGCGTCGTCAACACGCCGCGATTGGTGGTGCAGGACCAGCAGATCGGCGAGGCCCGGTTTCGCGAAGGCGAGATGGTGCTCAATGTCCTCTGCCTCGGCAGCCGCGACCCGGCGAAGTTCGAGCAGCCGAACATCTTCGACCTCGACCGCAAGAAGACCGCGCATCTGACCTTTTCGTCGGGCCCGCATCTGTGCGTCGGCCATGTCCTCGGCCGCGCCGAACTGCGCATCCTGACCGAGGAATGGGTGAAACGTGTCCCTGCGTTTCGCCCCGTTCCCGGCGAGAAGCACGGCTTTCGCATCGGGACGGTGATGGCACTCGAATCGCTGCCGGTCGAATGGGAAGTCGCGGGCTGAGCTAGTCGGTCTCGCCGAGCGGCGCGCCGATCGTATCGGTGCCGAGCCGGCGGCGCACCCCGACGAGAAACATCCGCAGCGCTTCGACGAACATCTCCTCGTCGCCGAAAGGATTGTCGTCCACGGCCTTCGCAAAATTCGGATATTTGGCGGCGTCGACCGGCGGGATCACCGGAATCCCACGCACCTGCGCCGACGCCTCGAACAGCGCGGTGCCGAAAGTGTACTTCTCGATCGCGTCGATCACGGTGAGGTGGATCGAGGGCGGATAGGGCTCTTCGGATGCCGCCCGCTCATAGGCGGCGAGCAGCAGGTGGCGCGGGAAATAGCGGAGCATCAGCGGCGCGGCATTGGGGTGCTTGAGCAAGGCGCGGCGGGTGACGACGCAGCGCGCGATGATCTGTTCTTCGAACGACTGGGACGGATCGTTCACGGTCGGGATGCGCACGAACATCATGCGCGCGACTTCCTGCAACAGCTCCGACTTGTCCTTGAAATGATGGTAGAGCGAGGGCGGCCGGACGCCGAGCTTTTGCGCCACGAGATTGAGGCTCAGCTCTTCGAGCCCGGCCTCGTCGATGACTTCCAGCGCGGCCTCGGCCGCATTGGCGCGCGATATCAGCGGTTTGGATGGTCGTGCCAAAGATTGTTTCCCCTTGCCCGGTCGCTCATGGCAGTGAGGCGCCGCTAGCGCCAGTGCTAAAGCCGTCGTCCGGTTGCACATGTTCAATCTATTGACGTTAGGTAAGCGCGGGGTCATTGTCGAGACCGAGGAGAGAAAAGCGATGGCAGATCGTCTGAAGCGCAGCGTTTTCGTATCGGCCGACGGCGTCAGGCTGGTCGGCGATCGGGGCGGGGCCGCCGATGCGCCGTGCGTCGTGTTGTTGCACGGCGGCGGGCAGACGCGGCACAGTTGGAGCCGCGCGGTCGACAGTCTGATCGGGGCGGGGTTGCAGGTGATCAACTTCGACGCGCGCGGGCATGGTGACAGCGATTGGTCGCCGAGCGGCTCTTATGCATTGAGCGACCGGGCTGCCGATCTTCGCGCGGTGGTCGCGGACCTTGGCGTGCCGTTCGTGCTCGTCGGCGCATCGCTTGGCGGCGCGACCGCGATCCAGGCGGTGCACGAGGGATTGCGGCCGGCGGGGGTGGTGCTCGTCGATATCGTGCCCGAGCCCGATCCGCGCGGGATCGAACGCATCGTCGGTTTCATGCACGGGCACCGCGGCGGCTTTGCGAGTATCGACGAGGCGGCGGCGGCGGTCGCGGCCTATAATCCCCAACGCGCGCGGCCGAACGACACGAGCGGGCTGATGAAGAATCTGCGTCCGCGCGACGACGGGCGCCTCTATTGGCACTGGGATCCGCGCATCCTCGATACCGCGCCGACGACGCATCATATTGTCGTCGAACGCGCGACCGAGACATTGGGCGCATTGATCGACATCCCGGTCCTGCTGGTCCGCGGCCTGTCGAGCGACGTGGTGAGCGAGGCGGGGATCGCCGCCTTTCGGCGACAGGTGCCGCGTCTCGAAATTCTCGACGTGCAGGGCGCCGGGCACATGGTCGCGGGCGATCGCAACGATGCCTTTAATGACGGCGTGATTGCCTTTGCGAAGCGGCTGCTCGTGCCTGCGGCCTGATATATCAATAGAAATAAGATATTGATTTAACGCAATATATATCGCCTGTTTCAAAAACCTTATGGCGTTAAATTTGCGATTGACTTTAAATCTAATGACTGTAGGTTAATTCCCAAGGCCGCAGATGATGGCCTCATCTTTGGGAGGAGACGGTCATGGATCGCACATTTTCGCGTCCTGCAATTCGCTACGCTAGCCTGGCATCGGTTATCGCGCTCGCGGCGGTCGCCGCACCGGTTTCTGCCCAGGACGATCCGGCTGCTCAGGCGCCGGCTGACGAAGCGACGACCGGCAGCATGGCCGACAGCGAAATCATCGTCACCGCCCGCCGCCGCGACGAGCGTCTGATCGACGCGCCCGTGGCGATCACCGCGCTCGGCGGCGCCGCGCTCGACAATTATGCGGTCACCGAATTCAACGATATTGCGCAGCTCGTGCCGACGATGGTGGCAGGCAAGGCGGCGTCGGGGTCGTCGGCAAGCATCTTCCTGCGCGGCGTCGGATCGACCGCGCTCAGCGCCGGTTTCGACCAGTCGGTGTCCTTCGTCGTCGACGGCATGCCGATGAGCCGTGGCCGCGAGATCGGGCTCAGCCAGTATGACGTCCAGCGCGTCGAGGTGCTCAAAGGGCCGCAGGCGCTGTTCTTCGGCAAGAATGCCACCGCCGGCCTGATCTCGGTCACCACGAACAACCCGCGCGACGTGTTCGAGGCTGGGCTCAAGCTCGGCTACGGCTTCGAGGCGAAAGAGAAATATGGCGAGGGCTATATTTCGGGCCCGCTCGCCGAAGGGCTGCGCGCACGGCTGGCCTTCCGCATTTCGGACAGCGAGGGCGCCTTCACCAACACGGCGGCCGAAACCTATATCGATCCGTTCGGCCTCGAACGTCACCGCAACAGCAAGAATCGCGGCTATGGGCGGACCTACAGCGGCCGCGCGACGATCGAATGGGACGCGACCGACAATCTGACCTTCCAGGTCAAGACCGGCTATACCGACCAGAAGGATGGCGGTCCGACCGACATCATCGAACGCATCTGCGGCGGCGGGCGTACCGTGCCTTTCGCGGCGAACGGCATCCCGCCGAGCCCCAACGCCGATTGCGTCATCAACGGCCGGTCGGACAGCTCGACGATCCCGGTCGAGGTTGCGGGGCTCGATTACCGCTACGCCGGCGACGGGCGCATGTATTCGCGGCTGAAATCGGGCTTCGGCATCCTGACCGCGACGCTGACCAGCGACGTGTTCGACGTGACCTCGATCACCTCATACTACCGGTTCAAGCAGACCGACCTCAACAATGTGTCGGGCGAGGCTTACCCGGCGACCTTCTCGCAGCTTGCCGATTATCGCCAGACATCGGAGGAGCTGCGCTTCCAGTCGAAATGGGACGGGCCGGTCAATGTGCTGTTCGGGCTGTTCGCGTCGAGCAACAAGTTCATCTTCAATACCGACGCCTATATCTTCCCGCTGCCGGCGGTCGCGGCGGGCACGACCTATGTGACCTTCAAGCGCGACAATGGTTTCAAGGGCAGTTCGATGTCGGCGTTCGGCGAAGTGACCGCGAACCTGTCCGATGCGATCGAACTCGCGGCGGGCGCGCGCTACAGCTATGAATCGCGCGACAGCTTCCAGCAGTCGCTCGCCGCCAATCCGGCCTTTGGCGCCGCCTTCCCGGGCGGCCTGCGGCTCGATGACCGGTACCGCGAGTCCGACGTGTCGCCGCAGGTAACGCTGCGCTACAAGCCGTCGCGCGACCTGACCTTTTATGCCGCCTATAAGGAAGGCTTCAAATCGGGCGGGTTCAATATCTCGCAGACGCTGACCCCCGCCGCAACGGTCGCGGCCGGCGAGTTCGGCGCGGAGCGCGCCCGCGGCGGCGAGGTCGGTGCCCGCGCGATCCTGATGGGCGGCGCACTGTCGCTCAACGCCACCGCTTATTATTACGACTATCTCGACCTGCAGGTGCAGAATTTCGATCCGGTCACCATCGGCCAGGTCGTGGCGAACGCCGGCACGCTGCGCGTCAAGGGTATCGAGGGCGATTTCAACTGGCGCTTGGGCGGCTTCTCGCTGCGCGGCGCGGCGGCGTTCAACGATGCAACCTACAAGGATTATGTCGGCCAATGCTATGGCGGCCAGACGATTGCGCAAGGGTGTAACTTGCTCGCGCCGGCGCCCGGGGCCGCTTTCACCAGCCAGGATTATGACGGACTGACCCCGCCCAAGGCGCCGCGCTTCGCCGGCCGTCTCGGCGCAAGCTATGAGGTCGAGCTGTCGGGATCGGGCCTGCGGCTCGAGGCGAGCGGCGACATGAGCTATTCGTCCAAATATAATTTCTCGGACACGCTACGCCCCGACGCAATCCAGCCGAGTTTCACCAAGTTCGATGCGTCGTTGCGGCTGAAAGGCCCCGAGGATCGTTGGACCCTCGCGCTGATCGGGCGTAACCTCAGCAACAAATATGTCGTGACCGGCGGTTCGGAAATCCCGTTCACCGGGGGGACCGGCACCGGCACCGCAGGACCGGGCGTGCTCAGCGATCTGTCGGCCTTCGTCGACAATCCGCGCGAATTCTACATCGAAGCATCCGTGAAATTCTGATGTCCGGAACGACATGGAGCCCGGCACCGCGCAAGCGGGCCGGGCTCATGCTATTGGCGTTGTTGGCCACGACGGTTCCGGCAGCGGCCAAGCCATCCGATGTCGGCGACGGCGGTGTGCCGTCCTTCTATCGCTGGTCCGGCGCTTTGCCGAACGAAGCGGGCGTGGTGCTGGCTGAAGAGCTTTTGCCGGACGAATTTTCGGTCGCGACGGCGGGGAAGGCCGTGCGCATCCTCTACACCGCCCGCGACGGGATCACCGACAAGGGCGTGGTGCCGGTGTCGGCGGCACTGTTCCTGCCGCGCGGGGCACCGCCGGAAGGCGGTTGGCCGGTGATGGCGTGGGCGCACGGCACGACCGGCATCGCCGATATCTGCGCGCCGTCGGCGCGTCCGCGCGGCGAACGCGACAGCCGCTATATCGCAAGCTGGCTCGACGCCGGTTTCGCGGTGGTGGCGAGCGACTATCAGGGGCTCGGCACGCCCGGCATCCATCCCTATTCCAATTATCGTGCGAGTTCGTACAGCCTGCTCGACAGCGCGCGGGCGATCATCGGGGGCCGTTATGGCGCTGCCAATGCCGTCGTCCTCGTCGGGCAATCGCAGGGCGCCGGGACCGTTGTCGCCGCCGCCGGCTATGCGCCGTCCTATGCGCCCGATTTGCAGGTCCGTGGCGTCGTCGCGACGGGCGCGCCCAACCTGTCGCGCGAGGCGATCGAGAGCGGGCTCGCGTCGAGCGCGACCGACGTCATGGTCACCGGCGCCTATGCCATGATCGGCTACGAACTCACGCGCACCCATGCCGATCTCGACGCCGATGCGGTGTTCACCGAGCAGGGGCGCGAGATCGAGGCGATGGTCGGATCGGCGTGCCTGCCCGACCTGATGAAGGCCGCCGCCGCGCGCAATCTCGACCCGTCGAAGGCCTTCCGTCCGGGGATGCTGAAGCGCCTCTGGGATACCGACGTCGATCTGCGTTCCTTTCCGACGCTCGACCTTGCGCCGCCGGTCTTTTTCGGGATCGGCGCGGCGGATACCGCGGCGCTGCCGATGACGACGCTGGCACTGGTCAATGACCTTTGCAGCCGCGGCAATGTCGTCGAGGCGCACATCTACCGGGACAAGGATCATTCGGGCGTGGTCAATGCCGCGGCGCCTGACGCCATTGTCTTTGCCAAGGCCGTGCTCGAAGGGCGGCCGCTCGCGGCGACCTGCAAGCCGTAGCCGGTCAGCGCCGCCCCTCGTCGGCGACACGCCGGTACGCCGTCGTGGCGAGCAGGATCAGCCCGACGGTGAGCGGCAGCATGATCAGCGCCAGAACCGACAGGCTCTGGCGCAGCGCGTCGCTGCCGGTGAACACCGCATCGGACAGCCACGCCGACAGTGCCGGGCCGCAAGTCAGGCCGACCAGATTGCCGACGAGTACATAAAGCGACGTGATCTTCGCGCGCATGCGCGGCGGGGCGATGTGCTGGATGATCAGCACGGCGAGCCCGCCCGCCGCGCCATAGCCGAAGGTCGCGACGGCAATGAGCGCGATCGCGCCGTCGATATCGCTCGCGAGCAGGAACGCGGCGACCGCGGCGTGACCGATGCCGAGGCCGATAGCGAGCGCGAGCACTGCCAACTCGGCGCGGCCGCGCTTCAGCACCCAGGCGCTTATGGCTGGCCAGAAAATGGCGGCGACGGCCGCTGCGATCACGCCCACCAGCCCGAAGATCGCACCGGCCTGGGCGACGCTCTGGCCATAGCTGCGCGTCAGCATCGTCGCGGTCCAGGCGATGAAGCTGTAGCTCGCGAGCGCCGAGACTCCGAAGCTCAGATAGAAGGGAAGATAGAAGCGCCAATGGCGGCCGAGATAGGCAAAGGCGACCGCGACACTCGTCTGGTCGGCCTGACCCGGTTCTTCGATGCGCTGGGGCTCGGCGACGCTGATCAGCCAGAGCGGGCCGAGGAGTAGCCCCGGCACGCCGACGATGACGAGCGTCAGGCGCCACGGGCTGAGCCCGAGGTCGGGAGACAGGATTGTCGCCAGCTCGAAAGCCCAGGCACCGATCAGGAAAGCGCCCGACGCCATCAGGGTCGACACCGCCATGAACAGTCCGATCGGTAGCGCGCGCTTTTCGGGCGGAAACAAGTCGGCGACGATCGAGACCGTTGCGGGCACCAGCACTGCTTCGCCGATCGCCACGCCGGCGCGCGTTGCCAGCAATATCTCGAAATTAGGCGCGAAGCCCGAGGCGACCGTCGAGAGGCTCCAGACGATGACGCCGATGCCGACGATCCGCACGCGCGTGCCGCGGTCGATGAGGTACGCGACGGGCACGCCCGACAGCGCGTAGAGCAATCCGAAGCCGAGCCCGATAAGCAGGCCGATCGCGGTCGCATCGATGCCCATATCCCTGATGATCGGATCGGCGAGCAGCGCGATGATATAGCGGTCGAGATAAGAGAGCGCCGCGATCAGGCAGAGCAGCCCCGCGACATACCAGGCGCGGCGGAGCGACGGCCATGCGGTCTCCGTCATGCCGCGCAAATCTCGACCGGAAAGCCTTCGAGCCAGCTCATGCCCGACACCTGCTCGGCCTGATCGGGGGTGGAGGGGGTGATTTCGTTGAGGTTGCGGCCGGGCTGTGCGTTGGCACCCTGCCAGCCGCCGCGATGACCCCAGCCGTGCGGATAGGCGACGCAGCCTTGGCGGACCTCGTCGGTGACCTCGGCAACGACCTCGATCGTGCCCCACTGCGTCGAGATCTTCACCGCCATGCCGTCGTCGATGCCGCGTGCGGCAGCGTCGACCGGGTTGATCAGCAGCGCGGGCGAGTCCGAGCGGACGAGCTTGTCGACATTATGCATCCAGCTGTTGATCGAGCGCAATTTGCGCAGGTTGATCAGGCGCAGCATATTGGGGTCGGGATCGGGTTCGGCGCGGAGCCGCGCGACCTCGTCGCCCGCGATATCGTCCCACAAGTGGATCTTGCCGTCGGGGTGGCCGATGCGCTTTTCGAAGTCGAAGGCCCAGCGGCCGCGTTCGATCATCACGCCGTGCGGGTTGGCCTTCAGCTTGGCAAGCGACAGTCCGTCCTGACCCTCGATTCCCGCTTGCAGCGCGCCGTCGGCCATCTCGAACGGCGTCATATTGCCGAAGGCGCCGTCGCGGCCCATGCGCGCGGCGAGGTCGCGCAAAATTTCATATTCGCCGCGCGCCTGCCCGGTCGGCGGGACCACCGCGGGGACATATTGGGCGAAGGGGCGGACCATGTGGTTCATGAAGAACTGGTTGATATCCTCGCGCTCAAGCGCGGTGGTCGCGGGCAGGATATAGTGCGCGTGGCGCGAGGTTTCGGTCATGTAGAGATCGACCGAAACCATCATGTCGAGCAAAGCGAAGCCCTCGGGCAGACGCGGGCCGCCGGGCATCGACAGCACGGGATTGGCGCCAACGGTCAGCAGCGTCCTGATCTGGCCTTCGCCGGGCGTCGTCATTTCCTCGAGGAAGGTCAGGCTCGACTGGGTGCCCCAGACCGAGGCCTGGCCGCTGACGCGCGAGCTGTGACGTTTGTGGCGCGCGTGCCCTGGCCCGGTCGATTGCGCCTCGGTCGCAGTGCCGCCATGCCCCCAACCGACGCCGCCGGGCTTGTGGAACTTGCCGCCGAGGACGTTGAGCAGGTGCAGGAAATAGTTGGTCAGCGTCGAGTAACTCGCGCGGCAGATGCCGATGCGCCCCATCGCGGCGGCGCGCGGCGCGGCGACGAAATCGCGCGCTAGCGTGCGGATTTCGTCGGCATCGATGCCGCAGCGCGGCGCGGCGAGTTCGGGGGTGATCCAGTCGATCGCGGCCTTGAGCTCGGCAAAACCGGTGCAATGGCGTTCGACAAAGTCCATGTCGGCCAGCCCTTCGGCAAGCACGGTCTGCACCATCGCGCCGAGCAGCCAGACGTCGCCGGCGGGGATGATCGAGACATGTTCGAACTTGCGCGCGGTTTCGCTGCGGCGCGGATCGACGACGATGACACGGCCGCGCTCGGCGATCTCGACCAGATCCTCCTTGAAGCGCGGCGCGATGAGGAGCGAGCCGTGACTGACCAGCGGGTTCGACCCGAAGATCAGCAGATGGTCGCATTGGGCGAGGTCGGGGAAGACGAAGCCGTGGGTGCCGAAGATCAGTTCGGTGGCCAGCACGACCGACGTGATGTCCTCCGACGACGGGGTGAACAGCTTGGTGCAGTCCATCGCGCGGCTGAACAGATAATTGCCCATCGAGCTGGGCCAGCCCATGCTCGGCGGGTTGCCGGTGTTCATCGCGAAGCTCTGGCTGCCATGCCGGTCGATCGAGGCCGATAGGCGCGCGGCGATGTCGTTCAGCGCTTCGTCCCAGCCGACGGGTTCGAACTCGCCGGGGCCGCCGACGCGTTTGAGCGGCGTCGTGACGCGGTCGGGATCATAGGTAACCTCGGCGAGCGCGGGTCCCTTGACGCAGATGTGGCCGCGCGAATGGGGATTGTCGCGGTCGGGGCGGACCTTGACGATCTTGCCGTCCGCGACCGTCGCGACCATGCCGCACAGCGCCTCGCAGACACGGCAGTAAGTGATGTGGTCGCCATCGGCGCCGGGGGTGGTGGTGAAGGCCATGCGACTTCCTCCTTCTGTCACTGCGCCCTTGGCGGGGTGATCCGGATATTGACGGTACGGATGCGGCCATCGAGCGCGCCCGCGGTCCTGCCGCCCTCGAGCGGGCCCGAGCCGCTGTCCTGTCCCAGGTCGAAGGTCTCGGTCGGTGAGAAGGACAGGCGGGGCAGGGCGCCTTTGATCGTGCCGCTCGCGACTTCGGCGCCGTCGGCGAGGATGTGGACCAGCGCCTCGCTTTCGCCGCGCCGCTCGAAGCGGAGCAGCAGATTGGCGGCACCGCGGCGAAGCACGCGGTCGGCGGCGACCTCGCTCAGCTTCATGTCGAGGCTGCGATAGGTGAAGACCGGACGGCCCTTGCGCACATGGAGTGCGAAGCCGCCGTGACGGCCACCGATCGCGGCGATGGTGCCATTGGCGTCAGCATCGAGATCGAGCGCCGCCTCGATCGTGAAGCTGGTCGACGGGACGGGCGGCGCAAGTGCTTCGGGGATGCGTGCGGTGGCGCCGGTGTAGGTCCACAGATAGCCGCGGCGCGCCATATCGGCCGCCATGATCTTGCGGACATAGCCCCACGCGTCGCTGGTGTTGGTCAGCGGATAGACGTTGTTCGCCTTTGCCTCGCGATCGAACAACGCCTTCATTTCGGCAAGCTTGCGTGGGTTCGCGGCAGCGACGTTGCGCTGTTCGCCGGGATCGGCCGCGACGTTATAGAGTTCCCACTTGTCGTCGCTAAACGTCGGCTTGTTCATGAAATCCCACACGTCGAGCCGGTGCGGGACGACGGCTTTCCAGCCGTTCGCATAGATCGCGCGGTTGCCGTACATCTCGTAATATTGCGTGGCATGCCGCGTCGGCGCGGCGGGGGCCGCGAAGCTGTATTTCATGCTGACGCCGTCGAACGCCATCTGGCGCTGGCCGTTGACCATCACGGCGGGGGCGATGCCTGCGGCGTCGAGGATCGTCGGCGTGATGTCGGTGACATGCTGATATTGCCCGCGCAGCTCGCCGCGGGCGGCGATGCCGCCCGGCCACGAGACGATCAGCGGGACGCGGGTGCCGCCCTCATAGGCCGTCTGCTTGTAATAGCGGAACGGCGTGTTGCCCGCGACCGCCCAGCCATTGGCGTAATGCGGATAGGTCGAGGGACCGCCCCAATCGTCATAGTGGCGCAGATTTTCGGCGAGCGTCGCGAAATAGGCGTTGGCGAAATAATGTTCGCTGAAGGTGCCTTGCGGTGCGCCCTCGGCGCTGGCGCCATTGTCGGCGGTGATCAGGACGACCGTGTTGTCGAGTTCGCCGCGCGCTTCGAGCGCATCGAGGATGCGGCCGAACTGTTCGTCGGCGTGGCTGAGTTGCGCCGCGAAGGCCTCCATCTGGCGCGCGAACATGCGCTGCTCGTCGCGGCTGAGCTCGGCCCAATGTTTTACCCCGGCGGGCAGCGGCGGCAGCGCCATGTCGGCGGGGACGAGGCCGAGCGCCTTCTGCCGGTCGAGGACCTGCTGCGCTGCGACATCCCAGCCCGCGTCGAAGCGGCCCTTATAATGGTCGAGCCAGCGCTGCGGCGCGTGATGCGGGGCGTGGACCGCGCCGGTCGCCCAATACATCATGAACGGCCGCTTCGGATCGGTGGCATCGCGCGCGCCGATCCAGCCGATTGCCCTGTCGGCCATGTCGGCGCTGAGATGATAATCGGCGCGCGGCGACAGCGCGACCGGATCATGGTCCGACCAAAGCGTCGGGTCGAAATTGTCGGCGTCGAAGGCGAGGAAGCCATAATAGCGATCGAACCCCTGACCGCTCGGCCAATAGGTGAAGGGTCCGACGGCAGACGCATCGGCTTGCGGCAGATGGTCCCATTTGCCGATCGCATAGGTGAGATAGCCCGACTGGCGCAGATTCTCGGCGACGGTGCCGGCGCTCCGCGGAACGAGCGCGTCCTGCCCCGGAAAGCCAACCGCGATCGCCGAATGGCCGCCGATATGGACCCGGTGCGAATTGCGCCCGGTGAGCAGCGCGGCGCGGCTGGCCGAGCAGATGGGGGTAGTATGGTAATTGGTGTAGCGCAGGCCCCGCTGCGCGACGCGGTCGATGTTCGGGGTTTCGACGAGGCCGCCATAGCTGCCGAGCTGGCCGAAGCCCATGTCGTCGATCACCCAGACGAGGACATTGGGGGCGCCCGCGGGGGCGACGGTGCGGGTGATTTTTCCGGGTGCCGAATCGGCGAAGGTCTTGCCGATTTTGGGCTGGTCGCCGGGTGCCGCCGATGCCGGCAAGGCCGCCGCCGCTGCGATCGCGCAGGCGCTCGCCATGTTGAAAAAGCGGTAGTTCCTCATTCCCGTACACCTCGTGTCTGTCGATCGCCGGATGCTTGACGCCGCACTATAGATGAATTACAATCTTCGTAAAGTGTAAACATGCAGGATGGCGAGGGACAGGACATGAAAATCGAGCTGGATACGATCTATCGCCGCATCGTCGACCATCTGGAAAATGGCACGACCGACATGGCCGCCGATTCGATCGAGGTCCCCGCTGCGCATTTCACCGATACCGACCATCTGGCCCGCGAACTGGAAGTGTTCCGCCGCCAGCCGCTGGCCGCTGCAACGAGCATGGAGGTCCCCGAGCCGGGCAGCTTCGTGACCCGCGACATATTGGGCGTACCGCTGCTGATCGTGCGGCAGAAGGACGGTAGCGTCGGGGTGTTTCGCAACATGTGCCGCCACCGCGGCGGCAAGGTCGAGCAGGGCGACAAGGGGAAGAAGCCCTTTTTCGTCTGCGCCTATCACGGCTGGAGCTTCAAGGGCGACGGCAGCTTGCGCGGCGTGCCGTTCGAAGAGCAATATGGCACGCTCGACAAGGGGTGCCGCAACCTCTTCTCGGTCGAGGCCGAGGAACGCCATGGCCTGATCTGGATCAAGCTGCCGCAGGCGCCGCAGGATTTGTCGCTCGCCGACTATCTGGGCGAGGCCGACGAGCGGCTCGCGGCCTATGACATCGAACGGCTCACCGTGTTCATGGACCAGAAGATCGACCTCGACATCAACTGGAAGCTGGTGATGGACGGCGCGATCGACGTGCTGCACCCGCAATTTCTGCACGCCGAGGGGGTCGGCAAGCTGATCCAGACCGGCGCCGCGGTGTGGCTCGACCTCGGGCGGCACGGCCAATCCTATTCGGCGCGCAAGCGGTTGGCGCGCAAGCTCAAGGCCGGCGAACCGATCGACAAGGGATTCCGCTACCTGACCGGCAACCTGATGATCTTCCCGAACATGAGCGTGATCCCGACCCCCGACCATATCGAGCATTGGACGGTATGGCCGCACCTGACCGACCCCGGCAAATGCCATGTCCATATCCGCTTCCTGACCGATCCGGCCAAGCTGACCGACGAGGTCGCGGCGCGGATCAACCGGAGCTGGGACATTCTGCGGCAGGCGGCGACCGAGGAGGATTTCCCGATGGAGGAAATGATCCAGGCCAATGCCGCGGCGCTGCCGACCACCGATTTCCTCTATGGCGCGAACGAGGTGCCGACGCAGCATTTGCACCTGCAGATGGCGCGCGAGTTCGAGGCGTTGACCTGACGAGCGCGCCGCGCCGATGATCGAATGAAACGACCGGACGAAGAGCCGGGCCCCGCGACAAACCCCTCGGGAGAGACTGCATGAATATCGCCGAACTCGTTCGCTATTGGGCGCGCTGGAGACCGGGGCATACCGCGGTGATCACCGACGACGTCCGCACGAGCTGGGCCGAGTTCGACGCGCGCAGCGACGCGATTGCGCGCGGGTTGCGCGCTGCCGGTGTGGTCAAGGGCGACCGCGTCGGCATGCACCTCGACAACCGGATCGAGGCGCCGCTGCTCACCGTCGCCTGCCTGAAGCTCGGCGCGATGATCGTGCCGCTCAATTTCAAGCTGACGGCGAGCGAAATCCTGCCGCTGCTCGAGGATGCCGACTGCAAGCTCGTCGTCACCCAGGCGAAGCATCTGGGCCGGCTCGAACTGGCGGCGGCGAAGCTGCCGTTCAAGATCTACAGCCTCGACGGCAGCGATGTGCCGGGCTTCTCTTCGCTGCTGATCGACAGCGGTCCGGCGCCGGTCGAGGCGATCGGGCTGAACGATGCCGGTTTCCTCTGCTACACCTCGGGCACGACGGGGCGGCAGAAGGGCGCGCTGCTGACGCATGGCGGCGCCATGTATCCGGGGCTCGCCAAGAATATCGCCGAGGGGCTGACCTGGCGCGATTCGATCATGGTCGCGGTGCCCTTCGTCTTCACCGGCGCGATCGTCTCCTGCTTCATCCAGTTCGCGGTGAATGCGGGCGGCACGATGGTGCTCGAATCCGATTTCGACATCGACCGCTACCTCGACGTGATCCAGCGCCACCGCGTCAGTGCGGCGACGACGGTGCCGGTGGTATGGGAACGGCTGATGCGCTCGCCGGGGTTCGACAAGGCCGACCTGTCGAGCATGATTTCGGCCGCCGCGGGCGGCGCGCCGGTCAGCGTCGACCTGATCGAGGCCTATCGCGCCAAGGGCATTTCGCTGATCCAGTCCTACGGCCTGACCGAAGCGTCGGGGCTGGCCGCGACGATGCACGGCGAGGATGCGATCGCGCATATCGGCTGGGCCGGGCGCCCGATCGTTGGCAGCGAAATGAAGATCGGCGATGCCGACGGCAATGCGCTCGCCAATGGCGAGATCGGTGAGATCATGGTGCGCGGGCCGCATGTGATGCGCGAATATTGGCGCAATCCGGAAGCCACCGCCGCGACCTTCGCGGGCGACTGGCTGCGCACCGGCGACACCGGCATGATGAACGACGAAGGTTTCGTGAAGGTCGTCGACCGGTCGAAGGACATGATCATTTCGGGCGGCATCAACGTCTATCCGGCCGAGATCGAAAAGATCCTGTCGGCCAACCCGCATGTCCCCGAACTGGCGGTGATCGGGGTTCCGGACAGCGACTGGGGCGAAGTGCCGATGATCGTCGCGAGCGGCGTGAAGGACGAGGGCGCGGCGCTGTCGGCCTTCGAATGCGACGGGTCGGCGCAGCTCGCGCCGTTCAAGCGGCCGCGCCGGGTGGTGTTCATCGACGAACCGCTGCCGCGTACGCTGTCGGGCAAGATTTCCAAACCGACGCTGCGCGGGCTGTTCCCGGCGGTGCCCGAGGGGGCGCGGGCGCTGTTCGGGAAATAGGGGGCAGGAGCGGAGGTTCCCTTACCTTGTCATTCCCGCGAAAGCGGGAACCCAGTGTGGGGTCAGCCGACGGACGCTCGGGTCCCCGCTTTCGCGGGGATGACAAAAGTGGGGTGCGCCATCCACCCCTAAGCCGTCTACGGCGTCATCGTGCCCGTACAACTCCAGTTGCGCGCATCATTGATGTCGCTGTCCGCCGCGCCCGTAAACTGCGCCACCTTCGGAAAGGCGCAGATGCGGTACGTGCGCGCGGGCGGGGCCTCGACCACCGCCGGCTTTTCCTTGCTCATCCCCGACACATACATGGCGGTGTTCGAGGTCGAGTTGAGCTCGAGTTCGCGCGGGGCGTTGGTCATCAGGATTTCGGTCGGGCGGTGGCCCCCCTCGACCCAGCGCTCCATCGCCTCGAGCAGCGCACGCGAGCTGTCGGTCGGCGTGCCTTCGCCGCCACGGCAATGATACATGCCGGGGATGAAGAAACTCTGGAAAAAGTCTTCGCTCGCGGCGCCGTATTGCTGGCGGACGCCGGCGCTGTAATTGGCGGTATAGGCGGGCGGAACCGCTTCGTCGGATGCCCCGGTCCACATGATCAGCTTGCCGCCGGTCCGGGTCATGCCAGCCAGCTTTTCGGGGGCATAGCCATAGCCGCCGACCTTGTCCCAGATCGCCGCTTCGGCATTGCGCTGGCGCGGATCGGCAAAATCCATCTGGCTGAGCGCGTCATAGCCGTCACCGCGCAGCGCCTTCATGCTGAGCACGGTCGATCCGAACAAGGGCGGGCGTGTCGCGTCGGTCCAGGGCGGCGCGGCGGTTCCCAATCCGATCGGGCCCAGCAGCGCGGGGTTCGCCAGCCAGTAGCCGGGCGCCGATACCGCCGATCCCTTGATCGCAGGCAGCCCGCCCGCGAGCAATTCGAGCGTCGAATATTGCGCGTCGCTGAGGAAGGAGAAGAGGGTGCGCGACAGCTCGATACGCGTCGGGTCCCAGATCAGGCCGTCGCGCGCCCCGTCGCTTTCGTCGAACCGGTCCATGATCACCTGTCCGACGCGGCCCATCTCGGCCGGTGAAATCCAGCGCTTCGGATCGCGCGCGACATGCTGCGCGATATAGGCCCAGAAGGTCTGGATATAGGCGCTGGTGGGGGCGCCGCCGGCAATGAAACCGTCGGCGTCGCCCGGATAGCGTTCGGCCTCCATCAGCGTGCTGACGCCGCCGCCCGAGCAACCCATGATATAGCGCGGCATGCGCGGCCGGTCGTAATAGCCGCGCGCGATCGCCTGCGTCGCCAGCGCCGCGACATGCGCGCCGCGATGGGCATAATCCTCGGACTTTCCGGGGTCGGCGCGGAACGACATGTCGAGCGCGCCGGTCGAATGCGACCCCTTGTCGGTCGATGCGACGGCGTAGCCCGCGGTGATATGCTCGCGCGACGGGTTGACGATATAGCCGGCGGACCCGCCGGGAATGACCATCAGGTAACGGCCGTTCCAGCTCTGCGGCAGCGCGATCATGAAGCCGACGCTGTTCGGCCCGGGCTCGTCGGTGCGCACGATCCCGTCGATGCGGCAATAGGGCGCGGGGTCGGACAGCCATTGCACCGACCGGATTTCGACATCCTTGCCGCCCCAGCCGATCGCGCCGGTCGAGCAGGCCGCCGCGGCCGTGCCGGGGATCGCGGCCGGGGGCCCGTCCTGCGCCGCCGTCGCCGGCGTCGCTGCGATCATGCCCGCCGCCATCAACATCGCCCGATACCGCATATCTTTTCCTCCCGCTCCGCGTGATTCCAACGGATCGAGAATCCGTTAAGGCATCAAATAACAAAAAATGGAAAATGTAAATAACGATGCTATGGTCGGAACCGGACGCGGAGTCGGCTGTCGGGTTCGCGGGCGGCTGCGCTGGCCAAAAGCGCGGCGGAAAGCTAGGCAGGGGGAAGGATGGGAGAGGCATTGGACGATCCGGCACAACAGGCCATGCCCGATATCGGCAAGACCGGCGCGAGGATCGTCGACGGCGCGCGGCGCTGTTTCGAGCGTTACGGTATCGAGAAGACGACGATCGAGGATATTGCGCGCGCCGCCGGGGTCTCGCGCCCGACGGTCTATAAATTCTTCGGCGGCAAGATGGATATCGTCGATTACATCGGTTTCGCCGAACTCGACAAGATCCAGGAGCTTGTTCGCGCGCGTGTCCAGCGCCACCGGAATTTCGCCGACACGACCACCGAGGCGATCGTCGCGTCGGTGCAGGTGGCGAGCGGCAATCCCTATATCCGGCGCTTCGTCGAGGATCTGGAGGTGTCGGCGCAGAGCCAGCTCCCTACCAGCCCCTATCAGGAACAGGCGCGGCACCGCTGGGAGTCGGTGATGAAACGGGCGCAGGCGAGCGGCGAACTCGCGGCCGATCTGGATCCGGCCGACGTCGTCAACTGGCTGTCGCGCAACCAGGTCATGCTGCTGCGGGTGCTCGACCAGTTTCGCGGCGACGAGGACAAGCTGCGCCACATCGTCCGCCGCTTCGTTGTCGAGCCCCTGCTTGCCAATCGGGCGATCACGTCAAGCTGACTCCTTTGGACGGCACGGGCCCGATTCGCCTTACGCCCGACATCTGCCGTATCTTGGGCCATGATCGAAATTGCGAGGGTAATGGTCGATCAGACCCAAGAATCTCAAGCTTTTCTGCGCATTAAACTACATATCATAGATTGTGCACTGCAGCGTCGTTTCTGCGTTCGGCGACAGAGTTGACATTTTATCGAATCTGTTGTCTGTAAGTTTCGGGAGTGATGCACGGCATAGGACCGGCCGACACGATCTGCCCTGATCGCGTCGAGCAGCGCGCCTCCCACGATTTTGGACTGCGCGGGCTCGCCTCCACGAATGGCGGGCGCCGCAAATGGGAGGATGCTATGCGCTTTTCTTACAAGCTCGCCACCTGCTCGCTGGCAATTGCGGTTTCGACCGTCTCGACGGTGGCGATGGCCCAGACCGCCGACGACGGCGCCGACAGCTCGGGTGCCAATGAAATCGTCGTGACCGCGCAGAAGCGCGACGAACGGTTGCAGGACGTGCCGATCGCGGTAACCGCGTTCACGCCCGATCAACTCCAGCAAAGCGGCATCTCCGACGTTCTGGAACTGGCTGCGGTTACCCCGTCGCTGTTGATCACCGAAGGATCGAGCGCGGCGCAACCCTATATTCGCGGCGTCGGCGGCCGGAACATTACGCCGGGCAACGAAGCCACGACCGCGGTTTATGTCGATGGCGTCTATCAGACCGACAAGACCGGTATCCTGCTGCAGGGTTTCCCCGATGTGCAGTCGGTGCAGGTGCTGCGCGGTCCGCAAGGCACGCTTTTCGGCCGTAATGCGACCTCGGGCGCGATCCTTGTTACCACCCTGAAGCCCGACACCGAATTCGGGGGCATGCTCGAAGGCACCTATGGCACCGACGAGGAGGGCGCGCGCGGCTTCCTGACCGGCGGCCTGTCGGAGACGATGGCGGTCAGCGTCAGCGGCTTCTACCGTAACGAGCGTCCCTATATCCGCAACCGGACCCAGGCCCTGAACGGCGCCGGAAAATATGTCGGCGGCGACCAGAGCTTCGGCTTTCGCGGGTCGCTCTTGTGGGAAGCGACGCCCGATTTCACCGCGACGCTGTCGGGCTATTATTCCAAGGGCGAAACGAACGCCGTGGTGGCTTTGCAGCCGATCCTTGGAGAAACCACCACGACCGGTCAGGTCGCATCGGGTATCGACATCTCGCGGCCGGAACGTTCCTATTACGGCGAAATCGATCCCGAGGTTCGCTTTCAGGGCTATGGTGCATCGCTGACGCTCGACGCCGATGTCGGCGCGGTCAATATCAAGTCGATTTCGGCGTATAGCCACAGCACTTCGGGCGTCGAATATGATCTCGACGGCTCGCCCGCCCCCGTCTTCTGGTTCGATACGGCGCTCAAGGGGCGGAGCTACCAGCAGGAAATCGACATCACTTCGAAGAACGACGGCCCGTTCCAGTGGATCCTTGGCGGCTTTTATCTCAACTACCGCGACGGCTATGCGGGACTCGATCAATATGTCGGCCTGCCGGTTCCGGCAACGCTGCGGCCGCACACCATCCCGCAGGCGCTGCTCGATCGCTCGGCAGCCGGCGCTGGTCCGACGTCGGGCCTCGCTTACATCGATCAAAGCGCCTTTGTCACGGTCAAGTCGCTGGGGGTGTTCGGTGAAGCATCTTATGAGTTCAGCGACGCCGCCAAGCTGACGCTGGGGTTGCGCTACACCGACGAGAAGCATGTGCTCGACAAGGATAATGCCGGCACGACCTATGTGCCCGACGGGACCGGCGGCGTCATTGCGATCGCGAGCAATTCCGCCGCGATCTGCGCCGCGAACCCGGCATGCAAGGGGCTTAGCGCGCCTTTCTCCGAGCTGACTTATCGGGCGGTTTTCGACTATAAGTTCAGCGACGATGTCATGGGCTATCTGAGCTACAACCGCGGCTTCAAGAGCGGCGTCTATAATATTTCGTCGATCCCGAACGTCATCCCGACGCAGCCGGAGACGATCGATGCGTTCGAAGCCGGTCTCAAGACCAGCCTGTTCGATCGCAAGGTGACCTTCAACGCCGCCGCCTATTATTACAAATACGACAATCTGCAGGTTCCGGTGGTCGATCCGGTGACCAACACGCAGCAGTCGATCAATGCGGCCAAGGCGACGATTTCCGGTCTTGAAATCGAAGCAGCCTACCGCCCGAATGATCGCTTCTCGCTTTCGGCCGGCTTCGCGACTTTCTTCAAATCGGAATATGACAGCTTCAACAACTGCGCCATCTACCGCCGCCGGGCATCGGGACTCGCAGTCCCCCCCAACGCGGATTGTTCGGGCTTCGACCTGCCGGCAACGCCTGACGTCACCTTCAGCCTCCAGGCCAATTACGACATTCCGCTGGCCAATGGCGGGAAGTTCGAACTCAGCGGCCTGTTCAGCTATGTCGACGAGTTCGATCACGCAACTTACGGCGCTTATCCGGCGGGGGGCACGGGTGCCGGCGCCTATCCGGCCGGCATCGGACGCGCGCCGGTCCAGAAGGCGACGGAGACTTTGAACCTGTCGGCGACCTTCCATGCGCCCGACGACGCCTTCTATGTGTCAGTGTGGGGCAAGGATCTGTTCAACCAGAACGACGTCTTCCGCAACGTGTCGACCACGTCGTTCGGCTATTATTCGGTGCTGTCGCGCGGAACGACCGCCGGCGTCACGATCGGGACGAAGTTCGGATCGCAGCGCTAAAAAAGGGGCACGGCCGCCGGCGAGGGCACTGCCGGCGGCCGCGTTTTTCTAAGGAGAGCGACGTGGCCACTTCCCCCGGTGCCGCGGGCGACATGCTGCCGCCCGACCTCTCGGCGCATTGGTATAATGCCGGTGATTTTGCGCCCGGCGAGCCGTGGAGGGCATTCGATCCCCGCCGGACCGCGCTGGTCCTCGTCGACCTGATCAATTGGCAGGTCGATCCCGGCGGCCCTTCGATCGCCGCGATCCGCGCAGCCGGGCACCCCGAGCGCGCCGGCCATCTGCTCGATCGCTTCGCGGGCACCATCGCACCCAATCTCAAGCTGCTGTTGCCTGTAGCGCGCCGCGCGGGCGTGCGCATCGTTCATGCCCGGCTCGCCAGCCGGCATCCGGGCTATGCCGACATTGTTCCGGCGCTGCGCCCCTATGTGAAGGCGGCCGAGGCCCGTGACGGATCGCTCGCCGCGGCGCCGATCGCCGAGGTGGGCAACGAACCCGGCGACCTGTCGATCGTCAAGCGAGGATCGGGGGCCTTCGGCGGCACCGAGCTCGACTTCCTGCTCCGCCGCGAAGGCATCGAGACGATCCTCTATGCCGGGGTGGTGACGACGGCGTGCGTGCTGCTCAGCGTTGCCGCAGGGTTCGACCTTGGATACCGGCAATATCTGGTCGCCGATTGCACCGGCACCCTGTCGGGGCGCGACCAGGAAGATGCCGAGCGGCTGATCGGCAATTATCTCGCCGAAATCGTGACCGCCGCCGATGCTGTGGCGGCGATGGAGAAACACAGCGATGCCCTATGATTTCCTGACCGATCTGCTGGTGATCGAGGTCTCGCATTTCGGCCCCGATGCGCTTGGCGGCCGGCTCGCCGACATGGGCGCCCGGGTGATCAAGGTCGAAGACCCCGACGGCGGCGATCCGGTGCGCCGCGCCGGGCCGTGGTCGGTGGGTGAGGAACATGGCTTCTCCTATCTCCACCTCCGCTGGAATCGCGGCAAGGAAAGCGTGATCATCGACCTGGCGACCGAGCAGGGCCGGGCCGACTTCCTGACGCTGACGGAAAAAGCCGACGTTGTGATCGAAGGAATGCGCGCGGGCGTGATGGCGCGGCTCGGCCTCGGGTACGCGGTGCTGAAGGCGGCCAATCCCGCGATTGTCTTTTGCTCGCTGTCGGGGCTCGGTGAGACGGGTCCCTATGCCAAGCTCGCCTCGCACGGCCCGTCGTTCGACGCCTATGGCGGACTCGGCACACCGGCGGGCGAGAGCATCTCGCGCTACGACGGGCCGCAGGCGCCGTCGATCGGCATGTATGCCTATGGACTGGAGGCGGCTTTTGCGGTCGTTGCGGCGGTGCATCGCGCGCGCCGGACGGGCGAGGGCGCAGCGATCGAGGTCGCCGCCGCCGATTGCTCGGCGCACTGGATGCCCGAGGCGCTCGATCCGTTGCTCAATCCTGACGCGACCTTTGCGCGGCCGGGCTTCCTCGACGCGAGCGGCAAGATGCGTTTCTGGGCGCGGATGGAGAATTACCGCTGCGCCGACGGCAAGCTGATCTTCCTGATGACCTTCACCGCGAAGAGCTGGCAGGCGCTGCTGAAGCTGATCGGCCGGCCCGATCTCGACGCCATCTATACGCGCGAGCCGCAGACGGGGACCGAGGATGCCGAGGTCAATGCCGCGCTGATCCCGATCTTCGCCTCGCGCCCGCGCGCCGAATGGCTCGCGGATTTCGAGCGTGACAATGTCGCCGCAATGCCGGTGAACAGCTTTGCCGATGTGATTGCAGACCCGCATTTCCGGGCGCGCGACAACACATATCAGGCGACTCTTCCCGATGGACGGAAACTGACGCTGACCTCGTCGGCGATCCATGTCGCGGGGCAGCATTTCGGCATGCCGCTGGCGCCCGAAGCCGGCGAGGATAGCGCCGCGATCCGCGCGGAATTCGGACTCGGCGGGGACAGGGAATAGGGCGGCTTTTGGTCGGAAGCGGACTTTTCTTTGTCGTCACCCCGGGCTTGACCCGGGGCCTGCCTTTTCTTTGATCTGACGTCGAAAGAAGGAAGGCGGGTCCCGGGTCAAGCCCGGGATGACGACTTAACAAGCGACAGTTCTCCACCCCACAGCGGTCGTTCAGCCGCGCGCGGCGCGCGCCTGCATCGGAACGACGCTGGGTCCCGCCATCACCCGGTCATAGCTGCGGTGAAACTGCTGGTTGATGACCTCGTTGTGCGCGAGCAGCATCGTGCCGGTGTTCGGCATGTTCGCCGAGCGCTGGATGCTGTCGCCGATCGGCACGTCCTCGTTCAGGATCGCGGCCTCGGCGATGTCCCAATTCTTGGCGAGGATCGTCTGGCCTTTCTCGTCATAATCGCCCGGAGCCTTCGGGGTCAGGAAGCGCAGGTGGACGCGCGAGCGGCCGGGATCGTGGACGTCCTGATACATGGTCCAGAATTCGGCGTGATGCGGGTGCAACTGGATGCTGACATTGGGAAAGACCATATTGCCATAGACCACATAAGGGTCGAGGTCGTGCTCGCCCGGCTCGCTGTCGAGGATTTCGTCGATCTTGCGCCGCGGCGTCGTCGTTACCGCATGATCGCCGGTGCCTTCGACGCGCGCCATCATGTTCATGTAGAAATAGGGCCGGATCGTCGGGCCATGGACCCATTGGACATGGTAGCCGTCGGTCAGGCCGTCGACCATGATCTTCCAGTTCTGGTCGAAGGTGAAAAAGGCCTCGCGATAGAAATATTGCCGGTCGAGGCGATAGCCCGCGAGCACGCCGTCCATCACCGGGCCGAGGTGCGCGGCGACGTCGATCGACCCTTCGGGATTTTCGACGATCCAGACGAAGCCGTGACGCTCCTCGCACGGCAGCGCGATCAAATTGCGCTCGCGGCACGGCAGGCTGAGCCCCAGCGTCTGTTTGAAGGTGAGGCCGATCAGTTCGCCCTCATTGGTATAGGTCCAGCCGTGATAGGGGCAGGAAAAGCGCCCCTGCTTGCCCTCCGCCTCTGTCACCAAAGTCGCGCCGCGGTGGCGGCACATGTTGAGGAAGGCGCGGACCTGGCCGTCCTTGCCGCGCGTGACGAGCGCCTCGCTGCGGTTGAGCTTCACCGTCACATAGCTGCCCGATTCGGGGAGCTGGCTGCTGTGCAGTGCCATCATCGGATAATGTTCGAAGATCTTCTCGCGCTCGGCGACCGCGATATCGGGGTCCGAATAGACCGAGAGCGGATATTCGTAGGTTTCCTCGATCATGTCGGTGCTGTTGTCGCGGATATGGCGGAACAGTTTCTCCGCGACCTGCCGGTTATGTTCGGGGCTCAAATACATTCGTCTCTCCGTAGGGCGCCCGCGACGGAAGCGATTGCCTTTACACATATGTAGCATTGTAAATGGCAAAAGCCTATATAAAAAGGGCTTTGCAAAAAATGCGACTTTACGCAGCCGTGAATCGGCAAGGCAAAGCGCGGGGAGAGTTATGGTCGATACGCTGAAGATGCCCTCGGTCCCGGTGCTGATCCGCGAACGCGCGGCGCACGATCCGTCGGCGCCGTTCCTCACCGATGTCGCGGGCGGCACGATGACCGGCGGCGCGTTCCACGAGGCGGCGCTGCGGATTGCGGATGCCATGGCGGCGCTGGGGATCGAGCCGGGCGAATGCGTCGCGACGATGCTCGATCCGTGCCTGACCGCTTACACGGCGTGGATCGGGCTGAGCTGGCGCGGCGCGCTCGAAGTGCCGATCAATCCCGAATATAAGGGCAATCTGCTCGCCTATGCGCTCAACGATTGCCGTGCGCGGGTGCTGATCACCAGCAATGGCTGCATCGATCAGGTCAATGCGATCCGCGATCGGCTGGAGACGCTCGAACGCATTATCACGATCGATGATGCAGTGTGCGTCAGTGAAATTCCGGTGGCGACGCTGGCGTCGGTCGAGGCCGGGGCACCGCGGATCGAGCATGCGGAACCGACACTCGCCGACACCAACGCGGTTATCTACACCTCGGGCACCACCGGCCCATCGAAGGGTGTATTGCAGGCGTGGGGTTCGATCCAGCAGGTCCAGCATAATTTCAGCGGCGAGGCGATCGATCCCGATCAGGTGCCGGTCTATTATTCGCCGTGGCCGACCTTTCATTCGTCGGGGCGTGTCGGCTTTGTCTTCGCGGTGGTGCGCGGCGGGCATATGGTGTTTCGCAGCCGCTTTTCGGTCAGCCATTACTGGGCCGATGTGCGGGCACATGGCTGTACCCACACACAGTTGATGGGGATTGCGGGCTTCCTGATGAACGTCGAGCGGCGGTCGGACGACGCCGACAATCCGTTGCAATGGGTGCTGATGAACCCGGTGCTCCCCGATTATCGCGATTTCGAGACGCGCTTCGGGGTGAAGGTGTGCACCGGCTGGGGGATGACCGAGATCGGTTTTCCATTGAACGCCTCTAACCTTCCCAATGCGCAGACCTGCGGCAAGCTGTCGCCGCTCTACGAAGTGCGCATCGTCGATGCCGATGGCCGCGACCTTCCCGACGGGCAGGCGGGCGAATTGCTGATCCGCGGCAAGGCGCCTTTCCTGATCACGCAGGGCTATCTGAACAAGCCCGACGCGAACCGGAAGTCATGGCGCGACGGCTGGTATGCGACGGGCGATATCTTGCGCCGCGACCCCGACGGTTATTTCTACTTCCTCGACCGTGCCAACGACTATCTCCGCGTGCGCGGCAATAATGTCTCGTCGCTCGAGCTGGAGGGCGAGGTGCGCGGACATCCGGCGGTTGCCGAGGCAGCGGCGATCGCGGTGAAGGCGGCGGACGTTCCGGCGCTGCCCGGTAACGCCCGCGCCAGCGAGGATGAGATCAAGGTCGCCGTGCAACTGAATGGTTCGGTGCCGCTCAACGAGGGCGACCTCGTCGATTATCTCGCCGAGCGGCTACCGCGCTATATGGTGCCGCGCTTCGTCGAGTTCGTCGATGAATTGCCGCGTACGCCGACGGGCAAGATCCGCAAGGCGGGGCTGCGCGAGGCGCCGGTCAACGCGGCGACCTGGGACCGGCTCAGCCGATCCGTTCCCGCCGCAACCTGATCCCCGCCGCCTCGCGGTCCCAGGTGTCGTCGGTCACCCCGTCGTCGCGTAGCGCATATTTCTGGATCTTCTGCGTCGGGGTGCGCGGCAGGTCGGCCATCAGGCGAAAATAGCGCGGCACCATATAGTGCGGCAGGCGGGTGGCGAGAAAGTCGGTCAGCGCCTTGAGGTCGATCTCGGCGCCGTCCGAGGGCATGATGCACGCCATTACCTCATCCTCGGTCTTGTCGCTCGCGACCCCGATCACCGCGGCCTCCTTGACCCCGGTGAAGGCACGGATTTCCTGTTCGACCTCATAGGCGGAGATATTCTCGCCGCGGCGGCGGATCGCGTCCTTGCGGCGGTCGACGAAGAAATAATCGCCGTCGGCGTCGCGGCGCAGCAGGTCGCCGGTATGCAGCCAGCCGTTGCGCCAGGTTTCGGCGGTCGCCTCGGGATTTTTGTAATATTCGGTGAACATCGTCCAGGGCTGGTCGCAGCGCAGGATGGCTTCGCCGACCGCGCCATCGGGCACCTCGATGTCATGCTCGTCGACCAGCCGGATATGCTGCCCGGCGCGCAGCCGGCCGGCGACACCGATCTTGTCGGGGTTGAGCGGACTCTGCACCGGATTGGCGAGTTCGGTCATGCTGTAGGCGGCGAAGGCGCCGACCCCGAAGCGCGCGGTGAACGCCTTGACGTCGGCGGTGTAGGGCACCGCGCTCACCGATTTCAGGCTGTGGTCGCGGTCGTCGTCCGACGGCGGCGCGCTGAGCAGGAAGGGGATCATCGCGCCGAGCAGCGTCGTGGTGTTCGCGCCATGCTCGCGGACGATCTGCCAGAACTGGTCGGTCTTGAACGATTCGACGAGCACGACCGATCCGGCGTTCGAAAGCTGGCCATAAAGGCAGCCGAAGCCGCCCGAGTGGAAGATCGGCAGATGCGCGAGATGGCGATATTCGCGGCCGATCATCGCCGGCATCGCGGCGTGATAGAAGGTCCACATATGCGCGTAGGAGCACATCACCGCCTTCGACGGGCCGGTGGTGCCAGAGGTGAAGATGATCGTCATATTGTCCCAGGGCGCGAGCGGCTTCGCGAGATCGCCGGCATGTCCGGGCGCGTCCAGCATCGCCTCGCCGTGGAGGGTGAGGCCGTCGATCGGCTCCGCTTCGCCGCCGATGACGATCACCTGTTCAAGCATGCCGCGCTCGACCTCGGCGAGACGGGGCATGAGGTCGCGGTGGACCAGCCCGACCTTCGCGTCGGCCAGCCACAGCACGTGCCGGAGCAAGCTGCCGCGATAGGCGAGGTTTGCGGGCACGAAAACGCCGCCGAGCATATGCGTGCCGAGCCAGGCGCGCACTGCGGCCTTGCCGTTGGGCAACCAGTTGAAGACATGGTCGCCCTGTTCGACGCCCAGCTTCTTCAGGGCAGCGGCGGCGCGATGCGCCTGTTCGAGCGCCTCGGCGAAGCTCCATTCGCTGCCGTCCTGAAAGCGCATATAGAGATCGTCCGGATGCTCGCGCGCCTGCCGTTCGAGCAGGTAACGGGTGATCGCCTGATCGGAGGTGGGGAAGGGCATTTCGGACATCGGCGTCATTCCTGCTGTGCACGGGTGAAGGGAAAAAGCGCGGCCTCCTCGCGGCGGAGACCGGGGCGCGCGTTGGCGAGGCGGAGCGAGGTGGCGTAGCGCTCGGGCTGCGAGCCGAAGCAGGTTGCGGGCAACGGACCCGACAGCGCGCCGTCGCGGCCATAATATTGGGTGATGTCCATGCGCTGGCCGCGCCCGACGAAGGTGCCGCGCTGGATCAGGAACAGGCGTTGGAATTCCTCCGCCGACAGCCGCTCGGCGGCCCAGCGCGCGAAGCCGCTCAGTAGGGGCGCCCCCGCATAGGCGGCGGGCGCCGTGATCTGAAAATCGGCGTCGATCATGATTTCGAGCACAAGCGCACCGTCCTGAAGGAGTCGCACCGGCTGCTTGTCGAGGTCGGCGTCGGGCAGAATCACGTCATGCCGCCGATCATCGCGCCCCTGCGAGATATGCACCGCCGCGAGGCGCAGCGTGTCGAACATATGTGTGCAGTGCAGTGCGGGTTTGGCCTGCAGCCAGCGGGTGCGGAGATCCGCAACCAGGGGCAGGCCCGCGAGACCGGCGAGCGCGCCGTCGGCGCCCGCGCAGCTCGTCAGCGGATGGCGCTCCCAGCGCCCTTCGACGGCGGTCAGCGCGTGGTCGTCGTGTTGGATCCGCAGCGCGAGCGCGTGGAACGGATCCTCCAGCACCGCTTCGATCCGGTCGGGAGCGAGGCGGCGGAAGCGTGTCGTCCGGACGAAATAGCCGTCGCCATAGGCGGGATTAGCGGGCCTTGGGTGCGCCGGATCGTCGGTCATCGCTCGATCGGGCCTCCCATGCTCTGTCGCGATTTCCGCGGCTATTTAATCGATTGATTAAATAGCTGTGTCAGCTTGGGGAGGAGGCGTCAAGCCGCCTGTGATGGCCTCAGCGGATTTCGCTGCCTGCGAGCAGGGGTTGGACGATGAAACGCCGGATGAAGCGGCGCTTTTCGGCGTCGTCGATCTGCGGCGAAGCGACCTGCAGCATCAGCATCGCCTGCGCCCGCGCGAGCCAGTAGATGCATTCGTCGATTTCGAGGTCGGTCGCGATGTCGCCGCGGGCGCGCGCCTGTTCGAACATGTTCGCCCACCAGGTGCGCTGCAATTGCTGCATCAGGCTGCTGGGCGAGATCACCGATTCCTGAAACTCGATGCTTTCGACCATGCGGCGAATATAGATATTTTCGTTCGCCAGCCGGATCACGAGCAACAAAGTGTCGGACAGGAAGTCGGCGAAATCGTCGGAACGCACCAGCCGCCGCCGAACCTCGCTGTTGACCCGCCACGTCTCGCGCACCGAAATCTCGTCGAGGATCGCATCCTTGCTCGGATAATATTTATAGACGGTCGGACGCGACACCTTGGCGCGGCTCGCGATATTCTCGATCGTCGTCTTGCCGATCCCATATTGCTCGAAACAATCATAGGCGGCGCGCAGGATGCGCTCCTGCGTCGAATTGTCGTCCGTCCGGGCTGCCACCGGGCCGCTGTCCATCACCTGATCTCCTGCCCCGCGACGGGAATGCTGCATCGCGTCGTCGTTAGCAAGGTCGGTATCGCGAACAAGTCGCAAATTTGTCACGCTGCGGCGGCGATCTTGCGGACCGATACTTCCAGTCCGTCCATGATCGTCGTGCCCGAGATCGCCTCGACCGCCTCCGGACCGACCGGCAGCAGCCAGTTGATATTGCTGCCGCCCTGCGCATTGGCGTGCTGCCAGCCGCCGTGGTGGCCCCAACCGTGCGGATAGCTGACGGTGCCGGGGCGCATATCATCGGTGACCGCGATGCATACAGTGACCATCGCGGCGCCGGTCGACAGGTCGACGGCCTCGCCATCGTGCAAGTCTAGCCGCGCGGCGTCCTCGGGATGCATCAGCAGTTCGGGATGCTGGCTGCGGACGAGGCGCGGGACATTGTGCAGCCAGCTGTTGAGCGAACGGATGTCGCGGTGCGTGATCAGGCGCAGCGTATCGGTCGGTGCGGGCGTCAGCCGCGCGAACTCGTCGGCGATCATCGCGTGCCACAGCTTCGCGCGCCCGTCGGCGATGCGCGGCCATGGATCATAGGGATCGGGCAGGTCGACCATCACGCCGTGCGGCACGTCGCGGAGCTTGTCGAAGCTCCATCCCTCGCGCGCGCCCATGTCGTCGCCGGCGGGGCCGAGGCGGAAGGCCTTGTCGAGATCGTCCATCGGCCGGCCGTGCGTCGGTTTGCCCATGCGCGCGAGCAGGCCGTTGAAAATCTCCCATTCCGATCTGGCTTCGCCGACCGGCGGGATCACCGCATCGGTCACCTGCACGAAGGGACGGATCATCGAGCCCAGTCCCGCCATCGGATAATCGTCGCGTTCGAAAAAGGTCGGGACGGGCAGGATATAGTCGGCGTAGCGGTTGCTTTCGGTCTGGTAGAGGTCGAGCGCGACGATCAGGTCGAGTTGCCCAAGCGCGTCGACCAGCGCCTGCCCGCCGGGCGCCGACATCACCATATTGCCGCCGGTCAGGATCATCGCGCGCACCTGCCCCTCGCCGGGTTCCAAAATGTCCGCGGGCAGCATCGCCGAGGCGAGGAATTGCGCGACGCTGGGGAAGTCGCCGACGCGGCTGCGTGTGTCGCCATAGCCGCCGGTCAGCACCTTCTGCGATCCGCCGAGGATCGTGCGGCTGAAGATCGCGCCGCCGGGGCGCCCCAGCTTGCCGCCGAGCAGGTTGAGCGCGATCAGCAGGAAATTCTCGAGCGTCGCATGCGGCCCACGGCAGACGCCGAGCCGGCCATAGGCGACGGCGCGCGGGGTGGCGGCGAAGCTGCGCGCGAGCTCGGCGATGGTGCCCGCGTCGACGCCCGCGCGGCCGGCGCAGTCGACGAGGTCGTATTGCGCGACCGTGGACGCGAGGTCCGCGAAGCTATCGGTATGCGCGGCGACATAGTCGGCATCGTACAATTCTTCGTCGATCAGCACGCGGAGCAGCCCGAGCAGGAGCCAGACGTCGCCGTTGGCGCGTACCGCGACATGCTGGTAGCGGCGCGCAGTCTCGGTGCGGCGGGGGTCGACGACGACGACGCGTCCGCGTTCGGCGATCGCGTCGAGGTCGTGGCGCACGCGCGGCGACCAGACCATCGATCCGTTGGAAACCAGCGGATTGGCGCCGAACATCAGCAGCATGTCGGTATGCGGCAGGTCTGGAATGTCATAGGTCACCGCCGAGCCGAAAGCGAGATAACAGGCGGTCAGCCGCGCATTGGTATCCTGCGATCCCGCGCCATAATATTTGGTGATGCCGAGCGTCCCCAGGAATGCCTTGAGGCTGAACGACACGTCGATGCCGAAGGCGATCGGATTGCCCTTGTACGACGCGACCGCGTCGGGCCCGTGGGTGTCGATCACTTGGCCGAGCCGCGCCGCAATATCGTCGAGCGCTTCGTCCCAGCCGACGGGTGCGAATTCGCCCGGTCCGCCGACGCGCTTCAGCGGGGTCAGGATGCGGTCGGGGTCGTAGGTGACATTGTGGAAGGTGATCCCCTTCAGGCAGACATGGCCCAACGAATGCGGATTTTCCTTGTCGGGCTGGACGTCGGTGATGCGGCCGTCCTCGACTTTGGCGGCGAGCCCGCAATGCGCTTCGCAGAGGCGGCAGAAGGTGACATGCACCCCGTCCTCTCCGGGCTGGAGCCGCTTGGTCTGGCTCTCGGTCATCGCCTGCCCCTCATGAATCGCCTCTCATATCTAATAGTATTTGATTATCGCCGCAAATGGTGCAAATCCGGGGACGGGAACCGGATTTCCGAACGATATGGGCGAGGGTAAAATGGACTTTGCGAGCAACTACACGCTGACCATCGATGGCGCTGCGGTCGACACCGCGGAGCGCGTCGACGTGATCAATCCCGCGACGGGCAAGGCCTTTGCCTCGGCGCCCGCGGCCGGGCAGGCCGAGCTCGACCTCGCGGTCGCCGCGGCGAAGCGCGCGCTGCCGGCGTGGAAGGCGCTCGGCTGGGAGGGACGGCGCGAATTGCTGGTCAAAGCGGCGAAGGCGATCGAACCGCATCTCGACCAGTTCGCTGCCCTGTTTGTCGCCGAACAAGGGCGACCGACCGCGCTCGCCAAGGGTGAGGTGCAGATGGGCGCCTGGTGGCTGAAGTCGGTCGCGCGGCAGGACCTGCCCAACGAGGTGGTCGAGGACAGCGACACGCGCCAGGTGATCGTCAAGCACGAGCCGCTGGGCGTCGTCGCCGCGATCGTACCGTGGAATTTCCCGTTCCTGCTCGCGATGTGGAAGATCGCGCCGGCGCTGCTCGCGGGCAACACGATGGTGCTCAAACCGTCGCCCTACACCCCGCTCTGCTCGCTGAAGCTCGCCGAACTGTGGCGCGATATCCTGCCGGCCGGTGTCTATAATGTCATTTCGGGCGACGATGCGCTCGGCCCGCTGATGACCGCGCATCCGGGCTTTGCGAAGATCAGCTTCACCGGCTCGACCGCGACGGGCAAGCGCGTGATGGAGGCGGCATCGCGCGACCTCAAGCGCATCACGCTCGAACTTGGCGGCAACGACGCCGCGATCGTGCTGCCCGACGTCGACGTGGCGGAGGTCGCGCCGAAACTCTTCTTCGGGTCCTTCTACAACACGGCGCAGGTCTGCATCGCGACCAAGCGCATGTATATCCACGACGATATCTATGACGAGATGCTGGCCGCCTTCCACCGGCTCGCGAAGGAGGCGGTCGTCGGCGACGGGGCGCAGCAGGGGGTGCAATATGGTCCGGTCCAGAACCGTGCCCAATATGACCGCGTCCGCGGCCTGATCGACGGCGCGCGCGCCGAGGGGCTGAGCTTGCTGCAGGGCGCCAACGTGCCCGAGGGCGACGGCTATTTCATCCCGATCACGCTCGTCGACAACCCGCCCGAGGATGCGGCGGTGGTGACCGAGGAAGCCTTCGGCCCGGTGCTGCCGCTGCTGCGCTTTTCGAGCATCGAGGATGTCGTCGAGCGCGCGAACAATTGCGATTACGGCCTTGCGGGCGCGGTCTGGTCGAAGGATATCGACGCGGCGGTCGCGCTCGCCGACCGGATCGAAACCGGCACCGTCTGGATCAACGACAATTTCCAGAACGGCCCACATATCCCCTTCGCGGGGGCGAAGCAGTCCGGGTTCGGAGTCGAGAATGGCGCCGAGGGCCTGCGCGAATTCACCTTTCCGAAGGTGATCTTCGTGCCGAAGAAACCGGCCTGACGGGCGAGGGCGCATCGGCGGTTCCGGCATGCGCGCCCGGCCTAAATCCCGGCGATCCGGGCGAGGTGCCAGTCGCTATCCGCCCACAGCACCTCGATCGCCATCGCGCGCTTCACATAATGGCCGACCGGCAGTTCGTCGGTCATGCCCATGCCGCCGTGAAGCTGGATCGCCTGCTGCCCGACGAAGCGGCAGGCGCGGGCGACATTGACCATCGCGCTCGACACCGCTCGGGCGCGTTCGGGCGCCGCTTCCCCGAGCGCCTCGACCGCGAGCCATGCCGACGAGCGTGCCAGCTCGCATTCGAGATACATGTCGACCATGCGGTGTTGGAGCGCCTGAAAGCCGGCGATCGGCTGGCCGAACTGGCGCCGCTGGCCGGTGTAGGCGATCGTCTGTTCGAGCAGGTTGTCGAGCAGGCCCACCGCCTCGGCCGCTAGCAACGCGAGCGCGCGGTCGCGGGCTTCTTCGAGCAGGTCGAGCGCGCCGCCTTCGGGGCCGATCAGGGCATCGGCGGGGAGGGCGTGGTTCTCGAAAACCAGATCGGCGGCGGGGTGGCTGTCGATCGTCCGGTACGGCGACAGCCGGAGGCCTTCGGTCCGGGCTGGGTCGATCCGGAAGAGCGACAGCGCGTCGGCGCCGGTGTGCGCGGCGACCAATAGGACATCGGCTTCGGCCGCCCAGCCGACGACCGCCTTGGTCCCGTCGAGGCGCCAGCCGTCGCCGTCGCGCCGTGCGTGCGTCTCGATGCCCGCAAAATCATAGCGCATAGCCGGCTCGGCCCAAGCGAGGGTCGCGATTGCCGTGGCGGGCAAGGCCGGGGCGTTGCAGCGATCGAGCAGCCACGCCGCCGTCGCCACGTCGGCGAAGGGCAGATGCGCGCGCGTGCGGCCGATCTCTTCGGCGATGATCGCACCCTGTTGCGCGTCGAGCAGCGCGGCGTCGATGCCGAGCCGTTCGGCAAAATCGGGCCAGCGAGGAGCTTCGTCCCTGCCCAGATACGCCCGCACCGCGTCCCGCAGCATCGTCTGTTCGGTTTCGGATAGCGGGGCGCTCATCGTGCCATCCCCGCCAGCGAACGCCAGATGATATTCTTCTGCACCTCGGTCGAGCCGCCGTAGATCGTCTGGGCGCGCTCGAAGAGATAGGATTGCACGGCCACCGGGCCGAACGGCGTGGTCGCCGGCGCCGCCGCTGCCCAGTCGGCCTCGCCGCGATCGAGCATCGGCAGCCGGTTACGGCCGGCGACGTCGATGCCCAACTCGGTGATCGCCTGCGCGCATTCGGTGCAGGCGATCTTGAGCGCCGCGGCGGTCGCCATCGAAATCTCGCTGCGCAGCGCGCGCAGGATCGAGGCCTCGATCGCCGCGAGCCGCGCCGCGACGCGGGCATGGGCGAGACGGAAAGCCGGGTCGCGGTCCATCGTGCCGCCGCCGTTCGCGGGCAGCCGTCCCGCTTCTTCGAGCAGCTTGGCGAGATCGCGCTTCTTCGATCCGATATGCGCGTAGGACAGGCGCTCGTTCTTGAGCAGGACATTGGCATAGTGCCAGGCCTGACCCTCGTCGCCGATGCGGTTGGTGACCGGCACGCGGACATTGTCGAATTCGATGCGATTGAGCTCGTCCGACCCGTCGATCAGCCGGATCGGGTGGACGCTGATCCCGGGCAGGTCCAGCGGCGCGCAGATCAGCGAAATGCCCTGCTGCTTGCGCTCCTCGCGGCTGGTGCGCGCGAGGCAGAATATCCAGTCGGCCCACTGCGCGCCCGACGTCCAGATCTTCGTGCCGTTGAGGATATAATCGTCGCCGTCGCGCACCGCCGAAAAGCGCAGCGAGGCGAGATCGGAGCCGGCTTCGGGCTCCGAATAGCCCTGCGCCCAGAAACTGCGCGATTCGAGGATCGCGGGCAGCCAGTCGGCCTTCTGCTGGTCCGATCCGAACGCCGCGATGATCGGCCCGATATAGATCACCGCCATCGGAATGATCGCGGCGGCGTGCGCCAGTTCGAGTTCCTGATCGAAGATATAGCGTTCGGCCGGCGTCCAGCCGGTGCCGCCGACCTCGCGCGGCCAGCCGACGCCGAGCCAGCCGCGCGCGTTCAGCGCGCGCTGCGCGTCGATATGGTCCTGCTTGGTAAGCCGCTGTCCCGCCTTGTTCCTGGCGATGACGTGCGCGGGATAGTCGCGTGCGAAAAACGTCCGCACGGCATCGCGAAACTCGGTTTCTTCGGCAGTCAGTTTGAGCACGTCGGGATCCTGTCGACAGGGTGGGACAGCGGGTTGCGGCCCCACCCTAGAACATGGTCAGGACGCGCGGAAGGTGACCGGCAGCGTTTTGAGCACCCGCGATTCCCCGACCGCGAAATCGGGCTGGAAATCGGAGCGGATCTTGAGGTCGGGCAGGCGCTCGAAGATCGAGCGGATCATCATTTCGAGCAGCGCCTTGGCGAAATGCTGGCCGATGCAGATATGCGCGCCGCCGCCGAAGCCCAGATGATCGTGCTCGCTGCGCACTGCCCGGTCGAAGCGGACCTCGTTGGGGTCGGCGAAATGGCCGGGGTCGTGGTTCGCGGCGCCGTTCATCGCCATGATGTAATCGCCGGCCTTGAGCGGACAGCCCTCGAGCTCGGTGTCGCGCGTAACGGTGCGCCGCAACCCCTGGATCGGCGAGGCGTAGCGCACGAATTCCTGCAGCGCGGTCGGGAAATCGATTTCGCCGCTCAGCAGCTTTGCGCGCTCCTCGGGATGTTCGATCAGGTACCAGAGCGACATGCCCGCGACCGCGCTGGTCGTGTCGAGCCCGCCGAACAGCACCAGCGTCGCGATGCCGACGATTTCGTCATCGGTCAGCTTTTCACCGCCGATTTCGGCGTCGATCAGCGTCTGCATCAGATCGTCCTCGGGCGGCGACTGCCGCCGCCGCGCGGCAAATTCATACAGATACTGGCTGAGCTCGAGGCCATATTGGCCGCAGGTTTCGGGATCCTCGACGCGCATGCGGGTGAGGAAGTCGATCTTGTGCGACAATATTTCCCAGTCCGCGCGGGGCACGCCGAGGAAGGGCATGATCACCGTCGCGAGCGTCGGGCGGACGAGCTGTTCCTGCAATTCGGCCTCGCCGGCCGGGACGATCGCGTCGAGCAGCTCGGTGATGATCGCCTCGAAACGCGGGCGATATTTCTGGATCGCGTCGGGCAGGAAGATCGGGTTGAGCAGCTTGCGCATCCGCGTCTGCTGCGGCGGGTCGAGGTCGATGGGATAGAGCGCCAGCGGCTGCTTGGGCAGTGCGGTGCCGTCGGCCGAACTGAAGGTCCGGAAATCGTCATAGACGCGGCGCGTCGCGGCATAGTTGGTGGTGTACCAGAAGCCGCCAAGCTGTTCCGAGCGTGCGACCGGACAGCCGCCGGCGCGGACCTTGTCATAGAAGTCATAGGGGCGCTGCATCAGCGTGCGGTCGTGCTGGCTGAATTCTTCCACCGCATAGTCTTTGACGTCCGCCATCGATCGATCCTCTCGCCTGTGCCACCCGCGGGCCTTTTCGCGATGCAATTTCGATCAAATGGCAAGCCGTGTCAACCAATCGATTAATTGTTTTCTTCTTTCGTGGGCAGGAAAATGGCACTTTCCGGCGATTTTTGTCTCGGGAGCGTGACTTTACATTTCGAAGAATATGGACAGTCGGCGAAAAGGATGAGAGGTTCTAACCGATCAACTAACTGGAGCGAATCATGCGGCCAGCGACGGGCGAGGACGGCGACCATATAACCTTCTGCCGCATCTGCACGGCGGTATGCGGGCTGGTGGCGACGGTCGAGGACGGCAAGGTCGTGCGCGCGCGGCCCGACCCCGACAACCCGTCGTCGCAGGGCCATGCCTGCGTGAAAGGCATCGCCTATCATGGCGTGACCCACGACCCCGACCGCGTGACGCGGCCGATGAAGCGCGTCGCGCCTGGCCGCTTCGAGCCGGTGAGCTGGGACGAAGCGCTGGACGATATCGCGGCGCGGCTGTCGGCGATCATCGCCGAGCACGGCCCCGACGCCGTGGCGAGCTATCAGGGCAATCCGCCCGCCTATGCCACCGACGGCATGACGGGGTTCCGCATGTTCCTGAAGGCGCTCGGTACGACCAAAATCTATGGCGCGGGCTCGCAGGACACCAACGCCCGCTTCACCGCCAACTGGATACTCTACGGCAGCCCGCTGACGATCGACGTGCCCGACGTCAACAATGCCGACTTCATGCTGATCTTCGGCGCCAACCCGCTGATCTCACACGGCTCGCTGATCTTCACCCCGCGCGTCCGGCACCAGCTCGACGCGGTCGCGGCGCGCGGCGGGGTCGTCGTCGTCGACCCGCGGCGCAGCGAGACCGCGGCGCGCTACGAACATGTCGCGATCGAGCCCAATTCGGATTGCTGGCTGATGCTCGCGATGCTCAAGACGCTTGCCGACGAGGGGCTGGCCGACGAGGCGTTTCTTGCCGAGCGTTGCGCGGGCTGGGGCGAGTTGCAGGTGGCGCTCGCGGGCATCGATTATGACGATACCGCCCGGCGTACGGGGATCGATGTCGAAACGATCAAGACCCTCGCGCGCCGCCTGACCGCCAGCCCGAAATCGGTGTGTTACGGCCGCGTCGGCATCTGCCGCGGGCCGCATGCGACGCTCGCGAACTTCCTGCTGTCGGCGCTCAACATGGTCGGCGGCACCTTCGGACACGAAGGGGGCAGCACGTTCGCGACGCCGGTGCTTGCCGGCAGCGACCGTGCTACCACCGGCGGCTATGACGAGGTGCGCAGCCGCGTCGGCAATTTCCCCAGCGTGACGCAATTCCTGCCGTCGGCGGTGATGCCCGACGACATTCTCGAACCCGGCCCGGGCAAGGTCCGCGCGCTCCTGTCGCTCGGCGGCAATGTGCTGCTCGCGGCGCCGGGCGGCGACCGGCTGCGGCGCGGGCTCGAACAGCTCGAGCTATCGGTGTCCTTCGACCTTTATATCAACGAGGCGGGGTCCTACGCCGATTATGTATTACCCGGCCTGACCTTCTACGAGCGCGCCGACCTGCCGATGGTGCCCTTCATGAGCATGGTGCAGCCCTTCCTGCAATATGCCGAGCCGGTGATCCCGCCGGTCGGCGACGCACGGAGCGAGTTCGACACCTTCTGCGATATATTGGCGCGGATGGGGCTGCGCATGCCCGCCGCTTCGCCCGATGAGGTGGCGGCGCAGGCGGCGGGCGGGCAGATGCGTCCGCTCGAAGTGCTCGACGGCGCGATCCGGCAGGGACCGGCGGGTGTCCATGGCGACTGGTCGATCGACAAGTTGCGCGACCATCCGCACGGCGTGATGCTCGACATTCCCATACCTTGGGGCAATCAGGAGAAAATCGCGCATGCCGACGGCCGCATCCATCTGTGGGACGATATGGTCGCCGCCGAACTCGGCCGCCTGTTCGCGGCGGCGCCGGTCGAAGGGCTGAAGCTGCTGTCGCGGCGCGACATGCGTTCGCACAATGGATGGCTCCACAATGTCGACCGGCTGATCCGCTCGCAGAAGCCGACCTTGCATATCCATCCCGACGATGCGGCCGAGCGCGGCCTCGCCGACGGCGACCGTGCGACCTTGTCGAACCGCTTCGGCGCGATCGAGGTCGAGGTCGAGATCAATGACGATCACCGGCGGGGTACCGTTTCCTATCCGCATTGCTTCGGGCATGACACGGGCGGCTGGCAGCGCGCGAACCGGGCCGGCGGCGCAAACGTCAACATCCTGCTCGGGCACGGCCCCGATGTCGTCGAGGCGGTGTCGGGGACGACGCTGATGGACGGGATCGCGGTCGAGGTGACCGCGCTACAGCCGGCGTGAACGCGTTGGCGTCAGGGCGCGAGGCCGCGCAGATAGATGTCGCAGACCATCTCGGCATATTTCTGCTTGATGCCATCGTCGAGCTTCGCGACCCCCAAGGTCGACGGCACGGAATAGCCGGCGTGGAAAATATGGTCGGCCGCGCCGACGAGGCAATAATAGAGCAGCCCCGGATCGACGTCCTTGAGCACGCCTTCGCGCACCCCCTGCGCGACGATGTCGCGATAGACCTCGATCATCGGCTCGATGAAGATTTGCGCGACGCGCTTGCTC
Organism: Sphingopyxis macrogoltabida; assembly: GCF_001314325.1. Lineage (NCBI taxonomy): Bacteria > Pseudomonadati > Pseudomonadota > Alphaproteobacteria > Sphingomonadales > Sphingopyxidaceae > Sphingopyxis > Sphingopyxis macrogoltabida. Next base: position 602,484 of record NZ_CP009429.1, read on the forward strand.
GCCGCGGGGCTGCCGGACTCGACCATATAGTGGATCAGCCGGTTGATGTAGGGCGAGCGATAATAGGCGTTGATGATGCCGTTGATATGGATCTTCAGCTTCTTTTGCGCCGGAATGTCCATTTCGCTGAGCGCCTTGAGCGCGGTCATCGCGGTCTCGGCATCGCGTTCGAGCACCGCGAGCAGCAGCCCTTCCTTGTTGCCGAAATAATATTTGATCATCGCGCTGTTCACCGACGCGCGCTGCGAAATCTCGTTGAGCGACACGTCGATCGTCGTCGCCTCGGACAGCAGCTGTGCCGTCGCGTTCAAAAGCGCCTCGGCCGATGCCGAACGTTCCTCGCGCCGGGCTGCCTTGATCGTCAAGCCGCTGTCTTTGTCCATGCTGATGTCCGTTGTCTCCGCCCGGCCTACCGTTGGGACTCGGGAAGGAAGACTGTCAAGCCCTCCAGATCGTCGGTCATCGCGATCTGGCACGACAGGCGGCTGTTCGGGCGCGGGTCGTTGACGCAGTCGAGCATCTCGCTTTCGTCGGCGCCGGCGGGGCCGACGCGCTCCAGCCAGTCGGGGGCGATATAGATGTGGCACGTCGCACAGGCACAGACGCCGCCGCAATCGGCCTCGATCCCTTCGACCATATTGTCACGCGCGCCGCGCATGACGGAATCGCCGACCTCGATCTCGATCGTCTCGACACTCCCGTCCGCTGCATGGAAATTCACGCTCGGCATATGCTTTTCCCCGTCCCGGCCATGGTGGATCAATCCACTTTCAATCGATCAATTAATATTGCATGGTGACGGTGTCAACGAATGCGCTTATGCAGCGCAAATTAATTAGTCGATTGATGGAGAGGCCATGTCGGGCGAGGAAGCGGACTATATCGTCGTGGGCGGGGGCAGCGCGGGTTGCGTCCTGGCGGCGCGGTTGAGCGAGGATCCGGGCGTCCGCGTCGCGCTGGTCGAGGCGGGCGGCGAATCGACCGGCCTGATGGTCCAGATGCCCGTCGGCTTCGCCAAGATGCTCGTCGACGACCGTTACGACTGGAAATATTGGCAACAGCCCGACCCGTCGATCAACGGGCGGCGCTTCATCTGGTCGGGCGGGCGGATGCTCGGCGGCGGCAGCGCGATCAACGGCCAGGTTTATATCCGCGGCACGCGCGCCGACTTCGACGCGTGGGAACGGCTGGGCGCCACCGGCTGGAATTTCGACAGCGTCTTTCCCTATTTCCTGCGCAGCGAGAGCTGGAGCGGTGCGCCGAACCAGAGTCACGGATCGCAGGGGCCGCTGTCGGTGTCGCCGATGCGCGACCCGCATCCGCTGTGCGACCTGTTTCTCCGTGCCTGCGAGCAATATGGCCTCGCGCGGCTCGACGATTATAACGGCGGGCAGATGGAGGGCGCGTACCTCACGCAGGCGACGCAGCGCGACGGCTGGCGCTGCAGCACCGAAAAGGCCTATCTTCGCGACGCGCGGAAGCGGCCCAATCTGATGACCGTCACCCATGCGCATGTCGAAACGATCATTATCGAAAATGGCGAGGCGGTCGGCATCCGCTACCGGCAGGGCGGCGATGCCAAGGTGCTGCGCGCGCGCCGCGAGGTGATCGTCTCGTCGGGATCGATGGGATCGCCGGCGCTGCTGCTGCGCTCGGGGATCGGTGCCGGCGACTATCTGCAATCGCGCGGCATTGCGGTGCAGGCCGACCGGCCCGAGGTCGGCCACAATTTGCAGGAACATCCCGGCATTACCCAGAACAAGTTCGTCAGCGTGCCGACGCTCAACAGTCAGGTCGGCCCGCTCGACATGGTCCGCCACCTCACCAAATTCTTCTGGAACAAGACGGGGCCGATGGGCGCCCCCGCAGTGCAGGCAATGGGCCTCGCGCGGACGCGCGACGGGCTCGACGAACCCGACGTCCAGCTCCATTTCATGCCGCTCGCCTATAATGTCGAGCCCGAGACGGTGTCGTCGGCCGAGGCGGTGATGCCGAAGGAACCGTGCATCAGCATCAACGTCTCGCTGACGCGGCCGAAGTCGCGTGGCCGCGTCGAACTCGGCGATGCGCTCGAACCGGTGATCCATCACAAATTGCTCGGCGAGCGCGCCGACGTCGATACGCTGATCGGCGCGATGAAGCTGGTCGACCGGCTGTTCGCGATGCCGGCGCTCAGCGCGATCACGCTCGGCGACCGCTCGCCCGACCCGGTACCGACCGACGATGCCGGCTGGGAGGATTATGTCCGCGCCAAGACGATGATCACCTATCACCCCGTCGGGAGCTGTCGCATGGGGTCGGACGCCGGCTCGGTCGTCGACCCCGAGTGCCGCGTGCGCGGGGTCGGACGGCTGCGCGTCGCCGACGCCTCGATCATGCCGCAGATCACCAGCGGCAACACCAATGCCGCGACGATCATGATCGGCGAGAAGGCCGCCGAGCTGATCCGCACCGCCGCATGAGCAGTACCGGCGCCTATGATTTCGAGCACATAGCGGTCGAACGGCCGGCCCCCGGCCTCGTCCTGCTGACGCTCAACCGGCCCGAGCGGATGAATGCGACCAACGACGTGCTGCACGGCGAACTCGTTCGCTTACCCGCGCTGATCGACGCCGACCCGGATGCCCGCGCCGCGGTGGTGACCGGGGCAGGGCGCGCCTTTTGCGTCGGGGGAGACTGGGCCGATATCGCGAGCGACGGCAATGATTATGCCAACAAGATCCGGATGATGCGCGAAACCTCGCAGATCCTGACTGCGTTGATCGAGATGCGCAAACCGCTCGTCTCGGCGATCAACGGGCCTGCCGCCGGGATCGGCCTTGCGCTCGGGCTGCTCGCCGATATTTCGGTCGTGAACGAAGAGGCGAACCTCTCCGACGGACATCTGCGCATCGGGCTTGCCGCGGGCGATCATGCCGCGATGGTGTGGCCTTTGCTCTGTTCGATGGCGAAGGCGAAGCGCTATTTGCTCACCGGCGACAAATTGAACGGCCGCGAGGCCGAGCGGATCGGGCTCGTCTCGGACGCGGTGCCCGCCGCCGACGTGCTGTCGCTCGCGCTGCGCTATGCCGCGACGCTCGCCGAGCGCTCGCCGCTCGCGGTCGAGCTCAGCAAGCGCGCGCTCAACCATTGGTGGCGTCAGGCCATGCCGATTTTCGAAGCGTCGCTGGGTTACGAGATGGTGACCGCCTTCGACCCCGACCAAGCGGCCTATGTGCCGTCCAAAAGCTGAGGAACTGCCGATGACCACCGAACCGACGCTGATCGTCGCCACCCCCACGCCGGGCGTGCTGCACCTGACCTTCAACCGGCCCGACGTGCACAACGCCTATGACACGCCGACCTTTACGGCCTTTGCCGAACAGCTCGACCGCGCCGCGAGCGATCCCGATATCCGCGCCATCGTGATCAGCGCGCGCGGGGGAAAGGCGTTCAGCGCCGGTTTCGACATCCATGAGATGGCCGGCTTCGATGCCGCCACGATGCGCCGCGCCTTCGAGACGCGCGATCCGGTGTTCGGCCGCGTCGCCGCACATCCGCTGCCGATCATCGCCGCGATCGACGGCATCTGCTTCGGCGCGGGCGCGCTGCTCGCGCTCGCCTGCGACATGCGCATCGCCACCCCCGGCTTTCGCTTCAAGGTCACCGCCGTCGGCTATGGCTGCGCCAACGCAACCTGGTCGCTGCCGCGCGCGGTCGGCGCGCCGCGCGCCAAGGCGATCCTGATGACCGGGCAGGTCGTCGGAGCCGAGGAGGCAGAGCGCATCGGGCTGGTCAATGCGGTCGTCGAAGCGTCCGAACTCGACGCGCATGCCATCGCGCTTGCCTCGGCCATCGCCGGGCATCCGCCGCAGGGGATCAAGGGCATCAAGACGCTCGTCGACGGCAGCCTGACGCGCTCGCCGATCGAGGGCTGGCAGGCCGAATATGACTGGATGATCGCCAGCATGACCGACGCCCCGGGGGGCGGCGAGACGTTCGGAAAATTCCTGTCCGAGCACGACGACCACAAACGCTGAACACGACATCAGGAGAGTAGAATGATCGGCCAAGCCAACGCGCAGGTGGCGCATCCCGACCGGCTTTTCATCGGCGGACGCTGGATTCCCGTCGAGGGTAGCGCTCGCTTCACCGTGACCAACCCCGCGACCGAGGAAGCGTTCGGCGAAGTCGTCGCGGCAGGCGCGCCCGAGGTCGAGCGCGCGGTCGCGGCGGCGCGCAAGGCGTTCGACGAGGGTCCTTGGCCGCGGATGTCCGCCGCCGAGCGCGCAACCTACATGCGCGCCTTGTCGCAGGCGCTGCAGCGCCGCGGCGCCGCGCTCGACAGCGCGTGGATTTCGCAGGTCGGGGTGCCGATCTGGATGGCGCAGGGCTCGGGGGCGGGCACCGCGGGGCTGCTCGATTATTATGCCGGGCTCGCCGAGGCCTATCCGTTCGAGGATGTCCGCCCGTCGAATGGCATGATGTCGAAGGTTGCGGTAGTTGTGCGTGAGCCTGTCGGCGTCGTCGCGGCGATCGCGCCGTGGAACGGCCCGCTCGCCTCGCTGCTCATCAAGCTCGCTCCCGCGCTCGCGACCGGATGCACCGTCATCCTGAAACCCGCGCCCGAAACCCCGCTCGAGGCGTTCATGCTCGCCGAGGCCGCCGAGGAGGCGGGCTTCCCCGAAGGTGTGATCAACCTGCTGCCCGCCGACCGCGAGGCGTCGGACCTGCTCATCCGCCATCCTGGCGTCGACAAGGTCGCCTTCACCGGCTCGACCGAGGTCGGGCTGCATATCGCGCAGGTCTGCGCCGGCCGCATGGCGCGCTTCACGATGGAACTGGGCGGCAAGTCGGCGGCGATCGTGCTCGACGATTTCGAGCCCGAGGCGATGGGCCCCGCGCTGGCGCCGATGATCACCCTGCTCTGCGGCCAGGTGTGCATCAATTTCAGCCGCGTGCTCGTGCCCAGAGCGCGCAAGGATGCCTATGTCGAAAGCCTTGCCGCGGCAATGGCGGCGACCAGCATCGGCGACCCACTCGACGCGAACACGATGATGGGCCCGCTCGCGATGGCGCGGCACCATGCCAAGGTGTCGAGCTATTTCGACAAGGGCGTCGCCGAGGGCGCGCGCATCGCCACCGGCGGCCGCCGCCCGCCCGCGCTCAACAGCGGCTATTATGTCGAGCCGACGGTGTTCGCTGATGCGACCAACGACATGGCGATCGCACAGGAGGAAATCTTCGGCCCCGTCACTGCGGTCATCCCCTATGACAGCGTCGAGGAAGCGATCGCTATCGCCAACGACAGCCAGTTCGGCCTGTCGGGTGGCGTTTATACGCACGACACCGATCGCGCCTATGGCGTCGCGCGGCGTATCCGCACCGGCCATTTCACCCAGAACGGGCGCGATTTCGACCTGACCAATCCCTTCGGCGGCTTCAAGAAATCGGGCGTCGGGCGCGAGGGCGGACCCGAAGGCATCGAGCCCTTCACCGAGGTCAAGACCGTGTTCCTGCCGCAGGCGCCGAGCGTACTCGCATGAGCATTTATGTCGCCGGCCTGTTCGACGTCGCGGGCAAGCGCGCGCTGGTCACCGGCGCGACCTCGGGCATCGGCCGGATGATCGCGCGCGGGCTGGCGCAGGCGGGTGTCGAAGTGTGGGTCGTCGCGCGCGGCGCCGACGACGTCGATGCGATTGTCGGGGAATTGGGCGGCAAGGCGCAGGGTGTCGTGGCTGATGTCGCGACCGAGGACGGCATCGCGCGGATCGCCGAGGCGCTCGGCGACCGGCCGCTTCATATCCTCGTCAACAATGCGGGGACCGATCGCCCGACCCCGCTCGACGCCGAGGGGCGCGAGGATTTCGACGCGGTGCTTGGGCTCAACCTCACCGCGCCCTTCCTGCTGACGCGCAAACTGCTCCCGCAGCTCGAAGGCGCCGCCAGCCCCGGCGATCCGGCGCGCGTGATCAACATCGCCTCGATCGCCGCCCTCAATCCCGGCCATCTCGAAAATTTTGCTTATGCGTCGAGCAAGAGCGGGGTCGCGATGATGTCGCGCCATCTCGGCCGCCATCTCGCCAAGCGCAACATCAGCTGCAACGCGATCGCGCCGGGGCTCTTTCCGTCGCGGCTGACCGAGCAATTTCTCGGTATGGGGGAGGCGGACGAGGTCCCCAAGGCGTTCGTTTCGCCGCTCGGTGCACGGGCGGGCGAGATGGACGATATCGCGGGCGCGGTGATCTATCTTTCGTCGCGCGCGGGCGCCTGGGTGACCGGCGTGCTACTCCCGGTGAGCGGAGGGATTTCAACCGTTAGTTGAGTATTGGGGAGCGGCCTCATTTGTTTGTCATCCCCGCGAAAGCGGGGACCCAGAGCATGCATCGGCCTACCCTACACTGGGTTCCCGCTTTCGCGGGAATGACGACGTTGGGAAACATCAGCTAGCGGGCCTAACCGCCCGTCCGACGCAATCCTAATCCACCCCGAAGATTGCCGAACTGATCGTCGGCGCGCCGGGTCCGCCGGCGAGCAGACAGGTCTGCGCGTTCGGCACCGGGTTCGGGCTTTCGCCGCGCAGGCAGCGCACCGCTTCAACCGCGGTGACAAAGCCGTGGACGAAGCCATGCGCGAGGTTCCCGCCCGAGGTGTTGACCGGCAGCTTGCCCGACGGCGCGATCAGATTCTCGAAGCGCACGACCTCGGCGACATTCTCATAGGTGCAGAAACCGTGATCGATCAGCGACGCGATGCCCTGCGCGCTGAAATTCTCATAAAGCTGGACGACGTCGATATCGGCGGGGGTCAGCCCGGCGGTGCCGTAGAGCCGGTCGCGGATGGCGCGGAAGCCGGCGGTCGGATAGAGGTCGGTCGCGTCGTTTTCGAGCAGGTCGCCATAACCTGCTTCGGTGCCCTGTGCGACCGACAGCAATTTGACCGGTTTCTTCTTCAGGTCGCGCGCCATCTCGGTCGACACGAGCAGGATCGCCCCGGCACCGTCGTTCTCGCGGCTGCAATCGAACAGGTGGAAGGGTTCGGCGATGATCCGCGAGCCGCGATATTCTTGCGTGTCGAACTCTTTGCCATAGGCGACCGCTTCGGGATTGCGGCTGCCGTGGTAATAGGAAGCGCGGACCAGTTCCTCGCACAGCTCGTACGGCACGCCGTGATATTCGAACATCCGCTGCGCACGCATCGCGCAGACCTGCGCGGGCGCGAGGATGCCCGACGACACCATATGGTCGTTGAGGTGGTGCGCCATCACGGCGGCCGACAGCCGCCCGCTATTGCCCTCGACCAGTGCGCGGAACACGACGACGGCGCGCGCCTGGCCGGTCAGGATCGCCGAGGCAGCGATGCCGAAGGCGCCAGCGATGCCGCCGCCGCCGCCGCCCCACACCTGCGCCGACCAGTTGATCGCCTTGGTGCCGAGATCGGGCATCAGCCGCACGGGCTCGTTCTTGTCGTCGCCATAGGAGACGAAGCCGTCGACGTCGGCAGGGTCGAACCCCGCATCCTCGCATGCATCGACGATCGCGCGGACGAGCACGCCGCGCTCGGGCAGGGGCGCGGTGCCGCGCTTGTACTGGCGATAGCCGACGCCGGCGGCCGCCGTCAGGCCGGACAGATTGGGGGTCATGCAAGTCTCCAGCGCAGCGCAGGAATTTCTGCGTCACCGAAGGCGGTGCGCGCGATGGTGCCGGCGACGGGGGCGCCGATCTTCAGGCCCGCTTCGTCGCCTTCGAGCACGCCGACCAGGCGCACCGGCACGGCATCGAGGGTGACGACGAGCGTCGCAAAGGGTTTGGCAAAGGCTTCGGTGCCGCCGAAGGGGTGGTGGGTGCGGGTGTATGTGAAGACCGTGCCGGTCAGCGGCTGCTCGACCCATTCATGGTCCCAGCCGCCGCACGCGCTGCAACGCCAGACCGCCGGCCAATGCCAGTGTCCGCATCCCGTGCAGCGCGGCAATTCGAGCCGCCCTTCCAGAAGCGCATCCCAATAGCGCCCTTCGGCGCCGATCGGGCCCGTTGCCGAATGATAGGTCATTCGCCCCGCATCCTTTCCCGCCGCTCTCCAGCGGCCATTGCATCATTTATCTACACTATATAGATTCGATGCCGACGTGCAATGGTGAAGTGCGCGGGACGGGATAACGCCCGCGCGGAGGGGAGAGACGATGATGCTGCGAGTGACCTTCTGCCTGAAGCGGCTGCCCGGGCTGACGCGCGCGCAGTTTCAGGATTATTGGCGGAACCGCCATGCCCCGCTGGTGAGGGAACATGCCACGGCGCTCGGCATTCGCAAATATGTCCAGTCGCACAGCCTGACCCTGCCCGGTGCCTTTCCGCTGGCCGATGTAAGGGGCTCATCGGGCCTCGATTTCGACGGCGTCGCGCAGCTCTGGTGGGACGATATGGCAAGCTTTGCTGCGGCCGGGACGACCGAAGCGGGGCGTGTTGCGGGTGCGCTGCTGCTCGCCGACGAGCAAAAGTTCATCGACCTGCCCAATTCGCCGATCTTCCTGTCGGACGATTATCACGTCATCGACTAGACGCGACGGAGAGCCCTATTTGGGATGCCCCGTCGCGGTCACGGGTTCGCGGCTTGCCATATGCGCCTCGGCCTGTTGCCGGGTCAGTTCGGCAAGCGGCTCGAGGACGGCATTATCCTTGAGCGCGTCGATGCCCGCTGGGTCGACACCCAGCCAGTCGGCGATGACCTCTGCGCTCTGCTCGCCGCTCAGCGGCGCGGGGCGAGGGGGCGGCGCGGGCAGGTCGCTGGTCCGCGCGATATAGGCATCGCCGAACACGTCTTCCTGCAGCCAGGGGTGACCTTCGATCCGGTAGAAGCCGCGTTCGCGATAATAGGGAAAATCGGGAAGTTCGGAGAGGCGCAGCATCGGGGCGGCGGCGATGCCCGCCGCCTGCAGCATCTCCGCTGCCTCATATGGCGTGCGGTCGGCCAGCCAGGCCTCGATCCGCTCGTCGATCGCGCCCCGCGCGGCAAGCCGCTTGGCCGCGGTATCGAACGCCGTTCCCTCGACATAGCCGATGGTGTCGCACAATCGCGCCCAGTCTGCGTCGGACTCGACGGTGATCACGCACCATTCGTCGTCGCCCGCAGTGCGATAGGCGGCCCACGGCCAGTCAGTCGGGGCACCGCCCGCCGGCGTGCCGCGCACGACGTCGGCGGCGAAATGGCCGATCATCACCTCTGACTGCGCGACCTTGGCGACCCCGCCCAGCCCGGTGCGCAGCCGTCGGATCAATAGCGCCGCAACGCCGATCGCGCAGATGCGGCCCGCGACATGGTCGGGATAGACGGTGATCGAATCGCTGAAGCTCTGCGGGTCGTCGGGGTAGCGCCAAGCAAGCGTCAGCCCGGTCGACGCACGGACGAGCGGACCATAGCCCATGCGCCCGCTCCACGGCCCGGTGTCGCCGAAGGCCGAGCTTTCGGAAACGACGATCCGCGGGTTGATCGCGCGCAGTTCGGCTTCGCCGAGGCCCAGCTTCTCCATCGTGCCGGGTTTGAAATTCGAGCAGACGACGTCGGCCTGTTTGACGAGGTCGAGGAACAATGCGCGCCCGGCCTCGCTGCGCAGGTCCAACCCCAGGCTGCGCTTGTTACGATGGCCGGCCGCGAAGCTGACCGACATGCCATGCTCCAGATAGGATTGGCGGCTGCCGTCGGGGAAGGCCTGGCTTTCGATCTTGATCACATCGGCGCCGAAATCGCCGAGCAACCGCGCGCCCTCGGCGCCGACGACGATGACGCCAAGGTCGAGGACCTTGAGGTCGCCAAAGGGGGCGAGGGGAGGAACTTCGCTCGCCGCGGGAAAGGCGACGTCTTCCGGGGCAGAGAGCGGCCCCATACGCGCGCCGTCGATGGTCAGGAAGCCGTTGGGCAGCCGCGTTCCATCGCCGAGCGTCGCCACCGCCTCGCGCGCCGCCGCATGATCGCTGTCGAGAAACTCGCCGAGCGTCAGCACCGACGCGATCGGCACGCCATGCTCCTGCCCCTCGCGCTCGAGATCGACGCGATGCTTGTCGGCGAAGAAGCCTGCAATATAGGGAAGGAGGTCGGCCGACGCATAACGGTGCGACGTCCGGTCGAAATCGGGCGAGGCGAACTGCTCGGGCTCGCCCATCCAGCGGAACATGCCGCGCCACTGCCGCTTCGCGAGCAAACAGATTCGTACATAGCCGTCGGCGCAGCGCATGATCGGATATTGAAAACCGGCGCGCGGCCGATCGCGGAGCAGCAGCCCGACCGGCTTGCCCATCGTCGCGCTGCCATTGATGCCGAAGCCCGGATCGAGACCTTGTACCGCGCCGTCGAGCGCCGCGAAGTCGAAATGCGCGCCTGCGCCGCCGCTCAAGCTCCGATAGAGCGCGCCGAGCAGCGCAAAAACGGCCTGCGGGGCTGCGCATTGGTAAGCAAGATCGCCGGGCGGGATCAGCGGCTCGCGGCCGCGGATGCCCGAACGCGACAGCACGGCGGACAGCGCGTGAAGGACCGGGCCGGTCGCGCGCCAGTTCGCCAGCGGGCCGTTTTCGCCGAAGTCGCTGACGGACATGGTGACAAGCGCGGGTCGGTCGCGGCGCAGCGCAGCGAGGTCGATGCCCGCCGAACGATCGGCGATGACGATATGCGCTCGTTCGATGAGAGCGGAGGTTTCGGTCAGCGCTTCGACGTGAATCCGTTTGCCTGCTTGCGCGACGATTGTTTCCGCACCGCGATCCGCATCGGACGCGAAGCTGTCGACCTGCGCGCCCAGATCGGCAAGATAGCGTCCGATCATCGCCAGCGGACCGCGCACGCTTTCGACGATGCGAACGCCGGAAAGCGGTCGGTTGGACATGGACTTACCTTTCTGTTCGGCGCTCGGCCGGGCGCAAAATCGTCCGGCTGGGATCACGGGCGCTTGCCATATCCGGGCCGCGAAGAAAAGTTAATTAATCGACTAATTCGTTTTGCGGGCTCGGACCTTCTATGTTAGCGGCCCTGTCACGGAGAGCTGACGATGGACTTCACTTTCACCGACGACCAGCGTCAGTTGCGCGACGCGTTGCGCGGTTATCTGGCACGCAACAATGGATTTCCCGCGCGTACGGCGAGCGCCCGGAGTGCGTCGGGCTGGAGCGAATCGCTGTGGCGCGGGCTCGCCGACGATCTCGGTATCCTCGGCGTGCTCGTCGCCGAAGCAGCGGGCGGGGCCGGCGGCGATGCGGTCGACATGATGGTGGTGATGGAGGAACTGGGCGCCAACCTGCTTGTCGAGCCCTATCTTGAAACCGCAGTCATCGGCGCCTCGGCGCTGGGCGCCGCCGGAGGGCGCGAAGCCGAGCTGAAAGCGATCGCGAGCGGCAGCATGCGCGTTGCCTTTGCCTGGGCCGAGGCCGAAGCGCGCTTCGATCATATGCCGTACGATAGCGTCGCGTCGCGCACGGCCACCGGGTGGCGCCTCGACGGCGCCAAGGCGGTGGTGATCGCGGCACCGATCGCGACGCACTTTCTCGTCACGGCGCGCGCCGACGAGGAGCCGGCGCTGTTCCTCGTCGAAGCCGGTGCTGCCGGTATCTCGCTTACCGCTTTCCCGACTATCGACGGGCGCCGCGCGGCCGATATGCGCTTCGACGCCGTGGCGATACCCGAGAGCGCGCTCGTTGCGCGGGGCGCGGAAGCGATCGAGCGGTTATGCGATATCGCGACCGCGATGCTCGGCGCCGAAGCGCTTGGCGTGATGCGCGTGATGCTCGACGACACCATCGCCTTCACCCGCGAGCGCCGCCAGTTCGGGCAGGCGATCGCCACCTTTCAGGTGCTGCAGCACCGCATGGTCGACATGTATATGCAACTCGAGCTCGCAACTTCGGCTGTGTATCGTGCGGTGCTCAGTCTCGATGCCGCATCCGCCGAACGCGCGCGCGCCGTTTCGGCGATGAAGGTCACGGTCGCGGGCGCCTGTCGGTTCATCGGCCAGAATGCGATCCAGCTCCATGGCGGGATGGGCATGACCGACGAGGTCGCGGTGTCGCATTATTTCCGCCGCGCGACCGTCATCGAAAGCGAATTCGGATCGGCCGACTGGCACCGCCGCCGCTTCGCCAGCCTGTCGCGCGCGGCCTGAGGAGGGATAGATGGATATCGCCTGGAGCGCCGACGAAATCGCTTTTCGCGACGAAGTGCGCGCCTTTCTCGCCGACAAGCTCACCGACGACCTGCGCGCTAGCGGCGCGCATATGACAAGCGTTTATGCCGACCCCGATCATGCGCGGGCGTGGCAGGCGATCCTGCACGAAAAAGACTGGGTCGCGCCGTCCTGGCCGGTCGAGCATGGCGGCACCGGCTGGAGCCTCGCGCAGCGCTACATCTGGCAGCGCGAACGCATCGCCGCCGGCGCGCCGCCGGTCTCGCCGATGGGCGTGCAGATGTGCGGCCCGGCGATCATCGGGCATGGCAGCGCGGAGCAGAAGGCGTTTTTCCTGCCGCGCATGCTGTCGGGCGAGCATTTCTGGTGTCAGGGCTATTCGGAAACCGGCTCGGGCTCCGACCTCGCCAGCCTGCAATGCCGTGCCGAAGAGGATGGCGATCATCTGGTCGTCACCGGCCAGAAATTGTGGAGCACGCACGCGCATGCCGCGAACTGGGGCTTCTTCCTTGTCCGCACCGCGACGCTCGACCGGCCGCAAAAGGGGATCAGCTTTCTGCTGATCGACATGACTAGCCCCGGCATCACCGTCGTGCCGACGATCTCGCCCGCCGGCGAGAATATCCAGAACGAGATTTTCCTCGATAATGTGCGCGTGCCCAAGTCCAACGTCGTCGGCGCAATCGGCGACGGCTGGACCGTCGCCAAATATCTGCTCGAGTTCGAACGCGGCGGCGCCGCCTATGCGCCGGGGCTGCAGATCGATCTCGACGAAATCGAGCAATTCGCCAGCGCGTCGCGCGGCGACGATGGCGGACGTCTGATCGACGATGCCGCCTTCGCCGACGCCATGGCGCAGGCGCGGATCGACGTACTGGCACTCGAAATCTTCGAATTTCGCGCGATGAGCGATGCGGGGGCGGGCCGTTATCCGCATGCCATCCCCTCGCTGATGAAGATCCGCGGGACCGAATTACAACAGCGGATCACCGAACTGCGCCTGCTCGCCGCGGGACGTTATGGCATGGCTTATCAGCCGCAGGCCGGCGTGTCGGCCGGCCCCGTCCACTTTCCCCATGCGGAGGGCGGCTTTGCCGGGCCGCGCGAGGCCGCGATCGCGCCGATGCGCTACGTCAGCGAACGCGCCGCGTCGATCTATGCCGGGACCAACGAGATCCAGCGCAACATCATCGCCAAGATCATGGGCCTCTAACCCCTTTCGGAGAAACAAGATGACCGAAGTGCTCGCCGAACGTCGCGGCCATGTCCTGATCCTGACGATCAACCGGCCCGAGGCCCGCAACGCGGTGAACGCCGCCGTCCATGTCGGGCTTGGCGAAGGCCTCGAGCTGGCCGAGGCCGACCCCGAAATTCGCGCGGTGATCGTCACCGGCGCCGGCGATCAGGCCTTTTGTGCGGGCGCCGACCTCAAAGCGCTCTCGCGCGGCGAACGGCTGGAGCCAGAGGACAAGGCGCAGCGCGCGTGGGGTTTTGCAGGCTTTGTCCGGCATCCGATCGGCAAGCCGATCATCGCCGCGGTCAACGGCTTCGCGCTCGGCGGCGGCACCGAACTCGCGCTGGCGTCCGATATCGTCATCGCCGCCGACCATGCGCAATTCGGCCTGCCCGAGGTCAAGCGCGGCATCATTGCCGCGGCGGGCGGTGCTTTCCGCATCGTCCAGCAGCTCCCGCAAAAGGTCGCGATGCAGATATTGCTGACCGGAGAGCCGATTTCGGCGCAGCGCGCGCTCGACCTCGGCCTCGCCAACGAGGTGGTGCCGCTCGACCGGCTGATGGAGACCGCGCTCGATTTCGCCGATCGCATTGCGGTCAACGCCCCGCTCGCGGTGCAGGCGAGCAAGCGGATCGCGATGGGCATCGCCGAAGGGCGGATCGCCAGCGATGAGGATTTCTGGGAAGCGAACAAGCGCGAAACACGCCTCGTTTTCACGTCCGAGGATTCGCGCGAAGGCCCGCGGGCCTTTGCCGAAAAGCGCCAGCCCGTCTGGCAGGCTCGCTGAGGAAGCAGGTATGTCGGACGAGAATATCCCCATCATCGTCGGCGTCGGCCAGATCAACGATCGACCGGAAAACCCCGTGGACGGACACAGCCCGGTCGGCTTGATGGCCGAGGCCCTCCGGATCGCCGAAATGGATGCCGGAGGCGCGTTGCTTGCCGACGCCGATTATCTCGGCATCGTCCAGCAGATATCGTTCCGCGACATCCGCGACGCGCGCGACCCGCTGGCCCAGGAACTCGGCATCGCACCCGCGACGATGGTGCAAAGCGAAGGGCCGAACGGCGACAGTCCGGTCATGCTGCTCAACGAGGCGGCGAACCGGATCGGGGCCGGCGAATCCCGGATCGCGCTGGTCTGCGGTGCCGAGGCGCTGCGAACCGCGGCGGCGAGAGCGGCGGCACAGGAATCCGGTCGCCGCATCGACGCGACGCGCGAAGCAGCGCAGCGGCGCGAGCCGAGCTATGCCCAGCAATATGGGCTGGTGGCGCCGGTCGATGTGTATCCGCTTTACGAAAATGCGCTCCGTGCATCGCTCGGGCAAAGTTTCGCCGAGGCGCAGGCCGAGAGCGGGATGATCTGGTCGCTTTTTTCGGAGGTCGCGGCCGCCAATCCGAACGCCTGGCTTCGCAAGCCGGTCAGTGCCGACGAGGTGATCGCACCGTCGGAAAGCAACCGGCCGATCGCCTTCCCCTATAACAAGCTGATGGTCGCCAACGCTTCGGTCAACCAGGGCGCCGCCTTCATCGTGACGAGTGTTGCGGAGGCGCGCCGGCGCGGTATCGCGGAGGATCGCTGGATCTATGTCGGCAATGGCGCCGCCGCTCACGAACCGAACAGCCCGCTGCAGCGCGATCGTTACGACCATAGTGCGAGCATGGAGGTTTCGATCCGCCGGACCCTGGCGCTGAATGATGTCGACCCGTCGGGGCTAGACATCGTCGAATTGTACAGCTGTTTTCCCTGCATCCCGAAGCTCGCCCGCCGGATCATCGATTGGCCCGCCGAACGGCCAGCCACGGTCTTTGGCGGGCTGACCTTCGGCGGCGGGCCGATCGGCAACTATATGGGCCACGCCATTGCGAGCATGACCGATCGGTTGCGGGTGGATGGCGGCACGGGGCTGCTCTTTGCAAATGGCGGTTACGCGACGCACAATCACAGCATCGTGATCAGCAGCGAGCCGATCACCGCGGCCTCCTTTCCCCGCAGCTACGACTATCAGGAGGAGGCTGACGCGATGCGCGATGCAATTCCGGCGCTGGCGCGCGACTATCTGGGCGACGCGACCATCGAAAGCTACACGATCCTCTATCGGCGCGACGGATTGCCAAAGGCGGGCGTGGTTGTCGCCAGGACCCCGGCGGGCGAGCGGACGCTCGCCCATGTCCCACCCGGCGATGAAGCCGTGCTGCGCCGGCTGGCCGATGCGGAGGCGGATCCTGTCGGCGCCACCGGCCGGATCGTAGAGGGCGCGGCGCTTCGCGAATGGCGCTTTGCGTGATCGCGATCGGCAGGATTGAAGCGGAAGCGGCGCATCGCAGCCTCCTGACTGTTCAAAGCCGGGTAATGGTGGCATCTGTCGGCCTAATGCCGATAGGGAAAGGGATAAGTTTGCCCGCCAGCCAAGCCAGGAAGAAAAAGGGTCCGGGACGCCCGCTGACGCCGCTGATCACGCGCGAAACGGCGATCCTTGTGTCGATCGACCTGCTCGATCGCAAGGGGCTCGACGCGTTGACCGTGCAGGCGGTGGCGCGCGAACTGAACGTCCAGGCGCCGTCGCTCTATTATCATTTCAAGAATCGCGACGAGCTGCTCCACATGATCGCCAGGACCTTGCTGGTCGAGGTGGGGCAGGGCGAAAAGCCGGGCTCGTCATGGGAGGAGCGGGTGATCGATCTCGCGGTCGCGACGCGGCGCGTGATGTTGAACCATGCGCATGCCGGGCCGTTGATGCTACGCTTCTTCCCGCGCGAACTGATGCTCGGTGCCTATGAACGCGGACTGTCGGACTGCCCTTATCCGCCCGAGCATCACCTTGCGGTTCTCGAGGCGCTCGAAAAGCTGACCTATGGCAAGTCGCTTTTCGACGCAGCGGCCAAGGCGCACGACCATGCCGCGATGCCGCCGGTGGATGCGACGCGCTATCCGCTGCTGGCCGCGGCAATTGCCAAATCGCCGGTGTCGGACGAGGCGCTGTTCGTCGAAACATTGCAGGTGCTGCTCGACGGTTTCAGATTTCGATACGGACAGAGAGGCGGAACGATATGATCGAGGGCGGATGCAATTGCGGCGCGGTGCGTTACCGCGCCGAAGGCGACCCCATCGTGGTGGCGCAATGCCATTGCACCAACTGCCGCCGGCAGTCGGGCAGTGCCTTCTCGGTCAACCTGCTCTTCAAGGGGGCGGCCGTCAGCCATGACGGCGAACTGTCGGTCTATGAAGACAAGGACACCTTCTCCGGCAACGCGGTGCTGCGCAAATTCTGCGGTCGCTGCGGGTCGCCGATCTTTTCGGAGCCCACCGACGGAAAGGGGCTGTTGATCGTCAAGGCGGGAACGCTCGACGATCCGGCCCCCTTTGTTCCGACAGTGAGCGTCTGGACGTCGACCGCGCTGCCTTGGGTTGTGCTACCCGAAGGGCAATATGCGTTCGAAAAGAACGCCTGACGCGAACTGCCTCTTTCTGACGGCTCAGGCGGTGTAGCCGCCGTCGACGACGACCTCAGTACCCGTTACGAAGCTGCTTTCGTCCGAAAGCAGGAACAGGACCGCACCAACGCTCTCTTCCGGTTGCGCGACCCGCCCGAGCGGCGTCAACTGCGCCCCGCGGACGAGGGCCTCGCTGTTCGTCGTCTCGGTCAGCAGACGCGTTGCGAAAAAACCCGGGATCAGGACATTGACGCGAATGCCGCTGGGCGCGAGTTCCTTGGCCGCCGCCCGCGACATCCCGATCACTGCTGCTTTTGCGGCCGAATAGGCGACGAGATTCGCATGGGCTTTCGTGCCCGCAGGCGATGCGACATTGACGATCGAGCCGCCGCCCGATTCCAGCATCACGCGCGCGCCCTCGCGCATGCCCCAGAATACGCCATTCTGGTTGACCGCGATAATGTCGGCCCACTCCTCGTCGCTGATTTCGATCAGCGGGCGTGTGGCACCGACCCCTGCATTGTTCACAAGCCCGTCGATCCGGCCGAAACGCTCCACCGCGAAGTCGACTGCAACCTTCCATTCCTCGGGCCTGGTGACGTCGAGCGGCACAAAATGGGCTTTGCCGTCGAGCGATGCCGCGATCGCCGTTCCCGCGTCCCGGTCCCGGCCGCCGAAAACGACCTGCGCGCCCTCGTGTACCATTCCGCGAACCTGCGCTTCGCCCATCCCTCGGGTCCCGCCCGACAGAAGAATTATTTTCCCCGACAACCGGCCTTCCATCGAACCTTCTCCCGCAAGATCTGCGGCACCACAGCCCTCATGGGCCATCGGAGCCTATTATCTATAGGGTATAAATATATTTCCTCGGTTGCAATGGGCCGTTCGCCGCGAAGTTCCGGCAACAGGCTGTCAGGGATTGGCGAGTGCAAAGTCGATGGCGGCGCGCACCGCCGCGACCTGCGCCTCGATGCACTCCTCCGGCGATGTCCGCGGGCTGTCCGGATAGACTTCGGTGGTTGTCGTATATCGCGCTCCCGTGATCGCGCCGCAGAGACCAAGCTCCTGCAGCGGATATTCGATCACGCCATGGGCCACGACCGGTGAGCCGATGATTTCGCCATTGTCGTCGGGGGGAGCGATGTGGGTTACGCTCTCGACCGCGGCGATAATCGCCTGCTGGAATGCGGGCTGCCGATTCGCGCTGTCGTCGACGACATAAAAGCCGTCGGGGATCAGTTCCAGATCGTTGACCTTACCGTCGCGCGCCGCGCGCGCGGGCCCGAATTCGCTGGCGTCGGTGTCGGTCGTTTCATGAAGGTCGATATGCATCAGAAATGGCGACTGTACCGACGCGATCAACTCGATGAGCGCCGTCGCTTCGCGCGCCGGCCCGTCGGGACGAAAGTTGCGGTTCGGATCGACGGCGTCGTAATTCCATCGGTTGATACGCTCATAGGCCCACGGGCTGACGCAGGGAATCGCGAGAAGATTGACCTTGCCCGCATAGTCCGATGCGGCGGTTTCCATAAACGTCAGCGCGCCGAGGACGCCGCTCGTCTCGTAACCATGCACGCCTCCCGTCACGAGGGCGGTCGGAAGATGGGGCGCGAACGAGCGGTCGCGAAGCGCGAGCAGCGGGTATGTTTCCCCGGCATAATCAAGCTCGCCATAAACCACCCGATCATAGCGTCCGGCCAATGCGTCGATACGGGGCATGATATCGACATCGTAGCGGCGCTGGCGCGATTGCTGGTTCCGCCACGCTTCGATTTCGGCGGCGCCCCAAGGCTCGCCCGGCGTTCCTATCGGATAAATATTCGACTTGGTCATGATGCCTATCTTCTCGCTACTCGTCACTACCATTCAACCATATATATCGCCGTAAAATATTGAGATCACGCTAGAAAATATATTTCGCCCGAAATGACCGAGCGGCAGTCGGTCAAAAACTACGCTTATGAAAAACAAGGAGAAATTTCGCGGTTCGGCGAGACCTCGAATCCGAAGACTATCGATCGCTATGGTTGATCTGACATTGACTCCATTTTCGCGAATAAACGTCCAATAACAATTGACAATGGTGTCTGGCAAAGAGATATTTGACGAACGACCAATATGAGTTCGCTAAAGCTAGGCGGCTATCCGGTGGGGCCGGGTGCGAAGATTTCCATGTGAGCAGTCTGGCGGGCGATCATGGCCGGACTGATTGAAATGGTTGGACAGGGGCAGGCTCATGACGAAACTGGCACGGTCGTGCACGGCGGTTGCATTTGCGATGTTGGCAGCGGCCATAACTTATCCCGCGCAAGCGGCGGAGGAAGACGAGCGCGGGACGACCGTTCAGATCACACCCTATGTCTGGGCAACGGGGTTCGGCGGGACCCTCCGCCCCGGGCCGGGCGCGCCGACCGTCCATATCGACAAGAGCTTCGGCGAACTGATCGAGGATGTCGATGCGGCCTTCTTCGTCAGCGGGCTGATCAAGCATGATCGCCTGGTGATCGTCGCCGACCTCACGCATTCCTCCTCGTCACGCGAGGGACTGGTGCCGACCGGAAATCCGGCGCTTCCGGTCGTCCCGGCCGAAGGCAAGCTGAGCCAGACGTCGGCGACGGCGCTCGTCGGTTACCGGGCCGTCGAACAGGAAGGTGCCTCGCTCGACGTGCTCATCGGCGGGCGGGCCTGGTGGATCCGCCCGAAGGCGGCAGTTCCGGCGCTCAATCTTTCGGCGAGCGCAAAGGCGAGCTTCGTCGATCCGGTCTTTGCGACGCGCCTCAACATCAAGGCGTCGCCGAAACTCTCGTTCCTGCTGTACGGCGACATCGGCGGCTTCGGCGCGGCGTCGGACGTGACGGGGCAGGCGGCCGCGACGGCGAACCTGCGCGTCGCGAAAAATATCTGGCTCTCGGGCGGCTACCGTTATCTCTATGTCGATTACAAGAGCGGCAATGTCCGGACGAGCGCCGCGCTCGCCGGTCCGCTCCTGGGCGCGACGGTCGCATTCTGATCGGCCGGAAGGCAGGCGCGGAGCTTCGATAGGGACTTTCGAACTGGACAGGGGCGGGCGATGAACATGACGGCTTTGCGTTGGGGACTGGGTGTTGCGGCGGCGGTCCTCGTTTCTTCCTTCTCCGTCGGCGTACAGGCTCAGGATCCGGCGGCATCCGAAACGTTGTTCCGCAATGTCCGCGTGCTCGACGTGGTGAAGGGGCAGTTGGGTGCGCCGACCAATGTGTTGATCGAGGGCGGCCGTATCGCGAAGATCGGCGGTGACATCACTCCGCGCGGGCCTGCGAAAATCGTCGAAGGCGGCGGCCGCACGTTGATGCCGGGCATGATCGACGTGCATGTCCACTTGACCTTCGGCGCACTGACGATGCCGCAGATGCTGTCGCCCGACCTCACCCCCGAAAAGGCCGAGGATGCCGCCGGGCGCCAGGCGCATGATATGTTGCTGCGAGGGTTTACGGCAGTGCGCGACGCGGGCGGTCCGATTTTCGGTCTCAAGCGGCGGATCGACGCCGGCGATGTCGTCGGGCCGCGCGTCTGGCCGTCGGGGGCGGTGATTTCGCAGACCAGCGGGCATGGCGACTTCCGGCTGCCGAGCGAGCGGTCGCGGAAATTCGGCGGAACGGTTTCGCGATCCGAACTGTTCGGTGCCAATTTCATCGCCGACGGCACCAGCGAAGTGCTGACCGCGACGCGCGAGAATCTGCGTTTCGGTGCCAGCCAGATTAAGCTGATGGCGGGCGGCGGGACCTCGTCGGATTACGATCCGATCGACGTCACCCAATATACGTTCGAGGAGATGAAGGCTGCCGCCGACGCCGCGGCGGACTGGAACACCTATGTGATGGTCCACGCCTATACGCCGCGCGCGGTTCGCCGGGCGATCGACGCGGGCGTGAAATGCATCGAGCATGGCCAGCTTCTCGACGAGGCGACGCTCCGCGTGATGGCCGAGAAGGGCATCTGGCTTTCGACCCAGACGCTGGCCGACGACAATCCGAACATGGACCCCAACCGGCGGGAAAAGCGTCGCGAGATCCTCGCCAACAATGCGGCGCTTTGGCAGAATGCGAAGAAGCTCGGCGTGAAGCTTGCCTGGGGCACCGACTTTCTGTTCGAGCCCGAACTCAACGCCGAACAGAACGCCTATCTGATCCGATTGAAGTCGTGGTTCACCCCGGCCGAGATCGTCAAGCTGGTGACCTATGACAATGCGCAGCTTCTTGCGCTGTCCGGCCCCCGGACGCCCTATGCGGGGAAACTCGGCGTGGTCGAGGAAGGCGCGCTCGCCGATCTCATCCTTGTCGACGGCGATCCGCTCGCCAGAATCGACCTGCTCGGCGATCCGGCAAAGAATTTCGACGTGATCATGAAGGATGGCAAATTCTACAAAGGCGGCCAGTGAGCGGTCGGGCGCTTCGTGCGCGGATGCCGATGGCATGAGCGCATCGCCCATCGGAAAGGTCCCGGCCTGGACCGCGGCCCTACCGGTCCTCGCGCTTGTGCTGATTGCCGGCCTTGGCGCGCAGGTCGTGGGAGCATGGAATGCGGGCATCCTCGCGCTCGCGGCCCTGAGTTCGTAAGCGTTCGGCCCGCCGGGGCGGGCAAGGAGGAGTGAAGCCTGTGTCGACCCTGTCCATGATGCTCCGTTTCGCAGGCGTCTTTTCGGTAATCTGCGGCGTTCTTGCGATCCTCAACCCGCTGGCCGCAACGATGGCGGCGGTCACGCTCGCCGCCATTGCCCTGGTCCTGTCGGGCGGAATTCAGCTTGCCGGCGCCTTTTTCGAAACGGGATGGCGGACGCGCGCGCCATCGCTGCTGACGGCGGGCGCCGCGCTCGCGCTTGGCCTTTCGATCCTGTTTCATCCGGTCGCCGGCGCCCAGGCGCTCACCATCCTGATGGGCATATTGCTGCTGGTTTCTGGGCTCGGCAAACTGGTGTTGAGCTTCTCGCACCGCGAGGATTCGAGCTTCTGGCCGCTCCTCGTTTCGGGCGCTGTTTCGCTGCTGCTCGCGCTGCTCGTCTATCGTCACCTCCAGGGCGGGCGCTCCGCCATATTGGGCACGTTCCTGGGCGTCGAACTGATGCTCAACGGATTGGCGTTGCTGGCGGTCGCGGCGCTTGGCCGCCGGGTTCTCGCGGAGGTGCGGGGCTGATGCGGCGGATCGCCGCCTGCGCGGCGATCTTGCTCGGCGGCTGCGCCTCCTGGCCGCACGACAGATACGCCGCCTGTCCGGGCGCGCCCGAAATGCCCGTCGTTACGCGTCTGGCCGACGGGCGGCAGAGCACGACGCTCAGCGTGTTGATCTACAATGTCGAAGGGCTGCCGTGGCCGGCGCGCAAGAATCGCGGTCCTTCGCTCGACCGGATCGGCCAGACGCTCGCCGGTTTGCGGGCCGAGGGCCGGGCGCCGGACGTCGTTCTGATGCAGGAGAGCTTTACCAGCCGCGCGGCGCGGATAGGTGCGCGTGCGGGCTACGCCAACGCGATCGGCGGGCCGAAGCGATCGGATATGGTGAAGGACCCGGCCGTCGCCCGCGAATTTGTCGCCGAACGCCGCCGCAAGAAGGGCGAGCGGGCGCCCAAGCTGATGCGAAGCGGCCTTTATGTGCTCAGCGATTTTCCGGTCACCGAAATGGTCCGCGAAGGCTTCGCGCGAAAGGCGTGCGCGGGGTTCGACTGCCTTGCCGCCAAGGGCATGATGCTGGTGCGGGTGACGGTGCCGGGCGTGCCGGCGCCGATCGATATTTTTACGACGCATATGAACTCGGGCCGGGCGGCGCGTGTCTCGCTCGAACGCTCGGGCGAGGCGCATCACTATCAGGCGCTCGAGGCGGCACATTTTCTCGACAAATATCATGTGCCGGACAATCCGCTGATCATCGGCGGCGATTTCAACATGCGGAGAAGCCCCGACCGGTTCGATTTTTTTTCGACCGCGATTCCCTATACGATCGTCCATCGCCGGTGCCTCGAGAAGGCCTCGGCCTGCGAGGTCAAAATGTCATGGGACGGCGACGAGCCGTGGCTCGACACCCAGGACCTGCAGGCCTTCGACAATGGCAAGGCGGTGTCCGTCGAACCCATTCGCGTCGAAGCGATGTTCGACGGTTCGGACAATGGCGCGCGGCTCTCCGACCACGACGGCTTCCTTGTCACCTATCGCCTGTCGTGGCGAGCGAATGTGCCGCGAAACGCCGACACGGGATGTCCCGGGATGTCCGGACAGGCCACTCGGCGTTCGTCCGGTCTTCGTGCAGGATAGGGGGCAGGCACGCTCTTTCGATATTCGGTTCCGGCACGGATCGACGGCGGGCGACGATGACCATGTGGTCACGGCGCGTTCGATGAACGGGAAATATGACATCGGCTCGACCGGGAATGTCCGAAAGCTCGATCTCGGCGTCGACGAGGAAAATGGGTTTTCAGGCGACGTCAGCGGGAAGTCTTCGACGAAGAAGATGTGGCGCGGAAGCTTGTCGAGCCTGCTGGCTGAACGGCGGCGCCTGCGCCGGGTTTTGCCGATTTTACCAGTTCGAGGAAGCAGTCGCACGCTGTTGCCTGAAGCTGCGGCATGGTATCCTGCCAATATTTGCCATAGCCGGCAAACACGGCGATCCCCTCGACCGAGGACAGGATGAAGGTCGACAGGACAGAGCGGTCGCTTGCCGAAAGGGCGGGATTCAGCTCGGCAATGATTTCGTCGAAGCGTTGATGCTCGCGAAGATAGAGTTCGTCGACGCACTGTTTCGCAAAAGGGTCATGATTTGCGAGCGACCATAGCTCGGGGAACAGATAGCTGGTCTGACGCGTCGTCCCATCCTGAAGGATGAAGGAAATCAGCTGGGTCAGCTTGCCCTCCGGATCACCGGCGGTGCCGTCGGTCGCTTCGGTAATCGCCGCTTCGTAACTGCCCGATATCGCCTGCAGAAGCGCGCGGACGAGATCGTCCTTCGACTTGAAATAATAGGAGATATTACCCGCCTTCATGCCGCATTCCTTGGCAATGCGACGGAGCGTCATGTCCTTGTAGCCATGCTCGACGAGCACCGAGACAGCGGTTTTCAGAATCAGTTCGAAACCTTCCTGGCCGCGCGCATATCCGCCTTCGCGCGGGACGAATTTCAAAACCGAAAAATTGAGGTCGGGCACCCCGATACCTTTCTTCCAGCCCAGCTTCGGGCGTGAACCACTATCTCCGAACCTTCCGGCCGGTAAAGCGGTAAAGCCGTTCGCGCCATCAAATGCAATTCTTGACATATGTCAAAAATATAGAGAGCTTTCTCGATGGTAGGAAAGGCGATCGTTGCCGTTCCCAATGCTCCGAAAGAAGGCAAGATGGATACAAACCGAACAACAGCTCCGCACAAGCTTGTGCCACTCGATCCCGCCGTGGCGATCGATGGCTTGCACCCGCTGCCCGATCCGGAAGGGGCGGTGGTGCAAGGAGGAGCGCGCTCCTTCTACCGGAGCGCCGATGGGCAGATCGACGTCGGGGTCTGGCAAGGGTCGGCCGGGCGGGTGGCCATTGCAGCCTATCCGAGCGACGAACTGTGGCACATCGTTTCGGGCAAGGTATACTTCGTCAGCGAGACCGGCGAGGCGCAGTCCTTTGGCGCCGGGGACTGCTTCGTTCTGCCGAAAGGCTATTCGGGCACAGCCGAATTCAGCGACAATTTTCGTAAGGTTTACGCCATGTCCCCGGCTCTCGGAACGGTTTAACCGAACCCGAAAAGGAACCCGGCGCAGTTCTTTGGAAATGCGCCGGGCTAGGTCAGGGAGTGCTACCCCGTTCAGATGCAGTGGGACCTCACGTCAGAGGGGCCGGATATTAGAAGCGCCCGTTGATGCTCACGCCAAAGGTGCGCGGGGGCGAATAGCCGCTCAGCGAATTGTCGAGGAAGGTGACCGGATTGCGTCTCAGCACCCGGAACTGGTCGAGAACGTTCTGGACGAAGAAGGTTATCCCGTATCTTTCGTCGGCGTCCTGCAGCGTCAGCCGGAGATTGAGATTGAAGAAATCATCGGTCTTTCGCGCCGGGCTGAGCTGGGGCGCCTTCACATCGTTGCCGGTCGAATAATAGGACCCCTGCACGAAACTGAAATCGACCTGCGGCGAGATCAGCGCTGCGTCGTTCGCCACCGGCAGATCCAGTCGCACCAACCCGTTGACGGTCCAGTTGCCGGTGCCCGGAACGGTGTTTCCCGAGCGATCGATGGGGCCCGAGCCGGTCGGTTCGATGAAGCGCTTGTACTTGCCTTTCTGCCACCCGGCGCCGAGCTTCGCGGTCAGCACCTCGATCGGACGCGCGGTGGCTTCGAATTCGAAACCGTAGAACTCGACCTTGTCGGCGCTGCTCAGAAATTCGCGGGCGAACTGGTCGACAACCTTCTGGTGATAATTGTCGACGTCGTAATAGAAGGCCGCGAGGTTGGTTTGCAGGCGCCGATCCGCCAGCGTCAGCTTGACGCCGGTCTCATAGGCAAGAACGGTTTCCGGGCCGATGGAATTCGCCTCGGAAATATC
The DNA here is from genome assembly GCF_001314325.1 of Sphingopyxis macrogoltabida. Lineage (NCBI taxonomy): Bacteria > Pseudomonadati > Pseudomonadota > Alphaproteobacteria > Sphingomonadales > Sphingopyxidaceae > Sphingopyxis > Sphingopyxis macrogoltabida. The sequence goes on from NZ_CP009429.1 coordinate 627,829, forward strand.
GACGAGCGCCGCCGTGTTGAACGCTCCGCTTTTCACGCCGCGCGACAGGCTCGCATAGAGCAGGGCGTCGGGCGATGGCTGGTAGTCGATCGCGAGCCGGCCGCTCCAGTTTGTCCAATCGAGCTTTTGCTGCGTGCGGTCGAGGCCGGACAGGTCCGTGACGTCCGAGAATTTCGGGTGAAGCGGATCGATGGTCGCGCCGTTCACGAACGTCGTCGCGCCGTCATAATTGGCGAAGGTCAGGTCGAGCGAGCGCCTGTCCCAGGAAACGCGGCCGCCCAGCGTCAGTTTGAGCTTGTCGGTGAACTTATAGTCCCATTGCGAGAAGAGCGCGAACGACGACAGGTTTTGCTTGTAGATGCTGTAGGTCAGGAAGGCCGCAGGGTCGTTGCCGAAATAGCCGAAGGCCCCCGAATCGTCGCCGGCGAAAAACCAGATGCTCCCGTCGAGCTTTTCCTTGAGATAATAGGCCCCGAGGATGAACGACAGCGGTCCGTCGGTCTGCGACGTGAGCCGGGCCTCCTGCGAAAACTGCTTGCTGTGCGCGGTGCCGCCCTGGACGCCGTAAAGCGCGGTCTGCACGGGACCGGCGCCATAGCCGAGATCGAGGAGGCCGATCTGGGTGCCGTCGAAGAAGTTGGTCGAAAGACCCGATTTGATATCGAGATAGCCCGTTATCAGATCGAGCCCCACCGGGCCCAGATCGACTTTCAGGCGTGAAGACAGTTCGCCATATTCGACATTCTCATATTGCGCGAGTTCCTGACGGATTTCACGCTTTCCGCCCAATGTTTCTCCGGTCAGATTGTTGACATCCTGTTCGGTGGGCCGGATCGCCGGATCGCCGTTATATTTGCCGTATTGAGCCTTGATCAGGACGCTGGCGTTCGTTGCAAGGTCGACGTCGAGCAGCCCGCGGATGGCCCAGCGATTATCCTTGCCGATCCGCTCGCCGTTGTTGATGTTGATGAAATCGCCGTCGTCGCGGCGACCGAAAAAGGCGATTCGGCCGCGGACGCTGTCGCCGACCAGCAGACCGCCGACGGCCAGGTTGAGCGTCCGCTCGCCATGTCCGGCAATCGACGCCGAACCCGATCCCTCCAGACTGTCCGTCGGGCGCCGGGAGATGAACTGGATAGCGCCGGCCGAAGAGTTGTAGCCGAACAGCGTACCTTGCGGCCCCTTCAGCGCTTCGACCCGCTGGAGGTCGAACAGCGCGAACCCCTGACCCGTGACGTTGTTGATCAGGATATCGTCGCTGTAGATCGGGACGGGTGTATTCGACGACGGATTGAAATCGGCGTTGCTCATACCCCGCACCGAAAAGAGCGGCGCGCTCGCTCCCAGCGTATTGGTCGCGCTCATGTTGGGGATTTGCTGAACGATCTGGGTCGCGTCGTTGAACCGGAAGCGCTCGAGACTGTCGCCGCTGATGGCGGTGATCGCAATCGGGACGTCGTTGATCCCCTCTTCGCGGCGCTGCGCGGTGACGACGATGTCGTCGCCGCCCGATCGCGCGGCGTCTTCAGCCGGCGACTGCTGGGCTGCGGCCGGCATCGTACCGGCCACCGCGCACGCCGTGGAGAGCAAAAACAGGCACGTCTTCTTCATTTCGGATCCCCTTCCAAATCAGCGGCCGGGGAGCGTCTGTCGCGCTCCGCATGTCCAGCCATGTCTCAATATTAGATAAATGTCCAAAATTGGTCAATCGTCTTAAATTATAGTCTAAATAGATGAATATATTCAATATTATTCCAATTCGACGGGATCGGGTGTTGGGCAAACGCCATCGTTCGCTTTCGGACAGCGCGAGTCGAAACGAGAGTCACAGAAAATTTGACATATGACAAATATTGTGTTCGGAGAGCCATCCGGACAGAATTGGAAGAGGGCATCAGCAATGAGTGACGATAGATCGCAAAAGAGTTTTCCGTCGCGCCGGGCGGTGTTGGCCACGGCAGCGGCGGGCGTCATGGCATCCTCAATCGCGCAGGCGCGTCCCGCCAGCGGTGGAAAGGACAAGGGCGACTATGACGCCATCATCGTCGGGGCCGGCTTTGCCGGACTGACGGCAGCGCGCGAGCTTAAGCGGCACGGCTACAAGGTGCTGATCCTCGAGGCGCGCGACCGGATCGGCGGCCGGACCTATACCGCAGAGTTCGATGGCAAGCCCAACGACATGGGGGGCACATGGGTGCATTGGTTCCAGCCGCATGTCTGGGCGGAGATCAACCGCTACGGTGTCGAACTGGAGGAGTCGCCGGGGAATTTTGCCGATGACGTCATCTACCTCGACGAAGCGGGGACGCGCCACCACGCCAAATTGTCGGAGCGGGGGGCCGAATTTTACGGCCCTGTCCAGACGATGTTCGCGGATGCGCGTGCGATCATGCCGCGGCCGGCGGAACCGTTCGCGGACCCGGGTTGGATTGCGGCCGATACGATTTCCGTCGCGGACAAGATCGCCGCGTCTTCGCTGACGCCCGAGGCCCGCATTCTGGCGGCGACGATTTTTGCGGCGAGCAGTGGCGGTGCGGCGGAGAATGTTTCGTGGGTCGACATCGTCCGGCTGGTCGCCCTCAGCGGCTATAGTCTCGAGCTCGAGTCCGATGTCGTAAGCCGCTTCAAGCTCAAAGGTGGAATGCGCTCGCTATATTCCGCACTGGCTGACGATTGCGGGGCAACAATTGAGTTGAACAGCCCGGTGGCCACGATCGAAACGACGGGCGACGGCGTGCGCATCATCGGCACGAACGGCAAGGCCTGGTCGGCCCGGGCCGCGATTTCCACCTTGCCGCTGAACACGCTCAAGGACGTCGGTTTCCGTCCGCCGCTTCCCAGGCAGAAGCTCGACGTCTCGGTCGAAGGCCATGCGGGCAAGGCAAACAAGATCCACATCCTGATCGAGGGCGAACGGCCGATCTTTACGGCTTGGGCGCCGGGGACCGGCCCCAGCCCGATCAACCATATGTTTTGGGATGGCGCAGCGAACGGTCGCACGCATCTCATCGCTTTCGGCTCGGGCGATCACCCGCTCCGGATCATGGACAAGGGCGAGGTGCAGAAAGTGGTCAGGCAATTCCTGCCCGACGCGGTTGTGGTCGACGTCAAGGCGCACGACTGGAACAACGACCCCTATTCGAGAGGGGCTTGGTGCATTTCGCGGCCGGGGCAGATTTCGAAGGCGCTCAAGGATTTGCAGGCGCCTCACGGCCGAATCTTCTTCGCGAGCGGCGATTGGGCCAGCGCTTGGCGCAGTGCGATCGACGGCGCGATCGAACAGGGAATTACAACATCGCGCGCCTTGCATCGGCTTCTGACCGGGAATTAGGAAATCGGGTAATCCGGCTGCCGCTCCGACGCGATCGTCATCGGCGCAGGGCTCTCGGGTCTCAGGGCGGCGATCGCAGGCGCGCAGCAGGATAAACTCCTTGGCGGCTGTGGCACAGCCTTGACGCCGACGTCGAGCGGAACAGTCCGGTGCCCACGGTCTAACAGGATGCGGAGGGCGTGCGTGTCGTCAGCGCGGGCGCACCTATTTCGCCAACGCAGAGCTGCGACCTTCAAACCGACAGAGTTGGGGGGCGTCGGTTTGGCCAGTGATTACTGTTACTTGGTGTCGATTGACACCGTCACTCCCACTCGATGGTGCCCGGTGGCTTCGAGGTATAGTCGTAGACGACGCGGTTGATGCCCTGCACTTCGTTGATGATGCGCGTTGCGCAGCGGCTGAGGAAGCTGGCGTCAAAGGGGTAGATGTCGGCGGTCATGCCGTCGGTCGAGGTAACGGCGCGCAAGGCGCAGACATGGTCGTAGGTGCGCCCGTCGCCCATCACGCCGACCGTTTTCACGGGTAGCAGCACCGCGAAAGCCTGCCAGATCGCATCGTAGAGCCCGGCATTGCGGATTTCCTCGAGATAGACGGCGTCGGCCTTGCGGAGGATGTCGCAGCGTTCCTTCGACACTTCGCCCGGAATGCGGATCGCGAGGCCGGGGCCGGGGAAGGGGTGACGGCCGACGAAGATGTCGGGGAGGCCAAGCTCCTTGCCAAGCAGGCGGACCTCGTCCTTGAACAGTTCGCGCAGCGGTTCGACGAGCTTCATGTTCATGCGCTCGGGCAGGCCGCCGACGTTGTGGTGGCTCTTGATCGTGACGCTAGGTCCGCCGGTGAACGAAACGCTCTCGATGACGTCGGGGTAGAGCGTGCCCTGCGCGAGAAAATCGGCGCCGCCGATCTTCTTCGCTTCTTCCTCGAACACGTTGATGAATTCGGCGCCGATGAACTTGCGCTTCTTCTCGGGGTCGGTGACGCCTGCGAGGCCCGCCATGAAGCGCTCTTCGGCATCGACCACGACCAGCGGGATATTGTAATGGTCGCGGAACAGTCGCTCGACCTGCTCGCGCTCATTCATGCGGAGAAGGCCGTGGTCGACGAAGACGCAGGTGAGCTGCTCGCCGATCGCTTCGTGAATCAGTACCGCGGCCACCGCGCTGTCGACGCCGCCCGACAGACCGCAGAGCACGCGCTGGTCGCCGACCTGTTCGCGGATCTCGGCGATCTTGGTGGCGCGGAACTCGGCCATCGTCCAGTCGCCCGAACAGCCGCAGACGTGGCGGACGAAATTGGCGATCAGCTTTGCGCCGTCGGGCGTATGGACGACCTCGGGGTGGAATTGCGTGCCGTAATAGCGGCGCTCGTCGTCGGCGATCAGCGCGAAGGGGGCGCCGTCGCTGATCGCGACGATGCGGAAGCCGGGGGCGAACTGCGTGACGCGGTCGCCATGGCTCATCCAGACCTGATGGCGCTCGCCGACCTCCCACAGGCCGTCGAACAGGACGCAAGGCTCGGTGACAGTCAGGAAGGCGCGGCCGAACTCGCCGTCGCGTTCGCCATCGGCGCCGCCGGGCTCGACCTGTCCGCCGAGCTGCTGGCTCATCACCTGCTGGCCGTAGCAGATGCCGAGGATCGGCAGGCCGCTGTCGAAGACGGATTGCGGGGCGCGGGGGCTGCCGGATGCAGGAACAGAGGCGGGTGAGCCCGAGAGGATCACGCCCTTCGGTCGCATGCGTTCGAGCGCGGCTTCGGCAGCGCTGAATGGCACGATTTCGCTGTAGACGCCTGCTTCGCGGACACGGCGAGCGATGAGCTGGGTGACCTGGCTACCGAAATCGATGATCAGGATCGATTCAGGGGCGGCGGGAGAGTCGGGAGTCGGCATGGCTGGCCGATAAAGAGGCGCGGCGTCGCTGTCCAGCCGCCAAGGCGATGCATCGGTCGACCTTTTGCCGCGCTGCCACACTGTTGCGACAAATGCGACATAGCTGAACCGCAGGAACAAGCCGGTGTCATGACCGGTTCAGCCGCCGATGATAAGAAATAACAAAGACAAAAAGACAGAAGGCATCTCTCCCGATGAATAATAATCGCCTCTCGCTTTCGATCCGCGCCGCGTTGCTGGCAGCGACCGCGATCGCATCGACGCCTGTATTGGCGGCCGACGAGCAAGTCGCCGACCCGGCCCTCTCGACCTCCAATATCGACGATGGCGAAGAAGATATCGACGGCGAGGAAATCGTCGTAACCGCCCCCCGTCTTGCCGGGCAACTCGATACCGACTTCGCGGCGGAGGCCGAACTCGATGAAGCGGCGATCGCCAGTTACGGCGCATCGTCGATCGAGGAACTGCTCGACGCTCTCGAACCGCAGACGCGGTCGGGCCGCGGCCGCGGCGGCGGGCGCCCGGTGATCCTCGTCAACGGCCGCCGGACTTCCGGGTTCGGCGCGGTGCGCAACATCCCGCCCGAGGCGATCGCGAAGGTCGAAATCTTTCCCGAAGAAGTCGCGCTGCAATATGGCTATGCGGCGACCGAGCGCGTCGTCAATTTCGTGCTCAAGCCCAATTTCCGGCAGGTGTCGGCCGAGGCCGAGGCGGGCATCCCGACACAGGGCGGACAGTTCAAGAGCGAGTTCGAACCGGCCTTCATCGCCATCGGACAGAACGGCCGGCTCAATCTCAACGGGAGCTGGGAGCATCAGACGATGCTGCGCGAGGACGAGCGGAACCTCGTCTATGACGACCCGGTCCTCGCGGCCGGCGCCCCGGCGCGCAGCCTGTCGCCGGCGAGCGACACCTATGTCATCGACGGGACGCTGGTGCGCAACATCGGCAAGGTGACCGAGGCGTCGGTCAGCCTGCGCTTCGACCAGACCGACAGCCTCAGCCTGCTCGGTCCGGGTCCGGGCGGCGCGACCGATCCGCTCCGCCGCGACAGCCGCAGCCAGAACTGGACCAGTTCGGCCAGCGTCAACGGCATGCTCGGCGACTGGCGCTGGTCGGTCACCGGCAATTATGCCGACGCCGATACGCGCACCTTCACCGACCGCGACAGCGGCACGCGCGACCGCTTCGACAGCAGCCAGCAGAGCTTCGGCGCCAATACCAATTTCTCGGGCAGCCTTGGCGACGGCTGGGCGGGACCGATCCGCGTGTCGGCGACCGCCGGCTATTCGGGGCTCCGCTTCGACAGCCGCTCGCAGCGCGGGACGACGATTACCACCACCGACCTCGCGCGCGACGTGCCGAGCGCCTTCGGTTCGCTCAACATCCCGCTGCTCGATCCCGACTATAATGTCGGCCCGTTCCGGGTGTCGGCGACGCTCAGCGGCCAGATTCAGAAGCCGAGCGATTTCCAGACGCTCAAAAATTGGGGCGCCAACCTCAATTTCAACTTCACCGACAATCTGTCGCTGGTTGCGAGCTTCAACAGCGATGAGGAAGCGCCGACCGTGACCCAGCTCGGCGCGGCGCCGCAGGTGACCGACGGCGTCACCTATTATGATTTCCGTACCGGGCAGACGGTGCTGATCTCGACGATCAGCGGCGGCAATCCCGACCTGCTTGCCGAGCGCCGGCGCGATTTCAAGCTGGGGCTCAACTGGGCGCTGCCGATGGTCGACGGTCTCAATTTCTCGATCAATTACAACAGCAACAAGAGCTATGACACGGCGAACAGCCTGCCGGTGCTCACCCCCGAGATCGAGGCGGCTTTCCCCGGCCGCGTCATCCGCGACGACGATGGCAATCTGCTGTCGATCGACCAACGCCCGATCAATTTCGACCGCGCCAGCAATTCGCAGATTCGCTGGGGCTTCAATTTCGGCAAGAGCTTCGGACAGAAGGACGAAGCGGGCGGTCGTGGTCGCGGCGGTGCGGGCGAAGGGCGCGGAGCAGGCGGCCCGCCGCCCGGATCCGGCGACGGGCAGGCGGCGCCCGCGGGCGAAGGGCGGCCGCGGGCAGATGGCGAGCGCCGGCGCGGTGGGGGTGGCGGCGGCGGCTTCCGCGGCATGGGTGGCGGTCGCGGCATGTTCGGGCAGCAACAGCAGGGCGGCCGCTGGCAGGTGTCGCTCTATCACACCATCAAACTGACCGACAAAGTGCTGATCGGACCCGGCGTCCCCGAACTCGATCTGCTGGGCGGCTCGGCGACCGGTAGCGGCGGCGGCAGCAACCGTCATCTCGTCGAACTCGACGGCGGGCTGTTCTACAGGGGCTTCGGGACGCGCGTCAGCGCGAAATATGACAGCGGCAGCAGCATCGTCGGCGGGGCCAACGGCGACCTGAAGTTCCACGACCTCGCGACCTTCAACCTGCGCTTCTTCGCGGATTTCAACCAGATGCCGAAGCTGACCGAGGATTTGCCCTTCCTCAAGGGTTCGCGCCTGCGCCTGTCGATCGACAATCTGTTCGACGCGCAGCGCAAGGTAACCGACGGCAGCGGCGTCGTGCCGCTGAACTATCAGCCGGGGTACACCGATCCGCTTGGCCGCTATGTCGAGCTGGAGTGGCGCAAGGCCTTTTAGGCCCTAGGCGGTGGCCGGCGCTGCGGCGGCGTGGCGGGGCATCGGCTCGACGGGGATGAATGTGAGCGCCTTCAGGAATTGCTGGGTGCAGTTCGGCCAGTTGTAGCGTGCACCCAGCGTCGCCGCGTCGGCCCGGTCGCACGCCAGCGCGGCGGCAATTGCGGTATCGAGATGATCGTCGAGCGCGCCCGCACCGTCACGGACGATGTCGCCGGGCCCCGGGACCGGATAGGCAGCGACCGGCGTCCCGCACGACAGCGCCTCGATGACCACCAGACCGAAAGTGTCGGTACGGCTGGGAAAAACAAAGACATCGGCGCCGGCATAAGCGCTGGCCAGGGCTTCGCCGCCGAGCTTGCCGAGGAAGAGCGCGTCCGGATGCAGCGCCTTGAGCTCGGCGAGCGCGGGACCGTCGCCGACGATCACCTTGGTGCCGGGCTGCGTGGTATCGAGGAAGGCGCCGATATTCTTCTCGACCGCGACGCGTCCGACATAGAGCTGGATCGGCCGCGTCAGCCCTTGATAGGCCGGATATGGAGCGCGATCGGAGCGGAACAGTGCATGATCGACACCCCGTTCCCACATCATCGTCTGCCCCAGTCCCTGTTCGGCGAGTTCGCGCGCGAGGCTGCGGGTCGCGACCATGATGTGGCGCGCGGGCCGGTGGAACCAGCGGATGAAGCGCCAGACGAAGGCAGGCGAGACGGGGAGCCGCGCCGCGACATATTCAGGAAAGCGCGTGTGATAGGCGGTGGTGAAGGGAAAGCCGTTGGTCAGGCACCAGCGCCGCGCCGCGAGGCCGAGCGGCCCTTCGGTCGAAATATGGATCGCCTGCGGGCCGAACCGCTCGATCAGCCGCCCGACCCTGCGCGCGCCCGCAAAAGCGAGGCGGATCTCGCCATAGCTGGGGCAGGGGATCGAGCGGAACAGGTCGGGCGATATTACCTCGACCTCATGGCCGCCCTTGCGCAATTCGCCGATCGTCGCTTGCAGCGTGCGGACGACGCCATTGACTTGCGGCTCCCATGCGTCGGTGACGATCAGTATCTTCATGCGGCTCGCGCCGGTGCGGGCAGTTCGAGCGTTGCGGGTACCGAACGCGCCGCAACCTCTTCGGCCCAGTGTAATATCTCCATCGTGCCGTCGTGATGCTCGACCAGCGCGGTGCAGCCTTCGACCCAGTCGCCGTCGTTATAATATTCGGTGCCTTCGATCTCGCGCATCTCGGCGCTGTGGATGTGACCGCAGACGACACCGTCGACCCCCCGCGAGCGTGCGGCGTGTGCCACCACTTCTTCGTAGCGGCCGATGAACTGCACCGCGTTCTTGACCTTGTGCTTGGCGACCATCGACAGCGACCAATAGGGAAGGCCGAGCTTGCTGCGCACCGCGTTCACGACGACGTTGCACTTCATCAGCGCAGTGTAGGCAGCATCGCCGACAAAGGCGAGCCAGCGGTGCGCCAGCATCACCGCGTCGAATTCGTCGCCGTGAACGACGAGCAGCTTTCTGCCGTCGGCGGTCTCGTGGACCGCCTCGCGGCGGATTTCGACGCCGCCGAAGTCGAAGCCGTCGAACGGCTTGACCATCTCGTCATGGTTGCCGGGAACATAAACGACGCGGGTGCCGCGCTTGGCGCGCTTGAGCACCCGCCAGACGACGTCATTATGCTCGGGCGGCCAGAAGTGCCGCTTCTTGAGCCGCCAGCCGTCGATGATGTCGCCGACGAGGTAGAGCGTCTCGCAGTCGACATGGTCAAAAAAGTCGATCAGCATCGCGGCGTTGCAGCCGCGCGTGCCAAGGTGGATGTCGCTGACCCAGACGGTGCGATAGCTTCGCCGCTTGCCGATCACGCGTTCGGGAATATGCGGATCGGTCGTGAACGGGTCGGGAAAGCGGGCGGGGATCGGCAGGGTCGAAATCGTGGCCATGTCGCACTCCGGAAGCAGCCTTTGCTGCTCCCGGCCTAGACAGGAGATTTGTTACATGCGGAGAATCGAACCCGCGACAGTTTGAAGAAAGTTTGGCGGCGGATTTGTGACGATTATCCCCCTCCCGCAGGCGGGAGGGGTTAGGGGTGGGCGCGAGCGTAGCGAGCATCTGCGCAGGCAGTTGCCCACCCCGCTGCGACAAGGCAGCAAGCTGCCAAGTCTCGCTGCCCCTCCCGCCTGCGGGAGGGGAGGATCAGACCCGGCGGATCACCAGATTGCGGATTTCGCTCATATCCTCCATCGCGAAGCGCACGCCTTCGCGTCCCAGCCCGCTGTCCTTGACGCCGCCATAGGGCATGTTGTCGACGCGGTAGCTCGACACGTCGTTGACGACGACCCCGCCGACATCGAGCGTGTCCCACGCATCGAGCACTTGATGGATGTCGCGCGTGAAGATGCCCGCCTGCAGCCCGAACTTGCTGTCGTTGACTTCCGCCATCGCCTTGTCGAACTTCTTGAACTTCGACAGGATGGCGAGCGGCCCGAAGGCTTCCTCGCGATAAGCCTTCGACTTGCGGTCGACATTTTCGAGCAACGTCGCTTCGAGCATCGCGCCGTCGCGCTTGCCGCCGGTGAGCAGCTTGGCGCCACCCGCGACCGCTTCCTGGATCCAGCCGTCGAGCCGCGCGGCCTCCTTTTCGGAAATCATCGGGCCGATGAAGGTGTCGCGCTTCTTCGGATCGCCCGCGATCAGCGTCTTCGTCCGCTTGACCAGCATCGCGCGGAACTTGTCGTAGATATCCTCGTGGATGATGATCCGCTGCACCCCGATGCACGACTGTCCCGACTGGTAGAAGGCGCCGAAGATGATCCGCTCGAGCGCATGCTTGAGGTCGGCGTCCTTGTCGACGATCACCGCCGCGTTGCCGCCGAGTTCGAGAACGATCTTTTTCTTCCCCGCCTTTGCCTTGAGGTCCCAGCCGACCCCGGGCGATCCGGTGAAGGAGAGGAGTTTCAGCCGCTCGTCGGTGGTGAACAGGTCGGCGCCGTCGCGGCTCGCGGGCAGGATGCTGAACGCGCCTTCGGGCAGGATGTCGCACTCGGCGAGCACCTCACCCATGATGATCGCACCGAGCGGCGTCATCGACGCGGGCTTCATCACGAAGGGGCAGCCCATCGCGATCGCCGGCGCGATCTTGTGCGCGGCGAGGTTGAGCGGGAAGTTGAACGGCGAGATGAAGCTGCAGGGTCCGATCGGCACGCGCTTCCACATTCCCATATAGCCCTTGGCGCGGGCGCTGATGTCGAGCGGCTGGACCTCGCCATAATTGCGCACCGCTTCCTCGGCGGCGATGCGGAAGGTATCGATCAGTCGCGTGACTTCGCCCTCGGCATCGTTGATCGGTTTCCCGGCCTCGACGCACAAAGCATAGGCAAGTTCGTCGAACCGTTCCCGGAAGCGCGTAACGCAATGGTTGAGCACCGCCTGTTTCTCGAAGCTCGCAAGCCGCGCCATCGGCTCGGCTGCGCGCACGGCGCCCGCGATCGCCTCGTCGATCACATCCGGCGTAGCGAGCGCGGTGCGAAAGGCCGGCTTGCCGGTATATTTGTCGGTGACGACCAGATCGGTGTTCGGCTGTGCGGCCTTGTTGTTGAGGTAGAGCGGATAGACGGGTTTCAACTTCACAATCATTCTCCAACGCTGTCATCCCCGCGAAAGCGGGGACCCAGGGGCGGTACAATCAAACGTTGAGCCGGTCGTACAGGTCGAGCCATTGCGGATTGTCTCTTTCGATCAGTTCCAGCTTCCACGCCCGGCGCCATTTCTTGATCGCCTTTTCACGCGCAATAGCTTCGCTGACGTCAGGGAAGGCTTCCGCATGCACCAGGCGGTGAACGCCGTAACGTTCGGTAAATTGTGACCCTTGCCCATTACGATGCTGGCTGCAACGCGCTGCGAGATCTCCCGTCACGCCCGTGTAGAGCGTACCGTTGCGTCTGCTGGCAAGGATATAAACGTGATAGGTTTGATCCATCTCGCTCCTGGGTCCCCGCTTTCGCGGGGATGACAAGAAAACAGGCGGTGGCGAAGGCTTACAATTCCTTCGACAGCTTCTTGATGTCGATGTTCAAAATCTGGTCATTCTCCGAATAATCGACCGGGCAGTCGATCAGATGCACGCCCGGCGTGTCGCGGGTGTGCGCGAGCAGTTCCTTCAAATGCGCGGCGCTTTCGACGCGGTGGCCCTTGGCGCCATAGCTTTCGGCATATTTGACGAAATCGGGGTTGCCATAGGTCAGGCCCCAATCCTTGAACCCCATATTCGCCTGTTTCCAGCGGATCATGCCATAGCTGTTGTCGTTGAGGATCAGCACGGTGATGTTGAGGCCGAGGCGCACCGCGGTCTCCATCTCCTGACTGTTCATCATGAAACCGCCGTCGCCGCAGATCGCCATCACCTTGCGCCCCGGATAGACCATCGCCGACATCATCGCGCTCGGCAGCCCGGCGCCCATCGTCGCCAGCGCATTGTCGAGCAGCACGGTGTTGGGGCGATAGGCGGTGTAGCCCCGCGCGAACCAGATCTTGTAGACGCCGTTGTCGAGGCAGATGATCCCGTCGTCGGGCATCGCGTCGCGGATCGACTGCACCAGATGCGGCGGAAAGATCGGGAAACGCGCATCCTCGGCGAGCGGCGCGGTATGTTCGACCTCGGCCTTGCGATAGGCGAGCAGATGGTCGAATTTCCAGCCGCCGTTGGGGACGATATCTTCCTTCATCTGCCAGACGGCATTGGCGATATCGCCTATCACCTCGATGTCGGGGAAATAGACGGGGTCGACTTCGGCGGTCTTGGTCGAGACGTGGATGACCTTCGGCCCGCCTTGCTTCATGAAGAAGGGCGGCTTTTCGATCACGTCATGCCCCAGATTGACGATGCAATCGGACGCCTCGACCGCGCGGTGGACGAAATCGCCGGCGCTCAATGCCGCACAGCCGAGAAATTTCGGATGCCGCTCGTCGATCACGCCCTTGCCGAGCTGGGTGGTGAGGAAGGGGATGCCGGTCTTTTCGATGAATTGCAGCAGCATGCGGCTCGTCATCGTGCGGTTCGCGCCGGCGCCGATGACGAGGACGGGCGAGGTCGCTTCCTCGAGCGCCTTCACCGCCTCGCGGATCGACTTGACGTCGGCGGTCGGCCGGCGGCTGTGGCTGCGCTTGAGCGGCAGGCTGTCGGTATGTTCGTCGGCGATGTCCTCGGGCAGCTCGATATGCACCGCGCCCGGCTTTTCCTCCTCGGCAAGGCGAAAGGCCTCGCGCACCCGGCTCGGGATATTGTCCGACGAGGCCATCTGGTGGGTATATTTGGTGATCGGCCCCATCATCGCGACGACGTCGAGGATCTGGAAGCGGCCTTGTTTGGATTTCTTGATCGGCTTTTGCCCGGTGATCATCATCATCGGCATGCCGCCGAGCTGTGCGTAAGCCGCAGCGGTAACGAAGTTGGTCGCGCCGGGTCCGAGCGTCGCGAGGCAGACGCCGGTCTTGCCCGTATGGCGGCCATAGGTCGCGGCCATGAACCCCGCGCCCTGTTCATGGCGGGTCAGGATCAGCTTGATCTTCGTCGAGCGTGACAGGCTGTCGAGGAAATCGAGATTTTCCTCACCCGGAACGCCGAAAATATATTCGACGCCTTCTTCTTCCAGGCACTCGATGAACAGGTCGGATGCTTTTTTCATATGCCAGTCGCCCCCTCAGCCACGCACCACCCCGGTGCGGCCCCAAGTCATGCTGGCGACCCCTCAGCACATATGTCGTTGCAGCGGCTCTCGTCGTAGGCCGCGAGTCCCTGCTGCACCGGGAAGCGGTTGTAACGAGGGGGAAAGGGGTTGTCACCCTGCGACGCGGACCGCCTCGGGTCAGCGCCCGTCGAGCCAGAGATCGCGGTCGAGACGGCCCGAAACCTCCGAACCGGCAGGGATTTCGGCACTCCGCCCCGTCGCGATGAACGGGAAGGCGAGGAAAGCAACCGCCGTCGCTGCGGCATCGTCGGCGCCATGTTTGCCGCGCGCTTCCAGCATCCCGCTGACGCGCAGCGTGCCGCCGGGCAGCTCGGCATACAGCAATTGCACATCGAGCTTTCCGGACCTTCCGAAAGCGCCCCGTTTTTCGGCCCGCTGCAACTGGGCGACGACCACGGTATCGATGGGGATGACCGTTACGCCGTCGACGACGACCGGTGCTGCAACCTTCAGATAGAGAAGGTCGCCTTTGACGCTCTTCTGGCTGGAGATGCTGTTGGTAGTGACGAGGTCGATAACCGATCCGGCGGGGACAAGTAGCCGCGCTGCGGACACGGCCGGGGCGGTCTGCGTTGGCGTGCCGTGTTCCTGCCCGCTTGCGGGCAGCGCCAGCGTCAGTCCGGCGCATGCCGCCCATATGCGGAGCGGCGTCACAAGCCGGCCGGCAGTGCGCGCGGGAGTTCGGTGTCCTGTTCGACGAAGCCCGTCATCAGTTCGCCTGCCTTGATCTTGGCGTTATTGCCCTTGGCAAACAGGCCAAGCGGGCCAAGGGCAAGGACACCAAGCGCAGTTTCTCCGCCGCCGCCCGCGCCTTTGGCGGCGTTGGCTCCGCTGATCGGAATCTGCAGCGCGCCGCTTTCGACATACAGCAGCTTCGCTTCGAGCGACCCGGCCTTGCCGACATTGCCGCTTTTCTTCACGGTCAACACTTCGCCCCACGCCGTGGCGCCGACGGGTATGACGACGACACCATCGATTACCACCGGCTTGTCGACGCGCAGCTTGAACCGATGGCCTGCCAGATGGGTCTTTGTCGTTACTTCTGACACGACCATGAAGTGGATCGGTGTATCGCGCCGCAATATCAGCGGCGGCACGGCTGCCATCGCGGCCGGTTCTGGGGCGACCTGTCCCGCATCGATCGCGATCGAGGTGGGTTCGGGGGCCGGCAGGATCTCTGCCGCCGAAGCAAGCCATATCGCCGCCGCCGCGGCCTGAATCGATATCATGATATCCCCCTGTAAACCCCGGGACTTAGGCCACGGACTGCCCGCTTTGCCAATAGAGATTCTGATTGACGTCCCCACGCGGCACGGCGAATTACAGCGGACTTAACGGGGGAGCAGAAAATGAAACGAATCAAGATTGTTGCAGCTGTGGCTATTGCGGCCGCGGCCATTTCGACGCCGGCCATGGCGAAGAAAAAGGACGTGACTTATGTGATGGTCAACGAGGAGATGGGTGTGCCCGTTTTCCCCTATGACATCACCGACAAGCCCTACAAGATCATCGGCGTCGTGACCGCGGGGGTTCGCAAGGCGACGATATTCAGCAAGGAGCCGTCGCAGCAGAAAATCTATAACGAGATATGGGAACGCGGCGAAAAGCTGGGCGCCGACGCCGTGATCGGCGCCAAATATGGCGACAGCCATGTGACCGCGCTGAGCTGGGGCAATACGAAGGCTGGCGGCGTCGCGATCAAGTTCCTGACTGCCGAAGAAATCGCCGCGGGCACAAAAGGCGATACGCTTGAGGGTTTCGACCCCGAAGCGTGGACCGGCAAGAAGATGTAAACATCGGATATCCGGGGAAGAGGAAGGGGAGCGGCGATGCTGCTTCCCTTTTTTCTGCGAATGCTCAATCGATGTCGAACAATCCCGCGAGTTGCTCGACCATCGTCCCGCCCAATTGTTCGGCGTCCATGATCGTCACCGCGCGGCTGTAGTAGCGCGTGACATCATGCCCGATGCCGATCGCGCACAGCTCGACCGGGGAGCGGTTCTCGATCCATTCGATCACCTGACGCAGATGCTGGTCGAGATAGGCGCCATGATTTACCGACAGCGTCGAATCGTCGACCGGCGCGCCGTCCGAAATCACCATCAGGATGCGGCGTTCCTCGGGACGATTGACGATCCGGTGGTGCGCCCACATCAGCGCCTCGCCGTCGATATTTTCCTTGAGCAGCCCCTCGCGCATCATCAGCCCCAGCGACTTGCGCGCGCGGCGATAGGGTTCGTCGGCGGGCTTGTAGATGATGTGGCGAAGGTCGTTGAGGCGGCCGGGATGGGCGGGGCGCCCTGCGGCTAGCCAGTCTTCGCGGCTCTGCCCGCCTTTCCATGTCCGCGTCGTGAAGCCGAGGATTTCGGTCTTCACGCCGCAGCGTTCGAGGGTGCGCGCGAGGATGTCGGCGCTGATCGCGGCGATGCTGATCGGCCGTCCGCGCATCGAGCCCGAATTGTCGATCAGCAGCGTGACGACGGTGTCGCGGAAATCGGTATCGCGCTCGATCTTGTAGCTGAGCGAATGGCCGGGCGAGACGATGACGCGCGCCAGCCGCGCGGCGTCGAGCTGGCCTTCCTCCTGATCGAAATCCCACGCGCGGTTCTGCTGGGCCATCAGGCGGCGCTGGAGGCGGTTGGCGAGCTTGGTCACCGCGCCCTGCAGATGCGCCATCTGCTGGTCGAGATAGGCGCGGAGCCGCGTCAGTTCGTCGGCGTCGCACAGTTCGGTGGCGAGGATGATCTCGTCATGCTTTTCGGTGAAGCGGACATAGTTGAAATCGGGAACGTCGGTCGGCAGGCGGTTGGGGCGCACGGGCAGCATGCCCTCGTCGCCTTCGCCGCCCATCTCGGGTTCGCCGTCGGCTTCCATTTCCTGCGCGTCGGGGTCGGTGTCGCCGTCGTCGGCCTGATCACCCGCCATTTCGGCGCGCGCGTCGACCTGGCTTTCCCCGGCGCCGCCTTCTTCGCTTTCCTGTTCCTCGGGCGATTTCTCGGCTTCGGACTGGTCCTCGTCACCGCCGTCCTCGGCGCCCTCCTCCATCGGCTCGTCGCCATAGATGAGGTCGAGGTGGCGGAGGGCGAGCTTCGCGGTCTCGGCGAACGCCGCCTGATCGTCGAGCAGCATCGACAGCGCGGTGATATCGGCGCCCGCGTCCTTGGCGATCCATTCGCGGACCAGCGACAGGCCGGTCTCGGTACCCTGCGGCGCCTGTTCGCCGGTCAGCGCCTCGCGCAGCATCAGTTCGAGCGCGCTCGACACCGGCACTTCGTCGCGGTTCTGCGCGCGGCTGATCGGGTCCGACCGCATCCGCATCGTCAGCGCCGCCGACAGATTGCCGCGCATCCCGTCCATGTGGCGCGCGCCCAGAGCTTCGATCCGTGCGCGTTCCATGGCGTCGAAAGCGGCGGCGGCAAGCGGTTCTGCCGGCCGCGCAGCGGCGTGCAGTTTCTCGCTGTGGTGCTTCATGCGCAAGGCGTAGCTGTCGGCGAAGCCGCGCGCTTCGGCGACCTGTTCGGCGGGCAGGGTGCGCGACGGGGTCGGCACCTTGATCGCCTTGCCGATCTGCGCCGGGGCGTCGGCGGTAAATCCGACCTCGACCTCGGCATCGCGGGTGACCGCGCGCGCGACGCTCGACAGCGCGGCCTTCAGATCGTCGAGGGGAGAGGAGGCAGACATCGAGTCGGCTCTAACCAGCTTTGCCGCGTGAAGGAAGAGCTACTCCTTCGTCACCCCGGATCCAGGGTAACGAAGTGGGTGTAGGTCGGGCGATAGCTATGCTCGCTTGACCCGGCACCGCAAGGGTTGCATCCGGCAACCTATGGTCTCCCCCGCTATCTCTCCCATGAAAAAGCCGTGGATCGTTATCCTCTGCGCCGCCTTCATCGTCACGCTGGCGATGGGCGTACGGCAGAGTTTCGGCCTGTTCCTGCCGCAGATGAGCGTCGATATCGGCATCAGCCGGTCGGACTTCGGCCTTGCGATGGCGCTCCAGAATCTGCTTTTCGGTCTTGTCCAGCCGTTCGTCGGCGCGCTCGCCGACAAGCATGGCGCCGGACGCGTCGTGCTCGCCGGGGCGCTGCTCTATGCGCTCGGACTGGTCGGGGCGGCCTTTGCGACCGATGCGATCGGGCTGCATATCAGCTTCGGAATCCTTATCGGCATGGCGCAGTCGGCGACGACGTTCGTCGTGGTGCTCGGCGCGGTCGGGCGCGTCGTTAGCCCCGAAAAGCGCAGCAGCGCTTTCGGTATGGTCACCGCAGGCGGTTCGCTCGGGCAATTCCTTGTCGTGCCGCTCGCCTCGATGCTGCTCGGCGATCTCGGCTATCACCAGACGCTGTGGATCATGGCGGGGCTGGTGGCGCTTTGCGGCCTGCTGGCCATCGGCGTTGCGGGCCGGACCGACAGCAATCCGGGTATAACCGCTGCCGTCGAACAGACGGCGCGCGAGGCACTCCGCGAAGCTGCGGTTCACCGTGGTTATTGGCTGCTCAACGCGGGCTTCTTCGTCTGCGGTTTCCATATCGCCTTTATCGCGACGCACCTGCCCGCCTATCTCGACGACAAGGGGCTCGGCATCGAAATCGGGGCGCAGGTGCTTGCGCTCGTCGGCCTGTTCAACATCCTCGGTTCCTACGTGTTCGGGCGCGCGGGCGACCTGATGCGCCAGAAATATGTACTGTCGGTGCTTTACGTCGCCCGCTCGGCGGTCATTGCGCTGTTTCTATTCCTGCCGCTGACCCATTGGACCGCGCTCGCTTTCGCGGGGGCGATGGGGTTCCTGTGGCTCGGCACCGTGCCGCTGACCAGCGGTATCGTCGGGCGCATCTTCGGCGTCCGCTATCTGTCGATGCTCTATGGCATCGTCTTCCTCAGCCATCAGGTCGGCAGCTTTTTCGGCGCGTGGATGGCGGGGCTGATCTTCGACGCCACCGGCAGCTACGATATCGCATGGGGCTTCGCGATCGCGCTCGGCCTGTTCGCCGGGATCGTCCACCTGCCGATCGCCGACGCGCCGGTCAAACGGCTGCAACCGGCATGAAGCTCGCTCGGCAGGACTGGGTGGCGCTCGGCCTGTTTGCCCTGATCGCGGTCGGCGGGCTGTGGCTGTGGACCGGCGAGGGGCCGGTCGTCTGGCTCGCCGATTTCGCGGTCCTCTGCGGTTTCGGCTGACCGCGCCTATTCGTTTTCGGAGCCGCCGGTGATGCGGTTGCAGATCAGGTCGTCTTCGGGCTTTGGGTTCCCGGGATCGGGCAGCAAGCGGAAGACATGGCCAAGCTGCGTCGCCGTCCGTTCGGGCCGCGTCCGTTTGCCTGCGACGACGTCGATGAAATCGCGGCACGCGACAGCGCTGCGCAGGAAATTGCTGTGCCCTGTCGATCCGCGCGATACGTCGGTCGTGTCGACGACGGTCATTCCCGAAATCGCGACCGGATAGCAGCGTTCGGGCAATCCCTTCGCCTTCAGATCGGCTGCCTCGAACGGGTCGAAGCAATAGGGCGAGCCGAGGCGCGGATAACCGTGCAGCGCGCGCGAGGCAGCGAGCGCCTTGTCGGCGCGCGAGACATAGACGGTGATCCGCCGGTCGCGCGCGACGCGCCGCGCCGACAACACCTCTTCCTCGATATCGCGCTCGAACGTCTCGCGGTCGATGTCGGGCGAGGCGAGGATGATGTTCGAGATATTGCTGCTGTCGGCGCTGCTCGACGTGCGGTCGACATAGGAAATCGCGGGGATCACCAGCCGCGCGCCGAGCGAGTGCGAGACGATGACGATTTCCTTCACCCAGCTCTGTTCGGCGAGCGACTTCAGGAAGATGCGGAAATTGCGCACGTCGTGGTACATGTTGGTTTCGTCGACGACATAGCCGAGCACCTTGTGCTGCGATGGCCAGCTATAGGCGATAACCGGCCCGTCGAAGCCGGTCATCCGGGCGATCTGCGCGGCATCCTTCGTCGTCGTCTCGAAATTCTCGCGATAGCCATGGACATAGAGCAGGACGCGGCCTTGGCGCCGGTCGGTTTCGGCGCGCAGCGCCGCCCACCAGTCGGCGTCGGTCTGGAAGGCGAGCGGAGTCAGAAACTCCTTCTTCTTGGCGATCTCGACATCGCGTGGCGGGGCGAAACGCCCGTAACGCACCTTGTCGCCGCGATATTGCAGCAGGCGGATATCGGCAGTGCGGCAGTCGGGCAGGCGGCTCGTCGCGAAGAACAAAGGCAGCGC
The DNA here is from genome assembly GCF_001314325.1 of Sphingopyxis macrogoltabida. Taxonomy (NCBI): domain Bacteria; kingdom Pseudomonadati; phylum Pseudomonadota; class Alphaproteobacteria; order Sphingomonadales; family Sphingopyxidaceae; genus Sphingopyxis; species Sphingopyxis macrogoltabida. The sequence continues at coordinate 647,650 of NZ_CP009429.1, forward strand.
TTCGCCATCGACCGCGGCGCCGGGCTGCGCGGTGCAGCGGGGATCGGCGACATAATCGGCGTGGCGGACCTTGCCATAGTCGACCGGAGTGATGCAGCCGCCGAGCAGCAGTGCGGTCAGGATCGCAGGAAAGGGCGTCGTTCGCATGGCGGCTTCCATCTTCGGTCCGGCGCGTCGCGCGATGCTGGCAGGAGAACATCGCCTTTGGAAGGCGAAAACGGCAGCGTCAAGGAGTATTGATCGAATAACACACTTCGCTTATCGAGAGACCGCAGGCGCCGTGCAGACGCCGGTTTGGGGGAGATGTCCGTGTCGCTGTTCGCCGCCCTGCTGCTGGTCACCGCCGCCAGCCCGCCGCTGCCCTATGAACCGGCTTTCGACCCTCGCGACCTCAAGGCGGGGGTGGCGGGGGAGGTCGGCGAAGCGCTCGTCCTCGGCACCCCGCATCTTTCGGGCCTGCCCGACAGCTTCGCTCCCGAAAGCCTCGAGCCGCTGCTGGCGCGGCTCGCGGCGTGGAAGCCGGGGATCATCGCGGTCGAGGGATTGTCGGGCCGCGATTGCGAGCTGCTTATGCGCTACAAGCCGCTCTATCCGGGGGCATCGGACTATTGCTGGGATCCCGCGCCCGCGCAGAAGGTGATCGGTCTCGATATGGTGGCAGCAACGGTGGAGGCGGAGCGCCTGCTGGCCGCCTGGCCCGCACAGCCCGCGCCGGGCGACCGCCGTCGCCTTGCGGGACTGTTTCTCGCCGGCGGCGAACCGGCCTCTGCGCTTGTCCAGTGGCTGCGGCTTCCCGCAGACGAACGCCGCGCGGGCGATGGCCTCGACGACACGCTCGTCGCGGCGCTCGAAAAGCTGCGGACGCGCCGTAACGAGAATTTTCTCCTCGGGTCGGTGCTCGCCGCCCGGCTGGGGTTGGAGCGCGTCTACGCGGCCGACTACCACAGCGCCGACGCGACGACGGCGTCGCTCGACAAAGATCCGGGCTATGCGGCGGCGATGCAGCGTATCTGGGAAACGCCGCAGCTCAAGGACCGGATCGCCGCCGAAAAGGCGCTGGAGGCAAAGCTCGATGGCGACGGGGTGATGGCGCTCTATCGCTTCTATAATCGCCCTTCGACGATGCGCCTCGCCTTCGACACCGATTTCGGTCCCGCGCTCGCCGATGCCACGCCGCAAAACTATGGACGCCGCTACACCGGCTGGTGGGAGGTGCGGAACCTGCGCATGGTCGCCAATGTCCGCGCCGCGATGGCGGAGCGGCCGGGGACGCGCACGCTCGCGATCGTGGGTGCGTCGCACAAGGGCTATTTCGAGGCCTATCTCGCCATGATGCACGACGTCCGGCTGGTCGACGCCGAGACCCTATTGAAGTGACCGGTTATTTGCCGATCACGCTTTCGGGCAGGTCTTCGCCGAACACGCGCTGATAATATTCGGCGACGATCATCCGCTCGGCCTCGTCGCATTTGTTGAGGAAGGTGAGGCGGAAGGCGAAGCCGAGATTGTTGAAGATCGCGGCATTCTGCGCCCAGCTGATCACCGTGCGCGGCGACATCACGGTCGAGATATCGCCGTTGATGAAGCCCTGACGGGTCAGGTCGGCGACCTTGACCATATTGGCGACGGTCGTCTCGTCGGTGTTCGGCACCTTGGCGAGGATGATCGCGCTTTCGGTCGCCGCGGGCAGATAGTTCAGCGTCACGACAATGTTCCAGCGGTCCATCTGGCCCTGGTTGATCTGCTGCGTCCCGTGATAGAGCCCGCTCGTGTCGCCGAGCCCGACGGTGTTCGCGGTCGAGAAGAGGCGGAAATGCGGGTTCGGGCGGATGACCCGGTTCTGGTCGAGCAGGGTCAGCTTGCCTTCGGTCTCCAACACGCGCTGGATCACGAACATCACGTCGGGACGCCCCGCGTCATATTCGTCGAAGACGAGCGCGGTCGGGGTCTGCAGCGCCCAAGGGAGCAGGCCTTCGCGGAATTCGGTGACCTGCTGGCCGTCCTTCAGCACGATCGCGTCGCGGCCGACGAGGTCGATGCGGCTGATATGCGCGTCGAGGTTGACGCGGATGCACGGCCATTTGAGCCGCGCCGCGACCTGTTCGATGTGGGTCGACTTGCCGGTGCCGTGATAGCCCTGCACCATCACGCGGCGGTTATATTTGAAGCCCGCAAGGATCGCGAGCGTCGTGTCGCCGTCGAAGACATACGCCGGATCGAGGTCGGGGACGCGCTCGTCGGCCTCGCTGAACGCGGGGACCTTCATGTCGATATCGACGCCGAACACCTCGCGCGCATCGACCTCGGTATCGGGCGCCGAAAGGAGCGTCGAGCCGTGGTGGTCGGGAAGGCTGTTCGGAATATCGGTCATGGCAAAGGTCCAGCGAGTGCGTACGGGAGAGAGTCGCCGCCGGGCGGCGCTTCGGCTGTCGCGGTATCGCCATGGGTTGCGGCTTGCAACGCCTTTCGTGGCGATATCCTACAGGAGGCCGAGCGCCTTCATCACCGCCGACTGGTCGTAATAGGGACGTTCGCAGACGATCTTGTCGCTGCCGGGTGCGAACTGGAAGCTCGCCGCCATGCGGATACGGAACGCCTTGCCGGTCGGCTCGATCGTCCGCACGCCGAGGCGCAGCGGGCCGAGGTGGGTGCCGGTCAGCCAGAATTCGACCAGCACCGTGTCGGTATCGGCATCGGCGGCGATCGCGATCACCTCGTTCGCCTGATCGGGAAATGGCTCGCGCGACGAAGCGAAATAGGAACGGACCGCCGTCTCGCCGTCGAAGATGGTGCCGGGGCCCATCAACTCGTAGCGCGGATGCTCGAAGGTCGCGAGAACGCCGTCCCAGTCGTGCGTGATCTCGAGCGCCATGTGCCGGCGCACCACTTCGATCCTTGCCTCATCGAGATCGGTCATCGTTCCTCTCCTATGCAAAGGCCTTCGTCTTGCGCAGCAATTGATACGCCTGAACTACCTCGCCCAGCCGCGTTTCGAAACTGCGATCGCCGCCATTCCGGTCGGGATGATATTTGCGGACGAGTTCGCTGTATCGCCGCCGCAGCGCCGCACGGTCGGCGTCGGCGGGCAGGCCAAGCAGCTGCATCGCGTCATGTTCTTCGCGCGACAGGCCGGGATTGGCGGCCTCGCGCCGCGCCTCGTCCATGCGCTGGCGGAAACGCGCGCCCAAGGCGTCCATCGGATCCCTGAAATCGGCCCAGCGCGGCGGCAGGTCGGCGCTGCCCGCGGCGCGAAAGGCGCGGCTTTCGGTTTCCCAGCCGGCGGTGGGCGATTGTGCCGCCATGATCTGGTCGGCGGTCATGCCGTCGAAATAATTATAACCCGCATTATGTTCGCGCACATGGTCGAGGCACAGCCAGCGGTACGGCGGCGGCCCGTCGGGCGAGCGGTGCGGTGAGGCGGGCGCGCGAAATTCGCCGGGTTCCTCGCACCCGGGAACGGCGCAAGCGGCTTCGCGCGGGACGCGGCCGTGGAATCGGTTGGACCTGGGGCTTGTCATGCTGTTCTTTCCTCCCCAACATGGGGGCATGAGCGAAAAAGGTCCAGTGCAACGCGAGATGGAGGAGCTGCTGACGGCGGCTTTTCCCGACGCGAAATTCATTCTCAGCAACGACAGCGCCAGCCATCACGGCCATTCGGGCGACGACGGATCGGGCGAATCGCATTTCAGTCTCGCCATCGAGTGGCCGGGATTCGCAGGGCAGAATCGCGTCGCGCGCCAGCGCGCGGTGAACAAGGCGCTCGGCGACCTCCCAGGGCAGCGCGTCCACGCGCTCGCGATCAAGGCGACGGCGCCGGGCGAATAGGAGGAGCGGACGTGGACGAGCATCGTGTCTATAAATACAGCTTTGCGAGCGTCTATCCGCACTATGTCACCAAGGCCGAGCGCAAGGGGCGCACCCAGGCGGAGGTCGACCAGATTATCCGCTGGCTGACCGGATACAGCCAGCAGCAACTCGACGATCAGATTGCCGCCAAGACCGACCTTAGGGGGTTTTTCGGCGACGCGCCCGCGATGAATGCGGCGCGCGACCAGATCAAGGGCGTGATCTGCGGCATTCGCGTCGAAGAGATTGCCGAACCGCTGATGCGCGAGATCCGCTACCTCGACAAGCTGATCGACGAACTCGCGAAGGGCAAGGCAATGGAGAAGATCCTGCGCGCCGCCGATCCCGGCAAGCCCTGAGCAACCACGCCAAAAGGATAGCCGATGTTCGAAATCATCACTCCCTCGACCCACGACCTCGGCGCCTTCGAGGTGCGGCGGACGCTGCCCAACAAGGCGCGGACGATGGTCGGACCCTTCATTTTCGTCGACCAGTTCGGCCCGGCGCATTTCGACATCGGCAAGGGCATGGATGTGCGCCCGCATCCGCACATCAACCTCGCGACAGTGACCTATCTGTTCGAGGGCGCGATCGATCACCGTGACAACCTCGGCACCTATGCGACGATCCGCCCCGGCGCGTGCAATCTGATGACCGCGGGCAGCGGTATCGTCCATTCGGAACGCACGCCCGCCGCCGAGCGCGCGACCGGATCGCCGATCTCGGGAATGCAGACCTGGCTCGCGCTGCCCGACGGCAAGGAAGAGATCGACGCCGCGTTCGAGCATGTCGCGAAAGACGATTTGCCGCTGATCGAGGACGGCGGCGTGTCGGCGCGTGTCATCATGGGCAGCCTTTGGGGTGCGACCTCGCCGATCACCCAGCATGCGGCGACCATCTACGCCGATATCCTGATGAACGCAGGGGCGTCGATCCCGATCGAGGCGGAGGCCGACGAGCGCGCAGTGCTCGTCGCGCTCGGCGACGCCAGCCTCGATGGCGAAGCGCTCGACCGTTACAGCCTCTATATCCTGAAACCGGGGCAGGCGATGACGCTGCGCGCCGACAGCGACGCGCGGGTGATGCTGCTCGGCGGCGAGGCTTTCGCGACGCCGCGGCATGTCTGGTGGAATTTCGTCAGCTCGTCGCGCGACCGGATCAATCAGGCCAAGCACGACTGGAAGGAAGGCAAATTCCCGCTCGTCCCCGGTGACAGCGAGGAGTTCATCCCGCTTCCCGAAGTGCCCAAGACTGTGAGCTATCCGTGAGCCTGCTGCTTGCGCTGGCGATGACGCCGCCGCCGCCCGAGCCGATATTTGCGTGCAGTTTCGGGGCGAAGCAGTTGGTGATCGCCGAAGCGGGCGGCGCGCTCATCTATCGGTATGGCACCGCGACAAAGACCGAACTCCGCCTCGTCGCGAATGCCGCGAGCAACCGCGTATTCTATCACCGCACGCTCTATCCGCGCGCCGAGGATCAGACGCTCCGCTTCGTGAACGGCGAATATAATTATGTCGTCTACGCCCACTGGTCCGCTCCGAGCGCGGGGATGACCGAGGAGGCTTCGACGCCCGAAAGCCATTATGGCGGGCTGATCGTGATGCGCGGCGAGAGGGAATTGGCATCGTATCGCTGCAGCCGCGGCGGCGACATGCGCGAATGGCCGATCTTCAAGACGCTGCCGACCGACGAAACGAACATGACGCCGCCCGAATAGTGAATCCTTCGGCGTTGCGGCTTGCCAGCCGAAGCGATCGCCGCCAGATTGGTTTTGAAAAGAAACCAAAAGGAGCGGAATATGATCGGCGATTTCGAACAGCGGCGGGTGGCGCTTTCGACCGGGATCGAACTCGACGTCGTCGATATGGGGCCAAAGGAAGCCCCCGCGCTGATCTTCCTTCACGGTTTCCCCGAGTCGCACCGTACCTGGCGCTACCAGCTCCCGCATTTTGCCGATCGCTTCCGCTGTATCGCGCCCGATCAGCGTGGCTATCGCGGCTCGTCGAAGCCGCAGGATGCTGCTTCCTATTCCGGTGACAAGCTGATCGCCGACATCTTTGCGCTCGCCGATGCGCTGGGCGTCGGGACATTCACGATCGTCGGCCACGACTGGGGCGGCGCGATCGCGTGGGGCGTTGCGCTCGGCGGCCAGCCGGACGGACTGTTTCCGGCATGGTCGGGCCGCGTGACGCGCGCGGTGATCGCCAACGCGCCGAACCCGGCGATCTTCCAGAAATTGTTGTTGACCAACCCCGACCAGCGCGCCGCGAGCCAGTATATCCGCACCTTTCGCGATCCCGCGAGCGACGCGATCATCGAGGCGCACGGCATCGCCGGGCTCCTCGCGCACGCCTTCGCCGACAAGGTACCGAGCGGGGGCATCCAGCCGCCCGACGAGATCGCCCGGTCGCTCAAGGATTGGGAAGATCGCGACACGTGCCGCGCGATGATCAACTGGTATCGCGGGTCGGCAGTCACCGTGCCGGCGATGGACGAACCTTATGCCGAGCCGCCTGCCATGCCTTTCCCCAAGCTCGCCATCCCGACGCTGGTGATCTGGGCGCTCGACGATGTCGCGCTGCCGCCGTGCAATCTCGACGGCATCGAAGAACTGGTCCCTGATGCCACGATCGTCGAGGTTCCCGGATGCGGCCATTTCGTGCCGTGGGAGGCGCCGGACGCCGTCAATACGGCGATGGACGACTTTCTTGCGCAAAGCTGACGCGGCACCGGCGCCCGGCCGGCGCCGTCATTTCGTCGTGTAACCACCGTTCACCAGCACGGTCTGACCGGTCATCCACCAGCCGTCGGTAACGAGGAAGCGGATCCACGGCACGATATCCTCGATATCGGTGAGGCCGGTCTTCGAAAAGGGGGACAGCGCCGCTGCGGTCTTATGATAGGCGACCGCGTCTTCGCCCTCGGCCGGGTAGAAGAAGGGCGTATCCATCGGCCCCGGTCCGATCGCGGTTACCGAAATGCCCCGTTCGCCGAATTCCTTCGACGCCGCGCGCGTATAATGTTCGACCGGTGCCTTGGTACCGGCGTAGCTGGAGTAGAAAGGCGTATAGGCGCCGAGCAGCGACGTCACGAGCGTGCAGACTTTGCCATTGTCGCTGACATGCTTTCCGGCCTCCTTCAGGAAGAAAAAGGCCGATTTCGAATTGACCGCGCTCATCGCGTCGAACTCGGCTTCGCTGATATCGACCATCGGCTTTTTCAGCACCTTGCCGATCGTGTTGATCGCAATGTCGATGCCGCCCATCGCGTCCTTCGCGCTGGCGAACAGTTTTTCCATGGCGCTCGCCGAGGTCAGATCGGCTTGCATGGCGTGGCCCTTCGCGCCCGCCGCTTCGATTGCGGCGACCGTTTCCTCGGCCTCCGCGCGCGACGCTTCGCTGTTGTAGTGGACGTAGACGGCACGCGCTCCCTGCAAGGCGAAGTCGCGCGCAATCAACCCGCCGAGGTTCTTGCCGCCGCCGGCGATGAGAACCGCTTTTCCTGCGATATTATGGTCAGCCATGATCATCTTCCCGAATATCAGGAAAGGAGAACTTTCCTTGCGATTGACCCGGACCGCGAGCCTGACCAGGCAGGCGGCGCCCGCGAGGATATGGCAAAACGGTGACCGGAAAAAGTGGCGGGCAACGGGGTTGGCGCTGCCCGCCGGGAGGGGTCGGTTTCCGGTGGACGGGGTCCACCAAATCCTTGCCCCAATTCCCTAGTCCACGTCGGGAATTGAAGGCGCGAGTTAACCATAAAAGCCGCCAATATTGCAGGCTTTCAGATTCTCCCACACTTGCCATAGTCGCGTAATGGAAGTGGGCGGACTGAGGGTGGCATCGATCGTCAAGCGGATCGAGGGCCCTGGCAGCTGGACGATCGAACGCGACGTTCATGCGCTGATCCTGCACGAGGCGGGAAGCTATCACTGGCTGGAAACCTGGCTCGACGGCCGCCGAACGTCGCTCGGCGACCCATTGCCGGGCGAGATATGGCTGGCGCCCGCCGGGCATAGCTATCGCGCGACGGCGCAGGGCGGCGGTGTGCGTTATATCGAGGTCGAAATTCCGTCCGAACGATTGGCTGTTCCACCGGCCGCGCGGGCGCTCGCCGGCTATCACGATCCCGCGATGGCTGCGCTCGTTCGCGCACTGGCGGCGGGCGACGCCGAAGCTGCCGATGCGCTGGTCGCGATGCTTGCCGAAACCTTGGGCGGCATGACGTCGCCAGCCGAACCGCGCGCCATCGCACGGCGGATCGATGATCTGCTGGCGTTCATTCAGACGCGACTCGAAGCGCCGCTGACATCGCGCGAGATGGCGGCGCGTGCGGGCATGTCGGTGAATAGCCTGATCGTCCATTTCACGCGTGCGACAGGGCGCACGCCGGCGCAATATGTGCTGCACCAGCGGCTCCGTCGGGCATGCTGGTTCCTGATGCACCGGCCGCTGACGGTCGCCGAAATTGCCTTCGCTACCGGCTTCTCCAGTCATGCGCATCTGTGCGCGGCGTTTCGTCGCAAGCTCGGCATGTCGCCGGGACAATGGCGCCGCAGCTCCGCTTCGGCTATCATGACCGAGGGGGAGGCCTGACGAATGTCACACACGGCTGTCATGCTGCTCGCGGGGCTTGCCCTGCTGATCGTCTTGCGCCTCGCCGTCCGCGACGCACGGCGTGCGACCCGCCTGTTCCTTTCGTTATGGTTGATCGCGTCGATCGGCAACCTGCTCGTCGGGGTGCTCTACGCGGGCTATGGCTGGGCCGAGGAATCGGTGATCGGCTTGCTCGTCTTCGGCGTTCCGGCAGCGATCGCGTTGGGCGCGGCGCGTCTCGGCGCTAATCGGCGCTAATCGGCGGGATTGAGCAGGCAGCCGTTCGCACCGGCAAAGCGCGCGCTGCGCGAAGCGAGCAGCGGCACGCTGCCGGTGATCGTCTTCGTCGCCGGGTCTTCGGCCAGCGAGACCATCTCCATCCCCGGCTCGAAATCGCTCTGGCAGCTTTCGAGGCTGCGGCCCTGGACATAGCGGCACGAGCAACCGACTCGCGCGGCATAGGCGGAGCCGAGTTCGGCCTGCGCCTTGAACGACGGGAACTTCCAGATTGAGAAGACCGTCATCAGCGCGAGCAGGATCAGCACCCACGGCAGGCATCCGCCCCAGCGGCTCTGCCGCGGCCTGCCGCGCAGCTTCTTCGGCACCTCTGGCGGCGGGGCCGAAGGTGTCGGTGCGGGCGGTACTGGGTCGGGCGTTGCCGTGCCCGGTGGGTTGGTGTTAGTCACCGCAGCCATGATCACGAAAAAAGCCATGCTGGCAAGTGCCGCGCTCGTGATGCTGGGGGGCTGGTCGCTGACGCACGCGGCGGGGCAGGGCGCTATCGCTCCCGCATCGCCAGCACCGAGACTCGGCGCGTCGCTCGACGATGTCGCGCCGGTCGAAGCCTCGCAGGCGCTTCCCTCCCTCGATCCCGCGATCAAGGCCCGGGCCGATGCGCTGTTCGTCGATGCGGAAGATGTGGGGGAAACCCGCGCGCTGTACGTGCTCCGCGACGGCGAGCCGATCTACGAACGCTATGGTGCGGGCTTCGGCCCGGACAGCAAGCTGATCAGCTGGTCGATGGCAAAGAGCATTACCGCCGTGCTCACCGGTTTCCTCGTCTCCGACGGGCAGTTGTCGCTCGACGGCCCCGCCCCGGTCGCGGCGTGGCAGCGCAGCGGCGATCCGCGCGGTGCGATCACGCTCAAGCATCTTCTCCATATGTCGTCGGGGCTCGAGCACATCGAAAACGGCGATCCGGTCTGGGACGGCGACACGGTCGCGATGCTGTTCGGTGGCGGCGCGGGGGACATGGCCGCCTTTGCCGAAGCCAAGCCTGCGGCGGCACAGCCGGGCGAGGTTTTCAACTATAGTTCGGCGACCAGCGTCATCCTCGCCGACATATTGGCCGACACGCTGACCCCTTCGCAAAATCCCGCGGCCCGGCGCGATGCGGTGCGCGAGTTTATTCAGGGCCGTCTTGCCGAACCGCTCGGCATGACCAGCCTGACTCCCGAATTCGATGCGAAGGGCACCATGATCGGCGGCTCGATCATGCACGCGACGGCGCGCGACTATGCCAGGTTCGGCGAGTTCCTGCGCAATCACGGCGTCGTGAACGGCCAGCGGCTGCTACCCGAAACCTGGATGAACTTCATGCTGTCGCCGTCGGCGAACGACGCGGGCTATGGCGGGCATATCTGGCTCAACCGCCGCCGCCCAGCCGGCGCCGACGCGGCACTGTGGCCCGATCGCGGTCCGAACGACCTGTTCGCCTGCATCGGGCATCAGGGGCAATATATCATCGTCTCGCCGTCGCAGCGGGTGACGATCGTGCGGCTGGGCATCACCCGCGACGACCAGTTCCCGGCGTTGCGCCGGCATCTGGCGGATTTGACGGCCGCGCTCTGATTCGATCGTCGCCCCGTCGGCAGATCAGCCGGCGGGTTTCCGCTGCATCGCGCGAGCCCGGGAGACAGAGCGAAACAACGGCACGGTCAGGGTCGTCGATATCAGCGCCAGCGTTACCAGCACCGCAAAGACCGTCGGCGTGATCAGCCCCGCCTGCACGAGGATTGTTGCGGCGACGATTTCCATCAGGCCCTTGCACTGAAGCAACAGGCCCAGCCGGGTACGCTCGGTCATCTGCATGTCCGCCGCGGGCGGCGCGATATGCACCGCCGCCACCTTGGACAGGCCCGCGAGCAATAGCAGGGCCAGCGCCGCGCCGAGCGCTTCCGCAGTTACGACTGCGCCGTCGATGCTCAGTCCGCGATGCGCGAAAAACAGCGGCGACAGGCCGAACAGAGCCAGCTTGCCGAGCGCTTCCGGGTGCAATCGTTCCGCGAGCTGCCGCGGCGCCAGCATGCCGGTGAAATAGGCGCCGAGCAATTCGTGCAGGCCGAGCATGCTCGTCGCCCAGGCACCCGCTGCAAGATAGGCGATGCCGAGCGCGCCGCTGATCAGCATATGGTCGGGCAGCCGGTCGACAAACCGTCTGCGAACCGCGATCATCGCCGCGAAGACGGCGATCGCCCCGGCTTGCGGCAGGCCGCCGGCAAACAGCGAATCCGCTTCGCCCTTGTGCAGGAACAGCAATGCAGCGAGTCCGATCCACAGGATTGCGTCGTCGAGCGCCGCAATGCGAAGCGATAAATTGCCGAGCGGCCGATCTTCCATCGGCAATTCGCGGACGATTCCGACGAGCACCGGCAAGGCGCTGACCGCAAGGCACAGCCCGATCGCGCTCGCCGACAGCAGGCTTGAAACCCCCGCCGGCTGGGCGAGCACCATGTTCATCGCGCCCGACAGGATGACGACGAAACCGACCGCGAACGGCAAAGCAACGCCGACCAGCGCGGTGGTTACCACCCGGCCACCGGGCCTTGGCCCGGGATTTGCGGTGATCCGGGTTTCGAGTCCTGCGCTGAACGCGAGTATCAGCACCCCGAACCATCCGATCGTTTCGCCCCATTTCGACGGCCCGAGAACCGACTTGTCGAAGCCGAAACGATCCGCCGCGATCGCCACGGCGAGTCCGGTCAGGATCGGCAACACCGCCATGGGCACAGCGCCGCGGACGAGGCGCCAGCAGATAACGGGCACGAGCAGAAAGCAGGCCAGATCGATCAGAAACCCCATGGGCAAAGGCTAACCCCTGCCGGGCACCCGGACAAGCATTATTGTGAACGTTCTCTTTATAGCGAACCCCGCAGCTTGGGAGGCTTATAGGAGAAAGTCGCCGACCAGAGTTGTGACGCAATTGCCCGTCAGCTCGACCTGCTCGCCATCCATCCGGCAGCCGACATGCCCGCCGCGGGCGCTCGCCTGATAGGCTGCGAAGCTGTCGCGGCGCAGCCGCGCCGACCAATAGGGGGTCAACACGCTGTGCGCCGACCCGGTGACCGGGTCCTCGTCGATTCCCGCGCCCGGCGCGAAGGCCCGGCTGACGACGTCGGCGCCCGACGCGTCGCCCGTGCCCGGCGCCGTCGCAATATAGAGGATGTCGCCGCCCGCCTTCAGCGCGCGCAGGTCGGGTTCGAGCGCGCGGACGCTGGCGGCATCGGGATAGACGATCAGGGCATAGCCGCCGTCGTGCCATAGCGTCTCAAGGACGTCGCCGCCCATCGCGCGGATGATGTCGGGCATTGCCTTCGGCGCCGGCGGATAGGCGGGCAGGGCCATTTTATAGCCTTCGTCTTCGCCGTCGCGCGCGACGCGGAGCAGACCGGCCTTGCGGGTGCGAAACACCATGTCGTTGCGCCACGGCGCTGCCGACAGCAGCACATGGCCGCTCGCCAGCGTGGCATGGCCGCACAGCGCCACCTCGACCCCCGGGGTGAACCAGCGCAGCTCGTAATCGGCTTCGCCGCTTTCGTCGGGGATCAGGAAGGCGGTTTCGGCGAGATTGTTTTCGGCCGCGATCGCCTGCAGCAGATCGTCGGAAAGCCATTCGTCGAGCGGCATCACCGCGGCCGGATTGCCGGTGAACGGGCGGTCGGCGAAGGCGTCGACGCGGGTGATCGGCAATCGGCGTGATGCGCTCATGGGTAGAGATATCCTTTCGTCCAGCCCGCGCCCTCGCGCACGAACAGCGTGCGTTCGTGCAGGCGATGCGCGCGGTCCTGCCAAAATTCGATGCGCTCGGTCGTGACGCGCCAGCCCGACCAGCGCGGCGGGCGCGGCACGTCCTGTCCGTCGAACCGCGCCGCCATTTCGGCGAAGCGCGCTTCGAACGTCTCGCGGCTGCCCAGCGGGCGTGACTGGTCGCTCGCCCAGGCGCCAAGCTGCGAATCGCGGCCGCGCGTCGCGAAATAGGCGTCGGCGGTGGCATCGTCGACCGGCGCGACCGGCCCCTCGATGCGGATCTGGCGGCGCAACGATTTCCAGTGAAAGAGCAGCGCGACGTGCGGATTGGCCGCGAGTTCGCCGCCCTTGCGGCTGTCGAGATTGGTGTAGAAAACGAACCCGTCGGGGCCATGACCCTTCAGCAGCACCATGCGCAGCGACGGGTGTCCGTCGGCGGTTGTCGTCGCGAGCGCCATCGCGTTTGCGTCGTTGGGCTCGTTCGCTCGGGCTTCGGCGTACCAGTTGTCGAACAGGGCGAAAGGATCGGTCGTCATGCGGGCGCTTCTATCGTGCGCCTTGATCTAGTGAAAGCGCGATCATCGGCGGGAACTTGACCCTCTGCTGCGATGTTCCCACATGGCGCGCGCAATCGGGCCTTCCCGGCCAATCACTTATCGGGCTACAGAAGACATATGGCAGACCCCTATTCCACCCTCGGCGTCGCGAAGAGCGCCAGCGAAGCGGAGATCAAATCCGCCTATCGCAAGCTCGCCAAGGAATTGCATCCCGACAAGAACAAGGACAATCCGAAGGCGTCGGAAAAGTTTTCGGACGTCACCCGGGCCTACGACCTGCTTTCCGACAAGACCAAACGCGCGCAGTTCGATCGCGGCGAGATCGACGCCGATGGCAATCCGGCGATGCCGTTCGGCTATGGCGGAGGCGGCGGTTTTCGCGGCGATCCGCGCGGTCAGCAGGGTGGTTTCGGCGGCTTCGGAAATGATGGCGCCGACTTTGGCGACATCTTCGAGGGCTTGTTCGGCGGTCGCGGCGGTGGCGGCGGCGGCGGCCCGTTCGGCGGCTTCGGCGGCCGGGGCGCAGCGCCGCCGAAGGGCGCCAATGTCGCCTATCGCCTGTCGGTATCCTTCATCGATGCCGCGACGCAGGCGCCGCAGCGCATCACGCTCGCCGACGGCGGTACGATCGACCTCAAATTGCCCGCCGGCGTCGAAACCGGCACGCAGATGCGCCTCGCAGGCAAGGGGCAGCCGGGGCCCGGCGGCCATGGCGACGGCATCGTTACGATCACCGTCAAGGATCATCCCTTCTTCGTCCGCGAGGGCGCCAATATCCGCCTCGACCTGCCGGTGACACTGGGCGAGGCGGTCAATGGTGCCAAGGTCAAGGTGCCGACGGTCGACGGCCCGGTGATGCTGTCGATTCCCGCGGGATCGACCTCGGGCAAGGTGATGCGCCTCAAGGGCAAGGGCTTCAGCCAGAAGAGCGGCGGCCGCGGCGATCAGCTCGTGCGGTTGATGGTCGACCTGCCCGCCGACGACGATGCGCTGGTCAAGCTGGTCAGCGAATGGACCGACCCCCGTCCGGTGCGCGCGGAACTCGGTGTGTGATGCGTGGCTGAGCCGGCGGAAAAGAAGATCGTCGCCGCGCTCGAGCGCGAGGTTGCCGAAGAGGTCGGCAAGGAATTTCTCGCCGAAGGCCATTCGCCGCACTCGCCCGAAGCCCGCGCCGAACGCGCCAAACGGGTCAAATTGCGCGCCCGCGCCGAAGGGCTGATCCATCGCGGCCGCGAAACGCTCGGTCCCGGAACCCGCATCTTCCGGGTCGCGCGCCGCGTCGTCGTCGGCACCTATACCGACGGCTTCATCCACGCCGGCAATCTTGCCTATCTGGCGCTCATCGCGCTCTTTCCCTTCTTCATCCTGCTCGCTGCCGCGCTCAGCATCTTCGGCGGCAGCAGCGGGGGCGAGGCGGCGATCGAGGCGGTGTTCTCGACGATGCCGCCGACGGTCGCCAAGGCGCTGTCGGGGCCGATCCGCGAGGTGATGACCGCGCGTACCGGCATTTTCCTGTGGCTCGGTGCGCTCGTCGCGCTATGGACCGTGGGCAGCCTGATCGAAACGGTGCGCGACATCCTCCGCCGCGCCTATGGCACGCACTTCAGCAAGGGCTTTTTCCATTACCGGCTGCTGTCGATCGGCATCATCACCGGCGCGGTCGTGCTGATGCTGCTGTCGTTCAGCATGCAGGTGCTGATCGTCGGCGTCGAACAGTTCGTGACGCGCGTGCTGCCGGAACGTTTCCAGTCGGTCGGGATCGTGCTCATTTCCCGCGGCGTGTCGGGTTTCGGCCTGTTCCTCGCCATCTACATGCTGTTCTACAGCCTGACGCCGTCGAAATACCGTCGCCTGAAGAATTGCCCGAAATGGCCCGGGGCGCTGTTCACGACGCTCTGGTGGATCGCCGTGACGCTGGCGCTGCCGCCGCTGCTCGCCAGCCTGCTCAGCTATGACGCAACTTACGGCAGCCTCGCGGGTGTCATGATCGCGCTGTTCTTTTTCTACCTCGTCGGATTGGGTATGGTGATGGGCGCCGAACTCAACGCCGCTTTGGTAGAGGTTGAGGATTTGGGCCACGACGCTATTGGGCGCGTCGACGACATCATTATTGAAGCCAAAAAGGCCGGAGAAGAAAAATGACAGGTCTGATGAAGGGCAAGCGCGGGCTGATCATGGGCCTCGCGAACGATAAATCGCTTGCCTGGGGCATTGCCAAGGCGCTGCACGGCGCGGGTGCCGAGCTTGCGATCAGCTATCAGGGCGAAGTGATGGAAAAGCGGGTGAAGCCGCTTGCCGACCAGCTTGGCTGCGATTTCCTGATCGATTGCGACGTTGCAGACATGGACAATCTCGACGCGGCCTTCACCACGCTGGCCGCGCGCTGGCCGACGATCGACTTCGTCGTCCACGCCATCGGCTATACGAACAAGGAGGCGCTGCGCGGCCACTATGCCGATGTCACGCTCGAAGACTTTCTGATGACGATGAACATCAGCGTCTACAGCTTCACCGCGGTCGCCAAGCGCGCCGCGGCGATGATGACGCCGTTCGATCCTGAAACGGGCGCGGGCGGCGGCTCGCTGCTGACCCTCAGCTATTATGGCGCCGAAAAGGTGATCCCGCATTACAACGTCATGGGCGTCGCCAAATCGGCGCTCGAAACCAGCGTCAAATATCTCGCCAACGACTATGGCCCGCAGGGGGTGCGTGTGAACGCGATCTCGGCCGGTCCGATCAAGACGCTGGCGGCATCGGGGATCGGCGATTTCCGCCTGATCCTGAAGTGGAACGAGCATAATGCGCCGCTGCGTCGCAACGTCACGATCGACGACGTCGGCGGCTCGGCGCTCTATCTGCTCAGCGACCTTTCGGCGGGCGTCACCGGCGAAACGCACCATGTCGATGCGGGTTACCACACGGTCGGGATGAAGCAGGAAGACGCGCCGGACATCGCGCTTGCCTGACGGCCTCGTCATCCGACCCGCACGTGCGGAGGATGCCGAGGCGATCGATGGGGTGATCCGGGCGGCCTTCGCGGAGACCGAATTCGGTCATCAGGGGGAGGCGGACCTTGTGCGGATGGTGGGCGAAGACGGCGATACGCTCGTTTCGCTGGTCGCCGAAAGCGGCGGCGCGATCATCGGGCATGTGCTGTTCAGCCGCATGGATGTCGACGCCGACGGTGCCGCCCTGTCCGCGGCGGGGCTCGCGCCGGTCTCGGTTGCGCCGGCTTTCCAGCGGCGGGGCATCGGCGATGCGCTGATCCGCGCCGGGCTGGAGGTGCTCCGCGGGCAGGGCGTGACGATCAGCTTCGTTCTCGGTCACGAGGCCTATTATCCGCGCTTCGGCTATTCGCCGGACCTCGCCGCGCGCTTCGCTTCGCCCTTTGCCGGGCCGCATTTCATGGCGATGATGCTGGACTCGGACGCGGCTTGGCCGCTAGGCGGGCGCGCGGATTATGCGCCCGCATTTGGCCGGATGGGGTAAGGCGATGAGTTTCAACAGCTTCGGACGCGTTCTTCGCTTCACGACATGGGGGGAAAGCCATGGCCCCGCGCTCGGCGCCGTCGTCGACGGCTGCCCGCCGCGCCTGTCGCTCTCCGAAGCCGACATCCAGCCGTTCCTCGACAAGCGCCGTCCCGGCCAGTCGCGCCACACGACGCAGCGGCAGGAACCCGATCAGGTGCGTATCCTGTCGGGCGTGTTCGAGGGCAAGACCACCGGCACGCCGATCAGCCTGATGATCGAGAATGTCGACCAGCGGTCGAAGGATTATGGCGACATCGCGCAGGCCTATCGCCCCGGCCACGCCGATTATGCCTATGACGCCAAATACGGCATCCGCGACTATCGCGGCGGCGGGCGGTCGAGCGCGCGCGAAACCGCGGCGCGCGTCGCGGCGGGCGGCGTCGCGCGGCTGGTGATCCCCGAGGTGCAGATCCACGCATGGGTCGCCGAAATCGGCGGCGATGCGATCGATCCCGCCAACTTCGATCTCGAAGAAATTGATCGCAACCCCTTTTTCTGCCCCGATCCCGCCGCGGCGCAGCGCTGGGAAGGACTGATGGACGCCGCGCGCAAGTCGGGCAGTTCGCTGGGCGCGGTGATCGAATGCGCGGCGAGCGGGGTGCCCGCCGGCTGGGGCGCCCCCATCTATGCCAAGCTCGACAGCGACCTTGCCGCAGCGATGATGGGCATCAACGCCGTTAAAGGCGTCGAGATCGGCGCGGGTTTCACGGCAGCCCGGCTGCGCGGCGAGGAAAATGCCGACCCGATGCGCCCCGCCACCGACGGCAGCAATCGCCCCGATTTCCTGTCGAACAATGCCGGCGGCATCGCGGGCGGCATTTCGACCGGCCAGCCGGTCGTTGTCCGCGTCGCGTTCAAGCCGACCAGTTCGATCCTGACCCCCGTGCCGACGATCAACAAGGCGGGCGAGGCGACCGACATCGTCACCAAGGGGCGTCATGATCCGTGCGTCGGCATCCGCGGCGCGCCGGTGGTCGAAGCCATGATGGCGCTGGTCCTCGCCGATCACAAATTGCTGCACCGGGCCCAGTGCGGCTGATGACATGCGGCTGATGAGCTGATGGAGGCTGTTGCCCCTTTCATCGCGGAGCATAAGGCGGTGATCGGCCTGTTGGTCCTCGCCGGCATGTTCGCGGCCTTCGTCTGGGAACGCTTTTCGCCGTCGGTCGTCGCGGTCGCGGGGGCGGGCACGATGCTCGCGCTCGGCCTGCTCGACGAAAAGGGGGCCTATGGCGTCTTTTCGAACAGCGCGCCGCTCACTGTCGGCGCGATGTTTATCCTGTCGGGGGCGCTGATCCGCACGGGGGTGATCGACAAGGTCGGTAATTATGTCGTCGACCGGGCGAAACGGCATCCGCGGCTCGCCGTGATCGAAGTGTTTGGAGGCGGCCTGCTCGTATCGGGCTTCATCAACAGCACGCCGTTCGTCGTCGTCATGATGCCGGTCTGCTTCCGGCTTGCCGAGGCGCTCGGCATCTCGCCCAAGAAGCTGCTGATGCCGCTATCGGTGATCGCGGTGCTCGGCGGCTGCCTGACCTTGATCGGCACGTCGACCAACCTTGTCGTTGCGGGGATCGCGGAGCAGGCGGGGCTGGGGCGTTTCAGCCTGTTCAGCATCACGCCCTATGGCCTCGCCGTCGCGGCGGCGGGGGTGCTCGGGCTGCTCGTCATGGCGCGCTTCCTGCCGTCCGACTACCCCCGTATCGCCGAGAAGGCCGACGGCGAGCAGCAACTTTACCTCACCGAACTGGGGCTTGGCGAGAATGACCCCGCCGTCGATATGGCGCTGGAGGCAGCGAACCTTGGCGTCGCCGCGGGGCAAATCGTCGGCGTCATTGCCGGCGGGCGGCTGATCACCGGCAGCGACGCGCAGCATCACCGTCTCGTGGCGGGGAACCGGATCGTGGCGCGGCTCGATGGCGCCGCATTGATGACTTTGCGCAGCGAGGGGCGTTTCGCGATCGGCATCGGCGACGGGACCGAAGCGGGGGCAACCGTAGTCGAAGTGACGGTATCGCCCAGCCATGGCTCGATCGACCGCCCCCTCGCCGAAATTCCGTTTCTCCAGCGGCAACGTGTCCGCATCCTCGGGGTGACGCGCTTTCGCCATCTCCCTGGTCCGACGCTATCCGAAAATCGTATCCGTGCCGCCGACCGCTTGCTGATCGAGGCCGACGACCCGAACGTCGCGCAACTCCGCGACAATCCCAATTTGATCGGGCTCGCGATGGCGTCGGTGACCGCCTTCCGCCGCCGCCGCGCGTGGATTGCGATCCTTGTGATGGCGAGCGCGGTGCTGTTGTCGGCGACCGGGGTGATGTCGATCGGTATCGCCGCGTTCATCGGCGTCGGCATCGTGCTGCTCACGCGCTGTATCGACGCTTCGGAGGCGTGGGGCAGCATCGACGGCGACGTGCTGATCCTCATCTTCGCGATGCTCGCGGTCGGCGCGGCGCTCGAACAGGCGGGGTCGGTCTCGCTGATGGTCGGGGCGCTTGAACCGGTGCTGATCCACGCGCCGCAATGGATGGTGATCGCGATCGTCTATTTTTCCGCGCTGCTGCTGTCCGAACTGCTCAGCAACAACGCCGTCGCCGCGCTGATGGGGCCGCTGGTGATCGGGATTGCAGAGGCAACCGGCATCGCGCCGCAACCGTTGCTCATCGCGTTGATGCTCGGCGCATCGGCGTGCTTCGCGACCCCGGTCGGCTATCAGACGAACACGCTCGTCTATGCCGCCGGCGACTATCGTTTCATGGACTTCGTTCGTGTCGGCGTGCCGCTCAACATATTGACCGGCACCGCCGGGGTTGTCGCGCTGAGCTTCTGGACGCCCTGATCCGCCCGTTCGGCAACAGGCGATTGCCCGCCACGTAACGGGCTGTTACCCCCTCCGCATAGATCCGGCCCAGCCGGAACAGGGAGCATTTTTTCATGGCAAAACGCCTGACCTTATTCATTCTTGTCGGCATGGTGCTCGGCATTATCGCCGGCGCGATCGGGCATGCCCAGATCGGCGCCGACAAGGAAGCGGCGACGCAGATCGCCGGCTATTTCAAGATATTGCCCGACGTCTTTCTCCATCTGATCAAGATGATCATCGCGCCGCTGGTTCTCGCGACGATTGTCGCCGGCATCGCGAACATGGGCGACAGCGCGGCGCTCGGCCGCATCGGGCTCAAGTCGCTGCTCTGGTTCATCGGCGCCAGTTTCATGTCGATCACCCTCGGGCTGCTGCTCGTCAACCTGCTCCAGCCGGGCGTCGGGCTCGACCTGACGCCGACGGCGGAGATCGGCGAGGTGAAGACGTCGGCGCTCAACCTGCGCGATTTCATCCTCCACATCTTCCCCGAATCGATTTTCGGGGCGATGGCGTCGAACAATATCCTGCAGATTCTCGTCTTTTCGATCTTTGCCGGGGTGGGCCTGTCGGCGCTCGGCGATCGCGGCGCGCCGCTGCTCCGGGGTGTTGACGTGCTCGCCGAACTGATGCTGCAGGTCACCAACTATGTGATGCTGTTCGCGCCCTTCGCGGTGTTCGGCGCGCTTGCCGGCGTGATCACCGTCAACGGGCTCGGCATCCTGCTCGACTTCCTGCGGCTCATCCTCGAATTCTACCTCGGGCTGACCTTGCTGTGGATGATCCTGTTCGGGGTCGGGGCGCTTTTCCTCGGCAGGCGCATCCTGACGCTGGCGCGCTATATCGTCGAACCGTTGCTGCTCGCCTTCTCGACCGCCTCGTCGGAAGCGGCGCTGCCGAAGCTGTTCGAGCAGCTCGACCGTTTCGGCATCCCGCGCCGCGTTTCGGGTTTCGTGCTGCCGCTCGGCTACAGCTTCAACCTCGACGGTTCGATGATGTATATGAGCTTTGCGACGCTGTTCATCGCGCAGGCCTATGGCATCGACCTGTCGATCGGCACGCAGATCCTGATCCTGCTGACGCTCATGATCACGTCGAAGGGGATTGCGGGGGTGCCGCGCGCCAGCCTCGTCGTCATCACCGCGACGCTGACCCAGTTCGGCCTGCCGGTCGAAGGCGTCGCGCTGATCCTCGGCATCGACCAGTTCCTCGACATGGGCCGCTCGGCGACCAATGTCGTCGGCAATGCGGTGGCAACGTCGGTCATCGCCAAGTGGGAAGGCATGCTCGAAGTCCCGGAACCCGCCGACAAGGACTATCCGCACGCGCCAGCCCACACGTCGCATCACGGCGCGCGCGGGCTGACGCTCCAGGAGGATATGGTGAGCGACAGCAGCAAGCCTCCGGCCCGCTGACTGCCGCCGACCTGGTCGCCGTTATTGCGGACGGGTGCGATTGACCCGGTCGCCCGCGCCGCGCGCGGGCGGATCGGCGCGCGGTTGCGGTGCGGGGCGGGCCGCGGGGGCCGGACGCTGAGCGGGTGCGGGTCTTGCCTGCGCGGGCGGACGCGGTGCCGTCGCCGCACCGCCGGGCTGGCCGCCCGGACGTCCCGGCCGGACGCCATCGCCATTGCCGCGGCCTGGCCACGACGGGCGCACGCCATCGGGTCGGCCGGGCCTGCCCGGACGCCCGGGCGTTGCATCGACCGAACCGGGCGGACGAGGTCTCACGCCGTCGGGACGTCCCGGCCGTCCGGGGCGTGCCGGATTGGTCGTCGTCGGCGGACCGCCGGGGTTGCCCGCGCCGGGGCGACCCGGACGCGTGCCATGATGACCATCGTTGTCGCGATCGCCCGGCGTCCAGCCGCCAGGGCGTCCCGGCCGGCCCGGACGGCCGTCGCCATGGCCGGGGCGGCCCGGTCCATTCCAGTGGCCGTTGCCGGGACGGCCGCCATGATGGCGCCACCAGGCGCGGCGGCCACCCCAATAGTTGAGATACTGGCCGCGCAGCGGATAGCGGTGGCGGTAGCTGTCGTACATCCACGTGCCGTATCCGGGATAATAATAATCGTCGTACCAGCCGCCGCCGAAGCCGATGTTGACGAAGCCGCTGCCATAGTCCGACCCGTCATAGCAGTCGTAGCCATAGCCGTCGTCATAGGCATAGGGGTCGTAGTCGTAATAGCTGTCCGCACAGAGGTTTCCGGCCGAAGCATAGCTCGTCCCGACGTCGCCATAATAGCAGCCGCCAAGCGCTGTGGTCGCGAGCGCGCCGAGCACGATGGAGAGGGGACGCCTCAGGCTCTTGATCATCATCTTGTCCTTCAAGGGCCCAACGAACGGGCCCGCGATATTGGACACCCGATTGCACGAGTCGAGTTGAATTTGCGGTGAATGGAGTCGTATCGCCGACCAAGCGTTACTTGCATGAATGTAAGTAGTTCGATAGGCTCGCCCGGATAGACGGATACGAGGATATGACGCGATGAACGCCCCGACGAAGATCAACTGGCCCGAAGCGCGGTTCGGCCCCGAAACGCAGCACTGGCTGCCGCGCAATCCCGATGCCGCGCTCGATCATATTCCGGGCGAGGACGGGATGCCGGTCATCGGCAACACGCTCGACCAGCTTCGCGACTATCCCGCCTTCACCCGCCGCATGGTCGCCACCTATGGCCGGGTCTATCGCAACAACAGCTTCGGCGGGCGCAGCGTCGCGCTGCACGGCCCCGAGGCGAACGAACTCGTCATGTTCGACCGCGACAAGATTTTCTCGTCCGAACAGGGATGGGGGCCGGTGCTCAACCTGCTTTTCCCGCGCGGCCTCATGCTGATGGACTTCGAAAAGCACCGCGCCGACCGCAAGCTACTGTCGGTCGCCTTCAAGCCTGAACCGATGCGCCATTATGCCGACTCGCTGAACGAAGGCATCGCCCGGCGCGTCGCCGAATGGAGCGGCAAGAGCTTCAAATTCTATCCGGCGATCAAGGAACTGACGCTCGACCTTGCCGCAACCAGCTTCCTCGGCATCCCCTGGGGGCCCGAAGCGGACAAGGTCAACAAGGCGTTCGTCGACATGGTGCAGGCGTCGATCGGCATCGTCCGCGTGCCCTTGCCCTTCACCGCTATGGGGCGCGGCGCAAGGGGGCGGGCCTATCTCGTCGATTATTTCGGCCGCATGGTGCCCGAACGGCGCGAAGGCAGCGGCGAGGACATGTTCAGCCAGATTTGCCGGACGAAGGACGACAATGGCGACTATATGAGCGTCGAGGCGATCGTCGATCATATGAATTTCCTGATGATGGCGGCGCACGACACGATCACCAGCTCGGTCACCTCGCTCGTCTACATGCTCGGCAAGCATCCCGAATGGCAGGACCGGCTCCGCGAGGAGATGCTTGCGGTGGCGCCGGCGGGCGAGGGGGTCGGACACAACAGCCTCGGCGAGCTCGAAATGACCGAATGGGCGTTCAAGGAAGCGCTCCGGCTCGTGCCCCCGGTGCCGAGCTTCCCGCGCCGCGCGCTCAAGGATTTCGAATATGGCGGCTATCGCATCCCGGCCGGAACTTCGGTCGGGGTCAGCCCCGCCTTCACCCATATGATGGAAGAGCATTGGCCCGAGCCCGAAAAGTTCGATCCGATGCGCTTTTCGCCCGAGGTCGCCCGCGAGCGCCACAAATATGCATGGGTGCCGTTCGGCGGCGGCGCGCATATGTGCCTCGGGCTGCACTTCGCCTATATGCAGGCGAAAATCTTTTTCCACCATGTCGTCACGACGCACCGCATCGTCCTTCCGGACGGTTATGCCCCCGACTGGCAGGTGCTGCCGATCCCGCGGCCCAAGGATGGTCTGACGGTCACCTTCGCACCGCTCTGAGCTTGCCCGGCCGGTCGTCACGCGCCATCTGGGGCGCGTGACGAGTCTCCGCCCCTATCTCATCTGGTTCGCCGTCGCGGTGCTGCTGGCGCTCGGCGCGATCCGCGCGATGCAGTGGGTCCGCGACCATCCCGAACATGTTCGGACCGCGCGTTTCGAGCTGGCGCATCCGCAAGGCTGGGCCACGCACGCCAAGCTCGTCGGCCTGGCGGGCGACGATGCCGCCTGCTTTGCCGCTTTCGACCGCGCGAAGGCCGGGTACCTGCGGCGTCCGGCGGTCGGGCGCGGCGTGTGCCGGGCGAGCCAGCGGATGATCCTGACCGGGAACAAATTCGCGCCGACGATGCGGCCCGCGGGTGCCGCGCCGGGCTGCGCCGTGACCGCCGCGATGATCCTGTGGGACCGCGACGTCGTGCAGCCGCTCGCGCGGAAATATTTCGGCCAGAAGGTCACCGAACTCGAAAACCTCGGCAGCTATAACTGCCGCAAGATCGCCGGACGGCAGGCGCAGAGCGAGCATTCAACCGCCAATGCGATCGACATCTCGGCCTTCATTCTCGCCGACGGCACGCGCATTTCGCTGATCAACGATTGGGACGAAGGCGACAAGCGCGGCGAGTTCCTGCACGCGGTGCGCGACGGATCGTGCGGCCTGTTCAGTACCGTTCTGTCGCCCGACCACAATGCCGCGCACGCCAATCATTTCCACTTCGACATGGCGAAGCGGACGGCGGGCTGGACGATCTGCCGCTAGGTCCCGGGTTTAGACGGTGAAGCTCTCGCCGCAGCCGCACGCACCCTTGGCGTTCGGATTTTCGAACACGAAGCCGGCAGCGAAATCGTCCTCGACCCAGTCCATCGTGCTGCCGATCAGATAGAGTACCGACGCGCCGTCGATGTAGAAGGTGCCGCCGGGGGTCTCGATCTTCTCGTCGAACTTCTGCTCCTCGGTGACATAGTCGACCGAGTAAGCGAGTCCCGAACAGCCGCGGCGCGGCGTCGACAGGCGGACGCCGATCGCGCCTTCGGGCGCCGACGCCATCAGCTTCGCGATACGCTCCTCGGCATTGGCGGTCAGCGTGACCGCGGCGCGGCGAGCGCGGGTTTTTACGTCGGTCATCACAGCATCCCCAGTTCGAGGCGCGCTTCGTCGCTCATATTCTCGGGGCTCCACGGCGGATCCCAGACGAGATTAACCTCGGCATCGCCGACCCCGGGGACCGCGCCGACACGCAGTTCGACTTCGGCGGGCATCGATTCCGCGACGGGGCAATGCGGCGTCGTCAGCGTCATGGTGACGAGGACATGCCCTTCGTCGATCTCGACATTATAGATGAGGCCGAGGTCGTAGATATTCACCGGGATTTCGGGATCGTAAATATCCTTCAGCGCATTGACCACGGCTTCATACAGGTCGCCGCCGACCGCACCGGGCGCAACCTCTGCGGGTTTCGCCGCGAGAAAGCCTTCCAGATAGTCGCGCTTGCGCTCGAGCTTCTCGGGTGCGCTCTCGACGTCCTCGACGCGCGCCTTGGGCGGCGCTTCGACGCTCGTGACTTCTTCCACCTTGATCATGCGATCCTCGCTCATCCGAAAATCCTCTCGACGCGGGCGAGGCCGTCGATCAGCGCCGCCACATCGTCGTCATTGTTGTACACACCGAAGCTCGCGCGCGCGGTCGCCGGAACGCCGAGCTGCTCCATCAGCGGCTGCGCGCAATGGTGCCCGGCGCGGATCGCGACCCCGCTTTCGTCCAAGATAGTGCCGATATCGTGCGGATGAACCCCCGCCATCGCAAAGCTGACGATTCCAGCACTGTTTTCAGGGCCATAGAGCGTAATGCTGTTCTTGCGGGCAAGGGCTTCGCGTAACCTATTGACCAGAGCGACCTCGTGCGCGTGGATCGCGTCGATGCCGATCGCTTCGACATAATCGACCGCCGCCGCCAGCCCGATCGCCTCGACGATCGCGGGGGTGCCCGCCTCGAAACGCGTTGGGGCGGGGGCGTAGGTCGTCCGCTCGAAGGTCACGCGGTCGATCATCGACCCGCCGCCCTGCCAAGGCGGCAGCATGTCGAGCTTGTCGCTCCACAGCACACCGACGCCGGTGGGGCCATAGAGCTTGTGGCCCGAGAAGGCGTAATAGTCGCAGCCCAATGCCGCGACGTCGACGGGCAGGCGCGGCACCGCCTGACAGCCGTCGATCAGCAGCTCGGCGCCGACCCGGTGCGCGAGGTCTGCCGCGCGCGCGACGTCGAGTGGGCTGCCGAGCACGTTCGAGACATGCGCGAAGGCGACCATCGTGTGTTCGGGGGTGAGCAGCTTTTCGGCGGCATCGAGGTCGATGCAGCCGTCGGCGGTCAGCGGGCAGACGTCGACCTGCCAGCCCGCGAGCTGCCAGGGGACGATATTGCTGTGATGTTCGAGCACCGACAGCAGCACGCGGCCTTTGCGCGGGTGCGAGTAGGCGACGAGGTTGATCGCCTCGGTCGCGCCGCGCACGAAGGTCACGTCATTCTCGCGCGCGCCGATAAACGCCGCGATCCGCCGCCGCGCCGCCTCGTAAGCGAGCGTCATATCGGCCGAGCGCGCATAGACGCCGCGGTGGACGGTCGCATAGTCGCGGCCCATCGCATTGACGGTCGCGTCAATCACTGCCTGCGGCTTCTGCGCGGTCGCGGCGGTGTCGAGATAGTGCCAGCCGGGCGTCAGGCCGGGGAAGTCAGACCTTATGTCCCCCTCCCGCTTGCGGGAGGGGTTAGGGGAGGGCATGTTCCGGTTCAGGCCATCGACAGGCCCTCCCCCGACCCCTCCCGCAAGCGGGAGGGGAGAAGAGATGTCGGCGCTGCTCACACCAATTCCCCCAGTTTCGCGAGCGCGAGCGCCTGCAACTGCTCTTCATCCTCGGCGCCGTCGAATACGCCCGCGACGAAGGCCTGCAGCAAAATCTTCTTCGCTTCGGCGGGCGGCAGGCCGCGCGACTGGAGATAATAGAGGCTCATCGCGTCGAGTTCGCCGATCGCGCAGCCGTGCGCACATTTGACGTCGTCGGCGAAGATTTCGAGTTCGGGCTTGGCGTTGGCGGTCGCGCTGCGGTCGAGCAGCATCGCCTTCACATCCTGTTCGCTGTCGGTCTGCTGGGCATCGCGCGCGACGGCGACCTTGCCGAGATAGGTGCCGGTGGCGGTGCCGCCGAGGACCGAACGCACCATCTGCCGTGACGTAGCGCCGGGTTCGGCGTGGGTGACGGTGGTGACGATCTCGAGATTCTGCTCGCCGCCGCCGATCTGCGCCGCGCCGAGATGGAAGTCGGCGCCTTCGTGCAGCGTCACGGCGAGTTCGATGCGGCCATAGGCGCCGCCGATGTTGAGGATGTGCAGTTGGGCGACCGCACCCTTACCAAGGGTGAGGGTGATCTGGCGAATGTCGCCTTCGTCCTGAATGATCGCACGCGAGAAATTGCCGCCCGCGGGCACCATGATGCTTTCGGGTGCGGGCAGCGGCCACGCCGCCGCCACCGCGTCGATATCGCTATAGCGCCACGCTTCGTCGCGGCGGGTGGGGAGGGCGGTAACGGTCAAGCCGCGATCTCCGCATAGCCTTCGCGTTCGAGTTCGAGCGCGAGTTCGGGGCCGCCCGACTTGACGATGCGGCCGGCGGCGAGGACGTGGACGAAATCGGGCTGCACATAGTCGAGCAGGCGCTGATAATGGGTGATCAGCAGCACCGCCTTGTCGGGGCGGCGCATGATCGCGTTGATCCCGTCGCCGACCACGCGCAGCGCGTCGATGTCGAGGCCGCTGTCGGTCTCGTCGAGGATCGCCAGCTTGGGATCGAGGATGCCCATCTGCACCATCTCGTTGCGCTTCTTCTCGCCGCCCGAAAAGCCGACGTTCACTGGACGCTTGAGCATGTCCATGTCGAGCTTGAGCAGCCCCGCCTTCTCTCGCGCGAGCTTCAGGAAGTCGCCGCCCGAGAGCGGTTCCTCGCCGCGCGCCTTGCGCTGGGCGTTGAGGCTTTCGCGGAGGAACTGGACGTTCGATACGCCGGGGATCTCGACCGGATACTGGAAGCCGAGGAACAGGCCCGCCGCGGCGCGCTCGTGCGGGTCCATGTCGAGCAGGTCCTGCCCGTCGAAGGTCGCCGAACCGTCGGTGACCTCATAGCCGGGGCGCCCGCCGAGGACATAGGACAGCGTCGACTTGCCCGCGCCGTTGGGACCCATGATCGCATGGATTTCGCCCGCGTTGATGCTGAGCGACAGGCCCTTCAGGATCGGCTTGTCGGCGACGGTGGCGTGGAGGTTTTCAATTTTGAGCATTTTGTTTTTTCATCCACTCGGCGGTTTCTTTAGCGATTTTCACATGCGACGCGTCTTCGGTATCAAAAGTATCGTCGATCGAGGCTTTGCGCTTCTCGGCGTCTTCCCAACCGATGGTCTTGCTCAAGGCGATATCGGCGTCGATGATCGATTTCGCACGTACGTCTTTGCACCGCTCGATGTCCTTGTGCGCTTGGTGGGCGATCTCGGAAAAATTGTAGAAGGTGACTTTTCCGAGCTTTGCATCGAGACATTCCGAATAGGCTTCCAGCATCGGCCGGACAGGCGGTTCCATGCCGACGTCGATCCCCGTCGGATATCCGAGTGCCCGCGCTTCCTCGGCAGTCTGAGGGGGTTTGTGGGATTCCGTCCCCATGGCGAGCATGGTCAGCACGATCGTTGCAGGAAAAAGCATCACCCCACGCTCCCCTCAAGGCTGATCCCCAGCAATTTCTGGGCTTCGACGGCAAACTCCATCGGCAGTTGTTGCAACACTTCCTTCGCGAAACCGTTGACGATCAGCGCCACCGCCTCTTCCTGCCCCAGCCCGCGCTGCATCGCGTAGAAGAGCTGGTCGTCGCTGATCTTGCTCGTTGTCGCTTCATGCTCGACCGTCGCGCTCGGGTTGCGGACTTCGATATAGGGGACGGTGTGGGCGCCGCAGGTGCTTCCCAGAAGCAGGCTGTCGCACTGGGTGAAGTTGCGCACACCCTCGGCATTGGGCGCGACGCGGACGATGCCGCGGTAGGTGTTGTTCGACTTGCCCGCGCTGATTCCCTTGCTGACGATGGTCGAGCGCGTGCGCTTGCCATTGTGGATCATCTTGGTGCCGGTGTCGGCCTGCTGGTAATTGTTCGTCACCGCGACCGAATAAAATTCGCCGACGCTGTCGTCGCCGTTGAGCACGCAGCTCGGATATTTCCACGTGATCGCCGAGCCGGTCTCGACCTGCGTCCACGACACCTTGCTGCGCTTGCCCTGGCACAGCGCGCGCTTGGTCACGAAATTATAGATGCCGCCCAGACCCTCGGCATTGCCCGGATACCAGTTCTGGACGGTGCTGTACTTGATCTCGGCATCGTCGAGCGCAACCAGTTCGACCACTGCGGCATGAAGCTGGTTCTCGTCGCGCATCGGCGCGGTGCAGCCTTCGAGATAGGACACATATGCGCCCTTGTCGGCGACGATCAGCGTCCGCTCGAACTGCCCGGTATTCTCGGCATTGATGCGGAAATAGGTGCTGAGCTCCATCGGGCAACGCACACCCTCGGGCACATAGACGAACGTCCCGTCGGAGAAGACCGCGCAGTTGAGCGTCGCGAAATAATTGTCGTGCATCGGCACGACCTTGCCGAGCCACTTCTTCACCAGCTCGGGATATTCGCGGATGGCTTCCGAAATCGACAGGAAGATCACGCCCGCGCGCTTCAGTTCCTCGCGGAAGGTCGTCGCGACGCTGACGCTGTCGAACACCGCGTCGACCGCGACCTTGCGCGCGCCCTCGACCCCGGCGAGCACCTTCTGCTCCTCGATCGGAATGCCGAGCTTCTTGTAGACTTCGAGGATCTCGGGATCGACCTCGTCGAGGCTGGAGAGCTTCGGCTTCGCCTTGGGCGCCGCGTAATAGTAGGCGTCCTGATAGTCGATCGGCGGGACGTTGAGCTTCGCCCAGTCAGGCGTCTCCATCGTCTGCCAGTGGCGGAACGCCTTCAGCCGCCAGTCGAGCATCCATTCGGGCTCGTTCTTCTTCGCCGAAATAAAGCGGACCGTATCCTCGGTCAGCCCCTTGGGCGCGAAGTCGGTCTCGATGGCCGAGGACCAGCCATGCTCATAATCGGCGACTTTGGCGGCGGCGTCGTGCGCGGCCTGATCCTTGAGGGGGGTATCGGTGCTGTCGGTCATACTCTGATCTCGTCGCCGGCCAGCGCCGGGGCAGGCCGGGTGAATGTCGGTTTCGGTGCGGCGGCAAGGCTCGCGAGGCTGATCTGCGCCAGTGCGCCGCGCACGGCGCCGTTCACGACGCCCCAGTGCGGCTGGACCTTGCAACTGCCCTCGAGCGAGCAGTCGTGCCGCCCTTCGGACACGCAGGACGTGAGCGCGATCGGTCCCTCGACCGCTTCGATGATATCGGCGACGCTGATCGCCGCCGCGGGCCGCGCGAGGCGCACCCCGCCGCCGCTGCCGCGCGAGGCGACGAGCAGCCCGGCGCGGGCGAGCCCGCTTACCAGCTTCTGCGCGGTCGGTCCGGGAATTCCCGTCTGCTCGGCGAGCATGCCGGCGTGAATCGGCACCGACCCGCACTGGCGGGCGGCGGCACTCATCAGCACCACGGCATAATCGGCAAGGTTCGACAGGCGCATTTTTGCGAACGATTCTTAACTGGAGTAAATTACTCCACTTATATAGGCCAGCCCTTTGTGCGGCGCAACCAAGGGGCGCTATATGCCGCCCAAGAAAAAAGGCACCCACCCGGCCGGGAGCCGAATGAGTGCCAAGATGAAGGTCTCGTCCTCGCGAGGAGGATGAGCTCTTCTGGGTCGCAAGGCTGGATTATGCCCGCGGGCCGATTCGCGATTGTACGAAAACGCCAAAACGACGGCGGGCGCGATTTTCGTGGTTAACGGCGCGGTGCGGGGTGCGGCGTCAGGTTTCGGAGACGAGCGGGCTGACCTTGCCGGCCAGTTCCTTGCGGCCGCGCGTCGTCGCTTCGGTATAGCGCGACGGCTTGCCGAGCTGCCCCGGCGTGGCGCCGGCAAAGCGCTTGATCTCGCGGATCAGGTGCGACTGGTCGTAAAAGGCGTCGCCGAGCGCCGCGGCATCGAGCCCTTCGCCGCGCGCCAGCGCTGACGCCGCCCGGACGGCGCGATATTTGCGCGCCAGCATGCGCGGCGACAGGCCGTAATAATGTTTGGTCATCCGCTCGACCGAGCGGATCGACATGCCCGTCGCGTCGACCAGTTCGGGAACCTGCGGCGACGCGCTTTCGGTCAGCCAGCGGTCGACAGTGCGGATGAACCACATCGGCGCGGGCTCGTTGCGTTTCAGGATTTCGCGGACGAAATTATTGCCGATCACCAGTTGTTCGGCGGCGTCGGCGGCATTTTCGAGTGCGGCGGCGACTTCGCCGATCCAGTCGCCGAACAGGTCGGCGGCGTCGATCGCGCGGTCGGTGAGCTTTTCGGCGTCGTCGCCCATCAGCGCGGCCCAGCCCGCGGGGAGCATGCCGAAGCCGAACATGCGCGTCGGGCAATTGCTGATCGCGCGCACCCGGCCGCTCGTCGGGCCGACGATATTGGCGTTGCAGACCTGCGACCGGTGGCCGTCGGCGAAGACATATTCGCCGTCGGCGGCGGTCACGAAACGGAATTGCGGGCGGTCGGCGCGCTCATATTCGTCGAAGCGCGGCATGTTGACGCGCGCAGCGTAAAAGCTCGACACCATGTCCGCCAGATCGGGATCGGGCGGAAAATAATGCAGTTCGAACGGCGCTTCGCCGCTTACGTCCCCTGACGAGGAAATATTATCCGACATGACGAGACCGACCCCATCGGCAGCTTTTTTGCCGCCTGTTTATGCCGGATATAATTTTCCTTTCACCGCGGCGCGTCAAGCCGCAATTTATTTATCGTGGGCTAGCCCTTCTGCGTGGCAATCCACGCGTCGACGCGGCGCTCCAATATGTCGAGCGGCACCGGTCCCGATTCGAGCACGACGTCGTGAAACGCGCGGATGTCGAACCGGTCGCCGAGCGCCGCCTGCGCGCGGCCGCGAAGTTCCATGATCTTGAGCTTGCCGATCAGATAGGCGGTCGCCTGCCCCGGATAGACGATATAGCGCTCGATCGCCTTTTCGATGTCGCCTTGCGGGTTCGGCGTATTGTCCTTGAGATACTGGATCGCCTGCTCGCGGCTCCAGCGCTTGTCGTGGATGCCGGTGTCGACGACAAGCCGGCACGCGCGCCACAGCTCCATCCCCAGCCGGCCGAAATCGCTGTAGGGATCGGTATAGAAGCCCATGTCCTTGGCGAGTTCCTCCGAATAGAGGCCCCAGCCCTCGGTATAGGCGGTGAAGCCGCCGAAGCGGCGGAAGGGCGGCAGGCCGGTGAGTTCGGTCTGCACCGCGCGCTGGAGGTGATGGCCGGGAACCCC
Organism: Sphingopyxis macrogoltabida; assembly: GCF_001314325.1. Lineage (NCBI taxonomy): Bacteria > Pseudomonadati > Pseudomonadota > Alphaproteobacteria > Sphingomonadales > Sphingopyxidaceae > Sphingopyxis > Sphingopyxis macrogoltabida. The sequence continues at coordinate 679,409 of NZ_CP009429.1, forward strand.
CTCATGATAGGCGAGCGCCTCAAGCTCGGTCTTCGACATGTCGCGGAGGTCATAGAGATTCACATAATAGGTGCCGGGACGCGACCCGTCGGGTGAGGGCGACTGGTAGAAGGCCTTGCCGGCCGATTTTTCGCGAAACGCCTCGACCGCCTTCACCTGCAGCGGCGCCTTGGGCAGCATGTTGAAGAAGGCCGGAAGCCGCGCCTCCATCGCCTTCACCTTCGCATCGACCTCGGCCAGATAAGCTTCGCGGGTGGTGTAATAATATTGCGGGCTGTCGCGCAGATGCGCGAAGAATTGCTGTAGCGTGCCCTTGAAGCCGACCTGCGCCATGATTTTCTTCATTTCGCCGTGGATGCGCGCGACTTCGGACAGGCCTAGATCGTGGATTTGCGCGGCGGTCATGTCGGTCGTGGTGTAATTCGCCAGCAGCGCGGCATAATAGGCGCCGCCGTCCGGCATCCGCCATACGCCGTCCTCGGTCGGCGCGCTTGCCTGCTGGCGCTGCATTTCGGCGCGCAGCCGTTCATAGGCGGGGCCAGCGCTTTCGCGCCACGCCGCCCCGGCTGCGGCGACGAGGCGCGTCTTTTCCGCCGGAGCAATGTCCAGCTTGCCGACCTTGGCGGCGAGGTCCTCCACCACGGCATTGTCGGGTTTGAGCAGATTGCCGATGTCCGAAATCACATAGGCATAGACCCATTTGGGCGGCTGCAGACCCTTGGCGGCGCGCTCCGCCGACTGCGCGGTCAGCGAATCGAGCACCGGGCCGAGGCCGCGGATTCGTTCGACATAGGCCTCGGCCTCGGCGACGTTCGACACGCGGTGGATGTTGATCAGGAAGGCGGGAAGCCGGCTCTGCGCGCCGTTCATCTGGTCGAAGAGATAGCCGTGGTCGCGAAAAGCGAACAGGCGGTCGGCGCGCTCGGCCTGCGCATTGAACAGCTCGAACGACAGCGCGTCCTCGGTCGACAGCCGGGCGGGGTCGAAACTGCCGCGCATCGCCTCCGCCGTCGCCTGCTGCAGCTTGTGCGTCGCGACCTCGCTTTCGTCGCTCGGGTCGTCCCATTTGCCATAGTCGGCGTCGCGAATGCCGCGATATGCCTTGCCCTGCGGCGAGAGCGAAAGCTGCGCCGCGTCATATTTGTCGAAGAATTCGGCGAGCCCGGCTCCGGCGGGCGGATCGGCGGGGGCAGGGGCGGCGGGCGCCGTTGCCACGGGATCGGCAGTAGCCGACGCGCATCCCGCGAGCGCAAGGACGAGCAGGCCGCTGGACAGCCTGGCGGCAAGGCGAAGGTGCGACACCATTTTTCTCCCCGGTTTCCGGTACTTCATTCTGACCCGCCGAAGGGCTTGCCATAGGCTCCGGTCCGGCGCAATGGCGGGCCATGTCGCTCTTCGCCTCTGCCGCCGATGCCGCCTATGCGCTCGTTCGTCCGCTCGTCCATGCGACCGACGGCGAAGCCGCGCACAATCTGACCCTGAACGCGCTCCAGCCGCTGCCGCGTGCCCGTCACGCGCTGACCAGCCCGGCGCTGGCGACCGAGCTCGCCGGTTTGCACTTCCCCAATCCGGTCGGGCTCGCGCCGGGGTTCGACAAGGATGCACGCGTCGCCCATGCGATGCCGCATTTCGGTTTCGGCTTCGTCGAGGTTGGCACGCTGACGCCGCTGCCGCAGGACGGCAATCCGCGCCCGCGGCTGTTCCGCCTCGTCGAAGACGGCGCGGTGATCAATCGCATGGGCTTCAACAATGGCGGTCAGGAAAAGGCGGCGGAGCGGATCGTCTGCCTGCGCCGGTTCGGGTTGCCCGTACCGCTCGGCATCAACATCGGCGCCAACAAGGATAGCGCCGACCGCATCGCCGACTATGCCAAGGGCACGGCGGCGATGGCACCGCTCGCCGACTATCTGACGGTCAATATCAGCTCGCCGAACACGCCGGGCCTCCGCGCGCTGCAGGATCGCGGCGCGCTCGAGGCGTTGCTCGACGGCGTCGCCGCGGCGCAGTCCGCAGACGGCGCGAGGCCGGTATTCCTCAAGGTCGCGCCCGATCTCGAACCCGCCGACATCGACGACATCGTTGCCGTCGCCTTCGACAAGGGGCTGGCGGCGGTGATCGTATCGAACACGACGATCGAGCGGCCGGCGCTCGCCTCGCGCCATGCGGGCGAAGCGGGCGGGCTGTCGGGTGCTCCGCTGGCAGGCCTCGCGCTCCAGCGGGTCCGCGATTTCCGGAGCGCCAGCGGCGGCAAGCTGCCGCTCGTGGCCGCAGGCGGCATTGCTTCGGCCGAACAGGCGTGGGAACGGATTCGTGCGGGGGCCAGCCTGATCCAGATCTATTCGGCGATGGTCTATGAAGGACCGGGGCTCGCGGGGCGCATCGCGCGCGGGCTCGAAACGCTCGCGGCGCGCGATGGCTTTACGCGGGTCGCCGATGCGGTGGGGACGTCCGCCTGATCCGCCATCGGGGTTGCGCTGTCTGCACCCCCGCGCCAATGTCGCGCGCATGATCAAACGACTCCTTGCCGTCATCAGCCTTTTTATCGTTTCGCTTCCCTCGCTCGCCGCGGCGCAGGGCGTTACCTCGTCCGCCGATCCGCGCGCGACCGAGGCCGGACGGGCGATCCTGCAGCAGGGGGGCACGGCAGCCGATGCGGCGGTCGCGATGGTCGCGGTGCTGACGCTCGTCGAACCGCAGTCGAGCGGCATCGGCGGCGGCGGTTTCCTCGTCTATCACGACGCCAAATCGGACGGCATCGCGACGATCGACGGCCGCGAGACCGCGCCGGCGTCGGCGAAGCCCGGGCGTTTTCTCGGCCCCGACGGCAAGCCGCGCGGTTACTCGGACGTCATTCCCGGCGGCCTTTCGGTTGGTGTTCCCGGCAATATCCGCCTGATGGAAATGGCGCACCGGAAATGGGGCAAGCTCGAATGGAAGGCTTTGTTCCAGCCCGCGATCAAACTGGCCGAGGACGGTTATGAGGTTACCCCGGCGCTCTACAACTGGCTCGACCGCTATCAGGCGCTGTGGAAGGATTTTCCGGCCGCGCGCGCGATCTATTATGTCGATGGCAAGCCGGTGCCGGTCGGGACGCGGCTGAAGAACCCGGCCTATGCGGCGCTGCTGCGCGATATCGCGGCGCGCGGTCCCGACGCCTTCTACACCGGCGCCAACGCCCGCGCGATCAGCGAAACGGTCGCGAAATCGGTGCGCAATCCGGCGGTGCTGACCGCGCAGGATCTGGCCGCCTATCGGGCGAAGGACCGTCCCGCCGTCTGCACCACCTATCGCGTCTACAAGGTCTGCGGCATGGGCCCGCCTTCGTCGGGCGCGACCACGGTGTTCGGCATCCTCGGCATGATCGAGGGCTGGGACATGAAGACGATGGGCAAGGACAATCCGATGAGCTGGCACCTCATCGCCGAGGCGATGCAACTCGCCTATGCCGACCGCGCCAAATATCTTGGTGACGGCGATTTCGTCGATGTTCCGGTCAAGGGGCTGCTCGACAAGGCCTATCTTGCAGAGCGCCGCCAGCTCATCTCGCCTTATGGCGCGGCAGGCCATTATGAGGCCGGAACGCCGCCGGGCGCCCCGGCGCGCACCTCGTCGGGTCCGGTCGCCGAGAACGGCACAACGCATTTCGTCGCGGTCGACCGCGCCGGCAATGTCGCGTCGATGACCTCGACCGTCGAAAGCATCTTTGGCAGCCATCTCAATGTGAACGGCTATTTCCTCAACAACGAGCTCACCGATTTCGATCACAGCCCCGTGCAGGACGGCGCTCCGGCCGCCAACCGCGTCGAGGCGGGCAAACGTCCGCTGTCGTCGATGTCGCCGACGATCGTTTATGGCCCCGACGGCAAGGTCATCCTTGCGGTCGGCTCGGCGGGCGGCAAGCGGATCATCATGCATGTCACGAAGACGCTGATCGGCGTGCTCGACTGGGGGCTGTCGGCCGAGGAAGCGATCGCGCTGCCGAACCTGTTCTTCGGTGAAAAGGGCGTGCTGATCGAGGACGATGCGGCGGGACAGGCGATCGCGGCGAAGATGCAGCCATTCGGTTACGCTTTCACCCCGGCCGACCTCGGGTCGAAGCTAAACGCGGCGCAGCGCGTTGGGGAGGTGTGGCACGGCGCCGCCGACCCGCGCGGTCCCGGCACCTCGTCGGTCGATGGCGCGCCGCCGCAGGGATAAGAGCATCATATAACGGAAAAACCTCTGTGGGAGAGCAAGAGGCATGAAGCTGGAAAACCCCCATCTCGACCATTTTCCGAGTCTGGTCGCGATGTTCTTCGACCGCGCCGAAAAGGGCGGCGACGATCCATTCCTGTGGCACAAGGCCGATCGGGCCTGGCAGCCGCTGAGCTGGCGGCAGGTCGCCGGCCAAGTGGCGGCGCTGGCGCATAATTTGCGCGAACTCGGCCTCAAGGAAGGCGACCGGGTGGTGCTGGTCAGCGAGAACCGCCCCGAATGGTGCATCGCCGACTTGGGCATCATGGCCGCCGGCTGCATCACCGTTCCGACCTATACGACCAACACCGAACGCGACCATCAGCATATCCTCGACAACAGCGGTGCCAAGGCGGTGATCGTGTCGACGGCGAAGCTGGCGCGCGTGTTGATGCCCGCGGTGATGCGGTCCGAAGCGCATATCGTGATCAGCATGGAAAGCCTGCGTGTCGGCCAGCAGGGCGAGGTTTCGGTCCACGACTGGGCGCCGCTCGTCCAGAACGGCGAGACATATCTGGAGGAAACCAAGGCGCGCGGGCTCGGCGTCAAGCGCGAGGATACGGCGTGCATCATCTATACCAGCGGCACCGGCGGCGCGCCGCGCGGGGTGATGCAGCATCATGGCGCGATCCTGCACAATGCAGCGGGTGCCGCGGAGGTGCTCGTTAATGATTTCGGGATCGGCGACGAAGAGGTATTCCTCTCCTTCCTGCCGCTCAGCCACGCCTATGAACATTCGGGCGGCCAGTTCCTGCCGATCATGGTCGGCGCGCAAATCTATTATAGCGAGGGGCTCGAAAAGCTCGTCTCGAACATCGAGGAAACGCGCCCGACGATCATGGTCGTCGTCCCGCGGCTGTTCGAGGTGATCCGCGCGCGGATGATCAAGGCGGTCGAAAAACAGGGCAAGCTCGCCAACTGGATGCTGAATCAGGCGCTGCGCGTCGGCGAGAAGGATTATGAGCGGCGCATGGGCCTGCTCGACCGGCCGGTCGACCTGCTGCTCGACCGGCTGTTCCGGCCCAAGATCGGCAAGCGTTTCGGCGGCCGGATGAAGGCGCTGGTGTCGGGCGGCGCGCCGCTCAATCCCGAGATCGGCGTTTTCTTCCACTCGATCGGGCTGACTTTGCTGCAAGGCTATGGCCAGACCGAGGCCGGGCCGGTGATCAGCTGCAACCGGCCGTCCGCCGGGATCAAGATGGACACCGTCGGGCCGCCGCTGATGAACACCGAGGTGAAGATCGCCGACGACGGCGAGATATTGGTGCGCGGCGAGCTGGTGATGAAAGGCTATTGGCGCAATCAGGCGGAGACCGAGCGCGTGCTCGTCCCAGATCCGGCGGAGCCGGACAAAGGCGCCTGGCTACACACGGGCGATATCGGCCATATCGACGACAAGGGCCGCATCGTCATCACCGACCGCAAGAAGGACCTGATCGTCAACGACAAGGGCGACAATGTCTCGCCGCAACGTGTCGAGGGCATGCTGACGTTGCAGCCCGAAATCCTGCAGGCGATGGTCTATGGCGACAAGCGCCCGCATCTTGTCGGCATCCTCGTCCCCGATCCCGAATGGGCGGCCGAATGGGCCGAGGCCGAGGGGCTGCCCAAGGATCTGAAGCTGCTGCGCGAGCATGAGAAGTTCCGCGCCGTGATCCGCGCCGCGGTCGACCGCGTCAACGGCCAGCTCTCGGTGATCGAAAAGGTGCGCAAGTTCGATTTCGCCGACGAGGCCTTCACGATCGAGAATGAGCAGATGACGCCGTCGATGAAGATCCGGCGCCATGTGCTGAAACAGGTTTACGAAGACAAGATCGCGGCCTTGTACAAGGCATAGCCCTTATCCGTTCGTGTCGAGCGAAGTCGAGACACCCATCGGTCTTGCGCCTAGCCCGAAGGGCATCTCGGCTTCGCTCGATGCGAGCGGGATATGGTACGCAATCTTCAAATAGCAGGCGGGGGTGCGACCCGAAGAGCTCGGCGCAAACCGGGCCCCGCCTGCGACCGAACCGCTGGTTCAGCCTTCGTCCCCCGCCGGTTTGCGATAGGGGACAAATTCTCCAAGCACGCAGGTCGGACCGCGAATGCCGCTCGACCGGTCGACCAGATGAAAGAAATCGCCGCTGCAGGTCGATGACCCGAACTGGCGGATGACCATGATGTCGCTGTCGCGCGCGAGCCCGGGGCAACTGCCCTTCAGGTCGTTGCGATAGACGAGGTTGCCGCTCGCCCGGTACAACAGGATATTGTCGGACACCCGGATCGTGTCGGTGGTGCGAAAGCTCGGCAGGCATTTCTCGGGCTTGCCGGGGACCTTGCCGGCAAGCTGCTTGTCCAGCGTTTCGGCCTGTTTCGGCGTCAGCGCCGCCGCGCCCGGCCCGGCGTCGCCCGCAGGCGCGCAGCCCGCGACCAGCGGTGCGGCCAATATCGCCAGTGCGATGCCGTGAACCGGATTGAGCTTCGCCATCATGTTGCTCCTGCCTTCGCTATGACGTCCCGAAAGTGAACGCTCCCTGAAGCTCCGCGCGCCGCCCTAGGCGGCGTCCTTCAACGCCCGGATGCGACCGAGTTCCTGCGCGCTGGCGGCGCGGAGGAACGGGTTGGTCGCGCGTTCCTCGCCGATGCTCGTCGGCACCGTCGCCTCGCCCGCACCGCGCGCCGCCTCGACCGCCGCGAGCCGCGCCGCAAGCGCCGCATTGTCGGGCTCGACGGTGACCGCGAAGCGTGCGTTCGACAGCGTATATTCGTGCGCGCAATAGACGCGCGTCGCATCGTCGAGCGTGCCCAGCCGCTGCATATTGCCGAACATCTGCTCGGCCGTCCCCTCGAACAACCGGCCACAACCCATGGCGAACATCGTGTCGCCAACGAAGATCGCGCGATCGTTCGCGAAATGATAGGCGATGTGACCGGCCGTATGCGCAGGGACGTCCCATACCTCGGCGCTGTGGCTGCCGAGCCGGACCGTGTCGCCGCCCTTCACCTGCACGTCGAGCGTCGGGATGCGCTCATATTCGGCAGCCGGGCCGGTGATCGTGCACCCCGTCGCTTCCTTGATCGCGGCGTTGCCGCCGGTGTGGTCGGGATGCCAATGGGTGTTCCAGATATCGGTGATCGTCCAGCCGCGCTCGGCCGCCGCGGCCAGCACCGGATCGGCGACCGCGGGGTCGACGACCATCGTCGCGCCGCTGCCGGGTTCGTGGACCAGCCAGACATAATTGTCGCTGAGGACCGGAATGCGGACGATGTCGAGTGCAGTCATGATCGTCTCCTTTCGCTTTCGGCCTCGTTCGCTTCCAAGACGAAGCGGAAGGCCGTCAGCCTTGATAGGTGCAGGTTGCTACATCAGCAGGCGATGGCGTCATATCCCGCGGCATTGAATTCGATCAGGCAAAATCCGTGTCCGAACGGATCGGCGAACATCGCCTGCCGGCCATAGGGCAGGTCGATCGTCTCGCCCTCCTGCGTCGCCCCGGCGGCCAGCGCTCGCGCGACGGCGCGATCGAGGTCGTCGACCGTGAAATCGGGGTGCACGGGCGACCAGTGCCGGTGATAACGCCTGAAATCGCCGCCGCCGGGGCCGATTGCGGTCCCGGCGGGCTTGGCGATCAGATAGATTGGCGCATCGCACCCGGTCAGTTCGACGATATCGCTGCCGAGGCGGCGCCCCACCGTCAGGCCGAGTGCGGCGGTATAAAATCGCTCGCCGGCGATCACGTCGGGCACGTCGATGTTGATCAACAGGCCCGGCATGGTGGCTTACCAGTTCCCCGTGTTGGGCATCGATGCCCATGGCTCCTGCGGCGGCAGATGGCCGTCCTGCAGCAGTTCGACCGAAATGCCGTCGGGCGAGCGGACAAACGCCATATGCCCGTCGCGCGGCGGACGGTTGATCGTCACGCCCGCGTCCATCAGCCGCTGGCAGGTGTCGTAGATATTGTCGACGCGATAGGCGAGATGCCCGAAATTGCGCCCGCCCGTATATTCCTCGGCCGCGCTGCCGTCGGCGGGCGGCCAGTTATAGGTCAGCTCGACCTCCGCCACCCCCGCCTGGCCCGGCGGCGCGAGGAAGATCAGCGTGAAGCGGCCCTGTTCGCTGTCGAAACGGCGCACTTCCTCGAGCCCGACGAGGTTGAAGAAGGCGATGGTGGCATCGGGATCCGACACGCGGATCATCGTATGGAGATATTTCGTCATGCGCCTTATCTAGGCGCGAAGGCTGCGTCCTTCAAACGCTTCGAACAGATTTACGAATGCATCGGGCACCGGCGCGGTCGCGCCGCGCGCTTCCTCGACATGGACGCTGACCTCGAGCCCCGATGCGCGCAGGTCGTCGCGGCCGGCGCCATGCAGTTCGAACAGGAAGGTCATCGAGCTGCGGCCGACGCGCGAGCAGCGGACGCAAATGTCGATTTCCTCGTCGAGCAGGATCGGCGCCTTGTAATCGACCTCGGCGCGCGCGACGTGGAATTCGGGGCTTTCGAGCGCGGTCCAGTGCTCGTAGACGCCGGCCGCGCGCCAATATTCGGTGATCCCGATGTCGAAATATTCGAGGTAGCGGCTGTTGAACACGACCGCCTGCGCGTCGATCTCGGCATAGCGGACGCGCTTGGTGACGTGGAAACGAAAGTCGCTGCGGGCCATGGTAATCCTCTAATTGGTCGCGAGCCGCGCGACGGAGTCTAATTTGTCGCGATCCGCGCGAGGGTGCCTAATTTGTCGCGATACGCGCGACGGTGTCGATCAGCAGCGCGATATCGGTATCGCGCGATAGCCGGTGGTCGCCGCCCTTGACGAGCGTCACCTGCACATCCTCACTGGCGAGCGCGGCGGACAGCTTCAGGCTGATATCCGGCGGAACGTCGCCGTCCTCCTCGCCGTGAAGCAGGCGCACGGGGCAGGCGAGGGGAATGTCGCCGTCGAGGAGGCGGTTCGCCTCGCCCGACTGCCAGAAGGCACGCGTCGTCACATAGGGCTGGTCGCTGTACGGCGTCTCTTCGCGCAGTTCGCCCTCGGCGAGGATGATCGCCTTTTCTTCGGGGGTGAAGCCCCAGCCGGTGAAATCGGGCGCTGCCGCGACGCCGACCAGCCCCGCGACGCGCGCCGGCCCGTCGCGCTGCACCAGCGCGAGCGCGGTAAGCAGCATCAGCCACCCGCCCATCGACGATCCGACAAGAATGACCGGTCCCGCGGCCTTCGCGTCGATCAGGTCGAGTACGTCGCCGCGCCAGTCGAGCAGGGTCTGTTCGGCGAACAGCCCGTCCGACCGTCCGCAACCGGCGTAATCGAGAAGCAGACAGGCCTGCCCTTCGGCCGCTGCCCAGTCGAAAAGCGCCGTCGCCTTGCCTCCCGCCATGTCGGACATATAGCCGGGCAGGAAGATGATCGTCGGACCTGTTCCCGCCACAAAGCGATAGGCAAGCCGCGGCCGCGCCGCGCGGTCGAGATAATCGGGGGTGTCGGACACGCGGTCAGATGACCCAGTCGACCGTGTTCATCTGCATTGCGGCCTGCCCCTTGGCGGCGCGCTGTTCGACCATGATCTTGTTGAGGCGGCGGATCGTGTCGCTGCCCGTGGTGATGCACCAGCCCGGAACGACGGCGTGGACCAGCGCGCAGGCGCCGCCCCAGATCATTGTCAGGCCAAAGCGCGATGCGACGCCGAAATGTTCGGCATAGCTTTCATCGACGGCCTTGGGGTGATCGACGAACAGGCGCTTGAACATGAAGGGCTCCCTTTCGGCATCCGGATGACCGGCGGCGTTTTACGAAGCCGCCTGCGCGAAGCGGCCATGGCGGCGATACTGGACCAGCCAGCCGTCGGTCACGTCGGCGAGCGCGGTCGGGGTGACGCCGAGTTGCGTCAGGGCGTTCGCACCCGTCGCGACGACATTGTCGGTCTGGAGCATCAGCCACTGATCCTTGGTGATCGGCGCGCCGGGTGCCCAACCGAGCCCGCTGGCCAGCGCCGATGCGACCGCGTCGGGAATATCGACGAACAGCGGCTTGCGTCCCGTCGCGTCGGCGACCCGCCGTTGCAATGCGGCCATCGTCAGCACCTCGGGCCCGCCGAGTTCGAAGGTCTTGCCCGCCGCGGCCGGGGCAAGCGCCGCGACGACCGCATCGGCGGCGTCGCCGACATAGACCGGCTGGAATTTCGCCTTCGGCGCGATCACCGGAATGACCGGCGACAGGCGCATCATCGTTGCAAAGCGGTTGATAAAGTGGTCTTCGCGGCCGAAGAGAATGGACGGGCGCAGGATTGCCGCTTGGGGAAAAGCCCCGCGCACGGCCGCCTCGCCGTCGCCCTTGCTGCGGCCATAGGCGGATGCGCTGCCGCTGTCGGCGCCGATCGCCGAGATATGGACCAGCGTCGGAACGCCGGCCGCCTTCGCCGCCGCCGCGACATGGCCGGCGCCGTCCGCCTGTACCGCACGCATATCGTCGAAGCTGCCCGCGAGGTTGATCACCGCATCGCTTCCGGCAACGGCGCGCGCGACGCTTGCGGCATCGCGGACGTCGGCGGCAACGAACTGCGTCTGGCCGAGGCCACCGAGTGGCTTCAGGAAGACCGCCTTGCGCGGTTCGCGTTCGGCAATGCGCACGCGCGCGCCGCGCGCCAGCAGACGTTGCACGACATAGCGGCCGAGGAAGCCGCCGCCGCCCAGCACCGTGATCAATTGCCCGTCGAGCTTTTGCATCATGTCCGCCTGTATCCGATTCTGTGCTGGCGCGTGCGCGCGCCCGATGGCTCCCCATGCCGCGAAGCGTTCGCCGGGGCAAGGGGCGAGGCGGCGGATGGCAACGCGAAACCGCGCCCTTGCGATAAAATATGCGGCTCCGGCCGCAGCGCGGTTGACAAGCCGACTGCCCCCCCGCTAAGCGCCCGCTCCTACCCCGTGCCCAGATGGCGGAATTGGTAGACGCACCAGCTTCAGGTGCTGGCGATCGCAAGGTCGTGGAGGTTCGAGTCCTCTTCTGGGCACCAGTGACCTTTCCGGCAACGTCCGGGAATGTCCAGCAAGCGGCTGGTTTTCCACCGTTTTTTCGATGAGAATCGCTGAATGGAATCCAGGCTGATCCAGCCGGAACCATCAGCATACCATCAGCTTTGATGGTGTTTTTGATGGTTCCGGTCAGCCTCTTGCAGGTGAAACCATCATGACGCTTACCCACATCCAGATCTCGAACGCCAAGCCCATGGAAAAGGCCTATAAAATGGCCGATTCGGATGCGCTGTACCTCTTGGTAAGGCCGAACGGGGCCAAACTCTGGCGAATGAACTATCGGCACCTCGAACGGCAAAAGACGCTCTACTTCGGGTCTTGGCCGGACGTCGGGATTTCCGCCGCCCGTGAGTTGCGAGACGCGGCCCGCAAGAAAATCGTCTCCGGTCTCGACCCGGCCGCGGAAAAGAAGGTCGAACGGATCACCCGAAAGATCGCCGAGGACAACACGTTCAAGACGATTGCGGCGGAATGGCTGGCGAAAAACGAACGGGAAGAGCGCGCGGCCGTCACGCTTCGCAAAATTCGCTGGCTTCTCGATATCGCCAATCCATTGATCGGCAGCCGGCCGATCTCAAAAATCACGCCCCAGGAAGTTCTGGCCGTTCTCCGAAAGGTCGAAGCAAATGGCCGGTATGAAAGTGCCCGTCGAATGCGCAGCGTTATTAGCAGAGTCTTCCGCTATGCAATCGCCACCGCAAGGGCCGACCGTGATCTCGCGGCTGACCTGCGCGGCGCGCTCACGGCACCCAAGGTAAAGCACCACGCCGCGATCACGACCCGCAAGGAAACAGGGGCGCTCTTGCGCGCTATCGAAGGATATACCGGTCACGAAATCACGGCGATTGCGCTGCGACTGACTCCGCATGTCTTCGTCAGGCCGGGGGAATTGCGACAGGCGGAATGGACAGAGATCGATGTCGAGGACGCGGTGTGGACGATCCCGGCCGACAAGATGAAAATGCGTCGCCAGCACTGTGTTCCCCTGTCGAGGCAGGTTCTCGAAATGCTTGAAGTACTGCACGGCCTCACCGGCCATGGGCAATTTCTGTTTCCGTCGTTTCGGACCTCCCGGCGGTGCATGTCCGAGAATACGGTGAGCGCGGCACTGCGTCGCCTCGGCTATAGCCGCGAGGAGATGACGGCGCATGGGTTCCGATCGACAGCAGCCACGCTCCTCAACCAGATGGGCATGTGGCACCCTGATGCGATCGAGAGGCAGCTCGCCCATCTCGATGCCAATGCGACCCGCCGTATCTACACGCGAGGCGAATATTGGGATGAGCGCGTCCGCATGATGCAACATTGGTCCGACTATCTGAACGAGCTTCGCGATGGCGCTCAAATTCTGCGACCCGCTTTCGGGAAACCGGCGAACTCAAGTGGCTAGCCGCCGGTCAGCGCCTTGAGGCTCTTGAATGGAATTAATGTGGACCGGCCGACCTTGACGGTGTCGAGGTCGCCGGACTCGATGAGTTCATATATTCGTGATCGACTGATGCCGGTAAGCTTGACGGCGGTCGAAATCCGCACCGTTAGGGGCTCGACAAATACGATCTCGACCGGAGCGTCATCAGAATCCCGCATCTTTCGTGTCCTCGCAACGAGACATTTTTGCGCGCGGTTCCAACGCAGCTTTCGCCGGCTCGAGTATTCCCGGCGCCACGTTCGTCACAAGGGTTAGGGCATAAATCTGCCGGTCGGCGGCATTCCTGCGCCGCGGGGGCAATCGGACCAATGCTGCAGCCAAGCCGAGCGAGGAGGAAGAGAGGGGGGGATTGCGTGTCCGTCCTGATGAAGAGGCTTGCCATGCCTGCTGGGTTTTCAACGTCTCGAAAGCCAGAACTCGAGGTCGCCGGGGCTGCTCTTGTGCGCCGCTTAGGCGGGGCTTGGTCAGGCGATTCTGGCATGTGCTGCTGTCCTGCTCATGACGATCGAACGCCGAGCCTGTCGGTCAGGGTTGGCGAAACACGACTTTTGTTCAAATGCTTTGCCGGCTGCGACATTTCCGATGTGCTCCGGGCTCTCCGTCGCGACGATCTGACCGCCCTCGACGCGCATGACGGCAGGGGTGTGCCATCCTGCCTGCCTAAGGAATGGCTACAGCGGCGTGCCCGTGAGCTGTGGGGCATTGGTCGGCCAATAAATTGGACAATCGCGGAGACCTATTTGCGGAATAGGTCGATCGATATTGCACCTGACTGCCTGCGCTTCGCTCCGCGAACGCCGCTTGGCAGGGGGCGACTGGCCGTGTTCCGACCGGCGATGCTCGCCGCGGTAACAGATGATTCGGGATTGGTGGCCGTCCACCGGACCTTCCTGGATCGCAAGGGCCGACGCGCGCGCGACCTCCAGCATCCTCGCAGATTGCTCGGTCACCCCCGCACAGGTGCGGTTCGACTCGCGCCCGCCACTGATACACTCGGAATTGCCGAGGGCATCGAGACAGCGATCTCGGCGATGATCCTCCTCGGCATTCCGGTCTGGGCTGCGCTCGGCAATGAGCGCATCCCACGTATTGCTACGCCAGATTCGGTGTCGCGTCTCATCCTGTTGCCCGACAACGACCGTGCCGGCCGCCTCGCCGTGCCGCTCGCCATGAAGGCGCAGGCGGTCTCCGGACGGCGTATCGAGACGATCTGGCCATGGAACGATCGGAACGACTGGAACGACGTCCTACGACATGGAGGGAAGGGAGCGAGGGACTGGCGGCGCCGAGCGGCCTGAATGGTCGGGCCATCGCCGCCAGGAGACAGACTATGACATTTCCCATCATATACGCTCTCGCGCGCAATTGCGTCGTGTCGCCGCTCAATGTCCGAACCGAAAGCGACCCGGATGCCGATGCCGAACTGGAAGCTATGATCGGCCAGGCCGGCTTCATCATCCAGAATCTGATTGGCACCGCTGTCAAGCGCAAGAAGGATCAGTACAGCATCTTCGGCGGCGGGCGCCGTCTCACGAGGGTGCACGCGCTGATCGAGAAGGGCGAGCTTCCGGAAGATTTCAAAGTACCGGTCATGGTTCGGCCCGACACCAAGGACGCGATCGAACTCAGCTATGCTGAAAATCGCAAGCTGCCGATGAGCGCTGCGGACGAATGCATGGCGTTCAAGAATATGATCGAGAAAGAGGACAAGACTGCGGCCCAGGTAGCGGCGCGCTTCGGCAAAACCGAGCGTTTTGTTCTCGGTCGCGTCCGTCTCGCGGACCTGCACGAGACAGTCTTCGATGCGCTGCGCAAGGGCGAAATCACCCTCGAAATCGCGAAAGCCTATGGCAGCACGTCGGACACAGCCCGACAGGCCCGTGTCTTCGAGCAATATCGCGAGAGCTATTACCGTAATGACCCGTTCACCATCCGGCGTGAGCTCGCCGCCGGCAACTATCGAGGCAACGACCCGAAGGCTTTGCTCGTTGGACGCGAAGCCTATGTCGAAGCGGGCGGGCGGATCGACTCCGACCTCTTCTCCGACAGCGCGTCCGAAAACTGGATCGACGGCGACGTCCTCGACCGGCTCGCCGATGAGAAGCTTGCGGCGGAAGCTGAATCGATCCGCGCGCGCGAGGGCTACGCGGAAATTCGCGCGGTCCCAATGACGCGCATCTCGTTCGCGGATTATGACGGCCTCCGCCCGGTCCGCGGCGAGATCCCCGAACCGACGGCAGAGGAGGAAGCGCGGTGCGCCGAGATCGAGGCCGAGATGAACTCCATCGCCGAATCCGCTGACGAGAGTGATGACGGCATCACCGAGGACGAGGAACAGCGGTATCGCGAACTCGAATCCGAACTGAGCGGCATCCAGAATCGACCGGCAGTCCTCACCGAAGACCAGAAAGCCGCGGCCCTCGCCTTCCTCGTCATCGGCGAAGACGGCCAGCCCCGCGTTCATCATCAGGCCTACATGGTCCCGAACGAGGCCGACGAAGACATCGATGGCGACGAAGATGACGACGGCGACACCGAAGGCTCTGTTTCGGCGAAACCGTCGATGAGCCAGCGGCTCATCGACGAACTCGCGACGATGAAAGCCGAGCTGCTCCGGGTCCATGTCGCAAGCGATCCGCGCTTCGCGCTCGATCTCGGCACGTTCGTGATGGTCGATGCGGCTTTGCGGCGCTACGCCTCCGATCTCGCGAGCGACCTTCGCGCCGACTCTGCGCCGTCGCGCGTCATTGGCTTCGAGAGCGGATCGCTCGCGGCTGACGAATGGACGAAGCTCGAAGAGGGGCTCGATCGAAGCTGGGTCCAGCCGAACATCGGCGTCGCCGGGCGCTACGATGCCTTCTGCGCGCTCGGCGAAGAAGCGCGTGCGGCTTGGCTCGCCTGGGCGATTGCCCGGACGATCCATGCGGTGCCCATGAAAGATTCCGCCAGCGGTTTCGTCGATCATCTCGGTCGCAAGCTCGAGATCGACGTCGCCGCCTGGTGGCGCCCGACGGCCGCGAATTACTTCAAGCGGCTGACCAAGAGCTCCATCATCGACCTCTTCCAGGACATCGGTGGCAGCGAACTCAGCCAGCGCTACGGGGCATCGAAGAAGGACTTGCTCGCGTCCTCGGCTGAACAGCTCTTCGCCGGGAACATCATCGTCGAGGCGGACGTCAAGGAAAAGGCGCTTGCGTGGCTCCCTGACGCCATGCGCTTCGAGCACCCGGTCGCCGAACCGGTGAACGATGATCGCGATGACGAAATGACCGACGCCGTCGATCCCGAGGCGGCGGGCGATCCTGCCGATGATGTCGACGAGGACGAGCAGCTCTCCGACGCGGCCTGATTCTCCGTCCGGCCTATTGGGTCGCGGCCACACGCCGCGGCCCCTCTTTTCCTGCCATTCGCGTCGGGAGGAGAGGGGGAAGGGCGATGGCAGCGGGGGCGTGTTGCTCCCGAACTTCTTCAGGAGAATTGCCATGACCCTTCCGCTTCTGAGGCTTGCCGAAATCCCGGATACCGCGGCCCGAGAAAACGCCGAACGCCTCTATGGCGTCGCGCGCGCACTGCGCGACCGGCTTGCTGTTCCGCAATCGGTGACTCGCTCCCTGCTCAAGCGGTTGATGACCGAAGCGTTCGGCGGGTCCGATGCCGACGGGCGCTGGTCGATGCGCGATGCCTATGACGCGCTCGAAGCCGCGCAGGCTTCTGACACGCTCGCGCCCGACAATGAACCGAACCCGGACTGCGCGCCCGAAGATGATTTCGCGGATATCCTCGCGTTTGAGAAGGCGCTGCCGACCCAGACCTACCGCAGCGAGCACCAGATCGACATGCAGCAGTTCAGCACGCCCGCCGCGCTGTCCTGGCTAGCGGCCCGAACGGCGGCGATCATGACCGACGATCATGTGCTCGAACCGTCGGCGGGCACGGGCATGCTCGCGGCGCACGCGATTGCCGCCGGCGCGAGCGTCTCGCTCAACGAGCGCGATCCCTGCCGGGCGGCGCTGCTTTCCCTCGTGACGAGCCGCGCGGTCACGACCCATGACGCCGAATTTATCAACGACCGACTGCCGGCGGATGTTCGGCCCACCGTCGTCCTGATCAACCCGCCCTTCAGCCGTAGCGAGGCGCGCGGCCAGGACCGTCATGCCGGGGCTCGCCATCTTCGCTCCGCGCTGCTGCGTCTTGCCGAGGGCGGACGCTGCGTCGCGATCATGTCGCCGACCTTCGCGCACGATGCGAGCGGTGCGAGCGGCTATGTCTCCGTCGCCGAAATTGCCCGCCCGCGCGTCGAGATCACGATTCTCGGCCGCCCCTATGCGAAGCATGGTACCAGCGTCGCTATCCGCCTGATCGTCTTCGACAAGGGCTGGATCGGCCAAACTGAGCGACACACGGTCGACACGATCGAGGCGGCGCTGCCGATCGTGCTCGCGCTTCCGCCGCGGCTTGACCCGTCCGACGAACCGCCGCCCGCGTCCCCGGCGGTGATCCCGATGCGGCCCGCGCTGGGGCCTTCGTCGTCTTCGCTCTTCTCCGGCCTCGCTGGCCCCAGGATCATTGCGCCTTCACGGATTGCCGCCAAGGATGATTCGGCGCGGCCGCTCGCCTATTCGGTTCGCGATACGCCGTTGCCGGTCGGCGATCCGGTCGGCATCTACGCGCCCTGGCGGCTCGCCCGCATCGATATTCCGGGCGCGAAGCCACACCCCGACAATCTCGTGGAATCGCTCGCCATGGCGTCGGTTCTGCCGCCGATCCCCCAATATCGTCCGCTCTTCCAGAAGCGGGCGAGCGAGTCGCTGTCCGACGCCCAACTCGAAGCGATCATCTACGCAGGCGATGCCTTCTCGCGCGACCTGCCGAGCCGGTTCGTCACCAACACCGCCGGCGACCTGCTGATCGAGGATTCCGAAGGCCCCGCCTATCGCATGGGTTTCTTCATCGGCGACGGGACGGGCGTGGGCAAGGGCCGCGAAGGCGCTGCGATCATTCGGGACCAATGGAACTGCGGCAACCAGCGCGCGATCTGGATATCTAGGGGCGCGACGCTCCTTGAAGATGCCCGGCGCGACTGGAGCGCGCTTGGCGGACTTCCGATCGATGTCCAGCCGCTCGACGCCTTTCCGCTCGGCCAGCCGATCGGCATGGCGAGCGGCATCCTTTTCCTCACCTATGCGACGCTCCGGTCCCAGCGCCACGACCAATGCTCGCGCCTGCAGCAGATTCTCGAGTGGACTGGCGCAAACTTCGAAGGCGTGATCCTGTTCGATGAATCCCATTCGATGGGCAACGCCGCGGGCACCAAGGACGAGTATCGGCGGGCCAAGGGTTCCGAACAGGGCCTTGCCGGGGTCCGCCTGCAAAATGCGCTGCCGCGCGCCCGCGTCGTCTATGAATCGGCCACCGGTGCGACGAAGCCCGAAAATTTGAGCTACGCCTCGCGGCTCGGCCTCTGGGGTCCGGGCACCGCCTTTGCCAACCGTGACAGCTTTCTCGCTGCGATGACGGATGGCGGCATCGCCGCGATGGAAATCGTCGCCCGCGATCTCAAGTCCATGGGCCTCTATACGGCCCGCGCCCTCAGTTTCGCCGGCGTCGAATATGACCCACTCGAGCATCAGCTCACGCCCGACCAGATCGACATCTACGACGCCTATGCCGACGCGTGGGCCATCATCCACCAGAACCTCGACGAGGTCCTTATGGCATCGAACATCGTCGACCGCATGTCGGGCCAGACGATGAACGCCCAGGCCAAGGGATCGGCGCTCAGCCGGTTCGAGAGCGCGAAGCAGCGGTTCTTCTCGCAGGTCCTGATCTCGATGAAGATGCCGACGGTCGTTCGCGCTATCGAGGATGAACTCGCCACGGGCCATGTCGCCGTCGTCCAACTCACCAGCACGGCCGAGGCAATTCTCGGCCGCCGCCTTGCAGATCTTTCGCCCGAAGAACGCGCGAACCTGTCGATCGATGTCTCGCCGCTCGACACGCTGATCGATTATCTGAGAACGGCCTTCCCGACGCGCCAGATGCGCGCCTTTCGCGCGACCGATGGATCGATGCGCTCCGAGCCGATGCTTGACGACGAGGGCAACGGTGTCCTGCGCCAGGAAGCGGTCGACGCGCGCGACGAGCTGATCGAGCGGCTCTGCTCGATACCGCCGGTTCCGGCTGCGCTCGACTTCCTGCTCGCGCATTTCGGGACCGACATGGTCGCGGAAGTCACGGGACGCACGCGGCGCATCGTCGTCGACGGGCAAGGCCGGCAGAAGGTCGAGCGTCGCACGTCCAGTTCCAACATCGCCGAGACCGACAATTTCATGTCGGGGCGAAAGCCTATCCTCGTCTTTTCCGAGGCGGGCGGCACCGGACGCTCTTATCATGCCGACTTGGGTTGCCCCACAGCGCACAAGCGGCGCATCCATTTCTTGCTCGAGCCCGGGTGGCGCGCCGACATCGCGATCCAGGGCCTCGGCCGCACCCACCGCACCTACCAATCGATGCCGCCGGTGTTCCGCCCCGTCACGACCAACTGCAAGGGCGAACGTCGGTTCATCAGCACCATCGCTCGCCGCCTCGACATGCTCGGCGCGCTCACGCGCGGCCAACGCCAGACGGGCGGCCAGAACCTGTTCGATCCGGCCGATAATCTCGAAAGCTGCTACGCCCGCGAGGCCCTGACCCAGTGGTATCACCTTCTCCACGCGGGCAAGCTCGCGAGCGTCAGCCTCGAGAAGCTCCAGATCATCACCGGTCTGAAGCTCGTCGATGAGCACGGCACCTTGCTCGACAAGCTGCCGCCGATCCAGCGATGGCTCAACCGCATCCTCGCGCTGCGGATCGCGACTCAGAATGCGATCTTCGAGGAGTATATGGGTCTAATACAGGCCCGGGTCGACGCCGCGCGCGAAGCCGGAACGCTCGATCTCGGCGTCGAGGCGATCCGCGCCGAGCACATCGTCCCGATCTCGAAGCGGGTGCTCAAGAAGGACCCGGTGTCCGGCGCCGAAACCCGGCTGCTCCGCCTCGAGCTTCATCTGAAGCCGCACGTTACCGGATGGGCGCGCCTCGACAGAATCTGGGGCGGCACCACAGATGTCCAGTATCTCCGCAACAATCGTTCGGGACGCGTCGCCCTTTGCGTTCCATCCTGGTCGATTACCGACGACGAGGGGCGCCCAGTCAAGATGCTGGAGTTTGTCCGACCGACGGGTTCCAAGCGCATCCAACTCGCCGAGCTTTGGCAGACCTTCTGGAAGGAAATTGATCGCGACAGCTTCAAGGCCTTCTGGGACGTAGAGGTGTCCGAGGCGCTCGAGAAGGTCGATATTCATACGATCAGCGTTGCGACCGGCCTCCTACTGCCCGTCTGGAACAAGCTGCCGCAAGATGATGTTCGCGTCTGGCGGATCGATGACGCAGCGGGAACCTCGATACTCGGACGCATCGTGATGCCCGCGGCGCTCGAGAAACTGGAAACCGCATTTGGTCTTGAATCGTCCATCAAGCTTACCCCTGCTGAATTGATCGAGGCGGCGCGTGGCGGCGATGGCACACTGATCCCGGGCCTCCACGGCGCGCGCCTCGTTTCCACGATGGTGAACAGTAGCCGGCGCTTTGAGGTCCGGGATTTCCAGCCGCAGGATCGCGAATGGCTCAAGGCTCGCGGCGCGTTCAGCGAGGTGATCCAGTACAAGACGCGGCTCTTCCTTCCGGCTGAAAAGGCCGACGAAATCCTCGCAGCAATCATCGACCAGCGGCCGCAGTGAATCCAAAATCGAAGAAGGAGAACGCCATGTCTGGCTCGGGTCTGCCGGTCGATCAGGACTTTGTCGACCGCTTCAACACGGCCCTCATCGCGCTCCGGAGCGAGGCAATCGGAGCCGGGTGTGGCGGCGGAATTGTCCGCAGGGCCATCGAGACGATGCAGGTTCGCATGACAGACTGTGCATCTGCGACCATTCGAGTCCCTTTCGTTCCGGCAAACGCTCGTTTCTATCCACGCCGGTCTCGATCTTCGCCTCGCAGATCCGACCCAACTAATTCTGAAAGCCGACCTAACCCGTGGAATCGGTCGATGTCGTGATCTATTTTGCGGACGAACCGGAGTGCCTCCCTTCAGGAGCGCCGGTTGCGATAACGAGCATTCCAAACGGAGAAGCGACCAGTCGGCTTCGCGCCGGATATCGGTTGCTCTGGCGGTCGTCGCAGAATTCTGAAATCGGACAGAAAGTTTCGAGCATCGAATTCAGGCCGGCGTTGCCGATGAGCGCATCGGGTCCAAGAGGAACAGCTTGTATGCCGGGCGGAAGCCGGAAGTGTCTATTTTTGTGTCGTTTCAACGGCGTAGGCGTTATTCAGGAACCGTAGGTCAAAGAAATTGTCAAAGTTGCGGTCGTCCGGCACCTCTCTGATTCTGCCCCGCCCTGAGAGAAACCGCGCGATCGGATGGAGTGATCGTGCAAAGGCACCTGCATTTCCGTCTTGTCCCAGATATGCCGACGTCAATTGCTGGCGGCAGGGCAGGACTCCCGTGCCGCGCATCATTCGCGCAGCCTCCTGTGGATCGACACCCAGCTCGCGCTCGACGATTTGCGCCGTTTCCTCGGGGTGGTCATGCCAGAACGTGATCGCAGCGCATTCCGCTTGTACATAGCGGGCGACCAGTTCCGGCCGCGCCTCGGCTAGCGCCTTGGTTACTACGGCGATGTCGCCAACAGCCAGGCCATGTTTTGCCATGTCGCGATTGTCTATCAGGATACGGCCGCCATCTGCTACCATCTGATGAAGTGCCGTCTCCCAAAGCCAGGCGCCATCGATCTCTCGCCGGTCCCATGCGGTCCGCGCTTGCGATGGTGTCATGTCGACCAGCGTGACGGCATTTTCGGGAATATGTTCCAGCCGCAACAATGACAGCAGGAGATAGTAGGACGTCGACCCGAACGGAACCGCGATCCGCTTACCCGAAAGATCGGTGGGTGCGGAAATGGGGAGGTCGGCCCGCACGACCAAGCCTTCGACGCTGCCCAGCATGTTGAGGATGAAGAGGCCGCGATAAGGAAGTCCGGCCGATATGCCCGCCGCAGCGGGGGGTGTGCCAACGGCTCCGAAGTCGATCCGGCCGGCGGCAATGGCGGCGTTGACCTGTCCGCCCGTTTCGAACGGCACCCATTCGACTTTTAGCCCGGCCCGCTCGTGGAGGCCGAGCGCCTTGCTGACCAGTTGCGCGTTGGCAAGGCGCAGATAGCCGACGCGGATCGTTCCGGAAGGCGCCTCGGGCGCTGCCGCTATCGGTGATGCAAGGGCGATTGCGGCGATCAGGATCGCAGCAGACACGCGCTTCACAGCTCCCTCGCGAAGAAGGCGGTCATTTCGCTCATGAAGGCCTCGGCATCGCCGGGCCGGCTGCCGATCGTCACGCCCTTGCGCCCAAAACCGGCCTTGGCGGCATAGCTCGTGAAATCCTTCGCCGTCAGCGCCGGGTCGGCTTGTCCAGTGCGTGGATCGATATAGATGCCCGTATCGGTCATGTAGATGGTCGGAAAGGTCGTGGAGGTGATCGCCCCGGGGATCGGCGTCGGCGGGACGTCTGCCCTGTCGAAGGCGTGGAGAGCGCCGGGCACGATCCGCATCGACGCCGCCTGGCCGCCGACGATCATCGCGTGAACCGCATCCTGGCATTGCTGAAGCGACACCCAGTCGTCGCGGTCGCCCTGAAGGACGAGCAACGCCGCCCCTCCGGACAGGCGCGCCGACTGGAACTGCGTCCCGCACCAGGGATAGCCGGCGACCACCGCGCGCAGCCCCTTGCCTGGCCCCAGCACCGCCTCGGCAAAGGGCGCGGCGGCGGCCATCATCACGGCCGTGCCGCCACGGCTTCCGCCGAGCGCGCCGATCCGCGCCGGATCGATGTCGCCTCTGGACTGGAGATAGCGGACCGCCGCCAGCACGTCATAAGTGCTGGCGACCCAGGTCAGCCGTCCCTGATCGGCGATGGTGTCCGCGATTCCGCGCGCGCGGAACGGATCGATGAGCAGTACCGCATAGCCTGCCGAATTGAGTGCGGCTGCCTCGGCCAGATGGTGCGTGCCGATATTTCCACTGCCCGGCACCATGATGATCGCGGGCAGTTCCTTCTCGCGGCGGACCGGGAGGAATATCTGCGCATTGAGTGTCACCGCCGGTCCTGTTTCCCCTTGAATCGTGGCCGCCCACTCGGTGGGCGTGCGACTTTCGAACGAGATGATCGTTCCTTTGATACCGTTCGAAAGCGTGACTGGCGCGGAAGCAAAGCTTGCGCCGCTGACGGTCGGTAAGGGGGCGTCCGCCCCGGCGGCGCCCGACGTCGGGCTGAGGCTTGCCAGCAAGGTTGCGGCCAGTAATCGTACAAACATCGAGTATCTCCCCATTCGCGCATGCAAGAAGGCGAATATTGGCGCATGGCCTGCCGGGGTCTGTCTTCAGGGGAACAATTGGATCACTCGCCACGCGCAAATTGTTCGAGCGCGGCTACATCCCGGACGACGATGCGCCCATAGCCCAGCTCTACCATGCCCCGGCTTGCGAGATCGCGCAGTATCTCGTTGATCCGGGGGCGCGTGGCACCGACCGACATCGCCAACTCCTCCTGACTGATATGGTCCAGCGGCGACACCGGCCCCGCATCCTCGCCATAGGGCCATCGACCGAGATCGCAGAGACGCGCGGCGACTCGCTGGACGAGCGGCAGGCCCATGCCTTCGATGATGAACTGAGCCAGCTTTCGCTCCGCCGCCAGTTCGGGCGCCAGCAGCAAGCGGTATGTGGCGACGTCGCGCTCGAAGATACGCGCCACGTCGGCAGGAGCCAGCGACAAGGTCCGGGCGCCATATCTCGCAATGCCTGAATAGGCGTGCGGCAGGCCGTCGAGGCAGCTCAGATAGCCGACCCACTCACCGGGATGGATGACGCCCATGATGACCGCCCGGCCATCGCGCGAATGGCCGACGACACGAATGTCGCCGGAGAAAACGCCGTGCAGGCCGGTCGGCGGGCCGTCTTGTTCGAACAGCGCCGCGCCGGGCGCGATCGTGCGCACGCTGCTCGCTTTGAAAACGGCCTGACGCACCGCTTCGGGCAGGGTCGCAAGCCAGCCGCCGCTGCGCAGCATCGCTTCGAATACAGCGGCTTTGTTCACCATCGAACCAATTGTCTCCCCAGGAACAGTCGCCGGCGATGCTGCCATGTAGCGCCATACAAGCACAAGTCGATGACCCGAAGCGCGCGGACGCATCAGGCATCCCGGTTCGCAGGAGGCCGTCCGTGCAGCATCAAGGGGGATAAGATGAACCGACCGAACCGCAACCTGTTTGCCGCCCTGTCAGGGATTTCCTGGCTGGCGCTTTGCCCGCCTGTCATGGCACAGCAGAACGAGGCGCCCGCCACGGCCGTGTCGGAAGAGGATGGCTCCGCCCCGGGTGACATCGTGGTCATGGCGCGAAAGCGGGAAGAGCGGCTTCAGGATGTGCCGCTGTCCATATCGGCAATTTCCGGCGACACTGTGGCCAATGAGCGGTTGTTCCGCATCAGCGACTATGCTGGAAAAATACCGAACTTCTCCGCGCTTCAGCAAAATACACGTACGTCCGGCCTCTATATCCGGGGCGTGGGCGGCAACGCCAACAATGACGGCGCGGAACCGGGCGTCGGGCTCATCGTCGACAATGTCTTCTTCACCCATGTGGGCTTCAGCTGGCTGGACTTCGTCGATCTCGATCATGTCGAGCTGGTGCGCGGGCCGCAGGGAACGCTGCTTGGCAAAAACACGACCATCGGTGCGCTGGTCGTTACCACCAAGAAGCCCAGCTTCGATCCGGGCCTTGAGCTGGAAGGCACGGTCGCCAACCGCAATCGCTATGAAATCCGGGCCAATGCGACAGGGCCGATTGCAGGCGACACGCTGGCCTACCGGGTCACTTTCTATAACACGAAGGGGGATGGCTGGGCCCGCAACGCATATAATGGCCGCAAGCTGCTGGACCTCAACCGCTGGGCGGTGCGCGGCCAATTGCTGTTCGAAAATGGCAACGTGACCAATCGGGTCATCGCCGAACATTATGAAACGTCGGAATATAACAACTTCTATTCGCCCTTCGCCGACGTCAATACGCTGAATGACGGCACCGTCCGCAATGGCTGGGAGCGGAAGATGCGGACCCTGTTCGGTTATGACCCGAACTATGATTTCCCCAACAATGCCAATTCCGATCAGCTCGGCCTGATGAAATCGAAGACCAACGGTCTGTCGAACCAGCTCGATGTGGAAATCGGCGATCATACGCTGACCTCGGTCTCGGCCTGGCGGGACTATAGCTATCGGCCCGATCATGACTCGGACCTGTCGCCCTTCTCGATCCTGAAGGCGGGGTTCGACCTCGACGTATCGCAGCTGTCGCAGGAAATCCGCCTGGCCTCGCCCACCGGCGGCGCGTTCGATTATCAGGTCGGCGGTTATTTTCTGCGCGAGAAGATCGACAGCAACAACCGCTCGCGGTTCCAGAAGGACGCGACCACCTATTTTCTCAGCCCGCTTTTACCGGCGTCGGTGCTCGACGGCGTGGAATATGACCAGTTCGGCCGCGCCAGGATCACCAGTTACGCCGCGTTCGGCCAGGCGAGTTGGCACGTCACCGATCGCGCGACGCTGACCGGCGGCCTGCGCTACACCATCGAGACCAAGGAAGCCTCCAATACGGGCAGCAGCTTCGGCGGAGAGACGCTCCCCGCCGGGCTGGAACCCTACCGCGCCGCGCTGGTCAGTGCTTTTGGCGGTCCTTTCCTTGTCGAAGGCAAACGGACCTACCGCTCCTTCTCCTGGCTGATCAATCCGTCCTACAAGCTGACCGACGATATTCTTGCTTATGCCTCGGTCAGCTATGGTGAAAAATCGGGTGCGGCCAATCTCTCTGCCCTGCCGGGCCGGCCGCTTTTGATCGATCCGGAAAAATCGACGGCCTATGAGATTGGTATCAAGACCAGCTTCGCCGATCGCCGCGGCACGTTCAACGTCGACCTCTACTGGAACGACATCAAGGATTATCAGGCGGGACAGATCGATCCGGACCGCCTCGCACTAGGCACCTATCTCGGCAATGCCGGCTCGGTTCGTATGCGGGGTGTGGAATTCGATGCGGCTTACCGCATCGATCGGCATTTCAACCTGTCGCTGAGCGGCGCCTATAACGATGCGATTTACAAATCCTATGCCAACGCGCCGGCACCGATCGAATATGGTTCCGGCATCCTCGACCTGTCCGGACAACGAACCGGCGCGCCGAAATGGTCGGGGCAAGCCAGCCTCAACTATGAAGCCCCGGTCACGTCGAACCTCAACATTTCGGCATTCGTGAACCAGAGCTATCGCAGCCGGACCAACCTCCTCAATCCGCTGTCCGTCTATGGCGAGCAGGAGGGATATGGGCTGACCAATGCCGGACTGGGCATCAAGGATCCCGACGATCGCTGGTCGGTGCAGATCTGGGGCCGCAACCTGCTCGACAAGATCTATGCCGTCGGCATCCAGTCGGCCAATCCCGTGGCACCCTTCTTCAAGATACCGGGCGATCGCCGCACGTTCGGCCTGACCGTGAAGGGGCGCTTCTGATTGGGTCTGACATAGACGTCACGATGGGTTTCGACCAGCATATGGTCATCTTTATCCCTTCACGCTCCGTCAAAAGCTTGGCGCGATCACCGCGACCTCACCTTGGTATGCGGCAGAAATGCGCCTCATGCCGGTCGTTGAGGCGGTCGCTGAACAGGGCCCGAAAGCAGACGATAGGGCGCCTGACCATCGATGACGTGCTTGTGCTTCGGGAGGCCGAGACATCCCGCGGCGATCTCGAGAGCCTACGTGCTACTGTGGTAAGGCCGTCCTGATTTATTGTCTGTGCAGCAAAGCTAATCGATCTTTTCGTTCCGCTTCCCACTTGATTTCAGACCAAAGCCAAAGTTCGTCGTCTCGAACAACGACACGCGCTTTGCCGGTGCCGGTAGGATCGAGGTGGGAAACCATATTGGAGGGCGCAACAAGCCGTCCGTTGTCTTCCACGCTTATGTGCAAGTATCGATCAAGTGCTGCGAGCGCCATGTCACTTTTTCCCGACGATGCCGCGTCGATGGCTTTCCTTACTAGTTGGACAACCTCGTTGCCGTGATCTTCCCATGCATCAAGCTTTGCTCTGCCATTCGGCTCTAACGTCGCAAGGAGGCCTTGGGCCGTCGCGCTTTCAAACCAGGTGAGCCGACGACGAACGGCTGCGGGCATCCCAAGACGTCCCTTCGATCCGAATTCGATCACTTCGGTCCACGTGTGCGGATACAGACCCGCAAATGGATTCCAGCTGGGAGGTCTGCCTTTCATGGGACGTTATGGGATAAAATAGGCTGCATTTGTCCACAGACTTATCATCGCGGTTATGCACCAATGCAATAGGGCAATTCATCGATATTTTCTTGTCCCGGTTCAATGACTCTGGCACAGCCTGCGAAGTATATGGGGAAAAATATGTCGCACGCTTGTCAGTACCGTTCATTCTCTCCCCAGCCGCAGAGTCGGACGGCGGCGGAAGATTATCTTTGCTGGTCGCGAATGCAGGCTGAAGCTGGGCAAATGCTCGACGCGATTATTGCGAGGAAGGAACGCGAGCGACGCGCGGGCGACGGTCTTTTCTTCTGGGGCGTCGGCAACGCACCGTCCCGCGCGATCAGCGCCCTCGCACGGATGCGGCTCCCGGTTCCGGTCATATTTTCAAAGATGAAATCTAAGCCCAAGGCCGTTGACGTCGCCCCAACCCGGACGGTGGTCTGGCGCCAATATATCGATGAAAACGGAATAGAGCGACCGCTACCAGAAAGTGCGCTCGTCACGAGCCGAGGAGATAGCGCGGGGGGCGCTAAGAACCGGCACTACGCACTTATGTGCTTCTCTGACGCGCCGTTGAAAGTACAGCGCGGCATACCTTTCGATCCCTCGGCGTTCAGAAATGCAGGTGGAGTTGGAGCTCCAATCGGCGCGTCGCAAGTGACCGCGCTGCTCCGCCAGGTCAACGAGCCCAACTCTTCAACGGACTATGAAGCCAATGTAATGGCATGGCTGACGGGTGGCTACTGGGTGAAACTTGCTGATCCGAGCGAGCTTACGCGAGATGTGATCGAGGAGATCGCCGAGTTTGAGGGCAACGAAGAGGAGTGGATCGCGCTCGCAACTCGTGTCCGGGGTTCCCCGAGCCAACGTCCAGTCTCACAAAGCAGCGAGAGGCTTTTGCTTTAATCGCTCTTCGACATCCCCGCGTGGTCGTGCTACCCGGCAAGTCCTTTGAATGGCTATGGGCGGAAATTGGACCTCGATAGTTCAAAACTTCGGCGCGGGCTTCGTGAAGCTGGCCTCAGCGATCAAGTAATCGACGCTGCCTGGCCTTCTTGGTGGCGCGACGAACTCGCCGCAGATCCGTCCGGGCGAGCAGAGTTGCGCTTTGCGCTTGCCAGAAAACTCGGCGTATCCCCCAAGGGTCTGCTGGGCGAACGTGTCGAGTTTGTTTGGAACGATGAGGCTAAATTCAAACATCTTTCCACTGAAGATGGAGCGCAGCGCGCGGCGCTGACGTCGTTTGGCGTGACAATTGGCCGAATGCTGGTTCGAGCGACGCCGAGGCCGGGAAGCTTGGAAGGTCTCGACGCATTCCTCATCCGGGAGGCCATGCTGACAAGCCAGCAGTTCGTCGATCTTGGCGGTCTTTTGGCTCTCTGTTGGGCAGTGGGGATCCCCGTCATTCACCTCAGGGTGTTTCCCCTCGAGGCGAAATCGATGCACGCGATGGTCGTGCGGGTCGACGATCGGTTTGCGATCCTGCTCGGCCGAGATGCAAGTTATCCAGCCCCAATCGCTTTTACCTTGGCACACGAGCTTGGACATGCCGTCCTCGGCCATCTGCGCGACGCCCCTGCCTTGGTAGATTTGAAGGATCCTGCGACAGTCGTTGAACCTGATGACCAAGAGAGCGAAGCTGATCAATTTGCGTTGTCTCTGCTGACAGGGCGACCCGATCCCGAGATCACAACAAGCCTTACAAGCTTTAATGCCCCTACTTTGGCGGATGCAGTAATTCGGGCGGCGCCCTCGTATCACATTGAGCCGGGTACCTTGGCGCTATGTGTCGCTCATCGTACCGGAGCTTGGCCAATGGCGATGTCTGCGCTGAAGTTCATTTACGGCCAACCCGGTCCGATCTGGAAAGACGTCAACGCATATGCAGGCACCCAGATCGACTGGGGTGAACTCGGGTCCGAAAGCGCAGAATATCTTCAGAATATTATGGATATTCGTGGCTGAGCCTGTCCTCCTAGACAATGACGTGGTTTTGAAGGCATGCGCCTACCAGAGCCACGCTGAAGCCTTGGCTAGGACAACGATCGATGAACTGCCACCTGGCATCCTGAAGATTGCAAGATACACGCTTCAGGCCGTAATCGCACGGGCCAGCAATCTCGTCGACCGCGAGTCTGCGGCTCGCGCTCTCGATATCTTTCTCAACGAAGCCATGCTTCTCGAGCCGTCTGACGGCGAGATCGAACTTGCTGCCGACCTTGAAGAAAGAGCCGCGGCGGCGTCATTGGAGTTCGATACCGGCGAGAGCCAGTTAGTCGCAATTATGATCTCGCGAGGCTGTCCTCTTCTGGTGACAGGAGATAAGCGCGCGATCATCGCGCTATCCGGGATTTTGCTCGCCGAGGCCCATGGCCGGGTGGCGTGTTTTGAGCAGTTCATGATGCTCCTGACCGCGATGATCCCTCATGACGAGCTTCGACGTCGCGTCTGTTCCGAGCCCGGAGCAGACAAGGCGATTGCAAACTGCTTCTCTTGTTCGGCTCCAGCCATCGGCCTCGAAGATATCCTTAATGGATTGCTGAGCTACAGCGAGCACCTTCGGGGGGCTTCTGGCGAGGTGTTGATCGCCGACGACCGCCTACTGGCGATAGTTTCGTAGAAACACCGCGTAAGGCTCCATCATTTCCGCAATCAAGTTGATTGGCCGCGCAGCCTTCCCAGCATCCTCGTTTGTCAGTTCCGGTTGAGGCAGAACCTCCAAGCACGCCTTGTCTACTCGGCCGTTCACATATCGGCTTCCGAGCCGTCCGCTACTTGGCCCGACCGGGACGACCGTCTGGTTCAGCGGCAGTATGAAATCGGCCATCTGCAAATCTTTGATCACCAAAGCGTATCGAGAGCCACGCACTTCGATAGCATCAGGAATGGGCGTCCAATTGAGACCGTCCACCGATGACTCCGCTGCACATAACGGCTCGGCGAAATGGTTGGATTCCATTTCTTCCATGACCAAATGGATTGGTTCTCGCCGCTCGGAATAGGTTCGCGCGAAAGGCTGCACCATTGTGCTCGGATGGCAGGTATTTCCGCCATAGCCCCAGAGAGTATGACCGACTTTCTCAATCTCCGCGCGTTTTCGGGCGATGATTTCCGCGAGACTCTCCTGTGCATGGGTACCGACTTTCATGAACAGCAGCGCCGCTCCGGGATGGATGATCTCGCTCATTTATTCTTCTCCAACAGCTCCAGAGCATATTCTTCCTCGGGAGCTTTACCATAGTCGGGCTTCTTCTTCTCCCTGACATAGTGCACCCACGGCTCTTGCGAGCGGCCATAGAAGTTCTTGAGTTTTTCTGGATCCGTAACGGCCTGGCTTGGCCGCAGTCTTTTGGCGTTGCCGGGCCGCGCACTAACGAAGAGGTTGCAGGATTTCAGATCGGGCGCGTCATCTAGATGATATTCATGCAATTTTCGTTGCATACGCGAAACGTAGAAGCCCGCTTGCGAGGCGTAGGCCTGCACATTGCCCAACACTTCCTTGGGCCAAGTAAGCTCGTCATCGTCGGCGATGACGATCATACCTTCGCCCTCGAAGTTTACCGCTTCGATTCCTCGCTGCACAAATACATTGACGCTTTCGCCGCCGTTCGACGCTCCCCACGGGGGATTGGTATAAAAGCAGTCGTATTTTCGGCGATCGGGAAAGGCGTCCAAGCAGTTATAGAGTTCCGCATCTAGGTTCTCGAGCCGTTCGCGATCGGCAAATCTTTTGACGGCCTGGACTGTACGCTCGTCGAAATCGTATACCGTGATCTTGCTCGGACCAAAATCCAGCACGTCACGCGCCTGAAGATAGGCCACACATACGCTTACAGCGTCGCCGTCACCTATGAACGCCAATCTTTTGCCGTTGGCCCACTCTGCGACAATCTCGCTCTGCATCACCATGTCACCGGTCTTCATGTGGATCTGATCGAATTCGCGCAACGGCCGCGGTCGATTTTGCACGACATCGGAAACCGCATTTACCGCCATCCTCAAATCAACTTGTTTCATTCGGACCCCTCCGAGGTTTTTACTCTGACAGTCGGATAGCCAGCTTATCAACTAGTGTCGTTTGATCGACGGCCGTGTCGAACATGTAGACTGGGCAACCTACTGCAATTCCGAATGTGCAGGCGACTGACGCTTGGGCGAAGCTATGCATCCTTGCCTCTTCGATCGATATCGATGGCCGACCGGCTGGGTCGCGTGCAATCCGTTCGACTGTGAGTTCTGGAGCCACATAAAACAACCAGATCTCAGTCGGGTGGAGGCTTTGAAACCGGTCGACGGAAAAGGCGGTTACGCGGAATCCATAATCCTCTTTTGTAACCGGATGGCTGTCGATTACAGTGTGTCCGCGAAGCCTGCTCGCTACGGTCCAGCTCAGCAGCTCATCGTCGAGCTCATCAATGTCGGATGGCTGCGCAACACTGGCAGAACGAGTCCGAAGTTCATCCTGATTGCGCAGGTCTGACCCGCGGTTTTTGAGGAAGTCTGTCAATCGACTGCCATATTCCCACACATTAATCCCAGGCACCTTCTCGCTAAGAAGCGCCATCGTTGAGCTCTTGCCGGAGGCTGGCGCGCCGGTGACATAGATAACTTTGTAGGAAGGCAAGCAACTTCCCCAATACGCCTGCAGGAATGTCGAGAAGGCGCGAAATCCGTGTCTTAGTCAAGAAGAGTTTGAAAAGTTACTCCAAGTTGGTGAGTTTTGTAGCGCTATATATTTGACCGTTGTGCCCTAGGGGTTAGCTCGATGAGCTTGGCTACCAGCATCATTTATCCGGCTTCAGTTGGCGGTGGCGCCTCCAGCGCGTCAAGAAAAGTTAG
Source organism: Sphingopyxis macrogoltabida (assembly GCF_001314325.1). Lineage (NCBI taxonomy): Bacteria > Pseudomonadati > Pseudomonadota > Alphaproteobacteria > Sphingomonadales > Sphingopyxidaceae > Sphingopyxis > Sphingopyxis macrogoltabida. The sequence continues at coordinate 711,330 of NZ_CP009429.1, forward strand.
GACGCGCTCTTTTTCCCCCGAATTGACCGCGATCAAGGGGATGCCGAGGTCGGAGGCGTAGTCGTTCGCGAGCGACTTCGATCTTGCGCATTGACGCTTGAGTTCGGCTAGCGAGCGCTGCGGACGCTTGCGCTTGTCGGTCGTGCGCCGTGCCGCAATTTGTTCGGCCGGTACGTCGATCAATATGATCCCCGCAAGATCCAGCGATGCCATGACTTCGGCCGGTACGTCGATGAGCTCGCGGTCGTTGTCGATAAAACTGTGCGCTTCGAGCAGGACGGGCCTCTTCCATTGCCCGGCTCGGGCCTCGGCCAGCGCACCCGCTAATTCCGTTTGGTTCTCGCGGACATCGTCGCCCTCTGCGGTTCTCAACTTCTCGCCAGTGGTGTGGAATGAACGGCGCAGCAGGCCGCCGGCGCTCAGGCGCAAGTATTCCGGCCGCGCCCGAGCGATGCTGCGCCCGAGATAGCTTTTTCCCGATCCGGAGAGGCCAAGGATCGCAATCACCGGGCCCTTGATCACAGCGCGAATCCGAAATTCATGGATGGAAGGATATGATCCAATCGCGCCCGGTCAATTCGCGTGATCGATTGGGGCGCAGCCTTCAGAACGCCGGACCGGGTCATCTCGGCAAGGCCAATCGGCGGATCGAGATGGCGGATGAGCAGGAAATCGATAACCGCGACGCCGCCGGGCGACTCTTCCGCGATCGCGCGGAGATCCTGTTCCGAATAGACAGAGCGTCCGGCGGTGAACCGGATCAGTTCCTGTGCATCTTTCGCGCGCCGCAAATTCTCGACGACGCCGACCGTCGTCAGGGACTGCGAATTCAGGGCGGCTTCGTCCTTCGACTGGTAGAAGAAGATAACGTCGCCGGCGCGCAGGGACGCAATCTTCGAGCGACAGACATAGACCTTGCGGATGGTGTTTCCTGGCACCCTTCCTGCGTCGCGATCGTCGCGGCTCTCGTCATTGAATAGCGGCATCGGGACTAGCCTCGCTGCCTCAGGGAACAGCTGCCGGTGAAAATGCCACTGAACGGGGATTGCAAAGAGACCGACAGGCGCGTCGATACAGAACCTCGGATATCGCGTCCGGACGAGGCCGGCGGAAATGGGTTCCGGAGAAGCGTCGAGCCTAGCTGACGGAAGCTGCTTCAAGAGGATCAATTCTCCTCCCGAATTCGTGCCGGCAATCTCGAAGCCATATCGTTCTAGAAGTTCGATCAGCATCGTCTGCTTCGGAAAGGTGGTAAGATACACAGCGCCGATGCCGTTGAGCTGGGCGTGCCAGATCGATTTTCGCAGCAGCAACTCGCCAACCTTGTGACCCTGCGCCCGCGTTGCGACTTTCCAAGTGCATAGTTTGAGCATCCGCAGCGATGGATCGAGACCGATCTCGCCTCCATCTTCAATCTTGCGAACGATCAACCCATCGATATGCCCGTCACGCCCACGGATGATCCAGCAGTCGCGATGCTCTGCAACGCATTTGTTGCGCCACCAGTCTCTGAACGGTGGGTAATCCTCTTCGAGGCTGCGAAAAATCGGATCCTCTACGTCTATGGCGTACGCGGGAACATCGCCAACCAAGGCGATATCGTCATCGACGGTATCCTGAAACGCCTTGAGCCATGCGACCGCGTCGGCGATCGTCATAACACGATCGTCGAGCTCCGAGCCGCGGACGCGGCGGTGTATCCCGTCGTCCTGCGTGACGAGAACATCAACAGCGTCGAGCGACAAGGCATGAAGCAGAGCAATATCGACCCGGTCGTTATCATTTCGCGCGGGTCCGTATCGTTCTTCGAGCACTTCCCAAGGAGGGAGTGGGATTGATGCGAGGCACGGATATTTCTCCATGCGCGACGACGAGACTAGGCGGCGGACGGCATTTCGATCGCGATTGAAATCGTCGTGCATCGCTGGATGGATATGCAATGTCACATTGCCCGCCTGACACCGGCGACATAGCTCGGCAGCGACCGGGTCGGTACGCCCGGGGTCCTCGAGCGCAATCAGAACATTCGTATCAATCAGCGCCCTAGTCTTGCTCATGCGCGATAAGCTCGCGATGCGCATCGCGCAGGAAGATATAGGATTGCGGCGCCGTCAAACCGTGCGTGCTCCGCAAGTCCTGAAGCGGCACAGGTTCCTTGTATGTCTTAGGGTTGCTGAGCAACACGGCGCATCCATCTTCGACGCCGGCAAAATAGCTGCGGAAATCTTCTGCCGATATCGCGGCATCCTTGCCGTAAAGGCGCCAGATTTCGTCGGTAGACAGGCACTCGACGTTGTCGATGACGACATGACCGACGACTGCCGCTGTGGGCGATGTCGCGTAGATCAGCATCCGGCTCCCGGCGGCTTCGGAATCAAAGCGGCGACGGAGTTCCACACGCTTTTCTCCTGAAAGGATCAGACGGGCATAATGGCTGTGGATGCTGACCAGCAGCGCCTTCTCTGCATCGCGCGCAGCGACTGCGCGCTGGGTCTCACCCGAAGCCATGCCGTTCACGATTGCAGTTGGGCGCTGAACTGGCCGTTGTAGATATGTTCCACCACGCCCGGGCGATAGAGCGAATTCAGGCGCTGGGTTTCGTTAAAGCGAAACCGCTCCATCAGGGGCTGGAACTCGTCATAGCGCTGAGCCGGAACCGTGAAGAGGGGATGATCGTCGCCGATCCAGTCGATCGCCTCTTCGAGCAGCTCGCGCCCAAGGCCTCGGCCTCGGCCCGCTTCGGAAACCCACAAAGTACAGATCTTTTTCTCGGCAGCGTCGCGCTTGACGATCGCAAGGCCCGAAGGTGCATTCAGCGACCCCTGCCGGAGAATGGCACGCGTACCTCGAAAGATTCCGGGCACCACCTTGCTCCAGTACCAGCTGCTGAAACCCGGGTAGGTCGCTTTCAACGGGGCCAGAGTCGGCCAGACCGCGCAGGCTTCCTGCCATGCCGCAACTCCTTGATCGCGCGCATGGGCGTTGGCGAGGTAGGGCGCAATTGGATGGGTGCAGGACATTGACCCAATGATAGCGATGCAAGGGCGAACTGGGAAGGGGCGCCCGATTATTTCCATCGTCATAGTTTCCGCCACCATCGCTTCAGCTTCGAGAACCACATCGGAGCGAGTGCGGCTAGCCCGAGGATGAAACCCGTAATCAGGTTGGACCAGCCGACGCCGAGCGGACCCCATTCGAAGATCTTGAGAAACCTTGCCAGGCCGGACAGGCCCACGTTGAGAAGAGCGCTACCAACGCCGCCAATCGCAAGCGCAGCCACAAAATAGGCAAGGATCTTGTCCTTCGCGATGCGGAAGCTCGCGTAGGCGATGAAATCGTCAAGGTAGACCGGCTTATTCGTGGCCTTATCTTTTCGCGCAATGGCTCGCCATTGATAGATTATCATCCCGTCAGCGCGTGGCTTTCCGCTCCATTTGCGCGGTGCCGGCTGCCCTACCAGCAGATAGCTCGTCCAGATATCGGGCTCGAGGTGACGCACCTTTCTGAAGTTTTGGTGCTGGCTGCCAAGCTGGTGGTCCTTGCTACGGATGAGAAAATAATGGACCGATTCGAGGCGTACCTGACCTTCAGCAGCCCGCTCGAGGATGACATGCGGAAAGCTTCGCCGCTCGTTCAGACGGAACTCGGTCGTCTCAAGCATGTCTTGCGTGAGCGACAGGCCGAGGCTCGTCGCACCGTCCTCGGTCGTGAAGAGATTCTGCGCATCGCCGTGCAGGAAAATACGCAGCCGGACATAATGCTGCGGGGCCCTGTTCTTCTGGTCGTTGATCCTGGCGCACAGCGCGCTTTTGAGCGTGATCGTCGTCCCGCAGGGTCGGCCTGGAATAGGTACGGGTAGAACCGATATGTCGCGCGCCGGATCGACATGGTGGATGATGCGCCGGCTCGTGTCGGTCTTGATAATGAAGTGTTCGTCAGCCTCGCGCTCAATGGCTGCAACCTCGTTGAACACGGCATTTAGCGTATCGGCATCTTTGAGCGCGTTGCTGAGATCATAAATAGATGCGATCTCGATCGGGGCGGGCAGGTAAAGGTAGAGCCGGTCAAGATCAGCCGTCTCTTCCAGATGGAAGCCGATGTCGAGGAAATTGAATTTCTTGCTTATGTCGCGCCACAAATTGACGTGCAGCCGAACCAACGGCGGAACAATGGGTCGGTCAACCTCTTCTCTCGCGCCGGGCCCCTCGATTGCGCCTGCCTCTTCGCTAGCCTCCGCTTGTGGGCCCGCTGTAGCCTTGTCGCAGACCTCGCCTTCCATGCCGGTGTCCGCTGCGGTGCAGGCGTTGACCCGCTCGTCAGAATCCGGGTCCCGTTTGCTTTCATACCATAGAGCTAGAGTGCCATTCATTGGCAGGTTCATAAACGGGACAGGTTAAGAGTCTAGTCGAAGAAGAACTACATTTTCTGCTTACTTGTCGAGCACCTAATGGTGACTCCGCAGATACGTTACGTCGCCCAACCGGCGGATCGACTGTTATAATGCGGGCACAACTGGCAATGTCCGGTCCTTTGGCTCGGCCACCATAAAACCGCCAGTCTGCTATCGGCCAGAACTGCTTCAAAACAGACTCGTGAGCGGTTGACCAGTTTGACTGTTTGGCCGTGGCAGCGGGAATGGCCGCTTTAGCGGCCCGGCTGCGAATGACGCTCTAGGTCACCGACTCATAAATCGCATCCAGATTTTGGCTGAGGCGAGTTTGACGAGGGCGAGGTAGTTTGCGTCGTGCTTCTCGTATCGAGTTGCGACGGCTCGGAAGTGCTTGAGCTTACTGAAGAAGCGCTCGACGAGATTTCGGTAGCGATAAAGGAAGGCGCTGAATGCCGGCACCTTCCTCCGGTTCGGCAAAGGTTTGATGTTGGCCCAGGCACCTTGTCCGGCGATCTTCTCACGCAGCGCGTCACTGTCATAGGCGCGGTCGGCAAGGAGGATCTGATCCTCGCCGATCGCGTCGAGCATGTCGGCGGCGCTGCGGCCATCATGGGCTTGGCCCTCGGTGAGCTTCAGCATGATCGGCAGGCCGTTCGCATCAACAAGCGCATGGATCTTGGTGGTCAGTCCGCCCCGCGAGCGCCCCATGCATCGGGCTGGAGCGTCGTCCCCAGCCTCGGCTTCCTTCGGACCCCTTTTTTTGCATTCGCGCCATGCTGATGGACGCGGATCGAGGAACTATCGATCATCTGAAGCTCGCCTTCATAGGCTCTCGACACCGCCTCGAAGATGCGGTCCCAAACTCCCGCTTTGCGCCATCGAACGAAGCGGTTGTAGCAGGTCGTCGGTGGGCCATAGCGCTCAGGTATGTCCGCCCAAGGCGAACCGGTTCGAAGACGCCAGAAGATGCCGTTCAGCACCCGACGATCATCGACCCTGGCAACTCCGCGCGGCTTGTTGGGCAGCAACGGCTCGATCACCGACCACTCGAAATCCGACAGCTCGTAGCGACGCACGCTCATCATAAGCTCCCTTCCAGGAGCTTGAATCACGACCACCCCAAAAAGGGAATCCCATTTATGAGTTTGTGACCTAGCCTGAATTCGGAATGATCTCGACCGTCTGGACTGATCGTCGGCTTCCCTCGTTCAGAGGAGGAAGGGGGGTGAGGGCGGAGTGCGTCCAAAGGCTGATCGGCCTTCCGCGCAACCCATCCCACCAAGGAGAGCCACCGTGGCCACGCTCGCACCCACAACTGGAAATCCCGTTTCAGGCGCCTATCGCGTCGATATCTCCCGCGGCCGAAATATCGGGCGCGTATCTTCCGAATGGTTCTCGCGCCCCGACGATGAGCGCTATCTTTCGCTGACCGAGCTTTACGCGGCCGTTCGTGCCCGCGCCGACCGCTCCACCGCACGCGTCGTCGATAGCAAGGAAATCCGCGTCGAGGCGCGCAGCGACAGGCCCGAACGCCTCTCGCTCATCGTCCCCGGCGAGGAACGACCCGTTGCTCCAACCAACTGGTCGTTCGGCCAGCTTTGCAGCCTGGTCAGCGCACCCGCATCCTATCTGCGCGAACTGCCCGCGGCGCTCGCGGGGATCAACCTTCAGCACGGGCTCGTCGCGCACCGGGCCGAACAGGTCAAACTCTACCAGACCCACGATGGACGGACCGAACTGCGCGCTGCCACCGGTCCCGACTATGGCCGGATCTTCGATCACGAACTCGTCGCTGCGGTGATGAAGATCGCCGGAGATGGCGTCGGGCAGACCCGGTGGAAGGTTCCAGGCGTGCTCGACTGGTCGAACATGCACTATAATCCCTATGTCGACGTCAGCCGCGACACGACGACGCTCTATGCGTCCGATCGCGACGTCTTCCTGTTCCTCGTCGACGACACGCACCCGATTGAGGCGGGCAAGCTTCCGAACGGCGAACCCGATCTCTACTTTCGCGGCTTCTACAGCTGGAACTCCGAGGTCGGCGCCAAAACGCTCGGTATGGCGACCTTCTATCTCCGCGCCGTCTGCATGAACCGGAACCTCTGGGGCGTCGAGAATTTCGAGGAGGTCAAAATTCGCCACTCGAAATTCGCGGCCAACCGCTTCGCGCACGAGGCCGCACCGGCGCTCGAGAATTTCGCGGATTCCTCGCCGATGCGCTTCGTGAACGGCATCAAGGCGGCGCGCGAGCGCATCGTCGCCAGGAAGGACGAAGATCGCGAGGATTTCCTGCGCAAGCGGGGCTTTTCCAAGGCCGAGTCCGCCAAGATCGTCGCAACCGTGCTCAGCGAGGAAGGCCGTCCGCCCGAGAGCATCTACGACTTCGTGCAGGGCATCACCGCCTTCGCCCGCACCAAGACCCACCAGGACAGCAGGCTCGATACCGAGGGCAAGGCCCGCAAGCTCCTCGAAGCCGTCCACTGACATCCAGCGCCGCCGGGCGCGATTGTCCGGCGGTCCCCCTTCGAATGAGGAAAACTATGGCCGACGCACGCCACATCCTGCTTGCGACGATGCAGGACCTCATGTCCAACTATCTCGTCGACGAATGCCCCGATCATGTGACGTGGGAAGATTTCGATCCCGATATCGACGGTCTGCGATCCACCGTCATCGACCTGCTCGACAAGTTGCTGTCGCCGACCGCTCCGGCAGATATCATCACCTATGTCGTCGACGTCGATTTCTACAGCGGCGATGACTGCTTCGCGACCGAGGTCTTCACGATCGACGCTTCGACGCCCAATGGCGCCCAGCACCGCGCGCTCGATCTGTCGCTCGATAGCATCTACAATGACCCGCGCGTTCCTGACCTTTCAAGGAGGGCTTCGGCCCAGTCCACCGATGACGGCGCGGGCAGCCCGGAATGATCACCGACCGGACCCAGCGGTGGCGCAAGCGCCGGTGCCGCTGGGTGCCGGGCACTGCGGAAATCGACCCCGCAACCCTGTCCGTCGATATAATCGATACCCGGCGCGAGGCCGCGCCGTTCGTCAGGGAACATCATTATGCGGGGTCGATGCCGGTCGCACGGCTCTCGGTCGGCCTCTTCGCCAATGGCCGCGGTGGACGATCGGAACTCGTGGGCGTTTGCGTCTTCTCGCACCCGGTCAATAATGCAAGCGTTCCGAAAACGGCGGGTCTCGGCGATCCGCGCGCGGCGTGCGATCTTGGACGTCTCGTCATACTCGACAGTCAGGGCGCCAATTCGGAATCGTTCCTGGTGGCACGGGCGTTCCGGCTGCTCCGCCGTGAGAAACCCGAAATTCTGTCGGTCATATCCTATGCCGACCCGGTCAGGCGCGTCGATGCAGACGGACACGTGTTCCTTCCTGGCCATGTCGGCGGCCTCTATTCGGTGATGGGAAGCCGCTATATCGGCCGATCGAGCGCGTGCACCGACCTCATCCTGCCCGATGGCCGCCCCATATCGTCGCGGGCAATATCCAAGATCCGCAATGCCGAATGCGGTCAGAGATATGCGATGGAGGATTTGATCCGAGCCGGTGCCCGCGCGCCGCGCTTCGGCGAGGACCGCGGCGAATGGCTGGCCAGCCTCGAACGCACCGGCCTTTTGACACGGCGGCGCCATCCTGGCTGCCACGCCTATCTCTTTCCTTTGACGAAGGCGGCGGTGCCGAGCCTGCCGTATCCCATTCTCGACCGGGCGGCGACAGAAGGCGACGTCACGAAGCTCCCGCTCCTCGACCTCGCTGCCTAGGCGGTCCCTTCAGCGATCGGTGCTGGCGGCCCCAAAATCCGTTCGTTCAGGGAGAAAGCGAATGCACATCATCCAGATTCAAGGTCGGATCGACGTGCCTGACGGCACCACTCCAATACCAGGCATCGAGAACCAGTTTCGGCTTCCTTCAGGACAAATTGCCTCAGTTCACCCTGTAATCGAACTGGCAATCGGTCCCGATACGGATGACCACCGCGATCTCACCTATTCGGAAGCCGCAAGCATGGGAATCCTCCTCGACCTGTACGATCGAACAGCGACTCTCCGCACATCGAATTGAGCTCAGGCTCGACAATCCAGCACGGCCTGAAATTCTCGGCAAACAGCGACCGATAGCGCAGCCATCGTGGCAGCTGCATGGAGAAGAGGGGGATGGGGCTTGGGTGATCGTCCAATTCAGGAGGCGCCACCCATGAAAATCGAACTTCGCCGCATCACCTATAATGCCGCTCTGTCTCAGGAAACCAGCGCCTACACGGCTGACGTCTATATCGATGGCGAACTGGCCTTCCATGCCCGCAACCAGGGGAAGGGCGGCGCTGACTTCTTCCACAAGATCGGCCGCTGGACCGAGATGGAAGTCAACCAGTGGTTGCTCGCGAACCGGCCGCCGCGATCCTTCGGCAGGTTCAGCTATGATCACGACCTCGAGGTCGAAGTCGGCGATCTCCTGGCCCGCGAACTCGAACGCCGCCGGTTGAAGCGGCTGATGCGGACCTGTCTCGTCACGATCGAGCGCGGTCAGATCTACCAGTTCCCGCTTCGCAAGCGCCCGGTGGACACGATCATCAGCGCGGTCCGGGCGACCAATCCCGATGCGGTCATCGTCAATGGCGCGAGCGGCGATGTGCTCGCCCAGGCCGTCGAGGTTCTCCTCTCACAGAAATGACCTGTCGCCACGAACCCCAAGGAATCCGAACATGGCCAACAACTATGTCGAGACGGCCTTCAATGTGCCCGTCACGCCCGAAGAAGCATCGCTGCTCGAGGAATGCTTTCTTGTCGCCGAGAAACTGTCCCCCGGTTTCAGCAAATCATCGCGCGCGGCGATGCAGGCGCTCGAGTCACTCTGCGCCGCTTGCAGCGATGCCTTCCGCAAAACATTCCCAAAGCAAGATCAGGAGGAAAATCCGTTCGCGTCCTTCCTCGAACTCTGGCTCGATCCTGATGTTCCTACTTTCGATGCGGACATCACAATCGACGAAGAGCGCGACGATACGGGCCTCGTCGCGTTCATTCGCGGACATGAAGCCGATGTTCAGGCGATCGCATCGCTGATCCAGAAGGTCTGCAAAAGCGCGCTGCCATTCGGTTTCGAGTGGGCCTCAACCTGCGACAAGTTCAGGCCGGGCCAGCATGGCGGCGGATATTTCGTGATCAGCGACACGCAAATTCTCGGCGCCTCGACCCGCGAGATGATGGACGAAACCCTTCGATCGCTCCGCCCGGGAGTGAGGACGTGACCGGCATCGCCAGCGCGAGCGTGACGCACTATGTCGATGTGTGGGACGAGCAAATCATGTGGCAATCGGCCTTTTCCGCCTATGAAAAGACGAACGGAATCGCCGACCAGCCCGATTTCGAACTGATGTGTGGGACGCAGCACAAGCCCGATATCTGCGCCTGCCTCCAGATGATCTTCGATCCCGGCACCAGCCCGATGGGCGTCCAGAACGAGGATTGCTGCGCCGAGCTGATCGAGAATAGCGGACCGGAGCTGACCGAATGAAGCGGGAGGAGAGGGGGATGGGCGTGGGCGGGCGCGATGGGGCGTCCGGAGGCAGGAGCCTATTCCATGGCCTACGATATCGCGTTCCGATTCCAGCAAGCGCTCGATCCTTCGGGCTTGTCGACGCTTCCGGCCTGTCTCCACGCGCTGACCACCGCGATCAAAGATTGCCGGAACGCCGGTAAGTCCGACGATCTCGATCCGGCCGTGATTTTGCTCGCGCGCCATCTCGGCGCCGTAGCGAGAGACTTGGGAGAGAATGACAGTCTGCTTCGCCGCGTCTGCATGGACCGGATTGCCGACATGCGAGGCAAATCCGCCCTTGCGGTGCTCGCGCAGAAGGGCGTCAGCTATGACGAGCAGGCCAAGAAGCTCTTCCATAGCGATGGCCGCAAGGCGTTGAAGCGACTCGGCGACGCCCTTTGCCTCGCCGACGGAAGCTATGACCTGCGCTCGAACAAGGGCGGCATCGCCGTCAGCGGCGAGATCATCCTTCATGGCGAAGACATCTATGTCCAGCTCGGCCTCGGCATCGGGTCGGGCCGCGAGGTGATGTTCCGCCGTGTTGCAGGACGACGCGACTATTGCGGCGACCGCAATCATTGGGCTGCCATTGGCGAACTGCTCGAGCCCGATCGCCTCGCCGTCCGCATCCGCCGCGACCTCCATCTCCCCAATCCCGGAACGCCGCCCCTGCGGCTCGTCGCCTGAGGAGTAAATCGATGGAAATCCTTGTCTCCCGTTCCCGCCTCGCGGGGACGCCGCCCCATTATGTCTACCGCGTCCTGGTCCCCGTCGACGGCGTGGCGGCTGAACGCCGCGCAATGGGCGGCGTTTCGGTAGCGCCCAGGGTCGCGGGGCGGATCGCATGTGTTCGCGTGGCGCCCGTCGTGGCGCCCGAGCGCTATTTGATGATGAGCCCCGTCGAACGTGCGGCCCTCGCGCCGCGCATCGGGGCGCTCAGCCGCAGGATCGAATTGCTGATCATCCGCTCGATCTTCCCCGAGATGACCGCGGACTCGGTGCCGATCATATTCGAGCTCGACCATGACCCAGGCGATGCGTGCGTCTGGATCCAAATCGCGGACCTCACGGCCGCATTCGATCGCCTTGAGTCCAACCTCGACATTCTCACGGCCTTCGACCTCGGTCTGCGTCAGGGCGACAATCTGCGCGCCGCCTGATGTCGGCCGGCCGAGTCCACGAAACCTGCAACCTCGTCATGAAGTCACTCAAAAAGAAAGGGTCTGAAATGACCGTTATCGGACATAATCACATACGAAAGGTCGAAACGTTCGACGGCTACGATATTATCGCGCACCCGCTACCGGCACGCGATGAACGCGTCTATTATCCGACGGAACCGGACAGCTGCAGCGCAGGCGTCACCTATGCCTCGCACGATGTGATGGTCGCAAGGCCGACCGGCATCGGCAAGAAGGGCCGCCTCGCCATATTGATGCACCATGGCGGCGGCCGCCATGTTCTCGAATTCTACGAGGGGCTTTTGCCGGTCGCTTCGGCCCTGCTCGCTCTTCCCGAGCGCGAGCAATATGCGCTTGCCTATACGATCTTCGAGCAGGCCGACGAATGCGCGGCGGGCATGCGCGCCGCCGAGGCGCGGCGCTGGGCCGAGGCCCATGTCGATGGCCGCATCCGCAAGCGCCGCCGCGGTCGCTCACAACAGGTCTATGTCGAAACCGAAGCCGAGCGAGCCATTCGCCGCAGCCGATAACGGGCGCCATCTTGGCGGGCCTATGCGCCTGCTTCCCGAATGCCGGGAGGGAAGGGGGGAGCGGATCGATGCGGCAGCAATGATGTTGCCGGGCAACCGGAGATCCTGACATGGCGCTTCCCAGCGAGATTCGTCCATCAGTCGGCGATGAACTCATCACGAAGGTATCGCGCCTGTTCAACGGGACGATCACCGATGTCCTCAACGAGCTGTTCCAGAATGCCCGCCGCGCGGGCGCCGGACGGATCGAAGTTCATGTGCGCGATCATGAGGGCGGCTCGAGCCTCCACATCGCCGACGATGGCCGCGGTGTCGACGACCCTGCTTCCTTCGTCACGCTTGGGCGCTCTGGCTGGAGTGACGAGATCGCGCAGCGCGAGGACCCGGCCGGCATGGGTGTGTTCAGCCTTGCCGGCAGGACCGTGACCGTGCGGTCCTTCTCGCGGGTCGCAGACGAGGGCTGGGCAATGACCATCCCAGCGGACGCCTGGGAAGGAACGCAGCCTCTGGCTGTTGAAAGCTGTCGGATCCGGGCGGGGACAGAGATCATCATCGCCATGCCCAAGGAATGGCTCTGCAATCTTCGCGCCCAGGTCGAGGCCGCTGCGCGGCATTTCCCGCTTCCGATCCATTTTCACGGCGAACTTCTGCCGCGCGAAGATTTCCTCGAGGGAGCCCATCGCGTCGAGGAATGGAATGGTTGCCGGATCGGCATCTTTCGGGGCAGCTATGACCTCGTGAATGAGCCGCGCATCAATTTTCACGGCGTCAAGGTCGCCTGTCGATTGCCGTCGGTCAAAGAAGTCGATGCTTCGTATCCGTGGACCGCCCGGATTGATATCGTCGACGCCCCATCGTTGCAGCTCGTGCTCCCCGCGCGCAAGGAAGTGGTCGACAATGCCGCACTGGGCGCGCTGCGGGCCGCCGTTCAGACCGCCATCTATCGAACGATTGGATCCGAGGGCAGCCATCGTCTCTCATTCCAGAACTGGCAGCGCGCCGCGGACCTCGGCATCGAACTTCCCGAAGCCAGCGCCTGGCTCTACGAATGGCGCCCGTGCACCGCGGACGATCGTGGCGGCGCCGAGGGCGCCCGCATCGAGGCCGTCCCGATGATCCTGGTTCCCGATCATGACGCCGATATCGAGCAATGCGCGGCGCCGCTGCTGACCGAAGATCGGCTCGGCTTGCGTGCCGTCCGCGCCGAGGACGCTTTCTCGGGCTACACATGGTATGATGGCCTTCCCCGCGTCACGGGCCTGTCCTTTGCGACCGAGATTGACGGGCGGCAGATTCACTACGCCGACGGCGATGTGATTTTCCCGGACATTTTGTCCGGACGCGTTCCAATGATCACGCTCGAAGTTCCAGTCGTCCGCTGCGCCGCCTCCGACGAGCCGATCGTGACGCTGTGCTTCCCGGTCGATATGCTGGTCTGCGCGAATGGCGGAACGAGTCTTGATGAAACCCATGTCTTCGTTCGCGAAGGAGCCTCTATCGCACCGGCGGCGCTTGCGCAGAAGATCGAGGACTGTTGTTTCGCCTACGACGAGGATTGCATCAGCGACAGCTGGCGCACCCAGCAACGCGATTTCGAGCGCGATGCCCGAAAATTTGCAAATGAACTGCTTCTTGGAGCCGATGAAGCGCTGGCGGAGAATATCCGCGCCGTCTTCGCCGAAGAGGTTCAATGGATGATCCCGATCGGGCGGCGGCTCACGCTCGAGGCCCACCAAGGCGATGTGCGGGTCGCGCTGACGGCCAATGACGCTGACCCTGAAATCACCACGGCATGACCATGCCCAAACCCTGATCCGAGCGGGCGAACCGGTGGTCGCCCGCTCGGCCCGATTCCCGAGGAGTCACTCCCGTGGCGGAAGATGAATTCGACAATCTCATCGACAACGCGACCCATGCGGTCAACAATTTGATCCCATCCTCGCTGCTCGCCGGAATGGATGCCGAGGGGCGGTCGAATCTCTTGATCCTGATCAACGATGCCCTTGCGCCCATCTTGCGCGACCTCGGTCCTCCCGAGGGTGGCGACGCTGGCTCCGCGAGGACGCGCCTTTCGACGATGGCCACCTTCATTTCCGAACTGATCGAGACGCATGTCGACAAATGCGAAGACGTCGGGTGCGGTCCGGACGAGCGCCCGGCGCACATCGTGTCCGAGACATTCGGTACGCAGGCCCAGATCGCCAGCATCGCGACCAGTTCGAGGATCGATGCCGCGCATATTCATATCGTGCTCGAAGGCGGCGATGCCTTCCGGCTCAAGATCGAACGCGTCGGCGCCTGAAGGCGGGCCTCCCTTCATTCCCTTCGACTGGACCTTGTCATGGCGAACGCTGAACCATCGACCCAATTGTCGCCGCGGCGCGCGGAACTCGCCTCGTTCGAGCGCTGCTATGCGGTCGCTGTCAGGAACCGCCTCGCCAGCGGCTGTATCCAGTTCATCGTGAGCACCGGGGAGGCGCTGCGGCCCTTCAGGGTTTCGTCGCGGCCGCCCGAAAAGGGCGAAAACTTGACAACCCTCGTAGCCTGACCGGCCCGAAGCGGAGGAGGGAAGGCGGGGTCATTGGCACGATCCTCTGAAGGGTTTTCGCCGATGACATCTTCACGCCCACATCATTCGCACCACTTCTTGCGGCGATCGCTCGACTGCCGGAACCGCTGATATGGCTGCCGCGCTCGCCCGCCTCGCGTCTGGTGTCTGGCTACGCCCCTGCCTTACGGACGATCCTGCGCTGCCACGCACGCCGGTCATCGCCGCGTGGGGTATGGGACTCGACAGCACGGCGATGATCATCGAGTGGGTCGCGCGCGGCAGGCCCCTCGACCTCGTATTGACGGCCGATACCGGCAGCGAGCGTCCGGAAACCTATGACTATCTCCCGATATTCCAGCGCTGGATGGACGTCCGCGGCATCGCGCACGAGATCGTCCGCTACGCGCCGAAGCGCTTCAAGCATTGGCCACCCTATTTCTCGTTGCTTGAAAACTGCCTGACCAACGCGACGTTACCCTCGATCAGTTTCGGACGGCACAGTTGCAGCCAGAAATGGAAGATCCAGCCGCAGGACAAATGGGTCGAGAGCTGGGATCTCGCGAAACAGGCTTGGGCGCGCGGTGACAAGGTGATCAAGCTCATCGGCTACGACGCTTCGCCAGCGGACAGCCGCCGGTATGCGCACCGCGAGGGACATGTCGACCCGCGCTATGACTATTGTTACCCCTTACGCGACTGGGGCTGGGACCGGCATCAATGCACGGCTCGCATCAAAGCCGAAGGTCTTCCCGTTCCCGTCAAGTCGAGCTGCTTCTTCTGTGCGGCCATGAAGCCGCACGAAGTGCAGACCTTGCCCGCCTGGTGTCTGCGACTGATCGTTCTCATGGAAGCGCGCGCGGCACCCCGACTGATCAATGTCGAAGGCCTGTGGCGACGGTCCACTGGTGCGCGTCCCGGTACGATGACCGAATTTATCCGGGGACGCGGCCTTTTGCCGCCCCTCGAGATTGCCGCGATCGTGAACGGCGCCCCCGTCGCCCTCGTCGAATTCCAAGCCGTCGCGGCACAGTTTCCAGTCGAAGCGCGCCCGCCGCTGCGCGAATGGATCGACCGGTTCAACGAAGGTGTCATGCGGCTCGCTGCGTGACCGTCGAGAACCGCGGACCCGACTTCGTCGCCCGAACCGCAGACTCTGTTCATCGGATGGTTTCTGATCCGAGCTCACCACCCAAGGAACTCACTATGGAAACTGGACAATATCTTGTGCTCAGTACCGCACATATTCGCTGTGCGACCGGGCAGATACTCACCGCCTGGGCGGATTATCCGCCACACAAGCAACCGTTGCCAGTGGCGCCGACGCAATATGGCTGGTTCCTTCATACGATGACGCCGCCGCCCGAAGCGCAGCGCCGCCTCCCCAAAGAATTGCCCCCGATCCTTGCGTTCGGCCGCGACAACGGCTGCGATTATGTGCTGCTCGACAGCGACGGCCCGACCGAAGACTTGCTCCCGACTTTCCCGTGGTAGGGCACAGAAATTGGCAGCCTCGTTACGGTTCAGCATCGGACTGCGGTTTTACTTGCATTTGTTCCCGGCAAAATGCCTGCTATTGGACAAGTTAGATAGCTTGGTATTCTGAAGGGTGAACTCATGGACGATTCCGAAACGCTAGGGCTGAGACTCATTCAGAGCCAGAAGGCCAAGGTAGTGACCAGCGCGACGGCTGACAGGAAGTTGGCGGCGAGCTTGTCGTAGCGTGTGGCGATCCGACGGAAGTCTTTGATCCGGCAGAAGGCATTTTCGATGAGGTGCCGGCTACGGTAGCGGTGCTGATCGTATCGGATGGCTCGCTTGCGGTTGCGGCGACCCGGAATGACGGGGCTGGTGCCATTCTCGCGCAAGGACGTCCGCAGCCGGTTTGCGTCGTAGCCCTTGTCGCCGAGCAGGTAGCGCATCGGTCCGGCGCGTTCGAGCAGTGCCGGTGCAGCCTTCACATCGCTGACATTGCCCGCCGTCAGCATAAGGGCATAGGGGCGGCCGAGAACGTCGGTCAGGGCATGGATCTTGGTTGTCCAGCCGCCGCGAGAACGACCGATCGCCTGCGTCTGGCGCCCCCTTTTCCACCAAAGGCCGAGCGCTGGGCTTTGATGTAGGTGCTATCGATCGCCGTGCTCTTCGTCACCGCACCCGCCCCTGCCAAGGCATCGAGCAACTTCGTCCAGAACCCCCGCCGCGACCAGCGGTTGAAGCGGTTGTAGACCGTCGTCGATGGTCCATAGTCTGCCGGACAGTCGCACCACCGGCAGCCGGATTTCAGTACATGAAGGATGCCCGAAATCACCCGCCGGTCATCGACCCGTCGCGCACCAGGCTGGTTCCGGGGCAAGTACGGCTCGATCGCCAGCCAAGCTTCGTCCGACAACCAGAATAAAGAACGCGACATCGTGAAGGGCCTCCCGCTGCGGTGAAGGCCCTTTGAATCAATACATACAAGCAATTTCAAGAGGCTGATTGGGTTTTAACCCTAGACCTCCGATCTGATAATCCAGAAACAGTGGGCCGCCGAGCAGCGTCCCGTCATGGAGATCGAGCCTGATCACCCAATGTCCGTCGGATAGCAGCCAGTGTTCGGCGTTGGTTTCGTCGACGGCGACTGACACGAATTCGGCAAAGTTCCGGATATCGAGCAGGTTGGCGCTCGATGCCGATTGATCGTCCGCCGCGGTGCTGCGGAGAACCCTCGGATCAAGCGCCGGCGTCCATATTGGTCGAGCATATGGCGTCGCAAGATCCGGGTCCTCTAGTTTCATCAGTCCAAAGTCAGAGGGGACAATCTCACCAACTTCCCGAGTTAGCGTCCGCGCTCGTGGTGTAATTTCCGGTGTAGGCGATGGTGTATTCCGGGGTGGGGCATGCCCCACCCCGGAATGCGGCGTCGCTGGTGGCCACCGGGTTCATCGTTATGGTGGAGTTTGCACACTTCAACCGTGACGAAGAGGAGTTCCCGATGACCGAGGACAGATTACTGATCGAAGAGCTTGCTGCGAAGGGCGGCCAACCGGATTTTTTGCGCACCATCGCCGAGAACGTGCTGCAGCTGATCATGGAGGCCGACGTTGATGGCCTGATCGGCGCGGGTCGCCACGAACGCAGCAGCGAGCGCGCGACCTGGCGCAACGGCTATCGCGACCGTTCGCTGGATACCCGGGTAGGCACGCTGAACCTGAAAATCCCCAAGCTGCGTGCTGGGTCCTACTTTCCGGGCTTCCTTGAGCCCCGCAAGATGGTCGAGAAAGCGCTGGTTGCGGTGATCCAGGAAGCGTGGATCGGCGGGGTCAGCACCCGGCGGGTCGATGAACTCGTCCAGGCCATGGGCATGACCGGCATCTCCAAGTCCACCGTCTCCAAGCTTTGCAAGGACATTGACGAGCGCGTCCATGCCTTTCTGAAACGCCCGCTCACCGGCGAATGGCCGTATCTCTGGCTCGATGCCACCTATCTCAAGGTACGCGAAGGCGGGCGGATCATCAGCGTTGCCGCAATAATCGCCATGGCCGTCAACACCGAGGGCCGGCGCGAGATCGTCGGCCTGCATATCGGCCCCTCGGAAGCGGAGGTCTTCTGGTCCGACTTCCTGAAGGACCTTGTTCGGCGCGGTCTTACCGGCGTGAAGCTGGTCATCTCCGATGCTCACGAGGGCCTCAAGGGCGCGATCACCCGCGTCATGGGCGCCACCTGGCAGCGCTGCCGGGTGCACTTCATGCGCAATGCCCTGTCCTATGTGCCCAAGGGCCAGAACACTGTCGTCGCCGCCGCGATCCGCCAGGTCTTCCTGCAGCCCGATCAGAAAAGCGCAACGCAGGTCTGGCGACAGGTCGCCGACCAGTTGCGCACCCGTTGGCCCAAGCTCGGCGCCTGCATGGACGAGGCCGAAACCGACGTGCTCGCCTACACCGGCTTTCCCACCCAGCACCGCACGAAGTTACACTCAACCAATCCGCTCGAGCGGCTCAACAAGGAGGTCAAGCGCCGCGCCGACGTCGTCGGAATCTTCCCGAACGAAGACAGCATCATCCGCCTCGTCGGGGCTGTGCTGATGGAGCAGAACGACGAGTGGCAGCTCCAGCACCGATACATGCAGATCGAAGGCATGGCCGAACTCAACCAACCCATGATCGAGGAGGAAAATCAGCCCCTACACATCACCGCCAAAGCCGCCTGACGATGGCCCACGGCCACAGCCGAAATTACACCACCTTGACGGACGCGACCCTTCCCGATCCCGCCATGCCGCGCGATAGGGCGCGCTGCGCCGGAGCCATTCCCATGCGAAACTGCGCCGATCGGCAAACAGCAACACGGCATATTCGCTGGCCAGCAGCCAATCCGGCACTTGAGGTGCCGGTCCGGGATCGCCGCCCAGCCCGTTCACTCTGACAGTTCGTGATCTTGCTTTAGCGACCCCATGCAAAATGGATAGGCACGCCCGTCCGCGTTGTCAGCCGAATGCGTTCTGAAACAAACGGTGGTTAGCGTCCGCGCTCGTGGTGTAATTTCCGGTGTAGGCGATGGTGTATTCCGGGGTGGGGCATGCCCCACCCCGGAATGCGGCGTCGCTGGTGGCCACCGGGTTCATCGTTATGGTGGAGTTTGCACACTTCAACCGTGACGAAGAGGAGTTCCCGATGACCGAGGACAGATTACTGATCGAAGAGCTTGCTGCGAAGGGCGGCCAACCGGATTTTTTGCGCACCATCGCCGAGAACGTGCTGCAGCTGATCATGGAGGCCGACGTTGATGGCCTGATCGGCGCGGGTCGCCACGAACGCAGCAGCGAGCGCGCGACCTGGCGCAACGGCTATCGCGACCGTTCGCTGGATACCCGGGTAGGCACGCTGAACCTGAAAATCCCCAAGCTGCGTGCTGGGTCCTACTTTCCGGGCTTCCTTGAGCCCCGCAAGATGGTCGAGAAAGCGCTGGTTGCGGTGATCCAGGAAGCGTGGATCGGCGGGGTCAGCACCCGGCGGGTCGATGAACTCGTCCAGGCCATGGGCATGACCGGCATCTCCAAGTCCACCGTCTCCAAGCTTTGCAAGGACATTGACGAGCGCGTCCATGCCTTTCTGAAACGCCCGCTCACCGGCGAATGGCCGTATCTCTGGCTCGATGCCACCTATCTCAAGGTACGCGAAGGCGGGCGGATCATCAGCGTTGCCGCAATAATCGCCATGGCCGTCAACACCGAGGGCCGGCGCGAGATCGTCGGCCTGCATATCGGCCCCTCGGAAGCGGAGGTCTTCTGGTCCGACTTCCTGAAGGACCTTGTTCGGCGCGGTCTTACCGGCGTGAAGCTGGTCATCTCCGATGCTCACGAGGGCCTCAAGGGCGCGATCACCCGCGTCATGGGCGCCACCTGGCAGCGCTGCCGGGTGCACTTCATGCGCAATGCCCTGTCCTATGTGCCCAAGGGCCAGAACACTGTCGTCGCCGCCGCGATCCGCCAGGTCTTCCTGCAGCCCGATCAGAAAAGCGCAACGCAGGTCTGGCGACAGGTCGCCGACCAGTTGCGCACCCGTTGGCCCAAGCTCGGCGCCTGCATGGACGAGGCCGAAACCGACGTGCTCGCCTACACCGGCTTTCCCACCCAGCACCGCACGAAGTTACACTCAACCAATCCGCTCGAGCGGCTCAACAAGGAGGTCAAGCGCCGCGCCGACGTCGTCGGAATCTTCCCGAACGAAGACAGCATCATCCGCCTCGTCGGGGCTGTGCTGATGGAGCAGAACGACGAGTGGCAGCTCCAGCACCGATACATGCAGATCGAAGGCATGGCCGAACTCAACCAACCCATGATCGAGGAGGAAAATCAGCCCCTACACATCACCGCCAAAGCCGCCTGACGATGGCCCACGGCCACAGCCGAAATTACACCACCTTGACGGACGCGACCGATATCGCCCATCGCGGTTCGCATATATTCCGCCACAGCCTTGCAACCGAACTTCTGCGTTCGGGCGCCGCTCTGACCCAGATCAGCCAGGTGCTGCGGCATAAAGATCACGATACCACGCGCATCTACGCGAAGGTGGATCTGGCAAGCCTGCGTACCCTGAGCCAGCCATGGCCGGGAGGCGTGCAATGAGCCCGCTACGCGACGCGCTCGAGCGCTACATCACCATGCGCCGCGGGTTCGGATACAAGCTGCGATGCCAGGCTCTGCTGCTCTCGCGTTTCGTCGCCGACATGGAGCAACAGGGTGCGGCGATTATCACCACCAAGCTTGCCCTCGACTGGGCCACCAAGGAGGCAAGGCCGCCAACCTGGCCGGGACGCCTGTCGGCCGTCCGCGCCTTTGCCAGGCATTTGTCGAGCACCGAGCCGCGCACCCAGATTCCGCCGACGGACATCCTCGCGGCAAGGCAGCGCCGAACGCCCTATATCTATACCGACCAGGAGATCGGCAGCCTGCTCAATGCGATGCTGACGGTTCGCTCGGCGAAGGGCCTGCATCGCTGGACCTATTACTGCATTTTCGGCCTGCTTGCGGTCACTGGATTACGGATCGGTGAAGCGCTCAGGCTCAAGCATGACGATGTCGATCTCGGCGCTGGCCTTCTGACTATCCGCGATACCAAGTTCGGCAAGTCCCGCCTCGTTCCGATCCATTCGACCACGGTTGCCGTGCTCACCGATTACGCCAAGCGCCGCGATGCAGTCTGCTTCACGCCGATCAGCCCGACATTCTTCGTCGGGGAACAAGGTCGCGCGTTAAATCATAGCGCGATCCATCTGATATTTCGTACGGTCGCTCGCCAGATCGGCTTGCGCCGTCCCGGCGATGCATATCGCGGCCCGCGCATTCACGACCTGCGCCACAGCTATGCGGTCGCCACCCTGCTGCGCTGGTACCGTGCCGGCGACGACGTCGAGCAGCGATTGCCCATCCTGTCGACCTATCTAGGGCACAGCCATACCAGTTGCACATATTGGTATCTGTCGGCCTGTCCCGAGCTGATGGAGCATGCCGCGCGGCGGCTCGATGCCCGATGGGAGCAGGCGTCATGACCCGGTCCCCGTCCATTGCGCCACTGATCGAGCGGTATTTCGCTCAGCGCCTCATGCATCAGCGCGGTGTCAGCCCGCACACCGTCGCATCCTACCGCGACACGTTCCGGCTGCTGTTGCGCTTTGCACAGCGCAGGCTCGGGAAGCCGCCTTCGCACCTCGATCTCGCCGATCTCGATGCCCCCTTCATCATCGCCTTCCTCGACGATCTCGAAGCGGGCCGCGCGATCGGAGCCAAGACCCGCAACCTCCGGCTGACGGCGATACGGGCGTTCTTCCGTTTTCTCGCTTTCGAGGAACCGGCAAGCAGCGGGCAGATTCAGCGCATTCTCGCGATCCCCGGCAAGCTCACCGAGAAGCGCGAGGTCCATTTCCTGTCGCGCCCGGAGATCGACGCGGTCCTCGCCGCGCCCGATCGAACATGCTGGCTCGGCCGCCGCGATCATATGCTGCTGCTCTTCGCGATCCAGACGGGCCTGCGCCTTTCGGAGATCGCCAGCCTTGATCGCAGCGACATCATGCTCGGCACCGGCGCGCATGTCCGATGCGTCGGCAAGGGCCGCAAAGAACGGCGCACGCCGCTCGCAGGCAAGGTCCGCGCTGCGATGCAGAACTGGCTGAAGGAGTCGCCACGCGGCGGGGCATCGGCGCTGTTCCCCAACATCCACGGTGGCCGCCTCAGCCCCGACGCCATCCAGTATCTGCTCGCCAAGCACGTCCGGACGGCGCGCGCGCATTGCCCATCGCTGCGACACAAGCGGGTATCGCCGCATGTCCTTCGGCACACCGCCGCGATGGAACTGCTCCAGGCGGGTGTCGACCTGTCGGTGATCGCGCTGTGGCTCGGACATGAGTCGATCCTGACGACGCAGGCCTATCTCCATGCTCATATCGCACTCAAGACCGCCGCGCTCGCCAAGCTCCAGCCGCATAATATGAAGCGACCCGGGCGGTTCGAACCGGAAGATCGACTGCTGGCCTTTCTCGACGCGCTGTAGCTCGGACCGCCGCAGCGATCAGAGGTCGGCCTTCTGCCGGAGCCCATCGAGCCATTCGCGCGACACCGTCTCAACCGTGTCGCGCAGCATGGCCACCGCCGCCCTGATCGCCTGCAGATCATCGCTGCCGATATCGTACGCAGCCGAGTAGCGCGCCTCGACATAAGCGCGTTTCGCCAGTTCGAAGCGCCGGCGATCGACCTTCGTTGCCCTCGGCCAGGCCTCGACGAGCCGCGTCTCCCGGTCCTCGGCGAGCGAACGCAAAAACTTCAGATTATGCGAACGCGGAACATATTGGCTGCGCACCAGAAGGAAGCAGGTGTACGCCCGCTCGGCAGCCTGATGCAGCGTGAAGGCGGCGTCGTTCTTGTGTCCTTTGCCGATATAAAAATCGGCCCCCTCAAGCGCCGTGTCGACCTTGGCCAACCAGTCCGCAAAATAGCCGCTCGCCATTTCATAGGCATCCGCCGCGGTCAGCGGCTGCGGCGTGGCGAGCGCCGTGCCGTGCAACTCGTAGAGAGCGACACCGTCCTGCGCGATGTCGACCCAAAAATACTCGCCGCGAGTGAGCCCCCGATTCACCTCTTCGAGCGTGTGGACGATAATGTTCACGGGCCGTGCAATCGCCGCATCACGCAGGATCTTGTCCTCGGCGACATACCAATATTCCGCGATATCGGCGAGGTCAGCGTGGCTGACGATGATCAGCAGATCATAATCAGACTGATACCCGTTCTCGGGCTCATCGACCCAGTCGCCGCGCGCATAGCTGCCGAAGAGGATGACCTTCCGGACCTTGCCGTTCTTCTTCCACGGCTGCGTCGCGCGCGAGATCGCGACGGCAAATTCGTCCATCAAAATCCGCGTTGCTAGCGCCAGTTCTTCCTGCTGCGCCGGCGGAAGATGATCGACATCGTTCTTCATCCCCGGAGTCTCGCCATCTTCACGCCCGGTGGCAAGACCTCATTGCGGCCGATCGGCATCGATTGCCCCAGATCGGATGCGTAAAACTATGCCGAGCCGATCACCGCAAAGTTGCTGGAAAGCCGGGACCTACCGCGCCCGCTCGGCATAGTGTGGCGCTCGGCATAATCAAAGTTATGCCGAACTCGGCATAATTTCGAATAGCGCGCCTTCACATAGGCGTCCTTCAGCTTCTCGAACCGCGCCCGGTCAGCACGCGTCTCGCGCGGCCAAGCATCGACAAGGCGACGATCAATCCGCTCGGCCTGCTTGCGGAGGAAAATCAGATTATGGACATGCGGCGTGTAGAAAGTCTCGACCAGAAGTATGCAATGGTAAAGCATCTCAGCGGTCTGATGCAGGTCAAATGCAGCCGGCTTTAAGTGCCGCTTTTCGATATGAAACTTTGCACCTTCGTATTTTTGCATCGCGCCAGGAAACCAGTCTTCGAAATACTCCTCCGCCATCGCCAGCGCCGATTCCGGCGTCTTTGGCTTCGGTTCGTGGAGTTCATCGTCGACTGTCTGATAGAGCGCGATGCCGTCGCGCCGGACGTCCATGAAGAAATAGCGGCCATGCGCCAAGCCGTCATTCACCTCCTGGATTGTGTGCACGATGAAGTTCACCGGTGTCTTGATCGTCTGGGTGATTGCCAGTTCTCGCGTCAAGCGATCGTCGGCCTTCAACCAATAATCGACGCGATCCGTCAGCCTTTTATCGTTGACGATGATCAGCAGGTCGAAGTCCGACCGATAGCCCTTGGCCGTGTGCGGCTCGTCCACCCAGTCGCCGCGGGCATAGCTGCCATAGAGAATAATTTTCTCGATACGACCGCGTTTCTTCCATTGCTGCGTTGCCAGTGCCAGCGCATCCTCGAATTCTTCGAAGATAATCTGGACGACCCGCTCAAGGTCTCGACGCTTCTGGGGAGGGATGTGGTCAATGTTCGTCCGCATGAGAACAGCCTAGCAACACTGTGCCCACGATGCACCCATTCTTCGGGTCCATCTTTGACTAAAGCGGCGGGTCGGCGCGCGCCCATTGGTTTTCTTGCCGACGACCCTCGCAGCGAGCCCTGGTCGCCGCGGACGACCAAGGTGCTGCCCATTGAAGCTTTCATCCGCAGTCATAATCATCTCTCTGCTGCCCGATTCCTATCGCGAAACGGTGCTGCTGAGCAAACGCGCAAAGGTGCCCGCTTCATGTCTGCGTCGTTCGTGATAGCGTCCCAGGAGGTCCCGAAAGATGCGGCGGTCGTGTCTCTCGCTGGCCATCGTCTCAAGCTCGGAAAGTTCGTCCGCCGCGTCGGCGAATACCTCGAGTTCGAGCATACGCGTCCGATGCAATCGGTCGTTGAGTGCGCCCACCGCGGCGACGATTTCTCCATTTGCCGAGTAACTCGCCAGCCGAAGGAAGAGGCGGCTCGAGCGGTCCGCGATATCACCCATATTCTGGTTGCCGTCGCGTGGAAGCCCAGCCTTGCCGACGGCCGCGAGCAGCAGCAGGCGATTGAGTCCAAAGAGATCGCGTAGCTCGGCCTCGCTATACAGCGGAACGCGAAATCCTTCCCCCGCGATGAAATCCACCATGCGTTCCCCGGCAAGCCGATTGAGGGCATCGCGTACTGGTGTGATGCTGACGCCGATCTCGTCCGCGAGCCGCGCTGCTTCGATCCGAACGCCAGCAGACCAGGCGCCGGTCATCAGCCGATGCTTGGTCGCGGAATAGGTCGGCTCATGCACATGGGCGGGACTCATTGCTCAGCCCGCCGACGCCCGGAAATAATCGGCAAGCATCGCCTCCTGATCGGGGCGCAACGCATCGATCGCACCGATATGGTCGGGAACATTGTCGTCCAGCAATATCGATGGGCATTGCCCTTCATAATTGCCGAGGTTGGGGCGGTGCTGCGCATATCCCGCGAGCGCGGCGAGTTCGGGTGAGAATTTGCGGGCGATATTCGGCGGATAGGAAAGCCACAGATTCTCATAGGGCTTGAGCCATCCGAGACTGTAGCCGATGACCACCCCGCGGCGTACCGATTGGGTCAAATTGGGCCCGGCGCCGTGCGCGGTCGAGCCAAGGAAGCAAATTGCTGAACCCGGATCGCAGATCGCGGCAATCGGGTCGCCGACATCCTCCTTCTCCATCCCGTCGCGGCCGTGGCTATAGGGATAGATTTGGGTCGCGCCGTTATCAGCCGTGAATGGAGTAAGCGGCCAGATGACGTTGATCAGATATTCATGCTCGCCCTTGGCGCCATTCCACATGTCATGATCGCGATGGGGAAACTGCCGCGTCTCACCGGGATGGATTTCGATCGCTTGCGCCACATTGAGCTGAATCCGGTCGCACGCGCTGCCGAGTATGGCTTGAACGGCGCCGAGGGTCGTCGGCTCCAGGGCGAGCGTTTCAGCATGGGCAGATCGCTTCAAGAGCCCGCCGAACCGCTTGGTGCGGTAGCCGTAGAAGCGCCCCTGGCCGAAAGGCGTCGCCGCGAAGACGGGATCGAGGTCGGCATTGAATGCATCGATCGTCGCGGTCGGCAAAACGTCCGGGACGATGCAATAGCCGCATTCGACCAGCCGGGCGGTCAGTTCTTCGGAAGACATATATGTCATTCCACCAACTCCTGCTGGCCGAACAGTGCGAATGTCAGCGGTTCGAAGACGCCGCCGCGCTTCAGGCCATCGATCGTGCGCTCGTCGATCTGAATATGGAGGGCAGCGAGCGTTCTCCCGTCCTGGCGTAAGGGCCTTCCGAGCGGCCGGCACAGCCATCCGAATTGAAGAATTTGTTGGAGCCAGCCGATTTCGGCGACCCCAGTGTAATCCGTGATGCCGGTCGCCAAGGCATGCTCGGCAAGCGCGGTTACGAGTTGGTTTCGCGCCATGCGCCTCTCGCCGGCTGTCTGATTCCGGTCGAGGCAAAAGCGAGTGATCTCCCTGACATTCGGCCCTGCGGGGACGGGCCCGTCGCAGAGAAAGGGATACAGGTCGCCGAGCAGATGCGAGCTGTCGGTTGGCAGCAGCCGCGCGGATGCGCGGTGGCGACCCCATTCGTCGGCCAGAATCAGATAATGGGCCGCCGGAGTATCGAACTGGTCGATCTCGAACCGGCCGTCCAGAACGGGTAAGTCCCATTTTAGCAGGTCGACGAACACCTCTTTGCGGGCCGCGAACATGGCGCGCAGCACATCGTTCTCGGACACCTCTGGCGTCCGCGTGGTAGGGGTAGGCATATTGGCTCCTGGGCTGTCTGTTCCCGGAGTCTCATCATGATTTTGCCGATCTGCCTATAGCATGAAAGGGGGATGGCTTCCCACCGAGCCATCCTGATCCAGTGTCAGTCAGTGAACGGCGGGCCGCGCCCACCGGATGATGTCGCCGAAGCCGATCAATCCGTCGAACAGCGCGCAAAGGATGAGCGCCTGCCGACAATGCACCGCATATCGATCGCGCGCCGTTCTAAGATGCTGATTGACTGTCTCCTCGCTTATTCCAAGGATGGCGGCAATTTCGGCCTGGGACTTGCCGCGAGCAGACCAGAGGACGCATTCTCGCTGGCGCTTGCTCAGGACTGGACGCTCGCGCACGGGCGCGACCCCGACGATCCGCCGCGCGCTGGCCAATGCAAAGGCGCCGACAATTTCGGCGACATGAAGCATTTCGCGAGGGATCTCCCGGTTCGGACGAACGGCGAAAGAGCACGATCCACTGGCCTCGCCCGGCAAATGCCGGGGGACCGTGAAGCCGTCGCCGACGCCGTTTTCGCGTCCCACCGCCAGCATATGCCGATCGCCTTCGGTCATGGGGACGAGATCAGGCAGATGCTGCCACTCGAAGCCGACTAGCGATCGTTCTCCTGCCCGGCGCACCGGATCGGCGCCCCCGAGGTCGAAGTCGACATAGACATTCGCCCAAGCGTCCGGATAGTCATGGATCAGCAAATTGGCTTCGGCTTCGTCGCCGGCTCGCCGATCATAGACCAAGGCAAAATGATCGAAACACATTCGACGCGCTGCGGTCATCAGCGCTGCATGAAGTTCATCTTCGTCATCTACGGAACAAATTTCTGAAACCAGATCTTCCATCAAATGCAATCGCATGATCATTGATCGACCGAGGGCGCGTTCCCAACCCGCCATCCCGCAGGTCGCTCCTAATGTCATCGAATTCGGTTCCTTTCCTTCATCGACGATCGCTGAACATGAATGCTCGATACCGAGCGGTTGAAATAGATGCTGAATAGCTCGGTGGCTTCTCTCCTTTGCTGCGCCCCGACGAAGGCGTGGGTCGTTCCGCCAGCGGTGATAAGTCTCGGCATAGACATTGATGCGAATGTGGTGTGCCTTGGTCGGGGCGAGCCTCGTCATGTCTCGCCGCCTTCGGAGAAATAGGCATGCAGTCGGTGCGCGACCGAGGGCGCGAGCCGTACAAATTGTCGCCTGCCGTCGCTGGGATCTTCGGCGCGATAAATGAGTTCGGCGTCGCACAGCTTTTGCAGGACCCGCATCGCGCTGCTCAGAGGACGCTCGACCGCCCCGCATAGCGATCCGGTCGATATCGGTTTGTCCTCGCACTCATGGATGAAGAGCTCAACCAGCATATCCCATGCTGGTTCGCCGAGAATTTCTGGCGAGCCGAATAACTGCTGCCTTAACAGGCGCCGTCGGACAGCGCGTCGGGCGTTAGCAAGCGCTTGATCCGTTCGCGCTTGCTCCGAGCTCGATCGATCGGAAGCGCTGTCTCTCAAGTGCTGGCCTGCCGATTTGGCGGTTGTATTCGGTCGCGGGCGCGACTTCATTATTCGCCGGCACTCGGAGTTCGTGACAACGATGTGTTCGACGATTTCTATGTCGAGCGATCGGGAAATCTGTACCAGCGCGCGTGTTGCAATCAGGTCCTCCTCGCTGGGCGTCGCATCCCCACTGGGGTGATTGTGAACGAGGATGAGGCTCGCGGCGTTATGTTCCATCGCCCGGCGAAAGATTGGCCGAGGATAAATTACGAGCTGGTGCACCGTTCCGCGTTGCACTTGCTCATCGGCAATCAGCCGGCCAATGCCATCCAGAAAGAGGATACGGAGGGTTTCATCCTGGAGCGAGCCCATCGTGGCAATCAGATGCCGCAACAGCTTCTGGTCGCCTGGATCGATTATTCGCTTTCCCAGTTCCCCGCGCGACCCTTCGAGCATTAAGGCGCGCGCGCCTAACAGGAGTCCAGGCACCGCGCTGCTTTTCCCGCAAATCCGGGCCAGACTTTCCTTCGACTGCGAACAGATTCGATTGAGGGTGTGAAACTCTGCGAGGAGCGCGCTTGCTAATTGCTGGCTTTGCTCAGGGGCGACGATCGCGATGAATTTCGCCAGGACGGATCGCTGCCGTTCTGCTGTAAGCGTTGCTGATGACGCCATGTTGCAAAGATCAGAAGGGGAGGCACCAGCCATGACCAGGCGACCTGCATGATCATGTAGGCAGCCGGGTGCATCGACAAATCGGACGCCCGGCTGAGGTGTGCCATCAATGGGAGCAGGTGAAGCGCAGCGGCTATCATCGGCCAGAATCGGTGTGCGATCAGCGCTAGGACCAATGTCGAGGTAGCGCCGAATCCATCGATAACAAGATGACCGAAATCGAGTGAAGCATAGCCAAGCGGAACGAATCGATGGAGTATCGGATCGGATGCGACCATCACGATCGCAACCCCCGCCATCACCCGTTCGGGACCTCCACCGCGCCGTGCGGCGTAACCGAGAGCCACCAAAAGAAGCAGGAAGAATGCCGCGACGCGCATTGCGATCCATATTCATAGTAATGGCCCCCAGTCAAACCGTGTCAGGCAACGGCGTGGAGCGGCACGACCGCCGATTCCTGGAGCGGGCAGTCTTCGTGGATGTCGTAGCCCGCGGTTTCTCGACCGATGGTCACCAGATCACCGTGAACGCGGAATACCTCGCCGCTGATATCGACCAGCGACATTTGCGCCTTGGCGAGACGCTGGATCATCGCATGGCCTTTCGCAGCCGGTACTCCGGCAGTGTCCCGGCGGGCCGCCACGACACTGGTGGTGAGCGACAGAAGGGCGATCATCGCGTCATCGATGCGAGCCTCTGCCGCCGGCACGTCCTGCTGCAGGCGGGTTACGATGGGTTCGACTTCGGTATGCATGGCTTCTCCTTGCCGGAAGCCGCGGCGGCTCCGACTTTGTGGTTGCGACAATGTGGGATCAGACGGAAATCAGCTGCGTAAGCACCAATGCAATCGCAAGCCCGACGAGTGCTATGATCGCCGCAGAGACCGCTATGGTCACGGTGATCAGTAACCTGCTCTTCGTGGCATGATCATGCCTCCATAGATCCTTGAACGGTGATGGGCGCCTCGGCGGCTCAACCACTGACGTCATGTGCTCGCTCAGTGCGATGGCCTTGAATGCACTTCCGTTCGTGTCGATGCTTGGCACGCTGTTCTGGGGTTGGGGAAGGTCTACCGGATCATATATCACCCGATCATATATCGGCTTTAGCCGGGAATAGATGATCGCCGTTTCATCGCGGTCGGAAGCGCTGAGAATATTGCGGGCCGCCCTGATGCGCTGATCGACGGTCACCTTCGCAATGCCGAGTTCGCGGGCGATTTGTTTTGACGTTTTGCGCTCGACGAGCAGATCGAGGCAAGCACGCTGCTTCTCGGTCAGCCGAGACCAGCGTTCGGCATCATCCGATTCTCGCGATCCCAATTCGTCCATAGCGCCGCTGCCACTGTGACCCCTGGTGGCCAGATTTTCCTTCGGAGTTAGAGATATTTCACGCGGAAGGCCCGGAGGTCGAGTCGATATTACAGTTTTTTGCAGTCAGTGGCGCCGGGTGCTTTGCGGAGTTTCTCGAAATTGAGCGCCGCGAGGTAGGTGATCAGTGAAAATCATGGCTGCGTATGCGCAGGATTTCATCTTGTTCGGCGGTTGTCCCGAACGGCGGTGAGGGCAATGTGCGCCCGCGCGGCGCCCATGCCGGATCACGAGGGTCCCGGCGTTATACCTTGAAAGGGTCGATGATGGCGGACGGCTGGGCACATGACGGTGCTGTGCAGGAACAGATCGAGGATACAGTTGCCGATGCGGTCAAGATCGCGCGTTCACGCATCGCGTCGGGCGAAGGGACGCGCTTCTGCGAGGACTGCGGCATGGAAATTCCCGCCGCGCGCCGCAAGGCGATGCCATCGAGCCGGACCTGCGTTTCCTGTCAGGACAAACGCGATGCGTCGATCCGGCCAGCGGGCTCCAATCGCCGCGGCAGCAAGGACAGCCAGTTGCGCTGAAGCGGCTTTTGCGCGCGGCGATCTGTTTTGCCGGCTTGCTCATTCATGGTTAGGATCGACCAAAAGAAAATCGGAGTCGCAATCATGGGTGCCAAGGCCGACAACGACCTTTGGGGCCAAGCGCTCGCCATCGAATCTCAATATGGCGATCGCGGACCCGAGGTTATCACGACAATGATCGACGATTTGCGCCGCTCGGGTGATCACTCGGGCGCCGCGTTCTGGACGAAGGTAGCCGTTTGCCTGACGGATCTCCATGAAATCCGCTACGTCGGCAGCATAGCATCGCCGGCGGCAGACGGTCGGCGGATTGCCGCCCGTGCCGCCGCGCAGGGACAGTCCGGGCCGACGAGACAGCACCCCGATGCGGCTGCCTCGCGTCCGAATCCGGCGCCGGAAACTAGAACGGATAATTGATCCCATAGTAGCCGTAGACCTCGCGGCCATAGTCGCGATCAAAGGTCGGCTCGCTATCGGCGCCATAACGCGGCGCCTGTTCGAGAACCTTCTTGTCGAGATCAACGACATAGCCGCCCTGTTCGGTGTCGTAAGTCAGGACGTCCCAGGGCAGCGGATAATAATCGCTGCCAAGACCGAATAGACCGCCGAACTGGAGGGCCGCATATTCGACGCGACCTTCGCGCTTCGTGACCATGAAATTGTAGATCGATCCGAGCTTCTCGCGGTCGCGGTTGTAGACGGCGGTGCCTTCCACCTTGTTCGAGGCGATCAGGCGGCTGGTTTCGTCCGTGGCGATGTCCGTGTCAGCCATGACATGTTTCCTTTCTGCGTCTCCCCTCTCTCCTCACGCTACGCTTTGCATCCCGCAATCTTTCCCTGCTTCAATCGAGCATCCGGCAATATTCGCTGAGACGTCGGACTCGTGTGACGAGCCGAACGCCAGCTCAGTCCGCGCACCACCCGCGCATGGCGCGATCGTATTTAGCGCGCCGCACTGACCTTGCCTTTCGGCCGCTCTTTTTCATGAGCCTGATCGGCTTCAAGCATGCGCCAGCTGCGGTCGCGTTCGGCCTGGCGGTTCGCAATCGCCCCGCGCTGCTGCTCGCGCGGGGTTTCCTGGGACGCCGAGTCGACGACGCGAGCGCTAGCGAACTCGGCCTGGTCACGGGCTGCAATGGATTCAAGGCGGCGCTTCGCCGCGCTCTGAGAGGTTGGCCAATGATATCGAGCCGTCTCGGCTGAAGGGGCGCCGGTTCTGGTGCCGATGAGGCGCTAAATATCAGGCTCGGTTCCCATAATCAGCCTCAGGCATTCTCGAACGGTGATAATGCGCGCCCCGCCATGGCGCCCGAGACTTAACAAGTCGGCCTTATCGCCGGTGATCAAAAGTTCGGCCATCCCGGCCTCGATCGTCGCCAGAAGATAGTTGTCCCAGGGATCCGGGCTGACGGACACGTCGGGCAGATTCTCTATGACAATGGCGCTGCCCTTGAGTTCATTGACGAGTCTGCCGGCAACGGCTGGATTCAAGCGGGCTCGCAGTTTGGGATAGCGTGTAACGCGCCGAATTTCCTCTAGCTGCTCCGCAGAGGTGATTAAGGTGACCTTGCCTTGGCGCCACAAGGCAATCAGCTGAAAGGGAAGCGACCGCCCGTGCAGGAGTGCGCTGACAAGCACATTGGTGTCGATGACAACGCGCATTGATCAGTTCCGACGCGCATCCGCAATCGCTTCGTCGATCAACTCGCTCATTTCTTCCGGCGAGACGTCATCGAAACCGGCACGGGCCTCGGCGAGCGTAAGATCGAGCAGGCGCCATTTCACGGACTCTTCAATGAAGCGCGATAGATCGCCCTTTTTCATTCCGCGCTGAGCTAGATATGTGCGGACATCAATGTCGGTTTCGGTCGCGACATTGACGGTCCAACGCGTCGCATCTCCCATAATCTAGACTCCTCATGGACGTTTAAGCGGATAAGCGCTTATCATCTTTTACGCCAATCTTCAATTGCGACATATGCGCTGGATCGACTTGCCACAGGGGGGCTCGATTTAGCTTACCCCGATTTTCGAGCCTCTGCACGGAACACAATAGATCGCAGCATCCACCTCGGCGCCGGATGTTCCGGCTCTCCACGTCAAACTGACGCGAGGCGCAAACGGACGCATGGCGACGCGGATCGAACAAGATGATCCACCGTTCGATGTCGAAGCTCGACGGCTTCGCCTATGCCGTGAGCTGCTTGTCGAACGGCAGATCATTGCGCGGTACCTCAAGAAGCAAGACTGGAGCCATGCGGGCTGGATCATGCTACTGGAACTCTATGTCGCGGATACGGTCGATAAAAGGCTGCCGGTTTCGAGCCTGGGATATGCGAGTGGCGTTTCGATTCCGACTGCGACGCGGCAGACCATTGAAATGGAATCCTGCAAATTTGTGGTTCGCGAGCGCGATCCTCACGACGGGCGTCGAACGAACATCGCCCTGACCGCTCGCGGTCGAGCCATCCTCAGGTGCATTCTAGACGACTATGCGAAGTCCCGGGCGAATGCCTGATGGCTGCCGCTTCCTCGATCGTCCAGAACGAAATCTGTCATGCCTAAACGAGAGACGAAGAATCTGGCTTCAAGGTTCAAGGGAGAAAGAGGGAAGCCGAAGTTGATGTAACTACAAAAGGAAATTGGAAAATCATCGGATCAGGGAAAGCAAAATGTCCATTTCCGGAAGCTCTTTTGATTCCTTCAATCGGCATCTTCTGATAGGCTGCCGACCGAGAAAACACATGCAGGCGAGCCACCTTTCCGACGCATCAACAGCCGATACCGTTCGGGAGCCCGTCGCGCGCGATTGGCTCTGGAAGCCGTGGTACGCGAAGCTTTGGTGGGCAGCGATTCCGGTCTACTGGGCAGGCGCGGCGGCCTCGCTGAAACTCCCGGCTCTGGCGGAGTTTTATACCAGCGCTCTGGCGGGCTATCTCAACATGCTCTTCTTCCCGCTGACGACGCTGCTGGTGCTTGGTTTTGGATTCATCCGAGCTTGGTTGAACAGGCCGCTGTCTGGCGAACCTCTCTCGGACGAGGAAATCGACGAACTCGAACAGATGAGGATGGAGGACGAGCACTGGGAGCGTCTTGGGCGACCTCATTGGTCGGTCGACATCTATGATCCGCGCTCCGGCGGACTCTATATAGGCAACCCACTCAGCCCTCAGC
Organism: Sphingopyxis macrogoltabida; assembly: GCF_001314325.1. Lineage (NCBI taxonomy): Bacteria > Pseudomonadati > Pseudomonadota > Alphaproteobacteria > Sphingomonadales > Sphingopyxidaceae > Sphingopyxis > Sphingopyxis macrogoltabida. The sequence goes on from NZ_CP009429.1 coordinate 745,019, forward strand.
ACCCTGGACGTCGAGATTAGCGCTTCTTGTAGCTGCTATCTCCGTCGAATGGACCATTTGCTAGGTCGGTAGAAAATCGGCCACTGCTCAAGATCGAGGATTGTTCAAGCGACGTCATCGGCCCAGTAATATCGGCGGTTCCACGTGCGGAATCGGCTTGCCCAAGGTAGCGATTTCGCAGCCCCTCGGGGCCAAGCACCTGACGGTTCAACTCGCTCGTAAATGTCGTTTCAGGGTTTACAGAGCGCGCAGCCGCCCGCTCTGCGGCGGATATCGCCTCGCGTACATCATAGTTTACGATATCGAGCGAAGCCCGAGCGGTCTCGTTACTCGTGCCCATGTCGCTGCTGCTATATCCCAAGCTGCCGCCGACGCTCCCTGACGTTGCTGTCTGTGATCGTTCCTTACCCTTGACCGAACCACCACGCGACGCATAATCACCGCTTTGGGCACTTGCGCCGACATTGCCGCCAACCGTCGTTCCCATTGAGATTTGGTCTTGCGCCGAGCGAGATATAGCCCGCTGCCACCCGGTCTGGGCCATGATCGCGGACACGTCGCGCTGAAGCGTATCGGCGACCTGCGGATTGAGCCGCCACTCGCCGTTGCGGTCCATTTCGAACCCTCCACGGAGCCAGTTGGCCATCATCGCCTGACCCTCGGGGCCGCTGCTCAGCATATGCTCGACAGTGTCGGGGCCGGCCTGCTTGCCGGCTTCATATTTGGTGCTGGTATCGCTGCGCGCGGACTGCGTGAACCCGGTGCTGCTCGATACGAGCAGATCATTGTCCGCGAAACTGAAGCGCGCGCGGCCCCCCTCGGCGATCGCGCCATATTGGCTGTCGTTGATGAGGCCGGCGGCGCGGAGCTGTCGCGCGACATCGGGCGAGACATTGAGATTGAGATCGCCATTCTGCGCCATGGCGAGCTCGCGCTTGGTCATGTTGATGCCCTCGCTGCGCAGCAGACCCTGCATGCGTGTGAGCCGCTCGTTGTCGACGATGCGCGTCAGCCGCTCATTGCGCGCGCGATCGGCAATCCCGGCCGCGCCGCCCTCGGCCATGTCGACCTGGTTGCCCGCCGTGCGGCTGAGTGCCTGGATGAAGCTGTCGAGCCGCGCCGCCTCGCGCGTGGAGACGCCGGCGGCGGCTGCGCCTTCCGCGAACCCGAAATTGTCGCTCTGCCGCCGCTGCTCGCCGATGCGCGCGGCGCCACGCACGCCGTCATGCCCGACCTCGCGCTGGGCATCGAGCTTGCCCGAGCGTTCGGCAAAGTCATAGCCAGCCACCTCGCGGGTGCGGCCATAGACGCTCTTTCCCTCACGCCCGGCCTCGGCTGTCGCGCCGTCGGCGGTGCCGAGCTGGACCGAGGCGTTATAGGTTTCCAGCGCGCGCATGACCTGCGCCTCGTTGCGGCCCGTCGCGCGGGAGAGCGAGGTGATCGCCGACGAGCGGGCCTCGCCCGAGAGGGTGTTGATGAAGCCCATGCGGCGCGAGGTTTCGTCGACGGACAGGCCGAGCATCGACGCGGCGTTGCGCTGGCCCTCGTTATTCCCGGTGCGCCACGCCTGCTCGGTTGCGACGTTGCGCCGTTCGATCCCGGCGACATTGTCGCCCGCATAGTCGCGCCGGCCTTCCATCGCGCCGACATTGACCTGCGCGGTGGTGAGATCGTTCCGCAGCATCGCCTCCTGGTCGTAGGTGTTGGCGATCAGCTTGGCGAAGGTCGGGTCGGCCGAAGCCTGTGCGATCACGGTCGAGGCCTTGAGCGCGGCATCCTTCTGGTCATAGCCATTGCGCTCGAAATGCCGCTGCGCGCCCTGCATCATCATGTCGTAGGCCCGCGTGTCACCGAACGCTTTCCACTGCACCATGTTCTGCGCGAAACCGGCGAAAGCCCGCTCGCCCGCCTGACCCGGCCCGAAATAGTTCGTCCCCAAGTTCCGCAGCGCGTCCTTCTCGGCGAAATTGTGGATCGCTGACGTCGTCGCATTGGCGCGCACGGCCGCGGCCGTCGCGGGATGGGTTAAGTCGCGGCCGACAAGAGCAGGAGCGAGGCCGCCAAGTTCGCGCGCGGCATCGGTCGCTCCGAGCGCAAAACCCGTCGTTCCCGCGATGCCCGGCGTCCGGTCGGCGAGATATCCGCCGGCCGCGCCGAAAGCACGATTGGCGCCCATGGCGGACCGCACCCCAAAATCCCCGAAGCTCGATGCCGCGCTGCGGCGCGCCGTCGTGCCGGTCGCCGAGGCCTGCGCCTCGAGCGCCTGAGCGCGGCCTTCGTGCGTCATGATCGGCGTCGCGGCCGCGGTGCCCTGGCCCTGCACGCCGAGCGCGCCGCTGGTGAAGGAGGTGAACACGTTGCCCGAGAAGCGGAACACGGTGAATACGAAGGCGCCGGCGAGCCCGGCGGCGGCGGTGCGAAAACTCCCGAAGATGGCCAGCGCCTTCATCGCCGACCCCGGTGCGAGCATCCAGGCATTGGCGGCGACATGGTTCGAGCGCATCTCGGCAAGCACATCCATCGCGCGGCCGAGCGTGAGCTGGTAGATGCCGGCATCGATCACGCCCCACATGGCGACGAAGACGAAGAGGCCGAGCGCGAAGCTCGCGACGCGCAGGTTGATCGGGGTCAGGATGAAGAGCAGCGCGATCGGCATCATGAACAGCATGATCCCGAAGACGGTGGCTCGGATCGTCGGCATCCATTCGTTCGCGGTCGACATGGTCGCGAGACCGCTCGAGACGACGGCGCGGTTGGCCATGACGCGCGCGGCGGTCGCGGGGCTGTCTTCGAACAGCACGTCGCCGACAGCATTGCCGAGGTTGATGTTGGTCATCAGCTGCTGGAGCGTCAGCGGCGTCGCCAGCATCTTGTCGCCGAGCGCGCCAAGATTGGACCTGCAGCGTTGAAGCTGGGCGGCGTTCGAGACATCATAGCCGGTACGCTCGCAGACCTGACGGCTGTAATCGTCGAACAGCGCCGGATCCGAAAGCCGGCCCGAGATATGCGTCCAGGCCTCGGTACAGCTCACCGTCGTTCCGCCCTTGTCGGTCGCGGTAAAGACGGTGCTGAAGGTTGCAGGGCCCGCCATCGCGGCGAAAGCCGCTGGAAGATCGTTGCTGGTGCGGAAGAGCTGATCGTCGTCGATGCCATAGGCGGGAGAGACGCGCGCGACGGGATAGCATTGCCGGACATAATCCTTGATCGTTGCATCGAGGAAGCTGTCAGTCATCGGCCCTCGCGGGCTAACAGCGTTCAGGAACAGGTCGAAGCTGTGGCCGCCGGCGCCGAACTCGAGCTTGGCATTGGGATCGATGGTATTGTCGTCAATCGTCTCAGCGATCGCGCGCTCCATCATGTTGGTGACGCCCGCGACCAGCACGATCAGGTTCGGGACGTCGCCAACGGGCTGATAGGCGTTGCGGACCCGGTCGTAGACATGGACGGTGCCCGTGGTCGCGACCATGCCGACGAAGAGCCCGATGCCGACGAGCGTCTGAAAGCCGAAAGCGACGATCCCCATGCCGTTGCCGCGCACGCTCGCGAGTAGCGCGCCGAGCGCGATCCCGGCGACCGCGACGATGAGCACCAGCGTTTCGTAGCGCGGATCGGCAAAGATCATCGAGACGAGCCGGAACGCATCGACGGTCTCGTTGAACCCGTCATAGGTGTGGAAGCTGGTCTCGAGTGCGAGCGCGGGAGCGGGCAGCAGCGCGACCAAGGCGGCGGCGAGCGCGGAAAGCGAACTGACACGCATGGCCGTCAGCGATTGCGGTTGGCGGCGGCGCCGGCGGCGTCGCGCGCGTCGCGGTCGCGCTGGCGAACGAGCCCGGCGTAATTTGCCGATAGGTTCGCCTGGTTCAGCGACGCCATATAGGACTGGCGCATCTGCGCGCGCTGCCGCAGCACTTCTTCGCGGAGATCGCGGAGCTGCTCGATGCCTTTGGTAAGGATGCGCGTCTGACAGATATTTGCGTTGCCGGCGTCGGCGGCACCGGCGACCGACGTTCCGCGTTCGGCATTGGACAGCGCGAAGTCGATGCTGCGGGTGAGGTCGTTGAGCATCTGGTAGGCGAGGGTCAGCGCGACCAGCTCGTCGGTATCGCCAATCACCGCGTCCTCGACGCCTTCGCGCACGCCCCATTCGAGCATGCGGTAGATGGGGAGGGTCTTCACATTGGCAACGAACTGCCGTTCTTCGGCCGTCAGTGCGGTGCGGGTGCGGATCTTGGTGGCGATCGCCTGCATCCGTTCGCGCGCGAGGACGAGCGCGCCGCGGCCCGGCCCGTCGACCCTGCAGTCCGCGCCCGTCGGCGGCAGGTTGAGCGATCGGGCCGGTACCCGCCCGGTCAGGAAATCCTCGACGGCCTCGGTATCCTGGCGCGGGCAGGCAGGGATGGCCGAGAAGAGCGGCACCTTGTCGGCCTGATCCCAGCGCATGTAAACATCGCCGACCCGCGCGCGCATGACGTTGGTCCATTCGCCTGCACCGACGCGCGCCGCGGCATGCGCGAGCAGTGAGCCGGTGCGGAAGATGTCGGTGACCTCGCGCGGGCAGTTGGCGAGCGCCTCCTTCAGATCCTCGGTCGGGTTGTTGTTGTTCGCCTCGATCTTCTCGCGGCTCTGCTGATAGCTTTTGGCATAGCCCTGCTTGATCGAGCGGTAGCCGGTCATCTCCTCGATGATCCCCGACATATTGTCGTCGCCCTTCGCAATCTGCACCATGCGGTTCGCGAGACGGCAGTCGTTGACCTGGATCGAGTTCAGGAAGTTGGTCGCGGCTTCCATTTTCGAGATGATGTTGCCCATCTTCTCGTCAAGGGTTTCGAGGAGATACTGGAAGGCGACGGCGGGCGCGGCCTGCAGGATGCTCTCGAGCTTCTGGACGAGATAGTCGGGATCGAGAAACGACATGCCGCCGAGGAACATGTCGATGCCACCGCAGCCCGCGCGCACCTTGGGCAGCGTCACGCTCGTCAGATAGTCGTGGTGGACGTCGACGCGGCCCGAGAAGCCGCCCGCGGTCACATAACCGCGCGCCTGGTCCTCGAAACTACCGGGCGACGTGTAGGTCACATTGTCGAACCAGTGTTCGGCCCAGCTTTGGGCATAGGCTCCCGGCGCGCCGGCTCCGCAGGTTGACATGATGAGGGCGATCATAATGGCGCGGCGGCCGCCAAGCGAGGACATCAGCGTTCTTTCTCAGGGGCGGGATGTGGCAGGCTGAACCCACTCATGGTCGCTTGTGTTGACCTCTCGCGACAAGGACAGAGGCACGTACGCGCCTCTCAGAGGCAAGGTCCTTCCGCTAATATGTCCCACGCGAAATGGGCCACTGCCATGTCGATCATCGCCTCGTCCCATGTTTCAGGGTCGGCAAGATGCCGTGATGGATTGCAAACGCTTTCAAAGGATCGTATGTGTATGATCTAAGAAAAGGATACACATCATGCGGACCAACATCGTCATCGATGATAATCTTATGAACGAAGCTCTTCGCGCGACGGGTCTCAAGACGAAGCGCGAGGCCGTTGAACTCGGCTTGCGGACGTTGCTTCGGCTTCGCAAACAGGACGAGATTCGAAGGTTCCGGGGCAAGCTCACCTGGGCGGGCGATCTTGACGCCATGAGAACCGACGGGTGATCCTCGTCGATTCCAGCGTCTGGATCAATTACTTCCGGGGCGATGCCACACCGCAGACGGAGAGGTTGGACGCGTTGCTTGGCGCGGAACCGCTGCTGACCGGCGACATCATTCTGGCCGAGGTTCTGCAAGGTTTTACCAGCGATCGCGCCTTCAACGTCGCGCTAAGATTGATGGGGTCTCTCGACCAGATCGATATCGGAGGTCGTGACGTCGCAATCCAGGCGGCCCGAAACTTTCAGACCCTGCGCGGAAAGAGGATTACCGTTCGCAAGACAATCGATACGCTGATCGCCACGCGATGCATCGAGGATGGATTGTCACTGCTCTATAGTGATCGCGATTTTGAACCCTTTGTGGAGCATCTCGGACTGGCGTCGGCCATGTCGAGCGCACGTTGATGTGTGATCACTTATCCTTGCAAATCTGGACCGTGGCTCCAGATTTGCAAGGATAAGTGATCGGCCAACTTGGCCTCGTCGCCTTGAAGGGAGTCTCGAACCGGCATTCGATCGAAATTATGGCTTCGTTCGGCGCTGCAATGAGATGCCCGGCCCCTGAGCAACAATTCCCGTGAATTTCGAAAACGCCCGGACCCCGGCTTGCAGGGCGCATGCCGGTCAGTATCTTTACGGCGAGATATAAATTGCGCGCGATATTGGGCGCATGATTCGGTGCCAACGGCAATCGGAATGATCCGGTTCGTATCGTTCACCGGTCGGACTCATGCGGCCGGGTATCCGGATTCAGGATAGGCTGTTTCGCTGAAGCTCGTCCGATCAGGTCTCGACTGATTTCTCGGGAGTGGGCAACGAGATTGCGCGTCTTTTCGCGAAGCATGAGCTGGCCAATAATCCCTTCAACATAGGCGGGATTCGTTTTGTTGATGACTGCCAGAGCCGTTTCGCACCTCGCGCGGCCGCAATGCTCAATAGCCCCGACTACATAGTCGGGTCCAAAATGCTCGGCGACCGCTGCAAGGTCGAACATATCGCGCGGCTGGAAACTCCAACCGCGATAGAAGACCTTTTTAGCGATGATTTCCGCTGGCGTTTCAAGCGCGATGGCGTGACCTTGAACGTCGTGCGCTCGTGTTGGATCTGGAATGATGCTGTCGCAGCAGATGAAATCAATTTCGCCCAGATCGTGATAAGCAAGCTTCAGCATATCGGTGCCTGCCTGATAGCTGTCAGGAGCGTGATCGAGTTTGATGCCTTGCGTTTCCGGATTGAGAAATGGGAGGATTTGTGGATCGTCCAGAAACAGGTCGATGTCGTGACTTTCACGATGATCGATCTGCAGCATCAGTGCGGTTCCGCCGCCGAAGCTCCACTGAGGCGCGAAGCCGTTCGCCTTCCTGAAATGGTCAAGAATATCTACGGCGAGATTGAAAAGGACCGGCCATTCGCTCGGCCGCTTTGCAGACACGGCGTCAGGCCGCCAGCGGTAGCGTGTAGCCCGAAAGTTCGGAGATTTTATCGGCGACTTGGCTCGCTTGACTTGCGTCTACGCCCATCGCTGCCATGAACTGTTCCTGGACGTTCAGCGGCACTTCGGAGAAGAAAGCGAAAACCGGCGCGTTGCAGTCAATCGCGCTCTTCAAGTCGACGATCATGGCAGCAAGCTGATGTGCGGAAACGGCCGCCCCATAAGGGGCGTTCACCGTCGTCAGCACTTGAGTTACAGCGTTTGCCATCATTCCACTCATAACACGATCCTGTTTGGATCGTTGTTTTCATATAGTCGCGAGCGGTTATCAAAACAAGAATCTCGCTCAGGTCGCGTCCTACGCCCGACGCGAGGCAATAATGACAAGACCAGATTCAGCTTATGAAGCATGCATCATGGCTTTGATGTTTCAAGCAGATTCCGCGCCAGAGCTAAGAAAGTTCCGTCCGGCTTATCGCGACGGGCCCCCAACGATTCCAGTGAATTTCGAGAGTGCGCGGACGCCTACCGCTGGGCGAACGCCCGTCAGCATCTTCGCGGCGAGATAGAGGTTGCGCGCTAAATTGGGCGCATGATCGGTCCCGACGGCGATTGGAATGATCCGGTTCGTATCGTTCATCGGACGCACCCATGCGACCGGATGCCCGATCCAGGGCAAGCCGAGCCGGCCCGATCGCAGCATCGCTTCCTGCGCGGAAATGGCGCGGACCTGCCAGCCATATCGCCTTCCCAGACTTCCGAGCTTGGTCCAGAGATCGGCGCAGGGAACGCAGCCGGGCGCGGTGCTCATCTCGACGACGAAGGCCGAACTGCGTCCGCGCAGTTCCTCGGTAAAGTCCGGCGGGAAAGCGCGCGTCACCGGAACGCGCGAGAGCCAGTGGTTCATCGCCGCAGTTGTTCCGACCGGATGGATCGCGGCGCGCGCTGCATCCTCGCGGCTGACAGTCTGCGCCATGCCGGGCGAAATGACTAGGATGCTCATGCTCAGCGCGCTTGCACATCGCGCCAACATACTGAACTCGCCTTGCAGGTAAGGGGATTTGCTCTTACCTTGTGCTATTGAAAGGACTCGCCACATGAACGCTGTTACCATTACCGCGAAAGGGCAGGTCACGCTGCGGAAGGAATTGCTCAGGCATCTCGGCGTCCATCCAGGCGACAAGATCAGCTTTGACAAACTCCCCGGCGGTGAAATCAAGATTCGGGCCATCAGGCCTTCCGGAAAGATTGAGGATTTCTTCGGGTCACTCAAGCGGGAAGGCCAGCGGCCCATCTCGATCGAGGAGATGAATGAGGCCATTGAAAAGGGCTGGGCCGGACAGCTGTGAAAATTACTGCCGACACCAATATCCTCGTCCGATCCGCAACGCTGGACGATCCCGTTCAAAGCCCCTTGGCAAAAAAGCTCCTGAAGGAAGCAGAACTTATTGCTGTGACGCTTCCGGCCTTGTGCGAGTTCTGCTGGGTGCTCAGGAAAGTGTATCGCTATGAGGCGGCAAGGGTCGCTGCATCGGTCAGATTGCTTATCGACGCCGGCAATGTCGCAGCGGACCGACAGGCTGTTGAAGCGGGGCTTGCAATACTGGAGCAAGGTGGAGACTTCGCTGATGGGGTCATCGCCCACGATGGCCAATGGCTGGGAGGCGAGACCTTCGTGAGCTTCGATCGAGGCGCTGTTGGCCTTCTGGCAAAGCATGGGCAAGCTGCGATGAACCCCGATCAATCGAAAGCTTGATCCGACTGCGCGGCGCTGCGCGGCAATAGACGCTGTCATCGACGCGGCTCCATGCTTGCGCCCACCAAATCGCCGCCGAGTGCGCGCGGATCGGTCGCCGATACCGGCCCGTTGCCGAGCGCATCGAAGAAACCATCTTCCTCGCCCGCGCCGGTCAGGAACTGCTCGGGGCGGATGTCGCCGAGCATCAGCCGCACGGCCTGGTATGTGGTCTGCGCGAGATTGGGATAGGATTCGACACCCGACGCGATCACCATCCTTGCCGAGCTGTCGCGGCGGATCACCATCGTCGTCGGCGTGATCTCGACGCCGAAGCGCTGGCCGAGTTCGGGACGGCGCTCGAGATCCATCTGTGTGACCTGCCAGCCCGTCTCCTCGCGGAACCGTTCGAGGATCGGCCATTGCACCCGGCAATAGCCACAGGAATTCCGCGAGAACATGACGAGCGCGAACTGGCCTGCGTGGGCGCGGAGATACCGGCGGCGAACCGCTTCCTTCTCGGCACCCATCGCCGCGCGCGCGTCGCCGACGATCGGGTTGGCGGACTTGGCATTGAGTTCGGGGTTCTGGAGCAAGGCGATCTGAGTCACGCCTGCGAACGCACGTGCCTTGCGCCGCGCGAAGTCCTGCAGCCGCCAGAAGTCCGCGACCGCGTCGACGGTGAGCACGGTCGCGGCATAGTCGCGTTGCTGCTCGATCAGCTTGCGGATTTTGGGCGGCGTCCATGTCGCCAGTTCCGCCATCGGCGGTATCGCCGGCTTCATCAGCGCGTCGGGCTCGGCATCCGCATCTTCGACCGGCGGCGGTGCCTGATACCACCAATAGCCCTGCTTCGGTTCGCGGGTGGGTGAGGTCGGCTGCGCGGCGGCGGGGAAGGCCGTGATGAGCGCCGCGAGGAGGGCAGGGCGGATCACAGCAGCTTCTCCATGCGGGTGAGGCGCGCGATCGGCACCGGTCCGTAATAGCGGCTGTCGAACCCGCTCGGGTGCAGCGAGCCGACATAGATCAATCCCGGCGGGATCAGCCCGTGATCGGGCCGCCAATAGTCGAGCCGCTGGCCACCCCGGCCATAAGGCTTGGTCACGCCGAGCAGCACGCCGTCGCAATAATACCAGCCATCCATGGCATCGGGCTCCATCGAAGATGGCTTTTCGATCAGCGATATCCGTTCGCCCGGCATGCAGAGCGCGCGCTTGGTCACCTTGACGGGCTCGGAGCCGGCCAGCGGATGTGAGAGCATGAACAGGACGAGGTCGCCCTTGGCGATCGGCCCCGGCGCCGCGCGCACCGCCAAGGCGTCGATCGACGGTGACATGACGAGAATGGCTTGCGGGATCGCCCACCAGGTCAGCAGCGCGAGGGGCACGAGGAGCGCCGTCGCCTTCCAGAGCCGGTCGGGGCGTGCGGGTTCGCCGAGCCCCGGACTGCCGAGCGCAACGGCTGCGCGCCGCGGCAGTCCCTTCAAACCGATCGCCAGATGCTTACCGGCCTTCCAGGCGAGACTGAGCATCGCGCACCTCCTCTTTTCCGCCGAGGCGGGCAATTTCCTCGAGCAAGCCAGAAAGCGCGGCATCGCCATAGGCGACGTGCGCAGCGCGCGGGCTTTCGTCTTCGCGCTCGCAATAGGGGAGCACCGGATCGCCCGGGATCATGGCGAGCGCGGGCACGCGGGTGACGCCGTGCTGGCGAAAGACCAGCGGGTCGACGATCACCTGCACGTCGCGCATCACGCATGCCGGTCCCTCGCAGCCGGGATCGAGGCGGAGAATCTCGGCGGTGAGCTTCGCCATCGGCGCGACCTTGGCCATCCCGCCCGGCATGCCGCGGAACGCGAGGACACCGCGTGCCTTCTCGAGCTGCGCTGCATAGGTGCGCAGCGTTGACGTCGGCATCGACGAGGAGACGAACAGCACAGGCACCCAGCCTTTCGCCGCCGGCGCCGGACCGGCATCGGCGACGGCCTTGATCTCGGGCGCTTCGAGCCCGAGTGCCTGGCCGAGCCGCTTCGCCATCGCCTCGCGCTCTGCGGCGAAGCGGTCTTTGCCGGTCTCAAGCGCATCGCGGGCGCGGGCTTCCATCGCTGGCGACTTGGCACGGTCGCGCATCGCCTCGAAGGCGCGCCGGCGTTCGACCTCGCTCGGCTTCGGCAGGTCAGATGGGCCGTTTTGCTGTTGGGCTTTGCGGCGCGACACCGCGCCCTTCAGCCGGTCCATCGCCGCTTCGCCCTCGCGTTCTACCTTCTCGCGCGCCGACGGGTTGTCGTCGATGCCCGGCGATATTTGCGCTGCGGCAAGGCCGGCGATGCCGGCTACGTCGGCGAGCGCCACCGCGAGTACGGCGCGGCGCCTAGCGGCCGATGGCCTGCATATAGGCATCGATACGATCCTTCATGTCTGACTGGATGTCGGCCTGCGCGCGGGCCTGAACTTCCGAATAATATTCGGAGAGGTCCATTCGGCTGAAGTCGAGCGCTTGGAACTCTTCGGGCGTGAACCCGCGGCAGTTCGGCGTCTTCACCGGTCCCCAGCCATCCGCGAACGACTTCAGCTGCGGGCGGCCCTGTTCCTGGATGATGCGGCCGAGCTTGGTATTGAAGCAGCAATGGCTGCGCGACTTCTGGACGCAGATGCCGAGGATCTTCGACGAGCAATAGGAGCCGACCTCGACGCACATGCCCGAGCCGCGTAGCATGCCCGTCTCCATGTCCTGCTGGTCGCAGGAGGAGAGGAGGAACTCGATCATGACGTTGACCGCGAGGCTGATCGCGATCGAGGTCGGATCGATGCCGACAATGATCGCATTGGCGCCCGCGCTCGCCGCCTGGCTTGCCGTCGCGCCCGCCTGGAAGGCGGCATAGGCGGCTTGGGCTCCGGTGAACACGCCCTTGGCGATCGCGATCTTCGTCTGCGTCGACGCGATCGACGAGCCCATTCCGTCCTTGACGATCTTACCCTTGTCCTTGCAGCAGTTGGAAAAGGTTGTCTTGAGGCCCGCTGGGCGGCAGCGCAGCGCGCGGCCGCCGAATATCTCGATGTTCCCGAGACAATTGCCGTCGGTGTCGACTTCGCCGTCGGCGGGCGCGCCCGGATCGTCGACGACGGGTTCATCCTCGATCGGGTTTGCCGCGGTATCGATGCAGGCGTTCGGCGAGCAACTCGGCACGCCGCCGCTCGCCAGCGTCTCGCACGCATATTGCGAACCAAGCGGGCAGGACGACGCGCCGCCGGGCTCGGGCGCGCACGATGCCCGTTCGATCGGGCACTGCCAGCTACCACCTTGCATCCCGACGCAGCTAGCGGTCTCGCCCGCGTCGTCGGCGTCACCATTGCCATTGAGGTCGACCGCGCAAATCTGCTGCGCCTGCGCTGCCGACGCGTAAACGGCGAGCGCGAAGGCGACGATGCCGAACAGGATCAGCGCGAGGCGCGACGGCCAGAAGAGAAAGCGGCCCATCATCGCGCTGTCGCCGTGCAGGCGAGATCGGCGCCAGCGAGCCTAACCGTTTGCATCATGACCACCGCCTCGGGAAAGGTATCAAGGCAGCCGCAGGGCGTGACGATGGTCTCGCCGGGACCGGCGGGACAGACATTGCCCGGTGAGCAGGCGTGATAGAAGGTGTCGAAGCCGGTCGGGCTGGTCTGCTGCGCGCCGACGACGCCCGCAGGCGCCGCGTCGGTATTGGCTTTCGCAGAGCGCGTCTTGCAGACCGCCTCGCAAGCTGGAACCGAGCCGCGATCGGGAAGCGCGAAGGCGCGCGTAGACGCGGCGCTGCCGCCGTCGGCCGTCCGAACGCGGTCGGCGAGCAGCGTCTCGGTCGAACGATCGATGATATAGGCGCCGCGCGACAGGTCGGGTTCGGGCATCGCGCCGGTGTCGATCGCGCATTTATAGGTCCGCTGGCGCAGGAAAAAGTCGCGGGTAAGGGTAGCGGTGCAACTGCCCGTGCCGAACTGGCGCGACCGCGGGAGGGGGCGAAGGCCGGTGCCGACGCCGTTCAGAAACGTCTGGACGCCATCGACGCTCTCGCTGTCGAGGCGGCACTTTTGATTGGCGCCAATATCTGCGCACTGGTCGACGAGCCGGTCGCTCGGTTCGCATGCGTCCGAAACGCGAATCTCGACGTCGACCAGTCCCCATTCGGTCGTGAGAGGCGCACCGCCGCCGCCGCCGCGCACGCGTGCCGACACCGTCGTCGGCCCCGCCCGCAGGTCGGTGGTAAAATCATAGGAGGTGTAATTGCGCGCCGCGCCGCCATCGGTGCGGCAGTCGCCTGAAGGCAATCCTGTCGTCAGCCACGGACGCGGCCCCGCGGAGCCGACGACGCGGCCGTTGATGCGGCCCTGGACCCAGTCGTCGGCGCCCATCTCGACGATCCGCGCCGACAGGAGCTTCGCGGGGTCGCTGACTTCGAAGCGCGCGGTGAAGATCGGCGGCGCGCTACTGCAATTGCCATCTCCGATGATGCGAAAGCGTCGGCAGCCTTCGCCGCAGCCCTGAACCGAATAGATGACGCCCGTCGCGGAGACGATATCCTCATACGCGAGCGGCCGCAGTGTGACGTCGCGTTCGATCGTGCAGGCGCGGACCTGTTCGGCCTTGCCGATGCCGGCGGGCGATCCCTTGAGGCTCTGGAACAGCGAGCTTCCGGCTGCGGTCGCCGCGGCGTCGCCGAGGATCGAAGTCGGACGGCCGCGATAGGCTGTTTGCGGAAGGTCCGGCAAAGCCGTGCAGGCGGTTGATTGCGCTCCGACATACTGGATCAGCGGGCCGTTGATGCGCGCCTCGGCCACGCCGACGCGGGGATCGTGGCTCGTGAGTGCGCCGATCGCGCCGCCGCCGAGATCCTTGAGCACCGACGGCAGATTGTCCATCACGAGATTCGCGCCGCAGCTATTGTTGATGCAATAGCAGCCCGCGAGTTCGGCCATTTCGGCGGCGGCGAGCCCCAGGTCGCCCGAGACATCGACGTTCCAACGATGATAGTTGCACGCGTTCCAGCTTCCGGGCTGGCAAGCGATGACGCCGTTGGCGCAGATGCCCGAGACGGGCACGGGCAAGGTGGACACGCGGTCGAAGCTGCCGTCGAGATCGGTGTCGCGGGCGATGCGGACGGTGTTGATGTCGCCCGTGCCGTCAGGCTGGATCAGGATTTCGAGGAGGCTCGATGTTTTCTGGCAGGCGAGACTCGGCGTAAAGCTCTGGCTGCGATCGACCGTCGCGATCGGCTGTCCGCTGAGGCCGGGGGTGAGGTAATTCTCCTGGATCGCCTTGCTGGTCGAGGACTTCGCGCGAGAAGCTTCCGCGGCTGCGCGCGCGCGGTCCTCGACTGACTGCGCCAGTGTGCTGGCGGAAGCCATTGCCGCCATCGGCAGCAACAGGAGAGAAACCGAGCGCTTCACGAACGATCACCGTCCACAGTGCGCGATCCATGCGCGAGCCGAAACAGGTCTCCCGCCCGGAAGTCATCGGATCCGGGCGAGAGGTGCCGATAGACGGCCTGGCCGTCGAACACCGTGAGCACCGCTTTTACCCGAGGACACGGCGGGATCAGGGCCGGTCTCGCTTGTGGCGATGGCAATTTACCCGTATCGTCTGCAGGTGGAGCGGCGCCCGAGAGGGGGCAGGGCGCCGCTCCCGCCTCGCGCGCCTGCCGGCAGCCACCGGGGCTGTGGCGGGCAGACCGGGCCGATTCCGGGCTGCGCACGAGACGATCGGGGAGTGCCGGGTCAGGGCGTCGAAATGCCGGCACAGCAGATCGCTTTCTCGAAGAGCATGAACTGGGCGTTGTCCTTGCCCGGCGCGTGTTTGCCGGAGGTCCAGAGCGCGCCGGGACGGCCGATGTTGACGCACTTGCCGCCCTTCACCGGCTCCATGAGCTGGAGTTTGTATCGGCTCTTGGTCCAGATCGGCTGCGGCTTGAACGAGCAGCCGTCCGCCGAATGGATGGTCAGCGCGCCGAGCCGGCCCATCATGAACGTGCCGCGCGCTGCCAGCCCCGCCCAGGCTTCGACGCGGTCGCCCATGTGAATGTCGCCGGCGACAGGATAGGTGCTTCCCCAACTGCCCATGCACCAGAAGAGCGGGTCGATGACCTTGCCCGCTGCCGCCGCGGCGCTGTCGGACATGCAGGCAAGGCCGGCCGCGGGATTGCCGAACAGGATGCCTTCGGGCTGGATGATCGCTCCCAGCGTCCCCGACTGCCAGGTCGGCATCACCTCGGTCATCAGCGCGACGTCGAAACCGTCATCCTCGAGGCACGGAAGATCGCTGAACATGTCGAGCATCTTCCAGACCGGCGCGACATAATAGTGCATCTGCGCGAACAACTTCGTCGTGTTCGTGCCGTCCGAAATCGACGACTGGCTGCCCTGGAGCTTGCCGCCGGTCGCCATGATGTCCGTGCCGAGCGCCATCATGCAGCCGGGTTCGGTCACCACGTCGATCATCCGGTTCGGAGTCCAGAAACTGACCTTGACACCGAACCAGAAGGTTGCACCTTTGCGGCACGCACACAGCGGTTTCGACGCCGATTGTGCGTCGAGCGCCTTGTCGAGCTTGTCGTAGCTGCCGGCGCGCACGCCGCCGATGGTGATGGGGAAGATGCAGTTCCAACGCACCTTGGTGATCGGGTTGAAGATCGTGTCGCTCGGACATTTGGATGCTTGCGCTGGAGCGGGGATGAAAGCGAGAACTGCGCCGAGCCCGACGGGTACCGCCCAGCGAAAGGACCGGCGCGTCTTCTTCGGCTCGACTTGGCGCCTGGCGCCGCTGCTCCCCGATGCGGAAGTCGCGCGCAAGTGTCGGCAAGCTGGCATGACTTCTCCGTTCCGCCAGGTAGGGCGCTGAAAAGGTTGGATGAGGCTTCGGCGCTCTGTATGGGCGATTGGCCTGCCCGAAGCGGAGATGGACCCGCCGACATGCTCGTCGCAACCAGATGGGAAAGGATATGCCGCGGATGGGCACATCGTTGCCGCTATCAGCGGTGCGGGGCCGGCTTCCGTGACGCTGAGGTTGGATTTGCCGATCAGATGTCTGCTCGCGGTCCCGTCGCGTCCTTGCGGACCAGACCATGGCGAAGGGAAGGCACCAAAGCTCGCTTCTTGCGAAGCGAGTTCCTCCAGGCATCAACGAAGTCGACGATCGGGCCAAATGGGACCCTGCGGAATCTTGCGAACTTCATCGAAGTAAAAAAAGACGCCCGTCCAGCCGAAGCCAGGCGGGCGTCAAGATGAAGAACTCTGTCTTCGTTTCCGAGTAGAGCTCCCCTGGGTCGCGGCGTCCGAATAGGCGGATGACCGGATTTGCGATTGGATGAAGGCGCCAAAAAAGAGCTGGCGAAATTACGGCGTGCTCGCCGAGCGTAGGATTTGGCTCGCGGGAGCCGGGCCTTTTCGTTCAAGCGCGAACTCGCTGACCTCGAGCTTTTGTCCGACCTGCGCGACTATGACCGGCGCAACGCGAAGATCGAGCCGCTCCTTCACGCGCTCTTCGAGAATGAACAGCGGGCGCGCAACCTTCTCTCCGAGTGCGATCGGGTCGGTCACCTCCGGGCCGCCCCCGGCGAGCAATATCCAGTCGCTCGCCCGCGCGTGGCCAAGCGCCCAGTTCAGGTCGCGCGAATGAACCACGATCAGGCGCTGCGGCATCGACACATAGGTGAGGGGGTTGAAGGTGTAGCCTTTGGGATAGAGCAGTTTGCCGTCGTCCAACCGGACCTCAAAATCGAGCGTGTGGAACGGCACGACGCTTCGTTTCCTGTTCGCGCGCGCAACGCCGAGTGCGGCTGACTGCATTGCGCTCCACTTCTCACGCGGACCGAAACGACCCGCGATGCTTTTCGGCTGCTGCGCAACGCGCGCCTCGATTTCAGAAAGGGCATCGGGTTCAGCGATCGCCCAGGTGCGCCCGACCGCCGCGGTCTGTCCACGCGCCGTGGCGGCGATGACGAATGCCCCAAACACGAGCATCAACGAGGTGCCAAACTGCCAGGCGGCCACTCGAATGCTACCGCGATCATGTTCCACGACGATATCTCCTCCATCTTTCTCGCGGATCGGAGCTGCCAACACCGATGATCGCACCGACAAGTGAAACCAACGAGAGAAGGCTCAGCACGACGATGAGCGATCGCGGCGAGTTCGCGATTGGGCCGGGCGCGGCGAAGAGGATGAGGGCTTGCGCCTGGCCGAGCATCAGGCCACCGACGGCCAACCTGACCGCGATGGGCGAAGGAGCGTGGGAGAGGAGGCCGTTCATCGTGTCCGCCGATGACCGCGCCACCGGAGCATCAGACCGCTCGTCACGGACGAGAGCCAGATCAGGAGCAGCCCGCTTGCGAAGCAAGCGATTCCGACCGTCACCGACGCCTGCGTAAACAGCGACGTCGGCTGGTCAACCAGCAGTCCGGCGATGAGAACGAGGCCAGCCATCATGACGGATTCGATCATGACGAGCCGGAACCGCCAACCCAGTGCCTGCCGCTCGGCCACTGCCGCAACGGCCGCGTCGAACAGCGCCCGATCGGCGGGCAACATGGCGTCGAGCTGCATCGCTAGCTCGTCGGGATGGAGCGAAGGCCGCTTCATGCCGCTGGCTCCGATGCTCGCGGCAAGTCGCGGCGATCGCCCAATATCTCGCGGGGATCGACGTCGGCGAGCTCGCACACAGCCTCGAGCGGCGATCGCCCGGCCCGGATCAGTGCTTCGAACGCCGCGACTTCGCCGGGCGCGCTGGTGTTGATCCAGTAGCTGAAGGGATCGACGACAAGCCGCGCGACCCCGAGCCCGAGCGGAGAGTCGATGAAGACCTCGCTATAGTTCGGCTTGTTGTTGCGGACCGATTTCAGGAGGTCGAGGACGAACCCGGAATAGTCAAGAATTTTGCTCTCGACAGCACGATCATAGGTGGAGCCTTGCAGGAGGAACCGCGTCGCCGCATTCTCGAGGATGACTTGGCCTGTGCCGCCGAACAGCGTGAGGTCGTTCATAGACTGGAGGACGATGCCGAAGCTGCCCTGATATTTGCGGGCACGGCGGTAGCCTTGTGCGAAGGCTTCAGCCAGCCGCGACAGATCCTGACCATCGCTTTTCGTCATGAACTGCGCTGCTTCGTCACAAAGCACGAAGCGGGGCCGGTCGCGCGCCGAGAGGTAGAGCTCCTGCGTCACCGCATTTACCACCACCATGACGATGACGTTGAACAGGTCAGGCATGGCTTTCAGCCGCTCGAGCTCGAGGACGACGAACTCGTCGGCGGAGATGTCGAAGGTCGACGGCCCGTTGAAGAAGTGCCCGTAAGCGCCATCCGAGCCGAAATCCCTGAGATTGAACGCGAGCTCGCGCGCGACCGGCTTCAGATGCTCGACACGGTCGAGATCGGCTGCGGCAAATTGCGGATAGGCACCGAGCCAGGCGCGGACCCAGTCGATGCCTTCATCGGCATAGCCCCCATCGATCGTCCACTGGACGGCCGACTTGATGAGATTCCATTCTGAGGTCGAAACGCCTTTGCGCGTCGCCGCGTTCGCCATCTCGGCAACGATCGCGACCGCCATCGCGATCGCCGAATGCTTGTCCTCGCCGTCGAGCGCGAGCCCGAGGTCGAACGGGTTCAGAACCAGCCGTTCCTCGCCGACGTCGATATAACGACCCGAGCAGAGGGTGCAGAGCTTGCGGTAGGAACCGCCAATGTCGATGATGCGGATGAGGGCGTTCTGGGCATAATATTGCCGGCAGAGATCGTTGAGGAGGAAACTCTTGCCCGCGCCGCTTTCGGCCGCGACCACAAAATTATAATTGTTGATGCGCGGATCGAAGAGGTCGAGTGTGACGAGCTGACCCTTGCGGCCCACATAGAGCAGGGCAGGGCGGCCGCCTCCGCGAAAGTCGGTCTGGATCGGCACCATCAGCGCTGCCGCCTTCACCGGCATCCGGAAATCGCGCTCGAGCATCTTGATCGTTCGGCGCTCGGGATAAAGGCCGAACGGCAGGCTCGCGGTCAGCAAGATCGGATTGAGGTAGGATTCTTCCTGCACCATCCAGGGCAGCGGTTCACTTTCCCAGAGGCGCTTGGCGCGCGCGGCCATCTCGCGGGCGTGATGGGAATCGCGGCCGAACACCCAGACGGTCGGCATGACCGAGACGAAACGGCTGTTGCCGGCCTCGTCGAGCACCCAGCCGATTTCCTCGATCTGTTTGCCGACCTCGACCGCAAAGCTGCCCGCCGCTTTCTGCGCCGACAATATCTGGGCGCGCTTGTGAATTTCGAACTGCGAATGGTCGAAGAGGATGTTGAGGCAATAGAGGAAGGGGCCGCCAATCTGGTCGCTGTCCTCGGCGCTCCCGCGCATCCCGCCCATCAGCCGGTTCATGCGTTCCGCGGTAACCCGCCTCGCCGGCGCTTTCGGCGTCAGGCAGCGTGCGACCTGGCCCCCGAGGAACACTTCGGGTCCGTCGAAAGCGAGATCGGGTCCGGCATCGACGATCTGCTTGCGGATCGGCGGGGCGGGGTGCCCGGCTGCACCGCTGGCGAATACGCCAGGAGCGTCCTCGAAGACGCCGTTGAAGATACGGCGATAGAAGGAGATCATTTCGTGCGGCTCGACGCGGCGAATGCCGAGCTTGGCAAGCTGCTCTTCGATCTGGCGGCGCAGGTCGCTGTGCATGGGGGCGCGCGTTTTGACAGCGAGGAAGGTCCGGAAATCACGCACCGGAATGCCGTGGAGCGCGCCAAGCCCGTCCCGGCCTTCGTTCAGATAAGCGTGCGTCCGGCGCGCCGATGCCTGGATCAGCGGATCTGGCCGGGTCTTGAGGTCGAGATAGGCGTCGAGCGCTGGCGCAATCAGCGGGTCGGCGAAGCTGATAAGCTGGACGACGCTGTTCTCGGGAAACTGGACGTTGAACAGGCCGAGCAGCGCCTGGTGAACATGCGCGAACATATAGGCGGCAGGGGTCAACTCCCAAGCATAGCCCCAGCCATCATCGATGCAGAGAAAGGCTTCCTCTTCCTCGACCCAGGCGACGAGCGGGAGGAAATCCGAATAGCGGTCGCGCGCAACGGCGCGGTGCAGGTCGGAGAAGGTAAGACCACCGCCGGTTCCGGGCGCCTTCATGGCCGCGGCTCCGCGCGCGCGGGCACAACCGGCGGCGTCAGTTCGCTTCCGGGCACCTCGCGGATCTGCTCGAGCACCGGCACGCGCGCCGCGGCTGAGACCAGCGGCACGAGATAGCCGCCGACGACCCAGGAGGGGGTCTCGAGCACCGAATAGACGAAGCGCGACATGTAGAGCCGGTCGGGCCGGTTCCGATCGGCATAGGGCAGGATCAGTGTTCGCACCGCCTGCGCCGGCCGCAGCATCGGCGTCTCGGGCGCCTCGATCAGCCCCTGAAGCTCCCGGTAGACGCTGTCGCGGTAATCACCATAGGCATCAGCATCGCTGCGTCCTCGGCGCGCGGTGCCGCGCTGGTTCGCCTTGAGCAATATCTTGTCGCGTGTCACCGCCGGGTCCGAACGCGAAGCCCGGCCCTCCGCCGCATCCTCATAGGCTTTCTCGGGATGGATGCACTGGCCGTGATCGTCGTTCTTGCAGCTGAACTTTTCGCTGTACGGCGACATCGCTGAGCCGAGCGTTGCGCACCCTGAGAGTGGCAAGACGCCGGCAAGCAAGAGTGCGGCTGAGCAGAGGCGCGCGCGGCGCCGGTTTGACATATCGGTCATCGATATTCCTCCGAGGATGGGCGGGGGCATCAGAACTTGCTCCCGGCGGTCGGCTTGATCTCGAGCGTGACGCCTTCCTGGATGACGACGACGACGTCCTTGGCGGCGCCCACTTCGACGATAGGTCCCGCCTGCCGCGCGAGATCGAGATAGAAGTCGGTGAGCTTGTCGGACGACTTCGAGAGGCCGCCGGCGATCCCCACCTTGGCGGCGTCGCCGACATCGAGCGTCCGCACCGAACCCAAGGCCGATGTCGACACGTCACCGACCGTGTTCTCGACCGTCTGGCTGATCCCGCTGATCGTGCCGGCGATGAAGGCGCGCGCGAGACTCGCGCCGGCGCGCGTTACCACCTTGCCCGACAGCCCCTTCTTGCCGTCGGTGTCGACGAAGAAACCCTTGATCGGCTGGTCGACCACCGAGCGTTCGTCGAAATCGACGCAGGACAGCGACACGAGCTGGACCTCGACCCGCTCCTTGGCGAGGCTGCCCGTTGCATTGCCGATGACGAAGCAGCCCGAGAGATTGGCCTTGACGTCATTCGGCAGCACGGCGGGCGCCTGGACGCGCGCAATCAGCGGTTCGGGGTTCGAGGTAGCATCGCGGCTCGCGAGCGCGTCGATCCCGGTCAGCAGCCGCGCTTTCATGAAACCAGGCGGCAAATAGATCGTCCGGGTCTTTTTTTTAGCGCCAGACTGTGCATTCTTGCCGTCGGCTGCGGCGCTTGTCCCGAGAGCGGTCACCGCGGTGCCGATCCCGCCGACGGCCTTTTCAACCGGGGGCGCAGGAGGAGCAGGGGGCGCCGCCGGTGGTGAAGGAGGTGGCGGGATCTCGCCTGTCGCGATTTCGGCATCGCCGGGCGCGGGTGGATAATCTGGTATCGCGCCCGGCAGAGCCGGGGGAAGCCCGGGGTCGCCGTCGGGAGGTGCGCCTGGCTTGCTGCCGGGCACGACCTTGCCCTCCTCGATCGCGGTGACGCGGTCGCCGAGCAAGGTCTGGCCATCGAGGATCTTCTTCAGGTCGCCTCGCAGCTTGGTCTCGAGGCTGTCGCCGCGCAGACCGGCGCCCATGTCGAGCTTGGTCGCCGCTGGCGCCTCGGGCGCCTTCTCATCTCCGCCTGTACTCGCCGTGTAGAGACCGGTTCCGAGCATCGCGACGACGCCCGCGACACCCAACTGCTTGGCGCGCAGCTTCTGTTTCGAACTCAGCGTCGCCCAGCGGTCCTTGAATGCGAGAAGAGCGGGGCCGCGAGTGGCCTCGGGCGGAAGCGGTTTGCCGACCTCGCCGAGATCGAGCGGCTCTTGTTCGGGCGTGTCGTTCATTCGCCGTCTTCCCGGCGGATCACGATCAGCCGCGCGTCTTCGCCCGCCTTGAGGCTCAGTCGGTCGAGCGTGACCGCGAAGATGTCGGTGCCGAGGGCGCGGTCTAAGAACTGCCGTTCCTCGAGAACGGCGTCGCTATCGCTGGCGAGACGATACTCGGAGACGGAAAGGCCGGAGCCTTCAATCGCGAGACGGCGCCGCTCGACCAGCTGCGCCGAAGGGATGGCGGCAATCGTGATCGTCCCCGACCGCGGCGCTATCTCGGTGAAGCTCGCCGGCACGCGGTCCTGAAGCATTGCCAGCGTGACCGACACCGCCCGCTCTTCTTCGACGAGCGGACCAAGCAGTTCCTCGTTCGCCCGCGCGAGCTGCGGCCGTCCGGGCGTAAGCGTGACCGTTTGCGCGGGAATCTCCGCGGGTTCGGCATAGAGCGGATAGATGGCGCCGTTGCAGTTGATGAAGAACTCCGAGGGCGTCGTCACATAGCTGCGCGTTACCATTCCCATGTCGTCGACCTCCTTGACGAGGAACTTGACCCATGCGTCGGAGCCCGCCCGCTCGACCGCGATCGCCTTTTCGGCCGAGAATTTCACATCCTCGATCTCGCCGCCGACGCAGACGATATGATTGACGTCGCGGTTTGAGAGGCGGATCGTGCTCATCTGGTCGGGAAGGACGGTGATGGCTTGCGCCGATGCGGGCGCGGGCAACAGCAGCGCGGCAACGGGCAGCGCCGCCGCGAGCCTAGCGAGGCTGGACATCGAATTTCTCCTCGGTGAGCGCGACGAGCCAGAAGCGGCCATTTTCGACGGCGTAGCGAATGCGAAGATCGCCGCGGAACTTGCGGATGACGCCGCCGATCACGCGAACCTTCTCGATTGGCACCAGGATGTCGCGGTCGGTCCACTGCACGGGCTGGTCGGGGCGGATGTAGGTCGCGATTGACAGCGTCGGATTGTTCGCGAGATCGTCCAATATGCTGTTCAGGCTGTCGCGCATGCTGTTGTACGCCGATGGGTGGACGATCGAGAGCAGTTCCTGGAACTGCCGGTCGGCCGAGTAGGCCGAATAGGTCCCGGCGAGCGCGACGATATTGCGCGTCATCGTGCGGATATAGGCGGCCGATGGCTTCGAGCCGGTCACATAGAGATCGCCGCCCGAACCGAACGGCACGACCACCGTGCGCTCTTTCTGGTCCGAGCTGTAAATCACCGCGCCAAGCACCGCGGTAATGCCGAACAGCCCGACGATCGCGAACTTGAGCAGCCGGTTCTCTTCGAAGAGGTTCGATGAGCCCTGAATGTAACGATGGATCCCGAAGCTGGCGGGTTTACCGAGCAGCGGGTCGACCGGCGCGCTTCGGGGTTTGCGATGACGCGAGAACATCTGCGGCCTCACTCGTAAAATCGGGTTTGGGTCGGACCCGGATAATGGCGAAAGTGAAGCATCCCCCAGCGCCATGCGAGATGGGCGAGGAAACCGCGCGGCTGCGCGCGCTTCCATGGCAGGAAAAGGAGAAGGGCCGCGATGAACGCCCAACCGACCAGTCCGCCGACGATGACGGCGACGAAGATGGTGGTGACCACCAACACGAACTCGTCCGATCCGAACCACAGGATCTGAACCGGCTTGTGCAGATATTGGGGCAAGCGTTCGTCCATCGACCCTTCTCCTCCTGCTACGGTCCTCACCAGCGAAGCAAATCGAAAGCGAGGACGAGGGTCCGGGAGCACTTCCTCCCGGTGACCGGAACGTGGGCGAGCGTGGAACCCGAATGCTTGCCCACGTTCCGATGCCGTCAGATCACCATGCCGAAGGTCTGAAGGATGCTGTCCGCCTTGATGAGGCAGACGGCAGCGACGATCGTCGGGATGCCGATCATGATATTGCTGAACAGTCGCGACACGCCGAACAGGAAGGCGGCGACACCCCCGACGAAGCCGAGCGGGCCTTTGACACCCTGGTTCACGACAATGTCGTAGATGTCGTAGCCGAGATCCCCCGCCACGGGCGCGGTAAAGGCGTGGACGCTTGCCGCGAGGAGCGACAGAAGCAGGACCGGTACGCCGACATCGGCGGCCGAAAGTACGGTTCTGGTAAGTTTTTTGACCATGGATGATTGCTTTCTTGGGCATTGGGCCGCCCTGAACTCTGCCTGCCGGCATCGATGGTGATCGTTGTCGGCCGACGGCGGTGCTGGACGGCCCGAAGGGGCGTCGCCGCCGGCATTCCGGTGCGTTGGGACCGAGAGCGATGATGCTCTCTGCGTCCGAGCAGCCGCCATGAAGAGATGGAATTCAGCGAGAAACACGGTTGGTCTTCGCCGAGGATAGGAATGCCTCGATCTCGGCCTGCTGAAATCCTGAGATGAGCTTGCCCCCCACGATCAAGGTCGGCGTCCCGCTGACGCCAGCGGCGCTGACCACTTTGGCGTGAGCTTCGACCTTTCCGCGGCCTTCAGCGCAGGTTCGCAGCGCTGTCGGGGCGGCACCCGAATAGATGGCTTTAAAGGCTACCGCCTTATCGACTGAGCACAGGATGTGCTCGGACTTTGCCGCGGCTTCCGGATGGATGCCGCTCACGAAGAATATGAGACGCCGGACCGGTTTTCCCTCGGCGGCCTTCGCTGCCCAATATCGATTAAGCGCGCGACAATAGGGGCAGTCGGGATCGGTAAATTCGATCACCGTCGGCGCATCCTTGGGGCCGATTTCAAGCGCCTGTGAGGAGTCTATCGATTTCAGACGGTTGGAGATGCCGGCTTCCTGCGCGAGGGCTGTCAGATTGACGCCGTTCTTGTCGAAGATCGACGCGAACAAGAGATGCTCGCTCTCGGGCGCATAATAGACGATCCGGCCGCCAGCACTCGCTTGATAGATCGCGCCTTTCACCGGCGCCGGTTCGAAATCATCGAACTGGAGATTTGTGAAGGTTTGCTTGAGTTGCTGCTCCGCCTCCGCTGCGGCTTTTGCCAGCAACACCTTCTCCGTCTTCTCTTGTGCACTAACGACCGGCGAGGCGAGAAGTGCGGCCGCCGCCAGTAAGACGGCAGGTTTCTTGAAGGGGCCGTTCGCCGATAATGACGATAACCGGAATCGAGGCGCAGCACGATCGTTCGCGGAATCGCATGACATGAGTCCTCCCTGGCGCGACGGCGCCCGTTCGATGTGGGTTGCGTGAACGTCCGATGAGGCAGCCAGTGATAAGTCAGCCGGTCGGAACGGAGGGATAGATGGACGCGCTGTGAGCCAGCGGCAATCGTGAGGGCAGGCGCGTTCCCCAAGGCGGCACGATTGTGCCGCAGCCGAGCATCGTGATTCCAACTTTCATATTGGAATCAATGAATTGAAGGGAATTGCGTCAGGCGCGACACAGACTGAAATCGTTGAAGATGAACGAAGCTAATAGACTGAAAGCATCTCTACTTGCTGTGTCGCTCAGCGATAGCCAGCCTCGCATGGAGCGCTAGCGCACCACATACTATTCGGACGGAAGCTCATGTCGGACACCAGGACATGCGAGAAGGGCGGCGTCGCTTCGCTGGATCAGCTCAAGGAGTTCTCTGGGCGGCGCATCGAAAGCGAGCGTCTTCGCCGTCGCTTGAGTCAGGAGCATCTTGCCCGCAGAGTTGGATTGAGCGTTCGTTGGCTACGAGAGATCGAGAGCGGTAACCCGGCCGTGGCGCTCGATGACCATTTACGTTGCGCAGCGGCGCTCCGTCTCGCGCCCGCGTTCGTCCTTCTTCCCTTGTTGGACCCTGACTACAGCCAAGCTTCGTCGATCGATCCAGCGCCATTCGAATGGGCCGACATCGAATATCTGATCTGGACTCATATCGGCAGACGAGCAGGATGGGCTGCACACCGCGGCGAATTTGAACGCGCCCAGGAACCTCTGCGCGCCGAGGTTCGAGTCCCTGCTGAAAATCAGTCAAGAACAGCACAATCTTTACCTGCTACTCAGGATAGGAGCTAAAATTGCTACTTCTGAAAATTTGTCAAGTGAACCAGGGACAAGGATTTGCGTACCCGAGTTGCATTGCGATCAGAACGACGAAGTTTGGGGCAAACCGACATCCCAGGATCGTCCAGAACTTGCCAAGATACTCGATGGCTTCTGAGCTGCTACCCGTTTCTGGACCGCCCTGCTGGCAGCCTTCCAGCGTGCTGACATCAGGGCGGGCCATGTGCCGCTGATGCCAACATGAGCGATATCGGTGATTTGTTCTCGATCGCGCTGTGCGGTCGTACCTCGTTGTAGTCCCTACGCCAAGCCTCGCATTTTCGCACCGCGTCATCCAGGCTCATGAACCAGTGGGCGTTAAGGCATTCCTTGCCGTTGAAGCTCTCGATGAACGCGTTGTCGGTGGGCTTGCCAGGCCGCGAGAAGTCGAGCGTCACGCCCTTCATGTAGGCCCACAGATCGAGCTCGCGGGAGATAAAATTCGCTGCCATTGTCAGCCCTGATCGAGGCGGGATAACCCACTTGCGCGCAGCCCCGTTCCAGCACCTCGAACACATCCGGTGTCCGGTGCAGGCGCGATTGCCGCTCGACGACGTGTTCATCGCGCTGAAGGACGTGATCCCACACCTGACACGCTCGTCGCTGCACCGTTGCCTGCAACGCCACGGGATCAGTCGGTTGCCCAAAGCCGATCGGGAGAAGCCGAAGAAGTTCAAGAAATATGAGATTGGCTACTTCCACGTCGATATCGCGGAACTGCGCTATGAAGGCGGAAGAGGCTTCCTCTATGTCGAAGTGGACCGCACCTCGAAGCTGGTGTTCGCCCGCATCTATCGCCGGGCGACCAAGCTTGCCGCGGCAGCCTTCCTGCGCGTGCTTATCAAGACGGTGCCATACAGGATCCGTAAGCGCTAATTTACCCCCACATTTTCGAATGTTCTGAGATCGTTATGTTGCGCGCCTTCTGTATCGGGAGCGTAACTAGCGATGGGCGATGTAACGACGTTCGAAAGTAGCTTCGAAAGCAACGGGAACGGTCGTGCTCGCCCGATGGAGGTGATCCCGGCGGGTCGCGAGCGTCGGCAGTGGACGCCGGAAGCGAAGGCCCGGATCATCGCCGAGAGTATGGCGCCGCGGGCGAACGTCGCGGATATCGCGCGCCGGAACGATATCCTGCCGCAGCAGCTCTACGCCTGGCGCCGGGAAGCGCGCGAACGGATGGAATCGGACGACGCGCCGGCCTTCGTTCCGGCGATGGTCGAGGAGCCGAAGGCGCAGGGCAGCGGCGCCGAGATCCGCATCAACATCAAGGGCATGACGATCCGCATTCCCGACGGCGTGACGGCCGACCATATCGAGCGGGTGCTGCTGGCTGTGCAGGTGTCGACATGATCATCCCGCCGGGACCGCTCAAGGTGCTGGCGGCGGTGAAGCCGGTCGACTTCCGCAAGGGAATGGTGGGCCTGGCGTCGCTCGTGCAGCACGAGCTGAACCGCGACCCCTTCTCCGGAATCATGTTCGTGTTCCGCTGCAAGCGCGCCGATCGGATCAAGCTGCTGCTATGGGACGGGACCGGCCTGGTGCTGGTGACGAAGCGGCTCGAGACGGGCACGTTCCGCTGGCCGCGCTTCGGCGACGGGGTGATGAGCCTTACCGCGGCGCAGGCTTCGGCGCTGATCGAAGGGCTCGACTGGGCGCGTGTTCATGCCCCGCGTGTGGCGCGTCCGGTCATGGCGTTATAGGCCGTGAAAATGACTCGTCTTGCCGCACAAAACGGGCAGAAAACCGCGAAATAATGTATCCATCCGCACCATGAGCGAGGGGGTGGAAGAGCTGCCCGACGACGTCGAGGCACTAAAGGCGATGATCATCGCCGAACGGCTCCGCTCCGCCCGGCTCCAGCACCTTCTTGATGTCCTCAATCGCATGCACTTCGGCAAGCGGTCGGAGAAGATCGACAGCGGCCAGCTCGCGCTGGCGCTCGAAGATCGCGACGTATCGATGGCCGAAGCTGAACTGCTGGTCGAACAGGGCGAGGAAGCCACCGGCATCGCGCCGCCGCGGCGCAAGCGTGCGGCGGACGAACCCGCGCCTCGCTGCCGGCGCATCTTCCGCGTCACGAGATCGAGATCGCGCCGGAGGCCGGCTGCTGCGCGGGCTGCGGCGGTGCGCTGCACCGGATCGGCGAGGATCGGTCCGAACGACTCGACATCATCCCCGCCCAATATCGCGTCATCGTGACGGTGCGGCCGAGGATGGTGTGCCGATCGTGCGGCGATAGCGTCGCGCAGGCGAAGGCTCCCGCGCATGTGGTGCCGGGCGGCCTGCCGAGGGAAGCGCTGCTCGCCGATATCCTCGTCAAGAAATACGCTGATCACCTTCCGCTCTACCGGCAGGCGCAGATGTTGGCGCGCCAGGGCGTGACGATCGATCGCGCGACGCTCGCGGGCTGGGTCGGCCGCGCGGCGGGCTATCTGAAGCCGATCGTCGACCGGCAGAAGGCGGAGCTTCTGAAGAGCGATCGCCTGTTCGTCGACGAGACCACCGCGAAGGTGCTGGCGCCGAGCAGCGGCAAGACGAAGACGGGCTACCTGTGGGCGATGGTCCGCGACGACCGCCCGCATGGCGGGGTCGATCCACCCGCGATCGTTTACAGCTACATGCCGGGCCGGGGCGGCATGTGGGCGGCGAAGCTCCTCGGCGAGTATCACGGCATCCTGCAGGTCGATGGCTATGAAGCCTATGGCTAGTTTGGCAAGGCGGGCCGTCCCGGCGGACCCTCGGTGCTGGCCTATTGCTGGGCGCATGTTCGCCGCGGCTTCTTCGACGCCGGCGGCAAGGGCGATGGCGCGCCGATCGCCACCGAAGCGCTGCACCGGATCGGGCTGCTCTACAACATCGAGCGCGAGATCCACGGTCGCACGCCCGAGGAGCGCCTTGCCGTCCGCTAGGCGCGGGCCAGCCCGATCGTCGACGAGCTGCATGACTGGCTCGACGCCAAGCGCCGGCGCATGTTCAGCGGCTCGCCGACCCTCAAGGCGATCAACTATGCACTGAGCCACTGGGCCGGGCTCGTCCGGTTCCTCGACGATGGCCGGATCGACATCGACAACAACCCGGTGGAGCGGTCGATGCGGCCGATCGCACTCCAACGGAAAAATGCGTTGTTCGCGGGCCACGAACTGGGCGCCGAGAACTGGGCGGCGATCGCGTCGCTGATCGAGACCTGCAAGCTGGGTGCGATCAACCCCGCCGCCTACCTGGCCGACGTCCTTGCCCGCATCGTCACCCGCGGCGACGGCGAGCCCATCGATGACCTGCTACCTGGGAACTGGGTCGATACAAAGGCCGCCGAAATGACGTTCGAAACGAGTGCCACCGCCAACGCCGCCTGAGCAAAGCACGATCGAAATTAGATACAACGAAATTAGGCGCCAGCTTCTAATCGAAGCCCGCGCCCGTCCGCCCCGCGTGGGGGAAAATTATCGCTTACCAGGATCCACACCATCCTGACAGATAACGTCCTATGTTAGGAAGGCGTAGCGGAAAAAGGCCAGCAGATCTCGTTGCGCCGAGGGTGATCGGCGCTGGTGATTTTATGATCCAGATGGCTTCCATCGTCAAGGAAAGCACTCTCGGCCATAGCAAACACAGGATCCATCGATTGTCGAGGTCGTGGTCCTCACCGTCCTTAAGATGAGATGCGCATGCCAGATGGAAGGCCCAAACATTATCTACAGGGTCGCGCCAAGAGATCTTGGCACGCCCTCACGGCACAGCAGAGAGGGGTCCTTCCATCTGGTGTCCGCCCGTTCAACGAACGGACGGTACTCGGTTCCCGTCTTGATGACGGCGTGCACGACGCGGGCCATCTTGGCGGTGAGAGCGGTCATCGCCTTGCGGCGTCGATCAGGATCGTCGGCATGCCCGGCAACATAGCGCCCGAGCTTGTCGCGGAAGCTGTTGTTGGGCTGCCGGATCGCAACCTGGGTCGCCATCCAGAAGGTGCGTCGCAATCGGGCGCTGCCGTACTTCGACAGCTTGGTTCGTCCGCGGAACAGGCCTGACTGTCGGGTGGCGAGATCGAGGCCGCAGAACTTTAGAAACTGGCGATGGTGGCCGAAACGGCGCAGGTCGCCGGCTTCCGCCAGGATCGTCAGGGCATTGATCGGGCCGATCCCCGGGATCATGCGCAGGAGTTGATAGTCGCGGTTCGCGGCCAGCGCATCATGGGCGATCCGCTCGATCTCGTTGCGCTGCCGAATAAGGGTGCGTGCCTGAGCGATGACCATGCGGAACATTTTGACGGCGGTGGAATCTTCGTCGATCGGCAGCGCCATCGACGCGCAGGCCGTCTCGTAAATGTCGTTGACCACCCGGGCCTTGGAAACCTTGCGACCGATCAGCGGCCAGACCTGTTCGGTGAAATCCTCGCGCCCGATCGAGGCGATGCTGCCCGGAGTCGGAAAGCGCTCGATCATTGCCAGGAACCAATCTGATCGGCTGTTCCCCGCGAAGCGCTCGATCTCCGGAAAATACAGCGGCAGATAATGCGTCAGAATCCGGTACCATGTCTGGGTCTTCGCCTTGGAAATGGCTTCGTGTGTCTTCGACATCTCCTGCAGATCGTTGATGCCCGCGGCCAGCGGATCGACATAGCGCTGGGTCGCGCCGATCCGCAGCATATGCAGGATCTCCTGCGCGTCCTTGGAATCATTCTTGTCCCAGCCATTGTGCAGGGCTTCTCGGGTCCGGGCCAAAGCAACCGAGGAAATCAGGCGCAGCTCGAAGCCGGCGGTCAGTAATCGATGCGCCAGCGTGCGGTGATAGTTGCCGGTCGCTTCGAATCCGACGATGACGGGCCGGCCGATTGCGGTCAGCTCGTCCGCGAGCCGGTCATAGTCCGCCTTCGTCGCCATCACGGTCATACGGCGACGGCGGCCGCCTTCCGGTCGCTCAAGGAGAATCTCCTGGCGGTGCTTCGCCATATCGATCGCTACCAGCACGGCATCGGGTGGAGTAGAATTACGCTTGGTCATGATCGGTCAGCCTCCAAAGGGTTGTGTCGACAACTTCTCTTTAGAGACCTGCTGGCCGATCATGGCTGCCTTGATGAAGCCGGCGGGCGCTACGCGCCCTTGTCTCCATCAAGGCATTGTGGCCCTTCGATAGGCCGCTTCCCAATGTGCTACGGCGTACAGTTCGTGCAGCGGGACCAAGGCGGCCCACTGGGATGGATCGGCCATATCTTCGGCCGTGTCTGCGAGCAGAACGGCATCGAGCATCGCCTCACCAAGCCCTATCACCCATGGACCAACGGCCAGGCCGAACGGATGGTGCGCACCATCAAGGAGGCCACCGTCAAATCCTTCCGTTACACGTCGATCAATGAACTGCGCCGCCATGTCCGCGACTGGCTCGTCGCTTACAACTTCGCCAAGCAGTTGAAGGCTCTGCGCTTCAAGACAACCTACGAGGCCATCGAAGAGCTCCGGAAATCCAAGCCAGATATCTTCAATATGAAACCACACCATCACATGCTGGGACTAAACACCTAACAGTCCACGCGGACCACTCGGTGGGGGCCGGTCAGATTCGAGGGGCAGGAGCCAATGTGCCTCCCATATCGCTCGCGCGAGACGCAAGTTTCCGCAGTGCGCACGCCGGACGTATCTCACACCAATTCCTCGCCAAGACTGCAATTGGCGCATGAAATCGGCGTCGGAGGGCCTGCTACTGGCCCTCCGACGCCGCGATTTTCATGCGGTATAATTTTTCCCGATCGATTGGGACAGCTAAATCATTAGAATTTTGCGCCGATCGCGACACCATAACGCCGCGGATCAAGCGTGTAGATATTTGTAAAATTACCGGAAGATGCATCGGTGACATAAAGTCCGGTAACTGAGTTGCTATCGAAGATATTCTGAACGAACCCCCGGACAAACCAGCGCTCGTCGGCACCATTCAACTGCAAAACTGCATTAGCCTGTACGAAAGGTTGGATGCGATTAATCCTGCCGTTGAAGATATTGCCATATTGCTTTCCGGTCATGGAAATGTCGACGCGGGGGACGAGTGTCATACCATTCCCGACCTCTGCCGTGTACTGCACGCCCATCGAGACCTTGACATTCGGCGCTTGCGGCAATGTGTTGCCCTTGATGTTAACCTCGACGCCAGGACTCAATACCTGGATCCCGCTGTTCGCAGGGATAGCGCTCGCGAGGACACCGCAAATGCCGAACGCGCCGCTGGAGGCGATATTGCCGTCCGAAGGAAATTCCTGCGGTGCGCGAAGGCCGAGAGCCGCATTTACGCCCGCAACGAACGCATCAGCAACGCCAGGCGCAGGTCCCGTGACAGCGCAGTGCGCACCATTGCTGATGTCCTTGATAATCACGGCATCAGGATCCCCGCCGCCCGGATCACGCGGATTGGAGAAGAATTGATCGCCGGCGACCTTGGCATTGAGATAGCTGAAGGACAGATTGATAAGCCAGTTCGGGTCCGGCCTGATGACAGACTCCAGTTCGACACCCCAGATATTGGCGTCAACCGTGTCATTCACGGACGTTCTTGCCACGATGCGGCTGAGCTGCAGTCCACTATATTTGTAGTAAAATGCGGTGGCATTGAGTTGCAACGCGCCGTTTGCGAAGACGTTCTTGGAGCCGATCTCGAAGGCATCGATCGATTCAGAGCCGAAACTCTCGCTGACGGCGAAAATCGGAGAAAGCGGAGGATTGATCCCGCCGGATTTGTAACCCCTAGAATAAGATGCATAGAGTGAATTGTCCGGCGTAACCTCGAAGGCCAGAACTGCTCGTCCGGTAATTTCGTCGAAGCTTACTTCGCGAAACTGGGCGAGCTGTTGGCCCGGCGTCCCCGGGTCGGCATCGAAAAGCCCAGACGGCCCGGTGAGGGGCGTTATCGGGGTATCGAACGGATCTCCATCATTGGCATAAGGGTTCAGGAAACTGATCAGCGTCGTACGCGCCGTCACATCCTTCTTGTCATTGTTGTAACGCAGCCCCCCGGTCAACGTCAGCCGGTCGCTTAGATCGAAATAGACCTCGCCGAAAATGCCATAGCTCTCTAGATTCGATTCCAGCGAGTTGTTCCGATACATCGACGTCGCGAAATAGGATGGCGGAAGGCCGCCCGACAAGGAGCCGAATGAACCCAATACGGCACTGGCGTAATCGAGCGCAAACGAGTTCACATAATAGCTATTGTCGGTGGTTTTCGATTTCGCATAAATTCCGCCCAACAGGAAATTGAACGGCCCGTCGAAGTCACTCGTGAGGATGAGCTCTCCGCTCCACGATTCGCGTTGTTCCGAAGATCGATCGAAAGAAAGCGGCGTTTCGGAACACAGCGAGTTCCCTTCGAAAGCGCCTCTGCTTCCATCATCATTATCCGACGTGCACAGCACGCCCTGCGGACCGTCCGGGATTAGAGCGCCGGCAATCGGCGAAAAATAGGCCGAAGAGCCGGGAATGAAGGCTGGCGCCGGCGGAGCAAGACCTGTCGGTAATCCGTTAGCCGCAAAAAAGTCCAACGTATTGAGCGCCGGGGCGAAACCGGCACGGCTTTGAATTCCAAGAAAATAGTCCTGCCTGGAATCGACTTCAGTATCCTGATAAATGCCGGTGGCCGTCAGGGTCATCGCGCCGAATTTTTGCTCAAGGCGCGCCTGCACCTGTAGCTCTTCGGCAAAATAGAAAGGGGTATAGGCCGTGTTGACGACACGCACATCGCCAGGCTCCTGAAACCCGGAAAACCCATCAGGGCCATAAAGGCTGCCGAGGCCGAGCACGGCGGGAATGCCCTGAATGGCGAAGAACTCGGATGAACTGAGCGTCGCACCGACCGTTGAATTTGCGTTCGTGGTATCGAAATCACGTCGATTGTTCAGGCATCCGAGCACGCCCAATGGATCGCGTTGGCACGTTTGTTTCTGGTTTCTGAGGCGCGTGTCCTTTTCCCGGAAATAATAGCCCATGAGATCGATCGTCGTATCAGGACCGGGTTCGAAACGAAGGGAGCCTCGCAACGCATAGAGGTCCCGAGCGTCGATGTCCGATCCATCATAGAGATTCGTCGTATAACCGTCGCGGTTCACATATATGCCCGCCAGCCTCACGCCGATCATATCCCCGATCGGGACGTTGACCATGCCACGCGCTTCGATGCTGTTGAAATTGCCATACTCGAATTGCGCTTCAGCCTCGAAACGGGAGAGTTTGGGTTTCGCGGTCACAACATTCACGACCCCGGAGGTCGCATTCCGGCCGAACAGGGTGCCTTGAGGTCCGCGAAGGACTTCAATCCTTTCCAGATCGAAATATTCGGTCTCGAACAGGCGTGTTCCGAACAAGGGGGATCCATTGACATGGATTGCGGTCGCAGCATCGCAGGTGACGCCGACGCACAGGTCGCCAACGCCGCGAATAGTGAATGAAGCTGAGGTGAAATTGCCTTTCGAGAAAGATACATTGGGCAGCGTCAGCTGTAGATCCGAGGCATTTTCGATCTGCTGGCTTTCAAGCGCCTCAGCGCTGAATGCGCTGACAGCGATCGGTACGTCTTGCAAGCTTTGCGCCTGACGTTGCGCTGTCACGACGATGACATTGTCACCGCCATCTGGCTCTTCGGCTATGACTTCCTGAGCATTTGAGACCTGTGGCAACGCCATCACGACGGCGCTTGCCAACCAATAGGCTTTCTTATTCATCACCCTATCTCTCCCTGTCTCGATTTTTTCGTTTCTTGCGCGAACCCGTCCTTGTCCCCGATTGTCGATGTTCAAAAATGGGGCAGCTCGCCGAGCTGCCCCGAGTTTGAGGAGTGGCCAGAAGGAGATTTCCGGAGAGGAAAAGATTCTCGCCGCTCGGCTGGAAGATGAGCAGTTTTTCGGCATTTGGTAAAGAACTTTATTATGGCACTTTATTATTTTGCTCGGGGCGGTGGGAGGTGTGCCATCTCAGATCCGAAGATATCAGTTTATACATCCGATGCTTGCTGTCAGCGCTTCAGCCTTGGCGCGGTCGAGCGCGCGCCGACGACTTTTGGATGCGGCTGCGGTACGGCATGCCCGATCCGGAGCGCATGACCCGCGTGGTCGAAAGTTGGATAGCAGTGCAAAAGGCCGGGCTCTGATCCCGGCTGGTGGAAACCAGGGGGTCAGGTCAGTTCACCTATTCCTTCCCGTTCATTTTAGAGTCATCAAGATCGTATTAACCACGTCACGGTCCCTGCCGGGCAGGGCTTTCACGTGGGGGCATCCATGACCAGAACCAAACCATCCCTTAAGTCAGCTATCCTGTTGGCCAAATAGGATCAAGGCGACCGGCGCACCAATTTACCTCGTGACTGAGCCATGTGCGCGCGAAAACCGTCACCACTTCGATGGGGATTCGACATGACATTGCCATTTCACATGCCGTCCACAATCCGCCTTTCGGGTGTAGGTCTTGCCGCTTGTGCGATTGCCACGATTGCTGCCGCAAGTGCGCAGGCGCTACCACTATCCAGCTTCAAGGATCAGGGCGTCGACCATATCTTTGGCAGCTACGCCCCGCGCGGCGACTGCTCAAAGGAACCGCGCGTAACCATCGATGAAAAGGGCAGGTCGCGTCCGTCAAGGTGGTGTAATTTCGGCTGTGGCCGTGGGCCATCGTCAGGCGGCTTTGGCGGTGATGTGTAGGGGCTGATTTTCCTCCTCGATCATGGGTTGGTTGAGTTCGGCCATGCCTTCGATCTGCATGTATCGGTGCTGGAGCTGCCACTCGTCGTTCTGCTCCATCAGCACAGCCCCGACGAGGCGGATGATGCTGTCTTCGTTCGGGAAGATTCCGACGACGTCGGCGCGGCGCTTGACCTCCTTGTTGAGCCGCTCGAGCGGATTGGTTGAGTGTAACTTCGTGCGGTGCTGGGTGGGAAAGCCGGTGTAGGCGAGCACGTCGGTTTCGGCCTCGTCCATGCAGGCGCCGAGCTTGGGCCAACGGGTGCGCAACTGGTCGGCGACCTGTCGCCAGACCTGCGTTGCGCTTTTCTGATCGGGCTGCAGGAAGACCTGGCGGATCGCGGCGGCGACGACAGTGTTCTGGCCCTTGGGCACATAGGACAGGGCATTGCGCATGAAGTGCACCCGGCAGCGCTGCCAGGTGGCGCCCATGACGCGGGTGATCGCGCCCTTGAGGCCCTCGTGAGCATCGGAGATGACCAGCTTCACGCCGGTAAGACCGCGCCGAACAAGGTCCTTCAGGAAGTCGGACCAGAAGACCTCCGCTTCCGAGGGGCCGATATGCAGGCCGACGATCTCGCGCCGGCCCTCGGTGTTGACGGCCATGGCGATTATTGCGGCAACGCTGATGATCCGCCCGCCTTCGCGTACCTTGAGATAGGTGGCATCGAGCCAGAGATACGGCCATTCGCCGGTGAGCGGGCGTTTCAGAAAGGCATGGACGCGCTCGTCAATGTCCTTGCAAAGCTTGGAGACGGTGGACTTGGAGATGCCGGTCATGCCCATGGCCTGGACGAGTTCATCGACCCGCCGGGTGCTGACCCCGCCGATCCACGCTTCCTGGATCACCGCAACCAGCGCTTTCTCGACCATCTTGCGGGGCTCAAGGAAGCCCGGAAAGTAGGACCCAGCACGCAGCTTGGGGATTTTCAGGTTCAGCGTGCCTACCCGGGTATCCAGCGAACGGTCGCGATAGCCGTTGCGCCAGGTCGCGCGCTCGCTGCTGCGTTCGTGGCGACCCGCGCCGATCAGGCCATCAACGTCGGCCTCCATGATCAGCTGCAGCACGTTCTCGGCGATGGTGCGCAAAAAATCCGGTTGGCCGCCCTTCGCAGCAAGCTCTTCGATCAGTAATCTGTCCTCGGTCATCGGGAACTCCTCTTCGTCACGGTTGAAGTGTGCAAACTCCACCATAACGATGAACCCGGTGGCCACCAGCGACGCCGCATTCCGGGGTGGGGCATGCCCCACCCCGGAATACACCATCGCCTACACCGGAAATTACACCACGAGCGCGGACGCTAACAAAAGGGCATGACGTTCCGCGCCAATGGTCGGGAAATAAAGCCCCCTCGGGTGGAATATGCTCTCACCTTCATGGGCCAGAGCTATGACGGCATCATGGCAGTATTTTTTCCCTTTCCAGTTAGGGCTGAGACTCATTCAGAGCCAGAAGGCCAAGGTAGTGACCAGCGCGACGGCTGACAGGAAGTTGGCGGCGAGCTTGTCGTAGCGTGTGGCGATCCGACGGAAGTCTTTGATCCGGCAGAAGGCATTTTCGATGAGGTGCCGGCTACGGTAGCGGTGCTGATCGTATCGGATGGCTCGCTTGCGGTTGCGGCGACCCGGAATGACGGGGCTGGTGCCATTCTCGCGCAAGGACGTCCGCAGCCGGTTTGCGTCGTAGCCCTTGTCGCCGAGCAGGTAGCGCATCGGTCCGGCGCGTTCGAGCAGTGCCGGTGCAGCCTTCACATCGCTGACATTGCCCGCCGTCAGCATAAGGGCATAGGGGCGGCCGAGAACGTCGGTCAGGGCATGGATCTTGGTTGTCCAGCCGCCGCGAGAACGACCGATCGCCTGCGTCTGGCGCCCCCTTTTCCACCAAAGGCCGAGCGCTGGGCTTTGATGTAGGTGCTATCGATCGCCGTGCTCTTCGTCACCGCACCCGCCCCTGCCAAGGCATCGAGCAACTTCGTCCAGAACCCCCGCCGCGACCAGCGGTTGAAGCGGTTGTAGACCGTCGTCGATGGTCCATAGTCTGCCGGACAGTCGCACCACCGGCAGCCGGATTTCAGTACATGAAGGATGCCCGAAATCACCCGCCGGTCATCGACCCGTCGCGCACCAGGCTGGTTCCGGGGCAAGTACGGCTCGATCGCCAGCCAAGCTTCGTCCGACAACCAGAATAAAGAACGCGACATCGTGAAGGGCCTCCCGCTGCGGTGAAGGCCCTTTGAATCAATACATACAAGCAATTTCAAGAGGCTGATTGGGTTTTAACCCTAGCAGCAATGATTTTGGTCGGGTTCTCATGTATGTGAACGACGACGAGAAGCGCGGTGTCATCCGCTTTGAATCCGATCTGCCGCGCGGCCAACGCCCGGCTTCTTTCCATGCGGCCTTCACGGGTGGCGGCCCGTTCACGCTCTGCCAGGGCAGCGCTCTTGCTGGCACGCCACTGCCGCCACGGCCTGAGCCGGCGGTGGCCGTGCAAGGCATTCCAGCGGAATGGACCAATCTCGCCAGCCTCGTCGGCAAATATCCGGGAAGCTACGCCAAGGACAATATCGACCTGTTCGATAAGGGTACCTTGGCTGCGGCATTGAAGGCCCGGATGGGGCCGAAGATGGCTGCGCTGCGGACCAATCTCTCAGCCGTCTCGCCATTGCAGCGGGCTGGGAACTATTACTATCTTTCCGGCAATGCGCAGCATCAGGGCGGTGTGGAGCAGGCCTATATAATAATAGACCCGGCGCGCCGTGCGGTGCAGGTGGGCCTTTGGGAGCGCGGCAAGCTAACAGTTTATCCGTCTGCTTCGGGCGTTAGGCTGCCGATTGCGCCGGAAATCAAGACGCTGTTGGACAAAAGCCCGCCCGAAACGGCAGTGCCGCTTCCCGGTACACCCTGGGAAGTTGTACCGGTGCAAGGTCGCGCGCCCATGGCTTATGTGAGCGCCGCGGCATCGCCCAACATCGAAGCCCTCAGTCTCTATTGTGAAGGCGGAAAGCCCTACATGGCGATGCTGCTCAACAAGCCCTCCGCCGACAATGCGATGACGATGACGTGGAACTTCTCCGGTCGGCTCGTTAGCATATCCGTTCAGCGCGCCAATGCGAACGGCACTCAATGGATCGGCGGCGTGACGGGTACGCAACTTGTTCCCCTGCTCATGCAGCAAAGCGGGACGGTGATGCTACGTATCAACGGGCGGCTGGAAGGCGAAGCCTCGCTCAGCAATTCAATTGCAGTGCTGCGCGATACCCTGCGGGGATGCGTGCGGCTCTGACCTGTAAGAACGGCGCCGCCTCCATTTCAGGTGCTCTGCCACCTGAATTCTGGACCAGTTGCGGTTAGAGTTTTCCGCCGTAGATATCATTGGCTGGGCGAGGAGTTAGAGCGGGATGACATTTGGCTGATTCAAAGGGGATTCTTTTTTGGGCGGTTTTCTGATTCATATGTGGACGCCCCCTATGGCAAGGGCTTTGTGGTCGCGATGGCTTTGATCGGTTGCTTTCATATGTCCGGCCTGTTTGTGCGGCGTTTTGAGTGCCGCTGGCCTTGATGGAAATCCGCCGGTGAGGTCCCTAATCAAGTTGGCGCGCGGTTGAAGCGCATTGAATCAGACGGGTTGGTTTCACCATTGGCTCGATCGTTACTCATCATTGACTGCCACTGCCAATTCGGTTGTTCGGTATTCTGTTAGGTCGTCAGTTGATAGGGCCCATAGGCTTCCTTCCGGGTCAGCACGACCCAGGCGATCCGGGCCAACTTGTTGGCAAGCGCCACGGAGACGACCCTGAACGGCTTTTTCTCCGAGAGTTTCCTGATCCAGTCGGCCATGGGCGTTGGCTTATCCTTGATGTGGCGCATGACGGCGGTGGCGCCGACGACGAGCAGTCGGCGCAGATATCGGTCTCCCTGCTTCGAGATGCCACCCAACCTGGTCTTGCCGCCGGTGGAGTGCTGCTGCGGAGTTAGGCCGAGCCAGGCGGCGAATTGCCTTCCCGACCGGAACTGATCGGGATCGGTGACGATAGCAGCGATCGCGGTTGCCGTGATCACGCCGAGCCCCGGGATCGCGGCGAGCCTGCGAGAGGCCTCGCTCTCGGCATGCCAGGCCGCGAGTTGCTGGTCGAGCACCGCAATCTGGCTACTGACGCCCATGATCTGACGGATCAGTATCTCTACGGCCGCGCTTGCATAGGATGGAAAAGCATCTTTGTTGGCCAGCACCTGGTCGGTCAGCTTTGCAAGGTTGGCAATGCCGGGGTTAGTGACGAAGCCCAGTTCCGCCAGATGCGCGCGCAGGGCATTGGCGAGCATAGTGCGCTGGCGCACGAGCAGGGACCGGGCGCGATGGGTCATGAGGATGGCCTGCTGCTCGACTGTCTTGACGGGCACGAACCGCATCGTCGGACGCTGCACGGCTTCGCAGATCGCTTCGGCATCGAGGGCGTCGCTCTTGCCGCGCTTCACATAGGCCTTCACGTAGGATGGTGGGATCAAGCGAACCTCGTGTCCCATCTCGGCGAGCGTGCGTGCCCAGTAATGTGCCGTTCCGCACGCCTCAATGCCAATCAGGCATGGCGACAGCTTCGAAAAGAACGGCAGCATCTGCTTGCGGTGCAGCTTCTTCACCAGCACCGTGGCGCCGTTCTCATCGACGCCGTGCGCCTGGAAAACGCTCTTCGCCAGATCCAGTCCTATCGTCGCAATCCTCATCGTGAACGCTCCTCTTTCTGTTCGGGTGACCGACTCGCAGCATAGCGGCTGCGGACCGGTGCAGGGGCGTCCACATCATCAAGCTTTGTGCTGGGATTGGAGGCCAGCAAATCATGTCCAGACCCATATCGACGGATTTACGCGAGCGGCTGGTTTTGGCGGTTTTGCGGGAGGGGATTTCGGCCCGGGCTGCTGCGGCGCGCTTTGGTGTTTCGGTCAGCAGCGCGATTGTGTGGGTCCGTCGGCACCGTGAGACGGGGAGCGTGGCACCGGGCAAGATCG
This sequence comes from Sphingopyxis macrogoltabida, assembly GCF_001314325.1. Classification (NCBI taxonomy): domain Bacteria; kingdom Pseudomonadati; phylum Pseudomonadota; class Alphaproteobacteria; order Sphingomonadales; family Sphingopyxidaceae; genus Sphingopyxis; species Sphingopyxis macrogoltabida. The sequence goes on from NZ_CP009429.1 coordinate 785,602, forward strand.
GCGGTTACAAGCCCAACATTCTGTCGGGCGCGCATGGCGACTGGCTGGTCGAGCGAGCCAAGTCAGATTTCACCTTGCGCGGACTGGTTGCCGAACTGGCCGAACGCGGGGTCAGGGTCGACTATGTGCAGGTCTGGCGCTTCGTCCATGCGCGGGGGCTGAGCTTCAAAAAAAAAGCGTTCTTCCCGCCGAACAGCTGCGCCCCAAGATCGCAAGGCGGCGCGCGCAGTGGCGCAAGTATCAGGGGCGGCTTGATCCCCGGCATCTCGTCTTCATCGACGAGACCTGGGCCAAGACCAACATGGCCCCGCTCAGGGGCTGGGCGCCCAAGGGCCAGCGGCTGCACGCCAAGGTGCCCTATGGCCATTGGCGCACCATGACCTTCATCGCCGCGCTGCGCTGCGACCGGATCGATGCACCGTGCGTCCTCGATCAGCCGATCAACGGGGCCAGCTTTGCCAAATGGGTCGAGCAGTTCCTCGTGCCCACCCTCGCACCGGGCGACGTCGTCATCATGGACAACCTCTCCAGCCACAAACGTCCAGCTATCCGCCAGGCCATCCGTGCCGCCAAGGCCAAGTTGCTCTACCTGCCACCATATTCGCCCGACCTGAACCCGATCGAGCAGATGTTCTCGAAGCTCAAACACCTGCTGCGAAAGGCCTCCGAGCGAACCGCTGAAAACACCTGGCGACGCATCGGATCATTGCTCGATGCCTTCAGCCCACAAGAGTGTGCCAACTACTTCGCCAACTCCGGATATGCATCAACCTAATGTCATCCCGGTCTAATGTGCGCTGGCGGCCCGCGCGTAACGAACAGCTCGGCCAGGGCCGCAAGCACGTCGTCGCTCTTGAGCTTGCGCGCGACCGGCAACGCCAGGCACTCCCGGCTCGCCTCGTCGATGATCGACAGGATCCGGTATTTGCGGCCATCGTGGGTGCGACCCTCGACGAAGTCGTAGGACCAGACATGCCCAGGATACTCGGGCCGAAGCCGGATGCATGATCCGTCGTTCAGCCACAATCGCCCGCGCTTCGGTTGCCTTTGCGGCACCTTGAGCCCCTCGCGTCGCCAGATGCGCTCGACCCGCTTGCGGTTCACATGCCACCCCGCGTCGCGCAGCAACGCAGTCACCCGGCGATAGCCATAACGACCATATTGCCGCGCCAGCGCGATGATATCCTCGGTAAGAGCCGCTTCGTCATCTGCCCCGCGGGGCGCCTTGCGCTGTGTCGACCGGTGCTGCCCAAGCACACGGCACAGCCGCCGCTCGGACACCGGCATCATCATTCTGATGTGGTCGATACAGCGCCTTCGGCGCGCGGGGCTCAGAAGTTTCCCCGAGCAGCTTCCTGCAGGATCAGTTTGTCCAGCGTCAGGTCAGAGATCGCACGACGAAGCCGCGCATTCTCTTTCTCCAGGTCCTTCATTCGCCGCGCCTGATCGGTCTTCAGGCCGCCATATTCCTTGCGCCACCGATAATAGGTCTGCTCGCTGACCGCGATCCGGCGACACGCTTCTGCGGTCGTCGCACCCTGCGCCAGAACAACCTCCGCTTCACGCAGCTTGCCGATAATCTCTTCCGGGCGATGCTTCTTGCTCGGCATTCATAATCTCCTTCGAAATCCAAAATATCATCAATTTTGGACCACTCAGAAGGAGGCAGATCAAAGGCTGGACTGTGCGCTGGTAGTTGAACGCCTCCGGCGACCGGATCGCCTTCCGGACCACCTTGCGCGATAACCGAAGATCACGGGCGATCACCTTGATCGCCTTGCCAGACGCATGCTCACGCCGAATCCGAACCACTGTCTCCACTACGAACATCCCGTTCTCGCCAACTAATCAAACCAGTCAGCCGCCTAAATCCTCGGGATGAAGGGTCCTATTGCACGCTGATCCTCAGCCTTGGCCGAAACGATCAATGGCCTTTACAAGGCGGAGGTGATCCACCGGCGAGGTCCGTGGCGATCCTTTGAAGCTGTCGAATATGCCACGCTCGAATGGGTCGACTGGTTCAACAACAGGCGGCTGCTCAAGCCTATCGGAAACATCCCGCCCGCTGAAGCCGAAGAACGATATTACGCCATGCTGGACGACATCGCCATGGCTGCGTAACTTATGCCAAATGGCCTCCGGCAGTCCCGCGGCGCTTCACTTCATATTCGACGGCGTATACGACCATGCCTTCGACAAACGATTTTAACCGGTACAACTGAGGCCGAGCCAGCAAACCCAATCATACACCGCTACGATCGCGACATCATCGATCGGAGAAAGATGCAAAAACCCCTCTTGACGGTCACGCGACCGTTACAAGTCCACGCTATTTTACCAAGTCCTTGGATATGACCTCGCGCTGGATTTCGGAGGCACCGCCGAAAATAGTGCCCGCCAAACCATTCAGATGCCTACCGACTATTGCCCAACCGTGTTCTGGCACTGGAGCCTCATTGGAAACTGCGAATGCTGGACCATCGAATGCCAAATCAGGCAGCGCATGGGGCCCAAGGGCTTCCACCGAAGCTTTTTCGATCTCTTGGAGAAGCTCAGAGGCGAGCGTCTTGATGAGCGAAGCTGTCGTGCCGAGACGTTCTCCGGTCTGTCGCTTTGCGACTAGCCGCATGTCTAGCGCTTCGAGCGCCATCACTCGCGCCTCCAATTCGCCCAATCGAAATTGCCTATCTTTTTCGTCAATCAGGCGACTGCCATGGGAATCGCCGACTTCGTTCCGCAGGACATTCTTGAATCGCTCAAGCGCCACGCGCGATCGAACGGATGGCGCGCCGCCGCCTCGTTCGAATTCAAGCAGGTACTTGGCCTGGTTCCAGCCTTTTCCTTCTTCACCAACGAGGTTTTCGACCGGCACGCGAACGTCGTCGAAGAACACCTGGTTAACTTCATGATCGCCGCCAAGAGTAATGATCGGTCGAACCGAAACACCCGGTGATTTCATGTCGATGAGGAGAAAGCTGATCCCTTGCTGCTGCCGTTCCTCCGGCGACGTGCGCGCGAGCACGAAGATCATGTTCGCGAAATGCGCATGGGTCGTCCAGATCTTTTCACCGGTGACGATGTAATGATCGCCATCCCGCACGGCCTTCGTCTTCAGGCTGGAAAGGTCAGAGCCGGCGCCAGGCTCGGAAAAGCCCTGGCACCAGTAGTCTTCGCCGGATCGAATGCGAGGTAGATAGAACTCCTTCTGCCAGGGTGAACCGAACTCGCAGATGACTGGTCCGACGAGATTGATTCCCATGGGCGCGACGGCAGGAGCGCCACAGAGTGATGCCTCGCTCTCATAGATATATCGCTGCATGGGAGACCAGCCACATCCGCCGTATTCCCGAGGCCAGGCATGGGTAATCCAGCCCTTCCGGAATAGCGCCTGATGCCATTCTTTTGACCAGGGGGGATCGACGAATACGCCGGTGGATAACCGACTCGCGCGACGGACGTCCGCCGACAGATGCTCCTCAAGGAAGGATAACACTTCCCGACGGAATTCGAGATCCTCTGGGGCTAGATCAATATCCAAGTTTACCTAACCTTCCATGTTTCAGCCATGCCCCGCAGAAAACGTGACAAAGCGCTTCGAACCAATAGTGGTCAACCGACGTTGCCGCTAAATTGCGCGATTTCTCCAGTGATACTAAGGTGCCGGGATGCCGATGCATCACACCTTGAAATATCCGGCTACGACACCGGTTGAACCGGAATGCGATGAGTCATACCCATCCTATCCTAGGCCGTAAACTCATAAACTGACTTGCGCGGCGCGGGCGCGGTTGATTCAAGGCTTCGGGAAGGAGCTTTGGATGACGCGTCGTAGATTTGAACTGACCGATGATGAGTGGCTGGTGATCGAGCCGTTGTTGCCGAACAAGCCTCGCGGGGTTCCGCGTGTGGATGACCGGCGGGTCATCGACGGGATATTGTGGCGCTTTCGCACGGGCAGTCCTTGGGCTGATATTCCCGAGCGCTATGGCCCACATACCACCTGCTACAACCGTTTCGTGCGCTGGCGCAAAGCCGGTGTGTGGGACCGCCTTCTCGAAGCGGTGAGCCAAGCCTTCGACGGCGAGTTGGTCATGATCGACAGTTCTTCCATCCGGGTCCACCAGCACGGTGCGACCCTAAAAAGGGGGACCCAAATCGCTGCATGGGACGTTCCCGGGGCGGTTTGACAACCAAGATCCATGCCCTGGTTGATGGTCGCGGCCTGCCGATCCAACTGCATCTGTCCGAAGGCCAGGCGAGCGATTGCCGTGAGGCCGAGAGGCTGCTGGCCGCCGTGCCGAACGCCACCACCTTTCTCGCCGATAAGGCTTATGACAGCGATGCCATTCGCAGTCAGATCACCGCGCAGGGTGGCTTCGCCAACATCCCAGCCAAGCGCAATCGTCGCAAAGGCTTCGCGTTCAGCAGCTTCCTGTATCGCTACCGTAATCTGGTCGAGCGTTTCTTCGGGAAACTCAAAAACGCCAGAGGCTTGGCCACCAGATACGACAAACGAAGCGATAACTTCCTCGCTGCCATCAAGCTCTTCTGCACACGCCTATGGATCGCCGCTAATGAGTCTACGCCCTAGCATAAGACAGTCCGGCCATTGCCACCGCCTTAGCCTTACCTAAATTAATATAACGCGTATCATAATTTAAGTCAATCACGGGCCCTAAACTGAGTTTGCGACATTCGTCAGCCCACACGGGCCGACGTTTTGCAATAAAGGCGTCTACGGCCTCAATGTGATCGACTGTGTGATGCGCCAAGGCCTGATAAGCAGCTGACAGTTCCAAAAGGGGGCCTAACTTCATGTCCTGACCTTCTCGAAGAAGCCGTTTCGCCAAACGTGTCGAATGGCCGGGGTTCGCTGCGATTCGGTCGGCGATATCCAGGGCTCGATCGAGACAGGTCTCGGGCTCCACCACCTCGGTCACCAGTCCGAATTCAAGCGCGGTTGCCGCATTAATCGCGTCCCCGGTCAATGTCATGATGCTGGCGCGCGCCATTCCTACTATGCGCGGCAGGAGCCAGGCACCACCATCTCCCGGGATAATTCCCAGTTTGACGAAACTCTCTGCGAATGCTGCAGTTTTCGAGGCTATTCGGACGTCACACATACAGGCGAGATCAAGTCCGGCGCCAATCGCCGGTCCGTTGACCGCCGCAACCACGGGAACTTCGAGTTCGTACAGGGAAAGAGGAATCTTTTGAATGCCAAGCCGATAGTAATTTCGCTGTTCATACGGATTGCCTGCAAACATTCCATGCCTGGCCGCCATGTCCTTAACATTTCCACCGGCACAAAAAGCGGATCCTGCGCCGGTCATGACGATCACTCTGACAGTATGATCTTCGGTCATTTCGCGGCAAAATTCCTCAATTTCCCTGCTATCATCGCGCGTGGAAATGGCGTTGCGTTGCTCAGGCCTGTTGAGGGTTGCAATAGCCACCGGCCCTTCGCGAGAAACCTTTAGGAATGAGCTCATTTCAAATTCTACTCCGTGTTGACATTTTTGCCGGAATGGGCGTTTAGTCAAACCGCTGCTATATCCGCAACCCCAATCGGTACGGATGCAATGATCGGTGAACCAGGCGTGCCACACGCTTTCGGGGAGTGTACCTCATACATGTTCAGTTCCTTTTCTCTTTCCGACATTCCGGGAGCGGATGAGGAATTCCGCTCGCGCGCGCGCGATCTTGCGGCAAGTGCGGTGGCGAATATGCCTATGGACCGTCGCGCACGCTCATGGATGGGTTTCGATGCCGAATTCAGCCGCCGTTTAGGCCAGGCCGGTCTTATCGGACTGATGCTGCCAGAAGAGTATGGCGGGGCCGGGCTGGGCCCATTCTCGCGCTTCGTGATCGTGGAAGAATTGCTTTCGGCGGGCGCGCCGGTCTCGGCCCACTGGATTGCTGAACGTCAGAGCGCGCCCCTGCTTCTAAAGTTCGGCACCGAGACCCAACGCTACAAGTATGTTCCCGGGATTTGCCGCGGCGAAATATTTTTCTGCATCGGTATGAGCGAACCAAACGCGGGTTCCGACCTGGCAAGTGTCAGGACCAGGGCCGAACCGATCGACAACGGCTGGCTCCTCAATGGCCAGAAAATCTGGACCACCAACGCTTTACATTCGGATTACATGATCGCTCTGGTCCGCACTTCCGGCACGCCGGAAGATCGGCACAAGGGCCTTTCCCAATTGATAGTGGACCTGCGCTTACCGGGCGTGGAAATCAGGCCGATAAGGGATCTCGCTGGAGACGAACATTTCGCGGAGGTTTTCTTCGATAACGTGGAACTCGATACTTCCGCGCTGATCGGTGAAGAAGGAAAGGGCTGGCAACAGGTAGCCGCAGAGCTCGCCTTTGAAAGAAGCGGTCCTGAACGGATTTACTCGTCTCTGGTGTTGCTGGACGGCTGGCGACAGCACTTGCGGAATTCTGGGCGATCCGACGAAACGACCGCACGCACCTTGGGATCGCTGGTCGCGCGATTCAGCAGTTTACGCGCTATGTCGCTCGCTTGCACTGCGCAGCTGGCTTTAGGCGAAAGTCCTGTCGTCGAAGCCTCGATGGTCAAGGATCTCGGCACAGCGTTCGAGCAAGACATACCCCGCATCGTGGGCGATGACCTGGCGTCCCATCCCGAGGAAGACGTCGATCAGGATCTGTACAAGACATTGGCTTACATCGAGATGATCTGTCCGAGCTTTTCTCTAAGAGGAGGAACGCGGGAGATTCTCAGAGGCATCATCGCTCGCGGAATGGGGTTGCGATAATGGACGAAATCGGCCTTCTTGAACCGTTTGACCGGATGCTTGCCGATCTGTTCAGCAGCGCGACCCTGCGGCAAATCGGACGGGGTGAGCTGGATCCAGAAATTTGGATTACTCTGGAATCTTCGGGTTTCCTTGATGCACTAGTGTGCGAAGAGAGCGGCGGGGCGAATCTGTCTTTTGCCACTGTCCTGCCTCTCTTCTTGGCGCTGGGACGAAGAGCGGTTCCGCTCCCGGTCGGCGAAACCATCGTGGCCCGCGCCTTGCTGGCGCAAGCGGGAAGCGATTATCGCCTCGGGCCAATCGTGCTCGGCGTTCCATCATTGATACTCCCAGGTGCGGAACACTCAAATTTTGTTCTGACGGAGGATTCGCGCGGAGTGAAACTACAACGTCTGGATGGCGTCGAAACGGTCGGCGCTTCCCGCGATCCGCTTTCGAGGAAAGAGCCAGCCATCGGGATGGAAGAAGGCCGCGTGACAAAGACCGCCCCGGCTGCCGCAGTGCTGTATGCCGCCTTGATTGTCGGCGCGAGCGAGGCAGTTCTGGAAATGTGTGTGGACTACGCCCTCCAGCGTACCCAATTTGGGAAACCGATAGCGCGCCAACAGGTGCTTCAGCAGAATCTTGCGCTTGCTAGCGAACATGTAGTCGCCGCGCGAATGGCCTGCGAGACGGCAGTCCGGCATAGCAGTTGGCCAAGTCCCCTGGCAGCTGCAAGCGCCAAATTGATCGCCTCGCGTGCGGCACCGGTCGTTGCCGGGATCGCTCACGGCCTGCACGGGGCAATTGGAATCAGCGGCGAACACGATCTCAATCTTCTTATTCGACGAATCCATGCCTCGCGCCTGGCGGGCGGAGCCGAGAATTACTGGGCCGGCCTGATCGGTCGCGAAATACTGGCTGATCCTAGATCCACGCTCGATCTCGTTCGCGAAGAGATGTTTTCGTAGAGTCTGAATTCAGAATCATTGGTGATGATTTTATGAGCTTGCGAGTCTGCGGGTGATGAGCTGGATCAAGGCGAGGTAGAGCCACGCCGCGGCGCTTCCTGCCCTTGATCTTCTTGCCCGCATCAGAGCCGCCCCGCGGCTCAGGACGTTGAAAGCTTGGCTAGTCGCAGAGCGTGCTCTCGTTTGTTGCCGTACATCTCTTGCAAAGCGAGTCCGCGCTTGTAGTGGTGTGAGAGTTCATATTCGTCCGTCAATCCGATGCCCCCGTGAAGTTGGATTGACTGCTTGCCAATGAAGTCAAAGGCTTTTGCGACCGTTACCTTGGCGGCGGAAACGAGCTTGGCAGCGTGATGTGTTCCCGCCGGAAAGATGCACAGCCCGGCAACTACACTTCGTGCCAATTCGTAATGCATGAGCATTTCGGCCAGACGGTGGCGGACTACCTGATTTCCGGTGAGCGGACGCCCAAACTGAACACGACTGTTCGTGTACTCGGTCGTCAGTTCGAACATCCGCCTCAAAATCCCCAGGCTTTCGGCGACAGCTGCGCGGGCACCCCGGTCATGCATGCCTTCAATAGCGCGGACAGCACCTGCGCCACTGGCGACCATCGCTGCGGATGTTAATCTGGTGTTTTCGAATTCAAAGTCCGCCGCCAAGGTCCCATCGATGAGCCTGTACGTCCTGGTTGAAATCCCGTCGGTTCCTGCCGGCACAAGCAATAGTATCAAACCATTCTCAGCGTCCTCATTCGCCAGAAGGGCGCTAACCAGGAGAAAGTCTGCCTCTGGATAGGAAACGACGTGCTTGGTGCCCCATAGTGTAATGTTTCCGCCATCGATCTTCGCTCGGCACGCGATTGCGGCAGCGTCGAACCGCCTGGCACCTTCTGAGAGCGCAACGCCGACGGTTTTGGTTCCTGCCTGCATCTCGGCAGCCAGGGTTCGCGCCCGACCCTCGTCGTCGAATTCCTGGAGGGCTACCGCAGGTATGACAATGTTTTCCGAAAATGGCTCAACGGCCAGCCGGTAACCCAATTCTTCCTGTATGATAGCGATTTCCGCTGCTGTTCCGCCAAGACCGCCCAAACCATCAGGGATTGGCAAGGATAACACGCCCAGATCCGCCAGCGCTGACCAGTTTTCCGGATCGTATCCGCGGCGCTGCTCCAGAAACTGCTGTCTGTGCGCAACGGAATACCGGTCATCAAGAAACCTTGCGATGGTTTCACGGTACATCGCCTGCTCTTCGGTAGGGTTGAAATGCATAATAATCCCAAAAAGAGTTTCGTGTATAATTTTGATGCCGCGCTTTGATTGCGTTGGCAAGAGATTTAGCAAGTTTAGGTCCTTATCACTCTGTCACGAGAGGCGAATCGCCGAACGATCCGCCGCGATCTGAGTGCTCGGAGTCTGCCAGAAATGGCTGAATTCCGTGCCTTGATAGCAGCGTCGCGAAAGAGTGCAGGGAAATCGCAGGTCACTGCCCGCTTCGCCGTGCGTCAAAAGTATAACAGTGCGTATATAGTGTTGCAATCCAACTCTGTGGCTGTTATCTGGCGGGCAATCAGAGCGTCCGGGATTCATGCCGCGCTGAGGGAGATGGAGAGGAAATGAAAGCCCTAGAGCCGATCTCGATCGCCGGTGTCGAAATCCCGAACAGGGTGGTGCGAACCGCTCACAGCACGCATTTTGGTAGCGGCGGAATTGTCCCCAGCCTTATAGACTATCATGTCGAACGTGCGCGTGGCGGCGTTGGTCTGACGATTCTCGAAATCGCAGGGGTGCATCCCACCTGCCCGTCTTCGATCTGCAACTTCGACGATTCGGTAATCGAAGGGTACGAACAATTGATGCGGGCCATCCGGCCCCACGGCATGCGGGTGTTCCAGCAATTATGGCACGCGGGACATAACGGGGTCCCAATTGACGGGAGCCCCCCATGGTCTTCCTGCGATCTTCCAAGCCCGGTACTCGGGATAGTGCCCATCACGATGAGCCAGTCCCAGATCCGGGAGATGGTAGAGGCTTTCGCTGCTGCTGCGGAGCGCTGTCAGAGGGGCGGGATCGACGGGGTGGAGCTGCACGGCTCGCATGGTTACCTGCCGCAGCAATTCATGTCCGCCATGCTCAATCGGCGAGAGGACGAATATGGCGGCAGCTTCGAGAACCGGATGCGGTTCACCGTGGAAGTGCTGGCGGCAATTCGCGAGCAGGTCGGCCCCGGCTACCCCGTGGGCATTCGCCTCAGCCCCGAAATCGTCGAAGGCGGAATGACGCCCGAGGAAACAGCCCGCGCGGCCAGCTATCTCGAGGAACGGGGGCTGATCGATTTTCTCGACGTATCGATGGGCGGGTATTTCGCCTTTCCCAAGATGATCGGCGGAATGTTCGAGCCGGCGGGTTACGAGCTGGCGACCAGTGCGCCCGTGACCGCGGCGGTAAAGGTTCCACGGATCGTTACAGGCAGGTTTCGTACGCTTGAGGAGGTCAGTCAGGTCATTGCCGAGGGGACGGCGGACCTAGTCGGCATGACCCGCGCGCACATTGCCGATGCCGCGATCGTCCGCAAAACGCGCGAGGGGAGGGAGGCAGAAATCCGCCCCTGCATTGGCTGCAATCAAGGTTGCGTCGGAATGCTGCTCGGTCCGGAACGGCGTATGGGGTGCACGGTCAATCCCTATATCGGGCGGGAAGGCGAAGTGAGCGACGATCGTCTGCCGCCCGCAGATGCAAAACGAACGGTACTGGTCATAGGAGGCGGGCCGGCAGGGATGGAGGCGGCTCGGGTTTCCCGGCTGCGGGGACACAACGTCATTCTCGCCGAAGCGGCCCCCCAACTTGGCGGCCAGGTGAGGATCGCGGCGCTGGCTCCCCGGCATCAAGGGATCGGCGATTACACTCTTTGGCAGGAGGCGGAAATCTATCGCCTGGGCGTCGATGTGCGGCTCAGCACATATCTGGATGGGGGCGATGCCGACGCTTTCGGAGCGGACCGGATCATCATTGCCACCGGTTCCAGTCCGCGGGTGGACGGGGTCCAGATGGCTATTCCCGCCCGCCCCATGAAAGGAATCGAACATCCCGATGCAATATCATCGATCGACTTTTTTTCCGGTCGGCATAATTCCTGCCCTGCCAGTGCGATAGTGGTCGATGACGTCGGGCATTACGAGGGCATTGCGGTCGCCGAAGCGCTCATCGAGCGTGGCTCGGATGTCACTTTCGTCACCCGTCACAAGTCCTTCGCCCACCTGCTCGAATCGGCGTTGCAGCCAGAGCCGGCGCTGCAGCGTCTCAACCGCGGGAGCTTTCGCCTGCACCTGCGCTCGCACGTGGATTCGTTCAACGGGTCCGAGGCAGTCATAAGCGATCTGAACGGCGGAGGCACAAGCACCGTCCGGGCAGATTGGGCAGTTATGGTCAGTCATAACCGGCCTGCGATCGAGCCATTTGCCGATCTTCTGGGGACCAGATCCGACATCGCGATTGTTGGGGATGCCAACAGCCCGCGCTTTCTTCTCCGCGCGATCGCCGAGGGGAACCGGGCAGGCTGTATGGCATGATAGAGTTCGTATTGAGAGCCGAGAGTGCAGTTGCTGCTAGATAAATTGATGGAAAGAGGACGACCATGACTTCTACGGTACAAGATGCGGATCCCGCCCAGTTGGATTTTGCCAATCCGCAGGTGATGGAGTGTCCCTATCCCATCTACGAGAGCTTGCGTGAAAAAGCGCCGGTTTACTTCGCGGAGAAGTTGGGATTCTGGCTCATTACCCGCTACGACGATTGCCTGAATGCCATCCGCGATCCGCAAGTATTTTCGAGCAAGATGGGTTTTCGGCCCGGCTCGGTTCCCGATGAGGTAATGCGGATTTACAACGAAGAAGGCTTTGGGGATCTTCCCGATACCTTGGTCAGCAACGATCCGCCATCGCACACGCGTTATCGCAAGCTGGTCGACCGCGCTTTTACCGCCGGTCGCGTGCGTCAGATGGAAGATTACATGGTGGTGGTCGTCAGGGAATTGATCGACGCCTTTATCGAGAAGGGTCGCCTCTCGGTCATGCAGGACTTCGCTGTCCCCGTTCCCATGTATGTGATTGCGGACCAGCTGGGCGTGCCGCGCAGCCACCGGGACAGGTTCAAGGAATGGTCGGATTCGGCGGTTGCCCCGCTCGGCCTGCTTTTGTCTGACGAGAGAAAAATCGAATGCGCCAAAAGTGCAGTCGAAATGCAACATTACTTCGTTGAGGTCTTTGCCGATCGCCGGGCAAATCCGCGCGACGACATGATTTCGGATCTGGTCACCAAGGAAATCGACGGAGCTCCGTTGAGCATCCCGGAACTCCTGTCGATCCTCAATCAGCTTCTCGTCGCCGGCAATGAGACCACGACCAGCGCAATCGCTGCGTCCATAGTGCGCCTGGCCAACGAGCCCGAACTGGTCGAACTCCTCGCCAAAGAACCGGGCAAATGCGACAATTTCGCAGAAGAAATTCTGCGTCACGAGTCTCCCGTCCAGGGACTGTTCCGGATGACGACTGCGGATGTCGAGGTCGCCGGCGTTACCATTCCCAAAGGCAGCCTTGTAAACCTTCGCTATGGCTCGGCGAACCGCGACGAGCGAAAGTATGAATGCCCCGAAGTATTCAACGTGGCTCGCGCGAACGCGTCATCCCATCTAGCATTCGGGGCCGGCATCCACCACTGCATCGGCGCTCAGCTGGCGCGTCGCGAAATCGCGATCGCCGCGCGCGAACTGACGGCCCGGCTGAAGGACATCCGCCTGGTCGAGGCGGACAAGATTTCGCATGCGCCGAGCGTGATCCTGCGGGCTCTCAATGAATTCGAGATCGAATTCTCGAAGCGGTGAGATCCCAGGTGAGAACAGACATGACCTACGACTATGATGTAATCGTGATTGGCGGCGGAGGGGCCGGGATGGCAGCCGCCATCACGGCTTGTGATTCCGGCGCGCGCGTGGCGCTTCTGGAAGCCGCAAACCAGCTTGGCGGCTCGACGGCATTGTCGGGCGGTGTGGTTTATGGTGCCCCGACCAGCATCCAGCGGGCTGCCGGCATCGACAGCGACACAGTCGATGCAATGTTCGAATATTACATGACCTTGAACCAGCACAAGGTGGAACCGTCGATCGTTCGGCGGCTCTGCGAGTTGTCCGGACCGGCGATCGAATGGCTCATCTCGATGGGGGTCGAGTTCGATCCGGCTGAACTGTATGCCTCCGGTGTGGAAAGCGTTCCGCGAGGCCACAAGACAACGGGCAACGGCGCCGCCTTGTCAGAGGTGCTGGACCGCGAGGTCAACCGCCGCAATATCGACGTTTCGCGGGGCTGCCGCGTGACCGCGCTGCACACAGACGAACACGGTTGTGTGCGCGGCGTCGTACTGGATGGCGAGACCGTAAGCGCGAATAGCGTGATAATCGCCACAGGAGGCTTCGGTCACAACCGGCTCCTCCTGAACCGTCACTATCCCGAAGCCGCCCAGCACGGCGATTGGACTTGGGCCATAACCGCCAAGACCTGCACTGGCGATGGCCTGTTGATGGGCCAGGAAGTCGGCGCGGATATTGCCGGTCACAATCGCGGGTTGCTGCTGACCACGCCCGGTTTCTATCGCGATCTCGAAGTCTTCGTCCCGGGCTGGCTGGTCTATGTCAACCGCGAGGGGCGCCGCTTCATCAACGAAACCACCGAATATGCGGTCATGGCCGGGGTCGTGAAGGACCAAATTGGCGGGTCTATCTTTGCTATCTTCGACGAGAATGCACGCGCCACTGCCGTGCCAGAGCCTCGCTATGCCGCAGCCCACAAGGCGGGGATCATCACGCTGAACTGGGTGACCGACAAGATCGACGAACAGATCGCCAAGGGCAAGGTCATCAAGGCGCAGACCTTGGCCGAACTCGCCGACCTGGTCGGTATCGAAAGCGGCGCGTTGGAAACCACGATCGCCCGTTACAATTCGGATTGCGAGCAAGGGGTGGACAGCAAATTCCACAAGGACGGCGCACTGATGAAGCCTGTCGCCCAACCGCCCTTCTATGCCGCCGAAATCCGCCCTGCGATTGTCTGTCTGACCTCGACCGGCTTGCGGGTGGACAGGGACATGCACGTTCTCGACTGCGCAGACCGCCCCATCGGCGGGCTCTTTTCTGCCGGAGAAGTGTCGGGCGGTGTTTTGGGTGACAGATATATAGGCGGCGGAAATTCGATCGCCAACGCGATCGTCTTCGGACGTGTCGCAGGTGAGCAGGCGGCGCGTGAAGCGGGCCTTGGAACCGACAGGGAGCAAGCATGATGGCAAACGAATTTTCGCTAGACGGCAAAGTGGCGCTCGTCACCGGCGCGGCACGGGGCATTGGCCTCGAAATCGCTTGCCGGCTTGCGCAAAGCGGCGCGCAGGTGGTTTTCACCGATGTCGAACCAGAACTCGGTCCCGAGGCCGCCGCTTCGGTGCAGGGTGGCTCATACCGCAATCTCGACGTCACGGCGCAATCCCAATGGGAAGACACGATCCAGGAAATTCGTGACCAGCATGGTCGCCTGGACATTCTCGTCAATAATGCCGGGATCAGCCCGGCCGGGAACATTGAACAAAGCGATCTGGCTTTGTGGCGGCGCGTTCAGACCATCAATGTCGAGAGCGTGTTTCTCGGGTGCCGAACCGCGCTGCCGCTGATGCGCCAATCTGGCGAAGGCGGTTCGATTATCAATCTCAGCTCGATTCAGGCCCTGCGCCCCGCAGCCGAACTGGCTGCCTATTCCGCATCGAAGGCCGCCGTGCGGGCTTTGACCAAATCGGTGGCACTCCACGCTGCCCGTGACCGGATACGTTGCAATTCGGTGCACCCAGGCGGGGTGCATACCCGAATGCTTGACGATTTCGCCGCGCTTACCGGCGATGCGGAAGCGGCGCTGCTCAAGCTAAATGCCGCAAACCCCTTGGGGCGGGTGGGTTTGCCGCTCGATATTGCGAATGGCGTTCTCTATCTCGCCTCAGACCTCTCGGCTTGGGTCACGGGCCTCGAACTTGTGATCGATGGAGGTTCGACCCTGTGAGGGAAGGTGTCCTCGATCCTTCAGGCTGGCGGTTGTGGCGCAGCCAGGACGAGATGAAAGATCTGGTCAAAACGGGCGTGTGGGAAAACCGCACCACTTGGCAGGATGCCGTGGCCTTTGCTCAGTCAGACCCCGACGGCGTCGCTATCTGGTTCGACGACGGTTCCGAGTTGACTTACCGTCAGGGATGCGAGGAGGCGATTACGCTTGCTGCCTCGCTGAAGGAACTGAGCCTGCGCAAGGGTGACGTGGTCAGCGCCACCCTGCCGAACTGGCGGGAGATGGCGATCATCAACCTAGCTTGCTGCGCCCTCGGCCTGGTCATCAACCCGATCATTCCGATTTACCGCGATCGCGAGGTGGGCTTCATTCTGAAGGACGCTGGCTCGCGCCTGCTGTTCACGCCGGGCGGTACGGGGAGCTTCGACTATCTCGCCATGGCGGCGCGCATTGCGGCAAAGACCCCTTCGCTGGAGCACATCGTGACGGTGAGGCCGGGCGAAAGCGAGAGCGCAACCCTGAGCTACGCTGAGCTTATCGAGAAAGGGAATCCCGAACAATTTGAAGCTGCGGAGGTCGATCCCAGTCACGTCAAGCTCTTGATGTATACCTCCGGCACCACGGGAATTCCCAAAGGGGTTCTGCACAGCCATAATACGCTGAGGCGTTCTGCGGCCAATTCCCGCGAGGCGCGAGGAGTGGGGGAAGGCGACATCACCCTGATGGCGTCGCCGGTTACTCATGTGACGGGCTATTCGTCGCTCGAGCAGGCATTCAATTCCCCGATCAAGACTGCTCTCATGTCACGCTGGGATAAGGCAGCGGCCATTGATTTCATCAATCGCACAGGGGCCACCCTGACGGTTGGCGCAACCCCTTTTCTCAAGGAGCTTCTGGACGAAGCGGAAGCGCGCGGCACCGGCCTGCCGAGCCTGCGTCAATTTGCCTGCGGTGGCGCGGAGGTGTCTCCCCAGCTGATCGTCCGGGCTCATGAGACGCTTGATAATTGTCGCTGCTTCCGGGTCTTTGGAAGCACTGAGGTGCCGCTCGTCACACAAGGATACCTGCGGCCCGAACATGCAAATCTGGCCGCCGAAACCGACGGCCGGATCTACAATTACGACGTGCGCATCGTCGATGCAGACGGCCGCGATGTCGCACCTGGCGAAGAGGGAGAAATCCTCGCGCGGGGGCCGTCGATGTTCCTTGGGTACACCGATTGGCAGGAAACGATGAAGGCGGTCGACGGGAATGGCTATTTTCATACCGGCGATCTCGTTCGCGCTGGGCCAGAAGGCAGCATTGTCGTCAGCGGGCGGTTGAAAGATCTCATCATCAGGGGTGGCGAAAACCTCAGCGCGAAAGAGATCGAGGATGTCCTGAGTCTTCATCCTGCCATTCAGGAGGCTGCGGTGGTCTCGATGCCTGATCCAAGGCTGGGAGAAGGTGTCTGTGCCTTTCTCGTTCTGCAGGCCGATTGTCCGGCGCCAAGCGTTGGCGAACTCAGCCAGTTTGTGCGGCAACAAGGCCTTGCCCCTCAAAAAGCACCAGCCAGAATCGAAGTAATCAGCAAATTTCCAATGACTGCCTCTGGCAAGATTCAGAAAAATGTTCTGCGTGAGAGAATTCGTGAAATTATATAAATATTTGGGGAGAGAACTTATGAACAATAATCACAACTTTTTGTCGGGTTGCGCAATTGCTGCTCTTGCCTGGAGTGGATTTTCTGCGCCGGCCTTTGCCCAGAACGCCAGTGAACAGGTTGCGGAGACTGCGGATCCTGCCGAGAGCGATGAGATCGTAGTTACTGCCCGTCGGCGTGACGAAGCGCTCCAGGATGTCCCGATTACCATCGCATCCATTGGTGGTGACGAACTCGAGAAGTCGCAGATCACCAAACCGGAAGCACTTGCGGCGCGCGTGCCCACATTGAATATCGCGGTGGGCGGTTCGGGTTCGGGCGGCCAGATGAGTCTGCGTGGGATCGGATCCTCGAATGTGTCTGCGGCGTTCGACAGTGCAGTTGCGCTCGATTTCGACGGCATTGTGGTCAGTTCCATGCGCCTGGTCCAGTCTGGGTTTTTCGACGTCGCCCAGATCGACATTCTGAAGGGACCGCAGTCGTTGTATTTCGGCAAGAGCGCTACCGCTGGCGTGGTTTCGATCCGGTCTGCCGGTCCTACGTCGTCACTCGAAGCATCATTGCGCGGGTCCTACGAATTCGAAGAGAAGGGCTATACTGTCGAAGGATACGTTTCCGGACCGATCAGCGACACTCTGGGTTTCCGCATCGCCGGCCGCTTTAACAAGATTGACGAGCTCTATTTCAATGCGGCACCAAATGTGGCCCACCCCTATCGCGGGGAGAAGAACATCAATCTGCGCGGCACGCTCGAATGGGAGCCGAGTGCAGACTTCACTCTCAATCTCAAAGCGAACTATGTCGGTCACAATAACAACGGCGAGATCCGGCACACACAGATTTTCTGCGGAGCGAACGGCTTAGCCGACCCCCTGCATTTGCTGGGCGGGGCTGTGGTCATTCCAGCTGGCTACGATTGCAACGCTTTCGACAATGTTTTCTGGTTGCCGGATTCCGCAGTTCCCTTGGGCGCAATGGCACCTCCGGGCATGGATAATAACGGAGGTGTTCCGTTCAACGATACGGATACGTACCTGATCCGCGCAAAAGCAGACATAGCGCTGCAGGATAATTTGTCGCTGGCGCTGGTGACCGGATATTTCGACTTCAAATCGCGCGGTCAGGATTTCTATGGTTATGGCGGCGTGATGGGGGTCGGTACCGATCTTAACCTCAACCGGAACCAGCAGTTCACGCAGGAAATTCGTTTCGCCAGCGACAATGAAGGACCGTTCAACTGGCTGGTCGGCGGTTTCTACGAGCGCCGCGACATCCTGTTCGAAGCAGCGCAGAATGCAGTCAACATTTCATTTCTGGCGGCCGACCCCATTACGGGTTCGACATTTGACTGGCGCCGTCAGCATTACACCAAGACTGACGCATACTCGGTCTTCGGCAACGTTTTGCTGGAACCCACAGAAAACCTCGAGCTGTCGGCTGGCCTGCGTTACACCAAGGAAAAGAAGATGAACCGGATCGAGGTTCCTTACGTTCACCGTATATTATCCGGCCCGCCGTTCAACTTCATCGCAAGCGGTTTCGAATCGCCGCAGATCCGCTTCCAGGACGATAATTTCTCACCAGAAGTATCGGTGAAATACAAGATTTCCGACGATGCCCAGGTCTATGCTTCCTACAAGAAGGGCTTCAAGTCAGGCGGAATCGACAATAGCGCCTTGCCCTCAAGCGGGTTGAGTGCCATCGTTGCTTCGGGCGACTATTCCTCGCTCATCTTCGCTTCCGAGACGGCCGAAGGTTTTGAGGTCGGATTGAAAAGTTCACTGGCTCAGAACAAAGTGCGATTGAACATGTCGCTGTTCAACTACACCTTCTCGGGCTTGCAGATACAAAGCTTCGATCCGGTCGCCATCCAATATAGCACAAGCAATGCTGGCCAACTGCGATCACGCGGCGGAGACCTTGAGCTCCGCTGGAAAGCGCCGACGGATGGCCTGACCCTTAGTGCGGCAGTCGCTTATACTGATGCCGAATTTACCGAGACCTTCATCAGCAATGCCGGAATCGACCTCAAAGGCAGGGCTGCACCAAGAGCGCCCAAGTGGTCAGGCAATCTGTCTTTCGACTGGGAGATCCCGATCTCTAATAGCCTCGACTTCAGTGTGTTCGGTTTGGCTAACTACAGCGGTTCCTATTTTGCCGATGCAACGACCTTGAATGACTATGTTCAGAAAGACTACGTCACATTGGATGCCAATGTTACGATCAGTTCGTCGAATGATCGTTGGCGCATTTCCTTGTTAGGAAATAACCTGACCGACAAGATCTATGTCAATCAGGCATCTGGTCGACCGTTCCGGCAAGCCGGAGTGGGTGACGACTTGGCACTCACACAGAACAGGGGCCGGCAGGTCTTCGTAGAGTTCGCTGTTAAGTACTGAGTCTCTCAAGTTTGATGTCATTGTGGATAGAGGAGTCTCGATCATGATAGAAACGCTGACCGGAACAAATCGATCAAGAGGATTATCCTATCAGGAACTCCTCAAGACTGATTCGAAAAGCGTACCTGCGTCGCTGAAGAAGGAATCGGCGCTGGATCATACTCCTCTATCTATCGATGTTGAGCGATATTACAGTCGCGAATTCCACGATCTGGAAGTCGAAAAACTCTGGCGGCGCGTGTGGCAATTGGCTTGTCACGAAGACGAAATTCCCGAGGTTGGGGATGCATTGGTCTATGACATCGCGTCGCTTTCTTTTGTTGTGGTGAGGACGGGAGAAGATGAATTCTCCGCCTATCCCAACGCCTGCCGCCACAGGGGGCGCCGCCTGCTGGATTGCCCCAAAAAGGGGCTCACCAATTTCCGATGCCCTTTCCACGGTTGGTCGTGGAAACTTGATGGGACACTCAAAGAGGTTCCATGCCACTGGGATTTCCCAAACGTCACCGAAGAAACGCACTCACTTCCCAAGGTGAAAACCGGCCGCTGGGGTGGGTTCGTGTTCATCAACCCAGACCCGGACGCGCAGCCCCTCAAGGAGTTCCTGGGGGACATTGACGAACACTGGACAACCCTTCCCTTCGAACGTCGCTACAAGGCCGTGCACGTCGCCAAAAAGCTGCCCTGCAATTGGAAAATTGCACAGGAAGCCTTCATGGAATCCTATCACGTGATCGCGACGCATCCTACTCTGCTGTATGAGATGGGGGATGCTAACTCGCAGTACGACGCTTTCGGGGTGCTTTCACGCGCCATCTCCGCGCAAGGCATAGCCAGTCCGCATATTGAGGCCGAACTTGCGGGCGAGCCGTTTGACGATACCACGCCCTTTACCGTCTACCGTCACCCCATAACTGGTGATCTCTATGAGCGCCTCAGTGAGGGCCGCATACGTTTGACAAAGGCGGATGGCCGGGTCGGGGTGTTCAATGCACAGGCAGAGCCGCTGGAGGGCGAGTTGAAAAATGCGGACCTCCACATTTGCAACTGGTTCGCGGGCAGGTTGACCCCCGATATGGAAGCGGCAAGCCATGCTTTCGGCGCCTTGCCGGTGGTCGAAGCCCGTGCGAGTCGCGCTGCTGCCAAGCGGGAGCAATTGCGACCGCTGATGGGGGACGAGATCGACCGGGTGTGTGACGCCGAATTGGTCGATTCAATATATTACAGCATCTTTCCGAACATTAGTCCGTGGGGGTGCTACAATCCAATCTTCTACAGGTTCCGACCAGATGGCGATAATCCGGAACAATGCATCCACGAAATCATGTTCATGCTTCCGGTTCCCAAAGGACAAGACCGACCGAAGCCGGCTTCGATCCATTGGCTCGGCCTAAATGATGACTACATGGAGGCTCCCGAACTCGGTTCGTTGGCGAAGGTGTTCAATCAGGATAATTTGAACCTGCCGGCAGTACAGCTGGGGTTGCGCAATGTTCCTGGGGGCAAGATCATGCTGGCGGAATATCAGGAAGCCAAGATCCGGCATTTTCATGCCACTTTGGACGATTGGCTCGATTAATAGTCCTGCGCAGGCTCGTTGGCGCCCACAGATAAACGTTTTTCAAGGTCAATGTATGAACAAATCAGATTCCTCCCATGCCTTCACGCCTGAGTTAGCGAGATCGATTTATCGCAAAGCGTATCTCATCAACCGCACGGACCAACGATTCCGGGCGATGCTGACGAATGGTGAATTGGCAGTTGCATACTACCCTGTTCGTGGACAGGAGGTCACCGCAGCCGCTGCGCTGTCTGCATTGCAGCCCGAAGACTATCTGGTGACAACCTATCGCGGCCTTCACGATTCCCTGGCCAAGGGGATTCCATCACGCTTGCTATGGGCCGAGTTTGCCGGAAAACGCACCGGGACCTGCAAGGGCAAGGGCGGACCGATGCATATCACTTATCCCCCGACCGGGGTAATGGTGACGACAGGAATCGTCGGGTCGGGCATTCCGATCGCCAATGGCCTGGCAATGGCCGCGCAAATTAGAGGCGAGAACCGGGTAGCGGTGGCGAGTTTCGGTGACGGGGCCAGCAATATCGGCGCGTTCCACGAAGCGCTCAACATGGCGTCGGTTTGGAAACTGCCGGTTGTTTTCCTCTGCCAGAACAACCAATACGCCGAGCATACGACGCTCGCGGCAGGTACTTCAGTGACGAGCATCGCCGAAAGAGCTGCGGGTTACGAAATGCCCGGCGTGTCGTGCGACGGTCTCGATCCCGAAATGATGTATCAAACAATGGCCGCAGCGGTTGCTCGTGCCCGTGCTGGAGACGGCCCTACCCTGGTCGAAGCACATACGTACCGCTTGCAGGGTCATATCTTCGGCGCTGATTACAGTTATATTCCCAAGGAAGAGCTCAAGGCTGCCGAAGAGCGGGCCAGCATGATGCGCCTTCGCCAAAGGATCAGCGAGAGACAGGTCACCGATTCCGATCTCGCGCAGATCGAACAGGAGGTGGACGCCGAAATCGAAGATGCCGTGGCGTTCGCACTGAAAAGTGATCCGCCGGATCCGGACGAGATCAGGTTCGACATCTACGAAACGGAGCAGGCAGCATGAGCGGAAAAACTATCAGCTTCGGCCAGGCTCTCAATGCTGCGCTCGATGATGCGATGGCGGACGACGGAAATGTCATGATTCTTGGCGAGGATGTTGCCGACGAGCAGGGCGGCGGCGTGTTCAAGGTCAGCAAGGGCCTTTCGAGCAAATACGGAACCAGTCGCGTTCGTTCGACTCCCATTTCTGAACAGGCCATCCTGGGCGCGGCAGTGGGTGCGGCGATTGTTGGCATGCGTCCGGTGGCCGAGATCATGCTGATGAATTTCATCACGGTCGCGATGGACCAGCTGGTCAATCACGCCGCGAAGCTGCGCTTCATGTCGGGCGGCCAGACCAATGTGCCGCTGGTTGTCCGAACGACGACCGGGGCTGGTGTGGGTTTCGGAGGTCAGCATTCCGATATGCTGGAAGCCTGGTTTGCTCATGTTCCCGGCCTAAAGATTGCGACCGCCTCGAACCCGGCGGATGCCTATGGCCTGCTTCGCTCTGCGATTGACGATGAAGATCCCGTTATCCTGATCGAGAATATCACACACTACGGAATGACAGGCCCCGCCCCAGAGGCTGGTTATCGCGTGCCGCTGGGCAAGGCAGCGATTGCGCGCGAGGGAAGGGACATCACTCTTGTTACTTACGGACGCGGTGTAAGCGATAGCCTGAAGGCGGCCAGCCTGTTGGCTGATGAAGGTATCGCCGCTGAAGTCATTGACTTGCGCACCATAGCCCCGTGGGATGAACAGGCGGTTTTCGCTTCTGTCGCCAAGACAAAGCGCGCTGTAATCGTCCACGAAGCAGTTCGTCCTTTCGGGGCCGGAGCCGAGATTTCCGCTCGCATTCACGAAGAACTGTTCTCTGATCTACTAGCGCCAGTTCAGCGGGTCGCGTCCTATCCCTCTCCGGTTCCCTTTGCGAAGCCACTGGAGACAGCATTCCTCTATAGTGTCGATGACATTGTTCGTGCGGCACACGCAACAACAGATAAGGCAATTAACTCATGACTATAGAAGTTCGCATACCAAAGCTTGGGATGAGCATGGAAACTGCAACCCTTTTGGAATGGTGCGTTGAAGATGGTGCGCAGGTCAGTGCTGGCATGCCACTTTATACGGTCGAGACAGACAAATCGACCATTGAGGTGGAAGCGCCGGCCGACGGACAGATTGAGATAATCGGCTTGGTCGATACTGAATATGAGGTCGGCACTCTCATTGCTCGTATTTCCTGAAGCCTGTTGGGAAAGTGGAGAAGACCCGAAATGCGTGACGAGGTATTTGTTGTCGACCAGGCCGGGAAGGCTCGCATTGTCGCCGGGAAGAACCGCACCAATGGACAGATTGTCTTTCCATATCCAGATGGAGAGGGCGAGGGGGCATACGAACGGATCGAGCTTCCGCAAAGCGGGACTTTGTGGACGTTTACCATACAACGTATTCCGCCGAAGAACCCGCCCTATGTAGGCGTGACCAATCCCGACGACTATGAGCCGTATGGGGTGGGGTACGTCAGCCTCGGGGATGAAATCATGATTGAAGGTCGGCTCGTTGCCGATCCCGAGAGCCTTAGAATTGGAATGCCGATGGATTGTATTGCGATTTCCCTGTCCAAGGCCGATGGCGGAGAGATGATGACATATGCGTTTGCCTCGAGCGAACAGGACAACAATTCATGAGCCAAGTTTATGTCATCGGCGCTGGAATTCATCCGTTCGGTCGACACGACGGCAAATCTGGTCTCGATCTAGGTGTCGATGCCACAAAGTTAGCGTTGAACGACTGCGGACTGGAGTGGTCGAATGTCGAAGCAGCATTCGGGGGATCGTCAGCCTCGGGGAATGCCGATGCCTTGATGCCGCGAATGGGTCTCACGGGAATTCAGTTCATAAATGTAGCGAATGGCTGCGCAACCGGTGGTTCTGCCGTGCTGTCTGCGTACTGGGCGATCAAGGCCGGTGAGTTTGACACGGCTTTGGCGGTAGGGTTTGATAAGCATCCTCGCGGCTCCTTCAATCCCGATCCAGAGAAATATGGGCTCCCACAATGGTACGGCGATACCGGCCTTATGTTGACGACCCAGTTCTTCGCCCTGAAGATTCAGCGCTATATGCACGATCATGGTATTTCGGCTCGGACGCTCGCCCGGGTCGCGTCCAAGGCATTCGAGAACGGTTCGCGCACTCCCCACGCCTGGCGGCGCGCGGCGATGGACCAGGGCGCAATCCTGGCTTCCCGCATGATAAGCGATCCTCTAACACAATATATGTTCTGCAGCCCCTCGGAGGGCGGCGTGGCGCTGATCCTTGCTTCCGAGAAAAAGGCTCGCGAATTGGGACGGACGCAGGTCAGGTTGAGGTCGGCAGCGGTGAAAACAAGGCCAGAAAACAGCTTTGAAGTGTTTTCTCCTTCTCTTTCTGTCGAGAGGGGCGAAACGCCGACAATGCTTGCAGCTCGCGCCGCCTTTGATAAGGCGGGTCTCGGTCCGAAAGACATTGATGTTGCCCAGTTACAGGATACCGAAAGCGGCGCTGAAATCATGCATATGGCGGAAAACGGCTTCTGCCGTGATGGCGATCAGGAACAATGGCTTGCCGACGGACTAACCGCTCTTGGCGGGCAACTGCCAATCAATACGGACGGTGGATGTATTGCCTGTGGGGAACCGATTGGCGCCTCCGGCTTGCGTCAGGTTTATGAAAATGTTCTGCAGTTACGCGGGAAGGCCGAAAACAGGCAGGTCGAAAACGCCAGACTTGCTTATTCGCAAGTATATGGGGCTCCAGGACTTGCTGCAGTTGCGATCCTAGAAAAGATTTAATTTGCTGCGAAGCGCAGCTGTATTTAAGGGTTTGTTCTAATATTGGATATGATAAATATTGGGAACAATAATAGGTGCTAAAAATAAAAACAACATATGATAGCGTCACGATGGCTGAACGGCGTCAGCGGATCCTTTATGAAGTTCGGAAGCTCGTCAATGAGGAGGGGTTGGAAGGCTTCAGCATGCGCGAGATCAGCAAGAGGGCGAACGTCGCGCCCAAGACTCTCTATAATGCCTTTGGAGATCGTGATCGCTTGATCGGTTGCGCCATTCGAGAGGTGTACGATGCGGTTCGACAGAATGTCCAATTCAGGACTTCAGACAGAACGCTTGAGGGTTTGTTGGATCGCGCCATAGTGCTTAATCGAGGAAATCTGAAGGCGCGAAATTACGCACAGGCAGTGGCCACAATCTACTTCTCGCCTAGTACAAATCCATACTTGCGCTCGTTGCTACAGGAAATGGCGGTTGGCAATACGCGAGAGTGGTTGGAAGATGTTCGTGCCAAGGGTGGGCTTCACGATTGGGTGAATATCGATCATCTGACCCGCCACATGGCAAACATGGAATATGGCCTAATACTTGAATGGGCGACGAGCAGCGTGAAAGATTCGGATTACCTTTTTCACTTCGTCGAGATTATTCTCTTCAGTGCGTTGGCGGCAACGCGAGGAGAAGTCAGAGAAACAGCAAATTCCATTCTTACAAAAATGGTAGCTACAGGCGAGCTACCTAAGTTCGAGAACCCAATTATTCGCCCGATTGACGTGCCAAAGTAGACTGCAATGGCGTGCCCTAGGGTCAGGATCTGTAATTGCAGAGCTTGGCGGTGCCGATCCCTTGAGGGTTTCATGGATCTGTCCGCACTGGCCGGGCCGAAGCCTGGTCGTGCTATATCGGGTCTCACAGAGGCGAACGTTGCATTGACTCGAAGCGGGCTTTGCAGCCCATCTGACTACCTTCGCAGATCGTTCGTCCCTGCGTTCCCTCGCGGGACACCGCCCTCGGATCAGCTTTGACGCGTCACCGCTGGCAAACAGACTTTAGCCTACCTCAAGCTTGGAACAAAGTGCCGTCACGCAGCATGGCATGCATGATGACCGCGAGCCGACGGGCGAGTGCGACACGGGCTTTCTTCAAGCCGCGACGCTTGGCGATCTTCATGGCCCATGTTTTCAGGGCGAAGGTCTCACGGCTCCGGGTAAGGATCGAGTTGGCAGCTTCGTACAGCAGCTTGCGCACGGTCCCATCGCCCTGTTTGGTGATCCTGCCAGTCCAATCGAGCTCGCCCGACTGATGGCGTCGGGGCACAAGGCCAAAGTAGGCCCCGGCATTGCGTGATTGTCGGAAGCGTCCGGCTTCATCGACTGCAGCGGCGAAGGCAGCAGATGTCTGCACGCCGACGCCCGGAATGGTCATCAGGATCTCGCAAGCCTGTGACTGGCTTGCGATGACACGCAGGCGGCGGTCCATTTCCTTGATTTGCTCGACCAGTTCTGCGCGCACGGACAGCAAGGATGCGATGGCGTCGCCAAGGCCCGGGGTGTGGGCGGCCTGCATGATCCGTTCGAGGAAGGCCTTCCCTTGACCTGCGCCGGGCCGATATCCGAACGTGGCGCAGAGACCGCGGATCGTGTTGTCGAGCCGGACACGCGCTTCCACCAGATGGCTCCGTGCGGTGATCACGCTGCGAACGCCATGCGCTGCCGGAGATTTGACATGCACCTCCTTGTAGAAGCCGGTGCGCGCCAACTGTGCGAGGCCGGCGGCATCGTGAGGGTCGGTCTTGTTCGCCTTCATTGCTTTGAGGCTCTGGTGCGCCTGGCGGGCATCGATGCACACCACCGGGACACCCAGTTCACGCAGACCGAGGCAAATCGCCGGCGACATGCGGCCCGTTTCGATCACCGCCCGCTCGATTGGACCGTATCGCTCCAGCATCATGGCGATCGCCTCCGGAGAGCTCTCCACTTTCTCCGACACGACCTTCCGACCATTGTCATCAACGATGCAGACCTGCGTGGATTCCATCGACAGGTCCAATCCGGCATAGTGCTTCATGGCTGCTTCCTTCCTTCAGGATTCGACAACCAGAAGTGTGCGCCTCAACCAAGGTCCGAGGGAAGCAGCCGCAATTACACGATGACTCATTGATCAGAGCCAGAAGATGACGGTTGCGGCGAGTGCGACGGCGGAGAAGAAGGCCTTCGGGCAGCGATCGTAGCGTGTTGCGACCCGCCTCCAGTCTTTGAGGCGGCCGAACATGATCTCGATGCGGTTACGGCGTTTGTAGCGGCGTTTGTCGTACTTTACGGTCGTGTTCCGGATTTTTCGGCCCGGGATGCAGGGCGTGATACTGGTCTGCCCCCACCGAGTGGACCGATTGGTTTGTTAGTGCATTAAGCTCATCGCCGCCATATCCGGACGGAGGTGGAGCGAAGCGGAACCGGAGGCCGGATATGGCGGTGTCGCCGTTTCCGGTGCCGGTGGCCGGTAGCCCAAGCTGCTATGCGGGCGGACGGTGTTGTAATGCCGCCGCCATGCCTCGATCAGCACCCTGGCCTCGGCGAGGCTGTAGAAGATCTCGCCATTGAGCAGTTCGTCGCGAAGCGACCCGTTGAAGCTTTCGTTATAGCCATTTTCCCATGGTGATCCCGGCGCGATATAGAGGGTCTTTACGCCGATCTGCCCCAGCCATTTCTGGACGGCGGTCGCGATAAACTCGCTACCATTATCGGATCGTATATGCGCTGGCGGCCCACGCGAGATGAACAGGTCGGCCAGGGCCGCCAGAACATCCTCATGCTTGAGTTGCCGTGCAACGATGAGCGCCAGGCATTCCCTGCTGGCCTCGTCGATGATCGTGAGGATGCGGAACTTGCGACCGTCATGCGTCCGCCCCTCGACGAAATCGTAGGCCCAGACATGCCCCGGATATTCGGGGCGTAGCCGGATGCACGATCCGTCATTGAGCCATAGACGCCCGCGCTTTGGCTGGCGCTGCGGGACTTTCAGTCCTTCACGCCGCCATATCCGCTCGACACGTTTATGGTTCACCGTCCATCCCGCATGGCACAGCAACGCCGTGACCCGGCGGTAGCCGTAACGACCATATTGCTTCGCCAATGCAATGATGTCCTCGGTCAGTGCCTGTTCGTCATCCGCCCCGCGCGGCATCTTGCGCTGCGTCGATCGATGCTGACCCAGCACCCGGCATATCCGTCGCTCGGATACCCGGACTGGCAGATCCCGTCGTACCTGATCGATGCAGCGCCGCCGCCGCGCGGGGCTCAGAAGTTTCCCCGTGCAGCCTCCTGCAAGATCAGCTTGTCCAAGGTCAGGTCCGAGATCGCCCGGCGCAGCCGCTGGTTCTCCTTCTCCAGATCCTTCATCCGCCGCGCCTGGTCGGTCTTCAGGCCGCCATACTCCTTGCGCCACCGATAATAGGTCTGCTCGCTGACCGCGATCCGGCGACAGGCTTCAGCCGTGCTCGCTCCCTGCGCCAGCACAATCTCAACTTCACGCAGCTTGCCGATGATCTCTTCCGGCTTGTGCTTCTTGCTCGGCATTCAATGTCCCTTTCATGGTCCAGACTATCATAGTCTCTGGGCCACTCAGCGGGGGGCAGATCAGTGTCGGTGAGTGCGAACAGCGCGGTCGCAGCGGGGCTACCAGAGGTTACTGACATGGCGCGAGCATTAGCACTCTCGGCGATTTATTCAATCAGCAATAGTTGCTTTAGCAAACGCATTTGGCCTGCCCATTAACTCAGGCCGCCGGGTACGACCGTCGCGATCCGCCGACGCGCCTCCGCGGTCATGGCGCCCTGCGCCAACACAACCTCCGCTTCACGCAATGGTAGCCGGATGCTGCACGCACCGCTTCAGAAGGAGGGTACCAGGAACGGCTGCATATCACTTCACATCGTCGAGTATTGCGTGCCGACGGCTGACTGAAATGAGAGATGGGGCGATGGGCTGTCTTGACTGCCTTTCCTGGCAGGTTTACTCGTTCGATGTTGGAGTGAGGGCTCATTCCAACGAGAAATGAGGGAGGGTGTGAAGTGGAAGGAGCCTTCGGCCAGCTTCCGAATGCGTCGCGTGCTCAGGATGAATCTGCTCGCCGATTGTTCTTGCAGCCATTGTCCTTGGCAGGCGAAGGTTCCTGTGAGGCCTACCTCCTGTCTGCTAGCCCGTCAGTCGATGGCCCCGCAGGCGGGCTAGCCGACCGCGGGATTTCACTCTCCCTGTTGGAGCGTCGCGCGATTTGGATCGGCATGCATGATGCGGCTGCCGGTTATGGACCTCTGCCCTCTGGATCAACCTGGATCAGGCGACTTATCGGCGTTTTTGCCGATGGACCGCGCAAGCAAACCTTCAACCTCTCTCAAATCCCCGTCTTGAAGCCTTTCGGTGTCTTGGTCTGCAGTTCGGCCAGGACGCCGCTGATCTGATAGAGGACAACCGTAAACTGGAGGATCGTAACCCTTGTTGCCTATCTGGAGAGATATCGCCGTTTTCCTCGACGCCACGCCTGAGGGCGAGCACATAGGTCGCCGTGCGGCTGCGATCGCGCAACGTCATAATGCGCATCTGGTGGGCGTCTATGGCGTGTCCCACGAAAACGCGCATCCCACCGAAACCTATGCAAGGGGCACTGCGGCGATTCGAGACGTGCTGACGCGGCAACGGCTTGCCGACGAACAGAAAATTATTGCCGCCGCCCGCCATTTTGGAGAGCTGGCCCGCGAATATGGCATCGGCTCCGAATTCCGGATCGTGTGGCGCGATGACCTGCGCGACGAAAGCATGTTGCGGGCGCTGCACTGCGATCTCATCGTCGCGGCGCATCCCAAACCGGCAGACCTCCCGTCAGGCTGGTCGGCCGAGCGACTGTTGCTGGCCACCGGAATTCCCGTGCTGATGATCCCTGCGGGATGGGGCGGTGAGACGATCGGCGAAAATGTGCTGATCGCATGGAATCGCAGCCGAGAAGCGCGGCGGGCGGTGAACGACGCAATTCCGTTCATCAATTCCGCGTCCAACGTGACGATACTCACCATCGACAGCGGCCGGAACCCCGAACGTTTTGGAACAGAGCCTGGTGCCAATCTCCTTGAACATTTGTCCAGACACGGCGCACGTGTCGAGATCGCCAACATCACGTCCGAGGGCGCACCGGTGGCGGATGTGATCCTCGACCAGGCGGCGGAACGCGACGCAAACCTGCTCGTGATCGGGGCTTACAGCCACCCGCGCACCACCGAGATACTCTTCGGCGGTGTCACTCGATCGCTGCTGTCGAGCGCGCGGGTTCCGCTACTGATTTCCCGCTGACCAGGGCGTATCCAGCCTAAAGACGTTGGCAGAAGATTGGACGCCAAAGATGTTCGATATATCGGAGATAACCGCAAAATGAGCGTCGTAACCAGTGCTGCCGCTTTCCTTCTGATCGGAACGCAGCCCGAAGAAATAGGCGTTGTTCACCAGAATGAGCCATTGGTCCGGACAGCTCAAGCTCAGGCAGCTTCTGCCGAACCATGTCCGATGATTGTGGATTCACAGGGCGAAGTGCAGCCCCCTATCATGATCGGCGAAAGGCCGGTGGAAGCGGGACAATCGATCGATGTGCCGGCGGAGCCTGGAAATACCTCTGAAGCATCGCCGGACGAGATTATCGTAATCGCGCGGGGCGAAGCGCCGCCGGGCGACCCACTCCAGAATGTGAATATTGAGGCCTTCCAGGTGGCTCAGTCGGTCGACAAGGCGCTCGTTGGGCCGATCGCCAAGGGATATGAGGGGGGCGTTCCGAAGCCGATCCGTGATGGTCTTGGCAACGCCTTGCGCAATCTCAGTGAGCCGATAAATTTTGTGAACTTCCTGCTCCAGTTCAAGATAGGAAAGGCTTTGGAAACGGTCGGCCGCTTCGCGATCAACTCGACGATCGGCGCCGCGGGTGTTTTCGACGTCGCCAAAAAGGCGCCCATCAATCTGCCCTATCGATCCAACGGCTTCGCAAACACGCTTGGCTTCTATGGGGTGGAGCCCGGGCCCTATTTCTTCCTTCCGCTGGTGGGGCCCACGACATTGCGCGATATGGTCGGCGATGGCATCGACCTGCTCGTCTTGCCCGTTTCCGTTGGCAAGCCTTTCAACCAGACCGCCTATGCTGTCCCGACGACCGTCATCAACAGGCTGAACGATCGTGTCGCGCGGGACGCGGAAATCGAGCGTTTGCAAGAGGAAAGCGCTGATCCCTATGTGGAGACGCGCAGCTTGTATCTTGAGATGCGGCAGCGGGAAATTGACGTGTTGCGCGGCAAGGGTCGCGATCGGGCAGGCCAGCCCGAAATCGTCATTCCCGACACGCTTGTCGCACCTCAGGCTTCCGATCCATCAGCCGACACAGCGTCAGATTGTGCAAAAACCTTGAGCAGAGGCACGACCCTTCCGATCGAAGACTGAGCAAATTCGCGGCCAGCGACAATGCTCGGATGCTGCGGTCTTCGAGACGGAGAATTGTCGATCAGCGTCAGAGTGATGCCACGCTTCACGAAAGCATAGGCGTTGATTGTTATGCCTATACTGGCGCGTGTCGGGGTCCCGGGCGGCGCCTATCGGGACCCCGGTCAAAACCACCTTTTTACGATAATTCAAAATGATAGATCGTGAAAGAGGAGGGGCGCGCTCCAACACTGATCCACACTTGAAAAGCTGCGACTGCGATCGCGAGCGAATTGGCAACCAAAGATCGGCTTCCGATATCGTCCAGCCCAGGGGAATCGCTTCAGATTAACGGTTGTCGTTGAGTGACGAGTGTTTCGAGGTAGTCCGGGTCGAGATTGGCACGTTTTCTGCGGACTTTGAGGCTGTGTTTGTCGTTTGGATTTCGCACCAGGTTCATGGCGATGTGTTTGACGACAGCCATATTCTGGGGTCCTGATCCGGTTCGCAGTCTTGTGAGGTCGTCGTGGAAGACGACGTCGAGCACCCAGTGGAGCCGGTTTTCGATGCCCCAATGGGCGCGGACTGCGGCGGCGAAGGCTTGGGCATCGAGTTTGACAGAAGTTTGACAGAAGAGAGGTAATAGCGCCGTTCCGAGCTTTTGCGGCCCTCCCGTTCGACGTGGTTTTCGACCATGGCGATCATCGCGAGATGGGGAAAATGGGGTTCATCAGGATAGCGACGATCGGAAAACAGCCATTGAGTGTTGTGACAGACGCTGTGGCGGCGTTCTTCGATGCGGCCATGATCGGCGTCGGTTGTCGTGTGCGCCGACAGGGTCATATCGGTGGGCGGATCGGCAAAGAACGCCACGACATCGGCAAACAGCGCCGGACGGTTGCCCTTCAGCGCGAGCAAATAATCTCCGCCGCGCGCCACGATGGTCTCGGCAATCGCGGCCTGTGTTCCGATCGCATCGATGGTGACGAGCGCACCGGTCAGTTCCAGCCGTTCGAGCAGCAACGGGATCGCGGTGATCTCGTTGGATTTTGCGTCTACCGCTTCCTGACCCAGCACCAGCCGCTGGCGCGACGCCCAGGCTGAAACCATGTGCAGCGGCGCGCGGCCTTTGCTCCTCGCGTGACTACGCCGCGACGTCTTGCCGTCAATCGCGATGATATCGGGTGCCTCGTCGCGCAGCGCCTCGACCCAGGTCGCAAAGCAGGTTTTGAACAGCTCGGGATCAAGCCCGTTAATGACATCATTAAGGGTGTCATGGGCTGGTATCCCGTGCGCAAACGGCAGAAAACGGTCAGAAAATCGAGCCGGTGCTGTCCCCACAGCCTGATCTCGACAAAATCTTCCATCCCCGAAAGCGTCGCGCAAAGCACTAAAAGCAAGACCTCGCGAAGCGGATACAGAACCCGCCACTGCTCCCGGTGATCACGAAGCGCAGAAAAATGATCGAGTATCGAACGCGACGATGGCAATCCAGACATCAATGGCTCCCAGGATATGGAGCATCGTCTGAATCATAACACTTCAATCAACACCAGTCCGTTCATCTGAAGCGATTGCCCTGTCGTCCAGCCCTTGCCAAATTGTGTGATGGTTTCTATGATGGTTTCAGCGGTATCTCGTTGTTGATTGCATCGGATTTCCGCCGCTTTGATGCCCAGTTCAGTTCCTCTTCTGGGCACCATTTACCCCTCTCCTGACATCCCAGAACCATCGACAAAACGGCGGAAATCTGCCATTTTCCCCTTGGTCTTGGTTAGCGTCCGCGCTCGTGGTGTAATTTCCGGTGTAGGCGATGGTGTATTCCGGGGTGGGGCATGCCCCACCCCGGAATGCGGCGTCGCTGGTGGCCACCGGGTTCATCGTTATGGTGGAGTTTGCACACTTCAACCGTGACGAAGAGGAGTTCCCGATGACCGAGGACAGATTACTGATCGAAGAGCTTGCTGCGAAGGGCGGCCAACCGGATTTTTTGCGCACCATCGCCGAGAACGTGCTGCAGCTGATCATGGAGGCCGACGTTGATGGCCTGATCGGCGCGGGTCGCCACGAACGCAGCAGCGAGCGCGCGACCTGGCGCAACGGCTATCGCGACCGTTCGCTGGATACCCGGGTAGGCACGCTGAACCTGAAAATCCCCAAGCTGCGTGCTGGGTCCTACTTTCCGGGCTTCCTTGAGCCCCGCAAGATGGTCGAGAAAGCGCTGGTTGCGGTGATCCAGGAAGCGTGGATCGGCGGGGTCAGCACCCGGCGGGTCGATGAACTCGTCCAGGCCATGGGCATGACCGGCATCTCCAAGTCCACCGTCTCCAAGCTTTGCAAGGACATTGACGAGCGCGTCCATGCCTTTCTGAAACGCCCGCTCACCGGCGAATGGCCGTATCTCTGGCTCGATGCCACCTATCTCAAGGTACGCGAAGGCGGGCGGATCATCAGCGTTGCCGCAATAATCGCCATGGCCGTCAACACCGAGGGCCGGCGCGAGATCGTCGGCCTGCATATCGGCCCCTCGGAAGCGGAGGTCTTCTGGTCCGACTTCCTGAAGGACCTTGTTCGGCGCGGTCTTACCGGCGTGAAGCTGGTCATCTCCGATGCTCACGAGGGCCTCAAGGGCGCGATCACCCGCGTCATGGGCGCCACCTGGCAGCGCTGCCGGGTGCACTTCATGCGCAATGCCCTGTCCTATGTGCCCAAGGGCCAGAACACTGTCGTCGCCGCCGCGATCCGCCAGGTCTTCCTGCAGCCCGATCAGAAAAGCGCAACGCAGGTCTGGCGACAGGTCGCCGACCAGTTGCGCACCCGTTGGCCCAAGCTCGGCGCCTGCATGGACGAGGCCGAAACCGACGTGCTCGCCTACACCGGCTTTCCCACCCAGCACCGCACGAAGTTACACTCAACCAATCCGCTCGAGCGGCTCAACAAGGAGGTCAAGCGCCGCGCCGACGTCGTCGGAATCTTCCCGAACGAAGACAGCATCATCCGCCTCGTCGGGGCTGTGCTGATGGAGCAGAACGACGAGTGGCAGCTCCAGCACCGATACATGCAGATCGAAGGCATGGCCGAACTCAACCAACCCATGATCGAGGAGGAAAATCAGCCCCTACACATCACCGCCAAAGCCGCCTGACGATGGCCCACGGCCACAGCCGAAATTACACCACCTTGACGGACGCGACCTGGTCTTGTCTTTTGGTGTCCGAGGATATTTCACTCGATCTCACTCGAAATGGGGCCACCGGAATAGGCGATGGCCCCACGGCCGTTTTCTGGTGGCCCCATCGCTGGCTTGAGATGTCGCACCGGCTGAGACCTGCTTGCAGGAGTTTGAGTCGATGTCCCTTACCGATGTTATGATCCGTTCGCTTAAGCCGGAGGACCGCCCCTACAAACGCGCGGACGCTGGAGGCCTCTATCTGGAGGTGCGCCCGACAGGCGCAAAGCTCTGGCGCTTCAAGTATCGGCACCTCGGAAAGGATAACCGGATCGCGCTCGGGGCGTATCCGGAAGTGCGCTTGGCCGAAGCTAGGCAATTGCGCGACGATGCCCGGCGTAAGCTGCGTGAAGGCGTCGACCCGCTTGCCGAGCGCAAGCGTCAGAAGCTGATCGCGCAGTTCAATGCCGGAAACACGTTCGGTGACATCGCCAAGGAGTATATCGACAAGTCGGTCGCCGAGGGGCGAGCCGATGCGACGACGGTGAAGGCGAACTGGCTCCTCGACCAGCTCAAGCCGATCGCGACCATGCCTGTCGCCGACCTCAAGCCCGTCGAGGTTCTGGCTGTGCTCAAGAGGATCGAGGCGCGCGGCAAATATGAAACGGCGCGTCGGGCCCGCTCCTTTGCCAGCAGGGTCTTCCGCTATGCGGTCGCGACTGGAAGAGGAGAGAGCGATCCTACTGCCGTGTTGCGGGGGGCGCTGATCGCCCCGCGGGTGACGCACCACGCTGCGCTCTTGGAGCCGGAGGCAGTCGGTGCGTTGCTGCGGTCTATCGACGCATATACCGGAAACGCGATTACGCGGCTCGGGTGTCAGATCGCGCCTCATGTGATGGCTAGGCCTGGAGAACTGCGTAAAGCCCTGTGGCCAGAGATCGATCTCGACAATGCGGTATGGAGTATCCCTGCTGAGCGCATGAAGATGCGCCGACCTCATGCCGTACCATTGTCGCGTCAGGTCGTGAGCTATTTGAGGGAGCTTCACGAGCTTACCGGACCAGAAGGGTTCGTCTTTCCTGCCTTTCACACGTTTCGCCGACCAATGAGCGAGAACACACTCAATCAGGCGTTCCGCCGCATGGGGTACTCCACCGGGGAGGTAACAGCTCACGGCCTGCGGACCACCGCCTCTTCGCTCTTGAATGAAAGCGGCAAATGGCATCCCGATGCGATCGAGCGTTCACTGGCGCATGCGGACGCCAATGCCGTTCGCGGGACTTATAACCGAGGGCGCTATTGGGATGAACGGGTAGCGATGCATCAGTGGTGGAGCGATTATCTCGACGCCTTACGCGCGTCTGACGAAGCCCAGATCTCAGCCCTAACCGCAAAATGAAGTGCCTCCGCTTGCAAAATCCGGCGTTTGTTCCTATGAATGGAAATGTAGATTTTCATTCTGGAGAATGTCATGGCGACGCGGCCAGCCTCCCAAGCGGATCAGGGACGAGTTCTCTCGGAAGCGGTCGCGCGTGTGGCGACGTGCTGGAAGCTGACGAACGAGCAGTTGGGCTCGGTGGTCGGTATTTCTGCTGCAACGGCCTCGCGGCTTCGTTCCGGCAGTTATCAACTTCAGCGAGCCGAGAAGGCGTTCGAACTTGGGCAGTATCTCGTCCGGCTTTTTCGCAGCCTCGATGCGCTCATGGGAAGCGACGATGCGGCGTCGACGTCTTGGCTGAAGTCGGAAAACTTGGATCTTGGCGGCAGACCCATCGATCTGATCCGCACGATCCGCGGTCTGAACGACGTGGCCGACTATGTCGATGATTACCGCGCCCGCGTTTGAGCGAACGCCGAAGCCGGAGCATCTTCGCGCCTACAGTGGGAAGCTGTGGCGGATCGTCGAAGCACAACATCGGATTTCGACCAACCGTCTGGCGGCGGGCACCGAGGATCAAGCGTTGCTCGAGCAGCTTGTGGAAGAAGTGAAACCGAACTTGCCGGTAGCGGCGCGACATCTCCACTATCTGCTCGCGACGCCGTTTCGCTACGGGCATAAGAGTAGCTCGAGATTTCGCCGCGCCGGCGAAAAGCCCGGCATTTTCTACGCCGCAGAGGCGATTGGCGCTGCGATTGCCGAGACAGCCTATTGGCGGCTGCGTTTCTACTCCCGGTCGCCTGGATTTCAGCCGCCGAGCACGACCGTGGAACACTCGGCAATCAGTATCTCGGTCGCGATGGATCGTCTGCTCGACCTGTGTGCAGAACCATTTGTTGCGGGCGCGTCGCTGTGGATGGCGCAGGACGACTATTCCGCTTGCCAGCGATTTGCGTCTGAAGCGCGAGAGATTGACGCGCAGGCTATTCGCTACGCGTCCGTTAGAGATCCTCAGCATCGCGCGAACGTGGCCCTGCTGGACCCATCGGTCTTTCGTAACCCAGCGCCTAGCAACGCTCAAACTTGGCATATTCGCTACGAGCAAGGCGAGTTGATCGCTCTTCGCGCTTTTCCGTCGGAGGAGCGGTTTAGGTTTCGGCCTTCAGACTTCGGCCTCTGACTAAGCTCTTTGCCAAGGGAGTTGGGTCAGACGATCAGCGATTGCGGCGCAGCTAATTTGTCTTGATGTAAACCCGAAGCTGGTCGCGCCTAATGTCGAAGGCGCCAGATTTTTCGATCAGCGAGACTAGCTTGGCGCACCCGTAGCTGCGTGGATCGAAATCGGGCATCTCTGCCAGAAGTCGGCTTCCAACCGCGCTTAGCGGGTACCAGCCATCCAGATCGTCGAGCTGGCCCAGCGCTGCTTGGATGAGCGGGATCGCCTCCGTCGGCTTCAGTTTGGCCGTTTCAGGTTCAGGCTCGGGGCCGCCGCCAATTGCCGTTATGCCTTCAGCTTCGTCGAGCGTAAGGTTCTCGGTGTAGATGAAGCGCTTGCACGCCTGACGGAAACTTTGCGGCGTTTTCTGTTCTCCGAAGCCATACACGGCGACGCCTTGTTCTCGTATTCGGGCGGCAAGGCGCGTGAAGTCGCTATCCGACGAGACGAGGCAAAAGGCATCGAACCGTCCCGAATGCAGAAGATCCATAGCATCGATCACGAGCGCGATGTCGGACGCGTTCTTCCCGATCGTATTGGCGAAATTCTGGTGCGGCATGATGGCATGTGTGGCCAGAACCTCTGCCCAACCCTTGAGCCGCGTGCTGGAAAAATCGCCATAAATGCGCCGAACGCTCGCTTCGCCTATCGTGGCAATCTCTTTGAAAAGGCCTGCGGCTATCCGCGGCGACGCGTTATCGGCATCAATGAGAACTGCGAGCTTGGCAGGATGTTCGAGCGTCGTTGACATGGAACGATCATGCCAGACGGCAATAAAGAAACATTGAAAGCCGCCTACTCGATGATGTCGGCCTTGGCGCAATTCTTCTCAAAGTCGAGCAGGGCGCGCCGCCACCGCTCGCGATTGGCGCCCGGAACGATACTGAAGAATAGAAGATTGGGAGCAACGCGCCCGCGAATGACCGGGCAGTTCGCCTGACTTCCTACCAGTGAGACGAGCTTGCTTCGAATATCGACCGCTCGCTGTATCGGGTCGCATTGGCGAGCGAACTGGATTGCAACGACAGACTTGCCCGCAGCCACATAGTCCGCGGCTTCGCCGAAGAGCGAATATTTGGGCCGGGTTCGCGCGGTCATTGAGGTCACCTCGAAGCCGTTATCCGGATCGAGGAAAATCAGGTCGGCCGACTGCAATTCGGCGATCGCGTTCTGGTGCCAGCTTCCACGGTCATCCGCCGGAACGTGGGCCGCAAAGTAGCAAGTGTCGGGCGGTAGAATCTCCCACGAAGCCACGTTCGAAAGCTTGCGGTCAGCGACCGTATCGAACTTGCCGATCTTTTCGAAGAGCTCGGCGTCCGCATCACGCCAAACCCCGCCTTTGAGATGATGACGCTTCTCGCCATCATTGTTGCCCGGGCGGTCAACCTGATCGGGCGTTGTAAGGTACCAGTTCACCCCGATCCGAAGCTCAAGAGATTTGCTAAGATGCCGGAGCAGGGCATACTTCAAGAAGTCGTGAGAATCCCCGAGATACCGCTCCTGCATAATTCTCTTTCTGTCAGTTGATCATCTCGGGGCGCCGGACCCCGGCCCTGCCGCGTCGAACGATAGGGCCAATTAGACGCTAGCGTCGAGGACATTCCGGAAGCGCGAGAAGGTTGTCGTTCCACTTTCCGTCGGCATAGGTACGAAGATATTTGCCGTTCGGGCCATTCACGACACCGATGTTGCCGCGGTTGTTTCCGACAAGGGTGTAGAAGGTGTTGGTCTTCGCCTCGATGGAATCGATAACCTGCTGGCGCGTCCAGTGCCAGGTCGCTCCGCCGAGGTGGGTGATCCCCTCATAGGGATCGTTGCGCGGCTGCTTGTTGATGCACGTCACTTGCACGTCTGCCATGAGCTTTTCCTTTCCAAATCTGCTTAGGGGGCGTTGGGCCTCAGGCGGCCCGTTTGTGAAATATCGGCGCCTGCACGCGCTCGGCGGTCTCGAAGAAGAGCACTTCGTCCTGCGAGAGGCGGAGAAGCTGCTTCGCACCGAGCGCGAAATATTCGCCGGCCCGGACCAGCCAGAGCTGGCGGTCGGTCGGAAGATTGGCCTTCGCGAGAAGCGAAGCCGTGTCGATCACCTCGGCGTCGATTGCCAGCAACTGCCCGTCAACGTCGACGATGTGGCGAAGTCCGATATCCCAGTAGGCCATGAGCGAATCTCCTTTCGTTCGATGAAAGCAGATTCGCACCTCAGCATGTCAGAAGCTGTCACCCCCATGCTCGCGAAGCAAACAAAGTGCATTTACGAGCATCATTTCCTCGACGGTGCGGCAGGGTGTTTCGAGGAGGAGGGGACTTGCGAAGACGACCGCCGACGTCTGCGCGCGAGAGACGGCAACATTGATCCTGTTCAGCGAGAAGAGGAAGTCGATGTCGCGCGGCAGTTCTTCGCCGCTCGATGTCGTCATGGAGACGAGGCACACCGGTGCCTCCTGCCCCTGGAAGCGATCGACCGTGCCGACACGGACAGCCGCAGGTAGCGCGGCGCGCAGCGCGTTCACCTGGGCATTGTAGGGTGCGACTACCAGAATATCGGTGTGGCCGATGACGCGCTCATTTCCGTCGCGCGCGCGATAGATTGCGCCGATCACAGCCTCGATCTGCGCTTTGATGGCCTCGATCTCTTCGGGGCTGACCTGCGAGCGCCCGAAATGCTCGATCGCGCGGACGCCCGCGCCGACGAGCGATCGCCCGTCCTTAGCAACTAGAGACTGACTGCCGGCGGCGTCGTCCGAGTGGAGTTTGCCCTCATAGAAGGCGACCGAGATATAGTTGCAGACTGCGGGATGCATTCGGCGGCTAACCGGCATGAAGATGCCGCGATCGGCGGGGACGACCCGGTGTCCGTCGATCAAATATTCGAGGCAGGAATCGCCGCTCCGTCCGGGGTGCGTACCTTGAAGCGGCTGCGGCAGCTGCATCGGATCGCCGACGAGGACGAGATTGCGGGCCGCGCGCGACATGGCAATGATGTTGGCAAGCGAGACCTGTCCCGCTTCGTCAACGAAGAGATAGTCGTAGGCCGGCGCGTCATATCTAGCGAAATGCCACGCCGTAGCGCCGACGACATCGGCGGTCCCGATTTCAGGCGCGTCATTCTCGCTCACGAGGACGATGCCGGGATGGGCATTCTCATCGTCATCGTCCGCAGCCTTCTGAACGACACTGCATCGGACCCCGTCGGTCGCGCTCCGGTCCGCGACCGCTTCAAGGAGATTGGTGATCGCCTTGTGGCTGTTCGACGAAACCGCAACGCGCTTGCCCGCACGGACGAGGTCGATGATCGATAGCGCACTGACATACGTCTTGCCGGTGCCGGGCGGTCCCTGGATCGCCAAGGTCGTGCGATCCATGGCGGCAATTGCGGCGCTGGTCTGCGCCGGGAGATCGCCTTCGGCGTTGATGATGCCCTCCGGCCGCGCGCCGTCGCGAAACGTCGGCGCCCCGCGCGTGAGCAATTGTTCTATGGCCCTGGCCATGCCGGGGTTGTCGATGATGGCGTCGGTTACCGCTGCAACCGCAGCGCGCAGCGTCGCGTTGCCGATCGGCTTTGCCGGAATGAGATCGAGCCGCTCGGGCAGCTCGCCTTTGGTCGTCGAGCGGCGCAGCACGAGCAGATTTTTCTCGTGGTCGATCTCGCGCAGATCGACATCCTCGGGCATCGCGGCGGGTTTGACGCAGGGTTTGCGGCCCGCCCTCAATTTGGTCTCCTGCGGCGGGAAGCGATAGGTTCGCTCGAACGATCTTGCCGTTACTTTGACGGGATCGCCGACCGCCTCAAGGCCTTGGACGCATTCAAGGTCATCGACGAGTTCCTCGCTCTCCTGCGCGAGCCGGTCGAAGATCGCCCACCATGCGGGCTTGTCTTCGCGCTTGTGGAAGAAGTTGAGGTCGAGCAGCAGATCGGCGATGTCTTCGCCGAGCCGGTCGCGAACCGGAAGGAGCCGCTCGCGCAGCGCCGCCATTTCTTCATCCTCGGCCTCGACATTCGCGAGCGGACCCGCGTCGGGCACCTCGCCGAGCTTCGGCCACGGCAGGCCTTCAGGGCGAACGTCGCGGATCAGCCAGTCGCGCAGCAGCTGCGTCGAGATGCAGTCGGTGCGGTTATAGTCGTAGATCTTGTCGAGCAGCTCGCCGTCCTGCGTTTCCCGCCAGCGCTCGTAGAAGACGACGCTCGCGCCCGCGGTTGCGACATCCGCCTCGCGCTTCTCCATATAAAAAGCTTCGAGATCCTTGATCGAATAGCCGTTTTCGGAAGCGATCAGCGATCCCGACACCACGCGGAACAGGTCGACGAACCGCCGTTCACGCTGAAGTTGGTCCATGGCGGCCTCGCCGATGCGATGCTCCGCGGTCAGGCGGCGAAGCGCCGCAATCTCGTAATTTGCATAATGATAGATATGCGCCTTCGGGTGGCGCTGGAGATGCGCCGTGAAGAATTGCAGCAGCTCCGCCACCGCCTTGCCCTCGGCGGCACGATCATGCGCCCAAAAGGCGCGGAAGCTCCATTCGCCCGCATCGCGAAACCAGATGCCGTGGAGATATTCGAGGCCGCCCTCATAATAGGGATCGCCCTCGATATCGTAGAAGAGGTCGCCGTCGTCGGCTTCGGGCAGCAGCCCGAATCCCTTGCCGGGCTCATAGTCCCGCAATGCAAATCCCGGAGGCCCGCCGGCGCGTCGCGCGGCCTGGAGTCGCGCCTGCGTCTGGAGCCGCTGCTGGGTCTCAGGAG
Source organism: Sphingopyxis macrogoltabida (assembly GCF_001314325.1). Lineage (NCBI taxonomy): Bacteria > Pseudomonadati > Pseudomonadota > Alphaproteobacteria > Sphingomonadales > Sphingopyxidaceae > Sphingopyxis > Sphingopyxis macrogoltabida. The sequence goes on from NZ_CP009429.1 coordinate 826,850, forward strand.
CGAGCTTCGGGATGCGCTGGTCATGGACCGCGAGGCCGCCGAGCGTTTCGATGCCTGCGGCCTCGACTTTTCCACGCTGCGATCTTGTCATGCCGGCTACCAGGGCAAGGCTGTCGGCCTTGTCCCATTCGTCGCGGCAATGCTCTTTCCAGCGGCAGAGGCCGCAGCTTGAAACAGGCTCGGGCCGCGTTTCCGGACGGTCGGTCAGGAAGGTTTCGAACACCGCCCGTGCATGGCGTGCGTAAGATGCCACGTCGGCGAGCCGCACGGTGAAACGCGAGCCGTCGCCGAGTTGGAGATGCGCGGATTCCGGCCGGACGCCCTGAAGGTCGGCGATCAGGTCGGAGTAGAGCGAGAGCTGGAGAATATGTTTGGGGTCGGGCTTCCGTTTCAGCTTGGTATCGACAACCTCATAGGACCAGCTTCCGGGATTGGAGGGGCGTTCCACCCGTTCGAGAAAGTCGGAATAGCCGCCCCATGCGCCGCCGAGCAGCGCGCCCTGAAAGATGATGTCCGGGCCGGCCGTCATCGCCTCGCGTGTGAGCCGGACCGACTCTTCCAGCGTGATCCCGTCCTTAGGAATTTCGACGACATTTTTGCCCTGCGCTTTGAGCGCCTCGAGAAAGCCAAGTTCGTGGGCGTCGCCCTGCTTCTGAAGAAGTTCGGCTTCTTCGCCATCCTCGCACGGCGCGATGTCGCCGGCCTCGATCAGCCGCAGATCGAGCGTCGTCGCGTGCCTGCATCCCTTGAACCGCATAAGGTCCGAGGCCGAAAGCCTCAGGGCGTCGTCGATCATCCGCATACACAATCCCCTTTATTCCGCTATGGCAGTTCGGGACGACAAAAGCTGTCATGGAGAATCGGATGTCGTTTGCAAAGGCCCAGGACCTTCTCAAGCTGGCGATGATGGCGACGCGCCGTAGCGGGGTGTCACTCGAAGAGATTGTCGAGGAGTTCGGCTGTGTCCACCGATCGGCGCAGCGCATGACGGTCGCGCTTGAGGCGGCTTTCCCGCAGACTGAGCCCGAAGACGGTGACGATCGCAAGCGGCGATGGCGCATCCCCGCGCGGGCGGTGGCACCACTATTGTTGCCGTCGGCCGAGGAACTTGCCGCGATGACAACGGCGATTCGCCAGCTCGACGCGGCCGGCATGGCCGCTGAGGCTGCAACGGTCCGCCAGATGGAACGGAAGGTGAGGGCGCTGATTCCCGCCCATGCTGGCACGCGTTTGGCCGTCGATGAGGAAGCCCTGCTCGAAGCGCTGGGGCATGCTGCTCGTCCGGGGCCGCGACCGGCCGGAACAAGCGAGGTCGACAGCGCGATATCGGAGAGCCTGAAGGGGCCGTTTCTGCTCCGCATTTCGTATCGGCGCCGGACGCAGGACAAGCCGACCGAGCGTGTGGTAGCGCCGCACGGCCTCTTGCTCGGTGTGCGCCGCTATCTAGTCGCTCGCGACATGGCCAAGCCAGCAACGGCACCTCTGCGCCATTACAGGGTCGAGGAAATCTACTCGGCCGAGGTGCTGCACACGAGCTTCGAGATCGATCCCGGCTTCAATATCCGCGAACATTCCGAAAAGGGCTTTGGCTCGTTCGAGAATGCTGCCGAACATGGCGACGTCATTTGGCGCTTCTCGCCAGACGCTGCACCCCATGCCCGGCGGTTCGTGTTCCACCCTACGCAGAGTGTCGAGGAAGAGGCCGATGGGTCGTTGCTCGTGCGCTTCAAGGCCTCGGGACATCTCGAAATGTGCTGGCATCTCTACTCATGGGGGAAGTCGGTCGAGGTGCTGCAGCCCGCTCGGCTTCGCGAGATGGTGCATGGGCATCAGCGCGAGTTTGAAGCCTTGCCGTAAGGGGCGCGAGCCAATTTGACCTCAGGCCGAGCGGGTGACAGTTTTTGTCGTCCCAATCTCCTATTTTGGATGCTCGGCAACCATTGGGAGGACGGCATGGGACTGACAAAGCATGCGAGGCAGCGCATCCAGCAGCGTGGAATTTCGACTGAGGCGGTGGATGCGATCCTCGCTTATGGGACGCGCCGCCGTCATCGCGGCGCGGATGTTTATTATCTCGACAAGAAATCGCGGCGGCGACTGGCTGGTGCATTCGGGCGCGAGCGCTACTCGAAGCTCGAGCGCGCGCTCGACAGCTATGTCGTCGTCAGCGACGACGGGGCGATCGTTACGGCGGCGCATCGCCTGCAAAGGCTGAAGTTTTAGGCCGTTAGTGCGTCTGGACTTGGATCAAATTGCCGGCAGAGGGCACCCAATCGGCGAACGACTTCGGTTTCAGCGCAGGACGTATCTATCGTTGCGATACCTAGGCGTTCAGTTCCGCCTGCAATTCCAAATGGCGTGCGCTCTCCGCAAGGCTGACCGGGCTCCTCCGGATACAGGAGCATCAGCTCACGGGTGGGGTATAGCCGAGCATAGGCCATTAACTGATAAACGTCAGCTTGGGAAACACCGTGCTTGCGGTCAAGCGGATCGCTTGCGAGCTTTTTCCATTTTGTATCAATGATCGCGAGGATCTTTCCGCGCTTCCTCAAAATGATGTCCGGCTTGGTACGGAATACATCCCCGGTCGTCAGATGCTGACCGGTAAACGTACCTAGGGTTAAAACCCAATCAGCCTCTTGAAATTGCTTGTATGTATTGATTCAAAGGGCCTTCACCGCAGCGGGAGGCCCTTCACGATGTCGCGTTCTTTATTCTGGTTGTCGGACGAAGCTTGGCTGGCGATCGAGCCGTACTTGCCCCGGAACCAGCCTGGTGCGCGACGGGTCGATGACCGGCGGGTGATTTCGGGCATCCTTCATGTACTGAAATCCGGCTGCCGGTGGTGCGACTGTCCGGCAGACTATGGACCATCGACGACGGTCTACAACCGCTTCAACCGCTGGTCGCGGCGGGGGTTCTGGACGAAGTTGCTCGATGCCTTGGCAGGGGCGGGTGCGGTGACGAAGAGCACGGCGATCGATAGCACCTACATCAAAGCCCAGCGCTCGGCCTTTGGTGGAAAAGGGGGCGCCAGACGCAGGCGATCGGTCGTTCTCGCGGCGGCTGGACAACCAAGATCCATGCCCTGACCGACGTTCTCGGCCGCCCCTATGCCCTTATGCTGACGGCGGGCAATGTCAGCGATGTGAAGGCTGCACCGGCACTGCTCGAACGCGCCGGACCGATGCGCTACCTGCTCGGCGACAAGGGCTACGACGCAAACCGGCTGCGGACGTCCTTGCGCGAGAATGGCACCAGCCCCGTCATTCCGGGTCGCCGCAACCGCAAGCGAGCCATCCGATACGATCAGCACCGCTACCGTAGCCGGCACCTCATCGAAAATGCCTTCTGCCGGATCAAAGACTTCCGTCGGATCGCCACACGCTACGACAAGCTCGCCGCCAACTTCCTGTCAGCCGTCGCGCTGGTCACTACCTTGGCCTTCTGGCTCTGAATGAGTCTCAGCCCTAAGCATGCGCGATGACCGCCCTGATCAACTACTTCGATACCCGTTCCGGTCAATGCTTTGCGGATCATCGCGGCGATGTATTTCTCGAACAGGTCGTTCATTGGGAAGAGCAGAGTTAGCCCCTCGGGCGATTTCGCGGAATGGTGTGTAGCCTGCCAATCTCGTCCGAGAAGAAGCTGTGCGAGGCGGAAAAGGCTCTCCCATCGCCGATTGGTACGATCAACCCGCACTTCCTTCCAGGGCAGTCTATTGACCGGCACGGCTGGTACGTCGACGAGAACGTGGCGGAGTTCATCCAACCTGCGGCGGGTCTCTGATGAACGTGCGTATCTTCCAAGGTAGATGGTAGCGGCCGCCATGATCCGCATGAGGGGCGTGTCAGTATCGAGCTGATCGAAACGGCAGGAGAGCCTGTCTGGTCGTACCGCGTTGCGAGTAAACTGCCGGATCACGTCGAGACGGCCGCGCAGCGCTGGCAAATCCTCTTCGCATTGGCGATAAAGCCGTGGCAGGCCTCGACGAACTTCGGCCAGAAGCTTGTCTGCGAAGGCACGGATCAGAATTTCGAGAAGCGTATGACGCTGGTGATGGATTGCGGTCGCGTCCGTCAAGGTGGTGTAATTTCGGCTGTGGCCGTGGGCCATCGTCAGGCGGCTTTGGCGGTGATGTGTAGGGGCTGATTTTCCTCCTCGATCATGGGTTGGTTGAGTTCGGCCATGCCTTCGATCTGCATGTATCGGTGCTGGAGCTGCCACTCGTCGTTCTGCTCCATCAGCACAGCCCCGACGAGGCGGATGATGCTGTCTTCGTTCGGGAAGATTCCGACGACGTCGGCGCGGCGCTTGACCTCCTTGTTGAGCCGCTCGAGCGGATTGGTTGAGTGTAACTTCGTGCGGTGCTGGGTGGGAAAGCCGGTGTAGGCGAGCACGTCGGTTTCGGCCTCGTCCATGCAGGCGCCGAGCTTGGGCCAACGGGTGCGCAACTGGTCGGCGACCTGTCGCCAGACCTGCGTTGCGCTTTTCTGATCGGGCTGCAGGAAGACCTGGCGGATCGCGGCGGCGACGACAGTGTTCTGGCCCTTGGGCACATAGGACAGGGCATTGCGCATGAAGTGCACCCGGCAGCGCTGCCAGGTGGCGCCCATGACGCGGGTGATCGCGCCCTTGAGGCCCTCGTGAGCATCGGAGATGACCAGCTTCACGCCGGTAAGACCGCGCCGAACAAGGTCCTTCAGGAAGTCGGACCAGAAGACCTCCGCTTCCGAGGGGCCGATATGCAGGCCGACGATCTCGCGCCGGCCCTCGGTGTTGACGGCCATGGCGATTATTGCGGCAACGCTGATGATCCGCCCGCCTTCGCGTACCTTGAGATAGGTGGCATCGAGCCAGAGATACGGCCATTCGCCGGTGAGCGGGCGTTTCAGAAAGGCATGGACGCGCTCGTCAATGTCCTTGCAAAGCTTGGAGACGGTGGACTTGGAGATGCCGGTCATGCCCATGGCCTGGACGAGTTCATCGACCCGCCGGGTGCTGACCCCGCCGATCCACGCTTCCTGGATCACCGCAACCAGCGCTTTCTCGACCATCTTGCGGGGCTCAAGGAAGCCCGGAAAGTAGGACCCAGCACGCAGCTTGGGGATTTTCAGGTTCAGCGTGCCTACCCGGGTATCCAGCGAACGGTCGCGATAGCCGTTGCGCCAGGTCGCGCGCTCGCTGCTGCGTTCGTGGCGACCCGCGCCGATCAGGCCATCAACGTCGGCCTCCATGATCAGCTGCAGCACGTTCTCGGCGATGGTGCGCAAAAAATCCGGTTGGCCGCCCTTCGCAGCAAGCTCTTCGATCAGTAATCTGTCCTCGGTCATCGGGAACTCCTCTTCGTCACGGTTGAAGTGTGCAAACTCCACCATAACGATGAACCCGGTGGCCACCAGCGACGCCGCATTCCGGGGTGGGGCATGCCCCACCCCGGAATACACCATCGCCTACACCGGAAATTACACCACGAGCGCGGACGCTAACATGGATTGCGGCGCTACTTCCCAAATTAAGGTCTAGATCAAGTGCAACGTCGAGCATCCTAACGAGTCGGTCTCTGACAGTTTGAGCGCTTTCCAACGGTGCGCCTTCTGGATCAATCTTCGGCAATATTTCCAGACTGCAGCCCTTTGCGGCCACCATTCCAACCATCTGGCGCGCGACAATACGGTCCCTGCGATAAACAAGAATATTGGTGGCGTCCCGGTGAGCGAGTGGGTGTTGGGACGCCGCAACATGTAATGCGTCGGCTTGCGCGCGCTCGAACCCGCCTTCGCCAAGCTTTACATGGCCCCATTCATGTACCGTGAAGTGGCTCACGCAGTCTCAGCGCCTCGCTCGGAAAGCAAGGATGTCGGCTTACCCGAGACAAGCCGGCCATAAGCTTCGGTTTCAAATGTGTCGCGCACTCGCCAGGATTTTAAGGGCTGGCCGCCTTCACCCATCGGGTCGTCGATGACTTGGCAGGCCAAGAAGTTGCCGCCATTCTCCCGCTCGCCCAGCACCGCAGCAAGTCGGCCCCAGTCATCAAAGAAATATTCCTGAAGGAGTGGAATGACCTTGTCGCGCATCACCCCATTGACATCGCCGACTGTCTGGCAGCCGATGAAGAAGGCGTGGCCTATCCGGTGATCGCGGTCGACCAGATACTCGATCCGGCGGTTCATGGTGTTGAGAACATCGGCGAGCGGTAGGCCGGTCTCTACTTCCGCTTCCTGGAACGCCTCGACCGATGTGTCGGGAGCCATTTCCTCGAACCGGAAACGGCGGCGAAGTGCCGTGTCGAGCAGTGCAATCGAACGGTCTGCGGTATTCATGGTTCCGATGATGTGGAGGTTCGCTGGCACGCCGAACTCGTCTTCGCTGTAGGGAAGGCGCACCTTAAGCTGCTCGTCCATCCCGAGCCGCTTGTCCGGCTCGATAAGGGTGATGAGTTCGCCGAAAACTTTCGATATGTTCGCGCGATTGATCTCGTCGATGACGAGAACATATTGCTTTGGCGGCTCAGCGGGGCCGCCGGTTCCCGGCAGCAGATTGGCCAATGCCGAGCGGTTCAGGTGCTGCTCCTTCAGTAGGTAGCAAGACCATTGAATGAACGGCACATCATAAATCACGGTGTGATCGATGGGTTCGCGGAAGATCTTGAGCCAATCGACATCTCGGCGATGGTTGTAGTCGCGCGTATCGCCGGGTTCAAAGCGATAGGGTCCGGTAACGACGCCGATCGCCCGGATCAGCCTGTTGCCGTGAGTGACGACAATGATGTCGCCTTCCTCCATGTCGGCGCGGAAGCGGCTAGTCTGGATGATGTTTGCGTCATTGCCGTTGGTTCCGGGATGATCCTCGTTCCAACGCTCGTGGATCGCCTCGTAGGAATCATAAGGTGTCCAATCGATGTCGCCGCCCCATCCAAGCACGGCATAGCCATTGTCGATTGCGTCCTGGAAAATATGGTCTTCAACCCCTGCACGTCCCAATGACATCTTGAATACGCGTCGGCCGTCGAGGTCAAAAGGCTTGCCGCCTATTGCTGCGTCCGCCGCGGCTTCGGCTAACTGGCAGACATTCCGGAAGATACCGAGCTTCGGTTTGAGCTCGAATCCGGCGTTGCTTCCTTCTCCTTCTGCGCGCGCCGTTTCCGGACGTAGGCCTTCAACGAATTCTTCGTACGCGAAGTTCTGGTGAAAGGTGACGAATTCGATGCGCTTCTCTTTGCGCAGCCGATCATATTGATTCCGGAGTTCGGTCCTTTCTGCGTCCGGGACTTCTCCGCACAGCTCGACGGCCTTTGCCATCGTGCGGTACGTTTTGCCCGTTCCGGGCGGTCCATAGAGGATCAGATTGGTTGGACTGGGCATCTTGCTCACCTTCGGGCCATTTTCTTCTGCGGCTACCTCTTCGTCGTATCTGGGCCAGTATCCGGCGCGCGGTGGAATCGGGGCGATCCAGTTGGCGATCCTCTCGCGCTGCTTGTCGAGTGCGTCGGAGAAGGCCTTCTCGCCTTCCGGATCGCAATCAAAGATGCCCGTCAGTCCCAGTTCGCCGGAGGAGTGTGAAAATTCAATTCTCCCGCGCGAGGCGTGGAAGCAAGCCACAGTCCCTGAAGCTCGCGCTGCGTCGCTTTCCTTGCGCCCTAGCCGGATTTGAGGGATGTTCGTTCGATACCAGTCGAAGCCAAGTTCGTGTGCCTTTCGCGCCATCCTGCAGAATGTCGCTGTCTTCGCGTCGCTCCATTTGACGCGACGGGTGCGAAAATAATCGCAGCTGTCGAAAAGATGGAGCAGCTCTTCGTCGGTCATGTCATCATCCTGCAAGCGCTTTTGGCATGTTTCCCAAATGAAACCCTGGACGTCCCAGAGGTCTCGGGGCGCCCAATCCCATTCTTCTGCCATGATCCGCATCATCTCACGGGCCATGGCCGTCACCTTCAGCACCTCATCGCGAGATAGCTTGGCGTTGGCGAATGCTGGCTCGCCGAGAAGCATTCGGGCGGCGTTCTCCGTTGGGCTGGAGCGGATCGGCAGCACCGACTGCGGATCGACCAAAGCCCTCAACATTGTAGGAAACATTCGGCTTTCGGCGTAAGGATTGCTCGGCAAATCTCCTCGCAAAATCGGCCACACCTCGTCCACAAAGGCAATGACCGCATCTGCGGCATCATCCGCCTTTGCCAATCTCCCGACTGCGGCCGTAACGCGTCCTGGATCGGCGTCGCGGGCGCTATCGATGACCTTCTGCGCGCGCCAGTCGATCAGGTTGCAGTCCAGACCGGCTCGCCCTGCGAGCAGCTCGATAAGACGCTGACCGAGGTCCGCATCATTGCTGTCAGCCGGTTCCGCCAGCAGTCGGGCGGCTTCGCTTATTACTTTTCGTTTGTAGCCATCCTCTCGGGCCGCAAAGCTCGGGCAATTCTCGAAGCTGACGAAGTCCGGATGGAGAGCGTGGAATTTCAGCTTTAGGCGGTCGAACGCGTTGCGATCGATCGCCACGACGGAAGCGCCTTCCAGCGCGAACCGATAGCGGATCGTGGAGCTGGGTTTATCGCTACCGATTGGGCTGTGTCGCTCGATCAATTTCATGTTTGCGAGCTGGGCGAGCGCAGCACCTTCCAGCACCGAACAAACAGCTGGCAATGAGTTTTGCAATCCCATCGATTTATGCACGTCGCCGGACATAATCTCGATTGATGTCTCGCCTCGACCGCGGGCGGGTTCGACGAGCTGATCCGTTATGAATTTTCGAATCTTATCAGCTTGCGAAGGGACGGCACCAGAAGCGGAATGGACGCCAATCTTCCCGGCGATGCCTGGCTCGAGCTCGTAGGCGACCAGTTTTTGCGCTCCGAATTTCAGATAGTTTACCGGGCCGCCATCGAGTGCCTTCACTCGAGCGGGTAGACCATCGACCAGCATGGCCTTGGCAATTTCCTCGATGGTATCCAGTTCGATACAATCATCGGTTTCGTTCGACGCTCCCGGAGGCTTTGCGCGATAGGCGGACTTCTTTGTTTTGCGGTTGTAGTGCTGTACCGGCTGATAAACGCGGCCCTCGACATCGCGGAAAATCAAATCTCGGGTCACTTACTTCTCATCTCCGCTGTCGATGTAGAGGGGCGATTTCAACCCGACGCGTTCGTCAAACGGACGCCTTGGTCGGGCCGGCGGTTCTCCTTATCGCAGGAGGCCGGCGAGCATTGAGACGCCCTTCGAAGAGTGTTCAGTCGGCATTCTATTTCCGAACATCTGCGCGACCACATCTCGCAACCCCTCCACATCACCGTTAGAGATCGCTGCTTCGCCTTCGCTGGAGAGACGATCGTGAAGGCTTTTATCGAGCGCGGAGAACCGCTCGTCACGAAGGTTTTCGAAGACGGCAGCAATGAAGGCGGGTTGTTGAAATAGGGCGCGTTGAAAGATCGCATGCGCCTGCTCGACGAGGTCTCTAGCCTTCTTCCAATTGCCGTTGCTGAGTTCTTCGCGAGCCGAATGTAGCAGGATGGAAAGGCGCTGGGCCGTTTCTGCCTCGATTTTGTCGATGAGGTCGGCCGCACCTTCCTCGATCCGGTCGATCTCTTCGAGCAGAATTGCTTTGCGATGCTCCGGTGCATCACCAAGCCTGGCAAGTTCCTGTTGGACGTGCAGCGCTTCTTCCGTCACCGAACGCCGGGCTTCGGCGTCGGTGGAATTGTCGAGCAGTTCCTGCTGGCGCGCAAGCCTCCGCTCCATTCGGTCCAGTTCAGACGACGCGCCGAGGGCGGACCTTGCGTGAGAGAGGGCTTCCTGCGCCTCGTTCAGCTTCTTGGACGCGAGTTGACCTCCCTCGTCACCATCGAAGCGTTCATGGTTCGCTTGCGGGACATAGTAGCTCTTGTTGTCCAAATGAATTCCAAGGTCCGGAATCGCAATTTCGCAATTGATCAAACCATTGTCATCCATGCTCCAAAGGATCTCGATGCTGGAACCCGCAACCAACGTGTCGCCTTGATCAAGGATGTCGTCTGCGTGAACGCGAAAGACGCCGATGGACAGGTTTAGCAGGGGGTCATCGACCCCCTCTGCATGATTGAACAATTCAACATCGAAATGGGAGGACACGCCACCGGTCAACGTTTCTCGAAGACGATAGGCCGACGTGCCTTTGACCGGTAGCGGCGTGCCTTTCGAAATGAGTGGCACGAGAATGTTGCGGCGCTCAGACGCAGGGCCGTCCGCGACCTTGACCGAGACGGTTTGAGTTGCGTGGATGGCGGCCGCAGTCGCTGCCGATCTGTGAAATTCTATGGTTTGGGTGGCACATGCGGGACGGCCGTCCTGATCGGTAACGGACAACTGGAACTGATGAGCGCCGAGGTGTGGCAGAGGAAGGCTGAGCGAGGCACTGCCGTCGAAGTTGACGATTCCGCTATCGAAGCCTTGTGGCCCTGTAATTTGATAGCGATAAGTCTGGCCGCGCGTGTCGGAGGTGATACGCAACCGTGCATTTTCGTCCGACGTCCGCGCGGTGAATGCCAGCTTCAGTTCAAGCTTTCCGGTGACCGCTATGGTTCCGCGTGCGCTTTTCCTTTGCCCCGTCGGATTTCCCCAATCGCGACTCTCTGCGAAGATTGCGGCGCCTCTCGCAACGGCTGTCATCGGATCGGTTTTATGGTCCGCTGGAATCCCCAGTTCGCGGCTCACCGTCTCGCGTATGATCGGCATTTTTGACGGTCCGCCAATGAAAACGATCCGGTCGATGTCATCTTGGCTCAACCCATTGTCCGTCAGTATCTTACGGCACAATGCAATCGAGTCACTAACTTGGTCCGCGATCAGCCCTTCAAGCTGAGCGCGCGTGACCTCGACTTCGGCGTATATCTCGGCGCCGGATTCGTCGGTGGTTCGCGCATCCTCTTCGCTCAGGAAGACAATAGCTTTGTCGCGGGTAGATAGCTCGATTTTGGCCATCTCGACCTTCATTCGCAGGATACCAAACATCCGCCGATATTCGGGACGAACCGAGGCGTCGGCGGGCAGGTTAAATTTGCCCGCGAGCCAGGGGCGCACGATGGAATCCAAAATGCTCCGGTCGAAGTCACGGCCACCAAGCATATTGATGCCTTCGTGCGCTATCACATTGACGGCCCCGCCGCTGGCTTCAACCAACGCAACGTCGAAAGTGCCGCCGCCGAGATCGTAAACGAGAAAGCGGCCATCACGCCGTGACGCACCTTCCAGGGCGGCCATGGCCGCGGCCACGGGTTCCTGAAGCAATCCGACGCGTGGTAACCCTGCCTCCCTGGCAGCACGGATCGTCGCCTCTGACTGCATCTGGTTGAAGGCTGCGGGGATCGTGATAATCGCGCCTTCCACATCGACCGAGCCGGCTTCTGCCGTCGTCTGCCGAATGAGCTGTCGGATAATCTCCGAGCTTGCTTCTTCAGGAGTGAGCGTTTTTTCCGCGCCCTTTAGCTCGATCGTGCTCGATGTCCCCATGAGCCGCTTGAAACCCTGCGCGACGTTTTCCGGCGCGAGCTCCGCTTGTGCCTGAGCGCGGGTTCCCACGGACATATGACCGCGCCGGTCGAAGTGGAGCATGCTCGACAGCACATCCTTCCCGTCGTCCGTTTTGAAGAGCCGGATACCGCCGCTATCGATGCCGACTATCGCCGAATTTGAGGTTCCAAGATCAATCCCGAGGTACATGGTCGTCCGCCTTCTTAATCGCCACTCGTGCCGAATGAACTACTTGTCCCTTATAGATAATCGCCGGTTCGATGGCTTTATCGACGATTAAAGAATCCGCATCGGCGAACTCCTCGTGATTGATCGCCACGGCCGGAATTTGGGGGCCAAATGGCTGGCCCTCGAAAGTGGCGAGCTCGATTTCAAGGGCCGCGAGATGCTGCGCAAGCCTGCCCGACGAGAAACGGAGCTGCGCCGCGAACCGTTCGCTCCTGCCCTCAGGGAGGCTTTCGGATACCCGCTCGCAACTGCGCAGCAACTTCCAGTAGTCCGAAGCCAGGTTCGCCCAGATTTCTACATCATTGTCCATCAGCGCCACTTTCTTCGAGTGCATCAACCGCATCCCCGAACGTCGGCGTACCGGGATTCGAGGGCGTAAAGGATTGTGCGGGCGGAGTAATTGGCGTCGGCGAGGGGGCTCGCCCAACCAGCTCGATGCCTTCTTGCCGTAGCCGGTCCAATTCAACGGCAATTTCGCCGTCGACGACCGACTTGTCTCTTTGATCGTAATTGAAGCGACCACATCGGCTATTGAAGTCCGAGACTTCTGAATTGAAGCGGTTTTGCTGTGGATATGAGCTTACGGCCGTTCGCGCTGCCTCTAGCCGTTCGGTCTGCTTGAGACAGTAGCGAAGTTCCGATATCGAGAGCGATGCCGTTGAATAAGGGGCAGGGGGCGTCTCCACGCCGTCATCTGACGTAGCGGTGGCTTCGCTTGGATAGGATGATTGCTCGTCCGTAGTCTGAGCCGCCTCGTCGACGAAAGCGTCCTCCGAACTTGCGTAGGCAGCCTCGTCGGCAGCGCTGTCTGCTTTGCTTCCCGAATTGCTGTAGATAGCAACGACGGCAATGAGGCCAATGATACCCCAGGTTACGAACGAGCTGGTGCGGGCGGAGCTGATTTTCTCGTCGATTTGTCGTTGTATTTGGATGAAACGCGCCCGCTCCTCGGGGTCGTCGCTCTCGGTAAGGATCGCGCAGTGAAGCTTCGCATCCTTCAATCGTCCGGATTTGAGTGCCTCCGCTAGGCGAACGGATGCCGTAGTCCGCTCAAGCGTGTTGCGATCTCGGCGCAGAGCGGCCCCAAGTTCTTTCGGCAGCCTATCGACTACCAGAAACAGGTAGTCGAGAATGATGGTCGCTCCGTCGCAATCCTCCTGCTCATTGTGGAGGGCGATCGACAGGGACCGAACGATGCGCACGGCGCCGGCTATGACATTCTGTTCTCTCTGATTATCGACGATCTCTCCGTACAGGCGTCGTATCGTTCCGATCGGATCAGGAGAATTAACGGTGAAGCCTGACCGTGCCAGTGTAGCGCTGGTCCTGCTCAAATTCCCTTCCGCTGCATCAACTGCGGCAGCCAATGGCATGAGGATAGATGCGACCCGATGATCCTGTTCGAGCGAAACCAACGCCTCGACATCCGTCGCCAGCTGCGCCGCGGCGGTGGGGAGCTCGGCGAAGAGATTTTGAGCCAGTTCGCTCAGGCGCAGTGCATCCGAAGGACGCTCACGCTCATTGGCTAATGTTAGCACCGCCCTTCGAATGACCTTGTACAGGCGTTGGGAGTGAGCTTCATCTGCGCCAAGATGCTCATCCGCCCGTTGCAGCGGCTGCGCAACCTTGTCCCAATCAATCAATCTTCGTTCGATCTCCGGGAAAGCTCCGCGACCCGAGAGGTCCTCGACATACTCGTCCAGCAATGAGGAAATCGCCGATGTTTCGTTCTCGAGCGTAGTCGAGACGGAACGCTCATATTGCGCGAGAAGGGCGATAGCCAGCCGATCTTGGCGAAGCGTGTTGGCGGCGCATCTCACTTCGATAATGCGAAGGACCTCCGCGGCAGGGGCGTCAAATCGTTTGAAGGCTGCAATCGCTGTTTCTGCATGCTGCTCGGTGATTGTCTTGAGTTCGCTGCCAAGATCGGCACGGGAAACAGTACCGAAGCCGGAAACCGATCTCTCTTCCTCGACGGTTCGGTGAAGGTCCCCTTCGTCGATCTCCTCGTGAGCCGCCAGAAGTTGATCTACAATTTCTCGGGCACCTTCTTTGCTCGTTGCGAGGGATGCGGCCTCTGCCAAGAGGTTCGCCTGGGCAATGCCATCGGCATTTTTGGCAGCTTGCTCGAATTCCGTCGACGATTGGAAGCTTAGTGCCTTGCGCGCATCGCTCGGTCGCATCCCCAGAAGGTAGGCCAGTTCGGCCGACAAACGGTCTCGCGGCGTGAAAAGGGCTTGCCGCGCCATATCGAGCTTGCGCTCGTCGTCAGGGGTCTCGGCATCGAGAAGCGCATCTTGGTGAGCGTCGTTAATCTCGCTCCGCCGCGATCTGGGGCTGACGCCGAGTATTGCAAAAGGATTATCTGAAAGTCGTGGCGCCGTCACAAGCTTCTCTGATCTACCGAACTGACGAGAGTGCGGGAGCAGCTTGAATTGTCCGCTCTCAAGTCGGCGCGCTGTTGCGTGCTCTTCCTGAGAGTCGTGACTGCGTCATTCTCCCCCCGGTGTTCTAATCGCCGGTCGTCGGGAACGGATCAATTCTTTTTTCTGGGCATGAGGGTCGCGGGCAGCATTGCGAGCCGCAAGAACCATCTCGGTCCGCGCCATCTAAGTCATTGAATTATGGGGTCGATGGTGCCGCTTACAGGACTCGAACCTGTGACCCCATCATTACGAATGATGTGCTCTACCAACTGAGCTAAAGCGGCAACGAGGGGCGCCTCTACCAGCGTGCCGATGGTAAGACAAGCATCCTCGCGCAGAATCTGTTTTCGACCATATCGACCGCTTTGGTTGGTCTCGCGTGGCTGCATTGGCCCGGTCGCACGGCATTTCCCTTTTTAAAATGGGCTTCTGGCATCGGGCGCCGCTCCGCATCCCATTTCAGGAGCTTATCAGACGTGCCCACAATATTGGCAGAACGACCATCCCTCACATCCGTCAGCGACGAAGCGGAGGCCGTCCTTCGGCCCAAATTGAAGCGGGGACCCAAACCGAAGCCGATTGTCGAATTCCCTGAGCCGTCGGTCGAGGACTGGATCGATCCACCCACGTTTCCGGAAGCGCTCTCGCTGCACATGATGCGGCACGGCGACAGCTGCAATCATCTCCATCGCGCCATCATCCGTCCCGGCGACAAGACTGACCGCAAGACGATCCAGACCTGGGCCGTCGGTGCAAAATCGCCAGGGACCGTAGAAAGCCTCGCCGTCCTAGAACGAATCGAGCGGCGCTATCGTCTGCCGACGGGCTATTTCCACGCGAAGCTGGACCGGAGCGGCCGCGCCGCTGCGCGGCCTGCTATTGCGAAACTTACGACTGCCGAGCGTCGCCGGCTTGCTTGGCACCTCCCAAGCGATTTCTCGAAACGCCCCAAGCGCGAGCGCGAGGAGATATTGGCGTGGGTGCGGTCGGTCATCATCGAGGGCGCGACAGATTATCGGCGCTTCCAGCGCGAAGCGACGCAGCAGCGATTCTCGCTTCGCTTTCCGGGAAATTTTGGCGACGCGCGTGTTCGAGGCGGCGGCTGTTCCAGTAAGGTTGATACGGACGAGGGAACGGAATTGGCGTGCCGGGATGCACCTTTGCATCTCCAGCAAGAAGTTGGTCGCCTCATCGCGTTCAAAACCTCGACCCTGGCTCCATCAGGCCTTCTACGGCAGGGCATGTGGGGCGAAGAGACGGCATCGCAGAAACTCGAGCATCTCGGGTTATTATTCGGTGCGCTGCGGTCGCCGGCCGCTGGCGAGGTCAAAGGGCTCGGCGTTCCGATCGATAGGCTGTGTCTCGCCATGTTGCTCTTTCCGTCTCTTTGGGACTGGTATCTCCATTGGCGCGAAGATCGCCGGGGATTTTACACCAGCTGGGAAATCAACATGCTCGACTTCGCGCTCTCGTTAGCGCGCGACAAGACGGGCTGGATGAGGCAACACCCTGACCTTGCAGATGCGCTGCAGCCAGTTGAGAGTTTGATCTCAGCTGCGGATGTCGATGAGGCGCGGCGGGACTGGGATGCGGTCTGCGACCGGTTCACCATTTATGCGCTGAACCGAAAGAAGGACGTCCAGCGCGTCGCGAAAGTTCATCGCGATCCCTTCGAGCCCATACTGCCCATCCTCGAAGCCGAGAGCCCTGTCGGCGAATATCGCAAAATCACCGAGGAGATATTGGATCGGATGCCGAGTGCGCGTCGGTATCCGAAAGCGGCGGCCGAGGCCGTGCGCGCCTTTCTGATGTTGCGCTTCGGACTGCATCTTGGCCTCCGGCAGAAGAATTTGCGCCAGCTCCGCTTTTGCGTTCGGGGTGGGCGTCACAGCAGCGAGAAACAGCTCGAAACGCTGAAATGCGGTGAACTGCGATGGAATGATCTTTCGGGCGGCTGGGAGGTCTTCATTCCGGCGGTTGCCTTCAAGAATGCGTCCTCGTCCTTTTTCAGCCGAAAGCCTTATCGCCTGCTGCTGCCCAATCTTGGACGGCTCTATGAGTTCATAGATATCTACTTGGTGCGCGATCGGCAAATCCTGCTCGGGGGCGCCGAGGATCCGAAGACCTTCTTCGTGAAGTCTGCCAAGCTGACCACGAAAAATGCCGCTTATAGCCAAGTCGGTTTTTACGATGCCTGGCGCCTAGCGATCCAGCGCTATGGGATCTACAATCCATATACCGGCCGCGGTGCGATCAAGGGCCTACTTCCACACGGTCCGCACAATGTGCGCGACGTTCTGGCTACCCATGTCCTCAAAAAAACTGGCTCCTATGAGCAGGCGGGCTATGCCATCCAGGACAGCCCGGAAATTGTCGCGAAGCATTACGGTCGATTTTTCCCGCATGACAAATCGGCGTTAGCAGCGGTGGTGCTCAATCAGGCTTGGGAAACCTGAAAAGGACTGAGCCGACAGCAAGTTGAGCGCGGCCTGAAATGAGCGCGCACTGGCGGCGGCAGGCTGCCGCCAGAGGTCGCGCGTTTGCACGGTGGGCCGCGCAGCGCTCTTGGCTCGCTGATCTTGCCGGGGCGGCGGCTAAGCCCAGGCCCGCGCGCACACCGCCCCGCCTGCGGCTTCGCCAAGGGCGCGATTGTTCTCCGATGTTGACGCCGCGCTGACCGCACGGCGGCGTTGCCGTTGGGCCGGCCACGGACAGCGGGTCGTTCGGCGCACGGCTATGGGACCGCTCGGCCGTCGCGCAAGCCTGCGCTGCGCTTCGGCTCCTCCTCTTCGTTGCGGCCCTTCGGGTGCGCGCCGTCCTTTGGCGCGGTCCCGTCGCCTTTTCTCGCCGCCCGCCCCGCCGTCCGGGGCCGGGTGTGGTTGAAGAGAGAAGGAAGAAAGTCATGAAGCTTGATTTCATCGAATTGGGCAACCTGTCCATCGCAGCCGCCAACATGCGCGGGAAGGGGAAAGACCCCGACGTCGCAGACCTTATGCCGAGCATCCGCGCGCGCGGGGTGCTGGTTCCGCTGCTCGTCCGGCCCAATTGTTCGGAAGGCCATTTCGAGATCGTCGCGGGGCGTAGGCGCTTTACCGCCGTCGGCGCAGTCGCGCGCGAGGGTGGGGCGGTTCGGCCCATTCCCTGTGCAATTCTCGACGAGGGCGACGATGCCGATGCGCTCGAAGCGTCGATGCTCGAAAATCTCGCGCGGGTGCAGCCCGACGAGGTCAGCCAGTGGGAAGCGTTCGTCGCGCTGGTCAAGGCGGGGCGGTCGGTCGAGGAGGTCGCCGACAGCTTCGGGTTCGAGCCGCGCGCAGTGAAACGCATCCTTGCGCTCGGCAATCTGCTTCCCCGCATCCGCACCCTCTATCGCGGCGGTGAGATCGATGCGGGCACCGTCCGGCATCTGACCCTCGCTTCCAAGAGCCAGCAGAAATCATGACTGGCGCTGTTCGACGATGAAGGGGCTTACTGCCCGACCGGCCATCAGCTCAAAGCATGGCTGTTCGGCGGCACGGCTATCGCGGTCAAGCACGCGCTGTTTGATGTCGAAAAAGCGAAGCTTGCGACCGTGTCCGACCTGTTCGGCGAGGACAGCTTCTTTGCCGACGCCGATGCTTTCTGGTCGGCGCAGACCGCAGCCATCGAGGCGCGCAAGGCGGATTATCTCGAAGCAGGGTGGTCCGATGTCGTCATCATGGCGCGGGGCGACTGGTTCCGCTCGTGGGATTACACTCATGCGGGCAAGCGCAAGGGCGGCCGCATCTATGTTGAGGTGCGCGAGAGCGGCGAGATGACCTTCCACGAGGGCTTCGTCACCACCAAGGAAGCGAAGCGGCTATCGGGCGGCGACGGGCGCGAAGACGGCGATGCCGTAATTGCCAAGCCGGTGCGTCCCGAAGTGTCGGGTCCGCTCAATGCCTATATCGACCTTCATCGCCATGCAGCGGTGCGCGCCGATCTGGCGGGGCAGGGCGGGGTGGCTCTGCGGGCGATGCTCGCGCATGTCATCGCGGGGGTCGACCTCTGGCGGGTCGATGTCGAAGCCCAACGGGCACCGAAGGAGGATATTGCCGAGAGCGTCGAGACGTGTTCCGCCGAGACTGCGTTCGATCTCAAGCGCCGTGCCGTGCTGGCAGTACTGGCGTTCGACGAGGAGGCTCCGACGGTCACGGGAAGGCCTATAAACCGTCCCCCTTTTGCCCCGCTGTTCGCGCGGCTGCTCGAATTGCCCGATCCGGTGGTGCTGGAGATTGTGGCGATCGTCATGGGCGAGACGCTGCAGGCAGGAAGCGAGGCGGTGGAGATGATCGGCCTCCATCTCGGCACCGACATGCGCCAGCACTGGCAAGCGGACGCGGCCTTCTTCGACCAGCTTCGCGACCGCGAAGTTCTGCTCGCAATCACCGGCGAGGTCGCGAGCGCCGAGGTTGCCGCAGCGAACGGGGGTGAAAAGGGCAAGGCGCTGAAAGCAATCATCGCCGATTGCCTTGAGGGCACGAACGGTCGGACCAAGGCCGAGCCGTGGGTTCCGCAGTGGATGGCGTTTCCGCCTTCGGCTTACACCACGCGGGGCGGGGTCGGCAGCGTCAAATCGGCGCGGCGGGTCGCGCACGAGCTTGCGGTTCCCGCAGCGCCTGAACCCGATGCGGAGGACGAGCAGCATTTGGCAGCATGAATTTAAGGGCGGGCGGCATTGGTCGCCCGCCAAATCTTCCGTGCGGAAAATGACGCGCCGGCCTTGTGGGCCGGCGCGGCGCTTCTGGTTTTGCGGCGCGCCGCCGCAAGCGGCGCCGTCGCGCGGTTCAGCCAAAGAAAGAGGCGACGCGAAGTTGCCTTCGCGCCGCCTCAAACGAAGGATTATCTATCCATCGCCCCCACCGTCGATAGCTTGCCGGGGTCGCTAATCGCCAAGCCCGGACGGAAGTTGGCGAGCCCGATAATATCGGCTGGCCGACCTGAATTGTACGAAAGCGCCAAAATCGCATGCCGTGGGCATGATTTTCTTGCCGCCCGGAATGAACCGACGTGAGCGCGGATCGCCGCCTCCTACTCGGCTGTTTCCCTGGCCACGACGGAACGTTGGAAGATCGCTTTTCCCACTCAAGTTTCCGTATTTGATTGTTCATGCCGATAGCTCGTGACCACTCCTTGTGTTCTGCAGCACCATCCCGGCGACGGGCGATTGGACCTGCACCGGCGCGGCGTCCCGCGAAAGTGCGGCGGCGCAATTATTTCCCCGCCGGCTGTGCCGGCTCCTCGCGGCCGCTTCGCTTCAAATAATCGCGCGGCTGCACTCCTCCGCTTGCGCTACGGCCCTTCGGGTTCGCGGCATGCCTCATGCGCCGGTTCCGGGTCCGCCCATGCCGCAGGGATGGTCCCGCGGCTCATTCAAGGAGACGACCAATGGCAGCTATCGGCTTTGTGAACGGCACCATCGACACAGGTTTCGTGGGCCAACTCAAGACCCTCTCGATCCGCGCGGCGATCGAAATCAGGACCAACCGCTCGAAGAGCGGCGACGTCCAACCCGATTACCGGGTCTGGTCCGAGGGCGTCGAAATCGGCGCCGGCTGGATCCGCGTCGGACAGCAGTCGGGTGAACCTTATGTGTCGCTGAGCCTCGCGGCGCCGGAGTTCGGACCGCGCCGGCTCTATGCGAACCTCGGCCGCGCCGCCGGTCAGGACGGCGAGGACGGTTACGCCCTCATCTGGAACCCCGCCGACTGAGCTGGGCTTCCACCCCGCGCCGCCTCTGCGGCGCGGGGCTTTGCTGTGCTTCTTGTTTCAGGCGGCGATCGCCGGGAGATCGGCGAGCGTAAACGTGATCGGGTTGCGCTGCCATATTGCGACCTCGGACTCGCGCCAGCCGCAGCAACGCTCGGCGAGCTTGTGCTGCGGCGGAAAGGTGCCTGCGGCGATCTTGCGGTATAGCGTCGCCCGGCTGAGGCCGGTGCGGTCTAGAACGCTATCGAGACGGAGGAAGCGGTCGGGAGGGGGAAAAGACGCCATGCACATATCCTTCATTTACTGGCTGCGAATGATGCTCCCTGAGTGAAGAATGGATATTCATCGAGCGGCGTCAATCCCCTGAGATTCCAGCCTTTGTCCAAGTCTGTCGTCCCATGTCGTCCGTTGTCGTTCGCTGTCGTCCAACATTGTCGACGGTGCGACGAAAAATAATTTGCACCATTTTGAACATTTCGTCTCACGGGCGGAAATTGAGGCCGTCTGGGACGGTCGCGTCCAGATTGCCAAGCTGCAAGCAGCGCGATCATTATTCGAGTCGTTCCGAAATTGGGCCAGCGGTCGCCGCTGCGCGGCGGCGTCGGTCGTTCCGGCGCGGCGGGGGCAGGGTGGGCGTCACTCGCCTCTAGCCCCGCCCGGCCGGGCCGCAACCCGCGTGCCGCGGGTCCTCCTCTTCGTTCCGGTCCTGCGGATGCAGCCCGCCCAATGATGCGGGGCTGCCGGCTCCTTCCTGCCGCCCACCCCGCCCCCTTCCGGGCCGGGGTGCGGTGGCTGGAGGAGAAGGGAAGTGAAACATCAAAATGCCGAACGGGCGAGCCTCTATGCCGAGGTCACGAGCCGGATCATCGTGGAGCTGGAAGAGGGGCGGCTGCCATGGGTGCAGCCATGGGACAGCGCGTTTTGTGGATGCACGATGCCGCAGAATGCCGGAACGGCCCGCAAATACAGCGGCATCAATGTCTTGATCCTCTGGGCGGAGGTAATCGCCAAAGGCTATGCCGCGCAGCGCTGGCTGACCTACCGGCAGGCCGAGGCGGCGGGCGGCAATGTCCGGCGCGGCGAGAAGGGCACGGTCATCTGCTATGCCGACCGGTTCACGCCAAAGACCGAAGCCGAAGCGGCGCGGGGCGGAAATCGCGAAGCGCGGCAGGTGGCATTCCTGAAGCGCTTTGTCGTGTTCAATGTCGATCAGTGCGAGGGACTACCCGAGGACTATATCGCGCCGATGGTCAGCCCCGATCCGGTGCTTGCCATCGCTGAGGCCGACGCACTGATCGCGGCGAGCGGCGCGCGCTTTAACGTCGGCGGTGCCAAAGCATTCTACAGCCCGAGCCACGACTTTGTGCAGGTGCCCCCGCAGGCCGCGTTCCACGAGCCGGTGAACTGGTATCGCACCGCCCTGCACGAGCTAGGTCATAATGCCGTAACCCAGATTATGCCGCATGGCCTCCGCTGGAGGCCAGACAGCCCGGCATCGGCCATGCGGCTGTTCGGCATAATCAGAGCCCTTCTAAGAACACCAAGAGGTTATCGTCTGGTCGGAACCGGCCGGGCGGGGTGGCAGGGGCCGCGACGCGAGCGAGCGCCTTTTCCTTCATTCTCATGTCGGCATGGATGTAAATCTGGGTGGTCTCGACGTTTTCGTGACCAAGCCAGAGCGCGATCACCGTTTGATCGACACCGTGGTGGAGCAGTTCCATCGCCGTGCTGTGGCGAAGCGTATGCGGTGTGACCCGCTTGGTGTCGAGGCTCGGGCATGCGCGCGATGCCGTCAGGCAATGCTTGCGTACCAGATGTTCGAGCGCGTCGCGGCTCAGCCGCTCGCCCCGGATCGATGGGAACAGCGGCCTGCTCTCATCCTTGTCGTTGCCGATCCACGTCGCCAGCAGCTTAGCCGTTTCGCGGCGAAGCGGGGTGGCGCGCTCCTTACGGCCCTTACCCATACAGCGGACGTGCGCGCCGGTGCCGAGCGCCACATCACCCCGCGTGAGGCCAACCAGTTCGGATGCCCGCAGACCAGTCTGGACCGCGAGCAGCAGCAGAGCATGATCACGCCGCCCCGTCCATGTCGTGCGATCCGGCGCTGCGAGCAACGCCGCGATCTCATCCGCGTCAAGGAATGTGACCGCACGCTTCACATAGCGCTTGTTGGGCATGGTGAGGATGCGCTGGCAGTGCAGTAGCCAGGTTGGGTCGGTCATCGCGACGAAGCGGAAGAACGATCGGATCGCGGCCAGTCGGGTATTACGGCTGCGAGCGCCGTTGCCCCGCGCCGTTTCGATATGGCTGAGGAAGTCGGCAACCAGATCGGCGTCGATGTCTTCGACCGTCAGCTTGACCGGCGGCTTGCCACGTTGCGCGCTCGCATATCGAAGCAGGAGCCGGAACGTGTCGCGGTAGCCTGCAACCGTGTGGCGGCTTGCCTCCAGTTGCGTGCAAAGCCGGTCGGTGAAGAAGCGCTGGATCAGCGCAGGCAAGGTCGCGACGCTCATTGGTTCACCTCCGGCCGGCGGGTTGCACGGGCCATCGCCAGATCGAGCAGTTCCGGGACCGCCTCCAGATACCAGAACGTGTTGGAGGGATTGGTATGACCCAGATAGGTCGTCAGTCGGATCATTTCGCGCGCGGGGTCTTTGCCCGCGCGATACCACCCGATCATCGTGCGCACCGCGAAGCTGTGGCGAAGGTCATGGATGCGCGGCCCCCGGCCGTGCCGACCATATTGTTGGCCGGGCCGCAGCCCGATCCGCTGGCAGACGTGCGCGAAGTTGTAGCGGGCACTGCAGTCGGTCAGGCGGGTTCCCTTTTCCGTGACGAACAGTGCTGGCGAGGACCGTCCAAGCAGTCGGTCGCGCTCTGCAGCATAGGCGATGAGCTGCGCTACCACGCTTGGGTCGAGCGGAAGCAACCGTTCCTTGCCAAGCTTTCCGCGCCGTATGCGCAGCACGCCAGTCTCGGTGTCGATGTCATCGTCTTTGAGCGCCAGCGCTTCACTGATCCTGAGCCCTGTTACGGCGATAAGCCCGAACAGGGTTGAGCAGGCCAGCGCGCGCAGGCCATAGATGGACGGCAGACCCTTGGCCGCCATGACGATCGCGGCGATCTCGGCCTCCGTATAGATATAAGGACGCTGCCGCGCATAACGCTCAGGGAGCAGCCCGCGCGGCGGCACCTGGTGCGCCGGGTCGATACCGCTCAGCCACTGCGCGAACAGCCGCACCTTGCCGAACCGTGCCGAGCGTGTGGATGTGCCTACAACGGGCAGGCTCGCATCCCAGCGCAGGAACAGCGCCGTATCGACGTGCGAAGCGCGTTCCTGATCGGCGAAGCGGGCGAAGCGCCGGAGTATCCGTTCATCCGTACGAAGATCGTAGCCGAGACTGCGCCGAACGCTCAGATAACGGTCGAGTTGAAGGACGATGCTCATTGCACGCCTCCCGCAACTGGCCAAGGCTGCGCGACCGACCGCAGCCCGTCAATGTCGAGCCGCGCATATATCAGGGTCGATGACCGTGAGCGGTGCCGCAACACGTCGCTCACCTCGTCGAGCGAAGCACCGGCGTTCACCAGTCTGGTCGCAAGGCTATGACGCAACACATGTGATCCGACGTATGGCGTCACCGGCTTTTGCCCGGTCGCCGCCAGTGCATCCTTGATGATGGCGTTGACGATCTGGCCGTTCTTAAACGCGCGGTGCGGCGCGCGGTGGCTGACGAACACGGCTCGGCATGTCGTTGGCCCGCGCTCATCGCGAAGATAGCGGCTCAGCGCGTCCCCGACCTCGCCGGATATCGGCAACCGATCGTGCAACTCGCCCTTGCCGCGCACCATGAGTTCGCCCGCGCGCCAGTCGATATCGTCCAACCGTATCGCGATCACCTCGGGCGCTCGCAACCCGAGCCGCGCCATCAGCAGCAACATCGCATAGTCGCGTGCGGCATGTCGGGGATTGCTGCGCACCGAGCGAAGCACCGCCTCAACGCCATCGGGCGAGAGGTGCCGGGGCAGTCGCGCATCCCAGCGCTGGGCTGTCTTGGGGACGCTGGGTGCGAGATTGGTCGCGGTCGCGCCACGCGCGAACAGATATTGGAAGAAGGTCCGCAGATGCGTCGCTACCGTCTTGTCGCGATAGGGCGTCCGGCGCGCCAGCACTTGCTGCACGAAGCCAGTGATGTCGGCACCGCTCAACCGCGTCAGGTCGATCATTTGCCTGCCGAAGCGATAGTCGAGGAACCGGTTCGCGAAGCCCAGCGTGTGCCTGATCGTGCGCGGGCTCAGGCCCCGTTGTTTGACCAGATAGGCCTCGAAGTCCGCCAACAGCGTGGTCCGCATCACCTCAGCGTCCGTCAGCGGCACAGGCTGCGCCACGCCAATGTCGATGAGATGCGCGGCGAACCGACGCGCCAGATTATGCGGACAAAGCTTCTGACCCTGTTTTCGCGGCACCATCCGTCCCAGCCGTTCGGCCTGATCGAGCGTCAATGCGGAAGGCTCCACGCCCTCAGCGTCCATCAGCCGCCCCAGATTCCGAACGAGATGGCGGTAGGTTTTGAGCGTTCCCGTTTTGTAATTGGCGGCCGCGAAGCTCTCGATGAACGAGTCGAGATAGGGTTCGATGCAAGTGTACTGAGTTTCCGTCATGATCATCGTGCTCCATGTTGTTGGAGCGACGAAGATTATGCCGAATGGGCCAAGCGCGATCATGCCGCCAACCGCGCCTTCTCGCCACGATGCGGCATAATTTGGGTTACGGCATTATGCGACTTATGCCGATATCGGCATAAGTCGCATTGGACCGGCCATAGCAGCAGGCTCGGCCGCGACCAGATGGGCGGGTTCGGATCGGAGGCATATGCGAAGGAGGAGCTTGTTGCCGAGATGGCAGCGGCGTTTACCTGTGCCTCGCTCGGCATCGCGCCGACTGTCCGGCATGCCGATTATATCGCGTCGTGGCTGTCAGTGCTGCGCGAGGATGAGAAGGCGATCTTCCGCGCTGCCAGTCAGGCGAGCAAGGCGAGCGATTATCTGCTCGCCTTCGCGGGAGACGACCAATGAGGCGGCGTGATCTCTCCACCGTCACCATCGAGGATGCCGAGCGCCGGATGGTCATCGCGCTTCGCAAGATGACCGCGCGGCAAGGCGATATCTTCATGTCGATCCGCTTCGACGAGACGCCTTATGGCGAACTGGCAGAGCGGCATGGCATCACCGTCGAGCAGGTGACGAGCGATTTCGCTTCCGCGCTTCGCATGTGGTCGCGCTGCCTTCATGCGCGCTTCCCGCATCTCGTCTGGCCGTGGCTTTGATCCGCGGCGGGCCGGATGGCGCTTGCCATCCGGCCCGCCGCCTTCCTAAGGTTGCCGTAATGCGAACCGGCCTCGATCATCTTCCCCAGTCCAAGCAGCGCGAGCTTGCCGATGTCGTGCGCATCCTGTTCGAGGAATTCGAAACCGCGCACGCGCGCGGGAATTCGGATTGGAACCGCAAGGGGCGCATCTTCAAGATCGTCCTCTACGGCAGCTACGCGCGCGGCGATTGGGTCGACGATCCAGTTGGCGGCTACCAGTCAGACTATGACATTCTTGTCGTCGTCAACAATGAGCGGCTGACCGACTTCGAGCATTGGTCCGCCGCCGAAGATCGCCTCATGCGCGAGGTCACGATTAACCAGACCCTCACCGCGCCGGTTAGCTTCATCGTTCACTCATTGAAGGATGTGAACGCGCAGCTTGAGCGCGGGCGCCCGTTCTTTGTCGATTCCGTCGAGCAGGGGATCGGCCTCTACGAGGCAGAGGGGTATGAATTTGCGCAGCCGCGTATTCTGCCACCCGAGGAAGCGCGCGTCGAAGCAATTACTCACTTTGACAAATGGTTCAAAAGCGCTGGCGCGTTCCGGCTGATGGCGCACACTGCAATAGAAGGCGGCAACTACAACGAAGCGGCGTTTGTGCTGCATCAGGCGACTGAACGCCTGTACCATTGCACACTCCTTGTAACCTCACTTTACAGCCCAAAGTCGCATCGGCTCAACTTCCTCCGTTCTCAGTGCGAGCAGATCGCACCCGCGCTGGTCGAGGCTTGGCCGCGTGAGGACAAATTCAGCAGACGATGTTTCGAGCTTCTACGATTGGCCTATGTGAATGCTCGCTACTCAAAGTTATGCCGAACTCGGCATAACTTCGATTATGCCGAGCGCCACACTATGCCGAGCGGGCGCGGTAGGTCCCGGCTTTCCAGCAACTTTGCGGTGATCGGCTCGGCATAGTTTTACGCTCCTCCCTGCACCCATCGCAGAGGAGGAAGCTATGACGCTAAATGATTTTTTGAACGGAAGCTGGACGATCCGCGATTTGCGGGCGGGGCCATTCAGGGACTGCATCGACCTGTATTCGGACCGGCTTCGCAACGACGGCTACAGCACGGTCACGGCAAGATATTCGGTCAGGATCGTCAACGGTTTCATCCGGTGGCTGACCGAGCGCCATTTCGATCGCCGCAACATCAACGAACAGCTCGCCGCTCGCTTTTTTGAGGATGGGGATCGGGGTTGCCGTTTGCGGGGCGGCGACCCGGCGGCGATCGGTAGATTTGTGGAGGTCCTCCGCGAGGCGAAGATTGTCGCTCCGGCGTTACCGCTTCCGTCCAGCCCCACCGATCAGATACTCGAGCGCTTCCGCGCGTATCTCGATCATCGGCACGGTCTCAACGCGAGGTCGTGCGCGGCCTATGTCAAGTTCACGCGCCCCTTTTTGCGCGACATGTCGATTACCGGGCCTGGCGATTTCGCTCAACTGACAACGGCCGACGTCCTCGGATATGTCGAACGGCGTGCCCGCGACGCCAGTGCGGCGACGGCGGTGGCGATGTGCTCACGGCTCCGATCGTTCCTGCGATATCTTCAGGTCGAAGGCTTGATCGCGAACGATCTTGCGGCCTGCGTCCCCTCGGTAAAAAAGTGGCGCTTTACAGCGCTGCCGACCTATCTTTCGGCCGCGCAGCTTGAGCAGGTGCTCCAGCACTGTGACCAGAACACCGCTTCAGGGCGCCGCGATTATGCGATCCTGCTATTGCTCTCCCGGCTTGGACTGCGGGCACAAGAAGTGGCGACCCTCACGCTCGATGACATCGACTGGCGCGCTGGGCAGTTCCGCATTCAGGGCAAGGGACGGCAACAGGCGATCATGCCGCTGCCTCCCGATGTTGGCGCCGCCATCGCCGCATATCTTCAGAGCGGTCGCCCGGTATCCGATAGACGCCAGCTCTTCCTGAAGGCCTACCCGCCGCATTCGGGATTCCCGCCGACGAGCGGCATCAGGGATATTGCCGGGAGAGCGCTCCGGCGGGCGGGGATCAGCGATATCGCCCATCGCGGTTCGCATATATTCCGCCACAGCCTTGCAACCGAACTTCTGCGTTCGGGCGCCGCTCTGACCCAGATCAGCCAGGTGCTGCGGCATAAAGATCACGATACCACGCGCATCTACGCGAAGGTGGATCTGGCAAGCCTGCGTACCCTGAGCCAGCCATGGCCGGGAGGCGTGCAATGAGCCCGCTACGCGACGCGCTCGAGCGCTACATCACCATGCGCCGCGGGTTCGGATACAAGCTGCGATGCCAGGCTCTGCTGCTCTCGCGTTTCGTCGCCGACATGGAGCAACAGGGTGCGGCGATTATCACCACCAAGCTTGCCCTCGACTGGGCCACCAAGGAGGCAAGGCCGCCAACCTGGCCGGGACGCCTGTCGGCCGTCCGCGCCTTTGCCAGGCATTTGTCGAGCACCGAGCCGCGCACCCAGATTCCGCCGACGGACATCCTCGCGGCAAGGCAGCGCCGAACGCCCTATATCTATACCGACCAGGAGATCGGCAGCCTGCTCAATGCGATGCTGACGGTTCGCTCGGCGAAGGGCCTGCATCGCTGGACCTATTACTGCATTTTCGGCCTGCTTGCGGTCACTGGATTACGGATCGGTGAAGCGCTCAGGCTCAAGCATGACGATGTCGATCTCGGCGCTGGCCTTCTGACTATCCGCGATACCAAGTTCGGCAAGTCCCGCCTCGTTCCGATCCATTCGACCACGGTTGCCGTGCTCACCGATTACGCCAAGCGCCGCGATGCAGTCTGCTTCACGCCGATCAGCCCGACATTCTTCGTCGGGGAACAAGGTCGCGCGTTAAATCATAGCGCGATCCATCTGATATTTCGTACGGTCGCTCGCCAGATCGGCTTGCGCCGTCCCGGCGATGCATATCGCGGCCCGCGCATTCACGACCTGCGCCACAGCTATGCGGTCGCCACCCTGCTGCGCTGGTACCGTGCCGGCGACGACGTCGAGCAGCGATTGCCCATCCTGTCGACCTATCTAGGGCACAGCCATACCAGTTGCACATATTGGTATCTGTCGGCCTGTCCCGAGCTGATGGAGCATGCCGCGCGGCGGCTCGATGCCCGATGGGAGCAGGCGTCATGACCCGGTCCCCGTCCATTGCGCCACTGATCGAGCGGTATTTCGCTCAGCGCCTCATGCATCAGCGCGGTGTCAGCCCGCACACCGTCGCATCCTACCGCGACACGTTCCGGCTGCTGTTGCGCTTTGCACAGCGCAGGCTCGGGAAGCCGCCTTCGCACCTCGATCTCGCCGATCTCGATGCCCCCTTCATCATCGCCTTCCTCGACGATCTCGAAGCGGGCCGCGCGATCGGAGCCAAGACCCGCAACCTCCGGCTGACGGCGATACGGGCGTTCTTCCGTTTTCTCGCTTTCGAGGAACCGGCAAGCAGCGGGCAGATTCAGCGCATTCTCGCGATCCCCGGCAAGCTCACCGAGAAGCGCGAGGTCCATTTCCTGTCGCGCCCGGAGATCGACGCGGTCCTCGCCGCGCCCGATCGAACATGCTGGCTCGGCCGCCGCGATCATATGCTGCTGCTCTTCGCGATCCAGACGGGCCTGCGCCTTTCGGAGATCGCCAGCCTTGATCGCAGCGACATCATGCTCGGCACCGGCGCGCATGTCCGATGCGTCGGCAAGGGCCGCAAAGAACGGCGCACGCCGCTCGCAGGCAAGGTCCGCGCTGCGATGCAGAACTGGCTGAAGGAGTCGCCACGCGGCGGGGCATCGGCGCTGTTCCCCAACATCCACGGTGGCCGCCTCAGCCCCGACGCCATCCAGTATCTGCTCGCCAAGCACGTCCGGACGGCGCGCGCGCATTGCCCATCGCTGCGACACAAGCGGGTATCGCCGCATGTCCTTCGGCACACCGCCGCGATGGAACTGCTCCAGGCGGGTGTCGACCTGTCGGTGATCGCGCTGTGGCTCGGACATGAGTCGATCCTGACGACGCAGGCCTATCTCCATGCTCATATCGCACTCAAGACCGCCGCGCTCGCCAAGCTCCAGCCGCATAATATGAAGCGACCCGGGCGGTTCGAACCGGAAGATCGACTGCTGGCCTTTCTCGACGCGCTGTAGCTCGGACCGCCGCAGCGATCAGAGGTCGGCCTTCTGCCGGAGCCCATCGAGCCATTCGCGCGACACCGTCTCAACCGTGTCGCGCAGCATGGCCACCGCCGCCCTGATCGCCTGCAGATCATCGCTGCCGATATCGTACGCAGCCGAGTAGCGCGCCTCGACATAAGCGCGTTTCGCCAGTTCGAAGCGCCGGCGATCGACCTTCGTTGCCCTCGGCCAGGCCTCGACGAGCCGCGTCTCCCGGTCCTCGGCGAGCGAACGCAAAAACTTCAGATTATGCGAACGCGGAACATATTGGCTGCGCACCAGAAGGAAGCAGGTGTACGCCCGCTCGGCAGCCTGATGCAGCGTGAAGGCGGCGTCGTTCTTGTGTCCTTTGCCGATATAAAAATCGGCCCCCTCAAGCGCCGTGTCGACCTTGGCCAACCAGTCCGCAAAATAGCCGCTCGCCATTTCATAGGCATCCGCCGCGGTCAGCGGCTGCGGCGTGGCGAGCGCCGTGCCGTGCAACTCGTAGAGAGCGACACCGTCCTGCGCGATGTCGACCCAAAAATACTCGCCGCGAGTGAGCCCCCGATTCACCTCTTCGAGCGTGTGGACGATAATGTTCACGGGCCGTGCAATCGCCGCATCACGCAGGATCTTGTCCTCGGCGACATACCAATATTCCGCGATATCGGCGAGGTCAGCGTGGCTGACGATGATCAGCAGATCATAATCAGACTGATACCCGTTCTCGGGCTCATCGACCCAGTCGCCGCGCGCATAGCTGCCGAAGAGGATGACCTTCCGGACCTTGCCGTTCTTCTTCCACGGCTGCGTCGCGCGCGAGATCGCGACGGCAAATTCGTCCATCAAAATCCGCGTTGCTAGCGCCAGTTCTTCCTGCTGCGCCGGCGGAAGATGATCGACATCGTTCTTCATCCCCGGAGTCTCGCCATCTTCACGCCCGGTGGCAAGACCTCATTGCGGCCGATCGGCATCGATTGCCCCAGATCGGATGCGTAAAACTATGCCGAGCCGATCACCGCAAAGTTGCTGGAAAGCCGGGACCTACCGCGCCCGCTCGGCATAGTGTGGCGCTCGGCATAATCGCCGCATTACAAGATTAGCGCGGAGGAATTGAAGTGGATCGGCGAGCGCGTAGCGGTCCTAGAAGGGCTGGTCGAGAAAATTTGCCGTGATCACATCGTGGCGCTCGGCAGCGCGGACCGCGCCGCCGAATAGGGAGAATCTCATTATGGAAGACACCGAAACGCTGGTCACGCTGACCGCCGATATTGTCGCCGCGCATGTCAGCAACAACAGCGTCGCCATATCCGATATACCGCTGGTCATCCGCTCAGTACACGAAGCGCTCGCTGGTCTTTCCGCGAACGCCGAGCCGGAACCCGAACCCCAGCAACCCGCCGTCTCTGTCCGCGCGTCGATAAAGCCCGACTACATCGTCTGCCTCGAAGACGGCAAAAAGCTCACGATGATGCGCCGCTACCTGATGACAAACTTCGGCATGACGCCCGACGAGTATCGCGCGAAGTGGAACCTGCCGAAAGACTATCCGATGGTCGCGCCCAATTATGCCGAGAAGCGCCGCGAACTTGCCAAGCAGATCGGCCTTGGCACCAAGGGCCGCGGAGGCGGACGCAAGCCCGCCGCGCGCGGCCGCGCCAAGGCGAAATAGCTACTGCCCGCGATAGGGCTCGCACGCGATCCCGTCATTGTCGGCATCGAGGCTGTCGCGAAAGCCTGGCTCGCCCCGATAAATCGGGGCGGAACCCGCTGCGCGCGCGTCGTCGCAGCGTCGCCAATAATCACCCTCCTGCGGTGCACGTGCACGAGCCATTCCGGTCGCTACCGCCACGTCACTCGCTGCCGATACCAATTGCGTGCGTCCTTCGGGCGCGGTCGCGGTCGAGCCCAAGCCGACGACCGCGCCGACCACTCCGGCTCCGACGAGCAAATTGACGGCCGAATTCTTCGGCCGGCGTCTCCGTCTATGCTTCTGCCATTGGCGTGCCATACCTGGATCATGGCAGCCGAAAGTAAATCTCCAGTAAGGGAGCCTTACAGGCCGGTAGCTGCCGCGTCGAAGGCGCGCTGCCCGCGCCGTCGCCAGAGCAGCAATTGCCGCTCGCGCGTTTCGCCCCGCAACATCGCAGCGGCATCGATCAGCAGCCCAAGCAAGACCGCGCGGTCGTCGCCCGTCAGCTCGATCAGATCGGCCTTGGCAACGAGTCCGCCAAGCTCGATCAGCTGGCGCGTGCGTTCGCGGCGCTTCACTTGCCACGCCCGCGTGTCATGACGTGCCCGCTTCGCGTGAAGGCGATTGCGAGCTTGCACCACCCGACGCACCGCCGCCCGCGTTCCGACCAGCGCCTTTGCGAGCGCGGGCGCCATCGCCGTGAAAGAAGGCCGCGCCGCTTTTGCGCCACGTCTCCTTCCTCGCCGCGTCGCCGCCGACCGCATCGAGGAGCGCCCCTGCCAGCTGCTCGATCGACAACGCGTCGGCCCCGGTTGCTATCACCAGTTCGCCGAGCTGGCCTTGCTTCTTCATCTTGAGCGCCTTCGCCTTGCCGGTGAGCACGTGGAGTTCGGCGTCGAAATCACGCGGTTTGCGCATCGTCTGTCCTTCCGTTTGTGAGGGTCGGACGATCCAGCTATTCCGAGTCTCAGGGTTCGGCAAGGCGCTGAAATCTAACGAGACGCTTCGATCCCGAGCGCGATGAAATCGTGTGAGGGCGCGCTTATACGTCGTGCCGACGTGCTCGTTTTGCCCTAAATGGACAGCCTCATGGCGATCTATCATTTCTCGGCAAAAGTGATTTCGCGTGCCGCCGGCAGCAGCGCGGTCGCCGCCGCGGCCTATCGTTCGGCCGACCGCCTCCACGACGAGCGGCTGGGGCGCAGCCACGACTTTTCCAACAAGGCGGGCGTCGTTCACAGCGAAGTGCTGCTAACGGAGGGTGCACCGGAACAATGGCGCGACCGCGAAAAGCTCTGGAATGACGTTGAGGCTGCGGAGATCCGAAAGGACGCGCAGCTCGCCCGCGAAATCGAGTTCGCGATTCCGCGCGAGATGACACAGGAACAGGGCATCGAACTTGCCCGCGACTTCGTGGTTCACGAGTTCGTCGACCGCGGCATGATCGCCGATCTTAATGTGCATTGGGACATTGGCGCCGATGGACTCGCCAAGCCGCACGGGCACCTCATGCTGACGATGCGCGAGATCAAGATCGGCGAGGATGGTGGGGCTGAGTTCGGCGCCAAGGTTCGCGAGTGGAACCGTACCGAGCTTTTGACCCATTGGCGCGAAGCCTGGGCGGACCATGTGAACGAGCGGCTGGCGTCACTCGACATCGATGCGCGCGTCGATCACCGATCGCTCGAAGCACAGGGCATCGATCTCGAGCCGCAGCACAAGATCGGCCCGGCCGCGTCGCGTATGGCGGCCGCAGGGCTTGATGCCGACCGCGTCGGAGAGCATCTGGAGATCGCCCGCTCGAACGGTGACAAGATCATCGCCGATCCTGGTATCGCGCTCGACGCGATCACGCACCGCCAGGCGACATTTACGAACCGCGACCTCGCCATTTTTGTGCACCGGCACAGCGAAGGCAAGGAGCAGTTCGACGCGGTGATGGGCGCCATGAAGGCGGCGCCCGACCTGATCGCGCTCGGAAAGGATGGGCGCGGCGAAGACCGCTTCACGTCGCGGTCGATGATCGAGACCGAGCAGCGGTTGGAGCGAGCGACTGCAACGCTCGATGCGCGGCGTCATCATGGCGTTGCCGATCGTCATCGCGAGCTTGCCTTGTCCCGCGCGCTGGAGCGCGGTCTCGATCTCTCCACCGAACAGCGCGGGGCGCTCGAACATGTCACATCGTCGCGGGGCGTCAGCAACGTCATCGGCTATGCCGGAACGGGCAAGAGCGCAATGCTCGGCGTTGCCCGCGAGGCGTGGGAGGCGGCGAGCTATCAGGTGCAGGGTGCCGCGCTCTCGGGCATTGCGGCAGAAGGCTTGGAGCATGGTTCCGGCATCGCGTCGCGCACGCTCGCCAGCCTGGAGCATCATTGGGCCAATGACCGCGAGCGTCTCACCGACAAGCATGTCCTCGTCATCGACGAGGCGGGCATGGTCGGGACCCGGCAGCTCGAACGCGTCTTGTCCGAAGCGGAGCGTCAGGGCGCCAAGGTTGTCCTGGTCGGCGATCCGCAGCAGCTTCAGGCGATTGAGGCGGGTGCGGCATTCCGGTCTGTCGCCGAGCGTCATGGCGCTGTCGAGATCATGGACATCCGCCGGCAGCAGGAGGACTGGCAGCGCGAGGCGACGCGCGAGCTCGCGACCGGGCACACCGGCGAGGCGATCGGGCGCTATGCTGAGGCGGGATTTGTGCATGCCGGCGAGACCCGCGCGGCGGCGCGTGCCGAGCTCGTCGATGCTTGGGATCGCGATCGCCGGCACTATCCCGATGCCAACCGCATCATCCTCGCCCACACCAACGACGAGGTGCGGGCCCTCAACGAAGATGTGCGCGACCGGCTGAAAGCGAGTGGCGCGCTTGGCGCCGAGGTCGCCATCACCGTCGAACGCGGCCAGCGAATGTTCGCCGAGAATGACCGTGTGATGTTCCTGAAGAATGAGCGGAGCATCGGCGTGAAAAATGGCTCGCTCGGAACCGTCCAGAATGTCGACCGGATGCGCATGGCCCTGATGCTCGACGATGGGCGGAGCGTTGCGTTCGACCTGAAGGACTATGCCCATGTCGATCATGGCTATGCCGCCACGATCCACAAGGCGCAGGGCATGACCGTTGACCGCGTGCAGGTCCTCGCGACGCCGGGGGTAGACAGCAACTCGACTTACGTCGCGCTGTCCAGGCATCGCGAGCAGGTTGATCTCTACTACGGCCGCGACGATTTTGCGACCCGGAACAAGCTCGTTCGCGCCGCCTCGCGCGAGCGCGGCAAGGATATGGCGAGCGATTATCGGGCACCGACACCCGCGAAGTCATTCGAGCCCAAGCGCGGCATCTTCGACGGGCTGAAACTCTCCATTGCGCGCGAGACGCCAGCCGCGGTGACAACCGAACGGCGGCGCCCAGTCAAGCTTGCGGAGGTCCGCGTGAGCGCCCGGTCGATCGACGCCGACCCGTCGCGCTCACCGCTCGACAAGGCGGTCGAGCGCTTTGCCAGCGTCACGAAGCAGATCGTCGATGTCCGGCGAGTCGGCGGTAAGGAACTGCCGCACGAACTCGATGCCTATCGCACGGCCCGTGCGGAGCTCGATGCGCTGCGCCCCGGGGGCGCGAGCGATCTTCGCGAAGCGTTCGGGAAGAGCTACCAGCTGACTAAGGAAGCGGCGGCGGGTCGGACCGCAGGGGCGATGGCGGAGATGGATCGCAGAGACGCGGCACGCGCTGCGGAGCGAACCGCGGCCGAACGCGCGGCGCGCGAGCGCGTCCGGCATGCTGCCGATACTGAGAAGCGGGCCGATCTGTTCGTTGCGACATGGAAGAAGGAAAGCGCGCGCGTGAAAGACGCGCCGACCTATGGGGGGCGCGACGCGGCGCGTGCCAATCTTTCCGACATGGCGAAGAGCCTGCACCGCGATCCGCAGCTCGAGTCGCTGCTCCAGAATCGTCGCGCCCAGCTAGGGTTGGACGTCATGAGCACGAAAACGCTGTCTCAGGATCTCCAGCTAAGTCTAGGCCGTGGACGCGGCATGGGGATAGGGATGTAGGCTGCTTCCATGACCCAGAAACCAACCCGCACCGCCAAGCCGCCCGCCGATGCCGCCACCGCCTTCGAGGACCTGCGCCGGGAGATATCTCTTCAGCGCACCGCGATCGAAGGCCTAACGGCGGCGAAGGACAAACTCCCCGATTACTCGCCAACGCTCCGCGCCATGGAGACGCGGCTCGGCCAGTTGGAAAGGCACGTGGAAAGCATCAACGAACGCCCGGCTATGCGGCTCACGCCGCTAACGATCGCCACGGAAATGCACGAAGGATTGATCACCTACCGGGCTGATGACCGCAAGATCCTCGTGGAGGCGTGCGATGCGCTGTCGCGCTCGCTTGGCCGGGTCGAGGGCATGGTCAAGCAGAAGCGGTCGAACGACGAGCAGGATTGGTGGGTGACATGGGCCGCGACTGGGGGCTTCCTATGGGGCGCATTCTGGACCCTCGTTAGCTTAGCGGCTTTGACGTAACATGGCGATCGCGTACCTCGGAGGCAAGGCGCCTGAGTTTAGCCATTCGGAAGAGCATTTGAACATGTTGAAAGGGTGGCCTCGCTGGTGATTGCTATCACAACCAGCTAAATGCGTTATCGACTTCGATTCCGAGGATGGGCACCATTTTTCTTATGTGACGCGCTATTGAGATTATTCCCGGCAGACGGCTACCGGGAATTGTACAGCGCTCGAAAGAGATATCGATCAAAGCGTTCGAGCGCGTGCAGCTCATGCTGTGGTGCGGCTTTGGGTCGATAGCAGTGCGGCGTTCGCCGAAAAGGCGTTCAACCTCTCCGGGAGAATATCGTCTTCAGCATTGTGGATGGTGCCGCTTCAGGACTCGAACCTGTGACCCCATCATTACGAATGATGTGCTCTACCAACTGAGCTAAAGCGGCAACGCCGGCGCCTCTAACAGCGCGGCCGGATGATGACAAGCATCGTCTGGCAATTGTTTCGGTGCGCAGCATTGCGCCCCGAGCAGAGAGGGTTTGATTCGCGTTGCAGGTCGGGCGGATATCGAGCCATCCCCCGAAGCGGTCTGCAGCTTGGGGCGAATTTCGAAAAAATCATACGCAAATACTATGCGCGCCCCGATTTCGCGCTCTCGAATTCAAACGCGGCCCCGGCCTATTTGAGCCTCCTGCGGACGACTCGCCATCTTCCGTGGCCTGCGTCGTGCCGGAGCAACATCATGCAGGATCTGATCTGGATCGGCATCATCCTCGGCCTTCTCGCCGCGAGCCTCGGTTATGCGCGGCTGTGCGACGACGCATAGGGACCGATGCCATGACCCTCGACTTCTGGCTCGCGGGCCTCACCGCGCTGGGCCTTCTTTGCTGTCTCGTCGCCGTGCTCGCGCGGCCCGAACGTTTCTAGGCGAGGCGCGCCATGACGTTTCAGGGATGGCTCCTGATCGCCGCCTTCGCCGGCATCCTCCTGCTTCTGGCGAAGCCGATGGGTCAATGGCTCTTCGCGCTTTACGAGGGGCGCCGCACGCCGCTCCACCGCGTGTTGGGGCCCGTCGAGACGGGTTTTTACCGCCTCTCGGGCATCGACCCGAACGAGGAGCAGGGCTGGCGCCGCTACGCCGTGCATATGCTCGTCTTCAACGCGGCGCTCGCGCTCTTCACTTATGCGATCCTGCGCCTGCAGGGCGTGCTGCCGCTCAATCCGCTCGGCTATGACGGCACCAGCGCAGACCTCGCCTTCAACACGGCGATCAGCTTTACCGCGAACACCAACTGGCAGAGCTATGGCGGTGAGTCGACGATGTCGAACCTGAGCCAGATGCTCGGCCTCACGATCCATAACTTCCTGTCGGCGGCGACGGGCATCGCGCTCGCCTTCGCCCTGTTCCGCGGTTTCGCGCGGCGCGAGATGAAGACGATCGGCAATTTCTGGGCCGATATGACGCGCGTCACGCTCTATCTGTTGTTGCCGCTCTGCGCCGTGCTTGCGATCTTCTATATCGCGAGCGGCGTGCCGCAGACGCTCGCCGGCTCGGTCGACGTGACGACGCTCGAGGGCGTCAAACAGACCCTTGCACTGGGGCCGGTCGCTTCGCAGGAAGCGATCAAGATGCTCGGCACCAACGGCGGCGGCTTTTTCAACGCCAACTCGGCGCATCCGTTCGAGAATCCGACGGCGCTGACCAACTTCGTCCAGATGCTGTCGATCTTCGCCATCGGTACCGGGCTGACCTGGACCTTCGGCAAGGCGGTCGGCAATCCGCGTCAGGGCTGGGCGATCCTTGCCGCGATGATGGCGCTGTTCCTCGCCGGGGCTGCGATCACCTATTGGCAGGAAGCCGCGGGCAATCCGGTGTTCCACAATCTCGGCGTTGCCGGCGGCAATATGGAGGGCAAGGAGGTGCGCTTCGGCATCGCCCAGTCGGCGTTGTTCGCGGTCGTCACGACAGCGGCGTCGTGCGGGGCGGTCAATGCGATGCACGACAGCTTCACCGCGCTCGGCGGCATGATCCCGCTGTTCAACATGCAACTCGGCGAGGTCGTCGTCGGCGGGGTCGGCGCGGGGATCTATGGTTTCCTGCTCTTCGCGATCCTTGCCATTTTCGTGGCCGGGCTGATGGTCGGGCGGACCCCCGAATATGTCGGCAAGAAGATCGAGGCGCGCGAGGTCAAGCTTGCGGTGCTCGCGATCGCGGTGCTGCCGCTCGTCATCCTCGGCTTCAGTGCCATCGCGTCGGTGACGGAGGCAGGGCTTGCGGGTCCGCTCAACAAGGGGCCGCACGGATTTTCCGAAATCCTCTACGCCTTCACCAGCGCGACCGCGAACAACGGCTCTGCCTTTGCCGGGCTCAGCGCCAACACGCCCTTCTATAACGGCATGCTGGGCGTCGCGATGTGGATCGGCCGTTTCTTCATCATCGTGCCGATGCTCGCGATCGCGGGCGGCCTCGCGGCGAAGAAATATACGCCGGCGACGGCGGGTAGCTTCCCGACCACCGGGCCGCTGTGGACGGCGCTGCTCGTCGGCATCGTGCTGATCGTCGGCGGCCTGACCTTCCTGCCGAGCCTCGCGCTCGCCCCGATCGCCGATCATCTCGCGATGACGAGCGGCCAGCTTTTCTAAGGATCACGCAAAATGGCCCGGTCTGAAACCAAGTCCCTGTTTACGGCTGACCTGATCGTTCCGGCGATCGGCGACGCCTTTCGCAAGCTCAACCCGAAAGAACTGATCCGCAATCCTGTGATGTTCACCACCGCGGTCGTCGCGGCGCTGCTCACCGTCCTGCTCGTCGTCGGGCACGACGGGACCGCTACGGGCTTCAAGTTCCAGCTCGTCGTCTGGCTGTGGCTGACCGTGCTTTTCGGCACCTTCGCCGAAGCGCTCGCCGAAGGGCGCGGCAAGGCGCAGGCGGCATCGCTGCGCGCGGCCAAGGCCGAACTGACCGCGAAGCGCCTGAAGGGGCCGGGCGGGACGTGGGATGATGTCCCGGCCAGCGCGCTCAAGGTCGGCGATGAGGTACTCGTCGAGACGGGCGACCTCATTCCTTCCGATGGCGAAGTCGTCGCCGGGGTGGCATCGGTCAACGAAGCGGCGATCACCGGCGAAAGCGCGCCGGTGATCCGCGAGGCGGGCGGCGACCGCAGCGCGGTCACGGCGGGCACGCGCGTCATTTCGGACGAGATCCGGGTGCGGGTGACGGTCAATCCGGGGCAGGGCTTTCTCGACCGGATGATCGCACTCGTCGAAGGTGCCGAGCGGCAAAAGACGCCGAACGAGATCGCGCTGACCCTGCTGCTCGTCGGGCTGACGATCATCTTCCTGATCGCGGTCGGGACAATCCCCGCTTTTGCAAGCTATGCGGGCGGGAGCATTCCGGTGGCGATCCTTGCGGCGTTGCTGATCACCCTGATTCCGACGACCATCGCGGCCTTGCTTTCGGCCATCGGCATTGCGGGCATGGACCGGCTCGTGCGCTTCAATGTGCTCGCCAAGTCGGGCCGCGCGGTCGAGGCGGCGGGCGACGTCGACGTGCTGCTGCTCGACAAGACCGGCACGATCACCGTCGGCGACCGCCAGGCGACCGAATTTCGCGCCGTGGGCGGCCATTCGGCGGCGCAGCTCGCCGAGGCGGCGCTGCTCGCCAGCCTTGCCGATGAAACGCCGGAGGGGCGCTCGATCGTCGTACTGGCGCGCGAAGGCTTCGGTCAGACCGCCGAGATGCCCGCGGGTGCAGAGATTATCGCCTTCACTGCGCAGACGCGCATCTCGGGCATCCGGATCGGCGACAGCGTGATTCAGAAGGGCGCGGTGGACTCGGTCCTGCGCGCCAATCCCGGCGCGGGGACCACCGCTGCCGCGACCGAGCTCCGCCGTATCACCGACGAGATCGCGCGCGCCGGCGGCACGCCGCTGGCGGTCGCGAAGGACGGTGAGTTGCTCGGTGCGATCTTTTTGAAGGACATCGTCAAGGCGGGCATTCGCGAACGCTTCGGCGAACTGCGCGCGATGGGCATCCGCACGGTGATGATCACCGGCGACAATCCGCTCACTGCCGCGGCGATCGCGGCGGAGGCCGGGGTGGACGATTTCCTCGCGCAGGCGACGCCCGAGGACAAGCTTGAGCTGATCCGCAAGGAACAGGCGGGCGGGCGGCTGGTCGCGATGTGCGGCGACGGCACCAACGATGCGCCGGCGCTGGCGCAGGCCGATGTCGGCGTTGCGATGAACACCGGCACGCAGGCGGCGCGCGAGGCCGGCAATATGGTCGACCTCGACAGCGATCCGACCAAGCTGATCGAGGTGGTCGGGCTGGGCAAGCAGCTGCTGATGACGCGCGGGGCGCTCACGACCTTTTCGGTTGCCAACGACGTGGCCAAATATTTCGCGATCATCCCGGCGATGTTCGTCGCGCTCTATCCCGGGCTCGGCGTGCTCAACATCATGGGGCTCACCAGCCCCGAGAGCGCGATCCTGTCGGCGATCATCTTCAACGCGCTGATCATTCCGTTGCTCGTGCCGCTCGCGCTGAGGGGCGTGACCTACCGGCCGATGGGGGCGGGGCCGCTGCTCGCGCGCAACCTTGCCGTCTATGGTCTCGGCGGCCTCGTCGCGCCCTTTATCGGCATCAAGCTCATCGACCTGGCCGTCGGCGGCCTCGGTCTTGCCTGAGGATTATTCATGGACAAGGATCTCATCAGCTCGCTGCGCCCCGCGCTCGTCATGACGTTGCTTTTCGCGGCGCTGCTCGGGCTCGCCTATCCGCTCGCGATCACCGGTATCGGACAGGCCTTTTTTCCCGGTCAGGCGAACGGCAGCCTCGTACGCGAGAAGGGGATCGTCGTCGGCTCCACCGTCGTCGGGCAAGCCTTCGCGTCGGAGCGATATTTCCACAGCCGGCCTTCGGCGGCGGGCGACGGTTACGACGGAATGGCCTCGTCGGGCTCGAACCTCGGCCCGACGTCGCAGGCGCTCGCCGACCGCGTGCGGGCCGATGTCGTCCGGCTTTCCGAAACGGCGCCAGGGCCGAACGTCCCGCCTGACCTGGTGACGACCTCCGCCTCGGGGCTCGACCCTCATATCAGTCCCGAGGCGGCTCTTTACCAAAGCGAGCGCGTGGCGCGCGTGCGCGGACTCGACCCCACTAAGGTTCGCAGGCTGGTCGAACAGGCGGTCGAGACGCCGTTGTTGGGCTTTCTGGGCGAGCCGCGCGTCAATCTGTTCAAGCTCAATCGACGACTCGATGCACTTGGGGCTAAACCGGCGAGGTGACCGAAGCCGACCGACCATTACCCGAGGCCTTTCTGCGTCAGGCGGCGCAGGAAGGCCGCGGCCGTCTCAAGGTCTTTCTCGGGGCGGCCCCGGGGGTCGGCAAGACGTGGGAAATGCTGACCGACGGCCGTCAGCGCCGCGATTCGGGTGTCGATGTCGTGGTCGGGGTGGTCGAAACGCACGGCCGCCGCGAGACCGAGGCGCTCGTCCACGGCCACGAGATCGTTGCGCGGCGCGAGGTCGATCATCAGGGCCACAGCCTCGGCGAAATGGACATCGATGCGATTCTCGAACGACGCCCCGGGCTCGTGCTCGTCGACGAACTTGCCCACACCAACGCGCCGGGCAGCCGCCACCCCAAACGCTATCAGGACGTCGAGGAACTGCTCGATGCCGGGATCGACGTCTATTCGACGCTCAACATCCAGCATGTCGAAAGTTTGAACGATGTCGTGGCATCGTTCACGCGCGTCCGCGTGCGCGAAACGGTGCCCGACTCGATCCTCGAAAATGCCGAGATCGAGGTGGTGGACATTCCGCCGGACGAGCTGATCGAACGGCTGCGCGACGGCAAGGTCTATATTCCGCAGGAGGCGTCGCGGGCGCTGACGCACTTCTTCTCCAAATCGAACCTCACTGCGCTCCGCGAACTGGCGCTGCGCCGGGCCGCGCAGGCGGTCGATGCGCAGATGCTCGATCATGTCCGCAGCCATGCGCTCGCAGGCAGCTTCGCGGTGGGGGAACGGATCGTCGTGGCGGTCAGCGAACTTCCCGTCGCCGCCGAACTGGTCCGCGCGGGCAAGCGGCTCGCCGACGCGCTGAGGGCGCCGTGGAGCGCGGTCTATATCGAGACGCGGCGCAGTCGGGCGATGACCGACGACGACCGGCGGCAACTCGGCGACACGCTCGCGCTCGCCTCGCGGCTCGGTGCCTCGACCGCTACCGTCCCTGCCGCGAGCGTTGTCGAGGGGTTGCGCAGTTTTGCGCGCGACGCGCGGGCGACGCAGATCGTGATCGGCAAATCGAGCCGCCCCTGGTGGTTCGAGATGCGTCACGGCTCGGTCGTCGATCAGCTCGTGCGGACGATCGACGATGTCGCGGTTCACGTCCTGCCGGGCGAGCCCGAGGTCAAGGCGGAACGGCCGGCGCCTCCGGTCCCCGGGCGTTGGGGCAAGCCGTCACATTATATCTGGTCGCTCGCGATGGTCGCCGCGATGACGGCGCTTGGCCGCCTGCTCATCGAAGTCATCGATCTGGGCAATATTTCGCTGCTTTATCTGGTCCCCGTCATGTTTGCCGCGGCGACCTTTGGCCTGCGCGCCGGGCTGTTCGCGGGGCTGGTATCGAGCCTCGCCTATAATTTCTTCTTCCTGCCGCCGACCGGCACGTTGACCGTCAACAACCCCGAGAATGTGATCAGCATCCTCGTGTTGCTCGGCGTCGCGATCGTCACCAGCCAGTTTGCGGCGCGCGTGCGCGCCCAGGCCGACCTTGCGCAGTCGAGCGCCCGCCAGAATGCGGCGCTCGCCAGCTTCTCGCGCCAGCTTACCGCGGCGCCCGATCAGGATAGGCTGATGCAGGCTATCTGCGCCGAGGTCGGCCGCCTGCTCGACGTCCGCACCGTCCTCCTCCTGCCGTCGGCCGATGGCCCGACGCTCCGCGCCGCGGTGCCGCCCGAAGACCGGCTCGAACAGATCGAGCGGGCGGCGGCGCAGTGGGCGATGGACAATGCACAGCCCGCGGGGCGGGGTTCGTCGACGCTGACCGCGTCGGACTGGCTTTTCCACCCGCTACAGACCACGCGCGGAGTGCTTGGCGTGCTCGGGCTGACGCGCGACGATGCACAAGCGCCGGTGCGGTCGGATCAGGTGCCGCTGCTGATGAGCCTGCTCGATCAGGCATCGATCGCGCTCGACCGTATGGAACTCGAGGAAGCCTCGCTTCAAGCGCGGCAGGTCGACGAGCGCGACCGGCTGCGCTCGGCGCTGCTGTCGTCGGTCAGCCACGACCTTCGCACACCGCTCACCACGATCCTGTCGGCGGCGCAGGAGATGCGGCGCCATCCCACGGCGGAAATGGCCGAAACGATCGAGACCGAGGCGCGCCGCCTCAACCGCTTTGTCTCGAACCTGCTCGACATGGTACGCGTCGAGGCTGGCGCCCTTCCGATGAAGGCGGAAGCGACCGAGCTATTCGACGCCGCTGCGGGCGCCGCGCACGACACCCGCGCCTCGCTGGCCGGGCACGATGTCCTGATCGAAATCGCCCCCGCCATTCCGCTCGTGCGCGTCGACCCGGTGCTGCTTCATCATTGCCTGATCAATCTGCTCGATAACGCCGGACGCTACGCCGATCCCGGCACGCCGATCACCATTCGGGCGAGGCGCATCGCCGATGCCGTCCTGCTGTCGGTGATCGACCAGGGACCCGGTATCGCGCCCGGCAACGAGACGCGCGTCTTCGAAACCTTCACCCGGCTCGAAGGCAGCGACCGCGCCAAGCATGGCACCGGGCTCGGGCTTGCCATCGTCAAGGGCTTTGCCGAGGCGATGGGACTGACGGTCGAGGCGGGCAACAATGGCGAACCGCATGGCGCGTGCTTCACGATCCGCATCCCCGAAGCGCTGCTCGTCAAGGATCTGACCGTCGAGGATATTCCATGAAAATTCGCCACAAGATCCTGATCGTCGATGACGAACGCCATATCCGCCGCCTGATCCGTGCGGCGCTGGAGCGGGCCGACTATGCGATCGTCGAGGCCGAAAATGCGAGCGAGGCAATCGAACGCCTCGGTGAGGAGCGACCCGACATCGTCCTGCTCGATCTCGGCCTGCCCGATCGCGACGGGCTCGAACTGGTTCCGCTCGTCAAGCAGAAGTCGGAGGCGACGCTGATCGTCGTATCGGCGCGCGACGCGACCGACGAGAAGGTGGCAGCGCTGGATCTTGGCGCGGACGATTATCTGACGAAACCATTCGACACCGACGAACTGCTCGCGCGGGTGCGCGTCGCCTTGCGGAACCGGTTGACGCGCGACGGCGGCAATCTCGCCGTGACGGTCGGCGACGTCAAACTCGATCTGGTCGCCCGGCGCGTGACCAAGGGCGGCAAAGAGGTCCACCTCACGCCCAAGGAATATGCAGTGCTCGCCCAGCTCGCCCGCTTTCCCGGGCGCGTCATCACGCACAAGCAGCTCATGGACGAAGTATGGCCGCGCGAGCATGAGCATCATGTCGAATATTTGCGCGTGCTGATCCGCACGCTCCGCCAGAAACTCGAAGCCGATCCACAGCAGCCGCAGATCATCGGCAACGAACTCGGGATCGGCTACCGCTTGCGGCTCGGGACGGAGGGCTCCGGCGAATGAAAATATGGTGCCGACCTAAGCGGCGGTAGAGAGCAAGTCGTTCCGAATGGCCGA
The DNA here is from genome assembly GCF_001314325.1 of Sphingopyxis macrogoltabida. Classification (NCBI taxonomy): domain Bacteria; kingdom Pseudomonadati; phylum Pseudomonadota; class Alphaproteobacteria; order Sphingomonadales; family Sphingopyxidaceae; genus Sphingopyxis; species Sphingopyxis macrogoltabida. Next base: position 871,118 of record NZ_CP009429.1, read on the forward strand.
GGTCCGATCATCAAGCCCCACGGCCGATCATATGCAATCTCAATGCGGGGCGACGTTTCGCGATCTCGAATTACTATGCCGCCCGGCGTAACTGGTAACCTCCTTTGGAGGTTTTCATGAAAAAATGGCAGGAAACACTCGCCGCCCGTCTGGGCCTTCGCATCGGCGGCGCCATGCTTCTGGTCATCGGCTGGTTGGTCGCAGTCCGGCTCCATTGCCTTGTGCAGACGACGCCGGCACGCGACGCGACGTCGTTCATGATACTGCTCGCCGCGTTGACTTTCATTTGCGGAAGCGCGGGCAGCGCGCTTCTGTTCGTCGGGCCCGGGCTTTGGGAGCCGGTTGAGGTTTCGGAGCGCTGGCAACGGCTGCCCGATCGCGATTAGGTGCGGTGGCTGAGTCTGCAGGGTTGCCAGACGATCTGACCCCTCGAAAAGCGGAAGGCCCCGCGCGCCGCGTCCGGCGCGCGGGGTGACGCTCAGGCGGGGACGGTTCCCGCGACCGGCCGCGGCGGCGCTTCGCCTTTCGACCGGCGGCCATGCACCATGCGGTAGAGCGCCGGAAGTATGAGCAAGGTCAGGATGGTCGAAGAGACAATCCCGCCGATGACCACGGTTGCCAGCGGCCGTTGCACCTCGGCGCCGGCGCCGACGTTGAACGCCATCGGCACGAAACCGAGGCTCGCGACCAGGGCGGTCATCAGCACCGGCCGCAGGCGGGTGAGGGCGCCTTCGCGGATCGCGTCGTCGAGGCCCGTACCGCTTTCGCGAAGCTGGCGGATGAAGCTCAGCATCACAACGCCGTTGAGTACCGCGACGCCGGAGAGGGCGATGAAACCCACCCCGGCCGAGATCGACAGCGGCATTCCGCGGATCAGCAGCGCCGCGACGCCGCCGGTGAGCGCCAGCGGTACGCCCGAAAAGACGACCGCGGCATCCTTCCACGACCGGAACAGCGCGTAGAGCAGACCGAGGATCATCAGCAAGGCCGCCGGAACCACGAGCTGGAGCCGTTTCGCGGCCGAGATCAGTTGCTCGAACGTCCCGCCGTAGCTGATCCAGTAGCCGGGGGGCACCTGGACCTCGGCGCCGACCTTCGTCCGCAGTTCGTCGACGAACGATCCAAGATCGCGGCCGCGGACATTGGCGGTTACGACGACGCGGCGCTTGCCGTCCTCGCGGCTGACCTGGTTCGGTCCGACAACCACCTCGATCTTCGCGACGTCCGCGAGCGGGATGAAGCCGCGCAGGCCCGCATCGGGTGCCGCCCCCAGCGTCACATCGCTCGACGGGCCGATTGCGGGCAGGGGGATGCGAAGCCGCCCGATTTCGTCGACCCGCTCGCGCATCGTCTCGGGCAGGCGGACGATGATCGGGAAGCGGCGGTCGCCTTCGAAGATCTGCCCGGCTTCGACGCCGCCGATCGACACGCCGACGACATCCTGGATATCGGCGACATTGAGCCCGAAGCGTGCGAGCGCGGCGCGATCGGGGGTAATCTGGAGCATCGGCAGCCCCGTGACCTGCTCGACCGCGACGTCCTGCGCACCCTCGATCTTCGAGGCCACGCTTTCGATCGCATCGCCGATCTGGCTGAGCGTATCGAGATCGTCGCCGAAGACCTTGATCGCGACGTCGGCGCGAACCCCGGACAGGAGCTCGTTGAACCGCATCTGGATCGGCTGGGTGAACTCGTAATTGTTGCCGGGGATCTCGGCGACCGCGGCCTGCATTTCGCGGACGAGCTCGGCCTTCGGTTTCCTCGGGTCGGGCCATAGCTTGCGATCCTTGAGCATCACATAGGTGTCGGCAACCGACGGCGGCATCGGATCGGTCGCAACCTCCGCGGTGCCGATCTTTGCCACCACCCGTTCCACTTCGGGAAAGCGCTTGATCCGCGCTTCGAGCGTGGCCTGCATCTCGACCGCTTGCGACAGGCTGGTGCCGGGAATGCGGAGCGCGTGGAGCGCGATGTCGCCTTCGTCGAGGTTGGGGACGAACTCCGACCCCATCCGGCTGGCGGCGAGACCCGAGAGCAGGACGAGGCCGACGGCGCCCGCGACGAACGCCACGCGCAGCCGGAGCGCCTTGGCGAGCGCCGGCGCATAGGCGCGCCGTGCCCAGCCCATCAGGCGGCTTTCCTTCTCCTCGACCTTGCCCGTGACGAACAGCGCGATCGCCGCCGGCACGAAGGTCAGCGACAGGATGAGCGCCGCGGTCAGCGCCATCACGACGGTGATCGCCATCGGATGGAACATCTTTCCCTCGACGCCGGTGAGCGCGAAGATGGGCACATAGACGAGCGCGATGATCAGGACGCCGAACAGCGACGGCCGGATGACTTCGGAGGTCGCCGATGCCGCCAGCTTGAAGCGCTCGCTGCGATCGAGCAGCCGCCCGAGCCGGTGCTGCGCCTCCCCGAAGCGGCGAAGGCAATTCTCGACGATGATGACCGCCCCGTCGACGATCAGCCCGAAGTCGAGCGCGCCGAGGCTCATGAGGTTGCCCGACACGCCGCCACGCACCATGCCGGTGATCGTCATCAGCATCGTGACCGGAATGACCGCCGCCGTGATCAGCGCCGCGCGGACATTGCCGAGCAGCAGGAAAAGCACGACGATGACGAGCAGCGCGCCTTCGAGCAGGTTCTTTTCGACGGTCCAGATCGCGCGTTCGACGAGATCGGTGCGGTCGTAGATCGGCACCGCCTTCACGCCCGGCGGGAGCGCCTTCGCCGCCACCGCGAGGCGCTCGGCTGCTGCCTTGGCGACGACGCGGCTGTTCTCCCCTGCGAGCATCATCACCGTGGCGAGGACGACTTCCTTGCCGTCCTCGGTCGCGGCACCGGTGCGCAGCTCTTCGCCGAGGCCGATGTCGGCGACATCGGCGACGCGGATCGGAATGCCGTTCCGGTTGCTGACGATGACCGATTTCAGATCGTCGATGCCGGCCGCCTGACCCGGGGTGCGGACCAGATATTGCTCGCCGTAACGCTCGACATAGCCGGCGCCGCGATTGTCGTTGTTGCGTTCGAGCGCCTGGACGACATCGGCGAGCGTCAGCCCGTAAGCCGACAGCCGCGCCGGGATGGGGGTGACATGATATTGGCGCTCATAGCCGCCGATACTGTTGACCTCGGTCACCCCCGGGGTGCCCCTAAGCTGCGGCCGGATGACCCCGTCCTGCAAAGTGCGCAAGTCTTCGGCCGTATATGCCGAACCGTCGGGCTTTTTCGCTCCCGGTTCGGCCTCCAGCGTGTACATGAAGATTTCGCCGAGCCCGGTCGCGATCGGGCCCATCTCGGGCGAAACGCCCGGCGGAAGCTGTTCGCGCGCCGTTTGCAGCCGCTCGTTGATGAGTTGCCGGGCAAAATAGATGCTCGTCCCATCCTCGAACACGACGGTGACCTGGCTGAGGCCATAGCGCGAGATCGATCGCGTATATTTGAGCCCGGGCAGGCCGGCGACCGCAGTTTCGACCGGGAAGGTCACGCGCTGTTCGGCTTCGAGCGGGGAAAAGCCGGGCGCCGATGTGTTGATCTGGACCTGAACGTTGGTGATGTCGGGGGTGGCGTCGATCGGCAGCCGCTGGAAACTCCAGACGCCGATCGCGCAAAGCAGCGCGACGACGGCGAGGACGGACCAGCGGAAGCGGATCGCGCCGGCGATCATCCGCTCGAGCAAGGGAAGCTCGCCCGGCGGGGCGGCGATATCAATGGTCATGGCTGGCCCCCGATTTCTCGATGTCGGCACGGATCAGGAAAGCGCCGTCGGTCACATAGACGTCGCCGGGTTGCAGGCCGCCGAGGACCTCGGTCCATTCGGGCGTCCGGCGCCCGATATCGAGCATGCGCACCTCATAGGTGTTGCCGACCTTGATGAAGACCACCTCGAAATCGCGGAAGCGCTGGATCGCCTTGGTCCGGACGGCGAGCGGCACATCGGCCTGCGCCACCGCGAAGCTGCCCTCGACCCCCATTCCGGGGCGAAATTCGCGCGAGGCCTGGGGCGGCAGATGGACGTGCGCGAGCATCGTCTGGCTCGCGACATCGGCGGTCGGCAGCACCGCCTCGACCTCGCCCGCGAACCGGCCGTCGCCCGACAGGCTCTTGAGCGCGACCGGCTGGCCGACGCGCACCCGCTCGGCATCGCGGGGATAGACGAAGAATTCGGCGTGGAGCTGGTTCGGGTCGGCGATGGTGAACAGCGCGCGGTCGCCGGTCGTATCGCCGACGTTGACGCTCTTTTCGACGATCGTCCCGCCGATCGGGGCGGTCACCGTATAGACCTGAAGCGAATGGCTCGATTCGACGCGCGCCAGAACCTGGCCGCGGCGGACCTGCTGCCCCAGCTTGCCGCTGAGCGACACGATCAGTCCTGGCAGGCGCGCGCGCACCTCGGCCTTGCCTTCGGGGGTGATCTCGACGCGGCCGCCCATGTCGATGAGGTCGCTGACCGTCGCGGGACCTGCCGCTTCGGTCTTGATGCCACCCGCTTTTGCCGCTTCGGCGGTGATGACCGTGCGGCCTTCATAGGATTGATAGGCCCATTTGTGGCTGCGGCCGCCCTCTGACGCGGCCACGCGGACGTCGAAGCTGTGCGGTTCGCTAACTACGCCGCTGCCCCGCAAAAAATCGTCCTGCGGCGTGAAGCCGAAGCGGTCGATCTTGCCGCCGAGACGCCCCAACTCCATCGTCAGCTTGACCTCGGATGGCTTCACCGGCTTGTCGCCGCGATAGGCATAGACGCGAAACTCGGGGTCGACGCCATCTTCGAAGATGGTGACTTCGAGCGCGAAATCCCCGTCGCGGAGCATACGCCCGCGATGCGGGCCGCGCTCATATTCGCCGGCCGCGGCGGCTTCCGCGCCCTCTTTCTTTTCCGGCGTGGCTTCGCCGCAGGCGGCAAGTAGCGAAAGGGCGAGCACCGATGCTGCCCCCAGCGGATATTTGTTCATCGGATCGTCTCCATTTTTGCGAGCCAGGGGGCGTGGCGCCCGGTCAGCCGGTCGAGGCGAACCCCGAGCAGATGGAACCGGCGCAGCAGGTCGATGCGGCGCGATCGCGCATCGTTGACCGCCGTCTGGGCCTGACTGAATTCAAGGAAGGTGAAGGCCGTGCCGCCGCGCGCGAGCCCGTCGCGGATCAGGCGCACGGCGCGTTCGGCGCTGGGCAGCACCTCGGCATCGATGCGCATGACCTCGACGGCGATGAGGCGGCGGTCGGCAACCAGCCGGTCGATCTCGCGATCGATTTCGACTCGCGACACCGCGACCTCGGCTTCGAGTGCACGCTGTTCGGCCTGCGCCCGTTGGACATTGCCGCGGTTGGCGGCCTTCGTCCCGAGCGGGATCGAGCCGCCGACCATGACCGCAAAATCGTTACCCTCGCCGAACTGGCGCAGGCCGATGCGAGCGCTCGGATCGGCGACGTTGCCGGTCTCGGCCAGTTTGACTTTGGCCTCGGCGGCCGCGATCTCGGCGGCAAGCACGGCGAGGTCCGCCGAATTGCCCGCCGCGGGGACATCGGTCCCGATCTGCTGGAAGGCGGCCGAATCGAGTTTGAAATCGCCCGTGCCGCCCCACCAGGCTGCAAGGCTCGCCCGGGCGAGCCGGGCATTCTCGCGCGCCTGTTCGACCGCGATCTCGGCCTGCGCGACATTGGTCCGCGCCCGCTCGGCCGAAAACCACGGGTCCAGCGCGCCGGTGACGCGTTTCACGACATCGAGCTCGACGCGTTGCAGGTCGGCAAGCCGTGCTTCGGCGACCGGGATGGCTGCCTCTGCCGCAAGGGCTTCGACCCAGCCGGCCTGCACGCGCGCCAGCCGGTCGAGCAGCCGAACCCGGTTCTGCTGCGCGACGACCGCGACATCGGCGCGGGCTGCGCCGATCCGCGCTTCGCGCTTGCCGCCCCGCTCCCATGTCCGCTCGTACCAGCCGGTCGCTTCATACCGGCCGAGCGGCGAATAGGGGCCGGTCCCGGCGAAATTCTCGAAATCGACCCCGACCACATCGCGTGGTCTCACATCGGCCTGGAGAATGGCGGCATCGGCGGCTTCCAGCCGCGCCATATTGGCGGCAACGGCGGGGTCGGCGGTCGAGGCGCGCGAGAGCGCCTCGTCCAGGCTCAGATTTTGTGCCGCGACCGGCTGCGCTACGGCAGCCAGCAGGACACCCCCGCAGAGCCAAGCTCTACGGGCTTTATGCGCGCAAAAGCGCGCTCGAGATAAGGAATACATGGAATAATAGCCTCGCTGAAAGGCGTGGGAACAGCCCACGCCTCAGGAGGCGCGGGAAACTCAGGCGTTTAGCGAGAGGAGTCTGGGAGGGCGTTCGGGGCCGACGGGCCGCAGGCCCGCAAATTGCCGATCGGGCCGTACGCCGTGGAGGTTACCGGACGCAAAGCCGCCGAGCGCATTCGCACCGCCCGGGACCAGAAGATTGGGGCCGGTATCGCCATGGTGATGATGCCCGCCGGCGAAATGGTCGCTCGGCTGATCGTCGGTATCCGGCGCCGGAGCATGATGGTCGGCATGATCGGCCGGATCATCGTGAACGGCATCGACCATGAAGCTGCCCGGCGTGTCATGATCGTGGGCGACCATCAGCGAGGGCGAATGCTGAAGCTGGTCGGTCGCCTTCGCCGGTATCGTCGTTGCGTAGAACATCATCAACGCGACGCAGAGCGAAGCGACGAGACGGTTCAACGAGGGTAGGGACCGGAGCACGCCTTGCGTGTAGATTTGCCGGAACGAGTTGGCAAGCGGGCGCAGCCGAACACCTACCCGATATCCGGATAGAGGGTGGCCATGACCCGTTTCGGGTCGAGTGCATAATGATGCGCGACCGCGTTCGCGACCGTGGTTTCGAGGCTGCGGGTGGGCTTGAGGCCTCCTTCGTGGCGGGCAGCCGCGCCGAGGCCGGGCCAGTCTGCCGATACCTCGCCACCATTGTCTAATCCGCCGCCCAGCAGCATTGCGGTCGAGGCCGTGCCATGATCGGTGCCGCCGGTGCTGTTCGCCTCGATCGCGCGTCCGAATTCGGTCGCGACGATCGCCAGCGTGTGGCCCCATGCCGGGCCGAGGCCAGTCTGAAGGGCGCCGATCAACTGGTCGAGTCCATGGAGCTGCGCCGCGAGACGGCCGCGTTGGCCGTTATGCGTGTCCCAGCCGCCCGTTTCGATCGTCATCACGCGGGCGCCGCCTTCGGGCCGCATCAACGACGCTGCCAGCGTGCCGAGGTCGGCGCCGTTGCGGCCATTGTTTCCGCCGATGTTGCCCGCCAGTTCCCGGGTTTTGATCGCGCTGTCCCGCAATGGTTGGAGCAGCGGACCGCCGCGATAGAGAGTTGTCAGACGCCCGATGAGATCGGCCTCGGTTCGCGGCAGGCGGCTGTACGCATGGGTGTCGGGCAGTGCCGTCCCGCGCAGCGCGAGCGGTGCGCTCGCCGCGATTGCGATCGCGTCGCGCTCGGCAGCGGGCAGCAAGGGGAGCAGGCGCCCGATCCAGCCGTCCTCGCGGCCGTACGGATGCAAGCCGCCGCCCGCGAGCATGTTCTGCCCGTCGAAATGCGACCGATCACGATAGCCCGTTGCAACGGCGTGCGCGAAATGCGCCTGCTTGCCGGCATAGAGGCCGGCAATTTGCGCCAGCGACGGGTGAAGGGTGAACATCGTGTCGAGTCTGGCCCCGCCCGCCGTTTCGTCGGCCAGCGCGCGGCGCGCGGCGGCAAAGGCCGGGTCGCCGGTGGGTGCGACGGTGGCGAGGCCATCGGCGGCGCCGCGCTGAATGATGAAGACGAGGCGCTTCGGCGTGCCGGCGGCGGCGTAGGCGAGGCCGGGCAACGAACTGGCTGCGGCGGCCGTGACACCGGACAGGATGAGCGAGCGGCGTGAGAGGATCATCTTCTGTCTCCGCAAAAAGGCCGGGCTGACAGGGTGCCCCGCTCGTCGTTCGCCGCCTTTCGGAACGCGGCGCTGTTTGTCTGGTACGCGAATTCATTGCGTCCGTCGATTGATGGCCCGCGAATGCCGATTGGACCGAATCCGTTCGCCGGATCAGGCATGGCACATGCATCCGTCCGTCCACGCTCGCCTCACGCCCGACAAGCCCGCCTATCGCATGGCGGGGTCCGGCGAAACCGTTACCTATGCCCAGCTCGACGCCCGGTCGAACCAGGGCGCCCATCTGTTGCGTTCGCTCGGCCTTGTGCGCGGTGACGGCATCGCGCTGATGCTGGAGAATGACGCCCGCTTTTTCGAGATCGTCTGGGCGGCGCAGCGCGCCGGGCTCTATTACACCTGCATATCGACCCGCCTTGCGGCGCCCGAGATCGCTTTCATCATCGCGGACTCGGGATCGCGCGTGCTGATCGCGTCGGCGCCCGTATCTCCGGAGATTGCGGTGACCGGCCTCGAGATTTTCGCACCCGGCGCGCGCGATTTCGTGGCCGAACGAACGGCGTTTCCCGGGGCGCCGATCGACGACGAAGCGCCCGGTATCGACATGCTTTACTCGTCGGGCACCACCGGGCGGCCGAAGGGCATCCGTCCTGCGCTGCCCGAAGGGCCGCTGGATCAGACCAATGCCCTGACAGAGTTCGGCCGGACGAGCTATGGCATGGCCGCCGATACCATCTTTCTTTCGCCGGCGCCGCTTTACCATTCGGCCCCGCTCCGCTGGTGCATGGCGGTCCAGAAGCTCGGCGGGACCGTGATCGTGATGGAGAAGTTCGACGGCGAAGCGGCACTGTCGCTGATCGAACGCTTTGCCGTCACCCATGCGCAGTTCGTGCCGACGCATTTCATCCGGATGCTCAAGCTGCCCGCCGAAACGCGCGGCCTTTACGATCTTTCGTCGCTGCGCGTCGTCTATCATGCCGCGGCGCCGTGCCCGGTGGAGGTCAAGCGAGCGATGCTCGCATGGCTGGGGCCGATCATCCACGAATTTTACGCGGGCACCGAGGCCAACGGGCTGACCGCGATCGGGCCCGCGGAATGGCTTGCCCATCCGGGCTCGGTCGGCCGCGCGATCTGGGGGACACTGAAGATCTGCGACGAGGATGGCGACCCGCTCCCGGCCGGCGAAGTCGGCGCGATCCATTTCGCCGACGGGCCGGCGTTCGAATATCATAACGACCCCGAAAAGACCGCGGCGAGCCGCAATCGCCATGGTTGGACGACGCTCGGCGACGTCGGTTATGTCGATGCCGACGGCTATCTCTATCTCACCGATCGCCAGAGTTTCATGATCATATCGGGCGGGGTCAATATCTACCCGCAGGAGATCGAGGACGCGATCATCACCCACCCGCGCGTCGCCGATGTCGCAGTGATCGGCGCGCCCGATCCCGAAATGGGCGAGCGGGTGGTCGCGGTCGTACAGCCTGCGGACTGGGCAGAGGCCGGACCGGCGCTCGCCGAGGATATCCGGCAATCGCTGCACGGGCGCCTCGGGCGGATCAAGCAGCCGAAGCAGATCGATTTCGTCGCCGAATTGCCGCGGCATCCGACGGGCAAGCTGCTCAAGCGCCTCGTCCGAGAGCGCTACTGGCCGTGCTCATAAAAAATACCCGGCGCCAGGCGCCGGGTCATGGGAGGCGTAATGGCCCGCCGCGCATATGCGGCGGGCCTTTTCGTCAGAAGGTGACGCGCACCGATCCGCCGAAGGTGCGCGGCGCCGCCGGCACGAGGAACGGGTAAGGGAAGCCCGCACCACGCAGGTCGAGGCCATAGGCATAGGTTTTGCGATTGAATGCGTTGTTGATGAACCCCTTCACCGTGAAGCGGCCGATCTCCAGCGCGAGTGTTGCGTTCACCTTGGCATAGGAACCCTGCTGCAGCTCGGCATTCTGCTGTCCTGTGCCGGGGGCGTTCACCTCGTTCAGCGGCGAGAAGAACTGGCGGCTGAAATAGGCGACGTTCGGCGAGAAGGTCAGTTTGGCATCGCCCGTATCGAAAAGCCGGATGTCGGCGCCGGCCTGCGCCGTCCAGCGCGGCGCGAAGGGCAGGTCGTTACCCGCGATGTCGGCGCCCTGCAGCACGAGTTCCTTGTAGGTCGCGTGGAGATAGCCGACCGCGAGGTTCAGCGTCAGCGCGTCCGAGGCGCGCCAGTTGGTCTCGAGTTCGGCGCCATAGACTTCGGATTTGGGCGCGTTGACGAGAATGCCGACCGGCCCGGGGCGCAAATCCTGCAACTGCTGCTTGGAATAATCATAATAGAAGGCGGCCGCCGAATAGGTCAGCCGATTGTCCGCAAGCCGGCCTTTCGCGCCGAATTCATAGGCGTTGACGCGTTCGGGATCGACATAGTTGATGCCGCCCGAGGAGGTGTAGCTGCCGCCGTTGAACGCCCCCGAACGATAGCCGCGGTTGTAGCTGGCATAGACCAGCGGCCCGGCATCGAACTGATAGCTCAGCGAGACGCGCCCGGTCAGCGCATTGTCGCGCCCGTTGCTCGCAAAGCGGGCATCGGGATCATAGGCGCAGGTGCCCGGCTGCCCGGCGCACGGGACGGTCGTCGCGATCGGCGTCTTCGCCGTATCGACATAGCCCGCATAGAGATAGGCGAAGCCGTCGCGATATTTGGAGCGGTCCCAGGTGTAGCGCGCGCCAAGCGTCAGCGTCAGGCCGTCGGCGATCTCATAGTCGCCCTGTGCGAAGACGGCATAGGACCGGCGTTCCTGCCGGTAATGCTGGAAAAAGCCGCCGTCGACGCCGGGGCCGAGCGCCTGGCCGATAGCGAAGTCATTGTCGGTGACCACGCGGTCCCAGCCGTAGAAGAAGCCGCCGACCAGGTTCAGCCCGTCCGCGCCATAGTTGAAGCGCGCTTCCTGACTGAACTGCTGATATTTCGACTTCCACCAGACATCGAGAATATCGATCGGCGCCCCGTCGGCCGCCTGCTGGATGAGCTGCGAACCCCCGTCGCGCGAGGTGATCGAGGTGAAGCTCAAGGACGGCGACAGTTCGTAGGAGATCGTCGCCGCGATGCCATAGGCGTCGGTGCGGTTGAGCCCGATGCGGTTCTCGTTGACCTCGAAGAATTTGAGGCCGGTTCGCGCGGTGAGCAGGCCGTGGATCGCCGCCTGGGTGCCATGGTCGCGGCCGCCATAGGCCTTGATCTTGATGTCGAGCGGTCCGCCGCCGGGATTGAAGCGCAGCGTCGCGCGGCCCTGCAGCGTGTTCTGGCGGTTGGGATCGCGGCCGCCGGGGAAAACATTGTCGATGAGCCCGTCGCTCTTCAGATAATTTCCGGCGATGCGGAGCCCGAGCTGGTCCTCGATCAGCGTCGCCTCGACCGCCGCCTGCGCGGTGATCGTGTTGAAATTGCCATAGCCGGCTTCGGCATAGCCGTTGCTGCCCGACAGCGAAGGCCCGCGGGTGATGAAGTTGATCGCGCCGCCGGTGGTGTTGCGCCCGAACAGCGTGCCCTGCGGCCCGCGCAGCACCTCGACGCGGTCGAGATCGAACAGGCCCATGCCGTGCGAGGTGCGGCTCGCCATATAGACGTCGTCGATATAGACGCCGATCGGCGACGCCTGGTTCGAATTATATTCGTTCGCGACCGAAATCCCGCGCAGCGAGAAATTGGGCTGGGTGTTGCCATAGGGGCTGCTGATCTGGAGGTTCGGCACCGCATCCTGCAGATTGGCCGAATTGGTGATCCCCTTGCTGGCGAGCGCGTCGCCCGCGACCGCGGAAATTGCGATCGGCACCGACAGCAGGGATTGCTCGCGCCGGTTCGCGGTGACGATGATGTCGCCGACGCCATTATCGTCGCTCTCGGCCGCCGCCGGTGTCGCGGCGGATTCCTGTGCGAGCGCCACGGCGGGGCTCAGGGCGGTGGTGGCGGCCAGCAGCACGCCCAAACGGACAATTTTCATTTTCCCTCTCCTGATCTGCGGTCTTTGCCGCTTTGGTTTTGAATGGATTAGCTTCGGCCGAGTTCGCCGACGCGGTCGCCGACCTCGCCGCCGATCGCGGCCCAGCCCGAACCGGGCGGGCGGCCGGCGAGAAAGTCGATCGTCGCCGATGTGTCGAAGGCTTCGGCAATGCGGGTGATCCCGGCGGGCCCCGAATGGACGAAGAGCGTGTAATCATTTTCGTACCAGTCGCCCGCGAACAGCGACCAGGCGCGATAGACGAAACGCACCGCGCTCAGCGACGTGTCGCCGACCTCCTCGATGATCGTCACGGTGCAATCGCGGCGGTGATGCTCGGTCCATACCTGATCGTTGAACGCGCACACGGCTTCTATGCCTTCGAGCTTCGGCATGCCGAGCGACGCCGAAATCTCCCAGCTCACATCGGGGGCATAGAGCGCGCGCATCGCGTCGGGGTCGCCGAAACGCTCGGCGAGCTGGCGCGCGGGGGTCATGCCCCCGTCTCCCGCACCTTGTAGCGGATCGGCAGATGCTTCAGGCCCGAGACGAAGCTCGCCTCGACCCACGCGGGGTCTCCCGCCAGTTCGAAATCGTCGATCCGCCGCAGCATTTCGGTGAAGAGGATCCGGATCTCCAGCTTTGCAAGCGCGTTGCCGAGGCAGAGATGCGGACCGTAACCGAAGGAGAGATGCTTGCGCGCATCGGGGCGGTCGACGCGGAACGCATAGGGGTCGTCGAACACGCTCGCGTCGCGGTTGCCCGACGGATAGCACATCATCAGATTGTCGCCCGCCCGGATCTGCTTGCCGCCCACTTCGCAGTCGGCGACGGCGGTGCGGAAGAAATGCTTCACCGGGCTCGTCCAGCGGATGAATTCGTCGACGGCGGTGCCGATCAGCGCCGGATCGGCGCGCAGCTTGGCCATCTGGTCGGGGTTCTGGATCAGCGCGAGCAGTCCGCCCGAGATCGACGAACTCGTCGTATCGTGGCCGGCCGCCGCGACGATCAGATAATAGGCATTGCGTTCGGCCTCGCCGATCGGCTCGCCATCGATCGTCGCGGTCGCAAGGATCGTCGCGACATCACCCCGCGGATTGCGGCGGCGATCCTCGGTGACCTTGCCGAAATAGTCGTTGAAGGCGTTGAAGGCGTCGACCATTCCCGCCATGCCGTCGACCCCGCCGACGCTGCCGAACAATTTTTGCGAGAGGTGCAGCATCAGCGGCTCGTCCTCGCGCGGCACGCCGAGGACGATCATGATCGTGCGCAGCGGGAACCACGCGGCAATCTCGGCCGCGAAGTCGCAGCTTCCGCCCATCTCGACCATCCGGTCGACGGTCTCGCGGGCCAGCGCGGCGATCTCTTCCTCGAGGCCGCGAATGCTCTTGGCGCCAAACCATGCCGAGGTCAGCGAGCGGAAAGCGCGATGTTCGGGGTCGTCCATCGCGACGAGATTGTGCGCGAATTTGTGGCTGCCGGTCTGCTCGAGCAAAAGGTCTTCGTCGGCGCGCGTGACCAGGAACTGGCGCGGGTCGTTGAGGAAATTCTTCGCGTTGAGTTCGACCGCCATGATGTCCGCATGGCGCGTTACCGCCCAGAAGGGGCGATAGTCCTTCGGCTCGGTCCAATGCACCGGGTCGTCGCGGCGCAGCCGGTCGAATGCGCGGTGATAGCTATGCTCGTCGCCATAAGTCTTCGGGTCGACGATGATTTCATCGATATTGCCGGAAAGCGTGTCGCTCACGTCTTTCTCCTCTCCGCGTGCAAATTGCGGGCAGGCGCGGCGAGCGTCCAATCGGCAATGGCGCTGCATTTATCGATGCTGCCGATCCATCGTCCGGCGATCGCGGGCGATGGATTTCGGTCCCGACCATGCTATGCCGGACGCATCCCGGCGGCGATCGGGAGGCTTTTTGGGAGAGGTCGATGTTTCACCCGGATCTCCGCCTGTTGCGGAGCTTCGTGACGGTGGCGGCCGAAGGGTCGGTGACGCGCGCGGCGGAGCTTTTGCACCTCACGCAGCCGACTGTCTCGGGCCAGCTCAAGGAACTCGAGCAGGCGGTCGAGCATGTGCTGTTCCATCGAACAACGCGCAGCATCTCGCTGAGCCCGGCGGGCAAAAAGCTGCTTCCCGCGGCGCAGCGGGTGATTGCCGAGGCCGAAGCCTTGCGCGACCTGGTGGAAGCGATGCAGGGTTCGGGGCGGACGCAGTTTCGGCTCGGTGCGGCGCTTTATACGCTCGAAATTCCCGAAAAGGCGGCGCTCATCGACGCCTTTTCGATGCGTCATCCCGGGATCGGTTTCACGATCGACAACCGGCTCCAGAGCGCCCAGATTCCCGATATGCTCGGCGAGCGGCTCGACGTGGCGCTCCTGCTCGGGCTCAATGCGCCGCATGCCGCCGATGCGCGCGGCGACGAGATCACGCCGATCTTCAACGAGACCCAATATCCCGATACGTTCGAGCGCGTCATCCTGCGGCGGCAGCCGATGAGCCTGCTCGTGCCGTGCGATTCGGAACTGGCGGAACAGGATATAATCGCCCGTTCGCAGCTCAACGGCCTGTCGGTAGCGATCCTCAACCGCGAGCATGGCAAGGCGATCTCCGACCCGCTCGAGGCCTTCTTCGTCGAGAGCGGCGCCGAACTCGTCATTCCTGCCGAGGGCAATGCGCTCGCCGTCGAACGCTACGCTGCGCAGCACGGCATCTGCGGTATCGGCACGGGCTGGTTCTCGCCGCCCGCCGCGCTCGTATCGCGGCCGGTCGAGGGCCTCGACCTCTATCTGGACTTTGCGGTCGTGCTCGGTCCCGGCGCCAATCATGCGGCGCGGCAATTCTTCAACTTTGCCCGGAAATGGCAGGCGGCTCGCGATGGAGCCGCCATCGCCGCCTAGTCCTCTCCGTTCGCTGTCCATGACGTCTCGTCCGAGAGGATTGCCGCGATGTCGCCGGCATCCCACTGGAATGTCGCTTCGACATCGCCGGCGTCGGTGAAGGCGCCGGTCGGATCGGCAAGGCGCGCCGCCGCCGCTTCGAAGCGGAGCGAGCGCCCTTGGTGATGCCAGCCGAAGGAAAGGCTGCCTGTGCCGCACAGCGAAAGCGGGTCGATGGCGGCGGGAAAGCGCAGCGTTACCTCGCCCGACGCCCGCCGAGCCGACGGATCGAGCAGGACCGAGGCGCCGACGACCCGGGCATCCGTCCCGGTTCCCGGCTGGAAATTCCCCGCGCATTCCGAAAGGCGCACCCCGGGGCGGGATGGGGCGTGCGACGGAAGCGCGGCGCTGTCGTTCGCCGTGCCCGCGAGCGTGATCGAGACATTGGTCAGCCCCGAGCGCGCCCACCGGATTTCGAGCGACGATATCGCGGCATCGGACAGCCTGCGCGGCGGCCGGCCCGGCTCGCTGTGGCACAATTCGAGCCGGGGCGGGGTGCCGGTCCATGCAAATCGCTTTTCGCGATCGTCGATCGCCGGGGCGCCGAAAATCCCCGTCAGCCACAGGGCGATCGTTCCGGTTTCGAGCGGCGCGACGAGCCGGGCGGTGCCGCCGTCGAAGTCGGCACTCATCACCGGAGTGTCTGCGGCGGCAGCGCCGTCGATACCCACCGACAGCGCGCCGCCGCGAACCCAGCGGCCGTCGACATAGGGGCCGTTCCAGACTTCGGCGATCTTGCCGTCGACCACCCGAAATACCTCGATCCCGCACCATTTCCAGTTGGGGTCGCGGCCGGTGACATTCCACACGAGGGTTACATATTCATCGTCGCCGGCAAGCACGACGGGTTCGAAGGTCGGGCGCAGATCCTCGTAATTATGCCGGATCCGGGCAATCTGTTCTTCGATGCCGAGGACGGCGACGCTGTTGGCGTCGTACCGGATCATGGGATCGGCACATAGTTCCGGGACTAGTTCGATCTGGCCCTTGTTCCATATCTCCAGATTGTACAGCGTCACGATCTCCAGTGCCGACCGCGTCATCTCGTCTCTCCCTGTCGTTGCCGTGGTTCTCGCAAAGACCCGGAGGCGCCACCAATCGATAATCGGGTCCATTTCATCGCCCGCGCCGATCAATCATTGCCTGCGCCGATCCCTTCCTCGCCAATTCCGATTGGTAGTCTCGCGGATCGCGCGGCAGCATGGACCGATAAGAATCTGGGAAGGAACTGCCGGTGGGCGACCATGACGCGCCGCGATTGCTCGATCGCCATGACGATATCGATCCGGACTGGTTGACCCGGGTCCTCCGGGCGGCGGGGCATCGCGATGCCGACGTGATTTCGTTCGAAGCCCGGCCGATCGGCGCCGGTAATGTCAGCGAGACCTTATGCGTCGACCTGGCTTTCGCGGCGCCGACATCGGCCCCCGCCTCGGTCGTCTGCAAATTTCGCAGCAGCGACGAAACGTCGCATGCGCACGGCATCGGCAGCGGCTCCTATCTCCGCGAACTCGAAAGCTATCGGCTGCTGAGAGGCCGCGACGATGTCTGTCGCATCCCGGCGGTGCTGTGGGTCGACGGCCATGCCGAGAATATCAATCTGGTGATGGAGGATTTGAGTTCGACGGCCCGCGCGGGAAACCAGATCGACGGATGCGGGCTGGACGATGCGCGCAGCGTAGTCGCCGAACTCGCCAAGCTCCATCGCAGTTTCTACCCGATGGAGCGGGCCGAGGCGCCGGACTGGGGCATGACGATGGCCGGAACCGCCGATTATTGGTCGGCGGCCGTCGACCGGGGGCTGGCCGTCATCAGGCGCGATGCCGCCGACCGGCTGAGCGGCCCCGAGATGGATACCGTCGCGGCCGCTGCGGCATCGTCGCGGGGCTGGTACCGGCTGCCGATGGACCGCGGCACACTGACCCATGGCGATCCGCGGGTCGACAATATCCTGTTCGGACCATCGGGCGCGGTGCTGATCGACTGGCAGATTACCGGCTGGCGCAATCCGATGCACGACGTCGGCTATTTCCTGTCGGGCAGCGTAACGGTCGAGAGCCGGCGCCTGTCCGAGCATGAACTGCTGCGACTCTACGCCGATATATTCGGATCGGGCTATGAGCGGAAATTGATCGAGCGGGACTATCGGCTCCAGTTGCTCAGCGGGTTGATGACGACTGTCGCGGCTTACGGCCTCCTTGCCTCCTCGCCCGAGGTCGACCGGCTCCTGATCACCTTGCTTCGGCGCAACGCTGCTGCTGCCGCCGATTGGGATTCGGTCGGCGCCTTCTCTCCGTAATCGGGCCGGGGCTGCGTCAGGCGCTCGCTGCGATCACCGCTTCGATCTCGACCAGCGCGCCGAAATGGAGCGGGCCGCAGGGGACGATCGAGCGGGCCGGACGGTGCGCGCCGAAAAAAGCGGCATAGGCGCGATTGACCTCATCCCAGTGTGCGACGTCGGTGACGTAAACGGTGCAGCGGACGATATCGTCGATCTCGGCGCCGACGACGCGGCCGATTGCCGCGATGTTGGCGAGCGCGAAAGACACCTGCTCGGCAATGGGGACCGCCGCCGGATCGGGCGTGTCGCGCGTCACGCCTAGCTGGCCCGAGACATAGAGCGTGTCCCGGTGGAGCATCGCCTGGACATAATGGCCGCCGGGCATCGGCGCGTCGGCGCATCGTATTTCGGTCATTTTCTCGGTCATCAAGGATCTCCGGACAGGTTCACCAGCCGCCGGTCCGCGGCCATTGGTCGACGATGGTCCCGGCGCGCAGCACGTCGTAGGACGGATAGGCGGCGCAGGTCAGGCAGGCGTGGTTGGGCAATATCCGGACGAGGCTGCCGATCGGGAGCCGGGCGAACCAGCTTGCGTCGGGGACGGGCACATTGCCATGTTCCTGATGCACGGTCGTCACCGCGAGTTCGCCGAGCGGTTCCAGCGTCGCCGCATCGCAGACCCGGCCATAGCCGGCATCGGGCATGAAGCGATTGGCGCCGACGTCTTTCGACAGCGCGAGGGCGCCGGCATCGAGGATCAGGCTGGGGCCGCCGCGCTGATGGCCGATCACGGTGGCAAGCACCGAGATGGCAAGATCGTCTTCGCTGCAAATCCCCCGTGAGAGCTGCGCAAGATCGTGGAACAGATAGATGCCCGCGCGGACTTCGCTAACCCCGGCCAGATGCTCGGCAAAGAGCGCGGTCGGCGTCGAGCCGACGCTGACGATCGGGCATTTGTGGTCGTGCGAGCGCAGCAGTTCGGCCGAAGCGACCGCCGCCAACCGCTCGGTCTCGGCCAGCGCCCTGATCGGGGCGGGGTCGTCGAAGGCGTAGGAATGGCCGGCGTGGGTCATCACCCCCATCAGTTCGAGCCGCGGCGAAGCGGCTCTGATCGCATCGGCGATGGCGAGCAGCGCGTCCGAGGCAGGCTCGACGCCGCTGCGATGTTCGCCGCAGTCGACCTCGATGAGCAGGCCGAAGCGGGCGCCCAGGGCGGCCGCCTCGGCGCCGATCGCTACCGCCGTGTCGCGATCGTCGATGACGAACAGGATGCGCGCGCCATGGTCGCGCTGGATTTGCGCGGCGCGGCCGAGCTTCGCCGGCGCGATCGCGGTCGAATAGAGGATATCGGGCCAGCCTGCGGCCGCGAAATATTCGGCTTCGGCCAGCGTCGAAACGGTGATCGGTCCTTGCGCGCCATCGGCGGCGACGCGCGCGACATCGGCCGATTTTGCGGTCTTGAGATGCGGACGAAGCGTGACCCCCAGATCGTGACAGCGCGCGCGCATGCGCGCCGCATTGCGTTCCAGCCGGTCCGCATCGAGCAGCAGGCGCGGGGTGTATAATCCTTCGAACATTGCAGTCGGATTCCTCACGCCAGCGTTACCAGCGGGTCGAGCGTGTCGGCAATAAGCAGCGGACGCGCCGTGTCGGCGACGAACGGCAGCCCGGCCCGGTTGTGCCAGAAAACGGACATGCCGACCCCGGCCGCACCCGGGATGTCCGCAGGCGAGCCCGCGACGAACAGCGTCCGTTCGGGGTCCGCGCCGAGCCGGTCGAGCGCGGCGCGGTACGCCTGCGGATGCGGTTTGTAACAGCCGGCCTCTTCGGAGGTCATGACCACTGAAAAGGGAACGCCGACCTGCTCCGCGGCCTGCCGGCCGAGGGTGACCGAACAGTTGGTGACGACGCCGAGGCGCACACCGCGAGCGGCGAGATCGCCGAGCACGCGCGGTACCTCGGGCCAAGGCCGGAGCATGTCCCAGCCCGCGGTCAATGCCTCGGCCGCCGATGCAGCGACGCCCGCCTCGGCTGCTGCTTCGCGGACAAGGTCTTCATAGGGGCGATAGCTCCCGCAGCCATAGGTCAGCCTCAGATAGGCGCGGCGCCAGCGCAGTCCGTCGGCCGCCGATCCGGCGGCGTGATTCCAGACCGACCAGGAGTCGAGGAGTGCGGTAAGGAGGTCGAAGAGCACGGCTTCGACGGGGGCGGCCGGTTTCATGGCGAGGGTCCAGGTTCTTGCGGCCCGGATGCGACGTCCGGTCCTGCGTTGAAGTCGGTTGCGATTAACAGGGCCTCGTTCCCGGTCGCCAATGCCTGTTGCTGATAGTTTCATGCCGCGGTGTAAGCATGGCCGTTCGTTCCCCGCTCGGATGCGCCCTTTCGCTCAGGCCGAGGCCAGTTTCCAGAAGGCTTCGGCCGATGGCGATTGCCGGCCGCGCGGACGATAGAGCCGGATGTCGACCGGAATGTCCCATTGCGTGTCGCCCGCGCGGACCAGCAAGCCCTGCGCCAGATCGTCCTCGACGATGCTCAGCGGCAACCACGCCAGCCCCCGCCCGTCCCTGGCCATGCGTGCGAGGACAAGGGTGTGCGAGGTGAACACCGGCGTCAGGCTGGCCGGCGCCGCGTTTGTTCCGAGCATGGCCGATATGATCCGGTCCATGCCCGAATCCGCGCCATAGGCGAGCCATTTGACCGGGGCACCGGCATCCTCGGTCAGGGCGTGGAGCGGGTTCCCGTCTACTTCGCGCGGCGCGCTCACCGGCACCAGCGCATCGGTGCCGAGCGCGATCGATTGAAAGCCCGCCCCATCGAGCACCGACACGGCGCCGGGATGGAAATAGCAAAGCGAGAAATGCGCCTTTCCGTTCAGCATGATCTGTTCGGACGCGCCCATATTGTCGGCGGTGAGCTGGATCGGAATGGCGGTGTCGGTCATCGACTGCAGCGTCGCGAGCCATTGCGGGAAGAAGGTCAGCGCCAGCGCGTGGGTAACGAGGATCTTCACCGTCGATGCCGACGTTCCCGCAATCTCCTGCACCTCGCGCCGGCCGTGCTCGATATCGCGCAAGACCGTTTCGGCGATGACGGCGAAGCGTTTGCCGGCGGGGGTGAGGACCATCTGGTGGGTCGCGCGGTCGACGAGGTCGACGCCTAGCCAATCCTCGAGGGCGCGGATGCGGCGGCTGAAAGCTGGCTGGGTGACATGGCGTGCCGCCGCGGCGCGCGAGAAATTTCCCGCGCGGATCAGCGCGCCGAAATCTTCAAGCCATGCCATTTCCATCGTTCAGCCCTCCGGACGCCCGGACGCTTCTAATATATTGCGCGCGATCGGCCACCCTCCGTGGCGTGCATGGATTGATCCATATTGCGCATTGGTCCTGTTGCGGTTCGCCCGGCAATCTGCGCTTGATCAAAGGATGTTTCGGGGAGCGTGCGATATGGGTCTCGGGGTTGGGCGGCTTTTTCGTGACAGCGCCTGTGCCGCCGCGCTGGCGGTTGCGGCCTTCGGTGGCGGGGCCGGCGTCGGATTGTCATCTTCAGCCTTCGCCCGTTCGGTACAGCCCGAAACGCTCGTCCCGCGCGACTTGCTGTTCGCTTCGCCGACCTATTCGGAACTGCAGATCAGTCCCGATGGCAAGCAACTGGCTTTTCTCCACCCGCTCGACGGGGTGCTCAACGTCTGGGTCGCGCCGGTTGACGATCTCGCGTCGGCGACCCCCGTGACGCGGTTCGACAACCGGCCGCCCGACGGCTTCCAGTGGAGCGCCGACGGGCGTTTCATCCTGATCTTCAAGGATGTCGGCGGCGAAGAGCATAGCCAGCTCTGGATCGCCAATCTCGAGAAGGGGACGGTCATCAACGCCACCGCCGATCCCGCCGTGCAGACGAAGATCGTCAAGGTTTCGAAACGCCGCCCGGGCGAAATCCTCGTCGGCATGAACATCCGCGACCGCCGCTATCGCGACATTTATCGGATCGACCTCGCGACCGGCGCGCGCACCGAGGTGTTCCGCAACGCACCCAATTATATCGACGTCGTCGCCGATCCCGATTTCAACATCCGTCTGGGCGTGCGCGGCAATCCCGACGGATCATCGACCTATTTCCGCCTCGACCCGGCCGGACCGCAGGAATTCATGACGATCCCGCTCGCCTCTCTCCGCAATTCCAAAGTGCTGGGGCTCGATGCCGAGGGGAAAATGACGATGCTCGATAGCCGCGACGGCGACAAGGCGGGCCTCGTCTCGATCGACCTCGCGACCGGTAAGAAGACGTCGCTCGCCGCTGCCGCGCGCGCCGATATCGTCGATCCGCTGCTCGACGAGGAAAGCGGCGCGTTGCTCGCGACGCGCGAAGATCCGCTGGTGAGCGAATGGACCGTCCGCGCGGACAGTGCGCGCGCCGAGTTCGCGGCGCTCGAGGCCGCCGCCGCAGGACCGTTCAAGATCGTCGGGCAGACGCCCGACAATGCGCGCTGGCTGCTCCTCGAAACGGTACCGAACCGCCCCGACCGCTATAGCTGGTGGAACCGCAAGGACCGGGCGCTGGTGCCGCTGCTGTCGACCCGGCCCGACCTTGAGCAGCGCGCACTCGCGCGCCGCATTCCGGTCACTATCGCATCGCGCGACGGGCTGACCCTGCCGAGCTATCTGACGCTTCCGGCAGATGCGAAACCGGGCGCGGACGGCATGCCCACGGCACCGGTGCCGCTCGTGCTGCTCGTCCATGGCGGGCCCTGGCTGCGCGACGATCTGGCGTTCGATCCGCAGCACGCCTGGCTCGCCGACCGCGGCTATGCCGTGCTGTCGGTGAACTTTCGCGGTTCGGGCGGTTTCGGCAGCGATTTCATGTCGAAGGGCGACCGGAAATGGTCGGAAACGATGCACGACGACCTGCTCGACGCGGTGCAATGGGCGATCGACAAGGGCGTGACCGCGAAGGACAAGGTGGCGGTGATGGGGCTCTCTTACGGCGGTTATTCGACGCTCGTCTCGCTGAGCTTCACGCCCGACCGCTTCCAGTGCGGGGTCGATCTGGCAGGACCGAGCAACCTCACCCGGCTGATCGGCGCAATGCCCGACTGGTGGACCTGGCAGCGGCCGCAATTCGTCAACCGGGTCGGCGATCCGGGTACGAAGGAAGGCGCCGCCGACCTGATGCGCCGCTCGCCGATCGCGCGCGTCGATGCGATCGTCAAGCCGCTGCTCGTCACCAACGGCGCCAACGATCCGCGCATCTTCCCCGACCAGTCGCAGGAGATCGTCGATGCGCTGAAGGCGCGCGGCAAGCCGGTGACCTATGCCTTCTACCCCGACGAAGGACATGTCTATGCGAAGGACGCGACCAACATCTCCTTCGCGGCGATCGCCGAACATTTTCTCTCGCAATGCCTCGGCGGGCCGGCCGAACCCTATGGCAACGATCTCGCCGGCTCGCGGGTCGAGCTGAAGGCCGGCGCCGCGCTGGTCCCGGGGCTGGAGCAGGCGTTCAAGGACTCGGGCAGCGCGGCGGTCGCCGGGCAATAGTCCGGCTCAGGGTTCGCCCAGATATTGCGCGAGGCCCGCGTCGAGTGGCGGCCGCCGTCCGGCCGCCTCGGCAAGGTCCATGCGCAGGAAGGCGTTCTGGACATAACGGATGCCCGCCCAGCGCAACGGTTCGCGCTCCCAGTTCGGCGCTTGCGCGCGGATATAGGGTGCGTTCGCGCCCGGCTTCTGGCCGAGGACAAGCCCGGCGAGGGCGCGGGCGCAGATCGCACTCGTGATGACGCCGTGGCCGGTATAGCCATAGCTGTAGCCGATCCGGCGCGCCGGATCGAAATGGACGGTCGGCAGCCAGTCGCGCGATATGCCCAGATAACCCGCCCAGCGATGCGTGAAGTCGACGTCCGCGAGCAGCGGCCACCACTCGACCAGCCGGTCGCGAATCCAGTCGAAATTCGCATTGTCGCGCAGCGCGGCCTCGGACATGTCCGATCCATAGCGATAGGGGGCGCCGCGGCTGCCGAACAATATGCGCCCGTCGGCGGTTCGGGTCAGATAGTTGGTCGTATTCACATAGGAACTGAGGCATTCGCCGCCCGACCAGCCGATTTCGTCCCATTGTCCGGCGCTGAGCGGCGCGGTGAGCATGATCGTCGAGGCCATCGGGATCAGCCGGCGGCGATAATCGGGGAGGCCGGTCAGATAGGCCTCGCCCGCGAGCAGGATCGCGCGCCGCGCGCGGAGCGTTCCGCCGGCGGTGACGAGCGCGGGCCGGGCGCCGTCTTCGACGCGCAGCACATCGGTCCCTTCATAGATGCGCGCGCCGCGCCGCTCGACGGCGCGCGCAAGGCCGCGCACGAGGCGGCCGGGGTGGATCGTCCCGCCGGCGTCGAGGCGCATCCCGCCGTGGACATGGGTCGCGTGCACCAGCGCTGCGGCCTGCGCCGCATCGAGCAGCTCGCAGCCGTCCTCCATGCCGAGCTTGCCATAGGCGGCGAAGGATTTCTGCAATGCGGGCAATTGCGCCGCGCTGCGCGCGAGGGTCAGGACACCCGCCGGGTTGAAATGCGCGTCGATGCCTTCTTCTGCGCAAATCCGGCCGACCTCGTCCACCATCGCTTGCTGCGCCAGCAGGATGGCGCGGGTGGTCGCGACCCCGAAACGCCCGATGAGCGCCGACGGGTTGATCGGAAAGCGCGGCGAACACCAGCCGCCGTTGCGGCCCGATGCGCCGAAGCCGCAAAATTGCCGTTCGACGATGGTGATCGAAAGGCCGGGATTGCTCTGGAGGAGGAACCAGGCGGTCCATAGGCCCGAGAAGCCGCCGCCCAATATGGCAATATCGACGCTTTCGTCGCCCGTCAGCGCGGCGCGCGGGGTCAGGTCGTCACCGCAACTGGCAAGCCAGTAACTGCCGATGTCGGCGGGGGAGACGGCCGCGGTCACCACCCCGGCGCCGTTACCGGACCGGCGGCCGGTATTCGAGCGTCATGCTCGACGCCGCGGTCTTGCGGATCTCGTCGGGGACCAGCGTGATCTTCTTGAGCTCGTTGGTTTCGTGCATCAGCGTCTGGTCGGCAAGGTTCGGATTGCCCTTGCCCTTGGGGTCGATGAACAGATTCTGCCCGCCCGCATCGACGACCGAATAGAGCGCGCGCCGGTCGCGCCCGATTTCCATCAGCCCGACCCAGCTTTCGCCGCCGTTGTGCGGCGCCATCGTCGGGCCGAGCCCGAGCACTGCCGACAGGCGGCGTTCGGGCGCATCTTCGGCCATTTGCGGCCGGTCGGGGGTTTCGAGCGAGGCGTCGAAATATTTCCAGAAGATCGGCTGCTTCCACTCGGCCATATCCTTGCCGGGGAAGCGCGATTTGACCTCGGCGAGTGTTGCCTTGATCGTGTCGATCATCACCGCGGTGCGGTCGCGGCCGCCGAAATAGTCGACCGCCAGCGGCGCTCCGGCAGCATCGCCCTGAAAGGCGCGCAGCAGCAGGCTCGATTGATAGGTCAGATAGCGATCGGCATCGATCGTCTTCCACCAGTCGCCCATATCGTCGCCGAATATGATCTTCGGCGCGACCTGCAGCCAGCTACGATAGAGCGTCAGGCCCGGATTGTCGTATTTCTGGTCGCCGTCACGATCCTGATACAGGCCGTTGAAGCTCAGCATATATTCGCCGGCGCGTTTGACCTCGGGATCGTCGCTCGCCTCGATGGCTTTCCGGATATAGGGGGCGAAGAAATCGGGCGCCGCCTGATTGCGGTCGACCGCACCGAGCGCGTTGAAGATCTTGCCGTTGAACTCGCGCATGTCGAGCAGGGTCAGCGACTGGCCATTCTTCGCCAGCCGGTCGCCGAGCCAGGTGCGGAAGGTCGCGCCGATCCGGGCGTTGTCGCCTTCCTGCGACCAGCCCGTCGCCTTGCTGTTCCACGACATGAAATATTGCTGCTTCGGATTGATCATGTGCGGCTTTTCGGCGGGGGTCAGAAAGCCGGACCATTCATATTCGCCGGTGCCGGGGGTGGGCAGACGCGGGTCGACCCCGGCCGCCTTCTTGGGCAGCGCGCCCGCCTCGAAATAGGCGATCGTGCCATCCTCGCCGCCGTAACAGGCGCCCAGATTCCAGCCGAGCCGGTCGACACCCTTTTCGCGAAATTCGGCGAGGTTCTTGGCGCGGCCCATCTCGGCAAAGGCGACCCATGTGTCGAGTTCGCGGCCGTGTACGCCCATCTGCTGCGAATAGGCGGTGCCGTTGTCGGCATCCCATGCGATGACCGGGCCGTGGATCGTCCATGCGACCTCGTGGGTGACGGGCGCTGCATCCTTGACCCGGAAGGTCTCGGTGCGGTGCTCCATCTTTTTCCACGCGCCCTTGTACCAATATTCGTAGCGATTCTTCGGGTTCAGCTTCTCGGCGAAGGTCGTTCCCGCTTCGCTGCTGCCCGATACGAGCAGCCAGCCATGCTGCGCGCCACGCCCCATCGTCGGCACGCCCCAGCCGGTCGATCCGAAGCCGGCATTGTCGAAGCCGCCGCCCTTCAGGTGGATTTCGGGGCCGTCGGCGGTCGCTTCCAGCATCAGCACATTGCCGCTGGCCGACTTTTGCGGACCGATGACCATGCAGCGGCTCATGCCCTTTACCGGCTCGGTCGGCGCCGCTTGTGCGGCGGCCGCTGCGACGCCGCCGCCCGGCAGCTGGACAGGTGCGGGGACGGGGGTGGGGACCGGGCGCGCCGGGGCCAGATCGTCGCCAGCGGGGATCGTCGTCGGGGAATCGGGGTCGGAGATCGGGACGACGTCGTTGAAAATCTGCCAGGCCTTTTCGGCGCCATAGCGGTCGGTCATCGCCTTCAGAAATTCGAGATTGCGGATTTCATAGGTGTCGCGGCCGAGCGGCGCGGCGGTGATCAGCGCCAGATATTCGGCAAGGCTCCAGCGCGTCGGCTTGATCCCCCAGCGGACGAACTCGAGCGGGGTCAGATGTTCGGGGTCGGCGTTCACTTCGTCGATGCGCTTGTTGATCCCGTCGACCATCGCGCGGATCATCTTGCGATGCTCGGGTGCGAGGGCGCTATAGCGCTGCATCAGCACGGCATCGGACAGCTTGCGGCCGCGCATGACCTTGTCGGTGTCGAGCGCCGCGGCGCCCACCAGTTCGGCGCGGCGCCCTTGGGTGTTGTGCCGCGCCAGTTCCATTGCGGCGAGCCGGTCATGCGCGATCGCATAGCCCGCGCCGAACATCACGGCGTCCGAGGTTTCGGCCTCGACATGCGGCACGCCGAAACCGTCGCGCGAAATTTTGACCTTCTCCTGCGCCTGTGCGGTCGGCACCGACGCGATCAGGAGCGTGGCGGATCCAAGGAGCAGGGCGGCAGTCGAACGGCGCATCAAAATCGTCTCCCGGTTATTTGGGCAGGAATGCCTCGGCCAGTGCGACCCACAGCGCCGCGCCGGTCGGCGAAATGCTGTCGTCATAGGCATAGTGCGAATTGTGGAGCATCACCGATCCCGGCCCCTCGTCGCCGTTGCCGAGCAGCAGGAAGCAGCCGGGCACGACATCGAGATAGCGCGCGAAATCCTCGCCCCCCATGCCGGGAACAATGTCGAGGTCGACGAAGCGCTCCGGGCCGACGACGCCGATCGCGACCTCGCGCACCTTCGCATAGAGGTCGGCCGGGTTGTGCAGGGAAGGGTAGCCGCGCTCGTAATGGAGTTCGGCGGTGGCGCCGAACGAGGTCGCGACCCCGGTGACGATCTCGCGCAGCCGCTTTTCGACCGCATCCTGGCTGGCACGCGATAGCGTGCGCACCGTGCCGCCCATCCGCGCTTCGTCGGCGATGATGTTGAACGCCGTGCCGGCCTCGACCTTGCAGATCGACACCACCGCGGCGTCCATCGGGTCGGTGTTGCGCGCGACGATGCTCTGCACCGCGATGACGATCTGCGCTGCGACGAGGACCGGATCGATGGTGAGGTGCGGGCGCGCGGCGTGGCCGCCCTTGCCCGATACGACTATCTCGAACTTGTCGGCGGCGGCATAGAGCGCGCCCGCGCGCCCGGCGAGCTTGCCGGCCGCGATGCCGGGGCGGTTGTGGACGCCGAAGATCGCCTCCATCGGAAAGCGCTCGAACAGTCCGTCGCGGATCATCGCGCTCGCGCCGCCGTCGGGGTCGCCGCCCGGCCCCTGATAGCCGAGCGATTCCTCGGCGGGCTGGAAGATCAGGTGCACCGCGCCGTCGAAATTGCGTGTCGCCGCCAGATGCTTGGCGGCGCCGAGCAGCATCGTCGTATGGCCGTCGTGGCCGCAGGCGTGCATGACGCCGGGCGTGCAGCTTTTGTGATCGGACTCGGCGAGCTCGGTCATCGGCAGTGCATCGATGTCGGCGCGGATACCGATGGCGCGCTCGGATGCTCCGGCGCGGATCGTTGCGACGATGCCGGTGCCGCCGATCCCGGTGTGGACTTCGTCGACCCCGAATTCTTCGAGCAGGTCGAGGATGAAGCGGACGGTGCCCTGTTCGTGAAAGCCGAGTTCGGGATGCCGGTGGATATGCCGGCGCCAGGCGGTCATGTCGGCTTCGAGTGATGTCAGGTCAACGGACATGGGGAACCACCTCCTGGCGCAGCGGCGAAATCAGGCTAGGCGCGGGCTGCTGCGGACCCAAATGCCGATTGGGCATCGTTGCATGTTCGGCGGCAAAATCCATCGTCACTTCCTTCAAGGCGCGGCGTGCGCCGCCACCTGATAGAAGACCCCGGCGTGCGGGCCGAGCGGCAGGTCGAGCCCGACCCATGCTACCACCATCAGAATCCCCGTTGCCATGAAGCAGAGCGCATAGGGCAGCATCAGCGCAAGCAGCGATCCCACGCCCATCGATTTGTCCCAGCGCTGGCAGAAGACGAGGACAAGCGGGAAATAACTCATCAGCGGCGTCATGATGTTGGTATAGCTGTCGCCCATGCGATAGGCGGCGGTCGTCATTTCGGGGCTGATGCCCAGCAGCATGAACATCGGCACGACCACCGACGACAGCACGCTCCACTTCGCCGTCGCCGAGCCGATGAACAGGTCGAGCAGCGACGAGAGCAGCAGCACACAGACCAGCAGCAGCGGCGCGGGCAGGCCCATCCCCTGCAGCTTTTCGGCGCCGCTGATCGCGACGATCGGCCCGATGCCCGACCAGTTGAACATCGCGACGAAATGCGCCGCGAAGAAAACGAAGACCAGATAGGGCGCGATCGTCTTCACGCCCTCGCGCATCATGGCGATGATGTCGTTGGAGTTTTTGACCGTTCCGACAGCGCGCCCGAACACCGCGCCGGTCAGCAGAAACAGCAGGAACAGCGCGGCGATGATCGAGCCATAGAGCGGCTGCAGCCGGATCGGGCCTTCGGCGCTCTGGTCGATGAAGGGGGTATAGCCGGGCCACAGGCAGAGCGCGGCGAACAGGGCCACGACGAACAAGGCCGCGACCCCCGCGTGACGCAGCCCGCGCCGCTCGTCGTCGCTGAGCTCGCCCTTTTCCAGATCGGCGCGCAGTTCGTCGTCGACCGGCTCGTTCCAGGTGCCGAGCCGCGGTTCGACGATGCGGTCGGTGACGAACCAGACGATCGGCGTGAAAAAGACGACGATGCCGAGGATGAAATACCAGTTGCCGAGCGGGTTCATCGTCCAGCCGGGCTCGACGATCCGCGCCGCCTCCTGCGTGAAGCCGAACAGCAGCACGTCGAGCTGGCCGGGCATGATATTCCCTGCATAACCGCCCGACACCGCGGCGAGCGCCGCGGCGATCCCGGCGAGCGGATGGCGTCCGACCGAAGCGAAGAGGACCGCCGCCATCGGGATCAGCACGACATAGGCGGCGTCGGCGGCGTGGTGCGAGACCATGCCGACCACCGCGATGATCGGGGTCATGTAGCGGCGCGGCGTGTTGCGGAGCGAACCGCGGATCAGCGCGAAGAACATCCCAGACCGTTCGGCGACCGCGGCGCCCATCATGATGGTGAGGACGATGCCGAGCGGGGTGAAGCTCGCATAGGTCTTCGGCATCTCGGTGAACAGACGTGCGATATTCTCCGCCGAGAAGAGGCTGGAGGCGCGATAGGTGAGCATGCCGTTCGCGAGTTCGGCGTTGGCGGGGGCGGTCTTGCCCGAATAGGGCAGCGACGCGCTCCATCCGAGTGCCGCCCCGAGCGCCGACACGAGCATCAGAGCGACGATGAGGTAAATGAAGATGATCGTCGGGTCGGGCAGCAGGTTGCCGGCCCGCTCGACGAAGCCGAGGAAACCTCTCTGGCGGGCAGGACGGATCGTTTCAGCGGTCATCATTGCCCCTCCTGCCGGGCCGGTATCGCGTTGTTGTCCGCAAACAATATGAGGCCCGCGTCCCTGACGCGAGCCTCATTGCTGTCGGTCGAAATCAGAAGTTCACTTCGAGCCCGAGCCGGACGACCGGCCCGAACTGATCGAAGCCGCCCCCCGACGGATCGATGACCTGAACCGATTCCATCACCGGCAGCTTGACGTTGAACAGGTTGCTGACGCCGAACGAGAATTTCGCTTCCTGCCGCCCGTTCATCGGCAGCGTGTAGGATCCCGAAATATCGTTGTAGAAGCGCGAACCCGTCTTGCGCGGCGCGATGAGTTCGCGGCTGATCCCCGGCGAGATGTCGGTCAGGCTCTGGCTCGACTGATAGCGGCCCTGCCAGCCCAGCGTCAGCGGGCCGTTCGAATAGGTCAGCCCGACGACGCCCTTATATTTGGGATAGCCGTAGAAGCCTTCGAGCACGGTGTAGAGATCGGGACGCGCCTGGAACGTATAGGTGCGGAGCCGGTGCAGATAGGTGAAGGCCAGATTGGTCGAGATCTTTCCGTTGCCGACCGGGAGAGTATAGAAGATCTGCGTGTCGAGCCCCGAGGTTTCCAGCTTCGACGTGTTGACATAGGTGCTGTTGCCGCCGGTGATGCCGAAATAGTTCGGGCTGGCGGTGTTCATGTCGCGGGTGATCAGCGAACACAGGTCCGGATCGGGCCCGCCCGCACGATCGACGCAATTTTCGGCGATCTGCTGCGGGCTGAGGAAGCTGATCGCGTCGTCGATCTGGATGTTGAACCAGTCGGCCGAGATTTGCAGGCCCGGCAGGAAGCTCGGGGTCAGGACGACGCCGGCGGTCCAGCTGTCCGACACTTCGGGGCGCAGATTCTGATTCCCCGACACGATGAAGGGCACCCCGATCCCGCCGTTCAGCGGCACGAAGCCCGCCGGGCGGCCGAGCGCGGCGCAGTTGGCGGCGCGGTTGGGATTCTCGCCGATATTGGTCTGCGAACAGGGGTCTTCTACGTTGGTCGTTTGCCCTTCGCTGGGGCGGAAGGCTTCGAAGATATTCGGGGCGCGGATGGCGCGGCTGATCGTCGCGCGGAGGCGCAGGCCGTCGGTCGGCTCCCAGATGCCGCCGACCTTCCACGAGGTCGCTTGTCCGGCGTGGCTGTAGTCGGCGTGGCGCACCGCGCCCTCGATCGACAGCAGCTTGGTGAAGGGCATGTCGGTCAGGATCGGGATGCTGAGCTCGCCGAAGAATTCGGT
The DNA here is from genome assembly GCF_001314325.1 of Sphingopyxis macrogoltabida. Lineage (NCBI taxonomy): Bacteria > Pseudomonadati > Pseudomonadota > Alphaproteobacteria > Sphingomonadales > Sphingopyxidaceae > Sphingopyxis > Sphingopyxis macrogoltabida. Next base: position 901,780 of record NZ_CP009429.1, read on the forward strand.
GACGTGATAGCCGCCCTCATAATCCTGCGTCGCCGCCTGGTTGGTGAAACCGCCCTTGACCAGCGGATCGGTGGTGCGGCCGTTGCGTTCCTTGCGATACTCTGCACCGATCGCGAAGCCGATCGCGCCGCCGCCCGGCATGGTCAGGAATTTTTCGCTGTCGCCGGCGAGCGAGAAACCGGCCGTTGTCTGGCGAATGAAGGCGTTCGAAACCGTCGTCGCGGTGACGAAGTCGCGCGCCGCCTGCGAGCTGTTGACCGAACCGAAGGGATCGAACGGCGCGCAGGTGCCGCCGCCCTGGATGTTCGGGCGGACATAGCCGACCGGCTGCAGCGCGGGAACGTCCATCCGGCAGCGAATCTCGTTGGTCGCCGGATCGACAACCGCGTCGATCGCGGCGAGCAGGTTGGGAACGACCAGGCGGTTGTAGCCGATGAACTTCGCCTTGGTGCGGCCATAGGTGCCGTAGATGTCATAGCGAAGGTCGGCGAAGCCGGTTTCGAATTCGCCCTTCAAGCCGCCGACGAACGACAGGCTGTTGCGGTCGACCTGGCTGTAACGCAGGCCAAGGTCGGTGAAGAGGCGGTCGAGCCGCAGCGTGGTGGCCCCCGCCGCGAGCAGGTCGTCGCGGAAATCTTCGTTGAGGAAGGCGTTCTCGGCGACGTTGATCGCCAGCCCCGTCCGGATCACCGGCTGGCCGCGGCCATAGCTCGACGTGTTGTTATAGTCGGCGCCGAAATAGGCTGTGACGTTGTCGCTGATGTCATAATGGGCGCTGAGGTTGAGGTTGTAACGCTCGATGTCCGGGACGAGCGAGATCGAATCGTCGAAACGGAAACAGGCGGTCCCGCAATTTTCGAAGATGCCGAACAGGCTGCCGTCGGTCAGGCTGGGCGTCGGGAAGGGCCGGGGGGTGCCATCGTCGTTGAAGACGAAACGTCCGAGCCCGCCGGTGTCGTTGCTGAAGCCGACGACCCCATAGCCGGAGAAGCGCAATGCTTCGCCGCCCGGGACGACGATCATGTCGGGGATGCCGTCATCGGGACCGGTGTCGGCCGGATTGAGCATCGCGACGTAATTTTTCATGCCCGCCTGTTTCGGCGTGATTTCCTTCACCTTCGCATAGTCGCCGGCGATGGTGATATTGCCGCGCCCTTCGCTGAAATTCATGCCCGCAACAAGGCTGGCACCATAGGTCAGCCCTTCGCCGCCGCGCGTCGGCTGCGATCCGTTGAACGAGATGCGGACACCGTCGAAATTATCCTTGAGGATGATGTTGACGACGCCCGAAACGGCGTCGGAACCATAGATCGCCGAGGCACCGCCGGTGATCACTTCGATGCGCTCGATCAGATTGGGGTTGATCGAATTGAGATCGATCGCGGTGCTGTCGGTCGCGCCGGCGACGCGGCGCTTGCCGTTGACGAGCACCAGCGTGCGGTTCGACCCGAGGCTGCGCAGGTCGACGAGGGCAAGGCCGCCGCTATTCTCGCCGCGCGAGCCCGATGCGCCGGTCTGCTGGCTCTGCTGCATGCTGCCCGAAAAGCCGATCGACGGCTGCTGCGCGAGCGCGCGACCGATGTCGAACTGGGCGTTGTTGTTTTCGAGCGTATCCGACGAAACGACGCCGACCGGGGTCGGCAGGTCGAGGACGGGACGGCCGATGCGCGACCCCGTCACGACGATGTCGTTACCGTCGGTAACGCCCTGTTCGTCGACCGGTTCGGCGACGTCCTGTGCGTTCGCTGCGCCCGCCAGACTCGCGAAAAGGGAGATTGCGAGGATGGAAGTGGAAATTCTGAATTTGCCGCAAGCGGCTGCAGTTGCCGATCCCTGGATCATGTTTTTTCTCCGCCCTGAACCCCTGCCAAAGCCGTTCGTTTGCCGGATAGTGCAAGGGCCCATCCTGTCTATGGACATGCGGTCATCGATCCCAATGCCGGTTCGACATAGAATCATTCGTGCGATGCGGGCGGGGTTGGCGCAGCTTTGTTGCGCGCGCTTTCAGGCGGCTTCCGACCTCAGCCGATTCTTCAGCGACGTCCAGAAGGCCTCGACGCTCGGGCTTCGCCGCGCGATCGGTTTATAGATGCGGATTTCGATCGGGACGTGCCAGCTCGCATCGCCCGCCGCGACAAGGCGTCCGCTTTCCAGATCTTCGCCGGCAAGGCTGAGCGGCGCCCAGCACAGCCCGCGGCCGTCGCGGGCCATCGACAGGAGCGCGGTCGCCATGTGCGACCGGAAAACCGTGCGCAGCGCCGCCGAACCTGCGGAGATCACCTGCGCCGCCTGCAGGATGCGCCCCATGCCCGACTTGTCCTCGAATTCCAGATAGGGGAGCGGCTGGTCGCCCGACCCGGGGAGCCGATGCGCCGGCGATCCGTCCCCGGCCGGCGCCGCGACCGGGAGCAGGACATCCTGTCCAAGGAGGAGCGACGCAAAACCGGCCGGATCGAGGCGGTGCGCCGCCGCTGTATGGTGATGGCACAGGAGGAAATCGGCTTTTCCTTCGAGCATGAAGCGCTCGCAAGCGACCATATTGTCGGCGATCAGCGTGATCGTTCCGGCTTCCTGGCCCTCGCTGAGGCTACGGAGCCAGGACGGGAAAAAGGTGGTCGACAGCGCGTGCGTCGAGGCGAAGCGGATTTCGTTGCTCAGCGTCCCGCCGATTTCGCGGACATGATCGCGCCCGAGCGTCAGCCGCCGCAATATCTCTTCGGCGAGGATACGAAAGGCCTGACCCGCTTCGGTCAGGGCGATCCGGTGCGTATCGCGATCGACCAGCGTCGCGCCGACCCAGTCCTCGAGCGCGCGGATGCGGCGGCTGAAGGCCGGCTGGGTCAGGTTGCGCGCCTCGGCGGCGCGGGAGAAATTGCCTTCATCCGCGAGTTTGATGAAGTCCTCGAGCCACATGATATCCATTTGATTCCACTCGTCGCATCAATTGATACTGTCCCGGCATTGGCATAGCCAGAACCGTGCACGGTAAGCCCAGCCCCGCAAAACCGCAGGAAGGGTAGAAGAATGTCGGCGCCCAAAACGCTCTACGACAAGATCGTCGACGAACATCGCATATTATCTTTCGACGAATCCGGCGGCGCTGGCGAACGATTGTTGCTCTATATCGATAGAACGGTGCTCAACGAATATACAAGCCCCCAAGCGTTCAGCGGCCTCCGCGCCGCCGGGCGAACCCCGTGGCGGCCGTCGGCATCGCTGGGCGTGGTCGATCATGTCAATTCGACGAACCCGGATCGCGAGGCAGGACAACTCGACGACGGCGCGCGCCGCCAGATCGAATATCTGGGCGAAAACGGCCGCGATTTCGGCATCGAGATCTTCGATCTTTTCGACCCGCGGCAGGGGATCGAGCATGTCGTGATGCCCGAACTGGGGCTGGTGCTGCCGGGCATGGTGATTGCGGCGGGCGACAGCCATTCGACGACCTACGGCGCGTTCGGGGTGGTCGGCTTCGGCATCGGCACCTCGGATATCGAGCATCTGCTCGCGACCCAGACGCTCGTCTACCGGCGGCTCAAGACGATGCGGATCACCGTCGACGGGACGCTGGCCCCGGGCGTGACGGCAAAGGACCTGATCATGGAGGTCATCCGGCGGATCGGTGCCGACGGCGCCGCGGGACATGCCGTGGAATTTGCAGGCGATGCGATCGCGGCGCTGGGCGTCGAGGCGCGCATGACGATCTGCAACATGGCGGTCGAATGCGGCGCGCGCGTTGCGCTGATGGCGCCCGACGACAAGGTGGCGGCCTATATCGAGGGCTGTCCGCGCGCGCCGTCGGCCGAGCTGTTCGCGCGGGCGCGTATCGAATGGGACGCGCTGCGCAGCGACCCGGGCGCCCGCTTCGACAAGGAGATTTCGCTGAGTGCCGGCGATATCCCGCCGATGGTAAGCTGGGGCACCAGCCCCGACCAGTCGCTCGCGATCACCGGCCGGGTTCCCGATCCGGACGATCTGCCGCCCGAACGCCGAGCCGACGCGGTGCGTGCAATGGCCTATATGGGCCTCGCGCCGAACATGGCGCTGCAGGAGATCGCGATCGATCGCGCTTTCATCGGATCGTGCACGAATGCCCGCCTGTCGGATCTTCGCGACGCGGCGGAAATCTTGCGGGGTCGCAAGGTGGCGCCCGGCGTGCGGGCGATGATTTCGCCGGGCAGCAGCCATGTGCGCAGCCTTGCCGAAGCCGAAGGCATCGACCGCGTCTTCACCGACGCGGGCTTCGAGTGGCGACGGTCGGGCTGCTCGCTGTGCCTCGCGATGAACGACGACAGCCTTGCGCCCGGGGAACGATGCGCGTCGAGCACCAATCGCAATTTCGAAGGGCGGCAGGGGATCGGCGGACGCACCCACCTGATGAGCCCGGCGATGGTCGCCGCGGCGGCGGTCACCGGGCGGCTTGCCGACGTGCGGACGCTCGCCGCGGCGGAGCCCGCCCGATGAAGGGGTTCGTCCGCGAAACGGGACGCGTGGCGGCGATGCCCGGCGCCAATATCGATACCGACGTGATCATGCCGAAAGCCTTTCTGAAAGGCATCGACCGGTCGGGGCTTGCGGTGGGGCTTTTCCACGACCTGCGTTTCGACGAAACCGGCGCGGTGCGGAGCGACTTCATCCTCAACCGTCCCGATATGGCGGACACCCGCTTTCTGCTCGTCGGACCCAATTTCGGCTGCGGATCGTCGCGCGAGCATGCGGTGTGGGGCATGCTGCAATATGGCATCAGGGGGATTATCGGCTCGTCATACGGCGCGATCTTTGCCGACAATGCGGCGAACAACGGATTGCTCCTGCTGTCGTTGCCCGTCGCGGAGGTCGCAGCACTGGCGGCGCAACTCGAAGACGGGGCGGGGGATATGACGATCGATCTCGAAGCGCAACGGATCGAGACGGGCGCGCAAGCGACCGGTTTCGACATCGACCCTGCCACGCGACGCGCGCTGATGCTCGGACTCGACCGGATCGGCGAGACACTGACCCACGCCGATCGCATCCGGACGTTCGAGGAGGCCTATCTCGCGCGCAAGCCATGGCTTATGGATGCGGGAAGCGATGAGCGCATATCCTGAATATCCTGACCTGTTGCCCGGCTTTCGCTGGCAGGACATTGACGCCGGCGGGGTCCGCATCCGCGCTGCCGTGGGCGGGGCGGGGCCGCCGCTGCTGTTGCTGCACGGGCATCCGCAAACGCACCTGACGTGGCACAAGGTCGCACCGGTTCTCGCCAAGCGCTTCACCGTCGTCGCGACCGATCTCCGCGGCTATGGCGACAGCGAAAAGCTCCCCGGCGATGCCGACCATCGCAACTATTCGAAGCGGGCGATGGCGGCCGATCAGGTTGCGGTGATGGCGGCGCTCGGTTTCGAACGGTTCGACGTTGTCGCGCATGATCGCGGCGCACGCGTCGCGCACCGGATGGCGCTCGACCATCCGGACCGCGTCGGGCGGCTCGTGCTGCTCGATATCGCGCCGACGGCGACGATGTATGCCGAGACCAACCGCGAGTTCGCGACCCGCTATTTCTGGTGGTTCTTCCTGATCCAGCCTTTCGACCTGCCCGAACGGATGATCGCCGCCGACCCCGATCATTTTCTCGACCGTCATCTGGCCGGTCAGATCAAGATCGACGGCTCGCTCGACCCGCGCGTCGTCGCCGAATATCGCCGCTGCTACCGCGATCCCGCGACCCGCCACGCGATCTGCGAGGATTATCGGGCGGCGGCGGGCATCGACCTCGACCATGATGCCGCCGATGCCGATCGGCTGATCGAGGCGCCACTGCTCCTCCTTTGGGGCGGCCTCGGCACGGTGGGCAGCCTGTTCGACGTGCTCGAAAGCTGGCGGCCGAAGGCGCGCAGCGTGCGCGGCCGCGCCCTGCCATGCGGCCATAGCCCGCAGGAAGAGGTGCCCGACTTGCTGCTGGCCGAGCTCGACGCCTTTTTCGCCGCCTGACGCGTCGAAAGGCGCGTCAGGACCCGCGCAAAGCGGCCGAAATCCCCGCCAGTCCGCCCTCGAGTTCCTCAGCGGTCGGCCAGCCATAGCCGAGCCGGAAATAGCGGTCGGACATTTCGAACCAATGCCCCGGCCCGACATAAGTGCCATGATCCTCGAGCAGCCGCCGGTAGAATCCCTCGGTGCCGCCCGGCGGATCGGCTTTCATACGGGGGAAGCACACGACGCCGCCCGAGGGACGAACCCATTCGAGCAGTTCCTCTCCGTCGATCCACGCAGCGATCCGGTCGAGGCGTCGCCGCCATTCGGCCAGCGTCGGTGTGAGGAAGGCGTCGCGGCGCTGCAATATCTGTTCGGCGACCCATTCGTTGATCACGCTGCCGCAGATGCTGATCTGTTCCTTGGCGGCGAGAAAAACCTCCTGCAGCCCGGGATCGGTGTTGACGATCCAGCCGACCCGGATGCCGGGGACGCCATAGGCTTTCGACAGCGAGGACACGCTGATGACATGCTTGCCGCGCGTCGCCGCCATCGGCAGTTTGCCGGTCAGCGACAGGTCGCGATAGGTTTCGTCGACCAGTAACAGGCAGCCGCGCTCGGCGGCGAACCGGGCGATCCGGCGCAATTCCTCTTCGCTGACTGTCACGCCCGTCGGGTTATGCGGGCAGGTGATGCTGATCAGCCGGGTGCGCGGCGTGACGGCGGCCGCCAGCCGTTCGACATCGAGGGTAAAGCCATCCTCGAACGTCAGGTCGACGAAGGATATCGGGCATCCGATGGCGCGCGGCGTTTCGAGGTTCGTGGCATAGTTCGGCCGGACCACGACCAGATGATCGTCGGGGCCGAGCAAGGCGGTGGCAATGATGAACAGGGCGCCGGCCGCGCCGCCCGCGATTAGGACATCGTCGGCGGTCAGCGTCGGTTCGTCGGCGACGACCAGTTCGCGCAGCGCCGGGCTGCCGCGATGTTCGCCATAGAGCAGGGTCAGATCGGGGATGGTCAGGCCGAGGCTGCCGAGCGACTGATCGGCGATCGAACTTTCGGACAGATTGAAGCGGATATTGCCATATCCATATTCTTCGGGAGATTCGACTTCGATCGGCATTCGGACATAGCGCATGATGAAACCCTTTCGCTGGTCGCCGACGATTGGCACGGCCCGCAGGCACCCGCCATCCCCCCGGCGTGGGATCACCGCGCCAGCGCGAACAATTCCGCCAAGGCGCTGATCCCGAGTTTCCGGAAGATATTCTTGCGGTGATCCTTGACCGTATGCCGGCTGAGCGACAGCCGCAGCGCGATCGCATCGCTGGAGCAGCCCGCGAGGAGAAGCCGGCAAATCTCGTCCTCGCGGGTGGAAAGGACGCCGGTCCGTGCCGGCCAGCCGCTCGCCGCCGGTCGCGGCGCCGGCGCGAGGATGCGGTGGCGCTCGAACGCGGTGCCGACGGGTCCCGCCAGTTCGCCCAGCGCCCGCAGCAGTCGAGCGTGCGCCGGCCGGCGGCTGCGCTCGCGGTACAGGCCGATCTCGATCGTGCCGCCCCAGCCAGGGAAATAGACGCCGATTTCCTCCTGTCGCTCGGGCCAGCCGACGGTCCGAAATCCCAGTTCCTCGTGCGGCGTCTCTATCAGGTGCGGCCGCATGGTCTCCGGAATGTCGGCGAAGCGCCCGCGATAGTCGCGTGCGCGCATGGCGCCGCTGCTGGCGCCGCGAAGCATCGGGTTGAACCGGCAGGTCTTGCGCGCATAGGTGTCGAGCCCGGCACGATGGCCGATTGCGCCGAAATTTTCGTGGAGGATGCGCGACCGGCTGCGCGGCCGATGCACGACGACGGCCGCAAGGTCGAATTCGGCGAGAGCGCAGAGGGTGCCGGCCGTGACAGCGGCAAAATCGGGTTCGCCGATGGCGGCGATGATATCCGACACAACGGGTTCGATGCTCATCGCCATCGCCCGATCGAGCCCCCGGGCTTAGCTGACGACCACACGCAGGAAGCGGACAACCGCACTGCCCGCATTGGCATAAGCATAGCTTTGTGCGCTGCTGTAGATGGCGAAATCGCCGGCCTCGACGGTGACGATGCCATCCTCCTTCTCGATGCGCAGCCGTCCTTCGGCGACCGACACCATCTCATGCCATCCGGCCGGATCGGGCTCGGCCTGATAGCGCTCGCCGACCGCAAGCGACCATTGCCAGAGCTGGGCCTCGCGTCCCGCCGGCGCGCTGCCGAGCAGCACGCCCTTGCTCTCCGCCCCGGCGCCGCGCCAGCCGACGGCGTCGATGCGCTGGCTGCTCGCCGCCGGGTCTGCGATCATCGAAACGAAATCGACCCCCAACGCGTCGGCAAGCTTGTCGAGGCTCGACAGGCTGACATTGGTGTCGCCGCTCTCGAGGTTGACGATCATGCGCCGGCTCAGGCCCGATGCTTCGGCCAACGCGCCTTGGCTCAAGCCGGACGTCCGCCGCAGCCGGCGCAGATTGCTTGAGACATGCGCCAGCACATCGCCGCGCTCCCCCGTCGCCGGGCGCGCGTCATTCATCGGCGCACACGCCCTGTTGGGCCAGATAATCCGACATGCGTGCCAGTCCTTCCCGCAATACCGCCTCGTTGTTGCAATATCCGATCCGGACATATCCTTCCATGTCGAACGCGCTGCCCGGCGTCATCATGACGCCGGTCTTTTCGAGCAGGTCGAGGCAAAAGGCTTCCGACGGAACCGGCAGGTCGTATTTGAGCATCGCGGTGGTGCCGCCACGCGGCTTGATCCAGTCGATCAGCGGTTCGCGCTCCACCCAGTCGGCAAGGATGGCAAGGTTCGTCCGGCTTATGGACCGCGAGCGGGCGAGGATCGCATCGCGCACTTCGAGGGCGACCGCGGCGAGGTGGTCGTCGATCATCCCGACGCTGATTGTATTATAGTCGCGGTGGACGGTGATCGGGTGGACAAGGTCGACCGGGGCAATGATCCAGCCCAGTCGCAGGCCTGCCAGCGAGAAGGATTTGGACATGCTGCCGGTGCTGATCCCGCGCTCGTAGAGGTCGAAAATCGACGTCGTCATCCCGTCGCCGTCCTGTCCGGTGCCGCGATAGACTTCGTCGCAGAGCAGCCAGGCGCCGCATTCGCGGGCGATCGCGACGATCTCCTTGAGCATGGCGCGGTCCATCACCGAACCGGTAGGATTGTTCGGATTGTTGATGGCGATCAGGCGCGTGCCGGGCGTCGCAAGCGCGCGCAGTTCATCCAGATCGGGAAGGAAGCCATTCTCCTCGCGCAGCCGCAGGATCCGGACGTCGGCGCCATAGCTTTCGGGAATCGAATAATGTTGCTGATAGGTCGGCAGGACCGAGATGACGCGGTCGCCGGGTTCGACCAGCGTCTGGTGAACCAGCGCGTTGGCCCCGATGGCGCCGTGCGTCACGAGGACATTTTCGCGCTGCGCCGTCTCGGTCATGCCGGCGATCAGGCCGCGCAGCCGGTCGCTGCCCTCGATGGCGCCATAGGTCAGCTTCAGCGGCAGCAATTCGGAGAGGATGGTCTCGGTCCGCCCCGCCATTGCGAGCAGTTCGGCAACCGTCAACGACTCGACGCACGTCTCGGCAAGGTTGAGCTCGCACTGGAGCTCATAGCGGTTCATCCACATTTCGACGGCGAACTCACGGATTTTCATGGGTCGTTATTCCTTCCTGGTTGCACGGTGCACCGCATCGGCGAGCGCGACATCTTCAAGGCCGAGGCCGATCGAGCGGAAAAAGATACGCTTGCTGCCCGTCGGCTGCGGCGCCCTGCCGACCATGAGCGCGGGGAGGTCGCCGCGCAGCGCGTCGGCCGACCATAGGCCCGCCGCGATCGCCAGCTTCATCTCGCCGGCCGACAGCGGGGCAGTGGGCGCATAGTCGCAATAGACTTCCATCGCTGCGAGCGCCGCGGGGTCGATCTCGTGCGCGTCGGCGGCGTTGGTACTGATCGAGGTGATGAGCGCGTCGGCCTTTGCTCGATCGACGTCGATCACCGGCGCGCCCGAAGAGGTGCAGAGCAGGATGACGTCGGCGTCGGCGATGGCGCGGCCGGGATCGGTCTCCACTATGACCGGGCATCCGCTGTCGAGCGTGCGGGGCAGGTCCTGCCGCCCGGTCGCGCCCGGCGAGCATAAGGTCACACGGGCCCAGTCGCGGAGCGGCCCGACGTGGCGCAGGTGGGCAATGCCGACCGGGCCCGTCCCGATCACCGCGAGCGAGCGGGCGTCGGGCCTCGCCAGCAGATCGACCGCCAGCGCGGTCGTGCCGGCGGTGCGTTCGGTGGTCAGCCGCTTGGCGTCGCAAAGCAGCAGCGGCGCTCCCGTCTCCATCGACAGGATCACCGTCCACGCGGTCACCAGCGCGCCTTCCTCGCGCGGCAGATAGGGGGACAGCTTGGCGCCGAACACGGCACGGTCGGCCAGCGCGCCGAGATAGGCAATGAAGTCTCCCATCCCGTCCGGAAACAGGGTGAGCGTCTGCGGCGGCTGGGCCGCGCGCCCGTTGGCGAGGCCGGCGAACATGACGGCGAGCTCGGCGGGGACGTCGATCGTCTCAAGCGCAGCCGCGACGGCGCGATCGTCGATAACGAGCGGAAGCGTGGACATGCGAATCTCCCGGAGAATCGGTGAAACTTAGTATGTGCAGTAAACTGCATCTAAGTGAGCATTATAATGCTCATTCGTGAAGGTCAACAGCCTTGGGCCGGACACGTCCGGTCGCCCGCCGAGGGCGTGGCGGTACGATTTCCGCGCGGGCGCGGAGCTATGGGTGGCGAAGCGGGCGGGGCGCTCCCGGCGTATCAGCGCCGGCTTGTCTCAGGCTGTCAGGAGGATGTGTCGGGCTCTTCGCGGTTGTTGCGGCTGCGCTTCTGGCCGACATGCCCGGTGAACTCCTGATAGAGTTCGGATACCAGATCGAGCCGGGGCTTGGCGGCGTCGCCGCGGCGCAGCACCACCTCCTGCACGAGCAGGGTCAAGGCCGCGACCATCGGGACGAGCGTCGCGAAGAACAGTGCGCTTTCGTCGGGCAGCGCAAGGACGTGCGGCGTATATTCCTTGGCCCAGTGGCAGAATTTGTCGGTGACGATGACGATCGTGAAACCCGCCGCCGCCGCCCGCTCGGCGAGCAGCTTCGCCTGGCGCGAGTAGCGGCGGATCTCGACGATGACGACGCATTTTCCGCGGCCGCTTTCGGTGAGGATGTCGGCGAAACTACCCGCGGCCAGATCGGCCATCCGGACGCCGGGGCGCACATATTGCAGCGTGTGGGCAAAATGCTCGGCGATGCCGCGCTCGGTCTGGAAACCCGCGACCAGCACCTCTTCGCTCGAATCGAGGATGGAGACGATCGCATTCCATTCGGCGGTGCCCGCCAGCTGGTAGACCTCGCTGATCGCCGCGATCACCATGTCGCGGTCGCGCTTCAGCAAGGCCTCGCTCCCGCCCGCCGCGCCGCGCGGGGTGGACGACGGCCACGGCTCGGAACCGATATCGTACCGCAGCGCGGCCTTCAGTTCGCGGAAATTGCGGAAGCCGACACGGCGGCAGAAGCGGCCGACCGTGACCGGGCTTACGCCGACCTTCTGGGCGACCGAGACCGCGGTCTCGAACGGAATATTCTGCCGGTCGGAAAGAAGGAAGTTGGCGACGACGCGTTCGGCGTCGCTCAGCGTCGCGATCTTGTCCTCGATCATTTCGGTCAGGCCAGCGCCGCTCTTGGTGTTCATGACATGGGGCTTACCGAAGCCGCGTGCGTTTCGCCATTGCCAAAGATCGCGCCGGCGCCGGATGGCAGGCGAGGTGCTGGATCTCGTTCGGCATCGCGAGGCCGGGCAGGTCGAACACGATAGTCCTTTCGATACGGGGCTGCGAGCGGTCCGGCGATCTGGCCCGGAGCGCTTGCTTTCTATCGTATCTCGATTCTGACTTGCAAATCTTTCTGTCAGAAATGGATCGCACGCGCATAGAGATCACCTGAACCTTCGCTGTTTTGCGTACGAAATCGCGTTTTGAGTGCCCATGGACGCTATGACAACTTTTTATCGTTGACTGTTAAAAGACAGTAAATTAAACAACCGACATGCGCTGGAAGACTCTGCTCGCCCTCGGCCTTGCCGTATCGACGGCAACCAATTGCTACGCTGCGACCTTGATCCGGTCGGCGACGGTGGCCAACGGCCGCGATGCCGAAACCTCGCTGGCCGATGTGCGTATCGACGGCGACCGCATCGTCGCAGTCGGCGTGCTGACCCCGCAGAAGGGCGATGTCGTCGTTGATGGCCGCGGCCTCGTCCTCGCGCCGGGCTTCATCGATACCCACAGCCATCATGACGAGAAACTCGGCGAGCATCTCGATGCGACGCAACTGCTCGCGCAGGGGGTGACGACGGTCGTATTCGGGCAGGACGGCGGCTCCGAGTTCCCAGTCGCGAAGCTGTTCGCCGAGCGCGAGGCGCATCCGGCCGCCGTCAACATCGCCTCCTATTCCGGCCACGGAACGTTGCGCGGCGAGGTTCTCGGGTCCGACTACAAGCGCGAGGCGACGCCGGCCGAGGTCGACCGCATGCGCGCGCTGCTCGACGCCGACATGCGCGCCGGCGCGCTCGGGCTCTCGACCGGGCTCGAATATGATCCCGCAATCTATTCCTCGCACGCCGAAGTGCTCGCCCTCGCATCCGAAGCCGCCAAATTCGGCGGACGCTATATCAGCCATATGCGCAGCGAGGATCGCGAGCTCTGGGCGGCGCTCGACGAGCTGATCACGATCGGCCGCGAGACGGGCATGCCGGTGCAAGTGAGCCACGCCAAGCTCGGGATGACCGACTGGTGGGGACAGGCCGACCGCTACCTCGCAAAGCTAGATGCCGCGCGGGCCGAAGGGATCGACGCGTCGCTCGACATTTACCCCTATCCCTATTGGCAGTCGACGCTGACCGTCCTCTGGCCCGAGCGCGATTTCGACAATCGCGCGACGGCCGAGTTCGTCCTCGGCCATCTGGCGCCGCCCGAAGGGCTGCTGATCTCGGCCGACAGCGGCGACGCGTCGCACGTCGGCAAGACGGTGGCGCAGATCGCGGCCGAGCGCGGAGAAGATCCGGTCACCACCGTCATTTCGCTCATCCGCGCGGCGCGCGCCAAGGACGGCGATATCAGCGTCATCGGTACCAGCATGGACGAGGGCGATATCGCGAAGCTGATCGCGTGGCCGCATGCCAATATCTCGTCCGACGGCGCCTTCGAGGATCTGCATCCGCGCGGCGCCGGGCCGTTCGCCAAGATATTGCGCGTCTATGTCCGCGAAAAGAAGCTGCTGAGCCTCGGCGAGGCGATCAGGAAGATGAGTTCGCTGGCGGCGCGGCACATGGGTATCGCCGATCGCGGCGAAATCCGCGTCGGCGCCATCGCCGATCTCGTCCTTTTCGATCCCGACGCCATTCGCGACAATGCGACCACGGAAAACCCCGGCGCGGTCGCCACCGGCATGCGCCGCGTCTGGGTCAACGGCGTTCTCAGCTTCGTCGACGGCAAGGCGACGGGCGAACGGCCCGGCCGCGTCGTCCGCCGCGGCCATTCGACGCCCTGGCCGGCCGCCGGAAAGCGCTCCGACTGAATTTCAACGACCCGAATGACTCGCAACAGCGGGCGACAAGACACGCATGGGAGGCGGACAGGACATGAATAACAGGCTCAAGGTCGCGCTCAATTCGGCGACATTCCTGACCGGCTGCATGCTCACGACGGGGGCTATGGCGCAGGACGCTGGCGCATCTTCTGGGTCCGAAGAGATTGTGGTGACCGCGACCCGGCGCGAAACGACGCTTCAGGACACGCCGATCAACATCAGCGCCATTTCCGCCGACATGCTCGAAAAGCAGCGCATCGACGATGTGCGCGATATCGCCGACTTCACGCCGGGGATCACGATCAGCGACACCGGCCCGACATCGACCGGCTCGATCGTCCTGCGCGGCATCAGCGCGGACGATACCGGCGACAGCGGCTCGGACGGTGACAATACGCTGGGCATCTATCTCGGCGAAGTGCCGCTCTATTATGATTTCAAACTGCTCGATCTCGAACGGGTCGAAACGCTGCTCGGGCCGCAGGGCACACTCTATGGCGTCGGCACGCTGGCCGGTGCGATCCGTTACATTCCGAAGCGCCCGAACCCCGACAGTTTCGAGGCCGAGGTGCATTCGCGCGTCTATGGCAAGGATCATTCGAAGGACGTCGGCTTTCAGGGCGACTTCATGCTCAACATTCCGCTCGTCCGCGATCATGTCGCGTTCCGCACCGCCTCGGGCTATTATTTCGACCCCGGCTTCATCGACTATCCGCTCGTCCTTCGGGAACCCGGCGTGTCGCTGCCGCAGGCGGGCGGCACCGGCAATGCGATCGGCCCCGACTATGCGGCCAATCTGCGCATGGTGAGGGACGTCAATTTCGAACGCACCTATACGACGCGCAATCAATTGCTTCTTCAGTACAATCCGAACGTCAAAGCCATATTGACCTATGTCTATCAGCAGACACGGACGAACGGCCGCCAGGCGAACAGCGCCGGTGTGCTCGGGACCGGCCCCTATGAGAATGGATCACGCTACGTCGAACCGCATCGGCGCCACGCCCATCTGGTGAGCCTCGAACTCAACGCCAACCTCTGGGACATCGCCGATCTCGTGGCGACGACGGCCTATACCAACCGGAAAGTCCGCGAGGTGAAGGACCAGACCGACCAGCTACTCGATCTCGAACTCGGCTATGAAGCCTTTCCCGCCTTTTCCGCCTATCTGATCCGCGACAACAATACCGAACAATATAATGACGAAATCCGGCTGGTCTCCCGTCACGGCGGGCCGTTCAGTTGGACGATCGGCGGTTTCTACAACAAGCAGACTTCATCCTATCCCTATGTCGAAATCGCGCCGGGCCTCGCCGATTTCTATGGCGTCGGCGACACCAATCCCGACGATATCGAATATGCCAGCATCACCCGCGGCAAGGTGACCGAAAAGGCCGCCTTCGGCGAACTCACCTATCAGGTGACGCCGGCGTGGCAGGTGACGGCGGGCGCGCGCTATTTCAAATATAGTTCGCGTCTGGCCGGCGCGATCGTCCTGCCGCTGCTCGGCGACCCGCTCGATCCCGACGAGCTGCCGCAGGAAGGCGGGACCGCAGGCAAGTCCGGGTGGGTGTGGAAGTTCAACAGCTCCTACAAGATCGCCCCCGACCTGATGGTCTATGCGACCTACAGCAAGGGCTATCGTCTCGGCGGTCCGAACTATGTTGCACCCTGTCCGGATCCGGTGCCGCCGGATCAGCAGAACGCCTGCGCGCTGCCCGACGAACTGCAATATGGACCCGACACGACGAAGAATATCGAGATCGGCCTGCGCGGCGAGCTGTTCGACCGGAAGCTCAATTTCCATTTCGACGTCTTCCGCATCAACTGGAGCGGGCTGCAGCTTGGCACCGAGACGACCTATGGCGCGGTCGGCATCACCGGCAACGGCGGCTCGGCGCGTTCGCAGGGTTTCGAGGCTTCGTTCACCGCGCGCCCGACGCGCGGACTCAGCATTCAGGGGACCTATTCGTACGTCGATGCAAAGCTGACCTCGGACGCGCCGGGGATCATCAGTATTCGCACCGTGCCCGGCGATTATTCGTCGCCGGTCGTGGCGCTCGACGCGCTGGCGGGCGACCGCCTGCCCGGGTCGGCCAAAAATGCCGGCAGCCTCGGCGTGACCTACACAAGGCCGCTCGGCGATGCCGAGCTGATCGCCAACTGGACTGCCGTGTACCGCGGCAATGTCGTCTCGCGCCTCGGTTGGGAACGCACTTATGGCGAACTCATCCCCAGCTATGTCACGCATCGCGCGTCGCTTACCTACAGCACGGAGAAATACGATCTGTCGCTGTGGGCGAACAATATCTTCGACAAATATGCGGTGGTCTCGATCGGCGCCGACCGTTCGCGCATCGGCGTCAACGACGGCTTCGCGGTCCGCTATTATTCGCGCGCGGTGATCAATCCCAGGACCTTCGGGATCGAAGGCCGGTTCAAATTCTAGGCCGAACCGGGCCGGGTCATGCCCAGCGCCGCGTCCTCGATCAGCCGGCGCGCGGCGCCGAGCGCATCGGCATGGGGACGCCACTGGCCGATCGCGTCGGCGTTCAGCGGCCGCCTGACCTGCGCGGCGCTCGGCGTCGCCACCGCCCCGTCCTGCTCGTGAAAGCGGAGGCAGTTTTCGTCCCAGTCGAGTTCGCAATGATCGAGTAGCCGGCGCGTCTCGCCGGCCTGGTCGCGGATCAGATCTTCGTAACCGAGTTCGAGCACCGCACCGGGAAATGCATCGCGCCAGAAGGCGATCAGCCGGTCGAAGCGCAGATAATAGCGGGCGATACCCTCGGGGTCGTAGGAATAATCGTGGAATGCCGAGCCGTCGGCGAAGAGGTGCCGGTAATTGCTCCAGATGGTGTCCATCGGGTCGCGGCGCAGGCAGACGATCTTCGCGGCGGGGAACGCTTGCCGGATAAAGCCGACATACAGGAAATTGAACGGCAGCTTGTCGACGAAGCGCTGCCCCTCGACGGCCGGCTGTTGCCGGGCACGGGCGAGATAAAAGGCGGCGACGTCGCTTGCCGCCTGTCCCCGCGCCGCGGCGATGGTTTCTGCATCGACGACTGTCCGGGTGCGCGTGGCGGCGGCCTGCTTGATGGCGAGCGGCATCGCGGCAAGCTCGCCCGCCGACCACACCTTGGCGTGCGAGGACAGGATGCGATCGACGAGCGTCGTCCCGGTCCGCGGCATTCCCACGACGAAGATCGGTTGCGCCGCGGGGTCGCCGCTCCCGCTCAGCGGCGGGCGTCCGGCGAACAGATGCTCGACGGCGTCGAACAGCCGCGCGTCGCGCGCGAAGGTATAGCCGGATCGCTCCCTTCTTTGCTCGCCGGCCTGCTGAAGGTGCCGCAAGGCCTCGGCCGGCTGCCCGCATTCCTCATATTCCTTGCCGAGCGCGAAGCCGATACGCAGCCGGTCGTCGGGATTTTGCGCCGCGGCCAGCGCCTGCTCGAGCCGCGCGATATGGTTGCGCTCGGGCGTCTGGCGCCGCAGCCCGGACAGGGCGAAATGCGCCCGGCCGTCGGTTGGCGCGGCGGCGATGATCGCATCGAAATGCTGTTCTGCTCTATCGGGCTGCCCGGCAAAGCCCAGCTCTACCGCCAGATTGTACCGGAAATTCCGGTTGTCCGGCGCGTGCGCGACCGCCTGCTTGAAAAGGCGGAGAGCGTCAGCATGCGACCCCAGCCGCGTGTGGACGCAGCCCAGTGTGTCGAACGTCAGGGCATCCGTGGGCCGCAGCGTTTCGGCGCGGATCGCTGCCTCCCGCGCCTCGCCGTCGCGGCCCGCCGACAGGAGCAGGCGGGCCAGTTGCGCTTCATATTCGGCGCTCGGTGCGTGCGCGACCGCCGCTTTGATTAGCTCCAGCGCCGCTGCGGTGCGCCCCGTCCCTGCTTCGACGACAGCAAGCAGGAAATATGCTTCGCCATCCCCGCCGGGCGCAGACTGCAGCGCTGCCGCAACCCGCCTGACCGCTTCGACATTCCCTATCGCCAGCGCCTCGCGACCGGCGCGGCGCAGATCGGCGGTCGCCCCGGTCACCGAAAGCGCATTCGGGAAAAAGGGCGCATCCTCATCATCCTCGCTGACGAAATGTCGCGCGGCGGACGGGCAGCTGCGACAATTTTCTTTCGGGTGCGCCGGTCTGTAGAAAATGTCCCGCATGTCGAGCCTTGCGGCGTCTATCCCGTCTTCCGGCGGCGCAGGCCATAGAGCCAGTAAATGCCGCCGCCGATCGCCAGCCAGACGATCAGCCGGATCCACGTATCCTGCGGCAGCGTCCACATCAGATAGATACAGGCGATGACGCTGAGGATGGGCGTCAATGGATAGAAGGGCACCCGGAAGGGGCGTGCTACGTCCGGTTCGCGCCGCCGCAGAACGAGGACGCTGGCCGAGACCATCACGAACGCGAACAGCGTGCCCATCGAAATCAGCTCGCCGAGCAGGTTGAGCGGCAGCACGCCCGCCGCAAGCGCGGCGACGAGACCGGTAACCAGCGTTCCGGCATAGGGCACCGAACTGCCGGGTCGTGCGCGCGTGAAGGCTGGCGGCAACAGGCCGTCGCGGCCCATCGCGTAAAAGATCCGCACTTGACCCAGCAGGGTGACGAGGAGCACCGAAACCAGCCCGGCGATCGCGACGAACCCGACGATCAGCTTGGTCCACGCCAGACCGGGGCCGGCGCTGTTGAGCGCGACATAGATCGGATCGGCGACATTGAGCAGGCGGTAACTGACCAGCCCGGTGATCACGAGCCCGACGAGGGCATAGAGCAGGGTTGTGACGCCGACCGACGCGAGCAGGGCCTGCGGAACCGTGCGTTGGGGATTGCGGACGTCCTGCGCCAGCGTCGAAACGGCGTCGAAACCGACATAGGCAAAGAAGAGCACCCCGGCGCCCTGCATCACGCCCGACCAGCCGAAGCGGCCAAAGACGCCTTCGTTGGCCGGGATGAAGGGCGACCAGTTGGCGGGATCGACGAAGGCGAAACCCGTCGCGACGACGAGCAGCATCGCGGCGATCTTCACGACCACGATGAGATTGTTGATCCGGGCCGAAAAGTCGGTGCCGCGCAGCAGCATCGCCATGCAGGCGAGGGTGACCAGCGCCGCAGGAAGGTCGATGATCGAGCCGGTCGCGACCAGATGACGGTCGGCCGAGATCGAGAAGGGGGCCTGCGAAAAGATCGCCGGAAACACCACTCCGATGTCGTGCAGCGCTGCCTGGAGATAGGCCGACCACCCGATGGCGACCAGCGCGCCCGCAAACAGATATTCGAGGACGAGGCACCAGGCGACCGCCCACGCCGCGGCCTCGCCCATCGAGGCGTGCGTATAGGAATAGGCGCTTCCCGCGACCGGCATCATCGCTGCCAACTCGGCATAGCAGAGCCCGGCGAGCAGGCAGACGACGCTCGCGATCAGGAACGACAGCGCCACCGCGGGGCCCGAGTGCTGCGCGGCGACGGTGCCGGTGAGAATGAAAATGCCGGCCCCCACGGTGCCGCCAACCCCGAAACAGACGAGAGCGAACAGGCCGATCTTCGGCGCGAGGGCGTCGCCATTCTCGCGGGTGCTCGCCTGCAGCGCGGCAATGGTCTTGCGGGCGAAAGGCGTCATGGCCGCCTCCGCGCGCTGGCGGCGGGGCAGGGCGACAGGGCAGGCAGGCTGGCTGGGGGTATGAAGGTTTTCAACCGCTCTCTCCGGATTCGATGTTATGTTAGTTTTTTACCGATTGACACGTTAGAGTAATTTTTATTACTAGCAAGCCATTCCAGCGGCGGGCGCGGCTTCGCGTCCATTTTTCAGGAAAGACGGCCGAATGATCATCCCGGGGAAATATCTGCTGTTTCTGGGCGATGTCGCCGACCGGCTCGATGCGAAGACCGCTTGCGGATTGGTCGATTGGTCGCGCGAACGCTGCGTGGGGCAGTGGCGCCTGCCGTCCTGCGGCATCGACATGGGCCTCGAGGATATGGACTTTGCGCAGGCGCGGGCCGCCGGAGCCGAGACGCTCGTCATCGGTGTGACACCTTTCGGCGGCGCCATCGCGCCGCAATGGATTGCTCCGATCGTCGCCGCGCTCGGCGCCGGTCTCAATATCGCCAGCGGCATGCATGTTCGCCTCGGCAGCATTCCCGAAATCGCGGCGGCCGCCCGTGCCTCGGGCGCTTCGCTGTTCGACGTCCGGGATCCCGGACGCAGCTTTCCGGTGGGTTCGGGCCGCAAACGGTCGGGCCGGCGCATGCTGATGGTCGGCACCGATTGCGCGGTCGGCAAGAAATACAGCGCGCTCGCGATCGCGCGCGACATGAAGGCGCACGGCATGAAGGCGACCTTTCGCGCGACGGGCCAGACCGGGATATTGATCGCGGGCGAGGGCGTGCCGATCGACGCGGTCGTGTCCGATTTCGTCTCCGGAGCCGCCGAAACGCTGTCACCGGACAACGACCGCGGCCATTGGGACGTCATCGAGGGGCAGGGGTCGCTGTTTCACCCGGCCTATGCCGCGGTGGCGCTCGGCCTGCTGCACGGGTCGCAGCCCGATGCGATCATTCTCTGTCATGCCGAGGGCCGGACGCATGTCGACGGCTATCCCGATTTCCCGCTGCCCGGGCTTGCCGAGTGCATCGAGGCCAATCTGGGCATGGCGCGGCGGATCAATCCCGCGGTTCGCTGCGCGGGGATCAGCATTAATTGCTCTGCGTTGCCGGCCGAAGCGCGGGCGGGCCATCTCGCTGCCATTGCGGATCGTTTCGGCCTGCCGTGCTTCGACCCGGTGGCGACGGGACCGGCGGCGCTGATCGCGCATATTTCCGCCACCTTCGATTGATCGAGGCAAAAGCAGCGTCATGGACATCGCGGTTCGCATCGAAACCTGGCCCCTCGTTCACCCGTTCCGCATCACGGGCTGGACCTATGAGGCGATCGAGGTCGTCGCCGTGACGCTGCGCGATGGCGACTATCGGGGACGGGGCGAAGCGGCGGGGGTCGACTATCTCGGCGATACGCCGGCGAGCGTCGCGGCCACGATCGCGTCGATGCAGGACGCTTTCCGTTCGGGCATGGACCGGCAGCGGCTCCAGTCGCTGCTGCAGCCCGGCGGGGCGCGCAATGCGCTCGACTGCGCGCTGTGGGATCTCGATGCCGCCCGCTCGGGCCGGCCGGTCTGGCAGGAGGCCGGGGTTCGTGCCCCGAAGCCACGTCTGACCACATGGACCATCGGTGCCGAGCCGCCCGCGGTCGTGGGCGAACGGGCGAAGGAATATGCCGGTGCGCGCGCGATCAAGCTCAAGCTGATCAGCGACGGGCAGGATGCCGCCCGTGTCCGCGCGGCAAGAGCGGCGCGTCCCGATATATGGCTGGGCGTCGACGGCAATCAGGGATTTTCGCGCGCAACGCTCGAGCAGATCATGCCGGCGCTCGTGGAAGCGCGGGTCGAACTCATCGAGCAGCCGCTGCCGCTCGACCGCGACGCGGATCTCGACGGCTTCGTCTCGCCGATCCCGCTCGCTGCCGACGAGAGCGCACAGGGGCTGGCGTCGATCGCGACGCTGTCCGGCGCCTTTTCGGTCGTCAACATCAAGCTCGACAAGTGCGGCGGGCTCACCGAGGCGCTGGAGATGGTCGAAGCCGTCCGGGCGCGGGGGATGCAGGTGATGGTCGGCAACATGCTCGGCACGTCGCTTGCCATGGCGCCCGCCTTCATCGTCGGCCAGCTTTGCGACATCGTCGACCTCGACGGTCCGTTGCTGCTGTCGCGCGACCGGTCGCCGTCGGTCGAATATCGCGACGGCATGGTCTGGTGTTCCGAAGACATCTGGGGCGGCGCATGGCGGCCCGCTCATGTTCACGAAAATGGCTAGCTGCATCGACGGCAAGCAGGATGGAAGGGGAGAGAGAATGCTCGAACGGACGAAGATCTTTTTTGCCGCGGCGCTGGTTTGCGTCGCCGCACCGGCGCTTGCCGCACCCGACCCCGACACGTTCCGGAAACAGGTCGATACATTCGTCGAGCAGGAAATGCGCAGCGAGAAAATCCCCGGCGTCTCGGTCGCGGTGGTGCACAAGGGCGAGATCGTCCTCGCCAAGGGCTATGGCCTCGCCAACGTCGAACATAATATCGCCGTCACCCCGCAGACGATCTTCCAGTCGGGATCGGTGGGCAAGATGTTCACCGCAGCGGCGGTGATGCGGCAGGTCGAACAGGGGAAAATGAGCCTCGACGATCCGCTCACCAAATATGTTCCCGATGCGCCGGCAAGCTGGCGTCCGATCACGATCCGCCAGCTCCTCACCCACACGTCGGGTATCCCCAATGTCGGCGAAGATTTCGATTTCAAGCGCAGCTACACCGACGACGAGTTGATCAAGAGCTTCGCGGTGCTGCCGCTCAGCTTTCAGCCCGGCGCGCGCTACAGTTACAGCAACAGCGGCTATGTCTTGCTCGGCATCGTCATCGAACGGGCGACGGGCCGCTTCTACGGCGATATTCTGAGGACCGACATTTTCGAGCCGCTCGGCATGAAGACCGCGCGCGTGATCAGCGACCGCGACATCGTGCCCAATCGCGCGGCGGGATATGAGGTCGTCGACGGCGCGCTCAAGAATCAGGATTTCGTCTCGGTAAAGATGAACACCACCGCCGATGGTTCGCTCTACTTCTCGCTCGACGATCTGATTGCGTGGAACCGCGGGGTAGAGCAGGGCAAGGTGTTGAGCGCTGCGAGCTGGAAGCAGGTCTACACCCCGGTCCGGCTGAACAGCGGCAAGACCTATCCCTATGGCTTCGGCTGGGATGTCGACATGGCCGGCGGCAAGCCGCGCCTTCACCATGGCGGCTCGTGGCAGGGTTTCCGTTCCTATTATTCGCGCTATCTGGGCGACGATCTGGCGATCATCTTCCTCGCCAATTCGGCAGAGGCCAACACCGAAACCTTCGTCGACGGGGTGGCGAAGCTCTGGGATCCCGCGCTCGTCGCCGTGCCGCGTCCCAAACCCGAACCGGAGGTCGCGCGCAAGGTGACGGCGCTGATCGAAGCCGCGCGTGCCGGCCGCCTTCGTGCCGAGGACGTGCCGCTCGCGCCCGCCAATTTCATTCCCACCCAAGCTCCCTATTTCGTCAAGGACCTGCAGGAACTCGGCGCGCTGACGAAGCTGGAGCTTGTCGAGCGCAGCGAGGCGGGGGACGACGTGAATTACGTCTTCAAGGCAAGCTTCGGCGATCGCCTCGTGCGGGTCTATTATTCGGTGGCGCCGGGCGATCAGGCCTCCAACTTCTTCCTCTCCCTGTAAGCCTGAAGCAGGAGCGACACGCTCAACCGAGATGCCCCTGCTGCAAAGCCTTGAGCGCTGCCCTGGTCCTGTCGCGGGCGTCGAGTTTCAGCAGCAGGTTGGAGACGTGATTCTTGGTCGTTCCTTCGGCGATCGCGAGAAGTTCGGCGATTTCCCTGTTGCTATAGCCGGCGCAGATCAGGTGCAGCACCTCCTTTTCCCTGGCGGTGAGCGCATCGCCGGCCTCGTCGTCCGGCGATGCTGACGGGCCGCGTTGAATGGCGGCGATCAGGCTTTCGGTCATCGCCGGCTGAAACGCCGTCCGGTTGTCGGCGAGGGCGCGAATGGCTCCGGCAAGCGATTCGAGCGACACATCCTTCAGCATCAGGCCCCTGGCGCCTGCCCGGATCGCCGCGATCGCGGCATCGCTGTCGTCGAAGGTCGTGAGGATCAATGTCGGCGGCAGCGCATCCGCTTGGCGAAGCGCCTCCAGCACCGCGATGCCGTCGAGCCGCGGCATGCGAATGTCGAGAAGCAGCACGTCCGGCCTGAGTTGGGGCACCTTTTCGAGCGCTTCGGCGCCGTCGCACGCCTCTCCCGCAACCTCTATGTCCGGAAGCAGTTCGAGCAGGCCGCGGATGCCCTGCCGCACGAGCGTCTGGTCATCGACAAGGACGACCCTGATCATGCCGGCTGCGGCGGGCGTGACGGCAACCAGGCGTCGATCGTGAAGCCGAAATCGATCCCGCTGCGCAGCGTCAGCTTGCCGCCGAGGCATTCCAGCCGCTCGCGCATCCCCACCAGCCCGGACCCGGGCGAAGAAGCGGCGGGACGCGCGTTGCCGTCGTCGCGCGCGATCATGCGCACGCCGCTGTCGTCCGCCGTCACCCGCAGCCAAAGGTTCGCGGCGCCGGCATGCCTGACGGCATTGGTAATGGCTTCCTGCGCGCAGCGGATCAGGGCGTGGGCCTGATCGGGGTCGACGTGGACGTCCGGCGCGAAATCGACATGGACGGTTGGTGCGGGCACACTCTGCGCCAGCGCCTCCAGCGCCTCCTTCAGGTCGCCGCGGTCGGCTTCGCGTAAAGTTGCGACGACATCGCGGACCTTGGTGAGCAGGGCCGCGGCGAGCGCCTTCGCCTGCCGGACATGGTCGGTTGCCCGCCCCGGCCCGGTCACATGGCTTGCGATTTCGAGCTGCAGGCCGAGCGCGGTCAGTTCATGGCCCCAGGCATCGTGCAGTTCGCGCGAGATGCGCAGGCGCTCGGCATCGCGGACGCTGTTGGCGACGATGCGATTGGCTTGGCGCAGTTCCCGGTTCGCCTCGGCCAGCGCATGCGAGCTTTGCGCCTCCCGCCGCAGCGCCTGTGCGGTGAAGACCAGCAGCAGTTGCAGCGCAAAGGCCTGACCGATCACCCAGCAGAGGTCGGGATTCAGCGCCTGCGCGAGCGCGCCGATGATCGCCAGCGTCTGAAACGCCACCCACGCCAGCGCTTTGCCGGGCGTCGTCGTCATCGCCACCTGCCACGCGATGATGATGAGGAAGGTCGACATCCCGGCCCAGGGAACGATGACCGCCATCGTCACGACCGCGAGAAGCTGGACGCACAACAGCGCCCAGCGCACGCCGGGGCGCAGCTTCAGCACCATCGCGGCGAAGACGGCAAGCGCGAACAGCGCGAATGGCGCCAGCCATAGCGCCGATACCGGCGCCCCGCGCATCGTTGCGCCAGTCATGAGCTTTTGCAGCACCGGCCAACCCCAGGCGAACCACACGGCCAGCGCGGTGGCGCAGAAAATCCAGTGCTGCCGGGACCTGAGCTGCTCTGCCATCGGCGCATGCTGCCACAGCGCGGCTCCCCTTCCAATAGGCCAAAAGTCACGGGTCGCAGGCGCGACCTCCGGCACTTTTGCGGATCGGAGCGGCGCGGCATCGATGACGGACGAAAAGGGAGTGAAAGCCATGCCAAGGTCCGTCGCTATCATCGCCATCCTGCTCGCCTCCGCTTCCCCGGCGTGGGGGCAGGCCGCAAATGGAAATGCGGCGGAGCCGGCCGACAGCGAGGCTGGCAACGCGCAGACCGGGCGCGCCGACGAGAATGCGGTGCGGGCGGCCAATGACGCGTTCGGCACCAGCGTCGGGAACGAGAAGATCGGCCTTTACGGCGTCGGCGACGTCCGGGGTTTCAATCCCGCCACCGCCGGAAATATCCGCGTCGAAGGACTGTCGGTTACCGAACATGGCGGCTTCACCAGCCGGATCGCGAGCGGTTCGACGATCAGGGTCGGATTGACCGCGCAGGGCTATGCCTTTCCGGCGCCGACCGGGATCGCCGACTATGCGCTCCGCAATCCAGGCGACGAGGCGGTGCTGAGCCCGGTGCTCTATTTCGGCCCGAACCGGACCGCGGCCGTCGATCTCGACGCGCAAATCCCCATTGCCGGCAGCCGCCTCAGCATGGCTGCGGGAATCGCCTACCGCTATGAGGAGAATTTCCCGGGCGAGGACAGTCAGACGCTGCAGGGTGGCGCCGTCCTGCGCTGGCGGCCCGCCGATCAGGTCGAATTCAAATCTTTTTACACTCGCGCGGCGATCATGGACGATCTCGACATCGGCAACATCTTTTCGGGCGGGCCCTGGTTGCCGCCGCAGATCGAACGGCGCTATTTCGGCCTCGACTGGACGCAGACCGAGGTCCGGCGGCGGTTCTATGGCGCGCTGGGGTCCGTCCGGCTTTCCGACGCCTGGCAGATCCGCGCCGGTCTCTTTCGGTCCGAAAATGAGGTGAAGCTCAACCCGGTCGAACTCTATCGGGGCGTCGGGCGCGATGGTTCGGCGCAGCGGCAACTCGTCGTGACGAAGGATCAGGCGGCGAAATCGACGTCGGGGGACCTGCGCTCTTCCTATTCCTTTGGCGAAGGATCGCGGCGGCATATCATCCACCTTGCCGCGCGCGGCCGCGAGACGCGGCGTGCCTATGGCGGCGGCGACGTACGCGATCTGGGACCGGCGACGATCGGCGAGCGAAGCGACCTTCCGCAGCCGGCCTTCGATTTCGGGCCGCTGACCCGCGACGATGTCCGGCAAATCACCGGCGGCATCGGTTATGAATTGCGCTGGCCGCAGGTGGCCGAACTCAGCCTCGGCATACAGAAGACCGATTATGAGAAGAATGTCCGGATTCCGGGCCGGCCGCTGCTGACGACCAGGGATCGGCCATGGCTCTACAATGGCACGCTGGCGCTCCATCTTACCGGCAAGCTGGTAGCCTATGCCGGCTACACGCGCGGTCTCGAAGACAGCGCGACCGCGCCATCGGATGCGGTGAACCGCAACTCGGCCCCGCCCGCGCTGCGCACGAGCCAGCGCGACGCGGGGCTTCGCTATGCGATCCGCCCGGGCTTCAACCTCGTCGCGGGCCTGTTCGACGTGCGCAAACCCTATTTCAACATCGACCCCGACCGCGTCTACCGCCAACTCGGGACGGTCCGGCATCGCGGTATCGAACTGTCGCTCGCGGGACAGCCCGCCCCGGGGCTGAGCGTCATCGCCGGCGCGGTGTTCCTCGACGCCGACGTTTCGGGCGAAGCGGTGGATTTCGGGATCATCGGCCCGAAACCGGTGGGGACGGCAAACCGGATCGTCCGCGCCAACCTCGATTATCGCTTGCCCTTCTTTGCACCGCTTTCGGTCGATATCGGTGTCGTCAGCCAGGGGAAAAGGATCGCCAGCGCGCTCGAATATGCCGAACTCGGCGGACGGCAGTTGACCACCCGACCGCTGACGACCGTCGACATCGGCTTTCGCTATCGCTTTCAGGCGGGCGCTGCGCCAGTCACCTTGCGCGCCCAGGTCACCAATCTCTTCGACGTCTATGGCTGGAACGTGTCACCGAACGCGTCCTTCAAGTTCAACGAGACGCGGCGTTTCCTGATGACTCTGGCGGCGGATATCTGACCCTCGCACGGGGAAGGGCAGGGGCGGCCGGGCGCCGCTGCCATGTTAACACCGTAAATTTCGCTTGACCCGTTTCCGGCAATGTTTACAACGACAACATTGAGTCGTCCGTCACCGCTACAGGCTCTCCCCAGCCGCGGGCGACCGGAAAGGATGTCGATATGAGGTCGCTGTTATACGCTGTCGGACCGATGCTGTTCGACTCGCTGGGCGTGATCGTCTTCGCCGTCTTGCTCGGGCTCGGCGTCGATCTTGTCATTGCTACGATCGCGGGCACGGTCACCGCGGCAGGCGTCGTCGGTTATGAGCTTGCGCGGGGCAGGAAGGTCGCGGCGCTGCAGTGGATCAGCCTCGCCTCGGTACTCTTCACCGCCGCCGCGACGCTGTTTACCGGCGACCCGCGCTTCGTGATGGCAAAGCCGACGATCGTCTATCTGATCGTCGGCAGCGTGATGCTGCGCAAGGGCTGGCTCGACCGCTACATCCTGCCCGAACAGCTGGCGCTGGTCGGCGATGTGATGGACCGGTTCGGGATGATCTGGGCGGCGCTGATGTTCGCGAGCGCCGGACTGAATCTCGTCGTCGCGCTCTTTTTCACCGCGTGGTGGCCGCTGTTTATCGGGATATTCCCGCTGGCGTCGAAATTCGGCCTGTTCGCGGTCCACATCGCGGCGGTGCATTTCATCGGGCAGGCGCGGTTGCGCCGCCGCGCGGGCGGCGAGCTGCAGCCGCTGGCCGCCGAATAGCCTAGTCTGCGTCGAGCCCGTAGGCGGTGTGGAGGACGCGCACCGCCAGTTCGGTCTCGTCCTCGTCGATCAGCACGCTGACCTTGATCTCGCTGGTCGAGATCGCCTGGATGTTGATGCCGCGATCGGCCAGCGCGCGGAACATCGTGCTCGCGACCCCGGCGTGGCTCTTCATGCCGACCCCGACGACGCTGATCTTCGCCACCTTGTCGTCGCTGATGATGCGGTTGAAACCGATCTTGTCCTTCGCGGCTTCGAGCAGGTCGATCGAACGGAGCAGGTCGACGGCGGGAACGGTGAAGGTCACGTCGGTCTCGCCCTTTTCGCGGCCGACGTTCTGGATGATCATGTCGACGTTGATCCCGGCCGCGGCGAGCGGACCGAAGATGTTGGCGACCGCGCCCGGCTTGTCGGGCACGCGCGTGACGATGACCTTCGCTTCATTCTTGTCGTGGGCGATGCCGGTGATCAGCTGCCGTTCCATCTGATGTTCCTCTATTTCCTCGTCGCTGACGATCATCGTGCCTTTTTTCGGAGCCTCGTCGCCCTCGACGAAGCTGGAGAGGACCTGCACCCGCACGCCCTCCTTCATCGCGAGCCCGACCGAGCGCGTCTGCAGCACCTTGGCGCCGACGCTCGCCAGTTCGAGCATTTCCTCATAGGTGACGAAATCGAGCTTGCGCGCGCGCGCGACGATGCGCGGGTCGGTGGTGTAGACGCCGTCGACGTCGGTGTAGATGTCGCAGCGGTCGGCCTTCAACGCCGCGGCGACCGCGACCGCGCTGGTATCGGACCCGCCGCGGCCGAGCGTCGAGATGCGGCCGTCGTCCATCATGCCCTGGAAGCCCGGGATCACCGCGACCTCACCCTTCGCCATCGAGGCGCCGAGCGCGCCGGTGTCGATGTCGGCGATACGCGCGCGGGCGTGCGCTTCCTCGGTACGGATCGGGAGCTGCCAGCCAAGCCAGCTCCGCGCGGGAGTGCCCATCGCCTGCAGGGTGAGCGCAAGGAGCCCCGACGTGACCTGCTCGCCGGCGGCGACGACGACGTCATATTCGGCGGGGTCGTAACGCGGGTTTGCCTCGCGGCAGAAATTGACCAGCCGGTCGGTCTCGCCGGCCATCGCCGAGACGACGACCGCGACCTCGTTGCCGTTGGCGACTTCGCGCGCGACGAGTTTCGCCACGGTGCGAATCCGCTCGGTGCCCGCCATCGACGTGCCCCCGAATTTCATCACGATCCGCGCCATGTCGCCCCGCTTTCCTGTTCTGGTTCCGGCCGCGACTTTTCCGAGCTTTCCGCGGCGCTCGCGCTGTTAGGCAAGGGGGGCGCCGATGGCAAGCGCGGTGGCGCCCGCGCGCGGATAGATTTTCTTGCACGGACGAAGCCATAGTGCCACATCGCGGGCATGACCGCCGCGACGATCAACCCGCACGAAGCCGCCCATTTCGGGGCGCTCGCCGCCGACTGGTGGGACCCGCACGGATCGTCGGCGATGCTTCACAAGCTCAATCCCGTGCGCCTGTCGTATATCCGTGACCGGATCGACGCGCATTGGCATGTCGATGCGCGCGAGCGCCATCCGCTGGCCGGGCGCACCGCGATCGACGTCGGCTGCGGCGCCGGACTGCTCGCCGAGCCGCTCGCGCGGATGGGCGCGAACGTCACGGGCGTCGATGCGGCGCCCGAGAATATCGCGGCGGCGCGTGAGCATGCGGCGGGGCAGGGGCTGTCGATCCACTATCATGCCGGTGAACTCGCCGCGCTGCCGCCCGCGATGTTCGACCTCGTTACCTCGATGGAGGTCGTCGAGCATGTCACCGATCCCGCCGCCTTCATCGGCGAGCTCGCGGCGCGGCTCGCGCCCGGCGGGCTGATGATCCTGTCGACGCCGAACCGCACGATGCTGTCGAAGCTGCTCCTCGTCGAGGCGGCCGAGCGCGTCGGCGCGGTGCCGCGCGGTACGCACGATTGGGACCAGTTCCTGAGGCCTGACGAACTGACGTCGCTGCTCGAAGGCGCCGGGCTCGAAGTTATCGACCGCACCGGCCTGTCGCCGTCGCCGGCAAAAGGCTTCAAGCTCGGCGGCAGCGAGGCACTCAACTATCTTGTTGCGGCGAGGCACGCGGGGTGAACCGCGACCCGCGCGTCGACGAATATATCGCGAAGCGCCAGCCGTTCGCGCAGCCGATCCTCAACCATTTGCGCGAACTGGTGCACAAGCATGCGCCGGGCGCCGAAGAGACGCTGAAATGGGGCGTGCCGCATTTCGTGCTGAACGGGCAGAATCTGGCCGGCATGGCGGCGTTCAAGGAACATGCGACCTTCGGCTTCTGGCGCGACGAAGAGGTGACGGGGTCGCCGCGCGACACCGGCGCAATGGGCAGCATGGGGCGGCTGGCGTCGCTCGCCGATCTGCCCGGCGACAAGGTGATGGCGGCGTGGATCGGGAAAGCCGCGGCGCTCTGCGCCGAGGGCAAGCCCAAGCGGCCGGCGCCGAAGACGAAAGCCGCGCTCGACCTGCCGGAGGATCTGGGCGCGGCATTAAAGGCCGATGCCGCGGCGCAAGGGCATTGGGATGCCTTTTCGCCCGGCAAGCGCCGCGATTATATCGAGTGGGTGCTCGAGGCAAAGCGCGAGGAAACGCGCGTCAAACGCATCGAGACGATCGTCGCGCAGGTTGCCGAGGGCAAGGACCGGAACTGGAAATACAAGGGTTGTTGAGCAGGACGTCGCCCCCGCGAAGGCGGGGGCCGCTATCGGTTTATGCAGCGGTGGAGAACAAGGCCTCCAACGACCCCCGCCTGCGCGGGGGTTGACGCTTCGGAACGCTTCGCATTCCGTGGCGCGTCAAAAATCCACATCTTCGTAATATTTCGGCGGCGTCACGATTTCCATCCGTTCCGCCAGCAGGGGGCGAAAGGAGGGGCGGGATTTCAGTCCCGAATACCAGCCCTTCGTCTGTTCGTGCCCGGTCCAGTCGATGCCGCCCAGATAGTCGGCGACCGAAATATGCGCCGCCGCGGTCAGGTCGGCGAGTGTCATCGTCGCGCCGGCGAGCCAGGTGCGGTGGTCGATCAGATAGTCGACATAGTCGAGATGGTTGTTCGCCGCCTTCATCGCTTCGCGCAGGGCGCCGCCGTCGGGGGGCTGGCGGTGGACGATGCGCTTCTGCATCCGCTCGAACAGCAGCGGGCCGGTGACTTCATAGAAGAAATCCTGGTCGAACCAGGCGACGAGGCGGCGGATCTCGGCGCGCTGCGCCGCGGTGCCGTTGATCATCGCCTTGCCTTCGACGGTTTCCTCGAAATATTCGGCGATCGCGTTGCTGTCGATCAGCACCTGCCCGCGACCGCCGTCGACCATCACCGGGGTCCGCCCCGCCGGATTCAGGTCGATGAACTCGTCGCGCCGTTCCCACGGCGATTCGCGTACCAGTTCATAACCGACGCCCTTTTCGCCGAGCAGCAGGCGGACCTTGCGCGAAAAGGGACAGAGCGGGAATTGATAGAGTTGCCACATAAGCTTGGCATAGCGGCAGCGAGGCGTTCCGCGCAACGCCTATGGCGTGCGGAAAGTCACCTCGCTGCCAAAGCTGTGGATGGCGTCAGCGCTGCCGCGCGGCGTCGCGTTCGCGTTCCCACTGCGCCGCCATGTCGCGCGCCATGCTCTTGAGAACGGGCGCATAGGCTGCGAGCGCCGAGGCGGCGTGCCCCGCCATGCGCGTCGTGGCGCGGACATCGTCGCCGAGGCGTTCGGCGTAATAGGGATCGTCCTGCCCCGCGACTTCGCCGAGCGTCGCGTCGGGCGGGATATAGGCCGCATCCGAGGTCGGATCGACGCGTGCGACAGCCTCGGCCAGCGGGCCGACGTTGAGCTTCATCAGCGCGCCGACCAGCGCAGTGACGGTATCGGCCATGCGATCCTGCGCGACCGGGTCGTTCAGCGTCGCGACGGTATCGTTCATCTGTCCGGCGGCGGCAGGCATCGGCGCCGCAAGCGCGAGCAGGGGAAGGGCGGCAAGGGCAATACGCAACGTCGGGCGGGTCATCGGCTTCATCCTTTCGAAGGACGCAGGTTCCAGCAATGCCGCGCCTTCTAGAAACCCGACGCTTTCGCTGCGCTGAACGTCGATCGGCCATGCGACGAAATGCGGCAAGGCTGCGACAGGCTCCTTGTCAGGGAAGCGGCCGGTTATTCCGCCGCGACCACCTCAATCTCTTCCTCGTTCAGCGAATGGGTCAGGCGGCTGATCATTTCCTTCGGGCAAACCTGCCAGAAACGGCCCTTCCAGCGCTCCCAGTCGGCAAGGATCTCGTCCGACCATTTGCTGCCGGTGGCCTTGGCATGATCTTCGACCAGCGCCTTCAGTTCGCTTTCCCAATGGCTGCTCGCAAGCCGCTGCCAGACGATCGACTCGCCGTTCGCATGCCGCTCGAAGCTGTCGTCGCTGTCGAGCACGAAGGCCATGCCGCCGGTCATTCCGGCGCCGAAGTTCGACCCGACGGGGCCGAGGATGACCGCGGTGCCGCCGGTCATATATTCGCAGCCGTTGGCGCCGCAGCCCTCGACGACGACGCGCGCGCCCGAGTTGCGCACCGCGAAGCGCTCGCCCGCCTGACCCGCCGCGAGCAGGGTGCCCGCGGTCGCGCCATAGAGGACGGTGTTGCCGACGATGCTGTTGTGCTGGCTGACCAGCGGGCTCGACACGGTCGGACGCACGACGATGCGGCCGCCCGACAGGCCCTTGCCGACATAGTCGTTGGCATCGCCGAAGACTTCGAGCGTCACGCCCTGGCACAGGAAGGCGCCGAGCGACTGGCCCGCGGTGCCGCGCAGGCGGACCTGCACATGATTGTCGGCGAGCCCCTTCATCCCGAAACGTGCGGTGACCTCGGCCGACAGGCGAGTGCCGACCGCACGGTGCGTGTTGCGGACGTTGTAGGTGAGCTGCATGCGCTCGCCGCGTTCGAACAGCGGCTTCGCGTCGTTCAATATCTGCGCGTCGAGGCTGTCGGGCACCGGGTTGCGGAAGCTCGGTCCCTGCGAGCGGCGTTCCTCGTCGGGCGCGTCGACCTTGGCGAGGATCGGGTTGAGGTCGAGGTCGTCGAGATGTTCGGCGCCGCGGCTGACCTGACGCAGCAATTCGGTACGGCCGATGACCTCGTCGAGGCTGCGGCAGCCGAGTTTTGCCAGAATTTCACGCACTTCCTCGGCGATGAAGGTCATCAGATTGATCACCTTCTCGGGCGAGCCGGTGAACTTCTGGCGCAGCTTTTCGTCCTGCGTGCAGACGCCGACCGGGCAGGTGTTGCTGTGGCACTGGCGCACCATGATGCAGCCCATCGCGACGAGGCTCAGCGTCCCGATGCCATATTCCTCGGCTCCCAATATGGCCGCGATGACGATGTCGCGCCCGGTCTTGAGGCCGCCGTCGGTGCGCAGGCGGATGCGGTGACGCAGGCCATTGAGGGTGAGGACCTGGTTGACTTCGGACAGCCCCATTTCCCACGGCGTGCCGGCATATTTGACGCTGGTCTGGGGCGATGCGCCGGTGCCGCCGGTGTTGCCGGCGACGAGGATGACGTCGGCATGCGCTTTCGCGACGCCCGCCGCGACCGTCCCGATGCCCGCCGAGCTGACGAGCTTGACGCAGACGCGCGCCTTCGGGTTGATCTGCTTCAGGTCGTAGATGAGCTGTGCCAGATCCTCGATCGAATAGATGTCGTGGTGCGGCGGCGGCGAAATCAGCGTGACGCCGGGCGTCGCATGACGCAGCCGGGCGATGAATTCGGTTACCTTGAAGCCCGGAAGCTGGCCGCCTTCGCCGGGCTTGGCGCCCTGTGCGACCTTGATCTCGATCTCGTCGCACGCGCCGAGATATTCGGCGGTGACGCCGAAGCGGCCGCTCGCGATCTGCTTGATGTTGCTGTTGGCGTTGTCGCCATTGGCATAGGGCTGATAGCGCTCGCTCGCTTCGCCGCCTTCGCCGGACACCGCCTTGGCGCCGATGCGGTTCATCGCGATCGCCAGCGTCTCGTGCGCCTCCGGAGACAGCGCGCCCAGCGACATGCCCGGGGTGACGAAGCGCTTGCGGATTTCGGTGATCGCCTCGACGCTATCCAATGCGACGCCCTGCGCCGGATAGTTGAACTCCACCAGGTCGCGCAGATAGATCGGCGGCAGGTCGGCGACCCCGCGCGAGAATTGCAGATAGGTCGAATAGCTGTCGGTCGCGACCGCGGTCTGGAGCAGGTGCATCAACTGCGCCGAATAGGCATGCGCCTCACCGCCGGCGCGCTGACGATAGAAACCGCCGATGGGCAGGGTGGTGACGCGGGTGTCGAACGCCGCCTCGTGCTTCTCGACCGCGTTGATGAACAGCGACTGATAGCCTTCGCCGGAGATTTTCGCCGGCATGCCGGGGAACAGGTCGTTGACCAGCGCGCGCGAAAGGCCGACGGCTTCGAAATTATAACCGCCGCGATAGCTGGAGATCACCGCGATCCCCATCTTGGCGAGGATCTTTAGCAGGCCGTCGTCGATCGCCTTGCGGAACCGCAGATGACAATCGCCCAGCGACAGTTCGCGGCCGAATAGTCCGCGGGCATGGCGGTCGGCGATCGCCGCTTCGGTCAGATAGGCGTGAACGGTCGTCGCGCCGACGCCGATCAGGACGGCAAAGGCATGGGTGTCGAGCACCTCGGCCGAGCGGACGTTGATCGAGGCATAGCTGCGCAGCCCCTTGCGGACGAGATGCGTGTGGACCGCGGCGGCAGCGAGCACCATCGCCATGCCGACGCGCTTGTCGCCGATCGCCTGATCGGTCAGGAACAGCTCGCTACGCCCGGCGCGCACCGCGTCCTCGGCCTCGCGGCGGACGCGGGCGATCGCTTCGCGCAGCGTCGCGGCATCGCCGCCGGCCGCGAAAGTACAGTCGATATCGGCGACCGCATCGCCGAAATAGGCACGCAGCCGGTCCCAGTCGTCGCCGACGAGCACGGGCGAATCGATCGCGAGGACGTGGTCGCTCTGCCCCTTTTCGTCGAGGATGTTGGCAAGGTTCGCGAAACGCGTCTTCAGGCTCATCACATGCCGTTCGCGCAAGCTGTCGATCGGCGGGTTGGTGACCTGGCTGAAATTCTGGCGGAAGAATTGCGCGACGTGGCGCGGCTTGTCCGAAATGACCGCGAGCGGCGTGTCGTCGCCCATCGATCCGACGGCTTCCTTGGCATCCTCGACCATGGGCGAGAGGATGAGCTCCATATCCTCCATCGTCAGCCCGGCGGCGACCTGGCGGCGGAGCAGTTCGGCGCGGTCGAAGGTCGGCAGGCTCGACTTGCCGCCCTTCGGCAGGTCGGCCATCGTGCGGAAACCCTTGACGCGGGCGGGATAATCCTGCGCGTCGGCGATCAGATCCTTGATCGCGCGGTCTTCGTAAAGTGCGCCGTCGTCGAGGTCGACCGCGATCATCTGGCCGGGGCCGAGGCGGCCCTTCTTGCGGATGCTCGCCTCGGGCAGCAGCACCATGCCGCTTTCGGAGCCGACGACGAGCAGATTGTCGGCGGTCAGCGTGTAGCGCAGCGGACGCAGCGCGTTGCGGTCCATCCCCGCAACCGCCCAGCGGCCGTCGGTCATCGCGAGCGCTGCGGGGCCGTCCCACGGCTCCATCACGCTGGCGAGATAGCTGTACATCGCGCGGTGGTTGTCGGGCACGTCGCACTCGTTGGTCCACGCCTCGGGGACGAGGATCAGCTTCGCGGTCGGTGCATCGCGGCCGGCGCGGCACAGCGCCTCGAACACCGCGTCGAGCGCGGCGGTGTCCGACGCGCCCGCCGGGATCACCGGCTTGATGTCTTCCGAATGCTCGCCGAACGCTAGGCTCGCCATCTTGATCTCGTGGCTCTTCATCCAGTTCTTGTTGCCGCGGATCGTGTTGATCTCGCCATTATGGGCGAGGCAGCGGAACGGCTGGGCCAGCCACCATTGCGGGAAGGTGTTGGTCGAATAGCGCTGGTGGAAGATCGCCACCCGGCTCTCGAACAGCTTGTTCATCAGGTCGGGATAGAAATCGCCCAGACTCTCGGCGAGGAACAGGCCCTTGTAGATGATCGAGCGCGCCGACAGGCTGCAGATGTAAAAGTCGGCGATCTGCGCCGCGATCACCTTTTTCTCGATCCGGCGGCGGACGAGATAAAGCTGCTTTTCGAATTCGGCGACCGACTGTTCGTCGGGCAGCGGTCCGGCGATCATGATCTGCTCGATCTCGGGGCGCGTGCGCTGCGCCTTGTCGCCGATTACCGACACGTCGACGGGTACCTGACGCCAGCCATAGATGGTGAAGCCCGCGTCGATGATCTCGGCCTCGACGATCGTCCGGCATTCTTCCTGCGCGCCAAGGTCGGTGCGCGGCAGGAACACCATGCCGACGGCGAGGCGGTTCGGGCGCACCTTGTGCCCCGACGCTGCGATGGCGTCGTCGAAGAAGCGCACCGGCAGGTCGACATGGATTCCCGCCCCATCCCCGGTCTTGCCGTCGGCGTCGACCGCGCCGCGGTGCCACACCGCGCGCAGCGCCTCGATCGCCGCCTCGACGACGCGGCGCGAGGCCTTGCCGTCGGTCGCCGCAACCAGACCGACGCCGCAGGCATCGGATTCCATGTCGGGGCGATACATGCCGGTCTCGGCAAGGCGCGCATGGTCGGGGGTGGGGTAATGGGTCATGTTGCAGTCCTGATTTCGTTCTTACCGCCATCCCGGCGGGCACCGGGATGACGGCAGCAGCGATGCTATTTCTTCTTCTTGCGGGCGTTCTCGACCGCTTCGTCGGCGGCTTGCTGCACCGCGATCGACGCATTTTCATACGCGGTTTCGAGATCCTCGACGCGCTTCAGGTCGGCGGCCGACCAGTTGCTGCGGTCGTAAGCGGGGTCTTCGACCGCAGCGTCAGCCGCCGCTGCGGCTGCGGTCGCAGCATCCGATGCCGCATCCACGGCATAATCGTCCGCGGCGGCGTCGGCGGCCGCATCGACGGCATAATCGTCTGCCGCGACCGCGTCTGTGGCCTCCATCGTGTCGGTCTTCCACATGTCGCGCTGTTCTTTCAGCGTCTTGACGTCGACCTTCATCAGCTTGGCCAGCTTCGACAATTCGGCATCGCTCAGGTCGGCGAGCTGCTTTTCCTTGGGCAGCTCCTTCATGTCCTTCTCGATCTGCGGCGCGCGGTCGATGAACTTGCTGATCAGCGGCGGCATCGCCTTGATCACCGCCAGCATCACTTCGGGATCGGCCTGCAGCGCCATCCAGTCGCTGCCATAGGCGGTGCCGGTCGGGGTTGCGAGGAAGGCGTTGAGTTCGGTGAGCTGCGCGGCCGAGAATTTGCGCGCATAGGCCTTGGCCATGCCGGCGCGCATCGGCGGTTCCATGTCGGCGAGAACTTCGCTGATCAGCGGCTTGATCACCTTGTTGATCTGGTCTTCGCGTTCCTGGCGGTTCGGGTCGAACACATCGGCGATCTTGCCCTTGGTCGCTTCGTC
The DNA here is from genome assembly GCF_001314325.1 of Sphingopyxis macrogoltabida. Classification (NCBI taxonomy): domain Bacteria; kingdom Pseudomonadati; phylum Pseudomonadota; class Alphaproteobacteria; order Sphingomonadales; family Sphingopyxidaceae; genus Sphingopyxis; species Sphingopyxis macrogoltabida. The sequence goes on from NZ_CP009429.1 coordinate 938,902, forward strand.
GAGTGCGGCGATCTTCTCGCTCTCGACCCCGGTCTTGATCGAGATCATCAGGTCGGACTCGCCGCCCATCTCGCCCATGATGGTCTTGAACATCTTGCCGTAGAGATTGTCCATCATCCGCTCGAGACTGCCCGAAGGGATCAGCGCCCCCATCGTCGTCTGCGCGAGCGTCAGGCGTGCGGGTTCGACCGGCGGCAGGTCGCTGGTGTCGAACATTTTTTCGACGATCGCGATCGCCGCATCCATCTCGCGTTCCATCTTCGCCTTGGATTCAGCGGCATAGGCTTCGCTGTCGACATCGGCGCTGTCCTGGCTCGCATCGACGACCACCTCGGCGGCGGGCGCTTCCTCGGGTGCGGCATGGGCGGGCGCGGCCAGCGGCAGCAGCGCGATCGTGCCGGCGAGCAGCATCGTCTTGAACTTCGGCATCATGAATTTCCTTCCCTGTTGGTCATGCTGCCTTCTTTTCGCTTTTCGCTTTCGCTTTCAACCATTTCGACATCTGTTCGCTGACGTCGCGGCCGTCGCGGATGCCCCAGACGACCAGGCTGGCGCCGCGCACGATGTCGCCGGCGGCGAAAACGCCGGGCAGGCTGGTCATCATCGTCTGGTGATCGACGCGCAGCGTGCCCCAGCGGGTGACGCTGAGGTCGGGCGCACCGAACAGGTGTGGTAGTTCCTCGGGATCGAAGCCCAGCGCCTTGATCACCATGTCGGCGGGCAGGTCGAACTTGCGGCCGGGGTCGACCTCGGGGCTGCGGCGGCCGCTCGCATCGGGCGCGCCGAGGCGCATCCCCGCGACCGCGACTTCCTTGACCTTCTTGTCGGCGGTGAAGCTTTCGGGGGCGGAGAGCCAGACGAACTCGACGCCCTCCTCCTCGGCGTTCGACACTTCGCGCTGCGATCCCGGCATATTCTCGCGGTCGCGGCGATAAAGGCATTTGACCGACTTGGCGCCCTGGCGGACGGCGGTGCGGACGCAATCCATCGCGGTGTCGCCGCCGCCGATGACGACGACATGCTTGCCCTTGGCATCGAGGCTGCCGTCGTCGAACGCCGGCACCGCATCGCCGAAGCCCTTGCGGTTCGAAGCAATAAGATAGTCGAGCGCGGCGATCACGCCGTCGGCGCCATTGCCCGCGACATTGATCTCGCGGGCTTTGTAAACGCCGGTCGCGACGAGGATCGCGTCATGCTTCTGGCGCAGCGCGTCGAGCGTCGCTTCGCTGCCGACGTCGAAGCCGAGGTGGAAGTGGATGCCGCCCTGTTCGAGCCGCTCGATGCGGCGCATCACCACGTCCTTCTCCAGCTTGAAGCCGGGGATGCCATAGGTCAGCAGCCCGCCGGCGCGGTCGTGCCGGTCATAGACATGCACCTCGTGCCCTTCGGCGCGCAGATATTCGGCGGCGGTCAGCCCGGCGGGGCCGGCGCCGATGATCCCGACCGACTGGCCGGTCGCGGCGCGGACATGCAGCGGCTCGACCCAGCCTTCGGCCCAGGCGGTGTCGGTGATATATTTCTCGACGCTGCCGATCGTCACCGCGCCATGGCCCGAGAATTCGATGACGCAATTGCCTTCGCAAAGCCGGTCCTGCGGGCAGATGCGGCCGCAGATCTCGGGCATCGTCGAGGTCGCGTTGCTGAGTTCATAGGCTTCGCGCAGCCGGCCTTCCGCGGTCAGGCGCAGCCAGTCGGGGATATGGTTGTGCAGCGGGCAGTGGACCGAGCAATAGGGCACGCCGCACTGCGAACAGCGCGCCGCCTGCGCGTCGGCGTCGGGCGCGGCGTAGCGTTCGGCGATCTCGCGAAAGTCTTGCGCGCGGTCTTCGGCGGAGCGCTTGTCCGGATAGGATTGTTCACGCTCCACAAACCGGAGCATGCGATCGGCAGCCATGCAGTTTCCCCTTCGTTGCGGGGCAAATGCATGGCCGGACCGGGGCTGTCACGACATTTATGTCGATTAGGACAGTATTACTGACATTAATTCAGGGTCCAGCGACCGAATTTTGTTCCCTGCGCAACTATCTTTCGCAAATAGTAAAATATCGGCCCTATCTCATGGTGAGCCACACCAGCGCGGCGGCGCCAACGATGATTCGGTACCAGGCGAAGGGAGCGAAGCCATAACGGGTGACCACCGCGAGGAAGGCCTTGATCACCACCCACGCGACGATGAACGAGACGAAGGCGCCGAGCCCGATCAGCCCGAGATCGTTCGAGGTGATCGCATCGCGGTGCTTGAAAAGCTGCAACGCCGTCGCACCGCTCAGCGTCGGCAGCGCAAGGAAAAAGCTGAACTCGGCGGCAGTCTTGCGGTCCACCCCGAACGACATGGCGCCGAGGATCGTTGCGCCCGACCGGCTGACCCCCGGGATCATCGCGATGCACTGGACAAGGCCGACCAGAATCGACTGACGGGTAGACATGTTCGCGACCCCGCCGACATCCTTCGTCTTGGCAAAGCGTTCGACGAGCAGGATCGCGAAACCGCCGATGATCAGCGCCCAGGCGACGACCACGGCGTTTTCAAGCAGCAGTTCGATATAGTCGCCGAAAGCCAGCCCGAGGATGACGGCCGGGAAAAAGGCGAGGAGGAGGTTGCGGACAAAGGCGATGGCGACGGGATCGCGGCGAAAAAAGCCGGTGAACATGTCCCAGAACAGCTTCCGGTAGAGCACGACGATCGCCAGGATCGCGCCCGGCTGGATCGCGATGTTGAAGATCGCCCAGCGCGACGCGTCATAGCCGAGCAATTCGGTCGCGAGGATCAGATGGCCCGTCGACGAGACGGGAAGGAATTCGGTCAGCCCCTCGACGATGCCGAGGATGATCGCGGTCAGCCAGATGCTCATCGTGCGTCACCCCGTAGTTCGTGGCGCGCGGCCGGGGCGGGGCGGGGAAGCAGATCGGTGCGGGTCATGGGAATCCTGCGATGGCGATGGTCGGTCATATGCGAAAGGGCGTCCGGCCGATGCCGGGCGCCCTATTCGCATACCGACCTACGCAGGCAGGCCCGATTTTTCCAGCCGCTATTTCGGCGGGCTGACCAGCCGGCTCGGCCAGCCGACCCGGATCAGCGTCTGGTCGGGATCGGAGAGGACGAATTCGTACATGCCCCACGGCTTGTGCGTCGGCGCCTTCTCGCGTTCGAGGATGATATCGCGCATCCGCTCGGCAAGCTCCGCGACGCGGTCGGTATAGAGATAGAGCCCGAACGGATTCTGTCCGGGAATCAACCAGCCCTCGGGCGCCTCGTTCGTCAGGTGCAACTGCCAGCCCTTGCCGTCTGCGAGCAGCCGGTAGCTGCCGTGGTCGCCGACGACCGACAGGCCGAGCTGTTCGTAAAAGGCGGTGCTCGCATCGAGATCGCTGCACGGCAGGATCGCGGCGATATGGTGGGGCGGCGCGTCGGTCATGCCGCAAGCCTAGCGCCGCGATGGCGCAGCCGCCAGTTGGCGAGATGCGCACCAGCCAAGCCGAGCGCGCCGAGTGAGGTGAGCAGCCGGTCGCCCGCCGCAGGATCGGCGGCCGCGATCCATCCCTCGTGCGCCGCGAGCCCGGCCGCAAGCAGGCCGAGCCCCATCGCGGCCGCGAGGCCCGGGCCGATGTGCCGGTGCCGTTTCCAGCCGTCGTGCATCGCGACCAGCGCCGCGGGGACGGCGAGCAGCAATATCGCGGCATGCACCCCTTCGGGCAGCGCGATCCAGCGGCTGAGCGCCGGGGCCAGCAGGATGATCAGCGGCAGCGCGAGACAGTGGATCAGGCAGGTCAGCGACAGGAGGATTCCCGTCAGGTCGGCAAGACGCGGGCGCGCGGCGGGGAAGCACATGGGATGTCTTTCGCGGGAGGGGTTCGCGTGCGAGATAATGATACAATGTATCATTGCAAGGGCGATTGTGAATCCGCCCCTTGCCGCCCATATCGCATGCTGGCAAAGGGGCGCAGTTTTGGCGCCTTTTTACCGGTGCCGTCCAACCGCCAGAAAGGCCGATTTTTCGATGTCCCAGATGATCCGTGTCACCCTTCCCGATGGCTCTGCCCGAGAAGTCGTGCGCGGGACTACTCCGGCGCAGATTGCGGCGGACATCGGCCCCGGCCTCGCGAAGGCCGCGCTCGCCGCAAAGATCGACGGCGAACTGCGCGACATCATGCGTCCGCTGGAGGAGGATACCAACCTTGCGCTGGTGACGAGCCGCGACGAGGCCGACGCGCTCGAACTCGTGCGCCACGACTATGCGCATGTGCTGGCGGAGGCGGTGCAAAACCTGTTTCCGGGCACGCAGATCACCTTCGGCCCCTCGACGGGCGACGGCTTCTATTACGACTTCGCACCGACCGCCGACCATGGCGCCTTCCGCGACGACGAACTGCCGCTGATCGAAGAGGAGATGCGCCGCATCATCGCTGCCGACCTTCCTTTGACAAGGGAAGTGTGGGAGCGCGACAAGCTGATCGCCAAGTGGCAGGCCGAGGGCGAGACCTTCAAGGCCGAATGGGCCTCCGAACTGCCGCAGGGCGAGGAGCTCACCGTCTATCGCAGCGGCGACGGCTGGATGGACATGTGCCGCGGGCCACATCTGGCCTCGACCGGCAAGCTCGACCCCGCGGCGTTCAAGCTGACGCGCGTGTCGGGCGCCTATTGGCGCGGCGATCAGAAAAATGCCCAGCTCAGCCGTATCTATGGCACCGGTTGGCTCAACAAAAAGCAGCTCGCCGAGCATCTCGTCCGGCTCGAAGAGGCCGCGAAGCGCGACCATCGCAAGATCGGCCGCGAGATGGACCTCTTCCACCTGCAGGAAGAGGCGCACGGCAGCCTCTTCTGGCACCCGAAGGGCTATCGCATCTATCGCGAGCTCGAGGCGTTCATGCGCCGCGCGATCGACGGCGGCGGCTATGTCGAGGTCAAGACCCCGCAGGTGATGGACGCGCGCCAGTGGGAGCAGTCGGGTCACTGGGGCAAATATCGCGAGAATATGTTCGTCATCCCCGACGAAATCCCGAACACGGAGGATGACGGTCCGATCATCTCCGACGACGCCGAGTGGATGGCGCTGAAGCCGATGAATTGCCCGGCGCACGTCCTGATCTTCCGTCAGGGGATCAAGTCGTACCGCGACCTGCCGCTGCGCATGGCGGAAATGGGCTGCTGCCACCGCAACGAGCCGCATGGCGCGCTGCACGGCATCCTGCGCGTCCGTCAGTTCACGCAGGACGACGGCCATATCTTTTGCCGTGAGGACCAGATCGTCGAGGAGGTGCGGACCTTTTGCGAACTGCTCGACCGCGTTTACCGCGATCTCGGCTTCGAGAAATATGCGGTGAAGCTGGCGCTGCGGCCCGAAAAGCGCTTCGGCACCGAAGAGATGTGGGACAAGGCCGAGGCCGAACTTCGCGAAGCCGTCGCGCGCGCCGGGATGGCAAACGAGGATTATGGTTGGGAGGAATTGCCGGGCGAGGGCGCCTTCTATGCGCCGAAGCTCGAATTTCACCTGACCGACGCGATCGGCCGCACCTGGCAGTGCGGGACGATCCAGTCCGACCGCGTGATGCCCGAACGCCTCGATGCCTCTTATGTCGGCGAAGACGGCGAACGCCATCGCCCGGTGATGCTCCACCGCGCAATCCTCGGCACTTACGAGCGCTTCATCGGCATCCTGATCGAGCATTTCGCCGGCCGCTTCCCGACCTGGCTCGCGCCGGTGCAGGCGGTGGTCGCGACGATCGTCAGCGATGCCGACGATTATGCGAAGGGCGCCGCCGAACAGCTCGCCGCCGCCGGCATCCGCGTCGAGACCGACCTGCGCAACGAGAAGATCAATTACAAGGTGCGCGAGCACAGCCTGCAAAAGGTTCCGTACCTGCTCGTCGTCGGCAAGCGCGAGGCCGAGGAGGGGACGGTTGCGATCCGCACTCTCGGCCAGGACGGCCAGCGGATCATGCCGCTCGCCGAAGCGATCGCGCTGCTGAAGGGCGAAGCGACCCCGCCCGACCTCAGGCATTGATGACAAAGTCGCGCCGGCGGTGGCGGCGCTGGGTCGCGCTGCTGGCGCTGCTCGGCGCGGCGCTGCTCGCCAAAGGCTATTGGAACGCGACGCGCGATCCGGTCATACGGACCGCCACCGTCGGGGTCGCCGGCTGGCCGGCTGGGCAACCTCCGCTGCGGCTGCTCCTGCTATCCGATATTCACGTCGCGGGGCCCGACATGCCGCCCGAACGGCTGGAACGGATCGTCGGCGAGCTCAACCGGCTGAAGCCCGACCTCGTGCTGATCGCGGGCGATCTCGTCAGTGAAAAGCGTACCGCGACCCATATCTATACGGCGGGCCAGGTCGTCGCGCCGCTCGCAGGCCTGCGCGCGCCGCTCGGCGTCGTCGTCGCGCCGGGCAATCACGATCATTGGTTCAAGCCCGACGCGCTGCGCGGCGAGATGGAGAAGCTTGGGCTTCGCGTGCTTCAGAACGAAGCGATCAGGCGCGGCCCGCTGATCGTCGGCGGGGTCGACGACGATTTTTCGGGGCACGACGATATTGCCGCAACCTTTGCCGCGATGGACCGGCTCGGGCCGGGCGTGCCACTGCTGCTGACCCACAGCCCCGACATCGTTCCCGACTTGCCGCGGCCGGTCGCCGCCGTCTTCGCCGGGCATACCCATTGCGGCCAGATTCGCTTTCCTGTCGTCGGTGCGATCAGCTATGTCTCGCGCTACGGCGACCGCTTCGCCTGCGGCGACATGGTCGACGGAAAACAGCGCGTCTTCGTCGGCGCGGGGCTGGGAACGAGTATCGTCCCGCTTCGTTATCTGACGCCGCCCGATATATGGCTCGTCACCGTGGGTCCGAGCGGAAAGGAATGAGCGCTTTGCCCCAAATCGCCGAAATCGCCCGGCATAGGGCGCGGGAACGCCTGCCGCGCCATCGCCACGCGCGTGCTTATGTCGCGCTGGTGCTGGGCGGCGGCTATGAGGAAGCCGGCGATCAGGGGCGGGTTGCCGCCGCTGCGGGAACGGTGGTCATCCATGGTGACTGGACCGCGCATCGCGACCTGTTCGGCATTGGCGGGGCGCGGGTGCTCAACCTGCCGATGGCCCCCGATATGGTCCCGGGCGCCGGGCATATCGACGATCCCGACGCTGCAGCGCGCTTTGCCGAACGCGACGCTGCCGCGGCCGCCGATTATGTGCGCGATCATTTTCGGCCCGGTGCCGCCCTGCAACGCGACTGGCCCGACCTGCTCGCCGCAGCGCTCGCGGACGATCCCGATATCGCGCTTGCGGACTGGGCGGACGGGGTGGGGCTCGACCCGGCGTCGGTCAGCCGCGGTTTCATGCGCGCCTATGGCGTCACGCCGAAGCGCTTCCGGCTCGAGGCGCGGACCCGGCGCGCGTTGCTGGCGCTTGCCGGTTGGCGCGGCAGTCTCGCCGCGCTCGCCGCCGACCAGGGCTTCGCCGATCAGGCGCATCTCGCGCGGTCGGTGGCCGCGATGACCGGCATGCCGCCGGTTCGGTTCCGGGCAAAGTCCGTTCAAGCCTAGGCCGCTGCCTTCGGGCTAGGTGGGGGTATGGATCGCCGCCTCTTCCTCGCCGCCGCGCTTGCCGGCCTCGCCGCCCCCGCTCTTGCTCCCATTCGCGCCAATGCCCAGCGCCCGCCCTCGCGGACGCGCTGGAAGGTCCGCGCCTCGGAAGGCTTCGATGCGCTCGCCTTTCTTGGCCCGCTCGCCGGAGGCGAATTGTATCTGCGCTATTATCAGGCCGACGCCGATGCTTTTGCGCCGCGCCTTCCTGCGGCGGTCCGCGCCGATATCGCGGCGCTGTGGCAGGAGGCGGAGACGGCCGACTTCGGCCTCATGGGACCGGTGCTGTCGGTGCTCTATTCGGGCGGCGACGACAGCAGTCTCGCGTCGCTGATCGCGGCATCGGCCGACCCCGAAACGCTGCTTCTGCCGGCCTATCGTGCCAGCAACAATTGGGATGAGAAGGATTGGCGCTGGTTCCTGTCGGCCGCCCCCCGGCTGAAGGCAGTGTTCGAGGCGATGGCGGACGCGGGTTTCGCGGCTTTCCGGGCCGAACGCACCGCCGGCCTCGACGCGCGTATCGCCGAACTCGGCCGCGATCTCGCCGCCTATGACGTGATCAGCCTGCACGAAAAGCTGACCGGCCGCAGTTTCGACCCGCAGATCGAGGTCGTGCTGCTGCAATTCTGCAAACCGCACGGCATCAAGGTGCAGGGCCAGACCTTCCTGCAGGCGGCCGACTGGAACACCGCGATCACCGTCCGCAACGCGGCGCACGAGATGCTCCACCCGCCGGTGCCGATGGATGGCGCGGCCGCCAAAGCCGCGCTCGCGCTGCTCGAAAAGGATGAACTCGTCATGCACATCGTGCGCGAGCATGATCCGAAATGGGGCTACACCACGCTCGACGGTCTGCTCAACGAGGATCTGGCGCAGGCACTCGACCAGCTTATCGGCGAGGCGCTGGGCGTCGGGCGCAATCCGGCCGATCGCTGGCGGCAATCGGACGACGGCATCCATGTGCTCGCGGGCGCCTTTTACGGCATGCTGCGCGATGACAAATGGATCGAGACCGGGGGTTCGATCGAAAACTGGCTCGCGCGGGCGGTCGACAGCGGCCGGCTGGCACCGGCGCGCCTGCACGCGATTGCGGCGCGCGTCCTCGAACGGCCCGCCGATCGCCTCTGGCCATTGATCGCGCCCTGACGCTCGGCTACGGCCACCCGCTGTAACTGGCGGGGACGAAAAATCGGCGCGAATGCTCTGCAAAACCTGATCGGGCTACCGCCGCTGACGATTGCGGGTGCCGCGGCGATGACCTTTGGTGCGGCTTATGTCCGCGGGCTTACCGGCTTCGGCATGGCGATCATTCTTGTGCCGCTGCTCGGCCTGATCATCCCGCCGGGCGAGGCGGTGGTGATGGGCATATTGCTGCAATTGCTGATCGGGCCGGTGGGGATCGGGCATATCGTCGCCGACGCCGACCGTTCGACCGCCGTGCCGATCGGGCTGGCCGCGATGGCGACGACGCCGGTCGGCATGTTCGTGCTCGACATGACGCCCGCCGATATCGCGCGGCTGCTGATTACCGCGGCGGCGGTCGCCGCCTTCGTCGCAGTGCTGCTGCCGAAAAAGCCCGAAGGCCACCAGCCGGGCCGCGTGGCGGTTGCGGGGACCGGGATCGCGTCGGGTATCCTCACCGGCTTTGCCGCGATGCCGGGGCCGCCGGTCGTGCCCTTCTATCTCCGCCGCCGCGTCGACCCGAAGGTCGCACGCGCATCGATGCTGATGATCTTCTTCATGACCGCCATCGCCGGCACGCTCGCCGCACTGTGGGTCGGGATCGCGACCTGGCGGCTGTTCGCGCTGTCGCTGCTGCTCTTCCTGCCGATGTGGCTGGGCAACCGGGTGGGCGCGCGCCATTTCGGCCGCGTGCCGCCGCATGTCTGGCAGGCGATGGTCGCCGTCGTCCTCGGCATCGCCGCGGTGTCGGCAGTGGTGCGCCTGCTGAACTAGAGGCTGCGCAGCGCCTGCGCGGGCTTGGCCGAGAGCAGCGGCCAGCTTCCCGCAATCCCGATCAGGAACGACAGGCCGGCGCCGCCGATCAGCGTCGCGCCGACGATCAGCGGGTCGGGCGCGAAGCTGAAGTCGAACAGCTGCGTCACGACATACCACGCCCCTGCGAGCCCGAGCCCGAGCGCGAGCAGCGCGAGGATCGACGCGAGCACCGCATATTCGAGGCCCTGCGCCCCCAATATCTGCCCGCGCGTCGCGCCGAGCAGCTTCAGGATGACGCTGTCATAGACGCGCCGCTCGCGGCTCGCGGCGATCGCGCCGATCAGCACCGCAATGCCGGCGAGGATCGCGATGCTCGCCGCCGCGGCAATCGCCTGGCTCATCTGGGTGAGCAAAGTCGTGACCTGCGACACGACATCGCGCACCTGGATCAGCGAGGCCGAAGGGAAGGCGCGCGGGATGCTGCGCGCGAGGTCGGTTTCCGCTTTCGGGCCGACCGCGACGGTCGCGACCATATTGTGCGGCGCTGCGTCGAACGTGCCGGGCGAGAAGACGAGCACATAGTTCAGCCCGAAATTGTCCCATTCGACGGTGCGGAAGGAGGCGACCTTGGCCTGCACCTCGACCCCCAGCACATTGACCGACAGCGTGTCGCCGAGCTTGAGGCCAAGTGAGGTCGCGACCTCCTGCTCAACGCTGACCAGCGGCGGGCCCTTGTAATCCTTGGGCCACCATGTCCCGCCGACCAGTTCGCTGCCGTTGGGCAGCGCCGGGCTATAGGTCAGCCCGCGGTCGCCGCGCAGCACCCACGCGCCTTCGGGCAGCTCGGCGAGTTCGTCGACGCGCTGGCCGCGAAATTCGGTGACACTGCCGCGCAGCGCCGGGATCATGTTGATCTGTGCGCCGGCATCGGCGCCGGTCACCAGCGCGCGGAAGCGCTGCACCCCGTCACGCGGCACATCGAGCACGAAGAAGCTCGGTGCCCGCTGCGGCACCGTGCGCGCGATTTCGGCGGTAATGCTCGTCTGGATCGCGGCGAGCGTCACGAACAGGGTGAGCCCGAGACCGAGCGCGACGACGAGGGCGCCCGTCGCGGCGCCGGGGCGATGCAGATTGGCAAGCGCGAGGCGGAGCAGGGGGCGGCGCGGGCGCGGCACCCGGCTCGCGGTGCGGCGGACGAGCCAGCCGAGCCCGACAAGGACGATGAGCAGGCCGACCGCGGCGCCGATGAAGCCCAAGGCGAACAGCGGCTCGCGCGCTGTCGCCACCGCCAACCCAACGATCGCGGCAAAGGCCGCAGCCACCGCCACCAAAGTCCGCCGGTCGATCCGTCCGGCACTGTCGACCGTCGCGCGGTATAGTCCCGCGGCGGGCACATGGCGCGTCGCCGACAGCGGCGGCAGCGCAAAGGCAACGGCGATCAGCAGGCCATAGGCAGCGCTGACCGCCAGCGGCAGCGGATAGAGCGCAAAGCCCGGACGCACCGGCAGGACATCGCCCGCGATCCAGCCGATTGCCGACGGCATCAGCGCGCCGACCGCCAGTCCGAGGACGATCGATATCGCCGCAACGGCAAGAATCTGCAGGCCATAGATGCGCGCGACCGTGCCGCTGTCGGCGCCGAGCACCTTCAGGGTCGCGAGCCCCGGCCGTTTGCCCGCGAGATAGCTTGCGACGCCATTGCCGACGCCGATCCCGGCGATGACCAGCGCGGCGAGCCCGACGAGCGACAGGAACTGCCCCATCCGTTCGATGAAGCGCCGCGTCCCCGGCGCGCCGTTGCTGCGATCGGTGACGTCCCAGCCCGCATCGGGAAATTCGGCGGTAAGCGCCTTGCCGACCGCTTCGGGATTGGCATCGCCGGCCAGGCGGACGCGATATTTGCTTTCGTAGAGGCTGCCGGGCTGGATGAGCTGGGTCGCCGGCAGGTCGGCCAGCCCGATGATCGCCACCGGGCCGAGCGTGAAGCCTTCGCCGAGCCGGTCGGGTTCCTCAGCGATCACGCCGTCGATCAGGAACGGTTTTTCGCCGAACTTTACCCGGTCGCCGACCTTGAGGTCGAGGCGCGACGAAAGGTCTTTGCCGATCCAGATGCCGCCCGGCGGCGGCGGGCCGCGCCGCGCGCCGCTGTCGAGGCGCATCGTGCCGTAAAGCGGATAGGTGCCGTCGACCGCCTTCAGTTCGGACAGCAGCGCGTCGCCGTCGGGATCGTTCGCCATCGCGCGCAGCCGTACCGTCGCCGAAGCAGCGCCGGTGCGGCGGAAGGCCGCCATCTCGGCTGCGGTGGCCTGCCGCTGCGGCAGGCTGAATTCGACGTCGCCGCCAAGGATCGTCTGGCCGCGCACCTCGAGTTCGGAGGTGATGCCGCGCGTCAGGCTGCCGATCGCCGCGAGCGTCGCGACGCCGAGGAACAGGCAGACGGCGAGCAGGCGCAGCCCGCGGATGCGCGTCGCAAGGTCGCGCCGCGCGATGCGCCAGAGGGCGGCGAGGGAGAGCATCAGAACCGGCGCTCCCAGTTTCCGCTCGCATCGAGCGAAGTCGAGATGCCCATCGGTATGGCGCTCTCGTTCGGGGTGTCTCGACTTCGCTCGACACGAACGGGACGGGAGGGCGGCCTCACGCCCGTTCCTCGATCCGCCCGTCGTGCATCACGACGACACGGTCGCAATGTTCGGCAAGCTCAGGATCATGGGTGATGATCAGCAGCGTCGCGCCGAGCGCGGCCCGCCGTGCGAAGATCAGGTCGATGATCGACTGCCCCGTCGCGGTGTCGAGATTGCCCGTCGGTTCGTCGGCAAAGATGATCGCGGGCGAACTCGCCATCGCGCGCGCAATCGCGACGCGCTGTTGCTCGCCGCCCGAAAGCTGGGCGGGATAATGCGTCAGCCGGTGGCCGAGCCCGACGGCTTCGAGTTCGGCGGCGGCGCGTCCGAACGGATCGTCGATGCCCGCAAGTTCGAGCGGCACCGCGACATTTTCGAGCGCGGTCATCGTCGGCAGCAGGTGAAAGGCCTGCAGCACGATGCCGATCCGTCCGCGCCGTGCGCGCGCCAGATCGTCCTCGTCCATCGCCGCGAAATCGAGCCCTGCGACCCTGACCGTCCCGCCGCCGGCCCGTTCGAGCCCGGCGAGCACCGCCATCAGCGAGCTTTTGCCCGATCCCGAAGGTCCGAGCAGCGCCACCGATGTGCCCGCCGCGACCTCCAGGTCGACCCCGCGCAAAATTTCGACAGGGGCCTTGTCGCTCCCCAAAGTCAGCGTCACATTATGGGCGGCGATCGCCAGCTCAGGCGAAGGTCGGGTGTCGGGCAAGGAAGGACCCTTTGGAAATGCGAACGGCCGGATGGCGCTCTTACGCTCTATATGGTTGCGCGATTTTGCTTTGCCAACCACTCGCCGCCTGCGGACCCGCTGAAAAGCCGGCGGCGTCGACGAACGAAGCGGCCGCGGCGAACGCGGCGCCCGCAATCCCCGCCGACGCGCCGCTGGTCATCGCCTTCGGTGACAGCCTCTATGCGGGTTATCAGCTCGGCCCCAGGGAAGGGCTGGCGCCGCAATTGCAGGCGGCGCTGGACGCCGACGGTGTCGTCGCACGCGTCCAAAGCGCCGGGGTTTCGGGCGACACGACCGCCGCCGGGCGGCAGCGGCTGAGCTATGTCCTCGACAATGCAAAGACGAAGCCTGCGCTCGTCCTTCTCGGGCTCGGCGGCAACGACATGCTGCGCGGTATCGGTCCCGACCAGACGCGCGCCAATCTCGACGCGATGCTTGCCGAACTGAAGAAGCGCGAGATTCCCGTCCTGCTCACCGGCATGGTGGCCGCGCCCAATCTCGGCAGCGATTATGCCGCGAAGTTCAATCCCATCTATCCCGAACTGGCGGCCAAATATGACGCGAGCTTCTACCCCTTCATTCTCGACAATGTCGTGGGCAAGAAGGAGTTGATGCTCGGCGACAATATCCATCCGAACGCAAAGGGCGTGACGGTCGTCGTCGACGGCCTTGCGCCGCTGGTCGAGGACGCGCTGCCCGACGCGAAATAACTGGCGTTCCCGCGGGGGCGTTAACCTGCGTCGTCTCGCTTGCGCTGGCGGTCAACCGAGCAGTTTCTCCGCCCGCCCGCGCCAGGTGGTCGCCAGCACCTCCATCGCGGCCAGCAGACGGAGCGCCTCGGGCTCGCGCTTCCCCGCGCCGCCGATTAGCAGCGCGAACACCCGCTCGACGCTCCATCCGGGCAGCGGCCGCTCGACCAGTGCCAGCGCGTCGCCCGCCGCGACGGCGCCTTCTTCGATCACCCGGTAATACCAGCCGCTCCGCCGTGTCGTGACCACGGTCGCCGGCACCGTGGCCACGCCGAAACGATGGCCCAGCTTCCAGCATGGTTGCCGGCCTTGGCTGATCTCGACCAGCGCGCTGCCCAACCGGTAGCGGTCGCCGATACACGCCTCGCTTTCGATCAGGCCCGCGGTCGAAATATTCTCGCCGAAGGCGCCCGGCGCGGCGAGCAGGACATGGTCGCCAAGTTCGCCCGACCACCAGCCATAATGATCGCGCGGATAATGGTGGATCGCCTTGTCGACCCCGCCATGCACCGTCAGGTCGGCCTGTTCGTCGCCGTCGATCCCGAGAAAGCCGACATGCAGGACGCCGTCGACCGGGGCCTTGGCGATCGCGCTCGCTTCCTCGCCGCGAAAGGCGCGCGCCTTGCCGGTCAGCACCGCATCGATCGCATAGCTCATGCCGCGGCACCCCGCGGCCCGAACAGGATGATCGCCGCGCCGCCGAGGCAGATGACGGCACCGATCAGGTCCCACCGATCAGGCTTCGCGCCTTCGACCGCCCACAGCCACAGAAGCGCGGAGACGATATAGACGCCGCCATAGGCGGCATAGGTGCGCCCCGCATGATCGGAATCGACGAGCGTCAACAGCCACGCGAACAGCGCGAGCGAGGCCATGCCCGGTACGATCCACCACATCGATTTGTCGAGCCGCAGCCACGCCCAGAAGGCGAAGCAACCGGCGATTTCGGCAAGCGCCGCTCCGATATAGGCCAATGCGGTCATGCGGGCACCGTGGCGGCGGCGGGGCGGAAAGAAAAGCGGATTATGTGACGCAACCGACCGGGATAAACAAAAGCGGCGGTCTCGTTTCGTGAGCGGCGCGACAAAAAAAGGGCGGCGCCGATGGCTGCCGCCCTTTTCGGTCGGAAAGCTTCGCGGCACTCAGACGGCGCAGCCGCCCTGTTCGCGCGTGCGGCGCGGTGCGGCCGCGCTGCGCTTCCACGGTGCGGCGTACTGGATCGCCACCGCGGCGGCGGATGCTTCGGTAAAGGCGGTCCAGGCCCGGCCAAGCCAATTGCTTTCGTGATGATGGTTCATGTTTTTTCTCCTGCCGTCCGGGGCTGCAGGGGAGGGAGAGAGGCAGCCCGGACGCGGTCCTTTTACGCCGCCCGGAACGGCTATTGGCGCCAATATTCATCGTGCGGGCGACCAAATTTAGCGCTAAATGCGAAATCATGCGAAAAATGATCGATCTCGACCGATTCGACCGGCGTTTGCTGGAAGAGGTGCGGCGCGACAATCTCCAGCCTGCCCGCATTCTTGCCGACAAGGTCGGCCTGTCGGTTTCGGCGGTGCTTCGCCGGCTCCGGCGCCTGCGCGAGGAAAAGGTGATCGTTGCCGACATCGCGGTGGTCAACCCGGCGCTGACCGGGTCGGCGCTGACCATGCATGTGCTTGTCCAGATGCAGCAGGCGGGGCCGCAAACGATGGACGGCTTCGCGCGCGAGATCGTCCATCATCCCGAAGTGACGGGCGCGTGGGATGTCACCGGCGACGATGATTTCCTCCTCCGGGTCCAGGTCGGGGCGATGGAGGAATATGACGCCTTCACCCGCCGCGCGCTCGGCGAGGACAAGGGCGTCCATTCGTTCACGACGCTCATCACGATCCGCAACATCATCGAAAACGACGTCGCCCGCCGCCCGCTGCGCGACCGCTGAGGATTCAGGCCCGGATTGCTGCTGCGATCGCCTGCGCGCGCGTATCCAGTTCGGCGACCATCGCCCGGATGTCGTCGGCGGTCGCGTCCGGACTGATCGTGCAGGCGCGGAGGACGACGGCATCGTCGAGCCGCGTCGTCAGCGGCGCCGCGACATTGTCGTCGATCATGCGCCGCGCGATCGCCGTGTTGAGCGTGTCGAGTTCGCTGCCATCATGTCCCGGCGGCTCGTACCGGAAGGTGACGATGCCGAGCCGGGCGGGCGAAACGATCCGCCAGTGCGGGCGCTCCCCCAACGCCGCTTCCAGCGTCTCCGCCAGCATGAAACCATGGTCGATCGCATCGCCGATCGCACGCTCGCCCATGACCTGCAGCGTGAACCACAGCTTCATCGCGCGTGCCGGGCGGGTCAGTTCGACGCCATAGTCCCAGAAGTTCGGCGTCTCGTCGCCCGCCGCCGCATCCTGCAGATATTCGGCGCTGGTGGCGAAGCTTTCGAGCAGGTGCCGTCGTTCGCGGACCAGTACCATGCCGCAGCCATAGGTCTGGAACAGCCATTTGTGCGCATCCCACGACAGGCTGTCGGCGCGGCCGAGCCCGTCGACCAGCGCCCGGTGACGCCCCGACAAGGCCACCGATGCACCATAAGCGCCGTCGACATGCAGCCACAGCCGCTCGCGCGCCGCGAGGTCGGCGATGGCGTGCAGATCGTCGATGCTGCCGGTGTTCGTCGTGCCGCAGCTTGCGACCACCGCGAACGGCAGCCGGCCGGCCGCGCGATCCGCCGCGATGGCCTCGCCAAGCGCCGCGATGTCGAGCCGCCGCTCGGCATCGACCGCCACCTTGCGGATTTGCTCTGGCAGGAAACCCAGCACGCCCAGCCCCTTCGCCACCGACGAATGCGTCTGCGTCGAGACATAGGCGACGCCGCGATGGCGCTCTTCCGGCGGCAGCATGCGATCGCGCGCCAGCATCAACCCGGTGAGGTTCGCCATCGATCCGCCCGAAACGAACAGTCCGCCCGCGCTTTCCGGCAACCCGGCGCGTTCGGCCAGCCAGGCGATCAGGCCCTGTTCGATGGCGGCAGGCCCCGAGCTCTGCATCCAGCTTCCGGCATGGGCATTGTAACCGCTGGCAAGGAGTTCGCCGACCAGCGACAGCGGCGAAGCGGGTGAGGGGATAAAGCCGTAGAAGCGCGGATGGTCCATGCGAACGCGGTGCGCGAAGATCCGTTCGGCGTCGCCCACCACTTCGGCAACTGCCCGTCCGGCCCCCGGCGCTGCCAGCGCGCGGAAGGCGGCAGCCTCGTCGGGCGAGGCGATCGACACGATCGTTTCGCGCCGCGTGCGATCGGCCGCGATCCGGTCCAGCGCTTCGCGCGCGGCGCCCCAAATATCGTCGTTCATCCTCGAAAACCCTGTATCGCATCCATACACAAGTGTCTGTTACCGCGATATCGGGCTTTCGCGCCACCCCGAAATGAAGCAGGCGCAAAAAAAGGGGCGGCCCGCAGGCCGCCCCTTCCGTTTCGTATCGCTGTTCCGAAAGATCAGAACGCGAAGCCGATGCCCGCGGCAAAGCTGTCGAAGTCGCTGAAGTTGCCGATGAACTGGTGGCGATATTCGACCTTGCCGTACAGGTTGGTGCCGAACTTGTGCTGGTAACCGGCGCCGATGTACGGATCGTCGATGTCGCTGAAGGTGTAACCGCCGGTGGCATAGAGCTTGCCGGCGTCACCAAGCTTGGCGCCCAGACGGCCGCCAGCCGAGAACTGGACGTCGAAGCCGTCCTTCAGCACCTTGTCGCCAGCGACTTCCGCACCGGCGAAAGCGGTCGAACCGAGGTCGAAGTCATAACCGGCGGCAACGCCGAGCGTGGCGTCGTCGAGGCCGCTGCCGGTCACATAACCGCCGCGCACTTCGACGCGAGCTTCGCCGCCTTCGGCGGCCATGGCGGGAACGGAGACGGCGGCCGAGAGGAGAGCGGCTGCAACTGCGAATTTCTTCATTTTGTTTTCCTTTACTCTGGACTGGACCGCGCCTTTTGGCTCGCGGCCCGCGCCCTAAATGGCGCTGGCGGCTGTCTCGTCAATGAACAGCTCATTCAGAATATGACAATTTTCTTACCTGTGTTATTTTTACAACACGGTACAGAAAGATTGGGGGTAAGGCTTAGCCGAGCGCAGCCTGTTTTTCCTCGGCAATCCGGTCGAGTTCGGCACGGGTCGGCTTGGTCGCGGCGCTCTTGAGCTGGCCGCACGCGGCCATGATGTCGCGTCCGCGCGGGGTGCGCACCGGCGCCGAAATCCCCGCCTTGAAGATGAGGTTGCTGAACGCCTTGACCCGTTCAGGCGTCGAGCATTCATAGGGCGCCCCCGGCCAGGGATTGAACGGGATCAGGTTCACCTTCGCGGGCAGCTTATACTGCTTGATCAGCCGGACGAGCTCGCGCGCGTCGTCGTCGCTGTCGTTCTTGTCCTTCAGCATGACATATTCGAAGGTGATGCGCCGCGCATTGTTCGCGCCGGGATAATCGGCGCATGCCTGCAGCAGTTCCTCGATGCCATATTTGCGGTTCAGCGGCACGATCTCGTCGCGCACGTCCTTGTTCACCGCGTGGAGCGACACCGCGAGGTTGACGCCGATCTCGTCGCCGGCGCGCGCCATCATCGGGACGACACCGCTCGTCGACAAAGTGATGCGGCGCTTCGACAGCGCGAGCCCGTCGCCGTCCATGACGATCTTGAGCGCGCCCTTGACCTCGTCGAAATTATAGAGCGGCTCGCCCATGCCCATCATCACGATGTTGGTGAGCATGCGGCCGTCGGCGGTATAGTGGCCGGCGGCATCGTCGTTGGCATCGTCGTCCTCGGGGTCGGCGCCAAAGCCCGCCATCGTCCCTTTCGGCCATTCGCCGAGCGCGTCGCGCGCCAGCAGCACCTGCCCGACGATCTCGCCCGCGCCGAGGTTGCGGACGAGGCGCATCGTTCCCGTGTGACAGAAACGGCAGTTGAGCGTGCAGCCGACCTGGCTCGATACGCACAGGGTTCCCCGATCGGCGTCGGGGATGAAGACCATTTCATATTCTTGGCCGTCGGCGGCGGCGAGCAGCCATTTGCGCGTGCCGTCGTTCGACACCTGCGCCTCGCGCACCGTCGGCCGGCCGATGATGAACCGGTCAGTCAGCCACGGGCGCATCGTCTTGGCGATGTCGGTCATCGCCTCGAAATCGGTGACGCCGCGGTGATAGATCCAGTGCCAGATCTGCTTGGCGCGCAGCTTCGCCGCCTTGGCGTCGAGACCCGCCTCGACCAGCACTCCGCCGATCGCGTCGCGGGTCAGCCCGACGAGGTCGATGCGGTTGCCGCCGCGCAGCGGGACGGTGCCCGTCGTGACGGGGTCGATATGGCCGGGAATCTGCATGATGGCGCGCGATATAGTCGCGATGGGCCGCGAGCGCAATCAGGCGCCGCTGCGGCCCGCCATGATGCGCCGGTCAGGCGCCGTTATAGCCGATGAGCGAATCCTCGAACTGGTCGAGCGGCCCGACGGGCTCCTTGGGCGGCGCACCGTCGACCTGCGGAAAGATCGCGTCGAGCCGCCGCCGCAACGTGTCGTCGAACGTCGTCCGGTTGCCGACCCGGGCATTGCAGACGGTCAGTTCCGAACGGATCGCGCCCTTGATCCGTTCGAGCCCGTCGGGGGTCAATATGCCGGCGTTCAGCAATTCCTCGCAGAGCTGAATCAGCCCGACCGTCGTCGCATGCGCGCGCAAGCCGATAAAATCGAGCGTCCGGTGCCGTTCGCGCGCCGCCGCATCGCACTGGGTAATGGCATTCATGCCGGCAAGTCTCCTCTCCCACCAAATGTCGGACGACGCGCCTCTGTGGGCACCCGATAGATCGTCCGAATCCGATCATGCGCCGACGGGCGCGTATGGGCAAGGGCCGATGTAATATTATGTCGGATTTGGCGGGCAGGAGGGATGCAACGTTGCCGGGTCCGGTGGCCGCGCGGCCTATAGCGTTTTCAGCATGGCGAGCACTTGCGGCACATTGCCGTTCGCTTCGGCATTGCGCAGCGGCAGGACATTCTGGACGAGGATTTCGGCCGGCGTCGGCTGCTGTGCGAACAGCGCCATCACCTCGTCGGCGAAGGCATCGAGCGGCATATAGGCCTCGCGCGTCGCCTGCCCGGGGGTCAGGTCGGTGCGCACCGCGGGCGGCGCCAGTTCGATCACCTCGACCTTGCCTTCGAGCTGGGCGCGCAGCGCGACCGAATAGCTGTGCATCGCCGCCTTGGTCGCTGAATAGGTCGGCGCCTTGGGCAGCGGCACAAAGGCAAGGCCCGAGGTGACGTTGACGATTGCCGCATCGTCCTGCACCGCCAGATGGTTGATGAGCGCATCGATCAGCCGGATCGGGCCGAGCAGATTGGTGACCACCGTCGTCTCGGCATCGGCGAGGTCGCGTTTCGCGCCCGCCGCTTCGTACATCATCACCCCGGCATTGTTGACGAGCACATTGAGCGCCGGGAATTTTGCGACGATCTCGGCGGCGAAGGCCGCGATGGCCGTCGGATCGGTCATGTCGAGCGCCATAGCGTGCATGTCCGTGCGCCCGGCGATCGCCGCTTCCAGCTTTGCGGCGTTGCGTCCGGTGACGATGACGCTGTTACCGGCATCATGCCAGCGCTGCGCCAGCGCGAGCCCGATGCCCGAACCGCCGCCGGTGACGAGAATGGTGTTGCCCGTGGTCTTCATCGCTTTTCCTTTCGGGATGGTTGATGCGCACCAGATAGCGTTATACTCTCCAGAAGAAAGAAGGTACCCGAAAGTACTATAGTTACTCAAAAGAAAGATTTGGATTTTCCGCCATGCCGACCGCCGAAAAAATATCCTATGATCCAAATGCGCCGGTCGATCCGCGGGTGGAGACGCTGGTCAACGAGCTGATCGGCCGGGTCGCCGACAAATGGACCTTGCTCGTGCTCGAAGAACTGGAGGATCACGGCGTCTGCCGCTTCACAGAGCTGGCGCGGCGCGTGCCGGGCATCAGCCAGAAGATGCTGACCCAGACGCTCCGGCAAATGGAACGCGACGGGCTGGTCGTGCGGACTGTCTACCCGGTCGTGCCGCCCAAGGTCGAATATTGCCTGACCGAGCTTGGACATAGCCTCGGCGAGGCCTTTTGCGGCGTCTGGGTCTGGGCCGAGGCGAATCTGGAGAAGGTCGCACGGGCGCGGATGGCATTCGACGCGCGAGGGTAGGGCGGGGCAACGGCAGCTCACCGCTCCGAAGACGCCATACCTTAAAAAGACGGGGCCGCGTCGTGCCCTGATCGCGGCCCCGGTTCTGGCAAGCCCCGCAGCGGGGCGCGCCGTCATTTCTGGATCGAACTGACCTGAATCGCCCGGTCGCGCGCCGCGCCCGCGATGACCAGTTCGGCCTGTGCCGAGGCCAGCACCCGCGTATCCTTGCGGCACTGCCGCACGTCGTTCTTGCCTTCGATATCGAAATCGGACGCGGTGCCGCAGACGGTCGCGGCGGCGTGCCGGATGCGGTGCTGCAGCGTGCGGGCGCCGGCCTCGGTCCGCAGGTCGAGGTCGCTATGCTGAACGACCACCGTCGGGTTTGCGGGCGCGGGCCGGGCGAAGGCGGGCTGGCCAAGCGATGCGGCGGCCAGCGTGGCGAGGATCAGAAGCTTTTTCATCTCATGTCTCCATCGGCCGGCTGAAGGGGAGGGGAGGAAGCCGGTAGACGACAAATAATCGCCAGGCGGCGGCGATAGGAGCAACGATGTTGCGCGACCATTCTGCAAAATTGCAGAATGAGGCGAGGGCGATTATGGCGCACAAGACGCCATGTACGACTGGAACGATCTCAAGGCATTTCTCGCGGTCGCGGAAACGGGCAGCACGCTGTCTGCCGCCCAAGCGCTGCGCGTCAGCCAGACCACCGTCGCCCGGCGCATCGCCGCGCTCGAGGAAGCGACGGGGCTGAGCCTGTTCGAGCGGCGTCAGGCGGGCTATGCGCTGACCCCGGTGGGCGAGGCGATGCTGGCGAGCGCGCTGGCCGTCAGGGAAGCCGCCGACCGCTTCAGCGAAGCGGCGGGCGCGCGTTCGCGCGATGCGGGCGGAACGGTCAGCGTGACGACGATGGAGATTTTCGCGGTAACCGTGCTGCCGCCGATTCTGCGCGACCTGCGAGCCGCGCATCCCGAAATCCACATCCATCTCGACACGGCGGACGAGCCGCGCGATCTTGCCGCCGGCGCCGCGGACATCGCGATCCGCAGCAGCAAGCAGCCCGCCGGCGCCGGGCTTGTCGGACGACGGATCGCCGACAATCCGTGGACGCTCTATTGCAGCCGCGACTATGCCGACCGCCACGGCATTCCGCACACCCGCGCCGAACTCGCCGCCCACCCGTTCATCGGCGGTGGCGGCGGGGTCTGGGAACCCTATCAGGCCTGGCTGCGGCAATATGGGCTCGAGGCATCGGTGGTGATGCAATATGACAGTGCTTCGGGGCTGCTTGCCGGGGTCCGCTCGGGAATGGGGCTGACCATCCTGCCCGCCTTCCTCGCCGACCGCGAACCCGACCTCATCCGCTGCCTCCCGCCCAAGGCAGAGGACACGACCGGTCTCTGGTTGCTGACCCACGAACGGCTCCGCCATGTTCCGCGCGTGCGGATGGTGCTCGATTTCCTCGCTGCGGCGCTGACGAAACTGGGGCGGGGGTAGGTGCTGACCCTACCGCGTCCGGCACTATGGCCTCAACGCAGCCTTGCACATCCCAAGGCCGCCGCGTCGATCGCGGTCGCCGCGCCGCGCAGGCGATAGGTGTCGGCGATCGCGCGCCCGTTCGGCGTGCCGCTTTCGACGCTCATGCTCGGCGCCGACCGCATCGCGGCGATGATCGCGGCGTCCATCCTTGCGTCGCTCGCCCAGCCGTGCGCGCCGTTGCCGGTGAGGATGAAACGGCGGTTGCCGACCGTCAGCCGCAATTCGCGCTGAGGATTGCGGGCTTTCGACAGGCGGACATAGAATTGTCCGCGAATGCGCGATTTCGGCCAGTAACCGACGCTGGCATAGGCCTTGACCTGCGGTGTGCCGATCGTCGCGGCGGGGGCGGCGATCGCATAGCATCGCGGCGCCGCGGGATCGCGGAAGGCGCCCCAGCCGTCGAATATGCCGAGCGCGGTGCGGGCGGCCGCGGGGACCGCCGCTGCGATGCCGAAAAGCAGGGGGGCAAGGAGGAGGAGCGCGCGCCGCATCGGCCCTCGTTTGCGCGAAAGTGGATGCTTTGCAAGCATGGCTTGCCTCGCGCCGCGCGTGCGTTAAGGAAGGTGGACATTTTCAGGGGCCGGGAATCGGGGCTGCGAATCGCCTCCGATGCTTGTCCCCTCGGGAAATCTCCCGCGAAACAAGGGATGGCGGAGTTAGAATGAAAGCGACGATCGAACGCGCAGTGTTGTTGAAGAGCCTCGGCCACGTCCAGTCGGTGGTCGAACGGCGCAATACCATCCCCATCCTCTCGAACGTTCTCATCGAAGCCGATGCGTCGGGACAGCTCAAACTGATGGCGACCGACCTCGACCTGCAGGTCGTCGAAACCATCGCGGCGAAGGTCGAAACCCCGGGCACCACGACGGTGTCGGCGCACACGCTGTTCGAAATCGCCCGCAAACTGCCCGAAGGCACCGAGGTCAGCCTCGCCGCTGCCGAAGGCAAGATGCAGGTCAAGGCCGGCCGGTCCAACTTCAACCTGCCGACGCTGCCGCGCGACGATTTCCCGGTGATCGCCGAAGGCGACCTGCCGACCAATTTCGAACTGCCGGTTGCCGAGCTGATCCAGATCATCGACAAGACGCGCTTCGCCATCTCGACCGAGGAAACGCGCTATTATCTCAACGGCATCTTTCTGCACGTCGCCGAGGATGCATCGGGTCCGGTGCTGAAGGCCGCGGCGACCGACGGCCACCGTCTCGCCCGTTACACGGTGACGCGCCCCGACGGCGCCTCGTCGATGCCCGACGTCATCGTGCCGCGTAAATGCGTAGGCGAGATCCGCAAGCTGCTCGACGAGGCGGAGGGCAATGTCGAGATTAGCCTGTCGGCGAGCAAGATCCGCTTCCAGCTCGGCAATGCCGTGCTCACCTCGAAGCTGATCGACGGCACTTTCCCCGATTACAGCCGCGTCATCCCGACCGCGAACGACAAGCTGCTCAAGGTCGATCCGAAGAGCCTGTTCCAGGGCGTCGACCGTGTCTCGACGATCGCCAGCGAAAAGACCCGCGCGGTCAAGGTCGGGCTCGACAAGGATCGCATCACGCTCAGCGTCACCAGCCCCGAAAACGGCACCGCGGCCGAAGAACTGGCGGCGGCCTATGACAGCGATGCGATGGAGATCGGTTTCAACGCCCGTTATCTCAGCGACATCCTCGGACAGGTCGATGGCGACAATGTCGAACTCCACCTCGCCGACGCCAACGCGCCGACGTTGATCCGCGAGAGCGAGAAGAGCCCGGCACTTTATGTGCTGATGCCGATGCGCGTCTGACCGCGATGCAGATGCGGGGCTATGCGGCCGCCCTTGCGGCCGCGGCGCTGACGATCGCCGGGCCGGCAACGGCGCAGGTTCCCTCCAGTGCGGACTATAGCGACGCGCGCTGCTTTCTGGTGTTCACCATCTTGCCGGAGCGTCTGGTCGACGGGAAACCGGTCTCGCAGGAACAGCGCGCGGCGATGGATTCGGTCGCCAGCTATTTCCTCGGAAGGCTTGCGGCGCGAAGCCCGTCGCTCGATCTCGGGACCGTCATGACGCCCGCCATTATCCGCGACGTGCAAGGCAATCTGCCCGCCCAGTTCGAAAGCTGTGTTGCCGGTACCGATGCGTTGATGGCTGCGATGACCCGGTCGGGGACGTTGATGGAGGAAGCGATGAAGGCGCCCTGACCGGGCGGCTTCCGTTCCTTACCCCGCCTTCGCCACCCGCCAGATCGTGTTGCCCGCATCGTCGGCGACCAGTGCGCTGCCGTCCTTCGCGACCTTGACATCGGCGGGGCGGCCGCGCGTCGTCTTGCCGTCCTTCGCCAGAAACTGGTCGAGCAGCGTGACGGGGAGCGCATTGACCGGCTTGCCGTTGGCGCCGAACTTGACGAACACGACGTCATAGCCCGCAACGGGTTCGCGGTTCCACGATCCGTGCCGGGCGATCAGCGCACCGTTCGTCCAGCCCTCGCCGAGGTCGAGACCGGCGGTGAAGGTGAAGCCGAGCGGCGCGGTGTGGGCGCCGAGGCCATAGTCGGGACGCTTGACATATTGCCGGCGATCCTCGGCCTCGGGCTCGACGCGCGGATCGATGAAACCGCCCCAATAATACCAGGGCCAGCCATAGAAATCGCCCTCGGTGACGTCGGTCAGATAGTCGGGGACGAGGTCGCTGCCGAGCATGTCGCGCTCGTTGACGACGGTCCACAGCCGGTCGCTGCCGGGGTAGAAGGCGACGCCGACGGGGTTGCGGATGCCCGCGGCAAAGGTGCGCGTATATTTGTTTTCGGGGCGCACCTCGAGGATGCTGGCGCGGCGGAATTCGCGGTTCATCCCCGCTTCGCCGATATTGCTGTCGGCGCCGACGCCGATATAGAGCCAGCCGTTGGGCGCTGCGGCAAGGCTTTTGGTCCAGTGGCGGTTGGTGCCCTTGGCGGGCAGGTCGACCAGCTTTTCACCCTTGCCGCTCATCTTCGTTTCGCCCTCGACATAGGGAAAGGCGAGCAGCGCGTCGGTGTTCGCGACGTAGAGCGTCTTGCCGACCAGCGCCATGCCATAGGGCGAGTTGAGGCCCGTGATATAGGCGGTTTTCACTTCGGCCTTGCCGTCGCCGTCGGCGTCGCGGAGCAGGGTGATGCGGTTCGCCGATTTGCCGCCGGCGCCGGCCTTGCCCATCAGCGCGCCCATGATCTTGCCCTCGACCCCCGAGGTATCGCGCGGCGGGCTTTGCGATTCCGCGACGAGCACGTCGCCGTTGGGCAGCACGAGCATGTTGCGCGGATGATCGAGCCCTTCGGCAAAGCGCGTCACCGCCAGCCCCGCGGCGGCGCGCGGCGCCTGCCCGGCGGGCCAACTCGTCGCTTCGGGCACGTTCATCGTCGGGAAGCTCTCGGTCTTCTGCGAGGCCATCACCGGCACCCGGCCGCTGAGTTCGGCGGTCGAGAAGCGCGCAACATCGGGGCGCGACATGATGTACAGGGCGATCCCGCCGACGATCACAAGGACCAGCAGGGCGAGGGCGGCATATTTCAGGATCTTGCGCATGGCCCATGTCTACACGGGCGAAGCGCGGCGGCAAAGGTCGAAACGCGGTTCGTCCGCACGGTGCAAAGGTTAACTGCACCGCCGCTGGAATTAACCTTACCCGTTTGTTCATCACGGTTGGGAACGGGGCAGTGATCGCCCCGCGCTAGGAGAAAGGCGTGACGCAACCGACCGGGAACCCGATGCAACTGCCAGCTCCATTTCTTGCCGATCGCGCCGCGGTCGACGATGCCCATGCGCTGATCGCCCAGCATGGCGAGGAAGCGGGCTATGCGGCGGCGGCGCGCGCCGAGCAATATCGCGTGCTCGGCAACCACATCCATTTCGCGCGCTGGCGCCAGATCGAACGGCTCATCACCTATTTGTCGGTCGAGGATGTGCTCGACACGGTGCACTGAGGGTTGATCATCATCGTCACCCCGGCGCAGGCCGGGGTCTCGACCTAACGTGATAACGCACCGGCGAGATCCCGGCCTGCGCCGGGATGACGAACAAAATTAAAGCCGCAGGCCCGCCGTTTCGGGCAACCCCGCCATGATGTTGAGGTTCTGGACGCAGGCGCCGCTGGCGCCCTTGCCGAGATTGTCGAGCCGGGCGACGAGGCGCGCCTGGCTGCCGCCCGAATTGCCGAACACAAACAATTCGATCCGGTCGTCACCGCCCTGCGACCAGCGCAGCAGCATCTCGCCGTCCGCAGGTGTGCTGCCCATCGCGACGACGGGGCTGTCAGCGTAAAATTCCGCCAGCGCCGAGCGTAGCGCGTCGGGCGTCGCGGCGCCGGGCATCGCGGCGAGGGGCAGAGGCACTTCGACGACCATTCCGCGATGCGCCGCGATCACGGCGGGCGAAAAGAGCGGCTCGACCGACAGGCCGCAGTTCGACTGCATTTCGGGCACATGTTTGTGGCCGAGGGCAAGGGCATAGCCGCGCCACGCGATATCGGTGTCCTGCTCGAAGCGCTCGATCAGCGCCTTGCCGCCACCCGAATAGCCGCTGACCGCGTTGCAGCTATAGGGCCAGTCGGCGGGGAGCAGGCCGGCACGCACCAGCGGTGCGACCAGCGCGATGAAGCCGGTCGAATAGCAGCCGGGATTGCTGACACGCGCCGCTGCGGCGACGGCGTCGTGTCCGCTGACTTCGGGAAAACCATAGACCCAGCCGGGCGCGACGCGATGCGCGGTCGACGCGTCGATCACCCGCGTCGTGTCGTTTTCGATCATCGCGACGGATTCGCGCGCTGCATCGTCGGGCAGGCAGAGGATGACGAAGTCGGCGTCGTTCAAGGCTTCGCGCCGCGCCGATGCATCCTTGCGGCGCGCGTCGTCGAGCGTGACGAGGGTGAATTCGCTGCGCCCGGCCAGCCGCTCGGCGATTTCCAGGCCCGTCGTTCCCGCCGCGCCGTCGATGAAGACCGTCTGTGTCATGATTTTACCGCAATCGTTTATAGCCGGAGACCGGCACATCATTCCCTTTCGCCGCCGAACGCGCGATGACGTCGGCCAGCGGTTCGCTGTTCACCGCCATCCATCGTCGGCTGGCGTGGATGATGTTGGCGTCGTCGGCCATGATCCCGACATGGCCGGGAAAGAAGACGAGGTCGCCGCGCGCCAGCGCCGCGGGTTCGACATCCTTGTCCGCACCCAGCGATGCAAGTTGCAGGTCGCTGTCGCGCGGCAACTGGACACCCGCCATGCTCCACGCGAGCTGGACGAGCCCCGAGCAGTCGATGCCCTTTGCGGTGCGGCCGCCCCACACATAAGGGGTGCCGGTGAGCGCTTCGGCGATCGCCGCCGGGTCATCGTCCCGGGCGTCGACGTCGACCAGCGCCGCAAGCGGCAGGAAGCCATGCGAGGTCGCGAGCCATTCGTCCGCGGCTTCGCCCATGACGAGCGCACCGCGCGGCAGGATCGCCGAGCCGCCGGCCGCGGCGTCGGGGGCGCTGTGCAGGATCGCTTCGGCGGCGTGGACACGGTGGGTCGGCGCGATCGGGACGCCGAGCGCATCGGCGGCGAGATAACCGACATAATGGTCGGCGAGGCTGTAACCCCACGCCCAGCCGCCGGTCAGGTCGAGCAGCGCAAAGCCCTCGCCGAACAGCAACTCGCTCGTCTGTTCGGCATCGAGCGAGGGGGCGGCGCGCATCGTCGCGGCAGGTAGCACCCCGCTGCGCATCATCGGCGCGGCATAGTGCGGCGCGAAATGCTGTCCGGCGACGGCGATATCGGCCAGATCGGGGCGGATTGCGACGACGCGCGGATCGAACGTCTGCGACGTGCCGGTCAGGCCGAAGCGGTCACGCCCGGCGCCGACGACGCCGGGGCGTCCCATGCGCACGCGGTTCGCCGCTATACTGTCGCCATTCTTCGCTGTCACATGCCGTCCTGTAGAAGTCGTCGCCCGCCCGCGGCGGACAATCGCGGCGCATTAGACCAGCAGGCCCGCCTTTATCAAGACGCTTCGCCCACCGGACCGCGCTGGCTCCGGCGGTCGTAGCGCACCTGCAACATCGCCCATGCGGCGCGCAGTCCGAGCGCGGCGCCGCCCTTTGGCCGGCCGGGTTTCGCCGAGGGCCGCCAGGCGAAGGTGTCGAAATGCGCCCAGGCGGTATTGTCAGGAATGAAGCGCTTGAGAAACAGCGCCGCGGTGATCGTCCCGGCGAAAGCCGAACTCCCGGCATTGCCGATATCGGCGATGTCGGTTTCGAGGAGGTCGGCATAACTGTCCCACAGCGGCATCCGCCACAGCGGATCGTCGCGTTCGCTGCCGCCTTTCAGCAAATCGTCGGCGAGACTGTCGTCGTTCGCGAACAGCGCTGGCAGGTCGGGGCCCAGCGCGACGCGCGCGGCGCCGGTCAGCGTTGCGAAATCGAGGATCAGTTCGGGCTTGTCCTCGCCCGCCTTGGCGAGCGCGTCGCCGAGCACGAGCCGCCCCTCGGCATCGGTGTTGCCGATCTCGACCGTCAGCCCAAGCCGACTCTTGAGGACGTCGCCGGGGCGAAAAGCGTCGGCGGAAATCGCGTTCTCCGCCGCGGCGACGAGGCAGTGCAGGCGCACCGGCAGCCCCGCTGCCATCACCAGTTCGGCGAGCGCGAGCACATGCGCGGCGCCGCCCATATCCTTCTTCATCAGCCGCATGCCCGCCGACGGCTTGATGTCGAGCCCGCCGCTGTCGAAGCTGATGCCCTTGCCGACCAGCGCGACGCGCGGATGATCTTCCTTGCCCCAGACGATCTCGATCAGCCGCGGCGCATGATGCTTTGCCGCCGCCCGCCCGACCGCGTGGATCATCGGATAGCCCTGCTCGAGCGCTTCGCCCTTGGTGACGCTGAGCTTGCCGCCGTGCGCCTTGGCGATACGCTCGGCCGCCTTCTCGATGCTCGCCGGGCCCATGTCGGCGGCAGGCGTGTTGACGAGGTCGCGGACGAGCGCGGTTGCGCGCGCCTCGGCGACCATCGGCGCGATCGCGCCGACATCGTTGGTCAGCAGCACGCGGGCGCCCTTGGTCTCCACCTTCTTCCGATAAGCATCGAAGCGATATTGCGCGCTCATCCAGCCGAAAAGCGCCTTGCCCGGCTGCCGCCCTTCGACGCGATAGCGGCCCTCGGGCAATATCTGAGCCAGCTTGGCGAGGCACCAGGCCGAGAGGTTTTCGACATCGGCGACGGTCGTCACCACGCCCCAGCGTTCGGGGTCGTCGCCGGGCAGGATCGCGTGGACGAACGCATCGGGCTTGAACCCGACGGCGGCGAGGTGCGCGCGCTCGCGCGCGCTGCGGTCCTTCAGCCAGCCGTCATAGCTTTTCTTGTCGACGAGGTGGATGGCGCGGGCGTCCTGCCCCTGGTCGGGCTGGATCATGTCGGAATAGTCGATCATGCCAGCGTGCTAGGCCTGCAAGGAAACTTTGTCGATTCCCGGCGTTGTTCGGGGATGACGAACCTTCGACACTATCCTTCCGCTGCGCTGCTCCTGTCGGGCGCGCTGATCCTGACCGCCTGTTCGGAGAAGCCCGATACGCCCGCCGAAAAGGCGGCCGCCGCCGCCGTCCCCGGCGCACCGCCGGGCGGGCCGGCGGACGTCGCGGCGAAAAATGCGCCAGCATCCGACGTCAAGGAGAAGAACGAGCTTGTCGAGTTTGCTTATAGCTATCCCGCCGAAGCGGCGCAGATTCCCGGGCTGGCGGCATGGCTCGACAACGATCGGGCAACGCAGCGCGACGCGCTGGTAAGCGCCGCGCGCCGCGATCAGGCGGCCGCAGATAAGGAGGGCTTTCCCTATTATGCGCACAGTCACCTTCAGAAATGGCAGCGGATAACCAGCACGCCGCGCTTTCTCAGCCTGTCGGCGGAGATCGAGACCTATATGGGCGGCGCGCATGGCATGCAGACCTTCGACACGCTGGTCTGGGACCGCAATCGCGCGAAGCGGCTCAAGCCGCTCGACATGTTCGCCAGCGGCGAAGCGTTCGACAAGGCGGTGAACGACGACCTGTGCGCGGCAATCGAACGCGCAAAGGCGGCGCGCGGCGTCGAATGGGTCCGCGACGGCAGCCCCTTCGGCAAATGCCCGTCCGCTGCGGCGCAGACGGTGTGGCTCGGTTCGTCCGACGGCCGCTATCTCGACCGGCTGACGATCGCGATCGCTCCCTATGAGATCGGCGCCTATGCCGAGGGCAGCTACAAGATCAACCTGCCGATGTCGCAGGCGATCGTGCACGCGGTGAAGCCCGAATACGCCCGCGATTTCCTGCCGACGAAGTGAAGGAACCGTAGCAATGGCGAAGCAGTCCAAGGCCGGCAAGGTCGGCGAGACGCCAAAGGAGAAGAAGGGCAAGGCGCGTGCGGCCGCCAAGCTGCGCAAGGCGGTCGGACCCGCCAATTCGATCGCGAAGCCGCCGTCGGACCGCGAGGCCGATCTCGACCGGGCGCCGAAATGGCAACCGCGTTATCCGGGATCGGGCCGTCTCGACGGCAAGGTCGCGATCGTCACCGGCGGCGACAGCGGCATCGGCCGCGCGGTGTGCGCCCTGTTCGCGCGCGAGGGTGCCGACATTGCGCTCGTCTATCACAGCAACAAGGACGACGCCGCCGATACGGTGGCGATCGTCGAGGCCGAAGGGCGCCGTGCGATCGCGATCAAGGCCGATGTCGGCAAGCACGACGCGGGCGAGCGGATCGTCGAGCGCACCCTCGATAAGCTCGGCCGGCTCGATATCGTCGTCAACAACGCCGGCGAGCAGCATCCCGCCGCCGATATCCGCGACATTAGCGCCGAGCAGTTGCAGCGCACCTTCGCCACCAATATCTTCGGCATGTTCTATCTGGTGCAAGCGGCGCTGCCGCACCTCGGCAAGGGCGCCGCGATCGTGAATTGCACCAGCGTCACCATGTATCAGGGGTCGCAAGGCCTGCTCGATTACAGCGCCACCAAGGGCGCGATCACCGCTTTCACCCGTTCGCTCAGCGAAAATCTGGTGGGCAAGGGCATTCGCGTCAACGCGGTCGCGCCGGGCCCGATCTGGACCCCGCTCAACCCGCGCGGCGGCGCGCCGGCGAAGAAGGTCGAGAGCTTCGGCGAAGGCACGCCGATGAAACGCCCCGGCGAACCGAACGAGGTCGCGCCGGCGTTTCTTTTCCTCGCCTGCGACGACAGCAGCTATATGTCGGGTCAGGTGCTGCATCCCAACGGCGGCACGATCGTTAATGGGTAGAGGGTGTTAAGGGACAGCGGGGGCAGACAGGAGACTTGTCATGCCAGCCAAATCGAAAGCGCAGCAGAAGGCGGCCGGCGCCGCATTGAGCGCGAAACGCGGCGATACGCCCAAATCGAAACTCAAGGGCGCGTCGAAACAGATGGTCGACAGCATGAGTGAAAAGCAGCTTGAGGATTTTGCCAAGGGGTCGACCAAGGGCAAGCCCGAACACGTCGATTAATATGAACGCTGTCCTTGCGAGCTGAACGAAGCAATTCAGAGCAGTTTAGGCCACCCTTGGATTGCTTGGCCGGGCTCGCAAAGGTGATATTATTCCGCGGCTTCGAGCTCTGCCGACGCCGCCGAGACCTGAGCTTTGGCCACCGTGAAAGCGAGTACGCCGTCGGCGATCGCGCCGCTGCGCATGTCGATGCGATCCTGCACATAATTCTGGCTGAGCCGCCACGGCAGGGCGTCGGCATTCTTCGGCATGATATGCAGCGAGCGCTGGATATAACCCGACGAGAAATCGAAGATATTCTCCTCGGTCAGCGTCGACGGATCGGCGAGCACCGGCGTCGCCGCGTCGGTGCCGGTCGCCTGCATATGATTGAGCACGCGGCAGACATATTCGGCGACGATGTCGGCGCGCAGCGTCCACGAAGCGTTGAGATAGCCGAACACCGCCGAAAAATTCGGGACGTTCGAGAACATGCACGCCTTGTAATAGAAATGCTCGCTCCAATCGACCGGGTCGCCGTCGACGCGGACGGGGATCTTGCCGGCGACGGCGAGCTTGAGCCCCGTCGCGGTGACGATGATGTCGGCATCGAGATGCTTGCCCGATTTGAGCTGGACGCCGGTGGCGTCGAAGCGTTCGATATGGTCGGTGACCACCGACGCCTTGTCCGCCTTCATCGCCTCGAAGAAATCGGCGTCGGGGACCAGGCAGAGCCGCTGTTCCCACGGGTTATAGGGCGGCGTGAAGGCGGTCGCATCATAGCGGTCGCCGAGTGCGGCCTTCAGCTTCTTGGTCAGGAAATCCTTGACCTTCTGGGGCTTTTCGCGCGCGCGGCGGAAACTGATGTCCTGCAGCTTCACATTCTTGAAGCGGGTGATCCGGTAGGCGAGCTCCTCGGGCAGCACCTTGCGCAGGAAGTTCGCAAACCCGTCCTTCGCCGGACGGATGAAGTACCAGGTCGGCGTGCGCTGGAGCATCGTCACATGCGCCGCCTTGTCGGTCATCGCGGGAACGATCGTCACGGCGGTCGCGCCCGATCCGATCACGACGATCTTCTTGCCGGCGTAATCGAGGTCCTTCGGCCAGAATTGCGGATGCAAAATCTGTCCCTGGAAGTCCTCGCGTCCGGTGAACCCGGCGTCGAACGGCTCGTCATAGTCGTAATAGCCCGAGCCCAGATAGAGCCAGCGCGCGGTTGTCGTGGTCACCGCGCCCTTGTCGTCCTCCATCGTCACCGTCCAGCGCGCTGCGGCGCTGTCCCAGTCGGCACCGACGACCTTTTTGTTGAAGCGGATGCGTTCGCGGATGTGGCGTTCGTCGACGATGCGGTTCAGATATTCGAGGATCGCGGGACCGTCGGCGATCGTCTTTTCATGTTTCCACGGTTCGAAGACGAAACCCAGCGTGTGCATGTCGCTGTCCGACCGGATGCCCGGATAGCGGAACAGGTCCCAGGTGCCGCCAAGGTCGGCGCGGCGCTCGACGAGCGCGAAGCTGCGGTCCGGGCTATGCTGCTGGAGATGCACCGCCATGCCGATGCCCGAAATTCCCGCTCCGACGATCAGCACGTCCTGATCGACCGGTGCAGCCTTCGTCCCCGCGGGACGTTCCATCGTCGCCGTGCCTGCCATCATCCTGTCTCCCGACTATGTTTGAAGGGGAGATTACGCGCCGCGTTTCATTTTGCAATCGAATTGACAGGGGTGAAAGTAGGGGGGGTAGGGGGTGTGAAGCATCCTTGTCGCTGTCACATTATTGTCATAGGGGCGTAACGCTTTTGTCACCTGGGCGTCCCGCGCCTTGAATCTTCGCCCGAATCTTTGGAAAGGATCGAGCATATGCGCCAGATTGCCGTCCTTCCCTATCGATTCGGCGGCCCCGCGCAGGACGGACCGACCGAAATCCTGCTGATCACCTCGCGCGAGACGAAGCGCTGGGTGGTGCCGAAGGGCAATCCGCTGACCGGAATGGAACGCCATGCCGCCGCGGCGATCGAGGCCGAGGAGGAGGCGGGCGTGATCGGCGCCGTCTGCCCGACGCCGATCGGCAGTTATGAATATCGCAAGCGCCGGGCGAACGGCGCATCGATCATGTACAACGTCGAAGTGTTTCCGCTCGCCGTGACCAACGAGCTCGACGACTGGAAGGAAATGGACGAACGCGACCGCAAATGGTTCTCGTTCCGCGATGCCGCGTCGGCGGTCGAGGAACCCGATTTGCAGGCGCTGATCCGCTCGTTCGGCGATGGCGGTTTTCGTGCCGTCGCCCAGCCGCGCGGGGTCGTCCAGAATGTTGCAGACAAAACAGGGGTTAGCTGGATGTTCGCATGGTTTCAGCGTTTGCTGCCGCGACAGGGAAATTTCTTCGAATTGTTCGAAAGCCACGCCGCGACGCTGGTCGCCGGGGCGAACGCCTTGTCGCGCATGCTGCAGGGCGGCGAGGGCATGGCCGACCACGTCCAGGAAATCATCGAGCGCGAGCATGACGCCGATGCGATCACTCGCGAAGTGTTGCAGACAGTTCGCCGCACCTTCCTGACTCCGTTCGACCGCAGCGCGATCACCGACCTGATCGCCTCGATGGATGATGCGATCGACGAGATGCAGAAGACCGCGGGCGCCGTCGACCTCTATGACGTCACCGAATTCGAACCCGAAATGCGCGATATCGGCGGCATCATCGTCGACGCCGCGCGCCTGACAGCCGAGGCGCTGCCGCTGCTGCGCAACATTTCGGCCAATGCCGTGCGCCTGCACGAACTGACCGAACGGCTGGTGCGGATGGAAGGCCATGCCGACGAAATCCACGCCGCGGGCCTCAAGCGCCTGTTTAAGGAACATGGGCAGTCGAACAGCGTCCGCTTCCTGATCGGGCGCGAACTCTACCGTCATCTCGAGCGCGTCACCGACAGTTTCGAGGATGTCGCGAACGAGATCGACGGTCTGGTTATCGACCACGCATAAGCGGGGGCGTCCACCATGCACGAACTCGCTTTTCCGCTCCTCGTCGGCCTTGTCATCCTCGCGCTGGCGTTCGATTTTCTCAACGGGCTGCACGATGCGGCGAACAGCATCGCGACGGTTGTCGCGACCCGGCTGCTGCGGCCGGTGCAGGCAGTGCTCTTTGCGGCCTTTTTCAACTTTGCCGCCTATTTCCTGTCGATCATTTTCCCCGAACTGCACAAGGTTGCCGAGACGATCGGCAAGGGGATCATCGACAAGGATCTGGTGACGCCCGCCGTCGTGTTCGGGGCGCTCGTCGGCGCGATGTTCTGGAACGTCGTCACCTGGCTCAAGGGCATTCCGTCGTCGTCGAGCCACGCGCTGGTGGGCGGCATCGTCGGCGCCGGCGTTGCGCACGCCGGGTTCGAAGGGATCGAGTGGACCGGGCTCAACAAGACGGTCATCGCGATTTTCCTGTCGCCCCTGCTCGGCATGCTGCTCGCGATGCTGGTGATGCTGGTCAGCAGCTGGGCGCTGCGCCGCGCGACCGCCAGCTTTGCCGAGAAGACCTTCCGCCATCTCCACCTCCTGTCGTCGGCCGCCTATTCGATCAGCCACGGTCTCAACGACGCGCAGAAGACGATGGGGATCATCACCGTCCTCCTCTATTCGACCGGCTATCTCGGCGGCGAGTTCCACGTTCCGCACTGGGTCGCGTTCAGCTGCTACATCGCCATCGCGCTCGGTACGCTGTCGGGCGGGTGGAAGATCATCGAGACGATGGGCGGCCGGATCACCAAGCTGTCGCATCATCAGGGCTTCGCCGCCTCGACCGGCGGGTCGATCATGGTGTTCACCGCCAGCCTGCTGGGCATCCCCGTGTCGACGACGCACACGATCACCGGTAGCATCATCGGCGCCGGCATTGCGCGCCGTGCGAGTGCGGTGCGCTGGGGGGTTGCCGGCAACGTCGTCGCGGCATGGTTCATCACCATCCCGGCGAGCGCGATCGTCGCCGCGATATTTTACGCGATCACCCGCCTGTTCTGACCCTGCCGGGGGTTGCGTTCGGATGAGAACGTAATAGGAACACTCCGCTGAAGAAGCGGAGTGCAGGCGATGACGAGCGATTTCGATTTCGAGTTCGGCAGCTGGCGGGTGAAGCATCGCCGCCTGAAAGCGCGGCTGGTCGGCTGCGACGAATGGGAAGAATTCGAGGGGAGCTGCGAGACGCGGCCGATCCTCGGCGGCCATGGCAATGTCGAGGATAATGTCATCCACCTTCCCGGCGGCACCTATCGCGCCATCGCGCTCCGTTCATACGATCCGGCGCAGGATAGCTGGGCGATCTGGTGGCTCGATGCCCGCAGTCCGCACGCGCTCGACGTCCCGGTCGTCGGCGGTTTCAGGGACGGGATCGGCCATTTCCATGCCGACGACAGCCACGAGGGGCAGCCGGTCCGGCTGCGTTTCATCTGGAGCCAAACCGACACCGCGTCGCCGCGCTGGGAGCAGGCGATGTCGGTTGACGGCGGCGAGACGTGGGAGCTGAACTGGACGATGGATTTCGAGCGGGCCTAGCGCCCTGATCTATTTACCGGGTCGATAATCGACGCTCGCGCCGCCGACCATGCGCACCGGCAGATAGAGGCCGTTGCCATAGGCGGTGATCTCGCCGGTCTCGAAGCTGTCGATGCGGGTGCGGATGACGAAGGCGCCCTCGCGCCGCTGGTCGATTGCGCGCCGGATCTTGCCCTGTAATTCCGCGAGGTCGCGGGTGAAATTCTGCGTCAGCGCGTCGGCGATCAGCGGCGCGAAGCCCTCGCTCTCGGCGATGCCCAGCAACAGGTCGCCCTTCAGTCCGTTGGTGTCGCCATCGACTTTCAGGTCGATGAAGCTCACCTTGGCTGAACCGGGGGCGTTCACCGGGCGCGCGGTGACCCAGACGCGGCCGCGCGTCGGCTCGCGCTTTGCCCCCTGGACCAGCGCCTCCAGTTCGATCCCGACCGCGATCCGGTTGTCGGGGGCGCCATAGGCGGTCACCTTGCCGAACTTTGCCATCACCGGCCCGATCGCGGGCAGGACGAAGGGGCGGGCCGAGCGCTTGACCAGCGCCCGGTGGATTACCGGCTCGAGCTGGGCATAATCGGCGAGCACCGGCACCCGGACGTCGAAATGCGGCTTGGGCGTTTCGCGTACCAGCCGGGGCAGCGGGGTCGGCACGGGGTCACGCGGGCGGCCCGAAACGAAGGTTTCGGTGATCGCCTCCAGCCCGAGGTTGAGGCGCATCTGCTGGCCGTCGAGGCGGTACCCGCCATAGAGGATGCGCTGTGGCGTCACGCGCATCCACACCGGCGGGTTTTCGCGGTTGAGTTCGAGCGTGGTGAAGCTCTGCCGCCAGACTTCGGCCGCCTGTTTGCGGATATCGATCTTCGCGATCTCGCGGTTCACCTCGCGCTCGACGTCGCGGACGACGGGTTTCAGCTTGGCGTCGGCCTCGTCGGTGAAGGTGATCCGCCGCCCGAGGAAATCGATGCCCGGCGCGTTGGTCCAGCCATAGCTGATCCGCGCCTTGCCCTGCGTGCGCCAGTCGGGGGTCAGTTCGATCCGTACCCGCGCGTGCGCCATCGCGGCGCCGGTCGCGGTCTCGCCCTTCAATACGCCGCCGACATCGCGCGCGCTGATCGTCGCATGGATCGGCACATCGACGACGATCTCGCTGCCTTCGCCGCGCAGCCTAAGCGGCCCGCGCGTTACCCGCCCGACGATCGTGCAGGCGATCGGCGGGGTGACCTTGACCTTCTTGCCGAAGACCTTGACCCGCTGCGGTTTCACGCATGCGCGTTCGCGCTGGTTGATCGTCCACAGCGTCTTCGGCACCGCGCGTTCGAGCGCGGTTTTCAGCGATGCGGTGCTGGCGTTGATCGGCACCGCGATCAGCGATGTCTGGGTAGGCGAAGGCGCCTTGTCGGTCGCGCGCGGCGGTGGCTCGACTTCGGTTTTGCGCTCGCAGGCGGTGAGAGATGCGGTTAGCAGCAATGCGACGGTCGTCAGTCGAATTAGACGCATATGGTGCCCCTGATGCGGTCTCTATCGCCTATAACATCGGAAGGTGCAAAGCTGTTCCATCGGTATGGAAGAGGGAAATAACTACTTTCGGCCGGTTGTGGACCTTTTCCATTCGTCATCCCGGACTTGATCCGGGATCCATAGCTGCACCGTCGTCATGGATCCCGGATCAAGTCCGGGATGACGAAAGCGGGGGGAGGTAACGACAGCTTTCCACCCCAAAACCGCCATTCGCCCCTCAGGTCTGCAGGCCCTGCTTTACAGCGCTGCTTTACGCCACGACCCCGAACAGGTCGTGCTCGTCGGCGTCTTCGATCTCGACATCGACGATATCGCCGGCCTTCAGCGTCGCGGCCACGTCGCGGAGGTAGACATGACCATCGATTTCGGGGGCGTCGGCCTGTGAGCGGCCCGTTGCGCCGATGCTGCCGTCTTCATCCGCCTCGCCGACCTCGTCGATGATCACCGGCAGCGTGCGGCCGATCTTGGCCTCCAGCTTGGCGGCGCTGATCGCGGCGGTCTTGGCCATGATGCGCTGGTAGCGTTCTTCCTTGACCTCTTCGGGCACCGGATTGTCGAGCGCATTGGCCTGCGCCCCCGCGACGGGTTCGAAACGGAAAGCGCCGACGCGGTCGAGCTGCGCTTCGTCGAGCCAGTCGAGGAGATACTGGAAATCGGCCTCGGTCTCGCCGGGGAAGCCGACGACGAAGCTCGAGCGGATCGAAATGTCGGGCGCGATCGCGCGCCAGCTCTTCAGCCGTTCGAGCACCTTCGCTTCGTTCGCGGGGCGCTTCATGCGCTTGAGGACGCTCGGGGCCGCGTGCTGGAAGGGGATGTCGAGATAGGGCGTGAGCAGCCCCTCGGCCATCAGCGGGATGACCGCGTCGACGTGCGGATAGGGATAGACATAGTGGAGGCGCACCCACGGGGCGCGGCCTTCGCTGGTCTTGAGCTGGCCGAGTTCGCGCGCGAGGTCGGTCATATGCGCGCGCACCTCGCGGCCATGCCACTGGCGCGGGTCGTGCTTGATGTCGACGCCGTAAGCCGACGTGTCCTGGCTGATCACCAGCAGTTCCCTGGTGCCAGCGGCGACGAGCTTTTCCGCCTCGCGCAGCACCGCGTCGATGCGGCGGCTGACGAGTTTGCCGCGGAGGTCGGGGATGATGCAGAAGGAGCAGCTGTGGTTGCAGCCCTCCGAAATCTTCAGATAGCTGTAGTGGCGCGGGGTCAGCTTCAGCCCACCCTCGGGGACAAGATCGATGAACGGTCCCTGCGTCGGCGGCGCCGCGTCGTGGACGGCGTCGACGACCTGTTCGTACTGATGCGCGCCGGTGACCGCGAGGACGTTGGGGAAGCGGGCGCGGATGACCTCGGCCTCGTTGCCCATGCAGCCGGTGACGATGACGCGGCCATTCTCGGCCATCGCTTCGCCGATCGCCTCGAGGCTTTCTTCCTTCGCCGAGTCGAGGAAGCCGCAGGTGTTGACGAGCACGACGTCGGCGCCCGCATAGTCGGGCGACAGGCCATAGCCGTCGGCGCGCAGCTTGGTCAGAATCCGTTCGCTGTCGACGAGCGCCTTCGGGCAGCCGAGCGACACCATGCCGACTTTCGGCTGGGCGGGAAGAGTCTTGGTTGTCATGATTGGCCGCGCCTTTAATCGATTTTGCGGCACTTGTCACGCCCGGCGCGCGGCGGCATGGATGATGCCCGGCAGACGAAGGATGGACGCAGGATGATCGGCCTATTTGCAGCAGTTTCGGCGGCGCTTGCCGTTGCGGCCGGGGCGTTCGGCGCCCATGGCGCGGCGGGGCAGCAGGAGGCCGAATGGCTGCGCACCGGCGGGCTGTACCAGTTGATCCACGCCGTCGGCGCGCTCGCGATCATGGGTTTTGCGCGCGGGCCGGCGATCATGCTGCTGGTCGGCGGCGCGATCTTTGCCGTCACCCTCTATGCGATGGCGCTCGGCGGACCGCGCTGGCTCGGCGCCGTGACCCCGATCGGCGGCAGCCTGCTGATCATCGGCTGGCTGTGGGCCGGCTGGCTGTTCTGGCGGGGCTAACCGCCCGGAACGCTCGCTTCGCATTCCTCGCAGTTGATCACCTCGACGATCAGGTCGCCGGGTTCGAGGCGCTTGGTTTCCGCTTCCCAGAAACCATAGGGCTTGCCGCCGCGATAGATGCGCAAGCCGCGGCCGCCGCTGGCGAGCTGGTCGATGCTCCGCCCGATTTCCTCGCCGCTGACGGGGCGTTCGCGGAGCTGGACGCGGCCGCCGACGCTGGCGAGGTCGGCCATATAGTCGGCGACATGCGCGCCCTGCGCCGACCCGGCGAGCAGCAGGCCGGTGAAGCTGACCGGATTGATGACATTGTTCGCACCGGCTTGCCGCGCGAGCAGTTCATTGTCCTGGGCGCGAATGACGACGCTGATCGGCACCTTGGGAGCAAGGTGGCGGACGGTCAAAACCATCAGGATCGAGGCGTCGTCGCGCCCCGCCGAGACAAGGACCGACTGCGCCTTTGCGATCTGGACGTCGATCAACGTGTCGTCGTTCGATGCATCGCCCTGCAACACGTTGCAGCCGGCGGCTTCGGCTTCGGCAATCCGCGATCCCGACTGGTCGATCACGACGATGCAGGCGGGATCGGTGCCGCGTGCGATCAGTTCCCTGACCGCTTCGCTGCCGCTGATGCCATAGCCGAGCACGACGATATGGTTGGTGAGCTTTGCCTGGATGCGGGCCATACGCCATTTTTCCCATGTGCGTTTGATTGCGAATTGATACGCCGTTCCGACGAAGATGAAGAGTACCGCGACGCGTATTGGCGTGACGATGACCGATTCGATCAGCCGCGAACGGTCGGATACGGGGGCGATGTCGCCAAAGCCGGTCGTGGTGACCGATATCATGGTGAAATAGACGACGTCGAGGAAGCTGATCTCTCCGTCATGACTGTCGCGCAGCCCGGCCCGGTCGATCCAGTGAACGAGGACGACGAAGGCGATCAGCAGGAAGGCGACGCCCAGCCGCGTCACCACATCGGCCCAGATCGGCCATTTGCTCATGCGGCGCAGCGGATTGAACCGGTGCTCGAAAGGACTGCGGCGGGGCTTGGCCATCGCCGCTATCTTGGCGGCAATTGCTTCAGCGGGTCAATCGGAATGCGATTCTTGCGGAGCTGGAAATGGAGCTGCGGCGACTGGACCTGGCCGCTCGCCCCGGCGCGGCCGATGATGTCGCCGGCCTTGACCGCCTGCCCGCGCTGGACGTCGATCCGCCCCGCATGGCCATAGGCGCTGACCCAGCCGCCGCCATGGTTGATCAGGATCAGCCCGCCATAGACGCCGATTTGGTCGCCGGCATAGGCGACGACGCCCGGCGCGGCGGCGTGAATCGGGGTGCCGGTTGCGGCGGCGATGTTGATCCCGTCGTTGACCTTACCCGGCGCGAGCGGACCGAATTTCGCGATGATCTTTCCGGTGAGCGGCCACTGGAACCGCCCCGCGAAGGCGGCGGGCGCGGCGATCGCGGTGGTGACGGGTTTCGTCGGTGCAGCGCTGGCGGCGGTCGGCCGCGCGCTTTCGGCCAGCGCGGGCTGGCTGCCGGTCGCGATATCGTCGATGTCGAGGTTG
Organism: Sphingopyxis macrogoltabida; assembly: GCF_001314325.1. Lineage (NCBI taxonomy): Bacteria > Pseudomonadati > Pseudomonadota > Alphaproteobacteria > Sphingomonadales > Sphingopyxidaceae > Sphingopyxis > Sphingopyxis macrogoltabida. Next base: position 980,315 of record NZ_CP009429.1, read on the forward strand.
AAGGCAGCGGCGCGCGCGGCGACGTCGACCGCCTTCGGCGGCAGCGCCTTGGCGTGCGCGGGCAGCCGTAGCCGCTGCCCGACGCGCAGAATATAGGGCTCGGCGAGTGCGTTGATCGTGATGACCTCGCCCCAGTCGACGCCATAGGCGGCCGCGATGCCGATCCCCGTCTCACCGGTCGCGACGCGGTGATACAGGCCTGCCGGAACGCGGAGCTGTTGTCCGGGTAACAGCGTGTAGGGCGGCGCGAGATCATTCTCCATCGCCAGCGCTTCGGAGCCGACGCCCGTCATCTCGCCGATTGCGCGCAATGTGTCGCCGCGGCGCACAATATAAAGGCTACCCCCGACCCATCGCGCGTTGGTCGCGACCGGTTTCAGCGTCCAGGTCGGCCGGGCGTCGCCGCCCATGACGTCCTGCCGCATATAGCTGTCGGGTTCGGGTTCGGGACTTGCGCTCGCCGGCGGCGGGGCGGGGCGGCTCGGCGCACTGGCCGCAGGAATGCATCCGGCGAGCAGCAGCACGCCGGGCAGCAACAGCCCATTACGGTGTCGGACACCCCCCATGCGCCCCCTTTTGCCAAAGCTTGGGCGCGATGGCTAGGCTTCTGTGCCGCTATGGTACAGAAAATGCAAAAGGATCAGGCGGCGTAAGCGCTCCGCAGTCCGGCGAGCGAGGCGTCGTGAGTGAGGTCGAGCTGGAGCGGGGTGACCGAGATATATTTGTCGTCGATCGCCTCGAGGTCGCTGTCGTGGCCGAGGCTATGCTCGATGCCATGCAGGCCGAACCAGAAATAGGGATAGCCGCGCGGATCGGTGCCCTCGACGATCGAGCCGCGGCCATAGTCGTGGAAACCCTGCCGCGTCACCCGGATGCCCTGCACCTCGGCGGCGGGGATCGCGGGAAAGTTGATGTTGATCAGCGTGCGCGGTGCCATTTCCATGTCGAGCAGCGGGCGCAGCACTTTTGCGCCCCACGCTTCGGCCGCCTCGAACGGCACGCTGTCGCCCATGCCTTCGCGCGCGTAGACCTGGCTGAGCGCGATCGAGCGGATGCCGGCGAGGGCGCCTTCGATCGCGGCGGAGACCGTGCCCGAATAGGTGACGTCGTCGCCGAGGTTGGCGCCGCGGTTGACCCCCGACAGGATCAGGTCGGGCTTTTCGGGCATCAGCTTGCCGATCGCCATCATCACCGAGTCGGTCGGGGTGCCGCTGCACGACCAGCGCCGTTCGTCGTGACGGCGGATGCGCACCGGGCGCGACAGGGTGAGCGAATGGCCGGCGCCCGACTGTTCCTCGGACGGTGCGCAAACCCAGATGTCGTCCGAAAGCTGGCGCGCGATCGCCTCCAGCACCGCCATGCCGGGCGCGTGATAGCCATCGTCGTTGGTGAGGAGGATGCGCACGTTTCGGTCTTTCTTTCTTCGTCATCCCGGACTTGATCCGGGATCCATTCAGCGACGGCGTCGTGGATCCCGGATCAAGTCCGGGATGACGATAGGGGTTAGGCGGCAGGTTCCAGCTTCGTGATCCCGCCCATATAGGGCAGCAGCACCTGCGGAATGTCGACGCTGCCGTCGGCCTGCTGGTAATTTTCGAGGATCGCCACCAGCGTCCGCCCGACCGCAAGGCCCGACCCGTTCAGCGTGTGGACGAACTCATTGCCCTTTGCGCCGTCGCGGCGGAAGCGGGTGTTCATCCGCCGTGCCTGGAAATCGCCGCAGTTCGAACAGCTCGAAATCTCGCGATAGGCATTCTGGCCGGGAAGCCAGACTTCGAGGTCATAGGTCTTGCGTGCGCCGAAACCCATGTCGCCGGCGCAGAGCAGCATCCGGCGATACGGCAGCTCGAGCGCTTCGAGGATCGCCTCGGCGGCGCGCGTCTTGCGTTCGAGCTCGGCATCCGAGTCCTCGGGGCGGGTGATCGAGACCAGCTCGACCTTCCAGAACTGGTGCTGGCGGATATAGCCGCGCGTGTCGCGCCCCGCAGACCCGGCTTCGGACCGGAAGCAGGGGGTCAGCGCGGTCATGCGGACCGGCAGTTCCGCTTCCGGCAAAATCTCCTCGCGCACCGCATTGGTCAGGCTCATCTCCGACGTCGAGATCAGCCAGCGGCCGTCGGTGGTCTGGAACAGATCCTCGCGGAACTTGGGGAGCTGCGCGGTGCCATAGGCCGCCTCGTCGCGGACCATCAGCGGGCTCGCGCATTCGGTATAGCCGGCCTCGATCGTCTGGCGGTCGATCATATATTGGCCGAGCGCGCGTTCGAGCCGCGCCATCTGGCCCTTCAGGAAGGCGAAGCGCGCGCCCGACATCTTTGCCGCAGTTTCGAAATCGAGCCCGAGCGCGGGCGCGAAATCGGCATGTTCCTGCGGCGCGAAATCGAAGCTGCGCGGGGTGCCCCAGCGCGAAATCTCGACATTGCCCGCTTCGTCCTCGCCCTCGGGGACGTCGGCGGCGGGCAGGTTGGGGAGGGCGGCAAGCTTGTCGTGCAGCGCGGCGAGCTGCTCGCGCTCGGCCTCTTCCTTGGCGGGGAGCGCGGTCTTGAGGTCGGCGACCTCGGCCTTCAGCGCCTCGGCGCCGTCCTTGTCGCCCTTCGCCATCGCCTGGCCGATGAGCTTCGAGGCTTCGTTGCGGCGCGCGAGCGACGACTGGATATCGGTCTGCAGCGCGCGCAGCGATGCGTCGGCGGCGAGGATTTCGGCAGACAGGGGTTCGAGACCGCGGCGTGCGAGACCGGCGTCGAAAGCTTGCGGGTTATCCCGGATCAGGCGGATATCGTGCATGCGCCGCGCTATGGCGGCGTGGCGCGGGCGGTGCAAGCCCGCTTTATCGCTCGGTCAGTTCAGCCAGTTGAGCGATCGCCGTTCCCCAGCCCTCGTGGAAGCCAAGCTCGAGATGCTTGCTGCTGTCGTCGGGATTCTTGTGGAGCACGCGCGCGGCGTAAAGCGTGCCGCCGTCCTGCGGTTCGAAGGTCAGGATAGCGGTCAGCGCGAGCCATGGTTCGGCGGGCTGCCAGCCTTCGGTCAGCACGGTGGTGAAGACGATCTTCTTTTCCGGCACCACGTCGAGGAAGCAGCCATCGACATGCGGCTGGAAATCGGCGGCGCCCTCTTCGCGCATGCGCGTGACGAAGCCGCCCCCGGGGCGCAGGTCGAGCATGTCGACCCGGCACTCGATCGGCGCGGGAATCCACCATTTCTCAAGGTTTTCGGGGATGCTCCACGCATTCCATACGGCAGCCGGCGGCGCGGCGATCAGGCGCGAGATGGTGAGTTCGCTTTCATTGGTCATGCTGCTTGCTCCGCTGTCATTTCGTGGGGGGATTTTGCGATTCGACGAAGGCGGCGAGGCGGTCGGTGCGCCCCTGCCAGACCGCCCGCTGCTCCGAGAGCCAGTCCTCGGCCGCGGCCAGCCGGTCGGCGTTGAGGTGGCAGGTCCGGACGCGGCCCGCCTTTTCGGAGCGGATCAGCCCCGATGTTTCGAGCACCGACAAATGCTTCATGAACGCAGGCAGACCCATCGCAAAGGGTTCGGCCAGCCGCTTCACCGGCGCCGCGCCGCCGAGCAGGCGGCCGATCACCGCGCGCCGCGTCGGATCGGCAAGCGCGTGGAAGACGGTGTCGAGCGAGGTTTGTTGGTTCGCCATATGGTGAACTATATCGATAGTTTTCCAGATAGCAAACTGTTTTGCGCGTGCGTAAGCCGGCAATGCCCGCCGTGGATGGATGGTAGCTTTGGGGTGGGAAGCGGACGTTTCCAACTTTTGTCATCCCCGCGAAAGCGGGGACCCAGAGTAGTGTAAACCCGCCCTGGGTTCCCGCTTTCGCGGGAATGACACAATTGAGGAATTCCAAACGACTTACGTCCACTCCCGGCCGAAACCGCCCGAAACCAGCCGGCGCCCGACACCACGCACAAAAAAGGGCCGCCCCGCGGGGCGGCCCGAATTTGGTGGCCGGTATGCCGGCCGCCAGTGGATGGCTTATGCCGCGTCCTGATCCTCGGCGTTGCGGTTGGCGGCGCGGCGACGCGCGACGAGCGCGGCGGCGGCGGCACCGAACAGGAGCATCATCGGCGGTGCCGGGACGGGGGTCGGGTCGCCCGACGAACCGCCATGGCTGCTGCTGCCGCCCGAGCTCGACGAGGACGAGCTGGACGAGGAACTGCTGCTCGACGACGAAGACGACGAGCTGCTCGTTGCGCCGAAGCTGCTGCTGCCACCGGTCGCGCCCGACGAGGTCGCGCCGCTCGACGTGCTGCTGCTCGACGACGAGGAGGAGGACGAGGAAGAGCTCGACGAGGAGCTACTCGAACCACCCTTCGACGAGCCGCCCCAGCCCGAGCTGCCGTGCGACGAACCGTGCGAACTGCCGCCATGGCCGTGCGAGCTGCCGCCCTTCGACGAGCCGCCCGACGAGGACGAGCTCGACGAGGAGGAGGACGAAGACGAGGACGAACTCGACGACGAACTGCTGCTCGACGACGAGGTGCTGACGTTGCCGGACGAGGTCGAAACGTTGCCCGACGAGGTGCTGACATTGCCCGACGAGGTCGAGACGCCGCCGGTCGAGGTGCTGACGCCGCCCGTCGACGTCGAGACGCCGCCGGTCGAGGTGCTGACACCGCCGGTCGAGGTCGATACGCCCGACGAGGTGCTGGTGGTCGAGCTGAGGCCGCCGGTTGTGGTCGAGGTGACCACGACGCTGCCGCTGCTGCCGCCGCCGCTCGAACCGCCGAAGAAGCCGCCGAAGAAGCCGCCGCCGAAACCGCCGCCAAAGCCGCCGCCGATCACGGTCACGCCGCCGCCACCGCCGCCGCCTTCAAAACCGCCGCGCTGCGGGAAGGGTGCATAGGGGATCGGGGGAAGCGGGATCGTCTGCGTCACCACCTGCGTTTGCGGGGTCGCGGTGCGGATCACCTTCTTGGTCGTTACGACGCGGCGCACGCGCTTGACCGGCTTGCGTGCCGCATGACGCTTGCGGACGACTTTCTTGGCCGGTCCTGCGCAGGGCGAACAGGACTGGGCTGCACGTGCCTTCGGAACGTCGGCGATCTGCATCGCGCCGGTTCCGATGATCGCGCCGCCGCAGGTGCAGGCGCAAAGCTTGGCGAGGGCCATTCGGACAGACATAGGTTTCTCTCTTCTTTCCCGTTGCAGGTGCGTTGGCGCCTCCGCCCACACCCCCATGCACCTTCTACTGAAGCCAAAAGGCCAAAGCTTTATGAACGCCGCAATTGCGTTAACCGCGTTTGTCCGTCCGCCATCGGGAATTGAGGGGCGGAATCAACCAAAATGACGACTTCTGTCCCAAAAAAGCACAAAATATGCGGCAATTCTATGCGGATAGTTAACTTCCGGCCCTATTCGGGCGAGTCCGGGCGCGCAGGAGGGGGCGTCCAGAATCGCCCTTGCCGGCACTGGTTCAGCCGCGCTTCACCGGACGCGGGGCATGGCCATGCTTCGGCGCTTGTGTCCTAACCGGTGGCTGGTTATAGGCGCGGCGCAATCCTTGGATCGTCATCCTCGGCGACCAGGCGACAGGAAAGGACGCGGAAGGCCCTTATGCCAACCCAGATCGCCGACGTTGGTGCCGACGCGCTCCGCGAAGCCAAATCGAACCTCGATTCGGACTATATTCCCCGCGACGACGAAGAGTTCATGAACGAGCGGCAGCAGGAATATTTCCGCGGCCTGTTGCTCGCATGGAAAAAGTCGATCCTGACCGAGGCGGAATCGACCCTCGCCCATCTGCAGGACGGGCCGCTGCGCGAGCCGGACCTCGCCGACCGCGCGTCGAGCGAGACCGACTGGGCGATCGAACTCCGCACTCGCGACCGCCAGCGCAAGCTGATCGCCAAGATCGATTCGGCGATCCGCCGCATCGACGAGGGCGAATATGGCTATTGCGCCGTGACGGGCGAACCGATTTCGCTCGCCCGGCTGCAGGCGCGTCCGATCGCGACCATGACGCTCGAGGCGCAGGAACGTCACGAGCGGAACGAGCGGATTTCGCGCGAGGATTGACGCGCGGCTGCGCGATGCCGGATTTCGGTCCGGCGTTTTCCGCAACGCCCCTTTACGTTTCGGCAATGGCTCCATTTTAGATTCGTCGCCTCACGCTAGCGAGGAACGGGTTGCAGATGGATTCGCGCGGACCAGTATCTTTGGATGAAGAAGTCGCTGCATTGTCGCGCGGCGCCGATCGCGACAGCCTGTTCATGCAGGCGGCGCTGACGATTCCGGGACATGCCGAGCCGGTGCTTGTCCGCGTCCGCAACCTGTCGGCGGGCGGCATGCTCGCGGAAAGTCCGGCGCGGGTCGCCGAAGGCGCGACGGTCGAGGTCGAGCTGCGCAACGTCGGCGCGGTGCCGGGGCGCATCGTCTGGGTCGGCGAAGGCAAGTTCGGCGTCGCGTTCGACCGGGCGGTCAATCCGCAGGCGGTACGTCGTCAGGTGGTTCAGAAACAGGATTTGCCGCCGCATCTTTCCCGGCTCGGCAAGCCTGACAAGGCCATCTACCGCCGACGCTGATCGTGACCAGCGGGCGGTAGCGGCCGGACGATCGATCAGGCGATCGTCACCATCTCTTCCTTGATTCTCAATTTCTGCTTTTTCATCTGCGCCAGCACGGCCATGTCGGGGGCGGGTCGGCGCTCTTCATTCGCAATTTTCTCGTCGAGGTCCGCGTGACGGGACTTCAGGGCGGAAAGGTGCGAGCTGCTCATTGGCCATTCTCCTTTTCGACTCGATTGGCAGGGCCGAGTAAATCACGAATCGCGCCGAATGTCGTGGCGATTCGCCGAGGCGGTCCCCGTTGCGGACGGGCCGTGATCATGGCAGGAGGGCGGGCGTGAACCCCGAAGAAATCACCCAGCGCCTCGAACTGCTTCGCATCGAACATCGCGACCTCGATGCCGCGATCATCGCGCTCGGCGATGCGACCGTTCCCGATCAACTGCAACTCGCACGGCTCAAGAAACGCAAGCTGCGCCTGCGCGACGAAATCGCGTGGTGCGAGGACCAACTGCTTCCCGACATCATCGCCTGATCGGCCGGGCGGGCGTAACGGAAGCATCCGTGACGCGAAACGGGACATCGGGCGAACCGAAAGATGGTTAGCGCCATTGCTCCCGGCGGGGGCGCCATGGCATCTCCTGTTCGGCAAGTCGGGGACAAGGGAAGATGATGGCGTTCGGTCTGCCGGTACAACGGGCCCAGGTTGAGAATCTCTATGTCGAGGCGATGCTGCTTGCCGACGAGGCGCATGCGGCGTTTGCGGTGCAGCGCGATCTTGGCCGGATCGACGGGGGGCGGATCGAAGGTAGGCGCGACAGCCTGCACCTCGTCGGCCTTGCTTGCGAATCGTTGAAGACGACGACGCGGCTGATGCACATCATCGCTTGGCTGCTCCACCGCCGCGCGATGATCGCGGGCGATCCGGGGGCCGGCCCGAACGACAGCGCGGCGCGGATCGGCGAGCCTGTTGCCGCCGACTGGAGCGTGTGCCTCGGCTTCGACTCCGCGATCCGGCGTATCATCGCAGCGAGCGAGCGCCTGTTCGAGCGCGTCGCGGCGCTGGAAGCGGGGTGGGACACGCCGCAGGCGGTCACCCCGGTGCAGGAACTGCTCGCGCAGCTCGAAGCCCGGCTCTAGGTCTAACCGGCGATAAACCCGCGCCGGGCCAGCCAGGCCGTAAGCACCGCAATATATTCGGGCGAGTCCGCCTGTTCGGTCCCGTCATATTTCGGGTCGAGCGAAATTTTCTCGTCGGCCGAGACCTGCATCGCATGGTCGGCGGCGGCGACGACATGGACCTCCATTTCGGGCATCCGTCCGGCAACGGACTTCAGCCGTTCGACCGACTCGGCGACCGGCACCACCGCATCGTTCGCGCCATAGAGGACGAGCGTCGGCACGGTGACGGCGGTCAAATTGGTCAGCGGATCATTCTCGATCTCCTTGCGCCAGCCCGAAACCGCGCGGTCGCGAACCGTTTCGCCCATGTAGAGATATTTGAACCATGGCTTTATCTTCGCGGCGTCGACCCGGCGCTGCGCGGCCTCCCGGCTCGCGGTGCCGCGCATATAATCGTCGACCGCCTTGCGCGTCGCGACCATCTGGTCGATGTCCGCCTGCGGATAGCCGTTGGCGCGCAAATGGTTGGTCGAGGAGAAGATCATCTGGACGTCGGCGGTGACGACGGGAGCCGACACCGAAATCACGAAAGCGATATCGCCGCTGCGCGACGCCGCCAACGGAGAGATCCAGCCGCCCTGGCTCAATCCCCATGTCCCGATCCGTTTCGCGTCGATGCGCGGGTCGCTCTTCAGACTTTGGACGGCGGCGATGGCATCGTCGGCAAGCGTGGTGAAATTGCCGCCCGCATCCTTGGTTCCCGACCGTCCCGAACCCCGCCGGTCATAGGTGAAGACGGCGATGCCGAGCGCGGGCAGCGTTGCTTTCAGATGATCGTAGAGCGACGCATTGCCGAGCGGCGACGAGGCGCTGTGGGTGACGACGATCGCGGCCACGGGCTTGTCGCTGCGCGGCAGGATCAGCGTTCCCGCCAGTTCGGCGTCGCCGCTCGTGAAACGGCGCTCCTCGGTTACGACCTGTGTGGTCGCAGCCGCGCTCCACGGTACGTCGGGCGCAGCCTCCGCCGCCGCGACCGGCCGGGCAAGGCACAGGGCGGCAGCAAGGACAGACAAGCCGGCAACAACACGCATCGAACGACCTCCAGCGCAAGGAGGCGATACCCTATCCGCCGCGAACGGCGCCCGTCAAATTTCCAGCGAACCAATGGCTTGCGATGCCGAACCGGCCCTCATGGATTTGCCAGCCACTCGATCCACGCGCCATGCGCATGCGCATGGCCGAGCATCTGCGGGGCGTCGCCGCCGGGCCAGTAGCGCAGCACCAGTTCGTGGCGATGCAGCGTCCGGTTCGCCTCGAGCGCGATCCAGGCGAGCGGCCGGTCGGGGGTGGCGGCGCTGCCCGCCGCCTCCATCGCGGCGGTCACCCGCGCCTGCTGGTCGGCGGGAACATATTGCCAGACGATCGAATGCATCAGCACGCGCGTCGTCCCCGCCGCCTGCGGCTTCGCCAGCTCGGCCTCGACGAAGTCGGCGGCGTTCCTATGGACGAGATCGGGCTTCTTCTCGCGGGCCGCTGCGACCGCAGCCTCCATACGGGCGAAACGGACTTCATGCTCGGGCCAGATATAGGCCTTGAGCCGCAGCGCCTGCGCCGGATCGGTCAGGTCGACGGGCGCGACGTCGCAGCCCTTGAGACTCTCGAACGCGATCCGGTGCTGCGGCGGATGCATGCCGCGCCATTCGGGGGTGAAGGCCATCACGCCCGGCTGCGGCCCGACCTGCACGCCGGCAAGATCATAATGATAGCGATCGAGCATCAGGTTGATCCCGGCGCTCGATCCGATCTCCAGACATTGAAAGCGCGGCGGCAGGCCCTGCTCGACCAGCCACAGCATCGCCGCAACGAAGTTCGACGAGCGGCCCGCCTCGTTGGTCTGCGGCGGGCCGTCGAGCCAGGGCAGCAGCGCCGCTTCGTGCCGCCGCACGACCCCCGCGACGATCGCGGCGTCGTTGATGTCGTCGGCATTGGCATAGATCGGTGCGAGCTCGCTCGCCGCGCCCGACAGGTGCAGCGCGTGGATGCCGCCGGCGGCGCGCAGCGGCAGCGCGTCGGCGAGCGGCATGCCGTCCCAGTCGGCGATCCGCCGCGCGAAATCCGTCGCCGGCTGGTCGAGCAGCGCGCCGAGCGCCGCGACGACGCGCGCGGTCACCGGGGCGTCGTTGGCGCGGCAATAGGCGACCTGATTGGCAAAGGCGGTGCGCACCGCCGCGGGGCCGGTCTCCGCCATGTCGACCATTTGATAGCGCTCGCTCATTGCCCTTTCTCCCGCCGCCGCTTATGGGCTGGCGCGCTTATGCCCGAACCGATCATCTTTGCCATCCCGAAAGGGAGGATTCTCGACGAGGCGCTGCCGCTGCTGGCAGCGGCCGGCATCGAGCCTGCGGCGGATTTCTTCGACAAGAAAAGCCGCGCGCTGGTGTTCGCGACGAACCAGCCGCACATCTCGCTGATCCGGGTGCGCGCGTTCGACGTCGCCACGTTTGTGGCGCATGGCGCGGCGCAGCTCGGCATCGTCGGTTCGGACGTCATCGACGAGTTCGACTATTCGGAGCTTTATGCGCCGGTCGACCTCGGCATCGGCCATTGCCGCCTGTCGCTCGCCGGACCCGAAGGCAGCGCCCCGCCGGGGCTCGGCGCCAGCCACATTCGCGTCGCGACCAAATATCCCGCGATCACCCGCCGCTGGTTCGAGGGTCAGGGCATCCAGGCCGAGTGCATCAAATTGAACGGCGCGATGGAGATCGCCCCGAAGCTCGGACTCGCGTCGCACATCGTCGACCTTGTTTCGACCGGGCGCACGCTCGTCGAAAATGCGCTCGCCGAGCAGACGGTGATCAGCGAGGTGTCGGCGCGGCTGATCGTCAACCGCGCCGCCTTCAAGCTGCGTTCGACCGAGGTTCCGGCGCTGGTCGAGAAATTCCGGCAGGCGGCGGGCAATGCGGCGGCTTGACGCCTCGACGCCCGGCTTTGCGGCCGCGTTCGACGCGCTGGTGAACGACCGGCGCGAGAGCGCGTCCGACGTTTCGGCCGATGTCGCGGCGATCATCGCGCGGGTGAAGGCCGAGGGCGATGCGGCGCTTGCCGATTACACCGCGAAGTTCGATCGCTTCGATTTGGACGCGAGCGGCTGGAGCATCTCGAAAGACGAATGCGCCGCGGCCTATGACGCGCTGGCGCCCGAGCTGCGCGACGCGCTGAACCTCGCCGCCGCACGCATCCGCGCCTATCACGCGGCGCAGCTTCCCGAAAACCGCGACTATCGCGACGACAGCGGCGCGCGTCTCGGCGCGCGGTGGAACGCCGTCGATGCGGCGGGGGTCTATGTGCCGGGCGGCCGCGCCGCCTATCCCTCGTCGGTGCTGATGAACATCCTGCCCGCCAAGGTCGCGGGGGTCGAACGCATCGTGATGATGACGCCGACCCCGGGCGGCGAGACTAACCCGGTCGTGATGGCGGCGGCGCATCTTGGCGGGGTCGACGAGATCTGGCGCGTCGGCGGGGCACAGGCAGTCGCCGCGCTCGCTTATGGCACCGGCCGCATCGCGCCGGTCGATGTCGTCACCGGCCCCGGCAATGCCTGGGTCGCCGAGGCGAAACGCCAGCTTTACGGTGTCGTGGGCATCGACATGGTCGCGGGGCCGAGCGAGATCGTCGTGATCGCCGACGCGCAGAACGACGCGCGCCGGATCGCCGCCGACCTTTTGAGTCAGGCCGAGCATGATCCGACCAGCCAGTCGATCCTGTTCACCGACGATGCAGCGTTTGCCGATGCGGTCGCCGACGCCGTCGATGCGATCATCCCGACGCTGTCGACCGCGGCGACGATGCGCGAAAGCTGGGATGCCAACGGTGCGATCATCGTCGTCCCGACGCTCGCCGATGCAATCCCGCTCAGCGATCGCCTCGCGCCCGAACATCTCGAGCTTGCGGTCGATGCGGTCGAAGCCGACACGCTATTCGCCAAGGTTCGCCACGCCGGCTCGGTGTTCCTCGGCCGCCACACGCCCGAAGCGATCGGCGATTATGTCGCGGGTCCCAACCATGTGCTGCCGACCGGCCGCCGCGCGCGTTTTTCGAGCGGGCTGTCGGTCACCGACTTCATGAAGCGCACCAGCTTCCTCGCGCTCGACGAAGCGAGCCTCGCCGCGATCGGCCCGGCCGCGGTCGCGCTCGCCGAGGCCGAGGGGCTTCCCGCACATGCGCTTTCGGTCAGCCAGCGTCTCAGCTAAGAAAAGAACGATGAATAAACGCGCCCAGTCCCGCTCCGCCGCCCGCCTCGCCGCCGTGCAGGCGCTTTACCAGCACGAGATGGAAGCGACGCCGGTCGCCAAGCTGATCCACGAATTTCACCAGCACCGTATCGGCGCGATCATCGAGGACGCCGAATATGCCGATGCCGATCTGCCCTTCTTCGACGACATCGTGAAGGGCGCGCTCGCACGGCTGCCCGAAGTCGACGCGGCGATCACCGCCCGGCTCGCCAGCGGCTGGACGATGGAGCGGCTCGACCGCACGATGAAGGCGATCCTGCGCGCCGGCACCTATGAACTGATCGCGCGCGGCGACGTGCCGATCGGTGCGGTGGTCAGCGAATATGTCGACGTTGCCAAGGCGTTTTTCGACACGCGCGAGGCGGGGTTCGCGAACGGGCTGCTCGACGCCATCGGGAAGTCGGTGCGGGGAACCGCCGCTTAGGCTATCCGTTCGCATCGAGCGAAGCCGAATGGACAAGGCGCCCGCATCGAAACGAGAGGGTGATATGAGCGAAGCCGATTTCATCGCCCGCCTGCGCGCCATCGCGACCGACCCCGCCGCGCGCGGCCTCGCCGACGATGCGGCGGAGTGGGAGGGTCTGGTCCTCACCCACGACATGATCGTCGAGGGTATCCATTTTCTTCCCGACGACACGCCGCAGGACGTTGCGTGGAAACTGGTGGCGGTGAACCTGTCCGATCTCGCCGCGAAAGGCGCTGCGCCGGTCGGCATACTCGTCGGCTACAGCCTCGGCGACGACGCGTGGGATGCTGCCTTCGTCGAGGGACTCGACGTGGCGCTGCGCCGTTTCGGGATCATCCTGCTTGGCGGCGACACGGTGCGGGTGCCCGCCGGGGCACCGCGCAGCTTCGGCCTCACCGCGATTGGCCGGGCGCCCGCGGGCGGCGCGCCGTCGCGCGCCGGGATGCGGCCGGGCGACCAGCTCTGGGTGACGGGGACGATCGGCAACGCCGGGCTCGGCCTCGCGATGCGGCTGGGGCAGGTCGAACCGAACGAGACCTGCCTTGCCGCCTATCGCCGCCCGCAGCCGCAACTGACCTTCGGTCGGGCGGTCGTGCCACATGTCCATGCGATGATGGACGTGTCCGACGGCCTGCTGATCGATGCCGAGCGCATGGCGACGGCGAGCGGCTGTCAGCTTGTCTTGATGCTCGAATCGCTGCCGCTGTCGGCGGCGCTGCTCGCGGTGCGGCCCGATGTGCTCGACACGCGGCTCGCCGCGGCGACCGCGGGTGATGATTATCAGCTTCTCTTTGCCGCCGATCCGGCCGCGACGGCGAGCATTCGCGAGATCGCTGCCGGGCTCGATATTGCCGCGACGCCGATCGGCCATGCCGGGGTGGGGGAGGGAATCGTCCTGACCCATCGCGCGCAGTGGATCGCGCTGCCCGAGCGTCTCGGTTTCATGCATTGAGCGCAAACCCTGATAAAATTGCCGAATAACCGGGGTTGCGTGTCGCTTTCTTTCTTCCCATAACTCGGCGTCCAAATTTGGGGCGGTCGCATCAGGGGAGAGAGCGAACCGGCAACAATACGTCGGACGTGCTCGACTGCTAACTTCTGCGTCGCCCTTCTCATGGGGAAGGAACAGTCACGCATGAATCCGGTTTTGATCGCGATAGCGTGCGGCCTTTTGGCCGTGCTCTATGGATTCATTACCTCGCGGCAGGTGCTCAGCGCATCGGCGGGTAATGAAAAGATGCAGGAAATCGCCGGCGCCATCCAGGAAGGCGCCAAGGCCTATCTGGGCCGCCAATATCGTACCATCGCCATCGTCGGCGTCGTCGTCGCCGTGCTGGTCGGGGTCTTCCTCGGCCCGATCTCGGCGACCGGCTTCGTCATCGGCGCCGTCCTGTCGGGGGTTGCCGGCTTCGTCGGCATGAACATCTCGGTGAAGGCGAACGTCCGCACCGCGGCCGCGGCGCAGACGGGCCTGCAGGCGGGCCTGACCATGGCGTTCCGCGCCGGCGCGATCACCGGCATGCTCGTGGCGGGCCTCGCGCTCCTCGCGATCTCGGTCTTCTTCTGGTACCTCGTCGGTCCCGGCGGCTACACCGTCGGCGGTGAGGATCGCACCGTGGTCGACGCGCTTGTCGCGCTGGCGTTCGGCGCCTCGCTGATCTCGATCTTCGCGCGCCTCGGCGGCGGTATCTTCACCAAGGCGGCCGATGTCGGCGCCGACCTCGTCGGCAAGGTCGAGGCCGGGATTCCCGAAGACGATCCGCGCAACCCCGCGGTGATCGCCGACAATGTCGGCGACAATGTCGGCGACTGCGCCGGCATGGCGGCGGACCTTTTCGAAACCTATGTCGTGACCGTCGGCGCCACCATGGTGCTGATCGCGCTGCTGCTGAAGAGCGCCGGCGACATGCTGGTGCCGCTGATGACGCTGCCGCTGCTGATGGGCGGCGTGTGCATCATCACCTCGATCATCGGCACCTATTTCGTCCGTCTCGGCAGCGGGACCAACGTCATGGGTGCGATGTACAAGGGCTTCCTCGTCACCGCGGTGCTGTCGATCCCCGCAATCTGGTTCTCGACGAGCTATGCGCTCGGCGGCGACATGGGCACCAACATCACGGGCACCGAATTCAACGGCAGCGACCTTTTCTATTGCTCGCTGCTCGGTCTCGTCATCACCGGGCTGATCATCTGGATCACCGAATATTACACCGGCACCAACTATCGCCCGGTGCGTTCGATCGCCAAGGCGTCGGAAACGGGCCACGGCACCAATGTCATCCAGGGCCTGGCCATCAGCCTTGAATCGACCGCGCTGCCGACGCTCGTCATCTGCGTCGGCATCATCGTCGCTTATCAGACCGCCGGCATCATCGGCATCGCTTTCGGCGCCACCGCGATGCTCGCGCTCGCCGGCATGGTCGTCGCGCTCGACGCCTATGGCCCGGTCACCGACAACGCCGGCGGCATCGCCGAAATGGCGGGCCTCGACGACTCGGTCCGTGAAAAGACCGACCTGCTCGACGCGGTGGGCAACACGACCAAGGCGGTGACCAAGGGTTACGCCATCGGTTCGGCGGGCCTCGCGGCGCTGGTGCTGTTCGGCACCTACACCGCGGACATCGCCGAATATTCGGCGAAGCTCGGCATCGACGCGCCGCTGACCTTCTCGCTGTCGTCGCCCTATGTCATCGTCGGGCTGCTGCTCGGCGCGCTGCTCCCGTACCTCTTCGGTGCGATGGGCATGACCGCGGTCGGCCGTGCGGCGGGCGACGTGGTCAAGGATGTCCGCGACCAGTTCGCGAACAACAAGGGCATCATGGACGGCACCAGCCGCCCCGACTACGCCCGCACCGTCGACCTCGTCACCAAGGCGGCGATCAAGGAAATGATCGTTCCGTCGCTGTTGCCGGTGCTGGCGCCGATCGTCGTCTATTTCGTGATCCGCGCGGTTGCCGGTCCGGCTGCGGCATTGGAAGCGCTCGGCGCGCTGCTGCTCGGCGTGATCGTCGGCGGGCTGTTCGTCGCCATCTCGATGACCTCGGGCGGCGGCGCGTGGGACAATGCCAAGAAATATATCGAGGACGGCAACCACGGCGGCAAGGGCAGCGAAGCCCATAAGGCTGCGGTCACCGGCGACACCGTCGGCGATCCGTACAAGGACACCGCGGGCCCGGCGGTCAACCCGATGATCAAGATCACCAATATCGTGGCGATCCTGCTCCTCGCGGCGCTGGCGCACGGCGCGGCATAAGCTGCGCGGCCTTCGCGGGCAAAGAAAGGCCCCGCCGGAGCGATCCGGCGGGGCTTTTTTCGGCTGATCGAGAGGGGATCTGAGCTTTCCGTGCTCAGGTGAACGCTATCTGCAAAAAACGCGGTTCCTCGATAGATCGCGCCGGGTCAATAATGCGGGCGCTTCAGGGCCGATCGCAGATGTCTGATCCGTCCCGGCCAGCGAGACGGCAACAGGAAGTTCACGATGCCGAGCGGGCGCGATCGCAATTCATGCAAATAGCTTTTGGCGACGATACCGATATGATTGCGGGGACGCCGGATTCCGTGCTCCAGGCGGCGGATGGCGCGGTCAACCAATTCGCCGGAGTCAGGAGAAGGGCCGAGGATGGCCGTAAGGTGTATGCCATGTTCGATGGCCGCGCGCTGCTTGGCTGGAATGTCTCGACGCTGCAGTATCTGCTGCGTGGATACTTCGCCGTCACGTCGCAATAGCGCGAGGTCTAGTATCTGACGCAGACTGCAGCTTCTTCTGTGATAGAAACCATCGGTTATCTGATGGTGAATGACATTGTGAAGCACACGGTCTTCGATCGTCGGGACGCGATAGGTGGATCCGCGAAAGGAAACCGAAACGGCCGATCGGCGCAGCGCTTCGCCATCCAACGCCGCGCCAGACATGGGGGCGAGCACGGCAAAGTGAATTTCGACGCCGACGCCCGTATCGGGGTTGCGTTGCATGGCGAGGTGGTGGCGGTTGCGAGGAAACAGCGAAGCGGGTTTGACGGCAATCTCAGTGAAACCGCATTGCATCAGCGCGCGGCTAGCTCCCTCGGCCTCCTGCGGTGCGACAAGCAGGTCGATATCGCCGAGAAATCGCGTGGCGGGGTCGGTATAGAGTCCGGAAACAAGGCTTGCCGCGCCCTTAAGGAAAATGGCGTCAATGCCCTGCATGGCCAGCTGCCGGCCGATTGTGGCGATGCCAGCCAGAATAGTATCGTTTCTTTGTCCATTGAGCCAATGGACCGCGTGCAGATGATCTTTGACCTCGGAGGGAACCGTCGCGACGTCCCCCAATATCGATGCGAGGGCGGGCGAGATCTTGTGGCCGTCCATCATTTCAACCAGACGCACGGTCTCCCCGGGCGATGCAGGCCATTCGATTGTCTGCGCGGGGTATTGCGCCGGATCGACAAAGCTTTTCAGTGCGGTACAGAGCCAGAGGAAATAACGCCAGCGTTCCTCGCCCGTTTCCCGGTCAATCATCAAGCTGCTCCAGTAGCGATCTTGCAGCCTCGAGTGACGAATAGCTAAGGCGATAGGCCGGAACCGGTGCAAGCCAGCTTAGAAATTCCTGCACATGGTGCTGCGTCATCGGATAGCCGATCCATATCCGATCCCCGAGCAGCAAGGCGAGCTTTTCGGTAGCGTCGAGCGGCACGAGGGCATTGGCAGCATCGGCACTGTATCGCGGAAAGACGATAGTGCCGACCGGGGTTGCTGGATGCCTTCCCGTTTTGGCGTCGCAGCGACATATTTTATCTTGCGGCCGCGAACCTCGTAAATTGTCGCTGTGGCGAGCTCCGGCATCAATGGGGCCAGCCGATGCCAGCTGCCTTCCTTGATGCTGTGCGGCATTGGCCACCCCAGCGCCCGGCCATCGGGACTGCGCAGGGCGATCATATCGTCGGACAGAAAGGCGAAGCCGCACCGCGATAGATAGGCTGCCAAGGTGCTTTTCCCGCTGCCGCTTGCGCCGGGAAGAAGTAGCGCCTTTCCCGATGGCGCAACGACCGATGCGCCGTGAATCAAGGCCAGGAAATCGGCCTCGCCATGGATAGCACCGAGGATATATCGAAAGGCCGCGCCGATCGCCTCGGCTGCCGTCGCCAGATGCATGCGATCCTGATCGTCGATCGAAAGCCGATAGGGTTCAGGGCTATCGATCAGGTCGATTACGATCGCTGTGCCGCCGACGAAGGCCTCTACCTCGAATTGGCCGAGAATCGCTCCGATATGCTCGGCGACTTCGGGGGCCGTCGTGCTGATCCGCAACCGCGTCCCGTCGATGTCATAATGGGTAAACGCAAGCTCTCCGGTCGTTGCGAGGCGGGCGGGTCGGACATGTCTGTCGGCGATTGCAGACGCTGGGGCATCGATCAGGCCTTCGGCCTTCCACTGCCGGAACAGGTTAGCGACATGCTCGCCAGCAACAGCCGGCGCGATAGTATAGCCTTCGGCCACAGCCAAGGCGATTTCCGGCTCGGGCAATCCAAGTTCGAGCAGCTGCCAGACAACACCCGCGGTCTCATTATAGAGGCGCAGCTTTTGCGTGCCCTCGTCGAGTAGAAGAATTGCGCCGGGATAGGCTATGCTGGCCACATGGGGCGACGGATGGCTAATCATGCCGTCCTGATCTTTGACAGAGATCTAAGGTTGACGAAAATCGATCAAAGGTTGACGAAAATTCGTCACATTGGAAAACCCCACTCGTCCGACACCGCATGTGCCTTTACGGGCTTCAGCAAGAGGATCATCGCCGGAGCCGTATAGGCGCCAATGATCCCTATTTTCTTCAGTGCTGCACGACGCGCCGTTGCTGCTTCATCCTGATCCGCAGTTTCGTCGCCCTCGGTTTCGATCTCTGACTTTTCCGACAAAGTCTCCACTCCCTTGCATCTGCAAGCCTAAACCTTGAATCTGTGTCAGAAAAAGTCAACTCTTATCGGCGGATTAGCTTCTGGAAACTGGGCTGGACTTGCCCGGTTCGGCCACAGGGGTTTTCAGGAGGCAATCGGTCGCCACCCATCCTTCACGACGCCGACGTCGCCTTCATCTGCTGCGCATAGCCCGCCTGCACCATCGCGCTCATCCGGTCGAACAGCGCGTCGGGATCGCTGCGGCGCAGCGCGGCGGTTGCCGCTTCGGCGCCTTCGGCGACTACCAGTTCGCGCGTGCCTGCCGCGACCGCGTCGAGAATCTGCTTTGCCGCGAAATCGGGCGACAGGCCGTTGTCGATCGCGGCGTCGCTTTCCCCGCGCACGCTGCCGTCGGCGTTCAGCGCGTTGCGGCTGACGTTGGTCGCGACCGATCCCGGCGCGACGACGAGCACCTTCAGCCCGAGGTGCTCATTTTCCGCCCGCACGCTGTCGTGATAGCCGATCAACCCGTGCTTCGCGGCGCAATAGGCGCTGCGCAGCGGCACGCCGGCGATCCCTGCGACGCTCGATATCGCGACCAGCTGCCCGCCGCCGGCGCCGACCATCCGCGGCAGCAGCGCCTGCGTCAGCGCGATCGGCGCGAGCAGGTCGACCGCGACGATCCGTTCATAGACCGGGAAATCGGTTTCGATCGCCAGGCTGCGCTGCGAAATACCCGCGTTGTTGACCAGTCCGTCGATGCGTCCGCACCAGTTCCAAGCCTGTTCGGCCAGCGCGGGAATCGCGGCATAGTCGGTCGCCTCGAACGGCAGGATCATCGTCCCGGCGCCGCAATCTTTCGCCACCGCCTCGAGCGCGGCGACATTGCGTCCCGACAGGATCAGCTTTGCGCCGCGCGCCGCCAGTGCGCGCGCCAGCGCCGCGCCGATTCCCGACGAAGCCCCGGTAATCCACCAGATTTGATCTTTCATGACGGCTCCCTATCTCTGTTTCGTTTCAACCTGAAACGGGTGGGAACAGGCGTCAAGCCATCGCCCCGACGCATTTCCGCGCAGGGGTGGCAATTTTGTTGCGAATCTGTTATAATTAATAACAACACGCCGACATTCTGCCTCTTCCCGCCGCTTGGGCTGGGGCACATTCGGCGTTCCTATGGAGCCATATCCCTTGCCACTCTGACTGGCTAGCGCCGCCCGAATTGCTGATCCCCCTCAAACCGGAGGGCGGGATGCACCGGTGTTGTCGCAGTTTCCAGCCGCGGTCAAGGCAGCAGAAAGGAATTTGCATGTCGGCGAACACGCTTTTGTTCGAAGTCGGTGATTATGTCGTTTATCCCAAACATGGCGTGGGGCGCGTCATCGAGTTGCAAAAGTCCGAAATCGCGGGAATGCAGCTCGAACTTTATGTCCTCCGCTTCGAAAAGGAAAAGATGACGCTTCGCGTGCCGACGAACAAGGCGGAAGGCGTCGGGATGCGCAAGCTGTCGTCGGACAAGACGCTGAAGGAAGCGCTGCAGGTGCTGACGACCAAGCCGAAGGTCAAGCGCACCATGTGGTCGCGCCGCGCGCAGGAATATGAAGCCAAGATCAACTCGGGCGACCTCGTGTCGATCGCCGAAGTGACCCGCGACCTGTTCCGCGCCGACGACCAGCCCGAACAGAGCTATTCGGAGCGCCAGATCTTCGAAGCGGCGTCGAGCCGCCTCGCGCGCGAACTCGGCGCGATGGAGGAAAGCGACGAAAAGACGGCGCAGGCGAAGATCCTCCAGATCCTCAACGAACATGCGCCGCTCTATTACGCCGAAAAGGCGCTCTGAGCAGGCTTTCCAAAAAGGGGAAAGAGAGGGCGGTCCCGCAAGGGCCGCCCTTTTTCGTTGGAGGCGTATATCGTCGCCCCCGCCTTCGCGGGGGCGACGATCATTCTGGATATTTCGCCTCGACGAAATACAGCCCGTCGGGCGGCGCGTTCAGCCCCAGCGCGCTGCGATCGGCGGCGTCGAGCGCGGCTTTGAGATCGCGGGCCGACCATTTGCCTTCGCCGACCATGCTGAGGCAGCCGACCATCGAGCGCACCTGATGGTGGAGGAAGCTGCGCGCCGCGGTTTCGATGATGATCTCGTCGCCGTGGCGGCTGACGCTGATCCGGTCGAGCGTCTTGACCGGGCTGTCGGCCTGGCAATGTACCGAGCGAAAGGTCGTGAAGTCATGGCGTCCGACCAGCGCCTGCGCGGCGCCGTGCATGGCCTCGGCGTCGAGCGGCTTGGCGAACTGCCACGACAGCCCCTTGTCCCAGGTCAGCGGGGCGCGGCGGTTGACGATGCGATATTCATAGGCGCGCCCGATGCACGAAAAGCGCGCGTGCCAGTCGCCCGCCACCTCGGCGCAGGCGAGCACCGCGACGGGCGCCGGGCGAAGCTGCGCGTTGAGCGCCTCCATCAGCCGGAACGGCTGGATCGGCTTTTCGATATCGACATGCGCGCGCATCGCGATCGCGTGGACCCCGGCGTCGGTGCGGCCCGCGCCGTGCACCGCGGCCGCTTCGCCGGTGATGCGCGTGACCGCCTCTTCCAGCGCCTGCTGGACGCTCGGCCCGTGGCTCTGCCGCTGCCAGCCCATGAAGGGGCGGCCGTCGAATTCGATGGTGAGGGCGAAACGCGTCATGCGAGGCGCGTGCCCTTGGGGATCGGGCGGCCGCGCAACAGTTCGGCGGCATCCATTGCGGGCTTGCCGGCGCGCTGGACGCGTGTGGCGCGGATCGCGCCGGGGTTGCAGGCGATGGTCAGATTGTCGGCGGTGGTCACGCCGGGGACGGCGCCTGCCACGGCTTCCGACGGATGCACGACCTCCGCGGCGAGGATCTTGTATCGCTCGCCCTCCAGCTCGAAAAAGGCGCCGGGCACCGGGTTGAAGGCGCGAATTTGCCGTTCGGCCTGCACCGCACTGACGAGGAAATCGAGCCGCGCCTCGTTCTTGTCGATCTTTGCCGCATAGGTGACCCCGTCCTCGGGCTGCGGTTCGGGGATGAAGGCGTGGAGGTCGCTCAGCACGCGGCGCATCATCAGCGCCCCCATTTCGGCGAGTTCGCCGGTCAGCGCGCCGGCGGTCTTGCCCGCGACCGGGGTCGTCTCGATCAGCCGCATCGCGCCCGTGTCGAGCCCGATGTCCATCTGCATGATCGTCACGCCCGTGGCGGTATCGCCCGACAGGATCGCGCGTTGCACCGGCGCGGCGCCGCGCCAGCGCGGCAGGATCGAGCCATGGACGTTCAGGCACCCCTCGCGCGGGGCGCTTAGCACCGCCTGCGGCAGGATCAGGCCGTAAGCTGCGACCACCGCGACATCGAGGTCGAGCGCGGCAAATTCGGCCTGTGCCTCCTCCGTCTTCAGGCTTCGCGGCGTGCGGACGGGCAGGCCATGTTCCTCGGCCCAGACCTGCACCGGGCTCTTCTGCAATTTCTTGCCGCGTTGCGCGGGGCGCGGCGGCTGGGTGTAGACCGCGACGATATCGTGGCCCGCCGCGTGGAGCGCAGCGAGCGTCGGCACCGCAAAGGGCGGCGTTCCCATGAAGGCGATGCGCATTGTCATTTCTCGCGCGCCGCTTAAGACCATCCGTCATGGCATCGCAAGAGATTGAAGCGCTCGTCCAGCAACTCGCCCGCCTGCCGGGGCTCGGCCCGCGGTCGGCGCGCCGCGCGGTGCTGCACCTGATGAAGAAGCGCGAAAGCAGCTTCGCGCCCTTGCTCGCGGCGCTCCAGACCGTCTCCGAACGGCTGGTGACCTGCGGCATTTGCGGCAATGTCGACACGCAGGACCCGTGCGCGATCTGCGCCGACCCGCGCCGCGACGATCGCAGCCTGTGCGTCGTCGAGGAGGTGTCCGACCTCTGGGCGCTCGACAAGTCGCGGCTGTTCCCCGGTAAATATCATGTCCTCGGCGGCCGCCTGTCGGCGCTGGAAGGCGTGCGGCCGCAGGACCTCAGCATCGACGCCCTCGTCGCGCGCGTCGCCGCGGGCGGCATCGACGAGGTCGTGCTGGCGATGAACGCGACGCTGGAGGGACAGACAACCGCGCATTATCTCGCCGAGCGGCTGGAGGGCTATCCGGTTCGGCTGACGCAGCTCGCGCATGGCCTGCCGGTGGGCGGGGAACTCGATTATCTCGACGAGGGTACGCTGGCGCAGGCGCTCAGGGCGCGGCGTCCGGTGGGGTGACAGGGAGGGAGAGTTGAAGCGTAAATTTGCCGTCGCGGCGTTTATCGCCTGTTCCGCATGTTCATCCACTGACGGCTTTCAACCCGGCGAAGCCGAAATTGCGAAGCTCGAACGTAAGCTCGCCGCCAACCATTGCGTGGGAAATCTCGACCTGTGGCAGCGAGCCTATGTGCGTAAGGAGGCGATTTCGGAGAATGAGGCGGGAATGTTCGACCGCCGGATGATTGAATTCACGTTGCAGAAAGCGGACGGGAAAGCGGTAGTTCCCGGCCGGAAGTCAATGAAGCGCTATGAGGACTGGGCGATTGCCGGCGGTTGCCAGGAACCAGATTGTTTGTTTGGTGGCTATGTCATCCCGACGGACGAATTGATCCTCGAATGCGAGGCGCGACCAGCCCCTTGACCCCGCGCCCCTGCGATCATACCTCGCACCCATGGCCATCCTACCCATCATAGAGACCCCCGATCCACGGCTGCGCGTCATTTCGAAGCCGGTCGAGACGTTCGACGCCGAATTGAAGACGCTGGTCGCCGACATGTTCGAGACGATGTACGACGCCCCCGGTATCGGGCTCGCCGCGATCCAGGTCGCGGTGCCGAAGCGCATCCTCGTCATCGACCTGCAGGAACTCGACCCCGAGGATGAAGAGGGCAAGCGGATCATCCGCACCCCGCGCGTCTTCATCAATCCCGTCTTTTCGGACGAGAGCGAGGAGCATAGCGTCTATTCGGAAGGCTGCCTGTCGGTGCCCGAACAATATGCCGATGTGACGCGTCCCGCCGAGGTGACCGTCGACTGGCAGGACGAGGATGGCAAGCACCATCAGGAACGGATGACCGGCCTGATGGCGACGTGCATCCAGCACGAGCATGACCATCTGGAGGGCATATTGTTCATCGACCATCTGTCGCGGCTGAAGCGCGATATGGTGCTGAAGAAATTGGCGAAGATGCGCAAGGCGGCGTAAACGCCCGCACGGGCGCGTGACTTTTCATCAAGAAGCTAGTGTGTCCCCGCGAAGGCGGGGACACATCTCCCGATGGCAGAAATCCGAAACGACCGGTGATGGGCCCCCGCCTTCGCGGGGGCACGCTGCTTGTTTTACGGAAGCAAAAATCAGCCCGCCTTCGCCACCCCGACCATGGCCGGGCGCAGCAGGCGGTCCTTCATCATATAACCCGCCTGCATTTCCTGCACGATCGTGCCGGGCGCCTTGTCGCTCGGGATTTCGAGCATCGCCTGATGCTGGTTGGGGTCGAGCGGCAGGCCGACCGCGGCGATGCGGGTGATGCCGTTGCGTTCGAAGACGCTCAGCAACTCGCGCTCGGTCGCTTCGAGACCGGTGATCAGCGGCTTGATCGCCTCGTCGGCGCGCTGTTCGTCGCTGAGCGCGGCGAGCGCGCGGCCGAGGTTGTCGGCGACCGAGAGGATGTCGCGCGCGAATTTCGTCGACGCATAGGCGTGCGCGTCGGCGATTTCCTTGTCCTTGCGGCGCGTGACATTCTGCGTCTCCGCGCGGGCATAGAGCAGGTCCTGCTGCAGCGCGGCGACCTGTTCGGCGAGTTTTGCCACTTCGTCGTTTTCGCCCGCGACGGCCTCGGTCGCATCGGCTTCGGCCGCGACATTTTCGGGGGTCAGCGCGTCGTCCTGGACGGGCGTGTCGTTTTCGTTGTTCGTCATAAACCTATCGTATCAGTCTGGAGAGCGATTGAGCGGTGAAATCCACCATGGGAACGATGCGCGCATAGTTCAAGCGTGTCGGGCCGATTACCCCCACCACGCCGACCACGCGCCCGTCGCTGCCGCGATAGGGCGCGGCGATAACCGACGATCCCGACAGCGAGAAGAGCTTATTCTCCGACCCGATGAAAATACGCGTCGCGCTGCCCTCGCGCGCGCTGTCGAGCAGCCCGGCGATATCCTGCTTGGTTTCGAGTTCGTCGAGCAACTGCCGCACGCGGTCGAGGTCGCCGAGCGCGCTTTCGTCGAGCAGGTTGGCCTGCCCGCGCACGATCAGCACCGGCCGGTCGGCGCCGTCGGACGACCAGATGGCGAGGCCGCGCGACACGAGATCCTGCGCCGCGCGGTCGATCGCGATGCGTTCGGCCTCGATCTCGTGGCGGACGCGCGCCATCGCTTCGGCGAGCGTCAGCCCCGACAAGGTCGCACTGATGTAATTTCCGGCCTCGGTCAGCGCCGATTGACTCAGCCCCGGCGGAACATCGATGACGCGGTTCTCGACCGCGCCGTCGCCCGCGACGAGAACGACGAGCGACTGGGTCGCCGACAGCGGCACGAACGCCACCTGTTTCAGCACCCGCTCATGCTTGGGGACGAGGACAAGACCGGCGCACGCCGACAGCCCCGACAGTGCCGATGTCGCCTGCGCCAGCGCGCTTTCGATCGGGCCCGCATCGGACAGGCTCGCCTCGATCTGGGCGCGGTCCTCGGCGCTCGGTTCGGCGACCTGCATCATGCCGTCGACGAACAGGCGCAGCCCTTGTTCGGTCGGCAGGCGTCCGGCGCTGGTGTGCGGGCTGGCGAGCAGGCCATATTCCTCGAGATCCTGCATGACGTTGCGGATCGATGCGGGCGACAGGTTCAGGGCCGCGAGCTTCGACAGCGTGCGCGATCCGACCGGCTGGCCGGTCTCGAGATAGGCGTCGACGACCAGCCGGAACACGTCGCGCGCGCGCGTGGTGAGTTCGGTGATCGGCGGGGTGGTCATGGCATGGATTTAGGGACGGGGAGGGCCGGGGGCAAGCTATGCTCTGGCCAACCGCCGTCCGCGCCGCTAAGCGCGCCCCCACACAGGACAGGAGAAACCCCATGCGCCCTTCCGGCCGCGCCCCCGACCAGATGCGTTCCATCGGCATCGAAACCGCCTTCACCATCCATGCCGAGGGCAGCGTGCTCGTCAGCTTCGGCAATACCAAGGTGCTGGTCACCGCGAGCGTCGACGAAAAGGTGCCGCCCTTCCTGCGCGGCAAGGGTTCGGGCTGGGTCACCGCTGAATATGGCATGCTGCCCCGCGCGACGCACACGCGCGGCAGCCGCGAAGCGGCGAAGGGCAAGCAGTCGGGGCGGACGCAGGAAATCCAGCGGCTTATCGGCCGTAGCTTGCGCGCCATCGTCGACATGAAGAAGCTCGGCGAGCGCCAGATCGTCATCGATTGCGACGTTTTGCAGGCCGATGGCGGCACGCGCACCGCGTCGATTTCGGGAGCGTGGGTCGCGCTGCGCCTCGCGGTCGACAAACTGCTCGCCGACAAGGTGATCGCCGAGGATCCGATCGAGGACAAGGTCGGTGCGATTTCGTGCGGCATCTACAAGGGTACGCCGGTGCTCGACCTCGACTATGATGAGGATTCGGTTGCGGAGGCCGATGGCAATTTCGTGCTGACCGGCCGCGGCCAGATCGTCGAGGTGCAGGCGAGCGCCGAGGGCGCGACCTATGACGAGGAAGGCCTGCTCCGCCTGCTCCGCCTCGCGCGCATCGGCTGCCGCGAGATTTTCGCGGCGCAGGACCGGGCGGTCGGGCGCTGAGATGACGCGCAAGCTAGCGCCTGGAAAGCTCGTCATCGCCAGCCATAACGCCGGCAAGGTGCGCGAAATCCGGGCGCTGCTCGAACCCTTCGGGATCGATCCGGTGTCGGCGGGCGATCTCGGGCTCCCCGAGCCCGAGGAGACGGGCAAGACCTTCCGCGAGAATGCGCTGCTCAAGGCGCATGCCAGCGCCTCGGCGGCGGGATGGCCGGCGCTGGCCGACGACAGCGGGCTCGAGGTCGCGGCGCTGCACGGGCGCCCCGGCGTCTACACCGCGGACTGGGCCGAGCGCCAATGGTTCGAGGGCAATCCGGGCCGCGACTGGTATATGGCGATGGGCAAGGTCGAGGGGCTGCTCGCCGAGCAGGGCCCCGATGTCGACCGCAGCGCTGCCTTCATCTGCACCCTCGCGCTCGCATGGCCCGACGGCCATGCCGAGGTTTTCGAGGGGAGGGCCGCAGGCCATCTCGACTGGCCGCCGCGCGGCAAGCTGGGCTTCGGTTACGATCCGGTGTTCGTTCCGGTCGGCAAGTCCTTGACCTATGCCGAAATCGATCCGGGCGAAAAGCATGCGATCAGCCACCGGGCCGACGCCTTTGCCAAGCTCGTCGAAGGCGTTTTCTGAATCGTGCATAATTTACCCGGGTAATATTGACGGATGTTTTATCCGGGTATAATGCCCCGGTATGACTCAGGATCATCACAGCGTCACCGCCTTCCTTGGCGACATGCATCTCGCAACGGGACCGCGCGACGCCGTCACCCGGACGATCGAGGAACGCTATCCGGGCGACATCGGCGCCATCCTCGTCTTCGACGACATGAGCGGCAAGCTCACCGACCTCGATTATTGGGACGCGGCCGCATCGACGCCCGCGCCGTCGGCGGGGCGCCCGCGGCTTGGCGTCAAGGCGCGCGAAGTGACGTTGCTGCCGCGCCACTGGGACTGGCTGGCGGCGCAGCCGGGCGGCGCGTCCGCGGCGCTGCGCCGGCTGGTCGAGGCCGCGAGCAAGGGCGCGCCCGATGCGAAGCAGCGGCGTGATGCGGCCTATAATTTTATGAGCCATGTCTGCGGCGACCGCATCGGCTACGAGGAGGCATTGCGCGCGCTCTACCGCGACGACGACGATGCTTTCGCCGCGCAGATCGCCGGCTGGCCTGACGATATCCGCGGCCATATCGCACGCCTGCTCGGCAAAGGCTGACATCGGCGGCGAAGCGCCTATATCGGCCGACATGGCCGAACCGCTCGCCCTTTATGTCCACTGGCCGTTTTGCGTGTCGAAATGCCCCTATTGCGACTTCAACAGCCATGTCCGCGAGACGGTCGATCAGGCGATCTGGCGCGACGCGTTGCTGGCCGACCTGCGGCATGAGGCCGCGCTGTTGCCGGGGCGCCGGGTCGGGTCGATCTTCTTCGGCGGCGGCACGCCCAGCCTGATGCCGCCCGCAACGGTTGCGGCGGTGATCGCTGCGGCGGATCGCGCATGGGGGCTCGCGGACGATGTCGAGATCACGCTGGAGGCCAATCCCAATTCGGTCGAGGTCGCCAACTTCGCCGATCTCGCCGCGGCCGGGGTCAATCGTGTTTCGATCGGCGTCCAGAGCTTCGATCCCGAAGTGCTTGAATTTCTTGGCCGCGCCCACAGCGGCGACGAGGCGCGGCGCGCCATCGCGGCGGCGCAGGCGCATTTCGCGCGCGTCAGCTTCGACCTGATCTACGCGCGGCCGGGGCAATCGCTTGCCGCCTGGGAAAGCGAACTGCAGGGGGCGCTCGCCTTCGGTACCGGCCATCTGTCGCTCTATCAGCTCACCATCGAACCCGGCACGCGTTTCGCGACCCTCGCCGCGAAAGGCGCGCTCGTCATCCCCGACGGCGATACCGCCGCCGACCTGTTCGACGCGACGCAGGCGATGACGCGCGCCGCCGGCCTGCCGCGTTACGAGGTGTCGAACCACGCGCGTCCGGGCGAGGAGAGCCGCCACAATCTCGCCTATTGGCGTTACGCCGATTATGCCGGCATCGGGCCGGGCGCGCACGGGCGGCGGCTGGGGCAGGCAACCGAGCGGCACAAGAAGCCCGAGAATTTCATCGCGGCGGTCGAACGGAACGGCCACGGCCTCAAGCACGAGAGCGACCTGCCATCGCACGAGCGCGCCACCGAGGCGTTGCTGATGGGGCTGCGGTTGACCGAAGGCGTCGACCTGACGCGGATTGAGGCGCGAAGCGGTTTACCGCGCGCCGCATTCGTCGATGCGGAGGCGGCGGCGCGGCTCATGAAACAAGGGTTGATGCGGCAGACCGGCGACCGGCTGTCGGTGACCGACGACGGGATATTGCTCCTCGACTCGATCCTTTCCGAGGTGGTCAAAACCCACTAACTTGCTCTCGACCCGTTCGTGTCGAGCGAAGTCGAGACACCCCTCGACCTTGCGCGCCGCCGAAGGGCATCTCGACGTCGCTCGATGCGAACGGGAATGAGGATATGGTTTGGGGCAAGATTTGATCCGCGATTGGGATGCCCATCTGGCGCATGAAAAGCGCCGGTCGGAGCATACCCGCCGCGCCTATATCGCGACGGCCGAGCGGTTCTGCGCCTTTCTTGCCGTGCATCGCGGCGGCGCGGTCGATGCGCGGCTGCTGAAATCGCTGACCGCGAACGATTTGCGCGCCTATCTCGCGGAACGGCGGGCAGAGGGGCTGGGCAACAGCTCGGCGGCGCGCGAATTGTCGGCGCTGCGCGGCTTCCTGCGCTTTACCGGCGGTTCACAGGCCTCGGTGCCCCAACTGCGCGGCCCGCGGGTCAAAAAAGGCCTGCCGCGCCCGGTCGCCCCGGCCGAAGCGCTCGCACTCGCCCAGGATGTCGAGGATAACGCCCGGCAAGGCTGGACCGGCGCGCGCGATTTCGCGCTGCTGCTGCTGCTTTACGGCACGGGGCTGCGGATCGGCGAAGCGCTGGCGTTGACCGGCGCGGCGCTGCCGCTGGGCGATACGCTGCGTGTCACCGGCAAACGGAACAAGACGCGGATCGTGCCGATCCTGCCCGCGGTGGCGGGCGCGGTGGCGCGCTATGTCGCGGCCTGCCCGTGGCCGATCGGCAAGGATGGCGCGCTGTTCCTCGGCGCGCGTGGCGGACCGCTCCAGCCCGGCGTGGTGCGGGCCAGCGTCCGCGCCGCGCGCCGCGCGCTGGGGCTGCCCGAACGCACGACGCCGCACGCGCTGCGCCACAGCTTCGCCACCCATCTGCTGGCGGGGGGAGCGGATCTTCGCAGCCTGCAGGAACTGCTCGGCCATGCGAGCCTAGCCTCGACGCAGGTCTATACCGCGGTCGATGCGGCGCATCTGCTCGACATCTATCGCAGCGCGCATCCGCGCGCCTGATCCTAGTCGCCGCGCGCCTTCGGCTTCCAGTTGATGATCCGCCAGATATAGATCAGCACCAGCGATCCGATCGCGATCAGCGCCAGCGGGCCGATAAAGGCGTCGAGATTGGCGAACTGCTTGCCGAACCAGTTGCCCGCCCCGGCGAGCGCGCTGATCCAGATCGTCGATCCGGCGGCGGTCCACAGCAGGAACTTGGCCTGATTCATCTTCACCATGCCGGCGGGCAGCGACACCATCGTGCGGGCGACGGGCATGAAACGCGCGAAAAAGATGATCGCGGGGCCATATTTCAGGAAGAAGGCGTGCAGTCGCTCGACCTCGTCCCAGTCGAGCGTCAGCCAGCGGCCGTGACGGTCGATGAAGGGTTTCAGCCGTTCGTAGCCGATCCAGCGCCCGATCCCGTACCAGACCCAGTTTCCGGCGGTCGTGCCCGCGACCGCGACCGCGACGAGGGTCCAGAAATCGAAGCGTCCCTGCGAAACGGCGATGCCGCCGAGCCCCATGATCACTTCCGACGGAATCGGCGGAAAAACGTTTTCGAGGAACATGAGGATGAAAATCCCCACATATCCCCAGCCCTGGATCAGATCGAGAATGAAGCTGGTCATGAATTGCCCAACGCGCCGGACGCGTCAGCCGATCCGTCGCAGGATCGCGTCCCAGATCATTCCCGCGGTATCGCTATTGTTGAAACGGTCGATCGCGACGATCCCCGTCGGTGAGGTGACATTGATTTCGGTCAGCCATTCGCCACCGATCACGTCGATGCCGACGAAAACCAGTCCACGTTCCTTGAGGCGCGGTCCCAGCACGTCGCAGATTTCCTGCTCGCGCGGGGTCAGTTCGGCGGCCTCGGCATAGCCGCCGACCGCGAGGTTCGACCGGAACTCGCCCTCGCCGGGTTTGCGGTTGATCGCGCCCGCGACCTCGCCGTCGACGAGGACGATGCGTTTGTCGCCCTTGCTGACGCTCGGCAGGAATTGCTGGACCATGAAGGGTTCGGGCCACACCTGGCCGAACAGTTCGACGAGCGCGCCGAGATTGCTGCCATCGGCGTCGATGCGGAACACCGCCTTGCCGCCGTTGCCGTGCAGCGGCTTGACCACAACCGCGCCGTGGCGCGCCTGAAAATCCTTCACCGCGTCGAGATCGCGCGTGACCATCGTCGGCGGCATGAACTCTGGAAAGTCGAGCACGAAGACTTTTTCGGGCGCGTTGCGCACCGATACCGGGTCGTTGACGACGAGTGTCTCGTGCGCGATGCGTTCGAGCAGCCAGGTGCCGGTGAGGTAACCGAGATCGAAGGGCGGGTCCTGCCGCATCAGCACGACATCGATGTCGCGGCCGAGGTCGAGCGTGACCGGGTCGCCGAAACTATAGTGATCGCCGGCCTCGCGCTTTGCCTCGACGATGCGGTGCGCTTTGGTGGTCAGCCGCCCGGCCTCCCACGTCAACCCGCGGACGTCGTAGTGATAGAGTTCGTACCCGCGCTCGAGCGCTTTCAGGATCAGGTGGAAACTGCTGTCGCCATTGATGTTGATGCCGGCCATCGGGTCCATTTGTACGGCTGCGCGCAGGGTCATTGATCGTTCCTCAGGGTTGCCAGACGTGGACCAAATGGCGAGGCAATCGCTTCGGCGCAAGCAGCATCACATCGATCCGTATGTCATCATCGGGTCGGGCGAGGCGATGGCGGAGGATTTCGGCGGCCGCGGCGACGCGGCGCAGGCGATATTCGTCGATCGCGAAATCGAGATCTTCGGCGCGGTCGCGCCACTTCACCTCGATGAAGGCAAGGATGCGCCCGCGCCGTGCGACAAGGTCGACCTCGCCCACCGGAACGCGCAGCCGTTCGCCGACGATGCGCCAGCCATGCAGCCGCAGCCACCATGCGGCGCGGCGTTCGGCCTTGCGGCCGCGCGCTTCGGCGGCGGCGCGGTTCAAGCCTGCTCCCGAAGCGCCAGCGCGCGGGCATAAACTTCGTGCCGGTCGAGCCCGAAACGTTTCGCGACCGCCTTTGCCGCTTGCGCGACAGGCCTGTCGGCCATTGCTTCGACGAGCGCGGCGTCGAGCGTCGCTTCGTCGGCTTCCTCGGCCGCCTGTTCGCCCGGCGGCCCGACGACGACGACGATCTCGCCCTTTGGCGGCGCGTCGGCATAGCGCGCGGCGAGCTCGGTCAGCGTCCCGGTGACGCATTGCTCGTAGAGCTTGCTGATCTCGCGCGCGACGGCGGCCTCGCGGTCACCGAGCCCTTCGGCCATTGCGGCGAGCGACGCGGCGAGGCGCGGCCCGCTTTCGTAGAAGACCAGCGTAGCGCGAAGCGCGGCAAATTCGGCGAGCGTATCGGCGCGCGCCTTCGCCTTGTTCGGCAGGAAGCCCGCGAACAGGAAGCGGTCGCTCGGCAGGCCCGACAGGGTGATCGCGGCGATCGCGGCGCAGGGGCCGGGCAGGGTGGTGACATGGCGCCCCGCCGCCCGCGCGTCGCGGACGAGCTTGTAGCCCGGGTCCGAAATCAGCGGGGTGCCGGCGTCCGACACCAAAATGACAACTTCCTGCCCCATCCGCGCAACCAGCGCGGCGCGGGTGCGTTCGTCGCTATGATCATGATAGGGGGTCATCGGCACACGCAAACCCAGATGGGCGAGAAGCTTCGCGGTCACGCGCGTATCCTCGGCCGCGATCACGTCGGCGGCGGCGAGGGTCGCCGCCGCCCGCGTGCCGATGTCGCCGAGGTTGCCGATGGGCGTCGCCACGATATAGAGTCCGGGCAAGGGAGAATCTGAGATGGTCGAATCCGGCATGACGCCGAAAATGGCAGAAACTGCAATCGAGCGCCAAGCCAATGCGGCATCGCGGCGAAAAATGCTGCGCACGATGGGTACGCTGGCGATGGCAGGGCTGCTCGCGGCGTGTCAGGTCGTGCCCAAATCCAATGGTCCGGCGACCCCGCCGCCGCCCGACCGCCCGGCCGACGACATCGGCCCCGGCCTGCCGACCGACACCGATCGTCACCGTGTCGCGCTGCTGGTCCCCGAGACCGGCCCCAATGCCGACGTCGGCACCGCGATCGCCAATGCGACGACGATGGCGCTGCTCGATTCGCGCACCGAAAAGGTCCGCATCACCACCTATGACACCGCGCTCGGCGCTGCAGCGGCGGCACGGCAGGCGGTCGCCGACGGCAACAAGCTGATCCTCGGCCCGCTGCTCAGCGAAGATGTCGCCGCGGTGGCGCCGATCGCACGCGCCGCGAAAGTGCCTGTGCTCAGCTTCTCGAACGACAGCAGCGTCGCGGGCAATGGCGTCTTCATCATGGGCTTCGTCCCCGGCCAGTCGGTCGAACGCGTCGTCGCCTATGCGCGCGGCAAGGGGCATGTGCGCTTCGGGGCGCTGGTACCCAAGAATGTCTATGGCGACCGCTCGGCCGCCGCCTTCCGCACCGCGGTGACCGAAGCCGGCGGGACGCTGGTTGCGGTCGAAAGCTATGATCGCAGCGCCACCGCGCTGTCGGGGGCGGCGCGGCGGCTGGCCAGCGGCGGCGCGATGGATGCGGTGCTGATCGCCGACAGCGGCGGTACGGCGATCCGCGCGGTGCCGCTGATCAAGAGCAGCGGCAACAAACAGATTCTCGGCACCGAACTCTGGAACACCGAGGCCTCGCTCGGCAGCAATGCCGCGATGCGCGGCGCGTGGTTCGCCAGCGTGTCGGACGGGCTCTATGGCCAGCTCGCGGGCAAATATCGCACCCGGTTCGGCAAGGCGCCTTATCGGCTCGCCAGCCTTGGGTATGACTCGGTGCTGCTCACCGTCCGCATCGCGCGCGACTGGAAACCGGGGACGAGCTTCCCGGCAAGCCGGCTGCTCGCCGCGGACGGGTTCGGCGGCATCGACGGCATTTTCCGCTTCAACAACCGCGGCATAGCGCTTCGCGCGCTCGAGGTCAGCGAAGTGGGGGCCGGGGGTTTCCGCGTCGTCGACCCTGCGCCGACGAAATGGTGAAGCGCGGTTCGATGCTGCGGGGCGTGGCATAGCCGCCACAGTGCGGTAAAAAAGCGGCGGGCGCCCCTGCGGCGCAGCCTTTACGACGGCCGCGCGTTCACTATATGGACAGTGCGCGCGCCTCGTGCCGATTCCGCGCGCCCCGACAACGACCAGGAGATACAGCTATACCACCGCCCATGACTCGCCGCCCGATGGACCGAATGCCGCCCAAGAATGGCCCGCGATACAATGAATTCATCGCTTCCCCCAAGGTCCGCGTGATCGACGAGGAAGGCGAAAATCTGGGCGTCATGCTGACCGCCGAAGCGATCGAACAGGCGGCCTCCGTCGGTCTGGACCTTGTCGAAGTGTCCCCGAATGCCGATCCGCCGGTGTGCAAGTTCCTCGACGTGGGCAAGTTCAAATACGAAGCCCAGAAAAAGGCGAACCTCGCGCGCAAGAGCCAGAAGACGCAGGAAATCAAAGAGATCAAGATGCGTCCGAATATCGACGATCATGATTTCGACGTGAAGATGCGCAAGGTGTTCGACTTCCTCGAGGAAGGCGACAAGGTCAAGATGACGATGCGCTTCCGCGGCCGCGAGATGAGCCACACCCAGCTCGGCCTCAACGTGCTCCAGCGCGTCGCCGAGATGACGGCGGAAGTCGCGAAGGTCGAGGCGCACCCGCGCACCGAAGGCCGCCAGATGCTGATGGTACTGGCGCCGAAATAAGCTTCCTCGGCTCAGCCGATGCGAAATTCGAGGGCGGTCGTTCCGATGGAGCGGCCGCCCGCTTCGTATCGGCGTTCGGTCATGCGAACGCTGCCGTCGGCGGCGATCAGCACGAGAGTCGAAGCGCGGGTGCCATAGAGGTCGCCGCGCAGGAACAGAGCGGGGTCGCCTTCCGCCGTCAGCGTATCGAGCAGGCCCTCGGGGTCAGCGTCCTCGCGGGCAACGGCTTCCAGCGCCAGACGCAGCCGCTCGGCGCGCGGGCAGGGCTCGTCGACGGGCTCGTTGGCGAGCGCGTGCACGCCAGCATCCAGCGGCATGATCAGCGGCACCGGCCGGTTGGTGAGCAGCCGCGTCGCGCCACTGGCGACGGCGAACAGGTTGAAGGCATTGAAGCGCGGCAGGTCTTCGGCCGCTGGATCGGCAAAGCGTCCGTCGCCGCGCAACAGGTCGGTCACCAGCGCGCCGCGTGACTCCTTTGCGGGATCGGGCATGGCGCCGCGGACATTGGTCACCACGACGACGCGTCCGCTCGGCCGGTGCACCCCCAGCCAGGCGCCGCCCGCCTGCAGGTCGCGCCCGGCGACGATGCCGCTGCCGTCGTCCCATTCGTGGAGCGGCGCGGCGGGACGCGCGTGAAATTCGTCGCGGTTCCCGATCAGGATCAGCGGCCAGTCGCGATGGACTTGCCGGGCGAGAGCGACGACGCACATGGCGCGCCTATCGCGCGGCGCGGCGTGCTTGCCAAGGGGCTTGACAATTAGCTTGGTTGAATGTTCAATCAACTCATCGGAACGAAGGAGGTGGCGATGGCCGACGAATTCGAAAAGATGGGTGAGAATCTGCGCGCCAAGACGGGCAAGGGGCTCGACGAATGGGTCGCCATCGCGCGCGCTGCCGGGATCGCCGGGCATATGGCGCTGGTCAATCATCTGAAATCCGACCATGGGCTGGGGCACGGCTATGCGAACATGATCGTCCACGCGGCCAATGCGTCGGCGGCGGTGTCGCAGGACGGCGACGATCTGGTCGAAGCCGCCTTTGCCGGACCGCGCGCGCATTGGCGCCCGCTCTACGACCGGCTCGTCGGGCTGGTGCAGGGCTTCGGCGGCGATGTCGAGCAGGCGCCGAAGAAGGGCTATGTGAGCCTGCGCCGCAAGAAGCAGTTCGCATTGCTCCAGCCGTCGACGAAGGATCGCTTCGATATCGGCCTCGCGCTCAAGGGGGAAGAACCTGCGGGTAAGCTCGAGCTTGCCGGAAGCTGGAATGCGATGGTCTCTCACCGCGTCAGGATTGCGGCGGACGAGGAAGCGGGCGACGATGTCACGGACTGGCTGCGCGCCGCCTATGACCGGGCCGGTTGAAGGGCAGGCCGATGAACGCCGCCGACACCCGCCACCGCATCCTGATGACCGCGATGGAGCTGTTCTGGGAGAAGGGGTATGGCTCGACCTCGATCGCCGACATATTGTCGCGCAGCCAGGTCCACTCGGGCAGCCTCTATCATTTCTTCCCCGGCAAGCAGGACGTGCTCGTCGGGGTGCTCGAAATGTATCGTGACGGCATCGGCGAGATGCTGCTGGCGCCGAACTGGGAGGGCGTCGACGATCCGATCGACAAGATTTTCGCGCTGCTCGCCGGTTACCGCACCCATTTGATCGTCACCGACTGTACCTATGGCTGCCCGATCGGCAGCCTCGCGCTCGAGATTCACGAGCCCGACCCGGTGGTGCGCGAACTGATGGCGGCGAACTTCACCAACTGGTCGACGGCGATCGCGGGCTGCTTCGATGCCGCGGCCGATCGCCTGCCGCCCGGCAGCGACGCGAAGGCGCTCGGCGAGTTCGTGCTGACGGTGATGGAGGGCGCGGTGATGCAGGCGCGTACCTATCGCGACATCGGCTATTTCGACCGCAACATCGCTGTATTGCGCGACTATGTCACCACGTTGCTGGCAGCGGCAAAGCGTGATAGCTTCGCCTGATCTTTCTGGAGGGGGAGATGAATATGAACGAAGTTCGGAAAACGCCGTGGCACCTGTGGGTCGTCGGCGGTGTATCGCTACTGATCAACGCCTTTCCGGCCATCGATTTCACGCTGACCAATCTGCAGAATGAATTCTGGCTGTCGCCGCTGACGGCTGCGCAACGCAGCTTCGTTCTCGGCGCGCCTTTATGGTCCGATATCTGTTGGGCGCTTGGCGGTTTTGGGGCGTTCCTCGGTTCGCTGCTTCTGCTGATGCGGTCGCGCCACGCGGTCACGGCCTTTATCGTATCGATCGTCGGTCTCGCCGGCTCGACGCTTTATCAGCACGTTCTGAATGGCGATACGACCAGGGAATTGTTCCAAAATGTCGCGCTGTACGTGACTCTCACCATCTGGGTGATCATGCTCGCGCTGCTCTTTTATGCACGCAAACAAGCGGCGGCGGGGGTTTTGCGCTGAGAGATTCCGTCTTGGGGCGGAGCGTTGCTTTACTCACCTTCGTCATCCCGGGCTTGATCCGGGATCCACGGCAGCGCCGAAGTCATGGACCCGGATCAAGTCCGGGGTGACGATGACGAGAAGGCCGTTTCCACTCGCAATCGGCTGGCCGCCGATCGTCAGCGTCCGCGAATGAAGGCGCGGATGTCGGCCGACAATTTATGGCGGTCCTCGTCGCGGATATACATCATGTGGCCCGCGCCATAATATTGATATTCGACGCGGTCCTGCGGAATGCCGGTGCGCGACAGCGCATATTCGGCGGCGAAGAAGGGCGTCGCGAAATCATAATAACCTTGGCCGACGAACACGCGCAGCCCCGAATTCTCGCGCAGCGCCTGCCCGATATAGGGCGCGACGTTGAGGTAGGCGTTGCTGTCGCGACCGCCGATGCGCCAGTCCCACTGGCCGCCGATGCGGCCGATCGACTGATATTCGCGGTCGGTCTTGAACCCCAGCGTATCGCGGCTCCAACTGTTGATCGCGGCGGTATAGCTCGCGTCGATGCCATAGAAGCTGGGGTCGTTGTCGGGCCCTTCGCCGGCGCTGTCATAATCCTTGCCGGTGTAACGGCTGTCGAGGCGGCCGACGGTCAGCCCGCGGTCGCGCAGCAATTCCTTGTAGAAGCGGTTGGGGGTGACGCGCAGGTCGGCGCTTTCGAGATAGGTTTCGGAAAGCCCGGTAAAGCGCGCGAGGTCGCGGCGGATCGCGGCGCGTTCCTCGCCCTGCAATTTCTGGCCCTTGAGCAGCGCCGAGGCATAGGGGCCGATCGCCCATTGCCGTGCTTCCTCGACGAAGGCCTCGACCGACGCGCCGCCGCCGGCCTTGCCATGGAATTGCGCCGTCGCGGCCATCGAGGGCAGGTTGGTGATATAGCTGAGCTCGTTGCCCGGCGTGTCGGCGCCGGCGGCGAAATCGAGCACGGTCGAAATCAGGATAATGCCGTTGAGCGCGACGTCGTTGTACGTCTCGTTCATCAACTGGTTGGCGACCGCGGCCGAGCGCGTCGTGCCATAGCTTTCGCCGCCGAGGAACTTCGGGCTGTTCCAGCGGCCATTGTCGTTGAGCCAGCGGCGGATCACTTCGGCGACCGCCTTGGCGTCCTGCGTGACGCCGTAATAATCCTCGGGGTTCGCCTTGCCGATCAGGTGCG
The DNA here is from genome assembly GCF_001314325.1 of Sphingopyxis macrogoltabida. Taxonomy (NCBI): domain Bacteria; kingdom Pseudomonadati; phylum Pseudomonadota; class Alphaproteobacteria; order Sphingomonadales; family Sphingopyxidaceae; genus Sphingopyxis; species Sphingopyxis macrogoltabida. The sequence continues at coordinate 1,018,090 of NZ_CP009429.1, forward strand.
AAAAGCCGGTACCCGGCGGGTCGATGAAGACGACATCGGTGACATCGAGCAGCGCGTCGGGATTGTCGACGATCGGGTAGGGCGGGGCGCCGTCGTCGCGCGCGTCGCTGGGGATCGCGACACGCTTCGGCCCGAACGCCCCCATCATCAGCCAGACGGTCCCCGACCCCGGACCGCCGTTGAACAGGAAGGTCACCGGGCGGCTCGGGTCGCGCGGTTCCCTGACATAGGCGGTGGTAACGATCGCCGCCTCGGCGACGCCATCCTTGTTCTTGAGGATCGTCTCGCCGATCGTCGCGGCATAGTTGACGCGCTGGCCGCCGAAGGTGCCCGACAGCTTCGTCGTGTGGACTTGCGGTTCGTAGTCGGCCGCCTTCTCCGCCTTGGTGTTGTCCGCGGGTGCGTCCTGAGCGCGGGTTGCGACCGGCGCGGCAAACACCAGCGAGATTGCGATAAACGATGCGGCCGATTTCATGTGCGTGTCTCCCCGGTCAAGATATGAGCCCTAGGCCCGGGTATCGCGCGCAGCAAGGTCGCCGGTAGAGGATAACTGCCTCTTGGTCGATGGATCGGACGGGTCAGGCAGCGTCGTGGAAAATGATGCCGAGGGTGAAGCGTTCGCCGGATAAAATTCGGCTGACGCCATGGCGCATCTGGACCCTGTAGTCACCGCGTGTTCCCGCGACCGGCCGATCGCGCACCGGAAAGACTACGGCGTCGCCGCGTGCCAGCGGGACAACCTCGGCGCGCGATTGCATGCGCGGTCTTTGTTCGGTGAGGATGAACTCGCCGCCGCTGAAATCCTGTTTCGGACGGGACAGCAGGATCGCGACCTGCAACGGGAAGATTTCGCTACCGTAGACATCCTGGTGCAGGGCGTTCCAATCCCCGGTCGAATAGCGGAGGATCAACGGCGTCGGACGACCCTGTCCGTTCAGATGACAGCGCGCCAAATAATCCGCGTGATGATTTGGGTAAGCCAAGCCCCATCCCAGCCGGTCGGACCAGCGATTGGCAATGCCTGCGAGCGGCGAATAGAGGCTCGCGCGCAATCGTTGCACCACCTCGGGGAGCGGGTAAGCGTAATAGCGATATATGCCGCGCCCGAAGCCATGGCGCGCCATGCTCACCTCGCTTCGGTAATCGGCGCTGGCCCACCCGTCGCAAAGGCTATCGCATTCGGTGGGGGAAAGCAGGTCGGGAAGCACCGCATAGCCATGCGCGTCAAGCGCGGTGGCGACAACGGTCCAGTCGATGGAGCCTCGGGTCATGCGGACCGCTTATGGAAGGTTCAGGGCCACCGCATCCCGAAACTTGCGATGAAAAGGCACGGCTCGGAATCGAAAGGCGCGGCTCAGAATCTCGCTTCCGTTTTTACCGGCCCCACTTCGTCTTGCTCTGCTTCCCGAACCGCCCCTTGCGCGTTCCCGGCTTGCCTTCGTTCGAGCGGCCGACGCGTGGGGCGACCTGTTCGTCGGCGGGCAGGCCGAGCTCGTCGGCTTCGAGGCGGCGGATCTCGTCGCGCAGGCGGCCGGCTTCCTCGAATTCGAGGTCGGCGGCGGCGTCGCGCATCTTCTTTTCGAGGTCCTGGATATAGGCGCGGAGGTTGTGGCCGACCATGTGCTGCGGCTTGTCGTCGCCGATGTCGATCGTCACCTGATCCTTCGACGCGACATGCGCGATGATGTCGCCGATGTTGCGCTTGATCGTCGTCGGGGTGATGCCATGTTCGGCGTTATACGCCTCCTGCTTTTCGCGGCGGCGGTCGGTCTCGCGCATCGCGCGTTCCATGCTGCCGGTGATGCGGTCGGCGTAGAGGATGACGCGGCCGTCGACGTTGCGCGCGGCGCGGCCGATCGTCTGCACCAGCGACGTCTCGCTGCGCAGGAAGCCTTCCTTGTCGGCGTCGAGGATCGCGACGAGCCCGCATTCGGGAATGTCGAGCCCTTCGCGCAGCAGGTTGATCCCGACGAGCACGTCGAACACCCCGAGGCGGAGGTCGCGGATGATCTCGATGCGCTCCAGCGTCTCGACGTCCGAGTGCATGTAACGGACCTTGAGCCCCGCTTCGTGGAGGAATTCGGTGAGATCCTCGGCCATGCGCTTGGTCAGCGTCGTGACGAGGGTGCGATAGCCGTTCGCCGCCGTCGCCTTGGCCTCCATGATCAGATCGTCGACCTGTTCCTCGACCGGGCGGATGATCACCGGCGGGTCGATCAGCCCCGTCGGGCGGATCACCTGTTCGGCGAAGACGCCCTGCGTGCGGTCCATCTCCCACGTCCCCGGCGTCGCCGAGACGCTGACCGTCTGCGGGCGCATGACGTCCCATTCGGCGAAGCGCAGCGGCCGGTTGTCGATGCAGCTCGGCAGGCGGAAGCCATATTCGGCCAGCGTGATCTTGCGGCGGTGATCGCCCTTCGACATCGCGCCGATCTGCGGGATCGTCTGGTGGCTCTCGTCGACGAAGAGCAGGGCGTTGTCGGGGAGATATTCGAACAAGGTCGGCGGCGGCTCGCCGGGCAGGCGGCCGGTCAGAAAGCGGCTGTAATTCTCGATCCCCGCGCAGCTGCCGGTGGCGGCGATCATTTCGAGGTCGAAATTGGTGCGCTGTTCGAGCCGCTGCGCTTCGAGCAGCCGGCCTTCGGCCTCAAGCTCCTTGAGGCGTTCGGCGAGTTCGTGGCGGATCGCCTCGGTCGCCTGCTTGAGCGTCGGCCCCGGCGTCACATAATGGCTGTTCGCATAGATGCGGACATAATTGAGACTGGCGATCTTCTTGCCGGTCAGCGGGTCGAACTCGGTGATCTCTTCGATCTCGTCGCCGAAGAAGCTGACGCGCCACGCCATGTCTTCATAGTGCGAGGGGAAGATTTCGAGACTGTCGCCGCGCACGCGGAAATTGCCGCGCGCAAAGGCCTGATCGTTGCGCTTGTACTGGAGCGCGACGAGCTTGCGGATGATCTCGCGATTGTCGGCGACCTGACCCTTTTTGAGGTCGAAGATCATCGCCGAGTAAGTCTCGACCGAGCCGATGCCATAGAGGCACGACACCGACGCCACGATGATCACGTCGTCGCGTTCGAGCAGCGCGCGCGTCGCCGAATGGCGCATGCGGTCGATCGCCTCGTTTACCGAGCTTTCCTTCTCGATATAGGTGTCCGAGCGCGGCACATAGGCCTCGGGCTGGTAATAGTCGTAATAGCTGACGAAATATTCGACCGCATTGTTCGGAAAGAAGCTCTTGAACTCGCCATAGAGCTGCGCCGCGAGGATCTTGTTCGGCGCGAGGATCAGGGCCGGGCGCTGCAGCTCCTCGATGACCTTCGCCATGGTGAAGGTCTTGCCCGACCCGGTGACGCCGAGCAGCACCTGGTCGCGTTCGCCGTCGAGGGCGGTCGACACCAGTTCGCTGATCGCGGTCGGCTGGTCGCCCGCCGGCTCATAGTCGCTGACCAGTTCGAATCTTTTGCCGCCTTCGACCTTGTCGGGGCGGGCAGGGCGGTGCGGGACATAGTCCGCCGCCGTATCGATTTCATCGAGCGATGTACGAATCTGAATTGCCATCGCTGCCAATATGGTATCGATGGTGCGGGTCCACAATCGCAATCCATCACAAGAGAGCGCGGCAAGCGAGTCACAGGAGACAGGGTATGAAACAGATTATGACGATTGCGGCCCTCGGTGTCGCATTGGCGGTGTCGGGCTGCGGCAAGAGCGAAAATGCCGGGGGCACGGTGAAGCGCGAAGCGGGCAACTGGAAGACCGATATCAAGCTGGTGAAGTTCGAAGTTCCCGGCATGCCCGAGGAAATGAAGTCGGGCATGAAGCAGATGATGGAAGGTGCCAGCGGCATGGACCAGTGCTTCACGCAGGAACAGGTCGACAAGGAAGATATCGCCGCAGAGCTCGCCAAGGGGCCGGGCAATGGCGGCGAATGCACCTGGTCGAAGAAGGAAGTCGGCGGCGGCAAGATCGACGTTGCCGGCACCTGCAAGGCCAATGGCCAGACCGTCGACATGGCGATGAACGGGACGATCGAAGCGAAGAAGAACGACGTGACGATCACCACCAAGGGCAAGGTCCCGACCGGCGGCGACATGGAAATGGTGCTGCAGATGACAAGCGTCCACACCGGTCCGTGCAAGCCGGCCGGCGCCTCGGCGACTTGATCCGGTCTTCGATATGACAAGCAGGGCGCCGGCCAAAGGCCGGCGCCCTTTGTCGTTTGGGCGTCTCCGCGCACGCAACCATTTGGCGCCGAAGGGGTTTTTGCCTTGCCTAACAGGAGGAGGAACCCATGAAAAAGTTCGTTACGGTTGCGGTGCTCAGTGCATCGCTGGCGGTCGCCGGTTGCGGAAAGTCGGACAGTTCGGCCGATGCCGGCGCGGAAAAGGCGGGCGGCACCAGCACCGCGTCGTCGTCCGCTCCGGTCAAGCGCGAAGCCGGCAACTGGAAGACCGACATCAAGCTGGTCAAATTCGACATGCCGGGCGTGCCCGACAATATGAAGGACCAGATGGCGAAGCAGTTCGCCGCGGCCAGCGGCACCGAACAGTGCGTGACGCAGGCACAGGTCGATCAGGAAAATGCCGCCGACGCCCTGTCGAAGGGTTTCGGCGAAGGTTGCACTTGGGCGAAAAAGGAGATCGGCGGTAGCACGATCGACGTCGCCGGCACCTGCACCTCGAACGGCCAGAAGGTCGAACTCGCGATGAACGGCACGATGGCGGCCAAGAAGACCGACGTGCTCGTCACATCCAAGGGGCCCGCTCCGGCCGGCGGCCAGATGGAAATGCAGATGCAGGTCACCAGCACCAACGTCGGCCCCTGCAAGGCCTGACACGTTCACCATACGGGCAATACCCGGACAGGAGAGCGCGCGGCCCTTGGCTGCGCGCTCTTTTTTTGCAGGGCGGGCGCGAGGTTCCGATGGCCGCAGGTCGGGCGAGGATTCAGCCGAAAAACGAGATCGATAGCAAGCAAAGTAAGCTTTGTGCTTTCCGTATCGACATAGCGTGATACAAGCTGCCTGTAAGAAAGGTCGCAGGGTAAGTTGTCGGAGACGGAGAGAGGCGGACTCGCCGGGTAGAAAGCAGGTGGGGCTGCGTCCCACCCGGCGAAGTCTCAGTGCAAGAAGCCGGTAGATATTCCGAACGGTGCCAGGGACCAGCTCGCACCTTTCGACCCACCGGCTTCAATCCGTCTAACTGAGAACATGTCTCAGACCAGACCGCGGCGCTGTGGGGGGACACCGCGACGATTGGAAATTCGCAGAAACCGGTAACAGATTGCAGTTACATGGGGTCACGTAGCGGGGTGTAGCAAGATGATAAGAAGCCATTAACCTTGTTTGGCGGTTTTCCGGGGAGTTTGACGCGATTGTTATTTTTCGCCGGGAATAAATGGCCGTCTGTTACCGTTACAAGCGAGTAACAATGGCTGGCCGCGACTTCGGAATGCCGTATCACCCGCGCCGTCAGCGGGGGTTTGAGGAATAGCATGGATCACGCGAAAGCGACGGATACACAGACGGCGGCCGAAACCGACCGGATCATCGAGCAGGAATGCGAGCGGCTGCTCGAATCGCCGATGTTCGTTCGCTCGCCGGTGCTGTCGCGCCTGCTTCAGTTCCTCGTCGAACATCGTCTCCGCGGCGGTCGCAGCGCGCCCAAGGCCTATGCGATCGCGACCGAGGCGCTGGGCCGCAGCGCCGATTTCGACCCCGCGGTCGACAGCTATCCGCGCGTCATGGTCGGTCGCCTTCGCAGCCTGCTCGACCGTTATTATGCCGATACGCCGTGGGTCCATCGCCTTCGCGTTCCGCAAGGCAGCTACGAAGTGGTCATCCAGCATCGCAATGCGCCGCCGGGCCGTTCGCCGGTGGACCCGGACGATGCCGCATCGGCGCCTGCCGCCGATATGCCGGAGGCCGACAGGCCGCGCTCGCCGGCGACGCCCGGCTCCCACGTTGCACCCCGCCGGCCCCGCTGGGGCCTGGCCTTCGTTTTTGTGGCGCTCGCGCTGCTGGCGAGCTGGTGGTTCACCGCCGGCAAGGGCAAACTGCTCGCGGCCACTCCCGCGCCGATGCCGCTGCTCGAAGTCAGTGCGCCGATCGCCGGGGATAGCGGTCCCTCGCGGGCGCTGGCACGCGCACTCGACGGCAAGCTGCGCGACGGGCTTCGGCGGTTCGATCTGGTCGACCTGCGCAGCGCCGGCGCACCGGGCACCGCCGCCGCGGCCGGCCGCATCGACTACCGCCTCGACACGTCGCTCGTGCGCACGCTCGAGGGCAATGTCGATGTAACGCTGGTCCTCAACCGCGTTGCCGATCAGCGGACGATCTGGTCGCAGCAACTCCGGCTGACCGCCGACGAGGTGCCCGAGTTTACGGCGATCGACCCCGCCATCGCGCAGGTCGCGGGCGATTTCGGGATTATCGTGCGCGACCAGGTCCAGCGCCAGCCCGACAATTTCAACCCCGGCTTTCCCTGCCTCGCCCAGTTCAACCGCATGCGCCAGATGCGCAACCGGGCCAGCGTGCAGCAGATCGACGCCTGCCTTCGCGCCGGGCTGAAGACCAGTCCGAACGATCCGGTGACGCTGACTGCGCTGTCGCTGCTCCGTTTCGGTGACTGGCAGCCGCGGCGGACGACGAAGGAAGGGCAGGCGGCGTTCGCCGAGGCGCGGCTGCTCGCCGAGCAATCCTATCAAAATGGTCCGAACAGCTCGGCCGGGTTGTTCGCAATGGCCCGCGCCAGCTTTTATGCGGGCAATTGCCCTGCTGGCAACGCGATGGGCGATGCCGCGATCAAGCTCAACCCCTATGACCCCGACTTGTCGGGTTTCCTCGGCCTGTTCAAGACGACCTGCGGCCAGATGGACGAGGGCGAGGCGCTGCTCCGGCGTTCGCTTGCGCTCGATTCGTCCTATCCCGGCGTGCCCGCGGTGACGCTGGCCTTCCTGCTCTCGCAACGCGGCAATCAGGACGAAGCCCTGTCGATTCTCGACCAGATGCCGTCGCCGAGCAATATGGAGCCGCAATATCTGATGGTGCGTTCGGTCGTGCTCGCGCGCTCGGGCAACCTGCCCGAGGCGCGCCGGCAGTGGCAGCGCCTGCTTGCCTACACCGGGCAGCCGGCGAGCGCCCCGCCCGAGCGGGTGCTCCAGCAATTCGTCATCACTCCGGTGGTGATCGCGCGCGCCTCGGCTGCGCTGCGCGAGGCGGGCGTCGTTCCCGCGGCGAAGACCCGGCCATGATGCGGGTGCGACGAAGCGAAGAAAGCGGCTGCCGCCAACCATCCGGCGCCAGCCCTCTTGCCAGCCCCGCTGCTGCGCACTAGGGCAAACCCCAACATTCACGGCTTAGTCAGAAAAGGAATAGCGCATGAGCGATTCGGCCGAAAAGGTTAAGAAGATCGTCGTCGAACATCTGGGCGTCGAAGCCGACAAGGTCACCGAGGAAGCGAGCTTCATCGACGATCTGGGCGCCGACAGCCTCGATATCGTCGAGCTGGTGATGGCGTTCGAAGAAGAATTCGGCGTCGAAATCCCCGACGATGCGGCGGAAAAGATCGCCACCGTCAAGGATGCGATCGACTATATCGAAGCGAACAAGGGCTAAAGCCCTGCGATCCGGCCTGGCCGGATGCGGCGGCAAGCCGCCCACGCATTTCCGGCTTCCCGGTCACGAGCGCATGCGCGCAGCGGCCGGGAAGCTTTTTTTATGCGCGCGGCTCCTCTAGAAGCGCGCCGGGTCAAGTGATGCGGGTTCCCGTGGGGACGGGGGCCGACGAAAGGAACGATTATGCGCCGGGTTGTGGTGACGGGTTTGGGTTTGGTGACGCCGCTGGGCGGCGACGTCGAAACCAGCTGGAAAAATCTGATCGCGGGCAAATCGGGCGCCGGTCCGATCACCCATTTCGACGCGTCGGACCAGAAATGCACGATCGCGTGCGAGGTCAAGGGCCCCGACCATGAATATGGTTTCGACCCCGGCAAGCGGGTCGATCACAAGGTCCAGCGTCAGGTCGATCCCTTCATCATTTTCGGCATCGACGCCGCGGGGCAGGCGCTCGAAGACGCCGGCCTCACCGAAATGACCGAGGAGCAGAAGGTGCGCGCCGGCTGTTCGATCGGTTCGGGCATCGGCGGCCTGCCGGGAATCGAGAGCGAAAGCCTGCTGCTCGCCGAAAAAGGGCCCGGCCGCGTCTCGCCGCATTTCGTTCACGGCCGCCTGATCAACCTGATTTCGGGGCAGGTCAGCATCAAATATGGCCTCAAGGGCCCGAATCACGCCGTCGTTACCGCCTGTTCGACCGGCGCGCATTCGATCGGCGACGCGGCGCGGATGATCCGCGACGACGACGCCGATGTCATGCTTGCGGGCGGTGCAGAGGCGACGATCTGTCCGATCGGCATCGCGGGCTTCGCGCAGGCACGCGCGCTCAACATGAGCTACAACGACCGCCCCGAGCAGGCGAGCCGCCCCTATGACAAGGACCGCGATGGCTTTGTGATGGGCGAAGGCGCGGGCGTCGTCGTGCTTGAGGAATATGAGCATGCCAAGGCGCGCGGCGCGAAGATCTATGCCGAGGTCGTCGGCTACGGCCTGTCGGGCGACGCCTACCACGTCACCGCGCCCGATCCCGAAATGGACGGCGCCTTCCGCTCGATGAGCGCGGCGCTCAAGAAGGCGGGCATGACCCCCGCCGACATCGACTATATCAACGCGCACGGCACCTCGACGATGGCCGACACGATCGAACTCGGCGCGGTAAAGCGCCTGTTCGGCGACGCGATGAGCAATGTCTCGATGAGCTCGACCAAATCGGCGATCGGCCACCTGCTCGGCGGCGCCGGCGCGGTCGAAACGATCTTTTGCATCCTCGCGATCCGTGATCAGGTCGTGCCGCCGACGCTCAACCTCGACAATCCCGACGAGGGGACCGAAGGCGCCGACCTCGTTCCCAAGGTTGCGAAGAAGCGCAAGGTCAAGGCCGCGCTCAACAACAGCTTCGGTTTCGGCGGCACCAATGCCAGCCTGATCGTCAAGGCGGTCGAGGACTGATCTCGATTCTCCCTGTCGCGGAGCGATGGGGAGGGGACCGCGCCCGAGGAGCGTGGTGGAGGGACGGCGACGGCAGCGCCATCGCCCCTCCGTTAGCGCTTCGCGCTGCCACCTCCCCATCGCTCCGCGACAGGGAGGACCAAAAGCCTCTTTCCTACATCGCGCCGCCATGCTCTATCACCCCGTCGCCGGTGTCGGCTAAAGGCGACGAAGGAGACAATTTCGATGCGCGCATGCGTATCCTTTGTCTCCTTAAGAGCGAATAGGGAGAAACTGGTGCATCCGTTCCGCTGGCTGACGATGGCGATCTTTGCATTGTTGCTCGCCGCCTGCTCGGGCGGCGCGCCGCATGATGCCGAGGTTGTCGTCCCGCCGGGTGCGAGCATCGCGAAAGCGGGGCAGATCCTCGAGGAAAAGGGCCTCGTCTCGGCCTCCGAGTTTCGCAATCAGGCGCGCTTCTTCGGCTCGGACGATCCGATCAAGCCGGGCGAATACAGGATCGAGAAGGGGATGGACGCGGGCGACATCCTCGCACTTTTCCAGTCGGGCAAGACCATCCAGCGCCTCGTCATGATCCCGCAGGGCATGCCCTCGATCATGGTGTGGGAACGGCTGATGGCCGAAAAGCGGCTCAAGGGCGAAATCCCGGTGCCCGCCGAGGGCAGCATCCTTCCCGACAGCTATGCCTTCACCACCGGCGAAAGCCGCGCCGCGGTCGTCAAGCGGATGCAGGGTGCGATGGACAAGGCCTTCGCCGAACTCTGGGCAAAGCGTTCGCCGCGCACCGCGGTCAAGGACCGGAACGAGGCGATGGCGCTCGCGTCGATCGTCGAAAAGGAAACGTCGGTCCCCGCCGAGCGCCGCACCGTCGCCGGCGTCTATACCAACCGTCTCGCGGTCGGCATGAAGCTGCAGGCCGACCCGACGATCATCTATCCGGTCACCAAGGGCAAACCGCTCGGCCGCCGCATCCTGCGCTCCGAAATTCTGGCGGTAAACGACTATAATACCTATTCGATGATCGGCCTGCCCAAGGGACCGATTGCCAATCCCGGCAAGGCGTCGATCGCCGCGGTGCTCGATCCTGAGGCGAACGACTATCTCTTCTTCGTCGCCAAGGGCGACGGCAGCCATATTTTCGCGCGGACGCTTTCCGAGCATAATGCGAACGTCCAGAAATGGTATGCGCTGCGCCGCGAGCGCGGGGAGATGGAATAGCAATTGTTGCCCTTCGCCGGGCGACGGAAGCAGGAGAAGCCGGGTGGCCGCAGCAAAGCTCTTCCTTCATGGCGTCCCCGACAGCCCGGCGATCTGGCGCCCGCTACTCGCCGCGCTTGATCTTGGCGATACCCCGGTCGCGGTGCCCGCACTCCCGGGTTTTACCGGCCCGCTCCCGGCCGGATTTCCGGCGACCAAGGAGGCCTATGCGGATTGGGCCGCGAAAGAGGCGGAGGCGCTGTTCGCGGAGCACGGTCCGATCGATATCGTCGGTCACGACTGGGGGGCGCTGATCGCACAGCGCGTCGCGATGCTGCGACCCGACCTGATCCGCAGTTGGGCGGTCTCGAACGCGGTGATCGACCCGGACTATCGCGGCCACCGGCTGGCCCGCATCTGGAACACGCCGATCCTCGGCGAACTTTTCATGGCGCTGAGCAAGCCGGCAAAGCTCGCCGAGGGCCTCGCCGCGCAGGGCATGCCGGCCGATATCGCGGCAGAAGAGGCGGCGCAATGGGCCAGCAAGGACAAGCAGCGCGCGATCCTGAAGCTTTATCGCTCGGCAAAAGGGCTGAGCTTCGAGCATGACTGGGCGCGCGACGTCGGCCGGCTCCCCGCAAACGGTACGCTGATCTGGGGGGAGGGCGATCCCTATGTCGAACTGTCGGTGGCGCAGCGCTTTTCGTCGAACACCGGCACACCGCTGACCGTGATCGAAGGAGCGGGGCATTGGGCGATTGCCGAACGGCCGCGCGAGGTGGCGGCCGCGCTCTTGGCGTTCTGGAGCGGGCTTTGATCGGTGCAATCGATCACTATGACTGGCACACTCGATTTGACCCCGGTGTCAATCCCTGCTTGGGCAGCGGCGCGCGACCTTCCCGCAGAGGCGCGCAATAGCCGGCCCGGACATCCCCCCTCCCGTCCCGGCCGCTGGCGCCGTGCCCATCATCGTGACTGCGACGATGGGTGCGGCGGACCAGCATTATTTCGACGCGCTGCGTACCGCCCATTTTCCCCCGGATCGCAATCATCTCGCGGCGCACATCACACTCTTTCACCAACTGCCACCGTCGTGTCTCGACGAACTGACGCGGCTGATCCGCGCCATCGCCGCCGACACGCCGCCTCCGGCCGCGTCGCTCCGCGAAGTCTATTCGCTGGGCGGCGGTGTGGCCTTCCGTATCGACAGTGCCAGCCTGCTGGCGATCCGCGACCGCATCGCCGACCACTTCTTCGGCGCGCTCACCGCGCAGGACCGGGGAATGCCGCGTCTCCATATCACCGTCCAGAACAAGGTGACGGCCAGCGAGGCCAAGGCGCTGCTCGCCCGCCTCACCGAAGATTTCCGTCCCCGGCCGCTGGCGATCGCCGGACTCGCCGCGCACCATTATCGCGGCGGCCCGTGGGAGACCGCCTTTGCGGCTAATTTTCGCGGACGGCGTACATGATATTGACCGCCGCAATCGCGATGCCTATAGGCGCGGCTCGCCCGATGCGGCGACCCTTCGGGGCGGAGTAGCTCAGCCGGTTAGAGCAGCGGAATCATAATCCGCGTGTCGGGGGTTCGAGTCCCTCCTCCGCTACCATTCCTTGATCCGGAAGCTTCCACTAGCTTCCGCATTTTTCCAAAAATCGAAAGAAAAGCAGAGGTTTGCGGGTGATTCGCGTCCGCATGCGCCCATGGTCTTCCACATGCAGCCAGATTTGGTGTGGGGGTATTTTGGGGGTATTTTCGCGGAGTGTCGGAAAGGAGCGATACCCCCAATGCCTCTCACGGAGACTCAGGCCCGAAATTCCAAGCCAAGTGATCGCGCCTACAAGCTGGCCGACGGGGAGGGCCTATTCCTGTTCGTCCAGCCGAACGGATCAAAGTTGTGGCGGATGAAGTACCGCTTCGCAGGCAAGGAGAAGTTGCTCTCGTTCGGCGCTTACCCAGACCTCGGGATAGCTGCAGCGCGTGCCAAGCGCACAGCCGCAAAGGCGTTGCTAGCCGAGGGCAAGGATCCAATGAAATCCAAGGGGGAAGTGATCTCGCAGGAGGGTGCCACTTTCTTTGATGTCGCAAAGCGCTGGCATGAAAATCGAAAGAGCGCGTTGAATGCCGCGCACGCCGAACGCGTCTGGTCGCGCATGGAAAGGGACGTGTTTCCAGCCATCGGCGAGAAACTCGTTCATGAAATCACGGCGCCCGACGTCCTGGCAATGATACGCAAAATCGAAGCAAGAGGCGCGCTCGATATCAGCCGGCGTGCGAAGCAAGGGGTGGGGCAAGTCTTCCAGTTCGCAATCGCGTGTGGCCTGGCCTCGAATGATCCGACGACACATCTGCGTGGGGCGCTAAAGCCGCGACCACGAGTGAAGCATATGAGCCGTCTGCCGCTCAGCGAATTGCCCGCATTCATCGAGAAGCTGCATGCCTACCAGGAAGAGGGCGAACGGCGGTCCTCAATCACCCGTGACGCAGTTCTCTTTGCGCTCCTGACTTGGGTTCGAACGAAGGAGCTCCGCTTCGCCGCCAAATCCGAGTTCGAAGACCTCGGCGGCAAATCACCTGTCTGGCGCATACCGGCCGAGCGAATGAAGATGGGACGAGAGCATTTGGTGCCCCTCTCGCAGCAGGCAACGCACATCGCGAAATCTATGATAGCAGCAGCGCCTGGCGAGTTTCTCTTCCCGGGTAATGGCCCAAACATGCCGCTTTCAGAGAACACAATGATCTACGCGCTCTATCGCCTCGGATACCACAGTCGCCAAACCGTACACGGCTTCCGGGGCTTGGCGAGCACCTGGGCCAATGAGCAGTTGGTCGAGTTCGGCAAGCCGCCCATGTGGATCAGGAAATACCATGAGGATTGGGTCGAACTACAGCTCGCGCATTCGGAGAAAAACGACGTGCGTGGAGCTTACAATGCCGCTGAATACCTGGCTCCTCGGCGCCGGATGATGCAGGACTGGGCTGACTATCTGAGCGGCGGGAAGGTCATCGACATCAAGAAGGCAGGGAAGCGCGCAGCCTGATAACTATGGCTTCGATCAGACCGGTCCAATCCAGTCTGCGCGCAAACGATCTCGACCTGCGACAACCCCCTCGACAATCACCGCTGATCCGACGAATTCGCATTTGGGTTCTTCGCTCTCGATGATCCAGACGACGTCGTCTGTCGTGGTCAGGAACAACCCGCGTCTACCACGGCTCAAAACTCCCGAGACGCGTCTTCGATCCGCGCTCACAACACCCCCCCGTTCAAAAACGCCAATGGCGCAGCACTTCACGCACATAGGCCGGTGTCTCGCCATTGCGAGGAATACCGCCTGCGCGCTCGACGGCACCTGGACCTGCATTGTAGGCAGCGAGGGCCAGATGAACCACCCCGAACTTGTCCAGCATCTGGCGTAGGTATCGGGCCGCACCCAAGATGTTCGCCTTGGGATCGAAGCGATTTGAAACGCCAAGGTCCCGCGCTGTCCCTGGCATCAATTGCCCCAAGCCTGCGGCCCCGGCCTTGCTGATGGCCATCGGATTATATCGTGATTCCGTCCATACAAGAGCGTCGAGAAGGCCGCTTGGTAGCGAGTATTGAGCCTCAGCAGCGTAAACATGAGGAAGGTAGCTTGCCCGACGGAAGCCCGATGGCGCGCTGCTTTGGGGCTTTGGATATCGATAGGGCAGATAGGTTCGACCCGCATCGGTAGCCAGCGGCTCGGACGAGGCCGTTGGAGGCTTTCTCCAAATGCCATGTTCGACGAGAAGGAAGCCATCAGTCCCTTCTGCAACGCGGAAGCCATCGGTCGTCAACTCCGAGGCAACGGTCATCTGAGGGGGCTCCATCTCCTGCGCGTGAGCGGGGAGGACGGACCCAAATCCTGTCGTTGCCCCTGCAACTACTGCCCATTTCAGTCTCATTCCCAAATCCTTTGGTGGTCGAATCGGGAAAGAACATATATAGAACATATGATGTAGGAAAATGAAACGTCAGCGACGCAGAGCGGAGGCTGCGCGGGTGGAGGCACGTTACGATGGAGATGCCCCCATGCACCAACACCGATCATCCCAATTCCAAGGTCTGCAACTGGAAACCCGCGCGCGCAAGATAGTCGAGCAGCTGGGCGGTGCCTGGTCGCGTTCGCGCGGAATGTGCTGCTGTCCGGCCCACGACGACCGCACTCCTTCGCTAAGTATCACACTCGGAAAGCGCGCAATTCTTGTTCATTGCTTTGCCGGCTGCACGAACGAGGCGGTGATAGAAGCCATGGCCGGGCTCGGAATAAGAATTGCGGATCTGTTCGATGGCACGAGTGGTCCGATCGTGGCCGAACCGCGCGAGGAAGTCGCCAATCGCAATGCGCTGAGGCTCTGGCGTGAGGCGTCGACCATCGCTGGCAGCCCCGCCGAGAAGTACCTCGTGTCCAGAGGCATCACGATTTCTTCGCCGGAGCTGCGTTTCCACCCGCACATGCCGCTGGGGCCAAAGGGTGCTGTCCGGTTTCTACCCGCGATGGTGGCAGCCGTGCGCAATGATGCCGGAATTCTGGCGCTGCACCGCTCCTTCCTTGACCTCGACAAAACCAGCTTGGCTTCTTTCGATCAGCCCAGGCGTGCGTTAGGCAGCCCCGGTTCTGGGGCGGTGCGTTTCGCGTACCCGAATGGCGGACGCCTTGGCCTCGCAGAGGGAAACGAAACGGCCCTCTCAGCGATGCAAATGTTCAAGGTTCCCTGCTGGGCGACGCTAGGAAACGAACGCTTCGGCTTGGCCACAATCCCGGAATCGGTGCACCAGCTATATCTCTTTGTCGACAATGATGCGGGCGGGCGCCTTGCTGAAGAGCGTGCGCGAGAGGCCTACGCTTGCGAAGGGCGGCTGATTGTCACCAGGCGTCCGGAGCTAACCGGCGACGACTGGAATGATGTGCTCATGCGCTCAGTCCGAGCTGCGGTCTGAATGTCGGTTAGAGGAAAGCGGGCTTGGGGCCTTGTGAGGCCCCCGGGCGGATCCATCCGAACGGACACCCGGACAAACCCAGGGCCTCTTCAGGAGGTCTCTCATGTCACACGCAAATACCGCTTTCGCATTCTCCGATCCCGCCGAGCTGCCAGTGCTGGCAGCGGCGAGGGCGCTGGCCGCGCGGCTCGTTGCAGATCAAGCAATTTCACGGCTCACTGTGAATGCAACGATGGCCGATCACTTCGGCGGTAGCGACGCCGAAGGACGCTGGTCCGTACGCGATGCCCATGCGGCACTTGAATTGGCGCAGGTGTTGTTTCTGGCGCAGGCGACCGAATTCTCACCTGCAATGTCACCCAGCTTTGCCGATGAGGCTTTCACGCGCCTTGAAGGTCTGGTCCCGACCCAGTCCAACCGTAGCGACGAGCAGATCGAGTGGCAACAATTCGCGACGCCGCCCCGTCTGGCCTGGATGGCTGCAAAGGCATGCGCGATTTCTGCCGCTGAACTGGTTCTCGAACCGTCGGCCGGGACCGGGATGCTGGGCGTATGGGCAGCAAAGGCAGCTGCGCGTCTCGCTCTCAACGAGATATCGCCGCTGCGCCGCGAATGCCTGGGCGCCGTGTTCCCAGAGGCGACAGTCACGGGATTTGACGGGGAACTGATCGACGAACTTCTCAAGCCCGACGTGGGTCCGAGCGTGGTGCTGATGAACCCGCCCTATTCACACGGAATCGAAAGGGGCCACGATAGTCGCACTGGCGATCGGCACTTGCGTTCTGCCTGGAATCGCCTTCTGCCCGGTGGCCGCCTGGTCGCAGTGATGCCCGAATGGTTCGAGCTTCCGAAGTTTCTTGTCGGGATCGCCGGTCCCGTCTCGTTGCGCCTCAACGCGATGATCGAGCGCGGTTTCGTCAAGCAGGGCACCTCTATCGCAACCCGGCTCTTGGTTCTCGACAAGGCTGACGATGGTACCAGCCCGATCATCGCCCAGCCGGCAAACTTTGCCGAGCTTCATCTGCTGATCGATATGCTGCCTGACCGGGTAAGCCTGCCCGCCGAGCCCAGCATCGGCATCAAGCCAGCATTGCCGCTTCGGCTGGTTGCGAACAGGACGAAACCTGTTCCACTTAAGGTCCATCCAACCGCTGCGGCGCCGTCGATCCTGCCGCTTGATTTTACTCCGCTCGAAGCACCTGCGCCGATCGAAAGCCAGGTTGGGCATTATTTGCCCTACCGGCCGAGCCGGATCTCAATTGCAGATGCTGTCCCGCATCCGACCCCCCTGGTCGAATCCGTTGCGATGGGTTCGATAACCGCACCCGTGCCCGAAGTGGTGCCTCAGCTTCCGTCGAGCCTCATTGCTGGGGGCGTCCTATCCGCTGCGCAGGCCGAGACCCTGATCTATGCCGCAAGCGCGCATGCCCGCGATCTGCCGGTACGGTTTGAGCCCGACGACAAGGGCTGTGCCTTGAAGGCGAGCCCCGACGGGCACGCCTACCGCATGGGCTACTTTCTTGGTGACGGAACTGGTGCAGGGAAAGGACGGCAGGTCGCTTCCGTCATCCTCGACCGGTGGGTGAGGGGCGAACGGCGCCACATCTGGATTTCCAAGAACGAAGCTTTGCTCGAAGATGCCCGCCGCGACTGGACCGCGCTCGGAGGCCTTCCCATCGACGTCCAGCCCCTTGGCCAATGGAAGCTCGGTGTCCCGATCGGGATGCGCGAAGGCATACTCTTCGTGACTTATCCGACACTACGCTCGGGCCGCAGCGACGCGACACGGCTCGAGCAGATTCTCGAATGGGCAGGGGAGGACTTCGACGGGCTCATTGTCTTTGACGAAGCCCATGCGATGGCCAACGCCGCTGGCGGGGAAGGCTCACGTGGTAAGGTCAAAGGATCGGAACAGGGCATTGCCGGTGTTCGCATCCAGAATCTGCTGCCGCGCGCCCGCGTGCTCTACGCATCGGCGACCGGGGCATCCGACGTCAATAATCTCGCCTATGCCACCCGTCTTGGGCTGTGGGGTCCCGAGACGGCTTTTGCCAATCGCGAAGCCTTCGTCGCAGACATTCGCGATGGCGGTATCGCTGCAATGGAACTGGTCGCCCGTGATCTGAAGTCACTTGGACTGTACGCGGCGAGGGCACTTTCATTCGCCGGAGTTGAGTACGAGATTCTCGAGCATTGCCTGACCCCCGACCAGGTAGCGGTTTATGACGCGTATGCAGACGCTTGGGCAATCATACATGGCAACCTGCGCGAGGCACTCGAGGCAACCCGGATCGTCGACACTGATAGTGGCGAAACCCTCAATTCAGGTGCCAAATCAGCGGCGCTTTCGGTTTTTGAAGGCACCAAGCAGCGCTTCTTCGCGCAGCTCCTTCTATCGATGAAGTTGCCGAGCCTACTGCCCGCAATCGACGCGGCACTTGCGGACGGCAACGCGGTTGTCGTGCAACTCGTCTCGACCGCCGAAGCCATGCTCAACCGCCGCCTCGCTGATCTCTCCGATGCGGAACGCGAAGCACTCGAAATCGATCTCTCCCCTCGCGAATTCCTGTAATGTTGAGCTCAACATTACACATATTCTTTGCAGTCGCAGTTTATGTCGAGCGTGGCGGCGGTAGGCGCAGGTTTCCTTCGGTTTTCCATGATTTCACTCCAGATAATATGAGTGCCAGGGGGTTGTCCGGAGACGGGCTAGGCCCGCCTTCGAACGTCGGTGAGCATCGTGATCAGGGCATCGGATGGCGGCTTGAAGCGCCCGGGCTTGATGGCAGGAGCGCCGTGCGCCGCGAGAATCTGCAGCTTCTCCTCGGGATCGGCGCGCAAATAGGTCTCGGTGCTCTGGATGCTGGCATGGCCGAGCCACAATGCGACTTTGCGAATGTCCCCTGTCGCCGCGAGCGTGTGCATTGCGCAGGAGTGGCGCAGCACGTGCGGTGTTACGCGCTTGCCAAGGATCGACGGCTGCTTCTCTGCCGCGCGCTTGACGTGCTCCGCCAAACGGAACGCAAATCCGTCGCGGGTCATGGGTTGCCCGCTGGCATTGAGGAATATCTCGGCAGCTTGCGCATCGGGGCGGATCGCAAGCCACGCGCGCAATGCGAACTGAGTCTCCTTCCAGAGCGGGAGGACCCGTTCACGCCGTCCCTTGCCCATGATGTGCACGGTGGACAGGAAGCGGTCCGGGAAATCGCGCAGTTGTAGCGTTACGAGTTCCGACACCCTCAGCCCGCCAGCATAGGCCAGATGCAGCATTGCGCGATCGCGGGTGCCAAGGCGTGTCCGGGGATCCGGGGCGTCGAGCAAAGCCTTGATCTCTGCCCGGTCGAGGTAGTCGATCAGCGCCTTGTCGGTCTTCTTGGTAGGGATCGATCTGACGCGAAGGGCCTGATCCAGGCAGGCCGGAATACGATACTCGATGTAGCGGAAGAAGGACCGGATCGCGGCGAGCCTGCCATTGCGGGTCCGAACACAGCTGCCGCGACCGTTCTCGACATGGTCAAGGAAGGCCATGATCATGTCGGTGCCGAGATCCTCGATCTCGAGATCGGTCGGCCGACGCTTCAGCCGATCGGCAGCGAACTGGACCAGGAGGACAAAGCAGTTGGCATAGGTCTTCACCGTGTGCGGACTGACAGCACGTTCGCGCGGCAGATGTTCACGCAGGTAGATCGAGAGGTGCGGAGCGAGTGCCGTCATGCCGCTTCTCCCCGGTAAAGTTGCTCGCTGGCGACAGCGATATCGCGCAGCAGCACCGGAGTGGCCTCGAGATACCAATAGGTGTTGGCGACCGACGCATGCCCCAGATATACGCTGAGTCCGGCCATGTGGTGTGCGATGGCTTCCCTGTCGCGCGGACAGGACTCAAGGGAACGCACGGCGAAAGTGTGCCGCAGGTCGTGTAACCGCATCCCGGCCGTTCCGGTCGGTCCGCGGTATCCGAGCTGCCGGGCCAGCCTGACGAACACCACGTGGGCGCGCACCTTGTGTGGTGCTCTCCCCCGAATGGTCACGAACAGGTCATTGCCCGTGGCGCCAAGCCTTGCTCGGGTGGCGAGATATGCTTCGAGCGCCTGACGGGTCGATGGCTGCAAGGTAATCAGCCGCTGCTTGCCGAACTTGCCGTTGCGGACGATCAGGCCATCCTCGACCAGATCGTTGCATTGAAGAGCGAGGGCCTCGGAAATCCGGAGACCTGTCGCCGCCAGCAGGCCGAACAGATAATGATACGTGTACGGGCTGATCGTGCCTTGGGGCGCAACGTCCAATACCGCGGTCATGATCGCCCGGACCTGTTCCGGTTCGATGATGGTCGGGGTCGGGCGTGGCCGCTTGCCCCGACCGAAGACGCCCGCAGGCGGAACCTCGTGAGCTGGATCTTCAGCATGAGCGAAAAGGCTGAAGTTACGTACGGCGTCGAACCTATGGCGGGCCACGTTCTGCGAGCTTGCCGTGTGGCACCAGTCGTAAATGCGCTGCACTTGGGTGTGCCGGTCACCGGCGCGGCCGGCGAAATCGGCGTATTGGCGCAGCAAGCGTTCCTGTTCGGAGAACTTCCGTCCCAAGCTGCGATGGAGCGAGACGTATCTGGAAATGTGCATGTTCAGCATGACGGTTCTCCCGGCCATGGCTGCGCGATCTTCATGAGCATCGGCAGATCGACCTTGGCGTAGATGGCAGTGGTCTCAGGCGAGCTGTGACGCAGGATGGTCCCAACGGACTCCAGGCCTGCGCCCGCGCGCAGCAGGTTGGTGGCAAGCGAATGCCGGAATATGTGCGACCCGGTCGACACTCCTTCGATCCCACCGCGGTCGCGCGTTCGAGCGACGATGCCCGCGATCTCGGCGGACGAGCGGAATGGCCGAAACGGTGCTTGTGCACGCAGGAACAGATGCTCTTCGGCGGCCTCCGGGCGGGCTGCCGCAAGATATGCCAAGATCGCGTCGCCGACATCCTGCGGCAATGGCAGACGGTCCGGTCGACGCGTCTTGCCCTTGACCGTCAGGTGGCCGGACCGCCAGTCGATGTCGTCGAGACGCATGTCCTGAACATCGGCAGCCCTCAGGCCGAGCCTGGCGAGCAGGAGAATGATGGCCTTGTCCCGGACTTCTACCGGACGATCTGTCGGGCAGGCCGCAATGATCCTCTCGATCGTTGCCGGGTCGACGTGGCGCGGCAGCGTCGAAAGGCGGTAGCGCTGCACTGATGGAACTGCATGCAACAATGCAGGCCGGCACTCGCCACGCACGACCAGAAACCGGATGTAGCTCCTCATTATCGTGACGAGCAGCGATGCCGAGCCCGGCGTCTCCTTGCTTCGTCGTTGAAATGCGCTCCTGAGTCCGGCGGCATCCCATTGCGAAGGCTCGCCCAGCATCGGCATGAGCCGTCTGATATCGGTCCGGTAGCGCCGGATCGTCTCATCGGTGACGCCGCGATGTTGCTTGAGCCACGTGAGGTAAGCCGACATGTGCGGGTCATCGTCAGCCACCGGTTCAACCGATGGGATGACACCGCGGCCTCGCAGGAACTCGACGAAGTGCCGTGCGCATCGCCGCCGCCGCTTCGTGCCCGTGGCGACCAGCTTGCCGCGCTTGCGCCATACCGGGCATCGGCAATCATGCGCAGCGTACTGGTCGATGATCGTGTCGTCGATATCGATCCATTGGCGTCGCGTAATGCGAAGCCAGGCCATGAAATGCTCGGCCTCGGACCGATAGGCCTGCGCGGGTCCCTCGGCGAGTTGCAGGCGATCGATCGCATCGGAATAGTCAGCGAGGTGCCGTGGCAGATCGTCGATCCCGTCGTCGACTTCGACGTAGCCTTGATCTTCCAGGAACCGGACGAAGCGCCTGACCCTTGCTGCTTGGTCAGCCTTGTAGTGCGCTTGCTGCGCCGAATACCGGTGGCACCGACACCGATGCTTCTCGAACCGCCGGACAGCCCGATCGTCAATCGTGCGGATCGCGATCTCGTGCAGGTCCAGCCAATGCAGGAAATGGCGGACCGCCGCGCCATACAGAACCGCACAGCCTGACCTCTCGTCGAGCGACAGAGAGGAGAGAAATGCGGCGAGAAGAGTGCCGTGACTGGGCGAATCTTCGACCCGGAGCGGGGCAGTCCGAAACGGCAGTGATGATCGTGTTCGCATGTTGGCTCCTTCGACTTGCTGAGGTCGACGGAACCGTAGTTATCTGGAGTGAAATCATGGAAAACCGAAGGAAACCTGCGCCTACCGCCGCCACGCTCGACATAAACTGCGACTGCAAAGAATACGTGGTCGATTACCTCACCAAAAGCTTCCCGGTTCGGCTGATGGCGGTGTTCACGGACGAGAATGGCAATGCCCGGTCCGAACCGATGAGTGATGAGAATGGTGCTCCTGTTCTCTGTCGTTCGGCGCTTGCCGCGCGCGACCGCATGATCGAGCAGCTCTGTGCCTTGCCGCCGATCGCGACGGCGCTCGATGCGATCATCGAACGGTTCGGTGTCGATCAGGTCGCCGAAGTCACCGGACGTACCCGCCGCCTGATCGTCGGACGCGATGGACGCCAGGTGCTCCAGTCGCGCTCTCCGCGCGCCAATGTCGCCGAAACGCGAGATTTTATGGACGGGACAAAGCGGATTCTGGTTTTCTCCGATGCCGGTGGCACCGGCCGCAGTTATCATGCCGACCTTGCGGCAAAGAACCAGATGCGCCGGGTCCACTTCCTGCTTGAGCCGGGTTGGCGGGCCGATGCCGCAATTCAGGGCCTTGGCCGTACCAACCGCACCAATCAGGCGTCGGCCCCACTGTTCCGCCCGGTGACCACCGACGTGCGTGGCGAACGTCGGTTTATATCGACCATTGCACGTCGGCTCGACAGTCTCGGGGCACTGACCCGAGGGCAGCGCCAGACAGGTGGGCAGAACCTCTTCGATCCTGCCGATAATCTTGAGAGCACCTACGCCAAGGAGGCGCTTCATCGCTGGTTCGGCCTGTTGTTCGCAGGCAAGCTGGAAGCCGTTACGCTTTCTCGGTTTGAGGAATTGAGCGGGCTCAGGGTCGAAGGGCCCGACGGCGGGATGGTCGATGACCTGCCAACAATCCAGCGCTGGCTCAATCGCATCCTCGCGTTGCCGATTGCTTTGCAAAACGGCATATTTGACGAGTTTCTCGGCCTCGTCGAAGCGCGGATCGATGCAGCACGCCAGGCCGGCACGCTCGACATTGGGGTCGAGACTATTGCGGTGGAGCATTACGAGGTGCTGACCGACACGCTACTGCGCACCGATGCGCTGTCGGGTGCGACTACGCATCTCCTCGAACTCGAGATCGCCCGCGCGCTTAAGCCTTTGCGTCTCGAACGCCTCGACGAGCTCTACGGCTTGTCAGGTGCGCGTCAGCAACTTCTGCGTAATGCGCGCTCAGGCCGGATCGGGTTGCTTGTCCCGGCTCGCAGTCTGCTCACCGACGAAGGTATGCGTGTGGCCCGCTTCGAGCTAGTTCGTCCCTTGAAGCACGGACACATCACTGCCGATCAACTCGAGGAGAGCAACTGGGAAACAGTGGATCCAACCGAATTTCAGCGCCTCTGGCAGGCGGAGGTCGATGACGCCGCCTCAAATCACAAGCGTGAGCGACTGCATCTTGCAACCGGCCTGTTGCTCCCGGTGTGGGACAAACTCCCTTCCGACTATGTTCGCGTCAGCCGGATTTCGGCGCGAGACGGACGCTCGCTGTTAGGCCGGGAGGTTCCGCTCCATTGCGTGCCCGAACTATGCCAGGCGCTTGGGCTTGAAGACGAACATGCCTTTTCGGCAGAGCAAATCGTCGATGCGGTGAACGGGACCGGGCGGCCGATGCAAATCAAAAGCCGCGAAGCGCTCACGCTCAAGCGCAGCCTCGTCAACGGCGCGCAGCGGCTCGAACTGACTGGTTGGTCGGCGTCTCGCCTAGACTGGTACAAGGCACATGGGTGTTTCACCGAGATCATACGCTATCAAACGCGACTTTTCGTCCCGACGACGAGCGCAGTATCGGTCTTGGCGCGACTTGTGGGATGAGATTGTTATCTTGCCAAATGGCATTCAATGTGATATATACTGCCATATGGAGAATGCTCATGTTGGCACTGCAACCCGTTGATACCGTCCCCGATGCCTTCCGGCCCGATCCTATAACTCAGGAGGAAGCAGCGGCGATGTTCCGCGCCGTGCTGAACCTGTTTGGGAAATGGGAACTCACCGACGAGCAGGCAGCGACTTTGCTCGACATGCCGGTTCGCTCCTACCGGCGATGGAAGGCTGAGGGGCCGGGCCGTGTCTCGCGTGATGGTGCGGCGCGGCTCTCCAACCTGATGGGTATCCACAAGGCGCTGAGGATCATTTTTTCCGAAGCCCAACGTGGCTACGCCTGGATCAAGGCAGGTAACGCCGCCTTTGCCGGAGTGAGTGCGCTCGACGTCATGCTTGGCGGCGAGCTGACTGATATCATGCGGGTGCGTCGCTATCTTGATGCCGAACGTGGTGCCTGGTGATTGATCCCAAGGCGATTCCGGTTGCCCAGGTCGAGTGGAAAGGTGCTGTACGGATTATCCGCAGTGCCTTTCCACCGATTGACCTGTTCGAAGACATCGCAGACCCTGCAGATTGGCCGCTGCTGATCTCCGCCGAGCAAAAAACCAATCCTCGCATTATGGCGACGATCGGCAATCTCGATCTGGTGCCGGCTGATCGCCGGGTAGGCGGAAATGGCGCATCCTATCTGATGGCGCCGTTCACGCATGTTAGCACGGACCGGCCAAGTCGCTTCACCGATGGGACCTACGGCGTGCTATACGCGGGGGATACATTCGAAACAGCGCTGTTCGAAACAATCCATCATCATGCCCGCTTCATGACTCGCACTGCCGAAGCGCCAGGTTGGATCTCGCAGTTCCGTGAAATCGTATTGTCAGTAAACGCCGACCTTCGTGATCTCAGGGGCATTGAGCCAGAGGATCCTGCGCTTGATCCCGACAGCTATGTCGCATCGCAAAGCCTCGCTGCAACGCTCAGGGCGAATGGCGCGGAAGGTCTGGTCTATCCGAGCATCCGGCATCAGAACGGCGAATGTGTTGGGCTGTTTTACCCCGACCGCGCGTCAGACCCTATTCAAGGGCGTCACCTAGACTATCACTGGGATGGTACGGGGGTCGACCTAGTTCGAAATGCGGGAACAGGTGCCGTGTTTCGAGTGGTATCTACCTGAAAGGTGGGCAACATTGAACAGCGAGCAAATCGAAACTGTCCGAACCCGCGCCCAGAAGGCGATTTCTCCACTAGAACCAGCAGATTTCAGCATGCGAGCGCCGAAGGGATTTCTCTTCAACGCAAAGCGCACCGATGCCGGGCGGACGCTGCCACCATATTATCTGGTCTACTTTCTTCTTGTCGACTTGCTGGGTTTCACGAATCTAGGTCAGTTCGAAAAGGTAGCCTGGTCAGTCCCGGTGGAATATGATGGGCGGCCCTTCCTTGTGGAACACCGCAAATTTGGATTGGGCGTCTTCGCTGCCAATGTTCCAGAAGACGAAGAAGCGGCTGCCGAAATTGTCAGATTGATCCACAAGGCCACCAAAGCGGCGCAGCCTTATTTCGATTGGAGGGCTGAGCAGGCAGCAAAGGCCTCCCAACTCAATGTCGTCAACCGCTCGCCCGATCTGTTCGAACGGCTAAATTTCTACCTCGATCTTTATGACGACAGGCAACAGCAAGCGGAGGGCCGGAAGGACGAGCGGATTGTCAACCATCTTAGCGATATGAGCTATACGGTAGCCTTTCCGGCAGTCGAGCTCAATCGGGAGGCCAAATGGCTGGGGCTCTCTGCCATCGAATGCTTCTTTAGCTGGACTGAGCATGTCTTCATCCACATCGCCATCCTTCGCGGTAACTGCGCGACAGGGGAGGATGTCACCAAGCTCGCAAAGGCGGAATGGGCCGAAAAGTTCAAAGCAGCGCTGGATATCACCGACCCCACCACAAAACAATTTTACGATCAGCTGGCCATAGTCCGGCGTCAGCTTCGAAACTTCGTTGCCCACGGGGCGTTCGGGAAAGACGGCGAGGCGTTCCACTTCCACTCGAAGGCTGGGGCTGTACCGATGCTTCTGCCTCATCCGCGTGACCGTGCCGCTTTGAAGTTTGGACAGGGTGTCGATTTCGTGGCCGCTGAGGCTATCGCACTTATCCGGGATTTTATCGATCATCTTTGGTCAGGCTCACTCGAGCCCGCAAAGATACACATTCAGGACTTTGGTCTGCCTCTCAACCTGACCAAGGTCGTTAACGGCGACTATGCACGCGCCATGGCTTCAGTCGACGCCATGGAGAGCTATGCCGATTATCAAGTGCACTTGAACGATCGCTACGCCAACATGGATTTTTGATCGATCCTAGACGAAAGCCGCCGCCAATGCCGCCTCGCTACGCAGCGGCTCCTTGGGAAATTCATCCCAAGTTTGGCCGTCAAGCATTCGACCAGCCTTCTTCTTGTTGACGCCGCCCCATTGCTTGAAATGGAAGGCCACACCAGCGCTCTGGCACTGGTCGCGAATCGATCGCACCCAGCTAGGGTTCATCGGTCTTGCACCTGGCCCGCTTTCGCCGCCTGCAATAACCCAATCGATTCCCTGGAGGTTCATGTTCTCAAGCGGCCCAAGCAGGGGCTCTAAGCTCAAAAATTTGATGGCCGCTTTTGTGCGGCGCAGGTGGTCGATGCGATAAAGGTAGTCTGCATTTTCAACGCTTACACCCATCCATACATTTGCTGGCCAGTCCAGCTTACGAGCGAGCTCTTCGAGCCGTTCCGCGCGCTTGGTAAGGATTTGATAGGTGTGCTGTTGAGTTGCCCTCATGGTTTCGAACACGCGCTGCACAAATTTCACGGGCACGGCCTCATGAAACAAGTCGGACATTGAGTTCACGAAAATCATGCGGCCCGTGCGCCATGTGGCGGGCAGCCTAAAGCTTTCCTCGTCAATCCGCACAACGCCGTTCCACTTCGGTCGTCCACCAGACATTCTGGTGGTGCCTGCGTACTTGGGCTGGCCCATGGCTTCGAGCCGTCGCGCCATCCGCATGGCATAGCAATTGGTGCAGCCAGGCGAGACCACATTGCAGCCTGCGACGGGGTTCCATGTCGCCTCTGTCCATTCGATTGATGAATTCGTCGCCATGCTCAGCACCCTTCCTTGAACTGGACCTTCACATGGTCGGGGTAGGTATCCTTGCGACGCTTCCCTTTAGTCGAATACGCCGAGACCCTCTCTGCGGCTTCAAGCGCACTAAGCGCCTCGCGGTAATTCCTTTTGATGTATGGCTTGCCTACGCTGTGTCGCTCATAGATTTCCGTGAGTGACAGGGTTTGTCCCGCGAAATCTTCCAGCAGCATCTCTTTCAGCTTAGACATGGGTTGGACCAGCGAAAACAAAAGCGGCATCGACGCATCAGCAGGTGAATATGTGAGCGACGGGACACCTTCGTCGAGAGTTGAGCTCTCAGCCGCCATAATGTCCTTCATAATCTCATAGCCCTTGAAGTGCTTTGAGACGAAAATCAGCTTATGAGATGTGCGCGTGCCTTCGCTGTTACGGAATGTGAAGGGCAGCACATACTTGCCACCAAGCGACTGAATCTCATTGGCCAGCTCTTCGAGAATGGCAGCCTCTCGCAATTCCGGCGTTAAACCGGGGAGCCTCGCGCGAAGCGTGTCCGCGCGCTCTTCTCCGAACAGCGCATCCATATGCTTTTTTACGCCGGGATTGTTGATCCCCGCATTGATCCGATTGTAATTGAAGAAGAATACACAATCGCAACCCCAATCTTTGATGACGCCCTGGACAATCCTAAGAGAGAGGCCTTTGTAACCGAAAGGATCGACAAACGAGAACGAAGGGACGAGGCGCGTTTCGTTAAAATACGTCGCGGCATCATCATCTACCTCACCACAAGTCACGACGGGTTTATATTTGAGTTTTCCTAGACCCGGGAGGCTATCGATTTCTGTTTGGAGCGTCGAAGTTTTGTCACCATCTGCGTCGTTGAAATAGGCGGTGAGCATTTGTGACATTAGCGGATGATTGATGGCCGTTTGCAATACGAGAAGGGGCGTCGACGCCGCACCATCCTTGTAGCGGCCTGGGCCGGCATAAAGGTCCATGTAAGCGATCTTTCCGCCGCGCTTCGCAACCGTGGGCATGACGACCTGTGCCCAAGTAGAGAAGTACTTGTTCACGATGCGGGCTTTGACCTCGGATTGATCAGTCCTCTCTTCGAAGAACTTCTGGTTTGCCATGCTTTTTCGCCGCCTGTCGATTGATCATCCATCCAGTAGAACAAAATGCGAACCAATACAATTCGTTTGGCTTGCCATGGGGAAGGTAGTTTCCGTGATGCAACAGCATCGGTTCGATCCTTGGGCCGTGTTCCCTTCTTCCATAATTTCGTTTGGCCGCAGAACGTCACCTGTCTGACCGGCCACGGTGAAGAGAGAGGGAAGGGGGCTTGCTTCTGACTGAGCCGAAGGAGCGTCGATGGTCGATGCCTGTGCTCGCAATCAGGAGTATGTCCCATGATCAAGTCGATCCCGTTGACCAAGTTGGTCCAGTCTCCTCGCAATGTGCGCCGCCACGGTGACCCAGCTGCAGATTCCGAACTGAAAGCGAGCATTGCAGCCCATGGGCTGTTGCAGAACCTCATCGTTCGGCCTGCGGCTCGTGGCAAATTCGAGGTCGAAGCCGGAGAGCGCCGCCGCTGCGCCTTGCTGGCGCTTGCCGAAGAGAGAGTCCTGCCGAAGGGCTACGAGGTTACCTGCCTCGTGCTTGAGGACGATGCGGAAATCGCAGTCGAAACGAGCCTGGCCGAGAACTTCCATCGCCTCGCGATGAACCCCGCCGACGAAGCGCAGGCGTTCGCTGCCCTGATCGAGGCAGGCGCCTCGACGGAAGATGTCGCGCGCAGGTTCGGACTGACGGTCCGCTTCGTCGAAGGCCGGCTGCGTCTCGCGACCCTTGCGCCTGTCGTCTTCGATGCTCTGGCATCCGGTGAAATCACTCTCGATCTCGCCAAAGCTTTCGGCGCGACCTCCGACCAGGAGATTCAGGCTCGCGTCTATGAACAGGCGTCCTCGGGCTATTATGCGCCCAGCGCCGACAGCATCCGGCGCATGGTGCTCTCCGGCACGGTTCGCGGTAGCGATGCTCGGGCCCGTCTTGTCGGTCGCGACGCATATACCGCTGCAGGTGGCCGGATCGAACGCGAACTATTCGACGACGATGACAGCGAGTCCTGGGTTGATGTCGCGCTTCTCGAAACCCTCGCCTCGGAGGAGATGGAGAAACGCGCCAAGGCGCTCGCAGCAGAGCAGGGCCTTGCCTGGGTTAAGCCGACGCTTGACGCCTATGCCAGTCACGATCTTGTGGAAGGCCTCATTCGCCTTCCGGCCGAGCCGGCTCCGTTGACTGACGCCGAACTGGCCCGCCTTGACGAACTCGATGCTTCCTACGACGATCATGCGGCCATTCTCGAGGATGAAGACAGCGCAGAAGAAGCAATTGCTGCGGCCGAGGCGACGATCGAAGCGATCGAGCGCGAATGCCAGGACATTCGGGCAAAGCCCCCGGAGCTGGCGCCCGAACTGAAGGCCAATGCCGGAATGATCCTCGTTCTCTCGCGCGACGGGACACCGGTCCTCCAGCCGGTGTTCTACGGCGAGCGCGATATCGAAGTCGTTGGTGACGACGATGTCGTCGAAGTCGTGGCCAGTGTCGACAGTGATGGCAAACGCCGTGCAGCGCTTTCCAAGCGTCTGATCGACGAACTTGCGATGCAACGTCGTGACGTGCTCGCGCTCCACGTGGCATCGGATCCCGGCCTTTCGCTCGACATCATGGTCTTCACCCTCGCGGATGCCGACACCCACGACTGGCGGTCACGCGCGGCCACGACCCTGCGTGGCGGCGTCCCTGCGGGTCCGATTGTCGGGTTCGAAGCGAAGGATGCGCCGGCAAGCGCATCCCTTGCGGACCTGCGCTCTGGTCTCGATGAGAGCTGGCGATCTGGCGAAGACGCTTCGTCGCGCTTCAAGATGTTTCGGGCACTCGCTGATGAAAGCCGCGCAGCATGGCTCGGCTTTGTCGTCGCTCGCACGCTCGAGGCGAGCCTCAACATGGCAGGCGAACGCCAAATCGCGTTCCAGGATCATCTGGGCAGCGCGATCGGCATCGATATGGCGCAATGGTGGCGTCCGACCGCGGCAAACTACTTCGACCGCGTCTCGAAGCAGGTCATCCTCGATGCGCTCACCGATGTCGGCGGCCTGGAACTGTCCTCGCGCTTCGCATCGGTGAAAAAGGGCGATCTCGCGATGAGCGCCGAGCGCGTCTTCGCGGGGACCTACATCACCGAGGTCGAAGTTCGGGAAAGGGCCCTCGCCTGGGTGCCCGAGGTCATGCGCTTTGCCGACCTGCCGGAAATTCCTGCCGATAACGAAGCGCAAAGTCCCAACGCGGATTTCGTCGCCAACGACGACAATCAACCCCCGAGCGAGTTGGCCGCCTGACCTCCTCCTGACAGGAACGGCTACTCGCCACCGTGAAGCGGTCCTCCGGCACATGCCGGGGGGCCGCTTCCTTCATGGAAAGAGAGCGGAGGGGGCTCCGGGATCTCCGGCACTGACCGACGGAACTGTCGTCAGGCCATTTCAGGAGATCCAACATGGCCTATCGCAAGGGACAAAGCGGCGGAGTGTCGCCTGCGACCCGTATCACCCAAGAAATCATCGCCCGCCTCGAGTCCGGCACGAAGCCGTGGATCAAGCCATGGCGCGGTGTGCCAGTCTCGCGTCCATTGCGGGCGTGCGGCGTCCCTTATCGCGGCATGAATGTATTCTGGCTCTGGATGGTTGCCGATATGTGCGGTTACGCCTCGCCGTTCTGGATGACCTACAATCAGGCCAAAGAACTGGGCGCACAGGTGCGCAAGGGCGAAAAATCCACCATCGCCATATTCTACAAGAGCTACACCAAGGAAGTCGAAGCCCCCGACACCGGCGAAAAAACTGACGAAAGTCGTCGCGTGTTGAAGGCCTATCCGGTTTTCAATGCCGATCAGGTCGAAGGTCTTCCGGAACGTTTCCATCCCGCCGCGACGCTTGAGGTGGTGGAACCCGAGGGCCGTCAGGCTGAACTCGACTCATTCTTTGCCAATATTCCGGCCGTCCTGCGTCATCAGGGCGACGAAGCCTATTATGAGCCGGTAGCTGACCGGGTGACAATGCCGCCCGCGCATCTCTTCTCGGGCTTCGACCACTATTACGCGACGCTCGCGCACGAGCTGTCGCATAATGCCGTAACCCAAATTATGCCGCATCGTGGCGAGAAGGCGCGGTTGGCGGCATGATCGCGCTTGGCCCATTCGGCATAATCTTCGTCGCTCCAACAACATGGAGCACGATGATCATGACGGAAACTCAGTACACTTGCATCGAACCCTATCTCGACTCGTTCATCGAGAGCTTCGCGGCCGCCAATTACAAAACGGGAACGCTCAAAACCTACCGCCATCTCGTTCGGAATCTGGGGCGGCTGATGGACGCTGAGGGCGTGGAGCCTTCCGCATTGACGCTCGATCAGGCCGAACGGCTGGGACGGATGGTGCCGCGAAAACAGGGTCAGAAGCTTTGTCCGCATAATCTGGCGCGTCGGTTCGCCGCGCATCTCATCGACATTGGCGTGGCGCAGCCTGTGCCGCTGACGGACGCTGAGGTGATGCGGACCACGCTGTTGGCGGACTTCGAGGCCTATCTGGTCAAACAACGGGGCCTGAGCCCGCGCACGATCAGGCACACGCTGGGCTTCGCGAACCGGTTCCTCGACTATCGCTTCGGCAGGCAAATGATCGACCTGACGCGGTTGAGCGGTGCCGACATCACTGGCTTCGTGCAGCAAGTGCTGGCGCGCCGGACGCCCTATCGCGACAAGACGGTAGCGACGCATCTGCGGACCTTCTTCCAATATCTGTTCGCGCGTGGCGCGACCGCGACCAATCTCGCACCCAGCGTCCCCAAGACAGCCCAGCGCTGGGATGCGCGACTGCCCCGGCACCTCTCGCCCGATGGCGTTGAGGCGGTGCTTCGCTCGGTGCGCAGCAATCCCCGACATGCCGCACGCGACTATGCGATGTTGCTGCTGATGGCGCGGCTCGGGTTGCGAGCGCCCGAGGTGATCGCGATACGGTTGGACGATATCGACTGGCGCGCGGGCGAACTCATGGTGCGCGGCAAGGGCGAGTTGCACGATCGGTTGCCGATATCCGGCGAGGTCGGGGACGCGCTGAGCCGCTATCTTCGCGATGAGCGCGGGCCAACGACATGCCGAGCCGTGTTCGTCAGCCACCGCGCGCCGCACCGCGCGTTTAAGAACGGCCAGATCGTCAACGCCATCATCAAGGATGCACTGGCGGCGACCGGGCAAAAGCCGGTGACGCCATACGTCGGATCACATGTGTTGCGTCATAGCCTTGCGACCAGACTGGTGAACGCCGGTGCTTCGCTCGACGAGGTGAGCGACGTGTTGCGGCACCGCTCACGGTCATCGACCCTGATATATGCGCGGCTCGACATTGACGGGCTGCGGTCGGTCGCGCAGCCTTGGCCAGTTGCGGGAGGCGTGCAATGAGCATCGTCCTTCAACTCGACCGTTATCTGAGCGTTCGGCGCAGTCTCGGCTACGATCTTCGTACGGATGAACGGATACTCCGGCGCTTCGCCCGCTTCGCCGATCAGGAACGCGCTTCGCACGTCGATACGGCGCTGTTCCTGCGCTGGGATGCGAGCCTGCCCGTTGTAGGCACATCCACACGCTCGGCACGGTTCGGCAAGGTGCGGCTGTTCGCGCAGTGGCTGAGCGGTATCGACCCGGCGCACCAGGTGCCGCCGCGCGGGCTGCTCCCTGAGCGTTATGCGCGGCAGCGTCCTTATATCTATACGGAGGCCGAGATCGCCGCGATCGTCATGGCGGCCAAGGGTCTGCCGTCCATCTATGGCCTGCGCGCGCTGGCCTGCTCAACCCTGTTCGGGCTTATCGCCGTAACAGGGCTCAGGATCAGTGAAGCGCTGGCGCTCAAAGACGATGACATCGACACCGAGACTGGCGTGCTGCGCATACGGCGCGGAAAGCTTGGCAAGGAACGGTTGCTTCCGCTCGACCCAAGCGTGGTAGCGCAGCTCATCGCCTATGCTGCAGAGCGCGACCGACTGCTTGGACGGTCCTCGCCAGCACTGTTCGTCACGGAAAAGGGAACCCGCCTGACCGACTGCAGTGCCCGCTACAACTTCGCGCACGTCTGCCAGCGGATCGGGCTGCGGCCCGGCCAACAATATGGTCGGCACGGCCGGGGGCCGCGCATCCATGACCTTCGCCACAGCTTCGCGGTGCGCACGATGATCGGGTGGTATCGCGCGGGCAAAGACCCCGCGCGCGAAATGATCCGACTGACGACCTATCTGGGTCATACCAATCCCTCCAACACGTTCTGGTATCTGGAGGCGGTCCCGGAACTGCTCGATCTGGCGATGGCCCGTGCAACCCGCCGGCCGGAGGTGAACCAATGAGCGTCGCGACCTTGCCTGCGCTGATCCAGCGCTTCTTCACCGACCGGCTTTGCACGCAACTGGAGGCAAGCCGCCACACGGTTGCAGGCTACCGCGACACGTTCCGGCTCCTGCTTCGATATGCGAGCGCGCAACGTGGCAAGCCGCCGGTCAAGCTGACGGTCGAAGACATCGACGCCGATCTGGTTGCCGACTTCCTCAGCCATATCGAAACGGCGCGGGGCAACGGCGCTCGCAGCCGTAATACCCGACTGGCCGCGATCCGATCGTTCTTCCGCTTCGTCGCGATGACCGACCCAACCTGGCTACTGCACTGCCAGCGCATCCTCACCATGCCCAACAAGCGCTATGTGAAGCGTGCGGTCACATTCCTTGACGCGGATGAGATCGCGGCGTTGCTCGCAGCGCCGGATCGCACGACATGGACGGGGCGGCGTGATCATGCTCTGCTGCTGCTCGCGGTCCAGACTGGTCTGCGGGCATCCGAACTGGTTGGCCTCACGCGGGGTGATGTGGCGCTCGGCACCGGCGCGCACGTCCGCTGTATGGGTAAGGGCCGTAAGGAGCGCGCCACCCCGCTTCGCCGCGAAACGGCTAAGCTGCTGGCGACGTGGATCGGCAACGACAAGGATGAGAGCAGGCCGCTGTTCCCATCGATCCGGGGCGAGCGGCTGAGCCGCGACGCGCTCGAACATCTGGTACGCAAGCATTGCCTGACGGCATCGCGCGCATGCCCGAGCCTCGACACCAAGCGGGTCACACCGCATACGCTTCGCCACAGCACGGCGATGGAACTGCTCCACCACGGTGTCGATCAAACGGTGATCGCGCTCTGGCTTGGTCACGAAAACGTCGAGACCACCCAGATTTACATCCATGCCGACATGAGAATGAAGGAAAAGGCGCTCGCTCGCGTCGCGGCCCCTGCCACCCCGCCCGGCCGGTTCCGACCAGACGATAACCTCTTGGTGTTCTTAGAAGGGCTCTGATTATGCCGAACAGCCGCATGGCCGATGCCGGGCTGTCTGGCCTCCAGCGGAGGCCATGCGGCATAATCTGGGTTACGGCATTATGCGACTTATGCCGATATCGGCATAAGTCGCACTGGACTGGCCATGCCAGCCGCTTGGGCCGTGATCTCAAAAACCGCTTCGGTACGGCGGCATATGCCGCCGAGGAACTGGTCGCATTATCTGGACAGTCTGCGCCGTCCGCAACATTGCAGTAAGGTCGGCGATGGACGCCCACGGTAGGCAGTTATCAGGCTGGCCGTAGCGCTGACCCAAGAGCTGGCGGAGGCCAGCCTGATAGCTGCCGGGCCATAGGGCGCAACGGTGCGAGGTCAGTTTCCGGGTGGGGGGTCCGGGGGGAGGGTTTCGCGCCGGTGTCGATCATTGCTGTTTGCGAGCGGCGCGAGGCCAGGGGCCTCGATGCGCATGTGCCGCTGATCCTGCGTGGCGATGCGCTCTATCATCCCGATCTGGATCGCTTCTTTCTCGACCTGCCGCTGTCGGGGGTCCGTTCGCGGCACTCGCTTCGCGCCTACGCCTATGATGTCGCGGTCTGGCTTCGCTTTCTCGATGCCTGCGGCAAGACCGTGTGGGCTGCGACCCGCGACGATGTCGGCGCCTATCATCGTGAGCGACGCCGCGACGAGGCCGATCACCGGATCACGGGGGCAAGCTGGAACCGGGCCGTCGCCAGCCTCGATCGCCTCTACCGCTGGGGCGAGCAGCAAGGGCTGATCGCCGACGCGCCGTTCAGCCGCCGCGCCGTTTGGCGACCGGCGCAGGGTGGCCGTCGCGGCATGATCGCGGCGCGCAACGACGCCTATGAGCGCGTCGCCAGGCGGTCGGACGTCCGGTTCGTCACGATGGACGATTACCGCATTTTCCGCGAGCTCGGCCTGCGCGGGCTCACCCCTGACGGCACGGAGCGCCCCGGCGCTCGCGATCGCAACGGGCTGCGCAACGCGCTATTCGCCGATCTTCTCGTCACCACCGGCCTGCGCCTCGAAGAGGCGTCGGGCCTGCTCACTGCCGAGCTCGCGGCGATCGACCGCGAGGACGGTGACGTCCAACAACTTTGGTTGCCCCTTCCGCCGCCGCTCACCAAGGGCGACCGCGGACGCAGCGTTCTGGTCCCACGCCGGCTGCTTCGTCAGATCGCCGCCTATGTCGCGGTCGAGCGCGCCGCGGGCGTGGCCAAGTTCGCCGCGCGCGACGGTGCGGCCAGCTTCGACCGACCGATCCCTGTCACCCGCGCCGGTCTCGACCGCATGCGCGATATCTGCACCCCGGAGGAACGATGCCGCCTGATCCTGTGCGACGAGGATGGAACGCCCCGCGAGCCGGCGGCGCTATGGCTGACCGAGGTCGGCCAGCCTGTCCGCCCCAACTCGTGGGAGGTGATCTTCACCCGCGCCTGCAAGCGGTGCGCACAGAACGGCTTCCCGCTGTCGATCAGCCCGCACCAGCTTCGCCACGCCTTCGCAGTCCATATGCTCGCCTTGCTGATCCAGCAGCGGCTGCGCGAAGCGGCATTGCCGGTGGGGCCGGTGGAGAGCTATCGGCTGATCCTGGGCGACCCGCTGCAACAGGTGCAACGCCTGCTTGGCCACGCCAGCCTCACCACCACCTATATCTACCTCGACCATATCGCGACCCGCGCCGATACGGTGGACGCGGCCGTCGAGGGGCTGCTGGCGTTACTGCCGGGGCCGCAAGGCGTATGAGCGGGCGTCCCCGCAAGGGCCGGCCTGTCGCCTTTGCGCCGATCACGCCGGAGCGATCGCAGCCCGATCCTGTGCTCGGCCTCAAGTTCACCATCGAGGCGCGGCATGGCGGAACGGTCCTAGTCGATATGACCGGGCTCGATCCTCGCCCACTCGCCATCGCTTTCGCCGGTGCGCTGCGTCGATCGGCGGCGCTCGGCGGCCCCATCGGTGCGGCCAGCGTCATCAAGCAGTATGTTCAGGTCTATCGCCACTTCTTCGCCTGGCTTGGCGATGATGCGCCGGAGGTGACCGGCGTCAACGACCTGCGCGCAGTCCATATCGATGGCTTTGCGTCCGCGCTCGAACGGCGTGGGATGGGCGCGATCCACCGGCACATAACGGTCGGCAAGGTCATCAACACGCTGCGCGCGATCGAGGCAGACCGGCCCGATCGGATCGCGCCCGACCTGCATGAGCGGCTGCGCTACACGCTGGCCACTTCGGCGGGCCGCTCGACCCCGCGCGATGCCTATAGCCCCTTCGTCGCCCGCGCGCTGCGCGACGCCGCGAGGGCCGATATCGAAGCGATGCTTCGCCGCCTCGGCGCCGACGACCGCACTGATGAGGGCGACCCTGTCGTCGCCAGGGCGCGCGCCGATGTCGAAGCGATCATCGCGCGGCAGGGCTTTATCGTCGCAGACCAGCCCGCGCTGAAGCGCCTCTATTTCATGCGCATGCGGCGCGGATTGCCGATCAGCACGCTCATCGACGACCTGCATGGCCGCC
This sequence comes from Sphingopyxis macrogoltabida, assembly GCF_001314325.1. NCBI lineage: Bacteria > Pseudomonadati > Pseudomonadota > Alphaproteobacteria > Sphingomonadales > Sphingopyxidaceae > Sphingopyxis > Sphingopyxis macrogoltabida. The sequence continues at coordinate 1,054,461 of NZ_CP009429.1, forward strand.
ATCATCTGCTCGCGCGCGATCTGCCGGCGCTGCTCGTGCTGCTCACGCTCGATACCGGCCTCGAGCCGGAGTGCCTGAAGACGCTGACCGTGGATTGTCTCACCAACCCGCATGCCGGCACGGTGGAGCTACGCTATCTGAAGCGCCGCGCCCGCGGTGCCGAGCACAAGAGCATGCGGGTCCGCGATGGTGGTAGCGGCACACCCGGCGGCCTCATGCGTCGCCTGATCGACGTCACCGCCGTCGCACGCGAGCATCTGACCGACGATTGCCTCTGGCTCTATCACAACGTTGGCGGCCTTCGCGCCGGCATCGTCGATCCCAAGTTCCAACTCGCCGCCTGGGCTCGTCGCCATGGTATCGCCGGCGATGATGGGAAGCCGCTCCATCTGCTGCTTTCCCGGCTGCGCAAGACCCACAAGGCGCTATGGTACACCAAGACCGAGGGGCATATGGCCCGCTTCGCGGTCGGTCACACCCGCGAGGTCGCGGCGCGCCACTATGCCGATCTGCCGTCGCTCCGGCCGTTGCACGAGGCGGCCGTCGCCGATGCCTTCCGCGCAGCGGTCGCTGCGGCGATGCCGACCGTGCTTCCACCCACCGCCGAGCAGGCGCTGCGCGAAGCGCCCGAACAGGTCGCGTCGCTGATGTCGGCTGATACGGTGGGTCCGGTGCTCGACGGCGAACAGGATGTCTGGCTCGCCGCCTGCGCGGGCTTCCATAGCAGTCCTTTCGCCGAGCCCGGTTCGCCCTGCGCGCAGCCCTTCTGGGGCTGCCTCGATTGTCCCAACGCCGTCATCACCGCGCGCAAGCTCCCCGCGATCCTCGCCTTTCTCGCGTTCGTCGAAGAGCAGCGATGCAGCCTGCCGGCGAGCGACTGGGCCGCCAAGTTCGGCCGCGTCCACACCCGGATCACGGTCCAGGTCCTGCCGGTCTTCTCCGATGCCGTTATCGCCGAAGCGCGCCGGCAGATGGGGAGCGAACGGCTCTATCTGCCGCCGGAGGCACGCGCATGACCACGCCCGTCCATGCCCTCGTGCCCGCGTTCGACGATCGCCCTGTGCTGGCGAGCGCGCCGCTCAAGGCGGGCCATGCCCGCGAGGAGCTGTCGCACGTCGGCGACCCGACCTGGGATCTCGGTCCCGCCGTCTTCCGCGAGAACGCTCGGCGCTGCCACGTCACCGTGCATTTCGACGTGCTCGAACATGCCGATGTGCAGGCGGCAATGCGCGCCTATCTCTACGCCCGCCTCAACGTCGGTCTTCCCGGCTACCACCCGAAGCTGCCGCCCGCCAGCATCCGACAGGCATTCAACCGGGCTCGCCGGTTCTTCGCCTTCGCGCGCGAGCGGCTTGGGCGGCTCGACCTGGGCCGCATCGATCAGGCGCTGATCGACGCTTATGCGCGCCACCTGCGGGATGATTCAGCGCGGCGCCCCGTCATCGTCGGCCAGCTCTTGCAGGTGGTCACCGATCTCTACCATCTCCGGGATCACCTGCCTGGAGGCGGTCTCGGGTTCGAGCCGTGGGCCGGGCAAGCGGCTGCGCGCGTCGCCGGATATCGGCATGTGCGCGAGAACCGCACCCCACGCATGCCGGAGGAGATTGTCACGCCGCTGCTCGCCTGGTCGCTGCGCTATGTCACGACCTTCGCGACCGATATTCTGGCGGCTCGGGTCGCGCTCGATCGGCTCGAGGCAGTCCGCGCTCGGCTGCTCGCCGCCGAACGCGGACTGCCTGATGCAGAGCGCCGCCTGCGGCAGCGCGCGCGCCTCGAGCGCTATCTCGCGCGCCGAGCCCGGCAAGGACGCGGCGTGCCCATCTGGACGACGGCACACAACGGCGCCACGCGCATCGATCCCCTCACCGGGGATGCAACCCCGCCGATCAACGCCCATCTCCTCCATTTGCATGCCGGCATCGATGCCGTCGCCGAGCCGGCCATGCATCTCATGCTCACTACCGGCGCACCGGATGTCATTCGCGAAGCGGTTGCATCGCTTGGTACCGAGGTCGGCGGCATGGACACGCCGATCTCGATCGCTCCCGAGAGCGGTCGGCCATGGCGTGCCCGCTTCGACGTGAAGACCCTAGCGATCGAGGAGCGGATGCTGCAGGCCGCCGCCTATATCGTATGCGCCTATCTGACCGGCATGCGCGACTGCGAGGTCCAGGCGATGCGGCGCGGCTGCCTCTCGATCGCGCGCAGCGAAGACGGCCTGATCGAGCGGCAACGCGTCCGATCGACCCTCTACAAGCGCCGATCGAGCGCCGGTGAGTCGGCGAGCTGGGTGACGATCGAACCGGTGGCCGAGGCGATCACGGTGCTCGAACGGCTGTCGGAACACGCGGCACGGAAGACTGGAAGCGACACGCTCTGGCCGGTGCTTCGTCCCCGCGCTGTCACCAAGACGCATCTGTCGAGCGAGGTGGTCCGCCAGCTCAACGCCTTCCGCGACCACCTCAACACCGTCTTCGGCAGCCCCGATGCGCCGGTCATCCCACCCGGCCCCGATGGCAAGCCGTGGCGCATCACGACGCGGCAGTTCCGGCGCACCATCGCGTGGCACATCGCCAACCGTCCGTTCGGCACCATCGCCGGCATGATCCAGTACAAGCATGCCTCGGTCGCCGCTTTCGAGGGCTATGCCGGGACCAGTGGATCGGGGTTTCGCGCAGAGGTCGAGGCGCAGCGCCGGCTCGGTCAGATTGACGATCTGCTGGACTATTTCGACCGGCGGCAGGGCGGCGCATCACTCGGCGGACCGGCGGGACCACGCATCGCGCGGACCCTCGACGATGCCGCCGTTAAGCTCGGGCCACTGCCCGCCATGATCGCCGATCGGGCCCGCCTGCGCGTCATGCTCGCCAGCGTCGCGCGCACCTTCCACGTCGGTCTGCTCGCGGATTGCTTCTTCGATCCCGCGACCGCGCTCTGCCTCAAGCGCGTGACGACCCCCGATCCCAGGCAGCCGCTCACCGCTCTGTGCGAGCCGACCCGCTGCCCCAACGCCTGTATCACCGCCCGCCACAGGCCGGCGTGGGAGCGCGCGGCCGATGATGCCAGGGCGCATTTACGCGAACGGCGCATGTCCGATCTCCAGCGCCGCGCGCTTGAGGGCGAGCTTGACCGCCTGACCGCGGTGATTGCCGGGATCGACCCTCCCGCGCCGTAGACCACCCCGGCTGTTGGCGGAGTCCTGCGCCGGTCGGCGCACCCGCGCAACGGCTTCGCCGTCCTCCGCTTCGCTGCGGCCCTGACGGGTGCGCGAGCCCCCTGTGCCCGGCGCGAACGGGCCTCCGCCGCCGGGGATGGTCCCCGGCGCGAGAACGGAGAACAGATCATGTCAGCCTCACCACGCTCAGACGTCTATGCGCGCGTCACCGACGCGATCGTCGCCGCGATCGAAGCCGGCACCGGCACCTGGCGCATGCCGTGGCATCATTCTGGCGCCGACGTCACCCGCCCGACCAACGTCGCCAGCGGCAAGCCCTATCGCGGCATAAATACGGTCTCGCTCTGGGCGGCCGCCTATGGCAGCGACTATGCGAGCGGGGTCTGGGGCACCTATCGCCAGTGGCAGGCGCTCGGCGCGCAGGTCCGCAAGGGCGAGCACGCCAGCCTCGGCGTCCTCTGGAAGGAGTTTCGCGCGAAGGGCGATGACGCCGGCGACGATGACGACCACCGACGGCTTTTCGCCAAGGCATTCAGCCTGTTCAACGCCGATCAGGTCGATGGCTATGCGCCCGAACCGGGGCCGGTCCTGCCCGAGAGCGAACGCCTCGCCGCCGCCGAAGCCTTCATCGCCGCGCTCGGCATCGATACCGTCTACGGCTCGGCCAGTGCCTATTATCACATCGCCGAAGACCGCATCCACTTGCCGGATTTCAGCGCCTTCCACGACGCCCACGGCTTCTATGCCACCCACATTCACGAAGCGGCTCATGCCAGTGGCGCAGTCCATCGGCTCGACCGGGATTTCAGCGCCAAGTGGACCAGGCACGCGCTCGCGATGGAGGAAGCAACCGCCGAGCTGACCGCATCGTTCCTGCTTGCCGATCTCGGGATCGCGCACGAACCGCGACCCGATCATGCGGCCTACATCGCCTCCTGGCTGCAACTGCTCAAGGACGAGCCTCGGGCGATCTTCACCGCGGCGAGCAAGGCGCAGGCGGCAGCCGACTGGATGCACGCCCGACAGCCGTAATGCTCACGCGACCCGCACTTCGGCGCCAAGTGTGTCGAGCAGCGGACAGCCCGGATCCCGACCGGCATCGCAGGCGCGCACCGAGTCGGCCAGAACCCGTTCCATCCGCTTGAGGTCCGCGATCCGCGCGCGTACGTCCTTCAGGTGCGACGCCGCGAGCTCGCGCACCTCGGCGCAGGAGGCCTGACCGCCAACCGCGAGTCCGAGCAAGGCGCGTACCTCGTCCAGGGTAAAGCCCAGCTCCCTCGCGCGGCGCACGAAGCCCAGGCGAGCCACGTCCTCCCGGCCATAGCTGCGGTAGCGGCCCCGCCGCGGCGGAGCGGGCAGCAGCCCGATCCGCTCGTAATAGCGGATCGTCTCGATGTTGCATCCGGTGCGGCGTGAGAGTTCGCCGATCTGGATCGCGCCGGTTGCGGCCATCCCCAAAATACCTCTTGAGTCTGTAGTCGCTACAGATGTTAGGACAGCTCAATGCCCGCCACAAGGAGTCGCCCGTGACCCAGACGCCAAGCCCGCCTAAGGGGATCGGCACCGCCACGCTCACGCTGGCGGGGATCGCTGCGGCGTTCGGCGTCGCCGCCTGCTGTGCGCTGCCGATCCTCTTCGCATCCGCCGGGATCGGCGCAGCTTGGCTCGGCGGCGTGGCCATTGTCGCCGCGCCGTATCGCACGCCGCTTCTCCTCATTGGCGCATTGTGCCTGCTTGCCGGCGCGGCGCTGCTGTTGCGCCAGCAAGTTACGGCGGCGCGCTGTGGGCCGGGCGGCATATGCACGCCGCGCTGGATGCGTGTTCTCACGCTCATCGGATTGCTGCTCGGTGCGGCCCTGCTCTGGGCAGGCTATCGCTATGTCTGATGCCACCCCCGAGCTGCGCTCGACGCTGACCTGTCCCCACTGCGGTCATCGGGCGACGGAGACCATGCCGACCAATGCCTGCCAGTATTTCTACGACTGCCGGGGTTGCGGCGCGGTCCTCAAGCCCAAGCCGGGCGATTGCTGCGTCTATTGCTCCTACGGCGACGTGCCCTGTCCGCCGATCCAGGAGAGCGGCGGCAAGGCGTGCTGCGGCTGAGGAGGGCGGGCGATGGCGCGCGCATCATCCGCTGAAGCCGCCTTTGGATCGACCGTTACATTTCCCGGCGGTGCCGTTGTCCCGGACTGGAGCGCAGTCACAACACCCAGCGCCCGCGCAGCCCTGACGGCACTGTTCGCGGCGTTCATCGGTTCGAAGTGGCGCGGGATGGACGGCGTCGAGGAGCGGGTCCGGCGCGCCGTGCTTCAAGCCTATGCTGCCGATGGTCGCTCGCCGGTGCCGGCACAGATCGCCGCCGCATCGGGACTCCCCTCCGGCGAGGTCGGCTCGGCCCTGCAGCGGCTCGCCGGGCGCGATCTCGTGGTCCTCGACGGCGCGGGCCGGGTGACCGGCGCCTATCCGTTCACCGACGGCCCCAGCGAACATCAAGTCGAAGTCAGCGGAGTGACCATGAGCGCCATGTGCGCCATCGACGCGTTGGGGATCGGCGCCATGCTGGAGCGGGACTGCATGATCCGCTCGGCCTGCCGCCAGTGCCGGCGCACGCTCGCCATCCATACCCCCAGCCGCGGCCGCGAGCTGGAAGAGGTTGAGCCGGGCGCGATCGTCGTCTGGTCCGGCCGTCGCTATGCCAGTGGCTGCGCGGCATCGTCGCTCTGCACCTTGCAGGCCTTCTTCTGCGATGACGATCATCTGGCGGCCTGGTGCGCGAGCGGTCCGGTCGGAGCCGATGACGGCATTCGTCTGTGCCTGGCCGAAGCGCTCGAGGTTGGGCGCGCGATTTTTGCGCCGATGCGGATGGAGATGCGACCATGGCTTCCTACGACCTGATCGTCATCGGCAGTGGCACGGCAGCGCAGGTCGCGGTCGGCCGGGTCCGTGCCGCTGGATGGTCCGTCGCCGTCATCGATCACCGTCCGTTCGGCGGCACCTGTGCGCTGCGTGGCTGCGATCCCAAGAGGATGCTGGTCAGCGGCGAGGAAGCGATCGACGCGGCAAGGCGCATGGCCAGACATGGCGTCGACGGCACGCTGGCGATCGACTGGCCCGACCTGATGGCGTTCAAGCGGACCTTCACCGATCCGATCCCCGCCAAGCAGGCGCACCGCTACGCCGAGCTCGGTGTCGACGCATTACACGGTGTTGCTCGCTTTGCCGGCCCAGACACGATCGTGGTGGAAGGCCGGACATTGCGGGCCCGCCATATCCTGATCGCCAGCGGCGCGCGTCCAGTCCCGCTCGGCATTCCGGGCGAAGATCTGGTGAGCACAAGCGATGCGTTCCTGGAGCTTCAGGCCCTGCCGCGCCGGATCGTGCTGATCGGCGGCGGCTATGTCGCTGCGGAGTTCTCGCATCTGGCGGCCCGAGCGGGCGCAGAGGTCACCATCCTACAGCGGGCCGAGCGGCTCCTGCCGCACTTCGATCCCGACCTGGTGGGCTGGCTGACGCCCCGGTTCGAGGCGCTCGGCATCCGCGTCGAGACCGGTGCCACCGTTACCCGGGTCGAGCGCAGCGGGAGCGGTCTGCTGGTCCACGCCGAGCGCCAGGGCGAGCCTGATCTCAGCGTCGCCGCCGATCTCGTCGTTCATGCCGCCGGGCGCGGTCCTGACCTCAAGGCGCTCGACCTGTCCGCCGGCGAGGTGGCCGTGCAGGACGGGCGCCTGCAGCTCGACGCGCATCTGCGGAGCATTTCCAACCCGCGGGTCTATGCCGCCGGCGACGCTGCCGGAGTCGGGCCGCGGCTGACGCCGGTGTCCAGCCACGATGCCAAGGTAGTTGCCGCCAACCTCCTGGATGGCCCGACGCACCAGCCGGACTATCGCGGCGTGCCGAGCGTGGCCTTCACTCTGCCGCCGATCGCCGCCGTCGGACTGTCAGAGGAGGCGGCGCGCCGCGGCGGCGTCGCGCTCCGGGTCAACGCAGCCTCGACGCCAGACTGGTTCACCGCCCGCCGCCTCGCCGAGCCGGTCTACGGCCATAAGCTGCTGATCGACGAGGACACGGACCTCATCCTCGGCGCGCATCTCGTGGGGCCGAACGCCGACGAGGTAATCAACGTTTTCGGTCTGGCAATCCGCCACGGCCTCACCGCGGCCGATCTTCGCTCCACCATGTTCGCCTATCCGACCGGCGCCTCCGACGTCGGCTACATGCTGACTTAACGCACGAGCGCCACTGCCATGGCGGCCGATCCCTCGCGCGATCGGCCGCTTCGCGATGCATGTCGATGCGGGCTGTCGCCCGCCATTAAGCGGACGCCGCTTGCGCGGCGGCTCCGATTTTTTGGCCTCTCCCTCGATGCGGGAGTGGTCGGCGCTCCCTGCTAGGCCCGCCGCGGCGCGCTGCAAGCCTCGGCTTCGCCGGGCTGCTCCATTTCATTTCGCCCCTGCGGGTGCAGCCCGCCGCTTCAGCAGGCCTCTCCGGTCGCTCTCGCCGCCCACCCCCGCCTCGGGGGAGGCCATGGGGCTTTTGGGCAGTGCTGGAGGCAACCGATGGTTTTCACCTTCCAACCGCCATTTTGGGCTGGACTGTCAGGATATATCGCGGAGCTTTCGAGCGCCATGCTCGGCGCTGAGCTGGGACTGCCGGTCACGCACCTCGACAGCCATGCGAGCTACATCGAGCATTGGCTCAAGCTTCTGAAGGATGACGACCGCGCCATCCTGACGGCTGCGGCCAAGGCTGAAGAGGCTTCGACCCTGCTGCTGAGGCTCGGTGGTCGGATCACGGTCGAACAGTTTGACGACGCGTCAGACGATGCTGCGCTTGCGGCCTAAGGGAGGGTATCATGGGCCGATCGGTCAGCTATCCTAGCGGCGCAATCGTTGCATTCACGGTGCTCGATGTCGAAGCCGAGGACGATTGGGAATTCGCATACGAGTGGCTGCGTGATGACCTGCGCAAGCGGGCCGGCCGAGCCTTCCCGTCGCTGATCCCGCATGACGGCTGGCGCGGCCGGGAAGACCGGATCCTCATGCGCAATGCCTATGCGGATTTCGGCGTATCGGTCTACGGCGGGCTGGTGGCCGTCTGGATCGTCGAACGCGATGACGGGGCCTATTGGGACGCCGATTGGCGCACGGCCCGCTCACCGCGGGCACAGCGCTGGTTGTCCCAGATCGCATCCCGCTTCGATGCCGTGTTCGGCGACTATGACTGTCTCGGGCATATGTCGAACGGAGAGGGTGTCTACGCCAAGCGAGCGGCTTGAGCCGAGCCGGGTCGGTGCATGCATGAGGCATAGGGCGTGCACCTGCCAATGTCTGTTCCGACCGCCCATGGCCTGGCGCCATGCGAGAGAGGCCCTGGGCCAGCCGCCAGTCTTGCGCAACCCGGCTTGGTCGGGCCCGTGTTGGCCTTGGCCCTTCGGGCTCAAGGCCTGCCCGCGCCAGCCCGCCAAGCCAGGTTTCCCCTGACGGGTGCGCAACCCTGCCTGAATGCTGGCCCTGACGGGCTCTCGCTGGCGCAGCCATGAACGGGTGCGTCGGCCTCACGCCAGTCAGGAGGACATCCCATGCACACGTCATTCGCCGATCAACTCGCCGGGCTCGATCTCGCCGGCTTCTCGATTGGAACCGCTCCCGTATCGACAAGCGATTTCCCGGTCCGGGAGGCTGTCGTCCAAACCCTCGAAGCGGTCTGGTCCGATCTTTTCGCCATGGTGTCCGGGACCGCTCTTGAAGCCGACGCCGAGGATCTCGGCTGGGCTTTCGTCAACATCTTTCACCGCTCCGCCGAGCGCAAATCGACTGCCCTCGACCGGGCGACCGACGAGGTCCGCGCGCTGATTGCGACGGCTGACGGATCCGAAGTCCACACCCACGACCTCGAGACCCAGGTCGAGCGGGCGCAGTGCGCCGAAAGCGCGATGTTGGCGCTCGAAGAGATGCGCGAGGTCGCAGCAGGCCTATACCTCAACGAGTTCGGTTCCTCCTGGAAGCCAGTCTCCAGTTCGCGCTTCAATCACAGTGCAATGCTGACCTCTGCGCTCGTCGAAGGTCGCGACTTCCTGCGCGCCCGCGCCGAGACCAAACGTCGTGCGGCCATGCCCGAAGGAACCCCCGTCGTGTTCGCCGGAGGGCGCACCCGTCATGCTACCGAAGACGATGCGCTGACCTTCGGTAACAATGTCTGGGCCACGCTCGACAAGGTCCGCGACCGCGTTCCGGATATGGTCTTGATCCATGGCGGCGACACCAAGGGCGTCGACCGTTTGGCATCGAGCTGGGCTGAACGTCGAGGCATCCCGCAGGTGACATTCTCGCTGGATATGCGCCTGGGCGCCCGTGCCGGCTTCAAGCGCAACGAGCGGATGCTCTCCCTCGATCCGCGCTATGTCATCGCCTTTCCCGGCAATGGCGTACTCGAACGCCTGGTGATCGACGCCAAGGCTCGGCGGATCACCGTGGTCGATCGTCGCGGCCCCCTCGGCACCAATCCGAAGAACACTTCGGCCAGAACCGACTAAGGCCCTGTCGGTCTTCGCGCCAGCGCCGGATCGGCGCTGGCGTCGTCCATCAGAGGAAAGGCGTGCGCCTGTCGGTTGGAGCCAGCGATGGTCGTTGGCTCCTTTCTACAGGAGGCATTCCATGATCGATATCGAGGCTGTGATGGCCGACTTTGCCGTTCGCCAGGCCGAGCGGCAGACCCAGGTGGTCGAAGAGATTCAGCAGCTCAAGACAGCCATTCTTCCGCGCTTGCAGGACGCTGCGATTGCCCGGGTCGAGATCCGTTTCGACGGATGCGGCGACAGCGGCGCCGTTGAGGAATGTGTCTGTCTGGATGCAACTGGCGCGCCGATGCCTTGCCCGGATGTCACCCTGCTGGAAGGCGAAGCTGACAAAGCTGATCGTACCGGTTCCGAGCAACTGCACTCACTCGGGCAGGCTCTCGAGCGGCTGACCTATCTGGCGCTCGAACGTCACCACCCTGGCTGGGAGATCAACGACGGTGCCTGCGGCGAACTCGTGATCGATGTGGCGGAAGCGATCTTCGTGCTCGACTGCAGCCTGCGCTTCACCGCGACCGATGATCACAGGGCCGAGCTCTAGGAGACCCGGCATGGCACACTGCTACTACCACGCTCTCTCGTCAGTCCGAAAATGGGGCGGCACGGTCGATGACTATCTCCCGCTGCACCAGTGGTTCGACCAGTCCAAGGCTATCCTGGCAGACCCCCGACATCGCGCGCTGCGGCACCATGCCGAGGGGATATTCATGCTGGAGGCGATCTTCGGCGAGACCCTCGTGAATGCCGATAGCCGGGTTGTTCCGGTGCGTCTGGTCGGCGAGCAGCACGTACGCGAAGACTTGGGCTCGATCCCGTCCTTTGCTGACTGGGCGCGCTTGATCACGCCGCAGGCCTGGATGCTTCGAGGCAACCCTCTGGACGGCGCTGAAGGGGTGACGATCGATATGCCTGTCCCCGGCGAAGCAGTTGCGTCCAGGACCAGGCCACCTGCTGGAGGAGCGGTCCCCACCGTGATCTAGGAAGGGGTTCTCCGGTGGAGGGCTGGCGGGGGAATGATCCGGCCAAGACCGGAGGGAAACGAGGCAGGGCAAACCTGTTCACGGCATCCGGATCCACCCGGCTTCGATACAAACCTGTCCCTGAATCACCCCCCGTCGAGACGCGCAACCCGGATCAGGTCCGGCCGAGTTGCCGGGCTTTGCCCGGCTGCCCGCACCACCCGAACCAGTTCCGGGTTCCCCTCCGGTGCGCTTCGCCGCGGGGCGCTTCTGCTCGGGTTTGCAGCCGGGATGGACCCGGAATGCTCGATCAGGAGAAAGCCCATGACCAATCTCGTTATTCTCGTTGGCCGCATCGCTCGCGACCCCGAAACCCGCACCACCCAAGGTGGAACCAGCATCACCTCGATCTCGGTCGTCACCGACCGTCCCGCCCGCAAGGATGGCAAGACCTACAAGGACGAGAACGGCTACACCGCCAAGGACAGCGAATTCCATCGGATCACCTGCTTCAACGGCCTGGGCCAGAACGTCGCCAAGTATTGCACCAAGGGCCAGCTCGTGACGGTCGAAGGGCGTATCCATTACACCCAGTGGGAGGATCAGAGCGGCACCAAGCGCTACGGCTGCGAGATCATCGCCGACAAGGTCGACTTCCTCACCAAGGGCCGTTCGGGCAGCAACGAGGGAGCACCCGATATCGACGAGGACTGAATGTCCTTACCCCACGACAAGGCCCCGGTGGCAGACGCCATCGGGGCCTTTTCTTTTGCTCGGGGACTATGCGGCGGCGCGGGGCATCAAACCCCTTGCCGCCGCTGGGTGGGCCTTAAGCGGGAGCGATCCGCTTCAGCGTTTCTTCGATCCCGAGTGCCATCGATGCGCGCACGATCTGACGCAGTTGTGCCGCTTCGATCGTCTCGGCGCCGCACTCGATCAACACCTTGCCGAGTTCGGTCGCTGCCTCTTCGCGAAGACGAGCTTCCTCGCTTTCGAGTTGGGCACGCTGTTCACGCAGCTTCCTGAGCGCATCGCGTGCAGTGGGTTTGGACCTGGCCATAGGGTTTCCTTCTTGCTGGCCGTTGGTCCCCTCCGCTGACGACATTGGCATTCCGGACGCGTGTAGGAAAACGGTTTGTGGGGCGATTGGTGCGCTTTCCCGCTGACGTTGGAGAGGTCTCTCTCGCAGAAAGGCCAAGTCTGATGCGGGCTTTGGGGCTGCGTCAAGGACGACGGGGCCCCACCATTTTTACCGGGCAAGCCCGGCAAAAATCGTTGCCCCCATCGCCGCTTCGCGGCCGCTTGCGCGGTCCCTGACCCAGCCCGTCACCCACATCTCTCGCAACCCCTGATGCGATGCATCGAACATCAGGAGGAAAGATCATGTACGCTTCGCTGAACATTGCCGATGCCGGTCTCAAGGTAGATCAGGCTGCTTTCGTTGCCGCACTGGATCAGGCCCATGCCCGGTCCTTTCACAGCTACTTCACGCAGTACATCCTGACCGACGACGAGGCAGGCTACATCGCTGTCGATGAAGGGGATTACGGCGCGCTGCCCAAGGCCTTGTTGGAGCGTGTCATTGATACGGTGCCGGGCCGGCTCAGCGATGAATTCTGACCCGCCGGTTTGGGAGGAAGTCCGTCAGGGCTTCCTCCTTTCTTTTTGCTCGCAGCCCTTTGCAGACCACGTCAGACCAGGCGCAATTGTCGATGGCCGACTTCAATCCTGGGCATCGGGTTTGTCCAGGTCAGCAAGTCGCTCTGGCATTTCCAGGACCTTCAAAGCCGCCGCCTCGATCGCCTCTGCCTGTGTGGGGAAAGCCTCGGCCGAACTGATTGACACCCCGTTTGAATAGGTGATCGTCGCTTGGAAGCCGTTGCCCTTGGGTGTCGCGCTCAGTGTGACCTGGGTCATGCTCAGGCTCCTCGTTGCCTGCTTTCAGACAACCATCATAGGCCCTGGTCCGTTCTGTGACTATCGAGATCCGGGCGACGGCAGCCCGCGAGCCATCTCAAGAAATCGGCATCGCAAAACGCATCGTCCGTTACTGGCTCAATGGCTGGTTCCTGACCTTGCAGCTGGGGACTGGGGAGCACACCCTACGCGACGGGTCGCAGGAAAAGAAGGAAGGGAAGTGGCGTAAATACAGATGCATAGGCGGAATTTTCTGAAATGGCAGCTTCTCCGTCAAAAATGACTTGGGTGGAAGTGATCCCGTGGATTTGACCAAAGCCGGACCGAGAATGGCGGAATTCCATCAGGTTGCGACGTTCTTGACATGTTCTTGAATCTGACTTAGTGTCGCTCCTGCCTTTCGCAGTGTGAATCGGGCTCCTGACCATAAGGAGTCCGTGCATGACACGGCCAATCTGTCTCCAGGTTTACATCTCCAGCGAGCTTAGCTCGCTGATCCGTAAGGCTGCCAAGGCCAAGGGGATCAGCATGAGCGAGTGGGTTCGCGCCTTGCTCGCCAATGCCTGCACCGAGGACGATCTTGCGTCCCGGCTCGACGCTTCCATTGAACGCATTTCACGCCGCTCGATATTCCTCATGGTCGGTGTGGATGCGCTGCTGGCGGGGCACCCCGATCATGCTCTTCGCAGCCGGGCTCACCAGGCTTATGCGCGCAAATGCAAGGAGCTCGGTCTCTCCACGTCCGCCGGCGAGGGAGGTTCCGATGAAGCGTAACCTCGTCAACTTCACGCGCGGCAGCCAGCTGCTCGGACACTTCAGCTTCATGTTCGCGGCGGGTCTCAAGGGCCCCCTGATTGTCGCCGCGCTTGTGATCACATGGACCTCGTGGTGGACCATCTCGGCAGGTCTCACCGACCACGAAGTCTACCTGGTCTGGATGCGGATCTACGCCGCCATCTACGGCTTCATGGAGTTCGATCCTGCCAAGCGGATCACTCTGGAGACAGCCTTCGGCGCGACCATTCAGTTTCCGATTTCGCAGCTCGATCATTATCCGCCGGTCGTCCATGCCTGGGAGAAACTCACGGCTCTGCTGAGCAGTGCCTTGTGGCGTTCCGGGTTCCTTTTGGTCCCCGCTTTTGCGGTCTTCTACTGGTTCGCTGAGCGGTTCGGTGGTCGCTCCAAGGAGCGCAAGCACGAGCGCGGCGCGATGCTTGTCACGCTCCCCGAGCTTGTCGATGAACTGACCACCCACAACCGGCGCGAGCGCACCCGTGAGCTCGATCAGGCTATGGGCTGGAAGTGGCGGCTCAGCCTGCCGCGAGAGATCGCCCGGGTCTTTCCCTACCGGCCATCGCATATTGCCACGGTCGCCTATCCATGGCGCCTCGAGCAGAGCCACGCGATGCTCATTGGCACCACCGGCATGGGCAAGACCGTGGCGATCTCGGATATGATTGCGGAGGCAAGAGCCAAGGGCCAGCGCTGCATCGTCTTCGATTTGACCGGCGCCTTTATCGAACATTTCCATGCGGCCCACTGCGACATCATCCTGAACCCGCTGGATGCGCGCTGCCCCCAATGGAGCCTGTTCGACGAATGCCGCACTGAGGGGGAGTTCTGGGCAGCTGCGGATGCCCTGGTACCCCATGACGGGGGCGGCGAGGCGCAGTTCTGGGTGATCGCCGCCCGTGCCCTGTTCGTCGAATTCTGCCTCAAACTCCTGGCCGATGGCAGGGCGAGCAACGAAGCACTTGCCCGCGAGCTAATGACCGCGGACCTGTCGCGCGTTCATGCCATGATGCGTGGCACCATAGCCGATCCACTGACCGCACCGGAAGCCGCCCGCATGGCGGAATCGATCCGCGCCGTGTTCAACGTCAATGCCAAGGCGCTCAAGTTATTGCCGGCTACCGGGCCTCGCTTCTCGGTCCGAAAGTGGATCGAAGAGGGCGCAGCTGGAGTTCAGGACCAGGGCTCAATCCTGTTCATATCTGCCCGCTACGTCGACATGAGCGTCTGCGCGCAGCTGCTCACGCTCTGGCTCGATACAGCGATGAATACGCTTATGACTGGCCCACGCACCCGCGATCTCAAGTGCTGGTTCTTCGTCGATGAATTGGGGGCATTGCATCGCCTGCCAGCCCTCGAGAAAGGACTGCAGACAGCGCGCAATTTCGGCGGCGCTATTGTCCTTGGCATCCACGCCTACGCCAAACTCAAGGAAGTCTACGGCGAGAACATGGCGATGACCCTGTCATCGCTGGCCCGGACGAAACTGATCCTCGGCACCGCCGACCGGGAAACGGCTACCTGGTGCTCCGACTTCATTGGCCATCGCCAGGTGCGCGACATGGAGGAGGGCTACACCTACGGCTACAACAATGCCCGTGATGCGGTGAGCCTCACCCCGCGCAAGCACATCGAGCCGCTGCTGCTGCCCGACCAGTTGATGAACCTGCCGCGGCTGTCCGGGTACATCAAGTTCCCCGATGGTTTCCCCGCCGCACCCGTCAGGCTCACCCCGGTCAACCGGCCCAAGCGAGCGGAGACCTTCATTGCCCGGGTGAAGGATGGCCCAAAAGCTCCGGTTGCCGAGCCTCAGCCGCCGGCACAGCAGGCGCGGCAGTCGACAGCATCAACGGGCAATGAGCATCCCTCGTCTAACGACGATGGGGCGGGCAAGCCGGTCGTGCCCAAGCAGGGAGAACTGGCCCTCGACCAGAGGCAGCAATCCGAGCCGAAACAGAAGCCTGACGCGCACGTAAAGGATTTGCGGCAGCCCGTTGAAAGCAGGCCCGGCAAGACGCCGAAGGAGCAGGAACGGGCCGCTCGATCGGGGAAAGAGAAGGCGGGCAACGCCAAGCGAGAGAGTTCGAACACCCGAACTGAAGCAACGCCTAGAAAGGCAGGACCCTCCGCCCGCCCGCTCCTCCCGACCGGCGAGGCCGCCGCGACGCAGGATCAGTCAGCTACTCCCAAGGGCACTGCTCGGGCTGGAACGTCGGAAGCGAAGCCGCCGCAAGAGGGTAGGCCGGACAATTCTAAAAGCACCGGCTCCAGCGATGCAGCAGCGCGCAAGCTGATGCTCGAGGATGGGCTGCGCGAGCAGGAACCGCCGCCGATGACGGGGCCCGACCTCGGCGACATGGAGATGTGAGCATGTCACCGATTGCCACCGCTACGGGAGACGGTCGATGCTGTCGGTAGCCAACGTCCGCACCGCGGGCGGCGCGGCCAACTACTTTGCTGCCGACAACTACTACACGCGGGCCGATGCCGACCGCTCCGGCGAATGGCTCGGGAAGGGCGCTGCCGCGCTGGGGCTAAATGGGACCGTAGACGCGCGGCAGTTCGAGGCGATCCTCAAAGGCATGCTGCCCGATGGCAGCCGGGTTGGCAGTGACAATCGGGCGCATCGGGCAGGGACCGATCTCACCTTTTCAATGCCGAAAAGCTGGTCGGTCCTCGCGCTGGTGGGCGGTGACAAACGGATCCTCGATGCCTACGCCGCGGCCGTCCGGGAAACCCTGCGCTGGGCCGAGAAAAACCTCGCGGAGACCCGGATGGATGTCCGCGGCAGGGAGCGCGTCGTGCAGACCGGCAACCTTGCGATCGCGCTCTTTCAGCACGACACCAACCGCAACCAGGAGCCCAATGCGCATTTCCATGCCGTCATTGCCAATGTGACCCAAGGGCCGGACGGCAAATGGCGGGCGTTGCGCAACGATAAGCTTTGGCAGCACAATACCCTCCTCAATGCCATGACCATGGCCCGGTTTCGTCTGGACGTGGAGAAGCTCGGCTACGAGGTTGGGGAGTTCGGCAAGCACGGTAACTTTGAGGCTGTCGGGGTGCCCAAGGCCGTGCGTGATGCCTTCAGTTCCCGGCGTGCAGAGATCCTGGAGGCAGCGGCCCAGATGAACTTCTCTGGGCCAGGCGTCCTGGATGCCGCAACCTTGATGACCCGAGCAGAAAAGGGACGGATCGAGGATCGCGATGCGCTGACGCAGCAGTGGCGGGAGACCTCCGCGAGGTTCGGCTTTGATCCCGCCGTGGTCATTGCCAGAGCCAATGCACGCAGTGCGCAGGACCTCGGAAACGTGACCGGCTTTGGCCCTTCCGTGCGAGCGCTTGTCCGCCAAGGGCAAGCCCTTGCAGCCACCTTTGCCGAACGCCTGGGCCTGCGTGAAGGCGATCCGCTGATACCTGCACGTATGGGTAACCGCAGCGTGGAGCAGGTCGCCGCAATCCATGCGGTTGCCTCGGCTGTCCGGCATCTGGGCGAGCGGGAAGCAGCCTTCACCCGCTCGGAGATCTATCGCGCGGCGCTTGGCTTTGCGCTGCCGACCTCGCTCGCCGAGATCGAGCACCGGGTCGACCAGCTCGTGCGTCAGGGTCATCTGGAAAGGGGCAGGGGAGGCGACCGGGACCTCCTGACAACGCGCGATGCAATCAGGCTTGAGCAACGTATCATTGCGGCGGTCGAAAGTGGGCGCGGTGTGGTCCCGGCGATTGTCTCGCCCGACCTTGCCGGCGAACGCCTGCAGGCCCTCTCCCAGATCAAATACGGGCTCACCTTGAACGCTGGGCAGGAAGGGGCGGGGCGGTTGCTGCTTGGATCGCACAACCGCATCGTCGCCATCCAGGGCGTCGCCGGTGCGGGCAAGAGCACAGTCCTCAAGCCCGTGGCGGACATTTTGCGCGAGGAGGGCAGGGCCGTACTCGGGCTCGCTGTGCAGAACACGCTGGTCCAGATGCTCGAGCGCGAGACGGGTATTCCGTCGATGACTGTATCGCGGTTTCTGCGCCAGCACAGCGACCTGCTCGAAGGGGCTGACGCGGCTCGCCTTGCCGAGGCGCGCGCAGCTATGCGGGGTACTGTCGTGCTGCTCGACGAAGCATCGATGGCCGGCAATGCCGACAAGGAAAAGCTGGTGCGGCTGGCCAACCTGCTCGAGCTCGGCCGCTTTGCCAGCATCGGTGACCGCAAGCAGCTTGGCGCAGTCGATGCCGGTAAGCCGTTTGATGTGATGCAGCAGGCCGGAATCGAGACTGCGGTGATGGACACTAACCTCAGGGCGCGGACCGAGGCGCTGCGTAATGCCCAGCAGGCTGCCCAAGAGGGACGGATCGAGGACGCCATGCGTCATCTGGCGCCCCAGGTGATCGAGGTGGGAAACGGAGCTGCCGTCGAGGCTGCGGCGGCATGGTTGTCGCTCCCATCAGGGGAGCGCGAGGCAACCGCAATCTATGCTTCGGGCCGGGTCCTGCGCGGCGCGGTGAACGAAGCCGTACAGACGGGCCTGAAGGCAAACGGGGAATTGGGACCTGGGGCGATGCGCCTCAGTACCCTGTCACGCGTCAACGTCACCCGCGAAGAGCTGCGTTATGCCAGCACCTATGCGCCCGGCATGGTGGTCGAGGTCGCGCGCCGCCAACGGGGGCAGGGCCTTTCTCCCGGCGAGTATCGCGTGGTCTCGGCCGACATCGCGCGCGAGCGGGTCACGCTGGAAAACGAGCGGGGGCGCCAGTTCGAGCTTCGTCCGGGCAAGTTCCGGCCACAAGGTGAGCAGGATGCACTGCGGCTCTTCGAGGTGCGTGAAATCGACATCCACACTCATGACCGGATTCGATGGACAGAGACCGATCACAAGCGGGGCCTGCTTAATGCCGACCAGGCTCGGATTGTTGCAGTCGACAGCGCCGGGGTGGTTGTGAAGACATCTCTCGGTGGAGAGCACAGGCTGGAGCAGGGCGACCCGATGCTCCGCCGTCTCGATCTCGCCTATGCGCTCAATGCCCATATGGCTCAGGGGCTCACCTCCGATCGCGGCATCGCGGTCATGGACAGCCGTGAGCGCAATCTGGCCAACCAGCAGACGTTTCTCGTGACGATCACGCGGCTGCGCGATGGCCTCACCCTGTATGTCGATAATGCGGGCAAACTCGAAGCGGCGGTCGAGCGCAACGCCGGAATGAAGCGCTCGGCGTTGGAGACGGTTGATCTGCTCCGCGATGCAGCCGCCAAAGGGCAGGCAAAAGACCGTGCGCCTGCGCCTGAACGCAAGCCTCCAGAGCTCGATCGCTCGATCGCCAAGCCCTTCGAGATCGGCATATAGTGTCGCCACTTCCACACCTCTCCGCACGCCGCTGGTTGACGATAAGTTCTTTATTTGTTCTCATGGGCGCATGCGCCGAATCTCTGACGACCTTTTTCTGACCCACCTCGAAGTCGCCCTGGCCGTTGCGCCAGAGCACACCCTCGCTCGCCTCAATGCCGATGATCCGCGTGTGCAGCGTGGTGCGCGTGTCGATCTTGCTCGCCATCTGGTGGAGCGCATGCGTGGTTTCAGGATCGAAGGCGATGCCAGTGGCCCATCCAGCGCGCAGACATGTCTGTTTCCAGGCGATCTATCGCCGATCGGATGAACGAGACGGTAGCGTCGAAGACGGCTACTGCAGCCGGGCGCCATCACGGTTTGAGGTCAGCTGGACAATCCGCTCAGCGATGGCCTGCCACGCACGAATTCCTGCCTGATCGCCCGCGAGAGCGAGAGCGCCAATCTGTTCGGCGACGTGCAACGGTGCCTTGTCGCCATGGGTTCGCAGGACATGGTTGGCACAGGCCCAGAGTTCCCAATCGCTGAGCATCAAGAAAGCTGCCCCGCAAGGCCGGCCAGGGTCGCCAGAAGTCCGTAAATCACGAAACCACCAACGAGCAGGCGTTCGATTGGAAGCTGCATTCGGCGAGGTTGGGCTGTCCCTGCCGGCCAGACCTGCTTGCAGATCAAGCCGTTGAAGCCCGCACGGTGGCCAGTGACCTCGACCTCGCGGCCGACAAGGCGTCGAGCTGACCTTGGCGCATCCAGTTCCCAGTGGCCGCCGCCTGCCTGGAGCAAGAGGCCAAGCGGCCCTTCGACGAGCTCCCCACGAAGGTGTAGGTCGGGGCTTACCGGCACGCTGGCCCTTTCCAGTAACGGTCCCATCGCAGCACCGTTCGCGTACGGATCATTGCGCAGGAGAGATCTGCGCCGGAGGGCAGGCGGCACCAGGCAGCCGTGCGGCTTCCGCCTGCAGAACCTTCCGAGCGGCACGACAGCCGCGGACCTCGAACCACAATGTGACCGGTCTGGATCGTCCCGCGCGCGCCGCCCATCAGCTGGACGAGCGTATCGCGTGCCTCAATCGCCGTGGCATCGGGGCAGGGCTGATTGGTGCGGCAGCTGCCATCCATTTCCCGGGCAGCGATGCCAGCGATGCGAATGCGGGGCCCTTCCGCACACCATACCGGGCCATCGCCATCCCAGACATGGGTTGGTGTGCAGGTGAAGGTCTGACTGGAGGCGACGATCGAGGCGGCAAGGAGGGCAAGCATAAGATGACCTCCTTAAAGCGCCCGTCCGAACCAGAGAACCCGTCCGACGATGTTGAGCGTCCGCTTTTCCAGGCCGCGCCAGCTCGGATAGGCCGGGTTGTCGCTCAGAACCGAAGCGCGCTTGCCCTGCGGTTCGAGGGCAATCCGCTTGACGCTCAGCATGTCATCCATCCGCAGGACATAGATCCCGTCTCTCAGACGCGCCTGGCCATCTGCAAGATCGACCATGACCTCGTCACCATCGTGGAGGGTAGGCTCCATCGAGTCGCCATGCACGGCGATGATCGACAGGCTCGATGCCTTGCTGGCGGTCAGCCGGCGTAGCCACTTCTCATCGAAGCCGAATTGCGCGGATTTGGATTCCATTTCGGCCAGAGCGCCGTGGCCAGCCGATGCCTCGACATTGAGAACGGGCACATGGACCAGTTCGACGACCGGACCTGAGCGACGGGCAGGGGCACCAAGCACCTTCTCGTCCACCCCGAAAAAGCGGGCGAGCACCGAGCGATCCTGCTCGTCCAGGTGTCTCGGGCTGCCGCGGCGAATGTACTGCTGGATATAGGCTGCGTTGCGCCCGAGCAGTCGCGAAACCGAGGAATAATTGCAGCCTCGTTGCTGGATCAGTTCGTCCAAGGCTCTGCGTGCGTCGTCCATGACTGCCAGTCCTATCGCGGGTGCCTAGGAAAATCGATCCTAGACTCTAGGAACCTTTCCTAGTAGGAACATAATAAGAACACAAGTGCAAAGCGAGTCTTGAATCATGGGGCTTCTGGAGCAGATCGAGGAATATCTGGCGCGAACCCGGACGTCGCCGAGCACCTTCGGTCGACACGTCGTCGCTGATCCTCGCTTTGTTCATGACCTTCGGGAAGGGCGTAAACCAAGGCGGAAAACTTGCCAAAAAGTCTCGGATTTTCTCGCAGCGTCAGAAAGAGTTAACAGGGGGTAGATAGGCCCAGCAGGCTCTTCATCGGCTTCGAATCCCATTGCATCGGCGCTGAGCATCCAGTAGGTCTACCCGTACAGAAACTGGTTTAGACTAGTTTCTTGGGGGGCGGGCATGGACAGAGAATTGGGATTGCGACGCGGAGTCGAAAGTCGCCTCGAATTCATCGAATTCAGGCTCTTCTGGGAGGGCCATGTCAACCGAAGTGACCTAGTCGAGGTTTTCGGCGTTTCGATCAACCAGGCTTCGACAGATCTGAACAGGTATCTCGGCCTGGCTGAAGCGAACATGGTCTACGACAAGAGCGCCCGGACCTATGTTCGCAGCTCATCTTTCAGTCCGGTTTTCCTCAAGCCGGATGCTGGGCAGTATCTTGCCCAGCTCAGATCGCTCTCGGATGGAGTCATCGCCGCCGACGATGGCTGGATAGGAAGCCTGCCGAGTTTTGCATGTGCGCCGACCCCCGCTCGGGGTGTTTCGCCCAAAATTCTTCGGGCGACGGTGACTGCGATCAAGCGGCACGAGGCGATCGAGGTTTTCTACCAATCCATGTCATCCCCCGAACCGGCCTGGCGGTGGATCGAACCCCATGCATTGGTGTTTGACGGGTTCCGATGGCATGCACGCGCGCATTGTCCACGCAGCGGTGCCTTCAAGGATTTTGTACTTTCTCGCATCGCCGAAACGCGCGCATCCAAGTCGACTGAAGCCGCTGGATCAGCCGATCGCGAGTGGGAGGAGCAGGTTGAGCTAAAGATTGCGCCCCATCCCGAACTGAGCGCTGGCCAGCGCAAGGCGATCGAGCTCGACTACGGCATGGAAGCTGGCGTGACGACCATCACGGTCCGGCGGGCGCTCCTCTATTACGCGCTCAAGCGGCTCGGATTAGACACGGACCCCGCCGCGCGTAGGCCCCAGGATCAGCAGATCGTGCTGCTGAATGCAGCCGAAATTCGTTCGGGGGAACGAGCGGGGGGCACGTCTGAGGCAGAGGGGGCGCAATATGCTTGAGCGATTGCGGCAGCTTACTGAAGACGCTGCAACATTGAACAGCAAGCTGATCCTTGTGGTTGCGAACGCTGGCGGTGGGAAGACAGACATCCTGTCTCGCTTTGCCGAGAGCGAAGGGGCGCCCTTGATCAATGTCGGCCGCGAATTGTCGCGTAAGCTTTTGTCAATTCCGGCGATGCAGAGAAGTGTCGAAGTTATGCCTTTACTGCGGGATTTGATCGATCAGACGGATTGTGAAAAGTGTGTGGTTCTCGATAATATCGAGATCCTTTTCGAGGAAGATCTTCACATTAGTCCGGTCGATGTTCTGAAAAAGCTTGCCCATGCTCGCCCCCTAGTGGCGGCCTGGCCAGGAAGTTTCCGGGATGGCCGACTGACCTATGCCCGGACCGGGCATCGAGAGCACTGCGAGGCGCCAATCGATGGTGCCGTCGTATTCGAGTTAAATTGAGCTTTGAGGGGAATTTCCGAGATGACCATGCGGTATGGCGATCTCATTCAGTTTGAGCCGATTGAGTCAGTTATCCAGCTTCTGGATGCCAATCGCCCGGACGAGGCAAAGAAGCTCGTTTCGACCTACGTCATTTCGGATGACATGGCTGAGCGGATCGCCATGCAGATGATCCCCCAGCTCTCGTTCGATGAGGCTGTCGACCACAAGGGCGTCCTCGTGGTCGGGAACTACGGGACCGGTAAGTCGCACCTGATGTCCGTGCTCTCGCTAGTCGCTGAAGATGCCGGATATGTATCCATGATCCGCCACCCCAAGGTGGCCGAGGCGGCCAGCGCGATCGCAGGCAAGTTCAAAGTGCACCGGATCGAGATTTCGAGCCAGATGTCGCTGCGCGATATCATCACGCAGCAGCTGGAAGCATTTCTCGAAAAGCAGGGGGTTAGCTTCTCCTTCCCTGCTGCCGACAAGGTCATCAACAACAAGGCCGCTTTCGAGGAGATGATGGCGGCCTTCGCCGAGGTCCATCCCAACCACGGCGTGCTGCTGGTGGTCGACGAGTTCCTCGAATATCTGCGATCGCGCAAGGATCACGACCTCGTTCTGGATCTTTCCTTCCTGCGCGAGATTGGCGAGGTTGCGAAACATCTGCGCTTTCGCTTCGTGGCGGGCGTCCAAGAAGCCATCTTCGATAGCAGTCGCTTTCAGCACGTCGCCGACAGTTTGCGGCGTGTGAAGGATCGCTTCACCCAGATCTTGCTGGCCCGGCAGGACGTGAGTTTCGTGGTCGCTGAGCGTCTTCTCAAGAAGACCACAGACCAGCAGGACAAAATTCGCTCCTACCTGACCCCATTTGCGAAATTCTATGGGTCCATGAATGAGCGCATGGACGAGTATGTCCGGCTCTTCCCGGTCCACCCAGACTACATCGGAACCTTTGAGCGTTTGGTCTTCACCGAGAAGCGCGGCGCCCTTGTCACGCTCCGCGATCAGATCCAGGCCATCCTGAAGGATCAGGTGCCGGAAGACCGACCGGGTCTGATCGGCTACGACAAGTTCTGGGAAACCGTGACATCCAATTCGGTTCTGCGGGCAGACCCGAACATTGGGCCCGTCCTGAAAGTCTCCGAAGTGCTTTCGGAGCGTGTCTCGAAGGCATTTACGAGGCCTGCGTACAAGCCGATGGCTTTGCGCATCATCGATGGTTTGTCAGTCCACAGGCTGACGACCGGCGGAGACATTTATGTTCCGGTCGGTCCGACGGCTGAAGAGCTTCGCGATACGCTGTGCCTGTTCCAGCCCGGTATCGAAGACATGGGGGGCGAGCCAGAAGCAGACCTCCTTTCCCTAGTGCAGACTGTGCTGAGGGAGACGCTAAAGACGGTCAACGGCCAATTCATCTCCAAGGCGGCCGATACCGAACAGTACTATCTCGATCTGAAAAAGGACGTCGACTACGATGCCCAGATCGAGAAGCGTGCGGAGGCGCTGTCAGACGATGCCCTTGATCGTGCTTACTACAGCGCGATCCGTCAGCTTATGGAACGTACTGACGACACTGCCTACGTAACCGGGCATCAGATTTGGCAATACCAGATCGAATGGCAAGAACGCCGTGTCGAACGCAGCGGGTATCTCTTCTTCGGTGCCCCAAACGATCGACCCACTGCCCAGCCTGAGCGCGATTTTTATATCTATTTCATCCAGCCTTTCGAACCTCCGCGGTTCAGGGATGACACCAAGGGGGATGAGGTCTTCTTCCGCTTGAAGGGCCTGGATGAGGCGATCAAGCGACATCTCTCCTTCTACGCTGCGGCGCAGGAGCTCGCTTCGACCGCCAGCGGCGGTGCGAAGACAGTGTACCTCGATAAGGCCAAAGACGCCCTGCGGGACATGAGCAAGTGGCTGCAGGAAAAGCAGATGGCGGCCTATGAGGTCACCTATCAGGGCAAGAGCAAGACCCTGCAGGAGTGGACCAAGGGTGTCTCGCTGCGTGACAAAGCGCGCCTGGGGCCTGACGAGCGCATCAATTTCCGTGACGTCGTGAATGTCATTGCCGGCTTGGCGCTGAACAATCAGTTTGCCGAGGTTGCGCCTGAATACCCCACCTTCTCGGCGCTGGTCACTGAAGCCAACCGCAAGCAGTTGATCGGAAATGCGCTGCGCGCCCTGGCAGGTGGAAATCGAACGAAGGATGCCGTCGTCATCCTCGACGGTCTCGAGATGCTCGACGGCGATCGCATCGATCCGACCCATTCTCGGTATGCGAAAGAGGTCCTCGCCCGGCTGAAAGCTAAGGGGCGTGGCCAGGTCCTGAACCGGTCAGAGCTCGTCAGCGGCGAAGCCGAAGTCGAGTATTTTGCACCGACCAAATTCCGCCTTGAACCCGACCTCATGGTCGCGGTGTTGGGTGGACTTGTTTACTCGGGCGACATCGTTCTGGCGGTCACGGGCGACAAGGTCGACTCTGGAAAGATCACGCTGCTCGCCGAGCGGCCGCTCGAAGAGTTGAAGCAGTTCAAGCACGTCGAGGCGCCGAAGGAGATCAACGTCGCAGTCCTCCGCTCGCTGTTCGAGATGTTGGGCTTGCCGCCCGGGCTCGCGCAGCAGGCTACGCAGGGCTCGGACGAACCAGTTAAACTGCTTCAGGAGGAGGTCGGGAAGCTGACGCGGCGCGTGCTCAGCGCCGCCACGGATATGTCTGGTCGACTGAGCTTCTGGGGGCAGTCGCTGCTGCGGGAAGAAGAGATCCGGGACTGGCGCACCAAGCTTGATGCGCTCAAAGCCTTCTCAGAGAGCCTGGCGCCTTACAATACGGTCGGTAAGCTAAAGAATCTTCGCATCGGCTCCGACGATATTGCGGCGCAGACTAAGAACCTCGAAATCCTGCAAGCTGTTGAGGGGATGCTGGAGCTGGTCGCCGAGCTCGGCACCACGGCCAGCTATCTGTCGCAGGCCGAGATGGTCCTGACCGCAGACCATGATTGGGTTCGACTGGCGCAGGATGAGCGCAAGAAAGTCCTCGAAAAGCTCGCGGCCGACCGAACTGCGCAGAACGCGGTGGAATACCGGCAGGCGCTGGCCAAGCTGAAGAAGGATTACATCACCGCCTATGTCGGGCTGCACAGCAAGGCACGCCTTGGGGTCACGGAAGAGAACACGAAGTCGGCGCTTCGCAAAGATCCGCGGCTCGTCGCAATGCGGGCTCTGGCTGGTATCTCGTTGATGCCGACCAGCCAGCTGACGAGTTTCGAGGAGAAGCTGGACAAATTGAAGAGCTGCGCATCCCTCGTGGAGTCCGAGCTGTTGGCGAGCCCTTGGTGCCCGCACTGCGGCTTCCGGCCGGCGAACGAGCAAGGCGACCTACTTCCGGCTTCAAACATCCTGAAGCAGCTCGACGACGAGCTCGACAGATTGATCGGTGGCTGGGCGCAGACCCTGCTCGACAACCTCGACGATCCGATCATCCAGGAGAACTTTGATCTCCTGATGCCTGCTGCCCGCTCCATCGTCGATGGCTTCATTTCGTCGAAGGCTCTGCCGGACCCTGTGACGCCCGATTTTGTCGCCGCCGTTCAGGAGGCGCTGTCTGGGCTGGAGAAGATCAACGTGAGCGGCGCAGACATAAGGCAAGCGCTGCTGCAAGGAGGGTCGCCGGCAACGCCAGACGATCTGCGCAAGCGCTTCGAAACCTTCCTGAATGAGCGCTGTAAGGGCAAGGACACGACCAAACTTCGCTTTGTGGTGGAGTGAAGTCCATGTCCATCCAAGCTGTCACGGACATCGATGTCTTAGCGCTCGCGGTTCGGGACCGAGAGTCTCGTCGACTGGTTGAGGAAGCGATTACCGCCTATCGCGGAGGAGCGCTCCGCTCCGCAATTATGTCGGTTTGGATCGCAGTCGTGCACGACATCTTCTCGAAGGGGCGGGAATTGGCCGGTCAGGGAGATGCGGCATCGATCGCTTTTGTTGGGAAGCTCGACAATGCGATTGAACACAAAAACATCGTGCAGATGCAAGCGCTGGAACGTGAACTACTAGATACGGCAAAAGACGATCTGCAGCTTGTTACCCCGCATGAGCACGAGACGCTGAGGAGGATCCAGGAGGATCGCCACTTGTGCGCCCACCCGGCATTCATCACGGAGGACGAGCTATTTCAGCCGTCCCCTGACCTGGTCAGATCGCATATCGTTCACGCTTTGCAGTGTCTGTTGATCCACGCGCCGCTGCAGGGAAAGAGCGCACTTAACCGCTTCAAAGCAGACGTCCTCAGCCCCTCATTCCCGTCAACCGAGGAAGGCATCAGGACCTTTGTAACGGCCAAATACCTCAACCGCTCTAAAGACGCTTTGGTGGCAAACCTGATCAAGGTTCTGCTGAAGGCGCCGTTCTTAGAAGGAGAGGAGGAACTGCTCAAGAAGAAGCGCCAGCTCGCATGGACCCTTAGCGAGGTCGCGGCAAAGAAAACGGGGATTTTCGAGGGTATAGCGCGTCCGTTCGTCGGGCAGTTTTTTGACGGGGTAGATGATGGCCGCCTTCTGAACATTTGCACTTATATCGGCGCTGAGCAGCAGCTTTGGGGCTGGCTCACCGATCCCGTTAAGCTGCGCCTTGTGCGACTAATTGAAGAATGCACGATTGAAGACCTGAAGGACCACCTGGTTTTCGACGCATTCACGATCCCTGAGTTAGCGGACACGCTGTTGGCAAAGTTCACTAGCTTTGAGGCACCCGACCGCATCAAATTATTGTCTGACAATCCCTGTCGGGAGTTTGTGCCGTTCGGCATCGACATCTACGCTACGGCGAGCAGCTATAGCGATGCAGAAAGGCTTGGGCAGACGGTCGTTATTCCCCTCGCGCCTCATTTTGGTGTGGATGACATCGGGCATTTGCTCGATGCTGTGCTTGGGAATAGCCAGATCTCTTACGCGTCGGGGACGGCGCACGTCCTCCTAGAGGTTCTCAAGCTGACATCAGCGACTCTGCCGGCATCGCGAAACCATTGGCAGCGTTTTGTCGATGAAATGACCGCCCAGCATGGCGGCAAGACTGACACGCCATACTCCTATCCCAGCATTCGCGCGAAGCTAGACGCGGCGTAAAAGGTGACTCCAAATGAATGACCTCCTTAGCCATCATACCGGCACGAACAAGAAGGACCAGGTTGAGTGCCTTGGTATTGTCTTCCCGAACGAGGATGCCCGGCGGGAGCATTTCCTGAAACTGCTGGCCGAAAAGCTGAAGGATCCGGCGTTCCGCAACCAAGAGGGCTTTCCGCAAGGAACGGATGAGGCGATCCTAGCGATGTCGGATCCGCCTTACTATACGGCGTGTCCGAACCCGTGGTTGACTGATTTCCTTGAATATTTCGGGCAAGCTTATGATCCGAAAAAGGAATATTCACGCGAGCCGATGGCTGTGGACGTTTCCGTTGGAAAAAGCGACCCCGTCTACAAGGCGCATTCGTACCACACCAAGGTTCCCCACCTGGCGATAGTTCCGTCCATCCTGCACTAGGGTTAAAACCCAATCAGCCTCTTGAAATTGCTTGTATGTATTGATTCAAAGGGCCTTCACCGCAGCGGGAGGCCCTTCACGATGTCGCGTTCTTTATTCTGGTTGTCGGACGAAGCTTGGCTGGCGATCGAGCCGTACTTGCCCCGGAACCAGCCTGGTGCGCGACGGGTCGATGACCGGCGGGTGATTTCGGGCATCCTTCATGTACTGAAATCCGGCTGCCGGTGGTGCGACTGTCCGGCAGACTATGGACCATCGACGACGGTCTACAACCGCTTCAACCGCTGGTCGCGGCGGGGGTTCTGGACGAAGTTGCTCGATGCCTTGGCAGGGGCGGGTGCGGTGACGAAGAGCACGGCGATCGATAGCACCTACATCAAAGCCCAGCGCTCGGCCTTTGGTGGAAAAGGGGGCGCCAGACGCAGGCGATCGGTCGTTCTCGCGGCGGCTGGACAACCAAGATCCATGCCCTGACCGACGTTCTCGGCCGCCCCTATGCCCTTATGCTGACGGCGGGCAATGTCAGCGATGTGAAGGCTGCACCGGCACTGCTCGAACGCGCCGGACCGATGCGCTACCTGCTCGGCGACAAGGGCTACGACGCAAACCGGCTGCGGACGTCCTTGCGCGAGAATGGCACCAGCCCCGTCATTCCGGGTCGCCGCAACCGCAAGCGAGCCATCCGATACGATCAGCACCGCTACCGTAGCCGGCACCTCATCGAAAATGCCTTCTGCCGGATCAAAGACTTCCGTCGGATCGCCACACGCTACGACAAGCTCGCCGCCAACTTCCTGTCAGCCGTCGCGCTGGTCACTACCTTGGCCTTCTGGCTCTGAATGAGTCTCAGCCCTACACCGAGCCTGGCGATGTTGTTCTCGACGGGTTTGCCGGCTCCGGCATGACCGGTGTAGCTGCGCAATGGTGTGCAGTCGCACCCGCACAGTACAAGGCCATGATCGAAAGTGAATGGAAAGCGGCAGGACTAGAGGCTCCCAAGTGGGGGGGGAGGCCGACGATCCTCTCTGACATATCTCCGGTTGCAACATTTATTGCGGACAATTACAATCACTCACTCGATATTGAGTCATTTCTAGAAGAAGCTAACCGAATATTTTCGGAGCTCGAGTCCGAGTACGGTTGGATGTACGCGGTTCATGACGGATCACGTATCGGGAAAATCGGCTTCACGGTTTGGTCTGAAGTGTTCCATTGTCCCGAGTGCGCTGGTGAAATCCTATTCCACGATCACGCACTAGATACATCGGGACGTGTCAAAGACACAATTGTCTGTCCTCATTGCGACGCCGATTTAGGAAAGCGCGAGCTGGAGCTCGCATTCGAGACCATTCTCGACCCAGGGACAAAACAGGAAAGGCAACGCCCAAAGCGACGCCCCGTTTTGGTTAGTTATACAAGCTCAAAGAAAAAATACGACCGGAAGCCGAGTGATGATGATCTGAATATCATCAAACGGGTGGCCGACATGCCGTTTCCTGTCAATGCGCCAACGAATGAGTTTCCCGACATGCAAATGACTCGGGTTGGCCGGATGCGGACGACTAAGGTTCAAAACATACATGACCTCTTCTTGCCGCGCTCACTTCAGGTTCTGTCCGGATTTTTTGCAAAGGTGCGAGAGGTCAAGGATGCGAATGTAAGAAGGGCGCTCACAATTATCGCCCAGCACCAGTTCGTAAATGCGTCGATTCTCAATCGATATCGCCCGGCATCGTCTTTTGGCAATTCACCTCTTACAGGTGTATTCTACGTTTCGTCGCTAGTAGCCGAAGCTAATGTCATTGATCTCCTGCGGGGTAGTATCAATCGAATTAAAAGAATGGAGAAGACGGCTTGGGGTAAGGGCAGGTCATGGGGGAAATCGGTATTCGTTTCAACGAATAGTGCTGCAAAAATTTGCGGCATTCCAGAAGGGTCAGTGGACTACATTTTTACTGATCCGCCTTTCGGAGAAAACATATATTACTCTGACTTGAATTATTTGACTGAGTCATGGCATGGTGTGATTACTGATCCTGACCGTGAAGCAATAGTGGATCGCGTAAAGGGGAAGGGAATTCCAGAATATCAAAGGTTGATGCAGGCATGTTTTGCGGAGTTTTATAGGGTATTGAAACCCGGTCGTTGGATGACTGTAGTATTTTCTAATAGTCGCGCGTCGGTATGGAACTCAATTCAAGTGGCGCTGCAACAGGTGGGTTTTGTTGTTGCGGAGGTCTCTACCCTTGATAAAATTCATTTGACATTTCAGCAGGCGATGTCGCCCAATGCCGTCAAGCAGGATCTGGTTATATCCGTCTACAAACCGAACGGAGGATTAGAGCAGCGATTATCGGAGAGGGGGGCTGCCCCTGAGTCTGCGTGGGATTTCGTCCAGACGCACCTGCGCCAGCTACCTGTCTCCAAGCAAAGAAATGGTTTGCTGGAAGTGGTGGTTGAGCGCGACGCTCGTCGCATTTACGATCGGATGGTCGCATGGTTCGTCCGTCACGACTTTCCGGTGCCTCTTTCAACTGAGGAATTCCTTGAAGGCCTTCGGAACCGCTTCCCCATGCGCGACGGCATGGCGTTCCTTCCGGAGCAGGTCGCAGAGTACGACCGCAAGCGTGCTCAGGCGGCGCAGGCACCCCAGATGGAGCTGTTTGTCTCTGACGAGCGCTCTGCGATCGACTGGCTAACCGACTTCCTGGGCAAGCGTCCATCTACCTATCAGGAGGTGCACCCTGAGTTTACAACCCAGCTTGGCGCAGGCTGGCGGAAGCACGAGGAAAGACCGGAGCTCTCGGCGCTGCTCGCTGACAATTTCCTCCGCTACGATGGCGACAATGACGTGCCGAGCCAGATCCACAGCTACCTCTCATCGAACTTCAAGGATTTGCGCGGTCTGGAGAAAGAAGATCCGCGCCTGAAGTCCAAGGCGAAAGACCGCTGGTACGTTCCCGATCCGAGCAAGTCGAAGGATCTGGAGAAGAAGCGCGAGCGGTCACTGCTCAAGGAGTTCGAGAACTACAAGTCCGTGTCCGGGCGTAAGTTGAAGGAGTTCCGTCTCGAAGTGCTGCGCGCGGGCTTCAAGACCGCGTGGGGGGCAAAGGACTACAAGACCATCATCGGCATCGCCCAGAAGATCCCTGAAGAGGCGCTGCAGGAGGATGAGAAGCTGCTGCTCTGGTACGATCAGGCGCTCACCCGCATGGAGGCTGATGCGTGAAGTGTGCGGGCGGTGGACATGGCATCGGCGATTGGTGCTGGCATGAACGACATGCCACACCCTGCCGTGTCGTTGATCGGGAGGAGATCTGGGGCGCAACCGCCTATCGGGTCTGGCTGCCCGGCAAGGACGCTGTCGTCCGGGCTCGCTCGACTGACCTGATGCCGCTTGAAGTCGTCCAGCCGACGGTCAATCAGATCCTGCACACCGCTGCGGCGGCGAAGCTGCTGGATGCGTTGGAGGACAACCTCCTTCTTGCGCCCATCCAGTCAAGCGTCGTGCCGCTGCCACATCAGCTCTACGCCCTTAACCGGGCCATGAGCCGAGACAGGATCC
The DNA here is from genome assembly GCF_001314325.1 of Sphingopyxis macrogoltabida. NCBI lineage: Bacteria > Pseudomonadati > Pseudomonadota > Alphaproteobacteria > Sphingomonadales > Sphingopyxidaceae > Sphingopyxis > Sphingopyxis macrogoltabida. The sequence goes on from NZ_CP009429.1 coordinate 1,085,960, forward strand.
GATACCTGTTCGCGGACGAGGTCGGACTTGGTAAGACCATTGAGGCCGGCCTCGTCCTGCGTGAGTTAAAGCTTCGGGGCATGGCCCGCCGGATACTTGTCGTGGCGCCCAATGGACTGGTCAGGCAGTGGAAAGCTGAAATGCGTCTGCATTTCGGCGAACACCTCCAGTACATCGAGCCCGCTGAGCTTTCCGCGTTTCGCCAGTGGCATAGCGATGAGGAGAACCTCTGGCGGCTGCATGATCAGGTGATCTGCTCTCTGGACTCCGTGAAGCCGCTCGAAGGCCGGCGAGGGTGGAGCCTTGAACAGCTCAGCACCTACAATCGGGAGCGCTTCGAAGACCTGATTTCAGCATCGTGGGACCTGGTCATCATCGACGAAGCCCACCGCATGGGTGGCAGCACAGACCAGGTCGCGCGATATAAGCTCGGCGCTGCACTGGCGGAAGCAGCACCGTACCTACTGCTGCTGTCCGCGACCCCGCATCAGGGGAAGACCGATCAGTTCCATCGGCTGATGCAGCTGCTCGACCGGGACACCTTTCCGGACGAGAGCAGCGTCTCCAGCGAGCGGGTACGCCCCTTCGTCGTGCGCACAGAAAAGCGCGTCGCGATCGATGCCGAGGGAAAGCCGCTCTTCAAGCCGCGCATGACCCGGCTTCATCCAGTGGCATGGCAGGACCGCCATACGAGCCAACAGAAGCTCTACGAGGCCGTTACCGGCTATGTGCGTCACGGCTACAATCAGGCGATGGCCGCGAAGCAGCGGCACATCGGGTTCCTGATGATCCTGATGCAACGGCTTGTGACGTCCAGCACGGCGGCCATTCGGGCGACCCTTGAAAAACGCCAAGCCTTGCTGGATCAGCCGCAGCTTCAGCCATCCTTGTTTGAGACGGCTGACGTTGACGAGTGGGCTGAACTTGATGGCCAGACCCAGGTGGATCTCGCGATCCAGGCCAAGGGTTGGGAAATGGAGAAGGCCGAGGTCGAGACGCTGCTCGAGCTTGCCCGCGCCACGGAGGCGCAGGGAACGGACGCCAAGGCTGAGGCGCTTCTCGAGCTGATCTACAAGCTGCAGCAGGAAGAGAACGATCCTGAGTTGAAGGTGCTGGTCTTCACCGAGTTCGTCCCCACGCAGGCTATGCTTACGGAATTCCTCGAAAGTCGAGGCTTTTCGGTCGTCACCCTGAATGGGAGTATGGATCTCGAAGCGCGCAGCCGGGCTCAGCAGTCATTCTCACGAGATATCCGCATTCTGATCTCGACGGACGCTGGCGGCGAGGGCTTGAACCTCCAGTTTTGCCACGTCATCGTGAACTTCGACATGCCGTGGAATCCCATGCGGGTCGAACAGCGCATCGGTCGCGTCGACCGTATCGGGCAGCCGCACGTCGTCCGAGCGATCAACTTCGTTCTTGAGGATACCGTCGAGCATCGCGTGCGCGAGGTTCTCGAAGAAAAGCTCGCGGTCATCGCCGAGGAGTTCGGAGTAGATAAGGCGGCCGATGTGATGGATTCGGTCGAAGCAGAGCCACTTTTTGACGAGTTGTTTGTCCATGGGCTTCAGAACCCGGAAGACGTCGAGAGGGAATGCGACGCGGTCGTAGCACAGCTTCGATCGACGATCGCAGAAGGCCGGAGGAGCAACGAGCTTCTGTCCGATGGGCATCAGCTCGATCCGGACGATGCTCGCAAATGGAGAGACCATCCTGCGCAGTTTTGGCTTGAGCGGGCAATCACCACGGGGTTGTCTGCGCGGGGAGGAGAGGCGGTCAAAGAAGCTGATGTCTGGCGGGTGCGCTGGGCTGACGGAAGCGAGTCCACCAATGTCTGCTTTGATGCCAGAACGGCCGAGGAGCGGCCCGACGCCGACTGGGTGACGCTTGAATATCCTCGCGCTAGGGCACTGATCAGCGAGCTGCCGCGATGTGTTTCCGGGCAACCGCTTCCTGTCGTCCGGATTGCCGGACTTCCTGACAGCGTCCGGGGCGTATGGTCGCTGTGGGAAATCAGCTTGTCCGCAGATGTCTTTAGCAGGCGGCGCTTCCTTTCGGTCTTCGTGAATGACGAAGGGCGGACATTCCTGCCCACGGCCAAGCGGATATGGGATCTCCTCCTGACGGAACATGTCGAAAGCATCGGAGCGGTTGCAGCCGGTGACGCAAGTGGGTGCTTTGAAAGTTCAAGAGAAGCAGCGCTCGTCCAAGGCGAACGCATCTTTGCTGAGCTGATCGAAGAGCACGGGGTCCGTATCCAGGACGAGCGTGAACGGGCCAAGTACGCCTTCGATGCTCGACATCAGGCTATTGGCCGGATCGGACTACAAACAGTTCGGGATTATCGTCGCAAGCGTCTGCGCGCCGACCATGACGCCCGCATGGCGCAGCTCGATGCCGCAGAAGCTTATACGCCCGACCTCACCGCCGTTCTCATGTTACGTGTCGGCGCCCCCGAAGGGGATGGGCTATGAGTGTCTGGACTGACCGCATCTTGCGGGAGTTTCCTGCTGATCTCGCGCGTTTCTGGATCGCATGCGACCCGGACCTGGTATTGTTGGATGAGCACGTTCTGCAATCGTTGCGTGACCGCGGCTTTGAACTTGTGTCTTATGACGATCCCATGGCGTTCAGAGCCTACTATGAAGAACGCTACCGGTCCGCTTGGGATCAGGGACGAAATCCTCCAAGCGCTGCGTTGATCCTACACCTTTCGTCCAATGACAGTGACGTCCTGCCGTGGGACTACCTCAAGCAAGCGCGTACTGTTCGTCTCGGCCTCGCAGATCTGTTCGACAAGCTCAGCAGTTCAGTGCTGCGCCAGACCGGAGCGGTGTACTACGAGAAGCTGTACGATGCTCATCAAGCGCATGCGTCTCAGGTCCTGGGGGATGCAGCGACGAGCGACTTCATACTGACGCATGTCTTCAAGATCGTTCCGGTTCTCATCGACGATGAAGTCGCGCTCTGGCGTGAGGTATTCCGATTGCATCTCCGGGGCTGGAGTTTGCCAGCGGTACTAGCTGACAGGATGGCTGCGACGCTGCGATCGCGCTCAATTCTCGCGCATTTGCCGATTACGGAACTGGTTGAAGACAGAGCGTTCGCGCTGAGAACAATTCAGGCGGCATGGCTGGCATACCTGCAATCGTTTGGTGCGGCGCCAGGCGCATCTGGGACCCAAGATGAGGGCTCTGTCTCCAGTTTCGCGATTCCGTTCGACCATCCAGACATTCGCATGGTGGTCGACTCCCTGTTTTTGGATGGAAGCCTCGAACCGGTTGCATTCGAGGCCGCTTCGGCGCTCGCGCCGGCGTGGATTCAAGTCGGCATCAAGAAGGACGTCCAAGGCCAGGCTCAGTTCATTGCAGAAAGCGCCACTGCGCTTGCAGAGGACCTGCCCGGTGAAAGTGCTCACCATCGTGAATGGCTGTCGTTTGCACAGCGTATGGGGGATATCCTCTCTAAGTTTTTCGAGCTTCCAGTAGAGCTCGGGGATGATGTATCACTTCACGTCGAGCATCTTCAGCAATCAGCTGACGACAGTTTTCAGGGCTGGCTAGTTCGGCACTTTGCTGACCTACCTTCGCTCCCCGTATCAAAAGCTCCTGTCATGCTGCATCACGTTCCGCGGCACCTCAGTTATCGCCGCAACGAAAGTGGTGGTAGACAAGCTCTGCTTCTGTTCGACGGTTTGGCCATCGATCAGTGGTACAAAATTCGCGGGCGCTTGACCGCGAAGTTGCCATCCATCGAGATTGACGAAGGGGCCTGTTTTGCCTGGTTGCCAAGTCTAACCTCGGTCTCGCGTCAAACGGTCTTTTCGGGGCTCAGGCCACGCGAGTTCGCAGGAACGATAGAAAGCACAGCTGCGGAGCCGACTTTATGGGCCAAGTTTTGGCAAGATGCTGGACTTCGCCGGAATGAAATCGTCTATCTCAAAGGCGTGAAACGCCGCGAGGACCTGTCGCGGATTGCTGATGCGGTTAGTGGTCCAAGCATCAAGATCGCCGGAATCGTCGTCGATATGGTCGATGAGATCGTTCATGGCGCGATCCTGGGTAAGCGAGGCATCGCCAGTCAGATTGATGATTGGTGCGACACCGGTTTCGTGGATCAACTCATCACGCTGCTTCTCGACCAAGGCTTTGAGATTTTCCTGACATCAGATCACGGTAACGTCGATGCCAAAGGGATCGGCCGACTGAGCCAAGGGGTCCTTTCCGAAATAAAGGGGGAGCGGGTCAGGGTCTACCGAAGCGCCGACCTGGCATCCTCAGTGCCTGCCGATCTTGATGCCTTTAGGTTCGACCTGCCGGGGCTTCCGGTGGATTTTCTCCCTGTTTATCCAAAGGGGAGGGGGGCCTTCACAGGAGTGGGGGATCGCGTGGTCGCACATGGCGGAATGTCAGTTGAAGAGCTGATAGTCCCCTTCGTCCGCATTACGCAGCAGAGTTCAAGCCATGAAAAGTGATACCGCGCCCCAGATCGGCTTCGACCGGTATATCCAGTTGGACTGGGCTCGATCCGCGCTCCGTGTGCGAGCCGGCCTCGAAACTTTGGAAGAACTGACCGCCCTGATTGACGCAAGCCATACAGGCACTGCGGCTAAGAAGAAGACACGCACAGTGTTGAACCGACTTTGGTTGGAACCGAGGTCGGACATCGAGAATATGTGTGATCGTGCCGTGGCTATCTACAAATCTGACCCCAGTACCTCTGTGGCGGCACTGACTTGGGGAATGGCAATTGCGACCTATCCATTTTTCGGAGCGGTCGCCGAGATCGTTGGAAGACTGCTCCGCTTGCAGGGTGAATGCTCGTCAGCGGAAGTCCATCGCCGGATGGCGGAGGTTTATGGTGAGCGAGAGGGAACCCGTCGGATGACCAACATGGTGCTCCAATCCCAAGCAGATTGGGGCGCGATCGAGCGAATGAACAAAGGCAAAGACATCACGGCGCGGCGCGAGCCCATGGCTCTTACGCCAGACTTGGAGCTCTGGCTGGTAGAGGCGGCTTTACGCCATGCTGGCCGAGGAATGCCCATAAGCTCGGTCTCGACGACACCAGTGCTGTTCCCGTTCAGTTTCAGTGATCGCCTGGCCTATAACCTCAGCCAGGATGAACGGTTCGCTGTCCGAGTAGACAGTGCCAGCAATCGCATTGTCGCCTTGGTGTGAGTTTGAGCGATGGCGATAACGCGTACTGCAATCCAAGGGGCATTGGAAGCAGAACGAAGCTTCGTTCAGAAGGGCGGCAGGGTCGAAGTCGCCTCTGCGGATTGGGACGACGGTTACCTTGTTCTGGTCGTCCGGTCGGTCAAAGGGCAGCGCCGGGTTGTCATCGATGAAGCCTTGGAAGGCGTCAGGGCTAAATGGGGCGATGAGCTTGAAGCCGGAGGCATAATCAAGCTCGTCGACACCGATCACGATAGGATCGTGATTCAGATCGCAGCAGGCGGGATGCCATCGGTCGGAAGTCAGATCTGGCTATTCCCTGGAGATTTCCTTGGACCGCTGATCGATATGTGGGCCGGGGAAATGGGCGCGCTTGCAGCCAAACGGCTGCGCCAGACCAAAGAAGACACAGAGCCGCTACAGCCAGTTCTCCCGCTTGGAGATGCCTTTGCCGACCTTCGCGAAAGGCAAGTCATTGCGGTCCAGAACTCGGCTTATCGATGCTCGATCACAATTGGTCCGCCGGGAACTGGTAAGACCTTTACGATTGGCGCGTTGGGCGCTTACCTGCTTAAGAGATTTCCGAAGTCTCGCATACTTCTGTTGGGGCCAACGAATGTCGCTGTGGACACGGCACTGGTTTCCATCGACGATTGGCTTCGGCGCACCGACAAACCGGACATTGCTAAAAAGGCAAAGCGGATCGGTGCCAATTTTGACCCAAGAAAGTTTGTAGATCGGCCGCACTTGCTCGCACCAGGCATCGCCGAAAAGGGCGCAGAATTCCTGCTCCTCGAGGCATCTGAACCGCCCAAGAGCAAGGTCGGTGAGCATATCAGATGGAAAGACAAGTTGAGCGCCCTCCGCAAGGAGCTAGGCGCGGACATTACGACCGTCGCGTCCGAAGCCAGGCTTGTGGCGACTACCGTTTCCTCTGCGATCACGTGGCACGAAACGTAACCGGTGTTTTCAGGCCACGGCGGTCCAGGGCATGAGCTCGGCGATGCTGCTGGCGGGATGACCGTTGGCGAGCCGGCTGAGCGTCTCGGTTAGCCATTGGTGCGGATTGATGGCGTTGAGCTTGCAGCATTCGATGAGAGTGGCGATGACGGCCCAGTTGTCGCCGCCCTCGTCTGAGCCGGCGAAGAGCGCATTCTTGCGATTTAGAGCCAGCGGCCTGATTGATCGCTCGACGGCATTGTTATCGAGGTCGATGGTACGCATTCGTTGAAGGCCGCGGATCAGGCGGCTTGGCGTTGATTTTCCAGTGTTCGCCATTGCCACGGCAGGAGATCAGCCAGTTGGCTTTGCGGGATGTCGGCGATCCGGGTGAGGACGTCGGCAAGCCAGGCCTGCGGATCGATGTCGTTGAGCTTGGCTGTCGTGATCAGACTGAGCATGAATGCGGTACGCTGTCCGCCGCGATCTGAGCCGGCGAAGAGCCACGACTTTCTTCCCAAGGCTATGCCCCTCAGCGCCCGTTCGGCGGCATTGTTCGTGAGGCAGATGCGGCCGTCATCAAGGAAGGCAGTGAACGCCGGCCATGCTTTGAGCATATAATCCATAGCCTCGGCGACATCGCTGTTCTTCGAGAGCCTCGTGCGGTTCTCGCGCATCCATGCCTCCAGATCGATGACCAGCGGGGCGGTGAGTTCCTGCCGAAGGGCAAGACGATCCTGCACGGACCTCCCATTGATGGCGCGTTCGATGTCGAAAATCACATCGATGAGGCGGACGGCCTCCACAGCCAGCGGCGAGATGACCGGCGCCTTCTTGCGGCGCTTCTTGAGCTGGGTGGCGATATCGGCCAGCTCGAAGAAGTAACGGCGTGCATGGCTCCAGCATAGGGCGCGGGCCAACGGCGACGGAACGCGGTCGGTCTGAAACAGCGCGTTATACCCTGCATAAGCGTCAGCCTGGAGGATACCGGTCCAACTCCGTAAATGGGCGACAGGATGCTCACCCCGCCGATCACGGGAATAATGGAAGATCGCTGCTGGCGGCGCTGGCCCGCCGAAAGGCCGGTCGTCCCGCACATAGGTCCAGATCCTGCCCGTATCAGTCTTGGTCTTCGCCAGAACCGGTATCGTCGTGTCGTCGCCATGCAGCCGCTCAGCGGCAAGGACATGGGCTTCGATCAGCAGATAGAGCGGCATGAGCGCGGCGGTGCAGGCGCCGACCTGATCGGCGAGCGTGGAAAGGCTCAACTCTACGCCTTCCCGGGCGTAGCGATCACGCTGGCGATTGATTGGTTGATGCGCACCGAACTTCTCGAACAGGAGCATCGCCAGGAAGTTGGGGCCGAAGAGCCCGCGGGGCGTGACGTAGAACGGCGCTGGCGGCTGAGTGATCTTCTCACACTCCCGGCAGGAGAACTTCTCGCGCACAGTCTGGATCACCTTCCACTGGCGGGGCACGATCTCGAGCGTCTCGGTGATATCCTCGCCCAGCTTGCACAGCCGGTCCGACCCGCAACAAGGGCAGGCCTCAGGCGCGGCGATGACGACACGCTCGCGCGGCAGATGCTCGGGCAAGGGCTTGCGGGCGGGCCGCTTGCGTTCGAACGGCGCGACATTGCTCTTCGCTGCCGCCAGCGCGGCCAACGCCTCGTCCTCGCTGGCAGTGGTCTCGCACTCCTCGAACGTCAGCTCCATCTGGTCGATCAGGTGGCGGGTGCGTTCGGATCGCTGGCCATAAAGGGTACGGCGCATCTTCTCGTTCTGCAGTTGGAGAAGGGCGTTGCGGGCTTCCAGATCGGCGTTGATCGCCTTGATCCGGGCCACTTCAGCGGCAACAGCTTCGGCCGCAGCAAGCCGCTCGCGAAGGTTCTGGATCTCTGCTTGCGCCGCGTTCCCCATGCCCAAAGGCATAGCAGAAAAGCACCGGAATCTCTAGCTTTTTAGGCCATGCAGATCACTTATCCAGCCAATGTCGGCCGCCATGTTGCCTGTGGATTACGCCAGTCGATCGCCTCCAGCATGCAGGCCAGCTGTGAGGCGGAAATGGCAATTACCCCGTCTAAGGCCGATGGCCAGATATACTTCCCGCGCTCCAGACGCTTGGCATAGAGCGACATGCCGATGCCGTCATGCCACAGGATCTTGCACAGGTCGCCGCGGCGACCCCGAAAGACATAAAGATCCCCTGCATGGGGATCGCGCTTGAAGCTCTGCTGGATCTGCAGAGCCAGGGATCGCATGCCCTTCCTCATATCGGTATGCCCGGTCGCGATCCATATCCGGACGCCCGAGGGGACCGGGATCACCGCCGCAGCGACCGCAAGACGGCAGCAGCCAGATCTGGCGGCGTATCAGCAGCAATGCGAACCATGATGTTGCCCAGTTCCACGACAACCGCAGGCCCTGCCGGCGGCGCTGGATCAGGCTGGACCGCCACCGCCGCAAACCCCTGCGCATCACCGAACATCTGCCGCCGCCAGCGATATATCTGGCCGGGCCGTAAATCCGCCTCCCTCGCGATCTCCGCCACGTTCGCACCAGGCTGCGAAACCGCCATCACCAGCGCACGCTTCTGTTCATCAGACCAATAGCGCCGCCGCTCAACGCCCGAAATTATCGTCACCTGACCCATCGCACCGTCTCTAGTACCAGTGCAAACACCAGTGCTTGCACCGGTGCCATCTCCAAATATCAGACGATCACCGCAAGGCGGCACTCACCGAAGGCGTACGGTCGATGCGGCCATCGTCGAGGAAGCGCGTGAGGCCGTCCCAGCGGGTGAGCGTGTACCGGATCGCCTCGCCGAGCTTGCTCTTGGCGCTGACCTGGCGGTTGCGGGCCTCGAGATACTGGCGCAGGTCATCGACGATGACGCGGCTGCGGGCATCGCGAACAGCGCGGCGCTGCTCGGCTGGTGATCCTCGCACCTCTTCTTCGATGGCATAGAGCGCGGCGATGCGGCGTAGGACGTCGGTTGCGACCGGCGAGCTATCGGCCAGCTCGTAAAACTTGCGGCGCGCGTGTGCCCAGCAGAAGGCCAGGCTCACCTTTTGCTGACGACGAGCGAGCGCAACGTAGCCGCCATAGCCGTCGACCTGCAGGATGCCGGCAAAGTCGCCGAGATGAGCGTCGGGCCGCTCTGCCTTGCGATCGGCGGCATAGACATAGGCGACCATCGGCGGATCACTGCCGCCCCAAGGACGATCGTCGCGAGCGTAGGCCCAGAGCTGGCCGGTCTTGGTCCGGCCTCGCCCTGGGTCGAGCACCGGCGCGGTTGTCTCGTCGGCGAAGAGCCTTGTCGACCGCCTTAGTCGTTCCAGGATGTGGTCGCGCAAGGGGCGCAGATACCATGCCGCTCGGCCGACCCAGTCGGCGAGCGTCGAACGGTCGAGCGCAATGCCCTGCCGAGCGTAGATCTGGGCTTGCCGGTAGAGCGGCAAGTGATCGGCGTACTTGGACACCAGCACCTGGGCGATCAGCGCCTCGGTCGGAATGCCGCCCTCGACGATCCTGGCCGGCGCAGGCGCTTGCACGACTGCGCTCTCGCACGCGCGGCAGCCATAGCGTGGCCGTCGGGTGACCAGCACCCGGAATGTGGTCGGGACGACATCGAGCCGTTCGGACACATCCTCGCCGATCTGGTGGAGTGCACCGCCGCAGCAGGGACACGCCGTGTTCTCGACGTCGACCACCTGCTCGATGCGCTCGAGATGCGCCGGCAACGATCCGCGGTTGGTCTTGCGCGGTCGGTCGCCACGAGCAGGGCGGGTCTTCGCTTCGCTCTCGGCCTCGGCAATGGCACGCGCGGTCTCGACATCCTCGAGCCCCAGCTGGAGCTGATCGGGATCGAGCTGCTCGGACCGGGCGCCGAAGCGATGGCGCATGAAAGTGTCGATGATCGCCTAAAGCCGCTCGATCTCTGCTTCGGCCTCGCCCTTTGCATGCACCAGCTCGGCGGCCGCGGCCCGTTCATCGGCCAACATCCGGGACTGCTCCAGCACTAGCGCGCGGAGCGCATCCATATCCTCGGGAAGGTCGGCTTCCATGAGCATGGAGGTACTGAATCAGCGGTAGAAAGCTCCGTCAACCGGCAATCTGCGGCGCTATCGGCCGACGTCCACCATGCACGCGCCGCCAGTCGAGACCCTCGAGCAAAGCCCCGAGTTGCGCGGCCGTCAGGCGCATCACGCCGTCCTGGATGCCTGGCCACTTGAAGCCACCCTGCTCGAGCTTCTTGGCCATGAGGCACAGGCCCGTCCCATCCCACCAGACCAGCTTGATCCGGTCAGCTCGCTTCGCCCGAAAGACGTAGATCACGCCGGAAAAAGGATCGCCGCCGTACTCGGCACCCACCAGCGCCGCCAGCGCATCGGGCCCCTTGCGGAAATCGACCGGCCGTGTGGCCACCATCACGCGCGCGCCAGCGCCGGGTCCGATCATCGCGTCGCCCTGAGCGCATCGATTACGGCGGTAATCATGCCCGCATCGGCATCGTGGCCGATCTTCACCGATACGCCGTCGATCTCCAGCTCGATCGCGGCACCCTTTGCGCGGCGCTGGCGGCGGGCACGACGCGCAGGAGCGGGTTCCGGCATCGTGCTCGGCTCGATGACAGCAGGCACAAACGCCGGCGCTTCCGGCTCTGCTGAGGGCGGGACTACGCCCTCGACATCGAGCCGCTTCAGCAAATCCCGCCGCCACGCGTACACCTGCGAAGGAGCAAGCCCATGCCGGCGCGCCACGGCACTGATCCCCTCTCGCCCCGAATAGCACTCTGCGACAATCGAAGCCTTCACTTCGGGCGGCCACTCCCGTCGCTTGCCCGCGCCCGTGAACACCTCGAACCGCTGCGCGCCCCTGCTCACAGGATCATCACCCGAGACTATCATAGTAGCAGCGCACTCCCGCCCAATAAGGGCGCGCAGACTCCGCGCTACAACTCAGGCCCGCAAGGTGGGATCACGACGGCGCTTACCACGAAACCCTGCGCGCGGCAGGCCCTTGGCATTTTGTGATCTGCGACGAGGCCAGTCAGGTGATTGGACCAGCCGCCCTCATGGTCCCGGCAATGGGGCAGCAGACCATATTTGCCGGTGATCCATGTCAGCTCTCGCCGATCGTTCAAAGCACTGGGGCGGGCGAAAAGGCCCTTCTTGGGAAAACGGCATTCGATCTGTTCGCCCATGTTCCAATGACCATGCTGAACGAGCAGTCTCGAATGGCAGTTGGAATCTGCCAGGCTGTAAGCACAACATTTTATGACGGCGAACTCAAGGTATGTCGAAAGGCGCTGGCTGATCCCGAGTGGAAGAAGCAGCGCAGCCCCTTTTTCGTAGATGGACGCGAGATCCCGCGAGTTTGCTTCGATCAAGTCTCCGAGCCAGCAACGTATTCGCAAAGCTATGGTGGCTTCATTCGTTTTCAGTCGGCCAAGCTCATCGAAACCATTATCGATAATCTCGCTGGCTCGTATGTCGATGCGGAGGACATTATGGTTCTGACGCCTTTTCGAGCTCAACGAACGCTGATCCGTAATTTCCTTAGGCGACGGCATTCCGAAATTTCAGTCAGTACTGTCCACCGAGCACAAGGAAGCGAGCGGACCCTCGTGATCTTTGATCCGGTGGATGGAACATCAAATTTTTTGCAAGGCCGCGATGGCGAAAGGCTCATCAATGTGGCGATTTCTCGTGCGAAAGCACACGTAATCGTGCCCTTCGTTCGGGACGACCTCAACAACCCTGCTTTAGGATTGCTACACAAAATCGCGAGCAAATCCTTTCAGACTGCTGGCAAATTCGCCCGTCCATTCACGTTCTCGTCACTTGCAAATTGACCGCCGATCTTGTTATGTTCTCATCCGGATTCTTTCAAACATTGGAATGTAAGGCCATGGAAAATCGCAAGCCTGAAATGCCGAACCTCGATGGGGTTGATGCGGCATCGCCTTGGTCAGGCTTTGCGGAAGTTAGCGAAGCTATCCGTGACAATCGTCTGATGGAGTATCGGATCAAGAAGTCATGGGCCGACCCATGGGGGCGAAAGCTGACGATAATTGGCGTCATCGTTATTGGCGCAGTTTTCGCGTTTCTAGCTGGAGCCTCCTTCGGCCTGTGGTGACCGTTGCAGGTCACCACTCCTTCACGTCATCCGCTGCTTCTGCACTGGCACCTTGGGCTCCCTTGGTGATCGCGTCCAGGCGCCCCCTAGAGCCGGTAATCTTCTGGCGACCGGTCGCCTGAGCCCTTTGCACCTCTTCTTGGAGACCGCCGGCACCGACCCGTGGTACCGACCCGGAAGCTCCGCCACCGGTTTGTGCTCGGCCGCGCACCGATCCCGCGCCAGAGACCGCTGGACGGGATACGGGCAACCCGGGGGCGAGTACGAGGCGATCGTCGATTCCGTCGCGAAGCTGCTCGGCATAACTTTCGATGAACTTTGCCTGCAATGCCTGGCCTTCCGGACTGAGCTGGAAAGTGACGTCGTCGAACCGCGCATTGCCGTAGAAATCGCGGTTGCTTTCAATCTCGGCGAGACCCCATTCTCGGTAGGCTTGGGACAGATTGAGGCTGCCTGCAGCGCTGTTGCCCTCGAAGAAGGATGCCTGGCTTTCGAGGCGATTGGCAAGCTCCTCGGCCCGGCGAGCCTCGATTGTGAAGCTCTGCGCTTCCGTCAGAGATGCGTTCATGCCGCTCGCGGTGCTCGAGATCGACGAGCTTGATGAGGTACTGACTGAGCGAACGAACCCATCGCGGGTGCTCGACCAATTGCGGCTATCAGACATCTGGGACAGGCTCCCAAAGATCCGGGAACGGTCTTCGGACGCGATGCCGATGTCGCTGTCTGTCCATGTGCGTGTCCCGCCGCCCTTTGCTCCGATGCTTCCAGACAGCACGCCATTTGAAATTCCGGCCTTTGCCCCGGCCTCACCGCCGAGGAACCAGGCAGTAGAGATGTCATCGGCCGCTCTGCGCGACAGCCCGAATTGCCGCTGCAGACTGGTCGATGCCTGGTCGACCTCGCTGAATGCCGTCTGGATGCTGTCGGAGTTCGAGGTACCGGTCGCGCTCTCGAAGGATGCGCCTCGGCTGAACTGGTCCCTGAGCTCGCGGAACCTCGTGACAGCGCTGGTCGTCGATTCCGTGGCGACATTGGCATAGGTCTCGCTGTTGGCGCGCGCCTGCGACGCCATCGTCGAAAGGCGCGCCGTGAATTCCTGGCCCAGCGTCGGCGTGAAGGGATAGCTGGAGGTCGGGATCTGGTCGTAGCTGCCATCCGGGAAGCTCGTGGTCATCGAGCCGGTGTCGCTGAATGTCCGCATCTGCGGCGCGCCGTAGGTGAAGCTTGGGGCAATCGTGCCTTGGGCGAACTGACGTGTGAGGACACTCGAGTTTTCGAAGCTGGTATTGCCGAGCGACACGTTGCCGGTGCTCGCCTCTCGGGCCGCCTCTTCCGCCGCGTTCTGGCTCGGGTTGAGGTAGCTCGTCGCGTGGTGCGAGATCGCCATGGCGCCCTTGGCCACACCGCCTGCCAGGAACGGGACCGAGGCGATGAGGTAGCCTGCCAGCAGGCCAATGTCGCTGTTGACGTCAGCCATGCCGGTAAAGCTTGCAAGGCTGAGGCCGTCGCTGCCCGTGACCGCGCTCATGTCAGCCGCGCCTTTGTACATCAGCATCATGTGGAGGATCACGAACAGCGGTCCCCAGGCCGCCAGATAGAAGAAGCCCGTCACATAGCCCTTGAGTGCGATCGGCCCCGTCTTGGGAAGCAGGAACAGCGGGAACAGCACCGGGAAGAGGGCGTAGAACAGCACGGTCAGCACGATGTTCAGGAGCGGGACCCACTTCATCGCGTTGCTCGCGATCGAACCATAAGTCCGCTCGGTCTGGATGTCGGCGCGGGTCTGGGCGTAGACGTCGACATTGCCCGCGCCGCTGCTGCCGGACATCGAGTGCATGGCCTGGCTCATCGCATTGATCGTCAGCGTCTGCTTGAAGATCTCGGTCGCGTTGGCCGAGACCCCGGTCAGGTACTGATAGGCCACCGGCAGATCGGCAAAGAGCTTGGCCTTGGCAAGCGCGGCTGTCTGGTTAGGGTAGAGCTGACGGCCAAACACCGAGCCCATCGCATCGACCAGTCCGGCCCACTGCGCATTGAGTGTGTCGTAGGCCTCGCGGCAGGTGACAATGTTCGAGCTCACCTGGCCGGAGGTCGCATCGCGGGTCAGTAACCGTTGGGCCCGGGCCTGGCTGCCCGGGGCTATCGTCGCCCAGATATCGCCTGTCTCCGCCAGCTCCTTCATCGAGTAGCGGCCGAGCAGGACGTCGTAGAACACGCATTGCCGGAAATGCTCGTCTAGATTGGCGGCGAACTCGGGATCGGAAATCCGCAAGGACCGGGTCGCATCGTAGAGCCGCGCGCCGTAGATCATGCCGTTCTTCGAATAGTTGAGATCGCCCGGCAGGCCGAACACCACCTCGGCCGAGCCCGTGAGATAGTCGCCGACCTGGCTGGTAAAGCTCGCCATGAGTGCCAGGCCCAGTGGCACATTGCTGACATTGGCAGGCGCAAGGCTGGGGTTGAGCCGGTCGGTCACATGGACGTCGAGCCGGGGCACCATCAGGCAGGAGTAGATGAGCGTCGCGCCCAGGAACCAGTTGATCCAGGCGCGCCAGTCCTGATTGAATGCGAGGGTCAGGGCGGAAAGGCCAAGGCCCATCACCATGACCACCTGAAGCAGGCTCTTGTAGCCGCCGTTGCCGGTCCAGGCGGCGACTGCCTGGAAGACGTTGACCAGATAGTCCCCGCCGCCGACCGTAAAAATCTCGACCATGTCTATTGTACCGCCTGTATGTGGTTGCGCCGGTCAGTGGGTGAGGGCGCGGCTCTGGACGCCGCGCGACCAGTCGAGCGATGCGGCCATTCCGGGTGACATCGAGGCGGCCAGGACGTTCTCGATGAACGCCGTCTTCTCGATGATCTGCAGCACCGCATTGACCTTGAGATGCGTGTTGGCCTGCCGGTCGGCGAGTGCCTGACGCACGACATTGACCTGGTTCTGCCACATCGCGATCTTCGCTTCGTCGGCCCCGATGAAGCTCGACATCGATCGGCCGGCCTCGCTGACGATGCGGTCGAGCACGGCAAACAGCAGATCGACACTGGCGATCTCGGCCAGGGTCTCGCGGTCGTCGGTCGGCATGCCGCGGCCATAGGCCGCCTGGACGGTCAGAATCTTGTAGAGCGGGATGGAGGCGACCTGCAGCAGTTCCTTCTGCTCTTCGGTGATCGCGGTGTCGTCGCGGATTGCCTGAACCATCCCACCAATGAGCGCTGCTACGCGGGGCCGCAGGGCTTTCGATGCCGGCAGGCTCAGCGACTTGAAGCCCGGATCGAGGCACTTCTCCGTCTCGTCGCAGTCGAAGATCAGAACATTACCATTGGTGGTTCCATCGAGCAGCGAGGTGACGAGCGTCGACGAGGCTTCGCCGACGATCGGCACGAACTTGCCCGGCTCATTGTCCTTGGGCGGCACGTAGATAATCGTGCCCAGCAGCGTCATCGCATATTCGGCGAGCTCCTCGTCGAACTGGCCGCCGGGCGAGAAGAACGCCGACTTCTTGAGGATCGTCCAGGTGTAGTTTCGCGGCACACCCGGATTGACGTCGTCGTACTTGCCCGACCCCTGTGCGGTCGTGCTCGAACGCTGCCCCTTGGTGCCGCAGCCGTGCTTGGCTGCGGCATAGTCGGTGAAGATGCCTTCGGAGTTGCCGATGGCTTCGCAAACAGCCTTGTCGGCAAGGTCGCCCTTCGGCCAGATCCCGCCCACCAACCCTTGAGCCATCTCGCAGGAGTTGATGTTGAGGTTGTTCATGAGCTGAGCCTTCTGGCTGAACTCCTGCATGATCTTCGAGCACTCCGGGCAGACCGTGTCGATCGCGAGGCTGAAGGCAAAGCCGACCGCATTGTTGGCGACCGCCTTCAGCATTGCCACGATCTCGCTCGCGTTGATGAAGCTAAACGACCCAGCGAAGATGTCGATACCGCCGCACCCGGCGCGGGCGCGCGGTAACTGCAGGTTGGCGATGTTGGTCGTCTTCTGGGGAAAGCGCGTCCAGACATTGCCGAGGCTGTAATAACCGGCCGATTGTCCTTGGAACGCGGTCGGCCCGTTGACGTTGGCTGCGCCCCCGACATCGTTCAGAAACGAGTCCATTGAACTGCCGACGTCCGCCGATGCGCCGGATAGCGGGATGGTGAGGGGAAGGGTGGCTGCAAGGATCGCAGCGATGACTCTTTTCATCCTAGTAGTCACGTCCAGCTTCCTTCGATGTGAGGAGGTAAATCCGGTCCTGAAGCTCGTCGGCGCTCATGACGCCGTAGCCGATCGGAATGGGGCGGCCGGTCAGGGCGTCCCAGAGCACGACCGCTGGCGTGATTTTGGGCTCCAAGCCCATGCGGCTGCGCTGGTTGGTCTCGACCGTGTAGTTCGGGAAATGACGCGATGGACCGCCATCGGTCGAAATCGCCCGCACCGCGATGTGCCAGGTCGAGGCAACGCTCTGCACGATCGGCGACATGACCTCGCAGGCACCGCAGCTCTGGGCGAAGAAGTAGAAGAGACCGTAACGCTCGGAGAGCTCGGCCATTGCCGCGTTCCGCTCCGCGCTGCGCGCATCCTGCCACTGGCGCTTGCCAAGCGTCGAGACCGGACGCTGCAGCGTGTAGTCGAGTTCGGGATCCTGCCAGATGGCCCGCTGCCAGACGTCGCTGAAGAGCGACGCCCGGTCGAGCTGGGCGCGCTGGAACCGGATGTAGGCCGTCACATTGGCAGGCGTGGGCTCGAGGATCGCCTTGGCCTTGAGCTCCCGCAAGGTCGCCGTGATTGCGTCAAGCTGGCTCGTGGCGCTCGCCGCCGGCGCGGGTGCCTGCTGTTCCGGCGGCTTGGGCCGGTTGCAGTAGAACCAGTACCCAAGCCGGCGCTCCTCGCAGTAGAAGCTGTCCTGCTGCTCGTTCGTCTCGGCGCGTGGCGGCGCATCGGTTTGGGTGGTGGTCGTCTGCGCGGTCGCGGGCGAAAGGAAACAAGCGGCATTGGAAATCGCGCAGGCGGCAAGCAGCCGCCACGCGGCCTTACTGGCGTGCGCGGGCATAGTAGTCCTCGATCTTCTGTTGGATGTCCTGGGTGGCCTGCAGTTCGTCAGGCAAACGGGCGGCGTCGGTGAACTCGGCATAGACTTCGCTGAAGTCCATCCGACTGAGGTCGAGCTGGGCGAACTCGTCGATGGTGAAGCCCTGGCATTGTTCGGTCTTGGGCTTGCCCCAAGGCTTGTTCAGCTGCTGGCGGCCCTGCTCCTGCAGGATCCGCGAGAGCTTGGACTCGAAGCAGCAGTAGACTTTCTTCTTGGTCAGGCAGACGCCAAGGAAACTGTCCGAGCAATAGGTGCCGACATAGGAGCACAGGCCCTGCGCATCGCGCTGGTGGAGCAGCATCTCCTCGCGGCTGCAGCCCAGCGCGACGAGCAGCTGGATGCCGGGGATGAGCGGGAAGCCCTTGCCCTTGCAGCAGTTGAGCACACCGAAGACCTTGGACGAGCAGGTGTTGCGCGTGCCCTTGAACAAGGTGAGCGTGTCGGGATCGAACTCACGCCGGGCCTGCGCCATCGCATTGAGCGCGACAGCGGCATCCTTGAACTCGTCGTTGGCCTCGCGCTCGATGGTCTCGCAGGAGCCATCGATGCAGTAGACGTCGCCGTCGCAGATGAACTGGTTCGTGCTCGCGGGCTGGTCCGGGACCGGGCAATCATAGACCCGCTCCCAGGTGCGGCAGGGCTCGCCAGCGAGACAGTCTTCGCGCACCAGCTTGCAGCCCGGGGTGGCTTCAAGCGTCTGGCAGTCCTGAGCCTCGGTGAACTGTGCGCAGCTGTAACTGCGGCTCCAGGCCCAGCAGGGCTGCGTCACGGCGATGCCATCGACCATGCGGGTCACCGGATCGCTGTCGGTGCACGTCTCGGTGTCCTGCTGGCACGAACTGTCGGCTGCGAGGCCGGCGCACTGGCTTTCGTCGCGCGTGGTCGTGACGACGTTCTCGCCCGTCACCGTATAGGGCGTGGCGCCATCGACCGGCGCGGTGCAACTGACGAGATCAACCCTGAGATCGCCGGAGTTGCAGCCCCAGTAGATCCCGAAATAGGGATCGCACAGGTTGATGGGATAGGACTGCGTGACCGTGCATTGCGGCGCGGGGTAGCGGTTGCAGTTGTAGACCGAAACCGGGTCGACCCCGCTGCCGCCAACGCAATAGTAGCCGTAGACCTGACGCTGCTCGACCCGCGCGGTCAATGTCACGGGGCAGGTCCGGGTTTCTTGGGTTGCCGTGTAACCGACATTGCAGGTCGCCATGTAGCGCGCCGCAGTTCCGCTGGCCGGCGGCAAGGGCACGCAGCGCCCTTGCGTGCCGCCGATGGCCATCCCGCTCGTATAGGCGAGCGGATCATCGCTGATTACATTACTGCGCGCGATCGTCGCATCGAGATCCTGAGCGGCAAACCGGGCCCGCCGGTCCATCGAGTCCCGCATGGCCTTGTAGCCGGTGTTGGTCGTGGCCTGGCTTGCCGCTTCGCGGCTCATCCGGTCGGGATCGTCGAAATAGCCCGACTGGCTTGGCACACCGCTGAAATTGGGGATCCGACTGGCATCAGGGTTTGTCGTCGCCGCGCTTTGCGCCGAGGTCGCCTTGTCTCGCCCGAAAGCCTTGCCGTCCCCCTTGGCGGCATCGGTTGTGGTCTGGGCGTGAAGCGGCCCGGTCAGGGTGAGCAGGAGCGCACAAAGGCCGGCGACAGGGAGGGATAGCCGTTTCATGGAACCTGCCTTTCAAAACGGGCAAGGTGCTGGGCTGCGAGCAAAGCGCCAGGGCCGCCGCCGCGCGCGAAGGTCTCAAGCGCGTAGGCTGCGCTGACATTGCCGCTCATCCGGTCGTGGGGCGGGACCTGCGTCCGACAATCGAAACCATCGCAGAGGTCGAAGTCGCTGCTGGTGACGACGTAGGTCGGCACGGTCTCGATCCCGAAAGCACGGAAGAGCCGCGGGTCGATACCGACGCCGTCCAGCTGCTCGCCGGGCTTTGCGACTTTTGCCAATGCGTCCGTCAGAGCCTTGGCGCTGTTGCCAGGCAAACCGCGCAGGGCGACGATGCCGCCGGCCTTGGCCACGTCGTCGATCATCGTGCGTAGCGCTGCTGGCGGCATCGAGAGCGAAGCAAAGGCGATGAACCTCGGCGCTTCGCCTATGCCATCACTGGTCATGGTGCCGGCGTCGGCCACCATCCTGTCAAAATCGAAGGTGCTGGCCGCATCGGGCTTCGCGTTTGCGGCGGCCTCGCGAGTGTAGCGGCGGCCATGCGCCTCACCCTCGTCGGCGCTTGTTCTGGCTTCCCGTGCGAGAGCTTCGGCTCTGGCGCGAGCGTTGGCGGATAGGGTTTCGGCATCGTTGGCCCCGGCGCTGGCTCGTGCCCGGATGGCCGCCAGATCAAGGTCTGGCTCGGCTGTCTGTGCGGACGCGCCAGCCAGCGCGGCAAGGCTCGAAAGCGAGGCGACTACAAGGAGATGAGGAAGATTTTTCATAGCGCGCAGCAGTTCCGCTTGCGCCAGACCAGATAGCCCATGTCCTCGCCAATGGCGGGATAGACCTGGCCTGCCGACATGAAGGTGGTGGAGGCACCAATGGGCGCGCAGGCGTAGCGGCCCTTGGTCTGCGGATTGGGATTGGTGGCCTGGAAGCGGTACTGCTGTTTGCGCATCACCGGCATCAGGTACTTGCCGCAAAGCCCCTTGCTGCCCATCGTCCCCCAGGCGACGAGTTCGCGGTGGAGCTTGTAGGAGAAGCGGGCGAGCGCGAGCCTCGAGGCCTGGACATGTCCAATGGTCGCCGAGACATTGCCGTTGAGCGGATACATCGTACCCTGACAGCCCGCGCACCAAAACAGTTCGTCGGTCGGCAGCTTGGCCGTTGCCGCCACGCAGTCGGCCGCACAAGCCGCAAGCGCCAGCGGATTGGCGAACAGGACCGCCTCGGGGTTGATGATCGCGGTGAGTTCGCTGTCCTGCCAGAGCGGATCGATCTCGGTGATGTAGAGAATGTCGATCGAGCCGGATTCGAGGCACAGGAAATCGGCAACGATCTCCATCCAGTAGATCAGCGGATAGGCATACCAGTGGACATGCCACTGCGAATTGTACTGGGTATTGCCGCCAACCGCAGATGGCCCCGCCATCGACTTGAAGCCGATGTCGAAGCCTGGATCGAGCTTCATCCCGCCAAGATTGACGAAGCACCACGGCTTCATGCTGACATCGGCAAGCCGGACCGGTTCCCAGAACCCCATCGCAATCCCGGGCCGGAGCCCGCACAGGCACACCGGCAGAGCGGGATTGTTGGTGTCGGACCGGCTTGACGGCCAGATCTTCAGGCCCCCGATCGAGATCGGAAACAGGCAAGACCAGCAGATGTCCGTGATCGGATTGACGAACTTGCCCGTGCAGCGGCCCGGACCGGCCGCAGCCTGGGCCGGAGCGCTGGAGATGGTGCTCAGGCTGGTCAGCAGAAGTGCTCCGCAAAGCCATGACAAGAGGCGATGTTTCCTGCTCATGATGGCGCACGCTCCTTAGGGATGACCGGCTGCTCGGTGATGAGGAGCGCGCGGCCCTGCTGCTCGACGGTTGCCGGCACCGCGCGAATGCCGAAGCGCTTCACCAGCGTGCCGCCCTGGTCGAAGTAGAAGCGCCGCTGGCGGGCTTTCATGAGTTCGAGCGGCGCGCCCCGCACGAGGATGAGCTTGGCCTTTGTGCTGGCATAGCGACGGGTGGCCCAGGCGAGCTGGGCCGGGTCGTCGCCATCGAGGAAGACGAGCGGAGCCCGCAGCGGCACGGTATCCAGAGGATTGACCCGCGTGCCTGCGGCAATGATGAGCCGGCCCTTATCGTCAGCTATGTCGCGCTCGACGGTGATCGTCGGATCGAAACGCCAGCTGCGTATTGCCGAGGCGAGGGAGATGCCCGCGACAGGCTCAGGCCGGTTGACCCGGGCGATCGTGCGCCGCTTCAGCTCCTCATTGAGACGGGCGGTCTCGCCGGTCTTCTCGAGCTGCGTGAGCCTGGCATGGATTTGCTGGAGCAGGTCCGGTTCGATGACTGGCCAGACCGTGCCGTGCTGACCGTAATCGCGCGCCGATGCTTGGGATGCAATGGCGAGGCCAAGCGCAGTGGCGCATATGGGGAAGGTGAGCAGCCTCACAGGATCGGCCTCCCGACCCCGAGAATGCGTGGCCCGCAGATCCAACCGATCGCGGCATAGCGGCTGTCGAAACCATCTTTGTGTTCGCTGGTGACGAAGTAGCAGCCTTGCGGAACGCGCCCCGTCGGCCCGAGTGCCAGCGGTTCACCGAGGCGGCTTGTAAGCTTGGCCTTGGCGACAGCCTGCCCGTTGACGAAGTAGGTACGGTTTTGCTCCGTGACGATGTCGCCCGGCACACCGCTCACCCGCTTGCCGAACGGCTTCGGCTTTGCCCCGAAATGCTTGACGAGCAGGGGCGAAGCGGGCGAATCGAAAAGGATGATGTCCCCGCGGTGCACGGCCGCCCCGCGCGTCACCCAGAGGGCCCAGTAGGGCAGGCTGGGGCTCACGTTGATCATCAGCGCATGGCCCTGCGCGAAGGCGGCGAGCGAGGAGAGCGCCAGCGCTCCGGCGCCAAGCCCGCCCCAGAGCGCGAGACGGCGCGCGGGCGCAGAGCGGAACAGGCGATCAGCGGGCTGCATCGGGAATGGCTCCCATCCGGCGCACAACATCAGCGCGCACAGATTGCGTCAGGTCCGGCGTGCTGCCGGCGACCACCGCTTCGGCAACGAGGACCGTCCGGCCTTCGCGCCCGAGCTGCTGCACCGAGGCTTCCACGGCCTTGAGGTAGGCCTGGACGCGCATCCTGGTTTCTTCCGGAGGTCGGCCGGCACGCGCTTCGGCCTCGATGAAATCGCCCATGATCCGGCTCAGCTGGACCGTAACGACCTCGCGCTTCTCGACGGCGAGCAGCTTGTCGGTCGCCCAGACGCCCCACAGGACCTGACCGATCATGCCGACGCCGACAGCGACAGCGGTGAGATTGATCGATGCGAGCCGCCCGCGGATTTTCGATGTTGCCAGAATGTTCTTCACAGCTTTTCTCCCGAGAGTTCGCGGTCGAGATCACGGATGAAGCGCGGCATGCGTGCCATCACGATCAGCGTCGCGAGAGCGACAGCAACGAACTTGAATTCGCCGAGGAACGTCACGCGCCGCTCAAGCTCGGCCCCCAGGAAGCGGTCTGCGAGATTGGCGACATGGGCGAAGAAGGCATCGGGATTTCCGCCCGACAGAAGGAGGAAGAAGAGCAGCGGCAGGCCCAGCGCCATCAGATAGGACGAGCCCAGAAACAGACTACCGCGCAGCACGATGTAGCAGCCATCGGCCATGCGCGAGCGAATGGTCGGCGCTGGCTGCATGACGAACTGTTCGTCTTCGGGCGCATCCGTCCGGTCGAACGGGGTGACGAGGTGGAGAGGCATGAAGTTCGGAATCCTTTGGTGAAGAGGTGTCAGCGGTTGGTGAAGGCGATGCGCTCGATGGCATCGGCGAGCTGGTGGCCGCGCGCGATCTCGGCATCGATGGCGGCGAAGGTCTGGGGCGAACTCGAGAACAGCGTTGCCGAGTAGTCGTCGAGCACGAGCCGTCCGATCGCCTCGGTCTCCGGCCCCTTGATGAACACCTCGGAATAGTCGCTCCCGGAGCGCTTGAGGCTGCGGATCAGCGTCTCGGTGCGATCGTCCATATCGAGGCGCTTGCTCGCCTTGAAATCGGCGATCGTCTCCGGCTTCTGCTGCAGGATCAGCATCCAGTCGCTGTTCTCAAGCGCTGCCGTCGCCCCGTCGGACTTGTAGTAGTCGTTGAGCGACTGGGTGGCGGTCGCAAGCGCGCCGCCATACTTGCGGCAGGTGCGGGCATAGGTTTCGACGAATTCACCCATCGATCCGCCCTTCAGCATCGACCAGGCTTCATCGATCAGCAGGAGTTTGCGCAGCGACCGTGGGCTGCGTGTCATCGCCTGGCTGGTCATGAACATGATCGCGGAGAGCACCACGCTGCGTAGATCCTCCCGGCTCGCGAGGTCGGACATCTCGAAGACCGTGAAATCCGCATCGAGGTCGAGACTGGCCTGGCCTTCGAAGAAGGCGCCGTAGGTTCCGCCAGCCATGTAGGGGGCAAGCGCGGTCGCGATATCGGCGGCGGTGTCATGCCCGAGACTGGCCAGCATCTCGCCGACGGTGGTGACCGTGGCCGCCACGCCATGTTCCGTCCAGACGAGGTTGACCGCCCGGTCGATCAGCCCGCGCTCGGTATCGGTCAGCTTCGCGCTGTGGCGGGCCATTTGCCCGACGATCGCCTTGATCATCCCGAAGCAGTCGAGGCGATAATCCTCGTCTTCGGCGGCGCGGGTTCCGTCGATCATCGAGAAGGGGTTGAGGCAGAAGCCCGCTTTCATCGTGAACTCGACAAAGCGGCCGCCCTGCAGCTTGACCGAGTGCTCGAAGCTGCGGCCATCGTCGATCACGACCACCTGCGCGCCGGCGCCGCGCAGGGCTGCGCACATCTCCTGGAGCAGCACCGACTTGCCCGATCCCGACTTGCCGCAAATCGCGACGTTGTGATTGCCCGCTTCGTTCTCGAACGGCGACCAGAAGAACGGCTGGCCGCGCCGACCGACGAACAGCAGGTGAGGGTGGGCGCTGCCGAGATACTCGCCCTGCATGGGCGCGATATTGGCTGCAGTGGTCGACAGGACGGTCTTGAACCGCTTCAGCCGCTCCATGTCGGCACCGAGCCCGTCGGCTAGCGTCAGCGGCATCGCCGCGAGAAGCCCCTGGATCTGCAGATAACGCTCGTCGGTGAGATCCCAGCCCGCCGCCTTATAGATCGACTTGATCGCGCGTTCGTGACGGTCGCCCTGGCCCAGCGGCGAATAGGTCGTCACGCCGTAGAACACCCGCACGAGGCGGCGGCCTTCCTGGAGTTCGGCCTGAACATGTTGCCACTCGGCGGCCTGTTCGCCGATCCGGGGCAGGAACCGGGCGCTGCGGGTTCCGGCGAGGCTGGTAGTCCGCATGAACTTGAAGCCGGCCTTGGCCGATGCCGCCTCCTGGTCAGGATAGACAAGGCAGAGCATGGTGGCGGCCGGGCAGGGGAAGCGCAGCTTGTCGGTGAACAGGTCGCCGATCAGCCGTGCGCATTCCCACGGGGCCCAGCGCGACGGCATGTTGCGGACGGCAAAGTGCCGCACATCAAAAGCGTCGGGGTAGACGGTTCCAATCTCCGGCACACCGTCATTGACCTTGCCGGTGGGACGGAACCGCTCGGTCACCAGGCGCATGCGGTCTTCTGCCACGACCAGTTCAATGTCGTGGCGGATCGCCTGTGAGGCGATCGGATCGTTGGGGTTATAGGGCACCGCATCGTCCTGCGGCGCGGTGGTGGGCGAAGTCAGATCGTCGATGACGGCGATCAGCGCTTCGGGACCGACTTCGACCACGCCGAGGTTGAGCGACTTGAGCATCGCCATCAGCCCCTCGCGGGTCTGCTTGAGATCCTCATTGCTGACCGACTTGGACGTCGGCACACCGACCGAGACGATGACCTGGTGGTGACGGGCGTGGAACGGCGCGTCCGCAGAGCCGGACTCCCAGACGAGCGAATAGAGCCGCCGCGCGCGGTGACGGGCAATCGCCTCGTACACGCCGCCTTGCATGTACCGTGGCGCAAACCACGGGGCGACGATCCGGCTGATGCGGGGGCTGGCAAGATGGAGCACCTGAAGGCACGCGCCAGCTGGCAGACCCTCCGAAAAGAACTGCCCAAGGATTTCCCCTGTGCGCTCGTCGGCTCCGATCAGCGGCGTGACCGAGAGGACAAAGCCTTTCGAGCGTGCGTTGAAGTACAGCCGGGTCGCTGGATCATAGACTCGGTAGGGCAGCCAGTCGGAGAGCATGTCGACCATCAGCTGGGGACGGGCCTTCTCGGCGTGCTCGGCATCCCCCAGCAATCCGCTGAGCAACCGATCAATGACGGACTTGAGTTGCTCGGCCATCACTTGGGTTCCTTCGATTGTAAGGTGCTGGCCATCGGCTGTTCGCCGGTTCTGACTGCGGGGCGGATCGCGGCTTTCGCGGCTTCAATCGCCGCTGCGCTGGGGAACTCGGGAGCGCTTTGCCCCGCCGCAGGCCGAGGGGTCCGATCACGCAGGGGAGGCGACGTGTCGAACCCCTCGACCGCCGGTGCTTTGGCACCGGCAACGGCCTCGCGCGCCGTGGAGGGGAGGACCAGCGGCGAGGCATCCGAAGTTTCATTGAGCGAATTGGGGGCTTCTGCGGCCATGGGTTGGACGGCCCTGGTTTCGGCAGTGCCGGCAGACGAGAAGGGCGACGCAAGATCGACGGTAGCATCAGAGTGTCCGTCGGCGGCTTCGTGTGCCGACGCAGCTTGAGCGGCCTTCAGCTGCCGGCGGACCTGGCGCATCACGGATCCGCTCTTGTCCTCGCCCGCCTTGCGGCGCAGTTCGGTTGCCCAGCGCGGGTTATCGATGACCGTCCAGGCGATCGCTTCATCATGGAGCGTTCCGGCCTCATCGACATGCGCTGGAAAGACGACCCGCAGGGTCCGCTCCGCTGTACGGGTGGTGTCCGCATCCACGACGCCCGACCGGGGGCGTGTCTCGGCATGAGGCGTCGTGCCCGACGACAGATTGTTCGTCGCCTTGGCATCGATGACGTGGGCCGGTGCGCAATCGCCCTTGGGCGCCCGGCAGGTGAAGTCGCCTTCGACATTGGTGCCGAACGTGGCGCAGCCACTGGCGAAGCCGGCCAGACAGACGCAGGTGAGGAGACTTGTCGGAAACCGCATGGGTTTATCCTTTCGGAGCTGGGGTGGGGGCAGCGCGCAGGAATTCCCGGAGCACTGCGGCAGGGCGGTAGCCTTCGAGAACGGCGCCATCGGCGGGGCGCACGATCACGGGTGTGCCGCCGAAGCCGTGAGCCCGCGCGAACTCCTCATTGGCATCGAGGCCGCTCGTGTCGCAGGGTTTGGGATTGGCGAGCGCGAGGCCCGAATAGGCCATGTGGAGGGCGACTTCGGGTCGCGGCGAGCACAGCACCCGTTCCGCATCGCGGCGGCTTTCGGCCCCGAAAATCGAGATCGGCCGTTCTTCGACCCGCGCGCCGATCGCCTTCAGTTCGGTTTCAAGTTTCTTGCAGTAGCCGCAGTGGAAGTCCGAAAAGACGACGACGCGTGGACCATTGGCAGGCCCCCAGGTGATCGCGCCGTTCGGAGGAAGTTTACCGAGCGGAACATGGCGCGGTGCCGCGTTCCGGGCTGATGCCCCGGATGGGCTTGGGCCGCCTTCTGCTTGCGCTTCGGGATTGCTGCGCCGCGCAGCGCCTGCCGCCAGCAGATCCGGATTGAGGGCGAGCAGCCGCGCAGCCGTCAGATCCTGACGGGCTTCCATGTCGTAGACCCGGCCGATCACCAGATACTTCGCAGCCCGGTCGACATAGAAGAGCGTCGATTTGGATGCGACTTCGCACAAGCCCCCAAGGCCCTTGCAGTTGATCGCGTCGATCGGCGTCTTGGGCAGGCGCAGCTTGAGTGCCTCATGCACCTTCGCCGTGTCCGGAGCAGCGGCAGGGGCTGCAAGGCTTGCCACACCCCATCCGGTCGCGGCCGACAAGGCAATGATTGCTGCCACCCCGGCGGCGGGACGCAACCAGAGCCGCCGACGGTTATCCTGCTCGAGGAGATTGTTTTCGATCATTGGGAGTTCCTCACGTAGACGCCGTCGAGGAACACGATCTCAACATCGATGCCGGTCGGCATCTCGACGACGGGTTGGTACTGTTCGGCGCGCTCGATCAGGTATTTGCTGACCGTGTCGGCGGCATCGGCGGCGCCCTGGCCAAGCCCGCCACCGAGGATGTCGCCGGCGGACAGCTTTGAGCGGCTGCCATCGGGGTTGGTCGTGACACCGGAGAACACGCTGTTGGCGTTGGCGGAGAAGCCACGCCCGAACCCACCGACGATCCCGGCGAGCAATGCCTGGCTGACGAGGCTGCCTTCGCGGCTCACAACGCGACCGCGCACCCCGGACTTGCCTGCAAAGCTGATGAAGCCCTTGACGTCGCTCACCGCGACCCGGCCACCGGGCTGATCGCAGGTCATGCGAGCGAGCTTCACATAGACCTTCTCGCTGCTGAGGTCGCCGCGCGCCGCGCCGTTCACAACGCAGCCCTGGATCCGGGTGGTCAGAACCTTCCCGTTCTGCATCACGGATCTGGCAGGCCCTGTGATCCTCAGCACCACGGGCAGCGGATCGGTCTGGCTGGCGACACCCGCCGAGGCATCGACGCCGACGATCACCCGGGCCGGCGCGTAGGAATTGGGTGGCAGGTAATCAGGCGAGTCCTCGACAACGACCGGGGGCGCGTCGGGGCGGCCCACCCTGAGACCGCTGCTTGCCGCCTTGTCGGAGCTGAAGCTCATAAGCTTCACTTCGCCAGGCGAAGGGATCATGCCGCCCTGCGGATCGCCGCTTGCGGAAACAGCACTGGGCTGAGGCGAACGTCCCCGCGCGTCATAACCGCCTGCCTGCGGCCCATAGGCCGGTGGCGGTACAGCGGGTGCCGTCGTCGCTGGCTGAGCGGCAAGCCGCGTCTTCAGCTCAGCATTCTCAGCAGAGATCGCATCGATCGCAGCCTGCCCATCGACACGCATGGCCTGGTTTTCGGCCTTGAGAGCGGCAAGCTGTGCCTCAATTTCCGTCCGCGGGATGCTCCCATCCTTCAGCGCCTTTTGTTCGCGCGTGACCGCATCGAGCCGGTTGCCATAGGTCGCGACGAATTCACGTTGGGACAGATCGCGGTTGACCAGACCTGCCGTGTCGATCGTCTGCGCCGCATTGGGATCGTCGGTCTTGGCCTTGTCGTCACCGCCAAGGATGAACCAGCTTCCGCCGAGCAGCGCGAGCGCTCCCAGCGAGCCCAAAAGCAGCTTCTGACGGCGCGCAGTGCGGGCGTTGAGCCCGGAAAGTTCGGATGGCGCCGCGCTCTCGGCCTGGAGAGGGCCCGTGCCGTTCGCATTGACTGCATCAGTCATGGCCGGTCTCCGCGTTTGCGCCGACAACAAAGGCGGTTGTGCTGGCCCCGGGTTCGAGCTTTGGCTCGGCAATCGAGACGGCGAGGGTGTCGCGGGGCGCGAGATCGCGCTCGGCAAGCGTCACGGGCTTCGATCCGCGATTATGGATGCGAACAACTTTCCCGGTGAGGCTGGCGCCGCGATAATCAGCGATGAGCTGAACCTCGAGATCGCCGACCCTTGCGGGCATGGCGGTCGACTGGCGGACCTCGTAGCCAGCGACAGTGCGGTCGT
The DNA here is from genome assembly GCF_001314325.1 of Sphingopyxis macrogoltabida. Classification (NCBI taxonomy): domain Bacteria; kingdom Pseudomonadati; phylum Pseudomonadota; class Alphaproteobacteria; order Sphingomonadales; family Sphingopyxidaceae; genus Sphingopyxis; species Sphingopyxis macrogoltabida. The sequence goes on from NZ_CP009429.1 coordinate 1,114,590, forward strand.
TGGCCATGGCCTGGATGAGCCTTACGGCGCTTGTCTCGATCGGGGTCTGGCTCTCCCAGTCCGCCGCTTGGGTTTTCGCGATGGCGGGGTTGGTGATGAAGACCTGGGTCGCCGGAATTTGCTCAACCCGGCACGCGACCTTGTAGACGAAGCCCTTCTTCGTGGTGGCGAAGAAGCTGATTGCCCGGGCGGCGTAGGTTTCCGGCACCGACACGTAAATATCGCCGCGCACCGGCTCGTTGGTGACCGCAAAGTCGTTGTAGGGCGTGCCGGTCGAGATCTTCGAGACGCTGGCGAACTGATCGTCGATCAGCGCAAAGCGGGTCAATTCCCGCGCCGAGACGCTGCACTCAATTCCGGCGCCGTCGGCCGCTTGCTTGAACTGGTCGGCGGCATGAGCGGGGGACGTTGCTGCTATGAGCAGAGCGGCCGCGCTCAGAAGTAGACCCCGTGTATGGGCCCCTTTTAGGTAAGCCATCACTGGGCCTCCTTCGATTTGTCCTGTGGGGGTAGCTGGGCGAACCCTGCCAGCGCCAGGCGCAGGCCGCGGTAGGTCCAGCTGAAGCGGAAGCGGCGCTCGTCACTCGCAATCACCTGCGCGCCCACGAAGGTCTTGAGAGTTCCGGTCACATCCGATGTCAGAGCCTTGGGATCGACGCTCATCGACCGGATCACGAATGCCTGGGTAACGTCCGAGCCGCGCTGTTCCTCGACAATCCGCACGAGCTCAGCTTTCAGCCGCCCATAGCTTGGGGGATCCGCCAGCTTCAGGATCTCGTTCATCCAGTAATCGAGGCCCTCCGGGCTGCGATTGAGGAGAACAAGGGCGGCATCGCGAGTGACAAGCTCGAGATAGTCGGCCTCGACCCCGGCGCTGCTCACCGTGAGTTGCTTGGGAACGGTCGGCACCAGCACGACCTCGCGGTCGCGGGTGGCGGCAAGGCTCCCTGCCACGACCAGTGCGAGGCCGAGACCGGCGCTGGTGAGCGCGAACAGGTTCCGCTGGCGCAGCAGCGATTGCTGACGTTCGTGGGATATGTCGGAAAACATGAGTTTCTCCCCTCAACCGGCAAGCAGTCGGCAGTGGGAAGGCGGCGTTGCCTTGAGACCCAAAAATCCTGCAGGCAGATACCAATATGCGGCATGGGCTACCCAGGAGCTGGCGCGTCCTGCTTTTGCCTTTCGCAGTGCGAACCAGGCGCCGAAGGCGACGATGATGCCGATGAAGATATGCTGAGTGAGGATCCCCCAGGTGAAGGGGGCAAGCATTCCCGCGAACTCGTCGATGGTCCAGAAGCCGATCAGCTCCGGGTCATCGAGGCGCCGGGGAATGATGAAAGGGTCTGCCATGGCGCCGCCGCCTTCCCGTCCGACCGCTCAGATAACCGCGGTCACGACCGAGGTGACGATCGGAACACCCGTGCCGACGCCGATGCCGACGCCCACCGGAACGGCGACCTGGCCGAGCGAAAAGCGTCCGGATGCCAGACCGATCAGGCCACCGGCGAGGCTGAGGACCGTGATGATCTTGCCGCCCGAGCCTTCCAGAAAATCCGTGAATTTGGTGAGGGCAGGGGTGAAGGTCGTATCCGCGCCAGCGTAGGCGGCGCTCGCCGCAAGCGCCGCGACTGCGACCGGGATGGCAATGTTGAGGGTCTTGCCGAGACCCTTGACGCTGGCGCGCCGGGGGAGGGTGAGAGACTGCATGTGAAGCTCCGGTTGGAGGGGTGGTCACAGCGTTCTTGCGTTCGCTGTGTGTTCCACATGCATCTAGGAAATGATCGTAGGAAAGGGTTGGCATCCGATCCGCTTTGGCGACGGATGGATGCGGACACAGTTTTCAGTGCTCGTCGGTCTTCAACAGCGATGATGGCGATAATATGGGGTTTTTATGTCGAAGATCGCCGCCGCATGCGCCGTGATCCGCCGACGACTCGGGCAGAGGAACTGATTCGCCTTTAAACGAGATGTTCCATCTCTGTTCTTTTTATTTTCCTACATGGGATGTTTCGCGTTATGCCTGCGAGTCGCACCAGTGCAGAAGCTAGGAGACAACCATGTACCATCCAACTGCCGCCGCCAGACCGGCCAATGAAAGCCTGGCTCGGGTGCTCGCCCATGCGATCGATGCAGCAGGCAAGCCCCGCCACAGGATCGCCAATGAATGTGGGATGCATCGCGAGACCCTGCTTCGCGTTGCGCGTGGTGAGCGGCCCATCGGGCTCGACGAAGCAGCGCGTGTGCTTGCCGCCTGTGGAGCTCACCCGCGAGCCAGCATGATCCTCGCTCTCGCCGGTCAGGAAGATCTCGCTTGCGAGTGGATGCATGGCGAGATGGGCGAGTTTCTCGAAGAATTCTTCACCAGCCTGCCCGTCCATCTTCAGCGGACCCTTGGCCGCCGGATCGAGGATCTGAGGCCCCGCTGGGCGGGCGGCACGGCCCAGCTCGTGGCGCGAATGCTTGCCAAGCACATCGATGATTTCGCCAATCGGGACATCACGATGTCTATGCCCCGGTAAGCCTGAAAGTTCGGAGGGGACCGAACTTTACGAATGAGACCCGCAATGCCGAATTCAATACAAGATGAAACGCACGTCCCTCAACTGGCCGAAGCACTTCCGCCGGCCCGGCTTCTTAGACTGCCGGAAGTGATGGCCCGTGTCGGGCTACGTCGTTCAGCCATCTATCAGCGGATGAGCGAAGGGCGATTCCCGAGGTCGCGATCGCTGGGGCCCAAATGTGCAGTTTGGGTCGAGGCGGAAATCGAGGAGTGGATTCGTGCGGTATCGCGAGTTTAGAACTCATGACGCTGTGATCTATTCGGCTAGGATTCCTCGCGCTAAGCTGTGTCAATGGTTTACTGTTCGCCGTCGCAATGGTTGGGACGTGAACAGACAACTCGCTTTACGGCAGACGGCCACTCGTAGACCCTGAATTCCCGTTTCGATCTGCTAATAGAAGCGAACATCAAATAACGGGCACCCCATGCTCATCCATCGTCTGCGATAAGTGTTGGATTAACAATGACGCTGGTACCGATAGCGTCCGCCCGGCAGCGCTGACAATGGACAGCGTCGACAGGTCGACGCGTTCGTCGGAGAGCGGCAGGAACACCAGCGCCCCCGCGTCAATTTCGCTGATGGCGTCGAAGGCAGTCAGCCAGCCGACCCCCACGCCGCGGATGGTAAGCGATTTGATCAGGCCGATGCTGTTGGCTTCCACGATCGCCCGCGGAGAGCCGCCGACATGCCGTCCCCAGGCCGTGTCCAGGACACGGCGAAGTGAAAGACTATCGCTGGGAATGATCAGCGGATAGCTCGCACATTCGCTAAGGGAGATTTCCTGTCGGCCTGCCAGCTCGTGTGCGGGCGGGACGATGACCCCCAGCCGATAGATCATCGTGCGATCGAGCCGGATGGTGGGGTTGTCGGGCGGGTTGAAGGTAATGCCAACATCGATGTCGCCAGACAGTACATTATCGATCACGCCCTGCGCTCCGAACACCTCCATGCGGAACTGGATGGCGGGATAGCGCCGTTGAAACATCGCGATGGCCAGGGCGGTGAATTCGGTCGCGCCCTCGACCAAGCCCATGGCCACGCTGCCGCGGCGCAGCCCGACCAGATTGTCAATCTCCGAGCGGATCCGCTGCAGGTCACGGCGCCAGCGCCTGACCCCGTCGATCAGCAGTTCGCCCGCCGCCGTCATCTTCATGCCGGTGGGGGTCCGCTCGAACAGCTGGGTGCCCAGCTCTTCCTCGAGTTGGATGATCTGTCGGTCCACCGCCGATGGTGCGATGTGGAGTACGTCGGCCGCCCGCCGCAGGGCACCTCGCCGGGCGACTTCATCAAAATATAGGGCGGCTCGGCCAAGTAACATCGCAGATTCTCCAGGTGATCACATTTTGCGAACAGTGAGTGCTGTATTCTGATATGGATTAGGTCGCAGCGCAATGGCACACAGATTGGAGAGCAAAAAACGAGAGGAGAAAACAATTTGGGCGGTCAGGAGGCCGTCCTGGCACGGGGAAAGACACATGGTTTCGATGCGGCACAAAGCGCGGTTTCTGGCAGGGGCGATGATCCCGGTGTTCCTGGGGCTCAGCCAGACGGCGCATGCCGCGGAGGCGGCGGAAAGTCTGGCTACCGCGGACGCCGCGACGGTCGATGTGGGGGCAGCCGAGGCCGATGCGGGCGAGGAAATCATCGTTACCGGTGAAAAGCAGGAAACCACTCTCCAGCGCGCTCCTCTCGCCATCACAGCGATTGGTGCAGACAGGCTGGCGCAATCAAACGTAACCCAACTCATCGACATGAACGGCTTCGTGCCCGGCCTTACGGTAGCGAACAGCGGCAGTTTCGTCCGTGTGGTTTCGATCCGCGGGGTGGGTTACGAGGCATCGGACAACCTCAGCGCCCAGCCTGGCACCTCGTTCCACATCGACGGAGTCTATGTGGTCAGCCCTTATGCGCTGCAGCAGGATTTCCTCGACCTCAAGCGCGTCGAAGTGCTGCGCGGGCCGCAGGGCACGGTCTTCGGGCAAAGCGCCACCGGCGGAATCATCAACGCCATTACCGAGAAGCCCGATATGGCGAAGTTTAGTGGATCGGTGCAGCTCGAACTGGGCAACTACGATCTCGTACGCGGCACCGCCACTCTGAACGTACCGCTGACCGATACCCTCGCGATCCGCGGCACGGTCCAACGCTACTATCACAAGGGCTTTGCGGTCCAGACGGGCTTGGCGCCCAGCTACGGCCGTTACGGCCTCGACGATGCCGATCGACTCTCGACCAAGCTTTCGCTGCTGTGGGAGCCGAGCGACAGCTTCTCGGCCCAGCTTACTGCGCAGTACTTCACTGCAGACGAAAACGGCGCAGCACAGAAGCATGTGGCTGATCCCGATCCCGATCCGCGCCGGATCTCGCAGGACTATCCGAACAAGTACCAGCTCGACTTCTTCCTGGCCTATGCCGACCTGCGCTACGACTTGGGTTTCGGCACGCTGAAGTCGCTGACCTCGTACCAGAGGACCCGCAACCACAACCAGATCGACGTGGACCGGCTGAACTACGCCTCGCTCGGCGCCTATGACGTGCAGCCGTACTGGGACAACGGAGTCGATGCCTTCAGCCAGGAATTCAACCTGACATCGAATGGCAACGGGCCGCTCAGCTACATCATAGGCACCTATTTCCTCTACCAGAACCTCAAGCAGGATATCCTGGAATACAAAGGAACCGATGTTTCGCCGACCTTCAACCTCATCCTGCCGCTGACCTTCGCCAACTATCCCTACAACCTGGATTATGCGTTGAATTCCCGGCAGAAGCGCTACAGCTACGCCGCCTTCGCCCAAGGCAAGTACCAGTTCGCCGACCGGCTCAGCGCGACGATCGGCCTGCGCTTCAACCATGACAAGTTCAAGAGCAGTAACAGCACGCTGTTCGACATCTTCGGGCCGACCGTGTTCGCCGAGACCAGCGAGAGCGCGCTGACCGGCAAGGCCGAACTCGACTTTGAGCTGAGCGACCGCAACATGGTCTACGTCAGCGTGTCGCGCGGCTACAAGCCAGGCGGGGTCAGCAACAACAGCACGCCGCTGCTGGTGCCGCTGACCTACAAGTCGGAACACGTCTGGTCCTACGAACTCGGCGCCAAGAACCGCTTCGCCGATGGGCGCGTCACGCTGAACGCGGCGGCCTTCTTCTACGACTACAAGAACCTCCAGTACCAGATGGAGGATCCGGTGCCCTACCAGGGCGGCGTCTCCAACGTGCCGAAGACCCGCATCTGGGGCGCCGAGGCCGAGGCGGTGGTCCAGGTCACCGACAACCTGAAGCTCGACGGCAACGTCACATACCTCGGCGGCAAGCTGGTTGGGGACTACATCACGCTTGACCCGTCGCGCGCCCATGCCGCCACCGTCGCGGCGGCGGCACTCGGTTACGGTCCGTTCGATGCCTATACGATCAACCTGCGCGCCCAGCAGACCCGCAACACCAACGGCAACCTGCCGCCCAAGTTGCCCAAGTGGCAGGGTTCGATTGGGGCGACCCACACGCTCGAACTCGGCTCGCTGGGAACGCTCCGCTCGCGCGCCGAACTGATCTATCGTGGCAAGTTCCAGTACCGCATCTTCAACGACGGCGCGCGCGATGTGGTGCCGAGCTATACTCAGGTGAACGCCAATTTCGCGCTGACCCCGCACGACAGCAAGCTGACCATCGGCCTGACCCTGACGAACCTGTTCGACAATGCCGGGGTGGCGTCGCGCTATTCCAATCCGTTCGGCAGCTTTACGACCAGCGACATGTACATCCCGCCCCGCCAGGTCATCGCTTCGGTGAAATATGACTTCTGAGACGGCCTATCCCCATCCGGTGGATGCCGTTCCACCGGCCGGGGCGCTCGGCGCGCTGGCACTCCAGCACGTGCTGACTATGTATGCCGGGGCGATCACGGTTCCGCTGATCGTCGCTTCGGCGCTTAAGCTTCCGCCCGAGCACGCGGCCTATCTCGTCAGCGCCGATCTCTTCGCCTGCGGCCTGGTGACGCTGCTGCAGTGCCTGGGTGCAGGCCCTTTCGGGATCCGCCTGCCAATCATGATGGGCGTGACCTTCGTGGGCGTGATGCCTGCGATCGCGATCGCCGGCCAGCCCGGGCTGGGCCTGCAGGGCGTCTACGGTGCGGCGATCGCCGCCGGCCTGATCGTCATTCCGCTGGTGTCGTTCGTCGGCCGGTTACGCTCGGTACTGACCCCGACAGTGACGGGCACGGCGATGCTGCTGATCGGGCTCTCGCTGATGGGCGTGGCGATCGATTGGGCCGCCGGCGGGCAAGACGCGGTGGACTACGGATCGCCGGCCAACCTGCTGCTCGCCGGCATCACCGTGGCGACGATCCTGCTGGTCACCCGGTTTGCCGCCAGCTTCCTGCAGAACTGCGCGATCCTGATCGGGATGGCCGTAGGCTATGCCCTGGCGATCGCGCTTGGTATCGTCGATTTCGCCGCCGTGGGGACCGCGCCCGCGTTGCAACTGGTCACGCCGTTCCACTTCGGCCTGCCGATTTTCGATCTCGCCGCGATAGCTTCGATGGTCATCGTCCTGCTGATCACGCTCGTCGAATCAAGCGGCATGCTGATGATGCTGGGCGATGCCGTCGGACGGCCGGTCTCGACCCGCGACCTTTCGCGCGGACTGAGGGCCGACGGCATGGGCGCGGTGATCGGCGGTCTGTTCAACAGCTTTCCCTATACCTCCTACGCCCAAAATATCGCGCTGGTGAGCATGACCGGGGTGCGCAGCCGCTTCGTCTGCGTCGGCGCCGCTGCGATTCTGCTGGGCCTCGCGCTGTTCCCCAAGCTCTCGGCGCTGGTCGCGGCCATGCCGCCAAGCGTTCTGGGCGGTGCAGCGCTGGTGCTGTTCGGCATGGTCGCCGCCTCGGGCATCCGCTCGCTGGCCACCACCGGGCTGGACTCCTCGCGTGAGAACGTCATGATCGTCGCGGTAAGCCTGGGGGTCGGCCTGATCCCAACCATGTCGGACAGGTTCTTCGCCGAGGCGCCGGTGGTGCTGGCCCCGTTCCTGCACAGCGGCGTGCTGCTGGGGATCGTGACCGCGATCGCGCTCAACCTGCTCCTGCGTCCCAGCAAGGCGGCGGCGCGCGAACCATCCATCGACAACACCACACTTTCGACGGCGTCGCCCGTCCATACAGGAGGATAGCATGAAGTTCGCGGGCAGCGTGGTTCCCGTCATCGACCTCACCAAGGCGCGGACGGGAAGCGAAGCGGAAAAGCAGCAGGTCGCCGATGAAGTCGGCGCGGCGGCGCGCAGCATCGGGTTTCTAGTCGTCTCCGGCCACGGCGTGCCGCAGCCGGTGATCGACGCGGCGACGGAGGCTTCGCGCAGCCTGTTCGACCTGCCTGCGGCTGACAAGGCCAAGTATCGTTCGCCCGACCCGGCAATCTACCGGGGCTATTTCGGGATCGAGACCGGCAACCTCGCCAGCACGATCGGCGAGGACGGGGCTAAGCCCGATCACCGCGAATACTACAACGTTGGCCGGTTCGATCTCGACCCAGCGGACCCCTATTTCACCACGCCAACCGCGCGGCGGATCTTCCAGGAGAACATCTGGCCAGATGCCCATGTGCCCGCGTTCAAGCCGGCGATCATCGACTATTACCGCGAGATGGCCGGCCTAGCCGAACTGCTGATGGAACTATGCGCGCGCGCGCTGCACCTGCCCGCCGACTGGTTCGCCGATAAGATCGACAAGCACATCACGAACCTGGTCGTCAGCAACTATCCCGACCAGCCCGAGGAACTCGAGGTCGGTCAGCTCCGGGCTGGCGCGCACACCGACTACGGCGGGCTGACCATCCTCAAGACCGAAGACAAGCCCGGCGGGCTGGAAGTGCTGACTGCCGACGGGCGCTGGGAACCCGTGCCGATCGTGCCTGGCGCCTTCATCATCAACCTGGGCGACCTGATGGCGCAGTGGACCAACGACGAATGGGTCTCGACGATGCATCGCGTGGTCAATCCGCCGCGCGCGCAGGGGGTGGGCAGCCGCCGTCAGTCGCTCGTGTTTTTCCACCAGCCCAACTACGACGCGGTGATCGAATGCATCCCGACCTGCGCGGTTGGCCAGGCGGCGAAATACGCGCCGACCACCTCGATCGAGCATCTGGATATGAAGATGAACCAGATGAACGACACCCCCAAGTTCAAGGAGACCCAGGCCGCGTGATGTCGCGCTGCCTGCAGGAGGATCGCCCATGATCGTGTACACCCCGCCCAAACCCGCCACGACAATCCCGGTCATCGACCTGGCCCCTAGCTTTTCCGACGACCCGGCGCTCAAGCGGGCCGTGGCCTGGGAAATCCACAAGAGCGCCCGCGACACCGGGTTCTTCTACATCGCTAATCACGGCGTCGCGCAGGAGTTGATGGACGGGCAACTCGCGCTTGCGCGCGACTTCTTCAGCCTGCCGCTGGCCGAGAAGCTGGCGGTCGATGCGCGCAAGTCGGCCTGCATGCGCGGCTACGAGGTTCCCGGCATCCAGACGCTCGACGACGGCTCACCGCCCGATCTCAAGGAAGGCTTTCTGATCGGTTGCGATCTGGACGACGATCATCCCTATGTCCGCGATGGCGTGCCGAACTGCGGCGCGAACCAGTGGCCTAGCAAGCCAGACGGTTTCCGCAGGCGCTATGAAGCCTACATGGACGAGATGTTCCGCGTTGGCCGACACCTGATGGGCCTGATCGCGCTGTCGCTCGACCTGCCGGAGACCTACTTTGCCGATGGTCTGGCCGAGCCGCTCTTCAACAGCCGGCTGCTACGCTATGCGCCTCAGCCCGAAACGGCTGCGTTCAACCAGATCGGCGCAGGAGCCCATACCGACTGGGGCATGATCACGATCCTGTTGCAGGACGACGTCGGCGGGCTCGAGGTGGAAAACGCCGCGGGCGAATGGATCGCTGCCCCGGCGATTCCGGGCACGTTCGTCATCAACCTGGGTGAGATGGTCCGAGTGCTGACAAATGGGCTCTACCACGCGAACATGCACCGCGTGCTCAATAACCACAGCGGTCGCGACCGCTTCTCGGTGCCGACCTTCTTCGACCCGAACTACTTCTACGAGGTGCGCTGCGCGCCGACCTGCCTGCCGGCGGGCGGCAAGCCCGACTTCCAGGAAACCACTGTCGGCGGCCACATCGCCGAAATGTATCGCAAGACCTACGGCCTCGCCGCGTGAAGGATTAACCGATGCCAGCCCTGACCTATACCAACATCTTCACCGCCGACATCGACCGCATGGCCGAATTCTATGGGGAGTTGTTCGGCTTTGAGGAGAACCTCGTCAGCCGCACGCCGATCTTCCGCGCCTTCTTCGCCGGGGGGACCGGGCTGGGCTTCAACGCGCCCGACGCCTACGACCTGCTTGGCCTGACCCCACAGGAAACGCCGGGCGACCGCGTGTTCCAGACCTTCGACGTCGAATCCCAGGACGAAGTCCGCGCCCTGACCGACAAGGCGCGCGATCTGGGGGCGACGATTGTGAAGGAGCCGTTCACTACCTATTACGGCTGGTATCAGTCGGTGTTGCGCGATCCCGATGGCAATGCGCTGCGCATCAACTTCCGGGGGACCCCGGAATGAGCGAGACGATTTCCCTGCTGGCGGAGCGGACCGACGAACCGTCGGCCGTCGCACCGCCCCGACCGTTCGTCCGTCGGCCGCGCGACTGCACCTATGCCGAAGGCGACTGGGAAGTCCTCTCGCGGTTCTGGTTCCCGATCGCCCGCGTCAAGGATCTGGCCGACAAGCCTGTGCGATCGGTCCTGCTCGACGTGAATCTGGTGGTCTATCGGACAACTCAAGGCATCAGTGTCGCGCGCGACCTGTGCCCGCATCGCGGTGTGCCGCTGAGCATGGGGTGGGTCGAGAACGACGAACTGGTTTGCCCCTATCACGGCCTCCGTTTCGCCAACGACGGGCGCTGTGTGCGGATTCCTGCGCAGCCCAACGTCGTGCCCTCCGATCGCTTCCGGGCGACCACCCTGCCGGCGACCGAGCTCTACGGACTGGTCTGGACCTGTCTCGATCCCGACAATGCGCAAGGCGGGATTCCCGATTTTCCCGAATGGGATGATGCCCATTTCCAGGCGATCCTGTGCCCGCCGGTGGCGATGGAAGCTTCGCCGGGCCGCCAAGTCGAAGGCTTCATCGACGTCGCCCACTTCGCCTGGATACACCACGAGGCCTTCGCCGACCGCGAGAACCCTGTGGTGCCGGTCTACCAAACAAAATCGACCGACTACGGCTTCCGCAGCACATACATCAGCGGGATCAGCAACTTTCCCAAGGCGCTGCAGCACCTCGAGCCTGAAGGCTTCGTCTGGCGCCGTGTCTTCGATGTCCACCCGCCCTATACCGCTTTTCTGACAGTGGACTTTCCCGAGGGCGGCGTGCTGCGGATCATGAACATCGCTACGCCTGTCTCGGCGCGGCGGACTACGCTCTACGTGCCGCTGGTCCGCAATTTCGACATGACGGGCTCGGTTGACGATGTCTACGCCTTCAACGCTCAGATCTTCGCCGAGGATCAGGCTATCGTTGAGGCGCAGTCGCCCGAGGATCTGCCGCTTGAACTCGACGACGAGGCGCATTTCGCGGCCGACCGATCCTCGGTCGCCTATCGTAAGGCGCTGCGGGAGCTTGGCCTGACGGGCTGAAGTCTCGCCCTGCGAACGGCCCTGGCCGGCGGGAACCCCTTCCAGGGGCTTCCGCCGGCCTTTTTTGTTTCGGGGGCTTGATCAGCCACGATCCTGTACAGTCGGGGTGTCCGCAAAACGGCATCACTATGGTCTATAAAATATTCTTTTTGCGAGCGAGGATCATCGGCAGACATGGCCAGACGCCACCTATGCGAGAACTTCCCGAATGATGCACTCACTGCGCTGCTACAAGGGGATCACGACCTCGCCACATCACTTGGCCAGCCAGGCCGGCAGCGACGTGCTCAAGGATGGCGGCACCGCGGTGGAGGCCTGCGTCGCCATCGCCGCGGCCTTGGCGGCAGTCTATCCGCACATGACGGGCATCGGTGGCGATGGCTTCTGGCTGATCCACGAGCCCGACGGCAGGGTTCACGCGATCGACGCCTGCGGCGGCGCGGCGGCCAAGGCTAACCTCGGGCTCTATGCAGGAATGAGCGAAATCCCCTGGCGCGGACCGCTGTCGGCCAACACGGTCGCCGGCACGATCTCCGGCTGGAAGCGCGCTCTGGCCGACGATGCCGGCACGCTTGCGCTGGACCGGCTGTTGCGCGACGCAATCGACCTCGCGGAAGCAGGCGTCGCCGTCACCTGCGGCGGGGCCGAGCTCGCCGCGGCCAAGCACGCTGAATTGGTCGATCAGCCCGGCGCCTATGCCGCGACTTTCGCCCCCGCAGGCCGCCCGCTGCGCGAGGGCGAGTTGCTGCGCCAGCCCGCGCTGGCGAGGACGCTGCGGGCACTGGCTGAGAACGGCCTGCAGGATTTCTACGAGGGCAAGTTGGCGCGTTCGATCGCCCAGGATCTGGCGAAGCTGGGTAGTCCGGTCAGCGAAGACGATCTGGCGCATCATGCGGCGACCAAGCCCGATCCGCTGACGATCGCGGTCAAGGATGCGTGCCTGTTCAACACCGCCCCGCCGACCCAGGGACTGGCTTCTTTACTGATCCTCGCGCTGTTCGACCGGCTCGGTGTAAGCGAAGGCGAAGGCTTCGCCCACTTGCACGGCCTGATCGAAGCGACCAAGCAGGCGTTCATTGTGCGCGACCGCCATGTTGGCGATCTGGCCTACATGCCCGTCGCGCCGCAGGCTATCCTCGACGATACCGCCGGGCTCGACGCGATGACTGCGGCGATCGACCGCGAGCGGGCCCTTGCCTGGCCCCAAGATGCGGCGCTGGGCGATACGACGTGGTTCGGGGCAGCCGATGGGCGCGGCCAGGTGGTGAGCTGCATCCAGTCGACCTATTTCGAATTCGGTTCTGGCCTCGTACTACCCGAAACCGGGATTACCTGGCAGAATCGCGGCTCCAGCTTCTGCCTGGCGGACGAGGGCTGGAACGCCCTGAAACCGGGGCGCAAGCCGTTCCATACGCTCAACCCCGCGCTGGCCCGGTTCGACGATGGCCGGGTCATGGCCTATGGCACGATGGGCGGCGAAGGCCAGCCGCAGACCCAGGCAGCCGTGTTCAGCCGCTATGCCTGGTTCGGGGTGCCGCTGCAGGAGGCCATCACCCGGCCGCGCTGGCTGCTGGGCCGCACCTGGGGCGAGACGAGCACCACGCTCAAGCTCGAACGTCGCATCGACGACACCGTGCTCGCCGCGCTGCGCGACGCTGGCCACGATGTCGAAGTCCTGGGCGCCTTTACGTCGACCATGGGGCATGCCGGGGCGATTGTCCGGCATCCGGATGGTTTGCTGGAAGGCGCGACCGATCCGCGCTCGGACGGCGGGGTCGGCACGTGGTAGGCGGGATTCGTGCGGTCGAGCGCTGCGACGCGCTTGGACATGCTCCCTACAGCGACATGGCGGGCGGGCTTCACCGCGGTTACCTGACACCCGCCTATGCCGCCTCGCAGCAGTCCGTGGCCAGCTGGATGGCCGAGGCCGGGATGACGGTGCGGATCGACGTGGCGGGCAATTTGGTTGGCCGTTACGAAGGAACTGCCTCCGGTCCGGCGCTGATCATCGGCAGTCACCTCGACAGCGTGCGCGATGCCGGCCGCTATGACGGTCCGCTGGGGATTATGCTGGGGATCGAGTGCGTCGCAGCGTTGCACGCGGCGGGTAGGCGACCTTCATTTCCTATCGAGGTCTATGCCTTTGGCGACGAGGAGGGATCGCGCTTCCCCCTGGCGATGCTAGCCAGCCGGGCGGTTGCGGGCACCTTGGGCGATATTGCGCACGAGCCGGTCGATGCGCAGGGGGTAAGCTTCTTCCAGGCGCTGCGCGACTATGGCGCCAGAGCAGGCGTGCCCGTCGCGGCCAGTTTCGGCGAATACGCGGCGGCGCGTCACGAGGGTGCTTTCGCCTATTTCGAGGCCCATATCGAACAGGGGCCGGCGCTTGAGACAGCGGGGCTGCCCGTGGGAAACGTGACGGCGATTGCGGCGCAGAAGCGCTACGCGATCCAGCTAACCGGCCGTGCGGGTCATGCCGGGACGACTGCCATGGGGCTGCGCCGCGATGCGCTGGCCGCCGCTGCCGAGATGATGCTCGCGACCGAGGCGCTGGCCCTGTCCGCGGGCGGCGAGCATGTCGCCACCGTGGGAACGATCGCCGCTGCGCCCGGCGCCGCCAACGTCATCCCCGGAGTGGTCCGCTTCACGCTCGACGTGCGCGCCGCGACCGACGCGGGTTGCGCGGGTCTGGCAGCGGCGCTGCTCGACCGGTTCGATGCGATCGCCGCGCAACGCGGGATCAAACTGGCTGCCGACCTCCTGCACGAATTGCCTGCGAGCCCCTCCGATCCCGCGCTGATGGACCTGCTGGATCAGGCGATCGGGGCCGAGGGTGTGCCCATCCGCCGGCTCATGTCGGGCGCGGGGCATGATGCGATGATCCTGTCGGCGCTATGCCCCACGGCCATGCTGTTCATCCGATGCGCGGATGGGATCAGCCACAACCCTGCCGAACGCGTGGCCGTGTCCGACGTCGAAGTTGCGGCGCGAGTCATGCTGCGCTTCATCGAAAACCTGGAAGGACTCCGCAATGCATGATTTCTTTGGCGAGATTGACCCGCCGCAGCGCCTGCTGATGGGACCCGGTCCGGTCAACGCCCACCCGCGCGTGCTCCGCGCGATGTCGGCCGATCTACTTGGGCAGTTCGATCCCGAAATGACCGGCTACATGAACGAGGTCATGGCGCTCTACCGACCGATCTTCGGCACGGACAACCGCTGGACATTCCTTGTCAACGGCACGGCCCGGGCCGGGATCGAGGCAGCACTGGTCAGCTTGGTCTCGCCCGGCGACGTCGTTCTGGTCGTGAACTTCGGGCGCTTCGGTCTGCTCCTGACGGAAATTCTCGGGCGGATCGGCGCGCGGATCGAAACCGTCGAGGCCCCCTGGGGCGAGGTGGTGCCGCTGGATGCGATCGCTGCCGCTATCCAGCGCACCGCGCCGCGTCTGGTCGCGACAATCCACGGCGACACCTCGACCACGATGGCCCAGCCGCTGGGCGGCCTCGGCGCGCTGTGCCGCGATGCCGGCGCCTTGCTCTATGTCGATGCCACGGCGACGATCGGCGGGATGGAACTCTCGGTCGATGCATGGGGGGCGGACATCGTCACCGGCGGCCTGCAGAAGTGCCTGGGAGGTTCTTCCGGATCGGCGCCGATCACGATCTCGGACCGCGCCGCCGAGCACATAGGCCGCCGCCGGCATGTCGAACTCGGGCTGCGGACCGATGAGTTCAGCGACGGAGATGGTCTGGTCATCGGGTCGAACTATTTCGATCTGGGCATGATCATGGATTACTGGTCGGAAAAGCGCCTCAACCACCACACCGAGGCGACGACCATGCTCTACGGCGCGCGCGAATGCGCCCGGATCATGCTGCAGGAAGGCCTCGCCGCGCGCTATGCCCGGCACAGTGCCGCCGGGCGGGCGATGGCGGCCGGGCTCGGCGCGCTAGGCCTGACGCTGTTCGGCGACGAACGCCACCGAATGACCAGTGTCACCGCGGCGTTCATTCCCGATGAAGTCGATGGCGAGACCGTCCGCCGCCGCTTGCGTGAGGACTTCGAGATCGAGATCGGCACCGCCTTCGGTCCGCTTGCCGGCAAGGTCTGGCGCTTCGGCGCGATGGGGTACAACGCGCGCAAGCACAAGGTTCTGATTACGCTGGGCGCTTTGGAGGCCGTTCTGCGCGCCGAAGGCTTTGCCTGCCCGCCGGGCGAGGCCGTCGCCTCCGCGCTGGCCGCGTGGGACGCCGTATGACGGCGCGCGATCTGATCGGCTACGGCGAGACGCCGCCCCCCGCCTTCTGGCCGGGCGGCGCGCGGATCGCGGTGCAGTTCGTCGTGAACTACCAGGAAGGCGCGGAGAACTCCGTCCTCAACGGGGATCGCGGTTCGGAGGCGTTCCTGTCCGAGATGGTTGGCGCTGCGAGCCATCCGGCGAGGGCGATGGCGATGGAAAGCCTTTACGAATACGGCAGCCGTGCTGGATTCTGGCGGCTGCACCGCCTGTTCACCGAGCGGCGGGCGCCGGTGACCGTGTTCGGCGTAGCCGCTGCGCTCGAGATGAACCCCGCCGCAACCGAGGCCATGCTGCGCTCAGATTGGGAGATTGCGAGCCACGGCTATCGCTGGATCGACTACCAGGCCGTGCCCGAGGAGATCGAACGCGAGCACATCGCCCGCGCAGTCGAAATCCATACGCGGGTCACGGGGGAGCGGCCGCTCGGCTGGTATCAGGGCCGCACCTCGCCCAACACGGCGCGGCTGGTCGTAGAAGAGGGCGGCTTTGTCTACGACGCCGATTCCTATGCCGATGACGTGCCGTACTACGATGTGCGCCACGGTCGGCCGCAACTGATCGTGCCCTATACGCTCGACGCCAACGATATGAAGATGGTCGCGTTCAACGGCTTCACCGAGGGCGAGCAGTTATTCCGCTACCTGCGCGACACCTTTGAATGCCTGCGTGCCGAGGGCGGTCGGATGATGTCGATCGGGCTGCACGGTCGGATTGCTGGGAAGCCGGCACGCGCCGCAGCGGTCGCCCGCTTCGTCGATCACGTCCTCGCCGCCGGCGACGCATGGATCGCGCGGCGGATCGACATCGCCCGGCACTGGCTGGAGGCCCACCCCCATGACTGATGCGGCTACTGCCTTCGTCGCCCGCTACGGCGAACTGTTCGAGCATTCGCCCTGGGTGGTTGAGCGTGCGGCGCGGCGCCTGCCGCTGGCCGATCTTCACGCGGGCTTGATGGAGGTGGTGCGGGCGGCCACGACCGACGAGCAACTGGCGCTGATCCGCGCGCACCCCGAACTCGCGGGCAAGGCCGCGATCGACGGAACGCTGACTAGCGCCTCGGCCGCCGAGCAGGCCTCGGCCGGGCTCGACCGCCTGAACCCGGACGAGTTCGCGCGGTTCCACGATCTCAATCGCCGCTACACCGAGAAATTCGCCTTCCCTTTCATCATCTGCGTTCGGCTTACCAACAAGGCCGGCATCCTGGCGGCGATGGCGTCGCGGCTGGAGAACGACCGGCCGACCGAATTCGCCGCCGCCATCGCGCAGATCGGCGAGATCGTAAGGCTTAGGCTGGAGGACATGGCATGACCCTGGCGCAGCACGAAGAACGGGTGAGGCACGATCTCGAGTGCCTCGGGCTGGGTGGCCCGGCCTGGACGCGCACCGTCCCGCATGACGATGAACATGTTTACGACGTGATCGTGGTGGGCGGCGGACAGAGTGGCCTCGGCGCGGCCTTCGGTCTGCTGCGTGAGCGGGTGGGCAACATCCTGGTGCTGGACGAGAACCCGGAAGGATATGAAGGCCCATGGGCGACCTATGCTCGCATGGTCACTCTGCGGACCCCGAAGCACCTGACCTCAATTGATTACGGAATCCCCTCGCTGACCTTCCGGGCCTATTGGGAGGCGCTCCACGGGCCCGCAGGCTGGGCGGCGCTCGACAAGATCCCGCGCGGCGACTGGATGGAATACCTGCGCTGGTATCGCCGAGTGCTGAACCTGCCTGTGCGCAACGGCAGCAAGGTCGAACTGGTCGAGCCCGTCGCGCCCGGCCTTTTCCGGCTTCACCTGGCGGGGGGCGACTCGCTGCTTTCGCGCAAGGTCGTCCTCGCCACCGGGATTCAGGGCGGCGGGCGGTGGCAGACGCCGAAGATGGTCGAGTCGCTGCCGCGTACTCGCTATGCCCATACATCCGAAGCGATCGACTTTGCGGCGCTCGCGGGGCGGCGGATCGCGGTTCTTGGCGGTGGAGCCTCGGCCTTCGACAATGCGCAGCATGCGCTGTCCCTGGGCGCCGGATCGGTCGATGTCTTCGTAAGGCGCAAGGAGCTGGCCGCGGTCAATCCGATCCGCTTCATGGAACAGTCTGGCCTGATCCCCCGCTTTCCGGCGCTGGGTGACGAAATGAAGTACCGTTTCATGCGGAGCTTCTTCGACCGCAACCAGCCGCCGACCAACGACACCTTCTCCCGCGCGGCAAGCTATCCTGGCTTTCGCCTGCACTTGGGCGCGCCGTGGCTTGGCGTGACAGAGACTGCCGACGGGGTACGGGTCACCACCCCGCAGGGTGAGGAGACCTTCGATTTCCTGATCCTGTCGACCGGGTTGGTCACCGATCCGGCCTTGCGGCCCGAGCTGGCCCTGGTTGCCGACCGCATCCTGCGCTGGGCAGACCGCCTGGCTGGCGAGGCGGAGGAGCGCAGCCCGGTGCTCGACGCGCATCCCTATCTCGGTGCGGGTTTCGAACTGCTCGGGCGGACCGCGGAAGACGAGCGGGTGCTTCACGGTCTGTTCGCATTCAACTATTCGGGCCTGATCAACTTCGGCCTCTCGGCCTCCGCGATCTCGGGCCTCAAGCATGCTTTGCCTCGCCTCGCGGCCGGCGTTGCGGACCAGCTGTTTCTCGACGATCAGGACAGGATCGTCGCCGACTATCTGGCCTATGACGAACCCGAATTCGTCGCCGGCCAGGAACCCTGGAAGCACGTCGCGTGAGCCTGTCCACCCATGTCTTGGACACCGCTCACGGGCGTCCCGCCGCCGGTCTCGCGCTGACGCTTGTCGCGGGGAAACAAACCTTGTTCAGCGGCACGACGGACGCCGATGGCCGGTGCCCGGCCTTGCGCGACCTCGCATTGGATGCCGGAACCTATCGCTTGAGCTTCGCGGTAGCCGACTACTTCCGCAGGCAGGGGATTGCGTTGCCCGATCCGCCGTTCCTCGACGTCGTCTCGATCGATTTCGGGATAGACGGACATGCACACTACCACGTGCCGCTGCTGGTTTCGCCATTTTCCTATTCGACCTATCGGGGAAGCTGAGGCCACCAGGCCAGGCCGATCCTCACAGCCCTTACTGACGGAGAATACCGATGAAGACCCGCGCCGCAGTCGCCTTTGAAGCGAAAAAGCCCTTAGAGATCGTCGAACTCGATCTGGAAGGCCCCAAGGCGGGCGAGGTGCTGGTCGAGATTATGGCGACCGGCATCTGCCATACCGACGCCTATACGCTCGACGGTTTCGACAGCGAGGGAATCTTCCCGAGCATCTTGGGCCACGAAGGCGCGGGGATCGTGCGCGAGGTTGGCACCGGTGTCACCTCGGTGAAGCCGGGCGATCACGTGATACCGCTCTACACCCCGGAATGCCGCCAGTGTAAGTCGTGCCTGTCGGGCAAGACCAACCTCTGCACCGCAATCCGCGCGACCCAGGGCCAGGGACTGATGCCCGACGGCACAACCCGATTCAGCTACAAGGGCCAGCCAGTATATCACTACATGGGTTGCTCGACCTTCTCGAACTTCACCGTCCTGCCCGAGATCGCGGTAGCCAAGATCCGCGTGGACGCGCCATTCGACAAGAGTTGCTACGTTGGCTGCGGGGTAACCACGGGCGTCGGCGCGGTGATCAACACGGCCAAGGTGACACCGGGCAGCAACGTGATCGTCTTCGGCCTGGGGGGCATTGGCCTCAACGTGCTGCAGGGCGCACGGCTGGTCGGCGCGGACAGGATCATCGGCGTGGACATCAACCCCGAGCGCGAGGAATGGGGTCGCCGCTTCGGCATGACCCAGTTCTACAACCCCAAGGGCAAGACCACGGCGGAAGTTGTCGCCGATCTGGTCGCGCTGACCGACGGCGGGGCCGACTACACATTCGACTGCACCGGCAACACCGAGGTCATGCGCCAGGCCCTGGAAGCCTGCCACCGCGGCTGGGGCGTATCGACCGTGATCGGCGTGGCCGAGGCGGGCAAAGAGATCTCGACGCGGCCGTTCCAGCTGGTCACCGGCCGGGTCTGGCAGGGCAGCGCCTTCGGCGGGGCCAAGGGGCGCACCGATGTGCCCAAGATCGTCGACTGGTACATGAACGGCAAGATCGAGATCGATCCGATGATCACCCATGTCCTGACGCTGGAGGAAATCAACAAGGGCTTCGATCTGATGCACGCGGGCGAATCGATTCGCTCCGTCGTGGTTTTCTGAGGGCGGTCCCATGCAAGAGCGCCAAGAATACAGCGCGGCAGGCGGCATCGCGCGCGCCAAACTGGCCAGCGGCACCATCGACGAGATGGCCCGGCGCCTGCGCGCCCATACCCGTGACTGCGTGACAGAGACCTACGGGATTAGCCTCAACACCTGGCAGAAGCTGCGCAAGGGCGAGCCGGTCCGCGCCTCGGTGGTCGAACGCCTGGCCGAGCGGCTCCAGGCCGAGGGCATCGCCAATCCGGAGACGATCCTTGTCTGAACAGGCGGTCCTCGAGCAACCCCAGGTCGAGCGTGTCTCGGCCCACCGCAGTCACGGTGGAACCCAGGGCGTCTATCGCCACAGCTCGGTCGCGACCGGCACCGACATGACCTTCTCGGTTTTCGTGCCGGACTTCACGCCGGGCGCGAAGCTGCCGGTCGTCTATTATCTGTCCGGGCTGACCTGTACCCACGCCAACGTTACCGAGAAGGGCGGGTTCCGCCGCGCCTGCGCCGAACTCGGGCTGATCCTGGTCGCTCCCGACACCAGTCCGCGCGGGGAAGGTGTTCCCGACGATCCCGCGGCGGCCTATGACTTTGGGCTGGGCGCAGGGTTCTACGTCGATGCGACCGAGGCGCCCTATGCCGCGAACTATCGCATGTGGACCTACGTCACCGAGGAACTGCCCGCCCTGATCGCGGCGAACTTCCCCGTCGACATGATGCGGCAGTCGATCATGGGCCATTCGATGGGCGGACACGGCGCGCTGACCATCGGGCTTAGCTTTCCTCAGCGGTTCAAGGCGATATCCGCCTTCTCGCCGATCGTGGCACCTAGCCTGGTGCCCTGGGGGCATAAGGCTTTCAGCGGCTATTTCGGCACCGACGCCAGCGCTTGGCGACGACACGATGCTGTCGCCCTGATCGAGGATGGGGCGCGGGTGCCCGGATTGCTCGTCGATCAGGGGGCGGCGGACGAATTCCTTGAGACGCAGCTGCGTCCTGATCTGCTGGCCGCGGCGTGCGATTCCGCCGGCATCGATCTGGAGCTGAACCTGCGCGCCGGATACGATCACAGCTATTATTTTATCTCGACCTTTATGGCTGCCCACCTGCGCTGGCACGCCGAGCGGCTGAACCGACCGTCGGCGGGCCAGGCATGACGCGCCCAGAGCCCGCTGTGCCGAACCAAGCCGCCGAGATCCTGCGCGCCTACTACGATGCGTTCAATCGTCAAGACACGGCAGGCATGCTCGCTTTGCTGGACGATGCGGTGGTGCACGAGCCAAGCCAGGGCATCCCGCGCGAAGGCATCGCCCGGTTTCGCGAGTTTCTCGAACACATGAACCGGTCGTACCGGGAGACCGTGATCGACCCGGTGATCATGACATCTCCGGACGGCTCGCGGGCTGCGGCGGAGTTCATGCTTGAGGGGCAATACCTGGTCACCGACGAAGGCCTTCCGCCCGCGAACCGCCAGGCCTATCGCCTGCGCGTCGGCGCCTTCTTCGAACTTCGGGATAACTGGATCACTCGGGTCAGCAACCATTACAACATGGCGGACTGGATCCGTCAGGTCGAGGCTGCCTGAGCGATGGATGCCCTGGCGGAACGGCGGGCATTACGGGGCGAAGTGGTCGTCGAGGCCGCAGCGCGCGATCTCGAGACCCTGCAGGTCCTGGCCGCGCTGCGGATGGCAGTGTTTCGCGACTGGCCCTATCTCTACAACGGCAATCCAGTGGACGAGGCGGCCTATCTCGCCGAGTTCCTGAGCGATCCCGCCGCGGTGATGATCGTCGCGCGGCACGATGGCCGGGCGGTCGGCGCGGCGACCGCGTCGCGGCTTGCGCGGCAGCCCGCTGCGCTGTCCGAGCCGCTCGTCCGCGCGGGCTTTGCGGCGGACGACACGTTCTATTTCGGCGAGTCCGTTTTGCTCGGGGACTATCGTGGGCGCGGCATCGGCCACGCCTTCTTCGACCTGCGCGAGGCGGCGGCCCGCGCTGCCGGGGCGACTGCCTGCACCTTCTGCGCGGTCGTGCGCGGCGAACGCCACCCGCTGCGGCCCGAGAACGCGCGCGACTTGGCGTCGTTCTGGCGCAAGCGCGGCTATGCGTCGCTGGACGGCGTGACCACGGCGATGGACTGGAAGGACCGCGACAGGCCGATCAGCACCTTCCACCAAATGCAATTCTGGGCGCGGCGGCTGTGATGGCGGAAGGGATCACCCAGGACCGGATCAGGATCGCCGCCGCGCAATATCCGATCGAACTACTCCCCAGTTTTGAGGCCTGGGAGGCCAAGCTGGCGCGCTGGGTCGAGGAGGCAGTGGTAAGGGGAGCGGATTGCCTGGTCTTTCCCGAATATGCGGCGATGGAACTGGCCGGGACCGATCCCGCCGCCGCCGGCGATCTCGCGGCGTCGCTCGAACTCGTCATCGCGCTGGGCGAAGCATACGATGCCGCCTGCCGGGCGCTCGCGGTGAAGCACGGGATCGTGCTGCTAGGTGGAAGCCGGCCGTTCCGGCGCGACGACGGGATCGTCGTCAACCGGGCCAGGCTGCATACCCCGGACGGCGGCGGTGGCTACCAGGACAAGATCGTCATGACGCGGTTCGAACGCGAACTGTGGGGCGTCAGCGGCGGCGATACGATCCAGGTGATCGATACACCGGCAGGGTTGGTGGGGATCGCGATCTGCTTCGATGTCGAGTTCCCGCTCATCGCCCGTGCCCAGGCCGAAGCGGGAGCGCGGCTGATCCTGGCGCCGTCGGCAACCGACACGATGCAGGGCTTCTGGCGGGTCCGCATCGGGGCGCAGGCCCGCGCGCTGGAGAACCAGTGCTTCGTGGTCCAGGCCTCGACAGTGGGGCTGGCGGACTGGCTCCCCGCGCTGGACGAGAACCAAGGTGCGGCCGGGGTCTTCTGCCCGCCCGACGGCAACACTCCCCACGACGGCGTCGTTGCCAGCGGCGAGCCTTCGCAGCCTGGCTGGACCTACGCCGATATCGACCTCGGCGAAGTGGCGGCGTGGCGTTCGCGTGGGAGCGTGCTCAACTTCGCGCAGTGGCCCGAGCAGGCGGTTGCGGTGCCGCCGCGCCATGCCGCTGCGCCCGTGGGGCAGGTTTTCGTCGCGCTCGCCCAATCCGATGCGCGCCTGGCCGACGAAGTGGCGGCGCGGATCGGCATCACCTTGCCGGAGCCCTGCGTGCCGGGCGTCGCGGCGAACGCGCGGCTGCTGCAGGTCCATACAGATACGTTGAGGGGCCCTGTCCGATGATCGGCAAGTTTGCGGGAATGGGCGTTCTGGAGACCGCCGCGGCGGTCGCGGCGCGGCGTGTGTCGGCGATCGCCCTGGCCGAGGCGGCGCTTGCCCGGATCGAAGCGCTGAACCCGCGGATCAACGCGGTCACCCGCACGCTGCGCGATCGTGCGCTACGCGAGGCGGCGGCGGTCGATGCGAGGCTGGCGGCGCGGGAAGATCCCGGTCCGCTTGCGGGCGTGCCCTATGGGGTGAAGGATCTGTTCGATGTCGCCGGACTGGCGACGACGGCGGGGGCAGGGCGGCTGGCCGAGGCCGAGCCCGCAGGGGAAGACTCTGCGGCCATCGCACGACTGAGCGCAGCCGGGGCCGTGCTCGTGGCGACGCTCAACATGGACGAATTCGCTTATGGCTTTGTCACCGACAATGCGCGGTGGGGCCAGACCCGCAACCCGCACGATCCCAGCCGGTTCGCCGGCGGTTCGTCGGGCGGGTCGGCGGCGGCGGTGGCGGCGGGCCTCGTCCCATTCGCGCTGGGTTCCGACACCAATGGTTCGATCCGCATCCCGGCCAGCCTTTGCGGGATCTACGGCAACAAGCCGACCCACGGCTCACTGCCGATGGCCGGGGTCTATCCTTTCGTCCACACGCTCGATGACATCGGCGCCTTCGCCCGCTCGGCGGCCGATCTCGGTGCGGTCGACGCGGTGCTGCGAGGAGGTGCGCGCACGCCCGGCAGGCCGCTGGGTCGGCCCGCGCTGCTCGACGGGTGGTTCCAGGCCGACCTGGCCCCAGGCATGACCGCTGCGCTGGCCGCCCTGTCGGCGGGCCTTGGCGGCCTGCCGATGGTCGAACTGCCCGGGGTCGCGCGCGCGCGATCGGCGGCATTTCTGATCACTGCCTACGAGGGCGGGACCTTGCACCTCGCCGCATTGGCCGAAGACGCCCTGTCCTACGATCCCGCCACCCGTGACCGGCTGTTGGCTGGCGCGGCGCTGCCGGAGGAGCTGTACCGTGATGCGCTGGCCTTTCGAACCGTGTTCGGCGCGGCAATCCAGGCGGCGTTTCGCAACCACGACGTCCTGATCGCCCCGGCCACCTACGGCCCGGCGCCGCGTATTGCAGATCCCTTCATCACGATCGCGGGCAAGCCCCAACCGGCCCGCGCCAACCTGGGGCTCTACACCCAGCCGATCAGCTTCCTCGGTCTGCCGGTCGTGACCGCGCCGCTGGCCGTCGACGGCTTGCCGATGGGCGTCCAGCTCATTGCTTCCAAGGGACGCGACGCGGAACTGCTTGCCTATGCCGCCATGCTCGAAGCGCAGGGCCTGACGCGGAGCCACCCCATTCTCCTGGAGACAGCCGCATGACCATCGACGATCCTCTCGTGCTAGCCGAGGTGCAAGCGCAGTTCGATGCGTACGAACGCGCGCTCATGGCTGACGACCTGCCCGCGCTCGACGCCCTGTTTCACGATGGCGCTAGCACGGTGCGCTACGGGGTGGGCGAAGTGCTATACGGAATCGACGAGATCCGGGCGTTTCGCATGGGCCGCGGCGGCTCGCCGCAGCGTCGGCTGGGGCGCGTCGCGATCTCCGCCTTCGGGCCGGACCATGCACTGACCCACGCGGAGTTCTTTCGCGCCGACAGCGAGCGTCGCGGCCGCCAGACCCAGGTCTGGGTGCGGTTTCCGGAGGGATGGAAGATAGTATCTGCGCACGTATCGCTCGAAGGAAGTACATCATGAAGGCGCTGCTCGCCCGTCTCAACATCGATACCTATATCCTCCTGTTGTTGGGGATGGTCGCGCTGGCATCGGTGTTGCCGGTGCGGGGCGGGGCGTCGGTAGTCGCCGGGCTCCTCGCCGATGCCGGCATCGTGGTGCTCTTTTTCATGCACGGTGCCCGGCTGTCGCGGCAAGCGGTGCTGGACGGCGCGCGCCACTGGCGGCTCCATGCCGCGGTCGCGGCCATGACATACGTGGTGTTTCCGGTCCTTGGCCTGGCGGTCGGTTTGTTGCCGTTCCTCGATAGCTCAGTGGCGATGGGCATCCTGTTCCTGACGCTGCTGCCTTCAACGGTGCAATCGTCGATCGCCTTCA
Organism: Sphingopyxis macrogoltabida; assembly: GCF_001314325.1. NCBI lineage: Bacteria > Pseudomonadati > Pseudomonadota > Alphaproteobacteria > Sphingomonadales > Sphingopyxidaceae > Sphingopyxis > Sphingopyxis macrogoltabida. The sequence continues at coordinate 1,139,692 of NZ_CP009429.1, forward strand.
CCGCGATGGCACGGGGCAATGTCGCGGCTGCGGTTTGCAGTGCGTCGTTCTCCAACCTGGCGGGCATCTTCATCACCCCCATTCTGGTGGCGGTTCTGATCACAGGCAAGCAGGGCGAGTCTTCGACCGAGGCGGTCGCGACGATCGCGTTCCAGTTGCTCCTGCCCTTCGTTGCTGGACACTTGCTGCGCCCGGTGATCGGAGCCTGGATCGCGCGCCAGAAGCAGCTGATGATGATGGTGGACCGCGGTTCGATCCTGTTGGTCGTCTACACCGCCTTCAGCGCGGCCGTTGTCCAGGGGTTGTGGAGCAGGATCTCGTCGGTCGACCTTGCGACCATCCTCGCTGTCTCTGCGGTCCTCCTCGCTCTGGTCTTGTCGCTGACCGCAGTGCTCGGCCGCTGGCTGGGTTTCAGCCGCGAAGACAGGATCGTCCTGCAGTTCTGCGGCTCGAAGAAAAGCTTGGCCTCGGGCGTGCCGATGGCAGGCGTGCTGTTTGCGACGCCGCAAGTCGGCGCGGTGATCCTGCCGTTGATGTTCTTCCACCAGTTGCAACTGATGGTCTGTGCCGTCCTAGCGCGCCGTTATGGTGTCGAAGCCGACCGCGTAAAGGCAGATGCCGCTGGTGTCGGAGTCGAAGCCTTCCGCGGTCAGGCGGTCTGAGCGCCGCCTGCCAGCTCAGTCATCGCAGTGGAGCAGAGTTCGATCAGGGCATGGGCCGCGATCGGCGGATTACGCTGCGAGCGCACATAGATGCCGAGATCGGCCGGCAGCGCGGCGGGCTTCGAGATCGGGATGTGGACCAGTTCGCCCTTCGCGATCTCCTTCTCGATGCCGATCCGGGTCTGGAACGAAATGCCCAATCCGCGCAACGTCAACTGTTTGGCCAGCTCGACCGAACTTGTCTCAACCGCCCCGGTCGGCAACTTGCCCAGGACCCGGTGCAATTGCTGGCGGATCGAGAGGTCGGACTTCGGCAGGATTAGCTGGTGCGACAGGCAGGTGGCGAGCGACAGCGTGGGCTGCTTGGCGAGCGGATGATCCGGCCGCATTGTCGCGCCCAGATGGAAGCGCGAGAGCGCCATCTGTGTGAGATCGGCGGTCCGATCCATCCCGAAGGCGATGCCCAGGTCGACATCTCCGTTGATCACGGCCTCGGGGATCAGCGATGAACCCAAGACGCTTACCCCCACGGTGATGCGCGGGTGGAGTTCGCGCAGCCGCGTCAAAACCTTCGGCAGAAGATCGGAGGTGAGCGCTTCGACCGTGGCGATCTCGACATGGCCAGAGCGCAGTCCCCGCATGGCCTCCAACTCGGAACGAATTCGTTCGGCGTCCTGGAGCACTTCGATCGCGTGGCGGGCGAAGGCCGCGCCCGCATGGGTCAGCTTGAGCCCGCCGGGCAGACGATCGAACAGGGGAGTATCAAGCTCCGCCTCGAGCTTCAGCAGCTGCCGGTTCACCGCTGATGAGGCGACGTTGAGCCGCCGCGCCGCCTCCCGGATCGACCCGGCACGCCTGATAGCATCGAAATAGACGATCATCGGGGCGTGGAAGCGGTGGGCGCGGTTCGACATGGCCAAATGTTCCGCGATGTGGCGGCTAAGGTCAACGTCCTAATTCCGGCATCATGCGTATCGAGAAATTGCGCTATTTGCGGACGCCTGCCCGGCCCATGATGCACGAAACACAGCGGAGTTTATGCTATGAGCTTGGCATCGTATTTGCCGTCAAGCACCCCTCGAACTTCTGTTCCGGTGGTGGATATAGGTGGATTGCGTTCTCCCGACCCCGCGGCGTGGGGGCCGGTCGTGTCCGCGATCCGTGACGCCTGCCTCGACAAGGGCTTCTTTTACTGCGTCGGCCACGGTGTAGATCCAGTGACGATCGAGCGGCTGTTCAGCGTCAGCCGGGCCTTTTTCGCGCTGTCCGAAGCAGAAAAGCGCAAGGTTTCGCTAATGCGGTCCAAAGCGAACCGCGGATATGAAGCACTGGGCGCCCAGACGCTGGAGCCAGGCACACCGCCCGACCGAAAGGAAGGGTACTACATCGGGTTGGACGTCGCAGCGGACAGCGATCTGGCTGAGCGTTTCTTCAACACCGGACCGAATGTCTGGCCCGAGGCGATGCCTGAGTTTCGTTTGGCGATCTCGGACTATTTCGACCGGTTGTGCGCGCTGGCGAGCTTGATACTAGAGGGACTGGCGCTCTCGCTCGATCTCGAACGGCGCTTCTTCGAGGCCTTCGAGCAGCAGCCCATCGCGACGCTGCGGCTACTCCATTATCCGCCCCAGCCTGCCAACCCGTGTCCCGGCGAAAAGGGGTGCGGCGCCCACACCGATTTCGGGGGAATTACTATCTTATTGCAGGACGACATCGGCGGTCTACAGGTCTGGGATCGCGATGCCGAGCAATGGCTGGACGCGGCGCCGATGCCGGGGGCCTTCGTTATCAATCTCGGCGACATGATGAGCCGATGGACGAACGACCGCTATCACTCGACTGTCCACCGCGTCGTCAACACGTCCGGGCAGGAGCGCTATTCGGCCCCGTTCTTCTTTTCGGGGAATCCCGAACATCTGATAGAGTGCATCCCTTCTTGCCTGAGCGGAGACGAAGGCCCCAAGTATGCAGCGATCACGGTCGATGCGCATATGCGCGAACGCTATGCGTTAGCGTCCGCGCTCGTGGTGTAATTTCCGGTGTAGGCGATGGTGTATTCCGGGGTGGGGCATGCCCCACCCCGGAATGCGGCGTCGCTGGTGGCCACCGGGTTCATCGTTATGGTGGAGTTTGCACACTTCAACCGTGACGAAGAGGAGTTCCCGATGACCGAGGACAGATTACTGATCGAAGAGCTTGCTGCGAAGGGCGGCCAACCGGATTTTTTGCGCACCATCGCCGAGAACGTGCTGCAGCTGATCATGGAGGCCGACGTTGATGGCCTGATCGGCGCGGGTCGCCACGAACGCAGCAGCGAGCGCGCGACCTGGCGCAACGGCTATCGCGACCGTTCGCTGGATACCCGGGTAGGCACGCTGAACCTGAAAATCCCCAAGCTGCGTGCTGGGTCCTACTTTCCGGGCTTCCTTGAGCCCCGCAAGATGGTCGAGAAAGCGCTGGTTGCGGTGATCCAGGAAGCGTGGATCGGCGGGGTCAGCACCCGGCGGGTCGATGAACTCGTCCAGGCCATGGGCATGACCGGCATCTCCAAGTCCACCGTCTCCAAGCTTTGCAAGGACATTGACGAGCGCGTCCATGCCTTTCTGAAACGCCCGCTCACCGGCGAATGGCCGTATCTCTGGCTCGATGCCACCTATCTCAAGGTACGCGAAGGCGGGCGGATCATCAGCGTTGCCGCAATAATCGCCATGGCCGTCAACACCGAGGGCCGGCGCGAGATCGTCGGCCTGCATATCGGCCCCTCGGAAGCGGAGGTCTTCTGGTCCGACTTCCTGAAGGACCTTGTTCGGCGCGGTCTTACCGGCGTGAAGCTGGTCATCTCCGATGCTCACGAGGGCCTCAAGGGCGCGATCACCCGCGTCATGGGCGCCACCTGGCAGCGCTGCCGGGTGCACTTCATGCGCAATGCCCTGTCCTATGTGCCCAAGGGCCAGAACACTGTCGTCGCCGCCGCGATCCGCCAGGTCTTCCTGCAGCCCGATCAGAAAAGCGCAACGCAGGTCTGGCGACAGGTCGCCGACCAGTTGCGCACCCGTTGGCCCAAGCTCGGCGCCTGCATGGACGAGGCCGAAACCGACGTGCTCGCCTACACCGGCTTTCCCACCCAGCACCGCACGAAGTTACACTCAACCAATCCGCTCGAGCGGCTCAACAAGGAGGTCAAGCGCCGCGCCGACGTCGTCGGAATCTTCCCGAACGAAGACAGCATCATCCGCCTCGTCGGGGCTGTGCTGATGGAGCAGAACGACGAGTGGCAGCTCCAGCACCGATACATGCAGATCGAAGGCATGGCCGAACTCAACCAACCCATGATCGAGGAGGAAAATCAGCCCCTACACATCACCGCCAAAGCCGCCTGACGATGGCCCACGGCCACAGCCGAAATTACACCACCTTGACGGACGCGACCCGCTATGCCGCCACTTATGGATAGGTATGGCCAAGTGATTGCGAAGCAGGGTGCCGGATTTCTGCGAAGAGTGCCTGTCGCGCTGGCATCTATTGAAAAGACCGAGGTAGCGAAAATGAGGATACGAAATCACCTTGTCGCATCGCCCGCGCGTTCCGCCGCAAAGATCCCTTCTTGGGGGTATTGGAGGGGGTATTCTTAGCGCGTTTTTTTCCGTTATATGTCTGAAAAACAAGTACATATTGGAAGGCGTTGGTTCCCTCCTCCACTACCATCCGCACGCTTCCAAAGAAATCCATATACCATCGCGTTCGATAGACAACGGCGAGGCGTGCGCCGCATCAAGACGTGCGAAATTTTGCCTGCTACCTAGAAAGCTACCTAGCGCGCGAAGCCAACCAAAAGCCACCCTCTGAGAAGTGACTTAAACTCTTGATATACTGTGAGGAAATGGTGGACGCACTAGGGCTCGAACCTAGGACCCGCTGATTAAGAGTCAGCTGCTCTACCAACTGAGCTATGCGTCCACGTGCCGGTTTTCGGCTTGCTTGGCAGCGTCGAGAGAGCCTCTTTGCTGCTAAGCGAGCGGCCCGCTATCATGGCGTTGCGGGGATGGCAATGGGCTGATTGAAGTTTTTTGTCAGTGGAAGCGGCGGGTGCCGGTTTTGCTGTCGTTTTCGATCGCGAGAATGATGCCGACGCACGCCATGATCGTCAGCATCGACGAGCCGCCATAGGAGAAGAGGGGCAGGGGAATGCCGACCACCGGCGCCATGCCCATCACCATCGACAGGTTGATCGCGATGTAGAAGAAGATCGTCATCGTGAGTCCCGCCGCGACGAGCTGGCCAAAGCGCGTCCGTGCCCGGAGCGCCACGCGCGTCGACCAGCGGAGCAGCAGGAAGAAGGCGAACAGCAGCCCGATGCCGCCGATCAGACCCCATTCCTCGGCCATCGTCGCGAAGATGAAGTCGGTGTGGCCTTCGGGGAGATAATCGAGGTGGCTCTGCGATCCGTTGAGAAAGCCCTTGCCGCCGATGCCGCCCGAGCCGATCGCGATCTTCGACTGGCTGATATGATAGCCGGCGCCCAAGGGGTCGCTTTCGGGGTCGAGGAAGATCAGCACGCGCTTTTGCTGATAGTCGTGCAGCATCGAGAACAGCACTGGCAAGGCAGCAGCGCCGGCGATGGCGGCGCCGCCGAACCACCAGAAGGGCAGGCCGGCGACGAACATCACGATGATGCCGCTCGCGCAGATGGCGAGCGCGGTTCCAAGGTCGGGCTGGAGCATGACGAGCGCGGCGGGCAGCCCGATGACGATCAGCGCGGGCCAGAGCGCCGTCCAGTTCCGCGTTTCGCCGGGCGGGAGCTGCGCGTAGAAGCGCGCGAGCGCCAGCACGATCGCCACCTTCATCAGCTCGGACGGCTGCAGGTTCATGAAGCCGAGGTTGAGCCATCGCTGGCTGCCGCCGCCGACGAAGCCGAGCAGTTCGACCGCGACGAGCAATATCAGGACCCCGATATAGCCGAGATAGGCGAAATCCTCAAAAATACGCAGGGGAAAGCGGCCGATGATCAGCGCGACGCCGAGGAAAACGAGGAAGCGCACGCCTTGCTGCAACGCCCATGGCGAGAAGTTACCGCCCGCCGCCGAATAGAGCACGAGCAGCCCGAAGCCGGTGATCGCGGACAACAGCGCGATCAGCTTCCACGGGATGCGCTGGATCGCTGGCGGAACCGGGATCATGCCGGCGGCTCCGGATCGGGGCCGCGCGAGGCGCCCGCTTTCCATGCCGCGTAATCGCGGTCCATGCGTTCCTTGATCGTGCCGCCCCAGCCGGCCTCGAAGCCTTCGAGCGCTTCCATGGCCTTTTCGCGGTCGAACAGAAAGGTCATGAAATCCTTGGCGACCGGCGCCGCGGCGCGGCTGCCGCCCATGCCGTGCTCGATGACGACGGCCGTGGCGTAGCGCGGGTTGTCCACCGGCGCGAAGCCGATGAACAGGCCGTGGTCGCGGAACTTCCACGTCCCGCTCTTGCCGTTGCCGGTGCCGAGCCCGCGGACCTGCGCGGTACCCGTCTTGCCCGCCATGGTGATGCCGTCGAGCGGCAGGCGGCTGCGCACCGCGGTGCCGGCGCCGTTGACGACAAGATCCATGCCGTGGCGCGCGGTGGCGAGCGCTTCGGCCGAGAAGGGCAAGGGCTCATTCTTGAATTCGCGGTTGATCAGGCGCGGATACAGCCGGCGTCCCGATGCGATCCGTGCCGCCATCACGGCGAGCTGGAGCGGATTGACGCTGACATAGCCCTGACCGATCACCGCATTCAGCGAATCCGATGCCGACCAGGCCTGCTTGTATTTCTTCATCTTCCACGCGCTGTCGGGGATCGTGCCGTAACGCTGGTTGCTGCCCGCGAGCTGAAATTCCTCGCCGAGCCCCATCAGGCGCGCGGTCGGTGCGATCGCGTCATAGCCGAGCCGGTGGGCGAGCCAGTAGAAATAGCTGTTGCAGCTTTTCATGATCGCCGACGGCATGTCGAGGCTGCCGTGGACGCCGAGGCAGCGGAAGAAGCGGCTGCCGAGGCGATAACCGCCGATGCAGGTGTGGCGCTCGCTGGGGTCGACGCCATGTTCGATGGCGGCGATCGCCGCCATCGGCTTCAGCGTCGATCCCGGGGGATAAAGGCCGCGCGTCGCCTTGTTGATCAGCGGCTGATGGTCGTCGGCGCGCAGCCAGCTATATTCGCTATTGCTGATCCCGTCCGAAAAGCTGTTCGGGTCGAAGCTCGGCATCGAACAAAAGGCGAGGATGTCGCCGTTCTGGCAATCGATGACGATCGCGGCACCCGATTCGCGTCCCATGCGCCGTGCGACATATTCCTGCAGGTCGGCGTCGATCGTCAGGTGGACGGTCTTGCCCTGCGTGTCGGGCGTCGTATCCAGTTCGCGCACCACCTTGCCGCGCGCGGTGACCTCGACGCGCTTCGCACCGGGTTTGCCGCGCAGCATCGGCTGGAAATATTTCTCGAGCCCGTCCTTGCCCGTGCGGAAGCCCGGAGTGATGTAGAGCGGGTCCCTGACCTTCTCATATTCCTCGGCGGTCGGCGCGCCGACATAGCCGATCAGGTGCCCGACTGCGGCGCCGGTCGGATAGTTGCGCGCGAAGCCGCGCTGCGGCGCAATGCCGGGCAGCTCGGGCAGGCGGACGAGGATCGACGAATATTCGGCCTCGGTCATGTCTTCGGCGACCGCGACGGGCTGGAAACCCGATGCGGCCTTCAGATCGCGCTCGATCCGCTCCATTGCATCGCCGTCGAGCCGGAGCAGCGTCTTCAATTGGCCGAGTACCAGATCCTTGTTGTGAAGCCGGTCGGGGATAATGTCGACGCGCAGCGACACACGGTTGTTGGCCAGCGCCTTGCCATGCCGGTCGACGATCCAGCCCCGGCGCGGCGGCACGAGCGTCAGGTTGACGCGATTGCTTTCCGATTCAAGCACATAGCGGTCGTTGTCGATGACCGAAATATAGGCCATGCGCGCCGCGAGCGCGACGCCGACCGCCGCTTGCGCGCCGCCGACGACCAGCGCCCGCCGCGTGAAGGTAATACCTCGCCACGCCTCGGTGATCGGCGGGCTCTTGCGCTGGTTCTTGCGGCGAAACATCGTCGTGGGTTTATCTGCGTTTCAGGCGGAAATTGTCAAACTTGCCGGTGAGGCGAAGGAAGAGCGGGACGAGCAGTGCCGATATGACGATCTGGGGCACGACGAGCCCGAGGACATGGCCCGGCGCCGCGTGGGGATGCGCGATCAGCGCAGCGAGCGACTGGATGATCGCGATCAGCAATGCAGCGATCGCCCAGTCGTGGAAGAAACCGCGCCAATAGATGCGCTGCGACGAATAATGGATCGCGATGCTCGCGAGCGTCCACAGCCCGACCGCGGTGCCAATCGGTGCGCCGCTGAACAGATCGTCCCACAGGCCGAGCGGCAGCCCGACCCACACCGGCCACATTTCGGTGCGCAGGAGCTGCCAGCAGAGAAAGAAGAGCAGGCCGAGCGGTGGGAGTACCGGCGAATTGGCGATCAGCGGCAGCATCAACGGCAGCGCCGAGGCGACCATTACCGTCGCGACCGGCACGATCCGCATCCGCCACAGCGATGCCGGTTCGCCGAGGCGAGGGCCTTTCTGGTTCATGGCGCCGCGGCAGGCGGCGGTGCCGGTGCGGCCTGCGCCTCGATATTGTCGGGCGTGTAGGGGCGCAGCACCGCGACCGCATCGACCTTGCCGGGGTCGGCGAGCGGGCGCGCCAGCGCGCCGTCGTCCTGCCGGCGCACGACGATCGCGACGGGGATATTCGGCGGATAGAGGCCGCCGGTGCCCGAGGTGACGAGGATGTCGCCCGGCTTGAACGGGTTGTTGGCGATGTTGAGCGTCCGCACATCGAGGTCGCCGTTGCCGCGGCCGGTGGCGAGCGCGGGCAGGCCGTCGCTGGCGCGGCGGACGGGTACGACATTGTCGACGTCGGTGAGCAGCAGCACCTGCGAGACCGAAGGGCCTGCGCTGAGCACCCGGCCGATCAGCCCGTCGGCCCCGCGCACCGGCTGTCCAGCGGCGACGCCGAGGTTGCGGCCGATGCTGAGCAGCGCGAGGCGCTTGCTGCTCGTCGAGGTCGAAGTGAGCAGATAGCCGTGCGCGAGCGCCGCCTTGTCGGTCTGCTGCAATTGCAACAGGCCCTTGAGCTGGCGGTTCTCTTCCTGCAGCGAACTCGTCGCGACCAGCTTGCGGCGCGTTTCGGCGAGTTCCTTGCGCAGCCGCCGGTTCTGCGAGCCTGCCGCGACATAGGCGCCGACGCTGTCGTCGATCCCCGAAATCGAGCCCGTCACCGATCGCGTCACGCGCGCGATGGGCGCGGTGACTTCCTGGCTCGCCACGCGTAGCGCGGCGAAGCCGACGGGATCAACAACCGAAAGGATCGCGAGCAACAGTCCCGCCACCGCCCCGGTCACCGCGATGACATAGGCAGCGAACAGGCTGTACTGGGCCTTTCGGGATTGCCCCGGACGTCGATGTGCCGGGCGAGCCATGGTTCAGCTTTGTCCGATCAGGCTTGCTGGAGCACGCCGCGGAAGGCGGGATCTTCCATCGCGCGGCCGGTGCCGATCGCGACGCAGGTCAGCGGATCCTCGGCGACGGTGACGGGCAGGCCGGTCGCGTCGCGCAGCAATTCGTCGAGCTCGCTGATCAGCGCGCCGCCGCCGGTCAGGACGATGCCTTGGTCGACGATATCGGCCGCCAGTTCGGGCGCGGTGTTTTCGAGCGCGATGCGAACGCCCTCGACGATCGTGCCGATCGGTTCGGACAGCGCTTCGGCGATCTGCGCCTGGTTGATCGAGATTTCCTTGGGAACGCCGTTGACGAGATCGCGCCCCTTGATGTGAATCGTCATGCCGACGCCGTCGGCGGGGATGCGGGCGATGCCGAAATCCTTCTTGATCCGCTCGGCCGTCGCTTCGCCGATCAAAAGGTTGTGGTGGCGGCGGACGTAGGAGACGATCGCTTCGTCCATCTTGTCGCCGCCGGCGCGGACCGAAGTGGTGTAGGCGAGGCCGCGGAGCGAGAGCACCGCGACTTCGGTGGTGCCGCCGCCGATGTCGACGACCATCGAGCCGATCGGTTCGGTCACCGGCATGTCGGCGCCGATCGCGGCGGCCATCGGCTCCTCGATCAGCCACACTTCGCTGGCACCGGCGTTCGACGCGGCGTCGCGGATGGCGCGGCGTTCGACGCTGGTCGAGCCCGAGGGGACGCAGATCACGATTTCGGGGCTGCGGAACGCGTTCGGCTTGCCGCCGTGCACCTTGGTTATGAAGTGCTTGATCATCTGTTCGGCGACGTCGATGTCGGCGATGACGCCGTCGCGCAGCGGGCGGATCGCCTCGATGCTGTCGGGGGTCTTGCCCATCATCAGCTTCGCGTCGTCGCCGACCGCCTTCACCCGCTTGATCCCGTTCAGCGTCTCGACCGCGACGACCGAAGGTTCGTTCAGCACGATACCTTTGCCACGCACGTACACGACGGTGTTCGCGGTGCCGAGGTCGATCGCCATGTCTTGGGAGTTGAATTTAAGCCAGCGAGAAAAGAAGGACATCAATACTGCTTCCTGCCATCGAAGCCGCGCCCCGAACGGAGTGCGCCCCTGTCGTGATTTTTACCCGCGCGCCCGGCCGGCGACAGCAGCAATCAGGGGAAGATTCCGGCTCGTCCACAGGGGCTGGCTGGACAAAATGATCGGGGCTGTGCGGGTGGGTCGCGATTTGCGTCCGACTGCGCTACGAGAGCGTTTATGTCAATACGCCGCCTGCCGGAAAAGCTAGTAAATCGGATCGCAGCCGGTGAAGTGGTCGAAAGACCCGCCGCGGCGCTCAAGGAACTGGTTGAAAACGCCATCGACGCCGGCGCGACTCGCATTTCGGTGCGAATCGCCGAGGGCGGAATATTACGCCTTGAAGTCGAGGATGACGGGTGCGGCATGACCGCCGCCGACATGGCGCTGGCGCTCGAACGCCATGCGACGTCGAAGCTGCCCGACGATGCGATCGAGGATGTCACGACATTGGGCTTTCGCGGCGAGGCGTTGCCGTCGATCGCCAGCGTCGCGCGGCTGACGCTCGAAAGCCGCGTCGTCGGCGGCGACGGTTGGAAGCGCATCGTCGACAATGGCGCGGTGGTGGCCGAGGGGCCGGCCGCGCTGGGCAAGGGCACGCGCGTCCTCGTCGAGGACCTGTTCGCCCGCGTTCCGGCACGGCGCAAGTTCCTGCGCAGCGGACGGAGCGAATATGCGGCGTGCCTCGATGTCATCCGGCGGCTGGCGATGGCGCGGCCTGATGTGGGCTTCACCGTCGAGCACGACGGGCGCCGCGTGCTGGACGTGCAGAGCGGGCAGGACCGGCTGGCGCGCGTCGCGGCGCTGACCCAGCGCGAACTGGCGGCGAACAGCATCGGCGTCGATTTGGATCGCGGCGAGGTCCATCTCGGCGGGGTGATCAGCCTGCCGACCTACAATCGCGGCATCGCCGATCACCAATATCTGTTCGTCAACGGCCGGCCGGTGAAGGACCGGCTGCTCGTCGGGGCGCTGCGCGGCGCCTATGCCGACCTGCTCGCGCGCGACCGCCATCCCGTCGTCGCATTGTTCCTCGACGTGCCGACGAGCGAGGTCGACGTGAACGTCCACCCCGCCAAGACCGAAGTGCGCTTTCGCGATCCCCAGCTCATCCGCGGGATGATCGTCGGCGGGCTTCGCCGCGCGCTCGACGAGCATGGCTTTCGCAGTGTCCAGCGGCCCGCCGAAGCGGCGGCGGCAGTCTGGCAGCAGGAGCCGGTGGCGCCGGCCCCGACATTGTTCGCGGCGCACCTGCCGCATCCGCACGCGCCCGCGACGCATCTGTTCGGTGCCGACGGCGACACCGCGACCATGGCGTTGTTGCGCGACCGGGTCGTCGATTTTGCGCCGCCGCCGGGCGCGCTATCGCCAGAAGCCCTGCCAATGGGGCGCGCCGAAGCTGCAACCGCGCCGGCGCCGCAGGCCGCCGAGCATCCGCTCGGCATCGCGCGCGGCCAGATCGCGCGCACCTATATCGTCGCCGAGGCGGAGGACGGGCTCGTTATCGTCGACCAGCATGCGGCGCACGAACGGCTGGTGCTCGAGCAATTGCGCCGCGGAATGAGCGGACAGCGCGTGCCCTCGCAGGGGCTGCTGCTGCCCGAGGTCGTCGAACTCGACGAACCGGCGTGCGACCGGGTCGAGGCGGCGACGGCCGAACTCGCTGCGCTGGGCGTCGAGGTTGAACGCTTCGGCCCCGCGGCCGTCATGGTCCGCGCAACCCCGGCGATGCTCGGCGCGGTCGATTGCCAGAAGCTGGTCACCGACATTGCCGACGATCTCGCGGGCTATGACGCGGCGCTTGGCCTCAATGAAAAGCTCGAACTCGTCGCCGCCACGATGGCGTGCCACGGATCGGTGCGCGCCGGCCGCACGCTCAACGTCGCCGAGATGAATGCGCTGCTCCGCCAGATGGAAATCACCCCGCATTCGGGCCAGTGCAACCATGGCCGTCCGACTTGGGTAAAGCTGGCGATGGACGATGTGGAGAAGCTGTTCGGGCGCAAGTAAAGGCCCCGCGCATCGGCGCAACCACGGTATTGCGCGCCTTAACCTCGATCGTTAGTAAGCTCAGCGTCGCCGGGAGCGAGCGGACCCCCTCGCTCGTAACCTTCCCGACCAAAGGAGAAAAAAGTCGATGAAATCCCCTCTTGCGGCGCCGCTGTGCGCCTTGCTTCTGCTTGCCGGCTGTTCGGGCGAACCCCAGTCCGAAGCGAAGACTCCCCCCGCCAAGACCGAAACCGCCGAGAAGAAGCTGCCCGACACCGGCGGCGATACGCCGATCGAGCTGAAGGCGATCGGCAAGGGCGAGCTGCTCGCGCTCAAGGGTGAACTCGGTTGCAGCTTCACCGTCAAGGGACAGGATGGCGCGGCGCTGGTCGCCAAGGCCGACGTCGGCGCCGACGCCCTGACCGAAGGTGCGGTGAAGATCGGCGATCGCGTTCAGCGCGTTGCGGGCTCGGGCGGTTTCGGCGCGCTCGAAAAGGGCATGGAATTGTCCGGCCCCGGCCTGAAGCTGGCCATCGAGCGGACGTCGGAAACCTCGAAGAAGACCGGCAACGAGCAGACCGTCTACCCGGCCAAGCTGGTCGCCAGCCGCACCTACGGCGGCGAGCAGAGCTTCGACGGCGAGTGGGCCTGCGGCGCCTGACGCCGCCGGATCACGCCGGGGTCACGCCATCGTGATCCCGGCGAGGCCATTCTCGACCACTGCCGTCGCGCGCTTCGACAGCGTGTTGACCGGGGTCGTCACCTTGTCGACGACCATGAAGTGCGTCTGCCAGGCCGCGCGGCCGACCTCGCAGACCATATAGCCGCGCTGGTCGTTGGCGAATTTGAGTTCGGGGTTGAGCGCGAGCCATTCGTCGCTGCCCTTGCGCTTGTCGCTGCCGTCGCCGCCGCTCGAAATCGAGGTGCCGACGAATTCGCCGCCGACGACCCGGTCCCTGTGGATCAGGTCACCGCAGAAATTCTGATGCTCGTCGCCGGTCAGCACGACGACATTCTTTAGCCCGCCCATGCGCGCCAGCATCCGCTCGCGCGGCGCTTCGTAACCCGCCCAGCTATCGAGGTTCAGGATTTTCGCGGGTTCGGCCGGATCGCGGCGGCGGTCGAGCGACATCATCGTCACCTGCTGCGCCAGCGCATTCCACGTCGCGCCGCCCGCGCCGAGGTTGCGGTTCAGCCAGTCTTCCTGTGCCTTGCCGAGCACCGCGGCATTTTTGTCATAGACGCCGGGGCAGGCGGGTTTGAACCCGTCGTCGCACGGCTGGTCGCTGCGATATTGCCGCGTGTCGAGCAGTTGCATCGCCATCAGGTCGCCGTAACGAAGCTCGCGGTTCAGCGCGACCATGCCGCCGCGCGGCAACAGCGCGCGGCGCACCGGCATATGTTCGTACCACGCCTGCATCGCCGCCTGCTTCTTCAGCATGAAGACGTCGGGCGGCGGTGCGTCGGGATCGTTGGTGTCGAGGCCGAGCTTCCAGTTGTCGATGTCCGAAACCCAGTCGTTGCGGATTTCATGATCGTCGAAACTCGACAGGAAGGCATGGGTGCAGCGCGCCGCCTGCAGGTCCATGTCGCCGAGCTGCTGCGCATAGGCGAGCCGGTAGTCGCCGAGGTCGACGAGATTACGGAACGCATGCGTGCGCACCGGACGGCTCGGCAGGCCGTCGCTGAACAGATAGTCCTGGCTATATTCGTAGATGAAGTCGCCATAATGATAGACGAAGGCGAGATCTTCGCGCGCAAGGTGGCGATAGGCGCCGAAAAATCCGCTTTCGAAATGCTGGCAACCGCAGACGCCGAACTTCAGCGCCTCGACGGGTGCGCCGACACGCGGCAGGGTACGCGCACGGCCGCGCAGGCTGCGTTCGCCGCCGGCGGTGAAGCGGTAATAATAGGGCCTGTCGGGCTGCAGTCCGGCGACCTCGACATGGACGCTGTGACCGAGTTCGGGCCGCGCCAGTTCGGTGCCCTTCGCGACGATCTCGCGAAAGCCGCTATCGTTCGCAACCTCCCAGTCGACGGGCACCGGCGCGAGCGGCATGCCGCCGTGCGGCGCCATCGGTTCGGGCGCGAGGCGGGTCCAGATGACGAAACCGTCGCTCACCGGATCGCCCGCCGCGACGCCGAGGCTGAACGGGAACTCGCGGAACAGGCCGCCCTCGGCACGGAGGATCGCGGGAGCGGCAAGCCCCGCGAGCGTCGCAGAGGCAAGGAAGTGGCGGCGGCTGACCATGGCGGCTCCGTGGAGATGCGAATCGATGGCTTTCGCTAGACGAGCCGAAAGTTACATCAATGCGTCGTCAGAACCAGAAACGAATGCCCGCAACAAACGCCGGGCGCGATACGTTGTCGCCTGCCGCGCGCGCCAGCCGCGCCGTCTTGCCGAGCTTGCGCTCCCACGCGAAGCCGACATAGGGTGCGAATTCGCGGGCGATTTCGTAGCGCAGCCGGACGCCGAGCTCGACGTTCGAAAAGCCGCCGCCGATGCCGCGCTCGGCGACATCCTGAAACGCCGCCTCGACTTCGGCCATCGGTTGCACGATCAGCCGCTGGGTGATGCGCTGGTCATAGCTGCCCTCAAGGCGCGCGGTGACGTCGCCCTTGTCGGACAGGAACAGCGCGCCTTCGACGTCGAACCAATAGGGTGCGAGGCCTTCGAAGCCGAGCACGGCGTGCGTCGGCGACGGGCCCGGGCCGAAATCCTGCCGCACCCCGGCCTGCACATCGAAATAGGGCCCGACCGCATGGCTCCACAGCGCCTGAACCTCGGCGTCTTCCAGCCGGCCGCCGAAATCGCCTTCGCCTTCGGATTTGATCGCCAGCTTGTCGATATCGCCGCCGAAGCGCGCTTCGGCATCCCAGACATAGCTGTCGCCGCCCTTGCCGATGCGCGCTTCGGCCATGTCGACCATGACCTGCGAAATCGTGCTGCCGCCATGTTCGGCATAAAGCCGCGCGCGCGCGGCCGCCATGGCGTCGGCGCCGAAGATTGCATCTGCGGCGCCGACGCGCGGCGCGGGCGGGGGAGGGGCGTTACCCGCGCCGGGGGTGGGGGGTGTTTCGGGGAGCGTGCAATGACCCATCGCAGCATGTTCCGCGGTGCAGGCGGGCGGGGGCGGCGCAGGCTCCGGCATCGTACAATGCCCCATCGCCGCATGTTCGGGCGTGCAGGAAGGCGTTGGCGGCGGGGGCGGTGGCGGCGGCGCCTTGGGCTCGGGCAGGGTGCAATGCCCCATCGCGGCGTGCTCGGGCGAACAGGCGGGCGCGGCAGGTTCGGGCGCCGGCATCTCGTGATGCTGGTGCTGCGCGGCAAGGAGGAGCAGGGCGAGCAGGCTCATGCCGCTTCCCCCGCCGGCCGGACCGTCACCACCTGCATCATCCCGGCGTGCATGTGGTAGAGCAGGTGACAGTGGAATGCCCAGTCGCCCGGCGCATCGGCGGTGAGGTCGAACGTCACCTTGCCGCCCGGCTGGACGTTGACGGTATGTTTGCGCGGCGCATGGTCGCCCTTGCCGGTCACCAGTTCGAAGAAATGACCGTGCAGGTGGATGGGATGCGTCATCATCGTGTCGTTGACCAATGTCACGCGGACGCGTTCGCCCTCGGTAAAGGGGATCGGCGCCTTGACCTCGTTCATCTTCACCCCGTCGAACGCCCACATATAGCGCTCCATATTGCCGGTGAGGTGAATCTGCAGCTGCCGCGACGGCGTGCGCGTGTCGGGATTGCGGTCGAGCGCGACGAGGTCGCGATAGGTGAGCACGTCGGGTTCGCCGTCCAGGCCCTGTCCGGGATCGCCGGTGCGGTCGACGGGCATCGGCGAGATGCTCTGCACGGTCGGGGTGTCCTTGACCGCGGGGGCAAGGCTCATATCGCGCATGCTGTGCTTCATGGTTTCCCCGCCATGGCCCATCGCGCCATGATCCATGCCGCCCATCCCCATGTCCTGCATCGTCGCGAGCGGGCGCTGGCGCAGCGGCGGAACCGGCGCAGTCATCCCGGCGCGCGGTGCCAAGGTCGCGCGCGCCATGCCCGAGCGGTCGGAGCTTTCGGCGATCAGCGAATACGCCCCGTCGCCCGGCGTGACGACGACGTCATAGGTTTCGGCGACCGCGATCTGGAACTCGCCGACCTCGACCGGCCGTACATTGAGCCCGTCGGCCTGCACGACCTCCATCTTCAGCCCCGGGATACGGACGTTGAAGGTCGTCATCGCCGAGGCGTTGATGATCCGCAGCCGCACGCGCTCGCCGGGCCGGAACAGTCCGGTCCAGTTGTCATCGGGGCCGAGGCCGTTGACCAGATAGGTGTAGGCGGCGCCGGTGACATCGCTGATGTCGGTCGGGTCCATCCGCATCGCACCCCACGCCATGCGGTCCTTCAGCGGCTGGTCCTTGCCCGCGAGCAGCCCGGCCAGCGTCTGCTTTTGATGGTTGAAATAACCGCCCATCTGCTTGAGCTTCTTGAAGATGACGTGCGGATGAAGCGGGCTGTGATCCGACAGGACGATTACATGCTCGCGGTCGTAAGCGACCGGGTCGGTACCTGCGGGATCGATGACCAGCGGGCCGTAATGGCCCATCTGTTCCTGCAACCCCGAATGGCTGTGGTACCAATAGGTGCCCGACTGTTTGACCGGGAATTCGTAAGTGAAGGTCGCGCCCGGTGCGATGCCGGGGAAGCTGATGCCGGGGACGCCGTCCATGTGAAAGGGCAGGATCAGCCCGTGCCAGTGGATCGAGCTGTCTTCATCGGGCAGCGCGTTGGTGACGTGGATGCGCGCATCCGTGCCTTCCTTCAGCCGCACGAGCGGGCCGGGAATCGTGCCGTTGATCCCGATCGCATGGCTCGTCTTGCCGTCGACGGTCAGCATGCGGTGCGCGATCTTGAGGTGGATGTCGCTGCCGCCGACGGTCGGGAGGCCCGACGATATCGGCTGCGCCCAGGCGGGAAGCCACGGCACGAGCGCCGCGGCGCCGCCCGCGGCGAGGAGCGACCGCCGGTCGATAACCACGCTCACATCATCCTCCCGAGCATCCACAGCGCCATCGCGATCATCATCACATTCTCGGTCAGCGACACGAAACCCAGCGGCACCTTGCTGCTGCCGCCGACGCACGCGCATTTGATGTCGCGCTTGTCGATATAGACCGCCTTGAACACCGATACGGCGCCGATGCCGCCGATGAACAGCGCGACCGGGATCGACAGCCAGGGCAGCGCATGCGCGGTCATCAGCACGCCGGCAAGACCTTCGGCAAAGGGATAGATGCTCGCATAGGGCACCCAGCGCCGCGCGAGCAGGTCGTAATTGAGGAACATCGTTGCGAACCTGTCGACGTCCTGCAGCTTGAGCAGCGCGAGCACGACCATGCTGAACGAGATAAACCATTCGGCGGCGCGGATGGTCAGGACATGTCCCTCGACCGCGAAGCTCGCGGCGGACGCCATCAGTGCGGTCATCGCGAACAATGCGATCACGGGCGTGTAGCTGGTGGCGTCGGGGTCGGCGACCTTCAGCCCGAAATGGCGGCGCAAATCGTCGTGGCCGCCGATGCGCGCCCCGTCGATGAAGGTCTGCGGCGTCGTCCTGACGCCATGCTCGGCCTTGAACGCGTCGGTCTCTTCGCGGGTGGTCAGCCAGCGGTCGTCGACCGCGAAACCGCCGCTTTCGAGGAGGTGTTTCGACTTCAAGCCATAGGGGCAGATATGGCCGGGCATGACCATGCGATAGAGTGTTGCCTGTTTCGTCATCCACCCCATATAGCTTCCGTACCATGGTACGGAGTCAAGCGATGCAATTTACGATCGGCAAATTGGCGCAGGCCGGCGATGTCGGCGTCGAGACCGTCCGCTATTACCAGCGCCGCGGCCTGCTCGACACGCCGGCGCGCAGCGGCGGCGACGGCTGGGGCGGCGGGGTTCGCCGTTATGGCGACGACGACCTGCGCCGCCTGAAATTCATTCGCGCGGCGCAGGCGTCGGGATTCACGCTCGACGAGATTTCCGAACTGCTGGCGCTCGAAGCGAGCGACGATCGCGCCCGCGTGCGCAGCCTCGCGCGCCAGCGGATCGACGCGCTCGACGCCAAGATCGCCCAGATGACCGAAACCCGCGCCGCGCTCGCGCGCCTCGCCGACCAATGTGCGGCGAGCGAGAAGGGGCCGTGCCCGATCCTGGCGGCGTTCGAGCCGTGATATTTGGGCATCCGAAGGGACGGTTCCGGCCGGTAGTTGCCATTCCTTACTTCGTCATCCCCGCGAAAGCGGGGACCCAGGGCGTGCGTCAGCTTACCCCACACTGGGTCCCCGCTTTCGCGGGGATGACGAAGATTGGAGATGGCTGCTCTCCATCCCCAAAGCCGTCGCTGCGCTCCTCGCAATGACGAATTTATCAACTATGCAGGAAGTGCATCACGTCGCCGTCGTGGACGACATAGGCCTTGCCCTCGGCGCGTAGCTTGCCCGCCTCACGTGCCCGCGCTTCGCCGCCCAGCGTGACATAATCGTCATAGGCGATCGTCTCGGCGCGGATGAAGCCCTTCTGGAAATCGCTGTGGATTTCGCCCGCCGCCTCGGGCGCGGTGGCGCCGGTGTGGACGGTCCACGCGCGCGCTTCCTGCGGGCCGACGGTGAAGAAGGTGATCAGGTGGAGCAGTTCGTAGCCGGCGCGGATGACGCGGGCGAGACCGGTTTCGCTGAGCCCCATTTCGGAAAGGAATTCCATCCGGTCGGCCATGTCCATCGTCACCAGCTCGCTTTCGATCGCGGCTGAAACGACGACGGCCTGCGCACCCTCGCTTGCCGCCTTGGCGAACACCTTCTCCGAAAAGGCGTTGCCGTTCGCGGCGCTGCCCTCGTCGACGTTGCAGACATAGAGGACGGGCTTCGAGGTCAGCAGTTGCGCGGTGCGCAGGACGCGGGCTTCCTCGACATCCTTCGGTTCGACGAGCCGCGCGGGCTTGCCCTCGCGGAGCAGGTCGAGCGCCTGACCGAGCACCGAGGCGGCGATCTTCGCTTCCTTGTCGCCCTGCGCCGCCTTTTTGGCGAAGGCGGGAACGCGCTTCTCGAGGCTTTCGAGGTCGGCGAGCAACAGCTCGGTCTCGACCGTCTCGGCGTCGGCGACCGGGTCGACCTTGTTCTCGACATGCTGGATGTCGTCATCCTCGAAACAGCGCAGCACATGGACGATCGCATCGACCTCGCGGATGTTGCCGAGGAACTGGTTGCCGAGCCCTTCGCCCTTCGACGCGCCGCGGACGAGCCCGGCGATGTCGACAAAGGCAAGCTGCGTCGCGATGATCTTCTTGCTGCTCGCGATCGCCGCCAGTTTTTCGAGGCGCGCGTCGGGCACTGCGACATTGCCGATATTCGGTTCGATCGTGCAGAAAGGATAGTTGGCAGCCTGCGCCGCCGCCGTTTCGGTCAGCGCGTTGAACAGGGTGGACTTGCCGACATTGGGCAGCCCGACGATCCCGCATTTGAAACCCATAAAAACTCCGTAGATCGGCAAGAGGCCGGTGTTGCAGCGCCCCTAGCGCCAAGTGCGCCCCGGCGCCAGCCTTCCGCGCTCAATATGGTTGTGGCGCGTTCAGCCTCGCGCCTTTATCGCCATAGCATGATCAGATCGTCCCGATGGATCGCCGCGGCGCTGCTGCTGGCGCTCGGCGCGGCCGGCGCCGCGGCCGCACCCAGCCGTTTCGAGGACGACGTGCTCGCCGAACTCAACTATTTTCGCGAGGATCCCGCGGGCTATGCCGACGTCCTGCGCAGCTATCGCCCGCGCTTCGACGGCAAGATATTGATCGCTGAAGAAGGCGGCGAGATCGACATCATGACCAACGAAGGTGTGGCGGCGGTCGACGAGGCGATCCGCGACCTTCGCCACCAGAAGCCCTTGCCGCGGCTCGCGCAGAGCGACCTGCTCGCGCGCGCTGCTGCCAGCCATGTCGCCGACCAGTCGCGGTCGGGCGCGGTCGGCCATTATACAAAGGGGCGCGGTCCGGGCGAACGGATGAAGGCGCTCGGCGGCGGGCCCTATGTCAACGAGGTGATCACCTATGGCCACCACAGTCCCGAAGGCGTGATCCAGCAATTGCTGATCGACGACGGGGTACCCGATCGCGGCCATCGCCACAGCCTGCTCCGGCCGACGCATCGTTATGCCGGCATCGCGTGCGGCCGGCACCCGGTGCACCGGACGATGTGCGTGACCCTGATGTCGCAGACGCTTGACGGATCGGCCCCGCCGCCGCCGAAAAGGCCTGCGGCGAAAGCCGAATAAGCGAAGGATGGGGCCGGCCTCGCGATGCGAAGCCGGCCCCGGTCCGGTCAGTTGCCGACCGGCTGGCTGTCGGTGCGCCGCACCACGACGGTCGATGAGCGCGGCTCTTCGCCCGCGATCGGCCAGTCGCCCGTCGGATGCTGGATGTTCACGAAGAAGGTCGTGAGATCGGGGGTATAGGCGAGGCCGGTGATCTCGCAGCCGACGGGGCCGACGAGGAAGCGCTTCGACTTCTTCGTCGTCTGGTCGACATAGAACATGGCATTGTGGCCGAACGCCTGATCGATCGTCGTGCCCGCGACGCCCGAATTGCCCGGGACGCTATGGTCGGTCTGCACCCACAGGCGGCCCTGCGGGTCGATCCGCAGCCCGTCGGGGCTGGAGAAGGTGTCGCCGTCGATATTGCCGACGAGGTTGCTGCCCCCCGATGCCAGCGCCGGATCGCCGGCCAGCAGGAAGATTTCCCAGCTGAACTTCGTCGCCAGCGGCGAATCGCCTTCCTCGCGGAACTTGACGATATGGCCGTGGAGGTTGGTCACGCGCGGATTGGCGGCGTCGGTGACCTTGCGGCCGCTGTTGTTGGTCAGCGTCACGAACACGGCCTTGTTGTCGGGAGCGACGGTCAGCCATTCGGGGCGGTCCATCACGGTGCCCCCGGCGACGCGCGCTGCCGCCTGGCAGTTGATCAGCACGTCGGCCTGGTTGTTGAAATCGACCGTCACCGGCGTCGGCGGCGTCGTGTTCTGGCTGACGTTGCCGGGGTCCGACGCGCCTGCGACCAGGCCGTTCTCACCGACGACAAGCGCGCGCCATTCGCCCGATCCGTCGGCGTTGAAGCGCGCGACATAGAGCGTACCATAGTCGAGCAGATCGGTGTTCGCCGCCCGGTTTGCGTCGCTGTACGCACGTTCGGGGATGAATTTATAGATGCAGCCCGGCGTCGTATCGTCGCCCATATAGAAAGCGACGCGGCGGTCGCTGTTCGCCATGAAGGCGACATTCTCGTGGTTGAAGCGGCCCATCGCGGTGCGCTTCGTCGGCTGCGCCAGTTCGCGCAGCGGATCGATCTCGACCACCCAGCCATAATTGGTCGCGGGCTGCGTCGGATCGAAATAATTGTTCATCGTCTCTTCGCACGTCAGATAGGTGTTCCACGGCGTGCGGCCGCTCGAACAGTTGTTGAGCATGCCCTTGATCGTGCCCGACAGCAGGCCCGCGGCGGGGCCGCCGGCGCGATAGCTGCTGTTGCCGGTGTAACGCTTGTTGTAGGTCGATCCCGCCTTGACGGCCCATTTGCCGTCGCTGCCCTTCGCCACTTCGACGACGCCGATGCCGACCGCCGACAATGCGAGCGCCTTTTGCTCGGGCGTCGCGGTGGCGGCGTCATAGGCATCCGCCATCAGGATGTTGAAGTCGGGATATTCGTAATTCATCGCCAGCAGGCCGCCGACATTGGGATCGACGCCCGAAAGCGCGAAATATTCCATCCCGTCGTGGTTGCCGCCGGCCCATTTTTCGGCAACCGCCGGGGTCGGGTAGCTGCCCGCATAGGCGGTGCCGCTCTCGATCGAATCGCCGGCTTTCAGGAGGACGTCGACGCTGTAACCCTCGGGCACGGTGACGGTGTCGTTCTGGTTCGCCGCGACCGACGCGAAGCTGACCGTATAGCTCGGCGGCGGGGTGGGGGTCGGCGTCGGTGTCGGGGTGGGCGTCGGCGGGACCGTGACCGGCGGTTCGCTGCCATCGCTGTCGCAGCCCGCCAGCACGGCGGCGGGAATCACCGACAGGCCAAACAGGCCCTGGCGGAGGATCGAACGGCGCGACGGATTTTCGGCGACGATCGCCTCGAGGCTGCCGCTGCTGCCGAGATCGGCGGTTTCGCGGCGATAAGGCGCGCGCGCCTCGTCGGTAAGATGTGACATGCAGATCCCCTGTTTTCGGTGGGCCCCGGGGCCTGACTGGTCCCGGTGGAGCCCCCCGATTGCAGAGGCAGGTGTCAGGAGCATTGCTCCGGCATGTCGGGACGATGCGACTTCAGTGACGATCCTGTGACAGGAGCCGCTCCGCTCAGTCGTGCACCGCCTTGATCAGCGGTCCCAGCGGCGATCCGCCGAGCCAGGCAAGCTGAACCTCCGACGCGACCTTGTTGATCGCTTCCTGCGGCTTGGCACCGGGATGCACCGCGCGGCGGAGCGGGCGCGTGCCGGCCGGCATCGCCATGATCTCGGCGATCGCGCGCGGCACATCGGAGGGATCGGCGCTGCGCCCGCTGCCGTCTTCCTCGCCCATGCCCTTGGTGAAAGGCTCATAGGCGGCGAGCAGCGCGGCATCGCTGCGGCCTTTCAGCGCCCCGGTATAGACGTTCCGGTTCTGCCACACGCGCGTCGGATAGCCGCCGGGCTGGATGATCGTCACCTCGATGCCGTGCGGAACGAGTTCATAGGCAAGCTGCTCGGACAGCGCCTCGACCGCGAATTTGGTCGCGGAATAATGACCGCCGCCGGGCACGATGACCCGCCCGAGCTGCGACGAGATGTTGAAGATCTGGCCGCTTTTCGCCGCCCGCATCTGCGGCAGGAGCGCGCGAAGCATGCGCTGGATACCGAGGACGTTGGTGTCGAAGATCAGCTTCGTCGCCTCCATATCCTGCACCTCGACGGGGCCGGTGATGCCGATCCCGGCATTGTTGATCAGCGTGTCGATGCGCCCGCCGGCGAGGTCGAGCGCCTTCGCGGTGCCCGCGGCGACCGATGCGTCGTCGGTCACGTCGATCTCGACGATGTGCAGGTCCAGACCGTCTTTGGCAGCCTCGGCCGCCAGCGTCTCGGCCTCCGGACGCGGGATGCCGCGCATCGTCGCGATCACCCTGGCGCCCGCCCGCGCATAGAGCAGCGCACCGACGCGGCCGAAACCGCTCGATGCACCGGTGATCAGCACGGTGCGTCCTTTCAGCGACGGCGCATCGGGGACGGCGGCATGAAGGAGGGCGGGGGCGGCGGCGGTGAGGGCGGCGGCGCCGGCGATCAGCTCGCGGCGGCTGGGGCGGGAAGGCTCGGTCATGACGGGTTCCTTTCGGGCCTATCATGCCTCACTTTCGCGAGCGCTCCAAATCGCCTCAGGCCAGCCAGCGCGCGAAGACGTGCACCTGCTGCCGCTCCCAGCCAAGATGCTCGTACAGGCCCGCCGCGGGATTGCCCTCGCGCAGCATCAGTTCGACCTTCGGGCAACCGCGCTGGCGCAGCCAGTCACACGCGGCATCGAGCAACTGCCGCGCCATGCCGCAACCCTGCCGGTCGGGCGCGACGCCGAGATAATAGATCCAGCCGCGATGCCCGTCGAAACCGGTCATCGCCGTGCCGACGATCCGGCGGTCCTCTTCGGCGACGATCACCGTCGCCGCGTCATGACCCAGCGCACGCCGGAAATCGGCGACGGGGTCGTTCCACGGGCGCGTGAGCCCGCACGCTTCCCAGACCGCCACCACCGCGTCGCAATCGCCCGGCGTCGCGGCGCGGATGCCGATCATCCCTGCAGCCGCAACGCAAGATCGCTGGCGAAGCGCACATCGTCGCCGTCGGCAAGCCATTTTGCCTCGGCGGCGATCGCGCCGAGCAGGTCGATCAGCGGTTCCGTCTCACTCTTGTGATAATTGCCGAGGACGTGGCCGGTGACGCGGTCCTTGTGCCCCGGATGGCCGATGCCGATGCGCACCCGGCGGAAATCCTCGCCGATATGCTGGATCATGCTGCGGATGCCATTATGGCCCGCCGCGCCGCCGCCGCGCTTCACCTTGACCTGCATCGGCACAAGGTCGAGCTCGTCGTAAAAGACCGTCACGTCCTGCGGCGTCAATTTATAGAAATCGAGCGCGGCGCGCACGCTGCGGCCGCTTTCGTTCATGAAGGTAGCGGGTTTGAGCAGCAGGATGCGCTGCGATCCGATGCGGCCTTCCTGGACCCAGCCCTGGAATTTCTTCGCGGGCGCCGGGAAGTCGTAGAAATCGGCGATGACATCGGCGGCCATGAAGCCGACATTGTGACGGTGCATCGCATATTGGGGCCCGGGATTGCCGAGGCCGACCCAGAGCTGCATGGTGGTGCCTTTCCCGGGTCTGGTGGAAACGCCCCTCCCGCGCGGGGAGGGGCGATCCTGAAAAGCTTAGGCTTCTTCGCCGCCTTCGGCCGCTTCGCCTTCGCCGTCATCCTTCGTCGTGTCGCCGTCGCTCGACTTGAGCGCCGACGGGGCGACGATGGTGGCGATGGTGAAGTCGCGGTCGGTGATCGCGCTCGCCACGCCCGTGGGCAGGGTGACGTTGCTGATGTGGATCGAATCGCCGACGTCGAAGCCCGTGACGTCGATCGCGATCTCGTCGGGGATCTTGTCGGCGTCGCAGACGAGTTCCAGCTCGTGGCGAACGATGTTCAGCACGCCGCCGCGCTTCAGGCCCGGCGAGGCTTCTTCGTTCTGGAACGAGACGGGCACCGCAACCTGGACCGTGGCGTCCTTCGCGATGCGCAGGAAGTCGGCGTGGATCGGGCGATCCTTGACCGGGTGGAAAGCGACGTCCTTGGGCAGGGTACGGATGGTCTTGCCGCCCACGTCGATCATCACGACCGAGTTCATGAAGTGACCCGTCATCAGCTGCTTCATCAGCAGCTTTTCTTCGACGTGGATCATCAGGGGTTCTTCCTTGCCGCCATAGACAACGGCGGGGACGCGGCCATTACGACGCAGGTCACGCGAGGCTCCCTTGCCTCCGCGTTCGCGCGTCTCGGCCGTCAGCGTCAGCTGATCGCTCATCATATTTCTCCGAGAAACAGTTACACAGTTCCGCCACGCCTCCAGGGATGACCATGACGGAAGCCGGGGCGCTTAGCGGGGAAGCGGCGGAAATGCAAGCGGCACGCGGCCTATTGCACGCGCTTCACTTCCAGCCCCTCGGCGCCGAGCATCGCGGGAACGCCGTCGGTGCCGACCAGATGGCCGGCGCCGACCGCCATCAACACCGTGCCGGGGCGGTCCAGCCGCTTTTTCACCCACGCGCTCCAGCGCCGGTTGCGGTCGGTCAGGATCGCCTGGCGCGCCGCGGGGACCGCATCGACATCCTCGTTGATCACCTTTTCGAGCGCCGCGAGATCGCCGCGCGCCCATGATGCGGTCAGCGCCCGGACGTCCTCGACGGCCTTGTCCGTCCCCTTGACGGCGCGGGTGAGCAGCGTCCGCTGCGTTTGCGGGTCGAGCGTTTCGAACAGGTTCAGTTGCCCGTGCGCCGTTTCGAGGCCGCCGATCGGCTTGCCCGCCGCTGCGAATTGCGCGGTGAGACGCGATTCGACTCCGCGCGATGGATCGAATTCGGCATTCTGCGTCACGCGCTGGCCCATCAGGACCATGACTGCCCAGTCGTCGAGCGTATCGCCGCCGAAATCGCCGCCCGTCGCCTCGAGTGCGCGATATCGCGCCAGCGCTTCCGGTGACAGCCGCTTGTCCATCGGCAGCGGCGCGGATCGAGGCGCCAGCGTCCGGAACACTTCCCCGGCCGCCGACAGTTCCTGCGGCGACAGCTCGAGCACCAGTTCGTCGGCCGCATCGGCGACGTCGGCGATCTTGCCGGCGTCCCACTTGGTTCCGGCGGGCAGGGCGTGCATCGTGCCGAGCATATAGATGCGCGTATCGTCATCCTCGACCAGCCACATCGCGGGCCGGGCGGGCGTTTCGGGTACAGCGGCGCCGCAACCGGCGAGCAGCCACGGCAAGAGGACCGCCGCGAGGCGGCGGCCCCAAGGCCGGAAAGGAAGCGTGTCGGGCCTCAATATTCGATCCGCTCGGCGGTCAGTCCGCGTTCCTTCAGAAAATCCTGCACGCTATGCTCGCCTGCGAGATGGCCCGCGCCGACGGCGACGAAGACGGTGCCGGGTTGGTCCATTCGCGCCTTGAGCTGGTCGGCCCAGCGCTGATTACGGTCGAACAGCAACACCTTGGCAAGTTCGGGGGTCGCGGCCATGCTTTCGTTCATCGCGACCGCCAGCGCCTCGGTGTCGCCCTTGCCCCACAGCACCACCGTCTTGTCGAGCGTCGGGCCGAGCTTGTCGATGTCCTTGACCACCGAATTGAGGAAAGCGAGTTGCTGCTTTTCGGGCAGGCCGTCGAAAAAGCCGAGCTGCTGATCGACCGTCTCGAGCCCCGACACCGGCTTGGCTGCAGCCTTCGCAGCGGCCGTGAGCTGTTTTTCGGCACCTTGTTCGGGATCGTAACCTAGCTGGGCGAGCGGCGCGATCGACAGCGTCATCGCGGCGAACCACGGCTCGAACCTGTCGAACTGCGCCACCGGGATGCCGAGGCCGGTCATCGCCGCCTGATAGGCCTTGAGCTCGGCGGGGCTGAGGCGCGACGAGATCGTTTTGCCGCTCTGGTCGAGCGCGAGCGGGATCATCTTTTGCGCCATCTCCGCCGGGTCTTCGGGCAGCACGATTTCGAGCATCAACTGGTCGGACCTGTCGAAGGCGCGCTTTACCGCGTCGTCGAACCAGCCGAGGCCCGGCTTCAGCACATGGACGGTGCCGAAGAGATAGATGGTCGTGTCTTCGTCCTTCACGACCCACAGCGCGGGGTCGACGTCGGTCACTGCCGCCGAGGATTCGGCAGCGCGCGCCACATTGTGCCCGGGCGCCAGCGCGCATTGCGCGAAGGGGATGACGGCGCAGGAGATCGCGAGCGTCTTCAGCCATTTCTTCATGGGGAATTGCCTTTCATTTTCGGCCGTTATGGCCGGGGCCGTGCGGGCAGGGAAGGTGTAATATTCAGCGGAACTTGAGCCAGAAATAGACCGCGGCATTGACCAGCAGCGCGGCGAGAAACAGCAGCATCGCATCGACCGGCGGCACCAGCCCGGCGCGGTGCAGCACCCACCATGCGGGGGCCGGAATGATGAAGGCGTAATAGCCGGCGAGTCCCGCGCGCCAATAGGCCTGCCGCTCGTGATCGTCGATCGACCGTTCGTAGAGCGGGATCAGGACCGCCAGGCCGCCCGCCCACAAGAGCGCCAGCGCGATGGCGATCGCTGGCGACAAGGCGCCGTTGCCGAACAGCGGATCGCCGGGATTGCTTGTCCCGCTGCGATCGAGGATCCCCGACAACACGCCGATCGTCGCGGCGACGGCGAGGCAGGTCCAGTAGAGCCGCTTGCGTTTCGACCAACCTTCCCAGAATTTGCCGACCCGCCGCAGGTAAAGGGCCATCGCGGCTATCCCGGCGAGCAGGGCCAGTCCGGCGCCGACGGCGGCCGGCGGCGCGCTCTCGCCGGCTTCGCGCATCGCGTCGAGATATCCGGCCGCGAGGCCCATCAGGAATATCGTGACGAACACGATGACGACCGGCCAGATCAGGCTGGGGCGTTTGCGCTTTCCGGCGGGATCAGATGTCATGGCTGCTTCCTTCGGAACCATCGTCGAAAATCTCCTCGATCGGCATCGCGAACAGTCGTGCCAGCTTGAAAGCAAGCGGCAACGACGGGTCATATTTCCCTGTTTCGATTGCGTTTACTGCCTGCCGCGAGACGTCGAGCCGGTCGGCGAGTTCGGCCTGGCTCCAGTTCCGCATCGCGCGCAGCACTTTCAGCTTGTTGTTCATTCGGCGCCTCGCCAGCCTTCGCGTCGGGTTTGTTCCGGCATGGGCAAAATCCGGCGGAGTGCAACGGAAAGTTTCGCCAAGAGACTGGAGCGCTGCCGTGTAATGCGGCGCTCCAGCTCAGGTCGCCGGCCGTTACCGGGGAGTACCGGCCGGAGCGAAAGTGCGAAACCTGCCATGCCGGCGATCAGCGCGCGGCGAGCCGGATGCCGCGGTCGGCCTCGGCAACCGCCCGTTCGGCCTGCGCTCTGGCGCCGTTGGTCGCGGCCGCGATGCATTCGGTGCGTAGCGCGAGTTCGGCCGTGCCGCGCAGATCGCTGCGGCAGAGGCGGCGCGCGGCGCTTACGATCCGCGCTTCGAGCGTTTGCCGGTCGCTTGCCAGAGCGAGGTCCAGATCGCCGATATGGACATATTCGCTCGCGCTGTAGCTGGCGGGAGTTGCGACTGCGGGAGCGCCCAAGGCGAGCGAAATTGCGAGGATCGCGGCGCGGGTAATCATGAGATCATTTCCTTTTCTGTCACGTTGGTCGCGTTCACCTGTCTTTGTGTCAGGTTTCCATGACTATATGTCGTGATTCGCTGACTATGTCAACAACACCTGACAAAAAGCCGTGCAACCGTGACATGGCTGGGCGTTTTCGAGGTGAACGGCAACGTCACGCGCCTTGACCCTGCGGCCCTGCTGCGCCAAGGGCGGCGGCAATTGTTGCACCTGCGAAAGAGCGGATTCGTGGCCGACCAGGCGGAAAAGAAATCCCTGAGCTTCCAGGACATGATCCTGACCCTGCACGCCTATTGGGCGGCGCGTGGCTGCGCGATATTGCAGCCCTATGACATGCGCGTCGGGGCGGGGACGTTTCACCCCGCGACGACCTTGCGCAGCCTTGGCCCCGAGCCGTGGAACGTCGCCTATGTCCAGCCGAGCCGCCGCCCGACCGACGGCCGCTATGGCGAAAACCCCAACCGGCTCCAGCATTATTACCAGTATCAGGTCATCCTGAAGCCGTCGCCCGCCGACCTGCAGGAGCAATATCTGGGCTCGCTCGCCGCGATCGGCATCGACCCGCTGCTGCACGACATCCGCTTCGTCGAGGACGACTGGGAATCGCCGACCCTCGGCGCATGGGGGCTGGGCTGGGAAGTCTGGTGCGACGGCATGGAAGTTACCCAGTTCACCTATTTCCAGCAGATGGGCGGCTTCGACTGCAAGCCCGTTGCGGGCGAGCTCACTTACGGCCTCGAACGCCTCGCCATGTATATCCAGAATGTCGACAATGTTTACGACCTGCGCTTCTCCGACGCGGTCGGCGACGTCGCGGCGGTGAGCTATGGCGACGTGTTCCTTGAGAATGAGCGCCAGTTCTCGAAATGGAATTTCGAGGTCGCCGACACCGACATCTTGTTCGCGGGGTTCAAGGCCGCCGAGGAAGAGTGCAAGCGCGCGATCGCGGCAAACGTCCCGCTCGCCGCCTATGATCAGGCGATCGAGGCGAGCCACCTGTTCAACCTGCTGCAGGCGCGCGGCGTGATCAGCGTGCAGGAACGCGCCAATTACATGGCGCGCGTCCGCGACCTCGCGAAGGGAAGCTGCAAGGCGTGGATCGACAGCCAGTCCGAACGCTGGACCGCCAAATATCCGGGGTGGACGCTGTGACCGACTTTCTTCTCGAATTGCGCAGCGAGGAAATCCCGGCGCGGATGCAGGCCGGCGCGCGCGCCGAACTTGAGAAATTGTTCCGCGCGCAGCTCGGCGCCGCGGGCCTCGAAGCGGGCGAACTCACCATCTGGTCGACGCCGCGCCGCCTGGCGCTGATCGCGCGCGACCTTCCGCAAGCGACCGCCGCGGTCAGCGAAGAGCTCAAGGGCCCGCGCAGCAGTGCGCCGCCGCAGGCGCTCGAGGGTTTCCTGCGCAAGACCGGGCTGACGCAGGATCAGCTCGAGGACCGCGACGGCGTGTATTTCGCGGTGATCGACAAGCCCGGCCGCGCGACGGCCGAGGTGCTCGCCGAGGCGATCCCGGCGATTATCCGCAGCTTTTCCTGGCCGAAGTCGATGCGCTGGGGCAAGCAAAGCGCGAGCAGCGAAAGCCTGCGCTGGGTCCGCCCGCTGCCGGGCATCGTCGCAATCTTCGGCGAAGATCTGGTTGCGTGTGAAGTTAGCGGGATTTCCGCGGGCTTCGCGACGCGCGGCCACCGCTTCCATTGCCCGGGCGAGATCACCATCGGCTCGGCGGCCGACTATGCCGACAAGCTCCGCGCCTGCCACGTCATCGTCGACCATGAAGAACGCCAGAACATCGTCCGTGACGGCGCCGCCAAGGCTGCGGCCGACGCCGGGCTGACGCTCGTCGAGGACGAGGGGCTGGTGATCGAGAACGCCGGGCTCACCGAATGGCCGGTGCCCTTGCTCGGCCGCTTCGACGAAGCGTTCCTCGAAGTGCCGCCCGAGGTCATCCAGCTCACCGCGCGTGTGAACCAGAAATATTTCGTCGTGAACGGCGCGGACGGAAAGCTCGCGAACGGCTTCGTCTGCACCGCGAACATCGATGCGGTCGACGGCGGCGCGGAGATCGTCGCGGGCAACCGCAAGGTGCTGGCGGCGCGCCTGTCCGACGCGCGCTTTTTCTGGGAACAGGACCAGAAGAAGACGCTCGCGCAGCATGCCGAAAAGCTCGCGAACATCACCTTCCACGAAAAGCTCGGCACCGTCGCCGACAAGGTCGAGCGCGTCGCAAAGCTCGCCGAATGGCTGGCGAGCGAAGGCATCGTCCCGAACTGCGACCCTGCGCTCGCGCGGCAGGCGGCCGAACTGGCGAAAGCCGACCTCGTCACCGAAATGGTCGGCGAGTTCCCTGAATTGCAGGGCTTGATGGGCGGCTATTACGCCCGCGCCGAAGGCCTGCCCGATGCGGTAGCCGACGCGATCCGCGACCATTACAAACCGGTCGGGCAGGGCGATGACGTGCCGACGGCGCCGGTGACGGTGGCTGTGGCGCTGGCGGATAAGCTGGATACGTTATGCGTGTTCTTCTTTATCGGCGAAAAGCCAACGGGCTCGAAAGATCCGTTCGCCCTCCGGCGCGCGGTTTTGGGCATCATTTCGCTGATCGTCAAAAACAGTCTTCGTACCGATTTGTTTGACCTTGTTCAGATGCCTTATGGTCATTTGCTTGACGCGATAAAGCGGCGTCTTGAAAGCTCGATCGAGCAGCTGGAAGAACAGTACAAGATTTGGAACTCAGCTGAATGGGTGACTTTCAAAGACGGAACCACCTACGCCCGGATTGCCCCTCATTCTGCCCCGTCGGAAAATGAAGAATACTGGCCGTCTTCAGACCAAGCTCAACACATAGATTTCGTCGATAGGCGAGAATATGTTTACGGCTTGCTCGACTTCTTCGCTGACCGCCTCAAAGTCCAACAACGCGAAGCCGGTGTCCGTCACGACCTGATCGACGCGGTGTTCGCGCTCGGCGGCGAGGATGACCTTGTCCGCCTGCTCGCGCGCGTGAAGGCTTTGCAGTTTTTCATGGCGACTGAGG
This sequence comes from Sphingopyxis macrogoltabida, assembly GCF_001314325.1. Taxonomy (NCBI): domain Bacteria; kingdom Pseudomonadati; phylum Pseudomonadota; class Alphaproteobacteria; order Sphingomonadales; family Sphingopyxidaceae; genus Sphingopyxis; species Sphingopyxis macrogoltabida. Next base: position 1,171,402 of record NZ_CP009429.1, read on the forward strand.
ACGGCACTAACTTGCTCGCGGGTTACAAGCGCGCGGCGAATATCCTGAAGCAGGCGGATATTACCGTCGCCCCCGCGAAGGCGGGGGCCGCTGGCGGTAGTGCACCCCACACAACGGCCCCCGCCTTCGCGGGGGCGACGGATGTGGATAACGCCCTTCTCGCCGCCCTCGACACCGCCGAACCCGCGGCCTCCGCCGCGATCGCTGAAGAACGCTTCACCGACGCCATGGCCGCGCTTGCCAGCCTGCGCGCGCCGATCGACGCCTTTTTCGAGGGCGTGATGGTCAACGATCCCGACGAGGCGGTGCGTGCGTATCGCCTCGGCCTGCTCGCGCGATTTACCGGCGCGGTGCATGGCGTCGCGGATTTCTCGAAGATCGAGGGCTGACGCGGCCGTTATGTGCCGCAGCTTATAACGAACGAAGTAATTCTGAATCGACCAATTGGCTTTGCATACCTACCCAGCCGCAACCTCCTCCCCGGGGCAGCAGGAGCATGACATGACGAAGATGGTGCATTTGTTCGGCGGTCCGGCCACGACAGCCGAACGCTCGAAGGAATTGCTCGGCGGCAAGGGATCGAACCTTGCCGAAATGGCCTCGATCGGCCTCCCGGTTCCGCCGGGCTTTACGATCACCACCGACGTCTGCACCGCTTATTATGCCAATGGCGAACAATTCCCGGCCGGGCTGGTCGAGGATGTCGCCGCCGGCATCGCGCATATCGAGGGCATTACCGGCAAGAAATTCGGCGACGCCGCCGATCCGCTGCTCGTCTCGGTCCGTTCGGGCGCGCGCGTGTCGATGCCCGGCATGATGGACACCGTCCTCAACCTCGGGCTCAACGACCGCACCGTCGTCGGCCTCTCCGAAGCGTCGGGCGACCCGCGCTTTGCATGGGACAGCTATCGCCGCTTCGTCCAGATGTACGCCGACGTCGTCATGGGGCTCGACCATGCCGAGTTCGAGGAGGCGCTGGAAGTCGCCAAGGAAGACAAGGGCTTCTACCTCGACACGGAGATGTCGGCCGAAGACTGGCAGGCGCTGGTCAAGGAATATCAGGCGATCGTCGAACGCGAAACCGGCGCACCCTTCCCGCAGGAACCCAACGACCAGCTTTGGGGCGCTGTCGGCGCCGTCTTCGCGAGCTGGGAAAGCGACCGCGCCAAAGTCTATCGCCGCCTCAACAGCATCCCCGGCGAATGGGGCACTGCGGTCAATGTGCAGGCGATGGTGTTCGGCAACATGGGCGACACCTCGGCGACCGGCGTGGCATTCACGCGTGACCCCGCGACCGGCGAGCGCGCCTGGTACGGCGAATGGCTGATCAATGCGCAGGGCGAGGACGTCGTCGCGGGCATCCGCACGCCGCAATATCTGACCAGGATCGCGCGCGAAAAGGCAGGCGCCAAGCCGCTGTCGATGGAAGAGGCGATGCCCGAGACCTTCACGGAGCTCGGCCGCGTCTTCGACACGCTCGAAACCCACTACCGCGACATGCAGGACATCGAGTTCACCGTCGAACGCGGGACCTTGTGGATGCTCCAGACGCGCTCGGGCAAGCGTACCGCCAAGGCGGCGCTGAAGATTGCGGTCGACATGGCGGCGGAAGGTCTGATCACCGAGGAAGAGGCTGTCGGCCGCGTCGATCCGGGCGCTCTCGACCAGCTTCTCCACCCAACGCTCGATCCCAAGGCTCCGCGCGACGTGCTGACCAAGGGGCTCCCGGCGAGCCCCGGCGCCGCATCGGGCAAGATCATGTTCGACGCCGACAGCGCCGAAAAGGCGGCCGGCATGGGCGAGGCGGTGATCCTCGTCCGCGTCGAAACCAGCCCCGAGGACATCCACGGCATGCACGCCGCCAAGGGCATCCTGACCGCGCGCGGCGGGATGACCAGCCACGCCGCGGTCGTCGCGCGCGGCATGGGCCGCCCTTGCGTCTCGGGTGCCGGTGGGCTCAGCATCGACGGCAATGCCCGCGTGCTGCGGGTCGCCGGACGCGAATTGCGCGAAGGCGACATCCTGACGCTCGATGGTTCGACTGGCGAAGTGATGGCTGGCGAGGTTCCGACCCTGCTCCCCGAGCTCGTCGGCGATTTCGGCACGCTGATGGAATGGGCCGACAAGGTGCGCCGGATGAAGGTGCGTACCAACGCTGAAACCCCGGCCGATGCACAGGTCGCACGCGATTTCGGTGCCGAGGGCATCGGTCTCTGCCGCACCGAGCATATGTTCTTCGACGCGGCGCGGATCACCGCGGTGCGCGAGATGATTCTCGCCGAAAACGAGGACGGCCGCCGCGCGGCGCTCGCCAAGCTGCTCCCCGAACAGCGCGGCGACTTTGCTGCGATCTTCGGCGTGATGGCCGGCCTGCCGGTCACCATCCGCCTGCTCGACCCGCCGCTCCACGAATTCCTGCCGACGCGCGAGGAGGATTTCGCCGTCGTGGCAGAGGCCGCGGGGGTCGGGATCGAGGCGCTGAAGGCGCGCGCCAACGAGCTGCACGAGTTCAACCCGATGCTTGGCCATCGCGGCTGCCGTCTCGGCGTCACCTACCCCGAAATCTACGAGATGCAGGCACGCGCTATCTTCGAGGCGGCGTGCGACGTCGCCGCCGAAACCGGCGCCGCGCCGATCCCCGAGGTGATGATCCCCTTGGTGGCGACGCGCCGCGAGTTCGACCTGATGAAGGCGGTCGTCGACGCGCAGGCCAAGGCGGTCTTCGCCGAAAAGGGCCGCGAGATAGCCTATCTGGTCGGCACGATGATCGAACTGCCGCGCGCCGCGCTGATGGCGGGCGAGATCGCCGAGACGGCGGAGTTCTTCAGCTTCGGCACGAACGATCTCACGCAGACGACGATCGGCATCAGCCGCGACGACGCGGGGCGCTTCCTGACGCAATATGTCGACAAGGGCATTTTCCTGACCGACCCGTTCGTCAGCCTCGACGTCGAGGGCGTGGGTCAGCTGATCGAGATTGCCGCCGACCGCGGCCGCGCCACGCGGCCGGACGTCAAGCTCGGCATCTGCGGCGAGCATGGCGGCGACGCGCCGAGCATCCATTTCTGCGAAAAGACCGGCCTCGACTATGTCAGCGCCTCGCCTTACCGTGTGCCCATCGCGCGTCTGGCGGCAGCACAGGCGGCGCTGAAGGCAAAATAACATCGTCACCCCGGCGAAGGCCGGGGTCTCGCCGCAGCGTTCCGACGCCATGCCGAGATCCCGGCCTTCGCCGGGATGACGAATTGGGTGGGGACACGCGTCATGAAGAGCTGGCACCGCTATGCGATCACTCTGGTGGGCGGATTGGCGGTGGGGCTCGGCGCAGCGTGGGCGCTGACCAGCGGCGGGCTCGGCGACGGCGGAATCCGCAACGGCCCGTGGACGACCTCGCTCGGTTACGGGACCAAGGCGACGGACCCGCTGACGCGCGCGATGGTCGCGCGCTCGGGCCTGCTCGCGCTGCCCGCGAAGGAAACCGTCTACTGGATGGCAAAGGCCGATGCGGCGGGCGCGCCGCTCGACGGCAATTGCCGCTACAGCCTGTCGGGAACGCCGCTCGACGCGCGCTGGTGGAGCGTTACTGTCTATGACGACAGGGGCTATCTGGTGGATAACCCGGCGCGCATCTGGTCGGTCAACGGCGCGAATGTCGCGCTCGACGCAAAGGGCGAGTGGCGCGTCACGATTTCGCCCGACAAGCCCGCCGGCACCGCCTGGCTGCCCGGGATCAAGGGCCGGCCATTTCAGTTGACCTTGCGCATGTACAATCCCGGCAAGGCGTTCCGGGCCGATCCCGAAAAGGCGGTGCTGCCGCGGCTCGTGAAGGAGGGCTGCTGAGATGCGCGGCTGGCTCGGCCCGATCCTGTTCGGCCTGATCGCCGCCGCTGCGACTGCATGGGCGGCGGTGCTCTACGTCCCCTATGGACTGATGAACGTCGCGATGGAGCGGCTGGGGCAGGGGGGCGTCAACACGATGTCCTATGGCAATCTCGCGACTCCCGAGCGCCAGCCGGTGGTGCGGCCCAGTCCCGACCTCGCCTATTCGAGCTGTCCCTATGACCTGTCGGCGGGGCCGGTGGCGATCGACGTGGCCCCGGTGGCGGGACGGTATAGTTCGCTCAGCGTCTTCGACGCGGCGACCGACGTGATCTTCGTCCGCAACGATGTCGAGGCGGGGGGCAAACCCTATCGAATCATCGTTGCGCGAGCGGGGCAGGCGGTGCCCGCGGGGGCAGAGGTCGTGCGCACCGGCCACGACCGCGGCATCGCGCTGATCCGCCTGCTGCTCAAGGATCCCGAAGAAATCGGTGGGCTCGACGCGGCGCGGCGCGAGTCGTCGTGCGCCACGGTCACAAATAAGAAATAGGGGGTTGCGCCCCCGCGCATCGGGTCTTAAAGGCGCCTCTCCACGCACCCGTAGCTCAGCTGGATAGAGCATCAGACTACGAATCTGAGGGTCGGACGTTCGAATCGTTCCGGGTGCGCCATTTCGGTTCAAAGGCACGAACGCCTAGCACCGCCGCCTCTACGCCAGAGGCGGCGGTTAGGGTTCGGAGCAGCTCACTGCGTTGACCGCGGATGCGGACCTCCGTCTTGCTCACCACTTCCACCCGCTGCGCGACCGCCCGCACCTGATCGCGAGCGAATGTCCCGTCGCCGTTGCGCAGCTTCTTGCGCAGGGCGGCCGCGAAGGCGCGCAGGGTCTCCGGCGTGATCGCCGGGCCGATCTTGACGATATGCGTAAGGGCGCGCCCCGCATCGCCCTTCGCGTGGTCGCGCGTCGCCGTCAGCTCGGCGATGCGATCCTTGAGCGACGAATCGCTTACGTCGATGACGCCGTTCTCGATCGCGTCGTAGAGGCGTTTGAGCTTCGCTTCCGCCTCGGTCGCACGCCGCTCAAGGTCGGCGACATGCTGGCGGCGCTGGTTCACCCACTCGTCGCGCCGTTCGAGGATCTGATCCATCAGCACTTCGAGCCGCGCCGGGTCGAGTAGGCGATCTTGTAGATGATCGACTACGGCCTCATTGAGCCGGTCCATCGGCACGGTGATGCCGGGACAGCCGGTCGCACCCTGCCGCGCCTTCGTCGAGCAGGTGTAGTATCGATACTCACGGCCGACGCTGCTGGTGCCTGTCCGCAGCGTCATCGCGCCGCCACAGCACGCGCAGAAGCAGATGCCTGTGAGTAGCGTCGGGCCACCCACCGCCATTGGCGCCATCATCTTCGGGCTGCGCGCCTTGAGCGAGCGCTGAACCGCCTCGAACTCCGCCTCCGAGACGATTGGCGGCACCTCCATGACGGCGTGCTCGCTTTCCGGCTTGGGCGTTTTCGTCTTGTGGTCGCGGGTGTTAAAGCGGTGCTGGCCGATATAGGTTGTGCGCGTGAGCACTTGATGCACCGCGCCCAAGCCCCAGCGTCCGCCGTCGCGGGTGCGAATGTTGTTCTCGTTGAGCCAGGTGGCAATTGACTTGAGGCCCATCGCTCCTCGGTTATCGACGCCGTTCAGCGCCATCCGGTAGATGCGCCGCACCGTCTCGGCCTGGATGGGGTCGATCTCCAGCTTCTTCTTGATCTTCGCGCCGCGCTCCCCGGCCGCGACCACACGATAGCCGATCGGAGCACGCGCGCCGTTCCAGAACCCTTGCCGGGCGTTCTCCTTCATCGCGCGAAGGGTGTGCTTCCCATTCTCCTTCGACTGATACTCGTCGAACAGCGTCATGATCTGGCGCATCATCACGCTCATCGGATCGTCGCCCAGGTCTTGCGTGATTGAGATCAACCGCACGCCGTTCTTCGCCAGCTTGCGGACGTAGAACTCGAACTGGAACTGGTCGCGGAAGAACCGCGAGAAACTATGGACGAGGATGACGGTGAACGTCGAAGGCTTGACCATCGCCGCGTCGATCATCGCCTGGAACGAAGGTCGCCGATCGTCGGTGGCGGTGTTGCCGGGTTCGACGAACTCGGCCGCGACTTCCCAACCGCGCGACAGGCAATAGCCTTCGATCTGGCGGCGCTGGTCGGGAATCGACAGATCACTCTCGGCCTGCCGGCCTGTCGAAACGCGCAGATACAGCGCAGCGCGAGCGGTCGCCGTGACCGGCGCCTCCTCCATCTTGACGGCGGCGGTGGTCATGGCCTGATGCTCCTCACTTCACGGCAGCGGCCCGAACAGCTTATCCAGCTCGTGCCGCATGTGGCCTTCGATCGCGCGTAGCTCGCTGTCGCCGATCGGGACTTGCTCGGGCCAATCATCGGTGACGACGATCGGCCCGTCATCATCGCATGACCGGCGCGATGCCCGGCGCGGTGTGACGCGACTGATATAGTCGTGCAGGTCATCCGGGCACTCGGCCCATCGACGAGGCGTGCGACGGCGGAGCTTGCGAGGAAGGGCCATCCGCTTACGCTGCGTTGCGGCGGCACCGTCTGCAATGATCCTTTGGCGGCGTAGCGCACGAAGGGGTCTGCGGCGGTGGATTTCATGGTCCATTCCTCCGTCACATTCCCTCCCAAACCTTGCGCAGTGTGCCAGTGCTCGGGACACCTACTTCGTACCAGTCCTGCCGATAGATGGCGCGCAGCTCCTCTCGAAAAACACGGCCGGGCGTCAGCACTACGTCGCCACCGGGTTCTTTCGTTGTGGCGTTCACGACTATGGCATTCAGCGCCGGCAAGTCGTTCATCAGGCAGTAGTGGCCGACAATTCCAAGCTGGCGGGACAACATGTGTCCAGCACGTGTGTCGGCGTAGCCCATTCGCAGCGCCAGCTCGCCATATGTGATCGTGCAAGCATTTTGCCGAGGCAGGTCATTCCGGCCACTGACATATCCCGAGAGGATCAGCCAAATGCGCTGCGCTTGGACAGGCAGTCGATCGCCCGATTTATAGCGTCGAATGGCAGGAACACCCGTAGGGAGAACGATTGCACTCATTGACACATCGTGTGCAGGAATGCACATGGGGTGTCAACAGGGACGTCGAACGTGGCGTGCTGATTCTCACTGAAGGGCAGTTCGATGGCTTGGGACACGGGTTTGGATAAAGGCAGCGTAGCCTATGGGATCGCGGCAGCGCCCGAACCGCGTGTGCGCGTCATAGCCGGTCCGGGCACCGGCAAATCCTTTGCCATGAAGCGACGCGTCGCGAAGCTGCTCGAATCCGGCATTGCGCCGAAAGAAGTTCTCGCGGTCACATTCACGCGTGTAGCTGCCGAAGACCTGCATCGCGAACTTCAAAAGCTAGGCACGCCGGGATGCGAGGAGCTGGAAGGCCAGACCCTGCATAGCTTGGCGATGCGCATCCTGTCTCGTAAGCACGTTTTGGAAGCAGTCGGTCGCTTCCCTCGTCCACTGAATACCTTTGAGACCAAGGCAATGATCTGCGACCTCGCTGGCGACAACGGCGGTAAACGCAAGGTCAAGAAGCTGATTCAGGGCTACACCGCCGCTTGGGCGCAAAGTCAGGGCGACGAGCCGGGCTTCGCAAAGGACGGTGCCGAGAAAAAGTTGCAAGCCGATCTGCTCGACTGGCTCGACTTCCATCAGGGCATGTTGATCGGCGAGCTTATCCCGTACTTGGTGCGCTACCTTAAGGATAATCCGGCGGCGGCAGAGCACAACGAGTTCAAGCATCTTCTCGTCGACGAGTTTCAGGATCTGAACAAGGCGGAACAGACGGCGATTGCCTACCTCGGCGCTGCCGCCGAAGTCTGCATCGTCGGCGACGATGACCAGTCGATCTACAGCTTCAAGAACGCACACCCAGACGGCATTCGGGAGTGGAAGGGTATCCATCCGGGCTGCGCCGATTTGAAGATGGTCGACTGCCATCGCTGCCCGACGACGGTCGTCGAGATGGCGAATGCGTTGATTGCCGTGAATAAGAACCGAACTCCTCGGGCGCTGAACGCGCTTGCCGTGAAGGGGCCGGGCGAGGTCGCGATTGTGCAAGTCCCCTACCTCCACAACGAGGCGGAGTGGATCAAAAGTAAGATCGAGGGCTTGCTCAGCGCTGGCGTCCACCCGAGCGAGATAATCATTCTCGTGCAGCGCGCCGTCGCAGGCAAGCCGATCCTTCAGGCGCTACGCGTTGCCGAAATACCGGCGAAGTCATACTACGAGGAAAGTCAGCTCGACTCGGAGACCGCGCAGATGCGGTTCGCATTGTTCAAGTTGTTCCTGAACAACGAGGACCGCGTCGCGCTCCGCTATCTGCTGGGCTCCGACGTCGACGACTTCCGTTGCAAGTCATACGCACGCGTTCGCAAGCACTGCGAGAACTCGGGCGACAGTCCTTGGCAAGCAATGAACAAGTTAGTCGACGATGCGCTGACCCTTGCCCACACGAAGCCGTTGGTGGCCCGCTTCCAGCTCCTCACCGAGGCGCTGGGAGAGTTGGAAGCGGTCAAGGGCGACGTTCAGTCGTTCATCGACCAGTTGTTGCCGGACGGGGATGACGAACTCGCTGAACTTCGGGCGCTCGCCCTAGTCCAGATGGAGGGGGCCGAGACGCCCGCCGATCTGCTCACCGGCATGATGCAGGAGATCACCCAGCCCGACATTCCGCCCACGGTGGAGGAGGTCCGGCTGATGAGCCTCCACAAGAGCAAGGGACTGAGCTCGCCCTATGTGTTCGTCGCCGGATGCGTCGAGGGCATCCTGCCCCCGGCCTTCGATCCCGAGTGGTCGAAGGACGAGAAGGACGCCGCGCTCGAAGAGGCGCGGCGGCTGTTCTATGTGGGCATCACGCGCGTGAAGGCGGACCCGGAGAACGGGCGGCCGGGGAGCCTCTTCATCAGCTACCCACAGCAAATGACCATCAAGGATGCTTACGGAGCGAATGTGGCCTTCAAGACGCAGTCGGGGCCGATGGCGAACCTCTTGCCGAGCCGGTTCTTGAACGAGCTCGGCCCGACCGCGCCCAAAGCCGTCGCCGGATAGGCCGGTGGCGACCCGAGACGAGCTGTATGCCAAGTTCGGAATCACCGCCGAGGCGGCGCAGTTGTTCGAAACCGAACTCGGCACTCTTCTGCTGTGCGCGCGGGGTCTGGAGAGCGGCTGGCACGTCGTCCCCGATCGCGAGAGGGGGTGGGACTTGTTGCGCGACATCGACAGGAGCACGTTGGGCGGGCTGCTGTCGAAGCTCAAGCGGCACGTCGAGCTTGACGATGACCTATCGGCCCGGTTCGCCTCGGCCTTGAGCGCGCGTAACCGGCTGAATCACGGCTTTTACGAGCGCCACGACTTCAAGATTCAGACCGACGAGGGACGCGACAAGATGATGGCCGAACTCGAAGCGCTCCATGATGAGCTGTTCGGGGCTTGGCGGTTAGCGAGCGCGATGACGTCGCTCGCCACGGAGGTTATCAAGCGCGAGGGGGCCATAACCAAGTGAGGTTCCACCTGGGTTTCGCATCCGTCGCTGTCTAGTGCCAGCCTCGCATTGCCTTAGTGAACGACGGCTCATCGAAAATTCCGGGCCTTCACAATCGGCCGCTCTGCCAAGTAGTCGATGTGCAGATCGGGAATGAAGATGTCCCGCGCCCGCACCGCACGGGGCGCTTGATCGCGCGGGTCGGAACGCGGAGCGCCGTGGTGGAACTCGTCGCCGCGCCCGTGCGGCAGCGGAAAGGCCGCGTCACGCTCGCCCAAGCTGGCGAGCTGGGGCGAGAGATCGACCAGCTTGGCGGCGACGATGTGGACCACCTCACCTTCGCGCTGGACGCGGCCGTGAACGCCCAGCATCGTCCCGCCCAGCACGATGGCGCGCTGCGCCTCGAATACCGATGTCCAGATCACGAGATTGGCGACCGCCGTCTCATCCTCGATCGTGATGAACATGACGCCCTTGGCGCTGCCGGGCCGCTGGCGCACCAGCACCAGCCCCGCCGTCCGCACCGGCCGACCGTCGCGCAGGGCGGCAGCGTCGGCGCAGGTCACAAATGACTGCCGCGCCAGATCGTCTCGCAGGAACGACACGGGATGCTGGCGCAGCGTCAGACCTACATGCCCGTAATCCTCGACCACTTCGCGGCCGCCGGTCATCGTCTTGAGCCGGATCGCTTCTTCGCTCACTTCGGGCACCGGCCGCCCGTCGTCGCCGGCGCTGGCCGCGAACAGCGGCAGCGGTTCGTCGTGCAACGCCTTGATCGCCCATAGCGCCTCTCGACGGCTGAGGCCGAGCGACGGCAGGAAGGCGTCGGCTTTGGCGAGCCGTTCCAACGCCGCGACCGAGACGCCCGACCGGCGCCAAAGATCGTCCACGTCGGCAAACTCGCGCTCGCCACGCGCGGTCACGATCGACGCGGCGTCGGCGTTGGCGAGCTGACGCACCATTCGCAGGCCGAGCCGCACGGCGAACCGGCCGTCCGTGCTCGACGGTTCAAGCGCGCAGTCCCAACGCGAGGCGTTCACATCGACGGGAAGGACATTGATTCCATGCTCGCGCGCGTCGCGGACGATTTGCGCGGGCGCGTAGAAGCCCATCGGCTGCGCGTTGAGCAGCGCACAGCAGAAGACATCGGGATGCCAGCATTTCAGCCACGAACTGGCATAGGCGATCAGCGCGAACGACGCCGCGTGGCTTTCGGGAAACCCGTAGCTGCCGAAGCCTTCGAGCTGGCTGAACGTGCGGGCGGCGAACTCCTCGGTATAGCCCCGCGCCACCATGCCGCTCACCAGCTTCTCGCCGAACTTCGAGATGCCGCCCGTAAACTTGAACGTCGCCATCGCGCGGCGAAGCTGATCGGCTTCGCTGGCGGTGAAGCCGGCGCACACCATCGCCACCTTCATCGCCTGTTCCTGAAACAGCGGCACGCCAAGCGTCTTCGACAGGACACGCTCCAACTCGGGCGTCGGATACTCGACCCGTTCCAGCCCTTCGCGACGCCGCAGATAGGGATGAACCATGTCGCCCTGGATTGGGCCGGGCCGGACGATCGCCACCTCGATGACGAGATCGTAGAAGGTGCGCGGCTTGATCCGCGGCAGCATGTTCATCTGCGCGCGGCTTTCGATTTGAAAAACGCCGAGCGTGTCGGCGCGCCGGATCATCGCATAGGTGCGCGGGTCTTCGGGCAGGATGGTGGCGAGATCGAGATCGACGCCCTTATGCTCGCGCAAAAGGTCGAACCCGCGCCTCATGCACGACAACATGCCGAGCGCCAGCACATCGACCTTCATCATCTTCAAGGCGTCGATATCGTCCTTGTCCCATTCGACAATCTGGCGATCGTCCATCGCGGCGGGCTCGATCGGGACCAATTCGTCCAGCCGGTCCTCGGTCAGCACAAACCCGCCGGGATGCTGCGACAGGTGACGCGGCGCACCCATAAGTTGCCGCGCCAGGTCGAGCGTTCGGCGCAAGCGCCAGTCGCCGAGATTGAGATTGAGCGCCTCGGCGTGCTTGTCCTCCACGCCGTCCTCGGACCAGCCCCAGACTTGGCTCGACAGCAGCTTTATCATGTCCTCGGGCAAGCCGAGCGCCTTACCAACATCGCGGATCGCGCCCTTGGTGCGGTAGCGGATGACGGTCGAGCAGAGCGCGGCCCGGTGCCGGCCATAGGTCTCATAGACCCACTGGATCACCTCCTCGCGCCGTTCGTGCTCGAAATCCACGTCGATGTCGGGCGGCTCGCGCCGCTCCTGGCTGACGAACCGCTCGAACAACAGGTCATTGCGGCCGGGGTCGATCGACGTGATGCCGAGCACATAGCAGACCGCCGAATTGGCGGCCGACCCGCGCCCTTGGCAGAGAATGCCCCTCGACCGCGCGAACCGGACGATCGCGTTCACGGTGAGGAAATAGGGCGCATAGTCGAGCGACTCGATCAGCCCCAGCTCGTGCCGCAACGTCGCCTGCACGTCGTCGGGAACGCCCTCGGGATAGCGTTCGGCCGCGCCCTCCGCCGTTAGCTTCGCCAAAGTCGCCTGCGCGGTCAGGCCCGCTTCGACCACTTCATGCGGATATTGATAGGCCAGCTCGCCCAGGTCGAACCGGCAGCGGGCGGCGAGATCGACGCTGCGCGCGACCGCCTCCGGCCAGAGCCACAGCAGCCGCGCCATCTCGTCGGGCGGCTTAAGGTAGCGGTCGGCATGGCGTTCCAGCCGATCGCCGGCCTCGTCGATCACGCACCGCTCGCGAATGCACGTCACGACATCCTGCAACACGCGCCGATCGGGAGCGTGGAACAGCACGTCGTTGGTGGCGACGGGCGCAACACCGAAGCGCACCGCCATATTGGCGAGATCATGCAGCCGCAGATGATCGCGCGGCCTACGGTGGAGCGTCAACGCGCAATAGGCGCGGTCGCCGAACGCGGCGGCGAGGCGCTGGAGCCGGCGCGCGGTGTTCGGGGTCGCCCTGTCGGCGACCAGCACCGCGATCATGCCTTCGCCCCAGGCTTCGACATCCTCCCAATGCAGCTTGCACGCCGCCTTGCCGGCCCGCGACTTGCCGAGGCTCAGCAGTCGGCAAAGCCGGGCATAAGCGACGCGGTCGGTTGGATAGACGAGCAGATGCGTCGTGTCGGCGAGCACCAGCCGACAGCCGACGACCAGCCTAACGCCGGTCGTCTTGGACGCTTCGTGCGCCCTGACTATGCCGGCGAGCGAGTTGCGGTCGGTGATCGCCAGCGCCTCCATGCCGAGCATAGCGGCCTGGGCGAACAGCTCCTCCGCAGATGACGCGCCGCGCAGGAACGAGAAGTGCGACGCGCATTGGAGTTCGACATAGCCGGCCATCAGCCGAAGATCCCGTGCAGGAACCATGCAAGGCTGCCGGTGCCGGAGTCTTCGCCGTCGCCCGACCGGAACAGCCAGAACCGTTCGCCGGCTTCATCCTCGACCATGAAATAGTCGCGCACCGCCGACAGCTCGCCTTCGCGCGTCCACCACTCGCCAAAGATGCGCTCCGGCCCATCGGCGCAGATCACGCGCCGCCGCTGGCCGCGCCAAGTGAACGCGACAGGCGGTCGGTCGGGCAGCAGCGCCATCGCCTCGACCCGTTCCGGCGGGCTGAACAGCCGCGACGGACGCGGCCACGCCGCCGGCCAGGTCGTGCCGCCCGGCGGCGCCAGCGGTGCCAACCGTCGAAGGCCACGCTCCGGCACGGCGCTCGCGATCGGCGTGACGCGGTAGAGCACCCCGTCGCCGACGCGATTGGCGAGCGTGTCGATCAGCTCGGAAATGTCAGCAACCGGCGCGTCGACGAGGCTGGACGCGCCGCAGCGATAGTCGAGTGGCTCCGCCACCGGCGCGGCGAGGCTCATCGCCTCGATCCCGAAGCCCGGAGCGACCGTCTCGATCCGATCGCAGAGCAGCCGGGTCAGCCGCTTCACGTCGCGCACCGGCTTGGCGGTGCCGACCCGCACCGCCTCGATTCGATTATCGACCCGATGGAACAGCAGATCGAGCTTGCGCGCGCCTAGCGCCTTGGCTTCGAGAGCCTCGCACAGCGCCTCGACCAGCTTGCCGGTATAGCGCGCGAGCGTCTCGGGCGCGCCGATCGGCTCGGCGAACTTGCGCTCGACGCGGATCAGTTCGGGCGCGACGAGCAGCTCGAACGGTTCTTCGACCCGGCCGAACGCCTGGTCGAGACGCCGGCCCGGCTCGGGGCCGAAGCGCAACGCGAGCGAGGCCCGCGGCGCGGCGGCCAATTCGCCGATGGTGTCGAAACCCAGCCGCCGCAGCCCGTCCACCGTCTCCGCGCTCAGCCGAAGCGTGGCGACAGGCAGCGGTGCGAGCAGCCCCGGCAGCCCGTCCTTCGCTTCCGCGGTCGGATCGGCGATCGTGCGCGCCATCGCGTGCGCCGCGCCGTAGGTGGGTGCGACGGCCGCTCGCGCCGCGACGCCGATCGCAGCCAGCCGCTCGATCATGCCGATTAGCATCGGCCGTTCGCCGCCGCACAGATGCGCCGCGCCGGCGATGTCGATCATCAGCCCGTCGGGAGGATCGGCGGCAACGATGGGCGCATAGCGGCGCAGCGCCCACAGCGCGAGCTGGTCGAGCGCCGCCGTGTCCGCGACCGGATCGGCGTCGAGCATGGTCAGGCCGACCACCAGCGCCTGCGCCTGCGTCGCGGCCATGCCAGCGCGCAGCCCGCACGCACGCGCCGCCGCGTCGAGCGCGAGCACGACGCGCTTGCGGCCGTCGCGGCCGATCAGCACCAGCGGCGCGTCAACCGAAGGCGCGGAGGCTCCCAGGCCACGCCTCAGACGATCGGTCGGCCAGCTCGGCAGGTAGAGCGAGACGACCCGCCTCATCGCAGGCTTCCAACTCGAAATCCGCGCAGTCGCCGGCTCGCGCGCGGATCAGCTCGACCAGCCAGCGCGGCCGGCCGACCCCCGGCACCGGCAGCGGCGACGATGGCAGCGCCGTCACCCGCCAGCGCGTCACGCTGGCGGTCGGCTGGCCGAAGTCGGCCGCCTCGGTGGCCCGGCGCCAGCGCCGGATCGCGATGGCGAGCGCGCCCGAGCCTTCGGCGGCGAGCTGGAGCCGGCGCGAGTGCGTCATCGACAATTTGGCGACCTCGCCGACCACACCGGCGAGCCCGCCATGCCGCAATCCCTCCTCGAAGCAGGCCAATACCGTCTTCTCGTCGCCGACTTCGGCGAAGATTACCCGGTCCGGGTGCAATCCCGCTTGCGCGAGCGCGGGCGCGAACAGGTCGCGCCGGGTCAGGCACCACAGGACCGGCCCGTTGAGTCGCGCCATGATGCCGGCCGCGAACAGGGCAGCCGCCGCGCCATGCACCGCGCCGTTGCTGCCGCCCGCGACTTCATGCAGCGCGCCGAGCGCCAAGCCGCCGCCCGGCAACCGGCGATCGACGGCTTCGACCGCGAACGGCAACGCGCCGCGCGATCGGCGATCGGCCGATTCGATTTCGCGGATGCGCGTGCGCACGGCGTCCAAGGCGGGGTTTGGGACGGACATCGACTCCAGAAGCGGCAAAACGGGACCATGTTCCCATTCTGTTCTTCCTCACTTGCCAAAGAGTCAAGCGGCAGGCGGCCGTCTCAAGGCGGTTTCGTTACGCGGGTGGCGCCTGCCAGATCCGGTCCGCTTGGCTGGCGACCGGTGGCAATCATGCTAATGGCACTCGATGTGTAACCTCTACACCGTCCGCAAAAGCGCCGCGGAAGTCGCGGCGCATTTCAGCGCCGCTGTGCCGACGAGCTTCAACACGCCCGAGGAAACCTTGCCGGGCTATCCGGGCATGGTCGTGCGCGAAGCCGAAGGGCAACGCCTTCTTCAGTCGATGGTCTGGGGCTTTCCCCGGCCGACGAAGAGCAAGGTTACGGGGCTTCCGATCAAGCCCAAGCCGGTGAACAACATCGCCGACCTCGACAATTTCATGTGGCGTCATATCGCGCCCAAGCCGCAGCACCGCTGTCTGATCCCCCTTACAGGCTTCGCCGAGGCGGAAGGCGAGAAAGGTTCGATGACGCGGACCTGGTTCTCGGTAAAAGGTCAGCCGATCTTCGCCTGGGCGGGCATGTGGCGGCAGAGCGACGAGTGGGGCGCGGTCTATTCCGGCATGATGACCGAATGCAATGAAGCGATCCGGCCGGTGCATAACCGGATGCCGGTGCTGTTGCAGCGCGACGAATATGAGGCCTGGTTACAGGGCGACTTGAACACCGTCGTTTCTTTCCGGGATCGGTGCTTTCCCAACGAGTTGATCGAAATGAATCGAACGGATGAGCTTTGGAGCAAGCGACGGTCGGTTTCCGCCAATGTAGGTGACGCGACACTCCATTGAGTTAAGTTCAGGTTGGCGCCTCCCTTCGGGACCGCCGCTCTATCTCCGCTGCGCTCCGACCGAGCCCCACAGGTCTCGGCCCATCCGGGTGACGATCGGCTGGCGGAAGGCGAAGGCAGGTCGCAAATGAGCGGGAGGTTTTAAGGACGCGCTCGGTCCCGCGCTGCGCACTCCTACG
Source organism: Sphingopyxis macrogoltabida (assembly GCF_001314325.1). Lineage (NCBI taxonomy): Bacteria > Pseudomonadati > Pseudomonadota > Alphaproteobacteria > Sphingomonadales > Sphingopyxidaceae > Sphingopyxis > Sphingopyxis macrogoltabida. The sequence goes on from NZ_CP009429.1 coordinate 1,187,346, forward strand.
GGCGCGGCGTTCTCGTGCTGACCCGCTGACGCTCTCGCCTCTCTCCTTGCCGGACGGGCGGCGGTCTCGCGCTCGCTCTGACCGGCGGGGCTGCGCCTACGGCGCAACGACCTCGGTTTCCGCTCGGGCTCGCCGCCACGCCGCCCGCTGCGTCGCGCCGTTGCGAGGGCGCCGTTCTTCGTTGAGGCGCCTCTGGCGCGTTGATCGGTGAACCCGGCGAGCCGGGTTCGCTGTCCTTCCACGCTGCGGAGATCGGACCAGGGCTGCGCCGGCCCGATCGCGTTGATGGTCGTTGCACTCCCCGTGATGGGGTGGGCGATCGCTTCCATTAGGCCCGCCGCGCCGGGCCGCAACGCGCCCTTAGCGCGTCCTCCACTTCGTTTCGGCCCTGCGGGTGCTGCCCGGCTCCGTCGGCGGGCCTGCCGGTCGCTTCTTCGCCGCCCACCCCATTCCGGGGTGTGTGTGGTTTTAGAAGGAGTAGTGCGATGAACGCTGTTACCCAAACCGCCGCTGCCGAGCCTGTGTCGGGCGTCGAGATTTTCGTGCCTCTGAACAAGCTCAGGAAGTCGCCCAAGAACGCCCGCAAGGTGCCGCATAGTGAAGCGGTGATCGAGGCGCTGGCCGCGAGTATCCAGCACAAGGGGATGATCCAGAACCTTGTGATCGAGCCGGAGGTCAAGGAGGACGGGACGCCGACCGGCTTCTACCTCGTTACCGCAGGTGAAGGCCGCAGGTTGGCGCAGTTGCTTCGCGCCAAGCGCAAGCAGATCAAGAAGACGCAAGCCATCCGCTGCTATCTCGACACCGAGAACGACCCCGCCGAGATCAGCCTGGACGAGAACGTCACCCGCGAGGCCATGCACCCCGCCGACCAGTTCGAGCGGTTCCGTGAGTTGTCCGACAACAAGGGCTGGGGCGCGGAGGAGATCGGCGCGCGGTTCGGCGTATCGGCGGGTGTCGTGAAGCAGCGGCTTCGCCTTGGCGCGGTTTCCCCCAAGCTGTTGGACGTCTATCGTGAGAACGGCCTGACGCTCGACCAGCTTATGGCCTTCGCCATCGCCGAGGACCACGCCCGGCAGGAGCAGGTTTTCGAGAACCTGCATTACAATCGCGAGCCGTGGATCATCCGCCGCGACATGACGGCGGGCAATGTCCCCGCCAGTGATCGCCGCGCGGTGTTCGTCGGAACCGATGCCTATGTCGAGGCGGGCGGCACCATCATCCGCGACTTGTTCAGCGAGGACGGCGGCGGGTTCTTCGAGGATGTAGGCTTGCTCGACATGCTCGCCATCGAGAGGCTGCGCGAGATCGCCGGGACGGTGCAGGAGGAAGGTTGGAAATGGGCCGAGGCGCATATCGACTATCCCCACGCGCACGGGATGGGGCGGTTCTACCCCGAGCCGGTTGCCCTGTCCGACGAGGATGAGGCGCGGTTGGAGGTGCTGTCCGCCGAGCATGACGCGCTGGCCGAAGGCTATTCGTCCTACGACGAAATGCCGGAGGACTTGGCGGAGAAGCTGCAAGCCACGTCCGATGAGATCGACACCATCAGCGCCAAGCGTTCCGCCTACGACCCCAAGGTGATCGCCAATGGCGGCGTGTTCGTGATCCTCAATCACGACGGCGCGGCCCGGATCGAGCGCGGGTTCGTTCGGCCCGAGGATGAGGCGCTGGCGGACCCGCAGCCCGAGCCGGAAGCCGAAGGCGATGCGATTGCCCCGGAGGACGAGCAGCCCGAGGACGGCAACGACGACGTGCAGGAGATCGAGGAGGAGGACGAGGAGCCGGGCAAGCCCATTTCCGACAGCCTCACCCGCGACCTGTCCGCCCATCGAACGCTGGCCTTGCGCGTGGCCCTTGGCGAACGGCCCGACTTGGCGCTGATCGCCTTGACCCACACGCTCACGGCGCAGTTGTTCTACAGCTACACCGAGGCCGGTTGCCTTGAGGTTCGTCCGACCGTGACGCCGCTTGGCAGCCACGCGGACGGGATCGAGGACACGCCCTTGGCGGCGCGGGCGAGCGAGGCCCGCGAGGCTTGGGCCGAGCGGTTGCCGCGTGACGTGGCGGACCTGTGGACCTTCATCGTCGGGCTGGACGATGAGAAGCGGGAGGCGTTGCTGGCGCATTGCGCGTCTCGCACCGTCAACGCTTTGCGGTTGCCGTGGGATCGCAAGCCCCGTTCGTTGCAGACGGCGGACAGGCTGGCGACCGCGCTAGCGTTGGACGTGGCGAAGGACTGGACGCCGACCGTGGACACCTATCTTGGCCGTGTCACCAAGGCGAACATCCTTGAGGCCGTGACCGAAGGCGTGTCCGAGGACGCCGCCCGGCGTATCGCCGACATGAAGAAGCCGGATATGGCGCAAGCCGCCGAGCAGCTTCTAGCCGGGACGGGATGGTTGCCCGCCTGTCTGCGGACCGAAGCGGTGGAGGCGGAGAACCCGTCGCCCGTCGAGGTTGAGGATGAGGAAGCCGTGGAGCAGCCGCCCGTAACGGATGCCCCCGACGCCGAGGCGGAGGACGCCGAAGTGTCTTACGCGGTCGCCGCCGAGTAGCGGCGTTGAACCGGGACTGCGCGAGCGGCCCCGGTTCAACTCACTTGACATGAATCGGTCGCGCGCCTGAACGGCGCGCGGCCGATCGTCGTTGCTACAAACGGCGCGCTCGCCGGGCCACGGCCCGGCTCGCGCGAAGATCAGGCGGTTCGCGGCCCGAACAGGATCACGCTCGCTCCCAACAGGCAGATCGCCGCGCCGATCGCATCCCAGCGGTCCGGCCGCAGCCCCTCGATCGACCACAGCCAGATCAGTGACGCCGCGATATAGACGCCGCCATAGGCAGCGTAGGCGCGGCCCGCCGCCGCGCTGTCCACCAGCGTCAGCAACCAGGCGAACAGCGCCAGCGAGAGCAGCCCCGGCACGATCCATAGGATCGACTTGCCGAGGCGCAGCCACGCCCAGAATGCGAAACAGCCTGCGATCTCCGCGAACGCAGCGGCGACATAGATAAGCGGCGTCGGCATCCAGCAAAACTCACTTTATATCGGGCAACCTCGCGAGCATCGCCACCTTCCGCCGCAACGGCAAGCCACGCCGTTCGAACTGCGCGTCCCCGTTGCGCGCTCTTCGTCGAGGTGCGGGTGCAGTGCGTCTCCGCCTTGCCAGTAATGCGCTTGTGCTTAAATATGCCGACGCCTTCGCTTACGCCGAGGGTCCGCCGCATCACCAACTCCCTTCGAGCCACAACCACACGGCCTCTCCAATGGCTTGATCTAAGCGGGGCCGGCTTCGCCTCGCCCGGCCTGGCGCAACGGCGGCGCGCGGCTTTTTTCCGCCGCCTTCGGCTTTGCATCGCGAAGCAAAAAAGCCGTGCGCCGCCATCCTCCGCTGCGCTGCGGCCGCAAGCGGTGCGCGTCCGATCGTCCCCGCTTCACCGATCGCCATCGAGGCCGCGGTGGTCGTGGCCCGAAAGCGAAAGGAACTTCGACATGGCAACCATCGGCACCTTCACCAAGGCGGACAACGGCAACTTCACGGGCACCATCACAACCCTTACCCTCAAGGCGAAGACGACGATCCGTCCGGTCGAGAAGGAGAGCGACAAGGCTCCCGACTATCGCTGCTCGGTCGGAACGGTCGAGTGCGGCGCCGGATGGAAGAAGACCAGCCGCGAGAACCGCGACTACATCGTGGTCAAGCTGGACGATCCGACCTTTCCGGCTCCGATCTATCCCACCTTGGTCGAGACCGACACCGCTGGCGAATACGCCCTCATCTGGTCGCGCTGACCGGCAACGACGCCCCGCTCACCCGAGCGGGGCGTTCGTGCGGCAACAGATTCGGCGAGAATTTAGAGAGCGTCAGGCACGATCAGTCACTTGCGGAGCCGTTGCGATGCTCGACAGATCGGTTGCAGTATCAATCATCACCCCGGCATCCTTCCGCTCGGAGTAGCGATCCACGAGTTGGACCGCGTGCGGCCGCAGCAACACCGTGAACCGCACCAGTTCCTCCATCACGTCAACGATCCGATCATAGTAGCTGGACGGTTTCATGCGCCCGGTTTCATCGAACTCGTTGAACACCTTTGCGACGCTCGACTGGTTGGGGATCGTCACCATCCGCATCCATCGGCCGAGCAGGCGCAGCGTGTTGACGCTGTTGAACGACTGCGATCCGGCCGACACCTGCATGACGGCGAGCGTGCGGCCCTGGGTGGGGCGCATTCCACCCATGTTCAGCGGCAGATGGTCGATCTGCGTTTTCATAATGCCGGTGACTTGCCCGTGACGTTCGGGCGAGCACCAAACGTGCCCTTCCGACCACATCGACAACTCGCGCAGCTCGTGGACTGCGGGATGATCGTCGCCGGCGACCTGATCGGGCAGCGGCAGCGCCAAGGGATCATAGATGCGCGTCTCGCACCCGAAGAATTGCAGCAGGCGCGCCGCTTCCTCGACGCCCAGCCGCGAGAACGACCGCTCGCGCAAGGAGCCGTAGAGCAGCAGGATACGGGGCGGCGGATCACCCGCGCCGAGGCCGAGGGCAGGCCGCTTGGTCACATAGCGCCGATCGAGCGCAGGCAGATGATGGGGGTCGGAGAGCTGGCGGAGCGGCATCAGGCAACCGCGCCGCGCTCATACCAGCCCCGTGACCGCTTCACGATCGCCACGACCGAGAGCATCACCGGCACCTCGACCAGCACGCCCACCACCGTCGCCAGCGCCGCGCCCGAGTTCAGCCCGAACAGCGAGATCGCGGCCGCCACCGCCAGCTCGAAGAAGTTGGACGCTCCGATCAACGCGGCCGGGGCGGCGACGCACCAGGCGACACCGAACCGGCGCGAAAGCCAATAGGCAAGGCCAGCGTTGAAGTAGACCTGGATGAGAATGGGAACGGCCAAGAGCGCGATCACCAGCGGGCGGGCGAGTATCTGTTCGCCCTGGAAACCAAACAGAAGCACCAGCGTCGCCAGCAGCGCGACCAGCGATACCGGCCCGAGCCGGGCGAGCAGCCGATCGAGCGCAGGCTTGCCCCCGCTCGCCAGCACGCCGCGACGGATCACCTGCGCGACGATAACGGGCACGACGATGTAGAGGACGACCGACAGCATCAGCGTGTCCCAGGGCACCGTGACAGCCGCGACGCCGAGCAGCAGGGCCACCAGCGGCGCGAACAGGAAGATCATCAGCACGTCGTTCAGAGCGACTTGGGAAAGGGTGTAGTTCGGCTCGCCGTCGCAGAGATTCGACCAGACGAACACCATCGCCGTGCAGGGCGCGGCGGCGAGCAGGATCAGCCCGGCAATGTAGGACGGACCTTCTCCGGCCGGGAGCAACGGCGCGAACAGCCAACCGATGAAGAACGTGCCCAGCGCCGCCATCGAGAACGGCTTGACCGCCCAGTTGATGAACAGCGTGACGCCCACACCCTTCCAATGCTGGCGAACCGACCCGAGCGCGCCGAAGTCGATCTTGAGCAGCATGGGGATGATCATCAGCCAGACGAGCACGGCGACGACCAAGTTGACGCGCGCGACCTCCGCTGCCGCGATGGAAGCGAACAGTCCCGGCACGAGCCAACCCAGGCCAATGCCGACGGCGATGCACAGCGCGACCCAGAGCGTCAGGTAGCGCTCGAAGGTGGACATGCCGGGACGAGCCTGCTCGGAGGCGAGCGTCGCCATCAGCGCACCCGCTCGCCCAAAGCGTCGATCACCAGCTCGCCATCCTCCTTCGCAAATGCGCTCCGCTGGGGCATGGGCAGCAGATCGAGCACCGCTTCGGATGGTCGACAGAGCTTCACGCCCAAGGGTGACACGACGAGCGGCCGGTTGATGAGGACGGGATGCGCCATCATGGCATCGACCAACGCGTCGTCGGAGAATGACGTGTCGCCAAGCCCCAGCTCGGCGTAGGGCGTCCCCTTCTCGCGCAGCAGCTCGCGCGGCGTGATCCCGGCCCGGTCGATGAGCTGGACCAGCAGCGCGCGAGCAGGAGGGGTTTTCAGATACTCGACCACATGCGGCTCGACTCCGGCATTGCGGACCAGGCCCAGCACGTTGCGCGACGTGCCGCACTCCGGGTTGTGATAGATGACGATATCGATTGCCACGGAGCGTCCTTTCAGCAGCAGGGGGCGAGTTCGGCGACGAGCGGCGCGCACAGTTCGGCTGAGCCGGCGCAACAATCATGAACCAGAAACAGCATCAGACCGCGCAGGGCATCAAGATCCGCGCGGTAGATGATCGAGCGGCTATGCCGCTCCGAGCGGACCAGCCCGGCGCGCGCAAGGATCGCGAGGTGCGCCGACATGGTGTTTTGCGGCACTTCGAGTTGGCGGGCGACTTCGCCGGCAGCCAAGCCATCCGGTTCATGGCGCACCAGCAACCGAAACACGCCGAGGCGCGTTCCTTGCGCCAGCGCTCCCAGAGCGGAGATAGCCGACTCGCTTTCCATATATCTAGATTAGTGGATATGACGGGCGAAAGCTACCGTGTAACATCCTTTACCCGTCTCTATCGCACCAGCAGCACCGGCGCGTGGACGGTGCGGATCATCGTCGTGGTCGTGCTGCCGACGATCAGCGTTCGCAGCGGCGAGTGTCCATAGGCTCCCATCACCAGCATCGCGCCAGCGTTGCCCAGCACGAATTCGCCGATGACCTTTTCGGCACAACCGTCCGACAGGTGCGTGGAGGGCTTCGCCGCTCCCGTGAACGAGCTGGCGGCTTGTTCGAGCCGATCGCGGTGGCTGGCGTCGTCCGGCCCCGCCATGACCAGGTGCACGCTCAGTCCGGCGAACAGCGGCGAGCCGGCGACGAACTGGACGGCGCGCGTTGCCGCGGCGCTGCCATCAAATGCGATCACGACGGCCCTGGGGTCCGTCACTTCGCGCGAGGCGATCAGCACCGGTTTTTCGCTCGCGCGCACCACGCGCTCGACCTTGGATCCGATATGATCGCTCGCGAACTCGCCAGATGCACCGCGCTTGCCGATCACGACCAGATCGGCGTGCGCTTCGCGCTCGACGATCGTCTCGACGATGCCACCATGCCGGTGCAGCGTTTCGACGGCGACGCCTTCGGCCCGCAGCCGTTCACAGGCCCCGGCGAGCAGCACGCGGCCATGTTCGATCGCGAGCTTGCCTTCCGCCTCGTCGATCCCGGTCAACTCTTCCAGCAGCTCGCTTTTGACGCCCAGCCCGATCGCGCCGCTCAGATCGCGGCGCGCGGCCACGGCGTCCTTGCGCTGGACGACGTGCAGCAGTTCGACCGTGCCGGAGAGCTGTCGGGCGCTCCAGGCGGTGAGGGTGAGGACGCTACCGGCGTAACCGGAGGCGTCGATACACGCCAGAATGCGGTTCATGTCGTCTCTCCTTTAGTGAGCCGCGAGCTGCGCTTCCGCGCCCGGCTTGTCATGGACGCCAAAGCGACCGACCATCGTGGCGCTCGCTTCGTTCAGGCCGACCACCTCGACCGCGGTGCCTTCGCGCCGGAACTTGAGGATCGCCTTGTCGAGCACACCCACGGCCGAGATGTCCCAGAAGTGCGCGGCCGACACGTCGATCACCACACGATCGACTACCTCCTTGAAGTCAAAAGCGTCGGCGAACCGCTCGGTGGAGGCGAAGAACACCTGTCCTGCCATCCTGTAGGTGCGCGTGCCGCCATCGGTCGAGAGAGTGGAGTCGACGGTGAACAGCCGCTTGACCTTGCTCGCGAAGAACAGGCCCGACAGGATCACGCCCGCCAGCACGCCTTGCGCCAGATCGTGCGTCCAGACGACGACCACGACCGTCACCAGCATGACGACCGACGATTGCCACGGGTGGCTTCGCAGATTCTTGATCGAACCCCAAGAGAAGGTGCCGATCGACACCATTATCATCACCGCAACGAGCGACGGCATTGGGATACGACTGACCAAAGGCCCAAGCACGACAATCAGGAACAGCAGGAAGCACCCCGCGACCATCGCGGAGAGCCGGGTCGATCCGCCCGACTTCACGTTGATGACCGATTGTCCGATCATGGCGCACCCGCCCATGCCGCCGAGGAACCCGGTGGCGAAGTTGGCGATGCCCTGTCCCTTGCATTCCTGCTGCTTGTTCGAGGGGGTGTCGGTCAGATCATCGACGATTTGCGCGGTCATCATGGATTCGAGCAGGCCCACCATCGCCATCGTCAGCGAGAACGGCAGGATGATCCGCAGCGTCTCCAGGGTGAGCGGCACGTCGGGGATGAAGAAGAACGGCACCGACGAGGGGAGCTGGCCCATGTCGCCGACCGTGTTGACCTTCAGCCCGCCATAGATCGAGACGATGGTGAGGATCACGATCGCGACCAGCGGCGACGGCACCGCCCTGGTGAGGCGTGGGAACAGGTAGATGATGGCAAGCCCGCCCGCGACCATTGCGTAAGTGACCCAGGTGACGTTGGTGAGCTGGGGGAGCTGCGCGATGAAGATGAGGATCGCCAGCGCGTTGACGAACCCGGTGACGACCGATCGCGACACATATTGCATCAGCAGATCGAGCCGCAGGAATCCGGCGGCGATTTGAATCACGCCCATCAGGATCGTGGCGGCGAACAGATATTCGACACCGTGATCGCGTATCAGCGGTAGCACGAGGACGGCGATCGCGGCGGTCGCGGCCGAGATCATGCCGGGGCGACCGCCCACCAGCGCGGTGATGACCGCGATCGAGAACGAGGCGTAAAGACCGACCTTGGGATCGACGCCGGCGATGACCGAGAAGCCGATCGCTTCGGGGATCAGCGCCAGCGCGACAACAATGCCGGCGAGTACGTCACGCCGGGCGGTGCCGGCATCGCGAAACCATTCGGTGCGATACCGGGCGAGAGCGGAGGCATTGATCAAGAGTGAAATCCACGACCACGCGCACGAGAACTGCCGCTTGACGCGGCGTCACAAAGATCAACGTGCGAGGTTCAGCCCGGCGGATTGGCGGCCGGAATAGCCACCCGGATTTACACCGGGTCCATGCGAATGCGGCGCGCTTTATTCTACAGCCTCGCATTTTGCAACTTAGTTGCTGCCGCGCGACTGCCGCGCCAACCGCGCAATCTGGCGGGCGCCGCGCGCGGCGCGGTGCTTGGGGCTCTGCCCCTAGCGCCCTTCGGAGCGGCTTCCGCCCAGCTTCCCTCGCTGCGCTCAGTGCAGCCGGTTCCCCGCGAAGCCGCCCACTCCGGTTGCACCCCCGGTCTCGCCGACGGGCAGGGTTTCAGCGCGGCGCTTCGCTGCGCGAAACCCAAGCCCAAGGAGGCCAGAATGCACTACCAGCTTGCAACCCGGTTCGGCCGCAACGCCCACCAGATCAGCGGGCGCGAGGCGCTCGACAACGAGGCGCTTTATCGCCACGTCCCGTCCATCTTCGCCCGCGAGGCGCACGACAGCCGTTCGGAGCGGTATGTCTATGTTCCGACCATCGACATCGTGGAGGGGCTGCGCCGGGAAGGATGGTTGCCGTTCTTCGCCGTCCAGTCGGTGCCGCGCGACGGCAGCCGCCACGGCCACGCCAAGCACATGCTCCGCTTGCGCCGGGATGACGGCATCGGCAAACCCGAGGCCGCTGAGGTCATCATCGTGAACAGCCATGACGGGACCAGCGCCTATCAGATGTTTGCCGGGATGCTGCGGTTTGTCTGCACCAACAGCATGATCGCGGGCGAGCGGTTCGAGGAGGTGCGCGTCCAGCACAAGGGCAATATCGAGCATGAGATCATCGAAGGCGTTTACACGGTCGCCGAGGACTTTCCGCGCCTGATCGACGCCAGCGACGCGATGAAGGAGGTTCGGCTGTCCGACGACGAGCGGCGGTTGCTTGGCGAGGTTAGTTTGGTCGCTCGCTATGGGGAGGACGAAAGCCCGCTCCGCGCCGAGCAGATCATCGAGCCGCGCCGCCGCGAGGACGTGAACGACAGCCTGTGGACCACGTTCAACGTCATTCAGGAGAACGTCGTTCGCGGCGGATTGCAGGGCCGCAAGCGCAACGCGGAGGGCCGCATCCGCCGAAGCCAGACCCGCGCGATCAACGGCATCGACCAGAACGTGACGCTCAACCGCGCACTGTGGACATTGGCCGAGGGGATGCAACGCTTGAAGGCGGCGTGAGCCGCCGCCGCATGGCCGGACATTCCGGCCCTGCGGTTTGGCCGGATCACTCCCGGACCCGGCCGAACCGCTACGGCTCGGCGGCGGCGGCCGCGCGTCCCAAGGTCCGCGCGGCCGCCAATAGATTTGTGCTCGCCGGGCTGACGCCCGGCTCGCGATCAGGAACGATGAAGGTCAGTCCGGCTCGGATTCTCCAGCATTGGCGACAAGATCAACCGGCGTGACCCCGAGTGCCGACGCCAAATGGAACAGAGTAACGACGGTCGGATTGCGGCGGCCTCTCTCCAGGTCGCTGACATATTGCTGCGTGAACCCGGAAGTCTCGGCGAAACGCTCTTGGGTGAAGCCCTTCTCCTTTCTAAGTCGGGCAAAGTTCATCCCTACGAGGCGGCGCATATCCATGCGCACAAGGCTGGACGATACACCCGATGCGGTTTATCCCATATAAGGTGTAACGTGCGTAGGCTGTCATCCATCGCTGCCGAAGGTGCATCGAACGATGCAGGTCTTGCGCATGTTCGGCCCACGGATTTGAGCTAGTCTGGTTAACGACGAACAGGACGCGCGCCCATGAGTACCAGCCGATTCGAGGACTGCGCGCCGGACGTTTCGCAGCTCACGCCTTACGATGAAAGCCATCTCGCCGACTATTTACGCCTGCTCGACGCGGAGGACGAAGGCGCTGACTGGCGGGAGGTCGCTACCTTGATCCTCGGCATCGACGCTTCCGCCGAGCCGCGCAGGGCGCGGGCAATGCACGCCAGTCATCTCGCTCGCGCGCGCTGGATGACGGAGGTCGGCTACGCTCATCTGCTGGGGTGCAACGCGCCGCTAAATCGTTAATTTCCAGTCCGTTCTGGAGCAACCGGACCGTCAACGCCGCCCCGTGGTCGGCATGGTTGTGCGCAACCTTCGCGCTATCGCGCAAACGCGGCTGTTACATTGTCGCATCCTCTCTAACTCGCGCCAAGCGCGGCCTGGAGGATGCAATGTCAACGCCGCATGGTCGGCGTCCACGACGCGGGGGCAGTCGTCCTGACGCGATCGGGCGCGCTGACATCGCCGCCGAGTTCTTACGCCGAAACCGCACCTATCGCGCCGAACATACACAGATGCAGCAGCGCATCGCGGACGGCGCCGTCGCAAAGAACGCCGCCGAGGCGGCGTTCGCGCGGCGCTGGGGGTTATCCTTTCGCCTATCCGCCGGATAGCCTTTCCCCGGCGGTCGTCTGGCGTCCCGAGCTGACGGCCGTCACCGTAGTTCTGGACGCAGCGCCGGAGGGGTTCGGTGGCGCTATGCCGGTCGATCCGCACGCGCTCGGCGCGCTGCTCGCCGACCAGGCCGGGGTCGAAGGTCGCCACGTCATCGTCGCCGACGTGGACGGCGAGCACCGGCTCTGGCTGCGCGATCCCGAGCCCGGACGGCCGCTCGCCGCGATCATTCCTCTCGACAAGGATTTTGTCACGCGCATGGCGAGCCTGATGCGCTTCCACCGCGCGCTGTTCGGAAAACCGCCAGGGCCGCCGCCGCGCGGTTGGCGGCTGACCGATTACCGGCTCGCGCGCCTGCGAGCGATGCTGCGCGCGCTGGACTTGCGCCAGTCGGGCGCGACCTACCGCCAGATCGCCGCTGCGCTCGGTCGCGGAGAGGCGGCGAGCCTCTCCGCGACCGAGTGGAAGATCTCCGCCGCGCGTTCTTTCGTCGTCCGGTTGGTCCGTGACGGCACCGCGATAATGAACGGCGACTACCGCAAGCTGCTCCGCATCCGCTGACCACCCCAGCCGCAGTGCCCGCTTGGGGGTGGTCGCATCCGTGCAGCCGCACATCTTCATACTCCACCCCGACGCGCCTGCTTCGTCATTTTCGTCTCCTGCCGCCAACGCCCGCAGGAGCCGTCATTTGTCCGATACGCCCACTAACCTGCCGCCCCGCTTCCTGCGCACACCGGAAGCTGCCCGTTTCCTCGGCCTCTCGGGACGCACCCTTGAGAAGCACCGGTATTTCGGGACCGGCCCGGCCTACCGCCGGATCGGCGGCCGCGTCGTCTATTCGGTCGATGACCTGCGCGCCTGGGCCGACATCGGCATCAAGCATTCGACCTCCGATCCGGGGCAGGACGACCTCATGCCGCGCGCGGATTCGGCCATCGCCCGGAGCCGGCGATGAGCGTCCCGCCGTCGTCCATGCGCCACCGCCAGCCGTCCGACGACGGCATGACCCGCGTCGAGCTGACGTGGATCGAGAAGCGGATTGAGCACTGGATCAGGTTCGGCCGCGTCGCCGCCGATGAGATCGTCGATCGCCGCCGCCGCATCGTCCGCTTCCGCCCCGGCGCCATCTTCGCGTTCGTTCGCTGGGCGGCGAACGACTACGGCACGGTCAGCTCGCGGATCGACATCGTGCGCGCGGTTGGCGCGGGCGAGCCCTTCACGACGCTGCCGTTCGTGCGGCCGGGCGGCGACATCCTGCTCAAGATCGAGGGCTGGCCGAAGGTCTCCCAGATGCTCGCCGCGATCGACGCGACCGAAGCGGCCGGCGTCGATCCGTGCGACGCCGCGCCCGATCATTGGCGCCACGTTCACAACCGCATCGCCGCCGGGCATCAGCCGCGCCCCTACACGCTGGAGCGTCATCGCGCTTGGCTCAAGCGCCGGGAGATCGAAGGATGACGCGCCGTCGATGGGTCTTTGCGACGGTCTCTGTCGCGTCGCTGTTCAGCGCGTCGCTCGCAGGCGTGGCGGTGTTCGACCCGCTGCCGCGCGTCGTCTGGAACGCCAGCGCGAGCGCGCCGATCGGGCTTTACCGGATCGAGCCGTTGTCCGATCCGCCGCATGGCGCGCTGGTCGCCGTGTCGCCGCCCGCGCCACTGGCGCACTGGCTGGCGGAGCGCGGCTATCTCGGCGAGCGCGTGCCGCTGTTGAAGCATGTCGCGGCGCGGCCTGGGCAGATCGCGTGCCGCATCAACGCAGTGGTGAGCGTGGATGGGCGGCCCGTCGTCGTCGCCCGGCAGCGTGACGGCCGGGGCCGCCCACTGCCGGTCTGGCAAGGCTGCCGCACGCTGCGCGCCGGCGAGCTGCTGATGCTCAACCCTGACCACGCCGACAGCATGGACGGCCGCTATTTCGGGCCGTTGCCGGCCTCGACCGTGCTCGGCCGCGCGATCCCGATCCTTACCCGCGACACTCCCAACGCGCCGCTCACCTGGCGCTGACCCGCTTTTCCACCTGCCAAACCAAAGGAGATCATCATGCAGATCGGCAGCTTCTTCCGCACCGCCAACGGCTACGAAGGCATCATCGAGACGGCGACACTCGACATACGCATCTCGATCGTTCCGGCCGAGCCCAGCGACGCCGACAAGGCGCCGGACTGGCGCATCCATCGCGGCGACGACGGCGAAGGCCCGGAGATCGGCGCGGGCTGGGATGAGATCGGCGAGCGTGCCGGCGATTACGTCTCGGTGCGCATCGACGATCCCGCCTTCCCGCAGCCGATCCGCGCCGCGCTGTTCCAGAACACTGCCGACAAGTCGGCCTGGTCGCTGCGCTGGAATCGCCAGCCGAAGTCGCGCGAGCAGGACTGATCCGGTGCGCGTTTTCATCATCCCTTTGTTCGCGGAAAGACCGTCTCATCCCTCCGTCCCGCTCGGTCGCAGGCCGGCCGGGGCGCGCAACGAAGGTCAAGGGCGGCCAAAGGCCGGCGCACAGCGCGCACCCTTGACCGCAGCGAGCACGCTGGCAGGCTGGCGGCGGAGCGGAGTCGGATCGGCGGTGGCGTTGGCCGTCGTGCTGCTTTCGGGTAGCGCTGCGCCGGTCGCGGCGCTGGCACAGGATATGCCGGCCGCGCGATCGGCGACGGCTCATGCCTACGCCGGTCATGTCGCCGACGCTGCACGGCGGTTCGGCATCCCGGAAGCGTGGATATGGTCGGTGATGCGCGTCGAGAGCGGCGGTAACGCCCGCGCAATCTCGCGCGCTGGGGCGATGGGCCTGATGCAGATCATGCCCGCGACCTGGACTGACCTTCGCGCGCGGCACGGCCTTGGCGCTGACCCATTCGACGTGCGCGACAACATCATGGCGGGCGCGGCCTATCTGCGCCAAATGCACGACCGCTACGGCAACGCGACGGCGATGCTGGCGGCCTACAATGCCGGGCCGGGCCGTTACGACGATTATCTGTCGCGCGGCCGTCCGCTGCCGCCGGAGACGGTCGGCTACCTCGCCCGGCTCACGGCTGTCGCGGGCACGGCGGGGGCGGCGGAGGTGGCGGTGAGCGCGCCTCGCGACCCGTCTGCCTGGCGACGAGCGGGGCTGTTCGTCCGCACCGCGAGCGTCGCGCCCGAAGCCGGTTCCGTGCAGTCGGACGGCGAAGAGCCCGCATCCGAACTGCCGGCCGATGAGCCGACATCCGACGACGTTCGCTCCGCCGTTCCGTCTGTCAAAGAGCCGGGGGACACGCTGTTCGTCCCCCGCGCCCGCGCGGGCCGACCGCAATGATCCGCGCCGCATCCCCATCATCCGTCCCGAGCAAGATTGTGGCTAGGGAGAAAGAGAATGGGAGGGACAGACGAGGGCAAGATATAAGCCGCACCCCGTTTCGCCGAAAAGCCAAGGCTTTTCCGTGGCTTCATGCGGGGGCGTCGGTCGGCGCGCGTGCCGCGCGGAAGGGAAAAGCAAGCAAAATCAACGTCTCGAATGGCACCACGGGCCATTTACGGCCGAAAGCGGCCCGGCCGTGAGCGAGGACAGTGAGTTCCGCGTTCGGCCGGGCAAGGCCAAGCGCAGCAAGGCGCAGGGCCGCAATGCGCGCGGCCTGGTGGCCGAGGTGCTGCGCGTGGCCGCGATCCACAGCGGAGGCCGGCGCACCGGGGGCGGCTCGCGCCGAGGTCGCCAATCCAGTTTCGGGCGGGGACGAACAGCATTTGCCCGCAGCCGGTTATTCGGATCGGGCCGTCGAGTGATGGTGAAGGCGCTACCCGTGAACCATCGCAGTCGCGGGGGCCGACGCATGGCGCCGCTGTCCGCGCACGTCGCCTATTTGAAGCGCGAAGGCGTCACCCGTGACCGTTCCCCGACGCGCATGTTCGACGCGGCCGGAGACAATGCCGACGATCGCGCATTCACCGAGCGGTGCAAGGATGACCGGCATCATTTCCGCATCATCGTCTCGCCGGAGGATGCGGCCGAGCTGACCGACCTACGCGAATACACCCGCGATCTCGTGCGGCAGATGGAAACGGATTTGGGGACGCGGCTCGATTGGGTCGCGGTCGATCATTGGAACACCGACAACCCGCACGTTCATATGCTCGTGCGCGGTGTCACCGACACCGGCACCGATCTCGTCATGGCGCGGGACTATATCAGCCACAACCTGCGCTCCCACGCCGAGGAGCTGGCGCAGGCCGAACTTGGGCCGAAGCCTGAGCATGAAGTGCAGCGCGCGCTCGACCGAGAAGTGACGGCCGAGCGCTGGACGCGGCTCGATACCGAGATCGGCCGCGCGGCCGACGAACTGGGGGTCATCGACCTGCGCCCCGAGCGGCCCGGTCCGGCCGATCCGCGCCTCCGCCGGTTAATGGTCGGCCGCTTGCAGCATCTGGAGACGATGGGGCTCGCCGCTGAGGGTGAGCCCGGACAGTGGGCGGTTGCCGAAGGCGCGCAAGGCAAGCTGCGCGAGCTGGCCGCGCGCGGCGACATTATCCGCACCATCGGACAGGCTCTGAAAGATCACGGGCAGGACCGGCCGCTGGAAAGCTACGCGGTTGTGAGCGGCGCGCCGGAAAAGCCAATCGTCGGCCGGCTGATCGACAAGGGGTTGCACGACGAGCTGTATGGCGCGGCCTATGCCGTGATCGACGGCACGGACGGCCGCACCCATCATGTGCGGCTGCCCGGAATTGAAGCGCTGGAGCAAAGCCCGACGCTCGGCGGGATCGTCGAGCTGCGCGCTATAGGCAAGCCGGGCGAGCCGAAGCCCACCCTGATCCTCGCCACGCGATCGGACCTCGACCTCGCCGCGCAGGTGAAGGCGCCCGGCGCGACCTGGCTTGACCATCGGCTGATCGAGCGCGGCACGGGTGTCGCGGATGGCGGGTTCGGTGCGGAGGTGTGCCGTGCGATGGACGCGCGCACCGATCATCTTGTCCGCGAGGGGCTGGCGCGCCGCTATGGCCAACGCGCGGTGTTCGAGCGCGGCTTGCTCGACACGCTGCGCAAGCGCGAGCTGGACGCCGTTGGCGCGAAGATCGCGGGCGAAACGGGCCTTGCGTATCGCCCGACCACCTCCGGCGAGAAGATTGCCGGCGTAGTCCGCCAGCGCCTCGCACTCGCCTCCGGTCGCTTCGCCATGATCGACGACGGGCTCGGCTTCCGTCTCGTGCCCTGGGCCAGCGCGCTCGAACAGCAGCTCGGTCGCCAAGTGTCCGGTGTCGTTCGCGCTGGTGGCGGCATCGACCTAGCGCTCGGCCGCAAGCGCGGCCTCGGCCTCTGACAAGGAAACAGCCATGTCCGCGACGAAAATCCTGTGGGGCCAGATCATCGCTGTCTTTCTGATCGTGCTCGCAGGTGTGTGGGGCGCGACGCAATGGACCGCCGCGGCCTTGGCCTATCAACCCGAGCTGGGGCCGCCCTGGTTCATCGTCGGCGGCTGGCGTGTCTATCCGCCGCCGGCCTTCTTTTGGTGGTGGTTCTCGTTCGACGCATACGCGCCAGCCATCTTCAAGACCGGCGCATTCATCGCCGCGTCGGGCGGGTTCGTGTCAATCGCCGTCGCCATTGGAATGTCTGTGTGGCGTGCGCGCGAGTTGAAGAACGCCGAGACCTACGGCTCGGCACGCTGGGCGACAACGCGCGAGGTTCGGGCGGCCGGGCTGCTGGGCGCGAACGGCGTCGTGCTCGGCAGACTCGACCGGGACTATCTGCGCCACGATGGCCCCGAGCATGTGCTGTGCTTCGCTCCGACGCGGAGCGGCAAGGGCGTCGGGTTGGTTGTGCCGTCGCTACTCACCTGGCCGGCCTCCGCGATCGTCCACGACATAAAAGGCGAGAACTGGTCGCTGACCTCGGGCTTCCGCGCGCGACACGGCCGCGTGCTGCTGTTCGATCCGACCAATGCCGCATCGGCTGCCTACAACCCGTTGCTGGAAGTGCGGCGCGGCCAATGGGAGGTGCGCGATGTGCAGAATGTGGCGGACGTGCTGGTCGATCCCGAAGGCAGCCTGGAGCGCCGGAACCATTGGGAAAAAACGTCGCACTCGCTGCTGGTCGGCGCGATCCTTCACGTCCTCTATGCCGAGCCGGACAAGACGTTGGCCGGCGTCGCGTCGTACCTCTCCGATCCATCTCGCACGATCGAGCAGACGCTGGCCGCGATGATGGCGACGCCGCACCTTGGCGAAGCCGGCGTTCATCCCGTCGTCGCCAGCGCGGCGCGAGAGCTGCTGAACAAGTCGGATAACGAGCGGTCGGGCGTGCTCAGCACGGCCATGTCGTTCCTCGGTCTCTACCGCGATCCTGTTGTGGCGCAGGTCACGCGGGCCTGCCAGTGGCGCATATCGGATCTGGTGGGGGGCGAACGGCCGGCGACGCTCTATCTGGTCGTGCCGCCCAGCGACATATCGCGCACCAAGCCACTCATCCGCCTCATCCTCAACCAGATCGGGCGCCGTTTGACCGAGGAGCTGACCCCGAAGGGCAACCGCCACCGCGTGCTCCTGATGCTCGACGAGTTTCCCGCCTTAGGCCGGCTCGACTTCTTCGAGTCTGCCTTGGCGTTCATGGCCGGCTACGGGCTCAAGGCGTTCCTGATCGCGCAGAGCCTCAATCAGATCGAGAAGGCTTACGGCCCGAACAACGCGATCCTCGACAACTGCCACGTCCGCGTGAGCTTCGCCACCAACGATGAGCGGACCGCCAAGCGCGTCTCGGACGCGCTCGGCACCGCGACCGAGATGCGGGCGATGAAGAACTATGCGGGTCACAGGCTTTCGCCCTGGCTCGGGCATCTGATGGTGTCGCGGTCAGAGACCGCTCGCCAGCTCCTCACGCCGGGCGAGGTGATGCAGCTGCCGCCCGATGACGAGATCGTCATGGTGGCGGGCGTCCATCCGATCCGGGCGAAGAAGGCCCGCTACTACCGCGACGCACGGTTCGCCGAACGTATCATGTCCGCGCCCACCCCTGACGCCGCCCAGGTCCGGCGCGATGACTGGACGGGCCGCGCCGTCATCGCCGATCCCGCCGCCGTGGCGCAGATCGTCCGTTCGGCGGAGGACGCGGCGAACGGCGGATTGCGCCGCGAACCCGAACTGCCGGAGCATGTCGCCATCGCGCCCGAGACCTCGCCACCGCCCGCGCAGGAGTTTGCGATCATGGACGACGAACCCGACGACGCCGCGCGGCAGGCGGCGGTGCGGCGCCGGATGCAGGGGCTCGCGCGGCAAGCGTCGCTCGACCCCGGCGATGGTATCGAGCTGTAGGCGGCGATCATGCGCGTCCGGCTCAATGTCTATTTTCCGCCAGCGCTCGCCAAGCAGGTTGACGAGCTGGCGATCCGCCGCCGCATCTCTCGCTCGGCAATCGTGGAGGCGGCGGTCGCCTCCTACCTCTCGCCGGACGGCGCCGACCGGATGGAGGCGGCGTTCGCTCGACGGCTCGATCGCTTGTCGCGTCAGGTCCAGCGGCTTGAGCGCGACACCGGACTCACGATTGAGGCACTGACGTTGTTTGTGCGGTTCTGGCTGACGGTGACGCCGCCATTGCCCGACGAGGATCAAGCGGCCGCGCAGGTGAAGGGACGCAAGCGCTACGAGGGTTTCGTCGAGACGCTCGGCCGGCGCTTCGCCAGCGGCAAGAGCTTGAGGGACGAGATACCGGAAGATGTCTGGCCGCGCTCCACTTCGACTGAGTCGGACTGAATAGACACGCCAACCACCGCGTAGTCGAAAAGCAATTCCGCCGCCGACCACGTATCTGCCGCCCCCTCTACTACGCCAGCAAGTAGCTGTTGCGGCAGAAGTATTTATGCGTCTCTTGCTGTGCCCCGACAGCCGGGCGGCGGTTCGCCCGGCCCTTCGCAGGGCCAGTTCCTTGACCGTTCATCCGATCCGATCCGAGGCCAAGACGCGCGGCGCGCGGATGCTGCGCACCGCGCTCGGGCCGTCGATCTCGGCATGGCTGGACGACCCGACCGTGATCGAGGTGATGCTAAACCCGGACGGGAGGTTGTGGCTCGATCGGCTCGGCGAAGGCGTTAGCGATACCGGCGAGACGCTGACCGCCGCCGATGGCGAACGCATCGTGCGCCTGGTCGCTCATCATGTCGGCGTCGAGGTTCATGCGCGCAGTCCCCGCGTGTCGGCAGAACTGCCCGAGGGCGGCGAACGATTCGAGGGCTTGCTGCCGCCTGTCGTAGCGGCTCCCGCCTTCGCTATCCGCAAGCCCGCCGTCGCGGTGTTCACGCTTGACGACTACGCCACCGCCGGGATCATGTCGGCCGACGCGGCGACGGCGCTGCGCGAAGGCGTATCGGCTCGCGCCAACATTCTCGTCGCCGGCGGCACCGGCAGCGGCAAGACCACGCTGGTCAACGCGCTCTTGGCCGAAGTCGCCAAGACGACCGACCGCATCGTTCTGATCGAAGACACGCGCGAGCTGCAATGCGCTGCGCCCAACCTCGTCGCCATGCGGACGAAGGACGGCGTGGTGTCGCTGTCCGAGCTGGTCCGTTCGTCGTTACGGCTTAGGCCGGATCGCATCCCGATCGGAGAGGTGCGCGGCGCCGAGGCGCTCGACCTCATCAAAGCCTGGGGCACCGGCCATCCGGGCGGCATCGGAACCATTCACGCCGGCACCGCACTTGGCGCGCTCCGCCGCATGGAGCAACTCGTTCAAGAGGCGGTCGTGACAGTCCCTCGCGCGCTGATCGCCGAGACCATCGACCTGATCGCCGTGCTGGTCCGTGACGCGCACGGCCGGCGTCTCGCCGAGCTGGCCCGCGTCGAAGGACTCGACGCCGCGACCGGCGACTACCGCCTTACCCTGCTTCCCAAACCCCAGCCCGGAGACCTGCCATGATCCATGCCATTCGGCATGGCGCGCGTCGCGCCATGCTCGCCACCACCGCCAGCGTCGTCGCGCTGACCTTTGCCGTTCCGGCCCACGCGGGCGGATCGTCGATGCCGTGGGAAGCGCCGCTGCAAAGCATCCTCGAAAGCATCGAGGGGCCGGTGGCGAAAATCGTCGCGGTCATCATCATCATCGTGACCGGCCTGACGCTGGCTTTCGGCGATACTTCCGGCGGCTTCCGCCGGCTGATCCAGATCGTGTTCGGTCTCAGCATCGCCTTTGCCGCGTCGAGCTTCTTCCTGTCGTTCTTCTCGTTCGGCGGCGGGGCGCTCGTCTGATGCAGGACGCAGCCGAACCGATCGCGGGCTTCTATGCCCCCGTCCACCGGGCGCTGACCGAGCCGATTTTGCTCGGCGGCGCGCCGCGGTCGCTCGCCATCGTCAACGGGACGCTGGCCGGCGCGATCGGGCTCGGCCTGCGTCTCTGGATCGCCGGCCTGGTCATCTGGGCGATCGGCCACGCGCTTTCCGTATGGGTTGCACGACGCGATCCGCAGTTCGTGGACGTGGCCCGGCGCCATCTCCGCTTCCCGACATGGATGCAGCCATGATGAGCTTGCGCGAATATCGCAGCAAGGCCGCGTACCTTGCGGACTTCCTGCCTTGGGCCGCGTTGGTCGGCGAAGGTGTCGTGCTCAACAAGGACGGTTCGTTCCAGCGCACCGCACGCTTCCGCGGCCCTGATCTCGACAGTGCGACGCCGGCCGAGCTGGTCGCCACCACGGCACGCTTGAACAGTTCACTCCGGCGCCTGGGCTCCGGTTGGGCGATCTTCGTGGAGGCGCAGCGCAGTCCCGCGCTCGATTACCCCGAGTCCGAGTTTCCCGATCCCGTTTCTGCGCTGGTCGATATGGAGCGCCGCGAACAGTTCCGTGAGGAAGGCGCGCATTTCGAGAGCGCCTATTTCCTGACGTTGCTGTGGATGCCGCCGGCCGAGGACGCCGCGCGGGCCGAAGGCTGGCTTTACGAGGGCCGGTCCACCACCGGCGTCGATCCGTGGGAGCTGCTCAAAGGCTTCACCGATCGTAGCGACCGCGTGCTCAATTTGGTCGAGGGTTTCGTGCCCGAGGTCCGCTGGCTCGATGACGGCGAGACGCTGACCTACCTCCACTCGACGATCTCGACGCGGCGACAGCGTGTGCGCGTGCCGGAAACCCCGATGCACCTCGACGCGCTGCTCGCCGATGAGCCGTTGACCGGCGGGCTGGAACCTTGCCTGGGCGACCATCATCTCCGCATCCTCACCATTACCGGCTTTCCCAGCTCGACGTTTCCGGGGCTGCTCGACGAGCTGAACCGACTGGCGTTCGGCTATCGCTGGTCCACCCGCGCGATCATGCTCGACAAGACCGACGCGACGAAGCTGCTTACCCGCATCCGTCGCCAGTGGTTCGCCAAGCGCAAATCCGTCGCCGCCATCTTGAAGGAGGTGATGACCAACGAGGCGAGCACGCTGCTCGACAGCGACGCCTCGAACAAGGCCGCCGACGCCGACACCGCCTTGCAGGAGCTGGGCGCCGACTATGCCGGCATGGCCTATGTCACCGCCACGGTGACGGTGTGGGACCGCGATCCCGCCATCGCGGCCGAGAAGCTGAGGCTCGTCGAGAAGGTTATTCAGGGCCGCGATTTCACCGTCATTCCCGAGGGCATGAACGCGATCGAGGCGTGGCTGGGCAGCCTTCCCGGCCACACCTACGCCAATGTTCGCCAGCCCCCGATTTCCACCATCAATCTCGCCCACCTGATCCCCCTGTCAGCAGTATGGGCGGGGCCGGAACGGGACGAGCATTTCGGTGCAGCCCCCTTGCTCTACGCAAGAACCGAAGGCTCGACCCCGTTCCGGTTTTCCCTTCACGTCGGCGATGTCGGCCACACGCTGATTGTCGGCCCGACCGGCGCCGGCAAATCGGTCCTGCTCGCGCTGATGGCGATGCAGTTCCGCCGTTACGAGAACAGCCAGGTCTTTGCCTTCGACTTCGGCGGCAGCATCCGCGCCGCCTCGATCGGCATGGGCGGCGACTGGCAGGATCTCGGCGGAATGCTTGCCGACGAAACCGGCGACGGGGTGCAGCTCCAACCGCTCGCCCGCATCGACGATCCGGCCGAGCGAGCGTGGGCGGCGGAATGGCTGGCGGCGATCCTCGCGTCCGAAGGCGTCGCGGTCGATCCGCAGGCTAAGGAGCATATCTGGTCGGCGCTCAACTCCCTGGCGTCGGCGCCGGTTAGCGAACGCACGCTGACCGGCCTTGCCGTGCTGTTGCAGAACCAGCAGCTCAAACAGGCGCTCGCCTCGTATTGCATCGGCGGGCCGTGGGGCCGGCTTCTCGACGCCGAGGACGAGCGCTTGGGCGAAGCCGCCGTGCAGGCGTTCGAGACCGAAGGACTGGTCGGCGCCGGCTCCGCCGCCGCCGTTTTGTCCTACCTGTTCCACCGGATCGGCGGGCGGCTGGACGGCTCGCCCACACTCATCATCATCGACGAGGGCTGGCTGGTTCTCGACAGCCCGGACTTCGCAGCGCAGCTCCGCGAGTGGCTGAAGACCCTTCGCAAGAAGAACGCCAGCGTCGTCTTTGCCACGCAGAGCCTTGCGGACATCGAAACGTCGAGCATCGCCCCGGCCATCATCGAAAGCTGCCCGACGCGCATCTTCCTGCCGAACGAGCGCGCCGCCGAGCCGCAGATCGCCGCCATCTACGAGCGGTTCGGGCTTAACGCCCGCCAGATCGAAATCCTCAGCCGGGCGATACCCAAGCGCGACTATTATTGCCAGTCGCGGCGCGGCAACCGGCTGTTCGAGCTGGGGCTGGGCGAGGTCGCGCTGGCCTTCGCCGCCGCGTCGGCCAAGGCCGATCAGCTCCGCATCGCCGACATCATCGAGACTCACGGCCAAACCGCATTCGCGGCCGAATGGCTGCGCCATCGCGGCTGCGCCTGGGCGATCGAGCTTCTTCCCCCCCGCCAGCAGGAGTTACCGCTATGACCCGACTTCCCCTGCGCCGCGCCATTCTGGCCGGCGTCCTCGCCACCGCGACCATCGCGCCGATCGCGGCGCCCGTGCCGGCCTACGCGCAGTTCGGCGGGATCGTCTATGACCCGACCAACTATGCGCAGAACGTGCTGACCGCCGCGCGCACGCTGGAGCAGATCAACAATCAGATTCGCCAGATACAGAATCAGGCGACTTCGTTGCTCAACGAGGCCCGCAATCTGGCGAGCCTCCCGCAATCCTCGCTCGCCGAGTTGCAGGGCCAGGTGCGCCAGACCCAGCAGTTGCTCGGCCAGGCGCAGCGCATCGCCTATGACTTGGGCCAGATCGACCAGGCTTTCACCAGCCGATACACAGCCGGCGCCATGTCGGTCCCGCAACGGCAGCTCGTCGCAAATGCGCGCGAGCGGTGGGAGACCAGCGTAGGCGCGTTTCAGGACGCGCTCCGCGTTCAGGCCGGCGTCGTTGGAAATATCGACGGCTCGCGCGCGACGATGAACCGCCTCGTGTCGGCGAGCCAATCATCTCAAGGCGCGCTCCAAGCGGCTCAGGCCGGCAACCAGCTTCTCGCGCTGCAATCGCAGCAGCTCGCCGACATCGCGGCGTTGCTGGCCGCTCAAGGCCGAGCGCAATCGCTGGAGGCGGCGCGAAATGCAGCCGCCGAAGCCGAGGGGCGCGAGCGCCTCCGCCGCTTCCTCGGCAACTGAGCCGATGTCGGCAGCCGTCAAGATCGCCGGCGTCGCCACGCTGGCAGGGCTCATGATGACGGTGGCGGTGATCGCCGCCGTCACCGAGCCGCGCGTGCCGGAGGCGGCCAACGCCGTGGCGGCACGCGCCGAGCGCGATCCCTTAGCGGCGGAACTCGCGCGTTGCCGCGCGCTCACCATGCCGGATTCCGGCTGCGAGGCGGCATGGGCGGCGCATCAACGCCGGTTCTTCGGCAGGGAAGGCAATCAGCGGTGAACGACACCGGCATCATCGACAACTTCCTACAGGTTTTCACGACCTACATCGACAGCGGGTTCGGACTGCTCGGCGGCGAGATCGCGTTCCTTTCGACCACGCTGATCGCCATCGACCTGACGATTGCCGGTCTGTTCTGGGCATGGGGCGCCGACGAGGACGTGCTTCAGCGCCTCATCAAAAAGACGCTCTACATCGGCGTCTTTGCCTTCATCATCGGCAATTTCTCGACACTGGCGACGATCGTGTTCCAGTCTTTCGCCGGGCTGGGCTTGAAGGCGACGGGCGATGCCATGAGCATCGCCGACTTCATGCGCCCCGGCTTCATCGCCGCGACCGGCTTGGATGCGGGTGAGCCGCTGGTCGTTGCTGCGGGCGAGCTGGTCGGTCCAATCTCATTCTTCACCAACTTCGTTCAGATCGTCGTGTTGCTGCTCGCTTGGGCGCTTGTCGTCATCGCCTTCT
Source organism: Sphingopyxis macrogoltabida (assembly GCF_001314325.1). Taxonomy (NCBI): domain Bacteria; kingdom Pseudomonadati; phylum Pseudomonadota; class Alphaproteobacteria; order Sphingomonadales; family Sphingopyxidaceae; genus Sphingopyxis; species Sphingopyxis macrogoltabida. The sequence goes on from NZ_CP009429.1 coordinate 1,212,030, forward strand.
TCATCCTGGCGATCCAGATTTTCGTGACGCTGATCGAGTTCAAGCTGGTGACGCTCGCCGGCTTCGTGATGTTGCCGTTCGCCTTCTTCAGCAAGACCGCCTTCATGGCCGAGAAGGTGTTGGGCCATGTCGTCTCCACCGGCATCAAAGTTCTCGTGCTCGCCGTCATCACCGGCATCGGCACGACGTTGTTCAGTCAATTCACCGCCGCCGCTGGCCCAGAGCCCACGCTGGAGCAAGCGATGTCGATCGCGCTCGGCGCGCTGTCGCTGCTTGGCTTGGCGATCTTCGGCCCCGGCGTAGCGAACGGCATCGTCTCAGGCGGGCCGGCCCTCGGCGCGGGCGCAGCCGCCGGGACCGCGCTGGCCGCAAGCGGCGCGCTGGTTGGCGGTGCAGCCGCCGCACGCCTCGGCGCCGGCGCGGCTGCAAGCGCGATCGGCGGCGCGGCACGAGGGAGCGCCTTTGCTTCCGGCGCCGCCAGCAGCGCCTATGCGCTCGGCTCGGCAGGCAAGACCGGCGCAGCCGCCGTCGCGGGTGGCGCGGCCGGTGTCGGCCAAGCGGCGGCGGGTGCGGCGATTTCCCCGCTACGGAAAGCCGCCGCGTCCCTGAAAGACAGCTATCGCGCCGGCGGTCGCGCAGCAGTCACCGCGACGCGAGGCACGATTTCAGGAGGTGCTTCGCCATCGGCACCAGCCTCCGACGACAGGCCCGCTTGGGCATCGGCCATGAAGCGCCGCCAGACCATGACCCACGGCGCGACGATCGCCGCCCACACCCTACGTTCCGGCGACGGCGGGGGAAGCGGCTCGTCCGTCGATCTCCATCAGAAGGACTAGCTGCCATGTTCCGACGACCGACCATCCGCTACGGCCAGACCCCCGAACCGACCACGCCCTATCAGCGCGCCGCCCAAGCCTGGGACGACAGGATCGGTTCGGCGCGCGTGCAGGCGAAGAACTGGCGTCTCGCATTTTTCGGCACGCTCGCCCTTTCGGGCGGCCTGGCTGGCGGCCTCGTCTGGCAATCGGCCCGTGGCCATATCGTCCCTTGGGTGGTGCAGGTCGATCGGCTCGGCGAGGCGCAGGCGGTCGCGCCGGCCGAGGCCGGCTATCGCCCGACCGATCCGCAGATCGCGTTCCATCTCGCCCGCTTCATCGAGCAAGTCAGGAGCGTGCCGGCCGATCCGGTCATCGTTCGTCAGAACTGGCTTCGCGCCTATGACTTCACCACCGATCGGGGCGCGGTCGCGCTCAACGATTACGCTCGCGCCAACGACCCGTTCGCCAACGTCGGGCGGGTGCAGGTGGCGGTGGACGTATCAAGCGTCATCCGCGCGTCACCGGACAGCTTCCGCGTCGCCTGGACGGAGCGACGCTATCAGGACGGCAGCCTCGCCGCCACCGAACGCTGGTCGGCGATCCTCACCATCGTCGTGCAGCCGCCTCGCACGCCGGACGCACTCCGCAAGAATCCGCTCGGTGTGTTCGTCAATGCCCTCAACTGGTCAAAGGAGCTGTCGCAATGATCGGCATTCCCTTCCGGCGCGCCGTCACCGCCGCGCTGCTCGTTTCCGCCTCCGCGCTCGCCGGCTGTGCCACTACTTCCGCTCGGCCGCCCGCTATCGCATATGACGATCCACCGCGCGAAGTCGCCGCGACGCCGGCCGCCGAGCCGCCGCGCCCGGTGGAGATCGTTACGATTCCTGAACCGTTGCCGCTTCCCGGTCAGCTCAAGCCATTGCCGGATGCCCCTCGCGTGTCAGAGCCTGCCGATCCCCGTAGGCGCGTCGGCGATGCAAACGCCGCCGCGCGGGTGCAGCCGGCCCGTGACGGCTTCCTCAACGCCATCCAGCAATATCCCTGGACGGACGGCGCGCTCTATCAGATCTATACCGCGCCCGGCCAAGTGACGGACATCGCCTTACAGGAGGGCGAGCAGCTCGTTGGGCCGGGGCCGGTAGCAGCCGGCGACACCGTGCGCTGGATCATCGGCGATACTATCAGCGGCGGCGGGCCGGCAGCGCGAGTGCATATCCTCGTCAAACCGACGAGGCCGGACCTCGCCACCAACCTCGTCATCAACACCGATCGGCGCACCTATCATCTGGAGCTGCGCGCGACACCTGCGACCTACATGGCCTCAGTGTCGTGGACCTACCCGCAAGATCAGCTCATCGCGCTACGCGGCGGCAACATCGCCGCTGCGACGGTCGCGCCGGCCGCGACCGGCGTGGATGTGACTTCGCTCAATTTCCGTTATCGCATCGAGGGCGACCGCGCCCCGTGGCGTCCCATTCGTGCGTTCGACGACTCCCGGCAGGTGTTCATCGAGTTTCCGGCGGGGATCTCGCAGGGCGAGATGCCGCCGCTGTTCGTTACCGGCGCGGCCGGGGACGCCGAGCTAGTCAATTATCGCGTGCAGGGCCGCTACATGGTGGTGGACCGGCTGTTCGCCGCCGCCGAACTGCGCCTGGGCGATCGGCGCAATGAACAGCGCGTCCGCATCGTGCGCGACGACGGACGGGAGCGGCGGCCGTGAACGATCGCACCGACATTCCCTCCGCCGAGCCGGCCGCGCCGCAGCCCCTTCCCGCCGATCCAAAGCCATTCCAGCTTCGACGCGATCCGCCCCGCGTCATGCGTCTGTCCCGCAAGGCGCTGACAGTCATAGGCGTGGCCGCCGGCCTCGGTATCGGCGGCTCGCTGATCTACGCGCTCAAACCGGCTGGTGAACGGCAGGCGGAAGAACTCTACAACACCGAGAGCCGCGCCACGGCCGAGACCATCACCTCGGGACCGAGGGACTATGCTCAAGCGCCGCGCCTTGGGCCACCACTTCCCGGCGACCTCGGCGGCCCGATCGTGTCCGCCCAGCAGCGCGGCGAGAACGTGCCCGTGCCGCCGATCGGCACGCAGCCGGCCCAACCCAATCCGCGCGCGCAGGCCGAGGAGGCTGCGCGCCAGCGCGCCCAGCAGGAACGTGACGCTGCCCGAATGAGTGGCGTATTCCTCGGCGGCAACGCGGGCAACGCCGGAACGGCGCCGGCCCCGTCGCTGATCTTGCCCGACCAAGCCGCGCAGCTAACGCAGCAGGCGAGCGCAGCGCAGGGCGATCAAGCTGGCCGGCGCGCTTTCATGGCGCAAGCCTCGAACCAGCGAACGGTGAGCGCGGCGCGGCTGATCGCACCCCCGTCGCCCAACATCGTGCAGGCCGGAAGCATCATCCCGGCCGCGCTCATCACCGGGATCAGGTCCGATCTTCCCGGCCAGATAACGGCGCAGGTTACGCAGAACGTCTATGACAGCCCGACAGGCCGCATCTTGCTCATCCCGCAAGGTGCCCGGCTGATCGGCGAATACGACAGCGAGATCACCGCCGGGCAGACCCGTGTTCTCCTCGCCTGGGACCGGCTCATCATGCCGGACGGGCGCTCGATCGTTCTCGAGCGCCAGCCAGGCGCGGACGGCGCTGGGTTCGCCGGCCTACAGGATCGCGTGAATCAGCATTGGGGCAATCTGCTCAGGGCGGCGGCCGTCTCGACTCTGCTCGGCGTCGGCGCCGAGTTGGGCGCGGACAGCGAGGATGACTTGACCCGCGCGTTACGGCGCGGCTCGCAGGACACGATCAATCAGACCGGCCAGCAGATCGTTCGGCGGCAGCTCAACGTGCAGCCGACCCTTACCATCCGGCCGGGCCATCCGCTGCGCGTGGTCATCACCCGCGACCTAGTGCTCGAACCTTTGGGAGCGTCACGATGACGAAATTGAAGCTGGGGCCATTGGTGGACGATCGGCCTGTCAAACTGACGGTGGAGCTACCCGCCGGGGTCCACCGCGATCTTGTAGCCTACGCCGCCGCGCTCGCGGCGGAGACCGGCCAGCAACCTATGCCGCCTGAAAAGCTGGTGGCGCCTATGCTTGCGCGCTTCATGGACACCGACCGCGGCTTTCGTCGCCACCGCGCGCAAGGCAGTTAAGGGGTTCCCGGCTTCTCAGTTGCCGGTGAAACGCTTGAAGCGATCGCGGCTATCGGCCTCGATAACTGCCTGCTCGGCGTTGGCGCATTCATCACCGCGCACCGAACCGTCTCGACACGCTGCTACGATCTGCCGAGCCTCGTCGATATTGGCCGCAAAATACTGCGTCCCGCGCGCTGCGGTCGGCTGCGGCGCGGCCGGGGCCGGACTGACGGCGACGGCTGTTTGGCTAAGGGGGGCGATGACCGGCCGCAAGACAAAGCCGCCTGCGAAGCCGATGACCAAAGTGACAAGCACGATGATGATGGTCCTGCCTTGCGACATCAAAAATTTACTCCACCGACTGGCCGCCTAATTTACTGGAATCTTGGCGAGAAATCAAAAGAGAGCGCATAGCGGGCCTTGATAAATCCAAGAAAGCGCCGCAACGCTGGATTGCGATTGTCGTCTCGCCAGCAACCCGAGTATCCGGTCAGTGCCGGTCCTTGTTCGCCATGAATCGGCCGATAGACGACACTAGGATAGGTCGCTCCGGTCGATCCCTCGCAGACAATGGTAACACCCGAGTTGACGCCGAGGATGCTCAGCACGGTCTCACGGCTCGCCCGCGACATTCGGATGTCAGGCTTACCGCCCGAGATTGGAAGTCTGCCAAGCAACATGTCGCGGATTTCAGGGCCGGGATCGGCCGCGGGCAGAAGGAAGTGCTCGCCCCGAAGATCCGTCCAGTGAATTATGTCCCGTCTAGCCAACGGATGCGAGGCGGGCAACGCGGCTAGCATCCGCTCGCTCCATAGCGGCTCGCAGCGAAATCCGTTGTGGCTGGGCGTCCCCATCAGGATCGCTACGTCGATTTCGCCCGTGTCGAGCCCAGCGAGCAGAACGCTGCGATCAGCCTCGACGCATTCCAGTTCGACGTCAGGATGCGCCTCGCGCCAGCTAATGAGGGTCGCCCGGAGATTGCCGGCGGAGACCGAGCTATTGTACCCGAGCAATAGACCGCCAGCGCGGCCCTGGCCGGCTGCGAGCATCATGGTGACTAGCTTATCTGCCGTTGCCACCATTGGTCGCGCGCCACGAATGAACGCGGCTCCGGCCAGCGTCGTTTTGACCCCAGCCCGCGACCGCTCGAAGATAGACATTCCGATCGAGCGCTCCAACTTCGAGATGGAGCGACTGAGGGTCGATTGTTCAATATCAAGTGCCCGGGCGGCTCTGTAAAAACTACCATGGTCCGCCGCGGCGATAGCATAACAAAGCTGGCGGATTTCAAATGGCAAGCAGAACTCCTTACTCCGTTCGGTGATACCAGCTACCTGCCAGAAACAATTCCTATCTGAGCGCCGCTGTGGAGCGATTGGGATGATGCAACTTCTTCCTATCGTCGCGGCGCGCAAGGCCAAGCTTCAGCCAATGCTTGTTCGGCGCCAGCAACCATGTGAACGTCCATGAAGTAGCTGTTGTCTTCTGCCCAGCGCAGATAGGCTGAACGCAATCTATTCCGATCGTAACGCGGCGCCCCACACTCGCTACCCCGCGCCACTATCATCATGTCCAGCACGCCTTGAAGGTATGCGCCGCACGCTGGGTTGTTGGCGCGACAGCTTGCAACGAGTTCAGAGCCGTTTGTGTGAATCGGTTGTTCTTGCGCATAACTCGAAGCAGCGAGCACGACGGATGATACACACGCTCCGATGCAATAACCGACAGTCCTAAACATATTTGATCCTCGGATGGTGTTTTCAAAGAATGGGCCTTACCCCCATTCAGGCCCATTCAGACGACTGAGAGTTCAGTCGCCATCCTCATCGCTGTCGTTTTCATTCCCGAGGATTTGGCCTGTCGGCGTAACGAACAGCTCCACGTTCTTGCCAGCCTGATCCTTGCCTTCGATCTCGTAGAGCGTGCTGCCGTCCGCCTTTCTGGTTACCAGCTCGGCTTCGCGGACAGACGCGAGTCGTGTGCGCGCGGCGTTCATCGCGGCCACCGGCACCTGGTCGAGTGCGACTTCCTTCTCGCTATGCTCGCCGATAATGCGGTTCTCGTTCGCCTCATGGTTCTGCTGCGCCGCGAGCGCCACGCCTGCCACCGTCAACACAGCAGCGCTGGCTCCGATGACGAGAGTTCGTTTGCTAGCCATGTTCCGTTCCACTTCCTTCGGGGCCGGGGGATGAACGGGCGGCGGTCGCGGCCCGACTGGCCGTCGTCCGATTCTTAGTTTTTTCGATTGTTCATTGTGTCGAGTGCCGAGCGGAGACCGCGCGCCAGCTTTGCCGCGTCGTCATTGGCCCAGAAGTGCAGGAAGAACAGGCGCGGCTCGTCGTTCAACATATGGTTGTGAAGCGCTGTGACTTCGATGTCGTTCGCTCGAAGCGCTCGAAGGACGCGGTCTACTTCGCTCGCGATGAGGACGAAATCGCCCGTGATCGCCGCCTTGCCGCCGCCGGTGGGCTGAAAATTGATTGCGGTCGCAGTTCCCATTGATTGAGGCGTCACCATGCCGCCATCCATGAGCCGCTCCGCACGGGGAATACTGTATTGCAGAACGCCACCATTGACCCTGCCTTCGGCTCCCATCAGCTCGTCCAGAGCATCGGAGTTTAGATTGAGGCGAGACGGTGCTCCCGCTCCAAGAGACGGTGGAGAGATCGGTGTGCGGCTTGCGGAAATGGCTTGGCGCAGCGCCGCCGCCAGCCTTACCGGATCGCCATGCGCAGCTATGTGCATGTACATGGTGCCGGGCGCGGACCGCAGCAGGTGATTGTGGAGCGCGGTGATGGTGTATCCACCTTGCAAAAGGCGCGTCATCACAGGGTTCACTTCCTCGTGCGTGAGCACAAGATCGCCCATTACCATCACTTCGTCCCCCATAGGCTGAAACGCGGCCCAGGAGCCGAGCGCCAGCGAAGGCTCTATCGATACGCCATCCAGAACAACGCGCAGGTCGGAGCGAGGAAATCCGTAGCGACGAACTCCGTCCGGCTGCTCGACGCCGGGGCGTCCCAGCGCGGCGTCAACCTTCGCCCAGTCCGGTGCCGCCCAAGCAGGTGCGGCTAGTAGCAGCGTGGCCAACCCCGATAACAGCACCGTCCGCATAGTTTTGCTTCAACTCCTGATGCATAATGAGATCATGGTCGATGCCTCCTCGGGCACGCCAAAGCTGCGACACTCATGCATCGGCGCCGACCGCAAGGCACCTTGTAGATTCACAAGGTCCGCTGGCGGCATTCTGCACTAGAAGGCGATCGAACTCTTGTGCGAACGCAGCCGTCGGCAAACGACATTGGCGCACTGTCGGCACTGCTCGCACGCGGCTATGGTCGGCGCAAACAACAGAGGAGATGCCTCGGGCATTATGCGCCTACTACTGATCGAGGACGACGAGGACACGGGGAGCGCCGTTGTTGAAGCGCTGCGTGCTCGCGGTCACGCCGTCGATTGGGAGGACGACGGAAAAAGCGGACTTGATCGCGCCGTGAGCGGTGCTCACGCGTTGCTGATCGTTGACCGAATGCTGCCAGAGATGGATGGGCTATCGGTTGTCACCGAGCTGCGCCGTCGCCAAGTCGTAGCACCCGTGCTGATGCTCACGGCGCTAGGCTCCGTGGGCCAACGAGTCGAAGGTCTTGAAGGTGGAGCCGACGACTATCTTGTCAAACCGTTCGCGATCGCCGAACTGGTCGCGCGCGTTGAAGCGCTGCAGCGCCGGGCGGCCGGCCCGCCCAGCATCCTCTCGCTGGGCGATCTGACACTCGACCGTCTCGCTCGGACGGTGCGGAGAGGCAACACGCCCATCGAACTAATCCCACGCGAGTTCCAGCTTCTCGAACTACTGATGCTGAACTCGCCGGCCGTGCTTACGCGGTTGATGCTGCTGGAGACCGTGTGGAAGTTCCGTTTCGATCCTGGCAGGAACCTCGTCGAAAGCCACATCAGTCGGCTGCGGGCAAAGATCGATCGCGGTGACGATCCCCCCCTGATCCATACCGTGCGTGGGGAAGGCTATGCCGCTTGGAGTGATTAGCCGGCTGTTGCGCTCGACGGTGTCCCGTCTTGTTGCGCTCAACGCGCTGCTGCTCGTCATCAGCATGGTCGCCGGCGCGCTCGGCGGCTGGATCGCAACGCGCGGGGTGGTTGAGCGCGAGGCTCGAAATCGCATCGAGCTGGAGTCGCACGTGATCGCCCTCGAAGCGCAACGGGGAGGCCTTGATCGCGCACTGGAAATAATTCGAGCGAAGGCCGAGCGGCCGGGGTCGCCCGAGTATTATTTAGTTGGGCCAGATGGACGCACGCTGATCGGCGACATCCAAATTGTACCGCGAAAGGTCGGTTGGCACTTTATCGACCAGCCTCCGCCGCAACCCGGCGTCGAGGGCGTCCATCTGCTGGCGATGACGCGACGCCTTCCCGATGGATCCCTTCTCATCGTTGGAGAGGATATGGAGCGAAGCGAAGCAATCCGCGACGCTGTTTTCGGGGCCATTCTGACCGCTGGCGGAATCGCGTTGGTGTTCGGCATCATCGCAGGCCTCTTCGCCACGCGGCAGACGCTGCGCCAGATGAAGCGGATCAACGTTACCGTCCGAGCAGTCGAGCGTGGCGATCTCTCGGCGCGGACCGGCGCTCCGGTCGATGCGCGCACCGATCTTGATCAACTCGCGTTGGCCATCGACCGTATGCTCGATCGGATTGACACGCTGGTAGCCACGATCCGTCGCGTGTCGGCGGAGGTCGCCCACGACCTGCGCACGCCGCTCACGCGGGTGAGGCACTCTGTTGAATTGGCGTTGGCACAGCACGATGAAGAGCTCAGGTCTGCGGCGCTGGGTGAGGCGTTGGCCGGGCTGGACGAGGCGCTTCGGCTGTTCAGTGCGGTGCTGGATCTAGCGGAGATTGATGCCGGTAACGCGCGCGCGCGATTTCAGCCTATCGACCTGGCAGAGATCGTTGACCGGGTGGTGGATGCCTATCGTGCAGAGATCGAGGCTTCCGGCCGCAACATCTCTGTGAGCTTAGCGCGAGAAGCGCTGGTCGCCGGTGACGCCGACCTGCTGGCGCGTGCGCTCGCCAACCTGATTGAGAACGCGCTCAAATACTCCGGTGAGCACGCTCGTATCGATGTTTCGGTCACCGAGCAGGCCGACACGTTGACGATGGCGGTCGCCGACGACGGTCCCGGCGTATCCGATTGCGAGGTCTCCGAGATGCTGCGCCCGTTCGGGCGCTTGGACCGAGCGCGGCGTGCATCCGGCAACGGCCTTGGCCTCGCCATCGCCGACGCCGTTGCCCGACTGCACCGTGGAGCGCTGGCCTTTGCGCGGCTCCAGCCAGGGCTGGCGGTCGAAATCAGATTGCCGCGGGCACCGGCGGTGACGGCGGCTCGAATACTGGATCAAGTTGACTGAGCGTGACGAAAGGCGCTTCGCTGGTCCAGCGACCGACTAACGTATCCCGGAACGTGCGAACGTTTATGCCGGCGAAGCCGTAGTTCCTCGGCCGGCGACACGGCGTTCGTGCGCCGCGACCGCGCGACGGTATGCGGCATCCGCCACCTGTCGCACGGCGCTGGGCGGAAACGGCGCGACCGAACTGACGTTGATCTCGCACAAGACATAGCTGTCCGAGCCGCGATCGTCTTTCGGCCCGTAGAGGAAGTCCGCGTCCCACAGGAGCGGCAGCTCGTCATGCTCGATGGCGAGGATGTGCTGCAACCCGGGAATCCACGACTGTTCCATATCGTCTCTGAGCGACTGGAAAGCGCCGGCGTCGGCAGGCTGCATGACCCGCGGCCCCGGCTGCGCCTTCGGAGAATCGACCCCTTCCGCGGGTAGCGGCAATAGCGCGCGGATCAGTTGGTGGCCGAAACCGACGACCGTGCCCTCGCTCACATAGCAGCGGATCATGCCGTCCCCGAGCCGCGGTTGGAACGGTTGGTCGATGAGGCATTCGCCGCGCTCAAAATAGGGTGCGAACCGAGCGATCAGGGCATCGAGGGGGATCTTGAACGGAACGCTGTCCCGCGCGGCGTGAAGGACCGAAACGATCGGTTGGGCGCCACCCCCCCGGTCAGCAACTTCGACCCGCCACACGCCCCGGCCGCCATTGCTCCGATTTTCCTTGAGCACACGCGGCCCGGAAGCCAGGCGTTCAAGAAGCAGCGCGCGCAGTTCCTCCAGATCGGCGTAGCGGTGTGTGTCGGTGCCCCAACCCAGCGCCCGCGTGGCGTGAAGCACGCTTTTCACGCCCATTTTCGCGATGATATCGGGATGCGCGCTGATCGAGACGCCCGCCGCCGCGGCCTCGCGCAAAATCGGATCGAGCCTTGAGCGGTCACCGGCGTCGCTGATCGGGTCGGCCCAGACCATCACGCCATCGCACGTCAGCAGACGGTCGCGCGTTGTACCAGCCGTCTCGTCGGCATATCCAATCGCCTCGACCTCACCGCCCAACTCACGCAGCGCTGCCATGATCGGCCACTGGCGCGCGCTTTGCACGTCCAGAGGGCTGGTGGGGAGGTCGGTTCGCCACAACAGGCCGATCTTGGGGCAAGTGGTCAAGGCCGACTTCACTCGCCTCCCGTTCATCGCCGCTCTCCAACTCAGGCGCTGGCGGTGGCGATCGCCTGCGCATAACGGCGGTCGGTCGCTTCCCAGTCGAGGTTCTTGAACCACGCGTCGATATACCTGGCGGCTTGGGTGCCGTAGTCCATGTGAAAGCTGTGTTCATACATATCGAGCGCGAGCAGCGGTATGCCGGCCGCAGCGCCGTGCATGTGATCCCAAGCCCAATGATTGTTGAGCGAGCGCGTGTGGACGTTGTAAGCGAGGATTGTCCAGCCAGAGCCGCCCGCAAGGCTCATGCCGGTGCGGCGGAATTCCGCCTCCCATGTCGCGAACGAGCCGAAGGCGGCGTCAATGGCGTCGCGGACCGAACCGGCCGCCCGGCCGTCGCCGCCCAACCCGTCGAAGTAGATTTCATGCAGCACCACCGAGCCGGTACGGTGCAGTTCCTCGCGTTTGAGGCCGCCGTAGATGGCAGGCGGCGCTTCGGTATCGGCGAGCGCGGCGGCCAGCCGTGGCCGCAATGCGTTCAGCGTCTTGACCGAGCCGGCATAGTTGTTCTCGTGGTGCGACGTGATCAATCGCTCGGACAAGCCCTCAAGCCTGGCCGGATCGAACTTGAGCGGCTTGATTTGATGGTTGCCGGCAAAGGCGGGGACGGTCGACGGCGTGGCGACCGGCGTCCGGGCGGAGGCTTCGTTGATCGTCATGGCGGCGGCTCCTATGCCTAGGGTTGCGATTGCACTGCGTCGGGAGAGATTGTCGATCGTCACATTCGGTCCTTTCCAATATGATTGATTAGGCTGCGTAAGAGTGACGGTGCGTCGCGATCATCCGAACAGGACGAGGCCCGCCCCCGCCGCGGCGAGAACAACCCACAGGATCGTCGTTTTGGCCTTGAACACGTAAAGGAGCGCGAGGGCGACGGCGAAGATCGCGAGCGGGATCACCACGCCGGGCACGTTCACGAGAGTCTTTTGCCCTAGTTCCAGCGTCGTGGCGGCGATCAGCCCGACGACCGCTGCTGATATTCCCTCTAGGAAGGTCTTGATCTTTTCGTTGTCCACCAGCCGTTCAAGCTGGTCATGAAAGAACAGAGAAAAGCTGAATGCCGGCAGGAAGATGCCGATCGTCATCACGATCGCTCCGAGTGGGCCGCCGCCGAAATATCCGATGAACGTCGAGAAGATGATCAGGGGTGCCGGCAGAATCCCCGATAGGGCGAGCCCGTCGAGGAACTGCGCATCCGTCATCCATCCATTGCCAACCGCATCGGCACGCAGGAACGGGATGACTGTGTAGGCCCCGCCAAAGGTGAGGAGCCCGGCCTTGAGGCCCGAGATGAAAAGATCCAGCAGCGACGGTTCTTGGTTTGCGACGGGTTGCGCCGAGACCGCATCTCCACCAACCGGACCGGCGAAAGTGACCCAGGCGAAGTAGAGCCCGAGCCCGACGAGCACGGCCATGAGCAGGCCGGCCGTCACCCGCTGACGGCGCGTCGCGAACATATAGACGAGGCCCGCGATCGGCAGGGTGAGCCAGAACGGCGTGCCGACGAGGGCCGCTAGGCCGGCGACGCCCGCGATACCCCAAAGCCAGCGGTCGAGCAGGATGTGACCGCCAATCCGGTGCACGGCGCGCACGATCAGGGCGATGACGGCCGGTTGCACTCCGAGAAATGCCGCGGTTGCGGCGGCAGTCTGCATGATCCCGGTGGAGAGATACAGCCAGGACAGCGCGAACATTAGGACAAAGCCCGGCATCATGAATCCCAGGCCTGCAAGAAGACCGCCGAGCTTTCCTTTAGGAAGCGTGCCGAAGAAGACGCATAGCTCGTGAGCCTCCGGACCGGGGAGCACCTGATACACGGCTAGGATGCGGTTGAACCTGGCACTTGAGACCCAGTGTTCCTCGTCGACCAACTCGCGGCGGATCATGGCGATTTGGGCGATCGGGCCACCCCATGCCAGGAAACCGAACCGCAAGAACTTGGCGAAGATCTGTGCATACGAAAGCTGCGGCAAAATGCCTTGACCTTCCGCAGAACCTACAGCCTCGCTCGGTACATTTGTCTGCATTCACCACGTTCCTCAAGCTATAACAGTCATCTCTCGGCCGAGGGCCGAGTGCCTTGCGCTGACTCCCGACTTCACGGGTTTTGCCGGGTGAAGTAGGCGTAGAAGCCATCGAGCGCGTCGCCGGCACCGGCGATGCGCTGGAGATCGTCATCGAACGTCGCGCACACGCCTGACAGCATCGCGCTGAGTCCCGGCGTTTCCGGCCGCTCAAACTTGTCGTCGCCGATGTCGAGGTCGTGGATGATCTCCCCGATCGCGGCTAATCCCGGATCGCCGTCCAGCTCGGCGCGTAGCAGCAGGGTCTCGAAGCTGCACCGATCGCCCTCATGGGTGAACTCGGCATCGGTCATATCGAAGCGCAGCTCGCCGGCATCGGACGTGTAGCTCCTGCCATCGACGAACTTGAAGCTCGCGTGGGGGTCGATGAATCGTCGGATCAGCCAAGCGCAGGCGATGCGATCGACGTGGACGCCGCGCCGCGTCACCCAGACGCGATGCTTGAGGTCAGCGGGCGACACCGCAGCCGCTTCGCCTGTGCGGCCGACGTCGGGATGGGCGTAACGCTTCTCGTCCAAATCCCGCAGCGCCGCCTCGGCACCTTGACGACCGTGCGCGCCAAAGAAGTCGAGCCGGACAATCTCAGAAAGCCGTCGCTGGAGTTTTGAGATCTCGGTCCCCGACGCCGGCCCAGTGTCGAGCAACTGCCGTGCGGCTTGGGCCAGCTCGTCATAATCGGCATCCCGCGCAGCGTCGAAAAGCTGGCGGAGCTCAACGTCGCTCTGGCCTTCGATCATCTGCGCGTCGATCAGCACCGCCTCGCCGCCGCTGGTCGTGATCTCTGCCAGCAGGTCGCGAAATGCGGTTTCGTTCTCCTCGCGACGGGGGAGCACATGAACAGCGTTCTTGAGCGGCACTGCGCCAATCGCCTGCAAGCGGCGCCAGATTTTCACACGCAGATAGGGCGGCTTCGCAGGGATTTGGTGCAGCAATGCTAGCCAATGCTCGGAGTCTTGCGAAGCGTCCATAACGCATATGTATCATTTCCGATGTTGAAATGAAACACGTATATCTCCATCCTGCAACGGTTCAGGAAGGGTGCGGATTGCGGGCGAAGCGCAAGCGACGTTCGACGGCGACGATCGCTGGCTCGTTTCGGTGTTTGGCGGCGCTACGGTAGTAGGAACAACGGGATGTATTCGTTATGTTTATCCTGCACGGGGCACCAAATTCCGCCGCCGGCCGCCGTTTGTGCGCGTCAGCCGCACAGGCTACGATCAGCGAAAACTCAGTGTTAACACGATCGTAGGCACGGCGGCCATCGACGGCAAAAAGTTCGAATCCTGTGGGTGCAACGAACTTTCACTACATGAAGAATCGGAATTGGTAGGGTGTGCTGCCTAGATTCGTCATGCGCTTGAGGACGCGCGCCAGCACCTTCGCATAACTCATCGTTACGGGTAGCGGATCATACAGCCCGTCATTGTTCCAGTTCATCTTCGACAAGGCGAGCGCCGCGCGGGCGCTGTCGTCCCACGTGCCGTGCCCGGCATGGCGGACAAGTCGGATCGGACGCGGCGTGCCGCGCTGACCCTGAAAATAGGTTTTCGGTCCCAAAGTCTCCACGGCACCGTGCATCCACAGGAGTGCCTCGCGCTCGCCAAGCCCGATCAGTGAGCCACGCTTAATTGGAAACGCCGCCGCCTTACCTCCCGAATTGGCTTGGTCGCGTTCCCAACGCGCGCCGCGCCAGCCCACATCCTCGACCACCTGAATCAAATCGACCGCCTCGCACAGCGGTAGTGCCTCGAAGCAGCCGAGCACTTCTGCGTCTTTGAACTCGGTCGATTTGTGGACCATGACCCGGCGCGGCGAGCGTCCGCCATGCCGGTGACGATACAGCGTCATCGACCGCGTGATGACACGGAACATCTCAGCCTGCGATAAAAAGGGATTATCGCGTTGCACCTGCACGTCGGCGGTATCGTAGGCGATAAACTCCAAGCCGGCGCCCTCCGCGTCGAACACCTGGCTGCAACAAGTCACAAATCGCGGTTTGTCGGCACCGTTCGACCGCACCGCATAGGAAATGCCGACATAGGCTGTTTCTGGGTCCGCGTCGGCTAGCTTCCAGGGAACGCCGCCGGCCTTGGCATACAGCGCCAGCCCGACTCGCCACATCACGCTCGCACGGCAGCGATAAGCGAGCGCCTTGTCTTCGCGCACGATCTGGATCGGCATCCCGCGCGCGGCCGTATAGGCTTTGAGATGATCGTGGAGATCGAAATCGTCCCCCGCGCCGTAGAAGCCACGCTCCCACCGCTGCGGTAGGTAGATGAACAAGACATCGAAGTCGCTGCGGAACGCCTCAAGGGGCTGGATCGCACGAACGAGCTGTTCGGCGAGCAACACGTGCGGCATCGCCGATTGTGCCATCTCGCTCTCAAACGATCCGTCCAGCTCGACACGGCATTTCTTGGTTGCCGCCGTCACGCGCATGTCGAACACGGTATTGAAGCCCGGCCAATCCGGCAGATAGTCGGTTCGCTCGACCGGGCGCACGCTCTGGCTCAGCTCACGCATGAATGCGAACAGTCGCTCGGACTCGCCCTTCGGGGCCAGCGTCGCTACCCGGATCGGCGATTGCACCAATCCGCGCGAATGGGGGCCGAACCGCTTGAGCCCGCGCAGCGGATGAATGTCCCGCTCGCTCGTTCGCTCGGGATGGAACACCAGCTCGGGTTCGGGATACCATATGGTCGGGGCGATCTCGCTCGTCATGGCTGCACCAGCTTGGAGAAGGCCGTGTTCTTCCCGACTGCGAAGCGAGCATCGATCCCGTCGCCAATCGACAGCGCCAGAAGCGCTTCGCCGGCAAGGCGCTTTGCCCAAAAATCGATAAGCCGATCGAGATCACGATTATAGCGCTTCACCGTCCGTTCGCGCGCGAAGTCGGCGGTGATCGCTTTGGTCGCGTCCGTGACACCCTCAAACACGATCTTTGGATCAAGCAGCAGCCAAAGACCGTCGTCTGCCCAGTCAAGCCGGACCCCGACCCCCTCGTGCCATTTCAGGTCAGGGTGTTTGGGCACGGTGCCAGTCGTCTGATGAGTTATCGCGCGAAGCCCATCCCATGCGCTGTCGGCGGGATCTACTGGCACGAGCAAATCAGCGCTGCGGCGGCGGATCGCACGAACATTCTTGGCGGCACACAGCGCCTCTACCAAGGCATCGCGTAGCAGGCCGCGTTCGCCGGACTCATAGCGCAGGCGCCGCTTCTCGAAGGTGGCCAGATCGAACGCAGTGATTCCGAACGGGTCGAACACTCGACGGAACTCGGCATCGCTGCCGAAACCGAGCACGCCCGCTTGCGTGCGCGTCACGATCAGGCGCGCGTTCGCCTCGGCGACCGCCGAACGCGCCGCTGCGACACCCTCGATCGTGCATACCAGCTTGCGGCAATTGGCCGGGATGGTGACGGCAAGCCCGTTGAGCCGAATGAGGGGCCAGCCCCGCTGGCCCGAGGGCTCGGGAGCGCCCGACACGCGCGACCGTCCTGTTGCCAGCGCGTTGAGAGCGGATGTGTCGAGCGCGGGCAGCAGCCGCACGAGATCACGTAATATCTCATCGAAGCTCTCAATCCGCACCAGCCCGCACTCAACGCCCGCGTCGCTGGCGCGCTGGAGAAGTCGGATGACCCGCCCGAGCGGTGGATCGCTACCGCGATGCAGCCAGAACAGTCCGCCAGGATAACCGCCCGGCTGATTGAGCGCCGTTTCAAGCGCGTCCATCACTGAATCGTCGCGTCCGCTGTAGCCGGCGACTACGAGGCCGGATCGTCGGCAGGCATCCACGAGCTGCTGACGAAGCGCCGCATCCTGCTGGCGCAGCTCATCGGTCGTGTTCTTAAGCCGACGCGAGCGGAAATCGCCGTGCAGCTTCACTGCGATGGGCCATTTTTGCGCGCCGATCAATTGCCCCGCCAGTTCCGGAGCGTCGAGTGCAACGACGCTCAACGTGCCCGTTGTGCCATACGTTCTCGCGCAGGCATCTTCGATCAAGTGGTCGAAATTGGTCGTCCAGACGAGCTGAGTGTGGCCCGCTTTTAGAAGCGAGGCGAGGGCAAGATGGCCATAGGCCAGCTTCGCGCCGCTAATCATGCCTTGAATAAAAGTCGTGCGATCGCGCTCCACCGGGTAGGTTGCTTCGAAGAGCGCCGCGTATTCATCCGGTGAACCCGGCGACGGTAGTCGCTCGGAACTCGCAATGTGCGAGTCTAACAGCGCGCGGATCGCAGGATTACCGAGATCGGCGACACTCTGCGGCGACGCCTTGCGTTGGGCAACGAACAACGTTTGCTTGAATTGCCAGATCATATCCCAAGCGCTGGGGATGCCGGCTGAAACCGACGCACCCGCGCCAAGGAGCCACATTAATTGGCCGGGGCGCAGCGCGAAGCGCCGCACAAAGTCATCGCTCGATAGCTCGCTCGGGCTCGTTATGCTCTCCATCCGCCCATGCCTAACCGATCCACAAGCCTTCGCCAGCAGATTTTGTTCTCTAATGGTTCTCTAGGCTCAACCTTGTGATCGGCAGGTGCGGGAAGCGACGCCACCGTTGTAAGCGCCTGGGCTTCCGAGCAGCCGTAGCGCAGGTCATTCGGGGGGTGGTGGCAGCAGAGGAGGCGCCTCGTAGGCTTCTAGCTGCCACGGCCCCTGGTAGTTCTCAATGATGCCTTCGGTCGGCACGGGCATGCCGGCAATGAGCGCGATCTGCCCGAGACACCGGCTCAGGTGTCCGCGTAAGATTTCGAGGCCGTCGAAATAGGCTTGGCGCACGTCCGGCGGTCGATGAAACTCGCCGAAACGTGGATGCGGGGGCGCATCCTTGTCGCGCCGCAACAGCTCCTCGTAAGTCATAAACTGTCGAATACCAGTCGCCATCGCATCGAGCAGAAGGAACAGCGGTCCGTCCTGCAACTCGGCGAGTTCCACCTCTTTGTCGACGATCAACTGGCGGATTTCCTTGAGCGAAGTGAGAGCTCTCTCGATGCAATCGTCGCAACATTCCCACGCAGATAGGACGCGCCGATCGCGCAAACGGAGGACGATCTCGCGCGCCACACGGCGCTCGCGATCTTTAGGGCTGACCGCAATGCTGATGAAAGGCAAGTTCAAGGTGACGTCACCTATCCGGCCAGCGACTTGGCGGCGAGCGCGGGCGAGGAGATCGGTCAGATCGAACTTGAAGGGGATATCGCCACTTCGCACGGCTCAGGCCTCGCCCGGCAGGGTAATTGATGCAGCGAGAGCCGCCCCAATGGGCCCCGATCGGCGTTCGAGGAAATAGCGGACGCGATCGTCATTGCTGTCATCGAACTGCTGTCCAACCTGACAGGTCAGCAGCAGATCGGCAGCCCAGGTTTCGAGCGGCCAATCCCGCCCGACGCAGGCGGATTTCAGCAGGCTGAAGGTGGGAGATTGGCCGTCATTGAGTTCGACAAGAGCGCGGTGGAGGTTGTCGGCATCGACCACCCGATTTCCGACCGGCATGTCGCCAACGCGGATTCGTTTTCGCAGGGGGTAGGTAACTGCGTAGGGAAGCTCAGGCGGTGCGTAGAGCAGGTAGAAGACGGCCTTGCCGAAATCCCGATTGAGCGTGTCGATCAGTTCGACCTGTCGGTGTCCAGCCTGAATTGCGGCGAAGGTGCAGGTTTCGTCGAAGCTGTAGGTTCGGTGGAGTGCGGCGGCTGCTTGCTGCCCATCGCGGCGGATGAACGCATTCATGCCATGAAGGAAACCAATTTCATCTTCGTCTTCGACATCATGGTTAGTCGGAAAGAGACGTTTGGATTGGAGCAGGCCAATCTTCTTCGCCACCAGCTTGTCTTGTCGATAGACGAAGACGAGGATCGCAATATCCGCCGTTTCCCAACGCCGGCGTTGCGGAAAATCCCAATCCCAATGGGGAGCGCCTAGGCGCCGCAAACCACCGATGTTGTGAGTATCCATGCGGATGATCGCGCCCGAAGGCAGGAGCGTCGGCGCACTGTTGGGGATCAGCGCTTCAATCAATCCGTCATCGAGCGATGTCTCGCGGATATTGGGGAGATTGGCCAGGCGCTCACATACGTGGCGGTTTGCGTCCGCGAAGACGCCACGGGGTCGCGTCCGTCAAGGTGGTGTAATTTCGGCTGTGGCCGTGGGCCATCGTCAGGCGGCTTTGGCGGTGATGTGTAGGGGCTGATTTTCCTCCTCGATCATGGGTTGGTTGAGTTCGGCCATGCCTTCGATCTGCATGTATCGGTGCTGGAGCTGCCACTCGTCGTTCTGCTCCATCAGCACAGCCCCGACGAGGCGGATGATGCTGTCTTCGTTCGGGAAGATTCCGACGACGTCGGCGCGGCGCTTGACCTCCTTGTTGAGCCGCTCGAGCGGATTGGTTGAGTGTAACTTCGTGCGGTGCTGGGTGGGAAAGCCGGTGTAGGCGAGCACGTCGGTTTCGGCCTCGTCCATGCAGGCGCCGAGCTTGGGCCAACGGGTGCGCAACTGGTCGGCGACCTGTCGCCAGACCTGCGTTGCGCTTTTCTGATCGGGCTGCAGGAAGACCTGGCGGATCGCGGCGGCGACGACAGTGTTCTGGCCCTTGGGCACATAGGACAGGGCATTGCGCATGAAGTGCACCCGGCAGCGCTGCCAGGTGGCGCCCATGACGCGGGTGATCGCGCCCTTGAGGCCCTCGTGAGCATCGGAGATGACCAGCTTCACGCCGGTAAGACCGCGCCGAACAAGGTCCTTCAGGAAGTCGGACCAGAAGACCTCCGCTTCCGAGGGGCCGATATGCAGGCCGACGATCTCGCGCCGGCCCTCGGTGTTGACGGCCATGGCGATTATTGCGGCAACGCTGATGATCCGCCCGCCTTCGCGTACCTTGAGATAGGTGGCATCGAGCCAGAGATACGGCCATTCGCCGGTGAGCGGGCGTTTCAGAAAGGCATGGACGCGCTCGTCAATGTCCTTGCAAAGCTTGGAGACGGTGGACTTGGAGATGCCGGTCATGCCCATGGCCTGGACGAGTTCATCGACCCGCCGGGTGCTGACCCCGCCGATCCACGCTTCCTGGATCACCGCAACCAGCGCTTTCTCGACCATCTTGCGGGGCTCAAGGAAGCCCGGAAAGTAGGACCCAGCACGCAGCTTGGGGATTTTCAGGTTCAGCGTGCCTACCCGGGTATCCAGCGAACGGTCGCGATAGCCGTTGCGCCAGGTCGCGCGCTCGCTGCTGCGTTCGTGGCGACCCGCGCCGATCAGGCCATCAACGTCGGCCTCCATGATCAGCTGCAGCACGTTCTCGGCGATGGTGCGCAAAAAATCCGGTTGGCCGCCCTTCGCAGCAAGCTCTTCGATCAGTAATCTGTCCTCGGTCATCGGGAACTCCTCTTCGTCACGGTTGAAGTGTGCAAACTCCACCATAACGATGAACCCGGTGGCCACCAGCGACGCCGCATTCCGGGGTGGGGCATGCCCCACCCCGGAATACACCATCGCCTACACCGGAAATTACACCACGAGCGCGGACGCTAACCGCCACGGAACCAGGCAACAACGTCGGCGGGTATCACTGGCCAAGGATTCAATCGCGTTCCCCTCATCTGCCGAGGTAATTGCACTACGCAATCCGACCAAGCGGTATCTACGGCGGCGGCAGAGGCAACTTGCCATCGGGAGGCTCGAAAGTGTGGGCCGTTGATCCTACCCCCGATGCTTCTCGAATAATCAGCGGCGTCGCACTACGCCATAGGGCGGCTACAGGCGCGCGGCGGCGGTTCTATAGGAGTGCAAACGGCGATGTGTATTCGTTATGTTTATCCAGGGCGGGGCGCCAAATACCGCCGTGTGCCGCCGTATTCCACTAAAGGTCCGCTGCAAGCACGCCAGCGTAGTAGGCCAGGCGGTCATCGGCGGTACGGGAGTTCGCATCACCTACACGGAGGCAGCTGTGCGGCCATTCCGGACCTCGGCGAGTGCTGCCGAGCTTCCCAGAATGCGAATTCGCTTGTAAGCGTCTGAGATAGATGGATAGCGCGCGTTTGCGGCGACCCTTGGCAATGCGGCAACCGTCGTGGCCCAATCATCGTAATCGACTGTTAGCCGGCGCAGCAGGATAGCTTGGACACGTCCTTGCCGAATCCTTGTGCCGCAAGCTTCAGCCCCTCGACGGTCGTCAAATAGGGAAAGATTGTCTCGCCCAATTCCTTGGTGGTCATCCCGAACTTCAGCGCTAGCACCATCGTCTGGATGCTGTCAGCTCCCTCGGGCGCGAGGATCTGCGCGCCCAGCAGACGATCGGATTGCTTATCGGCGATAAGCTTGATCAATCCCCGCGTGTCGCGGGCCGCGAGCGACCGCGGTACCTGGTCGAGCGGCACTACTGATGCTTTCGTCGCAAAGCCTCGCGCCTTGGCCTGGGCCTCGGTCAGGCCGACGCCAGCAACCTGCGGATCCGTGAAGACGACCCATGGCATCGTTGCATTGTCATAGGCGAGGCTGTCGCCGTTGAGAGCGTTAAGCGCGGCGAGCTTCGCACCATAGGCCGCCATGTAGACGAACTGGTCACGCCCGGTCACGTCACCAGCGGCGTAAATGCCGGATTTCGATGTACGCATGCGCTCGTCGACGACGACTCCACCATTCGTCGCCACCTTGACGCCCGCTGCACCGAGGCCAAGGCCGGCCGTGTTGGGCGTGCGGCCTGTCGTCGCCAGTACCTGTTCGGCGATCAGCGTTTCCGCTTTGCCGTCCACCTCGATGGTGAGCGCGACCTGGCCCTCGCGGCGTTCGATCCGGGAATAGGCCAGGCCCGTGCGAACCGTGACGCCTTCATCGGCCAGATAGCGGGTCAGCGCTTCGGCGATTTCCGGCTCCGCCTCCGGAAGCAGCCGGGAGCGGGTGACGAGAGTTACGTTGGTCCCGGTGCGTGCAAACATCTGGGCGAGCTCGCAGCCGATATAGCCGCCGCCGATGACCAGAAGCGAGCGTGGGTGCTCGGTGAGCTCCAGTGCAGTCGTGCTCGTCAGCCAAGGCACGTCGGCCAGCCCTGGAATATCCGGCACGGCGGGCGCGGAGCCGGTCGCGATGATGATCTTTCGGGCGGCAATGACCCGGTCATCCACGGCGACGCCATTCCGATCCAGACGGGCCGCGCCTTCTAGATAGGTGACGCCGTCATACTCGGGCAGAAGGTCGATATATTTCTTCTGCCGAAGCGTGGCGACGAGATTATCCTTGGCCGCGATCAGCTGGCGCCAGTCAGTGACGCGAGCCTCTCCGGCGAGACCCGGAAAACGGCTTGCGGCGCCGGCGCCGTGAAGGGCTTCGGCTGCACGGATCATCGTCTTCGACGGAACGCAGCCGACGTTCACGCAGGTGCCGCCGATGGTGCCGTGGCCAATCAGTGCGACGCTGGCACCCTGCTCGGCGGCGGTGATCGCGGCGGAAAAGCCGGCCGATCCGGCGCCGATCACGGCGATGTCGAAAGCTCGGCCTTCGAACCCGCCGGTAGTGCAGCAGTCACGGGCGTCCACTTGATTGTCCACTGTCGCATTCCTTCTATATTCATGGGGGCCGCGACTGTGGCGATGCCCCAAAAGGCATGTGTCACACCATTGAGCCGATGTCTGAGGCGTAGCTCGGATACGCGAAGATCACTGCCTTGATCTGGTTGGCGGTCAGGCCTGCCCCCATCGCCATGGCAAACAGGTTGATCTGTTCCTCGGCCCCCGGCCCCATCAGATGCGCGCCAAGGATTCGGCCGGTCTCCCGTTCGACAAGAATCTTGTAGCCCGTCCATTTCGCCCCGACCCGCAGCGAAGAATACCAGCCCTGTGTCTTCTCGAAGTGGGTGTCGAACTTTAGTCCCTTCTCCCGCGCAGCCGTCTCCGACAGTCCGACCGTCGCAACCATGGGAAGGGTGAAGACGACGCTCGGGATCGGCGGGTAGGACACGCTGCGCTCGTCGTGGCCGGCCAGCAGGTTCTTGGCGGCGATCCGGCCTTCGTAGGCTGAAACCGGGGTCAGGTTGGGGCCGCTGTCGGCGCAGTCTCCGGCGGCGAATATGTTTGGATTGGTGGTGCGCATCGAGGCGTTGACCTTGATGCCACGCGGTCCATGCTCCACCCCGGCGGCGGCGAGGTTCAGTCCGTCGATATTGGGCACACGCCCGGTGGCGTGGACCACGGTATCGCAGGTAACCACCTTGATGCCGCCCGGCGTCTCGACCGAGACGGCGAGTTCGCCGCCCTGTTTCTCGACCTTCAACACTTTCGCTTCGGTCCGCAGAGCGACTCCGAGTTCGGCGGTGGCCTCGACCAGCATTGTGACAAGATCGGGATCGAAATTGCCGAGCGGCCGCTCCATCATCTCCAAGACCGTGACCTCGCTCGCACCGGCCCGTTTCGCGATATGGGCGAATTCCATGGCGATGAATCCGCCGCCGACAAAGACGACCCGGTCCGGCCGCTCCGGCAGGTCGAGGAAGTCGGTGCTGGTGATCAACAGCTCTTCGCCGGGGATGTTCAGCGTCATCGGCCGCGCGCCGGTGGCGATGTGGAAATGCCGCGCGCGCAGGCTTTCCCCGTTCAGCTCAATCGTGTCGGGGCCGGTGAACCGAGCGTCGCCGTGCAGCGTCGCGACGCCCGCTTTTTCAAGCCCGGTCTCGATGCGCCGCGGCATGGCGTCGGTGAAGCTGCGCTTGAAGGCCATCATGTCCGGCCAATCGACAGAGATCTGAGCCTCGAGACCCTTGCCCTTCAGGTTCTGCGCCCAGTCAACGCCCTCGGTCACCGCCACCAGCATTTTCTTGGGGTCGCAGCCGCGCAGAGCGCACGTTCCGCCGTAGGGCAGGCTGTCGATGCTGGCGACCTTCCAGCCCGCCGCAGCAGTCATCCGGGCAACCCCATTGCCGCCGGTTCCGGCCCCGATCACTATCAGGTCGAAGTCATATGCGCTCATGCGTGTCCTCCTCATCGGATCGGGTCGGCTAATCTTGTCGGCGCGGCAGTTCCGGGCTCGACAATCATGATCTCGTCTAGCGCCGTTGCCGGCGCCACATGGCGTAGGCGGTCAGACCGACGAAGAATAAGAGCGCGGGCAGCAGGACATAGTCGAGGTAGCCGACGATCGCCGCCAGGCCGACCACGCCCGCCAGCACCACAAGCACCGGCGTGAAGCAGCAAAGCGCTACTATCGCCGTCCCGATAAGCCCGGCGCCGAGCAGCGTCCGGTCTTTCACCCGCGTCAGATCTTCGTCGCGCGCGCCGGATAGCCCGCGTTGGTTGAGGCCCTGGCGATGGCGGCAATCGTCGTCTTGGACGCGTCGAACCTGACCGTCGCGGTCTTCGCATCGAAATCGACATTGACGGCCTGGACGCCTGTGACGCCTGCAATCGCCTTCTTCACGGTGATTGGGCATGTGGCGCAGGTCATGTTCTCGATCGCGAAGGTCGCGGTCTGAGCGCGGGCAGGCGCCGCTTTGGCCGGTTGCGCGGCAAACGGCGCGAAAGCCGCCGTGGAGATGATTCCCGCACTGGTCAGCGCAACTGCGCCGGCGGCAATGATGAAGGGTCGTTTCATGAGTATATCCTCTCTAGGTAGAACGGGGCGGCTCAGTAGAAGTACGGAGCCCACCAATCGATCGTCAGCGCCAGGGCGATCAGGACGGTTGCGATCCAGAGCGCCGACTTGGTGATGATCGAAGAGCGCGGCCGAGCGCAGTAGGAGCCGTCGACGCATTCCGGCGCGGTCCGGAAATAGACGTGCCAGAAGCCGAGCGCGATGAAGACCAGCGTCACCGCCGCGAAATAGGGCTTGAAGGGTTCGAGGGCGGTGAGATTGCCGATCCAGGCTCCAGACACACCAAGGCTTAGAAGCACGAGCGGGGCGAGGCAGCAGGATGACGCCAGCACCGCGCCCATTACTCCACCCGCTGCAAACCATCCCTTCCGGGCGGCTGGCCGGGAAGGCGCCGGATCCAAGCCTGCTTCATACACTTTGACATCGTCCATCGCGAATCACCTTGGCTGTCGTTCAAGAACCATATAAGGTCTGTATGGACTACAGGCTCAAGAGGTATTTTAACGTGACCGCCGGGAATCCTGAGGAAGGGCTGCACCGCGCCAAGCTGGCAAAGCATACGGGCTGCAATCTCGAGACCGTCCGCTATTACGAGAAGATCGGCATGATGCCCGATCCCCCGCGCACTGCCGCCGGCTATCGCGTCTATAACGAAGGACACGTATCGCGGCTCCGCTTCATCCTACGCGCGCGAGAGCTCGGCTTCTCCATCGAAGATATCCGGGGCTTGCTGCGTCTCGTCGACAGGGGCACCCAGACCTGCGCCGAAGTCCAGCAGCTTACCGAGGCTCATCTTGCCGACGTACGCAATAAAATCCGGGACTTGAAGCGCATCGAAGCTGTCCTGGCCGCGACCGCCGCACAATGTTCGGGGGAAGTCGTTCCTGATTGCCCAGTTCTCGATGCGCTTGCCTCATAGTGCCTCCCAAAGGAGCCACGACCACCTGGCGGGCTAGCGGCTAACCGCGGTTGGCCGATCGGCGCGCATGTGCGGCCAAGAACCGCTTGCTATTCGCTAATTGCGGCGGCCGCAGGCTCGCCACACTATCCGCCCCATTCGGCGCCGCCGTGCTGGCGCTCTGCCTCTTAGATAAAGAGAGGCGACAAGTATCGGCCAAAAGACATGGGTCGATTCTGCAGGGGGCGCCGAATTGTCTCCTGCAGGTAGCCGGTCGTTAGGTGTCGGCGACGGCCAATCGCCTTTTTGAACGCCCGGTACTTGCGCGCGGCAAACTCAACCCGGCCTGTCGGTATACGGCCACCTCTCGCCGTTAGCAGTAGCGTCTACGCACAGATGCGGCGGTCATTTGCGGAGAGCGGCGGCCTCAGGCGTTGCTAGGGTAGTGCAAACGGCGACACATATTCGTTATGTTTATCCGGCGGGGCGCGCCAAATACCGGTTAGCGTCCGCGCTCGTGGTGTAATTTCCGGTGTAGGCGATGGTGTATTCCGGGGTGGGGCATGCCCCACCCCGGAATGCGGCGTCGCTGGTGGCCACCGGGTTCATCGTTATGGTGGAGTTTGCACACTTCAACCGTGACGAAGAGGAGTTCCCGATGACCGAGGACAGATTACTGATCGAAGAGCTTGCTGCGAAGGGCGGCCAACCGGATTTTTTGCGCACCATCGCCGAGAACGTGCTGCAGCTGATCATGGAGGCCGACGTTGATGGCCTGATCGGCGCGGGTCGCCACGAACGCAGCAGCGAGCGCGCGACCTGGCGCAACGGCTATCGCGACCGTTCGCTGGATACCCGGGTAGGCACGCTGAACCTGAAAATCCCCAAGCTGCGTGCTGGGTCCTACTTTCCGGGCTTCCTTGAGCCCCGCAAGATGGTCGAGAAAGCGCTGGTTGCGGTGATCCAGGAAGCGTGGATCGGCGGGGTCAGCACCCGGCGGGTCGATGAACTCGTCCAGGCCATGGGCATGACCGGCATCTCCAAGTCCACCGTCTCCAAGCTTTGCAAGGACATTGACGAGCGCGTCCATGCCTTTCTGAAACGCCCGCTCACCGGCGAATGGCCGTATCTCTGGCTCGATGCCACCTATCTCAAGGTACGCGAAGGCGGGCGGATCATCAGCGTTGCCGCAATAATCGCCATGGCCGTCAACACCGAGGGCCGGCGCGAGATCGTCGGCCTGCATATCGGCCCCTCGGAAGCGGAGGTCTTCTGGTCCGACTTCCTGAAGGACCTTGTTCGGCGCGGTCTTACCGGCGTGAAGCTGGTCATCTCCGATGCTCACGAGGGCCTCAAGGGCGCGATCACCCGCGTCATGGGCGCCACCTGGCAGCGCTGCCGGGTGCACTTCATGCGCAATGCCCTGTCCTATGTGCCCAAGGGCCAGAACACTGTCGTCGCCGCCGCGATCCGCCAGGTCTTCCTGCAGCCCGATCAGAAAAGCGCAACGCAGGTCTGGCGACAGGTCGCCGACCAGTTGCGCACCCGTTGGCCCAAGCTCGGCGCCTGCATGGACGAGGCCGAAACCGACGTGCTCGCCTACACCGGCTTTCCCACCCAGCACCGCACGAAGTTACACTCAACCAATCCGCTCGAGCGGCTCAACAAGGAGGTCAAGCGCCGCGCCGACGTCGTCGGAATCTTCCCGAACGAAGACAGCATCATCCGCCTCGTCGGGGCTGTGCTGATGGAGCAGAACGACGAGTGGCAGCTCCAGCACCGATACATGCAGATCGAAGGCATGGCCGAACTCAACCAACCCATGATCGAGGAGGAAAATCAGCCCCTACACATCACCGCCAAAGCCGCCTGACGATGGCCCACGGCCACAGCCGAAATTACACCACCTTGACGGACGCGACCAAATACCGCCGCTTGCCGCCATTTCATCTCAGCCACCGCCCAGAGTACCCTGACGTAGTGCAGGCGGCGGCACATTGCGGGCATCTGAGCGGCGTTGATAAACTAGCCAACCTCACCTCCGCCCGTCGCCGTGGAACACGAGCCGCCCGCCGGGGCTGGTGGTGTCGATCGCCCGGGTGAGCCCCCGAAGACCGCTCTCGCGCTTGGCGAAATCTTCGTCCGTCTCAACGAACTGTCGGACGGAGCGCGCCAGCCGGTCGAGCTTCCACAACGCCAGCTTCTCGCCGGCACGGAGATAGTCAAGGGCGCCTTTCAACTCCGGGCTGTCGCGTTGCGCTCCCGACGGCGTCTCCATGAACACCCACCCGCACCCGGCTTCCCGGAGCGCGTCTCGTTGGGGGGGCAGGGACTGATCCCTGGTGGACACGCGCACATAGCCGACGAGCAAAGGCCTTCTCCTGAACCTTGCCAGAACCTAGCCGGATTTCGGAGACTGAACCGAGGGACTGTTTTCGGAGGCTGAAGGGCCATTTCCAGAGCCTTCCGCCGCCATCGGTGCGGCTCTCCCGCGAACGAGCGTTCGCGGGAGACGGGAGATAGGACATTATCACATGCTAGACAGGGGGGAAATCGTGGCTGGACCCTTCATGTCATCTTGCGGAGGTACACGTTGCCATTGAAGGCTGGCTGGCGCCATTCATCCGCTCTGGAAACGATGGATTGAGAAGCCGGCGTGCGCTCGCAACAGCCCAGACAAGCGCACCTGGCAAACCCTGCGGTATATCTGAGCTGCCCAAAGCCGGCTCAGCGTACGTTCGCGTAAGAAGCAGCAACAGCGCGCGCTCGTCCGCGCTGAGCATTGGATTACAACAGCATTCGGCAACCAATGCCCGGCCAAGGCATCCTTCAGTGAGTTGAAAAACGCTGGCCAGGGCGACCACCGCAGGAGCCGGAATCCCGAACTCGCCCCCTAGTCTGGTGAGCGGCGGCAGGGGTTGCTCACCGAGTTGCCGGCACGCCGCGTAGCGGCGCAGCAGCCGCACCACGATCCGCTCGGCGTCCCCTGCATTGGGGTCCATGCGCACCATCACCGTCATCGCCCATATTTCATCAGAGTCGCTATTGCGATGCATTCGCATCTAGCATAGGGCGCGTCAATGATTGAGAACGATTCGCAAAGGGGGTGAAATGAGGAAAAGTAGATTATGCGGTGCGCTAGGCCTTGGAATGATGGCCGTGCCCGCAGCGGCTCAGGATCAGCCAGCCATCCCGGCTACGGACGCCCGCCAAACAATCATCGTCACCGGCGTCCGGGACGGCTACCAAGTCGACGCGACCAGCACCGCCACCCGCACACCGACCAGTCTCAAGGACGTTCCGCAGGCGGCGTCGATCATCACCGAGGCGCAGATTGACGACCAGGCGATGCGCTCGATCGCCGACGTGCTTCGCTATGTCCCCGGCGCGGTGATCTCTCAGGGCGAGGGCCACCGCGATCAGATCATCCTGCGCGGCAATAACAGCACCGCGGACTTCTTCGTCGACGGCCTGCGTGACGATGTGCAATATTACCGCGGCCTCTACAATGCAGAGCGGATCGAGGTCCTGAAAGGCCCCAACGCGATGATCTTCGGGCGCGGCGGTGGGGGTGGGATCGTCAACCGCGTCACCAAGCGCCCCGTTGCCAACGCCTTCATCAGCGGCAGCGGCTCGGCGGACACATATGGCGCATGGTATGTCGACACCGACATCAACCAGCCGATCGGCGAATCCGCCTCCGCTCGGCTGAACGCCGTTTACGAGGAGTTCAACAGCAACCGCGATTTCTACGACGGACGCCGGATTGCGATCAATCCGACCTTTGCCCTATCCCTCGGTGGCACCACCCGGATCGACCTGGGGTTCGAATATAACAATGACAAGCGCACGATCGATCGAGGCGTCCCCTCGGCTGCGCAGGGCTCTCTGACGAGCCCGTCACGCCCCCTCACCGGCTTCCGCGACACCTTCTTCGGTGTTCCGGGTTTCAACGTCAGCGATTTCGAGGCCAAGGTCCTGAGCGGGCGCATCGAGCATCGGTTCAGCGACAACCTGACCCTGACCAGTCGGGTCCTGTACGGCGACTATGACAAGCTCTATCGGAACGCCTTTGCGGTGACCCCGGTCACGCCGCGCGTCGGCATCCAAAGCGTCGGCATCGAAGCCTATAGCGATCCCACGACGCGCAAGAACTTCTTCAACCAGAACGACCTTGTCTGGACCGTCACCACCGGCCCCGTCCGCCACGTGCTGCTCGCCGGCTTTGAAGTTGGTGATCAGCGCACGCGCAACCAGCGGATCAACGGCTTTTTCGGAAGCGGCGATATCGTCAATGGAGGGCGGCGTGTCTTTGTGGGGTTGGCCGACCGGATCACGGTGCCGCCGGTGACGCTGCGCACCACCGCCAATACCGGCTACCGGTCGATCCGGACAAATGCCGACGCCACTGCCTTCTATGTGCAGGACCAGATTTCGATCGGCGAACATGTCGATGTCATCGGCGGCGTTCGCCGCGACCGCTTCAAGCTCAGCGTCGACGACCTGGTCGCCGGGCAGAGCTATAGCCGGACGGACACTCTCTGGTCTCCCCGTCTGGGGGTGGTGCTGAAGCCGGTGCAACCCGTCTCGATCTACGCCAGCTATAGCCGGTCCTTCCTGCCCCAGTCGGGCGATCAGTTTTCATCGCTCGACATTACAAGCGCCGCGCTGGAGCCGGAGAAGTTCGACAATTACGAACTTGGCCTCAAATGGGATATCTTTCCAACGCTGAACCTGACCGCTGCTGTCTACCGCCTCGACCGTACCAACACCCGCGCGACCGACCCCAACGACGCCACGCGGACGGTGCTTACGGGCGCGCAGCGCAGCAAAGGGCTTGAGCTCGGCCTGAGCGGCGCGATCACACCCCAATGGCAGGTCAGTGCGGGCTATGCACTGCAGGACGCGAAGATTCGCAAGACGACGAGCGCGGCCCCGGCCGGGCGCGAGGTACCGCTGGTTCCCAAACAGCAGGCTTCGCTCTGGACCCGCTACGACTTCACCCCTCGCTTCGGGGCCGGCGTCGGCGTCTACCACCAGTCGAAGAGCTTCACTTCCATCAGCAACACCGCCGTCCTGCCCGCCTTCACCCGTGTGGATGCTGCCGCATTCTTCAAGCTCACCCCCCAGATCGAGGCGCAAATCAACGTCGAGAACCTCCTCAACAGCAACTATTTCTCGTCCGCCTACAACGACAACAACATCATGCCTGGTGCGCCGACGACGGCGCGAGCTACGGTTAGAATGAGCTTTTAGACAAAGGCGTGGGAGAGATGGATGTGGGCACAAAGCGCGTAATCGAAGGCGCTGTGGCGGGCGCGGCTGCAGGGTTGATGGCCTCATGGGTAATGTCCGAGTTCCACGACGCCTGGAAAGTGGCATCCGGCGAGAGGGACGTCGGAGACGAGCCCAACACCGTCAAGGTGGCCGACGCTGTAACGGAAGCAACCGTAGGGGAGCCGGTGCCGGAGGAATATCGCGAGCCCGCCGGAGCAGCTGTTCATTACGGCTTTGGGATGTTTCTCGGCGCTCTCTACGGAGCCGCGGTGGAGGTTCGCCCAGAGACCAGCGCTGGGTTCGGAACCGCCTACGGAGCGGCGGTGTCGCTGGTCGCCGACGAGATGGCGATGCCGGCGTTGGGCTTCAGTCCCCCCGCTTCGGAGGTCGCAGCTTCGACGCACCTCCGCGGCTTTGTCTCGCACCTGGTTTTCGGCGTAGCTCTGGAAGCAGCGCGGAGGCTCCTAATTGCGGGTGTCAGAGCGAAAATCGGCTAAAACGGTATGCTCGCGACCTTCCCCCGCGCACTCTTGCGAGCCAGCCGCGTTGTCGCTCTCCAGAAGTGACAACGGCGCGGTGGCCCGCGCCGTTGTGCATCCTAGGTCACAAACTCATAAATGGGATTCCCTTTTTGGGGTGGTCGTGATTCAAGCTCCTGGAAGGGAGCTTATGATGAGCGTGCGTCGCTACGAGCTGTCGGATTTCGAGTGGTCGGTGATCGAGCCGTTGCTGCCCAACAAGCCGCGCGGAGTTGCCAGGGTCGATGATCGTCGGGTGCTGAACGGCATCTTCTGGCGTCTTCGAACCGGTTCGCCTTGGGCGGACATACCTGAGCGCTATGGCCCACCGACGACCTGCTACAACCGCTTCGTTCGATGGCGCAAAGCGGGAGTTTGGGACCGCATCTTCGAGGCGGTGTCGAGAGCCTATGAAGGCGAGCTTCAGATGATCGATAGTTCCTCGATCCGCGTCCATCAGCATGGCGCGAATGCAAAAAAAGGGGTCCGAAGGAAGCCGAGGCTGGGGACGACGCTCCAGCCCGATGCATGGGGCGCTCGCGGGGCGGACTGACCACCAAGATCCATGCGCTTGTTGATGCGAACGGCCTGCCGATCATGCTGAAGCTCACCGAGGGCCAAGCCCATGATGGCCGCAGCGCCGCCGACATGCTCGACGCGATCGGCGAGGATCAGATCCTCCTTGCCGACCGCGCCTATGACAGTGACGCGCTGCGTGAGAAGATCGCCGGACAAGGTGCCTGGGCCAACATCAAACCTTTGCCGAACCGGAGGAAGGTGCCGGCATTCAGCGCCTTCCTTTATCGCTACCGAAATCTCGTCGAGCGCTTCTTCAGTAAGCTCAAGCACTTCCGAGCCGTCGCAACTCGATACGAGAAGCACGACGCAAACTACCTCGCCCTCGTCAAACTCGCCTCAGCCAAAATCTGGATGCGATTTATGAGTCGGTGACCTAGTGGTTGTAGCCATGCTCATTGTACCGGCGCGCGTCGCGACGCGCATGACGTACTTCCCGGCGATAGTCCTGACGGGCGTGCCGGTTCGTGGCGTAACCGTTGTAGCCGTAGTCGGAATAACCGTTACCGTGACTGCCATGCCCTTCGCCTTGGGAGTAGCTTCGGCCGTGACCCTGAGGCTGAACATAGCCATGTCCTTGGCTGTAGTAGCTCTGGCTCTGATACCCATGGCCACCGGATTGGCGGGCATGGGCCGGTGGTTCGGCGAGGGCCGGTACGGCCACGATGAGTGCCAATCCGGCGATTGCGAGCTTGAACATGGTGCTCAGCCTGGGTTTGTCCCGAAGACTCTGGAAAGCCCGTCCGGTGCCCGCCACCGGATCAGGCACATAAGCCGGACCGCGGAGCCGACTTTAAGCCCGCAGGACAGCGAGAGGGAAACGGCTTAGGATATGGGGGAAAGGGGCGAAAGGTGCCGCGGACGGCTCCGCGCGCCTGATAAGCTTCGACTTCCGAGCTGAGACGAGTTCCCGGCGTAAAGTGCTTCCGTCCCGTCTTTCGGGCTGGAGAGATGTATGCGCAGATCGTGCTGAACCGGGCTTGAAGCGTGTGGCATTCGTTCGCTTCGGATTCGAGGGGTGTTCACCGGCCGTGCGTAATACATGTGAGGCTGGCTAAGGAATGAACATGGACATGGATTTAGACAGCGCGTTGCGCCGCCTTGCCGAGCAACCGCTTCATCCCGGGCTCGCGGAACTGGAAGGCGACGTCATGCGGCTGGTCGCGGCGAAACGGCGCGCGGGCGCGGGAGTGACGTTGCGATCCGGCATGCTGGCAGCGCTGGGCGCAGTCGCTTTGGGAGTGGTGGGCGGCGGATTGTCGTCCAACGCGACGACTGCGCAGGTGCCGACGCTAACACCCTTCGGGCCTGCCATGCCGCTAGCGCCTTCGACCTTACTCGCGTTCCAGTGACGAGCGGCGGCCAAAGGACGATGCTGATCGCCATCGTCGCGTTCGTGGCGGCGGTCGCAGGCGTGTGGGCTGGACGCGAATTGTTTCCTGCGCCGACGAGCCCGGGCGTGGAGCTTCATAGCTTGCTCCACGAGGGGCTCGAGCTGGACGAAGCTCAACGGACCAAGCTCGAGACCCTGGAGTCGCGCTTCGCCGTTCGACGGCGTGCGTTGGAGCTGGAACTCAGGGCCGACAACGCGCGGCTCGCCGACGCCATCGAGGCCGAACATGGTAATGGGCCGCAGGTGGCGGCGGCCGTCGATCGTTCGCACGGCTCGATGGGCGAGCTCCAAAAGGAGACGTTGAACCATATGTTCGCGATGCGTCAGATCCTGAGGCCCGACCAGGCGAGGACGTTTGACCGCGCGGTGGTGAAGGCGCTGACCGCAGACGCGCGGTGAGCCTTGATCTCACGGCCTGCACGGACGGCGAACTCGCCGCCTTGACGCTCGGCGGACGTCAGGCTGCGTTCGCTGAGATCATGCGGCGGCACCAAAGACCGGTCTACCGCCTGATCCGCTCGCATATCGGCGACGCCGAAGAGGCGCTTGACCTCACTCAGGAATGCTTCGTGGCCGCCTTTCAGAACTTGCGAGAGTATGACGGAGATCGGCCGCTCTCTGCGTGGCTGACCCGCGTGGCGATCAACAAGAGCCGCGACTGGCATCGGCGGCGGCGCATACGCCAGATATTATCGTTCGCCTCTTCGCTGCCGCCCGAGACGATCGAGGGTGAGCGGGACGAGGCGCCAGGTGCCGACGCCGTCACCTTCGACCGTGCCAAGCTTGCTCGGCTTTCGCGCGCGGTGTCCGAGCTGCCGGCCACGCTCAAGGAGACGCTCTTGCTACGGACCGTGGAAGGGTTGTCCCAAGCGGAGACTGCGGCCGCGCTGGGGATCAGCGGCAAGGCCGTGGAGACGCGGCTCCGGCGCGCGCGTGAAAAATTGTCGAAAATTCTCAACTTCGCATGAGGGGTTGGGCCGGTTCGAGCGTAATGATGGGTAAGGTCGGCGGCCCCCCCGCCGCCGGCCGCAAGCATTCAACTGGAGCGAAGGAACGGCATGAGCCGCAATTTGAACCGGCGCGACGTGATGCGCGGAACCGCCATGCTAGGCGGCACCCTGGCCATGTCGGCTCACCTGCCAGCTTGGGCGCAAGCTGTGTCGCGCGGCATCGCCAAGCCCCTGCCGACCGTGTCGGGCACAAACATCGCGCTGACGATCGACCGGATGAAGCTGGTCATGGACGGAATCACGACGCCCGCGATCGGGGTGAACGGCACGGTCCCGGCGCCACTCGTCCGCCTCAAGGAAGGCCAGAAGGTCCGGCTCGCGGTGACCAACAATCTCGACGAGGATAGCTCGATCCACTGGCACGGCCTCATTCTGCCGTTCCAAATGGACGGCGTGCCGGGCATCAGCTTCCCCGGCATCAAGGCACGTTCGACCTTCGTGTACGAGTTCCCGGTCGTGCAGTCGGGCACCTACTGGTACCACAGCCACTCGGGCGAGCAGGAGCAGGACGGGCTCTACGGCCCCATTGTGATCGATCCCGCGGGGCCCGACCCGATCGCATTCGACCGCGAGCATGTGATCGTGCTGTCCGACCATAGCCAGATGACCGGCGAGGAGATCTTCCGCAAGCTCAAGCAGATGGGTGGCGCCTATTTCAACTATCAGCGCCCGACGCTGAGCGGGCTGCTCGCCGGCCGTGAAATGCCCCTCAAGGATCGCCTAAAGTGGGGGCAGATGCGGATGGACCCGGCCGATATTGCGGATGTCACGGGGTCTACCTACACCTTCCTGGTCAATGGCTTCGGGCCTTATGACAACTGGACGGGTCTCTTCCAGCCAGGCGAGCGGGTTCGGCTACGCATCGTCAACGCCGCGGCGCAGACCAACTTCAACGTCCGCATCCCTGACCTGCCGATGACGGTGGTGCAGGCCGACGGCCAGAACGTCCGGCCCGTCGCCGTGGACGAGTTCCAGATCGGGGTTGCAGAGACGTTCGACGTGATCGTGACGCCTGGCGACCGCGCCTACAGCTTCGTGTCCGAAGCGATCGACCGTTCCGGCATGGGGCGCGCGACCCTTGCACCGCGCGAGGGCATGATCGCCCCAGTCCCGCCGCTGCGTCCGCGCACCCTGCTGACTATGACCGACATGGGCATGGACATGGGAAGCATGGAGGGCATGTCCGGGATGTCCGACGAGAACCCGGTGGCAAAGCGCGGCCTCGACCCCACGGTCCAGCAGAACGCATCGCGTAACCTGTGGAAGCTAACCGGCTGGAAGGGGCCGACTGACCACGGAGCGGTCGCGGTTGCGTCCGGCATGGCGGGCATGGCCGGCATGGGTCATGGCCAAATGACCTCCGGCGCGATGGCGGGAATGGACCACAGCCAGATGGGTGCCGGCGCGTCGGGCATAACCCCAAGCCAGACGGGCAGCGGCGGCATGGCGGGGATGGACCACGGCGCCATGCAAGGCGGTGCAGGGCAGGCCGGTGGAATGGCCGGAATGGATCACGGCTCCGGGGGCATGAGCATGGACATGAACATGCGCAACCCGAAGAACGCGCCCGGCGTCAAGATGGGGCCGGGGGTGCAGACCATCTCGCCGATGCCGAAGGACCGCACAAGCGAGCCGCCACAGGGGCTGGAGGACGTCGATCATCGCGTGCTCACCTATCGGGATCTCGTTGCGCTGGATCGCAACCCGGACGTGCGTGCGCCATCGCGCCAGTTGGAAATTCACCTGACGGGGAACATGGAGCGCTACATGTGGGGCTTCGACGGCCAGAAGCTGAGCGATCCAGCGGACCCCATTCCGTTCCGAAAAGACGAGCGGGCGCGGGTGACATTGATCAACGACACGATGATGCCGCACCCGATCCACCTGCACGGCCACTTTTTCGAACTAGTAACGGGCCATGGCGACCAGGCCCCACGCAAGCACACCGTAAACGTGCCGCCCGGAGGCAAGATGACTTTCGACGTGACGGCAGATGCGCCCGGTGACTGGGCGTTCCACTGCCACAATCTCTATCACATGACCGCAGGCATGATGCGTGTCGTAACCGTTCGCCCGATGGGTGAGGAGAGTCGCGATGCGGGCTAAGCTCCTCCTGATCGCCGGTGGCGCAGCGCTCGGCCTGGCAACGCCGGCGGTCGCGCAGATGGACCATTCCAATATGCCCGGCATGAAGATGCCACCGCCGAAGACGCCAGCGGTGAAAAAGCCCGCCGCTAAGAAGCCAGCAGCGACCAAGCCCGCCGCGCGCAAGAAGTCCGTGAAGCCCGCCGCTAGATCGACACCGCGCGCGAAGCCGAGTTCGGGGGCCAGGCCGGCCGAAAGTCGGTCCGCCAAGCCTCCGGCCCCTGGAACGGTCGTTGCCGATCCTCACGCCGGTCATGACATGTCGGCCATGCCGGGCATGAATACGCCCGGAGCCAACCCCAATCCTGGTGCCGGGCACGACATGTCGGCAATGCCAGGTGTGGCAGGCGCCAACCCCGCCAACCCAGGTGCTATGCAGGGCATGGACCATGGGTCGATGCAAGGAATGGGCCAGGGCTCGGGCACGATGCAAGGCATGTCGGGACACGACATGGAAGGCATGCCCTCAGTAATGGGCGCGGCGATGGTCGGCACCAACCTGCCTGCCGGCAACGCTCCGCCGCCACCGATCCCGACGGATCGCGCCGCGGACCAGGTCTACTCTGCCGCCGCCATGGCGCATTCGCAGCAGCATTTGCGGATGCACGGCGGGCAGAATTTCTCGCAGGTCATATTCAATCTGGCTGAAGTCCAGATCCGCGACGGTCGCGATGGCTACCGGTGGGACGGCAGTGCCTGGTATGGGGGTGATATCAACCGGCTGGTGCTCAAGACCGAGGGCGAAGGGAATATCGGGGGAAGCTTGGAAGCGGCGGAGGTGCAGGCGCTTTATTCGCGCGCCATTGGCCCATACACCGATATACAGCTTGGCGTCCGCTACGACTTCAAGCCCAACCCTTCGCGTGTCTATGCGGCGGTCGGCTTTGAAACGCTTGCACCCGGCTTCTTCGATGTCGAGGGCGCGCTGTTCCTGTCCAATAAGGGCGACCTGCTCGGGCGGCTGGAAGGCTATTACGATCAGCGGATCACGCAGCGGCTGATCCTTCAGCCACGCGCCGAGTTCAACTTCGCCGCGCAGGACGTACCGGAAATTGGCATCGGCTCCGGCCTGTCCGCGGCCGAACTCGGACTGCGTCTGCGCTACGAGATCAGGCGCGAGTTCGCGCCCTATGTGGGTATTTCGTACGATCGCAGGTTCGGGGACACCGCCCGCCTCGCACGCGCTGAGGGCCAGGGGGCGGCGTCGACCAGCCTCGTTCTGGGCGTCCGCACTTGGTTTTGAGGCCGATCAGGGTTTGTTGGGTTGACTGAGTCCAAGAAGGAGAAGTCAATGTTTAAGACAATTACAGTTCTGGCTCTGGCGGCGATGGCAGCGAGTCCAGCTTTGGCTCAGCAGCAGACGCAAGGCATGGACCACTCGAAAATGCAGGGCATGAACCACGACAACATGCCTGGCATGAACACGCCCTTCATGCCCGCCGAGATGGCGATGCAGAAAAAGATGATGGCGGCCAAGGGCGCCAATGCGAGCGAGACGTGGATCCGCAAGATGATCGAGCATCACCGCGGTGCGATTGCCATGTCGCAGATCGTTCTGCGCCAATCACCCGATGCGAAGACCCGGCAAATGGCTGAGAAGTCGATTGCCGAGCAAAACAAGAGCATTGGCGAACTCCAGGCGATGCTCCAGTCGATGGGCAAGCGTCCTCAGTGATAACCTTCGTTCCTCCCGCCCCACAACGAGCGGGCGGGAGGAACGACCAAGGAGTTTCCCATGAAGACAGCTTTGCGATCCGCGTTTACTGCCGCAGCCTTGTTGGTTCCGGTTGCCGTCAGCGCGGCCACCCCGATCGTCATGCACCGCGATCCCGGCTGCGGCTGTTGCGCCAAGTGGGCCGCGCAGGTGCAGCGGCAGTTCGGGCGCCAGGTGCGCGTCGTCGATGATCCCAACCGCCCGGCGCTGCAAAAGCGCGCGGGGGTTCCTGCGGACGTCTCGTCCTGCCACACAGCAATCGCCGATGGCATGGCTTTCGAGGGCCACGTGCCGATCGCCGACATGAAGCGGGCTCTCGCGACCCGGCCCAAGGGTGTGCGGGGCCTCGCGGTCGGCGGCATGCCGCTCGGCTCGCCGGGAATGGAAGTGCCCGGCGTCAAGGCGCAGGCCTATGACGTGGTTGCCTTCGGTTCCGGCGGGCGCCGCCTGTTCGGTCGCCACGGCAGCTGATCAGCCGCCGCAGCCAGCTTAGCTCCGCCATCAGAGCCGTCTTGAAGAGCAGACGGAAAGTCTCACAGAAAAAGCCAACGGGCGGGTGAGGGGCGAAGGCGGCGCGTGCGTAAACGGAATTAGATGAACACAGATCAAGGGGACGGGTGATGGGCGTTAAAAGAGGCGGAGCCTTCGCTATACTTCTTGCGGTTGCAATGTCAGTCAGCACGGCGGCATCGGCGCACGAAGACCACAACGCTCTCGGGGCCGGTCCCGGGCCAGTCGCTAACAGCGCAGCCGAGACGCAGAAAGCGGATGGGGCAGACGCTGGCGATGGCCACATGGGCATGGGCTCTATGTCGACAGTGGACATGAACATGGGCGGCCGCGATATCGCCGGCGACGACATGGACATGGGGGGCATGCACGAGGAAGGCGCCAACAAGAACAAGAGTTTCGGCGAACGGCTGGTGAGCTGGCTGGGCCGCCTGCACACCATGGTCATTCATTTTCCCATCGCCCTGTTCATCGGTGCGTTCGGGGTGGAGCTTTTCGGGTTGTGGCGCCGCAACCGGGACTATCAGCATGTCGCACACATAATGCTGGCCGTCGGCGCCCTGGGAGCGATCGCGGCGGCGTTCCTGGGCTGGTTCGCGGGTGGCTTCTACCTGACCGACCGCAACCCCATCCTGATGACGCATCGCTGGCTCGGCACATTGATCGCGGTGTTTGGCGTCGCGCTGGCTTGGATGGCAGCGCGCCACCGCAAGGGTCCGGACCGGTCTCGGACGTTGTACTGGGTGGTGCTTGGCCTGATGACGCTGGCGATCTCGATCCAGGGGTTCCTCGGCGGAACCTTCATGCATGGCGGAATAAACCACTTGGCGTTCTGAGGGGGCCGGCGCTCAGTAGACGTTCGCGTGTTCGCGCGGTTCAAATGCAATGCGACGAGCTGCTACAGCGCTGACCTTCTGGCAGATCGAGTAACTCTCGGCACCGTTAGAAGCGCACCGTCTGGACGCCGACGCCGCGTGTGTGTGCGAGCCGGGATCGTAGTGCGGGATCATTGAACGGAGAAAGGCTGTGTAGCCGAGTGTCGTCTGGGTACAGACCAGCGCGAAGCAGTCGGGAAGATGAAATGCGAGCCGCAATTGCACTCGTTCGCGGCCTTCGCTCGTCACACCGCCAATGTCTCGCGCTACGTCGGTGGTACGCTGCGAGCGAGACACAACCCGGCGATGGCGGATGCCAATCCGCTGTCGCGGTTGCGCAACAAATTATGGATTGCGGTCGCAGCGACCGCTGCTTGTCCGGTTGCGACGCTGATCTGATCGAGCCCCTCCACAACGTCGCCAACCGCGTAGAGGCCAGCAACCGAGGTTTGTTGGTGGGCGTCCGTCAGCACGCACCCTGTTGCGCTGAGCTTCGCCCGCAGCGAAGAGGCGAGCCGCGTTCGAGGCGACGAGCCGAGCGCCGGGTAAAGCGTGTCGAATTGTAGCTCAAGGCCATTGGCCAGCCGCACCTCGACATAGTCACCAAGACGCAGCTGCTCGACGGGCGAGGGGGCGACATCTATGCCCTGCTGGTTCAGCTTGGCAAGTTCGGTCGGTCCGAGGTCGAGCGAGCATTCCGCTAGAAGCGTGACCTTGGCGCCATAGGCGCGCAGAAATTCGGCTTCTTCAGCGCCATGGCCGTCGCAGCCGAGCACCGCCACGTTCGTCCGCCGAGCCTCATAACCATCGCAAATCGGGCAGTAGCGGAGAAGACCACGCGCCACGCCGATGTCATGCATTGCATCGGGCATCTCTGGACGTTTATTGACGACACCGGTAGCGAGGACAACGGTCCGCGCGTGCAGGATGTTCAGCTCGCAGCTTGCCGAGAAGTGGTCGCCTGACGCGACGATTGCGTCGATCTCACCGCTTTGGACCGTACCGCCATATTCGTGCAGCTGAGCCTGCAATCGCGCAAGAAACGTGACGCCGGAAATGCCTCCGGGAAATCCTGGCAGGTTGTGCGAACGCGGGATGGAGGCGGCGCGTCCCGCCGCCGCGTCGTAGACGACGCAGCTCCTGAGAAACCGGGACAGATAGATTGCGGTCGTGAGGCCTGCGGGACCGCCGCCCACAATCAGACAGTCGATGACCTCCTCGGGATCGCCAGTCCAGCCTTGATTGGTCAACCGCAACCTCATCATTACCCCGCGCAAGCGCCCGTCAGGCCCGTGGCCACAGCTCGTCCGGACGGGAAGGCGCAGTGAAAAGCGCTCTGTACTCCCTTCTGAATACGCGCCGATGCCGCTGACCCCTCATGCAGAGGGTGGGGCGGCGCGAAAAAGATCGTGAGGGGTTACCCGTCCGGCTGCGTAATACAGGTGAGCCCAATTGAAATGGAGATTGCCAAAATGCGCCGCTTGTTCATCACGACTGCCGCCGCCGCCCTGTTCTTCGCAGGGGGCGTGGCGAACGCGCACCCGAAGCTGGTGTCCTCCAGCCCCGCCGCCAACGCGGCCGTCGCGACCCCCGAGAAGATCAGCCTTCAGTTCAGCGAGAAACTCGTGCCGGCTTTCTCCAAGGCCGAACTTACCATGGCAGCGATGCCGGGCATGGCGGCCATGAAGATGCCCAGCAGCGCCGCAGTCGGCGCCGATGGCCGGACGCTCACCATCACCCCGAAGCAGCGCCTCCCGCGTGGGCGCTACAGCGTCGGCTGGCAGGTCGTCTCTAGCGATACACACAAAATCACCGGCAGCTACAACTTCACGGTGAAGTGAGCGAATGCTCGACTGGCCGACCGTCGCCATCCGCTTGGCGTTATACCTGGTCCTGGCGGCGCTGTTCGGCCTGTCGGCCTTCAGCCTCTATGGTCTTCGTCTTGGCGAGCGCGATGATGCAATCGCGCTGCGGCCTTGGCTCACGACAAGCGCGGCGTTCGGGTTGCTGCTCTCGGCCGCTGGCCTGATCCTCATGGCCTCGGCGATGGCCGGTTCTCCCTTCTGGCCGATCGACCAGGCAGCGGTGGCCGCGCTGCTGGGGGGCCCACCGGTTGGCACCGCCTGGAAGGTGCGCATGGTGGCACTGGTCATCGCCGGCGGTGCGGCCCTGCTGGCGCGAGGCAGAGCAGCGTGGCTGGCTATCGCCATGATTGCCGCCGCCGCGGCATTGGCGACACTCGCGTGGAACGGGCACGGCGCCATGGACGAGGGAAGCACCGGATGGCTTCACCTCGGTGCGGACATCCTCCACCTCTTGGGAGGCGGTATATGGGTCGGCGCGCTGTTCGGATTGCTTCTCCTGTTGACGCGTCGCGCCGAGGAGATCGATGCCGCGCACCTTCGGCTGACCCATCGCGCCCTGCATGGGTTCGGCGCCGTCGGCACGGTCGTGGTTGTTACCTTGGTGGTCACCGGCTTGATCAACAGCTGGCTGCTCGTCGGCCCAGCCAATTTCATGGCCTTGGGGACGACGCTCTACGGCCTGCTGCTGCTCGCAAAGCTGGTCTTGTTCGCCGGGATGCTGGGGCTCGCTTCGCTTAATCGGTTTCGCCTCACGCCGGCCTTTGAGCGCTCGATTGCCATGAACGACCATGGCGGGGCGCTTACGGCGCTACGGGCCAGCCTCGCGATCGAGACAGCCTGCGTGATCGGCATCCTGGCGCTCGTGGCATGGCTAGGCACCCTCGCGCCACCCGCGTCGGGCATGTAGGCGCTATGGACCAACCGTCCACGCAAGCGCCGCTCAGGCCTTCCTTGCGCGGCTTAACCCTCGCCTCCCAAGACACCCCCGCTTGGACTGAGCTTACGTGTCCAATGCCCTAAGTCGCCCACAGACGCTTGCGGGAATGCCGCCTCGCGCTGCAAAGCTGGGCGTGCGAGAGGATTGGTCCGGATGGGCCTCTCAGCGTTTTCAGAGATGAATGAACAAGGGTGGCAAAGTCATGACCGATGACAAACGCAGTGAAGCCGGCAGCGGCCAAGGTGGCGGCGACGTTGTTCTGATCACGG
Organism: Sphingopyxis macrogoltabida; assembly: GCF_001314325.1. NCBI lineage: Bacteria > Pseudomonadati > Pseudomonadota > Alphaproteobacteria > Sphingomonadales > Sphingopyxidaceae > Sphingopyxis > Sphingopyxis macrogoltabida. The sequence continues at coordinate 1,254,258 of NZ_CP009429.1, forward strand.
GCGCGAGCGGCTTCATCGCCGCAGCGCTGATTGCCCAGCTCGGCGAGCGCTACACGGTCGTCGGCCTCGATCGCGCCGGCCCTCCAGACCCACCGCCGCCCGCGGCGGCGATCGACATAGACCTCGGGGCGGACGAAGCGGTCCGGGTTGCGCTTGACGAGGTGCGCGCACGGTACGGCAACCGCATCGCCTCGGTGATCCACCTCGCCGCCTACTACGATATTACGGGCGATCCCAATCCGCTCTACGACAAGGTCACCGTGCAGGGCACCCGCCGGCTGATTGACGGGCTGCAATCGTTCGAAGTCGGACAATTCGTCTTCGCCAGCACGATGCTCGTTCATAAGCCGACCCCCACACCAGACGAGCGCATCAACGAGGACTCGCCGATCGGCGCGTCCTGGGCCTATCCGCAGTCCAAGGTCGACGCCGAGACATTGCTGCATGAGCGCCACGGAAACATCCCCGTCGTTTATATGCGCGCCGCCGGAGTTTACGACGACGACGGACGCTCGGCTTTTCTCGCGCAGCAGATATCGCAGATTTACGAGCACCGCCTGATTTCGCATTTCTATCCGGGCATGCTGTGTGCGGCGCAGTCGTCCGTGCACCGCGACGACTTGGCTGACGCCGTGCTGCGTCTGGTCGATCGGCGGCACGAACTGCCGTCAGAACTGCCGCTGCTCATCGGCGAGCCCGACGCACCCGGCTATGCCGAGATCCAGGACATCGTCGGCGAGGCGCTCCACGGTGAGGGCTGGAAGACGATCCGGATTCCGCAGCCGCTCGCGAAAGCCGGGATCATCCTGCAGAACGAAGCGCTCGGCAGCGACGACTTCATCCAGCCCTGGATGATCGACAGCAGCAACGACCACTATATCCTCGATGTCTCCCGCGCGCGTTCGCTGCTCGGATGGGAGCCGAAGCACAATCTTCGCGACACGCTGCCGACGATCGTTGCCGCGTTGAAGCGTCATCCCGGCGCCTGGTATCGGAACAACAAGCTCAACGAGAACCTGGTCGCCTGGAACGACAATCAAGCTTCCAAACCTGCGGAGCCGGACCACCGCCAAGCTGAAGCGGCAGTCGCCGGAATGGCCGGTATGGATCACGGCGGGATGGACCACAGCAAGATGGACCACGCGGCGATGGGGCACGAGACCGGCGGCGCGGGCGCGGCGATGTCGGGCCATGGCGGGCACGGCGATCACATGGCCTTGATGGACCGCGATGAGCGCCGTGCCCGCTGGGCGCTTTACGCCAACATCGGTCTCGGTCTGTGGCTCGCCTCCAGCCCGCTCATATACGATTCCGTGACCACGCAGAGTGTCGGCGAAGCCGCGCGCTTCGTAACTATTGATCGCGGGCTGCCGTCGATCGAGTGGCGGGCGAACGCGCTGGCGATCAGCGACGTCGTCAGCGGGTTCGCCATCGCGCTGTTCGGTGCACTTTCCCTGTCAGCCCGCACGAAGACATGGGCGCAGTGGGCGGTCGCATTCGTAGGCATCTGGCTGTTCTTCGCCCCGCTGATCTTCTGGAGCCCGAGCGCCGCTCAGTACAACAACAACCTGCTCATCGGCTCGGCCGTGATCGCCCTGTCGGTGCTCGTGCCGATGATGCCGGGCATGAGCATGGCGGGCATGATGGACCCCAAGAACACCCCCCCCGGCTGGACCTATTCGCCCTCGACCGACGCCCAGCGGCTGCCGATCGTCGCCATGGCGCTGATCGGGCTTCTGACCTCGCGTATTCTGACCGCGTATCAGTTGGGTCACATCGATACAGCCTGGGAGCCGTTCTTCGTCGGATCGCTGACCGATCCTCGCAACGGGACGGAGGAGATCATTACCTCCAACATGTCGAAGGCGTGGCCGATCCCTGACGGCGGGCTCGGCACGATCAGCTACGTGCTCGAAATCCTGATGGCGGTGATGGGCACCCGCGATCGCTGGCGCACCATGCCGTGGATGGTGGCCTTCTTCGGCATTCTGGTCATCCCGCTCGGCGTCGTCAGCATCTACTTCATCATCAGCCAGCCCATCGTCATCGGCACGTGGAGCACGCTCGCGCTGATCGCCGCACTCGCCATGCTGATCATGATCCCGTTCGCGCTCGACGAGGTGATTGCGATGGGTCAGTTCCTTCTCTGGGCACGCCGGCAAGGCAAGCCGCTGATCCGCACCTTCTTCCAGGGCGACGCGATCGAAGCCGGTGGAGAGGACACGTCCGACGCGATGGTCTCGCCAAGCAGCTTTTGGGCGGACGCGAAGAAGGGTATGACCCTGCCATGGACGCTGACTGCGAGCATCGTCATCGGCGTCCTGCTGATGCTTACCCGGGTCCTGTTCGGCACGGAAGGCGGTATGGCGAACAGCGATCACGTTGTGGGTGCGCTGGTCATCACGGTCGCGATCATCGCCACCGCGGAGGTTGCCCGCGCGCTACGGCTGATCAACGTCGCGTTCGGGGCCTGGCTCGTGGCCGCGCCTTTCCTGCTGAACGGCGTTGGTCACCTTGGTGCCGTGGCCTCGGTCGTAGCCGGCATTGCGCTTGTCGGTCTCAGCTTTCCGAGGGGGAAGCGCAGCGCCGAGCATTATGCAAGCTGGGACAAGTACGTGATCTGAAAGCATCTTCAATCACTGCTGTCCCGGTTCGCGATCACGATCTGGTCGCAGGCGACGATCGCCCGCCAGCTCTCCGGCGCGGCGATGTTCATCATCATGCCCTTGGTGGTCGCGCACGCCGACCAATGCTGCTAATGAGAGTTGTTCGCATAGTCCGCGACGAGTGAAGCTTGGAATCGACTGACCCGTATGCCGTCACCTTTGGTCGCGCTGGTCGCGTCGCTCATGCTGCTGTTGATACCCGCTACGGCGATGGCCGATACCCGCGATGTTGAAACTGCTTGGCGTCTGCTTGACTATATGGCGGTCGATTATGGCGGTGCGGTCGCCAACGGCTCGGTCACAAGCGCGTCCGAATATGCGGAGATGACGGAGTTCGCCGCTGGGGTGTCGACGCGCCTGCGCGCGCTCCCGGTCGGTCCTGAACGGCGAGCACTGGTCCAGCGGGCTTCGCAGCTCGAAGCCGTGATCGGCCGCAGGGGCTCGTCCCAAGAGGTCGCGACCCTCGCGCATGGTCTCGCCGCCGATCTGCTCAAGGCCTATCCGGTGCCGCTCGCCCCAGCCAAGGCACCCGACCCCGCCATGGGAACAAGGCTATACGTCCAAAGCTGCTCGTCCTGCCACGGCCTCACCGGCGACGGACATGGGCCTGACGCTGCCAAGCTCGCAACGCCGCCGATCGCGTTCACCGATGCCGAGCGGGCGCGCCAGCGCAGCGTGTTCGCGCTCTATCAGGTGATAAGCCAAGGTATCGATGGAACCGCGATGCAGAGCTTTGCCGATTTGCCGAACGATCAACGCTGGGCGCTGGCGTTCCGCGCCGGCAGCTTTGCCGCAACCGATGCGCAAGCGGTCGAAGGCGAACGCCTGTGGAAGTCGGACGCGAGCTTGCGGGCACGAATTCCCGATCTGAAAACCCTCGTCGCGCTGACCCCTGCCACGCTCGCGGGCAGCATCGGGCAGGCGAAAGCCGACGCGGTGCTCGCCTATCTGCGACGCTACCCCGATCGGGTGATGCAACAAGCCCCGGGCTCGCTCGCGGTCGCTCGCACCAAGCTTGCGCAAAGCCTCGCCGCATTTCAGCGCGGCGACCGGCGCGGCGCAAAGGAACTGGCGCTGTCCGCCTATCTCGACGGGTTCGAGCCGATCGAACCGACGCTCTCGGCGCGCGACCCGACGCTCATGTCCCGGATCGAAGGGGCGATGGGTGAATACCGCGCTGCTGTTGAAAGCAACACCTCGCCCGATGATGTGGCCGAACGAGTGGCAGTGCTGGGCGGCCTGTTCGATGATGCCGAGGCGGCGCTCGCGCCCGACGCCGCGACGCAGGCGTCCACCTTCTTAGGAGCCTTCACAATCCTGCTGCGCGAAGGGCTGGAAGCTCTCCTGATCGTGGTCGCCATGATCGCGTTCCTCCGCAAAGCGGAGCGGCCGGAAGCCATGCGTTATGTGCATGGTGGCTGGATCGGAGCGCTCGTTGCGGGCGGGCTTACCTGGGCGGTTGCCACCTATGCAATCGGGATCAGCGGCGCGAGCCGGGAACTGACGGAAGGATTTGGGTCGCTGTTCGCGGCCGTGGTCCTGCTCTCGGTCGGAATCTGGATGCATGGCAAGGCACAAGCTGATCAATGGCAACGCTATATCCGCGAGAAAATGTCTCGCGCGCTCTCGGGCGGGTCGGGATGGTTCCTGTTCGGGCTCGCGTTCCTGGTAGTTTATCGGGAAGTATTCGAGACGATCCTTTTCTACGCCGCGCTCTCGACACAGGGGAACACCGCGATGCTGCTGGCCGGGGCCGGCGCAGCGATCAGCCTTCTCGCCGTCATCGCCTGGGCAATGCTCCGCTACAGCCGGACGCTCCCGATTACGCAGTTCTTCCGCTACAGCTCGTGGCTGATGGCCGCTCTGACGGTCGTGCTGGCCGGTAAGGGAGTCGCTGCCCTCCAAGAGGCGGGGATCATCGACATAGCGCCGCTCGCCAGCGTGCCACGTATCTCGATGTTGGGCCTGTTCCCGACATTTCAGTCGGTGCTGGCACAACTCCTGATGCTTGCCGCGATCGTGATCGGGTTTGCCTGGAACCGCCGCGCCAAGCCGCGGGCGGTCGGGCCGCTAGCCTACTAGCGGCAGGGCAGACAACGCCCCTCTCTAAAGCGTTGCCGCAACCCTGACCGTGCAATGCACCGTCTCACGCGCGATGTAACGGGAGGGCGGCGGAGAAAGCGCCGCCCTTGGGCCATTTACGCGGCCATCTTGTCGCAAGCCTCGGCGCACTTGCGGCACGCGGCGACGCAATCCTCCATGCCGTCCAGCCCTTCGCAGCTCGACGCGCACGCCAGGCAAATCTCAGCGCACTCGCGGCAGATATGCCGGTGATGCTCAGATTTCCGCGCCATGAAGTCGATCGCGACCGCGCAAATCTGCGCACAATCGGCCATGATCTTCATGTGCTCGGGCGCGGCGTGCTTCCCGCCCATTTCCAGACAATGGTTCATCGCCATGTGAAGGCAGGTCACATAACATTCGTGGCAGGCGTCCATGCACGCCTTCATGTCGAGGTTGATCTGGTGCATCATTCATCTCCGGCTGAGCCCCCGCCCATTTGAAAATACGCGGCGCGCGCGCGTACCCCTTACCTCAATCGATCAAGCCAGCTTGCTGGAGATGGCTTTGATCGCTTTCAGCCCCGAGCCGAACCGGGCGATGGCCTCGCGGTTTCTCTCCAGCTCGCCGTAGGGAAGATACGATATGTCGAGATCGGCGACGCGGCTGAACGCGGGACGCTGTAACTGCGCGCGGACATCCGCCTCGCGGGCGTCGGGTGCGACCAGAAACAGCCCTGCGGTCGCGTGGAGGTCGCTGCCGCTCAGCGCCAAGTCGAGCATGCGCACAATGCCCGAGTAGATCGACGTCGAATGCTCGACCTCGAACGCTGCCGCGACGTGATCGCCGCCGCGCTCAAGCCACAGCACGTCGATTAGACGGATGGAATCCGCCCCCTTGGAGGTTGCGATGGAGGCGGGCAGGCGCTCAAGGCACCCATGTCCCAACGGCGATCCATTGAAGGCACGGCTGCGGTCGTTCGATGCGATCCACACGTCATAGCCGAGCGCGAGTCCTAGGGCGTAGACTCATTAGCGGCGATCCATAGGCGTGTGCAGAAGAGCTTGATGGCAGCGAGGAAGTTATCGCTTCGTTTGTCGTATCTGGTGGCCAAGCCTCTGGCGTTTTTGAGTTTCCCGAAGAAACGCTCGACCAGATTACGGTAGCGATACAGGAAGCTGCTGAACGCGAAGCCTTTGCGACGATTGCGCTTGGCTGGGATGTTGGCGAAGCCACCCTGCGCGGTGATCTGACTGCGAATGGCATCGCTGTCATAAGCCTTATCGGCGAGAAAGGTGGTGGCGTTCGGCACGGCGGCCAGCAGCCTCTCGGCCTCACGGCAATCGCTCGCCTGGCCTTCGGACAGATGCAGTTGGATCGGCAGGCCGCGACCATCAACCAGGGCATGGATCTTGGTTGTCAAACCGCCCCGGGAACGTCCCATGCAGCGATTTGGGTCCCCCTTTTTAGGGTCGCACCGTGCTGGTGGACCCGGATGGAAGAACTGTCGATCATGACCAACTCGCCGTCGAAGGCTTGGCTCACCGCTTCGAGAAGGCGGTCCCACACACCGGCTTTGCGCCAGCGCACGAAACGGTTGTAGCAGGTGGTATGTGGGCCATAGCGCTCGGGAATATCAGCCCAAGGACTGCCCGTGCGAAAGCGCCACAATATCCCGTCGATGACCCGCCGGTCATCCACACGCGGAACCCCGCGAGGCTTGTTCGGCAACAACGGCTCGATCACCAGCCACTCATCATCGGTCAGTTCAAATCTACGACGCGTCATCCAAAGCTCCTTCCCGAAGCCTTGAATCAACCGCGCCCGCGCCGCGCAAGTCAGTTTATGAGTTTACGGCCTAGATCGCGAAGCCATGCTTGGATTTCAGTATGGGTGCGCTCGTTCTCGCCTTCGCGTAGCGCCGCCTTGCTGAGCGTGCGCGCCTCCTCGCGCGCCGTCTCAAGCCGTTGTCCCCAACTTGCCAGCGCCTCGCCGCTAACATCGAGAGGAGGGGCCGGGTAGCGATCGAAGCCGATGTCGAACAGCAAGCCGCCAATCGCACCCAGGTCGTTCGATAGCAGGTCGCGGTGGCGATCGTTCAAGTCGAGTACACCCGACCGCATCGCCAGAAAATGCTCCCAGCTCCCGAGCTTCACCTTCGCGCCGGTCAGCGCGTTGTAGCCTTTGACGATCGCGGTGTTGAAGGGCGGCACCAGCGTCGGGTGAAGAAAATAGAGCAGGTTGGCGACCGCTGGCCCGAGCCCCTTGATCTTCAAGCGATCGATCGTGTGGATATGGCCAATAATTTCCTCGGCCGTGTCGCAACACGAACAGGCGTCGAGCAAGTGACCGAACGCCCGCTGGTTCTCCGGGTTTTCGTAGATATCGGGTATGCGGAGCTTCGGTTTCCAGAGAAAGGCGTGGTCGGCGCCTTTGAAAATTTGACGCTGCTCTGCGACGGAATGAACGACCGTTTCGAGCGACGATCCCCGGTAGGCGACGCCGAACGTGCCGCGCTCGATCTCACCAACGACCTGGCCAATACCACGCCGGATCGAGCGGAAGTTTTTCAACCGTTCGTCCCACAGAAACCAGCTTCGGTAGGTTGCGCCAGGATCGTCACGCCAACGGGCAATAAGACGACGAACGAGGCCACCGTGATCCTCTCCGGTAGTAATTTGGTCGGGTTGCGTGGCCATATTGTCGGTGTGATCCCCATTCGCTGAACCAAGACCTAAGCCCCTGGTCGGTGACCGTCGAGCTTCTTGATTCAGCATATCGGACCGCGAATGACGTGCTCCCCGTTTTCAGGCCGCTGATAAGTTAGCTTCGGTGTCCTCATTCCCCTGACGGGGGCGGTTGGTGAACTCGGCGGGTGCCATGCCGCCGAGGCTGCTGTGGGGACGCACGGTGTTGTACAACGAGACGACGGAACGCCCATGGGACCGACGTTCGCGAAGTTCTTTATCAGTGGCATCCCTGGACCGGGCTTCAGGTTTACATTCATGAAGTAGTCGAGCGCGCGGGGTGCGGCGTTTTCCGTTGCAGCATCGCAGGATCGGCGGCCGATCGCTGGCTCGAGATCCCAGCCTGGATGTTCGACCGCGCGGTTTGCAGCATGATGCGTGTCGACCACGCTCCCCGCGTCAATATTGGCGCGCTGGTTGCCTTGGTGAAGCTGCTGCAGGCGACGCGGCCGGTTTCGGCTTCATTGGTTTCAGGCGCAGCATCGGGCTCTCACGACTCACATCGGGGAGGTCTCCATGCCGCGCAAGTCCATGACGTTTCAGTTCGATCTGTTCTCCAGGCCCCACGGTTCCGGGATCGCGCAGAGACCGCGTTGGCAGACTCTGCCCGCGCCGACGCGGCAGACGCTGACGCCATTGATCGTGCGCCTGCTTCTCGCCCATGCCGACGGCGGCCCCGTCGCGGAGCTGCAGGAGATGCGCGATGATCTTTGAGAAGATCGGGGCTCAGCATCTCGAGCGCAAGGCGATCCTGTATGTGCGGCAGTCATCGGCCTGCCGCTAGCGAGGTGCCGCCCATCAGCATCGTTACCGCGATTAGAAATACGGCAAAAGCTCTTTTGGCAACGTTGCTCTCCTGTTGAACGGTAGACGCTGCATAAACTCTTCAGAAGTGGGAGCCTCCGCCTACGCAACACTGAACTGGCCCATCATTCCATTATCCTCATGTTCAAGGATATGGCAGTGATACATGAAAGGAGCGCTCTTGGCCGGCTGATCAAATCGGATGAGAAGCTCCACCGGCTCCTTGACGACGACCGTGTCGCGCGGCCCCTGGTCGAGAACGTCAGGCTGACCGCCCCCACGGGTGAGAACATCAAAGTGGACGCCGTGAATATGGATCGGGTGGCGCATCATTTCGCCAGACACCTCCCATATTTCGGTGGAGCCTAGCTTCACCGTCTCATCGATGCGATTAATGTCGAATGGCTTGCCGTTGATCGTCAGGCCGCCACCGCCGTTTCCTGAGCCCATCATGCCGCCCATGCCCATGTTGAGGATCAGTCGGCGACGGCGCACCGCCTTGCTGGCATCGGGCCGAGTTCGTGATGCCAGAAGGGTCGGCACGGCGCCGCTGGCACGAGCCTGTCCCGACGGCCGCGGCTCAAACCGCAGCACGGTCGCTGGCGCCGCGGCATCGGTCCTCCCGGCGCCACGCCCCATCATGCCCATGCCGCCCATCATCGCGCTGTTGGTATCAGCCGCCGTTACCAGCGAGGCGGGCCTGCCGTCCGTGAAGTCCACGAGAAGCTCGCCGCGCTGGCCCGGCGCCAAGGTTATGGATTCCAATGCCACTGCTCGTTCGAGCAGCCCCCCTTCGGTTCCGATCCAGTAAAAGCTTCGTTGATCGGAAAACGACAGCTCATAGATCCGGGCATTCGATGCGTTGACGAGCCGCAGGCGAACCAACCGGTTTGGCACTGCCGCCAGCGGGTTTACCGCTCCGTTCACAAGGGTCGTGTCGCCGCGCCGGCCCTGCATGGCGACCATCATGCCGCCTGGCATGACGAGGCGACCATTTTCGAATTGGCGATCCTGGATGAGCAGGGGCAGGTCGTCCACGCCATATTCTGACGGGAGGCCCAAGCCCTGCTCTTCGTCATCGGTTACCAGCAACGCCCCTGCCAGACCTGAATAGACTTGCTCGGCCGTCAACCCATGGACGTGTGAGTGATAAAGGAGGGTCGCTGCCGGCTGCCGGATCGGAAGCGTCGGTCGCCAGGTCGCGCCCGGCGCGATGATCTGATGGGGGCCGCCATCCAGCTCTCCAGGGATCAGAAGCCCGTGCCAGTGCACAGTCGTGTCCGCCTTGAGCCGGTTGGTCACGGCAACCGCCACATCGTCGCCGCGACGCACTCTGATCGTCGGTCCGAGATAGCTGCCGTTATACCCTAGCGTGTCGCTCGGACGGCCCGGATAGAATGAAGTCGTTCCGGACTGGACCTGTAGCGCGAATGATCGTCCAGGCTGCGCATCCAAGAGCGGTGGTATCGGGAGGGGGTTTGCACCGCCCCCGCCGAGGGAAGACGTGGAGCGCGAGCAAGCGGCGGTGGCGAACAGTGCCGCTCCGCCGGCCAACAGTGAACGTCGATCGAGCATCTAAATCTGGCCCTGCGCGCAGCGCAGCTTGGAAGCGCCACCGGCAGCCTTGTCGATCGGCATTGGTCGCCCACGCTCTAGCGCTTCAATAGCGCGCAGGACCACTTTCCTCGAAGGATGCCGCGATAGTCTGGCGAAATAGTAGCGCACGGGAAATCTCCTAAGCTGGCTTGATCGAACGCTCATCCATCATATATGTTGCATATAAGATGTCTGGACCAACCGTGCGACCTTCTCTCGTTAAGATGTCCCCAGAACTTCTGGAGGAAAAGGCCGGCGAAGCGGAAGCGTTCCTCCGTTCGCTGGCGAGCCGGCACCGTCTGATGATCCTGTGCAGCTTGCTCGGCGGGGAGCTGTCGGTAACCGAACTGGGCGAACGCCTCGGGCTGACACAATCCAATTTGTCCCGCCACCTTGCCACGCTGCGCGACGAGGGCCTGGTCGGCACGCGGCGGGAGAAAACAACGATCTTCTACCGCATCACGTCCGAACGCGTGCTGCCGATCCTGACGGAACTCTACGCACTCTTTTGTGCTGGCGCCGATCCTGAACAAGGAGAATCCTGACGATGGAGGGGTTCACCCCATTTTCGGCCATCGTGGGCGGCGCGCTCATCGGCCTCTCGGCATCCCTCCTGTGGATCGCCAACGGGCGCATTGCTGGAGTCAGTGGCATCGTCGGGGGCGTGCTTGCGCCCGTCCGCGGCGATGTGGCGTGGCGCGGAATGTTCCTGGTCGGCCTGCTCGCTGCGCCCTTGCTTTACCGGGCGGCGGGCGGCGTGCTGCCGGACCTCACGTCGCCGGCCCCAGTCGCCGGCGTGATCGCAGCCGGCCTTCTGGTGGGATTTGGGACTCGGCTTGGGAGTGGTTGCACCAGCGGGCATGGTGTCTGCGGGATAGCGAGGCTTTCGCCCCGCTCGCTTGCCGCGACCGGCGTCTTCCTCATCACGGCGGCTGCGACTGTGTACGTTGCCCGGCACGTCGTGGAGCTTTGAGGCAATGAGGAAGCTGCTCATTGCGCTGGCCTCGGGGCTCATTTTCGGCTTCGGCCTGATCGTTTCCGCCATGATTAGCCCAGGCAAGGTGCTGGCGTTTCTTGATGTCGCCGCGCCGTCGTGGGACCCGAGCCTGGCCCTGGTACTGGCCTCAGCCGTCATCGTTTCCGCCTTGGGATTTGCACTCGGCCGAAGGCGCGAGGCTCCGCTTTTCGCAGCCACGTTTAATGGGCCATCGTCCCGGTCCCTGGACAAGAAGCTTCTCTCCGGCGCGGCTTTGTTCGGCGTTGGATGGGGCCTCGTCGGCTATTGCCCTGGCCCAGCCCTCGTTGCTTTGAGCCTCGGGGCGCCGGCGGCGCTGGTGTTCATCGTGGCGATGCTGGTGGGCATGGGCCTCTTCGCCATTCAGGAACACTATCGTGCGGCTAGGGCCGGAGCTGCACTATGACACTGGTCGACATCCTCACGCTCATATCCGGTGTCCTCGTTGGCTTCACCCTCGGGGTGATCGGCGGCGGCGGCTCGATCCTGGCCCTACCATTGCTGCTGTATGTCGTGGGCATGAAGGACCCGCACGTCGCGATCGGTACGAGCGCGCTGGCGGTCGCTGCCAACGCCTTCGCCAACCTGATCCAACACGCCCGGGCCGGAACCGTGAAGTGGCCCTGTGCCCTCGTCTTCGGGGCATCGGGTGTCGTCGGCGCTCTGGTCGGCTCCACCCTGGGCAAGATGGTGGCGGGTCAGCACCTCCTGGTGCTGTTGCGGGCGTGATGATCGTGGTCGGGGTTTCGATGCTGCGGGGCAAGTCGGGCGGCGGCGATCCGGACGTGCGGATCACGCGGCCAATCGCTGTCCGGCTCGTGGTGATCGGCCTTCTCGCCGGCCTGCTGTCAGGGTTCTTCGGCATCGGCGGCGGCTTCCTGATTGTGCCCGGCATCATGCTCGGCAGCGGCATGCCCATCCTCAACGCGGTCGGATCGTCGCTGTTTTCGGTGGGAGCGTTCGGCTCGGCGACAGCCTTCAACTATGCCCTGTCAGGCCTCGTGGACTGGCGCGTGGCCGGCTTCTTCATCGCTGGCGGGGTCGCTGGCGGCATGGCCGGCATGCAAACGGCCATCCGGCTCGCCGATCATAAGGGCCTGCTCACCCGCATCTTCGCTTTCGTCCTGCTGGCCGTGGCCGCCTACATGCTGTTCCGCAGCCTGGGCGGGATCGGCAGCTAAGCACCATTGGAGGCCGATCATGATCTTTCGTCAGTTGTTCGAACCCGAGTCCTCGACATACACCTACCTCCTCGGCTGCCCGGAAACGCGCAAAGCCGTCCTCATCGATCCTGTCCTCGAAACGATCGAACGCGACCTTGCCGCACTTCAGGAACTGGATCTCGAACTGGCCTATACGTTGGAGACGCATGTGCATGCGGACCATGTCACCTCGGCCTGCTATCTTCGCAGCCTTACCGGCTCCAAGATCGCGTACCCCGCCATGGACAGCCTTCCGTGTGCTGACGTCGGCGTCGCCGAGGACCAGCCCCTGACCGTCGGCGCGCTCAAGCTTCAGCCGCTGTTTACGCCGGGGCACACCGATGCCCACCATACCTACCTGGTCGATCAGCCCGATGGTCTTCGCGCCTTCACCGGCGACGCCCTGCTGATCGACGGCTGTGGGCGGACCGATTTCCAGAACGGTGACGCCGCCACGCTCTATCACTCGGTCACGCAGAAGATTTTCACGCTGCCGGGCGACGGTCTGATCTTCCCCGCTCACGACTACAATCATCGCCACATCACGACAGTGGCGCAGGAGCGTGAGCGAAACCCGCGCCTTGCCGGCAAGACCGTTCAGGAATTTGTCGCGATCATGGCGGCTCTCGATCTTCCCTACCCGAAGAAGATCGACGTTGCCGTTCCGGCAAACAAGCTTTGCGGTGATTGCCCAACAGATTTGCCGGAGCGGCTACGCCAAATAGGCGGCAAGTCCGAGCAGGGCTGAGCGATCCGCTTCAGGTTCATTTACAGGAGAAAGTCGATGCCAACACGCACCTCGAAGCAGCTCGTTTCTGAAGCGAATGCCCTTGTCGAAACTATCGCGCCTGAGGATGCAGCCAAACTTGTCGGCAATCCCGAGGTACGGTTCGTTGACATCCGCGAGCCAGGTGAAGTCGCGAAGTCAGGGCTGGTGTCTGGTGCGGTACATGTCCCGCGCGGCCTTCTGGAATTCCAGGTCGATCCTCAAAGCCCCACCCACAATCCCAAACTCGCCGCCGGATCGCGGTTGGTGCTCTATTGTGGGTCCGGCGCCCGCTCAGCGCTTGCCGCAAAATCACTCAAGGATATGGGCGTGGAGAATGTCGCCCACGTCCCCGGCGGGTTCGCGGCGCTCAAGGATGCCGGCGCTTCAATCGCACCGGAGTAATCCCATGGCGCGCTCGAGCACCCGTCCTCGCTGGCAGGATACAATCCTTGGATAGCCATATCGCATTTGCCAGCCTCGGATTGAGCCCGATTGCCATCTCCATAGGCCCGCTAGACATCCGCTGGTACTCGCTCGCCTATATCGCCGGCATTATTGCCGGATGGTGGTATCTGTTGCGGCTGCTGGCCCAACCCGCGGCCCCGATGAACCGCCAGCAGGCTGATGATCTCGTATTCTATGCGACGCTCGGCGTCATCCTGGGTGGCCGCCTTGGCTATGTAATCTTCTACGGTCCCGAGATGATCCTCCACCCCCTGCAAATCCTCAAGCTGTGGGATGGCGGCATGTCGTTCCACGGGGGTGCCGCCGGCGTCTCGCTCGCGCTGATCCTGTTCGCGCGACGACACGGCCTCGAATGGCTGCGGGTCCATGATTATGTCGCCTGCACCGTGCCGATCGGCCTGTTCTTCGGTCGTCTCGCCAATTTCGTGAATGGCGAGCTTTGGGGAAAGCCCACCGATGTGCCCTGGGCGATTGTGTTCCCCGGAAGCCATGATGGTCTCGCCCGCCATCCCAGCCAGCTTTACGAAGCCGGGCTGGAAGGGTTGGTCCTGTTCGCCGTGCTCGCCTTCCTGTTCTGGTTCACCGACGCGCGGCGCAAGCCGGGGATGCTCGTCGGGGTGTTTCTCATCGGCTATGGTCTGGCCCGATTTACGGTCGAGTTCTTCCGAGAACCCGATGCCCAGCTTGTCGGCTTCGCAGCCAGAACAGGGCTTCACATGGGTCAGTGGCTCACGGTGCCTATGATTGCGGCAGGGATCTACCTCGTTGCCGCAGCATGGCAGCGGTCAGTCGATCACCCGGCTCAAGTTACCCGAAGCCAGTGACGTGCTCGCATCGGGCAGATCTGCGCTCCGCTGGAATGGCAGCGATCAACCTACGCGATTGAACATCGATCGATTCAACCGTAGCTTCGCCCCCCGAACATTAGGTCCCTAGCGGCCAGATATCTCGCCTAAGCAGTAGCGCCAATGGCTGTGGGAGACGGCGCCAGGCTGGCGTCGGCGGCGTCCGCCCGCTCTAAGGTAGTGCAAACGGCGACACATATTCGTTATGTTTATCCTGCACGGGGCGCCATTCCCTTCATATCGTCACCATGCCGAAAGCCGATTGCGCTCCGCCGCCGGTTTCGCGAACATGGCCGGCCTGTCGAAAGGATGTGGATATGGCCAGGATCGTGTTCGGAATGAACCAGTCGCTCGACGGCTATGTCGATCATATGGAGTTCGCGCCCGACGCCACTCTCTTCCGTCATTTCATTAAGGAGGCCGACGGGCAGACGGGTAGCATCTATGGCCGCACCATGTATGAAATCATGCGCTATTGGGACGATGAGCATCCCGAATGGGGCCCGGACGAACGCGCTTTCGCCGCGGCTTGGCGCCGGCAGCACAAATGGGTAGCCTCGCGGACGCTGACCGAAGCCGGACCCAACGCGACTTTGATCGGCGACGATCTGGAGGGGGCGGTCCGGGCGCTAAAAGCCGATCGCGACGGAGAGATCGAGGTCGCCGGTCCGGGAATAGCGCAGAGCCTCACCGAACTCGGTCTCATCGACGAATACCGGATATATCTGCATCCAGTCGTGCTGGGGCAGGGCCGCCCCTATTTCGCGGGCCCGCGGCCGCCGCTCCGTCTCGTGACGCACGAGCGGATCGGCGGCGACGTGATCAGGCTGGCTTACGTCCCCGCCTGACCCACGCGGGCTTTGTCGCTGTTCAGGCGGGATCGGGAACCGCGAAGCGCAGGCCGCGCATCATCGCGGCGGGAATGACGCTGCCATGGTCCTCGCCGTCGAAAATATAGCTGTCGGCTTCGGCAAGGCCGGCCTCGCGCAGCGCCGCGACGAATTCGGGGACCGCATCGACCATGCGGCAGGCTGCCACCATCGCCTGCATCTGTTCGATCGTCATTTCCAGCCCGGCGGGAACCTTCGACGGCGCTTCCTGCTCCTGCCCGCCGACGCTGACCAGAACGCGTGGCTGGCGCTCGACCCCGGCCAGCCGTCCGGCGAAGTCGGGAAGGTGGCCCAGCACCGCGAAGCCGTCCCACCACAGCGACGGACTGCCGGCAAGGAAGGTCGCGAAGGCGTCGGGGCGGGTGAGCAGGGCATAAGCGGTGAACAGGCCGCCGAGCGAATGGCCGTAAAGGATGCGGTCGGTCGCCGAGGCTTCGGGATAGCGACGCTCGATTTCGGGTGCGAGCGTGTCGACGAGGAAGGTCAGGAACGCCTCGGCACCGCCGTCCTTGTCGCCGATCATGCCCGTCATGCCGCCCAGCGCGGCGCGGCCCGCCTCGCTCAGCGGCGGCGTCAGGTCGGCGGTGCGCAGCTTGGCGAATTCTGTATATTCCGCGCCATAGCCGACCCCGACGATCATCGCGGTCGGCAGCGTGCCGACGGTACCGCGAAGGCGGGCAATCTCGGCCGCGAGCGCGAAGCCGATGTCGGCGTCGAGTACGAACAATACCGGCACCTTGCCGTCAGCCGGCGGATTGGCGACGCGCGACACGCTGATCTTGAAGGTGCCGGTACCGCCGGGGTGCGGCAGCTCGAACTGGTCGATCGGGGCCTGAATGGAGAAGCTCATCGCGGATTGCCTTTTTGCTGAGGTTGATGGTTTCGGGACGAAAGTCGGTCAGGCTTCGCGCAGCGCGCGATAGACGAGTTCCTGTGCGACCACTTCGGGCGGGCGCATGTCGGTCGCGATGCGCTGGCGATGCGTCATGCCGATGCACAGGATATCGTTCTCGGGATCGATCCAGAACCAGGTGCCGAACGCGCCGCCCCACTCATAGGTGCCCGTGCCCACCGGCCGGCCGGCGCGGGCCGGATCGACGCAGACCATGCCGTTGAGGCCGTGGCCATTGCCCTGACCGATCACATAATGAAGGATCGGATAGCGATTTTCGAGCAGGTCTTCCGGCAGATGGTTCGACAGCATCAGGTCGATGCTCTCGGGTTTCAGGATTTGTACCTCGCCCAGACTGCCGCGCTGAAGTAGCATGCGGGCGAAGCGGGCATAGTCGCCGGCGGTCGATTTGAACGATGTGCCGCCCATCGGAAAGATCGATTCCATCCGCTCTTCGGAGGTGGCGGTGCGCAGCCGGCCGGTTTCGGGGTCGAAGACATGGCCGCACACCAGCCGGCGCGTCTGGTCGTAATCGAGCGTGAAGCCTGTATCCTGCATGCCGAGCGGGTCGAAGACGCGCTTCTTCAGGAA
Source organism: Sphingopyxis macrogoltabida (assembly GCF_001314325.1). Lineage (NCBI taxonomy): Bacteria > Pseudomonadati > Pseudomonadota > Alphaproteobacteria > Sphingomonadales > Sphingopyxidaceae > Sphingopyxis > Sphingopyxis macrogoltabida. The sequence continues at coordinate 1,270,801 of NZ_CP009429.1, forward strand.
CAGGTCGTACCGCTCGCCGCTCAGCCGTTCGACGATTTCGGCCTGAAGGTCGGTGGCGACGCTATATTCCCATGCGGTCCCGGGCTCGTATCCGAGCGGCAAGGACGCATAGCGGCCGATTTGCTCGGTAAGCGAGCGGGCGTCGTGCCATCTCAGCTTGGCCAGCTTTTCCTGCATCTCCTCGACGGTCTTGCCGAGGCTGAAGCCGGCGCTGTGCGTAAACAGTTCGCGGATCGTGGGTGGACGGGTGGCGTTGCTGTCGGGAAGTGCTGCGATTCCGGCAAATTCGGGAAGATAATCGGCAACGCTGTCGTCGAACTGCCACTTGCCCTCCTCGTATAGGAGCAGCATCGCGACGGCCGCCAGCGGCTTGCTCATCGAAAACAGCGTGAAGATCGAATCGGCGTGCAGCGGGCGACGGTCGCGGCAATCGGCGAAACCGGCGACATGGGCGTGGACGATCGTGTCGCCGCGCGCGAGCAGCATCACCTGTCCCGGCAATTCGCTGTTTGCGACCATCGTATCGAAATAGGCATCGAGTTCGGCGAGCACGCTTGCCGAAAAGCCTGCTTCGGCGGCGCTTGCCGTGCCGAAACGATATGCTGCCATCCTGTCTCTCCCGGTTTGCTCCGGCCTGTTCCCGGCCGCAATGCGACTCGAAAACCCTTCGCCGGCTGTTTGCGATATTTCGCATTAGGAAAGTATGGAAAGTCGCCTCGGTCAAGCAATTTGTCGAAGGGCAGCCAATAGGCCCATAATTCAGGGAATTGAAGCAGCCCGAGGCTGGGATGTCGATTGTCCTTTGTCGATTTGAAGTGCGCTCTGGAAAAGATGGATTGACAGATTTGAGAAAATGAGTTTCCATTTAAGAAATTAGGAAAGCGTCGAGCGGCGGCGCCGGGATGGGGACGGATTATGAACAACCGGATGATGGCAATGTTGCTTGTGGCGGCGGCGATGCCGACGAGCGTTTGGGCGCAGGAAGCGTCTCCCGCCGACAGCGCGAGCGATCAAAGCGGCGACATCATCGTTACCGCCAACAAGCGGCCCGAACGTCAGCTCGACGTGCCGAGCGCGATCACCGCTTTCCGCGGCAGCGACCTGCTCGACAGCGGCTACACCAGTCTCAAGGATTATCTGGCGCTGACCCCCGGCGTGCAGGTCAGCCAGACGGGTGGCGGCGGCGCGCCCGTCATCCGCGGCTTGACCACCGGCACCAATCTGGGCGCGATCGTCGGGATCGTGGTCGACGGCGCCCCGGTCGGTCCCAGCTCGTCCTTCAATCTCGGCGGTGCGAATTCGACCGACCTCGATCCGATCGATCTCGAGCGTGTCGAGGTGCTGAAGGGCCCGCAGGGCACGCTTTACGGCGCGAACACCCTCGGCGGGCTCGTGTCCTATACCTTCGCCCGGCCGAACCTCGATCGGGTTACCGCAATCGCCCGCGGCGAACTCAGCGGCACCCAGCACGGCGGCACCAGCTACTCGTTCCGCGCCGCGGCGAGCGCGCCGGTCGTCCAGGATATGCTTGGCCTGCGCGTGTCGGGCTATATCGACCGACCGTCGGGCTTCATCGACAACAGCGTCGCTGGGATCAACGACTTCAACCGCCAGCGCAACTGGGGAATCAACGGGTCGCTGCGCTTCGAGCCGACTCCCGAACTCAGCATCAACATCGTCGGCTTTCACCAGCAGGTGAACCAGCTCGGGCAGGATTATGTCGTCTATGGTGCCGACCGGAAGCCGCTCACCGACCTTCACTATGACCAGCAACTTTACAGCAAATATCGCAAAAACTCCGACGTGCTCATCGGCACGGTCGATTATGATCTGGGGTTCGCCAACCTGACATCGGTCAGCAGCTATCAGAAGATCGATACCTACGTCGTCCTCAACGCGCTGACCTTCAACGCGCAGCTACCCGTTTTCACCGCGTTCGGAGGTGTTCCGGTTCCCGCCGGTACGGCCGCGGGCGCCGATGCCAAAGGGCCGGTCAAGAAATTCTCGCAGGAATTGCGCCTCGCCTCGTCCGATGACGGTCCGCTGCAATATGTCCTCGGCGCCTTCTATACCTATGAAAAGGCACGGACCTCGACCAACGTCGTCGGTTTCGATCCGGATTTCCAGGAGGTGCCGACGCTGGCGCCGGCGATCGGCTTCGGCGTCAACGACACCTATAAGGAAATCGCCGGCTTCGGTAACCTGACCTACAAGTTCGGCGAAGCTTTCGACCTGACCGGTGGCCTCCGGATCGGCCGGATCAGCCAAGCCTATAACCAGACATTTTACGGCAGCGACGCGGCCGCGTTCAACAATTTCCTCGGCTTCCTGGGCCTCGATCCCGTTCCTGCCGATACCGGAACGACGCGCGGATCGGAAACGGTCAAGACCTACCTGCTCACCGCGCGTTATCATTTCTCGCCCGACGGGATGATCTATGCCCGTTATGCGACGGGTTTCCGCCCGGGCGGCCCGAACTTCGCGGTTCCCGGCCTGCCGCCGAGCTTCAAATCGGACTCGACCGAGAATTTCGAAGGCGGTCTGAAAACCAAATTCTGGGACGGCAAGGGCACGATCGACCTGTCGGCCTTCTACATGCGCTGGAAGGATATTCTCATCCAGGTCAGCAGCGGCGGCCTCAACGCCTATGCCAATGGCGGTAATGCGCGCGTCTACGGGGTCGAAGGATCGCTTTCGCTCCGCCCCGTCGATGGGCTGACGCTGGCGGGGACGATCGCTTACAACGACGGCAAGATCACCAGCGTCGATCCGCTTGCGGCGGCTTCGCTGGGGGTGGGCGATCCGTTGCCGAACAGCGCGAAATGGAGCGGGTCGCTGACGCTCGATTATCGCACGCCGATCGGTGGCGACTGGCAGGCGGTGGTTGGCGGCACCGCGAAATTCGTCGGCAAACGCTACACTTCCCTGCGATCGAGCCTCATCAATCCCTTTTATCTGATGCCGGGCTATGCGTTGTTCGACGTCCGTGCGGGCGTCGAAAACGAGCGTGTCGACATCAGCCTGTTCGTCCGCAACCTGACCGACAAGCGCGCGCAGCTCAGCGGCAGCGCCGCGAACGGGATCAACGAGATCATCGTGCAGCGCCCGCGGACGATGGGCGTCGCCGTGACGTTCAAATATTGATCGAAGGCGCGCGGCCGTGTCGTCGGGTACCGTCAGTAAGGCGACAGGCCGCCCTTTCTGCTTGCACAAACAGGCCGTCCTTGGCCATGTCGGGTCGCCGCATCGCGGGGTGATGCGCGCACGGAAAGGATTTTCGAGGAACGATGCGCGAGAAGACGGGACGCAAGGCGGAGTTGGCGAGCAGCCGGTTGCGGGTCGGGGCGGCGATCCGCGAACGGCGGCAGGCGGCCGGACTGTCGCTGGCCGAACTCGCCGAGCGGATCGGCGTCGCGCTTTCGACCATGTCGAAAATCGAGAATGGCAAGATTTCGACCAGCTTCGAACGGCTCGACAGCATCAGCCGCGCGTTGCAGGCGGATATCGCGGAATTTCTCGGGACCGCGGCGCCGATGGCGATTTCGATGCCGCAATCGTCCGCTTACGGGATGCGGCGCAGCATCACGCGGCCCGAGGACGGGACGATGGTCGACGCCGGGACCTATCTCGAATGGTTCCACGCCTCGGACATGCTCCAGAAGCGCTTCCAGCCGGTGGTCGCCGAATTGCTGATCGAGGACGTCGCCGACTATGGTCCCTTCACACAGCACAGCGGCGAGGAATTCAATTACGTCCTCGAAGGCGAGATGGAGTTTCACACGGAGATTTACGCGCCGGTTCGCCTCACCGCAGGGTCGAGCATCTATTTCGACGCCGAGATGAAGCACGCGCATGTCCGGGTCGGCAGCAGTCCGTGCCGCCTGCTCGCCATCCTCTGCCCGCGCAGGGAACCGCTCGCCGCCGGTACGGCGGACCGCCGGTCGATGCGGATCGTCGATCCGCAGGGCAACGATATGGTGGCGACCGCCAAATAGCCGGCGAACCCGCGCATCGTTGTCGTTCGGGCAGGGAGCGCTGATCGCCATGGCGGGTCTTTCAAAAGCCTTTAACGTCGCCGATGTCCGGGCGCTGGCCGGCCGCGCCCTGCCGCGGCCGATCCGCGACTATCTGGAGGGCGGCGCCGACGACGAATGGACGCTGGCGCGCAATCGCGCGGCGTTCGGCGACTGGGTGCTGGCGCAGCGGACGCTTGTCGATGTCAGTGTCATCGACCCGGGTACCAAGATGCTCGGCTTCCGGGCCGCGATGCCGCTGATGCTGTCGCCGACCGGCATGTCGCAGCTCTTCCACGCGTCGGGCGAAACCGCGGTCGCGCGCGCGGCGGCAGCGGCGGGCGTGCCCTATGGCCTGTCGACGATGGCGACGACATCGATCGAGACGATCGCCGCGACGGGCGCGAACCGCTATTTCCAGCTCTACTTGTTCCGCGACCGCGAACTGACCCGCGCGCTGCTCGAACGCGCCGCGGCGCATGGCTATGGCGCGCTGTGCCTGACCGTCGATACGGCGATGGCGGGGAACCGCGAGCGCGATCTCAAGAGCGGGATGATCATGCCGCCGCGCTTCACGCTTGGCAGCCTGATGAGCTTCGCGGGGCATCCGCGCTGGTCGCTCGGCGCGCTCAAGAACCGCTCCTTCCAACTCGCGAATGTCATCGACCATGTCGGCGATATCGGCAGCGCGGGGACCAGCGTCATCGATTATGTCAACGCGCAGTTCGACCGGACCGCGACGTGGAAGGATGTCGAATGGCTGCGCAGCCAGTGGTCCGGCAAACTGGTGATCAAGGGCGCGATCATGCCCGGCGATTGCCTGGAAGCTGTCGACTGCGGCGTCGATGCGGTGATGGTGTCGAACCATGGTGGGCGCCAGCTCGACACCGCGGGCGCGCCGCTCGATTATCTGCCGGCGATCCGCGACCGGATCGGCGACAGGGCCGAACTGATCGTCGATGGCGGGGTGCGCCGCGGCACCGATGTGCTGAAGGCGATCGCGCTCGGCGCCAACGGCTGCTCGATCGGGCGCCCCTATCTTTACGGGCTCGCGGCGGGTGGCGAGGCCGGGGTCGAGCGTATCCTGTCGATCTTCCGCAGCGAGATCGAACGCGACATGGGATTGATGGGGCGGACGCGGATCGCCGACATCACCGCCGCCGACGTCGACCATCTCTCGCAATTCCGGTCGAAGCCCGGCTGCTGAACGAATTTCCCCGATACTCAACCCGGAACAGGATTTTGCCATGACAAGCTGGACCAGCATCGAAATCAAACCCGGCGGCAGCGATGCGCCGATGCTGGCCTTTGCCGCGGGAGAGGCACTATATGCGCCCGCCGCCGTGCACGATCGCATCCGTGCCGTCGTCAAAGCGACCGGCTTCGAGGCCAAGCCCGGCCGCTGGCTCGATATCGTCAGCGAGGGTGACGCGGGAAGCCGGATCGTCGTCATTGCGGCGGGTGCGAACGACAGCGAAGATCGCTGGCGCAATGCCGGCGGCCATGCCGTCGAGGCGATCCGCGCCTTGGCGCTCGTCGCGGCACGGCTGCCGTCGGCGGCGGAACTCGGGATCGGGGAAGCATTTGCCGACCTCATCGAGGGTGTGCTGCTGCACGGCTTCCGCCTCGATCAGGGGCGTAGCAATCCGGTACCCGGGCAATTCGCATCGACGCTGTCAATTGCGCAGGACGATGCGCCGCTCGCCGAGCAGGCGCGGCTGCGGGCCGATCCCGTCAATCGCGCCCGCGCGTGGGTCGAGCAGCCGGCGAACAGGCTGACGCCCGCAGCATTTGCCGACGAGGCCGAAGCCGCGCTTGCGCCGCTCGGTGTCCGGGTTCGCCAGCTCGGTCTTGCCGAGCTCGAAGCGCTCGGTGCCGGTGGCATTCTTGCGGTCGCGGCGGGGAGCTCCAACGAGCCGCGCCTGACGATCGCCGAATGGCGTGGGGCGCCCGACCGCGAGGGCTGGGATGCGGCCTTCGTCGGCAAGGGGCTGACCTTCGACGCCGGCGGTCTCAACCTCAAGGCCCGGCCCGGCATTGCCAAGATGAAGTTCGACATGGCGGGCGGCGCGGCGGTGCTCGGCGCGATCGAACGGCTGGCCTTGCGCAAGGCGCCGGTCAATATCGTCGCCGTGGTCCCGATGTGCGAGAATAATGTCGACGGCAAATCCTATCGCCCCGGCGATGTCATCACCTCGCTGGCGGGCCTGACGATCGACGTCCAGGACACCGATGCCGAGGGGCGTATCGTCCTCGCCGACGGGGTGACCTATGCCATCCGCGAATATGACCCCGGGGTGATCGTCGACGTCGCGACGCTGACCGGCGCGATCATGGGTGTGCTGCACGAAGATTTTGCCGGGCTGTTCACCAGCGACGATGCGTTGGCTGCCAGCCTGACCGGGGCGGGTGCCGCGACGCACGAATTGCTCTGGCGCCTGCCGCTGGTCGCCTCGATGGCCTATCTGGTCGAATCGCCGGTCGCCGACGTCTCGAATCTCGGCGCGCCGGGCTGGTTCGGCGTCGGCGGCGGCTCGCCGGTCGCGGGCGCCAAGTTTATCGAGAAGTTCGCCGACGGCCGTCGCTGGGCGCATCTCGACATTGCGGGCACCGGCTGGGCCTCGCGGCGAAGTTCCCGGTGTGGCCCCGGGGCGACCGGTTTCGGCGTCGCGCTGCTCGACCGCTGGGCCGATCTCGCGGTAGCGGACAAGGGTTAAACGTCGCCGGCTTCGGTTGCCGATGCCGGAACGAAGCTGATCTGCGCGAGGCGCCAGTTTCGTTGGGGCTTTCCGGGCCAGTGGCCGTTCACGTCGAAAGGTTCGTCGGGCAGGCAGCCGTGCACTTCGGCGCGGATCAGCCGCCCCGTCTCGCGCAGCCGGATCGTCGCATCGGGGTAGCGCTGTTTGAGCGCCGCTTCGAGCGCTTCGGCTTCCTTCGATATTTCTGCGCTCGCCAGCGCGCGCGGCGTGCCGTCGACCAGTTCGGCGGTCGACGAGCGGATCGCCTTCATCCCGTCGTGGAGGATGTCGAACGAGATGATCGCCGCAGCGACCGAGTCCGCCCACCACCAGCCGAGCCCCAGCCCGACGATTCCGGCGACGCCGGCAGCCCCGGTCATCCAGTTCGCCTTGTTCATCAGCGCGTCGGTGTGGAGCAATTTGTCCGCCAGTTCTTCCGCCAGCGGCAGTTCCTTGCGCCCGATGATCATCGGCGGGATCATCGCATAGACCTGCGCGCCGATCATCAGCCAGCCGAGCCAGATGTCGCGGCCGAACAGCTCGATCGATCCGACCGAGGCATGCTCGGCCTTGATCAGCGTCATCGTCGAATCCCACAGGAGTAGCGCGCCCGTTGCCGCGAGCGCGACCGCAGCGAGGAAAAAGCCGAGGCCGTTGACCCGTTCGAAACCGAAGGGGAATTTGCGCGACCTTTTGCCCTTGCGCTCCATCCGCGCCGCGACAAGGAAAGCGATCGGCGGCACGAGGCCGAGCGTATCCTCGATCCACGCCGTCTTCATCGTCTGGCTCTGGCCGAGGACGAGCCCCATCACAATGACGATGGTGATCGTCCAGAAGATGTTCCAATATTCGAGCCGCTCGGCGCGTTTCAACGTCGCGCGCAAATGCGGCGGCAGGTCGTCGGCATGGGTGCCCGGATGGATGCTCATGGGGCCGCCTTGGGGCGCGCAACCTTTCGCGCGCTGGTCTCGACAAGCATGATCCAGCGGTTCTCGCCGCTGCGCATCGCGGCGCGCCATTCGACGGTTTGCTCGCCCTGTCCCTCGGTGCGCACGGGCGGTGAAAGCGCACTCATGGTCGCCCACGGCGTCTTCTTCGTGAACGGCGCGACGACGAGGTCGATTTCGCCGGTTTCGAGCTTGTCCAGCAACGGCTCGAGCGCGCCGCGCCGCAGTTCGGCCTTTGCACCTGCTGCCGTTTCGACCTGCTCCACAAGCGTCCGTGCTTCGGGCGGCAAGTCCTGTTCGGTGCCGACGCGGATGGTGCCGCTGGCGCGGATTTTATCGAGGCTGTTCGCGGGGTCGCGGGGGAAGTCGGTGCAGCCGCTGAACAGCAGGGCGATCGCTATCGCAACGGCCGCTTTAACACGGGACAAGGCCCTGTCTCCTCGCATGGGCCCCCACGCTGCCAATACGCCCTGAAGGAGAGGAGGGTTCCGTTCTCAGCGCCGTGCGAGGACGTCGTAATGGCGGCCGATGCCAAAGCGGTCGAAGCGGGTGAAGCCGATGCCTCGCAGCCGCGCCTCGATGGCGGCCGCATCGGTCCAGCGCTCGTCGATTTCATAGAAGATGGCGCTCAGGCGGTTGCGATGCGCCGATGCCGCCAGCGCCTCGATAACCGTTTCCTCATGCCCTTCGACGTCGATCTTGACGATCAACGGCAAATCGGTGGGAAGCAGCGTATCGACCCCGGTAATGCCGAGGATCCGAATGTCTTCGGTCCCGGGGCCGGTGCAGGCACCTGCATCGCGCAGGCTGGCGATGCCGCTGTGCGTACTGTTGGTGGCGATCGTCGCTATTCCCGAGTGGAGCGAGACCGCGGCATGGACGGGCCTGATTCGCGCTTTCGCGTCGTTGAGGGCGATATTGTCCTGAAGCAGCGCGAAGGTCGCGGCGACCGGCTCGAACGCGATCGCGGCCGCGCAATGCGGGTTCTGCGCGGCCAGCAGGCTGTAGAGGCCCTGGTTGGCGCCGATGTCGACGAAGACAAAGGGTGCGTCCTGTGCGGCGAGATAGTCCGAAAGGACATGGCCATAGGTCGCATAACGGCAATATTGAAAGGTGCGATCCTGCCAGTTGGCACGCATGCGGACGCCGTAGCGTGACATCACGACGTCGTCGGGGCGTGGCAGCGGCAGCGCCGAAAGGCCACGCGCGAGCCATTTGTGGAGCGTCTTTTTCACGCCATAGTCGAGGAAGGCGCCGATGCGCGAGGGAGCGGACTGGCTGTACGGCATGGCGGTCACTGGCGCGCCATATAGGACAGGATGGCCTCGGCGGCGCGTTCGGACGAGGGGCGTTCCTGGAGGTCGAAGCTGTAGCGGAACATGTCCTCCTGCCGGTCGTGCATCGCCGCCGACAGGCGCGGCACTTCGGCGAGCGCGGCGGCGAGTTCGTCCATCGTTTCGACCACTGTCCCCGCGCGCCAGTGCGCGAAATCGGGGTTTCCCTGCCACGCGATGCGGCGCGGATTGAGGAAGATGCAGGGCCGCGGACGGCGAATGAACTCGTAAACCTGGCTGCTCGCGTCGCCGATGTAGATATCGGCGGCGTCGGTATAGGTCATGTCGAGGCTGGCGGCGCTGCCGGTGTCGATCAGCATATGGTCATGCTCATAATGGTCGGGGCGCGGGCCATAGTTCCAGCCGAGCGCGAAGGGCGATAGCGACGCGGTCAGCCGTTTCTTGAACAACATGATATGCGGCGCAAAAATAAGGTTGTAGCGGTCATCCTTGGCAAACCAGTCGAGGATTTGCGGGCCCATAGCATACCAGGAGGAAAGCGCCGGCGAGGGGTGCGGGTTATAGACCACCGTGGGCCGGTCCTTGGGAAACAGGCGCGGGCCGGCGGAGCGCGGCGGCAGGTCGAATTTCGGATAGCCGACGATCGCATGGCCGTCCTCTTTCAGAAGTTCGGCCTGCGCGAGGCGGTCGCGGATCTTCTCGCCCGACAGCAGGACAAGGTCGAACTTGCCGCTCGCCTTGTCGAAGCCGATTGCGCGGTCGCCCGCGCCATGGCGCGTGTGGACGAGGCGCAGCGATTTGAGCCCGAACAGCGATTTCAGCAGCAGCGACGTTTTTTCGGGAACGACGAGCGCATCGAGCTTGCGGAAGCGGTCGAGATTGCGGTGGAGGACCGAGACGATGTCGGCGGGAATCGCGCGCCCGGTCGCCCGGTTCGCCGCGCTGGCGAGCGCCGAGGGCGGGCGGAGGCGGATGATTTCGGGAATGGCGTTTCTGACGGCCTGCACCGCGGCGAGGCGGCGGACTTCGGCCTCGCAGCCCTCAGACACGAGGATGCTGACCTCGGCTTCCGGGTTCTGCCGTTGCAGTTCGAAGGCGACGGGCAGGGCGTGCGCGACCTGATGGCCGCCGTGATGGTTGAAGAGGAAACCGATGCGCACCGGATCAGCCTTTCCGCCAGTCGAGGATCGGCCAGCCGCGTTCGGCGGCAACGGCGCGCAGCTTCGGCGACGGATTGACCGCGCACGGCTCGTCGCAAAGTTCGAAAACCGGCAGGTCGGAGACGTGATCGGACCAGAAGCGGATATGTGCCGCGTCGCGCGCGATCCCGGCGCTCTCCATAAAGGCCTCGAGCCGCTGCCGCTTGTCGGCGCCGTAACAATTGGCGCCGTCGATCGTGGGGACGAGGCAGCCGTCCTGCCAACTCGACGCGCTGGCGATGACGTCGGCGATACCCAGCCGGCGCGCGAGCGCGGCGGTGTAGAAATGCGGCGCGGCGGTCGCGAGGACGACGCGGCGTCCGGCCTGGCGTTCGGCCTCGATCAGCGCCAAGCCTTCGGCATAGAGGCCGCGTTCGACCAGATGCCGGGCAAAGCGGTCGGCGACCCGCGCCGCGTCGCGTTCGGGCAGGGCGCCGCCGAGCGCCATCCAGTGCATCGCCTGCTTCATCGTCCGGCGCGGGACGAGCCTCAGCGCATAGAGGAGTGCGACGGGGAGCAGCAGCGGCACGAGCAGTAGCCGCCAAGGCGCTCGGGTGCGGGCGGCGAAGAACAGGAACGGCGTATAGGTCGGCAGGATCGACAGCGTCCGGTCGAGGTCGAACACCGACAGCAGCGCGCGTTGCGGCAGCGCCGACTGCGCGACGATGCGCTTTCTTTGTACCTGTGCCACGACCCGCTCCTTTTCTGCGGCGGCGACAGTGGCAGCGGCACCTTCCGCGGCGATGGGCGAAAGATTTGATTTTCAACATGTTCGAACTGGCGCGCCGGAAGAGATGGCGGCGCCCGCGTTCAGGCGGTATCGGTCGGGCGATGCATATTTTGGTGATCGAGGATGACGCGCGCGTCGCCGAGCATATCGGCAAAGGGCTGAAGGCGGCGGGGCATCTCGTCGACGTCGAGGGCGACGGGCGGGCGGGGCTGCTGCGCGCCGCCGCCGAAACCTATGATCTGATCGTCGTCGACCGCATGCTGCCGCACGTCGACGGGTTGACGATCGTCCAGACGATCCGTGCCACGGGCGATACGACACCGGCGCTGATCCTGAGCGCGCTCGCCGAAGTCGACGAGCGCGTCGCCGGCCTGCGCGCCGGCGGCGACGATTATCTGACCAAGCCCTTCGCCATGTCCGAACTGCTCGCGCGGATCGACGTACTCAGCCGCCGCGGTCCCGCAATCGTCGCCGAAACGAAACTGGTCATCGGCGATCTCGAGATCGACCTGTTGGGGCAGGCGGTGCGGCGCGGCGGCAAGGCGGTCGAGCTGACGTCGCGCGAATTTCGCATCCTCGCCTATCTGGCGCGCAACGAGGGCCGCGTGGTCACCCGCTCGATGCTGCTCGAACATGTCTGGGATTATCATTTCGACCCGCAGACGAACATCATCGACCAGCATGTCAGCCGCCTGCGGCAAAAGGTCGACCGCGGTTTCGATCGGCCGCTGATCCATACGGTGCGCGGCACCGGCTACATCATGCGGGCCGCACCATGACCCCGCGGCGGCGCGGCCGCGTCTGGCGCAGCCTGACTTTGCGGCTGGGGCTGATCTACGTCGCGCTGTTCCTGACCTCGACCGCCTTGATGTTTGCGGCGGCTTACTGGATCGGCGTGTATCAGCCATTGCTTCAGGAAACGGGATCGGTGCGCGCCGAGGCCGGCAGCCTGGCCGCCGTCGATCGGGCGGGCGGGCGCGATGCGCTGCTGCGCGCGCTCGATGCCCGGCGGGCGTCGGGACCGCGGCGCGCGTTCGACGCGCTGATCGCGCCCGACGGCAAGATACTGATGGCCAATTTGCCGAGCTGGCCCGACGAACCGGTCGAGGGCTGGGCGCTGCTCGAAGCCGATGCCTATCAAGGCGGGCAGGAGCGCGATTATGAAGCGCTGGTGGTCGAACAGCGGCTCGACGACGGTGCGCGGCTGATCGTCGGGCGCGACGTCGAGGATATCGACGACCGCGACGAGCTGTTCACGATCGGATCGGCGTGGCTGATCGTCATCGCCGCTTTCCTCGCGATCGCCGGCAGCCTCGCGATGAGCGCCGCGGTCGGGCGGCGCATCGACATGGTGACGCGTACCGCGCGACGCGTAATGGCGGGCAGCTTGACCGAACGCATCCCGCTGCGCGGCACCGGCGACGATTTCGACGAATTGTCCGAAACGCTCAACCTGATGCTCGGGCGGATCGAGGAATCGGTGGAGTCGGTGCGCCGCGTGTCGGACAATGTTGCGCATGAATTGCGGACGCCCTTGGCGCGGCTTCACGCCGATCTCGACGAACTGCGTGCGGCGGGCAGCGATGAGGAAAGGCAGCGGCTGGCGGGGCAGGCGCTGGCCGAAGCCGGGCGGCTGCAGGCGATCTTCGACGCCCTGCTGCGCATCGCGCGGATCGAGAGCGGTCGGCATCTCGCGGGGGTGAAGCCGGTCGACCTGACGACGTTGCTGACCGACGCGGTCGAATTCCATCTGCCCGATGCAGAAGAGCGCGGCCAGCGGATCGAAAGCAATATCGCGCCGGGGCTGGCGATTGCGGCCGACCGCAACCTCCTGTTCCAGGCGGTGTCGAATCTGCTCGACAATGCGAGCAAATATGGCGGGGCCGGCGGGACGATCAGGGTGCGAGCCGAGAAGCGCGACGGCATGGTGCGGATCGAGATCGGCGACACCGGCCCCGGCATCGCGCCCGAATATCGCGAGCGCGTGAAAGAACGCTTTTTCCGCGTGCCCGACACCGCCGCGCAGCCGGGAACCGGGCTGGGCCTCGCGCTCGTCGCGGCGATCGTCGCGCTGCACAAGGGCACGATGGAGATCGGCGACGCCTCGCCGGGGACGAAGGTGGTGCTGAGTTTCTGAGCGCTTCGGGGTGGGAGCGGACGTTGCCCCCGTCACTGTCGTCATCCCGGGCTTGACCCGGGACCCGCCTTCCTTGGCGCGCTGGAAAGACAAGGCAGGCCCCGGGTCAAGCCCGGGGTGACGATAAGGAAATATCCGCTTCCAGCCGAAACCGCTCCTATTTCTTCTCCACCAGCTCCTTCAGCAAAAACCCGTGCAGCATCGCCGCGCGCACGGCATCCTCGGCGTGATCGGCGCCGACCGAATGGCCGCCCTCGGTATATTCGTGGTAATAGACGGGGTTGCCATATTCCATCAGTTGTGCGGCAAATTTGCGCGCATGGCCGGGGTGGACGCGGTCGTCCTTGGTCGAGAGATAGAGGAAGATCGGCGGATATTTCACGCCCTTCCGGATATTCTGGTACGGCGAATATTTGGAGATGAACGCCCAGTCGGCGGCGTCGTCGGGATCGCCATATTCGTCCATCCACGACGCACCGGCGAGGAGCTTGTTGAAGCGGCGCATGTCCTTGAGCGGCGAACCCGAAATCACCGCGCCATAGAGGTCGGGACGCTGTTCCATCGCGGCGCCGACGAGGACGCCGCCGTTCGAGCGGCCCGATATCGCGATTTTGCCCTTCGTGCTCACCCCAGTCGCGACGAGATCCTCGGCGACTGCGTGCAGGTCGTCGAAGCTGTTCTGGCGCTTCTCGTAGAGCGCCGCCTGATGCCACAGCGGCCCATATTCGCCGCCGCCACGGATGTTGGCGAGGACATAGGCGTTGCCGTCCTCGACCCAGAACAGCCCGAGCGGGCCGGCGCGATAGGGCTGGCCGGTCAGGTATCCGGGGGTCTGCGCGGCTTTGAAACCGCCATAGGCGTGGATCAACGCCGGGACGGGGGCGCCTTCGCTGCCCTTTTTGCGGACGAGAAAATAGGGGATTTTGGTGCCGTCCTTCGACGTCGCGAAGCGCTTTTCGACCGTCATGCCGGCAGCGTCGAACTGGGCGGGCAAGCTCTGGATCGTTTGCGGCGCGCCGGTTTCGCCGACAGCATAGAGGGTCGGCGGCTGGAGCATCGTCTCGGCGGTGGCGAGGACGAGGTTGCGCTTGCCGACCGTGCCCGCGATCTGCACCGTTGCATTGGCGGCGAGCGGCACTTCCTTCTGGCTCCAGCGGCCATAGGGCTGGTCGCGGCGCAGCGCGAACAATTTGCCCTCGACGTCGTCGAGCGCCTTCACCCACAGCACATCGTCGCCCGCCGCGACATCCTCGATCGCCTGCGACGCGGTCGGTTGCATGACGGGGACGAAAGGCACCTGGTCGCCGCGCGACATTTCGTCGAGCGGCAGCGCGAGGAGCGAGCCCGCCGGATAGTCGAATTCCTTGTCGTTGAGGAAGATGATCGCCTGCCCGTCGATCACCGCGCGCAGCTCCGCGGTTTCGGGGATGATCGTGTCGATATATTCGCCGCCCTCATAGGGCTTGGGGATATAAAATTCGGTCGTGTAAAAGCTTTTCGCCCGGCTGATGATCGGCCAGCGCTTGTCGCCGTCCATCTCCGCGCCCACGGTCATCCCGACATCGGCGGCTTCGCCTTCGACCACCGTTTGCGCCGCGGAAAGCGGCGTACCGCGCTTCCATCGCTTGACGATCCGCGGATAACCCGAGGTTGTCATGCTGCCCTCGCCGAAATCGGTCGCGACGAGCAGATTGTCGGCGTCTTCCCAGGTCACGCTGCTCTTGGCGAGCGGCAGGCTGAAGCCGTCCTTGACGAATTTGCCGGTCGTGCGGTCCCATTCGCGCACGATATCGGCGTCGGTGCCGCCGGGGCTCAGCGAGACGAGGCAGCGCGTGTAGGCGGGCGCAAGGCATTCGGCGCCGTGCCAGACCCAGCTCTGCTTCTCGGCCTTGCCGAGCGCATCGACATCGATCAGCGTCGTCCACACCGGCTTGCCGGCGAGATACGCGTCGAGCGGGCTTTGCCGCCACAGCCCGCGCGGGTTGGCGGCATCGCGCCAGAAATTGGTGATCATGTCACCCATAATCTCGCCGGGCATCGCAATCTGGCGATCGTCGTCGAGAATGGCGCGGGCGCGCTGACGGTCGGCCTCGAAGCCGGGGCGCGACCGGATCAGCTTGTCGGTCGCCTCATTCTGTTTGCGCACCCAGTCGAGCGGCTTCTTGCCCTCGATATCCTCGAGCCAGCGATAGGGATCGGCGGGTTCGGGCGCGGCGACCTTCGGCGCCGCTTCCTCGTCGTCCTGCGCCGCGGCGATCGCCGAAAACGAACAGCAAAGGGCCAGCCCGGCAAGCGCGGCGCGGATCATCGTCATCTCCCTGTTACCGGCATGCGCGCCGACCTGTCCGGCGGTGCTAGCATTGCTACGCCGGACAAGGGAAGTGCTGCTGTTGCCGGAACTTACTGGTCGATGATGATCGTGCCCGGATGGTGCTTGTCGAGGTGGCGCTTGATGATCTTGAGGTTGCGCGTGTTCGAGCGGAACAGGAAGTCGAAGGCGTCGCCGACCAGCGGGATCGCGCCCAGCGCCGTATCGATGCCGAGATTGCCCGCCATGCGCCAGATCTGCCATTTCGACATGCCGAGGTTGCGCGCTTCCCAGATCAGATAAGCGCCCATCATCGCGGTGATCACGTCGCCGACGACGGGGACAAGGCCGACGATCGCGTCGAGCCCGACCGGGCGGTTGATGCCGGGGATGATGAAGCTGCGTTCGAGCAGCAGTTCCAGCGTCTCGACGCGCTTGCGGAGCGCCGCCGGATCGTTGCGGTTCTGGATCAGGGCATCGAAGATCGCGTCGGGATTGGGGGTCGAAGGGGCCATCCGGGTCCTTTCAGGAAGCGCACGAAACTGTGCGCCATGCATTTAGTTGGGTTTTGCGATCAGATGATTCAATGGGTGCTGTGCGCGGCCGTTGGCGCGCAGGCCCGTCAGCCGCTGCGACGCGACCGACCAGCGGAGCGGCGTCGCAAGCGGAATGAACGGCGTATAGCGGGCAAGGACGGCCTCGGCCTCGCCGACCTGCTGCGCACGCTGGCCGAAATCGATATTCGCGGTCGCCTGATCGATCAGGTCCTGCGCCTCGCGGTTGCACAGCGTGTCGCGGCGGCACGACAGGCGGCGGAGGCCCCACAGCGCATCGTCGTTGGGCATCACCTCGTCGATCAGCTTGAGGTCGGCGGCGGCGTCGAGGCCGACGCGGCGGCTTTCGATCCCCAGCCGCGCGAAATCGGCGGCGATATAGGCAAAGAGGATGCGTCCGCCGGGCGAATCGGGAAGCGCGATGCGCAGCGGCGCAATTTCGCGTCCCGCCCCGCGCCACGCGTCGACGACCCGCTTCGCCTGAATGAGGCGCGAGGCGTCGTCATAGTCGTTCCAGCCGGGGACGATCGGCGCCGGCCCGCCGTCGCGCGCATAGAGCGCGGGGCGCAGCGTCACCTGCGGTTGCCATTCGGCGAGGCCGAACGCCTCGATCAGGCGGTCGCGGCGGATCGCGCGTGACAGCGCTTCGCGGTTGACGTCGGTGGTCAGGAAGCCGTCCGCGTGGAGAAAGGTCAGGCCGAAAAGCCCGGGTACGGGGTCGACGACGAGGCGCGAGCGGCCGATGTTCGAGGCGACAAAATAGGGGAGGGTCGAAAAGCGGCCGCCGACGACGCCGTCGGCATAGCCGTTCTTGAACCGCGCGAGTGCGCCCTCGGGCGAGGTGCCGACGAGTTCGATCGACGCGGCGGGATCGTTGGCCGCGGCTTCCGCTTCCTCCGGATCTTCGGCGAGCGGGTCGGGGACGGGCGAAAGCAGGACCGCGCGGCCGATCCTGTGCGGCCGCATCGGACCCCAGCCCTTGCCCTTGCTGACGATCGCCATCGACGGCTGGGCCAGCAGTTCGAGCATCGCCGGCTGGGGTACCTTCAGCCGGATTTCGATGACCGTGTCGGTCATCGCCCGGATTGTCTCGATCTCCGGGAAATCGTCCTTGAGCATGTGGCGGCTGCGCGCTGCGAGATAAGAGC
This sequence comes from Sphingopyxis macrogoltabida, assembly GCF_001314325.1. NCBI lineage: Bacteria > Pseudomonadati > Pseudomonadota > Alphaproteobacteria > Sphingomonadales > Sphingopyxidaceae > Sphingopyxis > Sphingopyxis macrogoltabida. The sequence goes on from NZ_CP009429.1 coordinate 1,287,870, forward strand.
GCAGGATGGCCGCGACCTCTTCGGCCGCCACCTTGCGGCCGTCGGCCCATTTGGCTTCGCGAAGGCGGAAGATATAGCTGCGCCCGTCGCCGGTGACCGTCCAGCGATCGGCAAGACCGGTATCGATCTGCCCTTCGCCGTCATAGCTGACGAGGCCCTGCGATGTCGCATCGAGCAGCGCGGCATTGCCGGCGGACAATTCGCCGTTGACCGGATTGGCGGCGGCATTGAGCGTGCCGATCGCGGCGATCTTCACCGGGCCGCGATCGCCGAAAAGACCGCAACTGGTCAGCGTGAGAGCGAACAGGGTCGCGGCAGCGGTCAGGCGGCCGCGACGTCGTGCGATCGTCGCTGCGGTGGGGTGACTGTCTCTTTCCGGCGGCATCGGCGCCATCATAATGATAAGCGGCAAAACCGGAAGGGACATCGCGGCCGCTCAAGGAATATCGTCCACCGCGACGTCTAACGCTCGAACCGCCATTCGCTTTTCGCCAGCAAAGGATCGCCAATGAAGACCTATCACGGAAGCTGCCACTGCGGCCGCGTCGCCTTCGAGGCCGACATGGATTTCGAAGGCAGCAGCAAATGCAATTGCACCTATTGCTGGAAACAGCGCAACTGGAACGTCGCGACGATGAAGCCGGACCAGTTTCGCCTGCTGAAGGGCGAGGAAGATCTGGGCGACTATGCGCGGAGCGGCGAGGGGTTCGAAACGCGCCATCGCTTTTGCCGCCATTGCGGCACCGCGACGCACGGCCACGGCCGCATCGACGCGATGGGCGGCGATTATGTCGGCGTGCGCATCGCGGCGCTCGACGACCTGCCGGTCGAGGAGCTGCTGGCGGCACCGGTGACCTATTGCGACGGGCTCCACGACAATTGGTGGAACCCGCCGGCCGAAATCCGGCATCTTTGACGCGCGTTATTCGGTCGCGGCCGGACGGGTGATGTCGGCATCGCCATAGGCTGCGGCGAGCCTGTCCCCCTTGGCATAATCGATCAGCAGGCGGAAATAGCCCGGCGTATAGCGGGTCGACACGCGCGATCCGTCGTCTTTGGTCTCGAACTCGGTCATCCCGTGTTCGGCCTTGGGAAAGACGGCGAGGGTGATCGGCTGGCCGTCGGCGATCAGCGCCTTGATCCGCCGCGAGGTTTCGCCTGCGGGCGCGTCGATGTCCATGCCGCCGATCGCCCAGAGCTGCGGCACGTTGACCGCGCGCAGCGTCGGCATCGGGTCATAATGGAGCGGCGTTCCGAAGCGATAGGCTTGCCCCTTGGTCCGGATCTCCTCGGCGGTCATGCCAAGGATGATGTGGGTGAAATTGCCGTAGACATCCTTGTACCACGGCTCGTTCCGGTAGCGGCCTCGGACGGCGTCGAGTTCCTCGATCCCGTCGCGCATGCCGCTGGCGAAAATGCGCGTCGTCGCGGCGCCGATTTCCTGCGCTTTCGCGATCACGTCGGGGCCATAGCCTTTCAGCCCCATCTGGAAGGCGATCGCCTCGCGATCCTCGTCGGCGACCGATACCGCCAGCCCGAAGCTGACGATCAGGAAATCGACATTCGTGCGCGTCGCCGCGAGCGGCGCGATCCAGCCGCCCTGGCTCGGGCCCTGAAAGCCGAAGCGCGCGCCGCGGGTGCCCGCCATGCGCCGCGCCTCGGCGAGCGCCGCCACAGCATCGTCGGCGAGCGTCGAAAAAACCTGCGTATATTTGTCGCCCGATGCCCCGGTGCCGCGCTTGTCGTAAACGAAGGCGCCGACCCCGGCGGCGGGCAGCATCCGTTGCAGCGGATTCGTGTCGCGCGCGGAGGTGAACTCGGCGCCGTGAAGCAGGACGACGATCGGCACCGGACCGTCGCCCGGCGGCAGCAAAAGCCGCCCCACCAACTGCGTGCCGTGGCTGGTGAAGCTGGTTTCGTGCGTTTCGAGCGCAATGCGCTGCGCATCCTGTTCGCCGAACGCCATATGGTTCGCCGCGCAATCGAAGCGCACCTGCAACCCGTCGGGGCGTCCGGTCCAGCCGGCGGTGCTCGTCCAGCGGTCGCCGTCGCGCTTCAACTCGCCGCTGCTGCCGTCGATGTTGCGCCAGCGCAGCGCGCCTTCGTTCGCCGCTGCGACGTCGACGATGCCGCCGTCCGCCAGCCGATACACGCCCGCGCCGCATTCGGCTTCGCCCGCCACAGCGGGGGTTGCGATCACGGAAGCCGCGAGCAGCACGGCGCCAAGCCATTTGCCCGCAATGGCGCGGCGCGGACCTCTGAAACTTTCGAAAATCGGCATGGCGTTCCTTGCCTGAGAGATGCGGAGGGTAAGGCGAAGAAGATGTGATTCTGCATCCTAGCGACAAAGCTGGTACGGCCAAGCCCGAAGGCAATGCCTTTGTCCGCAACATTCTGGAAAGGCAGGACTATGACGGAATCTGTCCGCTCGGTGGCGATGGACGTCGACCTTTCGGCGCTCTGTCACAACCTCGCCGTGGTGCGCGAACTTTCGCAAGACCGCGAAGTGATCGCCTCGATCAAGGCCAATGCCTACGGTTTCGGCGCCGTCGGGGTGAGCCGGGCGCTGGTCGATGCCGGGGTGCGCAAGCTGTGGACCGGCAATATCGACGAAGCGATTGCGCTGCGCGATGCCGGGATCGACGCGGAGATCCTGCTTTTCGGCGGCATCGAGCCGCAACAGGTCGCGGACGTGCTGCGTCATGACTTCCAGCCGACGATCTTCGACGAGGTGGGGCTGGATATGCTCGCGGCGGCCGGGGTGGCGGCCGGGCGACGGGTGCCGGTCTGGGTCAAGATCGACGCGGGGCTCGGACGCTTCGGCGTCGCGCTCGGCGGGGCCGCTGACTTCGTCGAGCAGGTCGCGCGGCGGGACGGCATCGACCTGCGCGGCGTCTATTCGCATCTTCCCTTCGGCTCGGCCGACGGTGCGGACTGGGCGCGCGAACGGAGCGCCCACTTCAATGCCGTGATCGACGAGCTCGGCGCGCGCGGCGTTGCGATTCCGATGACACAGCTTTGGGGCAGTTCGGGCGTCCTCGCGGGCTTGGCCGATGCATCGAGCGCCGTCTGCGTCGGCCATGCGCTCTTCGGGCTCAGCCCGCTGGAGGCGGGGGTGGGCGTGCATTCCGAACTCCGGCCGCTGATCCGGTCGCTGTCGGCGCCGATCCTGCAGGTCGGCGGTTCGGGGATCGAAGGCGGCGGCTATGGTGCGGGCGGCAACGGCCTGGCCGCGACGCTCGGCATCGGGCTCGCCGACGGCATCGCGAAGGCGAAGCATGGCCAAGCCGAGGTGATCATCGGCGGACGCCGCGTTCCGGTGCGGGGCTTCACGCTGGAATATCTGATGGTCGACGCCAGCGATGCCGCGTCGGCCGAACCGTTCGATGCCGCGCTGATCATCGGCACGGCGGGTGACGCCAGTGTCACGCTCGACGATTGGGCCGCATGGACCGGCGTTTCGCCGCTCGAAGTGATGATGGCGCTCTCCGACCGGATGCCGGTCCGCTACGTCGACGGATAGACCTGCTAGAGGGGGCGGGGGCCTGTCAGGCGCCCCACACCTGCTCGTAAACCCGCAGCCAGTTGCCGCCCAGCACTTTGCGGATTTCGTCGTCGGTCCAGCCGCGTTGCATCAGCCCCTGCGTCACGTTCGGCAGCTCGGTGATCTTCTCATAGCCCTTGACCATGAACATTTCGGCCGGCGGCACGGCGCTGTACGCGTCGGGCGGCCAGAGCAGCGGGTTGGTCCGGGTCAGATCAGCCCGCCCGTACATAAAGTCACATCCCAGCCCGATATGATCGACGCCGACCAGGCGCTTCAGATAATCATATTGATCGAGATGCTTGTCCAAGCCGACCTGGGGCGTGAGCCGGATTTTCTCGTCCTTCCGGCTCCGCGCGTGGAAATCGTTGACGGCGGTCACGCCGATGACGCCCCCGCTGGCGGCGATTTGTTCGATCATCTTGTCGGGCATGTTGCGCGGGTTGTCGGCGATCGCCCGCAAGTTGGTGTGCGAACAGATGACCGGCACCCCTTTCGACATGGCAATCGCATCATAGGATGTCTGGTCGCCGGTGTGTCCGCCGACGTCGAGGAGTTAGCGTCCGCGCTCGTGGTGTAATTTCCGGTGTAGGCGATGGTGTATTCCGGGGTGGGGCATGCCCCACCCCGGAATGCGGCGTCGCTGGTGGCCACCGGGTTCATCGTTATGGTGGAGTTTGCACACTTCAACCGTGACGAAGAGGAGTTCCCGATGACCGAGGACAGATTACTGATCGAAGAGCTTGCTGCGAAGGGCGGCCAACCGGATTTTTTGCGCACCATCGCCGAGAACGTGCTGCAGCTGATCATGGAGGCCGACGTTGATGGCCTGATCGGCGCGGGTCGCCACGAACGCAGCAGCGAGCGCGCGACCTGGCGCAACGGCTATCGCGACCGTTCGCTGGATACCCGGGTAGGCACGCTGAACCTGAAAATCCCCAAGCTGCGTGCTGGGTCCTACTTTCCGGGCTTCCTTGAGCCCCGCAAGATGGTCGAGAAAGCGCTGGTTGCGGTGATCCAGGAAGCGTGGATCGGCGGGGTCAGCACCCGGCGGGTCGATGAACTCGTCCAGGCCATGGGCATGACCGGCATCTCCAAGTCCACCGTCTCCAAGCTTTGCAAGGACATTGACGAGCGCGTCCATGCCTTTCTGAAACGCCCGCTCACCGGCGAATGGCCGTATCTCTGGCTCGATGCCACCTATCTCAAGGTACGCGAAGGCGGGCGGATCATCAGCGTTGCCGCAATAATCGCCATGGCCGTCAACACCGAGGGCCGGCGCGAGATCGTCGGCCTGCATATCGGCCCCTCGGAAGCGGAGGTCTTCTGGTCCGACTTCCTGAAGGACCTTGTTCGGCGCGGTCTTACCGGCGTGAAGCTGGTCATCTCCGATGCTCACGAGGGCCTCAAGGGCGCGATCACCCGCGTCATGGGCGCCACCTGGCAGCGCTGCCGGGTGCACTTCATGCGCAATGCCCTGTCCTATGTGCCCAAGGGCCAGAACACTGTCGTCGCCGCCGCGATCCGCCAGGTCTTCCTGCAGCCCGATCAGAAAAGCGCAACGCAGGTCTGGCGACAGGTCGCCGACCAGTTGCGCACCCGTTGGCCCAAGCTCGGCGCCTGCATGGACGAGGCCGAAACCGACGTGCTCGCCTACACCGGCTTTCCCACCCAGCACCGCACGAAGTTACACTCAACCAATCCGCTCGAGCGGCTCAACAAGGAGGTCAAGCGCCGCGCCGACGTCGTCGGAATCTTCCCGAACGAAGACAGCATCATCCGCCTCGTCGGGGCTGTGCTGATGGAGCAGAACGACGAGTGGCAGCTCCAGCACCGATACATGCAGATCGAAGGCATGGCCGAACTCAACCAACCCATGATCGAGGAGGAAAATCAGCCCCTACACATCACCGCCAAAGCCGCCTGACGATGGCCCACGGCCACAGCCGAAATTACACCACCTTGACGGACGCGACCCGTCGAGGACGATCCGCTGCTTGTGAATCTGTTCCACCAGCCGCCGGCCGGCACGGCTCAGCCCCAGCGTGGGATCGAGCGATCCGCCGCCGAAGACGGTGGTGTTGTTGTAGATCAGTCCGCAGATCCGAAGACCGAGCTCCCAAAACGTCCGCAAATTCTCGATCGGCGGGAGGCCCCACTCATCGGTTTCGTTGGTCAGATAGGTGGCCGATTGCCACCCGACGAGATAGCCGATCTTGCCGTCCTGATGCGCCTGCCGGATGTCGCGCACGCTCTTTACCAGTACCAGCCGCTTTGCATGTTTGTCGAAGAAGTTCAGCATCGTGGTCGCGTTGCTGAAGCTGGACATGCCGTGACCTTGCCAGATATCGACCCCTGCCGATTCCAGCATGTCCAGATATTCGTCGGTCATCGCGGACCCGTCGAGCTGATCGACCAACAGCGTCGAATCCTGGAGCCGCCTTGCATCGTTCAAGGTGGCGGACCGGCGGGACGGCTGATTGGCGAAGGCGGTCGAAGCCGACATTGCCGTTGCAATGCCCAGAAAAGAGCGCCTCTCTCCGATTCATGCCTACTCTCCTGCCGCTTTGGTGCAATTGGCCGCGCCAGTGAGCATCGGAGCTCCCGGAGATCGCGATCAGCCTGTATCATTTGAATATAGGGCTTAGACAAGCGGCAGAAATTTCCGGCCTCAGCTTTAGAAAGCCTATTGAGGTCGCCTACTCCCGGGAAAGGTCATGAAACAATACGGCACCGGGATTTAACAGCATTCTATCCCGGGCGCGGCGGTTCCTTGTCGCGCTGACTGGTGCGGACGGCGGGACTTGAACCCGCATGACACTAGGCCGGCAGATTTTAAGTCTGCTGCGTCTACCGATTTCGCCACGTCCGCATACCATCGCCCGTCAAGCGGATGGCCGTGAAGAGGTCAAGCGGTGTTTGGCGCTTCACCGCGCCGCCTCTGTCGGTTAGACACCGGCGCCATGGAAACAGTCCTCAGCATTTCCGGCCTCGGAAAGACATATAAAAGCGGCCATCAGGCGCTCGCGGGCGTCGATCTCGATATCGCGAAGGGAGAGATTTTCGCGCTGCTCGGCCCGAACGGCGCGGGCAAGACGACGCTGATCAGCATCGTTTGCGGCATCGTCACGCCCAGCGCCGGAACGGTGACCGTCGCCGGGCACGACCATGCCCGCGACTATCGCGCCGCGCGGACGATGATCGGGCTGGTGCCGCAGGAACTCCATACCGACGCGTTCGAGACGGTGATGGCGACGGTGACTTTCTCGCGCGGGCTGTTCGGCAAGCCGCGCGATCCCGCTTTCATCGAGCAGTTGCTGCGCGACCTGTCGCTGTGGGACAAGCGCGGGTCAAAGATCATGGAGCTGTCGGGCGGGATGAAACGCCGCGTGATGATCGCCAAGGCGCTCAGCCACGAACCCGAAATCCTGTTCCTCGACGAGCCGACCGCGGGCGTCGACGTCGAACTGCGCCGCGACATGTGGAATATGGTCCGCGGGCTGCGCGAGCGCGGCGTCACGATCATCCTGACCACCCATTATATCGAGGAGGCCGAGGAAATGGCCGACCGCGTCGGGGTGATCAGCAAGGGGCGCCTGATCCTCGTCGAAGAGAAGAATGCGCTGATCAAGAAGCTCGGCCGCAAGACGCTGACGCTCAACCTTGCCGAGCCGCTGGAGGCGGTTCCCGCCGACCTGGCGCAGTGGAACCTCGCGCTCGCGGGGGAGGGGCATGAGCTCGTCTATGAATTCGACAGCCAGGCCGAGGCGACGGGGGTTCCCTCGCTCCTGCGGCGGATGAGCGACCTTGGCATCCAGTTCAAGGACCTCAATACCAAGCAAAGCTCGCTCGAGGATATTTTCGTCGGGCTGGTGCACGAGACCAAAGCGGAGCAAGCGGCATGATTTCCAATTTTCGCGGCATCCGCGCGATCTACCAGTTCGAAATGGCGCGTTTCGGCCGCACCTTCTGGACCAGCCTGATGCTGCCGGTGATCACCACCGCGCTCTATTTTGTCGTCTTCGGCTCGGCGATCGGCAGCCGGATGACCGAGGTCAGCAATGTCCCCTATGGCGCGTTCATCGTGCCGGGCCTCATGATGCTCACGATGTTCACCGAAAGCATCAGCAACGCCAGCTTCGGCATTTACATGCCGAAATGGACCGGGACGATCTACGAGATGCTGTCGGCGCCGATGTCGCCGCTCGAATTGCTGGTCGCCTATGTCGGCGCCGCGGCGACGAAATCGGTGATCATCGGCGCGATCATCTTCGCGACCGCGCATCTCTTCGTCGATGTCCAGATCGCGCACCCGCTGCTGATGGCGGCGTTCATGGTCCTGATGGCGGTCACCTTCTGCCTGTTCGGCTTCATCATCGGTATCTGGGCGCAGAGCTTCGAGCAGCTTCAGGTGATCCCGATGCTCGTCATCTACCCGCTGACCTTTTTGGGCGGCGCTTTCTATTCGCTCGACATGCTGCCGGCGGCGTGGCGGACGATCACGCTGTTCAATCCCGTCGTCTATCTGATCAGCGGGTTTCGCTGGACCTTCTTCGGGCAGGGCGATGTCGGGATCGGCGTCAGCATGGGCGCGGTTTCGCTGTTCCTTGCGCTGTGCCTCGCCGTCATCTTCTGGATGTTCCGAACCGGCTACCGCCTGAAGAATTGAATTTCATAATCGTCATTGCGAGCGCAGCGAAGCAATCTCCAGTTCGATAGCTGGAGATTGCTTCGCTGCACTCGCAATGACGTTGGGGGCCGCGACCTCAGTCGTTCAGCCGCTCGCGCATTTCCTTGCCGGGCTTGAAATAGGGCACCGCCTTGGCCTTCACCGCGACGGGTGCGCCCGTGCGCGGGTTGCGGCCGGTGCGCGATTCGCGGCTGCGGGTCGAAAACGCCCCGAATCCGCGCAGTTCGACGCGACCGCCAGAGGCGAGTTGATCGACGATCGAGTCGAAAAAGGCATCGACGATGCGCTCGACCTCCTCAAGGCGCAGGTCGCTGTTTTCGCTTGCGATCTTTTGAACCAGTTCCGACCGGATCATGAGCTTCCCCTAATTATCACGCACCCCGCGGATGCAGGCTATCCGGTCGTTGCCGGCTTGCTTGCGTGAGACCCCTCCCAACGCGGTGCGGAGACTATCATGAATCATTATCCGGTCAAAATATATCGCGGCAGCAAAAAGGCCCGCAGAGGGACACTCTGCGGGCCTTTTGTTTCGCCTGACGGCGGCAGGAGGATCAGTCCTTCTTGCCGGCCTTCAGCGCCTCGCCGAGGATGTCGCCAAGCGACGCACCCGAGTCCGACGAACCGTACTGTGCAACGGCTTCCTTCTCTTCGGCGATCTGCATCGCCTTGACCGAGAAGTTCGGCTTTTTCGAGCGGTCGAAGCCGATGACCATCGCATCGAACTTCTGGCCGACCTGATAACGCTCGGCGCGCTGTTCGTCGCGGTCGCGGCCAAGGTCGGCGCGCTTGATGAAGCCGGTGGCGCCATCTTCGCCGGCCTGCACTTCGAGGCCGTTGTCGCGGACTTCGAGGACCGAGACGGTGACGATGTCGTTCTTCTTCAGCGAACCCGCTGCGGCAACGCCGCCGCCAACGGCCGGGGCGCCCTTTTCAAGCTGCTTGATGCCGAGGCTGATGCGTTCCTTCTCGACGTCGACGTCGAGAATGACGACCTGCACATTCTCGCCCTTGCGGTGGAGGTGCAGCGCTTCTTCGCCCGAGATGCCCCACGCGATGTCCGACATGTGGACCATGCCGTCGACGTCGCCGGGCAGGCCGATGAACAGGCCGAATTCGGTCGCGTTCTTGACTTCGCCTTCGACGACCGAGCCAACCGGATGTTCTTCGGCGAACGCGCCCCACGGGTTCGACTGGGCCTGCTTGAGGCCGAGCGAGATGCGGCGCTTGTCGCTGTCGACTTCGAGGACGATGACATCGACTTCCTGGCTCGTCGAAACGATCTTGCCGGGGTGGACGTTCTTCTTGACCCACGACATTTCGCTGACGTGGACCAGGCCTTCGATGCCGGGTTCGAGTTCGACGAACGTACCGTAATCGGTGATGTTCGTGACGGTGCCCGACAGCTTCGCACCGACGGGGTATTTGGCGGCGACGCCTTCCCACGGATCGCTTTCGAGCTGCTTCATGCCGAGGCTGATGCGCTGCGTGTCGCGGTTGATGCGGATGATCTGGACGCGGACGGTGTCACCGATGTTGATGACTTCGCTCGGGTGGTTGACACGCTTGTAGCTCATGTCGGTGACATGGAGCAGGCCGTCGATGCCGCCGAGGTCGACGAACGCACCGTAATCGGTGATGTTCTTGACCGCGCCTTCGATGATCTGGCCTTCTTCGAGGTTCTGGATCAGGCCCGAGCGCTGTTCGGCGCGCGTTTCCTCGAGGATGGCGCGGCGCGACACGACGATGTTGCCGCGGCGGCGATCCATCTTGAGGATCTGGAACGGCTGCGGCAGGTCCATGAGCGGGCCGACGTCGCGCACGGGGCGGATATCGACCTGCGAACCCGGAAGGAACGCCACGGCACCGCCGAGGTCGACGGTGAAGCCGCCCTTGACGCGGCCGAAGATGACGCCTTCGACGCGGGCTTCCTTGTTGAATTCTTCTTCCAGGCGGTCCCACGCGGCTTCGCGGCGAGCACGGTCGCGCGACAGCATGGTTTCGCCATTGGCGTTTTCGACGCGGTCGACATAGACTTCGACTTCGTCACCGACGTTGAGGTCGGCCTTCTGGCCCGGCATGGCGAATTCGCGAAGCGGCACACGGCCTTCGCTCTTCAGGCCGATGTCGATCACTGCCAGGTCGTTTTCGATCGCGGTCACGGTGCCCTTGACGACGCGGCCTTCAAAGCCGCCGTCGGCACCACCAAGCGATTCGTCGAGCATCGCGGCGAAATCGTCGCGCGTCGGGAAAGCCGTAGTGGCCATAGAGTGTATTCCTTACTTCATTGTTCCGGCCAAGCGGTTGGGTCCGCTGGTCTTGTGGCCGATCCGTCCTGCCCGCCGGATGCGAGGCAGAACATCCGCGAAGCGGCACGAAAGCGAAGCACGGGCAAAGCAAAATGGGCGCGACGGGTGAACCCCATCACGCCCGACGCTCAGGTGGAGCGGCGGCCTGTCAGTGCCTCAACCAGCGTTATCGCCCGTTGGACGGCGTCGCCTATAGTCAAATCGCCCGTATCGAGCAAGTCCGCATCGGCGGCACGCAGCAGCGGCGCATCGGCGCGCCCGGTATCGCGTGCGTCGCGCGCATGGATGTCGGCGAGCACGGCGTCGTAGGTCACGTTGACGCCGCGCTTCTGCATCTCGGCGAAGCGGCGCTGCGCGCGAACTTCGGGGCTTGCGGTGACGAACAGCTTGGCGTCGGCGTTCGGCGCGATGACGGTGCCGATATCGCGTCCGTCGAGCACCGCGCCGCCCGGCTGGTTCGCGAAATCGACCTGGCGCTGGAACAGCGCGGCGCGCACCGCCGGGTGCACCGATACCCGGCTGGCGAGGCCGCCGGTCGTTTCATAGCGCAGCGCCGGATCGCCCAGCAGGCTGTCTGGAAAATCGCAGGCGGCGAGCGCGTCGGCGGCATCGTCGGCGTCGCCATGATTGAGCTGCGTCTGATAGCCGACGGCGCGATAGAGCAATCCGGTGTCGAGCACGGGCACGCCGAAATGCTCGGCGAGCGCCTTGGCGATCGTGCCTTTTCCCGATGCAGTCGGGCCGTCGACGGCAATGATCATCAGTCGATCTGGAACGCGTCGATGCGCGCGCTCATCAGTCGGCTGTCCGGGCCGAACAACAATTTGAACCAGCCGCCATTGGCGAACGAGCCTTCGCACGAGGCGATGCCGTTGCCTTGCCCTGCCTTGCCGGGTTCGAGACAGTCGACCGGAATCTCGGGCAGGAAGGCGCGCACCTTCGCCAGTACCGCGCTGCGGGTGCGGGCGGGGCCGATCCCGAGCGCCGCAATGTCGCGGGCGCCGAGCGCCTTCGCATCGACGATCTTGATCGCAAGGATGTCGCCGGCGAAGATATGGACGACGCCGTCGGGGTCTTCCCACTCGCAGGCGAGGCCGTCATCGTCGCAGGAATCGCCGTTGGTCAGCCGCCCGATCGCTTGCGGCGTGCTCGGCAGGTTGAGCGGGTAGCGCGAGAAGCTCGCGTCGGCGCGATCGAACGGGTCGGCAAGGCGCTCGTCGGCATGCGCGGAGCTCGCAAAAGCGCTGGCGAACAGCGCGAGGGTGAGGGCGGCGGGCATGATCTTCATCGCATCGGGTTCCTTGGTTGTTGCATCCGGCCGCAGCTTGCCTCGTCATGGTGACAGCGTCGATGACATTGATCACACACGAGATTTTGTACCGAGCCGGCGCTCATGGTGCGCCTGCGGCCCCTTGCAATCCTGCGAGCAGCACCTCGAAATCGGGAAAGCTGGTTGCGACAGGGGCCATGTCGTCGACCGTTACCGGCGTGGTGCTGACCAGACCTGCGATGGCAAAGCTCATGCAAATGCGGTGATCGAGATGGCCGGCGATGGTTGCGCCGCCGGGCAGCGGGTCGCCGCCGGTGCCGTCGATGATCAGCCCGTCCTCGCTTTCCTCGACGCGCGCGCCGATTGCCTTGAGACCCGTCGCCATCACCGACAGCCGGTCGCTTTCCTTGACGCGCAATTCGTCGAGGCCGGTCGTCACGGTGCGCCCTTCGGCGAGGGCGGCGGCGACGAACAGGATCGGGAATTCGTCGATCATGCTGGGGGCGACGGCGGGATCGACGTCGATGCCCTTGAGCGCGCTGTGGCGGACGCGAAGGTCGGCGACGGGTTCGCCGCCGACGTCGCGGGCATCGAGCAGTTCGATGTCGCCGCCCATCGCCTGCAGAATCTCGATCAGCCCCGCACGCGTGGGGTTGAGGCCGACATTGGCGACGGTGATATCCGAACCGGGCACGATCAGCGCCGCGACGATGAAAAACGCCGCGGAAGAGGGATCGCCGGGAACGACGATCGTCTGCGGCTTCAGTTCGGCCTCGCCACGGATGCGGATATGGCGCGTGCCATCGGCATCGGTTTCGACTTCAAGGTCGGCGCCGAAGCCGCACAGCATGCGCTCGCTGTGGTCGCGTGTCGGGACCGGCTCGATCACCTCGGTGATGCCGGGGGTGTTGAGCCCGGCGAGCAGCACCGCGCTCTTCACCTGCGCCGACGCCATCGGCAGGCGGTAGGCGAGGGGAATGGCAGGCGCGAGGCCGCGCACCATCAGCGGCAGGCGGCCGCCCGGCGAGGCGCCGATGTCGGCGCCCATCTGCGAGAGCGGCTCGATGACGCGCCCCATCGGGCGGCCCGACAGGCTGGCGTCGCCGGTGAAGGTCGCGGTGATCGGGTGGCTGGCGACAAGTCCCATCAACAGCCGCGTCGAGGTGCCGCTGTTCCCCATGTCGAGTGCTTCGCGCGGCTGCAGCAGCCCGCCGACGCCGACGCCATGGATACGCCATTCGCCATCGTCGCGGCGTTCGATGCCCGCCCCCATCGCGCGCATCGCGGCGGCGGTGGCGAGAACGTCATGCCCCTCCAGCAGGCCGGTCACGCGGCTTTCGCCGACGGCCAGCGCCGACAACATCAGCGCGCGGTGCGAAATGCTCTTGTCGCCCGGAATCGCGATCCTACCTTTGAGCGGAAGGGAAGCGGAAAAGCTGCGCGGCGAGGCGGGGTGATCGGTCATGACGAGCGGCTTTTGACAGCGGCCTTGCAATCTGGCAAGGCGCACGCCGATTTGACGGATAGCTATTCAGCTGGCGTCGCTTTTCCGATATTTATATCCAGTTTCCAGAAGGTTATGAGGCGTTTATGGTGAAGGCTGAATGGGGCACGAAGCGTAGCTGCCCGAAATGCGCCACGCGATTCTATGATTTGACCAAGGATGATCCGGTAAGCTGCATCAACTGCGGCTATGCTTGGATCCCGGAATCGGTCCTGAAGTCGAAGCAGCCGATGCCGTTCGAAGAAGTCGAAAAGCCCGGCAAGGTCGTCAAGGAAGAAGGCGTCGATGAGGATCTGGATCTGGACGTCGATGTCGACGAGGACAGCGATTCGCCGGACAATGACGTCGACCTTGGCGGCGACGACGATCTGGGCGTTGCCACGGCTGACGACGACGACGACGAAAGCTGATTTTTTGGTGAGGGGCCAAAAAAGCATCGCAGGATGCATTTGGCCCCTTGCATAACGGACGTGCGCTGGTAAAGGCGGCGTCCCGGTCGCACCACCCAGGGCGACCCGCAAAATGGCACGGGGCCTTAGCTCAGCTGGGAGAGCGCTACAATGGCATTGTAGAGGTCAGCGGTTCGATCCCGCTAGGCTCCACCATTTTTGGATATCGGCGCCGGAGCGCCGTTTCTCCCATAATTATCCGGCCTTTGCCTCGCTGGCCCGCCGCCCGGCATTTCCCTCTTGCGCAACGCGTGCGCACTGCCCACATTCCTTCTATCGTCAACAAGCGAAAGGAGGTGGTCGAATGTCTCATTGTCCGATGCCCGGTGCGGCAGGAAATACGAGCATGGCCTTCCTTGCGGGGGCCCGGCTGAACTAAGCTGACCGCGTCAGGCAAGACAATGGAAGGGTCGTCCGCAAGGGCGGCCCTTCATGTCTTCATGGTCTCAAAGCGTCATGCATTGGCTTTCGACGTGTCATCCAACTTCGCCCCTGCAGAAAAATTTGCGAATGGTTCCGGTTCCGATCGGATCGAATTGGCGGTTTCGTGCGTTATCTCCGTTCTGAGGACCAATTGTGACGGAGATACAGAATGGCCTTGCTAAAGAAAGCTGCGATTTCGGCCGCAGTCCTGTCGGTGATTGCGGCGCCGATCGCGGCGGCAGCCGCGCCCGCGTTCGACGGCGCGCGCGCCACTTCGGCGAGTAAAGGAAAGAATAATCTCGACAGTGAATGGAGTGCGGCGCTCGGGGTGCTGGGCTTGATCGCGGGCGTGGTTGCCATCGCTATTGTTGCCGACAATAACGACGATCCCGTCAGCCCGTAATCACCTTCACGGGATGCAAACGGGGCGGCGCGGTTTACTGCGCCGCCTCTTCTGTTTCGAACAGCGGCTCGAGCTTGATGGGATCCGCCAGCGAAATCCGGTCGAGGATCGACGCCGTGTCATCTCGCACCCTCAGCATCAGGCTCCGCAGGCGGCATTCCGCCTCCGGCAGACAATTCTTGCAATGTTCGTGCGCATTGCGCGCGGCACAGGGAACAAGCGCGAGCGATCCGCGGGTGAGCCGCACGAGGTCGCCGTAGCTGATATCGATCGGCGGCAAGGCGAGCTGATAGCCGCCGTCGCGGCCGCGCTGCGAAATGAGCAGCCCTTCGCGCGCCATTTCCGACAGGATCACCGTCAGGAATTTCGGCGGAATATTCTGCGCTTCCGCAATATCCGCAAGCTGGACCTGCCCCTTGCCCCAATGGTCGGCAAGATGCTGAAAGGCACGGATCGTATAGCGGGTCTTCTGCGACAGCATGACCGTGGTACTGTGACATATTCAGCTTTAATTCAACCTGTCTGGATGAGATTTCGGCAAGAGTTGATGAAAATCACAGCGGGTGGCATCAGGGCGGAATAAGAGGGCCGCCTGTCGCCCGATCAGGGCAGCGATTTGGGGTGAAGCGGATGACACGCAAAATATTGGCAGTTCCGGCAGTTCTGGCAGCATGCATGCTCGCGGTCGCACCCGCACAGGCACAGTTCGGCGGATTGCTTCGCAAGGTGACGACGCCGGCGCCGAAGCCGAGCGAAGACGATAATGGCGGCTGCCCCAAGGGCAAGAAGGGCAGCGGCATCGGCCGGAATATCCTCGGCAATGTCCTGAACGATGCCGTCGGCGACGTCGCAAGCAAGGCCGGCGTCTACAGCTATGTGCCGATCGCCGAAGTCAGCGGCACGCTCACCGATGCGATCGCCTGCCGGCTCGATCCCGGCGAGCAGGTGCAGGCCGCCGCAGCGACCGAGGAAGTGACTCGCGGCGAAAAGGTCGGTGCCACCGCGAGCTGGACGAGCGAAACCCGCCCCGAAGTCAGCGGTTCGTCGACCGTGGCGTCGATCAACACCGAAAGCGGCGGGCGCAAATGCATGAACGTCAACGACTTCATCATCGTCGATGGGGAGGAGACACAGGTCTCGAAGCGCATGTGCAAGGGGCCGGGTGATACGCGCTATGTCCTTGCGGCCTAGAGCGCGATGTCATGATATTCACCCACCGCGATTGCCGCCGGAAGTTTGCCGGCAAGAAGCGTCTCGCAGGCCGGGCCGGTGGCCCGGTCCAGGGGCGCGACGCCGTCCGGCGGGCTTCCGGCGGCAACCCCTGCGGGGCGGGCCGATTTTGGCCGATTGCCACGTTGCTCGTCGGGCACGATGTCCCGCATCGTGCCGCTCCTCGCGCCTCGCACTCGGCCAAAATCGGCTCCGTCACGATGGGTGAATATCATGACATCGCGCTCTAAACTCTTCCGGCTGGCGCTGTCCGCCTTTGCGCTGGTCGGACTGACCGCCGCGACCGATATCGATCCCGCGAATCCCACCTGCCCGCTCAATCCGAACTGGTCGGCGAATCCGACCATGACGCTGAAGGTGGAAAAGCGCGGCCGCATGAAGGTGATGCTCGCCGAAGGGCGGATCGATTCCGGGCTCCCCGACCGGCTCTCCGCTGCGTTGAAGGCGAATCCCGACGTCGAGGAAATCTGGCTGCGTTCGCCGGGCGGCGATGCGCGCGCCGGAAATACGGCCGGCCGCATCATCCGCAGCAATCCGGGCATATTGACCCGGGTGCCGACCGGCTGGACCTGTTTCAGCGCATGCAATTTCGTGTTCATGGGCGGCTTGCCGCGGGTCATCGATCCCGGCGGCGTTTTCATGGTCCATATGTTCACCCGCACCGGCGACAGGTCGACGATCGACATGAGCGTCGCGATGGGAACCGACGCGACGCGCGAACTGATCGGCGGCATCGAACAGGATTCGGCGCTGCTGGCGAGCGAGGATAATGATTTCCTGATCAAGATGGGGGTCTCGCGCAAGTTGCTGACCGACGTCATGTATCAGCAGCAAGCGGTCGCCACTGCCGAGGATAGGTCGACGCGGCGCTGCCTGACCCTCGACGAGGCCTTGAAATATGGCGTCACCTACGCACCCGAATGAGCGGGAATGCGGACAAGGTTGCATTCAGAAACGAATGACGTAGGCTGGCGGCCATAACAGGAGAGGCTGCCATGAACGAGATGACGCACGACCACGCCAAATTCCGCTCGATGATCGACGGAACGCAGCAGGACTGGGACATCATCGCGCGCGAGCAAAAGGAATTTGCGCCGGGCAACGGCGCGCGCATCCTCGAGCATCTGAAGCTGCTCGGCGGCGATTATGGCGGTTTCCCGGTCGACCGGCTCGAGCATTGCCTGCAGACTGCGACGCGTGCCCACAGGGACGGCCGCGACGAGGAATATGTCGTGATGGCGCTGCTCCACGACATCGGCGACACGCTCGGCGCGTTCAACCACCCCGACGTCGCCGCGGCGATCCTCAAGCCTTTCCTGTCAGAGGAAAATCTGTGGATCGTCCAGCACCATGGCATCTTCCAGGGCCATTATTTCTTCCACTATCTGGGGCTCGACCGCGACATGCGCGATCGGTTCCGCGATCATCCCTATTATGGCGCGTGCGCCGAATTCTGCGAAAAATATGACGCGCCAGCGTTCGACCCCGATTACGACAGCGAACCGCTGGAATTTTTCGAACCGATGGTGAAGCGGCTCTGTTCCTATCCCAAGGCGAGCATCTACAAAAAGGTGATGACCGAAGAAGCGGCGTGAGGTCATTGCCCTCCGCTTTCGCGGAGGGCGCCGTTGCTCTTATTTCCCCTTGAACGCGGTCTTGCGCTTTTCCTGGAAGGCCAGCACGCCTTCGACCGCGTCTTCGCTGTTGCCGGCGACAAACTGGCCCATCGCCTCGGCGTCGAGCGTTTCGGAGAAGCTCTGCGACAGCCCCGCGCGGAGGATCTTGCGCATCGTGCCGAGCGAGACCGTCGGGCCGGCTGCGAGGCGCGCGGCAAGCGCCTTTGCTTCGCTGAGCAGGTCGGCGTCGTCGACGCATTTATAGACCATGCCCCAGTCGGAGGCTTGCTCGCCCGAAATCTTTTCGCCCAGCATCATCATCTGCAGCGCGCGCGGCACGCCGACGAGGCGCGGCAGCAGCCACGACGAGCCGCCGTCGGGGACAAGGCCGATGTTGACGAAGGCCTGAAGGAAATAGCCGCTCTTGCCGACGAGGGTGAAGTCGCCCGAGAGCGCAAAGCTGCAGCCGACGCCCGCCGCCGGACCGTTCACCGCGGTGACGACGGGAATGTCGAGATTGGCGAGCGCAAGCAGCATCGGGTTGTAATGGTTGCGCAGCGCCTTGCGGCTGTTCGCGCCGCCGCCGACCGCCGACGCCGTGCGGTCGCCGCCAAGATCGGCGCCCGAGCAGAAGCCGCGGCCTTCGCCGGTGATCAACAATGCACGCGCGCCCAGCACCGGCAGATAATCGAGCGCTTCGCGGATTTCGTCGGCCATTGCGGGGGGCATCGAATTGAGACGCTCGGGCCGGTTGAGCGTGAGCGTTGCGACATTGTCGGCGATGTCGAGCTTGATCGTTTCGAAGGTCGGGGTGGTCATGGGGAAGAAATCCTCTCGGCTCTGCTTCGGTCTTTACCTTTACGTTCACGTAAAGTTGTGACCGATTTGTCGGATAAGCGCAAGAGGGATGGGGGAGGATATCGGACGTTATGCTGTCGATTGCGAACGCCTTATCTAGCCAATCATTGCCGGCGCAGTCGTCGATCCAGCTCTTTGAGATGCTGCTTGTAGCGTTCCATTCCTCCGCGATAGTGTCGGCAGCCTAGGTGCACGGGTATAATGTCGTCATTGTCGCCGGGCATAGTTGCTCGAAAGGCCCATAGTTTCTGTTCAAGCTTGCGATAAGGCCGCAAGATTTTTGATACGGAGTCCGGGTCTAAACCTCGGCACCTTAAGTCCAGAAACGCGTCACTACTGCTAGTGGATTTCCACAATGCTTCGATGCTCATGCTCCTAATGCTTTCGTGTCGGGAGGCGCATCCGCTCAACGCCAATGCGGCAGCCAAAACGATAAGGGCGCATTGAATTTTCATAACAAAAACTATGCCTCGGCTGGGTTAACGTCCGCTTTCCACCTCAAAGCGGCCCTCGGCTACCCGTTAAAATCGCTGTCCTACAATGCCATGCCGTGCCAGCCTCTGGGCGGTTCTTTGATATCGTCGGCTGTCCGCGAACCGAGATTGAAGCGACAAAGCACACAGTTTCGATGCATGCGCGCGGGGCTCTTGAGGCTTTAAGCGCGCTATTCGGCCCCCAGCTTGCGAAAGCGCAGTTCGCCGTCGGTCCGGTGGAGGATCGTGCGGCCATCCTCGCCAGCTTTCAGGCACGCGCCGTCAAAAGCAACGACGCCCATATCATTGGGGATCAGGTTGACGTGCAGCTTGCCGCCGTCGGCATCGGTCAGCTCGTAGCGCGGGGCGGTAACGTCATAGATCGGCTCGCGGACCTCGATCCAGCGCGGGATGCGCTTTTCGTCTTCGGGCAGCGTCCAGCCATAATCCTGGGTATAATCCTCGACCGGATCGCCGCTGTCGAAGCCGATGGTGAAATCGACACCCGCGATGCCTCTGCCGTTCGGCCAACTGACGAACAGCGTCGGGATCGCGCCGTCGACTTTGACCGGTTCGGCCTTTTCGAAAGCGGGCGGCACCGGCTTCGGCTCGGTGAACAGGCAGATGGTATCGCCGCGCGCTTCCCACCGCCCCTCGGCGCGCTCGTCGAGGGCGCCCGCAGCGAGGACATATTGGAAGCGACCATCGTTCCGGATGAGCAGCCCGCCGCCGACGTCGGGGCCTTCGGCGAGGCTGTATTCGCCGACGAAGGGCGAATCCTGTGCCGCGGCGGGCGCGGCGATCAGGGCGGCGGCGAGGAGCAGGGTGCGCATGTGGCGATCATGCGGTCATCGGCGCAGGGACGCCAGCCCTTTCCACATCTCACGCCACCTGCTAGGCGCCCGCGCCATGTCCAAGCACCCCGACCGCCGCACCTTCGCCATCATCTCGCACCCCGACGCGGGCAAGACGACGCTGACCGAGAAACTGCTCGTCGCGGGCGGCGCGATCCATATTGCGGGCGAGGTCAAGGCGCGTGGTGCGGCCCGCCGCGCGCGCTCCGACTGGATGAAGATCGAGCAGCAGCGCGGCATTTCGGTGACCTCGTCGGTGATGACCTTCGAGCATCAGGGGCTCGTCTTCAACCTGCTCGACACGCCGGGGCACGAGGATTTCAGCGAGGATACCTATCGCACGCTAACCGCCGTCGACAGCGCGGTGATGGTGATCGACGCGGCCAAGGGCATCGAGCCGCAGACGCTGAAGCTGTTCGAGGTCTGCCGCCTGCGTTCGGTGCCGATCATCACCTTCGTCAACAAGGTCGACCGCGAGGGGCTGCCGCCGTTCGAACTGCTCGACGAGGTCGCCGACCGGCTCGCGCTCGATGTGTGCCCGATGAACTGGCCCGCGGGCATGGGCGGGCAGTTCGAGGGAATTTACGACCTCGCCGAGCCGGCAATCATGCGGCCGGGCGGCGACGCCTCGCGCATGTACGAGGGGCACCGCGCCAAAGTCTCGGGGCTTGATGACGCGGCGCTGGCGGCAGAGCTTTCGGAGCGCGCGCTCGCGCTGCTCAAGGAAGAAACCGAGCTGGCGTCGGCCTGTTACGCGCCCTTCGATGCCGCCGCCTACCGCAATGGCGACCTGACGCCCGTCTATTTCGGATCGGCGCTCAAGGAATTCGGCGTCGTCGACCTGCTTTCCGCGCTCGCCAACCACGCGCCGGGGCCGCAGCCGCAGCCCGCCGAACCCGCACCGGTGCGCCCGGACGACGACGCGGTGACCGGCTTCGTCTTCAAGGTGCAGGCGAACATGAACCCCGCGCACCGCGACCGCATCGCCTTCATGCGCCTCTGCTCGGGCAAGTTCGAGCGCGGCATGCGGTTGATGCAGGGCGGCACGGGCAAGGCGATCGCGATCAGCCGCCCGATGCTGTTCCTCGCGCAGGACCGCGAAATGGCCGAAGAGGCTTATCCCGGCGACATCATCGGCATTCCGAACCACGGCACGCTGCGCGTCGGCGACACGCTGTCCGAGCGCACCGACATTACGATCACCGGACTGCCGAACTTCGCGCCCGAAATCCTGCGCCGCGTCGCGCTCGTCGATCCGACGAAGACCAAACAGCTCCGCAAGGCGCTCGACGACATGGCGGAGGAGGGGATCATCCAGGTCTTCTACCCCGAAATCGGCTCGAACATGATCGTCGGCGTCGTCGGCCAGTTGCAGCTCGAAGTGCTGATCAGCCGCCTCGATGCCGAATATAAGGTCGAGGCGAAGCTCGAGCAGTCGCCGTGGGACACCGCGCGCTGGATCGCCAGCGACGATGCCGCGGCGCTGAAGGCGTTTCAGGCCGACCATCGCGGCGCCAGCGCGACCGATCGCGATGGCGCGCCGGTGTTCATGGCGAAGGATGCGTGGGAGGTCGGCTATGTGACGCAGCGCCACCCGGCGATCCGCTTCACCGCGACCAAGGAACGCGTTTTCGCCGACGCGGGTTGATTGCCGCGCCCGATTTCGCCACCATGACGCCGGTTTCGGCAAGGGTGGGGGGATCGATGCGCGGATGGATTGTGGCGGTTGTCGCAATGGCGAGCAGTGTGCCGGGCTTGGCTGCGGAGCCCGTCATCGATTTGCCGATCGCCCCGGGGTTCTGGACTGTCGAAACCGAAAAATGCGCGACGGTCTATTACGGCTATGTCTTCGACGGCACGCGCTGGGGCGCTCTCTATTATTATGGTCCGGGCGGTACGATGGGACCCGCCGCCGAACTCGAGCCGATCACCCAGACCCGCGCCGTCGACGATGGCTTCACCCAGATGCAGTTCGGTGGCTATGACGGTGCGGGCTATTTTCGTGTGAAGCCGTTAGGCACCGACCGCGCGCTCTATCGCGTCGGGGCGCCGTTCCGCGACGAAATACAGGTTTCCGACGAACCGCTGATCCGCTGCGATTTCAAGGCGCTGTCGCCGAAAATGCAGGCGGCGCTGCGGCGCAACGCGCCGGGTCTGGTCAGATAAGGCTCAGCAAGTCGGCGGGGGCGGCGGTCTCTTCGTCAGCTTCGTCTTCTTCCCCCTCGAACTTGCTCAGCGTCACGCCGAGCAGACGGATGCCCTGCTCCGTAGGCAGCAGGGAGCCAAGGATCGCCTCGCCCGCGGCGAGCAGCGCGCTGCCGTCGAGGATGGGCGAAGGGACCGATCGTGCGCGCGTGATCGTCCGGAAATCGGCGTAGCGCAGCTTCAGCGTCACCGTCCGCCCGCGCGCGCCTTTCTTGGCGGCGCGATCCCACACGACGGTGCAGACATGCGCGAGCGCCTCGCGGATTTCGGTGTCGGTGATCAGGTCGTTGAAGAAGGTGCGTTCGCCGCCCAGCGATTTCAGCGGCCGGTTCGACTTGACGCGGCGATGGTCGATTCCGCGCGCGAGATTATGGAGCCATTCGGCGCTGTTGCCGAAATGCTCGGCCAGCCAGACCCCGTCCTTCGCGGCGAGATCTGCGCCCGAAAAAACACCCAGCCCCTCCATTTTTGCGGCAGTGACCGGACCGATGCCGTGGAAGCGGCGGATCGATAGCGTCTGGACGAAATCGGCCCCCTTGCCGGGCGGGATGACGGTGAGGCCGTCGGGCTTGTTCTGGTCCGACGCCAGCTTGGCGATGAACTTGTTGTACGAGACGCCGGCCGAAGCGGTGAGGCCGGTTTCTTCGCGGATGCGGCGGCGGATCAGCCTGGCCGCTGCGGTTGCGCTGCCGAGACCGCCCTTGTCGGCGCTGACGTCGAGATAGGCTTCGTCGAGCGACAAAGGTTCGACCTCGTCGGCATAGTCGCGAAAGATGGCGCGGATCTGGTGCGAGATGTCGCGATAGACCTCGAAGCGCGGCGGCACGAAAATCAGCTGGGGGCACTGGCGCTTCGCGGTGATGCTGGGCATCGCCGACCGGACACCGAATTTCCGCGCCTCATAGCTCGCCGCCGCGACGACGCCGCGCCGCGACGAGCCGCCGACCGCGACGGGCTTGCCGCGCAGCGCAGGATCGTCGCGCTGCTCGACCGATGCATAGAAGGCATCCATATCGACATGGATGATCTTGCGAACCCGAACGTCCGCGCCGTCGCCGGCAGGCTGGTCTTCGCCGTCTTCCACGGACGGGTCTTACCATGTTGCTGAAATGTTCTCAAACGATATGCATGCGCGCGCTTGACGGCGGCCGGGCAAAATGGCAATCGCCGCCGACCTTGGCGATGCGGGTATAGCATAGTGGTAATGCTCTAGCCTTCCAAGCTAGCTAGGCGGGTTCGATTCCCGCTACCCGCTCCAACTGGATCATACCTGAAGAATTGCGAGATTTCGGGGCTTTTCCGGTCGCCAGTTCCAACATCGCAGCCAAATGACCGGTCAACTCGATGTCCACGCCCTGACGTTCGTCTTTCGGCAAGACCACAATCGAGTCAATCATTGCTCGCAGCGACGGTGCTGCCTCGCTGCGGTCTGCCGGGTCCGAGAGTGCATCGGCGAGGTTACGAACGAGTCGGCGATATTCGTCAGCAAGCTGGGGATGTAGCGCGACTACGGGTGCCGCATCGGCGTCGGCAAGTACCTGACGCAATGAATCCCGATCACGGGTCGCATCGGCGAGTGCCGACCGCAGTTCCGTAAATTCGCCGCCACCGGTTGCGACAGCTTCAACAAGGCGGGCAATACGACCTTCGGCGTCGCTAAGCTTGCGACGTAGCCCTGCGTCCCGTTTGGCTTCCTCACGGGAGCGCTGTGCCCGTTCGGCATGGTATTTCTTCACAAACGCCGACACGAGATCCGGATCAAGGAGGCGATCCGACAGGCCACCGAGTACCCGGCGTTCGAGATCAGCCGTCGCAATTGTTCGCTCGTTGGCGCAGGCTGCGGACCCACTGTCGCGGTGCGAACTGCAGCCCCACCGCTCGGGACGTACCACGATGTAATTCGAACCGCAGCAACCGCATTTCACCAACCCGGATAACAGTCGCTTCGGTCGCACCGTCTGCTGGAGGGGCTTCATGTCGTAGACCAGTCGCGCTGCGTCGCTGGCGGCCCACAGCTCGTCGTCGATGATCCGCAGATGCGGAACAGGCGTTACCTGCCACTCAGACGCGGGCTTGGGCTTGATCCGGACTTTTCGCGTCCTCGGGTCGATGGTCTTCTGCGTGCGTCCGACGACCAGTTCGCCGCGGTACAGCCGGTTTCGTAGAATTCCGTCGCCGCGTTTCGCGGAACCCGAGACAGTGTTGCTGCGCCAGAATTTGCCGCTCGGTGGCGGAATACCTTCAGCGTTCAGCCCGTTGACGATATCGCGGATGGATTTTCCCGCTGCGTGTTCGGTGAAAATCCGAACAACGACGGCCGCGGTCTCCGGATTTGGCTCGCGGAGGCCCTTTATCTGTTCGCCGCGGTCGTCGAACTTCAGCACCTTCCGATAGCCGTAAGCGATGCCGGCGGGCGACAGCCCTTGCGCGGCTCGCCCCTTCTGGGCGCGTCGGATGTTGTGGGCCAATTCGACCCGCATATGCTCGTCGATGACGCCCTTTATTCCGCCGACCAGATTATCGACTTGCCCGTCAGCGAGCGTGAACAGCCGCGCGCCGGCATGCGTGATGCATTTGCGGATATGGTCGCTGTCGCCGACTCCGCGTGCGATGCGACTGGTCGTGTCCGCGATGACCTGATCGATGTCGCCGGCATCCAGGCGCGCGAGCAACGCTGCCATACCGGGGCGCTGATCCTCTGAAACGCCGGCGCCGCCGCCGATCGCGTAATCGGTGAAGATGTCGACCACCGTCCAGCCTTCCGCCTCGCAGCGGGTCCGGCAGGCTGTGACCTGATCGTCGATCGAGCGCCTATTTTGAAGAGCGCTGCTGAAGCGGGCGTAGATGAGCGTTCGCATGGGTATTTCGATTCGTGGACGATTGATGGGGCGCACTGTCGCGTCTGGCGAGGATGCGCGCAAGCGCGTGGACGAAATCGATCAGCAGTGGGTCGGGGGAGGTAGTGGCGTTCATGGAGGTGGTTCCGTCAGACGGTGAAATCCGCCTGTGAGGAGGCGTTCACCGCGATGTCGGTAGAACCCGAACAGTGTTTTGAACGCGAAGATTCTACCGCTGCGTTGGTCCGGACTAGGCTTCCGAAATCGGCGCCTTGCGGTTCGTGTTAATCGAAATTTGGGGCTGTTCCTTGCGCCGTGGTAATCTCTGTTAGTCCTCTTAGCTGCTTATAGGTTTGTCCATGACATCCATGCCCAACGAAGAAATAACCGAGAACGTGCTACGCGAGTTCATACGATACTCGATTGCGCCGTGGCCCTATCTTGCGAAAAAGTTAGATCAAAGAAATTTACGGGAACACTGGCGATTTGAGGCGCAATCGGTTGTTAACGGCAAACGGTTTGGTGAAAGCCGGAAATGGAAAGATCGGCGCACTGAATTATATCAGAACCTGATCAAACGTGTCGTGAACGACATAAGTCGGTATCGGAGTTGGAGCCCTTCCCGGACAGACTGGATTAGTCTCTGGGTGGCTTCGTCTGGTCAGGTGAGCTTCAATTACAAGCCGAAAGCCCGGCGGCCTAAAGCAGAGGCGGACCATGTCCGTGATAAGTGGTACAATCATTATCTAGAGACCATTGATGAAGAGACCGGCAGGCCGCACTCCACGCGGCAAGCGGCACGAAAGGCTGCGAATCGTATCAATCGAATGATTGGTGCAGGGGTTTATCCCGCAGAATACGCCCTGAAGCCGGAATCATTAAAAGCAGGGGCTTGCGAGCGAAAACGAGCAATCCGAAGCCGAGAAATTGCTGAAGCCAATTCACAGGCCGACAAGTACGTCGCCAAGGCTGAATGGTTTCGTGCGATGGCTGATAGGGCTAGCTCGGCTCGCGCAAAACATCTCCGGCGTGCTGCAGATAAGTGGGCGCAACACGCAGAAAATCTTCGCGGAAAGCCAGTTTTTGTCGAGGCCGAATGGTGGGAAATGCCGCCGGATCTGGATGAAGCGCTCCGCTTGCAAGAGGCCTTGGAAGGTTTTTCACAGCGCTTCGCTATTGCAGTAGCATCTTGCGAGATGATGTCCGAACCAAGCGAGTGACGCGGTAGAATCTTTTGTGTGGGCGCTCCTTAGCCCTCCTACCGCTGTTTCTGAGAAAACTTCGTCAGTCGCCGGAATCACCCGTCGACTGATGAGGAAAATGGAATGACCATCAGTTCCAAACCGTGGTTAGGCATTTCGCCCACCGGGCCGCTTTTAAGGGCTAAAGATGCTGCGGAATACGTGGCCTGCTCAAAGGCACATTTTTTTACTCAGATCGAGAAAGGGATACTGCCACCTCTGATTCACATAGACCCGGAATGCAGGGCGCGAGGTGTTCCGAAGCCATGGCTCGATGCTGTGATCGCCGAACGCGCCGCGGCCACGCTGGATGCTTCGGCATGAGGGCCGAATTGGAGAAGGCGCGCGATGCATTCATCGCGGTGGAACAGGCTCAGTCGGAGATCGCCGATGCTCGTCGTATCCTCGCCGAACTGCAGCGCTCACATGCCCTCAGCCGTGAGGAACTGGAAGAATTGCGCAGCGAAAAGGAGCAGGATGACGCGGAGCGCCTGCTCGATGGTGACGAGGCAGTGCCCTTGAGCCCTAAGCGTGACACGAAGATCGCCGAGGTTAGCGTCCGCGCTCGTGGTGTAATTTCCGGTGTAGGCGATGGTGTATTCCGGGGTGGGGCATGCCCCACCCCGGAATGCGGCGTCGCTGGTGGCCACCGGGTTCATCGTTATGGTGGAGTTTGCACACTTCAACCGTGACGAAGAGGAGTTCCCGATGACCGAGGACAGATTACTGATCGAAGAGCTTGCTGCGAAGGGCGGCCAACCGGATTTTTTGCGCACCATCGCCGAGAACGTGCTGCAGCTGATCATGGAGGCCGACGTTGATGGCCTGATCGGCGCGGGTCGCCACGAACGCAGCAGCGAGCGCGCGACCTGGCGCAACGGCTATCGCGACCGTTCGCTGGATACCCGGGTAGGCACGCTGAACCTGAAAATCCCCAAGCTGCGTGCTGGGTCCTACTTTCCGGGCTTCCTTGAGCCCCGCAAGATGGTCGAGAAAGCGCTGGTTGCGGTGATCCAGGAAGCGTGGATCGGCGGGGTCAGCACCCGGCGGGTCGATGAACTCGTCCAGGCCATGGGCATGACCGGCATCTCCAAGTCCACCGTCTCCAAGCTTTGCAAGGACATTGACGAGCGCGTCCATGCCTTTCTGAAACGCCCGCTCACCGGCGAATGGCCGTATCTCTGGCTCGATGCCACCTATCTCAAGGTACGCGAAGGCGGGCGGATCATCAGCGTTGCCGCAATAATCGCCATGGCCGTCAACACCGAGGGCCGGCGCGAGATCGTCGGCCTGCATATCGGCCCCTCGGAAGCGGAGGTCTTCTGGTCCGACTTCCTGAAGGACCTTGTTCGGCGCGGTCTTACCGGCGTGAAGCTGGTCATCTCCGATGCTCACGAGGGCCTCAAGGGCGCGATCACCCGCGTCATGGGCGCCACCTGGCAGCGCTGCCGGGTGCACTTCATGCGCAATGCCCTGTCCTATGTGCCCAAGGGCCAGAACACTGTCGTCGCCGCCGCGATCCGCCAGGTCTTCCTGCAGCCCGATCAGAAAAGCGCAACGCAGGTCTGGCGACAGGTCGCCGACCAGTTGCGCACCCGTTGGCCCAAGCTCGGCGCCTGCATGGACGAGGCCGAAACCGACGTGCTCGCCTACACCGGCTTTCCCACCCAGCACCGCACGAAGTTACACTCAACCAATCCGCTCGAGCGGCTCAACAAGGAGGTCAAGCGCCGCGCCGACGTCGTCGGAATCTTCCCGAACGAAGACAGCATCATCCGCCTCGTCGGGGCTGTGCTGATGGAGCAGAACGACGAGTGGCAGCTCCAGCACCGATACATGCAGATCGAAGGCATGGCCGAACTCAACCAACCCATGATCGAGGAGGAAAATCAGCCCCTACACATCACCGCCAAAGCCGCCTGACGATGGCCCACGGCCACAGCCGAAATTACACCACCTTGACGGACGCGACCATCGCCGAGCTTGAGGGCAAGATTCCGACTCTGCTTGCAGCTATGGAAATGCAGCGGCGTCGTATCGCAGATGTTGAGCGGGCAGCAATCAAGCCTCTGACGCCGCTCGCTGCCGCAGTTTTAGACCTGACAACGCAAATCCAGAACGAAGCTGTCGGGGAAGTCGAGGTGGCGTTGGCGGCGCTGGCGCCGGCTTTCGCCAAGCTTATCGCTGTCGACCAGATTCAGGCGGCAACGCTGGGCAAAGACTTCCCCGTACCTGCTGGCTCCGTTGTGCCTTTCAAAGGCTTCATGGTTGTTCAGGGAACAGCCAAAGGCATTCACGAGCGCTTTAGGCCTGCCGAACTCGAAGACCGGGCTTTGCTGGTCGCTGCCGACGCGATCTCGGCTCCGATCATCTCCCAAATCAAAGGAAAATGAACCATGGCAATCGTTGTTGCAGTGAACAAACTCGGTGTCAGCGATCCGGAATGCGAAATGCGCCATACCGGAACATACGACAAGCTCGGTAATCCAGTCCTTCGAAAATCCACTAACTGGCTCCCGCCCGGCGTCACGTTCGAAACCTCAACGTATTTCGACGATGAAGAAAAAGATCAGCTTCTCGACAGAGGCGCGATCCGGCTTCCGACGAAAGCTGAAATCGTCGCGTTCAATGAACAGCAGGAGGTCGAATAATGACCCGAAAAATGACGGCTGCCGAAGCAAGTCAGCACATCCGAGCCCTTCGCCTTCCGAAAGGCCGTATCGCCAACATCGATCCAGTGCTCGCCCTCAACAAGCACCTACTCGCCAATGGGCTAACAGCGTCGAGCGAACGCGGCCGCGCTGCCGAAATGCGTAGATTGTCTTTCCCATCGTTCGCGATCGGCGAACCATATACCAGCCGGGCCAGATGATGCGCAGGCGGGCACCATCGCGGGTGATCAAATATCCGAGGCGGGGGAAGGAAACCGCGATCTCGTGCCAGTCGAAGGTTTCAGGTTCGTCATCATCCATAGTGGGATGCTCATGCCGAAGCGACCCCCTTAAGCTCTGCCTGCTCCCGTGTCTCAATGACGTCAATGATCTTGCGCCAAACGGAAGCTCAAGAGGAACTATAGCACCCGGTTACCAGTGCCACCCAAGTCCGCTAATTCCGCGCCAGATATAGATGATCATTCCGAAAGCGATTGTCGCGACCACGAACCAAGTCCAGCCGGGATGCTCCGGCTCGTCGTCGCGTGGGTCAGGCCAAAGTCGGGGCATTTCGGTGCTGTGACCGCCAATCACTATCCGGTCAACACCCGCAACCCAGATACTGCCAGACTGGCGACGTTCACGGTCCACATTGGATAATTATTTTGCGGTAACCATATTCGAAATGGGGCATCATGCATCCGTGTTGGCAACGAAACGGGGGCGAAAATGGAGCAACACAATTCCGTAAGCGCGGGGGCTGATGCCTTTCTACACCAGCGGCTTTCTTGGATCGAAGGCGAACTGCAGAGACTAATGTCGTTGCAGAACAATCAGTCGCCGCAGGAGCCTCAGCCAGCGCCAGATAAATTTCCGCCGCAGAGATTATTCAATCCGGAGGTCCTGGCGCGTCCACCCGCACAATCCTTTGCTGCGGGTCGGGCGAAAATGGTTCGTAAACTGATACACAAACGGCGCCGACGTGAACGTCATTTTGACGCCGAAATATTCGCCGATCCGGCGTGGGACATGCTGTTAGACCTCTACGCCGCTCATTACGAGCGGCAGCGGGTCTCGGTATCGAGCCTTTGCATTGCCGCAGCAGTCCCGGCGACGACGGCGCTACGATGGATCAAGACAATGTGCGACACCGGCAAGTTTCTGCGCGAGTGCGATCCGCATGACGGGCGCCGGATTTTTATCAGCCTGAGCGAGGAAACCCGGCTGAAAATGGACGCATATTTCGAAGATTGCGCGGAGGATTGAACCGCCCTCCGTTGTCAATTCATGAAGCGCTTGGTCCAGAGCGCGATGACCTCGTTGTCGTCGGTGGGCTCGCCCAGTCGCTTGTTGAGGATTTCGATAGCCGAGTTCAGTTCGATCGTGGCGATATCCTCGCCCAGTCGATCGAGCTCCGCGAGATCGGCTAATAGCCGATCTCTGATCGCGCGGATTGCCGCTTCATTTTTGTCCTTGCCTGCCATGCAACCCCCCGGCGCGCGTGCCCGCTCTCACAGGGCGCGCAGCGCTTAGCAGACTAATTGCTGCGCGGAAATGGCAAAGCGTCAATTGAAGGCCGCGGGGTCGAATGGAAACCGCATTTTCAGGCACAGGTGCCCATCGACAACTTGGGCCTCGATCCTCTTATCCTCAACCAGCAGGGTTGCGACGCGGACGATCGTTGTCGCCGGCAGGCCCGTTGCGTCGGCGATATCTTCCAATAGGGCCTTTCCGCTGTTGACCGCGCAATAGACGGCGTGGAGCTTCCAAAACACGGCCATTGGCCGGGGCTCATAGTTTTCCATGTCAGAGGTCTTCTCTGTGTCGGTTGTGTCGATGATGGAAAATCGCGGCCAGCAGGATGATGAGTATCTGGGGATATGACCAGAAGCCTTGGGCGGCCGAATAGACATCATAGAAGATGTCCGCAGCGATCAAGCGCATTGCGTGCGTAATGCACACCACCATCTGCAGGCTCGCGATTGTGGTCGGCCAATGACGTCGGCTGACGAAGGCGCGGTTCAGAAACACGACCAATGCCGCCAAGTCGATGGCGATGATGATCGGATTTGCTTCGGTCCAATAGTCGCCCGACAATATGACCGTGGCGAGCGTCGAAGCCGACAACAGGAAGACCGTGACGATCGAAATCCGGGTTTCACGATCGCCGATCCATAGCACCGCCACGGTCACCGTGATCAGCAAGCCGACGTAAAGATATCCCCAGATCGCAGGTGTCATATTGGCGGTAGTCTACCTTCGATCCGGGGAGATTTTATCAGGCCGCCAGCGGCACCTGGTCGTCGACCTGGTCGTCGTTGAGTCCCGTCGGGCGCACAATCTTGGATGCATCGCCCCCGGCGGTAATCTTGATATTGCGCAAGCCTACGCCGGGCTTGATGTTGTTTGCCAGCTCGTTGTGCAAGTGGATCATGCCTTGCCGACACTGCAGGAGGCCGAAGAGGGAGGTTTCGAGGTGCGCGAAAGCGACTTCCCCGGATACTGGCGACAGCTTCACCGCGGCCTGCGCCTGAGGCAGGCTGCTGGTGAGGACGCCGACGGCGATCAGTGCCTGATCGATTGCCGATTCAGCGTTGGCCAGCTTTTTGGCGATATCGGTTGCGACTTCGAGACGGTCCTTCAGCATATGGTTTCCCCCGGCCCGCATGTGTGGGCCAAATCAAGGAGTTTTGAACATTTCCGACAGGCCGATTAGTGCATTGAAGAAGACGCCAGCGCCGATAAGAATGATCGCGGCAGTGGCGAGAACGTCGATGATTATCTGACCGGTCGAGCGATTGTTCGCACCCCCCAAGAATGCGGCATACGGTCGCGATTCCCGAAGCCAAGACTTCCCACCTCCGGAATCTGATCGACCCGGTCGAGATGCTTGTTTTTGCTCGGATGCGGCGAGACCGTTGCCTCCTCTCGCCGCCGCTTGCTTGTCGTCGCAAGTGTCGGTCGGAGCTAGGTCCGGTGATTGGGATACCAAATTGGTATGGTCGCTCGTGACGTGACCCCCTGATTTTCCTCCAACAGTGATTAGAGTCCGGCCTTGAAGGAAGGACGGACAGATGAAGCGTTTGAGGTTTTCGGAAGAGCAGATCATCGGGGTATTGAAGGAAGCGGAGGCGGGCGCGAAGACCGGCGAGCTGGCGCGGCGACACGGGGTGTCGGAAGCAACGATCTACAACTGGAAGGCCAAGTATGGCGGCCTGGAGGTGTCCGAGGCGAAGCGGCTGCGCTCGCTCGAGGACGAGAACGCGAAGCTGAAGCGGCTGCTTGCGGACTCGATGCTCGACAATGCGGCGCTGAAGGATCTTCTCACAAAAAAATGGTGACGCCCGCCGTTCAGCGGGAAGCGGTCGCCCATCTCCAGGCTTGCCATGGGATGAGCGAGCGGCGGGCGTGCCGTGTCACAGGGGCCGATCGGAAGAGCATGCGCTACCGGTCGCAGCGTGGTGACGATGCCGAGGTTCGGGAGAAGCTGCGCGAGCTGGCGCAGCAGCGTCGCCGGTTCGGTTATCGACGCCTGCATATCCTGCTGCGCCGGGAGGGCGTGATGATCAACAGGAAGAAGACTCAGCGCCTGTATCGGGAGGAAGGACTGATGGTCCGACGAAGACGTAACCGGCGCCGGGCGATCGGTGCTCGGGCGCCCGCACCGGTGCTGGCGCTACCGAACCAGCGGTGGAGCCTCGACTTCGTGCATGATCAGATGGCGTCAGGCCGGCGGTTCCGGGTGCTCAACATCGTCGACGACGTGACGCGGGAGTGCCTGCGCGCGGTGCCCGACACGTCGATCTCCGGGCGCCGGGTCGTGCGCGAGCTCAGCGATCTGATCGAGGAACGCGGCAGGCCGGGGATGATCGTCAGCGACAACGGGACCGAGCTGACATCGAACGCGGTGCTCGCATGGTGCGGTGAGGTCGGCGTCGAGTGGCATTATATCGCACCCGGCAAGCCGATGCAGAACGGCTATGTCGAGAGCTTCAATGGCCGGATGCGTGATGAGCTTCTGAACGAGACGCTGTTCCTCGACCTCGACCATGCCCGCACAGTGATCGCGGCCTGGGCCGAAGATTACAACCAGTCGCGGCCGCACTCGGCACTTGGATATGAGACACCGGCGGCGTTCGCCGCCGAACTGCATAAGCAATGGCCTGCGCAGCTACGCCCTTCGGGCTCCGCTGCGCAGGCCATTGCTTACACCGCGCTCATGCGCAACAAAGCTGCTGGGCTCTAATCCCGGCTGGTGGAAACCAGGGGGTCACGTCACTCGTCACGGTAACATCGTGGCCAAGCGTTTCACTTTCGATGAAAATCAACGCAGCCATGTCACGCGAAGCGGCATCGAGTTTCCTCATTGCCGACTTAATTCTCGCATCCACCGTGTGTGGAGAGATGCCGAGAATCGCCGCAATTTCCTTAGATCCTTTGCGTTGAACTACCAATTCAAGGCATTCGCGCTCGCGAGGAGTGATTCGAGAAATTCGAGCAAATGGGTCATTTTTATCTGTTTGTTTTTGAACCATTATGCATGAATGCTCCCGAAGAGCCTTATGATGCCCCTTTTGGAAGCGCTCAATCAAGCTTTGGTTT
Source organism: Sphingopyxis macrogoltabida (assembly GCF_001314325.1). NCBI lineage: Bacteria > Pseudomonadati > Pseudomonadota > Alphaproteobacteria > Sphingomonadales > Sphingopyxidaceae > Sphingopyxis > Sphingopyxis macrogoltabida. The sequence goes on from NZ_CP009429.1 coordinate 1,321,026, forward strand.
CGGCGAGATTAAGGAAAGTGTGAGATCGGCGCCGGTGACGTTAATTTATGTTAATCCTTAGGTTCGTTTCTGGGGCATCTGGATTAGCGTTGCCAACCAAAAACCCCGCCAGACACGAGGCCGGGCGGGGTCAGGAGCGGATCGTCGAGAAGACTGCTAACAGCGATCCGGCTCGGTGCTTTGGAGGAGCGACCGGGTAACGTGCGATGTCGGGTTCGGTTGCTGTAAAAATTCCCGCCGGAGAGACGTTTGCCCGGCGGGGATTAGTTTAGCCCAGCGCTCACGAGAATATCGGTTGGCGGCAGAATGACAGCAAACGACCGATTGCGGACGTTTGAGCTTGCGCTCTAGTGTGGCGATGGGAGACGAAATGACGGTCACTTTGAACGACATAGCCTTTCAGCTTGAGCAGTCTGTCGCACAAGCTGCGACGACGGAATGGTCATGGCTTGTGCCGGAGCCGTGGACACCTCTTGTCTGTTCTATGGTCGGCGGCGTGTTTTTCGAGAAGCCCAATGAGTCAATTCACTGGCTGGATACCGGAACGGGACTGGTCGAGCAGGTAGCGAAAAATCGTGTTGAATTTGAGGAGGTTATGAAAACCTCTCCCGCTCTGACCGACGAATGGTTTCTTCCCTCGTTGATCGAGCGGCTTCACGCAGCTGGCAAGAAACCGGGCGCCGGCGAGTGTTATGGCTTCTCCGTTTTACCCGTTTTTGCCGAGGGAAAATACGAGGTTGGCAATATGTTCGTTGTTCCAGTTTGGGAGCAGTTCGTCGGGATGGCTGACGTGCATCGCCAAATCAGCGAACTGCCAGAAGGGGCGTCGGTTCAGGTGAAAATCATCGATTAGGGGCAGTCCGCTTTCCACCCCATTTGCGTCGTCGGCCGCGATCACGATGCGATGGCAGCAGTCGACCGGTTGCGGACATTCACCAGTTTTGTTTTGGTCAGCGCCTTGGCGGAATGATGCCAGCCTATTCCATAATCTTTGCGATCAGCAGCATCTCGGCGCAACGCTGCCAAGGGTTGCTAGCAACCGGCGGCCTTAATGGTGGGCGACGACCCGCCTCCGCTGCTGCACCAAAGAGTAAGTCTGAGATCGTCCCCACTTCCCATCCGAGCGGTCCCGCCGCGTATTTATACTGTTCGGGGTCTGCATCGACCAATGCGCGATCGGCCTCGAAGTCGACTGCTAGAGCGTGAAGGAAGGTGCCGAAGGTCGCTTCGTCCTGCACATCGTCAAGCAGAGCTTCTAGATCTGCGGGGGCAGCTATTTCGCTATTCAATTTCCATGTCTTTCGGTGCCGAATCCTTGGATGAGCTACCACCCTGAACGCCGCAGCGTCGGATATACGCGCCCGTTTGTACGAGGATTGAGCCGTGATCGCGATCTATGGCCAAGATAAATTGACGGCAGACGCCCGCACGGCCGCGCTTGCCGCTGCTGCGGAAACTCTTTCAAGCCGGGGCGTGTCAGCAGACGCCGCTATGAAGGCAGCCAGCGTTGACCTGTTGCTTGCGGAGGGCATAGAGCCCGGCGAGCGCACCGATGATCATTATAGAGAGCATGGCGCCTCTCTGACCGCGCTCGATGCCTATCATGCCGCCAGAGCAGCGGCTGAGGCTGAAATTGCCCGCCTCGATCCCGACAATGCGGCATTCCGCGTTATGTTCATCGCGGACGCCTGACATGGTGTATCGCAAGGGCGAGCGCCCGGTCGAAAAGCAGGTGGTCGACTATTCGCCGGATCATCCGGTCGCCAGCGCCATCGCAGACGGAGATCATTGGTTGGACGCTTGGCTCGGGCAGATGTGCACGCCATGGGAAGCGATCACGCGCAAGACCGGCATTTCGCGCGAGCGCATTGAGGAATTGAACGACGACGCTGAGCCGACGTCGGACGAGATCGAGAAGCTGGCCGCTCTATGGTGGGTTACGCCGGAAGGGCTGCGAACGTCGATCGATCAGGCTAATGGTACCTGATGATCATCGCACTATTGCTTGCCGCCACCGTGGTTCCCGCCGGCCAGTCATTTGATTGTACCCCAACCGCCGTCTGGGACGGCGATGGCCCGATCTGGTGCGCAGAGGGACCGCACATTCGCCTGTCGGGTATAGCTGCGCGGGAAATGGATGGAACGTGCAGTCCCGGCCACCCGTGCCCGAATGCTGACGCTCGCGCGGCGCGCGATCACCTCGCCCGACTAATAGGAACGCCGACGGGAAATCTGCGAACCGGGCACGTCACGGTCGCCCGCCCCACTCTGCGATGCAGATCTGCGGGCGGCGCTGGCGCTAATCGGACCGCAGCGTTCTGTACCTCACCAAAATCGGGCGACATTTCCTGTGCGATGGTTCGGGACGGTTACGCCGCGAAATGGGACCGGTATTGGCAGGGTCACAAGTGCCCGTAATACGCAGCCCCTGATTCGACTCTTTGCATCGACCATGGCAGTTTGCGCACATGGGGAAGAGGGGCAATAGCAACATCGGCACAATTGCCGTCGTCGCGCTGGTAGCGTTCGCGTTCGGCAGAATGTCGGGCAGCGATGCCGAGCCTCCATCCGGCGCACCGCAAGCGTTCGTCAGTTCCGTTCAAGCCGATGTGCAGGACACCTGGGCCTACGAAGCGCCGGAAGCGAACGCGTCAACATCGCCAGCGTCCGATAGGCCTCAAACCGCGTTCGGCTCCAAACCATTCCGAAACTGCTCCCATGCCCGTGCCGCTGGCGCCGCACCGGTTTATGCTGGCGATCCGGGATATGGACCGCACCTCGACCGCGACCGTGACGGCGTAGGCTGTGAATGACCGATATCTAGCACGGCGTATCTGAATCGGTAGAACGATCCAACCTCTCCGTGGATATCCCGGCGGTAGAATCTTTTATCGCCGCCAGTCGTACTCTTCCTACCGCAATCCAACTGAAAACCTCCGTCTCAAGGTAGCATTGGCTGCCGCCAGTCGAGGTTTCAAATGGCCCAATGCCTGTCGCTTGAACAAGTTCGCTTCATTGCCGCAACAGTAGCGCCCTACTTCGGCCCGCTAATCGACCACGCTGCCGATGGCCCACCTATTGAGGAGCCGCGCGACATTATCGTTCGCGCGGCAGCCGCAATCGAGCGGAATAATAGCTTGATGGAGATGATTGTCCTCGAAGCGGGCGGCCAATCTGAAGGCAATTCTTGGGCCACCAAATTTCGCGCGCTTGGCATATGTCAGGCGACCTTGGCGTCCCATACTGCGGAGCTGGTCGCAGAGGTAGTAATCGATGAGTTGAGTCGCCACGCCAGTTCCCTCTGCGATCCAGATGGTAAGCTACCGTGACCACTCGCACTCAAACTGATGTTTCGCTCGTAATCCGCGCCCGCGACGAAGCCAGTCGCGCGGTCACCGCAATCGACGATGCGCTCCGCGGTCTTTTCGACACTCAGAAACAGGTTGCGAGCGGCGCCACGTCTGTGTCGTCGGGTTTCAGGAAAGTCATCACGACGCTGGCCGGGCTCGACAAGGCCTATGCGCGCGCGAACGCCGCCACCGATGCCAGTACTGCGGCGACGGAGCGTCAACTAAGCGCGTTCTCTCGCAATCAGGATGCTCTGGCGTCCTATCGTAAGCAGCTTGATGCCGCGAAGGCCTCGCAGCAGCGGTTCAATGACACGATCGGCCCGAAGACCGAAGCCTCGCAGCAGCGCTACGCACTGGTCGGACAAGAGATCAAATCGCTGGAAGGGAATATTAAATCCCTCGAACGCGAACTCACGAAACAGGAATCGCAGTTTCAGCGCTCCGCGTCATCGTTGCGCGAAGTGGCGCGCGACCAGAAACTGGCCGGCGCGGTAACGACGTTCGCGGCGCAGGAGGCGAAGGAATACGCGCGTGCGCTCGATGAACAGGCGGCAGCGGCGCAGCGGGCAGCCGCCGCGGCAGCGTTGCAGGCGAATGTGGCTCGCTCGACGGATAGTCGGGGCTATAAATCGGCCGCTGCGTCGGCGAGTGTATTCCAGTCGATGGGTCCGACCAGCTTCGAGGCCGGGGAGGCACGCGCCGCCCAAGCCGAGTTGAACGCGCTCGCGTCGGCCGGCGCTCGCTTGCGCGGTGCAATGAATCCGCTCGCGGCGATCCAGGACAAGCTGAACCGCGAACTAGCTGAATTGCCGCGCGTGGCGAAGGCGGCGAAATTCAGTGCCGAGGAACTGGCCGCTGCAGAAAAACTGCTGCGGATGGAAGCCGATCGTGCCGCGCAAGCTATCGGACGCCAGGGCGCCAGTAGCGGGAAACCGACGCTGTTCGGTCTGAAGCCATACGAGATGACCAATCTCGGCTACCAGATCAACGACGTAGTGACGCAACTCGCCTCGGGCACATCGCTGGTTCAGACGATGGCTCAGCAGGGCGGCCAGATCCTGCAGTTGTTCCCGCGTGCGGGTTCGGCGATCGTTGCTGCGTTGAGTAATCCGCTGGTTCTGGGATTCGCCGCGACGATCGGTGTCATCGTTGCCGGCATCAAAGAAGTCGGGAATGAAGCGGAACGCATTCGGCAGTTCGGTGGCATCCTCGGTCTCAACGCGGATGGCGGCGATTACAACGCGCAGGCACTGAACGATGCGTCTGAGGCGCTGGATCGCTATGGCATGTCCGCCGAGGACGCCGTGGCGACCGTGAAACTGTTCGTCAAGGAAGGCGTGAATCCGGCGGCGATCGAAGAGTTCGGGCGCGCGGCACTCGACCTCGCCGACATCATGGGCGTCGATCTGAAGGACGCCGCGGAACAGGTGGCGACCGCGTTCACCGGCGGTTATACCCAGATCAAGGAATTGGACGACGCCTACAATTTCCTGACTGCGACGCAGCGGGAGCACATCCGCACTCTGTTCGAAGAGGGACGGGCCAGCGAGGCGCGGACTCAGGCCTTTGAGATTTTCTCCGGTAAGGTTGAAGAGACGGCCGATGCGATGCGCGGGCCGTGGGCAGCCGCCGTTCGCGAACTCAGCGGAGCCTGGCGCGAATTCATCGATTGGGTTTCAAACACCGCCCCAATCGCTGCCGCCGGTCGCGCGCTGGAAGGGCTCGGGAAAAAGGTCCGTGAACTCCTGAAGACTCTCCGCGAAGGGGATCGTGGCCGGCTCTTGCGAGAAAACGCATTGCTGGAACGCGATATCGCGGATGCCAACAAGACGCTTCGCGATAACCCCGGAAACATGATCGCCAAACTGGCACGCGATGCGTCGCAGAGGCAGCTTGATCTGAATCTCCGCGAACTCGCGAAGATCGATGCCGCCGAAAGCAAAATCACGGATACAGTCGCCAAACAGGCCGAGGCCCGCCGGAAGTCAACCGAAGGATTGAAGCGGGAAACTGCTGCCGGAAAAGAGAACAAGTCCGCCGCCGAGGCCGAGGCAGAGGCCCGTCGGAAGGCGACCGAATTTATTTCGAAGAATTTCAAACTCGCAGATGAGGCGTCGAAGCAGGCGTACATCGACCAGGAGGTGACGAAGGCTCGCGAAGCCGCTGAAAAGCGCATCACCGGGGAAAAGAAGAAGCAGGCGGACGAAACCGAGCGGCAGCGCAAGGAAGCCGAACGCCTCGCGAAACAGACGGCTTTCATCAATCCGGTGGACGGCCGCATTTCGTCCGGCTTCGGCATGCGGAAGAATCCGGTCACGGGCAAGCAGTCGATGCACAACGGCACCGACTTCGCGGTTCCGACCGGGACCGCGGTGAAGGCGCCCGGCCCCGGCACGATTACGCTGATCGCCGAAGACGCGACCAACGGTAAATACGTTGTGATCGACCACGGCGGCGGTGTCGTCTCGAAGATGCTCCACCTGAGCGACAATGCCCTGTTGCAGCAGGGTGATTTCGTTCGCCAGGGCGACGTGGTCGGCAAGTCGGGCAACACGGGCCGCTCGACCGGCGCGCATCTACATTGGCAGATCACCGTCAACGGGAAGCCGGTCGACTCGCAGAAGGGCATGTTCGCACTCGACGGCGCGCAGCGGTTTGCAATCAATCCCGGTGACTCGGTCGACGACTTCGAGAAACTGACCGACCAGCGCAACGAAAAGGCCGAAGAATTCCTCCGCAAGATGCGGGAGGAGAATGCGGAACGCGCCGTCGCGACGATCGCGTTGCGCGAACAGGTCGGGTTGCAGGGCGACGCGCTTCTGGCTGCACAGCGTCAGCAGGCCATGGCTCAGGCCGAAGCGGATCTGCGCGAGAAATTCGCCCGCTTCAATGAGGGCCTGAAGCCCGGTCAGGTGTCGTTGGAACTCACCCAGGACATGGTGGACGAAGTCCGCGAACTGGCCGGCGCGTATCATGACGCAGCGAATGCACGCGATCGATTCCAGAATGCCCGCACCACGGTGGATCGCCCCGTCGAGGAACTGTCGTCGCTCCGCGATCAACTGGAGCAGCGTGTCGCCTTCTATCAGGAGCGCGGACAGACCGGACTCGCGAACCAGCTACAGCCACAACTAGATGCCGTGATCGCGAAGTTGCAGGCGGCCCGCGACGAGGCAATCGCATTCTATCAGGCGCTCACGCCCGGCAGCGAGCAGTTTCCCGGCACCCGCGAGGAACTGGATCTCATTATCCAGCGCCTGCAACTCGCCGGCGAGCAGTCCCAGAACCTCGGCTATTACATGGGAATCGCCGGGCAGCAGATCGCCCAGACGTTTGCTAATACCGCGACGTCTGCCATCGATCGCTTCTCGCAGTCGGTAGCCGAGGGGCGCAATGTCTTCGGTTCGCTGCTGGATGCTTTCCGGCAGTTCGCGGCCGAATTCCTGCGTCAGATCGCGCAGATGATCATCCAGCAAACGGTATTCAATCTTGTGTCAGGCATACTGGCCGGGATGGGCGGCGGGGCTTCAGGTGGAGGGAGCGGCGGTAGCCTTGGGGTGGGATTGCCGGGGATTAAGCTGCACAGTGGTGGCGTCGTTGGTCAGCATGGCACCCCGATCACCGGAAATCCGGCATGGTACGTGAATGCAGTTCGCTACCACACTGGTGGCTTCGCCGGCCTGAAGCCAAACGAAATCCCCGCCATCTTGGAACGCGGTGAAGAAATCCTGACCCGCGGTGACCCGCGCCACGCGCTGAATGGCGGCGGGGCAGGGGAGCCGCCAGTGGTGAACATCCGTAATATCAACATTAATGACTCTGTCGATCAGCTCGACCAGGCGCTGAACGGCGGATCGAAGGGGGACAGAGTCATGTTGAATTGGATTAGGGGAAATTCGGGGGCGGTGAAAGCAGCGATAGGCTGAAGGCACCACAGCAGTTTATATGGCACGATGGGCGGCACACTAACTGCCTATGCCCGCGCCTTCAGTCTGGGATAAATCGTTTCTGAATTGCTTCCCTACGAGCGATCATCCGCTGACTTGGCTCGCCGCCTTTCGCGATGATCTTAAGGTCCTCTATTACCGTTAACGTGTTGCTGCTAGCCGAACTTTGGGTGACTTCCATCGATCGGTGGTGCGGACCCTTTGAGCGCGCTTTCTGTTGCCGTGACGCGACAATGACGTCGAACTGTTCCCTGGTTACCAACATCGTTCGCCCTAACCGATAGCAGGCGCCTAGTTTGTTGGCCCATTCCCGAAAAGACCGCTCCGAGACCTCACAATCATGATCGGCAAGTATGCGAACCCAGTGTGCTGGCGTGAAACCCTCGTCTAGAATTCTTGATCCTGTTGATGCCCGGCTTGGCATTTGCGCTTCATCGGTCATGCGTGATCCTCTCTGCGGTAGATGTGCCGAAGCAAAATGCAATGATCAGGTATTAATGGGGAAGTCAATATAGATATAACAAAATGTACGAGAAGAATTCAAATTAAACCGCTTCTAGTTTAATATTAAACTTTCGGTTTATTGGCTTCTCGTTGAAGTTTATTATCGCGACAGGGAAGCGTTCTATTGGTATCCTGTTCGCAGATGGCTCTACGTGCAGCCCTCCCTCCATATTCGTTTGAAGTCTGGGCAATTCGATTCCCTCCTAAACCTTCGTTTTTGCCAAGGTATGATCCGGTTCGATTCCCGCTACCCGCTCCAGGTCCTTCTTCCGAACTTTCTCTTGCCGGTTCGATGTCACGCGGTGTTCGATCTGCGTAGCGCAGGAACTTTCGACGCCGCCCGACGTTACCCTAGCGCACTCGATATATGGGAAAACGAGGATCGGTCACCGGCCGCATTTCCTTCCGAAAGGGCGCGATCGTGCCGCTTCGGATGCCGGACTGTTGCGTCCCTCGCTCCCGCACGATGGAAGGATATCTGAAATGTTCAAATGGGCTTTGATCTTCGCCGTGATCGCACTGGTTGCTGCAGTGCTCGGCTTCGGCGGCGTCGCGGGCGCGGCGGCCGGGATTGCCAAGATCCTGTTCTTCGTCGGCCTTGCCCTTGTCGTGCTGTTCCTGATCCTCGGATCGGCCGCGGCGAAAAAAATCACATAAGTTCGGGACGCGACGGAACCAAACAGGTTGCCGAGGCGTTTCACTTACCTATCGGATCGAAAGAGAAGGTAGAATTTGGTTCCTGTCTTCGGACGGAACCTAGGGAGCCCCGCCGCAGAAATGCGACGGGGCTTACTCGTTTCTGCGTCCGAAGCGATCGACCCGCTTGCAGGCCGATGAACGAGGCGTCCGTTTTGCGACAATCTGCGACAATTTTTCGTCCACACGGCAACGGCTTGGGACAAATGGCACCTAGAACGGCGTCATCGGGACAAATTCTCCCCTGAATGTCCCCTGACAAGGAGTTCGTTACGTGAAAAAGATCACTCTTTTTACCTTGGGCGCCGCGTTGATCGCCGTGCCCGCGCTCGCTGCCCCGGGCGGCAAGATGGGCGATGCCGATGGCAATGGCGTGCTGACCCGCGCCGAGGTGCAGGCCAATGCCGTGCAGCGGTTTGCCAAGATGGATGCCAACAAGGACGGCAAGATCGACGCGACCGACCACGCCGCGCGCCGCGCCGAAATGCAGGCGAAGCGCTTTGCCGCGCTCGACGCCAATTCGGACGGCAGCGTCAGCAAGGCCGAATGGGACCAGCATGGTGCCGATCGCGCCGCGAAACGCGCCGAGCGCAAGGAAAAGCGCGCGGCTGCCGGTGAAGCCGGCGAAGGCCAGCGCGACGGCATGCGCGGCCATCACGGCAAGCGCGGCGGACACGGAATGCGTGGCGGTCGCGGCGGCTGGATGAAGGCCGATGCGAATGGCGACAAGGCGATCACGCAGGCCGAGTTCGAGACCGCGGCGCTCGCGCGTTTCGACCGCCTCGACGCGAACAAGGATGGTCAGGTGACCGCCGAGGAACGTCAGGCGCAGCGCGAAGCGTGGAAGGCCAAGGCCGCCGAATGGCGCGCGAAGCGCGGCGCGGCTGCCCCGACCACCGACTGAGCCATTTGGCAGGGGCGGGCGGTCGACGGACAGGCCATCCCCCTCCCGGCATTGCCTTTGCCGCCGGTCCCTGCCAGCTATCGCCCACCGGTCCCTGGCGACCGGTGGGCGAACTACCATGTGACGGACGATAGATGACCGATAGCGACACGCCGCGCATTCTGCTGATCGACGACGAACCGTCGATCCGCGAGCCGTTGGGCGAATATCTGGAAACGCAGGGCTTTGCGGTGACCGATGCGGCGAGCGCTGCCGAGGCGCGGTCGGTGCTTCGCGCGCAGTCGGTCGACCTTGTCGTCAGCGACATCATGATGCCGGGCGAGGATGGGCTGTCGCTGACCCGCCACCTTCGCGAAACGAGCAGCATTCCGGTCATCCTGCTGACCGCGCGCGCCGAGGATACCGAGCGCATCATCGGGCTGGAGATCGGCGCCGACGATTATGTGGTCAAACCTTTCAACCCGCGCGAGCTGGTCGCGCGCATCCGCACTGTGCTGCGCCGGACCCAGCAGGGGGGGCGCGCGCTCGACCCGGGCGGGACGAGCTTTGCCTTCGGGCCGTGGGTGCTGCGCGAGGTCGAACGCGTGCTGGTCGATAGCGAAGGGCAGGAGGTCGCACTGTCGTCGGGCGAATATCATCTCCTCCACGCGCTGGTTCGCCATCCGCGCCAGGTGATGAGCCGCGACCGGTTGCTCGACCTCGTCCGCGGGCGTGAAGCCGATATCTTCGACCGTGCCATCGACAATCTGATCAGCCGCCTGCGCAAGAAGATCGAGGAAAATCCCGCGCACCCGCAACTCGTCAAGACCGTCTGGGGCGGCGGCTACACCCTCGCCTGCGAGGTCAAGCGGCTGGGGCCTGCGGCATGAAACTCCGCCTGTGGCCGCGCAGCCTGATCGGGCAATTGTTCGTCGCCGTCGCGCTGATGCTGTTCGTGGCGCAGGCGATCAACTTTACCCTGCTCGCGCGCGGGCAGCGGCAGCAGGTGCTGGCGCACGGCGGCGGCATGGCGGTCGGCCGGATCATCGATGCGATCGAACGTGATCGGCGCGGCGATTTCGGCCCCGGCCATGACGAAGACCGCATGCGCCGCGAGCGGATCCCGAAGCTGGTGATTTCGGACCGGCCGCCGCCGGTGCCCGCCGGGGCGGTGCGGATGCCCGATCTCGCCGACTATGTCACGGACCTGCTGAACGAAGCCGATCTGAAGGCCGAAGCGATCGACGCGTGGGTGCTGCCGCAGCGCCCGCGCGCGATGCGGCCCGATTTCCCCGCCCGCACCGTCATCGTGTCGGCCAAGGTCGACGGTCGCTATTTTGCCGTGCGCAGCCGCATTCAGGCGGGCGGGAACCGCCTGCAGGGCTTCCTCGTCTGGCAGACGCTGACGCTTTACCTGCTGCTGCTCGTGCCCATCATGCTGATCGCGTGGCGCGCGGCGCGGCCGCTGCGCGACCTGACGCGCGCGGTGCGTTCGAACCCGGCGCTCCGCGATACGACGCCGCTCGAGGAAGAGGGGCCGTCGGACGTGCGCGACCTGATCGGTGCGTTCAACGCCTATCGCGCCCGGATCGCGACGATGCTGTCCGACAAGGACCGGATGCTCGGCGCGGTCGGCCATGACCTGCGGACCCCGCTTGCCAGCCTGCGCGTTCGCGTCGAGCAGGTCGAGGACGAACGGCTGCGCGACAAGATGATCGCGTCGATCGAGGAAATGACCGCGATGCTCGCCGACATCTTGGCGCTTGCGCGGTCGGGTGCGGGGACGGAGGTGCAGGAGCGCCTCGACGCGGCCGCCCTGGCCCGGGAACTCGCCGCCGACTATGGCGAACAGGGCAAGGATGTCGGCGTTGGCGAACTCGCGGAGGCCGCGGTCATGGCGCGTCCGATGCTGCTCAGGCGCGCGCTGCGCAATTTGATCGACAATGCGCTCGCCTATGGCGTGCGGGCGCGGCTGTCGGTGGCGGCGATCGACGGGCAAGTGCGGCTGGTCGTATCGGATGACGGCCCCGGGTTGAGCGGGGAACAAATCCGGACGCTGGTCGAGCCATTCGCGCGCGGCGAGCAGTCGCGCAACCGCGCGACCGGCGGCGCGGGGCTGGGGCTGTCGATTGCCCGCGACATCGCCGAGGGCGAGGGCGGAACGCTGACGCTCGCCAATCGCGATAGCGGCGGGCTCGATGCGGTGATTGTGCTGTTGACAGCGCCCTAGCGGCTGGCTTCCGCGGGGTCTTCCAGCACCGGTTACGAATATCGACTTCGGGGCGGGCAGCGGACGTTGCTTACTCACCTTCGTCATCCCGGGCATGATCCGGGATCCATAGCCGCGCCGTCGTCGTGGACCCCGGATCAAGTCCGGAGTGACAATAATCATTAGGTTCGCAACCGGTCGGGAGCAGCCCGAACCGTACCACTTAGCGCGTGGATTTTGTTGACTCCCGCTTTCCTTCCGACAAAAGTCCCTATAGGATATAGTATACGAAATAGGGAAGGCGACGATGAATCGCAGGGAATATCTTCTATCCGCAACGTCGATCCTGACGCTGGCGGCCGCTCCCGGGGCAAAAGCGGCGATGGCCGGCGGCGACGACTCTGCGGCCCAGCCCAAATTCTCGTCACAGATGAAATATGAAGTGCGCATTCCGATGCGCGATGGCGTTCATCTGGGCGCGACGCTCTATCTCCCGCGTGGCCTGAAGACACCGCGTCCGACGATTTTTGCGCTCACGCCCTATACGGCCGACGGCTATCATGCCGAGGGCGTCGATTTCTCCCGGAACGGCTATCCGTTTCTGGCGGTCGACATGCGCGGGCGCGGCGATTCGGATGGTGAGTTTGCGCCTTTCGGAACCGAGCCGGAGGACGGCCACGACATCGTCGAATGGCTGATCCAGCAGCCCTTCTGCAACGGCAAGGTCGGCATGTGCGGCCTGTCGTGGGTCGGCTATACGCAGTGGGCGACGGTGCGCGGCGATCCGAAGGGGCTTGCCACGATCATCCCCTCGGCCCCCGCCTTTGCCGGGTTCGATTTCCCGATCCGCTACAACATCTTCTTCAACTTCGCGGGCGGGCAGTGGATGACCTTCGTCAAGGGTAACACCCGGCGAAACAATGTCTTTGCCGATGAAGGCTGGGGCACCGAATATCTGCGCTTCCTCGAAGCGGGTCTGCCGTTCCGCAAGATGCCGGAGTTTTTCGGGTTTGAGTCCAAACCGTTTCAGCAGTGGGTCGATCATCCCCGGCAGGACGAATATTACGACCGGCTCAACCCGTCGCCCGAACAATTCGCCAAGCTGACGATGCCGGTGCTGTCGCTGTGCGGCATCTATGACGGCGATCAACTCGGCACGCTCGAATTCCATCGCCAGCATCTTCGATATGCGGGGGCGAAGGCCAATCATTATCTGGTGATCGGCCCGTGGGGGCACGACGAGGTGCGCAACCCGACCGCCGAATTCTATGGCATCAAGGTCGGCGAGGCGAGCGTGCTCGACATGAAGAAGCTGCATCGCGACTGGTACGCCTTTGCGATGGAAGACGGCCCGCGGCCGGAGTTTCTCAAGAAGAAATTCGCTTATTATGTGATGGTCGCCGACAAGTGGCGCTATGCCGACAGGATCGAGGATGCGACGGCGCGCTACGAAACGCTCCACCTGCATTCGTCGGGCAACCCGGACAATGTCTATGCTTCGGGGACGCTGAAGCCCGCGCCCGCGACAAAGGCGCAGCCCGATCGCTATATCTACGACCCGCGCGATCTCAGCGGCCTCCGGCTCGAGGCTTCGCTCGCCGAATGGCACACGACCGGCCAGACGCTGGTCGCCGCCACCGCGGGCGGCAAGCTGATCTATCACAGCGATCCGTTCGAGCAGGACACCGAAGTAACCGGCTTCTTCAAGTTCAACGCGTCGATTGCGATCGATACGCCGGACACCGATTTCATGGTCTCGATCTATGAAATCGCGCCCGACGGATCGAGCCTGTTCCTGACCGAGCAGCACAAGCGCGCGCGCCATCGCGAAGGGCTTCGTACCGAGCGGCTGATCGCAACGAAAGAGCCGCTACGCTACGACTTCGACGGCTTCTTCTTCATTTCGCGGTTGATCAAAAAGGGATGCCGCCTGCGGTTGGTGGTAAAGCCCAATCACGATCTGAAATGGCAGAAGAATTATAACAGCGGCAAGCCGGTGGCCGACGAGACGATGGCCGATGCGCGCACGGTCACCGTGCGCCTCTATCACGACGCCACGCGCCCGAGCACGCTCAGCATCCCGATCGGCCAGCCGGAGGATCAGGCGTAGATCGCGATGCCCTGACTGCCGCTCAGCACCGGTTCGCCGGTGCGGTTCCACAGCATCATGTCCTGCACCGAGAAGCCGCCGCGCGCGTAGCCGGTCTTCGCCGACAGCAGCCACCAGCCGTCGTCGGTCTGCGGGTTGCCGGTGAGCATGTTGACGGTCCAGTTCATCGAGCTGATCGGCCCGAATTCGGTAAAAAGCGCCATCGCTGCGGGCGGCAAGGCGTCACCCATCGCGAGCAGGGCGACCGCAGGATGGCAGGCGGGTTCCTCGACGAAGCGCACCCAGGTCAGATATTCGCCGACCTCCCGCTTCCAGTCGAAACGCGGGCCGGTGGTCGGGCGCATGTCGAAATGGCGGGTGAAGCTGGGGCGCACCTTGTGATCGGGAACCGGTGCCAGCGTTTCGGGCGCGGGCACGTCGGGCATGGTCAGGCTGTTGTGGTCGAGATGACTCGCGCGGTCGCCCGAGAAGGCGAAGACTGCGGCGGTGCCGAAACCCGCGTCGCTCGACACGCCCGCGTCGATGAACAGGCTCGATTTCGACTGGCGCAGCACGCGCGTTGCGACGGTGCAGTCGCCGCCGACGGGCCCCACGAAGCTGATCTGCGCGTAGCGTAGCGGCGTCTCGGTCGGGTGGAGCGCCATCGCGCCCGCCAGCGCGACGGCAGAGCTGATCCCGCCATAGGCGGTGCGGCCCTGCATCCATCCTTCGTCGATATGCGCCTTCGCCACGCCCTCTTCGGTACGCAGCGTCGAAAGCAGCGCGTCGAGCGCGCTGGGGGAGGTCGTCATTCTTGTCCTATTCCTCGATCTGGAAGGTCATTCCGGCATGCTTGGTCAGCCGTGCGATCAGGGTGTCGCCGAGCAGCGCGCCGGGGGTCCACACGCCGCCCTCGCCCTTGTTTGCGAGCAGCGCGATACCGGTTTCGGCGAGCATCTTCGAGGTCGAGCCATAGCCGGGGTCGCGGTCGCCCTGGACACTGGCATGGACCGCCCGGCCATCGGGATATTCGCCGATGAACAGCACGTCGTAGAACCCGTTCTCGCGCTCTTCCTTGCTCGGGCCTTCGCCCGGCTGGAGTTTCGATTCACCGAACGGGTTGGCCTTGGCGATCGCTTCGGCCATCGCCTTGCCGGCATCCCCGATCGTCGTCATCAGCATCTCGTCATAGACGAGGTCGGCGCCCCAGGGCTGGCCGAGCAGGAAATTGGTGCGGTGGACATTCTTGGTGTTGATCGGCGCCATCACGAAAGGTGCGGTCCATGTGCCCGTGGCGGCGTCATATTCGGGGATCAGGCCAGTGGGCTGCGACGGCCCCTCGAAGCCCGGGGTCAGCGCAAAGCTCGATTTGAGGAGCAGCGCGAGCGAGGGCTTTTTGGCGATCGCCTTCATCGTTTCGGTCAGGCTGGCGATCGTGCCGCCCGACGCACCGCCGGCCATCTTGCGGACGCGGCCCTTGACGCGCGGCGCCGGGCTGCCGTGACGCTTCACCGCTTCGGCCTGCAGGAACAGCACGCCGAGGTCGAACGGAATGCTGTCGAAGCCGCAACTGAAGGTGATGCGCGCGCCCGACGCCTTGGCGGCGTCCTGATATTCGTCGATCATCTCGCGCATCCAGCCGGGCTCGCCGCAGAGGTCGGCATAGGCGGTGCCCGCCTTGACGCACGCGGCGACGAGCGGCTCGCCATAAAGCTGGTACGGGCCGACAGTGGTCAGGACGACCTGCGTCCGCGCCGCCATGGCATCGAGGCTGGCGGGATCGCTCGCGTCGGCGACGACGAGCGGAATATCCTTCGGCGCTCCGATCAGGTCGCGGACTTCGGCCAGCTTGTCGGCGCTGCGCCCCGCCATCGCCCATTTGGGCGCATCGGCGCGGCCCGCATAATGTGCGGCGAGATATTCCGCGACGAGGCGGCCGGTGAACCCGGTCGCGCCATAGACGATGATGTCGAATTCACGCGCAGCGGCCATGGCACCCTCCCATTTACGTAAACGTCAAGCTGAGGCTAGCGCACGTAAGGAAGGATGCCAAGCGCGAAGCGTCAGCGCCGCCAGAAGGGGCGCTTTTCGACGACCACCGGCGTGTCGACCGCTTCGGCGCGGCCCTCGGCGCGGGCCGCACGCAATTCGGCTTCGCGGGCGCGAAGTTCGGCGTCGTGCTGCGCAATCTCGCCGCGGCGCCGCGCGCGCAGCGCGTCGTAGCTCCAGCGCGTGTGGCCGTAACCGAAGAGGCAGAGCAGCCCGCCCGCGATCGCCAGATTCTTCATCGCCATCATCGCCTGCATCGGATCGGTGAATTCGCGGTGGAAGAACAGGATGGTGAGGAGGACGAAACCGGCGAGCAGGATCGCCCACAGTCGCGTTGCGATACCGAGCGCAAGGCAGACGCCGGCAATCAGCTCGAATAGCCCGGTCGGGATAGCGAGCCCTGATGGCAGGCCGGCGGCGGAAATCATCGCATTGGTATCGGCGACGTGGATCAGCTTGTTGATCCCAGACACGATGAAAATCACGGCAATGAACAGGCGGCCGATGAAGACGGCGATCATGGACATGGGTCATCCTCCACTACTGCCCGCCCGCTTGTGCAGACAGGACGCGCGGAGAGGCGATGGGTTCCGGTCAGCGCGGCGTGAAGACCAGCTCGGCAACCTCGCAATCGCTGCAATCGATCGCGCGCAGCGTCGCCGCGCCGGGGCCGGCGGGCAGGTCGACGTCGGCAAGCTTGATCACTTGCCATGCGGTGCCGGCCGGAACGGCGACGCCGCGTTCGTCGATGCCGATACGGCCGCCCTTTGCCGAGCGTGCGCGCGCCGAGACCGTCCAGCGCCCGGCCTTCGCAACGTCGGCGCTGTAACGCATGAACTCGCCGGTCACGAAGTCGCTGACATAGGGCATGCCATCGCTTTCGCGGGCAATGTCGACGCCGTCGTTGCGATAGGTCGTCCCGTTGTTCCACGGCGTCCGCTCGCCGCCGGTCGCGACGTGATAATTGGCGTCGACCATATCGTAGTAAGCGACGTCCGGCGGCCCGAGATCATAATCGACGGCAGCGATGATCAGCGGCGCCCGATCCAGCGTGCGGGCGACGAAGGGACGATAGCCCGGATCGTGCGGTTGGCGCAGCATCGCATCGATCACGTCGGGCTTCGCGATATTCCGGTCGAAGCGGCTGTTTTCGGCAAGTTGCATCATCGCGGCGAAGGCCGCGTCGGGCTCCGGTTTCGCGCCCTTGTCCGTCATCCATGCGACAATCGCGGCCCAGCCCGGACCGGGGTCGATCTCCAGCGGCTGGTTGAAGCCGATCTTCTTGAGCGGCCAGAAATTCCAGCCGATGCCTTCGCCCTCGACCAGCGCGATCGCATCGCGATACCAGCCGTTGCTGTTCTCGCCCGACTCGCCCAGCCAGATAGGGCGATTATAGCTGGTGCGTAATGCGGTGATCTCGGCGATGCTGGCTGCGTCGTTGCGGTTCCAATATTTGTGGAAGCTCAGCACCATATTGGCGTCCCACGCGGGCGGCAGGCCCTTGTAATTATTGCCCCAGCAATTGCCCTCGACGATCACGATATGCTGCGTGTCGACCTTGCGGATTGCCGCCGTGATCCGCTTTTGCAAATCCCATACCGCCTTGCTTTCGGTCTCGTCGCAGCCATTGCCTTTGCCGGGGGTCGCGAAACTCCAGTTGGGCTCGTTGATCAGGTCATAGCCGCCGACCCACGGCTCCTTTGCATAGCGTTCCGCCAGCTTCGTCCACAGCGCGATCGTCTTTCGCCGGTTCTCCTCGCTCTGCCACAGCGACGGTTTCGCCGGGTCGCGGTCGGAGATGGCAAGGTCGTTGCCCTGTCCGCCGGGCGTAGCATGGAGGTCGAGGATCAGGTAGATACGGTTCGCCTTGCTCCACGCCAGCAGGCGGTCGATGCGCTCGAAACCTTCCTCGTGCCATGTGTCCTGCCCCGCCACAGGTTCCTTGTCGACGGGGAGGGTGAGCTGGTCGAAATGGATCGGCAGGCGCACCGAATTAAAGCCCCATTTCGCCATCTGCGCGATATCGGCTTCGGTCGTGTGGTTATCGAGCCAGGCGCGGTAGAATTCGGCCGTCCTCTCCTCGCCGACAAGTTCGACCAGCCTGGCGCGGATCCTGTGCTGTTGCCCGATTTCGCCGAGCTTCAGCATATATCCTTCCTGCAACATCCAGCCGCCGAGCCCCATGCCGCGGAGGATGACAGGCCGGCCGCTGTCGTCGACGATCTGCGTCCCGCGGACCTTCAACATCCCTTCGGCGTGCGCGGCGGTGGACGAAAGCAACGCGGTGAGCATCAGCGCGACGGTACGGAATGTCATGACCTCATCCCCATTCGATTTATGGGAACGTTATCAAATCTTGCAGAGGGCGCAACCGATCTTCGTCATTGCGACCCCGGCGAAGGCCGGGGGAAGCAATCTCCAGCTCTCGGCCTTGCGCAGGGCCGAGAGCTGGAGATTGTCGCGTCGCCTACGGCTCCTCGCAATGACAGTGACTGTCAAAGCTTCGGCAGCGTCACGCCCTGTTGTCCCATATATTTGCCCGCGCGGTCGGCGTAGCTCGTCTCGCACGGCTCATTGCCCTGGAGGAACAGGAACTGGCACGCGCCCTCATTGGCGTAGATTTTCGCGGGCAGGGGGGTGGTGTTTGAGAATTCCAGCGTCACATGGCCTTCCCAGCCGGGTTCGAGCGGGGTGACGTTGACGATGATGCCGCAGCGCGCATAGGTCGACTTGCCGAGGCAGATCACCAGCACATCGCGCGGGATACGGAAATATTCGACGGTGCGGGCGAGCGCGAAGCTGTTCGGCGGGATGATGCAGACGTCGGTT
Source organism: Sphingopyxis macrogoltabida (assembly GCF_001314325.1). NCBI lineage: Bacteria > Pseudomonadati > Pseudomonadota > Alphaproteobacteria > Sphingomonadales > Sphingopyxidaceae > Sphingopyxis > Sphingopyxis macrogoltabida. The sequence continues at coordinate 1,339,582 of NZ_CP009429.1, forward strand.
TCGCGGTCGACGAAATTCTTCGGGTCGAAATCCTTGGGGTCGACGATCGTGCTGTCGACGTTGGTGAAGATCTTGAACTCGGGCGCGACGCGCGCGTCATAGCCGTAGGAGGACAGGCCATAGCTGATGCACCCGTCGCGGCGCTGCGCCTCGACGAATGGTTCGATCATGCCCTGCGTCCGGGCGGCTTCGCGAATCCAGCGATCGGAAAGAATGGCCATGCGTGTCTCTTGTAAGGGCGGCGCGCTTTGCGCAAGCGGTCAGTCGGGGATCAGCCCGAGGTCCTTCGGGCCGAAGGCGGCGGGAAACAGTTCGCTGAGCCTGTAGCTCTGCACGGCCTTGCCGTCGCCGGATGCACAGTGGACGAGGATATCGGTCTTCGATCGCTCGGCCGCTTCGTTGAGCATCTGGCGGCAGCGGCCGCACGGGTGGACCGGATCGCTGCCGAGCAGCGCATCGCGCTCCGGGCGGCCGCCGACAATCGCGATCTCCGTAAGTTCGCCGATCCAGCCTTCGTTGGCGATCTTGGCGATCGCTGCGGTTTCGGCGCACAGCGTCAGCCCATAGCTGGCATTTTCGACATTGGCGCCGGTGACGACGTCGCCATTCTTCAGCAGCAGGGCTGCGCCGACGTGAAAGCCGGAATAGGGCGCATAGGCGCGGCTTGCGGCATCGCGCGCGGCAGCGATCAACGCGTCGCGGGTCGCGTCGTCGGTCATGGCGCCTCTCCCCCGCCGCGCAGCACGTTCCAGCCAACGGTGCCGTCGGCGCCCGACAGCCGGACATAATTATTGGCCTGCCACATCGCCCACGGATGGGCCCCATAATCGGGCTCGAAGAAATCGCGGCGCAGCCATGTGGTGCGCGCGATACCCTGCGTTACCTTGTAATCGGCCTCGAAAGCGGGACCGGGCGCGATCAGGCTGCGTTTGCCCATATGCGCCTCGATCTGGGCGAGGAAGGTCGCGAGTTCGGACAGCAGCAAGGCGCGCGTCGGCCGGTCGGGGCAGCGATCGTCATAGTCGAGCCACACCACCGCCGGCAGCGCGTCGGCGCGGCGGGGGACGTGACGAATGAAATTCGCGGCCTGATCGGTGGCAAGCTGGCACAGGCTGTAGCGGTGGATCGCGCCGGTCTGGATCCCGGCCTCGCGCGCTGCCGTCATGTTGCGTGCGAACATCGGATCGAGGCCGGCGGTGCCGTCGGTCGCCATGACATAAGCGAAATCGGCGCCTGCGGCCTTGATCGAGCCCCAGTGGACCGCGCCGTTGGCGGCGTCGATCGTCACCCCCTGGATCGGATATTGTTCGCGCGGCGGCGTCCAGCGCGCCGCCCACCAGATCGCGAGCCCGGCGGCCAGGATGAGCAGCAATAGCACGCCGCCGATACGCCGCAGCCAGCGCGCGAGCACGCCTCGCCAGTCCGCCGCGATCCGCGCTGGCTTTCTGTTCCTGCTGCTGGCTGCCCCCGTCGCCATCGCTAACCCTTGATATGCAGCACGCAGATCAGCGTGAAGAGCCGGCGCGCGGTGTCGAAATCGACCGCGATCTTGCCGTCGAGCCGGTCCATCAGCATCTCCGCCGCCTCGTTGTGCAGGCCGCGGCGCGCCATGTCGACGGTCTCGATCTGTTGCGCAGTCGCGGTCTTGATCGCCTGATAATAGCTGTCGCAGATCGCGAAATAATCGCGGATCGGACGGCGAAAGCGGCCGAGCCCGAGGATGATCGCCTCGAGCGGCGAACCGTCTTCGCGGCTGATTTCGAAGATCAGCCGGCCTTCCTCGACGCGCAGCATCAGGCGATAGGGACCGGCGTAGCCGTCGGCATGGCCGCGCTGCGGGACGAACTTGTTGTCCTCGATCAGGTCGAAGATCGCGACGCGGCGTTCCTGCTCGACATCGGGGTTGCGCCAGACGATCGAGCCCTCGTCGAGCTCGACCGAGATGATGCGCTGTTTCGAGGGGTCTGCGTCGGCCATGCTGCAAGTGCTTCTACTTGGCCCGCCACGAAGGGCAAGGGGGCGACTTGGCGCAACATTCCAAACCCGTTCGTGTCGAGCGAAGTCGAGACACCCATCGGGATCGCGCCAAGCCGAGAGGAATCTCGACTTCGCTCGATGCGAACGGGATTTGAAGTTATCCCCGAGATGCTCCACGGCGCAGGATGAGCATCAGAGGAACTCGGTTGCATGGTGTTTCGTGCCGTCGCATGAAGGTCGCTATGCCAGAGCTCGCCCTGATTCCGACCCCGACCAGTGCCGGGGACGAACGCCAATTGCCGCGTAATATCGAGGCGGAGGCCGCGTTTCTGGGCGCGATCCTGATCGATAACCGAGTCGTCGAGGACCTTCCCGTCCATCTGACTCCCGATCATTTCTTCGAGCCGCTGCACGGCCGCATCTTCCAGCAGGCGATGGCGCTGATCGAGCGTAACAGCATCGCGACCCCGGTGACGCTCAAACCCTATTTCGAAGCCGACGAGGCGATGAAGGCGGTCGGCGGCGTCGGCTATCTCGCGCAACTGACCGGCAGCGGTGCGGGGTTGATCGGCGCCCGCGACTTTGCGCGGCAGATATTCGACCTTGCGCTGCTTCGCGAGCTGGTCGGCGTCGGACGCACGCTTGTCGACAGCGCGCTCGACACCAGCGAAAGCGTCGATCCGCAGTCGCAGATCGAAGAGGCCGAAACCGCGCTCTATCGCGTCGCCGGCGGCGAGGCCGAGATGGGGTCGGTCAAAAGCTTCAACGCCGCGAGCCTCGTCGCGCTGCAAGCGGCGGAACGCGCCCTGAATTCGGGCGGCCACCTGTCAGGGATCACCACCGGGATCGCCAGCATGAACGCCAAGATCGGCGGCATGCACAATAGCGACCTGATGATCCTCGCGGGGCGTCCGGGCATGGGCAAGACCTCGCTCGCCACCAACATCGCCTACAACGCCGCCGAGCGTTTCCGCCGCGACGAGGAAGACGGCATCCCGCCCGAGAAGAATATGGGCGCGAAGGTTGCTTTCTTCAGCCTCGAAATGTCCGCCGACCAGCTTGCGACGCGCGTCCTCGCCGAACAGTCGGGGGTGTCGGGCGAAGCGCTGCGCATGGGCAAGATCAGCAAGGACCAGTTCCAGCAGCTTTCGCGCGCGGCGCAGGCGCTGCAGACGCTGCCGCTGTTCATCGACGATACGCCCGGCCTGACGATCGCTGGCCTGCGCACCCGCGCGCGGCGGCTGCAGCGCCGCCACGGTATCGGCTTCATCATCGTCGATTATCTGCAATTGCTACAAGGTTCGTCGAAGAGCGGTGACAATCGAGTCCAGGAGATTTCCGAAATTTCGCGTGGTTTGAAGACTTTGGCGAAAGAACTGAACGTGCCCGTGATGGCGCTGTCGCAGCTCAGCCGTCAGGTCGAAAGTCGCGAGGACAAGCGTCCGCAACTCTCCGACCTTCGCGAATCGGGCTCGATCGAACAGGACGCCGACATGGTGCTCTTCGTGTTCCGCGAGGATTATTATGTCGCGGCGCGCGAACCCAAGCGCCCGGTCGAGGGCGACGATGTCAAGATCCACGCGCAGCATGAGGAATGGGCGGCCGAAATGGAACGCGTCTTCGGTCTTGCCGAAGTTATCGTCGCCAAATCGCGTCACGGCTCGACCGGCAAGGTCCGCATGCACTTCGAGGCGAAGACGACCAAGTTCAGCGACCTCGCCGACGACAGCATGGCGTATGAGGATTATGAGTGACGTCATTCCGGCTTTCGCCGGGACGACGGGCAGGATCAGAACGCCGGGTCGTTCGCCGGATCGTCGTCGATCGGGGTCACCGCTTCGTGGATGCCGCATTCGGTCTTGTCCCAGCCGCGCCAGCGGCCCGAGCGCGGGTCTTCGCCCGGCTTGACCTTCGATGTGCAGGGCGAGCAGCCGATCGACGGATAGCCTTCGGCTTCCAGCGGATGGCGCGGCAGATCGTGCTCGGCAAAATAGGCGTCGAGCATCTCGCGCGTCCAGTTGGCGAGCGGATTGAATTTCAGGCGGCCGGTCGAGCCGTCGAGTTCGAAGCGGGCGAGGCCCTGCCGCGTCGCCGACTGGAAGCCCTTCCGCCCGGTAATCGAGGTGTCGAAATCCGCGAGCGCCTTTTCGAGCGGCTTGACCTTGCGGATCTCGCAGCAGCCGTCGGGATCGTACGACCAGCGCAGTTCGGTCGCGTCCTTTTTCGCCAGTTCTTCCGGATCGGGGGTCAGGTTGACGATGTTGAGCCCGAGCTTCGCCGCCAGTTCGTCGCGATAGGCAAGCGTTTCGGGAAAATGCTTGCCGGTATCGAGGAACAGCACCGGCATGTCGGGTGCGACGCGCGTGACAAGGTGCAGCAACACCGCGCTTTCGGCGCCGAAGCTCGACACGATGCCGGTATCGCCGAGCAGGCCGGCCCCGATGACGCTCGCGACCGCTTCCGCGGCATCCTGGCCGCGGAACAGGTTGTTGAGGCGGATGACGTCGGCCTGCGTGAAACGCGGCGCCACGTCGATCCGGTCGCGGGAGCGGGGCTCGGCCTTCACGTCAGCCATGCCTCAGTTTCCAGATCGGCACCGCGCCGTCGGCCGCGCCCTGATAATGTTCGGGCCAGCGGGCCAGCGCCGCTTCGACATCGGCGGGATTGAGCGCCTTTTCGGGCGCGAAGCTGTCGAAACCGCAGCGCTTCATATAGGCGATCTGATCGACCAGCACGTCGCCCTGCGCGCGCAGTTCGCCGTCATAGCCCGCCTCGCGCAGGATGCGCGCCGACGAATAGCCGCGGCCGTCGCGGAACTTGGGGAAAGCGACCTCGATCAGCGCCAGCCGGTCGAGGTGCGGGATCAGCGCGCGCGCGTCCTCGTCGGGCTCGAGCCTCACGGCCGTCGCGTTCGACTGCTGCAAGAAGGCGTCGAGCGTGACGCAGGGTTCCTCGCCGTCGCTGTGCAGATGTTCAACCATAGATCGCCTCCTTGAAGGGGGCCATGCCGACACGGCGGAAGGTGTCGACGAAGCGTTCGCCATCGGTGCGTTCGGCAAGATATTTGTCGGTGACGCGTTCGATCGCGTCGACGATGCCGTCCTCGTTGAAACCCGGGCCGGTGATCGTGCCCAGCGAGACGTCCTCCGCGCCCGACCCGCCGAGCAGCAACTGGTAGTTTTCGGTGCCCTTGCGGTCGACGCCGAGGATGCCGATGTGGCCGGCGTGATGGTGTCCGCACGCGTTGATGCAGCCCGAAATCTTGAGCTTCAATTCGCCCAGTTCCTTCTGGCGGCCAAGGTCCGAGAAGCGCTCGGCGATCTTCTGCGCGACCGGGATCGAACGCGCATTGGCGAGGCTGCAATAGTCGAGCCCGGGGCAGGCGATGATATCGCTGATCAGGTCGAGGTTCGGCGTTGCGAGCCCCGCAGCATCGAGCGCCTGCCAGATCGTGTAAAGATCGGCCTTGCGGACATGCGGCAGCACGATGTTCTGGGCGTGGGTGACGCGCAGTTCGTCATGGCTGTACTGCTCGGCAAGGTCGGCCATCAGGTCGATCTGCGCCGAGCTGGCGTCGCCGGGGATACCGCCGACGGGCTTCAGGCTGATGTTGACGATCGCATGGCCCGCCACCTTGTGCGCGGCGACATTCTGGTCGACCCAGACCGCGAAGTCGGGATCGCTGCGGTCGATGGCGTCGGGCGCCGACGCGTCGAGCGCGGGCGGCGCGAACTGCTTCGCGATACGGTCGAATTCGGCCTTCGGCGGGTCGATGCCGAGCGACTTCACATGTGCATATTCTTCCTCGACCTGGCGGCGATATTCGTCGGCGCCAAGCTCGTGGATCAGGATCTTGATCCGCGCCTTGTAGATATTGTCGCGGCGGCCGTAGCGATTGTAGACGCGCAGGCACGCCTCGGCATAGCTCAGCATATCCTCGAGCGGCACAAAATCCTTGATCAGCGGCGCGATCATCGGGGTACGGCCCATGCCGCCGCCGACATAGAAGGCGGCGCCGTGGACACCGTCCCGCTCCACGATCTGGATGCCGATGTCATGGAGGCGCATCGCGGCGCGATCCTCGTCGGCGGCGATCACCGCGATCTTGAACTTGCGCGGCAGATAGCTGAATTCGGGGTGGAAGCTCGACCATTGGCGCAGCAGTTCGGCCCATGGGCGCGGATCGGTGATCTCGTCGGCAGCGGCACCGGCCCACTGGTCCGAGCTGATGTTGCGGATGCAATTGCCACTGGTCTGGATCGCGTGCATCTCGACCGACGCGAGGTCTTCGAGGATCGCGGGCGCATCTTCCAGCTTGATCCAGTTATACTGGATATTCTGGCGGGTGGTGAAATGGCCGTAATCGCGGTCGTACTTGCGCGCGATATGCGCGAGCATGCGCATCTGGCGGCTGTCGAGCGTCCCGTAAGGCACCGCAACGCGCAGCATATAGGCATGGAGCTGGAGATAGAGGCCGTTCATCAGGCGCAGCGGCTTGAACTGGTCCTCGGTGATCTCGCCCGCGAGGCGGCGGCGCACCTGGTCGCTGAATTCGGCGACGCGCGCGGCGACCATCGCATGGTCATATTCGTCATATTTATACATGTCAGATCACCCAGTCGCCGGCCGCAGGATCGGCGGGTTTCAATGTCAGGTCGGGGCGCACGGTCGGGCCGAGCGCACGGATGCGGTCCTTGATATGCGCGGGGCGCGGCCCCTCGGGCGTTTGCTCGCCGTCGATGATATAGGGGGCGTTGACGCGGCGGGCGCCTTCCTCGGCGGCCAGAACCGCTTCGCCTTGTTCTCCGACGTCGGCGGCGTCCTCGATGTGCAGCGACCAGTCGGCGCCGGTCCACCAGGTGACAAATCCTGTTTTCAGGTCGTTGCCCGTGAGTAGTTTCATGTGAAGTCCCTTATTTTTGCGGCGACGCCCGGCGCGCCGAGGCAGTCGAGCGCATCGGCGCGCGCCGCGACCTTGCCGACGATGATCAGCGCCGGACTCGCGACATTTTCACGCGCGACGAGGTCGCCGAGGTCGGTGAGCAAGGTGCGCAGCACGCGCGCGTCGGCGGTCGTGCCGCGTTCGATCACAGCGACCGGCAGGTCGGGCGAAACGCCGTCGGCGATCAGCTTGTCGGCGATGGCGTTGGCGGTCGCAAGACCCATATAGATGACGAGCGTGCGGCCATGACCCGCGAGGCCCGACCAGTCCTGATCGGTCAGATCCTTGCACTGGCCCGCGACGAAACTCACCGCGCTCGCGTCTTCGCGGTGGGTAAGGGGAAGCCCTGCCTGCGCGGCACAGCCCGCCGCCGCGGTGATGCCAGGGACGACCTCCACCGCGACGCCGGACTTGCGCGCTGCGTCGAGTTCCTCGCCGCCGCGACCGAAAATGAAAGGATCGCCGCCTTTCAGGCGCACGACCTGCCTGCCCGCCAGCGTCTCGCGCACGAGCAGTTCGTTGATCAATTCCTGCTTCATCGTATGGCGGCTGCGCTGTTTGGCGACGCTGATCCGCTCGACATGCTCCGGGATCAGCGCCAGCACGCCATCGCCGACCAGCCCGTCGTGAACGACGAGGTCGGCGCTGGCCAGCAACCGCGCCGCGCGCAGTGTCAGCAGGTCGGGGTCACCCGGCCCGGCACCGACGAGCCACAGCTTGCCCGCAGAAATCGGAGTCTTTTCCATGCAGCGTAGATGGGCGGCGGCCGTCCATATGGCAAAGCAGGCTTTTTTGACGGCGATGAAGGTAAAATTGGGCCGCGGGTTAAAGGAAGCCCTTGCGGATCAATTTCGGCTTTCCATCGTCGGTTTCGCGGAGACCGACGCCGATCGACGCGCGCATCGAGTCGCTTTCCGAACTGGCGACCGGATAGGCGCAATAATCGGCGGCGTAAAAGGCGCTCGGCCGGTAATTGCCCGACAGGCCGATGCCGCCGAACGGGGCGGCCGACGAGGCGCCGTTGGTCGGCCGGTTCCAGTTGATCACCCCGGCGCGCGCATTCGCCCAGAACTGATCGTAAAGCTTGGGCGAGCCGCCGATCAGCGCCGCCGACAGGCCGAAGCTGGTGTTGTTCGCCTCGGCGATCGCGGCTTCGAAGCTTTCGACGCGGATCACCTGCAACAGCGGGCCGAACAGCTCGATATCGGGCCGCTCGGGCATCGCGGTGACGTCGATGATCCCCGGGGTCAGGAACGGCCGGCCGGGCACCGGGCGCGTCATGTGGCGGATGACCTGACCGCCGTTCGACATCAGGATCAGGAAGCTTTCGGTCAGCCCGTCGGCGGCGTCATTGTCGATCACCGGGCCCATATAGGGCGCAGGCTCGGCGTGCGGATGGTCGACGATCAGCCGGTTCGCAAGGTCGCGAACCTGTTCGATCAACCCGTCGGCGAGCGCTTCCTTGACGATCAGCCGCCGCGCATTGGTACAGCGTTGTCCGGCGCTGAGAAACGCCGACTGGACGACGAGGATCGCGGCGGTCCGGATATCGGCGGTATCCCAGACGACGATCGGGTTGTTACCGCCCATTTCGAGCGCGAGAATCTTGTCGGGGCGATTTGCAAACTGGCGGTTGAGCGCGAGGCCAGTGCGCGCCGAACCGGTGAAGAGCAGGCCGTCGATGTCCGGATGGCCGGCCAGTGCCTTGCCCGTATCGGGCCCGCCGACGACAAGGCGGAGCACCTCCTTGGGGACACCGGCGCTGTGGAACAGATCGACCAGCATCGCGCCGACCGCCGGCGTCTTTTCCGACGGTTTGAAGATCACCGAATTGCCCGCGAGCAACGCGGGGACGATGTGGCCGTTCGGCAGATGTGCGGGGAAGTTATAGGGGCCGAGCACCGCCAGCGCGCCGTGCGGCTTGTGGCGCACCGCGTTGCGCAACCCCATCGCCCCCTCGATGCGGCGGTTCGGCGTCCGTTCGGCATAGGCGGTGACCGAAATATCGACCTTGTTCGCGACGGATTCGACCTCGGTGCGCGCTTCCCACAGCGGCTTGCCGGTTTCGCGCGCGATCAGGTCGGCCAGTTTTTCGCCTTCGGCCTTCACCCGATCGGCGAAACGGCGGAGCGTTTCGCTCCGGAAGGTCAGGGGCTTTGCGGCCCATTCGGGCCATGCTGCCCTGGCGATGGGCACCTCTTGATCGACATTGCTGACGGGCGCGCGCCACAATTCTTCGCCGGAGGCGGGCTCGTACGAAAGCAACTCTTCGCTCATGCCGGATGCCTTATCGGCGAAAGGCGGCGGCGGCAACCGACGGATGGCTTGCGCGCGGCCGTCGGGTTGGCGATAGACGCGGGCGGAGCAGCGAACGCAGGCAGGCGAAAAAGGGGACGCGCGATTTCGGTCAAACAGGATAGCCGCCGCGACTGGTCGGACCATTATTGGTGGTCGGGCGACGGGGTTCGGCTGCATGCGCGAATCTATGCCGCGCCGCCGGGACGCGAAAATGCGCCGCCGGTCCTGTGCCTGCCGGGGCTCGCGCGCAATGCCCGCGATTTCGAAGCGGTCGCGCCGCACGTGGCGCAGGAACGGAGGGTGATCGTCGTCGAATTTCGCGGCCGCGGCGAGAGCGCCTATGCCAAGGATCCGATGACCTATGTGCCGCTGACCTATGTTCAGGACGTTGTCGCGCTGCTCGATGAGCTGGCGATCGATCGCTTTGCGACGATCGGCACCTCGCTCGGCGGGCTCGTCTCGATGTTGATGGCGGCAAGTCTGCCCGGGCGCCTTGCCGGCGCGGTGCTCAACGATGTCGGACCCGAACTCGAGACTGCCGGGCTGGAACGCATCCGCGACTATATCGGCGTGGGCGGCAGCCAGCCGACATGGATGCACGCCGCGCGCGCCGTCGCCGAACTCAATGGCGCGGTCTATCCCGGTTATGAAATCCATGACTGGTTGCGCCTGACCAAGCGCACGCATCGCCTGACCCCCGAGGGCCGTATCGTTACCGACTATGACAAGCAGATCGCGGCGCCGCTGCGCGTCCCGAACAGCGACGGCGGGGTTGATCTGTGGCCGGCGTATCAGGCGCTGGGCGATGTGCCGGTGCTGATACTGCGCGGCGAGCATTCGGATATTCTGGCCAGGCCCGCGGCGGAGAAGATGGCGGCGAAGCTGCCACGCGCGCGCGTTGTCGAGGTGCCGGGCGTTGGCCATGCGCCGACGATGGACGAGCCCGAGGCGCGTGCGGCGATCGATGCGTGGGTCGCGGAATTGCCGGGCGCGTGACGACCCCCGTTCCCCCGGCGCGGCTACTGCATCTCCATTCGAGCTTCTCGCTGGGCGGCAAGGAGGCCCGCGCCGTGCGGTTGATGAACCTGATGGGGCCGCGCGCCAGCCACGTCATCCTGTCGGCGGTTCCCGACGCGCTCGGCGCGCAGGGCGCGATCGATCCGGGCATAGACGTCCACTTTCCCGCCGATGCGCCGCCGCTTCATGGCAAGCCCGGACCGGCACGCTACCGCGATCTTGCGCGGTACATGCAGCAGTTCGATCTCGTCCTCAGCTATAATTGGGGCTCGATGGACGGGGTGATGGCGCATCGGATATTCGCGCCCTTTCACGCGCTGCCGCCGCTGATCCATCACGAGGACGGGTTCAACGAGGACGAGAGCGTCAAACGCAACCGGAAACGCAACGCGTTCCGGCGACTTGCGCTGCCGACCGCCGATGCGCTGGTTGTGCCGTCGGTGATGCTCGAACGCATCGCGGCCGAGGAATGGGGGGCAGGGCGCCGTACCCGGCTGATCCGCAACGGGATCGACGTTGCCGCCTATACGGGCGGGCCCGACCTGCCGATCCCCGGCCTTGAGCGCCGCGACGGCGATGTGGTGATCGGCACGGTTGCCGGACTGCGCAAGGTCAAGGATCTGCCACGCTTGGTGCGGGCGGTGGCGACCCTGTCGCGGAATGTCCGGCTGGTGATTGTCGGCGAGGGGGCCGAGCGCGACGCGATTGCCGCCGCAGCGGCGGCATGCGGTATGGCCGACCGTCTGGTGATGCCCGGCTTCATGACCGAGCCGGCGCGCTGGATCGGCCATTTCGACCTGCTTGCCCTGTCGTCGCGCAGCGAACAGGCACCGATCGCGGTGATCGAGGCGATGGCGGCGGGTCTGCCGGTCGTCAGCCCCGACGTCGGCGATGTCGCGGCGATGGTGAGCGAGGAAAACCGGCGCTTCGTTGCCCCCAACGAAGTTGGTTTTCGTGCTGCGCTGGCGGAGCTGGCGAGCGATGCGGCGTTGCGGGCGCGGATCGGCGCCGCAAACCGGCGTGTGGCGGCCGGATGCTTCGACGAATCTACCATGGTCGCCGCTTATGAAAATCTCTATGGTCAGGCGCTTGCAGGGCGCCGCCTGTTCTCCGGGGAGTGAAGCGGCGCGCCATTGACTTTCGTCACCGGTTTCCGCTTACGGAAGCCGCATCGGGGGCCCGCCGGTACCAGCAAGCGGGTGGAGAGAAAGAGGTTTAACGTGTTCAAAGGTTTGAAGCCCATCATGTACGGCGGCCGCGAAGTCTGGCCGTTGGTCGAGGGCGGCAAGGGCGTGTCGGCAACCAACCATATGTCGAGCGGCGCGTGGGCGGCCGCTGGCGGCATCGGTACCGTCTCGGCGGTCAATGCCGACAGCTATGACGCCGAAGGCAAGATCATTCCGCAAATCTATCGCGCGCTCACCCGCCGCGAACGCCACGAAGAACTGATCCAATATGCGATCGACGGCGCGGTCGAGCAGGTCAAGCGCGCCTATGATATCGCCAGCGGCAAGGGCGCGATCAACATCAACGTCCTGTGGGAAATGGGCGGCGCGCAGCAAGTGCTCGAAGGCGTGCTCGAAAAGACGAAGGGCCTCGTCACCGGCGTCACCTGCGGCGCGGGCATGCCGTACAAGCTCAGCGAGATCGCGGCGCGGCACAATGTCAATTACCTGCCGATCATCTCGTCGGGCCGCGCGTTCCGCGCGCTGTGGAAACGTGCCTATCACAAGGTGTCCGAACTGATGGGCGCGGTGGTCTATGAGGATCCCTGGCTGGCCGGCGGCCATAACGGCCTCTCGAATGCCGAGGACCCGCTGGTCCCGGAAGATCCCTATCCGCGCGTCAAGGCGCTGCGCGACGTGATGCGTGCCGAGGGCATTTCGGACGATGTGCCGATCGTGATGGCGGGCGGCGTCTGGTATCTGCGCGACTGGGAGCATTGGATCGACAATCCCGAGCTTGGGCAGATCGCGTTCCAGTACGGCACGCGCCCGCTGCTGACCGAGGAAAGCCCGATCCCGCAGCAGTGGAAGGACCGCCTGCGCACGCTCGACGACGGCGACGTGCTGCTCCATCGTTTCTCGCCGACCGGTTTCTATTCGAGCGCGGTGCGCAACCCGTTCCTCCGCGATCTCGAAGCCCGGTCGGAACGCCAGATCCCCTATTCGAAACAGGAAGCAGGCGATCATATCGTCCAGCTCGATGTCGGGGTGAAGGGCAAGAATTTCTGGGTAACCCCGCATGATCGTGCCCGCGCCCGCGACTGGTTCGCCGAAGGCTATACCGAAGCGCTGAAGACCCCCGACAACACGGTGGTGTTCGTGACCGAGACCGACAAGGGTATCATCCGCAAGGATCAGGCCGACTGCATGGGCTGCCTGTCGCACTGCGGCTTTTCGGCATGGAAGGACCATGACGATTATTCGACCGGCTATCTCGCCGATCCGCGCAGCTTCTGCATCCAGAAGACGCTGCAGGACATCGCACACGGCGGCGACACCGAACAGAATCTGATGTTCGCGGGCCACGCCGCGTTCAATTTCAAGACCGATCCCTTTTATTCGAACAACTTCACCCCGACGGTGAAGCAGCTGGTGGATCGGATTCTGACGGGGGATTGATTCAGAGGGGTAGGGCAATGGGGGAAGTTGATTGGGCGGGCCGCATGGCTCGCCTGCCCGATGAGGATTTGATTGAGATCGCCTCATCGGGCGACACCGATGGTTTCGAATCCGAGGCTGTTGAGGCCGCAACGGCGGAATTGGAACGTCGAAAGCCCGATGTAGAAATAATTGCCGATGTTCAACAGGCGGTTCGGTCGAAAAACGCGGCGCGGGAAGGACGATCAATCGAGCCGTTGAGCAATCCAGCTTGGGTTGCATTCGTATTTTTTGGCCCGTTTTTTCTGTTCACTATACCCGCGATAATCATGCTCGCGACGATGGGCTATTATCAGAAAGCAAAAGATGCGGGATGGGCAATTCTGCTTTCATTCCTGTTTTGGGGAATGATTTCTGCGGCAATGGCGCTCTTTTTGGGATAGCCTGCTCTAAACCCACCCCTCCAGCACCTGATCGGGCGGGCGGTGGCCGTCGCACCAGGCACGGATGTTGGCGATGACCTTTTCGCCCGATGCCTCGCGTCCCTCGATCGTCGCCGAGCCGAGGTGCGGGAGCAGCACGACATTGTCGAGCGCGAGCAGGGCGGGGTCGACCGCCGGTTCGTGCGTGTAGACGTCGAGCCCGGCGCCGGCGATGCGGCCGGTCTGGAGCGCCGCGACCAGCGCCTTTTCGTCGACGATCTCGCCGCGCGCGGTGTTGATGAGGTAAGCGGTCGGCTTCATCGCCGCGATCCGCTTGGCGCTCACCAGTTCGTGGGTTTCGCTGGTGTGCGGGCAGTGGATGGTCAGGATGTCGCTGATCCGCAGCAGCGTATCGATGCTGGCGTGATAGCTCGCGCCCAGTTCTTCCTCGATCGCCTCGGGCAGGCGTTTGCGGTTGTGATAATGGATCGACAGGCCGAAGGCGCGGGCGCGGCGCGCGACCGCCAGGCCGATGCGCCCCATGCCGACGATGCCGAGCAGCTTGCCGCCGACCCGGTGGCCCAGCATCGTGCTCGGCGCCCAGCCTTCCCATTTGCCCGAACGCATCAGTTTCTCGCCTTCGGCAAGGCGGCGCGGCACCGACAGGATCAGCGCCATCGTCATGTCGGCGGTATCCTCGGTGAAGACGCCGGGCGTATTCGACACCATGATGCCCTTGGCGCGCGCCGCGGCGAGGTCGATATGATCCACCCCGGCACCGAAATTGGCAATGAGCTTCAGCCGGTCGCCCGCCGCCGCGATAATCTCCGCATCGATATTGTCGGTCACCGTCGGCACGAAGACGTCGCAATCGGCCACGGCGGCCTTCAGTTGCTCGATCGAAAAAGCCTCGTCATGCGCGGACAGCGCGACGTCGAACAATTCGGCCATGCGCCCTTCGACATGGGGCATCAACTGGCGGGTGACGATGACGCGCGGGCGTTTCGGGCGGGATGAATCGGTCATGGGCGCCGATAGAGCGCGCCGATGCGCGGGGGTCAAGGGGCAGGGAACGGGCCGATGTTGTGGAGATCGTTCGTTGCAGTGCAGCGACCGGTTGAAAAGACCCGCCGATTTTGACAAGGCTGACGCATGACCAGCCGCCGCTTAGCCGTAATTCTGCTGTCGCTTGCCGTCGTGGGACCGGCGAGCGCGCAATCCGACCCGCAGCTTCCCTATTGGGCGTCGATCAGCGTCGACGAGGCGCGGATGCGCAAGGGGCCGTCGCCCGACGTGCCGGTGATCTGGGAATATCGGCGCAAGGATTTGCCGGTAAAAGTTGTTGCGCGTTTCGAAAACTGGCGGAAGATCGAAGACCCCGACGGCACGCAGGGCTGGATGGCGGCGCGGCTGCTCAGCCGGACCCGCACCGCCATCGTCACCGAAGAAATCCGCCCGCTGCGCGAGGCGGCAAGCCTGTCGTCGGCGATCGCCTACCGCGCCGAGCCCGGCGTCGTCGGCAAGATTACCGACTGCGCGAACGGCTGGTGCCTGTTCGACGTCAGGGGCCGGCGCGGCTGGATACAGACCGACCATATCTGGGGCGACTGACGCCCCGGATATGGGCAGATGATTATTTCGCCTTGGGCGTGACTGTTACGACAGTCCCGTCGTCGGCGGTCGCGGTGAAGCTGCCGTCGGCGCCGGGCTTCGTGACCGCCCAGCACATGCCCATTTCATCGCCGTCCGGGTCGAAGCAATCCTTGCCGTCGTGGGTCGCATATTGGCCCTTCACCTGTTTGCCCTTGGCGTCGGTGTCGACATAGGTGCCATCGGCGTTGATCGTCGTGGTCGCCATCGTGCCATCGGCCATTTTCACGTCGTACGTCCCCGGCCGCGTTCCCGAGTCGGCAGCAGGTGCGGGCGCGGCCTCGGCGGCCGGCTCGGCGGCAACTTCCTTTGTCTCTTCAGCCTTTTGCGAACAGGCCGACAGCGCCGCGCATGCGGCCAGCAGAACCAGCTTTTTCATGTCCGTCTCTCCCCCTCTTCGGAGCACGAAGGCTATGCCTTTCGTGAGGGAGCGGCAACGACAATCGCCATGACGAAAAGGGCCGATGGTTGTCCATCGACCCTTCACGGGATTCGAGCGATAGTATCGCTCAGCGCCAGCGGAAGTGGTTGCGATAAACCTGGATCACCTTGCCGCTGCGGACATTGACCAGCAGCAGGTCGTTGTAATGACGCACATAGGTCAGGTTGCGGTTCGCCCGCGGTACGCCCCAGCGGCTGTCCCAAGCGGGGCGATAGGCCGGAGCATAATAGCTCGAGCGCAACGTCGACCCGACACGGAACGACTGGTAGCGGAACGGCGCGCGATAATTCTGGTATCGCGTGTCGCGGCGCCAGTCGCGCTGGCTTTCGCGCAAGTCCTTGCGCGCGTCGCGCACATCGTGGCGGGCATCGCGAACGTCGCCGCGGTCGCCGTAACGCTGGGCGTGGCGGAGATCGCGCTTCTCTTCGCGCAATTCCTTGCGGTCGTTGCGGATTTCACGCGTCTGGGCCTGCGCCATCGCCGGGACCATCATCGCGGCGATCAGGCCGGCGGTGAGAAATTTGCTCTTCATGGTGCCATTCCTTTCAGTCGGTCAGGGGGGAGAGATCTGCCCGATGACAAGGATGGAATAGGCGCGCCGGCTTGAACCGAACCGGAATGCCGCGTTTATTTTCAGGTCATTAGTGTCGCAAAATGTCGCGAACCCCGGCCGGCCGTGCGCCAGGCCGGGGCGTGCCGGCGATCAGACGATTTCGATCGCCACCGCCGTCGCTTCGCCGCCGCCGATGCACAGGCTGGCGATGCCGCGCTTCTTGCCATGGCGCTGCAGCGCCGCGATCAGCGTGGTGATGATGCGCGTGCCGCTGGCGCCGATCGGATGGCCGAGCGCGGTGGCGCCGCCATGGACGTTGATCTTGTCGTGCGGGATACCGAGGTCGTGCATCGCGAACATCGCGACGCAGGCAAAGGCTTCGTTGACCTCGAACAGTTCGACGTCGCCGATCGTCCAGCCAGCCTTCGCGAGCACCTTGTTGATCGCGCCGACCGGAGCGATGGTGAAATCCTTCGGTTCCTGCGCGTGCGCGGCGTGCGCGACGAGCCGCGCTACCGGCTTCGCACCCTTGGCTTCGGCGACCGACTGGCGCGCCAGCACGACCGCGGCGGCGCCGTCGGAGATCGACGAGCTGGTCGCCGCGGTGATCGTGCCGTCCTTGGCGAAGGCGGGCTTCAGCGTCGGGATCTTGTCGGGCATGCCCTTGCCGGGCGCTTCGTCGGTGTCGACGACGACATCGCCCTTGCGGCCCGCGATGGTGACCGGCGCGATTTCATTGGCGAAAGCGCCATCGGCAATCGCGGCCTTGGCGCGATTGAGCGACTCGATCGAATAATCGTCCTGCGCCTGACGGCTGAGCTGATAGGCGTCGGCGGTGTCCTGCGCGAAGGTGCCCATCGCGCGCCCGGCTTCATAGGCATCCTCGAGCCCGTCGAGGAACATATGGTCATAGGCGGTGTCGTGACCGATGCGCGCGCCCGAACGATGCTTCTTCAGCAGATAAGGCGCGTTGGTCATCGATTCCATGCCGCCCGCGACGACAACGTCGACGCTGCCTGCGGCGAGCGCTTCGGCGCCCATGATCACGGTCTGCATGCCCGAACCGCATACCTTGTTGACGGTCGTCGCCTGCACCGACTTGGGCAAGCCGGCCTTGATCGCCGCCTGTCGCGCCGGTGCCTGGCCGAGACCGGCGGGAAGCACGCAGCCCATATAGATGCGTTCGATATCGTCGCCCGACACACCGGCGCGCTCGACCGCCGCCTTGACCGCGGTCGCGCCGAGGTCGGTCGCGCTCGCGTCCGACAGGCTGCCCTGCATGCTGCCCATCGGAGTGCGGGCATAGGAGAGGAAGACGACGGGATCGGTGGCGGTCATGGGACAAGACTCCGTAAGGGAAAGATACGTCGGCGGGTCGCTTAGCGGAAATGCTGCACGTGCGAAAGGGGCGGGAAGGAGATGGGGAGCCGGTTTCATCTTGCAACCCGCCGCGCAGCGTGATCAAACGCAGCGAACAGATATGGGGAGACGGGTCATGGCCACCGCAATCAAGCAGGATATCGCCGGCGAAACCGCGCGCATGCACGAAGTGCTCGCGGCGCAGAAGGCCAGCTTCACCGCGGCGATGCCCGAAAGCCTTGCCGTCCGCCGCGACCGCATCGACCGCGCGATCGCGCTGCTCGTCGACAATGCCGAGGAGTTCGCGAAAGCGGTGAGCGAGGATTTCGGTCACCGCAGCCGCGACCAGACGCTGATGACCGACATCATGCCGTCGGTCAGCGCGCTCAAGCATGCCAAAAAGCACATGGCGGCCTGGTCGAAGGGCGAGAAGCGCAAGCCGACCTTTCCGCTCGGCCTCCTCGGCGCGAAGGCCGAGGTCGTCTATCAGCCCAAGGGCGTCGTCGGCGTCGTGGCGCCGTGGAACTTCCCCGTCGGCATGGTCTTCGTGCCGATGGCGGGCATCCTCGCCGCCGGTAACCGCGCGATGGTCAAGCCGAGCGAGTTCACCGAAAATGTCTCGGCGCTGATGGCGCGGCTGGTCCCCGACTATTTCGACGAGAGCGAAATGGCGGTGTTCACCGGCGACGCCGAGGTCGGCATCGCTTTCTCGAAGCTTGCCTTCGACCATATGATCTTCACCGGCGCGACGAGCGTCGGGCGCCATATCATGCGCGCCGCGGCCGATAACCTCGTGCCGGTGACGCTCGAACTGGGCGGCAAGTCGCCGACCTTCATCGGGCGCAGCGCGAACAAGGACCTCGTCGGCCAGCGCGTCGCACTCGGTAAGATGATGAACGCCGGGCAGATCTGCCTGGCGCCCGACTATCTGCTCGTTGCCGAGGATCAGGAAGGCGCGGTGATCGATAGCGTGACGAAGGGCGCGGCCGCGCTCTATCCGACTTTGCTCGCCAATGATGATTACACGTCGGTCGTCAACACGCGCAATTACGACCGGCTGCAATCCTATCTGACCGACGCGCGCGAGAAGGGCGCCGAGGTGATCGAGGTCAATCCCGGCGGCGAGGATTTCGCGAGCTCGAACGGCCACAAGATGCCGCTGCATATCGTGCGCAACCCGACCGACGATATGAAGGTGATGCAGGAGGAAATCTTCGGTCCGATCCTGCCGGTGAAGACGTACAAGACGATCGACGACGCAATCGATTATGTGAACGCCAACGACCGCCCGCTCGGCCTCTATTATTTCGGGCAAGACAAGAGCGAAGAGGATCGTGTGCTGACGCGGACGATCTCGGGCGGGGTGACCGTCAACGACGTGCTCTTCCACAATGCGATGGAGGATCTGCCCTTCGGCGGTGTCGGGCCGTCGGGCATGGGCAATTATCACGGGGTCGACGGTTTCCGCACCTTCAGCCACGCGCGCGCGGTGTATCGCCAGCCCAAGCTCGACGTCGCAGGGCTCGCCGGGTTCAAGCCGCCCTATGGCAAGGCAACCGCGAAGACGCTGGCCAAGGAACTGAAGAAATAGCTCAGTCTTTCCCGGCGATCTTGATGTCCTTGCCGAGCAGGGTTTTCACATAGACACGCTGGACAAGCACATAGACGACGACGGTCAGCGGCGCGGCGAGCAGGACGCCGAGGAAGCCGAACAATATCCCTGCCGCGACGACCGCGAACAGCAGCACCCCGGGCGGCACGTCGACCGCCTGCTTCTGGATCATCGGCTGCAGGAAATTGCCCTGCAATTGCTGGATCGCGAGGAACAGGATCAGCGTCCACAGCGCGGTCGCGGGCGACACGGTGAAGGCGAGCAGCACGGCGGGGACGCCGGCGATGATCGGGCCGATCATCGGGATCACGTCGAGCAGCCCGGCGATCAGGCTGAGGCCGCCCGCCGCAGGGACACCGAGCGCAGCAAGCCCCGCCCAGGTGAGCGCCGCGACGACGAGCGAGGAGACCGCCTGACCGACCATCCAGCCCTTGAGGCCGCGCCCGGCATCGTCGAGCGCGAGCGCGGCAATGTCTTCGGCTTTAGCGGGCATCATCAGCAACAGCCCGCGCCGGTAGGTGGCGGGGTCGCTGGCGAGGAAGATCGCGGCGACGAGGACGAGCACGAAATCGGCGATCCCGCTGCCCGCGGCCAGCGCATAACCGCCCGCCTCGGACAGCAGCCGCGAGATATCGTCGCTGCCGACTGCGGCAAGTTCGCGCACGCGTTGGCCGAGCCCGTAGCGGTCGAGAAAGGCTTCGAGGCCCGCCAGCGCTTGCGGAATCCGGCGCTGGATGGTGTCGATCTCGTTCGCGAGCTGCGAACCGAACAGCATGAAGGCGCCCGCGAAGATCGCGATGATCCCCGCGACCGAAAGGGCGAGGGCAATGCCGCGTCCGATCCGCGTCCGGCGGCACAGCCAGCTCGCGATCGCATCGAACACCGCGCCCAGGACGATGGCGGCGAAGACCAGCATGAAAAAGCGGGTCAGCGTCACCGTAAGCCATGCCACCGCAACAATCGCAATAACGATCACCGCCGCGCCTGCGATCCGGCCGGGCCCGAAGGCGGGCGCCGGTTCGGCCTTGGCGCGCGAGCGGGAGGATGGGGCGGGCGACGCCTTGGTCTTTTCGGTCATCTTCCCGTCTTATGCACGAAGCCGCTTATCCACTAGACTAAAACCACCTTTCTGTGGCAACGGCTCCGCGCATCGGCTTCGGTGGGAATCATTTTCTACCTTCGACCGTCCACGGGCCCCTGTGGTGAAATTGGTAGACGCGCTCGACTCAAAATCGAGTTCCGCAAGGAGTGCTGGTTCGAGTCCGGCCAGGGGCACCATAAAAAACAAGGTTTCGGCGCTTAACCATAGCCTTTCTGCCGATTATTGCCATATTTTCTGCCGTAATGCAAGCGGAACGTTCGCGGAACATTGTAGAAACCTTGCGAAAACGCGCGGGCATCTTTACGTCAAAGCCTCCGACACGATTACGGCAACGGAGGATTCGGTGGCCAGCATCCGGCAGCGCGGCAAAAAGTGGCATGTCGAGGTGTATAGGCTTGGGATTCGCAAGGGCAAGTCCTTCGACACAAAGCGCGCGGCGGCGGCGTGGGCAGCCGTCACAGAGGCCGATATTACGGCACGGCACGAGCGCGGGGAGTATGACACGACCGGCCCCGGTCTTCGCACGGTTCGCGATATGATGGATCGATACCTTGCCGAGGTGACGCCGTCCAAGCGCGGGGTGCGCAACGAGACAGCGCGGCTGCGGGCGTTCATGCGCGACCCTATCGCCAACGTCTCCCTCGCGAGCATCGCAGCCCCCGACATTGCCGCATGGCGCGACCGGCGCTTGGAGTCCGTCAGTTCGGCGTCGGTCGCCCGCGATATGAATTTGATGGTGAGTATTTTTAGCCGCGCCGTGAAGGAATGGCACTGGCTGACCGCTAACCCCTGTTCCGGCGTCCAGCGGCCGAAAGATTCGCCGCCGCGCGAAAGGCGAATAAGCGACGCCGAGATTGCCGCCATCTGCCATGCTTGTGGTTTCGATCGGGCTAGCGATCATCTGGCGGTGACCAAGCCGCAAAGGGTGGCCGTGGCGTTTCTGTTCGCTATCGAGACGGCGATGCGCGCGGGCGAGATATGCGGACTGACCGGTCGGGACGTGTCCGGCAGTGTCGCGCGGCTCGACATGACGAAGAACGGTTACGGGAGAGACGTGCCGCTGTCGTCGCGCGCGCTTGCCTTGCTCGCTCGCCTTCCTGCCACTGACGGCCCGCTTTTCGACATCACCGCCGGCACTCTCGATGCCCTGTTTCGCAAATACCGGGACAAGGCCATGGTGACGGGGCTGCATTTCCACGACACGCGGCATGAAGCCATTTCGCGGCTGGCGCTCAAGATCGACGTTCTTGATCTCGCCCGCATGACTGGCCATCGGGATATTCGCATGTTGATGCGCTATTATCATCGGTCCGCTTCCGACGTGGCGGGGCAGTTGTAAGGTCACCTCCCGGCAGCCCATGCGCGTACCTCGGCCGCTCGCCATCGGGGCTGGCCCGGGCGATCAACCAGATTTGGGAAGCCGGGGGTCGCGCGGCGCTGATAGAATGTGCTCGTGCTTATGCCGAGATATTCCCGCACCTGCTGCGCGCTCCAAAGTTCGTCGGGGTCCGGCATCTCTGCCGACTGCTGCGGCACGACAAGCCCGCGCTGAACGAGCTGGTCCGCAAGGGCGCTGGCCAGCTCGCCCACGTCGATGTTGAGAGTTATCGCGTTCATATGCCGCCTTTCATGTTATGCCGCTCTGCCGTCATCTCTTCCACCATCGAAAGGGGCGGGGTTCGGGTTGCGGCTGTGGCTTTTCCGGGATCGTGCGGACGTGCTGCCCGTCGATGACATAGCCGGTGCTGGTCATCTTCACGACGCCGGGGGCTTCGGGAAGGCGCTCTATGCGCTTCCAGTTGCGGGATTGCATCATGGCTGTTCTCCACGAGAAACCCTGTTCTTCAGAATAGGGAGGGGCAGCGATAGCCGCTCACCCCGGGCGTTGATGTTTTTCGCTACATCTGGTAGAAACGGCGAACGCGCCACCGGACGGCAATCCGATGACGCGTTCTTGATCCGGCCTGGCATACACAGGACAGACCCGCAGTGAGCTTTCTCAGTTTCAAGTTCCGCGTCAAGAGCGGCGAGCGCAGGCTCCGCAAGCACGCGATCGCGTGCAATCAGGTGTGGAACTTCTGCGTCGCCACCCAGCGCGAGGCCGAACGTCGGTGGCGTGGTGGGGCCAAAGTCCACTGGCCCACGGCCTTCGACCTGATCCGCCTTGTCACCGGCGGTGCCGCTGGACTCGGCATCCATTCTGACACTGCCAGCCAGATTTGCCGCCAGTTCGTCAATTCGCGCAACCTGCATCGGCGCTGCCCGCGTTTCCGCCCCAGCTTCGGAGCGAAGCGCGCCCTTGGATGGATCGCCTTCATTCCACGTGCCGTGAAGGTCGAAGGCCCCAGTGCGATCTATCTCAAGCAGCGCTACGCCTTCTGGAAGTCGCGCGACATCGAAGGCGCAATCAAGTCCGGTTCCTTCGTCGAGGACGCACAGGGGCGCTGGTATGTGGTGTTTCAGTGCGAGGTTCCAGACGACCTGCCCACTAACGACGGGATGGTGGGCATTGACCTTGGCCTCAAGACGCTGGCCACAACCAGCGATGGCGAGAAGATTGAAAATCTGCGTCACTACGACAGATACGCCGCAAAACTTGCTGTCGCTCAGCGCGCTGGCAACAAGAAGCGGCTGCGCGCGATCCATGCGAAGATCGCCAATGCGCGTCGTCACCACCTTCACGAGCATTCCACGCGGATTGCTCGGGAGAATAAAATGATCGTTGTCGGCGATGTGAACTCCGCTCGGCTTAAGCGAACGAAGATGGCGAAATCCGTCTCGGACGCTGGCTGGTCGTCGTTCCGGCACATGCTGCGATACAAGGCTGCCAGAAGGCAGGCGGTATATGTTGAAGCTGACGAACGATGGACTTCCCAAACGTGCTCGGCTTGCGGGGTGATACCCGTCAGCAGCCCGAAAGGTATGGGCGCGCTTGGAATGAGGCGCTGGGATTGCTCGGATTGTGGAGCGTCGCACGATCGCGACGTCAACGCGGCTCGAAACATCCTTCGTGTCGGGCTGGAACATCAGCCTCCCGCTGGGGAAATCGCCGTTCTGTAAGTCGGTGAACATGTTAATTCTCCCTCCCTATCTGAGATACAGGATGATCGGGGTTGGGGGTGACGAATTGGCTGCCGGGCTGAAACGGGTATCGTCCTTCGGCTCGCGCCGTTTGATTATACGCGCCCACGTCCTCGCCATGAATATGTGGGGCCTTGCCCGCGCACTCGTCGCGGGAGCACTGGACGTCGCAATCGTACCAAATGTTGAAGCACGGTCGGCAGACATCATTGAGGCCGCCCGTTCCGTGGCTTTCCAAAAGGAATTCACTGCCTCCGCAGCATGTGCATTTGTCACCCACGGTTCACCTCCCCCTCTGCTTGGGGACGGTCGGACTCTTCACCGGGAATGCGGACAAGCGAAAATTCACCCATGAACCAGCTTTCGTAGGGTTCCCACCATATCCACACATCGCCGATCTTAACCGGGAGCCACGCGAAACGCCGCCGCCAGCCATCCTCTTTCGCAGCCCAGCGCATCAGCCAGTCCCCTTCTTCACGCCGAGCAATTCGTCGTGCGCGGCATGGGCGTCGGCCAGATTTTTGAAGTGCACCTTGAGATACGGCGTCGGTCCGTCACCCGACACGCAGGTCGAGAACGTTCGCCTATCCATTGCCCGCAGTCTCTCGGTTTCATCAACCTCGGGCGCGAGCCTCCATGCCGGTGGAACGATCCCCGCCGCCTCAGCGCGAGCGATGAAGCAATTCGGGCAAAGAATGCCGCCGGGGTCATCTTTCGCACCAGCGCCGCCCACAGCGCGATTCCAGATATCATTCGGAGCGAACCACACCGGGTTGATGCGGGCACACTCGTCGCAAGTCAGACTGCCCTTGTCGGTTTCATCAACGGCCGAGGCGGGGGTGGCGGAATGGCGGATTTCCGAGTTTTTCCCCGCTTGGGGAAAATCCTCCTGTGCGGGTGGGGTGGTGGAGAGGGCGCGGCGAGCCCCGTCGATTGCATTTAGGTGGCCCAGCGCAGCAAGGCCCAACCGGTCGGCGCTCACGCGGGACTGGTCGAACTCGCTGCCCGCGAGAAACGATTGGATGAACGAAAATCCTTCTCTGGCATTGGCCAGCGCCTCCCTCAGCGCATCCCCGTCATATTCCTGACCAAGGCGCTGTAGATCGGTGAGGGGGGTGGTGAGGAGGGTCTGCGCGCCTTTTTCTTCTTCGCTCATGGTTCACCGGCTCCTTGCTGGGAAGGGAGGGCGGCGCGGCGAAATGTGGTGATCCGTTCGAACCCAAGGCGCGCTGCCAACCCGTCAGATATGTCGCGCCGACCGTTCAGGACGTCAGATAGGTACGATGGCGTGATCCCGAGCCTATGCGCGATGTCCCGCTGCGAAGCCTCCGAAGACCGCAATTCGGCCAAGACCTCTTCCGCCGTCAGCGAGGATTCGAGCAGCGAGCGGAGAATCTCGGCGTGCGATGCCGCCTGTTGAGCCGTCCGCCCCCAGTCGTCTTTGAACCGATCATGGAAGGCTTCGAGCCATTCAGCGATGGCTGCTAACGGGCAAGCCTCGGCGGCAACAACAAATCGCCCGTTAGCGTCCGCGCTCGTGGTGTAATTTCCGGTGTAGGCGATGGTGTATTCCGGGGTGGGGCATGCCCCACCCCGGAATGCGGCGTCGCTGGTGGCCACCGGGTTCATCGTTATGGTGGAGTTTGCACACTTCAACCGTGACGAAGAGGAGTTCCCGATGACCGAGGACAGATTACTGATCGAAGAGCTTGCTGCGAAGGGCGGCCAACCGGATTTTTTGCGCACCATCGCCGAGAACGTGCTGCAGCTGATCATGGAGGCCGACGTTGATGGCCTGATCGGCGCGGGTCGCCACGAACGCAGCAGCGAGCGCGCGACCTGGCGCAACGGCTATCGCGACCGTTCGCTGGATACCCGGGTAGGCACGCTGAACCTGAAAATCCCCAAGCTGCGTGCTGGGTCCTACTTTCCGGGCTTCCTTGAGCCCCGCAAGATGGTCGAGAAAGCGCTGGTTGCGGTGATCCAGGAAGCGTGGATCGGCGGGGTCAGCACCCGGCGGGTCGATGAACTCGTCCAGGCCATGGGCATGACCGGCATCTCCAAGTCCACCGTCTCCAAGCTTTGCAAGGACATTGACGAGCGCGTCCATGCCTTTCTGAAACGCCCGCTCACCGGCGAATGGCCGTATCTCTGGCTCGATGCCACCTATCTCAAGGTACGCGAAGGCGGGCGGATCATCAGCGTTGCCGCAATAATCGCCATGGCCGTCAACACCGAGGGCCGGCGCGAGATCGTCGGCCTGCATATCGGCCCCTCGGAAGCGGAGGTCTTCTGGTCCGACTTCCTGAAGGACCTTGTTCGGCGCGGTCTTACCGGCGTGAAGCTGGTCATCTCCGATGCTCACGAGGGCCTCAAGGGCGCGATCACCCGCGTCATGGGCGCCACCTGGCAGCGCTGCCGGGTGCACTTCATGCGCAATGCCCTGTCCTATGTGCCCAAGGGCCAGAACACTGTCGTCGCCGCCGCGATCCGCCAGGTCTTCCTGCAGCCCGATCAGAAAAGCGCAACGCAGGTCTGGCGACAGGTCGCCGACCAGTTGCGCACCCGTTGGCCCAAGCTCGGCGCCTGCATGGACGAGGCCGAAACCGACGTGCTCGCCTACACCGGCTTTCCCACCCAGCACCGCACGAAGTTACACTCAACCAATCCGCTCGAGCGGCTCAACAAGGAGGTCAAGCGCCGCGCCGACGTCGTCGGAATCTTCCCGAACGAAGACAGCATCATCCGCCTCGTCGGGGCTGTGCTGATGGAGCAGAACGACGAGTGGCAGCTCCAGCACCGATACATGCAGATCGAAGGCATGGCCGAACTCAACCAACCCATGATCGAGGAGGAAAATCAGCCCCTACACATCACCGCCAAAGCCGCCTGACGATGGCCCACGGCCACAGCCGAAATTACACCACCTTGACGGACGCGACCAATCGCCCTCCCATGCGAGAGGCCAGCTTTTCGGCTGTCGCAATGATTTCTGCGCGTTCATCGGTTCGGGTCATTCTCCCTCTCCCGCATCGCCGGTCGGTTCAGCCGTGGGGGTAGATAGAGAGGCGAGGGCTTGGCGTAGGCGCGCGACGCTGCGGCGCGAGGCCTGTCCATATCCGCATACGTCCGTAGCGGCGGCGATCAATTCCCCCACCGAGGCAGCATTACTGCTCTGGCGGTGGCGCTGGTTCCATGCTGCGAAGGCTTTTTCGGGCTCATCTTTTCGGGCCTGAACGAACGGCTCAGCCTCACAGCGGCACCCGATGCCGCAATGGCCGTAACTGTCGTCGGGGCAGAATTTAGGCGCGCCGCCGCAAAACGGACACGGCTCAAGCGCCTGCTTAGGGGTGGGGGTCATGATTTTGCTCCGTCGATGACGCGAAACGGGACCAGCCGGACGCCATGCTCGCTGGGGATTGCCCGAACACGGCCTTCATCGAACCATTTGTCCACATCGCGGGTCTCGTCGTAACTGGCGCAAGTCGGAGCCAGGCAGCCGCTCCACTGGTCGTCCTGCTCGGGCTCCGGCGCAGGGCAGATGGTGAATGTCTCACCGCAGCTTTCGCACCGGTACTCGACGACCGGTGTGCCATATTCGTTGGTGGTTTCGCGCAGTCTCATCGACGCAACTCCTGCTTCTGCCGCCATGCGGCCTCGTAATGCTCTTGCATCGACACCGGCGGCTCTCCGCTGGCAGCATCTTCCGCCTGACGCTCGGCCATGTTGGCAAGTTCGTCGTCAGTCGGCGCGCGCCAGCCCTTGCCGTCGCAGGCGGGGCAAGGATCGTCTGCCGTCCGAAGCGTCATCAAGCCCGACGCGCTCTTGACCACCGTAGAACCCCACCCGTCGCATTGTGGGCATTCGA
This sequence comes from Sphingopyxis macrogoltabida, assembly GCF_001314325.1. Taxonomy (NCBI): domain Bacteria; kingdom Pseudomonadati; phylum Pseudomonadota; class Alphaproteobacteria; order Sphingomonadales; family Sphingopyxidaceae; genus Sphingopyxis; species Sphingopyxis macrogoltabida. The sequence goes on from NZ_CP009429.1 coordinate 1,366,508, forward strand.
TTTCGATCTCGCTGCTACTCATGGGGGTGGACTCCGGTGGCTTGGGCGCGCTTGGCTTCCACGGCGGCAATGTATCCGGGCCGGTTCTGATTGGTCGGGATCAGGTGATAGGCATCGGTGCAAACCTCGACCTCGCCCTCAAATGCCATCGCCGGGTGACGATGAGGGTCGGGGCTGTCGCAGGTCGGACAACGGTGGCCGGGGTGCAGCGCATAGCGGGCGTTATTCATCGGGCGATTCCTTTCGGGCTGCGGCCGACGCCAACAGGCGGTCGAGGTTGCCGGGCTTGAGCATGAAGCGGATTGCCGCGCGGGCCTGCTTCGTGGCGTGCTTGCGGGCGCGAAATGCGGCATCGCTATTGCGCTTCGACCGGCGGCGGCCATCGAACGCGCAGGGGTCGAGATACCGTGCAAGGTTCTCGTGGAGAGGCCGCACGCGATCATCTGCCGATGCATCCGGCCTATGCCCTCCTACAGGGGGAGTGATGGAATCGGTCATGAGGGGGTGCCCTGCTTGGCGGCGCGGAGGCGGTGAATCTCGATAAAGCCGCAAAGGCCGAGCGCGACGCCCATCTCCGCAAGGGTCGCGTCATTGCCCATGACCCGCGTGACGATGGCATAGACTGCGATGACGAACAGTCCGTGCAGGAGACCGAAAACCGCGCTCACTTGCCCGCTCCCTTCACCGGAGCCTTGGCTGCCCGCTTTGCTGCCTTCTGCTCGCGATCCCGTTTCAGGCGGGCGCGGTGGGCGAGGGCATCGGGTTTCAGAGAGGCAATGGCGCGCTCTAGGCCAGCAACCATTCCAGTCTGGGCGATGGCCCCACGGATGCGCTCGCTGCGGGAATGGGAACACCCTTCGATCCCGCCGCATATCGGGCACGGCCCGGAGAGGCTGAACCCGAGCGCGCTTTCGTAGCCAGCCACATCATCCTGTGCCGCAGCAAGGTCGGTGATGGCCTTCTTGAATTTGGCCTCGAAGTCGTCGCGCTCGGTTTCTGCTGTCGCAAGACGCTCCTTGAGGCTGGCGTGCGCCGCTTCGTGGGTGCTTTTGAGCATGAACATCGGTCAAATCCTTGTTTCTACCGCCGGTCCTAAATCGGGGGCAATTTGCGAGCAGGACCGGCGGATTGTTCGCGCTCGCGGCGGGGTGAAATTCAGGCGGCTTCCTGCGAGAGCATCTCGGGGTCAGCCCCGAGCGCCTCGGTCAGAAGCCGGATCGTGTCGGAATAAAGCCGCTCGAAGTCCTCTCGGGTCATCGAGGCAACGGCCATTGAATGCGGGATCTGGACGATCTCGCCGGTGAATTCGTTGACGTACTCGTCGTACCGATGAAGGCTGATCAGGATGTCGCGGCGCAGATGCTCGGTCGATGTCCAGCGGCCGGTTGCTTCGACGACGTTGTTGAGGATCGCGAAATATTTCCGATGCTGGGCCATATTCCGCGGCGACCAGACTTCGACGAGAACCGCATCGCCGTCCTTGACGCCAGACAGAAGTTCTCGCGCGTCGCGGTTCGCGGGGGCGAGCGCCAATCCGGCGCGGCGGAAAAGTGCGTTGCCCTTCATGAGAGAATTCCCATCGCATAGCTTTCGGCGCGGATGGTCTCGGCGGCGCGAACGTCGACGTTGTTGCGCGCGCACCAGGTCATTTCGTTGCCGATGCCGTGGATGCCGTTCGGCCCTTGGTGGCAATCTGGGCAGACCGGCACGAGAAACTCGTGATCGCGGCGCCAGCGCTTAGCCGGAAACGACAACATCGTATGATGAGCGTCGGAACGGCCAACCACGCCGCAGCCGACGCAAGGCAGCGATTTGACGCGCGCCTTGTGCCGTTTCTCGGCCGCGTTCATCACGGGCGAGTATTTCGGCTTCATGCGCTTATGATTGACCGGCGCGCCCATCTTATTTGCCCTCGAGATGCTCGCGGCGCACGCTCACGGCGGCGTCGATGCGGGCGTTCTCGCCGTCGGGCAGGGCCTCCATATGCTTCTGCCAGTCCTTTTCGACCGCTTTCAGGTCGATGATGGTCCCGGCGCCGGCGGCGCGTTCGATCAGTTCGGCGACGATTGCGGCGTGCGGTTCTTCGCTGCCGTCATGCTGGTCGCCGTGGTCGGCATCGGCGCGGCCCTCGGCGGCGTTCGGATTGTCAGCCGTCACGGTATCGATGATTTCGCCGGTGTCTTGGTCGATCATCTGCGCGCGCGTCGGCGGCGTGACGTTCCGGGCCTCGACAGGATCGCCGATGATCTGGATTTCAACCTCGTCGTCGGCGTAGATGCCCGAGAAGCCGAAGGCATAGCGGGCGCCTTGGATCAGCGCGCGGTGGCGCAGCATCCGGTTCGGCGACTTGTTCCACGGATCGGTGTTGCGCTTGCACTCGTCGAGATATTCGGTGACCTTGATCGGGCGGCTGCGATCCTTGCGCCAGATGATGCTTTCGATCGCGTAGAGCTTGCCCTTTTCGTCAACGATATCCTCGAACTCGATGCCGTCGAACTGCGGATGCTCGTTCATGATGCGAACCCATCCGTCGATCGACACGAGCGGAACAATGCCGCCGCCCTTCGCTGCGAAGGCGTAAATCTCCTTGGTGAGCGGGTTCAGCTTATATTCGTTCGCCACGACGATCAGTGCCGCGAACTCGGAATCATTCGCCCCCTTGAAGACCGTCGCGCGGAGCGTTTCCTGCAGCTTCGCGGGCGAGAGGTTGAGGCGCTGGGCCATCGCCTGAATAGCAGTCGGGCGCATCTTCGCCTCTTCGATCTGGGCGATGTTATTCTGGATGGCATCCTCTTGCGTGGCGAGGGCGCGGCTGCGGGCGGTATTCATGTCGGTTCCTTTCAGAAGGGAATTTCGTCGCCGCGGCGCGCGGCAAGGTCTTCGGCGCGGTATTGGGCGAGCACGTCTTCTATGACCTGGCGGGCGACCTTGACCTCGCTCTGTCGCGGGACGCGGACGGCATCGACCAAGCGCTCGAACTCGGCGAACGACAGGATGACAGCCGTTTCATCGCCCATCCGGCGAACGCTCGCGTTGTTGATGTGGGTCAGAAAGATGCGGACGTCGTTGAGCTGGGATTCAAGCCGCAGATGTTCACCCGCCCCTTCGTCGATCGACGCCGGGCGCGCGGCGGCAAAGCCCTTGAGCCACCAGATGGCGTCGGCGAGCTTGTCGCGCGCGGTTTCGATGTCGGTGATCATCGGATCGCCGTCCCGGTTTCGGAATAAATCCGAACGCCCTTCATTTCGCGCGTGCCGCCGCGAACCTGCGCCGCGATCACCTTGTCGATAGCCTCGACGACCTTGGCGTGTTTCAAGATGCTGTCGGGAAGCTGGCGCACGCTCAGGATTTCGTGCTTCCAGTTCGTCGTGCGGACCACCTTGGCGCCGTAGTCGCCGCGCACGATTGGCGCTGTCGTCTCGGGCTCGGGCTCCGGCTCGACCTCAACGACTGGCGCGGCGACTTCGACGGCAACGGCCTCGCGGGCTTCGGCGGCGGCGCGCTCGTTCTCGATGGCTTGCAGCCGCTCGCGTTCCTTCCGCGCTTCCTCGTCGGCGATGGCCTGCAACCGCTGGCGCTCCGCCTCCTGCTCGCGGCGGATTTCCGCCTGGCGCTGCCGTTCCTTTTCCTGCTCGGCGTCGTCGAACGCTTTGACCCGAGCTCGCGCGGTTCGCTCAGCTTCGGCGAGCGGCTGGACGATCGCGTCGGCGCGGCCTTTGAGTGCGCGCTGCGCTATCAGGAGCGGACGGTTGAGCTTTTCGCGCTCGCCCTCAACCGCTTTCCCGGCGGCGACCATCTGCTTGATCAGGTCGGCATAGCTGCCTGCCATTTCAGCATCGGCGATGACGACCGGGGCGCGGCCGGCGCTCGCGAGCAAGTCGGCGATGCGCTTCGAGATGCCCCCAACCTCAAGCGCTTCGGCAAGGTCGACGACGATCTGCTCTTCGATGGGCGGATTGTTGTGGCCGATGCTGGCCGCAACGGCGGCAATGTTTTCGCTACGCTGAGCGTCGTCGCGATGTTTTTCAGCAAGGCGCTGGACAATGGCCATTCTTCTTCTCCTGTCAAAACGGGGGAGGCGCGGTCATCGGATCGATGCGCCGGGTCGGGTTGGCGTGAGGGCTGGTCGGCGCATTTTCGCGCGCCCAAGCCGCTCGCTCGGTCAGGAAGCGATATTCTCGGCCGTCGATCGCCTCGCGGGCGCAGCGGGGCCAGACCTGCTCAAGGTCGATCGGTTCGCCGTTCGCCGCCGCCTGCCAGCGGTGACCGCGGTCCATTTCCTCGCCGATGACCGGATCGAGCGGCGGCCCGAACCATATGCGGATGCCGACGGGCGCCGCCCCGCTGCGCAGGGCCATCCGATAGAAACCCGCGACAGGGGTCTCGACGTCGAGGCCATCGAACGGGCGCGCATTCTCCGCACCGGCGGCATAAGGGCGAGCCGATCGCGTCACAGCACATTCGCCCAAACAATCGGCAGCAGCATCCCCAGCACAAAGGCCATCGGCACAGCGACCCAGCAATGGCTACCGGCGATGGGCTGCTCGACCTGCAGCGTCTCAGCCGGCGCAAGTTCGAGTTCCGGCGTCTGCGGGTCGAAGGTTGCTCGGTTCCATGCTTCGAGGGCGGCGGGGTGCGGGGTCATTGCCATTGTCCGTGATCGTGAAGTTCGGCGGGGTGCATCGGGCGGCAGCCGTCATCATCGACAGGCCTGCCGCCGCGGCCGATGCCGGTTCGCTGCGTCTGGCGGATCGCCTTGCAGGACTTCGAGCAGAAGCGAGCCCATCCGCGTTTGCGGTCGGCGGTGCGGGCGCGGAACGGATCGCCGCAGCGCGCGCATTTGTAGATTCCGGTCGCGCCCCTCACTGTCCGCGCCCCCGTTCGGCCAGCATGGCGTCAGCAATCGAATACGCCCACACCACCGCTTTTTCTTCGACGACCACGAATCCTTGGCTCGGGCCCTCTTCGTCAAATGCTTGTTTCACGGTCGCTGAGAGAGCCTGCCCCGCGAACCAGTCTCGAAGCCCCATCCCGGGGACGCTCGCCGGGTGCTCGGGATCGTTGAGGCAGACGCTCGGGAAGGCTAGCGGATCGTAATGCTTGCTCATGCTTTCGGCTCCCGCGAAGCCGCCTCGACCGCATGGATAGCGTCGTCGATCAAGCAGGCGGCAAGGTTGGCGTCCCGGCGAACCAGCATGTCGCGCAGGCGGGACAGGGCGAGGAGGGCAGCATCTGCGTGCGCTTCCTCGGCTTCGGTGATGCGGAGGGCGAGGGTCATGCTGCACCTCGGGCTTTGACGATGGCAGCGGCAATCCGGCGCAGTTCGCCCATGGTCACATCAAGCGGCACAACGGTGCTGTCAGGGATGTTCGGGTTGGTCAGGCAAAGGTTGCGCGGCAGCATCTCGCAAGCGACCGCGAGAAGGTCAGGTGCGGCGGCGACCAAAAATGCGTTGGCAGAAACCTCGGACGGATCGCGCATGTTGCTGACCACGGCAGCGACCGCGCGGCAGTCGTTGGCGCTGCTCAGAAGCACGATGTTGTGATCGCCGAACACATCGGCCGCCTCGGCAAGCCACGGCCCCGACGTGTGCCGCTCCCTCACTGGACCGCTCCCATCACCGGAAAGTCCTCGTCAACGAACTCCTCCACGCTCGGCATGTGCTGGATAAGCCAGTGGCAGACCTTGCCTTCGTGGCTCGGCATCCGAACCTTCGGCTTATCGGCATAGAGCCAGTCGATCAGGCGCTTCTCGTACTCGCGGCGGATACCGCGCAGGGCCTCCGCAGCCTCGCCGCCATAGCGCCGGGTGTCCTCGTGATAACGGACGGTCTCGTAATAGACCGGCATTTCATCGGTGAGCTGGACCGCGAACACGCGCGGGTCGAAACGCCAGTCTGCAATCGGCGCGCCAAGGTCGAGCAAGCGACCGACGACCATGCGGAAGTCGATGCTGCCGGGCTCGATATCATGGAAGAGGTGGAAGTTCGCCGAACCGATTACGGCCTCGGCATAGTCCAGCGTCGACCGGAGTTCGTTGGCGGGGATGCGATCGTGGCGGGCCACTTGGGTTTCTCCATCTGCCGTGATTGGCTGATGGAGGTGTTGTACAAACCTTTTGCACACTGTGCAACAGAAAAGTTGCACAAGAATTTGCACACACCAAAAACCCCGCCCAACGAAAGCCGGGCGGGGTCAGGAGCGGATCGTCGAGAAGACGGCTAACAGCGATCCGGCTCGGTGCTTTGGAGGAGCGATGGGGAACGCGTGATGTCGGGTTGGGTTGCTGCAAAAATCCCCGCCGGAGAGACATTTGCCCGGCGGGGATTAGTTTAGCCCAGCGCCCATCAGAAGACAGGAGGACGGGCGCGGTCGGGTAACGCGGCGCGATCGGCATAGTTGCCGCAGCGTTGGCGAAATCAAGTTTAGGTGTGGGACGCAGAAAAGGCCCTGCTGTCCGACAGGGCCTCTTCCATCCTCTGTGCTCTTGACCAAAGGAAGCCCCATCGGCTTTCCGGGTCGCAGGAAAGCCTTTGTGGAGAGACCCTAGGCCTATTCGGGCGGGAGTCGAGTCGTAACCCTGCCGGGTGAGGGCTGGGACGTCAGTTTGGTAATGATTAACGAGGTTAGGGCTTCAGAAAATCAGCCATCTGTACGGTATACGCCAACATGCCGATTACCAGTGCCGCCATACCAATGAACGCGCCAATTAGCGTCGTCACGATGATCGTTTTGGAACTGAAGGCCTTCGCTTCAACAGCTTCAAGCTTCCCGTCGAACCCGTCCATGCGGCGATCTAGCTGGCGCACGTCATCCTTCACACCGGCCACGGATTCGATGAGCGTCTCAATCTTGCCCATGAGTTGGGCAAACTTCGTTTCCGTTCGAGCTTCGACGGCCTCAAGCTTGGCATCAAGTAAGCGGTCATCAATTGCCTGAATCGCCGCTGTGGTGGGCGCGGGCGCGTAAACGGGAGGCGGGGCCTTTGTCATTTCGGCATCTATATTAGCATTGAATGACGAAAATGTAACCGCCGCCGCCGTGGCCGGCAGCCCGATTCCCCATGCCGCCGTCGGCTTATTTTTCTTCGAGATGTCCATTGGCCGCCAATTGATCCCCCAGCACCGAATGAATTTGAACAGCAACCTCGATCGGCATAACCATGCTGGCGACATTCTTGAGCACTACCGTCGTCGTTCCCTTGTCAGGATCGTTGATCAGATTCTGCTCCCGAAAAACAATAAGAGCGTGGTCGCTGTTCAGGAAGACCTGGGCCCCCGTTGCCCACTCCCTCGGAATATCGCTCGCGATGAGAAACTCAGGGCCCTTTTCCTTAAGCGCCTCTGCCATTAACTTTTGAGCGTCGTCCATGTTTTCTCCTGTCCCGCGACCAATATCCCCAGTCGAGTAAGAGTCAATTCAGTTCCGCCCCACAAAAGAAGCGCAGGGCTACGGCTTACTCCCCGCCACCACCGGACTAACCTCCTTCCGCTCGAACTCGCCGGCCTTGGCCTCGAAGCTGGCTCGATCGGAAATCTGAAGATCCGCACGGCCGGTCATGAAGCCCATCTTGATCGCGCAGCGGACATAGCGCGTCTCGCCGGGCGCCACCGTCACCTCGAGGCCCGCGGTCTTGTTCATGAAGATGTAGCGGCCCGGCGGCACTTCCCATTCCGCATATTTGTTGCGGCCCAGCTCGACGATCTCCTTGCCCTCATATCGGATCGGGCAGGCGACAGCTAAGCCGACCATCGCACCGGGCCGGTAGAAGATGATCTTGCCGGGCTGCTCTTGAGCGGCCGCGGTGACTGATGCCAGCGCGAGGCTAGCGGCTAGAATGTATCGCATTAGAACTTCACCTCGAATTGCGGGAAGCCGGAAAAGGACTTCCGTTCACATTGCCCGTCCCATGTCCACATAGCGAAACTTACGATCCGCGATTCCAGCGTCATCGTCCCCGTATATTTCCCCGTCACCCTGTCGACGGATATGGAAATGTCACTCTTGCGACCCGGCTCGGCGACGTGCTCTTTCTGCAGCATAAGAAAGGCTGGCGCGATTTCGGCCAATTTTCGGGTCGATCGGCATTGCTCCTCGCAATATACGCCCTTCGATAGGTCAACTCGAAATTGCTTCTCGAATTGCTTGGTACTTTTACCAGTGCCCGACGAGTTCACATTCTCAATGCCTCGGCAAAGCAGATCGAATTGCTCCGGCGATGCCGCCCCTGCTGACGTCGATATCAACGTGATCAGAGCCAAAAACACCCGCTTCATCATTCATCCTCCCAAATTTCGTCCGGCCACCAGTCCTGATCTTCTCCGCCGCGGCTGTGCGACGGACTTGCCGCCTTCTCCGCGATTGCGGGAAGGGTGGGCTCGTCACCTTCCAAATTGGCTCGGATGGTCGCGCCCCACGCTTCCGGCTGCTGGAATATAGCGGTCACGATACCGCGGCGCATGGCCGCGCCGATCATTGGCGCCCGCTCCGCCCGCAGGTAGCCGATCTGGATATCCCGAGCCGAAAAGACCGCGACCGCGTTCGGGTCGGCCGGATTTCGGGGTTCGTGGACCAGCTTCACCGGTTCGCCAGGTGTGCACATCGCGATCTCGAATTGCCGCGGCGGGCCCTTCTTGTTGTCGTGCGCGATGCCGACGACCGCGAGCGACAATTCACGCACCGCTGTCAGGTCTTCCGGACAATCGCGACGACGCGGCCGACGACATGCAATTCGCCGTCGTAAGCCACCTCCTGCGGCACCGATGGATTGTCGGAGAGGATTTTGACGCTGCCGTCCGGCGAAGGCCGAAGTCGCTTTATGATTCCAACCTGCCCGAACGCGGCTGCCCATATGCGATCGGCCATGCGAACCTCGCGCTGCGTCGTGTCGATCATCACCTTGTCGGCGTCGAGGATCGTCGGGAACATCGAATCACCGGTCCCATCGGCGAGGAATATCTTCTCGGGCGGAGCCGACGTAAATTGCCGGAGCCACGACCGGGAGAACTTGTGTCGTTCCCCGGTCGTCGGAAGGTCGAGATAGCCGCCGGCGCCCATGCCATATGCAACATCCCATTGCTCGATTTCTACATCGTCGTCGTCGGTGGTCGCCGGCAAGATAGGGCGGGGCGCTTCGTCGTCCTCGACGAGTTCAGCAAGCTTCATCACTTCGTCGCGATCGATCCCGTACTTTTCGAAAACATCGGCAAAATCGCGCGCCAAGTGCAGCGGTAGCGTCGGCTTGGAGAAGCCCTTCTCATAATAATTGTACTTGTTGTGGTTGTCCCCATAGCCAAGCTCTTCCGCCATTTTGCGAACCGAGAGGGCGGGCCGGGCGCTTTCGCGAATGGCCTTTAATCGGGCGGCGACTGATTCCATTCCGCACCTGTACAAAATATTCGAACAGTGTCTGTGCAAAACTCCTGTTGCACAGTGTGCAAGTTCGTTGTACATCAGTTGCCCATGACCCACATAGCATCAGTGCTCGCCCGGTTCGGCAACGTCCGCGAAGCCGCAACCAAGATCGGCCGCCCTCCGTCGGTCATCCAGTATTGGCGGACGACAGGGCGAATTCCGGCCACCGCCATGGGACAGGTTCTCGACGCCGCGCGACGACACGAGATTGCCGTTGACCCGGCTGAGCTTATCCCCGGCGCGTCCGATGCGCCGACCCACGGCGCCGCGGCATGAAGGGGTTCGCGTTCGCCTATGTCGTGCAACTCGACCTGCCCGGCGGCCCGGTAAAGATCGGGCGTTCGGCACGACCCCGCTCGCGTTTTAAGCAGTTCGAACTCGGTACTCCGGTCAACGCGCGCCTCGTGGGCATCACGTTCGACGGCTATGAGCGGGAAGCCGAGATGCTCGCGGCGACCGCTGATCGCACGATCAAGGGAGAGTGGCGCTACCCGACCCGGGAGCTTTACCGCCTCATCTCGAAATATCACAGTTCCGGGGAATGGTTTGTCCCCGCAGTCGATCATCAAGCGCACTTCGATGCCGCAGATGTAGAGGCTCGCGTCCATCGCATTATCCCCAAAACGGCCCATCCGGTTTCGCCCAGTGCGCTCAATTACTTCTGGTCCAAGGAAGTGCTTGCAGCCGTCACCGTTCACGACCGCATGATCCCGGTCGATTGGGCGGGCTTCACGCTCGCCACGGACGCGCCGTCGCTTTCGTGGCCCGAGGCCGACCGGAAGGCCGCCTGACCCATGTCAAGCCGTCCAAACCTCCCTGGCCACATCGAACCCGTCGCACCGTCTAACCGGAGCGCCGCTTTCGAGCACGATGTCACCGGCAAGCCCGCGCAGGTCTTCGAGATCGGCCGGGCTGAGCATATCCGACGGCTCCTTGAAGAATTCGACCATCGACCTGCCGACGCGTTCCATCTGCCTCGGGCTGATAATGCCTGCGTCCCTGAGTCCGGTGACGAGCGCGAGGCCCATTTGCGCCGCTGCGTGCTCCATCTTTCCTCCTTCGTTTCGGTGCTCGCGTGAGCGTCGACGGTTCCCCCCAGCTCGCCACCCTGGCGAGCGCCCCGGCTGATCGGCCCGCTACGGTCAGCCGGGGCATTGGGCTGACCGAGCGACAGCGCGAAACGCTCCGGTACATCGACGCCTATCAGCAGGCTTCGGATGGAATCTCGCCGTCGTTCGTCGAAATCCGCGACCGCCTTCGCCTCAACGCCAAGTCCGGCGTGCACCGCCTCCTGTCGGGGCTGGAAGAGCGCGGGCACATCCGCCGCAGCCGCACACATTTCACGCGCCATCGCGCCCTTGAGGTTGTCGACCCGCAGCCGTTTCCCCGGCCTTCGCTCAACGGCGAGCCCCTTCTTCTCGTACCTGTTCATGGAGGCAATAATGGCTGAGGCCAGCAACCCTGTCGTTCCGCAAAAACAGCCTCTTACGGAAGAGGATTTCCACAACGCGATGATGGAGTCGCTGAGCCGCCTCTATCGCAAGCACGGGAAGCCGCGCGTCGCGGAATGGCTCGGCGTCTCGGTTCGCCAGCTCGCCAATATCGCGGGCGGCTCCCTCCCGGCGCCGCATCGGCTGTTCAACCTCGTCCTGCACGACGACGACGCGCTCGACCCGATCGACCGGGAATATGGCCTGCGCCGGGTGCCGCGGAACGCGGTCTGCTCCTCCGATCCGGTATCAACCCGTCTGGCCATGCTGCTGACCAGCACGATCGACATGGAGCACCCGGACAGCGACGGGGGTGTCGACGCCACGCTCTCCGAGCTGCTGGACCTGCCCGAAGACGTGCTGCGCGCGGTCGCGCACAAGTTCAACGGCTGGGTCGAGCGGATCGACGTTCACCGGCATGGAAAGCCCAAAGCTGTGGTGAACGGCTGATATGGGCGTCCAAATCCTCATCGGCGACGTCATGGATCGCCTGCGCGCTCTCCCCGATGAAAGCGTCGACTGCGTGATCACCAGTCCGCCCTATTGGGGGCTGCGCGATTACGATGTCGAAGGTCAGATCGGCATGGAGCCGACGCTGGCCGAGCATCTGGCGATCATGGTCGAGATTTTCGAGGAAATCCGGCGGGTGCTGAAGCCGACGGGCACCGTCTGGCTGAACTATGGCGATTGCTATGCCACCGCGCCGAACGGGCGCAGCGCGGCCGATACCAAGGCCGAAGGCAGTGACGACCGGACGTTTCGCGACAAGCCGTTTTCGACGGTCGGGCCGGTGTTCGGCGCGCATCCGGGCGGGTCGACCGATGCAAGTGGCGCGCGCCGTCCCGGCCCTCCACTGAACGGAACCGGTCGACGGGGCGGCGGGAACAACCCCGCCGGCGGATATCTGAAACCCAAAGACCTGTGCATGTTGCCGAACCGGCTGGCGATCGCCCTGCAGGAGGCGGGCTGGTGGGTGCGGTCCGAAATCATCTGGGGCAAGCCGAACGCGATGCCCGACAGCAGCGGCAAATATCGCCCGTCGACCGCGCATGAGAAGATTTTCCTGCTGACCAAGAGCGGCGATGCCGACGTGTGGGTTGCGCGCGACACCGGCGAAATCAGTTTCTCACCCGACCTGTCCGAGCAATGCCCGCTGGTGACGAAGCCGAAGGAGCTTGGCGCGCGCTGGATGCGGTTGGGCGCTCACTATGACGCGGGCGCGGTCAAGCTGCCCGTCTCGGGAAACAGCAACGCCCGCTGCGCGAAGGTCAAGGCGCCCGATAGCTGGGACACCGGCCCCGGCGCCCACGGCAGCTATCACCGCAATGGCCGCGAAAAGGGCAAGGTACTCGGCGGCGGTCCGAAGACCGTTCCGGTCGGCACCTTCAAAACCAAGTCGAACGAGAGCATGCATGCCGCGCTGGTCGATCAGGTCGGTGAACGCCTGCTCCGCAATTTCGAGACGGCCGAGACCATCGCCGAACTGGTGCCGCCCGATATCATGGCGTGGGAAATTGCCATTGCGGGCTTTTCGGGGGCGCATTTCGCGACCTTTCCCCCGGCACTGGTCGTGCCGTGTGTGCTGGCAGGCTGTCCGAAAGGCGGAACCGTTCTGGACCCGTTCGGCGGCGCTGGGACGACTGGAATGGTCGCTGACCGGCTTGGCCGTGAAGCCATCCTGATCGAACTCAACCATGGATATGCCGAGATCGCGCGGGACCGGCTTCGCAATGCTCTTTGCCGCGTGACCCTCGATGGCGAACAGGCGCGGGCGCAATCCGCTGGACCGCTGTTCGACGACGCGGTGGCCGCATGACGCTCCTCTCCACCCTCCGCACCATCTTCCGCCGCCCTCAGCCGGTCACCTGCGCTGACGCAGGACGCCTCGGCAATCTCGTCCGCCACGAAAAGGAGCGGGCGAAGATCCGCGCGAAGACGATCGCGCTGGCCGAGCAGATCGGCAAGCCCGAGCTGGCCGAGCCCCTGAAGGGAGCGGTAGAATGAAAGGCGCAACCAAATCGCCGAAGGTCGATGCCTGGGGCCACGACAACCTCGCCAACGACCTTGCGCGCCGTCTCCGCGATGGCGGGAAGCTCTGGACATGGACGAACCTGACCGTCGGCGCATGGTCGGGACCGCGTCCGGATATCATGTCATTCGCCCGCTGGCGCTACGACAATCCCCAGATCGCGGCCTTTGAAATCAAGGTACAGCGCAGCGACCTCCTGTCTGACCTGAACAGCGACAAGTGGCGGAAATACCTTGAGCACTGCCAGTCGGTGACATTTGCGATGCCGCATGGTCTCGCGACCAAGGATGAAATCCCCGCCGAATGCGGTGTGATGTTCCGCACCGGTCGCGGCTGGCGCACCGAGCGGCGCCCGACGAATATCGGCAGCCCATGCTCGATTCAGGCGATGGCGAAGCTGCTGACCTGCCACCCGGATCGCGAACCCTATCCCGGCATGGACAAATGGCAGGCGGATGCCGAGCGTCAGCGTTGCCAGGACAAGTTCCGGCAACAGGCCGGGCATCGGTTCGGCCACGCGCTCGCACGCCTCGCCAGCGACGTCGCCGAAGGCAAAGACCCCGCCGAAGAAGCCCGCAAGCGCGCTGACCAGATCATCGCTGAGGCGAGGGCGGAAGCCGAAACCATAGCGGCCGACATCAAGCCGCTTCTCGCGGCGCTCGGCATCCCCGAATCGTCGGGCAGTTATGCCGTCAAAGACGCCGTGCGCCGAGCGATCACGGACCTGTCAGCCGATGGCCGGGTCCAGCGGGCAGAAGGCGCGATCGCTGAGATCGAACGTGCGCTCGCCCGCGCAAAATCTTCCCTGTCCCCCGAAGCAATAGGAGCCTGACATGGCCGAAGTCACCGATCCCCAACTGCGCCTTTTCATCGAGAGGATCCAGCGCCTTGAGGAAGAAAAGAAGGGCATCAGCGATGATGTCCGCGACACGTACAATGAGGCCAAGTCGCAGGGCTACGACCCGAAGATCATGCGCCAGATTATCCGGCTGCTCAAAATGCCCGCCCACGACCGCAAGGAAATGGAAGCGCTCCTCGACGTCTATAAGTGCGCGCTCGGCATGGAGCAGATGAGCTTGCCGCTGGGCGTGGCTGCGTGATCACCTTGCCTTGGCCTCATCCCTCGACGTTCCCGAACGCGAAGCGCCGGTTGCACTGGTCGCGCTACCAGCCGCACTGCAACCGCGCGCGGGGTGAGGCGAGGCTGGTCACGCGCGGATGGCTGAACGGCAATCCCGGCCAGCGTCCGCCCGCCGACGCGCCCCTGCCGCTGCGCGTGACCTTCACGCCGCCCAACCGGATCCGCCGCGACGATGACGGCATGATCGGGGCCTTCAAGCATTATCGCGATGGAATCGCCGACGCCCTCGGCATGGATGACGCCCTGTTCCGGCCTGAATATCGGTTCGCCGATCCTGCGAAGCCCGGCTGCGTCATCGTCGAGTTTCCGCCGCTGATCGAAGGGGTGGGGGCGTGACGAAGCTTCGCGTCCTCGATCTGTTCAGCGGCATTGGCGGCTTTTCGTTGGGCCTTGAACGCACTGGCGGTTTCGAGACCGTCGCCTTCTGTGAAATAGAGGAGTTCCCCCGCCGTGTCCTTGCAGAGCATTGGCCAGCCGTCCCTTGTTACGGAGACGTGCGAACCCTCACCGCAGACCGGCTTTCTGCCGATGGAATTGCCGTTGATGTCATCTGCGGAGGGTTCCCCTGCCAGGATCTATCAGCCAGCGGCAGTGGGCTCGGACTTGCCGGCGCCAGAAGCGGATTGTGGTTCGAATATGAGCGCCTCATTGGCGAGCTTCGACCGCGCTACATCATCGTGGAGAACAGCCCAGAACTGCTTGATCGATGGCTTGGCGTTATTCTCGGAGCGCTGGCCTCGCTCGGGTACGATGCGGAATGGCATTGCGTTCCGGCTTCCGCCGTTGGTGCGCCTCACCGCCGAGACCGGGCTTGGATTGTTGCCCACGCCATTGGCGAGCGACAACCGGGATCGCGGCAACTTATCGAATCCGTCCATTCAACGTCGCTTCCGTTTAGGGAAGCAGACGCACTTGTCGCATCGCTTCAAGGGCCCGTCGTGCCCTTCATGTGTGGAAGGCATGATGGGGTTCCCCGCCGGCTGGGTCAATTGCAGCTTCACGCCCTCGGAAACGCCGTAGTCCCTCAAATTCCCGAACTGATCGGCCGCGCGATCATCGCCTCGATCGAGCGCGAAAGGCTCGTAGCATGAAACCCGAAGCCCTGAAACTCCAGCGCACGATCGCGCTCAATGAGGTCGCCCGCTGCCGTGCGGCGGAAGAACGTCACCCGATGTCGGAACATCGCATCGCGAATGTCGCGGCCCGCGCGTGCGGAGCCTCACCCGATCAGGTGTTGAAATGGATGCGGGAGGCGAGGGTATGACGATCCCTGCCGACTTCAACCCTGCGCTGACGATGAAGCAATCCGCCAAAATCCACGGCGTATCGCCGACCGCGATCTTCAAATGGCGCAAAAAGCTGGGGTATGTCGCCCGCGATGACCTCTGGACTGATGATGACATCCGCCGTCTCAAGTCTCTCTATTCCGGCAGCAGCCTGAACGACATCGCCGCGGCCCTTGGTCGATCGGTATCGGCGGTAAAGTCGAAAGCCGTCTCGCTTGGTCTGCGGCGGGCGACCGGGCAGTTCGCGCCTGACCGCGCGCCGAAAATCAGCGGACGGGTACAAGGCGTCGCCGATATGGCCGCGCAACACCTTCGCCGGGACGCGCCGACATTTCGCTGTGACGCGAACGGGAAAGCCAACCCCAAGGGCAAATTCTGGCGCTTCGGCAATATCACGCTGACCGAAGACGACATGCTCGCGAAGGCGGAGCGCAAGGGCTGGTCGGCCGATGCGTGGCGGGAGATCGCTTGATGCTGCCCGCCTGGTATCGCCCACCGCCATATGCGGCTCACACCGGCCTCGAGATTGTCTCGTTGATCGCGCGCGAGCACGGCCTGACCTTGGGCGACCTCACGGGCCCGTCGCGGGTCCGCACCGTCTGCATCGTCCGCTGGCGCGCCATGAAGGCATTGCGAGACAAGGGCCGGTCGCTCTCTTCGATCGGGCGGACGTTCAATCGAGATCATTCCAGCGTCGCGCACGGGCTGCGGAGGGCGGGGTGAGCTTCATCATCACATTCAAGGAGGCCGAATAGTGGCTCGCATCCGTTCGGTTCATCCCGGCTTTTTCACTGACGAAGGCGTCGTCTCCGTCAGCATGGTCGCGCGCGTCTGCGTCATAGGCCTTGGCATCGAGGCCGACGACAAGGGTATTTTCGAATGGAAGCCGCTCATGCTCAAAATGCGGCTGTTCCCTGCCGACAATATCGACATGAGCGAGGTGCTTGCGGAATTGCAGGCCGCTGACCTCATCCGCCAATATGAATTTGGCGGCAAACAATATGGCGCGGTTCGGAATTTCCGGAAGTTCCAGAAGCCGAAAACCCCCAATGACATACACCCTGCACCCGATGATATCCGAAATTACGTAGGGTTGGATGCCGCAACTTCCGAAACAGGCGACGGTGAAGGAACTCCATTTCCCCCAAAAGGAGAAAAGCCTCCGCTGATGGAGGATGGAGGAGGGAAGAGGAGTTCCGAACCTATCGGTTCGGGCGCCGCGACCGGCGCCGTGGACTTGACGAAAGCAGTCTTCGATTCCGGGTTGAAGCTCCTGATGACCACTGGCCTGCCCGAACCGCGCGCCCGGTCGATGATCGGAAAATGGCGGAGCCAGTACGGCGACGGCGCGACCCTCGCTGTCATCTCTCGCGCCGAGATCGTCCGCCCCGAAGTCCCAATCGAATGGATCACCGAAGGCCTGAAAGCCGAAAGGAACCGCAGCAATGGCCAGCCAATCCAACCTCTCACGCGGGGCACAACCCTCGACGCAATCCGGGGAGCCATTGACGCTACAGGCGGCGCGGAGGGCGGCGGCTCCCCTGCCGAGGGAGCAGGCGATTGGGGAGCTTGGGATATGCCTGACCCTATGCTCGCCCTCGGGCATGTCGAACGATGAGCGTAAAATCTGGCTCATGGCTGCTTGGGCTGTCGTCCGCGACATCCCTGCCGAGCCGTTCCGAAGCGCGTGCGCGCGTGCTCAGCGGATTGTCGAGCATCCGGCCAAGCTTGTCCCGACCATCGTTCGCGAAAGCCAGGAACTCGCCGACCTCTACCGCAAGCGCCTCGCCCGCGAAGAGGCCGCATGGGCGAACCGCAATGCGCCGCGGCTCGGACACGCTCCGGAGCGCCGGCAGTCGCCCAGCGAAACCGCAGAGGTTGGATCGATGATGTCCGACCTGATCGCCAAGCTGAAAGGGCAGGCCGAATGAAAAAGTACGACGCCCAAGAGGTGATCGATCGCATCGCCGCAGTCGCGACCGCAGTCGGCGAACAAGCCGGTGTCGGCGCCATGGAAACGGCGGGCGGTATCATCGGCTATCTCGCCGAGAACCCGCGCGACCTCGAGCCCTTCATGAACGGCGGCATCTTCGAACTGCCGTTGGATTGGCACGAGCGCCACAGCCTCACTTGGCACGACAGCAAGGGCATCGTCCGCCACCCCGCCGATGTCCGCCGCGCGCGCCAAGTCCGCGACCTTATCAAGACCGCCGCAACAGGAGTGCAATGACCGTGCTGACCGTCACCGACCATGCGATTACGCGCTACCGCGAGCGGGTGGAGGACATCCCCGACGAGTGCATCATCGAGCGCCGTACCGGCCCGATGTTCGACCTTGCCGCTCGGATGGGCGGCGGGTCCGTCATTCTCGCCAGCGGCCATCGGGTCGTGTGCAGCAGCATCGCGATCATCACCGTCCTGCCCCGCGGCGCGAAGTGCCTGGCGCGGCCGGGCTATAGCGGGAGGGATTGAGATGGCCGCGCTTGAAACTCTGGATGCGGCAACTTGCGCGTTGACCGCCACGCTCCGCAACCACGGCGTTGAGATGCACCCGGACGATGTCCGCGGCCTCGCGATCGACGCCTTCGGGCTGGCGCCGATCAACTGGCGCGTCGGCCTATCGCGGATGCCGATTGATCGCCTCGACGGTCGCGAGATGCTTCTGTGGGCAGGATATGCCGTCCTTTGCTCATGGTGCGACGGGTGGCGCGATCCCGTCGGTCGTCCGGTTCGGGGCGCGACGCATTGGGCCGATGTAGAAGGGCCGGGGGTATGAAAGACTGCGCAATCATCATCGGCACATTGTGCGCCCTCAGCATCGTGTCGGGTTTGTTCGGGCAGAGCGTTTCATTGTGGCTGGCGTCGGTATTGCTGGCGTTCTCTGTCGGCGTGCTTTGGGGCGCGGGCAATGAGATCGGGAAGCAGCGCAACGGAGGCGGAAAATGACTCGCCCCTATCCGCCAACCCACCTTGTCGAACCGGCGTTCATTGACGCTCCCGACCGCTTCGAACCCGACGCCGAACTGACGAGCTGGATCATGGACACCTTCATCAACGGCAGCGGCCCGCTCGTGAACCCGGAGCACGTTCACCTGTCGGATGCGCATCTCGGCTTCCTCTGGACGAACAGCTACAACGCGAAACAGATGCGCGTGGTCCTTGGCCAGACCGAGATCATGCCGCCGATGGCCATGGGTAAATGGCAGCGCGCCCGCGCGATCCAGCAGATTGAGGAATGGTTCGGCGGGGAGATGCCGGACTTCCTCATCACCTTCAGCGCGCCCGCGTGCGACGGAATGAACGACGCCAGCTTCTGCGCGCTCGTTGAACACGAACTCTACCATTGCGCGCAGGCACTCGACGCATTCGGGATGCCGAAGTTCAACAAGGCGGGCCAGCCAATCTACGCGATGCGCGGGCACGACGTGGAAGAGTTCGTCGGCGTCGTCCGGCGATATGGTGCAGAGGCCGCCGGCGTCCAGCCGATGATCGATGCAGCGAATGCGAAGCCGCTGATTGCTGGTGCTGAGATTGATGGCATCTGCGGCACCTGCGCTTTGAAGGCGGCTTGACCATGGCAGCAAATCGATCCGACATGACCGACGAGATTAAAGCCTTTGTGGTTCAAGGGCTTGCGTCGTTCGACACGCCGACGCAGGTCGTGGAGGCGGTAAAGGCGGAATATGGGGTCGTGCTCACCCCACAGGCTGTGCAGGCCTATGACCCGACGAAGTATGCCGGTCGCAAACTAGCGGCGAAGTGGAAGCTCTATTTCGAACAGGCGCGGAAGTCGTTTGTCGAAGACACGAGCACGATCCCGATCGCGCATCGTTCGACGCGGCTGCGCGCCCTCTATCGCATGGCGGCGAAGGCCGAAGCGAAAGGCAATTTCCCGCTTGCCGCGGCCCTCAACAAGCAGGCGGCCGAAGAGATGGGCAATGCATACACCAACGAACGCCGCCTCGCCGGACCGAATGGCGGGCCAATCCTGACTGAGGACCGAACTCAAGCATCTCTCATCGAGGAGGCAAAGCGCCTTGGCATTGATCCAGCCTCGCTCGGCCTCGAATGACGATCGCGCCGCCCGCCTTTCGCTGCTTGCGGCTGTCGTCGCCAAGCGGAAGGCGGCGGCGCTCGCCCCCGAAGGAAAGGTTCTCGACTTCACGCGCTGGTTCTTCCCCGAACGCGAGGGGATGGAATTCATCGAGGGGCCGCATCACCGCGTCATAGGCGACACGCTGGACCTCGTTCTGGCAGGAGAGATCGCACGCCTGATCATCACCGTCCCGCCTGGCTACACGAAGACCGAAGCGGCCGTCGTCAACTTCATCGCCAAGGGCTTCCACATCAACCCCGGCGCCCGGTTCATCCACTCGACCTTTTCCGACGACCTCGCCCGCGAAAACAGCGACAAGGTGCTGCAGCTCATCGCGCTCGACGGCTACCAGTCGGTCAGGGCCGTCTCGGTTCGCGTCGATAGCAAGGCCAAGGATCGCTGGAAGACGAGCGAGGGCGGCGGAGTGCTCGCCAAGGCCGCGGGCGGCCCGATCACCGGCTTCCGCGCCGGCACGATGGACCGTGCCATATTCACGGGCGCGCTCGTAATCGACGACCCGCTGAAACCGGATGACGCGTTCTCGCCGACGAAGCGGAAAAACGTGAACCAGCGTGCGACGAACACCTTCCGCTCGCGTCTGGCGCATGAGGGTGTGCCGATCATTGTCATCATGCAGCGTCTGCATTCGGATGATTTCGTCGGCCATCTGCTGACCGGCGGGACCGGCGAGAAATGGCATCACCTCAATCTGCCCGTCGTCATCAACAATGCCGAGGAATATCCGCCGGAATGGACGCACGGCATACCCATCGCGCACGGATTGCCCGACGGCCCCCTGTGGGAAGACAAGCACAACGCGGATGAAATCGAAGTCCTGAAGGCCGATGCCTACACTTTCGCCAGCCAATACATGCAGCGCCCCGTCTCAGCCGAGGGTGCGCTGTTCAACATGGACGGCTTCAAATGGTGGCACGAACTGCCGCCGATCGAATATTACGCGATCTACGCGGACACGGCCCAGAAGACCGGCGAGCGTAACGACTATTCCGTCTTCCAGCTATGGGGGAAGGCTGAGACCGGGATTTATCTCGTCGACCAGATCCGCGACAAATGGGAGGCGCCCCAGCTCGAGAAGATGGCCATCACCTTCTGGGAGAAGCACAAGGGTAAATATATTCGCGGCTTCAACGTCGAGGACAAGGCTTCGGGAACGGGCCTGATCCAGTCGCTCCGCAAGAAGACGATTCCAGTCATCGGCATCCCGCGAGACCGCGATAAATATACGCGCGGCCTAGATGCAGCACCTTGGGTCGCGACCGGAATGGTCCACCTTCCCGCCGACGCAGAATATACCGTCGCGCTACGCGCCGAATTGCAGATGTTCGACGGGCTCGGGACAGGTTGGGACGATCAGGTTGACCCGCTCATGGACGCCATTTCCGACATGCTAGCAGAGACCAACGCGCAACAGGGCTGGATCCTCACTCGGTAATATTATTGCGCGATTACGCAACATCGCGTAACTAAGCGTCATGTCGGCGCAACCATCTCTCATCGCGAACGCCTATGATCGAGGCCGGGATTTGCTCCGCCGGTTTTGGCCCTTCGCATATGGGCTGAACACCAAGCACGACTATGCGAAGGACTATGGCTGGCCTGAAACGCTTGGGTTCGACCAGTTCCATCGCATGTACTGCCGCTCGGGCCTCGCCGCTGCGGCCGTAGACAAGACCATCGGCAAGACATGGCAGACCATGCCCGCGCTCTGGGAGGGGGAGAAGCCAGCCGAGAGCCCCGCCGAAGCCGCGATCCGCAAGCACTTCACAAAGCGCAAAATCTGGCGCTCGCTCATGGATGCCGATCGCCGGTCGATGGTCGGCGAATATGCGGGCGCAATCATCCTGCTTCGGGATGGCATGGCGCTGGACCAGCCCGTCACCGCCGTGCGTCGCGGCATCGAGAATGTCGTCGGCGTCATCCCGGCGTGGCAGGGCCAACTTGAGCCGGTCGAGTGGGACGAGGTTCCGACCAGCGAGACCTATGGCGACCCGCTCTACTACCAGTTCAACGAGCAGGCCGTCGGCAATCCCACCACCGCGAAGAAGAGCCAGGTCCGCATCCACCGCGACCGCGTGCTGATCTGGTCGGACGACGGGACGCTGAACTGCAACTCCGCGCTCGAACCCGGCTTCAACGACGTCGCCGATGCTGAGAAGATCAAGGGCGCCGGGGGCGAAGGCTTCTGGAAGTCATCGCGTGGCGCTCCGATCATCGAGGCGCCGAAAGGTGTAACGCCCGCTGACGTGCAGCGGGGGATGGGCGCCAGCACACCCGCCGATGTCATCGACAAGCTCAACGAACAGGTCGGCGAATTCCAGTCCGGCCACGACAATATGCTGATGCTCGGCGGTTTCAGTGTCTCGCCCCTGACAATCACGCTCCCCCAGCCCAAGGAGCTTTGGGAGCCCTGCGTTCAGTCGTTCGCGGCCTCCATGGGCATCCCGTTCAAGATCCTCGTCGGCAACATCACCGGCGAGCGCGCCAGCACCGAAGACAAGACCGAATGGGCCGAGACCTGCATGTCCCGCCGCGAGAACCGCGTACTGCCGATCCTGCAGGACTTCATCGACCGCCTCGTTGCATGGGGCGTGCTCGAAAAGAAGGATTGGACCATCGGCTGGACTTCGCTCCTCGAAGCTTCGCCCGACGACAAGCTCGACCGCGCAACGAAGATGTCGGCCATCAACCAGCAGGCCGGTGCCGAACCCGTCTTCCTCCCCGACGAAATCAGGGAAGAGGCTGGTTACAAGCCCGGCGATGAGGTCGAAGGCTTTGCCGAATATCTCGCCGAACGCGAGGCGAAGGCGCGCGAGAGGGCCGAGGATGGGCCGACGCAGACGATTCCCGATGATGAGGTAGAACCATGACGCAGATTCGCGTGAACGTCGCTACGCTGGTCAATGCCAGCAAAATCCGTCGCGAGATGCGCGATGGCCGTGAAGTGATTGTCGTGCCGAGCGCGACCCTTCCCGACGATGTCGTGATGCACGGCAAGGGCAACGGCAGCCATCAAGGCGGCATCATGTACCCCGCCGAAGAAATCGAGAAGGCCTACAAGGCGCTGGAAGGCGCGCCGGCTCCTCTCGGGCACCCCGTCGTCAACGGCAAGTTCGTGCTGGCGCGTAGTCCCGAGGGATTGGCCCGCTCCTATGTCGGCGCCCACAATGAGAATGTGCGCCGGGAGAACGGCCGCGTCTTCTTGGACAAGGCGATCGACGTCCAAGTCGCCAACCAATCGCAGGGCGGCCGCGAACTTCTTGAACGCATCGAGCAGGAACAGCCGATTCACACCAGCACGTGCGTGCTCGCCAACCTTGAGGCGGCCCCGGCGGGCAAGGAATATAGCTTCATCGCGCGAGACATGTTCCTCGAGCATGACGCGATTCTCCTGAACGAGGCGGGCGCTGCCAATCCCGACGACGGCGTTGGTATTTTTGTCAACGCTGCTGGCGATGAGATCGAAGTCGTCAACTGCACGCTCGCTGATGACATCGACCGCGATCTGGGCTGGTCTGTTGAAAGTATGTTGCGTGCTATTGAACGAAAAGAACGATTATCGTTGATTGAACGCATCAAAAGTTTTATCAGTGGCATCGTGCAGGGCGACCCGACGCCCGAAACCACCAAGGGCGCTGCCCTGAATGCAAGCGAGGACGACATGGACAAAGCGCAGTTTGACGCACTTTCGGGGGAGGTGAAGACGCTGTCCGAAACCGTCGCCTCGATCCCGGAAACGATCGCGAATGCTGTCAGCACCGCGCTCAAGCCCTTCACCGATGCGCAGGCCGCACGCGATGCCGCCGATAAGGCCAAGGCCGACGCCGAGCATGCCGCTCTGGTCAACGAGGCCGTCGAGGCTGGCGTGCTCGAAGAGGCGGTCGCGAAGGAAACCCCCGCGATCGTGCTGAACGCCCTTCTCGAAAAGGCGAAGCAGCCGACCACCGCCTTCCGCGTGAACAGCGCGTTCAAGCCTTCCGGCGAAAAGCCGGATTACAAGCTGCCCGAGGGGGACTGATCCATGGCACGCTACACCCGCATCCACCTTGGCCCGGCTCGTCGTAACGACCCGCAGGTCCGAGAAGCCGAGGCCGGCGCGGCGATCACGCCGGGCTGCCTCATTGTTCTGTCGAGCGGCCGTTTCGCCCTCGCTGGAGCAGCCACCGTCGGCAAGGTCTGGCTCGCGCAGGAAAACTACCTCGCGCAGAAGAACGTCGATGCCGCCTACAAGGCGTATGCCGCCGGCCCGCCCGAAGTGCGCGGCGACCGCGTTATCGGTCTCGAACTGGAAGATGACACCCATTACGCGGCCCGCGTCGCGAATGGCGTGAACATCACCGCGGTCGGCACGCCGCTGACCCCGGCAGCCAACGGCACGCTCGGGATCGCCAGCACGTCGGACCTGATCGTCGCCTATTCGGACGAGATCTACAACAACAACACCGGCAGCACCCAGCTCGTCCGCATCCGCCCGGCGGGTTCGGCAAGCTACCTGTCCGCGGCGTCGTAAGGGGGCATCGAAATGCGTTATTTCTCACAGAACCTCATGGCAAACAGCCGCCCGCATCAGGCATGGTGGGCTGAGGTATCGGCGCAGCGCGAGGCCTTCCGCATGGGCGAGGATGCCATGGCGCCGCTCATGGCCAATATGGCGCGCAACTACGGTCTGGTGACCAACGCCGCCGCAGTCCTGCCGCGCGATGCCTGGCTCGAAATGGACACCATCACCCGCCGCGTTATGCGCGACGACGAAGGTCAGACCTATATGGCCGACCTCATGGCGCTGGCCCGCCCGATCCACATCGGCAAGATCGCCTTCAAATATCGCGTGGCCAGCGATTCGGGCACGGTCCGCCGCTCGCTGTCGGGCAAGGTCCCCGAAGTGCTCGGCAAGACCGATTACGACTATCGTGGCACGCTCGTCCCGATCTTCAACACCGGTTATGGCCGGTCTTGGCGCGAATGGAACTCGCTGCAGAGCGAGAACTTCGACGCGCTGTCGGATGACCAGGAATCGCACACCGCTGCGATCCGCGAGGACATGGCCGACTATGCGCTCGACGGCGACACGACCCTGACCTTCGAGGGCGAAGTCGGTTACGGCATCCGCAACCACCCCTATGCCAAGTCGATCAACCTCGGCTCGGCTGTGGGCGGCGCGAATATCGACCTCGCCGATCCGAACACGACCGCCGACGATATCGACGAATTCTTCACGCAAACGTTCGGCGCGATGCTGGACGCCAACCTCGTGACGGAAGCTGTCAATCTCTACATCTCGCCCGAGATCGCTCGCAACTGGGATCGCCAGTACAGCGGCTCGGCCGGCTTTAAGGGCGGCCGCATCTTCGACTTCATGCTGACCAACCGTCGCATCAAGTCGATCAAGGTCACGCACAAGCTTTCGGGCAACCAGTTCTTCGGTTTCGTCCCGAGCAGCAACTACATCCGCCCGCTGATCGGCATGGCCGCTTCGACGACCGCCGCCGTCCGCCTCAACCCCGTCGATGACTATAACTTCCTCGTCATGGCGGCGATGGGCATCGACATCCGTTCCGACTGGAACGGCAAGAGCGGCGTCTTCTACAGCGTCGTGGTCAACTGATCGGAGGCCGGGTGATGGCAAAGGAAAAGCTCGTTCGCGTGATTGGTCCCGGCATCTATGGTGTCGCGACCGCGGAAAACCCGACGGGTGAAGTTCCCCTCGGAACCGAGTTCAGCATGTCGGGCGATATTCCCGTCGGCTGGCAGGGTCGCGTTGCTATCGTCGGGGCAGAACCCGCCGAGGGTGCCGAACTCATCGTCAACGACGATGACGACAGCGACGTTGGCCGGGCGCGCCGCGAGGTGATCGCCAAGGCGCAGGAGCACATCGACGGCCTGAAGGCTGACCATGCGACCGCGATCACCGCTCTCACGGCACGCGCCGAGACGGCGGAAACCGCCCTCGCGACCGCCAACGAGCACATCGACGGCCTGAAGGCTCAGATCGTCGAACTGCTCAAGGGCAAGGAGCCTTCGACCGACCCCGCCACCGCGGACGAGATCAAGGCAGCGGTCGATCTGCTCGATGCCAAGAACGGTGAGCACTGGACCAAGGCCGGGCTTCCTGCGGTCGAGGTCGTCGCCGAGATCACCGGCAAGGTCGTGACGCGCGAGGCGATCGAAGCTGCGGCACCGGACGCGAAGCGCCCGACCGAATAACCACCCGCTTCATTCCGGGGCGAAGGGCGGGCCGCGTGAAAACGTCGCCCGCCCTTTTTCGTAGGACCGACCCATGGCCGCATATGGCACCGACCAAGGCTTCACCGACTGGCTCGCGGAACAGGGCTATGAACTGCCCGACGGTGCGCCTGCGCCGGCGGTCTTGCGCGCACGCGGCAGCGCCTATGTCGACGGATACGAACGGTTCTGGACCGGCCAGCGCGTCGGCGGGGTGATGCAGGAACTCGGCTGGCCGCGCACCGGGGCGACGGTAAACTGCACCGTCCCCGTCCCCGATGATGTGATTCCGCCTGCGGTCATCACCGCCTCCTATCGCGCGGGCTGGTTGGACGCGCAGGCGCCCGGCATCCTCACCGGTGGGACCGGAACGGCCGGTGAGCGCGTGAAGCGCCAGAAGGTCGACGTGATCGAGCGCGAATTCTTCGACGACGGCAAGGCCGAGATCGGCGGCGGGCCGTCTTTCATCGACAGCCAGATCGATGGGCTGCTCTCGCAATTCGTCTGCGACGATACCGGCGCGGCCTTCCTCTGGACGCTGGGTGGCTGCTAATGGGCGAATTCTACGCCGATATGCGCGCCATGGCGACGGAACTGCTCGCCCCGACCAGTGAGGGAGGACTGGGGCAGGGATCGATAGCGCTCGTCCGTGAAACACCCGGCGCGCCCGGTGCGAACCCATGGGATCCGCCTGCACCCTCGACGTATGTCCGTACCCCCCTCAACGGCGCAGCGCGCGGCGTCGCGAAGGAGTTGATCGGCGCCCCGGTCGAAACCGGTGGCCAGATCGTCGCCACCGATAAGCAGGTCATCGTCGCACCGTGGGGCGCGGCCTATGACCCCGGCGACGTGCTCGAACTCGACGGCGCGCCGGTGACAGTCCTCAAGATCGACAACATTCCCGCGGTCGGCGTCGTCTGCGCGATCAGGTTCATCGTGCGATGAACGACGAGCTGCAGTCCCTGATCGATAAGCTCGAGCCGCGGCTGCGGGATGCCTTCCTCGCTGCCATCCGGGACTTGCGCAACGGCATCGATATGCCAGCTCTGGAAGCGGCTCTGCGCGCCGGCGACATTGATCGCGCTGTTGCCGCGCTGAATATCGAGAACTCGGCCTTTTCGTCGTACCTGATCGAGCGCCAGGCGGGATATGCGGACGCGGGCGCGGCGGTGTCCGAACAGATCACGAAACGCCGCGCAGCCTTGCCGAAGCGCGAGACGACGGACCTGCCTTCGATCAGCTCGCCGTTGATCCCGCCAACCGACGAGCCGCCGCATCCGCCGACATTGGCCGCCCCCGGCGGTGGGAACGTGAATTTCCGGTTCGATATGTCGAATCCACGCGCGGCAGAGAAAATCCGCAGCGAGGCCGCGTCGCGCGTCGTCGGATATGTATCCGAACAGGTCGACACGGCCCGAAAAGTGATCGCCGATGGTTTCGCGCGGGGCGAGGGTCCGACGACAATTGCGACGGATATTGCCGGGCGTGTCAATCCGCTAAGCGGTCGCCGGGAGGGCGGGATAATCGGCCTTTCCGACCCCCAGGCTGGGTATGTTGAGAATATGCGTCGACGCCTCCAATCGGGCGATGCCGACGAAATGATGAAGGTTCTCGGCCGCTTCGACAAGCAGGGCAAATGGGTACCGGGTTCTGGCATGACGCTGCGCGATCGTCGGTTCGATCCAGCGATCAAGAAAGCCATCACCGCGGTTGCTGCCGGCAAGCCAAATCCGCTGTCCGATGACAAGATCAGTGAGATGGTCGCGAAATATTCGGATCGGCTGGTCGCCCGCCGCGCCGAGGATATCGCTCGGACAGAAACGGCGCAGGGCGTGATGTCGGCCCGCGCCGAAGCCTATCAGCAAGCCCTCGACAAGGAGGGACTGCCCGCCGAGGCCGTGGAAAAGACGTGGCGCCACTACGGCGACCCGGAGAACGCACGCGACACCCACGAGGCAATCGACGGAAAGACCGTCACCGGGATCAACGCCCCGTTCTTTCTCCCCGACGGCAGCGTCATGCTTCACAGCCACGACCCGGCTGGTGGTGTCAAGAATAACGCTAACTGCCGATGTGGGACCGATTTTTTCCTGAACTTTGCATACGGTTTAACCTGAGGAGAACGACAATGGCTTGCCAGAACTGTCAGAAAATTCGCACGGCGATCCTGCATGGTCGCATGGCCGAAGCAGCCGGCATCACGGTGGAAGTGCTGCGCGAGAAGATCGGCTTCAAGGCGCCCGAAGATGCGCCGCCGGCCATCGCCGCGATCGGCGAAGTTCCGCAGGAATGGACGGCAGACCATAAGCTGCAGCCCGCCGAACCGAAAGCCGCCAAGGGCAAGTAATGGCGACCGGCTGGACAGGCATTAACCCCGCCGCGTGGGCTGAGAACGCAGAGAAGCGCATGACGGCGCTGCTCAAGAACTCCGTCCAGAAGCTCGGCGAGGCGGCCGCCGCCGAGGTTCCTGTCAGGTCAGGAAACCTCGCGCGGTCGGTCGTCATCGACGACAAGCCGCCGAAGCGCGGGGAGCCTGATCAGAAATTCACCGCGCAGGACTTCGTGCTCGGGGTGTCCAAGCTCGTGCCAGGCGGAGAGGCGTATGTCGGCTGGCAGGCGATCTACTCTGCCCGCGTCAACTATGGCTTCAAGGGCGAGGACAGTTTGGGGCGGACCTATAATCAGAGCGCAAATGGCTTTGCCGAGCGGGTGGCAGCCAAATGGCCCGCGATCCTCAAAGCCGAAGCCGCGCGGCTCGGAGGGAAATAATGCCATCTATACAGACCACCGACTGGCTCGCGCTGAAATCCCGCATCGATACGCTGGTGACGGATCCGGTGATGCCGCGCTTCGAGCCGGGGGACATCTTCACGCCGCCCACTGACGATGGCAATCCTGCGCCCTACTTGCTGCTCAGCGACGTGACCAACACGCCCGATCGCGTCGGCATCGATCCTCGTTTGCATATCCGCAGCGGGACGTTGATGATCACCGTCCAGTGGCCAATTGCGCGGGCGATCGAGCACACGCAGCTCAAGGAAATCGCGGGCCAGATCGCCGCCCACTTCCCCGCGGATCAGTGCATGTCGTTCGGCCCGTCGCGGTTGCGCGTGACGCAGGATTCGGAAGTGATGCAGCCGTTCGTCGATGGGGCGGTTAGGGTTTGTGTGGTCAGGGTGTTTTGGGCGTCGACTTAGGATATAACCCCTATTTTACTTGCACGAGCAAGAATTCTACAGTTTTTGGGTGTCGTAAATGGCGTCATGTAGTGGCGGATAAACGCGGCCAGAAAGTCGCGCTCCAATTCGAACTCCTTGGCCTTCCTCAGTAAAACGCATATTCGGTCGGGCCAATGGGGCGGCATGAAATGAGCGTTGGCGAACCAATCATCCAGCAAGCGACCGAGAAATTGTACGTTCCAGCCCAAATCTTGATCAGCCATCTTCCCAAAAAATTCACCGTGCTTTGGCGCGATATCGAAGGCTCTCGCCCGATAGCGCGCACGGTGTCGCTCCAATATAGCGGGACCGATGTCCGTTCCGCTCCAATCAAATAGATGGGCGCCTCGCATCGCCTCTGACTGATTCCAGTTGAGTGGTTCGGTAGTATTGAGTCGATCAATCAATCCGCGAAGGGCTCGAGTCTCATCCTCGCTGACTTGGGCCAAGGATCAGTCGCCTTGGGTTTTCACCCATTTGGACATATCGCAGGCCTCATCCGATGACGAAATCTCGCCCATGTCTTGCTTTAGACGAGCGGTACGGCATTCAATTGCCGGGATGAGATAGAGCCCGCCCTTAGGGGTGGTGGTTGGCAGACTGCACTTGTGTGCCACCATCAGATTTAGCGTTTGCTGCGCCTCGGCCAATACGTTCGCATCTTGAGTTTCACGCATTGTTTTGCGAATTGCGCTAGTGTCTCCGAGACCGTCGGCCATCGACATTGCCAGCTTTTTACTGGCACCCTCATATTCCTCGGCGAGCTTGTCGCATGTCCCTGACGCTGGGACGGCGCCTACCAGAAGTATCGCAAGAATCATGAGGGGCCTCCGAAAACAAGCCGCAGGCTACTCGGCCGCGGGACCCAATTCAATCAGCCAACGAGCGGCGGCAATCGAATGCCCCGGTAGCGACTTAAAAATTCTCCACGACGTAAGAATATTGCGCATATGGGGCTTCTGATGTAACGTTCGGCAACTTTGGAGCCGCATTGGCGGTCAACAGGAGCGACGAACATGTTGCAGCGGATTGGCGGATCAAAAATCTATATCGGGACGAAAGTCGCATTGCCGACCGATCTTCGCGTCACCCTCGCCGACTTCACGGCACAGGAATCCGAATGGCTCGAAATCAACGGCTGGACCAACTCGGGGCCGCTCGGCGATGCGCGCGCCGCCATCACTCAGAGTTTCATCGGCGCTGATCGCGACGCCACCATTGCAGGCACGGCAAATTCCCCGGCGATGGAAAACGTTTTCGCGCCGCTTCCCACGGACCCCGGCCAGATCCGCCTGCGTCAGGCTGTCGATGGCTGCGCGAATTACGCCTTCAAAGTCGAATGGGGCGCCGGTTGCGCATCGGAAGGGCCGGTCACGATCAGCGTAGCTGCGCCCGGCATTGTGACATGGCCCGGTGGGCACGGGCTTGCGGCGGGATCGCCCGTCATCTTCGAGCCTGAGGGCGGCAACCTGCCCACCGGACTCACCGCTGGGACCGTATATTACGTCCGCGAAACCGGACTGACCCCGACAAGCTTCTCGGTTTCGGCGACGCCAGGCGGGGCCGGCATCACGACCACGCTCGCGGCAACGGCTGACGAGATCATCGCTACCGCACAGCCGGCGGGCGAAACCGACCTCTTTTACGGCATTGTGCTCTCGAAGAGCAAAAACGGCGGTGAAGCCAACGCCGCCCGAATGGCGACGCATTCGATCAAGCCCAACACGAACATCGTCGAAGTCTAACCAGCTAAGGGCGGCGGCAATTCGGGCTGCCGTCGTCCTTAGGCCCGAACCTGCCCGAGCGAGAAGAGCTATGGATATTGGAAATCTCGGCAAGAAAATCGACTTGAACCCCGGCACGTGGATCGAAGACGTTCCGGACATGGAAGGCGTCCGGTTCCTCGTCCGCTCGACCAACTTCAAGCCGTTCAAGATTGCCAGCGCCGGCCTTGCGCGGCGAAGCGGCAAGAAGCTGCGTACCGATGCCGGCGTCGTCAATTTCGCTGTCACCATGGGCAGCGCGCTCGCCGAACACATCCTGCTTGATTGGGATGGCGTGACCGAGAACGGCAAGCCGCTCAAATATGACGCGAAAAAGGCGCTGGCGTTGCTCACGGCCGACGATGATTTCGGGATCGGCGATGCATACCGCCGGGCCGTTGAATGGGCCGGCGATCAGGTCGCTGAACGCATCGCCGAGACGGCCGAGGAAGCGGCGGGAAACTAACCGCTGCCCTCCTCTGGTCGCTCGATCGTCATGAAGAATGGAAGGCGGCACGGGAAAGCGAAGAGGAGCACGGAACGGAAATCCCGGAAGACCTCTATCCGCCCGAAATATTGGAAGGGTACGATGTCTGGCTTGGCGACTTCTGGCGGCTCTCCACCGAAAGGCAGATCGGCTTCGGCTACGGCCCCATCCCGGCGAGTGCGATTGCAGCGCATGTCTCGGGATGGGGCGACGAAGATGCTCATCTGTTCGAGCACTGCATCCGCGCCCTCGATCGCGTTTTTCTCATGAAGGCCAACCAGTCAGAAGACGAGCCGCTCGCCACAGGATCTCCGATGGAAGCCTGGCGCTCAGCCACGAACCGGCAGAGGGAGAAGTGACGTGGATGTCGCCGCGCTAAATCTCAGCGTCGAAAGCAAGGATGTCGTCAGCGCGACGACGGATCTCGACAAGTTCAGCGCCTCGGCTGATCGGGCAGCGGCATCGGCCGGGAAGCTGTCCGGCAATGGGAATGCCGCGAAGCTCGCGCAGGATTACGCTCGCGCCGCTCGCGCCGCCGATCAGGCGGGCGGGTCTGTCGCGAAGGCCACGCAGATGGTCGCCGCGGCTAATGCCCACGTCGTGACATATCGCAATCATCTTCAGGGCATTGTCACGGCGTCGGGGCATGCCGCCACCGCGCAGACGGCGCTCGCTGGGGCTGTTTCGCGAACCTCTACGGCAACACAGCAATCTGACGCGCACGTCATAGCATACCGGAACAATCTCGAGCGGCTGGCGACAGCGAACAAATCGGCTGGGACTGCGTCAACGAGTGCAGCTACGGGGGTCGCGGCGGTGGGCACGGCGTCTCGTGCCACATCGGCAATCGTTTCCGGCCTCGCCGGAATTTTGGGCGGGCTCATTGGCGTTATCATCGGCGGCATGCTCGACGCACTGTTGCAGATGGTCGCGGGCCTGTTTGAGGCCGACAAGGCCATGGAGCGTGTCGAACTGGCATCTGACGGTCTCAGCGATGCGCAAGGCGTGCTCGGCAAGATGTTCGATTTGACCACGGGCAAGATCAAATCGCAGAACGAAATGCTCATCCTTAACGCGCGCCTGATGGCGGCGAATCTGCGTGGCGAGGCCGCGCGGGATAAGGAAGCCGCAGCGTCCGGTTTGCAGGATGCCGTGAATTCCCCCGTGCGAGGCTATGGCGGCGTCCTGCAATCGATCTTCAATCCAAGGGGATATGATGCGTCTCAGTTCGAGCGCGAGAAATTGCGGGACATCGCGCGCCGAGTGGATATCGGCATCCTTGGGGAAAGTGCTGCCGCCCGTGAGGCCAAGAACATCGATTTTTCGAAGACCGGGATTTCGGAAAGTGACTTCCTGACGACGCTCGCCAAGCGGTATTCTTCGGCGGCAAAGGTGAAGATCGCCGATGAAATCGAAAAGTCGATCGACACCGGAACTTTGTCCGACGTTTTCCGCGAGGAGGCTTCCGCCGGTCGCAAGGCGCGGGAGCGTTCCGGACGTCGGGGCGGCAAGACCGATGCTGAAAAGACGGCCGATCTCATCCGCAATGCCGAAGCCGAGATCACTGTCGAGCAGAACCGTTCCAGGGCGGTTGAAATGTCGGCGGAGGCGGCCGCAGAACTTGAGCAAAAAACGAAGCTGCTCAATGCCGCCGCATCGGCTGGCATTAAGGTTACGCCCGAACTGACGAAGAAAATCGAGGATCTGGCGGCCACCTACGCTGGCGCCAAGGTCGCCGCCGATATGTCTGAGGTCATCACGTCCAACACTGACGACATCCGTAAGCAGACTGATGCAATGGAAGATCAGCGGAAGCTGGTTGGTCTCTACGGAGACGATTTGGCCCGCGCGACAAGGGAGATGGAAGCCCAAAAGAAGATCCGCGATGCTTTGCCTAAAGGCGCAATTTGGGTCGTCGGCAAGCCCATCACTGGCGGCCTGTCCGATCAAATTGAGGCGGATGCCCAAGCGAAGCGAATCGCTGATCTTAAAAAATGGTCGGAAGACACAGCGTATGCCATGGACCTTGAGCGGTCCGGGCTTCAACTGACCGGAGAGGCAGCGCTTGAATATGCCTTCATCTCGGAGCGGCTCAACGAGGCGCAGCGCGCGCGTGTTAGGCAATCCCCTGAAGAGATCGCCGCCATACGAGAAGCCGGCGCCGCATACGCGAAAGCCCGGTACGCCATCGACCAGCAGGCGAAGGCAATCGCAGATGCGCGCGAGGTGACGCGGGGCTTCTTTTCGGATTGGGCCTACGGTGTCCGACAGGGCGAAAACATTTTCAAGGCGTTCGCCGATAGCGTCGTCAATGGCCTAAACCGCATAATCGACAAGCTCATGGATCGTGCGTTTGAGAACATGTTCTCGGGCGGCGGAGGCGGCGGGTTTCTGGGAAAATTGTTCGGCAGTTTCAGCGGTCTTTTTGGAGGCTCCAGTCTCCAATCAGCGTCGTTGAACCTCATCGCCGCGAACCCCGGCATCTTCGCCAAAGGCGCTGCTTTCGACCGCGCGCACTATTTTGCGAATGGCGCGGCATTCAGCAATTCGATCCTCAACAGCCCGACCCTCTTCAAATTCGCGAATGGAGGCAAACTGGGCGTGGCCGGCGAGGCCGGGCCAGAAGCTGTTATGCCGCTCACGCGCGGTAGCGACGGCAAGCTTGGCGTGCAGGCGCACGGCGGAGGCGGCGGCCGGGGCGGCCCGCCGCCCATCATCATGGGCGACATCAATCAGGAAATCAGGATTGACGGCGGTTTCACACCGGAATCAGCGGTCGCGATGATCAAGCAAGGCGGCGAAGCGACAATCGCGCAGATAAAACGCGAGCTGCAATCGCTGCTCGAGCAGCTCGAGCGCGACGGGGTGCTAGTGGGATGAAAATTTACCAGTTCCCGACCTTTCGCATCGAAAACCAGCTCTTTCATACGCCGGGCGCCGGATATGACGGCGGCCTGACCTCGGGCGGCGCGCAGTTCATCACGCCCGAGCCCGGCGGCTTCGGCGTTCTCGAGATGCAGCCGGCGATCATTGACACCGAATGGGACGCCCCGCTCGCATCGTGGATCATGTCGAAGATCAGCGGGCAGGTCTTCCGCGCCCGCCTCGCTCCCTCGCCGCAGGTCGCATACAGCCGCAAGCGCGGCATGCTCGCACTGCCGTGGGATAATGGCGAAACATGGTCCAATCAGGAGAATTGGGACGGCGACTTCACGGCCGTCTATACCGCCCCCGCGCTCCGCGGCTCGCTCGTCGTCGAATTCGACCTGACCGGCGTCGGCCAGATCGTCTCGCCCGGGCATGTCATCGGTCATGATTACGACTGCTATCTGGTCGATGAGGTCATCTATTCCGGGGACATCGCCGCCGCGACAGTGACCACGCCGCTGTGCCGTGATATCGCGCCGGGCGACAACTGCTATCTTCGCCCTTGGTTCACCGGGCGCATCAGCAACGGCGCCGATATTCGCTCGGCCTATAATAGCCTCGGCCATGTGAAGCCCGGCAACATCATCCTGCAGCAGGCGATCGTATGAGCGCCTTCTACGACATGATCGACGAAATCCTCGGCGATGCCGACGATGTGACCGATATCGTCGCGACCGCGCGGAAGTGCTGGCACTACGAATTCGCCGACGAGCCCGTTCGTCTCTGGGACGGTCAGGGCAATGCTATCGACAGCAACGGGAATGAATGGCTCGGGACGATCAACGCGAACGGTGGCAATCTACACAAGACCCCCTCGCTTCAGGATGGTCGCGACGGAACGGCGGCGTCCTACAATTTTGCGCTGAACATCCCAACGATTCCCGGCGAAGACACGCTTGAACTCTACAACTCTCTGAAGGCCGATCAGGCTCAGGTCTTCGGCCGCAAGCTGACCTGTTATCTCGTGCTCTTTGTCGAGGGCGAGGGCCTGCGTCCGAACACGCCGGTCAGCTTCTATAAAGAGATGATCATGTTCTCGCCGAAGTTCGACGAGCAGATCCAGCGCGCCGCATCTGGAACGATTGTCAAGAATTACACGGCCTCGATCACGGCCAAGGACAACAATCACGGTCGCAGCGAAACGCCCGGACGCACCTATGCCGACACCATGCAGAAGCGCCGCGCACAGCAGCTTGGCGTTTCCGTCGATCGCGGGGCCGAATATCTGGCGCTGCTCGCGAACCGAACCTACCAGGTGCCATGATGGATGTGGTCGACGAAACGCTGCGCGAGTGGCGGCGATCGGCCTTCGTCTATGGCCAGTCGGATTGCATGTTGTCGATCGGGCAGTACCTCGCGCGAACCGGACACCGGGACGTCACCGGGCAATTTCTCAGCCAATATTCGACGGCAGAAGGCGCAGAGGCGCAGATGGCCGCCCATGGAGGCATTCCGGGTTTGCTGGCGCTTGCCGGCGCTGTCGTGAAGACCGGCGCCCCCTCGCGCGGCGACGTGCTTGAGATCGCCTATGATGACGGTTCCATCGGCGGCCTTTGCACCGGTGATAGCGCGGCCGTGAGGCTGGAACGCGGGGTGGTGGAACTCAAGCTCCGATTTTTGACCATCCTCGGCGTCTGGGCGGGGTCGGCCTGATGGCGGCCGTCAAGAAGATCGTGGGTCTCGTCGCGCTCGCCGCTCTGGCTGTGTTTGTGCCCTATGTTGCGCTGATCGTCGGCCCGAAA
This sequence comes from Sphingopyxis macrogoltabida, assembly GCF_001314325.1. Taxonomy (NCBI): domain Bacteria; kingdom Pseudomonadati; phylum Pseudomonadota; class Alphaproteobacteria; order Sphingomonadales; family Sphingopyxidaceae; genus Sphingopyxis; species Sphingopyxis macrogoltabida. The sequence goes on from NZ_CP009429.1 coordinate 1,402,341, forward strand.
TTGCTCGGCGCCGCGATCGGCGCTGTGTTCGGCAACAAGTCTCGGTCCAAGATGGAGGCGAGCAAGGTCAATGTGAAAATCCCCGAGCCGCCGCGCTGGCTGAATTGCGGCACGGCCCGGCAGGGCGGGGGCGTCCTATTCGCCGAATTCGATGATCAGGGCCGCTGGTGGTATGTCGTCGTCCACAGTGACGAAATCCTGCATCCGGGCTATTCCTATTATCTCGACGACGAACCGGTCACGCTCGACGGGTCGGGCTACGTCTACCAAAAGGAATTCCGCCTCAAGACGAACAAGGCGAAAGACCCTGCCGAAACCGACGGCGAGGGCAAAGGCTATATTCGCATCTGGACGACGACCTATAGCGAGACCGACCCTGTGCCGCCGCGCATTGCCGCGCTCGATGCCGCCTTCCCAACAAAATGGACCGCGGATCACAAACTGGTCGGCACGACATTCAGCGTCGTTTGCATGGATGCGCTCGAAATCGAGCATCGCTACAAGATCTATCGCTGGCGCGGGCCGATCGGGCTGGGCGAGGCCGCGCTGAGCGTGCGCGGGGATTGGGCGAATGCTTACGACCCGCGCGACGAAGAACAGGTTCTGGGCGACCGCACCACATATAAGCCGACGCGCAACGCGGCGCTGGTCTGGGCGTGGTTTCGCACGCACCCGTTCGGCCGCGGGAAGCCTGAAAGCTCGATCGATTGGACGCGCATGGCGACCGAAGCCGACATTTGCGATCAGGACGTCGAGGGCATCGAGGGAACGCAGAAGCGATATGAAGCGGGCGTCGCAATCGTCGACGAGGCGCGCCGCGTCGATGCCGAGCAAGAAATTCTCGCAGCCTGTGACGGCTTCATCCTGTTCGGCGAGGATGGAAAGTCATGGGTGAGCGTCGGCCATTATGCGGCGCCGACGGTCGCCCTCTCTCGAAACCGGGATATTATGGCTCTGTCCAGCATCGAGGCGCAGGACGGCGAGAGCGAAACGCAGGGCGTCATCGTGCGCTATACCGAGCCGGCGGCTAATTATACGGTCCAGCCGTCGGCAGCGTGGATCAATCCGCTCTATTACGACCCGCTGACGACGCCGAAATTCCTGACCGTCGACATTCTGCCGTGCCAGAATCACAATCAGGCGATGCGCCTCGCCAAGGCGATCGGTCAGCGGGTGCAGCCTCGGCACAAGATCGCTCCGATCACCAACCTTCGCGGCCTGAAATGCCGCCACGAACGCATCGTCAACATCAACTATGACAACACCTTCGCCGGGGATTATGAGATCGCGACCCCTGTCGAACTTGACGGCGCCGGCATCTTCACCGGATTCGGCGCGGTCCCGGTCAACGCCAGCCGCTGGACCCTGCTGCCCGGCGAGGAACAGCCGAAGCCGGTTGTCGATGGCAGCGAGGGCACGGTTTCCTTCCCCGCGATCAGCGGCGAGAGCGTCTATTACAGCGACGGTTCGATCAAGATCGACTTCCCCCCGATTCCCCGCGACGATGCCACCTATGTCGCAGAGTATATCCTGACCTCGGAAATCACGGGCGACGAAAACGACCCCTGGACCTCGATGACGATCAACGTCGACAAGGCGGTCAGCGGGCCGGTCCAAGGCGGGGGCGGCTATACGGTGCGGTATCGCTATGTCGTCTCGTCGGGGCGGGGTTCGGCCTATGAATATGGCGTCATCACGCCGGAAGATGCGATGCCGCCCGCGACCAACCTTTCGACTGTCGATGGCGTTGGCCAAGCCGGGTTCTCATGGAAGAACCCGAACGACCTCCGATTCTTCTCGTCGGATATTTATCGTGGGACCACGAACGTCTTCGGCTCCGCAACCAAGATTGCGGATAGCTATGGCGGTGGCGTGGGTGAGGTGCAGTCCATCGTCGACACGCCGCTGAGCGCGGGGACATATTACTACTGGAATGTTGCAACCGATGGCGGATCGCTTGAGGCAACTCCTGCCGGTCCGGTATCCGCTGTCGTCACCTAGGCTTTCCGAATATTTCAACAAGCTTGTCTAAAATTACGTCACTTGATATGACGGCGTAATATTATTTCAGGCAGGTGGAATATGGGCGCAGTCGAAACCGCGAGGGACGCACTTTTCGGCAATCCGCCGCAGCCCAATATGGAGCCCTCGCGCGAAGGGTTGCTGGCGGCGATCACCGAACTGCAGCAGAACATCACCGGCATTGTCAGTGGAATCCCGGCCTACGAGGATGTGGCTGATTTGCCCGCTGTCACAGTGGACGACAACGGGAAGCAGGGCCGCGTTTACGACGCCGTGGACCCGGAAAATAACGGCTTCTGGATCGTCCAGAGCGGGGCGTGGGTCGTTGATACGTCATTTCAGGACGCGCTCGAAGGTGCCGTCCAACCCCTCGTAGACGAAGCCCAAGCATGGGCCGAAGGCACCGAGCCGGGCGGTCCGGGAACCTATAGCGCCAAGGAGGGCGCAGAACTGTCCGAAGCATGGGCAACCGGCACCGAACCCGGCGGCCCCGGCACGAAGAGCGCGCAGCAAATCGTCGACGAGATCGACACCGGGACCATGCTCCGTCAGGCCGAGAGCCCCGAAGCTGGTTTGCTGATCACCAATAGCGGTGAAGCCTTTGCCGTGGTTTCCGATCCTGAGGCCGGCGGTGCCATCTATCGCAACACGCCAAGCTCGAACCTATATAACACCGCGGCGAAGGTGACCGGCTATTACATCCAGTCGTCGACCGGCGCGCTGTCCCCGAACGTATCCGCAGCGGTCAGCGCCGACATCCCTTGCTCGCCGGGCGATCAGTTCACCATCTCGACCAACGGTAACCGGCAGGCCGAAGTTGCCTTCTACACCGGGCCGAATGCGACCGGGCCCATCTTGCCGGTCAACACCACGCTCGATCCCAAAACGGTGACCGCGCCTGCCACTGCAGCATTTATGAAGCTGACGGTGGCGTTTCCGGGCAAACCCGAGCCGTCGCAGATCATGGTCAACGCCGGGGCCGTCGCGCTGCCCTATGAGCCGTTCGGCAGCACGGCTGAACTGGTTTCGGTCTGGCCGCCCTCGTCTGCGGGTGCGACGCTGCATCTTGCCGGGAGCGGGATCAGCTATGTCGAAAGCGCGCGATCGGGAACGCTGATCCGCAACGGATTTGTCGCATTCCCTGTGCCGAACCTGACTGCCGCGCCGTGCCGCGTGAACCTGCGCGACAACCGGATTGGCGGGGTGCAGCTTCGCGACGGGTCGGACGATTCCGCGCCCGACAAGATCCTTGGTACCGATCTGGGCGGCAACCACGGCTATCGCATCAGCGAATGCACCGCGAACGGGCATGGCAAGGTCACCGCCGACGAAGGATCGGTATGGGCGCAATCGGGCGTTGAGTCTGTGCTGGTCAAGGTGCTGGACGCGAACAAGCTGTTGATGGCGCGCCGGACGACGAACGCTTTCATGACGACCGGGACGTGGACGCATGTTTCGGGTGCGACCAACACCGGCAATATCGTCATCACCGCGCAGCTCGGCAAATCTTGGTTCCCGCCGCACAAGAATTACAGCATCCGCGTCATGGTCGATGGCGTCACCATCGAAGATCAGACGGGGGACTGGCCCTATTCGAGGGACGTCAAAATTGTCGAAAGCTGCGATTTCATCTCGCGCCCCGACTATATCGCGTGGTGGGTCGCGAACGGCGGCGCATCGGGCGCCCCGGTCAACGCTGCGGCGAGCTATACGCAGACGCTGACCCATTATTTCGACCGCGACGGCCAACTGACGATCTATTGCGACTGGCTGGTCCTGAAATCGACGGCGATGGAATATCTGCGCGGCTTTCAGGTCGGGCTCCTCGGCTCGCCGCTCAGCATCGTCGTACCCGGTGCGGTGCCGTTCACCTATCAGGGCAACAGCATCGATTACAGTCGGGGGGCCGCCGCCAACCTGACCGTCGCTGGTAACGAGGCGATCAAGTTCGACGCGGCAAAGCTGCAGGCGACGGGCGAATATGGATCGCGGGCGCTGACGCTGTGGTCCGATGCGATCTTTGCGACCGGCTTCCTGCCAATCGGCGATGTCGCCCCCGGCGTCCGCCGCACGCGGGTGGCCAATCTTGCGCTCGAAATCGAGACGTCGGGCAAAATCTATGGCCGCGTCCTCGACATCGGCGCCCGCACCGCAGCGGCGGGCGAGCGGTACAGCATGGCGGCCTATCGCCATATTATCCCGCGCAGTTCGGCGCGTCTCAGTCTCTACACCGTCCGCACCCCGGATGGTGGAGCTTATGTCTATGCCGACTGGATCGACAAGCCTGGCCTCGATCGGCTGCCGCTGCCCGATGACCTGATCGGCCGCAACTTCACGGTCGTGGAGGCGCGCGGCGTAACCCTCTCGGCGGGCATTGTCGCCGGGTCGCTGCCTGTCGTCGTTGCCAACGGTGTCGCGGCGCTTATCCTGCGGGTGGACTGAGATGACCGACGGCACCGGCAACACCGAAATGGTCCGGTCATGACCCAGAGCCTCGGAGACGCCGCAACGACCCGCGCCATCGCCGAACAAGTCGGCAAGGCTTCGGCCGAAATAGCGATCAGGGAATTTGTGCAGACCCATCCCCATTTCGCGCCCGCTGCGCCGAAGCCTGACACGCCCACCTATGTGAAGTGGGGCGCCGGTATCGGGGCCACCCTCGTTGCTGCCGCGATACTCTGGATGGCCAATACGCTGAACCAGCTTCAGATCACCGTCGCGCGCATCGACGAGCGGCAAATCACCGACACGACGAAGGCCGACATCATCGAACTGCGGAAGCGGGTGACAGACCTCGAATCCTACCACCGGACACAGCCGACGGAGCGCAAGCAATGACCCCGATCCAGATGCTCGACATGGCCCGTCTCGCGGCGGCGAAGGTGCTGGTCCCAACCCCGAAGCCCGTCGTTATCCAGCCCCGCCCGGAACCGCGGATCGCGCAAGACCTGTCGTTTGCGCAGCGCCAGATCGATATCGACTTCCTCTGCCTCGCTTTCCCGCAGAACAAGCGAGCGAACCTCCTCCAGTGGGTGAAGCCGACGCAGGACGCCTGCTATCGCTGGGGAATCGACACCTTCCGCGAGGTCGCGAGCTTCCTTGCAAATATCAGCGTCGAGAGCATGGGCCTGACCCGCCTAGAAGAGAACCTGAACTATTCAGCGCGCCGCATGGCCGAAGTCTGGCCGGGGCGCTATGCGATCGGCGGCAAGGCGGCGAACGGGCCGAACGCGCTCGCGCACAGCCTCGCGCACAACCCTGAAAAACTGGCGAACAATGTCTATGCGAACCGCATGGGCAACGGGCCGCCGGCGTCTGGCGATGGATGGCGTCATCGCGGCTTCGGGCCAAAGCAGACGACGGGGAAGAAAAACCAGCAGGCGTTCGCCGACGCGGCGGGCATTCCGCTCGCCGACGTGCCTGCCTACATTCGCACGCCCGAGGGCGGGATGATGTCGGCAGGCTATTACTGGAAGGCCAACAATCTGGACGCCAAGGCGGCGACGCCCGGGTGGAAGGATGATCGGATCGCCGTCAACGGTGGCACCATCGGCCTCGCCGCTGTGGAAGCGATCGCAGACGACCTGATCGAAGAGTTGCTGCGGCGGGAGGCTATGGCATGACCAACCGCACCCCCGTCGAGCAGATCGAGCGCACCCGCAACATCCTCGCCTTCCTTCTGGTCGGCGCTTTCGTGGCGGTGATCCCCTTCCTGCTGTTCAAGGTGATCCCCGAGAAGAACGAGCAGATCATCACCTACATGGTGGGCCAGCTCAGCGGCATGGCCGTCATGGCTCTCGGCTTCTACTTCGTGAACAAGGTCGGGCAGGACGCGATCGATGCGACCAAGGCTGAGAACAGCCGGAAGTTCGCTGATGCCGTGGTTGCCGTCGCGCAGGCGACTGGATCCTCGACCCCCGAGCCCGATGTCATCCTGAGGCCGGGAGAGACGGCGCAGGCGGAGGAGCCGAAGTCATGATCAGCCTCATTGCCTATGCGCTCGCGCCCCGTCTCGGCGCTCGCATGGCGACTGTCACCGCATGGGCGCTCACCATCGGACTCGCCTTCCTCGCGCTGTACCTGGCCTATTGCTGGGCATGGGATCAGGGGCGGGACCACGAACGGGCGAAATGGGAATCCGCTGCCGAAATGCTCGAAGACGCCGACGCCGCGGCCGATGCCGAGGCGCTGGACGTCGCCCACGACACGAAAGGAACGGTCGATGCGCAAAACGAACGCGCGCGCGATGCCGCTGCCGCTTCTGATGATCCCCTTCGCGTTGGCCTCGACAGCCTGCGGGGAGAAGGTGCACGTCAAGGCAACGAAGCCGCCCGCTGAGCTTTTGGCATGCGCCGGGGAGCCTGTCGCGCCCGCGCTGCCGCCCTACGAGTGGGACAAGATCGCAGCCGCCCCTTCGGTCGCTGTGGCGGTCGATATGGCGAAGGCGATCACCGGCAAGCGCGATGGGCTGATGCTACCCTATGTGCTCGATATGCGGGCTGCGCTCGGCGATTGCGCTGCGAAGGTGGCCGGGGTCAGAGCGTGGGCTGATCGATTGCCGGAATAGCTTGGCTGGCGAGCCCGACCCTCCGAAGAGTCCCGACGCCGCGCCCTGAGGCCCCCGCTTCTCACGACAGGCGCCGACCAGCCGGGGCGAACTTGTGCAAAATCTGCACTGGTTCGCAAGCGGAGATAGAACCGAATTTGGATGCATCCGCCTCAGGATTCTGCTATGAAAATCGTGCGCGGCGGCGGGAGCAAAACCATGCACGTCCGGGCTGGTGGCGTGTGTACGGGAAACCGGAAAAGCGCCTAGACCGATAAGCCCCCGACAAGGACACCGGGGCATCCGCTACGCAGGGCGGCGAGTTATGCGACGGGGGGCTGTTCCCATCGGGCTCGCCGCCTTCGCTGCCTGCATTGAGCTGGCAGAGGGATGGGGTGCATGATCCCGCGATCCCGCTCTTTCTCATCCCGCCAACCACCGATCCGCAGCGGCAGCATCCCTGAACGGCAACCAAACTCCCGACCTATCGTGAAGGAAATAATTCCACCCCTGACACCCCGGAAGCAGCTTGCACCGGCACCGCCTGTTAAACAGTGAGTAGGACGGACCGACCTTCGCGATCAACATCTCAAGGTTTATGACCCGCTCGCACTGGCAGCGATTACACGCCACTTTGGCGCCCACGCCTATCCTCAGCATATCCCCGAGCGTCGGCTGAAAGAATCGATTGAAGCCGCTGCGGTCTGCCATCCTTCAAGGGTAGCGATGTTCTCCGAATGTTCGCAAGCGATTCGTTAGCGCCAATCGCTCCTGATCACAGCCAGCCCCTCGGCAACAAGCTGATCACCGACATCCCGCCCGTTCACCGTGACCCTGCAAAGCCGTCTCCCGTATTTGTCCGAACCAGTGCAATGGAGTTTGGCCGGCTGGCTCAGGATTACGCGGAGGCGGTCTCGGGCGGCATATCCGGCGCGAGGGTCGCAGCGGTTGCAGCGAGGGCTACCGGGAAGCTCGGGAGCATCGACAGGGCCGGAGAGGGCGACGAGGCGGACGCGGGTCCCGTCACAGAGGCGCAGGCTATCTCCGTCATGGACCGATCCTAGGCAGAGGGCGAGGGCTTCAAGCATCTGGGTTCCTTAGCAGAGCTTCTCGAACCTCGCTGCCGAATGGCGTCAATCGCCTGAACCAAGGCCAACCGCCGGCCTCTGTGAACTTCGTCAGTCGGATGCGCGTCGATCGATTCCCAGGAGCGTCTTTTTGATGCCAGTCCCTGAATTCCTCACCGTTAAGCCAGACAATGAGCGCGGCTTGCGCCACAGAGAGGCTGTTCGCCACATCTTCGGCATCAGCCATGATCGTCACCAAGGGCGTTCCTTGCCGCGATGATCTCGACGAAGGCATGTCGGATGCTTTCCGAGACCGCGCCGATGACCGTAGGTCCAAGGCCCCGTGGCAGCAATTGGCTCTCCACGCGATCAAGGTCTTGGGCGATGCACATTTCAATACCATCCATTTTGCACTGCTCGCCGGTGACGGGATCGAGGCGCCAAGCCTCTTCATAGCTCAAAGCAGCAATCGCGGCGTCTAGATGCGCGCGGGCGTTCTCCACCTCACCCACGCCCACCTCCAATATCTTCCCCAACAGCGGCAGACAGGGAGGCGCAAGTCTGACAGTCGCAAGACTTTCGTACGGTTCGCCGCCCGCACACATTATGGAATACCGCGACGCAGCCGCTCAGCGGTGGAGGGTGCCCGTAGAATGTGTCTCCGTCGCTTCCCGGTATTGGACTCGCCAATTTATCCTGCTTATCCATTATCGCTCTCCGGGGTGAGAAGGTGTGCGTCGATACGCTTAATGATGCGCGCGCTCTCCGGTTCTTTCATGTATTGAAGGTGATCGATCAAACAGCCGCGCGCGTCTCGCAATATCTCCCTGAGGGCGGTGATTTCGTCGGCGGCTTCCTGACTCGCGAACTTCGCGTTCATTGCGTCCGCGATCCAATGGGCGCTCTTCTCGGTAAAGCCACCATCGCCGCTATCATCGACTTCATTGCCGCTCGCATTTGTAATGATCCACCAACCACTGTCGTGCCGTTCCGCCTTAAACGGACCATCATCGACCGATGACGGCCACGCGCTATCGAAGTCGATCAGGTCAGACATGATTGCTATCCTTGAGGTGGTCGGCGGAGCGGAGCCTTTCAGCCCACTCCCAACCGTAGAGATTGTCGCCGTTGCCGAGCATGTTCGCCGCCATCTCGCTCGTCTCCATGATGGCAGCGAGGGGGCCAAGAACGAGCGCCTCGTTGTCCGCCTCGCCCCGAATGATGCTTTCATACATGCCCGCCTTGACCCCCGGCTTCCATTTTTCAGGACCGCAAAGAGCGTGAGCCGCAATCCTCCGCGCCATGCGCTTCATTTCCTCTGTCGGTTCCATTGCTAGGCTCCTGTGGATAGGTGGGCGCGAAGGGAGGCTGCGACGAGGGCGAGGGCCCATGTCTCTCCGCGTGCATGAACCTCGCGGTCGGCGCTCGGTGTCTCGCCCTCGAACTCCAGCCGAGCGAGCGCGTCTCCGTTGTCGGCGTCGAACATAGAGCGCGTCCAACCCTTCGGAACCAGCGTCATCGCGGCGTCTATGGAGGCGGAATAAGCAGGCCAGCTTTCGCGATCAGGGCGAAGTGCCTGGCCAATCGCGCAGTCCAGTGCGAACAACGGCCCTTCCGCCCGCTCCACCCTCTCGATCAGATCCCTTATTGCATCATTGGTCATTGTTCGGACTTTCGGGTTGGGGTAGAAACATCGATGGCGAACACCTGAACGGCGTCGGGACCGAAATGGGGATGGGTGATCCAGCGCACCTGATAGCCTCGCCACTGTCGCGTCAGGCGGGTGGCGCCTTCGATGCCGCCGCCTTTCGGATAGCCGCGCGTCAGGACGATGCGGTCATATTCGCGACCGGCGATCCGACGAGCCCAGAAGTCGTTCGCGAGCCGAAACTCCTCGGGCTTAGTCCCCGCAGCGATGGCGTCGAAATACTCGCCCTTGAGCGGAAGTGTCAGAACCCGGTCGGACAAGGCAGAGGAATCGGTCATCACGGTTTCTCCTCTGATACAGGGGGAGGGGGTAGGGGCATCCAGTGGGTAGGCTGCACGGACTGGTCGCCATCCTCGTTGACCGCCCAGCAATAGCCATCGGTCCAACAATCCGGTGGCTCTTGATCGCGCGTGAAGGCCCATCCTCCACAGTAATCTCCGTTACTGTCGATGAGGTCGTCGACCCATGCGATCACGTTGTCTTCGCCGTTGCCCGGGATGCGCGCTTGAAACTCGGTTCCATCCTTCGGCGCCGTCGAAATGTCCTGCCACCCATCCAGTCGGGTATCTGAGTTAGGGGAGGTCATGACACGCACTCGCATTCGTGCCGACCATCATAGGCGGCGGGGCATTCGATAAACCCGCTGTTGCCGCAGGACTTGCACAGGAAGCGGGACGGCCAGAAGTCGCACGACGTGAAGCCCTTCCGCACCGCGCCAAACAGAGCATCACAGCGGGGGCCGTGTTTGCAATCGGCGCACGACAGACCTTCCGGCAGCCTCATCTCGGCAGCGTAATTGGGCTCACGCCCCACCCCTTCCCGGTCAGAGTCCGAGCGTACAGTAGAGTTAGTCATGGTGGGGCTCCGGGGTGGCTATCGCTGTAAGAGCTAAGAACATCACCAGTTCGCTGGGCGTGGGCGCACCGACGCCGCCGCAGTCCTCGACCTTGCACCGGATGCCGCTGCGTAGTTCTAAGTGCCAACCGATCCGATTAAGGGTCTCGCGGGCGATCTCTGCGGCGCTCATGCCGCACACTGTAGGGCCGCCTTGCGCTCGTTGAGGCGGGTTTCATCATGAAAAGCCTGCCATGCTTCCGAATGAGGCGGCAGCGACGGGCCGCGCAACGCATGGCCGAACGACTTGGTCACATCGACCTCGTTCTCAAAGATGCGCCAGCGATAGGGCGATCTGAACGCAACCGTCACATCGCGACCGTGGACGGTCGTCCAGACTTTGACGCCGATAATGCGGTTGGGAGTTTCCATCTCATTGTCCTCCAATTCGCGCGCCAGCCGCTTCAATCGCAGCGATCCACGCATCAGCCCCTCCGCCATCGGGGCCAAAGAAACGGTTGAGGGCATCCGGGCTGAGAACGGCTTTGGCTGCCTCGATGTCTTCCGGCACGTCGGCGCGGAAAGTGGCGATGGGCTTCGGTTCGTCAGGGAAGGCGGCGGCATAACCAGCGGCCAGTTCTTCCTCTGTCGCCTCGCGATAGATATTTCCGCCCGCTTGGCAGATCGGTGGGGCCTCCCGGCGCTGGCGATGATAGCTGTACGGCTCCATACAATTGCCGCATCGGCCAAGAATCTGTACGGGGTTGTCACCCATGGCGAACTACCTTTCGCTTTGGCAGGGCCGGGTGAGATTGCCGTCTCATTCCGGCCCGATTAAACAATCCTATTCCGCCGAGATTTACGGCACCACCCGCCAAGCTATTGGAAAAAATAGCCGAGCGAGTCCGGCCAGGGGCACCATCATCGGCTTTCAACGTCATTTCGTTCATAGGTTGCGATTGCGCGCCGTTACGATCCATGCCGCGCCGTCGATCAGCACCGAAGTTTCGCCGGGCTGCGCCGAAAAGGCGGCGCGGACGGCGGCGGCAGCTTTCGCCCGGATGTCGTCGGGCTGCCCGGCCAGCGCGCGCGACAGCGGACCGACGGCGAAGGCCAGCGCCAGCGCATCGTCGACCGCTTCGGCGCGCGTTTTGCCGTAGCCATAGGATATGGTGGTATCGAAGGGCGCAATCCCGATATCGTCGAATCCCGCAGTCGCGAGGATGTCCGACACGCGATCACGGTCGGCGAAGGCAAAGGGCCCGGGGGCAAGGGGATCGGCGGGCGCCGGCGTGACAAGGTCGCGGATTGCCGCCATCGGGAGGCGGACCCAGTCGTTCTCCTGTGCGCTGCGCCAGCAAACGAATGCCACCCGGCCGCCGGGCTTGAGCGCTGCCCGCATATGGGCAAAAGCGGCGACGGGGTCGTCAAAGAACATCACGCCGAAGCGCGAGAAGAGCAGGTCGAATGCCTGCCCGGGCAAAGAGGCACGGGCGGCATCGGCAAGGTCGAACGTCACAGGCACACCATCCGGTTGTGCCGATCGCGCGCGGGCGATCAATTGTGCCGAGATGTCGACGCCGAGCACATGGCCGTTCGAACCGACACGTTCTGCCAGCGCAAGGCTGGTCGCGCCCGCTCCGCATCCTATGTCGAGAACATGCTCGCCCGGCTGCGCATTGGCGGCAGCGATTGCCGCGGCGCCGAAATCTTCGAGCATAAGGTCGAGACGGAGCTGGTGAACCACCCAATTTTCGCCGCTCGTTCCGTCCCAGTCGTGCGTCGGTGCGATCGTCATTGCCTAACTTTCATTATTGAGAATGATTCGCAAATAGGCGCCGTCTGCGGGCGAAGCAAGCACGCATAGCTATGCCTTGTTGCATCGATGCGACCCATGCGACATGCCTTCGTCAACCCGGCGGCTGCCGGCAAGGGAGAGTCATGAGCGAAGCCATCGTCACGGTCGATATCGGGGGCACCCATGCGCGCTTTGCGATTGCCGGGGTCGAAGGCGGCCGGGTCGTCTCGCTTGGCGAGGAAACGACGTTACACACCAGCGATCATGCGAGTTTCCAGACCGCCTGGCAGGATTTTGCGCGCCAGCAGGGCGGAAGCCTGCCGCGTGGTGTCGCGATCGCGATCGCCGGGCCGACGCGTGGCGAAATCATTCGCTTCACCAACAACCCCTGGATCATTCGCCCGGCCCTGATCGGCGAAAAGCTGGGTGTCGACCGCCACATACTCGTCAATGATTTCGAAGCCGTGGGGCACGCCGTTGCACAGGCCGATGTCGGCTATTTCGAGCGGCTTTGCGGTCCTGACGAACCGCTGCCCGAAACCGGTACGATCAGCATTATCGGTCCTGGCACCGGGCTCGGCGTCGCGCATGTCTGGCGCGACGGCGGCGCCTATCGCGTCCAGGCGACCGAGGGCGGCCATATCGATTTCGCGCCGCTCGATAGCATCGAGGATGCGATCCTTGCGCGGCTGCGCAAGCGGCACCGGCGGGTGTCGATCGAACGGGTTGTGTCGGGGCCGGGTATCGTCGATATTTATGAGACGCTCGCCGCGCTCGAAGGCCGCGCGGTGACGCCGCTCGACGACAAGGCGATCTGGACCAATGCGTTGAGCGGACAGGACAGCCTTGCCGCCGCGGCAGTCGATCGTTTCTGCCTGTCGCTCGGTAGCGTGTCGGGCGACCTCGCGCTCGCGCAGGGGGCGAGCGGGGTGGTGATTGCGGGGGGCCTCGGCTTACGGATTCGCAGCAGCCTCGTGCAATCGGGTTTTCCCGAGCGCTTCGTCGAGAAGGGGCGGTTCGAGGGCTTCATGTCGGCGCTGCCGGTGAAGCTCATCACCCATCCGCAGCCCGGCCTGTTCGGGGCGGCCGCGGCTTTCGCGCGCCAATACGCCTGACGCAAATATCGCTGGCGTCGCGCCGCGAAAGACGGCAGCTATGAGGCGAAAGGAAAGCGCCTCCGATGTCCGCCCGTCCCGTCCTTGGCATCATCGCCTGCAACCGGCAGGTCGGAGCGGAATATGCGCAGGCGGTGATGAACCGCTATGCGACGGCGGCGATGCGCCACGCCGATTGCGCGGCGCTCCTGATCCCGTCGCTGCCCGAATATATGCGCGCCGGCGAGATCGTCGGCCGTCTGGACGGCGTGCTGCTCACCGGATCGCCGTCGAATGTCGAGCCGGCGCGCTATGGCGAGGATGATGCCGGCGAGGGACCGTTCGACCCCGACCGCGACCGGATGATGCGCGATCTTGTCGAGGCGGTGATTGCGGCGCAGCGCCCGCTGTTCGGCATCTGCCGGGGGTTTCAGGACATCAACGTCGCGCTCGGCGGGACGTTGCGGCGCGACACGGCGACAAATGGCGAGCTGCTGCGCCACCATACCCCCGACGGGACGCTGTTCGACGCGATGTTCGACCATCGCCATCATGTCGACCTAGCCGAGGGCGGGATGCTGGCATCGGCCTATGGCGCTTCGTCGCTCGACGTCAATTCGGTGCATTATCAAGGCATCGGCCGGCTCGGCGACGGCCTGTCGGTCGAGGCACGTGCCCCCGACGGGCTGGTCGAGGCGTTCAGTGCGCGGCCGAACGGCGCGCCCCTGCTCGCGGTGCAGTGGCACCCCGAATGGGCGGTCGACGGCAACGGCGAAAGCCAGACCTATTTCCACCTCCTCGGACGCGGGTTAAGGGGGGAATTATGAACCGCCGCGTCTCCCGCTACGATCGCTATCTCGCACGGCTCTGCTTCTCGCCCTGATGATTTCGGGACCGGTCTCTTCTCTGTTCGTGTCGAGCGAAGTCGAGACACCCATCGTCGTAGCGCAAGATCGAGGGGCATCTCGACTTCGCTCGATGCAAACGGATCTTGGAATTCAGGAGTTTCTTATGCCCCGCAATCACGACATCGCCGAACTGCGCCGCCTCGACGTCGCGCACCATCTTCCCGCACAGGCCGACTGGGCCGAGATCGAGAGGCTCGGCGGCAGCCGGATCATCACCCATGCCGAGGGATGCTATATCCACGACGGCGACGGGCACCGTATCCTCGACGGGATGGCGGGCCTTTGGTGCGTCAACGTCGGTTATGGCCGCGAGGAACTGGTGGAGGCCGCGGCGGCGCAGATGCGCGAGCTGCCTTTCTACAACACCTTTTTCAAGACCGCGACGCCGCCGACGGTAACGCTGGCGGCGAAGATCGCCAGCCTGACCGGCAACCGCCTGCCGCACGTCTTTTTCAACGCGTCGGGCAGCGAAGCGAACGACACGGTGTTCCGCATGGTCCGCCACTATTGGAAGCTGAAGGGCGAACCGAAGCGCACCGTCTTCATCAGCCGCTGGAACGCCTATCACGGTTCGACCGTCGCCGGTGTCTCGCTTGGGGGCATGAAGGCGATGCATGCGCAGGGCGACCTGCCGATCCCCGGCGTCGAACATGTCCGCCAGCCCTATGCCTTTAACGAAGGGCAGGGGATGACCGAGGAGGAGTTCTGCGACGCCTGCGTGCAGGCGATCGAGGACAGGATAATTGAGGTCGGCCCCGAAAATTGCGCCGCGTTCATCGGCGAGCCGGTGCAAGGCGCCGGCGGGGTGATCATCCCGCCGAAAGGCTATTGGCCCAAGGTCGAGGCAGTGGCGCGCAAATATGGCCTGCTGATCGTCGCCGACGAAGTGATCTGCGGTTTCGGCCGCACCGGCAAGATGTGGGGCCACGAAACGATGGGCTTTACGCCCGACCTGATGCCGATGGCGAAGGGGCTGTCGTCGGGTTATCTGCCGATTTCAGCGACCGCCGTCGCGAGCCATGTCGTCGACGTGCTGAAGACCGGCGGCGATTTCGTGCACGGCTTCACCTATTCGGGGCATCCCGTCTGCGCCGCCGTCGCGCTTCGGAATATCGAGATCATCGAACGCGAAGGACTTGTCGAGCGCACCGGTAGCGTCACCGGGCCGCATCTCGCTAAAGCGCTCGCGACGCTGAACGATCACCCGCTGGTCGGTGAAACACGCTCGATCGGTCTGCTCGGCGCGGTCGAGATCGTGGCCGACAAGGAGAGCCGCGCGCGCTTCGGCGGCGCCGAGGGCACCGCCGGACCGATGGCGCGCGATGCGTGCATCGCCAATGGTTTGATGGTCCGCGGTATCCGCGACAGCCTGGTCATGTGTCCGCCGCTGATCATCACCACCGACCAGATCGACGAGATGGTTGCCATCATCCGCAAATCGCTGGATGAGGCGATGCCCAAACTCCGCGCTCTCTAAACAGGAAAGACCCAGCCCCTATGCCCTCCGGCCTTTTTGCCCTGCTCGACGATATTGCGACGATCGCCAAGGTCGCCGCGGCGAGCATCGACGATATCGGCGCCGCGGCGTCGAAGGCCGGGGTCAAGGCGGCGGGGGTGGTCGTCGACGATACGGCGGTGACGCCGCGCTATGTCACCGGCTTCACCCCCGACCGCGAACTGCCGATCATCTGGCGGATCACCAAGGGGTCGATCTTCAACAAGCTGGTGCTGATCCTGCCGGCGCTGCTCTTGCTGTCGACCTTCGTGCCGTGGGCGATCACGCCGCTGTTGATGCTGGGCGGCGCCTATCTCTGCTTCGAGGGCGCCGAAAAGGTGATCCATTCGTTGCAGGAGGACAAGACGAGCCTTGCCGAGGATGCCGAGATCGTGGCCGACAAGGATCATGAAGAGGCGATGGTGAAGGGCGCGGTACGCACCGACTTCATCCTGTCGGCCGAGATCATGGTGATCGCCCTCAACGAAGTGCTCGACGAGCATTTCGCGATGCGCGCGGCGACGCTGGCGGTCGTGGCGGTGGCGATCACCGTTGCGGTTTACGGCGTCGTCGGGCTGATCGTGAAGATGGACGATATCGGCCTGCATATGGCGAAGGAAGGCAATAGCGCGCGCCGGGCGATCGGCCGCGGGTTGGTGTCTTTCATGCCCAAGCTGCTGTCGGCACTGGCGGTGATCGGCACCGCGGCGATGCTGTGGGTCGGCGGGCAGATCGTCCTGCACGGCCTGCACGAATATCATATCGGCGGCATCGCCGAGGCGCTGGAATCGCTGGCGCATTCGATCGCCGGCGGCCTGCCGCTCGAGGGGCTGTGGACCTGGCTGGTCAAGGCGACCGGCGACGGCATCTTCGGGCTGTTGCTCGGCGGTGTGATCGTCGGGGTGATGCACCTGCTTCCGGGGAAGAAAGCCGCACACTAAAATTCGTCATCCCGGACTTGATCCGGGATGACGATGGTTTGACGGTCCAATTATCCCAGCAGCACCACCGGACTGTCCGCGCGCCAGTGCATGCTGACCTTGTCGTCCCAGGTGAAATCTTCCTGGTCGTGGCGCGACAGGTTGGGACGCGAGACGCGGATGCGCGCGCCGGACTCCAGCTCGATCTCGAACAGCGTGATGTCGCCGAGGTAGCTCATGCCTTTGATCTTGCCGCGGGCGAAATTATAGCCGTCGGGTGCGTCCTGCGCCGCCGCCTTGACCGCTTTGCCTTCGCCCGGAACGTGCAGGTAAATCTTCTCGGGACGCAACGCGACCCAGACGTCGGCGCCGTGCGGGCCGGTGACGCCATGATTGAGATAGACCTTGCCGAGCCCGGGGCAATCGACCGCCGCCCGGTCGGGTTCGTCGAGTGTCAGCTTGCCCTCGAAGATGTTCACCGAGCCGACGAAATCGGCGACGAAGCGGTTCGCGGGATATTCGTAGAGGTCCGACGGCGTCGCGAGCTGCGATACTTCGCCCTTGTTGATCACCGCGATGCGGCACGCCATCGACAGCGCTTCGTCCTGATCATGGGTGACGGTGACGAAGGTGATGCCGACCTTTTCCTGCAGTTCGCTGAGCTCGAACTGCATCTGCGCGCGCAGCTTGGCGTCGAGCGCCGACAGCGGTTCGTCGAGCAGCAGCACCTTCGGCCGCATCACGAGGCTGCGGGCGAGGGCAACGCGCTGGCGCTGGCCGCCCGACATCTGGTCGGGCATGCGGGTTTCGAAGCCGCCCAGCTTGACGAGTTCGAGCGCCTCGGCGACGCGGTCGCGCGCTTCGCCGCCCTTCACGCCCGCGATCTTGAGGCCATAGGCGACATTGTCGGCGACGCTCATGTGCGGGAAGACGGCATAGCTCTGGAACACCATGTTCACCGGCCGCTTGTTCGGCGGAATGCCGGCCATGTCCTGCCCGTCGATCAGCACCTTGCCCTCGGTCGGCAGCTCGAAGCCCGCGATCATGCGCAGCAAGGTCGTCTTGCCGCATCCCGACGGGCCGAGGAGGACAAAGAATTCGCCCGCCTGGATGTCGAGGCTGACATTGTCGACCGCCGTCACCTTGCCGAAGCGTTTCGAGACATTCTGAATCTGGATGATCGGCGGTTTTGTATCGGTCATGGTCGGTCCTTAGTCCGCTCGTGTCGAGCGCAGTCGAGACACCCCAAAGGCGCGCACGACTGATGGGCATCTCGACTTCGCTCGATGCGAACGGGGAAGGGAGAATGCATCAATGGGTTTCCGCTATCGCCTTCACGCCCTGAAGCTTCAGTGCGACGGCGGTCAAAACGATGGTCAGGATGATCAGGATGGTCGAGGCGGCGTTGACTTCGGGGGTCACCGAGAAACGCACCATCGAATAGACCTTCACCGGGAAGGTGATCGTGTCGGGGCCGCTGGTGAAATAGGTGATGACGAAATCGTCGAGGCTGAGCGTGAAGGACAGCAGCGCCCCCGCGACGAGCGCGGGTTTCATGTGCGGGATCAACACATCGCGGAACACCGCCCATTCGCCGGCGCCCAGATCCTTCGCCGCTTCTTCCTGTTCGCGGTTGAAGGTCGCGAGGCGCGAGCGCACGACCATCGTCACGAATGGGAAGCAGAAGGTGATGTGCGCGATGGTGATCGCGCCGAGATTGAACGGCCAGACAAGATCGGTCGGCCAGCCGATCGCGGCGAAGAACATCAGGAAGGCGACGCCCATGCAGATTTCGGGGACGATGATCGGCAGCGAGATCGTTCCGTCGATCGCCCCTTTCAGCGGGAAGCGGAAACGCCAGAGCATGACCGCGGCGACCGCGCCGAGCATCAGGCTGACAATGGTCGCCAGCGCCGCGATGGTGAGCGAATTGACCAGCGCCTCGACAAGCTGGTCGTTACCCAGCGCCTTTTCATAATATTTGGTCGTGAAGCCGCGCCACACGACGTTGCGCTTGCTGTCGTTGAAGCTGAAGATCATCAGCACGAACAGCGGCGCATAGAGGAACAGCATCACCAGCCCGACCCAGAGCCGCATCCACAGGGTGCGGCTATATTCGAGCGGAGCGATCGGGGTGCGACGGAAAAGCGCCATCAGTGAACCTCCGGCACCTTCTTGCGCATCGCCTGCAGCGCGATGAGGATGAACATGGCGTAGATGAGCAGGAAGGAGAGGGCAGCGCCAAAGGGCCAGTCGTTTGCCTTCTTGAACTGGCGTTCGATCACATTGGCGATCATCTGGCTGTCGGTACCGCCCATCAGGTCGGGGGTGAGGTAGGCGCCCAGCGCGGGGATCAGGGTGATCATCACCCCCGCGATGATCCCCGGCGCAGCGAGCGGAACGACGATGCGCATGATCGTGCGGAAATGCCCGGCGCCGAGATCGAGACTGGCCTCGATCAGGCTGCGGTCGAGCCGGTCGAGCGCGGCGTAAAGCGGCAGCACCATGAAGGGCAGGTGGACATAGACGAGCCCGAAGACGACGGCGAAATTATTGAAGAGGAGTTGCACCGGTTCCCATGTCGGCAGCGGCTGCATGCCGACGAGCGTACGAAACCAGCTCGCGCCGCCCCACAGGGTTTCGAGCCCCTTGTTCGCATAGCCCTGCGTGCCGAGCAGCATCATCAGCGCATAGGTGCGGATGAGGAGATTGGTCCAGAAGGGCAGCATGATGCCGAGGAGCAGCCACGGCCGCCATTTCTCGCTGGCAAAGGTGATCGCCATCGCGACCGGAAATCCGATGATCAGACAGATCAGCGTCACCAGCGCCGCGACCGCGAAACTCTTGCCGAAGATGGTGACGTAAAGCCATTCGGTCGCGCGCTTGTAATTTTCGAGGGTGCCCGAAAATTCGATGTCGGTCAGGCCCCGGTTCTCGCCGAAGCTGTAGACCCAGACGATCGCCATAGGGATCAGGAAAAACAGCAGCACCCACAGGATCGTCGGCAGCGAAACCGCCGCGAAGACCCGTTTATTGGATTTCCAGTCCTGTTCGGCCACCCCCCGATGCCCCCTTCAGACCGTCAGGCTGCCCGCACCTTGGTGAAGGCTTCCTCGTACAGCGGCTGCAGCTTCTCGTTGAACTTCGCATATTCGCATTTCGCGAGCACGTCCGCCGGCGGGAAAATGACCGGATTGTTCCGGTAGCTCTCGGGCATCAGCGCCTTCGCCGCCGAGTTGGGGGTCGGGAAGAGGATCGTTTCGGTGATCTTCTTGTCGACCTCGCCATCGAGCAGATAGTTGATGAAGGCGTGGGCGTTCTTCGGATGCGGCGCGCCCTTCGGGATGCAGAGCGTGTCCGAATTGAGCTGGCTGCCTTCCTTGGGCACGATGAAATCGAGGTCGTTATCCTCGACCATCGCCTGTGCGATATCGCCATTATATTCGAGCACGACATCGCAGTCGCCCTTGAGCAGCAGGTCCTGCCCGTCGTCCTCGTGGAATTTCTTCACATAGGGCTTCTGCTTGATCATCATCGCCGAGATCGACTCGATATCCGCCGGGGTCAGCGCGTTGACCGACTTGCCGAGATATTTGCCATAGAGGCGGAACATGTCGCCGGCCTCCGACAGCCAGGCGATACGATCCTTATATTCGGGGCTGTCGAACAGGACTTTCCAGCTGTCGGGTTTGGTCTTCACCTTCGACTTGCGATAGCCGATGCCGAGTACGAGCCAAGTATAGGGCAGCGAGAATTTGCGTCCCGGATCATAATCGACGTTCATGAAGCTCGGTTCGATATTCTTGATGTTCGGAATCTGCGCATGGTCGAGCGGCTGGAGCATGTCGGCGCGCGCCATCCGCTCGACAAAGTCGTTCGACGGGACGATCACGTCGTAGCCGGGGTTGCCCGCCTTGAACTTCGCGAACAGCGTGTCGTTGCTGTCGAAAAGGTCCATGGTGACGTCGACGCCGCTGGTTTCCTTGAAATCGTCGAGCGTCGTCTCGCCGATATAGGTGTCCCAGTTGTAGAAGTTGAGCTTGGCTTCCTCGCCGTTCGCGAGCTTTTTGCCTTCCCCCTTGCTGCAGGCGGCGATGCCGCCGAAGCTGATCCCGACCGCTGCGACCCCCAGCGCCTGCAGCAGTGAGCGACGACCCCGAGTGGCTTTGAGCAGTTCGTTCAGATCCATGGCTGGCCTCCCTGTATGTTGAGTCAAGCTGACCCAATATCGGCGGCTTGAAAAGGGGGTATTTTGCGGTGCAGCGCCGAATCTCTCAAAGAAACCGGCATCAATTCATGCGTTGCGCAGATACCAGTCGTAATCGAGCGTCGGGACGACGCCGAAATAATTGTCCTGCTCGACGCGCTTGACGATGCTGAACATGTCGACGAACCGCTCGCCGAGATAGGCACGCATCAGTTTGGAGGCGTGGAAGCGGTCGACCGCGGCGAACCAGTTCGACGGTGGCTTGTCGTCGCCCGCGTTGTCGCGGTCATAGCCGTTGCCGACGACCGCGGCGCCGGGATCGGCCTGTGTCGCCATGCCGTGATGCATACCGGCGAGGACCGCGGCGACGGCGAGATAGGGGTTGGCGTCGGCGCCGCAGGCGCGATGTTCGACGTGGCGGCTCGGCGGCGGACCGGCGGGAATGCGGAACGATACGGTGCGGTTGTTGACGCCCCAGGTCGGCGCGACCGGGGCATAGCTGTTCGCCTTGAACCGCCGGTAGCTGTTTGCGTGTGGCGCGAAGAGCGCGAAGCCGTCGCCGACGCTGCCGATCATCCCGCCGATGGCGTGGCGGAGGGCCGGGGTGCCTTCGGGATCGTCGCTGGCGAAGATATTGGCGCCCTTGTCGTCGTTGACCGAGACGTGGATGTGCATGCCGCTGCCCGCCTGCCCGGCGAAGGGCTTGGCCATGAAGGTCGCTTCGAGTCCCTGTTGCTGGGCGATCGCCTTGACGAGCCTTTTGTACATGATCGCATCGTCGCAGGCGCGCAGCGCGTCGGGCTTGTGGCGCAGCGTCAGTTCGAACTGGCCGGGCGCGAATTCGGAGATCGCGCTTTCGAGCGGCAGGTCCTGAACGTCGGTCGCGGCATAAAGCGCGTCGAAGAAGGGCCGGAAGTCGTCGAGTTCTCGCAGCCCGTAAACCTCGACATTGCGCGGGGTATCACGGCTGTAGGCTGGGCGAGCAGGGCGGACGCTGCCGTCGCGGGCGCGGCGCGGATCGACGAGATAGAATTCGAGTTCGACCGCCAGCACCGGCGTCAGCCCGTCGGCGGTGAAACGGTCGACCACGCCGCCAAGCACATGGCGCGGATCGAGGTCGTGCGGTGTGCCGTCGAGCTCGTAGAAGTCGACGAGGAATTGCCCGGCGTGGTCGCCGCCCCACGGCGTGCGGACGAGCGTTCCCGGGATCGGCTTCATCGACCGGTCGGCATCGCCGTCTTCCCAGACAAGCCCGGTTTCGACCGTGTCCTGACCGGTGATGTCGACAACGGTGATCGAACCGGGAAACATGCGGCCGCTTTCATAGACAGCGAGCACTTCGTGCTGGCGCAGCCGCTTGCCGCGCGGCACGCCGCCGAAGTCGGTGTAGATCATCTCGATCGAATCGACGTCGGGATTGGCCTTGAAGAAAGCCTCCGCTTCCGAACGCGGCGCGATCACGCCCGATGATTTCGACATCGCCCCTTACTCCTTCAACGCTTTCGTGCAGTCGGCGAACCCGCCGACAAGCCGGTCGATCTGATCGTCGCCGGTAACCGGGCTCACCAACATCATATTGTGAAACGGCGCCAGCAAAATCCCGCGGTTGGCGAGGAACAGATGGATCGCCGCCTCGAGTCCGGGATGCATCGCGGCCTTGGCTTCGCTGCCGTTCCGCGGCGGGACGGGACAGGTCAGGAATTCGACCCGGGCGCCGACGCTCGTCACATGCCAGTCGAGGTCCGCAGCCGCAATTTCCTGTTCGAGCCCGGCCACAAGCCGCGCGGCGCCGCGGAGCATTGTGGCATAGGCGGCGGGGGTAATGACCTCGTCCAGCATGGTGTCCATCGCGGTGATCGCCAGCGCGTTGGCGGACAGCGTCGTGCCGATGCCGCTGTGTCCCGCGGGACGCGAACGATTCAGCGCCGCCATCCGGTCGGCCACCGCGGCGCTGAAGCCATAGACCGCGCACGGCACGCCGCCACCGATCGACTTGCCCACGACCAGCAGGTCGGGCTTGGGTCC
Source organism: Sphingopyxis macrogoltabida (assembly GCF_001314325.1). Classification (NCBI taxonomy): domain Bacteria; kingdom Pseudomonadati; phylum Pseudomonadota; class Alphaproteobacteria; order Sphingomonadales; family Sphingopyxidaceae; genus Sphingopyxis; species Sphingopyxis macrogoltabida. The sequence goes on from NZ_CP009429.1 coordinate 1,424,965, forward strand.
ATGGACGACACCGTGACCGCCATAGCCGGACGAGATGGTGTGCGTTTCGTCGAACACCAGCAGCGTCCCGGTCTCGTCACACAGCGCGCGCAGCGTCGACAGGAAACCGGGTGCGTCCAGCACCATGCCGACGTTGGTCATCACCGGTTCGGCAAGGACGCAGGCGATATCGCCGCCGCGCAGGGCTCCGGCGAGCGCTTCTTCATCGTTGAACTCGATCACGGTCGTCGTGCCGCGAAGGTCGTGGACTTGCCCGATCAGGCTCGCGCGCATCGCCGCATCGCCGTCTTTCAGGTCGACGAAGGCGTCATCGACGGCGCCATGATAGGCGCCGTTGAAGGTCAGGATCCTGCGCCGCCCGCTGATCCCGCGGCACCAGCGGATGACGGCGCGGTTGGCCTCGCTGGCGGTCGTCGTGACCTGCCATTGCGGGAGGCCGAACATCGCCGCAAGCGTTCCGGAAAGCGCGGCGGCGCGCTCCGTCGGCAGCATGTAGCTCAGTCCTTCGTCCGCCTGTTTCGCCAGCGCGGCGGCGAGGGCAGGCGGCGAGTGGCCGAACAGGCTCGCCGTATCGCCGAGGCAGAAGTCGTCGTAGCGCTGGCCGTCGATGCTGGTCAGCGTCGCATCCTTTGCCGCGGCGGCGACGATCGGTACCGGGCTTGGCCAGTCGGCCATCCAGTGGAAAGGCACCGACTGGAACCAGCCCGTCGCCGCCGCGTGATGCGCGAAGGCGCGTGGATTGGCGGCACGGAAACGCTCTGCCTCGCGCGCCGCGACACGCGCAATGACAGCATCGGATATCACCCGAGCTTGTCCTTCATCGCATAATAGAGCAGCCCCAGCGTCGCGAGCGGCCGGCGCAGCCATTTGCCGCCGGGGAAGGGCCTCGACGGCAGGTTCGCCAGCACATCGAAGCGCTCGGCGGTGCCCGCCATCGCCTCGGCGATCAATTCGCCCGCGAGCGTCGTCACCAGCGCGCCGTGACCCGAGAAGCCATGCGCGTAAAAGACATTCCCGCGCCGCCCGACATGCGGCAACCGGTTCATCGTCACCGCGACCGCGCCGCCCCAGCCATAGTCGATCTTCGCATCGGCGATCTGCGGGAACACCTCGACCATGAACGGCCGCACGAACGCCGCGATGTCGCGCGGCGGGGTCTGCGAATAGCGTTCGCCGCCGCCGAAGATCAGGCGCCGGTCGGCCGAGAGGCGGAAATAGTTGAGGACGAAGCGGCTGTCGGCGACCGCGGCATCGCTCGGCAGCAGCGCGTCGGCATTCGCGAGCGGCTCGGTCGCGATATTATAGTTCATGATCGGCACGGTGTAGCGGCCGAGGTCGGGCTCGACGTCGCCGATCCAGCTATCGGTCGCGTCGATGACATAGCGCGCGCCGACGTGCGCGCGGTCGGTCATCACGCCAAGCTCCCCGGCGGTGCCGGTGATGCGGTGAGCATTCTCCTTTTCCCGGATGCGAACGCCGGCGGCCTCGGCCGCCCGCGCCAGGCCGATCGCATAGTTCAGCGGATGGAAATGCCCGCCCTGCGGATCATAGGCGCCGCCGTGATAGAGCGGGCTGGCGATATGCTCGCCCATATCGACTTTCGCGACGATGTCGGTCCGATAGCCGAAGCGGGTCCCCAGATAGTCGGCCTCGCGCGCGATCGCGTCAAAATCCTTCGGCGTCCACGCCGCCTCGAGATGCCCGGTTTTCAGGTCGCAATCGATGGCATGCTTTTCGATCCGCGCCTTGACGCGGTTGTCGCGCCAGCACAGGTCGAACAGCGCGTCGGTGCGTTCGCGTCCGAAGTCCGCCTCCAGTTCCGATGCGGTCCAGCGCAACCCCGGGATCAATTGCCCGCCGTTGCGTCCCGACGCGCCGAAGCCGATATGCTCGCGTTCGATCAGAATGACAGAAAAACCGCGCTCGGCGCAGGCTAGCGCGGCGCTCAGCCCGGTGAACCCGCCGCCGATCACGGCAACATCGCAACGGCAATCGTCGCCCTCGACTGGCCGTGGCGGTCGCGCGTGCGCGGTCGCCGCATAATAGCTGTGGTTCAGCGGGTCGGTCATTCAGACCCGCATCAGCAGATGTTCACGCTCCCAGCTCGACACCACCGACTGGTAGTTGAACAGTTCATAGTCCTTCACGGCAAAGAAGATTTCGAAGAAATCGTCGCCCAGAAGATTGCGCACCTTCTTGCACGAGGCGAAGCGGTCGAGCGCTGCTTCCAGGGTCCGCGGCAGGGTGCGCGCGCGGTTGTACGCGCTGCCGGTGATCGGCTTCGGCGGCACCATCCGGTCGACCATCCCGATATAGCCGCAGACGAGCGACGCGGCGATCGCCAGATAGGGATTGCTGTCGGCACCGGGCAGGCGGTTCTCGACGCGGCGGTTGTTCTTGTCGGACACCGGGATACGGAACCCGCACGAGCGGTTGTCGACGCCCCACTGGACGTTGATCGGCGCCGCGCTGTCGGGCCGCATGCGCCGGAAACTGTTCACATTCGGCGCCCACATCGGCGAAATCTGCGGCATGAAGCGGATCAGGCCGGCGACATAGGAACGAAAGGCGGCGCTGTCGCGGCCGTTGGCGGTCGCGAACAGGTTGCGCCCCGTTTCGGCGTCGACGACCGACTGGTGGATATGCATCGCGCTGCCCGGCTGGCCCGCCATCGGGTTCGCCATAAAGGTCGCATAGACGTCGTGCTGTTTCGCGACGTTGCGCACGACGCGCTTGAACAGGAACACCTCGTCGGCGAGACGGAGGGGGTCGCCATGTTCGAAATTCACCTCGAGCTGCGCTGCGCCCATTTCGTGGATCATCGTATCGATATCGAGCCCCATCAGCTCGCAATCGTCATAGATATGATCGATGATATCCTCATATTCGTTCATCGCCTCGAGCCCGTAAGGCTGGCTCGCGGACTCGCTGCGGCCCGAGCGACCGGTGGGCGGAGTCAGCGGAAAGTCCGGGTCGGCATTCTGCGAGACAAGGTAGAATTCGACCTCGGGCGCGATGATCGGTTTCCAGCCCTTGTCGGCATAGAGCGCGAGCACTTTTTTGAGGATGGTCCGCGGCGCGATATCGACGTCGCTGCCGTCGCGGTTGTGGACGTCGGCGATCACGAACGCCGTGGGCGACGTGAAACCGGGGGCAACGCAGATCGTCGACGGGTCGGCGATCAATATCTTGTCGGGATCCTTGTCCCAGATATCGTCGATATCCTCGGGATAATGGCCGTCGATCGTGCAGATGAAGACGCTGCCCGGAATGCGCAGCGACTTGTCCTTCACCGATGACAGGAACTTCTTTGCCGGCAGCACCTTGCCGCGCTGGACCCCGTTGATGTCGGGGATGATACATTCGACTTCGTCGATCTTATGTTCGCTGATCCATTGTTCCAGATTGACTGACATGTGCCCCCGATTGGGCGCAGAGACACGCCCGCTTGTGCAGGTACAGCCTATCGTGAAGTTCGGCGCAGCGCCAGAGGGGGCCGCCATCCGGGCATCGAGGGCATGATTTGATGCCGGATTCTTTGCTTTGCGCGACCGGCGATATCATAGCGCCGTCGCCACCGCTGACCGTCGACAAGGCGCGGATCGACGCTGCTTTGATCGCGACGATCGACTGACCGGCGCGCGTCAGGCCAGGCTGGCAATCAGGCTGCGTCGGCCGCCGCCTGCGCCTTTGCGGCTGCGGCGGCGACTTGCCGCGCGCGCGTCACTTCGGTCAGGATCAGCTTGTCGGCCATGGTCCGCCAAGCCTGCGCCGCGCGCAAATTTCGGTCGCGCACTTGCGTCAGCGCGGTTTCCGCGGCTTCCGCTGCGCATTTCTCGGCCTGGGCCAGATAGAAATCGCTGGTGGCGGACATGGCGGCTCTCCTTGATGGGATCGGGGTAAGTGTCTGTCGTCAAATGGCGGTATTCAGTCGACCATTTCGGCGATCAGGCGGCGTAGCTCGTGCCGCGACAGGGTCGGCGATCGCCGAACCGCTTTGGATGCCCGGGGGCCCGTGAGGGCCGGTCGGCGAAGGGGAGAAGAAAACGCATTCAAATTGAAAATCATAATGTCCTGAAGTCTGGTTATATTGAATTATTTGCAAAATCAGCGCCGGGCGCCTTTGCGCGGGCCGCTTCCGGCCGGGCCGGCGCCACGATCGCGATAGACGATCCGGCCCTTGGTCAGATCGTAAGGCGTCATTTCGACGCGTACGGTGTCGCCCACGACCGACCGGATGCGGAAACGCCGCATCCGGCCAGCCGTGTAAGCGATGATACGATGGTCATTCTCCAGAAGGACGCCGAAGCGTCCGTCGGGGAGGATCTCATCGATCTGGCCGTCGAGGGTTAGTAGTTCCTCTTTGGCCAAGGATCAGGCCGACTGGAGATTGACAGCCGAGGTCTTGCCGCGGTTGTCGGTCTCCAGTTCATAGGAGACGCGCTGATCCTTGTTCAGCGTGCCCATCCCGGCGCGTTCGACGGCGGTGATGTGGACGAAGCTGTCGCCCGAACCATCCTCGTTGGCAATGAAGCCATAGCCTTTTTCGGTGTTGAAGAATTTTACGGTGCCGATCGGCATGGGGTCGTTCCTTTCACGGAATCGGAGTTACCGCCGGCTCATGCCGACGGCGCCAAGTAGCGTGAAGAAGGAAGTGTCCGCCGAAAGGCAAAAAAATCCGTCGCAGGCGACGATAGCGGTGGCAAGATGGGCCCTGATATCCGAAAAGTCAAGGATATGAACGGAAACGGGCTTTTTGACCGACCGAATTCAACTTTGCGCAGTCAACGGAAATGTCACCGAAACCCGCGTCCCCCGGCCGACTTCGCTATGAATGTCGAGCTGTCCTTGATGCCGTTCGCTGATATGCTTGACGATGGCGAGGCCGAGGCCGGTACCGCCGACCGAGCGGCTGCGCGCTTCGTCGACGCGGTAGAAGCGCTCGGTCAGGCGGGGCAGGTGATCGGGAGCGATGCCGTCGCCTTCGTCGCTGACCGACAAGCGGACGCGCCGTCCCTCGCGGACCAGTTCGACCGTCACCGGGGTCCCTGCGCGGCCATATTTCATCGCGTTGGAAATGATGTTGTGCGCGAGTTGCCCGAGCTGCGCCCCGTCGCCGAGCATCGGCTGACTGTCGTCCCCGGCATTGGCGACGATATCCCGGGCGCGCGCGTGTTCGCTGTCGCGAAGCTGCGCGATCGTCGTTTTGACGATCGCGGCGAGGTCGACCGGCGTCGTCGGCCGGCGAAAGCGGTCGGCCTCGACGCGCGAGATCGACAGGAGGTCGATGACGAGTTGCTGCATGCGGCCAGCCTCGCGCTGGATGATCGACAGGAAGCGGTCGCGGGTCGGGCGGTCGGCGTCGCCGTTCATGTCCTGCAGCGTTTCGACATAGCCGAGGATCGCGGCGAGCGGGGTGCGCAACTCGTGGCTCGCATTGGCGACGAAGTCTGAGCGCATGCGGTCGGCGGCGTCGATCGCCGTACGGTCGGCCAGAAAGATGATGCTTTCGTTCCCCGAGAGGGTGGCGATCCGCATCGTCCAGCGCTGGCCGGGGCGCGGGAAGTCGACGAGGTTGATCGTCTCGAGCGGCGCATCGCCATCGATCCGCGACAGCCATTCGGTGGCGGCGGGGTGACGGATCGCGGTGCGGATATCGGCGCCGACGATATGCCGGCCGAGCAGCCGGACCGCGGCGTCGTTGGCGATGGTGACGATATTGTCGGCGATGCCCAGCAAGGGCTCCTTTTCCTGATCGACCCACAGCGCGAAATCGGGATGGCGCAGCAGCGACGGCGGCGGCAGGTCGGCCGGTGGCGTCGCGGTGCCCTGGGGATCGGGGAGAGGCGCGGGCACGGCCCCGTGGACGATCGCCGCTCCGACGAGACCTGCGACGGTCAATATGGCGATTGCCAGCGCGTCGCCGCCCGCCAGCGCCGCGAAAATCGCCGCGACGGCGACCAGCGTCAACGCGATGATCAGGCTGGAAAGTCGATCGAGCATCGTCGCTCGCCTCGCACGAAGGCGCCGGACAATGCAAGGCCGTTCGCTGCCGTTAATCCTTCGCGGGCGAATGTCCCAAAGCGGGATGCGCTGCGCCCGCATGCGGTCTTTTGCTTTTCCTTAGCAGATCGATGGTTTAAGCGACGGCCATGGAAAACAGCGATATCCCGGCCGAAAACACGCCCGCAGGCGCCGATGAAGCCGTGCCCTCGCGGCGCAGGATGCTGGCGCTTGGCGCCGTGGGCGTCTCCGCCGCGCTGACGATCCGCCCGGCCTTTGCGCAGACAGCAGTTTCAGTGATGAACTGCCAGATCCCGGTTCCGCCGCCGACCGCCGCCGGCCAGTATATCGACACCAACGGCAAGCTCGTTCCGCCGGGCACCAAGGGCGCATTCCCGGGGGCAGTGCGGCCGTTCACGGGCGAGGAAGTGAAGCGGGCGTTTCAGGGGCAAAATTTGCCCGGTACGACTTACAACCAGTCGCAGGCCTATCTGAAATATATCCGGCGCTTGCAGGCGGGGCAGAGCGGCTTTACCTGTTACGCATCGATCCAGATGCCGCGCTGATCATTTCCTTTCGGGCGATGACGGCATCGCCAGACGAAGGGACATGTGTGAAACTAGCTTCGCTCAAAGCCGGTCGCGACGGGCGGCTTGTCGTCGTGTCCGATGATCTCGCCTGGTACACCGACGCCGGCCAGATCGCCGCGACGATGCAATATGCACTCGACAACTGGGCCTATGCGGCGCCCCGCCTCGCGGCGCTGGCCGAAGATCTCAACCATGACGCGATCCCGAAGGAGCGCTTTCACGAGCGCGACGCGGCATCGCCGCTCCCGCGCGCTTATCAATGGGCCGACGGCAGCGCCTATGTGAACCATGTCGCGCTGGTGCGGCAGGCGCGGGGCGCCGAAATGCCCGACAGCTTCTGGCACGACCCGTTGATGTACCAGGGCGGCAGCGATGCCTTCCTGGCGCCGCGCGATCCGATCCCGCTTGGCGATCCGGCGTGGGGCTGCGACATGGAGGCCGAAGTGGTGGTCGTCACCGGCGACGTTCCGGCAGGGGTCGATCCCGAAACCGCCCGCCAGCATATCCTGCTCGTCGGATTGACCAACGATGTGTCGCTACGCGGCTTGATTCCGGCGGAACTCGCCAAGGGGTTCGGCTTTTTCCAGTCGAAGCCGTCGAGCGCGATGTCGCCGGTGTTCGTGACCCCCGACGCGCTCGGCGAGCGCTGGAAGGACGGCAAGCTTCACGGGACGTTGTGCGTCGACCTGAACGGCGAGCCGCTCGGCCGTGCCGATGCGGGGGTCGATATGACGTTCGATTTCGGCGCGCTGATCGCGCATGCCGCGAAGACGCGCGATCTGGGCGCCGGCACGATCATCGGGTCGGGGACGGTGTCGAACCGCGGTGCCGACGGCGGTCCCGGCAAGTCGATTGCCGATGGCGGGCTTGGTTACAGTTGTCTCGCCGAAGTGCGGACGGTCGAGACGATTATGCAGGGCGAACCACGGACGCCGTTCATGCAAAAGGGTGACAGGGTCCGCATCTGGATGGACGACGACCGTCACCACAGCATCTTCGGCGCCATCGAGCAGCAGGTCGGCTGAACGAAAAAGGGGCGGGATCGCTCCCGCCCCTTCGGTTGGTTTTGGGTCGATCAGCCCGCGCCGCCGCCGAATTTCCCGCCCGACATCGCGTCGCTCAGCGAGCAGGCCGCCGGGCCGAGAATGACGACGAACAGCGTCGGCAGGATGAACAGGATCAGCGGAACGGTCATGATGGCCGGCAGACGCGCGGCCTTTTCTTCGGCGCGCATCATGCGTTCGTTGCGGAATTCCGCCGAAAGCACGCGGAGCGCGCTGGCCAGCGGTGTGCCGTATTTCTCGGTCTGGATCATCGTCGTGACGACGCCCTTCACCGACTCCAGATTGACGCGGTAGGCAAGATTCTCGAACGCCTGTCGACGCTCGGTCAGAAAGCCGAGTTCGATCGAGGTGAGCGCGAATTCCTCACCCAGTTCGGGATAGGCGCGGCCCAGTTCCTTCGAAACCCGCGAAAAGGCAGAGTCGACGGTCAAGCCCGCTTCGGCGCAGATGACCAGCAGATCGAGCGCGTCGGGAAGGCCCTTGCGGATCGCGTCGGTGCGTTTGGCGCGCTTGTTGTCGACGAACAGGTCGGGTGCCTTGTAGCCGAGCAGCAGTGCCCCCATGACGCCGGCCGCACTCTTGAACGGCGTCAGGTCGGGCCACATTTCGATGCCGTAGATCAGGAAAGCGGCAAGGCCGCCGAACACGATCGGCAGGACGAGGCGTCCGAAAATGACGGTGACAGCAAGATCCTTGGACCGGATACCGGCTTGCGCCAGCTTCTGCTGCACTTCCTTGATCTGTTCGTCCTGCAGCACCTGCAGCCTGCCGAGGAAGGTGCGCATCTTGTCCGCGGTCTGATTCTTGCGAACCAGCCGTGCGCGGCGCTTCGTCGTCGATGCGGTGACCCCGGCCTTGAGCTGTTCGCGGCGGTCGTTGAGCGCCTTGACGCGTTTCGCCATCGGATCGCGGACCGTCATCGCCCCGTAAATTGCGACGATCACGGCGAACACGCCGACCGCGGCGAGCAGCGTCGAGGCCCAGATGACGTCGACGCCGAGCAGGGTCGGGCCGCGCTGGGCGCCGGTGAAGGCGGTGAGGAGAAGGCTGCTGTTCATCTGTCGTGCCTTCTCAGATTTCGAAGCTGATCATTTTGGCCATGATGAACACCCCGATACTCATCCACACGAGCCCCCCGAGACCGGCGATCATCAGACGCGGGTCGACAAAGAAGCCCTGGAGATATTCGGGATTCATCAGCCACACGATGCCGAAAACGAAGAAGGGCAGCGAACCGACGATATAGGCGGACGCTTTCGCTTCCGACGACATGGCGCGAATTTTCAGTTTCATCTGCGCGCGCTTGCGCAGCACGTCGGACAGGTTGGCCAGCGTTTCGGCGAGGTTACCGCCCGTTTCGCGCTGGATGGAGATCGTGATGCAGAAGAACTGGAATTCGGGCGTACCGAGCAGGTTTGCCGATTCCTGCAGCGCGGCTTCCATCGTGTTGCCGATACGGATGCGCTCGATCACCCCCTTGAACTCCTCGCCGACCGGACCCGGAAGTTCCTGGCTGACGACCTGGAAGGTTTCCGTAACCGGAAGACCCGATTTCAGGCCGCGGACGAGCAGGTCGATCGCATCGGGAAAACGCGCGTTAAACTGTTTCAGGCGCTTGTTGATCAGCCGGCCGACGATCATATAGGGAAGACCCAGTCCCGCCAGCAGCCCGATCATCGCGGCCAGCAGCGGCGGCGAACGAAACACAAGCAGCATGCCGGTCACGATCACGAACGCAGCCATCGAACCGAGCATATACTGGCTGACGGTCCAGCCCTTGCCGGTGCGGCGCAGCCGCAATTCCATCTGCTCGCGGCGCGGCATCAGGCTGGAGATGTTCGCATTTCCTTGCCCGCCGGCCGCCTGAATGGTCTTGCGCATCTGCGCTGCGACCACCGCCTCGGTCGAGTTGGCGTGCCGGTCCTTGACCATCGACAGGCGCCGCGACTTCGCTTTGCCGACCGACGGGCCGCCGAGCAGGATGACCAGCACGGCAAAGGCCAGGAAGGCGGCGGCGATGATGAGGATGACTGACAGGTTCATGGTCTGACTTTGTCCGCTTCGGTCAACGGGGCAACGCCGGCCAGCGAGCGCCGGCCGGCATCGTCCTTACTTCGCGCTCTTCTTGGCCATCATGCCGCCGATGCCGCCCAGCTTGCCGAGCAGCGAGCCGCCCGCCTTCGCCTTTTTGGCGACGGGAGCTTCCTCGGCTTCCTCATCGGCCGCATCGAGCGCCAGCCGCATCAAGTTCGTCCAGACCTGGCCCGCCTTGGTGCCCTTGCAAATCTCGGCATAGGATTTGCCGAGCTTCGCCGACTGGCTCACCAGTTTCGGATCGAAGGGGATCACGATGTCGATCGGACGTTCGATGGACGATTCGAATTCCTTGCGCGACAGTTCGCCGATCGCGGTCTGGAACTTGTTCGCGACGAGCAGCACGCGCGCGCCCGGAACATTCTGCTTGAACCACGAGAGCAGACGGATCGTATCGCGCGCCGAGGCGAGCGTCACGTCGCTGACCAACAGGATCGTGCCGACTTCCGACACGAGATGCGGGAAGGGGATCAGCACCTGCCGCGGAATGTCGACGATCGTCATCTCGAAGGCGTTGCGCAGTTCTTCTTCGAGCTGGAAGAAGGCCGAGCCGTCGGTCAGCACCGGCTGGTGGATCGGGGCTTCGGCCGAGAGCAGACTGAGCTTGTCCGACGCGCGCACCATTGCGCGTTCGATGAACAGTCCGTCGATGCGGCTGGGGTTGTCGATCGCGTCGATGAGGCCGCGGCCCGGTTCGAGATCGAGCGTCAATGCGCCGGTCCCGAAATGGACGTCGAGGTCGAGCAGCGCCGTCTGGCGATCGGCCTGTGTGCTCATCGCCCAGGCGAGTGAGGTCGCGACGAGCGATGCGCCGGCGCCGCCGCGAACGCCGACCACCGCCATCATGTGATGCGATTTGGCATCGAGCATGTCGGCGTGTTTCGGTGCGCTGAGCATCGCCTGCGCGTTGGTCAGCGATTCGCGAATCTGGTCGAGCGACAGCGGTTTCAGGAGATAATCCTGGATGCCGCTGGACAGGAGGTCGCGGTACAGGCGGACATCGTTGACCTGACCGGCTGCGATCACGACGGTACCGGGCTCGCACACTTCGGCCAGCGCGTTGATATCGTTGATCGGGTCGCCCGATTCCGACATGTCGACGAACAGGATGTTCGGGCTTGCCGACACCGAAAGCGACTGGACGGCGTTGCGAAGCCCGCCCTTGTTGCACTTTTCGACCGGCCAGCCCATGTCGCCGGCGGCGACACGGATCAACTCCAGCGTGTCGTCGTCGCAGACGAAGGCGTTGAAGGGGTCACGCAGACCCGCGGCTTTGAATGGAGCGTTCACTGGCTGCCTCCCCCGCTGCCGTTGCTCGTCGACTGGCCGCGCAATTCGCCGGCGCCGGTCTGCGGCTTTTCACGATAGGTCTTGATCGCGCGCGTTGCTGCGGCGGGGTCATTCCGTTCCTCGCTGGTGCCCTTGATCAGGTCGTTCGGATCGGCGACCATCGAAGCGAGATTGCTGTTCGTGGCGCAGCCGTAGTTCGACGAGGTCGCGTTCTTGATGTTGACCGAATATTTGCTTCCCCAGTCGGGGCAACCTGCGACACTGGCCGAAGCGCGGGTGATCACCACACGCAGATAGCCGGGCGGCACAGCGCCGGTCGTGACGGGAACGTCGTTGCTCATCAGCAGGCCGCGCCGTTCGACCATCGAACGGATCACTGCCTGTGCGCCCGACGAACCATAGGCCGAGGGGTCCTCGATCGCGATCCGGTCGCCGTAGCGTGCGCCCATCGTATCGAGCCAGCCCTGCAGGCGGCCCTGTTCGCTGGGCGGCAGTTCGCCGTTCGAAGCGGCGACGTCGAATTGATAGATGGCGTTGCGAACGACCGGCTGATGCACCGATTCGAGGCTGGTGTTGCTGCCCGCGCTGCCGGCGCAGCCGGCAAGCGAGGTGGCCAGCGCCAGGACCGTCCAAGTTGCGATTTTTTTCATCACTTTGCTCCTGAAAACCAGCGCGTCACTTGATGCTGAAGCCGGGCGACACTTCGTCGCTGCCGCGCAGGCGGTCGGCGTCACCCACCGAGGTGTCGAGGCGCGGTTTCGGCCGGTCGCCACCGGTCACACCGTTGCTTTCCTGTCCGAGCAGCAGCCGTCCGAGATCGTTCGGCGCCTGGAAGGCATCGGTCGGCAGCTTGATCTCGTTCGCCGACACCGGATTGACCAGATAGGGCGTCACGACGATCACCAGCTCGGTTTCGCCGCGGCGGAAGCTGTCCGATTTGAACAGCATGCCGAGGACGGGCACGTCGCCGAGGCCGGGCAGCTTGTCGATCGCGCCGATCGAGCGGTTGTTCATCAGGCCGGCGATCATGAAGCTTTCGCCCGACCCGAGTTCGACCGTCGTTTCCGCACGGCGGATCGTCAGCGCTGGGATCTGAAAACCTTCCATCTCGATCGCGCCTTCGGTCGACAGTTCCGACACTTCGGGACGGACGCGCAGGCTGATGCGGCCGTTCGACAGCACCGTCGGCGTGTAAGCGAGGCTGACACCATATTTCCGGTATTCGATCGTCGTCCCGGCGAAGTTGCCGGGGATCGGGATCGGGAATTCGCCGCCCGCGAGGAAGTCGGCGGTTTCGCCCGAAATCGCGGTGAGGTTCGGCTGCGCCAGAGTCGCGACCATGCCCGAACGTTCGCCAAGATCGAGCGACGCGATCAGATCCATCCCGAACAGGCGGCCGGCACCGGCAAGGCTCCGCGTCCCGCTCGGCGTGTTAATGATATAGCGCTTGACCCCGGGAGGCACCGCCGGATCGCCTTCGCCCGGATACAGGATCTGGCCGGGCGTGCGTCCGTTGAACACACCGCCCAGAAAGCCGCCGGTCATGTCGCGGGTCAGCAGGTTGCCGCTGATTTCCTTGACGAGCGAACGGTTCACCTCGGCGATGCGGACCTGCAGGTTGACCTGCAGCGGCGTCGCGGTGCGCAGGCGCGAGACGACCTTGGTCTGCTCGCCGACGAAAGCCTGTACGAGCCGTTCGGCTTCGGCGGCGTCGTCGGGCGACTGGACCGTCCCGGTGAGCAGCACGAGGCCGTTCATCGTGTTCGCCGAAATCGATGCCTCGGGCATCGCGAGCGACAGCATCTGGTCGATCGTCTCGATGTTGTTGCCGACGCGGGCGACGGTCGAATAGACGACCCGGCCGCTGGCATCGGTGGCATAGACGCTCGTTTCGCCGGGCGCCTTGCCGAAGACATAGAGCTGGCGGCTCGAGCGGACCTGCACGTCGGCGACCTTGTCGTCGGCGACGAACACGTCGGTCATCGCGGCGGGGAGGCTGATCAGGCGGCCGCGGCCGACCGACAGGTCTATGCTGCTGCTCGCATTCTGGACCGCCTGTGCCGACGCCTGCTGGGCCGGAGCGGAGATCAGCGTGGCTGCAACGAGGCCGATGGCCAGGGTGCGCGCGAGCGCCGTGCCCAAGAAATTGGCTTTGCTGTTCATCTTACTTACCCCCCACCGGAACTTCGGTGACCTGGCCGCCGCGGGTCACGCGGACGACAGGGCCGCGGGGCGCCGCCGGTGCGGCAAATCCCGTTGCCGACGGCATGCCGCCGCCATATGACTGCTGCTGCTGGCGCGGCGGTGCCTGGACGCGGCCGCTGACAGGAACCCAGAAGCGCGAAACGTCACCGCCGGTCGTCGCCGAGCCACGACCCGAGGTAGGGCGGGCAGCCGCTTCGGCCAGCATCTTCTTTTCCGCGGCGGTGCCGCCCTTCGCCGGGACGTTGACTTCACCCGATGCAATCGCGGCGTCGAGGTCGCCCGCACTTTCGGCGAGCGGGCGCAGCGCGAGCGACAATTTGCCCATATTCTGCGCCACGGCGATCTTTTCGGCGATCTCCGGCGTGGCCTCGAGCGTTACCGAGCCAAAGGTGTTGACCGGGGTCTTGCCGGTCTCGTCCTCGGCGTTGTAGCGCTGGTCGGTGGCGAGGACGCGAACGTTGCGAACGATCGTCTCGGCGGTGAACAGTTGGTCGTCGGGATAGGAGCTGCCCTCCTTGACCTCGATTTCCTGGGCGAGGACCACGTCGACCCGGTCACCCGGAAAGACGAAACCGGCGACGCCCTGTTCCTGCGACACCTTGACGGTGACCGCGCGCATGCCCGGGCCAAGCGCCGCAGCAAGGAAGCCGCGGTCGTCGGGCTGGACGAGCGCGCCCTGCGTGACCGGCTGGCCGGCAGTGATGGGATAGCGGACCACCGTACCGACCAGCGTGTTCACGTCGGTCTTGTCCTTCAGGAAATAGGCCTTCTCGACCAGTTCCTTCGGCCACGGCTGGAAGCGGAAGCTGTCGGGGCCGACGATCGTCCCCACCGGAAGCTGCCGCGTTGCGACGAGGATCATCGGTCCGTTGATTTCCGGTGCAGCGGCGGCGCGAGCCTCCGGTGTCGATGATCCCCGCATCATCAGGTTGACCCCGAACGCCGCACCGATCGCAATGACCAGCGCGCCGACGATCAGCATTATCTTTCGCGTATCCATGACGATTTTTCGCCTCCTAACACCCACCGGACGCGGCGGTGCTTACCCTCAGGTCGAACCGATAGACTGAAACTGGTTAAGATATTGTTGGTGAAGCACCCAAAGCCCTGCGGCCGCGATCGCGACCCCGTAAGGCACCTCGACCGGGCCTTCCGACGGACGCAATTTCATTTGCACGAGCATGACGGCCGACAGGATGCCGCCCCCGATCGCCATGACGGTCAACGTCGGCATAAACAGGGGCAGGGGCACCCAAAGCATCACGGCACCGATCATCTTGACGTCGCCGCCGCCCATCGCGCCAATCGCGAACAGGCCGACGAAGGCCAGGAACACGGCAAAGGCGGCACCGAACTGGATCGGCACATCGGGCCAGACCGGCAGGCCGATCGCGATCCAGAATGGAATGGCGAGCAGCGCCATCGCCGCGTTGAGGCCGTTGGAGATCGTCCGCGAGCGAAGATCGCTGATCGCGGCGGCAATCATCAACACGGCCAGCAAGGCCATCAGGGCGAGAGCGAGCGAGCCGTTTTCCATGCATTTCCTCTAGCAACCATGGCTTACCAAAGAGTAACCATGCCGACGGGCCCGCGCGGCTTGCATTCCGCGGACCAGCCGATATGCGGGCGGCCATGACCGCCGCCGCGCCTTCGTCCACCGATGTCTTGATCGTCGGCGCCGGAATCGCCGGCGCCAGCCTCGCCGCGGCGCTTGCGCCGTATCGCCGCGTAACGATGATCGAGGCGGAGGATATGCCCGGCCGCCACGCGACCGGCCGGTCGGCGGCATTCTGGCATGAAAGCTATGGCGGGGCGGGGGTGCAGCCGCTGTCGGCGGCGTCCTTTGCGCTGCTCGACAATCCGCCGGCGGCATTTTCGGATCGCGGTTTCCTGTTGCCACGTACCGCATTGACCCTTGGGCGTCAGGACGAAGTGGCGGCAGTGGATGCCTTCGTCGCCGAATTTTCGGGGCAGGGCGTCGATGTGACCCGGTTCACGGGTGCCGGCGTTGCAGCGAAGATACCCGGCCTTCGGCCCGCGTGGACCGAAGGCGCATATGAACCCGCATGCCGCGATATCGATGTCGGCGCGCTGCACGCCGCCTATTTGCGCGCGGCGAAGCGGGCGGGGGCCTCGCTCGCGACGCGCGCGCCGCTTCGGTCGGCGCGGCGTACCGGCGCCGGCTGGGAGGTTCGCACGGCGACGGGGACGATCGCGGCCGCAGCGATCGTCAATGCGGCGGGAGCATGGGCCGACGAGGTTGCGGCGCTTTGCGGTGTCGCACCGATCGGGATCCAGCCGCTTCGCCGTACGGTCCTGCAGGTGCGCCTCGGCGTGGCGGTACCCGCGGACCTGCCGCTCGTCGTCCATGTCGGCGGCGATTTCTATTTCAAGGGCGAGAGCGAAGGCCGGGTGTGGCTGAGCCCGCACGACGAAACGCCGATGGCGGCTTGTGACGCGGTACCCGATGAGCTCGACGTCGCGCTTGCGATCGACCGGTTGCAGTCGGTGGTCGACTGGCCGGTCGCTGCGGTCGAACGCAAATGGGCCGGGCTGCGCAGTTTCGCGCCCGACCGCATGCCGGTTTTCGGCGCCGACGTAGGTGAACCGGGCTTCATCTGGTGCGCAGGGCAGGGCGGCGTCGGCATCCAGACGGCGCCCGCCATTTCAGCGCTGCTCGCCGCTCAACTGGGTGCGCCCGCCCCCGGGGGCGCGATCGGTGCGGTCGATCCTGTTCCCTTTGCGCCGACGCGTTTCGGGTGACCGCTTGCGCACGCGTTCCGGCGAGCTAAGCTCGGCCATGGTCGCTATTCGAGCGACTCCCGCAGCGGAGGTTCCATGGCCCACTATTTCGAGATCAAGAAGAACAAGGCCGGCGAGTTCGTCGCCTATTTCAAATATAACAGCGAACCGATCTTCTGGACCGAAGGCTATTCGAGCAAGGCCTCGGCGAAAAATGCGATCGAATCGATCCTGAAAAACGGCCCCGGCGCCGTCGTTCGCGACGAAAGCTGAACGTTTTGCGCGGGCGTTCAGCGCGCCCGCGCCACCTCCAGCGCGGCATCGCTGGCAAGCTGGTCGGCCAGTTCGTTGTCGCCGTGACCGGCGTGGCCCTTGACCCACAGCCATTCGATATCGTGCCGTTTCGCCTCGGCGATCAGCCGTTGCCAAAGGTCGGCGTTGGCAACGGGTTTCTTCGCGGCGGTCTTCCAGCCGTTCTTCTGCCAGCCGAACACCCATTTGGTGATGCCGTCGCGGACATAGACGCTGTCGGTCGACAGCTCGACGCGGCAGCGGCGCTTGAGTGCCGCCAGCGCTTCGATCGCCGCCATCAATTCCATGCGGTTGTTCGTCGTATCGGGTTCGCCGCCCGACAGCTTCTTGACGACATCGCCCCAGCGCAGCACGGCGCCCCAGCCGCCCGGGCCGGGATTGCCCTTGCACGCGCCGTCGGTCGCGACGATCACCGTCTTTGCCGGCGCGTCGCTCATGCGGCGAACAGGCTGGCGGCGTCGGCCGCCTGATAGCGGCGCAAGCGGTTGAGGAAAGGGGCCGGGTCCTTGCGCGTGACGAGCGCGTCGGCCGGGGTATGGACCCAGTCGTGCGCGCGGGTCAGCAGGAAGCGGAGCGACGCGCCGCGCGCGAGCAGCGGCAGGGCGGCAATTTCCGCGTCGGTCAGCGTGATTTCACGGGCATATCCCTGCATCAGCGCCCGTGCGAGTTGCCGGTCGCATTCGGCCCCGTCGCCCGAAAAGGTCCATGATGCGTGAGTGACCGCGACGTCGTAGGCGCGATAGTCGGTCGCGGCGAAATAGAAGTCGATCAGGCCGGTTACCCGGTTGCCGAGCATCAGCACATTGTCGGGAAACAGATCGGCATGAATGACATGCGCGGGAAGATCGGCCGGCCAATGCGCGTCGAGCCAGGAAAACTCGGTATCGACGACGGCCTGCAAGCCCGGGATGACAGCATCGAGATCGCCGGTGGCCTCGGCGACGCCGCGCCAGTGAAGATGTCCCATGCTGTTTTCGCGTGCGCCGGGAAAGCTGGCGACCGCGCGGTGCATGGCGCCGAGCGCCGCACCCGCCGCTTCGCACTGGGCGGGCGTCGGATGGGTCAGCGATATGCCCGACAGGAACTGGATGATGCATGCGGCACGGCCCGAAATCTGCTGGATCGCTTCACCGTTCCGGTCGCGGATCATCGCTGGGACGGGGCAGCCCTGATCGGCAAGGTGACCGAGCAGGTCGACGAAGAAGGGCAGGTCGCTCGCCTGCACCCGCTTTTCGTAAAGCGTCAGGATGAAGCGTCCGCCGGTCGTTTCGAGCAGGAAATTGCTGTTCTCGACGCCTTCGGCAATGCCCTTGCACGACAGGACGGTGCCGATGTCGTAGCGGGCGACGAGAGCGGCCAGATCGTCGGGATCGACCTCGGTATAGACGGCCATTAGTTCGGTGCCGGTTCGAGCCCGCGGGGCAGCTTGAAGATCATGTTTTCCTCGGCGGTGACGACGACGTCCTCGACGATCGTCCGGTGCGCCGCGATGGCGTCGATCACTTCGCGGACCAGCTCTTCGGGGGCGCTTGCTCCGGCGGTGACCCCCAGCGTGCCGATCCTGTGCAGCCATGCCGGGTCGATGTCTTCCCCGCGCTGGACGAGATGCGCGGGGGTGCCCATCCGCTCGGCGACCTCGACGAGCCGGACGCTGTTCGAACTGTTCGGCGCCCCGATGACGATTACCCGGTCGCACTGACCGGCGATGGCCTTCACCGCCTGCTGGCGGTTCGACGTCGCGTAGCAGATGTCCTCGCCGCGCGGGCCGGAGATTTCAGGGAAACGGTGCTGCAACGCGGCAACGATATCGCGCGTGTCGTCGACCGACAGCGTCGTCTGGGTGAGGAAGGACAGTTTTTCCGGATCGGCGGGAGTGAGGGCGGTGACGTCGTCGACCGATTCGACCAATGTCATCGCACCTTCGGGAAGCTGGCCGAGCGTCCCGATGACCTCGGGGTGGCCGGCGTGGCCGATAAAGATGATGTGGCGCCCGGCCTCGTTCGCGCGTTCGGCCTGCCGGTGGACCTTCGATACCAACGGACAGGTCGCGTCGATATAGTCGAGCCCGCGCATTTCCGCCTTGGCCGGAACCGCCTTGGGAACGCCGTGGGCGCTGAAGACGACCGGAACATCGTCGGGAACCTGGTCGAGCGATTCGACGAAAACCGCGCCTTTGGCCTTCAGCGTTTCAACGACATAACGATTGTGGACAATCTCGTGCCGGACATAAACCGGCGCGCCGAAGCGCTCGATCGCCAGTTCGACGATGCGGATCGCGCGGTCGACACCGGCGCAGAAACCGCGCGGCGCGGCGATCAAAACCTTGAGTTCTGCCGTTTCGCTGCCTTTTGGCGGTGCAAAGTTATGCGGAGCGTTCATTATGCGCGCGCTCTAGCGCAGCATCGCATATGGGGTAAAGGAGCTTCGCACCGTTGCGCCGCGTTCATCGCGCCGATAAGAAGCGGCGCGCATGACGCTCGGGACATTCGTTCCGACGCATCAGCGCCAGTTTGGAAAGCCCGTTCATCATGATGTCCATTTCGTCTCCGTCCCGCAAATTCCTGGCCCTGCTGTGCGGAACGGCAGCCATGGCGACGGTGGCGGGCTGTGCGAAGGACAACGAGATCGACGTCTCGGGCGGCGTCGGCATTACCTCGACGCGCAGCGCCTGCCCGTCGGTGGCGGTGCCGCTGCAGACGGGCGACATCACCCTGTTCGATCCCGCGACGAGCCGCGACGCGAGCGCGATCGATGTCGTCGCGATGATCACCAATGTGACGCCGCAGTGCAACGACGAGGGCGAGAAGGTCTATCAGCTCGCGAATTTCGACGTCGTCGCGACGCGCCGCGATGCCGGCCCCGCGCGGACCGTCACCCTGCCTTATTTCGCGACCGTCGTGCAGGGCGGGACCGTCGTCGTCGCCAAGCGGCTCGGCAATGTCGCGGTCACCTTTGCCGACGGGCAGACGCGCGGTACCGGGCGCGGCCAGGCGTCGGCCTATGTCGACCGCGCTGCCGCGACGCTGCCCGCCGACATCATGGAACGCATCACGCGCAAGCGTAAGGCGGGCGATCAGGACGCCGCGATCGACCCGCTCAGCGTCCCCGAAGTGCGCGCGGCGGTCCAGCGCGCCAGCTTCGAACTGCTCGTCGGCTTCCAGCTGACACAGGAACAGCTCGAATATAACGTCCGACGATAAGGCGCGCGGCGGCGCTTTTCCTGCGCCGTTCGCCGATGCTCCCTGCGACGCTTTTCCGGCGGCGCAGGGCTTTTCGCGTTGCGCAAGCTGCGCTAGGGGCCGTACGCCATTACAGCGCCGTCGAGGTTTGAGGCAAAATGGCCCAGTGCGAGGAGAGAAGGCGCAGTAATATGTCGATATTTCAAGACTTCTCGACGAAGCAATGGGCCATTTTGATCAAATCCCTTCGGGACGTCCAAATGGCTTCCATCTCGGCCCGAAAGCCGCTTGGAAAGGCCACCTGCCTTCCCGGCGCGTCTTTCGGCCCGAGTTGTTCGCCATTTGGGCGCCTCGACGGCGCTGTAATGGCGTACGGCCCCTAGGGCGCACGCAATGCTTCACTCCATTTGAAGATTAGGATCCGCCGTGACCCTGTTCAGCCGTTTTTCCGACCATATCGGCGCCGCGCTCGATGCGCTTGCCGCGAAAAATGCCGTGCCTGCCGGGCTCGACCGCAGCGCGGTCAGCGTCGAGCCACCGCGCGATCCCGCGCATGGCGATGTCGCGACCAACGCCGCGATGGTGCTCGCGAAGCCGGCGGGAATGAACCCGCGCGCGCTTGCTGAGTTGCTCGTCGCCGAACTCGGCGCGCTCGATGAAGTGACCGAGGCGAGCGTCGCGGGCCCGGGCTTCATCAACCTCCGCCTTGCTGACGACAGCTGGCGGAACGAACTGGCGCTGATCTTCAGCGAAGGCAATGATTACGGGCGCTCGACGACGGGGCGGGGGCGGCGCGTCAATGTCGAATATGTCTCCGCGAACCCGACGGGGCCGATGCACGTCGGCCATTGCCGCGGCGCGGTCGTCGGCGACGCGCTCGCCGCGCTGCTCGAATATGCCGGGCATGACGTCGTTCGCGAATATTATGTCAACGACGCGGGCGCGCAGGTCGATGTGCTCGCACGGTCGGTGCATATGCGCTACCGCGAGGCGCTCGGCGAGGATATCGGCGCGATCCCCGAGGGGCTCTACCCCGGCGACTATCTGGTTCCCGTCGCCGGCCGGCTGGCGGCCGAATATGGCGACCGCTTCGTCGGCGCGCCGGAAAGCGCGTGGCTCGGCCTGTTCCGCGCCGAGGCGGTGAGCGCGATGATGGACATGATCCGCGCCGACCTCGCGAAGCTGGGCATCCATCACGACCTGTTTTCGTCGGAAGCCGAGCTGCAGGCAGCGGGCAAGCCCGCTGACGCCGAGGCATGGCTGCGCGCGCATGACCTCGTCTACGAGGGCGTGCTCGAGGCGCCGAAGGGCGAAACGCCCGAGGATTGGGAGCCGGTCGAACTGCCGCTGTTCCGATCGACCAAATTCGGCGACGATCAGGACCGGCCGATCAAGAAATCGGACGGTAGCTGGACCTATTTCGGCGCCGACCTCGCCTATCATTTCCAGAAGAGTCAGGATGCCGACGAGCTGATCGACATCTGGGGCGCCGACCATGCCGGGACGGTGAAGCGGATCAAGGCGGCGGTCGCGGCGCTGACCGGCGGCGAGAAGAAGTTCGACGTCAAGCTGGTCCAGATGGTCCGGCTGCTCAAGAATGGCGAGCCGTTCAAGATGTCGAAGCGCGCCGGCAATTTCGTCACCCTCGCCGATATCGTCGACGAGGTCGGCAAGGATGCGGTGCGTTTCACGATGCTGACGCGCAAGGCCGATGCGCAGATGGATTTCGACTTCGCCAAGGTGGTCGAGGCATCGCGCGACAATCCGGTCTTCTATGTCCAGTACGCGCATGCGCGGATCGCGTCGCTGAAGCGCAAGCTCGCCGATGCCGGCATCGCCGCTGCGGCGCCGAACCCGGCGCGGCTCGACGAGTATGAACTCGGCCTCGTCAAACTGCTCGCGCAATTCCCGCGAATCGTCGAATCGGCCGCCTCGGCGCGCGAACCGCACCGCATCGCCTTTTATCTGGGCGAGGTCGCCGCGGCCTTCCACGCGTGGTGGAATATGGGCAATGACAAGCCCGAGGCGCGGGTGATCATCGCCGACGATCCCGAATTGACTGCGACGCGGCTTTATTTGGCCGATGGAATCGGGCAAGTCATCCGGAACGGGCTGCACCTGATGGGGGTCGAGGCGCTCGAGGAGATGGTTTGATGGCAGACGACAGCAAGGGGCAGGGGGACGCCGGACTGGGTCTGGAAGACGAGGACCGGCTGCCTTGGCTCGAAGCCGCCGACGAATATGACGAGGATGGCGAGGTATCGCCGGTACGCCTGCTGGTCATGGTGCTCGGCGGGTTGCTGTTGATCGGGGCAGTGCTCGGCGGCCTCTGGTGGGTCCAGAACGGCGGCGCGCGCGGGCAGGGCGAACTGATCGCGGCGCAGCAGGGCGACTATAAGGTTGTGCCCAAGAATGACGCCGCCAAGACCTTCGAGGGCGAAGGCGATGCGAGCTTTGCCGCCAGCGAGGGCGTCTTGCCCGGTGGTAAGGTCGATCCGAGCCGCATGCCCGAAGAGCCCGCGGTAACCCCCGAAGAGCGCGAGGCCGCGGCAAAAGCGGCGAAGAAGGCAGCGGCCGACAAGGCGGCCAAGGCCGAAGCCGCGAAGGCGGCATCGACGGACAAGGGCAAGCCGGCCGCGACGTCGGTCAAGACCGCCGATGCGGCCGCGAAGGATGCGCCCGCCGCTTCGGGCGGCGCGATGATCCAGCTCGGCGCGTTCAGCAGCGAGGCGGCCGCCGCCAAGGCGTGGACCAACCTGTCGAAGCGGTTCGCCTATCTGGCCGACCTCGGCAAGTCGGTGTCGCCGGCGACAGTGGGCGACAACAAGGTCTATCGCTTGCGCGTTTCGGCAGGTTCGGCCGCCAACGCCGCGAATCTGTGCGGGAAATTGCGTGTTGCCGGCGAAAATTGCGTCATCGTCCGCTGATTCGGCCCGCTTGGCCGCAGCACTCATTGGTTCGGTAACCGGGCCGTGCCATCATGCGCGCATTGGATGGCGCACGAGGGGGTGCCAGCCGATGGAGGTTGACGCACGATGATACCGGCGATCTTTGGCCTGTCGGGCCTGACCCTGACCGATAACGAACGCGCTTTTTTCCGCGACAGCGACCCCGCAGGCTACATCCTGTTCGGGCGCAATATCGAAAATCGCGAACAATTGCGGCGGTTGACCGACGATCTTCGGTCGCTCGACGGGCGCAGCAACCTGCCGATCCTGATCGACCAGGAAGGCGGGCGCGTCGCGCGGATGAAATCGCCCGAATGGCCCGATTTCCCGAGCGGCGCCGCGTTCGACGCGCTTTATGAGCGCGCGCCCGCGAGCGCGATCGAGGCAGCGCGGCTCAATGCCATGGCCCTTGCAGTGATGCTTGCCGAGGTCGGGATCACCGTCGATTGCCTGCCGCTCCTCGATGTCCGCCAGCCGGGCGCGAGCGATGTCATCGGCGACCGCGCGCTCGGCAGCGAACCGATGCGCGTCGCGGCGCTCGGCCGCGCGATCCTCAGCGGCCTGCAGGCCGGCGGCGTGGTCGGGATCGTCAAGCATATTCCGGGGCATGGCCGCGCGATGGCCGATTCGCACGAGGCACTGCCCGTCGTTTCGGCGCTCGACCGCGACCTGCAGACCGACCTCGCGCCCTTTGCGGCGCTGCGCGATGCGGCGATGGCGATGACCTGCCATGTCGTGTTCGAAGCGTGGGATCCGGATCGCCCCGCGACATTGTCGCCGACGGTCATCGACAGCGTGATCCGCCAGCGCATCGGATTCCATGGCCTGCTGATGACCGACGATCTCGACATGAAGGCGCTGTCGGGCGACGTGCCGTCGCGCGCTGCCGACGCGATTGCGGCGGGATGCGACATCGCGCTCAATTGCTGGGGCAAGATGGACGATATGATCGGTATCGCCAAGGCGCTCGACCCGATCAGCATGATATCGCTCGCGCGCCTCGAAGGCGCGATGGACCGCATTGCCGGAGCGCATGATCCGCGACAGTTCGCGACGCTGGTCGATCAGCGCGACGCCTTGCTGGCCGTTGCCTGATGGAAGAACTGCCGCTCGACTTCGAAGTGGCACCGACGGCGGAGCGCGACGATGCGCTGCAGCTCAGTCTCGACAGTTGGGAAGGTCCGCTCGACCTGCTGCTGACGCTGGCGCGCAGCCAAAAGGTCGACCTCCGGCAGATTTCGATCCTCGCGCTGGTCGAGCAATATCTGGCCTTCATCGCCGAAATGCGCGCGAAGCTGGAGGTTGCCGCCGATTATCTGGTGATGGCGGCATGGCTCGCCTATCTGAAATCCGCCCTGCTGCTGCCCAAGGACCCGACCGAGGATCCGTCGCCTGACGAACTGGCGCTGCGGTTGCAGCTTCGGCTCCAGCGGCTGGCCGCGATGCGGGAGGCGGCGGCGCGGTTGCTGGCGCGCGACCGGGTCGGCCGCGATGTTTTCCTGCGTCCGAAGCCCGAGGGGCTCCACGATGTGAAGCTCCGCCGTTGGGATGCCAGCCTCTATGATCTCCTGTCCGCCTATGGCCAGGTCAAGCTGCGCACCGAACCCGTCGTTCATATGGTCGCGCGGCGGCCCGTGGTCACGCTCGACGCCGCGCTCCACCATCTCCAGCGGTTGATCGGGGTGAAGCTCGACTGGGCCGAGCTTTCCGATTTCCTGCCGCCCGACTATCAGGGGCCGTTGCGCCGTTCGGCGATTGCGTCGAGTTTCGTTGCGGCGCTCGAACTGGCGCGGCAGGGCCGCGTCGAACTGAAACAGGACGGCGCTTTCGAGCCGCTTTATCTGAAGGCCGCATCCGCATGACTCCGATCGACGATCTCGAACGCGCGATAGAGGCGATGCTGTTCGCCAGCGACGAACCGCTCGACGCGCGGCAGGTCGTGGGGCGGCTCGGCGACGAAAAGACGCCGGGCGAGATTCGGGCGATCATCCAGACCATCGCCGCGCGCCATGCCGGCAGCGGCATCGAACTGGTCGAGCGCGGCGGGCACTGGCATTTCCAGACCCCTGCCGATCTCGCCCATCTGCTCCGCCGCGAGCGCGACGACCCTCGCAAGCTGTCGCGCGCTGCGTCCGAAGTGCTGGCGATCGTCGCCTATCACGAACCCGTGAGTCGCGCGGAGATCGAGGCGATCCGCGGAGTCCAGACCTCGAAAGGCACCCTCGACGTGCTGATGGAGGCCGAATGGATCGCGCCCGCGGGACGGCGCGAGGTGCCGGGGCGGCCGCTGATCTACAAGACGACCGACGCTTTCCTGCAACATTTCGGCCTCACCAGCCGCAAGGACCTGCCGGGAATCGAGGATTTGCGTGCGGCGGGCCTGCTCGACCCGGTCGACCTCGCTTTCGAGGAAGCGATAGGAGAGCTGGACCTAGTAAAAGACGGCGAAGAGGCCTAGATGGGCCGCTCAAGGAGAATTTGAGATGGGTAGCTTCAGCATCTGGCACTGGCTGGTGGTCGGGATTCTCGTCCTGCTGCTGTTCGGCAAGGGCCGTTTTTCGGACATGATGGGCGATGTCGCCAAGGGCATCAAAAGCTTCAAGAAGGGCATGGCCGACGACGACGCGCCGGTGCCGCCGAAGCATATCGAGGGCCAGCGTGCGCCCGATACGACCCCGATGTCGACGCCGACCAACGAGCACGACAAGCTCTGATCGCCGTTCGCGCGCCGGGGGTATTTTAGACGATGTTCGATGTTGCGCCCACCGAGTTGCTGCTCGTCGTGGTGGTGGCCTTGGTCGTCATCGGTCCCAAGGACTTGCCCAAGGCGATGCGCTTTGTCGGCAAATGGATGGGCAAGGCGCGCGGCATGGCGCGCCATTTCCGGTCCGGGCTCGACACGATGATGCGCGAAGCCGAACTCGAAGAACTCGAAAAACAGTGGCGCGAGCAGAATGAGGCGATCATGCGCGAGTTTCCGCGCATCGACGTCAATACTCCCGAGCCGACAACCGCGACGACGAAGCCGGCACCTGCGGATGAAGCCGCGGGCGACGCCGATCAGACAGCTGCGGCGAAGAAGCCGGAAAGCGCCGAACCCGCGGAAACGCACGCGGTTCCGCCTAAGGACGGGCCGCTCCCGTGACCGTCGAGGCTCCCGTGACGGCCAGCGATGAGGATGGCGCCGGCGGCAAGATGCCGCTGCTCGACCATCTGATCGAACTGCGCTCGCGTCTGCTGAAGTCGCTGCTGGCGATCGGCGTCGCGTTCGGCGTCTGCCTTTATTTCGCCAAGCCGATCTTTGGCATTCTCGTCCAGCCGCTCGTCCGCGCCGGGCAGGGCAAGCTCATCTATACCCAGTTGTTCGAGGCCTTTTTCGTCGAGATCAAGGTGGCGCTGTTCGCGGCGATGATGATCGCCTTTCCGGTGATCGCGAACCAGCTCTGGAAATTCATCGCGCCGGGGCTTTACCGCCAGGAAAAAAAGGCGTTGCTCCCGTTCATCCTGGCGACGCCGGTGCTGTTCGCGATCGGCGCGAGCTTCGCCTATTTCATCACCGTCCCGATCGCGCTCAAATTCCTGCTCGGCTATCAGGGCAATGTCGGCGGGATCACGCAGGAAGCGCTGCCGTCGGTCGGCAATTATCTGAGCTTCATCATGCAGTTCATCATGGCGTTCGGCATCGCCTTCCTGCTGCCGATCCTGCTGATGCTGATCGAGCGGTCGGGGCTGGTGACGCGTGAGCAGCTCGTTTCGGCGCGGCGCTATATGATCGTTGCGGCCTTCGCGATCGCCGCGGTGTTCACGCCGCCCGATATTCTGAGCCAGCTTCTGCTCGCGGTGCCGCTGGTGTTCCTTTACGAACTGTCGCTGTTCGCGATCTGGTTCACCCAGCGTCGACGCAAAACAGGCGCCGAAGCGGCGCCTGTCGAACCTCTCGAAGAGGTTTAGGGTAAGCGGGTTAGAACCCGGTCAATGGATGGCATCGCTGCCGGCCTGACCGACCGACTCGATGTCGCGGCCAGCTCCCTTAACGGTATTGCAGCCAGCGACCAGAAAGCTTGCCATCAATGCCAGGATGATTGCGCGAAAACTCGTCATCGTTCCTCACCTTATTTTTGTTCCAGAGTGCAAAATGGCCCGGCGCGCTTCGAGGGGGGGGAGGGAATGCGAGCCGGGCCAATGTTGCTGAGCAGCGCTGCGGGGGGGCGATGATCGCTGCTCGAATGGGAAACGAGCAAATCGGCGAATAAGTTCCCGAAAAAAATACGGCCGATGCACTTTTTTTCGTGAATCTTTTGAATCGCTTGGATTCCAAAGGCTTGGATATCAGAGAGTGGTGAGCCCGCTGAGCACGGCAAGGCCGAGGAAGGCCAGAAAGCCCATCGAATCGGTGGTCATGGTGACGAAGATCGAACTCGCGACGGCGGGATCCTGATCGAGCCGGTCGAGGAGCAGCGGGATGGCGACGCCCGCGACCCCGGCGACGAAGATGTTCACGATCATCGCCGCCGCGATCACCCCGCCGAGCATCGGATTGCCGAACCACAGCCCGGTCGCGGTGCCCGCGATCAGCGCGATCGTGCCGCCGTTGAGCAGCGCGATCTTCATCTCGCGGAACACCGCGCGCCAGCTGTTCGAATCGGTGAGCTGGTTCATCGCCAGCGCGCGCACGGTCACCGCGAGCGTCTGGGTGCCGGCATTGCCGCCGACGCCCGCGACGATCGGCATCAGCGCCGCGAGCGCGACCATATGTTCGATCGCGCCGCCGAACAGCCCGACGATCGTCGAGGCGACGAGCGCGGTGCCGAGATTGGCGACCAGCCAGCGCACGCGCGCGCTGTAGGTTTCGCGGATCGGCTCGTTGATGTCGCCGTCGCCGGCGCCCGACAGGCGCAGGATATCCTCGCCGGCCTCTTCCTGGATGATGTGGACGATGTCGTCGACGGTGATCATGCCGACGAGACGGCCCGCCCGGTCGACGACTGCCGCCGAGATCAGCGCATATTTCTGGAAGCGCAGCGCTACCTCTTCCTGATCCATGTCGATCGGGATCAGCGTCTGTTCGCGCTTCATCACGTCGCTGATCGCGATGTCGCGTGGGGTGCGCAGGATCCAGCTGAGCTGGCAGGTGCCGACCGGCTTGTGCATCGGGTCGACGACGAAGATTTCCCAGAAATCGCTCGTCAGGTCGGTGTCTTCGCGCAGCCGGTCGATGACGTCGCCGACGGTGACATGTTCGGGCACCGCGACGAGGTCGCGCTGCATCAGGCGGCCGGCCGATTCCTCGGGGAAGGAGAGGGCGTCCTCGATCGCGGCGCGATCCTCGGGCTCCATCGCCTCGAGCACCGCCTGCTGCTCGTCGGCCTCCATATCCTCGATGATCGCGACCGCGTCGTCGGTATCGAGTTCGGACGCCAGTTCGGCCACTTGCTCCGGCGCGAGAAGATCGATCAGCTCTTCGCGCACATAATCGTTCATTTCCGCCAGCACGTCGGCGGACAGCATGTCGCCGAGCACCGCGGCGAGCATCGGGCGCTCGTCGGCGCGCGCGAGTTCGAACAGGTCGGCGATGTCGGCGGGATGCAGGCGGCCGATACGCTCGCGCGCCGCTTCGCCTTCGCCCGCTTCCGCAAGCTCGATGACGTCGCGGACGAATTCGGGCTTCAGCCGGTCGTCCTCGTCGAGTTCGGTTTCGGGTTCCCGCGCCGCGGAATCGCGGTCGAGTTCGCGATCATCGGTAACCAGTGTGTCATCGGGGGGCAGGGAATCTTCGCGTTTGTCCATCGCGCGGTCCTCCCTGTCTTGTGCCGGCAAAGCGCCCGGCGGGCCGTGCCTTCCCCTAGGCTCGCCGCCTCGATAACGCAATGTCGAGCGCGGCGGACCCGGCAATTAATGCGTGGCATTGCCGCTATCGCCCGCTATGGCACGGCCAACGTCAACTCCCCCTTCCACAGGAGCATTTCATGTCCGATCAGACCCTCACCCTGTCGCTGTCGACCGGCGATGTCGTCATCCGCCTGCGCCCCGACTTGGCGCCCAAGCATGTCGAGCGCATCACCCAGCTCGCCAGCGAAGGCTTTTACGACGATGTCGTCTTTCACCGCGTGATCCCCGGCTTCATGGCGCAGGGCGGCGATCCGACGGGCACCGGCATGGGCGGCAGCAAGCTTCCCGACCTGCCGCAGGAATTCAGCAGCGAACCGCATGTCCGCGGCGTCTGCTCGATGGCGCGAGCGCAGAACCCGAACAGCGCGAACAGCCAGTTCTTCATCTGCTTCGAGGACGCGCGCTTCCTCGACAACCAGTACACCGTCTGGGGCGAAGTGACCGAAGGCATGGAAAATGTCGACGCGCTGCCCAAGGGGGAACCGCCGCGCGAGCCCGGCAAGATCGTCAAGGCGACGGTTGGCTGAATGGAAATCCCCGCTTCGGCGGGGATTTTTTTTGGCTAGTCGCCGATGAAGCCGTTGAGCCGCTCGCAGGCGGCGATCCAGTCCTGCTTGAACTCCTGTACGACCTGCCCGGCGCCCATCGCCTCGTTCATCAGGCCCACGCCCTGACCGACCCAATAGGTGGCGAGTGCCTTGGCGCCTTCATGGCCGCCCTCGGACAATTTATCGACCTTGCGCAGCGCCGGCTCGCTGACCAGCGACTGGAGCGGCATCGGGAGCGGTTTGGGCGCGTCCTCTGCCTCCCAAGCGTCGGTCCACGGCGACCGAAGCTGGCGCGAGGGTTTGCCGGTGCGGCTCTTCGAGCGCACCGTGTCGCGCGACGAGGCGGCGAGCATCTTGTCCTTCACCACCGGATTGGTTTCCGCCTCGGCGGTGGTCAGCCACACCGATCCGGTCCAGGCGCCGTGCGCGCCCATCGCCATCGCCGCCGCCATCTGGCGCCCGGTGACGATGCCGCCGGCGGCGAGAATCGGCGTGTCGGCGCCGACCGCTGCGACGGCGGCCGCCACCTCGGGCACCAGCACCATCGTCGCGACCTCGCCGCAATGGCCGCCGGCCTCACCGCCCGCGACGACGAGGATATCGACGCCGGCGCGCACCTGCGTCAGCGCATGATCGCGTGTGCCGACGAGCGCCGCGACCGGGACATTGTGCCGTTTACCCAGTTCGAGCATCAGCGGCGGCGGTACGCCGAGCGCGTTGGCGATCAGCTTGATCGGATGGCGGAACGCGACTTCGAGCAATGCCGCGGCCCCGGCGTCGCTCATATTGTCGCCGAGGCTGGAGCTGACGCCGCCGAGGCTGTCGCCCTCGACACCGTGCTTTTCGAGGAGATCGGCGACGAAGGCCTTATGCGCGTCGGGAATCGGCGGCAGGGCGTCTTTTTCCTCGCCCTTTCCGGCGAAGCTGTTCGGAACGATCAGGTCGACGCCATAGGGACGCCCGCCGATATGGTCGTCGATCCACGCCAGTTCTTCCTCGAGCCGTTCGGGCGGCAGCGCGGCGGCGCCGAAGACGCCCATGCCGCCGGCCTTCGACACCGCGACGACGACGTCGCGGCAGTGCGAGAAGGCGAGCAGCGGAAACTCGATATCGAGCATCGTGCAGATGGGGGATTGCATAGGGACCTCTCCATATCTCTCTATTTGCACCCATGTCAGCGCCAGTTGACGTAAACGTCAAGTTGATTTGCGCGAGCCAGCGTTTAACGCGGGGCCCATGACCGATTTCACGCTCCCCGACTTCGACCTCGATGCTTTCGTCCGCGCGACTCTTGCCGAAGATCTGGGAGCGGGGGGCGACATCACCTCGATGGCGACGATCCCTTCCGATGCCCGTTTCGACGGCGTGATGGACAGCCGCGATGCGATCACCGTCGCCGGACTGCCGATCGCCGAGCGCTTCTTTCGCGCGCTTTCGCCCGACATGGATATCCGGATCCTTGTCGAAGAAGGGGCAGAGGTCCAATCGTGCACCGACCTTATCCGCCTGTCGGGCAACGCGCGGGCGATGCTGACCGCGGAGCGGTCGGCGCTCAATACAGTGCAGCATCTGTCGGGTATCGCGACGATGACGCGCGAATATGTCGACGCGATCGCCGGCACCGGGGCGACCCTGCTCGACACACGCAAGACGATTCCCGGGCTGCGTATCCTCGAAAAATATGCGACGCGCATGGGCGGGGCGACCAACCATCGCATGGGTCTGTGGGACGCCGCGATGATCAAGGATAATCATGTCGCGGTCGCGGGATCGGTCGAGGAGGCAGTACGCCGCGCGGTTGCGGCCGGGATCGGCAGCATCATCGTCGAGGTCGACCGGGTCGATCAGGTGGAACCGGCGCTTGGTGCGGGTGCGACGCACCTGCTGCTCGATAATATGGACCTTGCCGCGCTTCGCGAATCGGTGGCGCTTGTCGCTGACCGGGTGCCGACCGAGGCGTCGGGCGGGGTGCGGCTCGACACGATCCGCGCGATCGCCGAGACGGGCGTTACCTATGTCTCGGTCGGCCGCCTGACCCAATCAGCGCCTGCGGCCGACATCGGGCTCGATTTTGCGCTGGCCTGAGGTCGCTGCACTAGCGCTGCTTCTCGCGCCCACCGCCGCCAACGCGCAGGCATTGGCGTGCCGGATTCCCGATCGCATCCCGGTTCCGAGGCTGGAACAGCCCAAGCGCGGCGAGCCGGTGCGCAAGCCGCCGGTCGCCGGATATCTGCTGAGTATGAGCTGGTCGCCGCAGCATTGCGCGACCGTTCGTAACCCGAAGGATGCGCGCGACCGGTTCCAGTGCGCAGGCGAGAACGGCCGTTTCGGCTGGGTGCTTCACGGCCTGTGGCCCGAGGCGGCGAATCCGGGCTATCCCCAATGGTGCCGCCCGGCGAAGATCGTGCCACAGCCGGTGCTGCGCCGCCACCTGTGCATGACGCCGTCGGCGCAGCTGCTCCAGCATGAATGGGCCAAGCACGGTACCTGCATGAGCCCGCATCCTGCCGCCTATTTCCGCTCGGCCGAAATATTGTTCGGCGCGGTGCGCTTTCCCGACATGGCGGCACTCGCGGCGAAACCGCAGACCGCGGGGACCATCCGCCGTGCCTTTGCGGCGGCCAACAAGGGGGTTTCCGAATCGATGATCGCGGTGGCGGTCGACGAAAAGGGCTGGCTCAAGGAAGTGCGGCTGTGCCTCGGCCCGCGGATGCGGCCGCAGCGGTGCAAAGGCTCCCAGACCGGCGCCCGCGACCAGCGCGCGGTGCGGGTGCGGCCACTGCCGCGCTGAAATCCTGTCCCGCGATGGAACGCCGCGCGCGTTAACCCTTTTTTAACCTTACCCAATCGTTAACGCTGTCCTAGCGTGCCGGCATGGACAGCGACGATCGCATCGATATTCGGGGTCTCGTTCGTGCGCACGGCGCGCGGCAGCTCGCCATCGCCCGCTTGGGTGCGCCCGATGACTGGAAGGGCGAACTGCACCGGACCCTGGCGGTCCAGCGTGCGCCGCAAGCGATCTGGACGCGCAGCGACCTGCGCCTGTTCGTCGAAAGTTTCGCGATCTTCTTTACCGCGACGATGATCTTCCTGCTCTGACGCAGGCGCTCAGTCGCAGGCCTTGTGGAGCTTCCACGCCAGCCACGCCGAGACGAGGCACATCGCCGCGACCATCAACAACGTATCGCCGATCGTCAGCCCCGCGCCGATCAGGACGCTGAGCAGCAACGTCGCCGCGACCATGAAGCCCGAATTGACGATGTTGTTTGCGGCGACGGTGCGGGCTGTCTGCGATTTCGACACCGTGGTGGTAAGAAAGGCGTAGAGCGGTACGACGAACATCCCGCCGGCGATCGCGATACCGAGCAGGTCGAGGATGATGCGGTCGCCCGCAGTCAGTGACAGGAACTCGCGCCAGTTCATCAGCGTGCCGTCGGCGTGGACCCAATGGGTAACCGACCACCAGAGGTCGAGCACGAACAGCGCCATGACGATCACCGAGCCGGGCGAATAGCGCGCCGAGACATGCCCCTTGAGCAGCCGGTTGACGATGATCGACCCGATCGCGACTCCGACCGAGAAGATCGCGGTGAACAGCGTCGCGGCGGTGTTGTCGCCGCCGAGCGCATTCTTGACCAGCGGCGGGAATTGCGCGGCGAGGATGGCGCCGATCGCCCAGAAGAAGCTGATCGACACGATGGCGAGGAACAGCCGCGGAATGTGCATCGTCGAATTGACGATCTGCCATGACGAACGAAAGACATTATGGTCAATGACCAGCCCCTCGGCTTCCTTTTCGGGCGGGGCGGCGGGGACGTAGCTGGCGGTCAGGCGGCCGACGATGGCGACGATGATGATGCCGGGAATGGCGAAATGCGGCGGCGTCAGCCCGCCGACGATGCTGCCGCCGAGGATCGCGATATAGGTTCCCGCCTCGACCCAGCCGGTGCCCGCGAGCACTTCATCCTCGTGCAGATGCTGCGGCAGGATCGCATATTTGATCGGGCCGAAGAAGGTCGAGTGCATCCCCATTGCGAAGAGCGCGAGCAGCATGACGGGCACGATATGGAACCAGATGCCGATGCCGCCGACGATCATGATGAAGATTTCGGCCGTTTTGATCAGGCGGATCATCTTCGTCTTGTCGGTGCTGTCGGCAAGCTGGCCCGCGAGCGCCGAAAAGAGGAAGAAGGGCAGGATGAACAGCCCGCCCGCCAGCGCGTTGAACCAGGCCTCGGTCTCCGGGTCCTTGTAGATGGTGAAGGTGACGAGGATCACCATCGCCATCTTGTAGAAATTGTCGTTGAAGGCGTTGAGGAATTGGGTGGCAAAGAGGGGCAGGAACCGGCGTTGCTTCATCAGCGCGAAGGAACCGGTCATTGAAAACCCAATCTTGTAAACCAACTATCCGATACCATTTCGCCCATCAGGCAAAGCGGTTGTGACCCCGGGGGCTTATCGGGTAGGGCAGTCGGGGTCAAAGCCCATTTTGGAACAGACACGCCAGCGGGGATCATGCTCAGCCTTCCCAATCTTCTGACCCTGTCGCGGATCCTGGCGGTTCCCATCCTGCTCTTCCTGCTGTGGCCGGGCGTGATCGAAGGATCGCACCAGCCGAAGCCGATCGACTATGCCTTCGCTTTCGGCCTCTACTGCCTGATGGGCGTGACCGATTATTTTGACGGCTATGTTGCACGCTCGCGTGGCATCGTATCGCGGCTGGGGGCTTTCCTCGATCCGATCGCCGACAAGATCATGATCGCGGCGGTCATCCTGCTCCTCGTCTTCACGCGCGACATTGCGGGCTATCATGTCATCGCCGCACTGATGATCCTGCTGCGCGAGATCATCGTGTCGGGGCTGCGCGAGTTTCTCGCGACGCTGCAGGTCTCGATGCCGGTGACCCAGCTTGCGAAATGGAAGACGACCTTCCAGCTCATTGCTTTCGGCGCGCTGATCCTCGCAGGCGCCTTGCCCGCGATGGCGTGGATCAAGCTGGTCGGGCTCGCCTCGCTGTGGGGCGCCGCGGTGCTGACGCTGATCACCGGCTGGGACTATCTGCGCGTCGGCCTCAAGCATATGGACTGACCCGATGACGCTGACGGTGAGCTATTTCGCCTGGGTGCGCGAGCGGATGGGGGTTGCCGAGGAAGAGATCGTGCTGCCCGCGGGAGCCGCGACGGTCGGTGATCTCGTCGGCTGGCTCGCGGCGCGCGACGAACGCGGTGCTCGCGCCTTTGCCGAACCCGGACGGATTCGCGCCGCGCTCGGCGGCGCGATGGTCGGTGCGACCGCGCCCCTCGGCGATGCGCGCGAGATCGCGCTGTTTCCGCCGGTGACGGGCGGATGATCCGCGTCGAAGTCGGCGCCGCAGCGATCGATGTCGCCGCCGAACTCGCGGTGCACGACGGTGGCGGGCATGGTGCGAGCGCGAGCTTTATCGGCCGGGTGCGCGGCGACGACGGATTGACCGAACTTTTCCTCGAACATCATCCGGTGCTCACTGCGACGGGGCTCGATGAGCTTGCGACCGAAGCCGCGGCGCGCTGGAAACTGGGCGCGCTCACCCTGATCCACCGGGTCGGCGCGATGGCACCGGGCGATACGATCGTCCTTGTCCTCGCCAGCAGCCCGCATCGCGGCGAGTCGCTGGCGGCGTGCGAATTTCTGATCGACCGTCTGAAGACCGACGTAATGTTGTGGAAGCGCGAAAGTTTTGCCGACGGCCGCGTGCAATGGGTCGAGCAGCGCGAGGGCGATCATGCGCGCGCGGAGCGGTGGGACTGATCAGTTCGCCTTATGCTTGCGAAATATGTCGGCGAGCATGCGGAATTCGTCGGCGCGCGGGCTGCCCTTGCGCCACACCAGCGCGATCGTCCGCCAGTCGTGGTCGGAAGCGAGCGGGCGGGTATCGATGTCGGTATGGTCGAGGATGCCGGCCTCGATCGCCATCTGCGGCAGCATCGTGATGCCGAGCCCGTTATCGACCATCTGCACCAGCGTGTGGAGCGACGTCCCCATCATCCGGGCGCCGGCGCGCAGTTCGGGGCGGTTGCACGCGGCGAGCGCATGATCCTTCAGGCAGTGCCCGTCCTCGAGCATCAGCATTTGCGCGGGGTCGATCTGGTCGGCGCTGACCATCGCGGGCAGGTCCTCGCTCTGGTCGCCGGGGAAGGCGACGAACAGCGCGTCGTCGAACAGATTTTCCGCCTCGACGTCGCCGCACGCATAGGGAAGCGCGAGCAGCACGCAGTCGACCGCACCATGGTGTAGCGATTCGCAGGCCTGCGCGCTCGGCTCCTCGCGCAGGAACAGCTTGAGCGACGGACGCTCCTTGCGCAGTCGCGGCAACAAGCCCGGAAGCAGGAAGGGCGCGATCGTCGGGATGACGCTCATCCGGAGTTCGCCGACGAGCGGCGCGGCGGCCGCGGCGGCCATATCGGCGAGCTCTTCGGCTTCGCGCAGCACGCGGTGCGCCTTGTCGACGATCGCGTTGCCGAGCATCGTGAAGCGGACGACGCGGCGCGTACGTTCGACGAGCGTCTGGCCGAGCAGCGTTTCGAGCTCGCGAATGCCCGCCGACAGCGTCGATTGCGTCACGTTGCACGCATCCGCCGCACGGCCGAAATGCCCGTGTTCGTGCAACGCGACGAGATATTGCATCTGCTTGAGCGAGGGCAGGTAGTTTTGCATTGATCGAATATAGCTATGGATGGCCTGATCTTGAACAGCTTTATCGATTAAAAATTCGCGGCCAAAATGGCGGCGTTTATTGCGACTGTCTGCCGCGACATGATAATCAGCCCGATCGATGGGCGCGGAGGGGCGGATGGCGATTTCCCGATTTCTGATCGGCGGCTTGGCGAGTGCCTTGTTGCTCACCGGCGGGCTGTTCATGTGGAAGGGCTATAGCCAGATTGCCGATGAAGAGGTGCTGCCCGAACCGCCGCCGGCGCTGCCCGCGATCCCGGTCGCGGGGGCCAACGCGCCGAAGCGTGGTCCCGCGCCGCCGGCGTTGCCCGCCGCGAAAGAGGCGTCGCGCGAGGAGCGCCGCTTCAACCGTTACGACCGCGACCGCAACGACCGGGTCAGCCGGGTCGAGATGATGTCAACGCGTACCGCGGCGTTTCGCAAGCTCGACAAGGACGGCAACAATTTGCTGACCTTCGAGGAATGGGCCGCGGCGACAGGCGAGCGCTTCGCCAGGGCCGACGGCGACCGGTCGGGCGACCTGACGCGGGTGGAGTTTGCGACGACGGCGCCCAAAGCGGCGGCGAAGCCCAAATGTAGCTGCTGATCGCCTATAATCGTCGCCCCCGCGCAGGCGGGGGCCGCCGTCGGTTTACGCAGCGGTGCAGAATAAGGCCTCCAGCGGCCCCCGCCTGCGCGGGGGCGACGATTATGCCGCTACCCCCTCTGCAGCCTTCATCCACTCTGCCAACGCCGTCCCCGCGCGCTGTGTGTAGCCGAGTTTGCGGTCCTTCTTACGGACATCCTCGGCGAGCGGCGGAAACAGGCCGAAATTGACGTTCATCGGCTGGTAGCTCGCGGCATCGGCGCCGCCGGTGATATGACCGAGCAGCGCGCCGAGCGCGGTTTCGGGCGGCGGCGGGGGCAGGGTGCGGCCGCCGAGTTCGGCGGCGGCGAAGCGCGCGGCGACAAGGCCGATCGCGGCGCTTTCGACATAGCCCTCGCAGCCGGTGATCTGCCCGGCAAAGCGGATATGCGGCGCCGATTTCAGGCGAAGCTGCTGGTCGAGCAGTTCGGGCGAGCGGATGAAGCTGTTGCGGTGGAGGCCGCCGAGGCGCGCGAATTCGGCCTTTTCGAGGCCGGGGATGGTGCGGAACAGTTCGACCTGCGCCGCATGTTTCAGCTTGGTCTGGAAACCGACCATATTCCACAGCGTGCCGAGCGCATTATCCTGCCGGAGCTGGACGACCGCATAGGGCCAGCGCCCGGTGCGCGGATTGTCGAGCCCGACGCCCTTCATCGGGCCGAAGCGCAGCGTTTCGGGGCCGCGCTCGGCCATCACTTCGATCGGCATGCAGCCTTCAAAGTAAGGCGTGTCCTTTTCCCAGTCCTTGAACTCGGTCTTGTCGCCGTCGACCAGGCCCTGGACGAAGGCGTGATACTGCTCCTTGTCCATCGGGCAGTTGATATAATCCTTGCCGTCGCCGATCGGCCCGACCTTGTCCCAGCGGCTCGCCATCCACGCGATATCCATGTCGATGCTGTCGCGGTAGACGATGGGCGCGATGGCGTCGAAAAAGGCCAGCGCATCCTTGCCGGTGGCTTCGCCGATGCTGGAGGCGAGGCCCGCGGCGGTAAGCGGGCCGGTGGCGACGATCGTCATGCCTTCCGACGGCAGCGTGTCGATGCGTTCGCGGACGATGGTGATGTTCGGGTGATTTGCGAGCGCATTGGTAACGCCGCCCGAGAAGAGGTCGCGGTCGACCGCGAGCGCCGAGCCGGCGGGAACTTTCGTGGCGTCGGCCTCGCGCATGATGATCGAACCGAGCGTGCGCATCTCGCGGTGAAGCAGGCCGACGGCATTGCTGTCGCCGTCGTCGCTGCGGAAACTGTTCGAGCACACCATCTCGGCGAGCGTGTCGCCCTGATGCGCCGGGGTCATGTCGCCGCCCCCGCGCATTTCGGAGAGGCGCACGCGATAGCCTGCCTCGGCGAGCTGCCAGGCGGCTTCGGAGCCCGCGAGGCCGCCGCCGATGATATGAATGTCGTGCGCCATTTACCGTGTCCGTTGACTTGCAAGAAATTCGCCGCGCACGCTTGTTTGACTTGCACGGCGTTCGCCGCGCGCGCCTATTTGACTTGCGCGATGTTCGCCGCGCACTAGGCCGGTTAGGAACAAGATGCAAAGGGGCGGACGATGAACGGCGAAATGGCTTGGGACCGGGCGCGCTGGCTGTGGCTGCTCGCGCTCGTGGGCGGGATCAGCTTTTTCGTCGCGGTCTTTTTACGGCTCGACGGTCCGGCGATCTGGGTGTGGAAGACCACAGGGGTGGCGTTCCTCTCCGCCTGGGCGGCCGCCAATGCACGAAACCGCGACGGCTGGATGATCGCCGCGGCGCTCGGTTTCGGCGCGCTGGGCGACTTTCTGCTCGACGCGGTCGGGATGATGCCGGGCGCGGCGGCTTTCGCTGTTGGCCATCTGATCGCCATCACCTTGTATCTTGGCAATCGGCGCACTCCTATGACCGGGTCGCAAAAGCTGCTGGCCACAACCGTGGTGCCGCTGGCGCTGGTCATCGCCTGGGGGCTTGCGAAAAATGCCGAGGCCGGCCTCATGGGCGCCGCGGTCGGCTATACCGCGATCGTCGCGGCGATGGCTGCAACCGCATGGGCCAGTCGCTTTCCGCGCTATCGCACCGGCATCGGCGCGATGCTCTTTCTCGCCAGCGATCTGTTCATCTTTGCCGGGGAGGGCGGGGCGCTCTCGAAAGACATTACGCTATGGCTCGTCTGGCCGCTCTATTTCGCGGGGCAGGCGCTGATCGCATGGGGCGTCGTCAGCACGCTGGCCCAGGAAGCGCGGGCCTGATCAGGAGGGCGGCGCGGCTTCGCCGACGAGCAGAGCTTCGATATCGGGGATCGGCCGGTCGGTCATTTCCTTGACATGCTCGCCCGCGAGGCGCGCGGTTACTTCCTTGTGCCACAGCGGGCGAAGCTCGCCCATCGTGCGCGCCGGGGCGATCACGACCAGATCGTCGAACTCGCCGGCGAGTGCCATCGCATTCACCTTGTCAGCAAGCTCGCGCGCGAAACGGTCTTCTTCCTGCTGGTGGAAATCGGTCTCGCCCATCGTGCCGCCGGGCAGACCGGTACCTGCCGGAGCGGGCGACTGGCCTGCGGCGTCGGTCTTGATGTCGCTATCCTTGCGGTCCTCGCGGGTCCGGTGCGACGCGGTGCGCAGGTCGATCCGCTGCTCATCGCCGTCATTGCGCAGAAACAGCGCCTTTCGGCCGTCGGCGACGAGGACGAGGGTGTTATTGGGGAGGGTCATGATCGTGCTCCTTCTATCGGAGCAACGCGCGGGTTCGCTGCGAAGTTTCCCTACCCGTCCCAAGCCGCGATCGTCGTGCGGTGGAGGAGGCGGTCGTGGCCGTCATAACCGCCGGTCGCGCGGTGGAGGACCGACCGATTGTC
Source organism: Sphingopyxis macrogoltabida (assembly GCF_001314325.1). Classification (NCBI taxonomy): domain Bacteria; kingdom Pseudomonadati; phylum Pseudomonadota; class Alphaproteobacteria; order Sphingomonadales; family Sphingopyxidaceae; genus Sphingopyxis; species Sphingopyxis macrogoltabida. The sequence continues at coordinate 1,463,993 of NZ_CP009429.1, forward strand.
CCACATGATGAGCATATCGGGTTCCCATATGTGGCTGTAGCGAAATTCCTCGCGCCCCTGCCACTGGATCAGTTCATAGAGCAGGGGCAGGGCTTGGCTGTCGTCGAGCCCGTCGAAGCCGATGATATAGCCCGCGCAGCCGAACAGCCCCTTGCGGCCCGTTTCGGGATGCGCGCGGACGAAGGGATGGAGCTGCGTTTCGAGCGCTTCGTCGTCGGAGCGGATATCCATGCTGCGGCCTGTGTCCTTGGCGCCGTACATGCCCTGCGGCGCATAGCCGGCGCGGGCGCTGTGAATGGCTTGCAATCCTTCGACGCGGGCGCGGAGGTCGGCGGGCATCGCGTCGAGCGCCGCGTGCTGATTGGCAAATTCGGTATTGCCGCCAACCGGCGGAATGGTGATCCCGAACAGGCAGGTGCCAGCGGGCGGTCGCGCCTGAAAGCTCCAGTCGCTGTGCCAGTTTTCGGCGAACAGCGGTGCGGTCTCGTCGGCCTTGCGCTTTACCGCGATGATATGCGCCCGGCCCGGGATCGGGCGGATGAAGGGATCGTCGCCGAAACCGCCGAAATAGCCGGTAAAGCGTTCGAGATCGTCGTCGCTTATCTTCTGGTCGGGAAACGCCAGGACATGGTGATCGAGCCATGCCGTCCGGATCGCGGCGACTGTTTCGGGGGCGAGTGGCCGGGTGAGGTCGACGCCGGTCACACGGGCACCGCATGCCTGGCCGCTGGGGGTGATGCTGATCGTCATGGCGCGATGCTGCGCCGCTTGGGACGCGACGTCAATCGGCGCGACGGAATGCCCCGAAAGCTGGTCGAGCCGATGCGTCCGGCGTCGGCGGGCATGATCAATTCAGCCACGCGCCATCTTTGCCGACCTAATTTGATCGACGGGGACCAACACGGAGAAGACACATGTTCCTGTTCAAGAGACTGGCGTTGACGGCGCTGATCGGTGCCAGTGCGCTCGCCGCGCTGCCCGCCGAAGCCGACGCGCGCGACCGCCACCATAGGCACAGCTATTACAGCGACCGCGGCAACGATCGTTATCGCGATTACCGCCGCGACTATCGGCGTGATTACCGCCGCGATTACCGGCGCAGCCACTATCGCGACCGCCGCTACTATAACTGCCGCCGCGGCAGCGGCACGACCGGCCTGATCGTCGGCGGCGCCGCTGGCGCCTTGCTCGGCCGCGAGGTCGACCGTTACGGCGACCGCCTGCCGGGCACGATCATCGGCGGGGCCGCCGGCGCGCTGATCGGCCGCGAGATCGATCGCGGCGGCCGCCGCTGCTGACCGGCTTTGATGCGGGACTGGCGTCAGACCCTGCGATCGCGCAGGGGCTGACGTCGGTCCCCGCATATTTTTGTGCCGCACCGGCCAATATAGCGGTAGGGATGGTCGCGGCGGAAGATAGTCCGCCGCAGCGGTGGAGGCCGGAGATGAAGTTCCCGATGAAGGTTGCAATGGCGTTCGGTCTTGGCCTGTCGCTTGCGGCCGTCGCGCCAACGAGCATCGCCGCGCTTCAGCAGGGCGCCAAGGCGCCCGATTTCACCCTGACCGCCGCGCAGGGCGGCAAGGAGTTCAGCCTGTCGCTCAAGCAGACGCTGCGTGGCGGGCCGGTCGTGCTCTATTTCTTTCCGGCCGCCTTTACACCCGGCTGTACGGTGGAAGCACATCTTTTCGCCGAATCGAACAGCCGTTTCAACCAGCTTGGCGCCCGCGTCATCGGCGTGACCGCCGGCAATATCGACCGCGTGGCAGAGTTTTCGCGCTCGGAATGTCGCGACAAATTTGCCGTCGCCGCTGACCCCGGCGCCAAGGTGGCGGCGAAATATGACGCGACGATGCAGCGCCCCGACGGCACGATGCTGTCGAACCGGACATCCTATGTGATTGCCCCGAACGGGACGATACTGCTCAGCTACACTGACAACAAGCCGCAAGCGCATGTCGAAAAGACGATGGCCGCGGTGCGGGCGTGGAACGCGAAGCGGCGCTAACTCACCCGGCGAGCGGCGCGAAGGCGCGTCGACCGGCGTTTCATTGATAAAGATTGCTTCAGCTGAGCCCTGTTCCAGCCCTTTACGATGCCGAACCGCTCAACATCGGGGCGGGACGCCGCGTGCTTGCCATCGGTCTGTCGGTGCTCATTCCAGCGCTTTTGCTGCTCATGCTGCTGACCTTTGGCGTTCTGCGGGAGCCCGATCGAAAAGAAGTGCCAATCAGCGTGGTGAACCTCGAGGCCAGCGAGGTTTCGGAGCAAAGCAGCGAGCCCGCCAGCCAGCCGCAGGAACAGAGCGAAAAGCCCGCATCGTCGCCGCAGCCCGCACCCGCGGCCGCGCCGTCCACGCCTCTGCCGCCCCCGCCCGTCGCCGCACCCGAGCCGCCGCCGGCGGCGCCCGCACCAGCCCAGCCGCAGCCACCCCAGACGAAGTCCACGATCGGCGTCCGTATGCGAGACGGGCCGGTCGGCCCGCCCAACACGGGCGGCTCGTCCGCCTACCGCGATAGCGAACGGGTGGGAACAGCGCCCAACGGTGAGGCTCTCTATGCCGCGGCCTGGTATCGCGAACCGAGCGATGGCGAGTTGCGCGGCTATCTGTCGACGGCCAGCGGGCCGGGCTGGGGGCTGATCGCGTGCCGGACGGCGCCCGATTACCGCGTCGAAGATTGCGTCGGTCTCGACGAATATCCGAACGGATCGCAGATAACGCGCGCGGTGCTCGCCGCGGCGTGGCAGTTCCGGGTCCGGCCGCCGCGCGTCGGCGGGCAATCGATGGTGGGTGCTTGGGTGCGGATCCGCATCGACTATGGCGTCGGACGGCGATCGGGCGGCGGCTGAAAAAGAACGCGGCGCTCAGTCGCGCTTTTGCAGGCTCACCACGGCGTGGATCGGCAACTCCGCATAGATGTGCGGGAACAGCTCGCCGCCTCGCGCTTCTTCCCAGCGGACCACGTCGCCGAGTTGGATCAAATCCACCTCGGCGATCATCAGGCAGCTTTGCCCCGCGAAATGCTTCGCGATGGTGGCTTCGAGCTGCTCCGCGGTCGACAGGTGGATATAGCCGTCGGCGATATCCACCGGGGCGCCGCGGAACACGCGCTCGCGTTCGAAATCGGCCCATTGTTGCTGGGTCAGCACCTTGAAGGCCGTTGCGGCGGTCATTGGGGCGACGCTTCCGCTGCAGGTGCTTCGGCTGCAGTTTCGGCCGCTTCGCCTTCGTCCTCGTCGCCTTCCTCGATCAGCGCCGCCGAGACGACATGTTCGTCCTTGGTGACATCGAACAGGCGCACGCCGGCACTGCCACGGCCGATGACGCGCATCGAATCGAGCCCCATGCGGATCAGCTTCGCCTGATCGGTCACCAGCATCAGTTGATGTTCCTTGGTGGCGGGGAAACTGGCGACGACCGGGCCGTTGCGGCCGATATTGTCGATGTTGGTGATCCCCTGACCGCCGCGGCCGGTGCGGCGATATTCATAGGCCGACGACAATTTGCCATAGCCGTTGGCGCAGACGGTAAGGATGAACTCCTCGCGCGCGGCGAGTTCTGCCATGCGGTCGGCGGGCAGCGTCGGCTCGTTCTCATTATCCTTCCACGGCGCGGCGCGCAGATAGGCTTCACGTTCGTCGCTCGTCGTGCCGACCTTGTGGAGGATCGAGAGCGAGATCACCTCGTCGCCGTCGGCGAGGCGCATGCCGCGCACACCGGTCGAATTGCGGCTCTGGAACTCGCGGACATCGTCGCCGGCGAAGCGGATCGCCTTGCCCTGCCGCGTCGCGAGCAGGACATCGTCGCTTTCGTCGAGCAAGGCGACGCCGATCAGCCGGTCGTCCTCGTCCTCGCCTTCGAACTTCATCGCAATCTTGCCGTTCGAGGGTACGTTGGTGAAGGCGTCCATGCTGTTACGACGCACATTGCCCTTTGCGGTTGCAAACATGACGTGCAGCTTGCCCCATTCGGCCTCGTCCTCGGGCAGCGGCAGCACGGTCGAGATGGTTTCGCCCTGCGCGAGCGGCAGCAGGTTGATCATCGGACGGCCGCGCGTCGCAGGGCCGCCTTCGGGCAGGCGCCACACCTTCATGCGGTAGACCTTGCCCGCGGTCGAGAAGAACAGCACCGGCGTGTGCGTCGAAGTGACGAACAGATTGGTAACGACATCCTCGTCCTTCGTCGCCATGCCTGCGCGGCCCTTGCCGCCGCGGCGCTGGGCGCGGAAGGTTTCGAGCGGGGTGCGCTTGATATAGCCGTCGAGGGTGACGGTCACGACCATCTCCTCGCGCTCGATCAGATCCTCGTCGTCGATGCCGTCGGCAGCGGGAGCGACGAGCGTCTTGCGCGGCGTCGCGAATTCGTCGCGCACCGCGACCAGCTCTTCGCGCATCACGCCATAGAGCTTCACACGGTCGGCCAGGATCGAAAGCAGTTCCTCAATCTCGGTCGCCAACTCACCGAGTTCCTTGCCGATTTCATCGCGTCCAAGCGCGGTCAGGCGATGGAGGCGGAGATCGAGGATCGCCTTCACCTGCACTTCCGACAGGCGATAGGTCGCGCTTTCCTCCATCTCGCCCTCGATCGCCTCGACGAGGCGGATGTAGGGCGCGATTTCACCGATCGGCCATTCGCGCGCGAGCAGCGCTTCGCGGGCAGCGGCGGGGCTGTTCGATCCACGAATGATGCGGACGACTTCGTCGAGATTGCTGACCGCGACAACAAGGCCGAGCAAGATATGCGCGCGGTCGCGCGCTTTCGCGAGTTCGAACTTGCAGCGGCGGGTGATCACTTCCTCGCGGAAAGTGATGAAGGCGGAAAGAATATCCTTCAGCCCGAGCATTTCGGGGCGGCCGCCGCGGATCGCGAGCATGTTGGCCGGGAAGCTCGACTGCGCCGGCGTGTGGCGCCAGAGTTGGTTAAGCACGACCTCGGCGGTCGCGTCGCGCTTCAGTTCGATGACGACCCGGACGCCTTCGCGGTTCGATTCGTCGCGGATGTCGGCGACGCCCTCGATGCGCTTGTCGCGCGCCGCCTCGGCGATCTTCTCGACCAGTCCCGACTTGCCGACCTGGAAGGGAATTGACGTCAGAACAATCGACTGGCGGTCGTTCCTGCCTTCTTCGATCACATGCGTCGCCCGCATCATGATCGAACCGCGGCCGGTGGCATAGGCGTTGCGCGCGCCGCCTTGGCCGAGCATCATCGCGCCGGTCGGGAAGTCGGGACCGGGGACGATCGCCATCAACTCCTCGAGCGTGATGTCGGCGCCGCCGGCAAGCTGGCGGTCGATCATCGCAAGCGTCGCGTCGATCACTTCGCCGAGGTTGTGCGGCGGGATGTTGGTCGCCATGCCGACCGCGATGCCGCCCGCGCCGTTGACGAGCAGGTTGGGGAAGCGCGCCGGGAGCACCGTCGGCTCGTCGCGGCTCGCGTCATAGTTGGGCTGGAAGTCGACGGTGTCCTTGTCGAGATCGTTCAGCAGCACCATCGCGGTCTTGGCAAGGCGCGCTTCCGTGTATCGCATCGACGCCGGCGGATCGGGGTCCATCGAGCCGAAATTGCCCTGACCGTCGATCAGCGGCACGCGCAGCGACCAGTCCTGCGTCATGCGTGCGAGCGCGTCGTAGATCGCGCTGTCGCCATGCGGGTGGTAATTACCCATCACGTCGCCGACGATCTTGGCCGATTTCTTGTACGGACGGCCGGGGACGAAGCCGCCTTCCTGCGCCGCGTAGAGGATGCGGCGGTGCACGGGTTTCAGGCCGTCGCGCACGTCGGGCAGCGCGCGGCTGACGATCACGCTCATCGCGTAATCGAGGTACGAGGTCTTCATTTCGTCGACGATATTGATCGGCGACACGCCGTCGTCGGACGGTTGCATAGGCGTATTTTCTTCGGTCAAGACCCGGCCTTTTTTCTGCTTATCGGGAGATGCTTTTTGCCTAGCCCATGGGGGTGTGAAAGGCCAGCGATTCGGGCGATTCCGGACAGATTTTTTGTCCTCTGCGCTTCGCATGCGCGGGGTCCGAAAACGCCATGTTTTCTGCGCGTTGGATTGACGTCATGGCGTCCATTACATCCGTCATCCCGGCGGAGGCCGCGATCTCGACCCCGGCTCCCTGCGCACCGGCGGGATCCCGGCCTCTGCCGGGATGACGAGGGGACGAAAGAACGGCCGCTGCGGGCTTGCCAATCGCGCCTCCGCCCCTAAAGCTGCCGCGCGATGATCTATTGCCTGCCTGGGGGGCGCCGGTGACCCTGATCGCGCTCGTCGGCGCCGGTGAAATGCTGCCCGACGGCGGATTACGCGCGCTCGTCACCGTTGCGGGTGAGACGTTGATCGAGCGGCAGGCGGCGCGCCTCGCCGATGTCGGGGTCACGCATATCGCCGTCGCGGTCGGCGCGGTGCCGGCCGAATTGCTCGCAACCTGCGATCGCATCCGCCGCCGCGGGATGAAGGTCACGCCGGTGCGTGCGGCCGCCGACCTGATGGCGCTCGTCGAGGATGACGACCGGATCATCCTCGTCGCCGACGGTTTGGGCGCCGGCGGTACCCATTATGCGGCGATTGCGCGCCCCGGCTCGCCCGCGATCCTCGTGACCGGCGATACGGTGCTGACGCAGGGGTTCGAGCGGATCGATGCGACGCGGCGCTGGGGCGGGCTGGCCTGCATCTCGCCGCCGATGGTCGCCGAACTGGCGAGCATGCCCGGCGAATGGGACATGATGCTCACCCTGCTGCGCCTTGCCGTGCAGGCGGGCGCGCGGCGGCTCTATTGCGAGCCGGCGCTGTTCGAACAGGGCGAGATCGCGATCGTCGTCGACCGGCCGACCGCAGCGTTGATCGAACAGTCGAGCCTGCAGCAGGTCGAATATGGCGGCATGGGGCTGGGGCGCTCGGCGGTCATGATGCCGCTGATCCGGCTCGCGGGGCCCTTGCTCGTCAAATCGCCGACGACGGCGCGATACCTCCCTTATGTCACGGCGCTGCTCTGGGTCATCGTCGCGCTGCTCGCGGCGAGCGGCCTTGCCGCCGCCGGAGCGCTCGTCGCGATCCTCGGCGGGTTCGGGCTTACCGCGATGCGTTTTCTGTCGGCGTTCCGCGCCGAAAGCGCGGCGCAGGACCGGGTGCGCGAGGTGATCCGGACCTTTGCCTGGCTCCTCCTCGCGATCTTTCCGTGGCTGCTTTCGCTCGCCGGCCCCGCGCACAGGATGCCGCTGTTTTCGGAGGCGGCGCTGGCACCCTGCCTTGCCGCCGCAATCCTGCTGGCGCGCTGGCTTTACGAGGATTCGGGCGAGCGACGGCGCTTTCACTGGCTGCTCCCCGATGCCGATCAGGCGTGGATCATGCTCGCGCCGGCGCTGCTCTTCGGCTTTGCGCCCCTGATGTTCGCAATCCTTCCGTTGCTGGCGCTGCTCCAGATATTGCTGTGGGTGCGCCTCGCACGACGCCCGGATGCTTGAAAAACAATGTGGTTCAAGGTTTAGAGCGCATTAACGCCAAACTGTTATTGGCGGGCGCGCATGGTTGATTCATTCTCCTCGCCCGGCATCGACCTGCCGTCGCCGACCTTGTCGGCGCGCCTGCACGAACTTGCACAATATCTCGCGGCGCCGGCGATGGGCCGCCTGACCGAAGAACAACGCGCGCTGTCGCTCGGTGTTGCGCGCCGGATGGTGGCCGACGCCGCCGCCCGGCTCGACACGGGGATCGATCAGGGCGCGCTGTGGCAGGACTGGCTGTGCAGCGGATTGCCCGGCGCGGATCGCTTTGCCGTCGCGTGTTTCGCGCGGGCGGAGGAGCATCGCTGGCGCGAACAGGCGGCGCGGCGTGCAGGGTCGCCGCCGATGGCGGACGATGAAAGCGAAGGCGCCGACGGCGCGACCGAGCTGCCGGTTGCCGGCGCACTGCTGTCCGATGTCGAAGGGGCCTTTCTGGCCTTGCAGATCGCCGACCGGCGCCGTTTCGACGCGCTGGGAAATCCCGGCATTGCGGTCGCCGATCTCGACGCCGGCCTCTTTCGTGCGCTGCTCCTCGATATCGCGGCCTGGCGGCTCGTACAGACGGGCAAGACCGACAGCCTCGCCGAGAGGCTGGGCGAAGCGGTACGCGCCGCGCTTGCGCGACAGGCCGACGAAGCCGGGATCGATCAGGCCGCACGCACTTATCACGACATTCTCGCGGCCGACGCCGCGCGTCTGCCCGAAGCCGTGACGATCGCGCTTGCGCGCCACGACTGGTCGACGGTCATCGCACTTGCGGCGGCCGCGCATCGCCGCCCCTATGGCGACATGGCGCTGGCGCTGCTCGCGGCGGAGGCGGCGGCCCTCCCGTCGTTATTGGCCCCGCTGCGCGTCGATCGCGCCGCGCTGGCGCCGCTCGAGGCATCGCTGTCGATGCTGGCCGATCGCGCGGTGGCCGGCGGCGTCGCCGAGGACCATTATCCGCCGGAGCGGGGCGCATGAGCGCGCGGGTCGTCCGCGGCCGGATCGATCGCTCGGGCGCGCTGGTCAGTGCCGACGGTCCGCTCCTGCGATTGCAGCAACGCGCCGGCGCCGGTCTCGACAAACCGCTGGCGCTGCCGCACCTCGCGCGGCTGGTCGCGCTCGCGCAGCGCCTGCAGCGCGATATCAGCCGCCCGCTCTATGCCGCGGACGATCATAGCGACGTCCACGCGCTCGTTCGCATCATGCCCGATGCCGATGGCGCCAGCCTCGAGATCAGCGACTGGCGGACGCGTCCGGTATCGCAGCCGCAGGCTCCGGCGATCGCCGACACCGCGCTCGCGCCGCAGGGCTGGGCGTGGGAATGCGACCAGCAACTGCGGATGATCGCGCTGCGTGCCGGCATCCAGGCGCCGCCCGTCCCTGCCGGGTGGGAAGGATGCTCGCTGTCCGAGCTGTTCGAACTCCAGCCCGACGATGACGGCCATTTTCCCGTCCTGCGCGCCCTCGCGCGGCAATCGCGTTTCGATGCCCAGCGCGTCCGGGCCGATGGCCCCGCCTCGCGGATCGCGATGACGTTGGCGGGCGATGCGCTGTTCGATGCGACGGGGCGGTTTACGGGATTTCGCGGCGTCGCGCAGCTCGCCGAGGCGACGGCCGAAGTGCCGCAAACGGCGACGCTGGTGGACCCGGCGTTCGGATCGCTGCCCTTGTCCGACCCGCAATTCGGACGCCGTATCGATGGCGCGTTGCGCGGGCCGCTCAGCCGGATCATCGCGACCGCAGAGACGATATCGGGCCAGTTCGACGGCCCGATCCGCGCCGATTATGCGCGTTACGCGGGCGATATCGCGCATGCCGGGCGCCATTTGCTCGGTCTGGTCGACGATCTTGCGGATCTCCAGAATATCGAGCGGCCGGGTTTCAAGGCCGCCGCCGATGAAATCGACCTTGGCGACCTCGCCCGGCGCGCGGTCGGCCTGCTTGGCATGAAGGCCGAGGAAAAGAGCATCCGCATCGACGCACCGCGCGTCGATGACAAGATGCCGGCGACGGGTGAGTTTCGCCGCGTCCTGCAGGTGCTTTTGAACCTGCTCGGCAACGCGATCCGCTATTCGCCCGATCATTCGCAGATATGGATTCGCGTCGACCGCGAGGGCGACCGGGCGATGGTGACCGTGGCGGATCAGGGGCAGGGCATCGACGCCGACCAGCAGGCGGTGGTGTTCGAGAAGTTCGAGCGGCTGGGGCGAACTGACAGCGGGGGCTCGGGGCTCGGCCTCTACATCGCGCGCCGCCTCGCGCGGGCGATGGACGGCGAACTCACGGTCGACAGCGCGCCGGGGCAGGGTGCGCGCTTCACCCTGAGCCTGCCGGCGCGCGACGCCTGAATCGAAACGGCGGCACAGTTTCCTGCACCGCCGCTCCTGAAACTTAGCCGGGTCGGCGCTTAGCGCTTGTCGACCGGCACATAGGCGCGCTGCGTCGGGCCGGTGTAGAGCTGGCGCGGGCGGCCGATCTTCTGCGCGGGGTCCGAGATCATTTCGTTCCACTGGGCGACCCAGCCGACGGTGCGGGCGAGGGCGAAGAGCGCGGTGAACATGGTCGTCGGGAAGCCGATCGCCGACAGGATCACGCCCGAATAGAAATCGACGTTCGGGAACAGCTTCTTTTCGACGAAATAGCTGTCGTTGAGCGCCATTTCCTCGAGCTGCAGCGCGACTTCGAAGACAGGGTCGTTGACCTTCAAGGCGTCGAACACTTCGCGCACCGTCTTCTGCATCACCGTCGCGCGCGGGTCGTAGTTCTTGTAGACGCGGTGGCCGAAGCCCATCAGGCGGAACGGATCGTCCTTGTCCTTGGCGCGCGCGATATATTCGGGGATGCGCTCGGGACGGCCGATTTCGCGCAGCATGTTGAGCGCCGCTTCGTTCGCGCCGCCGTGCGCCGGGCCCCAGAGGCAGGCGATGCCGGCGGCGATGCATGCGAACGGATTGGCGCCCGACGAACCCGCGAGGCGGACGGTCGAGGTCGACGCATTCTGTTCATGGTCGGCGTGGAGAATGAAAATGCGGTCGAGCGCGCGTTCGACGGCGGGCACGACCTCATATTCTTCCGCCGGGACGCCGAAGGTCATGCGCAGGAAGTTGCCGGTGTAGCTGAGCTTGTTGTCGGGATAAACGAAGGGCTGACCGACCGAATATTTATACGCCATCGCCGCGATCGTCGGCATCTTGGCGATCAGCCGGTGGCTGGCGATCATGCGCTGGTGCGGATCGTGGATTTCGGTCGAGTCGTGATAAAAGGCCGACAGCGCGCCGACGACACCGCACATCACCGCCATCGGGTGCGCGTCGCGGCGGAAACCGCGATAGAAGGTCGAGAGCTGCTCGTGCAGCATCGTGTGGCGGGTGATCGTATTATCGAAATTCGTCAGTTCATCGGCGTTCGGCAATTCGCCGTTCAGCAGCAGGTAGCAGACTTCCATGAAGCTCGAATGTTCGGCGAGTTCGCCGATCGGATAGCCGCGGTGGAGGAGCACGCCTTCGTCGCCGTCGATATAGGTGATCTGCGATTCGCAGCTCGCGGTCGATGTGAAGCCCGGGTCGTAGGTGAAGGCACCGGTCTGGGCGTAGAATTTGCGGATATCGACGACGTCGGGGCCGACGGTGCCGGACAGGACAGGGCTGTCGACGATCTTGTCGCCCAGCGTGATTTTTGCAGTGTCGGTCATATAAATTTCCCTGTTCTGTCGGCGGGAGTAGTGTGGCTACGCCCCTGCCGGAAAATGTTGCGCTGCGTCAAGTCGCGCCAGACTGACATCGCGTCCGAGCAACAGCAGCACGTCGAAAATTCCCGGGGAAACGGTCCGGCCGGTTAGTGCAGCGCGTAGGGGTTGCGCGAGTTTTCCGAGCCCCAATCCGGCGGCTTCGGCTTCGGCGCGCACGGCGGCATCCAGCTCTTCTGTCGTCCAATTGTCCAGCGCGCGCAGCCGCTTCGTCACAGCGGCCAGCAGGCCTTCGGGCGAGGCCCTTAGCACCTCTGCCGCCTTTTCGTCCACTGGCAACGGGTCGCCCTGGAACAAGAAAATTGCGCCATCGGCGATTTCGTCGATCGTTTTTGCGCGTGGTTTGAGCGAATCCATGGCACGGACGAGCAAATCGTGCTCGGCGGTATCGAGTGTGCGGCCGATGAGCTTTTCGACGCGCGGCGCGACGAGGCCGGCCAGCCGCGCATCGTCGGCTTCGCGAAGATAATGGCCGTTGAGGTTCTCCAGCTTCTTGAAATCGAAGCGCGACGGCGAGCGGCCGACATGGTCGAGGTCGAACCATTGCACGGCTTGGTCGCGGCCGATGATCTCGTCGTCGCCATGCCCCCAGCCGAGGCGGAGGAGGTAATTGTTCACCGCTTCGGGCAGATATCCCATCTCGTCGCGATAGGCGTCGACGCCAAGCGCGCCGTGGCGCTTCGACAGCTTGGCGCCGTCGGCCCCGTGGATCAGCGGAACATGGGCATAGACGGGCTCGCGCCAGCCCATCGCGCGGATGAGTGCAAGCTGGCGGAAGGCGTTGTTGAGATGGTCGTCGCCCCGGATGACGTGCGTGATGCCCATGTCGTTGTCGTCGACGACGACGCTGAGCATATAGGTCGGTGTGCCGTCGCTGCGCAGCAGGACGAAATCGTCGAGTTCGGCATTCTGGACCGTGACCGCGCCCTGCACCTTGTCGTGGATCGTGACCTCGCCGTCCTGCGGCGCGCGCAGGCGGACGACGTGCGGGACGGCGGGATCGCCGTCGTCGCGGTCGCGCCAGGGGCTGCGGACGCGGAAGGGCAAGCGCTTTTCCTGCGCCTCGGCGCGCATCGCGGCGAGCTCGTCTTGCGTCAGATAGCAGCGATAGGCCTCGCCCTTCGCGAGCAATTCGGCAGCGACTTCGGCGTGGCGCGGGGCGCGGGCGAACTGGAACACCGTCTCGCCGTCCCAGTCCAGATCGAGCCACTGCATCCCGTCGAGGATTGCGTCGATCGCGGCGTCGGTCGAACGGGCGCGGTCGGTATCCTCGATACGGAGCAGGAATTTGCCGCCATGATGGCGCGCGAACAGCCAGTTGAAGAGCGCGGTGCGCGCGCCGCCGATATGGAGATAGCCGGTCGGCGAGGGCGCGAAGCGCGTCACGACGGCGGCGCCGGCGGCTTCGTTCGGATCGGTCTGGTTTTCGGTTGCCACTACGGCCTCTTTCACTCACTCTGCCGCCCCCGGACAGGTGCGGGGACGGGGTCGGGGGAGCCCCTAGCATGGCGACAAGGCAGCTTCAAACGCCGTTTGATGGCCGATGGGCGGGTGGCCGGGCGCGGTTGCTAGCGAATATCGAGGCGCGGCTGGAGGCGGAGCGCGAGCGCATCGGATTGTGGCTGCCCGTCGCGTTCGGGGCGGGCATCGCGGCGTGGTTTGCGCTTCCCGCGGCAGTCCACTGGATCGGACTATTGTTGTCGCTCGGCGGCGGGCTGCTCGCGGGGTTGCTGATCGGCTGGCAGCGGCGCCTGGGCCGGATGGTCGTGATCGGCTGTACCGTCATGGCGCTGGGCCTGCTGCTCGTCTGGGCGCGCGCAAGCTGGGTCGCGGCGCCGGTGCTGGCGCGGCCGGTGACCACCGAGTTTTCGGCGCGGGTCGAACGCGTCGAGCCGCTGCCTGCACGCGGGCAAGTGCGCATCCTTGTCCACCCGCAGCAGCGTGCCGACTTGCCGCCGCGCCTGCGGCTGACGCTTGGCAGCGAGCAAGCGGCGGGATTGGCCGGCGGCGAACTGATTGCGGTGCGGGCGCGGCTGATGCCGCCGCCGCCGGCCAACCTGCCGGGCGGATATGATTTCGCCCGGCGCGCCTGGTTCGACGGGATCGGTGCGGTCGGGACGGTGCTCGGCGACGTGGCGCGCGCGCCGGGGGCGGCCGAGAGCACCCCGCCGCTGCGCATGCGGCTGAGCGGGCACATCCAGCAGCAGGTCGAAGGATCGGCGGGGGGCATCGCTGCGGCGCTGGTCACCGGCGATCAGGGCGCGATCAGCGAGGCGGATTCGGAAGCAATGCGGCGTAGCGGCCTCGCGCATCTGCTGTCGATCAGCGGGCTCCATGTGACCGCGGTCGTCGGCTTCACGATGTTCCTGCTGATCCGGCTGCTCGCGCTGAGCCCGCGGCTGGCGCTGCGCGGCGTCGTGCTCGTGGCGGCAGCGGGCGGTGCGGCGCTCGCGGGGGTCGGCTATACATGGCTCAGCGGCGCCGAGGTGCCGACGATCCGCTCGTGCGTCGCGGCGCTGCTCGTTCTCGCGGCGTTCCTGCTGGGGCGCGAGGCGCTGACATTGCGGCTGGTCGCGGCAGGGGCTTTGATCGTGCTCGTCTGGCGGCCCGAAGCGCTGGCCGGGCCGAGCTTCCAGCTCAGTTTCGCCGCGGTGACGGCGATCATCGCGCTGCACGAAAGTCCGCGGATGCGCCGCTTCCTCGAGCGGCGCGACGAACGCTGGATCGTCCGCGCTGGCCGCGGCGTCGCCGGGCTGCTGATCACCGGTTTTGTCGTCGAGATCGCGCTGGCGCCGATCGCCTTGTTCCATTTTCACAAGGCGGGGCTTTACGGCGCACTCGCCAATGTCGTCGCGATCCCGCTCACGACCTTCGTCATCATGCCCGCCGAAGCGCTGGCGTTGCTCTTCGACAGCGTCGGGCTCGGCGCGCCCTTCTGGTGGGTCGCCGAAAAGGCGCTCGCGCTGCTGATCCTGCTGGCGCACGGCGTCGCCGATGCGCCGGGCGCGGTCGCAACCCTGCCGTCCTTCCCGCCATGGGGCTTCGCGCTCGCCGTTTTTGGCGGATTATGGCTGCTGCTGTGGCGGACGGTGTGGCGGCTGGCCGGACTGGCGCCGCTTGTCATCGGCGTCGCGGCGCTGCTCGCACAGCCGCGGCCTGACATATTGGTAACCGGCGACGGGCGCCATATAGCGGTGGCGGTGCCCGGCGGTAGCTATGCCCTGCTACGCGATCGCGCGGGCGATTATATCCGCGACTCGATGTCCGAAGCGGCGGGAATCGATACGCCGCTGGTTGCGCTCGCCGACTTGGAGCATGTGACGTGCAACCGCGATTTCTGCCGCTGGCGGCAAGGGGAAGCCGATACGGGGCGTGTCATCCTTGCCTCGCGCGGCCGTGACCGGATCGATGGCGCCGATATGGCCGCGGCCTGCGCTGCCGCCGATGTGGTGATCAGTGATCGCTGGCTGCCCCGCGAATGTGTCGCACGCTGGCTCACGATCGACCGTGACAGCCTCGCCGAAACCGGCGGGCTGGCACTCTACCTAGGCGCGGAGCCACGCGCGATCACCAGCTTGCGCGCCGGTGACGCACATCCGTGGCGCCGGCCCCGGCAGGTCAGTGGTAACGACGAAGCAGTCCCGACAGGCGCCCTTGCACGATGACGCGCTCGGCGGGGTAGCGCTGCGGCTCATAGGCGCTGTTCGCCGGATCGAGCCGGATCATCTGGCCTTCGCGGCGGAAATATTTGAGCGTCGCATCCTGCCCGTCGACCAGCGCGACGACGATATCGCCCTCGCGTGCGGTGCTGGCCTTCTGGATCAGCGCATAGTCGCCGTCGAAAATCCCCGCCTCGACCATCGAATCGCCCGAAACTTCGAGCGCATAATGTTCGCCCGCGCCGAGCAGTGCCGCCGGGACCGCGAGGTTGTTGTGATCCTCGAACGCCTCGATCGGCACGCCTGCGGCGATCTTGCCGTGCAGCGGCACCTCGATGATGTCGTTCGCGGCGATCGGGCGCATCGCAGGCGGGCTCTTTCGCAGCGGCACGACATTTTCCCGCGCCGGTGCCGCCTTTGCCGTTTCGGGCAGCTTCACCACTTCGAGGGCGCGGGCCCGGTTGGGAAGCCGGCGCAGGAAACCGCGTTCCTCGAGCGCGCTGATCAGCCGGTGGATGCCCGACTTGGATTTCAGGCCCAGCGCTTCCTTCATTTCCTCGAACGACGGCGAAATGCCGCTCGCGTCGAGCTTTTGCTGGATGAAGTGAAGCAGTTCATGCTGCTTGGCGGTCAACATTGATCATCCTCCGTCAGGACCAGAACCGGACATAATGAGAACGATAGTGGAACAGACCGGAACTTGTCAAGCGATGGCGATATAATCGGCGATCGCGCCCGCTGCGCGCGCGGGCGCACCGATTTCGCGGATCAGCAGCGCGTCGGCCTCGATCAGCGGGACGGTCTGGCCGCTGTCCTGGCTGTCGAACATATGGAGAGCGGCGCCGTCGACCCGTGCGCGCAGATAATCCCGGCGCGCCCCACCGGCGGCAAGCGCTGCGGCGAGTGGTGCCTGGCGGATTGGGGGAAGCGGATGTGCTGCGCCCGCAAGATGGCGGATCAGCGGCAGCAGGAAAAGCGTCGCGGTGACGAAGGCGGAGCCGGGGTTGCCGGGCAGCCCGAGCAACAGCGTCTCGCCGATCGTGCCGGCGATTAGCGGCTTGCCCGGCCGCATCGCGATCTTCCAGAAATCGAGGCGGCCGCCGGCGTCGTCGAGGGCGCCGCGAACATGGTCATGATCACCCACGGACGCACCACCGACGGTGACGATGACGTCATGATGTCGCGCCAACTCCTTGATGGCATTGGCAATCGACATGCGGTCGTCGCGCATATGGAGCGGCAGGGCGACGTCGGCGGGAACGGCGGCGAGCATTGCCGCGAGCATCGCTCCGTTGCTGTTCGGGATCTGGCCCGGCGCGAGCGCACGGCCCGGAGCGACGAGTTCGTCGCCGGTGGTCAGGATCGCGACGCGCGGCCGCGATCCCACGCGGACCTCGCCCGCACCACCCATGATCGCGGCGGCGATCGCGCCCGCGCCCATATGGGTTCCGGCGGCAAGCAGGCGCGCCCCGGCGGCGAAGTCGCCTGCGCGTTCCCGAATATGGCGCCCCCGGGTGCCGGGGCCGTCGCCGGTCAGCGTCAAAGCCGTGCCCGCTGCCGCAACATCTTCCTGGAGGATGACGGTGTCGGCACCGTCCGGAAGCATGGCGCCGGTGAAGATGCGTATCGCCTCGCCGGCGCCGACCGTCCGGTCCGGGGCAGCGCCGGCGGCGATTTCGCCGGTGATCGTCCACGGTCCCGGCATGTCGGCAAAGCGGATCGCATAGCCGTCCATCGCCGACAGCGGCGCCGCAGGCTGGTCGCGCGATGCGATGACATCTTGCGAAAGATAGCGACCAAGCGATTCGGAAATCGCGATATTTTCTGCCGCCAACGGGGCGCGGAGGGCGAGCAGGCGCGCCTGCGCTTCCTCGACCGCCAGCAGGCCGCTCATCCGGCGCGCCAGTCGCCCGAGCGGCCGCCGCTCTTTTCGAGCAGGCGGATATCGCCGAGGATCATCGCGCGGTCGAGCGCCTTGGTCATGTCGTAAAGGGTCAGCAGCGCTACCGATGCGGCGGTGAGCGCTTCCATCTCGACCCCGGTCGGCCCGGTCGTTGCCGCGACCGCGCGCACCGAGATGCCGCCGTCTTCCCAGTCGAATTCGACGCTGACCTGCGTCAGTGCGATCGGGTGGCAAAGCGGGATGAGGTCGGCGGTCCGCTTGGCCGCCATGATGCCGGCGATACGCGCGGTCGACAGCACGTCGCCTTTCGGCGCGTTGCCGGTGCGGATCGCTGCGAGCGCCTCGGCCGACATGGCGATACGCCCGCCCGCCACGGCGCGGCGTCCGGTTGCCGCCTTGCCGCCGACATCGACCATATGCGCCGCACCCGTTTCGTCGAGGTGCGTCGGGCGGGTCATGCGGCCGCTCCGGTGAGCAGCGCCTTCGTTGCCGCCGTGACGTCGGGCTGGCGCATCAGGCTTTCGCCGACGAGGAAGCTCCTGACGCCGCTGGCGGCCAGCCGTTCGCAATCGGCATGGCTGGCGATGCCGCTTTCGCCGACGAGCAAGGTGCCCGGCGGGACCAGTTTGGCGAGGCGCTCGGTAACGCCGAGATCGGTTTCGAAGGTGCGGAGATCGCGGTTGTTGACGCCGATCAGCCGCGACGTCAGCTTGCCCAGGGCACGCTCAAGTTCGGCTTCGTCATGGACTTCGACGAGCACGTCCATGCCGCGCTCGACCGCCGCCGCCTCGATGTCCTGCATGATGCCGTCGTCGAGCGCGGCGACGATGATCAGGATCGCATCGGCGCCGATCGCGCGCGCCTCCGCGACCTGCCAGGGATCGATCATGAAATCCTTGCGCAGCGCGGGCAGGGCGCAGGCGGCGCGCGCGGCGATCAGATAATGCTCATGCCCCTGAAAATAGGGCGCGTCGGTCAGTACCGACAGGCACGCCGCGCCCCCGGCCTCATATTGGCGCGCATGATCCGCCGGATTAAAATCTTCCCGGATCAGTCCTTTGGATGGCGATGCTTTCTTGATTTCGGCGATCAATCCATAGCCGCCGGCGTCGATTTTCGCCTGCAGCGCGGCGGCGAAACCGCGGACGGGACCCGCGTCGATCGCATCGAGATCGGCGAGGGAGTGCACCGCGCGTCGCGCGGCGACCTCTTCGGCCTTGGTGGCAAGTATCTGGGTGAGCTTGTTCATTTATAGGCGATCCAGCAATTGAGCAGCGCGTTGGCAAGGCCCTTGTCGATCGCCTCGGCAGCCTCCTCGACACCCTCGTGCAATGTGTCGGCGGCGCCAGCGACGACGAGCGCTTCGGCGGCGTTATAGAGTACGGCGTCGCGATACGCGCCGGGTTCGCCTTGCAGCAGGGCGCGCAGCGCTTTCGCGTTATAATCCGCGTCGCCGCCGCGAATCTCGTCGAGCGACCGCGTCGGAAGACCGGCATCGGCCGCCTCGCTGCGTTGCATCCGGACGCCCTCGGGCGTGATCACCGCGACCTCGTTGCCGCCGGCCAGCGACAGCTCGTCGAGCCCCTCGTCGCCCGAAATGACGCGCGAATGGTCGGTGCCGAGCCGGTGCAGCGCTTCGGCATAGACGGGGACATAGGCGGGGCGTGCGATGCCGATGAGCTGGCGCGTGACGCGCGCGGGGTTGGCGAGCGGGCCCATGAGGTTGAAGATCGTCCGCCGCCCGATTGCCTTGCGGATCGGCATGATGCGCTTCATCGCGGGGTGACGCGTCCCGGCGAAGAGGAAGCAGATACCAAGATCAGCGAGCTGCGCCTCGGCCTGCCGGTCGGCGCGCTCCATGTCGAGCCCCAGTGCTTCCAGGGTGTCGGCGGCGCCAGACTTCGACGAAGCCGCCCGATTTCCGTGCTTTGCGACGGGAACTTCACATGCGGCAACAACAATCGACACGGCGGTCGAGACGTTGAGCGTATGATGGCCATCGCCGCCGGTGCCGCAAACGTCGATTGCGCCAGCGGGCGCCGCGACGGGGATCAGCCGGTCGCGCATCGCCTGCGCGGCGGCAGCGATTTCGACCATCGTTTCACCGCGATCGGAGAGGGCGATCAGAAATTCGGTCACCTGCTCGTCGGTCGCGCCGCCGTCGAGCATCGTCGCGAAGGCATCGGCCGCTTCGTCGTGATCGAGAAGCGCCGAGGGGTCAGGAAAGGGCCCGAACCGGCTCATGCCGCCTTCCGATCGCCGACCGGCAGCCCCGCGATCTTCAGGAAATTGGCGAGCATCGCATGGCCGTGCTCGGTCGCGATGCTTTCGGGGTGGAACTGGACGCCGTGGATCGGGAGGTCGGTGTGGCGGAATCCCATGACGGCGCCATCGTCGCTCGTCGCGTTGATGACGAGGCTGGCCGGGATATCGACGACTTCGAGGCTGTGATAGCGCGTCGCGGTGAGCGGCGAGGGCAGGCCGGTGAACAGCCCGCTGCCGTCGTGGCACACCGGCGACGTCTTGCCGTGCATCAGGTGGCCGCGCTGGACGGTGCCGCCGAAATGCTGGCCGATCGCCTGATGGCCGAGGCAGACGCCGAGCAGGGGCCGCGCGGCGTCGGCGCAGGCGGCGACGAGATCGAGGCTGATCCCCGCCTCGTTGGGCGTGCACGGGCCGGGCGAGATGAGGATCGCATCGGCGCCGCTGGCCAGTGCGGCGGCGGCGGTCAGCGCGTCGTTGCGCTCGACGCGCACCTCCGCCCCCAGCTCGATCAGATAATGAACGAGGTTGAAGGTAAAGCTGTCGTAATTGTCGATGACGAGGATCATGCTCCCTCCTGTAACATGGTTTCATCGCCGCCGATCAAGAGTCGGGAAACTTCTTTTGCCAACTCGCCGAAAGGAAACTTCTTTCCCAGGATGACATAGATGTCGTTCTCGATGTCTATGACCTTGAAGGCATGACCAAAGCCGTCGTCCACAATCGAATGGGCAGCTACAATGGGGCTTGCCATTATTGGTCCCACTGGCCCTGACAAAATCCAAGAATCTAAACGTTCGTCAAAATGTTCTAAAGCGTTCCGGAGTTCGCGGTTTGCTAACGGCGAATGATCGCTTACGCCGTACTGCTTGCGGAGCGCCGCACCACGACGAGCGGCAAGACTTTCCGGTTTTGCCGGCGGCCAGAAAAAGCGCGATATTGCGGCACAATGCGTCATCGCATCATGGAGGTGACGAGCAATTATTATTTCACTCTGGCCGCCATCTATCGCTCTGCCATACGCAAAAAAAGCATCTACGGCCGAATGGGCGGATTGCTCAAGAGACGCCTCGTAAAAGGCGAGCATATAAGGCATCTCATCAATTATATTAGATGCTTGCGGGTTGGTATCATCCCTGGAAATCACTGCCCGTAACCCGGTGTTCCGGCAAGCCGCACCGCCTCGCGCGCTGCGGCGAACAATGCGCCGGCTTTGGCTTCGCATTCGCGCTGTTCATAGGCGGCCTCGCTGTCGGCGACGATGCCGGCGCCGGCCTGAACGTGCATTTCGCCGTCCTTGACGATCGCGGTGCGCAGCACGATGCAGCTGTCCATATTGCCGTCGGGGGCGAAATAGCCGACGCCGCCGGCATAGGGCCCGCGCGCATCGGCTTCGAGTTCGGCGATGATCTGGCAGGCGCGAACTTTGGGCGCGCCGCTGACGGTGCCCGCCGGAAAGCCCGCGAACAGCGCGTCGATCGCGTCCTTGCCCTCCGCGATGCGGCCGATGACGTTCGACACGATGTGCATGACGTGGCTGTAGAATTCGACGGTATAGCTGTCGGTCACGACAACGCTGCCGCCGGTCGCGGCGCGGCCGACATCGTTGCGGCCGAGGTCGAGCAGCATCAGATGCTCGGCGCGTTCCTTGGGATCGGCGAGCAGGCTTTCGCGATTCTCGAGATCTTCGGCGCTCGTCTTGCCGCGCGGGCGGGTGCCGGCGATCGGGCGGATGGTGATTTCGCCGTCGCGCACCCGGACCAGAATCTCGGGCGACGAGCCGATCAGCGCGAAGCCGGGCAGGTCGAGGAAATAAAGGAAGGGCGAGGGATTGATGCGCCGCAGCGACCGGTAAAGGTCGAAGGGCGGCAGGTCGAACGGCGTCGAAAAACGCTGCGACAGCACGACCTGAAAGATATCGCCCGCCGCGATATAATCCTTCGCCGTGGCGACCATGGCGGCATAGTTCCCGGGCGTCGTCGCGGGTATCGGAACGATGTCGCCCGGCACCGCATCCGTGGCCGCGCGGTCGGCGTGCGGGCTGGCGCTGGCCAGCCGCGCCGCGATATCGTCGAGCCGTTCCTGCGCGGCATCGATCATCCGGTCGATCGGCGCCGCCGGATCGGGCCAGAGCGGCGCGATCAGGAAAAGTTCGTCGGCGAGCCGGTCGAAGACGAGGATCGTCGTCGGGCGCACGAAGACCATGTCGGGCAGGCCGAGCCCGGCGCCGGGCGCCCGCGGGATGCGCTCGACGAGGCCGATGGTTTCATAGGCGAAGAAGCCGACGAGGGTGGTCAGCGCCTTCGGCAAGCCGTCGGGCACGTCGAAGCGGCATTCGGCGACAAGGTCGCGCAGCGCCTGCAGCGCGCCGGCCGCGACCGGCTCGAACGCCGCCTTGTCGCGCCGCCAGTCGCGGTTGATGCGGGCGGTGTCGCCGCGCGCTTCGAGCAGCAGGTCGGGATCGAGCCCGATCATGCTGTAGCGGCCGCGCGTCTCGCCGCCCTCGACCGATTCGAGCACCCAGTCGCCGCGTCCCGGCTCGATGAGCTTGAGCGCCGCCGATACCGGCGTTTCGATATCGGCGATCAGCCGCTGCCACACGACCGCGCCGCGGCCCTGCGCCAGCGCCTCGAGCGCGGCGGCTCTGCCCTCCAGCACCCGCGCCGCCTTATTCGGCGACCGGCGCCGTGCCGGTGAGTTCGCGGCGGAGCTGGTCGACCAGTTGCTTGTTGATCGTCACCCCGGCGCGGCGCTTGGCCTCGGCGACGAGCTGTTCGACGAGTTCGTTGCCGAAAGCGGCGCCGAGCGGGCGCGCGATATAGGCGGCGGCGCGCGGGTCGACCGACTTGATGTCGGGGCGGTTCACTTCGTTGAGCGCGATCACCATCCAGCCGCGGTTACCCGGGATTTCGAGCGTCTTCACCGTGCCCTTGGCCATCGAGAACAACAGCGCGAGTTCGGGCGGTGCACCCTTGCCGTCGCGGTCGAGGTCGCCGCGACGGCCGCCGATCGTCTGGACATTGCCGATGTTCGGGCCGGCGGCGCTCACCGCCTCGGCGAGCGACTTGCCGCCTTCGACCGCCTTGACGATGCCGCGGGCCTTGTCGCGCGCCACCTTCTGCCCCTCGGCAAAGCGCCAGTCGGCGAGCAGGTCGCTGCGGATCTGCGCGAAGGGTGGCGGCGCTGCGGCGGTAATCGATTTCACCGCAAAGACGGCGAATTTCTCGTTTTCGACCAGTGTCGCAATCTCGCCTTCGCCTTCGCCGCTGCCGAGGAAGGCCTGGGCGATCATCGGCGCCATTTCGGGCGGCAGGGTGAAGGCGGGCTGCGCCGGGGCGCGGCCGCTCGGCAGCAGCGCCGGGGTCTCGACGAGCTGGAGCTTGCGGTCGGCGGCGACTTCCTCGATCGACGCGCCGCCGTTCACGGCGTCCTGGATCGCGTTGTAATAATCGACGATCGCCTCGTTCGCCTTGTTCTTTTCGAGTTCGGTGCGGATTTCGGGGGTCGCGTCGGCAAGGCTGCGCGCCGGATTGGCGGTGACGCTCTCGACCCGCGCGATCGCCCAGCCAAGGCCGGTTTGCGTCGGACCGAGCAGGTCGCCGCGCTTCGCGGCAAAGGCGGCTTTCGCCCCTGCCGCGGTCGTCGTCGCCGCATAGGCGGTCTGGGTCAGCTCGCCCGTCGTCGAGGCCGACAGGCCGGCGGCCTGCGCCGCGGCGGCGAGCGGGGTGCCGCCGCGGACCTTGGCCGCGAGGGCGTTGGCGGCGGCCTGGTCGGGGACGATCACCTGCGCGAAACGCCGCGTTTCGGTCGCCGCGAAATTGGCGGCGTTGTCCTTGTAGACCTTGGCGATTTCGGCCTCGGTCACCGCGGGGACCGGCACCGCGCTGCGATCGAACAGCGCATATTGGATGACGCGCCGCTCGGGGACGGTGAAGCGCGCCTTATGCTCCGCAAGATATTTCTGCAGCACGGCATCGCCCGGATCGGCGGTCGGCGCAAAGGGGCTGGCGGGGATGAAGGTCGCCTGGCCGTGCCGCTGTTCAAGCGGCAGCACCGCATAGGGTTTGGCCATGCCCGGGGCGACGGCGGGGATTCCCCCGATCGGTTTTGCGAGCTGCTGGCTGAGCAGCAGCGTTTCGATTTCACCGCGAATCTGGTTTTCGTTGAGACCGCTTTCGGCAAGATAAGCTTCGTAGCGCTTCTGGTCGAAGCTGCCCGACACGCCGGAGAAGGCATCGGCGATCTGTGCGTCGATCAGCCGCTTGCTGACCCCGAAACCGAGGTCGCGCGCAAGCTGGCGGACCGCAGCGTCGTTGATCAGCTGCTTCAATATGCCGTCGAGGGCGCCCGATTCGACGAAGGCTTCGCGCGTCAGTCCTGGCTGGTCCTGCCGTGCCCGGTTATAGGCCTGTTGAACGCGCGCGCGGAGTTCGCCGACGCCGATTTCGGTATCGCCGACCTTGGCGACATTGGCGCCGCCCAGCCCGCCGAAGGTCGAGTTGCCGGTCACGTCGCCGAGCGCGAAGGCGACGCCGACGAGGACGACGAAGCCGAGCGCGATGGCTTTGCCGACGGTGGATCCGAAGAGGCGGCGAATGGCGGTGATCATGAAGCGGGCATTCTTTCGGCGGGGCGCACGGGGCGCGGTTGCGCGTTGCTTTAGGCGGGAGGCGGCGCGGCATCAAGGCGGGAAAGGGGGTTTTCGCGGGCGCCGACCCCGCTTGCCACTTCCCCATGATGACCGCTAGGGCGCGGTCAACATTTGATTCAAGCAAGGAGCGGCACGATGGCGCGGCGCAAATATGTGGTCGGCAACTGGAAGATGAACGGGCTGGCGGCCGCAATCGGCGAGGCGCAGGCGATTTTCGCCGCGGCGCAGGCGCATGACGGCGTCGATGTCGCCCTCTGTCCGCCGTTCACGCTGGTCGGCGTCATGGCCGCAGCGGTACCCGGCGCGGCGGTCGGCGGACAGGATTGCCACAGCGCCGCGTCGGGCGCTTTCACCGGTTCGGTCGCGGCGCCGATGCTCGTCGATGCGGGCGCCAGCCTGACCATCGTCGGCCACAGCGAACGGCGCGACGGGTTCGGCGAAAGCGACGCCGAGGTGCGCGCCAAGGCCGAAGCTGCGCTCGCCGCCGGCCTGTCGGTCATCCTCTGCGTCGGCGAACCGCGCGAGGTCCGCGAATCGGGCGGGGCCATCGACCATGTGCTGGCGCAGATCGCGGGCTCGGTTCCCGACGCGTTCGACGCCGACCGGCTCGCAATCGCCTATGAGCCGATCTGGGCGATCGGGACCGGGCTTGTCCCGACCGTCGGCGACGTCGAGGCAATGCATGGTGCGATCCGTGGGGCGCTGGCGGCGCGTTTCGGCGACGCCGCGCAGGAAATGCGCCTGCTCTACGGCGGCTCGGTCAATGGCGAGAATGCCGCCGAACTGCTGGGCGCGGCCGATGTCGACGGGGCGCTGGTCGGCGGCGCGAGCCTGACCGCGGGTAAATTCGTGCCGATTGTCGAGGCCGCGGCCGCGCTCGGCTGAGCCTTGTGGGTTGAAGCGGCGCGCCTTCGTCTCTATGTGCGCCGCGGGCGCGGACCAAGTGAGGCCGCGCGAGTTCGGGAAAAAATGATGTCCAACCTGTTCACCTTCCTGCTCGTCGTCCAGGCGCTCGTCGCCGCGGTGATGATCGGCGTCATTCTGATGCAGAAGTCGGAAGGTGGCGGCCTCGGCGTCGGCGGCAGCCCCGCAGGGCTGCTCTCGGCGCGCGGCGCGGCGGATTTCCTGACCCGCGCGACGACGATCCTCGCCTGCCTGTTCGTCGGCCTCTCGATCCTTCTCGCCGCGATGGCTTCGGTCGGTCGCGGCGGATCGACGATCGACACATCGCTGTCGAAAGCGGCGCAGCAGCAGTCGGCACCGTCGTCGTCGCTGACCGGCCCGGCGCAGCAGCCCGCACAGGGCGCCGCAGCTCCGGCGCAGGCGCCGATGAGCGACGATCCGCTGGCAGCGGCCGCCGCAGCAGCCGCGGCGAAGGACGCCCCCGCGCAGCCGCAGGCGCCCGCAAAGAAGTAAAGCCGATCCAGCGGAGGCTCCGGCCTCCACCCCCAATCCCGCGCGGCGGAATTATTTCCGCCGTTTGCGATTCGACGGCTTGCGCCGTCCCCCTCCTGTTGAGTAAGTCTTTCCTCCCATGGCGCGGTTCATTTTTATCACCGGCGGCGTGGTCTCCTCCCTTGGCAAAGGTTTGATGGCGGCTAGCCTTGCGGCTCTGTTGCAGGCGCGGGGTTACCGCGTCCGCATCCGGAAATTCGATCCCTATCTGAACGTCGATCCGGGCACGATGTCGCCCTATCAGCATGGCGAGGTCTATGTGACCGACGACGGGGCCGAGACCGACCTCGACCTTGGCCATTACGAACGCTTTACCGGCGTTGCGGCGCGGCAGAGCGATAACGTCACGTCGGGCCGCATCTATCAGCAGATCATCACCAAGGAACGCCGCGGAGACTATCTCGGCGCGACGGTGCAGGTCGTCCCGCACGTCACCGACGCGATCAAGGCGTTCGCGCGCACCGACATCGACGACCTCGATTTCGTGCTGTGCGAGATCGGCGGCACCGTCGGCGACATCGAATCGCTGCCGTTCATCGAGGCGATCCGCCAGCTTCGCAACGAAGAGGGGCGCGAGAACACGCTTTCGGTCCACGTCACGCTGGTGCCGTACATCGCGGCAGCGGGTGAACTGAAGACCAAGCCGACGCAGCACAGCGTGCGCGAGCTCGCTTCGCTGGGCGTCCAGCCCGACATCCTGCTCTGCCGCTGCGAAAAGCCGCTGCCCGAGGGCGAGCGCGCGAAGATCGCGCAATTCTGCAACGTGCGGAAGGAAGCGGTGATCCCGGCGCTCGATGCCGACAGCATCTATGCAGTGCCGGTACAATATCATGGCGAGGGGCTCGACAGCGAAGTCCTACGCGCCTTCGGCATCCACGACGCGCCCGACCCCGACCTGTCGCGCTGGTACGACATCATGGACCGCAAGCAGCATCCCGAGGGCGAGGTCACGATCGGCGTCGTCGGCAAATATGTGTCGCTGCCCGATGCCTATAAATCGCTCAACGAGGCGCTCGTCCATGGCGGCATGGCGCACCGGGTCAAGGTCAACATCCGCTGGCTCGACGCCGAAATGTTCGAGCAGGACGAGGATCTGGCGGCGAATCTCGAGCCGCTGCACGGTATTCTCGTGCCCGGCGGCTTCGGCGAGCGCGGGTCCGAAGGCAAGATCGCCAGCGTCCGCTTCGCGCGCGAGCGCAATGTGCCCTTCTTCGGCATCTGCCTCGGCATGCAGATGGCGTGCATCGAGGGCGCGCGGAACACGAGCGGGATCGACAAGGCGTCGAGCACCGAATTCGGTCCGACCGAGGAACCGATCGTCGGCCTGATCACCGAATGGATGAGCGCCGAAGGGCTGCAGAAGCGCGGCGCGAACACCGACCTCGGCGGCACGATGCGGCTCGGCGCCTATGAAGCGAAGCTGTCCCCGAACAGCCATGTCGCGAGCGTTTATGGCGCGAACGAGATCAGCGAGCGCCACCGCCACCGTTACGAGGTCAATGGAGCCTATCGCGACCGGCTCGAAGCCGGCGGGCTCGTCTTTTCGGGCATGTCGCCCGACGGGATGCTGCCGGAAATCGTTGAGCGTCCCGACCATCCGTGGTTTATCGGGGTGCAGTTCCATCCGGAGCTCAAGTCGAAACCCTTCGACCCGCACCCCTTGTTCGCGGGATTCATCGAAGCGGCGGTCAAGCAGAGCCGTCTGGTCTAGGACCGGCGGCGGAAAAGGGTCAGGGCATGGATCACGCGAAACTCGCCGAATTGCAGGGCCCCGAGAGTATTTTTTCCGGCCTGTCGATTCAGGACTGGGCCGATATCGCAGGCCGTGCAGTCCAGATCAATTTCACCAAGGGCAAGGAATTGCTGGCCCAGGGCGACACGGGCGACAGCCTGCTGATCCTGACCGAGGGCAGCGCGCGCGTATCGATGCTGACCGCGAACGGGCGCGAAATCGTGCTGGCTTATGCCGAACCGGGCGCCGTGCTCGGCGAGATCGCACTCCTCGACGGCGGCGAGCGCACCGCATCGGTGACTGCGACCAGCGCTGGTAGCGCGCTCCAGCTCGGCCGCAACGCAATGCGCGATTTCGCAACCAGCCATCCCGAATTCGCCTGGTCGCTGATGCAGCAGCTCGCACGCCGCCTGCGCACCGCCGACCAGACGATCGAGAGCGACCGCGCTTATGCTTCGGGGCCGCGGCTGGCGCGCTATCTCAAGCGGCTGATTCGCAAGGATGCCGAGGCATCGCAACGCGTCGAACTGAGCCAGACCGAACTCGGCAATTTTGCGGGAATGAGCCGCGAGCATATCAACCGCCAGCTCAAGAGCTGGGAAGAATCGGGTGTTATCTCGCTGGAGCAGGGCCGGGTGCGCGTGCTCGACGCCGATATGCTGGAGGATATCAGCGAGAGCGAAGGCTAGGCCCGAACGCTCCTGCAGACTGCGCCCGGCTTGGCGTGCGGCTGTCGAGACGCTACCGGCTGTATATGTTCCGCTGAATCATGGCGTTAACGGGAGTTGGGCAATGCTCGCAAGGCTGTTGCTGGCGGCATGGGTTGCATTCGCTTGGGCAGGCGTTTGCCTGGCGAACAATATTCCCGATCTGACCGCTGCACAGTGGCGCGAAGATATCGACGCGCTCGTTGCAGGGATGGAGCGGAACCATCGCGATCCCTGGAACTTCGCTTCGCAGGCCGAAATCGGGCGGCTTGCCGATGAAGCGGCGGCCAAAGCCGGCAAGGCCGACAATTTCGCCATGCTGGTGGCCCTGCAGCGGATCGCCGCCGCCATCGGCGACGGGCATAGTTTCGTCGCCGTGTCCGACCGATATTGGCGATACCCCGTCGAAATTCGCTGGATCGAAGGCGAATTCCATATCGTCGGCGCTTTGCCCGGGCGCAGCGACATGCTGGGCAGCAAGCTGATCGCGATCGACGATGTTCCAACCGCACAGGCCGTCGAAAAGCTGTTGGCCCTCGTGCCGCGGAATGAAAATCGCTGGTACGAACGCGATGCGGTTGCCGGGCTGTTGACTCAAGCCCAACCTTTGAACGCGCTCGGCGTGACACGCCGCGCGGCCGAGGCGACTTTCACGGTCGAGACCGCCGCCGGGCTCCGCAAGCAGATGCGGATGTCATCATATGCGCCGGCCGACCGACCTTCGCTCGTAACGATCGGCAACGAGGGGGCGCCCGTTGTTTCGGAGCCCGAGCGCGGTTTGCGGCTTCGCCTGTTCGACGATGTCGCCTATCTCGATTTCGCCGGTTATCAGGACCTCGCGAAGACAGGCCCCGGCATCTGGGCGGCGATCGACGATGCCAAGCCTCGTGCGCTCATCGTCGACTTCCGAAAAAATCGCGGCGGCTCGTTGCCGGCGGGACGGCAATATATGGTCTATCCCGCGTGGGAGCGCACTCAACTCAATCGTGAAGGCTGCCTGTTCGTCCTGACCGGGCCCGCGACCTTTTCCGCTGCCATGACCAATGTCACCGATATGCGGCGCGAAACCGAAGCAATCCTCGTCGGGCTGCCGACGGGCGCTCGTCCGAACGGCTATCAGGAGAACAAGTGGTTTGCATTGCCGAACTCGGGTCTTCGCGTATCCGCGGCGCAACGCCGCTATCGGTTCGGCGCGCCGGGCGAAACGACGGTCACCCCCGATATTCAGGTCGAACAGACGATCGATGACTGGCGGCACGGGCGGGACACGGTGTTGCAGACCGCGCTTGCCATGGCAGGCAATTGCCAACGCGACCAACGGCATTGAATCGTCGCCGTCAGCAATCGATCATCAGGCAATTTTGGCACCGGAGGGGCGGGAATCACAACGCCCGGGCCTCCTTCGAGACCCGGGCGCCTGTGACGAACATCGCCATCCCCCTTTGCGCAGGCCAGGCGAATGGCCTGCACTCCCTGGAGCCGGGCCTTTGGGCCGCGTTGAACCAGAAGTCATCGGGCTAGGGCGTAGAGGGCGGCTTGTCACCCTTTGCGAACGCTCCCAGACGGTTTTTGCCCGGCCCTGTGGCCGATGGGCAACATATTTTGCGAATCGCTCGCAACTTTGTCGCGACTCCGGCAGCCATTGCCAGCGCTTCCGGCGCTCCCTAAAGCGGGCGGCATGACCGCAATGCGCCCCGCCCCGAAAAGGCCGTCCGCCTCATGATCCTGCGTCCGTACGAACGCACCATCTTCAAGCGTTACCTGCTTCCGCAACGCGGCGAGGGCTTCATTTTCGTCGCCGCGGCGTTCAGCTTTACCGCCGTGATGCTGGGCGTTGCGGCGCTGGTGATCGTGATGAGCGTGATGAACGGCGTCCGCGCCGACCTGTTCGACAAGATCGTCGGGCTCAACGGCCATGCCGTGGTGCAAGGCTTCGGCGGCCGGCTCGACGACTGGCAGGGCGTGCTCAAGGAAGCGAAGGCGACGCCCGGCGTCGTGTCGGCGACGCCGCTGATCGAACAGCCCTTGCTCGCGACCTTCAGCGGGCGGGTCGAGGGCGTGCTGGTTCGCGGCATGACGGTTCCCGACATCCGCAAGAACGAGACGCTCGGCGGCAAGGTGCTGCAGGGCAGCCTCAATTCGCTGACCCCCAATTCGGGCAATATCGCGATCGGCAGCGAACTGGCGCGCAACCTTGGCGCGACGGTCGGTTCGAACCTGACGATCATCAACCCCGCCGGCCGCTCGACGCCCTTCGGTACAGTGCCGCGCGAGATCAGCTACCGCGTGTCGGCGGTGTTCGAGATCGGCGTCTATGATTTCGACAAGGCCTATGTCGTCATGCCGATGGAGGATGCGCAACTCCTGCTGCTCACCGGCGACCAGATCGGGATGATCGAGGTCAAGGTGACCGATCCCGACAAGGTCGGCACGATCCTGCAGCCGCTGGCCGAAAAGGTGGCCGCGCAGGCGATCATCTCCGACTGGCGGTCGATGAACGCCAGCCTGTTCGAGGCGCTGTCGGTCGAACGCGTCGCGATGTTCGTGATTCTGTCGCTGATCATCCTCGTCGCGTCGTTCAACATCATCTCCTCGCTGATCATGCTGGTGCGGGCGAAGACGCGCGACATGGCGATCCTGCGCACGATGGGGGCGCCGCGCGACGCGGTGATGCGGATATTTATGGCCATCGGCCTCGCGATCGGCGTTTCGGGCACGCTCGTCGGGATGGCGCTCGGGTTCGCCACGCTGTTCTTCCGGCAGGGCGTGCTGCGCGGCGTCGAGTTCCTGACCGGGCAGCAGCTCTGGGACCCGTCGATCCGCTTCCTGACCGAACTGCCGTCGAAGCCCGACCCGTTCGAAATCACCCTGATCGCGGTGATGACGATCCTCTTCAGCTTCCTCGCGACGCTCTATCCTGCGTACAAGGCGGCGAATACCGATCCCGTACAGGTGCTGCGCTATGAGTGACGTCGTTCTCGAACTCGCGGCATTGAAACGCAGCTTCACGCAAGGCGATGTCATCATCGAAGTGTTGCGCGGCGTCGATGCGCATCTGAAGCGCGGCGAGATCGTCGCATTGCTCGGCCCGTCGGGGTCGGGCAAATCGACGATGCTGCAAGCCGTGGGGCTGCTCGAGGGCGGTTTCGACGGCACGATCCGCATCGACGGCGAGGATGTCACGCGGCTGGGGCAGGGCGAGCGCACGAAGATGCGGCGCGAGAAAATCGGCTTCGTCTATCAGTTCCACCACCTGCTCCCCGATTTCAACGCGATCGAGAATGTCGTGCTGCCGCAACTGATTCGCGGTGCGAAGCAGGCCGAGGCGGAAGAACGCGCCGCCGACCTGCTCGGCCGGCTCGGGCTGGGCGAACGGTTGCATCACAAGCCGAGCAAGCTGTCGGGCGGCGAACAGCAGCGCGTCGCGGTGGCGCGTGCGCTCGCCAACCGGCCGCTGCTCGTGCTCGCCGACGAGCCGACCGGCAACCTCGACGAGGCAACGGCCGACCGCGTGTTCGACCAGTTCGTCAAGCTGGTGCGCGACCATGGCTCGGCGGCGCTGGTCGCGACGCACAACGAACGGCTGGCGGCGAAGATGGATCGCGTGCTGCGCTTGCACGAAGGGCATATCGAGGTTTAGGCTGACGCCCGAAAGCAGGGGACGGAATATGGGACTTTACGATCTTTCGGCGAAGCTTCCCGGCGGCGGCGCGCAGTCGCTCGCCGATTACCGCGGCAAGGTGCTGCTGATCGTCAACACCGCGTCGAAATGCGGCTTCACCCCGCAATATGAGGGGCTCGAGGAACTCTACCGTGATTACAAGGATCGCGAGTTCGAGATACTGGCCTTTCCGTGTAACCAGTTCGGTGCGCAGGAGCCCGGTGACGCGGCGGAGATCGCAAACTTCTGTTCGCTGACCTATGACGTTAGCTTTCCTTTGATGGCGAAGA
This sequence comes from Sphingopyxis macrogoltabida, assembly GCF_001314325.1. Lineage (NCBI taxonomy): Bacteria > Pseudomonadati > Pseudomonadota > Alphaproteobacteria > Sphingomonadales > Sphingopyxidaceae > Sphingopyxis > Sphingopyxis macrogoltabida. The sequence continues at coordinate 1,495,547 of NZ_CP009429.1, forward strand.
TCGACGTCAACGGCGACGATGCCGATCCGATTTTCAAGCATCTGAAGAAGGAAAAGACCGGCCTGCTCGGCAGCGGCATCAAATGGAATTTCACCAAATTCCTCGTCGATCGCGACGGCAAGACCGTCTCGCGCCACGCACCGACGACGAAGCCCGAGCAGCTTCGCAAGGAAATCGAGGAATTGCTGGGCTGATCGCTAGCGTGCGTCGAAATCGGTCGCGGGCGGCCGCGCCACGGCGCTGCGCCGCACCTCGACCCATATCGGCTTGCGTCCCAGTCGGGCGTTGAACAGGCTGTTGAAGGTGGCGGGGTCGGCGCGCGCCGAATCGAGCGCTTCGCCGTAGAGGCGGCGGACCGCGTCACGATCATAGCCCATGGCGCCGAGCAGGGTCGGAAAGATCCGGTAATGGCTCGATGCGTCGAAATTCGCCTTTGCGGCGGCAGCCCAGCGATCGTCATCGCCAATGACGACGAGCGGCACGGCGCCCTCTTCGGCTTCCGGAAACGGGCTGCAATGCGTCGTCGTGCCGGGATCGCCGCGTTCGTGGAGATTCTGGCCATGATCGGCGGTGTAGACGATCAGCGCGCCGTCGAGACGGGCGCCCGCGAACAGCCGGTCGAAGAAGGCACCGACCGTCCAGGCGACGGTGTTGCGGTAGCTGTTGCGATAGAGCCGCCACGCCTCGGCGCCGCTGAACAGATTTTCGGGCAGCCGCATTTCAGTGACGTTGGCGGTTTCTCCGCGTGGCAAGGCCGGGCCGAAGGCTGCAGCGGTCTCGGGATATTTGTCCGCTACCGGAAAATGGGCGCCCATCTTGTTGATGAGGATGAAGTCGCGGCGGCCATTGCCCAGCAGCGCGATCAGCGCGTCCGCGGCCGCCATGTCGCGATCGACGACCGGCGTGTCGTCGAACTGGACAAAATGGTCGATGTCGCGCCGCTCGGCGTCGTCCATGCCGTTCTGATAGGCGCCGCCGGTGCGCTGCGCGTCGATATAGGTCGTCGCGAAGCCCGCTCGCCTTGCATAGGCGAAGATCGAAGGCAGCGCGGCATTCTGCCGCTGATATCCGTCACGCGTGCCGCCGTAGCGAAGGGTGAGGTTGCTGCCGTAGCTGCAATTGGTGATCGACGCGGCGATCCCGAAATTGGCGACGGCGACGTTGCCGGACGGCGATTTCAGTCCCGAGCGGACACCGGCGTCGTCGTTGATGTCGAGATAGCGCGCGGCGATGCTTTCATCGATGATCAGCACGACGTCGCCCTGTCCGGCCGAAGGTCGCGGAACGAGGCGCACCGGCTGACGCGGCGGGATGGGCTCGGTCACCGCTTCGATCGCATAGAGCGCCGCATAGGAGGTTCCGACCCACGCGCCGGGCAGGCCGCGCGCGCCTTCGCCGCCGCGGAAAAACAGCAGGATGGTCAGGATCGCCAGTCCGGCAAAGGGCGCCGCCAGCGCCACCGTGCGGGGAATCCACCGCCGCGGTCCGGGCTCGAGCCCGATAGCGAGCAGGACGAGCAACGCGCCCGCCGCCGCCCGGGCGATCGAGGCGCCATGTTGCATCAGCGCATCGTCGGCGAAGCCCGCCGAATGGAGCATGGTGACGAAGGCGTCGTAGCTCATCGCCTCGGCCGTGGCGGCCTGGAAACCGTCGACGAGCAGCGCCGCGAGCGCGAGCAGCGTTGCCCAGGCCCAGCGCAGCGGCGCCGACCCGATAAAGGCAGCACCCCACAGGCAGACGGCGAGAAGGCCATAAAGCGCGGCGTAGAATAGCAAGGATGGCGACGCTCCCAGCGTCGCGACGCGCGCCGCGATCTCGCCGATGCCGAATGCCAGCGCGAGCAGCAGCAGAATCGTCTTGGCTGCGCCGCGCGCATGGCTTGCTGTCGTCGCCCGCATATTGCTCCGTTTTCTGGTCAAGGGCGGCCATTGCCACAGAGATATTGAGATTCCATCTGCGCCATGAACGGGCAATCGCCCCTTTCCCGAATCATTGCGCCCGCCTAGCCTGTTTCGATGGCCTATAGCCCCTTTGTTCCGCTCCGCGTCTTTTCCAGTTTCACCATGCTGGAGGGGGCGATCGACCCCAAGGCGATCGCCAAGGCGGCGCGCGACCGTGGCTTTCCGGCGATCGCCATCTGTGACCGCAACGGGCTCTATGGCTCGATGGCGTTCGGCGAGGCGTGCAAGGCGGCAGGGGTGCAGCCGATCGTCGGTGCGATGCTGAGCGTCGCGCGGCCGGGACAGCGGCTGGCGAACGGCGCGCCGCTGATCGACTGGCTCGCGCTCTATGCGCAGGACGAGACGGGGTATGGCAATCTCTGCGCGCTCGTCTCCTCGGCGCATCTCGATCGGCCGATCGAACAGGACCCCCACGTCACGCTGCCGGCGCTGGCGGGCAAGACCGACGGGCTCATCTGCCTCACCGGCGGCGGCGAGGGAGCACTGGCGCGCCTGCTCGCGGGCGAGCAGGCGACCGCGGCGGACGATTATGTCGAACAACTCGAGGCGCTGTTCGGCGGACGGCTCTATATCGAATTGTCGCGGCGCGGCGACGCCACCGAAAAGGCGGCGGAGCAGGCGCTGGTCGACATGGCCTATGCGCGCGCGCTGCCGATCGTCGCGACCAATCCCGCCAGCTTCGTCGAACCGCAATTCCACCCCGCGCACGATGCGATGCTGTGCATCGCGCAGTCGGCCTATGTCGAGAGCGAGGACCGGCGAACGAGCAGTCCCGAGGCCTGGCTGAAGCCCGCCGAGGCGATGGAGGATGCGTTTTCGGACCTGCCCGAGGCGATGCACAATACGCTGGTGGTCGCGCAGCGCTGCGCCTATATGGCGCCCAAGCGCGCGCCCATCCTGCCGAGCCTGGCCGGCGACCGCGAGGGCGAAGCGGCGCAGCTCGCCGCCGACGCGCGCGCCGGACTGGACGCGCGGCTCGCTCTGATACCCGAACTGACCGAAGAGGAGCGTAACGCCTATATTGCGCGGCTCGATTTCGAGGTCGGGGTCATCGTCCAGATGGGGTTCCCGGGTTACTTCCTGATCGTCGCCGACTTCATCAAATGGGCGAAGGCGCACGATATTCCGGTGGGGCCGGGCCGCGGCTCGGGGGCGGGCAGCGTCGTTGCCTGGGCGCTGACGATCACTGACCTCGATCCTTTGAAGCTGGGCCTGCTGTTCGAGCGCTTCCTCAACCCCGAGCGCGTGTCGATGCCCGATTTCGACATCGACTTCTGCGAAACGCGGCGCGGCGAGGTGATCCGCTATGTGCAGGAGAAATACGGCCGTGATACCGTCGCGCAGATCATCACCTTCGGTAAGCTGAAGGCGCGCGCGGTGCTCAAGGACACCGGCCGCGTGCTGCAGATGAGCTATGGGCAGGTCGACCGGCTTGCCAAGCTGGTGCCCAACCATCCGACCGACCCGTGGACGCTGGACCGCGCGCTCAACGGCGTTGCCGAGCTGATGACCGAATATAAGCAGGACGACGGGGTGCGGCGGCTGTTCGACATGGCCAAGCAGCTCGAAGGCCTGCCGCGGCACAGCTCGACCCACGCCGCGGGGGTGGTGATCGGCGACCGGCCGCTCGACCAGCTCGTGCCGCTGTATCGCGATCCGCGATCGGACATGCCGGTGACGCAGTTCGACATGAAATATGTCGAGAGCGCGGGGCTGGTGAAATTCGACTTTCTCGGCCTCAAGACGCTGTCGGTGCTGAAGGAGGCGCGGCGGCTGCTCGCGCTGCGCGGCATCGACGTCGACTTGGATGCACTCGCGTGGGACGACACGGCGGTCTACGAACTGCTCCAGCGCGGCGAGACGGTCGGCGTGTTCCAGCTCGAATCCGAAGGCATGCGGCGCACGCTGTCGGCGGTGAAGCCGACCAATTTCGGCGACATCATCGCGCTCGTCGCGCTCTATCGTCCCGGTCCGATGGACAATATCCCGCTGTTCGGCGCGCGCAAGAACGGCCGCGAGGCGATCGCCTATCCGCACCCGCTGCTCGAAGGCATCCTTGCCGAGACCTATGGCATCTTCGTCTATCAGGAACAGGTGATGCAGGCGGCGCAGATCCTCGCGGGCTACAGCCTCGGCGGCGCCGACCTGCTGCGCCGCGCGATGGGCAAGAAGGTCCAGGCCGAAATGGACGCGCAGCGTGAGACCTTTGTCACTGGCTGCGGCGAGCATAACCAGATCGCCCCCAAGGCGGCGAACGAGCTGTTCGACTTGATCGACAAGTTCGCGGGCTATGGCTTCAACAAGAGCCATGCCGCCGCCTATGCGCTTCTGTCGTACCAGACCGCCTGGCTGAAGGCGCATTATCCGCACGAATTCTTCGCCGCGTCGATGTCGTTCGACAGCCATCAGACCGACAAGCTGTCGATCTTCATCGACGATATGCGTCGGCTGGGGGTCGAGGTGGCGCCGCCGTCGATCAACGACAGCGAGGCCGATTTCTCGGTCGGGCGCAGCGAAGAGGGGCTGGCAGTGCGTTATGCGCTCGGCGCGCTCAAGGGAGTCGGCGAAAAGGCGATGGAAACGCTCGTCGCCGAACGCCATGCGAAAGGCGATTTCGCGAGCCTCGACGATTTCGCGGCGCGCATCGACCCCAAACAGCTCAACCGGCGCCAGATCGAAGCGCTCGCCGGTGGCGGCGCGTTCGACCCGGTCGAACCCGACCGGCCGCGGGCCTATGCCGGCGCAGAAGCGTTGCTCGCCTGCGCGAACAGCTCGGCGCACGAACGGTCGACCGGGCAGGGCGGGCTGTTCGGCGGCGATGTCGCGATCATGCCGGTCCTCCAGCTTCCGGCGGCCGAGCCATGGACGCTGGCCGAGCGGATGACGCGCGAAAAGGAAGCGTTCGGTTTCTATTTTTCGGCGCATCCGGTCGAGCAATATGAGGCGATCATCGCGGCGCGCGGCGCGCGGAGTTATGGCGACATTTGCGAGAATGTCGAAATGACGCCGGGAACGCGCATCCCGATGGTGATGGCGGCGATGGTCGAAAGCGCGCGCCCGCGCGTGTCGCAGCGCGGCAACCGTTTCCTCAATCTGACCTTGTCCGACCGCAGCGGCCAGTTCCAGTCGAGCTGTTTCGACGAGGGTGCGGGCAAGATACTCGAAGCGCTCGCAGCCGATGGCGGCTGTGCCATGCTGTCGGTCGAACTCGATCTGCTCGAAGGCGAGGAAACGCCGCGCGTAACGGTGCGGGGGGCGCAGTCGCTCGTGGACATCGCCGCGACGGCGGCGCTGCAACTGACGTGCCGGGTCGAGCTGGCCGAGGCGGTGGCGGAGATCGCGAAACTGCTCGAATGCCGCGACGATGCGCGGGGCCGTGTGATCCTGTCGACCCGCGATCCGCTGACCGACGAGGATGTCCGCATCGAACTGGGGCGGCGTTTCGCGCTGGGTCCCGATGTCGTCGCGCGGCTCGATATGATCGGCGGCGTCACCGAAGCCGCGCTGTCGCTGGTCGCGCCGCGCGAGTTCCGGGTGCGTTAGGCGACGTCTTCGGGCGCTGGCCATACCCGGCGGGAATGACCGCGGTGACTATCCGGTGCTTGCGCCGAAGGCCTTTCCCGACCTATCGCTTGTCCAAAGATAAATGGAGAGGTGCCACGATGGGAATGCAAGGCCAGCCGCTGCTCGTCACCAGCCTGATCGATCATGCCGCGCGCGAGCATGGCGAACGCGAGATTATTTCGCGCTGGGCCGACGGCAGTCTGACGCGATCGACCTGGGGCGAAGTCGGTGCCGATGCCCGGCGTTTCGCCGCTGCGATGGTGAAGCTGGGAATGAAAAAGGGCGACCGCATCGCGACGCTCGCGATGAATCACGGCCATCACCTCGTAAGCTGGTACGGTACCGCCGGGATGGGCGGGGTGCTGCACACGGTGAACCCGCGGCTGTTCGACGAGCAGCTCGTCTATATCGTCAATCATGCCGAGGACCGGGTGCTGCTGTTCGACGCGGCCTTCCTGCCGATCGTCGAGCGGTTGCGCGACCAGCTACCGACGGTCGAGCATTTCATCCTGTTCGACGCGCCCGCGCGCGATGGCTATCTGTCCTATCGCGACCTGATCGATGCGGAGGACGGTAGCTTTGCGTGGGTCCAGCTCGACGAGCGTGATCCGGTCGGGCTTTGCTATACCAGCGGCACGACGGGCAATCCCAAGGGCGTGATCTACGAACATCGCTCGAACGTCATCCATGCGATCACCGAGATCCAGCCCGACGTGTTCGACCTGTCGAACCGCAGCGTGATCCTGCCGATCGTGCCGATGTTCCACGCCAATAGCTGGGGCATCCCGTTCGCCGCGGCGACGATCGGCGCGAAGCTGGTGTTTTCGGCGACGAACGATGCGCAGGTGCTGTGCGACCTGATGCACGACGAAGGCGTGACGCACAGCGCCGGCGTGCCGACGGTGTGGATCGCGATGTTCGCGCATATGGATGCGACGGGCATCGGTTATGGCGCGCTCCGGCGCGTGATCATCGGCGGGTCGGCCGCGCCGCGCGCGATGATCGAGCGCTTCATGAACGCCGGGATCGATGTCGCGCACGCGTGGGGCATGACCGAAACTTCGCCGATCGGGACGATGGGCAAGAAGCCGTGGAACTGGGACGCGATGAGCTTCAACGAGCGCGTCGATGTCGTCTGCCGTCAGGGCTGTCCGCCGTTCGGGGTCGAGCTGCGCGTCGTCGACGACGAAGACAATGTCCTGCCGCACGACGGCGTGTCGAGCGGGCGATTGCAGATCCGCGGGCCATGGATCATCCAGCGCTATTTCCGCGCCGACGAGGATGCGGCCGACGACGATGGCTGGTTCGATACCGGCGACGTGTCGGTGATCCATCCCGACGGCGTCATGCAAATCACCGACCGCGCGAAGGACGTCATCAAGTCGGGCGGCGAGTGGATCAGCTCGATCGAGCTCGAAAATGCGGCGGTCGGCGCGCCCGGCGTGCAGGAAGCCGCCGCGGTCGGCGTCTATCACCCGAAATGGGACGAGCGGCCGATCCTGCTCATCGTCCGCAAACCCGGCGCGGAGGTCAGCGAGGCGGCGATCGTCGAATATCTGGCCGACAAGGTCGCTAAATGGTGGCTGCCCGACGAGGTCGTGTTCGTCGACGAACTACCGCACACCGCGACCGGAAAGATACTCAAGCGGCAGCTTCGCGACGATTACAAGGATTACAAGCTGAAGTCGCTGGCGGCCGCCTAGGTCCGGAACAGCTCCATCTGCCCGTCGCGTTCGGGCGGTTGGAACAGGTCGCTGCGGAGCGGCGGGAAGCTTTTGTCCATGCCATGCTCGCGCGCCGCGCGCTTCATGCGCTGACGGATCAGTTGCGGCCAGACGCCCTGACCCTTCATGCGCGTGAAGAAGTTCGGGTCGTTGTCGCGGCCGCCGCGGATATCCTGCACCATGTGCATCACCTTGTCGGCGCGGTCGGGATAATGTGCGGCAAGCCAGGCGCGGAACAGCGGTGCAACCTCGAAGGGCAGGCGCATCAATATATAGGAAGCGCGGATCGCGCCCGCCTTCGCGGCGACGGCCATGATCGCCTCGATCTCGTGATCGGTGATCGCGGGGATGATCGGCGAGATATTGACCTGCGTCGGTACCCCGGCGTCGACCAGCGCCCGGATTGCGGCGAGGCGGCGGCGCGGATGCGGCGCCCGCGGTTCGAGCGTGCGCGCGACCTTGGGATCGAGCGTCGTCACGGAAATCGCGACGCCGACCAGATTGTCGGCCGCCATTTGCGCGAGCAGGTCGATGTCACGGAGCAGGCGGTCGGACTTGGTGGTGATCAGCAGCGGATGCCTGGTTTCGGCGAGCACCTCGACGATCTGGCGGGTGATGCCCCATTCGCGTTCAATCGGCTGGTAACCGTCGGTGTTGGTGCCGATCGCGATCGGCGCGACCTTGTAATTGCGCTTGGCGAGTTCGGCGCGCAGCAGCTTTGCGGCGTCGGGTTTCGCGAACAGCTTGCTTTCGAAATCCAGACCCGGCGACAGGTCGTGAAAGGCGTGCGTCGGCCGCGCGAAGCAATAGATGCAGCCATGCTCGCAGCCGCGGTAGGGATTGATCGAGCGGTCGAAGCCGATGTCGGGCGAGCTGTTGCGGGCGATGATCGTCTTCGGATGCTCGACCGACACCGTCGTGCGCAGGGGCGGCGGCGCACCGTCGATATCGTCGGCTGCGTCGAGCCAGTCGCCGTCGGCAACCCGCTCGGCCGACCCGGTGCGTGTCGGCCGCAAATTGGTCGGCGCGCCGCGCCCGGCGATCGGGGGCAGGGGCTTGGTTGATTCCATCGGGCGAGAATATCGCGCCGATGAGAACAAAGAAAGAACAAATGCGCTATTCGGTGAGCCGGGGCATCAATTCGACGAAGTTGCAGGGCTTGTGCCGGCTGTCGAGCTGGGTCGACAAAATGCCTTCCCATGCGTCGGTCACCGCGCCGGTCGATCCGGGCAGCGCGAAGATATAGGTACCGCGCGCGACGACGGCGCAGGCGCGCGACTGGATCGTCGAGGTGCCGATCTTCTGATAGCTGAGCCAGCGGAACAGCTCGCCGAAGCCGGGAATATCCTTGCCGTCGAGGCGGTGCAGCGCCTCGGGCGTCACGTCGCGGCCGGTGACGCCGGTCCCGCCGGTGGTGATCACGACATCGACTTCGGCATCGTCGATCCAGTTATGCAGCCGCGAGACGATCAGATCGCCCTCGTCGCGGATGATCGCGCGCGCGGCGAGGACGTGGCCGGCATCGGTCAGCAATTCGACCAGCTTGTCGCCCGATCGGTCGTCGGCCTCGCTGCGGCTGTCCGAAATCGTCAGGATGGCGATCCGGACCGGCCGGAACTCGAGGGTCTCGTCAATTGGCATCGGCGAGGCCGCCGGCATAGCTCAGCCGGACGCGGTCGTTGCCGTCGGGAAAGCGCGGCCATTTGCCCTGCGCGAGCGCGGCGCGGCTGACCGACGGCTTGCCCTGCTGCGCTTCGTACATCCAGTAATTGCGCAGCACGATGCCGACATAGCCCCGCGTCTCCCAATAAGGGATCGATTCCATGTAGAGCAGGGGGTCGCCCTGATCGCGGATCTCGGTCTGCCAGCGCGCGACGGGAGCCGGACCGGCGTTATAGGCGGCGATGACCTTGGGCAGCAGGCCGCCGGTCGCGCCGTCGCGGCTCAGATATTGCAGATAGCTCTGCCCGAAATCCATGTTGACCGCCGGGATGCGAAGGTCGCCGGTACCGCTGTCGCCGCGCCAGCGTGCAACGTCGCGCGCGGTGCCGGGCAGCACCTGCATGAGGCCGAAGGCGCCAGCCGGGCTGACCACGGTGCGCTGGAAACGCGATTCCTGCAGCGTGTGCGCAAAGACGAGCGCCGGATCGACCTTCCAGCCGCCATTGGGTTCCCATTTCGGCTGCGGGTAGCGCGTTTGCGCCGCGAGCTTACGGCCCTGCGGCGTGTTGTGCGCGAGATAGAGCTGCGTTTCGGGCAGGCTGAGCGCGCCCGCCATGCCGATCAACTGGGCATGCTGTTCGGGATTGCCGATCTGCGCCTGATGACGCAGCGCCGCGCCAGCATATTTATCCTCGCCGATTTCGGCGAGCGCCATGGCGATGCGGACGTTGGGCAAATCCTCCAGCGCCCGCCAGGCGCTGCGGTCGGCGCGGACATTCTCGCGCTGACTGCCGGTCTCGACGCCCAGCGTTTCGGCGGCGAGCAGGCCGTAGAGCGTTTCCTCGTTCGCGGCGGCGGCACGCAGCCGAGGCTGCACCGATGCGGGGTCGCCGGCGGCGATCGCGGCGCGCGCCGCCCAATAATAAGCGGCGGCGCGGGTTTCGCTGTCGGGTGCTTCCTTGGCAACGCGGTCGAAGGCGACGAGCGCGGTGCGGTAATCGTGAAGGCGCCACGAGGCGAGGCCCTGGACCCACGCGCCCTGTGTGGCCCACGCGCCACCGCCGGACGTGCAGGCGAGCGAAAGCCTGAGCGCGTTCTGGTCGTCATTCTCGATATAATAGGACCAGGCGACCTTTTGTGTCCATTCGGCGCGCGCTTGCGGCGTGAGCTGGTCGGCGACCGCGTTGAGCAGCGCTTCGGCGCCCGCGGGATCATCGTTCTTGATGCGATCGGGGATCGTCGCGGCAAGGCGCGCGGCGACCGGATCGCTGACGCTGTCGGCACCCAGCCGGCGCGGGGCGCTGCCGGCCCATGACAGGCGCGTCTGCATCGGCAGCGTCGGCAGATCGGTCGCACCGCGCTTGGCGGCGAGGCGGCCGAGCTGCTCGGCCTGCGGCAATTGCGGCGAGCGCGCGAGGATCGGCATGATGTCGGCGACTTCGGCGCGCGGGCTGTTCGGTGCGGTGAGCAGTTCGGCGCGGAGGAAATCGTTGAGCGGGCCGTTATCAGCACTGTCGAGGAGGGATTTTGCCTCGGCCCAACGCTGGCCGCGGATCGCCACGATCACCTGCGTGTAAAGCTGTTTCTGTTTCGACGATAATATGTCGGGCACCGTCTGCGGCTGCGCGGTCAGGTTGCGCTCGCCGGCGTCTGCGGCCATGGCGGGCGCCGTGCAGAGCGCAGCGGCCGCAAGAGTGCAGGAGAGAAAAATTGTCTTTATCGTCATCTGTCAACGTCCCCGGTTGAACAGTTTGAGGCTATCCCAGGCCGCTGCCTTGTGGGCGGGCCGGGCCAGCAGCATCGCGGGGTGCGCGACGGCCACTGTCTCCATCTTGCGGCCATCTTGGTTAACATCGAGTAACCTTCCGCGCGCATCGGCAAGCGCGATGTTCGCGGCCATGCGCACGATGTCGCTGCCGATCAGCAGGAGCCGTTCGGGCCCCGCAAGCCGCAGATGATGCCAGAGCAGCCGGTCGAGTTCGGCCGTGTCCCGCTCGTCGCAGCGGCCGCCCGGCGGCCGGGTGATGGCGAGGCTCGCGACATAACAGTCGGCGCGGCTGGCGCCGATCGCGCGGAGCATCGCATCGAGTAAGGTTCCCGCGGGACCCGCAAACAAGGCGCCGTCGCGCTGGTCGTCGACCTCGGGCCAGGCGGTGAACAGCATCAGCGGCGCGCCGGGATTTCCGGTGGGCAGGACGCGGCGGGCATCCCACTGGCTGCCCGGAACGTCGGGATCTTCGGCCAGCCAGTTCTGGAACGCGGCCCAGTCTTCCGGAAAGACGACGGGGCCCTTGGCGGCGGGCGCTACCGGCGCTTCCTGCCGCTGGAGCGCGGCCGGGAGGGGCATCGCTTCGGGCTCGGCGGCGGGCGCCTTGAGTTTCGGAGGAGCGGCATCATTCGCCGGCGGCAGGACCAGCCAGCCTGCCGGCTCCTCGCCGACAAGTCCATCGACGCCAGCCAGCGACCACCAGTCGCAAATGCTTTCCGCCAACAAGGCCGATTTTTGCCCACCCATGAATTTGTTTCAAACAGAGAGTTGACGGACGCGTCAATTGGCGGGCATCGCAATTCGTGACAGAATGAGCGCCGGACACGATGAATGATCGGCGCGGGGACGGCAGAAAGGTTATTGCGGTGAGCGAACGGGAATCGATGCCCTATGACGTGGTCATCGTCGGAGCGGGTCCGGCGGGCCTTTCGGCGGCGATCCGCCTCAAGCAACTCGCGAACGAAGCGGGCAGCGAACTATCGGTGTGTATCCTCGAAAAAGGATCCGAGGTCGGAGCGCATATCCTGTCGGGCGCCGTGATCGACCCGAAGTCGCTCGACGAACTGATCCCCGACTGGCGCGAACAGGGCTGCCCGCTCGCGCAGGTGCCGGTCAACGACAACCAGCATTGGGTGCTGACCAAGACGAAGAAATTCGGCCTGCCCGAATTTATCTCGCCCGGCTTCATGCACAACAAGGGCACCTATACCGGCAGCCTTGGCAACCTCTGCCGCTGGCTCGCCGAGCAGGCCGAAGGTCTGGGGGTCGAGATTTTCGCGGGCTTCCCTGCCGCCGAAATCCTCTACAATGACGATGGTTCGGTGAAGGGCGTCGCGACCGGCGACATGGGCGTCGCGCGCGACGGCAGCCACAAGGGCGATTATCAGCCGGGCCTTGAACTCCACACCAAATATACATTCTTCGGCGAGGGCGTTCGCGGCCACCTGACCAAGATGCTGAAGCCGCAATTCGCGCTCGATGCCGACTGCGAGCCGCAAGTCTATGGCCTCGGCGTCAAGGAATTGTGGGACATCAAGCCCGAGAATCATGCCGAGGGCCGCGTCATCCACACGCAGGGCTGGCCGCTCGACCATAATACGAACGGTGGCGGCTTCCTCTATCATCAGGCGAACGGACAGGTCGCGCTCGGTTTCGTGACCTGGCTCAACTATCGCAACCCGCACACCTCGCCCTTCCAGGAAATGCAGAAGTGGAAGACACACCCCGAGATCGCCAGGATCCTGAAGGGCGGCAAGCGCGTCTCCTACGGCGCCCGCGCGATCAGCGACGGCGGCTATCAGTCGGTGCCGAAGCTCGCCTTTCCGGGCGGCGCGCTGATCGGCGACAGCGCCGGTTTCCTCAATGTGCCGCGCATCAAGGGCACTCACACCGCGATGAAGTCCGGCATGATGGCGGCCGAGGCAGCTTTTGCGGCCGTCACCGCCGGCCGCGGCAGCGACACGCTGACTGCCTATCAGGATGCCTATGACGATAGCTGGGTGAAGAAGGAACTCAGCGTCGTTCGCAACGTCCTGCCGCTCGTCGAGAAATATGGCGACCTTGCGGGCACTTTGCTGTCTGGGATCACGATGTGGGCGGAAACGCTGAAGATCCGCATGCCCTTCACGATGAAGCATCATCCCGACAACACGACGCTCTATCGCGCCGACATGATGCCGAAGCCCGATTATCCGAAGCCCGACGGGGTGCTGACTTTCGACCGCCTGTCGTCGGTGTTCCTTTCGAACACCAACCATGAGGAGGACCAGCCGGTCCACCTCCAGCTCAAGGATCCGTCGATCCCGGTCGAATATAATCTGCCGCTCTATGACGAGCCCGCGCAGCGCTATTGCCCGGCGGGGGTGTATGAGATCGTCGGCGAGGCCGAGGGCGATCCGAAGTTTGTGATCAACGCGCAGAATTGCGTCCATTGCAAGACGTGCGACATCAAGGACCCGACCCAGAATATCAACTGGGTCACCCCCGAAGGCGGCGGAGGCCCCAATTATCCGAACATGTAAGTCCGCCCGGTTCCTTGCGGTGCGCTTCCTCGCGGTTGGGGGCGCCGCGCTGCCGATGCTGGCGCTCGCATCGCCCGCGTGGGGCGCCGAGGACAATGGCGGGGCGCTGAATGCGCTGGTGCGGGCGCGGCTGGCCGAGGAGGCCGGCGACCCTGCCGCGGCCCTGTCGGCCCTCGAAACGCTCGCCAGTCACGTGCCGACGCTTCCCGGGCTGCGCGGGCGGATTCTCGAACGGGCGATCGAGACGGGCGACCTCGCAGTAGCACGCGGCGCCGCGGCGCAGCTCTGGCAGGCCGGCGACCGCCGTTTCGACGCCCAACTCGTCCTACTGGTCGACGCGATCCGCCGCGCCGACTGGAAGGGGGCGCAGCTCTATATGAGCGGTCGCGCCGACAAGACCGGTGGCGACGCGATATCGCGCCTGATCCAGCCGACGCTCGACACATGGATCGATGTCGGCGCGCGGGCGAAGCAGCCCGAACGTCATCTCGCCGCTGCCAGCGTCCGGGCGCGGCCCGAACCAGCGCTGCTGCTCGAAGCGGCATTGGTCAAGCTCGCAACCGGCCGGCCGGCCGAAGCCGTGTCGATTACCGACGAGATCATATTGACCGACCGGACGAGCCAGCTCGTCGCCCTTCGCGTCGCGGCGACGCTCGACAAGGCGGGGCAGGGCGAAGCGGGCGACCGGCTGCGCGGACGTATCGCGCTCGCATCGGGCGGCCGCGAGGATCCGATGCTGCTCTTGCCCGACCAGCCGGTATCGACGCCGCGCAGCGGGATCGGCCACTGGATGGCGCTGCTCGCCGACGCTTTCGCGCGCACGCCGAACAGCAGCCCGAAACTATCCTTGTTGTTCGGGCGCACGGCCTTTTGGCTCGACGAGAGCGACTGGATGGCGCGGTCGGCGCTGGTCGAGGCGCTCGATCGCAACGATCAGCGGCAGGACGCGCTGGCACTGCTCGCCAGCAGCCGCCGCGCGATGCCGCCGGTGCTCGACATGCGCCGCGCCGAGCTGATGGCCGATGCGGGCGATCTGGCGGGCGCCGCGAAGCTAGCGGAGGCGGCCGCTGCGCAGGAACCGCCGGTGCGTAGCCTGCTTGTGCGCTTTGCCGATATCGCGCGGCGATCGGACGATCCGAAGGCGGCCGAACGCGCCTATGCGCGGCTCGAAGCGACGCTCGGTACGGGGGAAGACGACGCGGCGCTGCGCGGGACGCTGCTCATCGCGCGCGCCGAACTCTTGCTGCAGGCCGACGCCTGGGGCGAAGCCGAACCCTTGCTCGAAAAGGCGGTGGCGCTGCGGCCGAACGATGCCACCGTTCTGAACTTCGCGGGCTATTCGGCGCTCGAGCGGCGCAAGGACGTCAAGACCTCGCTCGCCCGCATCGAGGCGGCGTGGAACGAAGAACCGCAGAATGCCAGCATCACCGACTCGCTCGGCTGGGCCTATTTCCTGACCGGCCGCGTCGAGGAGGCGGTGCCGCTGCTCGAAAAGGCGCAAGCGGGCGAACCCGACAATCCGGTGATCGTCGAGCATCTCGGCGATGCCTATTGGAAGGCCGGGCGGCGGTTTCAGGCACGCTATAGCTGGCGCGCCGCGGCGCTGCTCGCCGAGGCCGACATGGCGACGCGGATCGAGGCGAAGCTCCGCGACGGGCTGAGCGAGGCGACGACCGCGCCATGACCGCCTTTCGCGAAACCGGCTGGGCGAAGATCAACCTCGCGCTGCACGTCCGCGGACGGCGTGCCGACGGCTATCACGATATCGAGACGCTGTTCGCCTTCGTCGACGATGGCGATGGAATCGAAGCGGAGTTCGCCGACGCCGACAGCCTGAGCATAGACGGCGATTTCGCCGAAGGGCTGACCGCCGGCGACGACAATCTGGTTCGCCGGGTACTGACGTTGCTGCGCACGCGCTATGGTGCCGACCGCGTGCCGCCGCTGGCCGTCACGCTGACCAAGCGCCTGCCGGTCGCCGCCGGAATCGGCGGCGGGTCGGCCGACGCGGCGGCGATGGCGCGGCTGGTCCGCCGTCATTTCCTGCCCGAACTGGGCGATGCCGGGCTGGCGCGGCTGGTTGCGACCCTCGGCGCCGATATCGCGGCCTGCGTTGCCAGCGCGACCTGCCTCGGCCTCGGGACAGGAGACGAGCTGAGCCCGCTTCCCGAACTGCGGCTGTCCGGTACCCCCGTGCTGCTCGTCAACCCGCGCCAGCCGGTGGCGACCGGGCCGGTGTTCGCGGCGTGGGACGGCATCGATCGCGGCCCCTTGTTCACCGGAGCAGACCTCCGCGCGCAGCTGTTTGCCGGGCGCAACGACCTGCAGCGTGCCGCGATCGCCCAATGTCCGGCGATCGTCGACGTGCTGACCGAACTCGGCGCCCTGCGCCCGTGGCTGGCGCGAATGTCGGGATCGGGCGCGACCTGTTTCGCGCTGTTCGACGCGCCGGCCGAGCGCGACGCCGCGGCGGCGCATCTGGCGCAAAGCCGGCCGCACTGGTGGCAGATGGCGGGAGCATTGCGATGAGCGAGGCTTGGCGGCAACTGGGCGAGGCGCGGGCAGGGGGCATCCTGCTGATCGCCGACCATGCCTCGGCCTTCGTCCCCGCCGATATCGATCTCGGCATCGATCCCGCGTTGCTGCGCGAGCATATCGCGATCGACATCGGGGTTGCCGAAGTGGCGGCGCTGCTCGTCGAAGGCGGCGCGGTCGATGCCGCGATCCTCGGCGGCGTGTCGCGGCTGGTGGTCGACTGCAACCGTGAAGAAGACGCCCCCGGCGTGCTGCCGATCGCCAGCGACGGGCACGCGGTGCCGGGCAATGCGCTCGATGATGCGGGGCGCGAGGCGCGGCTGGTGCGCTTTTTCCGGCCCTATCACGACCATATTGCCGCGACGATTGCAGCGCACCGCCCGGCGATGATCCTGTCGCTGCACAGCTTTACCCCGGCGCTGGCGGCGCATCCCGAACAGGCGCGGCCATGGCATGTCGGGGTTCTCTATAATGAGGACGACCGGCTCGCCGCGGCGGCGATCGCTGCGCTGGCGGCCGAAGGGCTGAATGTCGGCGACCAGCTTCCTTACTCGGGCAAATTGCTCAACGCGACGATGAACCGCCATGCCGAAGGCAATGGGATTCCCTATGTCGGCATCGAGATGCGGCAGGACCTTGTGCGCGATGCGGCGGGGCAAGCGCTGTTTGCTGAACGGCTTTCTCGCATGTGCAGCAAAGTTACATTGAATCTGGCCGGATAGGCGTGTAGAGGCGCGTTTCGTCGCTTATTTTTGAAATAAAATTATCAGGACTGTCGAAAATGCCTTCATATCGTTCGCGCACCACCACCCACGGCCGTAACATGGCCGGCGCCCGCGGGCTATGGCGCGCGACGGGGATGAAGGATAGCGACTTCGGCAAGCCGATCATCGCGGTCGTCAACAGCTTCACCCAGTTCGTTCCCGGCCACGTCCACCTGAAGGACCTCGGCCAGATGGTCGCGCGCGAGATCGAGGCGGCGGGCGGGGTTGCCAAGGAATTCAACACGATCGCGGTCGACGACGGCATTGCGATGGGGCACGACGGGATGCTCTACAGCCTGCCGAGCCGCGACCTGATCGCCGACAGCGTCGAATATATGGTCAACGCACATTGCGCCGACGCGATGGTGTGCATCTCCAACTGCGACAAGATCACCCCGGGCATGCTGATGGCGGCGCTGCGCATCAATATCCCCGTCGTCTTCGTGTCGGGCGGACCGATGGAGGCGGGCAAGGTGGTGCTCAAGGGCAAGGAGGTCGCCCTTGATCTGGTCGATGCGATGGTGGTCGCGGCCGACGAGAAATATACCGACGAGGAAGTCGCGGCGGTCGAACGCTCGGCGTGTCCGACCTGCGGGTCCTGCTCAGGCATGTTTACCGCCAATTCGATGAACTGCCTGACTGAGGCGCTGGGGCTGTCGCTGCCCGGCAATGGCTCGACGCTCGCGACCCATGCCGATCGCAAGCAATTGTTCCTGCGCGCGGGGCGGATCGCGGTCGAGATGTGCAAACGCTATTATGAGCAGGATGACGAGAGCGTGCTGCCGCGCAATATCGCGACCTTCGAGGCGTTCGAAAATGCGATGAGCCTCGACATCGCGATGGGCGGATCGACCAACACCGTGCTCCACCTGCTCGCCGCTGCGTTCGAGGCCGGGGTCGATTTCACCATGACCGACATCGACCGGCTGTCGCGCCGCGTGCCGTGCCTGTCGAAGGTCGCGCCGGCGAAGAGCGACGTCCATATGGAGGATGTCCACCGAGCCGGTGGGATCATGGCGATCCTCGGCGAACTCGAGCGCGCGGGGCTGATCCATGCCCATCTGCCGACGGTACACAGCGCCACGCTGGGCGATGCGCTGAACAAATGGGATATCGGGCGGACGAACGACCCCGAGGTGCAGAAGTTCTTCATGGCGGCGCCCGGGGGCGTGCCGACGCAGGTGGCATTCAGCCAGGACCGGCGCTGGGACGACCTCGACCTCGATCGCGAAGCCGGCGTGATCCGCTCGGCCGACCATGCGTTCAGCAAGGACGGCGGGCTGGCGGTGCTGACCGGCAATATCGCCCTCGACGGCTGTATCGTGAAGACCGCAGGCGTCGACGAGAAGATTCTGAAATTTTCAGGTCCGGCGAAGGTTTATGAAAGCCAGGACGCCGCCGTTGCGGGCATCCTGACCGGACAGGTCGAGTCGGGCGACGTCGTCGTCATTCGCTACGAGGGACCGAAGGGCGGGCCGGGAATGCAGGAAATGCTCTATCCGACGAGCTATCTGAAGTCGAAGGGGCTCGGCGCCGCCTGCGCGCTAATCACCGACGGGCGCTTTTCGGGCGGTACGTCGGGGCTGTCGATCGGCCATGTCTCGCCCGAAGCGGCCGAAGGCGGGACGATCGGCCTGGTCGAAAACGGCGACCGGATCGAGATCGATATTCCGGCGCGCACCATCACGCTCGCCGTTCCTGAGGGCGAACTGGCTTCGCGCCGAGTAGCGATGGAGGCCAAGGGCGATGCCGCGTGGCAGCCCGCCAAGCCGCGGCCGCGCAAGGTTTCGGTAGCACTTCAGGCCTATGCTGCGATGACGACGAGCGCCGCGCGCGGCGCGGTGCGCGACCTGTCGCAGCTTAAGGGGGGCAAGCCATGATATCGAACCGGGGCGCATTCCTGCCGTTCCTGTTGCTTGCTGGATGCAGCGGCGCCCCCGATAATGGCGAACTCGCCGAAGCCGAAGCGCGCGGATCGCGCGAGGCGGCCGAAAACGGCCGTATCGAATGCGCGCTCGAAGGAGCGAAGCTGTTCGACCGGACCTGCACCGTCGAGGAGATGAGTGGTGCCGACGGGACCGTGCTGGTGGTCGGCCGCGGCGATGTCGGATATCGGCGCCTGCTGATCGCGACCGACGGGCGCGGGCTGGTGTCGGCCGACGGGTCCGAACTGGCAAAGGTCACGATCGTCGGCGACAAGCTGATCGAAGTTGCGGTCGGTGCCGACCGTTATCGCCTGCCCGCCAATACCGGCGGTCCGAAATAGGCTTTTGGGCAGGACATGATAGGGTAGCGCCATGTCGATACCCCCGGATGCCCCGATCCTGACCGGCGCCGCGATGCGCGAAGCGGAGGCGGCGTGCGCGATCCAGGGGACATCGCTTTCGGAGTTGATGGATCATGCGGGAGCGGCGGTTGCCGATACCGCGTGGCGGATGGCGGCGGGAGCGCCGATCCTGATCCTCTGCGGTCCCGGTAACAATGGCGGCGACGGCTATGTCGCGGCACAAATGCTCGCGGAGCGTGGAGCGAATGCGCGCGTCGCCGCGCTCGCGGAGCCGGCGACGAAGTTGGCGACGGCGGCGCGTGCGCGCTGGAACGGACCGGTCGAAACTCTCGATGAGCAGACGAAGCCGGCGCCGCTGATCGTCGATGCCTTGTTCGGGGTCGGCCTGTCGCGGCCGCTCGCCGACGGTCTGGCGGCGACGCTGCGCCGTTTCGCCGCGAGCCGCATCCTTGCCGTCGATGTGCCGAGTGGCGCCGACGGCGATGGGGCCAAGGATTGGGTGCCGCCGCTTCCGGCTGACGTGACGCTGGCGCTCGGGGCGCTGAAGCCGGCGCATGTGCTGTTGCCGACGGCGGCGGCGTGCGGGCGCGTCCTGCTGGCGCCGATCGGCATCTCGGCGAACCGGGCGATGCGCAGCCTGCCGGCGATACGGCCCGCCAAACCCCGTCCCGATGCTCACAAGTTCAGCCGCGGGATGGTGCTGGTCTTCGCGGGACCGATGCCGGGCGCCGCCGAACTGACTGCGGCGGCGGCGCTGCGGGCGGGGGCAGGCTATGTCGTCCTCGACGGCAGCGAGCGGGCGCCGTTCGCCGCGATCATCGTCGAGGGCGAGGACAAGTTCGGCGAACGGCTCGACGATCCGCGCGTCGGTGCGGTGGTGATCGGGCCGGGCTTTCCGGCGGGCGACGAGCTGCTGTTCGATGTCGAGGCGGTGCTCGATTCGGGCAAGCCGCTCGTCCTCGACGCCGCGGCGATCGCGGCGGCGTTGCCGCGCCTCTCCGAAACGCCGTGCAAGGCGATCCTGACACCGCACGAAGGCGAGTTCGCGCGCACCTTCCCACAGCTATACGGCAGCAAGATCGATCGCGCGAAGGCCGCCGCCGTGCGGACGCAGGCTGTGGTCGTCTACAAGGGCGCCGACACGATCATCGCCGCGCCCGACGGCCGCGTTGCTGCCGCTTGGCCGGGCAGCCCGTGGCTCGCGACCGCCGGAACAGGCGATGTCCTCGCGGGGGCGTGCGGCGCGATGCTGGCGCGCGGCGGCGATCCCTTCGACGCCGCGGTCGCAGCGGTGGGGTGGCATATCGCGCGCGGGCAGGCTATCGGCCCCGGCCTTGTAGCGGACGATTTGGTAAGAGCATGACGGAAGCAAATTTGATCGAGCGCATCGCCGCGCGCGGCGATGGCGTGACGGGCGACGGGCGCCACGTGATGGGCGGCGTGCCCGGCGACCGCGTGCGCGACGACGGCATCATCATCCCCGGCCCGAACCGCGCCGATCCCCCGTGCCGGCATTTCGGCAAATGCGGCGGCTGCCAGCTCCAGCATGTTGCCGAACCCGCGCTCGCCGAATTCGTGCGCGATCGCGTCGCTGGTGCGCTGGCCGGACAGGATGTCGCGGGCGGCGAGGTGCTGCCGGCGCACTTGTCGCCGCCTCAGAGCCGCCGCCGTGCGACGCTCACGGCGCTGCGGACGGGCAAGCAGGTCGCGCTCGGCTTCAACGCGGCGCAGAGCAACCAGATCGTCGACATGCGGATGTGCCCGCTGCTCCTGCCCGAATTGTTCGCGCTGGTCGCGCCGGTGCGCGAGTTGCTGACGGTCATCGCGCCGCAAAGGCGCCCGGTAAAGGTCAAGCTCCAGATGCTCGATCAGGGCGTCGAACTGATCCTCGAGGGCGTGAAGGCCGAAGGGCTCGACGCGGCGATGGCGATCCAGGATTTCGCGGGCGCGCATGGCCTTGCCCGTCTGGCGATCGATCAGGGCGACGGGCTCGAAACGCTGTGGCAGCCCGAACCGCCGACGGTGCGCTTCGGCGACATATCGGTCGAGGTGCCGCCATTCGCCTTTTTGCAGGCGACGGCTGCGGGTCAGGCGGCGCTGATCGACGCGGTCCGGCGCGCGATCGGCGATGCCGGTGCGGTTGCCGACCTGTTCGCGGGGGTCGGCACCTTCGCGCTGTCGGTGCAGGCCGGGCGCAAAGTCTATGCTGCAGAGGGCGCGCGCGATGCGATCGCGGCGCTGACGGGCGCCGCAAATCGCGCCCGGGCGCTTGTTGCCACCGAACATCGCGACCTGTTCCGGCGGCCGCTGGTGCCAGCCGAACTGAACCGTTTCGGCGCGGTGATCCTCGATCCGCCGCGGGCGGGGGCCGAGGAGCAGGTGAAGCAGCTTGCGGCGTCGCAGGTGCCCGTCATCGCTTATGTGAGCTGCAATCCCGCGAGCTTCGCGCGCGATGCGAAGCTGCTGGTCGCGGGCGGCTATAGGCTCGATTGGGTAAAACCGGTCGGCCAGTTCCGCTGGTCGACCCATGTGGAACTGGCCGCACGTTTCTCACGCCACGGTTAGTGTAGCACGAACCCGATAAAGGCGTGCACGCACAGCGCGATCAGCGCGAGGCTCGCCAGCGCGAAGATGCCGAAGCGCCACATCACGCGGTTCACCGTTGCCTGAACAAGGCTGTGGACGATGCGTAGCGCGACATAGCCCCATGCGAGCTGCGCGTTGAGCCCGCCGCCCATGCCGCCGATCGCGAGCGCGAGCGCCACGGCATAGAAGACGGTCGGCTGTTCCATCAGATGGTTGTAGTTATGGGCCTTCCACTGCACTTCGGCGGGCAGCAGATCGTCGAGCCCCTTGCCGGTGCCGCCGACCAGCTTTGCGGCGTCGATCTTGGCGCGCTGCATCGCCGGGATACGCGTCGCATACATCCACACCCACATGATCATCGACCAGAGCGCGAGCGTCGCGACCGGTCCCAATATTGCGTTGTTATCCATATTTCTCCCCCTCAACCCAAAGTGGCGATGACCGCAAGCAGCGACAGTGCGAGCAGGCACAGCGTCGACAGCAGGAACAGCGTGAAACGCACCGGAATGCGGTTGACCGTCGCCTGCCACAGACTGTGCACGATGCGCAGCACGACATAGGTCCAGGCAATCCAGACGACATAGGCGGGATAGCCGCCCACGGCGTGCAGGATCAGGATGACGGCATAGAAGATCGTCGGCTGCTCGAGCAGATGCGTGTAATTATGCGATTTCCAGTTGATTTCGGGCGGCAATATCTTTTCGAGATCGGCGCCGCGCCCGCCCGGCGGCGTTTTCTTGAGGTCGATCCCCGCTTTCTTGAGCGCCGGGAAGCGCGTCGCGGCAACCCACAGGAACATGACGAGCGTCCATAGGATCAGGACGGCTCCCGGTGCGAGCAGGTTTGCGGACATAGGCATCTCCCCCTGTTGTTCTCCTGCAATGCTAGGCCGTGCCCGGCGAGATGCAATCGCAGAACGTCATGGCCGTTTGCCGGCGACCTCGGCCCGGATCGCGGGACCGTCGCCGTCGATCCGCGGCGCGAAGCCGGGTTCGCGGGGCGCGGCGGCGCCATATCTGACCGGCGGCCGCATCTCGTGAAACGCGCCGACGTCGGGGTGGACGCGGCGGCGGAAAAATCCGGTCGCCTTAAGGTGCGGATCGTCCTTGATATCCTCGAGGTCGCGCACGGCGATGGCGGGAATGTCGTTCGCGGCAAAGATTTCGAGCCATTCGGCGGTCGTCCGGGCTGGCGTTTTTCGCGCAATTTCGCCGTAGACGAGCGCCATATGCTGGCCGCACATTTTGGCTGCCTCGAAATCCGGCGAGGTGAGGAGCGCGTCGCTGCCAAGCAGCCCCATCAACCGCGCGGTCGAGGCCGGCGTGTAGGGGACGACCGCGATATGGCCGTCGGCGGTCGGGAACGGCTGGCGGGCCGGGTCGAGCTGGCGCGGATATCCGGCAGGGCCGATCGGCGGATCGAGCGCCGCATCGCGGAGGTGCTCGGTGAGCATGAAAGCCGCGAAGCATTCGAACATCGGTACCTCGACCGCCTGACCTTCGCCGGTTCTGAGTTTGTGGACGAGCGCGGCGAGGATTGCCTGCGCGCCGAACTGGCCGGCGACCTTGTCGGCGATCAGCGAGGGCAGGTAGCGCGGCCGCGGATCGCCGTCGACGCGCGGCAGCAGGCTGGTCGTCCCGGTCGCGGCCTGGATGACATCGTCATAAGCCTGCAGGTCGGCATAGGGGCCGTCCTGCCCGAAACCGGTGCCGTGGATATAGATGATGTCGGGCTTGAGTGCCTTGCACGCCGCATAGTCGAACCCCAGCCGCGCGATCGCCTTGCCGCGGACATTGTGGATGAAGACGTCGGCGGCCCGGATCAGGTCGCGAAGGACCCCGGCGTCCTCCGGCCGTTTGAGATCGAGCGCGATCGACCTTTTGCCGCGGTTAACGGTCAGGTGGACCGACCCCATCGTCGGGTCGGAGGCGCCGCTGCCGAGATAGCGCGACACGTCGCCGATGCCCGGGGTTTCGACCTTGATCACCTCGGCGCCGAGATCGGCGAGCATCTGGGTCGCATAGGGGCCGAAAATCACCGTCGTCAGGTCGATGATGCGGATACCTTCGAGCATGGTCATTCAGAGATCGCTCCTTAGCCGCCGACTTTCGCAAAGCGGCGCGTGGGCGCAAGAAAAATCGCTTGGTGGGCTAAGCCTCGGCGGCAGCCAACCGGGCCTCGCCGGCGCCCGCAGCATAGGCGGCCGAAATCCGGCGATAGGACTTCGACCGGAACGCGGCGATCGTCGCGACGACGCCGAGCAGGCCGGTGATCGTGAACACAGCGGCGATCCCGCGTTCGGGCCCGCGGCCGTACCAGTCGCCGATCGCGTCGGCCCCCGCGCCGTCGGTCATCAGCGGCACGAAGACGAACTGGGTCAGCGGCGCGATGAGGAAGGCGGTCAGCGGCGACGCGGCCTGCTCGACCGATTGCGCAAAGCCGAAGACGCGGCCTTGGCGTTCGTAGGGGACGACCTTTTGCAGCACCGTCTGCTCGGCTGCCTCGGCATAGGGGCCGAGGAAGAGCCACACGAAGCAGCCGATCGCGAGCAGCGGGATCGACGACTGGACGGTGAAGACGGCGGCGACGATCCATTCGACGAGGCAGACCAAAAGCAGCGTCCGCACCGGATTGGCGCCAAGCCCCGTCCTTGAAATCAGCGCCCCGCTGACGATGAAGGCGCACGACATCACCGCCCACAACAGGCCCCATTGCTCGACCGCCATCAGCGACAGGCCATAGGCGTCCATCAGCGCCATGAACACGCCGCCGAGCAGGTTGTTGAGCGCGGTGAAGAGGATCAGCGCGAACAGGCCCGAAATGCCGAGGACAAGGCGAAACGTCCCGGCGAGATCGACGCTGCGTGGGGTATTGTGCGTACCGGTGTCGCGGGGTTCGTCGATATGCACGAACAGCAGATGCAGCGCGGCGAGCAGCGACAGGCCGACGGCAAACACCAAAGTTGCGGCGATGCCGCCCCACGCGACAAGGAAGCCGCTGATCGCCGAGGTGGTCAGGAAACCAATGCCGCTGACCACGCCGACCAGCCCGTTCGCCCGGTCGCGCCGGTCTTCGGGCACGAGCAGGGTGACGAGGGTCGGCAGCGCGATCATCCGGATATTGCCGACGATGACGCCGAACATCGTCAGCAGGATGAACAGCCACAGCGTCGCGCTGTCCTGCCTGACGGCGCGAATATCGGGATCGAGCGCATAGGCGGCGAGCGCGAAGGCATAGATCGCCAGCGATGCGAGGCTCGAAACCAGCATCATGTTGCGCTTGCGATGATGGTCGACGAGGCTGCCGAACCAGATGCCGAGCGCCGAGGTGAACACCAGATAGATGCCCGCGATCATCCCCGTGGCGAAGACCGACTGGCTCTCGAGGAAAATCCAGAAGGTGAGCGCGAACCACACCGTGAAGTTGGTGATGTTGGCGACGAGGTTGTTGACGAGGAGATGGTGGAAGGGCTGCATGGGCGGCGCAATCTAGGGTCAGGATCCACCAATTGCGCGGTCGAGGCGCCGAAATGGCGAAGATATCGGGTTCGGGCGGGCGCGGCGGGTAGCATCGCTACCCGCAAGGCCGCGCGGGCCCAAGATCAAAGCCATTTCGACGTCCCTGCGGGATTTGACCGATTTTGCCCATGGCTTCGTCAGCAAGTCTTGGAATATTGACATATGCCTTCGCCTTGCCTCCTCGCCCTGCGCAAAATCGCTTCAAACCTCGATCGCGCAATTGGTGAATCCTGACCCTAGCGCCTTGGTTCGAAAGCGAAAGGGCCGGTCACATTGCTGTGCCGGCCCCTCGATTCTTGTGGCAGACCCTGAAGGTCAGAACAGCTTGGTCACCGTCGCGCTGCGGCGTTCCGGTTCGGTTTCGCCGGTGTAGAGGCTCACCATCGGTTCGTCGCTGACGACGTGGATTTCCTCCGCCCCGAACCCATTGAACTTCGTCCGCATCGCGCAGCCATAGGCGCCGAGCATGCCGATTTCGATGAAATCGCCAGCCTTGATATCGTCGGGCAGGAAGAAAGGCCCGGCCATATGGTCGAGGTCGTCGCAGGTCGGACCGTAAAAGCTGAACGCCGTCATTTCCGCGTCGCTCTTGCCTTCGCGAAGCAGGCTGACCGGAAAGCGCCAGCCGACATGCGCGGCGTCGAACAACGCGCCATAGGCACCGTCGTTGATATAGAGTTCCTCGCCGCGGCGCTTTTCGACACGGACGATCAGCGAGCTATACTCGGCCGACAGCGCGCGGCCCGGTTCGCACCAGAGTTCGGCCGAATAGCTGATCGGCAGGCTTTCGAAGCTGCGATGGATCGTCTCGAAATAGGCGTCGAGCGGCGGCGGCTCCATGCCCGGATAGCTCGACGGGAAGCCGCCCCCGACATCGATGATGTCGACGGTCACCGACGCCGCGACGATCGCGGCGCGAACGCGTTCCATCGCCTGCGCATAGGCATGCGGGGTCATCGCCTGGCTGCCGACATGGAAGCAGATGCCGAGCGCGTCGCTGGCCTGGCGCGTCGCCATCAGCAGTTCGGCGACCTCGTCGGCTTCTGCGCCGAACTTGGCGGCGAGGCTGAGCTTCGAATGGTCGGACGAGACGCGGAGGCGGACCAGCAGGTTGAGATCCTGCGCGCCTTCGGTGGCGCGGACGATCTTCTCCAGCTCTTCCATCGTGTCGAGCGAGAAGGTGCGGACGCCATGCTTCCAATAGGCTTCGGAAATCGCTTCCTCGGCCTTCACCGGATGCATGAAACAGAGCGTCGCTTTCGGCAGGGTGCGCGCGACGAGGCGCACCTCGGCGATCGAGGCGACGTCATAATGGGTGACGCCCGAATCCCACAGCACGCGCAAGAGGTCGGGCGACGGATTCGCCTTGACCGCATACATGGTCGTGCCGGGAAATCGCTCGATGAAGAAACGCGCTGCGCGCGCCGCGGCGTGCGGGCGGACAAGCGTAACAGGTTCGACCGGCGAAAGTGCCTGAATCAGCCCGTGGGCGCTATGATGCTGGTGCAACTCAAGGGACCCCCAAAAAATACGTTAAACATCCAAGGCTGCCTTGCGGTTATTGGAAGTCCCCCTGGGGCAGCGGAGGGCGATATATGCAGGGGGGTCCCCCCTGTAAAGACCCTTTGGCGCAATTTTGTAATAAGCCGGTAACAGTGGGGCCGAACCGGGGCTGACGTGCGCCAGACCGCGCAAATGCAAGACAAGTCCCGATCGTCGCGCTAGGCTTGGCGCATCGATAAAACCGGAAAGGACCGCCCCGCCATGGTCTCGCGCGCCGACGTGAATCACGATTTTTCCGACGCCGAACTGGAAGAGCTTGCGGGGTTCGGAACCATCGAATCGCACAAGGCGGGCGACCTGCTCGTCGAGGAGGGCGCGATGGCGCCCGACTGCATCGTCACCCTGTCGGGCCATACCGACATCTTCGCCTCGACCGACGAAGGGCGCAAGCGCGTCGGCTGGATGGAGCGTGGCCAGTTCGCTGGCGATCTGTCGGTGCTGACCGGGCAGCGCCATCTGTCGCGCGTCGAAATGGGCGCCGACGGCGATATCCTGCGGATCGCGCACGGCGATTTCCAGCGCCTGATCGCGGGCAATTCCCATTATTCCGACATCTTCGTTCGCGTCCTGTCGGCGCGCCGCGAGTTCAGCAACACGCGCGGATTCGCGGTCACGATCGTGATCGGTGCGGCGATGGACCGCAGCGTCTATGCGCTGCGTGACCTGCTGATGAAGCATGGCGTAGCGCATCGCTGGTTCGATCCGGCCGACGGGCCGGTCGCGGCGCATCTGATGGCCGAACGCGGACTGACCGAAGCCGATCTGCCCGCGGTCATTCTCGGCGCCGCCGACGTGCTGGTCCAGCCGACGCCCGAACAGCTCGCGGCGGGGCTCGGGCTCGATCTGCTCCCCGACGGGGCGACCGCCGATGTGCTCGTCGTCGGCAGCGGCCCGGGCGGGCTCGCAGCAGCTGTCTATGCGGCATCGGAGGGGCTGACGGTGATCGCGCTCGACGCGCTGGCGCCGGGCGGGCAGGCCGGGACATCGTCGAAGATCGAAAATTACCTCGGCTTCCCGACCGGCATTTCGGGCAACGAGCTGGCGCGGCGTGCGACGGTGCAAGCTCAGAAATTCGGCGCGCGGCTGGTGGCGCCGGTGCGCGCGGCGTCGATTGGGCGCGACGGCGACGCCTATTGCCTCCATCTCGCCGACGGGCGCAAGCTGCGTAGCCGCGCGGTCGTCGTTGCCAGCGGGGCGCAATATCAGCGGCTGCCGATCGACGGCATCGAGGCCTATGAGGGCCGCGGCATCTATTATGGCGCGACGCCGATGGAAGCGCAGCTCTGCGGTAATGCCGAGGTCACCGTCGTCGGTGCGGGCAATTCGGCGGGACAGGGCGCCATCTATCTCGCGAGCGTCGCGAAGAAGGTGCATGTCATCTTTCGCCGGTCGAGCCTGCGCGACACCATGTCCGAATATCTGGTCAAGCGGCTGGAGGAGCATCCGAATATCGAGATCATTCCGTCGACCGATGTCACCGCGCTGCACGGCGAGGAGGGATTGGTCGGGCTGACCTATCGTTGCCGCGAGACCGGCGCCGAGGGCCATTGCGACTGCCGCTTCCTGTTCCTCTTCCTCGGCGCCAGCCCCAACACCGGCTGGCTGCCGCGCGAAATGGTCTGCGACGAGCGCGGTTTCGTGAAGACCGGCGCCGATATCGCGCCGATGGAGCTGGTCAAGGCGGGCTGGTCGCTCGACCGCATGCCGAGCCGCTACGAGACGAGCTGGCCGCGCATCTACGCTATCGGTGACGTGCGCAAGGGATCGGTCAAGCGCGTCGCGTCGTCGGTAGGCGAGGGGTCGGTGGTGGTCAGCGACATCCATCAGGCGCTGGCGGAGATCATCCCAGCCGCGTCTTGAAGTCCTCGTAGCCGAATTCGCGGACAAGCTTCAGTTCGTCGGTCTCGCTGTCCCACAGCCAGATCGACGGCAACGGCACGCCGTTGAAGCTGTTGGTCTTGACCATCGAATAATGCGCCTGGTCGAGGAAGGCGAAGCGCTGGCCGACGCGCGCGCCGCCGGGCAGGCGGTAGTCGCCGATCACGTCGCCCGCGAGGCACGACGGGCCGCCGAGGCGCGTCGGCATCCCCTCGCTGCCTTCGTCCAGCATCGCGGGGCGATAGGGCGCTTCGATCACATCGGGCATGTGGCAGGTCGCCGAAATGTCGGTGATGCCGATGGACATGCCGTTGTCGAAGAGGTCGAGCACTTCGCCGACGAGGATGCCGGCGTCAAGCGCGATTGCTTCGCCGGGTTCGATCATCACATCGCAGTCGGTCGCGGCGCGCACTTGCTTAAGAAAGGCGATGAGGTCGTCGGTCTGGTAATCGGCGCGGGTGACGTGGTGCCCGCCGCCGAAATTGATCCATTTGAGCCGCCCGAAGAAGGGGCGCAGCATCGGCTGGACGGCATTCCACGTCCGCTGGAGCGGCGGGAAATCCTGTTCGCACAGGCTGTGCATATGCACGCCGTCGACGCCCTCCAGATGTTCGGGCAGCAATTGCGTGACGGGGAAGCCAAGGCGGCTGCACGGCGCCGCAGGGTCGTATTTGGCGACTTCGCCCTCGCTGTGCATCGGATTGATGCGCAGCCCGACGTCGAAGCGTTCGCCCCTCGCGCGAAGATCGTCGAGCAGCGGACGGAAGCGGGCGATCTGGCCGGGCGAATTGAAGATCAGATGATCCGACAGCCGCGCGATTTCGGGAAGATCGGCTTCCTTGTAACCGGCGCAATAGGTCGCGACCTCCTTGTCGCCCTGTGCACCGCCATATTCCTCGCGCCCGAGCTTCGCTTCGTAGAGCCCCGACGCGCAGACGCCGTCGAGATATGTCGCGACTGTCGGGCCGAGCGACCACATCGAAAAGGCCTTGAGTGCCGCGAGCACGCGGGCGCCGGAGGCGTCGCCGATGTGGCGTAGCACCGCCAGGTTCGCGCGTATCTTCGCCGCGTCGACGACGAAAGCGGGCGAGGGGACGCGGGTAAGGTCGAAGCGGGCAAACGCCCCGGGATCGCCGGCTCTGGTTTCCATGGGGCGCCTCTAGAGTTTTTTGGTTCGCGATGAAAGCGAGTCGGTTCCGCGGTCGCTAAATGTGGAGACGGGGCGCCGTTTTCAAGCGACGGGGACTTTCACGTTCCCCGCCGCGGTCTGGACCGAATAGCTGAACGGCTCGTCCTTCCAGCCGGTCTTGGCGCCGCCGTGCGCGCCGTCGCGGCGCATCACCGCGATGCCGCCGTCGATTTCATAACCCGCCTCCTCGATCCGCCGGATCGCGGCTTCGGCGGCCGCCTGCGGCTCCATCCCGCCGCGCATCAGTTCGACGGCGTGATAGGTCGGGAGAAAGCGCATCATCACGTCGCCATTCCCCGTTGCGACCGCCGCGCCGACCGCCTGATCGCAATAGGCCCCGGCGCCGATGATCGGCGAATCGCCGACGCGCCCCGGAATCTTGAATTCGCGCCCGTTGGTCGAGCAGCCGACGCAAAGATGGCCTGCCGCATCGAGCGCGATAGAGCCGACCGTGTCGTGACCGGCGAGCTTCGGATTCTTGCCGATCGGTTCGGGAGCGAAAGCGTTGGTCTTTTCGCCCTTGGCCGCCCATTTGTCCCACGCCTGCTGCGATACGACGCTGGTCAGCGAGGTCTCGGTGAAGCCCATGCGTGCGGCGAAGCGCGTTGCGTCGTCGCCGACGATCAGGCTGTGCTGGGTTTCTTCCATCACCTTTCGCGCCACGGAAATGGCGCGCTTGACCCGCTTGAGGCAGCCGACCGCGCCGGCGTCGTGCGTCGGTCCCCACATGATCATCGCATCGAGCGTCGTCTCGCCGACCTCGTTGGGAACGCCGCCCGCACCGACCCAATAGTCGCCGAGCAGCTCGACATGGTTGATCGCCGCCTCGACGACGTCGAGCGCCGAGGCACCCGCCGCGAGCATCGGCCAGCCGACGGCGTTCGCCCCCGGCCCGAAATCCCACGTCGTCATGATGAAGGGCTTGCCGGTCGCGATGGCTTCCGGCTTGGCCGGTTTTGCCGTCGCCCCGCTGGTCCCCAGCGCCGCCAGTCCGGCCGCGGCGGTGCCGAATGCACGCCGCGAGATCATCCGCTTGTCCGTCATCGCCCGTCCTCCTGCTGACGCGAGGCTAGCGCCCTGCGGATCAGGCGGCAATCGGTCCCTTGAAGATGAAGAAGGCGCCGCCGGCGATCAGCAGAAAACCGACGAGATGGTTGATCGTCAGTTTCTCGCCGAGCCAGAACACGGCGAAGCCCGCGAACACCAGCAGGGTGATCACTTCCTGCATCGTTTTCAGCTCGGCAGTCGAATAGACGCCGTGACCGATCCGGTTCGCTGGCACTGCGAGGCAATATTCGAAAAAGGCGATGCCCCACGCGATCAGAATCGCGAGCCACATCGGACGCGAAACATCACCGAGATGGCCGTACCAGGCAAAGGTCATGAAGATGTTGGAAATGACCAGCAGTCCGATGGGCGCAAGATAGGGCGTCATGGCTTGTCCTTTGCGAGCGGCAGGACGTCGCGGAGCAGCGCGGCGAAGAAGATTCCGGGTTCCTCGACCATCGGCATATGCGCCGAATGTTCGAGCCAGACGAGCGTCTTCGACGGCGCCTGCACCTTGCCGAACCACTCGGCCGCGACCGGCGACGGCACGGTATAGTCGTGGCGGCCGAGCAGGAAGACCAGCGGCACGTCCATCTTGCGCACCGGTTTGAAGCTGACGTCGGCGAGCCGCGGCCACAATGTCGTCACCGAAAATTCGCTGCCCTTACCCCAAGCCTGTATGTCTGCCGGGCCATATTCGGGCGACAGGTGCGGGGTCTGGAAATAATATTTGAGATCGGGCTTGTTGTAGATGAGCGAGCCGTAGGGGATCGCATATTTGCGCCAGCCGTCGGCCTTGGCGATGGTGAACTCGCCTTGCGGATAGGGAGCGAGCGCGTCGATGGCCTGCACCGCTTCTTTGTTCCCTGCGGCGAGTGCCCTGGCACGCGTCCACGCCATGCCGGCCTTTTCGCCTTCGCGGAAATCGATGCCCTGACCGACGCCGACATAGGCGTAGAGGAGGTCGGGGCGCTTCACGGCGACCGACAGGCCGACGATCGAGCCCCAGCTATGCCCCATCAGCACGACCTTGCGCTTGCCGTAACGCTTTTTGAGCAGCTCGATCAGTTCGATGGCGTCGTCGCGGTAACGGTCGGGTGTCATCGTCGGAGCCAGCGTGGCGGGATCATTGAGCGGATAGGAACGCCCGGCGCCGCGCTGGTCGTAGTGAACGACGGTGAAGACATCCTCCCAAGGTCGCTGAAACGCCCAGGCGAACGGCATCTCGACCGCGCCCGGGCCGCCGTGGACGAAGATGAGCAGCGGATTGTCCTTGTCGGCGCCGCGCACATTGACGACCTGCCGCGCGCCGCCCAGCGTGGCCTCGAACGTTTCCTGCACCCCGTTCGGCGTCACGATCTTGCCGATGTCGGCGACGATCGCGCGCGCGGGAGCGTAGGCGTCTTCGGTTTGCGCGACAGCGGGCGCCGTGACCGATGCGATCACGGCGGCGATGGCTCCCAACAGTTTACGCATCGTCAGAAGGCCAGCGGCGCGTCGAGTTCCTTCACCTGCCACGGCAGGCCGTGCTTGTTCAGCATGTCCATGAAGGGATCGGGATCCATCTGCTCCATGTTGAACACGCCTTCGCCGCTCCAGGTGCCGGTGACCATCATCGCCGCGCCGATCATCGCCGGAACACCGGTGGTGTAGCTGACCGCCTGATTGCCCGTTTCGGCAAACGCGTCCTCATGGTCGCAGATGTTATAGAGGTAGAGCGTCTTTTCCTTGCCGTCCTTGCCAAGGCCGGTCGCGATGACGCCGATGTTGGTCTTGCCTTTCGTGGTCTCGCCGAGGCTCGACGGTTCGGGAAGCACCGCTTTCAGGAATTGCAGCGGGATGATCTCGCGGCCTTCGTAGATGACCGGGTCGATCCGCGTCATGCCGACATTCTGTAGCACGGTGAGGTGCTGGATATAGGCATCGCCGAAGGTCATCCAGAAGCGGATCCGCCGGATTTCGGGCAGGTGCGTCTTCAGGCTTTCGATCTCCTCATGATACATGAGGTACATGTTCTTGGGGCCGACGGCCTCGAAGTCGAACTGCTGCTTCACCGACATCGGCGGGGTTTCGACCCAGTCGCCATTTTCCCAGTGGCGCGCGACGGCGGTCACTTCGCGGATGTTGATCTCGGGATTGAAGTTGGTCGCGAAATGCTGGCCGTGATCGCCGCCGTTGCAGTCGAGGATGTCGAGCGTGTCGATGCGCTCGAAATGATGCTTCTTGAGCCAAGTGGTGAAGACGCTGGTCACCCCGGGGTCGAAACCCGAACCGAGCAGCGCCATCAGCCCGGCGTCCTTGAAGCGGTCCTGATAAGCCCATTGCCAATGATATTCGAACTTCGCCTCGTCGCGCGGTTCGTAGTTCGCGGTGTCGAGATAGTGCGCACCGGTCGACAGGCACGCCTCCATGATCGTGAGATCCTGATAGGGCAGCGCGAGGTTCACGACGTGCGTCGCGCCGATCGAGCGGATGAGGGCGGCGGTCGCGTCGATATGATCGGCGTCGACCTCGGCGGTGGCGATCGTGACGCCGGTGCGTTCCTTGACCGACTCGGCGATCGCGTCGCACTTGAACTTGCGGCGGCTGGCGAGCGTGATGTCGGGAAAGATGTCGGGGTTCATCGCCATCTTGTGCACCGCGACCGATCCGACGCCGCCTGCGCCGATCACCAGAACCTTGCTCATGTGAAAAATCTCCTGCGCCTACCTATGCGGCTTGTCTTGTATGCCCGGCCCTATAGGACGAAGCCATGACACAGCAAAGCCCCGATCCCTTGCTCGACCCGGCACGCGCGCCGTCGCTCGCAGGTGTCGAACGCGCGGCGGCGAAAGTCGCTGCACTCCTCCCGCAAACCCCGCTGCTGCCGCTTGACGTCGACGGCCGGACGATCTGGTGCAAGGCCGAATGCCTGCAGCCCGTCGGGGCGTTCAAGATTCGCGGTGCCTGGCACCGGCTGACCGATCTCACGCCCGAACAGGCGGCCGCGGGCGTGGTCGGCGTCTCGAGCGGTAACCATGCGCAGGGCGTTGCCTGGGCAGCGAAGCGGCTCGGCATCGCGGCAACGATCGTCATGCCGAGCAATGCGCCGCAGATGAAGCTGGCCGCGACGCGTGCGCTGGGGGCGGAGGTCGTGCTCTACGACCGCGTGACCGAATCGCGCGACGCCGTCGCGGCGAAACTGCTCGAAGAGCGCGGCGGCACGCTCGTCCACGCCTATGGCGATCCATGGATCATCGAGGGGCAGGGGACAGCGGGGATCGAAGCCCGCGCGCAGATGCAGGAACGCGGGATCGACGGCCCCGACAAGGTGATCGCCTGCTGCGGCGGCGGCGGGCTCTCGGCGGGGCTGGCGCTCGCCTTACCCGAAACCGAACTCGTCGCGGTCGAGCCCGAAGGCTGGGACGATTTAACACGCAGTCTCGAAGCCGGCGAGATATTGTCGGTCGAGGACCTGGCATTTCCTACAGAGTGTGACGCTCTCCAGACGCCGCAGACCTGGCCGATCAATTTCGCGGTGTTGCAGGCGCGCGGCGTCCGCGGCGTCGTCGCGACGCGCGAGGAAGTGCGCCATGCGATGCGCGTCGCATTCGAGAAGTTGCACCTTGTCGTCGAACCCGGCGGCGCGGCGGCGCTCGCCGCGGTGCTTGCGGGCAAGGTCGAATTGGGCGATGCGACGTTGGTCACCCTGTCGGGCGGCAATGTCGACCCCAGGCACTATGCGGAGATATTGGCGGGATAGGCGGATACTTATCCCGATGCGTGCGTTTGGACGGGGAAGGAGAAGCAAGATGCAAAAGAGCTTTCTGATCGGCGCGGCGGCGCTCGTCATCCTGAGCGGCTGCGAAAAGGCCGAGGCGCCCGCGCCGGCCGATACCACTACCACCGAGGTTCCGGTCGAGACCACGCCGCCCGAGGGTGCCGCCGACGCCACTGATCCCGCCACCGACCCGGCGACCGCACCGCACCGCTTCGCGAGCTGGGCGGGCAAATGGACCGGGGTCGAAGGCATGTTCGTCACCATCACTCCGGGCGAGCCGGGCAAGTACAAGCTGGAGATGCAGTCGGACCTCGACACCAAGGGGACCTATGACGGCAACGACAGCGAGCATGGCATCAAGTTCAAGCGCGGCAGCGAGGAGTTGAGCCTCCGCCGCGGCAACGGCGACGAGACGGGACTCAAATATCTTGCCGGCAAGAAGGAATGCCTGATCGTCAAGGACGGCGAGGGATATTGTCGCGATTGATGACCGAACCGGCGACAAGGCTTTTCGGCCTGTCGCCGGTTTGTCATCGAAACGACGCTGAAAACGCATGAATGTCTGCCATGATCGACCCCGGATCCACCTTTCTCCGGGAGACCGTGAATCATGGCCAGGCAGCCCAACCGCAAGATCGCCGCGGCGGTCGTCCGGGAAGACGCAGAGCAGAAACAGCGCCTGCTCGATCGCGCTTTCGCTCTCGCCTTCAAGGGGCTGGTCTATGCCCAGATATGGGAAGATCCCGTCGTCGACATGGAAGCGCTGGCGATTGAGCCGGGCAACCGGATCGCGACGATCGCGAGCGGCGGGTGCAACGTCTTTTCCTATCTGGTCGGCGATCCGGCAGAGATCGTCGCGGTCGACCTCAACACTGCGCATGTCGCGCTGAATCACCTGAAACGCGTGGCGATCCAGCGGTTGCCCGACTACAACAGCTTCCGCCGCTTCTTTGTCGATGCCGACAGCGCCGCCAACATCGCCGACTATCGTGCCTTTGTTCGCCCGCATCTCGATGAGGTCAGCCGGCGCTATTGGGAGGGGCGCGACCTTGTCGGTCGCCGCCGGATCAACGGCTTTGCGCACGGGCTTTACAAGCGCGGCCTGCTCGGCAATTTCATCGGGGTCGCGCATCTGGTGGCGCGGATGCACCGCATCGATTTGCGCCAGTTCCTCGAAGCGAAGACGATCGAGGAACAGCGGACGATCTTCGACACGAAGCTGGCGCCGTTTTTCGACCGCAAGTTCATTCGCTGGATCACCGACCAGCGCTCGTCGCTCTTCGGACTCGGTATTCCGCCGGCCCAATATGACGCACTTGCGGACGGCAAGCCGATGGCGGACGTGTTGCGCGCCCGACTGGAAAAGCTCGCCTGCGACTTTCCGCTCGAAGAGAATTATTTTGCCTGGCAGGCGTTCGGACGGCGTTACGGCAGGGGCATCAAGGCACCATTGCCGCCCTATTTGCAGGCGGAAAACCACGCAGTGGTCAGGGATCGCGCTGCGCGGGTGACGATGCTGCATGCGAATATGACCGACATGCTCGCCGCGGCCGACGCAGCGAGTTTCGACCGTTATGTGTTTCTCGACGCGCAGGACTGGATGAACGACGTGCAGCTGACCGCATTGTGGGCCGAGGTTAGCCGCACCGCACGGCCCGGCGCCCGCGTGCTGTTTCGCACGGCCGCCGAACCGAGCTTGCTGCCGGGGCGCTTGCCAGAGGCGCTGCTCGACCGCTGGGAATATCGCGACGAGGCGTCACGGGACTATACCCGCCGCGATCGTTCGGCCATTTATGGCGGCGTACATCTCTATGTTCTGAAGGCCG
The DNA here is from genome assembly GCF_001314325.1 of Sphingopyxis macrogoltabida. Lineage (NCBI taxonomy): Bacteria > Pseudomonadati > Pseudomonadota > Alphaproteobacteria > Sphingomonadales > Sphingopyxidaceae > Sphingopyxis > Sphingopyxis macrogoltabida. The sequence goes on from NZ_CP009429.1 coordinate 1,531,701, forward strand.
CATGACGATGAGCGACGCGCATGGGAAATTGATGGACGGTATCTATCGCTACCAGCGGCATTTCTATGATTTCACGCGAAAATATTTCCTTCTCGGCCGCGACGAGATGATTGCGGGCCTCGCGCCGCCGCCGGGCGGCGCGGTGCTCGAAATCGGTTGCGGCACCGGCCGTAATCTCGTGCTCGCGGGCCGCGCCTGGCCCGAGGCGCAGTTGTTCGGTGTCGATATCTCGGCCGCCATGCTGGACACGGCGCGTGCCGCGATGGCGAAAGCGGGGCTGGACGGGCGCGCCGTGCTGGCGGAAGGCGATGCGCGCGATTTCGACCCCGCCGCCCTGTTCGGCCGTGAGACCTTCGATCGCATCTTCATCAGCTATGCGCTGTCGATGATTCCCGACTGGGCCACGGCGCTTGCGCATGCGGCGCGATATCTCGCGCCGGGCGGACGGATAGAGATTGTCGATTTCGGCCAGCAGGACCGGCTGCCGACATTGTGGAAGCGCGCCTTTTTCGGCTGGCTCGCCCATTTTCACGTCGTTCCGCGCGCCGATCTGGCGCGCGTCATCGCGGGGCTCGCCCGCGAAACCGGGATGGCCGGTCATTGCCGCAGCATGGCGCGAGGCTATGCGATCCGCGGCGGTCTCGCGCGCGGCTGATTTGCTGCTATGCTTCCCTAAACTGGGGAGCGGTGGATGGGCGAGGCAATCGAACGGGCAACGGCAGCGCAGCTTGACGATGTCGAGGCGACGCTGGCGCTCGCTTTCCAGACCGATCCGGCGCTGTCGTGGATATTGCCCGATCCCGGACATCGTGCACGCGCGCTTCGCGGGCTTTTCCATGTGCTTGTTCCCGCCGACTTTCGTGCGGGCACCGTGCTTCGCTCGGCGGGGAACGAGGCTGCGGCGCTATGGCCTGCGCCGGGGCAGGCGCATGGCGGTACGATCGAGTTTCTGCGCACGGTGATCCCGCTTGTCGCGACCTTTGGCACCGCGCTGCCGCGCGGGCTGAAAGTGCAGGGCGGCATCGACGCCCACCGCCCGGCTGGGCGCTTCTGGTATCTTCACTATGTCGGCGTGCGCCCTGAATATCAGGGCAAGGGCCATGGCGGGCGGATCATCCGCACGCAGACAGCGGCGGCAGACCGCGAGGGGCTGTCTTGCTGGCTGGAAACCGCGACGGCAGAGAATGTGCCGCTATACGAGCGGCTGGGCTTTGTTACGCAGGTCGAGTGGGACGTACCGGGCGGCGGACCGCATTTCTGGGGAATGATGCGGTCGGCGCGTGGAGCCTAGATCAACGATTGAAGCAGGTAGCCCGCGACCAGACCCAGCACGACTGCGAGCAGAGCCAAGCATCCGATTTGCAGCCAGCGGTGCTTTTGCAATCCCCGATCGACCGCTCCAATCATGAAAAAATCGGCAATAGCTCCAAAAGCAGCCGACAGGATTTCGCCCATGGGCCTTGCTCTGTCAGTCGTCGAATCCGACGAAGCGTACCGCCTCGTCGACGCGCTTGCGGTTCGATACGACGGCGTTCGCCGGGAAATCCTCTGCAGGCCAGCCCATCGCGACGCAGATCATGATAACCTGATCGTCGGCGATGCCGGCATGTTCGCGCACCACCGGGCTTTGCATAATGCCCTGGCTGTTGATGACGCAGCCGAGGCCGCGCGACCAGGCGGCGTTGACGAGCGCGTTGGTCACCGCGCCGCAATCGAACGGCGCGATATCGCTGCCCAGCAGCACACGGTCGTAGGTGACGACGATGCTGACCGGCGCGTCGAACTGGCGAAAACCGCGCAAGACCCAGTCCTGCCGGGCATCCTTGTCTTCGCGTGCGATACCCATCGCGCCGAACAATTGCTTGGCGATCTCGATCTGGCGGGCGCGGTGGTCGTCGGCGATGCCGTCGAAGCGGCGGAATTCGCGGCTGTCGGGGATACCGGCCAGAATGCCGTCGGTGTTGCCTTTGCGGATCGCGTCGAGCGGCGCGCCGGTGACGACCGCGAAATTCCAGCACTGATTGTTGAACGAGGAGGGCGCGCGCATCGCGACCTCGATCACCTCGGCGATCAGCGATTTCGGAACAGGCTTGTCGAGGAAGCCGCGGATCGAGCGGCGTCCCTTTACGACCTCGTCAAAGCCCGGCGTGCCGGTCACGCCGCCTTGCGCAGTTCCAGCCGGTCCCAGATTTCGACGAGCGCTTGCGTCAGTTCGCGCATCATCGCCTCGTCGTGCGCCGGGCCGGGCGTGAAGCGCAGGCGTTCGGTGCCGCGCGGCACGGTCGGGAAATTGATCGGCTGCACATAGACACCATATTCGGCGAGCAGGATGTCGCTGATCTTCTTCGCACGCACCGGATCGCCGACCATCAGCGGGACGATATGCGTCGTCGAATCCATCACCGGCAGCCCGGCATCGCGGAAGCTCTGCTTGAGATAAGCGGCGGCTTCCTGTTGCGCCTCGCGCTCGACGCTCGATGCCTTGAGATGCCGCACACTGGCGAGCACCCCGGCGACGAGCACCGGCGACAGGCTGGTCGTGAAGATGAAGCCCGGCGCGTAGGAGCGGATCACGTCGATGATATTTTTGTCGGCAGCGATATAGCCGCCCATGACGCCGAACGCCTTGCCCAGCGTGCCTTCGATGATCGTCACGCGGTGCGCGGCTTCGTCGCGGTCGGTGATGCCGCCGCCGCGCGGGCCGTACATGCCGACGGCATGGACTTCGTCGCAATAGGTCAGGGCGTTATATTTTTCGGCAAGGTCGCAGATCGCGTGGATCGGCGCAACATCGCCGTCCATCGAATAGACGCTTTCGAAAGCGATCAGCTTCGCGGCTTCGGGGTCGTCCTGCGCCATCAGCTCTTCGAGATGGGCGAGGTCGTTGTGGCGCCAGACGCGCTTTTCGCAGCCCGAGTTGCGAATGCCCGCAATCATCGAGGCGTGGTTGAGTTCGTCCGAATAAATGATGCAGTTCGGTAGCAGCTTGCCGAGCGTGCCGAGCGTCGCTTCGTTCGAGATATAGCCCGAGGTGAACAGCAGCGCGCCTTCCTTGCTGTGCAAATCGGCGAGTTCGGCCTCGAGGTCGATATGATAATGGGTGTTGCCGCCGATGTTGCGGGTGCCGCCCGAACCGGCGCCGACATCGTGCAGCGCCTCTTCCATCGCGGCGACGACCTTCGGGTGCTGGCCCATCGCGAGATAGTCGTTCGAGCACCAGACGGTGATCGGCTTCGGACCGTTGTGGCCGGCAAAACAGCGGGCGTTCGGAAAGGCGCCCTTGTTGCGCAATATGTCGATGAAGACGCGGTAGCGCCCTTCTTCGTGCAGTCGGTCGATCGCCCGGGCGAAAATATCGTTATAGTTCACTACGCAGCCCCGCTTGTCAGCTGGTTGCCGTCCCCCGCCGACGGCTATTAACAGGCGGGCCAATAACGTCGAATCAGGCGGAAATCCAGTGCGAACGATTCGCAATTCACTCGCTCGATCAGAGTGATCGTGCGCACCGCGGGTCCGCCGCGATATGGATATGGCAGGGATTGAAGAAGGCATGTCGAAGGAGGTCGCGGATATGCGGATAGTGAAGGTCTTGATCCTGTCGGTGGCGGTGTCGGCAAGCGGGGCTTCGGCGTCGAAGCCCGCGAAGCCGCCGTTCGAGGGGTTATGGATGAGCTGCGAAAGGTGGCAGGGTTCCTCGATCTGCGCCTACAAGGCACTTGCGCAGCAGGGGACGCGTGTCTGCGGGGTGCAGAGCGACTTTGCGACCAACCGCTATTACGTCCAGCGCTTCGTCGGCACGGCGCGGGGCAATGTCGTCGAGATCGACAGAATCTGCGGCGATCCCGGCTCGGAAACCGACACCTATTGTGCGGGACAGGCGCCCGCCGACGCTGCCAAGGTCGGCTGGGGTGCATCGGACAGGCAATTGTCGCTGTGCGAGGGGCGTCTGCAAGCCGGAAAAAAGGGTGAAGCGGCGCATTGCACGCCTGCATCGGCGCGCGCCGCCATGCCCAAAACCTCGGGTCGCGATGGCGAAGGGCCGGAGGCCGAGGACCGCGCCTGGATGGCGTCCTGCGCGCAGGGCGACGACGGCTAGATCGTCTCGATCCTGTCGATGCCATAGGGCGCCAGCACAGCCAACGGCGGCGGCGGCCGGTCGTCGCTGCGCGTGAAGACCGCGAGGCCGGGCGTTGCCGTCGCCGGCCAGTCCTGCCCGTCGGTCAGATAGGCGATCCGGCGCGCGATACCGGCGGCGCCGTCGATCAGCCGGACGCCGGGACCGGTGGCTGCCTGCAGCTCGTCTTCGAGCAGGGGGAAATGGGTGCATGCGAGGACGATCACGTCCATCGCGTCGCCGCCCGGCTGGTCGCGCAGGCCCGAGATGGCACGATCTATCGCAGGCCAGTTCGGTCCCTGACCGCGGAGTTTCGCCTCGGCCGCGGTGACGAGGCCGGGGCTGCCGTGACGGAGCACGGTCTTGCCGTCCGCGAAACGCGCCGAAAGGTCATCGACATAGGGCTGGCGCACGGTCGCCTCGGTTCCGAGAACCCCGATCACCCCGCTCTTCGTCATCTCTGCCGCAGGTTTGATCGCCGGGACAGTGCCGACGATCGGCAGGTCGAGCGCGGCACGGACGTGCGCAAGAGCAATCGTCGAGGCGGTGTTGCATGCGATCACCGCGAGCCGCGGCTGGTAGCGTTCGACGAGCCGGCCGAGCAGCGCGGGAACGCGCGCCGCCAGTTCGGCCTCGCTTTTCTGGCCATAGGGCAGCCCGGCATAGTCGGCGGCGTAGACGATCGGCGCGGTGGGCAGCAGCGCGCGCGTCGGCCCCAGGACGGTGAGCCCGCCGAGGCCGCTGTCGAAAAAGAGGATGGGGGCGTCGCGGGACGGGGATGACATGGGCAGGGGCGTAGCAGGTGGCCGGGCTGTGCTCAATCCGCTGGCGAGTTTGTCCATTATGGAAAATGACGCACTCGAACCCGTTGATTGAACCGCTCAACATCGCCACAGTGGCGCCGATGGAGCGGGGAGTGTCATGACGATATTTTTGCTGATCGCGCTTGGCTATCTGCTCGGTTCGATCCCCTTTGGCGTCATCCTGACCCGGCTGTTCGGCGCGGGCGACCTCAGGCAGATCGGATCGGGCAATATCGGCGCGACCAATGTGCTGCGGACCGGGCGCAAGGGGCTGGCGGCGGCGACGCTGATCCTCGATGGCGCCAAGGGCGCGGTCGCGGTGCTGCTGGCGCGGCAATTCGTGCCCGAGCTGGCCGAACCGGGCGCGATGCTCGCCGGGGCGGCCGCGATGATCGGCCATTGCTATCCGGTGTGGCTGAAGTTTCGCGGCGGCAAGGGGGTCGCGACATTGCTCGGCCTGTCCTTTGCGCTCGCCTGGCCGATCGGGCTGGTCTTTGCCGCCGTCTGGCTCGGCACCGTGCTGTTGCTTCGTATCTCGTCGCTCGGCGGCATGGTGGGCGCGGTGTCGGCACCCGTCGCCGCGCTGGCGTTCGGCTATCCCGCCTATGCCCTTGGCCTCGCCGGTCTCGCGGTGATCGTGTTGTGGCGGCATCGCGAAAATATCGCGCGACTGCGGGCGGGGACCGAGCCGCGGGTGGGGTCGAAGAAGCAGGACAGCGCCGCGTGACCCCAGCCGAACGGCTGGCGCGGCTGCGGTTGATCCGCACGCCGCATGTCGGACCGGTAAGCTGGCACCAGCTCATGCAGCGTTTCGGCTCGGGCGAGGCGGCGCTCGATGCGCTTCCCGATCTCGTGCTGCGGGGTGGTGCGGGGAGGCCCCGTATCGCGCCCGCCGACGCCGTGCTGCGTGAAATCGATCGTGTCGCGGCGCTTGGCGCGCGTCATATTTTCAGTGACGAGGACGATTATTCGCCGTTGCTGCGCGAGGTCGAGGGCGCGCCGCCGGTCGTCATCGTGCGCGGCGATGCCGCGATGCTGCGCCGCCCTTGTGTCGCGATCGTCGGCGCGCGCAATGCCTCGGCGGCGGCGTGCCGCTTCGCGCGCCAGCTTGCGGTGGACCTCGCTGCGCAGGGCGTTACGGTCGTCAGCGGCCTTGCGCGCGGGGTCGACACTGCGGCGCATATCGGGGCTCTCGGCGGCTCGACGGCGGGCGTGATCGCGAGCGGGATCGACATTGCCTTCCCGCCCGAAAATGCGGCGTTGCAGGAAAAGATCGCGAGCGACCAGTTGCTCGTCGCCGAACAGCCGCCGGGCACCGAACCGCTCGCGCGTCATTTTCCGTCGCGCAATCGCATCATCGCCGGGATGGCGCATGGTACGGTGGTGATCGAGGCGGCACCGCGTTCGGGATCGCTGATCACTGCGCGCCGCGCCGGCGATTACGGGCGCGAGGTGATGGCGGTGCCCGGTTCGCCGCTCGACCCCCGCGCGCAGGGTTGCAACCTGCTGATCCGCGAAGGCGCGACGCTGATCCAGAATGTCGACGACGTGATCGAGGCGGTCGGGCCGATCGATACGCGCATGGTCCGCGAACCGGTCCGGCCTTTTGCCCTAGCCGCCGGCGCCCTTTCGGCTGCCGCGATCGATGCGGGCGAGGGTGACCGGCGCGATGTCGCCGCGCTGCTCGGACCGACGCCGGTCGCGATCGACGAACTGGTCCGGCAATCGGGTCAAGCCGCGACGACAGTCCAGCTCGTCCTCCTCGAACTCGAGCTCGCGGGCCGGATCGAGCGGCATGCGGGCGCGCGGGTTTCGCTGGTGTGACGGCCGGCACAGCGTCCTAACCCTTGGCAATATAACGATTCGTCCCGGTTCAGCCACGGTTCAGCGGCCGAGCGACAGGCTGATGATATTGTATCACATGAGGGGAGATTGATGATGCGTAGCCGATATCTGACCGGCGTCACGATGTTCGCCGTCCTCGCGTCGGCCCCGGCGCCGTTGCCGCTGGCGGTTGCCCATGCGCAGCCGGGCAGCCAGCAGGGTTTTTGCCGTACCGCCGATCCCTTGCCGCGTCTCGACCCTGAAGCCCGGCCGCAACAGCAATCGAACGCAGGCTACAAGACCAAGGGCGGCCGCGTTTCGCGCGGCGAAGCCATGCCGATGGCGTCGCCGCCGCCACCGCCGCCTCCGCCCCCGCCGCCACCTCCGCCGCCGTCCCCGGTTTATGCGCCCGAGGCGCGTTCGGACGAAAGCGCCGAGGCGGTGGTGGTTACCGGGGCGAGCGCCGAGCGCGGCGCCGCCGACATGTCGGCACCGGTAGAGAGCGCGCCGCCGCCGGCGCCTCCTCCTCCCGGTTCATCGAGCGACTATGCCCGGACCAGCCCGACGATCGTGCCGCCCTATCCGCCGCGGCCACGCCCGCAACCGCAGCCGCAATCGGGCATATTGACCGCGGGCGAGCATGACGACCTGCTCAACCCCGAACTTTATGCCGCCTATGTGAACCGGACCGGCCTGGGTCAGGAAATCCGGGTGCTGCCCCGCGTCGACACGATGCGCGTCGTCACGGTGAAGGTGAACGACCGCAGCGGCCAGCCGATCCCCTTCGCCGACGTCGTCGTGACCTGTTCGGACGGCAACAGCATCACCATGGCGACGCAGGCCGACGGGAGCGCGGTCTTTTTCCCCGGCCTCGACCGGCTGAGCGAACGGATCACGGTCACCGCGCGCAAGGCCGGCCGGACGATTGCCGACGCGCGGCCGGTGCTCGTCGCCGACGCGCCGGGCGGCCAGACCGTCGGGCTGACCGCGAACCAGGCGGCGGCGAAGGTCAGCAAGCTCGACCTGATGCTCGTCGTCGACACGACGGGGAGCATGGGCGACGAAATCAGTTACCTGCAGGCCGAATTGCGTTCGATCATCGGCGCCATCACTGCGAAGCACCGCGATCTCGACATCCGGATCGGCTTTGTCTTCTATCGCGATCTCGGCGACGAATATGTCACGCGGACGATCGCCTTCGACAGCGACATCGGCCGGGTGCAGGGCCAGCTAGCGCAGCAATATGCGAGCGGCGGGGGCGATTATCCCGAAGCGATGGATCAGGCGCTGATCCGCGCGGTCGGCCAGTCGTGGCGGCCCGATGCGGTGAAGTCGCTGCTGCTCGTCGCCGATGCGCCGCCGCACGACGACAAGTTCGGCCGGACATGGGCTGCGGCCGAGGCGGCACGTGCCAAGCGCATTCACATCACGCCGGTGGCCGCCTCCGGCGTTGCCGACAAGGCCGAATATGCAATGCGCGCGATGGCGGCAGCCACGCAGTCGCGGTACCTGTTCCTGACCGACGACAGCGGCGTCGGCAATCCGCACGCGCCGCCGGCGATCGACTGTTACCTCGTCACCCGGCTCGACGCCCTCGTCCGGCGGGTGATCGACAGCCAGATCAGCGGCCGCCGGATCGAGCCCGCGGATCAGGAAATCATCCGCAGCGTCGGCAATTACGATGCCGGGAAGTGCATCCTGCCGGTGGATTTCAAATGGCAGAACGGATGAGGTCCTGACGTCACCCCATTGACACGCCCCCGCATCTGACCGAATGCGGGGGCCGTGGGTCGCTTCGGGGAACCCTTGCCGCCGGTTTGATTCCGGCCGCGGGGGACGGAGGACCAGAATCCATGAAAAAGCTGCTGTCGGCTGCCGCCGTGCTGGCGTTGCTCGCCCAGCCCATCCATGTCGCCGCGAAACAGGTGGAGCCCGTCAAGATATCGGGGCCTGCGAACGCGAAGGGCGTCACCAACGTCACCGTCGGCGCGTTCAACGTCGGCTTCATCTTCGAATCGATCGACCGTACGGCCGCATCGGGCGGCCTGATGGGCGCGTTCGGAGGCACGACCAAGGCGAAGAGCGAACTCGTCGGCGTAACGCCCGAAATGATGCAGGCGATCACCGATGCCGCTTACGCCGACTTCGTCGCCCAACTGGCCGCGGGCGGCTACACCGTCCAGCCCGCCGCCGACCTGTTCGGCCACACGGCGCTCGCCAAGACCAAGTCGCAGGAAGTCCCGCTCGACATCAACATCGCGCTCGAAAAGGGCAGCAAGGGCAAGGCGACCTATTTCAAACCGTCGGCGCTGCCGTCGCTGCTGATGATCCCGGGCGACTTCATGGGATCGGGCATGAGCAGCATGGGGATCAACATGTCGGCCGGGCAGGCGAACATGGCGCTGAACAATTATGCTCGAGAAACCGGGGTCGGGGTGATCGACGTCGTCTATCTCATCGACTTTTCGCAGCAAAAGCGCCCCGGCGCGTTCAGCTTCGGCGGCCTCCAGGTCAACAGCGCGCTGTCGGTCAGCGCTGACTATTCGCGCATGACGTTGATCGCGCCGAGCGGCAAGCAGTCGGTGATCACCGTTAAGGCGCCGGTGGCGGTCGAGGGCGAGTTCGTCGAAAAGAGCGATGCGTCGAGCGGGACCGACAAGGCGCTGCAGTCGGGCGCGAACGTCGCGGGCGGAGTTGCCGCAGTGATGGGCTTCGGCGGTCTCCGCTTCGGCAAGACGCGCAAGTTCGCCTTCACCGCCAAACCCGGCAATTATGAGGAAGGCGCGGCGAAAGCAGCGAATCTCGCTAGCGCGATGCTGCTGGGGCGGTTGGGGGCGCTGCGGTAAATCCGGTATCCGTCATCCCGGTACAGGCCGGGATGACGGAGATCGCCATGACCGAATTTGTTTCGGTTAAATCCCCTTGACGGAACATGCCGCGCCCCGCCACCCTCGCGCGTACGTACGTAAGCGTTTTCGGGGATAGAGTTTTTCATGCAATTGGTGATTGTGGAATCGCCCGCCAAGGCGAAGACGATCGAGAAATATCTTGGTCGCGATTTCAAGGTGCTGGCCAGCTATGGCCATGTCCGCGACCTGCCGCCGAAGGACGGCTCGGTCGATCCCGACGACGGCTTTTCGATGCAATGGCAGCTTTATCCCGACAAGGCGAAGCGGCTGAAGGAAATCCAGGACGCGGCCAAGACTGCCGACCGACTGATCCTCGCGACTGACCCTGATCGCGAGGGCGAGGCGATCAGCTGGCATGTGCAGGAATTGCTGCGCGCGAAGAAGGCACTGCCGCAGGCGGTCGACCGCGTGACCTTCAACGCGATCACCAAGCAGGCGGTGACCGACGCGATGGCGCATCCGCGCGCGCTCGATGACGATTTGATCGACGCCTATCGCGCGCGCCGTGCGCTCGACTATCTGGTCGGCTTCACCCTGTCGCCGGTGCTGTGGCGCAAGCTGCCCGGCGCCAAGTCGGCGGGCCGCGTCCAGTCGGTAACCCTGCGCATGGTCGTCGAGCGCGAGCGCGAGATCGAGGCCTTTGTCGCGCAGCAATATTGGTCGGTCACCGGCCTGTTCGAAATGGGCGGCACGCCGTTCCGGGCGCGGCTCGCGCGGTGGCGCGGCGACAAGATCGAGCGGCTGTCGATCGGCACCGAAGCCGACGCTCGCGCCGCCGAAGCCGATGTGAAGGCCGGCCATTTCACCGTCGACACGGTCGAGACCAAGCCGCTGACGCGCAACCCGCCGCCGCCCTTCACCACCTCGACGCTGCAGCAGGAGGCAGCGCGCAAGCTCGGCTTCTCGGCGAGCCACACGATGCGGATCGCGCAGGCGCTCTACGAGGACGGCGCGATCACCTATATGCGGACCGACGGCGTCCAGATGGACGGCAGCGCGATCAGCGCGGCGCGCAAGGCGATCGCCGACCGCTATGACGGCGGCTATGTCCCCGATCAGCCGCGCCAGTATCAGACCAAGGCGAAGAACGCGCAGGAAGCGCACGAAGCGATCCGCCCGACCGACTTTTCGAAGGACAAGGCCGGCAGCGGCGACCATGCGCGACTGTACGAGCTGGTCTGGAAGCGTGCGCTGGCGAGCCAGATGGCGTCGGCGCGGCTCGAACGCACCAGCATCGACCTCAGCGACGGCACCGGCAAGACGATGCTGCGCGCGACGGGGCAGGTGGTGAAATTCCCCGGCTTCCTCGCGCTTTATGATGAGGGCCGCGACGATAGCGGCGATGACGAGGATGCGCGCCTGCTGCCTGCGATGAGCAAGGGCGATGCGCCGGCGAAGACCGGCGTCGAGGTCGAAAGCCACGAAACGCAGCCGCCGCCGCGCTATTCGGAAGCGAGCCTCGTCAAGAAGATGGAGGAGCTCGGCATCGGGCGCCCGTCGACCTATGCGTCGATCGTCCAGGTGCTCAAGGACCGTGGCTATGTGACCGTCGAGAAGAACCGCTTCATTCCCGAAGAAAGCGGACGGCTGCTGACTGCCTTCCTCGAACGCTTCTTCGAACGCTATGTCGAATATGACTATACCGCCGGGCTCGAGGAAGAACTCGACGACGTGTCCGGCGGCCGCGCCCAGTGGCAGGCGGTGCTCGACCGCTTCTGGCGCGATTTTAAGCCGCGCACCGGCGAGGTCATGGAGCAGAAGCCGTCGGAGATCACCGCGGCGCTCGACGAATTTCTCGGCCCCTATCTCTTTCCCGACAAGGGCGACGGCAGCGACCCGCGCCTGTGCCCCAATTGCGGCACCGGGCGGCTCGCGCTGCGCGGCGGCAAATTCGGGCCGTTCATCGCGTGCAGCAACTATCCCGACTGCAAGTTCACGCGGAAATTCGCGCAGCCGGGAGGCAGCGACGCGGGCGACACGGGGCCGGAGGCGATGGGGACCGATCCCGACAGCGGGCTTGAGGTCACGAAGCGCAGCGGGCGTTTCGGACCCTATATCCAGCTCGGCGACGGCAAGGAGGCAAAGCGCTCGTCGATCCCGAAGGATATTCCGGCCGAGGATTTCGACCTCGACTATGCGTTGCGGCTGCTCAGCCTGCCGCGCGAGGTCGGCGTGCATCCCGAAAGCGGCAAGCCGATCATGGCGGGGCTCGGGCGCTATGGCCCCTATCTGCTTCATGACGGCAAATATGCGAAGCTGACCGGTACGGCCGAAATCTTCGACATCGGCATGAACGCCGCGGTCGTCCGGATCGCCGAGGCGGCGAGCGGCGGTGGACGCGGGCGGACCAAGGCCGAACCGCTCAACACTTTCGGACCGCACCCGACGAGCGGCGGCGAGATGAAGCTGATGGAAGGGCGCTTCGGTCCCTATGTCACCGACGGCACGACCAATGCGACTTTGCCCAAGACCGCCGACCCGGCGACGCTGACGCTCGAGGAGGCGATCGCGCTGATCGATGCGCGCGCCGCCAAGGGGCCCGCAAAGGGCAAGAAAAAGGCAGCGCCGAAGAAAAAGGCTGCTGCGAAGAAGCCTGCAGCCAAAAAGGCGCCGGCGAAAAAGGCGGCGACTGCCAAAGAATGAGGTCATCAGAATGAGGTCATCCCGGCGAAGGCCGGGATCTCACCCTAACGCCATGAAGCAACGGCGAGATCCCGGCCTTCGCCGGGATGACGGTCGCGTTTCCACATGATAAGACGGCGTGCATCGGGGAGACCTGTCCATGCGCCACCTGTTCGCCGCCGTCCTGCTCGCCATCCTTTCTGCGCTTTCCGTGCCGGCCGCAGCCCAGCCGTCGCGCTACCTGATCTCGGCGCAGCCCATGGCGGACGCGCCGCCGGGCGTGCAGGCCTGGCGGGTGCAGTATTGGACTACCAACGGCAGCGGCACACGCTTCGCGGTGACCGGCATCGTCGCCGCGCCGATGGAAGCGATCCCGCCGCGTCCGCGCCGGGTGATTGCCTGGACGCACGGCGCTTGGGGCGTCGCCGAGAAATGCGCGCCCTCGCTCAGCCCGAATTTCTTCGAATATTCGGCGGGCATGAATGCGGTTCGCAACGGCTATGTCGTGGTGGCGCCCGATTATATCGGTCTTGCCAGTCCGACGATGCATCCGTTTCTGGTCGGCCCCGATACGGCAAATGCCGTCCTCGACGGTGTGCGGGCGGCGCGCGAGATTCCGGGTACGGCGGCGGGCGGCAGTTTCGCCGTCTGGGGCGAATCGCAGGGCGGACATGCGGCACTATGGACGGCGACGGCGGCGCGCACCTATGCACCCGAATTGACGTTGGTCGCCACGGCCGCCGCCGCTCCGCCGACCGACCTTGCCGCGAACCTCCGCGAAGGCAGCGACAAGAATGCGCGTGCGTTGCTGATGTCCTTCGCGCTGCATAGCTGGTCGACGCTCTATGACTTCCCGCTCGACAGCATTGCCAACCGGACCAATCAGGGCATCATCCACCGGCTCGCCGAGAATAATTGCGTCGCGTTCAACAAGAAGCCGAAGCTCGGAACGATCCTCGGCATCCTGAGCGTCGCGCGCGCTACGAAGAACAAGGATATCGCAAGGATCGAACCCTTCGGCTCCTTCGCGCGCGCCAACAGTGTGGATCCGGCGCGCGTTCCGGGGCCGCTCCTGATCGCGCAGAGCAGCAAGGACACGATCGTCGCTCCCGCGGTGACGCGCAAGTTTGCCAAGGCGGTCTGCAAACGCGGCACGCCCCTTCGCTGGATCGACATGACCGGCGATCATGGCGCGAGCGCAAAGGACAGCGCGCAGGAGACGATCGGCTGGATCACCGCGCGCTTCGACGGCAATCCGCCGCCGAGTGATTGCCGGCGGATCTAGTTCAGGAAAAAGTGCCGGGGTCGACGGGAGGCTTGCCGTTGAACCATGCCGCTGCGTCGGGCCGGAACAGCATGTAGATCGCCACCCCCTGAAGGATTGTCAGGACGAATGTGACGCCGAGCGACAGGCCCTGCGGTCCCAGCGGGTTGTCGAGATTCCGCAGGATCGAAACCAGTCCGAGCGCGAAGAAGGCGACCAAAATCCACTTGGCGACTTTGCTGGCTCGCGCCGAGATGAAATACCAGATGACGAGGTTGATGATCATGCCGATGACGAAGGAGGCGATGATAAAGCCCGATCCGAAACCCGTGGCGGCAAATTCCGGGGAGCTGGCGAGCTTTTCCGATATGGCGCTCCACCCGATAATGAAATTCAGCGCGCCGAGTACCAAAGACCCGAGATAGAGGCGGTCGAACAATATGATGGAATCGGGTTTCATAATGTTTGCCCCCTCTTTGCCCCTAATCGACCCAGTCGAGTCCCATGTCGCGGTAGACGCTGCGGTCCTCGTCCCAGTTTTCCTTGACCTTGACGTGCAGGAACAGATGGACCTTGCGGCCCATGAGTTCGGTCAGTTCGGCGCGGGCGCGGGCGCCGATTTCCTTGATTCGGCTGCCGCCCTTGCCGAGTACGATCGCGCGCTGGTTGTCGCGCGCGACGTAGATTTGCTGGTGGATTTCGGCGCTGCCGTCGGGGCGCGACTTGAACAGTTCGGTCTCGACCGTCGACTGATAGGGCAGTTCTTCGTGAAGCTGGCGATAGAGTTGTTCGCGCGTGATTTCGGCGGCGAGCATGCGTTCGGGCGCGTCGCTGACCTCGTCCTCGGGGAAATGCCACGGCCCCTCGGGCATCAGCGCGGCGAGATGCGCCTTGAGTTCGGGGACGCCATCGCCGCTGCTCGCGGCGATGAAGAAGGTTTCGTCGAATGCGACCTTGCCGTTGAGTTCGGTCGCGATGGTGAGCAGCTTGTCCTTCTTGGTCAGGTCGACCTTGTTGAGGATCAGATATTTTTTCTCGGGCCGGTTAGCGATGCCCTCCAGCACGCGCTCGACGCGGCCGGTCAGCTTGGCGGCGGCATCGACCATGACGAGGATCGCTTCGGCCTCCTCGAGGCTGCCCCAGGCGGCGGCGACCATCGCGCGGTCGAGACGGCGCGTCGGCGCGAAGATGCCGGGCGTGTCGATCAGCACGATCTGCGCGTCGCCTTCCATCGCAACGCCCATCAGCCGCGTCCGCGTCGTCTGCGCCTTGGGGCTGACGATCGCGACCTTCTGGCCGACCAGCGCGTTGACGAGGGTCGATTTGCCCGCATTGGGCGCGCCGACGACGGCGACGAAACCGCAACGCTGGGTCATTTTTCCTGTCCTTCGAGTTCGGCGAGCAGCGCCGCCGCTGCCGCTTTTTCGGCCGCCTGTTTGCTCGCGCCTTCGGCTTCGGCGCGCGCGAGCTTGCCGACGCTCACCGCGACGCGAAAGCGCGGGGCATGGTCGGGGCCTTCGCGCGCGACGATCTCATATTCGGGCGGGCGCCGCTTGCGCGCCAGCGCCCATTCCTGAAGCGCCGCCTTCGGGTGTTTGGGTGCGGCCTGCTGGCCCTCGATCATCGCGCCCCAGTGGGCGAGAATGAAAGCGCGCGCCGCATCGGCTCCCTGGTCGAGATAGAGCGCGCCGATCAGCGCCTCGATCGCGTCGGCAGCGATATTGTCGCTGTATCGGCCACCATCGCTGCGTGCCTGCGCCCCGAAGCGGACGAGTGCGGTAAGGTCGAGCCGGCGCGCGATGGCGGCGCAGGTTTCACCCGAGGCGAGCGCATGCAACCGCGACGAAAGCTCGCCCTCGGTTGCGGCGGGAAAACGCGTATAGAGCTCGGACGCGATGACGAGCCCGAGGACGCGGTCGCCGAGAAATTCGAGCCGCTGATAGTCGGCGCGGCCCGTACTGCCGTGGGTCAGGGCCTGATCGTAAAGTGCCAGGTTGCCCGGGGCGCGGCCGATGATGTCGGCGAGCGCCCCGGTGTCGAGGGTGTCGTTCAAAAACCGTCCCCGATGCGGCTCCAGCGCGCGGCGGTGAACCAGCTGATCGGGTTGAACCAGCTTGCCGACCCGTCGGTCGAGAACATGCCGACCAGCGCGTGGCCGACGAGATTCTTTTCGGGGACGAGGCCGATGCCCTCATTCTCTACTGCCGGAAAACGGCTGTCGGCGCTGCGGTCGCGGTTGTCGCCCATCAGGAACAAATGTCCTTCGGGCACGACGACCAATGCTGTATTGTCCTGCGGGATAGTCGTGATGTCGAGGATCGCATAGCTTTTTCCGCTCGGCAGCGTTTCGCGGAACTGCTTGTAGCGGCACTGGCGCAGGCCGGCCGCGCTCACTTCCTCGAACTCGGGCGAATAGCAGGGCAGGGTGCCCGTCGCGCGCGATGCTTCGATCATGTTCGGCGTCACCGGGATGACGAGATCGGGCATCGCTTCGCGCTTCAGCGGCGCGCCGTTGAGCCAGACGATGCCGTCGCGAACCTGCACGCTGTCGCCGGGCAGGCCGATGACGCGCTTGATATAATCATTGTCGGCGACCGGCGGCGCCTTGAAAACGACGACGTCGCCGCGTTCGGGGGTGCGCGCGAAAATCCGGCCGGGGATCAGCGGGACGCTGAACGGCAGGCTGTACTTCGAATAGCCATAGGCCATTTTGTTGACGAGCAGATAGTCGCCGATCAGCAGTCGCGGCTGCATCGATTCCGAAGGAATGTTGAAGGGTGACAGGAAAAAGCTGCGGAAAATCAACACTGCGACCGCCAGCAGGGCAAGGAAGCGGACGGTATCGACCGCCTCTTCCTTCGCCGACACCGGGGTCGGGGTGGGGGAGGCCGGCGCCGGCTGGTCGGCAGGCGCGTTATCGGCAGTAAAGCTGGCTTCGGTCATGTCCGCGCATTGGCGATGAATAGGTTCCCACGTCAAGCGAATATCGGCGGATGGCGCTGGCGCACCGATGGCGGCGGGCCTATGAAAAGGCCGATCTCGCCCCTCGAAGGAATCCAAGTCCATGACGACCGTCCAGCAGGCCTGGCAGGCCCTTGCCGACTGGCAGCCAAAGCCGTTGACCGATCTTGTCGCTGCCGATCCCGACACGCGGTTGCAGGCTCTCGTCCGCAGCGTCGCCGATATCCGCTTCGATTTTGCCAAGACCCACCTCGATGACGGCGCGATCGATATCCTGTCGAAACTTGCCGCGGCGCAGGATTTCGGCGGCCGTCGCAAGACGCTCTTTTCGGGCGGCATCGCCAATCCGACCGAAAACCGGGCCGCCGAACACAGTGCCGAGCGGGGCGACGGGGCGCCCGAGTCGGTGCATGTCGCGCAGGCGCTGCACCAGCGGATGCGGATGATGATCGACGCGATCGAAGCGGGTGCGTTCGGCGAGATCCGCCACCTGCTCCATATCGGCATCGGCGGTTCGGCGCTTGGCCCCGACCTGCTCGTCGATGCACTCGGGCGGCACAGTTCGCGCTATGACGTCGCGGTCGTCTCGAACGTCGACGGCGCCGCTCTGTCAGAAGCCTTTGCGCGCTTCAGCCCCGAACACACGCTTATCGCCGTCGCCTCGAAGACCTTTACCACGACCGAAACGCTGCTCAACGCGGCGTCAGCGTTGCAGTGGCTGGAGGAAGGCGGCGTCGACGATCCGCTCGGCCGGGTGATCGCGCTGACCGCGATGCCTGAGCGCGCGATCGAGTGGGGCGTCGACGAAACGCGTATCCTGCCGTTCAGCGAAACCGTCGGCGGTCGCTATTCGCTCTGGTCGTCGATCGGTTTTCCCGCCGCGCTGGCCTTGGGCTGGGACGCCTTTGCCGACCTGCTCGAGGGCGCGGCCGAAATGGACCGGCACTTCCGGCTCGCCGACGGTGCCGACAATATCTGCCTGCTCGCGGCTTTCGTCGACCAGCTCTATGCCAACCGCCTTGGTTGCCAGACGCGCGCGGTCTTTGCCTATGACGAACGGCTGCGTTTGTTGCCCGATTATCTCCAGCAACTCGAAATGGAATCGAACGGCAAGTCGGTGACGCTGGACGGCGCGCCGCTCGGACGCCACAGCGCGCCGATCACCTGGGGCGGCGTCGGCACCGACGCGCAGCACGCGGTGTTCCAGCTCCTCCACCAGGGCACACACCTGACCCCGGTCGAGTTCGTCGTCGCGCGCGAGCCCGACCATCTGCTCGACGATGCGCATCACGAAACGCTTGTCGCCAATTGCATCGCGCAAGGCGCCGCCTTGATGACGGGCCGCGCGAGCGAGGACGGCGCGCGCAATTATCCGGGCAACCGCCCGTCGACGACGATCCTGCTCGATCAGGTCAGCCCGCGCAGCCTCGGCGCGCTGATCGCCTTTTACGAGCATCGGGTCTTTGCCAATGCCGTGCTGCTCGGCATCAACCCCTTCGACCAGTTCGGGGTCGAGCTGGGGAAGGAAATGGCGAAGGGTTTGACCGAAGGAACCATCGAATTCGACCTCGCGACGCAGGCGCTGATGCATGCGGCGCTCGGCGAATGAGCGGACGTTCATCAGAGTAACCGCAAAATTCGATTGGCAAGTCGTCGCGGCGTAACTACATAGGCGTCCGTTGCCGATTGCAATCCATCACAAGCGCGGGGTTCATTCATGAGCGAGTTCGACTACGACCTGTTCGTCATCGGTGCGGGGTCCGGCGGGGTGCGCGCCTCGCGCATCGCCGCTTCGCACGGCGCGCGGGTCGCGGTCGCCGAGGAGCATCGGGTCGGCGGGACCTGCGTCATCCGCGGCTGTGTTCCCAAGAAACTGCTCGTCTATGGCGCCCATTTTGCCGAGGATATTCACGACGCTCGGAAATTCGGGTGGGAGGTCGCCGACTGCAAGTTCAACTGGGACGTGCTGCGCGACAATGTGCTGGCCGAGGTCGACCGGCTCGAAGGCCTCTATGGCCAGACGCTCGACAGCCACAAGGTCACCGTCTTCAAAACCCGCGCGACGCTGATCGGGCCGCAGAAGGTCCGCCTTGCCGACGGGCAGGAAATCAGCGCCGAACGCATCCTGCTCGCGACGGGCGGCTGGCCCTTCGTTCCCGAATTTCCGGGCAGCGAGCATGCGATCACCTCGAACGAGGTCTTCCATCTCGACAAGCTGCCGAAGCGCGTCGTGATTGCGGGCGGCGGCTATATCGCCAACGAGTTCGCCGGCATCTTCAACGAATTCGGCAGCAAGGTGACGATCGTCAATCGCGGCGACACCATATTGCGCGGCTATGACGAACAGATCCGCGATCGCCTGCTCCAGATTTCGATGACCAAGGGGATCGACTTCAAGTTCAATGCGCCGTTCCAATCGATCGAGAAGAACGACGACGGCACGCTGACCGTTCACCTCGAAAATTGCGATGCGATAACCGCCGACGCGGTGCTGATCGCGACCGGGCGGACGCCGAACACCAAGGGGCTGGGCCTTGAGGATGTCGGTGTCGAGCTTGACGAGCATGGCGCTATCAAGGTGGGCGACGACAACCAGTCGTCGGTACCGAGCATCTACGCCGTCGGCGACGTGACCAACCGCATCCAGTTGACCCCCGTTGCGATCCGCGAAGGGCAGGCGTTCGCGGACTCGGTGTTCGGCGGCAAGCCGACCGTCGTCGATTACAAGAACGTCCCGAGCGCGGTGTTCAGCCATCCGCCGATCGGGGCGGTCGGGATGACCGAGGCCGAGGCGCGCAACAAGCTGGGCAGCATCCGCACTTACACGAGCGATTTTCGCGCGATGAAAAATGTCCTCGCGGGCCGTAACGAGCGCGCGCTCTACAAAATGATCGTCAACGCCGCGACCGATCAGGTCGTGGGCCTCCACATGATCGGGCCCGATGCGCCCGAGATATTGCAGGCGGCCGCGATCGCGGTGAAGGCGGGGCTGACCAAGGCCGATTTCGACGCCACCGTCGCGCTGCATCCGAGCATGGCCGAGGAACTGGTGCTCCTGAAATAAGGTTTCGGCCCGCAACCAAAACGCGCTATCCTTGCGGGACAACGGGCAGGGGAGGCGCGGATGGCGGGCACGGCATTGGTCACCGGGGGCAGCGGCTATATCGCGGGCTTCCTGATCCGGCAGCTGATCGCGAATGGCTGGACCGTCCATGCCACCGTCCGCAGCCTGAAACGCGAGCCCGAGGTTCGCGGTTGGCTCGACGTCGATAACGGCAAGCTCGAATTTTTCGCCGCCGATCTTGAGCATGACGCGGGCTGGGCCGAGGCTATCGCCGGTTGCACCCATGTGGCGCATGTCGCCTCGCCCTTTCCGCTCGGCGTACCCAAGCATGCCGACGAACTTGTCGTTCCCGCGCGCGAAGGCGCGTTGCGCGCGCTCCGCTTTGCGCGTGCGGCAGGAGTGAAACGCTTCATCCTGACCTCATCGATGGCGGCAATCGCCTATGGCCATGGCAAAGGCCGCGACCTGTATGACGAGGCTGACTGGACCAACCTCGCCAATCCCGATGTCATGCCCTATCCGCGATCGAAGACCGTTGCCGAGCGCGCCGCGCGCGACTGGGTAGCGGCCGAGGGCGGCGATATGGAGTTCGCCTCGGTCAATCCTGCCGCGGTATTCGGGCCGCTGCTGTCGGACGATTTGTCGACCTCGATCGAGGTGGTGAAGCAGCTCCTGGAAGGGAAGGTGCCGATGTGCCCCGACGTCGGCTTCGGCATCATCGACGTGCGCGATGTCGCCGACCTCCACTATCGCGCGCTGACCGCCGAGGAGATCAAGAACGAACGGTTCGTCTGCTCGGGTCCATTCCTCAAATTTATCGACGTCGCGCATATCCTGAAGGCTAATCTGGGCGAGCAGGCGCGCAAGGTGCCGACGCGGAAGATGCCCGACTGGCTGCTCAAGCTGCTCGCGATCGTCCGGCCCGAACTTAAGCAGGTCGTCGCCGAACTCGGCAATGTGCGCGGCGGCGACAGCAGCCATGCAATGGAGAGGCTGGGCTGGACGATGCGAACGCCCGACGAAGCGCTGCTCGCGACGGCGAACGGTCTGATCGAGCGCGGGATCGTGAAGGTCTAGCCGATCCGGTACGGCACGACGTCGCGCCGGTCGGGATCGACGAGGATCGGCCGGTCACTGGGCGGAAAGGCGCGCTGGTCGCAGTCCTCGCGCGGGCAGATGCGGCACGACAGCCCAATCCGCGCAGCCGCCTGTGGCGCAGCGACATCGACGCCGTCGGCATAGACGAAATCGCCGGCATATTGCGCCTCGCACCCCAGTGCGACGGCGTAGCGCCGCGGGCTGCGCGCATAACTGCCCGAGGGTTTGACCAGCCCCTTCGCCATCGAAACATAGCGCAGTCCGTCGGGGGTCTCGGCGAGCTGGAACAGGATACGGTCGGGGATCGCCGCCGCCTCGTGGACGATCCACAGCGGGCAGGCGCCGCCGAAGCGTGCGAACTGCAGCCGCGTCGCACTGTGCCGCTTGGTGATGTTGCCCGCCATGTCGACGCGGCAGAAGAACATCGGGATGCCGCGCGCGCCGGGGCGCTGGAGGGTCGAGAGGCGATGGCACGCCTGTTCGAAGCTGACCCCATATTCGAGCCGCAGCCGGTCGATGTCGTGCCGCACCGCACGCGCGCTGGCGCGGAACGGGCCATAGGGCATCAGCACGGCGCCCGCGGCGTAGTTGGCGAGCCCGACGTGGAGCAATTGCCGGGCCGCCGGCGTGCGCAGCGGCGACGATTCGACCACCGCAGCGATCTCGTCGGCGAGGGCAAGCGCGGCGAGTTGGTGCGCGAGCTGGAAACGGCGGCTTTCGGTCGGCAGCGACGGATCGATGACGAGGTGGCGCATCGTCGCGTCGAAATCGCGCAGCGTCTGGCTCTGGCGATAGACGATCGAGATACCGAGCGCGTTGCGCATCCGCCGTTCGATCGTCTCGACGGGGGGCGAGGGCGGCGAGCCGCTGAGGCTTGCAGCGAGGGCTTCGGCGGCGCGGTCGATGCTGTCGACATAATTTCCCGCATCGTGGAACCAGTCGCGTACCTCCTCCCATGGCAGGCGGCTGCCCTCGGCGGTGCCGCCCGTCAGCGCTTCGTCGATGATCTGCAGCCGCTGTCCGGCGCGGCGATAGGCAGCGTGGAGCGCGACGAACTGGTCGGCGAGTTGCGGCTGCTGGAGCGCCGCGCGCTCGATCTGTTCGGGCGGCAAAGGCGCGGCGGCGAACAGCGGATCGGCGGCGGCTTCGCGGAGCGCGCCCTGCCGGCGGTCGCCCGCATCGGCGGCGACTTCCTCCCATTCGAGTGGAAAGAGTTTTTGCAGGCGGTCGAGGAGCGCTGGCGTCAGCGGGCGGTCGTCATGTTCGATCTGGCTGAGGTAGGAGGCCGAGATGTCGAGCTGCGCGGCAAAGTCGGCCTGGCGGAGGGCGCGCGATTCCCGAAGTTGGCGAAGTTGTCGCCCGGCGTAGAGGCGGGTCGGTAGCATCGGGGCGAGGATACTTTGCAAAGTCTGACTTTGCAACTTTGCAAATTCACATTTGCATCATGGCGCGTGCGGGGGCAGATGGCGCGCTCGATATTATCCGGAGAGAAGCATGTCCGCCAACATCGCCGAAATGGAACGCCGTCGCGCCGCCGCCGCTCTGGGGGGCGGGCAGAAGCGCATCGATGCGCAGCACAGCAAGGGCAAGCTCTCCGCGCGCGAGCGGCTCGACGTGCTGCTCGACGAAGGGTCGTTCGAGGAGCTCGACACCTATGTCGAGCATAATTGCACCGATTTCGGGATGCAGGACCAGAAGGTTCCGGGCGACGGTGTCGTCACCGGCAGCGGCACGATCAACGGCCGCCTCGTCTATGTCTTCAGCCAGGACTTCACCGTCTTCGGTGGCTCGCTGTCGGAGCGGCACGCCGAGAAGATCATGAAGGTCATGGACAATGCGATGAAGGTCGGCGCGCCGGTCATCGGCCTGAACGACAGCGGCGGCGCGCGTATTCAGGAAGGCGTTGCTTCGCTGGGCGGTTATGCCGAGGTGTTCCAGCGCAACGTCCTCGCCAGCGGTGTCGTGCCGCAGATCAGCCTGATCATGGGCCCCTGCGCGGGCGGCGCGGTTTACAGCCCGGCGATGACCGACTTCATCTTCATGGTGAAGGATAGCAGCTATATGTTCGTTACCGGGCCTGACGTGGTCAAAACGGTGACCAACGAAGTGGTGACGCAGGAACAGCTTGGCGGCGCGATCACCCACACGACGAAAAGCTCGGTCGCCGACAATGCGTTCGAGAACGACATCGAGGCGCTGCTCGCGGCGCGCGATTTCTTCGATTACCTGCCCGAGAACAACCGCAGCGGCGTTCCGGTGCGTCCGACGAGCGATCCGTACGACCGCGCCGAGCCCAGCCTCGACACGCTGATCCCGCCGAACGCGAACCAGCCCTACGACATGCACGAGCTGATCCGCAAAACGGTCGACGAGGGCGATTTCTTCGAGGTGCAGCCGGCGCACGCCGCGAACATCATCTGCGGCTTTGGGCGCATCGAAGGCCGCACGATCGGGATCGTTGCGAACCAGCCGATGGTGCTGGCGGGCGTGCTCGACATCAATTCGTCGAAGAAGGCGGCGCGTTTCGTCCGCTTCTGCGACGCGTTCGAAATCCCGATCATCACCTTCGTCGATGTCCCGGGCTTCCTGCCCGGCACGGCGCAGGAATATAACGGCATCATCAAGCATGGCGCGAAGCTGCTGTTTGCCTATGCCGAGGCGACGGTGCCCAAGATCACCGTGATCACGCGCAAGGCCTATGGCGGGGCATATGACGTGATGGCGTCGAAGCATCTGCGCGGCGACCTCAACTATGCCTGGCCGACCGCCGAGATCGCGGTGATGGGCGCGAAGGGCGCGGTCGAGATCATCTTCCGCAGCGACATCGGCGACCCCGAAAAGATCGCCGAGCGGACGAAGGAATATGAAGACCGCTTCGCCAACCCGTTCGTTGCGGCATCGCGCGGCTATATCGACGAGGTCATCCACCCGCACAACACGCGCAAGCGGATCGCGATCGGCCTTCGCAAGCTCCGGAACAAGAGCCTCGAAAATCCGTGGAAGAAGCACGACAATATCCCGTTGTGACAGCGAGCACTAAAATTTCCTCGCAGATGAGGTAGTTAGGGATCGCGGCCCGAAAGCGCGGCCGCGATGTTCGACTATCAAATGAGGTTTCGAGATGCGTAAATCCGTTCTTGCCGCTGTTATCGCCCTGTCGGGGCTTGTGTCGCCCGCGGCGTCGGCTTTCGATCCCGACACGCCGGTCGGTGAAAAGCCCGAGGCTTTCCCGATCACGCTCGGCGACGAGGAAGATGCGACGATCGATCTGGCGTTCCGTACCGCCTTCGGCCTGCCCAAGGGGGCCGAGCCCGAGGCGGCGCGGACGATCGACGAGCGGAGCTATCATTTCCGCCCGGTCGCCATCCATCTGCTCGAAAACAACACCGGAGTGCTGCTCAGCGTCGGGTCGCTCGACGAGGCAGGACACAGCGAAGGCGGTCTGAACGCGATCCACTATCTGAAATCGAGCCCCGACGGCTGGGTGAAGCAGGGCGAGTGGATCGGTCTCGGCGCGACGGGGACCGTCGGCAACGGCGCGACGAGCTGGGCCTTTTCGAGCCTGCTCGGGCGTAATCCCTATCTGATCACGGCGGGCGGCGGCGTTTGGCAGGGCTGCGCGATCGGCTCCGCCGCGGTGACCGAATTGGCCCCCGACGGCCCGGTCGATCGCGGCAGCTTTACCGACGGGATGAGTTCGGGCGCGGGTCTCGGCCAGACCGAACAGGAATATGAGGGCAAGATCGCTGCCGCGGTACCCGACAAGAGCTTCACCGTCGCCTACACCGGCACGCGGTCTTTCAAGCAGGAATATGTGCTCAACAACGGCAAGTACGAGCTGGTCGGCAAGGACCAGGTTCCGGGTTGCTGAGGAGAATGGAATGAAACTGGGTAGCCTCAACCATATCGGCGTTGCGACGCCGTCGATTGCCGACAGCATCGTCTTTTATCGCGATGTGATGGGGGCGACGCAGATTCACGAACCCTTCGACCTGCCCGAGCAGGGCGTGAAGGTGTGCTTCGTCGATACGCCGGGCGCCGATGGCGCGCTGAACGGCACACAGATCGAGTTGATCGAACCACTGCCGGGTAATGCGTCGATCGCCGGTTTCCTGCAAAAGAACCCTGCAGGAGGGCAGCATCATATGTGTTACGAAGTGCCCGACATTCATGCCGCGAAGGCCGAGTTCGAGGCGATGGGCAAGCGGGTGCTGGGCGAGCCGCGCATCGGGGCGCACGGGACACTGATTTTCTTCCTCCATCCCAAGGATATGGGTGGGGTGCTGACCGAGATTATGGAAACGCCGAAGGGGCATTAGGCCCATTTCCCCCCTCTCCCATCGGGAGAGGGTTGCGAAGACTTGGCGCCCAAGGCGCTTAGTCGAAGCTGGGTGAGGGGATGGAAGCTATCGAGAGGGCAGAGACCCTCACCAACTCCGCCTAGGCCTACGGCCGAGGCTTCGTATCCTCTCCCGGTGGAAGAGGAAATTTGGAACGAGACTGCATATGACCGACAAACCGACCCTCGACCAATGGGCCGCCGCCGCCGACAAGGAAGTGAAGGGCAAGGACCTGACCTGGGCGACGCCCGAGGGGATCGACGTCAAGCCGCTCTACACGGCCGAGGATGTGAAGACCGATCCGGGGCTGCCCGGTTTCGCGCCCTTCACGCGCGGTGTGCGCGCGTCGATGTATGCGGGGCGGCCGTGGACGATCCGGCAATATGCGGGTTTTTCGACCGCCGAGGAATCGAACGCCTTCTATCGCCGGAACCTCGCGGCGGGGCAGAAGGGCCTGTCGGTCGCTTTCGACCTTGCGACGCACCGAGGCTATGACAGCGACCATCCGCGCGTCGTCGGCGATGTCGGCAAGGCGGGCGTCGCGATCGACAGCGTCGAGGATATGAAGATCCTGTTCGACGGCATTCCGCTCGACCAGATGTCGGTATCGATGACGATGAACGGCGCGGTGATCCCGATCCTCGCCTTCTTCATCGTTGCGGGCGAGGAGCAGGGGGTCGAGCGTAAATTGCTCGACGGCACGATCCAGAACGACATCCTCAAGGAGTTCATGGTCCGCAACACCTACATCTACCCGCCCGAACCGAGCATGCGGATCATCTCGGACATCTTCGGCTATACCAGCCGCGAGATGCCGAAGTTCAACAGCATCTCGATCAGCGGCTATCATATGCAGGAAGCCGGCGCGACGCAGGTGCAGGAGCTGGCCTTCACGATTGCCGATGGCGCCGAATATGTCCGCTACGGCGTCGCGAGCGGGCTCGACATCGACAAGTTCGCCGGGCGCCTCAGCTTCTTCTTCGCGATCGGCATGAACTTCTTCATGGAGATCGCCAAGCTGCGTGCCGCGCGCGTGCTGTGGCACCGCGTGATGACCAATCTCGGCGCCAAGGACGAGCGGTCGAAGATGCTGCGCACCCACTGTCAGACGTCGGGCGTCTCGCTCACCGAGCAGGATCCCTACAACAACGTCATGCGCACGACGATCGAGGCGATGGCCGCGATGCTGGGCGGCACGCAGTCGCTGCACACCAATGCGCTCGACGAAGCGATCGCGCTGCCGACCGACTTCTCGGCGCGCATCGCGCGCAATACCCAGATCGTCATCCAGGAAGAGACGGGGATGACCAAGGTCGTCGACCCGCTCGGCGGCTCTTATTATGTCGAGGCGCTGACGCAGGAGCTGGTCGACAAGGCGTGGGAGATCATCGAGCGCGTCGAAAAGGAAGGCGGGATGGCCAAGGCCGTCGCCGCCGGCTGGCCGAAGGCGATGATCGAGACGGCGGCCGCCGCCCGTCAGGCGCGCGTCGACCGTGGCGACGATGTCATTGTCGGGGTGAACAAA
Organism: Sphingopyxis macrogoltabida; assembly: GCF_001314325.1. NCBI lineage: Bacteria > Pseudomonadati > Pseudomonadota > Alphaproteobacteria > Sphingomonadales > Sphingopyxidaceae > Sphingopyxis > Sphingopyxis macrogoltabida. Next base: position 1,558,225 of record NZ_CP009429.1, read on the forward strand.
TATCGCCTCGCCAACGAAGACCTGCTCGAGACGCTCGAGGTCGACAACACCAAGGTCCGCGAGGCGCAGATTGCGCGGATCAACAAGACCAAGGCGGGCCGCGACGAGGCGGCGTGTCAGGCGGCGTTGAAGGCGCTGCGCGACGCCGCGGCGGGCGAACAGTCGATCGAGAATAATTTGCTGGCGCACGCGGTGGAAGCCGCCCGCGCCCGCGCGACGCTCGGCGAAATCTCGTCGGCGATGGAGGAAAGCTTCGACCGTTACGGCACCCAGCCGACCCCGGTGAAGGGCGTCTATGCCGCGCCCTACGAGGGTGACGACCGCTGGCAGCAGGTGCTCGACGGCGTCGCCGCGGTCGAACGCCGGATGGGCCGCAAGCCGAAACTGCTTGTCGCCAAGATGGGGCAGGACGGCCATGATCGCGGCGCGAACATCATCGCCTCGGCGTTCGGCGACATGGGTTTCGACGTCGTGTCGGGACCGCTGTTCCAGACACCCGAGGAAACCGTCGTGCTCGCGCTCGACAGCGGCGTCGACGTGGTCGGTGCTTCGAGCCTCGCCGCCGGGCACAAGACGCTGATCCCCGAACTGATCGGCAAATTGAAGGAAGCGGGGCGCAGCGACATCAAAGTGATCGCGGGCGGGGTCATTCCGCCGCAGGATTATCAATATCTGCGCGATGCCGGCGTGCAGGGGATTTATGGTCCCGGCAGCAATGTGGTAGAGTGCGCGGCCGACGTGCTGCGTTTGTTGGGGCACAACATGCCCCCGGTGATGGAGGAGGCTTTGACATGAAAAAGCGGTTTCTCTTTGCATTGACCCTTGCTGTGGTAGGCGTTTCGCCTGCTGGCGCGACGACCGAAGCTTCGGGGGGGCTGGCGGTGACCGGTCTGGACCGGGCGGTCGCCGAGTTCGACGATCTGTGCCTGTCGATCTTTCCAAGCGCCAAGCGCTTCGAATATGCCGTCGCCAAGAGCGATTTCGGCTATGAGCGCGCCGACGATGATCGCTGGCGTTCCGACCGGACAGTCGTGACCCGCTCGGCGCCGACGCAATGCGATTTCGACGCGGCGCTCAGCGCCGGCGAAAGCGACCGAGAGACGGTCGCGACGGCGATCGAAAAGGGACTGGACCGGGCGCTCGGCCTGCCGCCGGTCCGCGTCGTCTATGACGGCGGGATGCGCTGGGAATGGCATGTCAACGGCAAGGCCCATAGCGTGTCCTATTATTTCGGCCCGACGATCCCGGCACAGCAACTTGCGCTTACCTATCGCGTCGGTGCCTGAGCGGACAGGCAGGGGGAAGGAATGACTGACATGAAGCCCGAAACGGCCGCGGTTCATGCCGGAACCCAGCCCGACCCGACGACGAAAGCGCGGATCACGCCGATCTATCAGACGGCATCCTATGTGTTCGACGATGTCGAGCACGCCTCGCGGCTGTTCAACCTGCAGGAATTCGGGAATATCTACACCCGGATCATGAACCCGACGAACGGCGCGCTCGAAGGCAAGATCGCGGCGCTCGAAGGCGGGCAGGCGGCGCTGGCGGTGGCGTCGGGGCATGCCGCGCAATTCCTGGCCTTCCACACGCTGATGGAACCGGGCTGCGAGATCGTCGCGGCGAAGAAGCTCTATGGCGGGTCGCTCAACCAGCTCGGCCAGAGCTTTCGCAAGATGGCGTGGACGACGCAGTTCGTCGACGCCGACGATGCGGGCAATGTCGCCGCGGCGATCAACGACAAGACGCGCGCCGTCTTCATCGAAAGCCTCGCCAACCCGGGCGGGGTGGTGCAGGATATCGAGGCGATCGCCCGGGTCGCGCACGATGCCGGGGTGCCGCTGATCGTCGACAATACGATGGCGACGCCGATCCTCTGCCGCCCGATCGAGCATGGCGCCGACATCGTCGTCCATTCGACAACCAAATTCCTCAACGGCCATGGCAATGCGATCGGCGGGGTGATCGTCGATGCCGGGTCGTTCGACTGGGCGAAGGGCGGCAAATATCCGACGCTGAGCGAACCCAATGCGTCCTATCACGGGCTGAAGTTCACCGAGGCTTTCGGTAATCTGGCCTTCATCCTTGCCGCGCGGACGCTCGGCCTGCGCGACCTTGGCCCGGCGCTGGCGCCGATGAACGCTTTCCTCGCGCTCACCGGCATGGAAACGCTGGCGCTGCGCATGGAGCGGCATTGCAGCAATGCCGTCGCGCTCGCGAAATGGCTGCAGGGCCACCCCGCGGTGAGCTGGGTGTCCTATGCCGGGCTGCGCGACAGTCCCTATCATGAGCTGGCGCACAAATATCTGGGCGGCCGCGGCGGGTCGGTGTTCACCTTCGGGCTCAAGGGCGGCTACGAGGCGGGGGTCAAACTCGTGTCCTCGGTCAAGCTGTTCAGCCATCTCGCGAACCTCGGCGATACGCGTTCGCTGATCATCCATCCTGCCTCGACGACGCACAGCCAACTTTCCGAAGCCGAGCTGGTCGAGGCCGGCGCGGGACCCGACGTCGTGCGCGTGTCGGTGGGGATCGAACATATCGACGACATCATCGCCGATCTGGCGCAGGCGCTGGAGGGGGCGGCGTGAGCGTGCGGGCACTTCTCGCCGCGCTGGCGCTGCTCGCGGCCGCCTCGCCCGTTGCGGCGAAGGATGCCAGCCAGCCGAGCGAATATCGTTCCGGCGTGACGGTCGAGCATCTCTACAAGCAGGACATCGAATATTATTTCACCAACTGGTTCGGGCGGCTCGAAGCGTCCGACGGACCGTGGCGCGACATCTATTTCGAAACCGCCGAGAAATATGTGAACAAGGGCGTCATGCGCATCAACTGCGCCGATGCCGAAGCCGATATCGATTTCACCCTCTATGACGTCGGCACCTATGGCGATGCCGCCGAACGCCGGCAGGTCACCATCCCTTATGCCGATCGCAAGGCGTGGGCCGACGGCAATTACGAACCGATGTCAGGCGAAACGCCGCCGATCGAATTTTACGCCGCAGCGCGCCAGCGTTTCTGCAACTAGCTCCAGAAGAAGGTTGTCCCTCATGACCCTGTCCCATCCCACCGAACAAGACGGCCTGTCGCGCACCGACTGGACGCGCGCGGAAATCGCCGAATTGTTCGACCTGCCGTTCGACGAGCTGATGTGGGAGGCGCAGGGCGTCCACCGCCGCCATCATGCGCGCGGCGAGGTCCAGCTCTGTACGCTGCTCAGCATCAAGACCGGCGGGTGCGTTGAGGATTGCGGCTATTGCTCGCAGTCGAAGCACGCCGACAGCGGGCTCAAGGCGACCAAGCTGATGGACGTCCGCGCGGTGCTGCAGGCGGCGGCGCAGGCGAAGGATTCGGGATCGCAGCGTTTCTGCATGGGCGCCGCATGGCGCAACCCCAAGGACCGCGACATGCCCGCGATCGTCGAGATGATCGAGGGCGTGCGCCAGATGGGCATGGAAACCTGCATGACGCTGGGCATGCTCAGCAAGGAGCAGGCGCAGACCCTCGCGGTCGCAGGGCTCGACTATTACAACCATAATATCGACACGAGCCCCGAAAATTACGGCAATGTCATCACGACGCGGACTTTCCAGGAACGGCTCGACACGTTGGAGGAAGTGCGCAGCGCGGGCATCAACGTGTGCAGCGGCGGCATCCTCGGCATGGGCGAAAACCGTACCGACCGCGTCGGCTTCATCCACGCGCTGGCCACACTGCCCGAGCATCCGGGCAGCGTGCCCATCAACGCGCTGGTCCCGGTGAAGGGTACCGTGCTCGGCGACATGCTCGCCGATACGCCGCTCGCGGCGATCGACGACATCGAATTCGTGCGCACCGTCGCGGTGGCACGCATCACCATGCCGATGAGCATGATCCGCCTGTCGGCAGGCCGCGAAAGCATGTCGGATGCGACGCAGGCGCTGTGCTTCATGGCGGGCGCCAACAGCATCTTCACCGGCGACAAGCTCCTGACCACCGCCAATGCGGGCGACAGCAAGGATGCCGCGCTCTTCGCCAAGCTCGGCCTGAAGCCGATGGTCAGCGAAGAGCCGATGCGTCAGGGCTGCATGCCGGAGGCGGCGGAGTGATTTTCGCGACGCTTTTGGCGATGGCCGCGGCGGCGCAGGAGCCCGTAATCGATTGCGACAATGCGATGGCGCAATTCGAGCTCAACGCCTGCGCCTACAAGGACTATGAGCGCGCCGACGCAGCGATGAATGCGCAGTGGAAGGTCACCGCCGCGCGGATGAAGGAGCGCGATCGCGAACTCGACCGCAGCACTGACAATCGCCCGGGCTTTTTCGACACGCTGCTCGCCGCGCAGCGCGCCTGGCTGACGTACCGCGACCAGCATTGCGCCAGCGAAGGCTATGCGATGCGCGGCGGCTCGGCCGAACCGATGGTCATCAGCGGCTGCCAGACCCAACTCACCGAAGCGCGCACCGCGCAACTGAAGTCCCTCATCGAGGAATATTGATCCCCATGTTCAAGAAGATCCTGATCGCCAACCGCGGCGAAATCGCTTGCCGCGTCATCAAGACCGCGCGCCGCATGGGCATCGCGACCGTCGCCGTCTATTCGGACGCCGACGCGCGCGCGCCCTTCGTGCAGATGGCGGACGAGGCGGTGCATATCGGTGCGTCGCCGGCATCCGAATCCTATCTGATCGCCGACAAGATCATCGCGGCGTGCAAGGCGACCGGCGCCGAGGCGGTGCACCCGGGCTATGGCTTCCTGTCGGAACGCACGAGCTTCGCCGAAGCGCTCGCCAAGGAAAACATCGCCTTCATCGGCCCGCCGGTGAATGCGATCGCTGCGATGGGCGACAAGATCGAGTCGAAGAAGCTTGCGAAGGAAGCGGGGGTCAACGTCGTCCCCGGTTTCGTCGGCGAGATCCGCGACACCGAACATGCGGTCGAGATTTCGAACGAGATCGGCTATCCGGTGATGATGAAGGCCTCCGCCGGCGGCGGCGGCAAGGGCATGCGGCTTGCCTATGACGAGAAGGACGTTCGCGAGGGCTTCGAGGCAACGAAGCGCGAAGGGCTCAACAGCTTCGGCGACGACCGTGTGTTCATCGAGAAGTTCATCCTCAACCCGCGCCACATCGAGATCCAGATTCTCGGCGACCAGCACGGCAACACGCTTTACCTCAACGAACGCGAATGCAGCATCCAGCGGCGCCATCAAAAGGTCGTCGAGGAAGCGCCGTCGCCGTTCGTCTCGCCCGAAATGCGCAAGGCGATGGGCGAACAGTGCGTCGCGCTCGCCAAGGCGGTCGGCTATTACAGCGCCGGCACGGTCGAGCTGATCGTGTCGGGCGCCGATCCGACGGGCGAGAGCTTCTACTTCCTCGAAATGAACACCCGCCTGCAGGTCGAGCATCCGGTGACCGAAGCGATCACCGGTATCGATCTGGTCGAACAGATGATCCGCGTCGCGGCGGGCGAGAAGCTCGAACTCACGCAGGACGACATCAAGATCGACGGCTGGGCGATCGAGAACCGCGTCTATGCCGAAGACCCGTATCGGGGCTTCCTGCCTTCGACGGGGCGGCTCGTGCGTTATCGCACGCCGGTTCCGGCGTGGAAGGGCGACGAGCGCGGTGTCGACGGCGTGCGCGTCGATGCGGGCGTCGAAGAGGGTGGCGAGGTGTCGATCTTCTATGACCCGATGATCGCCAAGCTGGTCACCTGGGGCAAGACGCGCGACGAGGCCGCCGACCTGCAGATTGCGGCGCTCGACCGGTTCGAACTCGAAGGGCTGGGCCATAATATCGATTTCGTCTCGGCGATCATGCAGCATCCGCGCTTCCGCTCGGGCGAACTGACGACGGGGTTCATCGCTGAGGAATATCCCGAGGGCTTCCACGGCGCCGACACCGACGAGGACATCGTCCGCACCCTCGCCGCGATCGCCGGCTTCATGGCGAGCGCCGAGGCCGACCGCGCCCGCCGCACCGACGGCCAGCTCGGCGACCGGCTCGACCCGCCCGCGAAATGGCAGGTCACCGTCGGCGCCGCCGCGCACAAGGTCAAGCTCGGCCACAAGCATATCAAGGTCGATGGCGAGAAGGTCGACATCGCGCTCGAATATACGCCCGGCGACAAGCTGGTCGTGGCCGAAATCGGCGATAGCGAGCTGGCGGTGAAGGTCGCGAAGACGCGCACCGGCTGGCGCATGACGACGCGCGGGCGCATCCACGACGTGCGCGTCCTGCCGTGGCACGTCGCGCCGCTGGCGAGCCATATGATCGAGAAGATCCCGCCCGATCTCTCCAAATTCCTCATCTGCCCGATGCCGGGCCTGCTCGTCGCGCTGCATGTCGGTGAGGGCGACGCGGTCGAGGCGGGCCAGCCGCTCGCGACGGTCGAGGCGATGAAGATGGAGAATATCCTGCGCGCCGAAAAATCGGGAACGGTGAAGACGGTCAACGCCGCGCAGGGCGACAGCCTGGCGGTCGATGCGGTGATATTGGAGATGGAATAAGGAGCTTCTCGTCCTTGCGAGAAGCGTAGCGCGAAGCAATCTCCGGTTGCCGGGAGCAGATGCCCGATCGCTGGAGATTGCTTCCCCCGGCTTTCGCAGGGGTCGCAATGACGGAGTCCGATAGATGCATCTGAACCACGACAACGACGCCCCCGCGGCCGACCCGATCGCCTTCGACGATTTCCTCCGCGTCGACATCCGCGTCGGGACGATCGTTGCGGCCGAGCCCTTTCCCGAGGCGCGCAAGCCCGCCTTCAAGCTGAAGATCGATTTCGGCCCCGCGATCGGGGTGAAGAAGAGCAGCGCGCAGATCGTCGACCGCTACAGTCTCGACGAACTGCCGGGGCGGCAGGTCGCGGCGGTCGTCAACTTTCCGCCGCGCCAGATCGGCAAATATATGTCCGAAGTGCTGACCCTTGGCTTTGCCGACGAAGAAGGCGCGGTCATCCTGTTTGCACCCGACCGCGCGGTGCCCGACGGGTCGCGCCTCTTTTGATCAGGTGGCGGCGGGGTCGCCCATCAGGCGCTTCGCGAGGAACAGCTTGAACAATATGAAGGCGATCAGGCCGACGACGGCGGTCGCGACGTGGAACAGCCAGAAGGCGGTGGTCGGCATCGACGAATACCAGCCGCCGACTGTCCCGACCGCATAGTTCGCGCCGAAAAAGGCGAGATAATAGATGCCGATGATCGTCGCGTTGAGCGCGCGGGGCGCGAGCTTGGTGAACAGCGCGAGGCTGACCGGCATGATATGCGCGAAGCCGATGCTGTTGAGCAGGTGGAACATCAGCGGCCAGAACAGCCCGATCTTGCCGTCGCCCTGCGTCGCCGCGGCCATGACGAGGCAGAGGCCGCCAGCGATCGAGAACAGGCTGCCGATGATCATCTTGCCGAGCTCGTCTGGCTCGCGATAGCGCTTGCCGTACCAGACGTAGAAGGCCGCGACCGCGACGAGCATGCTGAAACTCGCCGTGGCGTCGATCGTGATCATCCAGCTCGTCGGCAGCGTCTGGCCGAAGAAGGTGAGCTGGAAATGCTGGTCGGCCCAGACCAGATAGGCGTTGAAAATCTCCTGATTGGTGAGCAGCGCGGTCGCAAGCACGGGGACGAGCAGCAGGACCGCGGCGACGCGCAGCCAGTCCTGCCGTGACATCGGTTCGGCGGCCGCGGCGCCCTCGGCCTTTGCCTTCGACGGTAGATTGTCGGCGGGAAGCCACGGCTTGGCCATGATGTAGAGGATGAGGCCGATGACCATCACGACGCCCGCGGTGCCGAACCCCCAGTGCCAGCTCACCTTCTCGCCGAGCGTGCCGGCGACGAGCGGCGCGGCGATGACGCTGACATTGATCGCGATGTAGAAGATCTGGAACGCCATCGCGCGGCGGAGGTCGTTCGGACCGTAAAGTTCGCCGACCTGGCTCGCGATATTACCCTTGAACAGCCCGACCCCGACGATCAGCGCGACGAGGGCGAAGAGGAAGCTGCCTTCGAACGCCATCAGGAAATGGCCGAGCGCCATGACCAGCCCGCCGAGGATCAAGGTCGTACGGCGCCCGAGCCAGCGGTCGGCGATCAGCCCGCCGACGATCGGGGTCAGATAGACGAGCGAAGTATAGTCGCCGAACAGCCGCGAGGCGAGCGGCTGGCCGTCGAGCCCGTAGAAATTCTTCACCCAGTCGAGCCCGATCACGCCCGCGGCATTTTCGGGAAGCAGCAGATATTTGACCATGTAGAGCACGAGCAGCGTCTGCATCGAATAATAGGAGAAGCGCTCGCAGCCCTCGACGAAGGCGAGATAGCCGAGGCCTTTCGGATGTCCGAGGAAGGCACGGTCGTTGCGGTCCGCCTCGAAATCGGGGGTCGCCTCGGCGATGGTCATGGATGCTGCTCCGGTAGATATTCTCGCGCTGACGCGTAAGGTCTCCATGGCAACTTGCCAGCGGCGTTCGACGAACGACAGCGCCGGGCTATAGTGCGCGAAACAGAGGGAGAGGGAATCATGACATTACCCGTAACCGCGTTCGTTGCGGCGGTTTGCGCGCTGCTGCTCCTGCTGACGGCGGTGATGACCGTGCGTCAGCGCCTGCGCCTCGGCGCCGCTTTCGGCGACCATGGCGACGCGCGGCTGATCAGCGCCAGCCGCGCGCACGGCAATCTTGCCGAGCACGCCCCGATCGTCGTCATCCTGCTGGGGCTCCTCGAAAGCGCCCGCGCAAACCATATGGTGCTGATGGCGTTCGGGGCGCTGTTTGTGATCGGTCGCATCGCGCATATCGTCGGGCTTCACGCACCGGTCGAGCCCGGAAAGCCGCCGGTGACGCGGCAGATCGGCGTCGCAGCTACGTGGATAACGTTATTGGCGCTCGGCGGATGGACGCTTTGGCTGCTGGCGACCGTGAACCTTTAAGGTTAGGCGTCGATCAGCGCCACCGCACGGATCCAGCCCGCGCTCGCGCGTTCGATCTTCACCGGGAAGCAACTGAGCGTCCAGCCGCTTGGCGGCAGGGCGGCGAGGTTCGTCAGCTTTTCGATCTGGTAATAGGGCTTGATCCGCCCCGCCTTATGGCCTTCCCAGATGATCGACGGATCGCGCGTTTCGGCCCAGCGGCGCGCGGTGTGGCTGAACGGGGCGTCCCAGCTCCATGCGTCGGTGCCGACGACCTTGACGCCGCGTGTCGTGAGATAGAGCGTCGCTTCGGCGCCCATGCCGCAGCCCTGATCGGTGAAATTATCAGTGCCGTAGATCGCGCCCGACTGGACGAGCACGATATCGAGCGGCTGGAGGTCGTGCCCGATCCGCGCGAGTTCGGCTTCCACCTCGGCGCCGCTGACGACGTGGCCCGCCGGACGGTCGGAGAAATCGAGCTTTACCCCGGGGCGGAAGAACAGATCGAGCGGCGCCTCGTCGATGCTCGGCGCGGCGCTCGCGCCGCTGTCGGTGGTCGAATGGAAATGCCAGGGCGCATCCATGTGGGTGCCATTGTGGGTGCTGAGCGTCAGACTCTCGACCGCCCAGCCTTCGCCGTCGGGCAGGTCGGCCTTGGTCAGGCCCGGAAAGAACATCGCGATCTGCTCCCACGTATTTTCGTGGGTCATGTAAGTGATCTGCGGGCGCATCACCGGCGGGTCGGAGACGACATGGTTGGTGATCGGGATCGAAAGGTCGATGAACTGCATATTTGCAGTCTGCCACCGGAATGACGCTACGCCAAGAAGGCTTGCGCGGCGATGCGCGGCGGCTAGAGATGGCGCAAAGCCCGCATCCGGTTGGGATGGGGGCAGGGGAGAATTTATGACCGACGCAGCCGCCGTCGCCGACCATGGCGCGGTTTACCAGCCGACCGCGAAGGACATCCGCATGGTCATCGCCGCCTCCTCGGCGGGAACGATCTTCGAATGGTATGATTTCTTCATCTACGGCACGCTGGCGGCGATCATCGGCAAGGCTTTCTTTCCCAGCGACAATGCGACGCTCGAAGTGCTGCTCGTCTGGGCCGGCTTTGCGGTCGGCTTCGGCTTCCGCCCGCTCGGTGCGGTGCTGTTCGGTTTTCTCGGCGACCGGCTCGGGCGCAAATATACCTTCCTCGTCACCGTCACGCTGATGGGTGTCGCGACCGCCGGCGTCGGCCTGATTCCGTCGGCGGCGACGATCGGCATTGTCGCGCCGATCATCGTCATCCTGCTGCGGGTGTTGCAGGGACTGGCGCTCGGCGGCGAATATGGCGGCGCCGCCGTCTATGTCGCCGAACATTCGCCGCCCGAAAAGCGCGGTTTCTATACCAGCTTCATCCAGGCGAGCGTCGTCGGTGGCTTTGTGCTGAGCCTGATCGTCGTGCTCGGGTGCAAGGCGCTGATGCCCGATGCGGTGTGGGAAAGCTGGGGGTGGCGGGTGCCCTTCCTGCTGTCGATCCTGCTCCTTGCCATTTCGCTGTGGATGCGGCTCAAGCTTTCGGAAAGCCCGGTGTTCCAGGCGATGAAGCAGGAAGGCGAGCTGGCGAAGAATCCCCTGAAGGAAAGCTTCACCTATCCGGGCAACCCGCGCCGCATCTTCATCGCGCTGTTCGGGATCGCGGCGGGGCTGACGGTGATCTGGTACACCGCGATGTTCTCCGGCCTGTCGTTCCTGAAAGGGCCGATGAAGATCGACGATACCGCCGCCGAGATCATCGTCGGCCTCGCCGCCGCGCTCGGCATGGGCTTCTTCCTCTGGGCGGGGCGGCTGTCCGACCGGATCGGGCGCAAGAAGCCGATCGTCTGGGGTTATGGCGTCACGCTGGTGCTGCTCTTCCCGCTGTTCTGGTTGATGGGTGCCGTCGCCAACCCCGCGCTCACCGCGGCGGCCGAAAGGGCGCCGGTCGTGGTGACCGGGTCGAAGTGCAGCTTCGACCCCTTCGCATCGAAACAGGAAACGGCGTGCGGCAAGACGCTTGGCGAGCTGACCAAGCTCGGCGTGCCCTATACCGTCGTCGCGAGCGGCAGCGCGTTCGACAGCGTCAAGGTGACGATCGGCGCGCGCGAAGTCGCGGGCGAAGATCCGGCGGTGCTGAAGCCCGCGCTCGAGGCGATGGGTTATGATTTCGAGAAACAGATCCCGGGGCCGCTCGGGATCGCGGTGATCCTCGCGGCGCTCCTCGGGCTCAGCGCGCTTTCGGGCTTCACCTACGGGCCCGTCGCGGCGTTGCTCTCGGAGATTTTCCCGCCGCACGTGCGCTATTCGTCGCTGTCGATCCCCTATCATCTGGGTACCGGCTATTTCGGTGGTTTCCTGCCGCTGATCGCCAGCTTCATCATCGCCAAGACCGGTAACGCCTATGCCGGGCTGTGGTACACATGGGCCGTGGTACTCGTCGCTTTTCTGGTCACGGCGTTCATGCTCAAGGACCCGGTCGAGGGGCAATGGGACAAGAACGCGGCATGAGACGGCTTCTTTCGCTGGTCGCGGCGCTGGCATGGGCCGCGTCTGCTGCCGGACAGGTGCCTGAAGCGGTCACGCCGCCCGCACCGGTCGTTAAGATCGACCCGCCGGGATCCGCCGCCAACTCTCTCGATCACGCATGCCGCGGGGGATCGGTCGGCTTTGGCTCGCATATATTCCCCCTGACATATTGTATCGAGAATGATGCGGTTGCCGGGCTGCGCCTGGCGGTAAGGGTCCCGGCGATCGAACTCGAACAATTTGATCCGTTGATCGATGCGCCCGATGCTGTCGCGGCTTTGCTCAGCGATCGCCGGTACAGCGATTTCTGGCCGGTCATCATCGCTTATGGTGGCGAGGACGGACAGCTTTATGTCACGCGTTCGTTGCAGACGCGCAAAGCCCGCGCCGCCGCCATCGAACAGGGCCCTGCCGCGCCCGATACGCTGTCGTCCGCGCTCGACGCGGCGGGGCGGCAATCGGTCGCTGAAGCCAAGACGCTAAGCCATTGGGGACTGACCGACGAGGCCGTCGCGCTGTTGCGAAAGGCAATGCCTGAACCCGACGCAAAGGGCCGCTTGTTCGGCCGGGAGAATTTTTGCTTCGTTGGCCTGGAATTGCGGCGCGGCATCATATTGCACCGCAGCAAACGGTATGAAGAGGCGATCGCCGTGTTTTCCGGGCTGGAAAACAATCCGATGATCGAGCCGACCTATCGAATAAACGGCACGATCAATCGGGCCGCCATCCTAGCCGAAACTAGGCGGGCCGAGGCGGCGCTCGTCGCCGTGGACCAAGCCAAGGCCCTCTTTGCGCAGATGGCGGGGCCGCGTGGTGTCGAAGGAAGTCATCGGCAGTTCGACTGGATCAGAAGCTGTGCTCTCCACAGCCTTGGACGCGCCGACGAGGCAGCCAAGATGGTCTCCGGGCTGTTCGACGAGGATATTCCAAGCCGAGGCATCTTTCATATTCCGTCGAATGAGAGCATCGAATTTCGCTATCGCCGCTGCATCGCGGACAAGGCGTGGTTCAGGGACTTTCTGACGAAGCAGATGGATAGTCCCTGGCCGCATGTTGGGATCGAAAGCTTTTTTCGGACCGAAAAGGCTGAATCGCCGTTGGCCGATCTCGTCGCCGAATTGCGCGCAGCGCCTTTCATGCAACAGGAACTGGAACAATTTCGCCAACTGCCCGAGGGTTGGCGCGACCTTGCCGACCGCGATCGACGCACCGTGATCGCGCGCAGGATACTGGCGGGGACAGGCCAATAGAGCTTCCGATTGGCGGCTATGGCAAAGCTGGCTAAGAGCTGGATATGATCAACATCCCGTCGCCGCTCCGCCTCCGCCTCGACCGCGAGGCGCTTGTCGCCAATTGGCGCTGGCTTGCGGCGCAGGGCGGCGCGGCGGCGTGCGGCGCGGCGCTCAAGGCCGATGGTTATGGGCTCGGCGCGCGCGAGGTGATGCACCATCTTGTCGCCGCGGGATGCCGCGATTTTTTCGTGGCGAGCTGGGCGGAGGCGGCGGCGCTGATGCCGCTCGTGGAGGGCGTCTCGCTGTCGGTGCTGCACGGGGTCGGGGAGGCCGACATGATCGCCGCGAAAACGCTTCCGGCGCGTCCGGTGCTCGGTAGCTTCCGGCAGGTCGCGCGCTGGCGGGCGGCGGGCGAGGGACGGCCGTGCGACGTCATGGTCGACACGGGCATGAACCGCCTCGGGCTGCGCGTCGAGGAAGCGCTTGGTGGCGCGCTCGACGGGCTCGCGATCGAAACCTTGCTCAGCCATCTCGCCTCGGCCGACGAGGATAGCGCGCAGAACGGACAGCAGCTCGCGGCATTTCGCGAGCTCAAAGGCCGGATTCCGGCGCGGCGCTACAGCCTCGCGAACAGCGCCGGGGTGTGCCTTGGTACCGACTATGCTTTCGATCTCACTCGTCCGGGGCTTGCCCTCTACGGCGGCACCCCGCGCCCCGAGGCGGCCGGGCACATCCGGCAGGTCCTCTTTCCCGAAGCGCGTGTCCTGCAGGTGCGCAGCGTCCGCGCCGGCGAGACGGTCGGCTATGGCGCGACCTGGACCGCGGCGGAGGATGGCTGGGTTGCGGTCGCCAACATGGGTTATGCCGACGGCTATCTGCGCTGCCACGCCGGCAGTGGCGCGGCGAGCTGGCAGACGCGGCGCTTGCCGCTCGCGGGGCGCGTCTCGATGGACCTAGTCGCGTTCGATGCGAGCGACGCCGGGGCGATCGAAGAGGGTGACTGGCTGACGCTCGACTATGCGCTTGCCGAGACCGCCGAACGCAGCGGCTTGTCGCAATATGAATTGCTCACCGGCCTGGGGCAGCGGTGGGCGCGCGAGTGGTCGGCACCGGGTAGTCATCCCGAGGCATGACCGCCTTCCTGCCGGCAGTTCGGCGGGCTTGCAGCGTTACCAAAAACAAAAAAAGGGCGGCAGATCGCTCTGCCGCCCCTCTCTTTTCAAAGATGCGAAATCTTAGAAGTTACCGCGCAGGTTGAGGAACACGCGGCGACCGAAATAGTCGTACTGCGAGCCGAATGCCGGAGCCTGACCGATGGCGGTGATACCCGCTTGGACGGTCGAGGCGCGCGGCGGCGCGGTGTCGAAGATGTTCGCTACGCCGAGCGTAATCGCAAACTTGTCCGCGATTTCGCGCGTGACCGACGCCGAGTGGTAGAAGGTCGGCGACAGGCGCGTGTCCTGGCAATAGAGGCCACCGGGACGGAAGATCGACGTACGGCAGGGGGAGCCCTGCGTGTCGAGCAGATCCGCCGCGTTCGACGTGCCGCCGATGACGTCCATGCCATAAAAGACCGTCCACGGCCCCTTTTCCCACGACAGGTTGAAATCGCCGACCCACTTCGGATCGCCCGCTTCGCCATTGTCGTCGATGATGAACCCGTCGAACAGGCCGATCGTGTCCTTGATCTGCCAGGTCATCTGCGAGGTGAAGGTCAGCGATCCCAGATTGCCGAGGTCCTGATCAAGGCGCAGCGTGACGTCGATGCCCTTGTTGCGCTGCTTGTTGATATTCACATAGGTGTCGAGGATCTGCGAAATGTTGTAGATCTCGGGACCCGAGGTTTCGCGCGTGATGAGGTCGCAGAGCGGATCATCGAGGCCGAATTCCGAATTGTAACAGCCGTTGATGATGCTGGTGGCACCCAGCGTCGTGATTTCATCGCGAATCTTGATGTCGAAATAATCGACCGCGAGATTGAGGCGCAGGCCACTCCACAGCAGGCCCGACAGGTCGGGCGTGAGGACGACGCTGACCGTTTTGGCCGTCGAGGTTTCGGGCTTCAGGACTCCGATGCCGCCGCCGGAGACGATGGTGGCCGAACCGGTCGCGCCCTGGAAGTCCGTGGGAATGCCAGCCGCGACGCAGTTGTCATAGATGCGCTGGTTGATGTTGCCCTGCTCCAGCTGGTCTTCGATATCGATACAGATGTCGATGTCCTGCTGGTTCTGGAAACCCGTCTGGTTCTCGAGGAACAGTTCGAACAGCGCCGGCGCGCGGAACGAAGTGCCCCAAGTGCCGCGGAAGCGCAGCCAGTCGGTGACTTCCCAATCGAGGCCCGCCTTCCAGGTCACGTCGCTGAAGCTGTCCTTGACCCCGTCGCGGCGCGTTGCCGTGACGTCGGTGTAACGGCCCGCACCCGATAGCGTCAGGCGCTGGATCAGCGGCGTATCGTAGATCAGGGGAATCTGGATTTCACCGAAGATTTCCTTGTTGACCGTGTGGCCTGCGGTGATGCCCGACGAGGTGCGCAGCGCGGCGTTGCCGGCGAGCGTAAATTCGCCCGGGGTGTCGTTGATCGCGTCGCGGCGGATCTGGGCGCCGAAAGCGAGGCCGACGTCACCGGCGGGCAGCGTGATCAGATTGCCCGAGAAGGTGGCTTCGATAGACTTTTGCGTGAAGATCGTCTTGCCGGTTTCCTTACCGAACAGGAACGCGCGTTCCTGCGGCGTGAAATCACCGCGCAGGACGCGGGGGTCGGTAAAGTCGATGTCGATGCAAGGCAGGCCGTTGATCCGCGTCGTGAGACCGACGCACGAACGCGTACGCCAGCTTTGGGAATCGAGCGAATCCTGGAAAATCACGTCCTGCGTATAGTCGGCGTCCGATCGACTGTACTGGCCATAGATGTCCCAGTTCCAGCCCTGCAGGAAGCCACCGAAATCGCCGCGAAAACCAAGCACGCCGCGATAATAGTCGACGTCGGTGCTGAAGTCCGATTTGGCAAGGACGAGCGGGCGAAGCAGGAAATTACCGCCGAATTCCGAGTTGAACGGATCGCCCGCGTCGCCGAAATCGCAATTGTCGCCCTGTAAGCGGTTCCCGGGCCCGTTCGGGGCGGGGGCGCAGAAGAAGGGAACAAGGTCGGTATTGCCGGTAAACTGGGTGACGTTCAGCTGCTGGAAGCCGTTGTTGTACGACTTGCGGTTGTTGAACAGCAATTCGGTATAGACTTCGATATTGTCGGTCAGTTCGTATGAGGCGTCGAGATAGCCCGTAATGCGCGACACCTTCGAGAAGACGTCCGAAATCTGTTCCAGCGGTTCATACTGGTTGAGCGCGCCGGTTGACGGACCGTCGAAGTTCAGGCCGAAGAAGTTGGCCGGTGCATAAACGCCCAGACCCGCAAAATCATTGTACGAGACGCCGACCTGGCTGAGGTTCGAGCCGTATTGACCAATGAACAGCTGCTGACCATTCGGAGCCAGCAGGCCTTGCGAGAAGCCCGGGCCGGTGAAGTCGTTGTTGGTCAGGATCAGGTTGCCGATCGTGCCGTTGCAGGCAGGCCGACCGGTCCGGAAGTCGACGATGTCGGCGCGGCCGCCGTCCTGGAACGTCAGATATTCTTCCTGACAGTTCAGGAAGTTGCGGTCACGGCGACGCAGGTTGCCCTGCTGGAAATAATCGACCGTCGCAAGAATATGGCCGCGGTCGAAGCGTTTGCCGTAGGTCAGGTTGATATCATAGGTTTCACCGCCGCCGCGTGTCGGGACGGACGAGAAGCCGCTGACCTGGAAGCCGTCGGCATTGTCCTTGGTCAGGATGTTGACGACGCCGGCGACCGCGTCCGAACCATAGATCGACGACGCGCCGGTTTTCAGGATTTCGACCTGACGGACGATCGAGAGCGGCAGCACGTTAAGGTCGAACGAGGCAACCGCACCGCGAACGCCGGCGGGACCGGCGCGGCGGCCGTTCAGCAGCACCAGTGTGCGTTCGGCGCCGAGGCCGCGCAGCGAGATGGTCTGGGCGTCGGCGCCGCCATTGGTGACGAAACCGTTCGAGATCGACGAGGTGATCTGGATCGAGCCCGAAGCGATCGGCGACGACTGGAGGAGGTCGGCAAGCTGGTTCTGACCCTGCTTCTGGCCGATGTCCGGGCTGATGACCTGGATCGGGTCGGGGCTGTTGAATTCGCTCTTGCGGATGCGCGAGCCGGTGACGACGATCGCGTCGCCGCTGGTCGCATCGGAATCGCAGACGCCGTCATTGTTAGCGTCGGTACAGGCGATGCTGTCGACCGTATCTTGTGCGAAAACTGGTTGGCTGACGGAAATTGCCACTGCAAACGCAGCGGCACCCCGAAGCAGGTGCGCTTTGAACATTGATGACTCCCCGGTTGCCCGTTCAAAAAACCAGATGAACGGCATGGGGTTTAGAAAGACCTAAAATTTCTGCGGCACAAGTCTTTGATGGCCAATTCCCGGGCGGCCACTATCGAGATTGAATGGATGTGCCATTTTGGCAACACCTCTCGCTCGTGCGGCGCGCCTGTTCGAGTAATTTGCTTTCTTTACAATGATATGAATTGTGTGGCCGTGGCCATGGCGGCAATAAAAATGTCCAGAATGACGTTTCTATTGAAACGAAATTGCCAAAACCGGCATTCTGTCGCCTTTCGTTCCATTTTTTCCGGGAACGTCGGCAGCGTAGGCACGTCAAGAATGTCGACGGTCGGCGGGGGGCAGGCGACTCGGCTGCCATATTTCCATACCGAAGCCCTGCAGCGCATGTTGCGATGCATCATATATTGGTGCTATTGCGCGCGTTGCACAATCAAGGTTCCGGCCGATGCCTCTGAAACAGGGTATTCGCAATTGTCGGAACATCAGGAGCGCGGGTCAGCATGGCGAGGTCGAAATCGGCAGAAGAGGGCGACGTCGTCACGATCAAGAAATACGCGAACCGGCGCCTCTATGACACAGAGCGTAGCTGCTACATCACACTCGAGGATCTCGGCACGATGGTTCGCGACGGCCGCGAATTTCGCGTCGTCGATGCGAAAAGCGGCGACGACATCACGCACAATGTCCTGACGCAGATCATCATGGACGAAGAGACCCGCGGCGAGACGCTGTTGCCGGTCAATTTCCTGCGCCACCTGATCGGCATGTATGGCGACAAGATGCAGTCGATGGTGCCGCAATATCTGGAAGCGTCGATGACCGCCTTTCGCAAGAACCAGCAGGACGTCCGCTCGGCGTTCGAAGGCGCGCTCGGTTCCAACCCGCTTGCCGAACTTACCCGGCGCAATATGGAAATGTTCCAGCAGGCGGCGGGGGCGTTCATGCCGGGCGCTGCCGGCGGCAAGGCCAAGGATGCCGAAATCGCCGCGTTGAAGGCCGAAGTTGCCGAGCTCAAGGCCGAACTCGCGAAAAAGAAATAGCGGCGGGCTTCGTTCCCGCCTCCCAACGACAGAAAACCGGAAAATCATGATCAAGCATGCGCTCAGCGTAACCCGGCAGGCCGACTTTGCGGCCTGGTATCAGGACGTCATTGCCGAAGCCGACCTCGCCGAGGAGTCAGGGGTGCGCGGCTGCATGGTGATCAAGCCGTGGGGCTATGGCATCTGGGAACGCATCCAGACGATCATGGACGCAGGCATCAAGGACATGGGCGTCCAGAACTGCTATTTCCCGCTCTTCATCCCGCTGTCCTTCTTCGAGAAGGAGGCCGACCATGTCGACGGCTTCGCCAAGGAAATGGCGGTCGTCACGCACCACCGGCTGATCGGCGACGGCAAGGGCAAGCTGATCCCCGATCCCGACGCGAAGCTCGAAGAGCCGCTGATCGTCCGTCCCACGTCCGAGACCGTCATCGGCGCTGCGATGAGCCGCTGGGTGCAGAGCTGGCGCGACCTGCCGCTGCGCGTCAACCAGTGGGCCAATGTCGTGCGCTGGGAAATGCGCACCCGCATGTTCTTGCGCACGGCCGAGTTCCTGTGGCAGGAGGGGCATAGCGCGCACGACAGCAAGGAAGATGCGCTGGCCGAGACGATGCGCGCGCTCGAACTGTACCGCACCGTCGCCGAGGAAGCGCTCGCGCTGCCGGTGATCGCGGGCGAAAAGCCCGAGAACGAGCGCTTCCCCGGCGCCGCCGCGACCTATTCGATCGAAGCGATGATGCAGGACGGCAAGGCCTTGCAGGCCGGCACCTCGCACTATCTCGGCACCGGCTTCGCCGAGGCGGCGAACATCCGGTTCCAGGACAAGGACGGCGGCCACAGCCTTTGCCACACCGTGAGCTGGGGTTTCTCGACGCGGACGATCGGCGCGGTGATCATGACGCATGGCGACGACGACGGCCTGCGCTGCCCGCCGCGGATTGCGCCGCACCAGATCGTCATCGTGCCGATGCTGCGCGACAATGACGAGGATGCGGCGATCCTCGATTATTGCGCGTCGCTCGAAAAGGAATTGAAGGCGCTCGACGCCTTCCGCGAACCCGTGCGCGTGCTGCTCGACACCAATGCCAACAAGGCGCAGACAAAGCGCTGGGGCTGGGTCAAGAAGGGCGCGCCGATCATCCTCGAAATCGGCCCGCGCGACGTCGCCGGCGGCAATGTCGCGGTGATCCGCCGCGATCGCCTCTATAAGGACGACGGCAAGCTGAACACGGCGTTTGTCGGCAAAGACGAGTTCGTCGCTGCGGCCGTCGCGACGCTTGGCGAGATTCAGGACAATCTTTATGCCGAAGCGAAGGAACGGCTGTACGCCAACATCCGCCGCGACGTCACCGATCTTGCGGTGCATTACGCCGGCGACGACAAGTTCGCCGGCTGGGTCGAAGTGCAATGGTCGCGGCCGACCGGCGCGGTGCTCGACGGCATCGTCGAGCAGCTGAAGGCATTGAAGCTGACGATGCGCAACACGCCGCTCGATGCGGCGCCCGCCGACGGCGCCTGTTTTTTCACCGGGGAGCCTGCGGTGGAGCGGGTGCTGATCGGGCGGACCTATTAATTGGCGAAACGGCCGAAACCCGCTGGCTTGCCCAGCCCCGACCAGATCCTCCGCTTTATCGAAGAGAGCAAGGACGCGGTCGGAAAGCGCGAGATTGCGAAATATTTCGGCCTGCACGGTAACGAGAAGATCGCGCTGAAGGCGCTGCTCAAGGACATGACCGACGAGGGGCTCGTCGATCTGGCGCCCGGGCGCGCCTTTCACAAGCATGGCGGCTTGCCACGCGTCACCGTGCTGCGCGTCGCGGCGATCGAGGGCAGCAGCGTGTGGGCGGTTCCCGAGCGCTGGGAGGCTGCCGGCCCGGCGCCGCGCCTCCGCGTGATGGAGCAGGGGCGGAAAGGGGCGCTCGGCGTCGGCGACCGTATCCTCGCGCGCACCGAAGAACGCGGCAGCGGCCATGTCGCGCATCCGATGAAGCGGTTGCAGGCAAGCGCCGAAATGGTGATCGGGGTGCTCGTCGAGGAAAAGTCGCCGGGCGGCAAGCCGATGGTCTGGCTGCGCCCGGCCGACAAGCGCGCGCGCTACGATTTTGCCGTCGCGGACAAGGGCGATGCCGATATCGGCGATCTCGTCCGCGCCGAACTGACCGGGCGCGGGCCGGCGATCAAGGCGAAGGTTATCGACCGCATCGGCGATCCCTTCGCGCCGCGGTCGCTCAGCATGATCGCGATCGCGCGGCACGAGATACCGCATGTCTTCGGTCCCGAAACGCTCGCCGAGGCGGAGCGCGCGGCGAAATTGCCGCTGACCCCCGACGGACGCGAGGATCTGCGCGACCTGCCGATCGTCGCGATCGATCCGATCGATGCGCGCGACCATGACGATGCCGTCTGGGCGGTCCCCGACGAGGACCCGGGCAACAAGGGCGGTTTCCGCGCGATCGTCGCGATCGCCGACGTCAGCTATTATGTCCGTCCCGACGGCGCGCTCGATCGTGAAGCGCGGCGGCGCGGCAACAGCGTCTACTTCCCCGATCAGGTCGTCCCGATGCTGCCCGAAACGCTGTCGGCGGGCGTCTGCTCGCTGAAGGCCGGGGAAGACCGTGCTGCGATGGCGTGCCACCTCGTCATCGACCGGCACGGCAAGGTGACGTCATGGCGTTTCACCCGCGCGCTCGTCCGGCTGCGCGCCAACATCGCCTATGAGCATGCGCAGGCGGCCTATGACGCCGACGAGCCCCGCGAGGGGTGGGATGCCGATGTCCTGCCGGCGCTCCGCAACCTCTGGGCAAGCTGGACGCTGCTCGCGAAAGCGCGCGCGGCGCGCGATCCGCTTGACCTCGAACTGCCCGAACGGCAGGTGATCCTCGACGAACAGGGAGGCATCGCCGAAATCCGGGTGCGGGACCGCCTCGACGCGCACCGGCTGATCGAGGATTATATGATCGCGGCGAACGTTGCGGCGGCGAAAGCGCTCGAAGCGAAGAAATCGCCAGTGATGTACCGCATCCACGAGCCGCCGAGCCGCGAGAAGCTGGTCAGCCTCAAGGACTATCTCGAAACCTTCGAGCAGAGCTTCGCATTGGGGCAGGTGATCACGCCGGCGGTGTTCAACCGCCTGATCGACGGCTTTTCCGAAGACGATCGCCTGCCCGAAATCATGCAGGCGATCCTGCGCAGCCAGACACAGGCCTATTACGGCCCCGCCAACGCCGGTCATTTCGGCCTCGCGCTCGGCAGCTATGCGCATTTTACCTCGCCGATCCGCCGCTATGCCGACCTGATCGTCCACCGCGCGCTCGTCGATTCATACAAGCTCGAGGTGCCCGGCAAACCGAAGGACCTCCCGGCGCGGACGGGGCTCGGCGACGAGGACGGCAAGGGGCTGTCGCGGATTGGCGAAGCGATCAGCGCGCTCGAACGGCGCGCGATGGAGGCCGAGCGCGAGACCGTCGACCGCTATGTCGCCGCCTATCTGGCGACCAAGACCGGCGAGATCGTCGCGGCGCGGATCACCGGCGTCCAGCCGTTCGGCTTTTTTGCAACGGTCGACGGGCTCGGCGGCGACGGGCTGGTCCCGGTGTCGACGCTGGGCAGCGAGCGCTTTTTCTATGACGAGGCGGCGCGGACGCTCGACAGCGAGCACGGGCGCGTGAGTTATACGGTCGGCCAGCGGCTCGATCTGCGGCTGCTCGATGCCAACCCGATCAGCGGCGCGCTGCGTTTCGAACTGCCCGACGCGCCCGAGGGCGGTTTTCGGGGCCGGCCGCCCCGCCGTGACGGGGTAAAGAAGGCCGGGAAGCATATGGTTGGCAAGCGCGGGCGTCCGGCGAATATCAAGCACAAGGGACGGAAGCGGTAGGCCCCGTCGCCCCCGCGCAGGCGGGGGCCGCCGTCGGTTTACGCAGCGATGCGGGACAAGGCCTCCAGCGGCCCCCGCCTGCGCGGGGGCGACGACAATCTACTTGCCCGCCAGCTTCTGCAACAACGCCGCACTCTCCGCGTCGGCCGGAAAGAAGGCTTCGATCGCCAGTTCCGACAGGGTGATGTCGACCGGCGTACCGAAGATCGTCACCGTCGAGACGAACGAGATGCGTCCGGCGGGGGTTTCCAGCACCAGCGGCACCGCGATGCTGCTCACCGGTCCGGCGGCATTGTCGTTGGCCTCGACCGCATAGCCCGCAATCTCGTCGCGCAGCGACGCCAGCGCCGGATCGGCACTCGCTTCGATCTGGAGGTCGAGCCGGTGCAGGATATGGGCGCGCCACATCGCATAATTGGCGATCTGCGGCGCCAGCCCGTCCGGGTGCAGCGCGAGGCGCAGCACATTGACCGGCGGCGCCAAGAGAGCAGGCGAAACCTGCCCGATCAGGACCCCGACCGCGGCGTTCGCAGCGACCATATTCCAGTGCCGGTCGACCGCAAGCGCCGGATAGGGCTCGTGCCCTTTCAGCACATGCTCGACGATCGCCCGCATCCCCGCCATTTCGGCGCTGTCGAGCGGGCGTTCCTGAAAGTCGGGCGCATAGCCCGCTGCGAGCAACAGTGCATTGCGCGCCCGGTGCGGTACTTCGAGGCAGTCGGCGATCCGCCCGAGCATCTGGGCGCTCGGTTTCGACCGCCCGGTTTCGATGAAGCTCAGGTGCCGCGTCGAGATTTCGGTATCGAGCGCGAGGTCCATCTGGCTCATCCGGCGGCGCGTGCGCCATTCGCGAAGCTGTTCGCCCAGCGGTGCAACCTGCATCATCGTCTCCTTTGCCGGCAAAGCTATACCTCGGCCTTCCGGCTTTCCATTACCTCGCGCGTAATCGACGTCATTCAGTTTGCGGTCCAATTGGTCGGGGTCGAAAGGAGAATCATCATGTCGATCCCCAATCTCAAGACCATCCTTGTTGCCGATGCCGCCACCTGCACGGGCGTTTTCGCCATCGGCCTTCTCGCCGCCGTTCCGGTCGGGGCCTTGTTCGGCCTGCCCGCGAACATCGTTGCGATCGGCGGCTGGATTTGTCTCGCGGCCGCGATCGCGATGATCGTGGCCGTCCTTCAGAAGGTGCCGAGCCCGGCGCTGGTCAAGCTGATCGTGATCGGAAATCTCGGCTGGGTTGCCGCCAGTCTCTCGGTTGTTGCCGCCTTTGCCGCTCAGATGACCGGGATCGGTATCGCGTTCGTCGTCGCGCAGGCGATTGGCGTGCTGGGGTTCGCGATCCTCGAGGGCAAGGCCGTCGCGCTGCCCCGCGCCGTTACCGTCTAGCTCAGCGCGTCGAGGCGGCTGATGTCGATGCCGCCCGGCACCAGCATCACCGGACAGGGGAGCGTGCCCGCATCCTGTCCGGTGAAATGCGCGACCAGCGGGCCCGGCGCGCCCGACGCCGCCGTCGCCAGAACCAGCGCCGCAATCTCGTCATTGGCGCCGATCACCTCGCGCACCACCTCGGCGGGCTTGCCCGATTTGACCATGATCTGCGGCGTGACATTCGCTTCCTGCACTACCGCGTCGGCGGCGGCCGCGACCAGTTCTTCTGCGTGCTCGCGCGCTTCGGCCTCGATCGTCGCCTGGACGCCGCCGAACGCCACGAAGTCCTGCGGGGCGACGATGGCGAGCACCATCACGCCGCCGCCCGTCCGCGCCGCGCGCCGGGCCGCAAAGCGCAGCGCCAGCGTCGCTTCGGGGCTGTCGTCGATCACCACCAGATACGTCCGCATCGCCCCGACCCCTCGTTATGCTTTTGTGGCGCGAGATTGCTTCACATTCGTATGAAAGGCAAGTTCGTCCGCTGGACCTTGACCGGCGCAATGCTTATGGCGAGGAACAATCCGTAGCGGCAGGCATGCCCTGCAAGACTCACGCCTGAAGATCGAGGACAAAAGCGACGATGCCGATCGAACTCAAAATGCCCGCCCTTTCGCCGACGATGGAGGAAGGGACCCTTGCCAAATGGCTGGTGAAGGAAGGGGATGAGGTCAAATCGGGCGACCTGCTCGCCGAGATCGAAACCGACAAGGCGACGATGGAGTTCGAGGCGGTCGACGAAGGCGTGATCAGCCAGATTCTCGTCGCCGAGGGCGCCGACAATGTGAAGGTCGGCACCGTGATCGCAGTCATCGCGGGCGAGGGTGAAGAGGCGGGCAGCGCGAAGGCCGCACCGGCGCCTGCTCCTGCGCCTGCGGCAGAACCCAAAGCCGAAGCGCCCGCACCGGCGGCCGCGCCTGCACCTGCCGCCGCGCCCGCGCCGAGTCCGGCACCTGCGCCGGCTGCTGGGGCCCCTGCATCATCGGGTGACCGCATCAAGGCGAGCCCGCTTGCGAAGCGCCTTGCCGCCGAGCAGGGGATCGACCTCAAGGCGCTGACAGGTACGGGTCCGGGCGGCCGCATCGTCAAGGCCGACCTTGCGGGCGCTCCTGCAGGTGCCGCTGCACCCGCCGCCGCGCCGGCTCCTGCTGCTACGGCAGCGGCCGCAGCACCTGCTGCCGCCGGCCCGATTCCCGACTTCGGCATCCCGCACGAGGACGAAAAGCTCAGCGGCATGCGCAAGACGATCGCGCGCCGCCTGACCGAATCGATGCAGCAATCGCCGCACATCTACCTGACCGTCGACATCCGCCTCGACGCGCTGCTCAAGCTGCGCGGCGAGCTCAACGCCAGCCTCGAAAGTCGCGGCGTCAAGCTCAGCGTCAACGACATGCTGATCAAGGCGCTCGCTGTCGCGCTCGAACGCGTCCCGGCGTGCAATGTCAGCTTCGGCGGCGACGTGATGCGCAAATACAGCCGCGCCGACATCTCGGTCGCGGTCAGCATCCCCGGCGGCCTGATCACCCCGATCATTGTCGACGCGGGCGGCAAGTCGATGTCGAAGATTTCGACCGAAATGTCCGAACTCGCGGCGAAGGCGAAGGAAGGCAAGCTGCAGCCCAATGAATATCAGGGCGGCACCGCCAGCATCTCGAACATGGGGATGATGGGGATCAAGCAGTTCACCGCGGTGATCAACCCGCCGCAGGCGATGATCATGGCGATCGGCGCGGGCGAGAAGCGTCCTTACATCGTCGACGACGCCCTGTCGGTCGCGACCGTCATGACCGCGACGGGCAGCTTCGACCACCGCGCCATCGACGGCGCCGACGGCGCGCTGCTGATGAAGACTTTCAAGGAACTGGTGGAAAGCCCGCTGGGGCTGGTCGCTTAAGCGGGCTTGCGCCACGTCGCGCTGAAGCTCGATCCCGCCATGCCGATCGACAGGCCGAACGGGCGGGTCAGGCTGGCGAGGGCGCGGGCGAGGCGCAGCTTCGCGGACGACTGCCCCATCGCGGTGCGGGCGCGGCACCAGCTTTGCCCGCGGTCTTCCAGATCGACGTTCGTATAGCGGCGGAACGCGCGGAGGATCGGTAGCGGGTTGACCCCGCGCTGCATCGGTTCGCGGCGTAGCAGCCAGCGGTCGATGGCGCGCGGCCAGTAATTGACCAGCCAGCGCCCCGAATGCACCTCGCGCGGGGCCAGCCGGCTGGCGGTGCCCGACACGATGATAAGGCCGCCGGGTTTCAGCACCCGGTCGATCTCGGCCAGCACCGCCGGCAGATGATCGGGTGCGACATATTCGAGCACGCTGATGCACAGGATGATGTCGAAGCTGGCGTCGGCAAAGGGAAGGCGACGCGTGTCCGGCAGATGCCGGAGGTCGACGCGGTCGGCAACGCCATAGCGTGCGCAGTTCAGCCGCGCGAGCGCGATGGCGCCGGGGTCGACATCGATGGCGGTGACGCTCGCGCCGAGCGTCGCGGCGACAATCGAACTGGCCGCATAATTGCACCCGAACTCGAGCAGCGCGGCGCCGTCGACGTTACCCGCATAGGCTTCGATCAGATGGCGGACGCCCTGCCATTCGACGCCGACATAGCCGCCGACCCAACGGTCGTCGGGGTCGAGGCCCATCTGTCCGGCCTGCGCACGAAATTGCGCGTCCATCGCCTTGTCGACGACGGCGGGCGCATTGGCGGCGGAGCGGCGCGCGGGGGAATAGCTATGGATCGGTTGCATGGTCCTGAACGCAGCCCTAAGCGAAACGCGTGAAGCCATCCTTAACCGGCCTGAAACAAGAGCTTGCCGTAGCGGTCGGCCCGGCTCTCCGATTTGCGGTGGCGTCCCTGCTGCTCGCCGGTCTAAAGGATGTCCAGCTTTCAGGATCAGGCAAAAAGGGATGCCCGAATGGCCAATAGTTACGACCTCATCGTTCTCGGTTCGGGCCCCGGCGGCTATGTCGCTGCGATCCGCGCCGCGCAATTGGGGCTGAAGACCGCGATCGTCGAGCGCGAGCTGCTCGGCGGCATCTGCCTCAACTGGGGCTGCATTCCGACCAAGGCGCTACTGCGCTCGGCCGAAATCTATCATTATATGCAGCATGCCGGCGATTACGGGCTGAAGGCGGCGGAGATCAGCGCCGATATCGACGCGGTCGTGAAACGGTCGCGCGGCGTCGCAAAGCAGCTCAATCAGGGCGTCACGCACCTGATGAAGAAGCACAAGATCACTGTTCATATGGGCACCGGCAAGCTCACCGCACCGGGCACGCTCGAAGTGACGGGCGAGAAGGGCAGCGAGACGCTGACCGCGAAGAACATCATCGTTGCGACCGGCGCGCGGGCGCGCGACCTGCCGTTCGCTCCCGCCGACGGCAAGCGCATCTGGACCTATCGCCACGCGCTCGTCCCCCCCGAAATGCCCAAGAAGCTGCTCGTCATCGGATCGGGTGCGATCGGGATCGAATTTGCGAGCTTCTACAAGGATATGGGCGCCGAGGTTACGGTCGTCGAAATGCTCGATCGGCTCGTGCCGGTCGAGGATGCCGATGTGTCGTCCTTCCTCGAAAAGGCGCTGAAGAAGCAAGGCATGACGATCCACACGGGCGCCGGGGTCGAGGAACTGAAGGCGACTGCGAACGGCGTCAGCGCGAAGATCAAGGGCAAGGACGACAAGGTCGAAAGCGCCGAATTCAGCCATGCGATCGTTGCCATTGGTATCGTCCCGAACACCGAGGATATCGGGCTCGAAGCATTGGGCGTGAAAACGACCAAGGGCCATATCGACACCGACGCGATGTGCCGCACCAATGTCCCCGGCCTGTGGGCGATCGGCGATGTCACCGCGCCGCCGTGGCTCGCGCATAAGGCGATGCACGAATCGATCATCGCGGTCGAGGCGATCGCGGGCAATCATCCGCATGCGATGGACGTCCGCAACATTCCGGGCTGTACCTATTGCCGCCCGCAGATCGCCAGCGTCGGCCTGACCGAGGCGAAGGCGAAGGAGCTGGGCTATGAGGTCAAGGCCGGGACCTTCCCCTTTATCGGCAACGGCAAGGCGATTGCGCTCGGCGAGGCCGAGGGTTTCACCAAGACCGTGTTCGACGCCAAGACCGGCGAACTGCTGGGCGCGCACATGATCGGCGCTGAGGTCACCGAGCTGATCCAGGGTTATACGATCGGCAAGACCGCCGAACTGGTCGAGGATGATTTCATCGGCACCGTCTTCCCGCATCCGACGCTCAGCGAAACGATGCACGAGGGCGTGCTCGCCGCATTTGGGCGGCCGCTGCATATCTGATCGGACGCCGTTGAGTTAGGTCCCCTCTTTTAGTCATCCCGGCGAAGGCCGGGATCTCAACCGTTGTTCAAAATTTGCCGTCGAGATCCCGGCCTTCGCCGGGATGACGATTAGTGGGGCTTAGTCAGTGAACCCGTCGATCCTGCACTTCTCGCGCTGGGGCAATGTCTTCAAGACATTGTTCTTCGCGGGATTCGCTGCGCTGGCTTTCTTCTTCGCGGTGCTGCTCCATCGTGAGGCGGATGCGCCGCCGCAACGGGTGCACTTGCCCGATCTCGATCTGCCCGTCCCGGCGCCGCACCGCGATCCGCTGGCGCCGGTCAAGATGCCCTTCCTTGTCGTCGCCGGCTGCGTCTGCCTTTTTTATGCCGGACGCCATGGCATGCGGGCGATAGCACGACAGGTCGCGGTGAGGATCGTCGACGGGCAACTTCACTTCCACCGAAGCTACACCTCCGTGCCTCCGGTTCTGCCGATTGCGGGCGTCGCGGAGGCGCTGTTCGACCGCGCCGACCGTCTGCCGGGCGAGGGCGACCGCGCGGCCCGGCTGGGTGCCCGGCTGCGCCACGGTCTCTACCTCCGCTATCGCACACAAGGCGCGGCAGGCGAACTGCGACTGGTCGACAATGATTTCGACGGCGGCACCGAACAATTGCGCCGTTTTGCTGCGCATCTGGAGGCGTGGCGCCAGTCGGCGGCGCGCACCGCCTATCGCGACTGATTGCGGCGGCGACGAAGCTTTGCCAGAAGGCTTGGCATGACGTTTCTATCGGACCGGCCTGCTTCGCCTTTTCCTGCCCGCGCGCTGTTGATCATCCTGCTGCTCTTCGCCCTGCTCAGCGGCGTCGTGATGGCAGGCTTTGCAGACGGCCTCGACCGCCGCGTCGGGGGAGCACTGGCGCTCTCCGCGGACACGTCGCCGCCTTGGCTGATCACCGCTATGCAATGGATCAGCTTCATCGGCGGCGGAACGCCGCGCTGGATCATCGTGATCCTGCTCTGCGGGCTCGTCTGGCGCTGGTGCGGACCACGCTGTGCGACTGCGCTCGCCGGGGCGTCGCTGCTGTCGAACCTCGCGTCGAGCCTGCTGAAGATCGCTTTCGGCCGCGCCCGGCCCGACCTCATCGACCATCTCGACCATGTGTCGAGCGCCTCCTATCCCAGCGGCCATGCGACGAATGCGGCGGTGGTCTACCTGCTCCTCGCCTGGCTGACGCCGCCGCGCTGGCGGCCGCTGGCGTGGGCGCTTGCCGGGACGATGATCGTCCTCAACGGCT
Organism: Sphingopyxis macrogoltabida; assembly: GCF_001314325.1. Classification (NCBI taxonomy): domain Bacteria; kingdom Pseudomonadati; phylum Pseudomonadota; class Alphaproteobacteria; order Sphingomonadales; family Sphingopyxidaceae; genus Sphingopyxis; species Sphingopyxis macrogoltabida. The sequence goes on from NZ_CP009429.1 coordinate 1,587,209, forward strand.
TTTCGCGCATGACGCTCGGCGTCCATTGGGCGAGCGACATCGTCGGCGGGACGCTGCTCGGTGCGGCCTTTGCGTTGCTGGGGGCGTGGTGGGCCGGTGCGCGTAATGCGTCGCCGCCACTAAGGGATTTGTAAGCTCTCGCTGCTAATATTCGCCCGTGGGAAACGGGGGCAAGATTATGTCGCTTGGGAAAATTGTCGGGGTGATCGGCGGCCTGCTACCGCTCGTCTATATCGGATATATGCTGCGTCACTTCATCGGCGTTGGCGGCGGCACGGCCGAAGGCGTCGCGTGGATCGGCCTCGGCCCGACGGTGATCGGCCTGTCGATCGTCGGCATCCTGTTCGCCCTGCCGTTGATCGTCAAGCTGATCCGCGCGGGGTCGGGCCTCAATCGCGTGCCCGGTGCCGGCAATTTGAAGCCCGGTGAGGTGTCGTCGTCCGAAACGATCGAGTTCGACGCCGACGCCGCCTTCGCCAACTATATGCGCGGGCGCGAAGCGTCGGGCGGGGTGCTGCCGGTCGTCGAACCGTTGCCGGCCGATCCCGCGCCGGTCACGCCGCGCCCCGGCGGTTTCGGACGAAAGATCGTCTGACCCGATTTTTGGGCTGTCCTATTCAGTCCTGTTTTGCCATCCAGTTTCCCGGATAACGAAAACGGGTTGGGGGCAAATATGCAATCGCGTGTGAAGTTCGGCAGTTTTCTGCGGCGAATCGCTTTTGGCGGCGTCGCGCTTTTCGTCCTGTCGGCGGCACCTGCCGGGGCGCAGGAGGCCGAGGGCCAGACGGTCATCACCGCCGCGCACTATATCGACGTGCTGACCGGCAAGACGGTCGACTATCCCGCCATCTTCGTCGGCGCAGACGGCCGCATTACCGGCATCGCTGACGCGCGGACGGTGCGTTGGGGCGCGAACGTCAAACATGTCGACCTTGGCAACCGCACGCTGCTTCCCGGACTCATCGATATGCACGTTCACCTCGACGGCCCCGCCGACATCGGCGGCTATCGCGGGCTCGAATTCACCGACAGCTTCTGGGGCATGACCGCGGTCAAGAATGCGAACGACATGCTCGGCGCGGGCTTTACCACCGTGCGCAACGTCGGGTCGGACAATCGCAACGACATCGGGCTCAAGCAGGCGATCGACGCCGGCTATGCGACGGGGCCGCGCATCGTTCCCGCAGGCTATGCGCTCGGCGCGACCGGCGGGCATTGTGACAGCACCTTTCTGCCGCCCAGCCTTGAAAAGAAGGACGGCAAGGAAGAGGGGATCGGCGATACGCCTGACGAACTGCGCTATCAGGTGCGTCGCCAGCGTAAATTTGGCGCCGAGGTGATCAAGGTCTGCGCGACCGGCGGCGTCTTCTCGCGCAACACCGAGCCCGGCCAGTTGCAGGTGTCCGAAAAGGAACTCGCCGCCATCGCCGACGAAGCGCATCAGTGGGGGCTGCGCGTCGCGGCGCACGCGCATGGCGCGGCGGGCATTCGTGCCGCGATTGCCGCCGGAATCGACACGATCGAGCACGTCAGCCTGGTCGATGACGAAGGCATCCGCATGGCGCTCGCGCGCAAGCAGCCGGTGTGGTTCTCGATGGATATCTACAACACCGAATATACGCAGGCCGAGGGCGCGAAGAACGGCGTGCTCGAGGATAACCTCCGCAAGGACCGTGAGATTGCGCAGATCCAGCGCGACAATTTCCGCAAGGCGCACCGCGCGGGGGTGCGGATGGTGTTCGGCTCCGACGCCGGGGTGATGCCGCACGGCGAGGTCGGCAAGCAGTTCCGCGTCATGACCGAGTACGGGATGACCCCGCTGGAAGCGATCCAGGCCGCGACGCGCAACGCGGCGCAGGCACTCGGGCGCGAGAGCGACGTGGGTGCGATCGCGGTCGGCCGCTATGCTGATATCGTCGCGGTCGACGGCGACCCGCTGGCTAACGTGCGCGAGCTCGAAAGCGTCGATGCGGTGGTCAAGGGCGGGGTGCTGGTGAAGGGCGGCTAGGCGCCCGCGCTTTCAGTAGATCACCAGCTTGTCGACCATCGCCTCGTGCATTTCGGGGGTCAGGTTGAGCACCGCCTCGGCATAGGTTGCAACATCGCCATGGTCGCGGCGGATCGTCGCCAGCGCCGCGTCGAGGAAGGCGGGATTGACCGACATCAGCGTGCGGATCGCATCGTCATGGATCTCGCCGCCGTAGCGCGCCCGGATTTGCGATGCGCCCTGCGCGATCCGCTCGTCGATCTTTCCGGCGCTGTTGGTGAGCAGATAGTCCTGCATCAGATCGTCCTCATGGACGCCGAGCAGCCGGTGAACGACGGCGACGGCCAGCCCGGTGCGGTCCTTGCCCGCGACGCAGTGGACGAGGCTGGGGGCATCATATTCCGAAAGCGCCGCGAGATAGAGCCGCAGCGTCGCGACGAGGGCCGGGCGATAGGGCATGCCGGCATAGGTATCGATCATGCGGGCCCGCGCCGTCTCGTTGTCGATCGCGCCGCCTGCCGCCTGCAGGTGCGGCGCGAGGCCCGCGGTCTGCCCGCCCGCGAACAGCACGCGGGCGGAGAAATTCTCGCTGCGCCGGCACGGGTGGACCTCGCGCTCATCGTCGCCGCGCAGGTCGACGATCGTCTCCAGCCCCAGCGCGTCGACCGCCGCAAGATCCTCAGGCGTCGCTTCGACATGATGCGCCGAGCGCCACAATATGCCGCCCCGCAGCCTTCCGCCGCCCTCGACCGCATAGCCGCCATAGTCGCGGAAATTGTGGATACCCGAAAGCGGCAGGACGCGTTCGGCAAGCATGGTCATTCTCCCGTAAATACCGGCGGCCGCTTTTCGACAAAGGCGTTGATCGCCTCGCGATTGTCGGCGGTTTCGTGCACGATCGCCTGATAGGCGGCGCTGATCTCGAGGATGTCGCTCATCCGGCTGTGCTGCGCTTCGCGGAGCAATCGCTTGGTGAGCCGGAGCGCGCGCGGCGGGTTGCACACGATGCGTTCGGCGATGGCGATGGCGCGGTCCAGCAACTCCTCGTCGGGGACGACATCCGTCACCAGACCATATTCCTTTGCCTGCGCGGCGTCAAAGCGGTCGCCGGTGAGGAACAGTTCGGCGGCACGCGGATAGCCGAGGACTTTCTGAAGCAGCCATGCGCCGCCGTCGCCGGGGACGATGCCGACCTTGATGAAGCTGCACGCGAATTTCGCGCTCTCGGCGGCGATGCGGATGTCGCAGGTGCAGGCGAGGTCGCAGCCGAGGCCGATGGCGTGGCCGTTGACCGCGGCGATCATCGGGATTTCGCACTCCATCAGCGCGCGGATCACCGCTTGCACGCCCTTGCGGTAGTTGCTGCGCGTCGAATCGGGCTGGTCGAGAACGCCGATGCCGGTGCGGTCCTGCATCCCTTTCAGGTTGCCGCCGGCGCTGAACGCCTTGCCGCTGCCGGTGAGGATGATCGCGCTGACGCTGCGGTCGTCGCCAAGGGTACGCAGCGTGTCGATGATGTCCTGGCAATCCTCGTGCGTGCCGATCGCATTCATGCTCTCGGGCTTGATCATCGTCAGGATCGCGATCTTGCCCCGCCGTTCGACACTCAGAAATTCGCCCATATCCAAAATCCCTTTGCAGTTCGGGAAAGCTATTGCATGGCCAGCGGGACATGCAAGGCTTTGCGCTCTATCCTTTCGATCCGCCCGGCGACATATCGGCACTACGCGCCGATTTGCGGACGTGGCTTGCCGACCATCAGCCGCGAGGTGACATCGTCGAACGGGCCAATTGCTGGGCGAGCTTCGACGCCGGTTTCAGCCGTGCTCTGGGCGCTGCCGGTTACATCGGGATGACGCTGCCGGCGCGTTACGGGGGCGGCGAGCGGCATCCGCTCGAGCGCTATGTCGTGATCGAGGAATTGCTCGCAGCGGGTGCGCCCGTAGGGGCGCACTGGATCGCCGACCGGCAGACCGGGCCGCTGATCCTGCGCTATGGCAGCGAGGAACAGCGGCAACGCTATCTGCCGGGAATCGCGAAGGGCGAACTCTATGCCTGCATCGGCCTATCCGAACCCGGCGCGGGGTCCGATCTTGCCGCGGTACGGACGAGCGCGCGCGAAACCGCCGAGGGCTGGCGGATCAACGGGCAGAAAATCTGGACGACGGGCGCGCATCTGTCGCACGTCATCCTCGCGCTCGTCCGCACGGAAGAGGGCAGCGAACGCAACGCCGGTTTGAGCCAGTTGCTCGTCGATCTCGACACCCCAGGGATCACCATCCGCCCGATCATCGACATGGCGGGAAATCACGACTTCAACGAAATCTTCTTCGACGATGTGCTCGTTCCGCATGGCGCGTTGATCGGGACGCGCGGAGAAGGGTGGAAGCAGGTCACCGCCGAACTCGGCCTCGAACGATCGGGTCCCGAGCGCTATCTGTCGAGCCATGCGCTGCTGGCGGCGCTGATCGACGCGGCAGGCAGCGACCCCGATCCGGCGGTCGCAGCCCTGATCGGCGAACTGACCGCCGAAATGTGGACGCTGCGCCAGCTTTCGATGTCGACCGCAGCCAAGCTCGCAGCGGGAGAAGACCCGATGGTCGAGGCGTCGGTGGTCAAGGAATTGGGCAATGCCTTCGAACAGGATATGCCGCGCCGGGTGCAGGCGGTGATCGATTGCGGGTGGGATGATAACGCCGACCTGGCGCGGCTGCTGCGCGCGCTGCTCATCGCGTCGCCGAGCTTCTCGCTCCGCGGCGGGACGCGCGAGGTGATCCGCGGGATCATCGCACGCGGATTGGGCCTGCGATGAGCGGCGCCCGCGACATGCTGTGCGATACGGCGAGCGCCGTGTTCGCTGAAGCCGCGAGTGCCGGTATCGCGCCCGTCGAGGAGGCGGGCTTTGCCCTGTTGCTGGTGCCCGAGGCCGACGGCGGGTTCGGAGGCGACTGGGGCGATCTGAATGCGGTGTTGCAGATCGCGGGCGTTGCCGTGCCTGACTTGCCCGTTGCGCCTCTGATCCTGTCGGGATTGGGCGACGTCGATCCTGCGCTGCACGCCGCTGCGACGGTCAGCCTGATGGCCGGTGCGATGGGACAGGCGCTCGGCCTGTCGATCGAGCATGTCAACACGCGCCAGCAATTCGGCCGCCCGCTCGGCAAGTTTCAGGCAGTACAGCAATCGCTTGCCGTGATGGCGTGCGAGGTGCGCGCGGTCGATGCCGCCGCCGCCGCGATGGCAAAGCGGCTCGATGTCGTGGGCTTCGATGCCGAGGCCGCGAATTTCGAGATTGCCGCCGCCAAACTGCGCGCCAACCGCGCGGTCGGTGTCGTTACTGCGGTCGCGCATCAGGTGCACGGCGCGATCGGCTTTACCCGCGAATATGAGCTGCACCGCGTGACCATCCCGCTGATGCGCTGGCGCGGCGAGCATGGCAACGACGCGCACTGGGCGCAGCGACTGGGGCGTCAGGTTGCCGGTTTCGGCGGGCGCGGCCTCTGGGAAGCGATGACCGCGCGCGCCGATTGAGTCGTCAGCGTACCGCGCCGCCGCCGCGGAGCGCCGCGATCTTGTCCGCATCATAGCCGAGCCCCGCGAGCACTGCATCGCCGTCGCCGCCGACCGCCGGTGCCTGCCGCGGCGTATCGTTGACCGTCGCCGAATAGCGCGGCGCGGGCGCGGGATGCGGGACGCCTGCAACCTCGACGAAGGTCTTGCGCTCGACATTGTGCGGATGGTGCGGCGCTTCGCTGAGCGACAGAACCGGTGCGAAGCAGACGTCGGTCATTTCCATCAGCTCGCACCATTGGTCGCGGGTCTTCGTTGCGAACAGCGCTGCGACCTTTGCCTTTTTCGCAGGCCAGTTTTCCTGATCGTCCTGCACATCGAAATCGGGATCGGCGTCGAGGCCCGTCTTGGCGCGGAGCAGGGCATAGAATTGCGGCTCGATCGAGCCGATCGAGATGAACTTGCCGTCGCTGCAGGTGTAGGTGTCGTAATAGGGCGCGCCGCCGTCGAGGCGGTTCACGCCGGCTTCGTCCTTGATCATGCCGGCGCCGTGGAACCACCAGCTCATCCCCGCGAGCAGCGCCGAACCGTCGGTCATCGCGCAGTCGATCACCTGACCCTGACCGGTCTTTGCGGCGTGCAGCAGCGCGCTCGACATACCGAACGCCAGCATCATGCCGCCGCCGCCGAAGTCGCCGACATAATTGACCGGCGGCACGGGCTTTTGGCCGGCGAGGCCGACGGTGTGAAGGACGCCCGACAGCGAGATATAGTTGATGTCGTGGCCCGCGGCCTGCGCATAGGGACCGAACTGACCCCAGCCGGTCATGCGGCCGTAGACGAGTTTCGGATTGTCGCCGAGCAACACATCGGGACCGAGGCCGAGGCGCTCCATCACCCCGGGGCGATAGCCCTCGATAATTCCATCGGCACTTTTGCAAAGGTCGCGGGCGATCTGGACAGCGTCGGGATTTTTCATGTCGAGCGCGATCGAGGTGCGATTGCGCGACAGCGGATCGCGCGGATCCATGAAGCCGCCCGGGCGGTCGATGCGGATCACTTCGGCGCCATGGTCGGCGAGCATCATGCCGCAGAACGGGCCGGGGCCGATGCCGGCGAATTCGATGATACGGATACCCTGAAGCGGACCTGCCATGTCTTTCTTCTCCCAATATGTCCCCTTGGCCATGCCGGTGCGAAAGGGGCAGCGCAAGGGCCAAGCGCCCCGCGCGGGATAGGATTTCTTTTCCGGCGGGATAGGGCGCTGGCCCCCGGAAATGCTGAGGCGCAGAATGTTGCACTAATGTGCCAGCGAACTTCAAATTGTTGTCAAAATGTCAGACTTCCGCAATCTGCCTGTCACGTCAGGAGCGTATCGCGCCGTCATGGAACGGGCATCCATCGCACTCGACCGCCGCGGCTTCGCCAGGGGGCTGATGGCCACCGCTTTCGCCGGGCTGGCGCTCCATAGCCGCCATGTCTCCGCCGCGATCCTCGCCGACGCCAACCGCTTCGGCGCGCCGGTCCCCGATCCGGCAGGTATCCTCGACCTGCCGCGGGGTTTTTCGTACAAGATCGTGTCGCAGTTCGGCCAGACGATGAGCGACGGGCGGCAGGTGCCGAACAGCGCCGACGGCATGGGCTGCACGGCGCTGCCCGACGGACGGCTGTGCCTGATGCGCAACCATGAACTCGGCGCCGACGAGTTGAAGCATGGCGCGTGTCCGGTCGGGATCAGCGGCGATGCCGCCGCGTTCGACTGTTACCGCGCAGGCAGCGGCGAGGCGTTGCCCGGCGGGGTCTCGACGATCATCCTCGATCCCGCCAGCCTTGCGGTCGAGGAGCAATATCTCTCGCTCGTGGGCACCATCTATAACTGCGCGGGCGGCATCACGCCGTGGGGCACCTGGCTGAGCTGCGAGGAAGATGTTTCGCGCGGCGGTCGCCGGCACAAGGAGGACCATGGCTGGGTGTTCGAAATCCCTGTCGCACCGGGCAAGCTGATGACGGCGGAGCCGATCAAGGCAATGGGTCGCTTCAATCACGAGGCGGCGGTCGTCGATCCGCGGAGCGGCGCGGTCTATATGACCGAGGACCGGCAGGACAGCCTCTTCTATCGCTTCCTGCCCGCGGTGCCGGGTCAGCTCGCCAAGGGCGGTCGGTTGCAGGCGCTGGCCTTGGCCAATCCGGCGCTTGCGGACACGCGCAACTGGACGCGGCGCGCACTGGCGACCGGCGGCTGGCACGATACGCGCTGGATCGACCTCGACGATGTCGAAAGCCCCAAGGACGACCTCCGCAAGCGCGGTGCGCGCGCCGGGGCGACGGTCTTTGCGCGCGGCGAGGGCATCCACGGCGGTGACGGGGAAATCTATTTCACCTGCACGTCGGGCGGACCGGCGCGGCGCGGGCAGATCATGCGCTATCGCCCGTCGCCCGCTGAAGGCACGGCGGCCGAGGCGGCGCAGCCGGGGCAACTGCAGTTGTTCGTCGAAACGACGGACCCTGCGCATTTCAGCTTTGGCGACAATCTGAGCGTCGCGCCGAACGGCGACCTGATGGTCTGCGAGGACCGGCGCGGCAGCCGGCCCGACAATTATCTGCGCGGCGTGACGCCCGAAGGGAAGGTCTATCCCTTCGCGCGGGTCAGCGCGGCGACCAAGGTTTCGGGCGTCTGCTTCGCGCCCGACGGCAAGACGATGTTCCTGAACCTCTATAACCCCGCGCGGACGATCGCGGTGCGCGGGCCGTTCTGAGCGAAGCCCCTCCCGAGCGGGGAGGGGCTCCGTTTCAGGATCAGATGCGTTCGATGATGATCGCCGGTGCCATGCCGCCTGCGGCGCACATGGTGACGAGGCCATAACGGCCGCCCGAGCGTTCGAGTTCGTCGAGCGCAGTGCCGATCAGGATCGAGCCGGTGGCGCCGATCGGGTGGCCGAGCGCCATCGCGCCGCCGTTGATGTTGACCTTTTCGCGGTCGAGGTCGAGGTCGCGGATGAACTTTTCGGCGACGACGGCAAAGGCTTCGTTGATTTCCCAGACGTCGATGTCGTTCTTGGTCAGGCCGGCCTTTTCGAGCACCTTCTTCGCCGCCGGGACCGGGGCGTTGAGCATCAGCGTCGGGTCGTCGCCCTGATTGGCATAGGCGACGATGCGGGCGCGCGGTTTCAGGCCGTGCTTGTCGGCATAGTCCTTCGACGTCAGGAGCAGCGCCGCAGCGCCGTCGACGACGCCCGACGAGTTGCCGGCGTGGTGGACGCCCTTGAACTCGAGGTCGGGATAGCGGCGGGTGATCTGCTTGCGGAAGGTCACGCCGTCGCCAAGGTCGAAATCGGCGAGCGCGTCGAAGCTGGCCTTGAGGCCGGCGAGGCCTTCGGCGGTGGTTTCGGGGCGCGGGAATTCCTCGCGGTCGAGCGCGACGCTGCCGTCCTCGTTATAGACCGGCACGACCGACTTGGCGAAGCGGCCTTCCTTGATCGCGCGGTCGGCGCGCTGCTGGCTGACGAGCGCAAGCGCATCGACGGCTTCGCGGCTGATGCCTTCTTTCGCCGCGATCGCGTCGCCGCAGACGCCCTGATGCGACTGCGGATGGATTTCGTCGAGCGCGGCGTTGCCCGAGCCCATGCCGAGCGGCTTGATGCCGGCATTGGCTTCCTCGGCGCCGATCTGAGCGGTGTAGCTCATCATTTCGGTGCCACCGGCGATGACGCAATCTTCCATGCCCGACATCACCGATGCCGCGGCGAAGTTGACGCTGCTGATGCCGCCGCCGCAGAAGCGGTCGAGCGTGGTGCCCGACGCCTTGGTGTCATAACCCGCCGCCAGCGCGGCCATGCGGCCGAGGTCGCCGCCCTGCTTGCCCTTCTGCGTCGAGGTCGACCAGACGATGTCGTCGACGGTCGCGGTGTCGAGGTTGTTGCGCTCCTTGATCGCCTTCAGCACCGTCGCGGCGAGATGCTGCGGGTGGAGGTGCGACAGCGCGCCCTTGCCGGGCTTGCCGATCCCGCGCGGGGTGCGGACGGCGTCGATGATATAGGCTTCGGACATTTCACAGGGTTCCTTCTTCGAGGGGAGTTGACGATTAACGCGGCGCCATTCTGATCGCGCCGTCGAGGCGGACGGCCTGGCCGTTGAAATAGGAGTTGCGCAGCATTTCCATCGCGAGGCTGGCATATTCCTCGGCGTGGCCGAGCCGCTTGGGGAAGGGCACCGAGGCGCCAAGGCTGGCGAGCACCGGTTCAGGGAGCCCGGCGACGAGCGGCGTGCTGAACACGCCGGGCATGATCGCGTTGACGCGGATACCGAGGTCCATCAGGTCGCGCGCCATCGGCAGCACGAGGCCGTTCACGCCCGCCTTGGCAGAGCCGTAGATCACCTGGCCGATCTGTGCGTCCTGCGCCGCGACCGACGCGGTCAGGACGATCGCGCCGCGCTCGCCGTCCTCGAGTTCGGGCAGCGTCGCCATGCCCTCGGCCGCGATCGACGCGATGCGATAGCTCGCGGTCAGGATGCCCGCGACGCCATAGGCATAGTCCTCGGTCGGGGTGCGGCGAAAACTGCCGCTCGCCTTGTCGAAGGCGAGCGTCTTGCCGCGGCGCGAGGTCATCGCGCAATGGACGCAGATGCGCTCCTGTCCGTGCGCGGCGCGCGCGGTGGCGTAGCCGTCGAGCACCGATTGTTCATCGGTGATATCGACATGGACGAACAGCCCGCCGATCGCCTTGGCGACTTCCTCGCCCAGCGCGTCGTTGATGTCGAAGATGGCGACCTTGACGCCCTGCGCCGCGAGCGCTTCGGCGGTGGCGCGGCCGAGGCCCGATGCGCCGCCGGTGACGACGGCGGCGGTGGTGGAATCGATCTTCATGGACTGGCCCTCCTCAGGCCGGGATCTGGTTGAACGGGACGCCCTTGTCGGGGCGGTGATCCTGCGGCAGGCCGAGGATCTTTTCAGCGATGGTGTTGAGCAGCGTCTCGTCCGACCCGCCCGCGATGCGGCCCGTCGGCGCGTTGATCCAGCTCGACGTCCAGTCCTCCTTCTGCGAGGCATGATCGTCATAGGTGAAGCCGTCCGATCCCTGCAGGTCGATCGCGAGTTCGGAGAGCTTCTGGCGCGAACGCACCGCGACAAGCTTGTTGAGCGAGCCTTCGGGGCCGGGGGTCATGCCGGCCTGCATCATCGCCATGGCGCGCGCGGTGATCGATTGCAGCCCGCTGCGCATCGCATAGTTGCGCGCGATCTGCTGGCGGATGCGGCCATCCTCGATCGCCGGCTTGCCATTGAGCTCAGTGTCCTTCGCAAGCTCGACGAAGAGGTCGAGATGCGGGCCGAAGCCCGCACTGTCGGTCGCGACATAGCGTTCGATCATCAGCGTCGCGATCGCGACCGCAAAGCCGCCGCCGACCGGCGACATGCGATGATCGTCGCCGATCTTCACATCGTCGAAGAAGACTTCGTTGACGTGGCTGTCACCGCCTACCAGCTTGATCGGGCGCACGGTGACGCCCGGCGCCTTCATGTCGACCCAGAAGTAAGTGAGCCCCTTGTGCTTCGGCACATTGGGGTCGGTGCGCACGACGATGACGCCATAGTCGCTGTAATGCGCCCAGCTCGTCCACACCTTCTGGCCGTTGATCTTCCAGCCGTTGCCGTCGGGCTCGGCCTTGGTGCGCAGGCCGGCAAGGTCGGAGCCGCCGGCGGGTTCGGAGAAAAGCTGGCACCAGATTTCTTCGCCCTGCAGTGCCTTCAGCACGCGTTCCTTGACCCACGCCTTGTCCTCGCCGAACTGCATGAGGACGGGGATCGGCATGCCGAGCGAGATGCCGAAATAGAAGCTGGGGAACCCGTGCTTCATTTCCTCGGTATCGAAGGTCACCTTTTCGAGGTGGCCCTTCCCCTGGCCGCCGAACTCTGTCGGCCAGTTGATCCCGGCATAGCCCGCGTCGAATTTCGCCTTCTGATATTTGCGGGCGAGCGCGAGGTCGTCGGCCTCGGACAGGCCCTTGCGTGCCGCCTTGCCATAGGTCGGCACCATCGATTCAAGCCAGGCGGCCGCCTTGCTGCGATAGGCATCGAGATCGCTCATGCGGCTTCTCCAGTCAGGCGGTCGACGAGAACGTCTTCCCAGAAGAGCAGATTGCCCTGCTCGATCGCGAGGCTGCGGGCGCGGCGCGTGTGGAGGTGGAGGCCGAGCTCCCACGTCACGCCGATACCGCCATGAATCTGCACGCAGTCGCGCGATGCGGTGTCATAGGCCTCGGTCGCCGAGATGCGCGCCGCAGCAGCCGCGGTAATGAAATCGGCCTGACCCTCGCGCGATGCCGCGTGAATGCAGTTGGCGCGCGCCAGTTCGACGAGGCCGTAAATCTCGGCGATGCGGTGCTTGATCGACTGGAAGGCGCCGATCGGTTGGCCGAAAGCGCGGCGCGTCACCGCATAATCGCGCGCGATTTCCATCATCGCTTCGGCGCCGCCGGCCTGCTCGTGCGCGGTGATCACCGCCTGCAAGGCGAGGATATGGAGCGCCGCCTCGCGGGCCGCGCCGCCGGTCACCAGCGTTTCGGCAGGCGTGCCCGCGAATTCGAGGTCGGCATAAAGGCGGCTGTTGTCGAAGGTGGCGATTGCGGTGCGCTTGACGTCCGCAAGCTCGGCGACCGCGAGTACGGGCATGCCGGGGCCGTTCGCAAAGACCACCGCGATGTCGGCGGCAAGCCCGCCGGCAACGCCGGTCATCACCCCGTCGAGCCGCTCGCCGGTCAGCGTCAGCGCCGGCCGCGCGGGCAGGGCGTTGGCGCCGCTGGCGAAGGCGACAGCGCCGATCGTCTCGCCGCTCGCGAGCCCGGGCAGCCATTTCGTCTTCTGGTCGTCCGACCCGTAGAGTTCGATCGCCTTGGCGGCGCCGAAGTTCGACGTCAGGAAGGGCGCGCCGCTCAGCGAGCGCCCTGCCTGATGCGCAATCAGTCCGAGCTCGATGAGGCCGAGATCGAGTCCGCCATAGGCTTCGGGAAGCGCCAGCGCCGTCCAGCCTTGCTCCTTCGCCGTGGTCCAATAGCCCTCATGATAGCGGCCGCTGGTTTCGAGCAGGGGAAGCAGCTCTTCCTTGCTCACCCGGGCTTCGAGCACGCGACGCGATTCGGTCGCGATCGCCTGTTGCCCTTCGTCGTATAGAATCGACATGCGCGTTCGAGTCCTCACCCTTATGTGTTGAGATCATCCAACCGGACGTTGACGTAAACGTCAAGCAGTAGTTGACGCTACGGCTAGCGAACCGTGAATTTCTTGGCCTTGTCAGCCATCAGCGCGGCGCGGTTGACCTGCGGTACCCCGACCGGATTGCCGATCTGGCAATATTTGAGGCCTTGCTGCAGCGCGACGCTGCGCGGCAGGTCGAGCGATTCCCAGATCGCCTTGACCGATCCGGCGGTCGCGGCGGGTGGCTTTGCGGCGATGGTTGCGGCGAGTTCCTGTGCGCGCGGCCACAGATCGTCGAGCGTCGTAATCTCGCTGACGAGGCCGATACGCAGCGCAGTCCCCGCGCCGATGCGTTCGTCGTTGCCGAGCAGCACCATGCGCAGCACGTCGTGGAGCGGCATGTGATAGGTCATGCCGATCGGTTCGAGCGCGCTCGTCATCCCGTAAGTGACATGCGGGTCGAAGAAGGTCGCATCTTCGGAACAGATGATGATGTCGCTCTCGTTGAGCCAGTAGAAGGCGCCGCCGGCGGCCATGCCGTGCACCGCGGCGATCACCGGCTTCCAGCATTTCATCGACTTGGGGCCGAGATAATTGCCGGGATCCTCGCAATGCCAGATGTTGGCGAGGTCGACGACCGTGCCGCCTTCCTTCTGCGATTCCTTGACGTCGACGCCGGTGCACCACGCCTTGCCGGGCGCCGCACGCAGCACGCAGCAATGCACGTCGTCGTTGCTGCCGACCCACTTCCACAGATGCTCGAATTCGTCCATCATCCGCTTGGTGAAGCTGTTCATCGCCTCGGGCCGGTTGATCGTGATCGTCGCGATATGGTCGGCGACGTCGACGAGGATGGTTTCATATTGCATGGCCAGCGATTCCTCTCCCGGCATTTGTCATGGTTGACCTAGTTATACAACTCGCTATGACACAGGTCGCAACAACGGGGCAAGTCCTGCGATGAATTTCGACCTCAGCGATGAACAGAAAATGCTCGGCGAGCAAGCGCGCGCGCTCCTCGCCGATATGACACCTTTCGACCGGCTGCGCACGCTGATCGATTCGGGCGCCGAATGGGACGAGCCGCTGTGGCGCGCGCTCGCCGACATGGGCTTCCTCGGCGCGGCGATCCCCGAGGAGCATGGCGGGCTCGGACTCGGCGCGCTCGACCTCGGCGTGATCATGGAAGCGCTTGGCTCCGCCAACGCCGCAGTGCCGTTCATGAGCTCGATCGTGCTGGGCGCCGAGGCGATCCGGCTGGCGGGAAGCGAAGCGCAGAGGGCGGCATGGCTGCCGAAGCTCGCCAGCGGCGAGGCGATCGCGACCTTCGCCTATGCCGAGGGGCCGGGGCCGGTGTTCGCAACGGGCGTGGCGCTGGAGGGCGGCAAGCTGAACGGCAGCAAGTCGCCGGTCGCCGACGCGGGCATTGCCGATATTGCGGTGGTGCTTGTCGGTGGCGGCGGTTTCGCGCTCGTCGAACTCGATCAGCCGGGCGTGAAGCGCACCAAGCTCGACAGTTTCGACCAGCTTCGCCCCCACTACCGGATCGATTTCGACGGGGCGGCGGCCGAAGCCATGCCGGGCGTCGGCAAGCTCGATCGACTGATCGATCAGGCGGCGGTGCAGGCGGCATTCGAAGCCGTCGGCGGTGCCGAGGCCTGTCTGCACATGGCGCGCGACTATGCGATGGAGCGCCAGATCTTCGGGCGCCCGCTCGGCGGTTTTCAGGCGATCAAGCACAAGCTCGCCGATGTTGCGGTGGCAACCGAACTGGCGCGCTCTAACGCCTATTACGGCGGCTGGGCGGCCGAATCCTCGCCCGACGATCTGCCTGCCGCCGCGGCGGCGGCGCGACTGTCGGGGATCAAATGCCTCGAAATGGCGGCGCGGGAGAATCTACAGGTACATGGCGGGATCGGCTACACCTTCGAGGCGAATTGCCATTTCTATTACCGGCGCGAGCGGATGCTCGCCGTGCATCTCGGCAACCGCGGCTTTTGGGCTGACCGGCTGCTCAACGCACAACCGGGCAGTCAGGTGAAGGCGGCGTAAAATGGATTTCAACGACAGCCTCGAAGAAGCCGCCTTCCGCGCCGAAGCGCGCACCTGGCTCGCCGCCCATGCCCCTGCGCACGAACTTCCCGTCGGCGCCAAGATGCCCGACACCGAAGAGGCCGACCGCGGCCGCGCGTGGATGCGTGAGCTTTACGCCGGCGGCTGGTCGGGGCTGACGTTCCCCAAGGCGCTTGGCGGGCGCGGGCTGTCGGGGATCGAGGCGGTGATTTTCGCGGAGGAAGAGGGGAAATATCATCTGCCGAAGGGACCGTTCACGTCGATCGGCACCGGCATGGCGCTCCCGGTGATCGCGAAGCACGGCAATGACGAGCAGCGGGCACGCTTTATCGAAGCGACGCTGAAGGGCGACATCACCTGGTGCCAGCTCTTTTCCGAACCTGCCGCAGGCTCCGATCTTGCCGGATTGCGCACCAAGGCTGTGCGCGCCGACGACGGGTCGGGCGACTGGATCGTCAACGGGCAGAAGGTCTGGTCGAGCTGGGCGCATCTGACCGACTGGGGCATCCTTGTCGTGCGCACCGATCCGACGGTGCCGAAGCACAAGGGGCTGACCTTCTTCGTTGTTGATATGAAGACGCTGGGGATCGAGACGCGGCCTATCCGCCAGATTTCCGGGGCGAGCGAGTTCAACGAGACCTTCCTGACCGACGTCCGCATTCCCGACGCCAATCGCCTCGGTGCCGAGGGCGAAGGCTGGGCCTGCTGCATGACGGTGCTGATGAGCGAACGGCTCGGTTCGGGCGCGCACCGCAGCGGGATCGAGCCTTTGCTCGATTTCGCGGCCGCCACCCCCGACGGGCATGGCGGCACGATGCTCGACGACCGGTCGATCCGCCAGCAGTTTGCCGAAGCGCTGGCCGAGGAGCAGGGCGAGCGCTTTTTTCAGGCGCGCCTCCGGACGATGGTGTCGAAGGGCGAGAATCCCGGCGCGCTCGCCGGGATGGTCAAGCTCGCCTATGCTTCG
This sequence comes from Sphingopyxis macrogoltabida, assembly GCF_001314325.1. Lineage (NCBI taxonomy): Bacteria > Pseudomonadati > Pseudomonadota > Alphaproteobacteria > Sphingomonadales > Sphingopyxidaceae > Sphingopyxis > Sphingopyxis macrogoltabida. The sequence goes on from NZ_CP009429.1 coordinate 1,602,932, forward strand.
CGCTATCAGAAGACCAACGGCCTCGCGCTCGAACTGCGCGGTCTGGCGGGCATTGCGCCCGAAGCCGGCGATACCGCGACCGGCAACGTCCAGTACGACTATATCTATTCGACCGTGATGCGCATCGCGGGCGGCGCCGACGAGGTGCTGCGCAACCAGATCGCCGAACGCGTGCTGGGGATGCCCGGCGAAGTGCGTATGGACAAGGACGTGCCGTTCGAGAAGCTGAAGGGATAGACCTTCGATCTTGTCATTGCGAACGAAGAAGCGAAGCAATCGTCACTACGCTCCTCGCAATGACGGCGACTAAGCCGCCCGCCGCCGTGCTTCCGCTGCCTTGGTCAGCGGCGCAACCAGTTCCTTTTTCAGGATCTTGCCGTTCGGGTTGAGCGGCATGACATCCATCACGACTAGCGTCCGCGGGACCTTGTTGTCGCCGAGATGCGCCTTGCAGAAATCGATGATCTCGTCTGCGGTCGCCTCGCCGCAGCCGGGGCGCAGCGTCACTGCGGCGGCGATATCCTCGCCGAGCACCTCGTGCGGCACGCCGACCACTGCGGCCTGCTGGACCGCGGGATGCAGGTGGAGCACCGTTTCAATCTCGAGCGGCGTGATATTGTAGCCGCCGCGGATGATCAGTTCCTTCGACCGGCCCGCCATGATCAGGTCGCCGTCTTCGTCGACGAAACCGAGGTCGCCGGTCTTGGTCCAGCCGCCCTTGAAACCCGCCTCGGTCGCTTCGGGATCGTTCCAGTAGCGACGCTGATGTTTCTGCCAGCCATAGATTTCGCCGACTACGCCCGGTTCCGTGACGATATTTCCCGCTTCGTCGCGGATCTGCATATGCGCCGGCATCTTGCCGACGCAGCCGGGTTTCAGCACCTGTTCCTGGCTGCGCGTGCCGATGCCGACACCGCCTTCGGACATGCCATAGCTGTTGCGGATACGCAGGTGCGGCCAGAGTTCGGCCGCCCGCTTCACCGAATCGTGCGGCAGCGGTGCGGTGCCGGTCATCAGATATTTGACCCCGGCCATGTCGTAGGTCGCGACGTCGGGATGGTCGAGCACCAGCCGCAGCATCGAAGGGACGAGATAGACGAGGTCGGGGCGCTTTTCCTTCGCCAGTTCGAGGAAGCCTTTGGGGTCGAATTTCGGCTGGGTGATCGCGGTGGCGCCGCCGCGCGCGGGCAGCATGACGATCCCGATATTGCCGCCCGATCCGGTAAGCGGCAGAGCGTTCAGCGTCGATCGCGAGCGGTCCTGATTATGGCCCGTGACGCCGGTCATCAGGTCGGGGTGCGAGATCACGACGCCCTTGATCTTGCCCGTCGTCCCCGACGTGCCGAGGATTTCGGCGTCGGCCGCCGGGTCGAGGCCCGCCTGATCGGGCAGCGCGGCAAGGTCGCGCGGCATATCGTCGACATGCCAGCAGCCGGCGAGATCGAGACCCTTTACCAGATCGGGGGCGTCGGTCAGGCAAAAGCGCGGTCCGCACAGCGCGGCATAATCGGCGACTTCCTTCGGGTTGAGCCGCGTGCTGATCGGGCAGGCGATGCCGCCCGCGCGGAACACGGCGAACACCGCGATCGCCATTTCGACCGCATGCGCATTGCTGATCGGCAGGAAGACGCGGTCGCCGGGAACGAGCCCCGCCGCGGCGAGACCGCCGCCGACCTCGTCGGCCTCGCGGTCCCATTCGGCGAAGCTGATCTGCCGCCTTATGTCGTCGTGTGCGATCTCATCGGCCTGATGCGACGCGCGCACCTTCAATGCATCGCTGATGCGGCGAACTTCCATTGGCGACACTATCCCCTTGCTTCGATATGAAGCATGTATTACCTAGTTATATAACTCGTGACAAGGGAGATATGCGATGGCCGAGGCGAAAAGCGACATCAAGCAAAGCGATGAGTGGCAGAAAGCCGTCGCCTATGAGATTACGGACGAGGATATCGAGCGGCAGCGCAAATTGCTCGGCTTCGATCAGGCGGCGAAGACCCGCGAATATATCCAGACCGCGACCGAGGATAATATTCGCAACTTCGCGCACGGCATGGGCGACGACAAGCCGCTCTACACCGACCCGGCCTATGCGAAAAAGACGCGCTGGGGCAGCGTGATCGCACCGGGGATGATGGCTGGCATCATCAACAAGCCGATGAAGGGTGACCCTGTGCCCGACGAGATCAAGGCGCTGAAAAAGAGCCTGTTCCGCGGTATTCATGTCTTCGTGTCGGGTTCGCAATGGGACTTTTATCGCCCCATCTATCCGGGCGATACCATTTACAGCTTCAACGGCGACGAGAGCTGCGAGGTCAAGCAGTCCGAATTTGCGGGCCGGTCGGTGATCACCGTTCGCCGCGACGTCAAGATGAACCAGCGCGGCGAGGTCGTTGCGGTCTATCGCATCCTGCGCGTCCTGACCGAGCGCAAGACGGCGGCGAAGAAGGGCAAATATTCGGCGATCGAACCCGCAAGCTATACCGACGAGGAAATGCAGGCGATCGAGGATATTTACGCCAAGGAACAGGTCCGAGGTGCCGAAAAGCGCTGGTTCGAAAGCGTTGAAAAGGGCGATTCGGTCGGCCTGCAGGCGAAGGGCCCGCTAACCGTCACCGACGTTATCTGCTTCCATGCGGGCGGCTACGGCTTCGTGCCCTATGCGCCGACCGCGAACCGCCTCGCGCACAAGAATCGCCAGCGCATCCCCGCCTTCTACGTGAAGAACGAGCATGGCATCCCCGATGTTGCGCAGCGGCTGCACTGGGACCCGGTGTGGGCGCAGGCGATCGGCAATCCGATGGCCTATGACTATGGGGTGATGCGCGAAAACTACCTGTGGCAGTATCTCAGCGACTGGGCGGGCGACGACGCGGTGATCACCCACATCCACGACGAAATCCGCAAGTTCAATTATATGGGCGACGTCCAGCGCGTCACCGGCGAGGTGCTCGCAAAGCGGCAGGAAGGCGGGCAGAGCCTCGTCGACGTTGCGGTGAAATTCACCAACCAGCGCGACGAGGAAACGGTGCGTGCAACCGCGACGATCGCGCTGCCGAGCAAGGATCGCCCGCTGCCGCTCTATCCGCAGGTGCCCGACGAACTTGCCGAAAAGGCGGTTCGGATGCTGGCGCGTCATCGCGAACTCGGCGGGGATTGATTCACTTGCCGTTCGCCATGAAGATCGGGGCAGGGGAGGCCCAGCGATGTCCGAAGTGCTGATCGACGATGATGCGGGGGTCCGTACCATCACCCTCAACCGGCCCGACCGGCTCAACGCGCTGACCAGCTCGATCATGGCGCCGCTCGCCGATGCCTGCGCCGACGCGGCGCGCGATGCGTCGGTGGGGTGCGTCGTGGTGACCGGGGCAGGGCGCGGCTTTTGTGCCGGCGGCGACCTCAAGGAAGGCGGCGCCGACAAGGCGGTCGTGCCCGCCAACTCCGAGGTTGGCAGCCGCACCGAACAGGGCTTCGTGCGGCTGCGCACTTTCATGGAGACCTCGCGCCTGCTTCACGAAATGCCCAAGCCGACGATCGCGATGGTCAACGGGCCGGTCGCGGGCGCGGGAATCGGCATCGCGGGAGCGTGCGACCTGCGTTTCGCAGGCAGGAGCGCGAGTTTCCTGACCGCCTTCGACCGCATCGGCGCGGGGGGCGATTTCGGATCGACCTGGTTCTGGACCAAGATCGTCGGCACCGGCGTGGCGCGCGAACTCTTCCTCCTCGGCGAAAAGCTGTCGGCGGACGAGGCGTTCGCCAAGGGACTCTATACCCGGCTCTTAGACGACGAGGCGCTGCGCGACGAGACGATGATTGCGGCGCGCCGCCTCGCCGACGGGCCGCGCATGGGTTATCGCTATATGAAGGCGAACCTCAACAATGCCGAGGATTGGGCCTTCGAGGCCGCGCTCGATGCCGAGGCGCTCAACATGGGGCTCTCGACCAGCGCGACCGCGATGATCTGGCGCGAGAAGAAGAAGGCCGAAAATCCCGATGGCTGAATTTCAGCATATCCGCATCGATCGCCGTGACGGCGGCATCGCGGCGGTCATCGTTGCGCGCGCCGATATCGGCAATGCGTCGTCGCCCGAAATGCTGGGTGAGATCCGCGAGGCCTTTGCTGCGCTCTCCACTGACCGCGACGTCCGCGCGATCGTGTTCGCTGCCGAGGGCAAGCATTTCTCGGTCGGCGCCGATTTTGCCTTTCTGCAAAAGCTGACGGGCATGTCGGCGAGCGAGATCAAGGACACTGTCTACGCCAATTTTCAGGGCGCGGCGCGTGCCATCTACCGCTGCCCCAAGCCGACGCTGGCGCTCGTGCAGGGCGCGGCGGTGACGGTCGGCTGCGAACTGGCGCTTGCCTGCGATTTCCGGATCGCCGCCGACAATGCGATGTTTCAGGAAAGCTGGATCAAGCTCGGCATCATGCCGCCGCTCGGCGGGACCTTCCTGCTGCCGCGTATCGTCGGGCTCGGCCGTGCGATGGCAATGTGCCTGCGCGGCAAGCAGGTTCGCGCCGAGGAAGCGCTGCAGATCGGTCTGGTCGGCGAAGTTGTCGCCCGCGACGACCTCGACGCGCGCGGTATGGACCTGGCGCGCGAACTCGCGGCCTCGGCGCCGCTCGCCTATGCGACGGTCAAACAGTCGATCCAGCGCGCGCTCGAAAGCAGCATGGAGGCCGAATGGCAGGCGAACCTGCCCAATCAGGCCCTGCTGCTCGGCAGCGAGGATCATCGCGAAGGGCTGGCGGCGGTGACCGAGAAGCGCGCGCCGCAATTTCAGGGGCGCTAGGTCTTTTCGAGTTTCTGCCCCGCGGCGACGAAGATCGTCTGCGTTCCCTTGGCATAGACGCCCTCGGCATCGGCAAAGACCGTCTGGGCAACCGCATGGCCGTTGCCCGCACCTTCGGTAAACGCATCGAGCAGAAACCAGTCGCCGCGCGGCATGCGAAAGAACTGGATCGAGATGTCGAGATTGGCATAGCTCCATTCGTGCGCGAAGGTCGCGCTGCCGACGCCGTTGCCGAAATCGGCGAAGAGACACGCCTTCGCGAAGGGCGAGGCGGGTACGCCTGCCACGACTTCGCCGTCCATGCGCATCCACGACACGCCGCGCCCCGGTTCGCGCACCCGGCCCATGATCGGGCGCGTCCGGATCGCCCCGGCCATGCTCGCGCCAACGAGGAAATTGTCCTCGGCCACATCGTCGGGCGCCGGGTGCGGCTGCGGCGCGGCGAAGGCCGGGGTGTCGAGGTGGCGCGCGAGCAGCACATGCGCCTGTGCCACCAGCCGGTCGGCGGCGAGCAGTTCGATGCGATGCAGTTGCGCCTGCCGTCCCTGCCGCACCGGCACGATACGCGGCACCAGCGGCGCGCGCGGCACGATACCGAGGATATCGATCGTCAAGCGGCAGATTTCGAAATCGGGATCGAAACCGGCGCTTTCGACGATGTGTCCGATCAGCGCCGCGATCGGCCCGCCCGCAACCGCATTGGCGAACCAGGGATTGCGGGCAAGACCCGAAGGGAGGAAGGCTTCGCCTTCGGCGGTGAAATAGTGCGGAAGGGTGTCGGGATCGATGCTCATCGGTCGCCTCTACCATGCCCGTCATGGCGCACAACATATTTGACGTAGTTATATAACTCAGGCATAGGATTCGACAAGACGAGGGAGAGCGAGCGATGGACCTGAGCTATGGCGAGGCGGCGGAGACCTTCCGCGCCGAGGTGCGCGCCTTCCTGTCGCTCCACTGGCCGCCGCCCTCCGACCTGCGCGGCGGCGACCTCAAACAGTTTGTCCGTAGCTTTCGCGCGCTCGCGACCGAACAGGGCTATCTCCACCGCGCGATCCCCAAACGGTACGGCGGTTCCGAGCAACCGGTCGATGTCATTCGCGCGCAGGTGATCCGCGAAGAGTTCCAGCGTGCACGGGCCCCGATGGAGGTTGGCGGCAACGGCATGAACATGACCGTGCCCACCTTGCTCGAAAAGGGGACCGAAGAGCAGAAGGACCTCTTCATCCGCAAGACAGTCGAGGGCGATTATGTCTGGGGGCAGGGCTATAGCGAGCCCGGATCGGGTAGCGACCTTGCGAGCGTGCGGACCAAGGGCGAATTGTCCGCCGACGGCAGCAAATGGATCATCAACGGCCAGAAAATCTGGACCTCGCAGGGCATGCAATCGACGCATATGTTCATGCTCGTGCGCACCGAGCCCGACGCGCCCAAGCATGACGGTATCACCTATCTTCTGATCGACCTCGACCAGCCCGGGGTCACCCGCCGCCCGATCCGTCAGATGACGGGAGAGGAGGGTGATCACACTTTCTGCGAATTCTTCTTCGACAATGCCGAGACGCCGGTGTCGTGGCAGGTCGGCGAGCGCGGGCAGGGCTGGTACGTCAGCCGCACGACGCTGAAGCACGAACGTGCGAGCATCGGCGGCGCCGACGGGCTGGGTAAGCAGTTCGCCAAGCTGGTCGATCTCGCCAAGGAGGTCGGCCGCATCGACGACCCGATCGTGCGCGACAAGCTGGCGCAGATCGAGGGTTCGGTCCTGTCGCACCGCTATTCGAGCTACCGGATCTTCAGTTGCGCTGCGGCGGGCGAGGACCCCGGCCCGGTTGCGCTGATGATGAAATTGCTGCTGACCGAGATCGGCCACGAAATGGCACTGCTCGCGCAGGAGTTGATCGGAGAGCATGGCTTCCTCGAGCCCGCCGGCGCGGGCGGGCGCGGCAATCGCGGACCGCGCGGACCCGAAAAATGGCTCGACCAGATCATGGGCAGCCTCGGCAATTCGATTGCCGGTGGGGCGTCGAACATCCAGCGCAACATCATCGGCGAACGCGGCCTCGGCCTGCCGCGCGACCTCGCGATGAGCGGGGAGCGCTGACGTGCATTTCCACCTGACCGAAGAGCAGGCAGCCATTCAGGACGCAGTGCGCGGTACGCTGACCGACAACTGGCCGATGGAGCGTATCCATGCCTTCGCCGATGGCGACGAGGATTTCGACCGCACAAGCTGGGAAGCGCTGATGGCGCTCGGGCTCGGCGGGATGCTGGCGCCGGACAGCGGCATGGGGCTGCTCGACGCGGCGCTGGTCTGCGAGGTTGCGGGCGAGGCGGCGGCGGCGGGACCGCTGATCGGTCAGTTGCTGGCAGTCGCGGCGGTGGCCGCGAGCGGGCGGGGCGATGCCGAGGCACTGACAAGCGGCAAGACGGTCGCGACGCTGGTCCATGGCGGCAGCGATTACGCCCCATCCGCTCGCGCGGCCGACCTGTTCCTGATCGTCGATCGCGCAAAGGGCGTCCGTCTGGTTGCAGCCGCCGACGTCACCATCGAAGCTGTGAAAGCATCCGACCGGACTCGCCCGATGTCGAAAGTCTCCATAGCCGATGGCGCGGGCGAAGCGCTATTCGATGCCACCGATCCGATGACCGCGCGTCTCGCCGACGCCGCGCTGGTGCTGGTCGCTGCCGACGCGCTTGGCGGCGCGCAGAAGGTGACCGACATGAGCGTCGCCTATGCTAAGGAGCGCGAACAGTTCGACCAGCCGATCGGACGCTTTCAGGGTTTGAAACATCAGCTCGCGCATATGGCGCTCGACGTCGAGCCGGCCCGCGCGCTCGTCTGGTACGCGGCCTATGCGTGGGACGCAGGGCTTCCCGACGCACCGCGTGCGGCTGCAATGGCGAAGGCGCATCTCTGCGACGTCTATGTCCGCGCGACGCGCGCGGCGGTCGCGGCTCATGGCGGCATCGGCTATACATGGGAATATGGTCTCAACTATTGGTTCCGCCGCGCGATGGCCGACCGCGCCTGGCTCGGCAGTCCTGCCGAACATCGCGCGCGGGCGGCGGCGCTCGCGGGCTGGTAGGCGGTGAGCGACCCGCTGACCCTCGCGCCGGGCGTGCGGCGGCTGCGCCCCGACGATCATTTCATGATCCTGTCGGAAACCGACGCCTCGCCGATGCATGTCGGCGCGCTGATCCTGCTCGACGTCCCGGCCGACGGGCAGGACGGCTTCGCCGCAGCGATCCGCCGTCAGTTCGCCGAGCGGCTCCCCGCAACGCCCTTGCTGGTGCGGCTGCACGAGGCGCCCGACGGTTATGACAGCGACGTCTGGGCCGACATCGCGCGCGCCGACCTCGAAACGCTGGTGGCGGTCGAGCCGCACGACGGCGCGTGGAGCGAGGCCGAGCTTTACGATGCGGTCGCGCGGCTCAACATGCGCCGCCTCGACCTGTCGGGTCCGCCGTTCGCGGCGCACCTGTTCGAACGGCTCGGTGAGGGCGGCAGCGCGATTTACCTCAAGATGCATCACAGCGTCGCCGATGGCATCGGCTTTCAGACGGTGCTCGGCCTGCTGAGTGACGTCGCACCGCCGGCGACCGCGCGCTTCGCCGACGCAAGGCTGCCCGAACCGGAGAAATGGCGTTGCAAGGCCGATACGCACTTCGCGGCCGAAGAGGCGCTGCGCGCGGTGCAATCGGCACGGCGCAAGCAAGCGCTCGCCGAACTCGACGCGTTCAAGGACGACCGCGAACCGACGCCGCAGCTCGCGATGTCGGGTCCGACCTCGGACAAGCGCCGCTATGCGACGATCAGCCTGCCGGTGGCGCGGGTAAAAGCGGTGGGAAAAGCGCTGGATGCGACGGTCAACGATATCTTCCTGACGCTCGCGAGCACCGCGCTGCGCAATTATCTCGGCGAAACAGGTGATCTTCCTGATACGCCCCTCGTTATCAATTCGGCGCGCTCGTACCGCCGCGACGAGCATGGACCGTTCGGCAATCGTATTGTGGCGCTGCATCCTCATCTCGCGACGCATCTCGCCGATCCGGTCGCGCGGCTGCGCGCGATCCAGGCGTCGATGGCGAAGGAGATGCAGCGGACAGCGCACGACGAGGCGCTGCTCGACGCTGCCGAAAAGCCTTATGGCGCGCGCGACCGGCGCGCCGCTTTTGCCGAACGTCTGGCGGGCGGCAAGCGGCTGCTTCCCGGCAATCTGACGCTGTCGAACGTTCCCGGCCCGTCCGAGGCGCGGAGCTATGCCGGCTTTCGTCAGCGCCACAATTATCCGGTCCCGATCATCGGTTCGGGCCGCTTTCTCAACATCACCTCGCGGCGCAGCGGCGACAATCTCGACATGGGCGTGATCGCCGACGCCGAAAAAATAGCCGATGTCGGTCGCATCGCGGCGCTGTTCGCCGCCGCGCTGGACGAACTGGAGAGCCTTGCATGACCGACGATTTGACGTTCAGACCCGAAGACGACCGCTATCACCAGCTCTCCGACGATCCCTATGAAACCGAGACCAACTGGTGGTCGTTCAACATTCCCGAACGCAAGATCGGCTGCTGGATCCACGCGCCCTATTATCCCAATCGCAAGGCGATCACCTGGCGCATCTTCGCCTGGGACGACGAGGGCTATGATCAGGCGCGCATGGCCTATTACCGCAAGGTCGAGGAAGCGCCGATGCCCGATGCGCCCGACCTCACCGACATCGTCTTTCCCGGCGACAAGCACGGCGGCGGCTACAGCCTGAAAATGATCGAGCCGGGCATGAAATACCACCTCCAGTACGAGGACCCGTCGCGCGGCTTCGCGCTCGATTTTACTCACACCGGTCTCCACCAGCCGCACCGCTTCCCGCCGGGCAAGCCGCCGTTCATGGCGACGCCGCATTATGACCAGCTCGGCCATGTTGAGGGCTGGATGACCCTGCGCGGCGAGCGCATCCGTATCGACGGCATCGGGGTGCGCGACCGGACGTGGGGGCCGCGCGGCGGGCCGTATGCGGCGAGCCCGAAAGTTTATGCGAATGACATGGAGCGGGTGAAGCATCCCGGCGGCGCGCGGTGGCGCGAGATCGAGCGCGAGCGGGGGAGGGGGCGTATCCAGTATATCTTCGGCCATCGCCGCGACGGTACCGGATTCCTCGGCTTTGCGCGCGTGCAGGATGGCGACGCCGACGGCTGGTCGCCGATGAACGCCGGCTGGATCCGCCGCGACGGGACCTTCGGCAGCCTCGACACCGCCCGGTCGCGCATGCGCGTCTTTCGCAGCCCCAAGACCGGCTGGAGCATGCACATGCAGGTCGAGCTCGTCGACGAGCATGGCCGTGAGATGAAGAGCGAGGGCTTCACCGTCTCGACGATGAGCGAGGCCGGATATGGCGTGAACCAGTTGATGCGTTGGGACATTGACGGCGGCATCGGCTGGGGCGAGGATCAGGATGTGTGGAATCCGCAGCATTATCTGCGGATGCTCGATGCGCTGAAAGCCACCGTTTGACCGCAATGTTTTCCGGACTGTCGCTGCCGCTAATGTGCGCGCCGATGAGCTTTGCCTCGTCGGTGCCTCTGGCTGTCGCCTGCTGCCGCACCGGGGTGGTCGGGGGCTGGCAGGGCGGCACGATCACCCCGTTCGAACAGTTCGAAGATTATCTGAAAGCGCTCGCCGACGTCGATGGGGCGCCGCCGATCGCCAACATGCCCGCGCGCTGGGGCACCGACCCAGCCGCCGCCGATCGCCTCGACCTGCTCGAACGTTACCGCGTGCCGCTCGTCCTTTCGAGCCTCGGCAACCCGTCGGCGCTGGTTGAACGCGTCCACGGCTGGGGCGGGCGCGTCGTTCACGACGTGACGACGATGAAGCACGCCGAAAAAGCAATCGCCGCCGGTGCCGACGGGCTGATGCTGACCTGCGCGGGGGCAGGCGGGCACACGGGCTTCCTGACCCCGATGGCGTTCGTGCCGGCGGTGCGGCGGATGTTCGGCGGGCTGCTGATCGTCGCGGGCGGCATTGCCGATGCGCATGGCATTGCGGCGTCATTGGCGCTCGGCGGCGATATCGCCTGTATGGGCACGCGCTTTATTGCGACCCCCGAAAGCGGGGTGGTCGAGGGGCATCGGGCCATGATTCCCGCCGTGAGCGCCGACGATATCGTCGCATCGGCGGCGATGAACGGCGTCCCCGCGCACTGGATGCGCCAGTCGATCGAGGCGGTCGGGCTCGACGCAAAGGCTTTACCCAATGTCCGCTCGCCGATGCCCGAAGGCGTGATGCCCTGGCGCGACATCTGGAGTGCAGGGCAAAGCGCCGGCCTGATCGATGCGGTGGAGCCCGTTGCCGAGCTGGTCGCGCGGTTGAAGCGCGAGTTCGAAGCGCTGCCCGTGACCACCGACTGGCGGGCGCGCCTGGCGACAGTTGCGGCGGACTGGTCCTAGTCCATCACCAGCACGATCCGTCCGGCGCGCTGTCCCGCCGCCGCATCCTCCATCGCCGCGCGAAAATCCTCGAGCGCATAGCTGCGCGCAATCGCAGGCTTCAGCTTGCCCTCGGCGGCGAGCGCGAACACGGTGTCGCGATTGGCCTCGCTCTTTTCGGGCTCGAAGATGCCGAACTGGCGCACGTCGACGCCGATCAGGCTGGCACCTTTGAGCAACGGCAGGTTGGTCCGCAGTGCCGCGATGCCCGCGGGGAAGCCGATCACCAGATGGCGCCCGTTCCACGTGAGCGAGCGAAAGGCCGGATCGGTCGCTTCGCCGCCGACCGGATCGAACACGACGTCGACGCCCTTCCCGCCATTGGCGGCCTTGACCTGTTCGCGCCAGTCGTCGCCGCGCGCATCGATCACAGCATCGCCGCCGCCGGCCGTCGCGAGCGCGCGCTTGCTGGCGCTCGACGCCGACCCGATCACGCGCGCCCCAAGCTGTTTGCCGATCTGGACCGCCGCATAGCCGGTAGCGCCGCCCGCGCCGAGGACGAGCAATGTCTCGCCCGCCTTCAATTGCCCGCGATCGGCCAGCGCGTGCCAGGCGGTCGCATAGCTGACCGGGAACACCGCCGCTTCCTCGAACGACAGCGGTTCGGGCATTTTGCGCACCGTGCGCGCCGGCAGGTTCGCGACATGGGCGAACATCCCGCCCCAGCCGCTGGCGACAACCCTGTCGCCGACCTGCAGCCCCTCGACCTCGGCGCCGACCGCAACGATGACGCCCGCACATTCGCTGCCCGGAATGAAGGGCACCGGCGGCTTGACCTGATAGCCGCCCGACGCGGTCAGCACGTCGACGAAGCTGATCCCTGCCGCCTTGATAGAAATGCTAACTTGTGTGGGCGAGGGCGGACCGGGATCATGATCGACAAGGCGGTAGTTGTCGGGCGGGCCGAGCTCGTCGGCCATGACGGCGCGGGGCATTGCGTTTGGCGACGCGTTGGGCATAGGGGACACCTCTTGTCAGGATGATTTTAGAAGTATAACTAGGTTATATAAGAACGGAAGGGGCTAGGCTGATGGCTTTCAAGACGCGGATTACCGAAATGCTGGGGATCGAACATCCGATCGTCCAGGGCGGTATGCAAAGTGTGGGTACGGCGCAAATGGCGAGCGCAGTGTCGAACGCCGGCGGTCTCGGTATCATTACCGCGCTGACCCAGCCAAGCCCGCAGGCGCTCCGCGACGAAATCGAGAAATGCCGGTCGATGACCGACAAGCCGTTCGGCGTGAACCTGACCGTCTTTCCGACGATCAATTCGCCGGACTATAACGCCTATGCCGACGCTGTCGTCGAAAGCGGGATCAAGATTCTGGAAACCGCCGGCACCCCCGCGGTGCGCGAGATCTGGGCGCGGGTGAAGCCGCACGGGGTCACCATCCTCCACAAATGCACCGCGGTGCGTCATGCGCTTTCGGCCGAGAAGGCCGGCTGCGACATCATCTCGATCGACGGGTTCGAATGCGCCGGGCATCCGGGCGAGGACGATATCCCCGGGCTGATCCTGATCCCCGCGGCGGCCGACAAGGTCAAGATTCCGATGCTCGCGTCGGGCGGCTTCGGTGACGGGCGCGGTCTGGTGGCGGCGCTCAGCCTCGGCGCCGAGGGCATCAACATGGGCACGCGTTTCTGCGCCACGAAGGAAGCGCCGATCCACGACAATGTGAAGCAGGCCTATGTCGAGAATGACGAGCGCGGCAGCTTTCTGATCTTCCGCAACTTCAAGAACACCGCGCGCGTCGGCCGCAGCGCGGTCAGCGAGGAGGTCGTCCGCCGCCTTGCGCAGCCCGATGCCCAGTTCAGCGACGTGCAGGAACTCGTCGCCGGTACCGCGGGCCGCGAATTGCTCCAGACCGGCGACCTGACCAAGGGCGTGTTCTGGGCGGGGATGATCCAGGGGCTGATCCATGATATCCCGACCTGTCAGGAACTGATCGACCGGATCATTTCGGAAGCCGAAGCGATCCTCGACCAGCGGCTGGCGGGTTTCCGCACCTGACGGCTATTGCTGACCGCCGTCGACGCGCACCAGCGCCCCCGTCGTATAGGACGAGGCTGGGCTGGCGAGCATCAGCGCGGCGGTCACAATCTCCTCGGGCCGCCCCGGGCGACCGAGCGCGACCGGCTGCGTCTCGCGCTTCTTTGCGTCCCAGGCATCGGCGATGTCGGTCAGGAACGGGCCGGGGCTGATCGTGTTGACGCGGACCTTCGGCGCATATTCGCGGCTCAACGACACCGTCATCGCGTTGAGCGCCGCCTTTGCCGAACCATAGGGAACGACCATCGGCAACGCCATCAGCGCGCCGGTCGAGCTGATGTTGATGATGCAACCGCCGTCGCCTTCGCTCATCCGGTGCGCAACCTGGCTGGCAAGGCGGAACGGCCCCTTGAAGTTCAGGTTGAGAACCGAATCGAACAGCGTCTCGGGCATCTCGTGGCTGGGGCAGGCGGGCGACATGCCGGCGTTGTTGATCAATATATCGATGCGTCCGAACGCGGCGTAGCTCGCCTCGATCAGCGCATCGATCTCCGCCCAGCGTCCGCAATGCACGCCATGCGCCAGCGCCTTGCGTCCCAATGCGCGGCATTCTTCCGCCACCGTCTCGCAATTCTCGATCTTGCGGCTGGCGACGATGACATCGGCGCCGCGTTCGGCGAGTGCTTTCACCATGCGATAGCCGAGCCCGCGCGATCCGCCGGTGACGAGCGCGACCTTGCCGGTAAAATCGAACAGCGGATCGGGGGTCATCTCATTCTCCTGAGGGGGCGGTCATTGCCGCCGCCGCTGCCATCAGACCGGCATTGCAGCGCTCGGCGATGGCAGCGCCGGGCACGGCGTTGAAGGCATGGATCGCGCCGGCATAGCTGTGCAGCTCGACGGGCACGCCCGCCGCGGTCAGCCGCCGCGCATAATCGAGATTTTCGTCGAAGAAGAGGTCGAGGCTGCCCGTCGCGATATAGGCGGGCGGCAGGTTCGCGAGGTCGTCGGTCAGGCTGGACGAGAACCAGCCCCTGCGATCGTCGGCGGCGGCATAGTCGCCCTGCAGCGCGCGCCAGCCGAAGCGATTGCTCGCGCGGGTCCAGATGAACTCGCCCGTGGTTGGATTGCTGTAAGGGCAGGCGTCGCTCCCCGTGCGATGGTCGAGCATCGGATAGGTCAGGAGCTGCCCCGCGATCGCTGGCCCGCCGAGGTCGCGCGCCATGACCGCGAGCGCCGCCGCCAGCCCGCCGCCCGCGCTTTCGCCCGCCACGACGATACGGCTCACATCGAAGCCGAGCGCCCCGGCCTGACCCGCAAGCCACACCAGCGCCGAATGGCAATCCTCCTGCGGCGCGGGAAAGGGATGTTCGGGTGCCAGCCGATATTCGACCGACGCGACAGGCACGCCCGCCGCGACCGCCAGCATCGCGGGGCTGGTCTGGATCTGCTTCGCCGACCCCATGACCATGCCGCCGCCGTGGATATGCAGGATCGCGCCGCCGCCCGGCCTGGTCTCGGTCGGGCGATAGAGATAGACGGCGATGTCGGGTCCGCCATGCACCGACGGAATGACCACTTCCTCGGGCAGGATCGCGGGCGGCGGCATGATCGCATAGGCCCGGCCAGCCTGTTCGCGCAGCTCGGCAATCGGCGCCGATTCCAGATCGACTGGCGGGAACATGTCGAGCAACGGCGCGATCTGCTTGTCGACGAGCGGACGGGTGGTCATGCGAAAAACTTTCCTCTCAGCCCCGCGCCCGGATCGCCGCCAGCCGGGTCGGGATATGCTCGCTCGGGAAAAGTCCCGAAGCGGGAGTGGCGTTCTTGAGAAACGCCTTGGCGACCTGCACCTTGTGCACTTCGGTCGGGCCGTCGGCCAGTGCCATTGCGGGCAATCCCATCCACATGTCGGCGAGCGGCAGTTCGAGTGTCATGCCGAGGCTGCCGTGGAGCTGGATCGCGCGCTGGACGATGTCGTGATAGACCTTTGCCATCTGCACCTTGCACATCGCGATATGCGTGCGCGCCGCGCCATGCGGTTCGTTGTCGATGATCCACGCGGTCTTAAGCACGAGCAGGCGGAATTGTTCGAGCTCGATGATCGAATCGGCGATCGCGCCCTGCACGAACTGATGCTCGCTGAGTTGCTTGCCCTGCGTGCGCCGCGACACCGCGCGTTCGAGCATCATGTCGATCGCGCGCTGGCATTTGCCCACGGTGCGCATCGCATGATGCACGCGCCCGCCGCCGAGCCGCGCCTGCGCCACCTTGAACCCCTCGCCGGGTCCGCCGAGCATCGCGTCCAAGGGTACGCGCACCTTGTTGTAGCGGATATAGCTGTGGGTGCCATCGTCCGCGCCCTTGCTGTCACCCATCGTCTGCGAGTGACGGACGAACTCGACCCCGGGGGTGTCGGTGGGGACGATCAGCATCGACATCTGCCCGTGCGGCGAATTTTCAGGGTTTGTTACCACCATCACGATCAGGAAGGCCGCGAAGCGCGCGTTCGACGAGAACCACTTCTCGCCCTCGATCACCCACTCATCGCCTTCGCGCCACGCGCGGCAGGTGAATTCCTTGGGATCGGCGCCCGCCTGCGGCTCGGTCATCGAAAAACAGGAGACGATGGTGCCGTCCATCAGTGGTTGCAGATATTTTGCCTTCTGCGCGTCGGTGCCGAACATCGCGAGGATTTCGCTGTTGCCGGTGTCGGGCGCGGCGGTGCCGAACACGGTCGGCGCCCAATAGCTGCGCCCCAAAATCTCGTTCATCAGGGCGAGGGTGAGCTGGCCGTAGCCCGGCCCGCCGAGTTCCTTGTCGAGGTGGCAACCCCACAACCCCTGCGCCTTCACCTGATCCTGGAGCGGCGCCATGTAGGCGCGCGATTCCTTGTTCGCGACATCGTAAGGCGCGCCATGGCCGGGGAAGAGCAGGTCCATCGGCTCGCATTCCTCGCGGACGAATGTCGCCATCCAGTCGAGCTTCGCCTGCAATTCGGGTTCGATGCGGAAATCGATCATGGGGGTTAGCCGATCAGGCGGATGAGTTTTTCGGCTTCGGCGAAATTGCCGCGCACCAGCCGGTCGAAGAAGCGCCCGGTCTCGGCGCTCAAAATGCCCTTTGCGGCCTGCGCGACCTTATATTCGAGGATGCAGCCGCCCTTGAACATGGCGAGGATCAGATAATAATCGAAGCTCGCCATGCTGCGGCCCGTGCCCGCGGCATAATGCGCCATCAGCTCCTGCCGCGTCGGCCAGTCCATGACATTGTAGAGCGCCTTTTCGGGGACATGGCCGGGGAAGCGCTCGTCGCGAATGCCGTTGCAGAACCAGGCGAGGTCGAGCAGCGGGTCGGCGATCGTCGAGAGTTCCCAATCGATCAGCGCGGTGAGCCGGCACGGCGGATCGAAGGCGAAGAGCGCGTTCGGCGTGCCGACATCGCCATGGATAATCCCCGGACGGAAGTCCGCGGGCCGGTTCGCGCGCAGCCAATCGCGCGCGAGCGCATAGCCGGGCAGCTCGCGCCATTCGAAATCGTAAAGCTGTTTGTAGCTTCTGATCTGGCCTTCCCAACGGTCGACCTGCCGTTCGAGGAAATTGTCGGGGCGGCCGAAATCTTCCAGCCCCACCGCCTTGTAGTCGACATTGGCGAGCGCGATCAGCCCGTCGACCATTGCGAAGGGTACTTCGCGCGCATGCGGCGGCTTGTCGAAGGGCGGGCGGTCGTGGATCTTGCCGTCGGTCAGGTCGGCGGGCCAGCCTTCGACCAATTCCATAACATAGAAGGGCGCGCCGATGATCTCTGCGTCGGCACAGCTGCCGTGACAGACAGGATGGGGGACATCGGTGCCGTTCAAGGCGGTCAGCACCCGCGCTTCGCGTAGCACGCTCTTCTCGCTGCCCGGCGGCGGCACCGCGGGCGGGCGGCGCAGGATCAGCGTCTGCGCACCGCGATCGAGCGACAGGATGACGTTCGACGTACCGCCGTGAATCTTTTCGACCTTCAGCGGCTCGTTTCCGAGCGCCGGGATATGTGCGTCGAGCCATTCGGTCAGCCGTGCGGGATCAGCGAGCCCTTTCACCTCGTCGCTCATCCATCGCGCTCCCTCAGATAGGCTTCGATGTCGGTGCGGATCGCGTGTATCTGCGCGGCGGCATCGGCGAAGGCCTCACTGCCGACGCGGCTGACGACCGCCCGGGTTACCGCGCTGGCGCGGTCATGGTCGGCTGCTTTCAACGCGTGCCCCGCATCGGTCGCGACGATCAGCGAGGCGCGCTTATGATCGGGGTTGTTACCGAACGCGACGAGGCCGAGTTCGGCCAGGCGATTCGCGGCACGTTGCACGACCTGTCGCGGGTGCCCGAGACTGCGTCCGATCTGTGCGACCGTCGGGGGCGCAGCGGCATTCACCACCGCGGTCAGCACGGTCAGCTCCATCTCCGGCAGGCCGCTCGCGGCGCGGGTGTCGGCAAAGAGGGCGCGCATCCGCCCGCGCAGCCGCGACACCTCGTCGGCGAATCGTTCGAAATCGGTGAAGCGCTGTGACATGGCACTTCGATGTCAAATTGACACCATAGTGTCAATAATCTTCAGCGGCTCGTCATCTTCGCGAATAACGATCCTTCGGCCTGCCAATCGATCCGCACCCGCCGATGCGCGAAGCGCCAGCCGTCCGCTGTCCGTGCCAGCCGGTCGTCGTAGGTGCCGCTATGGTCGGGACCGAAATTGCTGTGCACGGTGAAATAGCTGCGCGCCGTCGCGGCATCGCCATCGACCGCAATCAGCGGGTTGGTGATATGATGCCGGATGAAGGTCAGCCGCGGGTCGCGCGTTCCCGAAGACAGCGATGCCTCGATCTCGGCGGGGCCTTGCGGCGCCTTGCCAAGATACTCGAGCACGCCGTCCGCGGCGAAGCAGGCGGTCATCGCGTCGAGCCGCCCGCGATCGCCGTTATAAGTATAACGCGCGAGCAGGTCACGGATCGCATCGCGGTCGGCGGCAAGATCAGCCATTGTAATGAAGCTCCAGTCCGGGTTCGTCCCAGCGCAGCCTGATGAGCCGCCCGCTGGTCGAAAGCGTAATCCATGCATCGCGCATATCCTCGCCGCCAAAGGCGATGTTGGTGACGTAGCGTTCGCCGGGGATGTCGTGCTTCTGCAAGGCGCCGTCGGGGGCGATCGTGGTGATGCCGCCTTCATAGAGGGTCGCGATGCAGATATGCCCGGCGGCGGTCACCGCGAGGCTGTCGAAGCCGACCGGTCCGGGGGCGGTCGAAACCCATTCGGGCCGCTGTTCTTCGACCTTGCGATCGTAACGCCACAAGCGGGCCTGATGTGTGTCGGCGACATAGACATGTTCGCCGCCGGGCGAGAGGCCGACGCCGTTATACGACACCGCATGGCGGTTGATCGCGGTGATTGCCGAGCCGTTGGGCAAGGCACAGAACAACCCGCTCGCGGTGCGGATGCCGTCGTGCG
The DNA here is from genome assembly GCF_001314325.1 of Sphingopyxis macrogoltabida. NCBI lineage: Bacteria > Pseudomonadati > Pseudomonadota > Alphaproteobacteria > Sphingomonadales > Sphingopyxidaceae > Sphingopyxis > Sphingopyxis macrogoltabida. The sequence continues at coordinate 1,621,676 of NZ_CP009429.1, forward strand.
TCTTGCCGAGGTCGGTGAACCACATTCGGCCGTCGGCGTCGAAGACGATGTCGTTCGGCGCTTCAAGCGCGATGCCGTCGCATCTATCGTAGAGGCGCTCAAACTTGCCGGTTGCCAGATCGACGCGCTCGACGCGCCCCTCGTGGCCCGGTCCGCGCGCATTCTGGAATTTGACGAGGTCGAGCCCGCCGTTGTTGCACACATAGAGCGCACCATCGGGTCCGATCGCGGCACCATTGGGGCCGCCGCCGATGTCGCAGACCGTCTCGGTGCGGCCGTTCCAGCAGCGGGTGATGCGTCCGCCGGCGAGTTCGACGACGATCACCGATCCGTCGGCCATCACCACCGGCCCCTCGGGAAAGGCGAGCCCCTCGGCGACGATCTCCATCATCCTCTCCTATATAACCTAGTTATGTATGTCTTGACACGCGCCGGGCGAACGCGCAACCCTGTGTGGAGGGAGAGAGACTTGCCGGTTCCAGCACATCATATCGTGGCGACGCCGCCGCCGTTCGACATGCCGCCCTATCCGGGCGACATTTTTGCGGGGCAGACCGTCCTCGTCACCGGCGGCGGCTCGGGTATGGGGCTCGCGATGGCCAAGGCGTTTGCGCAGGGCGGAGCGAATGTCGTCGTGATGGGTCGCAGCCTCGACCGCGCGCAGGACGGCGCCGCGCAGCTTGCCGCGCTCGGCGTCCGCAGCCATGCCATAAGCTGCGACGTCCGCTTGCCCGACGCGGTGGCGGCCGCCTTCGACGAGGCCGAAGACGCGCTCGGACCGGTTTCGCTGCTGGCCAACAATGCCGGCGCCAACTTTCCCGTCCTTGCCGAGGATATCTCGCCCAACGCGTGGAATGCGGTCACCCGCATCGCGATCGACGGGACCTTTCTGTGCTCGACCGAATTTGCGCGGCGCCGTATCGCTGCCGGGCAGGGCGGGGCGATCGTCAACAACAGCGCGCAATATATCTGGACCGGCTTCCCCGGCGATGCGCACAGCGCGGCCGCGAAGACCGCACAGGCAACGATGACACGGAAGCTTGCCGCCGACTGGGCACCGTACGGCATTCGCGTCAACGCCATTGCCGCCGGTTTCTTTCCGCATGAAGGATCCGTGTCCGGGCGCCGCGAGGAAGGCGTCGAGCCGCTGCAGAACATGATCCCCGCGGGTCGCACCGGAAGCATCTGGGAGTTCGGCTGGCTGTCGGCGATGACCTGCACGCCGCTGTTCGGCGGGATGACCGGGCAGGTGATCGTGCAGGACGGCGGCGAAAGCCTGCGCCGGTCGCTGATTATGCCCGACTTCGTTCCGCCCCGTGAACGCGCCGACGGTCCGTGGGGCTGGCAATGAGCGGCTGGCTGGCGGGCAAACGCGCGCGTGTCGAGGGGAGCCATGACGCGATTATGCGGGCGTTGGAAGGGGCCGGGGCGACGCTGGTTGCCGATGACGATTGCGATATCTGGATCCACATCGCGCCGCCCACGGCGATCAAGGTAGCGCACGACCTGACCCATGCTGAATGGCGCGCGAGCCTCGATGCGGGGCTCGACCGCCGCTTTCTCGGCGCGAAGGATTTCGCCGCCGCCTGTCGCGTTCGCGGTGAAGGTGGCGCCGTACTGTTCGTCGGCGCTCCCGAACAGGCGCTCGGCGTCGATCAGGCCGCGGCGGCGGGCGCGCTCGGCAACCTCACCAAGACGCTCGGGGTCGAATGGGCGCGCGACGGGATTCGCGTGAACAGCATCTTGACGCGCGAAGACGGCCCGACGCTCGGCAATCTCGCCGCCTATCTGGTGAGCGATTATGCCGCCTATGTCACCGGCACGGTGATGGGGATCGGCCTTGATGACTGACCGGATGCGGCTCGACGGGCAGACGGCCTTCGTCACCGGCGGCGGCGGCGGGATCGGGCGTGCCATCGCGCTGCGCCTTGCCGAAGCCGGCGCGGATATTGCGATCTTCGATATCTTTCCGGAACGCGCCGAGGAAGCCGCGGCGCGGGTCAGGGAGTATGGGGTGCACGCCATCGCTATCCCCGGTGACGTGATGGACAGCGACGCGCTGCGGACCGCGATCGACCGGACGGCGCGCGAGCGGGGCCGCCTCGATATCCTGATCAACAACGCCGGCGGCGTGTCGGCGCGGCCGTTCCTCGAACAGAGCGAGCGCAGCATGCGCAAGCATGTCGATATCAACCTGATGTCGATGCTGATCGCGACGCAGGCGGCGGCGAAGCATATGGTCGCGGGCGGGCGGGGCGGCGCGATCGTCAATGTCGCGAGCATCGAGGCCAGCCGCGCGGCGCCCAACTTCGCCGTCTATGCCGCGTGCAAGGCGGGGATGCTCAGCTTCACCAAATCGATGGCGGTCGAATTGTCGGCGCACGCGATCCGCGTCAACTGCATCGCACCCGATCACACGATTACCCCCGGAAATCAGGGTAATCGTGCCGGACCGGTCGATCCCGCGACGTGGAAGTCACGTAGCGACGCAGAGGTCGATGCGATGAACCGGTTGATCCCGCTCGGGCGCGAAGGCGTCGATCTGGAATGCGGCGATGCGGCGTTGTTCCTCGCCAGTCCGATGGCGGCCTATATCACCGGCACGCTGCTTCCCGTCGATGGCGGGACCTGGGCGTCGTCGGGCTGGGTGCGCGGCCAAAACGGCAAATGGACGTTGAATGAAGGATTGTCCTTTGGGCATTAACTTAAAGAAATCGCGCGAACATTGCGGGGGTATGGCAAAACCCCTAAAGACCGCGCTAGGGTAGACCCCGATTTCAACAACATCCCGGGGCAGGGGCAGGATTTTGCAGATGGAAAACGGCAACGCACGCATCCGGGTACCGAAGACGTCGGAACTGGTCGCAGACCAGATCCGGGCCCAGATCGTCCGCGGCGAACTCAACGAAGGGGATTCGCTGCCGCCCGAGGGCACGCTGATGGCGACGCTCGGTATTTCACGGCCGACGCTGCGCGAGGCCTTCCGCATTCTCGAGGCCGAAAATCTGATCAGCGTCGTGCGCGGATCGCGCAGCGGCGCGCGTGTCCATCGGCCGTCGACCGAACTGGTGTCGCGTTACGCCGGCTATGTGCTCGAAGCGCAGGGCACGACGATCGCCGACCTTTACGCCGCGCGCCTCGCGATCGAGCCGACCGTCGTGCGCTGGCTGGCGACCGCCAAGGGACAGACGCCGGATTTCGCGCGGCTGAAGCAGGTGCTAGTCGACCTCGAAGAGATGCTGAAGACCGAGAGCTATGCCGAGTTCGTCGACAATGTCTCGATCTTCCACCAGACGCTCGTCGAGGCGACCGGCAACAAGACGCTGAGCTTCATGAACCGCATGTTGCTCGATCTCGGCCGCCATCATCAGAACGACTATCAGCGCCGCCACCCGCGCACGACCGAGGACAAGTACAAGAGCCTCCGCGCCGGACACAAATCCTTCGAGAAGCTGGTGACGATGATCGAGGACGGCGACGTCGAGGGCGCGGTCGCCCATTGGCGCCTGCACTTGCGCAATGCGAACGAGACCTGGGGTGCGCGCGGCGAAGCCGAACGGATCGTCGACTCGCTCCACGGATGAACTTTATCGAGGCGATGATCGCCGCGGCGGCGCGGACGCCGGACGCGCCGCTGACCGTCGCCTCCGATATCCGGCCCGCGGTTTCCACGCTCGGCGAGGTCGTGCAGGCGGGGCGCCATATGGGAACTCGCATGACGGCGGCGGGAATCGCGCCCGGCGATATCGTCGCGTGTATGGTCCCGAACTGGCGCGAATGGCTTGTCGTTGCGGTCGCGGCAGCGCAGGCGGGCGCCGTGATGTTGCCGATCGTCACCATCTATGGCGCGAAGGAACTCGGTTTTATCCTGCGGCAGTCGGGCGCGCGATGGCTATTCACGCCCAACCGCTTTCGCAATGTCAATTATCGGCAGGTCGTTGCCGATTGCGGCGAGCTGCCGGCACTCGATCGCCATATTGTCACCGGTCCCGACTTTGCAGCGCTTGAAGCGCCATGCCCGATCGCCGAACCGGCGCGGGTTGCCGACGGCGAACTTGCATTGCTGGTCTATACCTCGGGGACCACCGCCGATCCCAAGGGTGTCATGCACTCGGCGCAAACCTTTCTCGCCGAACTGGCGTCGATGCGCGAAATGCGCGGCGACACCGACGACGATGCCGTCATCTCGCCCTGGCCGCCGGGGCATGTTGCGGGCGCGCTCTCGATGTACCGCTTCCTTTGTCAGGGCACGCCGCTGGTGCTGATGGACCAATGGGACGCGGCGCTCGCCGCCGAGCTGATCGACCGGCACAAGGTCACATCGTCTTCGGGTACGCCCTTTCACCTGTCGGGGATGATTGCCGCCGCCGACGCGCACGGTCACGATCTCAGCTCGCTCCGCCAATATCTCGTCGGCGCAGCACCAGTGCCGCCGTCGCTGATCGCGCGCTGTCAGGAACAGGGTCTCGCGGTCTATCATTGTTACGGGTCGAGCGAGCATCCCACCGTCACCTCGGGGGTGGTCGACGATCCGCTCGACAAGCAGCTCCACACCGAAGGACGGGTCATACCGGGTTCGGAGCTGCGCTTCGTAGATGACGAAGGCAGTGACGTTCCACCGGCCAATGATGGCGAGATCTGCACGCGCGGTCCTGAGTTGTTCATGGGCTATTTCGAGCCGGCGCTCAACGAGGGCGCCTTCCTTCCCGGCGGCTGGTATCGCACCGGCGACATTGGCCGTGTCGACGAGGGCGGCTATCTGCTGATCACCGACCGCAAGAAGGACATCATCATCCGCGGCGGCGAGAATATCTCGTCGAAAGAGGTCGAGGCGCTGCTCCTCGCGCACCCGAAGATCGCCGATGCCGCTGCGGTGGCGGCACCCGACGAACGGATGGGGGAGGTGGTGCGGGCTTGCGTCGTACTTGCGCCCGATACCACGCTGTCGCTCGACGAGCTGCGCGAATATTTCTTTGCTGCGGGGATCGCGAAACAGAAGACCCCCGAACGGCTCAGTATCCTGCCCGAATTGCCGCGCAATGCGTCGGGCAAGGTGCTGAAGCACGAGCTTCGTCGCAGCGCCTAGTTGCGCATGATGAAGCCGCCGTCGACGTTGAGCGCCTGACCGGTGATCCAGTCGCCGGCGGGCGAACAGAGCAGCAGCAACGCGCCGACCAGATCCTGCGGCTCGCCCCGCGGCTGCTTCACGACGCGCGCCATTGCCGCCTGGACGAAGGGGCTTTCGTCGGGCGTCAACGCCTTGCCCGCATCGGACATCGTCATTCCGGGCGCGATGGCGTTGACGTTGACATTCATTCGCCCGAGTTCGGTCGCAAGCGTCGTCGTCAGCCCGAGCAGCGCGACCTTGCTGATCCCGTAGGTCGTCTGCGCGGGGAAGCCGCCTGCCGAGAGCTGGTTGACGATCTTGCCGCCGCCGCGCGCCTGGAACAGCGGCACTGCGGCTTTCGAGCAAATCAGCGCGCCGGTCAGGTTGACGCGCATCAGCTTGTCGAAATCGGCGATGCTCGTCTGGATCGCGGGGGTGCCGACGGCTTCGACCATCAGCGCAGCATTGTTGACAAGAATGTCGAGCCCGCCGAACGCTGCCTTGGTCGCCTCCATCATCGCCGCGACCGACGCTTCGTCGGCGATATTGACCTGCACCGCCAGCGCCTTGCCGCCCGCGTCGTTGATCTCGCCCGCGACGCGTTCGGCTCCGTCCTTGTTCAGGTCGGCGACGACGACGCTCGCCCCCGCATTGGCGAGGCCGACGGCATAGGCGCGCCCGATGCTGTTGCCGCGCCCACCGGCGCCGGTGACGATCGCGACCTTGCCGTCGAGACGGAAGCGATCGTTGGTGAAATCGGCCATGATCACGCCTCCTGCTTCGGGAAGATCGGGGCGCCGACGCCGATGGTGACGGTCTTGTAGTGCAGGAATTCGTCGATCCCGGCCTTGCCGCCCTCCTTGCCGAAGCCCGAGATGCCGATGCCGCCGAATGGGGTGTGCGGATTGATCTGGAAACCGCCATTGTTATAGACGCCGCCCGCGCTCAGCCGCTCGGACAGGCGGTGGACGCGCTGCAGATCGTTCGACTGGATATAGGCGGCGAGGCCATATTCGCTGTTGTTGGCGATCGCGACCGCCTCATCTTCGGTGTGGAATTTCATCACCACGACCGCGGGGCCGAAAATCTCGACCTGACTGATCTCGTGATCGGGGTCGGCATCGACGATCAGCGTCGGCTCGATGAAATTGCCGTCGGCCAACTCGCCGCCGCAGCGACCGCCGCCCAGCTCGAATTTCGCTGCGCCATCGGCTTTCGCGCGCTCGAACATGCCGAGGATGCGATCGACCGCTGCCGTGTTGATCACCGGGCCGACGGCGACTGTCGGGTCCATCGGATCGCCGACCTTGAACTGGCCGATGATGACTTTCAGCCGCGCGACGAAATCGTCGTAGACGTCGGCGTGGACAAGCTGGCGGGTGGGGAGGGCGCAGCCCTGTCCCGACAGGCAGCCGACGGTCCAGAACACCGCGCGTTCGGCGGCCGCTTGGAGGTCGCAGTCGGGAAAGACGAGGCTCGCCGACTTGCCGCCGAGCTCCATCACCGACGGCTTGATCTCCTGGGCGCACGCGGTGAGGATCTTGCGCGCGGTGATCGGTCCGCCGGTGAAGCTGATCTTGCGGATCTTCTTGTGCCGGACGATCGCCTCGCCCGCCTCGGCGGTGCCGGGCAGGATCGACAGCACGCCGTCGGGAACTCCGGCCTGCTTGCACAATTGGGCGAACATCTCGGGCGCGAACGGGGTGATTTCGGCGGGTTTGCAGATCACGCAATTGCCCGCCGCGAGCGCCGCCGCGACTTTCATGCCGAGCGAGATCAGCGGGCCGTTCCAAGTGATGATGATGCCGACGATGCCGATCGGTTCGGGCACGGTATAGCTGAGTTCGCCGCGCGTATCGAAGGTCGAGATCAGCTCGCCCGACATCTTGTCGCACCAGCCGGCATAATAGCGCGTCCAGCCGACCGCGGTATCGACCCCGCGCTCGCCGACCATCAGCGTCGTGCCGCCGTCGAGCGCGGCCATTTCGGCAAGCGTGCGCTTGTTTTCCTCAAGCAGGTCGGCGAGCCGGTTCAAAATGTCGCGCCGCGTTTCGGGCGGGGTCCGGCGCCAGTCTTCCTGCACCGCCGCCGCCCTCGCGACCGCTTCCTCGACTTCCTTTGCGCCAGCAAGCGGAATGTCCGCCTGCACGACCTGCTTGACCGGATGCAGATGCGGGTGTGTGCCGCCGCTTCCGCTCGTGCGCTGTTCATGTCCCAGATGCAGATGGACTGCGGGTGCGCTTGCCATAATCTTGTCTCCCGATTAAAATTGTCAGGCGTCCCACGCCAGATGCAGATGTTCGAGCGCCATCACGCTGCCGCCGCGGCAGGTCTCGTCGCCCTTGGTGACTTGCCGGAAATGGCCGATGCGGCCGAACCAGGCGCGATAGAAGACGATCAGCTCCATCCGCGCCAGATGCAGGCCAAGGCAGGTGTGGATGCCCGATCCGAACGCGGCGTGCCGATAAAATTGGCGCTCGACCAACACCGTCTTCGGGTCTTCGGTCAGCCCTTCGTCCCAGCCGACGAGCGGCAACGGGGCGAGGATGCAGTCGCCGGCGAACAGTTTCACGCCTTCGAGTTCGGTGTCTTCGACGACATAGCGCGGCGTCGCGACGAAGGCGTAGCGGCGCAGCAATTCTTCGACGAGATTGGGGATCACCGACGGGTCGTCGATCGCACGCTGGCGGAGGGTATCGTCGTGCGCGAGATGGCGCATGCCGAAGCTCATCGCATTGGTCACCGTGTCGAGTCCGGCGAGGAACATCAGGAAGCCGATCGACATCAGCTCCTCGAAACCCAGTTTGCGCCCGTCGACCTCGCTGACAATGATTTTCGAGATCATGTCGTCGCGCGGCTCGGCCATGCGCTGCTGGATCAGCTCGGCGAGATGGCCGACGATTTGCTGCGCCAGATTGTTGCGAACTTCGTTGCTCGCCTGCGAATGGAAGAAGCCGGTGACGAGGTGACGGAACTCGTCGAACTTCTCCATCGGAAAGCCGAACAATTCCATGAACACCGCGACGGGAAGGCGCGATCCGATCGCCTCGACGAATTCGCATTCGCCTTTGCCGGTCACGCCGTCGAGCAACTGGTCGGTCCAGGCGGTTACCCGGTCCTCGAGCGGTTCGATGGCTTTCGATTCAAAGAAGGGGCGGAGCATCTGCCGGTAAGGCCGGTGCTCGGGCGGATCGAGCATCTCCGGAATCATCTTCGGCTGGTCGGGATTGGGCGGGATCGACAGGTAACGGCTCGAGAATATCTCGGGATGCCGCACGACATTCTGCACCGACGAACCCGTGTTGCACACCCAATGGCCGCCATGGGCGTTGGTCCAGAAGACCGGCGGGGCGGTTTCCTTCAGCTCCCAATAGCGCGCGTGGCAATCGGCGAGCACGCCGGGGTCGGCGATATAATCGAACTCATGCACCGGTGTTCGCACCGGTTGCGCTGACGACTCGGTCATCTATCCTCTCCTCTTGCGCATATGTAAACGACGGTTTACATATCGAGTCAACGGGGAGTGAGCATGGCCACGACGATTACCGATACACCTGCGCGCGACGCCGACCGGACGCGTCAGGCGATCCTTGATGCTGCGCAGCAAATCTTCGCCGAAAAGGGGTTCGCCGAAGCCGGCGTCCGCGACATCACCGCGCTTGCCGGCGTCAACCCTTCGCTGGTCAGCCGTTATTTCGGCGGCAAGCTGAAGCTGTTCGAGGCCGCGCTCGATGCGGCGCTCAACACACGCATGATGACCGATCTGCCCAAGGAAGGTTTCGGCAAGGCGATCATGGCGCGCTTTGCCGACGACGACGATCGCATCAGTCCGCTGCCGATGATGTTCAGCGCCGCGTCGGACAGCGAAGCGCGCGCGGTGGCGCAACGGCTGCTGCGTGAGCGCGTGTTCGAACCGCTCAAACACTGGTTCGGCGGCAAGGATGCCGACGTAAAGGCGGCGCGCTTCATGATGGTCTCGCTCGGCTTCTTCGCCTACCGCGACCAGCTTCCGCTCGCCGAGTTCGCAGGGCGCGTCGAACCGGGGCTGCGCCATTGGCTGGAAAAGGAATTTCAGGCCATCGTCGACGACTGACATTGCTCAGGCCGCGAGCAGCGCCGCCATATCGGCGGGGACAATGAACTGCAGCAAATGCGCGCGCTTCAGACACAAATGCGGATGCGCCTCGTCGGTCATGCCGATCCCGCCGTGGACCTGGATATTCGCGCGGCCGTTATCGAGGGCGGCCTGATCGGCGAGCCGTTTTGCTGCGGCAATATGGAATGCGGCATCGCGGTCATCGGCGTCGAGCGTACAGGCGGCGTAATAGAGCTGTGACCGCGCGACCGCCGCGCGTACTGCCATGTCCGAACAGAGATGCTTGAGCGCCTGGAACCAGCCGATCGGTCGATCGAACTGCTCGCGCAGCTTCGCATAATCCGCCGCCATATCGCGCGCAGCATCGGCGCAGCCGACGGCATAGGCGGCGGTGAGGAGTTGGAGGTGGAGGAGGGCGTGCGGGTCGTCGACGGGCTCGATCGCCGCAGGACGGGCGATCCGTGCCAGCGTGGTGGACTGGTCGAGCGAAAACATTGACGATAGCTGGCCGTCGAGCGGGAAACCGGCCAAGACGTCGCCGAATGCGCCGAGCGCTCGCGAGGCTTCCACCCCGTCCAGTATCCGAACATCCTCTTGCGCGGGCAAGGCGAGTGCCGTCTTGCCGGCAGCACCGGTCCAGCGTGCGGCGACCGCGGTCGACAGCAGCGCGACCGGTGCAAGGAACCGCCCCAGTTCGGCGAACAGCAGCGCTTCGGTTGCGTGGTCGAGCCCCATTTCAGGAGCGGTCATGCCGGTCCATCCCATGGCGTGGAGTTGCTGCCATAGCCCCGCCGACCGCGAACGCGCCCCTGCGAGCGGCATATGATCGCGGCACCAGTCTGCGGTCGCGGTCTGGAGCGCGATCTGTTCGTCGTTCGGGGTCAGGTCCATGGAATCACCTTGACTTGGGTAGACCGAGCAGCCGCTCGCCGATGATGTCGCGCTGGATCTGCGCGGTGCCGCCCGCGATCGTCGCGGCGAACCCGCGCAGATAGTCGCCGACCGCATCATCGTCGCCATAAGCGAAGTCGATGATGTCCTCGCCCTTCAGCAGCACCGCCATGCGTTTGAGCCGCTGGCCGAGTTCGGAGGTGAAGAGGCGGATCACCGATGCCTCGGGTCCGGGCTGGCCGGTCCGCAGGACCTCGGAAATATTGCGGTAGGTCATCGCACGTACCGCCGCGACCTCGGAGCGCATCTGTGCGAGACTGTCAGCAATGCGGTCGTCCTTGATCATGCCCTTTGCGCGGGCTTTCGCGATCAGTTCTTCGATCTCCTGGCTCTGCTTGACCTGGTCGGCGATGAAGCCGGTGCCGCGCTCGAAGCTGAGCGTCGACATCGCGACCTTCCACCCGTTGCCGAGCCCGCCGACGACATTGGCCAGCGGAATACGCACATCGTCGTAGAAGACCTCGGCAAACTCGGTCTGCCCCGACATCTTGCGGATCGGCCGCACGGTAATGCCCGGCGCGTGCATGTCGCAAATCACCCAGCTCAGCCCCTTGTGCCGCAGCGAGCCTTCCTCGGTCCGCAGCACAAGTTCCTGCCAGTCGGCGACATGCGCGAAGCTGGTCCAGATCTTCGAGCCGTTGACGAGCAGCTCGTCACCCTCGATCCGCCCGCGCGTCTTGATGCCCGCGAGGTCCGATCCCGCGCCGGGTTCCGAAAAGCCCTGACACCAGATCGCCTCGCCCTTCAGGATGCGCGGCAGATGATATGCCTTCTGTTCCTCGCTCGCATTGAGAATCAGGGTCGGGCCACCATGGTTGATCCCGACGAAATTCGCGCCGATCCATGGCGCATGCGCCTTGGCATATTCCTCGAGCCAGATGACCTGCTGCACGATCGACAGCCCGCGTCCGCCATAGTCGGTCGGCCAGTTGATCCCCGCCCAGCCGGCGTCGAACAGCCGCCGCTGCCACGCCTTGTCGAACCCGATCGCATCGGACGCATCGAGCGGGCGCTTCTCGGCGGGCACATTGGCGTGCAGCCAGTCGCGGCACTCCTCACGAAAGCGCGTTTCTTCGGGCGAAAATCCGATGTCCATCAGACAGCCCTTTTCGCAGCCGCGATTGGCTCGCCTTTCTTGCGCATCGCCGGATCGAACCCTGCGTTGCGCATCAGTTCGTGGTTCAGCCCCGCGGCGATCCCCATGCCGTCGGTGTCGTAGATCAGGCGCTTGTTCTCGGCATTGCTGTGGCGGCTGTTGCCGAGGATCAGCGCGGTCAGTTCGGCGACCTTCGCGTCGAGCGCCTCGTCGGCGACACAATAATTGGCGAGCCCCATCGCCGCGGCTTCCTCACCCGAATAGGGCTGGCACGTCAGCATCATCTCGAGCGCCTTCGCCTGCCCGACGCGCCGCGGCAGCCGCTGCGACAATCCCCAGCCTGGCACCAGCCCCCATTTGCCGTGCGTGTCGGCAAAGCGTGCGCTCGTGCCGCAGACGATGAAATCGGCCGCGAGCGCGAGTTCGAGCCCGCCGGTGTAACAGGTGCCACGCACCTTCGCGATCACCGGCTGGCGCAGCTTCGTGAGCCGTTCGACGATCAGCATCTCCTGCCGCAACCAGCCGAGCGCATCGGCGTGCGGCGGCGATTTCAGATCATGCCCCGCGCAGAAATGCTCGCCGGCGCCGGTGATCACCACCAGCCCGGCATCGCCGACGCCCTCCTCGATATCGCGGATATGCGCGCGAAATTCGCGGAACAGCTCGCGGTTGATCGCATTGCGCTTGTCGGGCCGGTTGAGCGTCAGCGTGCAGACGCCGTCCGCATCGTCGCGCAAGACGAGTGGCTCGCTCATGCGCCGTCCCCGCGCGTCTTCGCGATCGCGTCGCGCGCGCTGCCGCTCTCCATCGCGCGCTTGCCGAACTGCTCGCGGATCGGCACGAACTCGGGCATCACCAGCGACCGGCGCAGCCAGTTGGCGGCATCGACCACCAGCGTGTGCCCGCTGATATAGGTCGCATAGGGCGAGCAGAGAAAGGTCGCCGCCCAGCCCAGTTCGCGCACTTCGCCGACGCGCATGCCCGGAATGGTATTGTCGCCGCGCTCGCCCTCGCGGTGGCGCGTCATATGCGCGGGCAGATCGTCGTGCGGGAAGCGTCCCGGCGCGATGCAATTGACGCGGATCCCGTCGGGCGCCCATTCGACCGCGAGGCTCTGGGTGAGGTTGGTCACGCCCGCCTTCGCGGCCGCCGAATGCGACGTGCCCGGCCCCCCGGTCCAGCTATAGGTCGCGCCGATGTTCAGGATAGCCCCCGGCAACCCCGCCGCCAGCCGCCGCACCGCAAACTCGCGGCTGCAATTATAGGTGCCGTTCAGCACGATATCGACGACGGTGCGAAAGCCGTTCGGTGTCATTTCCTCGGCGGGGGCAGGGAAATTGCCCGCGGCATTGTTGATCAGCACATCGACCGGGCCGAGCTTCGCCTCGATCTCGTCGAATGCGCGCGCGATCGCATCGGGATCGCGCACATCGCAGGCGACCGCAATGACCTCGGCGCCGACCGCCTCGATCGCGGCGATGCCGGCGACAAGATGGTCGGGCTTGCGGCTCAGCACTGCGATCTTCGCGCCCAGCCGCGCGAACTCGACCGCCATGCCCTTGCCGAGCCCGGTCCCGCCGCCGGTTACCGCGACGACCTGTCCATCGTAGGTGCCGTCGGGCAGCGCCTTGGCGCCGAGCGGGGGAGGGGAAGGAAGCGCCATCCTATTTCCCCTTGTAGCTCGGCGCGCGCTTCTCGCGGATCGCGGCGCGCGCTTCCTGATAGTCGTCGGTCTTGAAGAGATAGCTCTGCGCGTAGAGTTCGGCGCGCGTGCCGGTGCGGATCGTCGGGCCGTGCATCAGGTTGATCATCTCTTTCGCCAGCGCGAGGTTGATCGGCGGCCGCGCCGCGATGTCGCGCGCTATCTCCAGCGCCCTCGCGTCGAGCTCCCCGGGCGCGACGACGAAGTCGACCGCCCCCCATTCGAGCGCGGTCGCGGCGTCGATCTTCTGCCCCGACATCACCATAAATTTGGTGCGCGACGGCCCGATCAGCGCGGTCATCATCTGCGTGCCGCCGGTGTCGGGCAGCACGCCATAGAGGATCTCGGGCAAGGCCAGCTTCAGCGTCGTGTCGCTGATGCGGATATCGGCCGCGAGCGCCAGTTCGCACCCGCCGCCGATCGCGCCACCCTTCAGCGCGGCGACGATCGGCTTGGTCGATTCCTGCATTTTCAGCCGCCCCTCCTGGTGCCGCCGCACGAAGTGGAAATCGCTCTCGTCGCGCGCGCGATGCCCCAGCACATTGGTATCGCGTCCCGAACAGAAGCTCTTGCCGTTGGCGCGGATCAGGATCGTGCTGGTCTCGGTCTCTTCGAGCGCCTCGCCGAGCAATTTCTGGAACAGCGACGACATTGCGTCGTCCATCGCATTGTGCCGGTCGGGCCGGTTCAGCGTCAGGATACGCAAGGCGCCTTCGCGCTCGCTTAGGATCAGGTCGGCCATCTCCGCTCCCATTTTCTTTTCGGCAGGGCTTGCACGACTTGTATAACTAAGTCAATTATGTCGAAACGCTAGGGGAGAGAGAAAATGGCGGAGCTTAGCGGAAAGACCGCGCTCGTCACCGGCGCGTCACGCGGCATCGGCGCCGCGATCGCCCGCCGACTCGGCGCAGCCGGCGCGCATGTCGCGGTCAATTATGCTGGCAGCAAGGATGCTGCCGAAACACTCGTCGCGGAAATCATTGCGGATGGCGGGCAGGCCTTTGCCATACAGGCCGACGTCGGCATCATGGCGGGCATCACATCGATGCTCGCCGCCTGCGACATGGCCTTCGGTGGCACCCCCAATCTCGACATCCTCGTCAACAACGCCGGGGTCGGCGGCGAGGGCGACACGGGCAGCCTCCGGAAATGCGATGAGGAATTGTTCGACCGGATGATCGCGGTGAATCAGAAGGCGCCGCATTTCATCACCCAGCTCTGCCTCGATCGCCTCCGCGACGGCGGGCGCATCGTCAACATCGGCTCGCTCGGCGGACGCTCGGCGCTGCCGCCTTTCGCCGCCTATGCCGCGACCAAGCGCGCGCTGCAGAGCCTCACCATGTCCACCGCGGTCGTCGTCGGCCCGCGCGGTATCACCTGTAACCTCGTCGCGCCCGGTGCGGTCGATACCGAATTCAACAAGACCTTGTCCGAAAAGCCCGGCTGGGCCGAGGCGACGTCGAAACTCACTCCGATGAAGCGCCTCGGCGTGCCCGAGGATATCGCGGGCGCCGTGATGATGCTCTGCCGCGACGAGGCGCATTGGGTCACCGGCCAGATCGTCGAAGCGAGCGGAGGGCTGTTCCTGTGAGCGACCTTAGGGGCAAGACCGCGCTCGTCACCGGCGGCTCGCGCGGCATTGGCGCCGCAATTGTGCAGCGGCTGGGTCAGGCGGGGGCGCATGTCGCAGTCAACTATGCCGGCAGCAAGGACGCCGCCGAGGCGCTGGTCGCCGAGATCGAAGCGGCGGGCGGCAAGGCCTTCGCGGCGCAGGCCGACGTCTCGTCGCTTGCGGGCATCGAGGCGCTATTCGCAGCCTGCGACCGCGAATTCGGCGGCGCGCCCAATCTCGATATCCTCATTAACAACGCCGGGGTCGGCCGCGGCGGGCGCGACGGCACGCTCAAGGGCGCGGGCGAGGCGCTGTTCGACGAACTCTTCGCGGTCAACGTCAAGGGCCCGCATTTTGTCACGCAAGCCGCGTTGCCGCGGCTGCGTGACGGCGGGCGCATCGTCAACATCGGTTCGATGTCGGGCAAGGTCGGCCAGCCCTTCGCTGCCAGCTATGCGATGACCAAGCGTGCGATCCAGAGCCTGACCTTCAGTACAGCCTTGGCGGTCGCCAAGCGGCAGATCACCTGCAACTGCATCGCCCCCGGCGCGGTGGCGACCGAATTCATCGCGGCGCTGCGGGAACAGCCGGGCTGGGACGAGGCCACCGCCAAGCACACCCCGATGGGCCGCCTCGGCGAGCCAGAGGATATCGCCGGCGCGGTCATGATGCTGCTCGGCGACGATGCGCGCTGGGTGACGGGGCAGGTGATCGAGGCGAGCGGAGGCCTCGCGCTCTGATGGCGCTGATGACCGAAAAATTGCGCGCGATCATGGCGCTCGATCCCGACCGGACGCAGATCGACTTCGGCGGCACCGACTTTAGCTGGCGCCAGATCGCCGAGAATGTCCGCGCGATCGAGGCCGCGCTCGACGCGATGGGCTTGCCCGAGGACGCCCGCATCGGGGTGATGCTCCGCAACCGCCCCGGCCATGTTGCGGCGATCGTCGCGGTGCTCTCGACCGACCGCTGCCTCGTGACGCTCAACCCAATCCTGCCCGACGCCAAGCTCTTCGCCGACGTCGAGACGCTGGGCCTGCCCGCGATCATCGCCGACGCCACCGACCTCGCGCGCCCGGGCCTCGCCGAAGCGCTCGCCCGTGCCGGCTCGGCGGTGATCGAGATCGACCCTTTTCTGGGCGGCGTCCGCGTGGTGCAGGGCGAAGTTCGCACCCAAATCCAGACCTCGCCCGGCGTCGCCATCGAGATGCTCACCAGCGGCACCACCGGCACGCCCAAGCGCGTGCCCTTGAGCCGCGACGCCTTCGACGCGAGCTTTCGCGGCTTCACCAAATATGAGCGCGGGCGCAGCTTCGACGACCCGGCCCGGCTCAATTCGGGTTGCACGATGGTGGTCAATCCGCTCACCCATATCGGCGGCATCTATGGCTGCATCGGTGCGCTTGCGGCGGGGCGGCGGATTGCGATGCTCGAAAAATTCAGTGTCGACGCCTGGGTCTCGGCGGTGCGCCGCAACCGCCCCGCGGTCGCGTCGGCGGTGCCCTCGGCGGTGCGCATGCTGCTCGATGCCGACGTCGATCCCGCCGACCTCGCCAGCCTCAAGTCGCTGATCACCGGCACCGCACCGCTTGCCCCCGACCTCGTCGATGCCTTCATGGCCAAATATGGCATCCCGATCTGCAGCAATTATGGCGCGACCGAATTCGCCGGCGCGATTGCGGGCTGGACGATCGACGACTTCCGCAAACTCTGGCCCGAGAAACGCGGCGCCGTCGGCCGCATCCACGCCGATATCGAGGCGCGCATCGTTGATGCCGAAAGCGGCGCGATCCTGCCGCACGGCGCCGAAGGCCTGCTCGAGATCAAGGGCCAGCAGCTCGGCAACGCCATGCAATGGCTGCGCACCACCGACCGGGCCGTCCTCGACGCCGACCGCTTCCTCTTCATCAGGGGCCGCGCTGACAATGCGATCATCCGCGGTGGTTTCAAGATCCATCCCGACGATGTCGTGACCGCGCTCAACGACCATCCCGCGATCCGCGAGGCCGCCGTCGTCGGCGTCCCCGACGATCGCCTCGGCGCAGTTCCCGCCGCCGCGATCATCCTCAAAGACGGCGCCTCAGCGCCCGCGGCCGACGACCTCAAAGCATGGCTCAAGGACCGGCTGATCGCCTATCAGGTCCCGGTTCATATCCGCATCGTCCCCGACTTCCCGCGCACCCCGTCGATGAAGCCATCGGCGCCCGGGCTGCGCGCGCTATTTGCAGGAGAGAGCTGATGGAAAGCTTCGCTGGAAAATCGGTGATCGTCACCGGCGGCGGCAAGGGCGTCGGGCGCGGCATCGCCGAGGCCTTCGCCGCCGCAGGCGCCGAAGTGATGCTTGGCGCGCGCACCATCTCCTACGCCGAGGACGTCAAGGCGGGGGTCGAGAAGGTCGGCGGCATCGCCGAATGTTTCGCCGCCGACATCGCGAAACACGCCGACTGCCGCGCGCTCGTCGAAGCCACCGTGCAAGCCTTCGGCGGCGTCGATATCATCGTCCACGCCGCCGCGGACATCCCGCACGGCGGGCTCGGCCATGTCGACGACGAGCGGCTCGAGGCGGGTTTCGCGAGCATCGCCAAGGCGGCGTGGTGGCTGCTTGACGCGGCGCGCCCGCATCTTGCGCAGGCGCGCGACGGCGGCCGCTTCATCGCGATCGGTTCGATCAACGGCACCTTCAACGTCGTTCCCAATATGACCGCCTATGGCATGGCTAAGGCCGCGCTCGACGCCTTCATCCGCGCCGCGGCGGGCGATGTCGTCGGCGACGGCATCACTGTCAACGCGATCAACCCCGGCCTCGTCGCCAGCGACCGCGCCAAGGCCGTGCTCGGCGACGAAGGCCTCGCCGCCTATGGCGCGACCGTCCCTGTCGGCCGCGCGGGTACCCCCGCCGACATCGCGCATGCAGCGCTGTTCCTCGCTTCGGCGCGCTCGGACTATATCACCGGCACGACGATCAAGATGGACGGCGGCTCGACCGTCGCGGCGTCGCCCGGCCGCAACGACATCCTGCAGGACCGGCTCAAGCTCCAGCAAGGAAAGGCGCCCTGATATGGACCTCGGGATCAAGGGCAAGGTCGCGCTCGTCTTCGGCGGTTCCAAAGGCATCGGCCTCGGCTGCGCGCACGAGTTCGCGCGCGAAGGCTGCAAGACCGTCATCGCCGCGCGCACCCAGTCGACCATCGACGCGGCAGTTGCCGAGGTCCAGGCCGCCGGCGGCGACGCGATCGGCATCTCCGCCGACTGCACCAGCAAGGACGGGATCGCCAAAGCCGTACAAGCCGCAACCGATGCTTTCGCCCCGCCCGATATCCTGATCTTCAACGTCGATTCCGGCCCCAAGGGCAGCTTCCTCGAGGTCGACGACGACACCTTCGCGGCGGCGAACAACAATAATGTCATGGCCTTCCGCTGGGCGGTGCAGGCGGTCGTCCCGCATATGCAGCGCCAAGGCTGGGGCCGTATCCTCACCATCGGTACGAACTCGGTAAAGGCGCCGCACCGCAAGCTCGCGCGCGCGGCGCAGAACACCTACCGCGTCGGCGCGCTCGCCCTGTCCAAGACGCTCTCCGCCGAGCTCGGACCGATGGGCATCACCGTCAACACCCTCGGCACCGGCGCGATCGCGACGCCGCAGTTCAAGGAGGTGTTCACGAAGATCGCCGAGGGGCAAGGCCAGACCTACGACGAGCATATCGCCCAGCGCACCGCCGCTTACCCGATCCCGCGCATGGGCACGCCCGCGGATATGGCGGCCGCTGCCGCCTTCCTCTGCTCGGACCGCGCGGGCTTCATCACCGGGCAGGTGCTCGTGATCGATGGTGGCAATCTCGAAGTTCTGCAGTAACGATTAGCAATCGAAGGAAGAGACATGAAACTGGGAAGTGACATTGCGGCCGTGGTCACCGGCGGCGCCTCGGGCCTCGGCCGCGCGAGCGCCGAGGCGCTGGCAAGCGAAGGCGTGAAGGTCGCGATCTTCGACGTCAACGAAGAGGGCGGCAAGGCGGTCGCCGACGCGATCGGCGGCGTGTTCTGCAAAGTCGATATCACCAGCGAGGACAGCGTCGTCGCGGGTTATGAGGCCGCCCGCGCCGCCCACGGGCAGGAACGCATCCTCGTCCATTGCGCACAGATATCGAAGGGCGGCAAAACCGTCCGCTATGACAAGGCCACCGGTGGTTATGTTCGCTATTCGACCGACGACTATGCCTTTTCGGCGCAGGGCATTCTCATTGCCAGTTATCGCCTCGCGTCGCTCGCCGCGCTGGGCATGGCGAATGCCGATCCGCTGAACGAGGACGGCGAGCGCGGCGCGATCGTGCTCACCGCTTCGGCCGCGGCGCAGGATGCGCAGATCGGACAGGTCGGTTATGGCTCTTTGAAGGCCGGCGTGAACGGCCTTGTCCTGCCGATGGCGCGCGACCTGATGGACGTCGGCATCCGCGTCAATTCGATCATGCCCGGCATTTTTGCGACCCCTCCAATGCTGGCGGTGAAGGACAAGGCGCCCGCGATCTTCGAAGGGCTGGCGGCGTCGGTGCCGTTTCCAAAGCGCCTCGGCAAGCCCGAGGAATTCGGGTCGCTTGTCCTCGAGCTGGCGCGCAACAGCTATTTCAACGGGCAGAATCTGCGTCTCGACGGCGCGATCCGCATGCCGCCCAAATAGACCGGAACAGGACAGAGATTTGAACGCACCCCAGCAGTTTCCGTTTGCCCGCCAGTCGGCGGGTCCCGCGCCGCTGCGCCGTCCGGGGTCGATCCGGCGGACCACGTCGATCGATTCGGACTGGCCCGACGGCTTCGGCGAACCGTGGATCATGACCGGGCGGGGACGCGACTTGCTGACGCCGTTCGATGGCGGTGCGATCGAGGTTGCGAGCGGCGGTTTCACGATCAAGGCGTCGCCGCTGCGCGAGATACTGGCGATCGATATCTCCGCCGACCACCCACGGGTCGACGAGATGGTCGGGGTGCGCGCGGGCGGGGCGAGCCGGACGGCACTGGCCGACGTGCTGGGCGACCTGCGCGGCACGCCGCTGTTCCAGGTGCTCGACGATTATGCCGGTGCCAGCCTTGTCGCCGGGTGGATCTGGTCGCGCTGGCGCGACGACTGGCATCAGCGGATGGCGAGCAACCGCGCCAGATCGGGCGCGAGCAGCAAGGGGCGGATGGTCAATATCTGCACCGGCTTCACCGAAGGCGGCAGTTCGCTGACCGCAGACGGCGACGTCGATCACAGCGACCAGTCGGCGACCGAGGTCGGTCCGCTGGCGAATCCCGACGACCCTATCGGCTGGCACGAAATGCCGGTGCAACAGGGACGCCCGCTCGCCCGCCGGGCACGGCGAATCGACGTGTGGCGTGGCGAAGGGGTACTGAAGGTCGATGCCGCCTTTCAGGACAGCGGCCCGAACCCGCAGGGGACGCGTACCGCGATTCACGAATATCGCGTTTATGCAGAGGTCGACGAACGCGACGGCACCTTGCTTTCGCTGCAGGCGCTGCCGCTTATCCTGCCGTTTCGCGAATGCCCCGGCGCCTCGATGAAGGCGACGCGGATGGTCGGGCAGCACGTCGGCGAGTTCCGGCAGGCGGTTCTCGACACGCTGGTCGGCACGGTCGGCTGCACCCACCTCAATGACGTCCTGCGTGCGCTGGCCGACGTCCCCGTCTTGGCAAGTTTGTTACCGAAAGAGGCCGAGTAGCGCGATTTTTTCGTCCTTTCCGCAGCGGAAGGCGTAATCCACTTGTCTGTCTTGTTAGACTTAGTTATATAACTGGCCAAGCGAGGACGCCAGGAAGCCTCGTGGGGAGGATGTTGACCATGATTTTCAAGCAGAATCGCGATTCGGCCCGATTGCTTGCGGCGGTCTCGCTTGGCGCGATTGCGCTTTCGGCTGCCCCCGCCTTTGCCCAGGCGGCGCCCGAAGAGACCCAATATGACGATGACGCGATCGTCGTCATCGGCGTGACCAAGCAGGACGCGAACATCCAGGAAACGCCGATCGCGATCACCGCATTCAGCGGCGAGACGCTGACCGAACAGGGCATTTCGAAGGTCGAAGACATTGCGAGCTTCACCCCCGGGTTCAACATCCGCGGTGCGGGCAACAATCCCACCGCCTTCTCGCTCGCGATGCGCGGGCAGGTCCAGAACGACAATATCGCGACGCTCGAGCCGTCGGTCGGTACCTATCTCGACGAAATGTATATCGCGCGCGCCTATGGCCTCAACGTCGAGCTCGTCGATGTCGAAAGCGTGCAGGTGCTCAAGGGGCCGCAGGGCACGCTCTTCGGCCGTAACACCTCGGCTGGTGCGGTGCTGATCCAGACCGCCAATCCGCGCTATGACGAGATTTCGGGCAAGATGAGCGCGACCTATGGCCGTTTCGACGAACGCACGGGTCAGGCGGTGCTCAACCTCGGCCTGTCGGACAGCCTCGCGATCCGCGGCGCGCTCTATTACCAGAAGCGCGACGGGTACAAGACCGACATCAATACCGGCGCGAAATATGAAGGTCGTGAGACGTGGAATGGCCGCGTCAAGCTCGGCTGGAAGCCGACCGACACCTTCGAAATCCTGCTGTCGGGCGAATGGTACGACACCTATATCGACGGCCCCGTCCGCCAGAACCTGTTCTTCAACGCGCCCGCAGCTTTCGGCCCTGCCAAGCCGATCGTCGACGGCATCGCCGCCGCCGAGCGCGAAGAATTTGGCGGCAATCCCAACCTTGCCGCCTACACGCCGCCCTCCGCGGTGATCGGTGCCGATCCGCGCGGTCCGTTCAACAAGACCAAGACGCAGACCTATACCGCCAAATTCATCCTCGATACGAGCTTCGGCCAGATCCGCTGGATCAACGGCTATCGCGGCGTGCAGAGCGAAAATCTGGTCGATCTCGACGGGACCAGCTTCGCGGGCCACTTCACCGAAGGCACGCAGGACCTCAAGCAATATTCGACCGAGTTGCAGGCGACGGGTACAGCATTCGATGACCGGCTTAATTTCGCGACCGGCATCACCTATTTCCGCGAAACGGGTTTCGACCAGTCGCGCTCGAACCTGTTCAACGGCAAGTTCGCTGCGGGGCCGACGGTGCCGGCGGAATTCGTCGGGCGGACGAGCTGGTCGAACTTCTCGGGCACGCTCGACAACGACAGTTTCGGCATGTACGGTCAGCTCAACTATGCGCTGACCGACCGGTTCAACGTTACCGGCGGCCTGCGTTATTCGATCGATGACAAGCGCGTGATCACCCGGTCGGGCGACGTCGTCGACAACACCGACCAGTTCGTTCGCTGTACCCCGGCAACGGTCGCGATCCCGTGCGATCGCGAACGGCACAAGACCTTCACCAACCTGTCGTATACGATCGGCGCTGACTATGACGTGACCGACGATATCCTGATCTATGCCAAGCAAAGCAAAGGCTATCGTTCGGGCGCGCTGCAGCTTCGTACCGTGACGCTGGAGGACTCGATCCCGTCGGATCCCGAAATCGTCAACGAGCAGGAAATCGGGATCAAGACGACGTTCCTCGATGGCCGCGCGCGCTTCAACATTGCGGGCTATCACAACAAGGTCCGCGATGCGCAGCGCAGCCCGGTGCTTGCACCGAACGGCATCAGCCAGACGGTGATCGAAAATGCCGACACCGAAACCTGGGGCGTCGAAGCCGATGCATCGTTCGAAGTCGTCGACGGCTTCACCCTCTTCGCGTCCGGGGCGATCAGCGATCCGAAGTATACGCGATACGAAGGCAAGGCGCTCGCCGGCACACCGCCGACGCAGACGATCGTGACGGTCGACAAGAGCGATTATCTGCTCGTCGGCATCGTCAAGGAGCAGTTCACCGTCGGTGCCAACCTGAAGCAGGACCTTGGCGGGGTCGGGCTCGATGCCAACATCGTCTATGCATGGCAGGGCAAGATGCCGCAGATCGACATCCCGGTGAACATGTTCACTTCGACCGCGCCGGGCGGCCTCGGGCTGACGCAGGCGCAGGCCGACCAGCTCGCCGCCGTCGCCCAGTCGGGATCGCTCGGTCTGCTCAACGCCCGCGTCGCACTCAGCTTCGGCCCCGAAAAGAATTTCGAGGTCGCGCTGTGGGGCAAGAACCTAACCAACGATCAGGAACAGCAATATACGCTGTTGCTGAGCAACATCTATGTCGGGACCTCCTACAACGAACCGCGCAGCTACGGCGTGACCGCCAGCTTCAAATTCTAGGACCACAGGGCGCTCCTCTGGAGCAATGGGGGAGGGACGGCATTGCCGGACCTCCCTCTTTTTTTCGCGAAAGGAGAGCCATGCCTTCAGAAATGTCCAGCCGCCGCGGCCTCACGCTCGGCCTGCTCGTGGTGGTCGCAATCCTGAGCTATGTCGACCGTCAGGTTTTCACGCTGTTTCAGGACGACATCAAGGCCGAACTCGGCCTCGACGACGGCCAGCTCGGCCTGCTTACCGGCATCGCATTCGCTGCATTCTATGCGCTCGCCGCCTTTCCGATCGCGCGTTACGCCGATCGCGGCGACCGGCGGCTGGTGATCGCGGTCTGCGTTTCGATCTGGAGCGCCGCGACTGCGCTTTCGGCCTTCGCGCACAGCTTCGTCCAGATGCTGCTCGCGCGTATCGGTCTCGCCGCGGCGGAAGCCGGCGCTGGTCCCGCCGGCATGTCATTGCTCACCGATATTTTCCCCAAGGATCGCCGCACGACGATCATCTCGATCATGCTCGCCGCCAATGCCGTCGGCCTGTCGGGCGGGCTCGCGCTCGCAGGCTGGCTCTCGCAATGGTATGACTGGCGCACCGTCTTCCTGATCGTCGGTTTGCCCGGGATCGCGGTCGGGCTGCTCGTCTATTTGCTCGCCGCCGAGCCGCGGAGGCGCGGCGTTGTCGAACCCGTGCCGGTACAGCAAACCAGCCTCGGCGAAGTGCTCCGCACCATGGCGTCGAACGCGTCGCTGCGCTGGGTCGGGCTGTTGCTCTGCATGGTCCCGCTGACCGGCTTTGCCTTCATCCTGTGGGGCGCATCCTTCTTTCAGCGTGTGCATGGCATGGACAAGACCGAAACCGGCTTCTGGCTCGGCGGAGCGATGGCCGCCGGGCTAGTCATCGGCAACCTCGTCGCGGGCTGGGTCAGCGACCGTTACGGACAGGCGAAACCGGGCTTCAACGGCTGGTTCGCCGGCATCGGCCTACTGATTTCCTTCCCGTTCGGTGTCGGTTTCGCGCTGGCGGGCAACGCCTATGTCGCGCTCGCCTGTTTCGTGGTGGTCAAATTCATGATGACGCTGCACCTCGGGCCGATCATCGCGCTCTGCTTCGCTCAGGTGCCGGTGCAGATGCGCGCGATGATGTCGGCGACGATCAACATGTTCATCGGCCTCGCCGGTGTCGGGCTGGGCGGGACGGTCGCGGGCTACCTCAGCAAGGCCTTCGCGCCCGGTTATGGCGAGCTTTCGCTGCAGCCGTCGCTGGCAATATTGTCGTGCTGCCTGCTGGTCGGCGGCATCGCCGCGATCATGGCGGGGCGGACAGCACGGCCGATCGAGGAATAGGGGGCTGCCCCTCCCTACAAAGGGGAGGGGGCCTTGATCAGGCCGCGGCCTTCGCGCTCGTCACCACCTCCGGCGACACACCGAACAGCCGCGCGGCGTTCAGTCCCAATATATTCCGCCGCACTTCGTCGCTGACGGACATCCCTTCGAATAATTCGTCGATGATGCGGCGGCTGACGGGGAAGGTCCCCTCGGCGTGCGGATAGTCCGAACCCCACATCACATTCTTCGCCCCCGGCAGCCCGGCCGCCACCGAAGCGATGCACGCGCGGTCGTGCTGGAAGCTCGCCCACACCTGGTCGTCTATGATCCGGCTCGGCGCGCGGCCGAGCTTTGGAAAGACGAAGTTTGCGTGCGCAACCGACACTTCGTCCATACGTTCGGCCAGCGCGACCAGCCAGCTCGCACCGCTTTCGATGAACGCGACCCTGGCGCCCGGATTGCGGTCGAGGACGCCGCCCGACACCAGATACATCACGCTGTGCTGCGCGTCGTTCATCTGGTTGGTGTAGTTGATGATCCCCGCGCCGGGGCCGCGTTCGACGATCACGCTTTCGAGGCCGGTGCCCGTGTGCATCACGAATACGATGCCGAGCGCCGCCGCTTTGGCGAAGACAGGGTCCCACGCATCGCTGTTATATTTGGGCAGGTTGGCCGGAGTCGTCGCCGGCAGCATCGCAGCGGTAAAGCCTTTCGACGCCAGATAGTCGAGTTCGGCGAGCGTGTTCGAGAAGTCGAGCACGGGCAGCATGCCGCAACGGACAAAGCGGTTCGGGTGGCCGCCGAGGAAGCTGTCGTTCCAGTCGTTGTAGAGCCGCGCCGAGGCCGCTTCGGCGTCGGGATTGTCGAGGCAATAGAGCCACAGGCCGAGCGACGGGAAACAGATTTCGGCGTCGATGCCCTCGAGTTCCATATCTTCGAGCCGGCCGGGTATCTCGCGAATACCCTTGCGCTGCGCATCGCCGAGCTGCTTCTCGCGGTGCTGCCCGACGCGCAGGCGATAGATGATCTTGTCCTTCGTTCCGGTGACCAGATACTCGCCTTCCATCCGGGCGTGGATCGCATGGTCCTTCAGCGACGCGGGCAGGCCGTCGAGGAAGATGTCCGCTGGCTCCATGATGTGGCTGTCGGCGCTGAACACAAAGGGTTTCATCGGGCAATCTCCTCACGACTCGCTTTTTTGCATTTGCTCGATTAAAAGATACCTAGTTATATAAGTCAAGCGTCACATAGGATAGACAATGCGCAATATGTGGCATAAATAGGTATCTATTATGGCAATCCACCTTGAATCGCGCGGCCCGGCCGAAACCCTTGCCAGCCGCACCGCGCGCCAGCTCTCGCAGCTTAGCCTGGCGGCCGTCCCCGGCACGCACCTCGGTGCGGAGGACGATTTGCTTGCACGCTTCGGCGTCAGCCGCCCGACGCTCCGCCAGGCCGCGAAGCTCGTCGAGCGCGACCGTCTGATCAGCATTCGGCGCGGTGCGCAGGGCGGTTATTATGCCGAACGCCCCGACGCACGCGACGCGATCCAGTCGCTCGCGCGATTTCTGCGCATGAAGGGCGCCCATCTCGGCCATGTCATTCAGGTCACACGGCCCGTCTCCGAAGAAGCCGCCGTTGCCGCTGCGCGTTACCGCAGCGCCGCCGATGTCGAAGCTTTGCAAGCCTTTGCCGCGACGATCGATGCGCGCGATACCCCGCGCGACCTGATCGCCGCCGAGGTCGAAATGGCGCGGCTGATTTCGCAGATGAGCGGCAATCCGGTCGTCGAGCTGATCCTCGAAATCGGTTACAGCTTTGGCCTCGACGAAAAGGGCGGCGACCTCTACGCCGATCCGGACCGGCGCCGGCGCACGCGCGACATGCAGCGCAGCCTGTGCAACGCGATCATCGACGGCGATCCCGACATCGCCCGGTTGATGATGCGGCGGCGGTCGGACCAGTTTGACGCATGGCTGCATCTGGGCGATGCGGCGAAGAAGGATCGGCAATGAGCATCGTCGAATATCGGGGTTTCGCGGGCGTCCGGCTCGAGGCCGAAGTGATAGGCTCCGAAAACGATCCCGCGGTCCTGCTGCTTCACGGCGCCGGGCAGACGCGCGCCGTGTGGGCGGGCGTCGCCGATGCGCTCGAGCAGGCAGGGCGCCGGGTCATCAGTCTCGATTTGCGCGGCCATGGCGGCAGCGAATGGCCAGACGACGGGCGCTATGATTTCGAGGCGCTGGTCGAGGATTTGCGCGCCGTGCTGTCGCAAATGGGCACGCGACCCGTCGTCGTCGCTTCGACGCTCGGCGGCTGGATAGCGAGCGCCGCGCTCGAACGCGACGCGGCTTTGCTGGCTTCGGGCCTCGTGCTCGTCGACTCGCCGGTCCACGTCGATCCGGCGCTCGCGCAGCGGGTCGGCGAACGCCTGCGTGAAGCGGCAACGCTTGCGCCGGGACAGGCGCAATGGGACGTCCGGCTGTTCGACACGCTCGACACCTCGGCGATGGCCGACCGGCTCGACGGCGTCGCCGCAAAGATCGCGCTGCCGACGCTCTATGTGCGCGGCGCGATCAGTGAACTCGTCTCGAAGGAAGATGCCGCTGCCTTCGTCGGCCAACTGCCCGATGGCGAACTGGTCGAGGTCGAGAATAGCGCGCTCGTCGTCACCGACGACCGCGCCGACGCGCTCGGCGGTTATTTGATCGACTTCCTCGAACGCCGCGCGCCGCGCGGTTCGCCCGAGTTTCGCGCCGGCAGCGATGCGCGCACCTTCCGCGATGCGCTCGGCTGCTTCGCGACGGGCGTCACCGTTGTTACCGCGATGTGCCCCGACGGCAGCCCGATCGGGCTGACCGCGAACAGCTTTACCTCGGTGTCGCTCGACCCACCGATGCTGCTCGTCTGCATTGCCAACACCGCCGGCAGTGCGCCCTATTTGCGCGATGCCGAACGCTTTGCGGTCAACGTCCTCCAGATCGGCCAGCAGCCGACGTCGAACCGCTTCGCCGGGAAGGGTGAGGATCGCTTTGGCGTTACCCCATGGGAAGTCGGCGAATATGGCACCCCGGTGCTCACCGGATCGCTCTCCAGCTTCGAATGTGCGCGCGACGCGGTGCACGACGGCGGCGACCATTTCATCCTCGTCGGGCGGGTCCTGAAGGCGATTTTCGAGCCGCGCCGCGACCCCTTGCTCTATTTCCGCGGTAAATATCGCAAACTCCATTTCGCTTGACGACTGGACAAGCGGGCGTCAGCATCATATCCAACCTAGTTAGATAACTGGGAATCGGGAGAAGAAGCGGATGGCCTGGGTGAATCAGGACAAATGCGCGATCGTCGGGGTCGGGGCGACCGACTATTATGTGCGCGGCAAAAGCTGGCCGCGGACGATCAACGACATGGCGGCCGAGGCGATCATGAACGCCTGCGCCGACGCGGGTATCAGCCACAAGCAGATCGACGGCTTCTCCTATTATTCGACTGCGGGCGCGGGCTATCTCGACAAGTTCGATACGGCGTCGCTGATGGAAACGCTTGGAATGCCGCATATCAGCTGGTCGGCGACACTGACCAGCGGCGGCGGCGGCTGCCCCGGCGCGATCGGCCTCGCGACCGCGGGGCTGATGAACGAGGATTGCACCTACACCGTCACTTTGATGGCGCTGCAGCAATTGCCGCAGCATCGCCTCGGCGTCGTCTTCGGCGCCGCGGCGCCCAATCCAGAGAACAGCTTCTTGCAGCCGTCGGGCCTCGTCGGTCCCGGTCATCTGATGTCGGTACTCGCGCGGCGGCACATGCACCTCTACGGCACCACCCAGGATGCCTTCGGCGAAGTCGTGATGGCGACGCGCGCCAACACGCACAAC
Organism: Sphingopyxis macrogoltabida; assembly: GCF_001314325.1. Taxonomy (NCBI): domain Bacteria; kingdom Pseudomonadati; phylum Pseudomonadota; class Alphaproteobacteria; order Sphingomonadales; family Sphingopyxidaceae; genus Sphingopyxis; species Sphingopyxis macrogoltabida. The sequence continues at coordinate 1,649,661 of NZ_CP009429.1, forward strand.
CGTCCCAAGGCGGTGCGCAAGGATCCGCTGACCAAGGAACAATATGACGCCTCGGTGATGCTCGCCGATCCGCTGCGCCGCCTCGACTTCTGCCTCGAAACCGACGGCGCGGTCGCGGTGATCACGACGACGATGGACCGTGCGAAAGACTGCCGCCACAAGCCCGCCGTCGTCCACGCCGCCGCGCATGGCGGCCAGCGCGAATGGGGCAGGGCCTTCGCCTGGATGGGTATGCCCGACCCGCATTTCGCCAGCTCGGGTCACAAGTTCACCGCCGACCGCGTCTGGGCGCAATCGGGGCTGACCGCCAAGGACATGGACGTCGCGCTGATCTACGATCATTTCAGCCCGATGGTGCTGATGCAGCTCGAGGATTATGGGTTCTGCGAAAAGGGCGAGGGCAATGAATATGTCCTCTCCGGCAAGCTCCGCTACGATCCCGCGACGGGCAAGGGCGTCAACGGCGGCGTGCCGGTGAACACCCACGGCGGCAACCTCAACGAAGCCTATATCATCGGCATGACGCACATCGTCGAGGGCGTCGAGCAGGTGCGCGGCACCGCGATCAACCAGGTCAAGGACGCCGAATTCGCGCTCGTTTCGGGCGGCCCGGCGTCGCTCCCCGTCTCTAGCCTCATCCTGCGCAAGGACTGACCGACATGACCTATGGCCCCGCCCGCGCGCTTCCCGGCGACCAGATCCGGATCACCACCAACCCCGATACCGAGCCTTTCTGGCAGGCGGCGAAGGAGGGCAGGCTCACCGCGTGCCAATGCGGCGACTGCGGTCATTTCCGCATGCCGCCGACCGCGATCTGCCCCGAATGCGGCAGCCGCGCCAAGAATTGGCCGACGCTTCCGGGTACCGCGACTGTGTTCAGCTTTGCGATCTGCAACAAGAACCCGAAAAATGGCGAGGATTATGTCTATGTACCCGTCGTCGTCGATCTCGATGGCGCCCCGGGGACGCGGCTGAATGCGAACGTGTCGGGATGCGATGCCGAGGACGTCCATATCGGGATGAAGGTCAGCGTCGACTGGACCCCGATCCAGGACGGCTGGGTCCTCCCCAACTTCAAGGCCTGAGCCGATGCTGGGCGACCTTCGCATCGTCGAGATCGGGCAGGGCATGGCGGTCCAGGTCGCCGGGCTGATGCTGGCCGAACTCGGCGCCGATGTGCTCAAGGTCGAGCGTCCGCGCGGCGATCCGGCGCGCGGCACCGCGCCCTTCGCCAACTGGAATCGCGGCAAGAAGAGTCTCGTTCTCGACCTCGACACGGACGAAGGGCTGGTTGCTCTGAACGAACGTCTCGCGGGCGCCGACGCCTTGCTCCACCAGTTCACCCCGGCGCGCGCCAAGCTGCTCGGCCTCGACGACGCGAGCCTTGCCAAAAGGCACCCGCATCTCGTCGTCACCGCGATCACCGGCTCGCCGGCAAACCACCCTGACGTCGAACGCAGCGATGACGAACTGCTCGTCGCCGCGCGCGTCGGCGCGATGTACGAAAATGACGGCCATCGCGCGGGACCGATCGTCTATCGCTATCAGCAGGGAAGCTGGTCCGCCGCGCATCTCGCCGCTGCGGGCCTGCTCGCGCGGCTGGTGATGCGGCTCCAGACGGCGCAGGGCGGGGCCGCGCACACCTCGATCTTCCAGGGCTTTCTCGCGACGCTCCCGCTCGTCTGGGCGCGCAACAGCGAAGGGCCAATGCCCGACCCGGTGAGCTATCCGCTCGGCCCCCGGCCGATCGCGCAGCAGCTCTTCCAGTGCGCGGGCGGCGACTGGCTCCAGATCATGGATCCGACCCGCCAGTTCGATTATGCGACCATGCCGACCATGTGGGACGTCATGGCCGAGACCGAGGTCGATCTCGAAACCGAGGCCGGGCAGGCTGCGGCCTTCAAGCTCCGCCCGCTCGAAAACTGGCTCGCCGACTTGCGTGCCGCCGACATCGCCGCCGAACCCGCCTTCCCGATGGGGGAGGTGCTGCGCCACGACGATGCCGAGGCGAACCGCTACGTGATCGACGTCGACGACCCGGATCTTGGCAAGACGCGCCAGCCCAACACGCCCTTCCACAGCGACGCCGACCTGCCGCAGGGCCGCCCGGCGCCGCGCCTTGGCGAAGGCGGCGATACGGCATGGCCCGCCAAAGCGACGCCCGCACCCGGCATCGCTCCCGCCGAAGTTCTCACCGGCGTGCGCGTTCTCGACCTCGGCATGTTCCTCGCCGGGCCGATGGGGCCGTCGATGATGGGCGACATGGGCGCCAACGTCATCAAGGTCGAGGCGCTGACCGGCGACCGCATCCGCTTCATGCACCGCTATTATCAGGCCGCCGCGCGCAGCAAGCGCAGCCTCGCGCTCGACCTGACCCGGCCTGAGGCGCAATCGATCCTCGAAAGGCTCCTTAAATGGGCCGAACTCGTTCACCACAATATGCGCTTCAAAGGCGCTGCGAAGCTCGGCCTTAGCGAAGAGGGCATCCGCCGATATAACCCCGACATCGCGTTCAATTACTCGAGTGCCTATGGCCAGCGCGGCGCGCGCGGCAACTGGCCGGGCTATGACTCGATTTTCAACGCGATTGCGGGCTGGGAGTTCGAAAATGCGGGCGAGGGCAATCGTCCCGTCTTCAACCGCCCCGGCACCATGGATGTCTCGACCGCGCAAAGCTGCCTCGTCGAGCTGATGGCCTCGCTCTACGCCAAGCGCACCACGGGGCGCGGCTACACCACCCAGACCTCGCTGCTCGGCATGGCCGCCTTCACGCAGGGCGAGCGGCTGATCGGCGCCGATGGAGATCTCACCGATACCTACCACCTGACCAGCGACCAGACGGGCTTTTCGCCGTACCACCGCATCTACGAATGCGCCGACGGTGCATGGGTGGCCGTCGCCGCACACAAGCCCGAGCAACAGGCCGCGCTTGCCAAGCTGCTCGGCGAGGATTTCGAAGCCGGGGCGAAGGCACGCGATGCCGCAGACCTGCTCGCCGACCTCGAAGCTGCGGGTATCCCCGCCGACGCGGTCAATTTCGAAAATGCGATGCACCGCTTCTTCGACGATCCGCTCAACCGCGAACTGAACCTGATCTCGGTCCTGCCGCAGCCGCTCTACGGCATCGTCGAACAGCCCGGAGCCTTCTGGAATTTCGGCGATACCCCGGTCGTTTTCAAACGCTGCTGCCCCGCGGTCGGCGAGCATAGCGACGAGATCCTGCGTGAAATCGGCTATTCGGACAGTGAAATCGCCGCGTTTCGCGAAGCAAAGATCGTCGGATGAACCCGCACGACCTCCTTCCCACCGGACTAGCCGGAGCTGTAGAAGCCGCCAGCGGCGCGCGCGTCGTTGCGGTCCGCCCGCGCGGCGGCGGCGGCGCCTCGCGCGAGGGCGCCGAGCTCGACCTTCAGTGGCCCGATGGCCGCGCGGCCAGCGCTTACATGAATTACGACGTCCACAAGGCGGGGGCAGGCGACGACGCTGCTTTTTTGCGTGAAGCCGCCGTTCTCCGCGCACTCTCGGGCCCGCTCGCCCATGCCGGAGTTCGCGTCGCGCCCTATTACGCCTCGGTCCCCGACCAACGTGCGCTCGTCTGCGGCATGGTGTCCGGCAACGACCGCTTCGGCGGCATCATCGATACCGGACAACGCGACGCTCTGGCCGCCGATTTCATGGCGCAACTCGCCGCGCTCCATCGCATCGACGTAGCGGCAAGCCCGGTCGAAGGCATGGGCCCGGTCGAGCCCGCCGAGACCTTCATCCGCCGCCGCATCGCCGAACTGCGCGCGGGCAACAGCGGCAAGGGCTGGGACCCGCTCATCCACCTGTCGCTGAACTGGCTCGAAGCCAATATTCCCGCCGACATGCCCGCGCCGGTCATCGTCCACGGCGACGCCGGACCCGGCAATTTCCTCTACGACGGCGACCGCGTCACCGCGCTGCTCGACTGGGAGCTCGTCCATTATGGCGACCCGATGGCCGACCTCGCGATGCTTGCGATCCGCATGCTGTTCCAGGGCTTCGTGCCGCTGCCGCAGGCTTTCGCCGCCTACGAGGCCGCCGGCGGCCACAAAGTCGACCTGCCGCGCCTGATCTACTGGCGCCTGCTCTTCCAGACCAGCTTCGCGCGGCGCTCGCGCTACGACGATCCCGACGCGCCGCCGCCGCCCAATCTCGGCATGAACCTCGTCTATTCGACGATCCACCGCCGCGTCCTCTCGACGGCGCTCGCCGACGCCGCAGGCATCGCCTTGCCGCCCGTCGCGCTGCCCGACGCCCCGCTAGGCGCACACGACAAGAGCTTCGCCATCGCGCTGGGCGACATCCGCGACACCATCGTCCCGCGCCTCGCCGACCAGCAGGCGGCGGTGAAGGCCAAGGGCATGGCGCGCCTCATCAAATGGTGGCGTGCGATCGAGCGTTTCGAACCCGGCTTCCACGCCGCCGAAAAGGCCGAAATCGAAGCTGCGCTCGCGCTCGATTTCCCCGATTACCGTACCGCTTGGGCGGCCTTCCGCGACGCCGTCGCGGGCAACCGCATCGCCACCGATGCCGCGATCATCCTCTGCAACGCGCATGAGACGCGCGAAGCGACGCTGATGGCCGACGCGATGGGCAGCCTCGCCGACACCAAATTCGCACCGCTGCAATAGAAATCAGGAAAGGTTGAGGACCATGTCGAAGGATATATTGGGCTATAAAGGCAAGCGCGTCGTCGTCATGGGCTGCTTCTCGGGCACCGGCGAGGCTTGCGCGCGCGCGCTCGTCGACCTCGGCGCCGAAGTGCATGGCGCCGACATCAAGCCGTCGCCGGTCGATCTCGCGAGCTTCACCGAGGTTGACCTCAAGAACCCCGACGCCATCGCGTCGGGCATCGCGAGCATCGGCGGCAAGATCGACGCCGTGTTCAACGTCTCGGGCCTGCCGCAGACCTTCCCCGGCGAGGATGTCGTCACGGTCAACTTCCTCGGCATCCGCGCTTGGACCGAAGGCTGGATTCCGCACCTCAACCCCGGCGCCGCGATCGTCTCGGTGTCGTCGCTCGGCGGCATGAAATGGCTGACGCGCCAACCTTTGCTGCGGGAATTCATCGCGATCGAGGATTTCGCCGAAGCGCGCCAATGGTATCTCGACCGCGCGGAAGAAGTCGGCGACCCCTACAGCCTCGCCAAGGAAGCGATCAACACCTGGACGCAGGCCCGCGCGCCCGACCTGATCGGCCGCGACATCCGCATCAACTGCACCATGCCCAGCCCGATCGACACCCCGATGCTCGGCGAATTCCGCAAGGTCGCGGGTGACGCGGTGCTCGGCGCCTTCGCTAAGGCCAAGGGGCGCTGTTCGACCGCCGAGGAACAGGCGCTGCCGCTGATCCTGCTCAACAGCGACGCCGCGAGCTTCATCAGCGGCGTGTGCCTGCCGGTCGACGCCGGCCTCGCGGGCGGGCTCGCGACGGGGGTGCTCGACATCCAGAAAATGATCGCCGAGGCGGCGGGCGCCTGATCAGCCCCGCGCCCCCAGCATCATCGAAATACTATGCGCCGCCGCCGCCTTCAGATCCGCGTAACCGACGCCGTCCGAATGACTGCTCATGGGCCCGATTGCCGACAGGCGCTCGAGTATCATCAGCACGGTGCCGGCGCAGGAGCGCGGCGACAGGTGCGCGGGGGTGCGCCCCGCCGCCTGCGCGCGCTCGACCTGGCTGCTGATCGCATCCATCATCGGCCGCGCCTGCGTCATCCGCGCCTCGTAGAAGCGCGTGTCGCCTTCCTCCGCCGCGAGGTTACGCACGACGAAGATCGTCCGGTTGCGGTTCCAGATGCCGGTATATTCCTCGACGAACGCCGCCGCGGCCGCTTCGGCGCCCGGCGACAGCCAGTCACGCGCGACGATCGCCTCAAGTTCGGGCGAGGTCTGGCTCGCATGTTCGAGCGCCGCGAGCACGACCTCGGGCACGCCCTTGAAATAGACGTAGAAGGTGGCGGGCGAGGTCTGCGCCGCGCGCGCGACGTCGACCACCGACACGTCGCGCAGCCCGTGCGTCTCGAGCAGGTCGACCGTTGCGTCGATCAACTGCTGCCGCGTCCGCTGTCCTTTCGCCCCCAGCTTGCGTTCGGGCGGGGTTTCCGCCGTGATGATGGCCTGTGTCTGCGTCAAATAGGTGATCCTGCCCCGAAATTTTCCCGCCATCCTAACAGCGGGGTTGCGATATGGCAAAAAATTGACGTATCGTCAAAAATGAAGCCCGAGACACGAAAATCAGGGGAAATGGGATGGAGAGGCTAGCCGGCAAGGTCGCCGTCGTAACCGGCGCATCGAAAGGCATGGGGCGGCATTTCGTCGCCGCGCTCGTCGCCTCAGGCGTGAAGGTCGCGTGCCTCGCGCGCCCATCGAACGAGTTCGACACGCTCGCCGCCGAGTTCGGCGACGCCGTGCTGCCGATCGCCTGCGACGTCGCCGCGTCGGAGGCAGTGAATGCCGCCGTCGCGCGGGCGGTCTTGCATTTCGGCCGCATCGACGTCGTGGTGGCTAATGCCGCGGTCTATCATCCCTTCGCCTTCGAAACCGGCAGCGACGACATGATCCGCAACCATGTCGATATCAATATCCTCGGCGTCTCGTGGCTGATCCGCGCCGCAATCCCGCACCTGCGCGCCACCAAGGGCCAGATCGTCGCAATCAGCAGCGAGTCGGTGAACATGCCTTTCCCGATGCTCGCGCTTTACGCCGCGACCAAGGCGGCGGTCGAAACGCTCTGCCACGGCCTGCGCGACGAACTGCGCAGCGACGACATCCGCATTACCATATTGCGTTCGGGCTCGGTCAAGGGCGGTTCGGGCGGCAAGAGCTGGTCGCAGGAGACCGTCGCCGCCTTCTACAAGAAGATCGTCGAGACCGGCCATGCGTCGATGACGGGCGAGGGGGCGACGCCTGAATCGATGGCGCAGGCCTTGCTGTCGGTGATCGGACTGCCCGCCGATATCGGCGTCGACCTGATCGAGGTCCGCGCGGCGCAGGTCGGCGTGCCCGAGGGGGCCAAGGCCGTCGCGAGCTGACGTGACCGACCGCCGCAATCTTCCCCTGATCATCGGTGCCCTCTGGATCGCCGAGGTCACCGGCTCGTTCGAGACCGCGATGATCCTCGCCGCGCTCAAGAAGCTGATCGAGGATTTCGGCAACCCCGCGATGGTCGGCTGGCTGATCACCGGCTACCTCATCGTCGGCGCCGCGATTGCCGCGATCGTCGGGCGTCTCGGCGACCTGTTCGGGCGGCGACAAGTGCTCGTCGTCGTGCTGATCATCGGCGCGGTCGGCTCGCTGATCAGCGCGCTCTCGACCAATTTCCCGGTGCTGCTCGCCGGGCGGCTGATGCAAGGCGTCACCGGCGCGATCCTGCCGCTCTGCATCGGGCTCGTGCACGAAAATGCGGGCAAGGAGCGCGCGCCGATGGCGATCGGCCTGATGATCTCGGGCGCCTCGATCGGCACCGCGGCGGGGCTCGTCGTCGGCGGCATGATCGTCGACAATTTCAGCTGGCACGGGGTGTTCTTCGCCAGTGCCGGTCTCTGTGCCGTCTCGGCGCTCGCGATCGGCGGGCTGCTCCCGCGCTCGCCGCGCCAGCCGGCATCCGAACCCGTCGACTGGCTGTCGGGCCTCGCCTTTGCACCTGGGGTCGCACTCGTCCTCGTCTATTTCTCCATGGGCAATGATTGGGGCTGGGCCAGCCCGCTGCCGCTCGCCGCGTTGGCCATCGGCGTGCTGCTCACCCTCTGGTGGTGGCGCGCCAGCCTCGCTAGCCCGAATCCGCTGATCGCGGTGCGCAGCTTCTCCGACCGCACCATCGCGATCGGCAGCGCGGTCACTGCGCTCGTCGCGATGAGCACGCTCCAGATCACCGTCTTCTTCTCGCTGATGATGCAGGCGCCGCTGTGGACGCTCGCCGGGCTCGGCTTCACCGCGACGCTCGCGGGGATTGCCAAGCTGCCCTCGAATCTCAGCTCGGTGTTCGCCAGCCCGCTCGGCGGCTGGCTCGCGGCGCGCGGCGGCGGACGCTTTGCGCTGATAGCGGGCGGGGGCGTCACCGTCGCGGGCTGGCTGCTCTGGTTCGTCATGGACGTCGACAGCTTTCCCAAGGTCGTGGCGCAGCTCATCGTCATCAGCTTCGGCACGACGATGCTCTTCTCGGTCGCGCCGACGATCATCGCCCAGGCCTCGCCGCCCGAACGGATCAGCGAAATCTCCGGCCTGCTCACCGTCATCCGCCAGCTCTTCATGGGCATCGGCGCGCAGATGGTGACGACCTTGCTCGCCGCCGACATCGTGCGCCGGGGTAGCGAAACCTACCCGTCGCCCTTCGCCTACGACTTCACGGTCGCCGTCATCGCCGCGCTCTGCACCGCCGCAGTGCTTACCGCGCTCGCGCTGCCGCGCCAACATCCACCGCAGGAACAACCATGAGACCGCTTCCCGAACTCACCCCCGAAAACACCGCCTTCTGGACTGGCGGCGCCGAGGGGAAATTGATGATCGCCTTCTGCGCCGATTGCAGCCACGCCATCCACCCGCCACAGTTGATCTGTCCGAAGTGCTGGTCTCAAGCCATTGAATTCAAACCCGTTACCGGCACAGGAGCGGTCTACACCTTCACCGTCAATCACCAGCCCTGGATGCCCGACATGCCCGTGCCCTTCGCGCTCGCGGTGGTCGACCTCGACGGCGCTCCCGGTGCACGCGTGACTGCCGAAGTGGTGAACGCTGACCCCGAAAGCGTTGTCATCGGCCAGACAATGAAGATCGGCTTCCTCAACATCGACGATATCTGGTTCCCGCAGTGGGAGCCCGCGCAATGACCCTGAACGCCGCCATCACCGGCGTCGGCATGTCCGACATCGGCCGCAAGACCAATCGCCCCGCAATGATCCACCTCGCCGAGGCTGCGCGCCGCGCGCTCGAATGCGCGGGGCTGACGCGCGCCGATATCGACGGCATTTCGACCTACCCGGGCAAGGCCGACAATTCGCCGGGCATGTCGCCGCTCGGCACCGGCGAGGTCCGCAACGCACTCGGGCTCAAGACGCGCTGGCACAGTGCGGTCCCCGACGGCCCGTCGCAGATGGCGCCCATCCAAGTCGCGGCGATGGCAGTTGCGACGGGGCAGGCACGCCACATCCTCTGCTTTCGCGCGCTCACCGAAAGCTCGTCGCAGACCGCGACGCAGCGCGCGAGCATCCCCGGCGCGGGCCGCGCGCGGCTCGGCGGCTGGTACTCCTACCTCGTCCCCGCAAAGGCGATGTCGGCGTCGAACTGGGCGGGCTGGATGGCGCAGCGCTATTTCCACGAGTTCGGCATGACGCGCGAGCATCTCGGCCTCGTCGCGACCGGCCAGCGCGCCTTCGCGCAGCAGAACCCCTCGGCGGTGATGCGCACGCCGCTGACGATGGACGATTATCTCGGCGCGCGCATGATCTCATCGCCGCTCGGGCTGTTCGACTGCGACGTGCCGATCGACGGGGCGTGCGTGGTGATCGTCTCGGCCGCCGACGCTGCGAAGGATTGCGCACAGGCGCCGCTGACGATCGCGGCGATGGGCGCCGCCCTCGGCTCGCAGGAGACCTGGGACCAGCGCCCCGACCTCACCACGATGGGCGCACACGACAGCGCCGCCGATATGTGGGCGCGTACGGACCTCAAGCCCGCCGATGTCGATGTCCTCGGCCTCTACGACGGCTTCAGCATCTTCGTGCCCTTCTGGCTCGAGGCCATGGGCTTTTGCGGGCATGGCGAGGCGAAGGACTTCATTGCGGACGGCAATATCGGCCCCGGCGGACGCTTTCCGGTGAACACCGGCGGCGGACAATTGTCGGGCGGCCGCCTCCACGGCTTCGGGCTGTTGCACGAGGTTTGCACCCAGCTCTGGGGGCAGGCCGGCGGGCGTCAGATCGACGGCGCGAAGGTCGGCGCGTGCGGCATGGGCGGCGGCTTTATCGCCGGATCGATGCTGCTGCGGCGGGACTAGAGATCGATCCAGCGGCGTTCGTGAGACGCGGTTGCGGCCGCCTCGACGACCTCCTGCACATGCAGGCCCTGCGCGAAGTCGGGTGCCGCCGCTCCGTCGCCATTGATCGCATCGCGCATCTTCGCAAAGATCGATGCCAGCGCCAGCAAACCCGTCTCAGGCCGATCGGCTACGGCGCGGCATCCCGGCACCGCCAGATATTCGGGCTGGATCGCGATCTCGCCCACCGCGGCGCTGCCCAGCGCCGGATTCTGCGTCCCGAACAGCCGCGTGTCATGCGCCATCGGAAACACCGGCGCGCGCGCTTCGAGCCGTCCCTTCGATCCCCAGACCGAAAAGCGGAAGCCGTCGCCGCCGATCTTGCACCAGTTCGCCTCCAGCCGCGTCGGCAGCCCCGAGGCATGGCGCAGCAGCATCGACGCCCGGTCGGGCACCGCCGGACGGATGGTCTCGCCCTCCAGCGGCCACGCCTTCAGCGTCAGCGACTGGTCGGCGGTCACCGAAGCCACCGGTCCGAAAAAATGCACCAGCAGGTGCAACATATGGCTGCCCAGATTGCGCCCCGCGCTCGCGCCATTCGCGGGATCGGCGAACCAGACGTAGCCCGGCACATTGGTCTGCGCCGCGCTGAACAAAGGCACCTCGAACGCGACATCGGCGCCGAAGACCTCGCCGATCCAGCCGGCGTCGATCATCGCCTTCATCTGGACCATGGCAGGCACCGCCTGCATGAAGGCGTCGACCACCGCGACGGTCCTGGCGCTTTGCCACGTGTCGGCCATCGCGCGCGCATCGGCCAGATCTTTGGCGAAGGGGATGCCATTATAGACATGCTTGCCCGCAGCCAGCGCCGCCATCACCATATCGAAGCGCAGCGGCGGCCGCGTCCCGCAATCGACGATGTCGATCTCGGGATCGGCCGCCATCGCGCGGAAATCGTGGAATGCGCGCGCGACCTTGAAGTCCTCGGCCGCTTTCGCGGCCGTTTCGGGCCGCGACGTGCAGATCGCGGTGACCTCGACCCCGTCGAGGCTACGCCAGGCGGGCAAATGCGCTTTGGCGCCCCAGGCGGCGCTGATGATGCCGACGCGGAGGGGAGGGGACATGGCGGCCTCCGCGCTCAGGCGATCGCCTTGCGGTTCTTCAGATCCTCGATGCGATCCCAGTCGAGGCCCAATTCCATCAGGAAGAGTTCGGTATGCTCCGACGCTTCGGGCGCGCGGGTGTTCTCGACCCCCGCATGGTTGAACTGCACCGGATTGGCGACCAGCCGGATCGGCGCGCCGCCGTCGGCGGACTCGACCTCGAAGATCAGGTCGTTCGCCAGCACCTGCTCGTCGCTCGCGACATCGTGCACCGACTGATACGCCGCCCATTGGCCCTTCATGGACTTCAGATGCTGGCACCAATAATCGAAGCTCTGCGCCGCGATGGCCGCCTTGACCAGCGGATAGGCTTCCGCCGCATTCGCCATGATCGCCTCGGCGGTCGAGAAACGCTCGTCCTGCGCGGCCTCGGGAATGCCAAGATGGCCGAACACATCGTCGATATAGGGGCCGGGCGACAGCACGGTCAGGTTGATGAACTTGCCGTCCGACGTCTTGAACACCCCCATGAAGGGATTGGTCCCGACCGACTGCCCGCCGCCGGGCATCAGATTCTCGAACGGATCCTTGTCCAGTTCCATCGCGACGTCGACCGAACAGGCGGTCGCCCAGATGCCCGACGACAGGAGGGAGACATCGACCTCGGTCGCCTCGCCGGTCCGTTCCCGGTGGAACAGCGCCGCGGCGATCCCGCCCGCGATGTTCATGCCGCCGATCGTGTCACCATAGGCCGGCCCCGGCTGCGTCAACGGCCCGTCGAGCTCCTTGGGCGTCACCAGCACCGCCGACCCGCCGCGCGCCCAATAGGCCGTGCTGTCGAACCCGCCCTTGTCGCGCTCGGGGCCCTTGTCGCCGAAGGCGCTGCCGCGAACATAGATGATGTCGGGGTTCGCCGCGCGGATATGCTCGATGTCGATCTTCAATTTCTGCCGCGCCGAGGGCAGGTAGTTGGTCAGGAAGACGTCGGCGGTCTTCGCGATCTCATAGAGCAGCTCGCGGCCTTCCTCGGTTGAGATATCGATCCCGACGCTGCGCTTGCCGCGGTTCGGATGCTGCATCAGCGACGAGCGCTGCGGATTGACCGCGAGCCGCTGGAGCATCTGGATGCCGCGCTGCGCATCGCCGCGCACCGGATGCTCGATCTTGATCACATCGGCGCCCCAGTCGGTCATCACGCCGCCCGCCGCGGGAACGAAGGTGAATTGCGCAACCTCGAGGACGCGGATGCCCTCCATGACCTTTGTCATCGCCGTGTCTCTCCCTTTTGGCCCTTATTCGGCGTGAAAGCTGATCACCTTTTGATAGGTGAATTCGTTGAGGCCATCCTCGCCATATTCGCGGCCGTAGCCCGAGCGCTTTATGCCGCCGAAGGGCGCGTCGGACTGCATCGTCCCCGCGCCGCCGTTGATCGATACGCCGCCGGTGCGGATCTTGAGCGCCATGCGATAGGCTTCGCCCGCATCGGCCGAGTAGATCGCGCCCGACAGGCCGAAATCGCTGTCGTTCGCCATTGCGACGGCCTCGGCATCGTCGTCGAAACCGATCACGGCGCCGATCGGCCCGAACACCTCTTCCTGCGCGATGCGGCTGTCGTTCTTCACATTGTCGAACAGCGTCGGCTCGTAATAATAGCCCTTGTCGAGCCCGTCGGGCCGCTTGCCGCCCGCGACGAGCGTCGCGCCCTCGTCTTGAGCGATTGCGACATAATCCTCGGTGCGCTTGCGCGCGACTTCGCGGATCAGCGGGCCGTAATTGACGCTGGGGTCCACCGGATTGCCGATCTTCAGATGCCCGAGCATCGCCTTCATCGCCTCGACGAACTGCGGGCGGACGCTGTTGTGGACGAGGTGGCGCGTGGTGAGTGCGCAGCCCTGGCCGCCATGCGTCGTAAAGCCCATGATCCCCGCCGCTGCGGCTTTCGCGATATCGGCGTCGGCGCGGACGATCAGCGCCGACTTGCCGCCAAGCTCCATCACGATGCGCTTCAGCGTCGGCGCCGCCTGCGACTGGATCATTGCCCCGACCTTGTCCGACCCGGTGAAGTGGACGAGGTCGACGCGCGGGTCGGTGGTCAGCAATTTGCCCGTCTCGATATCGCCGGTGACGATGCTCAGCACGCCCTTGGGCAGCCCGACCTCGTCGGCGATCTCGCCGAGGATCAGCGCCTGCATCGGGGTGTAGGGCGAGGGTTTGAGCACCACCGTGCAGCCGACCGCGAGCGCCGGAATCACCTTGCCGATATTGAGGAAGAAGGGGAAGTTGTACGGCGAGATCGCCGCGACCACACCCACCGGCTCGCGGCTCACCACCCCGGTGCCCAGCGTCGTGCGGCCGAGCGCATTGGGAGTGAGCTCGACCGGCAGCGACGACACCGCGGGGCGCGAGGCGACCTCGATCGTCCGCCGCGCATGCTTCATCGGGATGCCATATTGCAGAAACTCGGCGAGCATCCGCGTCGCGCCCGCCTCGGCAACGATCATATCGACGATTTCGCCCTTGCGCGCGTCGAGCGCGTTGAGGAAGCGCGTCAGCACCGCCTGCCGCTCGGCGACCGGCATATAAGCCCAATCGCCCTGGTCGAACGCGGTGCGCGCCGCGCCGATGGCGGCGTCGACCTGCGCCGCGCTGCCGACCGGTGCCTCGATCAGCAGGCTTTCGTCGGCGGGGTTGATCACCGCCTCGCGCTGGTCGGTCTTCTGCCATTCGCCGCCCACGTAAATGGCGTCGTCATATTTCAAGAAAGCCATGTTGTTGTCCTTATGAAACGGCTTTGGTGTCCCAGACGATCGGCAGGTTGCGGATCGACAGCAGCCCGGGGATCACGGTGGTATCGGCGCCCGGTTTGAGGCGGAAGGGCGGCACGCGCGACAGCCATTCGGCGAGCAGCACCCGCAGCTCGCGCCGCGCCAGATGCGCGCCGAGGCAGATATGCACCCCGCCGATCAGCGTGAAATGGCGGTTGTTCTTGCGCTCGGGGTCGAAGTCGCGCGGGCAAGCGAACTGCTTTTCATCGAAATTGCCCGAGCTGTTGATGCAGGCGATCCAGTCGCCTTCTTTCAGGTCGACGCCGTGCCAGGTGAAATCCTTCTTGATCCGCCGACCGCTGTTGACGAGCGGCTGGACACGCAGGAATTCCTCGACCGCGCTGTTGATGATCTCCGGATTGGCGCGAATGCGGGCCTGCAACTCGGTGTCCAGCGCCATGCGGCGGAACATCTGACTGATCGTCGACGCGACTGTGTCGAGCCCGCCGAGCCACAGGAACCAGGTCATGCCGATCGTCTCGTCGGCCGTCAGCGGCTGGCCATCCATCTGGCCGTTGGCGATATAGCTGCCCAGTGTCTCGTCGGGGTTCGCCTGCTTCTCGGCGATAAAGCCGCGGAGGTAAGCGAGGATGCCCTTCACCGCCTCGGCCTTCGCCGCGATGTCGGGGTTGTGCAGGATCGCATATTCCCATTCGAGGAACTGGTCGAACATGCTGAAGGGGAAACCCATCAGGTTGAGGAAGACGCGAACCGGGAAGATGCGCCCGAAGTCATAGGCGATATCGACCTCGCCATCCTTGACCACCGCATCGATCATCTCGGTCACGATCGCGCGGATTTTCGGCTCCATGTCGTTCATCGCCACCGGCGTGAACCAGGGGTTCAGGAACTTGCGGTAGCGGCCATGGTCGGGCGGATCGATGCCGAGCGGGATCGACGGAAAAGTCTCGCCCGCCAGCGCCTGGAACTGCGCCGCACCCTCGGTCGAGAAGATGTCGTTATCCTCATAGACGCGGCGGATGTCCTCATAATGCGACACTGTCCACGCGCCATGCTGGCGCCCGCTCGTCGGCCAGGGGTAATAGAGGATGCGCGGCACCTCAGGGTCGCGCATCACATCCGAAGGCAGATAGGGGTCGGGCAGGTCATAGGCGATCTGGCCCTGCGCAAAGCGCGTGTCGAGCACCAGTTCGGGCGGGACATGCGCGGGCACCGGCGGGGCGTCCGCCGGGGCATGCGCGATCGGACAGCGGGAAAGCGTCGTCTCGGTCATATGTCCTCCGTTCAGGCCGAGGCAAACATGCGTTCGATGTCGCCTGAGGTAATCGGCCGGCGCGCCTTGCCGATCGCGTCCATGCTGTCGGTCTTGAGCCCGCCGAGATTGTGCCGTGGGCTGACGTCGACATCCTTGCCCAGCTCGCGCAAATGCCCGACGGTGCAATTCTCCCGCCCGCCGTTCAGCGCGAAGGCGTCGAAGCTATACTCGCGCATCACATTGAGGTGGGTGATCTTGTCGATGATGGTCTTGTCGAGCCCGTTGACCGACGCCCACAGATATTCGGGGACATTGGGCCACACCGTGTCCGAATGCGGATAATCGCATTCATAGGCGACCATGTCGGTGTTCATATAGTCGAGGTTCTTCACCCCGAACTGGTCGTCGATGAAGCAGCAAATGATGTGCCGCTTGAACAGGTCCGACGGCCGCTCGCCGCCGAAATCGGTGAAGGTCCATTCGTGATGATGTTCGTGCGTGAAATCAGCGCGCTCGAGGAAATAGGGGATCCAGCCGATGCCGCCCTCGCTGAGCGCCATGCGCAGATCGGGGTAGCGCTGCCAGAATTTCGCGAAGGTCCAGTCGGCGGCCGAATTGGCGATCGAGATCGGCATCGCGGTGATCCACGCGTCGATCGGGCTTTCGGGCGAGGGGTGCATCGCGCGCGCGCCGGTGCCGATATGGCAGTTGATCACCATCTTGTAGTCGGAGCAGGCCTTCCAGAAGGGCTCCCAATATTCGTTGTGAATGCTCGGCAGGCCGATGTTGGCCGGATTGTCCGAGAAGCTGACGGCATGGACGCCGAGGTCGCTCATCCGCTTCAGCTCGGCGAGCGTGTCGTCCATGTTCCACATCGGAATGAGGCACATCGGAATGAAGCGGCCGGGCGCGGCGGCGCACCATTCCTGTACATGCCAGTCGTTCCACGCGCGGCAGGCCAGCAGCGCCTCCTCGGGATCCTTCTGCGCCATGGTGACGAAAGTGCCGCCGGCAAAACTCGGCATCGTCGGGAAGTTCAATGAGGCGAGCACGCCATTGGCGTTCATGTCGTCGACGCGCAGCTTCGGATCATAGGTGCCGGGGCGAAGCTGCTCAAACGCGCTCGGTTCCATGCCATATTCGCTGCGCGGACGGCCGACGACGGCGTTGAGGCCGATCGTCGGGAAGCGCTGGCCGTTCCACGACCAGATATCCTTGCCATTGTCCTGCACGATGCGCGGCGCGCGGTCCTTCTTACCTTCGGGATAGTGGCGGATGAAGGCCTCGGGCGGTTCGACCGCATGATCGTCGACGCTGATGATCACCATGTCGTCCATCTGCATGGCGACTCTCCTCTCAAATGGTTTGTTATTGGCGTCATCATCGCAAAAATTGACGATGTGTCAACTCTTGGTTTATGACATAGTTAAATAAGTGGGAGGTGCTGATGGTCGCGCGAACGCTGCCGGTGATCGACAGGGATAATGAAGCTTATTGGACGTGGGGACGCGAAGGAAAGCTCGCGATCTATCGCTGTGCCGCCTGCGAATATTTCGTCCATCCGCCGGTGCCTTTTTGCCCGCGCTGCGAGAGCCGCGACGTCGCGCCGCAGGCGGTGTCGGGGCGGGGCAGGGTGGTGACCTTCACCGTCAATCACAAGGCGTGGGTGCCCGATCTCGCCGCCCCCTATGTGCTCGCGCTGGTCGCGATCGCCGAGCAGGACGATGTTCGCATCCCGTGCAATATCGTCGAATGCGATCCTGAAACGGTCGATTTCAACATGGATGTCGAGGTCGTCTTCGAACCGGTCGAAGACCTGTGGGTCCCGCTCTTCCGTCCGGTGACCGCATGACGCGCTTCGCCGAGAAGAATACCGCGATCACCGGCGTCGGCATGTCCGACGTCTCGCGCGGCGCCGACAAGTCTGCGCTGGCGCTGACCGTCGACGCCGCGCTCGAAGCCATCGCCGATGCCGGCCTGACCCGCGCCGACATCGACGGTATCGCGACCTGGCCCGGCGAGCGCGCCGACGGATCGGGCTTCTCGCCCGTCGGCTGCGCGGCTTTGCAGGATGCGCTGCGGCTCGAGGTCGGCTGGTACGGCGGCGGCGGCGAGGCGCCCGGCCAATATGGCGCGGTGTTCAACGCGATCGGCGCAATCGCCGCCGGCCTCTGCCGCAACGTCCTGATCTTCCGTACCATGTACGAAGCGACCGCGCGCAAGACCGCCTATGCCAATAGCTTGCTTCGCGAGGGCCAGCGGCAGGCAGGCCCCTTTTCCTGGTACGCCCCCTATTACACCTATGCCGCCGCGCTCCAGCAGGCGCTCTTCTTCAACCTCTATGTCCACAAGAGCGGCATCCGCCCCGACCAGGTCGGCCAGATCGCGGTCAACCAGCGCCGCAACGCCGCGCTCAACCCCAAGGCGATCTACAAGGCCCCGATCACCATCGACGATTATCTCGCCTCGCCGCTGATCGCGACCCCGCTGCGCCTCTACGACTGCGACGTCCCGATCGATGGCGCCGCCGCGATCATCGTCTCGCGGATGGACGTCGCGCGAACGTTGAAGAACCCGCCGATCCGGATCGGCGCGATCGGATCGTCGATGCGCTACCGCAACAGCTGGACCCAGCTCGCCGAACTCGACACGCAGGCGCAGCCCAAGGTCGCCGAGATGATGTGGTCGCGCACCGACCTCAAGCCCGCCGACGTCGACATCGCGCAGCTTTACGACGGCTTCAGCTTCCACACGATCAACTGGCTCGAAAATTTCGGCTTCTGCGAGCTTCATGGTGCCAAGTATTTTATCGACGGCGGCCATCGCATCGCGCTCGATGGCGATCTGCCCGTCAACACCGGCGGCGGCGCAATGTCGGGCGGGCGTCTCCACGCCTATGGTGCGGTCCACGAAGCCTGCACCCAGCTCTGGGGCCGGGCAGGGGCGCGGCAAGTGCAGGGCGACCCGCAGGTCTGCGCCACCTCGACCTCGGGCGGCCCGCTCGCTGGAGCCATGCTGCTCGTCCGCGATTAGGCTTGCCAGACGATGTTGCCGCCGATCAGGGTCAGGCCCACGCATCCCACCGCGGCGGGGTCATCGGGCCAATCGTAAAGGATGAGATCGGCGGCGGCGCCGACCGCCAGCGGTCCGGCCCGATAGAGCGCCAGCGCCGCCGCCCGGTCGATGGCTTCGTCCGCGCCGATGATGCCGCCGCCGCGGGTCAAACGGTCGGTGGCGGCGCGCAGCGCGATCCACGGATTGGCATCGCCATAAGGCGCATCGGATCCCGCGCGCACTTTTATGCCGCCGCGCTGCAAGGACGCTAGCCGATAGATATCGCCGAGTTCATGGGGGTCGAGCTGTTCGAGATAGCGGTCGCCGCGGTCGTGGATGAAATTGGGCTGGGTGACGACGATCAGGCCCGCCGCGGCAATGTCGGCAATCAGGCTTTCGGCGATCATCCCGCCATGCTCGATCCGGTCGCCCGGACGCGCGCCGCCCGCCATCGCGAGCGCTTCGAGATAGAAGAGCAGTTCGCCCAACGTCACGCAATGCGCCGCGACCGCGCGGCCCAGCGCGCGTGCCGAAGCGATCCGCGATACCACTGTCGCGACCGGCGGCAGGTCGTCTTCGTCGAACAGCAGCTTGACCGCGCCCAGCACATAGCCATCGCCCGGTGGCAGCGCCTCGGTCCCCATGATCGTCAGCCGCTGCGGCATCGCACCGGCAAGAATCGCGGCTTCTTCGGCACCGTTGGCCGCGCCCGCGTCGGTTACGCCGGTCACCCCCCACCGCGCCAGCCGACCGCCCAATGCCGCTAGCGATGGCGGCGCGCCGCCGATCTTTTCGCGCAGCCAGGTATCGCCGCGCCGGATCCGCCCGTTCGGGCGGCCATCGGCATCACGTTCGACACAGGCGGGAAACGGCGCTTCGCCGAGCTTCGCCAGACCGGTACTGTTGAGGATCCAGTAGCCGCCGGTGCGATCCTGTACCCGCAGCGGCCGATCGGGCAGCCATTGGTCAAGGAGCACGCGATCGGGCAACCCCGCGGCCCGATCGTCATAGCCGATCGCGCGCACCCATTCGCCCGGCAGGCTTGATCCAGTCCGCAGCCGCGTAATGATCGTATCGACGTCGCGGACGCCGGCAAGGTCCACCGACTCCATGCGCGCTGCGGTGGCGAGCAAGTGCAGGTGATGATCGTGAAACCCCGGGCCGATGACCTGACCGCGTGCGTCGATCTCCGCGCCCGCTCCGGCAACTTCGCTTCCCAGCGCCGCAATTCGCCCGTTGCGTATACCGACCGAAAGCGCGCGCCCGTCGGCGCCCCGGGCATTGCGGATGAGAAGATTGAACGATGCGTTCATGCGATCGCTCCGGCAAAATGCGCTGCGGTGCCAGCCAGCGGCACGTCGAGCAAACCGCTTCGTCCATCGGCCATCGCTTCGAGCGCGAGGGTCGCGGCGGTGAGCCCGGTCAGCGGGTCGGCGAGGGCGTCGCCGATGAAATTGGGCGTTCCGTCCAGCCACCGCACCAACCCGCCCGCCGCGGCGCAATCGTCGCCGAAGCCGACGCGCATCGCCGCCGCGCCGCGCCAGCCATGCGCGGTGATCGCCACCCACAAGAGTCCGGGGTTGCGCGCGAACAAGCTGGCTTCGTCCAGCCCGAGCCGCGCCAACGCATGCGGCCGCGCCGCGGTGATCAACACGCGGGCACGCCCGATCGTCGCGATCAGGTCGGGATCGTCCAATTCCATCGTCACGTGCTGCTTGGCGCCGTTGAGCCGGGTGTCGAGCGCGGGCATATGGTGCGATGTCGGATCGGGCCGCCCCGGACTTTCGATCTTCACCACGTCATGGCCGGCTTCGGCGAGCAGGCCGGCGCAATAGGGCCCCGCCCATAGCGCCGAGAGATCGACGACCAGGCCGTCGCGGGCTGCCCCGACCGGCAATTCGCGCGGCGTTACGGGGGCTGCCTCGCCGACAATCGCGACGGGGAGATGGAGGGCCTGCGCGGCCACCGCCATCTGTCCGGCAGAGCGGTCGGCTGCGGCGGCGATAACGGCACTCCACGGGTCGGTGTCGAACGACGCGCCGGTCCATGCGGGAACGAGGTCGCGGTCGTCTTCGCGCGCCAGCGAGACCGCCAGCCAGCCGTCGCGGCACGCGACCAGCCGGCAATGCCGGTTCGGCGACCACAGGCCGGGTTCTTGCAGCGCGAGATCACCGTCGCGCGCCAAGGCCTGCCGCGCATCGAAAGTGATCTTGCCTTCCGCTGCCGCGACCAGCCGCTTGCCGGCGGCGGCGACCGCGTCGAGCAGCGCGGTCATGCGGCGTCCTCGATCGCGTGGATCAGACCCCATTCGCTCGCAATCCGCGCGTCTATCCGCTTTCCCGACAGCAGCATCCAATAGCTGCGGTGCCGTCCGATCGCCCGCGTGACCGTCGCCGTGCCGCCCGCACCGGGGATCAGCCCCATCGCCAGTTCGGGAAGCTGGAACCATGCATCGGATGCCGCGATGCGGTGATGCGCGGCCGCGGCGACCTCAATCCCCGACCCTACACAGGCGCCGTGCAGCCGGACCGTTCCCCGCTCTCCCAGCGTGTCGAGAGCGCGGGCGCAGCTATGCAGCATCCGCACCGCATGCGCTTCAGCGAGGTCGGTTGCGGTTCCGAACTCGGCAAGCGCTCCGCCGGTTGAAAAGCAGCGTCCCGCGCCCTGCAAGGCGACGGCGGGCTCGGTTGGATCGTCGAGCGCATTGGCAAGCGCTTCGTACAGCGCATCGCGCATTGTAGCTGTCATCGCGTTGCGGTTTGCGGGATCGTTCAGGGTCAGCGTGAGGCGGTCGGCCTGCCGTGCGGCGGTTACCGGCTCGACCGGCGGCAGGGTGGGTGCGTCGGGCGCGGAGCGAACTCGCCAGCGCCGGAACTCTTCGCCGCCGAGCAGGGCCGAATAGGCAAGCGATTCGACCGTCAGCGCATCGGCGAGCGGCAGCTTCGCTGTCAGCCGCAACACCTGCGCCGCAATGGTGGTGGCCAGCGGGTTGGCGTACGCCGCATTGGCGAGCTGCGCTACCGCCGTATCGAAGCGCTGTTTGCCGACCGATACCCATGGGCGCGGCGCATTCTCCGCCGCCGTGACCAGCACGTCGAAGTCGTCCTCTCCGACCGGCGGCAGGGCGCCATCGGGATCGAGGCCAATGACCGCCGCCTGGATCGGCGCGACCGGGCGCCGCCATGTCGCGGCGTCGACGGCCAGAACCGGTACGCCGCCCGGGGCGGAGAGCCGGTCGGCGTCGAGATGGTCGGCAATCGTCATCGCGCCTTCCTATCCGGCGCAAACCTCTTCCGCCAGTTCGGCCTTGAGGACGCGGCGGAGCAGCTTTCCGGTCTCGTTGTAAGGGAGCTCGCGGCGGAAGAACCATTGTTCGGGCGTCTTGGTAGAGCGAAGCCGGCTCCTGATCATCGCCGCCATCTCCGCCGTGTCGGGTGAACCCGATCGCGATACGATCACCGCAACGACCTTCTCCCCCCATTTCTCGCACGGAATCCCGAGTACGGCGCAATCGGCGATATCGTCGAAGCTGCGAAGCAGATCCTCGATCTCGCCCGGCGAGATATTCTCGCCGCCGCGCACGATGACGTCGTCCAAGCGCCCCTCGACGAACAGATAGCCGCCCTCATCGAGCCAGCCGGCGTCGTTGGTCGCGAACCAGCCGTCGTCGGCGATCGCCCTTTTGTGTAGATATTCGCCCGACACCTGTTCGCCGCGGACATGGATTTCGCCATGCTCGCCGATACCGCATGGCGACCCGTCGTCGCGGCGGATTTCGAGCTCGACGCTCGGCAGCGGCTGGCCGACCGACGCGATGCGGCGGCGGATCGCGGGGTCGTCGGAGGCAAAGGCGATGCGGTGATCCTCGGCGCCCAGCAGTGCGATCGTCGAACTGGTTTCGGTAAGGCCATAGGCGTTGACGAAATCGACGTGCGGCAGCCGCGCCAGAGCCCGGGCGATCACCGGCTCGGGCATCTTGCCGCCGCCATAGGAGAGCGCCCGTAGCGACGGCAACGCCTCGCCGGTCTCGTCCATCACGTCGAGAATACGGTCGAGCATCGTCGGCACGACCATGGCATGGGTGATGCGCTCCGCCGCGGCGATGCGGACCCAGTCTTCGGCCGTGAAGGCGGGCAGGTAGACGACGCGCCGTCCGCCATAGGCGGCGGTGAGGATCGCCGAGATTCCGGCGATATGATAGGATGGCACGCTCACCAGCGTCGCCTCTTCCTCGCCGGCCCCGAGGAATTCGACCGTCGACATGACGTAGGAGGTCAGATTGGCGTGGCGCAGCACCGCCGCTTTCGGATCGCCGGTCGTGCCGCTGGTGAACAGCAGCACCGCAATATCGTTTTCGGCTTCGGGCAGATCGATCCGTTCGGACGCGGCGCCGGTCATGAATTCGGCCTCGAACGCGCTGCGCCCGACGAGTTCGATGCCGTCGACGGGGACGATGCGCGGCAGCATCGCGTCATCGGCGATCAGCACGGCGGGAGCACTCCGCGCGACGAGCCGGTTCAGGTCGGCGTCGGCGAGGCGGTAGTTGAGCGGAACGAAGGGCGTTCCCGCCATGCCGCTCGCGAAAAGCAGCACGGGGAGGGCGTCGCCGTTCATGCCGAGGAAGGCGGTATTGGCCATGCCCTTGGCCGCGAGCCATTCCGCAACCCGGCTGGCGCGGGCGCGATAGGCGTCGAAGTCGAGCGCCTTCCCATACCCGCCGAGCGCGAGGCGGTCGGGGCAGGCATCGGCGGCAATATCGAGCAGGAGCGGCGTGCGCATGGCGGGTCAGTCCGAAGCGGGAAGCGGCTTGGCACCCTTGACCGTCATTGCCGCGCCATTGAACGCAAGCGAGCCTTGCCCCGCCTTGGCGCCGAGAACCTCGAGCCCGCTATCCTCGTCGACATAGCGTTTGCCGATCGCCACGCCGTCCGAAAAATCGGGGCTGATGTCGCCGGTCGGGGCGGCTGCATCGTCGATCGGCAGCACTGCGGCCCCGCCGCACTGCAACTCGCCGGCGGCTTTCGGCGGGCGCACGACGACCAGTTGCGCGTCGCATACCGCACTTTTCCAGCGCGAACCCGGTTTGAGGTCCATTGTCTCTCCATCCTTTCCCGTTGCCTATGGGCTTTGCCACCGTCTCGGCGTTCGTCCGCCAATATGTCAATCGACATAGAAAGTAAACGTAGTTATATAACTCAAAAGCAGCAAAGGGTTTGCGATGCATCCACGACATTTTGCGCGAACCGCACCCGATCGTCCGGCGGTCGTCATGGCGGCGGGCGGCGGCGCGACAAGCTATGCGGCGATCGAGGAGGTCGCGAACCGCGGCGCCCGGCTGTTCCGTTCGCTTGGCATTGGGGCAGGCGACACGATCGCGATCTGGCTCAAGAACTGCCTCGAATATTATCATATTTACTGGGCCGCACAACGCGCCGGGCTATATATCTGCCCGATCTCGACGCAACTGACCGCCGAAGAGGCGGCCTATATCCTGACCGACAGCGGTTCGCGGCTGCTCGTCACCCACGCCGATGTCCCTGCTGCTGTCGCGTTTGTCCGGGATCGCGCGTCGCTTGCGCAAGGCGTCGAGGCGATTTTCGACATCGGTGCCGATCTTGAGGGAGTTCCATCCTGGCATGCCGCTCTGGCGGAGCAACCCGCCGAAAGGATTGCCGACGAGACCGCCGGCTATCACCTTGTCTATTCGTCGGGAACGACCGGACGGCCGAAGGGGATTCGCCTGCCGCTCAGCGGCGAAGCCGCCGACGCCCCGCATATGCTCGCCGAGCGGATTTCGGGGCGCTACGGCGTCGGCGAAGCGAGCGTGCTCCTGTCGCCGGCGCCGCTCTATCACACCGCCCCGCTCGTCTATGGCATGGCCGCGCATCGGCTCGGGGCAACGCTGGTGGTGATGGAGCACTTCGATGCCGAGGCGGTGCTGCGCCTGATCGAGCGTCACCGTGTGACCTTCATGCAGATGGTGCCGACGATGTTCGTGCGGCTGCTCGCGCTCCCCGACGATATACGCGGACGTTACGATCTCTCCTCGCTCGAAAAGATCGTTCATGCTGCGGCGCCATGTCCGGTCGAGATCAAGCGGCGGATGATCGAATGGCTCGGCCCGATCGTCTATGAATATTACGGCGGATCGGAGGGGAACGGATCGACCTTCATCACGCCGCAGGAATGGCTTGATCGTCCGGGGTCAGTGGGCCGCGCCGATTGGGGAACGCTGCATATCTGCGACGAAGAGGGGGGCGAGGTGCCTGCCGGAAACGACGGCCTCGTCTATTTCGAGGGCGGTTGGGACTTCCAGTATCTGAACGACCCCGCCAAGACGCGTGACGCGCGCCATCCCGCGCATCCCGGCTGGAGCACGCTCGGCGACATCGGCCATGTCGACGACGACGGCTATCTCTATCTGACCGATCGCAAGAGCTTCATGATCATCTCGGGCGGCGTGAACATCTATCCGCAGGAAGCCGAAAATCTGCTGATCCTGCATCCCGAGGTCGCCGATGCCGCGGTGATCGGCGTGCCGCACCCCGAGATGGGCGAAGCGGTGAAGGCGGTGGTGCAACCGAAATCATGGGACGACGCCGGTCCCGAACTGGCATCGCGGCTCATCGAATATTGCCGGGCGCATCTCAGCCACCTCAAATGCCCGCGTTCGGTCGACTTCGACCCGGCACTGCCCCGGCATGAGACGGGCAAGCTCTACAAGCAGGAAATCCGGGCGCGACACTGGCCGAAGGCGTGATCGGCCAACACGCATTCATTCGCTATCGGCAAGGAACTTCCGGCTCGCCATCGCGAACAGGATCGCGGCCGGTGCGAGTACGACAGCCATGATCATCAGCGCATAGCGGAGGCTCTGGATGCCGAAGCTCGGCGCGAGGAGATCGCTGATCCAGCCGGTCGCGAGCGGTCCGAGCGTCAGCCCGATGGCGTTGATCGACGCCATGACAATGGCCGAAGCGGTCGCGCGGCGGGTCGGACCGCAAATATGCTGCACAGATGCGAAGACTGCCGGAAGAGCGGCGAATAGGAGCGCCATCAACACCCCGGCCCAAAAGAGGAATCCGGCGAGCGACTGCGAACCGAACGCCAGCCAGGCGACGGGCATGGCGATGACATAGCTGCCCGCCGGCCACCAGACGAGCCAGCGCGGATCGCGCCGGGTGAGCCGGTCGCAGACGATGCCGCCGATGATCGAACCGATGATCGTCCCGATTCCGCTACTGATGCCATAGGTCGTTCCCGCCACCGCGACGTCGAGTTGCATGACCCGCATCAGATAGGCCGGAATGAAGATGATCGGCCCATAGGCGAAGAGCGAATAGATGGTGAAGCCGGTGATGATGAACCGGAACGACGGCTTTTTCACCAGTGCCGAAGCTTCCTGCCGGAAGGCCGGGCGCGGCCCGGACAGACTTTCGTCGCGAAGGCGCGGCGGTTCGCGCAGGATGAGCGCGGCGAGCACGGCGATCGGCAGCGAGGCCGCCCCCATCACGATGAACGCCATGCGCCAGCCATGGCTGTGGGCCAGCCAGCCGCCGGCAACGAGCGCCACCGTGCCGCCGAAGGTGACGGCAGAGGATAGCACCGCGAAAGCCTTGGCCCGGGCGTCCGGCGGGAAATAGTCGGCGACCAGCGCGTGGCTGACCGGCACGGCGCCGCCTTCGCCAATGCCGACGCCCATCCGGGCAACGAACAGGAAGACGAGCGAGGTCGCGAAACCGCAAAGAACCGTCATCACGGTCCACAGCATGAAGGCGACGATCAGCCAGAGCTTGCGATTGCCATGATCGGCCGCGCGCGCGAAGGGGATGCAGGACAGGGCGTAGCAGAGGGCAAACGGTGCTCCGCCAAGCGCGCCGAGCATGCGGTCGGACAAACCATATTCCAGCCGGATATGCTCGAGCACGACGGGCAGGAGCTGCCGGTCGGCATAGCTTGCCACCGCGATGAGAAACAGGACGATGAGGAAGAGCCAGCGCTGCTTTTCGGTAAACTGGTTCCACGGCTGAAACTCGGTCGTCGCGCCCGTCATGATCGCCTGTCCTCCCCGATGAACCGGTTGGCGATCGAACGCCCTGCATTGCTAAGGGCAAGGTTTGCCGGTTCTCTTCGCTATCCAATAGAGAGGCGTTTGGCGTGCGGGGACAACTCAGTAATCCTCGCCCAATGGCGCAAATATTCTGATTCTGGACACAAGGGGCGCCTCGCTTATCCTGAATGCAGCAATGCCTGTCCGGACATCGCAACCATCGCGGAACGGTCGGACCTGCCCGAACGACAAAAAATAGTCGAATTTATACTGCGAGAGGAATGAATATGGCCACGGCGGATCAAACAACCATAGCTTCGCTGGCGGACATTCCGCAGCTCGCCGAGGCGATCCTGTGCGACATGTTGTTTCCTTCGCCGCCGACCGATGTGGAAGAGGAATTGCTGGCGCGCCGCCAGACCGGATATTCCTATACGTCGCTGACGCTGGCGCAGGACAATGAAGCCGCTCCGTCGCAGGTCTATGCCACGCTCGCCAAAATGCGGCATTCGCTCAGCCTTCATCCCGACGACTTCATCGTGGTCGATAGCGTCGACGATATTCGCGAGGCGAAGCGCACCGGCAAGATCGGCGTCGGCTTCCACTTTCAGGGCAGCGAGGCCGTCGGCCGCGACCTCGCCAACGTCGGCGCCTATTACAAACTCGGCGTCCGCTGGATGCTGATGGCGTATAACTTCCAGAACAATGTCGGCACGGGCTGTATCGAGGCGCAGAAGAACGACGGCGGCCTGTCGGCCTTCGGCCGCGACCTCGTCGCCGAAATGAACCGCGTCGGCATGCTCGTCGATTGTTCGCATTCGGGGTACCGGACGACGATGGATGCAATGGAGGCATCGACCCAGGCGTGCATCTTTTCGCATTCCAATCCGCGTGCGCTCTACGATCACCCGCGCAACATCCGCGACGACCAGATCAAGGCCTGCGCCGCGACCGGGGGCGTGATCGGCGTCAACGGCGTGGGGCAATTCATCGGTGAGCCCGGCGGCGTAAAGGTCGACACGATCATCGCCATCATCGATTATATGGCGGATCTGGTCGGGCCGCAGCACATCGCGCTCGGGCTGGATTATATGACCCCCGGACACTGCGAGGCGCTCTATAATTTCTATAAGGGCAACGTCGCCAAGAAGATCGGCATGCCCGAACTGCCCTGGGCCTTCCTCAGCCCGGCAACCGTCCCGCTGATCCTCGATAAGCTGCTGGCGAAAGGGTATAGCGCCGAGGATCTGCGCGGTATCATGGGCGAGAATTTCCTACGCGTCGCGGGGGCGGTCTGGAAATGAATTCGATTTCTCCGTCGGGCGGGAGGACATTCTCCCGCAGATAGAGAATCCGTTGCAAATCAGCACGACAGGGGTAGAAGTCGCGACCGGGGCGAGGGAGTGACATATGCTCGTGATCGTTTCGCTATTGCTTTCGGCCATCATCGGCGCCGTGACCGACGATCTCGGCCTGCCGATCTGGCTGCTTTTCATCCTTGCCGCGGGAGCCGCCACATTTCTGTTCCTGAAAGGCGGCCAGGCCGAGCGGCTGACCAGCCTCAACCGCTCGCGTCGGCGCTGGCGCCGTGAAGCCGCGGGCTATATCCTGCTGAACTTCCTGTATCTTTCGCTGGCCGGTACCGCCGCCTATGTGCTGATTGCACGGAGCGGCGCCGTTTCATTCCACTGATCCGGGGCAATCGGCAAGGATTGGTGGTGGTGAGCCCTGCTGGGTTCGAACCAGCGACCTACTGATTAAAAGTCAGTTGCTCTACCGACTGAGCTAAGGGCCCCATCGCGGTGCGGGACAGGCCCGACGCGAAGTGAGCCGTCGCCCTAGTGCGCCGATGCGTTCGGGTCAACCGGCTTCGCCCGGTTCAATCGCGCCGCAAGCTGCCTGACGCTGCGTCCGGCAACCGGATGACGCCATTCGGGCGCGATCGTCATCAGCGGGCTCAGGACAAAGCCGCGCCGGGTCATCTCCGGATGCGGGACCGTCAGCACGGTGTCGCTCCACGCGCCACCCGACCAGAGCAATATGTCGAGATCGAGCGTTCGCGCGCTCCAGCGCTGTCCCGTCCGCCGTCCGAAACCGGCTTCGATCGCCTTTAGTCGCTCGAGCATTTCGGGCGGGTCGAGCGGCGATGCAACCAGCGCGACGGCATTGGCGTAGCGGCGGCGCGATGGTCCGAGCGGTGCGCTGGCGATGATCGGGCTGGCGTCGACCGGCTCGATATCGTCGCTCTCGAGCGCGGCCAGCGCCGCCATGAGGACGTGGCGCGGATCGCCGAAGCGGGCATGGCGGCGATTCGAGCCGAGACCGATCGCGTAGAGTTGCAGGGGCGTTGCGTCGCGCATGCGCCAGCGCCTATCGCAGCCCGGTGACGATTGATAGTCCCTTGCCGGGCACCGAGCCGCCGCGCGATTGCCCGCGCTGTGCGCGGCTGGTGGAACTGCGCCACGAATGCCGGGCCGAGCATCCCGATTGGTGGAACGCGCCCGTTTATGCGTTCGGTGATCCCGGTGCATGGCTGGCGCTCGCGGGGCTGGCGCCCGGCAAGCACGGCGCCAATCGCACCGGCCGGCCGTTCACCGGGGACTATGCAGGCGACCTTCTGTTCGCGACGCTCGCCGACTTCGGCCTCAGCAGGGGACGCTATGACAGCCGGATCGACGACGGCATGACGCTCGACGGTGCGATCATCGTCAACAGCGTCAAATGCCTGCCGCCGCAGAACAAGCCGACCCCGGCGGAAATCGCCAATTGCCGGCCCTTTTTCGAAACCCAGCTTGCAGCGTTGCCGAATGTGCGGGTGATCGTCGCACTGGGCCGGGTTGCCCATGATGCGGCATTGCGCGCCGTCGGCGGGAGGCTTGCCGCATTTCCCTTCGCGCATGGCGCAGTCCATGCGCTGCCCGACGGGCGGCATCTGGTCGATAGCTATCATTGTTCGCGTTACAACACGAACACCGGCCGCCTCACGTCCGAAATGTTCACCGATGTCTTCCGGACCGCTCTGGCGCTCCGCGATCAGACGAGCGGGCCGAACTCCTCGACCAGCCCGCGATAGAGGACGCGCTTGAACGGCACGATCAGTTTCTCGATCTCGTTCAGTTCGGCCCATTTCCAGGCACGGAATTCCTGATGTTTCGTGTGGATATTGACGTCGCCGTCCGCGCCCATGAAGCGCATCAGGAACCAGTGCTGGCGCTGGCCGCGATATTTCCCGCCCCACATTTTCCCGATCAGATGGTCGGGCAGGTCGTAAAAATATTCCTCGCGGCTGCGCGCGATGATCTCGACCAGCCCGCCGTGCACGCCGGTTTCCTCGCTGAGTTCGCGGATCGCCGCATCTTCGGGACTCTCGCCGTCGTCGATCCCGCCTTGCGGCATCTGCCAGGCCTCGCTGGTCGTATCGAGGCGTTGCCCGACGAAGATACGCCCGTCGCGGTTCGCGAGCATGACTCCGGCGCAGGGACGGTAGGGCAGGGCACTATGGTCGATCATGCCGCTCCGGTAGCCTCGGCGACGATCGCCTTCAAGACCGTCAATGCGCCGCGGATATCGTCCTTGGCGCTGGGGATACCCTGCGCGAGGCAGATATAGCCGTGGATCGTACCTTTCGCCTCGCGGTAGGTGGTCGGCACGCCCGCTTCGATCAGCTTGGCGGCATAGGCGCGACCCTGGTCGCGCAGCGGATCGAGGCTGGCGGTGATCAGCAGCGTCGGCGGCAGGCCGTCGGCGGGAAAGTCGATCGGCGCGGCGCGGCGGTCGGCGGGATCGGCGGCATAATGATTGCCGAACCAGGTCATGCTCCCCTCGGTCAGCAAATGGCCCTCGCCGAAATCGCGATAGCTTTGCCAGTCGTTGTGCGTTGTGACTGCGGGATAGATGGGATGGATCGCGATCACCGGCTTCGCTGCCGGTTCGTCGCGCAGCGCCAGTGCCGTTACGATGGTAAGGTTGCCGCCCGCGCTGTCGCCCGACAGGACCAGACCGGTGCAGGCAATATTGTCGGCGACCCAGCGCGTCGCCGCTTCGCAGTCGATCGGGGCGGCGGGGAAGGGGTGTTCGGGGGCGAGGCGATAATCGACCGCGATGACCGGCATGTCGAGGATGCGCGCGGCTTCGGCGCAATAGGGATCGTGCGTTTCGAGGTCGCCGATCACCCAGCCGCCGCCGTGATAGAAAACCATCACCGGACCGGCTTCGCGATCGGGGCGATTGTCGTAGAGGCGGATGGGAATGTCGCCGTCCGGGCCCGGGATCATGCGGTCCTCGACCTTCGCGATCTCGCCGCGCGGTACGTCGGCGAGCTGGCCCATCACGCGCATCATCTCGCGCGCGCCCGCAGGAGGCATTTCCTCCATCTTCGGCCCCTCCTGCGCATTCAGGAAGGCCAGAAATGCCGCGACGTCGGGGCGAGTGTAATGGGTCGTGCTGTCGGTCATTCTCTATCCTCTCCCGGGTTCTGCAACGCTGCTCTGGTTTCGCTCAGCTATTCGGCATCGCCTTCCCATAATCAATGGCAAATCGAAACCGACTCCCGCCTTCCGCTTTGCGGCGCACAATTTTTTCTGAATTGCGGCTTGTCGCGGACAGGCCTAGGCCAGCTATAGCTTTGCAGCATTTTTTTGAGGCGGAACAATAATGGCGACAGCGGTAGAGGACCGGGCCGACGAGCGGCAGTCCCCCCTTTCGGATGCAGTGGTGGTGCGTTTTGCCGGCGACTCCGGCGACGGGATGCAGCTGACCGGCGGCCAGTTCACGCTGTCGTCGGCGCTCGCGGGCAACGACTTTGCGACCTTCCCGGACTTTCCGGCAGAGATTCGCGCGCCGCAGGGCACGCTGTTCGGTGTGTCGGCGTTCCAGATCAATTTCGGCTCGTCGGCTATCGACACCGCAGGCGACGCGCCCGATGTGCTCGTCGCGATGAACCCCGCGGCGCTCAAGACCAATGTTCCCGCGCTCAAGCAGGGCGGCCTGATCATCGCCGACGAAGGCGAGTTCAACGACCGTAATCTCGCCAAGGCGAAATATGACGCGAACCCGCTCGAGGATGGCAGCCTCGCGAAATGGCAGCTCTTGAAGCTCAACATCAGCCAGCTCACGATGGATGCGGTGAAGCCCTTCGGCCTCGGCAACAAGGAAGCGCTGCGCTGCAAGAATATGTGGACGCTGGGGCTCGCGCTCTGGATGTTCGACCGCGACCGCCAGCCGCTGATCGACTGGCTGAACGGCAAGTTCGCGAAAGATCCCAACCTCGCGGCGGCCAACGTCGCGGCACTGAATGCCGGCCACGCCTATGGCGAAACCGCCGAGCTCGCGGGGCCGCTCAAGCAGCATCATGTCGATCCGGCACCCGTCGCGCCGGGGCTCTACCGCACGCTGACGGGCGCGGAAGGGATTGCCCTCGGTCTCGTCGCGGGCGCCCAGCTTGCGAAACTGCCGATGTTCTTCGGCGGCTATCCGATCACCCCGGCGTCGGCGATCCTGCATCATCTGTCGCGGCTCAAGGAATATGACGTCACGACCTTTCAGGCCGAGGACGAAATCGCCGCGATCTGTTCGGCGATCGGCGCCAGCTACGGCGGCTCGCTGGGGGTGACTTCGTCGTCGGGCCCCGGCATTGCGCTGAAGGGCGAGGCAATGGGCCTTGCGATCATGACCGAATTGCCGCTGGTCATCGTCAATTCGCAGCGCGGCGGCCCGTCGACGGGTCTGCCGACCAAGACCGAGCAGTCGGACCTGTATCAGGCGGTCTATGGCCGCAACGGCGACGCGCCGATGCCGGTGATCGCCGCGCGCTCGCCCGGCGATGCGTTCGAATGCGCGATCGAGGCGTGCCGCATCGCGGTGCAATATATGACTCCCGTCATGCTGCTGACCGACGGCTATATCGCCAACGCCGCCGAACCGTGGGCGGTGCCCGACCTGACGGCATATGAGGATTTCCCGGTCGAGTTCCTGACCGAAGTCCCCGAAGGCGGCTTCAAGCCCTATGGCCGCGACGAGAAGCTCAAGCGGCCGTGGGTCAAGCCCGGCACGCCCGGCCTGCTCCACCGCATCGGCGGGATCGAGAAGGAAATCGACACCGGCCATATCAACTATGCGCCGGGCAACCATCAGGCGATGACCGATATCCGCAAGGACAAGATCGACGGCATCAAGGTTCCCGATCAGGTCGTCGAACTGGGTGCCGAAGGCGGCAAGCTGGCGGTGGTCGGCTGGGGCTCCACGTTCGGTCCGATCCACCAGGCGGTGCGCCGCAAACGCGCCGAGGGCAAGGATGTCAGCCACATCCACCTCCGCCATATCTGGCCGCTGCCCGCCAATCTCGGCGAGCTGCTGAAGAGCTATGACAAGGTGATCGTGCCCGAAATGAACACCGGCCAGCTCAAGACGGTGCTGCGCGACCAATATCTGGTCGATGCCCAGCCGGTGAACAAGGTGTCCGGCCAGCCCTTCACCATCGCCGAAGTCGAAGCTGCGATCGAGGGAGCCCTCTAATGAACGAGATGACCACCATCGCGCGCCCGACGACGCTCAAGGATTGGGAAACCGATCAGGAAGTCCGCTGGTGCCCGGGCTGCGGCGACTATGCGATCCTGAAGGCCGTGCAGCGCACGATGCCCGAAATCGGCACGGCGCCCGAAAATACCGTCTTCATCAGCGGCATCGGCTGCTCGTCGCGCTTCCCCTATTATATGGAAACCTATGGCTTTCACACGATCCACGGACGTGCGCCGGCATTCGCGACGGGGCTGAAGCTCGCCAATCCGGATCTCGACATCTGGATCGTCACCGGCGACGGCGACGGGCTGTCGATCGGCGGCAACCACACGATGCACCTGATCCGGCGCAATCTCGATTGCCAGATCATGCTGTTCAACAACGAGATTTACGGGCTGACCAAGGGGCAATATTCGCCGACCAGCCGGGTCGGCACGACTAGCCCGTCGACACCCTACGGTTCGGTCGACCGCCCGGCGCAGCCCGCCGCCTTCGCGCTCGGCGCCGGCGCGCGCTTCGTCGCCCGTGGCTTCGACGTGTCGAAGGAGCTGCCGAACGTCCTGAAAGCCGCACATGCGCACAAGGGTGCGGCGTTTATCGAGATTTTCCAGAACTGTATCGTCTATAATAAAGACGTGTTCGAGGATTTCGCGGCGCCGAAGGGCGCCGAGGACCGCCAGCTCTGGCTCAAGGATGGCGAACCGATGCTCTATGCCAAGGGCACCAAGGGCATCGCGCTCGACAGCGAAGCGCTGCACCTCAAGACCGTCGATGTCGTCGACGGCGACTGGAAGGCCGCGGGCGTGATCGTCCACGACGTCACCAACCGCAGCGTCGCGCACATGCTCGTTGAAATGCGGTTCGGCGAGTTTCCGATGGCATTGGGCGTCCTCTACGACGACCCACGCCCGACCTTCGAGGCCGATGTCGTCCGCCAGAACAAGGCGGCGGCCGAGGGCAAGAAGGCCGACCTGCAAAGCCTGCTCAAGAAGGGGCAGACATGGACCGTGGCCGAAGGCGGTCCGGCGCTCTGAGCCTTGCTGCCGGTCGCCGGGTCGGCTCTATAGGCCGTCATGGATAATCTGACCCATAGTCTCGTCGGCGCCGTCCTGGCGCAGGCCGGTCTCAAGAAGAAGACCGGCCTTGCGATGCCGACGCTGATCATCGCGGCGAACCTGCCCGATATCGACGCCGCCTGCGCGGTATATGGCATCGAATCGCTCGCGATGCGGCGCGGCGTCACGCACGGGCCGATCGCATTGCTCCTGCTGCCTCTGCTGCTGTGGGGGCTGATGATCGCGTTCGACCGCTGGCAGGAAAGGCGCGGCAAACGGCCGGCAACGCGGCTGCCCGTTCACGAGGGCTGGCTGCTCGCGCTCGCCTACATCGGCTGCTTCAGCCATCCGGCGCTCGACTGGCTCAACAATTACGGCATCCGCCTGCTTGAGCCGTTCAGCCATCGCTGGTTTTATGGCGATA
This sequence comes from Sphingopyxis macrogoltabida, assembly GCF_001314325.1. NCBI lineage: Bacteria > Pseudomonadati > Pseudomonadota > Alphaproteobacteria > Sphingomonadales > Sphingopyxidaceae > Sphingopyxis > Sphingopyxis macrogoltabida. The sequence continues at coordinate 1,683,904 of NZ_CP009429.1, forward strand.
CGCTGTTCATCATCGACCTGTGGATATGGGCGGCGCTTGGCGTGTCGGTCTGGCTTTCGTTGCGCCGCGAACGGCGCGGCGCGGCAAACTGGCAGCGGCCAGCGGGGATCGGTCTCGCCGCCGTTGCCATCTATATCTTTGCCAACGGCCTGATCACGGGGGCTGCCGAAAACATGGCTGCCGATGCGTTGCGCGCGAGCGGGAAGGGCGATGCGCTCGTCGTCGCGAGTCCGCCGCCGCTGACCTTCTGGAAACGGGACATCTTCTGGCGCACGGCCGATCGTTATGGCAGCGCAAGCTTCATTCCCGGCGTCGGCGGCCATGTCGACATCAGCGGTACGCCGACGGGGTTGAGCGATCCGCGCCTCACGACCTGGGTGAAGGCCGATCCTGCGGCACGTGCCTTCCTGTTCTGGGCGCGCATGCCGGTTGCCGAGGTCGACGGCGACGCAATCCTGCTTCGCGACCAGCGCTATATGCAGCCGCTGGCGCGCGACCGGTTTACCGTTCGCGTCACGGCGCCGGACACCGCGAGCCATCCCTGACCCGGTCGGCCAGACATTCCGGCCTATGACGTCATGACGGCGCGCAACAGCGGATTGTCACGCCGGAAAGTTTGCGGCAGGATGGCGTTATGAACACGCATGTCAGTCCCAGACGCGGCAAGGAACTGCTGCGGGCGGATCGGGCTTATCGCTCGGGCGGATTGACGGCGCGGCTGATCGCCCGGGCGCCGGCGGGACTGTTTCACCGCATGCTCGACCGCATCGACAGCGGCCTCGATTATGGAACCATCGAAGGTCATTTGCCCGACGGGAGCGTCCGGCTGCTCGGCGGGCGCGGGAAAGGGCCCGCTGCGGTGGTCCATCTCCATCACTGGGCGTCGCTCGTCCGCCTCGCGCTGTCGGGCTCGGTCGGCTGGTACCGCGCCTGGGAACGCGGCGAATGGTCTTCACCCGACCCGGTGCCGCTGTTCGACCTGTTCATGCGCAACGGCGAAGCCCTCGGCGACGTCGGACGCGCGCATGGGCCGTGGCGCTGGCTCAACAAGATCGTCCATGCCCTCCGTCGCAACGACCGTCGCGGGGCGCGGCGGAACATTCATGCCCACTATGATTTGGGCAATGATTTCTATCGTTTGTGGCTCGACGCGGGGATGAATTATTCCAGCGCACTGTTTCTGAAACCCGATCAGACGCTGGAAGAGGCGCAGATCGCAAAAGTCGATGCCATCCTCGACCGTCTCGACCTCCGGTCGGGAAGCCGGCTGCTCGAGATCGGCTGCGGCTGGGGGGCGCTCGGCGAGCGCGCGGTCGAGCGGCACGACGTGCTCTATACCGGCATCACCCTGTCGCCGTCGCAGGCGGAAATCGCCGACGCACGGCTGCATGCGATCGACCTCTCGCAACGCTCGCGGGTCGAGATCTGCGATTATCGCGACGCCAGGGGGCCGTATGATGCCATCGCCAGTGTCGAGATGGTCGAGGCGGTGGGCGAGGCCTATTGGCCGGCCTACCTCGATGCGATCGCGCGGCTGCTGCGTCCCGGCGGCAAGGCGGCCATCCAGTATATCCTGATCAACGATGCGTTGTTCGAGCGATATACGGCGAGCAGCGACTTCATTCAGGCCTATATCTTCCCGGGCGGCTGCCTGATTTCGGAAAGCCGTTTTCGTGCGCTGGCCGAAGCCCGCGGGCTTGCCTGGGGCGACGTACGGCGCTTCGGCAGCGATTATGCCGAGACGCTTTGCCAGTGGCGCAAACGCTTCGACGCGGCGGTCGAGGCGGGGCAGCTTCCTGCGGGCTTCGACGGCCGTTTCGTGCGGCTCTGGCGCTATTATCTGCAATATTGCGAGGGTGGCTTCCGCGGCGGCGGAATCGACGTCGCGCAAGTCACGCTCGAAAAGACGGCCTGAAAACAGGGGAGGAATCGACATGCGAAGATTTTTGGCGGCGGTGCTGCTGTGCACTGCGGCGGCGGGGTGCAGCGCGCCCGCAACCTCCGACACGACCGACCAACTGCCAAAGGATCTGAATGTGCTGTTCTGGACCCAGGATCAACGCGACGCCGCTTTCCGCACGATGGAAACGGTGCCCAAGGTTGTCGTGAACACCGTCGAGGCCGGCGGTCCGGTATATCCGTTGCCGGAAGGCAAACCGCTCGATCTCGGGGCCGACGTCGATGCCTATATGGCGAAACAGCGCAATGCCGGGCTGATCATCGTGCAGGACGGGAAAATCCGGCTCGAGAAATATGCGCTGGGCTATGGCGCCGGGGGCCGCTGGACGAGTTTTTCGGTCGCGAAGAGCTTTACCTCGACCCTTGTCGGTGCGGCGGTCAAGGACGGCTATATCAAGAGCCTCGACGGCAAGGTGACGACCTATATCCCGGCGCTCAAGGGTTCGGCCTATGACGATGTCTCGGTGCAGCAGCTGCTGACGATGACGTCGGGCGTGAAGTGGAACGAGGATTACACCGATCCAAAATCCGATGTCGCGCTGTTCAATCTGCAAAAACCGGTCGCGGGCGAGGATATAACCGTCAGCTATATGAAGACCTTGCCGCGCGAAGCGCCCGCCGGATCTAAATGGGTATACAAGACCGGCGAGACCAATTTGATCGGCGTGCTGGTATCGAGCGCGACGGGCAAGACACTATCGGCCTATCTGTCCGAGAAGATCTGGAAACCGTTCGGCATGGAGCAGGACGCGGTGTGGATGCTCGGCGCGACGGGACACGAAATCAGCGGCTGCTGCATGTCGGCGAGCCTCAAGGATTATGCGCGCTTCGGCCAGTTCATCCTGAACGGGGGTGTCGCGGGCGGCAAGCAGGTTCTCCCCGACGGCTGGCTTGCTTCGGCAACGACCAAACAGGCTTCGATCGACCTGCCCGGCCGCGGCTATGGCTATCAATGGTGGACCAACGACGACGGCAGCTTTGCCGCGCAGGGTATCTTCGGACAGGGGATTTTCATCGACCCGAAGCGCAAGCTGGTCATCGCATCGAACGGCAACTGGCCCACCGCGACCGACCCCGAGGGTGTCGGAGCCGCGCGTGAGGCCTTCTATAAGTCGGTGCAGTCGGCGATCGACAAGGAATCCGCCAAATAGGCCCCGTTCCGGGCGCGCTCTGTCCCTAGTCGGCGGCGGTTCCGGCCACTCGCTGCGCGAACCACACGGCCGCCAGCGGGACGAGAGCACCGAGCGCCATGATCCACCAGGCATCGTCGAGCGTCGCCGCGCGGTAGAGCGCGGCACCGATCACGGCGCCGGCGACGACCCAACCGGCGCCGGTTCCCGCCGATGCGCGCATCGCGATCCAGCCGCCGGCGAAGGTGCCGGCGAACCAGCCCACGAGCAGCGCGATCGTCGAACCGACGGGGATCAGCACCTCGCCGGTGTCCGGATCAAAAGCGTCAGGGGAAATTTCGCTCCCGGCATATTGCGCCAGCCAGATCAGGCCGAACGCGACCACGATGCCGATTACGGCCGCGATTATGGAGCGAAAAACATTTTTGGTCATTGCGATCCCCCAAAGCTTATTGATGCGGCCAATAGCGCGGGAAAGCAAATTTCGCGTTAAGCGTCCGCCATCACCTTCGGCAGCGCATGGAATGCGGTGCTGTCGAAGCCTTGGGTCATCAGCTTCGCGACAAATTCGCCGACCGCGTCCGGATCCTTGATGCTCTGCGGATCCTCGCCGGGATAGGCGCGAGCGCGCATCTGGGTGCGCGTGCCGCCGGGGTCGAGGATCGCGGTGCGTACGGTCGAGATATTGCGCATTTCGGCGCCATAACTCGTGACCAAAGTTTCCAGCGCGGCCTTCGATGCAGCATAGGCGCCCCAATAGGCGCGCGGTTCGCGCGCCACGCCGCTGGACAAGGCCAGCAGGCGGCCGTGCGCAGAGCGGCGCAGCAGCGGGTCGAAATTGGCGATCAGCGCTTGCTGCGCGATGAGGTTCAGCGTCAGCAGCTTGTTGAATTCCTTGCCGTCGATGGCGGCCACCGGAGTCAGCGTGCCGAGCATCGCGGCGTTGAGGACCAGCATGTCGAGTTGCTGCCAGCGCTCGGCCATCGCGGCCGCAAGGCGGGCGATGCTGTCGCCGTCGGTGAGGTCGAGCGGCGCGATCGTCGCGCTGCCGCCGGCGCCGTGAATGCGATCCTCGAGCTCTTCGAGCCCGCCGGCAGTCCGGGCGGTGATCACGACATGCGCGCCGCGTGCGGCCAGCGATTCCGCGATGGCTTCGCCGATGCCGCGGCTTGCTCCGGTGACAAGCGCGACCTGCCCCGCCAGTTCTTCAGTCTTCATGGTCATTGTTTCAGACAACCCGTTCGGCAAGCAGCGAAAATTGATCCTCAAGCGCATGCTCGTCGAAATCGGTCAGCGTCGTCGGATAATCGCCGGTGAAGCAGGCGTCGCAATATTGCGGGCTGTCGTCGCTGCGTTTTGCTTCACCCAGCGCGCGATAGAGACCGTCGATCGTCAGGAACGAAAGGCTGTCGGCGTTGATGAAATTTGCCATCTGGCCGACGGTCATCTGCGCGGCGAGCAGCTTTGCCCGTTCGGGCGTATCGACGCCATAGAAGCAGCTATGCTGTGTCGGCGGGCTCGCGATGCGCATATGCACCTCGGCGGCGCCGGCGTCGCGCATCATCTGGACGATTTTCAGGCTGGTCGTGCCGCGCACGATCGAATCGTCGATGAGGACGATGCGCTTGCCCGCGATCAGCGCGCGGTTGGCATTGTGCTTCAACTTGACGCCCAGGTGCCGGACCTTGTCGCCCGGCTGGATGAAGGTGCGCCCGACATAGTGCGAGCGAATAATGCCGAGCTCGAACGGGATGCCCGATTCCTGCGCATAACCGATCGCCGCAGGAGTTCCCGAATCGGGCACCGGAATGACCAGGTCGGCCTCGACAGGATTCTCGCGGGCCAGTTCGGCGCCGATCGCCTTGCGCACCGAATAGACGCTCGTGCCGTCGACGATCGAATCGGGCCGCGAGAAATAGACATATTCGAAGATGCACGGGCGCGCCGCGCGTTCGGCAAAGGGACGGTGCGAGGTCAGTTCGCCGTCGCGGATGATCACCAGTTCGCCCGGTTCGACCGAGCGGACGAATTCGGCGCCGACGACGTCGAGCGCCACGGTTTCCGAAGCGAGAATATGCGCGTCGCCGAGCTTGCCGATAACAAGCGGGCGGATGCCAAGGGGGTCGCGGCAGCCGATCATGCCCTCGGCAGTCAGGCAGATCAGCGAATAGGCACCTTCGACCTGTTTCAGCGCATCGATGAAGCGATCGAGCAGGGTGCGATAATTCGACGTCGCAACAAGGTGGATGATTACCTCGGTGTCGCTCGTCGACTGAAAGATCGAACCGCGGCGGACGAGGATGCGCTTCAGCGCCGTCGCGTTGGAGATATTGCCGTTGTGCGAGACTGCGAAGCCGCCCGTCGACAGGTCGGCGAACAGCGGCTGGACGTTGCGCAGCGAGGTCTCGCCCGTCGTCGAATAGCGGACATGGCCGATCGACGAACTGCCCGCGAGCTGGCGCATGATATCGTCACGGTCGAAATTGCCCGCGACATGGCCCATCGCGCGGTGGGTGTGGAATTCCTTGCCGTCGAAGGCTGTGATGCCCGCGGCTTCCTGTCCGCGGTGCTGCAGGGCATGAAGCCCCAGCGCAACAACCGCTGCGGCGCTCTCGGCGCCATATATACCAAAGACGCCGCACTCCTCGCGGAGTTTGTCGTCATCGAAAGGATGGGTCGTCAGCATGTCGATCCAGGTGCAGAGGGCCGTGACTGGGGCGCATATAGGGAGGCTTGGCGCAAATGTCGCCCCCCATATTCACGCCTTTGTCACATGCGCTTTCAACGATGGGGTGACAGGGCCTTCGCTCCTGCTCTAAAGCGCGCGATATGGACAGCCAGCGCGACGCCACCGACCGGTTTTCACCCCGTTTCGACGCCTCCGGCCTGGTGACGGCGATCGTCACCGATGCGGCGACCGGCACGCTGCTGATGGTCGCACATATGAATGCCGAGGCGATCGAACGCACGCAGGCGACGGGGCAGGCGCATTTCTGGTCGCGTTCTCGCGGGCAATTGTGGCGGAAGGGCGAGACGTCGGGCAACGGGCTGACGTTGGTCGAGATGCGCGTCGATTGCGATCAGGATGCGCTGCTGCTGCGCGTCGATCCCGCCGGACCCGCGTGCCACACCGGGCGCCGTTCGTGCTTCTATCGCCGCGTCGAGGCTGACGGACGCCTGACTTTCCTCGACGACGATGCGCGCGGCTGACGCGCTGATCCTCGTTGCGGCCTTGCTTGTCGCGGGATGCGGGCGGCCGCCGCCCGACGAGGCGCAGCAGGGCGTCGACGCCGGCAATCCGCTTGAAATTGCGGCGCGCGAACGCGGTATTGTCCGCCCCGAGGCGCAGGCGCCGACCGGGGTCTTCGAGCGTTCGCACGACCTTGGCCGTGATGCGATGTGCGTGGTACCCGATGGGGCAGGGCGCTGGCGCTTCGTTGTCACCGCGGCGTTCGGGCCGGGGCTTGCTTGCACCGCGTCGGGGCAGATGGTTCGTGAGCAAGATGGCTGGCGCATGCGCTTCCCCGCAGCCGAGGGCTGCGAGGCGCTGGTTCACGAGGAAGAAGACGAACTCCGGCTGCCCGGAAACCTGCCGCCGCAATGCGACAGCCTGTGCCCCGATCGCGCGTCGCTTTCGGGCCTTCGCCTGCCGCGTGCGAGCTGGTCGGAAGCGGACGCGAAACGCTTGCAGATCCGCGACAGGCAGGGCAATATGATCCGGCCTTGCGGCAGTTGAGCTGCGGCGATTTCGCAAAATCTGCCAGCCTTGACGTTCACGTCAACGGAAACTAGTCTCGCCGGCATGACCGACGAATACGGCCACGCCCATATCGATACGCCCGATCACCTCGGGCGCGAACAATTCAGCATCACCGATCTGTCGTCCGAATTCGGCGTAACGGCCCGGGCGCTCCGCTTCTACGAGGACGAGGGGCTGATCAGCCCGTCGCGCAAGGGGCTGTCGCGTATCTATTCGAAGCGCGACCGGGCTCGTCTCGCGTGGATCCTGCGCGCCAAGCGGACCGGTTTCAGCCTCGCCGACATTCGCGAGATGATCGACCTCTACGACGTCGGCGACGGGCGCAAATTGCAGCGTCAGGTGACGATCGAGAAATGCCAGGAACGCATTGCGTTGCTGCGTCGCCAGCGCGAGGATATTGACAGCGCTGTAGATGAGCTGTCACGTTTCATCGAAACGGTGCAAAAGGTCGACGCCCGCGAAACGGCGGGCTGAACCAGACCGATCCCTCCCCGGGTGAGCTGACACCAACCTAGCTGTTTTGCAGAAAGATTTCGCATGCCCGCTTATCGCGCTCCCGTCCAAGATACGCTTTTCCTCATCAACGATGTGCTCGGGATCGAGCGCCATGCGAACCTGCCGGGTTTCGCCAATGCGACCCCCGACATGGTCGAGGCGGTGCTGACCGAGGCAGGGAAGTTCTGCGAGGAAGTGCTGTTTCCGATCAACCAGTCGGGCGATCTCGAAGGCTGTACGCGCCACGACGACGGGTCGGTGACGACGCCGAAGGGCTTCAAGGAAGCGTATAAGGCTTATTGCGACGCCGGTTGGGGCCTGCTGACCGCACCCGAGGAGTTCGGCGGGCAGGGGCTGCCGCACGTCATCGGTTTCCCGGTCGAGGAATATCGCAACGCCGCGAACCAGGCCTTTGCCATGTATCCCGGCCTCTCGCAGGGCGCGACCGCGGCGATCCTCGTCAAGGGGTCGGAGGAGCAGAAGGCAACCTATGTGCCGAAAATGGTGTCGGGCGAATGGACCGGCACGATGAACCTGACCGAACCGCATTGCGGCACCGACCTCGGCCTCATCCGCACGCGCGCCGTGCCGAACGGCGACGGCAGCTATGCGGTGACCGGGACCAAGATTTTCATCTCGTCGGGCGAGCATGACCTCGCCGACAACATCATCCACCTCGTCCTTGCGAAGACCCCTGACGCGCCCGACAGCGTCAAGGGTATCTCGTTGTTCATCGTGCCCAAATTCCTCGTCAACGAAGACGGCTCGCTTGGCGAGCGCAACACGCTTTCGTGCGGGTCGATCGAGCACAAGATGGGGATCCACGCCAACTCGACCTGCGTCATGAATTACGACGGCGCGAAAGGCTGGATGGTCGGCGAGGAGAACAAGGGCCTCGCCGCGATGTTCATCATGATGAACGCCGCGCGTCTCGGCGTCGGCATCCAGGGGCTGGGACAGGCCGATGTCGCGCTGCAGAACGCCGTCCACTATGCGCAGGATCGCCGGCAAGGCCGGGCGCTCACCGGACCGCAGGACCCGGAGGAAAAGGCCGATCCGCTGTTCGTCCACCCCGACGTGCGCCGTATGCTGATGGACGGCAAGGCGACCGTCGAGGGCTTGCGCGCGCTGTGCCTGTGGGGCGCGCTGCAGGTCGACCTGTCGCACGTCGCGGCGAGCGAGGAAGAGCGCCAGCAAGCCGACGATCTCGTCAGCCTGCTCACTCCGGTGATCAAGGGCTATGGCACCGACAAGGGCTATGAGGTCGCGACCAATGCGCAGCAGGTGTTCGGCGGCCACGGCTACATCGAGGAACAGGGCATGAGCCAATATGTCCGCGATGCCCGCATCACGATGATCTATGAAGGCGCGAACGGCGTCCAGGCGATGGACCTTGTCGGCCGCAAGCTTGCCCAGAATGGCGGCCGTGAGATCCAGGACTTTTTCGCGATCGTCGACGGCGAATGCGCCGCCGCCAAGGACAAGCCCGCGTTCGCCGATCTCGCGGTGCGGCTCGAAAAGGCGAATGGCGAGCTCAAGGCGGCGACGATGTGGTTCATGCAGAACGGCATGGCGAACCCGAACAATGTCGGTGCCGGCGCGCATCATTACATGCACATCCTCGGCATCGTCGCGCTCGGATCGATGTGGCTGATGATGGCCGAAGCGGCGCAGAAGGCACTCGACGAAGGGCGCGGCAACAAGCCGTTCCTCGAAGCCAAGCTGGTCACCGCGCGCTATTTCGGCGAACGCTTCCTGCCCGACGCGGGGTCGCTGCGCCGCAAGATCGAGGCGGGCAGCGAAGCGATGATGGCGCTGACTCCCGACCAGTTCCTGGCCGCCTGACGCCGCAGTGACACGCCGCTGCAACCAAAGTCGCTGCGGCGCGTCTCAGCGGGCATGAGCGAGGGCGCGCTTTCCCCGATCGTCGTCGAAGGCCGCAATTGCTGGCGGATCGAACGCGCCGACAAGGCGCGGATGATCGTCGATGCCGCCGACTATTATGCCCTGCTCGAACGGCTGATGGCGGGGGCGAAGGAACGCATCCTGCTCATCGGCTGGGATTTCGATCCGCGCATCGCGCTGAAACCCGACGGGCAGGGACAGGGCGAACCGCTTGGCGACTATCTGCTCCGTCTGGCGCATGAAAAACCCGGGCGCGACATCGATATCTTGCGCTGGAATTTCGGCGGTTTGAAGCAATTTGCGATGCCGCGTATCCTGTCGATGGTGGCGCGCTGGAAGCTGACGCGTTCGATCAGTTTCCGGCTCGACAGCGCGCATCCGGTCGGTTGCAGCCATCACCAGAAGGTGGCGGTGTTCGACGATCACCTCGCAGTGTGCGGCGGGATCGACGTCGGTTCGCGTCGCTGGGACACGCGCGAGCACAAGGATGGCGACCCGCACCGCACCGATCCGGGCGGCAAACCCTATATGCCCTGGCACGATTCGACGATGATCCTCGCGGGCGCGGTCGGCAACGCGCTCGCCGATCTCGGCAACGAACGCTGGCAGCGGGCAACGAAAAAGCCGCTCCGTGACATCGCTGGCGACGGCGAGAACTGGCCCGACGACCTTGAGCCCGATTTCCACGGCGTCGAGGTCGCCATCTCTCGCACCCGCGCCGAATATGAGGATTGCGAGGAAATCCGCGAGATCGAACAGCTTTATCTCGACATGATCGCCGCCGCGAAGCGCTTCATCTATTTCGAGAACCAGTATTTTACATGCGGAAAAATCGCCGCCGCAATCGCCGAGCGGCTGAACGAGGACGATCCGCCCGAATTCGTCATGGTGATGCCAGAGACCGCCGACGGCTGGCTCGAGCAGATGGCGATGGACGCGGCGCGGGTGAAGCTGGTCCGCGAGATTGCGAAGGCGAAATATGGCGACCGGTTAAAGGTCTATTTTCCGCGCACCGCGGGCGGCGAGGCGATCTATGTCCATGCCAAGACCGCGATCGTCGACGACCGGATGATCCGGGTCGGATCGGCCAATATGAACAACCGCTCGATGGGGCTCGACAGCGAATGCGACGTGACGATCGACGCGGCGCTGTCGGCGAACACCGGGGTCGAGCCGACGATCCGGCGCCTCCGCGAATCCCTGATCGCCGAACATCTGGGGGTCGAGCCGGTCGATGTCGGGCGACGTTTCGAAGGAACGGGGTCGCTTATCGAGACGATCGAGGGGCTGCGTGGCGACGGGCGGTCGCTCGAACTGCTCGACCTGACCAAGCCCGGTCCGCTGGACGATTATATCGCCGAGAACGAACTGCTGGACCCCGACAGCCCCGATGCGATGTTCGAGAGCCTCACCGAACGCGGACTCCGCAAGAGTTGGCATCGCGGACGCGACTGGATGAAGCGGCATCGCCCCTTCGGGCGGCGGAGCGGCTAATCCCTCAGTCCGCCAGCGACAGGATATGCTGCGCCTGCTTGAGGTGCGGCGCGTCGACCATCTTGCCGTCGACCTGCAACACCCCGACGCCGGGATTGGCGGCAAAGGCATCGACGATCCCCTGCGCGCGCGATACCTCGTCGTTCGACGGGGTGAAGGCGGCATTGATCGGCGTCACCTGCGACGGGTGGATCGCCATCATCCCGGTAAAGCCGTCGCGCCGCGCGCGCGCGGCATAGGCGGCAAGCCCCGCCTCGTCCTTGATCGCTGGAAATACCGTGTCGATCGCCGCGACGCCCGCGCCGTGCGCCGCGAACAGGGTCAGCGAGCGGGCGACCTCATAGGGCGCGGTATAGCTGCCGTCGTCGTGGCGGCTCGTGGTTGCGCCGATTGCGGCGGGAAGGTCTTCGGCGCCCCAGGTCAAGCCGAGCAGCCGCTCCTTGACTTCACGATAGCTGCCGAGGGTGAAGATGGCCGCCGGGGTTTCGGTCGCGATCGGCAGGATCGCGGGCAGCGAGGCATCGCGTGCCGACTCGCTGCGCAGGATCGTGTCGAGTTGCTGGATAGCCGGCGCGCCCTCGGCCTTGGGCAGCATGATCGCGTCGGGACGCGCGCCGACGACCGCGGCGACATCGGCAGCGGTCATGTGGCCGTCGAGCGGATTGACGCGGACGAGCGTGATGACTTCGCGTTCCCCGGTCAGATAGTCGGCGATCGCAGCGCGCGCCGCTTCCTTGTTCGCGGGCGATACCGAATCCTCAAGGTCGAGGATGATCGCGTCGGCGCCCGACGCCGCCGCCTTGGCGAAGCGTTCGGGGCGGTCGCCGGGGACGAACAGGAGCGAGCGCAGGCGCATCAATTTTCCTTCTTTTTCAGCAGCGCGGAGCGTTCGCACTGACACACGGTTTCGCCGCGCTGATTGATCGCGCGGTGCAGGAAGGTGACGATACCCGCATTCGGCCGCGATTTGGACTCCTTGAGACCGACGACCTCGCTCGTCGCCCGAAGCGTGTCGCCGATAAACACCGGTTTGGGCATGACGAGTTTGTCGTAGCCGAGATTCGCGACGAGCGTCCCCAGCGTCGTATCGCCGACCGACAGCCCGACCATCAGGCTGAAGGTGAAGGTGCCGTTGACGAGAATCTGCCCGAATTCCGACGCCTTCGCCGCCTCGATGTCGAGGTGCAGCGGCTGCGGATTATGCGTCATCGTCGTGAACAGCAGATTGTCGGTTTCGGTCACCGTGCGCCGGATATCATGCTCCAGCGTGTCGCCGACCTGCCATTCGTCGAAAAACCTGCCTGCCATATTCTCAGTCCCTCAAATGAAGTTTCATGCCGACGTGGCTCTGGACGAAACCAAGCCGGGCGTAAAAGCGGTGCGCCGCAGTGCGGCTCGCCGACGAAGTGAGCTGGACGAGCTTGCAGTCGCGGGCGCGGCATTGGTCTACCGCCCACAGGATCATCTGCTCGCCAAGCCTTTGGCCGCGCAGGTCGGGAGCGATGCGCACCGCCTCGATCAGCCCGCGCCAGCTTCCGCAAAAGGAAAGCCCGGGAAGGAAGCTCAATTGCATCGTCCCGACGACGCGGCCACACAATTCGGCGGCGATCAGCCGCTGGTTGGGGTCGGCATCGATCGCCTCGAACGCCGCGCGATAACGCGGGTCGTCCGGCGGCGCCTCGCGCTGCGGCGGAATGGTATCCTCCGCGAGCATCGCAAGGATGGCGGGCAGATCCTCCGCGGTCGCGTCGCGCAGGATCAACGCGCTCACTCGGCCGCCTCGATCCGGACGAGCAAGGCCTCGACCTGCACCTGCGCACCCGCTTCGGCATTGAGCTCGGCAACGACGCCGTCGAACGGCGCGGTCAGGCTATGCTCCATCTTCATCGCTTCGAGCGTCAGCAGCTTCTGGCCCTTCACGACGGTGTCACCCGCCGCGACCTCGACCGCGATGACCTTGCCGGGCATCGGCGACAGGATGGCGCCGTCCCCCGCCGCGCCGCTCGCCGCGCCGTCGGTGCGGTCGGGCGCGACGATCATCGTCGTGCCTTCATGCACCATCAGCAGCGCCGCGCCGCCGTCGAAGGGTTCGAAATGGCTGGCGAAATAACCGTCGGCGCGCGCATCCGCCTCATATTCGACACGTTGGCCATTGACCCGCAGCGCGCGGCTGGTGTCTGCCGTACGGTTGAGGCGGAAACCCGCAAGCGCGCGCGGCACAGCGGCCTCGTCCTCGAGCTGCGCCGCCGCCGCCGTCAATTCAGTCGCCGGGGGCAGGGGGGTGGCCATCAGCGCCTCGCCGCGCCGCTCGATGAGGCCGGTGTCGACATCGCCGCGTTCGAAATCCGCATCGCCCAGCAGGCGGTGCAGGAAGCCGGCGTTGGTCTTGACCGGCCAGACGCCCAGCTTCGACAGTTCGTAACGCAGGTCGTCGATCGCTTCCTCGCGCTGGCCGGCGTGGGTGATCACCTTGGCGATCATCGGGTCATAGAAGGGCGAAACCTCGCTGCCCTCCTCGATCCCCGTGTCGACGCGCGACGACATCGGCCGCAGCAGCACGTCGAGTTTGCCGGTGCTCGGCAGGAAGCCCGTTGCGGGGTCCTCGGCATAGAGGCGCGCCTCCATCGCCCAGCCGTTGATGTACAGATCCTCCTGCCGCAGCGGTAGCGGCTCGCCGCTGGCAACGCGGAGCTGCCATTCGACCAAGTCAACGCCGGTGATCGCCTCGGTCACCGGATGTTCGACCTGCAGGCGCGTGTTCATCTCCATGAACCAGATGCGGTCGGCGCGCAGACCCTCGCTGCCGTCGGCGATGAACTCGATCGTCCCGGCGCCGACATAATCGACCGCCTGTCCGGCGCGGACCGCTGCGGCGCACAGCGCCTCGCGCGTTTCCTCGTCCATGCCGGGGGCGGGGGCTTCCTCGATCACCTTCTGGTGCCGCCGCTGCAACGAGCAGTCGCGTTCGAACAGATGGACGATATTGCCGTGGGTATCGCCGAAGATTTGCACCTCGATATGGCGCGGGCTCAGGATATATTTTTCGATCAGCACATGGTCGTTGCCGAACGAGGCGGCCGCCTCGCGCTGGCAAGAAGCAAGCGCGTCGGCGAAATCGGCCGCGGCATCGACCTTGCGCATCCCCTTGCCGCCGCCGCCCGCCACCGCCTTGATCAGCACCGGATAGCCGATGCTCGCGGCTTGCTCGGCAAGGAAGGCCGGGTCCTGATTCTCGCCCATATAGCCCGGCGTCACCGGCACCCCGGCATCGGCCATCAGCTTTTTCGCGGCATCCTTGAGGCCCATCGCCGTGATCGAAGACGGTTTCGGTCCGACCCAGACGAGCCCGGCGTCGAGCACCGCCTGCGCGAACTCGGCATTTTCGGAGAGGAAGCCGTAGCCGGGGTGGATCGCCTCGGCACCGGTCGCCTTCGCGGCGGCGATGATCTTTTCGCCGATCAAATAGCTTTCGCGTGCTGGCGAAGGCCCGATGTGCACAGCCTCATCCGCCATACGGACATGCAGCGCATTGGCATCGGCGTCCGAATAGACGGCAACGGTGCGGACGCCCATCGCCCGCGCGGTGCGGATGATACGGCAGGCGATTTCGCCACGATTGGCGATGAGAAGAGAGTTGATCATGGGTTTATCCAATGTGCTTTCAAATCTGCCCCGTGTCGCGCCAGGCCAGCGGAATGGTCTTTCGATCGGTGAGATAGTCGACAAACAGGGTCGTCAGATCGCTCAAGCTGAACGTCGCAGTGTTTTGCCGTCCGGGCCTGTCGTCGATGAGATCGTAAAGCGGCCCGGGTGGCCCCAGCCGCGACTGGACGAGATAACCGCCATACACCGCTTCCGCAGTCATGAAACAACGATCGCAGGTTTCGACGCTGATCTCTTCGCACTGTATTTTGCGAAAGCAGGGTTGGATCGCGTTTCGAAGTTGGCGTGCGCTACGCACCTCTACTTCGCGACTTTGTCCATCGGTGGAGCTGATCACCAGCGTTGCCGGAGTGAAGGCCGGTTCGGGTGCGGCATGGGCGACAAGCGGTGTCATGGCCAAGAGGCAAGCTAGCGGAACCCGGGGCAAGGATTTCGAAAACAGGGCCATCCCGGTCACATCCTGAACACGCCAAACCCGCGGTCTTCAACCGGGGCGTTCAGCGTTGCGGCGAAGGCAAGACCCAGCACGTCGCGCGTCTGCGCTGGGTCGATGATGCCATCGTCCCACAGGCGCGCGGTGGCGTGATAGGGATTGCCTTCGTCCTCATATTTCTGGCGGATCGGCGCCTTGAAGGCTTCGGCCTCTTCGGGCGTCCATTTGTCGGCGTCGCGGTGGACGGTCGCCAGCACCGACGCGGCCTGTTCGCCGCCCATCACGCTGATCCGCGCATTGGGCCAGCTAAAGAGGAAGCGCGGGCTATAGGCGCGGCCGCACATGCCGTAATTGCCGGCGCCGAAGCTGCCGCCGATCAGCACAGTGATCTTCGGCACCGTCGCGGTTGCCACTGCGGTCACCAGCTTCGCGCCATGCTTCGCGATACCCTCGGCCTCATATTTGCCGCCGACCATGAAGCCCGAAATATTCTGGAGGAAGAGCAGGGGAATGCGCCGCTGCTGCGCAAGTTCGATGAAGTGCGCGCCCTTGACCGCGCTCTCGCTGAACAGCACGCCGTTGTTGGCGAGGATCGCGACCGGGATGCCCCAGATGTGCGCAAAGCCGCAGACGAGGCTCGACCCGTAATTCGCCTTGAACTCGTGAAATTCGCTACCGTCGACGATGCGTGCGATCACTTCGTGGACGTCGTAGGGCGCGCGCACGTCGCTCGGGACGATGCCATAGAGTTCTTCCGCGTCGTATTTCGGCGCCCGCGGTTCCTTGATCGCGACCTCGAACCCGGTTTCCTCGCCGAGGTGGCTGACGATGTCGCGGACGATGGTCAGCGCATGCTCGTCATTCTCGGCAAGATGGTCGACGACGCCCGACTTTTTGGCGTGCAGGTCGCCGCCGCCCAAATCCTCGGCGCTGATCTCTTCGCCCGTCGCCGCCTTGACCAGCGGCGGTCCGGCTAGGAAGATCGTGCCCTGATTGCGGACGATCACCGTCTCGTCGCTCATCGCGGGAACATAGGCGCCGCCGGCGGTGCAGCTTCCCATCACGCAGGCGATCTGCGGGATGCGCTTCGCCGACATATTGGCCTGATTGAAGAAGATGCGCCCGAAATGGTCGCGGTCGGGAAACACCTGATCCTGATGCGGCAGGTTGGCGCCGCCCGAGTCGACCAGATAGATGCACGGCAGGCGGTTCGCCTCGGCAATCTCCTGCGCGCGAAGGTGCTTCTTGACCGTCATCGGGTAATAGGTGCCGCCCTTCACCGTCGCATCGTTGCAGACGATCATGCACTGGCGGCCCGAAACGCGGCCGATGCCGGCGATCATGCCGGCGCCCGGAACCTCGCCCTCATACATGTCGCCCGCCGCGAGCTGGCCGATTTCGAGGAAGGGCGATCCCTGGTCGAGCACCCGCTCGACCCGCTGACGGGGGAGCAGCTTGCCACGGCTGGTGTGCCGCTCGCGCGCCTTTTCATTGCCGCCGAGCGCTGCCTCGCCGACGCGCGCCCACAACTCGTCGCGCAGCGCGCGGTTGTGCGCGTCGTTGGCGCGATAGGTCTCGCTGTCGCGATGGACCGTGGTTCCGAGTACTGGTGCGCTCACGTCGAAAATTCTCCTGTCACTGCCCGCCGGACTAATCCCCCGCTCGTCGATTGCAAAGGACCGCAGGCCGAAATTGGTTGGTATTGAAACCGGGTTGCCGCAGGCCTAGACCCTTCGCCTGTCCCCATGAAAGCAAGGTTTTCGTTATGAAAAAGACCGTCTTTGCCATCCTGCTGTCCACTGCCGCGATCGTCGCGGGGCCCGTCGCCTGTTCGAAGGGCGACAAGCAGGAAGCGAGCTATACCGTCGGCACCGGGATCGGCATCAACAAGGCCGCGATGGACACCGCCGTCAAACCCGGCGACGACTTCTACGCCTATGCCAATGGCAACTGGCAGAAAACGACCGAAATTCCCGCCGACCGCTCGTCGATCGGCGCCTTTCTCGTCGCCCAGCTCGAAACCGAAAAGCGGAACCGCGAACTGATCGACGCGATCGTCAAGGGCAATGCCGGCGCCGACACCAACGAAGGCCGCATCGCCGCCTTCTACAAGGCCTACACCGACACGAAGGCGATCGACGCTGCGGGGATGAAGCCCGTCGCGGCCGACCTCGCGCGCTTCGATGCGATCGCCGACAAGGCCACCCTGTCGAAGATACTCGGCGAACAGGTTCGCGCCGACGTCGATCCGCTCAACGCGACGAATTTCTTCACCGAAAACCTGTTCGGCATCTTCGTGACGCAGGGGCTCGCAACCCCCGGCGACACCATTCCCTATATGTTGCAGGGCGGTCTCGGCTTGCCCGAGCGCGAATATTATCTGTCGTCCGATCCGAAGATGGCGGGCATACGCACCCAATATCAGGCCTATATCGCCAAGCTGCTGACCGCAGCGGGGCAGGCCGATGCCGAGGCGAAGGCCAAGCGCATCTACGATCTCGAGGTCAAGATCGCCAAGGCGCACGTCACGCGCGAACAGAGCGAGGATTTCACCAAATCCGCCGGCGTGTGGACCAAGGATGATTTCGCGAAGAAGGCGCCGGGCATCGACTGGCCGGCCTTCTTCGCCGCCGCGAAGCTCGACGGTGCGGGTAAGTTCGGCGCCTATCACGGCGCAGCGATCACCAACCTGTCGGCGCTGGTGGCGTCGCAGCCGCTCGAGGCGTGGAAGGACTGGCTGGCGTTCCACCAGATCAACAGCCACGCCGACGTGCTGCCGAGTGCGATCGACAATGCCCATTTCGCCTTTTACGGCACGACGCTGTCGGGCACGCCGCAACAGCGCAGCCGCGACAAGCGCGCACTCGCGGCGCTCGACACCTATCTGGGCGATGCGGTGGGCAAAGCCTATGCCGATAAATATTTCCCCGCCTCCGCCAAGGCCGAAGTCGGCGACATGGTGACGAACATCAAGTCCGCCTTTGCCAAGCGCGTCGAGACGATCGACTGGATGGCGCCCGAAACCAAGAAGGAGGCGATCAAGAAGGTCGAAACGATCGCGGTCGGGGTGGGCTATCCCGAAAGCTGGCGCGATTACGGCAGCTATACCGTCAGCGCCGCCGACGCCTATGCGAACGAGGTCGCGGGGCAGCGGGCCGAATATGCCCACCAACTCGCCAAGATCGGCAAGCCGATGGACAAGGGCGAATGGTGGATGGTCCCGCAGACGGTCAACGCCGTGAACCTGCCGGTCCAGAACGCGCTGAACTTCCCCGCCGCGATCCTGCAACCGCCCTTCTTCAACGCCTCCGCCGACCCCGCGTATAATTATGGCGCGATCGGTGCGGTCATCGGCCACGAGATCAGCCACAGCTTCGACAACAATGGCGCGGCGTTCGATTCGACCGGCGCGCTGCGCAACTGGTGGACCGCGGCGGATCTGGCGAAGTTCAACGCCGCGGGCGCGGCGCTGGCGGCGCAATATGACGGATACAAGCCGTTCCCCGACCTCGCGCTCAACGGCAAGCTGACGCTGGGGGAGAATATCGCCGACGTTGCGGGGTTGCAGGCCGCCTACGACGCCTATCATGCCTCGCTGAAGGGCAAAGAAGCGCCGGTGATCGACGGCTTCACCGGCGACCAGCGTTTCTTCATCGCCTTTGCGCAGACCTGGGCGACCAAGATGCGCGACGAGGCGCTGCGCCAGCGGGTGGCGACCGACGGCCATGCGCCCGGCATGTATCGCGCGCTGACGGTGCGCAACCTCGACGCGTGGTACAAGGCGTTCGACGTTCGCGAGGGCGACAAGCTCTACCTCGCGCCCGACAAGCGCGTGCGCGTCTGGGGATAACGGGGACGCGGGGCGGTGCGTCATGCGCCGCCCTCATCCTTTGCAGCCGGTTTTTTCCGGATCAGGTGACTGTAGACGCCGACGAGGTTGATGCAGAGCAGCGCGACATTCTGCCACCCGATGCCTTCGCTGTCGGGTTGAAGGAACCCCCACGCGATCAGGGCAAGGCTGCTCGTTACGAAGATCACGAACGCCCAGCCATTCCACCGCTCGCCGAGGTTGAGCGAGACGAGCAACGCCGCCAGCGTCGCGGCGGCGGCGCCATAATATTGGAGGGCGTCGAGCAGCGTCTGGTTCATGATAATGCCAACGCGCCGATCAGCGCGAAGATGCCCGAGCTGCCGAGCGCAGGCCATGCGATATGGCGGCCGCGTGTATATGCGGCGTTGACCAGCCCCGTCGCGAGCCATGCCGCGCCGATTACGGTCAACAGGCTCGGCGACGTGCCCGGCCAGGCCACGGCGGCCGCCGAAATCAGCATCAGGACGGACGTCGCATGCCAGGCAAAACGGATAATCCGCCGCGACAGCGGATCGGCAAGCGGCCCCGCTTCGCTGCGCAGCAATGGCACGATCAGCCGCCGGTATCCCAGCACCGAATGAACCCCGGCCGTCGTCACCATGAAGGCGGCCGACAGCCAGAGCCAGATCACGCGCCGGCGCCGATCAGTTCGCGGCCGATCAGCATGCGGCGGATCTCGTTCGTCCCCGCACCGATGTCGAGCAACTTGGCATCGCGCCAGAAACGTTCGACCGGCCAGTCCTTGGTATAGCCCGCGCCGCCCAGTGCCTGGATCGCTTCGCCCGCTACCTTCACCGCGCTCTCGCTGGCGAGCAGGATGCAGCCCGCGGCGTCGAAGCGCGTCGTCTGTCCGGCGTCGCAAGCCTTGGCGACATTATAGACATAAGAGCGCGCCGACTGGAGCGCGACATACATGTCGGCGACTTTCGCCTGCATGAGCTGGAACGACCCGATCGGCTTGCCGAACTGCTTACGTTCGCGAACATAGGGGATGACCGTATCGAGGCAGGCCTGCATGATGCCGAGCTGGAGCCCGGCGAGCACGACGCGCTCATAGTCCAGCCCCGACATCAGCACGCCGACGCCGCCGTTCTCGGGTCCCATGACCTGCTCGGCGGGCACTTCGCAGTCGGCGAAAACGAGCTCGGCGGTCGGCGAACCGCGCATCCCGACCTTGTCGATCTTTTGCCCGATGCTGAAGCCCGGCATGTCCTTCTCGATCAGGAAGGCAGTGATGCCGCGCGATCCCGCCTCGGGGCTCGTCTTGGCATAGACGACCAGCGTATCGGCGCAGGTCGCGTTGGTGATCCAGAATTTGGTGCCGTTGAGGACGAAGCGGTCGCCCTTCTGCTCCGCCTTCAGCTTCATCGACACGACGTCGCTGCCGGCGCCAGCTTCCGACATCGCGAGGCTGCCGACATGCTCGCCCGAGATCAGCTTGGGCAGATATTTCGCCTTCTGTTCGGCATTGCCCCAGCGGCGTATCTGATTGACGCACAGGTTCGAATGCGCGCCGTAGGAGAGGCCGATCGCGCCGCTCGCCCGCGACACTTCCTCGACCGCGATGACATGTTCGAGATAGCCGAGGTTGAGACCGCCCCATTCTTCCTCGACGGTAATGCCGTGCAGGCCGAGCTCGCCCATCTGCGTCCACAGTTCGTCGCGCGGGAACCAGTCCTCACGGTCGGCCTTGTCGGCCAGCGGCGCGATCTGTTCGTCCGCGAAACGGGCGGTCGTGTCGCGGATCATGTCGGCATTTTCACCGAGGGCGAAGTCGAAATCGGGGGTAGCGCGCATGGATCAGCCTATCGATAGGGCGGGATGAAGGCGCGATAGTGCCCGAAAAGCGTACCATATGGAAATTGAAACGATTGCAGGATTATCATAAGAAGAATTTATGATAAAGCGCACCCATATCCGCCAGTTCCTCGCCGTCGTCGATGCCGGCAGTTTCACGCAGGCCGCGCTGCGCATCCGGGTGACCCAGCCGGCGCTGTCGACCGGCATCGCCGAACTCGAAAAGCTCGTTGGCACGCCGCTGTTCATCCGCAACCGCCGCCAGATCCGGCTGACCGAGGCGGGCGGACGCTTCCTGCCGATTGCGCGCGACCTCGAACGCGGGTTTCACGCCGCCGACCGCTTCGGCCGTAGCGCCGACGGCGACGCCACCGGGCTCAAGCTCGGCACGATCCGCTCGGCGCCCGGCGAGTTGCTGCAGGCGCTTGCCACCGTGCTTCGTCCTGGCTTTGCCATCGAGCTGGCCGAAAGCACCGAATCCGACCTGCGTTCGGCGGTCGGTAGCGGCCGCGTCAACATGGCGCTTTTGCCGCTCCGCCCCGATGAGCGCGGGCCGCATATCCTGCCGCTTTACGAAGAGCCGCTGACAATGTTCGTCGCGACCGACCACCCGCTCGCGGGCCGGGTCGAGGTCGCACCCGAAGAACTGGCGGCCGAGACCATGATCGCGCGCCGGTCGTGCGAATTTCTCGATGCGACGAGCCGGTTCTTCACGCGCCACGGCGTCCGTCCGCGCTTTGCGCTGCGCAGCGACAGCGACGACCGCTGCCTGCGCATGGTTGCCGCCGGGGTCGGTATCACCACGGCGCCGGTGTCGCTGGCGATCGAGGGCATCGTTCCGCTGAAAGTTGCGGGTTACGACTTCCGTCGCGAGCTGGGGTTGATCCTCGACCCGGCCTGGGCCGCGCTTCCCGAGGTCGAGCCGCGGCTGGCGCATGGCCTGGAAACGATTGCCAGCATCGCCGCCGACTGGCGCGAGATGAAAGTCGAAGGGGCGGCCTGACCCTGCGGTGGGCAGGGGGCCACAAGTCTGGCTTGCAGCGCCAAAAGCCCATACAGCTTGCCCGCCGACATGAGCGGCGGCAAGGGCGGGACATGACCGATACGCTGACCCATTTGGACCGTCTTGAGGCGGAGAGCATCCATATCATGCGCGAAGTGCTGGCGGATGCTGTGAAGCCCGTGATGCTGTACAGTGTTGGCAAGGACAGTGCGGTGATGCTGCATCTGGCGCGCAAGGCCTTTTATCCTTCGCCGCCGCCGTTTCCGCTGCTGCACGTCGACACGACGTGGAAGTTTCAGGCGATGTATGACCTCCGCGACCGGATGGCGGCCGAAAGCGGCATGGAGCTGATCGTCTACCAGAACCCCGAGGCGAAGGCGCGGGGGATCAACCCGTTCGACCATGGTCCGCTGCACACCGACATGTGGAAGACCGAGGGTCTGAAACAGGCGCTCGACCTCCACGGCTTCGACGTCGCTTTCGGCGGCGCACGGCGCGACGAGGAAAAGAGCCGCGCGAAGGAGCGCATCTTCTCTTTCCGCACCGCAAGTCACGGCTGGGACCCGAAGAAGCAACGGCCCGAACTGTGGAACCTCTACAATGCAAGGAAAGCGAAGGGCGAAAGCATCCGCGTCTTTCCGATCTCCAACTGGACCGAGCTCGACATCTGGCAATATATCGCGCGCGAGAATATCCCGATCGTGCCGCTCTACTTCGCCGCGCCGCGCCCGACGGTGGAGCGCGACGGCCTGCTGCTGATGGTCGACGACGATCGCTTTCCGCTCAACGAAGGCGAGGTGCCGGTTCAGCGCTCGGTGCGTTTCCGCACGCTCGGTTGCTATCCGCTCACCGGCGCGGTCGAGAGCGAAGCGACGACGCTCAGCGAAGTCATCCAGGAAATGCTCCTTACGACCACCAGCGAGCGGCAGGGCCGCATCATCGACAAGGACGGTGGCGACGCCAGCATGGAGAAGAAGAAGCAGGAGGGGTATTTTTGACCCGCCACGTCAATCTTCAGATTGATGAAGGGTCAACCCCCGCGAAGGCGGGGGCCGCCAGCGGCAGAGTACCCATGCCAACGGCCCCCGCCTTCGCGGGGGCGACGAGTAAGGCCATATGACCAAAACATCTACCGATCCCGTCTATGTCACCGACGCGCTGATTGCCGAGGATATCGACGCCTATCTCGAACAGCATCAGCAAAAGTCGCTGCTGCGCTTCATCACCTGCGGCTCGGTCGACGACGGCAAATCGACGCTGATCGGACGGCTGCTCTACGACAGCAAGATGATCTTCGAGGACCAGCTGGCGGCCTTGGAGGCCGACAGCAAGCGCGTCGGCACGCAGGGGCAGGAGATCGACTTCGCGCTGCTCGTCGACGGCCTCGCCGCCGAGCGCGAGCAGGGGATCACGATCGACGTCGCCTACCGCTTCTTCACCACCGAAAAGCGCAAGTTCATCGTCGCCGACACCCCGGGGCACGAACAATATACGCGCAACATGGTGACCGGCGCTTCGACCGCCGACCTCGCGGTCATCCTGATCGACGCGCGCAAGGGCGTGCTGACCCAGACGCGGCGCCACAGCTTCCTCGCCCATCTGATCGGCATCCGGCATATCGTACTCGCGGTGAACAAGATGGACCTTGTCGATTACGACAAGACGGTGTTCGAGCGCATCCTGCTCTCCTACCGCGCCTTCGCGAGCGAGATCGGCATCACGAACTTCACCGCGATCCCGATCTCGGGGTTCAAGGGCGACAATATCACCGCGCTGTCGGACAATACGCCCTGGTACAAGGGGCCGGCGCTGATCGAGCATCTGGAAAGCGTCGAGGTCGGCAGCGCCGCCGACGAAGCGAAGCCCTTCCGCATGGCGGTGCAGTGGGTCAACCGCCCCAACCTCGACTTCCGCGGCTTCTCGGGCCAGCTCGCGAGCGGCAAGGTCAGGCCGGGCGACGCGGTGCGTATCCTGCCCAGCGGCAAGACGACGGCCGTTGCCCGCATCGTCACGCTGGACGGCGACCTCAACGAGGCTGTCGCGGGCCAGTCGGTCACGCTGACGCTCGCCGACGAGGTCGACTGCTCGCGCGGCGACGTCATCGCCGCGACCGACAATCCGCCCGAGGCGGCCGACCAGTTCGAGGCGACTTTGGTGTGGATGGCCGACGAGGCAATGATCCCCGGGCGCGCCTATTGGCTGAAGCTCGCGACGCAGAGCGTCTCGGCGACGGTGCAGGCACCGAAGTACGAGATCAACGTCAACACGCTCGATCATCTCGCGGCGAAGACGCTCGACCTCAACGGCATCGGCGTCGTCGAGCTGTCGACCGACAAGCCGATCACCTTCGAGGCCTATGGCGACAACAGGACAAGCCCAAACAAGGTGTTGGGCGGCTTCATCCTGATCGACAAGCTGACCAACGCGACCGTCGCGGCGGGCATGCTGCACTTCAGCCTGCGCCGGGCGCAGAATGTCCACTGGCAGGCGACCGACATCGACCGCGACATGCGCGCGGGCCTCAAGAACCAGCGTCCCGCGCTGCTCTGGTTCACCGGGCTCTCGGGCTCGGGCAAGTCGACGATCGCCAACCTCGTCGAGAAGAAGCTGCACCGGATGAACCGCCACAGCTTCCTCCTCGACGGCGACAATGTCCGCCACGGGCTGAACCGCGATCTCGGCTTCACCGAGGCCGACCGGATCGAGAATATCCGCCGCGTCGGCGAGGTGGCGAAGCTGATGACCGACGCCGGGCTGATCGTCATCACCGCGTTCATCAGCCCGTTCAAGGCCGAGCGCGAGATGGTCCGCGCGATGCTGCCCGAGGGCGAGTTTATCGAGATCTTCGTCGACACCCCGCTCGCCGAAGCCGAGAAGCGCGACGTCAAGGGCCTCTACAAGAAAGCCCGCGCCGGACAGCTCAAAAACTTCACCGGCATCGACAGCCCATACGAGGCGCCCGAAAACCCCGAAATCCGCATCGATACCACCAACATGACACCCGATGAAGCCGCTAACCTCATCGTCGACAGGCTGCTGGGATGAGCGCCGCCATGGACGATGCTGCGCTCGCCGCGCATCTCGCCGAAACCGCGGGGCGCATCCTGCTCACGGTGCGCGACTCCGGGCTCTTCGCGGGCAAGGCGCTCGGCAAGGCCGGCGACCAGGTCGCCAACCAGTTCCTGATCGACGCGCTGCGCGAACAGCGACCCGATGACGGCGTCCTCTCCGAGGAGAGCAAGGATACCCCTGATCGCCTTACCAAAAGCCGCGTGTGGATCGTCGACCCGCTCGACGGCACCCGCGAATATGGCGAAGGCCGTGCCGACTGGGCCGTGCATGTCGCACTCGCGATCGACGGGGTCGCGCGGGTTGGTGCTGTGGCCTTGCCCGGCCTCGATGTAACGCTGACGTCGGGGGCTCCCGTCGCGCTCCAGCCCGCTAATACGCCGCCGAAAATGCTGGTCAGCCGTACGCGCCCCGCCGCCGAAGCGGTCTTCGTCGCCGAAAAGCTCGGCGCCGAACTCGTGCCGATGGGGTCGGCGGGAGCCAAGGCGATGGCGGTCGTGCGCGGCGAGGCCGATATCTACCTTCACACCGGCGGCCAATATGAGTGGGACAATTGCGCGCCCGCCGCGGTTGCCGCGGCCGCCGGGCTTCACGTCAGCCGCGCCGACGGCTCGCCGCTCCGCTACAACAATGCCGATACCTATCTGCCCGACCTGCTGATCTGCCGGAAGGAACTGGCCGATGAAGTGTTGCGGTTCGCGGCGGAATATTCACCGGACTGACCCGCGCCCCATTGCCAGCGGGAAGACCGCGCCCTAATCCGTTGCATCGAAAAACTGAACAACGGGAGATGCGCGATGACCGACCTGCCTGATACCAACCTTGTCATGCTGACACTGGTGAAGCCCGAAGGGCAGCTCGAAGTCTCGCTCGAGCGGCGGCCGATGCCGCAGCCCAAGCCGCACGAGGTGCTGGTGAAGGTGCTCGCGGCGCCGATCAACCCGTCCGACTTGGGCCTGCTGTTCGGTGGTGCCGACATGACGACAGCGCAGGCATCGACGCGCGACGGCCTCCCCGTGCTCACTGCCGATGTCCCGCCCGCGGGAATGCGCGCGATGAGCGGCCGTGTCGGCGAGGCCATGGCGATTGGCAACGAAGGCTGCGGGCTGGTCGTGAAGGTCGGCGATTCACCGGAGGCGCAGGCGCTGCTCGGCAAGACCGTCGCGCTGCTCGGCGGCGAAATGTACGCCGAATATCGCTGCCTGCCCGTGCAGATGGTGATGCCGCTTCCCGACGGCACCGACCCAGCCGACGGTGCCTCCTGCTTCGTCAATCCGCTCACTTCGCTGGCTTTCACCGAGACGATGCGAATGGAGAACCACAGCGCGATCGTCCACACCGCCGCGGCATCGAATCTCGGCCAGATGCTCGTCAAGATCTGCGCCAAGGATGGCATCCCGCTCGTCAACATCGTCCGCAGCGACGCGCAGGTCGAGATACTGAAGGCCATCGGCGCGAAATATATCGTCAACAGCAGCACCGACGATTTCATGGAGCGGCTGGTCGACGCAATCGTCGAAACGGGGGCCACACTCGGTTTCGATGCGACCGGCGGCGGCAAGCTCGCCGGGCAGGTGCTGACCGCGATGGAAGCCGCGGCGGTCAAGCGGATGACGAGCTACAGCCGCTACGGCTCGGACACGTTCAAGCAGGTCTATATCTATGGCGCGCTCGACCTGTCGCCGACGACCTTCTCGGCGCGCAGCTTTGGCCTGACCTGGGCGCTCGGCGGGTTCCTGCTGACGCCCTTCATGGCCAAGGCGGGCATGGAGGTCGTGGGCCGGATGCGCAAGCGGGTCGTCGATGAACTGACGACAACGTTCAAAAGCCACTACAGCCACGAAATCTCGCTGGCCGAGGCGCTGGATATCGACACGGCGCAGGCCTATAATGCCAAACGCACCGGCGAGAAATATCTGCTCAAGCCGCACGGCTGACAAGCAGGCGGTGCCCCGGCGAAAGCCGGGGAACCGGCCTCAGCGTTTCATACACTGCCGCGCATCGTCGCGCTTATATTCACTGCAGTTCCACAGCGCCTTTTCGAACCCTGCCTTGTCGTCGCGGAGATAGGAAAAGGTCATCGCGGCGCGCTGCATGTCGCTCATCGCATCGCTGTCGGGTTTCAGTGTCGGGTTGGTCCAGCCCATGAACTTGCAATAGGGCTTGTCGCCGCAGAGGCGCAGCGCGGTGGTGACGAAGCTTTCGGGTGCCGCCTTGCGGTCGAGCGCGACATAGATGGTGTCGCGGCCCGCGGCTTCGCCCGCACCGGCGATCACCTTGGCCTCGCCGAGTGCGGCATTGGCATCAACGCCCGCAAGCTCGGTAGGCGCAACTCCCAGCGCCAGCGCGTGGAGCGGCGAAAGCGCCGCCATCTTGGCGATCGGGCCATCGCTTCCGGACACGGCGCCGCGGAACGCGCCGGGCGTTCCCCAATATCCCGGCCAGCGGAAGAACAGGTGCGTATCGACGATCGCGATCTTTTCGAGGCTGTCGCTCCAGTACGGGCGGACCCAGTCGGTGTGATAATGGGTGGCAAGCCCGACGGCGGGGTAGGTGAGGCCCGACATCATCATGTCGGCATTGACCTGCGCGCGCGTCCACGCCGCATCAGAATAGCGGCGGCTGAGTGCGCCGTCGCAGGTGAAGGTGAACTGGCAACCGGTGCTGCGTTCGGAACCCTGGAAGACGACGCCGCAAATCGACTTGGGAAAGGCGGGATGACGCGCGCGGTTGATGATGACCTGGCCTACCGCGAGCTGCCCCTTGCTGTCGTCGCCCGCCTCGTAAAGCATCGCCGCCGCCAGACAGTCGCGAGCGCGGCTGCGTGCATCGCCATCGCCGGCATAGACGAAGGGGCGGGGCGTCGCAAAATCCTTGGTTATCAGAGGGATTTTTGCATTGGCTGCGCGCGCATCATCCTCGGTGACGGGCGCCAGCTCCATCGGCAGCACATCGGGGACGATATCGGCGGGAGGCGCGACCGGATGCGGGCGCGTCGCCACACCGCCGCCGCCGGTCTGGCCGCTAAGGTACAGCACCAGCGCGATCGCGACAGCCGTCAGCAGCACGAACAGCCAGCCCGACCGTTCGCGCCACAATGGCAACGTCACCGGATCGCCCTCGGGGCGCATGCAGGAGGATCAGATCTCGGGAAGGAAATCGGGAACCGACAGGTAACGCTCGCCGGTGTCATAGTTGAACCCGAGCACCCGGCTCCCTGCCGGCAGTTCGGCGAGCTTCTGCGCAATCGCGGCGAGCGTCGCGCCCGACGAAATGCCGACCAGCATGCCTTCCTCGGTCGCGGTGCGGCGTGCGAAATCCTTTGCGGCGGCCGCGTCGACCTTGATCACGCCGTCGAGCAGATCGGTGTGCAGGTTGCGCGGAATGAAGCCTGCACCGATACCCTGGATCGGGTGCGGCGCGGGCTGTCCGCCGGAGATGACCGGCGATGCTTCCGGCTCGACCGCAAACACTTTCAGGTTCGGCCAATGCTGCTTCAGGAACTGTGCCGTGCCGGTGATATGGCCGCCGGTACCCACTCCGGTGATCAATACGTCGATCGGCGTGTCCTTGAAATCCTCATAGATTTCGGGGCCGGTGGTGCGGACGTGGACCTCGATATTGGCTTCGTTCTCGAACTGCTGCGGCATCCATGCGCCGGGCGTCGTCTCGACCAGTTCGATCGCGCGTTCGATCGCGCCCTTCATGCCCTTTTCGCGCGGGGTCAGGTCGAACGTCGCGCCATAGGCAAGCATCAACCGGCGGCGTTCGACCGACATGCTTTCGGGCATGACGAGCACCAGCTTGTAACCCTTGACCGCCGCAGCCATCGCGAGGCCGATGCCGGTGTTCCCCGACGTCGGCTCGACGATAGTACCGCCGGGCTTCAGGCTGCCGTCCTTTTCGGCGGCCTCGATCATCGCCAGCCCGATGCGATCCTTGATCGACCCGCCGGGATTGCTGCGTTCCGACTTCACCCAGACTTCGGCGTCGGGGAACAGCTTTGCGACGCGAATGTGCGGCGTGTTCCCGATGGTATCGAGGATCGAATTGGCTTTCATGATCGGTGCGCTCTTTCCTTGAATTCGAACCGCGGGTCGCGGCGGACGCGGTTCGGCCAGTCTCCGGCACGAAGCCAGAGCGCCTCGTCCGTGAGCGCCGGTACGGGCGCGGGTTGTAACGATGCGAGCAGATACTGTCCATAAGGCCAATCGCCGATGCCGGAGTCGGCGTTGATATGGCCGAACGGTCCCGCGTTGACGAAACGCGCGTCCCACTGCCGCGACAGGCGCCAGACGTGCGATGTCTTGGCATAAGGGTCGTTGTCGCTCGCCACGACGATCATCGGCGTCTGCGACGTGAAGGAGGGGGAATCGGCGAAGCTGGTAGCACGGTTGTCGCGCCGGAGCTGTGACAGTTCGGGCGGCGCGACCAGCAGCGCGCCGGCGATGCGCGCGCGCGCGAAATCGCTCGCCTGCGCAAACCAGTGCGCGAAGGCGTGGCAGCCGAGGCTGTGCGCCGCGATCAGCACCGGTTCGCTTTCGGCGGACATCGCTGCGGCGATCTGCCCGACCCATTCGTCGCGGTCGGGGTCGTTCCAGTTGCCGAGCTCGATTCGCTCGCAAGCGCCGAACTTTTGCTCCCACAGGCTTTGCCAATGGTTCGGGCCGCTGTTGTAGAGCCCCGGTATCGTCAGGATTTTATGGTCGATTGTCGAACTGTGCATGACATGTGCTCCATCCATGGGGGAGTGAGAGGGAGCCGCGGTGACGGGTGGTACCTGAATAACTCAACCAATTAAATTGACAATAGCCTTTGGACGGAATGACGGACAATTGCGGCAGACGGTTTGGCGGCCTGCGATCCTATTGCTTGAACTGCGGCTCGAAGGTGCGCGCGCGCCGCAGTTCGGGGAACAGCCACGCCCACAATGCGGTCACGCCGACCGCCGCCGCGCCGCCAAGCGCGACGGCGCTGACCGGCCCCAGCGCGGCCGCCATCGCACCCGCGCGCATCTCGCCCAGTTCGTTCGAGGCCGATATGGCGAGACCTGACGCGGCACTGACGCGCCCGCGCATATGGTCGGGGGTGTTGAGCTGGATCAGCGTGCCGCGCACGAAGACCGAAAACATGTCCGCCGCACCCATGACGACGAGCAGACCGAGCGACAGAAAAAAGCTGGTCGACAGGCCGAAAGCGACGGTGACCGCACCGAAGACGGCGACTGCCCACAGCATCTTGACCCCGACGTTGCGCTCGATCGGGCGCCAGGCAAGCCCCAGCGCGACGACGGCCGCGCCGACCGCCGGTGCGGCACGGAGCAGGCCGAGTCCTTCGGACCCGGTGTGCAAGATATCGCGCGCGTAAACGGGCAACATCGCAGTCGCGCCCGACAGGATCACCGCGAACAGATCGAGCGTGATCGTGCCGAGCAGGAAGCGCTCGGTCCACACGAAGCGGAGCCCGTCGACCATCTCGCGCAGCGGATGACGGCGCACCTCGGCGGGTGGCGGCAGTACGGGCCGGACGCGGCTGAGCGTGAAAGCCGAGACGGCAAGCAGCACGACCGCGAAAATATAGACCGACGTCGGATGCGCCGCATAGATGAGGCCGCCGGCGGCAGGGCCGATCACCGACGCCGACTGCCAGGCGATGCTGCTCATCGCGATGGCGCGGGGCAGCACGGCTGGCGGCACGATATTGGGCGCGATCGCGCTCATCGCCGGCCCCGAGAAAACGCGTGCGACGCCGTGCAGCGCCGCGAGACCGAACAGCAATGGCAGCGACAAACCATCGCTCCAGGTGAACCAGCCGAGCGTCGCGGCGATGAGAATATCGATAAGGTTGGAGAAAATCGCCACGGTGCGGCGCTCGAACCGGTCGGCCGCCCAGCCGGCGACCGGGGTCAGGATGGCGAGCGGCAGGAACTGGAACAGCCCGAGCAGGCCGAGCTGGAACGACGCCTCCTTGATCGACATGCCGTAATCGGTGCGGGCGGTGTCGTAGAGCTGGTAGCCGATGACCACGACCATCGCGATCGTCGCCATCACCGCGGTGAAGCGTGCGAACCAGTAATAGCGATAGTCGGGGAAGCTGAGCGGGGAAGGGGCTTTGGGGTCGGCGCCCGGCATCACCGGTTCGTCAGCGGGTTCGGGTGGGAGCGTTGCCATCGCGTTCCGCCCTAAACCGCTTTTCGGGCCTGTCCAGACGGCTTGCGCCTGCCGTTCGTCGATTATCGGATGCCATCAATGACAGCGGGTGGCAGACTGCGACCATCAAGGTTCAGGGAGTTAACCGGATGAAGAAGAAATTTGCCCGCCTCGGCGGTGCCGCTATGGCTGCGGCGCTGCTGGTCCTTACCGCCTGCAATGCGTCGGACAACAAATCCGCATCGGCGCAGGGGAGCGCGGAAAACTGGACCGCGTTCCGCGACAATTTCCTCGCCGGCTATTTCCCGCTCAACCCGAATTTCGCGGTCTATCAGGGCAAACATGAATTCGACGGCCAGCTTCCCGACTGGTCGCCCGAGGGCATCGAAAAGCAGGCTGCTTTCCTTGAAAAGACGATTGCCGACGCAAAGGCGTTCGATGGCAAGATGACCGATGCCGAAAAGTTCGAACGCGATTATCTGGTCCATGTCGCGCAGGGGCAGCTCTTCTTCCTCCGCGATACCGATTTCGCGCAGAAGAATCCGGCCTTCTACGTCGGCGCGCTCGATCCCAACGTCTATATCGCGCGGCCCTATGCCGACGCGACGACGCGGATGAAGGCCTTCATCGCCTATGCGCAGAAGGTTCCGGCGGCCGCCGAACAGATCAAGGCGAACCTGAAGCTGCCGCTGCCCGCGACCTTCGTCAAATATGGCACCGCGGGCTTCGGCGGGTTCGCCGATTATTATACGGGCGACGCCAAGAAGGCCTTTGCCGAGGTCAAGGATGCCGAGTTGCAGAAGCAATTCGACGACGCGGCGGCCAAGGCGGCGGCGGCGATGAAGGATCTTGCGACCTATGTCGGTTCGCAGCCCGGCACGGCCGACGGCTATGCACTCGGCGCCGACAAGTTCGCGAAGATGATCCTGACCAACGAAGGTGTCGACACGCCGCTCGACGAACTCGAGCGTATCGGCCAGGCGGATCTCAAGCGCAATCAGGATGCGCTGAAGGCCGCCTGCGCGGCCTATGCGGCGGGGATGACGATCGCCGACTGCATGAAGAAAATGAACTCGGACAAGCCCGCCGACGGTCCCGTCGCGGAAGCACGCCGCCAGCTCCCGGCGCTCCGCGCTTTCCTCGTCGAGAAGGATCTGGTGACAATCCCCGGCACCGAACAGGCACAGGTCGAGGAATCGCCGCCGTACAACCGGCAGAACAGCGCCTATATCGACATTCCCGGGCCGTATGAGAAAGGCCTGCCGTCGGTCTATTACATCTCGCCGCCCGACCCCACGTGGGACAAGCAGACGCAGAACGACTTCGTGCCGGGCCGCAAGGATCTGATGTTCACCTCGGTCCACGAGGTATGGCCCGGCCACTTCCTCAACTTCCTCCATTCGAACCGCGCCGAGAGCATCTTTGGCAAGCTGTTCGTCGGCTATGCCTTCGCCGAGGGATGGGCGCATTATACCGAGGAAATGATGTGGGACGCCGGGCTCGGCGACGGCGATCCCGAGACGCATATCGGCCAGCTGTCGAACGCATTGCTGCGCGATTGCCGCTATCTGTCGGCCATCGGGCTTCACACCAAGGGCATGACCGTCGCCGACTCCGAAAAGCTGTTCAAGGAACAATGCTATCAGGACGAAGGCAACGCCCGCCAGCAGGCGGCGCGCGGCACCTATGATCCGCTGTACCTCAATTACACGATGGGCAAGCTGATGATCCGCAAGCTCCGCGAGGATTGGACGAAGGGCGACAAGACCAAGTGGAAGGCATTCCACGACCAGTTCCTGTCGTACGGCGGGCCGCCGATCCCGATGGTGCGCGCCGCAATGATGAAGGAAGGGGCGCCGAAGGCGGTCTTCTGAGGCTGGCGAATCGAATGACCCGCGGCTAGCTTCCCGGCAAAGGGGGGCTAGCCGATGGTCGATGTGTTCATTTCCTATTCGCGCGACAACAAGGCGCGCGTCGCCGATATCGCGGCGGCGGTTTCGGCGGCAGGCTATGACGTCTGGTGGGATGCCGAACTGCCGCCGCACCGCTCGTACGGCGATGTGATTACCGAAAAGATCGGCAGCGCAAAAGCGGCGATCGTCGTCTGGTCGCAGGCGTCGGCGCAGTCCGAATGGGTGCGCGCCGAGGCCGATGTCGCACGCAACCAGAAGAAGCTGGTGCAGACGGCGATCGACGACGTGATGCCGCCGCTGCCCTTCAACCAGATCCAGTTTGCCGACCTCAGCGACTGGCGCGGCGAGGCCGATCACAGCGGCTGGCGCAAGGTGCTGATGAGCCTCGAGGATTTATGCGGCAGGGAGGCGGGGGCCGCACCGACGCCGGCCCCGCGCCCGGTGGCCCCGGTCGCCCCGCCGCGGGATGATGTTCCGTCGCCTGCGGG
The DNA here is from genome assembly GCF_001314325.1 of Sphingopyxis macrogoltabida. Classification (NCBI taxonomy): domain Bacteria; kingdom Pseudomonadati; phylum Pseudomonadota; class Alphaproteobacteria; order Sphingomonadales; family Sphingopyxidaceae; genus Sphingopyxis; species Sphingopyxis macrogoltabida. The sequence continues at coordinate 1,717,033 of NZ_CP009429.1, forward strand.
AAAATCCTCTTTCCTGCCGTGGGCGCTGCTCGGGCTGGCCGTCGTCGCCATTGCGCTGCTCGCCTGGAAACTGACGCAGCCTGCGGCCGTCGAACCTGCCGCATCGCAGGCGGCCGCGCCGGTCGAGGAGGAAAAGCCCGAGGTCGCCGCATCCGACGATGCGCCCGCGCCGGCCACCGCGCCGGGGGAAGCCTTCACCCTGGCCGCGGTCATCGACGACCCCGACGGCTTCACCAACATTCGCGCGGCACAGAACACCCAGTCGGCGATCGTCGGCAAGATGCTCGAAGGCGAGAAATTCCTGACCTACAAACAACCGGGCCAATGGTGGCGCGTCCGCAAAGCCGACGGCACGACGGGTTATATGTTCCGCAAATATATCCGGCTGGTCGAGGGCGGCGCGGCACAGGGTGCGACAGCCGCGCCCGCCGGTCCGATGCCGACCGGGGTGGGCGGCAGCGGGGTGGTGATTCCCGATTCGTCCGAACGGCTGCTGACCCCCGCCGATATCGCCAATTTCGGGCTGCTCGAACTGCGGATCGCGCGGAACGAGATTTTCGCCCGCCATGGTTTCCGGTTCAGGGACCCGCGGCTGGCGCGGCATTTCAGCCAGTTCGACTGGTATCGTCCGACGAGCGACAATGTGCAGTTGTCGGCGATCGAAAAGGCGAACGTCAGCCTGCTGAAGTCGGCCGAAGCCGCCGCGCAATGACCGATAGCGGGGCGACGGCGAGCGCCGCCGTCGAGGCGGAGGTCGCGCACCGGCTGGGGCAGGGCGATGCGTTGAGCGCGTTCGACTGCGCCGCCGCCGCCCGCCGCGCCGGAACCGACAGCCCGCGTCTCCGTTATCTGATGGTGCGCGCGCTGGCCGCGTCGGGCGACAGCCTCGGCGCGATGCACCTCTATGAACAGCTCGACCTCGCCATGAGCGGCGACGTCGATAGTCTTTCGCTCGCAGGGCGCATCTGGAAGGATGCAGCGTTCGACCACCGCGGTGCCGAACGCACGGCCTATCTGCAAAAGGCCGCCGCCGCTTACGATCACGCCTTTCGCATGTCGGGCGCAGATTTTCCGGCGATCAATGCCGCGAGCCTGTACGCGATGCTTGGCGAACGCGAGCGGGCCGCGTCGCTCGCCGAACCGATCGCCGCCAATGGCCCGGCTGGCAATTATTGGGATCAGGCGACCTTTGTCGAGGCGTTGCTGTTGCTGGGACGCGGGGAGGAGGCGTTGATCCACGCTCGCAGTGCGGATGAACAGGCCGGCACCCGCGCCGGCGACCGCGCTTCGACCTGCCGCCAGATTGACCGGCTCGCCAAGAGCGGCGCGATCGATGGCGATCATGCCGCCGCAATCATGGCCGTGCTGCGCCCCATGCCGGTCGGCGTCTATTGCGGCCGCATGTTCCGGGCCGGCGGGGCGGGGGAGGCGAATGCGCGCACCGCGATCGCCCGGGCGCTCGACACCCGCCCCGTGTCGGCGCTGATCGGCCCGCTCGCCTGCGGGGCCGACATATTGTTCGCCGAGGAGGCGCTGGCGCGCGGTATCGACCTGACCGTGGTGCTGCCTTTCGCCGAGGATGATTTCATCGCCCAGTCGGTGGCGTCGGGCGGCGACGAATGGCTCGCCCGCTATGTCCGCTGCCGCGACGGCGCGGCGATGGTCCATTTCGCCAGCAACGCGCGCTATGTCAGCGACGATTGCCAGTTCATCCTCGGCTCGCACACCGCAATGGGACTTGCCAAGCTCCGCGCCCGCGAACTCGAAACCGCGGCGATCCAGTTCGCCGTGGTCGATCCGGCGGTGGCGGCGCGGCCCGATGCCGTCATCGCGGGCACCAACGCTGATATCGCCCTGTGGCGCGACAATGGCGGCGTTACCGGGACGATTGCCGTCGGCGATCTCGACCGCAGACTGGAATTTCCTCCCGCGCCGAAGCCGCCCGAGGGTACGCGGCGCGGCCTCTATGCGATCCTGTTCGCCGATTTCGCCGGCTTTTCAAAGCTCGGCGAGGCCGAACTCCCCGTTTTCGCGCAGGAGGTGATGGGCAACATCGGCCGCATCCTCGACGATTTCGGCGACGCCGTGTTGTTCCGCAACACTTGGGGGGATGCCGTTTATGCGATCATCGACGACCCGGCGACCGCCGCGCGGATCGCGCTGGCGATGCAGGAACGGCTTGGTACCCTGCCGCCGGGCCTCGGCCTCGAAGGGCATCGCGCCGGGATGCGCACCGGCATTCACTTCGGACCGATCTATCGCGGCGTCGATCCGGTGGTCGGCAACGAGCTGTGGTACGGCACCGAAGTAACGCGCACCGCGCGGATCGAGCCGGTGACGCTGGTCGGCGAGATTTATTGCACCCAACCGCTCGCGGCGATGCTCGCGCTCGGCAATGCGCGCGATTTCAACTGCGACTATGTCGGCAAGGTTCGTCTCGCTAAGGATTATGGCGAGTTGGCGCTCTATCGCCTGTCGCGCCGCTCAGCCTGACGGTGCCCGCAACCGGGCAATGAAAAAGCCGTCGAGACCGCCGGCGGCCGCGAGCATGCCGGGGAGCGTACGAACGAAGCCGTTCGCGTCGGGCGCGATCCCCGCGGGGAGTTCGTCGCCACCTGCCGGAACGACCGACCAGTCGGGATGCCCGGCGAGAAAAGCCATAATCTGGTCCTCGCCTTCCGCGCGTTCGAGCGAGCAGGTTGCATAGACAAGCGTGCCGCCCGGCTTGACCCACTTCGCCGCGCGTGCGAGCAGTTCGCCCTGAAGTGCCGCCATGTCGGCGATCTCGCGTGCTTCGATGCGGTGAAGCACGTCGGGGTGGCGGCGGAAGATACCCGTCGCGGAGCAGGGCGCGTCGAGCAGCACCGCATCGGCCGCCTCGCCTGGCTCCCATTTCCGGATATCGCCCTGCACGACCGCAGCCTCCAGCCCGGTGCGGTCGAGATTTTCCTCGAGCCGCGTCAGCCTTTTGGCACTGGCGTCGACCGCAAGTACCGACCAGCCCGCCGCGGCGAGCTGCATCGTCTTGCCGCCGGGCGCGGCGCAAAGGTCGAGTACCGACCGCCCGTCGCCCGCGCCGAGCAGCCGCGCGGGGATGCTGGCGGCAATATCCTGCACCCACCAGCCGCCTGCCTCGAAACCGGGCAGATCGGTCACCGCCTGCCCGCGCGGCAAGCGCAAATGGTGCGCGACGAGGCTGGTGGCGTCGGGCCACGCCGCCGCATCGGGCTCGGCGGCGAAGCTGAGATCGAGCGGCGGCGCCGCGCTCCACGCCGCTTCCGCCGCCGTCACCATCGCGTCGCCCCACGCCGCCGACCAGCGCTCGGCGGTCGCCGGGGGCAGAGTGGCACGTTCGGGCAGCGCCCATTCTTCCTGCTGCGCGCGCGACAGGATCGCATGCACCAGCCGCCGCGGTCCACCATCGACGAGCGGCAGCGCGGTCGACACGACCGCATGTCCCGGGCTCTTCAGCACCAGGAGCTGCGCCAGCGCGATCCGCAGCACGGCGCGCGATTTGACGTCGTCGGGCAGCGGCTGTGCCGTGGCGCTGTCGATCAGCGCGTCGATGTCGACCATCCAGCGCAGCGTTTCGGACACGATCGCGATCCCAAAGGCACGGTCGGCGGGCGCGAGGCCCTGCGTCGCCGCGTGGGCCGCGATATCGAGCGGATCGCCGCGCCGCAGCACGGCATCGATCAGGCGCAGGGCCGCGCGGCGCGGTGCCGTACCCGGCGGGTCCCCCTCGGACCCGCGCCGCCGGCGGGGAGGTCGCCGGTCAGCCATGACGGTTGGCGATCAAGATACGCTGGCCTATATTGGTCCAGTTATGAGCAAGCAGAGCGAAACCGGAACCATAGGCGGCACCCCGCGCGCGGCGAAACGCCCGGCACATGTGAAACCGCCCGCCGGCTGGACGAACGCCCCGGTCCCGGCGCCCGAACCGCTGCGTGCCGAGCCCGACGCCGGGCAGCCGGGCGGACGCAATCCGGTGCGCTATGGCGACTGGGAGCTCAAGGGTCTCGCGATCGATTTCTGACGCTTCGGTTGGAAAAATCGTCAAAAGGGATTCATCCGTCCTATTAATCCGTTGCGGTCGAAAAACTGGTGCTTCAGCGCCGCCAGGATATGCAGCGTAACCAGCGCCAGCATTGTCAGCCCCAGTACCTCGTGCCGGTCGTGCAAGGTGTCGGCCAAAGCCTTGCTTGGCGCAGCGATCGACGGCACCGTGAACAAACCGAAGAAATCGACAGGCCGGTCGGCGGCCGACATCCACACCCATCCCGAAAGCGGTAGCAGGATCAGCAGCAGGTAGAAGAGCAGGTGGACGATCTTGCTGAGCGGCCGCTGCCAGGCCGGCATCGCCGCCGGATAGGGCGGGGGTTTATGCCCCAGCCGCCACAGGATCAGGACGATGGTCAGGAACAGCACCGCGATCCCCAGCGCCTTGTGGGTCGCCATTGCCGCGCGATGTGTCTCGCGCGGCATGTCCTCGGTCAGCATCGCGAGACCGATATTGGCGATGACCGCCAGCCCGATCACCCAGTGAAGCCATATGGCCACCTTCGTATAGCGCGGGTCGGCGGTCGTTCCCGCAGGCCCAGCGTCGGCGTTGGTGGCCATAAGCAATCTCCTCAGGCGGCGGGAGCCTCCGTGACCAGCGGCATCTTGCCGCTCTTCACCTGCTCCGCAAAAATCTCGCGCATCAATTGCAGCGAAAAGAGGTGCGCGAAAATCAGGCCAAGCATGCCGTTCTGCATCATCTTGCGCAAGACGTCGCCGCGCAGTTCGCGCAGCTTGTTTTCGTCGACCATCTGGAAACCGCGATAGACATAGGGCTTGTCGCTGCCTTCGGGCTGGATGCTGACTTCGCCGTCCATCAGCAGGTCGGCCTTCTTGAGCTCGTCGACGAAGGCACCGGTGCGCTGGCCCGATTCCTCGAAATTCTTGCAGAATTCGAGCACGGCGTTGACCGGCTCAGTCGGCTTGCCGTCGGCGAACAGTGCATCGCCTTCGTCGAACTTGCCGACCGCGCCCGAGGTGGGGTCGAAGCACAGCGACAGTTCGTCGCTGTCGGGGCGCAGGCGGGCGAGCAGGAAGGGATAACGGCGGATATAGGCCGGCACATAGACCGGGTTGATCAGTTTGCCATCGGCATCGACAAAGGTGTTCATGCCTTCGTTGAGCCCCATCAGTGCCAGCGGAACCGGGTTTTCACCGGCCGAAAAGACGATCGGGTAAAAGCGGCTCGCGGCGATGAACTCGTCCGAGGTCAGCGGCACGGCGTGCTGGTCGATCAGAAAGTCGGCCTTATCGAGCGGGCGTGCGTGGAAGTCGGCGTGATCGACGCTCGAAAGCGGGACGAGGTCCTTGTAGAAAAGCGGCAGGTTGGCAGGTGCGGGCGCAGTGGCCATGATCGAACTCCGAGATGGGACCCCGTTGGCACGGGGTCGAAAGGGCAATGGCGCGCCATATTGGCACGCGCGACGCGGCGCAAGGGGGCGATGATCCGGAGCGTGGCCGCCGAACGACGGATGGTCAGCCGATAAGCTTCCCCGGATTGAACAGACCGGCAGGGTCGAGGCCGGCCTTTATGCCGCGCAGCGCCGCGATGCGCGCCGGACTGTCGAGTTCGGCGAGGATGTCGCGCTTCATCTGGCCGATCCCGTGCTCCGCCGAGATCGAACCGCCGAGTTCGATCACATGCGAATAGACGAGCCGGCTCACCGCTTCACCGTGCGCGGCAAGCCAGGCTCGGCCGTCGGCGTCCGCGGGTGGTTGGACATGGTGATGGACATTGCCGTCGCCGAGGTGCCCAAAGGACAGCGCGCGGGCGCCGGGGAAGGCCGCGGCGAGGCGCAGCGGGTTTTCGGCGATGAAGGCCGGCATCAGGTCGACGGGGACGCTGATATCGTGCTGGAGCGCCGGCCCTTCAGCGCGCTCGGCTTCCGAAATGGAATCGCGCAGGCGCCAGAAATCCTCGCTTTCGCGATCATTTTTGGCGATCACGACGTCCCCGATCAGCCCGGCTTCGAGCGCCGCGGCGAGTTCGGCCTGCAACGCCGCGTCGAGCGCATCTCCACTCTCGCCGGCGAGCTCGACCAAGGCGTGCCAGCGACAGGCCTTCGCGAGAGGGGCGCGCGTTTGGGGAATATGGCGGAGGACGGCGTCGAGGCAGCTTTGCGGAATGATTTCGAAGCCTTCGAGGTCGCGGCCGATCGCAGCGTCGAGGCGGCGGAGCAATTGCAGCGCGATGGCGGGCGATTCGAGCCCGATCCACGCCGTCCGGCGCGCCGCCGCGGCGGGCACGAGGCGAAGGCACGCCGCCGTTACGATGCCCAACGTCCCCTCGGCGCCGCAGAGCAGGTGGCGAAGGTCATAGCCACGATTGTCCTTCTTCAACGGCGCGAGGCCATCGAAAATGCTGCCGTCGGGCAGCACGGCCTCGACCCCCGCGACCAGCGCCCGCATCGTACCGTGGCGAAGGACTTGCGTGCCGCCGGCATTGGTCGAAACCAGCCCGCCGATCGTCGCCGATCCCTTGCCGCCAAGGGTCAGGGGAAAGCGCAATCCCTCCTGCAGGACCGCTTCGTGCAGATGTTCGAGGATCACGCCGGCTTCGGCGACGACAGTCTGCGCATTGCGATCGATCGCACGAATGGCATTCATCCGGCGGGTCGAAAGCAGGACCGTGTTTCCCGAAGCGTCGGGCGTCGCACCTCCGACCATGCCGCTGTTTCCGCCTTGCGGCACCAACGCAACGTCGTTCTCGGCACATAGGCGAACAACGGAAGCCACCTCATCGGTCGTCGCGGGAGACAGCATCGCAGCGGCGGCACCATGATATTTACCGCGCCAGTCGGTCAACCACGGTGCCATCGCGTCGGAATCGGTGGTGAAACCCTTGGGCCCGAGCAGGCCGGCAAGCGCATCGAGGGCCTCAGGCGATGGCGCGCTGGTCATGATGCTTTGCTCCCGAAATTTCGCGACGGCTGGAGAGGCAGGGGTCGACAGCAATTCATTTGATGTTCAATCATGCCTGTTAAAGGGGGCGTTGGACGAATAGGCTGTTTTCGTCCAGCGAGCATCGATGCGGGAGCCATGGTGAGCAACATCTTCTGTCAGGGCGCCGAAAGGACGGCAACCGAATCGTGCTGACGTCCGCGACCCTGCTGATGCTCGCGGCGGCGCCCGCCGACGCCGAAATGCCTGCCGCGCCGCCCGAACCGCTGGTGTCGCTCGCGGCGCCGGCACTCGAACCGCCGACGGCTCCCTACTGGCAGGTCGTGATCGAACAGCAGTTGATCATCCGCGTTCCGGCGCAACGTTCCTCGCTCAACAATTTCGCCGCGGGGCCGACGACGGCGCTGCGGTCCCGTGAACTGCCGCTGGTGTGGAAGGAAAAGAAGGCGCCGAAATGCGTCGCCATGCGCAACATCCTTGGCATGCAGGCGGTCCAGCGCGACAGTATCGATCTGATAACGCGGCAGAAACAGCGGCTTCGCGCTCAGCTCAACCGCGGCTGCCGGGCGCTCGATTTCTACGCCGGCTTCTACATGCAGGGCAGCAAGGACGGCAGGCTCTGCGAGGGTCGCGACCAGATCCACGCCCGTACCGGGGCGAAGTGCGAGGTCGACAAGTTCCGCCTGATGGTTCCGGTTCCGCGCGACGAGGATTGATGGCCGTGACGGACGCGACGATTAATCGTGTCCATAGGCTCGGCTTTCCTTGACTTTTCATCGCCCTTTCCCTTAGGGGCGGCGCAGCGTTGGCTGGCGTGGGACGCTGCGCTGTCACCTTTTCCGGACATGATGACCCTATGAAATTTGCCGACATCGGCCTTTCCGACGAACTTTTGCGCGCCGTCACCGAGGCGGGCTATGACGAACCGACGCCGATTCAGGCGGGCGCCATCCCTTCGGTCCTGATGATGCGCGACATGATCGGCATCGCCCAGACGGGTACCGGCAAGACGGCGTCCTTCGTGCTGCCGATGATCGACATTCTCGCCCACGGCCGTGCCCGCGCGCTGATGCCGCGCTCGCTCATCCTCGAACCGACGCGCGAACTCGCCGCACAAGTTGCGGAAAACTTTGAAAAATACGGCAAGTATCACAAGCTCTCGATGGCCTTGCTGATCGGTGGCGTCCAGATGGGCGACCAGATCAAGGCGCTCGAAAAAGGCGTCGACGTGCTGATCGCGACGCCGGGCCGCCTGATGGACCTGTTCGAACGCGGCAAGATCCTGCTCACCGGATGCAACCTGCTCGTCATCGACGAGGCCGACCGCATGCTCGACATGGGCTTCATTCCGGACATCGAAAATATCTGCACCAAGCTGCCCGCGAATCGGCAGACGCTGCTGTTCTCGGCGACGATGCCGCCGCCGATCAAGAAACTGGCCGACAAATTCCTGTCGAACCCGAAGACGATCGAGGTTGCCCGCCCGGCGAGCCGCAACGAAAATATCGAACAGTTCCTTGTCAAGACGTCGGAACGCAGCAAGCGCGACACGCTGCGCGGGCTGATCGAGGCCGAAGACATCGGTACCGCGATCATCTTCTGCAATCGCAAGACGACGGTCCGCGAACTGGCCAAGTCGTTGCAGCGCTACGGATATAAGGCCGGCGAGATTCATGGCGACATGGATCAGTCGAGCCGGATCGCCGAGCTCGACCGTTTCAAGGCCGGCACGATCAATATCCTCGTCGCCTCCGATGTCGCGGCACGCGGGCTCGATGTGAAGGGCGTCAGCCACGTCTTCAATTTCGATGCCCCCTGGCACCCCGACGACTATGTCCACCGCATCGGCCGCACCGGTCGTGCGGGTGCGAAGGGGCGGGCGTTTACGCTGGTCACGCCGTCGGACGACGAAGCGGTCGACAATATCCAGAAGCTCACCGGCTACCAGATTCCGGTCCACAGTCAGGCGTCACCGACAGCATCGGATGCCAAGGCGGCCGGCGTCGAGGATCGCGAACCGCGGCGAGAGGCCCGGTCCGGGCGCAGCCGCGGCGGATCGAAATCGACGAAAGACGAACCGCGTCCGGTAAAGGCAACCGAGGAAGCGCCGTCGAAGCCGAAGAAGTCCGGCGACAAGCGCAAGCCGCCTGCATCCGACCGTCACGACGATCGGGACGGTCCCGACGACGGCTGGAACGGCCCGATGCCGAGTTTCCTTTCGGTCGGCTTCGGCACCGAGTGATGCCGACGCGGGTCAGAGCCTGACCAGCATCTTCCCGATATTGTCGCCGGAGAAGAGTCCGAGGAACGCCTGCGGCGTTGCCTCCAGACCGTCGTGCACCGTCTCGCGCATCGTCACCGCGCCGCCTGCGATCAACGCCCCCATGTCGGCGTAGAACTCTTCCATGCAATCGATGAACTGGTCGGTGTAGATAAAGCCTTCCATCCGGATGCGCGCCGGGATCGCGCGGATCAGATATTTCATCTCCTGCGCCTTGCCGTCGTTATAGACGTCGATCATCCCGCAAATCGCGAAGCGTGCGAAATCGCTCGCGGTAGCGAAAGCAGCGTCGAGATGCTCGCCGCCGACATTGTCGAAATAGACATCGACGCCGCCCTTGCCCAATTTCTGTAGAGCCGCTGCCAGCGCCGGAAGGACGGGCCCCCCCTTGTAATCGATCACCGCATCGGCGCCCAGCGCACTGACCCACGTGCATTTTTCCGCACCGCCTGCCGAGCCGATCACCGTCATCTCGCGCGCCTTCGCGATTTGCACTACCGCCGAGCCGACAGCGCCCGCGGCTGCCGACACGAAAACGACGTCGCCGGGCTTCGCGGCCGCGATCCTCAACAGCCCGATCCACGCCGTACCGCCGGTCAGGCCCATGTTATGGAGAAAGGTCTGCGGCGTCATCCCAGCGGCGAGCGCGGCGGCGGGCAACTTGTTCGGCATCATGTCGAGCCCGATCACCCCGCCATCGCGCCAGCCGCCCATATGGAGGACGAGGTCGCCCGGCGCGAAGCCGTCGAGCCGGCTTTCGATCACTTCGCCGATCGCGCCGCCGGTCATCGGCTGGTCAATCTGGAAACTGGCGGCATAGCTTTTCGCGTCGTTCATGCGGCCGCGCATATAGGGATCGACCGAAAGCCAGAGGTTGCGAACCCGCAGTTGATCGGACTCCAGCGGTGCGTCGGGCAAATCGCGTAACGCGAAGTTCGCCATCGTCGGTAGTCCGGTCGGACGGCTGATGAGGTGCCATGCCTTGGCCATATTACCCCCGCTTTCCCGTTTTTATCCGGCGACACGGCCCAATGATCAGAAAAGCCGTTGCCACTGTCCGGCTGGCTCGTTAAGACGCCGCCGGTCGCGGGGCCGTAGCTCAGATGGGAGAGCGCTGCAATCGCACTGCAGAGGTCAGGGGTTCGATTCCCCTCGGCTCCACCACGACCCTTTCTCCTTCCAGCCAAGCGTATCGACCGGGGACAGATCATCCGCCCCCGGCCATGATGCCTGTCAGGCTGTCGGCGCCGACGGCCCGGTCGGGCGCCCGCGACGGAATTTCCGCCACAGGAAGACGATAAGCGCGGCAAGCAGCGCCCAGGGCAGGATCGCTGCGCCAGCCACGAGAATGATCGAAAGCAGGGTGCCGCCGCTGCCGAGCAACGTTGTCCACGCGTTGCTGAACGGATTTTCATGGCCGATGCCCGGCAGGCCGCCGTTGCCGACATAGTTGAAGACGACGCTGGTCATCGCGATCTTCGCTTCGCCGGCGCGGCGGCTCTGGCGTTCTTCGCCGAGCTGGCCGCGCAGCCCTGCGATCTGCCGCAGCAGTTCCGCGCGCTCACCCTTGTCGAGCCCGCCCTGTTTCAACCGTCCTTCGAGACGCTCGATTTCGGCGGCGGCGCCGGCACTGCGTTGCTGCGATTGCTCGATCTGCGTGCCGACATCCTCGCCGGCGACGCTGGCATCGGCGAGTACGCCTTCGGCCTTCTCGACGCTGGCGATCGCGTCGGCGCCGAACTTGCGGGCGATGCCGGGGTCGAGTTTGAAGCTCGTCTGCGCCTCGACCTCATTCTCGCGGACCTTGCCATAGCGGATGTCGGCGATCCGGCACCGCGCGGTGCCAAGCATTTCACAGGCAGCGGCATGCTCGCTCTGGACCTTGGCGATCCGGTTGTCGTCGAGGCGGAACGCGTAACTATAATCGAACGCGACGCCGGGGGTCGCATTAAGGCCGATATCCGGAACGGCCTCTTCGGCTGCATCGCCGGCGGCTGACGCAGCTTCGGCGGCGGGGGCAGGGGTGTCGGTCGAAGCAGCATCTTCGGCGGCCTGTTCCGAACAGCCGATCAGGGCGAACGCCATCGCGCCCGCTAAGAGCTTGGTTTTCATAGAAGACTCTCCCAAAACGCGACTCGTTGGCCGCATGGGACGACATATCATAACCAATGTAGTAGACAATAAGAAATCAGGCGAGCTTCACAAAGCCGTCGAGCACCCGCTTGCTGCCGGCCTGTTCGAACTCGACCTCCAGCTTGTTGCCGTCGATGTCGATGATCTCACCATAACCGAATTTTTCGTGGAACACGCGCATCCCGATCGCCAGGTCGCTGCGCGGCTTGGCGCCGACCGAGGCGGCGGGGCCTTTTTCGCTGGGGGCGGGCGCGCGGGTGATCGTCGATGATTGCGCAACCGCGCGCTGCCAGGCCGGACCGCGCGTCATCGTGCGGGCCGGCTGGCGTTCGGCGACATGGGCGAAGGGATCGCCCTGCGCCGACCAGTTGGCGCGCCACAGGCTTTGCCCGCCGCCGAAGCTGTTCTCGCTCTCGATATGCTCTTGCGGGATTTCGCCGATGAAACGGCTCGGGATGCTGCTCATCCACTGGCCGTAGATACGCCGGTTCGCGGCATGATAGATGCTCGCGCGCCGACGGGCGCGGGTGATCGCGACATAGGCGAGGCGGCGCTCTTCCTCGAGGCTCGCGGTGCCGCCCTCGTCCATCGATCGCTGCGACGGAAACACCCCATCCTCCCAGCCCGCGAGGAACACATGGTCGAATTCCAGTCCCTTGGCGGCGTGGATCGTCATGATGGTGACGGTCTCGGTGTCGTCATTCTGGTCGCGGTCCATCACCAGGCTGACATGCTCGAGGAAGGCTTCGAGCGATTCATACTCTTCCATCGCGCGGACGAGTTCGGAGAGGTTTTCGAGGCGGCCCGCGGCCTCGACGCTGCGGTCGGCCTGCAGCATCGCGGTATAGCCCGATTCGTCGAGAATGAGCTGGGTGAGTTCGGGGTGCGAAAGTTCGTTCGCCTTCGCCTGCCAGTTCCGCATTTGCGCGACGAAGTTCGCGAGCTGGCGGCGTGCCTGCGGGGTCAGTTCGTCGGTTTCGGTGATCCGCGACGCGGCGTGGAAGAGCGGCGCGCGCTCGTGGCGCGCATATTGGTGGATGCGCGCCAGCGCCTTGTCGCCGAGCCCGCGCTTGGGAACATTGACGATGCGCTCGAAGGCGAGGTCGTCGGCGCTCGACTGGACGAGGCGGAGATAGGCGAGCGCATCGCGGATTTCGGCGCGTTCGTAGAAGCGGAAACCGCCGACGATGCGGTATGGCATGCCGATCGCGATGAAGCGGTCTTCGAACTCGCGCGTCTGGAACTGGGCGCGAACGAGGATCGCAGTGCGGTCGAGGCTGACCTTGCGATGCTGGAGCGTCTCCAGTTCCTCACCGATCCGCCGTGCTTCCTCGGGTCCGTCCCACACCCCGACGACGCGCAGCTTGTCGCCGGGATCGAGTTCGGTCCACAACGTCTTGCCAAGACGGCCGCTGTTCTGCGCGATCAGCGCCGAGGCGGCGGCAAGAATCTGCGGGGTCGAACGATAATTCTGTTCGAGGCGGATCACGGTCGCGCCCGGGAAATCCTTTTCGAAACGCAGGATATTTGCGACCTCCGCGCCGCGCCACGAATAGATCGACTGGTCGTCGTCGCCGACGCAGCAGATATTCTTGCGCGCCTGCGCGAGCAGGCGGAGCCAGAGATACTGGCTGGCATTGGTGTCCTGATATTCGTCGACGAGGATATATTTGAAGCGTTCCTGATATTGTTCGAGCACGTCGCGGTGGTTTTTCAGGATCACCAGCATGTGGAGCAGCAGGTCGCCGAAATCGCAGGCGTTGAGCGTTTTCAGCCGCGCCTGATAGAGCGCGTAGAAATGCTGCCCCTTGCCGTCGGCATAGGCTTCCTTGTCGGCCGCATCGAGATCGGGCGGGGTGAGGCCGCGGTTCTTCCATTTGTCGATCAGCCCCGCGAGCTGGCGCGCCGGCCAGCGCTTCTCATCGAGCCCCTCGGCCTGGATAAGCTGTTTGAGCACGCGAAGCTGGTCGTCGGTGTCGAGGATGGTGAAATTGCTCTGCAGCCCGACGAGTTCGGCGTGGCGGCGGAGCATTTTGGCCGCGATGCTGTGGAAGGTACCGAGCCAGGGCATGCCCTCGACCGCGTCGCCGATCATCCGCCCGATTCGTTCGCGCATCTCGCGCGCCGCCTTGTTGGTGAAGGTGACCGCGAGGATCTCCGACGGCCAAGCGCGACGTGTCGCAATGATATGCGCGAGCCGCGCGGTGAGCGCCGCGGTCTTGCCGGTGCCGGCCCCCGCGAGCATCAGCACCGGGCCTTCGGTCGTCAGCACAGCCTGCCGCTGCGGCCCGTTCAGCCCGTGCAGATAGGGCGGGTCAGACGCATCGGGCGGCGGCAGGTCGGGTATCGAGGCAGGCTGGTCGTTCACGCGCGAACGATTAGGGAACAGCGCTGGTCCTGTCCAGTGCAGGACGACGGGCGGTGCGGCTCAGCCGAACAGCTTGCGCAGTTCCGGCGACACCCGCGCCGCATCGTCGCGCGCCAGCTCGTCGAGCGTCGCGAGCGCCATGGCGCGATAGGCCGGCAGCAGGTCGGGACATCCGACGCCGAGCGCGCCCAGATGGCCTTCGATCGTCCGGCTGTCGCCGCGCAGCAGCGGACCCGATAAGGCGTCGAAACCCCGGTCGAGGCTGTTTTCGAGCGCGGCACGGACGAGTGGGGCGAGGAAGGCGGCGGGATCGTCGATGTCGGCGCTCCGAAGGGCATCCGAGGCGCCCGCGATCAATGTAACGAGATGGTTCGACGCGTGGCACAGCGCAGCATGATAGAGCGGACGCCGCTCTTCCGCGATATCGACCGCGATCCCGCCCATCAGGCCCACAAGGCGGTGCGCGAGCTCGATTGCTTGCGGCGACGATCCGGTCACCGCGAAGCGCGCCTGCTTCATGCGTGCGGCTTCGCCGTGCGGATCGCCGGTGAAGGTCATCGCGGGATGGATCGCCGCGGTCAGCGCTCCCGCCGCGTGTAATGGTTCGAGGATCGCTGCGCCGCTGCGGCCACTGACATGGCACACGAACGGGCGACGATCCGTCGGCCTCACCGCAGCCAGCTCGGCGGAAACCGCTTCAACGGCATCGTCGGACACCGCTATAGCAACGACGTCGCAAGACTGCATCAGCCGGTCGAGGCGCTGCTCGGCGATCGCGCATCCCAAGCGAGCTGCGGCGACTTCAGCCTTGGCGGGAGAGCGCGCCCACAGCAACGGCGGGGCGAGCGAATGCGGCGCGAGACCGAGCGTCAGCGCCTGCGCGACCCGGCCTGCGCCGACGATGCCGATCTGTTGAAATCCGGTCATACGGACCGCTCTTAGCTCCGCCGCGGGCGCTTGGCCAATGCGCCGCGTGAGAGGTCCAAAGGCGGCCGCGCTGCATTCTACCTTGCACCACACAGGGCAACGCGTCCAAAGCGGCGCCGAGACAAACAGGGGAGGGGCATTGTCCGTGGATCTGGCACCCTATCGCAAGCACCGGCGCATCCTGACCGCCAGCCTCGTCGGCACCGCGGTCGAATTCTATGATTTCTATATTTATGGCACTGCTGCGGCGCTTGTCTTCGGGCCGCTGTTCTTTCCCGACGAGTCGGCGTCGGCGCAGCTTATGTACAGCTTCATGACCTTCGGGCTCGCCTTCTTCGCGCGGCCGGTGGGGGCGATCGTGTTCGGCCATTATGGCGATCGGATCGGACGCAAGTCGACGCTCGTCGCTTCGCTGATGCTGATGGGCGGGTCGACCCTGCTCATCGCTTTTCTGCCGACCTATGCGATGGCGGGGTGGATCGCGCCGCTCCTCCTCTGTATCCTGCGTTTCGGCCAGGGCTTCGGGCTGGGCGGCGAGTGGGGCGGGGCCGCGCTGCTGGCGGTCGAAAATGCGCCGCCGGGATGGAAATCGCGCTTCGGCATGTTCCCGCAGCTCGGCGCGCCGGTCGGCTTCATCGCCGCGAACGGTCTGTTCCTGATCCTCGGCGTAACGCTCTCCGACGCCGATTTTACCAGCTGGGGCTGGCGGATACCTTTCCTCTTTTCGGCGCTGCTCGTCGGGCTCGGCCTGTGGGTTCGGCTCAAGATCGGCGAGACGCCAGCCTTTACCGAGGCACTGGAACAGAAAGCCCCCGTCGGGGTGCCGATCGGCGAATTGCTGCGCGGTCACCTGATCCCGACGCTGGCGGGGACCTTCGCGGTCGTCGCCTGCTTCGCGATCTTCTATCTCGCGACCAGCTTCGCATTGGCGCACGGGACAAGCGCGCTCGGTTATCCGAAGGAACAGTTCCTGCTCGTCCAGCTCGGCGCGATCCTGTTCATGGCGGGCGGGATCGTCTTCGCCGGCTATGCCAGCGACGCGTCGAGCGCGCAGCGGGTGCTCACCTGGGGCTGCGGCGCGACGATCCTCATCGGTTTCCTGTTCGGGCCGTCGCTCGCGTCGGGAAGCTGGCCGATCGTCTTCCTCGGGCTCGCCGCTGCGCTGTTCGTGATGGGGCTGGTTTACGGACCGCTTGGCAGCTGGCTGACCGCGCTGTTTCCGGTGCAGGTGCGCTATACGGGCGCCTCGGTGACCTTCAACGCCGGCGGCATCCTCGGCGGCGCGATGGCACCGATCATCGCACAGGCGCTCGCCGAGCGCGGCGGCACGCCGATGGTCGGGCTCTATCTGGCGCTGGCCGGGGTGGTAAGCTGGCTTGGGCTGCTAATGGTGCGCCGGCAGATGGCCGAAAGCTGAGTTCAGGCGGGACGAAGCAAGGTCAGTTTCGCCTTGCCGACCTTGCGGTCGGTATCGACCTCGAAACCCGCAATCTCGACCGCTTCCTTTTCGGCGGTTTCGATCGAGATCAGGCTGTCAGGGCCGATCCAGCCCAGCCGGTTGAGCTTGTCGAGCGCAACGCTGCCTGCGCCGGTGCCGTAGGGCGCGTCGAACAGCAACAGGTCGTAGCTCCGCTTTGCCGGGCCGAGCGCGAGCACCGAACCCGCGCGCACGTCGGCGCGGTCCGCGGCGCCGAGCGCGGCCAGATTCTTCCTGAGCGCCTCGAGCGCGTCGCGGTCCTGTTCGGCGAACAGGCATTGCGCCGCACCGCGCGACAGCGCCTCGATCCCCAGCGCGCCCGATCCCGCGAACAGGTCGGCGACATGCAGCCCCTCGAAACTGCCGAGGCGGCTCGCCAGCATCGAAAACAGCGTTTCGCGCGTGCGGTCCGCTGTCGGGCGCGTCGCGTCATTTTTCGGCGCGAGCAATTTGCGTCCGCGCCATTCACCGGAAATCACCCGCATCGTCAGCCCATTCGCCGCCGGAACTGGAACAGTTCGTCGCGCGGGACGATCTCGACAGCGCCGACGTCGAGCGCTTCGAGGGTGAATTGGCCGTAACGCGTGCGGATCAGGCGGCTGACCTGCAGGCCCAGATGTTCGAGGACCCGCCGGACTTCGCGGTTCTTGCCTTCGGTCAGCGTCATCTCGATCCACTGGTTGCGACCCGTCCGGCGTTCGAGGTTCGCATCGATCTTGCCATAACGGACGCCATCGATCTCGATCCCTTCGACGAGGTCTTCGAGCTGGGTCTGGCTGATGTCGCCGAACGCCCGCGCGCGATAGGTGCGCTCTACCCCGCTCGCCGGCAGTTCGAGCTGGCGTTTGAACTCGCCGTCGTTGGTGAGCAGCAGCAGCCCTTCGGTATTATAGTCGAGGCGGCCGACGGGCATCAGTCGCGGCAGTCCCTTCGGGAGCAAATCATAGATCGTCTTGCGGCCCTTGGGGTCGCGCGCCGCGGTCAGGCAGCCGGCGGGCTTGTGAAAGCGATAAAGGCGCGTCGACACCGGCTTGGCGACCGGATTGCCATCGACGGTCAGCCCTTCGAGCGATGCCAGCAAGGGCGCGGGCTGGACGACGATCTGACCATTGAGGGCGATGCGCCCTTCTTCGATCATGCGTTCGACATCGCGGCGAGATCCCACGCCGGCGCGCGCCAGCAGCTTGGCGATGCGCTGCGGGCCGTCCTCGCGCTCAGGCTCGGCGGCTTGGGGTTTGCGCGGCGGTGCCGACGCGCGCGCGGCGCGGCGGCCCTTCGGGGCGTCTCGGTCGCCGGCGCTTTTGGGCGCCGGGCGGGGCGGATTACGGGGCGGACGGCGGGTCGTCATCGGAACGGATGCGGCTTTCGTGTCGTTTTCAGGGAAAAGGTGTTGCGTTGTGATCACGCTCATAGCCGGAAACGTATCGCTTCGTCGATGGCGAGCAGAAGCGATCTTGCAGGAAGGCGCGGAGCGAGTCATGGCGATGTCAAAGGGAGTATTCATGCTCTTCGCGTCCCGCCCGTCGTGTATCAAGCGGCTGCTGATCATCGAGGATGATCCGCTGGTCGCGTTCGACAATGAGCGGACGCTGCAGCACAGCGGCTATGACGTCGTTGCGACCGTCGATTCCGGCGAGGCGGCGGTTGCGATCATCGCGGCGGAGCAACTCGATGCGCTCGTTCTCGATCTTGCGCTCGCCGGGCATATGACCGGCCGCGAAGTCGCACGGCTGGCGCGCGATCGCGGCATCGCGGTGCTCCTCGTGACCGGACAATGCCCCGAAGATGCGAGCGACATCGCGCTCGCCTGCCTCGGCAAGCCGCACAGCGCCTCGGCGCTCGTCGCGGCATTGCGTGCGGTCGAGGGCATGGTCTGCAAGAACAAGCCGCCACGCAAGATCAGCGGCCTCCAGACCTACTGGCGCCCCGAGGCCGCCTGATCGGCTCGGCCTGGCGCATGATCGCCAAATAGCCGCTTCCAATTTGGGACCGAGGCTTTAGGCCTTTGGCTTTGACGGTCCGCGCACGCGGAATGGGGAGGTTCGCGATGCAGCTTGGGCTCGATTCGGTGGTGTTGGTCGCGGTGCTCGCGCTGGTCATCGGCCTCGCGTTCGTCGTCCCGAGCTTTGCCCCCTATCGCAAGCCGATGCCGATCGTCGCCTTCCTGCTCGGCATTTCGAGCGGCTTTCCGCTGACCCTGCTGCTCGGTACGATGACCTTCTGGCTGTCGAAGGTCGGGATCGAGAAATCGACGATCGGTTTCGCGATCGGACTGACGACGCCCTATACGCTGAAATTCCTCTGGGCACCGCTCGTCGACCGGCTGCCTTTGCCGTTCCTGACCAAGACATTCGGCCAGCGGCGCGGCTGGCTGTTCTTCATCCAGGCCTTGCTGGTCGTCGCGATCTGGCAGTTGGGCACGAGCAACCCGACCAACGACAATCTCGCGCCCTTTGCTTTCTGGGCGATCACCGTCGCTTTCCTCTCGGCGACGCAGGACATCGTCATCGACGCCTATCGTATCGAGATTTTGAGCGACGCCGAACTGCCGCACGGCACCGCGATGAACCAGTTCGGGTATCGCACCGGCAATTTGATCGCCGGTGTCGGGACGATCGCGCTGGCGTCGCCCGAGGGGTTCAACCTCGGCTGGGCCGCGGCTTATGGTTTCACCGGGCTGGCAATTCTTCCCGCGCTGCTTGGCGCGCTGTATGCGGGGCCGGGGCGTTTCGACCCGAGCCGCGCCCGCGCCGCGGGGCAGAGCTTTGGAAGCTGGCTGCAGGAAACGGTGATCAACCCGTTCCGCGAATTTTTCGGCCGCCACGGCGCGGTGCTGATCCTGTTCTTCGTCCTCGTCTACAAGGTCGGCGACGCGATGGGGCAGGGGATGCTCAACCCGATGATCGTCGAACTGGGCTTCACCGACACCGAATTCGTCGCGATCAACAAGGGCGTCGGCTTCGTCGCGCTGATCCTCGGATCGGCGCTCGCTGCACCCTTTATCGCCTGGCTCGGCATGGGACGCGCGCTGCTCGTCTCGGGGCTGATGATGATGTTCAGCAACCTGCTGTTCGCCGCGCTCGCTTCGGTCGGTCACTCGCCGCTGATGCTCGCGATTGCGGTCGGGACGGAGAATTTCACCAGCGGCATCGGCCTCACCGTGTTCGTCACCTATTTGTCGGGCCTGTCGAGCCTCGCGTACACGGCGACGCAGTTCGCGTTGCTGTCATCCTTCGCTGCGGTCGGACGCACCTGGCTCGCGGCGCCGGGCGGCTATATCGCCGAGGGCTTGGGCTGGGTGGGCTTCTGGCTGTTCACGGTGGTCATCGCAATCCCGGGAATGCTGCTGCTCTGGATCCTGTGGAAGAAGGGTTTCGTCGTCCAGACGGTGCGCCAGCCGAGCACCGAGGACGACGGTCACGAGATTGCCCATCCCGAAGAGGACAAGCCGAAGCCGGCAGCAATCTAGGTCCTGAACTCAGCTAGGGAACTCTTCGTTGAGTTCGAGCGCCTGCCCGACCAGATAGAGCGATCCGCCGATCAATATGTTGCGCGCCGGGCTGTCGGCCGCGAGCGCACGGAGCGCCGACGGCAGGTCGCCCTGCGCCGAAGCCTGCACGATGCCGCTGTCGCGGGCGATGCGAACCAGATCGGCGGGAGCGTGATGCTCGTGCCCCGGTATCGGTACCGCGACCAGCCTGCCGACGTGCGGGGCGAGCAGGGCGAGAAAGCCGGCGACGTCCTTGTTTGCGAGCATGCCGAGGACAAGGTCGACCGGCTCGCGCCGGGCGAGCGTCTGGCCAAGGAAGTCCGCAAGTTGCAGCGCCGCGTCGAGGTTATGCCCGCCGTCGATCCAGATATTCTGCTCGCCGGACATTGCGGCGGTGAGCGGGCCGCTGCCCAGCAACTGCATGCGTCCCGGCCAGAAGGTGCCCGCAATGCCGCGGACGATATCGGCGTCGGCAGGGCGCGGCTCGGCGAGCCGTGACATCGCGATCGCAAGCCCGGCGTTGCGCCGCTGGTGCGGACCCGCCATGCGCGGGAACAATGCTTCGCCAACCGCGCCGAGCGATGCCGACGACCAGCGAAAACCGTCGCCCTCGGGATCGACCTGCCAGCCGCTGCCCTCCAAGAACAGCGGCGCACCGGCGGCGGAAGCGCGCGCCGCGATGATGTCGGTGACCGCCGGGGGGTAGGAAAGCGTCGCAACCCGGGTGCCGGGCTTGATGATGCCCGCCTTCTCCCATGCGATACGCGTGGCGGGCTCCTGCGGCGTACCCGCTTCGGGGGCGAGCAGGAAGGCTTCGTGGTCGATCCCGAGCGATGCGATGCCGCACACCGCCGGGGCAGGGATGATGTTCGTCGCGTCGAGGCGTCCGCCAAGCCCGACCTCGATGATGCAATCGTCGGCCGGTGTCCGCGCAAAGGCGAGGAAGGCGGCGGCGGTCGTCACCTCGAAGAAGCTCGCGTGCAGGTCGGCGGCAATGTCGAGCACCTCCTCAAGCAGCGAAGCAAGCAATTCGTCGTCGATCAGCGTCCCGGCAAGGCGGATGCGTTCGTTGAACCGGACGAGGTGCGGGCTGGTATAGCTGTGGACCCGGCGCCCGCCGGCCTCGAGGATCGCACGAAGGAAGGCGCAGGTCGAACCCTTGCCGTTCGTCCCCGCGACGTGAAAGGTGCGCGGAAGCCGCTCTTGCGGATTGCCGAGCCGCGCACAGATCTCGGCGATGCGTTCGAGGCCCAGGATATCGCGCCCCGGGGACAGCGCCGCAAGGCGATCGAGTTGCGCCTGCACCGCAGGGTCGGAGGAATGCGCGTGGTCGGCCATGGCAGGATATGGTGGCTCAGGCGGCCTTTTCGGGCGCCAGATAGCCGATCAGCCGGCCCAGCGTTTCGGGCAATTCCTTGCGGTGCACGACCATGTCGATCATCCCGTGATCGAGCAGATATTCGGCGCGCTGGAAGCCTTCGGGCAGCTTTTCGCGGATCGTATTCTCGATCACCCGCTGTCCCGCGAAACCGATCAGCGCCTTGGGCTCGCTGATCTGCACGTCGCCGAGCATCGCATAGCTGGCAGTAACGCCGCCGGTGGTCGGATCGGTGAGCAGGACGATATAGGGCAGGCCGGCGCGGCGCAGGCGCGCCAGCGCGACCGTCGCACGCGGCATCTGCATCAGCGACAGCGTGCCTTCCTGCATCCGCGCGCCGCCCGCAGCGGTAATCGCGATATAGGGGCAGCCACGGCGGATGGCTTCCTCGACGCCCGCCACGAAGGCTTCGCCGACCGCGACCCCCATCGATCCGCCCATGAAGGCGAAATCCTGCACGCCGATCACCGTGGGAAGGCTGGAAATGCGGCCGAACGCATTCTGATAGGCATCGCGATCGCCGGTCTGCGCGCGCGCGGCCTTGATGCGATCGACATATTTCTTCGTGTCGCGGAACTTCAGCGGATCCTCGGGCGCCGCCGGCGATGCGATCAGCTCGTGGAGACCGCCGTCGAACAGCTGGGCGAAACGCTCCTTCGCTCCGATCCGGTCATGATGGTCGCAGCGCGGACAGACGTTGAGATTATCTTCCCATTCCTTGACGAACACCATCTGCGCGCACTGGCGGCATTTGTGCCAGAGATTGTCGGCGGTATCGCGCTTCGCCGTGAAGGGCAGGGCGTTGCGGACGCGGTCGAGCCAGCTCATGCGGCGATCTCCTTTGCGCCGTGGATAGCATCGGCAAGCGAACGGGTGAAGGTTTCGACGTGGGGCGCGGCATCGTCGCCATGCTCGGTGATGATGTCGATAAAGGCCGAGCCGACGACGACGCCGTCGGCGACCTTGGCAATCGCATGCGCCTGCTCGGGCGTCCGCACGCCGAAGCCGACCGCGACAGGCAGGTCGGTCGCTGCCTTGAGCCGTGCGACGGCTTCCTCGATACTCGCCTGCGCCGCCTGCTGCTGACCGGTGATGCCCGCGACCGAGACATAATAGAGAAACCCGCTCGCGCCGCTGAGCACATCGGGCAGCCGCGCCGCGTCGGTGGTCGGCGTCGCGAGACGGATCAGATCGACCCCGGCACCACGGAGCGCCGGGCCGAGTTCGGCGTCCTCTTCCGAAGGGATATCGACGCAGATGACGCCATCGACACCCGCTTTTGCGCATTCGGCGGCGAACCAGTCGGCCCCGCGGATCGTCATCGGATTGGCATAGCCCATCAGGACAAGCGGCGTATCGGGATGGCGCGACCGGAACGCGGCGGCGATCGCGAAGATGTCGGCGGTCGTCGTGCCCTTGGCGAGGCTGCGCAGGTTCGCGGCCTGGATCGCCGGACCGTCGGCCATCGGATCGGTGAAGGGCATGCCGAGTTCGATCACATCGGCGCCGCCCGCGACGAGCGCATCGAGGTTCGCGGCGGTATCGCCGTCGCCCGCGGTGATGAAGGCGACGAGCGCGGTGTGCGGCTTCGCGAAGGTGGCAGCGAAGCGGCTCACAGCTTCACCCCCAGCGCATCCGCTACGGTGAAAATGTCCTTGTCGCCACGGCCCGAGCAGTTGACGATGATGATCTTGTCCTTGCCGAGTGTCGGCGCGATGCGTTCCGCTGCCGCGATGGCGTGGGCGCTTTCGAGTGCGGGGATGATGCCCTCAAGCTTGGTCAGCTTCTGGAAGCTGGCGAGCGCCTCGGCGTCGGTGACCGGTTCATAGCGGACGCGGCCGATTTCGTGGAGCCAGCTATGCTCGGGCCCGATGCCCGGATAGTCGAGCCCTGCCGAGATGCTGTGCGCCTCGGTGATCTGGCCGTCCTCGTCCTGCAGCAGGTAGGTCTTGTTGCCATGAAGAATGCCGGGGCGACCGCCGGCGAGGCTCGCGGCATGCTTGCCATCGAGACCTTCGCCGGCCGCTTCGACGCCGACGATCTCGACGCTGTCGTCGTCGAGGAACGGGTGAAACAGCCCGATCGCGTTCGAGCCGCCGCCGACCGGGGCGATCAGCATATCGGGCAAGCGGCCCTCGGCTTCGAGGATCTGCGCACGCGCTTCGTCGCCGATCACCGACTGGAAGTCGCGGACCAGTTCGGGGTAGGGATGCGGGCCCGCGACCGTGCCGATGATGTAGAAGGTGTCGTGGACGTTGGCGACCCAGTGGCGCAGCGCTTCGTTCATCGCGTCCTTCAGCGTCTTGGCGCCGCTTTCGACCGCGACGACTTCGGCGCCGAGCAATTTCATACGGAACACGTTCGGCTGCTGCCGCGCAACATCGACCGCGCCCATGAAGATTGTGCAAGGCAGGCCGAACAGGGCCGCGACGGTCGCGGTCGCGACGCCGTGCTGGCCGGCGCCGGTTTCGGCGATGATCTTCGTTTTGCCCATCCGCTTCGCGAGCAGGATCTGGCCGATGCAATTGTTGATCTTGTGCGCGCCGGTGTGATTGAGATCCTCGCGCTTCAGATAGATTTTGGCGCCGCCGAGCTGCTCGGTCAGCCGCTCGGCGAACCACAGCGGGCTCGGGCGGCCGACATAATGCTTCAACAGATAGTCGAATTCGGCCTTGAAGCTGTTGTCTTGCTGCGCCGCGCGATAGCAACGCTCGAGATCGAGGATCAGCGGCATCAGCGTTTCGGCGACATAGCGGCCGCCGAACTGGCCGAAATGGCCGCGTTCGTCGGGCTGGGTACGGAGGCTGTTCGGTGCGTGGGTCATCGACCCGCCGCTTTAAGGAAAGCCGCGATCTTGTCCATATCCTTCACGCCCGGCGCGCTTTCGACGCCCGAGGATACGTCGACCAGCGGCGCGCCCGTCGCCGCGAGTGCCTCGGCGACGTTGGCGGGGGTCAAGCCGCCCGCGATCCCCCAGTCGATGCTGTGGCGATGATTGACGAGCAGCGACCAGTCGAAGCGGGTGCCGGTGCCGCCGGGCATCGCCTGCGCCGGGGCGTCGAAGAGGATACGGTCGACGGCGCCGTCATATTGGCGGATGCGGTCGAGCGTCCCGGCATCTTTCAGCCCTACCGCCTTCCAGACCTCGGCGGGGATCGAACGCTTCACCGCCGCGACCCATTCGGGCGCCTCGCTGCCGTGGAACTGGACGATATCGGGGCGCACCTTGCCGAGCGCTTCGGCGGTGGCGATTTGCGACGCGTTGACCAGCAGCAACGCGACCTTGACCCGCCCTTCGGCGCACTTGCGCAGTTCGGCGGCGGTCTTGAGGTCGACGTAGCGCGGGCTCGGTTCATAGAGGTTGAGACCGATATGCGTCGCGCCGAGGCGGATGGCGGCATCGACATCTTCGGGTGTCTTGAGGCCGCAGATTTTAACGAGAGGGGGCATGGCTGGCTCGGCTATCCTGTATCCGTTCGCATCGAGCGAAGTCGAGATGCCCATCGGTCATGCGCGCCTTCGGGGTGTCTCGACTTCGCTCGACACGAACGGGTATTGCTGGTGGGCTTAAAGCGTCGCCTCGATTTCGCGTGCGGCGAGGTCGGGGTCGGGCGACTGGCTGATCGGGCGCCCGACGACGAGGATCGAGGCGCCGTCGGTCATCGCCTGCGCCGGGGTGACGATCCGCTTCTGGTCGCCGGCAGCGCCGTTCGCAGGCCGCACCCCGGGAACGACGTAGAAGCCTCCGGGCCATGCCTTGCGCGCCGCCTTCACTTCCTGTCCCGAACAGACGATGCCGTCGACGCCCGACTGGCGCGCCAGCGCCGCGAGCCGGACGACCTGGTCGTGCGGGGTGCCGCCGACGCCGATGTCATCGAGATCGGGCGCGTCGAGGCTGGTCAGCACCGTCACCGCGATGACCTTGGTACTCGTGCCCGCGGCCGCCTTGGCTTCCTCGAGCATCGCGCGGCCGCCCGCGGCGTGGACGGTCAGGATGGCGGGTTCGAGCGGACGCAACGCCTGGATCGCCTTGGCGACCGTATTCGGAATGTCGTGCAGCTTGAGATCGAGGAAGATCGGCAGGCCGAGCTTCGCCATTTCATGGACGCCGTGATGGCCGTTGGCGCAGAAGAATTCGAGCCCCAGCTTCAGCCCGCCGACATGGTGCCGCACCTTCTGCGCCAGCGTCAGCGCCGCATCGAGGTGGGTGGTATCGATGGCGAGATAAAGCGGCGAACTCATGGGGTCTCCAATGGCGATGGCGGGATGTCGTTGACGGGGGCCGACGCCGGGGCGGGGTCGGACGGGCGGTTGGCCATGGCGCGCAGGTCGGCAAGCTGGCGCTCGCTGTTGTCGAGGCGCCGCTTCATCGACCAGCGTGTCGCACGCAACGCGATCCAGGTCGGGATGCTGCCGAGCAGGAAAGCGATGAAGATCAGCATCGGCAATTTGGTTTCGAGATCCTGCCCCGGCCAGATGCGGACCGTCACCGGAATCCAGTTCGCCATCGCGAAAACGACCAGTACGATGGTCAGGAAAACCCAGATGATCGTTCGCAGGATTCCCACTTGGCCTTGCTCCTCGGTCGGTCTTCGCGCGACCCTAGGACAGATTGCCGCGGGTTTCCAGCCCGCGCACTATGCCGCCCCGAACACCCGCGCAAAGATCGTGTCGACATGCTTCATATGATAGTCGAGGTCGAACAGCGCGGTGAGCTCGTCCGCCGACAGCCGCGCGGTCACGTCGGCATCGGCCTTGAGCAGTTCGAGCAGCGACAACTGGCCGTCGCTTTCCCACACCCGCATCGCGTTGCGCTGGACCAGCGCATAACTGTCTTCGCGGCTGGCGCCCGCCTGGGTCAGCGCCAGCAGCACGCGCTGCGAATGGACGAGCCCGCCCATCCGATCGAGGTTCTTCTGCATCCGCTCAGGATAAACGAGCAGCTTGTCGACCACCCCGGTCAGCCGCGCGAGCGCGAAGTCGAGCGTGATCGTCGCGTCGGGACCGATGAAGCGCTCGACCGACGAATGGCTGATGTCGCGTTCGTGCCAGAGCGCGACATTCTCCATCGCCGGGGTCACGGCGCTGCGCACCATGCGCGCGAGGCCGGTGAGGTTTTCGGTCAGCACCGGATTGCGCTTGTGCGGCATCGCCGACGAACCCTTTTGCCCCGGCGAGAAATACTCCTCGGCCTCGAGCACCTCGGTGCGCTGCAAGTGACGGACCTCGACCGACAGGCGTTCGATCGACGAGGCGATGACGCCGAGCACCGCGAAGAACATGGCATGCCGGTCGCGCGGGATCACCTGCGTTGATACCGGCTCGATGGCAAGGCCGAGCTTGGCGGCAACATGTTCCTCGACGCGCGGGTCGATGTTGGCGAAAGTGCCGACCGCGCCCGAAATGGCGCAGGTCGCGATTTCGGCGCGCGCCGCCTGCAGGCGGAGTTTGCAGCGCGAGAATTCGGCATAGGCCTCGGCGAGCTTGAGCCCGAAGGTCACCGGTTCGGCATGGATGCCGTGGCTGCGGCCGATCGTCGGGGTCAGCTTGTGCTCATAGGCGCGGCGCTTGATCGCTTCGAGAAGGGCGTCGAGGTCGGCGAGCAATATGTCGGCGGCCTGCGCGAGCTGGACGGCGAGGCAGGTGTCGAGCACATCGCTCGACGTCATGCCCTGATGCATGAAGCGCGCCTCGTCGCCGACATTCTCGGCAACCCAGGTCAGGAAAGCGATGACGTCGTGCTTGGTCACCGCCTCGATCGCGTCGATCGCGGCGACGTCGATCACCGGCTTGGTGGCCCACCAGTCCCACAGCGCCTTCGCCGCCGATTTGGGAACTGTACCCAGTTCCGCGAGCGCGTCGGTCGCGTGCGCTTCGATCTCGAACCAGATACGAAAGCGATTCTCGGCCGACCAGATAGCGGTCATGTCCGCCCGGGCGTAACGCGGAACCATTGATTTTCCTTCCTTTTGCGGCGTCTCATCGGAGAATCCGTCCGAAACTGCGACGGAGCGCCCCCTAGCAGGGACAGAGTGTTTCGCCAATCACGACCGGCGCGCAACTTTCGGCAAATCGGGTGAGTTGACCCCATGCCCCATCAGAAAGGTGGCGGGTCGCACCATCGCAAGCCGTCGCCCCTACAGGAGTAATATCGTGATTAAACAAGTGCTTTTGATCGGCGCGGCAGCAATCAGCTTCCCCGCTCTGGCGCAGACGACCGAACCGACGGACAGCGATCCGGCACCGACCACGCAGTCGGAGCCCGCACCGACGGCCGAGCCGGCACCCGCGCCTGCTCCGACCGACAGTACGACCCCGACCGAGGAACCGGCGCCCGATGCGGACAAGGCCGATCCTACGGACAGCACCCCGCCGGCCGAGCCGGCCCCGGAGCCGGAATCGGCTCCCCCGCAGGAGTAATATCATGCTGAAACAGATGCTTTTGATCGGCGCCGCCGCGGTGAGCTTCCCCGCGCTGGCCCAGGAAACGCCGCCCGCCGACCCGGCCGCTCCGGCGACCTCGCAGCCGGCACCGACCGATACTACGACGACGCCCGCGCCGGCTGAGCCGGCTCCGGCTCCGGCACCCGATGCCGCAACTTCGACGCCGCCCGCCAGCGAGGCTCCGGGTACGCCGCCGGCCGGCGACACCGCAACGCAGCCTGCGCCTTCGGGCGGCACGGCAGCCTCGCCGACGCAGGTCGCACAGATCGTGGACCAGGAGTTCCCGACCTATGACGCCGACAAGTCGGGCGAACTCAGCGACGCCGAATTTGCGGCGTGGATGAAGAAGCTGCGGACTGCCACCGATCCCTCGGTCGATCCCGAATCGGCTGATGTGAAGACGTGGATTGGCCAGGCCTTTGCCGCCGCCGATGGCGATAAGTCGGGTCAGGTCAGCAAGACCGAGCTTACCGGTTTCCTGTCGCGCGGCGCTGGTTAAACGGCGTCCCTGACTGGGTGGTGAAGCCGTCGGAGCGATCCGGCGGCTTCATCGCGTCAGGGGTATTGCCAACGTGCGTCAGGGCTGCCGGACCTTCACGATCGTCAACCGATGCTCCTCGCCGCCCCGGTCGGGCCAGAGGATCGACTGGCCGGTACTGAGCCCGATCAACCCGGCGCCGATCGGAGTGAGGATCGATATTCGCCCCGCCGAAATGTCAGCGTCGCCCGGATAGACAAGACGCACCGTCCGTTCGGTGTCGCTCTTCTCGTCGAGAAAGGTCACTTCCGACCCCATCGTCACGACATCGTCCGGGATGTCCGCGCTGCTGTGGATCGCGGCGCGGTCGATTTCGCCGAGTAACAGTTCGTAAAGGCGGATATGGTCGCGTTGCTTCTGCAAAGTAAGCTCGGT
The DNA here is from genome assembly GCF_001314325.1 of Sphingopyxis macrogoltabida. Taxonomy (NCBI): domain Bacteria; kingdom Pseudomonadati; phylum Pseudomonadota; class Alphaproteobacteria; order Sphingomonadales; family Sphingopyxidaceae; genus Sphingopyxis; species Sphingopyxis macrogoltabida. Next base: position 1,745,404 of record NZ_CP009429.1, read on the forward strand.
CAGCGCATCGGCCTCGCTGTCGATCATATGGATATGCGGCCGGATGGCCTCTTCGTTTTTCATGGTGCGGACTTTCCAGCACGCGCGCAGCAGAACAGCCGCACGCAACAATAGAATCTAGTGGAAATTTGCCCCGGGTTCGGGGCAGTCGCGCCGGAACCCGGGGCTAGATGCCCGCGAGAAGCTGTCCCCCATGGAAACGGAAAAGGCTACGCATCATCGGCATGGCGCGATGATGTCGCCCATGCTCGCGAAAGTCAAATCGCGCCTAAAGGAGCCCCATGGCGCGCAGGCTGCGAAAATCCGAGCCGCCGATGATGATATGATCGTGAAGCGCGATGCCGAGCTTTGCCGCCGCCGCGGCGATGTCGCGCGTGATCGCGATATCCTGCCGGCTCGGTTCGGGGCTGCCGCTCGGGTGATTGTGCACAAGGATGATTGCCGAGGCGCCGAGTTCGAGCGCGCGCTTGATCACCTCGCGAACGTAGATCGCCGACTGGTCGATCGATCCCTCGCTCGCCAGTTCGTCGCGGATCAGCATATTGCGCGAATTAAGGTAGAGGACGCGGACGCGCTCGACGTCGATCGGCCCCATGTCGGCACGCAGCCAGTCGAGCAGCGCGTCCCAGCTCGAGAGCAGGGGCTTGTCGCGAAACTCGCCCTTCAGCATCCGCAGCCCTGCCGCCTGAACGATCTTCAGTGCGGCGATCGCGCCTTCGCCCATGCCGTCGACGCGGCGCAGCGATTCGGGGTCGGCGCTGATCAGTTGCGCGAGCGAGCCGAATTCGCGGAGCAGCGCCTTGGCCAGCGGCTTGGTGTCGCGGCGCGGAATGGCGAGGGCCAGAAGATATTCGACCAGCTCGTAATCGGCGAGCCCCTCCGCATCGTCGAGCAGGCGGGCGCGGAGCCGCGCGCGGTGGCCGATATGATCTGGTGCTTCGCTGTCCCCCATCCGCCTCCGAATAACCGCCTTGTGGGGCGCACTCAACGGTCATAGGAAACGGATGATGGCGATCCGGACCAATCTCCTGCAGCGAAACGGGATTTCCGGCGTTTTCATCCCGGACAGGGTTTGGGCCGGAGGACGATTTTTGCACGGCATGACGTCATCGGGCGATCTCGGCGTTTCCGCACTTCCCGGGGGCAGGCCGTGAGCCAGGCGGATGAGCAGCCCCGGCCCCGGTGGCGATACCGGACATTGTTGTTCAAGAAACGCTGGCTGACGGCGGGTGCGGTTGCGGCGTTGATCGCCGGGGTATGGCTGGCGCGCGAGCCGATCGCCGACCGCTTCATTCGCGAAGAACTCGACAGCCGCGGCATCGCAGCAAGCTATCGCGTCGAAGACATCGGTTTTCGCACCGAGCGGCTGTCGAATGTCGTCATCGGCGACCCAAAACGCCCCGACCTGATCGCGAAAACGGTCGTCGTATCGCTCGGCTATGGCTGGTCGGGGCCCTATGTTTCCCAAATTCGCGCCGACGGAGTACGGCTTTACGGGCGCTTTACCGAAGGGCGGATGTCGTTCGGAGCACTCGACAAGTTCCGCGATCCGACCAGTACCGATCCCTTCGCCTTGCCGGACCTGTCGGTGGTGCTGAAAGACGCCCGGGCGCGAGTCGAGACGCCGTGGGGCGATGTCGGCGCGGCGCTGAATGGCGGCGGCAACCTGCGCAACGCCTTTACTGGCAAGCTGGCGCTCGTCGCGCCGGACATCACCGCGGCGGGATGCAGCGGCGACGGAGTCACCTTCTATGGCACTGTGTCGGTGCGCGATGTGCGGCCGCGCCTCGTCGGGCCGCTGCGCGGGAAGTCGCTGCGCTGCGCGAACGGCAGCGTGACCGCCGCCGCGCCGCAGATCGCGCTCGACCTCTCGCTCTCCGAAAACCTGCAAAGCTGGAAGGGCAGCGCCGATGCCAGCATCGCGAAGCTGGCGGCGGGACCGGTGCAGGCGGACCGGCTGGGGGTCATCGCCCGCTTCGACGGGACGGCGGCGCAGACCCGCCTCGACATCGACGCCGATATGGCGCGCCTGCGTGGCGCCGATTTCGCTGCCGATTCGGTCAATCTCGATGCGAAAGGCATCGTCGGCGCAAAGGCGCCGAGGCTCGACGGGCGTATCGCCTTTGCCCGCGCGAGTGCCAGTGCGGGGCTGCGGCAGTCGATCGCTGCGAGCGCCGATGGCCTGAAGGCAACGCCCATCGGCCCCTTGGCCACCAAGGCGACCGCAGCGCTCTCGCGCATGCTCGCCGACGCCGGCGGCAGCGCGCAATTCCTGTTGGCGGGCGAAGGGGAGGCGGCGCGAGTCGATGTGGTCGCCTTGCAGCTCTCGAGCGCTAGCGGCGCGCGATTCAGCGGCGATGCCGACAGCCGCATCTCCTACCTCTGGGCGGCAGCGAAACCGGCGATGCTGATCGCCGGGCGCTGGAGCTTCGGTGGCGGCGACCTGCCGACGGGTGACCTCGACCTCGATCGGCGCGCCGATGGCGCGGTCAGCGGGCTCGCGCGACTCGATCCCTATAGTGCGGGCGATGCGCGGCTGGCGCTCGCCCCGGTCCGTTTCTCGGGCGAACCGGGCGGCCTCGTCCGCTTCGCGACGCGCGCCGAACTGTCGGGCCCGCTTGCCGACGGGCGGGTCGACGGGTTGACGGTACCGCTGGTGGGCGTGCTCGCCCCGACCGGCGCGCTGGCCCTCAATGGCGGGTGCAGCCGAGTTGCCGCACAACGGATCGCGATCGCGGGTTTCCGGCTCGGCGCCAGCGCGATCGACCTGTGCAGCCGCCCCGGCGCACCGTTGCTGAGCGCGGGCCCCGACGGGCTGCGCGGCGACATCCGCATTCCGGGCATCCGACTGCGCGGTGCGAGCGGCACGTCGCCCTTCGCCTTCGACAGCGGCCCGGCGCGGATCGACCTTGCATCGATGCGCTGGTCGCTCGCGCGCGCCGACGTGCGGCTGGGCGAGGGCGACAGCGTCACCCGCTTCGCCGCCGAAACGTTGTCGGGACGCAGTACCGCAAATGGCCTTGCCGGCGAACTCGGCGGGGCGAGCGGCAAGATCGGCGTCGTGCCGCTGAACATGAGCGAGATTGGCGGCGGATGGCGCTGGGCAGGCGGCGCGCTGTCGCTCGACGGCGCAATGGTGCTGACCGATGCCGAAGCCGACGCGCGCTTTTCGCCGTTGATCAGCAACAACGCCCACCTGTCCTTTACGAATGGCGTGATCGACGCAACCGCCGGGTTCGACGAGCGGAAGTCGGGCGTCCGCGTCGTCGATACGGTCATCCGCCACCGGCTCGCCGACGGAACCGGTTCGGCCGACCTCAAGGTCACTGAATTGCGCTTTGGCGACAATTTCCAGCCCGACCAGCTGACCCGCCTCGCGCTCGGCGTCGTCGCCAATGTCCAGGGATCGGTGGTCGGCGACGGCCGCATCGACTGGTCGCCCGCCGGAGTGACCAGCCGCGGCACATTCGCTACCGCCGACACCAACCTGGCCGCCGCCTTCGGTCCGGTCACCGGGCTGACGACCACCCTGACCTTCGACGACCTGATCGGCCTCAGGTCCGCGCCGGGGCAGATCGCCAAGATCAAGGAGATCAATCCCGGCATTCCGGTGATCGACGGCGAGATCGAATACCGGCTGCTCGGCGACAACAAGGTGCGCGTCGAGGGAGGAAGCTGGCCGTTCGCGGGCGGCAAGCTGTTGCTCCACCCGACGACGCTCGATTTCAACGCCACCGAGCCGCGGCGGCTGTCGTTCGACATCGTCGGGGTCGATGCCGCGGTCTTCCTGCAGAATTTCGGCTTCGACAATATCAACGCGACCGGCAAGTTCGACGGGACGCTGCCGGTCGAGTTCGGCGGCCTCGGCGGCAAGATCGTGAATGGCCGCATCGATTCGCGCGAGGGTGGCGGCACGCTCGCCTATGTCGGCGAACTGTCGAACCACAATCTGGGCGCGATGGCCAATTTTGCCTTTGGTGCCCTGCGCAGCCTGAAATATGACGATCTGACGATCATCCTCAACGGCGATCTCGACGGCGAGATGGTGACCGATATCCGCTTTGGCGGCGTCGGGCAGGGTGAGGGGGCGACGCGCAATTTCCTGATCAACCAGATCGCGAAGCTGCCGTTCGTCTTCAACGTCAAGATCCAGGCCCCCTTCCGCCAGCTCGTGACATCGGCCAAGGGCTTTTACGACCCGACAGTGTATATCGAACAGAATCTGCCCGCGCTGCTCCAGGCGCAGGAAGACGCCAAGGCAGCCGCCGCCAACCCGGCCAATCCCGTTCAGCCCCCAGCAAGCGAGCCCGTGCAATGATGACCACCAATGGAGAAGCAAGGAGGCAGGGTGTCGCGAGCCGGTATCTGGCGCTATTGATCGGAACAGTCGGCCTTGCGGGCTGCGTTCAGATCGATACGCCCGACAAGCCGATCGAGATCAACCTGAACATCAACATCCGCCAGGAAATCGTGTACAGGCTGGATGGAGACGCCAAAAAGCTGATCGAACAGAATAGCGAGATATTCTGACAGGGAATGATGACGATGAAGACATATTTCAAACATATGAAGCCGACCGGACTGGCGATGGCCGCCCTGGCCGTGACCGCTGCGGTGGCCGTGGCGGTGCCCTCGGCGACCGCACAGCGCAACCCGGCCTATGAAGCCGCGCGCGCGGCGGGGCAGGTCGGCGAGCAGCCCGACGGTTACCTCGGCTATGCCTCGACCCCGACCCCGGCGGTGCGGGCAATCGTCGACGACATCAACATCAAGCGCAAGGCCGCCTATACCAGCGGCGCGCCGCAGGGCAGCACGGTCGAACAGTTCGCTTTCGTCACCGGCTGCAACCTGATTGCCAAGACCAAGCCGGGCGAAAAATACAAGGCGCCCGACGGGAGCTGGAAGACGCGCGACGGCGGTGCGCCGGTGCGCGATTCGCGCTGCCCGTAACGCTCGGCCAACGAACAAGGGCGCCTGCGGGCGCCATATGCCGCCGCGCCCCTAAACGCGGCGGCATTTTTGTGTGCGTGCGCCAAGTTCATTTGCGCGCTGCAACATAATGTTGCGCTGCGCCCACGCGCGGGCATTGACTTCACAGGGCGTCGTTCCTAAACGGACCGCGCCTTAGGGGTCCCCCGATTTTTCGGGCCTTTTTTCGCAGGCAGGATCGCGGTTTTCCGCTTCTGTTTCAGGAGGATGGCGCAAGATGACGGGTAACGGCAGCGATCCGGAACCAACTTCGGAGGATTCGCGCCTGGTCTCGCTCGAAGAGCGATTGGACCGGGCCGAAGCCGCAGAAGCGAAACGGACCGCGGTGACCGCCGGACCGGAATCCGATGCCAATTACCGGCTCGGCAACCGGGTATTGGCGGAACTGCTGGGCGGATTGATCGGCGGCGCACTGTTCGGGTGGCTGATCGATCGCTTCGCCGGCACGTCGCCCTGGGGCTTGTTGGGGATGTTGTTTCTGGGGATCGTCGTGGCGTTCCGGAACATCATCCGCCTGACAAAGACGCCCCGCAACTAGCGGAGCAAACAGGAATTTATCGGCGGGACGGCCCCAAAAGCCGCCCCGCAATGCGCGTGGAGTGAAGAGTGGCGGCGGAATCCGGCAAGATCGACCCGATGCACCAGTTCGAGGTGACCCCGCTCGGCGGCGGTTTCAACCTCGGCGGGCATGAAGTCCTGTTCACCAACAGCGCGCTGTGGATGGTGATCGCCGCCGTCGTGCTCGGCCTCTTCATGTGGGGCGGGATGCGCCGCCAGCTCGTTCCGGGCCGCTGGCAGGCTGCGGTCGAAGGCTTCACCGGCTTCATCTCGAACATGATGACCGCGAATATCGGCAGCGAAGGGCGCAAATATACGCCTTATGTCTTCTCGCTTTTCATGTTCATCCTGTTCTGCAACCTGCTCGGCATGTTGCCGCTGGGCGTGCTGGGGCTCCACCCCTTCACCGTCACCAGCCACATCGCGATCACCGGCGTGCTCGCGCTGCTTTCTTTCTCGATCGTGCTCGTCGTCGGCTTCTGGCGCCATGGCCTGCACTTTTTCTCGCTGTTCGTTCCGCACGGTACGCCGTTGCCGATGATCCCCTTCATCGCGGTGATCGAGTTCATCTCCTTCATGATTCGCCCGTTCAGCCTCGGCCTGCGGCTTTTCGTCGCGATGACCGCCGGCCACGTGCTGCTGAAGGTGCTGTCGGGCTTCGTGATCAACGGCTTCAACGCCGAAAATATCGCGATCGGTTCGGTCGTGTCGGTGCTCAGCTTCCTCCTGATGATCGGCATCAGCGCGCTCGAACTGCTCGTCGCCGGCATCCAGGCCTATGTTTTCGCCCTGTTGACCTCGCTTTACATCAACGATGCGGTCAACCTTCACTAATCCCGTTTTATAATAAACGCTTACACCCAAGGAGTATTACAATGGACGCAGAAGCAGCAAAGCTGATCGGTGCAGGTCTCGCCGCTATTGGTGCCGGCATGGCCGCCATCGGCGTGGGCAACGTCTTCGGCAGCTTCCTCGAAAGCGCGCTGCGCAACCCGGCGGCCGCCGACGGCCAGCAGGGCCGCCTGTTCATCGGCTTCGCCGCTGCCGAACTTCTCGGCCTGCTGGCGTTCGTCGTTGCGATGATCCTGCTCTTCGTCGTCTGATTTCAGCGACGACCGGTGACGCCGGCTTTTCGGAGCCGGCGTTCGCCTGTGCAGGTTTTTCCAGATTTTAGGGTTCGCCTTTCATGCCCCAGATAGCCCAGCTAACCGCTGACAATTGGTACCTTGCCTCGCAGCTTTTCTGGCTGCTGGTCGTCTTTGCCGGTATTTATATCGTCATCGGCCGCGGCATGCTGCCCAAGATCGAAGCGACGGTGGACGCGCGCGACCGCAAGGTGGCGGACGATCTGGCGGCGGCAAAGGCGGCCCATGCTGCCGCCGACACGCTCGAGGAAAGCTACCGCCAACAGGGCGACGCGGCACGCGCCGCTGCCCAGAAGGCGGTTGCCGACGCGAAGGACAAGGCCGCGAAGGATGCCGAAAAGCGTCTTGCCAAGGTCGATGCCGAACTGGGCGACAAGCTGTCGGCGGCCGAAGCCGAAGTCGCCAGCGCGCGCTCCTCGGCAATGGCTGAAATCGAATCGGTCGCGGCCGAGGCGGCGGGTGACCTCGTTGCCAAGCTGTCGGGCGTGAAGGTCGTCGCGGCGGATGCCAAGGCGGCGGTGAAGGCGGTGCTCCATGGCTAATCCCCTGATCATCCTGTCCGAAGCGGCGGGCGAAGCGCATGCCGATCCGACGGCGTTCGGCATGGACGCCACCGTCTGGGTGTCGATCGCGATGCTCGTCTTCATCGGCATTTTGCTGTGGAAGGGCGTTCCCGCGATGATCGCGGGGATGCTCGACAAGCGGATCGCGGAGATTTCGAAGCAGCTCAATGAAGCCGAACAACTTCGTCTCGACGCCGAATCGCTGAAGGCGGAATATGAGGCAAAGCTCGCCGACGCGGCCAAGGAAGCCGACGAAATGCGCGTCCGCGCCGACGCGGAGGCCGAGGCGCTGGTCACCAAGGCCAAGGCCGACGCGACTGCGCTGATCGCGCGCCGCAAGCAGATGGCCGAAGACCGCATCGCTGCGGCCGAAGCCACCGCGCTCGCCGACGTGCGCAGCGCCGCAGCCAAGGCAGCGACCGAAGCCGCGGCCAAGCTGATCGCCGAAAAGCATGACGCCAAGGCCGACAAGGCGCTGGTTGATCAGGCAATCGCAGGTGTCACCAAGGGCTGACCCTCGGCAACATTGCTGAAACAAGGCGCCCGCGGATTTCCGCGGGCGTTTTGCTATGGGCTGCGGGGCGAATGGCAGGTTTCCGACCGATCCAGGTCATTCGACATTGAGCGGGTTGAGCAGAATGCTTTGAAGGTTTCCGCCCGACTCTATACCGGGACCGGATTGGTTGCTTCCATCGCCTTGCGCCCGGCTGCCGCGCCCAGCCATTCGTGCAAGAGCAGATCGCCGGGATTTTGGATTACGATGAATTATCGCCATAGCTTTCATGCCGGCAACAGCGCCGATGTCGTAAAGCACAGCCTGCTGATCGCCCTGGTGCGGGCGTTGCAGCTTAAAGAGGGCCCGCTTACTCTGATCGACACCCATGCCGGCTGCGGCCTGTACGACCTTGGCGGCGAGGAGGCGAGGCGCACCGGTGAGGCTACACAGGGCGTAGTGCGCGCCTTTGCCGACACGAACCCCTTGCTGGACGACTATCGCGCCGCCGTGCGGGCGGTAAATGCCGGGGCCGAGCCGCGCCTCTACCCAGGATCGCCGCGATTTCTGGCGCAGCTTCTGCGTCCGCAGGATTTTCTGATCCTGAACGAGAAACATCCCGACGACGCCTATGCCCTGCGCGGCGCGATGCGCGATACATCCGCTGCGGTACATCAGCGCGACGCCTACGAACTTTGGCTGGCGATGCTGCCGCCCCGCACCGCGCGCGGCGTGGTGGTGGTCGATCCGCCCTACGAGCAGACCGATGAACGCGCCCGTATTACCGCCACCCTCGCCGCCGCTCACCGCAAATGGGCGCATGGCGTGACGGCGATCTGGTATCCGCTGAAAGACCGCGCCACGCATGTGCGGTGGAAGGCGCAGCTACGCAAGCTCGGCATCCCGAAGTTTCTTGTGGTGGAGCATTGGTTGTACGACAGCGATCAGCCCGACATCTATAACGGCGCGGGCCTCTTTATCGTCAATCCGCCCTACGCCTTCACACAGGCGCTGCCGCCTCTGCTCGAAGCCCTGCGCGCCGCGCTAGTACCGGAGGGGCATAGGGGAAAGATGACGACCGATTGGTTGGGCGATTGAAATAAACCCTCAACTTCCCCTTGACGCAGAGGAGGAATTGCCGCGCTGCAGCTTGCCTCTATGCGCAAGGAGACTGTCACGCCCTTCCAGCCATCGGAAGAGGACAGTCGGGGCTCACTCACGAGGTCCCAGTCATATTTGACACCATCGATTTGGACAGTGCCGCCGCGGCCGTGCGTGTGAAGCATATTCAGGCCGGCGGCACTTCCCACAGCATCAGCTTGGTCGCATGGACATTCTCGCGCGCCTTGGTCGAGTCGAGCCGTGTCAGTTTCACGTCGCCTTTCAGCGCGCCCATTTCCAGCATCGCATCGATCACCACGACGCCGCCGGCGCCGACCTCGATCTCGATTTCACTCGGACGCGCGAGGCTCGCCTTGGCGGTGGCGGCCTGAATGCGGTGCGTTCCCGGCGCGACATCGGCGAGCAACATCTGGCCCGACTTGATCTGGCCCCTGGCAGCGTCGTCGAGCGTGATGTTCATGCCCTGCAACGCAGCGACGAAGCCGCGGCGGGCGATATAGATGCGCGCCTTGCCCTCGGGCGCCTGCATCGCCCGCGCGTTGGCGACGGCCGCATCGTCGGCCTTGGCGCCGCCCTTGTTGCTCGACAGGGCCCAGAAACAGAAGATGACGACGCCGCCGATCAGCAGCACCGAAAGGATCAGCAAGGTGCCCGGCGAAAAGATGCTGGCGAGCGATGGCCCCATGAAGGCCCCGAAAATGGCTGCGAGGAAAATGATCGTCAGCCACATTGCGTTCTTGCTCATGCCGTCCTCCTGTTACGCCGGGGCAAATTCTCCCGTCGCTTCGTCCATCACATGCAATATGCCGTCGCTGATCGCAAAAAATGCGCCGCGCAGTTTCAGCGTACCGCGTTTTTCCTTCTCCTGAATACAGGGGAAAGTGCGGAGATTGTCTATGCTCACGCGCACAGCCGCCATTTCCATCGCGCGGCCTGCGGTGCGGTTGTCGAAATCGGGATATTCGGCGCGAATCCCGGCGCTCGCGTCGTCGAGCAGGGCGATCCAGTCGGCGATGAAGCCGCCGCGGCCCGGCTCGGCGCCCTCCATCGATTTGTGAAGCGCGGCGTGGCACCCGCCGCACAGACCGTGCCCCATCACGACGATTTCCTCGACCTTCAGGAACTGCACTGCGAATTCGAGCGCGGCCGAGACGCCGTGGCGGCCCGGCGTCGTTTCGAACGGAGGCACCAGCGCCGCGACGTTGCGCACGACGAAGATTTCGCCGGGATTGGTATCGAAAATCTGCGACGGTTCGGATCGGCTGTCCGAACAGGCGATGACCATCACCTTGGGCGACTGGCCCTCTGCCAGCTGTTCCCAGCGCTCGCGTTGCTCCGCCCAACCGCCGTTACGGAAACGACGATATCCTTCGATCATGTCTGCAAAGTGAGTCATGGACGCGCCTTAGCATAGGATGCGAGGTTGAGAAGAGGCGCGTGCACGACTATGTGGGCGAAATGAACGCTCCCGCACAGCCCGTTTCCCCGGCGGCATCGACGCCCAGCCAGCGCAGCCGCAAGCCCGACTGGATCCGCGTCAAGGCGCCGACCAGCCCCGGCTATGCCGAAACGCGCAAGCTGATGCGCGAACTGAACCTGCATACGGTGTGCGAGGAAGCAGCCTGCCCGAACATCGGCGAATGCTGGACCAAAAAGCATGCGACGGTGATGATCCTCGGCGACACCTGCACGCGGGCCTGCGCCTTTTGCAACGTCAAGACCGGCATGCCGCGTCCCGTCGACCTGCTCGAGCCCGAGCATACCGCGATCGCCGCGGCGAAGATGGGGCTCAGCCACATCGTCATCACCTCGGTCGACCGTGACGACCTGCCCGATGGCGGTGCGAGCCAGTTCGTCAAGGTGATCAACGCGCTGCGCCGCGAAACGCCGAAGACGACGATCGAGATCCTGACGCCCGATTTTCGCAACAAGCCCGAAAGCGCGGTTGCGGCGATCGTCGACGCGCGGCCCGACGTTTATAACCACAATCTCGAAACCGTCCCCCGGCTTTATCCGACGATCCGTCCGGGCGCGCGCTATTATGCGTCGCTGCGCCTGCTCGAAAGCGTCAAGCGCCGCGATCCGTCGATCTTCACCAAGTCGGGGATCATGCTGGGCCTCGGCGAGGAACGGATGGAGGTCCATCAAGTGATGGACGACATGCGCAGCGCCGACATCGACTTCATGACGATGGGGCAATATCTGCAACCGACGCCGCGGCACGCCAAGGTGATCGACTTCGTGACGCCGCAGGCGTTCGATTCCTATGCCCAGATCGCGCGCGCCAAGGGCTTTCTGCAGGTCGCGTCGTCGCCGCTCACCCGGTCAAGCTATCATGCCGGCGACGATTTCGAGCGCATGCGCGCCGCGCGCGAGGCGCAACTGGCGCGCGCCAGGGCGGACTGACGCCGCGTTGCCGAGGCACCACGAAAGCCGCGTCCTGCCGTACAGCGCAGAACAGATGTTCGCGATGGTCAGCGACATCGCGCATTATCCCGATTTCCTGCCGTGGGTGATCGCGCTCCGCATCCGCAGCGAAAGCGAGGAGGAGGCGGTCGCCGACATGATCGTCGGCTTCAAGGGATTGCGCGAAAGTTTTTCGTGCCGTGTCCACAAGCAGCGGCCGAGCGACGTGTCGGTCAGCTATATCGACGGGCCGATGCGCCATCTCAGCAACGAATGGCATTTCGAACCGACCGAAGAGGGCTGCTGCCGCGTCGATTTCATGGTCGATTTCTCGTTCCGCAGCCGGGTTTTCGAAACGCTGGCAGGCCAGATGTTCGACAAGGCGCTGCGCAAGATGATCGCGGCGTTCGAAGCGCGCGCCGACGAGCTTTACGGGGTAGCCGCGTGAGAATGCCCAAGCGCTTTTCGGGAGCTATAGGCCTGTTGGCCGGCGCTCTCGTCGTTGTCCTGCTTTTCGGAGCAACACTGAAAAATGTCGCGCCCGTTCTTGCCGCGGCATCGCTCCTGATCGGCTATTCATTGATCGAATTGTTGATCGAGCGCAGCAAACGGAAGCGGAACGGCTAGGCCCTTCCCGAGCTTATATGTTTTACTCTGCCGGCAGGGTGATATCCTCCGACGGCCGCAGCGCATCCTTGCCGGGCTGAAGCAGTTCGAGCGCGAACATCGTCGCGTGATGGCGAATGCCTGCGCGGTCGCCGCCTTCGAAGAAGACGCGCTGGGTGAAATAATCGTCGGGATCCTGTCCGCGCACCGCGCGCGCGAAAACAACGGTTCCCACCGGCTTCTTTTCCGAACCGCCGCCGGGCCCCGCGATCCCGGTGATTGCGACCGCGACATCGGCGTCGCTGTTCGCCAGCGCGCCGGCGGCCATCGCCCACGCCGTCGCGAGCGACACTTCGCCGAAGGTTTCGAGGATTTCGCTGCTGACGTCGAGCTGGCGCTTCTTCGCTTCGCCCGAATAGGTGACGAAACCGGCGCTGAACACGTCCGAGCTGCCGGCGATGTCGGTCAGCGCGACCGCGACCATGCCGCCGGTGCAGCTTTCGGCGACCGCGATCTTGCGGCCGGCGGCGCGATTTTCGGCCAGCACGTCGGCGGCAAGCGCGTCGCGCGCGGCAAGGCGCGTTTCAAAGTCGGACGGCACGGGGTCAATTCTCCGGAAGTTGCAGGGTAGCGACGGCCTGGGCCGCGATCCCCTCGCGGCGGCCGGTGAAGCCCAGCCGCTCGGTCGTTGTCGCCTTCACACTAACCCGCACGGGGGAAATCGCAAGGATTTCGGCGATGCGTTCGCGGATCGCGGTGCGGTGCGGTCCGATTTTCGGCGCTTCGGCGATGATCGTCAGGTCGATATGGCCGATCCGTCCGCCGCGTGCCGCGATACGTTCGGCCGCGAAGGACAGGAAGCGGTGCGATGCCGCGCCGCGCCATTGCGGATCGCTGGGCGGGAAATGATCGCCGATGTCGCCTTCGCCGAGCGCGCCGAGCAGCGCGTCGGTCAGCGCATGAAGTGCGACGTCGGCATCGCTATGGCCTTCAAGTCCATGACTATGCTCGATTTCCAGTCCGCCGATCCACAGCGGCTTGTCGGCAACCAGGCGGTGCACGTCATAACCCATGCCCACCGCGGTCTGCATCATGACGCTGCTCCCCAATAGTCCCGACAGGATCGCCATATCGTCGGCATATGTCAGTTTGTGGAGCCTGGCATCGCCCTCGACCACAGCGACGGCGACGCCAAGCCGCCGTACGAGCTGCGCATCGTCGGTCGCCGAACCGTCGCGCGCGGCGGCATGCGCGCGGCGCAATGTCCCCAAATGAAACGCCTGCGGTGTCTGCACCCGCGCCAGCGCGCCGCGGTCGACGACCGCGCCCGCTTCGCCATCCGCCTGTTCGACGAGGGTATCGGGGACGGGCAGCGTCGGAATGGCTGCCTTGGCGCCATCCTTTAGCGCATCGAGCAGCCGGCCGATCACGGCCGCCGACACACCGGGCCGCGCGGCATCGTGCACCAGTACCAACGCGTCATCGTCCCGGTCGGCGAGGACCGCGAGGGCATTGGCCACCGAATCCTGCCTTTCCGTGCCCGGCACGGCGGTTTCCCACCCCGCCGGGAGCGGCCCGATCGCCGCAGCGACGTCTTCGCTTGCGACCAGCACGCCCGCCGCAATCGCTTCATGCGCCGCCAAGGCGTCGAGGCTCCAGCGCAGCACCGGCTTGCCCGCCAGCTCCGCGAGTTGTTTCGGCAATTCGAATCCCGCGCGCTTTCCCAGACCGCCGGCCAGCAGAACGGCTACGGCGTGCGGGGCAGGGGAGGATGCGGACTCGCTCATCGCCCGCGCGGTTAGCGCAGCCACGCCTTGCAGGAAAGCGGCTTAGCGTGTAGGGGCGTGCTCAATTTTTAGGCAATTCGACGAAAGCTCCCCGCCATGGCGCCGCTCCGGCCCATCCAGATCGGCAACATCACCATCGCGGATCCCGTGATCCTCGCGCCGATGACGGGCGTCTCCGACCTGCCGTTCCGCAAGCTCGTCCGCTATTATGGCTCGGGGCTCAACGTCACCGAGATGATCGCGAGCCAGGCTGCGATCCGCGAAACGCGCCAGTCGATCCAGAAAGCCGCATGGGACCCGATCGAGGAGCCGGTGTCGATGCAGCTCGTCGGCTGCACCCCCTATGAAATGGGCGAGGCGGCGAAGCTCAACGAGGATCGCGGCGCCGCGATTATCGACATCAACATGGGCTGCCCGGTCCGCAAGGTCACCAACGGCGATGCGGGTTCGGCATTGATGCGCGACCTGAAACTCGCCGCCGCCCTTATCGACAGCTGCGTGAAAGCGGTGTCGGTCCCGGTTACGGTCAAGATGCGCATGGGCTGGTGCCACGATAGCCTGAACGCCCCCGAACTCGCCCATATCGCCGAGGACCTCGGCGCCAAGCTGGTGACGGTTCATGGCCGGACACGGAACCAGATGTACCGCGGCGAAGCCGACTGGCGTTTCGTCCGCACGGTCAAGGATGCGGTATCGATCCCCGTCATCGTCAACGGCGACATCTGCTCGTCCGACGATGCGAAGGCCGCGCTCGCGCAGAGCGGGGCCGATGGCGTCATGATCGGCCGCGGCGCTTATGGCCGGCCCTGGCTGCTCGGACAGGTGATGGCGGCGCTGCGCGGCGAAGCCGAGCGGCCCGATCCGGGTATCGACGAACAATATGACGTCATTACATCGCATTACCGTGCGATGATCGACCATTATGGCGAGATGACCGGGGTCAATATGGCGCGCAAGCACCTTGGCTGGTACGTCAAGGGACTGCACGGCTCGGCCGAGTTCCGCAACAAGGTCAACCAGATCCCCGACAGCAAGGGCGTGCTCGACGCGCTCGAAGCCTTCTACGGGCCGCATTTGACCCGGGCCGCCGCGTGAGCGCGCTCACGTCGAGCATCCCGACCTTCGATCACGACGAGCTGATCCAGTCGCACCCGATCGCGACGCTGATGATCGACAAGGGCGGAGTAATCCTGTTCGTCAACGCCGCCGCCGAGCAGCTTTGCAACGTCAGCCGGGCCGCGATGGTCGGCCGCGTCGTCTATGACGTCATTCGCATGGACCGCAGCTATCGTCAGCGGATGAACGATCCCGGCTACTCGGCACTGTTCGCGCACCGCGCCGAAATCTCGGTCGGCGCCCGCCGTTCGATCTTCGTCGACATGCAGATGGTGTCCTATGGCCAGAGCGGCCACCGCATCCTCGCGCTGGTGCCGTCGCAGAATGAGGCCGAGCTGATGGGCGGCGCGATCGGGCGCTCGGGACGCGCCGCCGGCGCCGCGGCATCGATGCTGGCGCACGAGATCAAGAACCCGCTCGCCGGCATCAAGGGGGCGGCGCAACTGCTGGCGCGCAAGACCGATATAGGAGGGGAGCGTTTCACGACGCTGATCTGCGCCGAGGTCGACCGCATCACCACGCTGATCGACCAGATGGAGCATTTTTCGCGCGGTCAGCCGATCGCCTGTTCGGCGATCAACCTCTATCAGGCGATTCATCAGGCGATGGAGGCGGTGCGCGCGCGGCAATTGCCCGATATCCGCTTCTTCGAGGACTTCGATCCGTCGCTGCCGCTGGTGCTGGGCAACCATGACGCCATGGTGCAGATATTGCTCAACCTCGTCACCAACGGCTGCGAGGCGCTGAGCGGCCAGCGGGACGGCACGGTGCGCATCGCGACCGCCTATCGTCACGGCCTGTCGATCGACAATGGCGACGGGCGCGGCCGCATCGCGCTGCCGATCGAGGTCAGCGTCAGCGACAATGGCCCGGGCGTCCCCGCCGAGATTCGCGGCGACCTGTTCGATCCCTTCGTCACTACCAAGCGCGAGGGGCGCGGTCTCGGCCTTGCGCTCGTCGCCAAGCTGGCGCGCGATATGGGCGGCACGGTCCAGCATATGCGCGACGGCGAATGGACGCGCTTCCGCATCCACTTGCCTGCCGCGCCGGCGGGGAAGGGGGGCGCCCGGTGACCAACGGCAAGACGGTTCTGCTGGTCGAGGACGATCCCGCGATCGCGCTGATCATCCGCGAGAC
This sequence comes from Sphingopyxis macrogoltabida, assembly GCF_001314325.1. Taxonomy (NCBI): domain Bacteria; kingdom Pseudomonadati; phylum Pseudomonadota; class Alphaproteobacteria; order Sphingomonadales; family Sphingopyxidaceae; genus Sphingopyxis; species Sphingopyxis macrogoltabida. Next base: position 1,761,326 of record NZ_CP009429.1, read on the forward strand.
GCTGGTCGACGAATGCGGCACCTTTGCCTCGGTCGGCAGCATCGCCGAACGCAACGCCTGGCTTGCCGACCACCGCCCCGACCTGATCATCACCGACGTCGTGCTGCCCGACGGCGACGGCATCGATTCGCTGCCCGGCGTCGGGGTCGACCCGGCCACCCCGGTGATCGTGCTGTCGGCGCAGAATACGCTCGACACTGCGGTGCGTGCGACCGGGATCGGCAGCTATGATTATCTGCCCAAGCCGTTCGACCTCGAAGAGTTGACCGCCAGTGTCCGCGCCGCGCTGCAGCGCCGCGCCGAACCTGCGGCGAAAGCCGATGCCGGACAGGCCGACAGCCATGGCCTCGTCGGCCGCGCACCGGCGATGCAGGCGGTCTATCGCACCATCGCACGGCTTGCCTCGAACGATCTTGCCGTCCTCATCCTCGGCGAGTCGGGAACGGGCAAGGAAGTCGTCGCGCGCGCGGTCCATGCGACCGGGCTGCGCCGGGCGGGGCCGTTCGTTGCCATCAATATGGCCGCGATCCCGCGCGAATTGATCGAGGCCGAGCTGTTCGGCCACGAAAAGGGCGCCTTCACCGGCGCGCATAGCCGCAACGCGGGGCGCTTCGAGCAGGCGGCGGGCGGGACGCTGTTCCTCGACGAAATCGGCGACATGCCGCTGGAAGCGCAGACGCGGCTGCTGCGCGTCCTCCAAAGCAACGAATATTCGACCGTCGGCGGCAGCCAGGCGCTGCGCGCCGACGTCCGCGTCGTTGCCGCCACACACCGCGACATGCGGACGCTGGTCGCAGACGGGCGGTTTCGCGAGGATCTGTTTTACCGCCTCAACGTTATCCCCGTAACCTTGCCCCCGCTCCGCGACCGGCGGAGCGACATTGCCGCGCTGGTCCGCCATTTCGTCGATGCCGGGCGGCATTCGGGGCTCCCCGACCGCCAGTTCGCGCCCGCCGCGATGCAGATGCTCGAACGCCATGACTGGCCCGGCAACGTCCGCGAACTCGGCAATGTGGTGCAACGGCTCGCCGTGCTGTCGCGGGATACGGTGGTCACGGCGCGCGACGTCCAGGCGGTGCTGCACGACAATATCGACGGCGTCGGCACCGCCGAACCCGCCGACCTGCTGGCCCGCGCCGTCGACGACTGGGCACGCGACCAGATGGCCGAAGGCGCGGCGGACGGCGATATCCACGAACGGCTCGAAGCGATCGTCGAAGCGGCCCTGTTCCGCCGCATCTTGCGCGAGGTTCGCGGCAACCAGCTCGAAGCCGCACGGCGCCTTGGCATCAATCGTAACACGCTGCGCAAGCGGCTGGGACAGCTCGACATCGACCCGGCGCATCCCTGATCCGCTCCGCGCTCGGTTCGACCGGGCAGAAATCGGGCCGATCGAACCGCAAAACGCACTTTGTGTGTTTTCTATGCAACAGGTTTGTCGTAACGCAGCAACAATGGCGCAACTCGCTCCCCCCGCCAATGACATCGATTCGGGCGTGGACGACGCACGGGCGAACGACTGGCAGTTTGCGGCGCCCGAATATTACACGCTCGGCATCATGATCAGCGTCGCGATCGCGACCTATATCTTCGTTACCGGCGACAGTCAGAGCCAGCGGCTGCTGACTCCCGCGATTGTCGCCGCGATCATGGTCGCCAACCTTGTGCCCGCGATGGCGCTGATCGTGCTGATCGGCAGCCGCGTCGCGCGGGCGCGCGCCGTGCGGTCGATGGCGGGCGGGAATGGCCGCCTCCACGTCCGCCTCGTCGCGCTTTTCTCGCTGCTCGCGGCAACTCCGACGCTGCTCGTCGTCATTTTCGCCTCGCTGCTGTTCCAGTTCGGCGTCGACTTCTGGTTTTCGGACAAATCGCGCGGCATGTTCGAGAATGCGGCAAACCTGGCCGAGGGCTATTATCAGGAAAACCAGCGCGAGGTGGGAGCGAACACCGCGAAAATGGCTGAGGATCTCGGCCGTATCCTGACGCGCCTGAAGATCGATGACCCTGATTTCTCCAACTATTACTTTCAACAAGTCGTTGTTCGCAGCCTCAACGAATCAGCGATCATCGAGATCGGCGCCGATGACGTTGCGCGTACCGCGGCAGCGATCAATCCCGACAATCGAGCGGCTGAAAACCGTCTGTCGAAGATGATGGTGAGCCGCCTCAATGCTGGTGAAGATGTGGTCGTCGTCCGCCAGCCCGACCGGATCGAGGCGGCGACACGGCTGCCCGGGACGGAACGCGCCTATCTCTACGCCTCGCGCGATTTCAACGTGCCCGGTTTCCAGCAGTCGGTGCGCGCCGGCAATGTGCTCGCCGACTATAATGCGCTGTTCAAGCGCTCGCAGCTTTTGCAGTTGCAGTTCAACGGCGCGCTGTTCCTCGGTGCGCTGTTGCTCTTGGCGCTGGCGGTGGTCGCGGCGATCGTCGTCGCCGACCGTATCGTCCGCCCCCTCGGAACGCTGGTCGGGGCGACGCGCACCGCGGCCGATGGCGATCTTTCGGTGCGGGTGACGCCCCCGGCGCGCGACGACGAAATTTCGGTGCTGACGCGGGCTTTCAACCGCATGACCGAGCAGCTCGAAGGTCAGACCGGCGCGCTCGTCAGCGTCAATGAGCAACTCGAGGCCCGCCGCAGCTTCATCGAAGCGGTGCTCAGCGGCGTGTCGTCGGCGGTGGTATCGGTCGATGCCGACCATCGCATCCTGCTCGCTAATGCCGCGGCCGAGCGGTTGATCTGCCAGTCGAGCGACTGCCTGACGGGTCGCAATCTCGCCGAGGTTGCGCCTGAACTCGCCGAGCTGCTCGCCAGCGACGAGCGCGAGGCGATCGTTCAGCACGCGCGGAAGGATGCCGAACCGGCCACGCTCGCCGCGAAGGCGGTGGCGCAGGGCGACGGATTCGTACTGAGTTTCGAGGATATCACCCAGCAATTGCTCGATCAGCGCCGCGCGGCCTGGTCCGACGTCGCGCGGCGCATTGCGCATGAGATCAAGAATCCGCTCACCCCGATCCAGCTCGCGGCGGAGCGTCTCCAGCGCCGGTTCGGCGACAAGGTCGAAGGCGACAGCGCCACCTTCCGCAAGCTGACCGATACGGTGATCCGCCAGGTCCATGACATGCGGCGCATGGTCGACGAGTTTTCCAGCTTCGCACGCATGCCGAAGCCGACTTTCGGGGTCGAGGATATCCGCGACATCCTCCGCCAGGCGGTTTTCCTGTTCGAGGTCGCCAAACCCGAAATTGCCTTCACGATCAAGACGGCGGACGAAATCGAGCCGCTCGTTTGCGACCGCCGCCTGCTCTCGCAGGCGCTCACCAATATCGTCAAAAATGCCGTCGAAGCGATTGAAGAAAAACCGAAAGATGCCGAAGCCAACCCGGTCGGCCATATTCTCGCCGAACTCGAAGCGGGCGCCCGCGATTCGCTGATCATCCGCATTTGCGACGACGGGATAGGGCTCCCCGAAGCCCGCGAGGCGATCGCCGAACCCTATATGACGACGCGGCAGGGCGGAACGGGCCTCGGTCTCGCGATCGTCAAGAAGATCGTCGAGCAACATTATGGCGAGCTGGAATTTTCGGACAATCCGGCGGGGCAAGGCGCGTGCGTGACGCTGACCCTGCATCCCGACCGGTTGCGCGCGCTTGCGGACCGGGGGGTCGGCAAGGGCGGCGAGGGGACAGTGATAGGGCAGGCAGAATCGGTACCGGGGCGGGTACGGCACCGGCAGGACAGAGAAGAACATGGCGCTTGATATTCTGATCGTCGACGATGAGCGCGACATTTGCGACCTGGTCGCCGGCGTCATGGAGGACGAAGGCTATGAAGCGCGCACCGCGTCCGACAGCGACGCGGCGCTGGAGGCGATCCGCCAGCGGCGGCCGTCGCTCGCGCTGATCGATGTCTGGTTACAGGGCTCGCGGCTCGACGGGTTGGGGCTGGTCGAGGCGATCAAGGCGTTCGACCCGACGTTGCCGATCATCGTCATTTCGGGCCATGGCGGGCTCGATACCGCGGTCGCGGCGATCCGCCGCGGCGCCTTCGACTTCATCGAAAAGCCGTTCGAGGCCGAGCGGCTGCTCCATCTCGTCGCGCGCGCGACCGAGAACGAGCGGCTGAAATTCGAATATGAGCAGCTTCGCGAAAAGGCGGGTCCCGCCGACGAACTGACCGGCACCAGCGCCGCGATCAACAATGTCCGCGCCACGCTGAAGCGCGTCGCCGGTACCGGCAGCCGGGTGCTGATCACTGGCGCGCCGGGCGTCGGCAAGGAAGTCGCATCCCGCGTGCTCCATGGTTGGAGCGGCCGGCACAACGCGCCGTTCCGCGTCATCTCTTCGGCGCGAATGGATCCCGAGACGGTCGAGATCGAGCTCTTCGGTTCCGAATCCGACGACGGATCGATCCGCGTCGGCCTGCTCGAACAGGCGCATGGCGGCACATTGTTCCTCGACGAGGTCGCCGACATGCCGCTGACGACGCAGGGCAAGATTTTGCGCGTGCTGACCGACCAGAGTTTCACGCGCGTCGGCGGGCGAACGATGATCCGCGTCGATGTCCGGATTATTTCGGGTTCGGCGCGCGACCTGATGGCCGAAATCGCCGAAAACAGGTTTCGAGAAGATCTTTATTACCGCCTGAATGTCGTGCCGGTGCATATTCCGCCGCTGCGCGAACGGCGCGACGACATCGCCAGCCTTTGCGACCATTTCGTTCGCCGCTACGCCGCCGACCGCCGTGTCCCGCCGCCGGAAATCAGCGCCGAAGCGATGGCGGCGCTGCAGGCGCACGACTGGCCGGGCAACGTCCGCGAACTGCGCAACGTCATCGAACGCGTGATGATCCTTGCTCCCAGCGACCGGCTCGCACGGATCGACGCCGACATGTTGCCCGCCGAGCTGGTGCGCGGCGGCGCCGATATTCTGCCGAACAGCGAATCGATCACCGCCATTCCGCTCAAGGAAGCCCGCGAGAATTTCGAACGCGAATATCTGCGTATCCAGATCAACCGTTTTTCGGGCAATATCTCACGTACCGCAACCTTCATCGGGATGGAGCGTTCGGCATTGCACCGCAAACTGAAGCTGTTGGGATTGAGCGACAATAGCGATGGCGAAGGGTAAGGGGCTTTGACGTAGACCTGCGGCGCGCTATGCCGCATATTGCGTGTGCGAAGAAGGTCAAAGATGCCGGCTGTGCCGACATCGCACCGCGGTTATACCGCCAAGAACAGGAGGCCAATGTGTCCGATAAGAATCAGAATCTCCAGGATCTTTTCCTCAACGCCCTGCGCCGCAGCAAGACTCCGGTCACGATGTTCCTCGTCAAGGGCGTCAAGTTGCAGGGAATCATCACCTGGTTCGACAATTTTTCGCTCCTTCTCCGCCGCGACGGACAGTCGCAGCTCGTCTACAAGCACGCCATCTCGACGGTCATGCCCTCGCATGACTTCGATCTCTCGCTCCTCGGCGACAATCTGCGCGATGCGCCCGCCAGCAAGGGCAAGGCCTTGCAGGATGTTTTCCTGAACGCGGTGCGGCGTTCGGACGAGTCGGTGACGATGTTCCTCGTCAACGGGGTGATGCTGCAGGGCGATATCGTCGCCTTCGACCTGTTCTGCATGCTGCTCGAACGCGAGCGGCAGGTGCAGCTTGTCTACAAGCACGCCATTTCGACCGTCCAGCCGAACGGGCCGATCAACCTGACCGACAACGGCGACGACGACGCGGGCGGCGCCTGATCGATCGCCCGAACGCTCCGATGAACGATGACATTGGCGAGGTGACGCGCGGCGCCGCGGCGCTGCTGGTCGTGCCCGAATGGCATGGCCAGCGGTTGTCGCGCGACCTCGATGCGCGCGTTGAGGAAGCAAAGGGGCTCGCCATCGCGATCGGGCTGGTCGTCGTCGCGGCGCATCCGATCCGGCTGCGCCAGACGCGCGCCGCCACCTTGCTCGGCGTCGGGCAGATCGACGCGATCAAGCCCGATATCGCGGCCCACGACGTCCAGGTCGTCATCGTCGACGCGGCGCTGACCGCGATCCAGCAGCGCAATCTCGAAACCGCGTTCGGGGCGAAGGTGATCGACCGCACCGGGCTGATCCTCGAAATCTTCGGCGAGCGTGCCGCGACCGCCGAAGGGCGGCTGCAGGTCGAACTTGCGCATCTCGATTATCAGGCGGGGCGGCTGGTGCGGAGCTGGACCCACCTTGAGCGCCAGCGCGGCGGCTTCGGCTTCCTCGGCGGCCCCGGCGAAACCCAGATCGAGGCCGACCGGCGGATGATCCGCGACCGCATGGCACGCATCCGCCGCCAGCTCGAGGATGCGCGCCGCACGCGCCAGCTTCAGCGTGCGAAACGCCAGCGCGCACCATGGCCGGTGATCGCGCTTGTCGGCTATACCAACGCCGGGAAATCGACATTTTTCAACCGCTTGACGGGAAGTGACGTCATGGCGGAAGATATGTTGTTCGCAACCCTCGATCCGACGATGCGCGAGATCGGGTTGCCGGGGATCGACAAGGCGATCCTGTCCGACACGGTGGGCTTCGTGTCAGACCTGCCGACCCAGCTTGTCGCCGCGTTCCGCGCGACGCTCGAGGAAGTGACGACCGCCGACCTGATCGTCCACGTCCGCGACATCGTCCATCCCGACAGCGAGGCGCAATATGACGATGTCCGCGCGATCCTCGACTCGTTGGGCGTCAACGGCGCGCAGGACGGGGAAGGGGGCGGCGATGCGCCCGACGCCATTCCGCAGATCGAAATCTGGAACAAGATCGATACCGCCGATCCCGAACGCCGCGCGGTGATCGCGGAAATGGCGGCGCGGCGGCCCGACGTAGCGCTGATCTCGGCGGTCACCGGCGAAGGCGTCGACGCCGCGCGTATCCTCATGGCGTTGCAATTGACCGCGCAGCACCAGACGCTGCGGATCTTCCTCGGCTTCGACCAAGGCGACGCGATGGCGTGGCTGCACGCGCGCGGCGAGGTGCTGAGCGACGAAGTGCAGGGCGAGGGGCATTTGCTCACGGTCCGGCTCGATCCCGCCGACCGGGCACGTTTCGAGCGATTGTGGCCGGCCAGACCCGACGCTACGAGCGCTCCGACGCCTTGACGGCCTGCCAATGCGCTTCCTGCGCATCGAGCGACAGCCCGGCCAAGGAGCCGCCGGCCCGATCCTCCATGGCGGCAAAACGGCGCGCGAATTTGAGATTCGCGTCGCGCAGCGCGCCTTCGGCATCGACGCCGAGCTTGCGCGCATAATTGACCACCGCGAACAGCAGGTCGCCAACCTCCTCGTGCCGCGCCGCATCGCTGTCCGCATCGGCGACCTCGGCCAGTTCCTCGGCAATCTTGTCGCGTGGCCCCTGGGCGTCGGGCCAGTCGAAGCCGACCCGTACGGCGCGCGCCTGCAGTTTCTGCGCGCGGAGCAGTGCGGGCAGCGACAGCGCGACGCCTGCCAGCGCGCCCTGCGGACCGTCGGCAGCACGCTCCGCCGCCTTGATCTGCTCCCATTGCATCCGGACGTCATGGGCCTTGGTGTCGCCGAAGATGTGCGGATGGCGGCGCTCCATCTTGTCGCTGATCGCCGCAGCGACGTCGTCGAACGTGAAGAGCCCGTCATCGGTCGCAATCTGGCTGTGAAAGACAACCTGGAGCAGCAGGTCGCCAAGCTCGTCGCAGATCGCAGCGGGGTCGCCGCCGGCGATCGCGTCGGCAACCTCATAGGCTTCCTCGATCGTATAGGGCGCGATCGTCGAGAAATCCTGCGCCAGATCCCATTCGCAACCGCCGTCGGGGTTGCGCAATTGGCGCATGATGGCAAGCAGGCGATCGATGGGGGACAGGCTTGTCGTTTCGGCCATCCTATTATCCGATAATATATATTATGTTAAATCATCATATGCAGGCGAGAAGCGGCGCGCCCCCTCACGCCACGAGCTGCCACGTCCGGATGACGATGAACACGAGCGCGAAGATCGCGAGCCAGGCCAGCCCCATCTTAAGCCAGTCGGCCAGTTTTAGCTGACGCGCGACGAGCGCACTGACAACGAGCGTCAGCGCCATCGCGAACCACAGCATGTCGGCGCCGGTTTCCATGGTCATAGCTGCACCTCCAGCCCGTCATAACCCGGCTCGACGCCCGGCGGCAACTCGGCCGACAGATCGTCATAGTCCATCGTGTTATCCATGTGCGTGATGATCGCACGCGGGCTGCCGACTTTGGCAAGGCCTTCGAGGGACATTTGCAGATGCGGATGCGTCGGATGCGGATAGCGCCGCAGCGCGTCGATCACGAACAGGTCGACACCCTGGAAAAAGTCGACCATCTCGTCGGTAAACTTCGAAAAATCCGTAGCATAGGCGATCTTGTGGGCACCGTCGCTGAAGATCAGCCCGGTCGCCTTGATCGGCCCATGCGGCATTTCGATCGCCGACACCTCGATCGGCCCGATCGATTGATGATCCATCAGTTCGACCGGATCGACCGACGCCGGATAGCCGGCATTTCCGGCAAAGGCGTAAGTGAAACGCCATTTCAATATGTCGAGCACATGGTCGCGCGCGTAAGCCGGCACCGCCGAGCGCCGCAAATGCATGATCTGCCGAAGATCGTCGAGCCCATGGCAATGATCGGCATGCTCGTGCGTCCAGATGACCGCATCGACCTCGCCGACTTCGGCGTCGAGCAGTTGCAGCCGCATGTCGGGGCTCGTGTCGACGAGCAGCCGGAAGCCGCCGAGCGAGATCAGGATCGAGGCACGGCTGCGCAAATTGCGCGGATTGTCCGGATCGCACTGACCCCAGTCGTTGCCGATCCGCGGGACGCCCGACGACGTCCCGCAGCCAAGGATCCGAAGCTTCATGGCGTGTCCGACGTCACGGCGCCGCCTTGTTGAAAAGCTTGTAGAAATTGGCGCTGGTCGTCGCCGCCAGTTCGTCGCGATCGTCACCGCGCAAATCGGCGAGATAGGCGAGCGTGTCGGCGACGAACGCCGGTTCGCTGGTCTTGCCGCGGTGCGGCACGGGGGCGAGGAAGGGGGAGTCGGTTTCGATCAGCAAACGGTGCTGCGGCAGCCACTTCGCGGTCGCCTGCAGGTCGGCGGCATTCTTGAACGTCACGATCCCCGAGATCGAGATATAGAGGCCAAGATCGAGCGCATGCCGGGCGAAATCATCGCTGGCGGTGAAGCAGTGGATGACGCCGGGAAAGACCGCCCTGCCCATTTCCTCGCCGAGCAGCGCCAGCGTATCCTCCTCGGCATCGCGTGTGTGGACGATGACCGGCAAACCGCTTTGCTGCGACGCGTGAATATGGCGGCGGAAACTATCCTGCTGCCGCTGCCGGTCGCTCTTGTCATAATAATAGTCGAGCCCGGTCTCGCCGATGCCGATCACGCGCGGGTGCGCGGCGCGCTCGACGAGTTTCGCGGTGTCGACGTCGGGATGCTGGTCGGCGTCATGCGGGTGAATGCCGACGCTGGCCCAGACGTCGGGATTGGCTTCGGCCGCCGCGAGCACATCGTCCCATTCGCTTTCGCGCGTCGCGATGTTGAGCATCGCCGTGACGCCCCGCTGCCGCGCCCGCACCAGCACCTCGCCCTGCTGTTCGGCAAGCCCCTTGTAATTGAGGTGGCAGTGCGAATCGACGAGCATCAGGCCTCCCCTTCCCCCTCATTCTCTTCGGCAGGCAGTTCGAGGCGCGGGAAGATCGGGACGGGCTGGCCGACGGTGAAGCCGCTGGCGGCGAGCTTCGCGAACCAGTCGGTTTCGGCCAGCGCGGCAAAATCGCGGGCGTCTTCGGCGATCCCCATCTGGTCGAGCAATGTGTCGGCGGCCGCCGGCACGACCGGACGGATCGCGATCGCGAGCGTCCGGACCGCCTTGAACAAAGTCATCAGCACCGCGCGCATCCGCTCAGGATCGGTCTTGCGCAGCGCCCAAGGCGCCTGCGCGTCGACATATTGATTGCACGCGAACACCGCGCGTAGCCAATCCTCGATACCGACCGAAAAGGCCAGTTGCTCGAAGGCATGTGGCAGGCAATTGCGCGCCATTTCATTGACTTCGCCGAGCAGGTCGAGATCATCCTGCGCCTGCCCATAGTCAGAGGAAAGAGCACCATCCAAATTCTTGAAAATCATCGACAAGCTGCGCTGCGCCAGATTGCCGAAACTGTTCGCCAGATCGGCATTGGCGGTGCGCACGATCGCCTCGGCCGAATAGGTGCCGTCCTGCCCGAAGCTGACTTCGCGGAGCAGATAATAGCGGAGCGGATCTACGCCATAATGTTCGGCGAGCGCCATCGGGTCGACGACATTGCCCAGCGACTTCGACATCTTCTCGCCGCGGTTGAGCAGGAAGCCGTGGCCGAACACCTGTTTGGGCAGCGGCAGACCGGCGCTCATCAGGAAGGCCGGCCAGTAAACCGTATGAAAACGAACGATATCCTTGCCGATCATGTGGATATTCGCCGGCCAGAACTTGCCGAAATCGCTGGCGGGATCGGGATAGCCGAGGCCCGAGAGATAGGTGGTCAGCGCGTCGACCCAGACATACATGACATGCCCCGGCGAGCCCGGCACCGGCACGCCCCAGTCGAAGCTGGTGCGCGAGACGCTGAGATCCTTGAGCCCGCCCTCGACGAAGCGCAGCACTTCGTTGCGGCGGCTTTCGGGACGGATGAAATCGGGCTGGTCGTTGTACAGTGCGAGCAACCTGTCCTGATAGTTGGACAGGCGAAAGAACCAGCTTTCCTCGACGGTCCATTCGACCGGCGTGCCCTGCGGCGAGAGTTTGGTTTCCCCCTCTCCTTCCGTCAGTTCGCTCTCGTCGTAAAAGGCTTCGTCGCGGACCGAATACCAGCCTTCGTAGCGGTCGAGATAGAGATCGCCATTGGCCTCCATCGCCTTCCAGATCGCCTGCGACGCCGCATGGTGCGCGGCGTCGGAGGTACGCATGAAATTGTCATAGCTGATATTCAGCCTGGCATACATCTCACGGAAATATCCCGACATTTCGTCCGCGAGATCGATCGTCGCGCGTCCCTGGTCGCGCGCCGTCTGGAACATCTTCAGCCCATGCTCGTCGGTGCCGGTGATCAGCCGCACGTCGCGACCGCGGGCGCGCTGGAAGCGGGCCATGACGTCGGTGGCGATCGCTTCATAGGCATGCCCGATATGCGGGCGGCCGTTCGGATAGCTGATCGCGGTGGTGATATAAAAGGGGTCTGACATGCCCGCGCCTTAGCGGGTGCGGAGCAGGAGGGGAAGTATCCCGACGATTATCGCGCCGCCGCGACTTTGGGCGCGAGTTCGGCAAGGCAATTGCCGATCTCGAACCCGACCATCGCGCCGTCGTAGGAACCGCGGATCGCATCGCGCACCGTCCGCTGGATGCGGTCCCATTGCGCCAGCACCGGTGCGATCTCCGCTACCGGACGCTCGCGCGCCAGCCGGGCAAGCAGGCCCGGAACGATGTCGATCACCAACTCGAGCCGGGCGCGGTTACTGGTGCCCGCGACTTCGCGCGCCAGCGCTTCGCGCAGCCGGTTTCCGGGATCGCCGCTCGCCGCAATGGCGAGCAATTTCTTCTCCATCGCCGCAACGTCGCTGTCGATCAGGGCGATTGCCTTTCCCGGCACCCCGCCCGATGCCGCAACGATCGCGCGCACCTCCGCCATTTCGAGCATCGGGCGCAATTCGTGCAGCCAAGATGTCATGACGTCATGTGCAACCGGTTGAAAACGAAGCGTTCTGCATCGCGAACGGATCGTCGGCAGCAAGCGTCCGGGTGAGTGACTGATCAGCAAAAACAGCGTTCTGGCTGGCGGCTCCTCGAGTGTCTTGAGCAGGGCATTCGCGCCATCGGTCTCGAGGTCGTCGACCGCATCGACGATGATCACGCGCCACTCGCCGAGCGAAAGCGACAGGTGCAGGCGGCGGATGATGCCGCGCACCTGGTCGATGGTGATGTTGCGCGCGAGTTCCTTGCCCTTGTCCTTCGGCTGACGCGTCAGTGAAAGAATCTCGGGATGGTTGCCGGCGTCGACAAGGCGCGATGCGGCGATATCGCCGGGGTCGTCGAGCGATACCGGCACGCCGTCACCACCGCTCCCGTGGGTGACGAGGAACCGCGCCACCCGCTCGGCAAAGGCACCCTTCCCCATCCCCTGCGGTCCCGCGAGCAACCACGCATGGTGGAGCCGCCCCGCAGCCCATGCCTCGATAAAGGCGCTTTCGGCGTCCTGATGGCCGATCATGCCAGCCACTCCTGAAGGTCGGCGAGGATCGCCGCGGTGACCGCATCGGCAGGAGCATCGGCCTCGATCACCCGCCAGCGCGCAGGTTCGCTCGCCGCCATCTCGGCGAAGCGCGCAGCGAGGCGCGCCTGATAGTCGGCGGGCTTGCTGCCCATGCGGTCGGCGCCGCCCGCATCGCGCGCCGCCAGCCGCCGCGCGGCTTCATCGGCGCCGACGGTGAGCAGGAAGGTCCGGTCGGGGAGCAGCCCCAGCGAACCGAAGCCATGGAGCGCCATGATGTCCGCATCGGTGATCCCGCCGCCGCCGCCCTGATAGGCGCGCGACGAATCGACGAAGCGGTCGCACAGCACCCACGCGCCGCGTTCGATCGCGGGCCGGATCGTCCGCGCGACATGATCGGCGCGCGCTGCGGCAAAAAGCAAGGCTTCGCTGCGGACGTCCCAGCGGTCGTCGCTGCCTTCCATCAACAGCGCGCGGATCGCCTCGGCGCCCACGCTGCCGCCGGGTTCGCGCGTCACGACGCTTTCGATGCCGCGTCCGGCCAGCGCCGCGGCGAGCGCGCGGATCTGCGTCGATTTCCCGACACCCTCCCCGCCTTCGAGGGTGATGAAACGCCCGCTCACCAGCCCGTCAGCCGGTAAAAGCCGGTGCGCGCCCGCGCCCACCAGCCGCCTTCGCCGACGTCGGCCGCCGCAAGCAGCGGCGTCGTCTGCGGCGGCAACCCGTCCGGAGTAACGACCAGATCGGCGATCGGCGTCCCGCGCACGACGGGCGCCGCGAGCGGCGAGCGGGTGCGCATCACTGCGCGATAACCGCCCGAATAGCCTTTCGGCACCGTCATCCGCACCGCCATGCCGGTTTCCGTCGCGACGACCGGCTTGGCGCCCTTGCCGACATCGATGCGGCCGACGCTGGCGCCCGCGGGGACCAGTTCGCGGCCCTCCCATTGCTCGAAACCCCAGCTCATCAGCCGTTCGGCCTCGTCGCGGCGCGCCTTCTCGCTGCTCATCCCGGCAACGACCATGATCAACCGCCGCCCGCCGCGCTTCGCCGAGCCGAGGAAGCAATAGCCCGCTTCGGCGGTGTGCCCGGTCTTGAGCCCGTCGGCACCCGCGAAACGGCCGAGGATCGGGTTGCGGTTCGGCTGGACGATCGGCTTGCCATCGGGCGAAGTGCCGTGCTGGAGCCGCGGCATCGAAAAATAGCGCGCATAGCCTTCGGGATGATCGCGGATCAGCCGGTCGGCAAGCGTGATCAGATCGGCGGCGCTCACCTTCGTCACCCCGCCGTCGGGCCAGCCATTCGGTGTCCCGAATTTGCTCGACGACATACCAATATTGTCCGCTATGACATTCATTCGTTTGACGAATGCTTCCTCGCTACCGTCGATCCCGACCGCCAGCACCGCCGCGGCGTCATTGCCCGAAACGGTGATCAGACCCTTGAGCAGTTCGTCGACCGACACCTTCTCGCGCGGCCGCAGGAACATCGTCGATCCGCCGGTGCTGCCGTTCCACTTTTTCCACGTCGCTTCATCGACGGTGAATTGCTTGTCGCGCGACAATTCGCCCTTGCGGATCAGGTCGAGCACAACATAGGCGGTCATCACCTTTGCCATCGACGCCGGCGCGAAGCGCTTGTCGGCGCCGCGCGAGAAGAGGATCGCGCCCGAATCGAGATCCTTCAGCATCACGATCGGCGCCTGCGTAACGTAGAGCGGGCGGCTCACCGGCGCCGGAGGCGCCTTGCCCCCTGCCGAGGCAGCTGGCAACGCTGCGGCAACCGCCAGCGCGGCAAGCGCCGCAGCACCGCCCCTGATGATGATCGCCCGTCGCATCGGCCGGCGGGTCACCGGTCGCGAACGACCACTGCGTCGCGGAAACCCTTTGCCTTTGCCTTGCCGAGCGCAGCCTGCGCCTCGGCGTCGCTGGCGAACGGTCCCATACGGACCCGCCAGAGATTGCCCGCCTTGACGACGCTGCCGCCGACCGACTTCGCGGCGGCGTTGGCGCGGCTCTGGCTGCCGAACGCAGCGACCTGCACGGCGTGGCTACCGCTCGCGGCGGACGGCGCCGGCGCAGGCTTGGCAACGGGTGTGGCCGGTTTGGCGGCAGGCTTTGCCGCAGGCTTCTTCGCGCCGGGGCCTTCGACGATGAAACGGTCGCCGCCCGCGGGCTGCGCAGGCGCCGGAGCAGTCGGCGTCGATGGCGTCGCCGCCGCGACATTGGCGGAAACGCCCGCCGGAACCGGCATGCCCTTGAGCTTGCTGCGCAGGATCATCAGCAGCGAGTCGGGCGTCGCGATCCGGTCGGGAACCGCGCCGCCGGCACGCAGCTGCGCCCTTTCGGCGGCGGGCGGATTGGTGCGCCGGACGCGGACGGCGGCGACGCCGCCGGTCAGGCCAAGCTGCTCGGCGGCGCCGCGCGACAGGTCGATCAGCCGGTCGTTCGCCATCGGCCCGCGATCGTTGACGCGCACAAGGATCGTGCGCCCGGTATCGAGCGCGGTGACCTCGACATAGCTCGGCAGCGGCAGCGTCTTGTGCGCGGCGGTGATCGCGGCGGGATCGAACGCTTCGCCATTGGCTGTCGGGCGCCCGGCCAGTTCCTCGCCATACCAGCTCGCATAGCCGACGTCGTCATAGTCGGCGATATCGGCGGGCGTATAGGTGGTGCCGCTGATCGTGAAGGGCTCGCCGAGCTTGGCCGGTCCATCGACCCCGGCGGTCGCAGGCGCCGGCCCCGCTATGGGCCTGCTGTCGCCCTTGCCTCCACCCAGATTGCCGCATCCGCTGAGCAGCAACGCCGCCCCTGCCATCAGGCCCCCGCCCCTAACGATCGATTTCATCCGCCAGCAACCCCACAGAAAGCGCGTAAAAGTTGGAACAATTATAGTCGAGTATCGCACGATAATTGCCGGTCAGCAAATAGGCGGTGTTGCCGGGACCATCGGGTTCGAGCAACGTCGCCTGCACCTGCCCGTCGGGCCAGCGGCCGTTCAGCGGTTGGAAGCCGTCGGCGCGCCATTCCGCCATGCTCCGCCAACGGCTGTAGCGCGCGAAAACGCGCGGGCAGCGGGTCGGCTGGAGCCGCGTCGCAAAACGATTGCGGTCGAAACCGGCGGGCACGCGCACCGCGACGCCCCACGGCTGCCCGGCGCGCCAGCCGGCGCGGCGCAGATAGGCCCCGATCGACTCGATCGCATCGGCCTCGCTCGACCAGATACGCGCGACGCCGTCGCCGTCGCCGTCCTCGGCAACCGCCAGATAAACCGAGGGCAGGAATTGCGGATAACCGAACGCCCCCGCCCAGCTTCCTTTCAGCACGCTGCGCGGCACGCCCTTTTCGACCATTTCCAGCGTCGCAAGAAATTCGGGTTCGAACAGGCTGCGGCGGCGGCCTTCATAGGCCAATGTTGCCAGCGCCTCGGGCAAGTCGAAATTGCCCGTCACCTTGCCATAGGCGGTCTCGTGGCCGAAAATCGCGATCATGATGCTCGTCGGCACGCCGGTGCGCTGTTCGATCCGCGACAGCATGGGCAGCAGCCGGTCGTGAACCGCGCGCCCGCCGCCGATCCGCGCCGCATCGACATGCTTCGCCTTATAGGGGGCAAAGGCGGGGATCGGCGTGTTGGGATTGGGGGGTGCGCCAAGGTTGTCGCGATCGAGCGCCACGACACGGGGGTTATAGACCAGCCCCGCGGTCACCCGGTCGAAGGTCGCGCGCGATACCCCGCGCGCCTGCGCCTTCGGCCACAGCGACTGGACATAGGTGGTAAAGCCGGCATCGCTCCCCTGTGCGTGGAGCGGCGCCGATGCGGTGAGCGCCCAGGCCGACAGCATCGTGGCTGCCAGCTTGAAAACGCGTCCGATTCTGAAACTGCTAGCGTGCATGACGTCCCCACCCATAGGCAATGTCTTGCACAGATGCGAGCGCCTTGACCACCCCGCGCCAAGACAAGCCGAGTCATTCGCGCGCCGGACCGATACACCCGGTTCGCTTGCCACGTGCTCGACCGGTTCCGGCCCTTTCGGTGTGCGGATCGAGGTAATAAGAAGCATCGACGTCATTCGGATTGCCGCCAGCCAGAGCGAGCGGGCTCGGCACCGGAGATTGCCGGAGGGGAACGGGAATTGCAGACAGCCGATTTTCTGATCGTGGGCGGCGGCATCGCCGGCGTATCGGCAGCCGCGCGGCTTACCGCGCACGGACGGACCGTGCTGCTCGAAGCAGAGAGTGGCTTCGGCTATCATTCGAGCGGCCGCAGCGCGACCTATTATCATTTCGGCATCGGCAAATCGGTGGTGCGCGGCATGACGGCATTCAGCCGCGCGCATTTCGAAACCCCCAGCGCAAATGGCACCGCGCTGTCGCGCCCCTCCGCCGCGCTGTTCATCGCGCCGCCGGAGATGCTCGCGGGGCTCGATCTACTCGAAGCGGAAATGCGGCCCTATAGCGACCGGCTCGAGCGGCTCGACGCCGACGCCGCGCGCGACATCGTGCCGGTACTCCGCTGCGGCGGCGACGGGATCGTCGCCGCGGTGCTCGACCGCGCCGCGCGCCGCCTCGACAGCGAAATGCTGCAGCAGGATTATCGCGCGGCGATCAAGCAAGCGGGCGGCCAGTCGATCCCGGGTGCCCGCGTCGTTGCGATCGCGCGTGAAGGAACGAACTGGGTCGTGACCACGGCGACCGGCGACCGCTTCTCCGCACCGATCCTCGTCAACGCGGCGGGCGCCTGGTGCGACGAGATCGCGCGCCTCGCGGGCGTCGAGCCGCTCGGCCTTCAGCCGCTGCGCCGGACGATCATCGCCTTCGACGCCCCGCCGGATCAGCAGATCGGCGACTGGCCCTTCACCAAGACCGCGGTCGACGATTTCTACATGCTGCCCGAATCGGGTCGCCTGCTCGCCTGTCCCGTCGACGAAGTGCCGAGCGAGCCGACCGACGCCCAGCCGGAGGAATATGACATCGCCCTCGCCGCAGCGAAGGTCGAACATTATACCTCGCTCGCCGTCCGGCGGCTCAGTCATAGCTGGGCAGGGCTACGCACGTTCACGCATGATCGCGTTCCGGTCGCCGGCTTCGCGCCCGATACAGAGGGGTTTTTCTGGCTGGCCGGTCAGGGCGGATATGGCCTGCAGACCGCCCCCGCGATGGCCGCTGCGACGGAATCGCTGATCACCGGCGGCAACTGGCCCGCCGGCTTGACGGATTGGGGTGTCGATCGGGCCGATCTTGCGGTCGAACGGCTCCAGATCGCAGGAAATTAGCTCGACCATCCGAGCGCCGGGAAGCAATCAACGAACAGTGCGCGCGCCACGCGGCGCCTCACGAGCGGCGGCAACATTTATCGACTGCCAAGCGAAAGAGGACTCTCGACAATCCGGCAGGCAGCAGAGTATCGGCCATATTTCACCGCCGAGGAGCAAGTTGCTGCCAAGGAGGTGTCCCGGCAGGTGCCCCACGCCACAACGGTTTCGCGGGCCGCAGCTTGGAATGAATGGCGGTAATCCGCCGTGCGGACAGGTGGCCGAGTGGTTTAAGGCAGCGGTCTTGAAAACCGCCGTGGGTGCAAGCTCACCGTGGGTTCGAATCCCACCCTGTCCGCCAATTTTCGTTGATTTTTTTGTAGTTTTTCCCGAAAGTTGGCTCCATTCCCATAATCGCTCCCCGATAGGTCACCCGCTAGGCGCATAGCCTCGCTATGCAGCCGGAATGGGTTTGCAGATCGGGCAGGCCAGATCGGGGGACTTTCCCGGCTGGTGCGGGTGCAGTTCGATACACACCCTACGCGACAAGTCGCGGCTGGGAATGGCGGAGCGGCGCGGGGTTCGAGAGGTGGCAGCTTCCCAATTAAAAATGACTTGCGACTTGAATTCGACTGCAAGCGCGGTTTTCTACCAGTTTGCAGCAAATAATTTCCGGGTCGCTTCGAAACCAGCCGCGCGACGCACCCAAGGGACGGTGCCTATCCAGCTTTGCCCTTCTTGACTGCCTTTTTCAGCTTCTTTTGCGCCGACTGAAAATCAATCGCAACCGGCTGTAGCTCTCCGGTCTCATTGATGTTCCACGGCGGACGAAAGCATTGCCGGGGCTTCATGGCGATGATGCATTCTTCAATCCTTGCCCACCACATGAGGATATGGGCAGATTGCATAGTGCCTTTCGCCTGCCCCCATTTTGGCGGCAGATGGATGACCTTTGCGCCAGTCCGAAAGACGGCATCGACTTGAGGCGGATTTTCCAGAAAGTCGCGGTCGGCTGATAGGATCACATCGCCGCCATCGGCCATAAACTCTGTGATCCAATGTACGTCGGACTTCCCGGCTTGTCTCGCGCTCACGACGGAATCCAGTGACCAGCCGTCCCGCAACGCAATCTCGCGGACCGCTTTGATTATCGCTTCAGCGACGTGCTCGTCCGCCCTTATCCTCAACTTGCCAATTCAAGCTCAAAGCGCACGGCCCCCTCAACCTGACCGCGTGACACGTTGAACCAGCGCGCCACTCTGTCAAAGTTGCCGTCTTCCGCTTTCCATTGCCGAAACAAGGCATCGGTCGGGATGCCTGCACTGTCCACTAGCGGCTTCCCGAATGCCCGCGCCGGATCGAGAACAATATCGGGATGGTCGCCCGGGCGAGGCTTCCAGCGCGATGCCAAATGCGTCGCCGGATCAAAGACAACTCCCTTGGCAATAGACGCTTCGATTGCATCCCAGATCAGATATTGACCCGTCACCATTTCCCAAGTTGGTCGATCGCCAACCTCCTCGGAAGCCTGAGCAATCACGCGGCGACGGTCGGTTAGATATTTCACATCGGACAGGGCGAAGGGATGCTGAACACTCCATTCCTTGCGCGCCAGTTCGGCAGCCTTGCGAAGCGTCTGCATCGAGACGCCTTGGCCACGAAAATACTCAATGAACCGCAGTTCCATCAGGTCCAGAAAACTGACCGTCGGGGACTTCTTGAAGTCGCGATCCACAATCGGCCCGGATTTGCTACTTGGCCAGCCATTGATCCACCCACGCAGCTTGGCCGCATGGGATACGCCCAGCAATCGGGTGGCGTCCCCGATGCTGTAGAAGCCCGCAAGCAGCGGATCGCGGTCAATGGCCTCCATTACACCCATGCTCATATCCTAGCGGCTGGACCGTCCAATTACACCCCCAAATGGCAAGGCTAGCACTCCACCTCCCGCACCAGCCGCGCAATTTCCTTCACGTATCGGGCCGCTGCCTTTGCCTTTGCGGAATAGCCGCCGTGCTTTCGGGCGTTGCGGTTACCTGTAGGTGCGCCGGGATTCGTCCCGCCGTGCATTCTGCAACGTCGCTTTCCCTTCAATGCCGGGGACTGGCACTCCGTTCCCGAGCGGGTCCGGGCTAGGCAGCGCGACGATTGTGCCAGCTGGGCCGGTTGCATCGGATTGTTTGTCTGATTTTCCATTTCCCCCCTCCCCTCTGTGCTGGTGGAAGTGATCGGCAACCACGGCCTGTCCACCCTCGTTCACATGAACGTGCTTCACGGTTTGCTCTCGGGGCTGGTGGAGCCTTGTGAGCGCTTCCAGCGTCGCCCGGCAGGCAGCTTGGGCCTTTAGCGCCAGCCGCATGTACCTGTCGGCTGCGTCGGGATAGTGCCCCATATTGCTGCCAGAGCGCCGGGCCATTTCCGTAAAGAGTGCGTCTAGCGATATTGCCTGAGATGCAAAGATGCGGCTGGCCAGCGACAGGTCGCCCTTCACCGCGCGCTGTAGTTCCTCGGCTAGCACTGCGCTGCTTTCAGCAATGGTGGGCTGGTGGCGGTCCCCAAACATTTGTGAGCCGAATGACATGGCGAGATGCGCGTTGCGGGTTTGCGGGTCCAACGTCACCCGCGCCAGCGTTCGCCCGATGTTTTCGTCCGGCCGCTTTTCAACTTCGAGCACTGCGGGTTCCCCGCGCGTCGCGAGGCCGTCCCCCGGTTTTGCCTTTGTCCGTTTCGCCATTGTCAGTCCTTCCGCGCCTTCGCGCCAATGTTTTGAGAGGTGCCGCAACGCTTGCCGATGATGCGCCCGCCCGGCTCCAGCCGCTCCAGGCCGAAGTGTGACGCTGCCTCAGCACTTGCCCCTTTCAGCACGTAGGCGAGCGCCGCTGCATGATTGACCGCGTGCAGATCAGGATTGGCAGTCTCCAGCCCCAACCTGCCGCCAATCGGCTTGCTGTGGATGACGCGCGCCCGGTAAGGCTGGCCCGTAATCCGGCGAAGCCATCCCCGCTGCAATGCCGTCACGACGGGCACCAGATCGGCGGGCACATGGGCAAGCAAGTGGCAATGCCCGCCTTTGTCGGGGCCGTTGCCGGGCGCATTTTCATGGGTCCACAGCCAAGCGGTACCGCTTCCGTGCCGGGCCAGCGCCTTCGCCATGAGATCGGTAAAGCGGCCGGTCGCCTTCGCCATGCCTGCCAAGGGCACTCCAGCGGCCTGCCAGTGAATCGAGATCATACGAGTGAAAGGCTGCCCGATTTTTTTGGCATGGCGCTCAGCGGCCTTCAGATTGGCAATTTGAGCCGCTGTCAGTGCATGGCTCTCCCGGTCGGCACGGTTGCGTGCGCCGCCCCGGCCGGTGGGCCTAGCGGAAAGGTCTCCCACACCAGATGTAAGGTAATTAACCGCAAGCGCCGTGCCACTTCTGAAAATCGGTGGATTTGCGGGCGATTGCGGCTGGAGCACCGCAATTGAAACTTCACCGAAACCGCAATCACGGTGAAGTTTCAAAGCGCCGCCATGCCGGGCGCTATCAAGCGGCTTTGGCATGGCGGCAGCGATCATGGGGCAATCCAGACAATGGCCAGCTTGCCGGTGCGGTTCGGCCTGCGCTGTCCGCTGTCACGAATAAGCCCTTTTCGCTTCAACTCACTGGTGCGCGGCTGGATAGACCAGCGGTCCATATCGAGCCGTCCGGCCAGTTCGTCGGCAGTCAGGCCATGCGCGCCAGCATCGCGGATTGCGCCCACTGCCATGCGCTGGAGCCGCCCCAGCTTTGGCGCAAGAGCTTCAGCAGCGGCAATCGAGGTTTCCACGTTCCGGTGCCCCGGTGCATCGGGATAGGGGCTCATGCCGCGCCTCCCTCTGCCATGGGCGGCAAGCCTGCGCGTGCCAGTAGTTTGCCCAGCCAATCGGCCTGCGCTTCACTCATGGGCGATGGATCGACCGCAAGCTGGCCAAGAAACTGCCCAGCCTTGCGGCTTAGACGGCCGGTGCCGCTCAGCAGGGCAAGCGCCGCTGCGCGATGATCGAGAAAGGGCGGCTCAGTCATTGCAGCCCTCCCCAAAGCAGAGCCACACCACGTCCCGCGCCATCGAGGGCGGCAGGCAATAACGGGAGGCAAGCATTTGCACCCGCCAGTCCTGTGCGGTAGAGAGGGGATGCGACCAGCCACCCAAAAGCAGATCGCGCGAAGCCCCGGCCTGCACGCCGGGGTTTTGCATTTTTATCGCCATTGCTCATGCTCCCGCCTGATAAGTCGGGAGGCTGGCAAGGTAGGCTTCGAGATCGGCAAACGAGATCAACGTGCGCCGCCCGGCTTTCCGAGCCGTAATCTTGTTTTTCTGGAGCAATTCATAAAGCCGCGTGCGCGACATGCCCGTGAATTGCTGAGCTTCGGGCAAAGTGCCGTATGCTTTCATGGGGAAGTATCCCGCAAGGTCCGTGCGGGATTGCCCGAACGTTGCCGGGCAGTTTGGAACAGTGATTCGTTCCGTCTAAAATGGGGGTTTAGCAAGAAAGTTTGCTGGTGGCCGGTTTATCCAGTCATGCTTGAGTAGCAACTTGGCCCAATCTAATGGTCGATCTCGTGCTACGGGACTGTCGAGCATGAGGCGATAGAGCTGATTGTCGGGCCTTTCCTCCCGTAGCGCCCTAACCCGCTCCCGAATCTCTCGTAACTCCTTGTCATCGGGCTTAATGTCCCAACTCGATTCTCGTATCAGTTTAGCTGCCAACTTGCAGCCCTCTACCATGTAGGCTCGTGTCCCTTGCTTCCGGCAATGGCTGACGCAGCAATCTGTAATGACGGCGAGATAACCCTCGAATTCCAAGTGGCGTGCAGGTGTGGGTGGCGCTCCCCCGCCTACTCTATCCGGCCGAAAAATTGGACTTTCAACGCCACGGCGGGCATCCACGATTGCGGCTTGGACTTCATAGATCGGCGACAATGCAGCATAAGGAACGCCGACATTGGAAAAGTATTCCAGTAGCGCGTTCATTCCCAACGCAACGCCGAATCGGCCGCCATCGCCCACTTGCTCCATACGCAGCGCGGCCTGAACCAATTTTGCATGAACGGCAGCCAAGGCGCTTTCGAGACCTTCCTTTGGATCAAGTCTTTCCAACATGCGCTCCCGCATCTCTACAGGCGGCAGGCTTTCGGGGTACTCAGGCGGGAGTCTCTTGGTGCTCATGCCACTCCTCGGATTGGCGAAACCTTCGCACCAGCAGCGCCGTCGCTGGCGCAATAGGATGCCCAATCGGCCATGAGCCGCCGCCGCTTGTCGAATAGATCGCCGCGCCGGTAAGCCGCTTCGGACTTGTTGCCGATCACATGAGCCAGCGCCATTTCGCAGACTTCGTGGGCATAGCCGGTGCATTCGGCTGCCCAATCGCGGAAGCCCGAGCGGAAGCCGTGAACGGTGCATTCCAGCTTCATACGGCGAAGCAGCATCGACATGGCCATTGTGGATAGCTTGCCGCCCTTGTCGGCTGGAAACAGGTTCGCTTTACCTAGCGGTTTCACGGCCTCCAGAATCTCGACAGCGCGGGGCGACAAGGGAATGCGATGTTCCTTGCTCGCCTTCATGCGGGACGCTGGCACGGTCCAGATTGCCTTGTCCAAATCGACTTCGGCCCAAGTTGCCCCCAGCACTTCGCTGGTGCGCGTTGCAGTGAGAATGACAAACTCCAACGCGAGCGCCGCTATCGCCTCCCGCTCGCGCAGCCTCGCCATGAACGCCGGGATTGCCTCATAGGGCATGGCCTTGTGATGCCCGCGCGTGAGCCGGGAACGGGGCGGCAGGATTTGCGCGATATGGCCGCGCCAGCGGGCAGGGTTTTCGCCATCCCGGTATCCGCGCGCCTTGGCGGCATCGAGCACGGTTTCTATCCGCCCCCGGATGCGGCTGGCAGTTTCGGGCTTGTCCTGCCAGATCGGCTCAAGGATTTTCAGCACATGCGCCGTGGCAATGTCGGCAACCGGCAATTCGCCCATGACGGGATAGACGTAGCTTGCCAGCGTGTTGCGCCATTGCTGCCGGTGCTTGTCATTGCGCCAGCTTGCCTCATTTGCGCCGATATAAGCCTCTGCCACGGCTTTGAACGTCACCCCGGCTATCGCTGCCGCCTGAGCCGCCGCAAGCGCATCTGTGGCTTCCCGCTGGCGTTCCTCCAGAGGATCAATCCCGGCCTTCACCTTGAGCCGCAGGGCATCGCGCGCCGTCCGGGCATCGGCAAGGGAAATGCCGCCCTGTCCAGCCGCGCCCAAGCCAATGTCGCGCGACTTGCCCTTGAGCATGAAGCGATACACCCATGACCGAGCGCCGGTTTCCTTCACCAGCAAGTGCAGCCCTCCCCCGTCCGCATGGCGTCCGGGCTTGGCATTCTTGACCGCCAGAGGGGTTAGCACGTTGCTGAGCTTGCGAGGCATGGCTGGCGTCTCCGTTACCAAATCCGTTCCCCGATAATACGCTGGTTTTATGGGAACGCAACCGGATAGAACGGGACGGGAACGGAGTCGGATTGTGCCGATTATCGCCTATTTTCGATGCCTATTTTAATGCTGGTGGATGCATCGGGATGCTAGTTTTGGGGACACCCTGTCCGCCAGGTTTCAATCCCACTCTTTCCCGAACCGTCTCCGAGACCCCAGCGTAGCTGCGGGTTTGAGGTGCGATTCGTATCCCTGTGCGTCCCACATGATCCAGGCCGACATTTTTGCCAATGTGGGACTAAATTTTATGATCAGAGGGATGAACAGCACTTCGACAGGGCTCTCGCAGCCCAAGAGCAAACAGCGGCGAGTGAGTCTCGGCGACGGCCTTATGCGCCTCGAACGACCGGGAGGCACCAGCAGCTGGGTGTGCCGGGTCCAGAGCGATGGCGTGCGCCGCGACTTCGGCCTTGGCAGCTGCCAGAAAGTCAGCTTGGCGCAGGCGCGCGAACTCGCGCGGGAGATTCGCAGCCAGGTCGAGTTGGGCGTTGACCCGCAAATAGAGAGGCGCAAGCGGCAGGCAGTGCCGACCTTCAAGGAGGCCGCCGCCAAGACTTACGAGATACATTCAAAGACGTGGCGCAACGGCAAGCATCATGCGCAATGGATGCGCACAATGGAGCTTTACGCCTTCCCGCACATCGGAAAGTTCAAAGTCGATCAGATCACCGGCCCGATGATCCGCGACCTGCTCGCGGAAATCTGGCTGGCCAAGCCAGAGACGGCGCGCCGCGTCCGCCAGCGGATCGGCGCTGTCCTCGATTGGGCCTATGCCTCGGGCTACCGCGAAACCGATGCGCCGATGCGCGCGATCACCAAAGGCCTGCCTCGCCAGCCGCGTCGCGACAATCATTTCGCGGCCATGCCCTATGAAGATGTGCCTGCCTTCGTGCAGCGTCTCCGCGAGCGAGAATCGTTCAGCCGCCTCGCGCTCGAATTTGCGATCTTCACCGCCGCCCGGTCCGGCGAGGTTCGTGGCTCGACGTGGGTAGAGTTCGACCTCGAAAAGGGGCTGTGGAAGCTCTCCAAAGACCGCATGAAGGCATATCGGGAGCATGTCGTCCCCCTCACCCGCCGACCGCTGCGCATCGTCGAGCGGTGCGCGCGGTTGCGGATCAAGGGCTGCGACCTTGTCTTTCCCGGCCTGCGGCGCAATCGACCTCTGTCGGATCAGACGCTGACCAAACTGCTCAAGGAAATGGGCGAGCCTTACACGGCGCATGGCTTTCGCTCGTCGTTCCGCGATTGGGTGAGCGAGGAAACCAACCATCCGAGCGACGTCGCTGAAGCCGCCCTCGCCCATACTGTCGCCAACAAGGTTGAGGCCGCATACCGGCGCGGCAATCTTCTCGAAAAGCGCCGCCTGATGATGGAGGATTGGGCGAACTATTGCGATGGGAGGAAGCGGTGAGCCGCTACACCCGCGCGCGGCGTCACCTGCTCCGCAAATATGAGCGCGCCGTCGATCGGATCGACGAGGAGGATCGTGAGATCTTCCTTGGCCACCGCGTCGAGGAGCTGAACTATCGCGAGCTTGCTGAGCGCCATGGCGTCAGCGTTGCCGAGGTCGAACAGGCGATGATCCGCAGTTTGCGGGTCATCGCCCAGTCGGTCGATGGAAAGAACCGTAGGTGGTGGCAATTCTGGCGGCGATGAAGCCGCTTCGATCTTGCCAATCAGCCGCCGCGCCGACAGGGTGCCGCCAGCGATGAAAACCGACCTCGACCATCTTCCGGCCAACAAGCAGCGCGAGCTGGAACGCGTAAAGGCAATCATCTTCGAAGAGTTCGAGGATGCGCTGGCGCTCGGCACGATGAGCTGGAAGAAGAAGGGCCGGATCGACAAGATCATCCTCTATGGCAGCTATGCGCGCGGCGGCTGGGTTGATGAGCCGCACACCGCCAAGGGCTATCGCTCGGACTTCGACCTTCTCATTATTGTCAACGACAAGCGGCTGACCGAGAAGGTTGATTTCTGGGGTAAGCTTGAGGACCGGCTTATCCGAGAACTGGCGATCGACAAGACGCTCAAGACGCCGGTCAATTTCATCGTGCACACCTTACAGGAGGTGAACGACGGGCTCGCTCATGGGCGCTATTTCTTCATGGACGTCGCGCGCGACGGGATCGCGCTCTACGAGTATGATGACAAGCCGCTCCACACCCCCAAGCCCAAGACGCCTGAGCAGGCGCTTGCGATGGCTCGGGAGTATTTTGACGAGTGGTATCCGAGCGCAGGGGAATTCTTCGACGATTTTCGCTCAAACACGGAGCGGGGTCGATACAAGAAGGCCGCGTTTGAGCTCCACCAAGGCGTCGAGCGCCTGTACCACTGCGTCCTCTTGGTCTGCACATTCTACACGCCGCACGTTCACAATCTCGCCTTCCTGCGCACGCAGGCTGAACGGATCGACATGCGGTTGGTCGATGCTTGGCCGCGCGAGCGCCGCGAAGATCGGGCGCGGTTTGAGAAGCTCAAGGAGGCCTATGTGAAGGCCCGCTATTCGAAGCACTACCGCATCACCGAAGAAGAGCTGACGTGGCTCGGTGGCTGCGTCGAGGAACTCGGTCGCGCGGTCCACGCAATCTGCGGAGAGCGCCTCGCCGAACTTGAAAAAATGGCTTCCGCGCCCGTTTGATCATTTCTCCTCGATGTTTCGGTGAGTGCCTGAACCTAGCGGTTGCGCGAAGAGACCAATCTCAAAGAGTTCGCAGGTACTGGTCAAAACGCCATCAATCTAAGTTTGTCATTTTCGGTTCAGGTATTCGAGCCAACCTCATCGTCAGATTCGGACGCCGAGCCCAGAAATAAGGCCACGACCTTGATGCCTATGTGGCGCCGGATCCCAGGGTGGGAGGCACCAATGAGCAAGCGGCTATGGGTGGGTCTCGACGCAGGCGTGTATGCGACATCAGTCTGTGTGCTAAATTCAGCCGGGGAACCAATCCAGCAAGGCGATCTTCCGACGTCCGTCGAGGCAATCGATGCCTTTATCCGCCCTCTCCGGCGCGGGAACATAGAGGTCATTGCCATGGAGTCGGGCTCCTCCAGCATCTATTTGGCGCGCGGACTTGAACGCTTGAAATATTCCGTGGCCGTTTTCGATGCCCGGCAAATTTCCGCCTTTCTAGGCCTGAAGCAGAACAAAACGGATCGCAATGACGCTCGGGCAATAGCGGATGTCGCGCGAAGCGGACGATCAGCAGTGTCGGAAGTGTTGGTAAAGAGCGTGGAATGCCAACGCATCCGATCCATGCTGGCAAACAGGAAACAGATGCTTCGAATGAGAATTGCGAGCGAAGCCGCGATCGGAGCACAATTCAATCTTTATGGCGGCAAACTGGCCAAGTGCCATTCTGCGGCAACGCTGCGTCGTAAAGCAAATTTAGAAATGGATAGATTACGCAAAGAGCAAAAGATCGACTTGCGACCAGATATAGAACCCGTTCTCTCCATTTGCGCAGGGCTGCGAGATTATGTTCAGCACCTGGATCGCAAATTTGCGGATATGGCGGTCAACATCGATATCTGCCGCCGCTTCATGGAAATACCTGGCGTTGGTCCGCTTACCGCGCTCTCTTTCTACAGCGCCATCTGCGATCCTGACCGGTTTGCTAGATGCATCGACGTTGGACCCTATTTGGGGCTTGTACCCCGTGTCCGACAGTCTGGCGGCACAGTCGCGCGATTCCGGATCAGCAAAATGGGTAACACGATGACCCGCCAACACTTGGTTACAGCCGCGATGCATCTGCTTCGCGCGCGCTCGACTGACAGCAGTTTGAAGCGTTGGGGTCTCAACCTTCGGGAGCGTAGGGGTGGAGGACGCGCTAATACTGCAGTGGCTCGAAAGCTATCTATCGTCATGTTGGCGATGTGGAAGGGTCGCGTCCGTCAAGGTGGTGTAATTTCGGCTGTGGCCGTGGGCCATCGTCAGGCGGCTTTGGCGGTGATGTGTAGGGGCTGATTTTCCTCCTCGATCATGGGTTGGTTGAGTTCGGCCATGCCTTCGATCTGCATGTATCGGTGCTGGAGCTGCCACTCGTCGTTCTGCTCCATCAGCACAGCCCCGACGAGGCGGATGATGCTGTCTTCGTTCGGGAAGATTCCGACGACGTCGGCGCGGCGCTTGACCTCCTTGTTGAGCCGCTCGAGCGGATTGGTTGAGTGTAACTTCGTGCGGTGCTGGGTGGGAAAGCCGGTGTAGGCGAGCACGTCGGTTTCGGCCTCGTCCATGCAGGCGCCGAGCTTGGGCCAACGGGTGCGCAACTGGTCGGCGACCTGTCGCCAGACCTGCGTTGCGCTTTTCTGATCGGGCTGCAGGAAGACCTGGCGGATCGCGGCGGCGACGACAGTGTTCTGGCCCTTGGGCACATAGGACAGGGCATTGCGCATGAAGTGCACCCGGCAGCGCTGCCAGGTGGCGCCCATGACGCGGGTGATCGCGCCCTTGAGGCCCTCGTGAGCATCGGAGATGACCAGCTTCACGCCGGTAAGACCGCGCCGAACAAGGTCCTTCAGGAAGTCGGACCAGAAGACCTCCGCTTCCGAGGGGCCGATATGCAGGCCGACGATCTCGCGCCGGCCCTCGGTGTTGACGGCCATGGCGATTATTGCGGCAACGCTGATGATCCGCCCGCCTTCGCGTACCTTGAGATAGGTGGCATCGAGCCAGAGATACGGCCATTCGCCGGTGAGCGGGCGTTTCAGAAAGGCATGGACGCGCTCGTCAATGTCCTTGCAAAGCTTGGAGACGGTGGACTTGGAGATGCCGGTCATGCCCATGGCCTGGACGAGTTCATCGACCCGCCGGGTGCTGACCCCGCCGATCCACGCTTCCTGGATCACCGCAACCAGCGCTTTCTCGACCATCTTGCGGGGCTCAAGGAAGCCCGGAAAGTAGGACCCAGCACGCAGCTTGGGGATTTTCAGGTTCAGCGTGCCTACCCGGGTATCCAGCGAACGGTCGCGATAGCCGTTGCGCCAGGTCGCGCGCTCGCTGCTGCGTTCGTGGCGACCCGCGCCGATCAGGCCATCAACGTCGGCCTCCATGATCAGCTGCAGCACGTTCTCGGCGATGGTGCGCAAAAAATCCGGTTGGCCGCCCTTCGCAGCAAGCTCTTCGATCAGTAATCTGTCCTCGGTCATCGGGAACTCCTCTTCGTCACGGTTGAAGTGTGCAAACTCCACCATAACGATGAACCCGGTGGCCACCAGCGACGCCGCATTCCGGGGTGGGGCATGCCCCACCCCGGAATACACCATCGCCTACACCGGAAATTACACCACGAGCGCGGACGCTAACATGTGGAAGCGCGGAACGACCTGGAACGCGTTTGAGAGCCTGACTTCGCAATTCCCTAAATCTCCAATCGCTGAGATGTAGCTTCCCTCGCGGAAGCGGCAGGCCCGAAAACCGAAATCGGATTCAGAGCATCGACTCTGTATAATATTTGGGTCGGGCCTGCCGAAATGGGGCAGTGCTTTCGCGTAATAAAGCTGAATGGGGGGTATCTGCTTAGGGTGGATTGCCAAGCCTTAAGCAAACACGCCAATTCGGTTCTAACCATCAAAGCCATACGAAAAGTGCGCCGCTGCGCGCCGCCTTTGCGCGCAGGGTATGGCATTTTTGCGCCTTGCCATACGCTCAAAGCCGCAGAAAACCGACCATCGCGTGCCCGGAGCTGGCACGGCTTTTATCTTGCCCTCTTAATTTGCACCCGTTTTTCCAAATTTTCGCCGTCACCGCTGCCCGCTGGGAGGAAGTCGGCTGATAATAATCGACGCGAATGCGCCCGGAACTCGTGCGCTAACCTAAGCCTATGACGGCTGAGAAGCCCGCTAGAGCATTCACAATGCCAGGTGACATCGCATTGCCTAAAGCGCCCCCGATCGCACCCTCCAGCACGGTTCGAATTGTATGCCCCGCCTCCTGCACGATCGTCGTGTTCGGTACAGGCTTGACTAGCTGGCTTCGGATCGTGGCCGCCTCTGGCTCAAGTTCGGCAAGCAATTCATCCGGAACGTCCGCGAGTTGCACGAACAGATGATCGAGCGAAGCCGCAATGGCCTCTGCGCTCAGATTGACGGTGTTGGCCTGTATCGCCGAGCCTCCAGCCTGTTGCACACCTCCAATCACGTTTGTCGCGTGGACAATGTTGGTCACAGAGGCCACCCGCGCATTCTGATTAGTATCGGCGCCCAATTCGAACTCCCGCAATTTGGCTTCAAGCCGCTGCTTCGCCTGCGAGACCAATCCCTCCATGGCCCTCAAAGCGCTGTCTGGCGGACGTCGCGTGCCAACCCTATAGGCGGTTTCCGTGGTGGCGAGCTCGGCAACTATCGAAGATAAATGTTCGACGATCATCTCGCGCGCACGCTTGATCGGAGGACCGGACCAGCCCAGCGATCCGCGAGGGCCATGGTTGCGGCAAGGTAGTCAGACAGCGTCTGCTCCATCGCGGAGACACCCTGTTTGAGCGTCCCTCCGCTGTTCAAAGTGCCCCGCGAAGCGGCTGTGGTCAAAACTTGCTCTCGCGTCCTCCGCAATTGGTCCTCAACGCCGGGCCTACGCCCATCCAGAAACTGCTGAAAATCGATTTCCTGCGCGTCACTCAAAACCCCTCCCCCTTTAGTATCGGCGTCGTATGAACGAGCGTGCAAAGCCGGGAATCTCTCGCCTCAGCCGGTCAGTCGCCCCTAGGCTGCTACTGCCAACCGATCCTAATTTTCGGGCCGCGATGCTTCGCATCGGACCCACAATTTATAATCACACACCTTACGCACGGGTGCATAGCGCTTTTCTGCCACTTTTCGAGGCGACAATCCGACTACACCGCTGCCTCGTTCCCGCAAAGCGACGGTATTCTGCCACGTTTCGAGGCTGCGCATCGCACTCTCGCCGGACACGAATATGGCGGACGAAAATGACCTGAGCGGCGGATCAACCGCGCGCGAATTGGAAGCGCTGAACCGCTGTCCGGGTGACGTGTAGATCCGCCCTCCGGGCGAAAGCCGCTGTCCCTCGACACTCCGCCAACGTCCGCAAACGCGTGGCGATGCTCCCGTATGCGGAGCCGTCCGGCGACAACCCAGAGCATCCAAAGGGGCGAGTTGCGGTAGCTGGGCGTAGAAAAACAGGCATTGGCGCACAAACGTCGTGTGGAACGGCGCAGCACAAATTGGGATAATCAAGCGAGACGGGGCGGCAACCCTTCCAGCCGTCCCGTCACAGTTGAACAGCGAGGGTGCCGTTGTGCCTTTTCAGTCCCCTGCCCCACCACCGTCCTCACCGCTTGCAATCGAGCCCATCAGCATGCGGGTTCCGGATGCTTGTCGATTTACGGGACTCAGCCGCAGTTCCCTCTACCTTCTCATCGCAAGGGGTGAAGTTGAGATCGTCAAGATGGGCGCCGCGACCTTGGTCCTGACGGAAAGTCTCCGCAACTTGATCGAGCGGCAGCGCGGTACTTCTACCAGCCAGACGGCGGCGCCGATCCGACGCCGCAGTGATCAGGGCGAAGCCCGGAAGTCTGGTCGGCAATCTCGCAGCAGGCGCGCGGCCAACGATTTTGCGTCTATTCCCCTCTTCGAGCGGGAATAGGCAGCTTCGCGCCTCAACCAAGTCGTAGCCGTCCGCCGGCCGGCTGCCCTAAACCTGCCGTTCCCACATGTGAGTACAGAAAACGGCGAGGAACTGATCTCTCGGCGCCACAGCTCGCCTTTTCGCTGTTTACCGGTCTTCTCGGCCAGTGCGCGTCACTCCTAAGGCTCAATTTGCAGATGAACGCATTCGTGAAGTCGATTTGGCTTGTGCGCGTCGGTTATTTCGGCAGCCACTGCCACGCGACGATGCAGCGGGAAGATGTGGCGAATCCCTACGATCGTCGCTATATATTGGCCATGGCCAAGCATAGCACTTCCAAGAGATCCTCGTCCGACGGCAAGTTTGTCGCAATCAAAGGAGTCTCCGGACAACGGAATGTGACGACGCGTCTGGGCAATGTTACCGTAAGCGGACGGCGGCCGAGCGCCGATGTTGTAAGTTCGAATGTGGCCGCCAGCACAGCAGCTTTGGAGCGCGTCGGAACCAAATTGACCAAGCCTGGCGTCCGTCTCCCGCAGAAGAAGGGTGTGCCGCGCTATTCCGCCGACGAGAATAACCCCGGCGTTTTCATTCGGCGGCTGGACGGGAAGGTCACGACAGGCAAGCTTCAAAACGGTCAGTTCGTCGAAACTAAGTGACCCAGCTTAGCGCCGCGGTCGAGCAAATCCTCGACGCCCAAAAGCGAACGAAGAAGCCGCTGGCGATTATCTTGGCGGGCCACAATGGTTCCGGAAAATCGACCATGTGGCGCAAATCGCTTTCGGGGCAATTGCAAATCCCTCTTCTCAACGCCGACCGCATGATGCTGTCGATTCTTCCAGAGGCGGACAGCAGTGGCGCGCTTGTCGATTGGGCTCAGGCTCTGCGCGACACCGATCTTGGTTGGATGCAGGTTGCACAGTCCGGCGTGAAGGCCTTTGCGGCGCATGCCATGGCGGCGAAGGTACCATTTGCTATGGAGACAGTCTTTTCTCACTGGGATATCCAGGAGGATGGCACTGTTAAATCTAAGATCGACCTAATCACCGACTTGCAGGATGCCGGTTACTTCGTCTTGCTGTTATTTGTGGGTCTTGCAAATGTAGATCTGTCCGTTCTGCGTGTGATGTCGAGAGTAGCGGATAATGGGCACAACGTGCCGCAGGACAAATTGGTCCAGAGGTTTCCTCGGACGCAGCTCGCCATTCGTGAAGCCGCGAAGGTCGCGGACGCGACAATCTTCACCGACAATAGCAGAGACGAGAAGCGGGCCTTTACCGTATCTCGCGTTCAACTGGGCGAGGAGGCGATCTTTGACTTGCGCGCGGAAGGTCGCATTGTTGCGCCCGTCATTTTGGAATGGCTCGAGAAAGTCAGTCCGGTCGATGTCCCCTAGCGCCCATGTGTGTACGTGGCGTTGGGCTTCTTACCATTGAACCAACGGCGGCATTGCGCCTCGCAATTTATTTGCGGCCAGAGAAAAATGGCCAACGCTTAGCAGGCTGGGTCGGTGCCTCAGTCATTGTTGAGATTTCCGAGGAACTCTCAACCTCGAATTTCCCTATTAGCTGACTGATCTCCCACTTTTCTAGATCAATGTATGTAGGTGCTGGCACATCAATCATGGGCCGAGGACTTTCCTCATACCATTGAAGAGCAACTCCATCTTTTTTTCTTTTCCCTTTTTGGAAGATATCGCGATATCGGTACGGAGAAATGCCCAAAAATGGCAAGAACGAGACTCGTCCTGCACTCTCTTGTGACGTGACCCCCTGGTTTCCACCAGCCGGGATTAGAGCCCAGCAGCTTTGTTGCGCATGAGCGCGGTGTAAGCAATGGCCTGCGCAGCGGAGCCCGAAGGGCGTAGCTGCGCAGGCCATTGCTTATGCAGTTCGGCGGCGAACGCCGCCGGTGTCTCATATCCAAGTGCCGAGTGCGGCCGCGACTGGTTGTAATCTTCGGCCCAGGCCGCGATCACTGTGCGGGCATGGTCGAGGTCGAGGAACAGCGTCTCGTTCAGAAGCTCATCACGCATCCGGCCATTGAAGCTCTCGACATAGCCGTTCTGCATCGGCTTGCCGGGTGCGATATAATGCCACTCGACGCCGACCTCACCGCACCATGCGAGCACCGCGTTCGATGTCAGCTCGGTCCCGTTGTCGCTGACGATCATCCCCGGCCTGCCGCGTTCCTCGATCAGATCGCTGAGCTCGCGCACGACCCGGCGCCCGGAGATCGACGTGTCGGGCACCGCGCGCAGGCACTCCCGCGTCACGTCGTCGACGATGTTGAGCACCCGGAACCGCCGGCCTGACGCCATCTGATCATGCACGAAGTCGAGGCTCCACCGCTGGTTCGGTAGCGCCAGCACCGGTGCGGGCGCCCGAGCACCGATCGCCCGGCGCCGGTTACGTCTTCGTCGGACCATCAGTCCTTCCTCCTGGTCTGCCCCCACCGAGTGGACCGATTGGTTTGTTAGTGCATTAAGCTCATCGCCGCCATATCCGGACGGAGGTGGAGCGAAGCGGAACCGGAGGCCGGATATGGCGGTGTCGCCGTTTCCGGTGCCGGTGGCCGGTAGCCCAAGCTGCTATGCGGGCGGACGGTGTTGTAATGCCGCCGCCATGCCTCGATCAGCACCCTGGCCTCGGCGAGGCTGTAGAAGATCTCGCCATTGAGCAGTTCGTCGCGAAGCGACCCGTTGAAGCTTTCGTTATAGCCATTTTCCCATGGTGATCCCGGCGCGATATAGAGGGTCTTTACGCCGATCTGCCCCAGCCATTTCTGGACGGCGGTCGCGATAAACTCGCTACCATTATCGGATCGTATATGCGCTGGCGGCCCACGCGAGATGAACAGGTCGGCCAGGGCCGCCAGAACATCCTCATGCTTGAGTTGCCGTGCAACGATGAGCGCCAGGCATTCCCTGCTGGCCTCGTCGATGATCGTGAGGATGCGGAACTTGCGACCGTCATGCGTCCGCCCCTCGACGAAATCGTAGGCCCAGACATGCCCCGGATATTCGGGGCGTAGCCGGATGCACGATCCGTCATTGAGCCATAGACGCCCGCGCTTTGGCTGGCGCTGCGGGACTTTCAGTCCTTCACGCCGCCATATCCGCTCGACACGTTTATGGTTCACCGTCCATCCCGCATGGCACAGCAACGCCGTGACCCGGCGGTAGCCGTAACGACCATATTGCTTCGCCAATGCAATGATGTCCTCGGTCAGTGCCTGTTCGTCATCCGCCCCGCGCGGCATCTTGCGCTGCGTCGATCGATGCTGACCCAGCACCCGGCATATCCGTCGCTCGGATACCCGGACTGGCAGATCCCGTCGTACCTGATCGATGCAGCGCCGCCGCCGCGCGGGGCTCAGAAGTTTCCCCGTGCAGCCTCCTGCAAGATCAGCTTGTCCAAGGTCAGGTCCGAGATCGCCCGGCGCAGCCGCTGGTTCTCCTTCTCCAGATCCTTCATCCGCCGCGCCTGGTCGGTCTTCAGGCCGCCATACTCCTTGCGCCACCGATAATAGGTCTGCTCGCTGACCGCGATCCGGCGACAGGCTTCAGCCGTGCTCGCTCCCTGCGCCAGCACAATCTCAACTTCACGCAGCTTGCCGATGATCTCTTCCGGCTTGTGCTTCTTGCTCGGCATTCAATGTCCCTTTCATGGTCCAGACTATCATAGTCTCTGGGCCACTCAGCGGGGGGCAGATCACTCCCGATACAGGCGCTGAGTCTTCTTCCTGTTGATCATCACGCCCTCCCGGCGCAGCAGGATATGCAGGCGTCGATAACCGAACCGGCGACGCTGCTGCGCCAGCTCGCGCAGCTTCTCCCGAACCTCGGCATCGTCACCACGCTGCGACCGGTAGCGCATGCTCTTCCGATCGGCCCCTGTGACACGGCACGCCCGCCGCTCGCTCATCCCATGGCAAGCCTGGAGATGGGCGACCGCTTCCCGCTGAACGGCGGGCGTCACCATTTTTTTGTGAGAAGATCCTTCAGCGCCGCATTGTCGAGCATCGAGTCCGCAAGCAGCCGCTTCAGCTTCGCGTTCTCGTCCTCGAGCGAGCGCAGCCGCTTCGCCTCGGACACCTCCAGGCCGCCATACTTGGCCTTCCAGTTGTAGATCGTTGCTTCCGACACCCCGTGTCGCCGCGCCAGCTCGCCGGTCTTCGCGCCCGCCTCCGCTTCCTTCAATACCCCGATGATCTGCTCTTCCGAAAACCTCAAACGCTTCATCTGTCCGTCCTTCCTTCAAGGCCGGACTCTAATCACTGTTGGAGGAAAATCAGGGGGTCACGTCATCGTCCTTAATCTCGTCGGTGATCCGTATGTTGATCGTCTTATAGTCGACAGCTTGCAGCGCATTGGTGAGCGTTTGAGAGATTGCATCGATATCGATGCCGATGGGGCCCGCGATCCCAAAAACCAATTCAGGGTGTGCAATCGCATTCGGTTCGTCGAACATTGGTACCCTCTTGTATGATTGTGCTGGAAAGGGGATCATAAATCGGGCATCAAATGCGCGCGGCAAATGGGAGGCAAAAAATGACAATCAGAGATCAGCGTACTCTAGATGTCATAAACGAAGTTTCTCGAACTGCTGATCGTCTTGCTCGTAGAATGGGCGGTCACTACGTTTTGAACAGGGATGTGAGAACGGCATTGGACGAGCGTCAAGACGTTCGGGCCCGAGCTGACGCGCAACAATTTCGATAAGCCTCCCAATTAATTTGGAGGATTATTATATCGAGCTGTCGGTTCGCGCAAGAAATTCGCGTGCCGCGATTCAGCACGAGATAATTTCCGGTGCGGATTTATCTTCGGTAAAATTGCTCAGGCTTATCACTAAGCGATACGCCGCTGTCAGCGCACAATTCGATCACACCTCGCCTCACCCAGAAATGCGCGAAGGAACCTACTGTCTGCCTTACCGAAGGGTAGATAGTTGGCCGACCGAGAAAATCCCATTTAACCCGCCAGCAAGGTCTATGATTCCGCATCAACGATAACTGGATAATCTCCGTCTGATCCTCTGGGCAACGGAAATAGGCCCATTTCTGAAAATCCCGACCACCCACTACGTAAACAAATCCATCCTTGATCTCATCGTCCATCGGATGTTCATTCACCAGGCAAACCAGAAGTTGTGGCCTTGAAATGATTCCAAGAAAAATCAGAAGTCGGCGGGTTAGCTTTATCATCGTGGTCTGCATGTTCAACCAACCCGGCCGATAAACGGATCCGCATCCCCTCGGCCCCAGAGGCCGTCATCATCGCAGATGCGGCAACCCGTCCTCGGACGATAGCCGGGACGACGATCTTCGCAGAGATGGAACTTGCGAACCCGGTTTGCCGCGCTTCCCTCCAATTTCCGAAACCCCACCATCCTCTGCAGCAGCTCGTTAACCGCCATACAGGCGACCTCGGTGGTGAAGGTGACTACAGCCGGAGCTGGATTTCCTTCGCCGACAACATACGCTTCTCTCTTTTGCTTTTCATAATCATCTGGATTTTGGCGCTTCAAAGCTTCCGCGCGTGCAATTTCGGGATCGACGAGTCCGCTACATACCAGACACGGATTTTCAGGCCCGAGCACACTTACTCGACCATCCATTGCCTCGATCTCGGGCGGATCTCCGTCTGAAACATCGATCGCAAGGCCCATATCTACTACCGGAACAAGATAGTAGTAAGCGAACCGGTTCAAAAACATACGGCCATCGTGATCGTCGGTGCAGCCGAAAATTACATCGCATGATCGGAGTGCATCACGATTCTCCTTCGCACCGATCCATTCTTCGAAAGGCAATACCCTTACGCCCAGCCCCATTTGTGCAATATGAGCCGCGACGACGTTGACTTTGGAGTTCATACCATCGGCGTCGCACTGCGTGGCTCCGTGAAGCCGATTGAGATTACTGGCCTCGACGATATCGTTGTCGAACAGTGCGATTTGTCCAACGCCGAGCCTCGCAAGTAACATGGCAAGGGCGCTGCCGGTGCCGCCGCAACCTACCACACCGACACGCATCCGCTTGAGATCACTATTGAGTGCATTCCCGAACGCCAATGCCTGGCGCGCTAGAACCGTAGAAGATTGGGCCGGGTCGGTGTCGGCAAACCAAAACCGAAGATCGCTTCCCCACGCCCGGATTGCGCGCAATTTTTCCCAACCCTTGTTAGCGGGACGCAGCCACACTCGCCCAAAAAGCTGGTTCTCGCCAGCGAGAACCAGGCTAATCAATTTTGTGCCGGGACCATTGCGATTGACAGCGAGTTGAGCAAGGTCTTGCTCGTTTTCATCGTCCTGGCCCGAAAACTCGGCGAAACCGGACGGATGAGAGTGGACGATGGCCACGATGTGATTATTCGCCTCGGCATCACGCAGAGCCCTCACATAGGAGTCCGTGAGCCAGCTAACATGAGTGCCGTCCGCGCTTACGATATCCTCGGGCGGAATCTCGCGAACGTTCACGGATAGGAACTTCTCGTGTGACTCCCGATCCCACGGATCGCGTTGAATATCGGCAGAACTGAAAAACACGTACGCCGCATGCTCCTTGCCGTCATCGTGGCGGAGTAACGATTTCAGGCGCTCGAGATGCCGTTGTTGTAGTGTGGCACTGTACTGGGTCATGCGGCAACCAATAGGGCGTGCTCAACACGCTTGAGCATCGTCCAAATGCCGTCGATGCCAGGCCGCCAATCGTCACAATGGCGTGACCAGCGCTGCCAATTCTGGCCATTAAATATTACGGGTTGGTCCGCCGCGTTTGGATATTTGTTCCCAGTCCTCAGTTTCACCCAAGGGATCAGGTGGAACATGTCCGGCCGAACGTCAGGATATCCGTTAGGTATGAGGATGAGGACATCCGCTCGCTCCGCGTCATACATCCCATCAGGTAATAGCCAGCCGCGAATGATAACGGCATTAGCATTCCCCTCCGTGAGTTCTTCGAAGCTAGTGCCCCTTGCTTGAAGGTACTCTAAATCCTCTGGCGGCAGAAAGCTCATTCAGCCCTCCGTGGAAGTTTTCTTGCCGGTGAAAAATTTTTCAACGCCGGGCTGGGTGAGGTCAACGGATTGGTCATCCGCAATGGGGAGGTCTTCCGGTCCTGCGACGTCTTGCCAGACATTATAATTGGCAACGTCCACGCCGGCGAGATTTTTGATCTGCAGCCCGGTGATGGTGTCCTGGCTCCAGTCGTACTTTTTACGGTCGATAAAGATGTGGTCGGGCTTGTTAGGCTTGTTCGCCATCGAAGTTCTCCTGTTTCAGCCTTTGGGGGGAAGGGGGTCGTTGCCGTGGCTGTCGCTACTTGCGATCCGGCCGTCACGATTGTGAATGCGAAATTCGGTTGACTGATTACGGCTGATCTCGCGGCCCCGATCGATCGCCTCGCGCTTCGTGTCGTGATGGCTGCTCGCGCGAGCGCCACCACCACGTTTCACATCCCATCCGCCATCCGGGTTGGGCACCACATGATGAGTCTTTGGTCCTTTGGGCATCTTGTTCTCCATCACTGAAATCCGTTATTCTGCGAATCCGCTAATTAGCGTACTTCGATTTATGCAAATAGGCAATGAAATTTAATTTGATTTCTTTCAATAACTTACCTGTTGAACAGCGATGGGCCAGCGTCGGCGGCACCAAGAACGCCAAGCTTCAACAGGCGAATCCTAGCTGCGTCCGCCGAAACCTGAAATGCGGTTTGGACAGTCTTTATCAAAGCCTGCCCATGGCGCCCATTTATGCCAATGGTACCGAACAGGCCGTTTGCTTCCTGATAATCGCCAACAATCCGACGAATAAAGGAGGCCGGCATCAGGAATGCGCCG
Source organism: Sphingopyxis macrogoltabida (assembly GCF_001314325.1). Taxonomy (NCBI): domain Bacteria; kingdom Pseudomonadati; phylum Pseudomonadota; class Alphaproteobacteria; order Sphingomonadales; family Sphingopyxidaceae; genus Sphingopyxis; species Sphingopyxis macrogoltabida. The sequence continues at coordinate 1,800,769 of NZ_CP009429.1, forward strand.
CAGGCATAGCCAGCCTGCCACTCCATCCAATCTGATTGGGACGCGTCCAAAATGCCATCACGTTTGCAAATCTGCTTATTGGCGTTGGGACTTCTTCGAAGAAGGTCGGCTCCCGGCGGCTCGATTTCCCAAAGGTAGGCATGGAAGTGCACATGCCCATATTCGTGGGTCAAGGTAGTCCGGAGCCGATTTTCGCGACGTTCATCAACAGAAAGCGCTTCGGCAATCTTAACGTTGGGCTTTTTGCCCAGTTGAAATTCCGTAACCCCTTCTACATCATCCCCGTAGATTAAAAGGTCAGCATATGGATCGAAATCCTCCGTGTCCCTTTCGATCAGCAGGGTTAGATCGTCCGTAGAGACAGGGAATTCGATCTTCCCGTATCTGTCGCGAAGAAACTGGGTGATGATTGACTCGCATTCGCGATCAAGTTCTTCCGACTTGTAGTGGGGTCTTTGTGAGAAACGCCCTGTCATGTCCCGCACGTATCTCACCGATCGCTCCTAATGCCTATTCGGTTTGCCTCGGAACGCCATCATGGCCGTGGTAAACTGCGTTTCAGACAATCTTTCGTTTCGAACGTCCGCAGGAAATCGGCCGGCGAGGTAGTAAAGCCAGTCAGCCTTGATGTTGAGCACCTCGGCAAACTGCTGAACCATTCGATCGGATGATGGGCTACGCCGATCATGTTCGATATCGTTTAAATACTGTGGCGAAATGGGTTCCTCATCCTCACGGAAAATCCTCGACGCCAGCTCCTTCTGGCTCATACCCAAAGCCTTCCGTGCTTGGCTAATTGCTCGGCCAAAAGTCTGATCTCTATCCTTCATAACGCCCTTGAAATGATGCTTATACGCTAATTAGCGTACTTCGAATTTGAGTTTGCGTCAAGGTTGGTGGTTTGCCCTGCGTGCTGTGGCGTCCGCTCAGCCACCCTGAATGTCCGCTTCCCGCGATCTAGGTCCGAAAACGGACAGTCTCAAACCGGCCATAAGCGACGATTTCCCGAAAAAGAACGCCCGCCCGATCGAAATCGGACGGGCGTAAGATGAAGAGCCGTGTTTCCTGAAAGGAAGAGCCCTCCTGGGTCGCATGGCGCGGTTAGCCTCACTGGTTGACCTGATATTGTACCGCGACGCCAAAAAGAGCAGCGCTGACACCTCAGGGCTTGGCCGCAACCGGAAGGCGGAATGGTGCGCCGAGCCTGTTGAAGGCGTTCATCGCCGCAATCGCGATCGTCAGGTCCACGAGGTCTTTCGGTTCGAAGGCTTTGGCGGCCGCTGCATAGGCCTCGTCGGAAGCATGGGTCTCGCTGACGCGCGTGACTTCCTCCGCCCAAGCCAGTGCTGCACGATACTGGTCGGGGAAGAGATGCGGGACTTCATGCCACACCGGAAGGAGCGCGACCTTGTCGATCGACATGGTCTTGAGCAGGTCCCGGGTATGCAGATCGATGCAGTGCGCGCATCCGTTGATCTGGGAGACCCGGAGGAAGACGAGGTGGACCAGTTCTTCAGGGAGGGCCGTGTTGTTGGTGACATAATGGTGCACACCGTAGAGCGCCTTCGCTCCGGCGGGAGCGACTTCGGACCAATTCAACCGATTCATCTGATCTTCCTTTCTTCCTGAGCCGATATCGGCGTCACCATGACTGACGAGCGGGAGCCCGCCGCTGTGACATCCCGAGCAAATAAAAATGCCGGTTCGACCGGATGTTGGCGAAAGGGATTGGAAGAAAGGTCCGAGATTGATCTAGCGCAGTGTACCGATCAGGCCGCGCCAGGAAACGAGGGGCCACGGCATTGTCGTACCGCTACAGAATGTCCGCTTATCTGGAATCGGAGTTGAAAGCCGCCTGGCCCCAATCGGCCAGTCATACCCATCGAATGCCTCCCCGTTGGTTCGCTTCCCCGATCTCGCACCTGCCAACTTCAGGCCTCAAATCTTCTGGTGATAAATAGATTGTATTGTTGTCGATCTGCGATGGAGTACAAAAGAAAATATTGGACAATCGCAGCGAACAATGGCAGATGAGTTGCACGGACTGAATCATGAGTTCAGATGCGCGGTGGAGCCGTGTGGGTCCGAAATTACGCGGACGTAATTTGAAAATATATTTCAAATACATAGGTTTAACTTAACAAAACCACCCTGTCCGCCAGAGCGCGGCCCGTCGCGGGAGAGGACGCCATTACGCGAGTTGCCCGATATCTTGCCGACAGGCCTCTCCGGAGATGGCCGCTCATCCTTTCGGCGATCGCGTGTGCAGCCGTCGTGACATTTTCGATCAGGCCGGCGCCCCTCAGAACGCAGATTGCCGGCTTTCTTGCCGAAGAGCATATCGGCGGAGCAGTGATAGCCTATGGCAGGATCGGATCGCGGCCGACCGTCATCGCGATGGAGCAGGCCACACCCGATCGGCCGATGCGACCCGACGACCGCTTTCGTCTGGCCAGCCTTGCGAAACCGATAACCGCCGCCGCTGTGCTGCAGCTTGTCGATCAGGGACGCATCGCTCTGGATAGCCCCGTACCCGAAGCGGGACCGGGGATCACGGTCCGGCACCTGTTGCAGCATAGCGGCGGATGGGACCGAAGCCGGTCTATCGATCCGATCGGGAATCCGGAGGCGCTGAGTAAAATCGGTATAACCGGTGCCTATGGCTGCGAAGATGTGGCGGCGCGCCTGCCGCCGACGCAGTTTCGCCCGGGGGCGCGATATGCCTATTCCAATATCGGCTATTGTCGGCTGGGCCAGTTGGTCGAGCGCATCTCCGGCATGTCCTATGCGGCCTACGCCGAACGATATATTCTGGCACCGCGCGGCGCCACGCTTACCTATAATGGCGCCCCGACCGTCCGCCATCCCAGCACGTGGCCAGACAGCGCCTACCGGGCCCTGGGCCCGGGCGGCGGCTGGACGGGAACCGCAAGCGCTTACTGGGCTTTTGCCACAGGCCCGCTTGCGCCGCAGGTGACCGAACGGCCGCGCTATGCCAAGGCCGGGGAATCCTATTATGGCCTCGGCTGGCGGGTATGGCCTGACGGCACGCTCAGCCATTTCGGCGCGATACCCGGCGCGTACACGATGGTGGTGCGAAAAAACGATCACGTTGCCGTCCTGCTGTTCAACGGGCGCCCTGCCGATGACGAAAAGGCGTTCCGGCGGCTCAGGGCGATGTTGAAATCGGCGGGCATATAGGCTCCCGCTCGACCGGTTGCCGTCAATTTGATCGCCATGGAAGAATTTTTCCAAGGCTGCCGGAACATGGCGCCGTCTTGTGATTGTCCCGGGAGGACATCCCGATCGCGATCACAAGAGGAACCCAATGCGCAAGATCCTGCTAGCGTCCACCTGCCTGGCGGCGGTGTCGGCCACCCCCGCCCTCGCCGAAACCACCATCACCACCGCGACCACCGCACCCGTCCGCACCTCGACGGTCAAGTCGGGCGCGCCCGACGACGTGAAGATCACCTCGGCCGGATCGGTGAAGCCGACCAGCGGCACCGCGGTGACGATCGACAGCAATCACAAGGTGGTCAACGAAGGCACGATCCAGATCACCAATTCCGACAATGCCCGGGGCATCTTCGCCAACGCCGGCACCGTCGGTTCGATCACCAATAGCGCGTCGGGCAAGATCATCATCGACGAAAGCTATGCGCCGACCGACATCGACAAGGACGGCGACATCGACGGCCCCTTTGCGGTCGGCAGCAATCGCGTCGGCATCGCAACCGGCGGCGCCTTCACCGGCAATATCGTCAATTCGGGCACGATCACGATCGAGGGCAATGATTCGGCGGGCATCCGCCTCGGCGGCCCGCTGACCGGCAATTTCACCAACGACGGCACCATCTCGGTCCTCGGCGACCGTGCGCTCGGCGTCGGACTTCAGGACGTCACCGGCAACGTCCGCCTCGCGGGCACGATCAGCGCGCAGGGGCTCGACGCCGTCGCGGCACGGCTTTCCGGCGACATCACCGGCGCGCTCGTCGTCCAGGGCACCGTCGTTGCGACCGGCTACCGCACCACGACCCCACCCGCCGACCCGTCGAAGCTCGACGCCGACGACCTGCTGATCGGCGGCCCGGCGCTGTCGATCGAAGGCGACGTCACGGGCGGCATCGTCCTCGCCGTACCGCCGAAGGACAATGATAAGGACGACAAGGACGAGGACAAGGACGGCATCGAGGACGCCAAGGAAGGTTCGGCTGCGGTCAGCTCGTTCGGCTCGGCGCCGGCGCTGCGCATCGGCGCCGCGAACCGCGACGTCACCATCGGCGCCGTCAACGGCACCGGCACCGGTTTCGGCCTGATCATCGACGGTTCGGTGCAAGGCAACGGGCTGTACGCGGGCACGGCAGGCAATGCGATCCAGATCGGCGGCATGGGCGGCAACGTCACCATCGCCGGCGGCATCGGCATCGGCGGCACCGTCACGGCGAATTCAAAGGATGTTGCGGCAACCGGCATCCGCATGGGCAGCGGTTCGACCACTCCCGAAATCCGCGTCGCGGGCAAGGTCGAGGCAACGAGCGGCGGCAACAGCGCCAATGCGGTCGCGACCGGCATCCTCGTCGAAGCGGGCAGCGATGTCGCCCTGATCCGCAACAGCGGCACGATCGCGGCGAAGACCGGTGGCGACAACGGCAGCGCGCGCGCCATTGTCGACCTGTCGGGCAAGGTCGATACGGTCGAGAACAGCGGCGCGATCAGCGCCAGCGGCGCGGCGGCAGCGTCGGGCCGGAATATCGCGATCGACCTGTCGGCGAATGCCGGCGGCGCGACGGTCAAACAGACCGCGGTCGCATCGGGGGTTACCGCGCCGAGCATCGTCGGCGACGTGCGCTTCGGCGGCGGCAACGATGTGTTCGACATCGCCGATGGCTCGGTCAAGGGCGACACCTTCTTCGGGGCAGGCACCAACCGTCTCGCACTGTCGGGCGACGCGACCTATGACGGCACCGCCCACTTCGGCAGCGGCGCCGACGCCATGACGCTCGCCGGGACCTCTAAATTCACCGGAACCGCCGATTTCGGCGGCGGCGCCGATACGCTTAGCATCGGCGGCACTTCGATCTTCTCGGGGCGCCTGCAGAATTCGGGCGGGCTGGCGGTCACCGTTGGCGGCGGCACCTTCGACGTCGTCGGCGCGGCAACCATCTCGTCGCTGTCCGTCACCGACAAGGGCGTGCTGGGCGTGACGCTCGACACCGGCAGCACGGGCACGGCGTTGCAGGTCACCGGCAACGCCAGCTTCGGTGCCGAATCGACGCTGGCGCTCAAACTGTCGAGCATCGAGAATGCCGAGGGCGAGCATATCGTCCTGACCGCGGGCTCGCTGACCGGCGCCAGCAATCTGACGACGTCGCAGACGTTGCTGCCGTTCCTCTACAAGGGCACGCTGACCTCGAATGCGACGCAGCTCATCGTCGATGTGTCGCGCAAGAGCACGACCGAACTCGGCCTCAACCGCTCCGAAGCGAGCGCGTTCAACGCCGTCATCGACGCGCTCGGCGGCGACGAGGACATCGAGGACGTATTCCTCGACATCGTCGACGGTGGCCAGTTCCGCAACCAGTTGCAGCAGATGCTCCCCGAACATGAAGGCGGCGTCTTCGAAACCGTCACCTCCGGCTCGCGCGCACTGTCGCGCTACCTGCAGGACCCCAACGCACCGTTCCAGGACGAAGGCAAATGGGGATACTGGGTCAACCAGGCCGTCTGGGGCACCTCGAAGAGCCTCGGCAACACCTCGAGCTACGACGTCAGCGGCTGGGGCATTTCGATGGGTGCCGAGATCGAGAGCGATGTCGGTAACTTCGGCGCGTCGATCGCCTACCTCAAGGGCAAGGACGGCAACGGCAGCAACGACAATGAAGTCAGCACCAGCCAGTTCGAAGGCGCCCTGCACTGGCGCCTGCGCTCGGACCGCCTGATGGCGAACGCCCGTATTTCGGGGGCGCCGATCAAGATGAAGGGCACGCGCATCTTCCGCGCCGAAGCCGGGGCCGAGGACATCGAAAAGACGATCCGCGGCAAGTGGGACGGCACGCTTTGGTCGGCGTCGGGTTCGGTTGCCTATGACGCGGTCACGAACGGCGGCTTCTCAATCCGCCCCGTCGTCGCGGTCGATTATTACAAGCTGACCGAGAAGGGATATCAGGAAACCGGCGGCGGCGACTCGCTCGACCTCAAGGTCCTCGGCCGCGACAGCGACGAGCTGGCGGTGTCCGGCACCGTCGCGGTCGGCTTCGACTTCGGCGGCCGCGACGAATATGACGGCTGGACGCGCTTCGAAATCGAGGGCGGCCGCCGCCAGATCGTCGGGGGCTCGCTCGGCGCGACCACCGCGTCGTTCAAGGACGGCACCCCCTTCACTCTCGTTCCCGACGACCGCACCAGCGGCTGGGTGGGCCGCCTGCGCGGCATCGCCGGCAACTCGGCGTTCCAGGTCGGGGGCGAGTTCTCCGCGGAAGAACAGCAGAGCCATATGGGCTGGTCTGTCCGCGCCAGCTTGCGGGTCGGTCTCTAACAGCCCCCCGGGGCCGACCTTGCCGCAAGGGGGAAGCACCCTCCCACTCTCGCTTCCCCCTTGCTACGGCACGAAGAGAATGAAGAAACCGATGTTCGCATATGCCGCCCCCTTCCCGTCCAGCCTCCCGCCACCGGCGGGTGCGCCCCGGCGTGCGCCGCGGTTGCACGGCTGGGCGATGGCGCTATATGACGGGATCATCAGGGGGCCGGGCGGCGCGCGGGTGCGCGGCGCCGAACAGCGACAAACGGCATTCCAGACAAAGCGATCGATGACAGAGGCGACTGAACGAACCGACGCCGGACAAGGCATCGAAGGCGTATTGCTCGCCAACCGGGATCGGATCGTCCGTTTCCTGATGGTTCGCGGCGCCGGCGATGCCGCGGAAGACCTGTTCCAGGATCTGTGGATGCGCCTGACCGACCGCAGTAGCGGGCCGATCGCCGATCCGCTTTCCTATGCCATGCGCGCAGCGAACAATCTGATGCTCGACCGCTATCGTTCGGCGCAGCGCAGCGAACTTCGCGACAAGGCGTGGGGCGAAAGCGCCGCCTTGCCGAAACCCTCGGCCGAAACGCTGCTCATCTCGCGCGAACAGCTTCTTCTCGTCGAACGGGCGATCGATGCGACCGGTGAACGTCCGGCCGCTATTTTCCGCCGTTTCCGGATCGACGGGATCAGTCAGCGCGACATCGCCGGCGAAATGGGCGTCAGCCTGAGCACCGTCGAAGCCGATTTGCGCAAGGTCTACGCCATGCTGGCCGATCTCCGGAGGCAGTTCGATGCCGGCTGACCCCCGCACCCTCGCCGAAACGCGCGCCATCGACTGGCTGATCCGCCAGCGCGATCCCGGCTTTGCCGATTGGGACGGCTTTGCCGACTGGCTCGCCGAAGACCCCGGTCATTCGGCGGTGTATGACGCGATGGCGAGCCTCGACCTCGACCTCGACGCCCTGCCGAAAAGTGCGCCCGAGCCGGCCAAGCCGGCGGTCGTCATCATCCCGCACGACGCCCCGCGCCGCCCGTCGCGCCGCGCCTGGTTCGGTGGCGCGATCGCCGCCGCACTCGTCGGCGCCGTCAGCCTGTCGAGCCTCGGCCTGTTCGGCGACGCGAACCGGATCGAAACTGCGGCGGGCGAGCATCGCACAATCGCTCTCGCCGGCGGCTCACGGATCGAGATCAACGGCGGTTCGGTGATCGAACTCGACAAGGAACGCCCGCGCTTTGCCCGGCTCGCGTCGGGCGAGGCGATGTTCCATGTCGTCCACCGCGACGGCGACCCGTTCGTCGTCGAGGCGGGCGCGTCGAAGATCGTCGACCTCGGCACCGCCTTCAACGTCGTGCGGCGAAACCGCGCGACCTCGGTCGCGGTTTCCGAGGGGGTCGTCGTCTACAATCCGGGCAAGGACAATGTCCGCATGAATGCCGGCAAGGCGATCGACGCACACGACGACGACAAGGCGCCACCCGCAGTCCGCGATGTCGATGTCGGCAGCGTCGGCGGTTGGCGCACCGGCCTGCTCGTCTACAACGGCACGCCGCTCACCATCGTCGCCGAAGATCTGAAACGTACCGCCGGTCTCGACATTTCGGTCGCGCCCGAGGCGGCCGGCGTGTCGTTCCGCGGCGCCCTGATCGTCGACAAAAATCGCGCCCGTACCGTCGCCGACCTCGCCGCGCTGTCGGGAACGAAGGCGGCACGGCAGGGCGACGGCTGGACCTTGACCCGCTGACGATGACGCGCGCCCTGCCCCTTCTGATTGCAGCCGCACTGACGAGCGTTCCGGCGCAGGCGCGTGCGGCCGAGGAGCGCGCATTCGATGTGCCGAGCGGCAGTCTTTCGGGCTCGCTGCCGATCCTCAGCCGACAGGCCGGGGTCAGCATCAGCGTCGCCGATGCCGGGCTCTGGCAATCGCGGGTGAAGCCGGTGCGCGGAAGGATGAGCGTCGAAAAGGCGATCAAGCGGATGCTCGCCGGATCGGATGCCCGCATCGTCCGGGTCAGCGCGACGAGCTGGCGGATCGAGCGCCGCCCCCCGCCGCCGAAGGTCGCGCGCCGCGCCACCTCGCCGCCGCACGCCGCGCCGCCGCCGAGAACGCGGGCGCCGGACAATCTGGTCGCCGGGCCCGACGACGAGATCATCGTCACCGCCTCGAAGACCGACATTCCCTACGCAAATTATGCGGGCGTCGCCACCGTTCTCGATGGCGACGATTTGGCGTTCGGCGGCGAGCGCGGGATGGATTCGATCCTGTCGCGTATGGCGACCGTTTCCTCGACCCATCTCGGTTCGGGGCGCAACAAGCTGTTCATCCGCGGCATTGCCGATTCGAGCTTCACCGGCCCGACGCAGGCGACGGTCGGACAATATCTAGGCGATATCCGCCTCAGCTATAATGCGCCCGATCCCGACCTTCGCCTCTACGACATCCAGAATGTCGAAATCCTCGAAGGACCGCAGGGCACGCTCTACGGCGCGGGCTCGCTCGGCGGCATCATCCGCGTCGTCCCGACGCCGCCCGATCCCGACCGTCAGACAGTACAGGCGATCGCCGGCGTCTCGCTGACACAGCACGGCGACCCCGGCGGCGACCTCGGAGCGATTGCCAACGTCCCGCTCGGCGACAACGGCCATGCGCTGCGCCTTGTCGGTTATATGCTCAGCGACGGCGGCTATATCGACAATCCGCTGCGCGGCCAGAACGACGTCAATCGCGTCAACGTCTATGGCGGCCGCGGCACGCTGCGCCTCGATCTCGGCGACGACTGGACCGTCGACCTCGGCGGCGTCTATCAATCGATCACGTCCGAAGACGCGCAATATGCGGATCGCGACGCACCGCCGCTGATCCGCAACTCGATGGTCGAGCAGAATGCCAGGGCGCGCTACGGCCTCGGCACCCTCGTCGTGATGAAGGACTGGGACGGGCTGCATTTCCGTTCGTCGAACGCCTACGTCAATCACCGCCTGTTCGAACGGTTCGACGCGACCGCACCGGACAATCCGCCGCGCATCCTCGACCAGAATAACGACACGCGCATGTTCGTCAGCGAAACGCGCCTGTCGCGCCCCTTCCACAATGACTTCGGCTGGGTCGTCGGCGCCAGCTTCCTCGACAACCGCACCCGACAGAACCGCGAGATCGGCGATGCCTTCACCCTGACGCCGCTGACCGGGGTGACCAACAGCATCACCGAATTCACCGGCTATGTCGAGACGACGGTCGAGATCGTTCCCCGTGTCATCGCCTCGGGCGGCCTTCGGCTCTCCCATGCAAGGCTGGGCGGCAGCGGAGAGGATGTGGCATTCGACATCGCCTACGCCGGGCGCGAGGTTACGGCGCACCGGACGGAAACCGACCTCCTGCCCTCGGCGTCGTTGCTCGCATCGCCGCTGACCAACGTCACCCTCTATATTCGCTATCAGGAAGGCTTCCGTCCCGGCGGTCTTGCCGTGGACAGCCAGTTCGTCCGTCGCTTCCGTAACGATCAGGTCCAGACATGGGAGGCGGGCGTCCGCTTCGGCGAAAAGGGCCGGACGCCGTTCGACGCGAGCCTTGCCGTCTCGCGCAGCCGCTGGCGCGATATCCAGGCCGATTTCATCGATGCCAATGGCTTTCCCACTACCGCCAATATCGGTGACGGGCGGATCACCAGCATCACCGGCGCCTTCGCGGTGCGACCGACCTCGGCGCTGTCGTTCGAAATCGGTGCCGTCTACAACCACAGCCGCGTTTCCGAACTGTTCGACGCCGAACTGCGCGCCATTGCGATGCGCGCCGCCGCCATGGATGGGCAGGTCGGCGTGACGATCCCGCAAGCGACGCTGCTCGCCCGGCTGGGGCAAATCCCGAATGTCGCCCGCTACGCCGTGCGCGGCTCTTTCAACTATGCCGCACCAATGGGCGACGAGGACTTCCGGCTGAACGGCTGGGCCAATTATGTCGGCCCGTCGCGGCTCGGCATCGGGCCGATCCTCGGCGAGGGTCAGGGCAAATATCTCGACACCGGCCTCGCCGCGCGGATCGGCGACGACCGGCGCGGCCTGTCGCTGACCCTGACCAACCTGTTCGACGCCCGCGGCAACCGTTTCGCGCTCGGCACGCCCTTCGTCGAAGGCAGCGCCGGCTTCCTTACTCCGCTGCGCCCACGCACGCTGCGGCTAGCGATCGATATCGCTTATTGACGGCGGTTATGGGGTGGCGAGGGGACGTTCGCCCGTTTTGTGTACCCCGGCGAAGGCCGGGGTCCAGAGCGTTGAAATACCAGCGCCGCGCACCTGCGCCCTGGACCCCGGCCTTCGCCGGGGTGCATGTCAGTTACGGCGGCAACCGGCCGCCAGCCGCCGCCCCCGCTCAGTCCGCCAGCACGATCCGTTCGTACCGCCCCAGATGATGATCGGCGCTGCCGAACTGGCCTTCGATCATCGTCGCGCGCTTGAAATAATGGCCGATCGCCAGTTCCTGCGTGATGCCGATGCCGCCGTGCGTCTGGATCGCGTTCTGGCCGACGAAATTCGCGCCGCGCGCGACCTTCGCCTTGCACGCCGACACCGCCGCCATGCGCTCGTTCGCGGGCAGGTCCAGCTTCAGCGTCCCCATGATCGTCATCGAGCGCGCCTGTTCGACTTCCATGAACATGTCGACCATGCGGTGCTGGAGGACCTGGAACTTGGCGATCGGCACGCCGAACTGCTTGCGCTGCTGCGTATACTCCAACGTGCCTTCGTGCAGCTTCTGCATCACGCCGGTGGCCTCGGCGCAGACCGCGACGGTCGCCTCGTCGACGATCTGTTCGATCAACGGCAGACCGCCCCCCTCGGCACCGAGCAGCGCATCGCCGGGGATCGCGACATTCTCGAAATAGATTTCGGACGCGCGGCTGCCGTCGACGGTCGGATAGTCGCGGCGGACGATGCCCGGCAGCTTCGCGTCGATCAGGAACAGCGAAACGCCATCCTTGTCCCGCTGCCCGCCGCCGGTGCGTGCGGTGACGAGCAGGTGGCTCGCCCATGGTGCGGCGTAGACGACGCTCTTGTGGCCGCTCAGCACATAGCCGGCGCCGTCCTTCTTCGCCGTTGTCTTGAGATTGGCAAGGTCGTAGCGGCCCTGTGGCTCGGCATAAGCGAAAGCAACAATCGCATTGCCGGCGATGATCTCCGGGATCATTGCCTCGGCCTGCGCGCCGCCGACCGCCTTCAACGCTCCGCCGGCGATGACCACGGTCGGCAGATAGGGCTCGATGCCGAGCACCTTGCCCAGTTCCTCCATGACGATCGCATTTTCGAGCGCGCCGCCGCCCAGTCCGCCATGCCCCTCGGCAAAGGCAGCGCCGAGCATCCCGAGTTCCTGCGCCAGCGCGGTCCAGATCGCCGGGTCGCGGCCCGTGTCGGTCGCGATGAACTTCTGGCGCGTCTCGAAATCATAGGTATCGGCAAGGAAGCGCGACAGCGTGTCGCGGATCATGTCCTGCGTTTCGGTGTAGGTGAAGTCCATTGTCGTTATCTCTTTCTATGTTCCTCGGCGAAAGCCGGGGCCCATTGCCGCAAACGGCCCCCAAGGCCGATGGAGACCCCGGATCAGCTCCGGGGCGGTTTCGGGATCACAATCCCAAAACCATCTTCGCGATGATGTTGCGCTGGATTTCGTTCGACCCGCCATAGATCGTCGTCTTGCGCATGTTGAAATAGGTCGGCGCGGCGCGATGGGCGTAATCGGGCCCGATCGGATGCTCGTTGTCGCCTTCCCCGAACCCGCGGAAATAGGGCGCGCCATAATGGCCGACGGCTTCGAGCGTCAGCTCGGTCAGCCGCTGCTGGATTTCGCTGCCCTTGATCTTGAGCAGGCTCGATTCAGGCCCCGGTCCCTTGCCCGCATTCGGACCGGCTAGGCTGCGCAGCTCGGTAAATTCGAGCGCGGTCAGGTCGATTTCCAGTTCGGCCAGCTTGCGTTTGAAAAAGGCGTTGGCGATCAGCGGCTGGTCGCCGTCGAGCTCGGTCCGCGCGATCGCCTTCACCTTCTCGATCCCGCGCTTCGACGCGGCGACGCCGGCGATGCCGGTGCGTTCGTGCGCGAGCAGGAATTTGGCGCAGGTCCAGCCCTTATTCTCTTCATAGACGCGCTGCGACTGCGGCACGCGGACATCCTCGAGCCATACTTCGTTGACTTCATGCTCGCCGCCCAGCGTGATGATCGGGCGCACGGTGATGCCGGGCGATTTCATGTCGATCAAAAGGAAGCTGATGCCTTCCTGCTGCTTCGCTTCCTTGTCGGTGCGGACGAGGAAAAAGCCCCAGTCGGCGTGCTGGGCCAGCGTCGTCCACGTCTTCTGCCCGTTGACGATATAATCGTCGCCGTCCTTGACCGCCGCGGTGCGCAGGCTGGCAAGGTCGGACCCCGATCCGGGCTCCGAATAGCCCTGGCACCACCAGTCCTCGCCCGACAGGATGCGCGGCAGGAAATGCGCCTTCTGTTCGGGGGTACCGAAGGTGTAGATGACGGGCCCGACCATCGCGAGGCCGAAGGGCATCAGGCGGATACAGTCGGCGCGCGCGGTTTCCTCCGACCAGATGAAGCGCTGCGTCGGGGTCCAGCCGGTGCCGCCATATTCGACCGGCCAGGCGGGAGCGATCCAGCCCTTCTTGTACAGGATCTTGTGCCAGGAAAGGAAATCCTCCTTGGACATCTCCTCGCCTTCGTCCTGCTTGTCGCGCAGTTCGGCGGGGTAATTTTCGGCGATGAACTCGCGCACTTCCTTCTGGAATGCGAGGTCTTCGGGGCTGAACTCCATGTCCATGACGATTCTCCCTTGGGCAATGCCGCCCTTATATTATCGGTTCACGCTTACGTAAAGGTAAGTTGTCTTTCGCAACGCGATGCATGACACCTTCAACAACTTCCGCCGCATGTCCAGCGATCGCACGCAACTGCACCCCGCCGCCCGGGGGCGGCAGGGGCTATGGAGCGCGATAAGATAGTCCTAGCCGGCGCTGTACCGGGTCACGAGCACAACTGCCCCCTCGCTGGCATAGGCGCCGCGAACCTCGGCAATCGACAGCATGACGTCGATCGCGATCCCGTCGCGGGTGACGATCTGCGAAGCGATACGTACCGGCTCGCCGCTGCGGAACACGCTCTCGATCGCATCCGAAAAGGCGGCGCGATGTCCGACAGCAAGCAACGCCGAAAAGCGCACCCGCCGGATCGCCGCCGCGTCGACCCCGACCATGGCCGTCAATGCCTCGTTCGCGGTATCGACGGTTTCGCGCACCGAGAGCCGGGCATGACCGACGCTGCCGTCGATATCGATCACGGTCGCCAGCGCCTGCCGCACATCGGTCGCGGCAATATCGTCCATCGCCTCGCTGACATCGCGCAGCAGGATTGCGCCGCCGACGGGCAACGGCACCAGATCGACATGCAACCATTGGCGCGGACGCAGAAGGCCCGGCATATCGCCCGAAAAGCGCTCGCGATGGTCGAGCAGGCGGATGATGCGCTGGAACAGCAGGCTTCCGCCGAGCTCCGGCAGCGCGGCGGCGAGTTCCGCTCCGATCAGGTCCGCCGCAGCGCGTTCGATCATGTCGCTCGCAGCCGGGTTGACCGACAGGATGCGCCATTGCCGGTCGATGACGATCGCGCCTTCCGCGATCGATTCGATCAGGAGCGCCAGTGAATCCTGTAATGCATTGGCCGATGTCGCCGCGCCGCCATTGTCGAGGCGCCGATAGTCGTCGAGCGAGATCAGCACATGCGCGTCCTTGCCATGGTGCGTCACGACGACCGGCTTTCGCGCCGCCTGCATCCGCCAGTTCGCGAAACCGCGGATGAACTCCGCCGCCGATACGCGTTGCGGTTCGCGTGCTGTCGCCACATCGCCCTCCTGAAGCTCGCGCCCTCACCGTGCGTATAATCGAGGATCAGCGACATTGGGTCTGGAAGGGATGCATCGGCGTCGCATTTTTGCCCGTTCTGATACCATTGCGGAGATTCAAACCAGCTTCGCTCTCCCGCAGCGCAGCGCATTGACCCGCGCGTCGGCCTCGCCGACATGCACGCCGAGTACCCCGGTGATGTCGGCAATCAGCGCGTCGAGCACCGGCGCTGCCAACCCTACGGTATCGCCGACCAATGAGGTGAGCGCCTTGGCATTGAGCCCCAGCCCCAGGATGTTCACCCGCAGGTCCATGCGGTCGGAGAGCGACTTGGCGGCCCCCGCGACGAGCCCGGTGCTCTCGACCGTCTTCATCTTTCCCGCATCGATCTCGGCGCGCGAAAAGCCGAGCGGCTTTTCGGCGAGGTCCGACAGCACCAGCTCGGCCTCTCCATCGACGCTCGCCAGCGGCAGGCGCAGCAGCCGCGCGGGCTGCGGATCGAGTTGCCGCTGCATGTTCTGGAAATCGGCGCTGGCGACCGTGCCGATCGCCAGCGTGGCCGGGGTGGTCGTCACCGCTAGCGAGACAGAACCACTCCCCGCGCCCTGACACTGGATGTCCGAAATGCGCGCCGACGCCGACCCGAGCTCGGCCAGCACCGGAATCTGCACCGCGGCGAGCGGCGTCGATACCTTGGCGTCGAGCTTGAACCGCACCTGCGCGGTGCGCACCACGACATCGTTGGTATCGGTCACCGCAATCAGCGGCGAATGCGCGGGCGGCTCACCGATCATCAGCGCCAGATCGACCCCCGACCCGCCGGGCAGGCTGCTCGCGAGCGACAGGTCGAGTTGCCGGTTGGCATTGCCGAGCAGCAGCATCGCGCGGGCAAGGTCGAGCGCGTTGACCTTCACCGGATTGGCCGCGTCGATGCGGATGCTCGACGAACGTGGCCCGAGGTCGATCGCCCGCGAAGGAACCAGCGCGCGCGGCAACGCCTTCGAAGCAAGATGTTCGAGCGCGGTCGCCACCTGCCCGTCCGACGCCTGCGCCAGCGCCGACAGCACCTGCGGCGTCGTCACCTGCGTGTCGAGAGTCTGGCCAAAGGTCAGCACGTCGGCGCCTATCTCGGTCCGCAGAGCGTCCGAAAAGGCAAGCAAGTCGATATCGGCGCTCGCCAGAGCGTTATAATCCATCACCGACAAATTGACCTGGCTGCCCGTCAGCGCCGACAGCAGCGCATTGGGCACGCCGCCGTGCACCGCCGCCACCCGCGAACCCAGCGAGAAGGCGGCATAGCCACGCCGCGCGCCGGTTGCGGTCGCGCTGATTATGCTTTCGCTGCGACCGGTCAGGAAGCGGCCGAAGAAGAGCGGGCGATTTCGGGTCAGCGTCACCCGCACCGCATTGGGCGAGCCGCCGCCCGCGACGAACCGCCTCTCGGCCTCAACCGCCGCGTCGGGAGTATAGGTGCCGCTGGTCAGCGCTGCGATGGTGATCGTGCACGCACAGCTTGCTGCGATAATCCGCTGTGCGGCGACCCGCTCTTCGCCGGGTCTGGCGGCGGCGGCCATTGCCGCAGCGTCGGCGATCCCCTGCAGCTTGCGGCGGTCAAGATAGAGCGAGCCGACATCGACCGCGAGCGCGGCCGAACCGATCAGCATCGTCAACCCCAGCGCCGACATGATGCTGATCCCCGCGCGCCGGTCGCGGACGAGGATGGACAGGAACGAGAAGAAGGTCATGGCGTCACTCCACCGGCAGTTCGAAGGTCGCGTCGGCGCGGATGACGTTGCCGGGCACGGGAACGATCGACGTGCGCAGGAAGCTGTCTGCCGGGACGGTGTAGGTCACGCCGACCGTAATCGCGTCGCCCGTTTCGGAGACGGCGATGGTTCGCTTGTCGGGTGTGATCTGTGGTGCGCCTTGCAGGCTCCGGTCAACCGCGCGCGTGGCGATGGCGCGGCGGTCGGCCGCATCGAGCCCGACGATCGCGGCGCGCGCGCCGTCGTTCGCAGCCTGCTGCACGCTATGCGCGAGCAGGAAATATTGCCCGTAGACGAGGATGCCCATCAGCAATGCGAGGAAGAGCGGCAGGACGAGTGCCATCTCGATCATCGCCGCGCCGCGCTCGTGCCGTACCAGCGCTTGGCGGACTTCGACGAATGGGCGGGTCAACCGCGAAAGGAAAAGCGGATCTGTCATGCGGCCCAGGATGGGCCCACATGATGAAAGCCGGGTCGCCTCGCAGCGACACCGGTTTTTCGTATTTTACGCAAAAATGGCTTGCGACACACGGGCGGTGCGGCGAGGCGACGAGGCAGAAAACTGCCTCTTCGCTGCGAAACCTCCACGAAACCCTTCCGAAACCTTAACGCCGGCCGGACGCCCGCTTCTGCAAATACCGCATTTCGGAAGAATGACGTGCCTATTCGGCCGCAGGCTCCGGCGCCAGCTTGTCCTGCGTCCGCAAATCGAAATCGGATGCGTCGTGACGCTCGTGGAGCTGGCTGGCCGGGTCGCCCGTCACGCGATTGACCATTCGCCCGCGCTTGACCGCCGGGCGCGCCGCAATCTGGTCGGTCCAGCGCTGGACATGCTTGTAATCCTGCACCTGCAGGAACTCGCCGGCGTCATAGACCAGCCCCTTCACGAGCGCGCCGTACCAGGGCCAGACCGCCATGTCGGCGATCGTATAGTCGGCCCCGCCCAGATATTCGCTCTCCGCAAGGCGTCGGTCGAGCACATCCAGCTGCCGCTTCACTTCCATCGCATAGCGGTTGATCGGATACTCCTGCTTGGTCGGGGCATAGGCGTAAAAATGGCCGAACCCGCCGCCGAGAAAGGGCGTGCTTCCCATCTGCCACATCAGCCACGACAAGGTTTCGGCGCGCTTCGCCGTTTCGGTCGGCAGGAAGGCACCGAATTTCTCGGCGAGATAGATCAGGATCGCGCCCGATTCAAAGACGCGGATCGGCTCTGAACCGCTGCGGTCGACCAGGGCGGGGACCTTACTGTTCGGATTGGCACCGACGAAACCGCTCGAAAACTGGTCGCCGTCGCCGATATTGATCAGCCACGCGTCATATTCGGCGCCGTTGTGGCCCGCAGCAAGCAATTCCTCGAGCATCACGGTCACCTTGACGCCATTCGGCGTGCCGAGCGAATAGAGCTGCAGCGGATGCTTGCCGACCGGCAGATCCTTGTCGTGCGTCGGCCCAGCGATCGGGCGGTTGATATTGGCAAAGCGCCCGCCGCTTTCCTTGTCCCAGGTCCAGATGCTGGGCGGCACATATTCATTCTGCTCGGTCATCGCGGACTCCATCGTTCAATTTCATACTGACCGGTACTTAAACATGACCGCCTGCGACGTCCACCGCCAATGGCTCAAATAATCCTATCTCGGCGCAAAGCCGAAATGGCTTCGTGATCATATCCCAGCTCCGCGAGGATCGCCTCGCCATGCTCGCCGACACGCGGCGCAGGAGAAAGCTCGGCCTTGGCGTTTGCAGACAGCGTGATCGGCGTCCGCACGATCGGCGCCGTGCCTTTGATTCCCGGATATTCCATCGGTTCGACAAGGCCGGCGGCCGCGACCTGCGGTTCCGCCAGCGCTTCCGATGGCCGTAGCACCGGCCCGGCGGGAACGCGCGCCGCGCCGAGTTCGGCGATCGCGTCGTCGGTCGTCCGCGCGGCGCACCATTCCGCCATCAGTATGCTCAATTCGGCGCCATGTTCGCCGCGCGCGATGTCCGATCCAAAACGCGGATCGTCGGCAAGTTCGGGCCGTCCGATCAGCGCGGCCCAGCGCGCGAAGATCGGGTTGCCGACCACCTGCGTCATCACCCAGCCGTCGCGCGTCGCGAAAATATCGGTCGGCGCCGAACTGAAGGCGCGGCTGCCCATCATGCCGCGGTCGACGCCATTGAGGGCATGGTCGATCGTGAGCCCGTTCGAGATGGCGAGCGCCGAGCCGAGCAAGGAACCGCTCACCCGCTGACCCTTGCCCGTCCGTTCGCGTTCGCGCAGCGCGAGCATCACCCCGAAGGCGCAGTGGAGCGCGGTGGTGAAGTCGACATAATTGACCTGCGCGCGCGCGGGAGCCCCGTCGGAACCGCCGAGATACACCGCGCCCGACATCGCCTGCCCCACCGCGTCGAAGCCGACCCGCTGCGCGAGCGGCTCTTCGCTGCCGAACGCCGAAGCGGTAACGAGGATGATCGCAGGATTGAGCGCCGAGAGCGTCGGATAGTCGAGCCCCAGCTTTTCGAGCGCGTCGTCGGGCATGTTCGCCACCACGACATCGGCGGTGCGGACCAGCCGCCGCACGACCTCGCGTCCCGCCTCGCTGCCCGGCTTCAACCCAAGGCTGCGCTTGTTACGGTTCATCTGGAGGAACATCGCCCCCGACCCGTCGTCGGCGACCGGAACCGAATAGCGATCCTCATTGCCTTCGGGGGCCTCGATCCGGATGACGTCGGCGCCATAATCGGCGAGCAGCGCGGCGCAATAGGGCCCGGCGATATACCGCCCGAAATCGATGACACGAATTCCCGTCAAAGGCACGCCTTGGCTCTCCCCGAATTCCGCCAGGCAAGCGGCGATCGCGATCCGCCGCCCGTCGACCCTGCCAGTTCTTCGTCGAAGACTGTCACTTGCAAGTCCGGACTTCAACCATATGGTCGCCCGATAATTTCGACAGGGGATATTATATGACGCGTTTCACCCTCGCCGTTCTGGCGACTCTGGCCTGCTCGACCTCGGCATTCGCACAACAGGCCGCGCCCGCGGCTGCAGCGGCCGATGCGACGGCGGAAAAGTGGGACGTCAATGCGCCGCCGGGCATGACGACACGCAAGGTTCCGATTGCCGTCGACGAAGGGAGCTGGATGAATGTCGACGTCGCCCCCGACGGCCGCACCATCGCGTTCGACCTGCTCGGCGACATCTATACCATGCCGATCGAGGGCGGCACGCCGACGCGGATCGCCGCCGGACTGGCCTATGAGCATCAGCCGCGCTTCTCGCCCGACGGCCGCCGCATCGCTTTCGTGTCCGATGCCGGCGGCGGCGACAATATCTGGGTCATGAACCGCGACGGCAGCGACCGGCGCCAGCTCAGCAAGGAGGATTTCCGCCTTCTCAACCAGCCGGGCTGGAGTCCCGACGGCCAGTTCATCGTCGCCAAGAAGCATTTCACGACGGGACGTTCGCTCGGGACCGGCGAGGTATGGATGTATCATGTCTCGGGCGGCGCCGGCGTGCCCTTGGTCAAACGGGTGAGCGAAAAGCATCAGAAAGAACTCGGCGAACCGGTCTTCGCGGCCGACGGCAAGGGCATCTATTACACGCGCAACGTCACGCCGGGGCCGATCTTCGAATATGCGCAGGACAGCAACACCGACCTCTTCCACATCGAACGTTATGATCTGAACGACGGCGAGGTCACGACAGCCGCGTCGGGGGCCGGCGGCGCGGTTCGTCCGACGCCTTCGCCAGACGGCAAGCGCCTCGCCTTCGTTCGCCGCGAAGGCATGGATTCAAAGCTTTACGTCAAGGACCTCGCCTCGGGCATCGAGCGCAAGGTTTATGACGCGCTCGATCAGGATGTGCAGGAAACCTGGGCGGTTACCGGCGTCTATCCGAATATGGCATGGACCCCCGACAGCAGCGACATCGTCCTCTGGGCCGGCGGCAAGCTGCGCCGCGTGAACGGCAATGGCGGCGAAGCGCGCATCATCCCCTTCAGCATCAACGACGATCGCGTGATCGTCGACGCGACGCATCCCGCGGTCGAAGTCGCACCCGACAGTTTCGCGACGAAGATGCCGCGCTGGGCCGAAGTGTCGCCCGACGGACGACAGGTCGTGTTCGAAACGCTCGGCAAATTGTGGGTGAAGCCCGCGACCGGCGGAACCGCCCGGCGGCTGACCACGGCAAAAGACGGCGCCTTCGAAATGTGGCCGAGCTGGTCGCGCGACAGCCGCTCGCTCGCATTCGTCCGCTGGACCGACGCCGGGCTCGGCGAAGTGCACGTCGTCGGCGCAGGCGGTGGCGCCTCGCGCAAGATCACGGCCACCCCCGGCCATTATGCCGAGCCGCGCTTCTCGCCCGACGGCCAGACGATCGTCTTCGAGCGCCGGGCCGGCGGCAACCTGACCTCGGAGCGCTGGGGCGACAATCCCGGCATCTATCGCGTCGCGGCTTCGGGAGGCACATCCGATCGCGTCGCCGACAATGGCGCCAAACCCCAGTTCGGTGCGGACAACGACCGTGTCTTCATGATCGTGGTTGCCGACGGCAAAAGCCAACTCGTCAGCACCGACCTCAGCGGGCAGGACAAACGCGTCCACGCCAATGGCGAACTGGTCAGCGATTACGAGATTTCCCCCGATGGCCGCACGCTGGCTTTCCGGGAGAATTTCGACGCCTATGTCACACCGTTGATGCCGGGCGGGCAGGACGTCTCGCTGGGGACCAAGAGTGGCGCCCTCCCCGTTACCCGCGTCAGCGGCAGCGGTGCCGATTATATCCACTGGTCGAACGGCGGTAGCCGTCTCCACTGGACGCGCGGCCCGACATTGTTCAGCGCCGACCTTGCCAGTTTCTTCGCCAATGCCCCGACCGACGACAAGGCAGCGAAGTTCACGCCGCCTACCGATGGCGTATCTCTGTCGATGACGCAGGTGGCGTCAAAGCATCGCGGGACTGTCGTGATCACCGGCGCAAAGATTGTCACCATGGCGGACAAGGACGGCGGTATCATCGACAATGGCGCGATCATCATTGAGGACGACCGCATCACTGCGGTCGGACCTGCGGGTGCGATCACCGTCCCGGCTGGCGCGGTGACCGTTGACGCCACCGGCAAGACGATCGTCCCCGGCTTCGTCGATGGCCACGCGCACGGCCCGCATGGCGACGACGAACTGGTGCCGCAACAGAACTGGTCCGAACTCGTCAATCTCGCGATGGGCACGACGACCAGCCACAACCCGTCGTCGCGCGCCGCCGAAATCTTCGTCTCGTCCGAAATGCAGCGTGCCGGGCTGATCCTCGCACCGCGCATCTTTTCGACCGGCGAGGTCATCTATGGCGCGAAATCGCTGACCGGCTATTCGGAGATCAACAGCTATGACGACGCGCTGGCGCATGTCCGGCGGCTGAAGGCGCAGGGGGCGTACAGCGTCAAGAATTACAATCAGCCGCGGCGCGAACAGCGCCAGATGGTCGTCCGTGCCGCGCAGGCCGAAGGGATCACCGTCGTGCCCGAAGGCGGCTCGCTCTACACGCAGGACGTCACGCTGATCCAGGACGGCAACTCGACCGTCGAGCACAATGTCCCGCTCCACACCTTCTACAAGGATCTGGTGCAGCTCTGGGGCCAGACGCAGGTCGATTATACGCCGACGCTCGTCGTTACCTATGGCGGGCCTGCGGGCGATCCCTATTGGCGCGCGCATACCAATGTCTGGGAACAGCCGATCCTCGCGCGGCATATCCCGCCGACGATCCTCGCCGCCGACAACAAGCGCCGGGTCATCGCGCCCGAGGGCGATTATGTCGACGACGATTCGGCGCGCGAAGCCGCCAAGATCGCCGCAACGGGTCGCAACGTGTCGATTGGCGCGCACGGCCAGCAGGCCGGCGTGGGCGCGCACTGGGAGATATGGTCTTTCGTCCGCGGCGGCTGGAGCAACATCGATGCGTTGCGCGCCGCGACGATCATGCCCGCAACCGCGCTCGGCTACGCGAAGGATGTCGGATCGCTTGAGGCGGGAAAGCTCGCCGACCTGCTGATCCTCGACGCCGACCCGACGGAAAACATCCGCAATACCGAACATATCCACCGTGTGATGCTGGGCGGACGGCTTTACGACCCGCTGACGATGAACGAGACGGAGACGGGCAGCCGCAAGCGCGAGCCCTATTGGTGGGAGGCCGACAAGCCCTGATTCCCTCTAAATTCGGCAACCCGCCGCGATTTTGTGACGAGAGGGTTGCAAGTCGCGCGGGGCGCCGCTAGGGGCGTCTGCCTCAGCGAGGAGAGTTGGCTGAGTGGTCGAAAGCGTCGCACTCGAAATGCGAAGTGCCGGCAACGGTACCGAGGGTTCGAATCCCTCACTCTCCTCCATTTTACCTTGAAATCGACCAGCGGCGGACAGCCGCCCCGGACTTTGCCGGGACGGCTGGCGCGCGTCAGCCCCTGACACTGAGCAGCGATGGCGCGGTCAGTGCGCCGACGACCGCCCCGACGATCAGGAACAGCACGATCGCGACGACGACCACTACCACCGTATAGCCGAGCGCCTTTTCCTGCGGCACTTTCATCAGCACCGGCAGGCCGAGGTAGAGAAGATAGAGGCCATACAGTGCAAACAGCGCCCCGATCAAAGCCAGCGCGGGAAGCAGCCCGAAAACGCCGCCGACCCAGCCCGCGGTCGCCGAATAGGCAGCAACCTTGAGCGCCTGGACCTGATCCTTTTGTCCGCCGAAATTCGGCGCCAGACCGTCGATGACGAGCGCAAGGATGAAGACGGTCGCAAACGTCAGACCATAGGACAGTATCGCCGAAACCAGCGCAGTTCCGATCGGCGGGTGATAGGTGATCCCGAAGGCGGTAAATCCGAAGACCTGTCCACCGATGAACTGCGCGATCGGGCCGATCGCGGCGAGCACGACGACATAGGGCACAAAGATGGACTGGGTGGTGGCAGGCTCCGCGGCGATGACGGGCCAGGTCTCTTTCGGCTTGAGAATGATATCCTTCGCCCGCTGGACGATGCCCGATGCCGGGCTGGAGCTATTGGGTGGTAGGTCGGCCATTATGCGTCTCCCCTGATGATGGCGGCCCGCAACCTCATCCGGAAATGCGAAGCCGCAGGAGCATTTAGCCTGAACGGCCGATACTTCTGTAACCTCGATCACAGCCCGATTCGGCAAACCGCAGCGCCGGTGAATTTAACGGACTTGAAACAGGCGTAAACCGCCATAGATTGTTCCTATGACGCCCGAATCCTCTTCTGAACTTCCCAAAGCGGTTACCGCGCCGCTGATCGAACGCGCACGCTTTGCGCCGGGCGATATCGTGCGTCATCGCATGTTCGATTTCCGCGGCGTCGTGTTCGACATCGATCCGGTCTTCGCGAACAGCGACGAATGGTATGAGGCGATCCCCGAGGCGATCCGTCCCGCGAAGGAACAACCCTATTACCACTTGCTCGCCGAGAGCGAGGATTCCTCCTACATCGCCTATGTCAGCCAGCAGAATCTGGTCGCCGACGGCGACGGCGGACCGATCGACCATCCGCAGATCGATGCGATGTTCGACGGGCTCGAACGCGGGCGGTACCGCATCCGGGCGATCCATCGCCACTGATCGGCCAGATCAGGCTTTCAGTTTCCAGCCCGACGCGAGCAGGCGATAGGTCAGCACGCCGAGCACGATGTTGACCGCGACCAGCGCCAGCGCCGCGGTGAGGACCGGGTTGGCGATCGTGGAATCGACGGTGCCGATGAAGCCGTAGCGAAAACCCATGATCGCATAATAAACCGGGTTGCCGTGCGCGATCGACTGGAACCACGGCGCCAGCCGGTCGACCGAATAAAAGGTTCCGGACAGCAGCGCGAGCGGGGTGACGACAAAGTTCGTCACCGCCGCCGCATGGTCGAACTTCTCGGCCCAGACCGAGGTAATCAGACCGAGAAAGCCGAGCATTGCGGCACCCAGCACCCCGAACAGCACCACCGCCCACAAATGGTCGGGGATCACATGGACGCCGGGCCACAACAGCATCGCCAGCCACAGCGCCAGCCCGACGAGGATCGCGCGCGTGATCGCAGCGCCGATCAGCGCGATGATCAGCTCGCCGACCGCGAGCGGCGGCATCAGATAGTCGACAATCGTCCCCTGGATCTTGCCGACGAGCAGCGAGAAGCTCGAATTGGCGAAGCTGTTCTGCAGCATCGCCATCATGATCAGCCCCGGCGCGATGAAATCGGCGAAGGGCACCCCGATGACCGTGCGCCCGGCGCCGCCCAGCGCAACGGTGAAAATCACGAGGAACAAAAGGGTGGTGATCGCCGGGGCCCAGATAGTTTGTAGCTGGACCTTGAAAAACCGCCGCACCTCCTTGACATATAGGGCCTGCATGCCCGGAACGTTCAGGGTGTGGATATGCGGGACGCCCGGTTCGGCAAAAGCCGGAACTGCGGCGAAATCGCCCGAGTCGGAGTGCGAAATTTGGGGCTGGTCGTTCATGGCGTTCTCGCCTATCGCCTCCCCGATCCTACCGCAAGCTGGGCCGTGACGGAGCCGATCCCCGAACCGGATCGCCGAACGGCCCGCGGCGTGGAATGATAAGGAATTGAACATGTCATGGACCGATGAGCGCATCGAAAGCCTGCGCAGCATGTGGGAAAAGGGCCTGACGGCCAGCCAGATCGCCGACGAACTCGGCGGTGTGAGCCGCAATGCGGTGATCGGCAAGGCGCATCGCCTCGGCCTCAAATCGCGGCCCTCGCCCGTGAAGGCGACCGAGAAGGTCGCCAAGGCTCCCAAACCCGCTGCGCCCAAGCCAGCAGCGCCGCCGCCTGCCCCGCGTGCGGCAGCGCCTGTCGCGCCGCGCCCGGTGGCGCCGGCGAGGCCCGAGCCCAAGCCCGCGGTCGACGTGGCGGAAAGCCCCGCCGCCGGCGACGCGCCGCCGAAGCCCGACGCGCCGCGCATCGTCTCGATCGGCCCCGGCGGCTTCATCCGCCAGGGCCCCGGCGATCAGCAGGCGCCGATCCCGCCCGCACCGCCGCGCCGCCTCGTGCCCGCGAAGCCGAGCCCGGAGATTGCCGACAAGACGAGCCTGCTCGATCTCAACGACCGCATCTGCCGCTGGCCGATGGGGCATCCGGGCGAGCCCGATTTCCACTTCTGCGGCGAAGCGGTTAACCCCGGCTTCCCCTATTGCGTCGAGCATTGCGGCCGCGCCTATCAGGCGCAACTGCCGCGCGGCACGCGCCGCCCGCCCCCGCCGCCGCCGTTCGGCGGACCGCGCGTCCGGTGAAGCCCTTCGGGCAGGAGTTCGAATTTGCGCGTCTGCTCGGCTTCCAGCTGGTCGAGCGTGGCGACGGGCGTTGTACGATGGCGATCGATATCCAACCGGCGCGTCATTTCAGCCCGCAGGGCGCCGCGCATGGCGGCGTCGCCTATTCGCTGGCCGACACGGCGATGGGCGGTGCGCTCACCAGCATGCTCGGCGACGAGCAATGGTGCGCGACGCTCGAAATCAAGTTCAACTATCATGTCCGCGTCGGCGAAGGCCGCCTGACCTGCGAGGCCGAGGTCCTGCACTGCGGCAAGCGCATCGCCAATGTCGACGCGCGCCTTTATCAGGAAGGCCGCCTGGTCAGCAGCGCGAACGGCAATTTCGCGATCTTCGCAGCGCCCGCCGCCGCATAAGGAAAGGCGCCGGATCTTGCGATCCGACGCCTCCTTCCCGCTCCCAAGAGGTCAGAAGCGGAAGCTCACGGTTCCCCGGATGCTGTGCGTCCGGAAGTGCGGATCGCTGCGCTGGATATCGGTGCCGCCCGCTTCGATCAGGAAGGGGTTGGTCGCGGGGGCGGTGCCCGGGCCGACATTCACCGTATAATCCTTATCCTTCACGTCGGTGTAGAGATACTCGAGGCCAAGTCCGATGTTGTTGGTGACCATGATCTCCGCACCGCCGCCGGCCGAATAGCCCCAGGCGTTGGTCTTGCCATTGTCGGCAAAGCTGTTCGCGGTGTTGGTCGTCACGAACTTGTTGTCGAGCCGCGCATAGGCGCCGCCGCCGGTGACATAGAAAAGCGCGCCGCCGCCCGGCGTGTAGCCGGCGCGTAGGCGGGCACCCGCCTGATAGTCGGCCTCACGGCTCATGGTATAGGCCGCGGGGGTGGTCGAAAAACCCGATACGCTGTCGCGGGCTTCGCTGCGACCGCCTTCGAGGACCGCACCGACGACGAAATTGCCCATGCGGCGGTCATAACCGACGCGGGCGAAATATTCGGCACCGTCCTTGTCGTTGCGGCACGCCCGATTGGCGGTGCCGGTCGCTGCGCCGTTGCAGAAGCCGGGCGAGAAAGCATTCGCGCCACCCGAGGTGTTCACGGTGTCGCCATAGGTGCCGTCGAGATCATTGTCGAAGACCAGCGTTTCGCGGCGGTCGTTGCCTTGGACGGTGTAGCCGCCACCAAGGGCGATATAGGGTCCGTTGAAGTCCTGCGAGATGTCGCGGCCGCCGCCCGTTGTGTCTTGGGCCATGGCGGGAACGGCCAGCGCGCTGACCGCCGCAGCGGCGAGGAGAGAAGCGAATTTCATTGTTATTACTCCACTTTTTGATGACTTTGCAGTCGGGAGCCAAACCCTCCCCGCCAATCCAAAGTTCCCCGCGAACCCGGAAATGCGATGAACCGAGCCCGGCGCGAGATATGCCCGAGGCCTTGAAAACCGCGCTTGCCAGCGGCCTTTCCCGCCCCCTATAGCCAGCCATATGAGTCACGATTTGTTCGACAGCTCCGCCCCCGCGACCGACAGCTATAATGCCTCGCAGATCGAGGTGCTCGAAGGGCTCGAGCCCGTTCGCCGCCGCCCCGGCATGTATATCGGCGGCACCGACGAACGCGCGCTGCACCACCTCGCCGCCGAGGTCATCGACAACAGCATGGACGAGGCCGTCGCGGGCCATGCGAACCGGATCGAGGTGACGCTCGACGTCGGCAACCGCCTGACCATCGTCGACAACGGCCGCGGCATGCCGGTCGACCCGCATCCGAAATTCCCGGGCAAGTCGGCGCTCGAAGTGATCCTGACCATGCTCCATTCGGGCGGCAAGTTCGAGGGCAAGGCTTATGCGACGTCGGGCGGTCTGCACGGCGTCGGGGTCAGCGTCGTCAACGCGTTGTCGGTCGATACCGAGATCGAGGTCGCGCGCGGCAAACAGCTTTATCGCCAACGCTTCTCGCGTGGCACGCCGCTCGCGCCGCTGGAAGAGCTCGGACCGACGCCCAACCGCCGCGGCACGAGCGTTTCCTTCGTTCCCGACCCCGAAATCTTCGGCGAGCATGGCCGTTTCAAGCCGCAGCGCCTCTATCGCATGGCGCGGTCGAAGGCCTATCTGTTCGCCGGCGTCGAAATCCGCTGGAAATGCGCCCCCGAGCTGATCGGCGACGACACGCCTGCCGAGGCGGTGTTCCAGTTCCCGGGCGGGCTTGCCGACCACCTCAAGGAACAGATCGGCACCCGCGAATGTGCGACCGCCGAACCCTTCGTCGGACGGCAGGATTTCCCCGGCGATCAGGGCCGCGCCGAATGGGCGATCGCTTGGCCTTTATGGTCCGACGGCTCATACAGCTGGTATTGCAACACCATCCCGACCCCCGCCGGCGGCACCCATGAGGCCGGGCTGCGCGCCGCGCTGACCAAGGGCCTGCGGGCATTCGGCGAACTCATCGGCCAGAAGAAGGCGGCGCAGATCACCGCCGAGGATGTTTTCAACGGCGGCGAGATGATGCTGTCGGTGTTCATTCGCGATCCGCAATTCCAGAGCCAGACCAAGGACCGGCTATCGAGCCCCGAAGCGGCGCGCTTCACCGAAAACGCGGTGCGCGACCATTTCGACCATTTCCTGTCGGATAATATGGACCGTGGCCGCGCGCTGCTCGGCCTGATCCTCGAACGCATGGACGAGCGGCTCAAGCGCAAGGCCGAGCGCGAGGTCAAGCGCAAGACCGCGACGAGCGCGCGCAAGCTCCGCCTCCCCGGCAAGCTCACAGACTGTGCGAATGACGGCCCCGAAGGCACGGAATTGTTTATCGTCGAAGGCGACAGCGCCGGCGGCAGCGCGAAGCAGGCGCGCGACCGCAAGACGCAGGCGATCCTGCCGATCCGCGGCAAGATCCTCAACGTCGCCAGCGCCAGCGCCGACAAGATCCGCGCCAATCAGGAAATCGCCGACCTCGCGCTCGCGCTCGGTTGCGGGATGCGCAAGGATTGCGACGCCGACCGGCTGCGCTACGAGAAGATCGTGATCATGACCGATGCCGACGTCGACGGCGCGCATATCGCGACGTTGCTGATGACCTTCTTCTTTCAGGAAATGCCCGACATCGTCCGCAACGGCCATGTCTATCTGGCGCAGCCGCCGCTCTACCGCCTGACCGCGGGCAGCACCTCGGCCTATGCGCGCGACGACGAGCATCGCGCCGAGCTCGAAGCGACGCTGTTCAAGGGCAAGAAGGTCGAGGTCGGCCGTTTCAAGGGCTTGGGAGAAATGAACCCCAACCAGTTGAAAGAAACGACAATGGACCCGGCGACACGCTCGATGCTTCGCGTCACACTGCCGCAGGAATATGAGGAACGCCATCTCGTCAAGGATCTGGTCGACCGGCTGATGGGCAAGCATCCCGAGCATCGCTTCCAGTTCATCCAGGCCAATGCGGCGAGCCTCGACGAGGCGGCGATCGACGCTTGAGAAGGAGCTCTATGCGCAACCGGTGGCACGCCCTGATCGCAGCGGCGCTATGCATCGGCGGACTTCCCCAGACCGCCGGGGCGCAAGCGCCCGAAACGCATAGCGCCCAGACGACAGCATTCGACCGGCGCGCAGGCGAACTCGTCGACCTCTTCAATGGCAAGATCGCCTTCGCCGACTATTTTGCCCCATCCTTCCAGCAGGCCATTCCCGAAGCCCAGTTCAAGGCGATGACCGCTGGCCTGATCGCGCAATACGGCCGCGCCATCGCCATCGAACAGGTGATTTCGAAGGATGGCCGGTCGGGGACGCTGCAACTGCGCTTCGAAAAGGGCACCGGCAGCGTCATCCTCGACGTCGGGGCCGATGCCGACGAGCGCGTCATCGGCCTGCGGCTCACCGGCTTCCAGATGGCCAACGACAGCTATGATAGCGTCGCCGCCGAACTCGCCGCCCTACCCGGCGCCACCGGCTTCCTCGTTGCCGAGCTCGATGGCGCGTCGATCCGGCCGCTCGCTGCGGCAAATACCGACAAGCAATTCGCCGTCGGATCGACCTTCAAACTCTATGTGCTCGACGAACTCGCGGCGCAGATTGCTGCGGGCGAACGCCAATGGAGCGATGTCGCGCCGCTGTCGCACCCGAGCTTCTCCTCAGCCGGTACCGCGAACTGGCCGCGGAACACGCCGGTCACGCTCCAGACGCTCGCCAACTGGATGATCTCGGTCAGCGACAATGGTGCGACCGACACGCTGATCCACCTTCTCGGTCGCGAACGCATCGAGGCGCGGATGCGCGCCGCCGGGCATAGCGATCCGTCGCGCAACACCCCCTTCCTGACCACGGTCGAAGCCTTCGCCCTCAAAGGCAATAATTTCGCCGATATCCGCCCCGCTTTTATCGCTGGCGACGACAAGGCGCAGCGCAAACTGATCGAGGCGAACCGCGGTCGACTGGTTCTGGCCAACGTCGACGGAGTCAGCTTCATCGAAGGCCCGCGTTTCATCGACAGCCTCGAATGGTTCGCCAACCCGAACGACATCGCACGGGCATTTATCGCGCTGCGGGCGCGGCGTTCGACGACGCTGATGTCGGTGCTCGCCATCAACAATGGCGTCGGCCCGGCCGCCAGCGAACCGTGGCGCTATCTCGGTTACAAGGGCGGCTCGGAAAATGGCGTGCTGTCGATGAGCCTGCTCGGCGAGCGCAAGGCCGACGGCAAATGGTTCGTCGTGACGACGAGCTGGAACGATCCGAAGGCCAACCTCGACGCCGACAAAATGGTTGGCCTCGTCACGCGGCTGCTGGCGCTCGCCGCGAAATAGCAATCGTCGCCCCCGCGAAGGCGGGGGCCGCCGTCGGTTTACGCAGCGCTGTAGAATATGGCTGCCAGCGGGCCCCCGCCTTCGCGGGGGCGACGGACTTTACGCGGTCAAAGCCGCCACCAGCGCCTTCACCTTCGCCTGCCGCCATTGCGGCGTCGGCGCAACCAGCCAATAGCCGCGCTTGACCGCAAAGGGTTCCTGCACCAGCCGCACCCGGCCCGCGGCGATGTCCGCTTCGGCGAGCATCGCCGGCACATTTGCCTGTCCGAGCCCGTTCGCCGCCGCATCGATCGCCAGCCCGGCATCGCCGAGCCGCAGCGCCGGTTCGCCGTCGTCGACAGGACAGCCCGGCCACGCGATGCGCGTGTCGCTACCGCTGCCGGGCCCTGCAACCGTCACCATCATCGCGTCGGCCAGTTGCACGCCCTCATGGTCGCCCGCACCGTCGGTCCAGAAAATCGCGAGGTCGAGGTTCGCTTCGGTAAAGTCGATTCCCGTGTCCGCCGACACCAAAGTAAAGCGCACGTCGGGCGCCTGCTGGCTGTAACGCGCCAGCCGCGGCGCCAGCCACTTGGCGGTCAGGTCGCGCGGCGCGGCGATCGTCAGCGACTGCGACGATTGCCCAGCCTGCATCGCGCGCACCGATTCCTCGAACTGCAAAAAGCCCTGGCGCAGCGCATCGAGCCCGGCGTTCGCTTCTCCCGTCAGCTCCAGCCCTTTCGGGGTCCGCCGGAACAGCACGACGCCCAGCATATCCTCGAGCGCGCGAATCTGCTGGCCGACCGCAGCAGGCGTCACCGCCAGTTCGTCGGCAGCACGCGTGAAGCTCAGGTGCCGGGCAGCGGCATCGAAAACGCGAAGCGCGTTGAGCGGCAAGTGGGTACGCTTCATGACGCGGTCGCAGGCGCCACGAGCGGGAAATGCGGAATGGCGACCAGCATTTCCGAACCGTCACCCATTTCCATCATATAGCTTCCCACCATCGATCCTTCGGGTGTCGGCAGCGGACAGCCCGATACATAGTCGAACGCGCCGCCGGGGCCGATCAGCGGCTGCTCGCCGACGACGCCTTCGCCCTCAACTTCGCTGATCTGGCCGCGCCCGTCGCTGATCCGCCAGTGCCGCGTCAACAGCTGCACCGCCACATCGCCGTGATTTTCGACCCGGACATGATAGGCCCAGAACCAGCGCCCCAGCGCCGGGTGCGACTGTTCGGGCAGGTAGCTGACCGACACGCGGACGGTGATCGACCCGGTGGTCGCCGCAAAGGGAAAGAAGGAGTCGATCATCACCGCGCCAAAGTCGCCTAAAGCCCGACCTTGGTCAATGCCTGCTCCAGATCGGCGATGACGTCGCGCGGATCCTCGAGCCCGATATTGATCCGCAGCATGCCTTCGACGACCCCCATGTCGGCGCGCGCTTCGGCGCTGACGCCATAATGGGTGGTCGACGCAGGATGGCAGCAAAGGCTGCGCGAATCGCCGATATTGTTGCTGATGTCGACGAGTTCGAGCGCGTTAAGGAACGCCATCGCCTGCTCGCGGCCACCGTCGAGGATGAAGGAGAAGATCGGCCCGCAAGCTTCCATCTGGCTTTTCGCCAGATTGTGCTGCGGATGGCTGGCCAGCCCCGGATGGAGGATGCGTGCGACACGGCCTTCGATCGCTTTCCCGACCGCGAGCGCATTCTCGGACTGGCGCCGGGCCCGCAGATCAAGCGTTTCGAGCCCCTTCAGCACTACCCACGCATTGAACGGCGACAGGTTCGGCCCGGTGTTGCGCTGGAACGGCAGCAGCACGTCGTTGATGAACTTTTCGCTGCCGCATACCGCGCCGGCGAGCACCCGCCCCTGCCCGTCCATCAGCTTGGTTGCCGAATAGGCGACGACATCGGCGCCGAAATCCATCGGACGCTGGAGCACCGCGGTCGCAAAGGCATTGTCGACGACGCTGGTGATGCCATGCGCCTTCGCAAGGCCGCACACATGCCTCATGTCGACGATATCCATCGTCGGGTTCGCCGGGGTTTCGAAGAAGAAGACCTTGGTGTTGGGCCGGATCGCCTTTTCCCAGGCGTCATTGTCGCGCCCGTCGATGACGGTCGTCTCGATCCCGAAGCGCGGGCAAAGATGGTCGACAAGCCAGCGGCACGAGCCGAACGCCGCCTTCGCTGCGACGATATGGTCGCCCGCCGAAAGCTGACACAGCAGGGCGGTCGTCATCGCCGCCATGCCCGTCGCCTGCGCGCGGCACGCTTCGGCGCCTTCCATCAGCGCGATACGTTCCTCGAGCATCGCGACGGTCGGGTTCTGCAACCGCGAATAGGTCATGCCCTGCGCTTCGCCGGCAAAGCGCGCCGCGACCTCTTCGGCACTTTCGTAAGTAAAGCCGGAGCTCAGGAAGAGCGCTTCCGACGTCTCGCCATGCTCGCTGCGCCACGTCCCGCCGCGCACCGCCTGCGTGGCCGGACGCCAGCTCTTCGTCTTGTTGCGATCGAAACCCGTCGTCTTCTTCATCTCGTCACCCGTTCAAAGCTGTCACGACCGCATCACCCAGCGCTGCCGTGCCCATGGTACCGCCGAGATCGGCGCCGCGGCAGCCGTCGGCGAGGACCTTTGCCACCGCCGCCTCGATCCGCGCCGCACTCGCTTCGTCGCCGCCCGAATGGCGGAGCAGCATCGCCAGCGACAGGATCATCGCCAGCGGATTGGCGATGCCCTTGCCGGCAATGTCGGGCGCGCTGCCGTGGATCGGCTCATACAGCCCCTGCTTGCCCTCGCTGAGCGAAGCCGAAGCGAGCAAGCCGATCGATCCGACGCACATCGACGCCTGATCGGACAAGATGTCGCCGAACAGATTGCCGGTGACGACGACGTCGAACTGGCCCGGATTGCGGACCAGCTGCATCGCGGCATTGTCCACATACATATGGCTCAGCGCCACATCGGGATAGTCTGCCGCAACCTCGATCACCACGTCGCGCCACAGTTGCGAGGTTTCGAGGACGTTGGCCTTGTCGACCGAGCAAAGCCGCTTCGCCCGGCCCTGCGCGGCGCGGAAGGCGACATGGGCGATGCGCCGCACCTCGCTCTCGCTATACGACATGATGTCATAGCCTTCGCGCTCGCCGCTCGCCGTTTTGCGCGTGCCCTTTTCGCCGAAATAGACGTCGCCGTTGAGTTCGCGGACGATCAGCAGGTCGATCGCCGAGGCAACCTCGGGACGCAGCGCCGAGCTGTCTTCCAGACCGGCAAACAGCTTCGCCGGGCGAAGATTGGCGAACAGCCCGAGTTCGGAGCGGAGACCGAGGATCGCCTGTTCGGGGCGCAGATGACGCTCGACATTGTCGAAACGCGGATCGCCGACCGCGCCGAATAGAATGCCGTCGGCCGCCTTGGCCTTGGCGAGCGTTTCGGGCGGCAGCGGATGGCCGGTCGCTGCATAGGCCGCACCGCCGACCAGCGCGCGGTCGAGCGTCACCGGCAGCGTAAGCGCCGCAAGCACCTTCTCGGCCTCCGCCATGATTTCCGGACCAATGCCGTCCCCGGCCAGCAACAGGATCTTCAACGCTTCGCCCTTTCGTATCTCGCCAGCCGCTTAGGGAGCGGCGGCGAGTCACGCAACCGCCCTGTTGAGACGGTCGATCAAACGTGCCCTTACGGCAAGCAGGTCGCGGTTGCGGCCTTCGAGCAAATCGCGGTCGATAAAGGCCCCGGTGATACGCAGCCCGTCGAGGACATCGCCGAGCGAAGGAGCCGCATCGGCGCCGCGCAGAAAGGCCGGCAGGCGCAGCAGTCGTTCCTCATAACCGGCAGCCGCACCGGCGCTGACCGCGCCGCCCGATTTCGGACTGACGAACGCCAGGTCATCCGACGCACCGGTTACGACGCATTCGTCGAGATTGAGCCCGAAACCGAGTTCGGCGAGCAGCAGCAGTTCGTATCGCGCCAGCGCCGCCGCCCATTGCCGCGCCGACGGCGCAACACCGATCGCGTCGAGCACCGCCGACAATGCGGCGTAAAGCGCCGGATAGGGCTGGCTTTCGGGAAGGATCGCCGCGGTCACGCTGGTCAGCCAGTCGATCGCCGCGGCCGCCAGCGGTTCGGCGAGCAGCGGCGCCCGGCTCGCAAGCAGCTCTGCTGTCGCCCCGGCCAGTTGCTCCTCGGTCCGCGCGCGCAATTCGAGCGCGACGAGGTTGCCGGGCACCAGAATCGGCCGCACCCGCCGCGACCGTCCGCCGCGTACATAGCCCGCGACCAGCCCCGCCTCGGCGGTCAGCGCCCGCACGATCGCGCCATGCTCGCCATGCGTGCGCACCGCGCAAACGATGGCTTCGGCGGTCAGGCTGGCCAAAGCACCATCTGCGTTTGCGTCACCAGCGCGACCTCGGCGCCCTCTTCGGTGCGAATCCGGGTCTGCCATACTGACACGCGCTTGCCGATTTTAACCGGGGTGGCTTCGCCGACCAGCATCGCGCCCACCGGCCCGGCGCCAAGGAAATTGGTCTTGCTCTCGATCGTCGTCGTGCCGCTCGCGCCCTCGGGCAGGGTCAGGAAGGCACCGACCGCGCCGAGGCAGTCGGCAAAGGCCATGATCGCGCCGCCATGGACGATATTGCCCGCAGTGCAGATTTCGGGCTGCACCAGCAGCTTGCCGGCGACGCGCTCCTTGCTGCCCTCGTGGATCATCACCCCCAGCGTTCCCGCCAGCGGCATCATCGCCGCGAAATCCATAGGCCTCCCTCTCTCAGCTTCCCGGATGATAGAAATCATAGACCGCCTGCGCGACCGCCGCACTGACCCCCGGCGCCTTGCGCAGATCTTCGAGGCTCGCATTGCGCACCGCGCGGCCAGTACCGAAATGCATCAGCAGCGCCTTCTTGCGCGACGGGCCGATCCCCGGGACCTCGTCGAGCGGCGACGAACCCATCGCCTTGGCGCGTTTCTGGCGGTGCGCGCCGATCGCAAAGCGATGCGCTTCGTCGCGCAGCCGCTGGATATAGAATAGCACCGCATTGTTCGGCGGCAGGGTGAATTCGCGCCCGTCGGGGTGGTAGAAGGTCTCGCGCCCGGCATTGCGGTCGGGCCCCTTGGCGACTCCGACATAGGGCAGATCGTCGATCCCCAGTTCGGCAAATACCGCCGACACCGCCGATACCTGCCCCTTGCCGCCGTCGATCAGCACCAGATCGGGCCATTCGCCCTTCGTCCGCTCGGGGTCTTCCTCGATCGCACGCGCAAAGCGGCGCTGGAACACTTCGCGCATCATCGCGAAATCGTCGCCCGGTTGCGTCTCGGCGCGCTTGATATTGAACTTGCGGTACGCGCCCTTGATCCAGCCCTCGGGCCCGGCGACGACCATCGCGCCCAAGGCATTGGTG
The DNA here is from genome assembly GCF_001314325.1 of Sphingopyxis macrogoltabida. Classification (NCBI taxonomy): domain Bacteria; kingdom Pseudomonadati; phylum Pseudomonadota; class Alphaproteobacteria; order Sphingomonadales; family Sphingopyxidaceae; genus Sphingopyxis; species Sphingopyxis macrogoltabida. The sequence goes on from NZ_CP009429.1 coordinate 1,836,382, forward strand.
CCCTGGATATGGCTGTTGTCGTAGATTTCGATGCGCTGCGGGGGGTCGTCGAGATCGAACAGATCGGCGAGTTCGCGGCCCAGCTTGGCCTGCGAGCTGCTTTCGGCCAAGCGCCGGTCAAGCTCCTCGCCCGCGTTGCGCACCGCCTGTTCGAGCAGGCGACGACGGTTGCCGCGCTGCGGCACGCTGATCTCGATCTTGCGCTCCGCCACTTCACCCAGCGCCTCGGCGAGCAATGCGCATTCGGCGGGTTCGCGGTCGACAAGGATCAACTTCGGCGGCGGCACGCCTTCGTAAAACTGCATCAGGAAGCTTTCGAGCACCTCTTCTTCGGGCACCCCGGCCACATGCGCGGGGAAGAAGCTGCGATGCCCCCAATTCTGCCCGCCGCGGATGAAAAAGCCCGCGATGCAAAGCTGCCCGCCCTTCGCCGCCAGCGCAAACACATCGGCATCGCCGAGGCCATCGGCGTGGACCGACTGGCTGCCCTGAATGAAGGTCAGCGACTTCAGTCGGTCGCGCAGCACCGCCGCCTGCTCATAATCCATCGCCTCCGCCGCTTGGGTCATGGCGTCGCCGAGCCGCTTCTGGACCGCGGTCGAGCGGCCTTCGAGGAAATCCTGCGCGTCGCTCACCAGCCCGGCATAATCCTCCTTCGAGATGCGATCGACGCACGGCGCCGAACAGCGGCGGATCTGGTACAGCAGGCACGGCCGCGAGCGGTTGGCGAAGAAACTGTCGGTGCAACTGCGCAGCAGGAAGGTCTTCTGCAGCGCATTGAGCGTCCGCGCCACCGACCCCGCGCTCGCAAACGGTCCATAATAGCGCCCCTTGGCGCGCCGCGCGCCGCGATGCTTCTGCACGCGCGGGAAGTCGTGATCCATGCGCAGGAGGATGAACGGAAAGCTTTTGTCGTCGCGCAGCAGCACATTGTACGGCGGGCGATAGCGCTTGATCAGCTGCGCCTCGAGCAGCAACGCCTCGGCCTCGCTCGTCGTCGTGATGATCTCCATCGCGCGCGTCTGCGACACCATGCGCTGCAACCGCTGCGGCAGCTTGGCGACCTGCGTGTAATTGGTGACGCGGTTTTTCAGCGCCCGCGCCTTGCCGACATAGAGCACGTCGCCGCGCGCATCGAGCATGCGATAGACGCCCGGGCGCACCGGCAATTTGCGCACGACGCTACGGATCGCCTCGGCGCCGCGCTCAAGGTCGGGCTTGTCGCCGTCCTCGCCGCCGCCGCGAACGACATAGGTCGCTTTCTCTTCGTTGAATCGGTCGGGAGCATTCGGGCGAACCATGATTTTGCATGTAGGCGAAGGCGATCCGCCTCGCCATAGTGTCGGAGGTAAAACGACATAGGAGGGGTCTTATGGATGTTCGCGGCAAGCTGGCGCTCGTAACGGGCGGCAGCGACGGGATCGGGCGCGAAATCGCGCTGCAATTGCAGGCCGCCGGCGCGCAGGTGATCGTCACCGGGCGCTCGGCGGAAAAATTGCAGGCGATGGCGGCGCTGGGCTTCGGAACGATCGCCGGCGACCTGTCGACGCCCGCCGGGGTCGATGCGGTTGTCGATGGCGTCGCGGGCAGGCCGCTCGCGCTGCTCGTCAACAACGCCGGGGTCGGCAGCGAATATGAACTCGATGACCCGGCCTCGCTGGCCAGCGCCGAAGCCTGCATCCGCACCAATCTCGACGCGCCGGTGGCGCTTTGTACGCGGCTGTTACCCACCCTGCGCGCGCAACCCGAAGCCGCCATCGTCAACGTCACCTCGGGTCTCGCCATCGCGCCGCGCGCGGGCGGTTCGATCTATTGCGCGACCAAAGCAGGCCTCCGCAGCTATACGCAGGCGATCCGCCACCTGCTCAAGGACAGCAACGTCCGCGTCATCGAGGCGCTGCCGCCGGTCGTCGAAACCAATATGACCGCCGCGCGTGCGGGCAAGAAGATGAGCGCGCATGATTGCGCGGCCGAGATCGTCCACGGCATCCGCACCGGAAAGCGCGAGGTCAACGCCGGCATGGTGAAGCTGCTTCAGTTCGTGAACAGCATATCGCCGGCACTTGCCCGGCGGATCATGATCCAGTTTTGACCGGGGGCTTTTTGGCCCAACCTACCTTCGTCATCCCGGACTTGATCCGGGATGACGGAGAAGGAGAAGGCTGAGATCGGCCGAAATCGACCTCAATCGCCGATCATATAATCGGCGATGCCATAGCAATGACTCGCCTGATACGCGTTCCGGCCCCGGTTCATGTGCGTCAGATTGAACCTCCGGATCGCACGCAGCACCCGATCGGAGCCCATGAAGCGGCGGGTCGATGCGGCGCCGCGCACATTGACGATGAATATATCGGCCCCACGCGGAAAATAATGGCTCACATCCTCGGGCGCCGCGACGGCCCCCTCCAGAAACGCCTCGTCGAGATGGTCCTGCATCACCGAGCCGTCATCGGTGAAATCCGACAGGTGGACGATGAAGCGCGACCGGATGCCTTCGCCGTCCGCATAGAGGGTGAACAACTCCATCCAGCTCGCATTGACGCGGATCAAGGGCTTGTCCGATGTCGACGGAAGACACGAAACCGACCAATATTCGCGCTCGGTCCGGCGCGGCATCGGGATGCAGGTCGCACCATAGAGTCCGAGGATGTCCAGAACCTCCTGCGCCTGCGGGCGCCGCAGCAGCTTTTCGACCCGCGCGGCATATTTGAACCGTTGTTCGAGCGACTCCGAACGCGCATCGGCATCGCCCAGATCGGCCTTGCCCTCGCTCCAGCCCTGCTGCTCGTCGAGATCGAGAAACTGGCGCAGACCGGTGGCGCGGCGGCGTGCTTTGTTGCTCATGCCGGACACCTAGCAGGTCCGGCGCCATCCTGTCAGGGAATCGCGTAGGTCACGTTGGCTTGACCCACCGGCTTGTCGGCGTCGTCGGTCCAGATGCGGATATCCATCACCGCGAGCCGCTTGCCGAGCCGCAACAGATGCGCATCGGCGAACAGCGGGCCCGGGCGGCACGGGCGCAGAAACTGGTAGTTGAGCGCGCTGGTCACTGCCATCGCGACCGGGCCTATATGCGCGAGGACGAGCGCATAGGCGGCCATGTCGGCAAAACCCATCTGCGTCGGCCCCGAGATCAGCCCTCCGGGGCGCAGCGCCTTGTCGGTGGGATCGAGCCGCGCACGGACATGTCCCGGCGCGGCCGACACGACATGACCGCGCGAGCCGGGTTCCGATTGGGGAAAGGCCTCCGCCATGAAAGCGTTGAGCGCGTCCGCATCCAGGCGGATCGCGCCTGAAGAGATTGGCTCCGATATTGGCGCTTCCTCCGACATCGGGATCAGCGCGTCAGCTTCTTGTAAGACGTCGCGTGCGGGCGCGTCGCATCGTCGCCGAGGCGGCGGATCTTGTCTTCCTCATAGGATTCGAAATTGCCTTCGAACCATTCGACATGGCTGTCGCCCTCGAACGCGAGGATGTGCGTCGCGAGGCGATCGAGGAAGAAGCGGTCGTGGCTGATGACCACCGCGCAACCCGCGAAATTTTCAAGCGCTTCCTCGAGCGCGGCGAGCGTTTCGGTGTCGAGGTCGTTGGTCGGTTCGTCGAGCAGCAGCACGTTGCCGCCCTGTTTCAGCATCTTTGCCATGTGGACGCGGTTGCGCTCACCGCCCGACAGCTGGCCGACCTTCTTCTGCTGGTCGACGCCCTTGAAGTTGAACGCGCCGACATAGGCGCGCGTCTGCATCTCGTGCTTGCCGATGTTCATCAGCTCGTGGCCGCCCGAGATTTCCTGCCAGACATTGTTGTCGGGCTTGAGGTCGTCGCGGCTCTGGTCGACGAAGCCGAGGCGGACGGTGTCGCCGATCGTGACCTTGCCGGCATCGGGGGTTTCCTGCCCCGTGATCAGCTTGAACAAGGTCGACTTGCCCGCGCCGTTCGGACCGATCACGCCGACGATGCCGCCGGGCGGCAGCGAGAAGCTGAGGTTTTCGAACAGCAGCTTGTCACCATAGGCCTTCGAGATGCCGTCGACCTCGATGACCTTGCCGCCAAGGCGTTCGGGGACCTGGATGACGATCTGCGCCTTGCCCGGGATACGCTTTTCCTGCGCTTCGACGAGTTGGTCGAAGCTCTTGATACGCGCCTTCGACTTGGCCTGCCGCGCCTTGGGCGACTGCCGGATCCATTCGAGCTCATCCTTGATCGCCTTCTGGCGGCCGGCATCCTCGCGCGCTTCCTGTTCGAGGCGCTTGCCCTTCTTTTCGAGATAGGTCGAATAATTGCCTTCGTAGACGAAATAGCGGCCGCGATCGAGTTCGAGGATCCAGTTCACGACATTGTCGAGGAAGTAGCGATCGTGGGTGACGAGGATGACGTTGCCCGGATAGTCGACGAGATGCTTTTCGAGCCAGGCGACGCTTTCGGCGTCCAAATGGTTGGTCGGTTCGTCGAGCAGCAGGATCGACGGCTTCTCGAGCAGCAAGCGGGTCAGCGCGATGCGGCGGCGTTCGCCGCCCGAGAGATTCTCGACGCTCCAGTCACCGGGCGGGCAGCGCAGCGCTTCCATCGCGATTTCGAGCTGGTTGTCGAGCGTCCAGCCGTCGACCGCGTCGATCTTTTCCTGCAGCGAACCCATTTCTTCCATCAACGCGTCGAAATCGGCGTCGGCGGGCGGATCGGCCATCAGGGTGCTGATCTCGTTGAAGCGCTCCATCATGTCGGCAACGCCGCGGACGCCGTCCATGACGTTTTCCTTGACCGTCTTGGTCGGGTCGAGCTCGGGCTCCTGCGCCAGATAGCCGACGGTAATCCCCTCGCCCGGCCACGCTTCGCCGGTGAATTCGGTGTCGATGCCGGCCATGATCTTCATCAGCGTCGACTTGCCGGTGCCGTTCGGGCCCACGATACCGATCTTGGCATCGGGATAGAATTGCAGGCTGAGGTCCTTCAGCGTCGGCTTTTGCGCGCCGGGATAGGTCTTGTTCAGACCCTTCATCACGAAACTATATTGGGCGGCCATGGAAATGCTCCGGTATGGGCTGGGCCACAGATGCGCGGCCGGAAGAGTTGGGCGCCGGTTAGCGAATGGGCGCGGGCTTGGCAATCGGCGCTTGCGCCCGCGGGTCGGACCGTTACGACAGCGGCATGAAAACTATGCCTTCCTTTACCCGCCTTGCCGGGATTGCCACCCTTCTCCTGACCACCGCCGGCGCTTCCGCCTCGCTTCCGCCGCCGCCGACGGCGGTCGATCTGGCGCAGCGCGGCGACGACATCGCATGGTCGATCACCGAGGATCTGACGACCGAGATCGGCCCGCGCATGGCCGGTACCGAGGCCGAAGCCGCGGCGCGGCGCTGGGCCGTCGCGCGGCTACAGTCGATGGGTTTCGCCAACGTCCGCGAAGAGCAGTTCGATATGCCGGTCTGGGTCCGCGGCGCGGAAGAAGCGTCATTGATCGGCCCTTTCCTGCCCCAGAAACTGGCAATCGCCGCGCTCGGCAACAGCGCTTCGACCGGACCGAAGGGAATCGAAGGCGAGATCGCCTATTTCGCGACCTATGACGAGTTGGTCGCCGCCCCTTCCGGGCAGGTAAAAGGCAAGATCGTCTTCATCGACCATCAGATGAAGGCGGCGCAGGACGGCAGCGGCTATGGCCAATATGGCCGGGCGCGCTTTACGGGCGCCAACGTCGCGGCGAAGAAGGGCGCGGTCGCGGTCGTGATCCGCTCGATCGGAACCGACAGCCACCGGGTGCCGCATACCGGCGGGACCAATTTCGAGGCGGGCGTCACGCCGATCCCCGCTGGCGCCCTGTCGAACCCCGACGCCGACCAGTTGGTACGGCAATGGCAGCGCGCGCAGCGCCTCACCAATCCCGCCACGGCGAAGGACGATGCCGAGCCGCTTCGCATGAAGCTGGTCCTGACGCCGCGGAACCTCGGCACGAAACATTCGGGCAATGTCATCGCCGAAGTGGCGGGCAGCGATCCTGCCGCGAGCCCGGTCATCATCGCCTGCCATCTCGATAGCTGGGACCAGGGCACCGGCGCGATCGACGATGCGGCGGGCTGCGGCATCATTACCGCTGCCGCGAAACATGTGATGGCGGCCGGCCAGTCGCGCCGGACGATCCGGCTGCTCTGGGCCGGCGCCGAAGAGGTCGGCGTCTTCGGCGGAAAGGCCTATTTCGAGGCGCACGGGAAAGAAAAACACGCCGTGGCGATGGAGTCAGACTTCGGCGCCGACCGGATCTGGCGGGTCGACTTCAAGCTGCCCGACAGCGCCAAGGAACTCTCGCATCGCATCGCCCTCGCCGTCGCGCCCTTCGGCGTCACGATGGGCCAGCATCCCGCTGGCGGCGGTGCCGATGTCGGCGCGCTGATCGCGGCAGGGGTACCGGCGATCGACCTGCAACAGGATGGGACACGTTACTTCGACCTGCACCACACGCCCGACGACACGCTGGACAAGGTCGATCCCGCCCAATTGCGGCAGAATGTCGTGGTCTGGACGGCAGTTTTGGCGATTCTCGCCAACAGCAGCGATGCCGAGCTGCCATGAACGTTTCAACTAAATGACAGAATTCCGAGCCCGCCAGCCATCTCAATTATTTTTGTTGACGATTCATGCGGAACGGCTAAATCCCGCCGCTCGCGGTACGGGAAGTTTTCCCGGACGCGGAAAGGCATTTTAGGGAGCCCACACATCATGAAGAAGTTTGCTGCTATCGCCGTTGCTGCCAGCATGTTCGCCCTCGCCGCTTGCGGTGAAAAGGCTGCTGAAGAAGCCACCACCGACGCCCCGGCTGCTGAAGCTGTTGCGGAAGAAGGCGCTGACGCCGCTGCTGCTGGCGCCGACGCCGCTGCCGCTGGTGCCGACGCTGCCGCTGCTGGCGCCGACGCTGCTGCCGCTCCGGCCGCTGACGCCGCTGCTGCTCCGGCTGCCGACGCTGCCGCTCCGGCTGCTGACGCCAAGGCTGCTGCTCCGGCTGAAGAAAAGAAGTAAGTCGCAGCCCTTCGGGGCAATGACTGAAACGAAAAGGGACGGTCTTCCTTCGGGAAGGCCGTCTTTTTTTGTTTGGCTTCCGCCATCCGGAACGGTCGGGCGCCGCCATGCGTCCATTCGGCAAGCATGAGGATGGAGACGCGCATGTCCGAAACCACGATCCCCTTCACGATGGCAGGTCTCGACCATGTCGTCCTTCGTGTATCCGACATTCGGACGATGCTCGATTTCTATCATGACGTGCTGGGATGCAGCGACGAGCGCACCCAGTTCGAAATCGGACTGTTCCAGCTCCGCGCCGGTCGTTCGCTGATCGATCTGGTGACGATCGACGGCAAGCTGGGCGCCGCCGGGGGCGCCGCACCGGGCCGCGAGGGCCGCAACCTCGACCATTTTGCACTGGCTATCCATCCCTTCGACGAAAATGCGATCCGCGCGCATCTGGCCCGTCATGGCGTCGCGATCGAGCAGTCGGGGCCGCGTTACGGCGCCGAAGGCGAAGGTCCGTCGGTCTATTTCCGCGATCCCGAAGGAAATCTGATCGAACTCAAGGGCCCCGCAGAGCACAGCGTATAGACTTGCCCTTCGACGCCGTCTAAGGCGCCCACGGCGTCGGGGAGTGGCGCAGCCCGGTAGCGCGCTTGCTTTGGGAGCAAGATGTCGCAGGTTCGAATCCTGTCTCCCCGACCACTCTCTCCGCCGTTACCCCGCCGACGTCGCGATCAATCGCGCATAATAATCGATCATGCGGCGAAAGCTGTCGATCGTCATATGCTCGTTGGTGCCGTGGATCATTGCGGTTTCCTTGAGCGTGAAGTGCATCGGCATGAAGCGGTACACATCGTCCGAAATCGGCTCCATGCTGCGGCTGTCGGTTGCCGCGACGACGAGATAGGGCGAAACCACCGCATCGGGAGCGTCGGCGCGCGCTGCGGCGACGACATATTTCCAGCCCGGCGAACTGCTCGACGACACGCGCGAAGGCTCGTTCGGCGGTTTGACCCAGGTCAGTTCGACCGGCGCGTCGCCGACCGCGGCCTTGGCGCGCGCCATGACATCGGCCGAGCTGTTCCACGGCGCAATGCGATAGTTGATCAGCGCCGATGCCGATTGCGGCAGCACATTCTCTTTCGGGCTTCCTTGCAGCATCGTCGGCGCGATCGTGGTGTGGAATGCGGCGGCCGACGATGGCGAGCCCGCCACCTCGCGCTTGACGAGCGAGCCGAGCAGCCACTGGTTGGCGACCGCCATCTTGGTCGTGCCGCCCTTGTGCGCCGCCAGTGCCTCGATCATCGCCGCGCCGGGGCCGCGCATCTCGATCGGGAAAGGTTTCTCGGTGATCGCCAGCACGGCGCGCGCGAGCGTCGTCACCCCGGTTTCCGGCGGCGGCATCGAACTGTGCCCGCCGGGAGCGTTGGCGGTGACCTTGAGCGTCGCATAGCCTTTTTCGGCGACGCCGATCAGGATCGCCGGGCCATTGATCACCGGCGTATCGCGCAGCACGACGCTGCCCTCGTCGAGCGTGAACAGCGCGCGGACGCCGTCGGCCTTGAGCTTCGCCGCCGCCGCGACCGCGCCCGAACCGCCGGCTTCCTCATCATGCCCCGAAACCAGATAGATGCCGCGTTTCGGCTTGAAACCCTGCGCCGCCAGCGCCTCCAGCGCCTCGAACAGGCCGATCAGCGATCCCTTGTCGTCGACCGTACCGCGGCCCCAGACGGCGTTTTCGGCGATCGTTCCGGCGAAGGGCGGATATTTCCAGTCGCCTTCGGTGCCTTCGGTGACCGGGACGACATCCTGATGCGCCATCACGATGATCGGCTTCGCCGCCGGATCGCTGCCCGGCCAGTGATAGATGAGCGTCCGGTTCGGCAGGATGGTGCGCGTCATCGCGCGATGCATCGCCGGATAGGTCTTCGCCAGCCAGCCGTGCAGCCGGTCCCATTCGGCAATCTCGTTTTCGGCGGGGTCCTGATGCGAGATCGTGCGGATCTGCGCCGCCGCGCTGAGATGGGCGACGGCGGCATCAAGATCATAGGGCGGCGCGGCGGCAAGGCGGATGTCGCTGCCGTCGGCGATATCCTTGGGCGCGAAGCCTGCCGTGCGCACTGCGACCGTTCCCGCCGCCAGTGCTAGCACCGCAAGACCGCCCAGGATGATGATCCGCCGTTTCGCCATAATTACTCCCCTCCGCCATCTGCGGCCAATGGACCGCGATCGGTTGCAAGATGCAAGGGAAATGCCGGTGCGGCGGGAGAAAATGGTGGGCCCGGCAGGACTCGAACCCGCAACCTAGCCGTTATGAGCGGCCAGCTCTAACCATTGAGCTACAGGCCCCTCCTTTACCCGGCGGGGTGTGCGGGCGATAGCGGAGCACCCGGCGGATTGGCAAGCGGCAACGCGCTCAGACCGCACTTGCCCTGCGTTCGGCCATCGCCAATATCTCCGCCGCGGTCGTCGCTTCGACACCCCGCCGAGCCAGATGCTCCAGCAAGACGTCCCACCAGCGATAGAAGAGGTCGAGATCGGCGCTGCTGCGGACATAGGGCGTATTGCCGGGCTGCAGCGACGGCGAGTGAAAGGAGAAGTTGAGGACCGGCACCCGCTGGTCGAGGGCGATATCGACCGCCCGGCAGGCACGCTCGGCGGGAATACCCTCGGGGGTCAGGGCGATCCGCTCGACGAGCCCCAGCCGCGCGAGCGCTGCGCCGACATGGGTGCCTTGCCGCGCAAGCCGATGGTAAAGGCTGCTGCCCGCCCGCCCCAGCAAACCGCCGAACACCGTCGTCACAGGCACTTCGAGGATATCGCCCTGCCCGGCCGGCACCCACCAGGGCGCGAGCGGCGCGCCGCGATAGTCGGGGCCATGTCCGGCGCGATAATCGAAGCCCGAGCGGACCGACGTATCGCAGCGGAAGCCGAGTTCGGCGAGGATCGTTGCCGTTTCGGGGCCCAGGCCATAGCGGCCGGCCCGATAGACGAGCGGCGAAAGGCGAAAACGGTCGCGGATCCCGTCGCGCAGCGCCGTCATCTTGGCGCGCTGGAGTTGGGCGGGCAAGTTGCCGGTATAGCTGTTTTGCTCGCTCACCTCCTCGTCGTGCGGCGGGGTCACCCAAGGATGAAGCTGCGCGCCGATTTCGCAGCGCCCGTCCGCCGCCGCCGCGCCCAATATCTCGACCGCGCGGTCGTCGGTGACGATCGGCCAGTCGACCAGATAAATGGGCCGCACGCCTGCACGCTCGAACCACGCCTGGCATTCGGCGAGCGCGGGAACCGAGTCGAGGCGATAGCCGCTGCGCGCAAAGGGCGCCCGCCAGTCGAAATCCTCTTCGGTGTCGATCGTCACCCAGAAGCGTGGCCGTTCGCCGGCATCGAGCAGGATCAGGCTCGACGCTGCTGGATGTGCCAAGAGATTGCCCGCAGGCTGCACCGCAATTTCCCCCGTCGGCCCCGGTCCGCGCTCTATTCGCTTTGCTGGACGTCCAGCCCGCTGCCAGCGCCCGGGTTGGCCGAGGGCAGATGCAAGGTCAAGGCGTTATGCCCGATTTCGAGTCGTCCCCCGGCGCCGCGCGCGAGGCTGTCGACGAGACGGAGCGAAAAGCCGAGGCTGAGGATCGCCGCGCCGGGCGCTTCGCCTTCGGGGCTGAAACCGGGATCGAGCAGGTTGGCGGCGGTCGCGAAGCGAATCGACGCCGGACGGACGATGCGTAGTTGCAGCATGTCGTCATGCGCCGTTTCGGTGACAAGCTGCCCGACCATGATCGTCCCCGGTTCGGAAACATCGACCAGCGCGGTAAGCAGGCGGCCGATCATCCGGCGCGCGTTGGCGTCGCCCGCCCGGGCGAAAAACGACCCGCCGACGCGCGAGATGCTGAGGTCGATCCGCTGTTCCGCGAGCAGCCCGGCAAGGTCGTGCTCGACCTGCGCCACGATCGCCGCGACGTCGACCGTTTCACCGACCGGTTCGGTTGCCACGCTTTCGCCGGCCCGCGCCGCAGTTTCGAGGTCGTCGATGATCGCCTGGATCGAAGCGGCGTCGGCGACGATCGTCTCCGCCATCCCGCGATACGCCCCGCTGACCGGACCGAACATCTGCCCCGAGATGATCTGGGCAAAACCGGAGATGGCGTTGAGCGGGCTGCGCAGTTCATGGATGAGCTGGCGGATCGAATCGCCCGAATCCGGCGCTGCCGGATGGCCGTAGGGTGTCTCGTTGCGGTAGGGTCGCCGCGCGGTACCGCGGTATCCGCGAAACTGTCCGGTCGCCGGGTCGAACCAGGGCAAGGCCGAAAAACGCCACTCGCCCGCATCGGCGGGCGTGCCGTCGAGGATCATGCGCGCGTTGATCATCTCCGCCCGCTGGCGAAACGCGCCCGCGGCGACGCCATCGGTGCCCGGCTCGCCGCCGAAGGCAGCCTCGGCGATCGACAGGCCGATCGCGCTGCCGCGTGCGATCCCGTCGACCCAGTGAATGACGCCATCGGGGCCGGTTTCGAAAAGGAAACCGGTGCGCGGCTTGCGCGCCGCCGTCGGCTGGCCGCGCGTCGACTGGAACTTGTCGATCCGCCGGACGAGTTCGCTGATCTGGTTCGACCCGGTATCGTTGGCCGGCGAAGCCGCCGCAACCTCGGCGCCGGTCTCGGCAAGCGCCATCGGCGTTTCGATCGCGTTCGCCGGCTGGGGCAAGGCGACCGATCCGCTGCCGAGGCTGGCCAACGCGCGGCGGACATTGACCGGCAGGTCGTCGCGTCCGGCGAGGATCGACCGCGCCATCGCCCCCGTCGCCGGGAGCAGCGCGAGCCAGTCGGCTTCCGACAAACGCGCGCCGCCGAGCATCGCGGCCGATACCGCGGGCACGTCATTGGCATAAAGCGCGACGAGCGGCGCAAACCGGCCATGGCGTGCGATCGCCCGCGCGCAATCACGGCGGACATTTTCGGGGACCTGCGGCCGCAGGACGGCGAGCGCATGCAAGCTGCGACGAATATCGCCATCGCGCAGTTGATTGCCGCGCTGCGCCAGAATATCGGAGAGTTGACGCCACGCAGCAATGCTCGCCCGGCGGTCCGAAGGCGCCTGGCGCAAGATGGTCGTAATCATCGAGTCAGCAGTCACGCGAAGCCGGCCCCACCCTCATTTCGTTGGTTAGCGTATCCTTAGCGGCTAGCGTGAATCAATGGGTCATGAAAGCACCTTAACCATCCTCGTCGCATTGTGGGACAATTGCATTCGCCTGAAATAATATTATGGTCAGCGGCTTGCAAGGACAGCGGAAGTTACAAAATGGCGAGCCAAAAATTCGATCAGATCGATTTGCAGATATTGGGCGAGCTGCAAAAAAACGGGCGGATGACGAATGTGGAGCTGGCGCAGATGGTCGGGCTGACCGCCCCGCCGTGCCTGCGCCGCGTCCGTGCACTCGAAGAATCGGGGGTTATCCGGTCCTACCACGCCGACCTCGACGCCGCGAAGCTCGGCTATGGCATCACGGTGTTCGCGATGGTCAGCCTGCGCAGCCAGGCCGAATCGGACCTCAAGGCGTTCGAGGATTATGTCGGCGGCCTGCCCGAAGTGCGCGAATGCTATATGCTGAACGGCGAGATCGACTTCTTGCTGAAGGTTGTCGCGCGCGATCTCCAGAGCTTCCAGTCGTTCCTGACCGCGCACCTGACGTCGGCGCCCAATGTCACCAGCGTGAAGACCTCGCTGACGATCCGCACCGCAAAGCAGCTCGCCGGCATCCCTGTCGAAGACTAGTCTGACGGTCCGCAATAAAAAAGGGCGCCGTCCGGGGAGGACGGCGCCCATTTCTGCATCGAGTAAAGGAATCAGCTTCCCGTTGCGGGTGTCGCGGCGGGCGCCGGCGCGGCGCCGCCATCGACCTTGATCACCCACAGATCGGCAAGCCGCTTGCGGGGGCCGGTGACCTGCGCGAAGCTGGCTTTCGCGCCGGCGGCATCGCCGGCCAGCGCCTGCGCCACACCCATCCGGTAGGTCCAGAGCTCCTTGTCGCCGCCGGCAGCGATCGCCGCCTTGTAGAGCGGCACCGCGTCGGCGTAGCGGCGATAGCTGACCAGAGCGTCGCCGGTCGCGCCCGCGACCTTCGGGTTCGACTGCGTCGAAGGCTTGGCGGCATAGGCGGTCAGCGTCGATTCCTCGTCGCCCGCGCGTTCGCCCTGCGTCTTCGCGATTCCGTCGAAATTGGCGTCGGGCGTCGGAATGACCTTGCTCGCCTTGCCTTCGGCGACCAGCGCAACGACTTCGCCGGGAAGCGCGGCTTCGGTGGCGAGCGCAGCATATTCCGAATATTCGGGGCGCTGGAGCATCGATTTGGTCGCGCGCATCAGCCGCAGCGTGTCGAGCGCGATTTCCTTGTTCTCACCGGTCTGCTGCAACAGGATGAACAGCGTCTGACGCCACACTTGCGGCTGGTTATAGTCGCGCATGCGGAGCGTCATCAGGTCGAGCGCCTCGGGATTGCGGTTCGCCTTTTGCAGCGCCTGGATCGGACGCACATAAAGCTCGTCCGAGGGACGCTGTCCGGCGGCACGGCTGGCTTCGATGCCGGCCTTGGCGATCGTGAGCCCCTGGTCGATCTGGCCCTGCTGCAAATAGCTGTCCATCAGCAACAGCGGCAGTTGCGCCTCGGTCGAACCCGCGGCCTTCGCCGCTTCGAGGCGCTTCACCGCCTTCGCATAATCCTTGGCGCCATAGGCAAAGTTGCCCGAGAAGAAATTATAGGTCGCGGCATTTTCCGCCGGCGTGACGCCCGTGTCGAGCATCGCGTCGAGCCCCTGGCTCTGCACCGCCTGATCCTTGTTCAGGATGCCGAGCTGGAGCTGGTAGAAGCCGGCGAGATATTTGTCGTCGGGGGTCGTGGCCGATGCCTGGCCTTCGGCCAGCGCGGCTTGCAATGCAGCGGCGTCCTTGGCCTTCGACGCTTCTTCCATCTTCTTGGCGGCGGGGATGAAGCCCTTGCTGACCGAAATGCCGCCTCCCTTGGCGGACTCTTCCTTCTTGTCCTTTTCCTTCTTTTCCTTGGCACCGGCGGGGGCAGCGGACATCATCAGCGCGCAGCCCAGCGCAGCGGCCATCGCCGTCGCGGGCATCGAGCGAAAACGCTTGAACATCGAAATCTCTCCTCAAAGATACGGCCGCCTCGCCTCGGCACACAAATGGGCTCGGCCGCGGTTCGGTAACGCGGCTAAACCCGTCGCGTTGCCAAGGCAAGACAGCCGGGGTCGATATTTATCATGTAGAGGCGCGGCTGAACGGGGATTGAACCCGGATTGGCGCAAGTGGAGCGTTCAGACCTCGTCGATCGCCCGGTTGATCTGACGCAGCACTGCGGGATCGCCGGGCGCGCCAGCCATCGCCGCTTCGGAAAGCTGGATGAGCGGCACGATTCCGAATGTCGCGGCCAGCCCCTTAAGCCGCAGGGCCGCGACGTGCCAGTTCGCATCGCAACGGGCGCGGCGCATCAGGTCGGCAAGGTCGCGGGCGCTGTCCGTGAACACGCTGCGCAGTTCGAGCGTGATCGCTGCGTCGTCACCGACGGCGGAACTCAGATACCGGTCGAGAGGGCCACTATCGAAAGACATTCCACAGGCTTGGCAGCTTGTGGTTAAGTTTCGGTTTCTCGGGCGACATTTGGTGCTAAGATGGGGGGATGACGGGGGAAAAGAAGATCGTCGGATTGTGGCGGGATTCCGCGGCAAACCAGGAAACGGACGGCAAGGTTCCGGAACAGGCCGCTGCGCCCGAAGCAGCGCCTGCGCCCGAAACCGCGCCTGCCGCCGAACGGGATTGGCTGGATATGTCGCCGCTTACCGAAGCCGAAACCGCGGACGACGCGAGCGACGCTCCTGCCCCGCCCTCGGCATGGCGCGATCGCCTCGCCCCGGCCCTTCTCATCCTGCTCGGCGCCGGCTGGACATTCTTTGCGCTTTATGGCGCGACCGGCGGCTTCGCTGCGGCGCCTGCGGCGGAAGCTTGGCCGGCGCTGATCGCCACCATCTCGATGCCGCTCACCTTGCTCGCCATATTGTGGATGGCACTGCTCCGTTCGAGCCGGTCGGAGCAGGCGCGATTCGCGCGGATCACGACGTCGCTCCGCAACGAGAATATGATGCTCGGCCAGTCGATGCATTCACTCGGCCTACATCTCGCCGACGCGCAGAAACAGCTCGCCGAGCAAGCGAAGATCGTCCAGCAACTCGGGCTCGATACGGTCGCCCGGTTGCACGACAGCAGCGACCGCCTCGCCAGCAACGCGTCGGTGATCGCCAACGCGCACGACCAGCTCGCGCGGTCGGGCGACGTCGCGATGCAGCGGATGGACGGGCTGCTCGCGGGCCTGCCGCGCATCGACGATGTCGCGCAGCGGCTTGCGGTGAATTTCCGCGAAGCCGGGCTGGTCGCCCACCAGCAGGGCGCGAACCTCGAGGCGCGACTGGCGGCGCTCGGCGAGGAAGCCGCCAAAACCGCCCAGACCAGCGAAGCCGCCACCACCAGCGTTCTCGAAGCGATGGTCGCGCTGCAGGGACAGACCAAGGAAACCGAAGCCGACCTGCTTGCCGCTTCGGCGCAGGTCACCGGCGCGCATGGCACGGCGCTGGCGCAAATCGCGAAGGGAGCCGCGTCGGCACGCGACGATATGTCGGCAACCGTGGCCGCGGTGACTGGTCAGATGGACGAGAGCTGGCGACAGTTCCGCGACGGCGTCGATGCCGCTGCCGCGCAGATGGACGCAAAGCTGGCAGCGGCACGCGAAGCCGGCGACGCCATCGGCAGCCAGTTGACCGCCCATGGCGAAGCGAGCGAAGCGCTTGCGGCCCGCATCGGCGCGCATGTCGCCGACGTCGAACAGCAGCTTGCCGGTCTCGATGCCAGCGTCGCCAAACGCACCGACGTGATTGGCCGCGCCATTGCCGACACCAAGGCGCAGCTTGGCGCCTTTGCCGATCAGGTGACGAGCGGTAACGGCTCGGCGCAGCAGCTTGTCGGCCATGCCGAATCGCTGCTCCTCGCGCTCGATGCGGTGACGCGCGAACTCGACGAGTCGCTGCCGCACGCCCTTGGCCGCATGACCGCGCACGGCAAGACGACGCAGACCGCGCTGTCCGAACTGCGCCCGATGCTCGACGCCTCCGAACTCGTCGCACAATCGACGCTGTCGCACGTCAATGCCGTGCAGGCGACGCTGAAGACCAACGAAGCGCAGATGACCAGCCATGCCGAAAACCAGCGGCTGCTCGTCGAACAGGTCAACGCCGCGCTTGCCGAAGCCGATGCGGCCTTGGCAAAGCTGCGCGACGGCGCCGACGACTTTGCCGAACAGGGCGGGGCGCGGATGATCGCGACGCTGGCCGAGGTGCGCAGCACCGCCGATTCGGCCGCCGAACAGGCGCGCGAGACGCTCGACCGGCTGATCGCCGGTGCTCGTGAGACGATGCAGGCGACCGCCAGCGACGCGATCGATGCGGCGTTCAAGACCGAGATCATGACGCAGCTCAACGCGATCGAGGACGCCTCGCAGCGCGCGGTTACAGCCGCGAACGCCGCCGCCGACCGGCTGATGCGCCAGCTCATCACGATCATGGACACCAGCGCCAGCGTCGAACAGCGCGCGCTCGAAGCCGAGCAGGCGATCGCCGCCTCCGATCGCGATTCGCTGGCCAAGCAGGTCGGCGTGCTCACCGAAGCGCTGAAGTCGACGGCGATCGACGTCACCAAGATCCTCTCGACCGAGGTCAGCGACGCCGCATGGGACGCCTATCTCAAGGGCGACCGCGGCGTCTTTGCGCGGCGCGCGGTGAAGCTGATCGAGAATAGCGAAGCGAAGGAAATTCTGCGCGTCTACCAGAATGACGACAATTTCCACGCCGCGGTGAACCAGTTCATCCACGATTTCGAAGCGATGCTACGCCTGCTGATCGGCGCGCGCGACGGATCGGCGATCAGCGTGACCCTGCTGTCGTCGGATATCGGCAAACTCTATGTCGCCATGGCGCAGGCCATCGATCGCCTGCGGAACTGATTGCGTTCAGACGGAATCGGGTGAGACGGCGGCTCTCGGCCGGTAGCGGACGTAAGTCGTTTGGAATTCCTCACTGTGTCATTCCCGCGAAAGCGGGAACCCAGGGCGGGTTTACACTACTCTGGATCCCCGCTTTCGCGGGGATGACAAAAGTTGGAAACGTCCGCTTTCCACCCCAAAGCAGACGGTGCTTCAAGCCCGCCCGCTCAGTACGTCGGGGTCGGCCCAGCCGTTCACATAGGCAAGGTAATAGAGGCCGAAGGCGACCGTCGCGACGATCGTCATTTGCAGCAGGATGCGTCGCGGCCGGAAGGCGGCCGGCGCTCCCGGTTCCTGCCCGCGCACCAGCGGCGTTTGGTCATCGCTCGTCCGGCGCCCGTGAAACGGCAGCACGAAAAAGGCGCTGAACGCCCAGAACAGCAGATAGATGGCGAGTGCCGAGGTCCATTTCATCGTCGTGCTTCCGTAGGTCAGATATCGACGAGCATGACGTCGACGACGGGTTTCTTGCCCGTCCAGTTGGTCGCAACGCGCCGCACGCCGAGCCGGATCGCCTCGCGCAGCTTTTCCTCGTCGCGGGCCGGGCCGGTCGCCGCCTGCTCGGCGGCTTCGCGAAGCTCGTCGACGAAGGTTTCGCGCTCGTCCTCGACCGGAACGCCGCGATAGCTCACCGCGCTGTCGACGAAGCGCTTGTCCGAAAAGATCACCGCGACCGAAATCTGGCCGTTGAGCGCCAGCTTGCGCCGCTCGTTGATCGTCTCGCCGTCGGCGGGCAGGATCACGTCGCCGTCGAGGATGAGTCGCCCCGAACGCACACGCTCGACGATTTTCGCGGGCCCCGGCGACAGGCGGACGAGATCGCCATTTTCCTGGATCAGCGCATCGGGCACGCCTTGTTCTAGTGCGAAGCGCGCCTGTTCGTGCATATGGCGGATCTCGCCGTGCACCGGCACGACCAGCTTGGGCCTGAGCCAACCGTAAAGCGCCGCCAGTTCGGGCTGGCCCGGATGGCCGCTGACGTGGATATGCGCCTGCTTTTCGGTCACCGTCAGCACGTCCTTCGCGGCGAGCTGGTTCATGATCCGCCCGATCGCGACCTCGTTGCCGGGAATCTGCTTCGACGAAAAGACGACGGTATCGCCGGCCTCGAGCTTGATCTGGTGCCCGTCGGAAGCCATGCGCGCCAGCGCCGCGCGCGGTTCGCCCTGCCCGCCGGTGGCGATCACCATCAGCTTGTCGCGCGGCAGCCGCATCGCCTCGTCAAAATCGACCGTCGGCGGGAAATCCTTGAGATAGCCGACCGAGCGCGCGACGCCGAGGATGCGGTCGAGCGAGCGGCCCGCGACGCACAAGGTCCGCCCGGTCGCTTTGGCCACCGCGCCCAGCGTCGCCAGCCGCGCGGCGTTCGAGGCGAAGGTGGTGACGACCACCCTGCCCTTTGCCGCGCCGACCGCCTGAGTCAGCCCCTCGCGCAGCCCGCCCTCGCTGCCCGACGCCTCGGCGTTGAACGCATTGGTCGAATCGCAGACGAGCACATCGACGCCCTCGTCGCCGATCGCGGTCAGCGCCGCGGCGGTCGCGGGCTGCCCAAGGATCGGTTCCTCGTCGAGCTTCCAGTCGCCGGTATGGAAAACGCGGCCATAGGGCGTGTCAATCACCACCGCGCTCATTTCGAGGATCGAATGCGCCAACGGGACGAGCCGGATGCCGAAGGGCCCGATCCGGAAACTGGCGTCGATATCGACGACCTTGATCTCGACCTCTTTCTCCAGCCCTTCCTCGGCAAGCTTGTGCGCGATCAGCCCCGCGGTGAACCGGTTGGCATAGAGCGGCACGCCAAGGTCGGCGGCCAGATAAGGAATCGCGCCGATATGGTCCTCGTGCCCATGGGTCAGCACGATGCCGAGCAAATCCTTCTTGCGGTCCTCGATGAATTCGAGGTCGGGCATGACGATGTCGATGCCGGGATAATCGTGGCTGCCGAAGGTCACGCCAAGGTCGGCCATGATCCATTTGCCGTCGCAGCCATAGAGATTGGCATTCATGCCGATCTCGCCCGAGCCCCCCAATGCGAGGAAAAGCAACTCCTTGCCGGGGGTGGTCATCTGTCCTGCTTCCGTTGGTTATAGAGATGCATCAACCCGTTGAGCGTCAAATCGGGCTCGATACGGTCGAACAACTGTGCCTGTTCCTGGAACAGCGTCGCAAGGCCGCCCGTCGCGATGACGGTAAGCGGTTTGCCGATCTCGGCTTTCATTCGCGCGATCAGGCCTTCCATCATCGAGACATAGCCCCAATAGACGCCGATCAGCATCTGGCTTTCGGTGGTGCGCCCGATGACGCTATCGGTTTCGGGCGCTTCGATGGCGATGCGGGGCAGCTTCGCCGCCGCCGCGACCAGCGATTCGAGCGACAGATTCACGCCCGGTGCGATGATGCCGCCAAGATAGGCGCCATCCGGCCCGATATGGTCGAGCGTCGTCGCGGTGCCGAAGCTGATGACGAGCTTGTCCCTGCCCGGCGCGACGGCTTGCGCCGAGATCGCGTTCACCGCCCGGTCGGCGCCGACCGACTGCGGTTCGTCGACCTTCAGCGCGATGCCCCATGTTACCGGGTCACGCCCCGCGACCAGCGCGTCGACGCCGAAATATTTATGCGCGAGCAGTTGCAGATTGTGGAGCGCGCGCGGCACGACGGTCGAAATGATCACATCGCTTACCCCGGCGCGGTCATGTCCCTCGATGCGCAGGAGCTGGTCGAGCCAGACCATATACTCGTCCGCGGTGCGGCGATCGTCGGTCGCGATCCGCCAGCGCGCGAGCAGTTCGGTGTCGCGGAACAGCGCGAATTTGGCGTTGGTGTTTCCGACATCGATCGCGAGCAGCATCTCAATTCCCCTCGACCGGGCGGCGCAGCTCGACGTCCCCGGCATGGATCAGCATGACCTCCCCGTCGGCGCGGCGCAAGCGCAGCGCGCCGTCGGGCGCGAGCCCGTCGAAACTACCGTCGATGCCCTGCTCCGACACGCGGAGCGGGGTCCCGACCGGATGGCCTTGCGGCAGCCAGGCGCGGACGATGCTGTCGACACCCTCCTGCCGCCATGTCCATAATATATCGACCATCGCGATCGCCAGGGCCTCGGCGAAGCGATCGCGGTCGAGCACCGCGCCCTTGGCGGCGAGCGCCGCCGTCGGGCGATCGGGCAGTTCGGGCGCGGCGACCAGATTGACGCCGATCCCGATCACCACCGCATTGCCCGTGCGCTCCATCAATATGCCGGCGCATTTGGCGCCGTCGACAAGCAGGTCGTTCGGCCATTTGAGCCGGGCGTCGAGCCCCGGCGCCATCGCCGTCACCGCTTTCGCCAAGGCGACCCCCGCGACCAACGCGAGCGTCGCGGGCGACGGATCGCCGGCGGTCAGGTGGACGACGGTCGAGCCCATGAAATTGCCCTGCCCGTCGTTCCAGCCGCGGCCCAGGCGGCCGCGGCCGGCGGTCTGGCGGTCGGCGACGAGCCAATGGCCCTCGCCGACATGCTCGCCGCCCGCCAGTCGCGCCAGCAGGTCGGCGTTGGTCGAACCTGTCTGCGCTACCCGCTCGATCGGGGGGATCAGAACAGCACCGACGCGGCGCCCGCCGAAGCGATCGCCAGCATGGGAATGAACAGATAGCCGATCACCGACAGCCACAGCGCGCTGACCGCGACGATCGTACCCTCGACGACATTGCCGCCGCCGGTGACTTCGACGTCCGACTTGTCGTCGAAATACATCGTCTTGATGATCGCGATATAATAAAAGGCGCCGATCACCGAAGCGACGATACCGGCAACCGCAAGCGGTACGAGGTTGGCGTTCACTGCCGCCTCGAACACCAGATACTTCGGCCAGAAACCGAACAGCGGCGGGATGCCGGCAAGGCTGAACAGGAACACCGCCATCGCCGCGGCAAGCCCCGGGCGGCGCTGCGACAGGCCGGCGAGCGCCGGGATGCTTTCGACCTGATTGCCCTCGGCGTCGCGCAGTTGCAGAACGACGAGGAAAGCGCCGAGCGTCGTCACGACATAGACGAGCAGATAGGTCAGCACGCCCTCGACCCCTTGCTGCGTCCCGGCAGCGAGGCCGATCAGCATGAAGCCGACGTTGTTGATCGACGAATAGGCAAGCAGGCGCTTGATATTCTTCTGGCCGATCGCGCCAACCGCGCCGAGGATGATCGACGCGAGCGCGAGGAAGATGATGATCTGCTGCCAGGCTCCGACCGCAGGCCCCATCGCGTCGATCACGACGCGCGTCGTCAGCGCCATCGCCGCCACTTTCGGGGCGCTGGCGAAGAAGGTCGTCACCGGCGTCGGCGCGCCTTCATAGACGTCGGGGGTCCACATATGGAACGGCACGGCGCTGATCTTGAAGCCGAGCCCCGCGAGCACGAAGACGATGCCGAAGATCAGCCCGATATTGATCTCGCCGCCCATCCGCGCCGCGATACCGGCAAAATCGGTAGTGCCTGAAAAGCCGTAAAGCAGCGAGATGCCGTAAAGCAGCATGCCCGATGCGAGCGCGCCGAGGACGAAATATTTGAGCCCCGCTTCGCTCGACCGCTCGTCGGTGCGCATGAAGCTGGCGAGCACATAGGCGGCAAGGCTGTTGAGCTCGAGCCCGACATAGAGCGTCATCAGGTCGCGCGACGACGCCATTATGCCCATGCCGAGCGCTGCGAATAGGATCAGCACCGGATATTCGGCGCGCATGCCGCCGGTGAAGAAGCGCGGCGCGACGAGGATGCAGACGAAGCTCGCGGCATAGATCAGCAGCTTGGCGAAACCGCCGAAACCGTCGACCGACAGCGTGCCCGAAAAGACGGTTGCGTTGACGCCGAACAGCGCCACGACCGCCGCCGCGGCGGCGGCGAGCGTCAGCAACGACGCCCCCTGATACAGGCCGACCTGCCGGTCACCCGCGAAGGTGCCGAGCATCAGGGTGATAAGCCCGCCGATCGTCAGGATCAGCTCGGGCCAGATGAGCGCGAGATCGGCGGTCATTGGACGCCTCCTGCGTGGCTCGATCCGTGGGCCGCTTCGCCTTCATGCGCCTTGGCCGCCTTCGGCTTGGCTGCGGCAAGATGCGCGTCGCCGGCGGGCTTGGCGGGCGCGAGGCGCGCGACCACCGTCGTCACGTCGCCGCGCATCGGCGCGAGGAAGCTTTCGGGATAGACGCCCATCCACAGCGCCACGGCGGCGAGCGGCGCCATGATCGTCCATTCGCGTGCGGTCAGGTCGGGCATCGCCTTCACATCGTCCTTGGTCAGTTCGCCGAACACGACCCGGCGGTAGAGATAGAGCATATAGGCGGCACCGAGGATGATGCCGGTGGTGCACACGAACGCCACGACGCTCGACGCTTCATAGATGCCGAGCAGGCTCAGGAATTCGCCGACGAAGCCCGACGTGCCCGGCAGGCCGATCGACGCCATGGTGAACAGCATGAAGAACAGCGCATAGGCCGGCATGTTCACCGCGAGCCCGCCGTAACGGTCGATCTCACGCGTGTGGAGCCGGTCGTAGATTACGCCGACGCAGAAGAAGAGCGCGGCCGAGACGACACCATGGCTGAGCATGATGATCAGCGCGCCTTCGATCCCCTGCTGGTTGAACGCGAAGAGGCCCGCAGTGACGATCGCCATATGGGCAACCGACGAGTAAGCGATCAGCTTCTTCATGTCATTCTGCACCAGAGCGACGAGGCTGGTGTAGACCACCGCGACCATCGACAGCGCGAAGACGATCCACATGAGCTGCGCCGACGCGTCGGGGAACATCGGCATCATGAAGCGCAGGAAGCCATAGGCGCCGAGCTTCAGGAGCACGCCCGCGAGGATCATCGAGCCGGCGGTCGGTGCCTGCACATGCGCGTCGGGAAGCCATGTGTGGACGGGCCACATCGGCATCTTGACCGCGAGGCTGGCAAAGAAGGCAAGCCACAGCCATGTCTGCATTTCCGGCGGGAAATTATAGGCGAGCAGCGTCGGGATGTCGGTCGTCCCCGCTTCGCGGATCATCGCGATCATCGCGACGAGCATCAGCACCGATCCGAGCAGCGTGTAGAGGAAGAATTTGAACGCCGCATAGATGCGGTTCGCACCGCCCCAGATACCGATGATGAAATACATCGGGATCAGTCCGGCTTCGAAAAAGATGTAGAACAGCAGCAAATCCTGCGCGCAGAACACGCCGATCATGATCGTTTCCATGATCAGGAACATCGCCATGTAGAGGCCGACACGGCTCTTGATCGCGTCCCAGCTTGCGAGGATGCAAAGCGGCATCAGGAAGACGCTGAGCATGATCAGCATCAGCGCCATGCCGTCGATGCCAAGCGCCCACTGGAAACGCCCGAACAGGTCGGCGCGTTCGGTGAACTGCCACTGCGCCCCCCCGATGTCGAACTGCGCCCAGAGGACGCAGCCGAGCACGAAATCGACCAGGGTCGCGGCGAGCGCGATCAGCCGCGCGTTGCGGTCACCGGCATAGATGCAGAGGACGGCCGCAACCAGCGGCACCGCGAGCATCAGCGAGAGGATGGGAAGACCGCCGCTCACAGGAAATTCACCATGGCCCAGCTGGCGAGGCCGACAAGACCGAGCAGCATCACGAACGCATATCCATAAACATAACCCGATTGCAGCCGGACCGCGAGACGGGTCCCCCCTTGCACGAGCGCCGCGGCGCCATCGGGACCGAAGCGGTCGATGGTGCCTTCATCCCCGCGCTTCCAGAAGAAGCGGCCGATCGCGAAGGCGGGCTTCACGAACAGGATGTTATAGAGCTCGTCGAAATACCATTTGTTGTACAGGAACTGGTGGAGCAGCTTGAACTGCGCCACGAAACGTCCCGGCAGGCTGGTGTTGCGGATATAGCTGTTCCACGCGAGGAACAGGCCGATCGCCATCACCGTGAACGGCGTCCACTTGACCCAGGTCGGCACCTCGTGCGCGGCGTGCATCAGATGCTCGTCGAACGCGATGCTGCCCTTCCAGAAGGCAAGGCCTTCTTCGGGATAGATGAACGGGTGCGCGAAGACGAAGCCTGCGAACACGGCGCCGATCGACAGCACGATCAGCGGGATCAGCATCGGCAACGGGCTTTCGTGCGGGTGATAACCCGCCGTGCCGTCGCTCGAAGATCCATGATGTGCGTCATGGTGGTGATCGTCGTGCGCCGCATGCGCGTGATCGTCATGGCCGTGGCCATGGTCGTCATGCACCGCGTGCTGGATATGCTCGCTCTGCTCCCAGCGCGGCTTGCCGTAGAAGGTCAGGAAAACGAGCCGCCACGAATAGAAGCTGGTGAGCAGCGCCGCGAAGATACCGACCCAGAAAGCGATCTGACCGCCGCCGCCGGCAGCGAACGCCGCCTCGAGGATGCCGTCCTTCGAGTGGAAGCCGGCAAAGCCCGCGACGCCCGCGATGCCAACGCCGGTGATCGCCAGCGTGCCCATCGTCATCGCCCAGAAGGTGATCGGGATATGCTTTCTGAGGCCGCCGTAATAGCGCATGTCCTGTTCGTGGTGCATCGAGTGGATGACCGAGCCGGCGCCAAGGAACAGCAGCGCCTTGAAGAAGGCGTGCGTGAACAGGTGGAACATCGCCGCGCCATAGGCGCCGACGCCCGCGGCAAAGAACATGTAACCGAGCTGCGAACAGGTCGAATAGGCGATGACGCGCTTGATGTCCCACTGCGTCGTGCCGACCGTCGCGGCGAACAGGCAGGTCGCGGCACCGACGAAGGTGACGACGCCGAGTGCGATCGGTGCGGTCTCGAACATCGGCGACAGGCGGCAGACCATGAAGACGCCTGCGGTAACCATCGTCGCGGCGTGGATCAGCGCCGACACCGGGGTCGGGCCCTCCATCGCGTCGGGAAGCCAGGTGTGCAGGCCGAGCTGCGCCGACTTGCCCATCGCGCCGACGAACAGCAGCAGGCAGAGGATCGTCATCGTGTCGAGCCGCATCCCCATGAAGGTGATCGTCGAGCCAGCCATGCCCGGCGCAGCGGCAAGAATCTCGGGGATCGACACGGTACCGAACACCAGGAAGGTGCCGAAGATGCCTAGCATGAAGCCCAAATCGCCGACGCGGTTGACGACGAACGCCTTGATCGCCGCCGCATTGGCGCTCGGCTTTTTGTACCAGAAACCGATGAGCAGGTAGGATGCGAGGCCGACGCCTTCCCAGCCGAAGAACATCTGGACGAGATTGTTCGCGGTCACGAGCATCAGCATCGCGAAGGTGAAGAGCGACAGATAGGCGAAGAAGCGCGGCTGGTCCGGGTCTTCCTCCATATAGCTCCAGCTATAGAGGTGGACGAGCGCCGACACCGTCGTGATCACGACGAGCATCACCGAGGTCAGCGTATCGACGCGCAGTTCCCAGTTGAACTGCAGCGCGCCCGATGAAACCCAGTGCAGCACCGGCGTCACCCCGGCTTCGCCCGTTCCCGCCACGAACGACAGGAAGATCGGCCAGCTGAGCGCGCAGCTGACGAACAGCGCGCCCGTGGTGACGATTTTCGACGCGAACGGGCCGATGACCCGCTGGCCGAGCCCTGCGACAAGCGCCGCGAGCAGCGGCAGGAAAACGATCGCCTGGATCACCGGCTTACCCCTTCATCCGGTTGGCATCGTCGACGGCAATGGTGCCGCGGCCGCGGAAATAGATAACGAGAATGGCAAGACCGATCGCCGCTTCACCCGCGGCAACGGTCAGCACGAACATCGAGAAAACCTGCCCGACGAGATCGCCCAGCGCCGCGCTGAACGCGACGAGGTTGATGTTCACCGCCAGCAGGATGAGCTCGATCGCCATCAGGATGACGATGATATTCTTGCGGTTGATGAAGATGCCGAGCACGCCCAGCGTGAACAGCACCGCCGAAACGGCGAGATAATGGCCGACCGAAATCACAGTTCAACCCCCTGCCCGGTGCCCGGATCGACAAGGCGTGTCGCATCCTCGGGACGGCGCCGGTTCTGCGCCGAGATATTCTGGATGCGCACCCCGCCGCGCGTGCGATGCGTCAGCACGATCGCGCCGATCATCGCGACGAGCAGGACGATGCCCGCCGCCTCGAACAGGAAGATGTAACGCGTGTAGAGCAGTTCGCCGATCTGCTGGATATTGCTCTTGTCGCTGACCACCGGCGCGGCCCGCGCGGCAAGGTCGACCCCGCCGGCACTCCACGCACCGACCGCGAACACCAGTTCAGCGGCGAGAATGATCGCGACGAGCGCGCCAAGCGGCAGGTACCGCACGAAACCGGCGCGCAGTTCGGCGAAATCGATGTTCAGCATCATCACGACGAACAGGAACAGCACCGCGACCGCGCCGACATAGACGATGACGAGCAGCATCGCGATGAATTCGGCGCCCGCGAGCAGCATCAGCCCCGCCGCGTTGAAGAAGGCGAGGATCAGCCACATCACGCTGTGGACCGGGTTGCGCGCGAAAATCACCATCGCCGCCGAGGCGATGACGATGGTCGCGAAGAGGTAAAAAGCGAAGAGCTGGATCATGTGCGCGCGCCCTTATCGATAGGGCGCGTCGGCGGCAAGATTCGCCGCGATCGCGCGTTCCCATTTGTCGCCGTTGGCGAGCAGCTTGGCCTTGTCATAGAGCAGCTCCTCGCGCGTTTCGGTCGCGAATTCGAAGTTCGGCCCCTCGACCACCGCATCGACCGGGCACGCTTCCTGACAGAAGCCGCAATAGATGCATTTGGTCATGTCGATGTCGTAGCGCGTCGTGCGGCGCGAGCCGTCGTCGCGCGGCTCGGCCTCGATCGTGATCGCCTGCGCCGGGCACACCGCTTCGCACAGCTTACACGCGATGCAGCGTTCCTCGCCGTTCGGATAACGGCGCAGCGCATGCTCGCCGCGAAAGCGCGGGCTGAGCGGGTTCTTCTCGAACGGATAGTTGATCGTCGCCTTCGGCTTGAAGAAGTATTTCAGCGTGAGGGCATGCGCCTTCACAAACTCCCACAAGGTGAAGCTTTTGACGAGATGGGCGACGTAACTCATGAATACCTCGTCAGCATCAGATAGCCGGAGATCAGGAAGATCCAGAGAAGCGAAATCGGCAGGAAGATTTTCCAGCCCAGCCGCATCAACTGGTCATAGCGGTAGCGCGGGACGGTCGCCTTGACCCAGCTGAAGACGAAGAAGAAGAAGAGGATCTTCGCGAACAGCCAGATGATGCCCGGCACGGCATAGAGCGGCGCCCAGTCGACCGGCGGCAGCCAGCCGCCCCAGAAGAGCACCGCGTTGAGCGTGCACATCAGCAGGACGTTGGCATATTCGCCGAGCCAGAAGAGCGCGAAGCTCATCGACGAATATTCGGTCTGGTACCCCGCGACGAGTTCCGATTCCGCCTCGGTCAGGTCGAACGGCGCGCGCGCGGTTTCGGCGAGCGCCGAGATCAGGAACATCACCGCGAGCGGGAAGAGCAGCAGGTTGAAACCGAAGGCGTTGACGAAGCCGAGCCCGTGCCCTTGTTGCGCCTTGACGATCTCGTTCATGTTGAAGCTGTCGGCGAACAGCACGACGCCGATCAGGATGAAGCCGATCGAGACTTCATAGCTGATCATCTGCGCCGAAGCGCGCATCGCCGAGAAGAACGGATATTTCGAGTTCGACGCCCAGCCCGACAGGATCACGCCGTATACGCCGAGCGACGACACCGCGAGGATGTAGAGCAGGCCGACATTAATGTCGGCGAGCACTGCACCCGAATTGAACGGGATCACCGCCCACGCCAGCAGCGCGACCGTGAAGGTGATGATCGGCGCGATCAGGAACAGGCCCCGGTTCGCCGAACTCGGGATGATCGTTTCCTGGAGAAACACCTTCAAACCGTCGGCGAAGCTCTGCAGCAGGCCGAAGGGCCCGACGACGTTCGGACCGCGGCGCAGCGCGATCGCCGCCCAGATCTTGCGGTCGGCATAGATGATCATCGCGACCGCGAGCATCAGCGGCAGCGCGATGAGCAGGATGCCGCAAATGGTCGCGACGCCCCACGCCCATTCATAGGACATGCCGAGGCCCTGGAAGAATTCGGTCATCGGCCCGCTCCGTCCTGATTCCGCCAATTGTTATGCGGCCCGGGCTTCTTCGACCGAGGCGGATTGAACCCGCGCCAGACCGAATAGCCCATTCCGGCCAGCAGGACGCTGGCGATGGCATGCGCGGCGGTCATTCTGCGGCCTCCGCATAATCGGCGCCGTGGAGCAATTCGTCCGAGCAGCGCTGCATCGTCGGCGACGCGCGGCAGATGGCGTTGGTGAGGTAGAAATCCTTGATCGGCGACGGGATCGCGCGCGCTTCGGGCTTGGCGGGCAGCTTGGGCACCGTCCAGCCGTAACCGGCAAGCCCTTCGACGCCCAGCGCGGGCACCGCAGCGATCATCGCTGCGCGGCACTCGGCAAAGCTGTCGAAGCCGACCGAGACGCCGAGCGCGTCGGCCAAGGCACGGAAGATGCTCCAGTCCTCGCGCGCGTCCCCCGGCGCGAACACCGCTTTCTCGCTGCGCTGGACGCGGCCTTCGGTGTTGACCGTCGTGAAGTCCTTTTCGGTCCATGCAGCGGCGGGCAGGATGACGTCGGCGGCATGCGCGCCCTTGTCGCCATGATGGCCGACATAGACTTTGAACGTATCGGGCAGCGCCGCGAAATCGACCTCGTCGGCGCCGAGGAAGAAGGCGAGCTTCGGCTTCGCCGCGATCACGTCCTTGATCCCGCCGGGCAGGCCGTAGCCGAGCATCAGCGAGCCCATGCGCGCGGCCGAGAAATGGACGACATTATAGCCGTTCCAGCCGTCCTTGACCGCATCGACCGCCTTGGCGAGCGCAAGGCCCGCGCCATGGACGCCGGGCACCGACAGCGCGCCGCCGCCGAAGATCAGCATCGGCCGCTCGGCGCCCTTCAGCGCGTCGGTGACATGCTTCGGCAGCTTCGCGACGAGCGACGCGTCGTCGCCAAGCCATTCGGTCTTGTAGGTCAGGTCGGTTTCGGGGCCGATCGCGAAAACCTTGGCACCCTTCTTCCACACCGCCTTGCGGATGCGCGTGTTGATCAGCGGCGCTTCCCAGCGCAGGTTCGTGCCGACGAGCAGGATCACGTCGGCATTTTCGGCCTCGGCGATCCCGGTGTTGAAATTGACCGCCGACAGGCTGGTGACGTCGTAATCGAGCCCGGTCTGACGCCCTTCGAGCAGATTGCCGCCAAGCGCGCTCACCAGCGCCTTCGCGGCGAACATCGTCTCGCAATCGGCGAGGTCGCCCGCGATCGCTGCGACCGACGAGCCGGCCTTGACCGCCGCGATGGCGGCAAAGGCTTCGGCCCAGCTCGCGGGCTGAAGCGCACCGTTCACGCGAACATAGGGCTGGTCGAGGCGGCGGCGGATCAGGCCGTCGACATGGTGGCGCGTCTTGTCGCTCGCCCATTCCTCGTTCACATCGTCGTTGACGCGCGGCAGCACCCGAAGGACCTGACGGCCGCGCGCGTCGATGCGCACATTGGTGCCGACCGCGTCCATCATGTCGATGCCGAGCGTCTTGGTCAGTTCCCACGGACGCGCTTCGAAGGCATAGGGCTTGCTGGTCAGCGCACCGACGGGGCACAGGTCGACGACATTGCCCGACAGCTCGCTCGCGACCGCGCGTTCGAGGTACGACGTGATCTGCATATTCTCGCCGCGATAGATCGCGCCGATGTCTTCGACGCCCGCGACTTCCTCCGCAAAGCGGACGCAGCGCGTGCACTGGATGCAGCGGGTCATCACCGTCTTGACGATCGGACCCATGTATTTTTCGGTGACCGCGCGCTTGTTCTCGTCATAGCGCGTCGCGCCGCGGCCATAGGCGACCGACTGGTCCTGCAAATCGCATTCGCCGCCCTGATCGCAGATCGGGCAGTCGAGCGGGTGGTTGATGAGCAGGAACTCCATCACGCCCTCGCGGGCCTTCTTGACCATCGGGCTGTCGGTCTTGATGATCTGCCCCTCGGCGGTCGGCAGCGCGCACGACGCCTGCGGCTTCGGCGGGCCGGGCGCGACCTCGACGAGGCACATGCGGCAATTGCCGGCGATCGACAGGCGCTCATGATAGCAGAAGCGCGGGATTTCCTTCCCCGCCATCTCGCACGCCTGCAAGACGGTCGCGCCCTGCGGGACGTCGAGTTCTACGCCATCTACGGTAACTTTAGGCATTATTCGGCTGCCTCCAGCGCGCCGCCATTCTCGCGGATGCGGCGTTCGATTTCGGGGCGGAAATGCTTGATCAGGCCTTGGATCGGCCACGCCGCGGCATCGCCGAGCGCGCAGATGGTGTGGCCTTCGACCTGCTTGGTCACGTCGAACAGCGTGTCGATTTCACTGATGTCGGCGTCGCCGGTGCGCAACCGCTCCATCACGCGCCACATCCAGCCGGTGCCTTCGCGACACGGCGTGCACTGGCCGCAGCTTTCATGCTTGTAGAAATAGCTGATGCGGCTGATCGCCTGAACGACGTCGGTCGACTTGTCCATCACGATCGCGGCGGCGGTGCCGAGCCCCGATCCGACGGCCTTCAGCCCGTCGAAATCCATCGGCGCGTCCATGATTTCGGCTGCGGGGACGAGCGGCACCGACGAACCGCCGGGGATCACCGCGAGCAGATTGTCCCAGCCGCCGCGGATGCCGCCGCAATGCTTGTCGATCAACTCGCGGAAGGTGATCCCCATCTCTTCCTCGACGACGCACGGGCGCTCGACATGGCCCGAGATCTGGAAGAGCTTGGTCCCCTTGTTGTTCTCGCGCCCAAAGGACGAGAACCACGGCGCGCCGCGGCGCAGGATCGTCGGGACGACTGCGATGCTCTCGACATTGTTGACCGTCGTCGGGCAGCCATAGAGGCCTGCACCCGCCGGGAACGGCGGTTTCAGGCGCGGCTGGCCCTTCTTGCCCTCGAGGCTTTCGATCATCGCGGTCTCTTCGCCGCAGATATACGCGCCGGCGCCGCGGTGGACGAAGACGTCGAAGTCATAACCCGACTTGGCGGCATTCTTGCCAAGCAGGCCGGCGTCATACGCTTCCTGCACCGCCGCGAACAAAGTCTCGGCCTCGCGGATGAACTCGCCGCGGATATAGATGTAGGCGGCGCGGGCGCGCATCGCATAGCCGGCGATCAGCGCGCCTTCGATCAGCTTGTGCGGATCGTGGCGGATGATTTCGCGGTCCTTGCACGAGCCCGGTTCGGATTCGTCGGCGTTGATGACGAGGAAGCTCGGGCGGTCGGCGCGCGGCTCCTTCGGCATGAACGACCATTTGAGCCCCGTCGGAAAGCCCGCACCGCCGCGGCCGCGCAGGCCCGACGCCTTGATCTCCTCGATGATCGCGTCCTGGCCGCGCTTCATCAGGTCTTTCGTCTTGTCCCAATCGCCGCGCGCCTGCGCGGATTTGAGGTTCCACGGCTGGAAACCGTACAGATTGGTGAAGATGCGATCCTTATCGGTCAGCATGGCTTACCACTCCTTCCGATAATCGTGGTTCGCCTTGACCATTTCCGTCAGCGTCGTCGGGCCGCCTTCGGGCTCGCTCGTGTGACGCTTGGGATTCTGGGGACCGGTCTTGGGCTGCTTGCCCGCTGCGAGATCGTCGAGGATGCGCGACATGCTGTCGAAATCGAGATCCTCGTAATTGTCGTCGTTGATCTGGACCATCGGCGCGTTGGTGCAGGTGCCCATGCACTCGACCTCGGTCAGCGTGAACAGGCCGTCGGGCGTCGTCTTGCCCTTGACCATGCCGCGGTTCTTGCATGCCGCCATGACATCGTCCGACCCGCGCAGCAGGCACGGCGTCGTGCCGCAGACCTGCACATGATAGCGGCCGACGGGGACGAGGTTGTACATCGTATAGAAGGTCGCGACTTCATAGGCGCGGATGAACGGCATATCGAGCGCGGCGGCGACATATTCGATCACCGGCACGGGCAGCCAGCCCTGCGTCTGCGTCTCGGCGCCGACCTGCCGCTGCGCGAGGTCGAGGAGCGGCATCACCGCGGAGCGCTGGCGCCCTGCAGGGTAGCGCGCGATGACCGCCTTCGCCTTCTCGGCATTTTCTGCCGTCCACGCAAAAGCGCCCCAGCGCGCGCGGGTTTCAGCTTCGTCGGGGATTTGGGGTGCGTCGGCCATCAGCGGACAAACTCCACACGCGACACCTTGTCGCCTTCAAAACTATAGATCGACATGACCTCGAACGGATCGGCCTCCGGCGAGCGGGCGACCTTTTCATGCAGGACGACGAAGTCGCCCAGCGTGTAACCCGACAGGATATCGGCACGGTTCTGGGGAAATTCGGCGAACATCGCCTTCAGTCCCTCGCGCACGCCTTCCTTGCCGTCGCGAACGACCGCGCCGCGATAGCCGGCTTCGGCCGCATCGTCGGTCATCAGCGCGACATAGGCGTCGGCGTCCTGCGCATTGTAGTGTGCGATCATCGTCTCGGCGATTGCCAGTCTGCTCACCGGTCGCACTCCCCGAACACGACGTCGATCGCGCCGATGATCGCGGTCGTATCCGCCAGCATGTGGCCCTTCGCCATCATGTCCATCGCCTGCAAGTGCGAAAAGGCCGTCGGGCGAATCTTGCAGCGGTACGGCTTGTTGGTGCCGTCGCTGACCAGATAGACGCCGAATTCGCCCTTGGGGCTTTCGGTCGCGACATAAACCTCGCCCGCGGGGACGTGGAAGCCTTCGGTATAGAGTTTGAAGTGATGGATCAGCGATTCCATCGACTGCTTCATCTCGCCGCGCTTCGGCGGCACGACCTTGCGGTCGAGGCTGGCGATCGGTCCCGCCGGCATCTCGTTGATGCACTGCAGGATGATCCGCGCCGACTGATAGACTTCCTGCACGCGGACCATGAAGCGGTCGTAGCAGTCGCCGCGCGTGCCAACGGGAATGTCGAAGTTCATCTTCGCATAGGCGTCATAAGGCTGCGACTTGCGCAGATCCCACGCGATGCCGCTGCCGCGGATCATCGGTCCGGAGAAACCCCACGCCAGCGCGTCTTCCTTGCTCACCGTCGCGATGTCGACGTTGCGCTGCTTGAAGATGCGGTTGTCGATGACGAGGCTCATCGCGTCGCCGAACAGCTTCGGCAGCCGCTTTTCGCACCATTCGCCGATATCGTAGAGCAGCTTTTCGGGCACATCCTGATGGACGCCACCCGGGCGGAAGTACGCCGAGTGCATCCGCGCGCCCGAGGCGCGCTCGAAAAAGTTCAGGCAATCCTCGCGCAGCTCGAACACCCACAGGTTCGGGGTCATCGCACCGACGTCCATGACGTGCGAGCCGATGTTGAGCATATGGTTGCAGATGCGCGTCAACTCGGCGAACAAGGTCCGCAGATATTGCGCGCGATCAGGAACTTCGAGGTCGAGCAGCTTCTCGATCGCCAGCA
The DNA here is from genome assembly GCF_001314325.1 of Sphingopyxis macrogoltabida. Taxonomy (NCBI): domain Bacteria; kingdom Pseudomonadati; phylum Pseudomonadota; class Alphaproteobacteria; order Sphingomonadales; family Sphingopyxidaceae; genus Sphingopyxis; species Sphingopyxis macrogoltabida. The sequence continues at coordinate 1,869,909 of NZ_CP009429.1, forward strand.
CATAGCTGTGCTCCATGCCGAGCGGCGAGCAATAGTCGAGCCGGTCGAAATAGGGCAAAGCCTGCAGATACGTCTTGTACTCGATCAGCTTTTCGGTGCCGCGATGCAGCAGCCCGACGTGCGGATCGACGCGTTCGATGATCTCGCCATCGAGCTCCATCACCATGCGCAGCACGCCATGCGCCGCGGGATGCTGCGGGCCGAAGTTGATCGTGTAGTTGGTGACGACCTGATCGCCGGCGGTATCCGCCGTATCGACCGGATAGCCTTCGAACATGTCGCTGCCGTGGTGCTTGACCTGAGGAGAGTCGGTCATGCGTCACCTCCCGTCTTGGGCTTGCGCGGCGCGCGCGGCTTGGCGGGCGCTTTCTCGGCCTTGGCGGTCGCGGGTGTTTTGGCGGCCTTGGTCGCCGGCTTTGCCTTCGCACCGTCGCGGCTCGTCTTGGCGGCCTTCAGATTAGTTTTCGCCCCTGCCCCGGTATCGGCCGGCTTTTCGGTCGTCTTCGGGGTCGGCGGCGGCGGCGCTTTCGCCTTGTCGTCGGCCTTCTTGACCTCGGCGGCGGTCATCGGCGTCGGCGCGCCCTTGCCCGGCGCCTCGCCGGTGCCGCCGGCCTTTTCGTCGCCGGGCAGCACATAGTCGGCGCCTTCCCACGGGCTGAGGAAGTCGAAGTTGCGGAAATCCTGTGCCAGCTTTACCGGCTCATAGACGACGCGCTTGTCCTCTTCGCTGTACCGGAGCTCGATATAACCGGTGAGCGGGAAGTCCTTGCGCTGCGGATGCCCCTGGAAACCATAGTCGGTCAGGATGCGGCGGAGGTCGGGATTGCCCGCGAACAGCACGCCGTACATGTCGAACACTTCGCGTTCGAGCCAGCCGGCAACCGGCCAGACGGGCACGATGCTCGGCACCGGCGTCGCCTCGTCGGTGCAGACGCGAACGCGCAGCCGATGGTTCCGCGTGACGCTGAGCAGGTGATAGACGACCTCGAAGCGCTCGGCGCGTTCCGGGTAATCGACCCCGGCGATTTCCATCAGTTGCTGATAATCGAGATTGTCGCGCAGCGCGATCATCACACCGGCGACCGCTTCGCGGCGCACGGTAATGCTGTCCTCGCCGACCGTGAAGACATGCTCGATCAGGTCGGTGCCGAGCAGCTTTGCGAGCGCAGCGCCAATGCCCTCGCGGGGCGCGATCAGGGGAGCGGGACTGGCCATCAGCGTTCGATCGTCCCGGTGCGGCGGATCTTCCGCTGCAACTGCATGACGCCGTACAGCAGCGCCTCCGCGGTCGGCGGGCAACCGGGGACATAGATGTCCACGGGCACGATACGGTCGCAGCCGCGAACCACCGAATAGCTGTAATGATAATAGCCGCCGCCATTGGCGCAGCTACCCATCGAAATGACATATTTCGGGTTCGACATCTGGTCGTAAACCCGGCGCAGCGCCGGCGCCATCTTGTTGCAGAGCGTCCCCGCGACGATCATCACGTCGCTCTGGCGCGGCGACGCGCGCGGTGCGGCGCCGAAGCGCTCCATATCGTAACGCGGCATGTTGACGTGGATCATCTCGACCGCGCAGCACGCCAGCCCGAAGGTCATCCACCACAGCGAGCCGGTGCGCGCCCAGTTGAACAGATCCTCGGTCGAGGTGACGAGAAAGCCCTTGTCGCCGACTTCGCTATTGAGGTCGTCGAAGAAGTTCTGGTCCGGGTTCGTACCGGGCGCAACCGGCATCTGGCCGGGCATGATGATGCTGGAAGTGCTCATTCCCAATCCAACGCGCCTTTTTTCCACGCGTACACAAGGCCGAGCGTGAGTTCGGCGAGGAAAATCATCATCGTGGCCCAACCGGCCCAGCCGATTTCTTCGAGGCTCACCGCCCACGGGAAGAGGAAGGCCGCTTCGAGGTCAAAGATGATGAAGAGGATCGCAACAAGATAGAAGCGCACGTCGAACTGGCTGCGCGCATCCTCGAATGCGGGAAAGCCGCATTCATATTCGGTGAGCTTCGCCGGATCGGGCTGATGCGCACCGGTCAGACGGGCGACGCCCATCGGCAGAAAAACGAACGCCGATGACAATCCGACCGCAATGGCCAGAAAGATCAGGATCGGCAAATATTGCGTCAGGTCGACCATGGGGGCGCGCAGTCCTGTGTTGCTGGCGCTCTTGTGGCGCCGTTCTTGCGGGGCGCTTTAGGCCAGCAAGTCGCACCTCGCAAGCGTTGCGGGCGCTAAATTCGCATGATCGTGATCAAAAGCACTCGGGTGGGTGGCGGCGGGCGCTATTGCCGTGTTACGCCTTCCGCAAGGGTCGGCTTTCCGGGCCGCCAGCGCCCGGCTTCGAATAGGGAGTTTTCATGCAAAAACATATCTTGGGGACGGCACTGGCGCTGGGCGCGGCAACCGTGATCGCGGCGACTCCGGCGCAGGCGGAACTGGTCAACGCCCAGAACCCGGCGACGATCAAGACGATCCTCGAGTCGCAGGGCTGGCCCGCAACGCTGATCCAGAAGGACGGCGACGATCCCTATATCGAAAGCAGCCGCAACGACATGAAGTTCCTGGTGATCTTCATGAACTGCACCGACAACCGGCGGTGCAAGACGATCCAATATTATATGGGCTTCAACGACGCGAAGGACCTCGCGCTGACCCGGCTCAACCAGTGGAACAAGGACAAGCGCTTTGCCCGCGCCTACAAGGACGATGAAGGCGACCCGGTGCTCGAAATGGACGTCGATCTCGACTTCGCCGGCATCCCGCGCGAGAATGTCGGCGAAAGCCTCAACACCTGGTCCTCGCTGATGGACAGCTTCCGCGAGTTCGTTTTCGAGAAGTGAGCGAGACCCTCAATCGGAATGCGGGATATGACCTGATCGCGCTTGTCACGTTTGACGTCGACCCGGGCGCCGAAACGCGCGACAAGCCGATAACCGCCGATTGGGGGCCCAGCATATTGGTGAATAATGTTCTTTATCCCGGGCACGTCAAAGCCTGCGATAAGCCGATATTTTTCGGAGAATCCGGACAAGTGCGGCTTGCGGTGATGACGTTTACCGGGAACCTGTCTCTCACAGTCGGTCAGCAATTCGGTCTCTGTGCGGGACCGCAGCGGATCGCATCCGGGCGCGTTCTCGAAATCCTTTAACGCGGCGGAATACCCCGGCCGCCATCATGCGTTGCGGAGCGCGCCCGCGACCAGTTTCTGCAGCTTCGAGTGCACGGCGCCGCTGCCGGCGATATATTCGCTGCGCTCGATCGCGCGGTCGCCGCCGCGATAATCGCTGACGAAACCGCCGGCTTCGCGCACCAGCAACATGCCCGCCGCGACGTCCCAGACCTGCAGGTCGCTTTCCCAGAAGCCGTCATAGCGGCCCGCTGCGACCCATGCGAGGTCGAGGCTGGCGGCGCCGAAACGGCGAATGCCCGCGACTTCGGGGGCGACCGCACCGAAGATGCGGCTCCACTGCGCCATATTGCCATGGCCCATATAGGGGATGCCGGTGGCGATCAGGCATTCGTTGAGGTGGCGGCGCGACGACACGCGCAGGCGGCGGTCGTGCAGCCAGGCGCCGCGGCCGCGCTCGGCCCAATAGCTTTCGTCGGTCACCGGCTGATAGATCAGCGCTGAGGTGACGTCGCCCCAGCCGCCGCCCGGCTTCGGCTCCTGCACCGCGATCGAAATCGCGAAATGCGGGATGGCGTGAAGGAAGTTCGACGTCCCGTCGAGCGGATCGATGATGAAGCGCGGCTTGCCCGGCTCGCCCTCGATCACCCCGCCCTCTTCGAGCACGAAGCCCCAGCCCGGGCGGTCGCGGGTCAGTTCGTCGTAAAGCGTCCGCTCGGCCGCCTGATCGGCTTTCGATACGAAGTCGGCAGGCCCCTTTTGCGAGACCTGCAAATGCTCGATCTCGCCGAAGTCGCGGCGCAGCTTCGTACCCGCCTTGCGCGCGGCACGTTCCATGACGGTGATGATGCCCGATACGGCCATGTCAAATCTCCACCCGCCCGAATTGCGGGCGGTGATTTCAGTTAGTCGGCGCGGCGAACATATTCGCGGTCGTACACATGCACGACGATGCGGGTACCGCTGGTGATGTGCGGCGGCACCATCACGCGCACGCCATTGTCGAGGATCGCGGGCTTGTACGACGACGACGCCGTCTGGCCCTTCACCACCGCATCGGCCTCGACGATCGTCGCTTCGATCGTTTCGGGGAGTTCGACCGAAATCGGGCGCTCTTCCCAAAGCTCGAGCACGACGTCCATGCCGTCCTGCAGGAACTCGTGCGCCTCGCCGACGACATCCTTGCCGATGTTGATCTGTTCAAAGCTGTCCTTGTCCATGAACACCAGATCGTCGCCCTCGGCATAGAGGAACTGGAAATCCTTGGTGTCGAGGCGGACCTTCTCGACCGTATCGGCGCTGCGGAAACGGTTGTTCAGCTTGCGTCCGTCGATCAGGTTCTTGGCTTCGACCTGCATATAGGCGCCGCCCTTGCCCGGCTGGGTGTGCTGGATCTTGGTGACCTTCCAGATTCCACCTTCATATTCGATAATATTGCCGGGACGGATTTCAACGCCGGTGATTTTCATCGCGCACACTCGCTACACAAGGATGGAAAGAGCCGCCGGCACGCGTCCGCATGCCGGTCACAGGAGCGCGCCTTTAGCCGCGCCGGCGTCGAAGGGCAAGCGGTGCGTGGCTATACTGTCGTCGTGACCGCCTTGCGTGTCCGCGCATAGCTGAGCGCGATCAGCCCCGCGAACAGGCCAAGGCCGACGAAGATCGACGGGATGTGGAAACTGTCGCCGACCACCGCCAGCGGCGCGTCGCTGTCGGTCGCGTAGACGAGGCCGGCATAGAAGACGCCGAACAGGCTTTCGCCGACGATCAGACCCGTCGCGGTCAATACGCCCATACGATGGGCAAAGCCCGGATTGGCGCGGCCTGCGGCCCAGCGGTCATAGAACCAGCCGAGGACGGCGCCGACCACCACGGGCAGGATGACCGCCATCGGCAGATAGATGCCGATCCCGATCGCGAGCGGCGGCAGCCGCAGCTTGCCCGCGCGGCCCAGCAATTCGTCGACAAGGATGAAACCGACGCCCGCCAGCGCGCCGTAGCCGAGCATCGTCCAGTTGAGATCGCCGCCGAGCACGCCCTTCGCCAACGACGAAATCAGTCCCGCCTGCGGCGCCGCGAGGGCATTGGGGCCTGCGCCGGGCACGCCGACGAAGCCCAGCGTCTCGTTGAGGACATTGAGCACCGGCGGCACGACGAGCGAGCCGAAAAAGACGCCGATGATCAGCGCGACCTGCTGTTTCCACGGCGTCGCACCGACGAGCTGGCCGGTTTTGAGGTCCTGCAGATTGTCGTTCGAGATCGTCGCGATGCCGAACACGACGCCGGTGACGATCAGCGCATAGGCGACCATCGCCGCGCTCGCTTCTTCGCCGCCGCCGCGACCGAGGAGCCCGACGAGCAGCAACGACGAGGCGATGATCGCGAGGATGCCGATGCCCGACACCGGCGAGTTCGACGCGCCGATCAGCCCCGCCATATAGCCGGTGACCGAAGCGATCATCAGGCCGATCACCACGACGAAGACCAGCGCGCCGGCGACGAGGATCGCCGCCGAACCAGCGAGCGGTCCGCCGGCGAGGATGGAGCAGAGCAGCCAGGCGATCGGGACAAGCACGAGGAGCGAGCCGCCGAACACCCAGCCGATCGGGATGTCGCGTTCGCCGACCGCGAGTACGGTACCGGCGTGGCGCGCCTTGCTTGCGGCCATGGCGGAGCGAATCCCGCCGATCACCGGGCCGGCGATCTTGATCAGCGTCCAGATGGCCGCCACCGCGATCACGCCGGCGCCGAAAAAACGGACGTCGGAGCGGAACACCGTATTCGCCAGCGTTTCGGCGTCGCCGCTTCCGCCTTGCGTCAGGATCGGCAACAGCACCCACCAGCCGGTGATCAGTCCGACGAGCTGCGCCATACCGACGGAGAGGCCCACCAGATGGCCGACGCCGACCAGCGCGAAACCCAGTCCGCCCGCAACGCCCGTCGCGCCGGTACCGACCGAAAACCATTTCGACACTTCGCCCGCCGCGACCTTCATCTGCGTCAGCAAGGTAAATCCGGCCGCGACAAGGCTGTTCCACAGCAGGGCCGACAGTCCGGCCTTGTTCTCCGCTGCCCCCTCGGCGCTCGCGGCGCCGACCTGCAGCACTTCGGCGGCGGCGCGACCTTCGGGATAGGGCAGGTCGGCATCGACGACGAGCGCGCGGCGCAGCGGGACCGAGAAGAGCACACCGAGGATGCCGCCGAGCATCGTGATCGCGGTCGTCTCGAGCAGCGGAAAGCCTTGCCAGTAGCCGACCATGACCAGCCCCGGCAGCACGAAGATGATCGCCGCCAGCGTCCCCGCCGCGCTGGCGATCGTCTGGACGATATTATTCTCGAGGATCGTCGACCCGGTCATGAAACGCAGCAGCGCCATCGAAATGACCGCGGCGGGAATCGAGGTCGCAAAGGTCAGCCCGACCTTCAGCCCCAGATAGACATTCGCCGCGGTAAACATCAGCGTCAATATTCCGCCGAGCACGATGGCGCGCAGCGTCAGTTCGCGCATTCCCGTTGTCGGCTTGCTGGCTTCGGTCATCGGTTATCTCCCCGTCCGCTGTCTTGCGGGGCCCCGCGCCCGACGCAAGCGAAAAGGCGACGAAGCGATGCCGTTTTGACGCATCGATCCAATCCAGTCGCATGAAAAGCTGCGATTCCATCGACATGACACACATCCATCTCGCCGATCGCAACGACAAAAGGCCGCGCAAGCCGCTGCGCCCCGTGCTGGCCGCCGGCCTGTTCGGCTGGCGCAAACCGCAAGCGTCGAACGAAGACGACCGCAAGGACGGCGCCGCGCCGCGCCCGCGCTAAGGCGTAGGGCGCAGCCCGGTCAGCAGCGGATAGGGGTTGACCGGCTCGCCGGCATTCCAGTCGGCGCCGGGCGTCGTCCGCATCATCTGGAAATGCAGATGCGGCACCGCCGGATCGGCATTGCCGCTGGCCCCGACCGTCGCGATCACCTGCCCGCGCCGGACCGCCTGCCCTTCGGCAAGACCGCGGCGATAGCCTTGCAGATGCGCGTAATAGAGCATCAGCGTCCCGTCGGCCGACCGCTGGTAGATCGTGCGACCGCCACGGCCGGAGGCGAAAAGCTTTTCGATCGTGCCGTCCATCGCCGCGAGAACCGGCGTCCCCGCCGGCGCGGGAATATCGATCGCCGCGTGCAACCGCCCCTCCGACCGGCTCTGGCTCCAGCTATCGATCAGCTCCGAGGCGCGAATTCCCGCAACCGGAATGCCGACCGCCTTGTCTTTGCCGACCGGCGCAGCGGCATCGAGCGCCGCCCCGCTCACCCGGCGCGGTTCCGCCGACGGCGCATCGAGCAGGTCATAGGCGGTGACCCAATAGATCGAGGTCAGGATCGCGGTGACGGTGGCCGTCCACAGGACCAGTTTGGTGGCGGCCTGCCAGCGCATCAGGCGACGAAATCGACCTTGGTGCCGACCGACACCATCTGCGCCAGCCGTGCCGCATCCCAGTTGGTCAGCCGCACGCAGCCGTTGCTTTCGGTGCGCCCGATATTCTGCGGCTCGGGCGTGCCGTGGAGCCCGTAATGCTCCTTGTTGAGGTCGATCCACACCACGCCGACCGGGTTGTTCGGCCCCGGGGGCAGCCGGTGCTTGCCCTCGCTCGCCGCGACCCCGCGCAGCAGCGCCGGATCGAAGGCGTAATCGGGGTTGCGGCCGACCCCCTTCACCTTCCACTTGCCGATCGGCAGCGGATCGTGCGCCGAGCCGGTGGTCACGGTGAACAGCGCGATCAGCTTGCCGCCCGCGTCGAAGACCTTCATCGTTCCGGCTTTCTTCGACACTTCGACCCGGTCGGCCTGCGGCTGGCCGCTCCCGACGCCGAGCGACGACAGCGTCGCCAGCCAGTCGGCGTTATCGATATCGGCGGCGACGATCCGATCGGCGCCGACGTTCGGTACCCGCAATTTCGTCCCCGCGGCGACGGGCGCCGGCGCCGGCGCGGCCGCCGCTTCGCCCGCAGCGGGCGCCGGGTCCGCCAGCTCGGGATTCAAGGTGCGCAACACATCGGGCGTCGTGTGGAAACGCTCGGCGAGTTTCTCGAGGAGCGTTTCATAGCCCATGCTCGCCAGCTTCGCCTGCTCGGCCGCTTTTTCGGGCAATGGCGCGAAAGTAGTCTCGACGTAGCTTGCCGGGACGGTCACCATGCGGGTCGCCGGGATCTTCGCGCTGTCGGTCAGCGCCGCTTTGGTCGCCGCGTCCCATTCGCCGCTGACGGTCAGCCCCTGCGCTTCCTGAAACCCTTTGAGCGCGTTGGTGGTCGACAGCCCCATCTTGCCGTCGACAACGCCCGGCGAAAAGCCGAGGCGGTCGAGCACGACCTGCAACTGCATCTCGGGCCGCGCCACATCGTCGGCGGCTGTGTCGCCATCGCGCGACACCATGCCGTCGTCCTTCCATTCGGGCTTTTTCGCCGCGGCCTCGCTCTTCGGCGGCGAATCGGCTTTCTCGCCCGAACCGCCGCAGGCGGACAGCGTAATCAGGGCGGCGGTGCAGAGCAGGGTCGGAAATTTCATCGGCAATTCCTGTCGTTGGACATGTCTTTCCAACGCACGGAATCGCGGGCGGTTCATCCCGCAAGCAGCTTTTGGAACCGTTCGACCGCGGCCGCGGGGCCGTCGGGGTCGTTCCACACGGCGCCCGAAACGGCGAGGAAATCGGCGCCCGCCTCGATCAATATCGCCGCATTGCCGGGCGTGATGCCGCCGATCGCGACGCACGGCAGCTCGAACAATCCCTGCCACCACGCAAGGATTTCCGGCTCGGCATGATGTTCGACCGCCTTGGTCGTCGTCGGGAAAAAAGCGCCGAAGGCCACATAGTCGGCCCCCGCGTCGCCCGCCTCCATGGCAAGGTGGCGGCTGGCGTGGCAGGTGACGCCGATCTGCGCATTCGGCCCGAGCAGCCGGCGCGCTTCCCGGGGATCGCCATCGCCCTGCCCCAGATGGACGCCATCGGCGCCCAGCCGCTTGGCCAGCGCGACATCGTCGTTGACGATGAAGGCCACCTCGTGCGCCGCACAGATCGCCTGCAGCGGTTCGGCGAGCCGCGCAGCTTCATGCTGGTCGATGCCCTTGACGCGAAACTGGAATGCCGCGACCGGTCCGGCGGACAACGCCGCCTCCAGTTTCGAAGGAAAATCGCCGCCGACATCGAGCGGCGAGATCAGGTAAAGCTGGCAGTTGGGCGTGGTCATGGCGGGTTCATAGCGACGGCGCCAATCTCCGGCAAATGCAGAACGCACCCCGCCTCGCCGCCGCCGCCGTCATCGCCGCGTTTGCCCTGTCGGCGTGCGCCGCCACCGGCCAGCAAACCCCGCTTCCGGATGCCGGCAACGTCGCGCTCGGCCAGCGCGCCTATGCCGACGGCCCGGTGATTCAGCCGGTCGCGGTGATCGAGGACAGCCGCTGCCCGATGAATGCCCGCTGCATCTGGGCGGGGCGGGTAAAGCTGAAGATGCTGTGGCTCCGGCCCACCGGCGAAAAACAGCCGTTCGAAGTGACGCTCGGCGAAGCGACGCCGCTGGCCGACGGCAGCATCACGCTCGAATCGGTCCGGCCGGAAAAGCGCACCGACGTGACGATCAGGCCGGAAGACTATCGCTTCTCGTTCCGCTTTGCGGGCGGGCTTTAGCGCACCCGCGCCAGCACGAACCCGTCCCAGCCTTTCGCCCCCACGGTCTGCACCGCGGTCGCGTCGAGCCGCTTGTCGGCCGCGAGCATGTCGAACAGCGCGCGGGTGCCGATGATCCGCTCATCGTCGCTCCCGGCTTCCAGCACCCCGCCCTCGCGCACGACATTGTCGACGATAATCGTCGTACCCGGACGGCCGAGGCGGATCGCTTCGGCGACATAGTGGACATTGCTCTGCTTGTCGGCGTCGATGAAGACAAGGTCGAACGGCGGTTCATCGACCATCGCGGCAAGGCTTTGGCTCGCTGCGCCGACACGGATATCGACCTTCGCCGATACGCCCGCCCGCTCCAGATTGGCGCGCGCCACCGCGGCGTGATGCGGTTCGAGCTCCAGCGTCACCAGCCGCCCGTCGTCGGGCAGCGCCCGCGCCAGCCAGATTGTCGAATAGCCGCCGAGTGTCCCGACTTCGAGGATGCGCCGCGCACCTGCCATCTGGGCGAGCAGGTACAGCATCTTGCCCTGCGCCGCCGACACGTCGATCGGCGGCAGCCCTTCGGCGGCATTGTTGGCGAGAGCGGCGGCAAGCCCGTCGTCGTCGCCGAGAAGCGTCCCGGCGATATAATCGTCGACGGCCTGCCAACCGCCCTTCATCGCGTCAGGCGACCGAAGCCGCGTGGATCTCGTCGATCGCGCCGCCGAGCGACTTGTCGAATTCAGCGTCGTCCATCTGGTGACGCAGGTCTTCGAGCAGCGCGCGGCTGAAGCTTGCGATGATGCCGGGGTTCTTCGCCAGTTCGGCGCAGGCTTCGGGGCGCGCAAAGCCGCCCGACAGCGCGACGACGCGCAACACCTTCGGATGATCGACGAGCGGCTGGAACAGACCGGCTTCGGTCGGCAGCGACAGCTTGAGCATCACGGGGGCGCCATCCCAGGCTTCGAGCGCCGCCAGTGTTTCCTGAAGCAGCAGGCGGTCGGCCGCGTCGCGCTCGGCGCTCTTGATGTTCACTTCGGGCTCGATGATCGGCACCAGACCGTGGGCGGCGATGCGCTTCGCTTCGGCGAACTGCTGCTCGACGATCGCCTTGATCCCGGCGGCATTGGCCAGATTGACGACGCTGCGCATCTTGGTCCCGAACACGCCTTTGGCGACCGCACGCTCGCACAGGGTGTCGAGGTCGGGGTTCGCCTTCATCAATTGGACGCCGTTTTCTTCGGCTTCGAGGCCCTTGTCGACTTTCAGGAACGGCACGACGCCGCGTTCCCACAGCAGCGCGGGCACCGGCTTGCCGCCGGCATCGCCGTCCATCGTGCGTTCGAACAGGATCGCGCCGATCACCTTTTCGCCGTTGAAGCAGGGCGACGTGACGATGCGGCTGCGCATCGCGTGGATCAGCCCGAACATTTCCTCATCGTTCGAAAAGGCGTCTTCGTCGATGCCATAGCCCTTCAGTGCCTTGGGCGTCGAACCACCGCTCTGGTCGAGCGCGGCGATAAAGCCCTGCCCCGATTTGATCTGGTTCAGCATGTCGGCATTGGCGGTGGTCATAACGTCTCCGGTTCGTTGCATACGTATGTGGTGGCGCGCATAGCGACCCTCGCGAAAGGATGCAAATGCGCCGCGAAAGTGGCTCTCTCAAGCCGGGTTTATCGGCACCGCCAACAGGTTGATCGCGATCGAAATACGCTCGCGCGTCCCCTGATGCGGCATTACGCCATGGTTCAGCCACGACGGAAACATGATGATCCGTCCGCTCCGCACCTTCATCTTCAGTTGCGGCTCGTGCACCGCGCCATTCGCGCTCCGCAGCCGCAAATTGGGCATCGTCATCAGGATCATCGGCATCCGCGGGTCTTCGATGATCAACTCGCCGCCGGTCGCGCCATGGGGCTGGCTGCCGTCGTCGACATAATAGACCGCCGACCAATAGGCGCCCGGATGCGTGTGCATCTGGTTCGACGCCTGCGGCGGCGAGACATTGGCCCAGATGTCGCTGGCCCAGCGATGGCGCGCCGCCCCCGGCGAGACGATGTCGACGCAATGCGCATCGGCGAGCGCGAAAATGTGACGGAGCAGATGCTGCAGCGGCTCGCCGCCCCAGGCAGCGACGTCATGCTCCGACTGCCAGCCGCCGATGTTGGAGATGTTCACCCCGGGCCCTTCGGCGCGGCGGGCGAGGATCAGCGGTTTGAGCGCGGCGTTGACGGCGGCGGCGTTCGGCAACTCATCGACGACGATGGGCGTGTCGAAAAGGCCGACCACCTGCGCCGTCATTGCAGCAGCGCCTCCACGCCCGGCAAAGGCTTGCCTTCCATCCATTCGAGGAAGGCGCCGCCCGCGGTCGAGACGAAGGTGAAGTCAGCGGCGACCCCGGCATGGTTGAGCGCGGCAACCGTATCGCCGCCCCCGGCAACCGAGATCAGCGAACCCTCGCGGGTCAGCGCCGCCGCGGTCTTCGCCAGCGCCACCGTGGCGGTGTCGAACGGCGGGGTCTCGAACGCGCCGAGCGGGCCGTTCCACACGAGGGTGCGGCAGTTTTTGAGCACGTCCGCCAAGGCTTCGACCGCGGCCGGACCAACGTCGAGGATCATCTCGTCGGCCCCAACCTCATGGACGTTTACGGTCCGGGTTGGCGGGTTCGGCGCGAATTGCTTCGCCACCACGACGTCGTACGGCAGGTGGATCGTGCAGCCCGCCGCGTCGGCGGCGTCGAAGATCGCATTGGCGGTGTCGACCAGGTCATGCTCGCACAGCGACTTGCCGACATCGACGCCGCGCGCGGCGAGGAAGGTGTTGGCCATACCGCCGCCGATAATCAGGTGATCGACCTTGCCGACGAGGTTGCGCAGCACATCGATCTTGCTCGACACCTTCGCCCCGCCGACGACGGCCGCAACCGGATGCGCTGGATTGCCGAGCGCGGCGTCGAGCGCTTTCAGTTCGGCTTCCATCGCGCGGCCGGCGTAAGCGGGCAAGCGGCGCGCGACGCCCTCGGTCGAGCCATGCGCACGGTGCGCCGCGGAAAAGGCATCATTGACGTAAAGATCGCCGATTTCGGCCAAGGCGTCGGCAAAAGCCGGGTCGTTCTTTTCCTCGCCGGGATTGAAGCGGGTGTTTTCCAGCACCGCGACATCGCCGGGGGCGAGCACAGCCACCCCCGCCTTCGCGCCCTCGCCGACGCATTCGGGGATATACATCACCGAGTGGCCGAGCACGTCCTCGACCCCGCCCATGACGAGGCTCAGCGATTGCGTCGGGTTCTTTGCGCCCTTCGGGCGGCCGAAATGCGCGAGGAGCAGGACGATGGCGCCCTTGTCGGACAGTTCGCGGATCGTCGGCATCGCTGCCTCGATCCGCGTCTTGTCGCCGACCGCGCCGTCGATCATCGGGACATTCAGGTCGACGCGCACCAGCACTTTCTTGCCAGTGACGTCGCCGATGTCGTCGAGGGTCTTGAACGCGGTCATCGCTATTTCCTTCCGGCTCAGAGGAACTTGGCGATCACGCCCGCCGTGTCGATCATGCGGTTCGAGAAGCCCCATTCATTGTCGTACCAGCTCAGCACGCGTACCAGCTTGCCGTCGATCACCGCGGTTTCGAGGCTGTCGATCGTCGAGCTGTGCGCATCATGGTTGAAATCGATCGAGACCAGCGGCTCGTCGGTGAAGCCGAGCACGCCCTTCAGCTCGCCTTCGGCGGCTTCCTTCAGCAGCTTGTTGACCTCTTCGGCTGTCGTGTCGCGGCTGGGCGTGAAGGTCAGGTCGACGACCGAGACGTTGGGGGTCGGGACGCGGATCGACGAGCCGTCGAGCTTGCCCTTGAGTTCGGGAAGGACGAGGCCGACGGCGACGGCGGCACCGGTCGAGGTCGGGATCATCGACATCGCGGCGGCGCGGGCGCGGCGCGGGTCCGAGTGGATCTGGTCGAGGATCTTCTGGTCGTTGGTGTAGGCATGGATCGTGGTCATCAGGCCACGCTCGATGCCGATCTTCTCGTGCAGCACCTTGGCCATCGGCGCGAGGCAGTTGGTGGTGCACGACGCGTTCGAGACGATCACATGCTCGGCGCCGATCTTGTCGTGGTTCACGCCATAGACGACGGTCAGGTCGACTTCCTTGGCGGGGGCCGAAATCAGCACGCGCTTGGCGCCGGCGTCGAGATGCGCCTGGCCGCCCTTGCGGTCGGTGAAAAAGCCCGTGCATTCCAGCGCGATGTCGATGCCGTTGGCGGCGTGGGGCAGCTTGGCGGGATCGCGCTCGGCGGTCACCTGGATGCGCTTGCCGTTGACGATCAGGTCGTTGCCGTCGACTTCGACGGTGCCGTTGAACGGGCCATGGACCGAATCGCGCTGGAACAGGCGGGCATTCGCCTTGGCGTCGGCCAGATCGTTGATCGACACGAGTTCGAGATCATGGTCGTTCCGCTCCAAAATGGCGCGCGCGACATTGCGGCCGATGCGTCCGAAACCGTTGATTGCAACCTTCACTGCCATGTCAAAAATCCTTTCTGCGGAGGGGCCAGCCGGTCCTTAATTGCCGAGCTTGGCCAGAATCTTGGGGGTGATCGCGTCGACGGTCAGGCCGAAATGCGCATAAAGATCGTCGATCGGCGCCGACGCGCCGAAGCTGTCGATGCCAAACCGAAGGCCATGGCGCCCCGTATACCGCTCCCACCCAAAGGTCGTGCCCGCCTCGATCGAGACGATCAGCGCGTCGTCGGGCAGGATATCGGCCTGATAGGCGGCGGTCTGTTCGTCGAACAATTCGGTCGAAACCATCGAAACGACATCGGCGCCATGACCAGCGGCTTCGAGCTTGTCGGCGATGTCGACGGCCAGCGACACTTCCGAGCCCGTTGCCACCAGCACGACCTTCCGTCCGGCGGAAGCGGCGCGGAGGCGGTAACCGCCCTTGGCGCAAAGATTTTCCGTGACGTCATGACGCAGCGGCGCGAGATTCTGGCGGGTCAGCGCGAGCAGCGAGGGACGGTCGCCTTGCGCCAGCGCCAGCGCCCAGCATTCGGCGGTCTCGACCGCATCGGCGGGACGCATCACGAGCAGGTTCGGCATCGCGCGCAGCGACTGAAGATGCTCGATCGGCTGGTGCGTCGGGCCGTCTTCGCCAAGCCCGATGCTGTCGTGCGTCATCACATAGACGACGCGCTGCTGCTGCAGCGCCGAGAGGCGGATCGCGGCGCGGCAATAATCGGCGAACACGAGGAAAGTGCCGCCATAGGGGACGACGCCGCCGTGCAGCGCCATGCCGTTCATCGCCGCGGCCATACCGAACTCGCGGATGCCGTAATAAATATAACGCCCCGAATAATCGCCCTTCGTCAACGGCTTGGTCGACGATGTTTTGGTATTGTTCGAACCGGTGAGATCGGCGCTGCCGCCGACAAGCGCCGCGATATCGGCCGTCAGCGCGGTCAGCGTATTTTCCGAAGCCTTGCGCGTCGCGACCTTCGGCGGTTCGGCGACCAGCCCGTCCAGATAGGCCTTGAAGGCATCCCCCGGAACGAGGTTGCCGCTCAGTCGTTCAGAAAATTCGCTTTTCTTATCGCTGCTTGCAAGTCGATCATTCCATTGGACATGAAGTTTCTTGCCCTTCTCGCCGAACGCTGCCCACGCAGCGGCGATGTCGGCCGGGATGACGAAGGGCTCGGCAGTCCAGCCGATATTCTCGCGCGTCGCGGCGATTTCGTCGGCACCGAGCGGCGAACCATGGGTCGCCGACGTCCCCTGCTTGTTCGGGGCGCCGAAGCCGATCAGCGTGCGGCACGCGATCAGCGACGGGCGGCCGTCGGCGATCGCCGCATCGATCGCGCGGCGGATATCCGCCGGATCATGCCCGTCGCAGCTCTCGACATGCCAGCCGGTCGCGGCGTAGCGCGCCTTGACGTCCTCGCTCGTCGACAAGTCGGTCGACCCGTCGATCGTGATCTTGTTATCGTCCCACAGTACAACAAGGCGGCCGAGCCCCAGATGCCCGGCAAGGCCGATGGCCTCGTGGTTGATGCCTTCCATCAGACAGCCGTCACCGGCGATCACCCAGGTGCGATGGTCGACCAGATCGTCGCCGTAAAGCGCGTTGAGATGGCGTTCGGCGATCGCCATGCCGACCGCCGTCGCGAGCCCCTGCCCCAGCGGCCCCGTGGTCGTCTCGATACCTTCGAGCTCGAAATTCTCCGGATGCCCGGCGCACGGGCTGTGCAATTGGCGGAAGTTGCGGATATCGTCGATCGTCGGGCGCGCATAGCCGGCGAGATGCAGTGTCGCATAGGCGAGCATCGAGCCGTGGCCCGCGGAGAGGACGAATCGGTCGCGATCGGCCCATTTGGGATCGGCCGGATCGAACTTCAGATAATCCGAATAAAGCACCGTCGCGACATCCGCCATGCCCATTGGCATCCCCGGATGGCCGCTGTTTGCGGCCTGTACGGCGTCCATCGCAAGCGCGCGGATGGCGTTGGCGAGTTGGCGTTCGGGCAGTGTCATTTTTCCCCCGGGGATGGATTATGGGATGGCCGGATTCGGTGGGGACAGCCCTTTGCGGGGGTGGGGGCAGGAGTCAACCGCCAGCCGCACAAAATCGCGCCTATTTCGGCGCCGAGAGGCGATTGCGCGCCCGAAGTCACGCTGCTACCCCTTGGGCATGGAACTCGATCTCGACGAATCCAGCCTGGCCATCGGCCGGATCGAACGCGCGCTCAGCCGTCTCGAAAAGGCTCTCACCGAACAGGCGAACCGCCCTCCCGCGCCGTTGCTCGCGGCTGCAAGCGACCAAAGCGGCCTGAAAGCCGAGGTTGCCGCGGTGATCGGCGAACTCGACCGGCTGATCGCGGAGGCGAAACATGGCTGACGTCAAACTCACCGTCGCCGGACGCCCCTACGACGTCCATTGTGCCGACGGGCAGGAGTCGCAGCTCTTGCAACTCGCGGCGCTCGTCGATGAAAAGGCCCGCGAAATACAGGGCGGAACCGAGGTTCGCCAATTGCTCTTCGCGGCGCTGATGCTCGCCGACGAAACGCAGGAAGCGCGTGTAAAGGTCGAAAAGGCCGAACCGCAGTCCGATTCGCTCCGCGCCGCCGTCGCGCTCGCCGAGAGTCGCGAAGCCACGGCACGCGACGAGCTGCGCGAGGCGCTGGCGCGCGAACAGGCGGCGCTGAAGGAACTCGAAAGCCTGCGGCAGGCGGCATCGGCCGCCCCGGCACCCGCAGCAGCGAGCCCGACGCACGATCGCGCGCTGTCCCAGATCGCCGAACGGATCGAAGCGCTAGCGGTCAAGGTCGAACAGATCCCCTGACACGCCGCGCGGCGCAAACCCCTTGAGGCTCTGCACCCGCGCCCCTACATAGAGGACGGCGGGCACTGCCCGGCACGAGCCGCTGCGAATATCCCTGAGGCGATACATCATCCAAGGGGGCTGTCCCTGCCCGGACCCTGGTCCGACGTATATGGTCCCCACCTGACGTTACTGGCGTCAGAGGATTTTCCGGCAAACGACCACGGCGGTCCCGCCAACCGCTACCGAAGTCCAGAGGAGGCGTTGACCGACTTGTCCGCCGATCTGCCCCTTCAAAAGCAGCAATTGCGTGAAAAGCTGCGCTTCCGGCGCCGCCATTTCGCGGCGAACCTTGACGGCATCGCGCAGCTCGCGGCTTTTCGCGCGCTCCCTGCTCCACTCGCCGGCCTCATCGCCGATCACGCCGTCGTCGGCGCCTATGCCGCATGGGGTGACGAGCCCGATGTGATACCGATGTTCGCGGCGATCGGCGAAGCAGGCGCCCTTGCCCTGCCCCACCACGCCGCACGCATCGAAACGATGGATTTTCGGCGCTGGAAACCGGGCGAGACGTTGACAAAGGGGCCTTGGGGCACCCGGCAGCCGGTTGACGACGCCCCTTCGGCGCTTCCCGACATCATCTTTTGCCCGCTGGTCGGCTTCGACCGGCACGGCGGCCGAATCGGTCAGGGGGGCGGCCATTACGACCGTTATTTTGCGGCCCATCCGGCCGCCTTGCGGATCGGCGTTGCCTGGTCGGTGCAGGAGGTCGATGCCGTGCCGCGCGAATCGACCGACATCGCGCTCGATGCGGTGCTGACCGAACAAGAATTTATCGTCTGTGGAGACCGTTTGTGAATCAGGATCGCCAAAACCCCGTCGGGGACCAGCATCAGCCGACCTGGCGCAAGCCGGCAGGCATGTTCCTGATCCTGTTGCTGATTGCCGTATGGGCAGTGATCATCGTCGGCCTGTCGCCGTGGGTCGGCACCTGGCCGGTACTCGTTCAGGCGGTCTTCTATCTCGTGACCGGGGTGATCTGGATCATGCCGCTGAAGCCCCTGCTCCGCTGGATGGAGTTGGGGCGGTGGCGCGGCTGAAGCGCCGCGCCATCCCGTAACATTCCGATATTCGAAAGTCCCAAGCTGCGGTGGCCATCCCCTTCCGAAAATGAAGGAAATGGCGCGAGTGACGGGGCTCGAACCCGCGACCTCCGGCGTGACAGGCCGGCACTCTAACCAACTGAGCTACACCCGCGTGTGCTTGGGAGAGGCGCCAATATGCGCCGCGCTCCACCCTGTCAACCGTCGCTTTCGCCGTTCGTGCGATTTAATCGGTCGCGCACGTCGTCGGTGGTGGTGAGCGTGCCGTGCTCGAAGAGAAAACCTGCGAGATCGGGCGTTCCGGTCGAGTGAAGGATCGTTTGCAGGATCAGCAGGAGCGGCACCGCGAGCAGCGCGCCCGGCGTCCCCCACACCCATCCCCAGAAGCTGAGCGACACGAGAATCAGGAGAGGATTCACCGTGAGCCGCTTGCCCAGCACCAGCGGCGTCACCAGATTCGCCTCGACCAGATGCACGCCGATAAAGATCAGCGCGGGGAGCAGCGCCAGCCCCACAGCGTCGAAGGTCATCAGCCCGCCGAGCGCGAGCAGCACTGCTGCGACAATCGGCCCCAGATAGGGCACGAAATTGCAGATGGTGACGATCCCGCCCCACATGAACGGCGATGGCATGCCGAGCGCCCACAGCAGCAGGGAAACGATCAGCCCGAGGATCGCGTTGATCATCGTGATCGTCGCCAGATAATCCGCCGTCGCATCGACGACATTCTGGATCACGCGCGCGGTCTGCATCGCCCCGTCGAAGCTGCCGCGCCGGCGAATCGTCCCGCGCCGCAGCCGCGTCCAGCCGGCGAGGAAAAAGAAGATCACCAGCACCGCGAAGAAGAGCTGGATCGCCGCCGACGGTGCCGAGGTGATGAAATAATCGATGACCGATGTCGGCGCGGTCGCCGCAACGGCTTGCGCGGTCGCCTCGGTCCCCGTCGCGACCGAGGTCAGCGTCCGGTCGACGAATTTCTGCAAGGTCGAATAGAAATCGATCAGCGGCGCGAGATTGCTCTGGATGCGCGGGATCGATTCGGGCAGCCGCGCGAACCATCCCGTCGCCGGCACGACGATGATCGCCAGCGCCGCATTGACGATCATCAGGAAGGCCGAGAGCGACAGGAACGAAGCCAGCGCCGACGGCACGCCGCGGCGCTCGAGCCATTCGAGGAGCGGCACCAGCGCGATCGCGATGACGATGGCGGCGGTCAGCGGCAGGAAGAATTCGGCGCCCGCCTGCAAGGCAAAGGGAAGCCCGAGGCAAAAGCCGGCGCCCAATATCAGCGCCAGCGCCGCGAGCAGGCGGTCGCGGCGAAAATCGTCGATCTCGATCTGATGCAGGGGATTGGCGCGCGGCTGGCGTGCCTCCTTCCTCCCCCTGTCCTCGGCCACGCCCCATCACTCCCTTTTTGTTCCGTTGGTCCGTCTTACGCGAGCTTGATCCCGCACGCCAGCGGCTCGCGGCGGCGACCCGATGCGGCATCTTCTGTCCTCATCTGGGCCAGAACACTGATTCCTACCGGCAATTTAACCAGAAATTACCCTTTCATCGTCATGACAGGCTCCGGACCAGCCATTTGGAGTCAATATTGTCATGATGAAAGCGCCTGTGGGGGGCGCGCAGCATCGGCTTCGCATAACCTCCTGTTCAGCCATCGCCCTGCTCGCCGCGTTCGCGCTGCCGATGCATGCGCACGCCGCCGGCACCCGGGCCGGCTCGACGATCAGCAACACCGCCAGCGCCAGCTTCAACAATGGCGGCGGCACGCAGACGATCGATTCGAACAAGGTCGACCTGCTCGTCGACGAACTGCTCGACGTCACCGTCGATTCGAGCAACCCGGCCGACGTCCCGACGACCCCGGGCGCGACCAACCAGGTCCTGACCTTTTCGGTGACCAACAACGGCAACGGCGAGGAAGCCTTCGTGCTCAGCACGATCGCGAACGGCGGCGGCGACCAGTATAACCCGACCGTCACCCAGATCTATCTCGACAATGGCGACGGCGTTTTCGACGCCGGCACCGACACACTCTATACACCGGGCAGCAACAATCCGGTGCTCGACCCCGACGAAAGTATCACGGTTTTCGTGATCGCGACGACCCCGTCGACGGTCAGCGACGGCGATCGCGGCATCGTTAGCCTCGTCGCGGCGGCGCAGACCGGCACGGGCAACCCCGGAACGAGCTTTGCCGGCAAGGGCGAAGGCGGCGGCGATGCCGTGGTGGGTTCGACCCGCGCCGACGGCCAGGACAATGGCGCCTTCCGCGTCTCGGCGGCCACGGTGACGCTCGTCAAATCGGCGGTCGTCGTCGATCCCTTCGGCGGCGCCGAACCCGTTCCGGGCGCAACAATCACCTATACGATCACCGCGACGACAGCGGGCAGCGGCTCGCTGAACGGCCTCACCGTCTCGGACAATGTGCCGGCCAATACCAGCTATGTCGCGGGTTCGATCAGGCTCGGCACCACCGCACTGTCCGACGCGGCCGACAGCGATGCGGGCAGTTACGACGGCACCAAGGTCGCCGTCGCGCTGGGCACCGTCGCGGGCGGCCAGACCCGCACCGTTACTTTCAAAGCCATAATCGATTGATGGAGATGCGCATGCGTACCGCCTTTCTTTTGCTGCTCGCCGCACTGCTGCCCGGTCAGGCGCTGGCCGCCAACCAGGTCGCACTCGACAACAGCGTGTTCATCGAACGGGTGACGACCGACACCACCGGCAAGCAGCGCGTGCTGCTTGAGGAACCGAAAGTCGTGGTTCCGGGGGACCGGCTCGTCTTCGTGCTCAATTACCGCAATGCCAGCGCGCAGGCGGCCGACAAGTTCGTGATCACCAATCCCCTGCCTGCAGCCGTGCGTTTCGCCGACGCAGGCGACACGCACCCCCTCGTCTCGGTCGATGGCGGCCGCGCGTGGGGACAGCTTGACCAACTGACAATTCAGCAAGCCGACGGCAGCCGCCGCGCAGCGCAACCCGCCGATGTCACGCACATCCGCTGGGCCTTTCAGCAACCCATTCCCGCCGGCGCGAGCGGCAAGCTCATGTTCCGGGGGGTTGTAAAATAACTAACTAAATAAACCGCTTAAAGGTCGCCAGCGGTGGGGAACAGGCGACCAACCAAAGCCTAGGAGCTCAGCGATGACCAGCAAGCTGACCTATATGGGCACCATCGGTCTGGCGGCGTTTTCATGCGTCGCCGCTGCCCCGGCATTCGCCGCGGCGGGAACGACCGCGGGTACCCAGATCACCAATACCGCCAGCGTGAGCTATCAGGTTGGCGGCATCAATCAGGGTACGCAGACCGCGTCGAACATCATCACGGTCGACCGCAGGGTCGAACTGCTCGTCGAAGAGGACGGTACGACGACGACCGAAGTGTCGCCGGGACAAACCGATGCCTATACGACGTTCCGCCTGACCAACAAAACGAACGAAGTGCTCGATTTCGCGCTCGCGGTGTCACAGATCACCAGCGGCACGGCGGCGCATGGCGGGACGGACTCGTTCAACGTCAGCAACGTCCGCATTTATCGCGATAATCCGACGACCGGTACGGTCGGAAGCTGGGACGCGGGCGACGCACTCGTCACCTATGCCGACGAGGTCGGTATCGACGCGTCGATCCGGTTGTTCGTGCTCGCCGATATTCCGGCCGGTCTCGCCACGAACGCGGTGGCGGGGATCCGTCTGACTGCGACGGCCAACGAAGGCGGCACTGCGGGTTCGCAGGGTGCGCTCGTCACCCAGACCACCGGCGCCAACACCGCCGGCAAGGATACGGTGTTCGCCGACGCGGCGGGCGTTTCCGATGCCGCGCGCGACGGTTCGCACAGCGACGACGACGATTATACGGTGAAAACCGCAACGCTGACGGTCACCAAGACCAGCCGCGTCGTTTCGGACCCCGTCAACCTGACGAACAACCCGAAGCTGATCCCCGGCGCAGTCGTCGAATATTGCATCGCGGTCGCCAATGCGGCCGGCGGCGCTGCGGCCTCGCCGGTCAACATCACCGACAGCGTGCCGACGCTGCTCACCTTCGTTCCCGGTTCGATCAAGCTCAATGGTACCGTCACGGGTGTCACGTGCGATTTCAACGGGACTGCGGGGGGCAGCTATGCCGCGCCGGTCGTCTCGGGATCGCTCCCGACGGTCGCGGCGGGGCAGACGCTGACGCTCGTCTTCCAGGCCACGGTCAACTGATCGGACACGGACGGAGCAGCGGATAACCCCGGATGAAACCGGGGACCGCTGCTCCCTTCGGGGCTGCGATGGCGCTCTCCACGAAATATTTCGGACTCGTGACCGCCCTGGTCGCGGCAGCGATGCTGCCTGCGACGAATGCGAGCGCGCAGGTCATTTCCAACACGGCGTCGGCTTCGTGGAGCGGCGGCGCGGGGGAGGTGTTGTCGAATCGCGTCGACCTGACCGTCCGCGAGCGCCCGCCCGAGCCGCCCCGCATCACCACCTATCGCATCGGTGAGACCGGTACGAAATCGGCTCCGCTGGCTCCCACGCAATGCGAAGGCGCCGAGGGAACGAAGCGCATCGACCTGGCCGGGCCCTATGCGGGGATCGGCACGAGTCCCGCCGCGCTGCAAAGCAGTGACAGCTTTCGCGCCGGCGAGGTGGTCGTCGTCGGCGTCGTGCTTGCCTCGGCCAATCGCAATCCGCAGCAGCGCGACGCCCTGCCCGTCATCTTGGCGCTCGAAAACGGCGATCGCGAACAGATCACGCTGACCGAAACGGCGGCGAACAGCGGCGAATTCGTCGGCATCATCAACACGATCGGGGTTCCGCCCGCGATCGTCGCCGGCGATTGCCGCTTGTCAGTGACGCCCGGCTCGCCCGTCAAGCTGCAGGTCACCGACCGCGCCGACGCCAGCCTGGTCGCGCTCGCGACGCTCGACTTTCTGGTCGATCCGTTCGGCATCGTCTTCGACAGCGGCGACGGCGCGCCGGTGCCGGGCAGCCGCGTCACGATCGTCGACGCCTCGACCGGCCGTCCCGCGCAGGTGTTCGGCGACGACGGCGTCTCGATCTATCCTTCCAGCGTCATCACCGGCCAGAGCGTTCGCGATTCAGGCGGTACGACCTATGATTTCCCGCCCGGCGACTATCGCTTCCCCTTCGTCGCGCCGGGCACCTACCGCCTCGTCGTCGAACCGCCGGCGCCCTACACCGCGCCGTCGAAATCGAGCCCGGCCGACCTTTCGAGCTTGCGCCGCCCCGACGACGGCCTGCCGTTCGTGATCAGCGGCGCAAGCTACGGCTCGCCCTTCACGCTCGACAGCCCCGCCCCCGTCCGCGTCGACATCCCCGTCGACCAGCCGGGCCTGCCGCTGGTGCTGCGCAAGACGACCTCGACGCAGGTCGCGGTACCCGGCGACGTCATCCAGTATCGCATCGAGGTCGCAAACCGCGACACCCGCCGGCGTACCGGTGCTGTGACGGTCAGCGACGTGCTGCCCGCCGGGATGCGCCTGCGTGCCGATACGGTGCGCGTCGACGGCGTGCTGGTGACCGCCGATGTTGCCGGGAACGGCCGCGAATTTTCGGTCACCCTGCCCGGCATTGCTGCGGGGCGTTCGGCGCTGCTCACCTATCTTGCGGAGGTCATCGTTTCGGCGCAGCCGGGAAATGCCCTCAACCGCGCCACCGCCAGCGACAATCGCGGGACGCAGAGCAATATCGCCGAAGCGACGATATCGATCAAACGCGACCAGCTCGGCGACCGGATGACGATCATCGGGCGCATTACCGACGGCGGCTGCGGCGTCGACCCCGGCAAGGCGAACGGGATCCCGGGCGTCCGGGTCATGTTGCAGGACGGCAGCTACGCCGTCACCGACGAAGGCGGCCGCTATCATTTCGAGGGCGTGCGGCCGGGCCTGCATGTCGTCCAGATCGATCCGTCGACGCTGCCGCTCGACCGCGAGGCGATCGACTGCGCGCGTTCGACGCAGAGCGCGGGCAGCCCGATCTCGCGCTTCGTCGAAGGCCGCGGCGGCGCGCTGAAACGCGCCGACTTCCGTGCCATCGCCAGCGCCCCGCGCGCAGCGCCCAAGACCGCTGCCACCGTCGCGCCGACCGTCCTCAGCGATCAGGACGCCGCCGGTGCGAACCGCGACTGGCTGGCGGGCGAGACGCCGGGCACCGGCTGGGTCTTCCCGGGCACCGATCATAACCCGCGCGCCAAGTCGGTGCGCGCCGTGGTCAAGCATCTGCCGGGCCAGACCGTCACCTTGCGCGTGAACGGCAAGCCGGTCAGCGATCTCAGCTATGAAGGCGAACGCAAGTCGGCCGACGGCAGCGTCATCGTCAGCATGTGGCGCGGCATCGAAATCGGCGACGGCGAGAATCGCCTCTCGGCCGAGATAAAGGACGGCAGCGGAACCACTATCGAGACGCTCGAACGCAGCGTGCATTATTCGATCACCCCGATGCGCGCGACGCTGATCCGCGAACGCTCGGTGCTGATCGCCGATGGCGTGACGCGGCCCGTCATCGCGGTCCGCCTGACCGACCGCGACGGCAAGCCGGTACGCAGCGGACTGACCGGCGATTTCAGCGTCCCGGCGCCCTATTATCCGGCGGTTGAGGCCGATGCGCAGCAGGCGCGGCAGTTGTCGGGTCTCGAACGCGCGCGGCCGGTGTGGAAAATCGATGGCGACGACGGCGTCGCGTACATCGAACTCGAACCCACGACGGCGTCGGGCACGCTGGCGATCGACTTCACCTTCCGCGACGACAAGATCGAGCGCAAGCAGACCGTCGAAACCTGGCTCGATCCGGGCGATCGGCCATGGACCGTCGTCGGCTTCGCCGCGGGCACGCTCGGCTACAACACGCTCGACGACCGGATGGAGCCCGTCGCCGAAACGCTCGACGATCTCAACGCCGACGCGCGGCTGGCGCTCTATGCCAAGGGCCGGGTGCGCGGCAAATGGCTGATGACGCTGGCTTATGACAGCGACAAGGATCAGGACGACGCGCGCTTCGGCGGCGTGATCGACCCGCGCGCCTATTACACCATCTACGCCGACCGCAACGAAACCCGGTACGATGCAGCGTCGGTGCGCAAGCTCTATCTCCGGCTTGAGCGCCCGCAATTCTATGCGATGTTCGGCGATATCGAGACTGGCATTTCCGAACCGCAGCTCGCGCGCTACCAACGCGCACTGAACGGCGGCAAGGCCGAATATCGCGGCCGCAATCTCGCCGCGACCGCCTTCGTCGCCGACACCCCCTATCGCTTCCGCCGTGACGAGATTCAGGGCAACGGCCTGACCGGGCCGTACCAGCTCGGCGCCAGGGACATATTGCCGAACAGCGAGCGGATCGTCATCGAAACGCGCGACCGGCTGCATAGCGAACGGATCGTCGAAACCGTCTCGCTGACCCGGCACGTCGATTACGATATCGACTATCTGGCGGGGACGCTCCGCTTCCGCGAACCGGTGCTCAGCCGCTCATCAGGGCTCGACCCGCAGTTCATCGTCGCCGAATATGAAGTCGACGGGGTCGGCCAGCGCGTGCTCAATGCCGGCGGCCGCGTCAGCTTGTCGTCGAACGACGAGAAACTGCGCGTCGGCGCAACGCTGATCCACGACGAGGATGGCAACGCCAAGACGAATCTCGGCGGCGTCGACGCCCGTTATCGCCCCGGCATCGATACCGAAATCCGCGCCGAAATGGCGATCAGCGACGCCAAGGCGCAGAATGGCAGCCCGGCCGCTACGACGGGAAGCGCCAAGGCATGGCTGGTCGAGGCCGAGCACCACAGCAGCAAGATGGACGTCCTTGCCTATGTCCGCGAGCGCGAGACGGGTTTCGGCGCCGGACAGCTCAATCGCGGCGAGGATGGCACGCGCAAATTCGGCGTCGATGCCCGGCTGCGGGCGACCAAAACCTTGTCGGTTACAGGCAGCGCCTGGCAGGAAGATTATCTCGACGTCGGCTCGCGCCGCCGCGCCGCGCGTGTCCTCGCCGAATATGACAATGGCACCACGATCGCGCGCGCCGGCCTGACCCATGCCGACGACAGGCTTTCCGACGGGACGGGCAACCGTTCGAACCTTGTCCAGCTCGGCGCCACCCAGCGGCTGATGGGCAAGCGGCTCGAACTCGACGCACAGACCGAATTCGCGCTGGGCGGCAAGGACGCCAGTGTCGATTTCCCGACGCGCCACCGCCTCGGCGCCCGCTTTGCGATCAACCGCGACGTCAATCTCGTCGGCAGCTATGAAATCGCCGATGGCGACAGCATCAAGGCGCGCACCGCACGACTGGGTTTCGACCTTGCGCCATGGGCCGGTGCACGTCTGCTCGCCACGGCCAACCAACAGGATATCGGCGAATATGGCCCGCGCAGCTTCGCCGCCTATGGCCTTTCGCAATCGCTGAAGCTCGGCGAGCGCTGGTCGGTCGATCTGTCGGTCGACGGCAACCGGACACTCGGCGGCATCCGCGCCAAGGATGTGCTCAATGTCGATCACCCCGTCGCATCGGGCGGCTTCCTTGGCGGCAATGGAACGCTGACCGAGGATTTCCTGGCGATCAGCACCGGCGCCACCTACCGCGCCGACCGCTGGACGCTGACGGGCCGCGCCGAATATCGCGACGGAGAGCTTGCCGATCGTTACGGCCTGACCCTCGGCGGCCTCCGCCAGCTCGGCGAAGGCCGGGCGCTTGGCGCGCTCTTCACCTATGCCAAGGCGAGCGGCAGCGGCACGACGCCGACGACCGAGGTGATCAATTTCGAGATGAGCTGGGCGCACCGCCCCGCCGAATCGCGTATCTCGTGGCTGAACAAGAGCGAGTTCCGTTCGGACAAGGTGCGGGGTGCCGTCGCCGGCCAGCCCGGTCCGATCGGCGGCGGCGGCGCGCTGACGATCGACGGCGACGCGACGAGCCGCCGCCTGCTCAACAGCCTGTCGCTGAACTGGACCCCGCTCGGCGAACGCGGGATCGGCAGCGGCGACGGCTGGTACGAACGCGCCGAATTCGGCTTTTTCTGGGGCACACGCTATAATTTCGACAGGTTCGGCGAGGACGATGTCAAAGGCTGGTCGAACCTGCTCGGCGCCGACTTCCGCTTCAATCTGGGCGAACATGTCGATGTCGGTGCGTCGGGCACCGTGCGGGTCGGCACCGACGCCGATACGTTGAGTTGGGCCGGCGGGCCGACCGTGACGCTGGCGCCGATGAAGAACACCAACATCACCTTCGGCTATAATTTCGCCGGCTTCCACGACCGCGATTTCGAGGATGCGCGCTATTCGCGATCGGGCGCCTATGTGACCTTCAAGCTGAAATTCGACCAGACGAGTTTCGCGGGGCTCGGGTTATAAGCCTGCTCTGCGCATAGCGAAGCAATCCGGGGCGCGCGTCCACTGTCCCGGATTGCTTTGTCGCTATCAGTCCGCGAACAGCAGGACCGGTGTTTCGATCAGCTTCTTGAGTGCCTGCACATAGCTTGCAGCATCCCAGCCATCGACGACGCGGTGGTCGCAGCTGATCGACAGGTTCATCAGCTTCGCGCGGCGGATTTCGTCGCCGTCGAAGACGGGACGCTCGACGATCTTGTTCGGACCGATGATCGCGACCTCGGGCCGGTTGATGACCGGGGTCGTCGCAATCCCGCCGAGCGGGCCGAGCGAGGTGACGGTCAGCGTACCGCCCGTGAGCTCCTCGACCTTCGCCTTGCCGGTGCGCGCGGCTTCGGCAAGGCGCGTGATCTCGCTCGCGAGCTGCCACACATTCTTGTCCTGCGCATCGCGGATCACGGGGACCATCAGGCCCGCGTCGGTCTGCGTCGCCATGCCGAGATGTACGGCGCCATAGCGCGTCACCACGCCGCCTTCATCGTCGTAACGCGCGTTGATCATCGGGAATTGCGGAATGGTGCGGCAGATCGCGACGATCAGGAAGGGCAGCATCGTCAGCTTCGGACGGCCGCCGCGATTGGCGTTCAAATCAGCACGCATCTCTTCGAGCGCGGTGACGTCCATTTCCTCGACATAGGTGAAGTGCGGGATCGCGCGCTTCGACGCCGCCATATTCTCGGCGATCTTGCGGCGCATGCCGATGACCTTGATCGGCTCGTCGGCGCGGGCGCGGCTGGCGCCCGGCGCATGATAGCCCTGCCCGCCGCTGTAGCGCAGGAAGGCGTCGAGGTCGGCGTGACGGATGCGGTCGCCCTCGGCGTGAACCTGACCGAGATCGACGCTGAGATCTTTGGCGCGCGCGCGGACCGCGGGCGAGGCCAGCACGGCCTTGGTATGAGCAGCAGCGGGCGCAGGTGCCGGCGCGGGAGCGGGCGACGGCGCTGCCGCCACAGGGGCCGGGGCCGGAGCGGGCTCGGCGACTTCCGCCACCGAAATCTCTTCGGCACCGGGTGTCTCGGCTTCGATCGCTTCCTCGACCGGCGTATCGGCGGGCGGCGCTTCAACGTCACCGTCAGCATCGGTTTCGATCACCGCGAGCGTCGAACCGATCGCGATCAGGTCGCCGACCTCGCCCGCGAGTTCGACGACGATCCCCGAAACGGGCGATTCCATTTCGACGGTCGCCTTGTCGGTCATCATGTCGGCAAGCTGTGCGTCTTCCTCGACGCGCTCGCCGATCTTGACGTGCCAGGCGACGATTTCGGCCTCGGCGATGCCTTCGCCGATGTCGGGCAGACGGAATGAATAGCGGGCCATGGCGTCAGTCCTTCAAGATTTTCGTGAGCGCGGTCGCGATGCGCACCGGGCCGGGGAAATAGGCCCATTCGAGGCTATGCGGATAAGGCGTGTCGAAACCGGTGACGCGTTCGACCGGCGCCTCGAGATGATAGAAGCAGCGTTCCTGCACCAGCGCGGCGAGTTCGGCGCCGAAGCCCGAGGTGCGCGTCGCTTCGTGGATGATCAGGCAGCGGCCGGTCTTTTTCACCGAGGTTTCGATCGCGTCGATATCGAGCGGCAGGAGGGTACGCAGATCGATGATTTCGGCATCGACGCCCATTTCCTCGACGATCGTCTTGGTCACATGGACCATCGTGCCATAGGCGAGGATCGTCAGCGCCTCGCCGGCGCGGACCGTTGCCGCCTTGCCGAGTTCGATGCAGTAATAATCCTCGGGAACCGCGCTCGCTTCATGCTTCGACCAAGGCTCGACCGGGCGGTCGTAATAGCCGCTGAACGGGCCGTTGTAGATGCGCTTGGGTTCGAGAAAAACGACCGGGTCGTTATCCTCGATCGCCGCGATCAGCAGGCCCTTGGCATCATAGGGATTCGACGGGATCACCGTCTTGACGCCGCAGATGTGCGTCATGATGCTTTCGGGCGACTGGCTATGCGTCTGGCCGCCGAAAATGCCGCCGCCGAACGGGGTGCGCACGGTCATCGGACAGATGAAGTCGCCCGCCGAGCGATAGCGCAGCCGCGCCGCTTCGCTGACGAGCTGGTCGAGACCGGGGTAGATATAGTCGGCGAACTGGATTTCGGGGACCGGCCGCAGGCCGTAGGCGCCCATGCCGACCGCGACGCCGATGATGCCGCATTCGTTGATCGGCGTGTCGAACACCCGGGTCTTGCCGTGCTTTTTCTGCAGGCCCGCGGTGGCGCGGAAAACGCCGCCGAAAAAGCCGACGTCCTCGCCCATCACGACCATCTTGTCGTCGCGGCCGAGCATGACGTCCATGGCGCTGTTGATCGCCTCGATCATGTTCATCGTCTTGGTCGCGGTTTTGGTGTCGGCGCTCATCATTCGGGCTTCCAGTTGGGGCCGAACTTGGCCTCTTGCTCTGCCAGCATCTGCTTGCTCTGTTCCTTGAGGTGCCAGGGCATCTCCTCGAACACGTCCTGAAACATGGTTTCGAACGGCTGGTGCATGCCGTGACCCAATATTCCGAGCTTTTCCGATTGCTTCTGCGTCGTCTTGACCAGATCGTCGAGTTCCTTGCGCAGCGCTTCCTGACGTTCGCCGTCCCATTCGCCGAGCGTCTCGAGATGCTGGGCGAGGCGCGCGATCGGGTCGCCGAACGGCCAGGCGGTCGCTTCGTCGGCGGCGCGATAGGCGCTCGGGTCGTCCGAGGTGCTATGGCCTTCGGCGCGGTAGGTGAAATGCTCGATCAGCGTCGGGCCGTTGTTCGTCCGTGCCCGGTCGGCCGCCCATTGCGTCGCGGCATAGACCGCAAGCGGATCGTTGCCGTCGACGCGCAGCCCGGCGATGCCGTAACCGACCGCACGCGCCGCGAAGGTCGTGCGTTCGCCGCCGGCAAAACCGGAGAAGCTGGAAATCGCCCACTGGTTGTTGACGACGTTGAAGATGACCGGCGCGTTATAGACGGTCGCGAAAGTCAGCGCCGAGTGGAAGTCGCCCTCGGCCGACGAACCCTCGCCGCACCAGACGGTCGCGATCCGGTTGTCGCCCTTCGACGCCGAAGCCATCGCCCAGCCCACCGCCTGCGGATATTGCGTCGCGAGATTGCCCGAGATGCTGAAGAAGCCATGCTCGGGCGCCGAATACATGATCGGCAACTGGCGGCCGAGCAGATGATCGCCGCGGTTCGAGTAGATCTGGTTCATCATCTGGATCAGCGGATAGTCGCGCACGATCAGGATGCCCTGCTGGCGATAGCTCGGGAAGCACATGTCGGACCGGTCGATCGCCATCGTCGAAGCGACCGAGGTCGCCTCCTCCCCCGTCGATTTCATGTAAAAGCTGGTCTTGCCCTGCCGCTGCGCGCGGAACATCCGGTCGTCGAACGCACGCACCAGCATCATATAGCGCAGCATCGCGCGCAGGCGGTCGGGTGTCAGCTTCGGATCCCACGGGCCCTTCGCCTGTCCGTCGAAATCGAGCACCCGGACGAGGCCGTAGCAAAGGTCGCGCATCGCGTCGGGCTTGGTCGCTTCGCCGGGACGCGGCGTCGCGTCGACCGCAGGGATTGCGATATCGCCGAAATCGGGCGTGTCGCCGGGACGATAGCGCGGTTCCGGAATATGGAGCGACAGCGGCGGCAGGTTGCTCGCCGGGCGCCCGGGCGTCTCGGTCATCTCTTCTTCCCTTCACGGAACGAATCCATTCCGCTTATTAATATTTCAACAAAACGACATATTATTACAAACATTAATGCATTGCAATGCCCGCCTCAAACCGCGACCGGCGCCGGAATATGCGCTTGCGGTGCATAGGATTCGACGGTGAAATCCTCGAATTTATAGTCGAAAATACTGTCCGGCCGGCGCAGGATGCGCAGCTTAGGCGCCCCTTCGGGGACGCGCGACAGCTGTTGCTCGACCAGCTCCTGATGGTTGAGGTACAGATGGACGTCGCCGCCGGTCCAGACGAGCTCGTGCGCGGTCAGGTCGCATTGCTGCGCGATCATCCGCGTCAGCAGCGCCGCCTCGAAAACGTTGAAGGCGAAGCCGAGGCCGAGGTCGCACGAGCGCTGGAAGAGCAGGCACGACAGCCCGCCATCGCTGCGGACATGGAATTGATAGGTCATATGGCACGGCGGCAGCGCCATCCGGTCCAGATCGGCGACATTCCAGCCCGTGAAGATATGGCGCCGCGACCCGGGATTGTTCCGCAACCCCTCGACCAGTGCCGCAATCTGGTTGTGACCTTGCGCAGCGCGGCGGAACAGCCCCTCACCCGCCGGCTCGTAGCGCGGCCAGTTGACCCACTGGTGACCATAGACCGGGCCCAGGTCGCCCCATTGCGCCGCAAAGGCTTCGTCGGCGATCACCCGCGCCTCGAAATCCTCGGCGCTGATCGCTTCGCCCGTTTCGCGGCGATATTTTTCGAGCGGCCAGTCGGTCCAGATCCGCACCCCCTGCGCGACCAGCGGCCGGATATTGGTGTCGCCGGTCAGGAACCACAGCAGTTCGCGGAGCGCGGTCTTCCAATAGACGCGCTTGGTCGTCAGCAGCGGGATCGCGTCATCGCGCAGCGAGAATCGCATCGTCTCGCCGAACAGCGATCGCGTACCGACGCCGGTCCGATCGACGCGTTCGTCGCCCTCCACCCAGATGCGGCGCATCAGGTCGAGATATTGCAGCTCATAATGGATGGAATCAGGCAAGAGTCGCTCCCGGGTCTGGAAGCTCTTTGCTAGGCTTCGCGCGGGTGAGCGACAAGGGCGCGGCGAACGCCATCGCTTCCATATATCCGATATGGCGCGACCCGCGGTTGGACTTTGCCGCACGGCGTGCATGGTCACGGAAATGACCCTTCATGAGCCCGTCGGCCAACGGCTCGATCCGCTGGCGCCGCCCGGATTTGTCGCGCGCCAATCCGAGGACGGTATCGCCTGCGACCTGCTTCGCCCCCACTTCCCGCCCGACCGCGAAACGCTCCTGCTGGCCGGATTCGACGGTTACGAACGGCTGGTGCGGCTGGAACAGGCAGAAGGCGACCGCAACGGCCGCTGCATCATCTATCCGCAGAGCTGGCGCAGCTTGCTGTGCAGCGGCGTCGTCCGCGTCCTGATGGCGCACAACCACCCCTCGGGCATCGCCCGGCCGAGCGATGCCGACCGCCGCTGCACGCAGGAAGCGGCGCTTTTCCTGCGCACGCTGGACGTCGAGCTGGTCGATCATCTGATTTTCGTCGAGAGCGGTCATTTCAGCTTCCGCCGTGCAGAATTACTGTAGAAACAGCAATCGCGCCGAATGTGCCGATTGACGCTTGAAGTTCGCAGATTGCGCGTCTAGAGGACCGCCCTGCCTTCGCGGCGACCCCGGTCGGCGCGCAGATCGGTCGGGGAGTAGCTCAGCCTGGTAGAGCACTGTCTTCGGGAGGCAGGGGCCGGAGGTTCGAATCCTCTCTCCCCGACCAATTTCTTCTCTTATTGAAGATTTTACGCTGCTTCTTCTTGTAACGCGGCGCATTACATCCTAAATAAGTTGCACGCCGCTATGGTTTTCCCCCTTTCCATCGCGGTGAGTGCCCCGTCTCTGTGACGCGGGTGCGTCCTCCCTGGACCCTGGCCACCCCGTACTTCGGTATGGGGTGGTTTTTTATTCGGCAGCGAGCGGGGGCACTTCGGCTGCCGGCGACACCAGTGCTGCGCGCTTCACAAGTTCCGCAAACCATTCCGAAATCGGCGCCAGCCGCGCCGGATCGGGCGACCGGTCCGGCGTCAGATAGAGGCTGCGGTCGATTTCGATCTGCACGGCGTGGACTCCCCGTTCGGGCCGCCCGTGGGTCCGGACGATATGCCCACCCGCATAGGGCTGGTTGCGCGTCACCGGAACCTCTAGCCGCGTCGCCGCCTCGACGATCAGGTCGACGAGCGAGGCTCCAGCGGTAGCGCCGAAGCGGTCGCCGATCACGATACCTGCGCCATGCCCCGGCTGTCCGGCCGGAATTGGCGGCATGCTGTGAAGATCGATCAAGATCGCATAGCCGAAACGATCGTACGCCGCCGCCAGCTCTTCGGCGAGCGCCGCCTGATAGGGGCGATGGAAGGACTCGAGACGCCAGTGGAGCCCGGCGCGGTCGATCGGCCGTTTCCACAAGGGACCACAGTCGGCGAGCCGCGTCGGCACGACCCCCAGCCCGGCCCGCTCCTTGCGACCCGGTGCGGAAAACTGCGCGCGAAGCGGAATCGCAACCTCGCCCGGCGCCATCTGGTTTTCACCGCGGTTGCAATCGGCGACCGCGCGCGCCCACAATGCCTGCACGACGGTCGCGCCGGCGGCGCAGGCCCCCGAAGCGATCACGTCGCACCAGCCATCCTCGAGCCGCTCGAGCTCGGGGCGCCCGACTCGTGCTGCAGCCAGAATTTCGGGTGGATAGATTCGTCCGGCGTGGGGAATGGACACGATAACCGGTCCGTTTACCGCGGGTCGATTGACAGCGATGGCGGCAGGCGGGATGGTGCGGTGCGGCATTTGGCGAAGGTGGCAAAAAAGGTTCGCGAAATCCAGCACGCACCGGAATTTGTTAAATCTCTCGCGCTATGACACGACTTCAGATTGGAGCGGCAGGCAATAGCCGGCGCCGCCGAGGGACCGGGGACAGACGTTCGACATGATTCGCATTTTGCTGGCCGAAGACGACGATGTGATGCGCGAGTATCTGGCGCGGGCGCTGACCAGCGCCGGTTACCATGTCACCGCGGTCGACCGCGGCACCGAAGCCGTCCCCTATATCGATTCGGGTACCTTCGACCTGCTGCTGTCCGATATCGTCATGCCCGAAATGGACGGGATCGAACTCGCCCAGCATACGGCCAAGGTCGCGCCGCAGACACAGGTCATGTTCATCACGGGCTTCGCCGCGGTATCGCTGCGCGCCGAAGAAAATGTGCCGCAGGCGAAATTGCTGTCGAAGCCTTTCCACCTCAAGGATCTGGTGCGCGAGGTCGACAATCTGTTCGGCCGGGCCGACCGGTCGAGCCAACAATAATAAGGTCGCGGCAAGCGAAGGGCTTGCCAAGCGATGCAGGGGATATTAGGGGGCGCGTCACCCCAAGGGATGGGCGTGTAGCTCAGTGGTAGAGCACTGTGTTGACATCGCAGGGGTCGCAAGTTCAATCCTTGCCACGCCCACCATTAAAAACGCCGCCACCCGTCAGGGCTGGCGGCGTTTTTGCGTTCAGGCCATTCCCTTTGCCAGATCGCCGCGCGAGGCGTCGCCGATCTGGCTGCCGCCGTCGCAATCGAGGATCGTGCCGGTGATATAGCCGGCGGCCGGCGAGCAGAGAAACACCGCCGATTCGGCGACCTCGCCGATTTCGCCCCAGCGCTTCATCGCGATCCGGTCGTAATGCGCCTGCCGCGAGGCGGCATCGGGTGCGAGCCGTGCCATGCCCTCGGTTCCCTCGATCGGCCCCGGCGAGATGCCGTTCACGCGGACGTCGGGGCCCCATTCGAGGGCGAGGACGCGGATGAGCTGGTTGATCCCGGCCTTCGCGGCGCAGGCATGCGCCTGCAGCGCCGAGGCGTTGACCGCTTGCCCCGCCGTGATCGCGATCAGCGACGCGCCCGGCCGATTGAGCAGATCGTGACAGCCGCGGAAGACATTGAAGGTGCCGTTGAGATCGATGTCGACCACGGTGCGAAAGGCGTTCGACGACATGCCGAGCACCGGCGCGAGGAAATTTCCCGCCGCCCCCGATATGACGATATCCATCGGCCCGAGCTTGTCGGCGACGGTTTCCATCACGCCGCGAATCGCCCCATAATCGCGCACGTCGCCCGACAGGCCGATCGCGTCGTGCCCGATCTCCGCCGCTGCGCGCTGCGCCTTTTCCGGATCGCGGCCCGCTACGGCGACTTTCGCGCCCAGTTCGGCGAAACGCTTCGCGATGCCGAGGTTGATACCGCTGGTCCCGCCGGCCACGAAGGCCGTCTTGCCCGCCAGCAAGTCGTCGCGAAACGTACTCATAATCCTTCTCCCCGATGTGGTGATCCGTCGGCGCCGCGCATGCGGGGTTGACGGAAATGAATCAGTCGCCTTTTGAAACCCGACAAGACAGCAAGGATGAAACGATGGCAAGCGGCCCCACTTCGAACAGCTTCATTTCGCAGCGGCTGAAGCTCCACTATGCCGATTGGGGCAATCAGGACGCGCCGCCGCTCTTGCTCGTCCACGGCGGGCGCGACCATTGCAGGAGCTGGGACTGGGTCGCCGAGCGATTGACCGACCGCTATCACATCATCGCGCCCGACCTTCGCGGCCATGGCGACAGCGCCTGGTCGCCCGACGGCAATTACGAGATGGGCGCGTTCGTCTATGACCTCGCCCAATTGATCCACCAGCTCGACCTTGCGCCGGTGACGATCGTCGCGCATTCGATGGGCGGCAATATCGCGACGCGCTATACCGGCCTCTATCCCGGCAATGTGAAGAAGCTGGTGTCGATCGAAGGCCTCGGTCCCTCACCCGCGGTGCAGGAAGAGCGGGCAAAGACGTCGTTCGACGAACGCATGCGGCAATGGATCGGCGACAAAAGGCAGGCGGCGGGGCGCTCACCGAAGCGTTATGCGACGCTCGACGACGCGCTCGCCCGGATGGCGGCGGAGAATAGCTATCTGACGCCCGAACAGGCGCGCCACCTGACCATCCACGGCATCAACCGCAACGAGGACGGAAGCTGGAGCTGGAAGTTCGACAATTATCTGAACATCTGGACGATCTTCGACATGCCGCAGGACGATCTGCACCGGCTGTGGGCGAACATCACCTGCCCGACATTGCTGCTGTACGGCGCCGATAGCTGGGCATCGAACCCCGAGAAGGACGGGCGGATCGAACATTTCAGCACCGCGAAAGTGATCGAGTTCGAAAATGCCGGACACTGGCTCCACCACGACCAGTTCGACCGGTTCATGTCCACGCTAGACGAATTCCTCTAAACTCCGCCCGTTGCGCGTGACGGGCACGCGCGTCGAGGCGGCGTCGATGGCCTATACGGGGCAGATTTCAGCACGGCAGCGGATCGCGGCAGGAAGCGGCGCCTTGCTGGCGGTCGCCGCAGTCGGCTTCGGGCTGGTGACCGGGCTGGACCTCCATGTCGTTCGCAAGCTGAGCGAAACGATTACGGCGATCGCGATCCCGGCACCGAAACCGCCTCCTGAAACGGTCGTGCCGCCGGAAAAGCCCAGCAAAGCGGCGAGCGGCAAGGCTGCGCCGGCCAACCGCCACGCGAAGGCTGCGGCGGTCGTCGCGCCGAAACCCAAGATCCCGCCCCCGGTGCCGCCGCCCGTGGCGGCCGCCTCGCATGCCGGCACCGGCAACGACGCGTCGGCGGGAGCGGCGCCGATCGCAGGCCCCGGTTCCGGCGCCGGCGGGACCGGCGACGGGACGGGGGCCGGCGGCACGGGCAATGGCACCGGCTCGGGTGGCACGCGCCCGGTCTGGCGCAGCGGCCGGATCGACGACGACGATTATCCGGCCACGGCGAGCCGGGCGAAGATCGGCGGCGAAGTCGAGACTCTCTTCACCATCCTGCCGACCGGGCGCGTGACCGGGTGCCGGGTGACGCGGTCGAGCGGCGATGCCTCGCTCGACGCCACGACCTGCCGCCTGATCGAAAAGCGCTTTCGTTTCAGGCCAGCGACAAATGCGAACGGCGAACCCATCGCCAGCCAATATGGCTGGCGGCAAAGCTGGTGGCTCGAACGACGACGCTGACGCAAACCATCGATTTGCGACAAGTTGCGACTTTATCGAGAACGATTCTCAATTTCATTGACTTTGCAACAGACTCGCAATAGCGGGCACCCGTCCATAACAAGGGGGTTCACCGTGAAGCAGTCCACATCCGCCACTTTCCTCGCACTGTCGTGCGTCGGCAGCCTCGTCAGCGCCCCGGCCATGGCCGCCAATGTCGACGAAGCTCAGGATGCACCGGGTACTCGCAGCGACATCGTCGTGAGCGGCACGCTGGCGACCGAAGTCGAATCGCCCAAGGCGACCGCGCCGATCGTCGACACGCCACAGACGGTCACGGTGGTTTCGCAGGAACAGCTCCGCCAGCAGAATTTGCTGACGCTGCGCGACGCGCTGTCGACGATCCCCGGTATCACCTTCGGCGCCGGCGAAGGCGGCGGCGGTTATGGCGACTCGATCAACCTGCGCGGCTATTCGGCGAACAACGACCTCACGATCGACGGCGTCCGCGACAGCGCTCAGTATAGCCGCACCGATCCCTTCAACCTCCAGCAGATCGAAGTCTACAACGGCGCCAATTCGGTGTTCAACGGATCGGGCAGCGTCGGCGGCACGATCAACCTCGTCAGCAAGATCCCCTTCGCCCGCAACGCCACGACGGTGCAGGGCGCGGTCGGCACCGACAATTATTACCGCGGCGCGATCGACAGCAACTGGCGCCTCAACGATCTGATCGCGGTCCGCATCAACGCGATGTATCATGAGAACGACGTGCCCGGCCGCGACGTCGAAAGCTTCAAGCGCTGGGGCGTCGCGCCGTCGATCACGATCGGCGTCGACAGCGACACCAGCCTGACGCTCGCCTATATCCATCAGGACGATAACAACACGCCGGTCTTTGGCGTCCCCTTCTACCTCAGCGGCGTCAACGACGGCCCGCTGCCGGGCGTCGACGACAGCGACTATTTCGGCATCGCCAACCTCGACAAGCAGAAGACCAAGGTCGACCGCCTGACCGCGACCTTCCGCCATGCGTTCAGCGACAACGTGTCGATCCGCAACCTGACGCGCTGGCAGCGCGTCCACCAGCTGAGCCAGACGAGCGCACCGCAGGGCGTCTTCTGCCTCGCGAATGGCCTTCAGCCGATCGGCACCGGCCCGGACTCGACCGTCGGCGCGCCCTGCCCCGCCGGTCAGGATGCCCCCGGCTTCTATTACCCGGCGGGCCCGCGCGGCCTCGTCCGCGACCAGGTCAACGACCTGCTCCACAACCAGACCGACCTGACGATCCTCAGTGGCGCCAAGGGCGGTTTCTTCAACACCCTCGTCATCGGCGCTTCCTACAGTCAGGAAGATTATTCGATCGAGACCGCGCAGCTTCTCCGCAATCCGGGCGGCGCGCTGCCGAACCCGGCGCAGCCGCCGATCAACCTGTCGAACCCGAACACGGTGTGGACCGGCCCGGTCAATTATGTCCGCACCGGCAACAGCTATGGCGACACGCGCAACTGGGCGATCTATGCCTTCGACACGCTCGAAATCTCGCCGATGTTCGAAATCAACGCGGGCGTGCGGTATGAAAATGCCCGCAACATCTTCCGCGCCGATACGGTGACCACGCCGGTAACTGGCGCGGTCTATACCCGCGGTGCCGACCAGGTCAGCGACGAGAATCTCTTCTCCTATCGCATCGGCGCGGTGTTCCACCCGATCGAGAACGTCAGCCTCTATGCCGCCTATGGCAACGCCAAGACGCCGACCTCGGCAACGGTCCGCGCGGGCTGCGGCCTGCCCGCCGCGCCCGGAGCCGCCGATCCTTGCGCCGTTGCCCCAGAAAAGGCGCGCAACATCGAGTTCGGCGCGAAGGCCGAACTGGCCGACAAGAAGTTGCTTCTCACGGCTGCGCTGTTCCGCAACGAACGCACCAATTTCCGCGTTCCGTCGAACGATCCGGCCCAGCCCGCCTCGCTGCAGGTGCTCGACGGCCGCTCGCGCGTCGACGGCGTGGCACTCGGCTTGACCGGCAACATCACGCCCAAATGGGCGGTGTTCGCCAATTACACTTACCTCGACAGCAAGGTGAAGCAGAGCGTGTCGGACTTCTGCCTCGAAAGTGGATGCGTCGATCCGCAGGCGGGCGACCGCCTGATCCAGACGCCGAAGCATTCGGGCAGCCTGTTCACCACCTATGCCTTCCCCTTCGGGCTGCAGGTCGGCTACGGCCTCAGCTATCAGGGCAAGTTCGCGACCAACCAGCGCAACGCGCTGCAGCGGACGCAGTTCATGGTCGACGATTATCTGATCCACCGGCTCTTTGCGTCGTACGATTTCAAGAACGGTCTCGTGGCGCAGGTGAACGTCAGCAACGTGACGAACGAGGATTATTACACCGGCGTTCGCAACAATGCGAATGCGACGACGGGGATCATCACCGGCGGCTGGGCCACCCCCGGCGACTCGCGTTCGGCGGTGTTCAGCCTCTTCTATAACTTCTGATCGAAAGGGCGGGCGCGGCGCATTGCCGTTCCCGCCCTTTTTCGCCTAAAAGCCCGCATGATCCGGATCATCCCCGATGTGCTCGACGCCGATGGCGTCGCAAAACTCCGCGCCATCCTCGACGCCGCGCAGTGGATCGACGGCAACGAAACCTCGGGCCCGCAGGCCGCGCTTGCCAAGCGCAACGAACAGCTCCCCGAATTCGGCGAGGCGGCGGCAGAGGCCGGACGGCTGGTGCTCGATGCGCTGGGCCGCAGCCCGCTGTTCATCGCCACCGCGCTGCCGCTCAAAATCTATCCGCCCTATTTCAATCGCTACGCCGGCGGCGAAAGCTTCGGCGACCATATCGACAACGCGATCCGCATGCGCCGCGGCAGCGATTTCCGGCTGCGCAGCGACCTGTCGGCGACACTCTTCCTCGCCGACCCCGACAGTTACGAGGGCGGCGGGCTGATCGTCGAAGGCATGGCGGAGGCGCCGGGCATCAAGCTGCCGGCGGGCCATCTTGTGCTTTACCCCGCGACCACCGTGCACCGGGTCGAGCCAGTAACGTCCGGCGCGCGCGTCGCGAGCTTCTTCTGGATCCAGTCGATGGTGCGCGACCAGGGACAGCGCAACCTGCTGTTCGACCTCGACATGGGGGTGCAGGGCGCAGCGGCAGCGATGGGTCAAGGCGATGCGACGGTCGTGCGCCTGACCGGCGTCTATCACAACCTTTTGCGCCGCTGGGCCGACAGCTAGTCCAGCATCTCGCGCCACGCGCGCGACAGATACTCATTTTTCCCGGCAAGGATGAAGGCGGCAAGCTGCTGGTCGTCGGCCAGCGCGATCGCCGCCGCCGGCCCCAGCACAGTCAGCGCGGTCGCCCAGCCATCGGCCATCATGCAGCTACGGTGCAATACGGTGACCGAGGTCACCTCGCTGACGATCGGGCGGCCGGTCCGCGGATCGAAGCTGTGCGAATAATATCGCCCGCCGGCCGCGAAGCCGCGCCGATAATTGCCCGAGGTCGCGACCGACAGATCGTGCAGTGCGATACGATAGGGCGCGACCGGCGTCGCGGGGGGCACTTCGGTATCGACCCACCACGGCTGACCGTCGGGACGAATCCCCTCCCCGCGCAACTCTCCGCCGACCTCAAGCAGGAAATGCCGGACCCCCATATCAAGGAGCCATTCGGCGGCAAGGTCGACGCCATAGCCCTTGGCGATTCCCGACAGGTCGAGGGCCGCCCCCGCTTCGCGCCGGATGCGCGGGCCGTCGGGATCGAACTCGATCCCCCGCCCCGCCGATGCTTCCGGAAAATCGGGCACATTGCCGACGGGGCCGCGGCTGCCAAAGCCCCAAGCTTCGGTCAGTTGGCCAAGGCCCGGATCGAACGCGCCGCCGCTGGCGCGACCGATCTCCAACGCCGCCTCTATCACTCTCGCCAATTCGGCCGGGATCACATGCCAGCTACCAGGCGCAACGCGGTTGAAGCGCGACAGGTTGGAATCGCGCTCCCACTGGCTCATCTGGGCGACAACGAGGTCGAGCGCGGCTTGCACGCCATGCCGTGTCGCTGCCGGCGGCGACACCGCCTGCAGCGACCAGCTCGTGCCCATCGCTTCGCCCGCAAAGCTTCCGATCGCCGCCGCGGCATCGCGCGTGGCGAACGCCGCCGGCGTCAGCGCGCGCGGGATCAGGATGCGATCGGTCAGGGCGCCATCACCTCGAGCGTCGTGACATAGCTCGCGCGGCGGGTGATCGGCGGCGGCGCGCCCTCGACGGCGCCCTCGGCCTGCGGGGTGGTCACGTTGAGCCAGTACATGCCCGGTTCGGGCCAGGTGACTTCGACCTTGCCTTCGGCGTCGGTCTTGAGATCGACCTGCCCCAGTTGGTCGCGGTAGCGGATACCGCCGGGGATCAGTGTCACCGGCAGCCCGGCCGCAGGCTTACCGTCGAGCAGGAACTGGAAGGTCGCCGCCTCGCCCGCGAACAAGTCGTTGGGATGCGTCACCGGCACCAGTTCGATACCCTTGCCCGTGGGCTTGAACAGCGTCGTCGTCGGCTCGCCGACGGTCACGAAAATCTCGTTGCGATTGTTCGATTCGGCGGTCTTCACATTGGTCGCACCCGCCGGGATCTTTTCGGCAAGGTTCGCGGTGGTCGTCCCGCGCGGCAGGCGCTCGGTCTTGCCGTTCAGATCATAGCTGCCGATCAGGCCATCGGACACCGATGCGATACGCCAGGTCCCCTTCTGCGTCAGGTGAACGTCGAAGGTGCTGCGATAGCGGCCAGTCGCCTTGTTCTCGATCACTGCCTCGCTGCCATCGGGCGCCCACGCCTTCAGCGCATCGAGACGCATCGGCTGATGCTCGAAATAGAAGAGATCGTTCGACACCGCAGCGTCGACCGTCACCCACACATCGTCGCCCGACAGCACCGTCGACGACGGCATCATCCACTGGCGATGCGCACTCGCCGGAACCGCCGCCAGCGCGACCAGTGCGACGGTCGCCGCGAAACCCCAAATTTGCTTTTTCATATTCCTGCCCCTTCGAATTCAGCGGAAAGCGACCGACACGGCGCCCAATTCTGTCGTTCCTGCCGCGCGTCCGCCTGCGCCGGCCTTCGCCGGCCAGGTAAAGGGAACGCGGAGCAATTCGCGGCCGCCCACTTCGCGCGCCGCTTCGATGACCAGCGTGTACTGGCCTGCCGCCTGCGCGCCGAGTTGCGCCCGCGTGAAAGAGATTTTGTGCGTTCCAGGCGCCCGCGTCGCGCCGGTGATGCCGTTGGCGGGAAAGCTCATCGACCGTCCCGATGCGCGCCACCACTGGCGAACGTCGCGCAGCCATTTGGTGCCCTCGTTCGCCTTCATGTCATGGTCGTACCAGACCGCGACCGTCTTCGCCTTTGCGCCCGCCTTTTCGACCCAGATCGCGACATAGGGTTTGTGATATTCGGCGACCTTCAGCCGCGGGATAGCGATGGTGACGTCCATCGTGCCCGGGTCGGCAGCGAGCGCGGGCACGGCGAGCGTCGCGCCGGCGCCGACGGACAGGACGATACGATAAGGCAGCTGCACGGCGACAATCTCCTAGTGGATGAAAATGATGGCAATCGCGGCGGGGATCGCAATCCCGGCGCCGACGAGCGGCCATGTGCTCTTTCGCTTGGCCGAATGCAGCCAGAGCAGGAAAAGCCCGGTAATCGCGAAGATCAGGCAGGCGCCGGCAAAGATATCGATGAACAGGCCCCATGCGCCGCCCGAATTGCGTCCCTTGTGCAGGTCGTTGAGATAGGAAATCCAGCCGCGGCTGGTGATTTCGCTGGTCACCGCCCCGCTCGCGCGGTCGATTGCCACCCACGCGTCGCCACCGGGACGGGGCGCAGGCAGATAGACTTCGTCGGCCGACCATTCGGCCTCCGCCGACGCACGTACAGGAAAATTATCCTCGACCCACGTCGCAACGGGTTTCGGGAGTGGCGCCTTGCCGTCGGCGCGGTCGGCCGACGCGAGCTGGCGCAGCAGCGGCGGCGGCAATTGCCCCGCCTTTTCGGTGACCACCGGCGATGCTTCGATGTCGGCGGCATGATTGAGCGTGAAGCCGGTAATCGCGAACAGCAGCAGACCGATGAGGCTGATGGCCGAGCTCATCCAGTGCCACATGTGGAGCTGTTTCAGCCAAAAGGCCTTCCGGCTTTTTTTTGTCGCCGGTCGCGGAGTTGTGGGTGCGTGCATCGATGATTTCTGGGCGGAGAGACTATCCGGCCATTATCGAGAACGATTCTCAATTACAATATCTATTGCAGCTTTTTCGCGGCCTTTCAGTGGCGAAGGCCGGAAAGCCACTGCGCGATCATCC
Source organism: Sphingopyxis macrogoltabida (assembly GCF_001314325.1). Classification (NCBI taxonomy): domain Bacteria; kingdom Pseudomonadati; phylum Pseudomonadota; class Alphaproteobacteria; order Sphingomonadales; family Sphingopyxidaceae; genus Sphingopyxis; species Sphingopyxis macrogoltabida. Next base: position 1,913,561 of record NZ_CP009429.1, read on the forward strand.
GCCTGCCCGCAGCGACAGCGGCGGGGCCATGCAGCCGGTGATCGCGGTCGAGCGCTTCCGCGGTACTCCCGGCCTCGACGGCGGCTTCGGGCCATTGCCGCATCCATTCGTCAAACCGCGGGTCGAGGCCCATTTCGGCATGGAATTGCAGCGCCAATATATTGGGCCCACGGCGAAAGGCCTGATGGCGATAGGCCTTTGACGAAGCCAATAGCTCGACATCGGGAGGCAAGTCGAACGTGTCGCCATGCCAGTGAAGGACGGGAACATCCGCGAGTTCGCCGAGCGGAGATCCGGGATCGACGAAGCTCAGCGCATGAAAGCCGACCTCCTTGACTGGCCCCGCATAGACCCGCGCGCCCATTGCCGCGGCGATCATCTGCGCGCCGAAACAGACGCCGAGCGTCGGCAAACCCGCCTCGATGCGGCGGGCGAGCAAGCGGAGCTGGCACGCGATCCGCGGATAACGGTCCTGCTCATATACGCCCATCGGGCCGCCCATCATGATCAGCAGTTCGGGCTCGCACAGGTCGATCCCGTCGAAACCGGCGTCGCCGACGTCGATCCGGTCGAGCGCATAGCCCGCCGCCTCGACCGGATCGCGATACCCCGCGATCCCCTCGTGCGGCACGTGGCGGATGATGAGGCCTTGCTTGGTCTGGGTCATGGCGGGGTCAATGCAGGAGGTTCGATGAACGATGCTTGGCCGGGCTTCTCCGGGCGGCACCAATCTAGCCAGAACGCCCTGCCCTTGTCACTCTACTCTTTAGTAGAGATAATGTTGCCGGGCATAGCTCAGCTTGATCGCGCGCCGAGCTTCCCTGCCTCCACCAAAGGATTCCATTTCGCGCCGCAAGGGCAATGTTTGGCGTTGCGGGGCGCGAGAGGCATGGCTATAGCGACCCGCCTAGGCCAGACTGCCGTTAGCGCGGCAGACCATGCGGAGACGTGGGTGAGTGGCTGAAACCAACGGTTTGCTAAACCGTCGTACTGGTAAATCCGGTACCGAGGGTTCGAATCCCTCCGTCTCCGCCACCTCTGCCTTTTCGTCGCGCCCTGCGCGGCTGGCGGGCAAAATGATTCGGCCTGACGCAAAATCGACTCAAGTCATCGCCCATTCATTGCCCGCGATTCAAAGAGCGAGTCATGGTTAACCCGCGTGGCGCCACGGCGCGCCGACCGATTGGGGGATAATATGCGTAACAAGTTCGCCGCCTTTGCCGTCACGGCCCTCGCCGCGATCGGGCTGGCCGCCACGCCGATTCCGGCAGCGGCGCAAATGACTCAGGTCGATCCGAACACCGCGATCGATTCGGATCTCGACAATCCCAATCCAGCTCCGCAGGCAGATACGCCCACCTACGACAATTCGTCGGACAGCGACATCAACAGCGACCTCGCGACTGGCGACCAGCAGGCCGCCACGGCGCCGGACACCGTGCCCACCGTCGCGACCAATCCCGAAACGGCGGCGACCAACGCCGACCCGTCGACCACCTACAAGGAGGACGACCTGATCGGCGCCGCCGAGGGTGTGTTCGGCAAGGGCGCGCAGGGTCTCGCGAGCATGATCGAAGATATCCTGAAAAAGCAGGGCGAGCCGAACGCCTATATCGTCGGCCGCGAGGCCAGCGGCGCGCTGGTGCTCGGCGTCCGCTATGGTTCGGGCACGCTCTATCACAAGGTGGAAGGCGAACGTCCGGCCTATTGGACCGGCCCGTCGATCGGCTTCGATGCGGGCGCCAACGCCGGCAACACCTTCGTCCTCGTCTACAACCTCTTCGACAGCGAAGATCTCTACAAGCGCTTCCCGGCCGGCGAAGGCGCCGCTTACCTGATCGGCGGCTTCAATGCTTCCTATCTGCGCAGCGGCGACATCGTGCTGATCCCGATCCGCGTCGGTGTCGGCGCGCGCCTCGGCGCCAACGTCGGCTATATGAAATTCCGCAAGAAGCAGAGCTGGGTACCGTTCTAAACCCGACGCATTTGCCAAGGGGGCGAAGCCCGCGCTTCGGCGCGGGCTTTTTCTTTGCCCGCATGATGGACGTTTATTCCTCCACCATGCTCACCAACGGATAGCGCTGCAACCATCGCTTCGACGAAACCCGCCGGTCGAAAACATCTCGCTTCGCGTCCCGAAAACCATCCGTGCAGGCGCAATTCGAACAGATCGTCGAGCCCCAAAGGCGCATTGATCTCCACCCCGCGCCCCTCATATCGTGCGGCCACGGCGGTCGCCGTCTCGGGCCAGTGCATCATCGCGTCGGCGACCGACCGATATGGCGCGTCGCCATTATGGCGGTGCATCCGCGCCTGATTCTTGACTGACCATCGCAAGCCGGGAAGCAGAGCCCGGAGTTTCTCCTCGCTGTCGCGATCGACACCCTTGCCCGCTGTTCGGCAGAACCAGACCACATCGACATCGCCGACCGGGGCCGCCGGTTCGCGTCCATGTAGATGGTCCCATAAAGCATCGCGGACGAACCCTGCCCCGATCCAGCAGTCGGGCAATCCCAGTGATGCGACGGCGGCCAGCGCTGCCGATCGCAGCGGATCGGCGGACAGCAATGCCGCGAGGGCAGCGACCCGGTCCACGCGGGGGCCGCTTTCCGTCAAAATCCTAATCGCCGTCGAAGGCGATCAATGTCTCGCAAGCGAGCCCCGCATCGGCGAGCCGCCGCGAACCGCCGAGATCGGGAAGGTCGATGACGAACAGCGCCGCCGCAACCTCCGCCCCGGCATTGCGCATCAGTGCCGCGGTCGCGAGGATCGTGCCGCCGGTCGCGAGCAGGTCGTCGACGAGGACGACACGATGCCCCGGCATGACCGCACCTTCGTGCAGTTCGAGCCGGTCGACGCCATATTCGAGTTCGTAATCGACGCCGATCGTCACGCCCGGCAACTTGCCCGCCTTGCGCACCGGCACGACGCCCAGCCCCATCGCCGTTGCCATCGCAGCGCCGAACAGGAAGCCGCGTGCCTCGACAGCAACGATGAAGTCGGGGCGATGGACGGCGGCAAGCGTACACAGGCGCCGCACCGTTTCGCTGAAACCGGCGGCATCGCCGATCAGCGTGGTAATATCGCGAAACTGGATGCCCGGCTTGGGAAAGTCGGGAATGGTGCGGACGAGCGATGCGAGGTCGAGGTCCGGTCGAGGCGGGAGGGCGATCATCGAACGGGCCGCCCTCCCTTCTGTCCTCAATGCTTCTTGTCGGCCCAGATGTTCCGGTACGACAGATAGGTCAGCCCGCTGAAGATGAGCAGGAAGATGAAGACGGCCCAGCCCACCTGTACGCGCTTCACCAGCTTCGGTTCGGCGGTCCAGACGAGGAACGCGGTGACGTCCTTCGCCATCTGGTCGACCGACGCCTTCGTGCCGTCGGCATAGGTTACCTGACCATCAGCCAGCGGCGGCGCCATCGCGAGGTTGAGGTTCGCGAAATAGGGGTTGTAGTGCAGCCCCGTGCCCGGCTTCAGCTCGGCCGGCAGGTTCGCCGGCGGGTTCTGGAACCCGGTCAGCAGCGAATAGACATAGTCCTTGCCGCCTTCGCGCGCCTTGGTGATCAGCGACAGGTCGGGCGGCAGCGCATTGTTGTTCGCCGCGCGTGCAGCCGTCTCGTTCGCATAGGGCGACGGGAAATAATCCGACGGCAGGCCGTCACGCGTCGCCGGCTCGCCCGTGTCGGGGTTGATCGACGGAACCTGGAAGCCCTTGGCGAAGGTCTTCACCTGGCCTTCGGTATAGCCAAGATCACCGATATCGCGGAACGCGACGAGGTGCAGGCTGTGGCAGGCCGAGCAGACTTCCTTGTACACCTGCATCCCGCGCTGAAGCTGCTGCTTGTCCCAGTGCGGCTTCAAACCGTCGCTGGCAAGCTTCAGATGCTTGGGCTCCTTATGAAAGTCGTGCGCGGCGTTGTGCTCATTGGACAGCGGCGTCGTGAAGATCGCGAGCACCAGCGCCGTGATGAAACCAAGACCGACGAGAAAACCGAGCGGGCGAACCATGGCTTTATCAGCTCCTATTAAAGTCCGGCGCTCAGGCCGTGGCCGCCGACGATTTGTCGGCATGCTTGGCGAGAACCGCCTCGGTGATCGAATTCGGCATCGGCAACGGACGTTCGATCCGCGACACGATCGGCAGAATGATCAGGAAGTGGGCGAAGTAATAGATCGCGCCGATCTGGCTGAGGATGACCCACGGCTGCTCCGCCGGCTGCATGCCGCACCAGCCGAGCAGCAGGACATCGACGACGAGGACCCAGAAGAACCAGCGATACAGCGGGCGATAGGTCGACGACTTCACCGGCGAGCTGTCGAGCCAGGGCAGGAAGAACAGCAGCGCGATCGATGCAAACATCGCGATGACGCCCCACAGCTTCGCGTCGATCCACAGGAAGTTGAAGGTGAATGCCTTCAGGATCGCGTAGAAGGGCAGGAAGTACCATTCGGGCACGATGTGCGCCGGGGTCGAAAGCGAGTTGGCCGGGATATAGTTGTCGGCGTGACCCAGCGTGTTCGGGCTGAAGAAGGTCAGCGCGACGAATAGCAGGAGGAAGATGCCGAGCCCGAAGCCGTCCTTCGCGGTGTAGTAAGGATGGAAGGGAACCGTGTCCTGTTCGTCCTTCACCTCGATGCCGGTCGGGTTGTTCGAACCCGGGATGTGCAGCGCCCAGATGTGCAGGATGACGACACCCAGGATCACGAACGGCAGCAGATAGTGCAGCGAGAAGAAGCGGTTCAGCGTCGCATTGTCGGGGACGAAGCCGCCGAGCAGCCATTCGCGCACCGGCTCGCCGACGAGCGGAATCGCCGAGAAGAAGCCGGTAATCACCTGCGCGCCCCAGAAGCTCATCTGGCCCCACGGCAACACATAACCCATGAAGGCGGTCGCCATCATGAGGAGGAAGATCACGACGCCGAGCAGCCACACCATTTCGCGCGGCGCCTTGTACGAACCGTAATAAAGGCCGCGGAAGATGTGCAGATAGACGACGATGAAGAACATGCTCGCGCCGTTCATATGCGCGTAGCGGATGAACCAGCCGGCGTTCACGTCGCGCATGATATGCTCGACCGAATTGAAGGCGACCGCCGCATTGGCGGCGTAATGCATCGCCAGCACGATGCCGGTGATGATCTGGATCGCCAGCGCGGCACCGGCGAGAACGCCGAAGTTCCAGAAATAGTTGAGGTTGCGCGGCACGGGATAGCCGGCACCGATCGCATTGTAGACGAGGCGCGGCAGCGGCAGCTTCTCGTCCAGCCACTTCATCAGCGGCTGCTGCGGTTCATAATTCTTGGCCCAGGGAAAGCTCATCTTATCTCGCTCCTCAGCCGATCGTCACGACGGTGTCGCTGGTGAATTCATAGGGCGGCACAACCAGATTCTTGGGTGCCGGGCCCTTCCGGATGCGTGCCGCGGTGTCGTAGTGCGAACCGTGGCACGGGCAGAAATAGCCGCCGAAATCACCCTTGTTCTCGCCCTCGGCAGCACCGAGCGGCACGCAACCCAGGTGGGTGCAGACGCCCAGCGTGATCAGCCAGTTTTCCTTGCCGGGCTTGGTGCGTTCGTCGATCGTCTGCGGGTCGCGCAGGTCGCCGAGCGGCACGGCCTTGGCCTCGGCGATTTCCTTGGCAACGAGGTTGCGGACGAACACGGGCTGCTTGCGCCAGCTCGTCTTGATCGCCTGTCCGGGCTGGATCGCCGAAATATCGATCTCGGTGGTCGACAGCGCGAGCACGTCGGCCGAGGGGTTCATCTGGTTGACGAGCGGCAGAACAACTGCCGCCGCACCGACGCCCGCGAAACTCACTGCCGCGATATTGATAAAGTCCCGGCGCCGCACGCCATCTTCGATGCCGGCGTTGAGTTCGGATTCACTGGCCATTCGACTGCCCTTGCATGGGTGAAACGACAATATTTCCCGGAAGGTGAGCCGCCCTGCCACGCACGCACGAAATGGCGCGCCCCGGCGGCCCCTCCGGGAATTGCGGGCCTGATAGCCGCACATCCGGGGCTTGCCAACAGGCAATTTCCGCTTCCGTCACTGTGCAGCGATGCGGCGGCGAAGCCACTCGATTCCGCGAACGGCCGCGGTTATGGCGTGACCATGGAAATCGCCCTGTTTCAGCCGGATATTGCGGGTAATGTCGGCACGACGCTGCGCACCGCCGCCTGCTTCGATGTGCCGGCGCATATCATAGAGCCATGCGGCTTTCCCTTTTCCGACGCCGCATTGAAGCGCGCCGGGATGGACTATGCGACGCGGGCCAATGTCCGGCGTCACGCCGATTGGGCCGCATTTCAGGCGTGGGGCGCAGCAACGGATCGCCGCCTTGTCCTGCTGACGACGGCTGGCGCGACGCCCCTGCCCGGCTTTTCCTTCAAGGCCGGCGATATCCTGCTGCTCGGCGCGGAATCGTCGGGCGTACCGCCGCATGTCCACGATGCGGCGGACGCGCGGGTCGCGATTCCGATGCGGGCGGGCTTTCGCTCCTTGAATGTCGCGGTGGCGGCTGGCATCGCGCTCGCCGAAGCTCTCAGACAGACGAAAGGCTTTCCGTCATGATTTCGCTCGATACCCAGCAGCAGGCGGCGCGTAGCTGGTTCGAATCGCTTCGCGACCGGATTTGCGCCGAATTCGAGACGATCGAACGCGAGGCCGGCAGCGACGCGCGCTTCGACTACACGCCGTGGGATCGCGAAGCCGAAGGAATCGCCCCCGGCGAGGGCGGCGGCGGCGTACGCGGCGTGATGACCGGCAAGGTATTCGAGAAAGTCGGGGTCAATGTTTCGACCGTCGGCGGCCAGTTCGCGCCCGACTTTGCCGCGTCGATTCATGGCGCGGGCGAGGACCCGAGCTTTTTTGCGACCGGAATCAGCCTGGTCGCGCATATGGCGAACCCGCATGTTCCCGCGGTGCATATGAACACGCGCTTCCTCGTGACGACCAAACGCTGGTTCGGCGGCGGTGCGGATCTCAATCCGCCGATTCCTTATGCCGAGGACACCGACGCCTTTCACGCGCGGCTGCGCGCGGCGTGCACGCCCTTCGGCCCCGAGGTCTATGAGCGCTATGCCAAATGGGCCGAGGATTATTTCTATATCCCGCACCGCGGTGTGCATCGCGGGGTCGGCGGCATCTTCTACGACCATCTCGAATGCGGCGACGATGCCGAGTTCGACCGCAACTTCCAGCTCACGCAGGCGGTCGGCGAGGCGTTCCTCGACATATTTCCCCAGATCGTCCGCCGCCGCATGGGGCAGGGCTTTACCGAGGCCGAGCGCGACGAACAGCTCGTCTGGCGCGGCCGTTATGCCGAATTCAACCTCGTCTACGACCGGGGGACGCTGTTCGGGCTCAAGACCGGCGGCAATATCGACGCCATCCTGATGAGCCTGCCTCCGCTCGCAAAATGGAGCTGAGATAGCGAAAGGGCGCCCCGTTGCCGGAGCGCCCCGTGCCGATCATGCACAAATGATCAGGCGAAAACGTCGCCCGATGCCCGCGGTGCGATGGCGCGATAAATACCTATCGGCATCGCGAACGACAGCAACAGTTGCGGCACATAGACGACAAGCGCCATGACGATCATCGAGATGACCGCGCCTGCCCCCGAGCCACCGCTCGCCGCAGCGCCCATGATTCCCCCGAAGATCAATCCGACGACGAAGCCGTAGACCAGCGAGAGAATGCCGACGAGAACGTAGAAGCCGACGATCGTCCACTGCGACGCCCCGGTCATCCGCCACGATTCGGCGATGCCGGTGACCGGATTGCGCGTCAGCCGGTCGGCCATCACCGGGCCAGCGACCGAGAGGCGGCCGACGATCCAGAGGAAAAAGACGATCACGGCGATATAGAAGAGAATCATCACTGCGATCGCACCGCCACCGATCGTCCCCGCCTGGAAAGCGCTCGGCGAAAAACCCCCGGCGCCGGCAAAGGCCGCGCCGAAAATGAGCGCGAGTATGAACATGACGATCATCATGACGATATAGGCCGCGATGAAAACGACGAACATGCCGAAGGCAAAGGCCGGCCCGGCCTGTAACGCCCAGCCGAAATTCGGCGCCTCACCGGGATGAAGCCCGCTGCGCCAGATCAGCATCGACGCGGCGTAGAGGATGACCGCGGCAACGATGGCGAAGAGGAATATCCGTCCCAATGCCCCCATCATCGCCGATGGATCGCCAGCGGACATGGCCATCATCTGGAAGGTGGAGCCGAGCATCAAATAGCCCAGCAAAGCGAGCAAAACGACCGCGCCGCCGACCCACAGCAGCATTTGCGTCCAATTGGCCTTCAGGAAATCGAATGTTTCCTGAAAAGCTGCCCCGATACTCATCCTGACCATGTTCTTTCCCCTGCTATTGAACCTGCTCTCCTGTATCCTTCACTGTCGGACGTGGTTCTGTCTCTTCTCCGTCCGCGTTGCGACCCAATTCTCTCATTCGCCTATGACGGCGATCACTGGAAGATGTCGGACGATCCCCCGACGGTGAGCTGGCGATATGTGGCGGCCGTGATCGCCAGGGTGACGATGCCGCTGATCGCAGCGAAGCCCGCTTCGGCGAAACCCGTCAGTATCCGGCCGACGCCCTCGCCCGTTCCCGCCACGACCCCGACGACAATGCCGACGATCATCGCCGCAATGAACAGGACCAGCGTGACGAGAAACAGGAACAGGAAGATGCGCCAGCCATTGTCCCGCGTCAGCGCCCAGCTTTCCTGAAGCGCGGCGGCCGGATTATATTGAACCCGGTCGGCGATCAGCGGCGACACGACCGCCACCCGCCCCCACAGATAGGCGCAAAGCGCGATGAACGCGATCAGGCCGACGAACAGGAGCAGCATGCCCGGCGCGCCGCCGATTGCGGCGCCGGGAACGATGAGCACCACCGCGATCAGGGCGATCGCAAGCCCCATCAGGAATTGCACGGCTACCATCGTCGGGATCATCTTGAACGCAAAGGCAAGCGCATCGCCGACGCTGACGCTCGACCGCGACAGCCAGAGGCGCAGGATACCGACACCGCCGATGGCCGCGATCACCGCGACGAGCAACTGGAACGGGACCGCCTGCCGCGCACTTTCGCGAAAGCTCGTCATCATCTGCTCGAAGGTCGCGCCGGCGGCGGGCTCGATCGGCGTGGGGCCGAACCAGCTAACCGCCAGCGTCGGCAGGAACAAAAACACCGCGGCGATCGTGCCGGTCAGCGCACTGTGCGATTTGAGCAGCGTCATGCTGTCTTCCCACGCCGCGCCCATGTCGAATTTTGCCATTGATACCCCGTTGTTTTTTATGATCCTGAATGCGGCGAGACTGACAATCTTCCTTCCCTCTGTCCAGCCTTGTCGCCGATCGCGCTTCTGCCCCTTGCACCGCGCGCCGCATCGGGGCAGGAAGCGCGCAATGACGCCGCCCCCTCCCCCCGAATGGACCGTCTCGTCGGGCCATACCGATTATGAAACGGCGCTCTTGGACATGGAGAGCCGGGCCGCGGCGATCCATGCCGGGGAAGCGGGCGAGCGCATCTGGCTGCTCGAGCATCCGCCGCTTTATACCGCAGGGACCAGCGCCGATCCCGCCGAGCTGCTCGACCCGCGCTTTCCGGTCTATGACGCCGGGCGCGGCGGGCGTTACACCTATCACGGGCCGGGCCAGCGCGTCGGCTATGTCCAGCTCGACCTCAGCCGGCGCGGGCGCGACGTGCGCGCTTATGTATCGGCGCTCGAAGGCTGGGTGATCGACACGCTCGCCTTGCTGGGGGTCGAATCCCGCCGCGCCGAGGGCCGGATCGGCATCTGGACCGACGACCCGCACGGCCGCGAGGCGAAGATCGGCGCGATCGGCGTGCGCGTGAAACGCTGGGTGACGATGCACGGCTTCTCGCTCAACGTCGCGCCCGACCTGTCGCATTTCGGCGGCATCGTGCCGTGCGGGATCGCCGAATTTCCGGTCACCAGCCTCGCCGCGCTCGACAAGCAGGCCTCGTTCGCCGACGTCGATGCGGCGCTGGCGGCAAGCCTGCCCGCCTTTCTCGACAAGCTTCGGGCAAAAGATTAGGAACGGCGCATGACCCGCATCTTTCTTCCCTCGCTCCTGCTTCTCTCGCTTGCCGCCTGCGGCGGCGGCGACAATGGCGGCAAATCGACCGCCAAGCTCGACGCGGTCGAGGTTCAGCCCGGAACGATCAGCGATTCGATGATCATCCTCGACGATGCGACGACCGACGGAACCGCGGTCGACAACAGTGTCCCCGACGACGGCACAGCAAAGCCCGCGGCAAAAACCGAAGCGGACAAGGACGAGACCGACGACGAGGCGAGCAGCGATAGCGAAAATCCTGACGCCGTCGCCGTACCCGCGGTCAAGAAGGCGGTTACCGTGGAACCCGCCGCCAAAAAGAGCGAATAGCGCTCAGCGCAGCCCCAGGCTCTTGTGCGTCTGGAGCGACAGGCGCCAGCGCGGGTCCGCCATCACCAGATCGATGCAGCGCCGGACATTGTCCTCCGCGTGCGGATCGTCGAGCGGCTGGATCAGCCGGTGCGCGAAATCGAGCGACGCGAGCATTTCGACGTCGCTGCCCGGCTGCGGCCAGACCAGTTTGAGTTCGTCACCACTCCGTTGCACCAGCTCGCTGCCCGCCTTGGGGCTGATACAGATCCAGTCGATGCTGCGCGGCACCGCCAGCGTGCCGTTGCTTTCGATCGCGATCGTGAAGCCTTGGGCATGGAGTGCGTCGATCAGCGCGTCATTGACCTGCAGCATCGGCTCGCCGCCGGTGAGCACGACATAGCGGTCCCCCGGCGCTTCACCCCAGCTTTCCGCAACGACTGCGGCAAGCGCCTCGGCATCGCGATATTTGCCACCGAGCGTCCCGTCGGTGCCGACGAAATCGGTATCGCAGAATTGGCAGATCGCCTTGGCCCGGTCCTTCTCACGCCCGGTCCAGAGGTTGCATCCGGCGAAGCGGCAGAAAACGGCGCGCCGGCCGGCCTGCGCGCCCTCCCCCTGAAGCGTGAGGAAAATCTCTTTGACCGCGTAGGTCATGCGCCGGTGTAGCGGGTCGGGTCGGGCAGCCCGGCGTCGGCGAAGCCCTTGCTGCGCAGGCGGCAACTGTCGCACAGGCCGCAGTGGAGATGATCGGGGGTGGGATCATAGCAGGACCAGCTCATCCCCGCGTCCATGCCCAGCCGCGCCGCCTCGGCCGCGATGTCGGCCTTGGTCATATGCTGGAGCGGCGCGTGGATGTGGAAATCGACCCCCTTGTCGCCATCGCGCGTCGCGAGCCGGGCCAGATCCTGAAATCCGGCGATGAATTCGGGGCGGCAGTCGGGGTAGCCCGAATAGTCGAGCGCATTGACCCCGATGACGATGTCCTGCGCCTGCCGCGCTTCGGCAAGGCCGAGCGTCAGCGACAGGAAAATGAGGTTGCGGGCGGGAACATAGGTAATCGGGACATCGTCGCCGACACCATCCTTGGGGACGTCAATATCAGCGGTCAGCGCCGAGCCGCCAAAGCGGCGAAGATCGAGCGGCAGGACGATATGCTCGGCCGCGCCGACATCGCGTGCAATGCGCGCAGCCGATTCCAGTTCGACGCGATGGCGCTGGTTATAATCGATCGTCAGCGCGACGATGCGCGCGCCGGCTTCGCGCGCAAGGCCCGCGCAAACCATCGAGTCCAGTCCGCCCGAGAGAAGGACGATCAGCGTTTTTCCGGCAAGATTCTGCATCGGCGCCCGATACGCCTGCACCAAAGGCGGCGCAAGGGGCGGCTCGGCCCTTCCCTTACCAAAAGAAAGGGCCGCACGGCTTTCGCTATACGGCCCAAGTCGGCAAGAAGCCGTTAGGGAGAAGGACACACATCGGTGCGTCGTGATCCCGAAGCTAATTGCCGATGGTTAACATCGCGTTACGAAACCGGCGGTCAGTTCGCCGCGGTGCAGGCCCCCACCCGCCGCGCCTCGATCGCCTGCGAGAAAGGCCGGCCTTCGGCGATGCCCTGCGTATCGATCTGAACCAGTCGGTTGGTTTCGGCCCGGATGCTGGTCCGGCCATGCCCCGCGCCGGGGCAGGTATAGTGGACCGTCACCGACTTCGGCGCGTCCTCGATGATATAGCGCGAGCAGCCCGAGCGCGGGTGGTAGATCTGGATCATCCGCCGGGCATCGCCGAGGCAGAAGGTCTTGACCACATCGGGCTTGCCGCGTTCGCGAAGCTGCCAGCTCCCCTTTTCGAGCCGGTCGAGCATCGCCAGCGACGGCGCCTGCGCGGGCACGGCGCTCGCACCGGCAAAGGCAAACGCCATCAGAGACCATCGTATGAAGGGAGTCGAGATCGCCATTTCTACCTATCCATTGGCCGCCCGATACGGGCGAAATTGCGACCCCGTTTGATACAAGCTAGCGATGCCCCGACAGGATTTCAACCGCTTGGCGCTGGATTGCCTCGCTTCGCCGTCTCGATTTGCGACGAAATGCCACGGGCCCGCTCAGGGGCGCGACGCGATGTCTTCGAGAGCGATCGGAAAAATGCGCGAGCAAAAGGCGCAGTCGACGACGATTTTCCCTTGCTCGTCGGCCATATCCTGCCGCTCGGTCTCGGGAAATTGTGCGAGCACGCCGGCGAAATAATCGGGGCTGCACCGGCAGCCGCGCGAGACCGCCGCGCCGGGCTCGATCCGCACCTCGTCCTCGTGGAACAACCGCCACGCAAGCGTTTCCAGCGAGGTCGCCGGATCGGTCAGTTCCTCGTCTTTCAGCGTCGCGCCGATCGTCTTCGCATGCTCCCATTCGGGAAGATCGTGGCGGACATGCAGGCGGTCGCGCCCGACCTCGCCCTCGGGAAGGTGCTGGAGCAGCATCCCGCCGGCGACGCAGCCGGCTTCGGCATCGTGGCGCGCGGCGAGCTTGATCAGGCTCGAAATCTGCTCCGACTGCTCGAAATAATGCTCGGCGGCGGCGCCGATCGAGGCGCCCTCAAGCGGCACGATGCCCTGATAGCGCTCACCGGTCGCCTCCTGATCGAAGGTGATCGCGAGGAAGCCCTCGCCGAACAGCGCGAACAGCGTCGGGTCCGAGCCCACTTCGGCCAGCCGCTCGGCGTCGAACTTCAGATAGCCGCGCAGTTCGCCGCCGCGATAGTCGCAGACGAGCAGTTCGACCGGCCCGCCGCCGGTCTGCGCCTGCAGCGTCATCTGCCCGCCTTCGGTCTTGAGCGTCGAGCCGAGCAACACGGTCAGGACAAGCGCCTCGGCGAGCAGCTTTTCGGCGACCGGCGGATAGCTGTGCGCCGCCATGATCGTGTTGAGCACGGGGCCGAGCCGCACGAACCGGCCGCGGACATGCCGCGCCGCGATGGTGAAGACCAGCGGCTGGTCGAACCAGGTTTCGATCGTCTCGCTCATAGCTTGCCGAGTGCCCAGAGCAGGATCGACTTCTGCGCGTGGACGCGGTTTTCGGCTTCGTCCCAAATCCGCGATTGCGGGCCGTCCATCACCGCGTCGACCACTTCTTCGCCGCGATGCGCGGGAAGGCAGTGGAGGAAGATCGCATCATCCTTCGCCGCGGCCATCAACCGTTCGTCGACCTGATAGGGCGCCATCGCCGCGAGCTTGTTGTGCGCATGATCCTGTCCCATCGACACCCAGGTGTCGGTGACGACGAGGTCGGCGCCGGCCGCCGCTTCGCGTGCGTCGCGCAAGATGTCGATACGGCTACCCTTCGCGCGCGCCGCCTCGACGAACGTCGCATCGGGATCATAGCCCTGCGGGACGCCGGCGCGGATATGAAAGCCGAACAGTCCGGCCGCCTCGATCAGCGAAGCGAGCACATTGTTGCCGTCGCCGAGCCAGGCGAGTTCGAGACCGGGGAGCGACTTGCCGCTTTCGACGATCGTCAGCAGGTCGGCGACGATCTGGCACGGATGCGACAGGTCGGTCAGCCCGTTGATCACCGGGACGCTCGCATATTCGGCCAGTTCCTCGGCCTTTTCATGATGGTCGGTGCGGATCATGATCGCGTCGGCATAGCGCGACAGGACGCGCGCCGTGTCGGCGATCGTCTCGCCGCGGCCGAGCTGGGTCACGCCCGCATCCATGATCATCGACGCGCCGCCGAGCTGGCGGATCGCGATGTCGAACGACGCGCGGGTGCGGGTCGAATTCTTCTCGAACACCATCGCCAGTACATGCCCGGCAAGCGGGGCATCGGCATCGGCTTTCGCCTTGGGCCAGCCCGCGCGCGCCGCCTTGCGGTCGATGGCGTTGGCAAGCATCGCCGCGACCGCGTCCCCGCCCGCGTCGGACAGGTTCAGGAAATTCCGCATCACGCCCTCCGTTCTGCAGGAACGGAAAACATCAGGACTCGGGCGGCGTATAGCTCGCCGCGCCTGCCGACAGTTTCTCGATGAATTCGGCGATATGGCTGTCGTCGATGTTGAGCGGCGGCAGCACGCGGACGACATTCTCCCCCGCCGCGACGGTGAGCAGCCCATGATCGTCACGCAGGTGCGCGACGAAGGCGCGGCTGTCCGAATTAAGCTTGAGGCCGAGCATCAGGCCGACGCCGCGGACGCTGTCGAAGAGCTGGTCGTGGTTCGGAATGAGTTGTTCGAGCGCGCCGCGCAGCCGTTCGCCGGTCGCCTTGACCGACGCGAGGAAACCTTCCTCGAGCACGACGTCGAGTACCGCCTGCCCCGCCGCGCAGGCGAGCGGGTTACCGCCATAGGTCGACCCGTGCGTGCCGATGACCATGCCGCGCGCCGCCTTTTCGGTCGCGAGGCACGCGCCCATCGGGAAGCCGCCGCCGATACCCTTGGCACTCGCCATGATGTCGGGGGTGACGCCATAATGCTCATAGGCATAGAGATGGCCGGTCCGCGCGACACCGCACTGGACTTCGTCGAAGACGAGCATCAGGTCGCGCTTGTCGCAAACATCGCGCAGCGCCTGCAGGAACGGCTGCGACGCGGGGCGGATGCCGCCCTCGCCCTGAATCGGTTCGACAAGGAAGCCCGCCGTATTGTCGTCGACCAGATCGAGCGCAGCGTTGATGTCATCGAACGGCGCGTAAGCGAAGCCCGGCAGCAGCGGATCGAAACCCTTGCGCAGCTTTTCCTGGTTGGTCGCCGAGATCGTCCCGAGCGTGCGGCCGTGGAAGGCGTTGTTGAAGGTGATCAGCGTGTGCTTCTGCGGATTGTCCCCGCTCGAATGATAGGCGCGCGCGGTCTTGATCGCGCATTCGACCGCCTCGGCGCCCGAATTGGTGAGGAAGACCGTGTCGGCAAAAGTGTTCTCGACCAGCCGCGCGGCATAGGCCTCGCCCTGCGGGCTGCCGTAGAGGTTCGACACGTGCATCAGCGTCGCGGCCTGCTCCTGAATCGCCTTGGTCAGGTGCGGATGACCATGACCGAGCAGGTTGACCGCGATGCCGCTCGCGAAGTCGAGATAACGCTCGCCGCGCTCGCCGATCAGATAAGCGCCCTCGCCACGCACCGGACGCACACCGCACCGGGGGTATACGGGCATCAGCGGCGTGATCGTCATGGCAGGCACCTTTCAGTCAAAAGTAAAAAGGCGACCACAAAACGGGCCGCCCTTGGTCGGACCGCCCCTATACTGCCGCAGCCGGAGCCGCGTCAACACGCGGGGCGCGACGGGTTCAGAGCGACTTGCCCGCCTCCATCGTCAGCGTCAGCGAATGCTTGCGCGCTTCGGGATCGTACATCGACGACGCGACGATCACTTCGTCGACGCCCGTGCGTTCGACGAAGGCCTTGAGCCCCGCCGCAACGTCGTCGGCGGTTCCGACCGCCGAACATTGCAAGACATGGTCGAGGATCGCGCGCGCATTCGGCGGCAGGCTGTCCTTATAGCCTGCAAGCGGCGGTTTCATCTTGCCCGGATTGCCGGTGCGCAATGCGACGAAGGCCTGTTGCTGCGACGAAGCGAGCAGTTCGGCTTCCTCGCGTGTGTCGGCGGCGAAGACATTGAACGCCGCCGCGGCATAAGGCTCGGACAATTGTGCCGAAGGTTTGAAGTTGCGGCGATAGATGTCGAGCGCTTCGTCGAGCGCGTCGGGCGCGAAATGGCTGGCGAAGGCATAGGGTAGCCCGAGCATCGCGGCGAGCTGCGCGCCGAACAGGCTCGACCCCAATATCCAGAGCGGGACATGCGTCCCCTCGCCGGGCACGGCGCGGATGCCGAGTTGCTCGTCACCCGCCAGAAAGGCCTGGAGCTCGACGACATCCTGCGGAAACTGCCGCTCGTCGCTCGCGAGATTGCGGCGCAGCGCCCGCGCGACAATGCCGTCCGACCCCGGCGCGCGCCCGAGCCCGAGATCAACGCGGCCCGGAAACAGCGCCTCCAACGTCCCGAACTGCTCGGCGATCACCATCGGCGCGTGGTTCGGCAGCATGATGCCGCCCGCGCCGATGCGGATCGTCGAGGTCGCTTGCCCGATATGCGCGAGCACCACCGACGTCGCGGCACTGGCGATCCCCGCCATCCCGTGATGTTCCGCGACCCAATAGCGTTCGTAACCGAGCGCCTCGGCATGACGGGCCAGATCGGCGGCGTTGGCGAGCGACTGAGCGATCGAACCGGTGTCGGTAACGGGTACGAGATCGAGGAAGGAGAGTTTCGTCATGAAACCGATATGCGGTGAGCAGGCCGGCGATTCAAGCAGCCGTCCGGTCATTCAAACGAGGCGGCACCGATCATCATAGCGAACGCAGTCCGACCAGCCGCCGCAATGCGCCGGCGTTTGCTTCCAATACAGCTGCGCTTGCCAAAGATGGCATTGATGGCCAAGAAAAGCCGATGTTCGATCAGCTCCTTGCCCCCGAAAATGTCGTGTTCAGTTCGGCGCTGCTGTTGATGCTTCTGATCGGCGTGGTCCAGGCGACGGGGCTTTCGGGCGACATCGACGGGATGGATATGGACGCGACCGGCGACGCAAGCGCTGCGAATGCGCTCCTCGCTTGGGCGGGGATCGGGCGCGTCCCGTTTCTGATGTGGCTGGTGCTGTTTCTGGCCATCTTCGGTGCATTGGGGCTGGGACTCCAGCAATTGATGACCGCACTGACCGGCGGGGCGGGATCGAATTTGCTGATGGTGCCACTGACCGCACTGGCTGCCCTGCCCCCGACCAGTGCCGCTGCACGGATCGTCGGCCGGATATTTCCCGGCCTCGAAACCACCGCGATCGACCGCGACGAACTCATCGGACTCTACGCGCAGATCAGCATCGGTACGGCGCGTGAAGGCCATCCCGCCCGCGCCCAGGTTATCGACCGGCACGGGCAGACACATCAGATCATGGTCGAACCCGACAGCCCCGACCAGGTTTTCCAGACGGGCGAAAAACTCTTGTTAGTCAAACGCGAAGGCGAATTGTTCAAGGGATTCACGAACGGCGATTTCTATTTACCCCGGCTCGACTGATCCTAATATCGATCATCGGCCTTCCAAAGTCTGGAAGCGCGAATCGGGGGTTATGGACAGTCCATGATTGAAATCGCCATCTACGCCGGGATCGGGCTTGCCGCCCTGTTGATCCTGGGACTTATCATCACGCGACTTTATCGCCGCGCCACCAAGGAAATAGCGTTTGTACGCACCGGCTTTCGCGGCGAACGCGTCGTGATGAACGGCGGCGCGCTGGTGTTGCCCGTGTTGCACGAAACGATGCCGGTCAACATGAACACGGTGCGGCTGGCGGTTGAGCGCAAGAATACCGACGCGCTGATCACCCTCGACCGGCTGCGCATCGACGTGAAGGCCGAATTCTACGTCCGCGTCCGCCCCGACGGCGGCGCCATCGCCATGGCGGCGCAGACGCTGGGCCTGCGCACCATGAATCCCGAGGCGCTGAAGGATCTCGTCGAAGGCAAGTTCGTCGATGCGCTGCGTTCGGTCGCCGCCGGGATGACGATGAACCAGTTGCACGAGCAGCGCGCCGATTTCGTTCAGAAGGTACAGCAGGTCAGTTCGAACGACTTGGCGATGAACGGTCTCGAACTGGAATCAGTTTCGCTGACCGGCCTCGACCAGACGTCGATCGAGCATTTCAATGCCAACAACGCCTTCGATGCCGAGGGTCTGACGAAACTGACCGAACAGATCGAACTGCGCAAGAAGGCGCGCAACGACATCGAGCAGGACACGCGCGTCCAGATCGAAACCAAGAATCTGGAAGCCGACAAACGCAGCTTCGAAATCTCGCGCGACAACGAGTTCGCCAAGCTGAGCCAGGAACGCGAGATCGAAATACGCCGTGCCGAGCAGGCCGCCGAAGTCGCGCGCGAACAGGCGCAGCGCAATCAGGAAGCCGAAAACGCGCGAATTCAGGCCAAGCAATTGGTCGATGCGAAACAGATCGAAGCCGACCGGGCCATCGAGGAAGCGCGCATTGCCCAGGAACAGGCGATCGAACTTGCCCGGCAGGAACAGCAGATCCTGATCCAGAACAAGAGCCGCGAAGAAAGTCAGGCGCGCGCCGAAGCCGATAATGCGCGTGCGACCGCGGTGGCCGCCGAAGAGCAGGTATCGACCGCGCGCGAAACGGAGATTGCCGAGCGATCGAAGCGCATCGAGCTGATCGAGGCGGCCAAGGAAGCCGAACGTCAGGCAATTTCGGTGAAGGTGCACGCCGAAGCGGAAAAGGAAGCCGCGTCGAACCGCGCCTCGGCGTTGCGCCTCGAGGCCGAAGGCGAAGCCGAAGCCGAAAAATTGCGCGCCGAGGCGGCGCGCGTCCGTTTCGAGGTCGAAGCGGCAGGCCAGCGCGCGATCAACGAAGCGGCGAACATCCTTTCGTCGGGGCAGATATCGCTGCAGACGAAGATGGCACTGCTCAAGGTGCTGCCCGAGGTCGTCCGCGAAGCGGCGAAACCGATGGAGGCGATCGATTCCATCAAGATCGTGCAGGTCGACGGCCTTGGCCAGAATGCCGGTGGGTCATCCCTCGCCAGCGGCGATCCGGGCAGCGGCAATCTTGCCAGCAACGCCGTATCCGCAGCCCTCGCCTATCGGGCGCAAGCGCCCGTCATCGACAGCCTGATGAAGGAATTGGGTTTTGACGGCGGGTCGCTCGACGCGCTGGTCAAGGGGGCGGCAACCACGCCTGTCGAGGCCCCGCTCGTTGAGGCCGTCGAAAAGCCAAATCGCAAACGCGGCACTTCCACGGCAACCGATATCGAATAGCGCCGGGCGCCCATCCCCACACGCCGAACCCGATGGCGAACCGATCGCCATCGGGTTCGGCGACTAGCTACGCCCGTTCGTCCTTCGGCGATCCCATCAGCACATAGGTGGTGATCGAATGCACCTGCGGCAGCACCCCGAGCACTTCGGTGTGGAAATGCTTGTACGCCGCCAGATCCTCGGTCTCGACGCGAAGCAGATATTCGATCGTGCCGGTGACATTGTGGCATTCGCCCACTTCGGGCGCGGTCGCCATCGCCGCTTCGAAACCGACCTGCGACTTCTTCGTATGCGACGACAGGCCGACGGCGACATAGGCGATGAACGAGAGTCCGCGCTTCGCGGGGTCGATCTGCGCGCGATAGCCGGTGATGACGCCGCTGCGTTCGAGCTCTTGAACCCGGCGCAGGCAGGCAGAAGGCGAAAGTCCGACCCGCTCGGCGAGTTCGAGGTTCGAGATTCGCCCATCGCACGACAACTCGTGCAATATCTTGCGGCCTATGGCATCCATCTTGGTCATTGATTGCATATTCTAGACCGTCACCGCCGATCTTTGCAATCCATCGCGTTGTGAAACGCATTATGTTGCACGCATGGAACAGACCACCCTAGCCGCGCTTTCCGCCTTCGCGCTCGTCTCGTCGATCACGCCGGGGCCGAACAATATGATGCTGATGGCATCGGGCGCCAACTTTGGCCTGCGCCGCACCGTGCCGCACGCGCTCGGCGTCGGGATCGGCTTCACGCTGATGATCGTCCTCGTCGGCATCGGGCTGATGGGACTGTTCGACCTGTTCCCGGTGCTGAACCTCGTGCTCAAGGTGGTGAGCGTCGCCTATCTGCTGTGGCTGGCGTGGAAGATCGCGGGCGCCGCCGCGCCCGATACCGAAAGCGGCGCCCGCGGCAGGCCGATGACCTTCGTGCAAGCGATGCTGTTCCAGTGGGTCAATCCCAAAGCGTGGTCGATGGCGCTGACCGCGATCGCGCTTTATGCGCCCGACCGCAATCTCGCGGCGGTGCTGCTCGTTGCGATCGTCTTCGGTCTCGTCAACCTGCCGTCGACCAGCCTGTGGGCGGTGATGGGCACCGCGCTGCGCGGCTGGCTGTCGAGCCCGGCGCGGCTCAAGGCGTTCAACTGGACCATGGCGGCACTGCTTGTCGGATCGCTCGCGCTGCTGATCTGACCCGATTGCAAGGTTGCGAGACGCAACCTATGCACGGCGCTCCCTTCCCCTGACCGGAGAACAGAGCCATGCAAAGCCGCCGCCTCGGAAAAAGTGCCATCCATGTGTCCGACATCTGCATGGGGACGATGACCTTCGGCAGCCAGACCGACGAAGCCGAAGCGTTTCGCGTCCTCGACCGCTGTTTCGACGCCGGGATCAACTTCTACGACACTGCCGAGGGCTATCCGGTACCGCCCGACACCAAATGGGTCGGCCGCACCGAGGAGATCGTCGGCCGCTGGATGAAGACCAAGCCGCGCGACGCGATCATCATGGCAACCAAGGTTTCGGGGCCGAGCCACGTCTGGTTCAAGTCGCCGTGCCGCGGCGGGATGACCGCGCTCGACCGCAAGAATATCATGCAGGCGATCGACGACAGCCTGACCCGCCTCCAGACCGACTATGTCGACCTGTACCAGACGCACTGGCCCGACCATGATGCGCCCTATGACGAGATGATGGATGCGCTCGACGAACTCGTTCGCGTCGGCAAGGTCCGCATCCTCGGCTGCTCGAACGAGACGAGCTGGGGGCTGATGAAATCGCTGTCGGCGTCGGAAAAGCTAGGCGTCGCGCGCTATCACACGATCCAGAATAATTTCAGCCTCAACAACCGCCGTTTCGAGGACGAACTGGCGCAGGTTTGCCGGCAGGAGGGTGTCAGCCTGATCCCCTATTCGCCGCTCGCGGGCGGGGTGCTGTCGGGCAAATATCAGGGCGGCGCGACACCCGAAGGCGCCCGTTTTTCCCGCTATCTAAAGATGGAAGGCCGGCAGGCCGCGATGGGCCGGCGGTTCGTCAACGAACGGAGCCTCGCCGCGACCGAACGCTACCTCAAGATCGCCGCCGACGCCGGGCTGCACCCGGTCACGATGGCGACGGCCTGGTCGAAACAGCACGACTTCGTCGCTTCGACGATCGTCGGGGTCAGCGCCGACGATCAGGTCCAGCCGATCCTCGATGCGATGGAACTGGTGCTCGACGACGAGGTGATGAAGGCGCTGCACAAGGTCAGCCGGGATATCCTTTACCCGATGGGTTGAAGGCCCGGCCATTCGAGGACGAGCGCTTCGCCGGGGCGGAGCGCTCGCCATGCCTGTGCGAGCCGGTCGAACGCACCGAACACCTGCGGCCGGGCACCGTCCAGTCGGGCGCGCTCGTCGGCGCTGAGCGATGCGCGCGTCCGGTCGGCCTCGCCGCGCGCGGCGCGCTGTGCGGCGCTGTCGGGCCGGGTGGCGCTCCGCCAGTCGACGTCGAACAGGAAAGCGGCGAGTTCGGACAATTCGCCTTCGCGCCCCTGCGCCCTCACCAGCTTCGCGCCTTTGGCGACCTGTTTGCGAGCCGCACGCTGGCGCTCCTTCGCCGACAGCGTCCCGCCGGCTTCGACATGGAACGACCCGGCGTCGCCGCCCGCCGCGATCTGGCCGAACACGCCGTTTTTCAGGCCGAGCGCAGCCTCGACGACGAAATGGACCATGTCGTGCGGCAGGTCGGGATCGAAGCCGGGCGCCGGGTCCATGACGAGCGCCGGGCCGTCGCCGCGCTCGATGCGCATGCTGTAGCGGCGTTCGCCCGAACGGATGAAATGGACTTTCACAGGCCCCGCCTATAGGCTCGCCGCACCCTCTGCCAAAAGGATTTGCGATGACCTCTGTCCGCCGCGCGTTTTACGCCCTCGCCGCATTCTCCGCCATCATCGGCACCGCGCACGCCGCCAATCCGACGATGTTCCGCGACGCCGGCTGCGGTTGCTGCCTGAAATGGCTGGAACAGGTGCAGGCGTCGTTCGGCAAGAAGGCGGTGGTCATCAATTCGCAGGACATGGCCGCGGTGAAGGACAAGCAGGGCGTGCCGCAGGCGCTGCGCAGTTGCCACACGGTGCTCGTCGGCGGCTATGTCATCGAGGGCCATGTTCCCGCGAAGGAAATCGCCCGCCTGCTCCGTGAGAAGCCGAAGGGCGTCAAGGGCCTTGCGGTCGGCGGCATGCCGATGGGATCGCCCGGCATGGAGCATGGCGACCACCGCGAGGCCTATAAGGTGATGACCTTTGGCCCCGCCGGCCAGCGCGTCTATGCGAGCTATGCCGCAAGCGGTGGCGCCCACGCGCACTGAGCGGCGACATTTTCGTATCCGTTCGCATCGAGCGAAGTCGAGATGCCCCTCGGTCGTGCACGCCTTCGGTGTCTCGACTTCGCTCGACACGAACGGAAAGCTAGGCAGGCTTTAACTCGGCCTTGAACAGCTCGAGCATCCGGCCCCACGCCTTTTCGGCCGCGGCTTCGTTATAGGCGCGGCCGTCGGGCGGGCACCAGCCGTGCATCGCGCCTTCGTAGACCTCGACCTCGTGCCAGTGCGGCGACTGAGCGAGCACTTCCTTCAGCAAGACCTTCTCGTTCGGCGTTTCCTTGTCGTCATTGTCGGCGATGGCGAACAGATAGCCCGCGTTGGTATCGCCGATCAGCAGGTGCGGACTGTCGGGCTTGTCGGTCGCGACGCCGCCGCCGTGAAAGCTCGCCGCCGCGCCGACGCGGTTCGGGCTCAATGCGGCGGTATAGATCGTCATCGCGCCGCCCATGCAATAGCCGGTGGTACCGATCCGGCGCTTCGTATCGACCTCGGGCTGCGCATCGAGGAACGCGAGATGCGCCTTCGCATCGACCTCCACCGGTGCCCGCGTGAGCTGTTTCAGATAACCGAAGAGTTTCTCGCGTACTTCGGGCACGTTGAAATCGTTCGTCGCGTCGACGACGGGCGACTTCTGCCAACGGTAGAAGGGATTGACGGTCAACACCGCATAGCCCTCTGCGGCAAGGCGGTCGGCCATCTGGCGGAAGGCCGGACGTAAACCCCGGATATCGGGCCACACCAGCACGCCGGGATGCTTGCCCTCGGCCGGCGCGACGAAATAGGCGTCGGCGGTACCATCATCGGTCGTGATGGTGACGTCGCGACCCTTCACCGGCTTGCCCGCCATCGCCTGCACGGGGAGCATCGTCGCCAGTGCGCCGGCCCCGGCGAGCGCGGTAAAACTGCGCCGCGCGACGGGCATTCCGGCGCGATCGAGATCGGCTTCGGTAGCTTCGGTACACATGATGTCTCTCCTTAGGGGATTCGGGAAAGTGGTGGAAAACTGCGTAACTTTACGCGCGATTGACCTTTCGGTTGGGCACGCGAACGGGTCAGCGCCCCGCATCGCGGCAGGCTAATATGGCGATCCTTTTTAGGACAGCGATTTTTCCTCCTGATCTGCCCCCCGCTGAGTGGCCCAGAGACTATGATAGTCTGGACCATGAAAGGGACATTGAATGCCGAGCAAGAAGCACAAGCCGGAAGAGATCATCGGCAAGCTGCGTGAAGTTGAGATTGTGCTGGCGCAGGGAGCGAGCACGGCTGAAGCCTGTCGCCGGATCGCGGTCAGCGAGCAGACCTATTATCGGTGGCGCAAGGAGTATGGCGGCCTGAAGACCGACCAGGCGCGGCGGATGAAGGATCTGGAGAAGGAGAACCAGCGGCTGCGCCGGGCGATCTCGGACCTGACCTTGGACAAGCTGATCTTGCAGGAGGCTGCACGGGGAAACTTCTGAGCCCCGCGCGGCGGCGGCGCTGCATCGATCAGGTACGACGGGATCTGCCAGTCCGGGTATCCGAGCGACGGATATGCCGGGTGCTGGGTCAGCATCGATCGACGCAGCGCAAGATGCCGCGCGGGGCGGATGACGAACAGGCACTGACCGAGGACATCATTGCATTGGCGAAGCAATATGGTCGTTACGGCTACCGCCGGGTCACGGCGTTGCTGTGCCATGCGGGATGGACGGTGAACCATAAACGTGTCGAGCGGATATGGCGGCGTGAAGGACTGAAAGTCCCGCAGCGCCAGCCAAAGCGCGGGCGTCTATGGCTCAATGACGGATCGTGCATCCGGCTACGCCCCGAATATCCGGGGCATGTCTGGGCCTACGATTTCGTCGAGGGGCGGACGCATGACGGTCGCAAGTTCCGCATCCTCACGATCATCGACGAGGCCAGCAGGGAATGCCTGGCGCTCATCGTTGCACGGCAACTCAAGCATGAGGATGTTCTGGCGGCCCTGGCCGACCTGTTCATCTCGCGTGGGCCGCCAGCGCATATACGATCCGATAATGGTAGCGAGTTTATCGCGACCGCCGTCCAGAAATGGCTGGGGCAGATCGGCGTAAAGACCCTCTATATCGCGCCGGGATCACCATGGGAAAATGGCTATAACGAAAGCTTCAACGGGTCGCTTCGCGACGAACTGCTCAATGGCGAGATCTTCTACAGCCTCGCCGAGGCCAGGGTGCTGATCGAGGCATGGCGGCGGCATTACAACACCGTCCGCCCGCATAGCAGCTTGGGCTACCGGCCACCGGCACCGGAAACGGCGACACCGCCATATCCGGCCTCCGGTTCCGCTTCGCTCCACCTCCGTCCGGATATGGCGGCGATGAGCTTAATGCACTAACAAACCAATCGGTCCACTCGGTGGGGGCAGACCACTCCCGGCGGCGAAGTCGCGGGGAGGATCAGCGCGATATCGCAGCCGTCAGTGCGATCTCGTCGAAGCTGTGCGCCACATGATGCACCCCGACCCCGCGCAGCATTTCGCCATGCGCCGCACGGTCGACGATATGGCCCGCGCCGCAAAAGCCGACGACGGTCATCCCCGCCGCAATCGCGGCCATGGCCCCGGTCGGCGAATCCTCGATCGCCAGGCAGGTCGCGGGATCGACGCCGAGCCCTCTGGCGGCGGCGAGATAGATATCGGGAAAGGGTTTGCCGCGATCCCAGCCGTCGGCGCTGTACACATGCCCGCCGAAATGATGCCCGAGCCCGAACAGGCCGAGCGCCCAGCCGATATATTCGGCGCGGCTCGACGAGGCGATCGCGCGCGGCAGCTCCCCCAGCGTATCGAGAAAGGCCGGCGCCCCGGGCACTGCGTCGAACCCCTCCATGAAACGCGCCCGCGCGCGGGTCCGGTGGGTCTCGCGAAAATCGGCGGGCAGCGCGCGCCCGAAACGCGCCTCGATCCGCCGCTGCGTCTCCTGCCAATTATGCCCGTAATAGTCGCGCAGGCATTCGTCGTAGGTCGTCGGCATGCCCGCCGCGGTCAGGCTTTCGGACAGCGACAGGTTCGCGCGCACTTCGCTGTCGGCGATGACGCCGTCGAAGTCAAAGATGATGCCGGCGGGAGACACCGGCGGCCAACGCGATTCACCATATTTTTCTCGCTTTGCGGGCCGCGCGGCGAATGTTTGGCATGTCAGCAACGCAACAACCTTAAAACGTGGCGATCATGTCGGTTCGGTTCCCGACGCACAGTTATCCAATTGGAGAGCATGGATGATGTGAAAAATGATTGTCAACGGGTTGCCGCCAGAGGTGAAGAATTAGCAGAAATCGCTACGAAGTGGTCACAGGAGCGGGATGCCACTTCAACTGCTTTGCGCAGGAAACTCTAAGGCAGCAAACGCTTCTAAGATGCTCTCACAAAGATGCAAGAGTCCAGCAAGCGTTTGAAATAGCTCCGACTCTCCAATGCCGGATTGTGGCGGGAGAACTAAGAATGACTCACTTACCTTAGGGGGACGCATTTGAATTGTCGTTCCCTGCGGTGTGTCAACGAAGTCGAACCCAACACGTTCATATTGGACTTGAGGCTGAGGCATTAAAGATTGGTGCTTATCCATAACATCAAGATCGTGCACCGCTCGAAGCTCAACGTTGCCGCCTTTCCACGGCTTTAGATCTTTAACCAGATCTATTGCATCCGCGCCACAGCGGTTAAATTTCTTACGCTTAATTTGTTCTTCCAATCCGTCAGCGTCACGGGCGAAGGGGAAATAAACTCCCGTTCGACTTCTACCATTCAGCTCAGCCATCTCGCTGGCCATTAAATCAAGAGCAGCGCGCATGTTATGGACTATGTCTCCGAGTATTGCAGGAGTATCTTCTGGTATTTCACGTATATGAATTTCTACTGAGACTTTACCCGTCAGCTCCTTGTCGTTGACATTTTCCTGGTGAAAGCGACCATTAGAGTATGATACGAGTCCTTTCTCCAGAACAGGATCAAGTACAGAGCGAAGCTCATTGATAAGCCGCTTTGCGCGCCTTAGCTTGATACGACTATCGGAGAATATTTCCATAAATGAGCCCAAGCCAAATGATCATTATCTTCGAGCACTGTCGTGTGTGAAGCAAATTATCCCGCTCCTTAAGGAGCATATCCATAAGGGCGCGAAGCCAAACGCGTCGACCATAGAGATTTACACGTCTCACTCCACCGTAACGCTTTTCGCCAAGTTCCGCGGCTGGTCGACGTCGGTCCCCTTCGCCACGGCGACATGATAGGCCAGCAACTGCACCGGCACCGCGTAGACCAGCGGCGCGATCAGCGGGTGGACTTTGGGCATTTCGATCGTCGCCATGCAGCCTTCACCGGCTTCGGCGAGGCCTTCGGCGTCGCTGATCAGCACGACCTTGCCTCCGCGGGCGCGGACTTCCTGCATGTTGCTGACGGTCTTTTCGAACAGCGGGCCCGAGGGGGCGAGGACGATGACCGGCACCGCTTCGTCGATCAGCGCGATCGGGCCGTGCTTCATTTCGCCCGAGGCGTAGCCTTCGGCGTGGATGTAGCTGATTTCCTTGAGCTTCAGCGCGCCTTCGAGCGCAAGCGGATAGTCGGGGCCGCGGCCGAGGTAGAGCACATCGCGCGCCGGGGCGACGAGATGCGCCATCGCCGCGATATCCTCGTCGTGCTGGAGCGCGGCGTTGAGCGCGGCAGGCGCCTCGATCAGGTGCCGGACGATCTCATGCTCATCGTCGGCGCTAAGCTTGCCCTTCTTGAGCGCGAGGTGCGCGGCGAGCGCGGCGAGCACGGCGAGCTGGCAGGTGAAGGCCTTGGTCGAGGCGACGCCGATTTCGGGGCCGGCGTGGGTCGGCAGCAGCAGGTCGGCTTCGCGCGCCATGCTGCTCGTCGGCACGTTGACGACGACCGCGATCGTCTGGCCGTTCGCCTTGCAGTGGCGGAGCGCCGCGAGCGTGTCGGCGGTCTCGCCCGACTGCGAGATGAAGAGCGCGAGGCCGCCGGGCTGGAGCACCGGGTCGCGATAGCGGAACTCCGACGCGACATCGATGTCGACGGGGACGCGCGCGAAGGTCTCGAACCAATATTTGGCGACCATCCCGGCGTAGAAGCTGGTGCCGCAGGCAACGATGGTGATGCGGTCGATCTTCGAGAGGTCGAAATCCATCTGCGGCAGCGCGACGGTCTGTTCGAGCGGGCGGATGTAGGAGGAGAGCGTCTGCGCGACCACGGTCGGCTGCTCGAAAATCTCCTTTTGCATGAAGTGGCGGTAATTGCCCTTCTCGATCGTCGCGGCGCTGACGCCGCTGGTCGTGATCTCGCGCTCGACCGGATTGTTGTTCTCGTCGAAAATGCGCGCGCCGTCGCGGGTGATGACGACCCAGTCGCCTTCCTCGAGATAGGCGATCTTCTGGGTCAGCGGCGCGAGCGCGAGCGCGTCGGAGCCGAGATAGGTTTCGCCGTCGCCATAGCCGACGACGAGCGGCGAGCCGAGGCGGGCGCCGATCAGCATGTCGGGATGGCTGCGGAACGCGATGGCGAGCGCGAAAGCGCCGCGAAGCTGCGGCAGGACGGCCTTCACCGCATCCTCCGGCGACTTGCCGGCCTCAATCTCTTCCGAGACGAGATGCGCGACGACTTCAGTGTCGGTCTCGCTTTCAAAGGTGCGTCCGCGCGCGGTCAGCGCCTCGCGGAGCGGCTTGAAATTCTCGATGATCCCGTTGTGGACCAGCGCAACTTCGCCCGTTGCATGCGGGTGGGCGTTGTTCGTGGTCGGCGCGCCGTGGGTCGCCCAGCGGGTGTGTGCGATGCCGACGAGCCCCGGTGCGGGATTGCCCGCAAGTTCCTTGACGAGATTGGCGAGCTTCCCCTCGGCGCGGCGGCGGACGAGCTCGCCGCCCTCGACCGTGCAGACGCCCGCCGAGTCATAGCCGCGATATTCCATGCGCTTCAGCCCGTCGACCAGACGGTCCGCCACTTGGGTTGTGCCGATGATTCCGATAATTCCGCACATGGGGACTATGCTTTCTTCTAGAGCGTGTAGGGAACGCGGATACCCGGCATCGATGCCGGAAACACCTTGATATTGCGCGTAACGAGGATGCGGCCCGATATTTGCGCGGTTGCTAAGACGAAGGCGTCGGCCATCGTCAAGCCCTTGCGTTCGGCCCTCAACGCAGCGGCGCGTCGGGCCACCGCATCGCCGACCTCCTCGATCGCGAAACAGCCGAGAAAGGCCTCGACCGCCTTCACCGACGCGGGGTCGGCGGCCGACATCACCTCGGTCCAGCTGATCCGGCTGACGCTCTTGCGTCCGGCGCGGCGAATCTCGCTGCGCGCCGCCTCGACGCCGTTCAGCGCGTCGATGAGGATATCGCTGTCGAACTGCGCCTCGATCATTCGCGCTTGCCCCTGAGGCGGCGCTGATATTTCAGGCCGTCGCCGATATCGTCACGCGACCGCCATATGCCGAACCCATTGTCGATCGCGTCGCCCGATATGTCGGCGCGGTACGCGCTCACCGCGCGGCGCATCAGCTCGGCGCGCGACACGCCCTGCGACGCCGCGAGCGCATCTAGCCACTGGACATCGTCATCGGGAATATCGGCAAGGAAACGCATGCGCGCTTGATATCATATCATGATATCAAGTCAATCGATGAGCTTCCGGTACACGAGGAAGCCCGATTTTTCCGCAATCCGGTCGTATAGCTGCATCGCCGTGCTGTTGGTTTCGTGCGTTTGCCAATAGACGCGCGGGATCGCCTGCCGCCGCGCCGCGTCATAGACCGCCTCGATCAGCGCCCGCCCGACACCCGTGCCGCGCGCCTCCGCGACCGTGAACAGGTCCTGCAAATAGATCGAAGGCTGCAACGCGGTGGTGCTGCGATGGAGCAGATAGTGGGTAAACCCCAGCAGCGCGCCGTCCTGTTCGGCGACGAGCGCGAACATCGGCTCATAGGGATCGAAGAAGCGCGACCACGTCGCCGCGGTGATCTCGGGCGCCAGCGCCGTGTCGCCGCTGCGGCCGTAAAATTCGTTATAGCCGTCCCACAGCGGCAGCCACCGGTCGCAATCGGCGGGAACGGCGGGGCGGACGATCGGCGGGCTGGCCATCTCAGCTCCGCCCGAAATTCCGGTCGACGAAGATCATCGCGAACTGCCACGGATCGGCGGCTTCGCCATTGCCGGCTGCGAAACGCTGCTGCCCGTCGGCCCAGATCCGCTGGATCTGCGCCGGCAGCTCGGGGCCGAATTTCATCTGCTGCGCGACGATCTCTTCCCAGCTTCCGCCCGTCACGCCGAAGCTCTGGCGAAGCTGCGGCACCATCGCCTTGCAGTAGTTCTCCGTCGCCGGGTCGAGATGGCCGTTCGCCTTCAGCACCCAGGCATCGACGAAGCGCAGGAAGGGTTTGTCTTCGTAACGGTCGCTCACTTGAACTGGGTCTCCACTTTTTGCCACTCGTCCTTGAGCAGGCCGAAAATCAATGAATCGCGGACGCCGATATGCGTCTCCCATTCGCCCCGCAGATGCCCCTCACGCCGGAATCCCAGCTTTTCGAGCAGCGCGATCGACCCGGCGTTGTCGGGGTCGGTATCGGCGAAGATACGGCGCAGCCGGCCTTCGGTAAAGCCATGCGCGATAACGCAGGCGACCGCCTCGCGCGCCAGCCCGCCGCCCCAGCGGT
The DNA here is from genome assembly GCF_001314325.1 of Sphingopyxis macrogoltabida. NCBI lineage: Bacteria > Pseudomonadati > Pseudomonadota > Alphaproteobacteria > Sphingomonadales > Sphingopyxidaceae > Sphingopyxis > Sphingopyxis macrogoltabida. The sequence goes on from NZ_CP009429.1 coordinate 1,943,800, forward strand.
CGCGGCGGAGGATATAACCGACCTCGCCCACCCCGGGCTTGCCGTCCATCAGGATCACCCAGCCGAGCGCACTGTCATCGCCGGCCGCGGTGATCGCCCAGCACAGCCAGCCCTGCCCTTCTTCGGCATTGCGCGTGACATAGGCCTCGGTCTCGGCGAGCGACTGATGCGGACCGCTCGACCACCAGGTCATCAGTTCGGCATCGGACAGCACCGCGAACAGCGCCGCGGCATCGTCGGCGCGGAGCTGGCGCAGCACCAGCCGCGCGGTGGTCAGCGTCGGGGCGGCCATCGTCCTATTTCTTCTCCGCCGCCTTTTTCTTGCGCATCGTGTCGTGGAAGCGGTCGGCCCAGCCCGGTTTGACGAGCTGTTCGGCGCGCACCATGCGGAGGTCGCCGTCGCCGACATCGCGCGACACCGCGCTGCCCGCGGCGACGATGGCGTCGCGGCCGATCGTCACCGGCGCGATCAGTGCGCTGTTCGATCCGATGAAGGCATTCTCGCCGATCACCGTCTGATATTTGAAATAGCCGTCATAATTGCAGGTGATCGTGCCCGCGCCGATATTCGCGCCCGCACCGACGGTGGCGTCGCCCAGATAGGTGAGGTGGTTCGCCTTGGCGCCCTTGCCCAGATGCGCCTTCTTGGTCTCGACGAAATTGCCGATCTTCGCCTTTTCCTCGAGCACCGTGCCGGGGCGGAGGCGTGCGAAGGGGCCGATCTCGCAGCCCGCGCCGATGTTCGCGCCTTCGATATGGCTGTTGGCGCGGATCGTCACATGGTCGCCGACCGTCACGCCGGGGCCGAAAAAGACATTGGGTTCGATCGTCACGTCGCGGCCCAGCTCGGTATCCCAGGAGAACCAGACGGTATCGGGCGCACGCAGCGACGCCCCACCCGCCATCGCCTCGTCGCGCTTGAACGCCTGCCATTGCGCCTCGGCCTGCGCCAGTTCAGCGCGGCTGTTGATCCCGGCGACATCGTTCGGATCGGTCGTCACGACTGCGCACGACCGCCCGTCGGCGTTCGCGATGTTGACGATGTCGACAAGGTAGAATTCCTTCGCCGCATTGTCGTCGGTGACGCGTGCGAGCAGCGCGAACAGATCGCGTGCCTTTGCCGCCATCAGCCCCGAGTTGCAGAGCCGGACCGCGCGTTCGACTTCGGTCGCGTCCTTGTGCTCGACCATCTTGGTCACCCGGTCGCCATCGGTAATGACGCGGCCATATTGCAGCGGGTCGTCGGGTTCGAACGCGAGGACGACGACCGCGGGAGTGTCCGCAGCGTTCAGCCGGTCGATCATCGACTGCATCGTCGCGGTCGGGACGAAAGGCACGTCGCCATAGAGGATCAGCACATCGCCGTCGAAACCGGCCAGCGCGCCCTCGCCCTGCTGCACCGCGTGGCCGGTGCCGAGCTGCGGGTCCTGCACCGCCAGTTCGGCCGAACCGCCGAGCGCGGCTTCGAGCTGGTCAGCCTTGTCGCCGACGATCACCACCTTCTTCGCAGGGCTCAGCGCATCGACGCTCGCCATCAAATGCAGCAGCATCGGCCGCCCCGCGATCGGGTGCAGCACCTTGTGCAGGTCGGATTTCATGCGGGTCCCCTTGCCGGCGGCGAGGACGATAGCGGCGATCGGTCGGTTGCTCATGCGCGCTGCCATGCCAGCAAATCATTGCGGTTTCCAGACCATCGGGCCATGCGCACGCGATGAATGACTTCCCTTTCCGGATCGTCGGATTCGACCTCGACGGCACGTTGGTCGATACGGCGGGCGACCTGACCGCCGCGGTCAACCACGCGCTGTCGCTCGTCGGGCGGGCGCCGCTACCCGAAGCGGCGGTGCGGCCGATGATCGGGCTGGGCGCGAAGCATATGCTCGAACAGGGGCTGGCGGCGACCGGCGGCGTCCCGGACGGCGATGTCGAGCGGCTCTATCCCGAACTGCTGCGCTATTACGAAGACCATATCGCGGTGCACAGCCGCCCCTTCCCCGGCCTGATCGAAGCGCTCGACCGCCTCGACGCGCTCGGCGTGCGTACCGCGGTGGTTACCAACAAGATGGAGCGGCTGGCGCGGATATTGCTCGGCGAACTCGGGCTGGCCGACCGGATGGCGACGATCATCGGCGGCGACACGCTGGGCGTCCGCAAACCCGCGGCCGAGCCGATCCTCGCGATGATCGAACGCTGCGGCGGCGGCCGTACGGCGTTCGTCGGCGACAGCATCTATGACGTGATGGCGGCGACGAACGCCGGAGTGCCCAGCATCGCGGTCAGCTTCGGCTTCCTCGACCGGCCGGCGGCAGACCTCGGCGCCGATCATGTCATCGACGATTATGGTGAGCTGATCCCGCTGCTCGAAACGCTTTAGATCGCGACCGCCCGCGCCGCCTCGTCGATCAACGTCGCAACCTCGGCCGGCATCGAAGCGAGCGATGCGTGGCCGGCGTTCAGGGTAATGACCTTTTTCGCGCCCATCCGGCCCGACATCATCGCCTGATTGTCGGGGTGGATCATCCGGTCCTCGCTGGAAATCTGATACCAGCAATCCTTGTTGCGCCATGCCGGGTCGGACATCATGTCGCCAAAGGTCGTTGCCAGCGGTGCCTTCTGCGTCACTGCCATCACCCGCGCGCCATCGGCATCCAGATCCTGACAGAAGTTTTCGTGAAACTTGTCTTTGCGTATCCACAAATATCCATCGCTGTCGGGCTCAAGCGCGGCGGCGCCCGCGGGCGCATGCGTCTGGGACGCATGCGCCCGCGGGCGCATGCGTCTGGGTGATGCCGCCCGGCGATTCGCCCTCATCCGGCGCAAAGGCGGCGATGTAGACGAGACCTGCGACATTGGGATGATTGCCCGCGCCGGTGATCACCGCCCCGCCATAGCTGTGACCGACCAGCAGCACCGGCCCGTCATGCTGGGCGATCATCCGGGTCGTTCGCGCAACATCGTCGGCAAGCGACGTCAGCGGCAGTTCGACAGCCTCGAGCGAGCTATGACCCAATGCGTCGAGCGCCAGGATAACCTTGCCCCAATGCGCGGCGCCGCCCCAAAAACCGTGAACGAGCAGGATTGCGGGAGTCGTCATGTCACCTCTCCTCTTATCCGGTTTTCGGACGATAACATGTCACGGCAGCGCGCCCAACCGCGACCTTTTCCCGGTTACCGCGTCCGCCACTTGGTCCACAGGTGCCGCGCGAGCATCGCGGGCGGCATGCGTAGCCAGTGCGAGCGGATGTAGAAGGCCTGCTGGAGCGCGAAATCGGTCGGACGCCCCCAGTCGTCGCGCGCCAGCAACCGGCGGCGATACCGGCCGTCGCCCGGGTCCTGTCCGTCCCAGCCCGAAGGAAGATCGCTGCCATAGAGATCGCGCGACAGCCGCGCCGCGCGGCGAACCGGCGCGCGCAGCCCGTGCAGGTCGGCGCGCGCGTCGAGCTTGCCCCAGAAGCCGGGATCGGCCGCGGCAAAGTCGCGCGTCAGGCAGTGGAAATCCCAGAGGTTGCGGAGGCCCCCCTGCAAATCGCCATCGGCCAGCATATGCGCCGCGCAGTGGCACATCATGTCGGCGGGGCAGAGCACGGCATGGCCGCTGCCGGTCGCCACCGCATCGCTCATCAGCGCGAGCGCATCGGGGGTGATCCGGTGGGTCCTCGGCAGGATCGTATGATGGACATCGATCATCCGGTCGCGCGCCTTGTGGATCAGCGGCGGGAGCTCGTGCATATGATCGCGGTAATAGGCGTCGTCATAGGGATCGGGCTTTACCCACTCCCATTCTGCCGCGAGCAGCTCGTTCTCGGCGCGGCCGATATCGCTTTGCAGGACGAGAATATCGAGGTCGCCGATCTGGCGGCCCGCCGAACAGGAGAGGCCGGCCGCGGCATAGGCCGTCCCCTTGAGCAGCACGAATTCGATGCGCTGTTCCCTCAGCGCGCGGCGCGCCATCTCGGCTTCCCACAGCGCCTGTCGCTGCGCGACCTCGGCCGCGATGCGCTGGTCGGCGAACAGTGCGGCGACCGAAGGCGGCAGGTCGGCCGCTTCGAGCCGGCAGGCGAGCGTCGCGAGCATCGCTTCGCTGCGTGCGACGCCGATCACGCCGTCCCAGTCGCGCGGGCCGAGGTCGACCGCAGCGCGGCGCCCGGCCAGCAGGTCGACGAGCGTCTGCACCGCGCTCATCGCGCCGCCTCCGCCCACAATTGTTCGGCAAGCGCGATCCCCGTCGCGCTGTCGGGATAGGAGATGCCGAAAGCGGGCGTCTCGCGCACCAGCCGGGTCAGCGCCACGAAGCCCGCCTCGCCGAGCGTGACATAATTGGTCGATGATTCGGTGAGGCGCACGAAGGCTTCGCCCTCCCCCATCGGCTCGATCGCCGCCTCGCCGCCGAAGCGCGGGAAGAGGAGCAGCGCCGGGCGTGCGGGTTCGTGCATCGCCGCGATCGCATTACCTCGCGGGATCAAGTGGCGGATGTCGCCCTTCGGCGTTCCCGCAAGCAGCGGCCCGAGCCGCGATGCGTCGACCCGCGACGCCATTTCGGCAATCGCCGCGTTTTTTAGGCTGACGGCACGCGGGAAGGCGAGCGCATCGCCGCTGGCGGGATCGATCAGGGTAAACTCGTCGCCCATCAGCCGCCAGTCGCCCTCGCCCAGCAGCGCGGCAAGCGTCGATTTTCCCGACCCCGATTCGCCCGACATGATCAGCGCGCGGCCATCCTTCGCGACCGCGCTGGCATGGAGCAGCATATGCCGCCGCCAGCCCAGCGCGACCTGCAGGTTCATCGCCATCTCGGCGGCGAGCAGCCCCATCGACAGCGGCAGCGGCAGCGCATCGGGGACGATGAAATCGCCCCCGATATGCACCGACGGGCGCAGCCAGCGCCGCCAGGGCCGCGCCGCGAACAGGCGCACCGTGGCGTCGGCCGGGCGTGCATCGTCCTGCGGATAGGCGGCATAGAGCCGGTCAAGCGCGGCGATCGGTTCGGGCCAGTCGCTGCCGACGCGAAACTGGACGGGGCCGACGGCGATCCGCGTGCGGTGCCTCACGCGCGCTCCACCAGCCCCAGCGCGGCGAGTTCGGCCAAGCGGTCGGCGACGATCGCCGGTGCATCGCCATCCGCATCGAGATCGAACGCCGCGGCGAGCCGGTCGGCGAGCATCGCGGCATCGCACATATCGCTGCCCATCAGCGCGAGCATTTCGGGCATCGGCGGCGCGACGAGGTGCGTCTGCATCGAACGGCGGTCGAAAATGGCGGTAAGTTCGCCGACCGGCTCGATGCGCAGGGCGTCGGGCGGGGCGGCGCGATAGGCCCGGTCAGGCATAATCTTCGGCGGCGGCAGTCAGCTTGGCGAGGATGGTGAGCAGTGTCGCGCGTTCGCGTTCGCTGATCGTCGATTCAAGCTGCGCCTCGCTTGCCAGCGCCGCGGGGACGATCGCATCGTAGAGCGAACGGCCAGTCTCGGTGAGTTCCAGATGGTGCGAGCGTCCGTCGGCCTCGTGCGCCTGCCGCGCGATCAGGTGGCGGTCGGCGAGCGCCTTTGCCGCGCGGTTGACCGTGACCTTGTCCATCCGCGTCGCCGCGACGAGTTCGCGCTGGGTCAGCGGCTTGCCTTCGCCGAGCACCGCCATCAGCCGCCATTCGGGAATCTTGAGGCCGAAGCGGTTCTGATATTCGGCCGCTATGCGGCTCGATAGCGCGTTCGACGCGATCGACAGCCGGTATGGCAGGAAATTGTCGAGGTTCAGTTTCTTGGCGGCCATATGCTATCCATATCGCCTGATCGCCGTCTGTGAAGCCTCAGAAATTCAGCCTTGCCCCGATCCAGAGGGTTCGCGGCGTGGCGCGTTCGACAATGCCCGCCGACGAGATCGCCGCGGGGACGAGTTCGTCGAAGATGTTCTCGCCGCGCGCTTCGATGCTGATTGCTTTGGCGAGCCGCCACGACAGGCCGGCATCAAGGGTCAGCGCGTCGCCGAGTTCAAGCAGCCCTAGGTCGTCCTCATTCTGCTTGCCGACATAGCGCAGTGTCGCGAAACCGCCGAAGGGGCCATCGCCGTTGCTGCGCAGCGACACGCTGCCGCCATGCTTGGCGATCTGCGCCGGGCGGCGTCCGTCGAGCGTCGCGGCGGCACCCGACGCATCGACCTTGGCATCGGTATAGGCGTAGGTCGCGCGCAGGGTGACCGGCCCGATGCCCTGTTCGGCGGCGAGTTCGATGCCCTTGCTGTCGATGGCATCGAGATTCTGGCGCTGGTTGAGATTGGGCGCCAGCGTCACATTGGCGATCGCGTTGGTGAGGTGGTTGGCGAACAAGGTCGCCGACAGCTTCGTCGCGCCGCCGCTCCAGTCGGCCCCGATCTCGCCGCCCCACAGCCGTTCGGGCTTCAGCGCTTCGTTCGCGGTCGTCACCTCGGCGCCGACGCGGAACGGGCGGTACAGCTCGTTGAGTGTCGGCAGACGCCAGCCGCGATAGCCCGCGGCGCGCAGCGAAAAGCCGTTCGACGTCCAGCGCAGCCCGGCGCGCCCGCTACCTTCCCAGCCCTGCCGCGCCGTGAAATCGAGGTCGGTGATCAGCGGTCCGGCGATATTGCGTTCGAGCCGGTAGCCGGCGCCGAGCCACCAGCGATCGACGCGGCCGCTCAAGGTCCAGAGCAGACCGTCGTCCGGGTCGCCCGATGTCCATTCGGCGAAGGCGCCGACGGTGTCGCTGCTGCCGCCGGCGATGCGGTGACGGCCGGGCACGCCATTGGTGAAGAAGAAATCTTCCTCGGTGCGGCCCGTCGTGCGGCGCCAGTCGGCGCCGACGCGCAGCGGGTTGGCGCCGCCGATCGCCGGGCGCAGTTCGAAGCGCGCGCCGATACCGGTCGCGGGCACCCGCTGGAACAGCGCCGGATTGACGCTGTTCCGTCCGGCGGCAACGCTCGCGAAACCGCTCTCGAAATCGCGGAGCTGGATATAGGTGAGCGCGAGCCACTGCGTCGCGCCCGCCGGATCATGAACGACGCGCAGGCTGGCATCGAGCCCGTCGACCTTGCTCTCGGTAAAGTCGGTGCCGCGGTCGCGCCGGTCGGCGAAGCCGCGCACGCTCGCCTCGATGCGGCTGTTGTCGCCGGCGTCGAAGCGCAGGCGCACGCCGAGCCCGCCCTGTTCGTAGGGCGCGGCACGGTCGACTGCGCCGCGTTGTCCGTTCGCAACGGGCACGAAGCCGTCGCCGCGGCTGTAGCGGCCGTCGATCGCGACCTGCCCGCTGCCGAGTTCGGTCCCCGCGCTCGCCGACGCATCGAAGCTGTCGCGGCTGCCATAAGCGGCGCTTGCGGTCACGCCGTCGGTCATTTCGGAATAGAGGCCGATCGTTCCCGCGAGCGCGCCGGGGCCGTCGGCGCCGCTGCCGCCGCCGCGGGTAATCGAAATGCCGCCCAGCCGGATCGCGTCATAGGCGCTCCATGCGACCCAGCCGCCGAAGGGGTCCGCCTGCGGCACGCCGTCGAGCGTGACCAGTGCGCGGCTCGATGCATTGCCGCCGAGACCCCGCAAGGTCACGCCCTGGCTTGTCGGATGCGCGCTGCGCCCGTCCGAGCGGCGAAACTGGACGATGCCAGCCTCGTCCCGAAGGCGGTTTTCGATACGCGCGCCGAGACCCGGATCGAGGTCGAGCAGGATCGCGGAGGCCTGGACCCGGTCGCTCTCCGGCGCCTGCAACATCCCGCTTCCGGTCACCACGATTTCCTCGGGCGGAACAAGCCGCGCCGGAATCCATATTTCGGTCTCATCGCGCTTATCCTGCGCCATCGCCGCCGCAGGCAACACGAGCACGGCGGTTCCGATCAGAAGGCGGATCATGCCGGCTTCACCGCGTCAGGATGCGCAGTTTTAAACGCGTCCAGCTCCATGCACGCCGCGTCGATCTCCACAAGCCGCGGGTAATCGTCCAGCGGCACCTCGAAACGCCGCGCGTTGTACATCTGCGGCACGAGACAGCAGTCGGCTATTCCCGGCGTCTCACCACCGAGATAGCGGCCGTCGCCCGCCATCGCTTCCAAGGCCTCGAAGCCCTGCGCGATCCATGTGGCGATCCAGCGGTCCTTGGTCTGCTCGTTAAGGCCGAGGTCCTTGGTCAGATATTTGAGCACACGCAAATTGTTGAGCGGGTGGATGTCGCTTGCGACCACCTGCGCCTGCGCCAGCGCGACGGCGCGCGGCATCGCATCTTCGGGGATCAGCCGCGGTTCGGGATGGCTGCGGTCGAGCCAGTCGATGATTGCCATGCTCTGGATCATCGGCTCGCCGTCGACGACGAGCATCGGGACGAAGCCCTGCGCATTCAGTTCGAGATAGGCGTCGCTGCGCTGCTCGCCCGCGATCAGGCTGACCTCGACGCGCTCATAGGCGAGCCCCTTGAGGTTCAGCGCGATGCGAACGCGGAAGCTGGCCGACGAGCGAAAATAATCGTGAAGGACAAGTTGGGTCATGGCGACAGCGCATACTATTTCCGGTGAACCGCGCAAGCTCGTCCGGCAGTCAGTTTTTCTTGTCCTCAGGCATATCGGCAATCCATTGCCGGAGCAGCGCCGCGCCTTCCTTGTGTACGGCGCCGCGGCCGAGTTCGGGCATCGCGATGCCGGGATCGAGGCTTTCGAGACGATAGATCAGGAAGCTGTGATCGGGATCGCCCGGTTTGATCGCGAATTCCATCCCGCCGCTGCCGCGTCCCGCCGCGGTCGGGCGTTTGCCGATGCCGTAATTGACGCCCGTCGGATCGTCGGTCCAGCGCAGGAACAGGCCGCTGTTCGACGCGCTGCCCTTCGGGTTGTGGCAATGTGCGCAATTGACGTCGAGATAGGCGCGCGCGCGCTCCGCGACGCTGCCGCTCTTCGAGTCGTCCCAGCGCGGCAGCGGCGCGATGCGGTTCGCGGGCCAAGTGAAACGGCCGCTCCGGAACGCTTGCCACTGCGGTGCGAAGACGAGGTTGCGCGCCTTGGGACCGATCGGGACGATCGCTCCCGCCTCGGCATGGCATTCCTTGCACTGGTTCTTGTTCGGCACGGCATAGCTGATCGACTGCGCCGTTCCGTCGGGCTCGGTAAAGCTTACCGGCACGCGCCGCCCGCCGATTGCCAGCGTCGCATCGCGCCCGTCGGCGTCCCACACGTAAGGAAGCGCGGTCCAGCCGTCCTTGCGGTGGATCAGCAGCCTTGTCTCGACCGGCTTGCCGCCGCCCTGCCCGCTCCACGAGAAACTCTTGATCAGCACCGTGCCGACCGGAAAGGCGACGGTGCCGTCGCCGCCGACTTCGGCCTTTGTCCCCGCGGGCAGCCAGATCGCGCGCGCCTTGTCGGCATAGTCGCTGAACAGCGGCGTGTGCAGTTCGTACGGCACGACGCCGGCCTGTAATGCAGCGCCGCCCGATACGAACAAGCCGAACTCCGACAGCTTGCGCGGCATCGTGTCGCCGTCGATCAGCGCCTGATCGGGACCCGCCACCGGAACCGCGGCGCCGCCGCTCGCACATAACAGCGCCGCAGCGAAGGCGGCGGCAAGGCGCTTCACTGGACCTTCGCCTCCATGCTCGCGGGCAGCTTGATGCCGGGCAGCGCGGCGGGCGCGCTGTCCTTGAGGTCGACGGGCGACGGCTTCGCCTCGCTCTGCGGCGTCTGGACATCGGGCAGGTTCAGCGACAGCACGCCGACGTCGTCGTTGACGATGGCATTGCCCGAGCCGTCCCACAGGATCGGCGGGATCGATCCGCCCATCGCCGCCGCCATCTCGGCACCGCCGGGAAAGCCGGGCGCGAAGCCGGCCCGGCCGTGCGCATTGTCGCGCACGAAGATCTGGCGCGGCAGCGGCTGGTATTTGTCGTCCTTGTACGGATAGCGATAGCCGACGATCATGATGTTGGCGGTGCCGTTATCCTCGAAAGCATTGTCGAAAATCTCGACATTATTGTTCGCCATCACCAGCACCCCGGTGCCGGTCGGGACGCTCGCGACGATATTGCCCTTCGGCGCGAAATTGGGCGTGCTGTTGTCCTTCACGATATTATCGAAGACGCGGACATTGTGCCCGCCCTGCATCGGCAGGCTCGGCAGGTCGAACACCAATATGCCGCCGGTGTTGCGCATCGCGATATTGTCGTGGACGTCGGCGTCGTAGCTGTTCTCGATCTCGATTCCCGCGACATTTTCGATCGCGAAGCTGTCGCGGACCACGATATTCTTCGACTGGCCGACATAGATGCCGGCGTCGGACGCGCCGCGGACGAAGACGCTGTCGATCAGCACGTCGGTGCTTTCGACCGGGTAGATGCCGTAGGCGCCGTTGGTTTCCTTCGGCCCGGCGGTCCATTCGACGCGGAGTTCGTGATAGACGATGCGGTCGGCGCCTTTCGACTTGATCCCGTCGCCCTTGGTGTTCAGCACCGCGAAGTTGGTGAGCAGCACGTCGTCCGAGGTGACGAGCAGCCCTTCGCCCGCGCCCTGCTGGTCCGAAAAGTCGAGGATCGATCCATTGGCGTCGGTCCCGGCGCCGCGGATGGTGACATTGGCGACGTCGAGCGACAGCCCGTCGGTGAGCTTCCACGTTCCCGCGCCCAGTTCGACGACGTCGCCCGATACCGCCATGATCAGCGCCTCTTGCAGCTTTTCATTGGCGTCGGGCGTATCTGCACTGACGCTGATCGTTTTGGCCGACGCCGGCGCCGCAACAAGCGCGGCGGCGGCGAAGGTCAGACAAGCCGTTCGCGACAGGCCATGGATTCGCATAAGTCTCTCCCTGTTTCTTTCGAAACATGCGGCAAGACTTGACGGAAGCCAAGCCTGTTGCTGACATGCCTGTAACAACAGGAGAGGTCGCAATGTTCCACAGATATGCCTTGGCGCTTGGCGCCTTTATTGCCGTGCCAACAATGGCCGCCGCACCCGCCTCGATCAGCGGGCGCTGGAAGACCGACGACGGCAAGGGGATCGTCGCGATGGCGCCATGCGGTGCCAAGATGTGCGGCCGGATCGAACGATTGCTGATCAAGGAACCCGCGGGCGGCCAGCGCGACGAGCGCAACCCCGACAAGCAGAAGCGCGACCGCAAGGTTGCCGGGCTGCAGATTTACTGGGATCTCGTCCCGGCCGGCGACGGCTGGAAAGGTGAAGGCTATAGCCCCGAGGACGGCCGCTATTACAAGGCGCACCTGCGCGTGAAGGGCAACAAGATGACGATGAAGGGCTGTGTTTCGGTGTTCTGCCGCACCGTGACATGGACGCGGCTGGGGTGATTCACCCGATTCCGTTCGCATCGAGCGAAGTCGAGATGCCCATCGTCGGCGCTTTCCCTTCGAGGTGTCTCGACTTCGCTCGACACGAGCGGGATTTTTAGGCTGGCTTAAGAACCCTCGCCCAGAATCCAGTCGACGCCCGCCGCGACGTGGATGCGCGTCGTGTCGTAGATCGGCAGGACGTTGGCGTCGGGATCGACGAGCATCACCAGTTCGGTGCTCGCGAGGACCAGCGCCTGAATGTCCTGCTTGGCGATATCGGTGATGAAGGTCTTCATCGTCCGGCGCGATTCCTCGAGCACCTTGCCCTGCATGAGCTGGTCGTAAATGATATTGTCGATCGCCTCGGCGCGCGTCGCGTCATAGGGCGCGAGCGTCAGGCCGTGGCGGACGAGCCGCTGGCGGAACCACGCCTCGGTCATCACATTGCGCGTGCCGATCACCGCCGCGGCCTTGATGCCGTCGGCCTTCATCTTCTCGCCCGTCTCGTCGACGATATGAATGAGCGGGATCGAAATCGCCGCCGCGACGTCCTCGGCGACCCTGTGCATCGAATTGGCGGCGATCATCAGCGCGGTCGCCCCCGCCGCTTCGAGCCGCTGCGCCGAGGCGATCAGCACATCCTTCGCATGCGCCCATTGCTCGGGGGTCGTCAGCCGCGACAGCTCGCAATAGTTGAGGCTTTCGAGAATGATCGGCGCCGAACAGGCCGTCCCCAGGCGCTTCTGCACCCCCTTGTTAAGATGGCGGTAATAAAGCTCGGTCGATGCCCAGCTGATTCCCCCGATCAGGCCGATTTTACGCAAATTCATTCTCCGGATAACAACAGGACCGGGCCCTCGGGGACCCGGTCCATGTCATGGCTAGATAAAGAACCGCCGCCGGGCAAGCCGCAGGCGGTTATTTGAGACGAAGCGTCAGTGCCCGCCGCCGTTCAGCGCCTTGACGATGTCGTCGGTCATCTTCTTGGCGTCGCCGAGCAGCATCATCGTCTGGTCCATATAGAAGACGTCGTTGTCGACGCCGGCATAGCCGACCCCGCCCATCGAACGCTTCACGAAGAGCACGGTCTTCGCCTTTTCGACGTCGAGCACGGGCATGCCATAGATCGGCGACGACTTGTCCGTCTTGGCCGACGGGTTGGTCACGTCGTTGGCGCCGATGACGAAGGCGACGTCGCATTGCGCAAATTCGCCGTTGATGTCCTCGAGCTCGAACACCTCGTCATAGGGGACGTTCGCTTCGGCGAGCAGCACGTTCATATGGCCGGGCATACGTCCCGCGACCGGGTGGATGGCATATTTGACGTTGACGCCTTCCTTCTTGAGCAGGTCGCCCATTTCGCGCAGCGCGTGCTGCGCCTGCGCGACCGCCATGCCGTAACCGGGGACGATGATGACATTTTCGGCCTGGCTCATCAGGAAGGCGGCGTCGTCGGCGCTGCCCGGTTTCCACGGGCGCTGTTCCTTCGTACCGCCCGCACCGCCGCCCGAATCGTCGGCGCCGAAGCCGCCGGCGATGACGCTGATGAAGCTGCGGTTCATCGCGCGGCACATGATGTACGACAGGATCGCACCCGACGAGCCGACGAGCGCGCCGGTGATGATCATCGCGGTGTTGCCGAGCGTGAAGCCCATCGCCGCCGCGGCCCAGCCCGAATAGCTGTTCAGCATCGACACGACGACCGGCATGTCGGCGCCGCCGATCGGGATGATCAGCAGGAAACCGATGACGAAGCTGAGCCCGGTCACGGTCCAGAACACCCACGGGCTTTGGTCAACGGTGAAATAGGCGACCAGCCCGATGATCGCGGCAAGCGTGCCGAGATTGATGATGTGCCGGCCCGGCAGCATGATCGGCGAACCCGACATATTGCCGTTGAGCTTGAGGAAAGCGATGACCGATCCCGAGAAGGTGATCGCGCCGATCGCGATGCCGAGGCCCATCTCGATGCGGCTGACGGTGTGGATCTGTCCCGCCGCATCGGCGATGCCGAAGGCGAGCGGATTGAGATAGGCGGCGGCGGCAACCGCCACCGCAGCAAGGCCGACAAGGCTGTGGAACGCCGCGACGAGCTGCGGCATCGCGGTCATCGCGATCTTGCGCGCCATGACGATACCGATCACCGCCCCGATACCGATCGCGGCGAGGATTTCGGCCAAGGCGACGGGATCGATGCCGACATAGCTGTTCATGGCATCGCCGACCTTCATCGGCATATGCGTCAGCAAGGTGGTGACGACCGCGATCGTCATTCCGATCATGCCGAAACGGTTGCCACTCTGCGCCGTCGCCGGCGACGAAAGCCCGCGCAGCGAGAGGATGAAGAGGACGCCGGCGACCAGATAGGCGACGGCCGCCCACGGGTTGACGGCAAGGCCATGGCCGCCGGTCGCGGCGGAAAGGATCGACTGGATGTCCATCTCAGCGCTCCTTCTTCTTGTACATCGCGAGCATGCGCGCGGTGACCGCGAAACCGCCGAAGATGTTGATGCTCGCCATCACCACCGCGGCCAGCCCCAGCCACTTCGACGAGGCCGAACCCGCCGCGGCGCTGGCGATCAGCGCGCCGACGATGATCACCGACGAAATGGCATTGGTGACGCTCATCAGCGGCGTGTGCAGCGCCGGGGTCACCGACCAGACAACGAAATAGCCGACGAAACACGCCAGCACGAAAATCGAAAAAATCGCAATGAAATCCACGGCGCGCTCCCCTGCTGATTCCGCGTGGCGCACCTCTTGCCGTGGCGATGCAGGCGTGTCGACTCCTAAGCGGTCTAAAAAACGCGCTTCAGCTCCCAAAAAAGCAGGAAATGTCTGGAATTCACGACATAAAATGTCGCAGTGCAACAAAGTTGCGCGTCACATCGCCGGAAGCAGCACCGCATCGATGACATGGACCACGCCGTTGGCCTGCTGAATGTCGGGTGCCGTCACCGTCGCCCGGTTGCCGCTGGCGCTGGTAAGCAGGATCGCCTTGCCGCTGAGGCTGGCGGTCAGTTCCTCGCCGCTGGCCGTCTTGAGCAAGGTCTTGCCGCCATCCGCCGCAATCTTCGCCGACAGGTCGGCGACGGTCAGCTTGCCCGGCACGATATGATATTGAAGGATGCCGGTAAGCACTTGTTTCTGCGCCGGCAGCATCCAGCCGTCGCGCGTCGTTGGCGGCACCTGGATGAAAGCGTCGTCGGTCGGCGCGAAGAGCGTGAAGGGGCCGGTGCCCGACAAGGTTGCCGCAAGCCCGGCCTGTTGCAACACGGTGGCGAGCATCCTGTGCGTCGGCGATGCCGCGACCGCGTCGGCGATGGTGCCGTTCGGGTCGGCCGCAACGGTCGCGGCGATCTGGCTCGCGACGCTCTGCTTTTCGGTGGGTGCGGGGTCGGATTTGCTGCTGCAACCCGCCAGGCCGAGGCCTGCGGCGATCAGCGCCGTTGCAAAATGGCTCTTCATGCGAAGCGCCCCTAAGCCCGGCGGGTTACAGTTTTGTTGCGTCAGTTCGCAGGGTCGGTTGCCGGAGCAGCTTCGTCCGCCGGAGCAGGCTCGGCCGTCGCCGGTGCAGCGTCAGTTGCCGGTGCGGCCGGAGCCGCGCCGGTCGCGGGCGCGGCCGGTGCCGCGGCGGGCTCTGCTGCCTTCAGCGTCGGCATCAGCACGCCGTTGAGGACGTGGATGACGCCGTTCGACTGGGTGACGTCGGCCTGGGTGACATAGCCCGAGCTGCCCTGCGTGCCGTCGACCTTGATGTTGCCCTGCACCTCGGTGAAGGTCAGCGGCTCGCCTTCGACCGTGGTCAGCGTGGTCTTACCACCGCCGGCCTTGATCTTCGCATAAAGGTCGGTCGAGGTGATCGTCCCGGGGACGACGTGATATTTGAGCACCTGCGCCAGATGATCCTTGTTGACCGGATCCATCAGATAGGCGGTCATCGGCTGCGGCACCGCGGCAAAGGCCTGATCGGTCGGCGCGAAAACGGTGAAGGGGCCGGCGGCGCTCAGCGTGTCGGCGAGGCCGGCGGCGGTGATCGCCTGCACCAGCGTCTTGTGTTCGGGCGAACTCGTCGCATTCTGGACGATGTTCCAGCCGTCCTGCATGGCGCCGGCAGCGGCATCGGCTTCGGCAGCGGTCTCTTCGCCTTCATCGGCCCGCGCATAAGAAGCGGGCACGGTCATCGCGGCGGCAGTCAGGGCAAAAAGCGGAAAAGCGAAAAACTTCGCACGCAGCATCAATCATTCTCCGGTTGTTGAAACGTCAGGGTGTTCAAACCCTGAACGCACTTTACCCCCGGAAAGTTTCATGAAAAGGCCAAAAACGTGCGAAATCCGCGCCTCAATCGGCACGCCGAGCGATTCGGTCCGCCACGCGCGCGACTAGATCTGCGGCGCATTCCGGGATGTCATCGACGCATCTGCTGTCCAAACGCGCGATCAGCGGAGCATCGAACGAAGGCCCGGCACGAAGGCTGATACGGTAAGAAAAATGGTCGCTATCGGATGTGAGCGGGTGAACATTGGTCTCGGCGTAAAGCGTGAAGGAGACGCCGACGTCACCGGCCACCGCTTCCCGAATGCGTCCGTCACGCGCAATCGCCCGTTCAATTTCTCCATAGAAACGCAGGCTCAGTCCGTCGTCTCCTGTCCGCCAAAATGCGACCGGAACGGGAGCAACCGCGCTGGCCACCATCAGCGAAAGCGAAAGCAGGATCACCCCAGCAGTCGCTCGTTCACGACCTTGCCGCCCTGCGTCAGCCGCACGGCGTTGCCGATTTCCTCGTCGAGCACGGGCTTGCCGGCTTCCTTGTCCCAGAAGGCGGAGAGGAAGTTGAACAGGTTGCGGCTGAACAGCGCGCTGGTGTCGGCGGGCATTAATGCGGCGATATTCTGCGCGCCGATCACGGTCACGCCGTGGATGCGCTTCGCCTCGCCGGCGACCGCGCCCTCGACATTGCCGCCGCTTTCGGCCGCCATGTCGACGATGACGCTGCCCGCGCGCATCGTCGCGAGCTGCGCGTCGCTGATCAGCCGCGGTGCGGGGCGCCCCGGGATCAGCGCGGTGGTGATCACGATATCCTGCTTGGCGATGTGCGACGACACGAGCTCGGCCTGTGCCGCCTTATATTCGTCGGACATTTCGGTGGCATAGCCGCCCGCGCCCTCGCCCTCGATCCCCGCGACCGTCTCGACGAAGATCGGCTTGGCGCCGAGGCTGAGAATCTGTTCCTTGGTCGCGGCGCGCACGTCGGTCGCGCTGACCTGGGCGCCGAGGCGGCGTGCGGTCGCGATCGCCTGAAGGCCCGCGACGCCGACGCCCATCACGAACGCCTTGGCGGCGCTGACGGTCCCGGCAGCGGTCATCATCATCGGAAAGGCGCGGCCATAGGCGTTCGCCGCCATCAGCACCGCCTTGTAACCCGCGAGGTTCGCCTGGCTGGACAGGATGTCCATCGACTGCGCGCGCGTGATGCGCGGCATGAATTCCATCGCCAGCGCTTCGAGACCGAGCTTGGCATAGTCGTCGACGCGCGCACGCTCGCCGAACGGGTTGAGGCCGGCAGCGAGCCAGGCACCGTCGGCGAAGCCCTTGAGCCCCTTCGGGTCGGGGCCCTGGATGGCGAGGATGATGTTCGCGCCCTTCAGCGCATCGGCGCGGCTGCCGACGCTCGCGCCCGCGGCGCCATAGTCGGCGTCGGCGATCGAAGCGGCTTCGCCCGCCCCGGACTCGACCGCAACTTCAGCGCCCAATCCGATGAATTTCTTCACGGTTTCGGGTGTTGCAGCGACGCGGGTCTCGCCAGCGGCGAGTTCCTTCAGCACAGCGATGCGCATGGCGGACGCCGATCAGGAAGCGATGAGAAGGACGACGAAAACGGTGACGATCGCAGTGATGATCGATCCGATTTTCAGCAGGCTGAGGAACCCCGTGTAGGTTTCTTCCGCTGCCTTCATTTCCTGCTGTGCCATCGCTGTTCCCCTTAGCCAGTTTCCGCTTCGACGCGCGCACGTACGCCGCAGAATCGGATTTCGCGCCGGTCTTAGCCACGCTGTCCGATATGCTCAAGTAGGGGTTTGGCGGAAAATCGCGCCGCAAGCCAAAAGCAAAGTGGCCTTAATCGCCCTTTTACCCCTATCGGTTAAAGGGGTTCGCTACGGCGGAACAATGGCATAACGTGCCGATAAAGGGGCAGATTCGAAGGCGATGGCAAGTACGCGCGACACGCGAATGGTGATGATCGTCGACAGCGAGCCTGCCCAGCAGCGCTTTCTGGCGGCACTCGTCTCGCGCGGCGGCTGGCGCAGCGTCGTCGCCGCCGATACCGACACCGCGCTCGCCAAACTGGGCACGCAGGAGGGCATGGCGCTCGACGCGGTGATCGTCGACCAGGGCATCTCCGGGCTGTCGATCCCCGAATTCGTTGCCGAACTGCGCCGCTGGCGCCCCGCGCTGCCGCTGATCGTCATCACGATGCGCAACGGGGTCGAGGTCGCGGTCGGCGCGATGCGCGCCGGGGCGAGCGATTTCGTCCAGAAACCCATCGCCCCCGACCGCCTGCTCAGCGCGCTCGATCGCATCGTTTCGACGAGCGGCCCGCAGGGCGAACTCCGCCCGCTCACCGAAAAATTGCGCGCCCCGCTCGCTTTCGAGGAAATCATCGGGTCGAGCCCCAATTTCCGCAGCGCGCTGGCCATTGCCGCCAAGGCGGCGCGGGCGCGCGTACCGGTGATGATCAACGGCCGCCCCGGCACCGGCAAGGAAGTTTTCGCCCGCGCGATCCACAGCGCCAGCCCGCGCGCCCGCGGCGCGCTGGTGATGGTCGATTGCTCGGCGGTGTCGCCGGGCCTGATCGGATCGGGACTGTTCGGCCACGAACGCGGCGCCTTCCCCGGCGCCTTCGACCGCCAGGTCGGCCGGCTGGTGCAGGCCGATGCCGGCAGCATCATCATCGACCATGTCGAATGCATCCCGCTGGAGACGCAAGCGAAGCTCGTCGAATTCCTCAACACCGGCGAAGTCCAGATGATCGGCGGCAGCATCCGCCAGAGCGTCGACGTCCGCATCATCGCGACCAGCGCCAGCCCGCTCGACAAGCTGATCGAGGCGGGGCATTTCCGCGAAGACCTGTTCTACGCGCTGTCGTCCGCGCAATTCACCCTGCCCTCGCTCAGCGAACGCCGCGGCGACGTCGGCCCGCTGGCGCGGCATTTGCTGCAGCGGATCAGCAGCTTGCCGGGGATGGGCACGATCGGAGTTACCGACGACGCGCTGCGCCTGCTCGCCGCCTATGCCTGGCCGGGCAATGTCCGCCAGCTTCAGGACGTGCTGTTCCGCGCCGCGGTCGAAAGCAAGACCGACGTCCTTACCAGCGCCGATTTCAAGGCGATCGAGGCGACGCTCGGCGGCAGCGGCGGCGTGACGAGCGACGGCAATGTCGCGATCAACGGCGAAGCGATCGGGGTCACCCTGTACCTGCCCGACGGCAACCTCCGCCCGCTCGAAGAGATCGAGGCCGACGTCATCCGCCTTGCCATCGGCCATTATCGCGGCCGGATGAGCGAAGTGGCGCGGCGGCTCGGCATCGGCCGCTCGACGCTGTACCGCAAGCTCGCCGATCTGGGGATCGACACCGCGGCCTGACCCGCTGCGGGCTCCGCCCGGCCGATCGCGCTTGATATATAAGTTTGTACTTATATAAATGCCCCGGCACCAACCGGGAGAATCATCATGTCGTTCGATACCGCCGCCCAGGCCGCCATGGTCGTCCGCAAGGTCGAGGATGTGACGCACGCGGGCGAGCCCTGCCGCGCCGTCGTCGCGTCGCGCGACTATGCCACCGGCATCGACGATCTGTGGAACGCGATCACCGACAAGGAACGCATCCCGCGCTGGTTCGCGCCGGTCGAAGGCAACCTTTCCCTTGGCGGCAGATATCAGATCAAGGGCAATGCCGGCGGCACCGTCACCGCATGCACGCCGCCGCGCAATTTTGCGCTGACGTGGGAGTTCGGCGGCGGGACGAGCTGGGTCGAGGTCGAACTGGCCGAAACCGGCGACGACAGCACGCGCCTGACCCTGCGCCATATCGCCCCGCTCGACGACAAGTCCGAGGAGTTCTGGGACAAATTCGGCCCCGGCGCCGTCGGCGTCGGCTGGGACCTGTCGCTACTCGGCCTCGCCTGGCACCTCGAAACCGGCGCGGCGGTGCAGGAGCGTTTTGCCGAGGATAGCTGGCCGCTGAGTGACGAAGGCCGGGCTTTTGCGACGTCGAGCAGCGATTCATGGACCGCCGCCTCGATCGCCTATGGCACCGCTGCGGATGCCGCGAGCCGCGCAGGCGCCAGCACGACCGCCTTCTATACCGGCGCCGCCGCGCCCGAATGATGCACGCCTTCGATATCCTCGGCGATCCGGTCCGCCGCCGTATCCTCGAACTGCTTGCGGACGGCACGCAGGCGTCGGGCGCGATCGTCGAGGTGATCGCCGCCGAATTTTCGATTTCGCAGCCTGCGGTGTCGCAGCACCTGCGTATATTGCGCGACACCGGCTTCGCGACGTCGCGCGCCGAAGGACGGCGGCGGCTCTATGCGGTCGCACCGGAGCGCTTCGACGAGGTCGATGCATGGATGCAGCGTTTCCGCCGCACATGGGAACCGCGCTTCGAAGCACTGGCGACCGAAGTGGCGCGCGGCAAGAAAGCGCGGCGGGAAAGAGGCTAGGCCTTCTTTGCCGCAGTAGAAGCTCACACTTTCAATTCCGTCATCCCGGCGAAAGCCGGGATCTCGCCGGTGCGCTATGACGTTAAGGTGAGATCCCGGCCTTCGCCGGGATGACCGTTCAATTTGGGAGAGCTAGGCGGTCAGCGCCGCATCGCGCAGCCCGCGCCAGACGCGCAGCGCCTGCTGGTTTTCGGCAACATCGTGAATACGGAGCATCTGCGCGCCCTGCGATGCCGCCTGATAATGCAGCGCCACCGTCCCGCCGAGCCGCTGGTCGGCGGGCGCTTCATTGTCGAGCGCGCCGATCATCCGCTTGCGGCTGGCCCCGAACAGGATCGGGCAACCCAATGTATGGAACAGCGCGAGGCCGTTGATGAGCGCCAGATTGTCGGCAATCCCCTTGCCGAAACCCAGCCCCGGATCGACGATGATCCTCGCCGGATCGATCCCCGCCGCGACGCACGCCGCAATGCGATCGGCGAGCATGTCGTACACCTCGAACAGCACATGGTCATAACCACCGCCCGCATGCGGATCGCTCTTGGCGGCCGGGGCGTGCATCAGCACGACCGGGCAGCGGGCGCGGACGACGACCTCCATCGCGCGATCGTCGTAACGCAGCGCCGAAATATCGTTGACGATTCCCGCCCCCGCCGCGAGCGCGGCCTCCATCACCGCGGCCTTGCGCGTGTCGATCGATACCGCGACGCCGCCTTTCGCCAGCCCCGCGACGACGCCCTCGACCCGCTGAATCTCGTCGCCTTCCCAGACGAGCGGCGCGCCGGGCCGGGTCGATTCGCCGCCGACGTCGATGATCGCCGCGCCGGCCGACGCCATCGCGAAACCCGCATCGATCGCCGCGGGGGTGTCGACATGCTTGCCGCCGTCGGAAAAGCTGTCGGGCGTGACATTCAATATGCCCATCAACTGCGGTTCGTTCAGCCGGATCGTTCGCTCGCCGAGTTGGAGCGCGCCGCGCGGACGCACGGTCGCGGCGCGCTGCGTGGTAGCCGCCCGCGCGAGTGTATCGGGCATCGCGGCGATCCAGTCGTCGAATTCGGCGACGGTCACGATGGCCGATTTCACCACGCCATCGTCGCGCAGGCTGACCTGCCAAGCCGCAAACCAGACCATCGTGTCGGCAATCCGCAGACAGCCGTCGTCCAGTTCGTGCGGCCGGTCGACGAAACAGGCGGGGCGGCAATAGATTTGCGCCTCCGCCGAGGCGCTGCCGAGGGCGGGTTTGGTGAGTGGTTGGAACATGCCTATCCCCAAAACTCGTCGCCCCCGCGAAGGCGGGGGCCGCTATCAGTGTTGCGCAAGGTTGCCGGCGGCCCCCGCCTTCGCGGGGGCGACGAATGTTCCTACGCCTCGTTGGCGAGCAGCCAGTCCTGCCGCACCGCGTCGATCACGCGCAATTCCTTGCCGGTATCGACGTGCCAGAAGGTCCAGCCGTTGCAGCTCGGTGCGCCTTGCAGTCCGGCGCCGACCTTGTGAATCGACCCGGCGGGCTGGCCCTCGCATTCGAGGCTGCCGTCGACGCGCACCTTCGCCTTCCAGCGGCGCTTGGTGTCGGTCAGCACCGTCCCCGGCGCGATCATACCGCATTCGACGAGCGTGCCGAAGGCAACGCGGGTCGCGGCCTTGGGTGCCATCATCGTCTTCACCGCGCTTTCGTCGAGCGGCAGCGCCATCTCGATCCGCTCCAGCGCGGCCTCGATATAATCGTCCTCGCGCTCGATGCCGATGAAATGGCGGCCAAGGCGCTTCGCGACCGCGCCCGTCGTGCCGGTACCGAAAAAGGGATCGAGCACCACGTCGCCGGGGTTAGAGCAGGCGAGCAGGATGCGATAGAGCAAGGCTTCGGGCTTTTGCGTCGGATGGACCTTGTGGCCGCCCTTCTTGAGCCGTTCGGGCCCGCCGCAGATCGGGATCAGCCAGTCGCTGCGCATCTGGAGTTCGTCGTTCAGCGTCTTCATCGCGCGATAGTTGAAGGTGTAGCGCGCCTTTTCGCCCATCGACGCCCAGATCAGCGTCTCATGCGCGTTGGTGAAGCGGGTGCCCTTGAAATTGGGCATCGGGTTCGCCTTGCGCCACACGATGTCGTTGAGAATCCAGTAGCCCTGGTCCTGCAGCGCGGTGCCGACGCGGAAAATGTTGTGATAGCTGCCGATCACCCAGATGCTGCCGCCGGGTTTCAGGATGCGCTTCGCTTCCTTGAGCCACGAATGGGTAAAACGGTCGTAGGTCGCGAGGCTGTCGAACTTGTCCCAGTCGTCGTCGACCGCGTCGACCTGGCTGCCGTCGGGACGCAGCAGATCGCCACCGAGCTGGAGGTTGTACGGCGGGTCGGCGAAGATCATGTCGACCGACGCGGCAGGCAGGCTGCGCATCATTTCGACGCAATCGCCCTGCAGGATGCTGTCGAGCGGCAGATCGACCGGGGTCGCATTGACCGCACGCCGCTTCGCCGCCGGGGCCTTGACCCGTTCCATCACACCCATGTTTCGCCCCTGTCTTCGTCCGAAAGAAGGCCCTGATGAGTCAGGCGGAGTCCGCCGTCAAGCGCAGGACTCTAGGGATTCCGCGTCACCAACTGGTTAACGGGATGAGAACGAAAGGAGTCTGCCACGACATATGGAGTCCGTCGCGACTCGGAGACTCAACCACTGGTGGTGTGTCGATGGGGACTCACTGGCGAAAAAAATTTCGATCGGGGGTCATATCCCGGGGTCGACACCGGTCAGTTCGACCGAACGCACCCACAGTTCGCGCGCGAGCTTCGGATCACGCGCGGTGCGCGTCGCACGCGCCGGACCCGAGCGGCCCGATATTTCGCCGAGCCCCTGCGGCCCCAGATAATCGCCGCCCTGCACATTGACTCCGGTCGCCGCCTGCAACGTCGGCCAGGCGCCCTGCGCAGCGCTGTTGAAGAAAGGCGCGGCGAGCGGCGTCATGCTGCGCAGCGGGAGCGGCAGGTGGCGCGTCAGTTCGGTGAGCGCGACGCCGGGATGACAGCCGATCGCCTGCGTCGCGCGCCCGGCGGCGCTCAGCCGCCGGTCGAGTTCGAACATATGGAGCAGGTTGGCGAGCTTGCTCGTCTGATAGCGCTGCCAGTTATGATAGCTGCGGCTGGCCGACAGGTCGCTGAAATCGATCTCGCCGCCCTTGTGCGCGATGCTCGAGGTGATGACGATGCGGTCGTCGATATGGGGGTGCACCAGCCCGGTGAAGGCGAAGGTGCCGAGGTGATTGACCCCGAACTGCGATTCAAACCCTTGCCTGGTGAGCGTTTTCGGCGGGATCATGATCCCGGCATTGTTCACCAGCACGTCGATCCGTGGCCCGGCGAGCACCGCCTTTGCCGCGTCGCGCACTTGATCGAGGTCGGCAAGGTCGAGCGGCTGGAACGACAGTTCGGCCGCCGGAACGTCGGCCCGGATGCGGTTCATCGCCGCCTCGGCCCGATCGGCATCGCGGCACGCGAGGATGACGTGTGCGCCGCGCGCCGTCAGCACGCGCACGGTCTCGAAACCGATCCCGGCGTTGGCACCGGTAACCAGGAAGGAGCGCCCCGTCTGCGTGCCGACATCATCGGCCGTGAACCCGCTGCGCATGACGCTCTCCTGCGTGTTTTCAGACCAGATGCAGTTGAGCGACCGGCGCAAAACTGGTCCGATGGAGCGGTGTCGGGCCATGCTGACGCAACGCCGCGAGATGGTGGGCGGTACCATAGCCCATGTTTCTCTCCCAGCCAAAAGCGGGAAATTCGCGCGCCATCCGGGTCATGTAGCGGTCGCGATGCTCCTTCGCGACGATGCTGGCGGCCGAGATGCACGGGTGAATCGCGTCGCCGCCGATCACCGCGGTCGCCGTATAGCGCCAGCGCGGCAGCCGGTTGCCGTCGACGAGCACCGCGGCGGGTTCGAAGCCCAGCGCCTCGACCGCGCGCGTCATCGCGAGGAAAGTCGCCTGCAATATGTTGATGCGGTCGATTTCCTCGACGCTGGCCTCGCCGACGCCCCAGCGGCAGCGCGCCTTGATTTCGATCTCCAGCTCGCCGCGGCGTTTGGCGGAGAGCTTCTTCGAATCGTCGAGCCCGGCGATACCGCCTTCGCAGAGCAGCACCGCCGCCGCGACGACCGGCCCGGCGAGCGGCCCGCGGCCTGCCTCGTCGACCCCGACGGTCAGATGCGCCACGGCGGGTACCTCCGATATTCGCCCGCCTGATACAGGCACAGCCGGTTGCCGGCCGGATCGGTCAGCCGCGCCTCGCGCCAGCCCCAATCCTCGTCCTTCGGCATCTGGTCGAACCGGACGCCACGCCGCGCCAGATAGGCGACCCACGCGTCGAGCGCGCCGCTTTCCAGATAGGTCGTCGCGCCGCCCGCTTCGCCGTCGCCCACATGGATCGACAGCGTCACGCCATTGATCGCCTCGAAGCGCGCATAACCATTGTCCGGGCTGTCGACGATCTGCGTCAGGCCGAGTTGCTTGTAGAAAGCGACCGACGCCGCATAGTCGGTGGCGGGCAGCGTGAACTGGTTGAGCGCGGGGCCGGTGAACAGCCCGTCGTTGCGCACCGCCTGCTGCCCCATCGGGCCATGCCCCTCGCCCAGCCCCGGCGCATCGAGCAGCGCCAGCCGCACGAAATCGCGCGCCCGCGCCACTGCGGGCTCGAGCGGCATGCCCTGCGCCAGCCCCGTCGCGATGGCCGACGCCAGCGTGCAGCCGGTGCCATGGGTGTGCCGGCTGTCGATGCGCGGCGCCTCCCAGCGCGCGACCTCGCCCGCATCGGGTTCGAGCAACCGGTCGGTCACCGTCTCGCCCGCGCCATGTCCGCCCTTGACGAGCAGCGCGCAGCCGTGCGCGAGCACTGCCGCCTCGCCGCCCAACGCGTCGAGTTCGCCCAGATTGGGGGTGGCGACCGTCGCGCGCCGCATCAGCGCCTCGAACGCCCGGATCGTCGCGGCGTCGGCGAGCACCGAGCCGCTCGTCGACACCATGACGGGGTCGAACACCACCGGCGTCGTAGCCAGGTCGGCGCGCGCGAGCCGCTCGGCGACCGCCGCCGCCGTCTCGGCGCTGCCGATCATGCCGATCTTGACCGCATCGACGCCGATATCCTGAACGACGCTGTCGATCTGCATGAGCACCATCTCGGCCGGGATGGCGTGGACGCCCTGCACGCCCATGCTGTTCTGCGCGGTGATCGCGGCGATCGCGGTCATCGCATGGCCGCCGAGCATCGTCACCGTCTTGATATCGGCCTGGATGCCGGCGCCGCCGCCGCTGTCCGATCCGGCAATGATCAGGACGCGTGCGGTCAACCCTTATACTTTCGCACCGTCGAGCCGGGGAATTTCGCCAGCGCCGCGCCTTCGCGCAGCGGCCGGTCGAGCAGGTCGCCGCCGCAATTGGGGCATTGCTCGTCGAGCCGGTCGGCGCAATTCGCGCAGAAGGTGCATTCGAACGAGCAGATGAACGCCCCATGGGCGTTCGCGGGCAGATCACGCCCGCACTTTTCACAATCGGGTCGCATTTCAAGCATGACGGTTCGCAGCCTCCTTTACGGCGTCGCATATCATATCGACGACCTGTTCAACTTGTCCGGCATCGTCGCCCTCGGCCATCACGCGGATCACCGGTTCGGTGCCCGAGGCGCGGATGACGAGACGCCCGCGCCCGGCGAGCGCCGCTTCGCCGTTGGCGATGGCGGTCTGGACATTGCCGTTTTCGAGCGGCTTGCCGCCCGCAAAGCGGACATTCTTCAAAAGCTGCGGCACCGGATCGAACTGGTGGAGCAATTCGCTCGCCGGCCGGTCCGCCGCGACCAGCTCGGCGAGCACCTGCAGCCCCGCCAGCGTGCCGTCGCCGGTCGTCGCATGGTCCGACAGGATCATATGCCCCGACTGTTCGCCGCCGACGTTGAAGCCGCCCTCTTTCATCCGTTCGAGGACATAGCGGTCGCCGACCTTGGTGCGTTCGAGCCGCAGCCCCTCGCCTTCGAGGAAGCGCTCGAGGCCAAGGTTCGACATCACCGTCGCGACGACGCCGCCGCCCTTCAGCCGTCCCTGCCGCGCCCAGCTCGCGCCGATCAGCCCCATGATCTGGTCGCCGTCGACGATCGCGCCCTTTTCGTCGACGACGATCAGCCGGTCGGCGTCGCCGTCGAGCGCGATACCGAGGTCGGCGCCGCTCGCAACCACGGTTTCCTGGAGCAATTGCGGTGCGGTCGAGCCGCATTTGTCGTTGATGTTGATGCCGTTGGGCGAGACCCCGACCGAAATCACGTCGGCGCCGAGTTCCCAGAACACCGTCGGCGCGCTGTTGTAAGCGGCGCCATTGGCGCAATCGAGGACGATCTTCAGCCCGTCGAGCCGGACCGATTCGGGCAGGCTCTGCTTCACCGCGTGGATATAACGGCCGCGCGCGTCCTCGATGCGCTTGGCGCGGCCGATCTGCGCCGGTTCGGCGAGCTTCGGCTCGCTGGCGAGCAGCATTTCGATCTGGATTTCGTCCTCGTCGGACAATTTATAGCCGTCGGGCCCGAACAGCTTGATCCCGTTATCGTAGAAGGGGTTGTGGCTGGCCGACAGCATGACGCCGAGGTCGGCGCGCATCGAGCGCGTCAGCATCGCCACCGCCGGGGTCGGCATCGGCCCGACCTGCACGACGTCCATGCCGACGCTGGTGAAACCGGCGACGAGCGCGTTTTCGAGCATATAGCCCGAAATACGCGTATCCTTGCCGATGACGACGCGATGCTTGTGATCGCCGCGCAGGAAATGCGCGCCCGCCGCCATCCCGACGCGCATCGCGACCTCGACGGTCATCGGAATCTGGTTGGTGAGCCCACGGATACCGTCGGTTCCGAAAAACTTGCGCATGCCACCTCTGCTACTTAAGCGGAACATCAGGGCAAGAGCTTGCCCCGGAGACCCCGGGATGGCCCTAGGTCACCCGTTTTTGCTTGGCAAGCTGGCCGGAGGGGTTCGCAGGTGAATCGGTCGTGAAATCCGCATGGATCATCCTCTCGGCGCTGATCGCCGGCATGTTGCTGGGCGTCGCGGTCGAGACGATCTCGGTCGAATGGGGCACGGCATCGCTGCCCTATATCGAATGGGTCGGCCTGCTCTGGCTCAATGCGCTCAAGATGACGATCATCCCGCTGATCGTCGCATTGCTGATCACCGGCATCACCGCGACCGCCGATGCCGCGCGGGCGGGTAAGCTGGCGGGCCGCGCCGTGGCGATCTTCATCGGCGCCAATCTGCTCGCCGGGCTGATGACCCTGCTGGTGCTGCCGCTCCTGCTGCGCGCCTTCCCGATGTCCACCGCGGCGGCCGAAGGGCTGCGGCACGGGCTTGGCGGGGCGACCGATGCCGTCCCCTCGCCCACCTTCACCGATTTCGTCCTCGGCCTGATCCCGACCAATCCGATCGCCGCCGCCGCCGACACGTCGATCCTGCCGCTGATCGTCTTCACGACCATTTTCGCCTTCGCGATCAGCCGCATCGGCGCCGCCGAGCGCGCAACGCTGTCGGGATTTTTTAAGGCCTTGGGCGATGCGATGCTCGTCGTTATCGGCTGGGTTCTGGCGCTCGCGCCGCTCGGCGTCTTCGCGCTCGGCTATGCCCTCGCGGTCAAGGCCGGGGTCGCCGCTTTCGGCGGGCTCGTCCATTATGTGCTGATGCTGTCGGCGATCGGCGTCTGCACAATCATCCTCGGGATCGCGCTTGCGGTGTTCGTCGTCGGCATACCCTTGCCGCGCTTCGTCCGCGCGATGGTGCCGACCTTTGCGGTGGCGATCAGCACGCAAAGCTCGCTCGCCAGCCTGCCCGCGATGCTCAAATCGTCGGCCGAGCTCGGCGTCGAGCCCAAGAAGGCCGATATCGTCCTGCCGCTCGCGGTCGCCTTGTTCCGCTTTACCAGCCCGGCGATGAACCTCGCGGTCGTCGTCTATGTCGCGTGGCTGTTCGGGGTCGAACTGACGCCGTTCGAAATGGCGGTCGGCCTCGGGGTTGCGCTTGCCGCGGCGCTTTCTTCGGTCAGCCTGCCCGGCTCGATCAGCTTCGTGACCTCGATCGCGCCGATCGCCATCGCGATGGGCGTGCCCGTCGCGCCGCTCGGCCTGCTCGTCGCGGTCGAGACATTTCCCGATATCTTCCGCACCCTCGGC
Organism: Sphingopyxis macrogoltabida; assembly: GCF_001314325.1. Classification (NCBI taxonomy): domain Bacteria; kingdom Pseudomonadati; phylum Pseudomonadota; class Alphaproteobacteria; order Sphingomonadales; family Sphingopyxidaceae; genus Sphingopyxis; species Sphingopyxis macrogoltabida. The sequence continues at coordinate 1,971,953 of NZ_CP009429.1, forward strand.
AATGTCGTGGCGGACGTCGCGGCAACCAAATATGCCGCCGACGGTGTGGAAGACGACAGTCCCCCCGCAGGAGTCGCCCCATGAAATATCGTAAGCTCGGCCACGGCCTTGAAGTCTCCGCCATCGGCATCGGCTGCATGCCGATGATCAAGGGCGGCAACATCCTCTATGGCGAAAATGCCGATCTCGGCGAATCGACGCGCACCATTCATCGCGCGATCGACCTTGGCGTCACCTTTTTCGACACCGCGCAAATCTATGGCCCGTTCAGCAACGAGGAACTGCTCGGCGAAGCGATCCGCGGCAAGCGCGACGGGCTGGTCATCGCGACCAAATTCGGTTTCCGGTTCGAGGGGCAGAAGATCGTCGGGGTCGACGGATCGCCCGCCAACGCCCGCGCCGCGTGCGAAGGCTCGCTCCAGCGGCTCGGCATCGATACGATCGACCTGTTCTACCAGCACCGCGTCGATCCCTCGATCGCGATCGAGGAGGTCGTCGGCGGGATGATGGAGCTGGTGAAGGAGGGCAAGGTCCGCCACATCGCGCTGTCCGAAGCCGGACCCGAGACGATCCGCCGTGCCGCCAAGGCGGCGCCGATCACCGCATTGCAGAGCGAATATTCGATCTGGGAACGCGAGGTCGAGGACGAAATCCTGCCCGCCTGCCGCGACAACGGCATCGGCTTCATCCCCTATTCGCCGCTTGGCCGCGGTTTCCTTGCCGGCACGATCCGCAGCCGCGACGAATTGCCCGAAAACGACTGGCGGCGGAACGATCCGCGCTATTCGGAGGAGAACCTCCCCGCCAACCTCGCGATCGTCGATGCGATTGCCGGGATCGCGGCGAAGCATGGCGTGTCGAACGCCCAGATCGCCCTTGCCTGGCTGCTCGCACAGGGCGACGATATCGTCCCCATCCCCGGCACCAAGCGCCGCACGACGATGGAGGACAGCGTCGCCGCCGCCGACGTGACGCTCGACGCCGATGACCTCGCCGCGATTGACACAGCCGCGCCGAAGGGCGGGACGAACGGACCGCGCTACGGGGAACAAGGCATGCGGATGGTGCGTCTGTAGGGCGGCCGAAGGCAGGACTTTTTGCCTTCGTCACCCCGGACTCGATCCGGGGTCCATGACTTCGGCGCTGCGATGGACCCCGGATCGAGTCCGGGGTGACGTCCGACGGGGTCAGTGACCAAAAAAAGCGGGCTCGCAACGACAAGGACGATGACGATGGCCGAAGTGCTGGACGAAGGGCCGTTCTTTCACGGCACGATCGCCGATTTGCGCGTCGGCGATTTCCTCATGGCGGGCCGCCGCTCGAACTATCGCCCCGAAGTGGTGATGAACCATATCTACTTCACAGCGCTCGTGAACGGTGCAGGGCTTGCCGCTGAAATTGCGGCACTTATCGAAGGTGACACCGTTCCGCGCGTCTATCTCGTCGAGCCGACCGGGGCATATGAGAATGACCCCAATGTCACCGACAAGAAATTTCCGGGCAACCCCACCCGGTCTTACCGCAGCAGCGCGCCGCTCAGGATCGTAGGCGAAATCACCGATTGGCCCCGATTGACGCCCGAAGCGCTGCAGATGTGGCGGGAAAGGCTGATCGCGCTGCCTTCGGACGAACGCGGCGAAATCATCAACTGATGCCCTTCTGCTCCATCCGCGCGCATAGCTCGTCGACCTTTGCCGCCAGCTCGCCGATCCGCATCTGGTCGAGCTTTTCGTGCAGCCGCATGATTTCGAGCTCGGCGCGCAGGTTGATCTCGTAGTCGACGCTGGCGGTCAGCCGGTCCTTTGCCGACTGGCGGTTCTGGCTCATCATGATGATCGGCGCCTGCACCGCGGCGAGCGTCGAGAGCATCAGGTTGAGGAAGATGAAGGGATAGGGGTCGAAAGCGAGCCCGAAGCGCTGCAACACCTCCGAATTGAGCAGCATCCAGCCGAGCAGCACCAGCGAAAAGACGATGATGAACCCCCACGAGCCGCCGACCGCCGCGACGCGGTCGGCGAGCCGGTCGCCGGTGCTTGCCTGCGCATCGCCGATATCGGCGGCGTCGCGGCTGCTCGGCGCGCGGGCGGCGATCGCCTGCACGACGCGGACTTCTTCGGGATCGAGCTGGTCGAAGGCGCGGCCGAGCAGGCGCAGCGACAGGTCGTTGAGATGCGTGCCCGCGTTCATGCCGCTCCTATCCGATCCAGCGCCAGATGCCCGCGACCATATAGCCGAGCGCGCCATGCGCCCAGGTCGCGGCGATCCACAGCACGATGCCGCCGAACAAGGCGTGCGGCCGCGGCAGCGTATCGCCCCATGGCGCACCGCCAAGCTGGCGGGCGAAGGGCACGAAGCTCGTCCGCGCCGCCCAGTGCCGCCAGCTATCGCCCATCAACCGCGCTTTTTTAACGTCCTGTCCCGCCGACCCGGCGAGTGCGAGGAAGGCGATCATCCCCGAGAGTATGAACTGCGCCGGCGTCGGCATCACCAGCGCATGCGCGAAGGCCCAGAGCGCGAAGCCCCACATCATCGGATGGCGCGTGATCGCATAGACGCCGCGCGGTGCGCCCTGCGCGGCAAAGGCGGCGTTCGGCGCGGGCAGCGCCGGGTTGCCGATCAGCGACCCCATGAACAGCACGCTCGCGAACAGGACGAGCAATGACGCAAAGGCCCACAGCGCGTCGCCGGCGACCCACAAGGGCGGCTCGGGCGGCATTCCGCGCCACGCTTGCACCACCATGATGAACGTCGCGATCGCGACGATCGAATAGATGATCAGGAACGCCCGCTCGCCCATCCGTCCGGCGAGCGGCGCGCGCAGCGGATGCGACAGCGCGAAATGCGTGCCGACGAACAGGACGCATGTGGTGACCAGCAGCGACATCGGTTGCATCGGGCCCTCTCCCTCCCTTCTTCCCCTTGCGCCGCGTTGGTCAGTCGCGGCGCCTATCTGTCATAGGCTTTCGGCAACGCGCCCTCGCCCGGCGTCGCATAACGGTCGCGCAGGCGATCCTGCCGGGTCGTCAGCGACTGCGCCTTGCCGTCGATCCACACGGCGGTCGGCCGGCTGCCGAGTTCGAGCGGATCGTCATCCCAGATCACGACGTCGCCGACGCGGCCGGGGCGCAGCGATCCGATGCTGCCCTCCATGCCGACCGCGCGCGCCGGTGCACTGCTGATCGAGGCGAAGGCCTGATCCCAGCTCAGCCCGCTTGCACCCGGCAGCTTCGCCAGCCCGACGAGATTGCCGGCATATTGGGTGGCATAGCCCATTTTATGCGCATCGTCGTCGTCGAAGACACCGACCGAGATGTCGACGCCCGCCGCTTTCAATCGCCCAGCGTTCGACTGCGTCGCGCCGAGCCGTTCGAAACTGTCGGGCAGGTCGCTGAGCGGCGACACCAGCACCGGCACCTTGGCCGCCGCGATCTCGCGCGCGACCAGCCAGCCTTCGGTGACCCCGACAAGGACGAGCTTCAGCGCCGGAAATTCGCTCTTCAGCTTGATGACGTTCAATATATCGGCGGCGCGGTCGACGCGGACGAACAGCGGCGTCGTGCCGTCGATCACTCGCACCAGCGCCTCGGCGTCGGCGCGCTGGATCATCGCGTCATTGCCCCATTCGGCCAAGGTTGCGGGATTGCGCGCATAGCTGCGTGCGGCGAGCAATTGTTCGCGGAACAAGAGGAAGGTCGCGGCGCGGCTGCCGCCCGCCTTCGCCGACCCGTCCTCGCCGAACGCGACGAATTGCAGCGCGCGCGGACGCGTCACCATGTCCATGTCGTCGGCAAGGTCGACGACCGCGCCCTGCCCGGCGAACAAATTGCTGCTCGCGCTCGGCGCGACGATCGCGCGGGTGACGCCCGAGGCGCGGTTGACCGCGACCGGCGAGCCCATCGGGTTGAGCGCGGGCGCGATGTCGAGCCCGGCGGAAAAGCGCGAACGCGCCGCGCCGCGATCGTTCGTTCCGGTAACGGCGTCGACCTCGACCAGCCCGACGCGGCTGAACGCCGCAACGATGCCGGGCGTCACATAGCGGCCCTGCGCATCGACGCGCTCGACCCCGGCGGGCACGGCAACGCCGGCGCCCGCCGCGACGACCTTGCCGCCGCGGATGACGACCGAACCGCCCTCGACCGGGGCGCTGCCGTCGCCGATGACGAGCTTTGCATTGACGATCGCGACGTCCTGCGCGGCGGCGGGCGTGGTAAGCGCCAGGGCTGCAACCAATGCACTCCCCAATTCCGCTCGTGTCGAGCGAAGTCGAGACACCCCGAAGGCGCGCACGACTGATGGGCATCTCGACTTCGCTCGATGCGAACGGAAATTGAGGAAGGTGACGAGATTTCTCATTTCACATCTCCCTCGCCCGGCTGGCCGAGCTCGAAGTCGCTCACCGGCCGCCGTTTCGGGTCCATCGCGTCGAACATCAACGCGCCGTCGATCCACACCTTTTCGGGGCGCGTATAGGCGCTGAACGGATTGCCGTTCCACAGCACGACGTCGGCCATCTTGCCGGGTTTCAGGCTGCCCGTCTTGTCGCCGATCCCCAGCGCCTTCGCCGGGTTCCACGACAGCCAGGTCCACGCCTGTTCGTCGCTGATCTGCATCCCCATGCGGCGGCCGGCCTTCAGCGCCTTCGCCGCTTCCTGATTGAGCCGCTGGATCTGGTTGGCGTCGTCCGAATGGACGATCGTGCAGGCGCCGGCCTTGTATACCAGCGGGATATTCTCGTTCACGCTGTCATAGGCTTCCATCTTGAAGCCCCACCAGTCGGCCCACATCGCCGAACAAATGCCCTCTTTCGCAAGGATATCGGCGATCTTGTACGCTTCGACCGCGTGGTGGAAGGTCGACACTTTGTAACCGAATTCCTTCGACATATCGATGACCAGCGCCATTTCGTCGGCGCGGTAGCAATGATTGTGGACGAGGATTTCGCCCGCCAACACCCCCGCGAGCGTTTCCATCGCCAGGTCGCGGTCGACGACCTTGCCGTCGTCCATCTTCTTCTTGTACGCCGCCGCTTTCTGCCACGTCGCGCGGTTGACCGCGAAATTGCCCATGCGGGTCGAGGGCATCCGCCCCTTGGCGCCATAGACGCGCTTCGGATTCTCGCCGCACGCCATTTTGAGGCCATAGGGCGCGCCCGGGAATTTCATCCCCTGCACGGTGCGCGAGGGCACATTCTTGAGCGTGATCGAGCGGCCGCCCATCAGGTTCGCGCTGCCCGGCAATATCTGGAGCGACGTCACGCCGCCATTGGCCAGCGCGCGGCTGAAGCCCGGATCCTGCGGCCAGACGCTATGTTCGGACCAGACCTCGGGCGTCGTCGGCGACGTCGCCTCATTGCCGTCCGAATGCGCATCGACGCTGGGCGAAGGATAGTCGCCGAGGTGGCTGTGGATGTCGATCACCCCGGGGGTAACGAACTTGCCGGTCCCGTCGACGATATCGGCGCCCTCGGGGATCGGTGTGTCGGAACCGCCGACCGCTTCGACCTTGCCGCCCGCGAGCAGCACGGTGCCATTGTCGATCCGCCCACCCTCGCCGTCGAAGATGGTGACGCCGCGCACCGCCGTCGGGCGGCCGGGGTAAGGCTTGTAGGTCGAGGGATAGGGATCCTTGTCGAACTTGACCGGCTTCGCCGCCGGCGCGGCGGGCTCGTCGCCCGCCGACTTCGCATCGGACCCCGTCGCCGCACAACCGGCGAACGCCAGCGACACCGCAGCCAGCAGGCTGCCCTTCACGCCCCGGATCATCGCTTACGCCCCCTTCGGTTCGGGATGGGTGCCCGCAGCCTGCGGTTCGCCCAGTTCCTCGCGACCGGCGATGTCGCGGTCGCGCAGCGTGTCGAGGTGCATCCACTTCTTCACGATCGGCGACAGCGCGAGCACGACGACGCTGACGCCGATGGTGATCAGGCCGATTTCCCAATAGATGCCGAGCGTCGCTTCCTTGGTCATGTTGCCGCTTTCGCCGCCCGTCGCCTCGCCGATCTTGCCGGCGACGAAATTGCCGACCGCGGTCATGTAGAACCATGCCCCCATGATCAGCGACGCGAGGAAGCTCGGCGCCAGCCGGTTCATCGCGCTGAGCCCGACCGGCGACAGGCAAAGCTCGCCCGTCGTGTGGAGCAGATAGAGCATGAAGACGAAGAAGACCGGCGTCGCGACCGCGGGCCCGACGCTGTTCGCGCCCCAGACAAAAACGAGGAAGCCAAGGCCGACCTGGGCGAGCGCCAGCGCGAACTTCGCGGGCGCCGACGGTTCGAGCCCGCGCTTGCCGAGCCATTGCCACAGCGCCGCAAAGACCGGCGCAAAGAGGATGATGTAGATGGGGTTGATCGACTGGAACACCGACGCGGGAACGCCGCCCTTGTCGACAAAACGGTCGGTATAGAGGTTGAAGCTGCCGCCGGCCTGTTCGAACAGACCCCAGAACAGCGGGTTCAATGCGATCAGGAACAGGATCGCGAACATGCGCTCGCGCGGTTCCTTGTCGAGCTTGAAACTTTCGTAGAGGACATAGCCGAGCAGCGCGAGGCCCGAGACGATCAGGATATTCTGGATGACGTCCTGATACTGGACCAGCGCCCACATCACCGCGACCGCGGCGATGCCGATGCCATAGATCGAAATTTCCTTGTTGCGCGCCAGCGGCGCCGGTGCCTCGCCCGCGCCGAGCAGGACGTTCTTTCCGAGGACGAAGACGATCAGGCCGGCGACCATGCCGATGCCGGCGAGGCCGAAGCCATAGGCCCAGCCGATCTTCTGACCGAGATAGCCGACGAGGATCGTGCCGAGCGCGGCGCCGACGTTAATCCCCATGTAGAAAATGGTGTAGGCGGCGTCGCGGCGGGCATCGGTCAGACGATAGAGCTGCCCGACCATCACCGAGATGTTCGCTTTCAGGAAGCCCGAGCCGACGATGATCAGCGCCAGCGCCAGCCAGAAGACGTTGATCGCGCCTTCGGACTGCTTGACCGCAGCATCGGTGATCCCGTGATCACCCTCGACCGCCATGAACAAATGGCCGAGCGCGAGCAGGACGCCGCCGAACAGCACCGCCTTGCGCTGCCCCAGATAGCGGTCGGCCAGATAGCCGCCGAGCACCGGGGTGATGTACACAAGGCTGGTATAGGCTCCATAGATCAGGTTCGATTTGCCGTCCGAAAACAGCCAGTGCTGCGTCAGATAGAAAATCAGCAACGCGCGCATGCCGTAATAGGAGAAACGCTCCCACATTTCGGCGAAGAACAACATGTACAGGCCCTTGGGGTGGCCAGCGAATTCGGGTTTCTTGCTGCCTGCAATCAGTGCCCCGATGGTCAGGAACACCCCCAGCACGACCAGCGCGATCACCGCGATCCAGTCGCCTTCGTCCCAAAGGCCCATGTCTTTCATGTAAATGCGTCCCTTTTCCCGGATATTTTGACCGCGGCTTCCCGCCGCGCGAATGGGGCAACCTAGCGCGAAAATTTCTCATGGGAAGAATCTAATTGCGCGTGAAACCGGTTCATCCGGGCCAAAAACTGTTGCGAACGATTCGCAACACTTGCGTTATGCGCCCGAAAACGCCACATGCGCTGCCATGTTCAACAACACCTCCTCGCTACTCGCCCACCTCGCCACCCGCCGCTCGGGAAAGGCGCGCGACATGGTCGCGCCCGGCCCCGATGCCGCCACGCTTCGTGAGATCATCGCGCTCGCGCTGCGCACCCCCGATCATGGCAAGCTCGCCCCCTGGCGCGTCGTCACGGTCGCGGACGACCAGCGCGAAGCCTTCGCGACCTTGCTTAAAAATGCCTGGGTCGCCGAAAATCCGGGCGCGGCGGGAATGGACCTGTCGGCGCTCGACCAGTTCGCGCATCAGGCGCCGACGCTGCTCGTCCTCCTCTCCACCCCCGTGCAGGGCGTGAAAATCCCGCTGTGGGAGCAACAGATGTCGGCCGGCGCGGTCGGCATGAACCTGCTCCATGCCGCGCACGCGCACGGTTTCGTGGGAAGCTGGCTGACCGGCTGGGCCGCATACAGCCCTCAGGTGGCGCAGGCTTTCGGGGCGCGCGAGGGCGACACGATCGTCGGCTATTTCTTCCTCGGCACCGCGGGCGGCGCGCTGTCCGAACGACCACGGCCCGAATATGACGACGTCGTGAGCGCCTGGGACATTTAATTTCAGAAGTGCGCCAGAATTTGTAAGGAAGCACGTTTGACTGTGCTGCTGTCTTATGGCATTAAGGCGGCATGCTCGATCAGTCCAAACCCGTGTACCAGCGCCTGCGCGATGTCATCGCCAACGCCATCCTCGACGGCAGCTTCCGCGACGGCGACATGTTGCCGTCGGTGCGCTCGCTCGCGGCCGAGCAGGGCGCCAACCCGCTGACCGTCGCCAAGGCTTACCAGACCTTTCAGGACGAAGGGCTCGTAACGGTAAAGCGCGGCGTCGGAATGTTCGTCGCGCAAGGTGCGACCGAGCGGCTGCGGACGCTGATGCGCGAGGATTTCCTCGCCAATGTCTGGCCGCCGGTCGCCGAGCAGATGCGGCGGATCGGGCTGGATGCGCGGACCCTTCTCGACCTGACCGAGGCCTGAGACCGACGAAACGCGGCTCGATCGTGTCGGCCTTATCCGGCTGGAGCGGCTTTGGGGTGGTGAGCGGACTTAATTCCTGTCACTCCCGTCATCCCGGGCTTGACCCGGGACCCGCCTTTCTTGGCACGCTCGAAAGGCAAGGCAGGCCCCGGGTCAAGCCCGGGGTGACGAAGAGGATGATGTCCGGCTTCCAACCATTAGCCGTCATCCGAACCCTGAAACCCGACTTCGCCCTTATCGTCCGATCTGCCGCGCCTTGTCGCGCAAATCGGCGGCGCCCTGCGCGTCGCCGGCTTCGGCCAGCCGGTCGGCGTAGAGCCGCATGATCTCCGCATTCAGCGGCTGCAGGCGATAGGCAAGCGCGATCAGCCTTGTCGCCTGCGCGCGATCACCCTTGGCACCCCAGGCCTTCGACAATTCGCGCAGCACGACGACGTCGCGGTTGCCGATGCGGCGGCGGACGCGTTCGAAATGCGCGATCGCCTGATCCCAATGTTCGAGGTCCATCGCCAGATGACCCGCCAGCCGGTCGGCGGCGATGCTTGAGGGCTGGCTGTCGCGCAGCGCGAGGATCGCGGCGCCCGACCCGGCGGCATCGCCGGCCCGGAACAGCGCATGCGCCAGCCGCAGCGTCGTGCGCTCGCCCGCATCAAGGTCGCGCGCCGCGCGATAGGATTGGACCGCAAGCGCGAACTGCCCGCCCGCCATCGCGGCATCGCCGAGCAGGATATGCGCGTCGGCAACGCCGCGGTTGGCATCGCGCAGCCGCGTCGCCCGCTCGATCGCGCGCCCCGCCTGCCCCGCCATGATGTCGGCGCCGATCGCCGGGATCGCCCGCGCCGGATTGAGCGGCTCGGCATCGGCGGCCATCGACAGGAACCCATAGTCGTTATCGGCCGCGAACGGCGCCGCATCGCCGCGCGACAGCGACGCCGCGCGCGCGAGATAGTCGGCCGACTCGCCGCGCCGGCCGAGTTCGGCCGCCACGCGCCCGGCCAGCAGCAACGACCAGCTGTCGGCATCGTCGCGGTCGACGATCGGGATCAGCGCTTCGGCCGCGCCGTCGGCATCGCCGCCCGCCCAGTCCGACAACGCGAGGATCCGCCGCGCGGTCATATTGTCGGGCTGTTCGGAAAGCAGCCGGTCGGCCCAGGTCGCCGCGACGGCTTCGCCGCCCAGTTCCAGTTCGACGATCGCGCTCAGCAGCATGAAACCGGGGACTTCGTCCATCTGCCCGCGCGTGCGCTGCAGCAGGCTGCGCGCCAGCCGGTAATTGCCGCCGCGCGCTGCAAGGACGGCCTGCAGATAATAGATGCGCGGATTTCCGGGCGTGAGCGTCGCGGCATGGCGGAGCGCGCCGAGCATGTCGCGGTAGCGGCCGAGGTCGCCGAGCGTCGCTGCCTGGTCGATCAGCGCGCCGGCGTTGTCGGGATCGGCGGCGAGCGCCGCGTCATACCACTCGAGCGAGGCGGTCAGTCCTTCTTCGGTGCGGATGAGGTTCGCCTTGTACGCGAGCGCGGCGCCGTTCGCCTTGTCGAGCTCGATCGCATAGTCGATCGCGTCGCGCGCGCCCAATGTGTCGGCGTTGGCGTCGCGAAAGCGCGCGACGTCGACCCACAGCGCCGACGAGCGCGGCAATTCGCGCACCGCGCGGTCATAGGCGTCGCGCGCCGCACCGAGATCGCCGTCGTCGAGATGGACATTGCCCGCGACCCACGCCGCCTCGCCCATCGCTTCCGGCGCGATCGGTCCGGCGTCGAGCGTCTGGAGCGCCCGCATTCCGTCGCCCTGCATGGCAAAGGCGCGCGCCAGCAGCGGGCGGAGCATCGCCTCGTTGCCGCCGGCGTCGATCGCCGCTTTCACTGCCGCTCCGGCCGCCACGCCATCACCCAGCCGGAACGCGATGCGCGCCAGTTCGACCCGTTCGGCGATCGCTTCCGGATTGTCGGCAACCGCGTCCTGCAATTCGGCGCGCCGCTGTTCGAGCGCCTGCCGCGTGTCGACCGGGCGCGGTCCGCCGCACCCGGCCAGCATCGCCGCGACCAGCAGCGTGCCTGTCCAGAAACGGCCTTGCCTCATTTCAGGCGTGCATCCGATATTGCTTGAGCAGGTCGTAAAGCGTCGGCCGGCTGATCCCGAGCAACTTGGCCGCGGCGGAAATATTGCCCTCGCTCTGCGTCACGGCGCGGCGGATTGCGACGCGGTCGGCCGCCTCGCGCGCGCTGCGCAGGTTCAGCCACGCCTCGTCGTCGCCGTCCGCCCCGCCCGACAGGTCGAGGTCGTCCCGCGTCACCAGCTTGCCGTCGGCCATGATCACCGCGCGTTTGATCCGGTTTTCCAGCTCGCGGACATTCCCCGGCCAGCGCGCCTCGTCGATCGCCTGCAGCGCATCGGGCGCGAAGCCGCGCACCGCCGGGTTCATCTCCGGCGCATAATGATGGAGGAAATGCCGCGCGAGCAGCACCGCATCGCCGGGACGCTCGGCGAGCGCGGGGATTTTCACGACCATTTCGGCGAGCCGGTAATAAAGATCGTCGCGAAAGCTTTGCGCGGCGATCATCGCATCGAGGTCGCGGTGCGTCGCGCAGATGATGCGGGTATCGACGGCAATCGCCTTGCGCCCGCCGATGCGCTCGATCGTCCGTTCCTGCAGAAAGCGCAGCAGCTTGACCTGCAGCGGCAGCGGAATGTCGCCGACCTCGTCGAGGAACAGCGTGCCGCCATGCGCCAGTTCGATCTTGCCCTCGGTCGTCTTGACCGCGCCGGTGAAGGCGCCCTTCTCGTGCCCGAACAGCTCGCTTTCGAGCAGGTTTTCGGGGATGGCGGCGCAGTTGATCGCGACGAAGGTACCGTCGCGGCGGCCGCTCGCCTCGTGCAGTCCGCGCGCCAGCAATTCCTTGCCGGTCCCGCTGGCGCCGAGCAGCATGACCGACACATCGAGGTTGGCGACGCGCTCGATCGTGCGCGCGACCTTCAGCATCTCGGGGGCGCCGGTGATCATCCCGCCGAGGATGCGATTATCGCTCGCGCCCTGCTCGGCGAGCCGGGCGTTTTCGACCTCGAGCTCGCGGACGTGGAAGGCGCGGCGGACGATCAATCCCAGTTCGTCGATATCGATCGGCTTCTGGTAAAAATCCCACGCGCCGCTCGCGATGGCGTTCAGCGCGCTGGCGCGTTCGCCATGCCCCGACACGACGATCACCTTCGTGTCGGGTTTTGCCTCCAGGATCGCCTTCAAAACCCGAAACCCCTCGCGCGTCCCGTCGGGATCGGGCGGCAGGCCGAGGTCGAGCGTCACGACCGCGGGCTCCTCGGCGCGCAGCAGTTCGATCGCGCTGTCATGATCGCCGGCGATCAGCACCCGATAGCCGTCATAAGCCCATTTGAGCTGCGCCTGCAGCCCCGGATCGTCCTCGACGATCAGCAGCGCGGGAAGGTCGGAGCCGGTCTCGCTCATTTCGTCGTCACTTTCACTATAGAATCTGGCACTATCGGTTCGGGCGACCCCACGTCACCCCCTGCGCCACCCTCCGGCAGCCACAGCGAGAATTTGCTGCCGCGCCCCGGCTCGCTCGCCACGTCGATCGTCCCGCCCATCGCCTGCGCCAGTTGCAACGCCTCGAAGGCGCCGAGGCCGAAACCCGCTTCCTTGGTCGAGACGAAAGGCTTGAACAATTGCTCGCGGACAAAGGCGCGGCTCATCCCGCTGCCCTCGTCGATCACGTCGATGCGCACCCGCCCCTGCTCGTTCGCCGCGACGAGCTGCACCACGCTGCCGGGCGGCGACGCATCGATCGCGTTGGCGGCGAGATGCTGGACGATCTGGCGGAGCGAGGCCGCATCGCCCCATGTCGCGAGCCCGGCCTGACAGCCGACGAACAGCACCCGGCGCGGCCGCAATTCGGCCGCCACCGCCTGCAGCACCGGTTCGACGAGCACCCGCTCCGCCTCCGCCGCGCGGCCGCGCGCGCGCGGCGACAGGCGGACGAGCAGGTCCGACAGGCGGCCCGCCGAAATCTTCAGCGTTTCGACCATGTCGGCGCGAAATTCGGGCTTGTCGGCGTGGCGCTCGGCATTGCGCGCGAGCAGACCGAGCTGGCTCGCGAGATTCTTGATATCGTGCATGATGAAGGCAAAGCGCCGGTTGAATTCGTCGAAGCGCCGCGCTTCGGACAGCGCCTGCTGGCTCTGCGCCTCGGCCAGATAGCTGGCCGCCTGCTGCCCCGCGATACGCAGCACGTCGAGGTCCTCCCAGTCGAGCGCGCGCGAGATTGCGGGGCGGTGGAGGACGACGACCGCGATCATCCGTTGGAAATGCAGCACCGGCACGATCACCCACGCCCGCGGATCGGCGACCAGCCAGTCGGGGATCGCCAGATCGGCCGCAACGCCCGTCGCACCGCGGCGCAGCGCGTCGAGTTCGACGATATGCCGCGTTTCCTGCAGCATGAAAGCCGACCGCAGCGACAGCGTCGTCTCGTCCGCCTCTCCCGTCGGCCAGTGCCAATGGTCGGTGACGCGAAACCCGCCGAGCGCGTCGGGGCGCATCAGCAGCGCCGCCGGGCTGCCGGTCAGTTCGGCAAGCGCCTTGGCGACGCGGCGGTGGAGATTGTCGTCGTCGGGGCCCGCCTGCTCGCCCCCGTCGCCGAGCGTCGCGGTGAACCGCATCCATTCGGTGCGATAATCATAGCGATGCTCGAAAAAATGCTTCGAGATGGTTACCGACAGCCAGGCGCGGGCGCGGCCCGACAGAAACAGCAGCCCGCCCGCCCCGAGCGCGACGATCAGCGAGATACCCTGCGCCAGATCGCCATAGTCGCCCCCGACCAGCCGCGCGACCGCGCCGGTCAGCCCGATCACGATCAGATAGGCGGCGGCGCCGAGGAGGACGATCGTCCGCATCGCCGCGGTGCGCGACAATTGCATCCGCTCGCGCCCGATATCCATCGCCGCGACGACATAGGCCGGCAAGGTCAGCAGCGCCATCGCCGGGAGCAGCGCGATCAGCGCCGACGCCGGCTTGCCGGTCAGCGCGCCGAGCAACTGGAAATTGAGTTCATAGCCCCACAACATCGCAAAACCGCCGGCGACTGCCATGACCGGCATGCGCAGCGTCGTGCTCGCATGGCGAACGCCGCCATCGATGATCAGGAGGCCGCCCGATGCGACGATCATCGCCGCAATCCCGAGCGCCGGGTCGAGCCACTGTCCCGCCGCAGCGCTGTCGCGCAGATGCGCCGCGGCGCCCATGATCAGGCTGATCAGGCTGATCGTGACGAGCAACCGGACGATCAGGCGCAGCGGCCGCGACATCGGTGCCGCGGGCGACCAGAAGGTTGCGGCGAGCCAGCCGAGCATCACCGCGTTGCGCAGCGACTGCGCGACGAGCGCCTCGGACGACCCGGAATCGAAGACGTAAAGCGCGGCGCACCACAGTCCGGTCGCAGCGGCGGCGGCAATCAGCCAGCGCGGTGCGGGCACCAGCACCGCCATCCGCGCCCGCGGCCGCGCCAGCAGCCACAGGGTGACCCCGACGAAGCCGAGCAGCGCCAGTCCCGACAGGATGTGCGAGGCGCCCCCCAGCACCATCGTTAGCGCGCCCCCTCCGGCCACAGCACGACACGAACCGTCTGCAGCAGGATCAACAGGTCGAGGAAGGGCGAGTAGTTCTTGGCGTAATAGAGATCATATTCGAGCTTCACCCGCGCGTCCTCGACCGACGCGCCATAGGGGTAATTGATCTGCGCCCAGCCGGTCAGGCCGGGCTTCACCATGTGACGCTCGGCATAATAGGGAAGTTGCTGTTCGAGTTCCTCGACGAAACTCGGGCGTTCGGGGCGCGGGCCGACAAAGCTCATGTCGCCCTTCAGCACGCACCAGAGCTGCGGCAGCTCGTCGATCCGCAGCTTGCGGATGATGTTGCCGACGCGGGTGATGCGCGGGTCGTTCTCGCTCGCCCACACCGCCTTGCCGGCGGCTTCGGCGTCGGTCCGCATCGACCGGATTTTCAGGATGTCATAGGGCTCGCCGAACATGCCGACGCGCGACTGGCGATAGAAAACCGGCCCCTTGCTGTCGAGTTTCACCGCGATCGCGGCGATCAGCATCAGCGGCAGGCCGATCACCAGCACGAGCAGGCTGGCGAAGATGTCGAACACGCGCTTGCCCGCCTTCGAAATCCGCTGCCCCGCCGAAAAGCCGTCCGAAAAGATCAGCCCGCTGGGATTGGTCGTCGCAAGGTCGACGCGCCCCGTTTCGCGCTCGATGAAACTGGCGATATCGTTGACATGGACGCCCGTCGTCTTGACGCGCAGCAGGTCGGCCAGCGGCAAGGCGTTGCGCCGTTCCTCGAGCGCCAGCACGACCTCGCCGGCGCCGAGCGCGACGACATGATCGGACAGGTTCGCGATCTTCTCGCGCGGCACCGCGCGGGTCATCGTCTTTTCGACATCGGCCATCGCGACGAAACCGGCGATCGTCAGCCCGCTTCCCGGCTGGTCGGCCAGCGCCTGCAACCGCGCCGCGCGCGGCCCGGCGCCGAGCACGAGGACGCGGCGGCGAAACGCCTCGGGCGCCGCCGTCTGGGTCAGCGCGAGCCGGATCAGGAGCAGGGCGGCGATCGCGATCACCATCGCGTAGAGGCTGTTGGCGCGCCACAGCGTCGCCGTCGGCAACAGGAACCCGACCACCGCGAGGAAAATGACGCCCAGCGATACGGCGACAAGCAGCCGCGCGGTCGCGAAACGCATCGAACGCAGCGCCTCGGTCCCGTACATGCCGGTCGCCATCATCGCGAGCGAGTTGGCGATCGCAAAGGTCGCAACGGGAAGCAGGCGATCGCCGAACGTCCCCGCGTCGAAATCGGCCTGGTGCGCGTAAATGTGCCACGCCCCCTCGGCCGACAGGAGCAGCGCGAGGAAATCGACCAGCGCCAGCCAGACGACCGCATGGGGGACATAATGTTTGAACAAACGGAACATGCAGCACTGCGCCCTTTCGGGCTGCGACCCTAAGCGACAGGCGTGAAGTGTCGGTTAAGATAGAATGCACCAATTCCGCCAGATTTCAACATCTCAGCGGGAAAATCGCACCCTTTCTCGTCAATAACTTGGCGAGGCCGGGTAAAACAATTCGGGCGACGAATCCGCGCCAGCGGACCGCCGCCCTGACCAACGCGAAAGGTGGTTCGCATATGGCTTCCCTGTCCAATACAGATGCCGATTACGATCAGGCTCCGGTTGACCCGGCGCCGTAATCCAGTGTTGCTACTCCGCGCCAGTGAACTTCGGCATGGTGGCATGCCCCTCGTGCGCGATCCCTGCCGGTCGCAGCACTTGCAGGAACGTGCGTGCGAGAATGGCCATGTCCATGGCGAAATCACGTTCCTCAACGTAGCGAACGTCGAGTTCAAGCCGGTGATCCCAACTGGTCGCGTTGCGGCCTTTGATCTGAGCGAGACCCGTCAATCCCGGAAGAACGTCATGCCGCCGCGCCTGTCGTGTCGAGTAGAGAGGAAGATACTCGACGAGCAGCGGACGCGGTCCGACAAAGCTCATGTCGCCGCGAGCAATGTTCCACAATTCGGGAAGCTCGTCGAGACTGCTGGAGCGCAGAAAGGCGCCAAAGCGCGTAATCCTGCGGGCGTCCGGCAGAAGCTCTCCATCCTCACCTCGCTCGTCGGTCATGGTCCTGAACTTATAGAGGGTGAACAGCTTTCCACCCAATCCCGGCCTCGGCTGGCGAAGGAATATCGACCGCCCGTGCGCAATCAAAACTGCCAGCGCGACGAACGCAATCAGCGGGGACAAAAGGACCAGCAGCAGGACCGACAAGCTGCGGTCGAACAGGATTTTTGCCATGCCAGCGCTTTACCACAAAAGCCGGAATCGGGGAAGATATGAACGTCCACAACGACCCGAAAACCTTTGCAGGATCGGGAGAGCCGTGATGCCTGATGGGCATCGAGACGAATGTGAGCTGGTTGGTTGAGGAACGGAAGCGTGAAAAATGACC
Source organism: Sphingopyxis macrogoltabida (assembly GCF_001314325.1). Classification (NCBI taxonomy): domain Bacteria; kingdom Pseudomonadati; phylum Pseudomonadota; class Alphaproteobacteria; order Sphingomonadales; family Sphingopyxidaceae; genus Sphingopyxis; species Sphingopyxis macrogoltabida. Next base: position 1,988,560 of record NZ_CP009429.1, read on the forward strand.
ACCATCACCGATGACGCCTTCGTGCGGCTGTTTCAGGAACGGGCGGGGCTACCCATTGATGGGTGGCGGGGGCGCGACACGTTGACGGCGCTGGATCAGTACATGCCGCGCCCCTCCCCCGATCGGAACGCGGCGGTGAGTGAAATCCCCGAAAGCTATTGGCCCGTGCTGTCGAAAATCGAGAGCGCGGATCGCCTGTACGCGCTACCGCCGATCAATCCCAAAGCCCCGGCTTTCGCCGGGGGACACTGTAAGTGGAACGGCAGCTCACACCCCTAATCAGACATTCGCCTCACCCTCCCCGGCATCCCGATAGACAGCCACCCGATGGTCAGCCTAAAAGCCCGCCATGACCGCATCCGCTACGCTCGCCGCCACCCCCGACAAGATTCGCGTCGCCGCCGTTCAATACCGGCTGCACGGCATATCATCGCCCGACGAACTCGAACGGCAGGTCGAATATTTCACCGCCTCGGCATCGGATTACGGGTGCGATTTCATCACCTTCCCCGAGCTGTTTCCGATGCAGTTGCTCTCGCCCGCGCGCCTGTCTGCTGCGGCCGCGATGGACGCGATCGATGCGCTGACCCCGCGCTTCAACGCCTTCATGGCGGGGCTGGCGCAGCAATATCGCATCAACATCGTCGGCGGCTCGCATCCGGTGCGGATCGCCGGCGGTGCGATGCGCAACCGCGGCCATATCTTCCTGCGCGACGGCACCACGCACCACCGCGACAAGATCCATCCCACCCCCTCCGAGCGCGAGGCATGGGGGATCGAGGGCGGCACGGCGCGCGATGCCGACGTCATCGAGAGTGATTGCGGCCCGGTCGGTCTGATGATCTGTTACGACAGCGAATTTCCCGAACTCGCGCGCCGCCTCGTCGATCAGGGCGCGACGGTCCTGTTCGTCCCCTATTGCACCGACGACCGCCGCGGCCATTTGCGCGTCCGCTATTGCTGCGCGGCGCGCGCGGTCGAAAATCAATGCTATGTCGTGACCGCAGGGGTTACCGGCAACCTGCCGAACGTCTTCAACATGGACATCCACCACGCCGAAAGCGCGATCCTGACCCCCTCGGATTTCCCCTTCGCCCGCGACGGCATCGCGGCCGAGGTCACCCCGAACAGCGAAGGCATGGCGATCGCCGACCTCTCGCTCGCCGATCTGCGCAAGGCCCGCGAAGGCGGCGCGGTCCGCAATCTCGCCGACCGGCGGCTCGATCTCTACAAGGTCGAATGGCTCGATTGAGCGCCGTCCCTACACTCCCGTCATCCCGGGCTTGACCCGGGACCCGCCTTTCTTGGCACGCTCGAAAGACAAGGCAGGCCCCGGGTCAAGCCCGGGGTGACGAAGGAGGACATGGCCGCTTCCGGCCGAAACCCGCCATCTCTTCCGCCCGCACAATTCGCTCCGGCTCCCTCTTGCGCAGCTTTCCGTTTACGTTAAGGTCAGTTGCAATTGGCAACCGGAGAGTGATTCATGGCCCTTCCCCCGATTTTCGACCGTCTGCGCCTGCCCGTCATCGGTTCGCCGTTGTTCATCGTTTCGGGGCCCGATCTGGTGATTGCGCAGTGCAAGGCGGGGATCGTCGGCAGCTTTCCGGCGCTTAACGCGCGCCCGCAGACGTTGCTCGACGAGTGGCTGCACCGGATCACCGAGGAACTGGCGGCGTGGGATCGCGACAATCCCGACCGTCTGTCGGCGCCCTTCGCGGTCAACCAGATCGTCCACAAGTCGAACGACCGCCTCGAACAGGACATCGCGACCTGCGAAAAGTGGAAGGTGCCGATTACCATCACCTCGCTCGGCGCGCGCGAGGAGCTCAATCAGGCCGTCCACAATTGGGGCGGCATCACGCTGCATGACGTCATCGACGACCGCTTCGCGCGCAAGGCGGTCGAAAAGGGCGCCGACGGGCTGATTCCGGTCGCGGCGGGCGCCGGCGGGCATGCCGGCCGCCAGTCGCCCTTCGCCCTCGTTCAGGAAATCCGCGAATGGTTCGACGGCCCCGTCGCGCTATCGGGGGCGATCGGCCACGGTCGCTCGATCCTCGCCGCGCAGGCGTGCGGCGCCGACCTCGCCTATATCGGCAGCGCCTTCATCGCGACGGCCGAGGCGAATGCCGAGGACGGCTACAAGAACGGTATCGTCGAGGGGCGCGCCGCCGACATCGTCTATTCGAACCTCTTCACCGGGGTGCACGGCAATTATCTCCGCCAGTCGATCGTCGCCGCAGGGATGGACCCCGAAAATCTGCCCGAAGGCGATTTGAAGACGATGAACTTCGGTTCGGGCGGCAACACCAAGGTCAAGGCGTGGAAGGATATCTGGGGTTCAGGCCAGGGTATCGGCCCGGTCAGCGCCGTTCGCCCGGTCGCTGAATTCGTCGCCGAACTCGAGGCACAATATGTCGCCGCGCGCCGCGAGCTGGAGGCGAAGGTTCGCCTCTGACCGATAGGGGGTGACCAGCGCCGCGCGCCGCGATAGGCTCGCGGCATGACCCTGATGATCCAACCCGTCATCCTCTGCGGCGGCGCCGGAACGCGGCTGTGGCCCGAATCGCGCGGCACCCGGGCGAAGCAATTCCTGCTGCTGCATGGCCAGCGCAGCCTGTTCCGCCAGACCGTCGAGCGCACCCCCGCCGGCCCCGATTTCCTGCCGCCCATCGTCCTGTGCGGCGACGGGCATGTCGCGATGGTCCGCGAACAGATGGACGACCGCGAGGAAATGCTGCTCGTCGAACCGATGCCGCGCAACACCGCCGCCGCCATCGCGCTCGCCGTCGCGCAGGCCGATGCCGATACGCTGCTGCTCGTGATGCCAAGCGACCATGTGATTACCGACGTCGCGGCGTTTCACGCCGCCATCGGCAAGGGTGTGCGGCTCGCACAACGGGACTGGCTCGTCACCTTCGGGATCACGCCCGACCGCCCCGAAACCGGCTTCGGCTATATCGCCGCCGGTGCGCCGCTTGGCGAAGATGGCTTTGCGGTCGACCGGTTCGTCGAAAAGCCGCCGCTCGCCGATGCCGAGGCGATGCTGGCGGCGGGCGGATATAGCTGGAACGCCGGCATTTTCCTGTTCCGCGCCGGCCGGATGCGCGATGCGATGCTGACGCATTGCCGCGCGATCTTCGAAGCGGCGGACAAGGCGCTCGCGGCAGGAATGCGCGACGGCGACGCCGTCTATGCCGACGCTATCGAATTCGCCAAAGCGCCGTCCGACTCGATCGACTATGCCGTGATGGAAAAGGATGATCGCGTCGCCGTCGTCCCCGCGGCGATGGGCTGGTCCGATCTCGGCAACTGGCACACGATCCACGCGCTTGCCGAAAAGGACGGCGCCGACAATGCCGTCACCGGCGACGCCTTTCTGCACGAAAGCCGCGGCAATCTCGTCCGCGCCGGCGACAAGCGGGTGTCGATCCTCGGTATGAACGATATCGCGGTGATCGTCGACGGCGACGATATCCTGATCATCCCGCTCGAACGGTCGCAAGAGGTGCGCGCGGCGGCGAAGGCGCGCGAATAGAGCGCCGCGACATCAAGCGCTTGCGCCAGCGGCGTCTTGCTATAACAGTACACCCATGAGGCGCGGGCCGGGGGCTCCGCCAAGCTCGTTTCCGGGAGATCCAACATGCTCGAACGTCGTACCCTGCTGGCCGCCGCGGCGGCCTCCTCGCTGCTCGCGGCCATGCGCTCGCCCGCGCAGGCGGCGCTCGCCGCGCCCGACGGCGAGGGCGCGAAGCTCACCGCGCTCTACGAGCGCATCTATAATATGCTCGTCGATCAGGACCCCGAGTTCGCGACCGCGCTCGGGCTCGACAAGGGCGAGCGTGCTGCGGCGAAATCGAAGCTCGCCGACCGTTCGCCCGCCGGGATCAAGCGCGGGCAGGATCTCTATCGTCTCGGCCTCAAGGAACTGCAGGCAATCGACGCGTCGAAGCTGTCGGGGATGGACCTCGTCAACTACGACACCTTCCGCGGTCCGTGGGAAGATTATGTCAAGGCTTACGACAGCTTCTCCTACGGTCTTCACAGCTGGCCCGAACCGCATCCTGTGACCCAGCTCAGCGGCACCTATCGCTCGATCCCCGACTTCCTCGTCAACCAGCACAGCATCGCGAACGCCGCCGATGCCGAAGCCTATCTGGCGCGCTGCATCGATTTCGCAGCGCAGCTCGACAATGAGACGGGGCGAATCAAGGACGACCATGCCGCGGGCATCATTCCGCCCGATTTCGTGATCGACCGCACGCTGAACCTGTTCGAGAGCATCATGGCGCCTGCCCCCGACGCCAATGTGCTGACGAAGAATATCCAGGCCAAGACCGCCGACATCCCCGGCGACTGGGCCAGCCGCTGCGCCGCGATCATCAAGGACAAAATCTATCCGGCTATGCAGCGGCAGGCCGGCGAACTGCGGGCCGTCCGCCCGCGCGCGACGCACGACGCCGGCGTCTGGCGCCTGCCCAAGGGCGACGAATATTATGCCTATGCGCTGCGCTATGCGACGACGACCGGCATGTCGGCCGAGGAGGTCCACAAGCTGGGGCTCGACCGCATGGCCGAGCTGTCGGCGCGCGCCGATGCGATCTTCAAGGAACAGGGGATGAGCAAGGGCAGCGTCGCCGAACGGATGCGCGCGCTCGGCAAGGACCCGCGCTTCATCTATCCGAACACCGACGCCGGCAAGGCCGAGCTGATCGCCAAGCTCAACGAGCAGATCCAGGAAATGCAGCGCCGCCTGCCCGAGGCCTTCGGCCGCCTGCCGAAAGCCAAATGCGACATCCGCCGCGTGCCGCCGGAGATCGAGGCGGGCGCGCCGGGCGGCTATTACCAGATCCCCGCGCTCGACGGCTCGCGCCCCGGCGCCTATTATATCAATCTGCGCGATACCGCCGAAAACCCGTCTTGGACGCTGCCGACGCTGACCTATCACGAAGCGACGCCCGGCCATCACCACCAGATCGCGCTCGCACAGGAAGCCGAAGGCATCCCGAGCCTCCGCCGCCTGCCCGCCTATTCGGTCTATACCGAAGGCTGGGGGCTTTATGCCGAACAGCTCGCCGACGAAATGGGCGTCTATGCCAGCGACCCGTGGGGCCGCCTCGGCTATCTGCAAAGCTATATGTTCCGCGCCGCGCGCCTCGTCGTCGATACCGGGCTCCACCATTATCGCTGGAGCCGCGAGAAGGCGATCCAATATTATAACGAGGCGCTCGGCACCCCCGAGGGATCGAACGTCACCGAGATCGAGCGCTATTGCGTCTGGCCGGGCCAGGCGACGAGCTACATGGTCGGCCAGACGAGCTGGGTCCGCATCCGCGAAGCGGCGAAGGCGGCGCTCGGCGACAAATTCGACCTGCGCGGCTTCCACGATACCGCGCTGTCGGCAGGCGCGATGCCGATCGAGGTGCTCGAATCGGTGATCGAACGCTGGACGGCGGGGCTCAAGGCCTGAAATAATCGTCATCCCGGCGAAGGCTGGGATGACCGATGATGAAGCAACGTCGCTTACCGCCGGTAGCTCAAGATATTTGCTTATGCTGTGTTGGCCCTGTAATACGGGGCGGTAGATGCTGTTTTTTCGCCGCCCCGCCGCCGCCCAGCCCGAGCCCGTTCCGGCGGGTCTCCCGCCCTTTCCGGATGCCGCGCAGCCTGCGCCCGCCGCGCCGCTGTCACCGCGCCGCAAGTGGCTGCGCCGGATTTCGCGCGGCTTCGCGGTCTTTTCGATCCTCTTCATCCTGCTTATCGGCTGGCTCGCGATCACCGCGCCGCTGTCGAAATCGCTCGAACCGATCGCGCCGCCGCAGATCACCCTGCTCGCCTCCGACGGCACGCCGATCGCGCGCATGGGCGCGGTCGTCGACACGCCGGTCAAGGCGGCCGCACTGCCGAAACATGTCACCGGCGCTTTCCTCGCGATCGAGGACCGGCGCTTCTACACCCATTGGGGGGTCGATCCGCGCAGCATCGCGCGCGCGGTGTGGAGCAATGTCACCGGCGGCCGCACGCAGGGGGGCAGCACGATCACCCAGCAGCTCGCCAAATTCACCTTCCTGACGCCGAAACGGACATTGGGGCGCAAGGCGCGCGAAGCACTGATCGCTTTCTGGCTCGAAGCCTGGCTGAGCAAGGACGAGATTCTCGAACGCTATCTTTCCAACGCCTATTTCGGCGACAACACCTATGGCCTGCGCGCCGCGTCGATGCATTATTTCCACCGCCAGCCCGAAAAGCTCACCCCGGCGCAGGCGGCGATGCTCGCGGGGCTGGTGCAGGCCCCGTCGCGCCTCGCGCCGACGCGTAACCCCGATCTTGCGAGAAAGCGCATGGAGCTCGTCGTCGACGCGATGGTCGACACCGGCTATCTGACCGCCGGCGAGGCAAAGGCGATCCGTCCCCCGCGCCTCGACGTCCGCACGAAGGGGGCGCTGCCGACGGGGACCTATTTCGCCGACTGGGCGCTGCCCGAGGCACGCAAGCTCAGCGACGTCGGCTATGCACGCCAGACGATCCGCACCACGCTCGATTCGCGATTGCAGGCCGCCGCCCGCCGCGCGATCAACGGCGCCAGTCTCGGCAAGGCGCAGGTCGCGCTCGTCGCGATGCGCCCGAATGGCGAGGTCGTCGCAATGGTCGGCGGGCGCGATTACGCCGATTCCCCGTTCAACAGGGTGACGCAGGCGCGGCGCCAGCCGGGATCGACCTTCAAGCTGTTCGTCTATCTCGCCGCGCTCCGCGCCGGCTGGGAACCCGGCGATACGATCGCCAACGGTCCGATCGAAACCGGCTCCTACCGCCCGAAAAATGCCGGCGACGCTTATTCGAAGACGATCACGCTCGAGGATGCCTTTGCCTCGTCGAGCAACGTCGCCGCCGTCCGTCTGCTCCGCGAGGTCGGCGACGACAAGGTGATCGACATGGCGCGCGACCTTGGTGTCACCGCGCCGCTCGCCAGCGGCGATCCCAGCCTTGCGCTCGGCACGTCTAGCATGACCTTGCTCGAACTCACCGCGGCCTATGCCGGGGTGGCAGCGAACGCCTATCCGGTCGCCCCGCATGCGTTCAAGGCCGAGGAGCCGGGCTGGTTCGAGCGCTTTTTCTCCGGCCCCGACAGTTTCCGCTCGGGCGTGCATGACGATATAGAACAGATGCTCCGCGCCGCGGTCAATCGCGGCACCGGCCGCGCGGCGCGGCTGCCGCAGGCCAATTTCGGCAAGACGGGGACCAGTCAGGACAATCGCGACGCGCTGTTCGTCGGCTATGCCAACGGCCTCGTCGTCGGCGTGTGGGTCGGCAACGACGATAATTCGCCGCTGAAAGGCGTATCTGGCGGCGGCGTGCCCGCGCGCATCTGGCGCAGCTTCATGACCGACGCCAGCGGCGCGAAGAAACGTCCGGCCCCTGCGACGAAGAACCCCGCCGGCCCGGTCGAACCGCTCGACATTCCCGACATCGGCGCCATTCCGGTCGGCGAGACGACGCGCGTCGGCGTACAGGACGGCAATGCGGTGGTCTCGACCGAAATCGGCGGCACGCGGATCGACCTGAAACTGCCGCTCGGCGGAAACCGCCCGGCCGAAACCCCGCCGCCCGCGTCGGCACCGCCGCCTCAGCCGGCGCAACGCGAATAGGTGGTGCTCGCAGTCCGGGGGGACGATGCTGTCCGCTTTGGGATGGGAAGCGGACGCCCGCAACGAGACTTCAGAGCTTCACAGGCTTTATACCAAAGTCCGTATAAATCTTGTCGAAAGTCCAGATGTCAGAGATTGGAGTCAAATCCTCAATTTTTTCCACAAAAAGCCGGCGCTTCCCAGCTTGCATAGTGAATTTGCATGCCGCCTTGATGCGCAATGGAACGTAAAAAAACTTAAAATTACTGGATGAGGCTGCCTTCGCAATGCTCTGATGGCCATCGTATCCAGCTGATATTGGAAAGATTTTTTCGTCGGATTTGAGTATCGCGTTTCCATCTATTGGAGAAGCAAGAATATCCGCCGCGATCCTGCCGTTGCGGCAGGCATACTCATCTTCTCCAAGACCTACGGCGATCGCAAGCATGAGGCTAACAACCACAGCTAGAGTGATAAAGATCGCATATAGTGGATTTGGGCGCTTCATGCGGCTCTCCGCTTTCGCGTATCTTAAGCAATTGCTGCAATGTCCGCAATCGGTCGAAACCGACCACGCCCCACAACATTCGCTTCCCGCCGCTACGCGGTCGCCGCCCTTCGCTCGTCGAGCCGCACCACATGAACGCGATTCCGGCCTTCGGCCTTGGCTTGGTAAAGCGCCCGGTCGCACTGTTTGAGTAGCTCGACGGGGCCGACATCGGCGAGTTCGGGCGCAACGACGCTCCCGCAACTGATCGTCAGCATCGGGTCCGCCGGCGACCCCCGGTGGGCGATCTGCCGTTTCGCGAGTTCGGCGATGATATGGTCGAGGATCGGTTCGGGCTCGCCGACGCCGGGCAGCATCAACAGATACTCGTCACCGCCGTAGCGCGCCGCGAGATCATAGGGGCGCCGCGCCACCGACTGCAAGATATCGGCCACCGCCTTCAGCGCCTCGTCGCCGCGCACATGCCCCTCGGCATCGTTGTACAGTTTGAAATGATCGACATCGATCATCGCGAGCGTCAGCGGTTCGCCGGTTCGCGTCGCATGAAAACAGGCCTTCGCCAGCTCTTCGTCGAGCCGCCGCCGGTTGGCGAGGCCGGTCAGCGGATCTTCGCGCGTCTGCCGTTCGAGCCGCGCCGTCGCATGCTGCACATCGGTGACGTCGACGACGAAGCCGACCGCCCGCACCGGTACGCCATCGCCGTCCGAAACGACCGACGCGGTCGAACGGATCCAGCGTATCTCCCCGTCGGGCCGGACGATGCGGAAGACGATGCCATAATTGTCGGCGCTGTCGGCGATCCTGCTCGCCGCCTGATGGACTTCGGTCGCGCGATCGGCGTCGTCGGGGTGGATGAAGCCGCGGAATTCGGCAATCGACCGGACCGGGCGCGCGGGGTCGCGGCCCATGATGCGATACCATTGCGGGTCGCACTGCATCGCGTCGCGGGCGATATCATAATCCCAGATGCCCAGCCCGCCGACCGCCGCCGCGATCGCCAGCCGCTCGTGCGCCGCACGCAGGTCGGCGGTGCGATCGTCGGCACTCTCGGCCTCGGCCACGTCCAGCGCGACACCGAGGAACAGCTTGCGGTCGTCGACGACCTGGCAGGTCAGCCGGACCTCGACCGGAAAGCGCGAGCCGTCCTTATGGACCGCAACGTCGCGGTAGCTCATCGACAGGCCGGCGCGCGCCGCCTGCCATGTCGCCAGATTGGCTTCCTTCGCCTCGCCGCCCGAAATGTCGAGGATCGACATGCTCAGCAGCTCGTCGCGGGTGTAACCGAGGTCGGCGCAGCAACGCTCGCTGAGATCGAGCAGGCGCCCGGTTTCGTCATGGACGAAAAAGCCGTCGGGAACGCCCTCCAACAGGGTTCGGAAGCCTTCGGCGCTGATCTTGTTCAATGTCCGACCTCATCCACGAATCGGCATATCGTGGCAGTTTTCAAGCCGTTCCACCAGTCTCGGCGACAAGCTTCGTTCAAATCCCCGGTGTTGCAGCCCGTTGCTGGTCGGCGCTAGTCGCCCGCGAAATCGAACGCGCTGACCCCGCGCTCGCCTTCGCGGAAGCGCAGCGGCCGGCCGAGCGGCGGCATCGAACGCTGGACGCACCCGTTGCGCGTGCAACGGCGGCAACCAAGACCGATCGGCGTGGCAGGCGACCGCATCAGGTCGATCCCGCGAGCGGCGATCAGCGCCGCGGCGATCTTCGCGTCGACGCCGACACACACCGCAAAGCGGGCGGGCGTGCCGCTGCCGGTCGCGCCGGGCGCGGCGACCGAGCGCGACTGGGTGAACCAGCGCGATCCGTCCTCCAGCTCGACAAGGTCGGCGACGACCTCCCCCGGTCGCGCGAACGCATCGTGCACGCCCCACAGCGGACAACGCGCATCGCCATCAACGAGCGGCGACTGGCTGGCCCCGGCATAACGCTTGCTCCCCTGCCCGGCGCGATCGATGCGCAACATGAAGAAGGGCAGCCCGCGCGCGCCGACGCGCTGGAGCGTCGTCAGCCGGTGGGCCACCTGCTCGAAACCCGCGCCGAAACGCCGCTGGAGGAGCAGCAGGTCGTAACCCGTCGCGTCGCACGCGCGGAGGAACCGGCTGTAGGGCATCATCAGCGCCGCGGCGAAATACTGGATCAGGTGGCGCTCGAACAACCGCGCCGCCGCGTTTTCGGCAAATTCGGCGCCGGCGACGAGCGCATCGATCTCGTCCTTCGCCTCGATCTGGGCGAGCGTCGCCGCCGCCTGGAAGGTGCGCGAAGCGGGACGCAGCAGTTCGTTCAGCATCAACTGCCGCGCATGCCAGTCGAGCCAGCGGAGGCGGTCGGGCATCACGTCGCTCGGCAGAATACGGATTCCGAGCTGGTGGCGCGTGCGCAGGCGCTCGGAAATCGTACCGTACAGGTCGCCGCCCGCGAGGCGCAGTTCGTCGGCCAGTTCCTCGGCGCGCGCGTCGAGATCGGGGAAATGGTTGCGCCATTTCTCGATCGCGCGGCGCACCGCGGCAACTTCGGGCGCGTCGCCTTGCGCTTCGGCGCGGCCCTCGGGTGCGGCATCAAACAGGCGTGCAAAGGCCGCGGCGGTCGCGGGCGCGCTTTGCAGCCATTCCTCGACCTCCTGCGCCCCGATGCCGAGATCGGCGAAGCGCGGATCGGCGAGCCGCCGCCGTAGCCCGGCGATCCCCCCGGGCAGGTCCTCGGCACCGAGCTTTGCGGCATCGAAACCGAAGCGTTCGGCGAGCTTGACGATCACCGTGGCGGAAAGCGGCCGCTGGCCATGCTCGATCAGGTTGAGGTAGCTCGGCGAAATGGCCAGCGCCTCGGCCATCGCCGCCTGCGTCATCCCCGCCTCACGGCGCACCTTGCGCACCGCCGGCCCCGCAAACACTCGCCGCTCCGCCATATTTGTAACTTTCTTTACTAATTTACACGCATTTTTACACCTAAACGCCATATTTCACAAATATTATTGACAAAGCTTTTCACTTTGTGCGGCACTTTCGCCACCTTCCACCCATCACCTCCGCACAAGGATCAAGACGATGGGTTATCAGGAAGACATGGCGCAGGCTGGCCGCCTCATCCGCGATTACGACGGCACGTGGGACGGCATCAGCGGCGAAAGCGTCGCCCGCATGCGGGCCCAGAACAAGTTCCGCACCGGGATCGACATCGCCCGATATACCGCACGGATCATGCGCGCCGACATGGCCGCCTATGACGCCGACCCTGCGAACTATACCCAGTCGCTAGGCTGCTGGCACGGCTTCATCGCGCAGCAGAAGATGATCTCGATCAAGAAGCATTTCGGCACCGTCAAGGGCCGCTACATCTATCTGTCGGGCTGGATGATCGCCGCGCTGCGCAGCGAATTCGGTCCGCTGCCCGACCAGTCGATGCACGAAAAGACCAGCGTTCCGGCGCTGATCGAGGAAATCTACACCTTCCTGCGTCAGGCCGACGCCCGCGAACTCGGCATGCTGTTCCGCGACCTCGACGCCGCGCGCGCCGAGGGTGACGAGCTCAAGGCCAAGCAGGTTCAGGCCGCGATCGACAATCACGAAACCCACGTCGTGCCGATCATCGCCGATATCGACGCGGGCTTCGGCAACGCCGAGGCGACCTATCTGCTTGCCAAGAAGATGATCGAGGCCGGCGCCTGTGCGCTCCAGATCGAAAATCAGGTCTCGGACGAAAAGCAGTGCGGCCACCAGGACGGCAAGGTCACCGTGCCGCACGAGGACTTCATCGCGAAGATCCGCGCCTGCCGCTACGCCTTCATGGAACTCGGCGTCGAGGACGGCATCATCGTCACGCGCACCGACAGCCTCGGCGCGGGCCTGACCAAGCAGATCGCCTTCTCGAAGGAGCCCGGCGACCTCGGCGACCAGTATAACAGCTTCCTCGATTGCGAAGATGTCGAAGGCGCGGGCAATCCCGGCGACGTCCTGATCAACCGCGACGGCAAGCTGGTGCGCCCGAAGCGTCTTCCGTCGAACCTCTATCAGTTCCGTTCGGGAACCGGCGAGGACCGCTGCGTGATGGACTGCATCGCGTCCCTGCAGAACGGCGCCGACCTGCTGTGGATCGAAACCGAAAAGCCGCACATCGAACAGATCGCCGGCATGGTCGACCGTATCCGCGAAGTCGTCCCCAATGCGAAGCTCGCCTACAACAACTCGCCGAGCTTCAACTGGACCCTCAACTTCCGCCAGCAGGTGTTCGACGCGTGGAGCGCCGAGGGCAAGGACGTCGGCGCCTATGACCGCGCCAAGCTGATGAGCGCCGACTATGACGCGACCGCGCTGGGCGAAGAGGCCGACAACCGCATCCGCACGTTCCAGCGCGATGCGGCGAAGCGGGCGGGCATCTTCCACCACCTGATCACGCTGCCGACCTATCACACCGCGGCGCTCAGCACCGACAATCTCGCCAAGGAATATTTCGGCGACGAAGCGATGCTCGGCTACGTCAAGGGCGTCCAGCGCGCCGAAATTCGTCAGGGCATCGCCTGCGTGAAGCACCAGAATATGTCGGGCAGCGACATCGGCGACGACCACAAGGAATATTTCGCCGGCGAAGCAGCCCTCAAGGCTGCGGGCAAGGACAATACGATGAACCAGTTCGCCGCCTGATCCCGAATTGGCGCGGGGCGTTATGGCCCCGCGCCTCCCGAGCTTTCCTGGGGAGGAAAGCCTGTCCGTCGGAAGCCTCCGGGCCTCCGGCGGACATTTTTTGGTGCACCGCAGACGAATTCGTAAAGAAACTTGTCGGTTTGACCCTTGTCAGAACGCGGGGCTTGTGAAATTATGTTGCAATGCACAACGAATTTATCCCGGCGGCGGCCTGCTCATGAGCGATACCCGCCTCAAGATGATGGAAGCCATCGCGCGGCGGCGAAAGGTCACCGCCCAATATAATGGCAACCAGATGCTGCTTGCCCCGCACCTGATGTTCGAACGGCGGGGCGATCTGTTCGTCAGCGCCCTTAACCTCAGCAAGAACTGGCGTTCGGCCGACGACTGGCGCCTCGGCTATTTCAAGCTCGACGGTCTTGCCGCGACCGAGGTGCAGGAAGAGGGTTTCGACCCGCTCCCCACCTATGAGGCGGTGCCGCCGCACGAAGAGGATACGCTGGTTCTCGCGATCTGAGGGGCGGACACGCGAAGGCCCGCCCCTGTTTGCGGGCGCGGCCGCTACATCGGCAGCGCCGCCTTCCCTTCTTCGCGCGTCTTGACCAGCGACCAGATCACCCCGCCCGCGATCAGCGCCACGGTGACGCCAAGGCTGACCAGCGGCGGGAATTTGTCGCCGCCCAGCACGAAATCGGCAACGAAGATCTTCGATCCGATGAACACCAGCACCAGCGCGAGCGCATATTTGAGATAGTGGAAGCGGTGCACCATCGCCGCGAGCGCGAAATAAAGCGCGCGCAGGCCGAGAATCGCCATGATGTTCGAGGTGTAGACGATGAAGGTGTCGGTGGTGATCGCGAAGATCGCCGGCACGCTGTCGACCGCGAACACGAGGTCGGCGAGGTTGATCACGACCAGCGCGAGGAACAGCGGCGTCGCCGCAAGCACCAGCTTGCCCGTCCTCGTGTCGGGCACCCGCACGAAGAATTTCTCGCCATGCAATTCGTTCGTGATCGGGATGTGGCGTGACAGCCATTTGACGACGGGATTGCCCGCAACGTCCATCGGCTTTTCGCCCGCGAACAGCATCTTCACGCCGGTGAAAACGAGGAAGGCGGCGAAGACATAGAGCAGCCAGCCATATTCGGTGACCAGCGCCGCACCGCCCGCAATCATGATCCCGCGTAAGACGATCACCGCGACAATGCCCCAGAGGAGCGCGCGATACTGGTAGCGCGGCGGGATCGCGAAGGTCGCGAAGATCAGCGAGATGACAAAGATATTGTCGATCGACAGCGCCTTCTCGATGAAGAAGCCAGTGAAATATTGGAGACCCGCCTCGCCGCCCTTCGCGGCCCAGATCCAGCCACCGAATGCCAGCGCGATACCGATATAGAGGGTGGAGAGCTTCAAGCTCTCCTTGATGCCCATTTCCTTGTTTTCCTTGTTCAATATACCAAGGTCAAAGGCGGTCAGCAGGGCCACGAGCGTGATGAAGGCGAGCCAGAACCAGGCCGGGGTACCCAGCCAGTCGGCGAAAAGAAAATCCATGATGATGATCCCTGGAACGCGCCGAACGCGCCGCCCTTTCAGGCAGCGCGTCCCGACGACGGTTATATCGGCTTAGAAGGCGAGCGCGGGCCGCGGCGACAACGCCGCGAGGCGGCGCTTCACCGCAAGCTTGAGCGTCTTGAGCCGGAGCAGGCGGAACGGGTCGGCACCGCGCCGGCGCAACTCGCTGCGCTCGGCATCGTCGAGCTGGCGATGCAGGACGGTCAAGCGGTAGAGGTTGGGATTATATGTCACGAAAAGGGCCTCCTGATTGAAAATCAAGCAGGTGACGCCGATGCAAGGACCCCGGTTCAGGGGGGAGGAGGGCCGCAGAGCATCGGTGTCACCCGATGCGGTCCGACATCACGTGGCAGGAAAAACTCCCGCCGACGCCAGAGGGGCCCGGCCCGCACAACTGATATTTAGGAAGTCGATGCCGCGCTTGCAAGTCCCCCGCGCGCGCGGCACCTTCGCGCCGGGCTCGCCACAAGGAATATATCGCCATGTCCGTCCTTATCGACCGCGACGGTCCGGTCCTGATCGTCACGATCGACCGCCCCGGAAAGCGCAATGCCGTCGATCCGGATACCGCGAGCGCGCTTCGCGAAGCCTTCGCTGCCTTTGCCAATGACGAAACGGCGCGCGTCGCGATCCTGACCGGCAGCGACGGACATTTCTGCGCAGGCTTCGATCTCGGTGCGGTCGGCACGTCGCGTTACGATCCCGAAGGCCCCGGTCCGATGGGGCCAACGCGGATGCTGCTCGAAAAGCCCGTCATCGCCGCGGTCGAGGGGCATGCCGTCGCCGGCGGGCTCGAACTCGCGCTGTGGTGCGATCTTCGCGTCGCCGCGGCGAGCGCGGTCTTCGGCGTCTATTGCCGGCGCTGGGGCGTCCCGCTGATCGACGGCGGCACCGTCCGCCTGCCGCGTATCGTCGGGCAAGGCCGCGCGCTCGACATGATCCTGACCGGCCGGCCGGTCGCGGCCGACGAGGCGCAGCGCATCGGCCTCGCCGACCGGCTGGTCGCCGACGGCGAAGCGCTGTCCGCTGCGATCGAACTTGCCAAACAGATCGCCGCCTTTCCGCAGGTCTGCATGAACAGCGACCGGTTGAGCGCCTATCGCCAGTGGGATTTCGATATCGACGGCGCGCTCGCGCACGAAGCCCACGCCGGAGTCGCGCCCTTGCGCGAAGGCGCGGCGGCGGGCGCCAGACGCTTTACCGAAGGCGCCGGCCGCAGCGGCAGCTTCGCCGCTTTCAAGGGGGACTGACGATGAAGCTAATCAGGATAACGATCGCGACGGCGCTGCTCGCGCTGCCCCTGCCAGCGCTGGCGCAGGCGCCCGACCTTCCCGCCGCCATCTACAGCGATCCGCCCGCCGACAAGGCGCATCCCGCGGCAATGGAGGTCGTCCACATCCCGAGCGGCGGCGTCGAAATCAACGGCGTCGTCTATATTCCGGCGGGCGCCGGCCCGCACCCGGCGGTGATCCTTTGCCACGGCCTGCCCGGCAATGAGAAAAGCCTCGACCTGGCGCAGGCGATGCGCCGCGCGGGCTGGACGGTGATCACCTTCAACTATCGCGGCTCATGGGGCAGCCCCGGTCAATATCGCTTCGGACAGAACCTCGAGGATGCCGACGCTGTCCTCGCCTTCGCGCGCGACCCGGCCAATGCGGCGAAGCTGCGCATCGACCCCGAACGTCTCGTGATCATGGGGCACAGCATGGGCGGTTGGGTCACCGCGCTGACCGCAGCCAAGGACAGGAAGCTGCTCGGCGCCGCGATGATTTCGGCCGCGAATCTTGGCGCCTTCGGCCAGATGCCGCGCGAGCAGCTCGCCGCCGGGATGAAGGCCAATGGTCAGGAGGCGCTCGCCGGCACGTCGCCCGAGATCATGGCCGACGAACTGATCGCGAAGGGCGACGCCTTCGACTTCCTGAAAGCCGCGCCCGCGCTGACGAACATCAGCCTCTTCATTCTCTCCTCCGACGATGGCCTCGCCCCGGGAACCGATGCGCTGGCCGCCAATATCCGCGACAGCGGCGGAACAAAGCTGAGGACGCTGCACGTCGCAACGGACCATAGCTGGTCGGATGCCCGCGTGCGGTTGCAAACGGAGGTTTTGCGATGGCTCGAAACCCTGAAGACCGGAGAATGAACCGCCGCTACGCCGCTGCAACCGCCGCGCCTTCATCGACGTCCCCGGCCAAGCGAACTGATCGACAATAGATGCGTGATCATCGCACAATGCCCGGCCGAGAGAGTCAGACCGCGATCAACCGATCCGGTTGAAATGCGTCGTTTCCAGTTTTTGCCGATTGTCGCTCGACCAGACAATCGTTTCGGTCATGGATTTCAGATCCTTGGCGACGGTATAGACTCGCGTCGACACCCGCGCGCCGCCCTTCCCCAATGTCATGACCAATGTGTCCGGCGCCGGTTGGCGCAAGGCAACACTGTCGATGAAATCCATGTTGCCGGTGATCGGCACGGGGACGCCATCAAGGGCGGCCGTCGATTCCGAATGTCTGATGGAGCCGTCCGGCGCGACGATTTCGACGCGCGTTGTCCATTTGCCATCTTGCGATGCGCGGAACGTCATCGTCACCCGTTGCGGCCGTTCTTTCTCCGGCATGAGCGATGCGTCGAGCGACCAGCTTCCGACGAGCGGCAACTGACTGGATGCGGCGCTGTAAACGGCGTTCGACGTTCCGGCCTGATCGGCGGAGGGCGCCGCTGCGACCATCAATCCAGCGGCAGCGATGGGTATTGCGAAGAGCATGGCGATCATTCCTTTCGAACCGCGAACCCCCATGGTTGCGGTGTGCGCCACGTCCTTCACGGTGGAGCGCGGTCTCGAAAGATCGATATTTTCGTCACAAGTTTTCTGGAGGTCGAGAAGGCGCGCCAATTCGCGGCTGCTGCCGACACCCGTCTTGCGGCGGGCGGAGCGCAAACGTTCATTAATCGACGTTTCCGAGCGGCCTAGCCGCGCTGCGATGGTCTTTACCGTATGCCCCGCGACCAACAGGCGCAGAACTTCCATTTCCCGGTCGGTGAGGAAGGCAGAAACACCGGAAGCGGGTTCATCGGCAGACATGTCTTTTGCTCACCACAGCCTCGCGAACAGGTCCATCCCAATTTATTTGGGAAACGGCAGCGGAGCCAGAGCATTGAGAGAGCGGCGGGATTCGACGCGCCCGCCCGCGTCCGCAAATGCCTGCGACGTCGGCCGCCCGATCCGGGCTGTGCGTTTCCGCCCGGCTATTTCTTCGCCATCAGCTTCATCGCCATCGAGGTCAGCGCTTCGGTCGCGGTCGAGATCACCGCGGGCGCATCGGGCGCCCAGAAGGGCGAGTGCAGACTCGGCAGGGTGCGGCCTTCCTTTTTCGCCGCGTCATACTCGGCCTGCGGCACACCCCCGACCCAGACGATCAGGCCCTTCACATCCTTGTTTTCATCGCGCGAAAAGCGGCTGAAATCCTCGCCGCCCATGACCGGCGGCATTTTCACGACGCGTTCCTCGCCGAAACCCGTCTTCAGATAGGCCGCCATCTCTTCGGCAAATTCGGGCGTGTTGTACGTCGCGGGCGTATATTCGTCCTTTTGCACCGACACGACGGGCATGCGATCGTCGGGAATGCCGGCCGCGATCGCCTCGCCCTTGGCGATCCGGGCGATCCCGTCCAGCAGATGCTCGCGCACCTCGTCGGTGTAGCTGCGCACCGTCAGTTGCAACCGCGCCTCGTCCGAAATGATGTTGTGCTTGGCACCGGCGTGGAAACTGCCGACCGTCACCACCGCGCTGTCGAGCGGGCTGATCTCGCGCGAGACCAGCGTCTGGAGCGCCCCGACGATCCGGCTTGCGAGCACGATCGGGTCTTTCGTCGTCTGCGGATAGGCGCCATGGCCACCGAGCCCCTTCACCAATATGTCGACGCTGTCGACGTTGGCGAGCGCATAACCCGGTGTGTAGCCGATCTTGCCCGCCGGAAACTGCGCCGCGTCGTGGAAGGCGAGCGCATATTGCGGCTTCGGAAAGCGCGTATAGAGGCCGTCGGCGAGCATCATCCGCGCCCCCGCGCCGCGTTCCTCGGCAGGCTGGCCGATCATCACCAGCGTGCCCGACCAGTTCGCCTTGTTCGCCGCCATCAGCCGCGCGACGCCGATCCACGCGGTCATATGCGTGTCGTGGCCGCACGCGTGCATCACGCCCGTCTCGACGCCCTCCTTTGTCGTGACGCGCACTTTCGACGCGCCGGGAAGCCCGGTCTGCTCGGTCACCGGCAGCCCGTCCATATCGGCGCGGACCATTACAACGGGCCCGGGGCCGTTTTTCATCACGGCAACGACGCCCGTTCCGCCGACCTTTTCCGTCACCTCGAAACCCAGCTTGCGCGCCTCGGCGGCGAGGATGCCCGCCGAGCGTACCTCCATGAAGCTGAGTTCGGGGTTGGCGTGCAGATCCTTGTAGATCGTCATCAGCGACGGCATCTGCTTTTCCACGTCGCCGCGCAGCGTCTGTGCCGCCGCAGGCATGGCCAAAGCCAGCGCCGCCGCGCCGGTCCACAAAATCCGCATCCTTATTCCCCTGCTTTGCGTCAGCCCGCCGGGACCAGTTCGATCACGTCGAGCAAGGATTCATAGGCCGGCGCCGGCAGCACGAGCCGCCAGCGGTTGTCGCCGATCCGTTCGACCAGCCCCGCCATGTCGCGCATCCGGTCGCTGCCGTAATTGACCGGGAGACTCTCGTCGCCGAGTTCGAGGGTACCGAGGAATATCTGGCGGTTCAGATTGTCGGGGAAGATCAGCCCCACCGGGCGCTGCGATCCGGTGAGCTTGACGAGGCTGTAAAGCCCCTGCTCGGCCGCGACGCGGCAGCGGAACCAGTCATAGGCGATGTAGCCGAGCCCGCCGCGCCCCTGCGTCCCGAGCTTGATCGTGCGGCATTTATACTCGCCCGCCGGCAGGTGCGGGTTGGGCAGCGCGGCCGTCGGCTGCAGCAGGACGCCCTCGCGCTGGACAGCGCCGCCAAATCCCTTGGCGCGTGCGTCGGCGAGCGCGGCTTCCCAGCTCGAATACCAGCCGCGGACGCGTCCCTTGTCCTGTTCGGTCGCGGTCGCACGCCATGTGCCGGCATCGGATGGCTGCACGGGCGCGTCGGCTGCCGAGGGCGGCTGCGACGGCACCGTCTGGCAGGCGCCAAGGCATAGCCCGAGCGCAAGGGTGGATATCGATGTGGCGCGACCCCGCATGGTCCGTCTCTCCCGGTCCGGTTCGTCTTAACCATAGGAGGACGAACAGGAATGCTCAAGGCTGCAACAAATCTATAGCTTTGCCGCAGGCTCCTAGGCCGCGGTCCAGCCGCCATCGACGCTGAGGTTCGCGCCGGTGATATTTGCCGCCTCGTCGCGGGTCAGGAAGGATGCGAGTGCCGCGACCTGTTCGACGGTCACGAACTGCTTGGTCGGCTGGCCGGCGAGCAGCACATCGTTGATCACTTGCTCGCGCGTCATCTTGCGCGCCTTCATCGTGTCGGGAATCTGGTTTTCGACCAGCGGCGTCCAGACATAACCGGGGCTGATGCAATTGACCGTGATGCCTGCCTCGGCGACTTCGAGGGCGACGGTCTTGGTCAGCCCGGCCAGCCCGTGCTTGGCGGTGACATAGGCCGATTTGAACGGCGAGGCGACGAGCGAGTGCGCCGATGCGGTGGCGATGATCCGGCCCCATTTCTTCTTGCGCATCCCCGGCACGGCGTGACGGATCGTATGGAATGACGCGGTCAGGTTGAGCGCGATGATCATGTCCCATTTCTCGACCGGGAAATCCTCGACCGGCGAGACGAACTGCATCCCGGCATTGTTGACGAGGATGTCGACCCCGCCCAGATCCTTGTCGGCGCGCGCGAACATGGCCGCAATTTCTTCGGGCCTGGTGAGGTCGGCGCCGTCATAAGCGGCCTTGCCGCCGTTCAGCACCTCGAGCGCCGCGCGTTCGGCCTCGATCGCGGCCGCGTCGCCAAAACCGTTGATGATGATATTCGCGCCGTCGGCGGCGAGCGCCTTGGCGATGCCGAGCCCGATGCCCGAGGTCGAACCGGTGACGAGGGCGGTCTTGCCTTTGAGATGCATGGCGTAATCCTTTCGGTGGGGGAGATCAGGAGCCGGCCTTGGGACGGAGGTCGCCCGACTGGACGGCGAAACTGTCGGAGCGCCCTTCGGCGATGCTTTCGGCAAGCAGGTGGCCGTCCTTCATCGCGGCCTCGACCGCCGCGCGGCCGAGCGCCCAGTTGACCTCCATCGTCGTGCGCGAAAATTCGAAATCGCGCGCGCCGGTCTGCCAGGCGGGCGGCTGGTGGATGAGTTGAACGACGTTGAGCGCCTTGCAATCGACGATCCGCCGCACCGCCTTCACCTCGGCAAGATCGGCGAACTCGGGCGGCAGCCTGTCGAGCATCCGGTCGATCAGCGCATGCTCCTTGCGCCGCCGCACGAGGCCGTCCGAAATCCGGCGCGTACGGCTGGAAAAACGGATATCTTTCTCGCGCGACCAGGCTTCTTCCATGTCGTGCGGGCGCTCGCCGCGCGCGGGAAACAGATCGACCTGAAAGACGAGCATATCGTCCTTCGCCGCCTCGACGACATGTTCGAGCGGGGTGTTGGATACCAGCCCGCCGTCCCAGTACCATTTGCCGTCGATCTCGACCGGCGGCAGCCCGGGCGGCAACGCGCCCGACGCGAGGATATGGCGCGCATCGAGTGTGTCGGATTTCGTATCGAAATAACGGAAATTCCCCGTCTCCACCTCGACCGCGCCGACCGACAGCCGCACTTTACCGTGGTTCACCCGGTCCCAGTCGACCAGCCGACCCAGCGTTTCGATCAGCGGCGCCGTATCGTAAAAGCTGACCGCAGCGGGGGTCTGCCGTTCGGCGAACGCCGGTGGCGGCCAGCGCGGCGTGAAGAAACCGGGGACGCCGAAGGCCGCGACCTGTCCTGCCGCCGCCCAGTGCGTCCATTCGCGAAACAGGTCATTGTCGACGGCTGGCAACTCCGGCAGCGCCGACGATACGCCCTCCCAGAACTCGCGCATCTTGCCGACCGCCTGATCGCGCTCGTTGCCGGCGATGATCGCGGCGTTGACCGCGCCGATCGAAATGCCCGCGACCCAGTCGAGTTCGATACCGAGGTCGATCAGCGCCTCGTACACCCCGGCCTGAAATGCGCCGAGCGCGCCCCCGCCCTGGAGCACAAGGACGACAAGATCGGGCAGTGGCAAGGCAGCACGGGCGGCGCGGCGGGGCATGGACTCGGGACGATCCTTTGACGCGGGGCCATTTGGTGCACCGCAACACAAGCCTTTGCAAGCTCGCGATGAATCGAAGCGGCGCGAAGCCTCTTCCAATTGCCGCACGCTACTGTCAGAACCGGGACAAACGGACCAATTTCTGGAGTGCCTGAGATGCGTCTCGACGATTATGATCCCGGCGACGATATCCGCGACCTGGGCCGCGGCGGCGGTGGTTTCGGCGGCGGCGGGGGCGGCGGCATGGGCGGCCTCCTCATCGGGCTCCTGCCGATGCTGCTCGGGCGCAAGATGGGCTGCGGCACCCTGCTTCTGATCGGCGCGGTTGCCTTTTTCCTTCTCGGCCCCGGCGCCAACATGTTCAGCAGCGGCGGCGGCAGCGCCGACCCGATGGCCGACAGCCGCGGCGCGCAGGGCGTCGCATGCGACACCGAAGGCGAGCGCTTTGCCTGCAACGTGTTCGGCTCGACCCATCAGGTCTGGGGCAGCTTGATCAGCGGCTATCAGAAGCCGACGCTCAATTTCTATCAGGACGAGAATGAATCGAAATGCGGTGCCGCTCAGGCCGCGATGGGCCCCTTCTATTGCCCGGCCGATCAGGGCGTCTATCTCGACACCAGCTTTTTCAACGAACTCGACCGCAAATTCGGCGCCGCCGGCGATGCCGCGCAAGCCTATGTCGTCGCGCACGAGGTTGGCCATCATATCCAGACGATCAGCGGCATTTCCGACCAGGTGCGCCGCGCGCAGGCGCGCGGGTCGCAGGCCGACGGCAACGCGCTGCAGGTTCGCATGGAGTTGCAGGCCGACTGCTACGCCGGCGTCTGGGCGGCGCGCGCCAAGACTCGCGACGGCCAGCCGGTGATGGAAGCGGGCGATATGGAAGAAGCGATGCGCGCCGCCAATGCGATCGGCGACGATACCCTGATGCGATCCGCAGGGCAGCGTCCCGTTCCCGAAAGCTTTACCCACGGCACCAGCGAACAACGCATGACCTGGCTGCGCCGCGGCCTGCAGACCGGAGATCCGCGCCAGTGCAACGCTTTCGACACCGCTATCTGACGGCCGCGCTCGCCGGAGCCTTCTTCGCGGCATCGCCGGCGTTCGCTGCCACCGTCTATGTCGAGACGGGGCGGTTGATCGATGGCGTGACGAACGAAGTCCGCACCGGCCAGTGCATCACCATCGAAGCGGAGAAGATCAAGGCTGTCGGCGCATGCGGCAAAGCGCCGGACGGCGCGACGGTGGTCGACTGGTCGGGCTTCACCGTCCTGCCCGGCCTTATCGACCTTCACACTCACCTCGCCGACCTTGGCCAGAGCGCCGACCTTGCCGCGCCGATGAAGGCCTCGCCCGCCGAAACCGCACTCGTCGGCGCGCGCAACGCGCGCGTGACACTCGATGCGGGCTTTACCAGCGTACGCGATGTCGGCACCTATCGCGGGCTCACCGATGTGACCTTGCGCAACGCGATCGACCGCGGCGACGTTCCGGGGCCGCGCATGTGGGTCGCGGGCGCCTATCTCACCATCCCGAAGGGCGGCGGGGAGCTCAACGGCGTCGTCCCGAACGAACAATTGCCGCCCGACATGCGCCTCGGCGTCGCCGCGACGCCGGAGGAAGCGGCCGCAAAGGTAACTTACCTGCTCGACCATGGCGCCGACTTCATCAAGGCGATCGCGACCGGCGCCGTGCTCGCCATCGGCACCGAACCGGGAGCGCCCGAACTCACCGAAGAACAACTCCGCGCGATCGTGAAAGTCGCGCATGCCCGCGGCAAGAGGGTGACCGCACATGCCCATGGCGCGATCGGCATCCAGAATGCGATCAATGCGGGGGTCGACAGTATCGAACATGCCAGCCTCGCCGACGAAGCCACGCTGCAACTTGCGAAAAGGCACGGCACCTGGCTGGTGATGGATATCTACAACGGCACCTACATCGACGAGGAAGGCACGAAAGAAGGCTGGCCCGAGGAATATCTGCGCAAGAACCGTGAAACCACCGATACCCAGCGCGTCGCCTTCCGGCGCGCGGTCGAGTTGGGCGTCAATATCGGCTATGGCACCGACGCGGGGGTCTATCCGCACGGGCTCAACGGCCGCCAGTTCCGCAACATGGTGAAATACGGGATGACGCCGATGCAGGCGATCCAGTCGGCCACCGGCCGCGCCGCCGAGGAAATGGGGCAGGGCGACGTCGGCGCCGTCGTTCCGGGGCGCTATGCCGATCTGGTCGCGGTCAAGGCCGATCCGCTCGCCGACATCAGCGTGCTCGAAAAGATCGACCATGTGATGAAGGGCGGCGCCCTCGTCCGTTAGGGGCCGACTTTCTCGCGCGGCCGCCCTTTGCTTTTCGCAGCGGCGACCTTTTTGCCTGCAGCCGCTATTTTTGCGTTCGCCACGCGCGCGGCGGCATGAGTTTCGGCGCGCCGCAGCAACAGCGCCAGATCCTCGCGGCTGATATCGAAGGTTTCGCCGAGATCGGCGAGCGCCCCGTCGATATCGTCCATTAACAGGCCGACCGGTTCCTGAGCCACGGTTTTCCCGTCGATCGGCCGGGCGCGGTGCGGATAGCTGTGCCCCGAGAAACGATGGAACAGTATGCCGATCCCGACGAGAAGCAGCGAGTTGAGCAGCACCGGCACCAGAAAGTCGGTCGCGTGCCCGGCAAAGCTCTGCCACCCGAGCACCGCGCTCAGTGCCGCGGCGCCGCCGGGCGGATGGAGGCAGCGCAGCAGCGACATCATGAGGATCGCGGTCGAAACCGCCAGCGCCGCGGCGAGCGCCGGCTCGGCGACCGCCTGCGCGACGACAACGCCGAAGACAGCCGAAAGGAAATTACCGCCGACGATCGACCAGGGCTGCGCGAGCGGGCTCGCCGGGACCGCGAACAGCAGCACGGCCGACGCGCCGATCGGGGCTATCAACCAGGGCATCGATGCGGGAAACAGCGCCGCGCACACCGCACCGGCCAGCCCGATGCCGACCAGCGCCCCGATGCTTGCGATCATCCGGTCGCGCAGGCTCGCGCCGGCGAGCAACGGCACGAACAGCTTTTTGGGGAGGGATTTCAATCGAGGCACGCCAGTATCTCTTACGGGAGGCACGATCCGATGGAGCGCCGCGAAGTTTTTCGCCAGAGAGCTTTGGTTTGCCGGCACCAAGTCCAATTTCGCTCACCAACGGACGATTAGGGTGGTGCGGGAACGAAGCGGTTGATTTTCACAACCTGCGGATCGGGGAAAATAAAACGCACTTCGGTGACGATCTGCTGCGGTTCGCCCAGCCACATCACCGCCTCGCCGCCACTTTCCTTCACATGCCATGCCCGAAGATCGCGCAGCGCTGCCCTAATTCGCTCGTCATCGCGACATAAGCCGCTGCGGGTTGAATCCGAACATCGGAAACGAACCGCTGTGGCTTCGAGAGCAAACGACTTGAGCGCCGCGATCAGTTCGACGCCACGCTCGACAGACAATTCGGCGGATAGGCCCGAATAGATCGCCAGTTCGCATGGCAGATTTGATGAAAGCGCCACTTCTCTTGACGCATAAGGCGGTCGCATACGCCCAGTTCCGATCCGGCCTTCGATCGGCAACAGAAAACTCGCCGTCCATACCCGGCGCTGACATCCGGATCCTCGCCGTTCAGGGCTTTCCGCCAGTTTCAATTCGACCATCCCGGGAGGGCCAAATGTTTTTTGCTCGGTTATCGCGATGATCGGACGGTGTTCGAATCCCGCAAGGACCAAGTCGCCGGCTTTTTCCGTCGACAGCCCCTCGATATCGATCAGTTGCGGTGGAGCAGTTGTTTGTGTCGAAAGCAGGATCGCAAGAATGGCAGAGAGCATGAATTCCGAAGTATCGGCCCACATCATCGTTGGCAATCGGTCCTTGAACCTCGCCGCCGCGCCGCTAAACCGCTTTCATGCGTAACCACCTCCTCCCCAGCGCGATCGCGCTCGCCGCCGCCCTTTCCTCCCCCGCCTTCGCCCGGCCGATGACCGAGGTCGATCTGGCGACACTGAAACGTGTCGCCGCGCCTGCGGCGTCGCCCGACGGGCGCTGGGTCGTGTATCAGATGACCGAAACCGAGCCGGCGACCTACAAGCGTTCGACCGGGCTGTGGGTCGTCGACCGCAACGCGAAGAATGCGCAGCCGGTGCGCATCGCCGACACGCCCGGCAAGAACGAAACATCGCCCGCCTTCGACAAGGACGGCGCGCTTTTCTTCCTTTCGAACGCGTCGGGCAGCGATCAGGTCTGGCGGATCGACCCCAAGGCCGCCAACGCCGCCGCCACGCAGGTCACCGATGCCAAGGCCGAGGTCGCCGGTTTCAAGATTTCACCCGACGGTACGAAACTGCTCGCCTGGGGCGATGTGCCGCGCGAATGCACCAGCTTCGGCTGCGATGCAAAGGACAAGGGCGCGCAGCCTGGCCCCGGCACCGGCCGCCTTTACAAGGACGGGAGCGGTTTCGTCCGTCACTGGGACCAGTGGGAAACCCCGGGCACGTACAGCCGCCCCTTCGTCTTCAACCTCGAGGGCGGCAAGGCGACCATGGACCGGGCGGTTGACGGCGGCCTGGTCGGCGACACGCCGTCGAAACCGTTCGGCGACGGCAGCGAACTCGCCTGGGGACCCGACAGCCGCACCGTCTATTTCACGCTGCGCAAGGCCGACCGCAAAGAGCCGACCTCGACCAATCTCGATATCTACAGCATGCTTGTCGATGCGCGGATGCCGCCGATCAACCTGACCGAGGTCAATCAGGCGACCGACACCCTCCCCGCCCCCTCGCCCGACGGCAAATGGCTCGCCTATGCCGCCATGGCACGCCCCGGTTACGAGTCCGACCGGCAGGTGCTGATGCTGCGCAACCTCGAAAGCGGCGAGACGAAAAAGCTCACCGATGCATGGGACCGCTCGGTCGCCTCGATCGCCTGGGCAGCGGACGGCAAGTCGCTTTATGTGACCGCACAGGACGTGCTCGACCATCCCCTCTTCCGCGTCGATGTCGCGAGCGGCAAGGTCGAGAAGTTGAAGGCGTCGACCGAGGAATATGACGGCAATATCGGCGACGTGACGCCGCTCGCGAACGGCGCGCTGCTCTATTCGCGCAACACCGTCCTTCTGCCGACCGACCTCTGGGTCCGCGACGCCAAGGGCAAGGCCGCACAGCTCACCAACGTCAATGCCGCCGAGCTGGCGCAGTTCGATCCGGTCAAGGTCGAACGGCTGCAGTTCGCCGGCGCGGGCGGCGACAAGGTGTGGGGCCAGATCCTCAAGCCCGTGAACGCCACCGGCAAGCTGCCCGTCGCGCTGCTCGTCCACGGCGGGCCGCAGGGCAGCTTCGGCAATGCCTGGTCGACGCGCTGGAACCCGCGCCTCTTCGCGCAGCAGGGCTATGGCACCCTCACGATCGATTTCCACGGCTCGACCGGTTACGGACAGGCGTTCACCGACAGCATCAACAAGGATTGGGGCGGCAAGCCGCTCGAAGACCTGAAGCTCGGCCTCGCCGCGGCGGGCAAGCAGGATGCCGGGATCGATGTCGCCAACGCCTGCGCGCTCGGCGGGTCGTACGGCGGCTATATGATGAACTGGATCGCGGGCAACTGGCCCGACGGGTTCAAATGCCTCGTCACCCATGCCGGTATCTTCGACCTGCGCGCCATGTCGATGGAAACCGAGGAACTGTGGTTCGACGAATGGGATCACGGCGGCCCGTGGTGGGAACGCACCGACGGCGAAAAATGGAATCCGGTGAACCATGTCGACAAATGGAAAACCCCGACGCTCGTGATCACCGGCGAACTGGATTACCGCGTCCCCTATTATCAGAGCATCGCACCCTACACCGTACTCCAGCGCCGCGGTGTGCCGTCCGAACTGCTCGTCTTCCCCGACGAGAATCACTGGGTGCTGAAGGGCGCGAACAGCGTCCAGTGGCACCAGAGCGTGTTCAACTGGCTGGGCAGCTATCTCAAGAAATAGGGCTGGTCTCCCGTCTTTCGTCACCCCGGACTTGATCCGGGGTCCATCTCTGCACTGGCGGGATGGATGCCGGATCGAGTCCGGCATGACGAGGAGGGATAGGGCCGCTCAAACGATCACCCCTCGCCGCCCGCTTTGCCATAGAATATCCGCCATAACGCCAGATCGTCGCTGAAATCGGCGTAATGATGCTCGACCCCGGCGGCAACGAACAGCAAATCGCCCGCGGCAAAGGCCGTCCGCTCGCCGCCGTGGATCAGCACGCCTGCGCCGCAGATGACTGCGTACAGCTCGTCCTGCTCGTGCGGCGTCTGGCGGTTCGGCGGGACGGGAACCGACAGGCGGACGTCGAGCGTGCCGCGTTTCAGCGCCAGCACCGATCGTTCGCCCTCGGACGTCGGCACTTTCGCGGCATAATCGGCAAAGCGGATGACACCGCTGCGCATTGCGTCGTCCATGACCTCGCTCCTGCAAGCCTGCGGCAGCTTAATCTCTGCCGATCCGGCTTGCCAGTCCGCACCCCGGCTGGCAAAGGCGCCCGGCTATGCCGATGGAAAAAACCTTCGATCCCGCCGCTATCGAGGCGAAATGGGCCCATGAATGGGAAAGCCGCGGGCTGTTTCGCCCCGCGCGTCCCGACGCGACGCCGTTCACGATCGTCAACCCGCCGCCGAACGTCACCGGCGCGCTGCACATCGGCCATGCGCTCGACAACACGCTGCAGGACGTGCTGATCCGTTACGAGCGGCTGCGCGGCAAGGATGCGCTGTGGGTCGTCGGCATGGACCATGCCGGCATCGCGACGCAGATGGTCGTAGAACGCCAGATGGAAGAGCGGCAGGACAAGCGCACCAATTACACGCGCGACGAGTTCGTCGAAAAGGTGTGGCAGTGGAAGGCCGAAAGCGGCGGCCAGATCACCGGCCAGCTCCGCCGCCTCGGCTGCTCGATGGACTGGGCGAACGAACGTTTCACGATGGACGACGGGCTCAACCGCGCGGTCGCCAAGGTGTTCGTCGACCTGCACAAGAAGGGGCTGATCTACCGCGACAAGCGGCTGGTGAACTGGGATCCGAAGCTCAGGACCGCGATCTCGGACCTCGAGGTCGAGACGCACGAGGTCCAGGGCGGCTTCTGGCACTTCAAATATCCGCTCGCCGACGGCGTGACGCTCGACGACGGTCGCGATTATATCGAGGTCGCGACGACGCGCCCCGAAACGATGCTCGCCGACATGGCGGTCGCGGTGCATCCCGACGACGCGCGATACAAGAGCGTGATCGGCAAGGACATCCTCCAGCCGATCACCGGCCGCCGTTTCAAGGTCGTCGCCGATGAACATGCCGACCCCGAACTGGGCAGCGGCGCGGTGAAGATCACCCCGGGGCATGATTTCAATGACTTCGACGTCGGCAAGCGCGCGGGGTTCAAGCCCGGCGAGATGCTCAACATGTTCGATGGCGACGCGAACGTCATCCAGACCGCCGACGGGCTGATTCCGCAAGAATATCTGGGTCTCCATCGTTTCAAGCGCGACGGCGTGGACGGCGCGCGCGAACTCGTCGTAGCGCGGATGAAGGAAGCCGGCTTCCTGATCCCGCATGTCGACAAGGAAGGCGGCGAACATGACGCCGAGCCGCGCACGATCCAGACGCCGTTCGGCGATCGCGGCGGCGTGGTGATCGAACCGTGGCTGACCGACCAATGGTATGTCGATGCCGAAACGCTGGCGCAGCCGCCGATGCAGGCGGTGCGCGACGGGCGGATCAACATCGTCCCCAAGACGTGGGAAAAGACCTTCTTCAACTGGATGGAAAATATCCAGCCCTGGTGCGTCTCACGCCAGCTCTGGTGGGGTCACCGGATTCCGGCTTGGTATGGGCCAAATCGAGAGAACGATTATTCCGATCCACAGTCTTTCGTTGCCGAAACGGAAGATGCGGTGATCGAACTCGCGAAGCGATACTACGGTGAAAAGGTCACGATCTATTTCGATGACGAGGCCGTCTCAGACAGGGCTTTAAGTAGCAGTCACCATGTTTTGCTGCAGCGCGATCCCGACGTCCTCGACACCTGGTTCTCCTCCGCGCTCTGGCCGTTCGCAACGCTCGGCTGGCCCGAGAACACCGACCTGCTGAAGCGCCACTATCCCAATGACGTCCTCGTCTCCGGCTTCGACATCCTGTTCTTCTGGGATGCGCGGATGGCGATGCAGGGGATGGAGTTCATGGGCGATGTGCCGTGGAAGACGCTGTATCTCCACGGCCTTGTCCGCGCGCCCGACGGCGCGAAGATGTCGAAGTCGAAGGGCAATGTCGTCGACCCGCTCGGGCTGATCGACCAGTACGGCGCCGACGCGCTGCGTTTCTTCATGTCGGCGATGGAAAGCCAGGGCCGCGACATCAAGATGGATGACGCGCGCCTCGCGGGCTATCGTAACTTCGCGACCAAGCTGTGGAACGCCGCGCGCTTCTGCGAAGCCAATGGTATTTCGGCGTCGACCAGCTTCGAAGCGCCCCCCGCGACGCTGCCGGTCAACCGCTGGATCATCGGCGAAGTCGCTGCGACTGTTGCCGCGATGGAAACAGCGTTTGCGGCCTATCGCTTCGACGAGGCCGCGAACGCGATCTACAGCTTCGCGTGGGACCGCTTCTGCGACTGGTATTTGGAACTGATCAAGGGCGCGATCGACGATGAGACCAAGGCCGTCGCCGGCTGGGTGCTCGACCAGATTCTCGTCATGCTCCACCCCTTCATGCCCTTCATCACCGAGGAGCTGTGGACCGGGCTCGGCGACCGCGCCGACTATCCGCTGATCACCGCGAAATGGCCCGAACCGAAGGCCGAGCGCGACACCGACGCGAGTGCCGATATCGACTGGCTGATCAAGCTGGTCAGCGAACTGCGCACCGCCAAGGCCGAGCTCGGCCTGCCGCCGGGCGCGCGGCTGACCGCGCATTTCCCGGCGTCGCTGAAGGGCCGCACCGACAAGCTGTCGGCGCAGCTCGACCGGCTTGCGCGGCTCGAAGCGGTCAGCTTCGCCCCTGCCCCCGCGGGCGCCTCGGCGCAGCTTGTCGTCGAGGGCGAGACGATCACGGTTCCGCTCGAAGGCGTGATCGACATCGCCGCCGAACGTGATCGCCTGACCAAGGCGCTCGCCGCAGCCGTTAAGGAACGCGACGGCCTTGCCGGGCGCCTGGGCAATCCGTCGTTCGTCGAACGGGCGAAGCCCGAAGCGGTCGAAAAGGCGCGCGCCGACCATGCGGCGAAGGAGGCCGAGGCCGATCGCCTGACCGCCGCACTGGCGCGGCTGGGGTAATGCGGAACGGGCGAATCCTGCTTCTGGCGACGGCGCTGCTTGGCGCCGTTCCGCTGGCTGCCAGGGACGCCTCGCCGTTGACGCCCGCCGCCGGCAGCGCCGACCGCACCGCCATATTGGCGGCGCTGCGGACCCATCCCGACATGCGCTTCACCTTCCGCTATCTGCGGGTGTGGCGCGACGGCGACCGCGCCATCGCTTATGCCGAGGGCGACAATGGCGTCATCGGCGGCTTCAAGTCGATCCTGACGCGCGACGGCCAGACGGGCTGGCGCACGGTCTGGGCCGAAGGCGACGGCGGCAGCGATAGCTGTGCTGCCGGCGCGCGGCATTATGGCTGGGCCATCGAACTGATCGAGTCGTACCACATCGCGCCGGACCGGCTTTTTCCCGACGTAACCCGGCAGACCAGCGACCTCGCACGCTCGGCAAAAAGCGATCCCGACCTGCAATGCGTCGGCGATCTCGAAGGCGGACCCGAATGAGCGCCGACCTGAACGATGTCCCGATCACCCCGACGCCTGTCGCGGCGGCGGCTGACCCGGCCGCGAGCCCCGTCCCGCCGCGCCAGACGGCGCGCGGCGGCGGGCGGATGGACCTGACCAGCGGGCCGATCACCAAGACGCTGATCCTGTTTGCGCTGCCGACGCTTGCCTCGAACATCCTCCAGACGCTGTCGGGTTCGGTGAACTCGATCTGGGTCGGACAATTCCTCGGCGAGGGCGCGCTCGCCGCGACCGCCAATGCGAACATCATCATGTTCCTGATGTTCGGCGCCTTCTTCGGTTTCGGCATGGCGGCGACCGTCCTGATCGGCCAGTCGATGGGGCGCGGCGATATCGATGCGGCACGCCGCGCGACGGGCGGCGTCATCGGCCTTGCGCTGCTCTTCTCGGTCCTGATCGCGGTGGTCGGCTGGTTTGCGTCGGATCGCATATTGCGCTGGCTCGAGACCCCGCCGGAGGCCTTCACGCTCGCGCACGATTACCTCCGCGTCACCTTCCTCGCCGTCCCCGCCTCGATGCTGTCGGTGACGCTGATGATGGCCTCGCGCGGCGCCGGCGACGCAATCACGCCGCTCCGCTTCATGATCCTTGCCGTGGTGCTGGATGTCGTCTTCAACCCGGTGCTGATCCTCGGCCTTGGCCCCTTCCCGCGGCTCGGCATCGCGGGGAGCGCGCTGGCCACGGCGGCGGCGGGGACGATCAGCCTGATCGGGATGATCGCGTGGTTCTATCGCAAGAACCATGTGCTGCGCCTCCGCGGCCGCGAGCTTTCCTATCTCTATCCCAAATGGTCGGAACTGCGCTTCATCATCGGCCGCGGTCTGCCGATGGGCGCGCAGATGTTCGTGATTTCGGGGGCGGGCCTCGTCATGATCGGGCTCGTCAACCGCGAGGGCCTCGTGACCGCCGCTGCCTATGGCGCGACGCTGCAGCTCTGGAATTATATCCAGATGCCCGCGCTGGCGGTCGGCGCTGCGGTCAGTTCGATGGCGGCGCAGAATATCGGCGCGCGGCGCTGGGACCGCGTGTCGGCGGTCACCACCAGCGGCATTACGATCAACCTTGCGATGACGGGCGTGCTGATCGTCCTCCTGCTGCTGTTCGACCGCGCCGCGCTCGCGCTGTTTCTCGGCAGCGAAAGCCCGGCGATCGAGGTGTCGCGAAATATCCAGCTCATCGCGACCTGGACCTTCCTGCCGTTCGGCACGACGATCGTCCTGATCAGCACCCTGCGCGCCAACGGCTCGGTGGTCCCGCCGCTGATCATCCTGTTCCTGTCGATGTTCCCGATCCGCTTCGGCATCTACCATTTCGGCTATCCGCTGATCGGCAGCGACATCATCTGGTGGAGCTTCCCGCTGTCGTCGCTCGCCTCGCTCGCGATGGCGTGGGTCATTTACCGGCGCGGCAACTGGCGCGGCCCGATGCCGCAACCTGCATAACGCCCCCGCTTTCGACCAAAGCGCGCGCGCGTTCGACTGATGTCCCGGCGGCCGCTGGCCCTTGCATCGCCTTTGGCGCTAAAGCAGAGGCGATGAGGATGACGATCGACGACAACAGCCAGCGCGACCAGCGCGCCCGCATGCTGGCGGCGGCGCCCGACTGGCGCGCATCGGACGCCCGCGTCAACCCGCGCGTCGCCATCGGTTCGATCGTCGCGATGTGGCTGCTCTATTTCCTGATCAGCACCGGGCTGGCGCTGCTCACCGGGACGTCGGACCAGTGGGAGTTCGTCGGGCGCCGCGGAATTGTGGTGGTTGCGGGGATCCTCTGTACCTTCGTCCTCTACAAGCTGCTGCAGCGGATCCAGCCGCGCAGTTTTGGCGCCCGGCTCGCAGTTGCAATGGGCGCGGCGGTGCCGCTGGTCCTCATCTACGCCAGCGTCAATCTGCTCGTCTTCTATTACTGGTTCCCTGCAGCCGATACCCACCAGATTATCGAGGAGCTACAGGCCCAATATCCGGTCGCATGGGAAACCGTGCTGATCCTCGACAGTTCGATCCGCTGGTATTTCTTCTTCGCGGTCTGGGCGGCGCTTTACGTCGCCTTCGGTTACGCGAACGAAATGCGCGCGGTCGAGCGACGCGCCAATCATTTCCGGCTCGAGGCGAAGAACGCCCAGCTTCGCGCGCTCCATTATCAGGTCAATCCGCACTTCCTGTTCAACACGCTCAATTCGCTGTCGACGCTGGTGATGCGCGGTTCGAAGGCCGAGGCCGAGACGATGATCATGAACCTCTCGTCTTTCCTGCGTTCGAGCTTGGCGGTCGATCCCGAGCAGCTCGTCGCGCTCGACGAGGAAATCCGGCTCCAGCGGCTCTATCTCGACATCGAACAGGCGCGCTTTCCCGACCGTTTGCAGGTCGAGGTGACGATCCCCGAAGAATTGGCGGATGCCTGCGTCCCGGTGCTGATCCTGCAGCCGATCATCGAAAATGCGATCAAATATGGCGTCGCGCCGAGCAAGGGGAAGATCGCGGTCCGCCTGACCGCGACCAGCGAATATGGGCTTCTCGTGATCCGGATCGAGAATGATATCGATCCGAAAGCGCCGGCCCCGGCGCCGGGCACAGGCCTCGGCCTCGGCAATGTCCGCGAACGCTTGCTGACGCGCTATGGCCCCGCGGCGGGGTGCGAGTGGGGGCGTTCCGACAATGGCGGCTTCGCCGTGTCGCTCTGGCTGCCACTGGCACGGAACGGGTGCTGAGATGCAGACGCTCCGCACGCTGATCGTCGACGACGAACCCCTCGCGATCGAGCGGTTGCAGATTCTGGCCGGCCAACAGGAAGGGGTTTCGCTCGTCGGTACGGCCAGCGACGGTGCGTCGGCATTGCGCATGGTCGATGCGCTAGCGCCCGACCTCCTGCTTTGCGACATCGCGATGCCGGGTCTCAGCGGCATCGATGTCGCGGCGGCGATCGAACGGCTCGACAATCCGCCCGCCGTCGTTTTCGTCACCGCCTTCGACCAATATGCCGTCGCCGCCTTCGACGTCGCGGCGGTCGATTATCTGCTGAAGCCGGTATCGCCCGACCGGCTGGCACGGGCGCTGGCGCGGGTTCGCGAATGGCGCGCCGCCGATCGCAGCGGCGCCGAAAAGAGCAAGTGGATCGGCGAGTTCTGGGTCCAGAACCGCGGCGAGATGCTGCGCATCGACGCGGACCAGGTCGACCTGATCGAAGCCGAACGCGATTATATGCGGCTCCATGTCGGCGCGCGAAGCTGGCTGATCCACCAGACGATCAAGTCGCTGGAGGCGCGCATGGACCCCGACCAGTTCATCCGCATCCACCGGTCGAAAATGGTCCGCCGCGACGGCATCGTCGGGCTCAAGCATCATGGCGACGGCGCCTGGAGCGTCGACCTTGGCGAAGGCGGCGTTCACCGCATCGGGCGCACCTATCTGCACGACGTCAAGGCGATCATGCAGCCCTGAATTCCGAGCGCCGCGCCGGCATAGTAACAGCGCGGGCTTGCCATCCGTCGCATGACATGGCCTCCTGTCCGTCATGGCGAGGAGAAGGGATCGGGCGGCGAGTCGCGATGCCGGTTTTAACCGGCTGCTGCTATCACTCGCGCTAGCCGGAGCAAGCGTGGGCGGCGGCATCCTGCTCGGCAGCCTTGCGGTCGGGAGCGGCCTGCACAGCCAGTCCGAACGTGAAGCATCCTACGCGGCGCTCAGCGCCAACCCGAACGCTGCGGCCGCCGACGGCATTGCTGCGCAGGACTGTCTCGACTGCCCCGGCAGCTATGGCGCGGCCGTCCGGCTGCGCGCGATCCACGAAGTGCGGATCGACGAGAGTTTCCGCAAACTCGGCGAAGTCGAGACAGACTATCCGCCCATCCACGAGCCCGCCGACGATTACGTTTATGGCGGACGCTTTCCGGACCCCGAACCGGAGATGGCAAGCCGACAGGGTCCGGTCGCCGCCGCGCCCGGCAGCGAAAACCCGGTGATTCTTCCAGACGGCGGTGTCCAGCTCATGGCCGAAGCACCGCTACCCGCCGTTCGGGAATGACGCGCGATCAGGGCTGCGGGGGCGGCGAGCTTGCCGGTTTGGCGCAGCGGGTCACGTCGCCGGCCTTGCACGCGGCGACATCGGCCTCCCACTTCATCCGCTCCTCGGCCGACATCGCCGCGACGCGCGCCTTTTCAGCCTCATAGGCCGCAGTTTCTTCGGCGAACGCGGCCTGATCGGCAGCGACCTGCTGTGCGGCGGCGGACACTTCCTGCTCATAGGTGACATTCTCAGCCTTCGCCCGGGCCGCCTGTTCGGCGTTGAGCCGGGCGGTGTTCGAACGCTCTTCGGGCGTCGTGCCGTCAGGCAAGGTCTTGCCCGCGACAGGCGCCTCGGACTCGGGCTCGGCCTGAAAAGCCATGGCCTGCCCCGAAGCGATCAGCGCAAGTGCCGTAGCGGCCGCCAATATGTTCCTGTTCATCGAAGCATATCCTTCCATCATATATCTGCTCGCCCAACGTTCTTGCGGAGCGGCCGTTCCCGACAGTTTGACCTCGGCGCGCGGCGCCGTCATGCTGCATTGCCACTCTTGTCCGAACGGCGGATCATTTGCCACCATCATCGCGCCATCCGATCAATCGCCCCGTATTTTTTATTCCGCTGGCTGTGCTGTCGGCGGCGTTGATCGTCAGCGTGTGGCAAGGGGCCGCCTTTGTCGCGGCCGAAACGGCGGTCAACGACTGGATATTGCGCGTCTTCGGCCCCACCTTCGCGCTTGCGGGCGTCGCCTTTCTGATCCTCCTCGCGGTCGTGGCGCTATCGCCGCTCGGCAAGGTGATCATCGGCGGAGCCGGCGCACAGCCGCTGCTAGGGCGATGGCGCTGGTTTGCCGTCATGCTTTGCACGACGATCGCGACCGGCATATTGTTCTGGGGCGCCGCCGAACCCCTGTTCCATCTCAATACGCCGCCTGCGATGCTCGGGCTCGAACCCGGCAGCGACGCGGCGGCGACCTTCGCCATGTCGACGATGTTCCTCCACTGGACGCTGACACCTTATGCCATCTATACCGTCGCCGGCTTGGCCTTCGCGCTCGTCTATTACAACCGCCGCGAACCGTTCAGCCTGTCGTCGCTGTTCGTCCCGCTGATCGGGCAGCGCGCGCACGGGCCCGTCGGCACGACGGTCGACATCGTCTGCCTCTATGCACTCGTCGCCGGCATGGCCGCGTCGCTCGGCGCGGGCATCCTGTCGCTCGCGGGCGGAATCGAGGGGCTCGGCGGCTTTGCCGGCGGCACACCCCTGCGCTGGGGGATCGCGGCGCTGATCGTCGGCAGTTTCCTGATCTCGGCGGCGACCGGACTGCAAAAGGGCATTGCCGGGCTGTCGGTGCTCAACACCTGGCTGTTCTTCGCGATCATCGCTTTCGTTCTGGTCGCCGGGCCGACCGCGAAGATGCTCGGCCTGTCGCTCCGCGGCGGCGCCGATTATTTCGCGACCTTCGTACCCCGCAACCTCGGGCTCGACGTCGATGGCGACTGGCACCGGCAATGGACGATCTTCAACTGGGCGAACTGGTTCGCCTGGGCGCCGGTGACCGCCTTGTTTCTCGGGCGGCTCGCGGTCGGTTACAGCGTCCGCGCTTTCATCGTCGTCAACCTGATCCTGCCGGCGCTGTTCGGCGCAGTGTGGATGACCGCGATCGCCGGGGCGACGATCGCCCTCGACCAGCAGAGCGGCGCCAGCCTCTATGCGATATTGAGCGCACAGGGGCCCGATCCCGTGCTGTTCCGGCTGTTCGACGCACTCGGCGGCGGGCCGATCGTCACCGCGACCGTGCTGTTCGCAATCTTCCTGTCCTATGTAGCAGGCGCCGATGCCAATGTGTCGGCGATGAGCGCGCTATCGACGCGCGGCATCTCGCCCGACGCGCCCGAAGCGCCGCTGGGCGTCCAGGCCGTCTGGGGCGTCACCGTCGGGCTGGTCGCCGTGATGCTGGTCGCCTCGTCGGGGATCGACGGCATCCGCATGATGTCGGTGCTCGGCGGCTTTCCCGCCCTGTTCGTCATCATCGGTGCGGCGCTGTCGCTGGTCGTGATGACGATACGGGGACGGCGCGAAGCCGCCCCCGCCTCCTGAGAAAGGGGTCTCAGGACTTACCAGATGCGCGTCCGC
Organism: Sphingopyxis macrogoltabida; assembly: GCF_001314325.1. NCBI lineage: Bacteria > Pseudomonadati > Pseudomonadota > Alphaproteobacteria > Sphingomonadales > Sphingopyxidaceae > Sphingopyxis > Sphingopyxis macrogoltabida. The sequence goes on from NZ_CP009429.1 coordinate 2,026,148, forward strand.
GCCTCGGGCTTCAGATAATATTTCGCCCCCGCGCCGACGTTAAACGCCTTGTACCAGGCATCGACGTTGCGCACCGGCCCGATGATGCGCCAGCGCGCAGGGCTGTGCGGGTCACTCGCCACCTGCTGTTTGATCGCATCCTCGCGCGCTTTGTCGCGCCACGCCTGCGCAAAGGCGAGGAAGAAGCGCTGGTCGCCGGTCAGCCCGTCGATCACCGGCGCTTCCTTGCCGTTCAGCGAGCGGTGATAGGCGTCATAGGCGACCTCGAGCCCGGCGAGGTCGGCGATATTCTCGCCCATCGTCAGGTCAGGATTGACGAATGCGCCGGGTGCCGCCTCATAGGTTGCATATTGCGCGCCGAACGCCTTCGCCTGCGCTTCGAACCGCGCAGCGTCTTCGGGCGTCCACCAGTCGCGGACCGCGCCACTGGCGTCGATCTTGCGCCCCTGATCGTCGAAGCCGTGGGTGATCTCGTGGCCGATCACCGCGCCGATCGCGCCATAATTCACCGCATCGTCGACATTCTCGGCAAAATAGGGCGCCTGCAATATGCCGGCGGGGAAAACGATCTTGTTTTCGAGCCCGCCATTATAGGCATTCACTTCCTGCGGATTCATCGACCATTTCTTGCGGTCGACCGGTTTTCCGAGATCCGACAGGCCATAGGCATATTCGAACGCCGCGCTGCGCTTCACATTGCCGTAAAGGTCGGCGGGGTCGATCCTGAGCCCCGAATAGTCGCGCCACTTGTCGGGATAGCCGACCATGACGTCCATCTTGTCGAGCTTGGCGAGCGCAGCTTCCTTCGTTGCCGGCGCCATCCAGCTATTGCTGCGGATGCGGTCGCCCATCGCGAGCTTCAGGTTGGCGACCAAAGTCTCCATCTTCGCCTTGGCGCTCGCCGGGAAATATTGCTGTGAATAGGTTTCGCCGACCAGTTCGCCGAGGCTGCCGTCGACCAGCGTCAGCCCGCGCTTCCAGCGCGGCCGCAGCTCGCCGACGCCGCTCAGCGCTTTCGTATATTCGAAGCGGCTGTCGACCCAGTCTTTCGACAGATAGGTGGCGGCATTGTCGGCGACATGGAATTGCTGCCACAGCTTGATCGTGTCGAGCGGCGTCTTGGCATAGAGCGCCGCAATGTCGCGGATTGCGGTGTTTTCGTTGACGATGATCCGCTTCTGCGGCGCGATCCCGGCGCCCGCGAACCATGCCGCCCAGTCGAGCCCGGGAGCATAGGCCGCGAGCTGCGCCGACGACATCGGATTATTGATCTTGCCGACGTCGCGGCGGTCGGCGATCGCCCAGCTTACCTTGGCGATCTCTGTCTCGAACGCGAGGATCGCATCGGCCGCCTTTTCGGGGTCGGCGTTCCCGATCATCTTCATCGACCGCGCGATATAGGCGCGATAGGCATCGCGCTGCGGCTTGAAGGCGTCGGTCAGATAATATTCGCGGTCGGGCAGCCCCAGCCCGCCCTGCCCCAGCCACAGCACGTTCGTCGTCGGATCGTCGGTGTCGGCATAGGGCCCGCCGCCGACGATCGTCGCGCCGAACGTGCCCTGCGTCGTCCCCATGAAGCGCGCCATCGCGCTCTTGTCCTTGATCGCGGCGACCGCGGCGATGTCCGCCATCAACGGCTTCGAGCCGAGCGCGTCGACGCGCTTCTCGTCCATGAAGCTCTGATACAGGCCGCCGACCTGGCTCGTCGCCGGCGCCTCGGTCACCAGCTTGCGGAGCTGGCGCTGGGTCAGGTTATAGACGTCGTAATCGACCCCCGCCGACGCCTGATCGGCGGGAATTTCGGTGCGCAAAAACCAGCCGCCATTGGCATATTTGTCGAAATCGTCGCCCGGCTTCACGGTCTCGTCGCGTGCCGACAGGTCGACGCCCCATTTGCCGAAAGTCAGCGCCGTCAGCGATGCGTCGCCCGCAGTACCCGCTTCATCGGCGCCCGCCGTCAGCGTGGCCGCCCGTCCCATATCCTTTGCCGATGCCGGCAGCGATGCCAGCGCCGCGGCGATCGCCAGCGACGCCGCGCCCGTAAAAACTGCTTTCATGTCCCCAACTCCTGAAATGCATCCGCGCCGCACCGAAAGGGGCGGCGAGCATGACCGGAGTTGTCCGCCCGCGACGTCAAGCGGTCAAGCGGACGGGGTGCCATTGGTCGAAGCCCTTGGGGAGTTGGTGGAAACTTGTTCTGCGGCGCCCGCATTGCAGCGGCTGCACACAGCGCCTATCTTGTCGTCAAAGTCCGCAAGCCCCCTCTTGCACCTCAAGAACAAATCTGGAACATACCTCTCCCATGAGTCTCACCCATATTTCGGTGCGCGGCGCGCGCGAGCATAATCTGAAGGGCGTCGACGTCGACCTGCCGCGCGATGCGCTGATCGTCATCACCGGCCTGTCGGGCTCGGGCAAGTCGAGCCTTGCCTTCGACACCATCTACGCCGAAGGCCAGCGGCGCTATGTCGAGAGCCTGTCCGCCTATGCGCGCCAGTTCCTCGAGATGATGCAGAAGCCCGATGTCGAGCATATCGACGGGCTGTCGCCGGCGATCAGCATCGAGCAGAAGACGACGAGCCGGAACCCGCGCTCGACGGTCGCAACGGTAACCGAAATCTACGACTATATGCGCCTCCTGTGGGCGCGCGTCGGCATTCCCTATTCGCCCGCGACGGGCGAACCGATCAGCGCGCAGACGGTCAGCCAGATGGTCGACCGGGTGATGGAACTGCCCGAAGGAACACGCGCCTACCTGCTCGCCCCGGTCGTGCGCGGCCGCAAGGGCGAATATCGCAAGGAACTCGCGCAGTGGCAGAAGGACGGCTTCACCCGCGTCCGCATCGACGGCGAATTCTACGAGATCGGCGACGCCCCGGCGCTCGACAAGAAGTACAAGCATGACATCGAGGTCGTCGTCGACCGCATCGCGGTCCGCGAAGGGCTCGGCAGCCGGCTCGCCGACAGCTTCGAGACCGCGCTCAAGCTCGCCGAAGGGCTTGCTTATGTCGACCTCGCCGACGGCCCGGTGCCGGGGCGCGAAGAGGAAGACACCGGCGGCGCGATGAAGGGCGCCGGCATTCCCGCGAACCGGCTCATCTTCTCGGAGAAATTCGCCTGCCCGGTTAGCGGTTTTACCATCGCCGAGATCGAACCGCGGCTGTTCAGTTTCAACGCGCCGCAGGGCGCCTGTCCCGCCTGCGATGGCCTCGGCGAACGGCAGGAGTTCGACCCGGACCTCGTCGTCCCCAACCATGCGCTGAGCCTGAAAAAGGGCGCGGTCGTGCCATGGGCGAAATCGAACCCGCCTTCGCCTTATTATATGCAGGTGCTTGAAAGCCTCGGCAAAGCCTATGGCTTCGACCTGACGACGCCGTGGCAGGACCTGCCCGGCGAGGTCCAGCTCATCATCCTCTACGGCACCGGCGGCAAGCCGGTCGAGCTGACGTTCAAGGACGGCAAACGCACTTACACGACGCACAAGGCGTTCGAGGGCGTCATCGGCAACCTCAACCGCCGCATGTTGCAGACCGAAAGCGCGTGGATGCGCGAGGAACTCAGCAAATATCAGGCCGCCCAGCCGTGCGAGACCTGCCACGGCGCCCGCCTGCGCCCCGAACCGCTCGCGGTGAAGATCGCGGGCGAGGACATCAGCATGTCGGCGCAGCGCTCGGTCGCCGACGCGCTCGGCTGGTTCAGCACGCTCGAGGCGAAGCTGAACGACACGCAGAAGCAGATCGCCAAGGCGATATTGAAGGAGATCAACGAGCGGCTCGGCTTCCTCAACAATGTCGGGCTCGACTATCTCAACCTCAACCGCACCTCGGGCACGTTGTCCGGCGGCGAGAGCCAGCGCATCCGCCTCGCCAGCCAGATCGGCAGCGGGCTCAGCGGCGTGCTCTACGTCCTCGACGAGCCGAGCATCGGCCTTCACCAGCGCGACAACGACCGGCTGCTCGCGACGCTGAAGCGCCTCCGCGACCTCGGCAACACGGTGATCGTCGTCGAGCATGACGAGGATGCGATCCGCCACGCCGATTATGTCGTCGACATGGGCCCCGGCGCCGGCGTCCACGGCGGCGAGATCGTCGCCGAGGGCCCGCTCGCCGAGGTGCTCAAGAACCAGAAGAGCCTGACCGCCGCCTATCTCACCGGCGCGAAGAAGATCGAGGTGCCGGCGCACCGCCGCCCCGGCAACGGCTTCGACCTCGTGCTCAAGGGCGCGCGCGCCAACAACCTGCAGAACGTCACCGCGAAGATCCCGCTCGGCACCTTCACCTGCGTCACCGGCCTGTCGGGCAGCGGCAAGTCGAGCCTGATCATCGACACCCTCTATGCCAGCGCGGCGCGGACGCTCAACGGCGCGCGGATGATCGCCGGGCCGCACGACAGCCTGAAGGGGCTGGAGCATTGCGACAAGGTGATCGACATCGATCAGTCGCCGATCGGCCGCACCCCGCGCTCGAACCCCGCCACTTATACCGGCGCCTTCACCGTGATCCGCGACTGGTTCGCCGGGCTGCCCGAGGCGCAGGCGCGCGGTTACAAGCCCGGGCGGTTCAGCTTCAACGTCAAGGGCGGGCGCTGCGAGACCTGTACCGGCGACGGGCTGATCAAGATCGAGATGCACTTCCTGCCCGACGTCTATGTGACGTGCGAGACGTGCCACGGCAAACGCTACAACCGCGAAACGCTCGAGGTGAAGTTCAAGGGGATGAGCATCGCCGACGTGCTCGACATGACGGTCGAGGATGCGGCGGACTTCTTCAAGGCGGTGCCCGCGATCCGCGACAAGATGGCGATGCTCGTCCGCGTGGGCCTCGGCTATATCAAGGTCGGGCAACAGGCGACGACCTTGTCGGGCGGCGAGGCGCAGCGGGTCAAGCTCGCCAAGGAACTGTCGCGGCGCTCGACCGGGCAGACGCTCTACATCCTCGACGAGCCGACCACGGGCCTGCATTTCGAGGATGTAAGGAAGCTGCTCGAAGTGCTGCAGGCGCTCGTCGACCAGGGCAACAGCGTCGTGGTGATCGAGCATAATCTCGACGTCATCAAGACCGCCGACTGGATCGTCGACCTCGGCCCCGAAGGCGGGGTCAAGGGCGGCGAGATCGTCGCCGCAGGGACGCCCGAGCAGGTGGTGAAGGAAAAGCGCAGCTTTACGGGGCAGTATCTGGCGCCGTTGCTGGGGAAGTAGCTAAGCCCCTCCCTTCAGGGAGGGGTTTGGGGAGGGCTTGTCACCTTCCCGAACACCCCCTAACCCCTCCCGCAGGCGGGAGGGGAACTCGATCAATGCCAAACCGCCGACAGCGGGTAGAGCGCGATCAGCCAGACGAGGCAGGCGACCGTGACGCGGCGGTGCCTTGTCCAGATGCCGAGCAGCGCGATGGGGAAGAAGGACCAGCTCACCACGAGGTTGCGGGCGCCGAACGACGGGGCGCCGGCATAGGCCGCGACGGTCGCCATCAGCGCGATATTGGCGAGGAGGATGCCGCCGAGCACCTTGCGCCGCTGGCGGTCGAAATGCGCGTCGAGGTCGGCCCATGCCGCGGGATCGTCGGGAAAGACGAGGCTGGCGGCGATGAAATAGAGCGCGGTGACGAGGAAGCCGCCGAACAGCACCGGCCAGCTCAGCGGCAACAGCTCGCGCATCGCCCAGCCGTACATCCAGAAAGTGACGACGTCGCACGACACGAACAGGCCGAGCAGCGCGGTCGGCCAGCCGATGCGGACATGGTGGCTGGCCTTCAGCGCCCGCGCCAGCCCGCCCAGCCCCTCGGCCAGCGCAAGGCCGAGGATCAGCCCGAACAGCGAAAAGATGAATTCGAACCCGCTCATATGCCCCCCGGCTGCTCCCCGATACGCCGTCCTGCCCGCCCTAAAGCCACAAAAGCCCCGCATGGGCGATACGACTCTGTGTCCTTTGCGGCTTTTAGCCGATCCGCTTGCCGGCGCACCCGACGCATATGGCCGTGGCGCGCGCATCGCCCGAAGGAAAGGTCAAAACGATGGTGGCACGGCAATATATCGTAGGACAGCGATTTTTCGAAGCCCCTCCCGCTTGCGGGAGGGGTTTGGGGAGGGGCTGTAACCGCGACGTGCCGCGGAACCGGAACATGCCCTCCCCCAACCCCTCCCTGAAGGGAGGGGAGCCGGGTTACCCCATCAGCTTCGCGGTGATATCCTCCGCCGCATAGATGCGGATCGCCGGCGGCGTCGGCGACAGCGCGCGCATCTCGGCGACGAAGCCGCGCGCGGCGGGCAGCGCAAAATGGGCGCGCACCGCGTCGACGCTCTCCCACTCCTCGACGAACATCAGCCGGTCGGGGTTTTCGACATCGATATGGCAATTATGCGCCAGACACCCCGGCTCGGACCGCGACCGCGCGCTATGTCCGGCGCCGAGCGCGATCATGCGCCCGCGATGCTCGGGGGTGAGGATGACGTGGCCGGTGATGAGGATCATGAATCTCTACCCAATTGCTCACTTGAATTAGCGTGCCAAGACACATTAGACATTAGTTCGATTGATTTGAGATAACCCTTCGCGGCGTCGGCTTCCCAAAACCTGAATGGAAAAATAATGAGTATACCTGTCAAGAACATCAAATTTGGCGAGATAGACGCTAAGAATGAAGTTTTTGAACAAGGCAGAACTGGGAGCCATGTTTTCAAAAATTCTTTTCAGATTCCACCAGGTATCGATATACAAAAACTTACAAGCGGTGCAAAATATTTCATTCACGGGCAAAAGGGATGCGGAAAAACGGCACATCTTCTGTATCTAAAATCAATTTTGGATGAATCAAACTGCAAAACAAAAACCATACTATTCAAATCTGGGATAACCGAACCCGAACGACAAAGAATTGCCACAGGACAGGGATTTCAAATAGTACAGCAGAATGATATTCCAATAATAGAATATGACTACAAAATAAATTGGCTTTGGTATATATACAGAAACCTTCTTCGTGAGGTTGCTGACGATCAAGTTTTCGAGGGAAAAGAAACCCTGACAGCACTCAAGAAACTGCTAGGAGTTTACGCCGAAACGAGCACGTCCTTTTTGTCGGACTTGACAACCAAACGCATCAAAGCCCACGCAAAAGCAGGAATTGCGGCAGGACCATTTACTGGAGAAATTGGCGCCGAAATTGAAGCCGTTAGCAGAAATGATGAAAATATAGAAATAGAAATTATAGAAATAGTTGAAAGACACATCAGAAAGGTAAAGATTTTTCCGAACCGTAGAACGGCACTCCTTTTTGACGAACTGGAGTTATTCTGGAATAAAACGGACCAAAGATCGAGAGATTTGTTTCTTATACGGGACCTCCTCTATGCAGTATCTCGCTGCAACCAGACTTTTGGCATGGATACAGCAGCGCTGATGGTGGCCGCTTGCGTCCGCTCAGAAGTGCTTCATGAAGTTAATCGAGTAGGGCCTGAAATAAGCAGGGATGTTGATGATTTCGGCGTCCGGGTCAACTGGAACGTAACGATCGAGAACGAAGATCAACCCATTCTTCGGATTGTGGAAGCCAAGATTAATGCATCTGAGATAGAATCCGATGAAGAGCCGACACCAGTAGAAGAGATATGGGGTAAATACTTTCCTAAAAGCGCGTTCGGAAGAAAGTTTAAGCAGTACATTTTAGACAATGCAATGTTCAAGCCTAGGAACATTGTTAACATGCTGACACTTGCTAGAGACCTTCGGCCGGACGATCGGTCGATATCCCTCGCCTCCATCGATCAGGTGCAGCTCGAATTTTCAAAGCGCACTTGGCGAGAGATAGAAGAAGAACTGTCAGGAGAATACTCAGCAGAGGAAGTTTCCGCAATTAAATCAACGCTCATTGGCTTCGCGTCTGAGTTTGACATTCCTAAGCTACAAAAAAGAATGGAAAACCTTGCTAAGTTTGACCCAAATGTTCATTCTTTTACTACAAAGTACAAGGCTTTTGACATGATAACTTCGCTTTACAGAGTTGGAGCAATAGGCAACCTTTATTTTGTTGGCAGCGGCAAGAAAGAGATTAGATTTGGATGGATATTTCGTGATAACTACGACCCCTTGTACGACAAGAAATTCATGGTGCACGAATCTCTTCGTAAATTCTTGCAACTCTCCTTCCGACCCGAAGGTCGCAAGTGATCGAGCGCCGACGACCGCCGATATGACACTTCCATGACACCCCCTGTCACATACACGTCACACAACGCGCCCAAATGGCCCTCAGCGAGTCGCCGCGGGGGTGGCGGCTTGGATTGGTAACACCCCCTCAACAGGATTACCCATGCTGCAGAAATTTGCTCCCAAGGTCCTGGGCATCGCTGGCGCCGCGACGTGCGCTTTGGCGCTTTCCGCGTGCCAGGATCAGGCCTCCTCGGGCGGCGGCGCGCGCGATTATATCAGCGCGGTTGGTTCGTCGACCGTCTATCCCTTTGCCACCGCGGTCGGCGAAAAGTTCGCCGAAGCGACCGGCAACAAGACGCCCAAGATCGACAGCACCGGCACCGGCGGCGGCTTCGAGCGCTTCTGCGCCGGGGTCGGCGGCGACACGCCCGACATCGCGAACGCATCGCGCCGCATCAAGAAGAAGGAATTCGACACCTGCGCCAAGAATGGCGTCAAGGATATCGTCGAAATCCAGGTCGGCATCGACGGCATCGCGCTGGGCGAAGCGCAGCGCGGCCCGGGCTTCAAGCTGAGCGAAGAAGATGTTTACAAGGCACTCGCGGCGAACCCCTATGGCAAGCCGAACGCCGCGAAGACGTGGAAGGACGTCAACCCCGCCCTTCCCGCGGTCGCGATTTCGGTTTTCGGGCCGCCGTCGACCAGCGGTACCTATGACGCGTTCAAGGAGCTGATCCTCGGCAAGGGCTGCGACGCCAATCCCGAGATGAAGGCGCTGAAGGACAGCGACAAGGAAAAGCATGAGGCGACCTGCACGACGCTGCGCGGCGCGCCTTACTATGTCGAGCAGGGCGAGAATGATAACCTGATCATCTCGAAGCTCGACAAGAACCCGACCAGCCTCGGCATCTTCGGCTTCAGCTATCTCGATGCCAACAAGGACAAGATCAAGGCGGTTCCGGTGCAGGGCGTTTCGCCGACCTATGCCGCGATCGCCGACGGCAGCTACCCCGGTTCGCGTCCGCTGTTCATCTATGTCAAGAAGGCGCATGTCGGCGTCGTCCCCGGCCTCGCCGAATATGTCGCCGAGTTCCTGAAGGGCGCCGGCGAAGGCGGTTATCTGAACGCCAAGGGCCTGATCGTGTCGCCGAAGGATATCGCGGCAACCGCCGCGGCCAACGGCAAGGGCATGACCGTGCTCGACGGGTCGGTGCTGAAGTAAATTATCGAACCGCTCTCCCTTCTCCGTTCGTGTCGAGCGAAGTCGAGACGCCCATCGTGGTGCATGCCTTTACGGCATCTCGACTTCGCTCGATGCGAACGGGAATTATTGGAATAGCTGAGACGTGACCTTCAACGCCGCCGCCCTTTTGCTTTTGATCGCGGGTCTCGCGCTGATGGGCTGGCTTGCCGGCCGGGCGCGGTCGAGCCTGCTCGCCGGCCGTGCGGGGACCAAGCTCCACTCGCGTCCGCAATATCATGGCTGGTATGTCGCGCTGTGGCTGTTCGCCCCAGCCGCACTGTTCCTTGCCGTCTGGTCGTCGGTCTCGCCGGCGCTGATCACCAACCAGGTGCTCACGAGCGAGGCGGCGCAAAGCCTGCCGTCGTTCGGGTTCGAGCGCGGCGCGATCCTGTCGGACGCGCGCAGCGTCGCCGAGGGCAAGCAGGCCGCGGTGCGGCTGCCCGCCGCGGCGCCGCTAGTCAAACCCTATAGCGACGCGACGCACCGCTATGCGTGGATCGGCATCGCCGCGATGCTGGCGCTGGCGCTAGCGGGCGGGCTGTACGCCTTCACGCGCATCCGCCCCGATTTCCGGGCGCGGACGCGGGTCGAAAAGATCGTGATGCTGTTCCTGCTGCTCGCGTCGCTGGTCGCGATCCTCACGACCTTCGGCATCGTGCTGTCTTTGCTCTTCGAATCGATCCGCTTCTTCCGCCTCGTCTCGCCCGCCGAACTGCTGTTCGGCACGACATGGGCGCCGACGAGCGGCGCGCCGCAGCCCGGCACCTTCGGCGGCATTCCGCTGTTCTGGGGCACGGTGCTGATCGGTACGATCATCGCGATGATCGTCGCGATCCCGATCGGGATGATGACCGCGGTCTACCTCACCCAATATGCCGCGCCGACGGTGCGCAAATGGGTGAAGCCGTTGCTCGAGATCCTCGCGGGCGTGCCGACCGTCGTCTATGGCTATTTCGCCGCGCTGACCGTCGCCCCGGCCTTGCGCGAGTTCGCGGTGATGCTGGGCATTCCGAACGCCTCGACCGAAAGCGCGCTCGCCGCCGGTATCGTGATGGGCGTGATGATCATCCCCTTCGTCTCCTCGATGGCCGACGACAGCATCAACGCGGTGCCGCAGGCGATGCGCGACGGATCGCTGGCATTGGGCGCGACGCCGAACGAGACGATCCGCCAGGTGCTGATCCCCGCCGCGCTGCCCGGCGTGATGGGCGGCATATTGCTCGCGGTCAGCCGCGCGATCGGCGAGACGATGATCGTGGTGATGGCGGCGGGCCTCTCCGCCAACATGACCGCCAACCCCTTTGCCAGCGTCACCACGGTGACCGCGCAGATCGTCAAGCTGCTCACCGGCGATCAGGAGTTCGACAGCGCCAAAACGCTGGCGGCTTTCGCGCTCGGCCTCGTCCTCTTCCTCGTCACGCTGCTGCTCAACATCGTCGCGCTGCGCATCGTCAAAAAGTATCGTGAAGCTTATGAATAGGCAGACCACCCCCACCGACTGGAAGGGCGCGACGATGCAAAAACGCATCGCGGGCCGCTACGCCGCCGAACGCCGCTTCAAGGCTGTAGGGCTGGGCGCGGTGCTGCTCTCGGGCGCTTTCCTCGCCTTCCTGCTCTTCGTGATGGTCGGCAACGGCGTCCGCGGTTTCACCTATACGCATGTGTCGGTGCCGGTCGATTTCAAGGCAATGCCGCTGACGATCGACACCGCGCGGCTGGGCGACGCCGACGCCGATCAGGTGATCGCCAACGCCGGCCTCGCCGACATCGTCGCCTTTGCCGCCGACGAGGCGCTGGGCGCCGACGGGTCGAAGCTGATCAGCGAAAATGCGTGGAAGGAAGTGCGCTCGGCGATCAAGGCCGATCCCGAATTGCTCAAGAGCAAGACGGTGTTCGAGCTGCCCGCGTCGAGCGAGGTCGATATCGCCGCCAAGGAAGGCGCCAAGGGCGCTTTGGGGGCGAAGGTCGATGCGCTGGAGAAGGACGGCAAGCTGTCGACCGGCATCCACTGGCCCTTCTTCAAGAATGCCGACGCGACCGATCCTGCGGTCGCGGGCATCTGGGGCGCGCTCAAGGGATCGGTGCTGACGATCTTCATCGCCTTCCTGATCGCTTTCCCGACCGGGGTGCTCGCGGCGCTCTATCTTGAGGAATATGCGGCGAAGAACCGCTGGACCGACCTCATCGAAGTGTCGATCAACAACCTCGCCGCGGTGCCGTCGATCATCTTCGGCCTGCTCGCGCTCGCAGTGTTCATCAACTGGTTCGGGCTGTGTCAGGCGAGCCCGCTCGTCGGCGGGCTAACGCTGGCGCTGATGACGATGCCGGTGATCGTGATCGCCAGCCGCAACGCGATCAAGTCGGTGCCGCCGTCGATCCGCGATGCCGCGCTGGGGGTGGGCGCAAGTCCCGTGCAGGTGGTGTTCCACCATGTCCTGCCGCTCGCCCTGCCCGGCATCCTCACCGGCACGATCATCGGCATGGCGCGTGCGCTGGGCGAGACCGCCCCGCTGCTGCTCGTCGGCATGCGCGCCTTCATCGGCGACGTGCCGGGCGGCATCTGCTCGCCGTCGACCGTGCTGCCGATGCAGATCTTCCTCTGGTCGGATGAAGTCGACCGGGGCTTTGTCGAGAAAACCTCCGCCGCGATCATCGTGCTGCTTATCGTGCTGCTGTCGATGAACGCCTTTGCGATCTATCTTCGCAACAAATTCGAAAAACGCTGGTGATCATGACCCAAGACGACCTGACCATTACCGATCCCAAGATGAAGGCGCACGGCGTCGACGTTTTCTATGGCGAGAAACAGGCGATCAAGGATGTGTCGATCGACGTCGGCACCGACCTCGTCACCGCCTTCATCGGTCCGTCGGGCTGCGGCAAGTCGACCTTCCTGCGTTCGCTGAACCGGATGAACGACACCGTCGCCAGCGCGAAGGTGACCGGCCGGATCGAGCTCGACGGCGAGGATATCTATGCGCCGTCGATGGACGTCGTGCAGCTCCGCGCCCGCGTCGGCATGGTTTTCCAGAAGCCGAACCCCTTTCCCAAGTCGATCTATGACAATGTCGGCTATGGCCCGCGCATCCACGGCCTTGCGCCGTCGAAGGCCGAGCTCGACGTGATCGTCGAGCGCGCGCTGGTCCGCGCCGGGCTGTGGGACGAGGTCAAGGACCGGCTCGGCGAGAGCGGCACCGCCTTGTCGGGCGGGCAGCAGCAGCGCCTGTGCATCGCGCGCGCCATCGCGGTCGACCCCGAAGTCATTTTGATGGACGAGCCCTGCTCGGCGCTCGACCCGATCGCCACCGCGAAGATCGAGGAGCTGATCCACGAACTGCGCGGCAAATATGCGATCGTCATCGTCACGCACAACATGCAGCAGGCGGCCCGCGTGTCGCAGCGCACCGCCTTTTTCCACCTCGGGACGCTGGTCGAATATGGCAAGACCACCGATATCTTCACCAACCCGCGGCAGGAACGCACCAAGGACTATATCACCGGGCGATATGGGTGATCATCCTCCCTTCTCCGTTCGCGTCGAGCGAAGTCGAGACGCCCGTCGGTCCTGCACGGCGTCTCGACTTCGCTCGACGCGAACGGGGTAGGAATGGACTTAAAAGGACGAAGTAGATGGCAGTTACCAACGATCACACCGTCAAGGCCTTCGACGAGGATCTGAACCGCCTGCGCGGGCTGATCAGCGAGATGGGCGGCCGCGCCGAACAGGCGCTGCTCCAGGCCATGAACGCGCTCAACAACGGCGACCTCGATCTCGCGGCGCAGGTCGTGCGCGACGACAAGAAGATCGACGCGCTCGAGGCCGAGGTCGAACAGCTTACGGTCCAGACGATCGCGCTCCGCGCGCCGATGGCCGACGACCTGCGCGAAATGATCGCGGCGCTGAAAATCGTCTCGGTCGTCGAGCGGATCGGCGATTATGCGAAGAATATCGCCAAGCGCGTCGCGCTGATGGATCAGACGCGCTCGATCGAGGCGATCCCGGTGCTGATGTCGATGTCGTCGATCGTCGCCGAACTGGTCCACGACGCGCTCGACAGCTTTGCGGCGCGCGACGCCGAACTCGCGGTGCGGGTGACCGTGCGCGACAAGAATGTCGACGATTTCTATAACAGCATCTTTCGCACCCTCGTCACCTTCATGATGGAAAATCCGAAATATATCTCGGAAAGCGCGCACCTGCTGTTCGTCGCCAAGAACCTCGAACGCATGGGCGACCATGCGACCAACATCGCCGAGATGGTCTATTATGTCGTCACCGGCGAGCGGATGGAGGAACGTGAGCGCGGGGAGACCCCCGAAGGCGCTGCGTCGGCGGAGCAGGAGCAAGGCTGATGCCGCAGCCCGACCTGCTGCTGATCGAGGATGACGAGGCGATCGCCGAACTCATCGTCTGGCACTTCGCCCGCGAAGGCTTTTCGGTTCGCCAGACCCCCGACGGCGAACAGGCGCTGGTCCTCGTCGAGGAACGCGTCCCCGATATCGTCCTGCTCGACTGGATGATCGAAAGCCTACCGGGCATCGAAGTCTGCCGGCGCCTGCGCCGCAACCCGAAGTCGGCGAACGTCCCGATCATCATGCTCACCGCGCGCGGCGAGGAGGAGGACCGCATTCGCGGCCTCGAAACCGGCGCCGACGATTATGTCACCAAGCCGTTCAGCCCGCGCGAACTGGTCGCGCGCGTCCAGGCGGTGCTCCGTCGCTTGCGCCCCGCGCTCGCCGGCGAGATGCTGAGCTATGCCGACATCGAGCTCGATTCGGTCGCGCACAAGGTGGTACGCGCCGGCCAGATCGTCGCGATGGGCCCGACCGAGTTCCGCCTGCTCCGCCATTTCATGGAGCATCCGGGCCGCGTCTTCTCGCGCGGGCAGTTGCTCGACAGCGTCTGGGGCCAGGACAGCGACATTGAACTCAGGACCGTCGACGTCCACATCCGCCGCCTGCGCAAAGCGATCAACCTGCCTGGCACCGCGGACATCATCCGCACAGTGCGTTCGGCGGGCTATGCGCTGGATGCCGGCAAGGGCTGACAACTTTAATTGCCGTTAGAACAATGCCCCGCCGGATCGCTCCGGCGGGGCTTTTCTTTTCCGCTACTTGGGGTGGAAAGCGGATATTGCTTCACCCACATTCGTCATCCCGGACTTGATCCGGGATCCATGACTTCGGATGTTGCTTGGATCCCGGATCAAGTCCGGGATGACGATAGAAGACATGTCCTCCCTATCGCGTAGCGATGGGGAGGTGGCAGCCCGCAGGGCTAACGGAGGGGCCGAGCGCAAAGCGCTCGCTGCGCTTGCGGCCCCTCCATTACCGCTTCGCGGCGCCCCCTCCCCGCGGCTACGCCGCAGGGAGGAAAGACCGTCCGCTACCGAACGAAAGCTGTCCCTCGTTCCCCGGATGGCATCAGCAGCCCGATCAGAAATCGACCTGCGTGCGCAGCCCGAAGACGTCGGCCGAATAGTCGCGGTCGCCGGTCGCGCTGGCGATCGCGGCGTCGTTGATCTTCACCCGGCCGTAGTTAGCGGTGATCCGGATATAGTCGATCGGCGCCCACACGACGCCGATCAGCGCGGTGCGCTGGCGCCCGCCGATGATGCCGCCGTCGTTGAGGTCGAGATGGTCGTAGCGTGCATTGATTTCGATCGCGCCGATACCGCCGTCGGTGATCGGCTTGGCCGGCTTCAGACGATCGAAGGCGCCATCCTTATAGCCGCGGCTTTCGCCGGTCAGCACAAAACCCGCCTCGGCATAACCGCCGAAGAAGGTCGGATCGGTATCGCCCGTCCGCCGCATCGTCTGCCAGAAGCCTTCGCCCGCGGCATGGAACGGCCCCGAAACGATGGCGGCCTCGAGCCCCATTCCGCGCTCGCCGCTCGCACCGAGGGCGCGCGTATCGACAAGGCGCAGGTCGGTTGTGTGCACGAACGGCCGCGACCGGTAGCGCAGCGTCGCCGCAGGGTCGTTGAGATCGCGCCAATGCGCCGAGCCGCCGAGATGGAGCTGCGTGTTGCCGAATTTCGGCATCCAGACGACGCGGCCGTCGACGCCGATGCTGTTGTTCGCATCGTCGAGCAGGTCGTTGGCATTGTCGCCGAACACGCCCGCCTGCACCAGCACCGCCTTGCCCTTATATTGCGTCGACAGGCCGACGCGGCGTTCGAAACCGAAGGCCTGGGTGAAAGCCGCACGTTCGGTGAAGCTGGTGAACAGGTCGCTGGTCAGATCGTCGAGCGACGAAAAGGGCTTGAGCTGGCCGGCAGTGACCGACAGCGGCCCGGGGCCGTAAGTCATGTAGACATCGGTCAGTTCGACCGAGCTGTTCGCGATATCGGCTTCGACGCGATAGGAAAAGCCGCCGGGAATCTTGCCGTCGACGCCCAGATAGACACGCCGGAATTCGGTCTTGAGCCCGCCGCGCGCGCCGGTCACCCCGTCGGGGGCGTCGATGCCCGCGAGATCGAGCTGGATACGACCGCGCGGCTTGAAGCTCCAGCCGTCGGCAGTCTTGATCTCGGGCGCACCCTTCCAGCTGATTTCGGTCGCGGGCTTCGCAGTCACTGCCGGGGCGGCGGGAGCGGTCGGTGCCGGAGCGGAGGCGGGCGCCTGCCCCGTTGCGGCGTCGAGCCGCGTTTCGAGCGTCTGGACCTGCGCCTTCAGCGCGGCGAGTTCGGCGCGCAGCGCGGCGGCTTCCTCGGCGCTCATCGCCTGGGCATGGGCGAGCGTCGGGACGCCGAGCATCGAAGTGCCCAGCAGGGCGGCAGTCAGGAAGGAACGCATGGTTGTTGCTCCGTTGCGAAAGGGTGACAAACTCGGGGCGCTGTTATGACCGGTTCATGACAGATGCACGTCAATTGGATGACATTTTTGTTTCACAGATCGATTTTCACACCCCCTTGCCAGCGAAGTGCGAACGGTTAAGGACGTTCCGGTTTTTTCGGGCAACCTTTCACGGGGCGCCCCTTCCGGGAGACCATCATGACGATCAAATTTGACGGGCGCGTTGCTATTGTGACCGGCGCCGGCGGCGGGCTCGGTCGCGCCTATGCGCTCGAACTCGCCCGGCGCGGCGCGAAGGTGGTCGTCAACGACCTCGGCGGCGCGCGCGACGGCACCGGCCATTCGGATGCCGCGCTGCAGGTAGTCGAGGAAATCCGCGCCGCGGGAGGCACCGCCATGTCGAACGGCGGCAGCGTCACCGAATATGAGCAGATGGTCGAAATGGTCGCCAAGGCGAAAGAAGAATGGGGCGGCGTCCACGTCCTGATCAACAATGCCGGCATCCTGCGCGACAAGAGCTTCGCCAAGATGGAGCCCGCCGATTTCGACCTGGTGCTGAAGGTTCATGTGTCGGGCAGCGCCAATGTCACCAAGGCATGCTGGGACATCATGCGCGAACAGGCCTATGGCCGCATCCTGATGACCGCATCGTCGACCGGCCTTTACGGCAATTTCGGTCAGGCCAATTATGGCGCCGCCAAGCTCGGCCTCGCCGGGCTGACCAAGACGCTCCACCTCGAAGGCGCGAAGTATAACATCCGTTGCAACACGATCGCGCCGGTCGCCGGCACGCGGATGACCGAGGACATCTTCCCCGCCGAGCTGTTCGAGAAGTTCACTCCCGAAAATGTCGCGCCCGCCGCGCTGTTCCTGGTCAGCGAGGATGCCCCGACGAACATGATCGTCGGCGCGGGTGCCGGCGCGTTCCACGCCGCCTATGTCACCATGACCCCCGGCGTCGCGCTTCCCGAAG
This sequence comes from Sphingopyxis macrogoltabida, assembly GCF_001314325.1. Taxonomy (NCBI): domain Bacteria; kingdom Pseudomonadati; phylum Pseudomonadota; class Alphaproteobacteria; order Sphingomonadales; family Sphingopyxidaceae; genus Sphingopyxis; species Sphingopyxis macrogoltabida. The sequence continues at coordinate 2,043,305 of NZ_CP009429.1, forward strand.
ACGAGCGGACCCCCGAAGGCGTTGCCGCCGCCTGGGAGAAGATCATCGACCGCAACGGCGAAACCGTTCCGCAGTCGGGCAGCGAGCAGTCGATGGCCGTGATGCGCGCGCTGCAGGCGCTGGGCTGACGATAGACCCTCCCCGTCGCAAAGCGATGGGGAGGACTTGGCGCATCACTGTATTGACACACCAATACGCTGATGGCATAACGTCGGCGGGGCAAGGGGATCGGACAGAAGGACGACCCCGATGTATAGTGAAAGCGACCTGCAAGCCGCGGTCGATGCGAACGTCTTGACGCCGGAGGCCGCAGCGGCATTCCGGTCGCATATCGCGTCGGTTCGCGCCGCGCCGGGGGCGGATGAGGAATCATTCCGCCTGATTACCGGCTTCAACGATATTTTCGTCAGCATCGCGGCGGTGATCCTGCTCGTCGCGGTCGGCTGGATCGGCGCCTCGATCCATCCCGCGCTCGGCGGCGCCTTCGTCGCCGCGTCGGCGTGGTTCCTTGCCGAATATTTCACCCGCCAGCGCCGCATGGCGCTCCCCAGCATCGTCCTCGTCCTCGCCTTTTCGGGCGGTGTCTTCGCGACGATGGTCGGGTTCCTCGTAAAGCATGGCGAGGATATTTTCGGCAACAATCCGGGCGACACGGTCGGGGCGCTGCTGGTCGGCGGCATCGCGCTCGTCACCGCAGCGGCGACCTGGCTGCACTGGAAACGCTTCATGGTGCCGATCACCGTCGCCGCCGGAACCGCCGCGCTCGCCGCGACGGCTGTTGCGCTCGTGCTCGCGGTGACCGGCGTACCGAGCCCCGACGGCACCTTGCCGATGATCCTCGTGCTGATCGCCGGCCTCGGCGTCTTCACGCTTGCCATGTGGTGGGACTGCAGCGACCGCGTGCGCCAGACGCGGCGCAGCGACGTCGCCTTCTGGCTTCACCTGCTCGCCGCGCCGATGATCGTCCACCCGATCTTCCACCTGCTCGGCGTGACGCAGGGCGACGATATCGGCAGCGGTGCGGCGATCCTCGTCGTCGGCATCTATATCGCTTTCGGGCTCGTCGCGCTGGCGATCGACCGCCGCGCGCTGCTCGTCTCGGCGCTCGCCTATGTGCTCTTCGCGATGACACAGCTCTTCAACACCTTCGGCGCGGTCGAGCTCAACGTCGCGCTGACGGCGTTCGTGATCGGATCGGCGCTGCTGCTGCTATCGGCCTTCTGGCAGAATGCGCGGGCTGCGGTGGTCGGGCTGCTGCCCGAAAATCTGGCCAACCAGTTGCCGGCGACGGCGCGGCCGGTCAGTCCCCAACCAGCTTCATAAGCTTGCGTTCGACGGGGGCGAGCACATTGGAAAGCTCGTCCCCGCGTTTCAAAATCGCCCCGGCTTCGGAGACAAGGGCCCACATGCCCTGCCGGCTCCGCAAGGCGGGGCGTTTTTCGATGCGATATTCGGGCCGCTCGGCGGTGCGGCGAAAGGCCGAGAAGATCGCGGCGTCGCGGTGAAAGTCCATCGCATAGTCGCGCCAATGCCCCGCGGCGACCATGCGGCCATAGAGGTCGAGGATGCGCAGGAGTTCGGTGCGCTCGAAACCGGTCTGCTGCGGTGCCGCCCGGTTCGCGAACGGCAGAGGCGTCACCGTTCCCATCAGGCGCTATTCCGGCTCCCCTTGCGCCGCGGCGCTTGCTCCTCGGCCACTTCGCGTTCGGCGATCAGTACCGCGAGCTGCTTCTGCATCTGTTCGAGCTGGCATTGCAACAGTTCGACCTTCTGCGTCGCAGGATCGAAGGTTTCGCTGCACGGCGTGCCATAGGGCACGAATTCGCGCGCATATTCGGTTGCGTCGAGCAGGGTCGAGCGCGCCGGGATACCGACCATCACCGCGCCCTCGGGCACATCCTTGGTCACCACCGCATTGGCGCCGACGCGCGCGCGGGCATTGACGATGACGGGGCCGAGGATCTGCGCGCCCGAACCCACGATGACGTCGTTTGCCAAGGTCGGGTGGCGCTTGCCTGCGATGCCATTGGCGGGATCGGTGCCGCCCAGCGTCACGCATTGATAGATGGTGACGTTGTCGCCGATCTCGGCAGTCTCGCCGATCACGGTAAAGCCATGGTCGATGAACAGGTGGCGGCCGATCTTGGCGCCCGGGTGGATGTCGATCGCGGTCAGCCAGCGCGAGAAATGATTTACGAAACGCGCGAGGAAGAACAGGTCCGCCTCGAACAGCCAATGCGCAATGCGGTGCATCCCGACCGCCAGCAGGCCCGGATAAAGAAGGATTTCCCAACGCGAACGCGGCGCCGGATCGCGCGCCTTGATCGAATCGAGATAGGCGATCAGCCCGTTGAACATCCGTATGTCCCCTGCGACCCTATTTCTGTACCGGGCAAGATAGATGTTCGACGGCGGCATTTCCACCCCCGAGCGCGTTTTAATCGTCAGCCCCCGAACAGGCCGAGCCGGAGCAACAGCAGCCCTTCGCTCCGCCATCGCCGCTCGCCATCGCGCGCGGCGATCGCCGCGGCCCAGCGGTCGAGCATAAGCAAGGCCTTGTTATCGCTGAAAGACCGAGCTTGCGGCGCTTTCTCGTTTCGCGCATCGGCGAACAATTGCTTGGCATCCGCGACGCCTTGCTGGAGGCTCGCCCCCCACAGCAAACCCCAGCGCGCACCGCCTTCGCCGCCCGACAGCGCGAACAGCGCTTCGCCGAACGCCGCTGCCGCGGCCTTCCGCGCCGCTTCATCCTCGGCGAGCAGCATCGCTTCGGCGGCATCGACGAGCGTGTCGAGCCCCCCCTTGCCGCCCCATGTCACCTGCAATTCGGCAAGCAAGGGCTCACCCTTGGGCAGCGCCGCGGGGTCGCTCGCCAGCAGCGCCGCCATGTCACGCCACCAGGCGAGCTTGATCTGGCCGATCAGCGGCTCGCGCGCATCGTGCAGCAATCTGGTCAGCCGCTCGGCCAGCGCCCAGAGCGCAGCGATGGCGGGGCGCCTCTCGCGAGGCACCGCCACCATCACGCGCGGATCGCGGATGTCCGGATAGGCGGCCGTTTCCGGCGCGTCAGGCGCGATTGCAGACAGCCTTCACCGCCGCGATGACGCGCGGCGTGTCGACGAGCGCCGCCTTTTCGAGATTGTGCGCATAGGGCAGCGGCACGTCCTCGTTGCACACCCGCATCACGGGCGCATCGAGATCGTCGAAGCCGTGCTCCATCGCAACCATCGCGATTTCGCTCGCGATCGAACAGGTCGGCCAGCCTTCCTCGACGACGACCAACCGGTTCGTCTTCTTGAGGCTGGCAAGCACCGTCACCGTATCGAGCGGGCGCAGGGTGCGCAGATCGATCACCTCGGCATCGATCCCCTCGCCCGCCAGCGCGTCGGCGGCTTCGAGCGCGAGCCCGACGCCGATCGAATAGCTGACGATGGTGACATCGCTGCCCGCGCGCATGATCCGCGCCTTGCCGATCGGCAGGACGAAATCATCGACCTCTGGCACCTCGAAGCTGCGGCCGTAGAGCAGCTCGTTTTCGAGGAAGACGACCGGGTCTTCGGTACGGATCGCCGCTTTCAGCAGCCCCTTGGCGTCGGCGGCGTCATAGGGCGAGATCACGATCAGGCCGGGAACGCTGGCATACCAGGGCGCATAATTCTGGCTGTGCTGCGCGCCGACACGCGCCGCGGCGCCGTTCGGACCGCGGAAGACGATCGGGCAGCGCATCTGGCCGCCCGACATATAATTGGTCTTCGCCGCCGAGTTGATGATGTGGTCGATCGCCTGCATCGCGAAGTTGAAGGTCATGAATTCGATGATCGGCCTGAGGCCGCCCATCGCGGCGCCGGTGCCGAGCCCGGCAAAGCCGTACTCGGTGATCGGGGTATCGACGACGCGCTGCGCGCCGAATTCCTCGAGCAGGCCCTGGGTGACCTTGTAGGCGCCCTGATATTCGGCGACTTCCTCGCCCATAACGAAGACGCGGTCGTCCTTGCGCATTTCCTCGGCCATCGCATCGCGCAGCGCCTCGCGGACGGTGAGCTTCGCCATCGCAGTGCCTTCGGGGATCGCGGGATCGGCGGCGCGTTCGGTCGCGGCGGGCTTTTCAGCCGCAGGAGCCGGCGCGGGTGCCGGAGCCGGAGCCGGCTCCGCGGCCTTGGGTTCCTCGGCGGACGCCGGTGCGGGCGTGGCAGCAGGTGCCGCCGCCTCTTCGCCCTCGCCCGTGATCGTCGCGATCACGGTGCCGACCTTCACATTGTCGGTTCCTTCGGCGACGAGGATCTGTCCGACCGTGCCTTCATCGACCGCTTCGAATTCCATCGTCGCCTTGTCGGTTTCGATTTCTGCCAGGATATCGCCCGACTTCACCGTGTCGCCTTCCTTGACGAGCCACTTGGCGAGCGTGCCTTCTTCCATCGTCGGCGACAGCGCCGGCATCTTCAATTCGATGGCCATCTCAATATTGCTCCACCAGCACGTCGGTATAAAGTTCGTGAAGTTCGGGTTCGGGCGCGCTTTCCGCAAAGTCGGCCGATTCCGCGACGATCTGGCGGATTTCCTTGTCGATATCCTTGATCTTCTCTTCGGTGATCCCGGCGTCGACCATCAGCTTCTTGAGATGCTCGATCGCATCCGACTTGTCGCGCACCGCCTGTACTTCCTCGCGGCTGCGATATTTGGCGGGATCGGACATCGAATGGCCGCGATAGCGATAGGTCTTGAGTTCCATCAGCACCGGTCCCTTGCCCGCGCGCACCCATTCGAGCGCCGCTTCGGCGGCACCGCGCACCGCGAGCACATCCATGCCGTCGACCTGCATGCCCGGGATGCGGAAGCTTTCGCCGCGGCGGTAGAGCTGGTCCTCGGCCGACGAGCGGTTGACCGACGTGCCCATCGCATATTGGTTGTTCTCGATCACGAAGATGATCGGCAGCTTCCACAGCTCGGCCATGTTGAAGCTTTCATAGACCTGCCCCTGGTTCGAGGCGCCGTCGCCGAAATAGGCCATGGCGACGCCGCCGTCGCCGCGGTATTTGTGCGCAAAGGCGAGCCCGGTGCCGAGCGACACCTGCGCGCCGACGATGCCGTGGCCGCCGTAGAATTTATGCTCGACGCTGAACATGTGCATCGAACCGCCCTTGCCGCGCGAAATGCCCGCGGCGCGGCCGGTGAGTTCGGCCATGATCACCTTGGGATCGATGCCGTAGGCGAGCATGTGGCCATGGTCGCGATATCCGGTGATGACGCTGTCCTTGTCGCCGTCGAGCGCCGACTGCAGCCCGACCGCCACGGCTTCCTGGCCGATGTAGAGATGGCAGAAACCGCCGATCAGGCCGAGGCCGTAAAGCTGGCCGGCCTTTTCCTCGAAGCGGCGGATGAGCAGCATCTCGCGGTAGAACTTCTCGAGTTCTTCGGGCGTGGCGTCATAGGGTGCGGGATCGCGCGGGGATTCGCGATTGGTCGCGGGAGCTGGGGTGGAAGCGACTTTTTTTGGCGCGGCAGTCTTGCGCGCGGGTGCTTTGGCCAAGGGAGGTTTCCTTTGCATTTAGCCGTTACGGCAAGGCTCCCTATAGGACCGCCATGTCATGCTTGGCAACGCCCCCGAACGGCGGCGCGCCATTGTCTTACGTATGCAGCAAAATAGGAAAAACCACCCGTAGCAGCGCTCAGGGTTTCGCGTCGGGTTCCATCGGAATGATCACCTCGTCCGGGTGATAGGCGCCGAGCTTCTCGCGCACATATTCCTCGGCAAGATCGGGGTCGACGCGCCGCCGGTCGAGCAGGTTGACGCGGTTCTGCAGTTCGTTCTGCCGCTTGGTCAGCTCGGTCAGGACGACGCGCTTCTTCTCGACCGACTGGCCATAGTCGCCCCAGGCATAAAGCCCGGTCGGACCAAAGATGATATAGCCGATCATCGCCAACACTGCGATCACCGCCACCGCGGGGCCAACGGCCCGGTTCATCGATTTACGGAATTTGTGGCGCTGCGTCATTTCGGCCCTTGAATCAGAGTTGATTCGTGGCGTCAAGGCGTCATTGCCCGTCTCTCCACAGCATCCCGACGAAATATGCGCAGCCTCTGCCGCTATTGCGACGAACGACACCTGGTACCACGGGACTCGCCGCTATTTTCGTTGACGATGCAACTATGTCCCTGATCGCCTGGCGCAACGGGCACGCCCTTCGAGAAAATCAACGTCATCGAATGCGCCCCGCCCATGCTGGGCGGCATATGGGCGATAGGCCGCAAAACGCGAAACACGTCACCTTTTTCGCGTTTCACTGCGCCCGAACCGACGAGTTGCGAGATTCCCATCTGACTGGGAAGCACGAGATATTTTTCGACCTTCGATTTCGAAACGACCTGCCCCGGCTCGACCTTTACCAGCCCCGCCGGCCAATAGCGTACGGCGTCGGCCCAAGTCGCTGCATCGAAACCCTTCGGCACCGCAGCGTCCGTCTCCCGGGCTGATGCGATCTGTCCCGACGGCAGGGAAATTCCCTGCGGCGAATAGGTCGCAAACACCGCGTCAGGCTCGCGCTGCAGAGAGGAGCGGATCGAGGCGAGCGACCTTTGGGCATCGGGCTCGCCGAGCTCGCTGAAATAGTTCGGGCATCCAGCCGGCGCGATCTGCACCTTGTCTGGCGAAACGCCGGTGACCCCCGAGGCCGATGTTCCGCCCGGCGCTGCCTTCAACGAAGACGCCACCACCTGGTGCACCCGCCCGGTCGCGCCGCGCAGCCGCCAGATCATCGATTCATAAGAAGTCAGGATCAAATAAAGCGGCCTCGAACCCGGCTCGATCGTCACGTCGATCAAATTGGTCTCGCTGTCCTGGCCGCCGATCACCGCCGACGAAATGGCCTGACCGTCATAGGCGCCAAAAACAAGCAGCTGCGCATCGGGCGGCAATACCGCAAGGTTACAGATCGGAGCATTGCGCGCCGTCCGAATTTGCTGCACGCGATCCGCGATTTGAGCATATTCTTCCTTCGACAGCGTCCCGTCGCCGTCGCTGTCGAAGCGTTTGAACAATTGTTCGGCGCGCGCGATCAATTCGACCGCAGTCAGCTTGCCGTCACCGTCCGGATCCAGCGCCAGAAAGCCGTCGAACGAACGGTCGCGGCGGCCGCCGCGTTCGCGGTCCGCCGCTTCGCGCAAGGTCACGACGCCATCGCCGTCGGCGTCGTAAAGCCCCATCATCGCCTCGGCCTCCCGCGACCGCTGATCGGCGTCGCGGCCGGCCCCCCGTTCGATTTCCGCGCGCGTCACGCGAAAATCGCCGTCATAATCATATGACAGTATCTGCTGGATGTTCCGCGCCCGCTCCTGCGTTTCGCCCTGCAACCGCTGAAAATCGATGTCGGCCCGGTCGAGGCCGTCACCGTCCCGGTCGATCGCTCGAAGGCGGCTTACCACCTGGGCGATATATTGTTCGACATGGGCACCGGGGTTGAGTCCTTCGGCCAGCGGTTCGGCGATTTCGGCCAAGCCATTCTCTTGCGAAGCCTTCGCCACCGCCGCCACGACCACCGCGGTTGCCATCGCCGCCGCGCCCGCTGCCAGAGCTCTTTTGCCTTTGACCCGCATGCAGCTCTACCCCTGCCAAACCGGCCGATGACCGGCCGGCCGATTTATCAGCGCGGGGTTAACGCATGCCTATCCGCGATCCATCCCATCAACCGAAAATCGCCGCGCCGGGATAGCGCGCCATGTCGCCCAGCTCTTCCTCGATGCGGATGAGCTGGTTGTACTTGGCGAGCCGGTCGGAGCGCGCGAGGCTGCCGGTCTTGATCTGGCCGCAGTTGGTGGCGACCGCGAGGTCGGCGATGGTCGAATCCTCGGTCTCGCCGGAGCGGTGCGACATCACCGCAGTGTAGCGCGCGCGGTGCGCCATATCGACCGCGTCGAGCGTTTCGCTAAGCGTGCCGATCTGGTTGACCTTGACGAGCAGCGAGTTGGCGAGGCCGTCCTTGATGCCCTGTTCCAGCCGCAGCGGGTTGGTGACGAACAGATCGTCGCCGACGAGCTGGCACTTGTCGCCGACGAGGTCGGTGAGCGCCTTCCAGCCGGTGAAGTCGTCTTCGCTCATGCCGTCCTCGATCGACTTGATCGGGTAATCCTTGACGAGCGCGGCAAGATATTCTGCCATCTGTTCGGGGCTGAGCGACAGCTTCTCACCGCTGATCTCATACTTGCCGTTCTTGAAGAATTCGGTCGCGGCGCAATCGAGCGCGAGCACGACGTCGGTGCCGAGCTTGAAGCCCGCCTGGTCGATCGACGCCGCGATGAAGTCGAGCGCGTCGCGCGTCGAGGCGAGGTTCGGGGCAAAGCCGCCCTCGTCGCCGACCGCGGTCGCAAGACCCTTCGCCGACAGGCCTTTCTTCAGCGTGTGGAAGATTTCGCTGCCCCAGCGCACCGCCTCAGCGATGCTGCCGGCGCCGACGGGCATGATCATGAATTCCTGCACGTCGATCGGATTGTCGGCATGCTCGCCGCCGTTGATGATGTTCATCATCGGCACCGGCAGCGTGCGCGCCGAGACGCCGCCGACATAGCGATAGAGCGGCAGGCCGCGCGCGTCGGCGGCGGCCTTCGCGGCGGCGAGGCTGACGCCGAGGATCGCATTGGCGCCGAGGCGGCTCTTGTTCGCCGTGCCATCGAGGTCGATCATCGCCATGTCGATTTCGCGCTGGTCCTCGGCATCGAGGCCGATGAGCGCTTCGGCGATCTCGCCGTTCACCGCCGCGACCGCCTTGGTCACGCCCTTGCCGAGATAACGGCCCTTGTCGCCGTCGCGCAGTTCGACCGCCTCATGCGCGCCGGTCGACGCGCCCGAGGGCACCGCGGCGCGGCCGAAGCTGCCATCCTCGAGCAACACGTCGACTTCGACGGTCGGATTACCGCGGCTGTCGAGGATTTCGCGGCCGTGGATGTCGATGATGGCGGTCATGGTTCGGGTCCTGCTGATGGCCGCAGACGGGCCGGATGGGAAAGGCGCCCGCCTGTTATCGACGGCTTGCCGCTAGTGCAACCGTTCGATCGGCCGTGCAGGAATTTTGCTGGGCTATGGAACCATTGGGCGCGCCTTGCTATATATCCAGACAGGACCAAAGGGGACGTTTGCGAATGCAACGCCCGACATAAGAAGAAGAGGACAAAGCCGATGGCCAAAGCCGCTACTCCCGCGACGAAGAAAGTTGCCGCTCCCCGTCCCAAGGCGCCCGCGAAGGCCGCCGCCACCAAGGCCGCGCCCGCGCGCAAGCCCGTTGCAGCAAAGGCCGCCAAGGATCATCCGATCCGCGACCAGATCGCCGCGACGCGCGATACCATCAAATCCGAAGCATCGAAGAAGGCCGCCTCGCTGAAAGACGAAGCGACGGCGCTGAAGAACCAGGCCTCGGCGAAGGCGCGTGACGCCGCGACCAAGGGCAAGGACAAGGCCGCCGAAGCCGTCGGCAGTCTCGCCAAGCTGCTTGAGGACAGCGCCGGCACCGTCGATACGAAGTTCGGCAAGCAATATGGCGACTATGCCCGTTCGGCAGCTTCGACCGTCGCCGGCCTTGCGACGACGCTCGACAAGAAGGATCTCGACGAACTCGCCGCTTCGACCAAGGATATGGTCAAGAAGAACCCGGCGATCGCCGTCGGCGCCGCCACGGTGATCGGCTTTGTCCTTGCCCGCATGCTCAAGGGCTCGAACAACGGCTGATCCGACTTGCCCTCTCCCGATCATGACACCCCGCCTTCCCCGGATCAGCGCAGCTTTGATGGCATAAGTCACGGCTACGCTCCCGGCGGGCGGCCGGTCACGCCGCCGCCGGTGCCGCTCGAAAAGATCGTCGGCGACGTCGTCGACAATCTGCAATCGGCCGCGGAAGCCGAACTGACCCTGCTCAAGGCGCGCGGCGCGCTGGCGTACCACGGCGCCGGCTGGACCTCGGCATGGGGCTTCGTCGCCGCGTGCGCGTTGCTTGTCGCGATGCTGGCGCTGGCGTTCGGGGCGATCCTCGTGCTTGCCCAGCATATCGGGCCGTTGCTCGCGACGCTGATCGTCTTTGCGGTGCTGCTGGCGATTGCCGCCTTTGCCGGATGGCGCGCGCGCCTCAGCTATGGCGACGTCAAAGCGGCGTTTCGTGACGATCTGCTGGCGGAGGGAGACGATTGATGCGCCCTTCAAGGACCCGCCTGATCAACGCCGCGCGGCGATCGATGATCGAACGTGCCGAATTGCGCCGCAAGCTGGGGGTGGCCGGCAACGCGTTCAAGCCCGGCGCCTTGCTCAGCCGCGGCAAATATCGCGTCGGGGAAAAGGTCGACGATGCCGCGCATGCGGTTCGCAAGGAATTTCAGAGCAACCGCCTGCCCATCGCGCTCGCCGCAGTGGCGGGCGTCGCGTGGCTGTTTCGCGAACCGATCAAGGAACATGTGCCCAAACTCGGGCGCAAAATACAGAAACTTGCGGCCTCGGTCGCCGACCGGCTGCACCCCGGTGACGCCGAACCAGCCGATGACGACGATATCGAGATAGTGGAGGACGATGATGAAGCCGCTCAGTGAAACCGCCAACGACGCCCGCGCCAAAGCGAGCGAACTTGCCGAGAAGACCGCCGAAAATGCCCGCGCGACCGCCGAGGCAGCAAAGGCGCGCATCCAGGACGGTTACGGCCGCGCGCGTGCCGCAACCGGCGAGCTTGCCGCAAAGGCAAGCGAACAGGCCGAGGTCGCACGCGAAGCCGCGGGTCAGGCTTATGAGAAAGGCAAGGTGCAGGCCAAGCGCGCGGGCAGCAAGCTCAAGACGGTGGCCGAGGAACAGCCGCTGGCATTGCTCGCCGGCGCGGTCGCGGTCGGGGCGCTGCTCGGTTCGTTGCTTCCCAAGGGCCGCAAGGACGAGGACTGAGGCGGACTTGCCGGAAAGGCGCTGCACTGGTAGGGGCGCGCCTCTTCCCCTCCCCCAGCGCTAACCCGCAAGGAAAGCAGTCATGAGCAAATTGCATCTCGTGTTCGGCGGACGCGTCAGCGATCCGCAGACGCTCGACTTCGTCGATCTCAGCAATCTGGACGTCGTCGGGCTGTTCCCCGACTATAAGTCTGCCGAAAAGGCGTGGCGCGCCGCCGCGCAGCGCACCGTCGACGATGCCGAGATGAAATATGTCGTCGTCCATCTGCACAAGCTGCTGCAGCCGGACGCAGAGTAAACCCTTCGTCATTGCGAGCGTAGCGAAGCAATCCAGAGTAGGCGTAAACAGCCCTGGATTGCTTCGCTACGCTCGCAATGACGCGAATTAAGAGTCAGCGGAAATTGTCGGCGTATGCCTGAATCTTGAGCGTCCGCACCGGCGTCGCCATCACCTCGACGTCGATGCCGTTTTTCTCGGCATAGGCGAGCGCCTCTTCCTGCGTCGCAAAGCCCAGCCGCAACTGGCGCTGCGTGTCGCCGCTACCAGCCCAGCCCATCAGCGGGTCGGCCTTGCGCGCTTCGGCAGGCGCGAATTCCAGCATCCAGCGCTGCGTTCCCGCGCGCCCCGACTGCATGGCATTCTTGGGCTTCTGGAAAATACGCGCTTTCATCGGGTCGTCCTGATCAGGTGGCTGTGCCGCCGCCTTAGCGCCAAGCCTTTCCAACGAAAAGAGGGAAAGCCCCGGTGCAATCCTTTCCATCGTCACCCCGGACTTGATCCGGGGTCCATTTGCGCCGGCGCTGGAAGAATGGATCCCGGATCAAGTCCGGGATGACGAAGATTTGGACGGATTGGGGCAGCTATTGCGCGTCGCGGCGTGCCTGTGCCGCTTTGGTCATCAGCGTCGGACGCGCATTCGCCGGGTCGTCGGGCCAGCTATGCTTGGGATAGCGGCCGCGCATCTCCTTCGCGACCTCCGCCCAGCTACCGCTCCAGAAGGAGGCGATGTCGCGCGTCGTCTGGATCGGGCGATGCGCGGGCGACGTAAGCGCAAGGACGAGCGGCACCGAAGGATCGCCGATCACCGGATGGCGCGCGAGCGAGAACATCTCCTGCGCGCGCACGGCAACCGTCGGGCCGCCGTCGGCGCCATAATCGATCGCGTGCCGGCTACCCGCCGGCGTCAGATAATCGGCCGGCGCCAACTTTTCGAGCAACTGCCGCGCGGGCCAGTCGAGCAGCGCGAGCAGTGCGTCGGCGAGCCGCTGGTCGCCGATATCGCGGAGCCCGCGCGATTTTTCGAGCAGCGGCGCGAGCCAGATGTCGAGGCTGTCGGCGAGCGCTGGGGCCGACAGCGTATCGAGCCCCGCGAACGACGCCCGCTGGCGCAGCGCGTGCGATGCCGGCCCCCAGCCGATGAGCCCGAGCCCCTTGTCGCGCACCGCGACAAGACGCACCGCGACATCGTCTTCGGCGCCCTCGCTGCGCCCTGCCTGCCCGCTCACCAGCGCGATAGCCCCGAGCCGGCGTTCGCGGCGATGGTCGACGCGGTCGGTCGCGGCGTCGTAGCTGCTCGCCTGATGCGACACGACCTGGCCAGCGAAAATGGCCTCGACCTCGGCGCGGTCGATCGCCGCCGCGGCGAGGATGCGTACCCCCGCAGCATGTCCCTGCGCATCGGCAATCGCGAGCCACTCGCTGCCCGCCAGCGGGTCGAGCGGATCAATGCGATAGGCGCGCCCGCCCACACTCAGATAGTCGCCGCGCTGGCCCGCGCGCGCACGCGCCACCCGGTCGGGCCAGGCCGTCGCGATCCAGCCCCCGACCGAACGCGTATCGATGGCGCCCGTACCGGTCGCCAGCTTTTCGCCGATGCCGGCCAGTCGCCGCGCGAGGCGCCACGCCCCTTCGGCGCGGTCGCCTTTCGCTCCCTTCCAGCGCGCGAGCCGTGCCTCGACATCGACGCCGCGTCCGCCGAGCCCCGGCTCGGTAAGCAGCACCGCCAGCCGCGCCGCCAGTTCGCCCTCGCCCGCACGCGCCGCATCGAGCAGCATATGCGCGAGGGGGACCGGCAACGGGATGGCGGCAAGCGCTTTGCCGTGCGCGGTGATGCGCCCGTCGGCGGTCAGCGCCCCGATCGCCTGCAGCCGCGATTTCGCTTCGGCGATCGCGGCTGGCGACGGCGGGTCGAGCCAGCCGAGCTGGCGCGGGTCGACGATGCCCCAGCTCGCGCAATCGAGCACAACGGGCATCAGATCATTCTCGTGGATTTCGGGCGGGTCGAACGGCGGCATCCCTGCCGTCGCGGGTGCTTCCCACAGGCGATAGGCCACCCCCGGCCCCTGCCGCGCCGCACGCCCGGCACGCTGGGTGGCCGACGCCTGACTCGCGCGTTCGGTGACGAGGCGCGCGATGCCCGCCGCCTTGTCGAAGCGCGGGCGGCGGGACAGGCCAGCGTCGATGACGATCCGCACGCCCTCGATCGTCAGACTGGTTTCGGCGATGCTCGTCGCGAGGATCAGCTTGCGCCCGCCGTCGGGGTCGCGGACGAGCGCCCGGCGCTGCATCGCGGGATCGATCTGGCCGTGCAGGCGATGGACGACGAGCGGCAGGCGCGCATCCTCGACGGCTTGTGCAGCGCGTTCGATATCGGCGGCACCGGGCAGGAAGGCGAGCATGTCGCCCTCACCCTCGTCGGCGAGCGCCTGCCGCACCGCGCCCAGCACGCTTGCCTCCAGCCGGTCCTCGGCCCGGCGACCGATATGACGGAGTTCGAGCGGCCAGATCTTGCCTTCGCTCCGCACCACCGGCGCATCGCCGAGCAGCGCCCCGAAGCGCGCCCCATCGAGCGTCGCCGACATCGCGACGAGGCGGAGATCGTCGCGCAGCCCCTGTTGCGCGTCGATCGCCAGCGCCAGCGCGAAATCGCCGTCGAGGCTGCGTTCATGGACTTCATCGAACAGCACCGCCGACACGCCCGCGAGTTCGGGATCGGCGAGGATGCGGTTGCGGAACAGCCCCGGCGTCATCACGAGCAGGCGCGTGTCCTTCGACTGTTTGCTGTCGAGGCGAGTTGCATAGCCGACCGGCCCGCCGACCGCGACGCCCATCTCCTCGGCGATCCGCTCGGCCGCGGCGCGCGCGGCGAGGCGCCGCGGCGACAGCAGCCACACCTGCCCCTTGCACCACGGCTGATCGAGCAGGGCCGGGGCGACACGCGTCGTCTTGCCCGCGCCGGGCGGCGCGACGACGACCGCATTGGGTTTCAGGACCAGCGCCGCCATGATGTCGGGGAGCACGATATCGATCGGGAGCGGCACCGTCATGCGCGCGCCGCCGGATTGCCGAGTTCGGCGTTGAGCCGGAAGGCTTCGGAAGCGAGCCGCGTCACCATCGCGGGCGACACTTCGGCCTCCGCGGTTAGCACCAGATTACCAAGCTCGTATTTTCCGCTCGCCCTGATCCGCGGTTCGATATCGCGCAGCCGCTTGCCGCGCCAGAAGCCAAGCAGGACGCGGTTCTCTTCGGCGCGGATCAGAATGCACGGACCATTCGCCAGAAAGACGAGATTGGTCCATTTGATCGTTTCCTCGAAAGGCGCGGCAGCCATGATCGCGGCGCGCATCATCTCGCAGCGCTCGCGCTGCCAGCTCGACAGCGCGGCGATATAGGCATCGGGGCTTTCGGCGGCCGGCCCCATCGTCATCGCGCCGGGCTCAATAGGCGCGCGCGACTGCGAAGGCGACAGCTTCGGTCAGCGCCGCTTTCGCCTGGCTGGCGCGGAAGCCGCCGATCGCGTCGACCGCGCGCTGGCCATAATGACGCGCGCGCGCGAGCGTGTCGGCGATCGTGTCATGCTTGCGGAGCAGGCTGGTCGCGAAAGCAAGATCCTCGTCCGATGTGCGATGACCGACGATCGCCTGCTTCCAGAACTCGCGCTCTTCGGCGCTGCCGCGAGCATAGGCAAGGATGACGGGAAGCGTGACCTTGCCGTCGCGGAAGTCGTCGCCGACCCCCTTCCCCATCGTCTCGGCGTCCGAAACATAATCGATCGCATCGTCGACGAGCTGGAAGGCGATGCCGAGGTTGCGGCCATAGGCGTCGAGTGCCGCTTCGGTGGCTTCGTCGCGTTCGGCGACGACCGCCGCAATCTTGCACGCCGCCGCGAACAGTTCGGCAGTCTTGGCGTTGATGATGGCGAGATACTGGTCTTCGCTCGTCTCGATCCGGCGCTGCGCCGACAACTGGTTGACCTCGCCCTCGGCGATCACCGCCGACGCGCGGCTCAAGATCTTCAGTACCTTCAGCGACCCGTCCTCGACCATCACCTCGAAAGCGCGGCTGAACAGGAAATCGCCGACGAGCACCGAGGCGCTGTTGCCCCAGATGATGTTCGCGGTCTTGCGGCCGCGGCGGAGGTCGGACTTGTCGACGACATCGTCGTGAAGGAGCGTCGCGGTATGGATGAACTCGACCGCCGCGGCGAGCTTGCAATGGCGGCGGCCGGGGTAGTCGAGCAGCTTGCCGCAGGCGAGCGTCAGCATGGGCCGCATCCGCTTGCCGCCGCCGGCGATCAGATGGCCGGCAAGTTCGGGAATCAAAGGAACCTCGGACTGCATCCGGTCGAGAATGACCGAATTCACCTCGTTCATATCGGCGGCGACGAGCGCCATCATCGGGTCGAGCGAGGGCGGCCGGTCGCCGTGCAGTTGGTGGATTTCCGCAGTCATGACGTGGGCCGCCTTGGCGCCGCGGCCGCGATTTTGCAACGACTTTCGGCTTGCCTTGCAGCCCTGCGCGGTGCCAAGCGTGCCAGGCACAAGAGGAGCCGCGTACCCATGGACGACCAACTGAGCCGCTATCGCCAGAGCATCGACAATATCGACGCGGCGCTCGTCTATATGCTGGCCGAACGGTTCAAGGTGACGAAGGCGGTGGGCGAGCTCAAGGCGAAGGGCGGCCTGCCCCCGGCAGACCCGGCCCGCGAGGAGCGGCAGATCGAACGGCTGCGCGACCTCGCGCGCGACGCCGATCTCGACCCCGAATTCAGCGAGAAATTCCTGCGCTTCATCATCGACGAGGTGATCCGCCATCATGAGCAGGCGAAGCGGGAGAATGGCGCATGAGCACGCACCCGATCTTCGGTCGCTGGCCCGCCGAACATCCCGACCGGCTGCAGCTCTTCTCGGCACCGACGCCGAACGGCGTCAAGGTCGGCATCATGCTCGAGGAAACGGGCCTGCCCTACGAGCCGCACCGCATCGACATCATGGCGAACGAAAGCCACGATCCGGCCTTTCTCGCGCTCAATCCCAACGGCAAGATTCCGGCGATCTACGATCCCGACGGGCCCGGCGGCAAGCCGCTGGCATTGTTCGAATCGGGGGCGATCCTGATCTATCTCGCCGACAAGAGCGGACAGTTCCTGCCGGCCGATGCGGGCGGGCGTTACGAAGCGATCCAGTGGGTGATGTGGCAAATGGGCGGCGTTGGCCCGATGTTCGGCCAGCTCGGCTTCTTCCACAAATTCGCCGGCAAGGATTATGAGGACAAGCGCCCGCGCGATCGTTACGCGACCGAATCCGCGCGGCTGCTCGGCGTCCTCGACGACCGGTTGGCGAACCGTGAATGGGTGATGGGCGACGATTACGGCATCGCCGATATCTCGCTGCTCGGCTGGGTGCGCAACCTGATCGGCTTCTACGGCGCGCGCGACATCGTCGGGTTCGACCGGTTCGGGAATGTCCAGCGCTGGCTCGATGCCGGGCTCGCCCGACCTGCGGTACAGCGCGGGCTGGAGGTAACGGCGGCCTGAGCGCCGGCCGCGTAAACCGCCGCTTCGGCCGGAAACCCGGCTCCTGCTAACGGCAGGTTCATCCATCCGATGCTGTAGCGCGGGCCGATGGAAAGCCTTCTCGACTTCTACCGCCCGCTCAGCGGAGCGCTCGGAATCAGCACGGGCGCGTCCGACAGCCTGCTCCACGTCCACGGCGGCATGATCGTCCTGTTTCTCGCCCGGATCGCGACGCGGCGTTCGCTCGCGACATGGACGCCGTTCCTGTTCGTCCTTGCGGCGGCGATTGCAAAGGAGGTTGCCGACCGCTTCGCGCACGGCAGTTGGCGGATGCCTGACAGCGGATTCGATATCCTCAATACGATTTTCTGGCCGTTCGTGCTGATGGTGGGGCTCCGGTGGCGCCGCGCCCATCCCGATCGGGGGGCTACAGCCGCGGAGACCGGACCTAGCGCTGACTAGCCGGCCGGCAGCCGGAGCCGCACCAGCAGCCCGCCCAGATCCTCGCTCTCTTCGAGCGCGATGCTGCCGCCATAGATTTCGGCGACGTCGCGGACGATCGCCAGCCCCAGCCCCGTGCCCGGCTTGCCGCTGTCGAGCCGCACGCCGCGGTCGATGACGCGATCGCGATCGGCGAGCGATATCCCGGCCCCGTCGTCCTCGACCAGTATCTCGGCCATCTCGCCATCGCGCTGGATTGTGACGAAGACGCTGCCGCCGCCATATTTGGCCGCATTCTCGAGCAAATTCCCGACCAGTTCGTCGAGATCCTGACGCTCGACCCGCGCGACGATTGTCTTGTCGCCCGCGACATCGAGCCGCACGTCGGGATAGAGCGCCGCGACGGCGCGCGACACGCTGTTCGCGCTGTCCCAGACGACCGCGCGCGCCTGTGCCGCCCCGCGCCGACCGACGGCGCGTGCACGCGCCAGATGGTGGTCGACCTGCCGCTGCATCGTCGCCGCTTCGCGCCGCACCGTGTCGGCAAGCTCCGAGTCCGAACTCGTCGCGCTGTTGACGAGGACGGTGAGCGGGGTCTTGAGCGCATGCGCGAGATTGCCCGCATGCAGCCGTGCTTCCTCGGCCTGTTTCTCGTTGTGCGCGAGCAAGGCATTGAGTTCGTCGACCATCGGCTGCACCTCGAGCGGCAGCGGTGCGGTAACGCGCCGGTGATGTCCCCCGCGCATCGCCGCGATCGCGCGGCGGATGTGGCGGAGCGGCCACAGGCCATAGAAGGTCTGGAGGGCAGCGAGAATGATGAGCCCGAGCCCGAGCAATGCAAGGCTGGGAATCAGCGTCGCGCGCACGGCGCCGACCTGCAGGTCGAGTGCTTCGCGCGACTGGGCGATCTGGTATCGCCAGTTCACCTTGCTCCCCGGCAACAGGACGTTGCGTTCAAGCACGCGCAACTCCTCGTCGGGGAATTGCGTGCTGTCGTAGGTGTGGATTTCATCGTCGACGTGCGGCGTCGGCGCTTTCAGCGAGCGCTCCCACAGCGAACGCGAGCGATAGGGCTCCTGCTCGCCGCCGCTGATCTGCCAGTAAAGGCCGCTATAAGGTTCTAGGAAGCGCTGATCGCCGAGCGGTTCGATCAGCCGCACCTCGCCGTCGGGGCCGATCTCCGACGAGCGGATCATCGCGATCAGCACATATTCGAGGCTCGAATCGAAATTGCGCGTAATCGCCCCGGTCAGCACCCGGTCGAGCGCAAAGCCGCCGCCGATCAGCAGCACCGAAATCCACAGCGCCGCAATCGCGATCATCCGGCGCGCCAGAGAGCCGGTGATGCGACTGGTCAGCGCCGCGGGTTTCGCCGCCTCGGTATCGGCTGCGGGGGCCGGGGCGTCGGCCTCGGCCATCACTTAGCCCTGCGGATCGTCGAGCTGGTAACCGAGGCCGCGGATCGTCGTGATGATGTCGGCGCCCAGCTTTTTGCGGATACGCGTCACAAACACTTCGATCGTGTTCGAATCGCGGTCGAAATCCTGATCGTAAATATGTTCGATCAGTTCGGTCCGCGACACGACCTTGCCCTTGTGGTGGAGCAGGTACGACAACAGCTTATATTCCTGCGCCGTCAGCTTCACCGGCGCACCATCGAGCGTCACACGGCCCGAGCGCGTATCGAGACGGACGTCGCCCGCGATGAGTTCGCTCGACGCATTGCCCGCGGCGCGGCGGATCAGCGCGCGCAGGCGGGCGATCAGCTCTTCGGTCTGGAACGGCTTGGCCAGATAGTCGTCGGCGCCGGCGTCGAGCCCTGCCACCTTGTCCGACCAGCTGTCGCGCGCGGTCAGGACGAGCACCGGGAAATTGCGCTTTTCCTTGCGCCAGCGGTCGAGCACAGTGAGCCCGTCGATCTCGGGCAAGCCGAGGTCGAGGATCGCGGCGTCGTAGCTTTCGGTCGAGCCCAGGAAATGCCCGTCCTCACCGTCGGTCGCGAGATCGACGGCATAGCCGGCGCCCTCCAGCGTCGCCTTGAGCTGCGGGCCGAGCGTGGGTTCGTCTTCGACAATCAAAATCCGCATTCAGGCGCCTTTCCTCTGCGCACCGGACCGGCCGGCCGCTATGTTTCGACTGTGTATCAAGTCCGGACGGTCATCGCAAAATCTCGTTGCGATGGCGCCCGCTGGGAATGTCAGGGTTTGCGTCCGACGATCCGGCCGGTGCGGGCGTCGACATAGACGACGACGACCTGGCTGCCGTCCATGAACTTCAGCGCATAGATCATCCGGCGCGCATCGAACTGCGGGCCGCCGAGATAGGTCATGTCGTTATAGGGCGGACGCGATTTCACATCGGCGATCAGCCGGCCGAGCGGGATCACCTGCCCCTGCGCCGCGGCTTCGCGCAGATTGTCCTGGTCGCGGTCGCCGCGCGCGGCCGCCGGCGCCCCTGCGGTGAGCATCAGTGCCGAAGCAGCGGCGGAGAGGATGAGCGTGCGGATCATGCCCCGATACCTAGTGCGAACGCATTGAATAGGTGATGAATGGCCGGGTCAGCCCCTGTTTTGTTTCGGCGTTCCGGTTTCGGCCATGGCCTCCGGGGCCATGGTGGGCGCGACAGGGATTGAACCTGTGACCCCACCCGTGTGAAGGGTGTGCTCTACCGCTGAGCTACGCGCCCGTCCGGTGCCGACCGAAGTCCGGCGTCCGAAAGCCGGACGTCCATAGCCGCTGCGGCGATGATTGCAACGGCCTTTGCTCGATCTTCACGCACAAACAGGTCCGGCACATGCAAATCGGGCCGCAGCAGATGCCGCGGCCCGAGATGTTTTTCACCAGAAGGTGCCGGCAATCAGTTGCAGGCGTCCTTGAGGGCCTTGCCGGCCTTGAACTTCGGCTGGTTCGACGCCGCGATGGTCATCGTTTCGCCGGTGCGCGGGTTGCGGCCGGTCGACGCCTTGCGCTTGCTGACCGAGAACGTCCCGAAACCGACCAGACGGACTTCGCCGCCCTTCTTCAGTGCCGCGGTGACCGCGTCGAAAACGGCTTCAACCGCCTTGCTCGCATCGCCCTTGGTAAGGCCGCTCGAGTCAGCGACGGTGGCGATCAGGTCTTGTTTGTTCATGCCTAAGGAACCCCTGCAGATGGTTGGTTAAAATGATTCATGGCCCGAAGCCATGGCGCGCCACTAACGCTGTTTGACCCTGCCTTGTCAAAGCAAAAAAGGCCGAAAAACGCCCCAAAATGACGTTTTTGCGACGAAAAGCCGCCAGGACTGAGACCAGCGGCGATCCGGTCAGTGCCGAATCGCCGTTTCGGGGTCCGAACCCGGCGCGATCGGCGGCGAAGCGGCGAGTTCGTCGGCCTCGGTCCACTCGATCGGTTCGATCGGCGAAACGAGCGCTTCGGCCAGCACCTGGTCGACGTGGTTGACCGGGATGATCTTGAGGCCAGTCGTGATGTTCGCCGGAATTTCCACGAGGTCCTTTTCATTTTCCTCGGGGATCAGCACCGTCTTGATCCCGCCACGGAGCGCCGCGAGCAGCTTTTCCTTGAGCCCGCCGATCGCGAGCACGCGGCCGCGCAGCGTCACCTCGCCCGTCATCGCGACATCCTTGCGCACCGCGATGCCGGTCAGGGTCGAGATCATCGCGGTCACCATGCCGACACCGGCCGACGGGCCGTCCTTCGGCACGGCGCCTTCTGGAAGGTGGATGTGGATGTCCTTGCGCGCGAACAGGCTGGGCTTGATGCCATAGGAGGGCGCGCGCGCCTTCACGAACGACAGCGCGGCCTGCACCGATTCGGTCATCACTTCGCCGAGCTTGCCGGTGGTGCGGACCTGGCCCTTGCCCGACGCGGTGACCGCCTCGATGGTCAGCAATTCGCCGCCGACCTCGGTCCAGGCAAGGCCGGTGACGGCGCCGATCTGGTCCTCGAGATCGCTGATGCCATGCTTGTATTTGCGCACGCCCGAGAATTCGGCGAGGTTTTCGGGCGTCACGACGACCGCCTCGGCCTTGCCTTCGAGGATGCGGCGCAGTGCCTTGCGCGCCAGCTTCGCGATTTCGCGCTCGAGCGTGCGGACGCCCGCTTCGCGCGTATAATAGCGGATGAGGTCGCGCAGCCCGTCTTCGGTCAGCTCGAACTCGCCGGCTTTCAGCCCATGCGCTTCGACCTGCTTGGCGACGAGATGGCGCTTGGCGATTTCGACCTTCTCGTCCTCGGTATAGCCTTCGAGCCGGATGATCTCCATGCGGTCGAGCAACGGCTGCGGCAGATTCAGCGAGTTTGCCGTGGTGACGAACATGATGTCGGACAGGTCGACGTCGATCTCCAGATAATGGTCCTGGAACTTGCCATTCTGTTCGGGGTCGAGGACCTCGAGCAGCGCCGACGCCGGATCGCCGCGGAAATCCTGACCCAGCTTGTCGATCTCGTCGAGCAGGAACAGCGGGTTCATCGTGCCGGCCTTTTTGAGGTTGGTCACGATCTTGCCCGGCAGCGAGCCGATGTAAGTCCGGCGGTGGCCGCGGATCTCGGCCTCGTCGCGCACGCCGCCCAGCGACTGGCGAATGAACTCGCGCCCGGTCGCCTTGGCGATCGACTTGCCAAGGCTGGTCTTGCCGACGCCCGGCGGGCCGACGAGGCACAGGATCGGCCCCTTCAGCTTGTTCGTGCGCGCCTGCACCGCCAGATATTCGACGATCCGGTCCTTGACCTTTTCGAGCGCATAATGGTCGTCGTCGAGGACGTCCTGCGCCTTCGCGATATCCTTCTTGAGCTTCGACTTCTTGCCCCAAGGCAGGCCGATCAGCGTGTCGAGATAGTTGCGTACGACGGTCGCTTCGGCCGACATCGGCGCCATGGCGCGCAGCTTCTTCATTTCGGCCTGGGCCTTCGCCTTGGCTTCCTTCGACATTTTGAGGCTGTCGATCTTGAGCTGCAGCTCGGCAAGGTCGTCGCCGCCCTCGCCATTGTCGTTGCCGAGTTCGCGCTGGATCGCCTTCAACTGCTCGTTGAGATAATATTCGCGCTGGCTCTTTTCCATCTGGCGCTTGACGCGGCCGCGGATCTTCTTTTCGACCTGCAGCACGCCGAGTTCGCCTTCCATGAAGGCGAAAACCATTTCGAGCCGCTTCGACGGCGCATCCTCGACGAGCAGCGCCTGCTTGTCGGAAACCTTGATGTTGAGGTTGCCGGCCACCGAATCGGCAAGCCGCGAGGCTTCTTCGATCTGCGAAAGCTGGACCGCGGTTTCGGCCGGCATCTTCTTGTTGAGCTTGGCGTAATTTTCGAACTGGTCGACGACCGAACGCATCAGCGCGGCCGTGTCGACGCTGTCGTCGACGGTATCGGCGACCGGCTTCACGCTCGCCATAACCGCCTTATCTTCGGTGGCGAGCGCCAGCAGCTTCGCGCGTTCCTTGCCCTCGACCAGCACGCGGACGGTGCCGTCGGGCAGCTTCAGGAGCTGGAGCACGGTGGCGATCACGCCGACATCGTAAAGATCGTCGCGCTGCGGGTCGTCCTCGCCCGGATCGAGCTGGGCGACGAGGAAGATTTCCTTGTCGCTCTCCATCGCGGTTTCGAGCGCAGCGACCGAACGGTCGCGGCCGACGAACAGCGGCACGATCATGTGCGGGAAAACGACGATGTCACGCAGCGGAAGAAGGGGATAAGATTGCGTCATTACGGCTCCTGGGCGGGCGTCCGGAATCGACGCGCCACCCCTGTTATAGGATGTTCCCGGCTAATATGGCGTAAGTTGCGCCGCATTCAATGTCGCTGCGGTGAATGACCACGGCGCGATGCGGCTCAGAAGGGCAGCTTGAACCCCGGCGGCAACGGCAGGCCGCTGGTCATCTTGCCCATTTCCTCGTTGCTGACCTGATCGGCCTTTTCGCGCGCGTCGTTGAACGCGGCGGCGAGCAGATCCTCGAGCATCTGCTTGTCGGCAGGGACGATCAGGCTGTCGTCGATGGCAATCGCCTTGATCCGCCCCTTGGCGCTCGCCCGGATGCGCACCAGCCCGCCGCCCGACACGCCCTCGACCTCAAGGGCGTCGAGCTTCGCCTGCGCCTCCTGCATCTGGGCCTGCACGGTCGCGGCGGCTTCCTGCGCCGCCTTCATCATCTCTTCGATCGATTTCATGATTGGGACTTATGGCGATTGTCGTCGTCTTCGACAAGCTTCGCATCGGGAAAAGCGGCCAGGGCGGCCTTGACGACCGGTAGTTCGCGAATGCGTTCGCCATTGTCGGCAACGCGCGCCGCGCGGATTTCGCCGAGGCTCGGCCGCGCCTCGCCCTCGCCGGGGCGGACGTGCCAGCGGCTTCCGGTCTGGGTCAGCAGCGTGTCGCCGAGGTCGCGGGCGAACGAGCCGCCGAGCGCGGGGACGGCGGCAAAAACGATATTGCCGGGGTCGAGCTCGATAATTCGCAAATGATCATAAACTTGCACTGCAAGCCTGTGATTTCCTGTCGTTTCGAGAAGTTGATGGATTTGCGCCACGGTCAGCGCCGTTGCCGGCGGCTCGGTACCTGCCTCCGCATCGATAGGGACCGCGGCGCTATCGGACGGCCCGTCCTGCACCGATGCCGGGGCCCGCGGCGCCCGCGGCATCGTCGGCAGGCTCCCCGATTCGAGCAACTTCGCAAGCTCGCCCGGATCGGGCAGCGACGCCGCATAGATCACGCGGAGCAGCAGCATTTCGAGATGTTCGAGCGGGTTGTTCGCGCGGAGCACCTCGTCATGCCCCTTGAGGAGGAGCTGCCAGAGGCGATTGAGCGGCGCGAACCCGAGCTTTTGCGCCCAGTCGCCGATGCGCTCGCGATCACCGGCGGCGAGCGCGGGATCGTCGTGGCGCGACACTTTGGCAAGCGTGACCGCATGCGTCAGGTCCATCAGCCCGCGCACCATCGCGACGGGTTCGATCCCCAGCGCATATTGCGCCCGGACAAGGTCGATCGCGCCGCCGCTATCGCCGCCGAGGACCGTCGCCATCAACTGCGTGATCGCGGTCCGGTCCGACAGGCCGAGCATCGCGCGCACCTGATCGGCGCCGATCTTGCCGCCGCCCCCTTCCCCCGATTCCAGGTCGGCATGCGCGATCGCCTGATCGAGGATCGACAGCCCGTCGCGCACCGAGCCTTCGGCGGCGTTGGCGATCAGCCAGATCGCCGGTGCCTCGGCCTCGACGCCTTCCTTCTGCAAAATCGCGCTGAAATGCGCGAACAGCATGTCGGGGGTGATGCGGCGCAGGTCGAAGCGCTGGCAGCGCGACAGCACCGTCACCGGCACCTTGTTCACCTCGGTGGTCGCGAACAGGAATTTGACGTGCGGCGGCGGCTCTTCGAGCGTTTTCAGAAGCGCGTTGAAGGCGTTACGCGACAACATGTGCACTTCGTCGATGATGTAGATCTTGTAGCGCGCCGACACCGCGGCATAGCGCACCGCCTCGATAATCTCGCGCACATCGTCGACGCCGGTGTTCGACGCGGCGTCCATCTCGATCACGTCGATATGACGGCCCTCGGTGATCGCGCGGCACGGTTCGCAGACCCCGCACGGGTCGATCGTCGGCCCGCCCTGCCCGTCGGGTCCGATGCAGTTGAGCGCCTTGGCGATCAGGCGCGCGGTCGACGTCTTGCCGACCCCGCGTACCCCGGTCATCAGGAATGCATGCGCCAGCCGGTCGCGCGCGATCGCATTGCCCAGCGTCTTCACCATCGCATCCTGCCCGATCAGTTCGGCAAAGGTTTGCGGGCGATATTTGCGGGCGAGAACGCGGTAAGGACCCGATGAAGCCGCCGGAGCAGGCGCCTCGGGCAAATCCATTCCCAGCATCGGGGTATCGTCGTCGGCGGAATCATCCATGGCCCCGTCTTAGGGGCGCGCCGCGGTCTTGTCGAAGGGGGAAATGGGTGGAAGCCGGAACGACCCGCGGCGAATTCGTTGCGGCTGCTTCCTTCCGGACCTGACCGGGTTGGCGAAGACCACGTCCGCCCGACTTCCGCGGCGCATATGGCGGGGAATACGGCGAATTGCAAGCTATGCCTGCCAAAGGCCCGTTCAGGTCCGCGGATGGCGGTCAGCCGGTGATGTCGATCGTCTCCACCGTCAGGCGCGTCGCCTCGGCAATCACCGCGCTGGCGTCGTCCCCCGTCACCGCCGGCCGGTCGAGGTAGATCGCGATGACATATTTGCGCCCGTCCGGCGCCTCGACAAAGGCGACGTCGTTATAGGCGGTGCCGCAGGTTCCCGTCTTGTCGCCCGCCGTCCAGCCTTGCGGCAAGCCGGCACGGATACGCTTGAGGCCGGTTTCGCTTTCGATCATCCAGCCGCGGAGCTGCTTGCGATGCCCGGCGCCCAGCCGGTTGCCGAAAACATAGCCGGCAGCGCTGGTCGCCATCGCGATCGGGGTCGTCGTATCGCGTTCGTCGCCCGGTGCATTTTCATTGAGCTCAGGCTCGATCCGGTCGAGCCGCGTGACGCTGTCGCCCGCCCGGCGCAGCGCGGCGGTAAAAACATCGGGCCCGCCCATCTGCTTCAGGATCAGGTTCGCAGCGCTGTTGTCGCTGAGCACCACGGCGTCGCGCACCGCCATGCCGAGCTGCTGCTCGCCGCGCCCGTCGGGGCCGACGAGTTTCTCGGTTCCCGGCGACCAGGACACCAGATCGGCGCGGGTAAAGGCGAGCGGCGTCCGCAACGAAACGCCTTTTGCCGCGCGTTCGAGCACCTGTCCGGCAAGCAGCAGCTTGAAGGTCGAGCACATCGCGAAGCGTTCGTGGCCGCGGTCGGCGGAAACCAGCTTGCCGCGCGCATCGACGACCGCGATGCCGAGCCTGCCGCCGCTGCGCGCTTCGAGGTCGCGGATCGCCTTGGCCTGGATCACCGAATCGCCGGTCGGCTCGCCGGACACGGCGGCGCAGGCCGAGGTCGCGAGCAGAACGGCAGCGAGCAGCATCCGCATCAGCGGGGCCCCTGCATATTGCGGCTTTCGGCCGGGATATGGACCGTCAGCCCGTCGAGCGCATCGGTCAGCACGATCTGGCAGGCCAGCCGGCTGGTGCGCCGCACCCCGGCGGCGAGGTCGAGCATATCCTCTTCCATCTCGCTCGCTTCGGGCAGGCGGTCGAAATCCTCTTTGGCGACGATGACATGGCAGGTCGAACAGGCCATCTGCCCTTCGCAGGTGCCTTCGAGCGGCATCATGTGCGCCTGCGCGACGTCGAGCAGGATCGAGCCGGGCTCGGCTTCGGCCTCGGTGCGCTGCTTGCCGTCGGCATGGATGAAAGTGACGCGCATCAGTTCACCCCCTGAAGACGCGCGGCTTCCCTGATCGCGGTCAGGCCGTCGCGCAGGTCCTGCTCCGACGTATAGCGTCCCCAGCCGAGGCGGATCGACGCGCGCGCGTCGGTTTCGCTGATGCCCATCGCGCGCAGCACATGGCTGACCTTGCCCGACCCGCTGCCGCACGCGCTGCCGAGCGAAAAGGCGACATTACGCGCGTCGGACATCAGCCGCAGGCCGTTCACGCCCTCGCGCCGGACATTGAGGTTGCCGCGATAGCGGCGCTGCGCATCGCCGTTGATCGTCCATTCGGGGAGCATGTCGAGCGCGAGCGACCAGAGGCGCTCGACATGGCCGGCATCCTTGTCGAAGCGTTCGGCCGCCAGCGCTGCGGCGGCCCCGAAGCCGGCACATAGCGCGGGCGAGACGGTGCCCGAACGCATCCCCTGCTCCTGCGCGCCGCCGAACATCAGCGGTTCGAGATCGATCCCGTCGCGCACCCACAGCGCGCCGATGCCCTTGGGGCCGTGAATCTTGTG
Organism: Sphingopyxis macrogoltabida; assembly: GCF_001314325.1. NCBI lineage: Bacteria > Pseudomonadati > Pseudomonadota > Alphaproteobacteria > Sphingomonadales > Sphingopyxidaceae > Sphingopyxis > Sphingopyxis macrogoltabida. The sequence continues at coordinate 2,070,279 of NZ_CP009429.1, forward strand.
CGCCGAGAGCGCGACCAGATCGGCTTCCGCGGGAATCGCGACGCGGCCGTAGCCCTGCACCGCGTCGCAAAGGAGAAGGCTGTTTTTCGCATGCGCCGCCGCGGCGAAATCGGCGATCGGCTGGATCGTCCCGACCTCGTTGTTGACCAGCATCGTCGCGACGATGCCGTTTTCGGGGATCAGCGCATCATCGACCGGCAATGCCAGCCCCGCTCCGTCGACGGGAAGGATGTGGGCGTGCAGCCGTTCAAGACATTGCAGCGACGCCGCATGTTCGATGCTGAGCCCCGCGACCCCTCCGGGTTTCGCCTTGGCGCCGCTGAACAGCGCCCAGTTGAGCGCTTCGGTCGCGCCCGACGTGAAAAAGACGCGCCCGCCCTGCGGCAGTAGCGCCGCGACCTGATCGCGCGCGACCTCGACGGCGGCGGCGGCGGCGCGGCCAGCCTTATGCGTGCTCGACGGATTGGCGAAGCCGTCTCCGTCCCTTGGCCCTTCAAGCCAGCGCAGCATCGCCTCGCGCGCCTCGGGAGCGAGCGGCGTCGTGGCTTGATAGTCGAGGTAAATCATGGCGGATTTCGAATGTCCTCAATTTCCGCTCATGTCGAGCGAAGTCGAGACACCCCTCGGTCAGGCGCCACACCGATGGGCATCTCGACTTCGCTCGATGCGAACGGAAAACAGGGCAAATCACCCCTTATTGCGAAAGATTCGCAAAAGTTGCATGTTGAGACCTATTTTCTATATAGGCGCCATCCTCGCTCCGCCACCCCGCCGCTCCGGCGAATCGGTGGCAAGCCTCAGAAACATAAAGGTGCGCCCATGCCCGACGTCATTTTCCCCGGCCCCGAAGGCCGCATCGAAGGCCGTTTCTCGCCCCCGCCGCGCCCGCGGGCGCCGGTTGCGCTGATCCTCCACCCGCATCCGCAGGGCGGCGGCACGATGAACGACCGCATCACGCAGGCGATGTACAAGAGCTTCGTCGCGCGCGGTTTCGCAGTGCTGCGCTTCAACTTCCGCGGCGTCGGCCGCAGCCAGGGCACCTTCGACAACGGCATCGGCGAGCTCTCCGACGCCGCGTCGGCGCTCGACTGGGTCCAGTCGATCCACCCCGAAGCGCAGACGACATGGATCGCGGGCTTCAGCTTCGGCGCGTGGATCGGCATGCAGCTTCTGATGCGGCGCCCCGAAATCCGCGGCTTCCTGTCGGTCGCGCCGCCGGCGAACATGTACGACTTCAGCTTCCTCGCCCCCTGCCCATCGTCGGGTATCATCGTCGCAGGCGGGCAGGACGAGATCGTGCCCCCGGGCGCGGTGCAGAAGCTGGTCGACAAGCTGCGCACGCAAAAGGGCATCACGATCCATCACGACGAGATCCCGCGCGCGAACCACTTCTTCGAGCATGAGCTCGACCAGTTGATGAAGTCGCTCGATAACTATCTGGATATGCGGCTCGCACCCGATTCGCCGATCCGCTGACCGACGCTAATCGAGCAGGCCCGCCTGCTCGATCATCGCGGCAGGCATATAGACGAACAAGATCAGCGCGAGTTCGCCGCACAGGATCGCGGCGATCGCGCGGATCCACCCGCCGCGTCCTTCGCCGGTATAATATTGGCGCACGGCGAAGATGGTGAAGCCAAGCCCGAAGGCAAGCCGCGTCAGGTTGCGCCCGATGCTGCGGTCGGTCAGGAACAATTGCATCGCCAGATCGACCACGACGACGAGCAGGGTCGCCTGCGCGAGGATGTAAAGCCGCATCACCATCGTGCCGAACAGGCCGGCGGATGCGTCGCGATAGAAGATGAAGTGCAGCACCAGCGCCGAAATCAGCGCCGAGAGCAGCGGGATGACCAGCGGCTCCTGCTGCAGCGTCTCGATGATCGACAGCTCGGTCGTCGTGCTGCCCGGCAGAAAGCGCGCGCGCAATCCGTAATTCAGGGCGAGCGCAACCGCGATATAGGGCACCGCCTTGACCAATATGTCGCGGTCGCTTTCGATATAGCGGCGGATCAGCACGCCGGGCTGGCGGAACAGCCCGATCAGCGTGTGGAGGACGCCCCTTTCCCACCAGTTTTCGACGAGTTCGCTCATCACCGTGCGGCGGTCGATGGGCTGCGGCTGCAGATCCTTGCCGCAATCGGGGCAATAACGCCCGACCTTCCGGTGCGCGCAATCGTCGCTCATTCGGCGGCGTTGCTCGCCGGCGCGCCCTTCACCGGCACCAGCCAGATCGCGACATTGGCGAACATCACCAGCGCGGCGACGAGCATCAGCAGCGCGCGGCGGCGGTCGCCCCCTCGAAAGACAAAGACAGCACCCCCGGTCAGAATGACCCCGGTGAGCATCAGCACGGACATGATGGTGTCGGACATAGGGCGGCTTTATCGACGGCGTCACAAATTTGCCACCTCGCTTATGGCCAATGCACGCGGCTTCGCCTAAAGGGCGCTCATCGATTCCCTTCCTCCAGCGGGAGCCGCGCCGATGCGCCTTGCCATAGCCTCTGACCATGCCGCCTGGGAGCTGAAAGCCCTGCTCTCCGACTGGCTTCGCGAACAGGGGCACGAGGTCGAGGATCTCGGGACGAACGGTCCCGACAGCGTCGACTATCCCGATTATGGCTACCGCCTCGCCGAAGCGATCGCCGACGGCCGCGCCGAACGCGGCGTCGCGCTCTGCGGGTCGGGCATCGGCATCTCTATCTCGGTCAACCGCAACCCCGCTGCGCGCTGCGCGCTCGTTTCCGAACCGCTGTCGGCGAAGCTGTCGCGCGAGCATAATGACGCGAATGTCATCGCAATGGGCGCGCGCCTGACCGGTATCGACATGGCGAAGGCCTGCCTCGACGCCTTCCTGACCACCGAATTCGCCGGCGACCGCCACGCGCGCCGCGTCGACAAGCTTTCCAATCCGCCCCTACTGGAGACCAGCCGATGACCACAGACACGCTCGACAAGCCCATTCGCTCGGCCGGTTTCTTCTCGGACGGCGTCGGCGCGACCGATCCCGCGGTTGCGGCAGCGATGAAGCATGAACTCGAACGCGAACAGCATCAGATCGAACTGATCGCGTCGGAGAACATCGTTTCGAAGGCGGTGCTCGAGGCGCAGGGCAGCGTCTTCACCAACAAATATGCCGAGGGTTATCCCGGCCGCCGCTATTACCAGGGCTGCGCGCCGTCGGACGAGGTCGAACAGCTCGCGATCGACCGCGCCAAGCAGCTTTTCGACTGCGGCTATGTCAACGTCCAGCCGCATTCGGGTGCGCAAGCCAACGGCGCGGTGATGCTGGCGCTGACCAAACCCGGCGCGACGATCCTCGGCATGAGCCTCGACGCCGGCGGTCACCTGACCCACGGCGCCCCGCCCGCCATGTCGGGCAAATGGTTCAACGCGGTCCAGTACGGCGTCCGCCCCGACGACCATCTGGTCGATTTCGACCAGGTCGAGGCGCTGGCGAAGGAGCATCGACCCTCGCTGATCATCGCGGGCGGCTCGGCCTATCCGCGCACGCTCGACTTCGCGCGCTTCCGCCAGATCGCCGACGATGTCGGCGCGCTGCTGATGGTCGACATGGCGCATTTCGCCGGCCTCGTCGCGGGCGGCGCCCATCCCTCGCCGCTCCCGCACGCGCATGTCGTCACCACGACGACGCACAAGACGCTGCGTGGCCCGCGCGGCGGCATGATCCTGACCAATGACGAAGCGATCGCCAAGCGCATCAATTCGGCGGTCTTCCCCGGCCTTCAGGGCGGCCCGCTGATGCACGTCATCGCGGCGAAAGCCGTGGCATTCGGCGAAGCGCTGCGCCCCGAATTCAAGGATTATGCCAAGGCGACCGTCGCCAACGCACAGGCCCTCGCCGGCCGGCTGAAAGCACGCGGCGCCGACGTCGTCGCGGGCGGCACCGATACGCACCTCGCGCTGATCGACCTTCGCCCGCTCGGCGTCACCGGCCGCGATGCCGACGAGGCGCTCGAACGCAGCGCGATCACCTGCAACAAGAACGGCATCCCCTTCGACCCGCTGCCGCCGGTCAAGACGAGCGGCATCCGCGTCGGCTCGCCCGCCGGCACGACGCGCGGCTTCGGGGTCGCCGAGTTCGAGGAAATCGGCGACATGGTTGCCGATGTGCTCGAAGCGTTGCGCGACAAGGGCGAGCATGGCGACGCCGATGTCGAGGCGGATGTCCGCAAGCGCGTCCGCGCGCTGTGCGAGCGTTTCCCCATCTATCAGGGATAAGGCAATGGCGCGGCAGCATCCCGAGGAACCGACGCTGGTCGAGCTGACGATCGAAGAGGTCAAGGCGATGGGCAAGGAGGGGATCAAGCATCCCTCGACGCGCCCGGTGCTGACCGGCGGTGCGATCGGTGCGGTCGCGGGCGCTCTGCTGCCGGTCGTTTCGTGGCCGGTCGGGCTGTTCGCGGGCGCTGCGATCGCGCTCTATTCGCGGGTGAAACGCTGACCGATGCGCTGTCCCTATTGCGGCCATGAAGACAGCCAGGTGAAGGACAGCCGTCCGACCGAGGACGGCGCCGCGATTCGCCGCCGCCGCCAGTGCGAGGATTGCGGCGCGCGCTTTACCACCTTCGAGCGTATCCAGCTCCGCGAGGTCGCGGTTCTCAAAGCGGGCGGCAGCCGCGAACCCTTCGATCGCGAGAAACTGATGCGCAGCGTCCAGATCGCGTGCCGCAAGCGGCCGATCGACGGCGCCCGGATCGAACGGCTGGTGTCGGGGATCCAGCGCCAGCTAGAGACGTCGGGCGAGAGCGAGGTCCAGGCGGCGCAAATCGGCGCGATGGTGATGGAAGCGCTGAAGGGCTTCGACAATGTCGCCTATATCCGCTTCGCCAGCGTCTATCGCGATTTCACCGAAGCCAAGGACTTCGAGGAATTTGCCTCGAGCGTCGCCGAAGCGGCGAAGAAGAGTTGAGCGCCGCCCCGCCTCCTGTCATCGTTCTCGTCCGTCCGCAGCTCGGCGAAAATATCGGCAAGGCGGCGCGCGCGATGCTCAATTTCGGGCTGACCGAGTTGCGCCTCGTCGCGCCGCGCGACGGCTGGCCGAATCCCGATGCCGGGCCGGCCGCATCGGGCGCCGATATCGTGCTGGCCGGGGCGCAGGTTTTCGACAGCGTCGCCGAGGCGGTTGCCGATTGCACCCATATCTATGCGACCACGGTGCGCAAGCGCGGGGTCACCAAGCCGGTGCTCACCCCCGAAGCGGCGGCGAAACAGGTCCATGCGACCGCCGGGCGATCGGCCTATATCTTCGGTCCGGAGCGGTCGGGCCTCGAAACCGACGACGTCGCGCTCGCGCACAGCATCGTCACGGTGCCGATCAATCCCCAATTCGGGTCGCTCAACCTTGCGCAGGCGGTGATCCTCCTCGCCTATGAATGGTCGAAGGGCGTCGCGCTGGCCAGCCCGCCCGAAGTCCCGCTCGATCCGCCGGCAGATCATGGCGAAATGGAGCAGCTGATCCAGCATTTCATCCGCGACCTCGACAAGACGGGCTATTTCTTCCCCGCCGACCGCACCGAGGCGACGCTGCGGACGCTGCGAACCATGCTGACCAAGACCGGCTGGTCCTATAACGATATCAGGATGATGCACGGCATCGTTACGACGCTGGGTAAAGCGCGCAAATCGGCACGAACCGCGGATTAAGCCCGTTCGCGATCCCAGCGGTCGAATTCATAGGCGATCGACTGTTCGACCAGCTCGTTCCACACCGCACGCAGCCGGTCGGGTTCGAGCCCCGCCGCCGCGGCCGCGCGCGCGACATTGTCGAGCACCTCGGCCTTGCGGACCTCGTCGCGGACCGCCTCGCGGTCGGGCTTGATCCGTGCGGCCGCATCCATATAGCCGAAGCGGCGGACGAGCAGCGCGACCAGCTCGCGGTCGACCTGGTCGACCCCGGCGCGCACCTCGATCATCGTTTCGCACTGTTCGGGAAGTTTGGCGGACGTCATGGCCGCTGCCTTTAGCGGCTTTTTCCGCCCTGTCGAGCCACGGCTGCAAGGCTTGACTTTACGCCGGTCGCCGTCTAGTCGCGCGCCTTCGCAATGGACCCCGCACCCCGGTGAAGCGGCGGTCGCATAGGACATAGCTCCTATGGTGCGACCCGGGAACCGCCGAAATCCTTCGGCACACAGCAAATTGGAGACGACATATGTCGAAGCGCCAGAGCGCCAAGTATAAACTCGACCGCCGGATGGGCGAGAACATCTGGGGTCGCCCGAAGAGCCCGGTCAACCGCCGCGAATATGGCCCCGGCCAGCACGGCCAGCGCCGCAAGGGCAAGATGTCGGACTTCGGCATCCAGCTCCGCGCCAAGCAGAAGCTCAAGGGCTATTACGGCGACATCACCGAGAAGCAGTTCAAGAAGAACTATTTCGAAGCGTCGCGCATGAAGGGCGACACCGGCCAGAACCTGATCGGCCTGCTCGAGCGCCGCCTCGACGCGGTCGTCTACCGCTCGAAGTTCACCCCGACGATCTTCTCGGCGCGCCAGCTCGTCAGCCACGGCCACGTCTATGTCAACGGCGTGAAGTGCAACATCGCCAGCCGCCTCGTGAAGCCGGGCGACGAAGTCACCCTCGGCAAGAAGGCGCAGGAAATGGCGCTGGTCGCCGAAGCGCAGAGCCTGCCCGAGCGCGACCTGCCCGAATATCTCGCCATCGACGGCACCAAGGCGACCTTCGTCCGCGTCCCGACGCTCGACGAAGTGCCCTATCCGGTGAAGATGGAACCGAATCTGGTCGTCGAATTCTATTCGCGCTGATCGGATTTCCTTCGATATCGAACGCAAAGGGGCGGCCTGTACGGGTCGCCCCTTTTTCGTTGGGGGCCGCGTTTACGGCAGGCCCAGCGTCTTCTTCAGGAACATGTCGGACCGCCGCAGCATGTCGGCGCGCGCCGACGAATCGTAAAGCTGGTGATCGAGCCCGGGATAGGTAACCATCTCGACCGGTTTGCCCGCCGCCTTCAGCGCCGCTTCCATCGACCGCGCCTGCGAGATATCGACGTTCAGATCCTGGTCGCCGCTGAACATCAGCACCGGCGCCTTCATCTTCGCCACCTGCTGCACGGGCGAACCCTCGACCAGATGCGGCCCGGTCCCGATGAAGTCGCTGACCAGCCGCGCATTGGTGAAATTCCGCGCCTTGCCGACGAGTGCCTTGAGGTCGGTCACCGGGGCGATGGCAACCGTCGCCTTGAACAGGTCGGGATCGAGCGCGGCGGACTGCAAAGCCGCATAGCCGCCATAGGACCAGCCGACGACGGCGAGCTTCGCCGGGTCGGCAATCCCTTCCTTCACCAGCCAGCGCCCCGCGTCGTTGACGTCGCCCACCGCGACCCGCCAGCTCCTGAAGCCGTTTTCGACGTACCAGTCGTCGCCATAGCCCGCCGATCCGCGAAAATTCGGCTGGATGACGGCATAGCCCTGCGCCGCATAATATTGCGCCAGCCAGTCGAAACCCCATTCGTCGCGCGCCGAGGGGCCGCCGTGCGGCATCACGATCGCCGGCAGCTTGCGGCCGTCGCTCCCCGGCGGCAGGGTCAGATAGGCGGGAATGGACGTACCGTCGGCGGCCGGATAGCTGACCGGCTTGACCTCGGCCTGCGGCCTTCCTTCGAGGTCCGGGCGCGCCAGCGCAACCTCTCCCAGCTTCCGGCTTGCCTTGTCATAGACATAATAGCGGCCGGGATCGGTATCGCTGCCCGCGAACAGCAGCAGCCGGCTCTCATCGCGGCTCGCATCGATGAAATTGACGATCGGCAGACCCGGCAGCGCCTTCTGCAATCTCGCCGCCAGCGCCGCATATTCCTCGTCGAACAGCTTATATTCGGGCTTGTCGGTCGTGTAGGACACGCCGATTACCCGGCCCGTCCGCCCGATCCGGATAAATTCGCCGACATCGACGCGGTCGTGCGCGAACAGCAATGTTTCGGGCGCCGTTTCGCCAAGCGTCACGGCATAGGCGGCGCGGCGCCCGTCCTTGTTCTTGAAACCATAAGCAAGGTTTCGCTCGGCATTCACCGCCTCGGGATCGAAGGCATCGCCCTCGCTCGTCACCCGCGACAGCGGCTTCCAGTCGCGCGATCCGGGTTTGCGATAGCTGTAGATCATCAGGTCGCGCATCATCCCCTGCGCGTCGGTCGAGCGCACCCCGACGATGCGGACCGCGCCCGTCTCGTCGGCCAGATAGCGCGAAGCGTCGATGCGCGGATTCTCGATACGCCGGACTCGCAGGCTGGCGGTATCGACCATATCGACGCCGACTCCCTCGGCCACGCTCGCAAGCCGGGTATTCGTCTGCTCTTCCTGGCGATATTCGCGGGTCATCACGACCTGACCATCGTCGGCCGCCGGCCAGGCGATGATCTGTCCGTCGAACTGCCGCAGCCCGTAGGCACTGTTCAGACTGTTCTGGCCGAGCTGCTTCATATTGCGGCCATCGGTTCCCACCGCCACCAGTCGCGTGAACGGCAGAACATAACCATAGCCCGGGTCGTATACGCCATAGAGCGTGCACACGATCCGCGCGTTCGACGCCCAACTGCACCAGGCGAGATGCCACGGCGCGCCGTCGGACTGGAAAACCGGTTTCGGCTCCCCGCCCTCGGCGCTGGCGACGAACAGGACCAGACCGCGGTCGCGCGCGGGCTGAATATAGGCAAGCTGCGTCCCGTCGGGTGACATGCTGATGTCGCCGATGCTGTTGCGCATGCCGTAAAGCGTTGCGTTGTCGGCCTGCGCCGTCACCGATGCCGGCAACGCGCCCAGCGCCGCCAGCACGCCAAGGAAAAACCCGTTTCTCAGCATGATACTCCCCCTGTTGGTGCCATATCTGCCGCCCGGCCGCGATGGAGGCAAGGCCAAATCGCCGCCTGCTCGCTTGCGCCCGCCGCCCGGGTCTGGCAGGGTTCGCAACATTATTACAAAGAGGAACGATATGCGCATTTCTTCCACGCTGAAGGTCGCCGGGCTTGCGAGCCTCGCGATGCTCGCCGCCTGCAAACAGGGCGACACCCCCGCCGCGGCTCCGGTCATTCCCGATATCGCGCTGCCCGACCTGTCGCTGACCACGTTGCAGGATGTGACGAAGGAACTGTCGTCGGACGCGTTCGAAGGCCGCTCGCCGGGTACCGCGGGCGAAGAGAAGACCGTCGCCTATCTGATCAAGAAGTTCGAAGAAGCGGGGCTGAAGCCCGGCAATAACGGCAAGTGGACGCAGGACGTGCCGCTGGTCGAGATCACCGCGAAGAACGCGACGCCGCTTTCCTTCACCGGCGGCAAGGCGCCGGTCACGCTGCAATATGCGAAGGACTATGTCGGCTTCAGCTATCGCGTCCAGCCGAAGACCGAGATCAAGGACAGCGACGTCGTCTTCGTCGGCTATGGCATCAACGCCCCCGAAAAGGGCTGGAACGACTATGCCGGGCTCGACGTGAAGGGGAAGACCGTCGTCATCCTCGTCAACGACCCCGACTGGCAGACCAAGGAAGCCAAGGGCGAGTTCAACGGCCGCGCGATGACCTATTACGGCCGCTGGACCTATAAATATGAGGAAGCAGCACGGCAGGGCGCCGCGGCGGCGCTGATCGTCCACGACACCGAACCCGCCGCCTATGGCTGGAACGTCGTCGAATCGAGCAACACCGGTACCCAGTACCTCGCCGACAGCAAGGATGGCGGCGCCAAGGAAACCGTCGCCAACGGCTGGATGCAGCTTGGCAAGGCGAAGGAACTCTTCGCCAGCGCCGGACAGGATTTCGACAAGCTGCGCGATGCGGCGAAGGTGAAGGGCTTCAAGCCCGTCGCGCTGACCGGCGTCAAAGCGTCGTTCAGCTTCGACAACCAGATTTCGAAGAAGATGTCGCGCAACGTCATCGGCGTGCTGCCGGGAACCAAGCGCCCCGACGAATATGTCCTCTACACCGCGCACTGGGACCATCTCGGTCGCTGTCAGCCGGTTGCAGGTGACGATATCTGCAACGGCGCGGTCGACAATGCGACCGGCACCGCCGGTCTCGTGACCCTGGCGCAGGCCTATCAGAAGGCCGGTGCCGCCGACCGCAGCATCGTGTTCCTTGCCGTCACGGCCGAAGAATCGGGCCTGCTCGGGTCGAAATATTATGCCGAGAACCCGGTCTTCCCGCTCGCGCGGACCGTCGGCGGGGTGAACATGGACGCGCTCAATGCGGTCGGTCCGACGAAGGACATCGTCGTCGTCGGCCGCGGCAAGTCCGAACTCGATGCCTATGTCGAAAAGCTCGCCAAGCTCGACAAGCGCGTGATCAAGGACGAGCCGACCCCCGAAAAGGGCTTCTACTATCGTTCGGACCATTTCAGCTTCGCCAAGCTCGGCGTGCCGATGTTCAACTTCGGCAGCGGCGAGGACCTCGTCACCGGCGGTGTCGAAGCGGGCAAGAAGGGTTCGGAAGATTATGAGAAGAACCGCTATCACGCCCCCGGCGACGAATATGAGGCGATCACCAACTGGGACGGCATGCTCGCCGACCTTCGCCTCTATTATGTCTCGGGCCGGATGCTGGCGATGAGCGATGCATGGCCGAACTGGGTCGAGGGCGACGAATTCCGCGCCGCCCGCGACAAGTCGCGGCCTGCGAAGTAAGCGAGGGCGCCCATGACGTTGTTGATGGCGGCCGAATGGGCGCCGCACGAGGCGGTGTGGATCGGCTTTCCGCACCTTGCCGGGGAATGGTCGGGACAGATCGACGCCGGCCGGCGCGACGTCGCCGCCTTCGCCAACGCCGTCCATGACGGCGGCCGCGGCGAGGAAGTGCGGCTGGTCGTCAACGACGAGGCGCAGGCGAACATCGCCGCCGCGCTCGTCGACCCCGGCGTCCGCATCCTGATCCAGCCGCTCGGCGACATCTGGCTCCGCGACACCGGGCCGATCATCGCGGGCACCGGCGCGGCGCGGCGGGCGCGCAATTTCGAATTCAACTGGTGGGGCGAGAAGTTCGTCATGCCGGGCGATAAGGAAGTCGGCGCGGCGCTCGCTGCCGGATCGGGCCTGCCGGTCGACGATCAGGACTGGGTGCTCGAAGGCGGCGGCATCGACGTCGACGGCACCGGCCTCTGCGTCACCACCGAAGAGTGCCTGCTCAACACGAACCGCAACCCGACGCTGACGCGTGAGGATATCGCGGTGCGGCTCCACCAGTCGCTCGGCATCGACCGGCTGCTGTGGCTGGGGAACGGGCTCACCGGCGACCACACCGACGGCCATGTCGACAATCTCGCGCGCTTCGTCGGCGAAGGGCGGCTGGCGTTGCCCGTCGCGGCGGGCAATGACGATCCGAACGCGCATATCTACGCGGATGCCCGCGCGCGGGCCGAGGCGTTCGGGGGCGTCGAGATCGTCGACCTCCCCTCGCCCGGCCGCGTCGAGGTGGGCGGCGAAATTGCCGCGGCGAGCTATATGAATTTCTATATCGGCAACAGCGTCGTGGTCGTGCCGACCTATGGCGTCGTTAACGACCGCGCCGCGGTCGATACGCTCGCGGCGCTCTTCCCCGATCGCCGCGCCATCGGGGTCGATGCGCGCGGCATCATCGCCGGCGGAGGCAGCTTCCATTGCTCGAGCCAGCAGCTTCCGGCATAGGGGCGCCATGACCCGTACCATTACCGTCGCCGCGCTGCAGCTCCCCCTGCCCGGTCCTGTCGCACCGAATATCGACGCGGTGACCGCGCTCGTCGAACAGGCGGCCACGAAGGGCGCGCAGGTCATCCTGCCGCCCGAACTCTTCGAGGGTCCCTATTTCTGCCAGGTCGAGGAGGAAGCACTCTTCGCCAGCGCACGCCCAACGACCGAGCACCCCAGCGTCATCGCGATGCAGGCGCTCGCGGCAAAGCTGAAGGTCGCGATCCCGACGAGCTATTTCGAGAAGGACGGACCGCATTATTACAACACGCTGGCGATGATCGGCCCCGATGGGGAGATCATGGGTATTTACCGCAAGAGCCACATCCCCGACGGCCCCGGCTATGAAGAGAAATATTATTTCCGGCCCGGCAACACCGGCTTCAAGGTCTGGGATCTGTTCGGTACGCGGATCGGCGTCGGGGTCTGCTGGGATCAATGGTATCCCGAATGCGCGCGCGCGATGGCGCTGATGGGCGCCGAATTGCTCTTCTATCCGACCGCGATCGGGTCCGAACCTTATGACGCCGACCTCGACACCAGCCGGATGTGGCGCCGCGCGATGCAGGGTCATGCGGTGTCGAACTGCATGCCGGTGATCGCCGCGAACCGCATCGGCACCGAGGGCGATGCCAATTTCTATGGTCACAGCTTCATCAGCGACGAATGGGGCGACCTGACGCAGGAGTTCGGCGCTGGCGAAGCGGGCGTGCTCGTCGAAACGATCGACCTCGACCGCGCCGCGAAGCACCGCGCCGGCATGGGCTTTTTCCGCGACCGCCGCCCGCAGCTGTACGGGCGCCTCGCCGAGGATATCTGACGGCTATTCTGCCTCGGTGCTGAGCCCAAGTTCGGGAATCCCGATCGAGCGCCGCCCGCCGAAGTCCGAGCGCACAACGATTGCGCCCTGCTTTTCCATATATTCGACAAGGCGGCGGATGCGGCCGGGCGAACGCGTGCCATAGGCGCGACCGAGCGCGTCGTCGTCGGGGCACGCCTCGCCGTCCATCGCCGCGCGCGCGATCTGCAGAAAGGGCGCGAGCATGTCGTCGGGCAGCCGCGCCGCCGCGTCGAGCGGCGCGCGCCACTTGGGATCGGTGGGGTCGAACACCCCGCCCTTCGCCAGCGCGAAGCGGCGGCGAAACGCCGCGAGGTCGAGCGGCACGCGCCCGATCTTTTGCATCCGACAGCGCACCGAAAAATCCTGATACAGAAAGGCTTCGGGATGAAAGGCGCAGTCGGGGTCGGCGAGCATATCCTCCAGCGTCGCGATCACAATCGCTTCGGCGTCGACCGCATCCTGCACCGCTTCGACGAGGTCGCCGGGCGGCGGCGGCGCGGTCTCCGCCTCCTGCTCGGCGATCCGGCGCATCAGCTCGCCCGCCTCGACCGGTGCGGGCTCGAAAACCGGCGCGGGGACAGCGGCCATTTCCATCTCGGCGAACAGCATCGTCCGCATCTCGGCGGTCTCGGCAGCGGGAAGCGGCAGCAGCTCGTGCGTTCCCGACTGCGTCGAGGTCCGCGTCGAGCCGATCCGCACCGATACCGGGCGGCGCGAAATAGCGGGCCCGAGCCCGAGGAAATGCCCGCGTTCGAGATCGCGGATCGTCTCCGCCTGCCGCCGCTCCATGCCGAGCAGGTCGGCGGCGCGCGCCATGTCGATGTCGAGGAAGGTGCGCCCCATCAGGAAATTGCTCGCCTCGGCGGCGACATTCTTCGCGAGCTTGGCGAGCCGCTGCGTCGCGATCGCGCCGGCGAGCCCGCGCTTGCGGCCGCGGCACATCAGGTTCGTCATCGCGCTGAGGCTGGCGCGGCGCACCGTATCGGACACATCGCCCGACGCGCTTGGCGCGAACATCTGCGCTTCGTCGACGACGACCAGCGCGGGGAACCAGTGCGCGCGCGGCGCGTCGAACATCGCATTCAGGAACGCGGCGGCGCAAGTCATCTGCGCCTCGATCTCCAGCGTGTCGAGCGCAAGAATCACCGAGGCGCGATGCTCGCGGATACGCGCGCCGATCGCCGCGATCTCTCGCTCGTTATAGTCGCCAGCGTTGATCACGACATGGTTGTAGGCATCAGCGAGCGTGACGAAATCGCCCTCGGGATCGATGATCACCTGCTGCACCAGCCCGGCGCTTTCCTCGAGCAGGCGGCGCAGGAGATGCGATTTTCCCGAACCCGAATTGCCCTGAACGAGCAGGCGGGTCGCCAGCAGTTCGTGGACGTCGATATGCACCGCCCTGCCCGTGCCGTCGGTCCCGATTTCGATGCTGCTGCTCACGCCGCCGCCCTACCGGGCCGCCCGCGCGATGACAACCGAGTGCGCGGCGCGGCAGCCGAATTTTGCCATCTTGCCAAGCGGCGCCCGAACGCCAAGGAAGGCGCATGGATTTCGACGACCAACTCCGCCGCTATTTCGGCACCACCGACCTCGCCTCGCTGCGTCCCGAAGCGCTGGAGGCCGGCACCGAACGGATGCAGGTCGATTTCGGGCTCGAAACGAACAAGGGCCGCCGCTTCGCGCTGTGGACGTTCATGTATATGCTCGGCGCCGCGCCCGACCTCGACGTCGCGTTCAAGGACGAAGCCGAGCGCGATTCGGCGCGCGACTTCATGGACCTCGTCGACCGGGTGCAACCTAAAGACTGACCGTCACGGTCACCATATCGCCCTCGGCCAGTCCCTCGGCCTTGCGCACCGCCGCCTTGACCGGCAGCAGCCAGCCGCCGCTCTCGCGATGCGGAAACACCGACGTCTTCCACCGCGTATCGCCGATCGCCGCCTCGACGCGCGCCGAGCCGAAACCCCTGCGCCCATCGAGCCATTGCCCGCCGATCGCGGCGAGGCGTATGCCGTCGGCGACGTCGCCCGATATGGTCACGAAGAACCACGCCGCGGGCGCCGTCGCGGCCTGCCACCGCCAGAGCGGCGTCGTGACGGTGAAATCCTCCACGCGGCGCTATTTCGCCGCGACCGCGCGCACCGGCACCGGGATGTTGCAGATATCGGCGCCGCCCGCCGGTGCAATGAAGAACGGGTCGCGGCGATTGGCGCGGGCATCGGCATAGCGCGCGAAGCTATCGCTCTCGGTCGACAGATATTCGAACTTCGGCTGTTCGGCCGCAGGCAGTTCGCTGGCGATCCGGATCGACACGATCGGCACGCGCTCCTTCTCCTCGGCGTAAAATCCCAGCGCCTCGGTACCGCGCGGCAGGCTCGACAGATGTTCGATGCCGCTGATCACTCGGCCGACGAGCGCGATATTGCGGTCAAGATGGCGCGGCGCATGGCCGATGACGGCGTAAAGCTCGGCGCCGCTGCCGGTATCGGGAGACATGTTGCGCCCGACCCCGACGGCGCCGTAGCAATGGACCGGCCAGAGAGCCGGCTGATACTTGCCCGTTGCTCGAGCAGACAGTTCACCGACGACGGGCCAGCCTTTGGAAAAGCCGGTCTGATAGCCATAACCGTCTTGCCTCTTCCCCTTGCCGTCCTTTGCAATGGGGAGCTCTGCCGAAATCATTTCAACGAAGGGGTATCTATAATAGGCCTTGGGATCAGCCTCATTACCCGACACAAAGGTCTGAAAATGGCTTACATATTCGCTCTCGGGCACCACGGCCAACCCCTCGGGCAGCGGCTTCTTCTCGGTCGCATCGCCCCATTGCGCGACATAATTGTCCTGCACGCGATTGACGCTCGTCCCGTCCCACCAGTGTGCGGCAGCCAGCTTGCGGATATTGCCGATCCAGCCCTGGCTGAAAGGCGGCGGCATCAGTTGAATGACGACGCGGCGTGCCTTG
The DNA here is from genome assembly GCF_001314325.1 of Sphingopyxis macrogoltabida. Taxonomy (NCBI): domain Bacteria; kingdom Pseudomonadati; phylum Pseudomonadota; class Alphaproteobacteria; order Sphingomonadales; family Sphingopyxidaceae; genus Sphingopyxis; species Sphingopyxis macrogoltabida. The sequence goes on from NZ_CP009429.1 coordinate 2,085,762, forward strand.
CCTGCGCCATCGGGCGCGAGGTCCATGACCAGCAGGTCTGCTGCGTCAATAGCGACCCATTCGTCGGGTTTTGCCGCCGCGGCAATCTCCCCGGGCGATGGCGGCGGTGCGGCATCCTGCGCCAGCACGGGGACAGCAAGCGATGCGGCAGCAACCGTCAGGAGCATATATCTCATTGTCGCTGTCTGCCATGGCCATGCGACTTGCGAAACCCCCGCCGAGCGATTAGGGCGCGCCTTCCAGTGCATGCGGAGCGGTGGCCGAGTGGTCGAAGGCGCTCGCCTGGAAAGTGAGTATACGTCAAAAGCGTATCGAGGGTTCGAATCCCTCCCGCTCCGCCATCGGGTCCGCCGCAGTAGCCCGCAACGGCCCGATGATCCCGACTTTCTCTCCTGAAATTCAGATCTTTAGCTTGGAACGTGACGTTTTTCCGGCGATCGGAAAGTTACCAGTATCCGCCATTGACGCGCCTTGGGCTGCATCCATTGGCATTGACCGCCGCCCGGATGAAAGGATCGCTACAGCGGATTCGTCGAGCGTCCAAGGCTCGTGCGCGTGCGGAGATTCTGCGCACGCCACTGGCGCGGAGACATGCCGAAGGTCTGAACATGCCAGCGCGTGTAGGCGCCGATCGAACCATAACCGAGCATCTCTGCCACATCGGTAACCCGGGTCCGGGGATTGGCGAGATATTGCGACGAGAGCTGCATCCGGGCGCGTCCCAACAGGTCGCTGAAGCTCGTGCCGTCGGCGTCGAGCATCCGTTGCAGCGTCCGGACGGTGAGACCCATCGCCGCGGCACAATGCTGGATCGTCGCCCGTCCGGAAGGCAAAAAAAGCATGATCGATTGCTCGACGTCCTGTGCCGTCGTGCGGAGCGCAGGTGCCATTGCGCTTTCGATGAGGTCGCGCGCGTGGAGCGCCAGATCGGTATCCGCCCGCAGATTGGGACGCACGAGATCCTCTTGGCGCAACACCAGTCCGTTGAACTCGCAATTGAACTCGGGACGGCATTTGAACAACCGCGCAAAGATCGGCATGTCCGCCGCCGGCGGCGGGCCGTGCGCGAAGCAGATCGATAGCGGCGCCCACAACTCGCCGAGCACGCTGCTGCAAAGCCGCGCGGTCACGCCCAGCGCGAGATCGGTCGACTGACGCGCGGCGATCGGCGCGTTCAGGGCAAAATCCTCTCGCAGCACCACCTCACCTTCGACCTGCTCGACATGGAGGACGAGGGTCGAATTGATCCGGTTGCGATACTCACGGAGCGCCTGGAGCACATCACCGAGCGTCGGTTGGTGAGCAATCACAAGGCTGGTCACGCCGAGATTGGCAGTCGAGCGCTCCTCGGCCATGCGCAGCCCCAGAGTGAGGCACCCTGTCTCCTCGGCGCTCCGCTCAAGCAGCCGGAAGGCGGCTGGGGCCGAAATCAGCTGATGGGGGTTGGCGAGCAGATCGGCCGACAGCCCCGTTTCGCGCAGCAGCGGCCGCGGATCGGCGCCCAGCGCGCGCATTACCGGAAAATATCCCGTCAGTGACGCCGCGCGGACGAGTTCCGCCATCTCTTTTCTCCCGAAACGCGCATCTTTGGCGTCGATTGGGAAAATTATGTCGTGAAATGTGAAAAAGACAAGAGCCGCGGCACCTAGACCGGACAAAAGAGGAGAGGATCATGGCGAAGGCTGTTCGCTTTCACGAAACCGGTGGGCCCGACGTGCTGCGGGTCGAAGAGGTTGCCGTTGGCGATCCGGGCGCAGGCGAGGTCCGCGTCCGGCACGAAGCGGTCGGCTGCAACTTCGCCGACACCTATTTTCGTTCGGGCTATTATCCGGCCCAGCTTCCGGCAGGGATAGGCGTCGAAGGCGCCGGTGTGATCGAAGCCGTTGGCGAGGACGTCACGGGTTTCGTGGCCGGCGACCGCGTCGCCTACAATGGCAGCCCGCTCGGTGCCTATAGCGAGGCGCGCGTCATGCCGGCCGCGCCGTTGTTCAAACTGCCCGATGCAATCTCGTTCGAGGATGCTGCGGCGTCGACGATGCGCGGCCTGTCGGCGACCTATTGGCTCGCAAAGACCAATCCTTCGATGCGGGCGGGCGATACGATCCTGCTCCACGCCGCAGCGGGCGGGGTCGGCCTGCTTGCGGTGCAGATCGCCAAGCTGATGGGCCTGCGCGTCATCGGGACCGTGTCGACCGAGGAGAAAGCGGAGCGTGCACGCGCCGCCGGCTGCGACGAAATCATCTTCTATCGCCGCGAGGATGTCGCGGCGCGCGTCAAGGAGCTCACCGATGGCGCAGGTGTGACGACGGTGTTCGACAGCGTCGGCAAGGACACGTTCGAAGGCTCGCTGAAATCGCTCAAACGCCGCGGCGTGCTCGTCGCCTGCGGGACCGCCTCGGGACCCTTCCCGCCCGTCGACGCCTTCCAGTTGTTGATGCAGGGCTCGGTCTATTTCACGCGCCCGGGCTTCGCCGACTATTATGCCGATCCCGTCGAACGCGCCGAGCTGTCCAAATATTGGTTCGACCATCTGTCGGCCGGGCGGATCAAGGTTGAGATCGGCCAGCGCTATGCACTCGACGACTGCGTCGCGGCGCACCAAGCCCTTGAATCCGGCCGGACGATCGGTTCGTCGATCTTCCTGCTGTGAGGCGGTCATGAAGATCGAGAAGCTCACCACGCATATCGGCGCCGAGGTCAGAGGGCTCGACCTGGCCGACGCAGCGCGAAGTGACGATCTGTTCGCCGAAATCCGCGCCGCGCTACTCGAGCACAAGGTGTTGTTCCTGCGCGATCAGGACATCGCTCGCGCCGATCATGTCGCCTTCGCCAGCCGCTTCGGGCCGCTCGAGGATCATCCGGTGATCGGCAGCGATCCCGAGCATCCGGGGCTCGTCCAGATCTACAAGGACGAGACTTCGCCGCCCGACTATTATGAGAATAGCTGGCATTGCGACGCGACCTGGCGCGACGCGCCGCCGATGGGCGCGGTGCTGCGCTGCGTCGCCTGTCCGCCGGTTGGCGGCGATACGATGTGGGCCAATATGGCGAAAGCCTATGCCGACCTGCCCGACCATGTGAAGAGGATCATCGCGCCGCTGAAGGCGCGCCACTCGATCGAGGCTAGCTTCGGCGCGCGGATGAGCGAGGAGCAGCGGCACGCGCTGAAGGCACGCTTTCCCGATGCCGAACATCCGGTGGTCCGCACGCATCCCGAAACGGGCGAAAAGATATTGTTCGTGAACGGCTTCACGACCCATTTCACCAATTACCACACCGCTGAAAACGTCCGCTATGGTCAGGACTATGCGCCGGGTGCGGCTCAACTGCTCGCCTATCTGATCGGCCGCGCGGCGATCCCCGAATATCAGGTGCGCTGGCGCTGGCGGCCGAACAGCGTCGCGATCTGGGATAACCGGTCGACCCAGCATTATGCCGTCATGGATTACCCGCCGACGATCCGCCGCATGGAGCGCGCTGGCATCGTCGGCGACCGCCCCTTTTAACAATCGAACAAGGAGAGAGACGATGCAATTTCTCGACGACAGCCTGCTTCCCGAAACGCAGGACAAGCTGGTCATCACCGTGGCTCCCTATGGCCCCGAATGGCACCCGGACGATTTTCCCGAGGATATTCCGCTCACCATGGAGGAGCATATCCAGAAGGCGGTCGATTGCTACAACGCCGGCGCGACCGTGCTGCACATGCATGTCCGCGAAGAGGATGGCACCGGCTCGAAGCGCCTGTCGAAATTCAACGAACTGATCGCCGGGGTGCGCGCGCACGTTCCCGACATGATCATCCAGGTCGGCGGCTCGATCTCCTTTGCTCCCGAAAGCGAAGAGGACGGCGCCGAGGCGAAATGGCTGTCGGACGAGGTCCGACACATGCTCGCCGAGCTGAAGCCCGCGCCCGATCAGGTGACGATCGCGGTCAACACGACCCAGATGAACATCATGGATCTGATGACCGACGACGAATATGGCCAGACCTCGCTCGCCAATCCCGCGCTCTATCAGGCCTATCGCGAGATGGTGGTGCCGGCGGGACCGCAGTGGGTCGAAGACCACCTGCGTCACCTGACCGCAGCGGGCATCCAGCCGCATTTCCAGCTCACTTGCATGCCCGACCTCGAAACGGTCGAGCGGCTGGTGCGCCGCGGGTTCTATAAGGGGCCGCTCAACCTGACCTGGGTCGGCATCGGCGGCGGCTTCGACGGGCCGAACCCGAACAACTTCATGGAGTTCATCCGCCGTGCGCCCGACGGATCGACCGTCACGCTCGAAACGCTGATGCGCCATGTCCTGCCAGTGAACGTCATGGCGATGTGCCTCGGCCAGCATGTTCGCTGCGGCATCGAGGACACGCTCTACGACCAGCACGGCAACAAGATGACCTCTGTGCAGGGGATCGAGCAGATCGTCCGCATCGCGAAGGAACTCGGCCGCGAAGTCGCGACCGCGAAGGAAGCGCGCGAAATCTACAAGATCGGCGTGCAATATAATTCGGTCGAGGAAACGCTCGCCCGGAACGGCATGGCGCCCAACCGCCAGCCCGGCCAGCGCGCGCTGCCGCTGCGCTACGCGGCCTGAGGCGGGAGCGCGGCGATGGCTTTCGGCGGCGACACGACGATCCTTTTCGTTCCCGGCCTGCGGGATCATGTCGAGGATCATTGGCAGACCCATGCCGCGCGGGCGATCCCCGGCGCGGTGACGGTCGCGCCGCTCGCCGCCGACAGACTGAGCCGCGCCGGACAAGTCGCGGCGGTCGACGCCGCTCTCCGCGCGATCCCCGGCGAGGTGGTGATCGTCGCGCATAGCGCGGGGTGCCTGACGACCGTGCATTGGGCGCTGGCGCCGACGCGGCCGATCCGCGCGGCGCTGCTCGTCGCGCCCGCCGATATCGAGACCCCGCTACCCGCGGGCTACCCCGAACCGGCCGCGCTCAGGGCAGGCGGCTGGTTCCCGATCCCGCGCAAGGCCCTGCCCTTCCCGGCGATCACCGTCGCGAGCCGCAACGATCCGCTCGCGGCGTTCGACCGGGTCACCGGCTTTGCCGATGCGTGGGGAACGGCGCTCCACGATGCGGGCAATGTCGGGCACCTCAACCCGGCAGCAGGCTATGGTCCATGGCCCGAGCTGTTCGGGTTGCTCGACCGCCTCGACGATCATGCCCGGAGCGCGGTACGATGAGCGCCACCCCGGTCAGCGACGCGATGCGCGCCGGCGGCCAGTGGAACGCCGCGTGGGACGAGATGGCGGCGCTCGATGCCGAATGGCTCGAAACCTTTCTCGCCGCGGGCACCTTGCCGCTGCGGCGCGGTATCCTCGATCCCAAGATTTACGAGTTTCTGGCGATCGCGGTCGATGCCTCGTGCACGCACATGTATGCGCCGGGCACCCGCCGCCATATCGCCGCGGCGCTCGACAAGGGCGCGACACCCGAAGAGGTGATGGCGGTGCTTGAGGCGGTCGCAGTGCTCGGATTGCACTCGGTCGCGCTCGGCGCGCCGATGCTGGTCGAGGAAATGAAGACGCGCGGACTGGCCCCGGCCGGCGGCGGAGCCGACTGACATGCAACCGCCCGCCCATAAGCGAACGAAGCAAGGAAGGCGGCAATGGCGGTAATCGCACCGGCGGCGAACCCGGGCATCGCAGCAAGCGGCCCGCGCGACACGACCTTCTATGGCTGGGTCGTCTTCGCGCTGAGCTTCGGGCTGCTCATCTCCGACTATATGGCGCGGCAGGTGCTCAATGCGGTGTTCCCGCTGCTCAAGGCGGAGTGGGCGCTGAGCGATGCCGAACTCGGCCTCTTGTCCGGCGTCGTCGCGCTGATGGTCGGGCTTCTGACCTTCCCGCTCTCGCTCGCCGCCGATCGCTGGGGCCGCGTGCGCAGCCTCGCGCTGATGGCGGCACTTTGGAGCTTTGCGACGCTCTTTTGCGCCATTGCGACGAGCTATTCACAGATGCTCGTCGGCCGCGTCATGGTCGGCGTCGGCGAGGCGGCTTATGGCAGCGTCGGCATTGCCGTCGTCATCAGTGTCTTCCCACAGCGGCTGCGCGCGACGCTTTCGGCGGCCTTCATGGCCGGCGGACTGTTCGGCCAGGTGCTCGGCGTCGCGATCGGCGGCGAGATCGCCGCCAGTCACGGCTGGCGGGCGGCCTTCGCCGTGATCGGAGTTGGCGGTCTCGCGCTCGCGATCCTCTATCCGCTGGTGGTTCGCGAAAAGCGGATCGCGGAAATCGCCGGATCGGCCGCGTCGAAAACCCATGGACCCGGCGCCGCGCCGCGCACCTCGCTGCGCGCACTCTTCGCCAATCGCAGCGTACGGCTCGCCTATTGCGCCAGCGGGGTCCAGCTCTTCGCCGCCGGCGCGCTTCCCGCATGGCTCCCGAGCTATTTCAACCGCTATTATGCAATGCCGGTCGATGCCGCCGGACGTATGGCAGCGCTGTTCCTGCTCGTCTGCGGTTGCGGCATGATATTTTGCGGCATGGTGAGCGACCGCGCCGCGCAGCGCCGCCCCGACCGCAAGATCCTCCTCGCATCGGGTTATGGCTTCGGTAGCGCGATCGCACTCTGCCTCGCGCTGATGCTGCCGCCCGGACTGCCGCAACTGATTTTGCTCGGCATAGCCATGTTTCTGGTCGCCGGCACCACGGGTCCGGCGGGCGCGATGGTCGCAAACCTGACCCCCGCGGCGCTCCATGGTTCGGCGTTCGCCACGCTGACGCTTGCGCACAACCTTCTAGGGCTCGCACCGGGCCCGATCGCGACCGGCCGGATCGCCGATGCGATCGGCTTGCTCGACGCCTTGCGCTTCCTGCCGATCGCGGCCGTCATCGCCGCGCTGCTCTTCCTCGCCGCGAGGCGGAGCTATCTCGCCGACCTGCAAGCACTCGCCTCGCAACCCTAGGAACCAGTCACATGCCTTCACTTGCTACGCGCGTCGCCACACCGGCGCCGGGCCTTGCCGTCGCGCTCGTCGTCGCCGCGACCGCGACCTTCCTCTCCGAACATTATGACGCGCCGGTCATGCTCTATGCGCTGCTGCTCGGCATGGCGCTCAACTTCGTCACCGAAGCGCCGCGCGGCAAGGCGGGGATCGATTTCGCCGCCAAGGGGCTGATGCGGATCGGCGTCGCGCTGCTCGGCTTCCGGATCGGATGGGATCAGGTATCGGCGCTCGGTTGGGGGCCGGTGGTCATGGTCGTGACGCTCGTCGCGGCGACGATCCTGCTCTCGACATTCGCAGCGCGGGCAATGGGGTTCAACCCGTTGTTCGGCTTCCTGTCGGGCGGCGCGACCGCAATCTGCGGCGCCTCTGCCGCGATGGCGCTGTCGGCGGCGCTCCCCCCGAACGATCGGAAGGAGCAGGCGACCCTGTTCACCGTCATCGGCGTGTCGGCGTTGTCGACGACGGCCATGGTGATCTATCCGCTGATTACGCGCGCGCTCGGCCTTGACGATCACACCGCCGGCGTCTTCATCGGTGCGACGATCCACGACGTCGCGCAGGTCGTCGGCGCCGGCTACGCCATCTCGCCCGACGCTGGCGACACTGCGACGATCGTCAAGTTGCTGCGCGTTGCGATGCTGCTACCCGTCATCCTCGTCGCCGGGCAGATCAGTCGGCGTGCAGCCGGCGCTGCGGGCGGCGAGCGCCCGCCGTTATTGCCTTGGTTCGTCGTCGCCTTCGTCGCACTGGTCGCGCTGAACAGCCTCGTGACCTTGCCAACAGCGCTCACCGATGCAGGAAACACCCTATCGCGCTGGTGCCTCGTCACCGCGATCGCAGCGATTGGAATGAAGACACGGCTCGGCGATCTGGTGCAGGTCGGCTGGAAGCCGGTCGCGCTGATGATCGGCGAAACCATCCTGCTCGCCGCGATGGTGCTCGGCTGGCTCACATTCGCTGAATGATGGCGCGCATTGCAAAAAACCTGTCGTGAAATGTGAAATATCGGGCGCTGAGCGCCTTTAGCACCTCCTCAAAATACAATTGGGAGGAAGCCGAAATGACCAACATCCGTCCGTACCTCTGGGCGACGCCCTTTGCCCTTGCCACCGCGCTCGCGGCATCACCCGTCGCGGCGCAGGAAGCTACCGTCGACGATACCGCTACCGAGGATTTGGGGAACGTCATTGTCGTCACGGCACAGAAGCGTGCCGAGAATATCCAGGACGTGCCCATCTCGATCGCTGCGGTCAGCGGCGAGACGATGGAAACCGCGAATATCCTGACCGTCATGGACCTCGGCCGGGTCGCGACCAATTTCCAGACGGTGCGTTCGTCGAACACCGGTTCGACGCGCATCGGTATTCGCGGCGTCGGCAGCCTCGCCAACACGCTGATCGAACCCAGCGTCGCGGTGTTCATGGACGGAGTCTATGTGCCGCGTTCGGGCGCGATCCTCGGCGCCTTCCTCGACATCGATGGGGTCGAGGTGCTGCGCGGGCCGCAGGGAACGCTGTTCGGTCGCAACGCCAGCGTCGGCGCGCTGTCGATCCGCAGCGCGCTGCCGCGCAACGAATTTTCGGGCGAAGTGTCGGCCGAAGCCGGCTCGTTCGACCGTTACAAGCTGTCGGGCCATATCAACGTCCCGCTCGGCGAGAATGTCTCGGCGCGTGTTGCGGCGATGGGCCAATGGTATGAGGGGCCGTGGAAGAACGTCTTCGACGGCAAGACCTATGGCGGATCGGACGACGTCGCAGTGCGCGGGACGGTAAAGGCCGAGTTCGGCAATGTCGAATGGATCGTCCGCGGCGACTTCACGCGCCTAGACGGCGACGGCGTCGTCAATTTCGACTTCGACCCGGCTTCGGTGACGCCCGCGCGCCTCGCCTTCCTGCAGGCCGCCTTCAGCGGTGGCCCCGACACCAATTTGAACGACCGGGTGATGAACCAGTCGGTCGCTTCGGGGCTGGTCGACAAGAATTGGGGCGTGTCGAGCACCGCCTCGCTCGACATCGCCGGCGGATCGACGCTGCGGCTGATCAACAGCTATCGCAAATGGACCAACGACCAGCTCGACGGCGACATCGTCTTCCTGCCCGTCCCGCTCGCGACGCGGCGTAGCCTGTTCGATTCAGGCAGCCAGAACCACGAGCTGCAGTTCATCTCGCCCGAACGCGAATGGCTCGGCGGCCATTTCGATATGGTCGCGGGCGTTTACTATTTCGAAGAGAAATTCGCCCTCGGCGAACAGCTCAATATGGACACGCAATATTGCAATGTCCTCGTCCCCGCAGGGCCGGGCCGGGCCGCCTGCGCCGCCTATTATGCGAGCACCGGCGGCATCGCCGCGACCGATCAGGACGTGTATCAGAAGGTTCGCAGCATCGCCGCCTATGCACAGGGCAATGTCTATATCTCCGACGCGCTGACGCTGACGCTCGGCGGCCGCTGGACCAATGACCGCAAGCGCGGCAGTTATTCGCAGGTTTCGAGCCCCTTCACCCAGACGATCCGTGCGCCCGAGATGCTGACCTATCCGGGTCTTTCGGAAAGCCGCTTCACCTATCGCGTCAGCCTCAACTACAAGCCAGCCGATGACGTGATGCTCTTCGCCACCCATTCGACCGGCTACAAGTCGGGCGGCTATAATTCGGGCGGCGGCGTGCCGTCGCTCTCGACCTTCGACCCGCAGGGCAATCTGATCTCGACGCGGCGCGTGTTCGACCGCGAAACGGTGAAGAATTACGATTTCGGCGTCAAATCGAGCTGGCTCGACCGCGCCCTGACCGCCAACCTCACCCTCTATCGCATGGACATTGCCGGCTTCCAGGATCGCGCCTTCGACGGGGTCAGCTTCGTCGTCCGCAACGCCGGCAACCTCCGCCAGCAGGGTTTCGAGCTCGATCTCGTCCTCGCGCCGAGCGATCGCTTCTCGGTCTCGGGCTCGCTCGCCTATCTCGACTCCAAATTCACCGATTTTGCCAACGCCTCGGGCCTGCCCGGCATCGGCGGCACGCAGGATCTGACCGGCAAGCCCAACAGCTTCTCGCCCGCCTGGTCGGGCAGCCTCGCGGCCGACTGGAACGGCGATATCGGATCGAGCGGCCTCTCTTGGGCCGCCAACGCGAATGTCGCCTTCGTGTCCGACCAATATGTCGGCACGGTCAACGACGCCAATCCGCAGTCGATTGCCGACGGCTATGCCGTTCTCGGCGCCCGCCTCGCGCTGAGCGGCCGCGACGACCGCTGGTCGCTCGCGATCTTCGCGCGCAACCTCACCAACACCCACTATCGCCCGCTGGCTGTCTATCAGCCGCTTGGTGCCGCGCTCGGCCTGAACAACGGCGCCTTCCCGGGGAGCACGGCGAACCGTATTCAGGCCAACGAGCCGAGGACCTACGGAATCAGCGGAACAATCCGGTTCTGATCATATCATGGCGACGCGGCTTCTTCCGAAGCCCGTCGCCGTCTGGCCGGTTAGAGGCTGTTCGCTTTTGTTAGCCTGTTTCGTCAAGCGGACAGTCGAAGCGCAGATTATGTCGCCAACGACAAAGCCTCTGGCAGATTTGTGCGCTGCAACGTAAAGGCGCGGTCATGAGGATCGCGATTATCGATACCAGCGCAGGACGAGCGGCCGTCATATCCGACGGTTTGCGCGAAGCGGGACTCGACGATCTCGTACTGGTCGACACAACCAGACCCCTTGTTGCGCAAATTGAAGCAGCGACGCCCGACGTCGTGCTGATCAACCTCGAAAACCCGAGCCGCGACCTGCTCGAGGATTTCTTTGCCATGTCGCGCGCGCTCGCGCGGCCGATCGCGATGTTCGTCGACCAGAGCGATGCCGAGGCCACCGGCGCAGCGATCGACGCCGGCGTATCGGCGTACGTTGTCGACGGCCTGTCAAAGCAGCGGATCAAACCGGTGATCGAACTCGCGGTCCGCCGCTTCCAGGCCTTCTCACGCCTCCAGCGCGAACTCGACGACGCCAAGACCGCGCTCGCCGAACGCGCGGTCATCGACAAGGCGAAGGCGATCCTGATGAAACGCCGCCAGATCGACGAACCCGAGGCTTATGCCCTGCTCCGCGGGCAGGCGATGCGCACCAACCGCCGGATTTCGGAAATTGCCGAGGCGATCGTGACCAGCGAAGCGCTGATGGGAGACATGGAATGACCGCCGAGAGCTTCCGCATCGGTTTCCTGCCGCTCGTCGACGCGGCGCTGCCCATCCTCGCGCACGAACTGGGTTTCGCCAAAGCAGAGGGCATCAAACTCGAACTCGTCCGTGACATGACCTGGGCGACGGTCCGCGACCGGCTGCTCTATGGCCACACCGATGCCGCGCACATGATCGCGCCGCTGACCATCGCGACCACGCTCGGACGCGACCGGCCGGCCGTTCCGCTGGCGGTTCCCTTTGTGCTCGGGCTTAACGGCAATGCCGTCACCTTCTCAGCGAAACTTGCGGCGGAGACTGGTCTTGCCGACGGGCTGGGCGATCCCGTCAAGATCGGCACTGCACTGAAGCTCATCGCCGACGCCCGGCTGGCCGTGGGCAAGCGGCTGCGTTTCGGTGTCGTCCATCGTTACTCCAGTCACAATTACATGCTGCGCTATTGGTTGGCGGGCGTCGGCATTCGCCCCGATCAGGATATCGAAATCGTCGTCACCAGTCCCCCCTTCGCCGCCGATGCGCTCGCCGCAGGCGAGGTCGACGGCATCTGCGTCGGCGAGCCGTGGAACTCGATTGCAGTGGATAGCGGCGTCGGCCACATCGCACTTGCGACCGCCCAAATCTGGCGCCGCGGCGTCGAGAAAGTGCTCACGATGCGGGCGACCGCACTCGAAGAGCGCCGTGGCGAGGTCGAAGCGTTGGTGCGCTCCCTGCATTCCGCCGCCGCACATTTTGTCGAACCCGGCGTGGCCGAGGAAAGCGCCGACATACTGGCGCGGCCCGAGTATCTCGATGCGCCGCGCGATGCGGTGTTGCGCGCGATCACCGACCGCATCCGGCTTGTTCCCGGCGGCGAGCCGATCCACTACCCCGACTTCATGTTCCAGTATCGCGAGGCCGCGAATTTTCCGTGGCGCAGCCAGGCCGCGTGGCTCTACTCGCAGATGGTCCGCTGGGACTATATGGCGTTCGACGACGACGCAGCCGCCGCGGCCAGCAATGTCTTCCGTCCGGATGTCTACCGCGCCGCGCTTGCCGGCTCCGGCGCCCCCCTGCCCGGCGCCTCGTCGAAGCTCGAAGGCGGCCTCGACGAGCCGATCGGCGCGGGTTCGACACAGGGCCGCCTGACGCTCGGTAGCGACCGTTTTTTCGACGGCCGCGCTTTCGATCCCGACGACATTCAAGGCTATCTGGCTGGAATCGAATGATTTTCCGTTCCGCGCCAAATTTATGCTGCACCTGCGAAATAACGCCTTGCGGCGAAGGGGCGAATCAGGCAGGTTAAGACCACTCGGCATGACTGCCGGGGCAGGATAAAGCGGCGACGGCTCCAACGAGGGGGCCGGTCCGCGAGGCGGGTGGGAAGCCTTTTCCCACATTCCGACATGGCAATGAAGCCGTCAGGATGCGCCCGCATGGCCGCCGTCCTGGCGGCTTTTTTATTGCCCGTCGCACAAGGGGACGGACGATGACGACAGCAAGCGGAGCAGCCGGCACGGCGCCCGGATCGGGTTTCTGGAACAGCGGGCATTGGCCGACGCTGGTGGCGGCCTTTCTCTATTTCGACCTCGCCTTCATGGTGTGGGTGATCCTCGGGCCGCTGGCGCCCGCGATTTCGGAAGACCTGGGCCTGACCCCGGCGCAGAAGGGGTTGATGGTCGCAGTGCCGACGCTAGCGGGCGCGGTGCTACGCGTCGTGAACGGCCTGCTTGTCGATCGTATCGGACCAAAGCGGTCAGGCGCGATCAGCCAGCTTGTCGTCATCGCCGGACTGTTCACGGCGTGGCTCGTGGGGGTGCACAGTTTCGCGGGAACGCTCGCGCTCGGCGTGATCCTCGGCTTCGCGGGCGCGAGCTTCGCGATCGCGCTGCCGCTCGCGAGCCGCTGGTATCCGCCCGAGCATCAGGGCAAGGCAATGGGGCTTGCCGGCATGGGCAATTCGGGCACCGTACTCGCCGCGCTCTTCGCCCCCGGCCTCGCCAAGCTGTTCGGGTGGAACGCCGTGCTCGGCCTCGCGTGCATCCCGCTGACGATCGTCTTCTTCGTCTATCTCGCGATGGCGAAAGACGCACCCAATGCGCCCGCGCCGAAAAAGCTGATCGACTATTTCGAGCCGCTCAAGACCGCCGACGCGTGGTGGCTGATGGCCTTCTACGCGGTGACCTTCGGCGGCTTCGTCGGGCTCGCCGCCTCGCTGCCGATCTATTTCACCGATCAGTTCCACCTGACCCCGGTGATGGCAGGCTATTGCACCGCAGCGTGCGTGTTCGCGGGGTCGCTGGTGCGGCCGATGGGCGGCGCGCTCGCCGACCGCATCGGCGGCGTGAAGGCGCTGATGATGGTGTTCGTCGTCGCCGCGCTGGCGCTCGCCGGAGTGCCGCAGGCGGCAAACCTGCCTGCCGCACTCGGCCTGTTCGTGATCGCGATGCTCGCGCTCGGCACCGGTAACGGTTCGGTGTTCCAGCTCGTGCCGCAGCGCTTTTCGGCCGAGATCGGCGTGATGACCGGGCTCGTCGGTATGGCGGGCGGCGTCGGCGGCTTCTACCTCGCCTCCTCGCTCGGCTTCGCCAAGCAGTGGAGCGGCAGCTTCGGCCCCGGTTTTTACATTTTCGCGGGTCTCGCGGTCGTTGCGCTGGTCGGACTGCTCTTCGTGAAAGGCCAGTGGCGCGCGACTTGGGGCGCAGCCGAAGGCGTGCGGATCTAACCATGACCCGCACCCTTATGATCTTGCTGGCGCTTGCGCCGGCCGGGGCGGCGCACGCCCAGGACGTCACCCTCAAGCCGCTCGGCGAAGCCCGGCTGCGTTACGAAACGGTCGAGCAGGACGGCCTTCCCTTGGACGCCGACGCCCTGACCCTGCGCGTTCGCGCCGGGGTCGAGACCAAGGCCGGGCGCTGGTCGGCGCTCGTCGAAGGGCAGGGTAGTCTTGCCATCGCCGACGATTATTTCGACGGGCTCGGCGGCGCCGCAACTCGCCCGCTGGTCGCCGATCCCGACAACATCGCCCTCGCCCGCGCCCAGCTCCGCTACGCATCGCCCGCTTTCGCGGTGACCGCGGGCCGCCAGCGCCTCGCCTATGACGACGAGCGTTTCGTCGGCAGTGTCGGCTTTCGCCAGAACGGCCAGAGCTTCGACGCCGTCCGCGCCGAGATCACCCCGGCGAAGGGCGTCAAGGCCGATATCGCCTATGCGTGGAGCGTCCGCACCATCTGGGGTATCGACGGCGTGGGCGCACGGCCGCATGCCGTTTCGGGGGACAATGTCTTCGCCAATCTCGGCGTGGCGACGCCCGTCGGCAAGGTCGCCGCCTTCGCCTATCTCGTCGATCAGGACGAGGCCGCCGTGCAGGGCTTCCGCATGTCGAGCCAGAGCTATGGCGTGCGGCTCGAGGGAACCCGACCGGTCGGCAAAGCCAAGATCACCTGGCAACTGAGCTATGCGCGCCAATCGGACTGGCACCGCAACCCCAATGACTATGCCGCCGACTATTCGCTCGCCGATGTCGCAGTTGACTTTGGCGGCCCCCGGGTCGGCGCCGGGTACGAGATACTCGGCGCCGACAACGGAGGCGCGCTCACCAGCTTCCAGACTCCGCTCGCCACCGGGTTCAAATTCCAGGGCTGGGCGGACAAGTTCCTGACCACCCCGCCCGACGGCATGCGCGACCTCTATGCGAGCGCCGGCTGGGGCTGGAAGGCGGTCGGCCCTCTCAACGCTGTCACACTGCAGGCAGTGTACCACAACTATCGCAGCGACCGCGCGAGCCGCGCCTACGGCGACGAGATCGACCTGCTAGCCAGCGCCAAGCTCGGCAAGGTCACCGCATCGGCGCGCTACGCGCATTACGACGCGGACACTTTCGCCACCGACACCGACAAATTCTGGCTGCAACTGGACTGGACGCTCTGATGGAACACCGCCCCCTCAAACCCGACACCGACACGCGCGAGCATCTGGTCGTCATCGGCAACGGCATGGCCGGTTGCCGCGCAGTCGAGGAATTGCTCGCGCGCGATCCCGCCCGCTACCGCGTCACGATCTTCGGCGCCGAGCCGCGGGTCAATTACAACCGCATCATGCTCTCCCCCGTGCTCGCGGGCGAGAAATGCTTCGACGATATCGTGATCAACGATGCGGGCTGGTACGCCGACAACGGCATCGCGCTGGTCGCCGGCGATCCGGTGGCGGCGATCGACCGCACGGCGAAAACGGTGACGACGCGCAGCGGGCTCGTCGAAAGCTATGATCGCCTGCTGATCGCCACGGGCTCCGATCCCTTCATCATTCCGGTGCCGGGCAAGGACCTGCCGGGCGTGATCGCCTTTCGCGATATGGACGACGTCGACACGATGCTTGCCGCCGCCGATGCGGGCGGCGATGCGGTGGTGATCGGGGGCGGCCTGCTCGGGCTGGAGGCCGCGCACGGCCTCAGCCTGCGCGGCATGAAGGTCACCGTCATCCACCTGATGCCGACCTTGATGGAACGCCAGCTCGACGAAGCCGCCGGCTGGCTGCTCAAAAACGCCCTCGAAGCGCGCGGCCAGACCATCCTGACCGGCGCCGACACCGCCGAAATCATCGGCACCGGCGAGGTCGAGGGCGTCAAGCTTAAGGACGGCACGCTGATCCCCGCCAGCCTCGTCGTCATGGCGGTGGGTATCCGCCCCTCGGTCGCCCTCGCCCGCGACGCGGGC
Source organism: Sphingopyxis macrogoltabida (assembly GCF_001314325.1). Classification (NCBI taxonomy): domain Bacteria; kingdom Pseudomonadati; phylum Pseudomonadota; class Alphaproteobacteria; order Sphingomonadales; family Sphingopyxidaceae; genus Sphingopyxis; species Sphingopyxis macrogoltabida. Next base: position 2,101,591 of record NZ_CP009429.1, read on the forward strand.
CTTGCGGTCGGGCGCGGCATCCAGGTCGACGACCATATGGTCACCAGCGATCCCGCGGTGCTCGCGGTCGGCGAATGCGTCGAACATGACGGACAGGTCTACGGCCTCGTCGCGCCGCTGTGGGACATGTGCCGCAGTCTCGCCGATGGGCTGGTCGAACAGCCGAGCGGTTATCGCGGCTCGGTGACCTCGACCAAGCTCAAGGTCTCGGGCATCGACGTGTTTTCGGCGGGCGATTTCTCGGGCGGCGACGGCTGCGAGGACATCGTGCTCCGCGATGCGAGCCGCGGCGTCTACAAGCGCGTGATCGTCAAGGACGACCGCATCGTCGGCGCGGTGCTCTATGGCGACACTGCCGACGGCAATTGGTATTTCGACCTGCTCAAACGCCAAGAGGATGTCTCCGACCTCCGCGACCTCTTGATCTTCGGTCAGGCCTTCGCCGCGGGAGGCGGCGCGGCGGACCCTAAGGCAGCCGTTGCGGCGCTCTCGGACGATGCCGAGATTTGCGGCTGCAACGGCGTCACCAAGGGCCAGGTCGTCTCGTGCATCGCCAAGGGCGCGCACAGCCTCGACGCGGTGCGCGGGACCTGCAAGGCCTCGGCGAGCTGCGGCAGCTGCACCGGCCTCGTCGAAAATCTGCTCGCGCTGACGCTCGGCGACGATGTCCGGTCGGGCCCCAAGACGATGTGCAAATGCACCAGCTTCGGTCATGACGACGTCCGCCGCGAGATCGTCGCGCAGGCGATGCGCTCGATCCCCGAGGTGATGCAGAAGCTCCACTGGACCACCCCCGACGGCTGCTCGTCGTGCCGCCCGGCGCTCAATTATTATCTGCTCTGCGCGCTGCCGGGTGAGTATGTCGACGACCAGCAGAGCCGCTTCGTCAACGAACGCCTCCACGCCAACATCCAGAAGGACGGCACTTACTCGGTCGTCCCGCGCATGTGGGGCGGGCTCACCAACCCGACCGAGCTGCGCGCGATCGCCGACGTCGTCGAGAAGTACAACGCGCCGATGGTCAAGGTCACCGGCGGCCAGCGGCTCGACATCTTCGGGATCAAAAAGGAGGATTTGCCCGCGGTCTGGGCCGATTTGGGCGCCGCCGGAATGGTCTCGGGCCACGCCTATGGCAAGGCGCTGCGCACCGTGAAGACCTGCGTCGGGTCCGAATGGTGCCGCTTCGGCACGCAGGATTCGACCGGGCTCGGCGTCAAGCTCGAACGGATGAGCTGGGGCAGCTGGATGCCGCACAAGTTCAAGATCGCGGTGTCGGGTTGCCCGCGCAACTGCGCTGAAGCGACGATCAAGGACTTTGGCGTCGTGTGCGTCGACAGCGGCTACGAACTCCATGTCGGCGGCAACGGCGGCATCCACGTCCGCGCCACCGACCTGCTCTGCAAGGTCGCGACCGAGCAGGAGGCAATGGATTATTGCGCCGCCTTCATCCAGCTCTACCGCGAGGAAGCGCGCTACCTCGAACGCACCGCGCCATGGATCGAGCGCGTCGGGCTGGCGCATATCGTCGCGCGCATCGTCGACGACGCGCCCGGCCGCGAAGCGCTGCGCGCGCGCTTCCTCTATTCGCAAAGCTTTTCGCAGGACGACCCTTGGGCGCAGCGCGCCGAGGGTGCCGAGGCCGAGCATCATGCGCCGATGGCGCGCTTCACCCCGCAGGAGGAACCAGCATGACCACCGCTGCATGGCTCGATATCGGCTGGGTCGACCAGATCCCGGTTCGCGGCAGCCGTACGGTGCAGGTCGAGGGCCGCGACGACATCGCACTCTTCCGCACGGCCGAGGGCAAGGTCTTCGCGCTGCTCGACCGCTGCCCGCACAAACATGGGCGCCTGTCGCAGGGCATCGTTCACGGCGGCGCGGTCGCCTGCCCGCTACACAACTGGCGGATCAGCCTGTCGACCGGCGAGGCGCTGGGCGAGGACAAGGGCTGCACCCCGACCGTGCCGGTAAAGATCGATGGCGGCCGCGTCCTCATCTGCCGCGCGAGCACGCTGAAGGCCGCAGCCTGATGGTCGAGGCGGTCCGCACGACCTGCGCCTACTGCGGCGTCGGCTGCGGTATCCGCGCGACGGTGACCGGAGCACGCAGCGTCGAGATCGCTGGCGATCCCGATCATCCCGCCAACCGCGGCCGCCTCTGCTCGAAGGGCACGCATCTCGGCGAGACCGTGGGGTTGGAAGGGCGACTGCTTGCGCCCATGATCGGCAACAAGCGCGCAAGCTGGGACAAGGCGCTCGATCTCGTCGCCAAGCGGTTCAAGGAAACCATCGCGCGGCATGGCCCCGGCAGCGTCGCCTTCTATGTTTCGGGGCAGCTTCTCACCGAAGATTATTACGTCGCGAACAAGCTGATGAAAGGTTTCATAGGCACCGCGAACATCGACACCAATTCGCGGCTCTGCATGTCGAGCGCGGTCGCGGGCCATATGCGCGCGTTTGGCGAAGATGTTGTTCCCGCGACCTATGACGATCTCGACGCCGCCGATCTGTTCGTGCTGGTGGGATCGAACACCGCCTGGTGCCACCCGATCGTCTATCAGCGCATCCGTGCGCGCTGCGAGGCCGGCGCGAAGCTCGTCGTCATCGATCCGCGCCGCACCGAGACCGCCGAGGAAGCCGACCTCCACCTTCCGATCCGCCCGGGCAGCGACGTCGTGCTGATGAACGGACTGCTCCACCATTGCCGCGAGGCGGGCGTCGTCGACGAAGACTATCTCGCCGCGCATGTCGCGGTTCCTGCCGGATTCTGGGACCAGCTTGGCGAGGGGAATGACCTGTGGTCGGTGGCGCGCATTTGCGATGTCCCAGCCGCCGACCTCAGGCATTTCTACGAACTGTTCGCCGCGAACCCGCGCACTGTCACCCTCTTCAGCCAAGGGATCAATCAGTCGACCGCGGGCACCGACCAGGTCAATGCGATTACCAACCTCCATCTTGCGACGGGGCGGATCGGCAAGCCTGGCGCCGCGCCCTTCTCGATCACCGGTCAGCCCAATGCGATGGGCGGGCGCGAGGTCGGCGGGCTCGCCTCAACCCTCGCCGCCCATATAGATTTCGCCCCCGAAAACCGCGCCCGCGTCCAGCGTTTCTGGGCGGCCCCAACGATCGCCGAAAAGCCGGGTTTGAAGGCAGTCGACCTGTTTCGCGCGATCGGCGAGGGCCGCATCAAGGCCGTGTGGGTGATGGCGACCAACCCCGCCGTGTCGATGCCCGACGCCAACCGGGTGCGCGAGGCGCTCGCCGCCTGTCCCTTCGTCGTCGTCAGCGACGTGATCGAAAAGACCGACACCGGCGCCTTCGCGCATGTCCGCCTGCCCGCCGCGGCATGGGGCGAAAAGGACGGCACCGTCACCAACAGCGACCGCACGATCAGCCGCCAGCGCGCCCTCTTCCTCCTCCCCGGCGAAGCGAAACCCGACTGGTGGATCGTCAAGGAAGTCGCGCGGCGGATGGGCTGGAAGACCGCCTTCACCTACGACCGCCCCGCCGACATCTGGCGTGAGCATTGCCGCCTCTCGACCTATGATAATGACGGCGCGCGGCTGTTCGCCCTGTCCGGCGCCGCGCAGGGCGGCAATGCCGCCTATGACGCGATGGCGCCGTTTCGCTGGGGCGGCGACCACCCCTTCGCCGACGGCCGCTTCTCGACCGAAGATGGCCGCGCGCGCCTTGTCCCCGTCGCGCAGAAGGCGCTGCCAGAACCGCTCGCCAAATGGCCGCTGACGCTGAATACCGGCCGCTATCGCGACCAATGGCACACGATGACGCGCACCGGCCTCGCGCCGAAGCTCGCGCGCCACCGCGAGGAGCCGCTCGTCGAGATCCACCCCGACGACGGCGCGCGCCTCGGCCTCGCCGACGGCGGCCTCGCGCGCGTCAGCACGCCGCAGGGCGAAAGCCTCTACCGCGTCGCCTTCCATAGCGGCCAGCGTCCCGGTGAACTCTTCGTGCCGATCCATTGGACCGACCGCACCGCGAACGGCGGACGCACCGGCCTTCTCCCCCGCCCGCTCGTCGATCCCGTGTCGGGTCAGCCGGGGTTCAAGCGCACCCCCGCCTCGATCGCCGCTGTCACCCCAAGATGGCGCGGTTTCCTGCTCCTGTCGCGCGAACTCGCCAGCGCGCCGCGCTGCCTGTGGGCAACACGCGTCGCGGTTCCGTCGGGTGTCATGTGGGAGCTGGCCGGCAATGGCGACTTCAAGTCGACCGAAGCGCTGCTTCCCAAGGGGGAGCGGATCGAGGCACAGGATGTTGCACGCGGCACCAGGCGCATCGCCATCGTCGCGAACGGACGTCTGGCGGGAGCCCTGTTCGTCACCGAGACCGGCGAACTGCCTCCTCGCGACTGGCTGATCGCGCAGCTATCCGCACCGCAGGTTGCGCCAACATTGCTCGCAGGCCGTGCCCCGGGAGCCCACGCCGATCGCGGTCCGGTCATCTGCGTGTGCTTCGACGTCGGATTGAAAACGATCGTCGCGACGATCCGCGATCAGAAACTCGCCGATGTGGCCGCCATCGGCGGCGCGCTCGGCGCCGGAACCAACTGCGGCTCCTGCCGCCCCGCACTCGCGCGCATCCTGACCGAGGAGACCAGCAATGCAGCCTGACGATTTCGAGCCCGGTACCGTCTGGCTCGTCGGCGCCGGCCCCGGCGACCCAGATCTTCTGACGATGAAGGCGGTGCGGCTGATCGAGCGCGCCGACATCGTCTTTTACGACGCGCTTGTCGGCGACGGCGTGCTCGCACTGATCCCGCCGCGCGCCGAAGCCTTCAGCGTCGGCAAACGATCGGGCCACCATTCGAAGGATCAACGCACGATCGACGCGATGCTGGTCGACGCCGCTTCCGCCGGCAAGCGCGTGGTGCGCCTGAAGGGCGGCGACCCGTCGATCTTCGGCCGCTCGACCGAAGAACTCTCCGCCTTGCGCAACGCCGGGCATATGGCCCGCATCTGCCCGGGTATCACCACCGCCTGCGCGGCAGCAGCATCGGCCGGCATTTCGCTCACGCTCCGCGGCGTCGCCCGCGATGTCCGGTTCGTCACTGCCCATAGCAAGCGCGGCGCAGCGCTCGATATAGACTGGCCGTCGCTCGCAAACGGCGGATCGACCCTCGCCTTCTATATGGGGCGCGATGCCGCCGGCGAGATCATGCGCGGGCTCATGGGCACCGGAATGGCCGGCGACACCCCGGTGATGATCGCCTGCGACGTCAGTGGTCCGGGCGAGCGCCGGCTGGCAACGCGGCTCGACCTGCTCGAACTCGCGACAAGGTCGTTCGCAGCGGACGCGCCGACGCTGATCCTCGTTGGCAACGCTATCGAACAAGGCGCCTGCGCGCTCACGATTTCGCGAGCGCAAGCGAGACAGATGCATCGGTAAGCACGCAACCCTCCCCCATCCGGTGCCTGAACCGCTTCGATCGCTCCGCCATCATCCCCTCTCTCCGGCCGGATCGAAACCGGCGTCAGCCCCCGGCGTCGAGACGCCGAACCGGGCTGATCGTCCGGAAGAAGAGCATCGCATCGAACGCCCTTGCCGGAACAATCAGGTTTTCGGTGCTGGAATTGACCTGCAGCGACTGCGTCCGCCGCAGCCAGGATCGGGCGGCGGGATCGTCCGGTTGCCGGAAATCCAGCAGGAAATGGTCGGCACCGACCTTTGCCAGCGCGGCGTCCAGCGTTGCCGGCTTCCGCTCCGGGGCGCTGCCGCGAACCGATCCGCTCGTCCCGATAATCATCAGTTTCCGGCCCAGTGCGGCGCGAAGATGCTCCCCCATCGCGGCGGGCGGGCGCGTATAGACCGACCAGATGCCACCGCGGGTCCGGCCATTCATGACATGGCCGTTGTGCGCGAAGACAAGGACACGGCCGCCCGCGCCCTCCCGGTCGATAACCCAGCGAACATTGGCGGCCATTGCGGCATCGCGCGCGGCGTCGCTTTTATAGTCGCCGGGCGACAGATTGCCGCCGGGATCGGGCCTGCCCGATACCGCAAACAGCGCTTCGAGCTGCCGGGCCGCGATCGCATTCTGCCGCGCCCAATCATAATCGGCCTGCGACGCGGCGGCGATCAGCGCGGCGCGGTGCGCATCGAAGAAAGCGCCAAGCTCGCCGATCGCCGATCGCAATCGCGCCCGCTCGCCCGCTGGCAGTTCCCGGTATCCGGTCAGGTTGAACCGGCCCGCGAACGACGCGAGGCGCGCGCGAAGACCCATGGATTCCGATGGCGCAGCGCGGGCAAGGAACGCCATGCTGTCGTCGAGCGTCCGGCGCGCGTTGCGCCACTCGCCGCTCGCCTCGCCGCCGCTCATGTCGATGCCATAGATGCGGATCTTCCGGCCATGCCGCGGATCGGCATTATAGGCACGGATCCAGTCGAGCAGTTCGATATTCTCGGGGAAGCGCCAGAAACCCCAGGTGAAGCCCTGCCGCGCCACGTCGCGCGCGCTTCCACCGCTGCCCGCGGCATAATCATCGAGCGCTCGCGATTCGCTGAGCCCCGTTTCCAGCGCGATTGCCGTGAAACCGCGCTCCTCAACCAGATAGCGGAACAGGCAGTTGCGAAAGGCGAGCGGTTCGTGCCCCCCGTGCACGGGTTCGCCCAGCGCGACGACCGGCGCATCGCCGATGGCCTTGCCGGCGGCGTCGAGGCGGGTGCAAAGCGACAGCGGGCTCGCGTTCGCCCGCGCCCATGCGACGAAGGCGGTATCGTCCGCCGCCCGCGCCGGCGCCATCGCCAGAAGCCCCAGCCCGGCGGCGGCGAGCAGCCTCACGGTAAATCGATCCGGTACAGCGGCACGCCGCTGAAGATCAGGCGCTGCGCCTGTCCGTCGATGATCGTGTCGAAGGCCAGCCATTCGGGCGCGTGCGCCGGTTCGGCGAAGCGAAAACGGCCCGGCGCCTCTTCGACGAGTTCGGTTGCAAGGCTTGCGTCGGCATAGGCAAAGGTCAGCCGGCCCTTGCGCGCGAAGACGCGGACGCTCGGCCCCTCCTCGCCATGCGCGGCATAGCGGCCGACGAGCGGTAGCGCGGCGGCGGGCGTCTCGACAGGCGGCGTGCCTTGCCTCGCGTAGCTCGCGGCGCCGTCGGACATATCGGTTACCGCGCCGGCCGCATCGCGAAAGAACAGGAAGGCGCGCGGGCCGGTCGCGGTCTGATAGAGCCCCCAGGCCTCCCTCCCGAGGCGAGCGAGCGGTACGGTCCTATCGCCTTCGACGAGACCGAGCCCGCCCGACACGTCGGCCCGGAATGCAAGCTTGCGCCCCCCTGCCCCTGCGAAGCTGCCCGCAAAGCTGTTCGCGTCCCGCCATGCGGCTGACGCTTGCGGCGTCTGGGGTTCGCCACCCGCCAGCCGCGCGACGATGCGATCGCGCAATGCTTTGTCGATCGGCCCGTTGCCGAGAAAAACGACCGCGAAACCATCTGCCACATGCGCCGAGAGATAAGCTTGGAAACCCGCAATCGACCCGCTGTGAGCGAGCACGCGTCCGCCCTCCAGCACGTCGACGCCATAGCCGTAATCGTCGAGCCCGGCGGTCGCGAAGCGATCGAAGGCGGCCGCAGAGATCAGCCGTCCGCCGGGCGTATCGCCGCGCGCCAGCAGCATCCGCGCATAGGCCCCCATATCGGCCGCATCGGACACCACCGCGCCATCGGCCGACAGATAGTCGAACCACGGCGCTTCGGCGAACTTGCCGTCTGGGCCCCGCGCATAGCTAGCCGCGATCCGCCCGCGCAGCCGGTCGTCGATCTGCGGCGAGGTCGCCGCCATCCCGAGCCGGCCCAGCACGCGCCGCTGCAGGATCAGCGGAAAGGGCTCGCCGTCGATCCGCTCGGCGACATAGCCGAGCAACTGGTATCCCGAGTTCGAATACCAGAAATGCGCGCCCGGGGCATAGCGCGGCTCGAAACCGTCGAGTGCCTTGATCAGGAAACGCATCGAGGCGACGTGCGCGAGATAATTGGGGAGCCCCGACGTATGCCGCAGCAGCGAATGGCCGGTGATCGGCGCGAATGTCGGTGCCGGGCGAAAATCGGGAAGATAGCGCGCGACCGGCGCGTCGGGGTCGAAACGCCCTTCGTCGGCCATCTGCATCAGCGCGATCGCGGTGAAGGATTTGGAGATCGAACCGATCGCGAAGCGGGTGTCCGCCGTCACCGGCTGTTTGCGGGCGATATCGGCATAGCCGTGGGTCGCGACGAGCCGCATCCGCTCGCGATCGGTAACCGCGACCACCAGCCCATATTCGCTCGGCGCCGCCTCGACCATCGCGCGGACATCGTCGAGGGCCGACTGCGAAAGCGCGGTCTGGCCGAAAGCTGCACTCGCCAGCCCGAGCATCGCGGCGAGAAACAGGAACAGACGGGTCATGCGAGGCACGCATCCACCAGCCGGTCGAACGCCGCCCCCGGCCGCATCGGGTCGGCAACGGGCATTCCCCATTCGCTCGACAGTGCCGCCATCGCCGCTTCGGCCTCCTCTGCCCGCAGCCCCGCCGTGTTGAGCGAGACCCCCGCACAGCGCACGCGCGGGTTGGTCAGCCGCGCCTGATCGAGCGTCACCTCGATCGCGCGGCCGATCGACGGCAACGGGTAACCCGTCAGGCCGACGATCCGCTCGCGCCCATGGGCATGGCATAGCACAAGCACATCGGGCTGCGAGCCATGAAGCAGGCCGAGCGACACGCCGGCATAGGAGGGGTGGAAAAGCGATCCCTGCCCCTCGATCACGTCCCAATGCGCGGGATCGGCGTCGGGGCTGAGCAGCTCGGCCGCGCCGGCGACGAAATCGCTCACCACCGCGTCGATAGGGATGCCCGACCCGGCGATCATGATCCCGGTCTGGCCCGTCGCCCGGAAATCGGCGGCGAGACCGCGGGTGCGGAACGTCCCGGTGAGTGCCAGCGCGGTATATTTCTTGCCGAGCGCGCAGTCGGTGCCGACGGTCAGCAGCCGCTTGCCGCTGCGGCGGCGGCCGGTCGCGATCGGCAGCCCTGGCGGCGGCGAACGGACGTCGATCAGCCGCCGCCCCTCGGCCTCGGCGACGCGCTTCAGGCGTGGATCGTCGGCGAGGCGATCGTGCGCGCCGCTGACGATATCGAGCCCCGCTTCGAGCGCCTCGATCAGACAGGCAATCCAGCCGGGCCGGATCGCCCCGCCGATCGAAGCCGCGGCGAGCACCAGCGCCCGCGCGCCTGCCGCATAGGCCTCGCGCGGCCGCATGACCGGCAATCCGAGCGAGGCAGCGGCGCCGGCGCATTTATACTCGGCGACACAGAGCCCCGGGGCCCAGTCGATCAGCCCCTGCCCGGTCTTCAAATAGGTCGTGTCGTCGGCGTCGCCGAGAAAGAGGAGATAGGGTTGCGGCAGGTCGATCCGGACGCCCGCGACCGACGGTGCGATATCGATGACGTCGCTCATCGTGCGATCTCCGATTGTATCGGCCGCCCGGGCGCGACACCCTCGACCAGTTCGCTCCCGTCGACCACGAACACACCATTGACCATCACATAGCGAAAGCCGTCCGACGGGCGCGCGGCGTCGCCATAGGTCGCCTTGGTGCCCACCGTCGCGGGATCGAACAGCACGATGTCGGCGTCGGCACCGGGCTGGAGCCGTCCCTTGCGCGCCATCGCGGGTACGAAGGATTGCAGCCGCTGCGCGGGCGCCAGCGTCATCTTGCGGATCGCCTCGTTCAGCCCAAGCGCCTTCGTCTCGCGCACATAATGGCCGAGGACGCGCGCGAAAGTTCCTGCCGAGCGCGGGTGGCCGTTCGGCCCCTCGATCCGGCCGCCGTCGCTCGCGACGATCACCGTCGGGTCGGCGAGCAGCGCGGCGATCGTCGCCTCGCTGTTCATATGCATGATGATGCCGTCATCGCCGCTGCCGGCGCGCAGCGCATCGAAGTCGGCCTGCGTCAGCCGCTTGCCGGTGCTGCGCGACTGCAGATCCCCGACGCCGACGCCCCAGCGCTTTTCCCACCCCGGATCGAAGAAATGGCTGCGTACCGCATCGACCGATCCACCCCATGGATAGGTTTCGGTCGAAATATCGACGCCGCGCCCGCGCGCGTCGCGCATCAGCGCAACCATCCCCGGCGCCTCCGACATCGCCATGCTGTTGATATGTGCGATATGGACACAAGCGCCGGTGATCGCCGCATTGGCGATATTTTCCTGCACCGCTTCCAGCGTGCTGTCGGGTTCGACGAGACTGCCGAAGCGGATATGGGTGAAGAGGCAGCTCTTGCTGCGCCCGGCAACGCGCGTGACGTCGAGCAGTTCGCGGCGGGTGATGCCGGGGGCATATTGGGTGCCGCTGCCGATTCCGATCGCCCCTTCGCGCAGCCCCTGTTCGAGCAGCGACGCAAGGCGCGGATAGGCGGCATCGGCGAGCGGCGCGTCAGCCTCGGGCGCGGCGAACTTTTCGGCCGGATCGCGCAGCGCCGCAAGGCCCGCCTCCCCCTCGCCCTTCTGGAGATAATAGCGGACGGCGGTATGCCCGACGCTGGTGCCATAGTTCAGCAGTTCGCGACCACGCTTCGCCTGATACCAGTCGGCCACCGGCCACGTCCCGATCTCCAGCTCGAGCCGCGTCGTCACCCCGTCCCTGACCTGATAGGTGGCCGCCTCGCGCGTCGTTGCGTGCGAATGGAGGTCGATGAAGCCCGGCGCCGCAACCAGACCGCGCGCATCGATCACCCGCCGCCCTGCGAGCTTCGCCGTCGTCACCGCGACGATCCGGTCGCCGTCGATCGCGATGTTGCGGATCGCGTCAAGCCTGGTTTCGGGATCGATCGCGCGCGCGCCGGTAAAGACGATGTCGTGGACCGGCTCGGCACGCGCGCCGGTTGCCGAGAGGGCGGCGGCCGCCAGCAGCATCGCCCCGCGCATCATCACCGCCTTCCGCCCGCCGGCCATGACGATCAGAAGTTCGCGCGCAGCGAAACCGTCACGCTCCGCGGTTCACCGACGACATTGCCGTAAAACAGCGTCTGATAGTTGTTCACGAAATAATGCTTGTCGAACAGGTTCTTGACGTTGAGCTGGACACGGAAACGCTCGAAATCATAGCCCGCCGACACGTCGGCCAATACATAGGACGGCAGGTCGCGCGTCGCGCGATCGATGTCGGTCTTCACCGAATCGACATAGCGAATGCCGCCCCCGACGAAAGCGCCGCCGCCGAATTCATAGCTGGTATAGAGGCTCGCCGTGCTCTTGGGCAGGAAGGCGACCGTCTTGCCGATCAGCGTCGGATCGTCATCCTCGCGGATTGTCGGATCGAGGATGGCGAACCCGGCGTTGACCTGCCAGCCCTGCACAACCTCACCGACCGCCTGCAATTCGAAGCCGCGGTGCCGTACCTTGCCGACCGGCGAATAGCGGTCGATCAGGTCGATGGTCTGGTCGTAGCGCGCCTGATTGGCCTGCCGGACGTCGAAGACTGCCGCGGTGAGCAACAGCCGCCGGTCGGGCGACACATATTTGACCCCGGCCTCATATTGCTCGCCGGTCAGCGGCGGCAGCACGTCGCCGACCGCGTCGATGAACAACTGCGGCTGGAAGGATTCGCTGTACGACAGATAGAAATTGAGGCCCTGGACCGGCTCCAGCGTCGCGGCGAGGCGCAGGCTGGTCTGGCTGTTGCCGCTGAAATCCTCCCACGGCGCCGCGCCCGATTGCTTGCTCACATCGGGCTTGGCCCAACTGATGCCGCCGAGCAGCGTCAGCGGCTCCGCGACCTTGATGTTGGCCTGCGTCGACAGGGTGAAATAGCGGAGCCCGCGATTGAGGCTGTAATCGAAGATGCCGGGATAGGTCCGCGTGTTGAACAGCGCCTCGATCGCGTCGACGCCGTCGAAAATGTTCGCGACATCGCCTTCCGGCATATCGGGGATCGTCCCGGCCTGTTTCGTGTCGTAATGCTGATAATTGGCAGCGACAGTGACGAAGCTGTCGGCGAGCCCGAGGTCGTCGAGCTTGTACACTGCCGACAATCCGGCACTGAACGCCTTGGTCACGCTTTTGGTGATGTTGTTGATCGCGAGGAAGAAGTCGCCATTGTCTTCGAGCCCGAAGCCGAACCCGCTCTCTCCGGTCGTGTTCGAACGGAGATAGTTGAGCTTCAGGCTGACCGACAGCGCCTCCGACGCCTCCCAGTCCAGCCCGCCGTTCACGCGCACGACCGGGGTCACAAGGTCGAAATCGCCCGACCCGATGAAGAAGGACCGGCCGACCGGCGCCGGCGATCCGTCGGGAAAGGTCGGGATGCCGTCGAACGAGGTACGCCGATAGCGTTCATAGCCGCCATGGATATAGCCGGTGAGGCCGGGCGTCAGCTCGGCATCGATCCCGGCGTAGAGCACCGTCTTCGCCGAATCGACGCGCTGCATGAAGCTGCCCGCCTCTTCGTGGGCGGCGATGGCGATGACATTGACCGTGCCCGCCGCGTTCAGCGATGCCGCGACCTGGCCCTCGAGCCGCCAGCGGTCCCACGAGCCGCCGAGCAGTTCGATATGCGACGGCGTGTTCGCTTTCGCCCCCTTGGTCACCTGATTGATGATGCCGCCGGGGTTGGCGGCGCCATAGACCACCGACGTCGGGCCCTTGACGATTTCGAGCCGTTCGAGCGTCGCGAAGTCGGGCTCGTAATCGAGCGCGCCGACGTTCAGCCCGTCGATCGCATTGCCGGCGGCAAAGCCGCGCAGCTTGACGATCGACGCGGTGCCGCCCGGATTGCCGTCGAACAGCGCGCCGGGCGTATATTGTGCAACATCGCCCAGCGAGCGGACATCGGTCGCATCCATGAAGTCTTCGCTGACGAGGCTGATCGATTGCGGGACCTTCTCGATCGGCACCGGAAGCCCGGTGGTGCCGCTGGTGTCCTCGGCAAGGTAGCGGTAGCCGCTGACGACGATCGCATCGCCCTCGCCGCTTTCGCCTGCTTCCTGCGCATAAGCGCCCGTTGCCGCGAGCGCCGCCTGCATCGCCAGCGCCCCTGCTGCCAGCCTCAGCCGCGTGCGGCGAGATCCAACCCGATACCCGTTCCGGCAAAGTCCGTTCATTGCCCATTCCCCTCAAACGACCAGTGATCATCGAACGGCCCGTTTCGCGAGATGCGGGGCCGGTGTGACTTGATTAAAAGTGATTTGACATATTTCTGTCAATTGATAGTTTTGACAAAATTACTAACATATCGCCGAAGGGAATGGGGACATGAGTGACCAGAACACCGATCGGCCAGCGATCCCCAATGTCCCGCTGCTCCAGCGGCTGCAGGCCGATCTCGAACATTATTCGCCCGCCGAACGCGCGATCGCGGCCTATATCCTCGGCCATTATGCGACGCTGGCGTTCGAGACGGCGCTTTCGCTGGCCGACAAGGTCGGGGTCGCCGAAATCACCATCGGCCGCTTTGCCCGCCGGCTCGGCTATCGCAACTTCAAGGCGCTGAAGAATGAACTGAAGGATAATAGCGAAGAAGGTTTTCCCTGGTTGATGGGCGACCAACTCGCCGAGTTCGTCGAATCGGGCGATGCCGGGGACGAAAGCGAAACGAGCATCCAGCGCGAAATGAAGTCGCTGATCGAAGTTTACAGGCTTGCCGAGACCCCGCAATTCGCGCAGGCGGTCGATCTGCTCGCCCGGTCGCAGCGCGTCCAGATCGCGGGATTTCAGACCGAACGCGGGATTGCGATGCTGCTCGCCAACCATCTGCAATTCATGCGCGACGGGGTCGGCCTGGTCGACCTCAGCGCGGGCAATTATGCCGACGTGTTCGCCGCCGACGAGACAGACCGCTGCCTCGTCGTCATCGATATCCGGCGCTATTCGCGCCAATCCTATCTGCTCGCCGAGCAAGCGAGCCAGCAGGGCATCCCGCTGATCGTCCTCACCGACCTGTTCTGCGACTGGGCGCCGCGGTTTACGCCGCATGTGCTGGCCGTGCCGACGCAGACGGGGATGTTCTGGAGTTCGCCCGTCGCGCTCGTCTGCGCGGTCAATCTGCTCGTCAACAGCGTGATCAAGACGATCGGGACGCGCGTCGAACAGCGGCTCGAAAGGCTGACGCAGCTCCATCAGGCGTTCACCGGCTATGCCGGACATCAACCGCCGCGGCCGAAATTATCCTGATTGCAGGGCTGTCGGGTCCTCCGGATTGACGCCACCCGCGCCGCCGACTAAAGGGCGGCCATACATCAAGAGTCGGGCCGACGCCTGACACCAACCTGCTCCCGAGCAAGGTGGTACCCCGTCAAAGACGGGGGATGTGGCCGGACCGGCAAAAAACGGGACCATCAGCCGCACCTGCGTCGAACCGCTTCTCGATATTTCGAAAGGGAGTTCGACATGACAGCCAAGCCGCAACAATTCGCCAGCGACAATTATGCCGGCATCTGCCCCGAAGCCTGGGCGGCAACGGCCGCCGCCAACGACGGTTCGGCGCGGGCCTATGGCGACGATATATGGACGCAGCGCGCCGCGGACGCGTTCCGCACGCTGTTCGAGACGAAGTGCGAGGTGTTTTTCGCGTTCAACGGCACCGCCGCCAATTCGCTTGCGCTCGCCGCGCTCTGCCAATCCTATCACAGCGTGATCTGTTCCTCCTCCGCTCATGTCGAAACCGATGAGTGCGGCGCGCCCGAATTTTTCTCCAACGGGTCAAAACTGCTCGTCGCGCAAACCCCCGACGGAAAACTGAACCCCGAGGCGATCCGCGCCCTCGCCTGCGGCCGGTCGGATATTCATTTCCCCAAGCCGCGCGTCGTTACGATCACCCAGCCGACCGAGACCGGGCAGGTCTATTCGATCGACGAAATCCGCGCGATCTCGGCGACCTGCCGCGAACTGGGACTGAAGCTGCACATGGACGGCGCCCGCTTCGCGCATGCCTGCGCGAGGCTCGGCTGCACACCTGCGGACATTACGTGGCGCGCCGGAGTCGATGTCCTGTGCTTCGGCGGCACGAAGAACGGCATGGCGGCAGGCGAGGCGATCATCTTCTTCGACACGAGCCTGGCGACCGACTTCGACTATAGGTGCAAGCAGGCGGGACAGCTTGCCTCGAAGATGCGCTTCCTGTCGGCGCCGTGGATCGGGCTGCTCGAAAGCGGCGCCTGGCTGGGCAACGCCCGCCACGCCAATGATTGCGCCGCCAGACTCGCGACAACGATCGCCGGTCTCCCCGGCGTCCGGCTCGCCTTCCCCGTCGAGGCCAATTCGGTGTTCCTCAGCGCCCCCGAGGCGGTGCTCGACGGGCTGCGCGAGCGCGGCTGGCTGTTCTACACCTTCATCGGCGGCAGCGCCCGCTTCATGTTCGCGTGGGATTCGGACATCGCGGTGGTCCGGGCGCTGGGACAGGATATCGTCGAGCTGTGCGCGCCCGCGGCCGGAATGCCGCCGGCGCCACAATCGAGCTATGGCTGACCGAGGCTCGCGAGCTTGCCCGCGCGGATGTCCTTCTTCAGCACCTTGCCGACCTTCGAGCGCGGCAGGTCGTCCCAGATCTCGAGCTCTTTCGGCGCCTTGACGCTGCCGATCGCCGCCTTGACGTGGGCGATGATCGCTTGCGGATCGGCGCTCTGCCCCGCCCGAAGCTGGACAACCGCGCAGACACGTTCGCCCCATTTGTCGTCGGGCAGGCCGAACACCGCGCCGTCCTGCACCGCCGGATGCGCCAGCAATGCCTGTTCGACCTCGGCCGAATAGACGTTGAAGCCGCCGGTAATGATCATGTCCTTGGCGCGGTCGACGATGAACAGGAAATTGTCGGGGTCGAGATAGCCGATGTCGCCCGTGCGGTGCCAGCCGTCCACGGTCGCTTCGGCGGTCGCAGCCGGATTCTTGTAATAGCCGTCCATCACCAGCGAACCGCGGACGACGATCTCGCCGCGTTCGCCCTGCGGAACCGGATGGCCTTCGCCGTCCAGAATGGCGACCTGCACCAGCGGCCCCGGCCGGCCGGCCGACGACAGGCGATGGCGTGCGATCGTGCCGTCGGGATTGAAATGATCCTTCGGCGCCATCATCGAGATCATCATCGGGGCCTCGGTCTGGCCGAAAAGCTGCGCCATCACCGGGCCGAGCTTGCCGATCGCCTCTTCGAGCCGCGCCGCCGAGATCGGGGCCGCGCCATACCAGAAACATTGCAGCGAAGAGAGGTCGGTTGCCGCGAGGTCGGGATGATCGAGCAGCATATAGATCAGCGTCGGCGGCAGGAAGGTATGCGTTGCCCGGTGCCGCGCCGCGAGCGCCAGAAATTGCCCGATATCGGGATAGGGCATGATCACGATCTCGCCGCCATGCGCCATGATCGGGAAAGCGAGCACGCCCGCCGCATGAGTGAGCGGCGCCATCGCGAGATAGACCGGCCGCCCTTCGAACGGATAACCCATCAGGGTGAGCGCGGTCATCGCTTCCAGATTGCGGTTCGTCAGCATGACGCCCTTGGGATGCCCGGTCGTTCCGCCGGTGCCGGGGATCATCGCCAGATCGCTGACGGGCGCCGCCGTGAATGGGGTGTCGGGGGCGCCCGCCAGCCACTCGTCGAGCGACGGAGCGAAGGGCTGTTCGGCATCGAGGCAGACAAGCAGCTCGAGCTTGGGCAGATCCTTCCTGAGCGCGTCGACCAGTTCGGCGAATTTGCTGTGAAAAAACAAGGCCGCGCAGTCGAAATTGTCGAGCACATAAGCGTTTTCGGCCGCTTCGTTGCGCGGATTGATCGGACACCAGACCGCCGCCGCGCGCGAGATGGCGAAGACGCAGGCGAAGGCGACCGGATCATTGCCCGACAGGATCGCGACATGCT
This sequence comes from Sphingopyxis macrogoltabida, assembly GCF_001314325.1. Lineage (NCBI taxonomy): Bacteria > Pseudomonadati > Pseudomonadota > Alphaproteobacteria > Sphingomonadales > Sphingopyxidaceae > Sphingopyxis > Sphingopyxis macrogoltabida. Next base: position 2,118,422 of record NZ_CP009429.1, read on the forward strand.
TGCCGGGGGTGATCCCCGACGCGTTCAGCCGGCGCGCAACGCGGTGCGTCAACGCCTGCACCTCGCCATAGGACAGGCTTTCGCCGTCCATCGTCAGGCAAGGAGCATCGGCGCCGAGCGACGCCCCCTTGTCGAGCCAGTCGACCAGCCGCATCAGGCCTTCTCCTCAGTCGTGGACCGTGACGATCGGTTTCAGCACCAGTCCGAACTGGCGCATCGCCCCAAAGATCTCGCGATGCCCGAACGCCTGGCACGCCGAGGCGAAGCCGGCGCGGCGCGGCGGCTGTTGCAGCAGGTTCGCCGCACACCACGCCTGCATCAGCCCGGTCTGCTTGTAATTGCAGTTGCCGTGGATCAGCACATGCACGCGGCCGAGCGGGCCCGAGGCGTAGACCGAATCGATGCTGGTATTGAGCCGCGGATTTTCGCGCGGCGGCATGTCGCCCTGTACGGACTCCGCCATCTTCGACAGCGCCGCTTCCTGCTCGGCGAAGGGCAGCGGCTTGATGTCGGTATCGATCATCTTGGTCATGTTGACGACATTGTCCATGACCTCGCGCGCGAACACGCCGCCATAGACCTTGACCGTCGAGACGCGCGGGTCATCCTTGAACCAGATCGGGTGCGAGGTCCCGCCCCACGGCAGGGTCAGCGCGGTGGCATGCTGGCCCGGCACCTGGCATTCGGTTGCGGTCAGGGTCGGCCACTGAACATATTGATTGTTTTCAAGATAATACCAGTCGGCCTTCAGGATCGTGAAGATCGTCTGGACCGAGGCATAGGTCGGGAACCCCTTCCACAGCACGAGCATGTCGAGCGTGTCGAGGCCGGGCATCGTCTCGAGCGCGATGTTCGCCGCGATCTCGCCGGTGGTGTACATCTGCGCGACGCAGGGCGACAGCAACAGGCCCTTTTTGGCGAAGGCGTCGCCCCATTTTTCCTGCGCCAGCAGCATCCAGTCCTGCTCGCCGGTGGTGTCGAGATAATGGACGCCCGCGGCAAGGCAGGCCTCGACCGTTTCGGGGCCATATTTGATGAACGGCCCGACCATGTTGCACACGACCTTGGCGTCCTTGAACAGCTTGGTCAACGCTTTGACGCTATGGTCGACCTCGGCGACCTCATAGTCGGCGGTTTCGATGCCGGGGATCTTGTCCATCACCTCCTGCACGCGCTTCGCGTCGCGCCCGGCGGCGATGAACGGGATGCCGAGTTCGCGCAAATATTCGCAGACGAGGCGGCCGGTGTAGCCCGAGGCGCCATAGACGATGACAGGTTTCTTCTTGCTCATAACCCCGATCCCTCTTTCATTGATTTCATTGGTCAAATTGCGGTGTAGCCACCGTCGACGATCAGTTCGCTGCCGCACATGTACGCGGCGTCGTCGCTGGCGAGGAACAGCAGCGGCCGCGCGATCTCGCGCGTCGTCGCCATGCGGCCCAGCGGAATGGCGGCGGCGGTCGCGGCGGCAAAGCCCGCCGCCTCGTCGCCCAGCGCCCCCACCGCATCGGCGACCAGTTTCGTCTCGCAATAGCCGGGGTGCAGCGAGTTGATCCGCACCGGCCAACCCTTGCGCGCGCAATCGACCGCGACCGCCTTGGTCAGCATCGCGACCCCGGCCTTGCTGGCATTATAGGCGGGAAACAGCGGCTCGGCGACGTTCGCGGCGATCGACGCGACGTTGACGATCACCCCGCCCCGCTCCTTCATCGCCGCGATCCCGGCGCGCACGCCGAGGAACACGCTCTCGAGGTTGACCGCCATCAAGCGCTGCCATTCGGCGATATCGGTATCGACGACCGACTTCAGGAAACCCATGCCGGCGTTGTTGACGAGAATGTCGAGTTTGCCCTCGCGCGCCACGACGTCGGCGACCAGCGCTTCCCATGCGGCCTCGTCGGCGACGTCCTGACGGCGCGCCTCGACCTTCAGCCCCTCGGCGCGGATTGCCCCGGCCGCGCGTTCCGCCTCGTCCGCGTCGATATCGGTGATCGTCACCGATGCCCCTTCGCGCGCAAACTCCTGCGCGGCCGCGAGGCCTATCCCTCGCGCTGCGCCCGTGATCAGTACGCTCTTGCCCGTAAATCGCATCATGCGACGCTCCTCTCGTAAATATCGGGATCGGGAACGACGGGCGGGAGGGGGTGCCCGCCGTTCCCTGCTCCGGAGGTTCAGAAGCTGAACGTCGCTTCGACGCCGTAGGTCCGCGGGGTGCCGCGGTTCAGATAATCGAGCCCGAAGACATCGATATTGAGGCCGTAGGTGTAGTAATATTTGTTCGTCAGGTTCTTGACCCACGCGCTGACCGACAGATTGTCGTTGGCCTTGTAGGTCAGGCGGCTGTTGAAGAGCCAGTAACCCGGATTGCCGCAAGTGAAGGCAACGCCGGCGGGGCGGACGGCGCCGGGGGCGCCGGGCTTGTCGCACGGATCGAGCCCGTAATCGCCGAAGGCATCGAAGTAATATTTGCCCATGTAACTGGCGTCGCCGCGCAGCGTCAGCTTACTGTCGCCACGCTCGAAAATATCCCAGTCGAAGCCCGCGTTGAAGGTGATCTTGGGCGCGTTCGGAAAGGGATTGCCGTTGACGTTGCGCGTGAACTGCGTCGCCGGATCGGCCGGATCGACGACATTTCCCCTATATTTGCTGTTGAGGTAACCGAAGGATGCGTTGAGCTGGAGGCCGTCGGCCGGCGCGACGGTGAGTTCGGCCTCGCCGCCCCAGACGCGACCGTTGGCGCTGCGGGTGAAGGTGGTCGCACCGACGACCTGCGTCGTCTGCTGGTTCGAATAGTCGTAATAGAAGCCCGCGAGGTTGAGCTGGACGCGGCGGTCGAGGAACTGGGTCTTCAAACCGCCCTCATAGGCGTTCACCTTTTCGGGCTTGATATAATAGACCTGGTTCGTGCCCTGATAGGCGAGACCGTTATAGCTGCCGCTGCGATAGCCGCGGCTGTACTGGATGTAGCCCATGACATCGTCGCTGAACTTGTAGCTGATATTGGCGCGGCCGGTCAGGCGGTTCGCCTTTTCCTGCAGGTTCATCGTCGGCAGGTCGGGGTCGTAGGGGAAGGCATAGGGGATCAGGTTGACCACCGGCGTCACGCCATCGAGGGCGTAGATGATCGTGCTGCCGTTGCGGAACTTCACCTTGTCCATCGTGTAACGCAGGCCGATCGCCACGGTGAGCTGGTCGGTCGCCTTCCATGTCAGGTCGCCATAGATCGCCTTCGACGGGCGTTGGACGTCGAACTTCTGTTCGCCCAGGATCGGACCGAACGGCCCCGCGCCGGCGGCGAGGCATCCCTGATAATAGGCACCGCCGGCGGGGAAATTGCCCGAGTTGTTGATCGCGGCATCGGTCTGGTACGCGACCAGCGTCCGCGCATCGAAAAAGCCGTTCGGGTTGACGACGACGGGATCGCAAAAGCCCGCCGAGCCCGGCGTCAGGGTCGGGTCGAGCGCAAACGCAGGGAGAACGCGGATCGAGTCCGGTGTCCCGATCGGCGCGTTGTTGTAACCGCCGGGAACGCCCAGCCCCAGTAGCATAGGCCTGAGGGCACCGAAGAAGTCGGGTTCGTTCCGCGTCTTGATCGTGTCCTTGCCGTAATAGAGCCCGCCGACGAAATCGATGTTGTCGTCGGAGTAGTTCAGGCGGAGATCCTGGTTGAAATTCTTGCTGGTGCTGTTGAACCGGATCGAGCAGACGTCGAGCGGCGAACCGTCGCAGTCGTTGGGCGAGATGCTGTATTTGCCCGTGTCATAGCCGGTAATCGAGGTCAGCGTGAAATAGTCGCCCAGTTCCAGCGCGATGTTGAGCGCGACGCCCTTCGACGACGAGAGCGACTTGCCGCCCTGATCGGCGGACACCTCGTTCTTGCCGAGCGCGCGGCCGCCGTTCTGCGCGGGATTGAAGCGCGAATAGCCGACGATATCCTCGCCGTTCGCGAACTGGCCGATCGAATAGGCATTGGCCGTCCAGGGATCGTCCTTCGCCGCATAGGCTTTCAGGTTGATGTCGAGCGTGTCGGTCGGCTTCCAGCGCAGCGAAATGCGGCCGGCCATCGAATCGGTGGTGGCGACATGGCGATCCTGCGCCGGGTTATATTGCCAGCCGTCGCCCTTCGCGACCGTCCCCGCGATGCGTATGCCGAGGACGTCGGGGATCAGCGTCTTTTCGAAACCGCCCTCGACCGTCTTGGTATCGTAATTGGCGTAGCCGATGGTGAAATAGCCCTCGTCTTCGCCCAGCTTCGGTTTCCGGGTGAAGAAGCTGATCGCGCCGCCGGTGGTGTTGCGGCCATAGAGCGTCCCCTGCGGCCCGCGTAGCACCTCGACGCGGTCGATATCGTAAAGCTGCCCGCCATGGCTGGCGCGGAAGCTCTGATAGACTTCGTCGACGTAGACGCCGACCGGCGACGCGGTGGATGCGGAGAATTCGTTGGCCACCGAAATCCCGCGCAGCGAGAAATTGGGCTGGGTCTTGCCATAGGGGGTCGAGATTTGCAGGCTCGGCACCGCGCCCATCAGGTCGGAGGTTTCGTTGATCCCGCGCGCCGCCAGCTGATCGCCGCCGAGCGCCGACACCGCCGCGGGGACATCCTGCAACCTCTGTTCGCGCTTCTGCGCGGTGACGACGATCTCGGCGATCCCGCCGCTCTCCGTCCCGGAGGCTTCGGGTGCCACGGGCGCCTCTTGGGCCGATGCGGCGCCATGCCATCCCATCAGCATCGTGGTCGACAGGCAGGTTGCCAGAAAAGCTTTGTTGGTCACGCCTTCTCTCCCGTGGTTGGAGGCCCGTTCTGTGCAAGGCCTTCGTCGGGATGGAGGCTATGGCGACGGGCGCGGGTACGACAGACAAGGCGGCGGGGGGAGCGATGGGGGGGATGAGCGCTTCGCCTTGCCGTTCGCGCGCGGGCGCGATAGCCAGCGTAAACAGATGGAGGGCGAGCGATGACCATCCAGCCGGGATCGAGGACAGACGTCAGGCCGCCGCGCGAAGCGGCAAGGGCGCACGGCGTCACGCCCTTCGCCCCACGCAAGTTCATGCCGCCGCGTTTTCCCTCCGACCTCGTCGGCCGCGATCGGCGCGCCCGATGGCTCGATGCATTGGCAGCGCGCGAGATTTGTCTGGTCCGGGCGCCGGCAGGATATGGCAAGACCGCCTTTTGCGCGACGCTGTTTGCCGAAGCCGAGGGTATGGGATGGGACGCCGGCTGGGTTTCGTTCGATCCCGAAGACAATGAACCGGCCGCCATCGCCCATGTTTTCGAAGCCGTCCGCATCGCACGCCGTGCGGCCGCCGAAGACGGCATCGCCGGGGAACCGTCCGCGCCCGCTTCCGCCCCGATCCTCGCCGATATCCTCGCGCAGCGGATCGATGCGGCAGACCGGCCGCTGCTCCTCGTCCTCGACGATGTCGACCGGTTGACCGACGCGCGCGCGATCGACGTGCTCAATCGGTTGCTCCGCCATCCGCCGCGGCAATTGCGCCTCGTGCTGGCGGGCTGCGCGCAGCCCGCCGTGCAGATCGCAGCGGCGGAGCGCCGCGACATGGTGCTGCACGTCGGACGCACCGATCTGGGGCTGACCGACGAGGAGGTCCATATATTCCTGCAGAACGCCGGAACGCCGGTCAATGCGCCCGGCTGCACGGCGCTCAACAATGTCCTCGAAGGCTGGCCGGCGGGACTGAGGCTTGCAATGCGCGCGGCACCCTCTCCGGACCTCACCGATTCACGGGCGCTGACCGGCCGTCTCGACGCCTATTTTGCCGCCTTGCTCGACGAGCTGCCCCCGGCAGCGCAACTGCTCCTGCAACGTTACGGCATCGCCCCGTCTCTTAGCGCCGATCTGTGCCGCCTGCTCGGCGGCGAAAAGCAGCCCGCCAGGCTGCTCGAAGACCTCGCGGCGCGGGGTGTTTTCGTCGACCCGCCGCGCCCGGGCGGCGCCTGGTACCGCCTCCATCCCGCCTTTCGCGCCGCGCTTCAATCACGCCTCGATATCGCCGAACCGGGCCAGGCGCGCCAGTTGCACCGGGTGGCCGCACGATATTATGCGGCGCAGGGCATGACGGCGGACGCGATCGAACAGCTTCTGGCGTGCGGCGATTCCGGCGAAGCGGCAACGCTGATCGCCGGCGTCGCCGCTTCGATGCTCGAGCGCGGAGACATCGCCATGCTTTCCGGCTGGATGAGGCAACTCGCGCCCGCAGAGATCGAGACGACGCCCGGCCTTCCGGAAGCGCATGCGTGGCTCCTGACCCTGACCGCGGATCGGGACGCCAACGGGGCAATTGCCGCGCTGGAAAGCACCGGAACGGCGGAAGCCCACGCGCTTGCCCTGTTCCACCGGGCCTGCGTCGAAGACCGGCCCGAGGCGGTGATCGAAACATGCGACCGGTTTCTGGCCGCACCGGGCGACGCATCGGCCTTCGCGGTGTCGATGATCCGCGTCATGCAGGCGCAAGGCGCCCTCAAACGCGGGTTGTTCGGGCTGGTGCATGACGCGATCCGTCCCCTGTCGCTGCGCAGCGCCGGAAGCCCGCTCGACCTGCCCTTTGCGCTGGCGATTTGCACGCGCGCCGGCGCCGCGCGCGCGCAGGGCCAGTTGGGCGAGGCAGAACGCGTGCTGCGCGAGGCGCGGAGCGGCGCCGCCGCACCCTCCCTCGCCACCGCGCTGATCGACGCCGCGCTGGCGCGATGCGCCTATGAACGCGACGAGGTCGGCAAGGCCGCCGGACTGGCGGCCGATGCGCTCCCTCACCTTGCGCAAAGCTGTTTTCAGGACGCGCTGATCCAGACCCTTCTCGTCAGCATCCGCGCTGCGGCGGGGCTCGATCAGCCCGATCGCGCGGCCTCGCTGATCGACCGGGCCGAAGTGATCGCGTTCGAACGCAACTGGGCACCGCTGAAGGCACTGTGCGTCATCGAGCGCGCGCGCCTTCGCCTGCCGCAGACGATCGACCCCGAAGCGGTCATCGCCATCGCCGACGAGGACGCCGCGGTATGCGATCCGCTGTCGGCGCCGGGCCGCGCCTTTGCCCTGTTGTCCGAAATGCGTGCTTATGAAGCGATTGCCCTTGGCGATCGTCCGCGCCTGACGCTGGTCGCCGAACGGCTGTTGCGGCTGGCTTCGAATGCCGACGATGCCGAACTGCGCGCTTCGGCAACGCTGTTCAACATCCTGCCCCAGCTCAGCGGGCGCTGTGACAAGATGGTCGCGCTCGAAACCGTGCGGTTCCTCAATCACGCGGCGAGCACCGGTTTCCGGCGTACCATCGTCGATGTTCTCGACGTCACCGGCGTCCGCGCGGTGCAGAATTTCTGCAGCGAAGCCTATTCATCGGGTTCGTTCCTCGCGCTGCTCAAACTCGCCGATCCGTCGCGCCGCGACCACCGGCTGGAAGGGCATCACGCGACCGCGCCGGGAGAGGACTTCTCTTTCCTCACCGAACGCGAAATCGACATATTGGGGGCGCTGAAAGCGGGCGAGTCGAACAAGGAGATCGCGCGGACACTGAATCTGGCGCCCGAAACGGTGAAATGGCACCTCAAGAATGTCATGCGCAAGCTGCGCGCGACAAGCCGCGAGGAAGCGGTCCAGAACGCCGCAACGCTCGGCCTGCGCATGGCCGAACAGGCGGACTGAACTAGCGCGTCGCGCCCTCGTCGGCGGCCTCCCGCTTTGCCAGCCATTCGGGGCGCAGATAGGGCGCGACATTCTCGCAAAGCTGCTTCCACTCGGCCGGCGTTACCGGAAGCGCCAGCTTTTCCGCGGCGAAATATTCGGCGGGCGGCGCGATCGCAGGCCAGTCGCTGGCGAGAACGAAGCGATCGAGCCCGATCTTGCGCATTCCCGCGACATAGATAGCGCGAAGCTCGTCATAGCTGCGTTTTTCGGTCGAGGTCTTGGCGTCGGGCAGCTTGGACGGATCGAACTGCATCACCGCCGAAATATCGAGAACGAGATTGGCCGTGCCCGGGGCCTTGCGCGCGATCGCATCGCCATAAGCGGCCAGCGCGTCGAGCGTCGGCTGATCGATCCCGGCATAGCCGCCACCATGCGCGATCTGGATCGGCAAATCGCCCGCCTGCGAAACAACCCGGTCGAGGAAGATATTGACGCCGGCAGCGCTGAACGGTGCCGCACCGCGAAGATGGACGACGAGCGGCATCCGCGCCTTGTTCGCGGCGGCGAAGAAGCGGCCGAGCGCTTCGACCTGTTCGGCGTTGGCCGTATCGAACCCGCTGTTGCCGAGGTGCAGCTTGACCCCCGATGCACCGGGTTGCTTCGACCAATATTCGAGCTCGTCGAACGCATTGGCTGCAAAGGGATTTATGCCCACAAAGGCGAAGAGCCGCCCCTTCGACGCCAGCGCGGCATCGACGTTGAAGCGGTTTTCGCCGCGCATTTTTTCGGCCCTGACCGCCGGCTCCATCGGCACGGCGGTGAAACCGAACATATAGCCGGTGGACAGCAGCACGCCCTTGTCGATGCCCGCCCGGTCGAGTTCGCGCAGTGCGTCGGCGCCGGTGCGTTCGGCGAACAGGTCCGCAGAAATTCCATCGAATATGTCGGGCTCGGCGGCCTGCATGGCGCGGAGCTGCTCGGTGATCAGCTTGCTCTGGATATGCATATGATGGTCGGCGCGTGGCGCGGGATTGGCGTGCCCGGCATCCTGTGCCAGCGCCGGAGCGGCGCCGAACAGCAACAGCGCCGCGACCAGCGAAGCCGCGCGGATCATCGACCCTTCCCCTGCGCCGACAATACGCGCAGGATGTTGCCGCTCCACATCTTCTCGATGTCGGCGTCCGAATAGCCCGCCGCTTTCAGCCGCTCGGTGACCTTGGGCAACGCCGAGATATCCTCGATCCCCGTCAACCCGCCGCCGCCGTCCCAGTCGGCGCCGAAACAGATATGGTCGACGCCGCCGATCTCGATCGCGCGCAGCACCATCGCCATATATTTCTCGAAATCGGCCGCCCACATCGTCTCGGTCTTGTCGAGCTCGCGCCAGCGGCGCGTGAGGTCGGCCTGCTCGGCGGGTGACAATGTGCCGATCGTCTCATATTTGCCGAACAGTTCAGCGCGTTCGGGTGACATCTTCATATCGGACAAGAAGATCGTCGAGATGCACATCGCACCGCCCTTGGCCGCGAGCGCCTTCAGCCGCCCTTCGTCGAGGTTGCGCGGATGGTCGTTCGCCGACCGCAGGCTGGAATGCGAGAGGAGGATCGGATATTTCGACAGCGCGAGGATCTGGTCGAAGGTCGCGTCGGAAGAATGGCTCGCGTCGATCACGATGCCGAGCCGGTTCATTTCGGCAACCCATTGCTTGCCGAGCGGGCTCAGCCCCTTCCAGTGCCCCTCGCCCGTCGCGCTGTCGGCGAACTGGTTGTCCTTCGAATGCACCGGCCCCGCCAGCCGCACGCCCTTTTTATAGAATTCATCCAGCAACGACAGGTCTTCGCCGAGCGGATAGCTGTTCTCGATCGACTTGAAGGCAATGAGCTTGCCTTCCTTGTTGAGCCGCCGTGCATCGTCGGCGGTCAGCGCCGGGCCGATCGCATCCTTGTGCGTCGCGATCGTCCGGTCGATCAGGTCGGACCGTTTGCGGGCATGATCGAGCGCCGCGGCATAGCCCGCCGGCGTCAGCGGCCCCTGATCGGTATAGATGGCGAAAAAGCCGCCATCGAGATTGCCGTCCTTCATCCGCGGGATGTCGAGCTGCGACAGGTCGGTCGCGAGGTCGTGACGATCGGCGAAATTCCAGCCCTTGCGCTCGAAATGCAGCGGCGTGTCGAGATGGGTGTCGAGCACCAGCATCCGGCTGTGCAGCGGCGCTTCGGGTGCCTTGGGCTTGTCGCCGCCGGTCGAGCAGGCCGACAGCGCGGTGGCGGCCGCCAGAATCGCAATACGCTTCACTTCTTGCCCTCCACGGGTTTCAGGTCGAGGTCGTGATAGTCCCAGCTGAAGTCGGCGATCTTGCTCACCGCCTTCATCGTCACGCCGGTCACCTTGCCATCGGCGTCGAGTGCGAAGGTCACATAGGCGGGCTCGATCGCCGGATCGTCGAAATCGGTGACGAAGCTGTCATATTGCCAATGCTTGAGCCGCCCGGCCATCCGCGGGGTCGAGGTGAAGTCGATCGTCAGCCCCTGCGGCGTCGAGGCTACCACGACATCCCCGTACCACGGATCGCGGTAGCGCCCGGCATAGCGCGCCGGGTCGAGCGACGGGCCGACCTTCGCCGGGGCGGCCTGTGCCTGCTTCAGATATTCGACGCCGCCCGCAAGCCGCTCCTTGTACCAATCCTGCCATTTTTTGGTCCAGCCTTCGTCGGGCTGGTCGAGATAATGGTCGAGCAACTTGTACGTCAGCCCGAGCAGCATGCCGCTCTCTTCGCTGTTCATCATGATCGCAAAGCCGACATTTTTTTCGGGGATCATCACGACGCGCGTGATCGACCCGAAGACGCCGCCGCCGTGCGAGATGATCTGGTGGCCGCGATAATCCTGCACCTGCCAACCGAGCGCATAGGATTGCATCGTCGGCTGCGCGGGTTTCAGCGCGTCGGGCAGCGGGGTGATCGGCATCATCGTCACCGGCTTCCACATCTCGGCCGCCTGCGCCTCGCTGAACAACGGCTTGCCGTTCGGCAGCGCCCCGTGCGCAAGCTGGATTTTCAGCCACGCCGCCATGTCGTCGGCGCTGAGCGCCAACCCGCCCGCCGGCGCGCCGTTGCGGCCGAGCTCGTCGCGTTCGTTCAGCGCCTGCTGGTCGCCGAGCCCGCGCAGCGGCCCCGACAGCCGGGCGTGCGGCCACGAACGGTTCGGGATGCGGAAGCGGTCTTCGCTGTCGCTCGTCGCATTCTTCATACCGCCGGGCCGCAGCACGCGGTCGCGCATAAAGGCTTCCCACGTCTGCCCGGTGACCTCCTCGATCAACTGGCCAGCGACGGCATAGAGAATGTTGTCATAGGCGTAGGACGAGCGGAAACTCGTCTGCGGCTTGAGGTAGGCGACACGCTCGACCGTCTGCTTGCGGGTCAGATGCGTGCGCGGCACGAACATCAGATCGCCCTGCCCAAGCCCGAGCCCGCTACGATGAACGAGCAGGTCGCGGATCGTGATCTCGCGCGTGACCCATGGGTCGTACATGCGGAACCATGGCATATGCTGGATGACGGGATCGTCCCAGCCGATCTTGCCCTCGTCGACGAGGATCGCGAGCGCTGCCGCGGTCATTGCCTTGCCGGTCGACCCGGTCTGGAAGATCGTCTGGCCGTCGACCGGCGCGCGCTCGCCGAGCTTGCGCACCCCCCAGCCGCGCGACAGCGTCGTCTTGCCATCCTCGACGATCGCGATCGACACGCCGGGCGCCCCGATTTCCTGCCGCAGCGCCTCGACCTGTTCCGCAATATCCTTCGGCGGCTCGGCCCAGGCCGGAACGGCAGTGCCGAACAGGAGCGACAAGGTGATCAGACGGGCGGAGGTCATGATGCAGTCTCCAGTTGGGAAGGCGGAGTGCCTCGCAGCAAGCGGTAAACACCGACAGTCAGCAGCGGGGCGACAAAAACGGCAAGGAACAGCCAGGCGAGGAAGCGATATCCGCTGGCGATCAGGTCGACGAGCCCGATGCGGCCGGCGACGAACATGCATCCCGCGAGGATGACGGCGCCGATGACGGCGCGCATTCCGGGCGTCAGCGCGGGCCGGCCGCGGCTCTCGACCGCGCCCGAGATGCGCTCGTTGATCGCATGGACCGCGCCGGCGCCGCTTTCGAGCAGCGCGGCGAAGATCATCACCTGGAACAGGATGTGGAAACCCGGCACCGTCATCTGGCGGAGCAGGAAGTCCGACGGCAGGGTCTCGGCGCCGATGGCGGGATAAAAGGCCATCATCGCGACGAAGAACAGGATCGCCGGCAGCATCGACAGCGGCCCTGCGATCAGCCCGGCCACCACCGCATCGCGCTGGCTGGTCAGATGGCGCAGCACCGGCAGGATCACGACGGCGCCGACGATATTATAGCTCGCATAGGTGAGCCCGCCCGCCATCCAGTTGCCCGACGGCGGCGGCGCATTGGCGAAGCCCTGTCCGATCAGCCCCCCGAAGCTCGCGAGCGCGAGGATCAGGAACAGGCCATAGACGGCGTAGAGCAGGATCGAGACATATTTGAACATCTGCTCGACCGCACCCGTCCCCCAGGCGGTGACCGCGACGATCGACACGGCGAGGAGCAGCGAGCCCGTCCATTCGGGCCAGCCGAAAGTCGCAGCGCCGATCGCGCCCGCCGCGGCGCCGAACACCGCAAGGATCAGGATGACAAAAATGATATAGGCGGCCTCGAACGCTCCCCATGCCGGTCCGAGCAATCCCTTGAAGAAGGCGCGATAATCATAGGCACCGAGCTTTCGCGCCAGCGCAAAGGTCAGCGCCGCGACGACGCTCCACACCAATGTTGCGAGCAGCATTGCCGCCAGCCCGCCCCACGGCCCCGACGGCACGAAATATTCGGCCAGTTCGCGCCCGGTGGCATAACCGCCACCAATGATGACGGCTTTCAGCGCGAAACCCGGCAGCAGGAAGCGCTGGAACCAGCTCGATCCCGTTGCCGAATCGCCCACACTCATGCGAGACAGCTATCGACCAGCGCGTCGAACGCCGCGCCGCCGCGAATGGGATCGGCAACGGGCAGACCGAGCCGTTCGCTTTCCGCCGCCATCAGCGCTTCGGCCTCTTCGGCCGAATAGGCCGAGGTATTGAGGCTGACACCCCCGCAACGGATCGCCGGATTGGTCCGGCTGCCGAGGCGGATGGTCAGATCGATGACCTCGTCAACGCTCGGCATCGCAAAGCTTTCCATGCCGAGGATTACCGTGCGCGCCGGATCGTGGCAGACGACGAAGACGTCGGGCTGGCTGCCGTGAAGCAGTCCGAGCGACACCGCGGCATAGGCGGGGTTGAAGATCGAGCCCTGTCCCTCGACGACATCCCAGTGAGCGTCGGGCGCGTCGGGGCTGAGGATTTCGGCGGCGCCCGCCTCGAAATCCGAAATCACCGCGTCCATCGGGATGCCGCCGCCGGCGATCATGATCCCGGTCTGGCCGGTCGCGCGGAAGTCGGCATCGATACCGCGCTGGACGAACGCACGGTGCAGCGCCAGTGCGGTATATTTCTTGCCGAGCGCACAGTCGGTGCCGACGGTCAGCAGCCGCTTGCCGCTGCGCTTCCGCCCGTTGCCGATCGGGATGCCTGCCGGCGGCGTGCGCACATCGATCAGCCGCTGGCCGGTACGGCGCGCCGCCTCGGCAAGCGCAGGCACGCTTGCGAGCCGGACGTGCAGGCCGCTGACGACGTCGAGCCCCGCTTCCATCGCGTCGATCAGCGCCGCGACCCAACTGTCGGCGAGCACGCCGCCCTGGTTCGCGACCCCGATCACCACCGACCGGGCACCCGCCGCCCGCGCATCGGCGGGCGAGAGACGTGCAAGGCCGGTGGTTACCGTACAACCGCCGATCGCCATTTCGCCGACGCAGCGATCGGGCGCCCAGTCGGCAAGGCCGAATGCGGTCTTGGCATAGCTCGCCTCCACCGTATCGCCGAGGAAGAGAAGATAGGGCTGCGGCAGCACGAGGCTGTCGGCAAGCCTGCCGGTCGGCGCGTTCATCTGGTTCAACTCCAATTCGCTCAGAAAGCCATGTCGAGCGCGACGCCGATGGTCCGCGGCTGTAGCGGCACGTTCGCCTGATAAGCCTGCGCGCCAAAGGCATTCAGGACAAAGCTACGCTGCGTCGACGCCCGCTTGTTGGTGAGGTTGCGAGCATAGACGCGCACCGTCCAGTGATCGTCGAAGGTGACCGCGGCATTCGCGTCGAGCGCCGTATAGGGGTCCGACCACAGATTGTCCGGGCTGCTCGAAGGCAGCGATGCCAGCCGCGACGAATGGCGCAGGCCCAGACCGACCTTGCCCGACGCATTTTCGCCGATACCGAAGCTGTAATCGGCCTGCACCGACCCGGTGAATTTCGGCACGCTGGGTAGGCGCGCGCCGTCGACGCCGGAGATTTCAGGCGCATCGGCGGTCAGCTTCGCATCGGCATAGGCTGCACTCGCCACCACCGACAGTCCGGGCACCGGCCGCCAGGTTACGGATCCTTCGACGCCCTTGCTGACCGCCGACGGACCATTGGCCTGCCCCGTCACGCCCCCGAAGGGTTGAACCACCTGAATGTCGGTCCAGTCCATATAGAAACCGGCCACTTCGACCGCGAGCGTGCTGCCGAGATTGCCCTTGAAGCCGATTTCGTAGTTGACCAGCGTGTCTGCCGCGACCTGCGGCGGCACCCCGGGGAACACGACGTTCGGGCCGCCGGGACGATAGCCGTTGGCGATGCGCGCATAGAGCATGGCATCTTCGCTGATGTGGATCTGCGGGCTGATGCTGTAGATGAAGACGTCCTCTTTGGACGAGCCGGTGAAACTGGCATCGCCGATGAACGGCCCTTCGCTGATCTGCTGGAAGTTCTGTTTGTTCTTGGCGTAACGCAAGCCGCCCGATAGCGCGAACACGTCGCCGAAATAGGCCGTCGCATTCGCGAACACCGCCATTTCCTTGAACGTCGAGGGCAGCGACACGATAGCGCCCGGGTCGAACAGGTTCGGTTCGCCCGAGAAGTCGAAGGTGCGGACCAACTGGTGATTCTCGCTGGTCTCTTTGGTGTAGAAGGCACCGATCATCCACTCGAAGCGGTCGTTGCTCGGCGACGCGAGGCGGATTTCCTGCGTGTACTTTTCAAGGCCGAGCTCGATGCTGAACGGCGCGAGGCCTTCGGGTACCGCCCCGCCGCTCAGCGCCGGAAACGCGACACCGAAAACCAGCGAGGCATCCTGCACGCTGCTGGTCTTGGTTTCGCTATAGGTCGAAACCGAGGTCAGCGTTGCAAAGCCGAGGTCATAGTCGAGCACCGCCGAATAATAATCGATGCTCTTGTGGAAAGGCTCGGGCAAGAAGGCGTTGTAGGACCAGCCGTCGCCAAGCGGAACGCCCGCGACGGTCGAAACCACGTTATTGGTCGCGTTCGCGTCGATCGTTTGCCAGATGCCGCCGAGGCGAACGGTGAAATCCTCGGTCGCGTTCCAGAGCAGGCTCACCCGGCCGCCGACCTGTTCGACCGAATTGGCGTCGTTCAGCGCCGGATTGTTGACCGAGCTGACAAAGCCCGGCGTCTTGCGCCACGAGAAGCTGCCCGTCATGCCGAGCTTGTCTTGGACGATCGGCGCATTGACCATGACCTGCGCCGCCCAGCCGGGATTGCCGGCATGATCGATCGTGAAGAGTTCGCCGCCGGCCTTGACGCTGAAATCGGTCGTGCTCGGCGCGACGGTCCGGTATTTCAGCAAACCGCCGATCGAGCTTGCACCGTAGAGCGTGCCCTGCGGCCCGCGCAGGATTTCCAGCCCGGCGATGTCGTACGGCATCAGGTCGAGCGAATAGGTCGCGCTGCGGGCGTAAAGGCTGCTCGATCCCACCGGCGCGTCATCGAGATAGATGCCGACCGCCTGCGCCGAACCCACCGGCGCGATACCGCGAAGCGAAATGATCGACGTACCGGGCTGCGAGCTGATTACCGTCATCCCGGGAACATAACCGGCATAGTCGACCAGCGATCCGGCACCCTGATCGCGCAGCGCTTCGCCGTTGACGACGGTGATCGAGATCGGAACATCCTGAAGCGCTTCCTCGCGCTTCTGTGCCGTCACGACGATCACTTCGCTTTCAGCTTCGGCGAGTTCCGCTTCCTGCGCCCCGGCCGGCATTGCCGCCGTCAGCGCGGCCATGCTTCCTGCAATAAGAAATCCCTTTTTCATCGTCTTACCCCCAGACTTGAGCGAGCAGGCGGCGGAAATTGCCCCCGAGCACGGCTGTGATATTTTCGTTGGAATATCCGCGACGGATCAGTTCCTCGGTCAGGTCGAAGACCTTCTTCGGATGATCGAACCCGTCGATGTCGATCTTGTCGCGAAAGGCGTAGCTGCCCTTGTAGCTACCCTTCAGGGCGGCATATTCGTCGGGCTTCATATCGTCATAGCCGTTGAGGTCGGCGTCGGAACCGATGCCGACATGGTCGATCCCGACCAGCTTCGCGACATGGTCGATATGATCGGCCATATGGCCCACATTGGTCGGATCGGTCGCGCGAATGAACATGCGTACCCCGGTGATCCCCATCACCCCGCCCTTCGCCGCGAGCGCCTTGATCGCCTCGTCGGGTTTGACGCGCGGATGGTCGATCAGCGCGCGGGCATTGCTATGGGTGATCGCGATCGGCCCTTTGGCCAGTTCGATCGCATCCAATGTGGTCTTGTCGCCGCAATGCGACACGTCGACCAGCATCTTCTGCTTTTCCATTTCGGCGATGATCGCGGCGCCATAATCGCTGACGCCGCCGTCGACCCGTTCGGTGCTGCCCGACCCGATCATATTCTGGCTATTATAGGTGAGCTGCGCGCAGCGCAGGCCGAGGCGGCGGAACAGCGCGACATCCTCGACGCTCTGGAACTGTTCGGCATTCTGGATGCCCATGATCACCGCGCATTTGCGGTCCTTTTTCGCTTGATCGAGATCGGCGACGCCATCGACCAGCGTGAAGACATGGCTGTTGCGCCCGGCAAAACCCTGCCAGCCGGCGAGAAATTCAAGCGCCTGCTGCTTGGCATTCGGTCCGCCGAGCCCATAGGCATTGTGGAAACCGGTGATGCCGCTGCTGCGAAACTCCTCCGCCTCGGCATCGGTCAGGCGATGCGCGACATAGTCTTCCGACAGCGTGATCTTGAGCGGCGCCAGCATGTCGATCACCAGCGACGAACCGACAAGGTCGACCGCCCGCCGCGAATAGCTGCGCCCCGGCGCCGCAGCGAAGGCATAGGCACCGCGATTGATCATCGGCATCGTCACAGCCGCACCCACCGCGCCGGCAACCAGCGCGCGGCGCGTGATCGGGAATGATGATGTCATTCCACCCTCCACTTCAGGAAATTACATTCTCAAGACTATTGTCCTGATCAGAAAAATGTCAACCCATTTAGGACAAAAATTAGCCTCCGCCCCAAATTTCTTGCGGGCAATGGATCATGCCTCCGGCATATCGGACCCCCGGCTCGCGATCGCGGGCCAGGAAGATCGGTCCGTCGAGATCGACGATGTCGCAGAGCTGCCCGACCACGTAGGAAGGCGCCATCGACAGGCTGCTGCCCATCATGTTGCCGACCATCACGTCGAGCCCGAGCCGCCGCGCCTCGCGCGCGATCGCCAGCCCCTCGGTGAGCCCGCCGCACTTGTCGAGCTTGATGTTGACGACGTCGAAGCGCCCGACCAGCGAAGCCGTATCGGCGAGCGTTACGGCGCTTTCGTCGGCAGCGAACGGCAGCGGCCGCTCGAAGCCGTCGAGGCCCACCTCGCGCCCGCGCCGGAGCGGCTGTTCGAGCAGCGACACCCCGTTCGCGACGAGCGTCGGGAGCAGGCCCGGCAACGTCTCGATACTATAGCCCTGATTGGCGTCGACACCGATCCACGCATCCGGACGCGCCGAGCGGATCGCGATGACGCGTGCGATATCCTCCTCGACATCGCCGGTCAGCTTGACCTTGATCGGGGTCTCGGGATCGAATGCCAGCATCCCTTCCACCATCACCTCGGGCCGGTCGGCGCCGAGCGTCATCGTCGACCGCAGGGGTTTCGGCGCATCGATGCCCGCGAGGTCCCAGACGGGCCGGCCGGCCTGTTTCGCCTCGAGATCCCAATAGGCACAGTCGAGCGCATTGCGCGCGCCGCCCGGCGGCAAGAGCTGCTGCAGATCCTCGCGCGTCGCGCCGCTTTCGATTGCGCCGCGCACGCGCTCGGCCTCCGACATCATATGGGCGATGTCGTCGCCGAGATAATAGACGCCGGCACCCTCGCCGCGCCCGCGGTGCGTCCCGTCCGAAATTTCGGCGACGAGAAGCTCGGTTTCGGTGAAGACATGTCCCGAAATGCGGAACGGCCGGTGATAGGGAAAGCGCTCGACCCGAAGGTCGAGCGCCAGATTGTGTACCGATTGCGTCGTCATCAATATACCATTCCAAAACCGTAGAGGTGGAAGACCAGCGTCACCCAGACCAGCACCAGCCCTGCGAGCAGGAGCAGCACCGCGCCGAACTTCATCGTCCACTTGCGCTTGTCCTTGATGCTGAGCCACAGATGCCATCCGGCGGTGGCGAGCAGGCCGAACGCAGCGACCGGCGTCAGGATGCGCAGCAGGTGGATCAGCCAGTCGAGCGGACCGCCGATGCTGCCGATATCGGCCGAGAAAGCAGCGACCAGGCCGATCCAGCCGGCAAGCGCCGCCAGCACCAGCCAGGCGAACAGGCGCGACAGACGATAGGCGCGCCGCGCCTTGCCTTCGAGCGCGAAGGTGGCACCGAAGTTGCGGCGGACCAGCGCGCGGACCGGCCAGGCGAGTGCCGCGAGCAACACGATACCGAGCGCCGCGATCAGCGCCGGGATGAGCCAGGCCGCGTTGGCGCTGGCGCGTGCGGGTTCGAACACCATGAACGGCGATCCCGCGTCGAGGCTCCAGCGGGTGACCCGGCCGTCCTTCACTTCGGCGGCAAGGCGTTCGCCGGTGCCGGTGTCGCGCCACACGAACGGCTCGACCTCGACCCAGTCGCGCGCGCCCGCACCAAGGCCGTCGAGACCCGGAATGCTGAGCTTGCCGTTCTCGGTCATCCCGACCTGCGCCTGCCCGAGCAGGCCGAACAGGCTCATGAAGTTGGTGAAGCTGCCGCGGCTGCTCTCGTAATGGCCGACCATCATCTGTGCATGCTGGCGGGCGGTCTTGGCATCGACGGTGCCGGGCGTTGCAGTGCCGGGCAGGTAGCGGTCGGCGAATTTGTGGAACAGCGCGCTGCGCACCGCGCCTGCATCGCCCGCCTTGCCGGCGCTGTTCATCGAGATGAAGACGCCGATGTCGGCATCGGGGAACAGCCACAGATAGGAGTGGAACCAGACGGTATCGCCGCCGTGCGCGATCGCGCGGTGGCCGTTGACCCATTGTTCGTAGAAGCCGAGCGCCATGCTGTTGAGCGGGCCAACGCCCGGCGCCTTGAAATCATGCATCATCTTCGCGGTTTCGGGTTTGAGCAGCCCCGCACCGTCGTTGAGGTGGGCGATCATGAACTTGCCCATGTCGGCGCCGCTCGCCGACAGGCTGCCTGCCGGGGCCGGAATCACGATCTCGAAAGGCCGCGCCTTTTGCGTGATGTCGGGATAGCCGTTCGACATGAAGGGCGCGAGACGTGCGGGCAACGGCTGGCGGAAGGTCGCATAATTCATGCCGAGCGGCTTGAAGATGTGGTTCTCGACATAATCGTCGAACGGCTCGCCGCTGACCCGCTCGACGATATAGCCGGCGAGCGCGGTCGCGTAGTTCGAATAGGCCGGCGTGGTGCCCGGCGCAAAGACGCGGTCGGGGAGCGCGAGCGGCATCTGCTGCTTCAGCGCCATCACCGCCTTGGGATCGCTGCTGATCAGATAGCGGACCGATTCCTGAAAGCCCGCGGTGTGCGTCATGATGTTGCGCATCGTCACCGGCTTGCCCTGATAGGGCGGAATCTTGAAATCGAGATAGGCGTTGACGTCCTTGTCGAGATCGATCTTCCCCGCCTCGACCTGCTGCATCACCGCGGTCCAGGTGAACAGCTTCGACACCGAACCCGGACGGAAAAGCGTGGTTTCGGGGTTGACCGGGGCGCGCTTGGCGACGTTGGAATAGCCATAGCCCTTTTCGAGCACGACCTGGTTGCCGCGCACGACGACGACGACCGCCCCCGGAATATTCGCGCGTTCCAGCGCATAGGGGAGATAGCCGTCGAGCCAGGCTTCGAGGTCGGCGCGGTCGAGCGCAACCGGCTGGGTGGTTTTCGGCGCCGCCGGCGCCGCCGCAGTTACGGCCTTTTTCGTCGGCTCGGGGGGTATCGGCCCCTGCGCCGCGAGCGGCAGCGCGACCAGCGCGGTCAATCCAATCATCAGCTTGCGAAGGAAACGCATCGTCATCCCCTTGTTCCCGCCGCGCCCGTCTTTCGCAGCCGCGCGGCCCCATTATCCACGCCAACACATATTGGCCCGATAGGGACATAATGATCCTGATTGGAAAATTGTCAAACAGGAAATGAAGATCGACGGGTTGGGCGGGTTTCGAGGTCGGGTTTGGGGTGGTTGAGCTGTCGCTTGTTACGTCGTCATCCCGGGCTTGACCCGGGACCCGCCTTTCTTCTTTCGACGCTAGTTCAAAGAAAAGGCAGGCCCCGGGTCAAGCCCGGGGGTGACGGATGTGGTTTACGCGAATGTCGCCTGCCGGCCGATAGCCGCCCCGCGGTCGTTTCTACTCCGCCTCGCGCGGGTCACAGCCCTCCACCACCGCCGGATCGACATCGCCGCCCAGATTGGCGGCGATGCGTTCGAGCATCGCGTCGAGCGCGGCAATTTCGGCGGTGCTGAACCCGGCCAGCGCATCGGCATCCTCGGCGGCCCCGATCGCCGCCAGCTCGGCGAGCAGCGGATCGATCGCGCCGGTCAGGTGGATACGATAGGCACGCCGGTCGGCGGGGTCGGCGCGGCGTTCGAGCCAGCCCGCCTCGGCCAGCCGGTCGATCGAGCGTCCGACCGTCACTTCGCCGACTTCGAGCAACCCGGCAATCTCGCGCTGCGTCGCGCCGGGAAAGCGGCGCACGCACGCGATCGTCCGCCATTGCGCGCTGGTCAGCCCGGCGCCCGCCGCACGGCGGTCGAAGCGCAACCGCAACAGGCGCGACAGCTTCATGATCCGCATGCCCAGCGTCTTGTCGCCCTCTGCTTCCACGCCCGCCTCCCTTCGATCTTCCGTGTCGCAGCCGCGCCCGCGCGGCGCAAGAGGGCGAAACGCCCGGACTGTGATGACTGTCACCCCGCCGCCACCGGTTTCGGACCATATCCCCGGCAACAGGGTCGACAAGGAAAGACAGATGCGATTGCGCCATTATCTCAAGCTTTTGCCGCTGCTGCTGCTGATCCCCGCGACCGCCGCCGACGCGCGGCTCACCGGCAAGGCGGGCACGCAGGCTCCGTCGATCCCCGTACCGCCGCTGCGCGAAAGCTGGCGCTATCGCTGCGATGCCGAACGGGTGCTGGCGGGCGGGACGGTGAGCCTGACGCGCCTTTACACCGATGCGGGAAAACTCGACGGCGGCGACTTCATGCGCTGGACCCCGGCCGCCTATGATCCGCAGCGGCCGCAGCGACCTCTCGATCTCGAACTTTCCTATATCTGGGACCCCGCGCGCCAGCCCGCGATCGAGCCCCGCGCGATCGAGGTGAAGCTCCGCGTCGGGATCGACGACGACCTGCCCGAGGTCGCGCTGATCCGGATGCAGCGCCCTTTCCCGGTCGAGCCGCACGGCATTATCGGCAGCACCGCGCTTTCGACACAGGTCTTCCCTTACGCGGCCTATGATATGCGCAATGGCCATGGCGAACTGCCGCTCGGCGACCTCCTCGCCTACGCCGAGGGCTATGACGCACTGGATTGGACGCTTGTCCGCCCGTCCGACCGGCTGGGCGGAGACGCCGAACTCGCGCGCGGCACGATCGACATCGCGGCACTGCGCGAAGCCGTGACCGCGCTCCCGACGCTGCGAACCATGCTCGCGGCGAAGACCGCCGAGCCAAAGACGCGCTGCGAACGCGTGCTATGGCCCGAACATATCCTCTATTGAGCGCGCTGCGCGCCGATCAGAAGCCGAAGCGGATCGTCGCGCGCACGTTCCGCGGTTCGCCATAGACATAGCCGTCGAACCACAGATTGTTGTTGAAATAGCGCTTGTCGAACAGGTTGTTGACGTTGACCTGCAGCTCGACATGCTCGCCGAGCGCATAGCGCGCCATGGCGTTGACGAGCAGATAGGCGGGTTGGCCGACCGCCACATCTTCCTTTGTCGCCGGATTGGGCGCGGTCTTCGGCGGGGTGCTTTCCCAGCGCAGCGAGCCGCCGAGGCTCAGCCCGTCGAGCGCCCCGCCGAAGTCATAGCGCGTCGCCATGCGCAGCACCCGCCGCGGATGGTGCGCCTGCACTGCAAGGCCGTCGATATCGCGCGCCGAAAATTCGCTCCACCCGAGGTTGAGATCCCAGCCGGGCAGGATCTCGCCCGCCAGTTCGGCCTCATAGCCCTTCGACACCGTGCCCATCGCGGGACGGAAGGCGGGGTCCTCTGTGCCGGGAACCTTATGCGGGAAATCCACCACCGCGAAATTGTCCTGCTCGATGCGGAACACCGCCGCCGAGGCGCGCAGCCGACCGCCCAGCCATTCGCCCTTCAGCCCCGCCTCATAATTGGCGCCTTCCAGCGGCGGCAGGTAATCGCCGTTGCGGTCCTTGGCCGTCTGCGGGTTGAAGATGCTGGTATAGCTTGCATAGGCCGACAGATTGTCGGTCACGTCGAACACCAGCCCCGCATAGGGGGTGAAGCGGTGGTTGTGGCGGATCGTATAGGCCTCGGGCGTATAGAGGGCGACATCTTCGCTCCGCTTGTACCAGCTCAACCGTCCGCCCGCGATCAGCTTCAGCCGCGCGCCGAGTTGCAGCCGCGTCGCGCCATAGACCGCATATTGTTCGGTCGTGCCGATCCCGCTCATGTCATAGCGCGGACCCCACGTCGGCTCGGGATAGACATTGCCGTCCCATTCGTTGAAATCCTTGATCGGCGCGACGCTGGCGGCGTCGGGATCGCGGTTGGTCCAGCCGGTTTTCAGATGGCTGTACATGCCGCCGACGATCAGTTCGTGGCGCTGCCCGAATAGGTCGAACCCGCCCTTCACCGTCGCGCTGCCGTGCCACTGCTCGGGCTTGCTTTCGTACCAATAGGCCCAGGGATTGATCCCCGCGCCGGTAACCGGATCGGGATAGCCGTCGGTCCACAGCAGCTTCGATTCTTCGAACTGCTGGTGATAGCTGACGTCGCCGCGCAGCGTCCAGTCGCTGCCCAGGCGCTGCTCGACCGTCAGAAAGGCCGTCTTTTCGACCGTATCCCACAGGTTCCACCGTGCGCCGGTCGTCTTCGACCGCGGCCAGTTGGTGCGCGACCCGTCGCTGTACCAGTAGGGAAGCTGCCCCCACAAAATCCCGTCGCGATTGTCGCGCTGGTAACTCGCGCCGATGCTGACGCGCGTGCTGTCGCCCAGATCGGCGTCGATCACGCCATAGAAGAGGTAACCGTCGCTCTTCTCGAGGTCGACGAAGCTCTCCTGCGTATAATATTGCGCGACGAAGCGGCCGCGCACCGACCCGTCCTTGGTCAGCGGCACCGTGACGTCGCCGGTCGCCGCCATTCGCCCCCACGATCCCGCCTCAAACTCGAAGCTGCCGGTCAGCAAACGCGAGTCCGCGTGCTTGCGGACGAGGTTGATCGTCGCCGACGGCTCGCCCAGCCCCTGCATCAGGCCGTTGGCGCCGCGGATCACCTCGACCCGGTCGTACAGCGCGCTGCTGTTTTCCTCGAGCCCGATATTGCCGGTGGCAAAGGGCGCGCCATCGAGCTGGAAATTGCTGATCTCGAAACCGCGCGCCGCCAGCATGTTGCGGCCGCGGTCGACCGCTTTGACCGAGACGCCGGTGGTATAGGAAAGCACGTCGGCGATATTGACCGCGCCCTGATCCTCGATCTGCTCGCGGGTGATGACGCTGATCGACTGCGGCGTCTGGCGCGGCGACAGCGACAGGCCGGTGGCCAGCGTGTTGTCCTCTTCGCCGCGGCCATAGACGACGATCTCGTCCTTGCGCTCCTGATCGTCCGCACCCGCATCGCCTTCGGCCGCGATCGCGCCTGCCGGGAGGGCCAGTGCGCCTGCAAAAAGCGCCAGCGCGCTCGTCGCAGCGGTCAGCAAGCGATGCATTTTCATCATAATCCCCTTTTCGAACCGGCACTTCCGCGCCCGCCGCCGATGCGGCGCACGATGTCGGGGCGGGCCCTAGGGGTTAACGCTATTGCAAGTCAATCTTAATTATATCCGGTCGCAGCGCCGTCTTCGCCGCACCGCAAAGGTCAGTCCGGCACCGCCGCCGGCCTGATTTCTCCCGGTCGCAGGTCGACGCGGATCGATGCGCGCGTGCCGGGCTGCGCTCTCGACGGGTCGACCGGGACATAGGAAACCGCCGCCTTGTGCGTCCGCGCGAGAGCTTCGATCAGACGCGTGCCGAGCCCGGTGCCGCGCGCCACGCCGTCGTCCGGCATTCCCGCCCCGTCGTCCTCGACCGCCAGCTCGATCGTCGCGCTGCCCGTCTGGCGCAGCGACAGGCGGATTTCCCCGCCATGATCGTGGGCATAGGCATATTTGCATGCGTTGCTGACCCACTCGTTGGCGATCATGCCCAGCGCCACCGCCTTGTCGGTGGCGACGCGGACGGGTTCGACCGCAGCGGTGACCCGCCGGACACCCGCGCCGTTCGACCAGGTTTCGGACAGGTCGTGCGCCAGTCCTTCGAGATAATCGTCCATCGCGACGAATTCGACGTCGTTGGTGGTATAGAGGCGGCGGTTCACCTGCGCGACCGTCGCGATCCGCTGCTGCGTCTTTTGCAGCGCCTCGCGCGCGCCGGCGTCGGCGAGGCTTTTCGACTGCAGCGCAACGAACGACATGATCATCTGGAGGTTGTTGGCGACCCGGTGGTTCACTTCCTTGAGCAGCGCCTCGAGCCGGGCGTTGCTGGCGCGTAGCTCGGCCTCGGCAGCTTCACGGCCCCGGCGGAGCTGCGCGCGGTCGAGCACCTGATCGAAGCTCGACGCGAGCAGGTCGAAGAAATCCTCACCGACCGATTTCACGACATAATCGTCGGCGCCGGCCTTGAGTGCCGCGACCGCGATCCGGCTTTCCTCGGACCCCGTGACATAGACGATGGGCGGGCAATGGGGCAGCGCGCGCAGCGCCTCCAGCGTCGCAAGGCCGTCCTGCCCGGGCATATACATGGTCGACCGCGATCAGGTCGAAGGCCGCCGCCTGCGCCATCTCGACGCCCTCGGCGCCGCTCGCCGCGAGGCTGACCTCGAAGCCCTTGCGCGCAAGCGCCCGCGCCGCAAGCCGGCGCATGCCCTCGTCGTCGTCGATATAGAGAATGTGGGTCAGCGCGGGTCTCAGGCCGGATCGGGATCGGGGACCTGGATCACCGACAGAAACAGGCCGAGCTGGCGGATCGCGTCGGCGAAATTCTCGTAGTTCACCGGCTTGGTGATATAGACGTTGCAGCCGAGGTCGTAGCAGCGCTGGATCTCGACCTTGTCGTCGGTGGTCGTCAGCACGACGACGGGCGTCCGGCGCAGCGGGCTATCGTCGGCCTTCAGCTTCGCGAGGATGTCGGTCCCGCTCATGTCGGGCAGGTTGAGGTCGAGCAGCACGAGCGCCGGCCCGTTGCGCACCGGCCCCTCCGCCGCGTCGTACAGGAATTCCAGCGCCGACGTGCCGTCGAGGAAATGATGGATCGCGTTCGATATCCCCGCGCGGCGGATATTCTTCTCGATCAGGCGGGCGTGTCCCTCGTCATCCTCGATCATCACGATATTGACGGGTTTCTGGTCAGGCATCCTCTTCTCCGCTTTGCCATTCGAGTGGCAGGATCAGCCGGAAGGTGGACCCCACACCTGGTTCGGACTGGATTTCGATAGTACCGCCGAGGCGATAGGCAAGCGCACGGGCGTGCGCAAGCCCGATCCCCTCGCCCGGCTGGTCCTGCTGGCCCGAACGGCGGAACAGGTCGAACACCCGTTCATGGTCGCGCGGTTCGATGCCGCGGCCATTGTCGGTCACCGCGATCCACGCCCGCCCCAGATCGGCACCGCCGCTCATGCCAATGACCCCCGCACGGCCCGGTTGCAGATATTTGAGCGCATTTTCGATCAGGTTCGACAATATCTGCTCGACCGCCAGCCGGTCGTTGACCACCACCGGCAGCGCGCCGACCGCGACATCGGTGCCGGTTTCGTCGATCCGGTGCTGCAGGCTGCCGACGATCCCCTCCACCAGCGCGGTCAGGTCGAGCCGTTCGGGCGCCAGCGTCCGCCGCCCCTGCCGCGACAGGTTGAGGATGGCATTGATCAGCCGGTCCATTTTCTGTGTCGAAGTGCGGATGAAGCCGATCGACTCGGGCAGATCCTCCTCGATCGCCAGCCGCGTCGCGGGATCGGGCGCGCCCCACCCGTCGGCCTCGCCCTTGGCGAGATAGGCGGTAATCGCCTGCCGCGCCGTTTCCAGCTCGGCGGTAAAGCCCATCACATTGACCAGCGGCGAGCGCAGGTCGTGCGAGACGATATAGGCAAAGCGCTGAATCTCGGCATTGGCGCGCTTGAGCTCGCCAGTGCGCGCCTCGACCAGCTCCTCCAGCCCGTCGTTGAGCCGCCGCAGCTCGAGGCGCGAGGTGCGCAGCTCGACAAGGTTGCGCCGCACCAGCAACAGCGTGACCGCCGCCACGACCACGATCAGCAGCCCGGTGACGATCAGCAGCGTGCTGAACAAGCGCTGCGTCCGCTGCTGCCGCTGCTCGCGGTCGCGGAGCAGCGCGAACTCGTCGTTCAGCATCGCCTCGACCACAGCGCGCGAGGCGCGCACCTCCAGCACCCCCTTGTCGGTCCCGAACCCGGCGAGCAGCGCCTCGCGGTCGGCGCCGCGCAGCCCGAGCGTCTTGCGATAATGGGCGCCATAGGTGTCCAGATGCGTACGCAGCCGCGCCACCCGCGCCCGCTGCTCCGGATTGTCGGCGATCAGCCGCGCCAGCGCGTCGAGCTGCGCGCGCGACCTTTGCTCGGCCTCGGCCATGATCGTCGCAAATTCGGGGTTCTGGGTCAGGATCAGGCCGCGGCGCGCGGTCTCCATGCGCTCGACCGCGCTCGCATAGGCGCCCAGCCCCGCCTCGACCGCCAGCGTGTGCGCGACCAGCCGCGCGTCGGTCTCATTCTGCCGCTGGACATAGAAAGCGACGCTCGCTGCCGCGAGCATCGCCGCAAAGCCCACCGCGAGCAGCACGATGATCAGGCGGTTCGCGCGCGTATCCCGGCCGAGCGAGGACAGTCTGGTCGATTCCATATTCTCCCAATGCCTTGCGAAGCCCCGCCCCGCAAGCATCGGCCGGCCGCCCCCGTCGCCCTGAATTGATCTGGGTTATAAGTTCGCACAAATGGCGGCTTGCCGCGGGTGGGCTTACCGCGAGGGAGAGCGCGGCGCCGGGAGCAAGCCAGCGTCAGGGGGCCGGAAACGGCCGGTTGCGGACCTTTCCCTCTTCGTCACCCCGGACTTGATCCGGGGGCCATGACTTCGCCGCCGCAGTGGATCCCGGATCAAGTCCGGGATGACGAAGCGTGGGAACGCGGTCTATTTCCTCCGCGCCTCCGCGTCTCCGCGCGAACCAACTCCCCCACCCCCTTGCATTTCCCCGCCCCCGGCGTAAGGCGGCGCCAACATAAACCTGCGCGTGCGACTCCCGCTGGCCCCGCTCTCCCGCTTTGCCACCGGACGGTCATTCCCCGCCGCGCCAACATGGGGACTGCAATCCTATGACGACCACGGGCAACGACACGCTGGCTACCCGCTCGACGCTGAGCGTCGGCGGCAAGAATTACGCCTACTACTCGCTCGACAAGGCCGCGGCGAAGCTCGGCGACGTGTCGCGCCTGCCCTTTTCGATGAAGGTGCTGCTCGAAAATCTGCTGCGCTTCGAGGATGGCGGCTTCACCGTCTCCACGGACGACGTGCAGGCGCTGGTCGACTGGCAGAAGGACCCGCATTCGAACCGCGAGATCCAGTATCGCCCGGCGCGCGTGCTGCTGCAGGATTTCACCGGCGTTCCCTGCGTGGTCGACCTCGCTGCGATGCGCGACGCGATTGCCAAGCTCGGCGGCGACACGACGAAGATCAACCCGCTCGTCCCCGTCCACCTCGTCATCGACCACTCGGTCATGGTCGACGAATTCGGCACCCCGAAGGCGTTCGAGCAGAATGTCGAGATCGAATATTATCGCAACGGCGAGCGCTACGACTTCCTGAAATGGGGATCGAAGTCGCTGTCGAACTTCAAGGCGGTGCCTCCGGGCACCGGCATCTGCCACCAGGTCAACCTCGAACATATCGCGCAGGCGGTGTGGTCGAGCGACGACGGCGCGGGTGAGACCGTCGCCTATCCCGACACCTGCGTCGGCACCGACAGCCACACGACGATGATCAACGGCCTTGGCGTGCTCGGCTGGGGCGTCGGCGGGATCGAGGCCGAGGCCGCGATGCTCGGCCAGCCGGTCAGCATGCTGATCCCCGAAGTCGTCGGCTTCAAATTCACCGGAACGCTGAAGGAAGGCGTCACCGCGACCGACCTCGTGCTCACCGCGACGCAGATGCTGCGCGCCAAGGGCGTCGTCGGCCGCTTCGTCGAATATTTCGGCCCCGGTCTCGCCTCGCTCAGCCTCGCCGACCGCGCGACGCTCGCCAACATGGCGCCCGAATATGGCGCGACCTGCGGCTTCTTCGGCGTCGATGACAAGACGCTCGATTATATGCGCCTGACCGGCCGGTCGGAAGAGAATATCGCGCTGGTCGAGGCCTATGCCAAGGCGCAGGGCTTGTGGATTGTCGAGGGCGCGGCAGACCCCGTGTTCACCGACACGCTCGAACTCGATCTTGGCACCGTCGTCCCGTCGCTCGCCGGGCCGAAGCGTCCGCAGGACCGCGTCTCGCTCCCCGAAGTCGACGATGTGTTCAACGCCGACATGGCAAAGGTCTATAACAAGACGCAGGAACGCGTCGCCGTTGAGGGCAAGGATTTCGACATCGGCGACGGCGACGTCACCATCGCCGCGATCACCAGCTGCACCAACACCTCGAACCCCGGCGTGCTCGTCGCCGCGGGGCTCGTCGCGAAAA
The DNA here is from genome assembly GCF_001314325.1 of Sphingopyxis macrogoltabida. Lineage (NCBI taxonomy): Bacteria > Pseudomonadati > Pseudomonadota > Alphaproteobacteria > Sphingomonadales > Sphingopyxidaceae > Sphingopyxis > Sphingopyxis macrogoltabida. Next base: position 2,147,389 of record NZ_CP009429.1, read on the forward strand.
AGGCAGACGCCTTCGGGCTGAAGCCCAAGCCGTGGGTCAAGACCTCGCTCGCCCCGGGATCGCAGGTGGTCACCGACTATCTCGAAAAGGCCGGACTGCAGAAGCATCTCGACAATATCGGCTTCAACCTCGTCGGTTATGGCTGCACGACCTGCATCGGCAATTCGGGGCCGCTGGCGGAGCCGATTTCGAAGGCGATCAACGAGAACGGCCTCGTCGCCGCAGCCGTCATCTCGGGCAACCGCAACTTCGAAGGCCGCGTGTCGCCCGACGTGCGGGCCAACTTCCTCGCCTCGCCGCCGCTCGTCGTCGCCTATGCGCTCAAGGGCACGGTGATCGAGGATTTCACCACCACCCCGATCGGGCAGGCCGGGGACGGTCAGGATGTCTTCCTCAAGGATATCTGGCCGACCAACCAGGAGGTCGCCGACGTGATGGCCGGGGCGCTCGACCGCGGCATGTTCGAGGCGCGCTACGCCAATGTCTACAAGGGCGACGAGCACTGGCAGAAGATTTCGGTCGAAGGCTCGGACACCTATCAGTGGCGCGCCGGCTCGACCTATGTCGCCAACCCGCCGTACTTCGAGGGCATGACGATGACTCCGGCGCCGGTGTCGGACATCGTCGACGCCAAACCGCTCGCGATCCTCGGCGACAGCATCACCACCGACCACATCAGCCCCGCAGGCTCGATCAAGGCGGACTCGCCGGCCGGAAAATGGCTGATGGAACATCAGGTTAGCAAGGCCGACTTCAACAGCTACGGCGCCCGCCGCGGCCACCACGACGTCATGATGCGCGGCACCTTCGCCAACATCCGCATCAAGAACGAAATGGTCCCAGGCATCGAAGGCGGCATGTCGCGTTACGGCGAAGAGGTCATGCCGATCTATGACGCCGCGATGCGCCACAAGGCCGACGGCACACCGCTGGTGGTCATCGCCGGCAAGGAATATGGCACCGGCTCGTCGCGCGACTGGGCGGCGAAGGGCACCAACCTGCTCGGCGTCCGCGCCGTGATCGTCGAAAGCTTCGAGCGTATCCACCGCTCGAACCTCGTCGGCATGGGCGTGCTGCCGCTGCAGTTTCTCGAAGGTGACACGCGCGAAACGCTGGGCCTGACCGGCGACGACACCTTCACCATCACCGGCGTCGCGGATCTGAAGCCGCGCCAGACGGTCACGGTAAACGTCACCCGCGCCGACGGCTCGACCTTCAGCTTCGACACGCTCTGCCGCATCGATACGGCGAACGAGGTCGAATATTATATGAACGGCGGCATCCTGCACTACGTGCTGCGCAAGCTCGCGGCGTAACAGATAAAGGGCGGCGGCGATGATTGGCAAATTGCTTTTCCTCGCCGCCGGCCTGCTGATCGGGCTGCTCCTCGCGCGCTTCCTGCGCGGCGGCGGGCGCCGCGACCTCACCGCACCGCCGCCGGCGCGCCCGCCGATGCCGCGCATCGGCGAAGCACGGATCGACGATGCCCGGATCGACGACGAGGAAATCCGCGAATTGATCCGTCAGAACCGCAAGATCGAGGCGATCAAGCGGCTCCGCGACCAGACCGGCCTCGGTCTCAAGGAAGCGAAAGACGCGGTCGAGGCGATCGAAGCCCGGATGCCGCGCTAGGCGCGCTCACCCGAAAAGGACAGGTTATGGACGCGCTGGGACTGGCGATCGAAGTCATCGGCTGGTCGGCCGCGGTGGTGATCCTCGTCGCCTATGTGCTGCTGTCGCTCGGCAAGCTCGAGGCGCGGAGCTATCTCTATCAGTGGATGAACGTGATCGGCGCCGCCGGTTTCATCCTCAACTCGGGCTATAACGGCGCGATCCCGTCCGCCGTGCTCAACGTGATCTGGGCCGGGATCGGCCTTTTCACCATCGGCATCGTCTGGCGCGCACGCCGGACGCCGCTGGCGCACTAGGGTCCGTACTCAATTGCAGCACCGCTGTAATTGAGTACGGACCCTAAGGCTTCGCAGCCTCCCCCTTCCACGCCGCGACCTTCGCGCGGGTGTCGGCGAGCATCTTGTCCAGCGCCGCGCGGTCGTGCACCTGCCCCCGCATCACCACCGTATCGATCGCGCGCGTTGCTGCGATGTCCTGCAGCGGGTTCTGGTCGAGCAAGACCAGATCGGCCGCCATACCGGGCTTGACCGCACCATAGCGGTCGAGCCAGCCGAACCAGGCCGGTCCGGCGCGCGTCGCCGACTCCAGCGCCTGCGCCGGGGTCAGACCTCTCTTCGTGAACAGATCGATTTCGTCGTGCAGCCCGAAGCCCGGATAGTTGAAGCTGTTCAGGAAGCCGGCATCGGTTCCCGCGATGATCGGAACGCCGGCCTCTGCGAGCATCGGCAGCACCTCGCCCACCGCATCGCTGTGCGCATGGCGCGCCGCGATCGCCGCCGCGTCCGCCTTGGCAGCACGCTCGATCCGCCAGTCATAGGTTTTGCGCAGCTTCGGACCGATATAGGCGAGCCCGGCATCCTTGCTGTGATCGTCGCGGTCGAGATAGTCGAGGATGCGGCTGCCGTTGAGCGTCGGGGTGACATACACGCCTTTCGCGGCAAAATCGCGATAGGCGGCCATCGCGACATCGCGGTCGAACCCCGCACCGAGGAGCCGGTTCGCCTCGGCGCGATCGATCCGCCCTGCCGCAAAGTCGGCGGCGATCGCGGCCTCGTCCTTCGCTCCCGCATTATAGGCATAGTCGAGATGCTCGATCGAACTGATCCCCGCATCGACCGCCTGCTCGACCGTCAGCGCCATCGGGATATGTCCCGAGGTGCGGAGCCCCAGCGCCTTCGCCTGCCGCAGCGCATAGAGGAACAGTTCGGGTTTCAGCGTATTGTCGGTAATCTTGACGAAATCGACCTTGTCGCGGTTCTTCAGCTGGTCGAGCGCCGCATCGACATCGGCCTCGCTGCCGACCTCGATCGTCCCCTTCCATACCGGCGCGATCCCCTCGATCTTCGCGCCCGAGGTCAGCAGGCGCGGGCCGAACAGGCTGCCGCTCGCGATCTCGCTGCGCCATGCGAGCACCTGATCGGCAAGGTCGCCCGAACAGTCGCGGATCGTCGTAATCCCGTTCGCGACATAGAGCGGGAACAGCGCCCGGTTCTCCTCGATCAGTTCGGGTCCGCCACCGAAATGAACATGCATGTCCCACAGCCCGGGAATGAGATAGCGCCCCTCGCCCTCGATCGTCCGTGCCGCACGCCAGTCCTTCGCGACCCCGGCATCGTCGCCGACCGCGACAATGTCGGCGCCGCGCAGCACCACCGCCTGTTCGGCAATTGTCTTCGCGCCCTCGACATCGACGACGGTGACATGGCGAATGATGACATCGCCTTCCTTCGCCCGCGCAAGCGCAGCGGGAGAAAGAACGAGCAGCGCGGACGCAAGGGTAGCAAGCAGACGTTTCATCGAGAGGCCTTTCGGATCGGGTCCAACCCATAACGCACCGGGCCACGGCTGCCCAGCAGCGCGGCAAAAACAACCGAGCCTGCTCCCGGCCCGCACATGCCGTACGCTCATCATCGCCATGAGCCATCGGTCTTTGCGGCCCGACCGACCGCCAATTAGGCTCGCCTCCCGCCGGCGACCGGCCGGATCAGCGAAGGAAGGACCCAGCGCCGATGGACGCTGCCCGCATGGAGATCGAGGCCCTCGAAGCCGCCCGCGCCCGGGCGATCGCGGCAGGCGATCTCGATCGGCTCGCCGCGATGGTGACCGGCGACTATCACCATGTCGATGCCGACGGACAGATACGCGACAAGGCAGGCTATCTTGCCGCGATCCGCTCCGCCGCCGGCCGCTATCTCGACTATCGCCTGCGCGACAACCGGATCGAGGTCTCGGGGACCGTCGCCTGGGTGCACGGCAGTTTCGACAACAAGTTCGAAGCGGCGGACGGCTCCCTCAGGTGCAAGGTCGCGCGGCACATGCGCCTCTATCGGTTCGAAAATGGCAATTGGCGCAATTTCTATCATCAGGGCACTTTGATCGCGGCGGCCGAATGATCTCGCTGCGAAGCCCGAAAATTGACGCGCGCCGTGCAGCCGCTATCAGATTTGCGGATCGGGGTGCGAGGAACCCGGACCGACGGCGGCCGGATCTGTGAAGGTGTGCGCGATGGAACTCAGGCAGCTGCGCTATTTCAAGGCGGTCGCCGACGCGTCCAGTTTCGTCCGCGGTGCCTATTATCTGAATGTCGCGCAGCCCGCGCTCAGCCGGTCGATCGCCAAGCTGGAGGATGATGTCGGACAGGCGCTGTTCGTTCGCCACAACAAGGGCGTATCGCTGACCGACGCCGGCGAGCGCTTCTACGAACGCGCTGCCGCCATCCTCGAATCGGTCCGCCAGCTCGGCGACGAAATGGCGACCGAGGGCGGCGACTTCTCCGGCATCGCCACCCTCGGCGCGCCGCAATCGATCCACAACAAGCTGTTGCTCCCGGTGATGACCAGCTTCCTCGCGCGCTACCCCGAGTGCCGCGTCGATCTGGTGCAGGGATCGAGCTCCTATCTGCGCGACAAGGTCGCCGACGGCGATATCGATGTGGCGCTGGTTTCGAGCATGCCCGAGGCCAGCGGCGTCCTGATGACCCCGCTCGTCGATGAAAGCTTCTGCCTGATCTGCCCGAAGGAACGGCTGGGCGATTTCGGGGCGAGCGTCGACGTTCCCGACCTCGTCGGCCTGCCGCTGATCCTCGTCGGCTACCCGAACAGCATTGTCGACAAATTTCAGGAAACGCATCCCGAACACGCCGCCAAGCTCATCGTCCGCAGCAAGGTGAACAGTTCCGCGCTCATGAGCGACCTTGTCGAACGCGGTGCGGGTTTCGGCATCGCGCCGAGCTGCGTGATGGCACCCCAAGGCCATTCCTCCGTCGGCTTCGTCCCGATCGAGGGCCTGCGCACGTCATGGGCGATCGCCACCCACTGGAACCGGCAGGGATTCAAGGCGATTTGCGAGATACAGGACATGCTCGTCGCCTTGTGCGACGACCTGCTGGCGCGCGGCGAATGGCCGACGGCCGAAAGCAGGAGGGCCACCGCTGCCTAGCCGGACAGGCCGCATGCCCCCCAGGCATATGTCCGATGAAAACTCAGTCTTGGACAGGCAGCGCCCACGGTTCCTATGCATGACAATAAGGTGACACGGCAGGCTTTTGCGGTGATGACGCTGGGAGATCGGGCCATGGAACAGGCCATTGCTGAGACAGTCGCGCTGCGCTGCGACGAAAACGGGCGCGGCGAACCGCTTATCCTGCTGCACGGCAGCAACGCCGATCGCCGCCAATATGCGAATTTCATGCCGCTGCTCGGCGAAGGCATTCGCGCGATCGCGACCGACCAGCGCGATTCGCCCGACAGCCCGTGCGCACCCGAGCCTTACAGCATGGCGGACCATGCACACGACCTCGCGCATTTTCTCGACGAGCGCGGGATCGATCGGGCCCATGTCTTCGGCGCTTCCTATGGCGGGGCGGTCGCAATGACCTTCGCGATCCTCTATCCCGACCGCGTCAAGAGCCTGATATTGGGGGTGACCGGTTCGGAGCGCTCGCGCTTTCACGCCCCCGATCTCAGCGCGCTTCGCAACGACGATCCCGATGCCGTCCGCCGCTTCATGATGGAAGCGGTGATCAGCCCCGAGGCGATCGACAACGAGCCCGATCTCGTCGCCGAAATCAACGACGTCCTGCTCATCCGCGAGCCAGAGGCCTTTGCCCGGCGCGCGGCCGCCATCGAAGCGCATGATATGACCGCGCGCCTCGGCGAAATAACGGCGCCGACCCTTGTTCTTGCCGGCGAGCATGATCCGATCGCGCACGCCTCAGAAGCCCGCGAAATGGCCGCCGCCATTCCCGGCGCGCGCTTCGAGATGCTGGCGGACAGCCGCCACGGCATCACCCTTCAGCATCGCGAACGCACCGCAAAGATGGTCCGCAACTTCGTTCTCGCCAACGGCCGGGAGGTGGCAGCATGAGCCGGAAGCGCAAAGCCCTTGTCAGCGGCGCCAGCATCGCCGGTCCGACCGTCGCCTACTGGCTCGACCGCCATGGCTTCGACGTCACCGTCGTCGAACGCGCCGACGCGCTGCGCAGCGGCGGCTATGCCATCGACATTCGCGGTACCGCGATCGATGCCGTCGACCGGATGGGTATGCTGCCCGAACTTCACGAAGCGCATATCCGCACCCGCCACTGGCGTTTTCGCGGCCCGCGCGGCGTCATCGCGAGCATCCCGATGGAGGATATCACGGGCGGCATCGCCGGCCGCGACGTCGAAATTCCGCGCGGAGTGCTCGCCGAGATTCTCTATGCGCGGACCCGCGACAACATACCCTATCGGTTCAACGACTGCATCGTCGCGATGAACGAAGACCGGGACGGTATCGACGTCACCTTCCGCAGCGGCCTCGAGGAACGCTATGATGTCGTCATCGCCGCCGACGGCCTCCATTCGACGACGCGCGAGCAGGCCTTTGGTCCCGAAAGCCAGTTCAGCAGCTATCTGGGCTGCTGTTTCATCGGCTTCACCGCGCCGAACAGCTTCGGCTTCGATCACGAACTCAATATCTACAATGTACCGGGTCTTGCCGCCGGCGCTTATGAAACCGGCGCGGAACGGATGAATTGCCTTTTCGCCTATCGCCGGCCGGAACCTGCCTCGTCCGAATATGCCGACCTCGACGGCGTTCGCCGCGATATTCGCGCGCGCTATGCCGGACAGGGCTGGATCATTCCCGAGCTTCTCGACGCCATGGACGCCGCCGACGATCTCTATTTCGATTCGATGATGCAGATCCATATGCCGAAATGGTCGAGCGGCCGTGTCGCCGTCGTCGGCGATGCGGCGTACGGGCCGTCCTTCTTTTCAGGACAGGGCACGAGCACCGCGATCGCCGGCGCCTATGTCCTCGCGGGCGAACTCGCCGCGCATGACAGTCATCAGGGAGCCTTCGACGCCTACGACCGCGAAGCGAGAAAATTCATCGAGGACAATCAGGCAACGGCCTATGGCGGCAGCGACCTGATGGTGCCGCCGACCCGGCTCAAGCTCTGGAAACGCAACCGCATGATGAATCTGGCGCCGATCCTCACCCGCCTCGGCATGATGCGGCAGGAAGAGCGCGACATCAACAGCTCGCTGAAATTGAAGGATTATACGCCGCTGACCAAGGCGCAGGCGGCAGCCTGACGGCGCGGCCCCAAGGCCGCCCCGCAAGGAAGCACGGAACGAAAGTCATTCGCTGCGAGGTGACTCGCGGCACGGGAAACCATTGCCCGCGTCAAGACGGGCGGGAACGACGACAACGAGATAAAGGGGATGGAGTTATGCACGTTCGAAAGTTGATCCTGACCGGCTCGGCCGTGGCGGCGCTCGTCGCTCCAATGATGGCAGTGACCTCGGCGCATGCGCAGGAAGCGACGGAGCAGGCGGAAGAGCAAGGCGATCCGAACGAGATCGTCGTCATGGCGCGCAAGCGCGCCGAGCGGCTCATCGACATTCCCGAAACCATCGCGGCGATCAGCGCCGATACGATCAAGGATGCCGGCATCGCCTCGCTCGAGGATGTCGGCCGCCAGACGCCGAACATCGTCCTCAACCGGCGTCAGGATAACGAACCCAATGTGGTCATCCGCGGCGTCGGCGGCTTCGGCAACACCCAGGGCGTCGGCTTCTATGTCGACGACGTCCAGAATTTCACCGACCAGTCGGCGTCGATCGAGGATGTCGAGCGTATCGAAATCCTGAAAGGCCCGCAGGGCACGCTCTATGGCGGCAGCAATATCGGCGGCGCGATCAAATATGTGCTGAAGCGCCCGACCGACAAATTCGGCGGCGAAGCCCGTATGGAATATGGCAGCTTCGACACGATCAATGCGTTCGGCGCCGTAAACCTCCCTGCAGGCGAGGCGTTCGCCGTCCGCGTGTCTGGCTATTACAACCACACCCGCGGCTTCGTCGCCAACACCTTCCGCGGTGGATATGCCGACCGCAGCACCGAATGGGGCACGCGCATCGCGATCGGCTGGCAGCCGACCGACAATCTCGATATCCAGCTCAGCTATCGCCATAACGAACTCGCCAACGGCGGCAACGTCTATACGACCGCGACCGAACGCCCCGACGGCAGCGCCATCTATCGCCGTACGATCGAACTCAACACCGATGTCGAGAACCGGAAGCGCGTCGACGGCGTCATCTTCAGCCTTGCCTATGACATGGGGCCGGTCGAACTCACCAATGTAACGTCTTACACCCGCCGCAAGGTCAACTTCGCTTGGGATCTCGATTACAGCGCGGCCGATGCGGTCGTCGCCTTCAATGGCGACCGCAACACGGCGAAGGTCTTTACGCAGGAACTCCGCCTCGCCTCGACAGGGACTAGCGACTTCGACTGGCTCGTCGGCGCCTATTATTCGTCGGTCGCCGACCGCGGCATCACCAACAACGCCGACCTGTACCTCGGCCCCGATGCCGGCGGGCCGGTCTTCATTCCCGATTTCAACAATGGCGAATCGAGCGAAAAGCAATATGCGCTGTTCGGGACCGCCAATTACCGGATGGGCGCTTTCCGGATCGGCGCCGGCGTCCGCGTCGGCCGCGTCGAGTTCAAGGGCACCGACAACAACATCCCGATCACCGTGCCCGTCAACGAAACGGTGGTGCTGCCGAAGATCACCCTGTCCTACGACGTCGCTCCCGATGTCATGCTCTACGCCAACTATGCGCTCGGCACCGAACCCGGCCGCGTCAACCTGATCAGCGGGACCGCTGGCGCCTATCGTTCGGAAACGGCCTCGGCGTTCGAGGCGGGCATCAAGGGCACGACGCTCGACCGCACGCTGACCTTCGAACTCGCGGGCTATTACATCAACTACAAGCGCCGCCAGTTCGAAACGCAGATCGTCCTGCCGAGCGGCGTGATCACCGAGGAAGTGGCAAATATCGGCCGCTCGGTCAGTTGGGGTTTTGAAGGAGGTCTGACCTATCGTCCGGTCGACGGTCTCACTCTCTCGGGCTCGGCGGGCTACCTGAATTCGAAGTGGAAGGACAAGAACGCCCTCTACTACCTCCAGCCCGTCGACGGCCTCACCGTTCCCAACGCCCCCGAATTCACCGCCAACGCCAGCATCGACTACAAGATCCCGGTCGGCAGCGACCTCGAGATCGGGCTGCGTGCCGACTATAACCACGTCAGCAAATTCTACTGGAACATCAGGAACACCGCGAACCAGCCGGCTTATGATCTGGTCAACCTCCGGGCGTCGATCGGCGATCCCGAAGGACGCTGGGAGTTCGCGGTCCGCGCCGAAAATGTGTTCAACCAGAAATATTTCAACGAACTGACGGCGGACGTGTTCACGGTCGGCGAAGCACTCGCGGTGCCGGGTGCTCCCGCCCGCGTCATGGCGTCGCTTTCCTTCAAGATGTGAAGCCGCGCGGCCGGGCGTCATGCCCGGCCGCACCCCGTCCGCCAAACGAAGCGGGCGGCAGATACAGACCAGCAGCGCTCCGACAGCCGATATGTTTCAAGGAATCCCTCCCCATGACCGAATTCACCACGCGTCCAGAACTCAGCGGCACCTTCGGCGCCGTCGCGTCGACGCACTGGATCGCGAGCGCGGTCGGAATGCGGTTGCTGGAGGCCGGCGGCAATGCGTTCGACGCCGCGGTGGCGGCGGGCTTTACGCTGCAGATCGTCGAGCCGCACCTCAACGGCCCGGGCGGCGACGCGCCGATCCTCGCCGCGCGCGCAGACGACGCGCAGCCGACGGTCATTTGCGGACAGGGTCCTTCGCCGTCGACGGCAACCATCGCCGCTTTCGACGAACGCGGCCTCGAAATGATCCCTGGGACCGGCCTGCTCGCCGCCTGCGTTCCGGGCGCGTTCGGCGCATGGATGACGCTGCTTCGCGATTTCGGAACGCGGTCGCTGCGCGAGGTCATCGAGCCCGCGATCTATTATGCACGCGCCGGCCACCCTTTGCTGGGCAACGCGGCCGATGCGATCGCTTCGGTCGCCACGCTGTTTGCCGACGAGTGGATCAGTTCGGCGGAGCTCTACCTTGGACGCGGCGGCGTCCCCGCGGCGGGCTCGCTCTTCCGGAACCCGGTGCTGGCGGATTTTTACGAAACGCTCATCGATCACGCCGAAGCCGTATCGGATAATCGCGAGGCGCAGGTCGAGGCGGCGCTCGCTTACTGGTATGACGGACGCGTCGCCGAAACGATCGACCGCTTCATGCGCACCACCGAAGCGATGGACACCAGCGGTCGGCGTCACCACGGCCTGCTCAGCGGCGCCGACATGAACGGCTGGCGGCCACCGGTCGAGCGACCGATCAGTATCGACCACGGCGATTACCGGCTGTTCAAATGCGGCGCATGGAGCCAGGGACCGGCTTTGCTGCAGGCCATCCAGATCCTGAAGGGCACCGATATCGGCGCGATGCCGCCCGAATCCGCCGACTATGTCCATATCGTCGGCGAAACGCTGAAGCTCGTCATGGCCGATCGCGACGCCTGGTACGGCGACGCCATTCCGGACGGCGTGCTCGAAGAGCTGCTCAGCGACACCTATGCCGCGGAAAGGCGGACGCTGATCGGCAGCGCGGCAAGCCACGAATTGCGCCCCGGATCGCCGCTCGGCTTGGCGCCGCGCATTCCGTCGCGCCGGCAGAAGACGGCGAGCGCCGGCGTGGCCGGCGGCGGCGAACCCACGATGGCGCGGCCGCTCGAAGTCAACGCGCTGCAACGCGGCGACACCTGTCATGTCGATGTCGTCGACAAATGGGGCAATATGATCTCGGCGACGCCCTCGGGCGGCTGGCTCCAGTCGAGCCCCGCGATCCCGGGTCTCGGCTTCGCGCTCGGCACGCGGATGCAGATGTTCTGGCTCGACGAGGGCTTGCCCGGGTCGCTCGCGCCGTCGACCCGGCCGCGCACGACGCTGACCCCTTCGCTCGCCTATCGCGACGGCAAGCCCTATCTCGCCTTCGGCACCCCCGGCGGCGACCAGCAGGAACAATGGTCGCTGCTCCTCTGGCTGGCACATGCGGTCCATGGTCGCCCGTTGCAGGCCGCGATCGAAACCCCGGCCTTCCACACCAATCACATGCTCGCGAGCTTCTGGCCGCGCGAGGCCCAGCTCGGCTCGCTAGTCCTCGAGAGCCGCTTCCCCGCGGCGACAATTGCCGGACTGAAAGCCCGCGGCCACGAGGTCACGCTGGGCGGGCCATGGTCCGAAGGGCGCCTGTCGGCCTGCGCTCTCGACCGGCAGCCCGGCGGATCGCTGCTTCGCGCCGCCGCGAACCCGCGCGGCATGCAGGGCTATGCCATCGCTCGCTGATCGTTCGATCGCGCCGCCGGTCTGTCAGGACAGCGCAGGTACCAGGAACTGGGCGATAATCCTTGCCGCCGCGACGTCGTCATCGGAAAAGCTGCCTTCGGCATCGAGAATGTTGAACGTGCCGAGGCATCGTCCGTCATACAGCACCGGGGTGTTGATCACCGCGCCGAGCCCCATGCCGGCGAGCGTCGCATGATCGTCGAACGCCCAGCGCAGCGCCTCGGCGTCGCGGCCGACATATTGCTCGCCCCGGATCAGGACCAGCTCGCCCCACGGCACGCCGCGCTTCGATTTGCGCCCGCCGACCGGATATTCGGCGCCGGCGCTCGTAAACAGGCGTTCGAGCGCCATCTCCTCGGGATGAAATCGCATGACGGTGCAGAGGCGGTGGCCGATGATCTCGCGTGCGCAATCCGACGCCGCCCCGAACAGGGCCGACGGCGTATGCGAGCCGCGCGATGCGCCAGCCAGGACCGCGAGCGAAGCAAGTAAAGCTTGACTGTTCACGCCATCGTCTCCGTGTCAGTGCGCGGCTGGATCACCCGTTCGCGGGCACCGCAGCGGCAGCCGGCGCCTCTGCCTGCCCCCGCCGGACATAGCGCCGCGCAAGGGCCGAGCAAGCGACGAGCTGCAGCGGGTGATAGAGCATCAGCGGCAACAGGATCGCGCCGAGCGCCGGATTGGCTCCGAAGATGATCTTCGCGATCGGCGCGCCGTTGGCGAGGCTCTTCTGCGAACCGCAGAAGACCGCGGCAATCTCGTCCTCGCGCGAGAAGCCGAGCGCGCGGGCGGTCAGCGTTGTCGCTGCAATCACGGCCAAGAGCATCACGACCACCAGCGCCGCGACGATGATCATCGTCGTCGCCGGATAGCGCGACCAGATTCCCTGCGCGGTCGAATTGCAGAAGGCGGCATAGACGATCAGCAGAATGACCCCGCGATCGAGCTTGGTCACGACCGGCTTATGCTTCGAGACAAAACCGACGAGCCAGCGCCGGAGCAACTGGCCGGCCACGAAGGGCAGCAGCAGCTTGGTCGCAATGTCGATCACCGTATCGGCGAGCGGCAGTTGATGCGCGGTGCCGGCGGTCTGGAGCAGCGCGATCAGCGCCGGCGTGATGAGCATCCCGGCGAGGCTCGACAGTGTGACGTTGAATATCGCCGCGGGAATATTGCCCTGCGCCATCGATACCGTCGCGACCGACGACGAAATGGTGGTCGAGAGCGCACAGAGGTAGAAGAAGCCCAGCCGCATCTCGGGCGCGATAAAGCCCGCCGTGCCGACATAGACCAGCGCGCCCAGCAACGGGAACAGCCCGAAGGTACAGAGCTGGACGACGATATGCAGCTTCCACGCCTGCGCCCCCGCCTTCAAGGCCTGCGGCGACAGGTTGACGCCGTGGAGGAAGAAGACGAGCGCGATGCCCGCCTCGGTAATCGGTCCCAGCGGAATGGGGCCGCCCGAAGCACCGACCCCCGGTGCGACAAGGGCCAACCCGACGGCTGCGACGAGAGCCAGGACGAAGCCGTCGGGAAGAAAGCGCCGGAGGCCGGTATCTGAGGTCTGAGAGCTTGCCATGGCCGGCCGTTAGCACCCCCCCTGCCCCCGGGGCCAAGACTGTCTTTTCATCGCCCGGATACCCGGGGTGAATAGCGATCCGCCCGCGTCACACCTTGTCGCGAAAGCGCGGCAGCAACGTGAAGAGGATCATCGTCACGACCAGCAGCGCCGCACCGGCCCACAGCCCGATCATATAATTGCCGAACCGGTCATAGAGAAAGCCGAGGATCAGCGGGCTGATCCCGGTACCGGCGATGAAGGCAGCATAGAGCCAGCCGAAAGCGCGGGTATAGCCCTCGCGCCCGAAATAGCGCGAGACGAGATAGGCCATGAGGTCGGCCTCGGCACCCAGCGAAAAGCCGATCGTGACCGCCGCGACCGCCGCATAGGTTGCGCCCCAAACCGCCAGCAATGCAAAGCCGGTGACGGCGGCGCACGAGATCAGGATCAGCACGTGCGGCGCGAAGAAGCGGTCGGCCGCAGCCCCGCCGGCAACGCGCCCGACCATGCCCGACAATCCGATCAGCCCCGCCATCGCCGCTGCGTCGGCGCCGCTGAGGCCCGCATCGGTCAGCATCGGCACGAAATGGACGAGCAGCCCGCCGATCGAGAGTGCGAAAAAGCCGAAAGCGCAGAACAGGATGACAAAGATCCGGCGAAGCTGCGGCGCCGGGTAAAGCGGCCCGGTCACCGGCGCGCCCTCGAGCGTGAGCGGAACCGCGGGCGCATTGTCGCGCAGCAGGAGCAGGAACGGTAGCATCGCCGCGATCAACGCCGCGAGCATCAGATAACCGCCGCTCCACCCGCCCCGGTCGATCGCCGCCGACACCAACGGCGGCCCGATCGTCGCGGCAAGGCTCGGACCGAGCAGCGTGATGCCGAGCGCGAGACCCCGCGCCTTGGCGAAATGATTGGTAACGACGCGGGTATAGGCGATCGGCGCCGCCGCCGCGCCGACCGCAGCGATCAATATGTGACCGGCGTAAAGGAGCGCGAGCCCCGAAAGAAAGAAGGCGAGCGCGACATAGAGCGATGAGGCGCCGACGATCGAGAATGCAACCGTCCGCCGGACGCCGAAGCGGTCGATGACCCGCCCAACCACCGGCGAGGCCGCCGCCAGCGCCAGCGTGAAGAGGAGCACTGCCAGCGACAGCTCGGCCCGGCCCCAGCCGAAATCCTTCTCCAGATGCGGAATGAAGACGCCCGCCGTATAGATCGGCAAGGCCGATACGCCGAGGCAGCAGCCGAGCATACCCGCCAGCAGCAACGTCCACCCCGTCCGGAACTCGCCGGTCGCTCCGCGCTCGATCGCCATCGTCACACCATGTCTCCCGTCCCTTGCCGCCGCCGACCGCTTGCCCCGGCCATCATCCCCAGGCGCGACCATGTCCGCGATCCGCAGGCATAGAAAGCGCGGCGGACATATGTCCAAGACCCTTGAGGAATGCGGCCCATGACTATGTTCTATATGACCGGAACCTGCCGATGCGATATGCCCCTTACCGAACAGGCGTCCCCGCGCCGACCGCGCCCGGCGTCCTCGAACGGGCGGCCGGGAGCCCCGGCATCGCGGTGATCGACGAAGATATCGCCGTCAATCAGGACGGTCAGGAAAGGAGCCCCACATGCACCTGAAAGGCCTCGATCATGTTACGATCAACACCGCCGACCTCGATGCAACCCTCGCCTATTATTCGCGCTTTCTGGGCATGGAGTCGGGCTGGCGGCCGGTGATGCCGGTGCCCGGCATCTGGCTCTACGCCCCCGGCGGCGACTATCCGATCCTGCATGTCATCAGCGTCAGCGCGACGACCACGCCCGACGAGCGCCGCGCCGTCGATCACCTTGCCTTCCGCTGCGAGGGGCTTGCCGATCATCTCGCCAAGATGGACGCGGCCGGCGAAAGCTACGAAGCACGTCCGGTCCCCGAAACCAACCTCGTGCAGGTTCACCAGAACGACCCGAACGGCATCCGCGTCGAGCTGACGTTCGAGGACGAACCGCTTCCCGATCATATCGTCTGGACCGATTTCCAGGCGGCTTCGGACGAGTGACCGCTACACCGGCACTTTCCCGCCCGCAGATCGAGGGCAGGCGCCACATCGTCTCGTGCGGCAATTTCCTCGCGGCGCGGGTCGCCGACGCCATTCTCGCCGCCGGCGGTAACGCGGTCGATGCCGGGGTCGCCGCCGGCATCGCGCTCGGCGTCGTCGAAAGCGAGATGGTCGGCTTCGCAGGTGTTGCGCCGATCATGGTCCGCATGGCCGCCGCCGGCGACGTGATCACGATCGCGGGGCTCGGCTGGTGGCCGAAGCTCGCGACCGAGGGCATGTATGCCGATACCGGCGCGATTCCCGACGGGCTCGGGCGGACGGTCGTCCCCGCGGCGCCCGACGCCTGGCTGACGGCGCTCGAAAATTACGGCACCATGTCCTTCGCCGAAGTCGCGGCGGGAGCCGAGGATCTCGCGACCAACGGCTTTGCCATGTACCCCTTCATGTCCGAAATCATCGGCATGTTCGCTGCCGACCATGCCCGGTGGGAAAGCAATGCTGCAATCTACCTCCCCGGCGGAAAGCCGCCTGAGCCCGGCAGCCTCTTCGTCCAGTCCGATCTCGGCGCGACGATCCGCTATCTCATCGATCAGGAAAAGGCGCATGCGAAAGGCGACCGCCGCCGCGGCCTGCAGGCGGTCCGCGACGCCTTTTATCGGGGCGACATCGCGCGCACGATCGTCGCCTATCATGAAGGAAACGGCGGACTGCTGCGCATGGACGATCTGGCGGGCTACAGGTCCGAGATCGAACGCGCGGTAAGCCGCAAGTTCGGCAACGCCGACGTCCACACCTGCGCGCCATGGTGTCAGGGCCCGGCACTGCTCCAGATGCTGGCGATGGTCGACCGGAACGCGGTCGCGGCGATGGGCCACAACAGCGCCGATTATGTCCACCATCTCGCCGAAATCATCAAACTGGCCTTTGCCGACCGCCACGCCTTTTTCGGCGACCCGCGGTTCGTCGACGTGCCGGTCGAGCGCCTGATATCGGATGCCTATGCGACCGAAAGGCGGCAGATGATCGATCGCGCGAGGGCGGCGCCCGAAATGCCCGCCCCCGGCCCTGCACTCGGCGCCGCATCGGAGCGGTCTGTCCTCGAACCAAGCGCCGCGGCGGGACGCTCGCTCGACACCTCTTACGTTGCGGTGGTCGACCAATGGGGCAACGCCTTTTCGGCAACGCCGAGCGACATATCGAACGACACGCCGGTGATCCCGGGCCTCGGCATCGCGGTTTCGTCGCGCGGCAGCCAGAGTTGGGCGTCGGCCTCGCATCCCTGCTCGATCGCGCCCGGCAAGCGCCCGCGGTTGACGCCCAGCCCGGCCCTCGTCTCCTATGCCGACGGCTCGGTGATGGCGTTCGGCACCCCCGGCGGCGATGTCCAGTTGCAATCATTGCTCCAGGTCTTCCTCGCGATCGAACTCTTCGGCATGGAGCCGCAGGCGGCCGTCGAGGCACCGCGCTTCGCAAGCTACAGCTTCCCCGACTCGTTCGAACCGCACAATTATCTTCCAGGCCGGCTGGCGATCGAAAAGCGGCTGGCGGATCGGGTCGGCGACGATCTCGCAGTGCGCGGCCACGACGTCCAGACATGGCCCGACTATCCGTGGCGGGCAGGCGCCGTCTGTATCGCACGGCGCGACGGCAAGAGCGGCCGCCTCACCGCCGCCGCCGACCCGCGCCGGCCAGCCTACGCCATCGGCTGGTAGGGGTCTCCGTAACGCGAAAAGGAGAGCAAATGACAGGCGAGTTCGACAGCGCACATGGCCGCGCCACGCGCGCCCGGATCATGGGCGACGAGTTGGTGGACGCGGTCTATTCGACCGCCGACGATATGCAGCAGGATGTGCAGGATTATGTCAGCGCCTTATGCTGGGGCGAGATATTCAACCGCGACGGCCTGTCGCAGCAGGTGCGGATTCTCATCAACATCGCCGCGCTGGCGTCGATCGGCGAACGCGACACGATGAAGCATCATGTCCGCGCCGCTGTCCGCCTCGGCTGTTCGCGCGTCGAGATTCGCGAAGCGATCATCCAGGCCGGCAGCACGACCGGCATCGGCCGCGCCGCCCTCGCCTGCCGCGCCGCGAGCGAAGCGCTCGGCGAAGCGTAACCCGGCCCGCAGACGGGGCTTCCCGGCGTCTACCGACCGCGCTCGATGCCGCCGGAGAAAGTCCGGCACATCCGGATCGTTACGGGGCACCCCGGACACGAATCATCCCGAACGCCGCACGAAGCTTTGTCCTTGATAGATGGCTACGGATGTCGGGGATACCCCTGGTGGCAGGGCTTGTATCGAACCTTAGATTTACTACCTGATTTATCAGTATTTTAGGTCGTCAAGAGGGCTTGATTCCCCCACATTTTCCCCCACACATTTCTTCAGCTGGCGAAAAAAATTCGTTAGCGTCCGCGCTCGTGGTGTAATTTCCGGTGTAGGCGATGGTGTATTCCGGGGTGGGGCATGCCCCACCCCGGAATGCGGCGTCGCTGGTGGCCACCGGGTTCATCGTTATGGTGGAGTTTGCACACTTCAACCGTGACGAAGAGGAGTTCCCGATGACCGAGGACAGATTACTGATCGAAGAGCTTGCTGCGAAGGGCGGCCAACCGGATTTTTTGCGCACCATCGCCGAGAACGTGCTGCAGCTGATCATGGAGGCCGACGTTGATGGCCTGATCGGCGCGGGTCGCCACGAACGCAGCAGCGAGCGCGCGACCTGGCGCAACGGCTATCGCGACCGTTCGCTGGATACCCGGGTAGGCACGCTGAACCTGAAAATCCCCAAGCTGCGTGCTGGGTCCTACTTTCCGGGCTTCCTTGAGCCCCGCAAGATGGTCGAGAAAGCGCTGGTTGCGGTGATCCAGGAAGCGTGGATCGGCGGGGTCAGCACCCGGCGGGTCGATGAACTCGTCCAGGCCATGGGCATGACCGGCATCTCCAAGTCCACCGTCTCCAAGCTTTGCAAGGACATTGACGAGCGCGTCCATGCCTTTCTGAAACGCCCGCTCACCGGCGAATGGCCGTATCTCTGGCTCGATGCCACCTATCTCAAGGTACGCGAAGGCGGGCGGATCATCAGCGTTGCCGCAATAATCGCCATGGCCGTCAACACCGAGGGCCGGCGCGAGATCGTCGGCCTGCATATCGGCCCCTCGGAAGCGGAGGTCTTCTGGTCCGACTTCCTGAAGGACCTTGTTCGGCGCGGTCTTACCGGCGTGAAGCTGGTCATCTCCGATGCTCACGAGGGCCTCAAGGGCGCGATCACCCGCGTCATGGGCGCCACCTGGCAGCGCTGCCGGGTGCACTTCATGCGCAATGCCCTGTCCTATGTGCCCAAGGGCCAGAACACTGTCGTCGCCGCCGCGATCCGCCAGGTCTTCCTGCAGCCCGATCAGAAAAGCGCAACGCAGGTCTGGCGACAGGTCGCCGACCAGTTGCGCACCCGTTGGCCCAAGCTCGGCGCCTGCATGGACGAGGCCGAAACCGACGTGCTCGCCTACACCGGCTTTCCCACCCAGCACCGCACGAAGTTACACTCAACCAATCCGCTCGAGCGGCTCAACAAGGAGGTCAAGCGCCGCGCCGACGTCGTCGGAATCTTCCCGAACGAAGACAGCATCATCCGCCTCGTCGGGGCTGTGCTGATGGAGCAGAACGACGAGTGGCAGCTCCAGCACCGATACATGCAGATCGAAGGCATGGCCGAACTCAACCAACCCATGATCGAGGAGGAAAATCAGCCCCTACACATCACCGCCAAAGCCGCCTGACGATGGCCCACGGCCACAGCCGAAATTACACCACCTTGACGGACGCGACCGGGATTTCTGAGGTCGAAATCTGCAGGAGTGTGGCTTGACCTGTGGTGGCGAAGCGAGTGCGGTCGTGCAAACAATGGTATCACGGGTGGCCGGGCGAAATGTCGCTCGCAGTCAGATCGGCGGAAAAGGACGATCCCTTACCCCGTAATGTCGGTTCGATAAGAGGGTGGGTCTGCAATCCATCGATCAAGTTGCGACTCTCGCCAGCCGACGGCAGTTTTGCTCAAGCGGATCTGGCTCGGAAAAGTGCCGTCGGCGATCTTCTCGTAGATCGTTGATCGCGAGAGCCCGGTGCGCGAAATTACAGTTGCGAGGCGAACAAGTCGGTCGGGGCGGTCGCTCATGGCTTCCTCCGGCGCTGCTTGCTAAACTCCCGATCGCTCCCAATAAAGCGTTCGATCATAGGAGGAATGAGCCGCTCGGGCGGGATCGCCTCGGGCAATCCGTTCAACTTGGCATGGACAGCACCATAATCTTGAAGGTCGCGCACGAGAGCGCCCGGGAGCTCAATCGTAAGTTTGACGGGCTTCTCTTCAATGATCGGGCCAAGGCGAAGCTTGCTCATCACCTACGCTCGCTGTTCTCAAAAACGAGATCCCGCGTCACGATGACGCGAAAGACGAAGCCGGGCCGCACCGTGAGCGTCGGCGCCATGGAAATCTCTCGCTCGACAACTCGCCGTCCCGCTTCATTCGTGCCGTCCTGCAGGCCGGACCGAAGCGCTCGGACAAGATCGCCCTCGCCGCTCGCCGCCAATTCTGTACCGACTCCGAGTAGCGACGAAACCAAGGCGGCGCGCAGCATGCGTCCCCAGTGACTGTTCACGCGATCCTCGAGTCCTGCATAGCCGGCCGCATCGGCACCCGGCTGGCGATCGAGGCGAATAGATCGTCCTCCGGGTAAAATGAGCCGATCCCAAGCCAGAAGTACCCGGCGCTGACCTGCCGCGACCTCGCTGTCATATTCGCCGATCAATCGGGCGCCCTGCGGAACCAGCAACAAGCGTCCCGTAGGGCTATCGTAGATATTCTGCGTGACCTGCGCAGTGATCTGGCCGGGCAGGTCCGAGCGGATACCAGTGATCAACGCTGCCGGGATAACGGTTCCTGCCTGAATGACTGCGGCCGAGCTCGGCGCAACAATGCGCTCACCGCTTTCGGCCCCACCACGCGGGCCTCCGGCGAGAAAAGCCTGCCGGCCCGTTTTTGCACCTTCTGGTACGTTTGCGGCCTGAGCTTGCGAAGACAGCGCCTCGGCTGCAGTCGTTCCGGACATCGCACCGCCGGTTCCCCCCAAGAAGAGCCGACTGCCTTGGGCGGCTTCACGCTCCTGCATAGCGCGCAGTCTTGCCTGTTTACGTGCCGATTGCGCGGGGTCGGCTGGCGGCGGCCCCATTGCGGGCACGGGCATCGGCTCGCCCGCCTTCTGCGCCGATACGATCGGTCGGCCTAAATCGCCCGGCAGGGGCGGACCGAGTTTCGGGACGGCGCCATAATCGGCCGGGGCGCCGGTCACAGTCTCGGAACGGTTCGGCACCGCGACCTCGTAAAGTTCCTGCGCGGCTTTGGGATCGACTGGCCGCAGCGCCCAGAGCAAGGCGCCCCCGATTGCGATTCCTGCGGCCCCGCCCAGCACAGCGAGCGTCTTTCGCGACAAGCGCATCACGTTCGGCAGCTCGCCCTCGAGACGAAAGCCGTCGGGACTGGGCGGCGCCATCGCCGCCGCCTCCGCTTCGGGAGCCGCGGGGCTCGCTTCCGTCGTATCGAGCGGATCCCCCGGCACGTCTTCGCGCCGGCTCACGGGCGGCCTCGCTCGACCGGCGTGTCGCGCGAGATGCGAACCTTCTTCGCCGCCTTACCTGCCCCGAGCCGTAGCTCGCCGCGTTCGAACAGCCGGTCGACGATCATGAAGCGGCCATCGACCCGGTAATTCAGGAGTTCGGCCGCCCCTTTCTCGCCGACCGCAAACAGCGGCGGCATTTCGCCGGTCGCAACCGAAGGGCCGAACTCGACGAAGAGCTGCCGGCCGTCGTCGAACGCGCGCAACGGTCGCCATGCGACCTTGTCGCCGCTGATCCGATACGCGAAGTTGAGCGACGGCAGGTCGATCCCGCCGGCGACCGGCGCGGCCCGCACACGCTCGGCTTCGGCGGCGCGAAGCGCGATCAGCTCGTCCCGCGGATAGCGCCACGAAACAGCGGCCATATAGGTCGATGGCGTCGCGCGAAGCTCGACGTGATAAGTCCTGCGGCTCGTGTTGATGATCAAATTCGTGACAATGTCGGGCCGCGTTGGTTTCACAAGGATATGAACGCGCCGCGTCGCGCCTTCGCCGCTCAGCGTGTCGCCGATAATCCACCGAACCGTATCGCCGGCGGCGACCGGACCGGGCCCGACCAGCTCCTCGCCTTCCTGTAGCGCGATATCGGTCACCTGGCCCGGCGCGGTATAGACCTGGAACAACGCGCCCTCTGCCCAAGCATATTGCTGGATAGCATTGAGGAAGGTCGTGCGCTCGGGCTGCACGCGCGCTGCATCGTTGGCGCGACCGACCTGCGTGCGCGGATCGCCAGGTGCTGCGTGGAGGGGCAAAGCCAACAGTGCGGCGCCTACGAGCATTGAAATTTTGATCATTGGCTGAGCTCCTTGGAAAGATTGATGGCGGTCACTCGGAGACCGAGGGGATTTTTTTGCAGTGCCTCGGGGGTGCGCGGCGGCTGGATCGTGACGGTCACGATCGCCGACCAGCGCGAGGTCTCGATGAGGCCGCCGTCCTGATAACGGCGCTCGGTCCAGGCGATGCGGAAGCTGTCCTTCGACGCGCGGATCACGCTCGACACATCGACAGCGACCTGCTGCTTGCCGACCTCGGCGAACGGGTCGTTGTTGCGCGCATAATCGTTGAGTGCCTGCGCGCCCGACGTCGCCGCAAAATCATAGGCGCTGAGCCAGTTCGCGCGCAGCACTACGGGATCGGCGGGGATCGAGCGGATATGCTCGATGAAGCGCGCAAGGTGAAAGGCAACCTGCGGATCGGTGGGCGCATAGTCGGCGTCCGCCGGCGCGACCGCCCTCGCCTCGCCGAGCTTGTCGACCTCAACCACCCAAGGGGTGATCGTGCCGCGCAGCGACTGCCAGACAAGCGCCGAGGCGAGCCCGCCCGAAAGCGCGAGGCAGCCGAAGAAGGCGAGCCGCCAATTCTTCGCCTGGATCCGCGCCGAGCCGATCCGATCGTCCCAAATCTGCGCGGCGCGCTGATAGGGGGTCACCGGCTCGGGCGATTTTCCGTAATGTTGGTGTGGTCGTCGGAACATGGTCTCAATCCTTCTGGCTGATATCGGGGGCTGAACCGGCGCCATGGCTGTCGCCTTGCTTGAGTGTCTGCGCGCCGATCGTGGCGCCCGAGGTGATCGCCTGCCGTCGCTTCATGGCGGCGGCCCAAGCCGGCTGGCCGGAGGCTTCCGCACCGGTTGCAGCGGCGGGCGCCGCCTTGCTCGCCTGTCCGTCGGCAAAGTTCTGGCGAAGCTTGGCCGCGGCCTTACGCAAGGGCGAACCCGCGCCGCTCGCTGCGTCGCGCGCGACATTGGCCATGCCCGAACCAAAGGCCCGCATCCCGGAATTGCCCGCAGCACCGCGCGCGTAAGAGGCGGAGGCCGATCCGGCAGCCCGCGAGGCACCTGCCGCGCCCTTCCCGGCCATCGATGCGGCGGCACCCGTTGCGAGGGTGGCGCCGGCGGCTCCGGCGGCAATCGTCGCGCCAGCGGCCAAGGTCGTTCCCGCCGCGGCACCAGCGCCGAGCTGCGGACCACCGGCGACGATGCCGTTGGCGACGCTCGGACCAAAAATGCCGAGGCCCAAGAGCGTGAGCGCGCCGAGCGCGATCGCCATCACTTCGCGGATGTCGGGCTCGGTGCCGAGGCCCGCCTCCATGAAGCGCTCGAACAGCGTGACGCCAATCCCGGTGATCACCGCGAGGACAAGCAGCTTGATGCCTGAGGAAATGACATGCCCGAGGACGCGCTCGGCCATGAAGGCGGTGCGATTGAAGAAGGCGAAGGGCAGCAGGACGAAGCCCGCGAGCGTCACGAGCTTGAATTCGAGGATCGTGACGAAGACCTGCACTGCGAGTATGAAGAAGGCGAGCACGACGATCACCCAGGCGATCAGCAGGATCAGGATCTGGACGAAGTTGGTGAAGAGCCCGACGGGGCCTACGAGATCGGCGGTCGCATCGAGCAGCGGCTCGGCGGCATCGAGACCGGTCGCGGCAATCATGCCGGGGCGCATGAAGTCGCCGACCGCCATCGCCCCACCGCTCGCCTTGAGACCCAAGCCTGCGAAGCTCTCGAGCAGGATGACCGACAACGCCTGAAAGTTGCCGATGATGAAGGCGAAGACGCCAATATAGAGCGTCTTCTTGATGAGCCGCTGCAGCACGTCCTCATCGGTGCCCCACGCCCAGAAGAGCGCCGCAATCGTCACGTCGATCACGATGAGTGTCGAGGACAGGAAGCCGACCTCGCCGCCGAGCAGGCCGAAGCCGCTGTCTATATAGGTCGAGAAGACCGACAGGAAATTGTCGATGACGCCGGTGTCGTTCATTGCTCGGGCTTTCCAGAACGGAAGAAGTGGCGCCGCTTGGCTTCCCAGGCCGCCTTGCACTCGGGATCGGCCTCGGTGGCTGTTCGGCAGCGGCGCAACGTGTCGCCATAGTCGGGGGGTGCGTCCGCTCCGGAGATTTGGGGAGCGGACGCACGGGGCGCGGGCGGATCGAGCGCGGCGATGAGGGCAAGGGTCAGCGCAAGACCCACGACAATTGCCGCCATCACCAGCCCGCCCGCCCGGCCCATCTCAATCGCCCTTGCGGAAGCGGCGGAAGCGTTCGCGGCCTTCGGCCTCGGCTGCGGCGGCGCGCGCGGCGCCCAGCATCTCGGCGCGGCCCTGCGCCGTCATGACGGCGGCAAGGTCGGCGATCTGCTGCGACTGGATCGCGAGCAACTGGTTGCCCGCCTGCGCCGCCTGCAGCGCGCCGGTCGCCGACTGGCTGGCGCCGACGATCGTCGAGATCGACGTCCGCGTCCCGCCCATGTTCGAGACGATACCGGCCTGCACCTTCATCGCATCCTCGAACGCTCCGACGCTGTCTTTCCAGCGCGCCTCGGCATTGGCGACCAATGCCGACGTCGGGCCCGAGAAGGCGGTTCCCTTGTAGCGCTGCTCGAAGCCCTTGCGGATATCGGCGACGTCATAGGCAATGCCTTCGGCCTCGGTGAGCAGCTGCTTGGTCTGGTCGATCTGCGCCTGCAGTTCGCCGAGCGTCGAGGTCGGCAGGCTCTGGAGGTTGCGTGCCTCGTTGAGCAGCGACGTCGCCTGGTTCTGGAGCTGCTTGATCTGATTGTTGATCTGCTCGAGCGTGCGCGCGGCGGTCAGGATATTCTGCGAATAGTTGCGCGGATCGTGGACGATGCCGCCGACCTGTGCGCTCGCCGGCGCTGAAAGCATCGGACCCGACACACTCGCGGCGACGAGCGCCGCTGCGGTGATCGAGCGGAGGATATTCTTCTTCATTGGGGGGACTCCTCATTGGGGGCGACTGCGGGGGGCAGCAGCTCGGTCGCCCATTCGAGCTTGCGGTGGGAGAGCCACGCAGCCGCGAAGCCCTCGCGGCCGTGCGCGGCGAAAAGCTCGCCGATGCGGGTCTGGTCGGTTTTCGAGGAGGCGGCCGTGAAGGCGAGCGCGATGTCGCCGAGCCCGAGGTCAAAGAGGCGGTTGCCGCGGCGCGACTGGCAATAATAGTCGCGCTTGGGCGTCGCTCGGCTCAATATCTCGGCCTGCCGGTCGTTGAGCCCGAATCGCTCGTAGATACGCGCTATCTGCGGTTCGAGCGCGCGCTCGTTCGGCAGGAAGATACGCGTGGGACAGCTTTCGATGATCGCCGGCGCGATGCTCGAAGTCTCGATATCGGCAAGGCTCTGCGTCGCGAAGATGACGCTGGCGTTCTTCTTGCGCAGCGTCTTGAGCCATTCGCGCAGCTGCGCGGCAAAGGCTCGGCTGTC
Source organism: Sphingopyxis macrogoltabida (assembly GCF_001314325.1). Classification (NCBI taxonomy): domain Bacteria; kingdom Pseudomonadati; phylum Pseudomonadota; class Alphaproteobacteria; order Sphingomonadales; family Sphingopyxidaceae; genus Sphingopyxis; species Sphingopyxis macrogoltabida. The sequence continues at coordinate 2,172,257 of NZ_CP009429.1, forward strand.
GAGAACGAGCCAGCCTTCGTCGATGATGATCAGCGTCGGCGATCCGTCGAGCCGGCCGGCGATGCGGTGGAAGAGATAGGACAGTACCGCGCCAGCCGAGGCTGCGCCGACGAGACCCTCGGTCTCGAACACCTGCACCATCGCCTCGCCGAGCTTCTCCTCGTCGGCGTCGAGCAGCCGGCCCCAGGGACCGCCGACCAGATAGGGCGCGAGTGCCTGCTTGAGTTCGATCGACTGAAGCAGCACCGCAAGACCCGTCAGCGTGCGCTCGGCCACCGGCGCAGTCGCGAGCGAGGTGAGCGCCGACCAGAGATGCTCCTTTGCCGCCGGATCGATCTCGACGCCTTCACCCGCGAGCATCGCGGCGAGCCATTCGGCCGCCCAGCTGCGTTCAGCCGCCTCGTCGATCCGCGCAAGTGGTTGCAACGAAACGCCGCCCTCGCCATCGTGCAAGGCGCCGCCGAGATCCTGCCAGTCGCCGCCCATGGCGAGCGCAGCAGCGCGGATCGAGCCGCCAAAGTCGAAGGCGAATATCTGCGCCCGCATATAGCGGCGGAACTGCATTGCCATGGTGGCGAGCAGCACCGACTTGCCGGCACCGGTCGGGCCGACGACGAGGCAGTGGCCGACATCGCCGACATGGAGGGAAAGGCGGAACGGGGTCGAGCCTTCGGTCTTGCCATACAGCAAGGGGGCATCACCGAAATGTTCGTCCCGTTCCGCTCCCGCCCACACGGCAGAGAGGGGGACTATGTGGGCGAGATTGAGCGTCGAAATGGGAGGCTGGCGGACATTGGCATAGACGTGCCCCGGAAGCCCCCCAAGCCAGGCCTCGATCGCGTTCATGCCCTCGATCGTGCAGGTGAAGTCGCGGCCCTGGATGACCTTCTCGACGAGCCGTAGCTTCTCGGCCGCGAGCGCCGGATCGGCGTCCCACACGGTGACCGTGGCGGTCACATAGGCGATGCCCGCGTGATCGGCACCCAGCTCCTGCAGCGCGATGTCGGCATCGGCCGCCTTGTTCGAGGCGTCGCTGTCCATGAGCACCGACTGCTCATTGGTCATGACCTCTTTCAGGATCGCCGCGATCGACTTACGCTTGGCGAACCATTGCCGCCGGATCTTGGTCAGCAGCTTGGTGGCATCGGTCTTGTCGAGCATGATCGCGCGGGTCGACCAGCGGTAGGCGAAGGCGAGCCGGTTGAGTTCGTCGAGCAGCCCCGGCCAGGTCGACGACGGAAATCCCGTGATCGTCAGCGTCCGCAGATGCTGGTCGCCAAGCCGCGGCTCAAGCCCGCCGACGAGCGGCTGATCGGTGAGCAGCGCATCGAGATAGACCGGCGTTTCAGGCACGCGGACGCGCTGCCGCTTGGTCGAGACGGTCGAATGGAGGTAGGTCAGCGTCTCGCCGTCATCGAGCCATTCGGCCTCGGGCATGAAGCCTTCGACGAGATGGAGGACGCGGTTCGTCCGGTCGGTGAAGCTCGCGACGTGTTCGCGCGGGTCCACGCCCGAGCGCGCCATCCCTTCATAGAGCCACCCTTCCGCGCGCGAGGCATCCTCCGCCGGCGGCATCCACAAAAGAGTCAGGAAATAGCGGCTCTCGAAATGCGCCCCTTCCTCCCGGAACTGCTCCTGCCGCTCCATGTCGACAAGCGCGGACGCCGGATCGGGAAACTCCGACTGCGGATAGCCGCTCGCCGGCAACCGCTGGGCCTCGACGAACACCGCCCAGCCCGAGCCGAGGCGCCGCAGCGTATTGTTGAGGCGTGAGGTCACCGCGACCAGTTCGGCTCGCGTGGCGCTGTCGAGATCGGGGCCGCGGAAGCGCGCCGTGCGCTGCAGCGATCCGTCCTTGTTCAGCACCACGCCCTCGCCCACCAGCGCGACCCACGGGAGAAAATCGGCAAGGCAGGCGGATTTCGAGCGATATTCGGCAAGGTTCATCATGGCCGCATCCAGACAGGATATTTGAGGTGACGCCTTGCGACGTCGACGAAGAGGGGATCGCGGCGCGCCGCCCAGACCGAGAGCGCATGGCCGATCGCCCAGATCGCGATGCCGGCGATCCAAAGGCGAAGTCCGAGTCCGATCGCCCCGGCAAGCGTGCCGTTGACGATCGCGAGCGACCGCGGCGCGCCGCCGAGCAAGATCGGCTCGGCGAGCGCCCGGTGAACCGGGGCGAAGAAGCCCGGAACCTCCTCCATCAGATCAGCGCTCCGCCGCCGAAGGAAAAGAAGGACAGGAAGAAACTCGACGCCGCGAATGCGATCGACAGACCGAACACGATCTGGACGAGGCGGCGGAACCCGCCCGACGTGTCGCCGAATGCGAGGCTGAGGCCCGTCACGATGATGATGATCACCGCAACGATCTTGGCGACCGGCCCCTCGATGCTCTCGAGGATCGATTGCAGCGGCGCTTCCCACGGCATCGACGAACCGCCGGCATGCGCCGGGGCGGAAACGACCAGCGCGACGAACAGCGCGGTAGAGCAGAGCATGGCGCGACGGGCGCCATGCCGGAAGGCATGGATCATCATATTTCTCCTTCGGGGATGAGCGGGGTGATGCAGAACTGGCCGGTCACAGGGTCGAGGCCATCGACACGGGCAAGTTCGGAAAGGCGGCGCCCGGTGCCGTCGCGTACCAGCACGGCGACAAGGTCGATCGTCTCGGCGAGCAGCGCGCGCGGGACCGTCACCACGGCCTCCTGAATGAGTTGCTCCATCCGGCGCAGCGAGCCGAGTGCGGTCCCCGCATGGATCGTGCCGATACCGCCGGGGTGACCGGTGCCCCACGCCTTCAGAAGCTCAAGCGCCTCCGCTCCCCGGACTTCGCCGATCGGGATGCGATCAGGCCGTAGACGGAGCGAAGAGCGCACGAGGTCCGCGAGCGTCGCCACGCCGTCCTTCGTTCGCATGGCGACGAGATTGGGCGCGGCGCATTGAAGCTCGCGCGTATCTTCGATCAGAACGATACGATCCGACGTCTTCGCAACTTCCGCGAGCAATGCGTTGGTAAGCGTAGTTTTTCCGGTACCGGTACCGCCGGCCACCAGAATATTTTTCCGCTCGGACACTGCGCAGCGGAGGATCTCGGCCGAGAGGTCCGACATGATACCGGCGGTGGCATAATCGTGAAGGGTGAACACCGCGACGGCGGGCTTCCGGATGGCGAAGGTCGGCGCTGCCACCACCGGCGGCAACAGCCCTTCGAAGCGCTCGCCGGTCTCCGGGAGTTCGGCAGAGACGCGCGGCGAGCCAGCGTGGACCGCGGCGCCAACATGGTGCGCGACGAGGCGAATGATGCGTTCGCCATCGGCGGCGGCAAGAAGGATTCCGCTGTCGGCGATGCCGATGCCCAACCGGTCGACCCAAAGACGGCCATCGGGGTTGAGCATGATCTCGATGACCGAGGGGTCGGCAAGCCATTCGGCGATGGCGCCGCCAAGCGCGGTCCGGAGCATGCGCGCGCCGCGTGCCTGCGGCTCATTGCCAGTCGATGCTGCGCCCATCGGAGTCCCCGTTCATTGGTCCGGGCAACGGCGCCCGGCTCGACGGGGACGAGTAAGAGACGCAGAAAAGTCCCGGCTTCAACAGGGATTTACGCGCGTCAAACCATCGGAAAGAATGACTAGCCATTGCCTATGCGGCCGGCTCGGTCTGCAGCCATCTTACCGCGACTCACTCCGATGATGCTTGCGCGCGGCGCTATTTCGACAATCATGTAAACATGAATGATTCGGGGTCGCACCCACTTGACGACGAAGCTCGATGGAACCGCCTGACAGAGAAGCAGCGCGCGTGCCTTGACCTGCTCATCGAGCACAAGACCTCGAAAGAGATCGCGCGGCTTCTCGATATTTCGAAGCACACCGTCGATCAGCGGTTGAATCTGGCGCGCGACACACTTGGCGCGCAGGACCGGAACGAGTCCGCCTTCATCTACCGTCAGATGAAGGAGAAATACGACCGAGTGACATACGACGCGGTGGAGGTTCCGGCGACGCCGGCATTGGTGCGATCCGAGTTTCCGGACGGCGGCTCGCCCAACCTCATGGAACTGCACGACAGTTCGGCGTTGCAGGGCGGGTCATCGGGAATTCGCCCGCCGTTCAGAGGTCTTTTCAAGCGCGATCATAATTCGGCAAACCGGCTTTGGATCTATCTCGCCGGACTTGCCGCTGCGGTCTGGATTGTCCTGGGTGGTCTCGGCGTTGCCCAAGCGCTGAACCAGCTGATCCAGAACTGACCTCTCTTCAAATCGGTCCAATTGGCTGAGGCTCTGCGGCTTCGGCGAAGGAGAACCTATGTCTGAGAATATTGCCGCAATGGCGGCCCGGCTGCATCGCGACGTCCCAAATGCCGAGGGAAGTATCGACGACGCGCTGATTGCCGTGGCTTCGCTCACCACCAGCGTCGTTATGGCCCGGCGCGCGATCGGCGCACCGGCGAAAACGGGCCAAGGAACGATCATACGCTTGGTCGAGGCGCAGATGTCGCTCGTCAAGGTCAGCGGCAGCATTCTTCGCGCGCACAATGAGCTGGCCGAGATCGGCAAGGAAACGGCCGGGTACGATCTGCGCGAATGCCCGTCTGTTGCCGGCACGAAGGTCGTTCCGCTTTCTTCGGCTTCGTGAAGCGAATTGACCGAGAGCGATCAGCATGAAAAGTCACGAGAATGCGCATAGCCATTTTCGCCACGATATTGCTGATCGCTCTCCTCTATGCGGCGTGGAAGGGTGGCGGACCCGAGCGGGCGATGGTCGGAATAGCCGTTACCATCGTGGTCTGGGATCGCTTGTTGGTCGCTTCTGGGATGGTCTCCTATCATGTGCTCGATATTGGTTATCTCGCGCACGACGCATTTGGAGCCCTAGCGACGCTTGCCCTGGCGATGGTCGCGTACCGCTTCTGGACCATTCCCGCGGCGATCCTTCATGCTTTGCCCCTGCTCGCCCACCTGAGCCGAGCCGTGGACCTCTCCATCAGTCCTGTCGTGTATCTGACGATGCAGGTGGCATCGTCCTGGCTGGTCCCACCCCTGCTAATCCTTGCAACCTGGCATCACCAGCGTCGCCTGAAGCAGTGCGGCAGCGATCCGTCCTGGCACATCTCGTGGAAATCGCAGCCCCGGGACAAGGGGCAGCACTCGCCAAAGCCCTCCTAGACGAATTCCAGTCGCTCGGCCGCCTGTGGGCGCAAGAGCCCGAGGCCATAGCGAGAATCGTCGGCAGCAATTCGCTAGTGGCATCCCTCATCCTGCACGCCCGCGACGCCGCAATCGCGGCGGCGAATTCCGACATCCGCGGAATTCGCATTGATCCGTTCGCAGCTGAGGTCAGACGGTATCTGATCTTGTCGATGGGCAGCCTTGCCGACGAGCGCTTCCGCATCCTGTTTCTGGATTCTTCGCACCGCCTGATCGCCGACGAAGAGATGCAGCGCGGGACGATTTCCCAGATCAGCCTGTACCCGAGAACCATCTTTCGCCGTGCGCTCGAGGTGAACGCCGCCGCGATTATCCTCGTGCACAATCATCCGAGCGGCGATCTGAGCCCGAGCGCGGAAGATATCGACGTGACGCGGCGTCTCGACCAGATCGGCCGTTCGCTCGGCATCGAGGTGCTCGACCACATCATCGTCACCGCTGCCTACGCACATCACCTCATCAGTCGCGATCCGACGGCCACTCGCGAGGCGGCGGCACCTTTCACCCTGCGAAGCCCTGACAGCCAGCAGAACTCGGAGGACGAGGACCTGGCGCTCGCCAACGCACGGGCGACGATGCGGCGACGGCTGCTCCGCCGACAATTGCTCGGCGCGCCCGAGCTCTTTGGCGATCCGGCGTGGGAGATGCTGATCGATCTCTTCATCCACGAGTGTGAGCGAAAGCCGATCTCGGTTACCTCGCTATGCGTCACACCCAGCATTCCCATGAGCAGCGCCATTCGCCTCTGCCAGAAGCTTTGCGACGCCAACCTCATCCGGCGAAAGCCTGACCTCTACGATGGTCGCCGCGTCTTCGTCGAGCTCAACCCCGACGTGTCCCACCGCCTCCGCGCCTATTTCCTCGCCGGGTCCGATTGAGCTTCGCCGCGGCTCAACTCTGCCGCCAGCTTGGCACCGCCGTCCATCCGCTTTGCGAGCGCATCGACAAATCCCTCCCATCGCCGCTTGCCGGTCGCCTGGGCCGCAGCGAGCGCGTTGTCGGGAAGCGGTGTCGTGCTGGTCAGCCAGTGCCGCACGAAAAGCGCCAGCGTCTCGTTGGTGAGGTCGGTATGCCATTCGAGCCGCTCGAGGAGCCGGACCAAGCGGTCGAGGCGGCGGATCAGCAAGGCTTCGGCCCGATCCTGATCCTGGGGTAGCAACAAGGCGGTAAGCGCGGCCTCCACGACCTCGGTCTTGGTGGTACCGCGCTGCCGGGCCCGATCTTCCAAGCTTCGCACCAGACCAGCGTCGAGGCGGAACGTCTGCTTGATATGGGCGCGGCTCACAAATCGATCCCGTCACCGGGATCGAGCGAGGCATTTCGCGCCGCGCGCGACAGGCGGCGATCGGCAGCGGCGCGGGCGCGGGCTGCGTCGCCCTGTGCGTCGTCGTCGGCATAGTCGAACTCGCCCTGCACAGGACGGCTTGGCGGCGCGACATCTTCATGTTCCGGAAGCTGGGGTTCCTGCCGGATCCCGCTATTCGCAGTGTCGCTCTCGCTGTCGTGCTCCTTCGCTTCAGGCGCGGGCAGCGCGAGACGAGCCGGAGCGGGCGCAGCTTCTTCTCTCCGCGCCCAGTCATGAGGCTTCATCGGTCCGGCCTTCCGATCGGGCGGCGCAATGATCCGAGCACGAAACCGGGCGTCGAGAAAATATCGCGCCTTCCTCGCCCGGATCGGCGCAAGACCCGCGACCATCACGATCTCGTCGTCGGGCGAAAGCTGCATCACCTCGCCGGGCGTGAGCAATGCGCGGGCCGTCTCGGTACGCGATATCATCAGGTGACCGAGCCAGGGCGAGAGCCGGTGACCGGCATAATTCTTCATCGCTCGCTGTTCGGTGGCGGTTCCGAGTGCGTCGGATATGCGCTTGGCGGTGCGCTCGTCGTTCGTCGCGAAACTGACGCGGACATGGCAATTGTCGAGGATCGCGTTGTTCTGGCCATAAGCCTTCTCGATCTGGTTAAGCGACTGCGCAATCAGGAAAGCCTTGATGCCGTATCCGGCCATGAAGGCCAGCGCGCTTTCGAAGAAATCGAGCCGCCCGAGCGCCGGGAATTCGTCGAGCATCAGCAATAGCCGGCGCGGCCGCGCCGCGGGGTTGAGCTCCTCGGTAAGGCGCCTTCCGATCTGGTTGAGGATGAGGCGGATCAGCGGCTTGGTTCGACTGATGTCTCCCGGCGGTACGACGAGATAGAGCGAGACCGGGACATCATCCTCCATGAGGTCGGCGATCCGCCATTCGGACGATCCGGTGACGGCCGCGATGACCGGATCGCGGTAGAGGCCGAGAAAGGACATGGCGGTCGAGAGCACGCCCGACCGCTCATTCTCGCTCTTGTTGAGCAACTCCTGTGCCGCTGCAGCCACCACCGGGTGAACCGATGTACCGAGGTGCTTCGTCGTCTTCATGCGCCGCAGCGTCGTCTCGATCGGGCGGCGCGGGTCCGACAAGAAAGCGGCGACGCCCGCGAGCGTCTTGTCCTCTTCGGCATAAAGGACATGAAGGATCGCACCGACGAGGAGTGCGTGGCTCGTCTTTTCCCAATGGTTTCTTTTTTCGAGGCTGCCCTCGGGATCGACGAGCACATCGGCGACATTCTGCACATCGCGCACCTCCCACTCGCCGCGGCGGACCTCGAAGAGCGGATTATAGGCGGCCGACGCCTTGTTGGTCGGATCGAAGAGCAGCACGCGGCCATGCTTCGCCCGAAAGCCTGCCGTGAGCTCCCAATTCTCGCCCTTGATGTCGTGGACGATGCAGCTGCCGGGCCATGTCAGCAGCGTCGGGATGACGAGGCCGACGCCCTTCCCCGACCGCGTCGGCGCGAAACAGAGCAGGTGCTCGGCGCCATTGTGCCGCAGATAGCGTTTCCCGAGCCGCCCGATGATCACCCCGTCCTCGCCGAGCATGCCGGCGGAGCGAATTTCGCGGTCGCTAGCCCAGCGCGCCGAGCCATAAGTCTCGGCGCGGCGGCGCTCGCGGGCGCGCCAGATCGACATGAAGATCGCGACGATGATCGACAGAAATCCGCCCGAGGCGGCGATAGCCGCGCCGCGATAGAAGACCGGCGGCGCATAGGCATCGAAGGCGAACCACCACCAGAAGAAAGCCGGCGGCGGATAGACGGGATAGCCCGATAGGCGGAACCAGGGATCGCCGAGCGCCGCCTGGTAGCCAAGCTCCCATGCCGTCCACTGCGTCGCGGTCCATACCGTGCCAATTACGATCAGGAAGATGACGGTGATTTGTCCCCAGAGGATGCGGTCGTTCATGGGCTTTCTCCTGTCCGGTCAGATGCCGATCCCGCGGCCGCGGCCGAGTGACCAGTCGATGCCGCCGGTCGCTGTGGCGGTTCCGCTGATATGCTTGCCGAGGTGCGGCTCGAGCGCCGGTCGCCAGGGCACGAGCTGGAAGCCGAGCCCGTCGTCGATCATCGCGAAGCGTCCCGAGGCGAGCTGCACGCGCTCGCGGTAGATGCCGCTCACATGCTCGCCCGGTGCCGATGGCCGATGCTCGAGGCCGGTCCGCGCCGCGATCGCGCCAACGGCCGCGTCCACCTCGCTGCGGCGGAGTGTCTCGATCCGCTCCCGGGATGACCGGCGCTCCATGCCGCGCGGCAACAATTCCTCGCGCTCGAGAAAGGCGGTGCGCGCCTTCATCGCATCCCGGACCTCGCGGCCGAACCCTTGCGAGCGCATCGACCGGTCGGGCGCGGCAAGCTGCCGATCGAGCCAGGTCGCGCCGCGGGCCTCCACCTGCTCGCCGAGCGGGAGGTCCGAGCGAACCGCGAGCGAGATGTGGCGGGCGCCGTCGCGGCCGTCCCAGTGCCTCAGCTCGACGATTGAGCCAGGCTTTGCGTCGCCAGTCCACTCGAGGTCTGGAAAGCGGATATGGTGGGTTCGGCCATCCACCCCGTCGACGATCGCATAGGCGGAGCCCGCGAGTTCGTCGTCGAGCCCGCGTGCGACGAGGCGGCCGATGACTGCCCGTTCGCCCTGTTCGCCGATTGCCAGGGCCGAAGGATCGAATGCGATCCCGCGCGCCGACATCTCGCGGTGCATGGTCTTGATGATATCGCCGCGTTCCCCGATGGCGCGAAGCCTCCCCTCGGCCGCCGGATCGATGAGATATTGGGCGGGGCCGACCCGGGATACGAGCCCCAGCGCTTCGAGCTTCGCGACGCGCCCCAACAGGTGCCGGTTGGCTCCCGCCTCGCGCCCCGCGATCGGACGGAGGTCGACGATTTCATTCTCGCGCGACCGGCGCGCGAGTTCGGCATCGAGGCTGGTCCAGCGCTCGGCCTCGACTTCGCGGCGCAGGGCCGCATCAACCTGAAGCTCGCTCCTGGGGCCAAGCTCCAAAGTCGCGATCTCGGACGCGCGGCCGCGCACACCCTCTGCCATATAGCCCCGGTCGATAACGAGATCGGTGCCGTCTGCGGCGGCGCCGCGCACCAGGACATGGATGTGCGGATTGTCGGTATTCCAATGATCGACCGCGACCCAGTCGAGGCGCGTCTCGAGATCAACCTCAAGCTGGCGCATCAGGTCGCGCGTGTAGCCGCGCAGGTCGCCAAGCTCGGCCGCATCCTCAGGACTGACAATGAAACGGAAGTGGTGACGATCGCCGCCGCAGCGCTCAGCGAAGGCTCCGCGATCGGCCTCATCGCCGGCGGCATCGAACATTGAGGCGTCGCGTCCGTCGCGGGTCACGCCGTCGCGTTCGAGATAGGCCATGTGACGTCCGAGCGGAGCGGCGCGAAACCCCGCCCCGCGATGCCGGACGATCCGCGCCATCACGGTGACACGGCGCATCGCCGCGCCGCGCCGGATGACCGCAAGCGCCCGGCGGCCGCGCCCATGACGGCCGGTCCCGCCGCGCGAAGGCCCGGCGCGCCGGAGCCGCGTAGCGCCGGAACGCGCGGCCGCACGCCGCACCTCCGCCGCGAGCCGCTTGCCGCGACCGGCGGAACCCGCCCCCGCGTCTCTCCCCCTTCCCGGCCTGACCCGGAAATCATGGTCGTCATCACTCATCGGCTGATGCCAGACGGCAAGCCATTGAAAGAAAAGGCATACCCCGCCTGCGAAATGGCACGGCAGGCTGTGTGCCATACGCAAAAGCCGCGGCAAAACAACCACATACCGCCAGCGAGCTGGCCGGTCTTTTATCTTGCCCTGCCCCCTTCCCCTTCCCGACGAGCCAGAACAGCCGAGCCAACAGGTTCGGGCAAGGCATCGAAGCCGAGGCGCGACAGATCATTGGTCGCGGCCGGAAAGCGGAACGAAGAGCGCCGCAGGCGCGCGAGGTGCCGCACGTCCCGCTGCATCGGCGCTGCGTCCGGATTGCAGCGGATCTGCACCGGGCTGCGCCGCCGCATCGTGGCCGGAGCGTTCGGCGAACAGCGAAGCACTGCGCCAGGACGGTGCCGTCGGTGTTGGCGCGGGGGCGAGCGAAGCGACGCCCGATGCGCCGATCGCCGGAGCAATCGCGGCAACATAAGCGATAGTCTCGGCGGGAAGCCGGCGCCGTCCCGCCGCATAGGCGTCGGCGCGGCCGGGACCCGCATTATAGGCGGCGAGCATGAGCGAGACGTCACCATATCGGTCCCACATCATGCGCAGATAGGCTGCACCCGCATGGATGTTCGCGCGCGTATCGAAGGGGTCTGAGCCCAGCCCATATCGCGCAGTCAGCATGGCCCAGGTCGCGGGCATGATTTGCATCAATCCCATCGCCCCCGCGTGCGAAACGGCGCGCGATCGGCCGCGGCTTTCGACATGCATGACGCGCCATATCCATGCCTCGGGAATGGCGAACCGCTGCGAAGCCTCGCTCACATGCGGTGCATAAGGATGAGCGGCAGGCGCGCCGGCAGCCTGCTCACGGGCCGCCGCCGGACCGGCAGGCAGCGCCGCGAGCGCCAGCAAGGCGGCGGCGGCGATGCGCATGGCGCGGAAGCGCGCCGAGCGAGCCGAAGGCCGCATCGCTCAGCCCTTCGCCTGCGGTGCCGGGCGCGACCAGAGCAGATGATATTCATCCTCGTTTCGCGCCGAGCGAATGAGGTTGGCGCGCAGCGGCGCCGGCAAGGCCGGGTCGTCGATCTGCAGCGCGATATAGGAACCGGCGCGTTCGCCGCTGCGATCCCAGCCCGCTCCGATCTCGACGCCATCGTCGGCCTCGACGAGCAGCACCCGCCAGCCCGGCGCGTTTTCCGCGTCGGACGGCGCAGCCGGAACGATCGCGATCTTCGCGTCGAGCAGGAGGGTCCGGATCGATCCCGCATAGCCGTCGCCTGCGGTCTGAAAGCTTCCGATCATCATGATGTCTGTTCCTCGTCTGGCAGGTGGATGGAATGCCGCGCGCCGATCCGGCGCCAGCGAAGCGGCGCGCCGGAGGCGTCGCGGGTGAGAATGGGATGCGCGGTGCCGATGACGGCGGATGCCGGAAGCGGCCCGAAATATCGGCCGTCGAGGCTGTCGGGAGACAGGCCGAGGACGAATAGCTCGCCACGCTCCAGCCGGCGGCAGCCGAGCCAGAGCGGCAGCGTTCGTCCCATGCGGTCGGCCGATCGCGCGCGCGCCGCAGGCGCGCCGTCGATCGTGACGAAGACGCCGCTCCGGCAGACGAGCGCGCCTTCAGTGGCGGCGACTTGCTTCAGGAGAGGCACGCCGCGCGGCAGATAGCCGCGCTTCGAAAGCCAGGCAGACAGCGGCGCGGGCGGCGCAAGGGCGACAAGATCGCCGCGCGCAGGCGTAGCACCGATTTCGATGGCGTAGAGCCCCACCGGCACGCTTGGGCTCGCGTTCCAGATGAGCCGCGGCTGCGGCGCGAGAATCGCGGCCGCGCCGAACAGCCCGCAAAAGAGCGCGCCGCAGGCCGCGGTCGTGCGGAGCCACCGCCGGTTCACAGCCGGGCCTCGTTGTGGCGGAGCCACGCGGCATGGCGTTCGGCCGAGTAGGAGCGGAACGGCAGCGCGGCGGCGAGCCGCTGCCCGATATGGCGCCAGTGATCGGGCGACACGTCGCACGCATCGACGCCAGAGGCCTCGATCATGTCGATCTCTCGGCACACCGCCCGGATGGGTTCGAGGTTGGAAAGGCTGAGAAGAATTTCCCCTCCCGGTCGAACAGCCGGATGGGTACTAAAGGGCGCACCAGGTGCGACCGCCCTGACGATGGCAAGGCTCCAGAACACGCATCCGAGATCGTCCGCGGTGCAACCGATCAGCCCGAAAGTCGCACCCGGACGGAAGGACGCGATGCGCTTGTGCGGACCGCCGGACCGCTCGGCCGCAACCCGCCCGAAGCGGAGCTGCTGTTCGAGACGGCCCTCGATCCACGTCAGCTCGACGTCGGTCAGGCCACTTGCAGGGAGCCGAACGCCGACAGGCGGAGGGGCGGCCGCTTGCATGGGTGACGGCAAAGCCGAGGCCATTCGCGCGCGCATCAGCGGCGACCCGGGCGCAGCGGCGAGATGTCGCCGACGCCGGGATCCGACGTCGATGTCTTGCGTCCGATCGCCGCCCAAGCGTCGAGATCGGCGATCGCATATACGACCCGGCCGCCAAGCTTGTGATAGCGCGGCCCGGTTCCGTAGCAGCGATGCTTCTCGAGCGTTGCCGCCGAGAGGCTCAAGTGGACGGCCGCCTCCGGCGTCCGGAGATAGCGGGCGACGACGGGCGTGGGACGATCGGACAATGGGGCCTCCTGTCAAGGACCGGAACCCGCTTCAGGGTTCAGGAACGAGGAGGCGTTCTTGGGAAATCACGCGAAGGATTCGGAACGGACAAAGCGAAGGGCGTCGGAATGTCCCGATCAGGCTGCGCCGAGCAGCGCGTTGAACCCGCCGTCGCGCATGGCAACGGCGGCGCGCTGCCAGCGCGCGATGCGGCGGCGTTCGCTCGAAGCGTCCCATTCGGCGGCGGAATAGTGGCGCGCCTCGGCGAGCAGCAGCGCCGCTGCCATGTCGCGGGCCGATGCGCCCTCGGCTATGGCGTCGAGAAGGCGAAGCCATTGCACCAGGCGCCAGTGCTCGGTCGCGCCCGGGACACTGTCCGGCGCGGGACGAGCGCCACCCGTATCGAGAAGTTCACGGTGCAGCGCCATGATCAGCGAGGCACGGAGGCCGGCCTGCCCATCGGCGGGTGTGAGATACGCCAGCCGCTCGTTCGCGCGGCAGCGCCGGATCAGCAGACGATAGCGCCGTCCCCCGGCGAGCAGGACGACATGCCAGTCGCGGTACGAAAGCAACTCGGCGGCAATCTCGGGTCCGTCGACGATCTGGGCGAGGCGCAGCGCGGCAAAGCCCTTGGGCGCCGGGCGCGCGATCGTGACGAAGGCGCAGGTCTGCGGCCGCCACAGGGCGGGTGCGGCCGCGGCCGGAAGATCAGGATCGAAGGCGAAAGACCAACCCCCAGCGGCTGGCGAGCCGCCGAAAGAGCCGCGGGCGGTCGGCGCCCGGCGCCGCCGCGGCGGCGGCATAGCCGCTGCGATAGGCGGGGCTTCGGCGCAGGAATTCCTGCGCGAAGTCCGCGCGATCATATCGCTCGAATATTTTCGGAAAATATGGCGACTGCCATCCGACTGCCTGATCCATTCGCACCTCCGACCCGTTTGAGGAGAATAAACCGCCGCTTTCAGCCAATATTGCCCCGCCCATGGCGGCGTGGTACCGGCGCATACATCATGGACTTAGCGCAAAAATATCCGAGCTACGCACGCTAAAGCCCTCAAATTGGATATAACATCGCCCGGCCGAGACCGGGCGATGGGCGCCGCATCAATTGTCGTTGCGGCGATTCTGACGGCTCCAGACCAGGTCATATTCGCCCTCGTCGCCAGCGAAGAGCTGCGCGAAGATCGGGGCGATGAAGCTCGGGTCGTCGAGCTTGACCGAAAGATAGGGACGCTTGTCCTGGCTCGTCTTCGACCAGGCTGCGCCGACCTCGGCATCGCCGACGAATACGCGGTGGCTCGGGGCGTTGCCGCTGTGGTTCTGCTCGGGGGTGATACGGACCGCTTGGGCCTGCACCGAAAGGGTGACGATCTCGCCCTGATATTCACCCGAGACGAGTTTGAAGCTGCCGATCTTGCTCATGACGATGTCCTTTGCTGCATGTCGGGCCGCACCAGCGCGGCCTCGATGCGCATCGACAGCCGGCACGGGAGCGCGCCGCAGCCGCCAGGCCCGGAGCGAAGCGGAGGACGGCGGGCCGAGGCTTTCTTGGCTCGCGAGGAACGGCGGAACGCCGGGGGAAGAAAGTCGCAGGCCCGCGGTTGCGGCCAGCGATCCAGCGTCAGCGGCTTGCCGGCAGATGGCGCAGATCGGAGGCCGGGCTGGTGCGAGATGCTGCGAGGCTTCGACGCGAGATCAGTCTTTCAACCGACCCGGTTGAGGAAGGAGTTCGGGCTCAAGCTGTGCCGAGCGCTCCGTCGCACGGGGGGATTCCTCTCGGCTGTCCCGAGCCCCCGCCAGGCTGCAACGGCCGCCGCGAGAGCGCCTGCAATTCCGAGCGCCTCAAGCGTATATCCTCCGCCGATCGCGAGCCCGGCCAGCCCCTTCGCGGCCTGATAACCGGCAAAACCGGCGGGGCCGGAAAATGCCGCCGCGACGATCGCGCGATAAAAGGGCGGCAGGACAGCGCAAAGTGCCCGTCCGGCAACGAGGATGAGAACTCCGACCAGCAATCCTGCCGCGATCGATGCCGGATAGCCGAAGTCGCGGCCGATGAGGTAAATCGAGATGCCGACGCCGGCGTAAAGCGGAAGCGCCACCGCAGCCAGGCGAAACATCAGCACGGCGATATAGATGGCGGCCGCGGCGCCGAGGATGATGATGAAGGTCACGGGCGTCCTCCTGTCGGACGCGCTCTCCACCACCACCGCAGCGCAATCTGCCTCGCGGGCATAGCGAAATCGCCCCGAAGGTGAAACCGGAACCGGGTCCACCCTGGAGCGAAATCCCGCGCGATATCAGCGGTTGAACGGGTCATATTCGCAGACGATGCAAGCGGGGTCGCCGTCGAACTCGTCGAGCGGCATGACCGAATATCCAGCCGATGTTTCAACGAGGACGATGATCGTCATCATCGTGCGGGCGAGATTCCAGCCAAGCGATTGGGCGGTTGAAAGCGGCATATCGAGGCTCCTGTCGGGGAGCGGGACCATCCCGCTCGACAGTCGCCCCGCCGGACGGGGACAGGCCGCAATCACCGCAGCGAAGCGAAGGCCCAAGCGCAGCGCCGGGACCCCTTGCGGGTTGATTGAAGGAGGCCGGTCCTCGGCCCAGGGATCAGCGGCTATTCGAGAGCGGGTGGGGCCGCTTCCGGGCCGGAGACATGGCGCTGATCGAGCGTCGGTTTGCAGGATTACGCGTCGATGACGGAAATCTCATCTGCTCCAGGGATCGACGATCTCGATACCGCAATGTTCGAAATCCCGGCTGTTTCGCGTCGCCAGAATAGCTCCCCGCGAACGGGCGATCGCGGCGATCTGGGCGTCAAACTGGCTTATCGGGCGCCCCATGCCACGGCGTGCCGCTGCGATTTCGGCAAATGCCGTCGCTGCGTCGCCGTCGAATGCCAGGAGGCGACCGGAAAAATCCTCGGAGAACGTCAAGAGTGCGGCGGCTGCCAGTTCGTCGCGCCGCCGACCTTTGTCAAGAATTGCGATACCGTAGAGAATTTCCGCCTGGGTGACCGTCGTCACGAAGAGCGACGAAGCAGCTTGCCGCCCGATCCAGTCGAGAACCCGCGGCTCAGGCGCGGCCCGCAAGACTTCGGATAATATATTGGTGTCGAGGAGGATCATGAGAGATCGATGGGCTCGCGCGTGTCCTCGCGTGGCGCAATGTCGAGTTCGATGCCGCCGAGCGGCGCGAAGCGCGCGCGAATGGCCGCCGCGAGATTGCCCATCGGCGCATCGTCGGTAGAAAGCGCCGAGCGGAGGATGTCGCGCACCTCTTCTTCCATCGAACGGCCATGCGCTGCCGCCTGCAGCCGCAGCCGGCGCTTCAGCGCGTCGTCGATGCCCCTGATCGTCATGCTGCCCATGTCGCGTCTCCTTGAGCGTAGATATTAGTCATTGACTGCAAAACAATCAATGACTGCAAAGGAAAGTGCGGCCCCGCTCGAAGGCGGAGCCGCAATGCTGTCAGTTGCCGGGGGCGTTCCAGATCAGCACCTTCTTCGAGGGATCGTCGCCCGGCGCGTTCGCGACATTGCAGAAGATCTCGCCGAGTTCGGGGGCCGACAGCGACACCGAGATATATTCGGCGCCGGTCGAGCGCGCGGTTTTCGTCCAGCCGCCGCCGAGTTCGAAGCCGTTCCGGCGGCTGACCACGCGGAAGTCGGGCTCGCTTTCCTTCATCTTGCGGCCGTTCGGAACGATCGCGATCGGCACGGTGACCATCAAGGTCGCGAGCGTGCCCTCGTAGCTTCCGTCGTCCTTGAGGGTCAGATTTCCAATGGTGGTACCCATGTTCAGTCTCCTTTGATGCTCGGGGACCATCCCCGATGGCGCCAGAAGGAGGGGCCGTGAGCCGCCGTCACCGAGCGCATGCGAGGGCGAACCCCCGCAGGGGGTTGACGGCATTAGGCGAGCCGAGCCCCGCAATCAGGCAGCCAATGCGGGAAAGGTCCCATGCAACGGGAGACAATGGGCCTCAGCGGAATCATGACTCCGGACGCGAAAGCCAGGCTCGCGGCCGTCGCGATTGCCCCGCTCCGCGCTCCGTTGCCGCATCCCGGCGCAAGGGCCCGAACCTTCAGTATGCCCCGCCGCCGGCTCGTACCTCCCTCCGGCCGGCGGCGCCCCCGGCACCCTCGCTTTCCGGTCTTTCATCCACAGCGATGACACCGCTTCGCCGCAGCGCGCCTTGACGAACAGCGGGCAATGAGAACAAAGAAGGAACATAAGACCAGCTTACCGAGTTATCCGCACCTATGCGCCAGTCCGTCGTTCTTGAAGATATTCGCGCCAAAATTGCGCAAATCGAAGGCGTTGGCGCGCGTCATGACGTCATTCCGTTCGGGATCGATGATCTCGACTCGCGAATCCCGGCGCGCGGAATCGCGACGGGCGCGCTCCACGAGCTCGCCGGCAGCCCCGAACTGGCCGACGATGCGAGCGCCACGATCTTCCTCGCCGGCATCCTCGCGCGGAGCGACGGCCCGGTTTTCTGGTGCCTGCGCTGGCGCGATCTCTTCGCCCCCGCGCTTCATCTAGCCGGACTGCATCCCGACCGGCTCATTCATGTCGAAGCGGGCAGCGACACCAACGTCCTCCTCGCGATGGAGGAGTGCCTCCGCCATCCGGGGCTCGCCGGGGTCGTCGGCGAGGTCAAGAAGTACAGCACCACCGCGTCGAAGCGGCTGCAGCTCGCCGCCGAAGCCTCGGGCGTCCCCGCCTTCATCTTCCGCCGGGCCTGCAAGGCCGGCGAGCCTGCCGAAGGCAGCGCCGCTTTGACCCGCTGGCGCATCACCGCGAGTCCGACCGAGGATCTCGGCATCCCCGCGATCGGACGCGCGCGCTGGCGCGTCGCGCTCGAGCGCGCGCGCGGGGGCAATCCCTACAACTGGATCGTGGAGGGCTGCGATGCGACGGGTCGTATCGCTCTTCCTGCCGCACTGGTCGACCGACCGGCTGCGCAGGAAGATGCGCAAGCCGCAGCCTGACGGCAGCGCCCCGCCCCGCCCGCTCGTTACCGCGATTCCCGACCATGGCCGGCGTATCGTCGCGGCGACGTGCCGCGAGGCGCAAATGCTTGGCATCCAGACAGGCATGACGATCACGAAAGCGCGGGCTTTCGCGCCCGAGCTGGATGTCGTCGACGCCGAGCCCGAGGCTGATCTCGACGGGTTGCGTCGCCTCGCCCTCTGGGCAGGTGCACGCTATTCGCCGGTTGTCGCGCCTGATCCGCCCGACGGGCTCTGGCTCGACATCACGGGCTGCGCGGCCATCTTCAGCAGCGAGCGAGCCTTGCTCAAGGATCTTCACCGCCGCGTCGCGGCCTTCGGTCTCAGCCTGCAAATTGCGGTCGCGGACACGGCCGGCTGCGCGCATGCGGCCGCCCGCCATGTCCCCGCCGGGCGGCCTGTCACGGTTGAACCCGGAGCGCACCGTAAGGCGATCGCGCTCCTACCCGTCTCAGCGCTCCGCCTGCCGTCCGCCGATGTCGAAGGCCTTCGCAAATTGGGCTTCGAGCGGATCGAGCAGCTGATCGGGAGCCCACGCGGTCCGCTCGCGAAACGGTTCGGGCGCGAACTGCATCGCCGGCTCGACCAGGCACTCGGCACGCTGCCGGAGCCGATCGAACCGCTCTTCCCCGAAGAGCTGCCGCAGGCGAGGCGCGGCTTCATGGAGCCGCTCGCGACGGCGGACGCCTTGGCGCAGGTGATCGGCGACCTTGCGCACGATATCGCGGGCCAGCTCAACCGCGCGGGAACGGGCGCGCGGCGCCTCGACTGCTATTTCCACCGCGTCGACGGGCAGACGCAGGCCATCCGTGTCGGAACCGCCTCGCCCTCGCGCGATCCCCGGCATCTTGCGAAGCTGCTCGCCGCGCGGATCGAGAGCATCGATCCCGGTCTCGGGATCGAGGCGATGACCCTCGTCGCCGCGCTCGCCGAGCGGCAGCCAGGGAGCCAGGCCGACGCGCTCGAAAATATCGGACGGCGCGGACCCGATCTTCCCGCGCTGGTCGACACGCTCGCCAATCGCTTCGGGCAGCGCGCGCTCCAGCGCGCGGCGCCGCGACCGAGCGCGATGCCCGAGCGCTCGGTTGCTGCCCTCCCCGCGCTCGCGCCCGAGACAGGCGAGAGCTGGAGCGACTGGCCGCGGCCGTCGCGCATGCTAGCGCGGCCCGAACCAGTCGATGTCGTCGCCTTGCTCCCCGACGATGCGCCGCGCCTCTTCATCTGGCGCCGTAAACGCTACCGGGTCACCCAAGGCGATGGACCCGAGCGGCTCCAAGGCGAATGGTGGCGCGAGGGCGGGATCGAAGGCGAAACCCACCTCACCGTCCGCGACTATTATCAGGTCGAGACCGAGACGGGCGGCCGTTACTGGCTCTTCCGCCTCGGCGACGGGGTCAATCCCGCAACCGGTTCGATGCGCTGGTTTATTCACGGAGCATTCGCTTGAGAATGCGACCGGTAGCGAACCGCATTCGCTTGAGACTGCCACCGGTGTTTAACTGCATTTGCGTGATGCGGCCATCAAGCAGCGTTGCTTTCGCATGACCGATGACGGGGCGGCCTATATCGAGCTGCAGGTCACGACGCATTTCAGCTTCCTGCGCGGGGCCTCGTCGCCCGAGGAGCTCTTCACCGCCGCTGCCATGCTCGGACTGCCCGCGCTCGGCGTCGCCGACCGGCACAGCGTCGCCGGGATCGTGCGCGCGTGGGACGCCGAGAAGGTTACCGGCGTTCGCGCGTTGACCGGCACGCGCCTCAATCTTGCCGATGGCACGGCACTTCTCGTCTATCCAACCGACAAGATGGCCTATGGGCGGATGTGCCGGCTGCTCAGCGTCGGAAAGACGCGCGCCGGCAAGGGCGCCTGCCATCTCGACTGGCCCGATCTCGAGGACTGGAACGAGGGTCTGCTTGCGATCCTGCTTCCCGACCGCGCCGATGGCGCAGCCGAGGCGGCGATCGACCGCGCCAGTCGCATCTTCGGCGATCGCCTCTATCTCGCACTCACGATCCGGCGCCGCCCCGGCGACGCGATCAGGCTGCGCGATCTCGCAGCCTTGGCCGCCAAAGCGAAAGTGCCGACGCTCGCAACGGGCGACGTCCTCTATCACATGCCCGACCGGCGCCTGCTGCAGGATGTCGTCACCTGCATCCGGGAGAAATGCACGATCGACGAGCTTGGTGATCGCCGCGAGCGCTTCGCCGACCGCCACATCAAGACGGCGGCCGAGATGGAGCGCCTGTTCCGCCGCTACCTCAAGGACAGCTCGCCGGTCGCCCGCACGGTCGATTTCGCGGCGCGCTGCACCTTCAGTCTCGAAGAACTGCGTTACCAATATCCCGACGAGATCCAGGTTCCTGGACGCACCCCGCAGGAGGAGCTTGAGCGGCTGACATGGGAGAAGGCTCCCGTCCGCTACCCCGAAGGCGTCAGCACCGAGGTCCGCACTCAGCTCGAGCATGAGCTGCGATTGATCGGAGAACTCGATTACGCCCCTTATTTCCTGACGGTTCACTCGATCGTCGCCGAAGCCCGCCGCCGCGAGATTCTCTGCCAAGGCCGCGGCAGCGCGGCGAACAGCGCGGTCTGTTACGTCCTTGGTATCACTTCGATCGATCCGGTGCGGTCCGAACTCCTGTTCGAACGCTTCGTCAGCGCCGAGCGCCGGGAGCCGCCCGATATCGATGTCGACTTCGAGCATGAGCGGCGCGAGGAAATCATCCAGTGGATCTACGAGACCTATGGCCGGACCCGCAGCGCGCTGACCGCAGTCGTCACGCGTTATCGTTCGCGCGGCGCCGTCCGCGAAGTCGGCAAGGCGCTCGGGCTTAGCGAAGACATCACCGCGGGGCTCGCCGGCGCGGTCTGGGGTTACAGCCGCGAGGGCGTCGAGGAAAAGCATGCCGAAGCGCTGAACCTCGACCTCGGGGACAAGCGCCTCGCGCTGACGCTCGAGCTCGCGCGCACGCTCATCAACACGCCCCGCCACCTTTCGCAGCACCCCGGCGGCTTCGTGCTGACGCGCGACCGGCTAGACGAACTCGTGCCAATCGAGCCCGCCGCGATGGAAGACCGGCAGGTCATCGAATGGGACAAGGACGACATCGACGCCCTCGGTTTCATGAAGGTCGACATCCTTGCTTTGGGGATGCTGAGCTGCATGCGCCGTGCCTTCGAATTCCTGCACGATCACAAAGGACTGAAGCACGATCTTTCCACCATTCCCGCGGAAGACCCCGCGACCTACGCGATGATCCGCAAGGCCGACACGCTGGGCGTCTTCCAGATCGAAAGCCGCGCACAGATGGCGTCGATCCCGCTCATGGCGCCGCGCACCTTCTACGATCTCGTGATCCAGGTCGCGATCGTCCGCCCCGGCCCGATCCAGGGTGACATGGTCCATCCCTATCGCCGCCGCCGAAACGGACAGGAGGAGGTCACTTACCCGACGCCCGAGCTCAGGCGCGTGCTCGAGAAGACGCTAGGGGTCCCGCTCTTCCAGGAGCAGGCGATGCGCGTCGCGATCGAATGCGCCGGCTTCACGGCGAGCGAGGCCGACCTCCTCCGCCGCGCGATGGCGACCTTCAAACTCACCGGCGGCGTCAGCCATTTCCGCGACAAGCTGATCGATGGCATGGTCGGCCGCGGCTACGACCGCGAGTTTGCCGAAAAGACCTTCAAGCAGATCGAGGGCTTCGGCTCCTATGGATTTCCCGAGAGCCATGCCGCGAGTTTCGCGCTCATCGCCTATGCCTCGTCGTGGATGAAATGCCATCATCCCGACGCATTCTGCGCCGCGCTGCTCAACGCCCAGCCGATGGGCTTTTACGCGCCCGCGCAGATCGTCCGCGATGCCCGCAATCATGGCGTCGAGATCAGGCCTATCGATGTCAATCACAGCCGCTGGGACTGCACGCTCGAAGAGACTGCCAACGGCAAATATCATGCGGTGCGTCTGGGCCTGCGCATGGTCCGCGGCCTCGCCAACGAAGATGGCGCCGCGGTCGCCGCGGCCCGTGCCGACGAGCCCTATAGCAGCGCCGAGGAAATCCAGCGCCGCGCCGGGGTCGGGCGCGGCGCGCTTGACCGGATCGGCGATGCGGACGGCTTCACCTCGCTCGGAAGCTCGCGCCGGGAAGGGCTATGGGAAGTGAAGGGTTTGGGACCTGCCGCCCTTCCCCTCTTCCAGGCTGCCGACGAACGCGCCGGACGTCTCCAGCGCGAAGCGCTGGAACCAGCGACGCTGCTCGCGCCGATGGGCGAAGGCGCCGAGGTCGTCGAGGACTATAGAGCGTCCGGTCTGTCACTCAGGGCCCATCCCCTCGCCTTCCTGCGGGACGAGCTTCGCTCGCGAAAGATCATCACCTGCCGGGAGCTTCACGACATCAAGGACGGCCGCTGGGTCAACCTCGCCGGGGTCGTTCTCGTCCGTCAGAAGCCGGGCTCGGCAAAGGGCGTCATGTTCATCACCCTCGAAGACGAGACCGAGGTCGCGAACCTCGTCGTGTGGACCAATGTCTTCGAGAAATATCGCCGCGTCGTCCTCGGCGCCGCGATGATGGGTGTGCGCGGTCAGGTTCAGCGCGAGGGCGAGGTCATCCATATCGTCGCTCAAAGGCTCGACGACCTCTCCCCGCTGCTCGCGAGCGTCGGGCAACGCAAGGATATCGCCGATATCTACAGGGTCGGCCGCGCCGACGTCGTCAAGAGCCCCGTCGGCCCCGATCCGCGCGATCCGGAGACGAAGCCGCTCGGCCGCAATCCGCGCGACATCTATATTCCCGACCTCCGCCTCGGGTCCGGTATCATTCCCGGCCAACCCACCGAAGGCATCAAGATCAAACCTCGGGATTTCCGTTAGCTTTCAAATGGCAGGCGGCGGAACTCGACATGGTTTCAGGGGTCTAGATCATGAGGGGCCAGCGCATGCCCCGCCAAGGTCGGCCCGGCACGCAACCAAATGGAGTGATGCCGATGAACCGCCTGATGATCCTTCCTCTCGCCGCCGCGACCGCCATGGTCGGGGCCTGCGCCTCGACCGGCAGCAGCTATGCCTATGACGATGGCGGCTATGGTTATTATGATCGCGCCTATTACGACCAATATGGCCGCTATGACTATGATCGCCCCGACCCGCGCTACAGCGGCTATTATGCGGAGAATTATTATCGCAACGACCGGCGCTATCGCGAACGCCGCCTCAGCGACAACGACCGCATCTATCGCGGCCGCGACAACAAATATTATTGCCGCCGCAACGACGGATCGACCGGCCTGATCGTCGGCGGGATCGCGGGCGGCGTGCTCGGCAACGTGATCGCCGACGGCAGGTCGGAAACGCTCGGCACCGTGATCGGCGCGCTCGGCGGGGCAGCCGTCGGGCGCGAAATCGATCGTAGCAATGTGCGCTGCCGATGATTGAAATAATATCGACGGCCACGGGAACAATCCGGCCATCCGCGCGTCGATAATTTGCAAGCTCGGGTCTCAGGACCCGACTTCAGGAAAGCCCCGCAGCCTTGTGCAGCGGGGCTTTACCTTTTCGGGCATCGAATGCTCGGCGAATGCTCCCACGCTTCCAACTTTGTTAACGCTCGGCGTCTAGGCTGAAGCGTGCGGGATTTCAGGAGGTTCGGCCGTCCGCAGGAGGAACCGGTCCTCCCGGTGGGCGGTAATTCTCGGCAAGGAGCTGAGCGATGTCGACCCCGGTCAAATATTCACCCGATGCGATCGAGATCGAGCTTATCCGAAGTCTCTACGATGGCCTGCTGCCCTCGCTCGTGATGTCGCTCGGCTTTCTCATATGCGGGGCGCTGATCATCGAACAATCGGGCGACATGCTGATCGCGGGACCCTATGCGATCGGCGTCCTCGCCTCGATCGCCCGGCTCCTCGTCGCCTCGCGCGACGCAGCCGCCGCGGATAATCCCGCGATCACACTCGGTGAGGCCCGCCGGCTCGACGAGGCGCTTTATACCGCAAAGCGAAGCGACCGCAGCATCTGCCGATATCGGGACGCTGCAGCCGTGCAGGCTGCGGCTTAAAGACCCGCGCGGTTGCGGCAACGTCCGTTCACGCCGCGCGTTGGTGATGAGAGGGGGGATCAAGGACGACTGATGCCCCGTATTCTTCTGCTGATGACCTCCGTTCTCGCGCTCGGCGTCGCGACACTCTCGCTCCAGTCCTGCGGCAGCGAACCGGTCGAGGCCGCGCCGCCGGATGCAGCGACGAGTGCGCTCCTCACGCTGCCCGACGGCTCGACCATGGCGGCGGCATCGGAATCGCTGACGCGCGAGATGGCCGATTGGCTTGCATCGCGCGAGGGCCAGAGCAGGACCTTCACCTTTCAAGGCTTCGAAGAAGACAGGCCCAAATTGACGAGCAGCGGTCTCGGCCGAGCCGCGGACCTCGCCACCGTCCTTCGCGCGGCTCCGGCCGCGACGATCGAAATAGCCGGCGAAGAAGCGCAGATCAGAATCCTCGCAACTTTGCTCGAGGATCGCGGCATTGCCTCCGAGCGCATGATGATCGTTCCTGCAGCGGGGATTGGTACGGCGATGCTGACGCTGCATCGCGGCTCTACGGCTCCTCTGCTGACGGCAAAATCATGACGTCTGACCGAGCGAAAACACGCCAAGCCTAGACGGTCAAGTCCTTGAACCACTGCGCATACGGCGTGTTGATGGCCATCCGCCGATTATAATCGGGGGCGCCATCGTCCCACCAGACCGGTCCGCGTTCGCCAAGCGCGCGCTTCGTACGATCGACCGCCGATCGGGCGTGTCGCAACGCGACAGCATCCCTGTTTCGCAGCGCGTCCTTCACGCCCCGGCGTGCAGCCATAAGTTCGGAGACCAGCCGAATGCGTGTATCTTGCGTGAGCGACGGATCAGACATGCGCCACAGACGCCCGCGCACCACAAAGTAGCGACCGTCCGTGGTCACAGGGCCGTCCGGCTGTAGTTTAGACAAAGCTGCTTGCGGTCGCGGTGTTGGGCGCGCGCGCTGATCGTTCGATAAAGGCAAGCGCCGCTCCGGCGACTTCCTCCCATCCGTGCTCGTTGCAGATGTAGTGACTGCGACCGGCGAACGGCAGGAATTCGGTCACGCTGCCCGCATCGGTATAGGCATCGAAATTCTTCTCGGTGAGATGGGCGGGAATGATCTCGTCCTTCTCGCCGCCGACCAGCAGCAGCGGTGCGTGCGGCGCATCGACATCGATCCGTCCATCGGCGCCCATGCAATCGCGAAGGACATTGCGGCTGTCATGCGTCGCAGTACGTTCGAACTCGCCCGCCGCCTCCTCTTTGGACAGCGTATTCGCAAAGGCACCGTGAAAGGTCTTCGCGTCCATGAGGACCGGCTCATTACCCTTGAGGGGATTGGCGATAATTGCACTATTCTTGATGAAGCCCCAGTCGAAGTCGATCATTGCATTCGGCGCGACCGAATTGATTGCAACGCCGGCGGAAATCAGGCCGCGACTGGCAAATATCTGGGTGATGAGCCCGCCGACCGAGTGTCCGATCATGACGGGGTGCTCCTTCCCGGCAACTTGCGCCTCGATAGAGGCGATGACCTCCGCGAGATGGAGATCGCCAAGACCCGCTGGTGGATTTTCGCGAAGGGAGCGCGGCTCGCCTTCATGAAGCGGCCAGGCGGGGGCCGCGCAATTATATCCGCGTGCCGAGAAATAACCGATCCAATTCTCCCAGCTTTTCGGGTTTTGGAACATGCCGTGGACGAAGATAAGGTCGGTCATGAAACGTCCTTTCGGGGGAAGTAGTCGTGTGCCGGCGACCGAGGGGTTTGTGATCGCCGGCACCCGTGAGGATGGCAAAGTCGGAAACTTCGGCCATCCCGGAAACTCAGGGCAATGTGCGGCGTCCGCGCCCGAAGACGAAGGCGACGATGAAGAGGACGACGCCGATCACGAGCAAGATCTTGGCGAAGTCGGCCGAAAGGCCGGCGATGCCGCCGAAGCCGAGAAGCGCCGCGACGAGCGCGACGACGGCAAAGATGATAGCCCATCTGAACATGATAATTCTCCCGTCTGGACGCAGTCCGCCACTCGCCCGACCGCACTTGCGGGGGACGTTGAAAGCTGCGCCAATTCATCCGTGGTGGATGTCCGGGTAACGCTGGCTCGCTTCGAAAGTTCCGCGCCGCCCCGGCCTCGGCACCCCCGGAATAACCTGTGTTAATCCGAAAATTTTCTCGGGAACGCTTGCCGTCGTCGGCGCGTCTTTCGGGGTTGAGAGCGCCACTCCGCTCAACCGGCGGAAGAGGTATCGAAGCCATGGTGCCGACAGAATCGCGGCACAGACAGGCGCAGATTGACTGCGCCTTCTGGGCCGGGCCGCAGCTCCCGCGCGGCCCGGCTTCGCGAGCGCAGATACAGGAGACCATGATGGCGGATGACAAGAGACTGACGGGCGCCTCCAATCGCGATCGGATCAGCCTTTCCGAAGATTATGAAGTCCGCGATTGGACCGAGAGCCTCGGCGTGGGCGAGGATGAACTTCGCGAGGCCGTCGATGCTGTCGGAAACAGCGCGGACGCCGTGCGCGCCTATCTGAACCACGGCCGATGACCTGGGACGCTGCAGCAACGTCTCCGGTGGAGCGGATAGCCAGGGTCCTTGCCGGACATGAGCTCAGCCGGAACGGCGAAGGCGAACTGCGGTCGGCGGCCGATGCCGTCGATATGCTCTGGCCGGAGTATACCGCCGCGGCGCTCGCTATCCTTAAGACGATGCGGGAGCCGAGCGGGCGCATGCTGGCTGTCGGGGATGCCGGGGTGTGGGAAAGAATGATCACCGCGGCGATCGAGGACGAGACGATCTCCGAGAGCTGATCGTTCAGCCACGCGACACGAGGCCGGTGGTAAAGCGGCCGATATGCCTCTCACCACCGATCTCCCTTGGGAGCAACTCGCGATCTATGCGGCTGGCGCCGCGCTCGTCTTGATCCTGCTGTTCAAAATCCCCTATGTCGGCCGCGTGCTGCGCGGCCTGTTCTCCTTCGCGCTTCTCGCCTTCGCGATCTTCCTCATTCTTCAGCACGCCCCCTTCGATCCGAACCTCGGCCGCCTCACCGCGGCGATCGGTCTCGATCGACAGCAGGTCGTCGGCAGCGAGGTGCGCATTCACATGGCGCGCGACGGACATTTCTGGGTCGATGCCGAAATCAATGGCGTCAAACGAAAGATGCTCGTCGACAGCGGCGCCACCGTGACGGCGCTATCGCAGGAGACCGCCCGCGCAGCCGGGGTCGAGGC
Organism: Sphingopyxis macrogoltabida; assembly: GCF_001314325.1. NCBI lineage: Bacteria > Pseudomonadati > Pseudomonadota > Alphaproteobacteria > Sphingomonadales > Sphingopyxidaceae > Sphingopyxis > Sphingopyxis macrogoltabida. The sequence continues at coordinate 2,199,445 of NZ_CP009429.1, forward strand.
AGATGCAACGCTGCTGCCGCTCCTGATGCAGACCGCGAACGGGACGCTGCGGGCCGAGCCCGGAACGGTCGATGCGCTCGCGGTCGGCGCCATCGGGGCACGGCGGCTAAAGGTCGTGATCTCACCCGCGCTCGGCAATACGGACGTGCTCGGTATGAATTTCCTGTCCCAGCTCGCCGCCTGGCGCGTCGAGGGCCGCACGCTCTTCCTTGTTCCTCAACCCGCCGCAGTTGACCCCTGATCGACACAGCGCAGATTCGCATTTGTTCCATTTTTGTTCCATAGTGCATGACCGAATCGCAGCGAAAGACCGGCCATGGGCGACGTAATCCAGTTCGACAGATCCGAAGGAGACCACCGCATCGGCGGTCATGCTGCAGCCAATGATTTTTTCGCACCCGGCGGTTTTCTCGCCGCGATCAATGGTGTGCATATCACCGGCGCGCATCTCGCGCGCGCGATCGAGACGATCCGGCATCTTGTGGTGAAGAGTCCGAACGACATTGCGGAGCATGGCCGTCTGCTTGAGCGTTTCGCGCACGAGCATGGGCTCGGTGATCATGGCGGCGCCGCGCTCCACGCGCGCGCAATCGCCCTCGATCGCTGGGCGCAGGAGTTCGACCCGTTCGGCGAGTGCGACATCAGAGGCTTTTACGCCGCCGGCGGCAGCGCCCCGCTCGTCGAAACCGAGATCGGTCTCGGTTTCGAGCCGGCGAGCTTTGCGAAACAAGTCCAAAAATGGACGAAGGTTTTCGCCTGAAGCCCGAGAGATGAGCCGCCTCTACACCCTTGCCGCCACGGCTTCGGACGTCGCCGATCATTTTGGCGCCGGCGGCTTTACCGATATCGCCGTTCCCTCGGAGACGATCGAGGCCCTCCCCGGTCTCGTCGTCCACGAAACGAACGGCCGACGGCACCTTCGCCAGATGCTCTGGGGCTTCCCGCGCCTCACCCGCGAGATGCGGCTGCGCGGCGATCCGCCGGGCCGCATCGGCCTCGTCGCCGATCTCACCAACCCGATGTGGGAAGGTCTCGTCGTCGAGCCCAGATATCGCTGCCTCATTCCGCTGACGCACTTCGCGAACCCCAACGGCTCGCCCGGCGAGAAAACCCGCAGCTGGTTCTCGGCCGAAGGCCAGCCGATCATGGCCTGGGCCGGCTTCGCCAAGAACACCCCCGAAATGGGTCCCGTTTACGCCGGCATGACGATGGACGCGAACGAGCTCGTCCATCCCACGAACGACCGCATGCCTGTCCTCCTCATGCCCCATGAATATGAGCGCTGGCTCCACGGCTCGATCAAGGATGTCATCGGCTTCCAATTTCGCCCACCCCCGCCCGCGGAAAACTTCGTCGTCGAACATACCGACGATCTCTGGCGCAGCGGGAAATTGCCCCCGAGAGCGCGGCCCCAGCAAGCGCTGCTTTAATAGAGCGCAATTGCCGCCAGCGTCCTTCCTTCCCGGCCCGATACTGATAGACTGACGTCCATGTGCAATCTCTACACCGAGCGCAAAAGCGCGGCCGAGGTCGCGGCGCATTTCGGCGTCGACCTGCCCGTCCAGCCGTTCAACAGCGCCGAGGATGTCTATCCCGGCTATTCGGGAATGGTCGTCCGCGAAGAGGAGGGAAAGCGCGTCCTTCAGTCAATGACTTGGGGTTTCCCGCGCCACTCGAAAAGCAAGAAGACGGGCCTGCCCAACAAGCCAAGTCCGACGAACAACGCACGCGACGATCAGCTCTTCAATTCTTATGGCATGTGGAGCGAATGGTTCGCCCGGCCGGCGCATCGCTGCCTGATCCCCTTCACCGCCTTTGCCGAGGCCGTCGGTGAAAAAGGCGCGATGACGAAGACCTGGATCAGCGTCAGCGATCAGCCGCTCGCAGCCTGGGCGGGACTCTGGCGCCCCACCGACGAATGGGGCGACGCCTATACCGGCGTCATGGTGGACGCGACCGAGGAACTGCTCGATATCCACGACCGCATGCCGGTGATCCTCCGTCCCGAGGATCATGAGACCTGGCTGCACGCGCCCGCCGACGAAGCGTTCGAACTCGTGCGCAAATATCCCGGCGACCGCCTTGTCGCCCAGCATAGCAGTGACCCATGGAGTAACCGCAGCAAGACCTTGCCTCAACCGCCCGTGATGCCGACCCTGCTCTGATGTTCACCGAGGAGCGCCATCTCTGGGCCTGCGCGCTCGCGGTCGAGAAGCAGCATGGAGCGGGTGCGCCGCGCTTCGTCGCAGCGCGCATCGGCGCGCTCGCACTCGTGGGCGATAATGCGGGCGTCGAGTGCTGGAAAGCGATTGCGGCGAAACTGGACGCACTTGCAAGGGCATGAAACACGGCCCTGTCAGCAAAAGTGCCGCGGCGCAGGCCGATTTGTTCGGCCACGCACGGCTTCCCGGTCTGGAAGCGGCCGAAGCCTTCGTCACGGAAGCCGAGGAAGCGGCGCTCATAGCCCATATCGAACATGCAGGGCTCGAGGCATTCAAATTCCAGCAATGGGAGGGCAAACGCCGCACCCGCTCGTTCGGATGGAGCTATGATTTTCAAACGGGCGTTTTCGCGCGCGCGGCACCGATCCCCGACTGGCTCGCGCCCATGGCTGCTCGGGCTGAGCGTTTTGCAGGACTTCCGCCCGGCGCCCTCGCGCAGGCGCTGCTGATATCATACGGCCCCGGGGCCGGCATCGGCTGGCACAAGGACCGGCCGGTCTTCGAGCATGTTGTCGGCATTTCGCTGGGAGCAGAGGCGACGATGCGTTTCCGGCGCCGCAGACACGACAAGTTCGACCGCTTCGCACTGCCGCTCGCACCGCGCTCGATCTATCACCTCGCCGGCGAAGCGCGGCGCGGTTGGGAGCATAGCATCGCGCCGATCGAGGAGGCGCGCTGGTCGATCACCTTCCGCAGCCTCGCGAGATGATCGCGATAGCGGAGGACGATGTCCGCTCCTATAGAAGCCGCCCGGTCGGCGAGGGGCCGACCGAATAAGGGAGATATTGAATGAACCATGCCGACCTTTCGGACGCGGTTGCGACGATGCTCGGAACCAGCAAGGCCGACGGGAAGAAGGCTGTCGACGCCGTGTTCGCCGCGATCGCCGACGCCGCCGCAAAGGGCGAAGAAGTTTCGGTGAACGGCTTTGGCAAGTTCAAGGTCAAGGAAAGCGCAGCCCGCGAGGGCCGCAACCCTTCAACCGGTGAGACTATCCAGATCGCAGCCTCGAAAAAGCTCGGCTTCGGAGCGGCCAAGGCGGTCAAGGATCGCCTCAACGGCTAAGACCCGATGTCAGGCGCCGAAGGTCACTTGGCCTTCGGCGTCGATCGGCCAAGCCGGATTCCACGCGATTTCCCATGCATGATCGTCGGGATCTGCGACATAGCCCCGATAGCCGCCATGCGGCGGCGCGTCGCCTGGCCGCAGCACCCGGCCGCCTGCAGCTTCCAACGCCGCGATCACCGCATCGACCTCTTCCGCCGTCCCGACATTATGCGCGAGCGCGAAGGACCCCGGGCCGCCGAACGAGGTCCGCGTCATGTCTTCGGCGAGCTTTGCTTCAAGCCATGTGCCGAGGATGAGGCCATTCATCTGATAGAAGGCGATTTCCTCGTTCGCGAACACCGGCGTCCAGCCAAAGCCCTCGCGGTAGAAGCGGCGGGACCGGACGAGGTCCGCGATCCCGAGCGTCACGACCGCAATCTGCTGCTGCATCCACCTGTCTCCGCTATAGACCCCTCGACAACGACAAGGGGACAGGCTTGTTCCCGCGAGCGTGAGTCTCCCAAAGTCGTTCTCCCCAACAAAAGCTCGTTGGGACCGCGAAAAATAACCAACGGGAACCTGCCTGCACGAAGCGAAGACTCCGGAAGGAAATTCGAATAAAGTTGATCGAGATCAGCACGATATCACAGATCGTTCGGAACAAATCCTCACGCGCGCGCATTCTTGTTTTGCCTCGTCTCTCCTCCTGGTTCCCGGGAGACGAGGCTCCCTCCCGAGCTGTTATTCCTGCCAACGAATTGGTTGAAAGGGTCCGGCGTCGCGGGCAGAAGCGCTCGATGAACCAGCGCCTCCTCTTCATCGCCGCTTCGCTCCTTTCGCTCAGCGCTTGCGCAGGGGCCGAGCAAGCCCCGCAGCATCCTCAGCTCGCAGTCCCGCACGACCGGCCGCTCACGCTGACGAGCTGGAATCTCGAATTTCTTGCCGAGCGGAACGGCGACGGGTGTCAGCCGCGAACCGACGCCGACTATGCCGCCATGCGACAAATTGCCGACGGCCTCGACGCAGACGTGATCGCGTTTCAGGAAGCGGAGAGTGTTGCGGCGGCGGAGCGTGTGTTTGATCCCGCCCGCTATGCCATAGTCATGGAAGAGCGCGCCGGCGCACCGAGCGGGACCTGCGGCGGCGAGCACAAGTCGCAGCGCGTCATTCGACAGGCAGTCGGCTTCGCGATCCGCAAGACTATCGCGTTCGACCGCCACGCCGATGTGACCAGTCTGATGCTCGGCAATCCGCAGCTGCGCTCGGGGGTCGACATCACCCTTCGCCCGGCGGGCGCGAGACCCCTTCGCCTCCTTTCGATTCACCTCAAGTCGGGCTGCTTTGCCGGAGATACCGCCAAGGCCTGCCCGATCCTCGCAGAGCAGGTACCCGCGCTCGAGGCGTGGATCGATGCGGCTGCCGAAGCGCCCGTGCGCTTCGCCGTACTCGGCGACTGGAACCGCAGGCTTGGCCTTGAAGGCGACCGCGTCTGGTCCGAGATCGACGACGGCACACCGGCGAACGCAGACCTCCGGCTCGCCGATGCCGGGACGCGGCCGAAGTGCGATCCGCGCTACGACAGCTTCATCGATCATATCGTGCTCGACCGGCGCGCCGGCGCGGACATGCTAAGCTTCGCCGAGACGCTCTACGGGAAAGACGTCAAACATTATTCCGATCATTGTCCTGTATCGGTGTCGCTTGCCCGATGACGGGAAGAACCACCATGGACCAAGAACTCGTCGAAGCACTTGAATTTCTGCTCGGCCGCGATGACGACGGCGCCCTGTTCGATCGGGAAGCGCCGGACGGCGGATATCGTTCGCAAGGTCTCGAAAACGCGCTGAGGACGATCCGCCGCAAGCTTCGCGCCCGAACGGATTGACCTTGGCCGCAATGCCGCTGGCCCGGAGGGCCGAAAACCGCACTCTTGCAGGAGCCGCAGCCGGGGCGGCGTGCGCGCGGGAGCGGCGGGCCGGACGGGGCGGAGCAGCGGCCGGAGCCGCGCGCAGCGCGGCTTGCCCGCCGTGAAAGCGCGCGCCCGCACCGGCAAGAAGCGAGGCAAGTGTGCAGGCGCGGCCGGACATCCGTGCGACCCCTGGCCGAGCCTGCGAGGCCAGAGCGCGCTCGACAGATGCCGCGCTCAACCCCGGCCGAAGCAGTCTCTGATCACAGCTCTGACGATGGACAAGCGGTGCATTGAGCGAGAATGATCTGCCAGCGGTCACCCTGCTGCTTCCAGAGACGAAGATAGGAGAAGGTTCCGAAGAAGCTCGTGCCGCCATAGGATCCGGCGACATCGGTCGTCACGACGACGCTCGCCAGGTCACCATAGGGCCGAACGAGACGGTCGCCCCGAAAATCGAGTGAACTCAAGTCGAGCAGTCCCGAACGATGCGCCGCGATATCGTCGTCACGCGATCGCCTCACACCCTGTTGGTCGACGAAGATCATATCGTCCGCAAGCAGCTGCTCCAGCGCTTCGGCATCGCCGGCCAGCATCGCCGTACGAAGCGCTTCCTCGCATACCGCTATCGCTTCGATCACCTGCATCCATTTCGCTCCCTCGGGCCGAACCGCCGTCCTATCGATCAACGAGCAGGACCGGCAAATATTGAAAGACGATTCCGAGCCCGCCGAACGCCAACGCCAGCATCGCCGCGCGCCGTCGCCACCCGGCGAAAGGATCGCCGGGAGTTTCACGCGATACCGCTAAGAACATCCACGCCGCAGCGCCGAGAAGGACCAAGGTACAAAGCGATGCTACGAGGCGTACGCCGGTGCCGCTGCCCCCGAACTCGGCAAGGAGGTAGAGAAGGAAGAAATGCACGGCCCAGAGGATGAGACCGCCCATGATGATGAGCCAGCTCTTCATCCGCCAACGCCGACCAGTCGCGAAACGAGAGCGCCCGTCGCCCCTTGGGCCGCGGTGTAGACGAGAAAGAGCATCGTGAGGTCGATGCTGTTGTTTCTCGGCTGCGCGACAAGCCCCCGCACACCGCGCGCGGCGCAGTAGAGCGCCATCAGCATTGCGATCGCCGCCGCACAGGCCTGGAGAGCCAGCAGCGCGTAGGCGACGGCCCCCTGCCCGCTCGCGGTCGGATCGAGCCCGCTGCCCGACCAGCTTGCGTAATCCAGACCTAGCGCCGCACTTGATGCCGCTGCGGAGAACAGAAGCGCCATCACCGACCAGAATGGCGAGCGTCGAAGGACCGAGCGCGCTGCGAGCGCGAACCCGATCGCGGCAGCGTAGAGCATGAGCATCGATATCGCCCCGCCGAGCGGCGGCGGCGGCCGCCAGAAGCCAGGCTGGTTCGATGACAGGAAAGCAAGGCTGAACAGCGCCATGAGAAAGATCATGCCCATCACGACCAGCAGGATGATCATGGCCCACCAGCCATGGCTCGACGGGCCGGTGACATAGGTCGGGACGCGAATGTCGGCGCCGATGTCAACGCCCTCGATTTCGATCGGCCGGTCGGTTTCCCAAAGCCATCGCAGCACCGAGATCACCGCCAGCACGCCGCTGACCCATGCGAAGAGATAGGCCTGCACCGTCAGCGCGAGAAAAAAGCCCGCGGTAAAGATCGCGGCGGCGAACGGCCATGGCGACGGCCCCGGCATGATTTGAAGATATTGGGGCTCGGCGAGCAGCGGGCTGGTAACGATCGTCTCGCGAAGGCCCGTCGCCGAGCGCGGCAGGAAATAGCGCCCCTTCTCGACCTCGTCGGCGAGCGCCGGATCGTCCCACAAGGGCTCGCGGCTCGTCACGACCGGGATCGAGCGTGTCGAATAGAGCTCGCTCGGCAACCATTCGAGCGTGCCGCCGCCATAGACATTCCCGGCATTGCCCTCGCCCGGCGCGAGCCGGAAATTGCGCGCCAGGTCGACGAGGAAGAGGAGCACACCGAGCCCGAGCATGAAAGCGCCGACCGTCGAGATGAGATTGGGAAGCTCAAAGCCCTGCCCCGGCAGATAGGTGTAGACGCGGCGCGGCATGCCCTGCAGCCCCGCCAGATGCATCGGCAGGAAGGCGACATTCATGCCGAGGAACATGAGGCCGAACACCCATTTCGCGAGCCGCTCCGACAGCGCCCGCTTGCTCACCATCGGAATCCAGTAATAGAAGGCCGCAAACAGCGGAAAGACCATGCCGCCGATCAGGACATAATGGAGGTGCGCGACGATGAAATAGCTATCGTGCGCCTGCCAGTCGAAGGGCACCATCGCTACCATCACACCCGTCAGACCCCCCGTCACGAAAATAACGATGCTGCCCATCACGAAGAGGCCGGGCGCATTGAACTTCGGCTTGCCGATTGCGAGCGTCGCGATCCACGAGAAGACCTGGATGCCCGCCGGCACGCTGACCGCCATCGAGGCGGCCGAGAAGAAGCCCGTCGTCATCGGCGGCATGCCGGTGGTGAACATATGATGCGCCCACACGCCGAAACTGATGAAGCCCGTCGCGATCATCGCAAGGACGATGAGCCGGTAGCCGACGAGCCTCTCGCCCGCGACGGTCGCGACGATCATGCTCATCATCCCGGCGGCGGGCAGGAAGATGATATAGACCTCGGGGTGGCCGAAAAACCAGAAGAGATGCTGCCAGAGCAAGGGGTCTCCGCCGCGCGTCGCGTCGAAGAAGGGCCAGCCGAACGCGCGCTCGATCTCGAGCAGCAAGGTGCCGAGAATGATGCTCGGAAAGGCGATCACGATCATCACTGCGAAGACGAGCATCGCCCAGGCGAAGATCGGCATCCTGTCGAGGCGCATGCCCGGCGCGCGCGTCCGCAGCACGCCGACGATGATCTCGATCGCCCCCGCGATCGCGCTGATCTCGATGAAGCCGATGCCGAGCAGCCAGAAGTCGGTGTTGATTCCCGGCGAATAGGCCTTGGACGTCAGCGGCGGATACATGAACCAGCCGCCGTCGGGCGCGAGCCCGACGAAGATCGAGGCGAAAAAACAAAGTCCGCCGACGGCATAGGCCCAGAAGGCATAGGCGGACAGCCGCGGGAACGGCAGATCGCGCGCCGCGAGCATCTGCGGGAGCAGGAGCACGCCTGCCGCCTCGACCGCGGGCACCGCGAAGAGGAACATCATCACCGTGCCGTGCATGGTGAAGACCTGATTATAGGTGCCCTGCGGCAGGATCTCGAGCATCGGCGCGGCGAGTTGCGCACGCATGAGCAGCGCGAGCACCCCCGCCATCAGGAAAAAGAGAAAGGCGGTTCCGAGATAATAGATGCCGATATAATTATTGTTGACCGCGAGCAGATATTCCCAGCCCTTGGGCTTGCACCAGATACGACGGAGGTCCTCCTCCTCTTCTTTCGGCCGCTCGTGCCGAGTCGGGAAACGCTCATAAAGCGCGGGATCGAACCCCGTTTCCGATCTCATTTGAGCGAGACCAGATAGGCGGTGAGCGCCTGCAGTTCCTCGCCGCTGAACTGGTGATAGGCGGGCATACGGTTCGCGGGCTTGATCGCCTGGCTGTCGGCGACCCAGCCCGCCATCGTCCCCGGATTATTGGGCAATATGCCCGCGCCCAGCGTCCTGCGCGAACCGACATGCGTCAGATCGGGGCCGGCCAGTCCACGCGCCGGCGTGCCGCGGATCGTGTGACAGGCGGCGCAGCCGCTCGAGAGAAAAAGTGCAAGCCCCTCGCCGCCGGCGCCTTGCGACGGGAGCCGCGAAGCCTGCCACCGCGCAAAGTCCGCCGGGGTGTGGGCCACCACCACAAACCCCATCAGCGCGTGCGGGCCGCCGCAATATTCGGCGCACTGTCCCTTGTAGATACCCGGCGCATCGGCCTCGATCAGCAGGCGATTGGTGCGCCCCGGGATCATGTCCATCTTGCCGCCAAGCCGCGGCACCCAGAAGCTATGGATGACGTCGGCCGCTTCGAGTTCGAGCAGCACAGGCTGCCCTACCGGAATGTGGAGCTCGTTCGCGTCGCGCAGCGTCTCGCGGCCCTGCCCATCCTGATAATGGACGCGCCACCACCACATCTCGCCGATGATCTTGACGCGCATGGCGCCCTCGGGAACGCGGGCCGCCGAAAGCGAACTGGTGAGCAACAGGCCCCATACGAGCAGACCCGTGAGCACGACCGAGGGAAAGGCAAAACCCAGGATCCAGATCGCCTTCTCGCCGCCGAGCCGGGTCTTGAGCTGTGGCGATCCGCGCAGCGCGACCCAGAGCGCGGCGAGCACGATCGCCGATATGACGGTGCCCCCGACGAGCAGCACCCAGGCAAGGAGGGTCACGGGCTCAGAATAAGGTCCGGCGGGATCGAGCACGGCAGGCGGCCAGCCCTCGGAAGGCAGCGTTCGCTCAGTCATCGAGGCTCAACAGCCAAGCGGCGATGTCGTCGGCTTCGGCTCTTTTCATCGGGATCGCGGGCATCGCGGTTCCCGGCACCATCGCCGGGGCGTCAGTTACGAAGGCAGCGAGGAGCGGCGCGCGATTAGGGAGGCGGCCAGCGATCAGCGGGCGGGCGCCGAAGCCCGCGAGCGGTGGTCCCACCCGCCCTTTCGGCCACGCGATCCCCGGCAAATCATGGCAGGCGCCGCAACCGAGCCGTGCCGCTGCGTCGCGGCCGCGCGCGACGGCGTCCGTGTCGGCGGGCGCCGTTTCGACCGGCGCGGGCGCGCAGGCGCCAAGCAGCATCAAGACCGAAATCGCAGCGCCCCCTTTCATAGCCGTTCACCGTCCTTGTTTCACTTTGGGAACCACCTCGCGCAGCCATTGGTTCCCGATGCGTGCGCAAAGCCCCGCTTCTCCTCCTCTTGCTTCTGCCAGCATGCCATGCGCCGGCACCGCCCGATCGGTTTCGCGCGAGCGGAGAGACGATCGCCATGAGCGGCGGCGACGCGGGCGCCGAGGCGGCCTGCTTCACCTGTCACGGACTGAAAGGCGAAGGCGACGGGCGCGACACGCCGCGCCTCGCCGGGCTTGATGCGGGCTATCTCCACCGCCAGCTCGACGATTATGCGAACGGTCGCCGCGAGCATCCGGCGATGCGAGCAATCGCCCGCAAGCTCAGCGACAACGACCGCTCGAAGGTGTCGGCTTTCTACGCAGCGCGGCAGCCGGTAGCCTGGCCTGTCGAAGCCGGAATTTCGGCGGGCGCCCGTCTCTACCACGAGGGCGATCCCGCGCGCGGGCTCCCGTCCTGCGCCTCGTGCCACGGTATTGGCGGCGGGGGCGATGCCGCCAACCCGCCGCTTGCCGGTCAGCCCGCCGCCTATATCGCCGGTCAGCTTCACGCCTGGCGCGAGGCGAAACGCTACAATGATCCGCTCGGCGAGATGCGCCGTGTCAGCCGCCTGCTCTCGCCCGCCGAGCGGGCGGCGGTGTCCCGTCATGCGGCGTCGTTTCCGCTCCGTCCTCCGGAAGCTCGGGCAACATCCCCCGCAATACATCGTGCCGATCCCAGAAATGATGTTTCAGAGCCGCGCCCACGTGCAACGGGATCATCGCGACAAGAAGAATGATCAGAAGCGCGTGGATGCCTTCCGCCCAGTCGAGAATCCACCATTGGAATCCTTTATCCAGACTGTCGAAGGGCATGTGCGGCCAGGGGAGGATCCCCGCGACTTCGAGCGGCTCGCCGCCGACCACCGACCACATCGCCCAGCCGGAGAGCGGAAGACCGAAAAAGCAGACGTAGAAGAGGATGTGCGTGACATAGGCCGCCACCGTCTGCCAGCCGAGGCGGTCGGCATCGTTGACCGGTCCCGGCACGATCATCCGCCAGATCGCGCGGAGCGCGGCAAGCACGAGCATCAGCAGGCCGAGTTCGGCGTGAACCCGAAACGCCTCCAGCTTGTCGCCGCCCGCATCGATGCGGCTCATTCGCCAGCCCCAGCCGAGCTGGAACAGGATGAGCGCAGCCATAGTCCAATGGAATATCTGACCCACAGGCGAATAGCGCCCGTCAGCGGCATAACGCGCCGCCCACGCCTTGATCGCCTCGATCACTCTGCCACCCGCGGCGGCTCGCCGAGGAGGTGCCAGCCCGTCCAGAGCGCCGCGCCGAGGTAGAGAAGTGCGGCGGGCGCCCACATGATGAGCCCCGCGAGTTGCTGATCTTCGAGCGGTCCCAGGCCCCATGCCATCGTCGTCGCAAGATGGGGCGCGTAAAGCGGTGTCCCCGCGAAGGTGATGAGCGCCCCGAGCAGACCCATCTGCACCATCATCGCTAGCAGGAGGCCGATCGCGAGCGGCGGCGACGATGATCGGAGCGACGCCCAGAATGCGGTCGCGGTCGCGAGCAACGAAAGCTGCATCAACCAGAAAGCACCGTCACTCGCCAAAGCGAGAGCATAGGGCGTCGGCGCATGCCAGACCCAGAAGGCGAGGATGTGCGCGGCCGCCCATAGCGATGCACCGCCGCGCGGCCGAAGCCGCGGCAGGCCGAACGCAAACAGCGGAGCCGCGAGTGCGGTCAGGATGATATGATGCGCGACGCGCACCGAGAAGAGCGCGGACGAAAGAGCGCACAGCGGCGACACGAACAGCAGGACGATCAGGGCGAACCCGGCCCAAAAAGGGCCGCGGGCCTGCTGCCGCATCGCGATCAGCGCCGCGGCGCCCAGCGCCGCGAGCAGCCCGGGATCGAGATTCCAGCGCAGCATCCAGTCAGCCGGGATCGGCGCGGGACCACAATAAGGAATCGAGGACGGATCCATCCAATTGCCAACGTCGCGCCCGGCGCGCGGGTTCCGGGAAACTATTGGGCGGTCGGCGCATTATCCAGACGGGGGCCTGCATGGAGATCAATATGGCAACGGCCCCATCGCCTTTCACCGACCCGCCCTATCGCCGACACGCGCCCCATCCGCTGCACGCCATTCTCCTCGCCTTTCCGGTCGCCCTGTTCAGCAGCGCGCTCCTTTCCGACATCACCTATCTCAACAGCGCCGAGATGCAGTGGAGCAATTTCTCGGCCTGGTTGATCACGGGCGGGCTGATATTCGGGGCTCCCGTGCTCCTATGGTCCGCCATTGCCCTCTTCCGTGACCGGAAGCGGCCCACGCAGACGCCCGCTGTCGCCTATTTCCTCCTGATTCTCGTCATGTGGATCGCGGGCCTCGTCAACGCCTTCAAGCATAGCCAGGATGCCTGGAGTTCGGTCGGCACGACCGGCGTGACACTCTCGGTTCTATCCACACTTGCAGCGATCGCCGCCGCCTGGCTTCTCCACGCTGTAAAGGAGCCGCGCGCATGAACCGCCAGACCTCCCTCGGCCTCGTCGCTGCCGCGGCGCTGGCGGCCGCGCTCTCCGGCTGCGGCAAAGGCGATGAAAAGCTCGACCAGACGGGTGCCAGCCCGAACCTGCCGAAGATCGACGAGACGCTCGTCCCGCCGATGAAGATCGCCAAGCCTGCAGGCTGGAACGGCGAGCTTCCGACCGTTCCAGCAGGTTTCACGATCACGCCGGTCGCCACCGACCTCAAGATTCCGCGGCAGATCCTCATCCTCCCCAATGGCGACATTCTCGTCGCCGAAGGGTCGGGCGGCCATGCACCGAAGCTCCGCCCGAAGGACGTGATCGCGGGTTATATCAAGAGCCTTGGAAAATCCTCGGTGAAGGGCGGCGACCGCATCACCTTGCTTCGCGATACGAACGGCGACGGTAAACCTGAACTTCGCACGAGCTTCATCGAGGATCTCGACGCGCCCTATGGCCTCGCGCTCTTCGGAAATGACCTCTATGTCGCCAACCAGGGCGCGCTGCTGCGCTTCGCCTATACGCCGGGCGCGACGCGTATCGCCGGCAAGGGCGAGGAAGTGACCAAGCTTCCGGCGGCGATCAATCATCACTGGACGAAATCGCTCGCCGCGAGCGCGGACGGGACGAAGCTCTATGTCGGCATCGGCTCGAACAGCAACATCGGCGAGCGGGGGATGAGCATCGAGGAAGATCGCGCGGTCGTCTGGGAAGTCGATGCCGCCACCGGCGCGAGCCGCATCTTCGTCTCGGGCATCCGCAACCCGACCGCCCTCGCCTTCGAGCCATCGTCGAACATCCTCTGGGCGGTAGTGAACGAACGCGACGAGCTTGGCGCCGAGCTGGTGCCCGATTATCTGACCTCGGTGCGCGAGGGTGCATTTTATGGCTGGCCCTACAGCTATTGGGGACGCCATCCCGACCCGCGCGTCCATCCGCAAAAGCCCGAACTCGTCAAAACGGCAGTCACTCCCGATTATGCGCTTGGTTCGCATGTGGCGCCGCTCGGGCTGAGCTTCGCGACCGAAGGCGGTCTGCCGGGCTATGAGACGGGCGCATTCGTCGGAGAACATGGCAGCTGGAACCGCCAGACTCTCGCCGGCTACAAGGTCAGCTTCATCCCCTTCGCGAACGGACGCCCTGCCGGCAAGCCGAAGGATTTTGTGACCGGCTTCATCAAGGATGGCAAGGCGCGCGGGCGCCCGGTCGGCGTCACCTGGGACCCGGCGCGCGGTGCCCTCTGGATCGCCGACGACCTTTCGAACACGGTGTGGCGCGTCACCGGCCCCCGCGCACTCGCGATGCGATCGCCGGTTTCCCCAGCGGCCGGTCAGAAATGATCAGCTGGCGCCGCCCGGCTTGAAGCGGATCACGCGCCAGACATAATAAGCGAAAAGCGCTGCCATGATCGCGGTGCTCACCGGGCCGACCCACGTCTCGACGCCCTCGAAGCGCTCGGCGAGCAGATAGCCCGCGATCGCGAGCGCAGCGGTCCAGACGCCTGCGCCGAGCGCCGACAGCAGGAGGAAGCGCGCCGGCGGCATCGCGAAGATGCCGGCCGGGATCGAAATGAGCGTACGAAGTCCGGGAATGAGATGGGCGAGCGGCACCGCCCATGTGCCGTGGCGGCAGAACCAGCGCTCGATACGCGCGATATCGTCGCCGCTGAGCGTGATCCAGCGTCCGTGACGATCGGCCCAGCGGCGAAGCCGCTCGTCGCCGATCCTGCGCGCGATCATGTACCAGAAGAGTGCTCCCAGAAGGGTACCGGCCAGCCCTGCGGCGATCACCAAGGGCAGGCTGTAGCGCCCATCGGCGGCGCCGAAGCCCGCGAGCGGCATGATGACCTCCGACGGGATCGGCGGGAAGACATTTTCGAGAAACATGAGAAGGACAATGCCGGCATAGCCCATCGTCTCGACGAGGTCCGTGATCCAGTCGGTCATGCGGCGGCTCCCTCATCGCGATTCCCTCGGACGATCCGCACCGGCACCGATTTGGCGGCGGGCACATGGCTCTCCTCGGCATGATGATCGAGCGGCATCAGCAGATTGCATTCGGGATAATAGGCGCCGAGGCAGCCGCGCGGGATCGCATAGGGGGTCGCGATCAGACCATCGCGTCGGCGTCGCCTCCCGTCGCCGGCGTCGCTCTCGAGCGCGACGATCTCGCCTTCGGCGATCCCGGCCTCCGCCATGTCCTCGGCGTTGATGAACAATATGTCGCGCGTTCCTTTCACGCCGCGAAAGCGGTCGTGATAGCCATAGATCGTGGTATTAAACTGGTCGTTCGAGCGCAGCGTCGTAAGCCGGAACCGGCCCGGGACATCGGCAAAGCCTGCAGCGGACAGCCCGGAAGGCGCATGAAATTCGGCCTTGCCGCTCTTCGTTTCCCAGATGCGTTCGGCGGCATTGTTGCCCTTCCAGAAGCCGCCGGGCGTGAAGAGCCGCCGCTCATAATCGCCGAAGATGTCGGGATAGGTCTCCGAGATCGCCGCGCGGATGCGGCTGTAGTCCGCCACCCATGCGTCCCAGTCGAGCCTGGGATTGGGGGGCAGGATGCGCTTGGCGATCGCCGCGACGATCGCGGGTTCGGACAGGAGATGCGGGCTCGCGGGCGTCACCTTGCCGCGCGACCCATGAATGCAGCTCGTCGAATCCTCGACCGAGACGGCCTGCGGTCCGCTCGCCTGGACGTCGCGCTCGATCCGGCCGAGACATGGAAGAAGAAAAGCCTGCTTGCCCGGGAAGAGATGGTTGCGGTTGAGCTTCGTCGCGATCTGCACCGAAAGGTCGAGGCTGGGCCAAGCCGCTTCCATAGCTTCGGTTTCGGGTACGGCCCGCAGGAAATTGCCACCCAGCCCGACAAAGCCCCGCACCGAGCCATCGATGATGCCGCGGCAGGTGCCGACCGTATCGAGCCCTTTCTTGCGCGGCGCGGTGAAGCCATATTGCGCCTCGAGCCGCTCGACAGGCACGAGCTCGGTCTTTTCGGTGATGCCGACGGTGCGCTGCCCCTGCACGTTCGAATGTCCGCGCACCGGCGTCGGGCCGGCGCCGGGCTTGCCGATGTTGCCGCGCAGCAACAGGAGATTGACGACCATGCGGACATTCTCGACGCCCTTCACATGCTGCGTCAGTCCCATGCCGTAGATCGCCATGACCGCGCCCGCGCCCGCATAGACACGCGCCGCCGCCTCGAGGTCGGCGCGCGGCAGACCGGTTTCGGCCTCGATGTCGCCCCACTCGGCTGCCCGCACCGCATCGGCGAATTCGTCGAAGCCGACCGTATGGCCGGCAAGAAATGCATGATCGAGCACTTCGGGCTTGCCGGCGGCGCGCGCCTTTTCGTCCCACAACAATAGATATTTGGCGATCCCGGTCATCGCCGCGATATCGCTGCCCGCGCGCAGCTGGTGATATTGGGTCGAGATGGACGTTTCCGTGAGGGTCAGCATCTCGGCCGGGTTCTGCGGATCGGTGAAGCGTTCTAGGCCGCGCTCGCGCAAGGGGTTGAAGGTCACGATCTCGACCCCGCGCTTTCGGCAGGCGCGCAAATTATGGAGCATGCGCGGCGCATTCGAGCCGACATTCTGACCGAAGAAGAAGATCGCGTCGGTCTTATCGAAATCCTCGATCCGCGTCGTGCCGACCGGCACGCCAAGCGCCGCCTTCAACCCGACCGACGTCGATTCATGGCACATGTTCGAGCTGTCGGGGAGGTTCTGGTTCCCGTACATCCGCGCCATGAGGCCATACATATAGGAGGCTTCGAGACTGGTCCGGCCCGAGGAATAAAAGGCGACCGCGGCGGGATCGAGCGGGCGCAGCGCGGCGCCGATCGCGTCGAAGGCCTCTTCCCAGCTGCAGGCTACATATTTGTCGGTTGCCGCATCATAGCGAAGCGGATGCGTGAGCCGCCCCTGCTGCTCGAGATCGTAATCCGTCCAGCCGCGCAGCTCCGACAGGCTGTGCTTCTCGAAAAACTCCGGCGTCGTGCGGCGTCGCGTCAGTTCCCAGGCGGTGGCCTTCGCGCCTTCTTCGCAGAATTCGGCGGGATGATGATCGGCGGGCTTGGGCCAAGCGCAGCTCACGCACATGAAGCCTTGCGGCTTGTTCTGGCGTAGCAGCTCCCGGTACCCGCGCGCGTCGATGCGCTCGCGGGTCAGGATATCGGCGAGCGAGCGGACCGATCCCCAGCCACCCGCGGGCCCGCCGAAGCTGTAGATATGAGGCCGGTCGCCGCGCTGCCCCATCGTCAGACCGTGACCCGCGATGGCTCATGATAGGGGCAGGCGTTGAACGCGGCGCGGAAGTCGGCGCTGTGCCGGTAGGTGTCGCGCCGCGCGCGGTTGATGTTGCCGAGCGGACGGTGCGCCTCGAGCCCGGTCCAGACCGAGAAGCGCATCGCCTCGTCGACATGCGAACGGCGGCTCGCCTCCCAGCTGTCCTGCACACGGGTGCGAAGAAGCGCGACGCGGCGGAACGGAAAGGCCTCCTCGTCCCATTCGACCGACGCATCCTCGACCGGCTGCTTAGCCAGGTCATGGCAGAGCTGGACCCGAAATTCCCAGAGCGCGTCGAACGCCGAAAGCTCGCGGCGCAACTCTTCGCGGATCGCATCCTCGCGCCCCGCGACGTCGATCGTCCGGCCGGTCAGCGCCGTCATTTCAGGCGCGAGCGGGGCGAGGCTGAACTTTGCGATATAATCGCCGAAGCGGAAGGCGGTCGCCGAATAATAGGTCTCGCCGAGCGGCTCGCTATTCGGCGCACCCCCGAGCGTATCGACCGCGGCGGGTGCATCGAGACCGACAGCCGCATAGGCGTGATGCACGCCGCGGAGCGCCGCCGATACGACCTTCTTCGTGCCCTCGAGGCGGTCGGTGGTCTTCGCGAGCAGCTTGAGGTTCGCGAGGAATTTGTCGGCGGTCTTCGCTTGGAAGATCGGGCCGTTGACGAGAATGAAGTCCTGCGCGCCGCCCTCGGCGCCGGCGAGCCGCGCGCCCTCCGCATCCTCGACCTTGATGGCGATACCGCGCGGCAGGCTGATCGCGTCGGGCAGGATATCGCCGGCATTGGTCGAGATACGGATCCAGGCGCGGTGCGCGCCCGGCACTGCGAACAGCCCTTGCGCCAGCTCATCGGGAAGGCCCTCGTCAACGACGAACTCGGCTTCGAGGATCGCGTGGGCCTTGGCATGAACCGCGCGCACGGCGTGACCATAATCTTCCGACGTCTTCTCGAGGATCGTATCGAAGGCCGCGTTGATGTCGGCGATCGTCTCTGTCTCGTCCGGTAAAGGGGTCTCGATAGCGGGGGTATAACGCACAGGGCTGGACATTGTCGTTCTCCATATCCCCGCTCCGGCCGGCTGGCCGCCTGCACTCAACGAGCGATAAGCCGGATGGATGCGGGCGGTTCGAAAAAGCCGTGGAGGCAAAATGGCGCGTCACGTCGCGCCAACGAAATCCGCCGGATAAGAAACCCGTTGCTTGCTAGGCGCGTGAGGCAACCGCCGGGCTTGCCGACCGTTTGCAGCCCATGGCCAAGTCCCTTGCCGTTCCGGCAGCCCGAAAAGGCATGCCCAGCCCCAAGCTGCGCAAGGCCGAGTTTCTCGCCCGCTATCTCGAGCAGTTTCGTGACGAAGGCTTCGACGCGGTCCGCGGCGAGCTAGATGGCATCGCAGCGATCGCCTGGGAGGCTTATCGCGACGAGCGCAAGAGTCCGCAAACGCGAAAGGCCGGCAAGGGCTTCGCCGACCCCGACTATGACCTCTCGATCGACTGGCTCGCCGCCCACGCGGCCGTCGAAGAGGCACGCAAGGTGCACGCGCGGGGAGATGGCCCTTGCCGCATCCTCATCGTCAACGGATCGGCGCGCTCGGAGCACACATGTCCCGGCGAAATGTCGAAGAGCTGGCGTATCGCGCAGATCGCCAAGCGCGTGTTCGATCAGAAGGATTTCGAGGTCGAGATGCTCGACCTTAGCCGCCTCAATTCCGAATATGGCCGCAATATCCACCCCTGCAAGGCCTGTTACTCCACCGCCGCGGCGCTCTGCCATTTCCCGTGCAGCTGCTATCCCAATCATTCGCTCGGCCAGACGCAGGACTGGATGAACGATATTTATCCGATGTGGATGCGCGCGCACGGCGTCTTCCTGATCTCGCCGGTCAACTGGTTCATGGCGAGCTCGCCGATCAAGCTGATGATGGACCGGATGGTGTGCATGGACGGCGCCAACCCCGACCCATCGTCGACCCATGGCAAGGAGGCGGGGGAAGCGAAGGCACTCGAACTCGCCGGCTGGGACTATCACCGCGAACTGGAAGGGCGGCTGTTCGCCGTTGTCGTGCACGGCGATGTCGAGGGCGCCGAGAATGTCCGCCGCTCGCTCTCCGACTGGATGACGTCGATCCATATGGTGCCCGCGGGTCCGCGCGCCGAGCTCGATCGCTACATCGGCTATTTCGAACCCTATGCGACGAGCCACGAGGCCTTCGACAGGGACAAGGCGATGCAGGGCGAGGTCCGAAATGCCGCCTTCACCCTTCTGGAGGCGGTGCGCGCCAAGCGCGCCGGCACGCAGGTCGCGGCAGGATCAAAACTGAAGCAGCCGCGCGACAAGTGAAGCGGCGCCCCGGCGCCCTGCGCCGGATCTGCCCCTCTCGGCACGCCCGCTTTCCGGCCCTTCCCGCACCGTGCTGCAACCAGCCGCCAACGCAGGTGTTTGTTTTGCATAAGAAACAAGGAGCATGTTCCCATGTCGCACAAGAAAATCTCCCTTCTCGCTGCAAGCGCGATGCTCGCGCTATCGCTTCCCGCCGCTGCGCAAACGGGCAGCGAGCAATCGCAGGATGCGCAGGAAAATCGCGTTGGCGCGATCATCGGCGCGCTGTTCGGCGATCGCCTCGGCGCCTCGACTTCGATCGAGCGGCAATGGGCCGCAGGGCGCAAGCCGCTTGCGACCCAGCAGAGCCAGTTCAACAGCCGCATCGACGCCGACGTCCGTTCGGGCGCGCTAACCACGAGCAATGGCTCGCGGATGAAGAGCGAATATGGCGAGCTCGTCGCGCTCGAGGCGCGTTTCGGGGCCGATGGCCGTTTCACGACGCAGGAACGCACCGAGCTCGGCGATCGCTACGGCGCCCTCACCCAGGCGCTGTCCGAAGGCGGCTATGGGGAGGATGCGCAAGATAGCCGCAGCGTCGCCGACGGGCGCGCCGAATTCGAACGCCGCGTCGATGCGGCCGTTTCGGCGCGGCGCCTCAGCCGAACCCAGGCGAGCGCGCTCAAGCGCGACTATGCCGCGCTGATCCAGATCGAAACCAGCTACGCGCGCGACGGCCTCAGCAGCCGCGAACGCGACGATCTCGATGCGCGCCTCGATGCGCTCGACGCGCGCGTCGGAGACACAGCCTATGGCGGTGATCCGGTCCTCGACAACCGCACGCGGCTTGCGAACGTCGAGCGCGCGCTCTCGGGCAGCGGTATCGGATCGACCGCGCAAGCGCAGATCCGCGTCGAGCTCGGCGATCTCACGCGGCTGGAGGCGGCTTATGCTAAGACATCGCCGAGCAGTGACGACCGGGCTTATATCGAGCGGCGTATCTCCGACCTCGAAACACGCGCACGCGTACGGCGCTAGTCGCGCTGCGCCGAGGCGGCCATAGGCGATGCGAACGCGTTCCGGGAACGTGAGACTTCGCCGGGCGTAGCGCTTCCATGACGCTTCGCATCGCCCGCCCCTCGCCCTGTAAGGCAACTGCCCTGGCTGGTGCAGTCAGCGCGATCGTCGGCCGATGGTAGGCCAACCGCAAACCGGAGAATCTCGCTCGCCGGCGCATCATATCAGGGCGAACATCGTACTCTATGGAGCGCTCTTCGCCAATTTGGGCATTGCCGTCGCCAAATTCGTCGCGGCGGCCATCAGCGGCTCCTCGTCGATGCTTTCGGAAGGGGTCCATTCGCTCGTCGACAGCGGCAACCAGATGCTGCTTCTCTACGGTCAGGCGAAGGCTAAACGTCCGGCCGACAATCGCCATCCCTTCGGCTATGGCCGCGAGCTCTATTTTTGGGCGTTCGTGGTCGCAATCCTCATCTTCGCCGTCGGCGCCGGAATTTCCATTTATGAAGGCTGGATCCACTACCGCGATCCCGAGCCGCTGCGCGATCCCACGATCAACTATGTCGTGCTCGCCATTGCCTTTCTGCTCGAGGGAGGGTCGTGGACGATCGCGGTGCGCGAATTCAACGCCGGGCGGCGCGGCCTTGGCTGGTGGGCCGCCGTGCGGCGATCGAAGGATCCGGCAGGCTTCATCGTGTTGTTCGAGGACAGCGCCGCGCTCGGCGGGCTCGCAATCGCCGCCGGCGGCATCTGGCTGAGCCATGCGACCGGCGACCCCCGGATCGACGGGATCGCCTCGATGGCGATCGGCGCAATCCTAGCGGCGGTCGCGATCCTTCTCGCACGGGAAGCGAAGGAGCTGTTAATCGGCGAAGCGGCGGATCCCGAACTGATCGCGCGCATCTGGGCCATCGTCGAGCGGCACCCTGAAATTACCGCGGTCAATCATGTGCGGACGATCCACACCGCGCCCAATTCGATCTTCGTCGCGGTGAGCGCCGACTTCGAGGATCATCTCGCCATGGGCGAGGCCGAGACGCTGGTCGAGGCCATCGAGACCGAGCTCAAGGCGGCGTCGAGCGATATCAGCTCGATCTATATCCGGCCTGAAAAGCAGTCCGATGCGCTCGTCCAGCCGCGCCCGTCGGCGGCGCCCGATCCCGCGCCGAGGTTTCCCGGCAAAAGCTAGGCTTTGAGTTCGCCGGGTCGCAACTGAATCCTGATGACCGCGCTTGTTCCCGGCAAATCGCGCGAGGCATCGACCGCGCCGTAAGTCACGCCGGCCTTGTGGGTCCGCGCCAGCGCTTCGATGAGGCGCGTACCGAGACCCGTGCCGCGCGCTGTCCCGTCCGCCGGCATCCCGGCCCCGTCGTCGACAACCGCGAGTTCGAGCGATGTCTCGTCGGCCCTGCGAAGCGATATCCGGATCTCGCCATCATGGCTGTCGCTATAGGCATATTTGCAGGCATTGCTGACCCATTCATTGGCAATCATGCCGAGCGCCACCGCCTTGTCGGTGGCGACACGCATGGGCTCCACGTTCGCGATCACGCGTCGCGCCGCGACACCCGTCGACCAGGTCGCCGTGAGATCTTCGGCGAGGCCGCCGAGATAATCGTCCATCGCCACATATTCGACGTCGTCGGTCGTATAGAGGCGCCGGTTGACTTGCGCGACCGTCGCGATCCGTTGCTGCGTCTTCTGCAGCGCCTCGCGGGCCGCGGGATCGGCGAGCGTCTTCGTCTGGAGGGCGACGAAAGACATCACCATCTGGAGATTGTTCGCGACGCGGTGGTTCACTTCCTTGAGCAGCGCCTCGAGCCGGGCATTGGTCGCGCGAAGCTCGGTTTCCGCCTCCGCCCGAGCGCGGCGAAGCTGCGCGCGTTCGAGCACCTGCTCGAAACTGGAAGCCAAGAGATCGAAGAAATCCTCGCCGACCGACTTCACCACATAATCGTCGGCGCCCGACTTCAGCGCCGCGACGGCGATGCGGCTTTCCTCGGAACCCGTCACATAGACGACGGGCGGGCAGTCGCTGAGCGCGCGAAGGGCCTCGAGCGTCGCAAGACCGTCCTGCCCGGGCATATAATGATCGACGGCAATGAGATCGAAGGCGGAGACCTTCGCCATATCGACGCCCTCGCCGCCGCTCGCCGCGAGGCTGACCTCGTAGCCTTTCCGGCCAAGCGCGCGCGACGCAAGCCGCCGCATGCCATCGTCGTCATCGATATAGAGGATGTGGGCCAGGGCGGGTCTCAAACCGGATCCGGATCGGGGACCTGGATCACTGACAGGAAGAGACCGAGCTGGCGGATGGCGTCGGCGAAATTCTCGTAGTTCACCGGCTTGGTAATGTAGACGTTGCAGCCGAGATCATAGCAGCGCTGGATCTCGACCTTGTCGTCGGTGGTCGTGAGCACGACGACGGGTGTGCGGCGGAGCGGACTGCCGTCGGCCTTCAGCTTGGCGAGAATGTCGGTCCCGCTCATGTCGGGCAGATTGAGGTCGAGGAGCACGAGCGCGGGGCCGTTGCGGACAGGGCCGTCCGCTGCATCGTAGAGGAAGTCGAGCGCCGATGTGCCGTCGAGGAAGTGATGGATCTTGTTCGAGATGCCGGCGCGCCGGATATTCTTCTCGATGAGGCGCGCGTGCCCCTCGTCGTCCTCGATCATCACGATGTTGACGGGCAATTGGTCAGGCATCTTCTTCTCCGTTTTGCCACACGAGGGGCAGGATCAGCCGAAAGGTGGAACCCGCACCGAGTTCGGACTGGATTTCGATATTACCGCCGAGGCGATAGGCAAGCGCGCGGGCGTGGGCAAGGCCGATCCCCTCGCCTTGCTGGTCCTGCACACCGGACCTCCGGAAGAGGTCGAATACGCGCTCATGATCGCGGGGCTCGATGCCCCGGCCATTGTCGGCGACCGAGACCCATGCGCGTCCGAGATCCGTTCCGCCGTCGACCCGGATGATGCCGGCCCGCCCCGGCTGCAAATATTTGAGGGCATTCTCTACGAGGTTCGAGAGGATCTGCTCGACCGCGACCCGGTCGTTGATCACGGTCGGCAGGTCCGACACTTCAACCGTGGTACCGGTCTCGTCGATGCGGTGTTGGAGGCTGCCAACTATCGCGCGCACGAGGTCGCCGAGCGCAAGCGTCTCGGGTGCGAGCATGCGGCGGCCTTGGCGCGAGAGATTGAGGATCGCGTTGATCAGCCGGTCCATCTTCTGCGTCGACGTGCGGATGAAGCCGATCGATTCCGGCAGATCTTCCTCGATCGCGAGCCGGGTCGCGGCATCGGGCGCCTGCCAGCCCTGCGCATCCCCCTGCTCGAGATAGCCCGAGATCGCCTTGCGCGCGGTCTCGAGTTCGGCGGTGAAGCCCATCACATTGACGAGCGGCGAGCGGAGATCGTGCGACACGATATAGGCGAAGCGCTGGATCTCGGCATTGGCGCGCTTGAGTTCGCCCGTGCGTGCATCGACCAGCTCCTCAAGCCCTTCGTTGAGACGGCGCAGTTCCGCCCGCGAGGCGCGGAGTTCGACAAGATTGTTGCGGACGAGGAGCAGCGTCGCGGCGGCCACGACCACAAGGAGAATGCCGGTTCCGATCAGCGTCAGGGTGAACAGCGACTGGGTGCGTTGCTGCCGCGCTTCACGATTCTTGAGCAGGGCGAGCTCGCTCGCGAGCATCGTCTCGACGAGCGCGCGCGCGGCCCGCACTTCGAGCACCCCCTTGTCGTTCGTGAAGTCTGCGATCAGCGCTGCGCGGTCCGTGCCGCGCAGGCCGAGCGTCGCCCGGTAATGACGGCCATAAGCATCGAGATGCCCGCGAAGCCTTTCGGCGCGGCCGCGCTGGTTCGGATTGTCGCTGATCAGCGTCTCGAGCGATGCAAGCTGGGCGCGCGACCGGTCCTCGGCCTCGTCCATGATCGTCGAGAACGCCGGGTTCTGCGTAAGGATCAGTCCGCGGCGCGCGGTCTCCATCCGTTCTGTCGCGCTGGCAAAGGCGCCGAGATTGGCCTCCACCGCGAGCGTGTGTGCGACCATGCGCGCGTCGGCCTCATTTTGGCGCTGCACAAAAAATGCTGTCGATGCCGCAGCGAGGAGCGCGGCAAATCCAATGGTGAGGAGAATGATGATCAGGCGGCTCGCCCGCGTGTCGCGGCCCAGCGACGAGATCCTGGCCGATTCCATGTAAATGCCCCTCGGCCCCGGTCGATCAATTTCCGCCGTGCATGCACTGCCGCGCCCTTCGTGGCAAGCAGCCTCACCAACCCGGCCAGCCCTGAACGTGCCGAGTCCCGCGCGGGATTAACCTGGATCAATAGGATTTCGGATGAGTGTCGCCGAAGCGCTGGCGTAGGGGGGCGGCTGGGCGATTGAGGTCACCAGGATGAAGCGGGATGTCGAACGGTCATGATCGCGGTATAAGTGGCTCGCAGATTATAACGGGGAAGAGATGTCCAGGAGGATATTGATCGTCGAAGACGATCCGCTTGTCGCCATGATGCTGGAGGATGCGCTGGGCGC
This sequence comes from Sphingopyxis macrogoltabida, assembly GCF_001314325.1. Lineage (NCBI taxonomy): Bacteria > Pseudomonadati > Pseudomonadota > Alphaproteobacteria > Sphingomonadales > Sphingopyxidaceae > Sphingopyxis > Sphingopyxis macrogoltabida. The sequence goes on from NZ_CP009429.1 coordinate 2,224,113, forward strand.
GCTGGGGCACGACATCGTCGGGGACGCTGGCGATATCGCCACGGCGCTCGGGCATATCGCGGCAGGCGGGTTCGATGCAGCGATCGTTGATGTGTATCTTGAAACGGGCTTGCCGTGCGATGCGGTCGCAGAGGCTCTTGCGGCGCGATCGATCCCTTTTCTCGTTGCGACCGGCGGTTTCGTCGGTCAGCCCGGACCGTGCTGGAACGACCGGCCGATCCTCGCGAAACCCTTCACCCTCGACAGCCTCGAAGCCGCGCTATCCGGCCTCGCGCAAACGTAGGCGAGCGCGCACCGGCGGTCAGAGCCCGGCTTTCTCGAGAGCGGCCGCGACCTCGCGGTCCAGTGCATTCGATCCCTTCGGCGTCGCGCGGTTCAGCAATGTCTGTATCCGCCTTTGCGCGACCTGCAGGGCCTTGTGGCGCACCTCGCGTTCGCGGTTCGTCCGCCAGGATCGGCTCTCGCCCAAAAGGGCGGCCCATTTCGCCTCTTCAGCGGCAAGTAGGGCGAGGGCAAGCCGCAGACCGTCGCGTTGTCCGCGTGCATGATCGTCATTCATCGAAGCCTCCCCACGTCACCGGCAATCGCAACGAAAGGGCCTGCGCCAGACGTCTTCCCACTCGCGGCTCCCTCTCCGGTAGGAACCTTTGCCGCGCACGCGGACTGTTTTGCGGAAAGGAGAGAAATCATGAAAGACGAACCCGAGAAAGGCGACGTGGTGACCTGGAAGAGCCACGGCGGACGCGCCGAGGGCAAGGTCGTGAAAAAAGTGACGAAAGCGATGGACATCAAGGGCCATCATGTCGCGGCATCGCCAGAAAACCCCGAATATCTGGTCGAAACGGCCGAAGGCAAGCGAGCGGCCCACAAGGCCGGCGCCTCGAAACGAAAAGAGCCGCGTTAAGGACGGCTGCCGAGCTCGGCCGAGCTGCGGCCTCCGGTCCCGCCCGCCGAAGCGCACGCGATCCTCGTTCACGAGGCCGCATCGATCATGATCTGGAGTGCTGCGGCGACCGCCTGATCGAGAACATTGCGGCGGCCGATATCGCCGAAGTGAAAATCCTCGACGTGTACGGCGTCGGCACTGGCCACACCGATGTAGACCAGACCGACTTCCTCACGACCTTCGCGAGGCCCACAAAATCCCGTCATCGAAACGGCAATATCGGCGCAGCTCTTGCCGAGGGCGCCCGTCGCCATCGCGGCCGCGACTTCGGGATTGACGGCGCCGCCCCGTTCGGCGTCTTTCCGAAAGACACCGAGCATCTCGCATTTGGCGTCGATCGAATAAGCGACGAAGCCGCGCTCGAGATGGGCTCCGAGCGCGGCATCGGCGGCGAAGATGGCTGCCAGCTGACCGCCTGTGCAGCTTTCGGCTGTCACGAACCGCAGCGTCTTCCCGGCGAGATGCCGGGCCAGCTTGCGCGTGCGCCGTTCGATCAGCGTAGCCGCGCTCACCTTACATGGTGGCGAGTTCGGCAGGCGGCAGCCCTGCGGTCTCGGCCTGGCGCTTCAGCTCTTCCTTCCGCGCGAGCATCCTCTCGCCTAGCGCGTCGAGGTCGACATCGGCGGCACGCGCCTGCTGGAACATATTGTCGTGCTGCTTTTCCTCTTCCTTCACATGGTGCTTGATCTCTTCGGACAGCACCGTGACCTTTGCCTCGAAAAATTCGTCGGCGGGTCCGGAGGCGACGATGTCGTTGATCAGGATCTTGGCGCCGTCATGCTCGACATAGGCCTCCTTCAGCAGGTCGTCGTCGATCTTTCCTTTGAGCGCCGGATAGAAGACTTCTTCCTCGATCTGCGCGTGAATCTTGAGTTCGGTGCAGATCCGGTCGGCGATCTTCGCCTTGCTGTCGCTCCCGCTGGCCTTCTCGAATTCCTCGAACAGGGCTTCGACCGCACGGTGGTCGGCCGCGAGGATATGGGTGGCGTCGGTGTCGATTTCGGTCGGTTTCATGGCAGTCTCCATCGTCGTGCCCCGCGCCTGTTCAGCGCGCGGCGGACCCGAAAGTTGCGATCGACTGATTCACACCGCGCCATCCTCGGCATCGCGCTGTCGGGCTGTGCCGTCCGAGCGCTTGATGAAGCTGATCTTGCCTTGCGGTTCGAGGATCGCCCATTCGACGTCGGAGAGGTGGGCGATACCTGCAAGCCGCATCTCTGACTCGATTTCATCGGTGGTGAGACGGTCGCGGTGAAGATTGTCCCGGATGATTTCGCCCTGCTTCACCACGACGCGCGGGTGGCCTTCGAGCAGGTTCTTGAGCCGCGGAAAGAGATAGGTCGTCCAGCTCAGCGTGAGCGCCCAGAAGGCGAAGGTCACGATGGCGAGCAACGCGCCGGTCAGGCTGAAATCATTATGGGTGACGCCTTGCTGGATGAGGTCGCCCATGACGACGAGCAGAACCAGTTCGAATGGCGTCATCTGTCCCAGTTCGCGTTTCCCCATGAGACGGAGCAGCGCATAGAGCAGGAAAAACATCACGCTCGCGCGAAGGACGATATCCATCAGGGCAGGACCTTGATCTGGAGCGGCATACTGCCGAGCCGCCGCTCGCCGTCGAACAAAGCGATGTCGCCCCTGGTTCCTGCGAAGAGCGGCGGGTTGATTTGCCCGTCGATCTTGACGACGAGCGTCTCGCCGGCGCGAAGCTTGCCATAGGAGAAACGATAGGCGCCGTCCTTGTAGCTTTCCTCGGCGGCGGCGGGGATCATCGTGTTGATCGTCATGTCGGTCCAGAGCGACGGCGAGACCGCAAGCACGGCGTCGGAAATGTCGCGGGTCGCCTCGACACGAATGCGCGTTTCGAAAAACTCGCCGTTGCGAATGACCGAGGGCGTCTTCACCTCGAGCCGAGCCGCCCCGAAATCCTGGCTGCGTAGCGGACTCGGCTGTCCGCCGACGAGGCCCGACAGCGCAATTGCGACGACCGCTGCCAGCAGCACGAAGGAGACGGGGCTAGCGTGGCGGTGCCAGCGCTGTCCGGAGATCATCTTCTCGCTGATTCCGTCGGGGCGACGGCTGTGGGCTGCAGCCGCGTCGCCCCCCGTCCCATCTGCACCCGCCGTCAAGCGAGGGGCTCCGGCCACGGCCGCGCGAGATAGGTACGAACCGCATCGGCGCGATCGCCGACTGCCGCGACCGCGATCAATATCTCGGACTGACTCACGCCCAATATGCGCGCCCAGGCGAGCATCGCGTCGGGCGCGCTTCGATCGATGCGGCCACATTCGAACTGTTGGTGAGGCATGACCGTCTCCCGTCGATGATGACGGGCGAACGCTTACAAGGTACGAAAGTTGCGGACGCGGCGACGTTCGCCGCGGGGTGAAAGAAGGGTCGCAGGCGACTTCCAGTCGATCGTCGAAAATCCCCGCTCCTGCTCTTTCGCGCGCGCCGCGAAACGCCGCGATGCGGCCAAAGTTGCGCACGGCGGCGAAGATAAATCTGGGCGATCGCAGGCAACTTTCGCCCGCGTCCAAGGGTTTCTCGGACCAGAACCCACAGCCAATGGAGAGTATCATGAGCGTCAAGGGACAGATCAAGGAAGCTGCCGGCTATGTGAAGGAAGAAGCCTTCGAAAACGGCGACAGCCCCGAGGCCAAGCGCAAGGCGCAGGAAGGCCGCGACCTTCGCAACGAAGGCCGCATCGAAGACGGCAAGCCGCCGAAGACGGGTACTCCCGGCACCGAAAACTAATCCTCCCGCCAAGTTGATGGCCCCCTTCGGGTCCGCGCATGCGGACCCTTTTTTTGGCTGGGCGCCCCGGAGCAGCTGAGGAGAATTCGCATTGACCCAGAGCAAGTCGGGCGAACTTCTGCGCGGCCGGGGTATTGTCGCAATATGACACCCCGCATAGCCTTTGTCGGTGCCGGCCCGACCACTCTCTACACCTTGCATGCGCTTCTCGCCCACAGCCCTCCGCCCTTCTGTCTTGCCGTGTATGAAGCGCAGGCGAGCGCGGGCCGCGGAACGCCCTATCGGCCGGGCTGGAACGACCCCGCCATGCTCGCGAACATCGCCAGCATCGAAATCCCGCCGCTTGCCGAGACGCTGTGCGACTGGCTGATACGCCAGCCGCCGGAACGCCTCGCCGATCTCGGCATTGATCCTCATGCGATCGGCGAACGTACCTTCTATCCGCGCGTCGCGCTCGGCGAATATTTCCGCGACCAGTTCGAAGCCGTTATCGACCTGGCACGCGCGCGCGGGATCGAGGTCGAGCTGCGTACGCGCTGCCGCGTCGAGGACGCCGTCAGCACATCTGGCGCGATGCTACTCAAGATCCGCACGCGATCAGGCGAACTCGCCGACGAGGCTTTCGACCATGTCGTCCTCGCGACGGGCCACCAATGGCCCGCCGAGCCCGAGGTTCGCCCGGGTTATTTCCTCAGCCCCTGGCCCGCCTCGACTCTGGCCGCGGTGCCGCCCTGCGACATCGGCATTCGCGGCAGCTCGCTCACGGCCATCGACGCCTGTATCGCGCTCGCCGGCACCCATGGCTCGTTCGACGAGGCCGATGACGGCGAGACGCATTATCGTCCGGCACCCGCCACCGACGCGTTCCACATGACGATGATGTCGAGGAAGGGTCTGCTCCCCGAAGCCGATTTTTATGCGCCGCTGCCCTACGAGCCGCTCGCAATCTGTACCGAGGAGGCAATCACGCGTCTTGTCGCGAGCCGAGACGACCAGCTTCTCGATGCTGCCTTCGAACTGTTCAAGGCGGAGCTTGCAGCCGCCGATCTCCCTTATGCCGCGGGCATCGGCCTCAAGAATCTCGACCTCGAGGGCTTCTGCGAGGCCTATTTCGCGCGGCGCGCGGCGACCGACCCGTTCGAGTGGGCCGAGGCCAACCTTGCCGAAGCGAAGCGCGATTATGCCGCGAGGCACACCGTCGCTTGGCGCTACGCAATCCTGCGCATGCACGAAACTCTGGCGCTTCTCGCGCCGCATCTCGAAGCCGCCGACTACCGCCGCTTCGTCCGCCATTTCAAGCCGGTCTTCGTCGACGACTATGCCACCGTTCCGCACAAATCGATCCGGCGATTGCTTGCCCTCCACCGCGCCGGGAAGCTCGATGTCATGGCGATCGGCGACGACTACCGCATCGACACGAGCGGCGAGGAGGCAGGCGCGACGCTGGTCCTGGACGGCGAGCACCGGCACTTCCCGGTTTTCATCGAGGCGATGGGTCAGCGCCCGCTCGGCGCCGCAGCTTTCCCTTTCCCCTCGCTGCGCCGACAGGGGATCGTGCGCGATGCTGAACCTGGCGCCGGCAAGGCGGAGGCGCGAGGTATCGCGATCGACGAAGCGTTCCACCCGCTTGCGGACGATATCCCGGAAGCCCGCCTCTTCTGCCTCAGCTTGCCCTTCCTTCTCGGCCGCCACCCTTTCATACAGGGAATCACGAGCTCGCACGAAATGGGTCTGGTCGTCGGCGAACAGCTTGCCGCGGCGATTGGTGGAGCCAGCGCCGAAGAGAAAGCGGCATGAAGCTTTTCGCCATCTATATCGGCGGCGAGATGGCCGGCGCCAATATCGAGCTGCACGACATGCGCTTCGTCGCCGCGCCCACGATCACCGACACGTATGACGCGCTCCGCCGCCAATGGTGGGGCACGCCGGGCAGCCTCCATATCGACTGCTGGGCCGAGATCGATCACGCCGGTGGCTATGACATCGTCCTGAAGCCCGAGCCTTTCGAGGGTCCGGAACGGCTCTATTATGTCAATCTCGGCGGCTATGTGCCGGGCGAATTTCTCGAGCGCCACCGCAATCTTTTCATCGTCGGGGACACGCTCGCGCGAGCGAAGTCACGCGCACTCGCCTCGGTGCGGCAGTGACTGCAGCCGCACCGCGACGAGATGTACGAGGCCGAGCAGGCCTTTTCGCTCGACGCGGTCGCCGCCGAAGCCCGGCTCCACATCCATCTCGTTCCCGCTCCGCGGCGAGAGCTCGCAATCACCTGCGAATATCGTCCGATCCGCGCGCCGCGGCGGCAAGGCCGGACCGCCGCGTCCGGGCCCTGACCCAGGGCGCACGGCCAACCGCTCCCGCCGCAACTCCCTCCTTCGCGGCGCATTGATGCAGACATAGACGCTCCAGAAAAAAGGCTCCTCCCATGACCATGACGATCGAACAGCTCTCCGAAAAAATGAAGGATATCGACTTCGCGATGCTCGCGACGCACACCGCGGGCGGCGCCATCGGGTCGCGGCCGATGAGCAACAATCGCGAGGTCGATTATGACGGCGATGCCTGGTTCTTTACCGACGAGACGGCGCTCATGGTCGCCGATATCGCCGCCAACCCGAACGTCAATCTGAGCTACCAGGGCAAGTCCGGGCTACTCGGCATGCGTCCCTTCTTTCTCGCGGTCGAGGGTCATGCCGCGCTGATCCGCGACAAGGCCCAGTTCGCCGAACATTGGACGAAGGGCCTCGAACGCTGGTGGCCGGACGGGATCGAGACGCCCGGAATCGTCCTCATCAAGGTGTCGGGCACCCGCGCGCATTATTGGGACGGCGAGGACGAGGGCGAATTGCCGCTGTGAGACGGCGCGGGAAGGGGAATCGCGCCGCTTCCCCCTCCCCGCTCGGGCAGCCGGCGCCACAACGCCGCTGAGCCGTCCGCGCCGTCCCCGCCAATCGCGCCCCGAGAAAGGCTCGTCCATGCCGAATACGTCCGATAGCGACCCTGCAACCCCCGAAAACTTTGCTCTCGAAGGGGGCTGTGCTTGCGGGGCGGTTCGTTACCGCCTCGAAGAGAAGCCCTATGACACCGGATGGTGCCACTGCCGGGTCTGCCAGCATGTCTCGGGTTCGGGAGGCATGGTCTTCACGACGGTGCATCTGGACCGGTACCATATCCTCGCTGGCGAGGAGCATATCGGACACTTCGCATCGACGAGCTTCGGGACGCGCAGCTTCTGCCGGATGTGCGGCTCGCCGCTGACGATCCATGTGCGCCATCAGGCCGACGAGATCGATATCGCCGCGGGCACGCTCGACGATCCCGAAGAAATTGCGCCAGCCTTCCATCTCTATACGGCCGAGGCGCCGAGCTGGATGCCGATGGTGGCATTCCTTCCGCGCTACAAGGCCCTCCGACCGAAGACGCGCGGGCTCGACGAGGGCGTGACGGAGGCGGGCTGAGGCACCTTAGAAAATCAAGGTGAACGCGATCGCGTGAGTATTCCGCCTCGAACTGAGAGAGCGATAGACGGCAAAGGGCTCCGCCGATCGGCGAAGCCCTTCGTCGCTCTCGAACCCGGACCGGCGGGAGCCCCCCAGCTCCCGGCCCGGACGAGAATCAGGCATGCGCCTTAGACGAGCAGAATCTGGCGGACCTTGATCCATGTTTCCCAAGTTGGCGATTGCCGAGACGAGCCGTTCGCTCTTCCCTACGCAGACAGGGACGTCACCGCGCAGGTGAGGGATCGGCTCGACAGCTACCCGCCGCGTCTGGGCCGGGCGCAACCGCTTGTCGAGCGGAGCGTTTCCGAACCAGATCGCGACGAAACCGAGCGTCGAACGGACGCTTGCTACCTCATTGAAAGGACAGATCATGCGCATCCTTCTCCTAGGTGCCTGCTCCGCACTTCTTCTCGCAGCCTGCGACAGCAAGCAGGAAGCGGCCGAGGACAGGATGGAACGCGCGGCCGAGACCAGCGCCACTGTGGCCGGTCCGGTCCCCGCGGCGCTCGGTCTCAGCGAGGCACAGCTTCTCGACGCCGACATCGTCGGTGCGGACGGGAAGGATCTGGGCGACGTATCGCAGGTACTGCGCGGCACCGACGACAAGGTGGACCGTCTTCTCGTCGAGCTCGATGGCATCGGTCCGGACCGCTATGTTCATGTGCCGGTGCAAGGCCTCAAGGTGGTCGTGCGCGGCGACGACACCGATCTTCAGACGAGCATGACCAAGGCCGACCTCGACGCGCTGCCCGAGGTCAAGCTGCCGGCGCCTTGAGATCATGATGATCGAGGGATGTGAGCGGTGACGGTAGAAATCTTCCACCGGCGCATCGATGTCGGCGGCGTCGGCATCTTCTACCGCGAGGCGGGCCCGCCCGACGCCCCGGTGCTATTGTTGCCGCATGGCTATCCCTGCTCGTCGTTCGAGTTTCGCAATCTCCTGCCGCGACTTGGCGATCGGTGGCGGCTGCTTGCACCCGACTATCCCGGCATGGGCTACAGCGATACGCCCGAGCATTTCGACTATAGCTTCGACGGCTATGCGCAGCTTCTCGACGGGTTCGTGCGCGCACTCGGCGTCGAGAATTTCGCCATCTATCTTCACGATTTCGGATCGCCAATCGGCGTGCGTCTCGCGATCATGAAGCCTGAGCGCATCGTCGCGCAGATCATCCAGAATGGCGATATTCCGTACGAGGATGCGCTGGGCGACAAATATGCCGAGATCGAGAAGAGCTGGTCGCTTCCCGAGCCCGACATGCGCGCCGAAATCGGCAAGGCAATCAGCGAAGAGGTTTTTCGCGACGAGTTTCTGAATAACGTACGGCCAGAGCTCGCCCCGCGCATTCCACCCGATCTCTGGCAACTTCACTGGTCGCTGATCACCCCGAGGCGCCTGGAGATCGCCATCGACCTCATCGCCGGCCTCAAGGCCAACCGGTCCTGGTTCGGCGAACATCGGCGCTATCTGCGCGACCACCGCCCGCCGACGCTCATCGTCTGGGGACCGCAGGATTTCTATATGCCCGAGAAGTCCGCGCGCGCCTATCTGCGCGACCTTCCGGGCGCCGAGCTGCATCTGCTCGACGGCGGCCATTGGCTGCTCGAGACCAATCTCGAAGAAGTTGTGCTGCTGATCCGGGACTTCCTGGACCGGACGCTGAGCTGACGCCAGCCGGCGCCAAGGTTTCATTCGCGCCGCCGGAGCCGATCCGAGGCTCCGAAACGATAAAGGGCGCCGGAACCGGCGCCCTTCACCCTGCCCTTAGGGAAGGCAGTCTTATTTCTTCTGGGTGTCGCCGACGCCGGTTTCGGACGGAGCGATCTCGCCATTGTCGTCCATCGCGTTGGCCTTTTCTTCGCCCTGCTCTTCGACGACATCGGCCTTCTGCTCCATTGCCTCTTTGGCGGGACCTTCGGGCATCGCGTCGGCCTGATCGTCGATCGCCTCGGCTTTCGCTTCGGCCTGGTCCTCGACCTTGTCGGCGGCGGGGCTCTGGCACGCACCGAGCGCGAGGGCCGAGGTTGCGGCGAGGGTTACGAACAGCTTCTTCATCGAAAGTCTCCCTGTGATGACTGCCCTTGCTAACGCAGCGAGGGCCACGGGGTTCCGCAAGGCCGCCCAGTGAAAAATCGTCAGCGCCGCGAAGCCATAATCCGAGCGATCATGTCCTCGTCGCGAAGCCGCCGCCAACGCGCCTCGACGAAGCTGTGGACGCCGAAAAGAAAGAGGCCGGCGGCGACGAGCAGATAGAGAGGCGGATTGTCGGTCAGCGCCGAGAGCGCGTCGCCGAGACCCTTGACCTCTCCCGCGGCGCCGAACCAGCCGCCGCGAATGAGCGAGGCGCCGATGACCGCGAACACGACCGCGCGCGCCGCAAGTCCCGCCCGTCCCACGGGCACTGCCCACCCCGGCGCGGCTGCATCGAGATGCTTTGCAAATTCGGTGGTCCAGGCCTTGACGGCTTGCTGCACGGCCGCCGCGAGGAAACCGGCGCCGACGAGCCCGAGCAGGAGGCCGCCAAGCGGCAAATCGAGCAGCATGCCCGCCGCTTCTTTTTCGCGCCCTTCTTCGGCGCCGCCGCCCGAGGCGAGGCGAAGCGCCGCCCAAGCCAGGATGAAATGGGCGATACCGCTCGCCGCATAGCCAACACGCACCGCGACACCCTTTGCGCCCGCCCCCTTATTCTCGCTGTCGAGCGCCGCCCCGTAGAGGCGGTAGGCGCCGTAGAGCGCCAGCCCCATTGCGAGGAGGGCGAGAAGGATCGAACCGGCAGGCATGTCGCGGACAGAGCGGAACACAGCCTGCGGACTGGCGTCGTCGGCAGACGAACCGGTGAGCGCAATCCATGCGAGCAGGCAATAGACGACCCCGCGCGCGAACCATCCCGTCCGCGCAAATGTCTCGAGCCGCCGCAGCCTGTCCATGGTCACTGTCCTGATGGTTGAACCATCAAGCCAACGCAGGCTGGACCCGGCAGTTCCTCGCCACTCCCCAGCCGCAGGGGATCACCCCCTCCCGGCCACTCCATTTCGCTCACCGCCGCCGCACCGCCCGTGCCGCCACAGCAACTTCAGCGGTTCAGCCGGAAGATTTCGTAAAGGCCCCGGCCACGAAATCGCGGCCTGTCCGCAGGCCGACCGGATCGACGCTGTGCGCGACGCCGTAGGAGATATGCGTCTCGACCTCGACGCCGAGCCGCTTCAACTGGCTCTCGGACATGTGCAGCGCCGCGATCGGCACGACGGGGTCGGCCGTGCCGTGCACCAGCAGGACTGGCGGTTTCGACGGAACATGATGCGCAAGATCGGCCGCGCCCGCGAGCATGCCCGAATAGCCGACGATAGCGGCAACGGCGCGGGGGCGGCGAAGGCCGACCTGAAGCGCCATCATCGTGCCCTGGCTGAAACCCACAAGGGCGAGATCGGCCTCGCTGAGGTCATATTGCGCGAGCTTGCGATCGATGAACGCGTCGATCGCCGGCGCTGCCGACGCAGCGCCTGCAGCCAACGCCGCCGGGGCGAAACCCGACAGCCCCCACCATTGGTAGCCCCCGCCCATTATCGAGCATCGCTGCGGTGCATGCGGCGCAAGAAACAGCGTGTCTGGCAAGGCCTCCTGCCACTGCGGCGCCAGCGAAATCATGTCGGAGCCGCTCGACCCGAAGCCGTGGAGCAGCAGCACGATGTTTTTGGGGGCGTCTCCGGAGCGAGGTTGCAGGCTGGCACCGTTCACGATCTTCGACAAACTTCTTCTCTCAGCTTCGGCAGCGCAGGGCGCGCCCCCGGGGCGGTAAGGATTGCAACGCTGCATAGGTAGAAAGTCGGCCGCGCATTTCCAGCCCATGGAATATACCGGACAGCTCGGCCGCAGCGCAGCTCGGCATGAGCCAAGTGCTCCGCAACCAAGTGTAGGACCCGCCGGTTTGTCGATGACAGGCAGAACAGGAGGAGTCGGCAATGGCACGCAAATCAGAGGCCGGAAAGGTCGGAGAAACCGCGTCCGAGAAGCGCGGAAAACAGACGGCGGCAAGGAAACTGCGGAAGGAGGTCGGCGAGACGAAGACGATCCGCACGCCGCCGAAAGACCGGGAATCCGATCTCGACCGCGCGCCGAAATGGGAGCCGCGCTATGCCGGTTCCGACCGGCTCAAGGACAAGGTCGCGATCGTGACCGGCGGCGACAGCGGGATCGGGCGCGCGGTAGCCGTATTGTTCGCCCGCGAAGGTGCGGACATCGCAATCGTTTACAAGAGCAACAAGGCCGATGCCGAGGAAACGGCTTCGCTCGTAGGCGCCGAAGGGCGCACCGCGATCCTCGTCAGGGCCGACGTGGGCAAAACCAGCGCCGGAAGGACTATCGTCGACAAGGTCGTGAGCAAGCTGAAGCGCATCGATGTTCTCGTCAACAATGCGGGCGAACAGCATCCGGCGGACGATATTCGCGACATCAGCCCGGAGCAGCTGCAGCGCACCTTCGCCACCAATATCTTCGGCATGTTCTATCTTGTGCAGGCTGCGCTGCCGCATCTCAAGAAAGGCGCGGCGATCATCAATTGCACGAGCGTGACCATGTATCAGGGGAGCGGTGGTCTGCTCGACTATAGTGCGACCAAGGGCGCCATTACCGCCTTCACGCGCTCGCTCAGCGAGAATCTGATCGAGAAGGGGATCAGGGTGAATGCGGTCGCGCCCGGCCCGATCTGGACCCCGCTCAATCCACGCGGCGGAGCGCCCGCCGAAAAAGTCGAAAGTTTTGGCGAGACGACGCCGATGAAGCGACCGGGAGAGCCCAACGAGGTCGCGCCGAGCTTCCTCTTTCTTGCGTGCGACGACAGCAGCTACATATCGGGCCAGGTGCTCCACCCGAACGGCGGAACGGTCGTCAACGGATAGACCGCGCCGAGCGGCAATCATATCTGGGCGCCGCCGCCGCTCGCAACGATTGTCACGCGGTGCCGACACGGCCAGCGCGCTCGTGTCCGTCTCCGGAAGCGAGGTCTTGCATGCCACCGATTAGCGTCGTTAGCGGAACCCCAAGATGTTCCGTTGGTTGACCAAAGGGGGCCGGATAGGGAGAATTGTCATGCCCCGTGGGGACAAATCAAGCTACACCGACAAGCAAAAGCGCAAGGCCGAGCATATCGAAGAAAGTTATGAGAAGCGCGGCGTCGGCAAGAAGGAAGCGGAGAGCCGCGCATGGGCAACGGTGAACAAGGAGTCGGGCGGCGGCAACAAGTCGGGTTCCGGCCGTGGCCAGCCCGATACCCATGAAGCCTCGAGAAAAGGTGGCCGCAAAAGCGGTACGGGCAAGAGCAGCGAAAAGCGATCGGCGGCCGCGAAAAAGGGTTGGGAAACGCGCCGCCGAAATGCCAAGGGATAGCGGCGGACGAGATTAGCAAGGACCGACAAAGAGCCCCTATACGGGCGCTCCGGTCCAGGCAGCGCCGCCCTCACCCTCATAAGATTTCAGGCGATCGACTAGGCTTCGGCGCTCCGCCGCTACCTCGCGCAGGAGGAGGATCGCGGCCTCCCGGTCGAGGCCGACAGGATCAAGACGTCCTTGATCGATCCGCGCGATGAGGTCGGAGAGGAATTTCAATTCTTGCCCGGCCAGCATCAGAAAGGTGTCGCTCTGGTTCATGCCTGTTCAACGCCCCGGTGCCCCGGCGGGCTGCATGCGGCGGAAGTGAAGTCCGACCGGCAAGCGTCCACAATCTTCGTCGTTGAAGCATTCTTATCGCCGACTTCGCAATTTTCTGGCGCAACAGGACACGCTGACCGCGCTCAATCCGGATCACGCATGCGAGAATTCGGTATAACCTGCGTTAATCCGCCCCGAATTTCGGGCCTTTGCGCAGAAACAGGGGCAACTCGCTCGCTTGCGCGGCGTTCATTCGGACATGGTCCAGCCGGTCGCTCATTTCGAAAACGGCGGAAAGTCGATCGGGTCGAGCTCGCGCGCCTCCGCCCCGACCCTAGAAGGTTGATCCTATGTCTGCGACGATCCAGCCCGTCATTCTTTGCGGCGGCGCGGGTACGCGCCTCTGGCCTGCTTCCCGCGGCGCGCGTGCCAAACAGTTTCTCGACATCATCGGAAAGGAGAGCCTGTTCGCCCGCACGCTCGATCGGGCAACCGGAGCCGGCTTTTCGGCGCCGCTCATCGTGTGCGGCGCCGAGCATGTCGCGATGGTGCGCGAGCAATCCCAGGGTCGCGACCTTCGGCTGATCGTCGAGCCCGCGGCGCGCAACACCGCTGCCGCCATCGCGCTCGCGGTCGCTTCGTCGGCCGATGACGTTCTGCTGCTCGTCATGCCGAGCGATCATGTCATCGCCGATGTAGCCGCATTCCGGGGCACCATCGCCAAAGCCGCCGATCTGGCGCGCGACGACTGGCTGGTCACATTCGGCATCGCCCCCGATCGGCCCGACACGGGCTTCGGCTACATCGCCAGCGGCGCGCCGCTCGGCGGCGCGGGATTTGCCGTCGCCCGCTTCGTCGAGAAGCCGCCCCTCGCCGATGCCGAAGCGATGCTTCGCGAGGGTGGCTACAGCTGGAACGCCGGCATCTTCCTCTTCCGGGCCGGTCGCATGCGCGAAGCGATGCTCACGCATTGCCCGGCCATATATCGCGCGGCGGAAGCCGCGGTCGCCAATGCGCTGCACGATGGCGATGCCCTGCACGCGGCAAGCGCGCCGTTCGAACAGGCGCCCTCTGATTCGATCGACTATGCCGTGATGGAGAAAGACGCCCGCGTTGCGGTCGTCCCCGTGTCGATGGGCTGGTCGGACCTAGGCAGCTGGCAGGCGGTGCACGCGCTCGCAGGTGCCGACGCTTCCGGTAATGCTTGCAGCGACGATCTTTTCGCACACGACAGCCACAATTGCCTCGTCCGCGCGCCCGGAAAACGCGTGTCGCTCGTCGGCATGGACAATGTCGGCGTCATCGTCGACGGCGACGATATCCTCGTTATCGCGCTCAACCGATCGCAGGAGGTCCGCGCCGCAGCCAAGGCGCGCGCCTGAAGTCCATGCCGCGGCTCGCTTTCCCAAGGGGTCAGCGCAGCTGACTGTCCTTGCTTCCCCGGCGGTTGAAACCGGACGGACGGCCTTCGGCGTCGCGAAGCGTCTGGCACCCGATGCAGGTACGGCTCGCAGGCAAGGCCTTTCGCCGCGCCTCCGCAATCCGCTCGCCGCAATCGTCGCAATAGTCCGCGCCCTTGCCGGACAGCAGCCGCAGGCGCGCCTCCTTGACGGCATCGCTCACCGTGTCGTCGATCTGCTCCTGAACGGCGCCGTCGCGCGCCCAGCCATTCGCCATGTTGAAGCTCCATGTTTCGGGGACGAAAATGGGGACGCATGGCGGGGCGGGCAAGTTGCCCCGCCACCGGGAACGATCGCGGCGCCAAATGGTCTTGAGTCCATGGCCAGAAAGACCGCCGCACCGAGCCCTGCAGACCGCGCCCCCTCTTCGAAGCGCGGCGAACGAAAGGCTGCGGCTCCCCCGCCCTTTCGTCCGGTCCAGCTGGCGACGCTCGTCGACAGCGTTCCCGCTGGCAGGGGCTGGGTTCACGAGATGAAATATGACGGCTACCGCCTGCTGATCGCGGTCGGCGGCGACGAGGCCCGCGCCTATACGCGCTCCGGTCTCGACTGGTCGGAGCGCTTCGCGCCGCTCCTCGCCGAGGCCGCAAAGCTGAAGGTAGACAGCGCGCTGATCGACGGTGAAGCGGTCGTGCTCGATGCTGAAGGCCGCTCAAGCTTCCAGTCACTGCAAAATGCCCTGAAGTCCGCGCCCGATAGCATCGACTATTTCGCCTTCGATCTGCTCGCGCTGGACGGCGAGGATCTGACCGCCCTCCCCCTCCTCGACCGCAAGGCGCATCTTGCCAAAATTCTTCCCAAGGCCTCCAGGCATATCCGCTACTCGGATCATATCGCGGGCAGCGGCGAGGCATTGCTCGAGAGTTTCTGCGCTGCGGGTCTCGAAGGGGTCATCTCGAAAAAGGGCGATGCGCGCTATGTCGGCGCGCGCGCGGGAAGCTGGCTCAAGACGAAGTGCATCAAGCGGCAGGAGTTCGTCATCGTCGGCTGGACGCCCTCGGACACGTCGCGCGCGTTCCGCTCGCTGATGCTTGGCGTCCATGAGAAGGGCGCGCTGCGCTACGCGGGCAAGGTCGGGACCGGTTTCGATACCGAGGAGCTCTTCCGCCTCCAGGCGATGATGAAGCCGCTCGAACGAAAGGAGCCGACGGTGAAGGTGCCCCGCACCGAGACGCGCGGCGCGCACTGGATCGAGCCGAAGCTCGTCGCCGAGATCGCCTTCACCGAGATGACGAACGATGGCACGCTCCGCCACCCGAGCTATCTCGGCCTTCGTGAGGACAAGAAGCCCGAAGCGGTCGTGATCGAAAGCGAAGCGGCGGTCGCCGAGGTGGCGCACGCCTCGCCAGTACCGATCAGCAACCCCGACCGCGTCATCTTTCCCGAGGCGGGGCTCACCAAGGGCGAGCTTGCAGAATATTATGCCGTGGTCGCGCCGATCATGCTGCCGTGGGCGGGTTCGCGCCCGATCAGCCTCGTGCGCTGTCCGCAGGGCCGCGCCAAGAAATGCTTCTTCCAGAAACATGATGCCGGAAGCCTCGGCGATGCGGTGAAACAGGTCGCGATCGAGGAGAAGGATGGCGACAACCAGCCCTATCTCTATATGGACACGCCCGAGGGCCTGATGACCTGCGTCCAGATGGGCACGATCGAATTCCATGGCTGGGGCGCGCGCATCGAGGATGTCGAGAAGGCCGATCGGCTCGTCTTCGATCTCGATCCCGACGTCGGTCTCGATTTCGAGGCGGTCCGCAGCGCCGCCTTCCAGTTCCGCGACATCCTGAAGCAGATGGGCCTCGAGACCTTCCCGATGCTCACCGGCGGCAAAGGCGTCCATGTGATCGCCCCGCTCGTGCCGCGCGCCGAATGGCCCGAGGTCAAGGACTTCGCGCACCGGCTCGCCCGCGCCGTCGCCCAGATGGATTCCGACCGCTTCACCGCCGCCCTCCCCAAGGCGCAGCGCAAGGGCCGGATCTTCGTCGATTATCTCCGCAACCAGCGCGGCGCGACTGCGGTGATGCCCTATTCGGCGCGGGCCCGCGAAGGCGCGCCGGTCGCCGCGCCCATCAGCTGGAAGGAAATGGAGACGATCGACAAGCCTTCGCATTTCCGCATCACCGACGCGAAGGAGCTTCTGAAGCGCGCCGACCTCAAGGCGCTGCAAGGCTGGGGCCGCGCCGACCAGACGCTGCCCGACCTGTGAAGATCGCGACCTATAATGTGAACGGCATCGGCGGCCGCCTCGACATTCTGCTCGGCTGGCTCGCGCAGGCCGAGCCCGACATCGTTTGCCTGCAGGAATTGAAAGCCCCTCAGGAGAAATTCCCCGAGAAGGCGATCCGCGACGCGGGCTATGACGTGATCTGGCACGGCCAGAGCCGCTGGAACGGCGTCGCGATGCTGAGCCGCGTCGGCGAAATCCACGAAACGCGCCGCGGGCTCCCCGGCGATCCCGGCGACGAGCAGAGCCGCTATATCGAGGCCGCGGTGGGCGGCATCCTCGTCGCCGGCCTCTATCTTCCCAACGGCAACCCCTGGCCCGGTCCGAAGTTCGATTACAAGATGCAGTGGATGGCGCGGCTCGACGCGCATCTGACAACGCTCTTCGACCTCGATGCGCCCGTCGTCATCTGCGGCGACTTCAACGTCATTCCCACCGACCTCGATGTGTACAAGCCCGAGAACTGGATGAAGGACGCGCTCTTCGCGCCCGAAGCCAAAGCCGCCTACCGGCGCATCCTCGACCAGGGCTGGACCGATGCGATCCGTCACCTGCATCCCGGGGAGCGCATCTACAGCTTCTGGGCTTATTGGCGGCGCTCGTTCGAACGCAATGCCGGCATCCGCATCGACCATCTGCTGCTGAACAAGCCCGCGGCGAAGCGGCTCGAGGCAGCCGGCGTCGACACCCGCCCGCGGGCGCTCGACAAGACGAGCGACCATGCGCCCGCCTGGATCGAACTTGGCGCGGGCTCCACAACGCGAAAGCGCAAGGCGTCATGACGCGCACCATCGCCGGCTGGAAGCTGCCACCAGCCGAGCGCGACCAGCTGCTCGAACGGTTCGAACCGCGCTATCCGGATCTGGTTGCCGATCATGTGACGCTCCGTTTCGGGACCGCCGAGGACACGCCCCTACCCGCCGCGCACGCGGGCGAGATCGTCGGCGAAGTCGACGACGGCGCGGGCGTCCAGGCGCTCGTCGTGCGCATCGGCGGCACCACCGATCGCGGCGACGGTAGCCATTATCATATCACCTGGTCGCTTGGGCCGGGCCGCGAGGCGAAGGAGAGCAACGACGTGCTCGCCGCAACGAAATGGCAGCGGGTGCATCCTCCGATCGCCATCGCGCTCGCGCCCGCGCGCTGGACCGTCTGAGAAGCTCGGATCGGCAAGTCGCGGGCCGCGAAAACGGCAGGCGCGCGCGTTCGCGACTGTCCGGCCATTTGCAGCTCCTGCTTTCGATCCCGTTGCGGCGATCGGGCTTCCCTTCCCATCGCCGGCGCGGAACGCTCGGCGACCGCGCGCATTGAAGGAGCATTGGCAAAGGAGTGAGTGACGATGGCTGCGCGCCCTTATTGGAAAGGCCAGATCCGCCTGGCGCTCGTTTCGATCCCGGTCGAGATCTATTCGGCGACGAAGAGCGGGGCGACGATCGCGTTCAACCAGATCCACGAGCCGACCGGCAAGCGCATCAAATATGAAAAGGTCGTCCCCGGCGTCGGCCCGGTCGACGTCGACGAGATCGTCAAGGGATTCCAATATGCCAAGGACCAATATGTGCTGCTCGACGACGAGGAGATCGAAGGGGTCAAGCTCGAAAGCAAGAAGACGCTCGAGCTCACCCAGTTCGTCGAGGCCGAGGATATCGACGAGATCTATTTCGAGAAGCCCTATTATGTCGTCCCCGCCGACGACCTTGCCGAGGAAGCGTTCATCGTGCTGCGCGAGGCGCTGCGCCGCACGGGCAAGGTCGGTCTCGGCCAGCTCGCGATGCGCGGCCGTGAATATGTCGTCAGCATCAAGGCGTGCGGCCGGGGTCTCGTCATGGAGACGCTGCGCTATGCCGACGAGGTCAACAAGGCGGCGAGCTATTTCCGCGACATTGCCGACAGCGATCCCGACGAAGACCTGCTCGACCTCGCGACGACGCTGATCGACAAGAAGACGGGCAAGTTCGACGCGAGCGACTTTCACGATCGCTATGTCGAGGCGCTGAAGGAGCTTATCGAGCGCAAGAAGAAGGGCAAGACGCTCAATCTCGACGACGGGAAGGACGAGAAGGCGCCGAGCGGATCGAACGTCGTCGACCTGATGGCGGCGCTCAAGAAATCGATCGGCGACGGCGGCGGGAAGGCCAAGGCCGCCAGCGCCAAGAAGGCGCCGGCCAAAAAGACGCCGACGAAAAAGGCGCCGACCAAGACCGCCGCGCGCAAGCGCGCATGAGCCGCGCCTTCACAATGCCCGCATTCGCAGTCGGGCGCTCAGGCACCGGGACCGAACCGCCGGCGCGCCGGGTCGCGCTCGCACCGGAAATGATCCTTGATATGCGCGTTGAAATAGGCGCCGAGCGATTCCGCAGCGCAGAGCCCGTCGTAGATCGCGCGCGGGACGCCATGATAAAGATATCTGCCGGTGCCCCGGAAGCTGATGGAAAGCACCGACGCTGCCTCGTCATAGGCGACATGGTCGATCATGGTCGAGCGGGTGAAGCGGCGCGCGCGCATATGGGCAGAGCGCGTCGCAGCCGCACAGGTTCCCACCAAGGCGCGGGCAAGCGCGCGCCGCCGGTCCGAGCGAGCGCCCCCTCCCCGCAGACCCGCCCCGCCTCTCCTCTCCGGCCCTGATCGATGACAACCGAGCCGACAGCCGACGAGCTTCGCGCAATCGCCGAACACCGCGGGATGAAACTCGTCCGGTCGCGAAAGCGAACGCCGGGCGTCGGCGACTATGGGAAGTTCGGCCTCACCGATGCGGCGGGCAAGCCGCTCCTCGGGATCGGCGAACAAGGGCTCATGGCAAGCGCCGCCGACATCGCGCACTATCTTCGCGGCGGCGCGGCCGACAGCTGGAAACTCTCGGCCGAACGCGAACCCGCGGCGAAGCCTGCCAAGAAGGCACCCAAAGCCGCCGAACCCATCGAGGAGCATTCGCCTATCCGCCGACGCGGAAAAACGAGTCCGCCACCGTCACCCGAGCCTGCACGAAGGCGGCAGGATCCGCCGCCGCCGCCGAAAGCCAAGCCGGTGCTGAGGATCGTCAAACCCGAAGTCCTGCCGGAACCCGAGCTCAGCCTGCGGCCCGCGACGGGCAAGGACCGAAAAGCTCTCGCCCGTCTGCTCGCCCAGCTTGCCGAGCCGCCCAAGCGCATATCGATCGATGCGAACGTTGAGGCGATCGGCAAAGCGAAGGCCGGGCTTCTCGTCGCCGATGCCGACGGGCTGATCGGATGCTGCGCCTGGGGCGTCGTTCCGACCTTGCAGCACGGCCTTGTCGGCCGCGTCACCCTGCTGCTGGTCGACGGCGACCATCGGCGCCGCGGCATCGGGACGGCGCTCCTGACCGCCGCCGAAACGGCGCTCACCAAGGGCGGATGCGGCACGATCGAGATCATGAGCGACATCATGATCAACAACGCCCACAACTTCCTGCGCGCGCGGAACTATGAGCAGAAGAGTTACCGCTTCGTCCGTTCGGCGGGAGGGGCGCCAAAGGCCCGGCGAGACTGAGCGCGCGCCCTACCCGATTATTTTCCGCTCCCGGCCATGCGCCTTCCCTTGCCCCACGACATCGGGATAAAGCATCACCGCCGGAACGAAGAGGCGGGCGCCGTCGTCTCTCCCCAGGCGATCGGCTTTCCCTCCGAAGGATCGACCAACGGATGATATCATGTTCGAGCGCCTGACAATTCTTGCCCAGCATGCGATGCCGAAGCGGCGGCTGACCGAATTCGCCGGCCGTGTTGCCGCATCGTCGGGCCGGCTGACCCCGCGACTGATCCAATGGTTCGTCGCCAAATATGGCGTCGACATGAGCGAAGCGGAAAATCCCGACATCCGCAGCTATGCAAACTTCAACGACTTCTTCACGCGTCCGCTGAAAGCCGGCGCTCGCCCGCGGGCGGAGGCCAATTTCATCTGTCCGGTCGACGGTGCCATCAGCCAGCTCGGCGCCATCGACGATCATCACATCGTCCAGGCCAAGGGCCACCGTTTCACCACCACCGCGATACTGGGCGGCGACGCTGCCCTCGCCGCGACGTTTCGCGACGGCAGTTTCGCCAACCTCTATCTTTCGCCCAAGGATTATCACCGGCTGCACATGCCGTGCGACGGGGAGCTCAGACGCATGATCCACGTCCCGGGCTCGCTCTTTTCCGTCAACCCGACGACCGCGCGCGGGGTGCCCGGCCTTTTCGCGCGCAACGAGCGGGTCATATGCCTGTTCGAGTCCCCCACTCACGGCCATTTTGCGATGATACTCGTAGGTGCGACCATCGTCGGCAGCGTCGCAACGTCATGGCATGGCGTGGTGAATGCAAAGCGATCGGGCAAGTTATCGTCATGGTCCTACGCCCCCGATGAAGTCTCGCTGCGCAAGGGCGACGAGATGGGTCGCTTTCTCCTCGGCTCCACGATCGTGACGCTGTTCGAGAAGCAAGCGATCACGTTCAACCCCGATTGGTTTCCCGAACGGCCGGTGCGCCTCGGAGAGGAGATGGGAAGCGCCGTAGAGAAAGCCTCGGGCGGATAGCCGATCAACCCTGTGACACGCGCGGCAGCCGACGCGCCTCGCTAGGCGTCTCGGGCGGCAGGACGGTGCCAGGCCAGTTGGCGCAGGCGGATCGCCCTCCATCGGAGACGCGCCAAGGTCGCGCAGGGCGTCAAGGCTTGTGCCAACCCGCCAGAAAACGCGCGCCGGCTCCGGCCTCGATGGTAGCGACGTCCTCGGCCCACAGGCACTCGCCCGCCTGCGCGGTCACGCCGTCAGCCTTGACCGTGCCGCTGAGCGGGACGATCATCGCCCCATCCCTCACATCGGCAAGCGGCGAAAGGTCGTTGGCGTTCAGGTGCGCGACCACGAGATGGCGGCTGTCGAGCAACAACGCGCTCTCTGCGATATCGACTTGGCGGCAGAGATCGCGTGACATTGGCGCGGCCATCGCGACCGCCGTCCCATCGGCGAGGTGCAGCTCGCGCGGGCGGCCGTAATCGTAGAGACGATAGGTAACATCCACATTCTGCTGAATTTCGACGAGTGTGACCCCGGCACCGATCGCATGGACGGTTCCGGGCGGAATATGAATGAACATGTTCGCGCGCACCGGATGCCACTCCATGAGCGCCTCGATAGCACCCGAGCGGGCGGTATCGGCGAGTTCGCGCTCGCCGAGCGCGCGAAGCGTGCCAATTCCGAGCACCGCGTCCGGCTCAGCGTCGAGAATGTACCAGCATTCCTCCTTGCCTGCGGAAAGTCCGCGCGCCTGCGCCTGCCGGTCGTCGGGATGGACCTGGATCGACAAGCGCTCGCTCGTGAAGATATATTTCACGAGCAGCGGATTGGATTGGGGCGGACGAAACCAGATTTCGCCGACGCGGCCACCAGTCCGTGCATCGAAGGGCGGAGGAAGCCGATCGACGCCCCAGGGTTTCTCGACCC
The DNA here is from genome assembly GCF_001314325.1 of Sphingopyxis macrogoltabida. Classification (NCBI taxonomy): domain Bacteria; kingdom Pseudomonadati; phylum Pseudomonadota; class Alphaproteobacteria; order Sphingomonadales; family Sphingopyxidaceae; genus Sphingopyxis; species Sphingopyxis macrogoltabida. Next base: position 2,246,078 of record NZ_CP009429.1, read on the forward strand.
TGATCGTATCAAGCTTCTGTGCTTTCATGGTCACATCCATCACTCCCATTCTGAAGCATATGCCCGTTGGCTCCGGCGCAGCGCCTAGTCCCAGGCGCGGCCAGGAAGGCGGACAGCGCAAATGGCGTCGGCGACGCGCCGGAAGAGCGGGTAAACCTGTTCCTCGCGAGTCGGCATGCTACCGAAACAATGGTCGCCGGGCCGGGTTGCAGCGACTAACCCATGTTGTGACGATTTAGCTGTAGCGCGCCGACCGCCTCTACATCTTTGCTTCCCAATGCCGGCTGTCGTGCCTTCCCTGCGGGGCGCCGCGCGATGCTCTTCACAGCTTCCGACAGTCTCCCACAGGCGGACACTTCAACCCCTTGAAATCCTGACCATAGCTTTCCTACATCCACGCCGCAGCCGCTCGGGCTGCAACATCCTCAACTTGGCATGGAGAAGAAGATGTCCAGCAAACATATCGATTATCTGCGGCGCGAGCATGCCCGCCTCGACGCCGAAATCGATCGGGAGGCGCAGCGCCGCCAGCCCGACGAAGTCCTGATTGCGCGGCTCAAGAAGCTGAAGCTGGCGATCAAGGACCAGATCGCGGCATGGAGCCGCGATACCGGCGACAGTCGCGTCGCCTGACCCGATCGCGGAGCCGCGCGCGTTGCGGCTCCGCGCTTTGGCGCTGCGGATTTTCGGAACATGGCGCATCCAGAATCTTCGCGCGCGCGACCTCTTGAAACCGGAAAAATGGCTTCCTAATTTCCTTCCAGATGCCGGATTGACCGGGTCTGCAGGACATGGAGAGCGCCGGCTCTGTGTACCGGCGCATCTCATGCCCGAATTGCTTCAATCAGGAGGATTTGGAAATGAGAACCGACTTTGACTTTACCCCCTACCGCCGCTCGACGGTGGGCTTCGATCATCTCTTCGACCTGCTCGAGAAGGGGCAGCGCAGCGAGACGTCCGACGGCTATCCGGCCTTCGACATCGTGCGCGAGGCCGACGACCGCTTCCGCATCACGCTCGCGGTCCCGGGCTTCAAGCCCGACGAGATCGAGATCGTGGCGCAGCAGAACCAGCTGGCCGTTACGGGCAAACCCGCGGAAGAAGATGCGAAGAGCACCTATCTTCATCGCGGCATCGCGCGCCGGGCGTTCGAACGGCGCTTCCAGCTCGCCGACTATATCGAGGTCGGTAGCGCGAGCTTTACCGACGGCCTGCTCACGATCGAGCTCAACCGGGTCATTCCCGAGGCGATGAAGCCGCGCAAGATCGAGATCGGCAGCGGCGATGCCGAACCGCGCCGGATCGGATCGTCGAAAGAAAAGGCGCTCGAGAGCGCCTGATATCTTGCGGGGCCGCTGTACAGCAGCGGCCCCGCTTTCCTGAAGAATAGCAGTGGAAATACAGCTAACCAGCCGGAGACGCTCAGGTCGCTCCGTCAATCAATCGCGCGAATGATGTCCGCCACGCGCCACTCGGCGGGCCCGACCAGCGCATCATGCGCGATCCGCACCGAGTGGAGCGCGGCTTCGATCTGGCGCCGCCACAGGCTCAGAAAATCGAACAGCACCGGAAAATCCGGCGGCAGGTCATAATCCTGCCAGACAAAGAGCTGGAGCAATGAGGGATGGTCGGGCCGGTAATAATGGATCTCGGCGGTCGTCAGCCCATAACCGTCCAGCTGGGCGATCAGCGCCCGATCGGTCATGGCGCGCGCGCCTCACCGCCGTCGAGCGACCTAAGCGCCGCGAGCACGTCGTCGACCGGCACAGCGCGGCGCGCGCCGGGCGGCTTGCGTAGCGCGGGCTTGTTTCGAACCGCCGAGCGATCCGATGCCCAGGATGCCAGGAGGGCGCGCTTGACCTCGGGCTCGAGGCTCGGGTGACGCGCCACGTCGAAGGGGTGAAGAAAACGGGAAAATGGCTCGGACATGATCGTGCCTCCTTCCTTGTAGCCTTTCCTTTCTCATCGTGCGGCAGGGTGCCGTAGCCACAAATTTTGGGAACGAAGCGAGTCGAGTCAAGAGGTGTCAGCCCCTTGATAAGGGGCATTTGTTTCTCGCGAGAACGAGCCGAAAAAAATTCGCCGGACCTCTTGAAGCGAAAAAATCCGCTTCCTAGCTCTTCGGCGCCGCGCGTCCCGGACAGGCGCGCCGGCTTATCATATCGTTATGCAACATGGAGGTTATGCATGCATTTCCGACCCTTGCACGACCGTGTGGTCGTCCGCCGCATCGAAGCCGAGGAGAAAACCTCGGGCGGCATCATCATCCCCGACACTGCCAAGGAAAAGCCGCAGGAAGGCGAAGTCGTCGCCGTCGGTCCCGGCGTCCGCGCCGAGGACGGCACGGTCACCGCGCTCGACGTCAAGGCCGGCGACCGGATCCTGTTCGGCAAATGGTCGGGCACCGAGGTTCGCATCGACGGCGAGGAGCTGCTCATCATGAAAGAGAGCGACATCCTCGGGGTGATCGAGCAGGCCGAGGCGCTCAAGCAGGCGGCTTGATCGGCCGCCATTTCTGAATTCAGCCAGTGACAGGAAAGGAGTTGCACCAATGGCTGCCAAGGAAGTGAAGTTTTCGTCGGACGCGCGTGATCGCATGCTGCGCGGCGTCGATACGCTTGCGAATGCGGTGAAGGTGACGCTGGGTCCGAAGGGCCGCAACGTCGTGATCGAGAAAAGCTTCGGCGCACCGCGCATCACCAAGGACGGCGTCACCGTCGCCAAGGAAATCGAGCTTGCCGACAAGTTCGAGAATATGGGCGCGCAGATGCTGCGCGAGGTCGCCTCGAAGCAGAACGACAAGGCCGGCGACGGCACGACCACCGCGACCGTACTCGCGCAGGCGATCGTTCGCGAAGGCTCGAAGGCGGTCGCCGCGGGCATGAACCCGATGGACGTCAAGCGCGGCATCGATCTTGCCGTGAGCACCGTCGTCGAAGACCTGAAGGCCCATGCGAAGTCGGTCGAGGCGAACAGCGAAATCGCGCAGGTCGCGACGATCTCGGCGAATGGCGACGAAGAGGTCGGCAAGATCCTCGCCGAGGCCATGGAGAAGGTCGGCAATGAGGGCGTGATCACCGTCGAGGAAGCGAAGAGCCTCGCGACCGAACTCGAGACGGTCGAGGGCATGCAGTTCGACCGCGGCTACCTCAGCCCTTATTTCATTACCAATGCCGAGAAGCTGAAGGTCGAACTCGACGACCCCTATATCCTCATCCACGAGAAGAAGCTCTCGAACCTGCAGGCGATGCTGCCGCTCCTCGAGAGCGTCGTCCAGTCGGGCCGGCCACTGCTCATCATCGCCGAGGATGTCGAGGGCGACGCGCTCGCAACGCTCGTCGTCAATCGCCTGCGCGGCGGGCTCAAGGTCGCCGCCGTCAAGGCGCCGGGCTTTGGCGACCGCCGCAAGGCGATGCTCGAGGATATAGCGGTGCTCACCGGCGGCAATGTCGTCAGCGAGGAACTCGGCATCAAGCTCGAGAGCGTCACGATCAACATGCTCGGGCGCGCGAAGAAGGTGGTCATCGACAAGGATAATACGACGATCGTCGACGGCGTCGGCGCGAAGTCGGATATCGACGGCCGGGTCACGCAGATCCGCCAGCAGATCGAGACGACCACCAGCGACTATGACCGCGAGAAGCTGCAGGAGCGGCTTGCCAAGCTCGCGGGCGGCGTCGCGGTGATCCGTGTCGGCGGCGCGACCGAGGTCGAGGTCAAGGAGAAGAAGGACCGTGTCGACGACGCGCTCCATGCGACGCGCGCGGCCGTGGAAGAAGGCATTCTTCCGGGCGGCGGCATCGCGCTGCTCCGGTCGCTGAAAGCGCTCGAAGGCCTGAAAGCCGCGAACGACGACCAGCAGTCAGGCATCGACATCGTCCGCCGCGCGCTCCGCGCCCCGGCGCGTCAGATCGCCGACAATGCCGGCGAGGACGGCGCGTGGATCGTTGGCAAGCTCCTCGAAAGCGAGGAGTATAGCTGGGGCTTCAACGCTGCCACCGGCGAATATCAGGACCTCGTCAAGGCAGGCGTGATCGACCCCGCCAAGGTCGTACGCACCGCGCTGCAGGACGCGGCCTCGGTCGCCTCGCTCCTGATCACCACCGAAGCGCTCGTCGCAGAGTTGCCGAAAGAGGAGAAGGCCGCGCCGATGCCGGCGATGGACTTCTGACATATCGAGGGCGGCGGGAAACCGCCGCCCTCACCTGCCCTGTTTCTATGCGGAGCATCAAGGAGATCGGCAATGCCGTTCGGGGTCGCGTCCGTCAAGGTGGTGTAATTTCGGCTGTGGCCGTGGGCCATCGTCAGGCGGCTTTGGCGGTGATGTGTAGGGGCTGATTTTCCTCCTCGATCATGGGTTGGTTGAGTTCGGCCATGCCTTCGATCTGCATGTATCGGTGCTGGAGCTGCCACTCGTCGTTCTGCTCCATCAGCACAGCCCCGACGAGGCGGATGATGCTGTCTTCGTTCGGGAAGATTCCGACGACGTCGGCGCGGCGCTTGACCTCCTTGTTGAGCCGCTCGAGCGGATTGGTTGAGTGTAACTTCGTGCGGTGCTGGGTGGGAAAGCCGGTGTAGGCGAGCACGTCGGTTTCGGCCTCGTCCATGCAGGCGCCGAGCTTGGGCCAACGGGTGCGCAACTGGTCGGCGACCTGTCGCCAGACCTGCGTTGCGCTTTTCTGATCGGGCTGCAGGAAGACCTGGCGGATCGCGGCGGCGACGACAGTGTTCTGGCCCTTGGGCACATAGGACAGGGCATTGCGCATGAAGTGCACCCGGCAGCGCTGCCAGGTGGCGCCCATGACGCGGGTGATCGCGCCCTTGAGGCCCTCGTGAGCATCGGAGATGACCAGCTTCACGCCGGTAAGACCGCGCCGAACAAGGTCCTTCAGGAAGTCGGACCAGAAGACCTCCGCTTCCGAGGGGCCGATATGCAGGCCGACGATCTCGCGCCGGCCCTCGGTGTTGACGGCCATGGCGATTATTGCGGCAACGCTGATGATCCGCCCGCCTTCGCGTACCTTGAGATAGGTGGCATCGAGCCAGAGATACGGCCATTCGCCGGTGAGCGGGCGTTTCAGAAAGGCATGGACGCGCTCGTCAATGTCCTTGCAAAGCTTGGAGACGGTGGACTTGGAGATGCCGGTCATGCCCATGGCCTGGACGAGTTCATCGACCCGCCGGGTGCTGACCCCGCCGATCCACGCTTCCTGGATCACCGCAACCAGCGCTTTCTCGACCATCTTGCGGGGCTCAAGGAAGCCCGGAAAGTAGGACCCAGCACGCAGCTTGGGGATTTTCAGGTTCAGCGTGCCTACCCGGGTATCCAGCGAACGGTCGCGATAGCCGTTGCGCCAGGTCGCGCGCTCGCTGCTGCGTTCGTGGCGACCCGCGCCGATCAGGCCATCAACGTCGGCCTCCATGATCAGCTGCAGCACGTTCTCGGCGATGGTGCGCAAAAAATCCGGTTGGCCGCCCTTCGCAGCAAGCTCTTCGATCAGTAATCTGTCCTCGGTCATCGGGAACTCCTCTTCGTCACGGTTGAAGTGTGCAAACTCCACCATAACGATGAACCCGGTGGCCACCAGCGACGCCGCATTCCGGGGTGGGGCATGCCCCACCCCGGAATACACCATCGCCTACACCGGAAATTACACCACGAGCGCGGACGCTAACGCCGTTCGGAGGTCATAACATTCGAAATTGTGTGTCGGAGATCAAGCTGCGGCATGGCAAACAGGCCGACTTCATCGTCTCCAGGCAGGTGCAATGGTCGCGCGACCGGGGCAATGACGAAGAGATCGCATTCTGGAACGCCGTGCTGACTGACTTGCATCGAACGACTTCTCCGCATTGAAAAGGTGGCCGCCAAGGGGCGCTCCGATCCAGGCGGGCGACCGCTTGCCAACCCATGCTTCCAATTCAGTTCGTTCGACCGGTCATGCCGCGGCTTTGCGCCCAGCCGTAAAGATCGGCGATCATGCCTCGCTCGATCTCGGGTTGCAGATAGATCACGACGGCTGTTTCAGCTTCCCTGTCGATGAAGCGCATAGTCGCGTAGAAGACACCCTCGCGCTCGGTGTCGCCGCCCTCGATTTCGTCGGGCCATATCTCAATCGTTCGCACGGGCCTCTCCTTCCCATTCCGCTGTCCGCGATCGATGAAGAGAGAATGCCAAAGTGCTAGGAAGGTTGCACCTGGAATGGGCGCAGCCGGGGAATAGAAAAGGCCGGGCCGCATCGAAGTGCGGCCCTGCCCCGAGAGGACGCCTCGGCGTCACTCTTCTTTCCGACGTCAGCGGTTCTGACGATTCTCGTCGTCGCGGCCGGCCTGGTTGCCCTGGTCCTGGTCATTGTCCTGACCGGGGCTGGCGACGCTGCAGATCCTGCTGTTCCTGCTGGCCGGGGTCTCGTTCGGATTGCGATCGGCTTGGCCGCCCTGCTGTTTGTTCTGTCCCATGTGGGTCATCCCCTTTCCAAACTGCCTGGGCGGCAGGCTTGGAAACGACGCGCCATAAAGCAGCGAGTTCCCGCCGCTTTCAACAGCTTACCGCAAGAATCGCTGTGCCCGCACGCGATCGCCTTTTCACAACTCAACAGTCCCGTATTGAGCTCGGCACAGCTACGCCCGCGCCCTGCGGTCGGCCACCGCTGCGACGATCGCATCGCAAAAGTCGGGCAGGTCGTCGGGACAGCGACCGGTGATGATATTGCCGTCGACCACGACGCTCTCATCGACCACCTGCGCGCCGGCATTGGCAACATCGGTGCGGATCGACTTGTAGCTCGTCATCCGCTTGCCGGATGCGAGCCCGGCTTCGACGAGAAGCCACGGCGCATGGCAAATCGCGGCAACCGGCTTGCCAGCACCTGCGAAGGCCCGAATGATCGAGATCGCCTTGTCCTCGACCCGCAGCAAGTCGGGATTGATCTGGCCGCCCGGCAGGACGAGCGCGTCATAACGGTCGGTGTCGACGTCGGCGATCTTGAGATCGACTTCGACCTCGTCGCCCCAATCGTCTTCGTCCCAGCCGGTAATATCATCATCGTCGATCGATGCGATTTCGACCTCCGCGCCGGCGTCCTCCAGACGCTGAAGTGGCACTTCAAGCTCGGATTGTTCGAAGCCATCTGTCGCCATGATCAGGATCCTGCAGCCGGCGAGTATATTGTCCTTGGTCATCGGAAAGCTCCATTGCTGTCTTATGACCAATGCGCCGCGGCTATCGTCGTTCCCGCCCGTGCCCGCGCGCGCGGCTCTCCGTCCTCGTCTATCGGTAATGGCCGCACCGAGGCCTGAGGCCGCGATTGCGTCGAGGGCAGCCTCGACAATTTTCCAGAATGGCGGCGACCGTGCGTCCCATCTTTGCAACCTTTCTTCGCCAACTGCATTTCAACCGCGCACGGGCTTCGACGGTGATCGGTCGGTCTGCCGCCGCCATGTGCATCGCTTCGCGTATCGCCGCGGCTGTTCGATCCCACGTCTCAGTCGAATTGCCGTCGGCGTACGCATCCAATCGTCGTCCGGGCCGCTCCCCTACGTTGTCCGAATATCGGCGCGCATATCCGGCTCAACGACATATCGCTCAGTTTGGCCGTCGGAGTGTGTTACGCGCCTAATGTTTGAGGCAAGCGGATGCTGCAATCGAATCATCGGATACACGGTCAGCATTTTTTCTGTTTCGGCATAGTCACGCCGGGGTCTTTCCCTCCCCCCTTCGCTCGAATAGGCTGACCGGTAGCAATCTTCCTTTGCCCTTTCATGAAGATCCGAGGTTGAGACGTGCGATGCTGCACGCGATCCGCAGCGGTGCGCGCGATGACGCGTTCCTCACCGGTTGGTCGCACCCGAGCGCCTGAGCGCTGCCTGGATGATCGGAGGTCGGTCGATGATATAGCCGGGAGCGTTTTCTGCGCCGGGTCGTTCGTATCCGCATGCAGCTTTGCCGCGAAATAAACCTGGATCGGCCGAGCTTCCGCGATAGCGGCCACACGTCGTTCAGCCGTGAGACCGACATGGCATGAAACTCTCGCGCGCCTCGGAAGACCCGGCGAAAGTGGACAATGTCGGCTCCTCGATAGCCGCGCACCGGATTGCCCTTCTCTACGCCTTGCGTCATCGACGCCTGCCCGACTTGCTCAATCCGACGCGCTTCACCGAGCTCGTCCAGCTCCGCAAATTGAATGATCGGTCACCGTTGCAAACGACGCTGCTGGATAAGCTTGAGGCAAAATGCTTGGCCTCGAAGCAACTCGGCGCAAACTGGATCATACCGACGCTCTGGCAGGGCCAGATGCTGCCGCGCTTCATTCCGTTCGCCCTCCCATCTATCGTCAAAGCGCGTCATGGGTGTAACCAGTATCAAATCCTGGAGACGTTTCCGGATTGCGAACGCTGGAAGCAGGTCCAGCGAGCCGCGCGCCGGTGGCAGCGCCGGGAGTACGGCCGCTGGCTCGACGAATGGGCTTATCGCAATGTGCCGCGTGGCGTTTTCGCCGAGCCGTTGCTCGGCGGCGCACGTCCTCTCCCCATCGACTACAAGATCTACGTCTTCGGCGGTGCCGCGACGCACGTCCAGGTACATTTGGGGCGCGGTGTCCGTCACCGCTGGATATTGCATGACCGCAACTGGCGGCAGCTCGTGCCTGCCGCCGATCGACCTTCCAGACCGTCCTCCCTCGGGGCGATGCTGCAAGCTGCAGAGACGCTTGCCGGGAACCTAGCCTTCGTTCGGGTCGATTTTTACGAAATCGACTGCCAACCGCTTTTCGGCGAGTTTTGCCTTTATCCCGGCTCTGGCCTCGATCCTTTTGCAGCCGACTGGATCGACGTCGAGCTGGGAAGGCTTTGGAAAGATGCGTTGGAGAGATCCGGTTCCCCAGCGGCAAGTTCGACGGCCCCGGCGCACGCGCGGCCCACTGGGTATGATCCTTTCCAGATTTGATTCTCCATGAGAATTCGGCATCGCCGGCGACGCCTGCCGCCCATTGGAGAGATCGGGTCACATTCTTCGATGCGTTGACTTCGCAGCGCGACATATTGCGCCCAGATCGGGAACTTGCCCCCACTCCATGCGTCGGTTCGGCGGGACGGGGGGTTGCCTCCCTTCCCGGCAACCTGCCCGCCACCCTCAACAAATGGAGATGGATCATGGACAGGTTCGACGACCGCACCCCGCTCTGGGATTATAGCGACAACAGCAGCCCCGACACCGGCGCATCGCCGGGTCGCTACAACCGCGGCCGCGCAGAGGATGCGTCGCGCGCTTATGTGGCGATCGAGGAAGACGAGCGCGAGCAGCGCCGCCCGCGCCGCGCCTATCGCGAGCAGGAATATCGCCGCGATAATTGGGAGGATGAGCGCGCGGGCGACTATCGCCGGCCGGTCCGCCGCGCTGAGCGCTCCGATTGGCCCCGTTACGACCGCACGCCCCGCCGCGACGCCTATTACGATGCTGCCGGCGAAGCCCGAGGCGAGGATCGTTCGCGCGGCGGTAACTACTGGCCGAGCGAGTTCGGCTATCTCCCGGTCGAGGGCTATTCGCCTTACGGCCAATATCCGCGGACGCGCAGCCCCGATTATGACCCGGGCGAACGCGGCTTCCTCGACCGCGCCGGCGACGAAGTGCTTTCCTGGTTCGGCGATCGCGACGCGCGCCGTCGCCGCGAACTCGATCACCGCGGCCGCGGTCCCAAAAGCTATATCCGCTCCGACGAGCGCATCCGCGAGGACGTGAACGACCGTCTTACCGAGGATGTCTGGATCGACGCCTCCCAGATCGAGGTCAGCGTCGCAGATGGCGAAGTCACGCTCTCCGGCACGGTCGAGGATCGCCGGTCGAAGCGCCGCGCCGAAGATGTCGCCGACGACGTCACGGGCGTCAAACATGTGCAGAACAATCTGCGCTACAGCTCGGGCGTCGTCAGTCCCAAGCTCGATTGACCCGGCAAGCCGACAGGAAGGGGCCGCTTTGGCGGCCCCTTCTTACTGCCCGCGCTCGGCGGCACCGATATTTTCAACATGAATTCCCTGTCGGAACTCGCCCAAGGCGCGTCGAGAGCGGACGCTCATCGTCATTCCGGGTACGCCGCCAGTATGACATCGGAACCAACCGCGACCGGCGCGCGCTTCACCCCGGCGGGGTAAAGGAGACGATATGCCCCCGATTACCGCTACCGCGATCAATTGCTCGCTGTCGGCCCGTGGCCGCAAGAGCTCGACCGATGCCATGCTCGCGGTGCTTACCGAACATTTCGAGGCGGAAGGCGTCCGTGTCGGCAAGCCCATCCGTATCGCCGCGCACAGCATCAAATGGGGTGTCACCTCGAACGAGGGTGCTGGCGACGAATGGCCGAAAATTCGCGAGGCGATCCTCTCCTCCGATATTCTCATCTTCGGCACACCGATCTGGATGGGTCAAGCATCAAGCGTCGCCAAGCTTGTGATGGAACGAATGGATGCCTTCCTGTCGGAGACCGACGACAAGGGGCGGATGCCAAGCTTTTCGAAAGTGGCCGTTGCCGCGATCGTCGGCAACGAAGACGGCGCGCATAATGCTTCGTCGCAAATCTTTCAGGCGCTGAACGATGTGGGATGGACGATTCCCGCCGTGGCCGCCTGCTACTGGGTCGGTGAGGCGATGGGTTCAGTAGATTTCAAGGATCTTCAGCATCGCCCCAGCAAAGTAACCGAGACCGCCAAAATGGTGGCCGCTAATGCCACGCATCTTGCCCGACTATTGAGGGAATCGCCTTATCCCGGCTGAGCAGTTCGATCGCGCGAGCCGTCCGACCTCGTTATCCTGCTGCCTTGGCCCGCACATGCGACAAGACAATCAGCAAGCGCTCTTTAGCGCGTTGCCCGCTTGTGGCCGACTGCCGTCAGGCAGCTTTTTGGTACCAATCGCATATAGCGGCCATTCGTCGCTCGCGCGTCAATCCGTCTGAGCGGAGTCCGATCGCAAAAAATCTCTTGAAAGCGATTTTCCGCTTCCTAACTTTTTATCGCCGGGTGCCGAAGCCGGGCCCGGTGGGTCAAATGAGAGCGCCGGCTCTCTCCGGCGTTTCTCACGCCCAAATTGCTCAATTTTGGAGGATTTGGAAAATGAGAAGCAGTTTTGATTTTGCGCCCTATCGGCGCTCCACGGTTGGCTTTGATCGCTTGTTCGATCTCCTCGAGACCGATCTTCGCGGCGACGCCGGCGAAGGCTATCCGCCTTTCGATCTTTCGCGACAGGGCGAGGACAGTTACCGCATCACGCTTGCGGTGGCGGGCTTCCGTCCCGGGGATATCGAGGTGGTGGCCCAGCAGAACCAACTCATCATCAGCGGCAAGCGCGGCGAGGATAATGACGAGGGGCAGTATCTGCACCGCGGCATTGCGGCCCGCGCCTTCGAACGGCGCTTCCAGCTTGCCGACTATGTCGAAGTCGCCTCCGCCGACTTCGATAATGGTTTGCTGAAAATCGATCTGCGGCGCGTCGTCCCCGAGGCAATGAAGCCGCGCAAGATCGAGATCGGCGGCAGTTCCCCTGCCAATGATCGCCTGGAAGCGCCGAAGAAGAAAGACCTCGAAGCGGCCTGATCGGGGCACCGGCTCGCCGCCCGCAGCGGCGGCGAGCCACGCTGAAACTCTCTAGCCAGAAAGGAGATGCTATCATGGCACTTCGTGATCTGATCCCCTGGAGCCGGCAGGAGAACCGGCTCCCTGTTCCGGTGAGCGCCGAACGTGAACGGGGCGATCATCCGCTTGTGTCGCTTCACCGCGACGTCAATCGCCTGTTCGACGATGTCTTCCGCGGGTTCGGTATGCCGACGTTCGGTGGCTTCAGCCGCGAGCCGTCGTGGCCGAACCTCGAGTTCGGCGAGACCGACACCGAAGTTCGGGTGATTGCCGAGCTTCCCGGTCTTGATGAGAAGGATGTCGAGATCACCGTCGAGGAAGGCGTTCTGACGCTCCGCGGCGAGAAGAAGTCCGAGGTCGAGGACAAGGACCGCGGCTACACCGAACGCAGCTACGGCCGCTTCGAACGGCGGATCGGCCTGCCGCGCGGTGTCGAACGCGACAAGGCGAGCGCGACGTTCCAGAATGGCGTGCTCACCATCACCCTGCCCAAGTCGGAGGCGGTGAACGAGAACGTCCGCCGCATTCCGGTCAATGCGCGGGCGGCTTGACGGGCAGGCCCGGGACTTCGGTCCCGGGCCGAGCCTGCCGGGCGCCACAGTACAAGTCGTGCCGGCGGTGGCAGCCAACGATAATCAATGGCCAGCCGAACATCGCATTTGCGCGCTGCCGCCCGACGCCCGGGCGATTATCGAGCCTCTGCCCATCGGCACCAACCGTGCGGGCCGCGCGCAGGCGAGCCGGTGGCGATTGCGTTTTGCTCCGCGCTGGCGTCCCAGAGCGGATCCTCTCACCGGCTGGGCCGGGGGTGGCGATCCGCTAGCGCAAGTGCAGCTTCGGTTTGCGACCCCCGGTGCCGCCGAGCGCTATTGCCGGAGCGAAGGCATCCCGTTCGAGATCCGGGACCCCGCCGGGAAACGCAGGTCAGATTTGCCCTGCCTGATCGGCGAAGCCCCGCCCCGGCTTTGCTGCTCGCCAACCGGTCCGCACGCGCTCTGCTGCGGCAATTATCCGATCGGCGCGCAGGGTAAGGAGCGACTCAACTCGGACCCGCCGAGTCATTCTGCGTTCAGTTTCGCCGGATAGATTTCCGTTTCCACCATCAACACAGGAGGACGATTGATGCGTAAAATCCGTACGGCCGTCTTCGCCAGCATCGCGGCGTTGGCAGCCGCAGGCACGGCGGTAGCGGCAACCGCAGATACCCGGGTGATGAAAGTCGGCCTGCCCGACGGTTCGGTCGCCCGGATCGAATATCAAGGCGAAGTCGCACCGAAGGTGATCGTGGCACCGGCGGTGAGGCTCATTCCGGTCCAGTGGACCGATCCTTTCGAAGCCGCCCCCTTCGCCATGTTCGACCGGATCGTAGCGACAATGCACCGTCAAACCGAGATGATGATGCAGCAGATGCAGCAGGTGCATACGCTGCAGCGCGAACCGAACGCGCTTGGCATGATGAACCTTGCCGGCTTCGGCTCGCTACCCGCGGGGACGGTGAGTTATCGCTTCTCTTCCACCAGCATCGGCAATGGAACATGCAGCCGCAGCGTTCAGGTCACCTCCCTCGGGGCGGGGCAGCAGCCCAAGGTCATGTCCAAGAGTTCGGGCGACTGCGGCCACGCGGCCAAGGCGCCGGGCGGCGAAGCGAGTGCGGCCGAGAATGTCGGCAAACCCCTGCAAACGACATGACCGTCGGGGAGCGGCGCCTGCGCGCCGCTCCCTTTCAGTCGTCGTTTAGCGCACGAAAGCGTTCAGCGACTGATGCTGCGACACAGGTCGTAGAGCTTTCGCACCTTGGGATGGTTCACGCCATATTCGCTGCGGAACCGCGCTTTATTTGAACAAGCGGCAACCTGTTGCGGTGTCGCGCGGCGTGCGCGATCATTCCGGTGCGCCGGGCCGTTCCCCATTGTCGATTTCAGGAGCATGTCCTGGCGCACCACATCGGCGTGCCGCTCCAGCTGATCGGTGGGGAGATCCTGAGCGGCGACGGGCGCCGTGAAGATCAGTGCGGCGAGGACCGCCCATCGCTTGGTAGTCACACCTATCCCTGCATCCATGCAACATATAGCCCGAGAGGTGCGGTGAGTAATCGCCACGCCTTCCAGTGGTGCGATCTCAGCGCCGAACCGTTGGCGCGGGCGGTGCGCCGACGGGCAACGGCGCCGCCGGCTGGCGGCGCTGGCGTGCAAGTATGTCCTGCCGCTGCGCCTCGCTCATCACGCGCCCCGCGATAAAAAAGCGCTTTGGCGTGCGACAGGGCTCTGGCACCGATTCGGTGACATTGCTCAGAGGCCCTGCCCTATAGCCGCCGCTCAGCGCGATTTCGTCGCCGACATGGACGGCATTCCCCGTCGTGCTGTCTGTGATGCGGGTACGACCGTCGGGCGTCCTCTCGATGCCGGTATCGTGGTGCCAGACGATGATCGGGCCTTCGTCGCTGTCGCCCCGTAGGCATCCGTGAGGATCGTGGTGCAGCCGCCCCATGAAAAGCGCCTGCATCGTCATTTCGGTGCGTATGGTCTGCCGGATCAGCACGGGTAGCGGCGCCGCACCGCTCGCCTGCGCGCTGACCGGAGAGACACGCGCTGTCGATGCACAGGCCGGCAAGCCCAGAATCGCCAGGACCAGAACCGCGTGATGCGAACAGATTTTCATGAAATCCTCCTTTGCCCGGCTCCCCGGCAGGCCAGCGCCTCGCATTGGCATCGCGCAGATTGTCAGAGCCTGAACGCCGGGGATAACAAGATTGCGAAGGACGCGTTCACCGGCTTCGCCGGTTGCATGTGAGAACGACTTAGCGGTACCAGCAAAAGCTCCAAAGATCGCGTAGTCGCAACTTGGCCGATTGGGGCCAGGCGGCTTTCAACTCTGATTCCAGATAAGCGACATTCTGTAGCGGTACGACAATGCCTTGGCCCCTCGTTTCTTAGCGCGGCCTGATCGGTACACTGCGCTAGATCAATCTCGGACCTTTCTTCCGATCCCATTCGCCAACATCTGGTCGAACCGGCATTTTATTTGCTCGGGATGTCACAGCGGCGGGATCCCGCTCGTCAGGCATGTTGACGCCGATTTTGGCTCAGGAAGAAAGGAAGATCAGATGAATCGGTTGAATTGGTCCGAAGTCGCTCCCGCCGGAGCGAAGGCGCTGTACGGTGTGCACCATTATGTCACCAACAGCACGGCCCTCCCTGAAGAACTGGTTCATCTCGTCTTCCTCCGGGTCTCCCAGATCAACGGATGCGCTCACTGTATCGACCTGCACACCCGGGACCTTCTCAAGACCATGCCGATCGACAAGATCGCGCTGCTTCCGGTGTGGCATGAAGTCCCGCATCTGTTCCCAGACCAATATCGCGCGGCTTTGGCTTGGGCCGAGGAGGTCACGCGCGTCAGCGAGACCCATGCTTCCGACGAGGCCTATGCAGCAGCAGCTGAGGCATTCGAGCCGAAAGACCTCGTGGACCTGACGATCGCGATTGCGGCGATGAACGCCTTCAACAGGCTCGGCGCACCATTCCGTCTTCCGGTTGCGGCCAAGCCCTGAGGCGTGAGAGCTGCTCCTTTTTTGGCGTCGCGGTACAAATATCAAGTCGATCAGCGAGGCTAACCGCCCCATGCGACCCAGGAGGGCTCTTCCTTTTAGGAAACACGGCTCTTCATCTTACGCCCGTCCGATTTCGATCGGGCGGGCGTTCTTTTTAGGCAAATCGTCCCTAGTGGCCGGTAGCGATCGGTCGGCTTTCAGAGAGGGGCAGAGAAAAGCGGACACCGACCTCCGGCCACCGCTCGCCTCTTACATCTTTGACCCCGGCCCCCATATCCACGTCATCGCGGCATCGGAAATTGTAGGCCGTCGCGGCTGAGAGACATCGCGCTCCCGCTTACGAAGGAGGCGTAGTATGACTTCCGAGGTGCAGGGACAAGGCGCGATCAAGCGGCGACCTAACCGCTTCTTTCGCAGGAGCAGCACTCCGTTCGCGCGCGATGACGCGCGCAGGCAGGGCGATATCAGTCAGCTTGCCTATCTGGTGATGGGCGGCCGCGATCCTGCGGTTGCCTTTCTCAATACCGAGAATGTCGAACTCGGAGGTCGGCCGCTGGCGGTAGCAACTGCCAGTGCCGAGGGATATGAGCAGGTGGCAGCCGCCATTCGGGCGTGGGAAAGCGGTCCGTTACCAAAATGAGCCGCGCAACGAACCTGGCCTTGCCCGAAGAGGAAGTCCGCCGCCTTTGCCTCGCGCAGGGCGTCAGCATCAGCGCGATCGAGCCGCTTCAGTCGGGCGGCACCCGTCTCGTCTGTACCTCGAGCGCGGGGGCCGAGGAAATGCGGCTGCGACTTCGTGGCCATCTTATCGAGGGCGATGTCGTACGCTACCGTTTTTACCGCCCATCGGCGAACGAGAATTAATATCTCTCAATCCCGTATTCGTGCGGCGATCCTCGCAGAATGTGTTATAAGGCCACATCACCTGAATTTTGAACAAGCTCCATGTGACAGAGGGACAAATATTGTGCTCTCGCTTGATGCAGGAGCACGCACCATGTGCCTCAACCAGCTACTCGAAGACGAACAGATCGCGCTGATGCGCTATTCCGCCGCGACCAAACCCTCGGAGGTCATGCGATATCGGCGCAAGATCGAAAGCCTCGGTCAGCGCTTCAAATCCTTCCCCTACCGTCACCGTCCCTATCTTTCTCCGAATGTCCGGAGCGGAGCGATCGCTTCGGCCCGCCCGCAGCGCTCGGACGAATTCTCGTATCGGGCGATCGAACGGAAGGACGTCTGACATGGCAAAATCGCAAAAGCGCAGCAACCGCGAGATTCGCAAGCCCAAGGCGGCGAAACCGAAAGCGCTCACCACCCTCGCCGCCCACGAAGCATCCGCGGTGAAGATGACCGCCAAACCGAAAGGCAAGCACTGAGATGGCCTGCACACGCCGGCGCTGCGGATCGCGTTCGTCGGCAATGCCCTCCCGCGCCGCTGCGGTATAGCCACCTTCACGACCGATCTCGAACTCGCGGTCGGAGCGCTCGGCGAGGTTGCGGATACGGCCATTGTCGCGATGATCGAGCCGGGCGGAGACCATGAATTTCCGCCACCCGTCCGCAAGACGATCCGCCAGGATCAGGCGGCCGACTATCGCGCCGCCGCCGATTTCATCAATCGCGAGGCGTTCGATCTCGTCTGCCTCCAGCATGAGTTCGGCATCTTCGGCAGCGAGGGGGGCGCGCTGATTCTCGGCCTGGTAGCGAGGCTCGATGCGCCGCTCGTCACCACCTTGCACACGGTTCTCGATCGGCCAACCACGGCGCAGCACCGCGTCATGAAGGATATCATTACCGCATCGGCGCGCGTGGTCGTCATGGCCGACAAGGCCCGCGACATGCTGATCGATGTCTATGGCGCCGATCCGGGGAAGATTGACGTTATCGCCCACGGCATTCCCGATGTTCCGCTCGCCTCGGCGCGAGCCGCCAAGGAGCGGTTGGGGTTTACCCATCGCAAGATGATCCTGACATTCGGGCTGATGAGCCCGAACAAGGGCATCGAGACGATGATCGAGGCCATGCCCGAGATTGTCCGGCGCACGCCCGATGCTCTCTATGTGGTGATGGGCGCCACCCACCCCGCCTTGCTGGCCCGTGAGGGCGAGCGTTATCGCGACACGCTGATGGCGCGGGTACGCGAGCTTGGCCTCGATGACCATATCGCGTTCATCAACCGTTTCGTCGACCGCCCCGAACTGCTCGATCATATCGCGATGTGCGATGTCTACGCGACACCCTATCTGTCGGCGGCACAAATGACGTCGGGAACGCTCGCCTATTCGCACGGTCTGGGGCGTCCGGTCGTTTCCACGCCCTATTGGCACGCCGCCGAGTTGCTCGCCGACGGGTCGGGCGTCCTGATCCCGTTCGACAATCCGGCGGGCTTCGGCCCGGCGATTTCCGACCTGCTGGGTAACGACACCGAACGCCTGGCAATGGGCCGCAAGGCCTATGCGGCGAGCCGTCCCATGATCTGGGCCAATTCGGCGCGGCGCTATGCCGCGAGTTTTCGTAAAGCCTGCCGGGAGCGCAGGCTTGCGTCCGGCGGCCAAGCGGGGGTGCCCGAACCCGGGCCGGTCCGCCTGCGGGCGAACGTCCAAGGCGGCCTTCCACCGATGGCGCTCGACCATCTCGCCGCGATGTCCGACGACACGGGAATATTCCAGCATGCTGTTCACGCGATTGCCGACCGCAGTCACGGATATTGCATCGACGACAATGCGCGGGCGCTGCTGCTGTGCTGCGGTCTCGCCGGCGGCCCCGATGCGGCGCTGGCGCGGCGACTGTCACCCACGTTCGCGGCCTTCATCCAGCACGGATGGAATCCGGACAATCGACGCTTTCGCAATTTCATGGGCTTCGACCGGCGATGGCTCGAAGATGCGGGCTCGGAAGACAGCCACGGGCGGACGCTCTGGGCGCTGGGCGCCTATAGTGCGCGGGCCTGCTCCCTTGGCCATGCGCGCTGGGCAAAAGAGCTGTTCAGCGAGGCGCTGGGCGAGGTCGAGGCCTTCACGTCGCCGCGGCCCTGGGCGTTCACCTTGCTCGGCCTCGCATCCTATTGCGCGGTTTATGCCGAAGATTATGCCGCCGCGCGCCTGCGCGCCGAACTCGCCGGCCGCCTCGAAAGGTTGCTGGACCAACGGGAAGGTCCCGAATGGACATGGTTCGAAAATGGCCTCAGCTATGACAACGCCCGGCTGCCGCAGGCGCTGATCGTCACGGGCGCCGCAGCGCGCTCGGCGACCATGATCGAGGCAGGGCTGCGAAGTCTGCGCTGGCTGGTGACGATGCAGACGGCACCCGGAGGACATTTCCGCCCCGTCGGCTCGCATGGATTCCTGATGGCCTCGCGCAATAATCCCGAACCGTTCGACCAACAACCGCTGGAGGCTTGCGCGACGATCGCGGCCTGTATCGCGGCGAAAGGCGTCGATCCGGCCTCTTCGTGGCGTGCGGAAGCCGAGCGCGCCTTTGCATGGTTTCTTGGCGCGAACGATCTCGGCATCGGACTGGTCGACGTCGCGACCGGCAGTTGCCGCGACGGGCTCCACCCCGACCGCGCGAACGAGAACCGGGGCGCGGAATCGGTGTTGTCCTTCCTGCTCGCGCTGGCCGACATGCAGCGCCTGAGAGCGACGGGCTGGCGGGCGCCGTCACCGCCGAGCCCATCCCCACACGAAGCCATCGATGCCTGACGGAACTCCGCCATCCGCGCCCTTCTTCAACCGGCAGGCGCTTCACTTGCGGCCCGACCCGTCGCGCGTCGTCGTCCGCCCGTTCCGGCCGGCGGTCGAACCCCGAGACCTGAATCCCGTCGACAAGACCCGCGCCAATCACATCGTCGACCGCGTCCTCGCGATGACCGCGGACGAGACCGACGCGCTGCTTGCCGAAACGCTGCGCAACTTCGACGACCGGCACCGCAACCTCCCCGCAATCTTCGAACGGCGCGCCGCGGAAATGGAGGATGCGTTTGCCGCTCACGCGAGTTTCTCGCAGGCGCAGCGTCAGCTCGTCGGCGCCTATTTCCTCCACGAATACAGCTTCGAAGCGGCGGCGCTGTTCAATCCCAGCATCGTGCCGCACCCCGACCAGTCGGGAGTCGCCGCAGGATGCCGCCGCTTCATTCTCAGCCTGCGCGCCGTCGGCGAAGGCCACATCTCCTCCTTGACGTTTCGGTCGGGAATATTGGCCGCCGACGGAACCGTTACCATCGACCCGCCCGCGCGGCTCGCCGCGACGCCCGTCGTGACCGCCCGTGTCGGCGATCGTCTGGAACTCGGCTTCGATCCCGCCAGCGACATCGCCGAGCGGGTGATCTTCCCCGTCACCGAGATGCAGGCGAACGGGATCGAGGATGCCCGCTTCGTCGCCTTCCACGACGAAGGCCAAACCATCTATTATGCGACCTTCACCGCCTACAGCGGAAGCGGCATAAGGTCGGAGCTGCTCGAAACCCGGGACTTCGTGACATTCCATCTGGCACCGCTCAAGGGCGCCGCGGCGCGCAACAAGGGAATGGCGCTTTTTCCGCGAAAGATCGGCGGGCGATATGCGATGATCGCGCGCCACGACAATGAGAGCCTGCACCTCATCCTGTCGGACGACCTCCACGAATGGGGCCTCGGCGAGGTGATCGTGAAGCCCGAATATCCCTGGGAGTTCGTCCAGATCGGCAATTGCGGCTCGCCAATCGAACTCGACGAAGGCTGGCTGCTCTTCACCCATGGCGTCGGCCCCGTACGCCATTATTCGATCGGCGCGGTTCTGCTCGACAAGGACGATCCCTCGCGCGTGCTCGGGCGCTCGCGCGTACCGCTCGTCCAGCCTGCGACCGCAGAGCGCCATGGCTATGTCCCGAACGTCGTCTATTCGTGCGGCGCCATCAAGGTCGGAGAACGCATCCTGCTTCCCTATGCCATATCGGACGCCTTTTCGACCGTCGCCACGATCAGGATCACGACACTTCTCGACCAGCTCAAGGATTGAAAGGCTTCGACATGGACAAGAACCCGTCCGGCAACGACCGGCCCTGCAAATGCGGCGGTATCGACGCCGCCGAGCGTGAAACACTCGATCGATACGGTATTACCCGCGTGCCCGCCGCGACCTATCTCCTGGACGGTTATCGCTACACCAGCCTTACCGACGCGGTTGCACAGGCACGCCGTTCTCGCATGTGAAGCGAAATCGGACGCTAGCAAGCGACCGGAAATGACTTGAAACGCCGCGGGGCGCTTCCCAAAACGAAGCCCGGCCGGCGCTGGCTGCTCCGCTTGCTCGGCGTTGCTGCTTCTCCGCCCTGTTGAGGCCGCTTATCACGATCCGGTCGGTCCAAGGCACCGACGGGGTTACCAACCTGGGATGGCGGCTCACGCGATCGAGGTCAGGAAATCGGATTCTCAGGTCCGCCGCCCGCTCACCTGCCATGCCAGGTCGCCCAGCTTAACCATTTCGCAGCCGCACACCCTGCAGTGGCCGACGGACCGGCCCCGGTCCTGCCGGCTGGTCCTGATGTTAACGACATGGCGGCCGAAAAGATTGTGCAAAATCACGGTCGCGATCCTCGTCGGGGTTGCGCGCCCCCTTCATTGTCCCATTGTTCAATCGCTTGTTGGGCGGGAGACGATGGTGCGATTTGAAGATGGGCTGGTTGCGAGGCTCCCGAGCGGGCGTTGCTCTCACGCGTCCAGCTATCGATTGCGCGCTCGAGGTCGCGCCGCCGGCGCCGCGACTGGCGAAACGCGTTTTCGATCGTTTTCGGGACATGTTCCAGCCCATGATGGAGAAGCCGGTTCCACAGCCGAATGATCCGGCCGAAAGGTCGCGAGGGTTCGTGGATGGCAATCATCGACATAGACTCCCGTCGGCAAGCGGGAGCTCGATGTCTCTCAGTCACGGGATGCTTGCGATCGAAATCGGGTGATGGCGCATCCTACCACAGACGGACATAATGCCGGCATCAATTCGTCGCGCAGAACGAGACCATTCCACCCGCCCCAGCCTGCATCGTCGCAATTCCTCCGGTTCACCCGAGCCCGGTGCGAAACCGAAGCGTATCACGAGCGCAATAACCGCCGAGCGAGGCTTTTATCTTTCGCGCCTGGCGGATTTTACCGCTCGACTCTCTCGTGGATAAGCCTAGCACTACTTTGGCAGAAGTTTGATTTTGGGGATTCCCATTTTGGTTGATGGGTGATTCATAGGGAGCCGACGTTGGAAGGATGTCGGCGATGGATGGTGATTGGCGTGTTGATCTGGAGCGTTGGCTGGCGCCCTATCTGGAGGGCCTTGGCCACAAGGCTCGGCAACGGATGTGCCCGGCCTATGTCGCGGGCCTGATCGGTCCGGGGGATCGCAAGAGCATCCAGCCGATGGCGGCGCGGACGGGCGAAGTCGGCTATGATCGCCTGCATCACTTCATCGGTGCGGGCCTTTGGGACAGCGGTCCGCTTGAGGCGACCCTGTGGGAACAGGCCGATGCGCTGGTCGGCGGCGACAAGGCATGGCTGATCATCGACGACACCGCGTTGCCGAAGAAAGGGACGGCGTCGGTGGGAGTGGCGCCGCAATATGCATCAGCGCTGGGCAAGAATGCGAACTGCCAGACGCTCGTATCGGTGACGCTGGCGTCGCGAGAGGTGCCGATCATGCTGGGCTTGCGGCTGTTCCTGCCGGAAAGCTGGACGAGCGACGAGGCGCGCATGGTCAAGGCGGGCGTGCCCGAGCCCTTCCGCCCGTATCGCACCAAGCCGGCGATCGCTATCGAGGAAATCGACCGGGTCATTGCCGCCGGGGTGCGCTTTGGCTGTGTGCTCGCGGATGCCGGATACGGCCTCTCGGCTTCTTTCCGCCAGGGGCTGAGCACAAGAGGCTTGCACTGGGCGGTCGGCATCCCACGGCACCAGAAGGTTTATCCCGCTGATGTGCAACTGATCTTCCCCGTGGCGGGACGCGGGCGTCCCCGTCAGCACCACGTTCCGGACACCGCATCGCGCGCCGCCCACGCCGTGCTCGACGACGCAAAATGGCGACAGATCAGTTGGCGTCGGGGAACGAAGGGACGCCTGAGCGCGCGCTTTGCCGTCATGCGCGTCCGCATCGCCGACGGCCCGCCGCAACGCATCGGCGCCTCGGGCGCGCAGCACATGCCCGGGGAAGAAGCATGGCTGGTCGGCGAGCATCGCTCCAGCGGCGAGCGCAAATATTATCTCTCGAACCTGCCCGCAGATACGCCGATCCGGGATATCGCCGGCGCCATCAAGGCGCGCTGGATCTGCGAGCAGGCCCATCAGCAACTCAAGGAAGAACTCGGTCTCGACCATTTTGAAGGGCGATCATGGACAGGTCTTCATCGCCATGCCCTCATGACGATGATCGCATATGCCTACCTGCAATCCCGCCGCCTCGCTCGTTAGCGTCCGCGCTCGTGGTGTAATTTCCGGTGTAGGCGATGGTGTATTCCGGGGTGGGGCATGCCCCACCCCGGAATGCGGCGTCGCTGGTGGCCACCGGGTTCATCGTTATGGTGGAGTTTGCACACTTCAACCGTGACGAAGAGGAGTTCCCGATGACCGAGGACAGATTACTGATCGAAGAGCTTGCTGCGAAGGGCGGCCAACCGGATTTTTTGCGCACCATCGCCGAGAACGTGCTGCAGCTGATCATGGAGGCCGACGTTGATGGCCTGATCGGCGCGGGTCGCCACGAACGCAGCAGCGAGCGCGCGACCTGGCGCAACGGCTATCGCGACCGTTCGCTGGATACCCGGGTAGGCACGCTGAACCTGAAAATCCCCAAGCTGCGTGCTGGGTCCTACTTTCCGGGCTTCCTTGAGCCCCGCAAGATGGTCGAGAAAGCGCTGGTTGCGGTGATCCAGGAAGCGTGGATCGGCGGGGTCAGCACCCGGCGGGTCGATGAACTCGTCCAGGCCATGGGCATGACCGGCATCTCCAAGTCCACCGTCTCCAAGCTTTGCAAGGACATTGACGAGCGCGTCCATGCCTTTCTGAAACGCCCGCTCACCGGCGAATGGCCGTATCTCTGGCTCGATGCCACCTATCTCAAGGTACGCGAAGGCGGGCGGATCATCAGCGTTGCCGCAATAATCGCCATGGCCGTCAACACCGAGGGCCGGCGCGAGATCGTCGGCCTGCATATCGGCCCCTCGGAAGCGGAGGTCTTCTGGTCCGACTTCCTGAAGGACCTTGTTCGGCGCGGTCTTACCGGCGTGAAGCTGGTCATCTCCGATGCTCACGAGGGCCTCAAGGGCGCGATCACCCGCGTCATGGGCGCCACCTGGCAGCGCTGCCGGGTGCACTTCATGCGCAATGCCCTGTCCTATGTGCCCAAGGGCCAGAACACTGTCGTCGCCGCCGCGATCCGCCAGGTCTTCCTGCAGCCCGATCAGAAAAGCGCAACGCAGGTCTGGCGACAGGTCGCCGACCAGTTGCGCACCCGTTGGCCCAAGCTCGGCGCCTGCATGGACGAGGCCGAAACCGACGTGCTCGCCTACACCGGCTTTCCCACCCAGCACCGCACGAAGTTACACTCAACCAATCCGCTCGAGCGGCTCAACAAGGAGGTCAAGCGCCGCGCCGACGTCGTCGGAATCTTCCCGAACGAAGACAGCATCATCCGCCTCGTCGGGGCTGTGCTGATGGAGCAGAACGACGAGTGGCAGCTCCAGCACCGATACATGCAGATCGAAGGCATGGCCGAACTCAACCAACCCATGATCGAGGAGGAAAATCAGCCCCTACACATCACCGCCAAAGCCGCCTGACGATGGCCCACGGCCACAGCCGAAATTACACCACCTTGACGGACGCGACCCCTCGCTCAGGCGGGACGGAAAAAAAAGAATCGCAGGACCACCGCCGCAACCCAGTCTGCCCGCAGTCCGGCAGGCCATCCTTGATCACCTATCCAGGCCGCCGCCTGCCTGTTGCCCCCAATGCGGTCACCGCCTCCGTGAAGAGACAATCAAACTTCTGCCAAAGTAGTGCTAGGCTCTCTATACAAAGACTCTCCGATGCGACCCTCGTGAGAGTTGATGGGGCTTCCTTTGGTCACGACCGCAGAGGATGGAAAAAGCCCCGTCGAAGGATGGGGCTTTTTTCTGCTCTGTCGATCCATCCCTACTGCCATCGCCCCTCGGGGTTTCCGGACGCGATCACGATAATGGCGCGCGTTGGCCGCTACCGGGCTGGATAGTTTGTGCGAGTGACCCTGGCCTTGTAATCAGCGGTTGTTCGCACCACATGTGAGATATCGCCAGACTCGTCTTTTGCATGTTGGCGACCGAGAGACTTTCGCGCTCCCGCACATGGGAGACGGAACATGGATCTCAATCAACTTCTCTATCACCATCAGATGGCCTTGATTGCGGTAAGCCGGGCGCGGCGCGATGGGCATCTTCTGTCCAACTTCGATCTGCCTCGCTATTATTCCAAGCGGATCGCCGAATATCGCGACCGGCGCGGCCTCACCGACGGCCCGCCAACAGAAACGCGGCCTGGTTCCGCACGCCCCAAAGCCGACCAGGCAACCTCCGAACCGGTTGCCGGATATGCGGATTTCCTCGGCGACACGCTCATTGCCGAGCTTCTCATTCACAAGGCGCTCAGTATGACACCCCAGGAACGCAGCGCGTCAGCACTCGAAGATATAGTCGGCCGGCTGGCCGAGATCGAGGAAGCGCTCTGGGTCATCGGCCGCGATATCTATAGGTCGCTCGGATACGATGAAATGGCGCTCGCGACTCTCGCCGACGATATGATGATGGACGACGATGTGAGCACTACCAGCACGGTCAAGCCCGGCTCTGCGTGGCGATCGACGGACGAAGGTATCGCCCGCCACGTGGGGCAATTGCCCCGGGCGACTTCGCGAAACACCAACGTTCATGACGAGCGCGCCGAACTCCTTCGCCAGCGGATTCGGGAACGCAGCGTGAGCGGACAAGCCGATGACGCCTGATCGCGAACAAATCATTTCAAGGGCGATGCTCGACGCAGAAAATCGCCACGGCAATGCTTCGGAACAGTTTGCCGTCGGCAAGGAAGTTGAGGCGGTCAGCCTTGGCGATCGCGCGGCCGCCCATATCTGGCAAACCGTTGCCGAACGGCTTCATACACTCCACGATATAGGCAGGCCGCTCGGGGCAAGGACTAAAAAACTGATTATGCGTCGCTGCCAAAGCGACAAGCTAATAGCGAACCGGAACGATGCGGATGCGATCGATTGCACCCGGCGAAGCGTGCGACCGCGCAACCGCTGCCGCGCGCAAATCCTCTAAAATCAACACATCATAACCATTTTCGTCGGGCTGGAGCGGGACGTCGGTTTCGACAATCAGGATCATTTTTCGTTCACGCCCGTCAATCTCCCACTCGTACCAACTCCGCATGATAGGGTCTCGGTTTTCGCTGATATCGGTCATGACCATCTCCCATATGTAAGCGGGAGCACGGGGTCTCTCGGTTGCGGATGCCTACGAAGCGTTCGCCGCAATGATATACATATAGGCATTCGACCGGATCGATATAAGGGGCATCACCTTTGGTGAATTGCCCCGAATTCGTGCCTCGGTTTTCCTGTTCGTCGTAGAAGGCCTTTCATACCCTGAATTCCGAACAAGCTCCATGTGACAGAGGGACAAATATCGTGCTCTCGGCTTGATGCAGGAGCACGCACCATGTGCCTCAAACAGCTACTCGAAGACGAACAGATCGCGCTGATGCGCTATTCCGCCGCGACCGAACTTCTGGACGGTTATCGCTACACCAGCCTTGCCGATGTGGTCGCGCAGGCACGCCGTTTCCGCGTTTGATGCGAAAATCGGACGCTGCCAGCGGCCGAGCGTGACCGGAAGAGTGGCAGGACACGTCCCAAAACGAAACCGGACCACGTATCGACACGCGGCCCGGCTTGGGGACGATCGGTTAGCCGGGGCTAGCTGCTCTGCTTGCCCGGCTTTGCCGCTTCTCCGCCCTGCTGAGGCCGCTTGTCGCGGTCCGGCTGGCCGGGCTGACGGCGATTGCCATCTTCCTGCTGGGGCTGGCGCTCGCCTTCCGGCTTGCGGCCCGGCTGGTTGCCGGTCTGGTTCTGGTCGGGGTTGACCATGACCATTCTCCTCTCTTCAAATGCCCGGTAGTGGGCATGGAGACGACGCGCGAGAGAGGGCATTGTTCCTGTTTATCATGCCGGGCCGCGAATAGAGCGATTCCGTCCGGTCGAGCGGCAGAGCCGATCGTCTCAGCCCCGCCGTTCGCTCGCCTGCCATACCAAGCCGGGTAGTTTGACCATCTCGCAACCGCAAACGGTGCAATGGCTGACGAAGCGCCCCCGATCCCAGTGGCTGGCCTTGAAATCGACGAGGTGACGGCCGAAGAGATTGTGCAGTATCATGATCGCGTTCCTTTCGCTGGTTGTGCTCCGCTCTCATCGTCCCATTGTTCAAGGGCAGGCTGGACAGAAGACGACGACACGACTTGAGGACGGGCTGGTTGCGAGGCCCCCGAGCAGGCGCCGTTTTCGCGCACCCAGCTATCGATTGCGCGCTCGAGGTCGCGCCGGCGCCGCCGCGACTGGTGAAACGCATTTTCCATTGTTTGCGGGACATGTTCCAGCCCGTGATGGAGAAGCCGGTTCCACAACCGAATGATCCGGCCGAAAGGTCGCGAGGGTTCGGGGATAGCAATCATGGAATAGACTCCCGCTGAGCAAGCGGGAGCTCGATGTCTCTCAGTCACGGGAAGCTTGCGATCGAAATCGGGTGATGGTGCATCCTACCACAGACGGACATGATGCGGGCATCAATTCGCCACGCCGAAAGGGTCTACGCACCGGCATCAGGCGGCATCCTCGTCATCCCCCCGGCGCTGGCGCAGTTCTGGCGCTTCGCCAGGCGGGATGTCGGGACGGCGCTCGAAGGCGCCGCCCTCCCCGGACATGCGCTCCTTCTGAACTATGGCCGCCGCACGCGTCTTCGAGATGCCGAGGCTGCGCAGCGCATAGTCCGCAAGGCCGAACGACAGCTCGCGCGCGCCCATGATCGCGAGGCCGACGCCCTGACCTTCGAGATGGGCGACCTCGGCTTCGCTGTGGGTCCGGATCGCGGTGTCGATTTCGGGATTGAGCTCGCGCGCGATCTCGATGATGCGCCGTGTCTGAAAGCCCTCCGGGGTCGCGATCACGAGCAGCCGCGCTTGGGCGATATCTGCTGCCTCCAAAATACCGGGGGTCGATGCTTCGCCATAGACGGCCGTAATGCCGCGCTCGCGCAGCGCCTCGACGCGGCGTCGATCCTTGTCGACGACGATGAGGGGTAGGCCGGCTTCCGCGAGCATCCTGCCGACCACGCGCCCGACCCGGCCGTAGCCGACGACGACCGCGTGATGGCGAAAGCGGCCGTGCTTCGCGTCGGGCAGACGGGAAAGGCTCTCATCGCCTCCCCGCTCCAGCAATGCCAACAGCCGCGGTCGTCGTCGCAGCCATCTCTCGAAGCCGTCGAAAGCGATGAAGACGAGCGGATTGAACGTAATCGACAGCAGCGCGCCGGCGAGGATCAAGTCCCTCGCTTCCGCCTCGACCAGCCCCAAGGTGACGCCCAGGCCGATCAGGATGAAGGAGAACTCGCCGATCTGCGCCAGGCTCGCCGAGACGGTCAGCGCCGTCCGCGCCGGATAGCCGAAGGCCAGCACAATCCCGAACGCCGCAACCGACTTGCCGGCCAGAATGATCGCCAGCACTGCCAGAACGGCGGACGGTTCACGGACCAGGATGCCCGGATCGAACAGCATCCCGACCGAGACGAAGAACAGGACGGCAAAAGCATCCTGCAACGGCAGCGAGTCCGCGGCCGCCTGATGACTGAAATCGCTTTCGCTGAGGATCACGCCAGCAAAGAAGGCGCCGAGCGCAAAGGACACGCCGAACAGGGCGGCCGAGCCGAAAGCAATCCCGAGCGCGGTCGCGAGAACCGAGAGGGTAAACAACTCGCGCGAGCCCGTCCGGGCGACGCGCTCCAATATCCAGGGCGCGGCGCGCGTGCCGACGACGAGGACGAGGATGAGGAACAACGCGACCTTTCCGAGCGTGACGAGCAAGGCGAGCGCGATTTCGCCCGCGCCGCCCGAAGCCCCTTCACCCCCGGGCGCGCCCGCCAATGCCGGCAGCAATACTAAGGCCAGCACCATGACGAGATCCTCGACGATCAACCAGCCGACGGCGATCCGGCCGTTGATCGAATCCAGCGTATTGCGCTGCTCGAGTGCGCGTAGCAGTACGACGGTCGATGCGACCGACAGGGCAAGACCGAAAACCAGGCCGGCGCCGATCGTCCATCCCCAGAGATGTGCGAGACTCGCACCAAGCAGCGTCGCGACCATGATCTGTACGATCGCGCCGGGAATGGCGATCCTGCGGACGGCGATCAGATCCTTGATCGAGAAATGCAGTCCGACACCGAACATCAGCAGGATGATGCCGATTTCGGCGAGTTGGTTCGCTACATCGGCGTCACCCACGAAACCCGGCGTGAAAGGGCCCACCGCCACGCCCGCGAGCAGATAGCCGACGAGCGGTGGCAGCTTCAGCCTGCTCGCGACAAACCCGCCGATGAAGGCGAGGACCAGTCCCATGACAAGCATGGCGAGAAGACTGGTATCATGAGGCAATAACGATCCTTCCGGAAAGGGTCGCCATGCAGAAGGCGGCCGCGCCATCAGCGATGGCAGAAGGTCGATCCTACAACGGCGACGGTGCCAAGGCCATGCAGCAGCTTGAATCGTACGTCAGCAAGCCAGAGACGAAGTTTCCCCAAAGCTCCATCCGGGCCGTCGACGAATATGATCGCTCTGCCCTAGCATTGGACATGCATCATCCCCACATGGAAGATATCGCACCCCATGCCTTGAGCGCCGGTGCGACTGAGAGATGCCTCCATACTCCCGCTCGACGACGGAGCCGGGTCATGCCGAATATATCAGAAGTTTTGAAGTCCGGGCGGGCCGCAGCCGCGCCTCGCGTGATGGCGTTGCCTTCGCGGCATGAAGCGGACAGGCGATCCGCAGTCGAGAGTTGGGAAAATGAAGGCGGCCATTTCCCCGAGTTCGCGCCCTTCCGAAATCCCCGCCCTGCGGCTCCCGAACCGGCGGCGACCGACTGCGATACGCAGAGAGCGGAAATAGACTGGTTGACCCGTAAACTCGCCGACGATTTCGCCAATGGGCGCGTCGGCAAACGGTACAGCACCTATCAACATCGCACACGGGTCATTCGCCAACTGACGGCGATATGGGCCGCGGGGCGCCACTGATCGCCCCCGGCAGGCTGTTTGTTCCAAGGCCAGCGGCGCGTGCGCTCCAGCCCGTCATTTCTGTCCGAGCTTTGCGTGTCGGCTCAGGCAGCGACGGGGGCATTCGCGCGCATCTCATCAAATCTCCCAGCCGTCTCCCAAGTCCGTTGATAAAATCCCGACTAGAAACAATATAAATTACCCAATTTAGTATCATGATAGGAGGGAATATATCGAATCTTGAAACGATAATTTCAGGAATCAAGGATATAGGGGAACAATAATGAATACTGAGCGTTTTTAATAGCGAGCGGCATCTTGCCAGCTCCAGGAGCCCCCAAATGTACAGGTTTATTCTCGCGGCGAATATCGCCGCCATCGCCCTTGTTCCGTCCATCGCCGGCGCACGAACGCAGTCGCAGGCGACCTGCGAAGAACAGCGCTCGACGCGCGTCGTCGCCACGATCGGCGGCGCCGCGGCCGGCGGAGTGCTCGGCAATGTCGTCGCCGGTCGTGGCGACAAGACGGTCGGAACCGTGATCGGCGCCGCCGCAGGAGCCGTTCTCGCCAACCAGATCGCCAAACCGACGCGCGATTGCCGCGATGCCTTTGGCTATTACGATAATGAAAATCGCTGGCACGCGACCGGCGTGAACTCCTCCGATGCCCGCGGCTACTATGATCGTGACGGGATATGGGTCGATGGTCCGCCCAACGGTCGATATGGCAGCGATGGCCGCTGGGTCACTTACGCGGTGTCCAGTCGCGGAGAAGGCGACTATCGGCCGGGCGGCGAATGGGTGCCCGCATCGGCGAACGGTTATTACGACCGCGACGACATCTGGGTTCCGGGTTCGGCAAGCGGCCGGTATGACGATCGCGGGCGCTGGATCGGAAACGCCGCATCAGCCACGGCAACTCGCCGCGACGATGCCTATGGCTATTACGACGCCGCGGGCGCCTGGCACGCGACATCAACCGCGCGCGGCCGGGCTACCGGCTATTATGACCGCGACAACAAGTGGGTCACCGGAACGCCGAACGGCTATTATGACGAACGGCGCAACTGGATTCCCCAGCGCGAGGACGGAACGGCAAGCGGCAGCTATGACGGCCAGAACCGCTGGATACCGGCCTCTTCGGCAGGCTATTACGATGACAATGATCGCTGGATATCCGGCGCGGCAAGCGGCCACTATGATCAGCGCGGCCGCTGGGTCGCCGGCGTTACCGTCGGTCATTACGACGCGAACGGTCGCTGGATTGCCGGCGCGGCGGGCGGACGCCGCGACGCGAACGGACATTGGGTCGCCGATCCGCATCCCGGCTATTATGATCGGAATGGCCGATGGAACGCCGGGGCGACGACGGGCTATTACGACGCCCGTGGTCGCTGGGTTCCTACCGGGCGCGAGGGCATGGGCAGCGACTATGGGGCGAACCGCCCCGCTATCCTCTCGCAGCTCGCCAACCTCGACCGATATGTCCGCACCGCCCGATCGGAGCGCACGATCGACAACCGGACGGCCATGAGTGCCAGCCGCGAGCTGCGATCCATTCGTGCCAGCGAGCGGGCCATGCATCATGACCGGATGGACCGGCTGTCAGAGCGCAACGAAGCCGCGCTTCAGTCGCGGATCGATCGCCTGAATCTTCGCCTGCGGCTCAGCCCGCAGTAAAACGAACGTCCATTAAAAGGGGATCTGCCGCTTCCGCTCTATGCGGAGGCGGCAGCTTTTCGTCTGGATCATGGCGAGCGGCAGGCCGATCTTATTAGCTGGTCTAGCCGCTTCAGCTTACACCGACCGGCTCTTCGTGCACGATCGAGACCCTTGTGCCGGGACTGGCTCCCGCCGTTTCGACGGTCGCGCGAAGCTGCTTCGCCAAGGCCTCGACAATACTGGTACCGAGGCCGGGCTTGGCCGCGGCCAGCTTGTGCGGTGTGCCTACGCCGTCGTCATGGACCGTCAACTTCCATGCCTCGCCCAGCGCATGATAATCCACCAGGATCGTTCCACCGCGTTCGCCCGGGAACGCATGTTTGAGCGCATTGATGACGAGTTCGGTCACGATCAACCCGAGGCTGACCGAAATGTCGGCATTCACCTTGCTGTCGTCGGCGCTCACCCTGAGCGATACAAGATCCGAATCACAGATCATCGATGCGCCGAGGCTCTCGCAAAGCTGCGTGAAATAGGCGCCCAATTCGACCTCGCCCAGCCGCGACGCCGCCAGTTGTTGCTGGACGGTGGCAATCGACATCACGCGATTATGCGCATCGCGAAGATGGCTTCTCGTCTCTTCAGATTGCACCCGCCTCGCGCTCTGCATGAGCACGCTCGCAATGATCTGAAGACTGTTGGCGACGCGATGCTGAAGTTCCTGAAGGAGGATCGCCTTCTCGCGCAACAGATCGTCCTTCAGCTTTTCGCTGATCCGCGCTTCGGTCACGTCCGAAATGGTCAGCAGCAAACGCGGTCGGGCGAGATCGCCATAGTCGAGCATCTTCGCATGGAGCACGAGCCGGCGGGGCGCGTGCGGGCCATCGAGATCCATTTCATAGGATTCTATCTGTGCATCGCCGTGAAAGGTGACGCCGAGCAACGTCCGAAGTTGCGGCACGTCCCACTCGCCGTCTCCCAGTTCCAGCGGCGTCCGCCCGACCGCTTGCCGCGGGTCGAGCGCGAAGGCGCGGCAGAAGGATGTGCTGGCGGCAATGATCGTGAAATTCTGGTCGAGCAGCAGGGCGGGTGCGTCGGAGGCGGTAATGACGGCAAGCGCCAGATTGAGCGCGACGTCGGGGTGGGTGGTGTGGGTCATCATGGCCCCTTTCGGGGATACCGGAGAGCTGACGGGCTTGAAAGCCGGGTCCGGGGAGAAACGGCGCGCTCGCGAATACGACAAGGGCGCCCTGAACATGGAGGGTATATCATGAATGCAGGCGCGGTGCGCGAAGATTCCGCTCCATCGGCGGTGGCACACGGTTGACTGCGCACAAGGTTCGGCATTGGAGCGTGTCGCCATCGGTCGCGAGAGCCAAACGACCGCTTTCAAGTGGCGAATGACTCAGGCTGAAAGGCTGTATTGAGGCGCAAAGCCGCCCGAGAGATGCTCTCAGTTTGGATGCATCTCTCGTCGACGGCCTCGCACTTATCAGCTGAGACGCTAAGCTAGGCCACGGAAGTTCAGCGGGAGTGGCGATTTGCGTGCGATCATGACGTTGGCGATTGCCGTCACCTTGGCGGCGTGCGGACGAAGCGAGCCGCGCAGTCTGCAGTATTTCGAGAGCCATCTGGAGGAAGCGCGGGATATCGTCGCTGCTTGTGAGGACGATACTCACCGCGGCGATGAGTGCCAGAACGCAAGCATCGCAGTCGAAACCGCCGAAGCCCGAGAAAAATTCGAACGGTTCCGCGGCAAATAAGCGAGCGGTCGAGCCTTATCAGCCTGCCTGCTTTGCTGTGGATTCCAGCAGAGCGATCCGCTCGGCGCAAACCGATTCCACCACCTTTGCCAGTACTGTGACGCGTTCGCCGAGCCAGGAAAGCTCATCCTCGGTAATGCGATAATGCTTCGAGTAGCGCGCCTTGATGTAAGCTTCCTTGAGCTTCTCAAAACGTGAACGATCGATCTTCGTCTCTCGCGGCCACGCTTCTGCTAGCCGGGGATCGATCCGCTCGGCCTGCGTTCTGAGAAACGCAAGGTTGTGGACGTGCGGTGAATAGAACGAACAGACCAGAAGCGCGCAGTTGTAATAACGTTCGGTGGCCTGATGCAGGTTGAAAGCCGCCTCCTTTAGGCCGCGCTCCGAAATCAAAAATTCCGACGCGCGTTTGAAGCGCCCGGCACTCGGAAACCACTCGTCAAAATACTCCCGCGCCATCTCCAGCGCCGCGTGCGGCGTCTTCGGTTGCGGCTCGGCAAGCTCACTGTCCTCGGCTTCGTACAGCGCGATCCCGTCGCGCGCGACGTCCATGAAGAAATAGCGGCCTTGCGACAGCCCGGAGTTCACTTCGTCCAGACTGTGCACAATGAAGTTCACCGGCGTCCGCAGCGTCTTCGTCACCGACAGTTCGCGAATGAGCCGGTCGTCGAGCTTCGACCAATAGTCGGCGCGATCGGTCAGCCGCTTGTCGTTGACGATGATCAGCAGGTCATAGTCGGACTGATAGCCCTTGGCGGTGTGCGGCTCGTCGACCCACCCTCCCCGCGCATAGCTGCCGTAGAGAATGATTTTCGAGATGCGCCCCTTCTTCTTCCAGCCCTGCGTTGCGAGCGCCAGTGCATCCTCGAATTCCTCGAAGATAATCTCGACGACGCGCTCGAGTTCGCGCTGCTTGTGCGGGGGAAGATGGTCGATACCGCTTTTCATCGTCGTCACCCTATCAAGGCGGGGGCTCCCGCGCACCAGCTATTGCAGCCAGTGCGAGGATAAGCCGCGTGTTTCTTGCACGCCGTCAGTCGGCGGGGTTCCAGAGCAGCGCATAAGCGTCGGAATTGTCCTGCCCCGCCGCGCGGGCAAGGTTCGCATAAAGGCGTCGCTGCCCGAACTCGGGGGCTTCGAGGGCGAGCGACACGTAGCGGCGCTCGGACACCGCCGCGAGGCGCACCCATCCCGCGCCGATCTCGACGTCGTCGGAGTAGACGCGGTAGTCGGGCTGCACCTCGCTCCCCTTGCCGCGGTTGATGCGAATTTCGATCGGCACCCGGATCGAGAGGGTGCGAAGCTCGCCGACAAAGCCCTTCTCGATCGTGCCGCTGACGAAACCGATGGCTCCCATGATGTGTCTCCTGCCGTTGCCCGCGAGCCCGTCCCGCGGCGCAGAAAGAGAGCCGGGGCGCCGCAAGGCGCCGGCGCACCCCGAGGGCCGCAACGGCAGTGGAGGACGGGCGAAGCCCGTTGCGCCGGGGCCGCGCCCCGGCAGACGCCTCAAGCGCGGGTCGGGATCGCGGCTGGCCGCAGGGACGCGGCGACACCCGGTGCGCCTGGCCGTAAGAAGGTGCCGATCGCGCGCTGAACCTCGGAAAAGTTCGAAATCAAACCGACTGCGGCGAAGACGCTCAAGCGCCCCCAAGACAGTTTTACGATCTCGAACCGGACCAATGGTGCGCACCGCCGTCGCGCCAGCCCAGCGAAATTCCGATCAGCACGAGGATCGCCGCGATCGCTGCCGCCACCGCGACGGCAGCCGCCTCCTGTCCGCCGGCTGCAAAGATTGCTGCCAGCGCCCAGAGGAAGACGAGGGCGAAGGGCGGATTGCCCTTGCCCCGCGCAAGGGCCGTGGCCGCGATCAGACCGCCGACGACGATAATCGCGGCGGAGATGAGCGGCGCGACATCGGGCGCAGCGTCGACGCCATAGTAGCGCAACGTGGCCGCGACATTGACGATCGAGGCTGCGGTCAACCAGGAAGCGAGCGCCGACAGCGGCAGGATGGCGCCCCAGCGCTCGGCCGCCGAAAAGGGCGCCGTCCAGGCGGCGATACGCCGGTAGGCGATGAGGATCGAGACAAGCGAGCCGAAAATGATCAGAGTCGATACCGCATCGATGTCGCCGAGCTGCACCCAGGTGGCCCAAAGCGCATTGCCGAGAAAGGCGCCAGCCGCAGGCCAGCGCAGCGCGGCGAACAACGCGCTATCGCGCCCGGAAGCGGTGAACTGGAGGAGCGCGAAAACCAGCGATCCCAGATAAAGCGCGCCCCAGATCGAGAAGGCCCAGCCCGCGGGCGTTATCAGCGTCTGCACGGCGTCGGAGCGGTCGCCGACCGGCGTGCCGATCCCCATCACGGGCAAGAGGGCAGCTCCGATCTGCGCCAGCGCACAGAGAAGGACGACGATACGCGCCGGATCGGCGGCTGGTGCGGGGGTTGCAATGGTCTGGGTCATGCAAGCTTCAACCGGCATTACGCCACTTTGTTCCGCGGCTTGGGCCGGTCAAAATTGAGAGGAATGCGGACGCCGGCGAACATCCGGCTTTACAATCCTGCCCCCAGGCAGCTTCGACCGGAAGCGGCGCGACTATGCTTCGATCGGCGAGCCGCTGTCCGGTAGATCACCACCGGGCGCTACGGCGCCTTCCGGGGCGACGCCGTCGACCTCGACAAGATCCTCGCCGACGAGAATGCCGGTGATGCGCACGCGCTTCTCGACATGATCGACGGGGGTGCGGCGAAGGTCGAGCCGCCAGCGGCCGCCGAGGTCGCGGCGAAGCGCAAAGCCGCCTGCCACGCGCAGCAGCATTCCCGACTCGTCGATGCGTGATCCGATTCCCGCCATGGCTACGCCTTAACCGAGCCGCGCCCGACTCGCCAGCCACGAGCAAGGTTTGTGACGCCCACCCTGCGACCCGCTCCCCTCGACCATCGACCTTCGGCCCTCACCTTCGATCCTCGACCCACGAAGCGCGCGAACCTCGCGCGATCCCGCCGCGCCCGCGATGCTTGTCATGCGGGAAGCTCAAGGGTGCAGCAAACACCCTCGGGCCGGAATTCGATCGCGGCACTTCCGCCCTGCCCGCGGAGCGCCCGTTCGAGCATTCGCGTGCCGAAACCCGTGCGCGCGGGAGGCGAAACGGGGGGACCGCCCTGCTCGCTCCAGCGCAAGCGGAGCCGATCCCGGCCGCTCTCTTTCACCATGTCCCACTCGACCGCGACCGTGCCGGCATCGCCCGACAGCGCTCCATATTTGACCGCATTGGTCCCGAGTTCGTGCAGCGCCATTGCCGCGAGCAGCGCGCGCGACGCCGGCACCTCGGCGTCCGGCCCGGCGAGGCTGATGCGGCCCGGCTTCATCTTGTCGGAGGCGTGGAGCGCGCGCTCGATCATTTCGCCGGCCGATACGGTGCCCCAGTGGCGCTCGGTCAGGAGGTCGTGCGCATCGGAGAGGGCGCGGACGCGCGCCTCGAACGACTGGCGCTCGGTGGCCGACGTCTCGCGAAACGTCTGCGCGGCGATCGCCTGGACCATCGCGAGCGTGTTCTTCACCCGGTGGCGCATTTCGGCAAGGGTGAGCTGGAGCTCCTCTTCGGCCTTCACGCGCGCCGCGATCTCGACGCGCGCCGCCTCGTGAAGATGGGCGTTGTCCATCGCTACCGCCGCCTGCGCAGCCACGGCCTCGACAAGCTCCTCGACCTCGGCATTGAACATGGCGGGCTCGTCATGGCCAAAGAAAAGACCGCCGAGCACCGCGCCCGAGCGCGAGATGACGGGAACCGCGAGATAGCTCACGACGGGCAGATGCCCCTCCGGCATGCCGTGGTGCGGCGCGCTCAGGCCGTAGCGCGGATCCTTGCGG
The DNA here is from genome assembly GCF_001314325.1 of Sphingopyxis macrogoltabida. Lineage (NCBI taxonomy): Bacteria > Pseudomonadati > Pseudomonadota > Alphaproteobacteria > Sphingomonadales > Sphingopyxidaceae > Sphingopyxis > Sphingopyxis macrogoltabida. The sequence continues at coordinate 2,282,854 of NZ_CP009429.1, forward strand.
ATATCGTCCGACCGGATCGTCCCCGCTCCGCGGAACGTCGGGTCGAAGACGGCGGTATTGCGCGGCATGCCGAAGCGCTCGAACGCCTCGCGCGGGGCGCCGGATAGCGAGAAGAGCAGGTAACTTTCGCCCTCGTCGCCCAGCACATTGTAAAAGAAGGCGCCGAAGCGCGCACCGCTGAGCTCCGTCGCGATATCGGTCACCGCCTGGACGATCCGTTCGAGGTCGAGATCCTGCGATACGAGGAGGGCGGCGCGATTGAGGTGGGTCAGCCGCTCGGCCTGGCGGGCGAGCTGCGCCTCGACCGCCTTTCGTTCCGAGATGTCGCGCGCGATCTTCGAAGCGCCGATGATCGTGCCGTCGGCGCGGCGCACCGGCGACACGGTGATCGAGAGGTCGACGAGGCTGCCGTCCTTGCGCCGACGGACCGTCTCGAAAGGCGGAACGCGCTCGCCGGCGCGCACACGCTCGATGATCGCGGTTTCTTCGCTGCGGCGTTCCTCGGGGATGAGGGTGAGGATCGAGCGGCCGACGATCTCGTCGGCACGATAACCGAACATGCGTTCGGCCGCGGGATTCCAGCTGGTGATGGTTCCATCGAGCGTTTTACTGATGATCGCATCGTCCGAGCCCTCGACGAGCGCCGCGAGGTGCGCGGCACTTTCGCGAACGGCTAAGCCCCCTTGCGCCGCTTCGTCCTCGACCAGCGTCTCACGCATATGTCATGGTCCCTGCCCCTCCGATGGCCCCTGCGTTCCCGAAACGGGAATTCGCTATGGCAAAGAAACCCTTGAGTGGTTGATGCGTTCCGCCGAGACTGCCATGCGCCCAGCCGTGACGCCGAGCGACCTCTCAACTTCGATCCATGTTTCAGGGCGAAAGTCATCAGCGTGCCAAACCCGTCCCCCGCCCCTCTCTGCACGGCCATCGTCGCCGAAGACGAATGGCTCGTCCGCATCGACATCGTCGAGGCGCTCGAGGCAGCCGGGTTCGCGGTTCGCGAGGTCGAAACCGCCGAGGACGCACTGCTCCTGATCGGCGAGGAGCGACCGCATATCCTCGTGACCGATATCCGGCTTGCCGGCGCTCTCGACGGATGGAGCCTCGCGGAAGCCTATCGCGACGCTCATCCGGGCGGCGGCGTCGTCTATGCCTCGGCCAATGTGCCGCTTGCCGACCGCCAGGTCGAGGGCAGCTTCTTCTTCTCGAAACCCGTGCTGATGAGCGCGCTCGTCGATGCATGCCTCGGCCTCTGCGCCGGGCAAGACGGCCGGCCCGCCTGAGGCGGGCAAGCGGGCGTGATCCACCTGTCACGCGTCCATCGCGCGCCCGTCACCTCCGCAGCGCGGGTCAGGCGGCGGCCGCCCCTGCCTGAGCAGAGGGCCCCGCGGTGCCTTGGGATGGGGGGAGGCCGTGCAGCTTCCAGAGATTGGCTTCGGTCTTGCTCATGCGAACGAGAAGCTGCTCGCCGTCCCATAGTTCGACCTCGGCACTGCCGCGATCGTTGAGCGCGAACTGGAACGCCTGATAGGCGTCGGGCGCGCGAAATTCGACGCGGCGCGGCTCGCGCGCATCCTCGCCATGAAAAAGAAGATGAAAAAGGCGCATGACATGCTCCATTCCTGTTCCGGAGCAAGCGCGACCCTGCTCTCAGCACCGATCGGAACGCCTCAGGCAAAGGGCGGACTGCAAAATCAGGCAGCCGCAAGAGACGCCGATGAGGGTGGGACTCAGCCACTTCTGCATAGCAAATTTCAGGGTCCAAGGCGCGAAAATCGTGATGATCGAGATCAATCCTGCACGCGCTGCGGCGGGTAGCGCCCCATCCGCCCGTCGCGTCGCCAGATCCATCGAGGCAGGTTTTGCCCAACAACCATGTGGGCCGAACGCGCCCGGCCGAGCAGCTTTCGTGCATCCGTCGAAGCGATAGCCTGCCCCGTGCCCTTCAGTGCTGGTCCGCCATTACATGCCCTTCGACACGGCGCAGCCAGTTGTGAAGCCGCGTCGCAGCCGCCGCGCCATGGCCCGTCGCGGTGCTGATCTGGTCGAGCCCGGCGAGAACATCGCCGGCGCCGTAGACGCCGGGCATCAAGGGCTCGGCAAAGGCATCGGCGGGCAGGCAGCGATTGGCGTCGCCTTGGAGACCGAGCCCCGCCAGCAATTCGCGGCGCGGTTCGGACCCGAGCGCCGGATAGAGGGTGTCGAAGAAAAGCGCGTCCTCCGCACCCTCCAGCTGAACCGCGATACGTCTGTCCCGGTGCGCGAGGCGAAGCAGCTGCCGCTCCTCGATCCGCACGTCGCTTGCCAGAAGTTCGGCACGCTGCGCGGGCGTGAGCTCGACCTGCCACTTGGGGATGAGGGTCACATCGTCGGTATATTGCCTCAGGAACATCGCCTCGGCGGCGCCGTGAAGGTCCGACCCGAGTACGGCGATCTTGCGCCCGCGATGCTCAAATCCGTCGCAGATCGGGCAGTAGCGCAGCGCGCCGCTCCGGACGGCGGCGTCATGGTCGCCGCTGGCAAGCACCGCCTCGTTGGTGATGACGCCGGTCGCGAGAATGAGCCCGCGCGCCGACAGGCGGCGGCCGTCCTCGAGCCGCGCCGCGAAGGGGGCACCGCCGGCGCCTGCGGACAGACAGTCGACGCGCGCCAACTCGATTTCGGCACCGTATCTCTCTGCCTGATCGGTGAGCCGCGCGACGAGATCGGCTCCCGATATTCCGTCGGGAAATCCGGGCACGTTCCAGGCCATCGGCGCGCCAAGCGCGCGCGAGCGTCCGTCGTGGAGCACGAGGGTGCGGCGGCGATAGCGCGCAAGATAGAGAGCGGCGGTGAGCCCTGCGGGTCCCGCGCCGATGACGAGCGCATCATAAGCGGGCTCGCCCGAAGGGTCGCGGCCAGCGGGCATGCGCTCTCCCGTTCCGGCCCCACCCTTCATCCCTGCTGCGGCCTGATGTCGAAGGCGGCGATGCGATCGTCCCCGCTGAGCGCCGCCGCCAGCGCATCGGCACATTCCTCGCCATAGCCTGCGGCGATCGCGGTAAAGCCGGGTGCGCCGCCGGCGCGGCGCTGTTCGACGGTGATCGCCTTGAGGCCATGTTCCCCGAGCAAGGCGATGACCTCGGCCGAGGCGATGCTCGTGCCCGCCCGATAATCGAGCGTGACATGCGCGATACGCCGCTGCGGCGCGTGGCGCTCGGTCCAGGTGACGGCAGCGAGCACGAGGAAGGTCGCGACGCCGCCGAAGATGGCGAGTTCGTAGAAGCCTACGCCGAACAGGATGCCGAGCGTCGCGGTCATCCAGAGCGACGCGGCGGTGGTGAGCCCGCGGACATTGAGCCCCTCGCGAAAGATCACGCCGCCGCACAGGAAACCGATGCCGGTGAGCACGCCATGCGCCATGCGCACGGGATCGATGCGCACGACCTCGGTCGGCGTGTCGGTGAGCCATTCCATCTGGTGAACGGCCGACAGCATGAGGAGACAGCAGGACAGCGCGACGAGGATATGGGTGCGCAGGCCGGCCGGGCTCGCGCGATATTCGCGCTCGCCGCCGATAATCGCGCCGGCGATGACCGCGCCCGCAATCGGCAGCAGGAGATCGGGGTCGAGGAGATCGAGCTCAGACACCGCGCATCAGCCCCGGGACGAGCGGCAGCAGCTCGCGCGCAAGATAGCCGAGCGGCCCCATGGTTTCGCCGAGCCGCCGCCCCGCTTCGCCGTGAAGCCAGATGCCCCAGGCGGACGCCTGCAGGGGCGAGAGGCCTTGCGCGCCGAGCCCGGCGATGAGGCCCGCCAGCACGTCGCCCGAGCCGCTGACGGCAAGGCCGAGCCCGCCGCCCGCATAAGCCAGGCAGCTCCCCTCGGCGATGAGATGGCTCGTCGCGCCCTTGACCATCACCGCCGCGCCGAAGAGGTCGGCCGCCTTGCCGAGCGACGCGAGCGGGTCGCTTGCGACCTCCTCCTTCGCTACATCGAGCATCGCGGCAAGTTCGCCTTCGTGCGGGGTGAGGATTGTGTGCGCGGCGCGCGGCCGGATCGCATCCGAATGTGCGGCCGCTGCGCGCAGCGCGACGGCGTCGAGGAGGAGGAAGATGTCCTCGGGCAGCGCCGGCAGCAGGGCTTCGAGCAGGGTCCGGACGATGTCGGCGTCGATCATCGCGGGCCCGAAGACGATGGCGTCGTGCAGCGCCACCTCGCCGAGCAGCAGTTCGGCCGCCTCGGGCGCAATCTCGCCCGCTTCGGTTTCGGGGAGCGCGACGACGGCGCAGGCCGGAAAGGCGATGCCGATCGGGATCGCCGCCGAGGCGATCGTCGCGATCGTCACCTTGCCCGCCCCGGCGCGGAACGCCGCCTCGGCGGTGAGCAGCATGCCGCCCGGCACCCGGCGGCAACCGCCGATCACGAGCACCCGGCCGCGTCCGTTCTTGTCGACATTGTCATGATGATCGGGAAGCGGATGCGCCTTGAGCCAGGCGGTGTCGAGCGGGGTTGCCTCAGCCACGCGCGGCCACCATCGCATCGGGTTCGCGGGTGACCGGGACTTCGTCCTCCATTGGCGCAGTCACATTGTAGCGCGACAGGACGAGGTTGCCGTCGCGGCCCACGTCAGCGTCGAAGCGATATTCGGTGATCGCGCAATTGGCGACGTCGCCCTCGCTGTCGATTGCCAATATCTCGGCCTCTCCCAGATTTTCGATGATGGTGCGCAGGCAAAGGACGACCACCTGGTGCGCGACGATCATCACGCGCCGCCCGCCATAATGGAGCGAGACCGTGTCGAGCAGTGAGCGGAGGCGCAGGATCACGTCGCACCAGCTTTCGCCGCCCGGCGGGCGGTGATAGAATTTACCGAGCGCCAGCCGGAATTCGGCCTGATCGGGATGCGCCGCCTCGATGCCGCGGCGCGTGAGGCCATCGAGGATGCCGAACTCCTTCTCGCGCAGCCGCTCGTCGATGCAGATTTTCTCGTCGGCCGCGCAGCCTCCCGCGGTGCGGAAGATTTCGGCGGTCTGCACGGCCCGTACATAGGGCGAGGCGAGCATGATCTCGGGGCGGCCGTCTTCCTCGCCCGCGGCGAACCAGGCGCCGAGCGCCCGTGCCTGTTGCTCGCCCAGCGCCGAGAGGGGCACGTCGACATCGCGGTGGTCGAGCGCGATGCGCAGGTCACCCGCCGCGTCGGCGGCATCGCGCGCGACATTGCCCGCGCTCTGGCCGTGGCGAACCACCCAGAGCACCGAAGGCCAGCGCGGGGTCATCGAATGGCTTTCCTCGTCATCGACACGCTAACGCCTCCAAAGCCGAACTCGTTGCGTTAGGCTCGCGGGTCGCCCAGCGAGCGGCCCCGACCTTGCCGCGGCCGCGGCATGCCGACAACGACGGCCCGCCATCCGTCCCCGCCACGCCCGCTCCCGCCGTGCTCGTAGCCCCGTCTTTGACATTTTGCCCGCGAGGTAGGTCGGGGCGAGGTGCCCGCAGGAACTTCGGAAGGCCTCAGGCGATTGGGATGCTTTGTCGGCTCAGCGTCGGCGACAGCGAACAGAGGAGACAATCATGAAGAAACTCGTCGCCTTCGATCTCGATGGAACCCTGGCGGAAAGCAAGCAGCCGCTCGCCCCCGAGATGGGCACGGCGATCGCGAAGCTCCTGGGCGTCGCCGAGGTCGCGGTGATTTCGGGCGGCGACTGGCCGCAGTTCGACAAGCAGGTCGCGAGCCGGCTTCCGGCAGACGCCGATCGGGGTCGGCTCTGGCTGATGCCGACGACGGGCACGAAGCTTTTCGTCCACCGCGGCGGCGGCTGGACGCCGCTTTATGCCGAGCTGTTCAGCGACGAGGAAAAGGCGCGCATCCTCGCCGCCTTCGACGCGTCGCTCGAGGCGACGGGGTTCGTTCCCGAGGAAGTCTGGGGCGATCGCATCGAGGACCGCGGCAGCCAGATCACTTTCTCGGCGCTCGGCCAGCAGGCGCCGATCGCCGCCAAGGAAGTCTGGGATCCCGACTTCGCGAAGCGGCGGATCATCCAGGCGGATCTCGGCGAGCGGCTCCCGGGCCTGTCGATCAACATGGGCGGCGCGACCTCGATCGACGTCACGCGCGAGGGCGTCGACAAGGGCTATGGGCTCAAAAAGCTGAGCGCCGAGAGCGGAATCGCGCTCGGCGACATGATCTTCATCGGCGACGCGATCTTTCCGGGCGGCAACGACTATCCGGCGAAGCTGCTCGGGCTCGACACGGTGCGCGTGCGCGACCCCAGGGAGACGATCGCGGTGATCGAGGCGATCGTCGCTTGCCTCGGTTGAAGGTGCGTCAGGCGACCGCGAGCCGCGCCGCGCGCCGGGCCCTTTTTGGCCGCACCGGCGCCGCGCCGCCGGCCACCCGAACGCATGATGAGGCCGGCGACGCCCCAATCGCGCCCGCCCGCCCCGCTACCGCGCGGCCGTGCCGTCCCGAAAGGAGGCCGGAACGCGCACGGCGCCCCGGACCGTTGCGGCACGCCAAAAGCGTATAACTTCGATCAACCCGGCTCCTCTTTCACGCAACAAGCCGGACAGGCGCGGGGTTTCCATATTGGCCCGCCTCGGGCCGCATGGAAAGGATGCCTCATGGCACAGAATGACAAGAAAGACGGCAAGCAGCAGGGCAGCTCGTCCGGCAAGGGCAGCCAGCAGCAACAGGACGGCGGCAAGAGCCAGTCGGGAGCGGACAAGCAGTCGGGCAGCAAGGATCAGGGCAAACAGCGCAGCTGACCTCCGCCCCCGCTTTCCGGGTGAAAGACCGGGCCGCGCGCGCCGCGGCCCGGTCTTGCATGCGGAAAAGCCGGGAGGCCAAGGCGCAGAAGATCATTTGAGGAGAGACGTGATGAAGACATGGATTGGAGCCGCGGCGATCGCCGCGATTGTCGCGGGATGCGGCGGACCCGATACGCGCGACGAGGAGCAAGCCGCCGCGTCTGCTGACACGGCCGTTGTGGCACCCGAGCCCGGTCCGGCCGCCGCAACGCCGGCGCAAGCAGTCAGCACGGCCGATTATGTCGCGCAGGCGGGTGCCGGCGACCTCTGGGAGATCGAATCGTCGAAAGCCCTGCTCGCCAAATCGAAAGATGCAAAGGTCAGGGCCTTTGCCGAGATGATGATCGACAATCACGGAAAATCGACCGCAAAAGTGAAGGCGGCCGCCGCGAGCGCCGGGGTCGAGGCGCCAACACCGACACTTGCTCCCGACCAGGAAAAGATGCTGGCGGACATCAAGGCCGCCGATGCCGCGGGTATCGACAAAATCTATCTCGACCACCAGAAGACCGCGCATGGTGCGGCACTGGCGCTGCACCAAGGCTATGCTGCCTCGGGCGAGGCGGTCGCACTCAAGCAGGCGGCAGCAGAGATTGTGCCGGTGGTGGAAGCGCACCGAGCCGAACTCGGCAAGCTGGCCCCCTGACAGAGGCTCGGAACCGGCGTTTCAAAGCCGCATTTCGTCCTCCTCCCGGCAACCGCTTCATGACATCTCAATTCATTCCCGCCGCACCTTCTCAGTTCAGGAGCATTCATGACCGACCGGATCGCGCCCCGCAGCGGCGTCGCCTTCACGCTTCCCAAGGACAAGATTCTCTGCGTGACCGACCCCGAGGGCGGCCAGGTCGGCGACCTTCTTGCGTTTCGTGCGGCGGATCCCCGCGAAGCGATCTCGAACGGGCGGACGTTCGACTATGAAGAGACGATCCGGCTGACGACCGGCAACCGCTTGTGGTCGAACCGGTCAAACGCATTGCTCGAGATCGTCGAAGACAGCTGCGGGGTGCATGATTTTCTGCTGACGCCATGCAGCGAGGCGACCTTTCGCCATTTCTACGCCGACAAGCCCGTTCATCGCGGCTGCTTCGGCAATCTGGCCGACGCGCTCGAGCCATATGGGATTGCTGCCGACGCCATTCCCGTCGCGTTCAACCTGTTTATGAATGTGCCGGTCGGCAGCGACGGCAAGATCCGCGTCCTTCCGCCGACGACGAAGGCCGGTGACTTCATCCGGCTTCGCGCGCTCGACGACCTGATCGTCGGGCTCACCGCCTGCTCGGCCTACGACAGCTGCGGCGGCAGCTTCAAGCCGATCGACTACCGGATCGAGTGAACCGGCGGGTACAGCGCTGCCAGAGCAATTGCGCCGCGCCGCCCGACCGCCGCGAGGGCCTAACGGCTCCCGCCAACCGGCGCGTCCGCCCCCTTGCCGGGCGGGGGCGTATCGGGTTCGGCAGCGCGCCCGCCGCCGCCTTGCGGGTCGCTATCATAATCCTCGGCATTGCCCTTGCCGCCGGCACCCGCGCCGCTTCCGCTGACAGGACCGCAGCCGGTGCTGCGCCGATGGCCGCGGTTGGCGGCGCCCGATACGTCGCCGGCCTCGCGCTCCCCGGCGGGATAGCGGTCGGGCGTCGTCGTTCCGACATTCTCCCGGCGTTCCGCGGGCTCTTGCGGCAGCGACCCGTCCCCGGCGGAGCCCCCATCCCTGCTGTCATTGCGATTGTTCATGATCGTCTCCTCTTCACCAAATGAGGCCGGATCGGCCAGATCAGCCTTGCGTCCCCGACCCCGGCTCGGCCAGCTTCCGGTGCATCTCGGCTGTCGCCGCTTCGCTGAGAACGCCCGATACGAGGACCTGCGCCTTGTTCTTGAGCCCGTGAACGACCGCATGCTCTCCTGCGAGGAGCGCGTCCCATCCGGTTTTCGCCACATCGGCGGGATCGTCTTTTTCCGATTGCCCGACCTTGGTGTCGAGCATGCCGGCCCGCTCGAAAAAGCGCGTCTCGGTCGCGCCGGGTTTGAGACAGGTGATGGTGACGCCGCTGTCCTTCAATTCATTGCCAATCGCCGCGGCGAAACTGTCGACGAAGGCCTTGGTGCCGTTGTACACCGCCTGGAAGGAGCCGGCGAGATGCCCGGCGATCGAGCCGGTGATCAGTACCTTGCCTTCGCCGCGCGCGACCATCGCCTTCAGGACCGGCTGAAGCAGCAACAGCGTGCCGGTGATATTTGTGTCGATGACGTGACGCCACGCGTCGACGGGCTGGTCGAGAAAACCGTGGCCGAGGCCATGACCCGCGTTGGCGACGAGAATGTCGATCGGCCTGCCGCCCGCAGCGGCAAGAAGACGTTCGACCCCGGCAGCAGTCGCGAGGTCGGCTTCCACCGCCTCGACCTCGACGCCCTTGGCAAGGAGGCCCGCGGCAGCATCGACGAGCGGCTCGTCGGCCGCGACGATGAGGTCGTAACCATCCTTCGCGGCGAGTAGGGCGATCTCGCGGCCGATACCGCTCGAGGCGCCGGTGACGACAGCGAGTTTGCGATCAGGCATGTTGCAGCTCCTGCCGGGCCGAGATGTCCCCTTTCTTGAGGCCGGGTTTCAGGACGATCTTCGTGTAGAGGTCCTGGTCATCGTGCCAATGCCGGTACATGTCGGCCGCGTCTTCAAGCGGCGCGTGATGCGAGATGAGCGAAATGGTGTCGAACTTGCCGTCGCGGATCATGTCAAGAAGCTCGCCCGAATAGCGCTGGACATGCGTCTGTCCGCTCTTGACGGAAAGGCCCTTCTCCATGAGCTGGCCGAGCGGGAATTTGTCCGCAAAGCCGCCGTAAACCCCGGGGATCGACAGGCGGCCGCCCTTGCGGCACGCAAGGATCGCCTGGCGCAAGGCGTGGATACGTTCCGTGGACGACAGCATCTTGACCTTGACCTGGTCGAGAATGTTGTCGGCCGTAAACCCGTGGCTCTCCATTCCGACGCAGTCGATGCAGGCGTCCGGCCCGACGCCGCCGGTCATTTCATCGAGCGCCTCGCGAACGTCGACCTGTGTATAATCGAGGATCTCGGCACCATATTTGCGCGCGAGCGCGAGCCGCGTCGGAAAATGATCGATCGCAATCACGCGCCCGGCGCCCAAGAGCAGCGCCGACTGGATCGTGAACAGGCCGACGGGGCCGCAGCCCCAGACGGCAACGGTGTCGCCGGGCTCGATATCGGCGTTGACCGCCGCCTGCCAGCCGGTCGGGAGGATGTCCGAGAGGAAGAGCACGTCGTCGTCGGGAAGGTCGTCGGGAATGACCACCGGCCCGACATCCGAATAGGGAATGCGGACATATTCGGCCTGCCCGCCGGCGTAGCCGCCGGTGAGATGCGCATATCCGAACGCCCCGCCCATCGCATGACCCATCATCAGCTCGGATGCATCCCGCGTCTCGGACGGGTTGCTGTTGTCGCAGGCGCTATATTGCTGCTTCTCGCAGAAGAAACATTGCCCGCAGCTGATCGTGAAAGGCACGACGACGCGCTGGCCCCGCTGCAGCGTCGAGGATGCGCCGGTCTCGACCACTTCACCCATGAATTCGTGGCCGACGATATCGCCCGCGCGCATGCCCGGAATATAGCCGTCGTAAAGATGAAGGTCCGAGCCGCAGATCGCGGTCGAGGTCACGCGAATGATCGCATCGCGCGGGTTGACGATTTCGGGATCGGGAACGGTTTCGACACTGATCTTGTGGCGTCCCTGCCAGGTAACGGCGCGCATGGCCTTCTCCTTGATGTGATTGTGCTGCGGTTCGGCGTTCAGATGTGCGGCTCGGCAGGGCTCTCGGCGCCTCGCGCGGAGGGCGAGGCATTGGTCGTCACTTCGCCCGTTTCCATAAGCTGCTTGAAACGGTGAAGGTCGCGCCGCGCCTGCACTTCGGGCTCGCGCTGAAGGAGCTTGGCGGCGAGGCGCCCGACCTTCCCGGCGGGCGGGTCATAGGCGAGGATCAGGCTGACATAGGTGCCTCGCCCCGCCGGCGCGTCGGTGAAGCGCACCTCGCCGCTGTTCGCGATGTCGGAGGCCGGCGTACTTTGCCAGTAGATCGATGTGTCCTCGACGCGCTCGGTGATGCGGTTGACCAGTGTCACCTCGCGCCCGGCGGGCGCCTTGATCGTCCACTGCGAGACATCGTCGCCGAGGTCGTCGACCGCGACCACATTCTCCATGAAGTCGGGAAAGCGTTCGGGCGTCCATGCCGCATAGAGCTCGGCGCGTGGGCGATTGATCAGCACCGACTTGCCGAACATCGTGCGGGAGGAGGCTTTGTCGAGCGTCCAATGCGGCGCGTCGGTCGCGATTGTTTCTTCCTGCCCTCGGCTCTCGCGGTGCCGACGGCGCTGCCAGAGCGCCGCGCCGGTTGCGAGCACGGCGATGCCCGCGCCAGCGGCGGCGAGAATCAGCGGATCGGGAAGGTCATTCTTGGATCTGGACATGGATCATCTCCCGCCCGGGCAGAGGCCGGGCGTCATCTGGGGAGCGTCGGCGGGGCCGGCGCCGGTCGGGGGAAGCGGCCCCGACTTCGGGGCGATGAACGACTGACGCCCGTCCGCTGCGATCGTTCCGCGGTTCGAGGATTAAATCGGCGCTCCGAGCGCCCAGCGAGACAGGCACCGGGGCAGCGGGGCCGTAACGCCCACGCCGGTTCGCTCGGCCATTCGCCGTCACGATCCCGTCTCCGCGTGCGGAGCGGCGACGGGCTTCGATTCGGGCGACTCTTTCTGACGAAGGAAGATCGACAAGAGCACCAGAACGGCGGTCGACAGAAATTCGCTCTGCCAATTCTGGAAGGATTCGAACCAGAGGCCGGGGTCGCCGAGATAGGCGAAGGTGGAAAGGGCGATTTCGCCATGCTCGCGCGCGTCCTCGGCGGCCGCGCGCGCGCTCTGCGTCCAGTGGAGGATGAAGGAGGCAAGAAACAGCATCGCGAGCACCAGCCCCAGCGACCGAGCATAGAGAGCGCGCGCGAGACGACCCTTGCGCAGCACCGCAGGGGCACCGGGCTTGCGCGCCTGCGCGGCAAGATCGGCGTCGCGTAGCGGCGCGTCGGGACCCCGCGATTCCGACGAGCCACGCTGAACGAGCATCGCCGTCAGCACGACATAGGCCGACATCTGGAGAAACTCGCTCTCCCAGTTTTCGAACACCGAGGACAGGAATTGCGGACTGCCGCCGTAGGCCCAGGGCGACAGACCGGGCTGATGGTGCCGCGCAGCGTCCGCGAGCGCGACATGCCACCCCGTTACCCAGTGGCCGACGATCGACGCTGCGAACAGCAGCAGCAGCACGACGGTGAGACCATTATCCCTGAGCCGCGTCATGGGCCACTTCCTTTCCGGCGCCCCGCGGCCCCTCGCCCGCCGCCGCCGCGGGGGCGAGCAACGCCTCCGTGGCGACCTGTCCGCGTGGGGGCCGCGCAGGCCAAGCGGCGCCGTCGAGCGTATCGCGCTTCTCATATTCCGCCGCGCTCATCAGCAGCACGAGCCCGTCGGCATGACAGTCGAGCATCGCCGCCGGTACCGCGCGCAGCGTCTCGTCGATGCCGCCGAGCCCGCCGCTCGCGACGACGACATAAGAGAGGCATCCGCTTTCGCATTCGATCATCGCATCGACCGCCTGGCCGACAACTTCGCCGCGGATATCGCTCACCGGAAGACCGCCTAGCGCACTCGCGGCGAAGAGCGAGGGCGAGGCCGCGATCCGGCTTCGCTTCGCGGCACGCCGCGCGCCATCCTCATAGCCGCGCTGGCGGCCGAGCCATCGCCATATTCCGACGAGATTGACGAGCGTCAGGAACAGGTTCGTCGCAAGAAGATTGGTCTGGCCCGATGTGAACCCGACGACCGACCAGGCGAGCGAGCCCAAAGTGAACACGACGAAGCCCGAGCCGGTCACGCGCGCGCCGAGATTGGCTGCCGTCATCATCGCCGCGATCATCGTCGCGGCAGGCGCAATCAGTCCGGCGGCCTCTTCCACGTGCGGCTTCTCCTCGGTCGGCAGCGCCCGCTGGCGTCGCTCCCGGCAGAACCCGCCGCCGTATCACCGCGTTCCCCCGGACGGCGGCGATACAACATCGATCAATGCGTTTATCGGCGCCGCGCGCTGTGCGTCGGCTCCCTGGCGCCAAATCGGCGACGGCCCCGTCGCCCCCGTACGGGAGCGATCAGGCGATCCTTCAGGACCGCTTGGCCGCGAGCTGTTCTTCCGCTCGCTTCGCCGCCTCGATGAGGCTTTCGCCCGTACTGCGCGCCGCCGCCGCGGTCATCGTCACCGCGACGCCGTCGGGGCCATCGAGGAGAACCAGGCCATCTTCCGCGGTGGCGACCCCCGCTTCCGTCTCGGGCGGCTGGGGGGAAGACAAATCACCGGTCATCGGCGGGGCCTCTGGTCTGGGAGCGGCGGAGATGCGGGATCGTCGATATAGAGATAGGCGGGATCGAACTGGCCGCGCCGCGCCAGCTTCGCGGCATCGAGAATCTCGACCTTGCCGTTGCGGAACGTACAAAGCCCTTCCTCGCGAAGATGGCGTACGACCCGGTTCACATGCACGGTCGTCAGGCCGCAGATCTCGGCGACATCGGCCTGCGTCAGTCCGAGCGTGAACTGACGCCCGTCGCTCAGCCCCGCCGACTGGAGACGCACATTGGTCTCGCAGAAGAAATGCGCGACGCGGCCGATGGCATCGAGGCGGCCGAGCCGGAAGAGCCATGCACGGTGGATTGCGGCATCGAGCAAGGTCGCGAACCAGAGCTTGCGCGTCAGCTCGGGCATTTCCTCGGTGATCGCGTCGAGCTCGACATGCGGGACGATCGCGATCGTCGCCGGGGTCATCGTACCGACATCATGGTCGAGGTGTTTCAGCGGGTAGGCGTGGAGGTCGACAAAGTCGCCCGGCAGGTGGATCGCGACAAGCTGGCGAAGACCGTCCCGGTCATCGAGATAGCGCGACATGATGCCCTCGACGAGGAGCGTGCTCTGGTCGAGCCATTCGCCGGCGCGCGCGATGATCTTGCGGGCCTCGACGGTCGAAGTGGTGCTGATGGCGGCTTCGAGGCGCGCGCGCTCGCCGGCCTCGAGGCTTACCCCGCGACGGTCTTTCAAGAAGCGATCGGTTAACATCACTGACGTTCCCTGTTTCGTCCGAAATGCATGAGCGGGCCTGCTCGACTGCGAACATTCCGAAAGCCCGGCAACCCCTCACAAGGAAGCGGAATCGTCATGATCGAGGTTAATCGCAAACCCGGTGCAGCAACTTTCAAAGCGCGAACTCGTTCCATCGCCGGGTCCGGAGGGCGTGCTTGCACGCCCGCGGACCGCGTTCCGCCCAACTGCTGCGCCCGTTCAGACAAAGCGAGATCCGACATGGCCAAATCCCCCACCGCCCCCTCTTCCACCCGCGCGGACGCCGCGAAGCCGAAGCCGCGCCGTGGGCAGAGCGCCGCTGCGATTGCAGGAAAGGACATAGGCGGAGAGTCCCCGCGCAAGGCACCGCTCTTTCCGGCCGATGCGCCGATCATGCAGAGCTACGGCGAGGATCGTGGCACCGGCGGCGAGACGCATCAGGCGGGCGCCGGCCATGCGCCGCTCACCACCCAGCATGGCGTACCGGTCGCCGACGACCAGAACAGCCTCAAGCAGGGCGCGCGCGGCCCGACGCTGCTCGAGGATTTCCATTTCCGCGAGAAAATCTTCCATTTCGACCATGAGCGTATCCCCGAGCGCGTCGTTCATGCACGCGGCTATGGCGCGCACGGCTATTTCGAGCTCACCGACAGCCTCGCCGACGTCAGCCGCGCCGACATCTTCCAGCGCGTCGGCGAGCGCACGCCCGCCTTCGTGCGCTTCTCGACCGTCGCGGGTTCGAAAGGCTCGTTCGACCTCGCACGCGACGTGCGCGGCTTTGCAGTCAAGCTCTACACCAAGGAAGGCAATTGGGATCTCGTCGGCAACAATATCCCGGTCTTCTTCATCCAGGATGCGATGAAATTCCCCGACCTCGTCCATTCGGTGAAGCCCGAGCCCGACCGAGCCTTCCCGCAGGCGCAATCGGCCCACGACAATTTCTGGGATTTCGTGAGCCTGATGCCCGAGAGCTTCCACATGATCATGTGGGTGATGTCTGACCGCGCGATCCCCCGCTCCTTCCGCACGATGGAAGGCTTCGGCGTCCACACCTTCCGCCTCGTCGACGCCAAGGGCAAATCGACCTTCGTCAAATTCCACTGGAAGCCCAAGCAGGGCCTCCAGTCTGTAGTGTGGAACGAGGCGGTCAAGATCAATGGCGCCGATCCCGATTTCCATCGCCGCGACCTCTGGGATGCAATCAACAGCGGCGACTTTCCCGAATGGGAACTCGGTGTCCAGCTTTTCGACGACGCCTTCGCGGACAAGTTCGAATTCGACGTCCTCGACGCGACCAAGCTCATCCCCGAGGAGCAGGTACCGATCCGCACCGTCGGCCGCCTCGTTCTCGACCGCGTCGTCGACAATTTCTTCGCCGAAACCGAGCAGGTCGCCTTCTGCACCCAGAACATCGTCCCCGGCATCGATTTCTCGAACGATCCGCTGCTCCAGGGCCGCAATTTCTCCTATCTCGACACGCAGATCAAAAGGCTCGGCGGCCCCAATTTCACCCATATCCCGATCAATGCGCCCAAATGCCCGATGGCGCATTTCCAGCAGGACGGTCATATGGAGATGCGAAACCCCGTCGGCCGCGCCAATTACGAGCCGAACAGCTGGGGACCGACGGACGGCGGCCCGCGCGAGGATCCCGCGCGCGGCTTTGCGAGCTTCCCCGAAGAGGCCGAAGGCGCCAAGCGGCGCATCCGCCCCGAGAGCTTCGCCGACCACTATAGCCAGGCGCGGCAATTCTTCGTGAGCCAGACCCCGATCGAGCAGAAGCATATCGGCGACGCGCTTGTCTTCGAGCTGTCGAAGGTCGAACGCCCCGACATTCGCGCCCGCACCGTATCGCATCTCCTCCATATCGACCGCAGCCTCGCAGCCACGGTTGCCGATGGCCTGGGGCTGCCGCTTCCGGCGCCCGCCAAGGCCGCAACAAAGCCGCTCGCCGACCTTCCCCCTTCCCGGCCGCTCAGTATCCTGCTCAACGGCCCGGCGAGCTTCGCCGGACGCAAGCTAGGAATCCTCGCGACCGACGGCGCGGATGCGCGGGTCTTCAAGGCGCTGACCAAGGCGGTCGACGCCGCCGGCGCTGTCTGGGAACTCGTTGCACCGAAGATCGGCGGGATCACGCTCTCGGACGGCACGAGCGTCGCGGGCCGGCACAAGATCGACGGCGGGCCGTCGGTGCTGTTCGACGCGGTCGCGCTTCTCCCGAGCGACGACGGGGCGGCGCTGCTCGCAGGCGATGCGGCGGCCAAGGACTTCGTCAGCGACGCCTTCGCGCATTGCAAATTTATCGGACATGGCGCCGAAGCGGCGCCGCTCTTCGCGGCCGCCGGCCTCGCCGACAAGCTCGACGACGCCTGCATCGCGCTGGCCAAACCTGGCGATGTCACCGCCTTCCTCGATGCCTGCGTAACGCTTCGGCACTGGCCGCGTGAAGCCGGCGTCGACCTCGACGCAAAAAGCGGAACGAAGGAGGCGGCCGAGACATCGGCATCGCGCAAGGCGGTATCCGCTCCGGCAGCGAAACCGGCTTCCAAGCCGGCACGCTGACCGGCCTGCGCGAAGGAGCGGTACCCATGCAATTCGCTACCGATCGGCTGGTCTTCGGCCCCGACGATGTCGATCTGTCGCGCTCGCCGCTCGCGGGTCAGCTCGGCCGCGAGACCTATGTGCTCGGGGCCTTCAACCCGGGCCTGCTCCGCCTCGCCTCGGGCAATCTCCTGATGATGGTGCGCGTCGCCGAGGCGCTCCGGGTCCCGATCGAGGATGGTCATGTCCATTCGATCCGGTGGGAGGCTGGGCGCTACAAGGTCGATAGCTGGCCGCTCGAGCTTTGCGATACGTCGGATCCCAGAAAGTTCATGGTGCACGGCGGTAGCTGGCGGATCATGGCACTAACCTCGCTTTCGTGGCTGCTTCCCGTCGAGCTCTCGCCCGACGGGCTCGAGATCGTTGCCGTCCATTACGACAAGGCTGTCGATCCGGGCGCGGATTTCCAATGCTATGGCGTCGAGGACGCGCGCATCAGCCGGGTCGGAAGGCGCTGGTTGATGACCACCTGTTCGGTGAGCCCCGAGCGCCACTCGACGACGCTCTACAGTTCGGCGAACGGCCTCGACTGGGTCTTCGAGGGGATCGTTCTCGATCATCAGAACAAGGACATGCTGATCTTCGAGGGCCTGATCGACGGCCGCTACTGGGCGCAGACGCGGCCGCTCGGCGATCTCTATTTCGCCTATCCGCCGGGATCGAAGTGGCGGGCGGGGCCCTCGATCAACCTCGCGACCTCGCCCGATGCGCTGCACTGGAAGCCTCATGAGGCCCCCGGCATCCGTCCGCATGCCGACACGGTGGCGACCGCGCGCATCGGCGGCGGTACACCGCCGATCCGTACCGACGCGGGATGGCTCACGCTCTGGCATGGGGTCGAGCCGAAAGAGATCGTCGGCATTTACCGCACCTACTGGTCGCTACTCGATCTCGACGATCCCTCGGTCGTCCTCCGCACCGATCACCGGCCGCTCCTCGAGGCGAACCCCGAGCTTACGCGTCCGCTCGAAGACAAGCTCTATATACGCGATGTCGTCTTCACGACGGGCATCACCGATGGCGGCGATCATTATATCGTCGCGTCGGGGGAAGCCGATCTTGCCTGTCGGATCACCCATGTTCCCAAGGCCTGTTTCGGTGACTGACCAACGCGTGGAGACGCGCCGCGACACGCCGCTGACGCCCGATCTCGTTCGCGTTCGCGGCGAGCTCGCGGTCGCTACTCCGATCGTCTCGCAGAGGCTCGACGACCTCTCCGTCGAACTTGCTGCGGGCGGCGAAGCGCTCTGGCTGTTCGTCCGGCGCGCCAACAGCGGCGGCGTCGCCCTCCGCGCGGCCTCGTGGCCCGGCGCGGCGAAGGTCCGCCGGGTCAAGCGCGCGGGTGGCGAGCTCGCCCGCGTGCATGTCGAAAGTGCGATCGGCGCGCATGAGGTCGCGCTCGAGGCGCGACCCGGGCCGCTCCCCTGCCTCCGCCTTGTCTCGACACTCCGCCCCTCGGCGCCACTGCTCCTTCCGCCCGGAGCGCGCGATCTCTTCCCGTTCGACGCCCAGGACGATCCAATGGGGACCCGCGGCACCGTCGAGGCGGTGCAACGCGGTCTCAACGCCGGGCTCCTCTATGGCGAACTTACCGACCCCGCCTTCGGTACCTTTTTCTATTTCCAGGATTTCACCGCGCTCAATCCCTATTTCCAGGCGACTGGCACCAATCCGGATGCCGCGGTGGGAGGCATCTGGCCGGGGCTGGGCTTCCGCCTTCCCGGCCAGACGCTCCACACGGCCGACGAAGCCGCGCCGCTGGCGCCCGGGATCACTTATACGCTGAGCGATGCGAGGCTCGTCGTCCGCGACGGCTCTCCGGCAGACGAGCGCGACAGCGCGCGGCGATTTCTCCAGATGCTGGGCGCCGTCTATCGCTCGCTGTCCCTGCCGCCGACCGAATATCGCGACTGGCGGCAGAGGGTCGCGCGGACGGCGCGGCATCTCGGCGCCGCGCCGGAGGCGACCGTGCGCCATTATGGTCATCGGTACGTGCACCCTTATACGGATGCCGAATATCCGGACGCCATGGTCCAGATGTCGATCGTGCAGGCGCTGCACGACTGGGGGAAATGGCGCGGCGAGGTTCATCCCCTCGAGGAAGAGTTCAAGGCGGGCCTCGGCAAATTCTACGACCGGAAGCTCGAGACGCTGCGGCGCTATCTGCCCAATGCCGGTGACGACAAGGATGCCGACGCTGTCGACAGCTGGTATCTCTACCACCCGCTGCTGAACCTCGGAAAACTCGCACTCGATGGCGACCCGAAGGCGCGGCGGCTGTTTCTGAAATCGCTTCCTTATGCCATCCGCGCAGCGCGGCATTTCACTTACAAATGGCCGATCCAGTACAAGATCACCGATTTCTCGGTCATCACCGAAACCGCCGGAGCCGACGGGCGCGGCCAGACCGATGTCGGCGGCATCTATGCCTGGGTGATGCTCGAGGCGTTCGAGCTCACCGACGAGAAGCTGTATCTCGACGAGGCGTGCGCCGCGATCGACACCGCGGTCGGTCTGGGTTTCGACATCAATTATCAAGCCAACCTCACCGCCTGGGGGGCTGCCGCCTGCATGAGATTGTGGCGGGTCACCGGCCGGGACGTCTACCGCGAGCAGAGCTATGTCTATCTCGCGAGCTTCTTTCATCACACCGAGATCTGGGAAAGCGAGATCGGCCTCGCCGTCCATCACCGCAACTTTCTGGGCGCCACCTGTCTGCAGGACGCACCCTATATGGCGATCTACGAATGTTTCGACAGCTTCGCCGCTTTCGAACATTATCTTGCCGACAGCGGACCCGATCTCGAGCCTGCGGCGCGCATGCTGATTTCGGAATATTGCCGCTATGCGCTCGATCGGGCCTGGTTTTATTATCCCGACGCCCTGCCCGCCGAGGCCGTCTCGGACGAACAGCGCCCCGGTAACGGGCGCATCGACCCCACCCTCTCCTTCCCGGTCGAGGATCTTTATGCCGACGGTCAGCCCGCGGGCCAGGTGGGGCAGGAAGTCTATGGCGCCGGGGCCGCGTTCATCTTCGCGACCCGCGCCTTTCACCGCGTCGACGGCGCGCCGTTCGACCTTTATTGCGATCATTTCGTCCGTGCCCTCGAGCGCATGGCGCCAGCGCGGCTCTCGCTTCGCCTCGACGGCGGCGAAGGCTGCACGGCCCGGCTCAGCTTCGTCCGGAAGAGCCGGGGCGAGCTTCCCGCGATACGCGTCGCCGCGGCGGACGGCGATGCGATCCGGCCCGACGGGAACAGCGGCGACCGCCTCGATTTCCTCGTTCCGGCGAATGGCAGCCTCCTTCTCAGCTGGAACTGAGGCGTCCGCCACGCACGGCCGGTACAAACAGCGCAACATTTGTTAATCGGTGCGGCGCCGCGGCAACTTTGAGCCCGCCCCCCCGTTGCCCTTTCAGCCTCCCGGATTTTCTCTCAAGCTGGAGACAGACATGGCACACGCAATGACGGCGCCCCGCCGCTCGTCGGGGTTCGGAAAAATTCTCGGTATCGGTGTCCTCGGGGCGCTGTTCTGGTTCACGCGCAAGCAGGCGCCGGCCGATGCGAAGGACGACGGCCATTCGGCCGCCTTCGCCGATGGCGAGACGCATCCCGAAAATTTCGATCAGACCCGCTCGGCGGGACCGGACGGCATGCGCGACGAGGTAAGGCGTGAGTGGGACCGCGTCGACCAGGCCGCCGACGAATCCTTCCCGAGCAGCGATCCGCCAGCTTACTGAGGGGCTGACGATGAACGCTCCCGTCACCGGCCAAGTCGCGGCAGGAACATCGGACGGCCCGGCGCCCGCACGCAAGCCGACGCTCATGCTGCACTATGACGAAGATCATATCGGCCTCGAGAAGCGCCTCCTTTTCGAGGCGGCGAGCCCCGCAAGCGCGCTCGATATCGCTGCCGGCGAAGCGGCAGGCCGCTCCGCACGGCTGTTCGTCGACGGCGCGCCGCTCTGCAGCCTGCTCAAGGCCGACGATGACAATCCCTACTGGATTGTCGCCGCGCCGACAGCGCGAACGAGAGCCGATCCCGTCTCCGCGACCTTCGAGGAAAAGCCATGATCGATGAAGCCGACGCGCACACCGAGGCCCCCGACATCAAGGGCCGGCGGGCGATCATAACCGGGGGCACGACCGGGATCGGCCGCGCGATCGCGGTCCTCCTCGCAAGCTACGGCGTGAAGGTGTTCGTCTGCGGCCGTACCCCCGAACATCTGGACGATGCGCTGCAGCGCATCCGCGAAGTGGGCGAATGCGACGGGATCAACGTCGATCTTTCAATGGCGGAAGACGTCGACCGGTTTTTCGAGGCAGCGCGAGGCTTTCTCGGCGAAATCGACATCGCGGTGATCAACGCCGCCGTCCCGGCGGCGGCGCTTGCCGACGCAGGCGAGAGTGAGGCGCGCTACCAGCTCGAGACCGACTTCACCGCCTATCTCGTCTGCGCCCAGGAAGCGGCGCGCTGCATGTCGGCGGGCAGCGACATCATTATGATCGGATCGATGACCGCGGTGTCGCGCGGTCCGGGCAGCTCGATCTACGTCGCGGCGAAAAGCGGCATACAGGGCTTCGTCCAGTCGTTCCGCAAGGAGCTGGCGGAGCAGGATATCAAGGTCGGACTGATCGAGCCCGGGTTTACCGGTGCCGACTTCCAATATCCCGAATTCCCGCCCGAGAAGCAGAAGGAACTGATCGGCAAGCATCAGATGCTTCGCGCCGAGGACATCGCGGTCGCGGCCCACTTCATGCTCGTTCAGCCGCGACGCACCGCGGTATCGCTCATCCGCGTCGAGACCCGCCTCGACCATCCCTGACCTTCCGAAGGAGCCTTCCCATGTCCCTCAACATTTTCGCCAACGCGCGCCAGCCGCTGGGCAACCCGGCCTTTCTGCTCGGTGCGGCCGCGGCGGGATTTGCCGTCGGCCTCGTCGCCAACCTCGGCCGAAAGGCCGCGGTGCAGAGCCTCACCGCGCTCAAGGGACAATGGGACGAGGGCCTCAAGGCCGAACACCGGTTAACGATGACGCTGTTCGACGCACTCGAGGCGACCGACGAAAGCGACGTCAAAAAGCGAAAGGCGCTGCTCGTCCAGCTCCAGCACGCGCTCGCCAAACATGCGTTCGAAGAGGAGAATGTCGTTTATCCGGCGATGCGCGACCATGGCCAGATCGAGGACGCCGACAAGCTCGTTCACGACCATGGCTATGTGAAGCAATATCTTTTCGACCTCTTGGAAATGGACGCCGCCGACCCCGCCTGGATCGCCAAGGTCCGCGAATTTCGCTCCGAGATCGAAGCGCATGTCGAGGAGGAGGAGCAGCGCCTCTTCCCCCGCCTCAGGGCGGCGCTCGGCGCCGATGGCAACAAACATGTGACCACGGTGATGAACAAGGCTGGATTTGCCGCCGCCTGAGCGCCATAGGCGGGCATGAGACCCGCCCGATCGGCATGTGTCGTGGTGCAGTGACGAAGGGGCGGTGGCCGGATCGAAACCCTAGGCAGACTTGTGAGTTGCCGAAGGTGGGAGAAGTTGGATGCCCCGTTATTATTTCCACAGCAGCAGCGGCCAGCGCGAGCTCGACGATGAAGGCGTCGATCTGCCCGACACGGCCGCAGCAAGGGTCGAGGCGGCCCGCTATGCGGGGCACCTCCTCGGCGACAATCCCGAACTCATCAACGATGTCGATACGCTCCGGATCGAGGTGACCGACGAGGATGGCTGCCTGTGTTGCGCCGTGCTCGTCGCGTCGGTCGACGCCAGGCGGAAGATCGAGCGCCCCGCGCCCTTCAAATAAGGCGCCCGGCCTCTAACGCATGCTCGCGAGCAGCCGCTCGATCGGCGTCGTCGCAAAACCGATCGCGCTGTCCGAAATCCCGTAAGGGATGAACAGGTCCCCGCCGACGCGCATCGCGCCACAGGTATAGACCACATTCGGCACATAGCCCTCGCGGTCACTCTCGGCAGCCGATAGGATCGGGCACTCGGTGCGCGCGATGAGTTTGGTCGGATCGTCGCGGTCGAGCAAGGCCGCGCCAAGGCTGTATTTGCGCATCGCACCGACGCCATGCGTGAGAAGGATCCAGCCCTCGTCGCATTCGATCGGGCTGCCGCAATTGCCCATCTGGATGAGCTCCCACGCATAGGCGGGACGCATGAGGATTTGTCCCTCGTCGTCCCAGTCGGTGAGACTGTCCGACGCGATGATGGTGATGTTCTTGCCGTCCTGCCGCGCGATCATGAGATAACGGCCGCCGACCTTGCGCGGAAACAGCGCCATGCCCTTGTGGCGCGCGGCGCGGCCCGACAGAGGCTCGAGCGAGAATCCCGAGAAATCGGTCGTGCGCAGGAGTTCCGAGCGGATCGCCTGCCCCGAATAAGCGGTATAGGTGCCGATATATTCCGTGCGGCCATCGTCGTGGACGAAGGGCACGAGGCGCAGATCCTCGATGCCGCCGCGCTGCGCCTCGGTCATCGGAAAGAGAACGCTGTTCGAGATCGCACTGTCGGGCTGGCGGTGGACACTCACCTTGCCGTCATCGCCAAGCCGATGGCGGTCGTCGGCAACCGCCGCCATCGCGGGTCCCGACTGGGGCCAAAGCGTGAAGTCGCCGCCCTCGCCGATGATCCCCTCGCGGAAGGCGACCGAGCTGATATGGCCCTCGCCGACCGCGCGCATCGACATGAGAAAGCGTTGCTGGTCGGCGGCAAGCCCGCTCTGGTCGGGATGCGGGACGACGCTCGGGTTCATGAGCGCGGCGGCGGCATAGCTATATTCGTGGCAGAAATAGGCGCCGATCAGCCGCCGCTTGACCGGCGAGACGATGGCGGGATCGAGCTCCAGATCTTCCGCGACCTCGGCGAAGCGTTCGTCGAAGATCCGCCCGATCTGCCAGTGGCGCTCGGAAAAATCCTTCCACACGAGGCCGAGCTGTGCCTCGGCCTCCTCCTCGTCCATCGCCAATATGTCGGCGGCGAGCTGCGCCGCCCGCGATGGTTCGGACACATTGGACTGCCAGGCGAGGTGGAAGGGCCTGAGCACGACCCGCGCGGGGTCGGCCGCAAGCTTCTCATGAAGAATGTGCAGCGGCGTGTGGTTCGGATTGCAGATCAACATCGCTGGCGCTGGTGTCCTTCGCTATCCCCCGCGTCCAGAATGTATCGGCCATCGCGCGGTGCGCAAGGTGAAAAGCCAGCGCGGTCTCGGCCCCGACATTCGAATTGACCCCGTGACGGGTCAGCCCGTCGCAGCAGCGCCCCGTTGCCGAGCTCGCTATCACCGCGCCGCGGTCGTTCGCGCCGAGAAACCAGCCATAGGCCCGCTCGGCCCGGTCATGCCAGCGCAGCTTGCCCGTCAAGCGGTAGGCGGTCGCGGCGGCATCGACCGTCGCCCAGGCTTCGAGCGGCTGTTGATCGAACGGAAAAAGCTCACCCTCGGCGCCGAAGCCTTCGCAACCCATCGGACGGAAATGCCCCTCGCTGCTCGTCTGGATGTCGCAGAGCCAGTCGAGCGCCCCGATGCCAGCCTCTTCCATCGGAACGGAATCCGTCCGCCGCCCGGCGCGCAGGAGCGCCTCGGCGAGACGCGCATTGTCATAGGCGAGAGCGGGTTCGAACCACTCCCAGCCGCTCCGCCGCGCGCTGCGCCAGAGCGCGTGCAGGAAGGCGCCGCCGCGCTCGACGATCGCGCCTGCCGCGGCATGCCCCGTCTCGCGCGCCAGGAGTTCGTCGGCTCCGAGAAGTGCGAACGCGATCGCGCGCGGACTTTTGAGGTCGGCCGCCAAGGGGGCGGTGCGCGCAAATAGTCCCGCGCACCAGGCGCGGAGTTCCGGCGTGCGCGCGTGCGCTGCGCCATGGCCGAGCGCCCAGAGCGTGCGCCCGTTGCTGTCTTCAGACCCTTCATCCTCGAGCCAGCGCCGGTCATAGGCCATGAAGTTGCGGAAGCGCCCGCGATCGGGGTTCCAGCCATGGTGAAGGAAGGCGGCGTAGCGCGCGAAGAGCAGGCCATATTCCTCCTCGCCGAGCGACGGGCTCGCATTGACGAGCATCAGCGCGCGCGCATTGTCGTCGATGCAATAGCCGTGATTCCGGTCGGGAATAAGCCCCGTCCCGTGCTGCAATATGCCGACATCGTCCGAGAGCGCGCGGATCGCGGCGAAGGAGGGGAACATCCGCCGGGGCTCGCGCCGCGCCGGCACGGCCGCGACGTTTTCGATCAGCGATGCAAAGCGCGCCGCGATGACCGGCCAGGCGGTAGACCGGCCGCGCGCATAGGCGCGCTCCTGGAGCGCGCGCCGTTCGCCGGGGTGCGCGAGCAACAGCAACACCGCCTCGGCGATCGCGTCGCTGTCGGCCCCGCCGAGCAGGATGCCCACGTCATCGGCGAGCAGTTCGCGCGCATGCACGAAGGGCGTCGATACGACCGCGCGGCCGAGCGCCACCGCATAGGCGAGCGTACCCGAGGTGATCTGCGCGAGATTGGGATAGGGCGCGAGATAGATATCGCATAGCTCGATCTGTTCGAGGAGTTCGGGCAGGTCGAGAAAGCGGTTCTCCCAGGCGATATTGTCCGCGACGCCGAGCTCCCCGGCGAGGTCGGCAAGGCTCTGCCGATAGGCTTCGCCCTCGGCAGCGACGAGATTGGGATGGGTGGCGCCGACGATCCGATAGAGAATGTCGGGATATTGGGCGGCAATCGCCGGCAGCGCGCGGATGGCCGCTTCCAGCCCCTTGCCCGGCCCGAGGAGGCCGAAGGTCGAGACGACCGGACGGCCCGCAAGGCCGAGCCGCTCGCGAAGCGGCGAACATGCCTCGAAGGCCCGGTCGGGGGTGCCATGCTCGATCAGCTCGATACGCTCTGCCTTCGCGCCATAGATGCGGATCAGCGTCTCGCGGCCGAAGGCGCTCATCACGACGAGCTTCGCCGCCTTCGCGACGAGATGCTCCATCACGCGCCGCTGGTCGGCGCTCGGCTCGGCGAGGATGGTATGGAAGGTGACGATCAGCGGCGCCGCAACGCGGTCGACGAGCCCCAGTATCATGTCGCCTGCGGGACCCCCGAAAATCCCGAACTCATGCTGGAGCCAGACCGCGTCGGCACCGCTTGCGTTGATCGCCTCCGCGGCAGCGCGATATCCATCGGCATCTTTCTCATCGATGCCAGCAACGGCTGCGGAATCGCTCGCATCGCCCGGCCTGGCTGCCATCGCATAGACATCGATCGCCATGTCGGGACGCGCGGTCGTCAGATGGTCGTAAATGTCGGCGGTGAAGGTCGCGATCCCGCACTGGCGCGGCCGGAAACAGCCGATGAGCGCGAGGCGCCGGGCGCGCGCGGCAATACCGGCAACGGGCCCGCCGTGGCGGCTCTCTTCATTGTCGAATGCGGTAAGGAAGCTGGTCTCGCTGTCGAATTTCATCGTTGTGCCTTCTGTCCGGTCCCCCCGAATGAAGAACAGGCGCGCGCATCGACCTTGCCCTTCTTCCCCTCGAGACGGGATTCAGTGGAGAACGGTCGAGCCCGAAGGGCGCGCCCCGCTCTGGCAGGAGATGCGTCATCGCCTGCTTCCCCAACGCGCCCCCGCGCGTGCAGTTGCCGACCCGCCGGCAACAATCGCCATGATCCAGGTTAACTCCGGCAACCGGGCCCAGCCGCTCGCGTTGGCAGCTGCAGGACCCAACCCAAGGACAAGCATGCCGCGCTTCCCCTCTCCCCTCCCGGCCCCATCTTTTCGCGCGCCCCGGCTCGAACCGCGCCCCTCGACCGCGGCAACCGGTCGCTGCCCCCTGCAAGGCCGGCGCATTGAGTTCCGCCCAGCTGCGCGTGCTCGAACGCTCGGTCTATAACGGCCCCAACCTCTACAGCCGGCGTCCGATGATCCGGATCCGCGTCGATCTCGGGATCCTCGACGATTATCCGAGCGACCGCCTCCCGGGTTTCGACAATGCCCTGCAATCGCTACTTCCCGGCCTCGTGGACCATGGCTGCAGCTATGGCGCGCCTGGCGGCTTTCTCCGCCGGCTCGCCGACGGAACCCGCCTCGGCCATATCATCGAACATGTGGCGATCGAGCTGCAGACCAGCGCCGGGGCCGCGGTCACGAGGGGCAAGACGCGCAGGGTGCGCGGCAAGCCGGGCCAATATGATATTCTCTACTGCTACGCCGATGCGCCGAGCGGCTTAGCCGCCGGGCGGGCAGCCATAGAACTCGTGAACGCGCTGCTTCCGACTGCGATGCAGGGTGCCGAAGGGCTCGATCGTATCTCCCCGGAGCTCGACGGCAGAGCGACCGATACAGACACGAGGGTGAGCGCGCTTCGAGCGATCGTCCGCAAGAACGGGCTCGGCCCCAGCACCGCGGCGCTTGTCGCCGAAGCGCGGCGCCGGCATATCCCCGTCCTGCGGCTCGACAAGGCAAGCCTCATCCAGCTCGGCACCGGCCACCGCCAGCGCCGCATTCGGGCGAGCGTGACCGGCGCGACATCGCTGATCGGCGCCGAACTCGCCGCGAACAAGCAGGCGGCGAAAGAGATGCTCACGAGCATCGGTATCCCCGTACCGCGCGGCGAACTCGTGCGGACGGTGTCGGAGGCGGAACGCGCTGCCGCGAAGCTCGGCTGGCCGGTCGTTGTAAAACCGCTCGACGGCAATCAGGGCCGCGGTGTCACCACGAGCGTCGCCGACGATGGAACTCTTTGCGACGCCTTCGAGCGAGCGCAAGCCATCGCACCGCGTGTCATCGTCGAGCAGCAGCTCGTCGGAGCCGATCACCGCATTCTCGTCGTCGGCACAGCCGTGGTCGCGGTCGCCGAGCGCGTCGCCGCGCATGTGGCCGGCGATGGCAGGAACAGCATCGCGGATCTGATCGAGGCGGTTAACAACGATCCACGCCGCGGTGTCGCGCATGAGGCCGTTCTCACCCGGATCCGCATCGACGCCGCGCTCGAGGCCTTTCTCGCCGAGGCGAACTTCACTCTCGCGAGCGTGCCCAAGGCAGGCGAGATCGTGACGCTCCGCGGCGCCGCCAACCTCTCGACCGGCGGGAGCGCGATCGACCGGACCGATGTCATTCATCCCGAAAATGCGGCGATCGCAATCGACGCCGCCGCCGCGCTCGGACTCGACGTCGCCGGCATCGACATGATCGTCCCCGATATCGCGCAAAGCGTCCGTGCGTCGGGGGGCGGCATCGTCGAAGTAAATGCCGCGCCCGGGCTTCGCATGCATCTTGCTCCATCGGAAGGGACGCCGCGCGACGTTGCGCGGCCGATCATCGCCTCGCTCTTTCCGAAAGGCCAAAAGAGCCGTATCCCCATCTTCGCGGTGACCGGAACGAACGGCAAGACGACGACGGTGCGCATGCTCGCGCGAATCCTGGAACACCATGGCCTCACGACCGGCTTCACCTGTACCTCGGGCGTCTATGTCGGCGAGACCCGCAGCGCCGGGGGCGACGCGAGCGGTCCCAAGAGCGCGCGCATGCTGCTGCGCCACCCCCGCGTCGAAGCGGCGGTTCTCGAGACCGCGCGCGGCGGGATGTTGCGTGAGGGGCTCGCCTTCGACGCGTGCGACGTGGGGGCAGTCCTTAATGTCACGCCCGACCATCTCGGCCTCAAGGGCATCGAGACGCTCGCCGACCTGGCGCGCGTCAAAGCGATCGTTGCCCGCAACGTCAAAAAGAGCGGCGCGTGCGTTCTCAACGCCGCCGACCCGCTCACCGTGCGGATGGCACGCCGGGCCCGCGGACGGATCGTCTGGTTCACCGGCGGAGCGGTAGCGGCTGCGTTGGCACCGATCCAAGCGCATCTCGAGAGCGGCGGACTGGCGGTAAGCTGCGAGCGCGGAACGCTCATGCTGCACCGGGGCAGCGAATCCATGCCGATAATTCCCATCGCGAATATTCCGGCGACGCTGAACGGGACGGCCCGGTTCAATGTCGAGAATGCCGCCGCGGCCGCCGCGATGGCCGCCGCCTATGGGATTGCTCCGGGTATGATCGCCTCAGGCCTCGCATCCTTTCGTCCAAGCTTCGAGGATTCGCCGGGGCGTCTCAGCCTTGCCGAGGCGCACGGGGTGCGGATCGTCGTCGATTATGCCCATAACCGCGCCGCGCTCATCGCGCTCGCCGAGTTGATCGGCTCGATGCGCGGCGACAGCAATGTCCGTGTGATCGGAATGATCGGCATCCCGGGGGACCGGCGCGATTGCGATCTCGTCGATATCGGCGCTCTCTCGGGCGGGATGTTCGATGTCCTGATGCTGCGCGAGAATGTTGACCTCAGGGGACGCCCACCCGGCGAAGCCAATGCCTTGATGCGCAAGGGCGCCCTCGCTGCGGGGCTCGATGCGGCCGCGATCGGTATGCACAATGGTGAGTATGACGCTGCCTCGGCTTGCCTTGCGGCCGCGCGCCCCGGCGATATCGTCGTGCTCACGCCGACCGACGTCGACGGAATATGGAGGATCGTCGAAGCCTGGGCGGCGAGCGCCGGTCCTGAGGACGCCCGGTTGCTGGAGGCGGCGCATGGCTGACGGACGTTGGGCGATCACGGTCCACGGCGGAGCGTGCCGGATCCCTGCTGCACTCGAGGCGCCGCGCCGCGAGGGGTGCGTGGCAGCCTTGGAAGCCGGCAGGATGATATTGGAGCGCGGCGGCAGCGCGCTCGACGCGGTAAAGACCGCGGTCTGCCTGCTTGAGGATGATCCGCTGTTCAACGCGGGCCGGGGATCGGTGGCGAATGCAGACGGCGAGGTCGAGATGGACGCGGGTATCATGGATGGCGCCACCCTCGACGTCGGGGCGGTTGCTTGCGTGCGGTTCCTCTACAATCCCGTCGAAGCGGCGCATGCCATGCTTCGCGAGCCGTCCGTGCTCCTCGTCGGTGCCGGCGCCGAGGCGTTCGCACGATCGAGCGGTATCGCGGAATCCATGGAAGCCATGCGCCCGGCGACAGCGGGCGAGAGCGACCATGATACGGTCGGCTGCGTTGCGCGCGACCGGGCGGGACATGTTGCCGCGGCGACATCGACCGGCGGACTGGCGGGCACGCTCGCCGGGCGCGTCGGCGACGCACCGCTTCCCGGCTGCGGCTTCTATGCCGAAGACGGCATCGGCGCGGTGTCGCTTTCGGGAGACGGCGAGGCGATCGCACGGACGCTGCTTGCCGCGCGCGTGATGCGCGCGCTCGAGACAACGGGCGCCAGCGCGGCGGCTACAACGATTTACGAGCCTATGGCCCGCCTCGGAGCCGAGGCGGGCGTCATCCTTCTCGACCGCGACGGCGCGATCGGCATCGCGCACAACAGTCCGCATTTCGCCGCCGCCTATGCCCGCGAAGGAATGTCCGCGGTTTCCGACATCGTCTGGAAGGATCACCATGCCCTTTAATCGCGGCCCCCTTTTCGTGATCGGCGGCCATGAAGACAAGGATGGCAGCCGCAAGATACTCGGTGCCATCGCTGCTGAGCTGGGCCAAGGCACGCTCGTCATTGCCACTATCGCCAGCGCGAAGCGCGATGGATATTTTGAGGCCTATTGCGAGGGCTTTGCGCCGCTTGGGATCGGTCGGCTCATCGAGCTTTACCTCGACGATCGGGATCAAGCCCGGGATCCCGCGCGTGTACGGATCATCGACCAGGCCGAAGGTATCTTCTTCACCGGCGGCGACCAGTCGCGCCTCATGAGCCTGACCGGAGATACGCCGATTGAGGCGGCCATTCACGCGCTCCACGATCGCGGGGGACTTATCGCGGGAACGTCGGCGGGAGCCTCGGCGCAGGGCGAAACGATGCTCGTCGGCGGAAGCGGTGAAGAGACGCCGCGCATCGACGATATCGAACTGGCGCCGGGGCTTGGCCTCATCCCCGACTGCATCATCGACCAGCATTTCGCGGAGCGCGGGCGCATCGGGCGGCTTCTCGGCGCGGTCAGCCGTCGTCCCGACTTTCTCGGAATCGGGATCGACGAGGACACCGCGCTGCGGATCGAGGCCGGCACCGCGCAGGTGATCGGAAGCGGCGGCGTCACGATCGTCGACGCGTCGCAGGCGAGCCGTTCCACTGCGGCGGGCGCGTCGACCGGCGGCATCGTGTCGCTTCACGGCGCGACGCTTCACGCGCTTCGCGATGGGGAGAGTTTCGACCTGGCGCCGCGCCGCCCGGCAAAATAGGCTGCGCAGAGGCGCTCAGGGCGCCGCGTTACGTCCGGAGAAGGGACACCGCCAATCGGGTCCGACAGCCCGCCCCGAATATTGTCGTGCCTCCGACACATCGCCGTGACGGGCAAGCATGGGGTTCGCGTTGCCGGCGAGGGCGACGTCGCGTGCGATGATCTTGCTGCGCATCCTCTCATAGACGTCGGTCTCGCGGAGCTTCTCGAACTGGTCGTGCAGGTTGAACACCAGCGCGGGGCGTTCGAAGCGGCGAGCGGGACGGCTGGCTCGGGGGTGGAGCCCGACGACGAAAAAGGCCTCGCCGCCGAAGCTGAGCGAGAAATGCGGATCATCAGGGCTGTGACTGACGCGTGGATCTGGCGGCTGGCCCGCCCAGTCGTCTTTCCGGCTCAGCGAGTCGATACGCTCCCACAGGCATGTCTCGAACGCTTCCTCGTCGAGCCCGCCATCCTCCTCGAAGATCACCACGAGGGAATGGAAGAGGCTCGGCGAGCGCGCATAACTCCACGCAAGATCGAGGAGATTGGGGTAGATGCGCAAATCGTCCCAGGCCGAGCGCATGTCGCGGCCGACGACGAAGCGGATCTGGCTTCGCGCCAGTGCAGACTTCGCTCCCACGCAGGGAAACTCCGGGGCGCGGATGAAGGTCTGGAAGCGTTGAGCCAGAGGATGGGAGCTGTCGTCGGTTGGCGGTAGCATGTTGCTGAAACCGCCCCCTCTCGCCGCGGTTGCAGCAGGTTAACCTGAGTTGCGTCGATTCCGCCGACGACGCCTCGCCGGCCCGCAAGCTGTCGACAAGCGGCCGGCATGGAGATGGATTCATATTGGACGAAGTTGCGCGACACAGGCTGGCCCAGCCGCTACGGCGAGCTATGCTTGCTCTGCATCGGGCGAGAGAGCGCGCGATGCCGAGTTGTAAAAAGCTTCTTCATAAGGTTTGAGCCGCGCACGCTGCCTTCGGACAATCCGCTGCCTCCGAGCGATTTGGAGGCCTTGGCCCAGTCGGCCGTGCCGAAGTAATCTACGCTGCCTGACGAGCTGGAAAATACGGCGCGCCGGGCTCTCCCGCAGGGATGCAAGGAGCCCGGCGGCGACCGGGGCCGTATGGCGGGCGATTTTGCACGCCGCGGCCCTGATTGCGTGCCGCACCGGAGCGGTTAGCGACCGGCGCGGCTTTCCGCACATGACTGCGGCCGACCCGTGATCGCCGCGGCGCCCGTGCTTGGTCGGAACGAGAGGAAGCGGCCAAAGTTCCTCCGCCCGCCGCAAGTTGCGGGGTCGCGCCTTGACCCGACTCGTGCCCGTCCAGCAAGGCGTCTGCGCTGCCAAGGGGGGCAGCGGCCACGGGGCCGTTGGCGCATGATGCGCGAGGGAGCGACGAGATGAGTTATGAAGCAGCGCTCGAGCGCTTCGTCGAGGCGCAGGAGCCGGTTTACGCTCGCGCCCTCGAAGAAATCAGACGCGGAGAGAAGCGCAGTCACTGGATGTGGTTCATCTTTCCGCAGATCGCGGGCCTCGGGCGCAGTGCGATGGCGCAACGCTTCGCCATCGCCTCGCTTGGCGAGGCACAGGCCTATCTCGATCATCCGCTCCTCGGCCCGCGCTACATCGCCTGCGTCGAGGCGCTACAGGATCTCGGCAGCAGCGATCCCCTCCCGGTGTTCGGCCATACCGACGCGCGCAAGCTTCAATCCTCGCTCACCTTATTCGAAGCGGCGAGCGGCGAGCCGATCATTACCGCCGCACTCGACCGCTGGTTTGCCGGCGCACGCGATGCCAGGACGCTTGACCTGCTTGCTGCCGGCGCTGCCGACATCCACTCAAAATGAAGGCGGCTCCGGTTTCCCGGAGCCGCCGTCTTTCAGTCCACTGAAGGAAAAGAACTCAGCTTGCGCCGAGCCCGTGTTCCAGCGCCGAGATCTGGTCATGACCCTGCCGCACCGAAGCATAGCCGCTTTCGATGAGCTGACGGACAGAAGGGTCGAGATCGGCATCGCCGAGCGCGCTTTCGAACTTCGACTTGATATGGTCCTCGCCGCGCTCGACTTCGGCGATGACCGCGTCGTCATCGCGCGCCCCCGTCAGCTTGTCGCGGAGGCCAAGAAAGGCGCGGTGCGCCGAGGCGAGGATCGTGCCGTCGTCTTCGGGGTTGCCGCCGAGCTCGCGCACTTTCGCCTGAAAATTCGAGACGACCTGCTGGCGCTCGCTCGCGCGGCTCAGGAAAATCTCGCGAAACTGACCTGCATTCGCTTCGTCTGCCGCCTTGCGATAGCCGTCGATGCTGTCGAGCGTCGTTGCGATTAGCGAGTTCAGGGTCGAGATGCTGTTGCTGTTGTCCATGGTATGTCCTTTCGAAGCGCCGGCCAGAGAGAGCGGCGATTGTGTGAAAAAGGCCGGGTCCCGTGAGAGCGTGGGACCCGACGAGCGGCGAAGGAGTCGCCGTGGGTGTCAGTTTCCGCTGGCGTAGCCGTTGTCGCCGCCGCGATTCTCGCCTTCGACGCGCCGATCGGCTTCCTGCTGTTCCTGCTGGCGGTTGCTGTTGTCGCTGCCCTGCTGACCTTGACCGCCCGGCTGGTCCTGCTGGCCCTGACCGGCATTCTTGCCAGCCTGCTGACCGCCGCCCTGCTGGCCGCCCTGACCGCTTTGCTGGTTCTGCTGGCCCTGGCCCATATCCTGCTTTTGCTGACCGCGATCCTGCTGAATGCCTCCAGCGTTGGTATCGCTCTGCTGACTGCCCCCCTCCTGACCCTGCTGGGCCTGCCCGCCGCGATCATGACCGGTACCGCCCTGCTGGGCCTGACGATTTTCTTGCTCATTTGCCATAATCAATCTCCTTGGGTTGGATGCCAAAGAGACGCGCACCGGAGACGCGTTGTTCCTCTGCCGTGGGACAGATTGCCCATAAACTTCGATGATCTTAACGTGAGTTATGAACCCGGCCGGCCACCGGTCCTGCAGTCGTAGGCTCAGCGGAGCTGGCTGTCCTTGCTGCCGCGACGATTGAACCCCGACTGGCGGTGATTTTTGTCGCGCAGCGTCTGGCAGGCGATGCATGTCCGGCTTCCCGGAAGCGCCTTGCGCCGTGCGTCCGGAATGCGCTCGCCGCAATCCTCGCAAAAATCGGCGCCCGATCCCTCGGCAAGACGAAGCCGTGCCAGCCTGACCGCATCGGCAACGGTATCGTCGATCTGCTCCTGCACCGCGCCGTCGCGCGCCCAGCCATTCGCCATCTCTTCAGCTTTCGCGTGGACCGAGCCAAAGCTCAGTCCGTTATCGTTTCTTCCTCGATCGCCGCATGTATCATCCGGTCGCAGATATCCGCATCGCCAACGGCGAGCATGACGGCGCTCGGCTCGCGGAGCGTGCGCAGGACCGCGAGCGCGGCGTCGCTATATTCTCCCCAGAGCGCATCGACCGCCTCGCTCGCCGAGCTCATGTCGCCCTCGGCGTTGCGGCTGAGCGCATGACCGGCAAGCACGCGTGCGACCCGCTCGAGCGGCGAGGTCATCGCCCGGTCGAAACTGCTCGCCATCAGCGGCCGGCTAGATATTCGCGGACCTTGTCGGCGGAGTTGCCGACCGCGTCGACTGCTGCACGCAGTTCCTCTTCGCTGACTCCGAGAGCCTTGGTCCAGTCGCGGACTTCATAATCTTCGCCGAGGCTGATGCGCGAGCGATCGGCGGCGCCCACATTCTGCTTGTCGTCTGCCATGGTCATTTTCCTTCGATCATACGATCTCGCAACGCACCCTCAGGCGCCGGGTTGCGTTCGCCGATGCGGGAACGAATGCGCCGCCGGGCGGTCTAGTCTCCATGGCAACGCACAAAGTCCAGAACGCGTCAAAAGCTCCTCCCCCGGCCTTCCGACCGGTCCAGCTCGCGACCAGTCGAGCCCCGACCCCATCCAGGCGCGCGCTTCGCCGTCCCCAGGTACAAAGATGAGCCGCGCGATCACCGGCTGGGAGCTTCCAGAGCAGCAGCGCGACATGCTTCTTCCACAGTTCGCGCCGCGCTATGAGACGCTTGTCACGGATCATGTCACGCTTCGCTTCGGGACCGACGAGGACACTCCCCTGCCGAGCGCGCGCACCGGCGAGGTCGTCGGCGAAGCCGACGACGGCGAAGGCGTGCAGGCGCTCGTCGTCCGCATCGACGGCACGACCGACCGCGGCGACGGCAGCCACTACCATATCACCTGGTCGCTCGGAGAAGGACGCCGGGCGAAGGAAAGCAATGATGTCATCGCGGCGCGCGGCTGGTCGCGCGTTGATCCACCGATCGAGATCGCGCTCGAGCCCGCGCGCTGGAGGTTCTGATGCAGCTTTATCTCGACTGCGACGGTGTACTTGCCGATTTCGAGCGCGGCGCGACCGAATTGCTCGGGATGCCGTCGCGCGCTTATGAGAAAAGGCACGGCATCGGCGGCTTCTGGCGCGAGATCGCGCGCCACCCCGACTTTTACGGCACCCTCCCGCTCATGCCCGATGCAATGGAGCTGTTCGCCGCGGTACGCCATCTCATGCCGGTCATCCTCACGGGCCTCCCGCGCGGCAATTGGGCCGCGCCGCAGAAGATCAAATGGGCGGCCGACCATTTCCCGGGAACGCAGATCCTCACCGTGATGGCGGTTGACAAGCGGAATCATGCGCAGGTGGGCGACATCCTTGTCGATGATCAGCTGAAGCACGCGCATCTCTGGGAGGGAGCGGGCGGCATTTTTGTCCATCACGAGGATGCAGCGACCACGATCGCGAAGCTCGACGGATTGATCCCCGATCTCATGCACCCGGGTGGGCCGAACGCCACGGAGCGAAGGCTTCGCTCCGGAGAGGATTGATCCAGGTTAAATCACGGAAAAGATTCGCCCTTCGGCAATCGCGGTGTCGGTTTTCTACAAGGCGCTTCGCGCATTTTGAGTCATGAGACGGCCATGAACTTGGCACACCGGTGAGTCGAATTGCGACCCCGACTGATTGGCGTGTGGAGGGGGGCGATGCTTGCGAAGCGAACATCGCGGAACCGGCGCGGGAAACAATTCCGCGCCGGTTTCCATATTCCCGATGCGTCGCTAGGCCGGACGCATGGCCGGCATGGCCATATCCGGGACTTCGACCATCGAACCGGAAGCACGTTCCGGCATAGCTTTGCCGACCGGCAGTAGCTGCCAGAGGCCGCCCGCCTTCGTCATGCGGGCGAGCAGTGTGTGCTCGTCCCAGAGTTCGACATGAATCCCGTCGCACTCGTTGCGGGCGACCTGGAAGGCGTGGTCGGGGCTTTCGGCCTGAAAATCGACGCGGCGCGGCGCGCGCGCGTCCGCGTCGTGAATCAAAAGATGAAAAGGGCGCATGTCATGCTCCTCGAGTGACGGGAGCGGTCCTAGGCTCTCGGCAGTCAGATCGATCGGCCAGCCGTATGCAACGGGGGACTGCGGGAAATGCCGGAACCACAGAAAGCCGATCTAGGGTGGAGCCGCAGCCGTCGCGGGCAGACTAGCATGGAGACCACACGGCTCCTACAACCTAGTTTGGCTTTTCGGAATCAATGCCGAGATAGGCCGGATCGAAAACCGCGCGGCGCGCCAATGCGCCGAAGTCCGAAATCGCGAGCCTTCGCTGCTGCACCGCGGCCCCATATTCGGCCTGAAACTCGCGCAGGATGCGGTTCACATGGACCGAGGTCATGCCGAGCGCTTCGCCGAGCTGTCCCTGCGTGACCGGAAAATCGACCTCGCCGCGGTCGACATCGCCGCCCTGCAAGACGTATAATTCACAAAGCAGATGGGCGAGACGCTCGCGCCCCGACCTGATTCCGACATTCACCAGCCATTCGCGCTGGATCGCCGCCGAGATCGTGTCGGCGTCGATCAGCGCGGCACCGAGGCCGCGGCATCGGTCGAGCAGTTCCTCGAGGCCGTCGCGCGTCAGGGCGGCGGCGCGGAGGTTGCCGATCGCGGTGGCGGTGTGGCCATGCACGCGGCGGCGAAGGAGGTCGATATCACAGACCTGTCCGGGCAGGCAGAAGCCCAGAAGCTGGCGCCGACCGTCGGGAAGTTGCCGGTATTTCTGGACCCAGCCTTCGAGAATGACATGGAGCGCGCCCGGCGGCTCGCCTTCGACGGCGAGCTCCTCACCCTTGCGCCAGGAGCGCTCGCCCCGGCTGAGGGCGGTTTCCCAGAGATGGCGGTCGCCATTCTCGAGGCGGTTTGCAATAAATATCGACGATCTCGCTGCCGCGGTCGGTCGCGGCCCCGGCGGAAACCAGTTCTCCAGCATCGTCCGTTCAGGCTCCCTTGATGTTCCTTCCTCATTTGCCGGCGACGCGAGCGGCGCGGTTGCCGCGTTGCAAGCCGGATCGCGGCTTTCACGCCCTGCGTAAAAAATCGTTCCCGTGAAAATCCGCTACCAGACATCGCCCAAGCCGCGCGCATGCGGCACGGCTCGCAACTCCTTGAGGTTTTGCAGGTTCTTCCAATCTTGCCGCCCGAGGAACCATAACCCATCGACTGCACCGGTGACCGCGCGCACAGCGCCACCGTAACGACATCGACAGAGTAGACGCATGCTGACATCCATCCTGATCGTCGAGGACGACCCGCTCGTAGCCATCATGCTCGAAGGATATCTCGATGCGCTCGGCTATGAGATCGCAGCCTGCTGCGAAACCGTCGCCGCCGCATTGGCCCATATCGACCCCGAACAGATCGACGCCGCGATCGTCGACGTCCATCTCGCCGATGGCGAGCTCGCCGGCCCCGTGGTCGAAGCGCTCCGCACCGCGGGCATCCCCTTCCTCGTGACGACGGGCGGCCACAATGTCGTCTCCGATCCCCGTTTCGATGGCGCCGCCATGCTCACCAAGCCGTTCAGCCTCGCCGACCTCGAGGCCGGGCTCGCGCGGCTGGCCGGCGCTACCGCAGACTGATTTTCGCAAGCGGGCGGAACTTTCACGCCTGCCGTTCCTTTTTCCAGGGAAGGTCCGCCCGGATTCATCCCCCCCCTCGATACCGGGCGGCCCTTCCCTCCTCCCGGTCAATTCCAAAGAGAGAAGATGCGCTCTGGCCGAGCCCGCAGCGGCGCGGCGTGCGCGCGAACGGCGCGGGCCGCCGCAGCGCAAGCGGAGGCTGGGCGGCGCGGAGCGCCGGCTGCCCGCGGCGGACGCGCGCGCCCGCGCCGCAAGGAGTGCGAGGCCAGTGCGCCCGCGCGGCCCCGCATCGGCGCGACCCCTGACCGAGCCTCGCGAGGTTAGAGCGCGCTCATCAGATTGCCGCGCTCATGTCCCCGCCGGCCACGCCGGCGGGGAGCCGGAGGCTCAGCCGTTGAGGCGATCCTTGACGGCCTTGGCGGCCGAGAAGCCGAGCTTTTTCTTGGCAGCGATCTGCATGGTCTCGCCGGTCGAAGGGTTGCGGCCCTCACGCGCGGCCGAGGTCGACACCTTGAAC
The DNA here is from genome assembly GCF_001314325.1 of Sphingopyxis macrogoltabida. Taxonomy (NCBI): domain Bacteria; kingdom Pseudomonadati; phylum Pseudomonadota; class Alphaproteobacteria; order Sphingomonadales; family Sphingopyxidaceae; genus Sphingopyxis; species Sphingopyxis macrogoltabida. Next base: position 2,321,022 of record NZ_CP009429.1, read on the forward strand.
TTGCCGAAGCCGCTGATCGACACTTCTTCGCCGCTGGCAGCGGCATCGGTAATCGCGGCGATCACGGCGTCGACGGCCTTCTTGCCCTCGGCCTTCGAAAGTCCCAGCGAGGTTGCAACGCGATCCGAAAGTTCGGCCTGATTCATATAAATATCTCCTGAGACGGCCGGGCCCACCCCGGCCGGCCAGGCGCTATAGGCGGCGCCGCGAAGCGCCGCCAGCCGCATCATTGCGCCACGGCGGCGCGCACGACCTCGAGCGACTTCTCGAGCTCCTCGGACCGATAGCCGCCCTCCTCCGCCCCGCGATCGAAGAGACCGCGGTCCTCGTCGATCAGAACGAGGATGCGCAGCGCGGCGAAGAGCTCGGCGGCGCTCGGCGGCCCCGCCATCAGCCGGCACTCCGCGCGGTGGCGGCAAGCTGCGCGATGCGCTCGCGGCAGATGGTCTCGACGATCCCGGCCAGAACCGACACGCGCTCACCGAGCCAGGCCAGCTCTTCCCCGGAGATGCGATAATGTTTCGAGTAGCGCGCCTTCACATAGGCATCCTTCAGCTTCTCGAAGCGTGCGCGATCGGCCTTGGTCTCGCTCGGCCATGCGTCGAACAGGCGATCATCGATGCGCTCGGCCTGCGTGCGCAGAAATGCGAGATTGTGGACGTGCGGAGTGTAAAAGGTACAAACCAGCAGCGCGCAGTGGTAGTAGCTTTCGACCGCTTGATGATATTCAAATGCAGCGTGCTTGAGCAGGCCTTCGGCAGTTGCGAACTCGGCCAGCTTCTGGCGACCGTGCGCCGACGGAAGCCACTCCTCGAAATACTCCTGCGCCAGTTCCAGCGCAGCATGCGGCGTCTTCGGCTGCGGCTCGGGCAGATCGTCATCGATCGCCTGGTAGAGCGCGATTCCGTCGCGCGCGACGTCCATGAAGAAATAGCGCCCTTCGGCGAGCCCGCGGTTCACTTCGTCGGTGCTATGGACGATGAAGTTGACCGGGGTGCGCACCAACTTCGTCATGGTGAGCTCGCGGATCAGCCGGTCGTCGAGCTTCGACCAATATTCGACCCGGTCGGTCAGGCGTTTATCGTTGACGATGATGAGCAGGTCGTAGTCCGACTGATAGCCCTTGGCGGTGTGCGGCTCGTCGACCCAGCCGCCGCGCGCATAGCTGCCGTACAAGATCACCTTCGAGATGCGCCCCTTGCGCTTCCAGTCCTGCGTCGCGAGTGCCAGCGCATCCTCGAATTCCTCGAAAATGATTTGCACGACGCGGCCGAGTTCGCGTTGCTTTGCGGCCGGAAGATGTTCGATACTGCTGCGCATTGCCGTCACCCTAACAAGCTGATGCAAGGCTTGCACCCGGATTGTCGTCAGTCCGGATGCAAAACCGAGCGATCGCAATCTCAGTCCATCGGGTTCCAGATGATGGCGTAGCAGTCGGGATTGTCCTGCCCCGCCGCCCGGCCGAGGTTTGCGTAAAGCCGGCGTTGGCCGAACTCGGGTGCCTCAAACGCAAGCGACACATAGGTCTCTCCGGACAGCCGTCCGACGCGCAGCCAGCCCGCGCCGACGTCGACGTCGTCGGACCAGATGCGATAGTCAGGCTGGACGCGGACGTCCTTTCCACGGTTCGGACGAATTTCAATTCTCGCCTTGATCGACAAGGTCCGGATTTCTCCGACAAAGCCTTTTTCGAATGTGCCGCAGACCATGCCGATCGCGCCCATGATGTATCTCCTGCCGCTGCGGGCCATTCCCGCGCCGACAGGCAGGCCGCGACGCCTGCTGCGCGCCCGCACCGACAGGCCGCAGCGCAGCGGAGGATGGGCGAAGCCCATTGCGGGCGCGCTGCGCCGTGGCAGGACGGAGGCCGGGGTGGCTGCAGCAAGCAGAAGGGGCGCGATCAAAGGGACCGCAAACAAAATGGCGCCCGCCTGACGAAATGCCGGACGGGCGCCAGTTATGAAGAATTCGTCCTCGACGAGGATGAACCCCTCTGGGTCGCACGGCGCCGCTAGATGATCAGGGCGGGCGCGGATTGTATGGAAACGCCAAATCGCGACATCGTCGGACCGAGGCTGACCGCTGCCCTGCGGAGCGATGATGTCCCTCCAGTAGAAGGAAGCGACCAGTTGCCGCAGCCCGTGCTATTCTCACGGAATGAGTCATGCCCTGGAACGAGTCGCTCGCGCGTTATGTAAACTGGACGGTCATCCGGCGGGGGCAACGATGGACGGTAAGCCGCTATGGCAAGACTATTTGCCCGAAGCGAGAGCCGCCCTCATGGCGCTGCGTGAGCCGGATGCCACGATGATCGATGCAGCTCGTCAAAAGGCTGCCGAAAACATCAAGCTTGATTTTGCCGAAATCCATCGAGCTGTAATCGACGCGGCTCTTTTGGAGTGATAATGCCAGGTCATCGTTCAATGTCCCGCGCTGCCTTTTGGAAAGTGGCCGTTTGGAGACTGACCGCTTTTAGGGGTCAAACAAAGAGAGCGGACGTTCCGTCACGAGCTAGAACGCTCGCTCTCTAGGATACCGCAATTTGCTGGTTAGACTTCGATGCCTTCCGCGAGGGTCAATGCATCTTCAACATCGACGCCGAGGTATCGCACCGTATTTTCAATCTTGGTGTGCCCGAGCAGAATCTGCACCGCACGCAAATTCCCGGTCGCCTTGTAAATGATCGACGCCTTTGTTCTGCGCAACGAATGAGTCCCATAGTCTTCGCTTCGGAGTCCAACCGCGGTGACCCATTCGTCAACGAGCCGAGCATACTGTCGCGTGCTCATATGCGCCGAGTGATCGATGCGGCTCGGGAACGCATAGTCCTCGATCGATCCACCGCGCCGCTCAAGCCATGCCAAGAGGCTTCCACGAGCATCCGACATGATCTCGAACTGAACTGGCCGACCGGTCTTCTGCTGAATCACCATCGCCCGTGTTCTCAACTCACCGCCGGTGACAAGGTCGCCGATCCTGATCTTCACCAGATCGCAGCCTCTCAGTTTGCTGTCGATCGCAAGATCGAAAAGTGCCCTGTCTCGAAGCCGATGCTCTCGATCCAGGTGAAAGCGAATAGCCCAAATCTGCCGTGGTTTTAACGGCCGCTTTGCGCCAACCTTTCGACCGGCATTCCACGCCGGTCGTGGAGGTAAATAGTCGAATTCTGACCTACCCATGATCGTTCTCCTGTGGCCAAAATGGCCAAAAAGGGAAACGCATGGATCAAGCCGGTTGGCCGCTTGCAGCCAGCCAGCTTTGGGGCCCCAAACAGCGAGAGCGGACGTTCGGACTGCCCACGCGTTCACTCCAGTTCATGTGATGCGTTCGCTGTCGGTCAGACTTCAATTCCCTCGGCCACATGGCCGACGGAAAAACGTTCGATCGATGCGTTCGATCGATACACAAGTCCTGATTCAAGCCTCGCTGTTTCCCGTTTCCGCCGTTGAACCGGTATGGGCCGAAACTGAAATTCCAGACCTAAAAACGGGGCAGCGAGAGCAAGGCAACGGGCGGAAAAGCCCCGCTTTTTATGGTCAGGTAATAGCGCCGCGACGAACCTTGCTCCCTGGCGATCACATCAATCTGCTCATTCTGAAACCACACCCAGAAGCGATGCGTCCCCGCGTTGATCCAGTCGACGATCTGATCGGCGAGAAACAGGCTCTCGCCTACCTTCACCGCGGCGATATGATGGGTCCGGCCATTACCGGTACCTTCGCGGACGGCGATAATCTCATAGTCGGCCATATCGTGACGTCCGATCCTCTTGCGCGGGCCAGCTAGTAGCGAACCGGAACGATGCGGATCCGGTCGATAGCGCCAGGGGACGCTCGCGACCGGGCGATGGCAGCGGCGCGAAGCTCATCGAGAGCGATGACTTCATAGCCGTTTTCGTCGGGCTGCATGGGAAGATCGGTTTCGACGACGAGAATGACCTTTCGCGCAAGGCCGTCGATCTCCCACTCGAACCAGCAGCGGACGATGTGACTGGCACCTGCTCGATCATCCTCCATGCGGCGCATCCCGGACAAGGGATCGTGCGCGAAGCTCGCGCTCGACGCTGGCATAGCCGGCGTCGCTTCGCGTCGCGACCGCGATGGGACGCCCGCTCAGAATGGTGTCTTCGGTGTTGAGAAAGTCGAGCGCCGCGTCGCGTCCGCCAAGCAGTTGGAACGCGAGCGCGCTGATCGCGCCCTGCCGCTGCGCATCCTCCGGCGCAAGGGGTATGACCTTGCGATTTCGCCGAAACGGGTTTGTACGCGCGCGCGCCGAAGCGGTACGCGGCTTATCCTGCTCAGACGTCATTGGCTTGTCTTCCTTCGGCTCCACTGCTGGAGTCTTGGCGCCGGAGCGCGGCACGCGCGTCGTCGATATTCGAATATCGGAATGGCCCGACCCGGAATTGGTCCACATATGTGTGGACGATGCCTGCTTCCGATAGCGACCGGAATGGCTGGAGGTGCACCGCATCGGCTGGATGCAAATTGGGCAAGGCGGGCAATCTGGCCGCAAGCGCGGCCAAGCTGTCCTCGTCGAGACCAAGCGCGCGGTAGATGTCGCGTCCGATAACCCAGATATCCTCCTGGACCGCGGCAAGCCGGCCGACAACGTCCTCCAGACCGAAGGCGGCCCTTTCCTCCTCGGTCATCGCCAGCGCCTCGTTGACGAGCAACTCGGCAATCAGCGTGTCGCCAAGGAAAACCGGATAGTCGGTTGCCGGCTCGGAAACCGGAGGGTCAGCCTTCGGACCAACATGTTCCGGCGCGATAACCGCTGCAAAGCCGTCCGCCAGGCCACGGCGCTCGCGATACTCGTTGATCCGCTTCGCATAATAGCGGGGCAGATCGAAGTTCGGAAGCAAGTGACCGTCGCGCCGGGCCTGGCTCACCGCCATGAGCGCCATCTGGTGATGATAGAGAAGTTGGTTTAGATCCATATCTGCTCCCTTTTGCGGGAGCGCGATCGTCTCTCAGTCACCGGCATGCAGTGCCAAACCGGCGATAGCCTCATGTGGGCGTCCCGATGCTGCATTACAAGCCATATGCATGTCTAAATGTCCCGATCGAACCTCAGGCGCCTGGGCGAGCATCGACTTCCTGCTCTCGGCCGACTATTTGTCGACAAACTGAAAGCCAAGGAATTCCTTGATTTTTTGAGATCGCTGCCTTATATGCAGATCGCTAACGTCGCCTGCGACGGAAATTTGATGCCCCCGCGGGGGTCGCTTCTTCCCTTCTCACGCTTCCAGCTCTGCCGGTGCTTTTGCCGGCGGATACCCTGTTTTCGTGAAAGGAAACATCCATGCCGATCGGCAACGTCAAATTCTTCAACAGCGACAAGGGCTATGGCTTCATCGCAGCCGCGGATGGCTCGGGCGACAGCTTCGTCCACATCACCGCCGTCGAGCGCGCCGGGATGGCGACGCTGAACAAGGACCAGCGCCTCAGCTACGACCTTGAGACCGGCCGTGACGGCAAGGTTTCGGCCGTAAATCTCGAAACGGCCTGACGCGTCGGGTGGCCAAGGAAGAGCTCCTCACCTTCGACGGGATGATCGACGAGATTCTGCCCGACGGGCGCTTTCGCGTCGAACTCGAAAATGGCCACCGGCTCATTGCCTACACCGCCGGACGGATGCGGCGTTTCCGCATCCGCTCGGTGGTGGGCGATGCCGTGCGCGTCGAAATGACGCCCTATGATCTGACCAAGGGCCGCATCGTCTATCGCGATCGCGGCCCCGGCAATCCGGGCGCCGCAGGCAAGCGGCGCTGACACTAATATTCAAGAAGACCAACATGTTTCAGAGTAATATCTACCCCGGCCTTACAGGCCTTTCACAGGCAGGGAGGCCGATACGCCTCCGCCCGCAGGCTCGGCGCTCGCCGACGTTATCGCGCCGCGAACTCCGCCGTCTCATCGCCGACATGATCGACTGATCGAAAGGACCTCACCGTGGCCGCTACAGCAACAAGCGTTCATTATCGCGAGCAGGCGGAACGGTGCGAGGCCGAAGCCGCTGCAGCCGAGCTGACGCAGGTGCGTGATCGCAGCCTGCGCTCGGCCGCGGCCTGGCATGCCATGGCGGTTCGCCAGCTGAAGTCCGAAAAGGCGCGAGCCGAAAGAGACCATCTCGCGAACGAGGTGCGCAAGCAATGCCTCGCATGATCGATGGTTCGGCAACGCCATCCTAACGCTTCGGATTGCAGCTCCGAATATCTAGCCGGGAGATCTTGATGTACACACCAATGTCTTCGGGTGGCAAAAAAGGTCCCACCAAGCGGAGGCCAGGCCGGCCGGCGACCGAAGCACCACCCCATCCCGATCCAACACGGCGTCTTCCGGATCCCATCGGGCAGAAGAATGGCTACACACCAAAGCCTACCCTCCAATAGTTGTTCCATATCGTCGGTAGCCGGGCGAACTCTCCTATATTGCCCGAGCCGAGTTACCGGCCAGCCTGCCCGACCTATCGGATATTTCCGATATGAATTGACGAACACTAATGCATCGGATAATTCCGATGCATGAACATCGGTTCCGCACTTCCTGCTCTTGCCGCCCTCTCCCACCCCACGCGTCTCGAGGCCTTTCGCCTGCTCGTCCGGCATGAGCCGGAAGGCCTGTCGACCGGCAAGCTTGTTGACGCATCGGGTCTTACGCAGAGCACCTTCTCGACGCATCTCGCGGTGCTGGCCAAGGCAGGCCTCGTCCAATCCGAGAAGCGAGGCCGGCTGCAGATACAGCGAGCGGATATCGACACGCTCCGGGAGCTGATGCTCTTCCTTGCGAAGGACTGTTGCCAGGGCCGCCCCGAGCTATGCGAACCGCTGCTCGCCGACCTCGCCTGCTGCTGAAGGAACCGGCGCCGTGATCGACATCATCATCTACCATAATCCCGACTGCGGCACCTCGCGCAACACGCTCGCGCTGATCCGGAACGCGGGGATCGAGCCGCACGTCGTCGAATATCTGAAGACACCGCCTTCGCGTGCCTTGCTCGAGCAATTGATCGAGCGCGCCGGGATCACACCGCGCGAGCTGCTCCGCGAGAAAGGCACGCCCTATGCGGAGTTCGGTCTCGGCGACGAAAGCCTTACCGACCGCGCGCTCGTCGATGCAATGATGGCGCATCCGATCCTCATCAACCGCCCGCTCGTCGTGTCGCCGCTCGGCGTCAAGCTCTGCCGTCCCTCCGAAGCCGTGCTCGACATCCTGCCGGCACGGCAACTCGGTGCCTTTGCCAAGGAAGATGGCGAACAGGTCGTCGACGCCGGCGGCAATCGCGTTCAGGCCTGAGGACAGCATCATGACTGCGGCAAAGCGCGAACGCCTGTCCTTCCTCGATCGCTACCTGACGCTCTGGATATTCCTCGCGATGGCGCTTGGCGTTGTCTTGGGGTCGCTCTTCAAGGACCTGCCCGCCGCGATCGACGCCATGTCCGTCGGAACGACGAACATCCCGATTGCGATCGGCCTCATCCTGATGATGTATCCGCCGCTAGCCCGCGTGCGCTACGACGAACTGCCGCGCGTGTTCGAGGACAAGCGTGTTCTGGCGATCTCGCTGATCCAGAACTGGATCATCGGGCCGGTGCTGATGTTCGCGCTTGCGGTGACCTTCCTTGCGGACAAACCCGAATATATGACCGGCCTGATCCTGATCGGCCTCGCGCGCTGCATCGCCATGGTGATCGTGTGGAACCAGCTCGCCAAGGGCGACAATCAATATGTCGCGGCGCTCGTCGCCTTCAATTCGATCTTCCAGATTCTCTTCTTCAGCATCTACGCTTGGCTCTTCCTCACCGTCCTCCCGCCGCTGTTCGACCTCGAAGGCAGCGTCATCAACGTGAGCTTCTGGACGATCGCCGAAGCAGTGCTCATCTATCTCGGCATCCCCTTCCTCGCGGGATATCTCACGCGCCGATTCCTCGCCCGCACCAAGGGCGACGAATGGTACGAGACGCGCTTCCTGCCGAAGATCGGCCCGATTACATTGGTCGCGCTCCTCTTCACCATTGTCGCGATGTTCAGTCTCAAGGGCGGCGAAATCCTTACCATTCCCGGCGATGTCATCCGGATCGCAATCCCGCTCGCCATCTACTTCGTGGTGCAGTTCCTCATCAGCTTCTGGATGGGCAAGCTTATCGAGGCCGACTATCCGCGCACGACCGCGGTCGCTTTCACCGCCGCGGGCAATAACTTCGAGCTGGCAATTGCGGTCGCGATCGCCGCCTTCGGGCTCGCCTCGCCCGTGGCCTTTGCGGCAGTCATCGGCCCGCTGGTCGAAGTGCCCGTCCTCATCCTGCTTGTCGGCGTCGCCTTCCGCCTTGGACGCCGCTGGTTCCCCACTACTGTTCCTTCACAAGCCTGAGTATCATGACAGAACTGACCTATACGCGCCTCCGCTCGCTAGCCCATCCCGACCACCTCCCCGCCCTGAATGGAGAGTATGTCCGCACGCAGCCGGCGCTCGGCCTCGGACCGCTCGATCCCGCACCGCGCATCCTGTTGCTCTACGGCAGTTTGCGCGAGCGCTCCTATTCGCGGCTCGTCGTCGAAGAGACAGCACGCCTGCTCCAACTCTTCGGCTGCGAGACGAGGATATTCGACCCGTCCGACCTTCCCCTTCCCGACCTGATTGCCGACGACGACCATCCTGCCGTGGAGGAACTTCGCCAACACTCTCTCTGGTCGGAAGGCCAGGTCTGGTGCAGCCCCGAACGCCACGGTCAGATCACGGGCATCATGAAGGCTCAGGTCGACCATCTTCCCCTTGCCTACAAGGGGCTGCGCCCCACGCAGGGCCGCACACTCGCGGTGATGCAGGTCTCGGCGGGATCGCAGTCGTTCAACAGCGTCAACACGCTGCGCATCCTCGGCCGCTGGATGCGGATGATCACCATCCCCAACCAGTCCAGCGTCGCCAAGGCGTACGCTGAGTTCGACGAGGCTGGGCGCATGCTGCCGTCGAGCTACTACGACCGGATCGTCGACGTCGCCGAGGAGCTTTTCCGCTTCACCGTCCTCACGCGCAGCCATGCCGACCAGCTCGTCGACCGCTATTCAGAACGCAAGGACCGGAAGGAGCCTGTCGTGACGCCGGCAGAACTGGCTGCAATTCCGGGAACGCGCTGATAGGTTCTGGCCGGTTGCGGACTGTCCGCTCATGATCGCACATTCCGGGAAACGGACATTCAACCGCGCTATTCAAAGCGCATTTCGCTTTTCCACGTACTGTATCAACTTCAAAATCTCGCCTCGCCCAGACGGCGCGGACCGGAGAAGGGCAGAGACGAGCAGAGCCCTCCATCGACCGGCAGCGCTTGTCCATTGATGTAACTTGCTTCGTCCGATGCCAAAAATGCGATTGCCCGAGCGATTTCGTCCGGCGCGCCTCCCCGGCGTAGCGGGTTCAACTGTCCGATGGCTTCTTCCCGGCCTCGCGCGCGGGCTTGTTGGTAAACGTCGTGCGTCATTCCGGTCTCGATGAGTCCGGGACAAACGGCATTCACTCTTATTCCGGTCCCGCCAAGCTGCTGGGCCGCAGTTTGAACGAGATTGATAACCCCCGCCTTGGAAGCCGAATAGGCCGCCCCCCCTGCCCCCGCCCGCAATCCCGCAACCGACGCTGTACAGATTATCACACCGCCCCGCCCGGCATCGACCATAGCGCGTGCCGTATGTTTGATTGCAAGGAACGCGCCGATCAGGTTGACCCGCAACACCTCTTCCCAGTCCCGCTGGGTCTGGTCGAATATACCTGCCATGCCGCCGCTAATACCGGCGTTGGCCACCGCGACATCAAGCGCCCCGAATTCCTCGAGCGCCTTTTGGACCATGTCGGCAACCCGCTGCTCGTTTCCGGCATCGCCGCACATCGTCAACATGTCGGGGTAGCTATCGGCCGTTTCCACCAATCCATCCCCGATGTCTGTCGCCAGGACTTTCGCACCTTCGCCGGCGAAGAGGCGTGCGGTCGCGCGGCCGATGCCGGACCCCGCTCCCGTGACCAGCACCGATCGCGTCGCAAAGCGCCCGCTCATAATCCGCCACCCCGAACCAGGACGCCGCCGTCGATGATGATGGTCTGCCCGGTCACATGGCCGCTGGCCCGCGACGCAAGAAAGACGGCCGCGCCGGCAATGTCGGCCGGTTCGCCGATCCGGCCAAGCGGCGTCGCACGACGAAGCGCCGCTTCTGTTTCCGGATTCTCATAAAGAGCCTTGGCAAAATCCGTCCGGATCACGCCAGGAGCGATCGCGTTGATGCGGATTCCCTGCCCGCCAAGTTCCACCGCGAGGTTACGGACCAGCTGCATATCCGCCGCTTTGGAGATATTATAGGCGCCGATCGTGTCAGAACCGACAAAACCGCCAATCGACGACACGATGACGATGGCGCCGCCGCCCGCACGTGCCATGTCGGGGCTGACCATCGAGGCCAGCCAGTGATTGGCGAGAACATTATTCTCGAACACCTTGCGGAACTGCTCGTCGCTGATCGCCGCCATCGGTCCGTAAAAAGGGTTGGAAGCCGCATTGCAGACGAGGATGTCGATGGCTCCCCAATGCGACCGCACCGCAGAGATCATTTCCTCCAACGCGAACTTGCTCGATATGCTTGCTGCCACGGCCAGCGCGCGGTTGCCCCCAGAGCGGGCATTGATCGCATCCGCCACCTCGTCACATGCCGTTTGGTTGCGGCTCGAAATCACCACACGTGCGCCAGCGTCCACATAGGCTTCGGCGATCGCTCGGCCGATCCCACGCGATGAACCCGTGACCAACGCCACTTTGCCCTCAAGGCTGAACAAATCCATCCTTCGCATCTCCCGGTCATGAAAATAATCGCCGTGCGCTAGCGCGCGCCGGCATGTAGGGCCTGCTCCCAGGCAAGCGCCGCCAGGTCAGGGAACCTCCGGGCGCGATCCCGCGCCTGTGCCGATGCGGCCGTACCGCGGATGACGCGGCCCTTGATGCCGTGCAGGATGGCCGCGATGCGAAAGAAACCGAAGGCCACATAATAGTCATAATGCGGCATTCCCGGCAGGCCGCGCCGCATGCAATAGCGCTCAAGATATAGCTGCTCTTCGGGCAATCCAAGCCCGCGCACATCCCGCCCGGCGAGTCCTGCGACGATGTCCCGCGGCATCCGGTACATGATCGCATGATAGGCGAAATCCGCGCTGGCATTTGGTCTGCCCCCACCGAGTGGACCGATTGGTTTGTTAGTGCATTAAGCTCATCGCCGCCATATCCGGACGGAGGTGGAGCGAAGCGGAACCGGAGGCCGGATATGGCGGTGTCGCCGTTTCCGGTGCCGGTGGCCGGTAGCCCAAGCTGCTATGCGGGCGGACGGTGTTGTAATGCCGCCGCCATGCCTCGATCAGCACCCTGGCCTCGGCGAGGCTGTAGAAGATCTCGCCATTGAGCAGTTCGTCGCGAAGCGACCCGTTGAAGCTTTCGTTATAGCCATTTTCCCATGGTGATCCCGGCGCGATATAGAGGGTCTTTACGCCGATCTGCCCCAGCCATTTCTGGACGGCGGTCGCGATAAACTCGCTACCATTATCGGATCGTATATGCGCTGGCGGCCCACGCGAGATGAACAGGTCGGCCAGGGCCGCCAGAACATCCTCATGCTTGAGTTGCCGTGCAACGATGAGCGCCAGGCATTCCCTGCTGGCCTCGTCGATGATCGTGAGGATGCGGAACTTGCGACCGTCATGCGTCCGCCCCTCGACGAAATCGTAGGCCCAGACATGCCCCGGATATTCGGGGCGTAGCCGGATGCACGATCCGTCATTGAGCCATAGACGCCCGCGCTTTGGCTGGCGCTGCGGGACTTTCAGTCCTTCACGCCGCCATATCCGCTCGACACGTTTATGGTTCACCGTCCATCCCGCATGGCACAGCAACGCCGTGACCCGGCGGTAGCCGTAACGACCATATTGCTTCGCCAATGCAATGATGTCCTCGGTCAGTGCCTGTTCGTCATCCGCCCCGCGCGGCATCTTGCGCTGCGTCGATCGATGCTGACCCAGCACCCGGCATATCCGTCGCTCGGATACCCGGACTGGCAGATCCCGTCGTACCTGATCGATGCAGCGCCGCCGCCGCGCGGGGCTCAGAAGTTTCCCCGTGCAGCCTCCTGCAAGATCAGCTTGTCCAAGGTCAGGTCCGAGATCGCCCGGCGCAGCCGCTGGTTCTCCTTCTCCAGATCCTTCATCCGCCGCGCCTGGTCGGTCTTCAGGCCGCCATACTCCTTGCGCCACCGATAATAGGTCTGCTCGCTGACCGCGATCCGGCGACAGGCTTCAGCCGTGCTCGCTCCCTGCGCCAGCACAATCTCAACTTCACGCAGCTTGCCGATGATCTCTTCCGGCTTGTGCTTCTTGCTCGGCATTCAATGTCCCTTTCATGGTCCAGACTATCATAGTCTCTGGGCCACTCAGCGGGGGGCAGATCAGTGCCGAGCCTCGCCAGCCTTTTCTATTGAGATCAACCTAGCTTAATTGTTGGAAAGACCTAATGCACTTATTATGGTCGGAACATGAGTGAACAAAATGACCCTACCGGCACACTGGCCCCGGCTACGCGCGTGGCTAGAGTGATTGCAAGCACGACCTATCCTATCGTATCCGCATGGGAGTTCGAATTTCTAAAGGTGGAAGAGATCATCCAGGAGCGATGGGACAAATCCACGCTCTATCTCGTGGTCCAACGTCCTCTAACCTATTTCGACAACGTGACTTTCGGAGAATATTATATCAACTTCCAAATCGCTGACGGGGTGTCTCCTCCTCTGTCATGCCGGATCAATTTAGTCGCGAACGAAAGGTCGCGTCCGTCAAGGTGGTGTAATTTCGGCTGTGGCCGTGGGCCATCGTCAGGCGGCTTTGGCGGTGATGTGTAGGGGCTGATTTTCCTCCTCGATCATGGGTTGGTTGAGTTCGGCCATGCCTTCGATCTGCATGTATCGGTGCTGGAGCTGCCACTCGTCGTTCTGCTCCATCAGCACAGCCCCGACGAGGCGGATGATGCTGTCTTCGTTCGGGAAGATTCCGACGACGTCGGCGCGGCGCTTGACCTCCTTGTTGAGCCGCTCGAGCGGATTGGTTGAGTGTAACTTCGTGCGGTGCTGGGTGGGAAAGCCGGTGTAGGCGAGCACGTCGGTTTCGGCCTCGTCCATGCAGGCGCCGAGCTTGGGCCAACGGGTGCGCAACTGGTCGGCGACCTGTCGCCAGACCTGCGTTGCGCTTTTCTGATCGGGCTGCAGGAAGACCTGGCGGATCGCGGCGGCGACGACAGTGTTCTGGCCCTTGGGCACATAGGACAGGGCATTGCGCATGAAGTGCACCCGGCAGCGCTGCCAGGTGGCGCCCATGACGCGGGTGATCGCGCCCTTGAGGCCCTCGTGAGCATCGGAGATGACCAGCTTCACGCCGGTAAGACCGCGCCGAACAAGGTCCTTCAGGAAGTCGGACCAGAAGACCTCCGCTTCCGAGGGGCCGATATGCAGGCCGACGATCTCGCGCCGGCCCTCGGTGTTGACGGCCATGGCGATTATTGCGGCAACGCTGATGATCCGCCCGCCTTCGCGTACCTTGAGATAGGTGGCATCGAGCCAGAGATACGGCCATTCGCCGGTGAGCGGGCGTTTCAGAAAGGCATGGACGCGCTCGTCAATGTCCTTGCAAAGCTTGGAGACGGTGGACTTGGAGATGCCGGTCATGCCCATGGCCTGGACGAGTTCATCGACCCGCCGGGTGCTGACCCCGCCGATCCACGCTTCCTGGATCACCGCAACCAGCGCTTTCTCGACCATCTTGCGGGGCTCAAGGAAGCCCGGAAAGTAGGACCCAGCACGCAGCTTGGGGATTTTCAGGTTCAGCGTGCCTACCCGGGTATCCAGCGAACGGTCGCGATAGCCGTTGCGCCAGGTCGCGCGCTCGCTGCTGCGTTCGTGGCGACCCGCGCCGATCAGGCCATCAACGTCGGCCTCCATGATCAGCTGCAGCACGTTCTCGGCGATGGTGCGCAAAAAATCCGGTTGGCCGCCCTTCGCAGCAAGCTCTTCGATCAGTAATCTGTCCTCGGTCATCGGGAACTCCTCTTCGTCACGGTTGAAGTGTGCAAACTCCACCATAACGATGAACCCGGTGGCCACCAGCGACGCCGCATTCCGGGGTGGGGCATGCCCCACCCCGGAATACACCATCGCCTACACCGGAAATTACACCACGAGCGCGGACGCTAACCGAACGAAATCTGTCAGGACGGCGAGATAGTCCAAATAAGCGCTGGCTGGCATTCAGGAGAAGCGGGAAACGTCCAACCCCTCCGCAATGTCGGCGCCCTCAAGATCTATCGTGAAAATGGGAGTTTTGTCCTTTGGTGGAGCCCACAAAAAATCCTGTACGAGATGCTCGTGAACAATCTCATTGTGGAAATTGCGGATGATGGCAATCCGCTCACATTCTTGGATTTTAAGGTTCACTACATCGGAAAAAGTTTCTCCCAAAAGGTATGGAAACGCCTGACCGGTCACACAAAGATGCAAAAAATCCTCACGGTGGAGCGCGAGATCGGATCTTCTCCTGATGCACGCTCGCGTTTCGAGATTTCGTTGATCATATTGCGGGTCGCGGGCTTGACGGACGTTCCAATCGTCGGCGCTATTGATGAGAACCCTCTCGTTGGACCGAACCCGATCGTTCAGATGATCGACTACTCTGATGAAGCCTCCTTCGATCGTTTTCTTCATCAATCTCCGGTTCAACTTGGCGACGAATGCTTGACGCGCGAAGTCGAAGCGCTGCTCATCAACCGTTTCCGACCGGATCACAACGAGATCAAATATTCAAAGTACCCAAATATTGCCGGCGGTATGCGGTCAAATGGGTACAGCCAAACTGGGCTAACGATCGAACGCCTTCCGGCCATTTTGTACACGGATTATCAGCCCGCTACCTCACTTGCTGATGTGCATCCCGACTATAAATTTCCAGATGAGCCCGCACCTCAAATTCCATTGGTTCAGATGCTTCTCGGCACTATCGAGGAATAGAAGCCCGGCGAGTGGCAGCGTGAATCTGAAAATAACAGGGGCCCTGCCAGTGCCACTCACCGCTGCGTCTGGCCGATCACGGACGGGCTGCTTTTGGGCGATAATCGCGAAGAGCAGACCAAATTCGCCAATCAGTCTGCTACGGCAAATAGCGACCGGTTACGGACGTTAAACGGCGTTTTGTGATGACCGCGTTTACTGACCGGGGTTTTGCCTGCTCGCCTTATAGTGGTCTGCCCCCACCGAGTGGACCGATTGGTTTGTTAGTGCATTAAGCTCATCGCCGCCATATCCGGACGGAGGTGGAGCGAAGCGGAACCGGAGGCCGGATATGGCGGTGTCGCCGTTTCCGGTGCCGGTGGCCGGTAGCCCAAGCTGCTATGCGGGCGGACGGTGTTGTAATGCCGCCGCCATGCCTCGATCAGCACCCTGGCCTCGGCGAGGCTGTAGAAGATCTCGCCATTGAGCAGTTCGTCGCGAAGCGACCCGTTGAAGCTTTCGTTATAGCCATTTTCCCATGGTGATCCCGGCGCGATATAGAGGGTCTTTACGCCGATCTGCCCCAGCCATTTCTGGACGGCGGTCGCGATAAACTCGCTACCATTATCGGATCGTATATGCGCTGGCGGCCCACGCGAGATGAACAGGTCGGCCAGGGCCGCCAGAACATCCTCATGCTTGAGTTGCCGTGCAACGATGAGCGCCAGGCATTCCCTGCTGGCCTCGTCGATGATCGTGAGGATGCGGAACTTGCGACCGTCATGCGTCCGCCCCTCGACGAAATCGTAGGCCCAGACATGCCCCGGATATTCGGGGCGTAGCCGGATGCACGATCCGTCATTGAGCCATAGACGCCCGCGCTTTGGCTGGCGCTGCGGGACTTTCAGTCCTTCACGCCGCCATATCCGCTCGACACGTTTATGGTTCACCGTCCATCCCGCATGGCACAGCAACGCCGTGACCCGGCGGTAGCCGTAACGACCATATTGCTTCGCCAATGCAATGATGTCCTCGGTCAGTGCCTGTTCGTCATCCGCCCCGCGCGGCATCTTGCGCTGCGTCGATCGATGCTGACCCAGCACCCGGCATATCCGTCGCTCGGATACCCGGACTGGCAGATCCCGTCGTACCTGATCGATGCAGCGCCGCCGCCGCGCGGGGCTCAGAAGTTTCCCCGTGCAGCCTCCTGCAAGATCAGCTTGTCCAAGGTCAGGTCCGAGATCGCCCGGCGCAGCCGCTGGTTCTCCTTCTCCAGATCCTTCATCCGCCGCGCCTGGTCGGTCTTCAGGCCGCCATACTCCTTGCGCCACCGATAATAGGTCTGCTCGCTGACCGCGATCCGGCGACAGGCTTCAGCCGTGCTCGCTCCCTGCGCCAGCACAATCTCAACTTCACGCAGCTTGCCGATGATCTCTTCCGGCTTGTGCTTCTTGCTCGGCATTCAATGTCCCTTTCATGGTCCAGACTATCATAGTCTCTGGGCCACTCAGCGGGGGGCAGATCAATATTCGAGCGCCGCGCGCACCCCGCGCTTGATCGTCAGGTTGATCGTATGCTCGGGCGCGGCGCCCGCCCGCTTGCGGACGAAGAGCGGCAGCAGGGGAGAATCCTTCCAATATTCGGCGGCTTCGCCAAGGCCGGGCGCGGATATCGAACCGGTGATGAAGCTGAGCCCGACCGGCGCGAATCCGGCGGGCGGCAGAGCAGGTGCGGCATAGCCGGCCCAGAAGCTGTGGCGATCGCCCGAGACGGTGACAAAGCCCGACAGCTTGTTGTCGCGCACCATATCGTAGATCTCGGCACGTTCGGCAAAGGCACCGCTCAAATCGCCGCCGCCGAAGGTCCCATAATCTCGGCCCGGCCACTTCCCTTCGACCAGCCCGGCGGGAAGGTTCTGCGGATCGGTGCGCATGTCGAGCGGGCCGTTGGTCGCGCCCCAGATTTTCCAGGTTGCGGTCGATCGGGTCAGCCGCTCCTTCAGCCACGCCTTCTGCTCGCGGCCAAGCGCGGTGTATGCACCCTCATCCTTGCGATAATTGGGGATACTCTTTTCGCCGATCGCGATCGTCGCAGGCGGCTTGCCGCCGGCATAATCCTTTCCGCCGTCGACGATCTCCATCCACTCCTGCGGGACAACCGGATACTCGCCCGAATCGAGCGCCGCCGCCTCCGGCCGGTCGGTCGGGTCCGCTGCCTTGTAGCTGTGGAGGTCGGTCAGGATCAGATCGACATGCTTGCCATAGCGCAGCGCGCGGTACGCCGTCATGCTGCCGACCGCCGCGCGGTTGTTGGCTTCGGTACCAAAGCCGTGATCATCGAATGTGTCGATCGGCGCCTTTTCGACCGCGGGCGGATCGAACTGCTCCAGCCCGGCGCCCGACGCCTTGCGGACGCGCGAGGGAATATATTCCCACCACGCCTGATTGGCGGCGACGCGCAGCGGCTGCGCCGGCTCGATCTCACCGCCGAATTTGGTGAAGCTCTGCCAGCCCTGCCACGAGAATTCGTGATTGTCGCCGATGCAAACGAATGGAAAATGCGCGCGGGCGTCCTGAATGTCCGGATCGTCGATATGCGCCCGATAAACGTGGCGATATCCGGCGAGATTGGTCGGCACGTAGAAATTGCCGACCTTGCGCGCGTCGGGGATATGGCCGAGATCGTAGACGGTGCGCGAATAGCGGTTCGGAGTTTCCTCGGGATATTCGACCACCTCATAGATGAAATCGCCGAGATGGAGGACGAAGCCGAGCTTGCGGTCGGCGGCCGCGCGCTCGTCCTCCCAGATCATCCGGCGATAGGCGTTTTGCGCACCTTCGTTGACGCTGTTGCACGACACAAAGGCGAAACGAACCGGGCGTGTATCGTCGGCGCGCGGGGCGGTAAGGGTGCGCCCGACCCGGCTGCCCGCGCCGCCGTCGTCGGTGAAACGGTACCAATAGGCGGTCGCTGGCAAGAGCCCGCCGACCAGCGCACGGCACGTCCAGTCGGCCGCCGCCAGCACCGGTGCGCGCGCAGCGGCGACGACGCTGCGGAAGTCGGGGTCCAGCGCCACTTCCACCGTCAGTTCATGTCGTTCGCCCCGGTCAAAGGGCCTCCGGGTCCAAAGGACGATGCTGTGTTCGTCGGGGTCGCCCGACGCGACGCCCTGAGGGAAAAGGTCGCGATCTTCCTTCCATGCAATGCGCGAAGGCGCGGCGGACGATCGCGACGCCCAGATGCCGCTGATCCCGATCAAAGCCGCGCCCGCCAGAAACTGCCGCCGGTCCATCGCTCACCCCCAATCCCGACCAAGGTCGATTTCGTGCCGCAAGGCATGAGCCGCGATGACCATGCACGAAAGGACAAGCACACAAGCGCCGGTAACTTTTCGACGAAACGCCGATCAGGTGCGGCTCGGCCGTTGCAACAGCCGATGCGACGATGGCTATCCGGCTTGCCGGGCCGACAGGATGATCGATTGTATCTGGAGCGCGATAGAGCGGGCGACCGGTACCGGCCGCAGCGACGACCGGCGCAGATATTCGCCGATATAGCCGGCGGTGAGTGCCTCTGCGGCCGCAGCCAAAGCATGTTCGCCCAGTCGCCGGGCCAGCCGCGCAAGCATGGCGGGTGCGCGCATCTGGGTCGTTCCGGGTTCAAGCTGCACAAGGTCGGCAAGACTCTCGCGCCGCTTCGTTTCGGCGGTTCTAAATTGCGCCTCGGCGGCCGCAAGCTGTGAGTCGGAAAGCGCGGCCGCTTCGCGCAGCGCAAGCATCAACGCCTGACTTTCGCTGTCTGGAGGATCGCGGGCAAGCAAAGGAGCCGCCCGATCGAGCAGCCGGGCATTTTTGCGAAGCTGGTCCAGTTGCATGCGCACGACGTCGGCCTCGCTGCAGGACGAGGGCCGGCTGCTGAACTGGCGACTATCTTCCCATAGCGGCACTTCGCAGATCATGCAGAAACTGCCGTAAGTCTGTGCCGCAAATTCGGTACTGGAGCGCCCTGCCCCCCAGAATTGCCGCAAATCCTTGCCCGCGCGTCCCGCTTCGGCGAGGTACGGCTCGACCTCGAACGCCGAAAAGACGCCCGGCGCGAAGCTTTTGATCGTCGCATCGGGTTCGCCCAGCCGGTTGAGCGCGATACCGAAGCGTTTCGTCTGCCGCGACAACTGGCGCGCGAGTCCGGGCCGGTTTTCGCTGAGGATATAGAAGGCGCCGCCGGTGTCGCTGCCGTGCAGCGACGACTGGAAGTCGGGCCGGGCGATTGCGAGCGCGCGCTGCCAGCAGAGATTTTCGGGCGTTGCAGCCTCGAAACGGTAGCCGGGCATATCGAGCGGAAAGGCATATTCGGGCTGGCGCGCGAAAGCGGGGCGGAAAAAATGCCGCATATAATTGGCGATCGTCGCAGGGCCCTGCAGCCAGCCGGCGTTGAGGTCGAGCCCATCGGGATCGATGGCGGGGATGAAGTGCCAGCGATAACCCGACCGCTCACGAAACTGCGGGTCGCGCGCAAGCCGGCGAACAAGCTCTACGACCGTCAGGCAGCCGATCGGCTCGTTCGGATGCGGCGCCCCGACGATCAGCGCCGATCGCTCCCCCGTGCCGATGCTGATCATCTCGATCGGCTTGCCGTTCGCACTCTGCCCCAGATGCTCGACCTGCGCCGCCTTACCCAGCGCATCGATCGCGGGCTGGATCATCCGGCGCAGCGCGGCGCTGTCGGGAAAGTCGAACATCGGCTCGCGCGTCCATCCCCGCATGGGGATACCGGCGCCGGTCATCGCAAGGCCCGCCGCAAGCAGGGTGCGACGACCGACGCCAAAAGGCCGGCCCGGATCGATATCTGCCACCATCGGTCGGACCGGCTAGAAGCTCGACCGCACCCTGACCCCGATGGTGCGCGGGTTCCCGACCGACCAGGTCCGGCCGTCCGAACCGAAATAACGCGTCTGATTTGCGCCATAGATGGGGAGTTCGTTGGTTAGATTATCGCCAAACAGCAGGACTTCCCATCCGTCGCGCGCAACGCCGATCTGCGCGTTGACGAGCGTGTAATCGGGAAGCCGCGTTGCGGCGTCCGGCGGCGACCCGGGCAGGCCGAACTCGGTCTGCCGCTTGTCGGTGAAGGACAGGTCGCTGCGCACCACAAGGTCCCAGTCGCCGAAGACGGCGGCACGATAATCCTGCTGGATCGAGAAGCTCCACGCGGGGACGAACTGCAATTGCTCGCCCGCATCGCCGCCGCTGAACGGATCGCCTTCGTCGAGGCGCGAGTCGGTGTAGCCGACGCCGAAGGTGAAGTTCAGGGCGCGGCTGGGGCTCATCCGGGCTTCCAGTTCGAAGCCCTGCGTCGTGGCGCGTCCCGCATTGACGTCGAAGATGCTGGCGCAGGTCGGCAGCACGAGGCTCTGCTGGATGTCGCGATATTTGATCTTGAAGCCGGTCAGGCTGGCGGAGAAGCGGCCATCGCGGCTCGCCTTGCGCACCCCGGCCTCATAGCTGTCGAGCTTTTCGGGCCGGGTGAACGGCGGAATGGTCGCCGGATCGATGCCCAGTTCGGCGAAATCGGGATCGCATACCGGGCCCGGCAGTGCGCGGCCGACACCGGGGCGGAACCCCCCGGCATAGCGCGCATAGGCAAAGAAGGTCGGCGTCAGCTTGTACGATGCGCTCGCCGAGAACAATGTACCGCTGTCCTTCGCCGTCGCATCAACGCCGACGGGGAAAAGCGCCCCTGGGGTATCGACGATCCGGCGGGGATTCTTGCGGTCATATACCCGGACGCCGCCCTTGATTTCACCCTTCTCGTCCGCGAACTGCCAGCGCAGATTGGCGAAGCCCGCGATTTCGGTGACCCGCTCCTTGCCGGTGTAACCCGCATCGACGAGGGAATCGGGATCGCCGCCATAGAGGCCCTCCGAATATTCGGGAATCGGCGCATCGAAGCCCAGCCGCTGGAAACTGTCGGTTATGCTGCGCAGATAGAAAGCTCCGGCGAGGAGCTGGACGGGAAAGTCCCAGTCCGAACTGAAGCGCAGCTCCTGACTGAACTGACGGAGGTGGGTGCGGTTGATGAACGGCGACAGCAGCGCCGTGTTCGGATTGTCGACGAAGGGACCGTTCACATCGGGATCGAAGCCGGGGTAGGCGAAGCCGGTGATCGCGGGATCGAGATTGTAGATGTCGCGCTGATCGAGGCGCCGGCGGATCTTCTGGTCGACATAACCGGTCGCCGAAGTGATCGTGCCCGCGCCGACGTCGAGGTCGAGCGTCAGATTGCCGATCCACGACCGGTCGGCCGCGCGTTCGGGAAAGAAACGGCTGGTAAGCAGCGTATCGGGCGACCCGTCCGGCAAGCGCTCGTTCCGGTCGGATTCGTTGAAGGCGCCGTTAGTGCGGCTG
This sequence comes from Sphingopyxis macrogoltabida, assembly GCF_001314325.1. Classification (NCBI taxonomy): domain Bacteria; kingdom Pseudomonadati; phylum Pseudomonadota; class Alphaproteobacteria; order Sphingomonadales; family Sphingopyxidaceae; genus Sphingopyxis; species Sphingopyxis macrogoltabida. Next base: position 2,342,476 of record NZ_CP009429.1, read on the forward strand.
TTGAACAGGACCGAGGCGCGGATTTCCAGTGTGTCCGACGGCGTCCATCCCGCAGCGATCCGGCCGGTAAACCGTTCGACCTCGTTGACATTCTTGCGGCGGTCGCCGGTCACCGGATCGATATTGTCGATGAAGCCGCCGCGGCGATCGTAAACCGCGCTCATCCGCACCGCGGCATCGGTGCCGAGCGGCAGGTTGATCAGGGCCGCGGCGCCATAGTTCGCCGATCCGCCCGAGACGTCGGCGACGCTGGCTTCGGCCCGCGCATGGATTTCCGACGGATCGGGGCGGACCTCGACGTAGCGGATCAGCCCGCCCGCCGCCGAGGCGCCGTAAAGGTCGCCCTGCGGCCCCTTGAGCACCTCGACCCGTTCGAGATCGTAAAGCTGCGGGTCGACCGAATTGGGGATCAGGATATCGTCGAGATAGGTAACGACGGTCGGCTGCGTGCCCCCCGACGGCGCAACACCGCGAAGCAGGATATTGCGGTCGCCAAGCCCCGTTTCGGGCGCGATCGACAGCGACGGCACCAGCCGGGCGACATCGTCGAGCGAGCGCAGTCCGCGGTCTTCGAGATTCTGGCCGCCAATCGCCTGCACGCTCGCTGCAATCGTGCGCAGCGGCTCGGCGCGCTTCTGCGCCGTGACGACGATTTCGCCCGGTTGATCCGTGTCGTCACTTGTCTGAGCGGCGGCCGGAGCCGCCTGTCCGATCGCCAGCAGCGCCGTGCCTGCATACAGCCAAGACCCATGTTGCCCCACGACTCGTCCCTCCCTGTCATTGACAATAAAGACTGACTAGTCGGTTTTTATTTTATTGCAAGCGGTCGGTCGATCGTCACCCCGGCGCCCGGACGAGCCCCGCGAGCGTGATGGCGAGCCCGCGGCGCGCTTCCCTGTCCTTGTTGGCCGTTTCGTAGACATGGAGCGACAGCCGCCCCGAGGCGTAGGTATAGAGCATCGATGCCGCCTCGACCGGCGTGACCGCGTCGACCATCTCGATCTTTCCGTCGGCAAGAAGCTCTCCGATGACTTCGCTGAGGCGGCGCTCGCACCGCTCCGAATTCGCGATGAGCGCCTGCTTGATCGCATCGTTCGACGCGCCGATCGTGACTGCTTCCACCTCCAGCCGGCTGTCGACATCGCTGAGGCCGCGCAGCATGAGGTCGAAAAACATCTCTTCGAATTCGGCGAGGGTCGATGCCGCGATGGCGTCGTATACCGCGCCGCGCCGTGCCAGCAATTCGAGCATGACGGCGTCCTTGCTTTCGAAATGCGTGTAAAAAGCGCCCTTGCTGATACCCGCTTCGGCGCAAATGGCATCGACCGAGGAGCCCCCGAAGCCCTGTTTGGCAAACTGCCGTATCGCGGCATCGACGATATGCTCGCGCCGCTGCCGCATCGCCTGTTGATTGAGTTTCGGCATATTTTCCCCGGCCGCAATGTTCGAGGCGCCCGCGTCGGCCGTCCTCCGATTGCGTCGGTATAAAGAACCGACTAGTCGGTCACAATGCCATACCGCGCCCGTTTCGATCGGTAGCCGACCGCATGATCTCGTTCCGCACGGCAGGCAGCGGAGGCGGTGCCCCATATGCGTCCGCAAAACTCGCCCTGCTGTGCGCCATCCTCGGTTCGGCATGGGCTGCGCGTTCGATATTCAATCCCCTGCTCGACCTTGCCAAGGCCGACCTCGCGATCAGCGATATGCATGTCGGGCTCGTGCAGGGCATCGCGCTGTCGCTGCCCGCCGCCCTGCTGTCGATTCCGGTCGGACGGATGATCGATACGCGAAACCGCGTGCTGCTGCTCGTCGGATTGGCCGCGGCGACGATGCTAGGGTCGGTCGCAACCGCGCTCGCTTCGTCCTTCACCGATCTTTTCGTCTATCGGGGCCTGACCGGCCTCGGGATCATGGAGGAAGCGGTGGTGCTGTCGCTCGCCGCCGATCTTTTCCAGCCGGAACGCCGCGGCCGCGTTACCGCGCTCATCATCCTTGCCGAATATTTCGGCAACGCGCTCGGCTTTGTCTTTGCCGGATGGCTGCTGCCGGCCGCCTCGTTCATGCCCCTCTTCACCGGCGCCAGCGAATGGCGAATGGCGCCATTGCTGTTCGGACTGGCGGGACTGCTGCTGGCGCTTCCGCTGCTCTGGATGCAGGAACCGCCGCGCCGCGAAACGATGCCCGGCACCGGCGCCGCCAGCCTGGCAAAGGGCTTCGTGGCGCTCAACGCTTTCGGCCGCCTGCTCTGGCCCCTGCTCGTCGCGCAGGTCGCGACAATCATGGCGGGCAATATGGCTTCGGTGTGGGCCGTTCCGGTTCTGGCGCGCGATTTCGGGTTGGGCGAAGCGGAGAGCGGCCAACTGGTGGCGGCAATCCTTCTCGTCCCGCCGCTGCTCGGCGCGCTGGCCGCCGGCATCCTTGCCGACCGCGGCCGCGGCCGCGGCGGCGCGATGGTAATCGCCGCGGCAGCATCGCTGCTTGCGTTGCCCGGCGCAGCATTTCCCGTGATGGATTCGGTGCATGTGTCGGCTGCGCTGCTGGCCTTGCTGGTGGCGGGTCAGACCGCAGCATTGCTTGGCGCAAGTGCGATAAGCATCCTCGTGCTCCCGAACGACATTCGCGGCCTGTGGTTCGGGATCAGCGGGGTGATGACGATGGTCTTCGGATTTGCCCTCGCTCCCTCGCTGGCGCCCTGGCTCGCAGCAGGAACGGGCGGGGAGCTGTCGTCGGCGCTCGCATGGATTCTCTTGCTTTGCGGCATCTGCGCGGCGACCGGTTTCACATTGGCGCTACGGCAGGATGCTGCCGAGGGTGCCGACGGCCGCGGGCCTTTTTCCTCGCAGCGCTAATATTTCCTTCTGCGCAGCTTGAGATCTGAAAAGAAAATCATGCGGCAGGCCGAGGCGCACGCTCGCCCGGCATGGCGGCGACGCGCGATCGACGCGCCGGTCGGCAAGGCGCCCCGCGGCTCGCAACAACATGAGATCGAGCCGCGTGAGGTCATATTGCGGGCCGAGTTCGAGCTTGCGGCGGATATGTGCCGGCAGCAGCGACACCGAGGCGCGTGCAATCGCGCGATGCAAAAAGCGCGGCACGCCCGGCGCCGCCCGCCCCGACTGGATGATATCGAGAAATTCGAAGAGGATGGGATGCGGTTCGAAGCGCGGTTCGAGATCGGCCATCATCGCCATGAAGCCATCGACACTCGCAGGCGTATGCCGCGCGCCGAACTCGCGGCCGATGACTTCGGAATCGCGCATGAAGCGGTCCTTGTCAGCGTCGGCGAGCCGGTGGACGAACCGGTCATAGGCCATCAGGAAACCGTAGGAGGCGGTCGCCGCCACCCAGTCGAGCAGCACCGGATCGAGCGCGCGATATTTTTCGCCGGCCGGCGTCTCGCCCTTCACCTTGCCGTGCATGCGGTTGACCTTGCCGATCACATCCTTCGCGACACTCGCGGGGCCGTAGCAGGCGAGCATCGCGACGAGGCCGGTGCGGCGCGACCGGCCGATCGGGTCGGCCTTGTAGGTCGAATGATCCCAAACCCCCGACCGGATGCGCGGCTCGGCGAACTCGAGCAGCACCGCGGCGATCCCGCCGACGCCGAGCGCGATAGGGTTCTTGTAGACGCGCCACTGGACGCTGTCGGGCGCAAGCAGGGCCGGCTCGCCGGCCGGAGAGGCGAAGTCGATTATCGTGCCCAGATAATTGTCCTGCATCCTGCTTGCACCCTGGCCGGTTCGGCTCAGAAATCGAAGCCCAGCGTCAGACCATAGGTCCGAGGCGGGTTCGGGAAGCGTACCACGACGTTCGCGTTGCTGGCGACCGCCGACCAGTAATAGCTGTTGAACAGATTCTTCGCCCACAGCGACACCGACCAGCCGCTTTCGCTCTTTACGCCGAGGCTGGCGTTGACGGTGCCATAGGCCTTGACCTTGTAGAGATCGAGATCCTCGAAGATCGTGTTCGACTTGCTCTGGTAGCGCGCGCTGACCGCGCCGGTCAGGTTGAGCGTATCGCTGACCGGCGTGTCATAGGCGAGCGTCAGGCTGCCCTGGAATTCGGGGCTGTAGATGAATTCGGCGCCGTCGAAATTCTCCGGCTGACCCGCCGCGTTGGTGCCGTTGTAATCGTCGATCCGCGTTTTCAGCCACAGCGCGTTGGCGGACAGCGTCAGGCCGGTCGCGGGGCGGACGGTGAGTTCGCCCTCGACGCCATAGGCTTTCGACTTCGGCACATTGTCGAGCCGCGACAGCGCCGTGTAGATCGGATCAGCGAAATAGGTGCTGATCTGCTTGTCGGCATAGTCATAATAGAAGGCCGAAAGATTGGCCTGCACCGCGCGGTCGGCGAGCGTCGCTTTCAGGCCGATTTCATATGCCGTCAGCTTTTCCTGCGTCACCGGCGCATTCTGACGCGCAAGATTTGCCGCGTTGATCGGCGTCGTCCCCGATTTGTAGCCGCGCGACACCGACGCATAGACCAGCGTATCGCTGTTCGGCGACCAGTTGAGCGCGCCGCGCCATGCGACATTATTCTCGTCGAGGACCGAACGCACTTCGCCGAAGGTACCGGTCACCGGATCGAAGGTGTTGCATTGCCCCTCGGTGATCTGGGGCGCGAGTACGCCATAGGTCTGGAGATAGAGCGCGCGGTTCACGACGTTGACGTTGGGCAGCATGTTGCCGTTAAAGTCGCGCGAACAGCCGTTATAGTGCTGCTTGTCCTCGGTATAGCGAACCCCCGCGGTCAGCTTGAACTGGTCCGAAAGCTCCCAGTCGGCGTTGGCGAAGATGCTCCATGTCTTGGTGCGGATGCGGCCGAAATCCTCGTAGGTCCGGAAAGCCTGGCTGAGCTCTGCCAGCGTATAGCCCCCCGAGTTGAAGATCGGGCTCGCGAGCAAGGGCGCGCCCGCGGCGCGGATCAGCCCGACATTGGCGTTCTGGCCCAGCATCGTCCGGTTCGAGTCGATGATCCGGTCGTTGGCGTAATAGGCGCCGACGAGCCAGGTCGCGGGGCCGCTTTCGCCTTCGATATGAACATCCTGCGCAAAGCTCTTGATCCGGCCGACGGTGTTCTGGAGCAGGATTTCGAACGGCGCGCCGCTCCAGTCGGAGAGCGCGTTGCGCTTGAAATCATTGTAGCTGGTGAGCGAAACGAGCTTCATCGTGTCGCCGAGATCCTGATCCCAGCGCAGCTTCAGCCCCCAGAAACGATTGTCTTCGGCGAGCGGGCCGTCGAGCCCGAGCCCGGTGCCGATATCGGCCGAGCGCTGCGCATAGGGCGCCCAGTCGGCCTGCGTTGCCTTGGTCGGAAAATTATTCGCCAGATAATCGGCGAGCCCCGGCGCGTTGAAGAAGCGCGAATTGCTGGTTCCCGTTGCCGGGTTGGTGGCGGGGGTAAAGCCGATCCCCTGCCCGACGACGGTGTCGGACTTGTTCCGCCACCAGGTCACCGAGAGGTCGAAATGCGTGCCCGGGGCGGGATCGATCGCCAGCGAACCGCGGATGCCGAGCTTGTCGATCTTGCCCTGCCGCTCGCCGCGGCTGTTGCTGACCTGCCAGCCCTTGTCGCTGTTTTCGCTGCGGAACGCGATCCGCGCCGCAATCCCCTCGCCGAGCGGGCCCGAGATATGGCCGCCGATATTCCAGGTCTGATAATTGCCGAGGTCGGCCTTGATGCTGCCCTCGAAGCTGTCGGTCGGTTTTCCGGTAATGAAATTGATCAGGCCGGCGGTCGTGTTGCGGCCATAGAGCGTGCCCTGCGGCCCTTTCAGCACCTCGACCCGCTCGAGATCCATCACCGGACCGGTGTTCATGATCGGATAGGCGTAAGCGACTTCGTCCACATAAGTCCCGACCGTCGAAGTCGACGACAGGTTGATCGTGTTGAAGCCGATCCCGCGCAGCGTATAGGTGGGGACGCCCTGATAGCTTTGCGACACGGTAAAGCTCGGCGCGACCGCGGTCAGGTCGCGCACATCAGTGACGCGCAAGGCTTCGAGCGTGTCGCCGTCGACCGCCTGGATCGCCATGCCGACGTCGTTGATCGATTCCGCGCGGCGCTGCGCCGTGACGATAATCTCGCCCTCTGCCGATGCGGCGTCGGCGCCATCGGCGGCCGCTTCGGCTGCGAAAACGGGCGCGGCGAGCGCGATGCTGGTGCCCGCGAGCAGGAAAAACCGGATTGCCTTCATCTTACATCCTCCCTCAAACGGCTTGCCGCTGCATTCATCTTCGTGCGAACGTTGCGTGGCCGGACGATGCGAGAGGACAAAAATAAGGCCGCACGGACAAGCTGGCATCCGTGGCAGGATGGGGTGGAGGACAGGATCGCGTGACCGACTACCGAACGCAAAGCTGGAATGCGATGCCGGCGCTGATTGCCGCGGTTCAGGCTGCGGGCGATGCGATCGGCCTACCCTTCATTGCCGCGCAGGCCGATCTGGGCGACCCCGAACCGATGGGCGATGCCGAAGGACGCCCCTATGCCGAAACGAGCTTTCGCTGGATCGATCCCGACCATGCCTATTGGCGCGACCGCAAGTTGGCGCTGCACATCGCCTTCCTCACCGCGGCACGGCTCGTCGCCGAGCCCTTCTTCTATAGCAAGGGGCGCCTGCACACCTGGCGGCCGACCGGGCTGCTCGACGCGGTCGATTGTGAGCAGGCGAAGAACACGCCCAATTTCGGCGAGGCGATCGTCGCCCCGGTGCATTTGCCGCGCGGACTCGTCGGCGCGGTCTTCTGGTGCTCGCGCGAACCGGTCGGAGTCGAGGCGCTGTTCGGCAAACATGCCGGCGACCTGCACAATCTGGCGCTGAAGCTGGTCGCGACGCACAATGAGGCGCGCGGGCGCCCGCGCAACGCGACGGTGCCGCAGACGCTGACGCGGCGGGAGGTCCAGTGCCTGCGCTGGGCCGCGGCGGGCAAGACCGATGGCGAAATCGGGATCATCCTGTCGCTGTCGGTGTCGACGGTGCGCTTTCACCTCCGCAACGCGGCGACGAAGCTCGGCGCAACCGGGCGCGCGCAGTCGATCCAGCTCGCGGCCGGGCTCGGCTTCGTCGGCGCGCGCGCCGCCTGACGCAGGTGCCAGCTTGGCCTCGCTCCCGCGCCCCTCGATAAGCCGCGCATGGACATGCTGAACGATCCGGCGCTCACGGCTTTTCGGGGCGAGGTACGCGCCTTTCTCGACACCCGCCTCCCCCCTGAACTGCGCGACGCCGCGTGGCGCGCGACGAGCGTCTTCATCGACCCCGCGGTCACCCTGCCCTGGCAGCGTATATTGAACGCTCGCGGCTGGGCGGCGCCCGACTGGCCGGCCGAGTTCGGCGGCCCCGGCTGGGACGAGATGCAGCGCTATGTCTTCGCTGCCGAATGCGCGCGCGCCGGCGCACCGGGGCTCGCACCGATGGGGCTCAAGATGGTCGCCCCGGTGATCATGCATTATGGCACGCCCGAACAGCGCGCCCATTATCTGCCGCGCATCCTGTCGGGCGAGGATTATTGGTGCCAGGGCTTTTCGGAGCCGGGCGCGGGGTCCGATCTTGCCGCACTGCAATTGCGCGCGGTGCCCGACGGCGACGATTATGTGCTGAACGGATCGAAAATCTGGACCACCCACGCGCATTTCGCGAACCGTATGTTCGCGCTCGTCCGCACCTCGAACGAAGGCAGGCCGCAGGCGGGGATCAGCTTCCTGCTTCTCGACATGGCGACGCCGGGGATCACGGTCGAGCCGATCCGCACGCTGGCCGGCGACCATGAATTCAACCAGGTCTTTTTCGACGACGTCCGCGTACCGCAGGCGAACCGGCTGGGCGGCGAAAATGAAGGCTGGTCGGTCGCAAAGCATCTGCTGACCTTCGAACGCGGCGGCAAATATGCGCCGGCGTTGATCGCGCGGCTCGAACGGCTGCGCGCGCAGCAAAGCACCGACCCGCTCCTGCGCGCACGCCTCGAACGCGAAGTCGTCGGACTGCAAGCGCTGCAGGCGCTCGAACTCAAGGCGATGCGTGGGATCGGCGGCAGCCCGGCGCTCTATGCGTCGGCACTGAAAATCCTCGGCACCGAGGCTGCACAGCGTATCGACGTGCTGGCGTGCGACATCGCCGGCTACGCCGCCTGGGCCGACGCCGACGGGCAGACGCCCGCCGAACTGGCGGTTGCGGTACCGCGCTACCTCAACGACCGCGCCGCGAGCATCTATGCCGGCTCGAACGAAATCCAGCGCGACCTGATCGCCCGACTGATGCTCGGTTAAGCCTCTGCCAAGCGTGCCGGATGGCCCGCCCGCGCGCCCATTGCCGCCGCGATTGCGAGCGCGCGCTTGAAATGGGCGCCGAGCGGCAAATCCTCGGTCAGGCCCATGGCACCGTGTATTTGCACCGCCCCCTCACCCACTATGCGCACCGCATCGGCGATTTCGACACATGCAGACCGGACAATCGACGCGCGATCGAAACGATCCTCTTCGACCGCCGCGATCGCCGCTTCGACAAGTGCGGTTGCCTTCATCGCTGCCAACTGCATATCGACGAGGCGGTGGCGCAGCACCTGAAACGATCCGATCGCGGTCCCGAACTGTTTGCGCTGCCCCAGATAATCGACGCTTTGCGCAATCATCCGCTGCATCAGGCCGACAGCCTCGGCGCAGCGACCGGCGAGGATCAGATCGTCTGCATAATCGGCGAGCGCGCGGGCATTGGCTCCGGCGGCGAGGCGTTCGGCATCGCCGGGTTTGAGCGCGAAGCAAAGATCGGCAGACACGCTGCCGTCATGCATGATGCGATGGCGCTGCTCGACCTTCGCGGGGTCGGCCGTGACGAGCAGCAGCGCGTTGCCGTCGGCGAACAGGAACAGGTCGGCCTCGGCCGCACCTGCCACCAGCAAGGCGGCGCCGCGGAGCGCCCCGTCGCCGCCGACCGCCGGCATCGAGAGCGTCGTCGCCGGACAGACGGCGGCGGCACGAAGCGCGCCCGATGCCAGTCCCGGCAGCGTGGCGTGATCGGGCGCGACGCGCGCGAGCAACGCCGTCGCGGCGACATGCGACAGCCAGTCGGCACCCGCCAAGGTCGGCCCCAATTCCGCCATAACGAGCGCGATGTCAGTCGGCCCGCCGCCGAAGCCGCCCGCCGCCTCGGGCACGGCGAGACCCGCAAGGCCGAGCGTATCGGCCAGATCGCGCCATGACGGCCGCTCCTCGTCGGCCAGAAAGCGCTGCACGCTGGCGCGCAGCAATCGCTGCGTCTCGCGAAGCGGAAGGTCGAGCAGGGGCATATCCATTCACTCCGCAGCCAAGGGAATAAGCGCCCTGGCCTCTTGCGTTCCTTGTTGTGCGGATTTCGACGGCCCGTCCAGCTAACGCCTGTATCAGTCTGCGCCGTTCGTGGCGGAACCCCGTCTCCCCGAACGCACTATCGGCTCGATTTCCCCGCGGCCCGCTTTTTATCCAATTGCGCCAAAAGACCCATATGCTTATCATGAGCGGACAAGCTCAGGCGGGGAAAATTGGTGAAAAAGCCGGAAAAGAGGCAGCCGAAAATCGTCAGCCGCGTCAAGATCGCGGATTCGGTCACCGACGAAATCCGCCAACTCATCCTCTCGGGCGAGATCGCCGACGGATCCCCCTTGCGGCAGGACGCACTCGCCGAGCAGATGGGGACCAGCCGGATCCCGGTCCGCGAGGCGCTTTCGCGGCTCGAAAGCGAAGGCCTTGTCGCCAGCTTTCCGCATAAGGGATATGTCGTCACCGGCCTGTCCCGCAGCGATATCGAAGAACTTTTCGATTTGCGCACCATGCTCGAACCCGATCTCATCCGCCACGCCATTCCCAAAATGACCGAGGAGGATCTGGCGGCGGCGACGGCGATACTGGAGGAGTATGACGCCGCCCTGCTGACCGGCGACGTCGACACATGGGGCGATCTCAACCGGCAATTCCATATGGCACTCTATGCGCCGTCCGGCCGGGCGAAGACGCTCGATATCGTCCGCGGCCTGCTCGTCAACGCCGACCGTTATACGCGGCTGGTTCTGACGGTCGGCTACGGGATCGACAAGGCACAGGAAGATCATGGCGGCCTGCTGGATCTGTGCCGGCGCGGACTGATCAATCAGGCGGTGGCACTGACCCGCGATCATATCGAGCGCACCGGCGCCGACTTGCTCGAAATGCTCGATGCCCGCGACCGGGAAACGACGGGCGAGCCCGCTCCCGCAACCGCCTGAAGCGCGCCATAAAAAGATGTTGGATTTTTTATCCAATCATCATAACATCACCCCGCTATGGGAGATGAAGTGCTAGGGCATGGAGCGATGCGGATGATCGGCGCCGGCGAGATCGTCGGAGCGCTGCCGTTTGCGGCGCTGGTCGATCATCTGGCCGTAGCGCTGCTACAGCCCGCGGCCGCGCCCCTGCGCCTTGGCGTATCGCGCGGCACGGGCCGCGAATTGCTTGTCATGCCGGCAATGTCCGACCGTTATGCCGGGGTGAAGGTGCTGACGGTCACGGCGAATAACGGATCGAACGGGCTGCCGGTGATCGGCGGGCTGTTCATCTTCATCGACGCCCGCACCGGCGAGACGCTCGCGATCATGGATGCCGAAGAACTGACCGCGCGCCGCACCGCGGCGGTCTCGGCGCTGGCGGCGCGCGCGCTCGCGAAACCCGACGCGCGGCGGCTGCTCCTTCTGGGAACCGGGCATCTCGCGCCCTATCTCGCCGAGGCCCATGCGACCGTCCGGCCTGTCGATACGATCGAGGTCTGGGGCCGTTCGCCCGACAACGCGGCGCGGACCGCATCGGAAGTCGCGCGGCGGCTGCCGGAAGCCAAAGTGACGATCGCCAACGACCTCGCGGCCGCCGCACGGTGCGCCGACATCATTTCGGCGGCGACGCGTTCCACCGAGCCGCTGATCCGCGGCGAATGGGTCGCGCCGGGCACCCACGTCGATCTCGTCGGCGGCTATCGCCCCGACATGCGCGAGATCGACGACGAAGGCGTTCGCCAGTCGGCGATCTACGTCGATACGATCGATGGCGCCCTGGCCGAGGCCGGCGATCTTCGCACCCCCCTGGACAATGGGGTGATCGGGCCCGACGCGATACGCGGCGATATCAGGGTCCTCGCCACGCATCCGCTTTCGCTGCCCGACGGCACCCGCACGCTGTTCAAGTCGGTCGGAACCGCGCTTGCCGATCTCGCCGCCGCCGAACTGGTCTGGGAGAAGCTCGGTGACGGATAGCTCGACCTTCGTCGTCGGTGCGGGCATCGTGGGGCTGGCGACAGCAATCGAAGCACAACGCCGCGGCGACCGGGTGACGCTGTTCGACGAAGCCGATCCGGGCATGGGCTGCTCTTTCGGCAACGCCGGGATCATTGCGGCGTCGGAAATCTTTCCGCTGATCACGCCCGGACGCATCGCCAGCCTGCCGCGCATGCTGATGGCCCGCGATGCGCCTGCGGTCGTCCGCGCATCATCGCTACCGCACCTCCTGCCGTGGATGGCACGCGCGGCAACGACGCTGTCTGCGGGACGGCAAGACAGAAATACGGGCGCGATCGCCGCACTCAACAATCGCTCGGTCGCGGCATGGCGCGACCTGCTGGGTCACTGCGGCCGGCCGGACCGGTTGCGCGAAAAGGGCATGATCCGGTTGATCCGCGATCCGCGCGACCGGGCCGAGCTCGAAGACGTCGGCGCGCGCCTCGCGCGTCACGGGCTACCGTCGCGCCTGCTCGGCCGGGAAGAGCTGCTGGCGCTCGAACCGGCGCTGGGCAAGGCGGCGGTCGGCGGCCTGCTCCACGAAAGCGACGCCGACATCGGCGAGCCGCTCGCGCTCAGCCGGACGTTGCTGGCGCATTTTCACGCCGCCGGCGGAACGCTGATACGGCAACGCGCCATGGCGATCGGGTCGGGCGAAACATTCGCCGAACTGATCACCGACGCGAGGAGCCACTCCGCCGACCGGATCATGATCACGGCAGGCCTCGCATCGGATGCGCTGCTGCGGCCGCTCGGCGCGACCGTCCCCTTGCAGGCCGAGCGCGGTTATCATCTCGCTCTACCCGGCCTCGGCCGCCTTCTCGACCGGCCAGTCACCTTCCAGCGCGAATCCTGCGTGGCGACGCCGATGGGCGATACGCTCCGGCTGGCCGGAACGGTCGAGTTCGCCGACGTGGGCGCGCGGCCCGACTGGCGGCGGGCGCATTCTCTCGCAGCCTATGCCGGCCGCTACTTCGACGATTTTCATCCCGCACCGGATGCCGAAGTCTGGATGGGAAGCCGCCCGTCGCTGCCCGACTCGCTCCCCGCCATCGGCCGCCTCGCCGCGATGCCGCGGATCGGCTATGCGTTCGGGCACCAGCATCTGGGCATCACGCAGGCGGCGGTTTCGGCAAAGCTGCTCTGCGGCATCATGGCCGACGACGCGCCGTTCGATCCCGCGCCTTACGACCTCGCCCGCTTCTGACGCGTCAGGAGCCGATCCACGACAGCGTCGTCCCGATATCCATCTGGTCGTTGACGCGGTAGCGTCTGGGGAAGAAACCGGTCGCCTCCAGCGTCCCGGCATCGATCCGGCCCAGCGCGCGATCGAGGTCCGCGAGATCCTTCATGGTCAGCCAGGGCGCGGCATAGCCTTCGTTCCGGCGACAGCAATGCGCTGCCCACAGCCGGGTTTCGGGTGGTAGTTCCTTCAACAGCCGCTGCGCCGTTTGCCGGTAGTCGGCCCGGTTCGCGCCGGGCAGGAAAGCGTAAAGCATCGTCGGATAGATGAAATCGCCGGTGAACAGCCGGCCCCCGACCGCATCGTAGAGCGATACCGATTGCGGTGTATGCCCGGGCGTCGACAGCAGGCGCAGCGTCCGCCCGCCAAGATCGATGGTCGCGCCGGGCTTGATCCATTCGGCCACCTCGAACGCCGGCGTCTTAAGACCGTCGAACATACCGAGGAACTGATAACGGCCGGGGCTGAAACGGTTTCCGGCGACGTCGGCGCGGGTCGACGGCAGGTCGACGATCGCAACACGGTCGCCCGCGCCGATGCCCGCGAGATGATCATAGTGCAGATGCGACGGCAATATGGTCACCGGCCGGTCGGTCAGGCCCTTGACCACTGGGTGCATGTCGCGCGTGCCCGAGCCCGCGTCGAACAGCAGCGCGCGCTTATCGCCGACGATCAGATAGGAATAATTCGCCTGATAATAGCGCGGCTCGCCGATCGCATAAACGCCCTCACCCAATTCCTCGACCGCGAAATAGTCGTCCGCCATCCCGCCCTTGGCGATCCTGACGGGGTCGGGCGACATCGCCGTCACCGGGTCGTTCAGCAGCGGCCAGCTTTCGACGTAGAGATAGGGTGCGAACCGCGCGGCCGCGACACCCGCGAAGGCCAACACCGCCAGCGACACTAGGAGACCGCGACGCTTCATTCATTCCCCCAGCAAGAAAAGGCCCCGCCCTTACGGGCGAGGCCTATCGGATCAGAAGCTCTTCGTGAAGCGCAGGCCGACCCGCCGCGGCGGCGCGACCGAGGTCGAGAAGCGGCGGAAATAGACGGTATTGCCGCCGGCATTGACCACATTCTGGTTATAGAGCGCCGAATCGCGGACACCGACCTCTGCATATTCGTTGAAGATATTGTCGGCATAGAGCGTGACCGAATAGCCATCGTCCTTGTTGACGAGGCCGATCCGCGCGTAGCTGATCGAATAGGACGGCAAGGTCAGGCTCCCGCCGCGTCCCCCGGTCGTGGTGAGGACATTGCCCGAGAAGGTCGTGCTCCACCCCATATCGAGATCGAGCGCGTTGCTGACCGGCGTCGTATAGGACAGCGACACGCTACCGCGGTGCTTGGCCGATCCGGGCAGGCGGTCGCCCTTCTGGCCGTCGATGTAGACGGTATCGAAGCCCGGCGGTGCGATGGTGGCGATCAGGTCGGGCGACAGTTCATCGAGCTGCGCGTCGGTATAGGCATAGCTGCCCCGCAGGCGCAGCCCCTCGGCGAGCCGCGCATCGAGGCTGAGTTCGAGGCCCTTGCTCGACGCGCCATTGCCGTTGACGGTGATGCCGACCTGCCCGATCTGCGTCGACGAGCGGACCTGCACATCCGATTTCGTAATTGGTCGTCGTATCGGGCGTATAGGCGAGTTCGTTCGGCTGGCCGCATACGAAGACATCGACAGGCAGCGGCGTCGGGCATGGCGATATGCCGTTCGAATTGCCGCCGCGATACCCTTGGCTGATCGTCAGATAGCCGAGCACGTCGGGCGAGAATTTATACGACATGTTGAACTTGCCGAGCACGCCGTCGTCCTTCTGGCCGCCCGGGGTCGCCGGGAAGAACACCGGACCCGAAGGCGGAACCGGCCCGAAGGCGAACTGGGCCGAGGTGACGAGGTCATATTTATAATAGCGGCCGCCGACGGTGACGTTGAGCGCATCGGTCACATCATAGGAAAGCTCGCCGAAAACGGCATATTCCTCGCGCTTGCGCAGGTCGAGCGAGATATAGTCGCGCAGGTCGCCGACATAGAATCCGGGGATCAACTCGGCATAGTCGATGCGCTGCTTATATTTGTTGTAGAAACCGCCGACCGTCCAGTTGAACGGGCCGTCGCCGCTCGAAACGAGGCGCAGTTCCTGATTGATCCGTTCTTCCTTGACGCGTTCGTCGGTGTAATCGACGAGCGGATCGAAATTTTCGTATCCAAAACCGAGCTGGATCGCGAGGTCGGTCTGATCGCGCTGCGCCCGCGAACGATAGTCCGAATAGCTCGACGCCGAGGTCAGGGTCGCGAAACCGAGGTCGAAACTCGCCTCCAGCGCCACCAGCTGGTTGTCGCGCTTCGACGGTTCCTCGACCCGCAGCGCCGATTCATATTTGCCGACGGTGACGGGCAAATTGGTGAGACGCGCCGACGACGACTGGCGGCCGCCGCTGTCCTGGAACTGGAAATAATAGGTGAGATTCAGATCGACGGCCGCCGATGGCTGCCAGCGCGCCGCGACGCGGCCCGACCAGGCATCCTCATAGTTCACATCCTTGACGCGCCGGAAATTCGCCGCGCGTTCGGCGGGCGTGGCCAGCGCATTCGGCAGCGACACCCCCGGGGTCTGCACGACGAAAGGCTGATCGATGAAACCCGAATCCTCGAGCCGGTCGAGCGACGCGCGGATCGCGAACGTCGGCGCGATGGGGATATTGATCGTCGCCCCGGCATCGAAGCTCGCCGAACCTGCGGCGTCATATTTATAGACGTCGCCCCGCACATCGAGGGAGAAGGCGTCGAATTGCGGGCGGCGCGGAATATAGCGGATTGCGCCCCCCAGCGTACCGGCACCGTACAGCGTGCCCTGCGGCCCGAGCAGCACTTCGATCCGCTCCATATCGTTGAGCTTCAGCTCGACGAAAACCGGCGTTTCGCCGAGGTAGGTCGCCACCGTGCCGCCACCGTCGTTCGCCACGTCATTATTGCCCAGCGGTTCGGCGTTGAGCCCGCGCACGATGATCTGGCTCGCGCCGCGCGAGCCCTGATCGATGATGGTGATCCCGGGCACCGCGCGCGTCGCTTCGGAGATCGAGCTCAACCCCTCGCGCTCGAGCTGGTCGCCCGTTACCGCGGCAATGTTGATCGGCGTATCCTGAACCGTGGTCTCGCGCCGCGTCGCGGTAACGACGATCTCGTCCGTATCTTCGGCGGCGGCGCCCTGCGCCATGGCTTCGGCCGGTGCCAGCACCGACAACAGGACGCCGGCGGCGGCGCTCCCCATCAGTCCGATCCGGACGGTGCGGCAGTTCGTGGTGCGCAGTCTTGACATGACAATCCCCCAATGGCTAACAGTCGATCTGCATTTAGGACATTTTATCCAATTTTGAAATGAAAAAATTCCTCCGCCGGATTTTTGGCGGTGCAGCGCCGGGAAAACCGGTCAAACAGGAAGGCGCGCGCGGCGCGGCTCGGGTGGGAGAAGGCAGATGTCGACTCGGCGGGAATTTCTGAAAACGGGCGCCGCGCTGGTCGCGGCGGGCGGCATCACGGCGGCTCCCGACACGGCGGCCGCGATGCCCGCGCATTCCGATACGACGCACTCCCCCGATTTTGCGGAAGCGCTGCGCGCCGCGGTCGATGCGCATCGCATCACCGGCGCCTCCTTTGCCTATTGGGACGGCAGCACGCTGCACAGCGCCGTGGCCGGGCTCCGCAACAGCGTCGCCGGCGATCCGGTCACCCCCGACACGCTGATGCACGTCGGTTCGATCACCAAGGTCGCCAATGCGACACTGGTGATGCAGCTCGTCGACGACGGGCTGATCGGCCTCGACGATCCGGTCCTCAAGCATATCCCCGAACTGCGCACCCGAGACATGGATGCGCTCGGCCGCGTGACGTGCAAGATGCTGATCAATCATACCAGCGGCATCGACGGCGAATGGCTGCCCGAATATGGCCCCGATCAGGAACGCATCGTCGACACGATCGAGCGCTGCGCCGGTCTCGGCCAGTTGTTCGCGCCGGGGACCGAGACCTCGTACAACAATGTCGCGACGGTGATCGCCGGTTATCTGTCGCAGAAGCTGCGCGGGGAGAGCTGGTACACGCTCGTCAGGAAACGCATCTACGAACCGCTTGGCATGGCGCATGCGCTGGTCGATCCGCTGGATGTCCCGCGCTTCCGGACCAGCATCGGCGACCTCACCGATTACACGACCGGCAAGATGTTCCAGACCAAGCGGCCCTTCCTGGCGCCCAGCTTTGCGCCCGCCGGCGCGACGCAGATGACCACTTCGACCGACCTCGTCGATTTCGCCCGCGCGCTGATCGGCGGCGGGGTCGGCACCAACGGCACGCGCATCCTGTCGGAGGCATCGGCCCGGGCGATGACCACCAAGACGAGCGAATATGTCGCCATGGGCGCCGAATCGCACGGCTATGGCCTCGGCTGGAGCCTCCAGCCCGGCGGCCTCGTCAGCCATGGCGGCGGCGGTCCCGGCGTGCGGTCGATGCTCGTCGCGCATCCGGCGACCGGCCGCGTGGCGGCGCTGCTGACCAATTGCGACCGCGGCGACGCCCTGATGGACGCCTTTCTCGACCCGATCACGCGCGGCTGGACAGGCCTTCAGCCCCCTGCCCCACCCCGACCCAGCAGCAAGCGCATCGACCCGGCGCGCTATGCCGGAACTTACGAAAACAACGCCGACCGCTATGTGATCGCTGCCGAGGCCGGCGCGCTCACGCTGCGGACCTATGACAAGATCGGCACCTACGACAATTCGGACATGGAAAAGCCCGCGCTCAAACTGGTATCGCTGGGCGACGACCTGTTCGAACGGCCCTCGCCCTTTGCGGGGGTCAAGCCCGGGCTGCTCCGCTTCGTGAAGCCGGGAGCGGACGGCAAGGCCCGCTTCCTCGCGGACGGAGGGCGGCTCCTTGCCCGCGTCGGCTGATCCCGGCCGCCGCGCCGTCCTGAGCGGCGCGCTCGCGGCGGGAGCGGCGCTCGGTATCCCCGGCGGCGCGTTCGCCAAGGCAAAGCCGGCGGGGCAGCGGATCGTCGTCAACGGACTCGATCCCTCGGCACGCTCGCCCGAATTTCTCGCGATGCTTCGCAAGGGCGGCGTCGATTGCTGGCACCAGAGCGTCGGCGACGATTTCGCGTCCTTCGCCAGCCTGTTCCGCTTCTTCGACGACTACAAGGCCGAGATCGGCCAAGCGCGCAGCGTGCGCGACATCCGGCGCCTCAAGAGCGAAGGGCGCCTCTCGCATATTGCGGGCTGGCAGTCGGCGGGCGGGCTGATCGTGGGCGGCGAGCCCCAGCTCGGCAATCTGCGTGCTTACCGGGAGGTTGGCCTGCGCATCTGCGGCATATCCTACAATCTTGCCGACCCGTTCGGCGGCGGCTGCCTCGAACCCGACGCCGGGCTGACCCGCGCCGGCCACCGGCTGGTCGAGGCGATCCACAAGGAAAATCTCGTCCTCGACATCGCCGGGCACACGAACGAGAAGACCTCCTTCGCGGCGCTCGCCATCTCGTCAGGGGTTCCCGTCATCTGCAGCCACACCAATGTGCGCGCCCTCAACGACAATCCGCGCTGCACCACCGACGCGATGTTCGAGGCGATCGCCAGGACCGGCGGCGTGGTCGGCGTCACCGCGTTCAGCGACTTCCATGTCCGCAAGGCCAGCGATGCGAAGCTCGTCCGTTCGCCGCAGGCAAGCCTCGACCGGCATCTCGACCAATATGATTATCTGAAACGGCTGATCGGTGTCGATCACATCGGCCTCGGTCCCGATTTCCTCGAAGGCCGCAACAATGACGTCGGGCCGCTGACCCCGGCCGACGTGATCCTGATGGCGGCCGAAGCCTATACGCAGGAATTGCCGTGGGATTATGTGAAGGGCTTCGAAAATATCGGTGAATTGCCGAATGTCGTGGCGGGGCTCGCGCAGCGCGGGTGGACCGACGACGAACTGCGCAAGCTGACCGGCGACAACTGGCTGCGCGTCTACGAAGCGGTGTGGGGAGAATAGGCTATGGGCGCGGAGGGGACAGCGCCGGCTGCGGCGTCGAAGAAGCAGGTCGCCGGGGTGTGCCTCGGCAACGCGATCGAATTCTATGATTTCGTCACCTACGCCTATTTCGCGGCGCAGATCGGGCGGACCTTCTTTCCGACCGACACGCCCGGGCTCAGCCTGCTTGCGTCGCTCGCGACCTTCGGCGTCGGCTTTCTGACCCGGCCGCTCGGCGCGATCCTGCTCGGACGCTTCGCCGACCGGGTCGGCCGCAAGCCGGCGATGCTGGTCTCCTTCGGGCTGATGGGCTTCGCGTCGCTCGCGCTGCCACTCATTCCGTCCTACGCCGCGATCGGTGTCGCCGCGCCGGTGATGGTGGTGCTCTGCCGCCTGATCCAGGGCTTTGCGGTCGGCGGCGAGGTCGGCGCCGCCACGGCCTTTCTGATGGAAGCGGCCCCGGCGAACCGGCGCGGCCTCTACACCTCGCTGCAGGCGATGAGCGCCGATCTCTCGGCCCTGACCGCGGGCACGATCGGACTGCTTCTTTCGACCCTGATGAGCGACGCGATGCTCGACGCATGGGGCTGGCGCATCGCGCTGCTGCTCGGCGCGGCAATCATCCCGATCGGCCTCGTCCTGCGCCGCACCCTCGTCGAAACGCTTCATCCCGAAGCTGCGGCCGAGCCGGTGGAAATCGCCGTCAGCTATCGCCGTATCGCGATTGCAGGTGTTTGCCTTGTCGCCGCAGCGACGACAACCAACTATCTGCTCAAATATATGACGACCTATGCCAGCGCGACGCTGGGCATGACGACCCAGTTCGCCTTCGGCGCGACGGTGGTGGTCGGTCTCTGCGGCGCGATCTGCGCGCCGCTCGCCGGATCGCTATCGGATCGCATCGGGCGCAAGCCGGTGATGCTGGTGCCGTGGATCGCGCTCGCCCTTGCCGTCTTCCCCTGTTTCGAGCTTCTCGAACAGCAACGGACGGCAACTGCGCTCTATGCCGCTTGCGCGATCCTCGCGATCTGTTCGACCTTCGCTTCGTCGGTCTTCTTCGTCGTGATCGCGGAATCGTTGCCGCAGCGGGTGCGCTCGGGCGCGCTCGGCCTGATCTATGCCCTCGCGGTTTCGGTTTTCGGCGGATCGGCGCAATTCACCGTCGCTTGGCTGACCCAGTTGACCGGTAGCCCGATGACCCCCGCCTGGTATATGATCGGCGGCGTGGTCGTCGGCCTGATCGCGATGTACAGCATTCCCGAAACCGCGCCGGTCAAACGCGCGGCGCGCCTCCCGCATGGCAAGGAGCCGGTCGCATGAGCCTGTCGATCACCCATCTGATCCTTGCCGCGCTGGCCATTGCCGCCCTGTGGTTCGCCCTCCGCTGGTGGCAGCTCGAACGGCGCGTGGCCGATGCGCCGCCTGCCGGGCGCCGGCCCGGCCCGGTCGATATCGCGATCGGTTTCGTCGCCAATTTCTTCGACACGCTGGGAGTCGGCTCCTTCGCTTCGACCACCGCCGCCTTCAAGCTGACGGGCCGGGTCGCCGACGAGAAAATACCCGGCACGCTCAACGTCGGCCATGCGCTGCCGACGATCACGCAGGCACTGATCTTCATCGCGATCGTCTCGGTCGAGCCGGCGACGCTCGTCGGCATGATCGTCGCCGCGGTGGCAGGCGCCTGGCTGGGCGTCGGCTTCGTCGCACGCCTGCCGCGGCGCGCGATCCAGATCGGCATGGGGATCGCCCTGCTCTGCGCCTCGGCGCTGTTCCTCGTCACCCTGCTCGGCCTGATGCCCGGCGGCGGGGTTGCCGAGGGGGCTCCACGGCGGCAAGCTGGCCTTTGCCATCGGTGCCAGTTTCGTGCTCGGGGCGCTGATGATGCTCGGCGTCGGCCTTTATGCGCCATGCCTGATCCTCGTCAGCCTGCTCGGCATGAACCCGCTGGTCGCCTTTCCGATCATGATGGGGTCCTGCGCCTTTCTGATGCCGGTGGGCGGGGCACGCTTCGTCGCGAGCGGACGCTACAGCCTG
Source organism: Sphingopyxis macrogoltabida (assembly GCF_001314325.1). NCBI lineage: Bacteria > Pseudomonadati > Pseudomonadota > Alphaproteobacteria > Sphingomonadales > Sphingopyxidaceae > Sphingopyxis > Sphingopyxis macrogoltabida. The sequence goes on from NZ_CP009429.1 coordinate 2,363,024, forward strand.
CGCGCGGCGCTGGGGCTGGCGATCGGCGGCATACCCGCTGTCCTGATCGCCGCCTATCTCGTCAAGTCGCTGCCGCTCGACTGGCTGCGCTGGCTGGTCATCGTCGTCGCGACCTATGCGGCGATCAGCATGCTGTGGTCGGCACGCCGCGATGCGGCACCCGACGCCGCTTAACCTCACCTCACAAAATCGAAGCAGGAGGGCCGCGATGCGCGACCATGGGACATTCTATATCGACGGCGCCTGGGTGGCGTCCGCCGAACCGCGGTCGATCGACGTCATCGATCCCGCCACCGAACAGGTCGCGGGCCGTGTCGCCGAAGCCGGCGCCGCCGATGTCGACCGTGCCGTCGCGGCGGCAAGGCGCGCCTTCGCGACCTGGAGCGTCACGACCCGCGCAGAACGGCTGGCGCTGCTGACCCGAATCGTCGAGGAATATCGGCGGCGCGAGGCCGATATCGCGGCGGCGATCACCCTCGAAATGGGCGCCCCCGCCGCGCTGGCTGCGGGCGGACAGACGAAAAGCGGGCTGTCGCATTTCGAGGCCGCGATCACGGTGCTCGCCGATTATGTCTTTGAGGAACAGCGCGGTACGACCCGCATCCGCAAGGAAGCGATCGGGGTCTGCGGGCTGATCACGCCGTGGAACTGGCCGATGAACCAGGTCGCGTGCAAGGTCGCGCCGGCGCTTGCCACGGGTTGCACGATCGTCCTCAAGCCGTCGGAGGTCGCCCCCTTCTCCGCCGTCGTCTTCGCCGAGATTCTCGATGCCGCAGGCGTCCCGCCGGGCGTCTTCAATCTGATCAACGGCGCCGCGGACACCGGCGCCGCCCTCGCTTCGCATCGCGACGTCGATATGGTGTCCTTCACCGGATCGACGCGCGGCGGGGTCGCGGTCGCCATCGCCGCGGCCCCTACCGTCAAGCGCGTCGCGCAGGAACTTGGCGGTAAATCGCCGATCATTCTCTTCCCCGGTGCCGACTTCCCAAAGGCCATCGCTGCGGGGATCCGCCATGTAATGAACAATTCGGGTCAGTCGTGCAACGCGCCGACCCGCATGCTGATCCCCGCAGGGCGTATGGACGAGGCCGTCGCGCTCGCCCGCGAAGAAACCGCGAAGGTGACCATCGGCAGCCCCGCCAGCGACGCCGTCATCGGCCCCGTCGTCTCGCAATTGCAGTGGCAGCGCATCCAGCAGTTGATCGAAAAGGGCATCGCCGAGGGCGCAACGCTGGTCGCGGGAGGCCCCGGCAAACCCGATGGTCTGGAGACCGGCTATTATGTCCGTCCGACCGTTTTCGCCGACGTCACCTCCGACATGACGATCGCGCGCGAAGAAATCTTCGGGCCGGTGCTGTCGATCATCGGTTATGACGACAGCGACGATGCGGTGCGTATCGCCAACGACACCGATTATGGCCTCGCGGCCTATCTGTGGGGCGGCGACGGCGACGACCTGCCCGGCATCGCCGCGCGCATCCGCGCCGGACGGATTTCGATCAACGGATCGGCCGGCGACATTCTCGCACCGTTCGGCGGCTACAAGATGAGCGGCAATGGTCGCGAGTGGGGCGAGTTCGGCTTCGACGAATTCGTCGAACTTAAAGCGGTGCTCGGCGGGTAGATCAGGCTGGAGGGGGACTGTGGGGGGCGGCTCTTAACCTAACCCCCACGTCGCTAAATGACTCGAACCAAGCCGGCCACCGATCCGGACCCGAACTAAACGCACGCGCCGGATGGCCATGAATAGCGCCGCTGCCGCATTCTTAGCATATTGCCCCTGCTCCGCCTAAGAAAATCGCGCCCCGGCAGCGCCGGATCGAGCCGATTCCGCGACCATCGGAAGCCTGCTCAACCCGGCACATTGTCACGCTCACGCGTCGGCGGATCGGCGTGGACGGCGTTGTAGGACACGACCCCGCGGACGAGGTTTTCGGCGACCAGCCACAGATAGTCATCGAACAGCTTATCGGGGATCGATTCGATGCTGTGGATGCGGATTCCAATCCGCGCAGCCTCGATCCGGTTCTGCGCGACGATCAGGAAATGCCCCAGATAGCCGTGCACGCGGATGCCGAACGGATAGAGAGTGTCGGGCGCATCATCGGCGCGGCGGAGCAGGTTGCGCTCGATGCGCAGCGTCTCGACATTGCCCGCAAACAGCCCCGACGAGGTCTTGTGGACCGCCGAGGGTGGTCGCAGATAAATGGCATTGCCGTTGATCCGCACATTTTGCGCGGTCCGTGTCTCGTCGTCTTCGTGACTGACCCCGACATGGACGCCCTGCAGAAAGCCCTCGACCCGATTGTCGTCGACGATCACCTCGCCCAGCGTGCCGCCACCGCAAGTGATCGCCTGCCGTGCGGCCGCAGCGCGCGGCATCGCATTCTCCTCATACCAGCGCGCGATATTGCGATGACGCGCGCGCAGCCGGTTGTCGGTCGCCATGACATAGGCGACCGCCATCAGCCGCGTCTCGAACTCGGCGACGTCGTCGGGGTCGCTGTTCAGCGTATAGACGGTATCGTCGGCGAAAAGCGCCTGCCAGTCGGCCAGCGCGACAGGCGTCTCCAGGTTGATCGCGACATTGCCGTAAATCAGCCGGTCGCCCTCGACCTTCAGCGGTCCGGCCGCGGCGCGCGGCCGGCGTCCGGGCCGCGGCCGTTCGGCCACCTTCGCACCCACCGAAACCCCGCCCGGCAGCAACGCGCCGAGCAGCGCATCCTCGCGCGCCGCTTCAGACAGCGACACCGACCGCTTGCGGCTGAGCGCGGTAAAGCGGCGCAGCGTCGGCGTCGCGCTCGATTCATGGTCGCCCGCCCGCCGCGCGAGGCTTTCGACATGCGCGCTGATCGCCGCCGGGGTCGTGCCGCCGGTCAGGGGATTATTGGTCAGCAACGTGTCCCATTCGGCCTGCGGCAGCGACGAGACGAACTCGGCCTGGAAATCGCCGAACAGGAGGATGCGTCGATCATCGTCGACGATCCTGAGGTCGCGGTCGGCCGAGCGCACGTTGCGGACCAGTGCATGCGCGACGGCTTTCGCCCAAGCCTTGCTGTGGATCAGGCGATTGTCATTCAGCTTGCTGCCGCGTCCGGCCGCGACCATCTCGTTCTGCGCAATGACCGTGCTGATGCAATCGGTGACCAATATGCCGTCCTGCAGATACCCGGTGATCAGCCGGTTGCGCAGCACGCGCACCAGCCGGGCGGGGTTTTCGGGGTTGCCCGCAACGGTCAGGCAGGTGCGGCCGGTCGCCACGTCGCCGCCGCAGCGCAGCGTCATGTCACTGACATCGACGATCGGGCTGTTGCGGATCGTGATCGTGCCCTTGCGATGGCGCTCGTGATCGCGGATTTCCTCATACGCTTCCAGGTCGCCCTTCGGCGGCGTCGGCGCATGCGGCGTGTCGAGCGTCTCGACGCGCAGATTGTGCAGCGTCACGCTGGCAAAGCCGTCGAAGGTCAGCGCAGCCTCACCCTTGCGCGCGATGATCCGCGTCCCGTCGCCGCCGCCCGACATGCGGACATGGCCCTTACCGTTCAGTTCGACGAACAGCGAAGTCGAAAAGGTACCGCGCTGGAAACAAATCGCGACATCCCTGCTGTAGTCGATAAAGCGCAGCGTCTCGACCCAGTCGCTCCCCTCCTCGATCACGAAAGTCGAACAACCGCCATGCGCGCCGTCGGCATGAAAGCGCGCCGAAAAGACAATAGGCGGCGTGCCGGGATTCGGGCCGCCGACGAGGCTCGCACGGACCTGATGAATGTCGTCGGGCGCATCGGGGTCGATCGACCAGCTCAGTTCGGCGAGACCATCGGCGGTAGACTGCTCGAAATCGATCGAACGCGGCCCGGTGCCGTCGTCGAGCGCCCCGCGGTTGGCCGCCGGGCCAAGGAACTCCCATTTGACGCGCGCGCCGTTGACGGGCGTCTCGCCGCGCATCACCGCGACGCGCAGCTTTGCGGGGAGGGGCACCAGGCCCGTCGCATTGGCCAGCGGCACGCTCTGCCCGTCGCCGCCGCGATAGAGCAGCGCGCGGTCCGTCAGCGTCGCGAGCGGGATGCGGCAGTCCTCGACCGTTCCCGCCTTGACGATGCCGAGCGGCGCGTAGCGGGTCAGCGGCCCGTGCGGTGTCTGCGCGACGGTGGCAAGGGCGCCGGTGTCCCATGCAATCGACCCGTCGGCGCGCACCGCGCAGGTCCAGTAATCGCCGCGCCGGAACTTTGCGCCGGCGCCGCCGGTCAACTGGATCGTCAGCCCGTCGCCAATCTCGATGACCGCCGAATCGGTTCCGCCCGAAGCGAAAGCCGCCATCGCGGTGCCGACCATCGCGCCATTTGCGCCGGCCGGGATTGCGTCCCACAGGCGCAGGAACCATTTCTTTTCGGCATTGGCGACGATCCCGGTCAGCGCGACGTCGCCCGGCGTCGGCTCGACCAGCGTCACGCTGTCGTCGGTGACCGACGCGATCTGGAACAGGCGCTCGGGCAGCGGCGTCGGCACGACGGCGAGGTCGTCGTGGATCGACACAATCTCCGCCCACGCCCCAGGCGCAAACCAGTTACGCGGGTCGAGCGACGGCGGCGACACCTCGATCCGCGCGCCGTTCACCGCCTTTACCGCGGCCATCAGGCTGGCGTTACGCCGCGACAGTTTGAGCCGCAGGCCGGCAATGCCGAAGCGCGGGCCATCGGCGGTCTGCTGGACCGCGGTGCCGCCATGCACCTCGACGCGATAGAGAAGATTCTCCAGCCGCGTATAGCCGCCGCCCGGGGTCAGCGAGCAGGGATCGGTCGACCCGCCCCCGGTCTTCTTGATAAAGGCCAACTTGCCCGAAGAAGGCGCGACCATGTCGGTCCACGCCGTGTCGGACATCAATGTCGAACAGGTCGCGTTGACCACTGCCGGGGTCAGCGGAAACACGTGCCAGTCGTTGACCGACCGGCCCGACGCCTGCGCATCGCCCAGCGCCGCATCGGCCAGATTGCTGTCCTCCACGGGATCGACGTGCCGGACGAGCGCCTTCAGCACCATCGCCGCCGAAGTCGGCAGCGTCCCGGTGAAGGGGTGCGGCTGCGCGGCCAGCGTGCACGCCACCGGATTTTCGAGCCGCCAGCCGTCCAGATAGGCATCGCCCGCGCCGATCAGCGGCGCCGCCGGCGACCCCGCCAGACTTATTCCGAACGCGCCCGTCCCCGCCGGGACCACCAGCCGCCCCGGCGACCCCATGATGTCGCGCGCCTCATGTTCGACCCGCGCGAGCAGCGTTTCGGCCTGCCCGTTGATGTCGGTATCGAGCAATACCTGTCCCTGCCGCGCCACGACGGCGCGCAATTCGCGGGCGTCGCGCTGCGGAATGCGCAGTCTCGTTGCGTCGCTGCGTATCGTCATGGCCGGTTCCTTCGCATGCTGACCGCGCTGGAGCGCGTGTCGTCGATCAGTCCGGCTTCGTTGCCGAACGGGAGATAGTCGTCGAAAAGGCTGCGCACATTACCCATCCGCAGTGTCGCGGCGGCGCGCGAGAAGGCGCCCATTTCGCTGTCGCCCTCGCCGCCGCGCGCGATCGCGTCACCCGTCATCGGGTGCAGCATCGCCAGCGTTGGTTCCGAAAGCGCGGTGTCGAGCAGCGTCGGCTGGACGCCCAGCCGTACCGTCGCCTTTTCGGCATCGGTCAGCCCCGCGCTCTTACGTTCGGCCGCCGCCGCAAGCGCTAGATCGGGCTGGCAGCGAAAGCGGCGCGGCAAGGAACTGTCGTCGGCGATCCAGCTATACCGGACACATCCCGCCTGCGTCCGCTGCGCCGTCACCGGGCCCATGAACAGGCAATTGGTCGCTTCGATCGATTTGACCGCGGCCGATCCGATCAAGGTCATGTTGCGCCAGTCGGCATCGACCCCGTCGGCGTCGATCGTCAGGCCCGCCAGACCGTCCGCCGCGACGATGGTATCGCGGATGACCAGCCCGCCGCCTTCGCTGCCGTCGAGCTTCACCGGGCCGGTGATGCTGTCGGCGATTTCGACCCGCCCGCCCGCAAGCGGTCCGGTCGAAGCGAGCGCGGTCGCGCCCGGCGCCCGCAGCGTGCAATGGCGCACAGCAAGGTCGGCGACCGCGCTGTCCTCGAGCGCCAGTCCCGCGGTCAGGATCAGCCCGTCGAGCACCAACCGCCCTCCGCCCGCCGCCTGTGCCTCGGCCTTCAGCGGCGCATCGATTGCGAACTGCCGCGCTTGCCGCACCAGATAGCCCAGCCGCGCGGTGTCGACCGCAATGTCGGGACGAACCTGCGGGCTCACCCAGCGCGCTGCGACGATATGGAGTTCGCTGCCCGCCACCAGCCTCGCGGTCAGCCCCGCGCCGCCCTCGCGCCCGCAGGTCCTCAGCACGATAAAGCCGCGCTTGCCGCTCCGGTCCTGGCTGTTCCACGCCGCGAGCGCGTCGGCCAGCGTCGCCGCGATCTGCACGCCTGCGGGTGGCGGATCGTCCGACGCACCGACCAGCCAGACGACAATGCTGCCCTGCGGGCTGTCGATCAGTTCGAAAGGCACGTCGGCGGCGTTGCGGTCGTGCGGTCCCGCCCCCGTTTCGCGCCCGATGCCCGCGGCATGGGCGATCCGCACCGCCTCGACTGCCACGCCATCGGCGACGATCAACCGTCCGGTGACCGGATCGAAGCCGCAGTCTATCGGGCTCGTCCCATTGTGCTGCACCGGCGCCGTCGGTCCGTTGGTGTACCAGCGATGCGCCCGCGTCGCCGCGGTGCGGACCGTCGGGTCGGCGGGTGGCGCATCGAGGTTCGCGATCAATATCCGTTCGGGTGGCACGCGCGTATAGCGCATCGTGCCCGACACGGTGCGCCCGAGATAGATAGCGAAGGGCCGCGAGAGCCCATCGAACCACGGCGAGTCATCGAGCCGCGCCGGACGCCCTTCGAGCGCGCTTTCGCGCAGTTCCTCGGTCTCCAGATGCAGCGGCAACCGCTTAAGGCGATCGGCAAGATCGCTCTCGACCACCCGTCCCTCGGCATCCTGCGAGCGGCGATCGGGGTTGAACAGGCGCAGCACTTCGCCCTCCACCGGGGCAAGCTGATAATAGCCCGCGCGCACCTGCCCGCCGATCCGCCACGGCCGCGCCGGCGGCACTCCGGCGAGGTCGGCCTCGCTGAACGGCCCCACTCCGGTCGGCCCCGCAAATTCGGGCGCGACGGGCCGCAACAGGTGGACGCCGACGTTCGGCACATGATGGCGCCCGCCCGCGCGCGCGATCGAACGGACATCGACCAACCGCGCCAGCCGGTCGAACGCGGTCGCCGTCGCCGCCGCCGTTCCGCCCGCGACCGGCGCCGCCAGCGCGGGGCGCTCGGGACGGATATCGGCCATATGCGCCAGCCGCGCGAGCCGCGCATAATATTCGACCGCCGCGGCGCCGAAGCCGCCGGCGTCGCTCGCCAGTGCCTCCAATACCCGCGCCGTGCCCTTGCCGCGGCGGTAGCGCAGCGTGTTGGCGATATAGGCGCGCATGCTTTGCCCCGTACCCTCCGGCAACGGCTGCAGCGGTTCGGCGGCGATCAGCGCGGCCAGATCGGCGAGCATCGCCTCGGGCGCGGTCTCGGCGAACATCCCGTCGTAGAGCGTGTCGATTTCGGCATCGACCTCAGCGAACCCGCCCGCGAGTATCTGCAGCAACGCGAGCAGCGGATAGCCTTCGGCGGCATCGGCGGCGCGGATATGCGCGGGCAGCAAGTCGAACAGCCGGTCGCGTTGGGCTTCGATCCGCGCGCTGGTGACGATCGCGGTCATGGCGCCAGCTCCTCGAACGCGACATCTTCGGCGCGCACCGCGAGCAGGCCCGCACGCTGGACATCTCCTGTCGCCTGATCGACCGACGGCGCCGGACAGAGCAGCCGCCCCTCGCTTTCGGCGGGTTGCCCGCTGCCGAGCGTGAACAGGCGGAGCTGCGCCGCGATCACGCCCTCGACCGCCTGCGCCTCGGCCAGTATCTCGCTGCGGTGCAGCCCGCGCGCGAACGGCCGCCGCGCCGCCCCGAAACGGTCGGCGAGACGGGCGCGCACGGCCACCTCGACATCGGCGCGGACAAGATCGGGATCGACTGCCAGCGCGAGGCGGATCGACGGGTGCAGCAGGTCGAATCCCTCGATCCGGACCTGCCGGCCCGGCACGGCGACGCGTTTCAGTTCGGCATCGAGTCCGGTCACGATGTCCGACCCCGCCGACGGCGGCAGCAGGTCGCTGGTCGCGATGGTCAGGCACACGAAGGAACGCATGCCGAGATAGAGTTCGGTTGCCAGTGCCTTGCCGACGCCGCGATAGCTCGCCGCGAAAGCTTCATGGTCCGACAGGCTGACGACGCGGTCGAGCGTGCGCACCGATTGCGGCGCCGCGCGGCGCAAGGCATCGATATCCTCGGGCTCGCTGCCGCCTTCGGCGCGCACCGGATTATCGATGGCGCCGATTCCGGGCACCGGCACCATCGCCATCGTCAGCCGTCCGGCGCCGAGATTGCCCGCTTTCCCTGCCCCGGTGCGATAGAGAGCGGTGACATTGTGCAGCCCGGTCGGCAGCCGTCCCGCGAACTGAAGCGTCGCCGCCCCTTCGCCGTCGAGGCGCAGCGTATAGACACGCTCGTCCTCGCCGCGATCGGCCAGCGTCGGCACGTCGCGATACGCCCGCCCCGCGACCCGCGTCTCGATCGCGGGAGCATAGCCGCGCGGCGTCGCCGCGGGAACGTGGCTGAGCGGCTTCGCCTTCAACGCAAAGCGCTGGTTCCGCTTCGCCGCGTCGCCCGAACCGATGATCTCGGCGCCGTGTACGGGCGTCTCGCCGTGCGACGCCCCGATGCTGTTGCCGAGCACGCGCAAGGTGGTCGAGCGGAAGCGCGCGGTCACCGGGCGTTCGAAACGCAGTGTCGTGCGCTTGTTCGCGACGGTCGCCCCGGCGACCGTCGCCACTTCGCTGATCCGCTCGCCGTCGCCGCCCCATTTCTCCCCGGTCAGCACGACCCGTCGCCCCGGCGGCAAGTCCGCAACCCCGGCAAGTTCGAGCGTGTCGCCCGGATCGGGCAATTCCCGATCGACCGGCGGACAATAGAGTTTGAGCGACTCGGTCTCGATCGCAATCGCCAGCGAACGGACGAGATGGGCGAGTCCGGAATCCTTGCCGGGGTCGAGTTCGACCTTGTCGAGCGTGATCTGGCTGATCTTCGCCGACAACAGGAAATCGGCTCGGGCGCGTTCCTCGACATGCTCGATCAACGCCATTGTCTCGCGCGGCGTGTCGCCGTCGATCATCACATATTCGGGCGGCGTCAGCAGGCACACCCGCCCCATGACCGCGGCCGGATACACGGCATCGAGATCGATCTTGCGGCACTCCTCGCTCTTCTTCGCCGCGAAATCGCCCGCGGTGCCGACCAGGAAATTCGCCCATTCGGTGACCAGATCGGGCTGGCATCGCTTCCCCCAATCCTCGGCGGATACGCTGTCCGGCCGCGCCCCGAACGCGCATTTGATCTCGTCGGTCATGGCGCGAATGTCGGGAGCCGTAGCGCCGAAGGGCGATGCCGGCTGGGCCAGCAGGATGACGCGCCCGGCACCGGCCTGCGCGGCGTCGCCGCTGCCTTCGATCGTCCGCCGCTGCGCGAGGCGAAAGCGCGTGAAGGGCGCGCCGTCGACCGCGGGATCCGATATCCGTTCGACGCTGCGGATGCGTCCGACGCGCCATTGCCGGGGGTCGCCGGCATCGTCGGTCAGCGGCGCCGCGATCAGGTCGCCGACTTTCGCCGCGGTCGCAACGCCTTCGACGCACAGCACCCGCGTGTCGGTCGCCACCGGCTCGGTCGGGCCGTGCGGACGCAGCGCATTCCAAGCGGCCCGCGCCGTGAATTCGGCGTCGGTCTCGAATATCTGCGGCAGTTCGTCCTGCCCCGGCACCGACGCGATCTTGCTGCCCTTCGCGATCCGCACCGCCTCCGGTGCGCCCGGAGTCGTGTCGACGGTGAAGGCCAGCGTCGTCGTCGCCGACAGCGCGGGGCGCGGCACATAGCCGATCAGCCCCGCCAGCCGGACGAGCGCATCGCGGTCGGCGCCCGCGAGGATCGAGCCGTCGGCGGCGAGCCGCGCGCCATACCATGAGAGGATATGCAGGCTCGCCGCCTGCGCATCGATCAGCGCGATCGCCGGATCGTCCGCCGCGCGCGTTGTCAAGCCGGCGAGCGGCCGCACCGCGTCGATCCGCGCGCCCGCGATGCTGCGCAGCATCCGGTCGCGGATCGCGGCGTGGCGGAAGTGGAAGGCGTCGCCGACGGGCGCGCGCGGCACCGCGCCTTCGCCGCCGCAGCTTGCGCAGGTGCCGCAACCGCAGGGAGTGCTCATCGGCCGCCTCCCATCACCAGCCCGAGCCGGCCCTGTTCGGGGAAACTCGCATCGTCGGAAAGCTGGAGCACTTCGAGCGCTCCAGGGCGGATCACCCCTGCCGCCAGTTCGCCGTCGGCAAGCCGGCCGAAGCGCTGGAATTTGCGCGGCGTCACGCTCTCGACCCCGTCGACCGCCATCGCTGCGGCAACGAGCTGCGAGAGATAGAGCGGCGCCCCGAAATCGAAATGGTCGGGATGGAAGAATCCCGGCCGGTCGGCGCCGCCGGGCCGCAGCGCCGCGCGCACGCCCGCCGCGACGCTGCTGCGCAGCGCATGCGGCGCGGCACAGACCATCAATTCGATGTCGAGCGGCACCAGCCGGGCCGCGCGCACCGCGATGTCGAAACCGATCAGCCGGTAATCTTCCATGTGACGCAGCAAATCGCGCGTGAATGCAGCATCGACCGCCGCCCCGCCATTGCGGTCGATATAGAGCAGGATCGTCTGCCAGGCGCCGGTCCACATCGGCACCGCGACGGCGTCGGCGACCTCATGATGCGTCCGCGCCCGCGCAGCGTAGTCCTCAGCGACGACCGCGCGCTCCTGCCGGCGAAAGGCGACGGGGGCGTGGATACGGATGTCGGCGACGCTTTCGGGATCGGCGCCGCCCTGCGCCCCCAGCGGATTGCTCACCGAAATGCGGCGCTTCGCGATCGAATCCTTCAGCACGACATGGCCGATCGCGCCCGCACCGACATTTGCCCTACGGCCGGATCCGAACCGGCCGCCGACGCTGAAGCGCGTCCCGACCGTGGGTGCCAGCCCGTTGATGTCGTCGCCGAAGCGCAGCGTCACGCGCCCGTCGATCGCTTCCTCGACCACGAAGTCGCGCGAATAGCGGCTGCTTTCCAACAAATCGGGCCGCGCCGCCCAGCCCGCGAAATCATCGTCGAGCCACAGCGCCGCATGGCACTCGGCAGGATCGACGTGCGCCAGCGCCGCCGCCGGGCCGGCCGCATCGACCCCGCCGAGGTCGATGTGCTGCACGCGCGCGACATCGCCGCGGTCGAGGATCGGCCGCCACGTCCCGTCGTCGAAGGGTGCCGGCGGCGACAGGCGCGGGCGGACCGCATCGGTCTCGGCCGGGGTCAGTGCAAGGTGCGCGGCGGGCGGCATCGAGGCGCCATGATCCGCGAGCATGATATTGCCCGCCGCTTCCGCGCACAGCGTGGCCGGGGCTGCGTCGCCATCGACCTTGGCCTGGATGACGAGGTCGAAGGGCAAGGCATCGGCTTGGTCCCACTCCACCGTCACCAGCTTGAGCCCGGGTTGCAGAACGTCGGCCACCGGCGTGACACGCGTCAGCCGGACCACATGCCGGTGCGCGAGGTCGGCATCCTCGGCCTTGCCGTTTTCGGGGGAGTGCGTCTCCGCAAGCAGCAGGAAATCGCCCGCCGCCAGCGCCCCGCCGGCAGGGCTGGCGTCGACCAGCGTTGCGGCCAGCGCGCCGCGCGGCAGGCGGCATTCGTCGGCCGCCCAGCTGTGAAAAGCGATGCTGCCCTGCCAGTCCCACAGGCGCAGCGCGCCGACGGTCTCGAACACCGTCGCGATGCCTTTCAACCGCCGCGCATAGTCCGACGCCGCGATCACCGGGTCCGCTCCCTCTTCGCGCAGCAGCAATGGCGTCGCGGCGGGCAGCAGCATGCCCTCGGCGGCGGCATCCTCGACGCGGAAGCGCGCGAACAGCCGCGCGCTCGCGCCCTCGCCGACCGGGTAATCGACCAGTCGCGCATGGCGGGCGATCGAAGTGCGGCTGCGCGCGGTCGACAGGAATGCCTCGGTCCCGACCCAGTCGAGCTTGTAGCTCAGTTGATCGGCGCGATAGGCCAGCGCCTCGACCAAGGTGGTGGTGAGATCGACCGGATTGTCGCCGCCGAACCCCGGCACCAGCGCCGCGATGCGATCGAGCATCAGCCGGCGAAACCCCTGATAGTCCCTGACCCGATAGTCGAAGACCGGATCGGCGGCCAGCGCCTCGGCCTCTTCCTCGCAATCGGGCGCGCAGTCATAATCGCTCGCGCAGCCGATCTTGAACGAGAAATCGACCGCCGCCAGCCGCGCATCGACAAAAGCCGGCGGCGCACCGTCGTCGTCTCCGCGGACGATCGCCAGCCGATAGGCAGAGAAATCGGTGAGCTGCCCTGCCGCGACTTCCAGCGTGTAGAGGCGCGGTTCGGCGCCCTGCGGCAGCAGTTCGAAATCGGCCGGCGCCGGATAGCGCACGCCGCCCGCCAGGCGGAAATTTTCTGTCGTCAACGCCGGTGCGGCGCCCGGCAGCGGGTTGACGAGCATCACGTCGATGAAGGTCGGGAGCAGCGTGGTCTCGCCCGCCCGGATCTCGATATAATCGATGCCGGTGAAGCTCGCATTGGCGGGCGGCTGCGACAGCAAGGTGCGGCGCCGGTCATCGCAGCAAATGTAGCGGTCGGCGCTCATGTCAGTTCCTTGCGGATGTCGAGCCGGTCGACCGTGCGCGTCGAACGCACCTCATAGGTCACTTCGATATCGAGCACCGCCTCGGCGCCGTCGAAATGAACCGCCAGTTCGTGCAGTTCGAGCATGTCGCCAAGCCACTGGTTGATCGTCGCCTGCAACGCCGCCTCCAGCGCCATCGCCGCGACGCCTTCGCCCGCGCCGAACAGGAGTTGGCGGACGGCGCTGCCGAGATCAGGCCGCATCACCCGCTCGCCCGCCATCGTCAGGATCAGCAGTTCCAGCATCTGGCGCACATGCGGCGCGCTGCCATAGGCAACGGCGGCGCTCCGCCCGTCGATCGCCGGAGCGAAGGGAAAGGCCAGCCGGCTCATGTCGCGATCACCCGCGTCTGCGACCCGGTGATGATCGGCGGACCGCCCGGAATCTGCTCTGCGCTCTGGCACATCGCCACGCACGGATTGATCAGCAGCGGCTGGCCGTTCGCCGTCACCCGCGTCGCACCGACGATCCAGCGCGTCGTGACGCATGGCTGCGGCTTGTTCGTGGGCACCGTAAAGGCGCAGCCGGCAACGAGCCCCTGATCGGTCAGCACCGCGGCTGGCATGCCCGACACCTGCACGCGCGGGCTCGCCGCGACGATGTTCAGCGTCCCCCCGTGGGGGCAGGTGGCGGAAGCGCCCGTGTGCAGGACCGGTCCCGGCATGTCTCCCCTTCCCTTCAGGTTATCGTCAGTGCGCCGCCGTTGATGACGACCGACGGGCCGCTCATCGCGATCGACGCGCCCTGTCCGTTCGAAATGATGATGCCGCTGGCGCCGATGCTGATCATCGCGCCGGCGATCGTCTGGATCTTCACCTGCTGCGCCGGATTGTCCGACAACGTGACCGTCGTTCCCGTCGTGGTCTGCAAATGGATATTCGGGGTGACGGGCGTCGCCCCGACCAGCGCCGCCATCGGGAACCCCGCCGGATCGGGCCAGAAACCGCCGGTCCAGATCGGAAAATCCGGGTCGCCGGCCTCGAATTCGACCCACACCATCGATCCGATCGCAGGCAGCGCGACCACCGCCGACGAACCCTTGCCGGCAAACGGCAGGCAGGGCAGCGCCCAGGTCGAGGGGAAGAGGCCGTAGCGGTCGCCGAGCTGAACCTGGATGCGCCCCTGGTTCTGGGCGTCCAGATTGTTGAGCACCGTCGCGCGATACTTTCCGAAATAGCGGGGCCCGGCGGTCATAGCGGCACCGCCGGGACATTGCTGATCAGGCCGTCGCGTGACATCTGGAACGATTGCTTCCAGCTGCCCCGGCCCAGCGTGTGGGTCACCGACCGGACATAATAAAGGCCGTCATGCGCCAGCCCCGCCCCGCGCACCCCGACGATGCTGCGTGCGTCGAGCGGCTTGCCGTAACGCGCAAGGTCGAAGCTGCCGCTCGCGGTCACCGGGTCGGTCGCCGCGCGCTTTGCGAGCAGCAGCGACATCACTTTCGGCATCTCGTGCCGCTCGGTATCGATCAGCTTCGTCTTGGTCGGGATCAGCGGCCGCGCCGCAAGCGGCGGCGCGAGCAGCGAGATGTTCGGGACCGGTACCGGGATCGAGAAACCCCCGGCCTTGATGAAGCCATAGGGCAGCACCGCCGCCGATCCGTCGGCACTGAACGACAGGCTTTCGATATTGCTCGCATGATCCATGTCGACCGTCATCGCCGGCTGCGGCAGGCCGAGCCGTACCTGCGGTCCCCAATAGGCGGTGTTGGTTCCCGGCGCGGGGCCGGGGGTCACATAGAATTCATGCCCCGCCTCCTCGGCCATCTTGACCAGATAGGCGTAATCGGTGCCCTGCTGGTGCGGATAGGCCTTGGTCGGCAGCGAGATCGAGGTGAAGATTTCGGGGATCGGCATCGGGATCACCCCGAACATCGCATATTTGGCAATCAGCGCCGCGACGCGCGCCACGGTCGGCATCCCCGGAAAGGGGAAGCCGGTGAAATCGATCACGTCCATATAGCCGGAGACATCCTCGCCGGTGATCGTCAGCCGGTTCTCCCCCGGCGATGAAGAGGCGACGACGTCCTGCCGTTTGATCGGCCCGTCGGCGAGCACCTTGGGCATCCCGTTCAGCGTCGCCACGAGGATGACGCGGATCATCGGGTCGAAAAAGCCCGCGGGCAGCAGCGTCTTCGCGATCTGCGAGGTCTTCGAATAGGTGAAGCTGATCTGGAACCCCGACCGCTGACCGACCGCCTGCGTCACCTGCGCGCTTTCCAGCGCATCGATCACCGCCACCGGCACCGGCGCGACGGCGATCGGCCCCATCAGGAGCGTCAACTGGACTCCCTTAAGCGTCGCCATCGTCGGCAATCTCCAGCGGCAGGGGGATGACGACCAGCCGCCCGGCGGGGGTCGTCGCGGTGGCGGGGTCGGCGTCGCCGTTCGCGTCGCAGATCCGCCAGTATAGTTCGGGGTCGCCGAACGCCTCGGCGGCGACCGTATCGATGCGCTCGTCTCCCGCGCTGCGATGGTGGGTCAGCGCCCGATAGCGCGAGCGTGCGGGGATGATCCGCCGGCCGACGAACTCGGTCTTCGTCCCGTCGGCGTTCTGCGTGCTACGCATCGGTACCGCGTAATAGCGGCTGTTCGGTGGATAGATGTCGGTCATGGGACCCCCGTCAGGCCCAGCGCCTGCATGTTCGGCGGCCGCCGTTTCGCCATCTTGTCGCGCCGCCGCGCCGCGACCATGAACAGCTCGGCGCCCTTGCTGCCGAACGCGAGATCGTCGATCGACAGCGCCCGCATTCCCAGCGACACGCGCGCGCGGATCGGGTTGAGCTGCGTGTCGAAGGCCTCCTCGACGATGCTGAATTCGGTGATCCGCACCGGGACCAGCCGGTTGCGGCCGAGCGCCAGCAGCACCAGCGGCGACGGCAGCGGCAGCACCTCGAGCGTACCGCTCCGCGCCAGGCCGTCGGCGGCGGCGATATCGTCGGGCGACGGCGAGATGATCGCCTCCAGTTCGGCAAGGTCGGCGGCGATGCCGTTCGCGACCGTGTCGGCATTCGATCCGGGCTTTTCCAGCCGGTCGGTCGCGTCGATCTCGATCTCGATCTTGATCGTCTCGATTGGTGGACCGACGAGCCGCAGTCCTTCCAGCCGGTCCCCGGCGTCGATCTTTGCGCCGCGCGGGGTCAGCGTCCGCGACAGGCCATCGGGATTATATTGGAAGGCGACAGTGCGCAGCACCGCCTTGCCGTCGGCATCCATCAGCACGAAGCCGCCCTTCAGCGTCCGCGGCGATCCCGGAAAACTGGTCATCGCGCGCTCCTCATATCTTGTTGCCGATATAGTCGCGGCCGGGCGGCCGGGCGTTCGGGTCGTAATTGGGATTGGGCGCGCTCTTTTCCTCGCGCCGCCGCATGATGTCCTTGATCACCCCCATCGGATCGACATCGTCCATCTTCGCCTTGTCGGTCGCACCGGGTATTTCCTGGGCGCTACCGCCATCGCCGCCAAAGCTCGTCGAGAATTCTCCAACGTCGACGGTCTTTTTGGCAAGGTTGGTCGAAAAACTCGCGATGTCGAAGTCCCAGGTATAGCTGAGCAAGCCCCACAGCGCCGAAATCGTCACTGCGCCCCCAATGCCGAGCGTCGCGTCGAGGCTCATCTCGAACTTCGGGTGCATTCCGACGGTGAAGCTCCCCTTTTCGTAATGCCCCTTCGCTTCGACGTCGGCCTTCGCCGTGCCCAGGATGCCAGGCGTTACGGTGATCGTGCCATGGACGTCGCCTGCCCCGAACAGCACGTCGACACCCAACTCTGCGCCAAAATTTCCATAAAGGCCGAAACCGGCGACGCAGGTGAAGCGCGCGCCGATATCCGCGATGATGTTGGGATTTTCCTCCAGCGGATCGAACGAGCCGCTGATCTTGACCGTCTCGACCACCCCGGGGCCGAAGAAAACGGAATAGCTGACGCCCGCAAAGAATTTGACATAGGCGCGGACGGCCGGGATCGGCGTCGGGATCGAAAATCCGGGCGTCGTGATCTTGAACAGGTCGCGGCGTCCCTTGCCTTCCTTCGGATATTTCTCGAACAGCGTGTAGGGGCCCAGCGTCAGCGAGCCGGTGATGCGGAGATGGTCCTCCTTGTCGAGTTCGACCGTCAGTTCGGGGCGGATCGTCGGGGTGATCTGATAGGCGATCGTGCCCTTGCCATAAATTTTCCCGCGTTCGTCGATCCCGCCCGAAAGCTTGCCCTTGCCCTTCTTGTTCTTCGTTTCGACATCGACATTCGCGATGCCCTCGACCTTCACCGAACCGCCCGGATAACGCTCATAGGTGAGCGTGATGTCGCCCTTCCACTGTTCGCGAAAGGTGAAGAAGCCGCCGCCGCTGACCTTCAGATAGCCGTCGCGGTAATAGACCTTGGCCTCGATCGCATCGACGATCTTGAACGGCTTCTCCCACCGTCCCTTGCCGCGATAGGTGATGCTCCCGTCGACCCATTGCGCGGTCAGGTCGAAGGTCTTGTCCTTCACCGTGATCTTCGCGCTGCCCTCGGCCGTCATGTCGAGCTTGTCGCCGTTCTGCGCCATCGCGACGCGGACGTCGATCACCGTGTTCGGCACCGACGTGCTGTTGATTTTCAGCTCGCCCGACCAGCCATTTTCGGAATGGAACCGGACCTTGCCTTCGGCTTCCTGGACGCCGGGAATGCCGACCCCGGGCTTGATCGTGCCTTCGGCCAGAAAGGCGCCGCCCGCGAATTTGGCAGTGATATCGCCGAGGATGATCGGCTTACCCTTCGGCCCGATCTCGAACTGCACCGACCCGCTCGGAACGAAACTCGGCGACAACTGGAGCGCGAAAGCCCCGCCGGTAAAGCGCAGCCCGGGTATCGGCGACTTGAGTTTCGCCGCATCGATCGGCGCCTTGGCCTTGAGCAGGTCCGGGCCGAAATTGATCCCGATCTCGCCCAGCATCGGGATCGTCGACTTGATCGCGCCGCTGCCGCGCAAATTCCCGGCATCGTCGATCTCGGGCTTGATCCAGCCGGGGCTGAGATAGGGATAGTGAAAGGCGATCTTGTCGTTCTGCTTCGACTTGCGCAGCTTCAGCATGCGGCGCTCGCTCGGCTTCTGCGGTTCCTCCGCCCCGTCGGCGGGCGCTTCCGCTGCGGTCGGCGCGGGATCCTTCTGGAGCGTGGCGTCGAGCTTGACGAATTCGTCGGCCCTGCCCGTCGTCTTGACCAGCTTGCCGTCGAGCACCCCGTCGATATCGTCCGCGGCGCCCTTTTTCGTCGTGCGGCCATAGCTGGTGAGCCGCATGCCGGGAACGATCCGCTTGAAGTTGAAATCGATCGGCGTGGCACCGGACTTGCGCACCTTCATCGTCTCGGGCGCCCCGCCCGCGGTCATCGTCACCGGGTCGCCCTCGGCGTTGGCGACGTCGGCCGATCCGGTCACCACCTTGTTGCGCAGCGCCTCCTCGATGATCTGGCTGCCGTCCTTCGTATCGGTGTCGGGCTTGACCGAAATGCCGGTCGTAAAGCGGAACTGCAGTTCGCGGACATGGCCGTAGTCGGTGCCCTTGAGCTGGTTCACCAGCCCGACCAGCTCCTGATAGGTGTCGCGTCCCGACGCCTGGTTCTTCGACGAACCAAGCAGTTGGAGATTGGCCGGCGAACTCGTGCCCTGGAGCTGTTTTTCGACGATATGGTCGATATCGCATTTGGCGTCGGTCAGCCGCTCCTTCGCAAAGCCCTTGAGGATCGTCGCGACTTCCTTGGTCTCGATCTTCGCCTTGAGATCGGCGTTGGCCGCCGCCGCGGTCTTGAACGCGGTGCCCATCGCCTTCAGCGTCGTGAAGCCATATTTGTTGAGCCAGATCGTCTTGTATTTCTCGCTCCCCTCCTTGTAGGCGGCGACATTGTCATAGGTGTCGACCGTTGCGCCCTTGCCCTTGAAGATCGGGGTGAAGATCAGCCGGTCGGGTTTGTGGAGGTCGTAAACCTCCTGCACCCAAGCCCCGCGTCCTTTCACCTGCGGCAGTTCGAACCCCGACACGGCGACGACGAGGCGGTCGGTGCCGGCATCGACCGGCTTGGGTTCGACGACCGTCCAGTTCGCTGGCAGGCCGGGCGTCGGACCGCCCTTGCTGCTCGCCGCCGATCCCGACGGTGCGGGGTCGTCGGTCTTGGCACGAAACACCGCCGGGGTGCCGATCCGCGACAGCGCGGGCGCGGCCCGTCCCGCCGTCACCGCGGCCGCCGCACGGTCCGCCTGCGCCTCCAGCTCGGCATCGGCGGCGGCGGGCATCGGCCCGTCGGCCTTCATCTGCACCCCGCCCTGCTGGACGCTGTGTGCCAGTTCATGCGCGATCAGCGCCTGCCCGCTGCTGCTTTCGGGCCGATACTGACCCTCGCCGAACACGATATGGTCGCCTGCGGCATAGGCCCGTGCGCCGAGCGAGCGGGCATTGTCGTGCGCGCGCGCATCGTCGTGAACGCGTATCGACGAGAAATCGCGTCCGAAGCCGCTTTCCATGCTGCCCCGCGTCGCGGTGTCGAGCGGGCGGCCGGCGTCGGCGATCGGCGGCGCCGACAGCACGCCCGGCCCCGATCCCAGCGACGATTTCGCCTGCGCCAGCACCGCCAGCGGCATCGCGTCGCGGCCCGAACCCGCGGGCGGGCGCTGAAGCATCGGCTGGCGATCGAGCGCCCTCACCGGCCCTGCTCCACCCGCGGCGCGACCTGGCGCCAGATTTCGGCCGCGACGCGGTCGGCAGCGCTCGCCCGCGGATCGACCGGCACCGTTCCGGCGTGTACCCGCGCCGCGACGCGCGCCAGCGCGGCGGGCAGCGCGTCGGCAATCCGCTGCGCCTCGATCCGCGACGCGCCGCTGATCGTCAGCCGCCCGACGGTCAGCCGTTCGGGCACCGGAGGTGCATCGCCGCTCACTGCACCGTCCCCGCCGGCATCCAGTCGATCGTCGGCATCGGCTGGTCCTGCTTGCGCATTTCCTCGGCCAGTTCGGCCTCGATCAGCGACGCATCGATCGCCGTGCCGCGCTCGGCGGCAAGAAAGGCCGCGCCCAGCGCGATATTGCGGATGCTGCCGCCCGACAGCGGCAGGTCGGCAAGCGCGCGCCAGTCGATCGCCTCGACCGGCGCTTCGCCCGGAAAGGCCCGCTGCCACAGCCGTACGCGCTCGGCGGCGGCGGGCATCGGAAAGTCGATCGTGAAGCGAAACCGCCGCAGGAAGGCGGTATCGATCGCGTGGCGCATGTTGGTGGTGACGATGGTGAAGCCGTCGAACGCCTCGATCCGCTGGAGGAGGTCGCCGACCTCGGCGTTCACATGGCGGTCGGTCGCGTGGCCGACGCTGCCGCGCGCGCCCCAGATCGCATCGCCCTCGTTCCACACCATCACCGCGCCCGACCGTTCGGCGGCGTCGAAAGCGGCGGCGATATTCTTCGACGTCTCACCGACATATTTGCTGATGATCTGGCTGAGGTCGATCAGCATCATCCGGAGGTCCAGCGAGCTTGCCAGCACCTCGGCCGCCATCGTCTTGCCGGTACCGCTCGGGCCCGAGAAAAGCGCGACGACGCCGCGCCCGCGCGCGCCCATCGCGCGGCCGAAGCCCCATTGGTCGAGCACCAGCGCCGCGTGGCGGACATGCCCCTCGATCCGGCGCAGCGCGGCCTCGGTCGGCGCCGGCAGGATGATGTCGCCCCAGTCATAGACCGGCTCGACGATCGTCACCCCGGGAACCGGCGTCGCCGACCCGGCGCGGCCGGCATGATGCCACAGGATACGCAACGCAGCCTCGCCGTCGGGCGCAGCATCGATCAGGCCAAGGCAGGCCGCGACGACGGCGTCGACCTCGGCCGCCGACAGGCGGAACTGCGCCGCGACCCGCACGACCCCGGCGCCCAGCCGCGCCGAGCGCGCTTCGCCCAGCGCCCGCTGCCAGCGCGCCAGCGCTGCATCGCGCGGCGACGATGCTGCCGGCAGCACCCGCTGCGCGCGCCGCATCGGCGGCAGCGGCACCGTGCCCGCAATCGCGACATGCCCCGCCACCAGCCCGGCAAAGGCTGCGGCGCTCGCCGCATGCAGTTCGTCGGCCAAAATGATCAGCGCCGCGCCGTCGAGTGCGGCCTCGCGGCTCCACCCCTGCGCCAGCCGGTCGCGCGCTTCGGGGTCGGCCGGAATATCGCAGGCCTGAAGCTGGTAGGCCTGAAGTCCCAGCGCCGCAAAGCCGCCGGCCATCGCCTCGATATCGTGCGCGCCGAGCAGCAACGGCGACAGACCGTCGGGGCCCCGCGCCACCAGCGCCTCGCGGATCGCGGCCATCCAGCCGGCAGGCGCATGATCCGCCCCCGCCCCGATGGGCAGGAAACGCGATGCGATCGCCGGATCGCGCGGCGCCACGCCGGCCAGCCGGTCGATCACCGCCGGGTCGAGCCACATGCGCGCATCGATCAGCGGCGTGTCGGCCTCACGCGCGACGAAGCCGAAGCGCATCAGCACCGCACCCGCCGCGACATGACCGACGTCGAGCGACGGTAGCAACCGTTGCGCCAGCCACAACGGCATCCCGCGGCGATCGTTCCGGGTGGCGTCCTGCACGGCGCCAGCAACCGTTTCGGACATCGCGGCGGCATAGAGCAACGCAACGAGCCCCGCCTCGCCGGCGTCGAGTCCGAAACCTTCGGCAAGACGAAGCAGCGGGTGCCCCGGCGCCACTTGCGACAGCATCGGCAACAACGCATCGAAATCACCCGGCTCGCCAGCGAAGGCCGCGAGCGTCGCGCGCTCGCTCAGGAGCAGCAAGGGATCGTTGGCGCTCATGGTCCGTCGTCCAGCGGTTCGTCGACGATCGTCACCGTGTCGCTCGCTGGATCGCCGTTGCGATCCGCCTTCGGCCGCGCCGCGATCACCAGCTCGTCGACCCGCGGGCCGTCGGGCACGCTGTCGTCGGTTTCGAGGAAGGTTGTGGTAACGAGATAATAGGCGCTCGGCCGGATCGGCGATTGCAGCGCCGACCACAGCTTTGTCGACATGTCGATGTCGAGCGGGTGCTGGCTGATCTTGATCTGCTCGGGATGATGGGCGGGATTGGCGAGCGGCTCGCTCGTCAGCCGCTCCATCAGCTTCGTGGGGTTGGCCGGGATCGCTACCGCTCCGAGGATCGCCGCGACCGCCGAGCGCTCGACGATCGCCTGCCGGTGCAGCGCCGCCATGCCGATGCCGAGCAACGTCTCGCGTTCAAGGTCTGCCCCCGTCGCGGCGAGCATATAGTGGAGGTCGAGCACCAGCGGCATCTTGGTCGATGCCTCGCCGCTGCTCTCGATATAGGCGAGCGCCATCGAGCGATAGGCGGCGTTTGGCGCGACATGATGCAGGAAGAGGTAAAGCTGCGCAGCTTCTGGCGGCGCATTCGCGCCCGTCGCGGCGGGTGCGGGCGTCGCATTGGGACGCGGCGGCGGTGCGATCGACAGCTTCGGCGCCGCAAAACCCTGATAGGCGGCCGCCAGATCGGCATCGATCATCGCCTTCAACACGAAGCTCGTCGCGGGAATGGCGAAACGCGCGCTCATCCGTTGCGCTCCGACGGGCGGCGCAGGAATTCGTCGAGCGCGACGACGGGTGCCACACGGCGCGGCGCGGTGCGCGGCGCTACGGCATCGTCCCCGGTCAGGCGGATGTCGATGCGGTCGATGTGGATGTGAATGGGCGGCGGCAGGTCGGCCGCCGGATCGCCGAGGCCGTCCTCGGCGGCCGCGATGTCCGCGCCGACCGCAAGGGCGGCGGGTAAGGCTTCGACAATGGCGGGGACGGGTGACGCCTCGGCAGCAGGCGCCTTCGGGACCGCTTCGTCATCGCCAGCTTCGCTCTCCGCCCCGGTGACCGGGAACGCGGCTTCCGGTCGGGCCGGCTCGGCCACTGTGGCCGCCATCGAAAGCGGAGTGTCCGCAGACGGAGGCGGAATGACCTGTTGAACGACCGTCGCCGTCTCTGCAGTGGTCACGGCAACCGGCTCGGTGCGTTCATCGGCCGTCGGCAGCGTACCGGCATCCAGGCGGTCGTCGCGGGTTGCCGACGCTTCGGCAGCCGGGGGAAATGCCGTCGGCATCGCTGCTCCGGCAGGAGCAGCCGGCGTCGGCACGGCGCCGGGCTTCTCTGCCACCGGATCGGCGGTCGCCGCCTTTTCGGGAGGCGCATCCTTGCGCGCTTCGATCGCTGCCGGCGCGGCCGCCTCGATATCGAGCGCCCCCCAATCCTCCTCGCCCGCACTCGTATCGGGCGCAAATATCGGGACCGAAGGCACCGGCGCCGCGTCGCCCTGCCCGCCGACCCCGCCGCGCGCTGCCGCTGCGATCGCGGACCAATAGCCGCTCACAGCGGCCGCACCCGCTGGCGCGCTACCGGAGCCGCGCGGCGATCGGCGATCATCGCGACATAGCGCGCCCGCCGTTCGGCCGGCAGCGCCAGTATCGCGCTCTCGCCCCAGCCATAGGCCGACGCGATCATATCGACATCGCGCAGCAGCGCGGCGTGGAGCCGGTCGAGGTCGGTCGCGACGAACGCCGCCAGATCGACACTCGCGGCCAGCGCCACCCCGCATTCCGAACAGGCGCTTTCGACGACGATGCTGGCGAGCGGATCGGCGCGATCGAAGGCCGTTTCGATCGCATCGAGCGCCGCCGCGTCGAGGTCGGCCGCCGCGACGCGCACCGGCCCCGCCGCGCAGCGATCGAGCATCGCCAGCCGCACGTCGGCCGCATCGCCCACCGCTTCGATATCGGCCATCGTCGGCACGCGATACGCCAGTTCGCGTCCACCATATGGCACCGTGACGAGCCCATCCTGCGCGGGCGGCAGCGCCCGCATCGCATCCTTCGGCACCGCGAAGCTGTTCATCGTCGCGCAGGCTGTGCACGCGACCTGCGCCTCGATCGCTCCGCCGACCCAATCGTCGTGCAGCGCGATCAGCCGTCGGTTGCGCGCGCCCAGCGTGTCGGAGGCCAGCGCCGCGTCACCGGCGCCCGACGCGCGCAGCAGCGCGGTCAGGCGGCCATGCGCGGCGCCGGAACCGATCGGCCAATGGTCGAACAGCATCGAGAGGCTGGCGGTCGTCATCGCCGGCTCAGGGCTCTACGAAGCTCGGTTCCTTGGGCTCGACCACGGCATAGTCGCGCTCCCAGCCCTCGATCTCGAGCTTCAGTTTGGCGATGGCGACCGCATTGGCGTTGGAATCGAGATCGGGCAGCGCCTGATATTCCGATACCCAGCACCGGTAGAGATTATAGGCGATCACCGTCTGCCCCGCTTCGTTGAGCAGTTCGATGATGATATCCTTGCGGAAGTCGGCGAGCGACACCTCGCCCCCCGCGATCGATCCGAAATTCCAGACCTTGTTCGCCCATTGTTCGAAATCGACGTCGTGGGTCACCCCGCGCTCCAGCGTCACCGCGTCATATTCGGTGCGTCCCGGCGACTTGAAGCTCGACGACGGATCGCCGCCCGAGCGATGCTTGATCATTTCCGTGGTCCGCTTGAGCATCGAGACCTTGGAAATGCCCGCGACATAGCGGCCGTCCCATTTCACCCGGAACTTGAAGTTCTTGTAGGGGTCGAACCGCTGCGCATTGACCGAAAACTGTCCCATCGAACTGCTCCCTCCCTCAAACCAGCGGCTGGACGATTTGACGCAGGCTGATGACGACGAACTCCGCCGGCCTCAGCGGCGCAAAGCCGACCACGATGTTGACAACGCCCTGATTGATGTCGTCGCCGCTCGTCGTCGACGCATCGCAGGCGACAAAATAGGCTTCCTTCGCCGACACGCCCTTGAACGCGCCTTGCCGAAACAGGCCATGCATGAAGGCCGTGCTGTTGAGCCGGAGCTGCGACCAGAGCTGTTCGCCGTTCGGTTTGTGTACCGCCCAGCGCAGCCCTTCGGACAGGCTGCGCAGGATGTAGGACGCGGTGCGGCGCACCGGCACATATTTCCATTCGCTGCCGAGTGCGTTCGCGCCGTCGACCGTCCGCGATCCGAAGCTCACCGTGCCATAGACGGGGAATTTGCGGATACAGTTGAGCCCGATCGGGTTGAGCACGCCATGGTCGGCGTCGGACAGGTCGATCGACGGGCCATAGGCGCCCGACAGCACCGCCTCGGTCCCCGCCGGCGCCTGCCACACGCCGAACTGGCCGTCGGTGCGCGCAAACAGCCCCGCCATCGCGCCCGAGGGCGGATGGCTGCGGATCGATCCGGCCTCCAGCGGATCGTCGACACGGATATTCGGAAAATAAGCGGCCGAATGGCTCGATGCGAAGGGGATGCCGGTCGTCTTATAGGCTTCGGCCGACCCGACATCGACGACATTGGGCGGGGGATCGATCAGCAGGAAGGCGTGCTTCTCGGCGCAGATCCGCGCCGCTTCGGCATAGATCGACATCGCGCTCGTGTGATGCAGTGCCAGCGGATCGCCCGCCGCCGGCCGCACCAGGTCGGGCAGGCAGAGCAGGTTGAAAAAGGCGTCGGGGCCCTCCAGCGCAAGCACCGCCGCCTTGAACGCCGCGGTGTCGGGCTGCCCCGCAGGATTGCCGTCGATGCCGACGACAAGGCTCGATCCCACCACCTGCTCGCTCGACGCCGGCGTGTAGGACGCACCCAGCCGGTAGCGTGAGACGTTCGCGACCGCCGCGCTGCCGGTGACGAACTGGCCGAGGAACGAGGTGCCGCTGCCCGGCGCGGCCAGCGTCACCGTGGCATCGAACAGCCGCGCCGCAAACTGTCCCGCGACCGGCGCGCTGGTCTTCAGCCACAGATATTGGCCATTTTCGGCGAGCGATACCGACACGCTGACCCCCTGCATCGCACTGTTCGCCGCTGCGGTCTCGCGGATCTTCAGGTTGATCGCGGCTTCCAGCTTGGTCGCCACTTCCAGCAGGCTGACCGGTTTCGGAGTAGCGTTCGCAAACACCGTCACATCGGTCAGCGTCACCGACTGGGCGCTGTCGACGGCGCCCGCCGCGTCGCGCACCGCAATCACGACATTGGCGTTGATGTTCGCGCTGAAATTGCCCGCCGCGGGCAGCGCAGCAAGCCGATAGGCGGTGCCGTTTGCGACCGGCCGCTCGGCATCGACACCGTTCACCGCCAGCTTGACGAGCTTCGATCCCGTGCCCGGATCGTTGACGACATTCGGCGCAAAGCGGGCGTTCGACGATGCGGTCGACAGGCGGGTAAATCGTTCGACGCGCCCGGTCACCCGGTCGGTGACGACCAGATTGAAGCCGCGCTTTTTCGTGGCGTCGCTGGTGAAGGGGTCGGCGTCGATCCCGAAGCTGTCGATCTCGACATAGATTTCGCCGCTCGCGGCGCCCGCCGATAAGGCGGTGAAGGTCAGCGACGCCGCGCTCCCCGACGCGTCGCGCTTCAGCGCGCTCGCCGCCGGCGCCGCGCCCGCCGGCGGCACGCGCCAGACGAAAGCCTCCGAGCCGCCGTTGGCAAAGAAATGCAGCACCGAATAGGACAGGCTGCTCGTCTGGACGAGCCCGCCGAACTGCCGTTCGAAATCGCCGAAATTCTGGATACGGATCGCGCGGTTGTCGATGCCGGTCCGCGTCGGCCCGACGAACAGCGCGACCGACGTCGCGGCGCCGGTGATCGTGCGGACCCCGCTCGGCAATTCCTGTGTATAGACGCCCGGATGTTTGTACTGCAGCATCGGCCTGTCCTCCCAAAAGGGGGCATCGATGCTTCGCAGACGCAAGGCGCACGAACCGACACCCCGAAAGCCGCCGCCAAGGCAGCCCGGTTCGAAAGTGGTTTGAAGTGCGACTTGTTTTCTTAGGCCCAGCCGGATGTTACCGACTCGCAAAGTCCCATGGCCGAGGCAAAAGCTGAACCCCTCCCGCAGGGCTGTCAAGCTCATCCCATCCCGGCGCACGCCCATTTGGACGCAGCCGACCGGGCCCCGGCAAAGACCCGCAACATTGTCTTATTATGGTATATTTCCGGTCGTTTCGGCCGTCGGACCAGTGCCGGAAAGCCCCTCGAACGGCCGACCCTTCGCCAGCCAAGCCAGCCGCTCGGCACGCAATGCGGAGCGACGCACCTTGCCTGCTTCGTCGCGGAGATCGCTTTCGACGACCTCATAGCTCTTCGGGCATTTATAGCCGGCGAGCCGGGTGCGGACATGCGCATCGACCGCCTCGACCGGCACTGCTTCGGCGAGCCGGACGATGGCATGAATGCGGGCACCGAGCTCGTCGCACGGCAGCCCCAGGACGACGGCGTCGCGCACCGCGGGATGTTCGACCAGCGCCGCCTCGACTTCAGCCGGGTAGACATTGGCGCCGCCGCGAATGATCAGGTCGGTCCGCCGGTCGGCGAGGAAGAGATAGCCATCCGCGTCGAGAAAGCCGAGGTCGCCGAGCGACATGCGCCCGCCATCGTCGGTGCGCGGTTCGGCGCCGATGTAGTGGAAACGCCCGGTCGTCTCGGCAGCGAAATAGATTTCTCCTACCTCGCCGGGAGCACAGTCCCGCCCTGCCGCGTCGACGATCGAGATCGTGCCGGGCGGGACTTTCCCGACCGATCCCGGCTTGCGCAGCCATTCCTCACCCGAAATCATCGTCGAAGGCCCCTCGGTCCCCGCATAGATTTCAAAGATCCTGTCGGCGCCCAGCCAGTCGATCCACGCCTGCTTTAGCCAGGCCGGACAGGGCGCCGCCAGATGGAGCACCCGCCGCAGCGACGACAGGTCGTATCTTTCCCTGACCTCGGCCGGCAGGCTCCAGATGCGGTGCATCATCGTCGGCACCATGCACACCCATTCGACTCTTTCGCGTTCGATCAGCCGCAGCGCGTCTTCGGCATCGAAGCGGCTCATACCGACAACCTTCGTGCCCGAAAGCAGCGCCAGCGACGTGAACAGGAACGGCGCGTTATGATAAAGCGGCCCCGGGTTGAGTATCACCCCGCCCCGCGGCATGCCGACCAGTTCGCAAATTCCCGCCAGCCGTTCGCCGAAGCGCGCCTCGGCATGATCGACGATCAGCTTGGGCCGGCCCGTGGAGCCGCCGCTGGTCACCGCCTTCCAGTTCGCCGCGGCGAGGTTGTCGGGCAATTCCGCCACCGCATGTCCGGCCTCGGGCGCAATCTGCGTCACGCCGTCCGGCGCATCGCTGACGCGCCCGATCAGCACCGCCGGACGCGCCAGTTCGACCAGTTGGGCAAATTCGCGCCCCGGCAGCTTGGCGGGAAGGATGCAGGGCGTCGCCCCGGCCCGCCAGACCGCATAGCTGGCGATATGATGGTCGAGGCCGTTGGGCAGCGCGACCGCGACCAGGTCGTCCGTCTTCACGCCACGCTCGATCAGCCGCCGCGCCAGCGCCGCCGTCCGCGCCTCGAACTCGCGCCAGCTTATGGCTCCCTCCGGATAGCGGAGCGCTTCGCCATCGCCTGCCGCGCCCGCCGCTTTCGCCTTGAGGAGGCTCCCGAAACTCGGCGTCATCACAGGTCTCCCACCCAGACCGGCGGGACATGCCGCTGCCATTCTATCGCGGCTTCGAGCTGATAGGCGAGCGCGAGCAGCAACGCCTCGCCGCCGGGTCGCGTCGCGAACTGGACGCCCACCGGAAGGCCGTTGTCGCTGAAGCCCATCGGCAGGCTGATCGAAGGGGTCCCGGCAAAATTGTCGATCCAGCAATAGCCCGCATAGTCGATCAGCGGGTCCTTCTGGTCGCCCCATGCAATGTCGGGGCCGAAAACACCGATAAGCGGGATTTCGGTGCTGAGTGTCGGGGTCATCCAGATATCGATCTCTTCCAACCGATCGAGATAGGCGGCAACGACGCCCTCCATCGCCGTCCACGCGGCCGCGAACTGCGCGTCGCTCACCGCCTCGCCGGCCGCGATCAGGGTCACCGACCGGTGTTCGAGCTCGTCGACTTTGACCTCGATCCCGATCGCCTGCGAAAGCATGCCGAGACGGCGGCAGAACATCCCCTCGGTGATCGTGCCGAGCAGGTCCATCGCCGCAGCGCCTGCAAAAGGAAGATCGGCGTCGGCGACCCGGTGACCGAGCCGCCCGAGCAAGGATAGCGCCTCGCCGAAAACTCGCTGCACGCTCGCGTCGGGCAATTCGCCGGTCCGCATCACGCGGCTATTGGCATGGATGCGCAGGCGATGATCGACCGGAGCGGTCACCAGCGGGATCGGCGGCAGGCAGTTCGGGTCGCGCGTCTGCGTCGCTTCGAGCCATGCGGCGGTATCGCGCACGGTGCGGCTGACGCAGCCGTTCACGGTCAGATCGGCGATCGAGCGAAACGCCTCTTCGCCAGCGTTGCGGCCGCGCGACGGCTTCAAGCCGACGAGGCCGCACGGCGCGGCGCCGTGGCGGATCGACCCGAGCCCGTCGCTCGCATGCGCCACCGGGACCACCCCCGCCGCCACCGCGGCCGCGCCGCCGCCCGACGATCCGCCCGGCGTATAATCGAGGTTCCACGGATTGCGCGTCGGTCCGAGCAGCGGCGATTCGGTGACGGCGTTGAGCCCAAGTTCGGGCATCGCCGAGCGCGCGATCGAGATCGGCCCGGCCGCCGCAATTGCCCGCGCATAGGGCGCATCGTCGGACGGAACGAAATCGCGCAGCGCCGCCGAACCGAAGCTGGCCGGGATGCCCTTTTCGGGCAGCATATCCTTGATCAGCGTCGGGATACCGGCGAGCGGCCCCGAACGCGCTCCAGCCGCCTGCTCCCGGGCCCGCTCGAAGGTCGGCCAAGCGATGAAGTTTAGCTGCGGATTGACCGCTTCGGCGCGCGCGATCGCTTGATCGACGAGCGCCGAGGGCGTGGTCCGCCCCGACGCGAGCGCGTCGCGCATGTCCATCATGTCGGGGGCAGCGGAACCGGCCGAAAGCGTCGTCGTCATAGTAGCTCCTTTGTGAGCTGGGGCCGGATCGCGCGCAGCGTAGCGGCATAAGGCCCGGGTGCGAATGCCATCAGTATCGCCGAGGCGATGAGCGACGGCAGGCTGACGATGGTGATCGCCTGCAGCATCCCGCGCGGCCCCTCGATCAGGCCGGAGATCGCGCCGATCGCCAGCGGCGACGCCGCGAGCGCCAGCGCATTGACGACGCCGAGCAACGCCAGCACGCGCGAGCGCAGGTGCGGCGGCGTCAGATTCTGCAACACGCCGGGCATCAGCGACGAGGCAGCAATGCCCAGCGCGCCTTGTACGCCCGCAATGCAATAGGCCTGGAATGGCGAACTTGTGAACGGCAGGAAAGCGGCCGGAAGCGGGGTCAGAGCGACAAAGATGGCGGCGACCCTGACCGGGTCGACATCGCAATTCGCGCGCCGCAGCCGGAGCATCAGCGGCGCGAGGAATACACCGGCCAGCGTCGCCACCGTGATCGCGGTGCCCAGCCCGACGCCGACCGTCGTCGGGTCGATCCCGAACGCGCGCGGCAAGGCGAGCGGGAACCACATCACGCCCGACTGCATCGCGACCGCCATCGCGAAAATCGAACCGAAGATGCAGGTCAATGTGCGCCAATGCGTCCGCGCATAGGGCATGAAGTCATGGCCGCCCGCTTCCTCGCCGACCGCCGGCACCGCAGCGGCGCCGACCCTTTTTCCGAGCGGCATGGTCAGGACGAGCAGGAAGAAGACCGGACCCGGAATGGCGATCGCCAGCATCGCGAGGCGCCAGGCATCGATGCCCGCCAGCCCGTCCGGGAAGCCCGCCTGCGCGCCGCCGATCCACTGCAACATGGCACCGCCCAGCGCCATGCCGAGCCCCGCGCCGAGCAGCGAGCCACCATAGAAGATGAAATTCGCCGTGTTGCGCTGCCGTTCGGGAAAAAGGTCGGGGATCAGCGCGAAGACGATCGGCGCGAGCCCGGCTTCGCCGACCGCGATGCCGATTGTTGCGGCGAACAGACCCCAGAAGCCGCTTTGCAACGCGAACAGCGCGGTCGCCAACGACCAGCAGGCGACGCCGAGCGCAAGGATGAGGCGGCGCCCGAAGCGGTCGGCAAGCCAGCCCATCGGATAGCTGGCGACGCTGGCGAACACCGCCATGCCAAGCCCCTGCAACATGCCGAGCTGCAGGTCGGTGAAGCCCAGCGAGGTCTGTAGCGACGGCGCGATCAGGCTGAGCATCTGGCGGACGACGAATGCGAACAACGTCGTCATCAGCAGGACGCCGAGGCCGTACCACGCCCAACGAAGGCCGCCCGACGGGATATCGCTTTCCACGGCGACCGCCTCGCCCACCGTTCCGGCCCTGTTTGCGCCGCTGACCATATTCACTCTCCATCGCTGGCCGGTTTGCGGCTTCGGTTGGATATATTAAAACAGGTTGACTTTATTGTAAATGGGGTAGATGCACCATGCCGACAGCGGGAGTGGTGCAAGCGACCGCTTCCCGGCGGAGATGATCGATGCAGTTTTCGGTGCGCGCGTCCCTCGAGCAATTCACCCTTCCCCACCCGTCGGGCGAGGGTAAGCTGACGATCAGCGTCGCGGCGCCGGCCGCCCCGCTGCCCGATACCGGCGTTCCGGTTCTCTATGTGCTCGACGGCGATCTGCTGTTCGGCATGGCGGCGGAAATCGGCCGCGCGGTGTCGAGCGTCGCGGCGTTTCCCGCCCATTATGTCGTCGGCATCGGTTATGACGCCGGCTATGCCGATGTCCTGAAGCTGCGCACGGCGGACCTCGCACCGCCGATCACGGCCGATGCGCTCGAAAGTCTGGGCGGCCTCGGCGCGACGATCGGCGGGGCGCACAGCGGCGGTGCCGACGCCTTCCTCACCTTTCTGACCGGCGCGCTGCGCGCAGCAATCGCCGAGCGCTATCCGCGAACCGCGGGCGGCCGGCAAATCCTGTTCGGCCATTCGCTCGGCGGCCTCTTCGCCGCGCGGGCCCTACTGACCCGTCCCGACAGCTTCTCGGCGTTCATCGCCAGCAGCCCGTCGCTGTGGTGGGACGGCTTTTCGGTCCTCGACGAACTGCCCGCCTTCCGCGAACGGCTGGCCGCACTGCCCCGTCCGCCGCGCGTGTTCGTCGATGTCGGCGCGCGCGAGCAGGAACCGCCGACGAGCGTGCCCGATGGCATGGGCGTGACGCTGGAGGAGGCTCAGGCGCAAATCCGCGCCGCGCGCATGGTCGATGCGGCGCGCGAATTCGCCGCGGCGCTAAGCGACGCCGGCGTCATCGAACTCCGCCATGTGGCGTTTGCCGAGGACGATCATGTCTCGGCCGCGCCCGCCGCCATTTTGCACGGCATGCGCTTCGCGCTCGGCCGCGACCGCTGAAACGAACATAAATCTGACGAGGGGATAAGATATGCGACATTTCACCAAGGTTTTGAACGGCACCGCGCTGGCGCTCGCGCTTGCCCTGCCGTCCGTGGCTTGCGCGCAGGAAAGCGACGCAGCATTCGGCGACGAGATCGTCGTGACGGCGCAGAAGCGGACGCAGACGCTGATCGACGTGCCGCAGTCGGTGTCGGTCGTCTCAGCCGCCACGCTCGAACAACAGGGCGCGACCGGTTTCGCCGACTATCTGAAGAATGTCCCCAGCCTGCAACTCGTGCAGGGCACGCCCGGCCAGGGGCGGCTGGTGCTGCGCGGCATCAACACCGGCGGCGTCGCCTCGACCGTCGCCGTCTATGTCGACGAAACGCCCTTCGGCTCGAGCACCGCGCTCGCCAATGCCTCCGAACTCGCCGGCGACTTCGACTCGTTCGATATCGCGCGGATCGAAGTGTTGCGCGGACCGCAGGGCACGCTCTACGGCGCCAGCTCGCTCGGCGGCCTCCTGAAATTCGTCACCAACGAACCGTCGACCGCCGGGTTCGAGGGCAAGGCGCTCGCCGGGGTCGAGTTCACCGACGGCGGCGACGTCTCCTACCGTGGGGCGGCGATGATCAACGTGCCGCTCGGCGAGACCCTGGCGTTTCGCGCCTCGGGTTCGTACCGCAAGCAGGGCGGCTATATCGACTCGATCGGCACCGCCGGGTCGAACGTCCGCGCCAACATCAACGATTTCGAAAATTACGGCGGTCGCGCGTCGCTGCTCTGGACCCCCGACACAAACCTCACCGTCCGGCTGAGCGCGCTCTTCCAGAATCTCTACGTCGACGCGCCCGGTATCGTCGAGGCCGATCCGGCGACGCTGAAGCCGCTCTATGGCGCGCTCAGCCAGTCCGAATATCTGCCGACCTTCAGCAACGTCAAATATCGCCTCTACAACGGCACGGTCGAATATGATTTCGGCGGTGCGACGCTGACCTCGGCGACCAGCTACGGCGAACAGCTCCAGTCGTTCCGCGCCGACTATACCGCCAATCTCAGCGCCGTGCTCGGTGCCTATGTCTATTTCGACCAGCGCACCGAAAGCCGAAAATGGACGCAGGAACTGCGGCTCGCATCGAACGGCGGCGATTTCGTCGAATGGCTGATCGGCGGCTATTACACCCACGAAAAGGCCCGCATCTTCCAGAATCTGAAGACCGCCGTCCCCGGCACTCCCGGGGTGCTGACACCGATCGACCTGCCCTTCGAACTCGCGGTGTTCCAGCTCGATTCGCGCTATGAGGAGGTCGCGGGCTTCGCCAATGCGACGCTGCACCTCGCGCCCTGGTTCGATATCGATCTCGGCGGCCGTTACAGCCACAATCGCCAGAGCGCCGATCAGGTCACCGACGGCGTGCTGCTCGGCGCCGGGGTCATCGAGGATGTCCGCTCGTCGGACAATGTCTTCACCTGGTCGGTCGCGCCGAAGATCAAGTTCGGCACGCAGGCTTCGCTCTATGCCCGCGTCGCCAAGGGCTACCGGCCGGGCGGCCCGAACGTCATTCCGCTTGGTTCGCCCCCCGGCACCCCGACGACGTTCGAGCCCGACACCGTCACCAGCTACGAAATCGGCTTCAAGGGCGACACCGCCGACCGCAGCGCCTCGATCGAGGCCGCGCTCTATCATATCGACTGGAGCGACATCCAGCTCGCCGCCGTCGTCAACGGCTTCGGGGTCAATGTGAACGGCGCGGGCGCCAAGGTCGACGGCGCCGAAATCGCCGCGACGCTGCGGCCGACGCGCGGCTTCACAACCTCGATCGGCTTCACCTTTACCGACGCAAGGCTCAGCGGCGATACCGATCCGCTCGCGGTCGGCGCGGTCAAGGGCGACCGGCTGCCCTTCACGCCCAAATATGCGGTCAACCTCAACGCCGACTATCAGTGGGAGCTCGCCTCCGGCGTCACCGCCTCGATCGGCGGCTCGATCCGGTCGCTCTCGCGCCAGAGCGGCGGTTTCGACCCCGCCTATCTCGTGACCTATGGCCACTTCCCGCGCATCAATGCCTATGAGGTGCTCGACCTGCGCGCCGGTCTCGATTTCGGCCGCTATACGATCAGCGCCTATGCGAACAACCTGACGAACAGCGGCGGGATCACCTCGACGCAGGCGCTGCTCGGCGTCGCGGGACTGCCGCGAAACGCCAATGGCGCGCTCGGCACGGCCGTCGTCCGGCCGCGCACGATCGGAGTCAATGCGACGGTTACATTCTGAGGCGGCTCGCTTATCAGGAAGCCAAGAGCTATCGCAGACGAACAGGGCATGACCACGACCACCGCAACCCGACCCCGCCGCAGCCAGGCCGACCGCAGCGCCGCGACGCGCGCCAAGGTTCTGGCGGCGGCACGCGACGTGCTGTGCTCGCAGGGCTATTCGGGCGCGACGATGCTGGTCATCCGCGACGCGGCGGGAATGAGCCTCGGCGCCATCCAGCATCAGTTCCCGACCAAGGCCAAGCTGATGGCGGCGGTCGCCGCCGAATTCGCGGCCTATCGCACCCGCATCTATGCCGAAGCGATCCGGGCGGGCGCGACTCCGCGTCAGGCGATGGAAAATCTGATCGACGCCAATTACCGGATGGTCAGCCGTCCCGAAATGGCGGCGGTGCTCGAAATCCACCTCGCCCGCCGCAACGACCCCGACCTCGATCAGGAAGTCGGGCCGAGCGCCCGGCGCTTCGATCGCCGCGTTCGCCTGTGGGGTCATATGATCCTGCGCGCGGCGGGGATCGACAACGACGAAGCCTATCAGACGCTGCAATTGCTCAACAACGCCGTCACCCGCGGCCTGACCGTCGAATATATCCGCGACCCGAACATGGCGCTGATCGAACGATCGGTCGCCGTGTGGAAAAAGCAGATGCTCGACCTGGTTTTCGGTCCCTGACCCTTCCTGCATTTCATATCCCCGGATTGGACATGCGCCCGCTTCCATGGGAGGATGGCGTGCGTGCCGACCGGTCATCCGGATGCCCGCACGTTTGAACGAACCGGCCGCCGGGACGTTCTCGGCTTCGGCATATGTCCCTTTTGCGATGGAGATCGGATTGCGCGGCTGGATATTGTTCCATCGGGATCTCGACCCGGCCCTGCCGGAGGTCCCCGAAGTCCTACGCTTTCAGGAGACTGCGGCGGCGCGCGGGATCGACCTGCTGATCCTGAAGCCGCATAATTTCGATATCGTCGCGGCGCCCGTCGACGGCTGGTCGGTCCATTACGAGGGCCATTCGCTCGAACGCCCCGATTTCATCCTCTGCCGGACGGGCGCCGAAACCGATTATTTCACCCTCGCCGTCCTCCGCCACTTCGAACGCCGCGGCGTCCGCCTTGTCAACGGACCCGAAGCGATCGACCTCGTCGCCGACAAATTGCACACGATGCAACGGCTGGCGCGCGCGGGGCTGCCGATCCCGGCAACGATCCTCGGCAAGTTCCCGATGGACACCGACGTCGTCGAGCAGGAGCTCGGCTTTCCGGTGATCGTCAAGACGCTGCGCGGGACGCGCGGCACCGGGGTGCTGAAGTGCGAGGACCGCCGCCAGTTCGAGGATCTCGCCGGGCTGCTCGAAAGCGCCGACGCCAAGGCCGATTTCCTGTTCCAGCATTATGTCCGCTCCAGCCATGGCCGCGACGTCCGCGTGCTGGTGATCGGCGGACGGGTGATCGCGGCGATGGAGCGCCGCGCGCCGCCGGGGCATTTCAAGTCGAACGTCTCGCTGGGCGGCGTCGGCATCGCTTTCACCCCGACCGGCGAAATGGCCGAGCTGGCGGCGCGCGCCGCCGACACGCTGGGGCTGGAGGTCGCGGGCATCGACATCTTGTTCGACGACGACGGCTACCGGATCTGCGAAGCGAACAGCGCTCCAGGCTTTCAGGGGCTCGAACGCGCGTGCGGGATCGACGTGCCCGACGCGGTGTTCGACTGGATCGCGGCAAGCCAGGAGGTGCAGGACCGGCCGCTTCGCGCGGTCACCGGCGAGGCGCTGATCGACCTTGTGTTCGGCGGCCGCCTCCGCCTGCGCGCCATCAGCGACCGGGTCGAGGAACGGCGCGGCTTCGCACGCGCCGTCGGTGTTCGCCTTGTCGGCGCCGGTGTCGCCTCGCTCTTTGCTTCGCTGACCCCGTCCAGCCGTATAGAACGGCACAGCGTCGTCGCCAGCCGGCTCGAGCATCTACGCGCCGACGCGCGCGGCGTCCCTGCCGCCGCCGATAGCGATGTCGAGCAGGAACAGGCACTGCTGACCCTGCTCGCGGTGTCGATCTGGGCGGCGATCCTGCCCTGGCTCGCGGGCAGCGAGCCGCTGTTCGCGGGCACGCTGTCGCTCATCGCGCTCTGCTTTCCTGCCGCCTTCCTGCTCACGCGCCGCAGGCCGCGCAGCACGCGGCGGGCGGAGACCGCACGATGATTCCATGGACCGAGCTGTCGCTGGCAGCGCTGCTTCCCTTCATCCTGATCGGCTTCACCGCGCAGCTCATCGACAGCGCGCTCGGCATGGCGTTCGGCGTCGTCGGCACGGCGCTGCTGCTTGTGCTCGGGCTCCCGCCGGCGTCGGCCTCGGCGGCGATCCATGCGGCCGAAAGTTTCACCAGCGGCGTGTCCGGGGTCAGCCACGCGCTGCAGCGCAATGTCGACTGGCGGCTGTTCCGGCGCCTTGTCATCCCGGGGATTATCGGCGGCGCGATCGGCGTGTTCGTCCTCACCAGCCTTGCCAACGACATCGCGCGGCCGGTCGTGCTCACCTATCTCGGCGCGGTCGGCATCTATCTGCTCTGGCGTGGGGCGCGGCGGCCGCAAACCTATCGCGACCTCAAATTCGTCGGCAGCCTCGGGCTTGTCGGCGGCGTCTGCGACGGATCGGGCGGCGGCGGCTGGGGGCCGATCGTCACCGCCAATCTGCTCGCCCAGGGCGGCGAACCGCGACGGATCATCGGCACCGTCAACGCGTCGGAATTTTTCGTCACCGTCACCATCGCCGCGGGTTTCATCGGCACGATGGGATGGAGCACCTTCGGCAAGGTGGCGATCGGCCTCTTGATCGGCGGCGTCCTCGGTGCCCCGATCGGCGCCTGGCTCGTCCGCCGCCTGCGCGCCGAACTGCTCGTCACTGCCGCCGGCGCACTGCTGCTGATCGCCAGCGCCTATGGCTTTTTCGCGCTGATGTTCGACCCGGTCCCTCGTTTTCCGGGCTTTTGACGGGGCGCCATAGCTCTCCGCCTGTCGCCTGAAAGATTTTCTTCGTCGCAAAAACCACTGCTTCGCATTGACGAATCCAAAATCAATCGATTAAGTTGACATTGTCACTCGGCACTGGTCGAGACGGGTGACGGCTCTCCCCTTCGACCCGCGGCTTTTGACCGGGAAGCAGCTTGCTCCGCGTTACCAACGGCTAAAGCGCGTGATGCTCGGGCGACAGCGCCAGGCATTGCGTTCCCCCTGAAGGGGTATTGCGATGCGTATGTGTAGCACCATTTTCTAGACCGTCGCCGATCCTGCGCGCGGGATAGCGGACCGACCGCATCCCCTCCGCGCAGCGGCGCTTCCTCCATCCCCGCCGCGCCTCCTCACGCGAGACGACCGCAGCCTGACGTCCGGCGCTTCCAGCGCACCGGCGCGGGGAAAAATCATGCCCTTGCTGAACCAATCCGACCTGTCGGATCTGGCTCGCTATCCCGCGTCCCTGCGCAGCGCTGCACGCGCTTTGTGGGGCGACGGACTGGCGCGCTCCCGATCCGGCGCGGCGCACGGCGCCGACTTTCACCAATCCAAAAAGGGGGCGGGATCGCCGCCCGGGGACCATATTTGATGTTTACTCACTCTCCCGATCACCGTTTGAAGTTTCTGCTCGGCGCGGCTTTCCTCCTGCCCGCGGCGCCCGCCTGGGCCGACGAAACCGAAGCCGCCACGACCACCGAGGCCGCGGCCGCCTATGACGCGGCCGGCGACTATGCCAGCGAGATCATCGTTTCGGCCCGCCGCCGCGACGAAAGCGCGCAGGACGTGCCGATCGCGCTGTCGGTCGTCGGTTCCGACACGCTCGAAGCGACGGGCAACTACACGCTGACGCAGGTCCAGCAGATCGTGCCCAGCCTGCAGGTGTTCAGCTTCAACCCGCGCAACACCAACATCAACATCCGCGGGCTCGGCAGCAATGTCGCGCTGACCAACGACGGGCTCGAAAACGGCGTCGGCTTTTACATCGACAATGTCTATTACGGCCGCGTCGGCCAGTCGCAGTTCGACCTCGTCGACCTGCAGCAGATCGAGGTGCTGCGCGGCCCGCAGGGAACGCTGTTCGGCAAGAACACGACTTCGGGCGCGATCAACATCAGCTCGAAAAAGCCGAGCTTCGATCCCGAATTCTCGGGCGAGGCGAGCGTCGGCGACTATGGCTATTACCAGCTCCGCGGTTCGGCGTCGGGCGGGCTGATCGACGATCTGCTCGCGGTCCGCCTCTCGGGCTCGGTGACCGAGCGCCGCGGCTTCCTCTACAACGATACGCAGAACGAACGCGCGCAGGACTATTCGAACTGGAGCGTGCGCGGGCAATTGCTGTTCACCCCGACATCCGACCTCGAAGTCCGCATCATCGGCGATTTCGCGCGGCAAAAGCAGAACCATGTTCTCAATGTCTTCGCCGATTATTTCGGCACCTATGAAAATGGCGCCGCCATTCCGAACAGCTTCGCCGAACGCGCCGCACGCTTCCCGGGCTATAGCTTCCCGACGATCGATCCCTTTGCGCGGCGCGGCGAGGCCGACAGCCATTACCAGTCGAACATGGATGGGTATGGCGTCTCGGGGCAGATCGACTGGAACCTCGGCTCGACCAAGCTGACGTCGATCACCGCCTATCGCTGGTGGGACTGGAACCCCGCCAACGACGGCGACTCCACCTCGCTCCCGGTGATCACCAAGGCGCAGCAGGCGAACCGCCAGCGCCAGTTCAGCCAGGAAATCCGCCTCGCCTCCGACAGCGGCGGCCCGATCGACTATGTCGTCGGCGCCTATTATTTCTGGCAGGTGATCAAGGGCAAGGGCGCCTCCGCCTATGGCCCCGCTGCCGCGCTATGGAACCGCCCGGCAACGTCGCCGCTGCCACTCGAAGCGTGGGAGGCCGCGGTCAATGGCTTTGAGGCCAATTCGACCTCCGACCCGCGGACCAGAAGCTATGCGCTGTTCGGCCAGCTTGACTGGAAATTCACCGACAGCCTGACGCTGACCGCCGGGCTGCGCTACACGCACGAAAAGAAGAGCGGCTCCTTTCACCAATATCATGTCGCGGGCGTCGATCTGTCGACGCTGCCGCCCGAACTCGCCGCGCAGGCGGCGATCATCCGGGCCCAGTTCAACCCGGTCACCGACTATTCGACCAGCTTCAGCGACGACAGCATCTCGGGCCTCGCCACGCTGTCGTGGCAGTTTTCGGGCGATGCGTTGGCCTATGCCACCTACTCGCGCGGTAACAAGTCGGGCGGGCTCAACCTGACCAGCCTGCCGCCGGGGATCGACCCCAATGTCGCGCCCGAAAAGGTCGACAGCTACGAAGTCGGCATCAAGACCCAATGGCTCGACCGCGCCGTCACCTTCAACCTCGCGGGTTTCTGGACCGAGATCAGCGACTATCAGACTGCGATCACCGAACAGGTTCCGAACACCGTCAACTTCCGCCAGTATATCGCCAACATCCCCGACGTCCGCTCGCGCGGGATCGAGGCGGACCTGTCGGGCGCGGTGGGCGAGCATTTCAGCTTTTATGCCTCCGCCGCTTACGCCGACACGACCTATAGCGACTATCCCAACGCCCCGCAGGCCCCCGAGCGGCTGAACCTCGGCGGCAAGCAGGACCTGACCGGCGAACAACTCCCCGGCGTGCCGAAATTCACCTACACGCTCGGCGCCGATGCGTGGGCACCGCTGGGAGCGCTCGGCGGACGCGATCTCGCGCTCTACGCCCACGCCGACTATTCGCACCGGTCGACCTTCAACACTTCGTCGAGCGACAGCCGTTACGCCGACGTGCCCGGCTTCGGCATCGCCAACGCGCGTTTCGGCATCCGCACCGAAGACGGGCTGTTCGACCTGTCGATCTGGGCGCGCAACCTGTTCGACAAGGATTATTTCCAGACGCTGTCGGCCGCGAACACCGGCATCGTTACCGCGCTGATCGGCGAACCGCGCACGATCGGTGCGACCATCAGGACGAAATTGTGATGAGCAGCGCCCCGCCTCCCACTGCGGGCCAGCTGGTCCGTTTTTCCGCCATCGCCGTTCCAGTCGCCGCCGCTGGCCTGCCGCTCGGCGTCTATCTGCCCGCCATCTATGCGCGGGACTATGGTCTGTCGCTCACGACGATCGGGATCATCTTCCTGCTCGGCCGGCTGTGGGACGCGATCGCCGATCCGGCGATGGGCGCACTCAGCGACCGGACGCGCAGCATCCACGGCCGCCGCAAGCCGTGGATTGCCGCCGGCGGCATCGTCTTCGGCCTGTCGTCGATCTTCCTCTTCTTCCCGCCCTTCGGCGTCACGCCGCTGTCGCTCGGCCTCGTCCTCTTCTTCTTCTACCTCGGCTGGACCGCGGTGCAGATCCCGTTCCAGGCCTGGTCGGGCGAGGTGTCGGGCGACTATCACCAGCGCACCCGTATCGCGACCTACCAGACCGTCGTGACCTCGTCGGCCTTGCTCCTCACGCTGATCCTGCCGACGATCGCCGACCAGCTCCGTCCCGGCGACGGGCGGCTGCAACTGACACTGATGGGCGGGCTTGTCCTGCTGACCATCGTCCCGGCGCTGTTCCTCACCCTGACCGCGCTCCGCGAACCGCCGCTACCGCCCCTTCCCGCCAGCCGCCCGCGGCTCGGCGAGACGATCCGGGCGATCACCGGCGAACCGCTGCTGCTCCGCGTCCTTGCCTCCGATTTCGCGGTGACGCTGGCGCAGAATATCCGCGCCGCGCTGATCGTCTTCTTCGTCACCTTCTATATGGGGCGCCCCGAATGGGCGGGCGGGCTGTTCCTGTTCCAGTTCGTCTTCGGCATCTTCGCCGGGCCGATCTGGCTGAAGATCGGCCGCCGCTATGGCAAGCACCGCACCGCGGTGGCGGGCGAGCTGGTTCAGGTCGCAATCAACCTGTCGCTGCTCCTCGTCACCCCCGACAGCTTCCCCTTGCTGCTCGCGCTGACGCTGGCGCAGGGGCTGGCGCAGGGATCGGGCAATCTGATGCTGCGCGCGATCGTCGCCGACGTCGCCGACAAGCACCGCCTCGACAGCGGCGAGGACCGCACCGGCCTCTATTATTCGGTGTTCAGCCTTGCCGGGAAAACCGCAACCGCGGTCGCCGTCGGCATCGCGCTGCCGCTGGTGAGCTGGCTCGGTTTCGATCCGAAGGGCGTCAACAGCCCCGACGCCCTGACCGGACTGCTCCTCGTCTTCGCGCTCGGCCCCGCCATCGCCCACGCCTTTTCCGCCGCCCTTATCGCGCGCTTCCCTCTCGACGAGGCAGCGCACGCCGAAATTCGCCGACAGCTTGAGCCCGGATCGCCCGGCTATGCTTTCGCCGAATAACCCCCGCCCGTCGAACCTCAGGAGATTATCATGACGGACCTTCACACCACCTACGCCAACGCCCCCGACCCGGCCAGCCCGCTCGACATCCATCCGGTGACCGGCACGATCGGCGCCGAGATCCGCGGCGTCCAGCTTTCGGGCGACCTGCCCGCCGCCACCGTCGCCGCGATCGAAGCCGCGCTCGTCCGGCACAAGGTCATCTTCTTCCGCGACCAGCAGCATCTGACCGATCAGGAGCATGAGGATTTCGCTGCATTGCTCGGCGATCCGGTCGCGCATCCGACGGTGCCCGTCGCCGACGGCTCGCAATACCTGCTCGAACTCGACAGCAAGGAAGGCTATGCCGCGTCGAGCTGGCACACCGACGTGACCTTTGTCGACGCCTATCCCAAGGCATCGATCCTCCGCGCGCTGACGATTCCCAAGGCCGGCGGCGACACGCTGTGGGCCAATGGCGAAACCGCCTATGAAGGCCTGCCCGAAACGCTGCGCCAGCTCGTCAACACGCTGTGGGCGACGCACACCAACCTTTATGACTATGCCGCGCTGCTCCAGGGTTCGACCGACGACGACAAGGCGAAGGACCGGATCGCCCAGCACAAGAATGTCTTCGCCTCGACCGTCTACGAGACCGAGCATCCGGTGGTCCGCGTCCATCCGGTCAGCGGGCAGCGCAGCTTGCTGCTCGGCCATTTCGTCAAGCAGTTCGTCGGGCTGAACGGCGCCGATTCCGCACGCCTGTTCGCGATCCTGCAGGAGCATATCACCAAGCCGGAGAATGTCGTGCGCTGGCGTTGGCGCGCGGGCGACGTGGCGATCTGGGACAATCAGGCAACGCAGCATCGCGCCGTTGCCGATTTCGGGCTCCAGCGCCGGACGCTGCGCCGCGCGACGATCGCCGGCGAAGTGCCGGTCGCAATCGATGGCCGCCGCAGCCGCACCGTGCGCAAGGAACGCGCGGCGCAATACGAACCGGCCTGACGCTTACGGACCGGCGCCAATGACTCCCCCTCCCTTCCTGTGACGGCGCCGGTCCCGTCCTGCGGCGCGCCTGCCCTTCCTGTCGGGCGCGCCGTCTTTTCCTTCCTGCCTCAAGGTTTTCCGATGACCGATTGCCGCCGCCTGCTGACCTTCGCCCTCGCCGTTTTCGCGACCGCACCCGTGGCAACGGCCGCCGAACGCCGGCCGAATTTCCTGATCATCGTCGCCGACGACCTCGGCTATTCGGACATCGGCGCCTTCGGCGGCGAGATTGCGACGCCGAACCTCGACCGACTCGCCCTCGCGGGCATCCGCCTCGCGGGTTTCCACACCGCACCGACCTGTTCGCCGACGCGCTCGATGCTGCTTTCGGGAACGGACAACCACATCGCCGGGCTCGGCACGATGGCCGAACTCATCCGTCCGAACCAGCAAGGCAAGCCCGGCTATGAAGGCTATTTGCGCCGCGACGTCGCGACGCTCGCCGAACGGCTTTCGGTCAGTGGCTATCGCACGCTTTTCTCGGGCAAATGGCACCTCGGCCTGACCGCGGAGCAGGACCCGTCGGCACGCGGTTTCCAGCGCAGCTTCACGCTCGCGCAGGGCGGCCACAATCATTACGGCACCGACGCCGACCCGGCGAAAGGCGGCACCGCGACCTATCGCGAGGACGGCAAGCAGCTCACCCGTCTGCCGGCCGATTTCTATTCGAGCGACTATTTCGCGACCCGCCTGATCGACTTCCTCGGCGAACGTCCGGCACAGGCCGCAGGCGAGAAGCCCTTTTTTGCCTATCTCGCCTTCACCGCCCCACACTGGCCGCTGCAGGCGCCGCCCGAGGATATCGCGCGTTACAAGGGTCGCTACGACGAGGGCTATGACGCCCTGCGCCAGCGCCGCCTCGCCCGCCAGCGCGAACTCGGCATCCTCGCTCCCGACGTCGCTGCGCACACCCCGCGCAACCGCGACGGAAGCTGGGATTCGCTGACTGCCGAGCAGCAACGCACCGCCGCGCGTAACATGGAAATCTATGCCGCGATGGTCGACCGGCTCGACCAGAATGTCGGCCGGGTAATCGAGGAACTGCACCGGTCGGGTGAACTCGACAATACGGTGATTGTCTTCCTCGCCGACAATGGCGCCGAGGCGCTCGACGTCGAGACGACCGGCGCCGAGATGCTCGCGCGTCAGCTCAAGGGCGCCGACAACGGCTTCGCCAATCGCGGCACCGCCTCCTCCTATATCACCTATGGCGCCGGCTGGGCGCAGGCGGCAACGGCGCCCTCATGGCTGACCAAGGGCTATAACAGCGAGGGCGGGACGCGCGCCGTCGCCTTCATCAGCGGCGCCGGCATCCCGCAGCGTCAGGGCGCGGCGACGCAATATCTGTCGGTCGCCGATATCGCCCCGACCTTGCTCGACCTCGCCGGCGCCGACCCTGCCGCGACCCGCGTCGGCGAGCGGACGGTACGGCCGATCACCGGCCGTTCGTGGGCCGGCTGGCTTAGCAATCCCGATGTCCGCGTCTATGGCGCGGGCGACGGCATCGGCGCCGAACTCTTCGGCTCGCGCGCCTTCCGCCAGGGCGACTGGAAAATCACCGACATCGGCGATGGCATATGGCGATTGTTCGATATCGCCCGTGATCCGGGCGAAACGCGCGACCTGTCGCTCGCCGAACCCGACCGCAGGACGGAGCTCTCCGCAGCATGGGAACGTTACGCCCGCGACGTCGGTGTGATACTGCCTGACGCCATTCCCTATCGTCCGTAAAATGCTCGAATAATCAGCTTTCGTTAACGCACCGGCGATAAGCTTTTGCCATGCCTGCCCCGCCTGTCTTGTATATAGGCGGGCCGATACGGATCGT
Organism: Sphingopyxis macrogoltabida; assembly: GCF_001314325.1. Classification (NCBI taxonomy): domain Bacteria; kingdom Pseudomonadati; phylum Pseudomonadota; class Alphaproteobacteria; order Sphingomonadales; family Sphingopyxidaceae; genus Sphingopyxis; species Sphingopyxis macrogoltabida. The sequence continues at coordinate 2,407,680 of NZ_CP009429.1, forward strand.
CGACGATCCCGCGTCAGGAGGGCATAGCAAGCGAGCGCCATGCAGCACGAAGTGAAACACGCCGCCGATGCCATCGAGATCGAACTGATCCGCAGCCTGTACGACGGCTTCCTCCCCTCGCTGATCATGTCGGTCGGTTTCGTGCTGTCGGGCGCGCTTATCGTCCGGGGGACCGGCGATCCGATCCTCGAAGCGCTGCTGCTCCCCGGCCTTGTCGCCTCCATCCTGCGCCTCATCGTCATGTGGCGCGACGGCAAGGCGGCGGCCCGGCCGCGGCTGACCATCGCCGCCGCGCGCCACCTCGAACGGCGCTTTGCCGTGACCTATTATGCTTTTGCCGCGGTCCTCGGCCTGTTCGGCCTGCGCGTCTTCTGGATGCCCAGCACCGGCGCGGGCAACCATCTGCTGATGCTCGCGCTCCTCATCGGCTATGCCGCCGGGGTCGCCGCCGGGATCGGCCTCCGCCCGCGCATCGCGATCCCGAGCATGGTCATGGCGGTTGCGCCGCCGGTCGTCGCGATCGTCGCCTCGGCCAAGCCGCTTTACGCCGCGACCGCGGTGATGACCTGCGCCTTCCTCCTCGGCGGCATCTTCAGCCTGCGCAAGCGCCACGCCCGCGCGCTCGTCGATATCGGCCGGCGGCTGACCTTCGCCTCGCTGGCGCGGCACGACGGGCTGACGGCGCTCCCCAACCGCCTCGCGCTGCGCGAAAGTTATGACGAGGCGGAATATGCCGCGGCGGGCAGCACACCGCTCATTGCCCTCCACTGTCTCGATCTCAACGGCTTCAAGCCCGTCAACGACCGCTTCGGCCATCCCACCGGCGACGCCCTGCTCGCCGCCGTCGCGCGGCGGCTGGCGGGCGCGATCCGCGAAAGCGACATCGCGGCGCGGCTGGGCGGCGACGAATTCGCGATCGTCCAGCGCGACCTGACGCATCCCGATGAGGCGCGGCTGTTTGCCCAGCGCATCGTCGCCGCGATCGGCCGGCCGTACCGGATCGGCGAGCATACGCTCAACATCTCGACCTGCGTCGGCTATGTCGTCGCCGACGACGCCACCCGCGATCTCGAACAATTGATCAGCCTCGCCGACGAGGCGCTTTACGTCGCCAAACGGAACGGCATCGGGGTCAAGCGCTACGAACCGCCCGCCGGCGAACGCGCGGCGGCGTAAGCGTCGCGCTGTTCAGCTCCGCAAGCGCCCAGAGGCCGAGACTCTTGTCCGTCCAGCCCCCGCCGGCCTCCTCGCACCGTTCGTTCAGCAGCCTGACCGGTGGCGGCCACCCAAAGGGCGCCCGTTCGAGATTGAGCGCACGCCAGTCGCCATCGGCACAGTCGAGATTCTTCCCGAAATCGGGAAAGGTCGTCGCGATCAGCCATTTCGCCCCGGAACGCCGGAAATTGGCGACGGCGAGGTCAATATTCGCAAAGCTGAGATGCACCAGACAATCGCGGCAAAGGATCGCCTCGGCAACGGGCAGCGGGTCGCGGGTGATGTCGGCAACCAGAAATTCGCCGCGCGCACCTCGCTGCGCGATATTTTCCTCAATCTGCGCCGCGACGATATCGACGCCGGTATATTGCACCGGCCCCAGATCGGCTTCCGCTATCCAGCGCGCATCGCCGCACGGCGCGTCGAGCAGGCTGCGGACGTTCAACGCCGCGAAAAGCTCACCCAGTTCGCGCCGCAATATGTCCGTTGCCCCCGCCTCCGAACCCAGGCCCGACCGCGATGTGTCGGCGCCCCACAGGTTCGAGGCATGGATCTCGGCAAAGCGCGCGGCGAGCGGCAGCCCTTCGAACTCTGCGGCCCGCGCCTGAAACCGGCGATGCGCCAATACCGGTGGCCGCTCATCATCCTGCATCGGGCAAGGATAGCCCGGAACGGCGGGGACTCAAGTGAAGCTCGCTCTAGTTCGTCCAGTAGATATAATCCTGCCCGTCCTGCCACGGCGCATTCAGCGGCACGTCGATGCGGATCGGCCCTTCGACCAGCCCCGGCCAGATCGGCTTCGCCATCCCCTTGTTCTGCGCCTCGATCATCGCGCGCAGTGCGGCCACCCGCTGCGGCTCGCTCGCCGCCAGATCGTGCTTTTCGGTCGGATCGGCGGCGAGGTTATAGAGGCGCGCCTTTTCGGGGCGCTTCGTCACCTGCAATTTCCAGTCGCCCATGCGCACCGCGCGATAGTCGCCCGATCGCCAGTACATCGCCTGCCGTTTCGCCGGCCCGGCTAGGATATTCTCGCTGTCGACCTGCCGGTCCGCGGGAACTGCCGCGCCCGCCGCGGCGGCGATCGTCGCGAACAGGTCGATATGGCCGGTAACGTCGCCGCGCTGCGTTCCCGGCGCGATATGCCCCGGCCAGCGCATGAAGAAGGGGGTGCGGATGCCGCCCTCGAAGAAGGTCGCTTTCCAGCCGCGGAACGGTGCGTTGAGCCCCGCCATGCCGTTATACCAGGCGCCGCCATTGTCGCTGGTGAAGATGACCAGCGTATTGTCGTCGATCCCCGCCTCTTTCAGCTTGGCCATCACGTCACCGATCCGCCGGTCGAGCTGCGCGATCATCGCGCCATAGACGCGCGTCTTGTGATCCTTGATCTGCGGCAGCTTCGCATAATCCTCCTTCGTCGCCTGCAACGGCGTGTGCGGCGCGTTGAAGGCGAGGTACATGAAGAAGGGGCGACCCCGGTTCGCGTCGATCGCCTTGATCGCTTCATCGGCGAAATAGTCGGTCATATGCCCCTTGGGATGGAAGCGCTTGCTGCCGTTGAAGCTCACCGCGTGGCGCAAATTCGCCCACAGGAACCGGTCGATCGCATCCCACGGCAATTTGGCGTTCACGACGTCGGCGTCGTCCTCGGGCAGGAACATCGCCGCGCCGCCGAGCACCGCAAGGCTTTCGTCGAAACCCTGCCGCTGCGGCTGCAGCGCGGGCGCTTCGCCAAGGTGCCATTTGCCGATATGCAGCGTGTGATAACCCGCCGCCTTCACCGCCTCGGCGATCGTCACCTCGCTCGCGGGCACGCCCATGTCGGGATAGTCGGGAATGTCGGGGGTGATGAGTTCGCGGTGGAATATCGGCTTCAGCGGGCCAAGCCCGCCGCCGTGCGACAGATTCTCGGCGAACTCGACCGGCACGGCGGTATATTCGAAGCCGAAGCGCGTCGGGTAGCGCCCCGTCATCATCGCGGCGCGCGACGGCGAGCAGGTCGCGTTCGCGGCATAGGCGGTGGTGAAATTCAGCCCTTCGCGCGCGATCGCGTCGATATTCGGCGTCTTGATGATCCCGCCCGCGAGTCCGCCACCGTTGAGGCTGACGTCGTTGTAGCCGAGGTCGTCGGCGACAATCAGGATGATGTTCGGCGGCCGCTTGCCCCCCGACGGATCGGCAGGCGCCGACGCCGGGCCTTGTTGCCACGCCACCGGCCGGTTCGCCTGCACCGGATCGCGCCAGTCCTGGACGATACCGGGCAGCCGGTATTTATTCGCTTCAAAGGCCCAATATCCGCCCGCCCCGGCGAGGACCAGCGCGCCCAGCGCGAACCATCTCTTCTTCATCCTCGCCCCCTCGATCCCGGCAATATGCTTGCCGTGAAACTATTGACACTATATGTGTCACTTTATTCGCCGATACGCAAGATTGTTTGACGCACAGGTAAAGCGGGGCCAGCAGGGACATATGAAAACGGGGGTGAGGACATCGAGCAGCGCAAAGGCCGCGCCCGAACGCGTCGACGGCCGGCGCGAGCGCAGCCGGTCGAGCCATCGCCGCATCGTCGAGGCGATGCTCGAACTGATCAACGGCGGCGACCTCGCGCCCAGCGCGGCACGCGTCGCCGAAGAGGCCGGCATCGGGCTGCGCACCGTCTTCCGCCATTTCGACGACATGGATTCGCTCTATGCCGAAATCACGGCGACGATCACCGAGCGGGTGATGCCGATCGTGACCGCGCCCTATCCCGATCAGGACTGGCGCACCAATGTCCGCGAGCTCGTCCGGCGGCGGGTGCGCGTGTTCGAGACGACGCTGCCCTTCCGCCTCGCGGCCAATATCAAACGCTACCAGTCGCCCTTCCTGATGGGCCAGTACAGCAAGGTCGTGATGCTCGAACGCGACCTCATCCTGCGCCTGCTCCCGGGCGAGGTGCTGAGCGACCGGGTCAGCGTCGAGGCGCTGTGCGCAGCGTTGTCGTTCCAGAACTGGCGCGCGCTCCGTCACGATCAGGGGCTGCCCGCCGAGGAAGCGGCGACGGTGATGGGCCATATGGTCGATACGCTGATCGCCGCGCTGCCCAAGGGCGGAGCGGCATGAAATGCACCGCAGCGATCGCGGCGCTGACCATGCTCGGCGCGCTCGCGGCGTGCGGCGAGGCGACGAAGCGGGAAGGTCGTGCCGCAGCCGCCGCGCCCGAATGCCCGGCGCTGCCCAAGGCCGACTATGCATGGATCCCCGGCGCGAGCTTTACGATGGGCGCCGACGGCACCTTGCCCGAAGAAGGCCCGGCGCGCGAGGTCAAGGTCGCCGGTTTCTGGATTGCGACGCACGAGGTCACCAACGCCGAATTCGCCGAATTCGTGAAAGCGACGGGGTACAAGACGCTCGCCGAACAGGATCCGCCGAAGCTGCCCGGCGCGCCGCCCGAGATGCTGATCCCCGGATCGGCGGTGTTCACCGCCCCGACCGACGGCAATCCCAACTGGTGGCGCTGGGCCGTCGGGGCCGAATGGCGGCACCCGGCGGGCCCGGAGACCAATATCGCCGGGCGCGACCGCGATCCGGTGGTGCAGATCGGCTATGACGACGCGCTTGCCTATGCCAAGTGGAAGGGCAAGGCGCTACCGAGCGAGGAGCAGTGGGAACTTGCTGCGGCGACCGGCGGCGCCGACCGCAACGTCCCGGTCGGCAAGGACGGCAAGCCGCGCGCCAACTATTATCAGGGAACATTCCCCGTCCGCGACATGGGCACCGACGGCTTTACCGGCCGCGCCCCGGTCGCCTGTTTCCCCGCCGACGACCATGGCGTCCACGATCTGATCGGCAATGTCTGGGAATGGACGACCAGCACGGCGGGCGCCGAGACCAATGTCATCAAGGGCGGCAGCTTCCTCTGCGCCGCCAATTATTGCGCACGCTACCGCCCGGCGGCGCGCCAGTTCCAGGAACGCGGCCTAGGCACCGACCATATCGGCTTTCGCCTGATCGACACGACGCGCCCGGCGCCGGCGGCGCCAGCTCCAGACAAGGGCTGAGAAGGCAAGGATAATCCCCCCTGCCCACAGGCCGAGGCGGATCAGCCGCGGCTTCCCCTGCTGCTCGAAGGCATAACGGTTGATCTGCGCGTCGGCGGTATAGCCCGCGGGCATGTCGAGCACCCCGTTCGCTTTTGCATAGGCAGCATAGTCGGCCTGCATCGCCGCAAATCGCTCGGGCATCGCCGCCGCCAGATCGCGCGTCTCGCCGGGATCGGACTTCAGGTCATAGAGTCGCCACTTGCCGTCGCCGGTCGGCGCGAGGTTGCGCACCAGCTTGTAATCGCCGCGAAACAGCGCCGCATTGCCCGACAGTTCGTAACCGAGCGGCGTATCGCCATGCACGCTGCCCGGCGCACCGCCAAGCATGGGCAGCAGGCTGCGCCCGGTAACCGCCTCGACCGCCTTGCCCTGCCAGCTACCGCCGTGCCCCTTCACTCCGGCCAGTTCGGTGAGCGTCGGCAGGATATCGGTGACATGCGCGAGCCCGTCGCTGATCGCCCCCGCGCGGATTTTGGCATTGCCCGGCCAGGCGATGATCAGCGGCACGCGCAGCCCGCCCTCGGCGGCGCTGAACTTGTAGCCCGACAGCGGCGACGAGGCCGCGCTCGCCCAGCCCGGCCCGATCGCCGCAAAGCTGCCGCGCCGGCCGATATTCGCGGTCGACAGGTCATATTGCATCCCGAGGAACAGGCGATTGCGGCGGCTGCTGAACGGATTGGTCGGCTCGGCGCCGTTATCCGACAGAAAGACGAAGATCGTGTTGTCATAGTCGCCCGTCGCCTTCAGATGCGCGACGAGGCGGCCGATCTCGCGGTCCATCGCGGTCGCCATGCCGGCATAGGCCTGCATCGTCCGCACCGCGGCGGCGCGCTCGTCGGCATCGAGCTTCTGCCAGTCGGGCGTCGTCGGCATCGTCACGATCGGCATGCCCGCGGGCATGATGCCGAGCGCTGCCGCCCGCTTGGCGCGCGCGGCGCGGAGTGCTGTCCAGCCATCCTGGTACATCGCCGCATAGCGCGCGATGTCGCTGTCGGGGGCTTGCACCGGGATATGGTTGGCGAGGAAGTTGATCGACGCGAGGAAGGGTTTGCCGCTCTTCCGCTCCGCCTCGATATAATCGATCATCCGCTGGACGACGAAGCGCGACGAATAATAATCCTTCGGCAGGGTCGCGGGCTTCCCGTCCTCGGTCCAGTTCGCCTTGTCGTACATGCCCTCGATCGGGCGCTGCTCGAAATTGTCCGCGCCCGCGTCGGCGAGGCTAAAGGCACGGTCGTAACCGCGCGCCGTCGGCAGCCGCGTCGGATCGCTGCCGAGATGCCATTTGCCGGTGAGGTAGGTGCGATAGCCCGCCGCGCGCAGCAGTTCGGCGATCGTCACGACGCGGTGGTTCATCACCGTGTCGTACCCCGGCTTGCCGCGATGCTCGTCGGGGATCGTCTCGGGCATGTTGCCCAGCCCGTTGCGATGATTCATCACCCCGGTCTGCAGCATCGCGCGCGTCGGCGAGCAGGATCCCGCGACATGGAAGTTGGAAAAGCGCATCCCCGCCTGCGCCAGCGCGTCGATGTTCGGGGTCGCGAATTCGGCCCCGAACGCCCCGACATCGCTGAAACCCCAGTCGTCGGCGAGCAGGATGACGATATTGGGCTGGCGCGGCGGCGCGGCCGCCGGCTGCGCCTGCAACGGCGCCGCGCCGATCAGGACGGCCAAAGAGACGATGGCAGCGCGCCGGAACCGGCCAACGCGACCCGGCACCAAAGTGGTTCGCCTGCGCACTGCCATCACCCCTCCCCCCGGAATTGTTATGGCATTGCTTATGCCAATATATGATCGAGAGCAATGCTGCTTGGCACGCCCGGTCAATCATGCTTTGCGGGTTCGGGCATAAACGAAAGGACGGGCGATGAGCGAATTGGTTTTGCGCGAGGACAGGGACGGAATTGCGACCCTCACGCTCAACCGCCCCGACAAGCGCAACGCGCTGAATCTGGCGCTGTGGGCCGAACTCGACGCGCATGTCGATGCCATCGCCGCCGCCGGGGACGCCATCGGGGCGGTCGTGCTGCGCGCCAACGGCCCATCCTTTTGCGCCGGCAACGACCTCAAGGAACGCGGCACCGAAACGCCCCGGCCCCACTATCAGGGATCGATCGTCACCAAGCTCGCCGACCTGCCGCAACCGCTGATCGTCGCGGTCCAGGGCGGCTGCTTCACCGGCGGGCTCGAACTCGCGCTGGCCGGCGACATCATCGTCGCGGGCGAAAGCGCGAACTTCGCCGACACGCACGGCAAGTTCGGGCTGGTCCCGATCTGGGGGATGAGCCAGCGGCTGCCGCGCCGCGTCGGCGAATGGAAGGCGCGCGAGATCAGCTTCACCGGCCTGCCGGTCGGCGGGCGCGAAGCGGCACGGATCGGGCTTGCCAACCACTGCGTCGCCGACGCCGATCTCGACGCCACCGTTCGGACGCTCGCCGAAGCGATCGCCGCGCAGTCGCGGCACAGCGTCTTCGCCTACAAGCGCCTCTATCGCGAACAGGCCGACCTGCCGCTCGCCGCCGGCCTCGCGCATGAAGTGTTCAACAGCGCCGGCGTCGCGCCCGACATGGCCGAACGCGTCGCGGGGTTCAGGTAAGCGGTTTCGCTTCCTCGACGCCCGCCCATTGGCGGCCGTCGTGGCCGAACAGGATGCGGGCGCCGCTCTCACGCTCGCGCCGCAGATATTCCATCGTCCGCATCCCCGCCTCGCGGTCGACGACTGCCTTTTGCAGCACCATCAAGTCGAGGTTGCGTTCGGTGTAGCAGCAATCGGCGGCAAGCAGCACGCGCGCACCGCCGGGCAGCGTCACGATGGCGCTCTGATGCCCCGGCGTATGGCCATAGGTCGGGACGATCATCACGCTGCCGTCGCCGAACAGGTCGAGTTCGCCGTCGATCGCCTTCACCGGCTGACCGGTCGCATAATCCTCGGCTTCATAGAGCCCCGCTTCCTCGGTCACCTGCGCCGCGGCGAGTTCGCGCGACTGGACGATCACGCAAGCATTGGGCAGGCTGGCGTTGCCGCCGCAATGATCGATGTGCAGGTGCGAGTTGATCACCCAGTCGATACTCGCCGGATCGACGTCGATGCTGCGCAGGCGCGCGGCAATCTCCTGCCCCTCGAACCATTGCAGCCCGAACTTGTTCGACGGCAGCGCGGTCTCCAGCGTGCGGCGATAACGTACCCCCATCCCGGTATCGAACAGCGCGCGCCCCTTGGGATGCTCGATCAGATAGGAGGGCACCGGCCCTTTGAGATAATCGCCCTCCTCGCCCTCGATGAAATAGCCCGGCCGGCACTGGAACCAGCCGGTGTTGAAGGCATAGAGGCGGAGCGTACCGGTCATTTCTCGCGATATTCGGGCGCGCGTTTGGCGAGGAACGCCTCCAGCGCTTCGCGATGATCCTCGGTCGCCGACAGGATGACCTGCTGCCGATCCTCGATCGCCATCGCGGCATCGAGGCTTTGCGCGTCGATATTGAGGTTCAGCGCCTGCTTCGACAATCGCAGCCCCCAGGGTGCGGTTGCGAGCATCTCGTCGGCGAGCGCGAGGCCGCGGTCGAGCAGCGCCTCTTCTTCGACGATCTCGCTGATCAGTCCCGCCCGTAGCGCGCGGTCGGCGTCGATGAAACGCCCGGTCAGGATCATCTCGGCCGCAAGGCTCGCGCCGACCAGCCGCGGCAGGAAATAGCTCGACGCCATGTCGCAGCCGCCAAGCCCGATGCGGATATAGGCGGCATTGCAGCGGAAACTCGGCGTGCCGTAGCGCACATCCGACGCCAGCAGCAGCGACAATCCGCCGCCGGCCGCCGCGCCATGCCCCAGCGCGATGATCGGCTGCGGACAGGCGCGCATCTTCCGATAGATATTGCCGATGCTCGTCTGGGTCCGCAGCGTCCGCAGCACCGGCGTCTCGTCGGTTGTGCGATCTTCCTGGATATCGAGCCCGGCGCAGAAGCCGCGCCCGGCACCGCGCAGGATGACGACGCGCACCTCCTTGCGTTCGGCGAGCCCGCCGAAATAGGCGCCCAGTTCGTCGACCAGCCCCTCGCTCAGCGCATTCAATCGCTCGGGACGGTTGAGCGTCGCGATCTCAACCTGCCCGCGTGTCTCGATCAGCAACTCGCTCACAGCGTCTGTCCATCGTCGATCGTGAACACGCTGCCGGTGATCCCGAGCGCCGCGTCCGAGCAGAGCAGCAGCAAGGGCGCATGAAGATCGCTCGGCGGACGCATGCGCTGGCGCGGGAAAGATTTCACCATCGCGTCGCCGACGTCGCTTTCGAACAGCTCGTGCGTCATTTCGGATTCGAAATAGCCGGGCTGGATCACATTGACGCTGATCCCGCGCCGCGCCCATTCACGCGCCAGCGCCTTGCCGAGATGGCGAACCGCCGCCTTGGTCGCGCCATAGACCGACGTCGCCGGGAAGACCTTTTCGGCGGTGATCGAGCCGATCAGCACGATCCGCCCGTGCTGCTTCTCGCGCGCGCCGTCCTTGTCCAGCCGCTTCGCGCCCTCGGTCGCGGTCAGGAAGACGCCGCGGACATTCGCGGCGTGAAGGAAATCGACCTCGTCGACGCTCAGACCCATCGCCATCTTCTCGGTCGCGACACCAGCGTTGGCGACGATCGTGTCGACGGTGCCGAAAGCCGCCTCGGCGGCATCATAGGCCGCCTTGGTCGACGCCTCGTCGGTGACGTCCATGCTCACCGCGACCGCCTGCCCGCCCGCGGCCTCGATCGCCGCGACCTGCTCGGCGAGCTTGTCGCCGCGCCGCGCCGCCAGCACGACCTTCGCGCCCGCAGCCGCGAGCGCTTTGGCAAAGCCCGCGCCGAGCCCCGACGAAGCCCCGGTGACAAGCGCAACGCGCCCCGTCAGGTCGAATTTCGGTTGCTCGGCCATCGTCTCTCCCTTTCCGTTACCGCTTCTGCCTTGGCGGTGATTGACGTTTACGTCAACCTGTCAAGTCACGGCAAAAAGGAGAACAAAAGGGGGTTGACGCCTTAGGAATGTTCCCCTAATGTTCTCTACGTGCACACACAACCTCATCCCCCGTCGCGGCTGCCGAGCGCGGCGGACGGGGGATAAAGGGTCTTCATCCCCTTCCCCGATCCAGAGCATTGATCGCCGCGGCAAAGCGCGTCACAACGCCCTTGCGATACGGGCGTCGAAGAGGGGGCTTATCATGACATTATCACGCGGCCTCGTGCCGGACCGGACCTGACCATGCACGCCGTCGAAGCCTTCGAGCTCGTTCTCGCCCTGCTGGCTTTGGTCATCGGGCTGCACTGGCTGGCGCTCAAGCTGCGCTGGCCGCCCGCAACCGCCCTCCTCGTCGGCGGCGGCGCGCTTGCCTTCATTCCCGGGCTGCCCGCAATCACCCTCGATCCCGAACTCGCGCTCGTGCTTTTCCTGCCGCCGCTGCTGATGGACGGCGCCTATTATACCGCGCTCGGCCGCTTCCGCCGCCACTTGCCGGGCATCCTGTCGCTCGCGGTCGGCGCGGTGGTCTTCACGACGCTGGTCGTCGGCGTGGTCGCCCACATGATCCTGCCTTCGCTGCCCTGGGCCGCCTGCTTCGCGCTCGGCGCGATCGTCTCGCCGCCCGACGCGGTGTCGGCGCGCGCGGTGCTGAAGGGCGTCCACCTGCCCCGCCGGCTGGAAGCGCTGCTGGAGGGCGAAAGCCTGCTCAACGACGCGACCGGCCTGATCCTCTTCCGCTTCGCCGTCGCGGCGACGCTCAGCGGCGTGTTCCACACCGGCGAGGCGCTCCAGAGCTTCGCCTTCGTCGCGATCGGCGGTGTCGCGGTCGGCGCCGTCGTCGCCAAGGGCTGGGTTTTCCTCGCCAAACGGCTGAACGACCGCATGCTGGTCATGCTGAGCACCATCTTGCTGTGCTGGGCCGCCTATCTGGCGGGCGAGGCCGTCCATGTGTCGGGCGTGATCGCAACCGTCACCGCGGGGCTCGCGATGGGGTGGTACCAGCATGAAATCCTGTCGGCCGAAATCCGGCTGCGCGCCAATTCGGCGTGGTTCATCCTCGTTTTCGTGCTCGAAGCACTGGTCTTCATCCTGATCGGCTTTTCGCTGCGCGCCGCGATCGAGCGCATCGGCGGGATCACGGCGATCCCGCTGGCGTGGGTCAGCATGATGGTTGCGGTCGTGCTGGCAGTGACGGTGGCGCGTTTCGTCTGGATCTTCGCATCGGAGGCGGTGCTGGAGACCGCACGCAAATTCGGGATCGAGCGCGCACGGCCGCTCGGCTGGCGGCAGGCGACGGTGCTGAGCTGGGCCGGGATGCGCGGCGTGGTGACGCTGGCCGTGCCGCTGACACTGCCGACCGAAATGCCCGGCCGCGACCTGATGCTGGTCTGCGCCTTCGCGGTCATTTTCGTGACCGTCGTGGTACAGGGATCGAGCCTCGGGCTGCTCATCCGCAAGGTCGCGCCGGTCGATGCCGACCCACCCGCGCAGATGGCGCTGCCCGCCGCCGAAGGCGCGATGGCGCACGCCCGGTCCGAAGTCGTCGAGCGGCTCGCCTATGACGAAGACGGCACGCTGATCCACCCGATGATGCTCGAGGAACATCGCAAGCGCATGCGCTTCATGGAGCGCTATACCGCCGAGCCGGCGGCGGCGATGGACGGGCTGCGTTCGCATTTCGACGTGCTGCTGCAGGCGATCGCCGCGAGCCGCGCCGAACTGATCCGCATCCACCGCGCCGGGCTGATCGAGGACGAAGTGCTCCACGAACTCGAACGCGACCTCGATATCGAGGAAATGGCGATGATCTTCCAGCGCGGCGACTAGAAGCGAGGCGACCGGAAGCCCGGGGACTAGAAGAAGGTGCGGATCGCGTCGATGACGCGGTAATCATCGTCGACGACCATCATCACCGGCCAGCGGTCGAAGGTCGTGCACGGATGCGCGATGCCGAAACAGATCCGGTCGCCGACGGCAAGCGGGCTGTCGTCGGACAGCGCGACATAGGCGTGCTGGTCGTTCAACTTCAGCACCTGGTGCCCCGCCAGCGCCGCCGGCGCGGCCATGCCGTCGCGGTGCCATTTCAGCGGCGTCGGCAGATGGACGTCGAACGAGGCGTCGCGCTTGCCCATCGTCACGATCGCCAGTCCCCGTTCGGGCAGCGACTGGACATAGGCCCAGACCTCGATCGCCGGGCGCAAGCCCTCGCCGAGTTCGCCGACCGCGGGCATACGCTGCGCGATCGCCTTCGCATATTCGCTGAACCAGCTCGAATCATGGGTGATGTAACAGCCGCTGCGCAGCACGAGGATCGTCTCGCGCGCCATGCCCAGCCGCCGGGCGAGCAAGGGCGGCAGATCGTAATATTGCGATCCGCCCGCCGACACGATGACCGGCCCGTCGGCGAACAGCCCCTCGGCATCGCAGCCGACCGCGACCGCGGCCATATCGCCCAGCATTTTCTCGATCCGCGCGAGCGTTTCGGCGGGTTCGGCGGCTTCGAGTACCCCCTCGAACCCCTCGACGCCGCGCAGCGCGAGATGGGGCGCCGCCGCATGGACGGCGCGCGCGATCTCGATCGCCTGTTCGACGCTGCGCGCGCCGGTGCGCCCGCCCGCCTGCCCGATCTCGACGAGCAGCTGGATCGGGCGCGGACAGCCGCTTTTCGCCGCAGCGTCGCGCAGCATGTCGACGGTCGCCACCGAATCGACGAGGCAATAGAAATCGAAATCGGGATCGCGTGTCAGTTCGGACAGGACGAAGCGGATGCCGGCAGGATCGACAAGCTGGTTGGCGAGCAGGATGCGCTGCACGCCGAAGCGGCGATAGACATGGAGGTGCGACACCGTCGCCGCGGTCATCCCCCACGCGCCCGCTTCGAGCTGCCGGTCGAACAATTGCGGGCTCATGCTGGTCTTGCCGTGCGGGCACAACAGCATGCCGGTCAGCCCGGTAAAGCGCCGCATCCAGTCGACATTATGTTCGATCGCCGATTGCCGCAGCACCGCCGCGGGCAAGGGCGTGTCGCCCGCCAGCAAGTGCCAGCCCTGTCCGCCGATATCGCGGAGCGGCAGCGCCGTGCCCGCCGGAATGCCCTTCGTGCAATCGTCGACAAGGCTGTCCCATATGTCCTGCAGCGCCAGCATGGCCGCGATCAGCCCGAAAAGCCGAACGCCGGGCGCCACACCTGCTTCGCGACGCGCATCAGATTGCCGCCGAGGATGGCGCGGATGTCGTCGTCGGCATAGCCGAGCTTGCCGAGCCCGCCGACAATCTCCTCCATCGCCTCGGGCGGCACCATTTCGAGCGTCGGCCCATAGCCGAGTTCGGGCGGGAAGATCGCCGGATTGGCCAGGAATTCCTCGAGCTCGGCGGCATCGAATACATAATCGAGCCCCAGCCCGACATGCTCGATCCCGACGACGCCGACGATATGGTCGAGGTGGCCGATCAGCGCATCGACCAGATCGATGCCGCCCTTGCCGAGGAACAGCCCGATGCCGTTGAGCCCGACGACGCCGCCCGTCGCGGCGCAGGCCTTCAGCACATGGTCGCGAACGTTGCGCGGATGATCGTGGATCGCGCGCGCGTTGCTGTGCGAGAAGATCACCGGCCGCGAACTATAGTCCATGACCTCGAGCGCGGTCCGCTCGCCGGTGTGCGAGCAGCAGGCGACCATCCCGACGCGCGCCATCTCGTCGAGGATGGTGCGGCCGAACGCGGTCAGCCCCTGATCCTCGTCCTGGCAGCCACCGCCGACCGGATTGTTGCGGTTATAGGCGATCAGCATCCAGCGGACGCCAAGGTCGTAATAGAGCTGGACGAGGCTCGGCTGGTCGGCGATCGCGTTCATACCCTCGATGTCGAACAGCACCGCCAGCTTGCCCTCGCGCCGCGCCCGTTCGATATCCTCGACCGACGTCGCGAGCATATAATCGTCGCCGTTCAGCGCCAGCCAGCGGCGGAACTGCGCGACCATCCGGACATGTTCCTCGACGCCCTGATCGCCGAAGCCGATGTTGATCGTCACCGCATTGACGCCGCCCGCCCGGTAACGGGCAAGCTGCGGCAGGAAGCTCTCGTCGAGCGGGCGCAGCGGCATGCAGCCGTGATTGTCCCACACCAGACTGTCGTCGAGCAGCGCCCGCGGCGTCATCAGATTCACGCTTTCCTCCCGTTCCCGGCCGTGGCTTCGCTAAAGCCCATTGACCCGACGATACACAAGTGTTTGGATATGAGTCGACAAAAAAAAGCTGTCGCTCCCGAAAATCACGGCGCGCGCCGGACAGGGGCTCACGATGCCCGGAAAGAGGAAATGCATGAACATATTCGTTGCCGGCATGATGATGGAAACCAACGCTTTTTCGGCCATCCCCTGCACCCGCGATTCCTTCGTCAACCCGATGTATTACCGGCCCGAACGCACGGGGCCCGACCCCGAACCCGCGGCTTACGATCAGTTCGGCTATCGCACCTTCCTGCGGCTGGCCCGCGAGCGCGGCTATCGCGCCCATGCCTCGCTCCACGCCTTCGCCGAACCTGCGGCGCCGTGCCGGCAGGAGGATTATGAAGGCCTCCGCGACGAAATCCTCACCGACCTCCGGGCCGCGATGCCGGTCGATATGGTGCTGCTGATGCTGCACGGCGCGCAGATGGCGCACGGTTATGACGATTGCGAAGGCGACATCATCGAAAAGGTCCGCGAAATCGTCGGGCCCGACGTGTTCATCGGCGTCGAGCTCGACCTGCACGGCAATGTGACGGCGCGCATGGCCGAGGCATCGAACGCGCTCGTCGCCTGCCTCCTCTACCCGCACACCGATTTCGACGAGCGCGGCGAGCAGCTTTTCGACCTCGGCGAGCGCTTCGTGCGCGGCGAGATCCGCACCCGCAACCATATTCAGCGCGTGCCGATGCTCGGTCTCTTCTACACGACGCTGCCGCAGATGGAGGCAGTTAACGCTGCCGTGCTCGCCGCCGAGCGGCAGGAGGGCATCCATTCTGTGTCGCTGATGCACGGCTTCCCGTGGGCCGACCATCCCGAAGTCGGCGCCGCCGTGGTCGTCGTCGCCGAGCCCGGACAGGCCGACGCACCCGGCCTCGCGTGCGACCTCGGCCGCCGCTTCTTCGCGGCGCGCGAGGAAACGCGCAGCCTGCGCAAGCCGATCGACACGATCCTCGACGAGATCGCGGCGTCGTCCGCCGCGGGTCCGTTTGTCATCGCCGATGTCGCGGACAACGCCGGCGGCGGCGCGGGCGCCGATTCGACCTTCATCCTCCGGCGGCTGATCGAGCGCGGTGTCGAGGACGCCGCGCTGGCGATGATCTGGGATCCGATCGCGGTCGATTTTGCGCATCAGGCGGGCATCGGCAACCGGCTCAACCTGCGCCTCGGCGGCAAGACCGGACCCTTCGCGGGGCTACCCGTCGATGGCGAAGCCACCGTGATCGCGCTCGCCGACGACATCGAACAGGAAGACCCGGCGGGCGGCCTGATGTTCGGTATCGGCCGTGCGGCGCTACTGCGGATCGGCGGCGTTGAGGTGGTCATCAACAGCGTGCGCCAGCAGGTTTACGATCCCGTCTGCCTGACCGCCCTCGGCGTCGACCTCTCGGCGGCGCGGATTATCGTCGTCAAATCGACCCAGCATTTCTACGAACGCTTCGCCCCGCTCGCCGCCAAAATCTATTACTGCGAGACGCCCGGCTCGCTGACACTCGATTTCGATCCCGCGCGATACAAAAGGCTGCAGCGACCGATCTGGCCGATCGACGCCGATGCGGCGCCGGCTTGATCGCTGGCAAGGTCGACAGTACACCTGACACCGAACTTTCCTTCATCGTCACCCCGGACTTGATCCGGGGTCCACGACTTCGGCGCTGCAATGGATTCCGGATCAAGTCCGGGATGACGAAGAGAGTCAAATTCCCATTCCGTTGCCCGCCCATGGTCACCGCCCTCTCCTGCATATAACCTTCTTCCAGACACATCCACGCTTGACAGTACAGTATTGTATGTTTCTATATCGCTATCAGATTTTCCGTTGAGGATTCGTTTCCCTGCAGGAAGACAAATCGGCGACATTTAAGCCGGAAGGGACAGGAATGAGCGACGAGAAAGTCACGACCGACGCCACCGAGGCCCCGCGCGATTCGATGACGTTGCTCAGCCGCGCGGGCGGCAGCGACATGCCCGCGATCGAAATGATGCCCGACCCCGACCTCAGACTGATGCTGCCGATGCGCGACGGGGTGCGGCTCGATACCTATGTCTGGCGCCCCGCCGGCGATGCGCCGGCGCCGGTGATCCTGTGGCGGACACCCTACCGCGAGGAAGTGCTCGGCTGGGCGCGGCTGCGCCAGCTCCGCTACCGCGACCATGGCTATATCGTCGTCAACCAGCTGATCCGCGGCACCGGCGAGTCCGAGGGCGAGTTCCGCTTCAGCTCGCCATACGAGCGCACCGACGGCTATGACACGATCGAATGGCTCGCCGCGCAGCCGTGGTGCGACGGCAATGTCGGGATGGACGGCGGCTCTTACGTCGGCCTCACCCAGCTCCTTGCCGCCGCGACGCGGCCGCCGCACCTCAAATGCATCATCCCGCAGGTGCCCGCGGTCAATTATTTCCGCGAACTCCCCTATTTCGGCGGCGCCTTCACGCGGCAGCACACGATCAACTGGCTGAACCTGATCTCGATCGGCTCGCTCGCCGAACTCAGCGGCGGCTTCGTCTCGACGCTGCCCGTCCTCGCGCAGCCCGACTGGTTCCGCCGCCTGACGATGCGCCCGGCGATCGACGCCGCCGACGACGTGCTGAAGGGCGACAAGCTCGCGCATTACCGTGAGGCGCTCGAACATCCGACCTTCGACGACTGGTGGCAGGAGCGGTCCCTCGGCGCCGAGGACTATGCGGCGATGGACCTGCCGGCGCTGTTCATCACCGGCAATTTCGACCCCAGCCTCGGCGCGATGGGCGCCTGGCATGGCCTCGCCGCCAACGCGCCCGACCGCGACGACCGCCAGTTGTTGCTCGGCCCGTGGGACCATGGCCAGGTCTATACCGGCGGCGGCGACCGCTATGGCCCGCATGAATTCGACGCCGCGGCCGCGGCCGATCCCTTCCCGATCCGCCTCGCCTTCTACGACAAGCATCTCAAAGGCGAGGGCGACGGCCCCAACCTCGGCGGCAAGGCGAAAATCTTTATCACCGGGCGCAATCGCTACGAAGTCTTCGACGCCTTCCCGCCGCGCGAAGTGCGCAGCCTGTCCTTCTTCCTCGCCAGCGACAGCGCCGCAAACGGCGAATATGGCGGCGGCACGCTCGTCGGCGATGCGGATGCGATCAAGGGCGATCCCGACCGCATGCGCGCCGACCCGGCGATGCCCTTCGCCGCACCGCTCACCGAAGCGCTCGGCCGGATCAGCAGCCTCGACGAGCATGTCCGCCATATCGACACGCTGCTCTTCCGCACCGAACCGCTTGCCCGGCCGCTCGCGATCCTCGGCGAAACCGAAGTCGTGCTGCACGTCGCGACCGACACGCCCGATGCCGATATCGTCGCGCATCTCGCCGAAATCCGGCCCGACGGATCGGTGGTCGAACTCGCCTATCACGCCCTGCGCCTCCGCTACCGTGAAGGCTTCGACCGCGAGGTGCCGATGGTTCCCGGCGAGGCGGTCGAGGTGCGGCTGAAACTCACCCTCTCGGCGCACGAACTCGCTGCCGGGCATCGCCTTGCGCTGCTGCTGCGCCCCGACTTCTTCCCCTTCATGGACCCCAATCCGAACACCGGCGAACCGATCGCCACCGCGACGCACATGCAGACCGCGACGATCACCGTCTTCCACGACGCAGCGCGGCCGTCGCGGCTCGAACTCCCCGTCCTCGAAAGCAGCCGCCCATGACCGAACAGAATATCCACGTGACGATCGTCAACCATGCCGCGGTCGACATCGCCGCGCCGCCCGCCGCGGTGTGGCAGACGATCCTCGACGAATATATCGAGGCGAAGAAGTTCCGCGAGATCGGCTACGCGATCGAGCCGCTCGACGATCCCGCCGCGTGCCTCGGCGGCTATCATATGCGCCTCGAACAGGACGGCGCCGTCGTCGACGAACGCCTCTGCCATGTCACCGAACGCGACGAGGCGGCGCACCGGCTCAGCATGTTCGCCGATTATCTCGCGGGCGGCATGATCGTCTATGCCACCTATCATGCCGAGGCGGCCCCCGGCGGCACCCGCTACCGTCTCGATTGCCACTCGACGCTCGGTATATCGCAGCCTGCGGGCGCCGGGCGCGCCGAAGTCGCGGCCGCGGTGGCGGAAATGACCGCGCAATTCGACGCCGCGCTGACCGGCTATCTCGAAAGCATCAAGGCGAAACTCGAACCACAGGGCTGAACCGCCCCCTGCCCCCTCGCCCAACCGGGAGACACTATATGACCACCCCACCCCGCCGCCCGGTCACCAAGACGATCGGCAGCGTCACCTTCGACGACCCCTATGACTGGCTCCAGCACGACAGCGACGAAGCGCTGGCGTGGCAGTGGGAACAGGATGCAATTGCCGAACGTGAAGCGCGCGCCTGGCCGCATTTCGAGGCGCTGAAGGAACAGATCCGCGCCAACGACGCCGGCAATTTCATGGTCTCGCGGACGCCGCCGCGTCTCCGCGGCGATCGCTGGTTCTGGATCGCGCCGCCCCCCGGCGGCGGCGGGCGCGTCGTCTGGACCTCGACCAGCCTCGCCGACCCGGGGCAGCCGGTCTTCGCCCTCGCCGATCATGTCGCGCCCGAAGACGCGGCGAGCGCGGCGGTATTGTGGTGGGAGCCGTCACCCGACGGCGCCCGCGTCGCGGCGATCGTCTGCATCGGCGGCGACATGATGGGCGAATGGCATGTCTTCGATACCGCGACCGGCCAGGCGGTGCGCGCGCCGCTGCCGGCGATCGGTTACAGCGGCGCGATCCCGGGCTGGCTCGCCGACGGCAGCGGCTTCTATCTCCACGGCCGCGACACGCAAGGGCGCCACCGCATCGGCTTTGTCGCGCTCGACGAGGGCGTCGCCGACCGGCCCGAGGTCGTGTTCGGCGATGCCGAGGTGCCAGCCAACATGTCGGGCCTCAGTTGCAACGTCTCGCCGGGCGAACGCTGGGTGATCGCGGATTCGGGCCCGCACGAACGCACCGCCTATGTCGTCGGCGATACGCGCACGGGCGAATGGCGCCCCTTCATTCCCGACGGCTATGACGGCGAACTGACCGGCGGCTGGCTCGACGCCGACACCTATGTCGCGCGCGCGCACGGCGACGACACGCCGCGCGGCCGCATCGTCGCCATTCCGGTGGCGACCTCGCAGGACCGCAGCACGTGGCGCGAGATCGCGCCGCAAAGCGCGGCGGTGATCCGCGCCGTCGGCACGATCCGCGGCAAGATCGTCGTCGCCGAACTGCTGCACGTCTCGCTGCGCCTTCGCGTCATCGATCCCGTCGACGGCAGCGAACAGCTCGTGCCGCTCGAAGAGGCGGGCGCGAGCTGGATCAGCGCCTTCCACCGTTTCGACCGCACCGACGCGCTGACCTTCGACTATGCGAGCTTCACCAAGACCGCCGGCATCTATCATTACGACCTGGACAGCGGCGAAGTGAGCACCGTCGTCGCGCCCGAGGTCGAACTGGAGGGGATCAAGGTCAGCCAGCATTTCGCGCGCGGCAAGGACGGCGTCCATATCCCCTATTATCTGGTCCACCGCGACGATCTGGACTTCAGCGCGCCGCGCCCGGCGCTGATCACCGCCTATGGCGGCTTCAATTCGGCCTTCGTCCCGGCCTTCCTCGCCCATTTCACGCCCTTCGTCCGCGCCGGCGGCGTGCTGATCCACGCCAACATCCGCGGCGGCGGCGAATATGGCAAGATCTGGCACGACAGCGGCCGGCTCGCGTGCAAATGGAACAGCTATCTCGACCTCTTCGCCATCATCGAGGAAGCGATCGCCAACGGTGTCACCGCGACCGACCGGCTGGCGATGACCGGCGCGAGCAACGGCGGCCTGCTCGCGGGGGTCGCGATCGTCCATCGCCCCGACCTGTTCCGCGTCGTCGTCCCCGACGTGCCGACCTTCGACGAGATGGAGCCGCTTCCCGACGACGCCGAATCGGCGCCGATCCGCGCGATCTTCTGGCAGGATTATGGCGATCCGCAGGATCCCGTGATGTCGAAGATCCTCTATTCCTATTCGCCCTATCACAATGTCCGCGATGGCGTCGCCTATCCCGCGGTGTTCCAGGTCTTCGGCGAAAAGGATGCCGGTTGCCGCCCCTTCCACGGCCGCAAGTTCACCGCGCGGATGCTCGAAGCATCGACGTCGGGCCACCGGACGCTGCTGCGCGTGTGGAAGGATACCGGCCACGCCTCATTCGACGCCGACACCTCAGTGACCCAGCGCGCCGAATGGCTTGGCTTCGTGATGGCCGAACTGGGGATGGCGCCGGTCTCGTCGTGACCGGCGCTATGGGCCGGGCTGCGGCGCGGTCCTCAGGCGGCCTTCGGCTTCGCCTTCGCCCGCGGCTTCGGCTTGTCGAGCGTGCGGAGCGCATCCTCGAGGTCGGCGGGCGCCGGCAGGCCGGTCACCGCGGTGCAATAATAGGGTGCCAGCTTGATCCGCTCTTCCAGCGTCTCGCGGATCGCGAGGGCATAATAGCCGATCTGGTGGAAATACATCACGCGGGCGCGGACGAACGCCTCGGTCCCCTTGATCCCGTTGTGCTCGAGGAAGAGCTGGAACAGTCCGATCCACGCGTCGTCGATGTCGTGAACCACCTTGGTCACGTCGCGCGACTTGCGCGCCCAGACGCGGATCGCGATGTCGAACGCCGGGAAATTCGGGTCCTCGCCCAGCCAGACCTTGAACAGCTCGATCAGCCCCGTCGCCCCTTCGGCGGCGCGCTGTTCGATCGCGGCGATTTCGCGGCGATTATTATCCTTCCAGTCCTCCAGCAGCGCGTCGAGCAATTCCTGCCGATGCTTGAAATGCCAATAGAAGCTGCCGCGCGTCACCTTCATCCGGCGCGCCAGCACATCCACCTTCACATCGTCGACGCCCGACGCGATCAGCGCCTTGCGCGCGACCGCGATCCAGTCCCCGCGGGTCAAACGACCGTTCGCCACTGCACCTGCTCCTCTGTTCATCGCGCTTCCATCGCATGGAAGTCGGTTCGCCCATGCGCCGCTGTATCGATCAATTGCCCGTTTAGGAACGGCCAGTTTTACCGGCCGGCGATAATGACGAAGGCGAAATTGGCTTCGCCGGACCATATTTTTCCGTCCCGACCATACATTTCTGTATTGTCGATTTTTGGCGCAACCGCTAAGCCGATAGGGCCCGGCGCGAGGTCGGCGAAGACGCCGCGACTCGCGCTGGCGGCAAGGGAAAGAATGCGGTGGCCGACAATCTGATCATCGGATGCGGAGTCGTCGGGCTGACCACGGCGCTCGAACTGCTTGGGCGCGGCGAACGCGTCACGCTGGTCGATTCGGCCGCGCAGGAGGGGCTCGGCACCAGCTTCGCCAACGGCGGCTTGCTCACCCCCTCGATGTCCGATCCCTGGAACGCACCGGGCGTCCACCGCCACCTGCTCGAATATCTCGTCAGTTCGTCGGCGGCGCTCAAGATCCGCCTCGGCGCCCTGCCCTCGCTCCTTCGCTGGGGCCCGCAATTCCTGCTCAACTCGCGCGCCGCGCCGCACCGCAAGGCAACGCTCGCCAACCTCGAACTCGCAACCTATTCGCTCGCGGCGATGAAGGAACTGCGCGAGCGCTTCGGCTTCGCCTTCGATGCATCGGACGGCGGCGCGCTCAAATTCTTCCGGACCGAAGCGGCCTTCGACGCGGCGCTCGCCATCGCCGATCTCGTCCGCGAACATGGCATCGAAGCCCGGCCGCTCGACGGCAAGGGCGCGGTCGAGGTCGAACCCTGCCTTGCGCCGGTGGGCGGCGAGATTGCCGGCGCGATCCACTATCCCGGCGACGCGTCTGGCGATGCCTATCTTTTCTGCCGCGAGGCTGCACGAACGATCGCCGAGCTTGGCGGCATCTTTCGCTACGGCCAGACCGTCGAGGCGGTCGAGGTCCGCGGCGGCGGCGTCGCAGGGGTGCGGGTGGCAGGTGAGACGATCGCGGCCGAACGCGTCGTCGTCGCGGCCGGGGTCGCCAGCCCGGCGCTCGCCGCGAAGCTCGGGCTCGATCTCGCGGTCAAGCCTGTCAAAGGCTATTCGATGACCTACACGCCCGACCCTGCGGGGCCGATGCCGCGCCTGCCGGTCATCGACGACGGCTATCACACCGCCATCACCCCGCTCGGCACCCGGCTGCGCGTCGCCGGAACTGCCGAGTTCGCGGGCCACGACCTGCGGCTCGATCCGAAGCGGATCGGCAATCTGGGGCAGCTTTTCAAGGCGACCTATCCGGCGATCGCGGGCGAGGCGGTGCTCGCGACCGGCCGGCCGTGGACAGGCCTGCGCCCGGTCGCCGCCGATGGCCGTCCCTATATCGGGCCTGGCCGGGTCGCGGGGTCGTGGGTCAACGCCGGTCACGGCCATCTCGGCTGGACGCTTGCCGCGGGATCGGCGCGCCTGCTTGCCGACCTGATGACGGGCGCGCGTCCCGAACTCGACCCGTCGCCCTACGCGCCTTGCCGCTGATTTTTTCGTGCCGCGGCACCGATCGACCGTGCAGGCGATCCGATCGGAAACCCGAAAAGAACAGGAAATCTAGGGCGAAGCACTTCAATTTATCCTGATTAGGATATAAGTATCGGACCGAAACAGAAGGAGCGAATATCGGTGGCAGGTGGTCGAAAGACTTTGGGTGCGGTGATGGCGGGCCTTCGCACGCGCAACGGCTGGACGCTCAAGGAAATGAGCCAGCACAGCGGCATCCCCATGTCGACCCTGTCGAAGGTCGAGCATGACCGGCTGTCGCTCACTTACGACAAGCTGCAACAGGTCAGCGAGCGGCTCAACATCAGCATGGCCGACCTGTTCGCCGAAGAACCCGCGGCGGCGACCGTCCTCGGACGGCGCAGCGTCGGCACGCTCGAAACGGCGGTCCGCGTCGAAACGCCCAATTATGAATATAATTATGTCTGCACCGAGCTCCGGAACAAGCGCATGGTACCCGTCATCACGCGCATCCGTGCCAAGACGATCGAGGAATTCGGCGAACTCGTCCGCCATTCGGGCGAGGAATTCATCTATGTCGTCGAGGGACGGCTGATCGTGCACACCGAATTTTACGATCCGATCGAGCTGAACCCCGGCGAGTCCATCTATATCGATTCGGGCATGGGCCATGCCTATGTCTGCGATGCGAAATCGGGCGAAACGCTGACCATCGGCGTCATGTCGAGCGCCGACGAGGATCTGTCGGCGCTCGTCCCCAGCGCCAGCCACCGTCCGGGCAAAGCCGCTTAGGGAGCCCCCGAACTGCCATAACCCCGCCCCGCAAGGGCTGAAGATCGACGACGGTCGCGCCCGCGGCCTTCGCACCAACACGTCCCGACCAAATCAAGGAGCAAGATCATGACCAATATTTCCGCCCTGCCGCTGTCGATGGTTCGCCAGGCCGGCGACCTCGTCTTCATTTCGGGCCAGCTCTCGCTCGCCGACGGCAAGGTCTTCGGCGACGACATCGTCACCCAGACCGGGCGCGCGCTCGACGGGCTCGAAGGCCATCTCGCCAGCCTCGGCCTTGACCTGACCGACGTGGTCAAGACGACGATCTGGATCACGTCAAAGGAGAATTTCGCGGGCTTCAACGCGACCTACGCCGCGCGTTTCAGCGCCCCCTACCCCGCGCGGTCGACGGTGGTCAGCGATCTCGTACTCGACGGCGCGCTCGTCGAGATCGAAGCGGTCGCGCAGCTTCGCCGCTGACCCGGCGCGGTCGGAGGGGGCGGAAAGCCGCCCCCTTCAGAACCGCCGCGCGATGCCGAAATAGACCTCGGCGTCGGGGCTGTCGCGGTTGAGGCCGAGGTTCACCCCGACGTCGAACTGCGTGTCGCCGCCGGCCTGCCAGCCCATCGACAGGCCCGCCAGCGCCTGCGTGTTGTGGCCGCCTGGATCGCGGTCGCGGTACAGCGATATTTCGGCGGCCGCCGAGAGGCTGTCGCTCAGGCCGAAACCGAAGCCGACGACGCTGCCATAACCCAGATGCCGTCCGTCGCCATCGCCGTCGACCGCCGCATCGACCTGCGGCGTGACGCCAAGCGACAGGGAATCCGACAGGTCGAAGCTCATCGGCACCAGCAATCCGCCGCCCCAGTCGCCGGCGCCGATCGCGCTGCCGCCCGCCGGCAGGCTGGCATAGGGCATCACCGCGACCGAAAAGCCCGATCCGTCGGGATTGCGCAGATTCTGCCGCAGCGCGAGTGTGACGTCGCCGATCCCCGACGCCTTGCCGACCGTCCCTGCGGCGCGGTCGCGGGTCCGGACATGGCCATAGGCGGTCCAGCCAAGCTGCGCCTCGAGGCTGTCGGTCAGGCCGATGCGAACCAGCGCATCGCCGACTTGCATTGTGTCGGTTCGTACCGGCCCCTGCCGGTCGCGTGTCCAGTCGCCCAGCCCCAGTTCGAATATCACGTCGCCGCGGTCGACGGTGCAGGCCGGCGTGCCGAGCCCCGGGCGATCGGAGCAAAGCTCGCGCTGCTCCTCGGCGGCGGCGGGGCTTGCGATCAGGGCGATCGGCAGCAGCAAGGCCGGCGCGAACGGCAAGGCTGATCGGGTCCCGGCGGCAATCGTCATCATCGCCCCATTCCCCACATCCCGATACTTTGCAAGCGGTTGACCCGCTTCAATAGCGTCCCGACAGCAGCGCCCCGGCGCCGGGCACTTCGGTGTGCAAGCCCAGCCGCGTCAGCATCTGGTGCGCGGTACAGATCGCCGCCGAAATCACCGGTTTGCCGATCGCATCCTCGATCTTCTGCACCGACGGCAGCGACGGCATCTGGACGCACGCCGACAGGACGAGCGCATCAATGCCGCCGAGGTCGAGCCGTTTGTAATGGTCGAGCAGGTTCGCCGGGTCCTGCGCCGCGACCTCCAGATTGTCCGGAATTTCGAGGGCCAGCCAGTCGCTTACCTCGACGCCCTCGGTCTCGATATAGGATACGACCATCTGCGTCAGCGGCTTCATATAGGGCGCGACGAGCGCGATGCGCTTTGCCTCCAGCACCTTCAGCCCCTCGACCAGCGCGCCGGCGCTGGTGACGACGGGCGCGGCATGGCCGTTCTCGACCGTCCGCTGGTGCAACCGCGCCTCCGACACGCGATGATAGCCCTCGCCCATGCTCATGATCGCGACGAGGCAGGCATAGCCGAGCACGTCGACCGCGGCGTCGGACAGTTCGAGCGCGCAGCGGTCGGAATCGGCGTCCATCGCCGCCAGTTCCTCCTTCGTCACCTTCTTCATCCGCATCCGCGACGAGTGAAAGGTGAAGCGTTCGGGTGCGATCCCCTCGCGCGCGCGGAGCAGCGCCGGAATCTCGGTTTCCATCGTGACATTCGAGCTCGGGACGATCTGCCCGATCCGGATCGGTCTTGCCATGATTCCGCCCCTCAGACCGCGACGATCGGGTTGCGCAGCGTGCCGATGCCCTCGACGGTGCATTCGACGACGTCGCCCGGCCACATGAACTCCTGCGGATCGCGGCCCGCGCCGACCCCCGCCGGGGTCCCGGTCGCGATGATGTCGCCCGGCTCCAGCGTCATCACGCTCGAAATATCGGCGATGAGCTGGTCCACATTGAACAGCATGAAGCGCGTGTTGCTGTTCTGCTTCTCGACCCCGTTGACGCGGGTCGACAGATTGAGGTTATGCGGGTCGCCGATCTCGTCCGCCGTGACGATGCACGGCCCCATCGGCGCGAAGCTGTCCTGTCCCTTCGACACGATCCACTGCCCGGCGCGGCGGCAATCGCGCGCGCTGACGTCGTTGATCACCGTGTAACCGAACACATGGTTCAGCGCGTCGGCCTCGGCAACATGACGCGCGGTGCTGCCGATGACCACCGCCAGCTCGGTTTCCCAGTCGAGCTGCTGCGTCACCCTCGCATTATGGCGGATCGGATCATTCCATGCGACGACCGCGGTCGGCGGTTTGGAGAAGATCACCGGCTGCTTCGGAAGTTCGTTCGACGTGTCGAGACTGCGTGCTGATTCAGCGACATGCTCGGTATAGTTGAGACCGATACCGAAGATATTCTTGCGCGGCCGCGGGATCGGCGCGAGCAAGGCGACATTGCCCTCGGGCAGCGAGGTGCCGACCAGATCGGCGCTCGTCGCCCCGGCGACCGCTTCCTTGAGGAAGCGCAGCCCGATCGGCCCCAGATCGATGAAATCGAGCATCGTCGAGGGCAGGTCCTGCCCGATCGCGTCGCCGAAATATTCGACGTCGATCACCAGCCCGTCGTGAAGCAGCCCGAGCCGCGGTTCGGTTTCAACGGTGCGATAGGTTACGAAGCGCATGAAGATGTCCTGTCTGTCTGGAAAAATCAGGCCGGCTGGCGGCCGCCATGGTCGGGATAGGGCTCCTCGATGCGGACGCCGAGCGCCTCCATCACCGGGAAGTCGTTGAACGAGAAGAGAAAGGCCGGTTCGGACGGGTCGAGATTGACATGCTCGTGCCACATCCATGCGGGCACACAGAAAATGTCGTGCGTCTCCCAGTCGAACCGCTCGCCGCCGATAATCGAATAGCCGCGCCCGCCCGCGACATTATAGACGACATTGCCCGTGTGACGGTGCGCCTGCCCGCGAAACCCGCCGGGCAGCATCTGCATATGCGCACCCATCGTCTGAAGCGCCCAGCCGCCGGTCAGCGGGTTCGCATAGCGCATCATATGCCCGTCGAACGGCGATCCCTCGGACACCGCGGCCAGGTTCCAGAGCGCATCGCGCACCGTCTCCCAGCGATAGACCATCACCGGCGAATAAGGCTTGTCCCACGCGCCGACGCCCTCGGGCCGCAGCCCCGCGCCGCCATAGCTCAGCGGCAGGTCGTTCGAGGGAAAAGCGGGGGTCTGGCGGGGTTGGTCGTGGACGGCATAGAAGTTCGTTTCCATGCAGTTCATCAGCGGGATATCGAGCCCGTCCTGCCAGATCGACACGTCGCCGTCGGCGGCGATGCCATGGTCGTGCCAGCAACCGTTCGGGGTCAACACATAATCATTGGCGCCCAGCGTGATATGATGCCCGTCGACGACGGTATAGGCGCCGCGCCCTTCCATGATGAAGCGGTGCGCCGACGCCGTATGCTTGTGCGCAGGGGTGATTTCGCCGGGTTTCATCGCCTGCATGCCGCTGAACAGCCAGCCGCACACCGCGACATTCTCGCGCCCCGCGTCGCTGTCGTTGAGCAGCGTGACGACGCGCCGCCCCGCTTCCTCGGGCCGCACCAGGTCGATCGCGCGCAGGCACAGCGCACGCATGTCGGCATAACGCCACAGCGTCGGGCGATAGCGCGTCTCGGGCTCCCACGGCTCGATCGCATTGGCGCGCTTCCAGAATGCGCCTGCATTCTGGCCCGCAAGCTCCTGATAAAAGGCTTCGAGTTCGGGCGTGTCGGTGACCCGCGAGCGTCCCAGCACAGTGTCGCGCGGGTCGATCACGGCAGGGTTATCGGTCATGACGGCTTCTCCTCGCTGGCGTCGTCCCCGGCGGGCGGCGCGTCCGCAAACGTCGCCGGCGCGCGCGGCGTCCGGTCAACGGTCAGGTTGAAGATGTCGAAGCGGTTATAGCCGCCGATGATGTCGTGCATCTGCTTCGGTCCGACGCAGGCGCCGAGGTCGATGTCGGCATAGACGATGCCCTCGTCGTCGATCAGCGCTTCGCCGACCAGATTGCCGTGCGGGTCAATCACCCCCGACCAGGCGCTACTCCGCCGTTCGAGCAAGGCGCGGTTTGCGGGGCGCTCGGCGCTCATCGCGGCGATGATCTCCTCGCTCACCGTCGAACAGGCGACGATGGTGAAGACCTTGCCCTCGAAACTGTGCGCGGTCGCGCGGATGCGGATCGCCTCGGCCATATTGTACGACGCGGGCGCGACGGGCAGCGCGATATAATTGGCGACATGGACGAGTTCGCCCTGCGACAGCAGCGCAAAGCGCGCCAGCGTGTTGGTATTCTCCCCGCACGCCAGCGTGCCGAGCGGCCCGACCGGCGTGTCGTAAACGCGGATCGAGGCACCGTCGCCGCCCGCCCAGGTCAGCTTTTCGGCCCAGGTCGGCACCAGCTTGCGATGACGGCCGAGCAGGCTGCCGTCGGCGCCGATGATCAAATTGGTGTTATAGAGGGTGCCGACGCTGACCGGATCGCGCTCGTTGATCCCGATCACCACCGTACAGCCATGGTCGCGCGCCGCCGCGCACAGCGCCGCGACCTCGGGCCCGTCGACGCGGACCGACGCGCGATAGAGGCGCTCGAACCACGCCGATCCCTCGATCGGCGTCATCAGCCAGTTCCAATAAGGATAAGCGGCGACGAACACCTCGGGAAAGGCCACCAATTGCGCACCATTGCCCGCCGCTTTGGCGATCAGCGCGCACGCCTTGTCGACCGTCGCCGTAGCATCGAGGAACACCGGCGCGGCCTGCACCGCCGCGACGCGCGATCTGGGCAGGAAGGGGGCCGACACGTCGCTCATGTCACCGCCGCCCGCTCATGATATTGCGGCTTGTCCCACGCCCGCGTTGCGCAAACCCGTTCGAGCCGCGCCACCGCCTCGACGACATCGCCATAACCGAGATAGAGCGGCGTCAGCCCGAAGCGCAAAATGTCGGGCGCGCGGAAATCGGCAATCACGTCAAATTCCTTGAGCGCCTGGACGATCTGATAGCCTTGCGGGTGCGCATAGGCGACTTGGCTGCCGCGTGCCGCATGCTCCGCGACGCTTGCCAGCGTAAAGCCATAGGCGTCGCACAAGGGCGCCATCCGCTCGATGAACAGATCGCCGAGCGCCAGCGACTTGCGGCGCAGCTCGGCCATATCGGCTTCGAGCAGCAGGTCGACCCCGACCTCGAGCGCCGCGAGTCCGAGCACCGGCGGCGTCCCGCACTGGAAACGCTCGATCCCGGCGGCCGGATCATAATCCTCCTCGAAGGCGAAGGGCCGCGCGTGGCCAAACCAGCCCGACAACACCGGCGTCGCCGCATGGTGCCGCGCCGCCGCGAAGAGATAGGCCGGCGCGCCGGGCCCGCCGTTCAGATATTTATAGCCGCAGCCGATCGCGAAATCGGCATTCGCGCCATTGAGATCAACTGGAATCGCCCCCGCGCTATGGCTCAAATCCCAGACGACGAGCGCGCCGACCTCGTGCGCGCGGCGGGTAATCGCCGCCATGTCGCGGACGCGGCCTGACTTGTAATGGACCTGCGTCAGCAGGAGCACCGCGACGTCCTCGCTCAGCGCATCGACGACGGCGTCGGGCGCGACCGTCATCGCCTTCACCCGCCCGCCCGAAAACGCCTCGATGCCCTGCATCATATAGACGTCGGTGGGGAAATTGGTCGCTTCCGACAGGATCACCGACCGTTCGTGCCGTAATGAAAGAGCGGCCGTCAGTGCCTTGAAAATATTCACCGAAGTTGAATCGCTCGCGACAATCTCGCCGGGATTCGCGCCGAGCAGCCGGGCGATCTTGTCGCCGATCCGCCGCGGCGCGGTCGACCATGAGGCGCCAAGCCACGAGGTGATCAGCCCCTCGCCCCATTCGTCGGCGACAACCCGCGCCAGCCGTTCGCCCGTCGCTTTCGGCAGTGCGCCGAGCGAATTGCCGTCGAGGTAGATCAGCCCGTCGCGCAGGTGGAAGCGCTCGCGAAAGTGCGCGAGCGGGTCGGCGGCGTCGCGTGCCGCGACATCGTTGGCGAACATCGTGTCGGTCATGCAAGCTCCCTCAAAATCGCGCGCACCGGGCTCGCGTCGGCGCCGACGATGCGCAGCGGCAGCGCGATCAGTTCGTACCGCCCCGACGGTACGTCATCGAGCACCAGCCCTTCCAATATCCGCATGTCGGCCGCCTTCACCGCCTGATGCGCATCGAGCGTCTTCGACTGTTCGGGGTCGAGCGAGGCGGCATCGGTGCCGATCAGCCGTACCCCCATGCCGCCGAGCCGCGCGATCACCTCCGCGGCGATTGCGGTAAAGTCGCTGTCCCACACATGGTGCGGAAACGTCTCGTATGTCCTGAGCAGCACCCGCTCGGCGCCCGCGACCGCATCCCAGTCGATATCGCCGACCTCGACCCGCCCCTGCGCATGACGGACATCGATCAGCACGCACGGCCCGATATAGGGATCGAGATCGCTATCAGCCGACGAGACGCCGTCATTGGCGTAATGCAGCGGTGCATCGCCATGCGTCCCCGCGTGGAGCGGCGTCGACATGCCGCCGACATTGACCGGACAGCCATCGCCGATCACTGCATGGCTATGGAGCGCGAAAGCAGGCTCGCCAGGCCACACCGGCACCCCGGCATGGAGCGGCTGCGAAATGTCCCAGATCCGGCTCATGCGCCTGCTCCGCCGCTATAATCGCCGCCTTCGCGCGGTGCCGCCATCAGCGTGCGCATCGACCAGAGTTCGGGGAAGAAGCTGAGGCTCAGCGCCTTGACCAGATAATTGACCCCCGACGAGCCGCCCGTCCCCGGCTTGTGACCGATGACGCGCGACACCGTCTTCATGTGTTTGAAGCGCCACTCCTGAAAATAATATTCGAGCGCGGTGATCTTCTCGGCGAGCATATAGAGGTCCCAGTGATGCTCGGGGTCGGTGTAGATCGCGAGCCACGCCTGCTCGACCGCTTCGGACGGCGCATAAGGCTTGGTCCAGTCGCGCTCGAGGTGATCGGCGGGAATGGCGAAGCCGCGCCGCGCGAGCAGCTTCAGCAACTCGTCGTAAAGCGACGGCGCCTCATAGGCCGCGCGCAGCCGCTGCGTGGCTTCAACATCATCCTTGTGGACGATCATCATGTCGCCGCGCTTGTTGCCGAGCAAATATTCGAGCTCGCGATATTGCTGCGACTGGAACCCCGACGCGCGGCGCAGAAAGCCGCGGAAAGTCAGGAAGTCATGCGGCGTCAGCGTCGCGAGCACCTCCCAGCTATGGATCATGTGGCGCTGGATCGTCGCGATGCGGTCGAGCCCCTTGCCCGCGATCTCCAGCCGGTCGCCCCGGATCGCCTCGACGACCAGCCGCGCCTCGTGCAGCACCAGCTTGATCCACAGCTCCATCGTCTGGTGCATGATGATGAACAGCATCTCGTCGGGCTTGTCCGACACCGGCACCTGCGCCGAGAGAAGCTGTTGCGTCTGGAGATGACGCGCATAGGTGAGGCCATTGTCCCACTGGATCGTCTCGCCGTCGATTTCGGTTTCGAAGACGGTGGTGCCGTCGTCCTTGCTCTGCCGGATCATGGGCGCGCGCCTCCGTTCATGAAGGCCGGCCCCGGGCGGACCGGCTGCAGGGGGCCATCATAGGCGCGGTCGCCGGGGAAAGCATCTTCCGGTTCGAGCGGAACATCATCCGCGATCCTGCTGTAAATGGAAGAAAAATCGGTTTCCTCGGTGGCGGCGAGCAGCGCCTCGAAACCCTCGACGACGAAATAGATGCGCTGAAATTCGTCGAAATGATATTTGGTCCGCATCACCCGCTCGATATCGAGCCAGATGCGGCACGGTTCG
The DNA here is from genome assembly GCF_001314325.1 of Sphingopyxis macrogoltabida. Taxonomy (NCBI): domain Bacteria; kingdom Pseudomonadati; phylum Pseudomonadota; class Alphaproteobacteria; order Sphingomonadales; family Sphingopyxidaceae; genus Sphingopyxis; species Sphingopyxis macrogoltabida. The sequence goes on from NZ_CP009429.1 coordinate 2,439,692, forward strand.
GGCGAGGTCAGCGCCGCGACGGTCTCGGCATAGCTCGACAGCAAGCCGCCGCCGAAGGCGCGGAGTTCGCCATCCTCGACCACCAGCCCGAATTCGGTCGTATAGAGCCACAGCCGCCCGAGAAAATCCGACGCGCCGAGCTTTTCGGCGCGCAGCCCCGCCTGCCCATAGGCGACCAGAAATTCCGAAAAGGCCGGGTTGGTCAGCATCGGGACATGGCCGAAAATGTCGTGAAACATATCGGGCTCTTCGCTGTAGCCGATCTGCTCGGGCGGGCGCAGGAAGTTGGCGGCCGGAAATCGCTTGTTCGCGAGATGATCGAAAAAGGGCTCGTTGGGGATCCAGCCGGGGACCGCGACGATTTCCCAGCCGGTCGCCGGTTTCAGATGGCGGTTGAGCGCGGCAAAATCGGGAACCCCGGCGGGCACCGCGCGCAAGATGTCGAGCCCGCGCAGAAAATCCGCGCAGGCATAGCCGGGCAGCGCCGCCGACTGCTGCTCGAACAGCGTCCGCCACGTCGCATGCTGCGCGGCGGTGAACGCCGTCCAGTCCTGCGGCATCGTCCAGTCCGCGGCGACCCCTTCCGGCGGTGCATCGAAAATATGTGTCGCAGCCAAGCGCGCTCTCCCAAAGCTGACGGGGAGGATAGGCTGGCGCGCCGCAAACATTGTCCGCAATTTGCGGCTGGCAGCCGCTCGAAATCATCAATCGTTTGGCATTATTCCAAAAATGAGGGACGTTGTTCTTCGCAATCGCGAGATATCATGCGCTATACGCGATTTCTCGAATCAGGGCGGAACGACGCAGCAACGCAGAAGGAAGACAAGATGAGCCAGACCATCCTGCACGGCTATTGGCGGTCGAGCGCCGCCTACCGCGTCCGCATCGCGCTGAACGTCAAGGGGATCGCCTATGAACAGGTCGCGCACGACCTGCGCGCCGGCGAACAGCGCGATCCCGCCTATCTCGCTATCGCCCCGCACGGCCTCGTCCCCGCGCTCGAACATGACGGCGCCGTGCTGATCGAAAGCCCCGCGATCCTCGAATGGATCGAGGCGAAATGGCCCGAACCGCCGCTGCTCCCCGCATCCCCCGCCGATGCTGCGACGGTGCGCGCCATCGCGGCGCTGATCGGCTGCGACATCCACCCGCTCAACAATCTGCGCGTCCTCACCCGGCTGCGCAGCCAGTTCGACGCCGACAATGCGCAGGTCAAGGCATGGATCGCGCACTGGATCGGCGAAGGCTTCGGCGCGCTCGAAGCGCTGATCGCGCGTGTCGGCGGCCGCTACGCCTTCGGCGACACCCCGACCTTCGCCGACTGCTATCTTGTCCCGCAGGTCTATAACGCCGAACGCTATAACGTCGATCTCGCCGCCTTCCCGCGCACGCTGGCCGCCGCGGAAGCCGCCCGCGCCCTTCCCGCCTTCGCCGCCGCGCATCCCGACCTGCAGCCGGATTTCCAGTGACTATGGACCGGCTCGACTGGAAAATCGTTGCGGCGCTCGAACAGGACGGGCGCCAGTCCTTTGCCGAACTGGGCGAGACCGTCGGCCTCTCCAAATCGCCCTGCTGGTCGCGCGTGCGCAGCCTCGAAGGGTCGGGGATCATCCGCGGCTATGCCGCCTCGCTCGATCCCGTCGCGCTCGGCCTCGCCGTGCAAAGCTTCGTCGAGGTCCGCATCAACCTCGACGCGCATAGTGAATTCGAGGCGGCGGTGCTCGCCCACCCCGCGGTGGTCGAATGCCACACGACGGCCGGCGACGGCGATTACATCCTCAAGATTTTCGCGCGCTCGGTCGACCATCTCGACGAACTGCTCCGCTACGATCTGTCCAAGCTGCCGGGCGTCCACGGGCTGTCGACCGTCGTCTGCCTGAAAACGATCAAGCAGCAGGGCCGCCTCGCGGAATGGGCGCGCACCACCGAACAGCGGCGCTGAGTGGTCCGTCGGCTTCGCAAACTTCGCCGCTTCGCAACATCGCCTTCGCAAATCTTGACCTTTTCAGCCGTTTTCGCGGAGCCCGCGCCCGCCGATAGCGCGCGGCATGAACCAGCCATATCGCAAGCCGCTACCGGGAACCGGTCTCGACTATTTCGATACCCGCGCCGCGATCGACGCGATCCGTCCCGGCGCCTATGACGGCCTGCCCTATGTGTCGCGGGTGCTCGCCGAACAGCTCGTCCGCCGCTGCGACCCCGCGCTCCTCCCCGCCGCGCTGAAACAGATCGTCGACCGCAAGCGCGACCTCGATTTCCCCTGGTATCCGGCGCGTGTCGTCTGTCACGACATTCTCGGCCAGACGGCGCTCGTCGATCTTGCCGGGCTGCGCGACGCCATCGCCGAACAGGGGGGTGACCCCGCCAGGGTCAACCCGGTGGTGCCGACCCAGCTCATCGTCGATCACAGCCTCGCGGTCGAATATGCGGGTTTCGACACCGACGCCTTTGCGAAAAACCGCGCGGTCGAGGACCGCCGCAACGAAGACCGCTTCCACTTCATCGAATGGACGAAAAGCGCCTTCGAAAATGTCGATGTCATCCCGGCCGGCAACGGCATCATGCACCAGATCAACCTCGAGAAGATGTCGCCGGTCGTTCAGGTCCGGGACGGCGTCGCCTTCCCCGACACCTGCGTCGGTACCGACAGCCACACGCCGCACATCGACGCGCTCGGGGTGATCGCGATCGGCGTCGGCGGGCTCGAGGCCGAAACGGTGATGCTCGGTCGCGCCTCGATGATGCGGCTGCCCGATATCGTCGGGGTCCGCCTCACCGGCGCCCCCGCGCCTGGGATCACCGCGACCGACATCGTGCTCGCGCTCACCGAATATCTGCGCGAGGCGCGCGTCGTCGGCGCCTGGCTCGAATTTTTCGGCGAGGGCGCCGACCGGCTGACGATCGGCGACCGCGCAACGATCTCGAACATGTGCCCCGAATATGGCGCCACCGCTGCGATGTTCCATATCGACCGGCAGACGATCGATTATCTGCTCCTGACCGGCCGCGATCCCGGGCAGGTGCGGCTGGTCGAAACCTATGCGAAGACGACCGGCCTGTGGGCCGACGCGCTGAAGACAGCAAGCTACGAGCGCCTGCTCGAATTCGACCTGTCGGGCGTCGTCCGCAACATGGCGGGCCCGTCGAACCCGCACCGCCGCCTGCCAACCACCGCACTCGAAGAACGCGGCATTGCGGTCGGGCTCGACGAAGCACGCGCCGAGGAGCGCGAGGGACTGCTCCCCGACGGCGCGGTGATCATCGCCGCGATCACGAGCTGCACCAACACCTCGAACCCCCGCAATGTCGTCGCCGCGGGCCTCGTCGCGAAGAAGGCGAATGACCTCGGCCTCACCCGCAAGCCATGGGTCAAGAGCAGCTTCGCGCCGGGCTCGAAAGTCGCGCGCCTCTATCTCGAAGAGGCGGGGCTGCTCGCCGAACTCGAAACGCTCGGTTTCGGCATCGTCGCCTTTGCCTGCACGACGTGCAACGGCATGTCGGGCGCCCTCGATCCCGCTATCGAGCGCGAGATCGTCGCGCGCGATCTCTATGCGACCGCTATCCTCTCCGGGAACCGCAACTTCGACGGCCGCATCCACCCGCAGGCAAAACAGGCGTTCCTCGCCTCGCCGCCGCTCGTCGTTGCCTATGCGATCGCCGGGACGATCCGCTTCGACATCGAAAACGATGTGCTCGGGACGGTGAATGGCAAGGATATCCGCCTTGCCGATCTGTGGCCAACCGACGCCGAAATCGACGCGATCGTCGCCGCTGCGGTCAAGCCCGAACAATTCCGCGCCGTCTATGACCCGATGTTCGCGCGCCGCGGCACCGCGGTGAAGAACGACCCGCTCTACAACTGGCGCCCGCAATCGACCTATATCCGCCGCCCGCCCTATTGGGACACCGAAGGCGTCGGCGCACTCGCCGCCAGCCCGCGAACGCTGAAGGGCATGCGCCCGCTCGCGATCCTTCCCGACAACATCACCACCGACCATCTGTCGCCGTCGAACGCGATCCTCGCCAGCTCGGCGGCGGGCGAATATCTCGCGAAAATGGGCGTCCCCGAGGAGGACTTCAACAGCTACGCGACGCACCGCGGCGACCATCTGACCGCGATGCGCGCCACCTTCGCCAACCCGCAGCTCGTCAACGAAATGGCCGTGGTCGACGGCGCGGTGAAAAAGGGATCGCTCGCCCGCGTCGAGCCCGACGGCAAGGTCATGCGGATGTGGGAGGCAATCGAGACCTATCTCGAACGCCGCCAGCCGCTGATCATCATCGCCGGCGCCGATTACGGGCAGGGCTCGTCGCGCGACTGGGCGGCAAAGGGCGTCCGGCTCGCGGGCGTCGAGGCCATCGTCGCCGAGGGGTTCGAGCGCATCCACCGCACCAACCTCATCGGCATGGGCGTGCTGCCGCTCGAGTTCAAGCCGGGAACGACGCGGCTGCGGCTCAATCTCGACGGCACCGAAACCTATGACATCGCGGGAACGCCGCGCCCGCGCGCCGACCTGACGATGGTCATTCACCGCCGCAACGGCATGACGCTCGAAGTCCCGGTAACCTGCCGCCTCGATACCGCCGAGGAAGCATCGATCTACGAAGCCGGCGGCGTCCTCCAGCGCTTCGCACAGGATTTCCTCGCCACCGAAATGGCAGTCGCATGACCTCAGCTCCTCCCCAACTCCGCGTTCCCGCCACCTATATGCGCGGCGGGACGAGCAAGGGCGTCTTCTTCCGCCGCGAAGATCTGCCCGAGGCAGCCCGTGTCCCCGGAACCGCCCGCGACCGCTTCCTCCAGCGCGTGATCGGCAGCCCCGACCCCTATGCCGTGCACATCGACGGCATGGGCGGCGCAACGTCGAGCACCAGCAAATGCGTGATCGTCGCGCCGAGCGCACGCGCCGATCACGACATCGACTATCTCTACGGCCAGGTCGCGATAGACGCCGACTTCGTCGACTGGTCGGGCAATTGCGGCAACCTCTCGACCGCCGCCGGCGCCTTTGCGATCCACGCGGGCTATGTCGTCCCGGCCGGCGACGGCGTCTGCACCGTTCGCATCTGGCAGGCGAATATCGGCAAGACGATCGTCGCGCATGTCCCCGTGGCGGGCGGCGCGGTCGTCGAGACCGGCGCCTTCGAACTCGACGGAGTCCCCTTCCCTGCGGCCGAGATCGTCCTTGAATTTATCGATCCGGCCGAGGACGATGGCGAAGGCGGCGCGATGTTCCCGACCGGCAATCTCGTCGACACGCTCGACGTCCCGGCGGACATCGTCGCGGGCGGCAAGCTGAAAACGACGCTGATCGACGCAGGCATCCCGACGATCTTCGTCGATGCCGACGATTTCGGCCTCACCGGCACCGAACTTCGCGAAGCGATCAACGGCGACGCCGACCTGCTCGCGCGTTTCGAGCGGCTGCGCGCGATCGGGGCGATGCGCATGGGACTGATCGGCTCGCTCGACGAAGCCGCGACGCGCCAGCATACGCCAAAGATCGCCTTCGTCGCGCCGCCCGCGCGCTATCTCGCATCGAGCGGCAAGACCGTCGCCGCCGAAGACATCGACCTGCTCGTCCGCGCCTTTTCGATGGGCAAGCTGCACCATGCGATGATGGGCACCGCGTCGGTCGCCATCGCCGCTGCCGCGGCAATCCCCGGCACGCTGGTCAATCGCGCGGCCGGCGGCGGCGAACGTCAGGCCGTTCGTTTCGGCCATCCGTCGGGGACATCGCGCGTCGGCGCGGAGGCGAAGCGGGTCGATGGCAAGTGGACCGTGACCAAGGCGGTCATGAGCCGCAGCGCGCGCATCCTGATGGAAGGATTTGTCAGGGTGCCGTCCGATGTCTGCTGAGGCGCTTCGCAAGTTTCGCCGATTTGCAGGTCCGGCTTCGCAATCCTCCACCTTTTCAGCCATTTCCGGCGTGCCTGCGCGCGCCGATAAGGCCGCCATGCTATCCAACGCCCCTGTTCACGGCCTCGACCTCCTCGCCCGCATGGCTGCGGCCGCCGCCGACCGCGCCGCGGCGCGGCTATGCGGCGCGATCCGCCTCGCCGACTGCCAGTCGCTCGATCTCGCCGAGGATCTCGATGCCGCCGACCTCGCCATCGAAAGCTGGGCGGTGCGCGCCGATGAAGGCCGGGCCGTCATCGCCGTTTTCGCCACCACCCCGCAAGCGGACGGCGGGCGCCGCATCGCTGCGTCGGGCCGTTTCACCTTCGCTGCCCTCACCTGACCGGAGAAAAGATCATGGGAGCCACCTTCAAGCCCAAGAAATCGGTCGCGCTGTCGGGCGTCGCCGCCGGCAACACCGCACTCTGCACGGTCGGCCGCACCGGCAACGACCTCCACTATCGCGGCTACGACATCCTCGAATTCGCCGAGAGCGCCGAATATGAGGAAATCGCCCATCTGCTCGTCCATGGCGCGCTGCCCACCGCCACCCAGCTCAGGGCCTACAAGGCCAAGCTGCGCGGTCTGCGCGGCCTGCCGCAGTCGGTGAAGCAGGCACTCGAAGCCGTGCCCGCGGCCGCGCATCCGATGGACGTCATGCGATCGGGCGTCTCGGCGCTCGGCTGCGTGCTCCCCGAAACGCACGACCATAATGTCCCCGACGCGCGCGATGTCGCCGACCGCCTGATCGCCTCCTTGGGCTCGATCCTCCTCTACTGGTATCATTTCGCGCATCACGGCCGGCGCATCGAGGTCGAGACCGACGACGACAGCGTCGGCGGCCATTTCCTCCACCTGCTCCACGGCCAGCCGCCGGCGGCAAGCTGGGTGCGCGCGATGCACAGCTCGCTCATCCTCTACGCCGAGCATGAATTCAATGCCTCGACCTTCGCGGCGCGGGTGATCGCGGGCACCGGGTCGGACATGTACAGCTGTGTCGCGGGCGCGATCGGCGCGCTGCGCGGCCCGAAACATGGCGGCGCCAACGAGGTCGCCTATGAAATCCAGAAGCGCTATGCGACCCCCGACGAGGCCGAGGCCGATATTCGCCGCCGCGTCGACGCGAAGGAAGTGGTGATCGGCTTCGGCCACCCCGTCTATACCATCGCCGACCCGCGCAACGTCGTGATCAAGCGCGTCGCGCAGAGCCTCGCCGACGAAGCGGGCGCGCACCGCCAGTTCGCGATCGCCGAGCGGATCGAAAGCGTGATGTGGGACGCCAAGGCGATGTTCCCGAACCTCGACTGGTTCTCGGCCGTTTCCTATAATCTGATGGGCGTGCCGACCGCGATGTTCACCCCGCTGTTCGTCATCGCGCGCACCTCGGGCTGGGCGGCGCATGTCATCGAACAGCGCCAGGACAACAAGATCATCCGCCCCTCGGCCCATTATACGGGGCCCGAGAATCTCAAATATGTCCCGCTCGCCGACCGCAGCGAAGCCGCCTGAGGAGAGCCCCCATGCCCTATCTGATCGCCCGCGACCTGCCGCACGAAACCGCCGGCCGGCGCTTCCGCGAGGCGCTCGCCCGCCCCGGCATCTACCAGCTTCCCGGCGCGCACAACGGCCATGCCGCGCTGCAGGCGAAGGCGGCGGGCTTCGACGGCCTCTATCTCTCGGGCGCCGCGATGACCGCTTCGATGGGGCTCCCCGATCTCGGCATCATCACCGTCGACGAGGTCGCCTTCTTCGTCCGCCAGATCGCCCGCGCCTCCGGCCTGCCTTTGTTCGTCGATGGCGACACCGGTTATGGCGAGGCGCTCAACGTCATGCACATGGTCCGCAGCTTCGAGGATGCCGGCGCGGGGGCGGTCCATCTCGAGGACCAGATTCTCCCCAAGAAATGCGGTCATCTCAACGGCAAGCATCTCGTCCCCGCCGACGAGATGGCGGCCAAGGTCGCGGCGGCGAAGAAGGCAAGCCGCGATCTGGTCATCGTCGCGCGCACCGATGCCGCCGGAGTCGAGGGCTTCGACGCCGCGGTCGCGCGCGCCAGACGCTATGTCGAAGCCGGCGCCGATGCGATCTTCCCCGAAGCGCTCGTCACCCGCGAGATGTTCGAGAAGTTCGCCGCCGCGCTGCCCGATGTGCCGCTGCTCGCCAATATGACCGAATTCGGCAAGACGCCCTTCTTCACCGCCGGCGAGTTCGAGGCGATGGGTTACAAGATGGTGATCTGGCCCGTCTCCAGCCTCCGCGTCGCCAACAAGGCGCAGGCCGATCTCTACACCTCGCTCAAGGCCCATGGCGGCACCCACAAGATGATCGACCATATGCAGACGCGCCAGCAGCTCTACGACACCATCGGCCTCCACGCGTTCGAGGAACTCGACGCCAGCATCGTCCGGACGATCGTCCCGCAGGCGATGCCGCAGGACGCCTGACCGCAATCGTTTGTCGTCCGGACGGACGATGGGCCATGGCGGCTGGGGAGTCGCCATGGCCCGATCCTATGGAAGGCGGCCTGGGGGTGGGAGCGGGCGGTGCTTCACCCGCCTTCGTCATCCCGAACTTGATCCGGAATCCACTGCGGCATCGAAGTCATGGACCCCGGATCGAGTCCGGGGTGACGATGAGAAGAGGTTCACTTCCAGCCGTCAGCGGTCCAACCGATCCCCAAAATAGCACCCGACCCGACCTTGCCGTCCCACAATTTTTACAATATGCGAAGACCCAATAAGTGACGTAAAACAGGCATTTTTGTAAATATTTGCGAACATGGATCGCCGATTTTGCAAAGATTGCGAAGACAAGGGTCTGCCATGCGTAAAGCCTTCATGGGGGTCCGCCTCCGCCGTCTGCGCGAAGAACGCAAGCTCAAGCAGGTCGAGCTCGCCAACGCGCTCGGCATTTCGCCGAGCTATCTCAACCAGCTCGAACAGAATCAGCGCCCGCTCACCGTCCCGGTACTGCTCAAGATCAACGCGGTGTTCGGTATCGACGTCCAGCTCTTCTCGGAGGACGAGGAAGCGCGGCTGATCACCGAACTCCGCGACGCGCTCGCCGAGGGAAGCGAAGACGTCTCGCTCGCCGAGGTCCGCGAAGTCGCGATGAACATGCCCGCGGTCGGACGGACGCTCGTCGCGCTGCACCGCCGCTACCGCGAGGCGGCCGAGCGAAGCGAAGCGATGGCGGCGCAGCTCGGCGACGAATGGCTCGCCGATGCCCCCGCGCGGATGCCGTTCGAGCAGGTGCGCGACTTCTTCTACGCGCGCCACAACCATGTCGAACCGCTCGACAAAGCCGCCGAACGGCTCTACGCCGCCGCCGGGCTCAGCCCGCATAGCGCACACGCCGGGCTGCAGACCTGGCTGCGCGACCGCCACGCGATCCAGACGATCTTCGCCGACGGCAACGGCACCCAGCGCCGCTTCGACCCCGCGACCCGCACTCTCCACATCGCCGCCGACCTCACCCCGGGGCAGCAGGCGTTCCAGATGGCGACCCAGCTCGCCTTCATCGAACTTGCCGCGACGATCGACCGGCTTGCCGACGACCGCATCCTGCAGGGCGAGGAGGCGCGTCAGCTCGCGCGCGTCGGGCTCGCCAATTATTTCGCCGGCGCGCTGCTCCTGCCCTATGGCGATTTCCTCGCGGCCGCCGAGGCGGAGGCCTATGATATCGAGCGGCTGGCGCGGCGCTTCGGCGTCGGCTTCGAAACCATCTGTCACCGGCTGTCGACGCTCCAGCGCCCCGATGCGCGCGGCGTGCCCTTCTTCTTCGTGCGGGTCGATCGCGCCGGCAATATCTCGAAACGCCAGTCGGCAACCGACTTCCACTTCTCCCGCGTCGGCGGCAGTTGCCCGCTGTGGAATGTCCACGAAGCCTTTGCGCAGCCGGGCAAGCTGTTGACCCAGATCGCGCAGATGCCCGACGGGCGCACCTATTTGTGGATCGCGCGCACCGTGGGCACGCCGAGCGGCGGCTATGGCGAACCGGGCAAGAGCTTCGCGGTCGGGCTCGGCTGCGACATCCGCCACGCCGGACGGCTCGTCTATTCGCGCGGGCTCGACCTCGCCGATCCGGCCGCGGCGACGCCGATCGGCGCCGGCTGCAAGATATGCGAACGCACCGGCTGCGCGCAGCGCGCCTTCCCGCCGATCGGCCGCGCGGTCGCGGTCGACCACAACCGCAGCACGCTGGCGCCCTACCCGGTCGCCTGAAGAAACCGCCGCTGCGCCCAAGGGGAAAGGGCGCAGCGGCGGCAGGGGAAAATCAGCGCGGTGCGGCGTCGAGGCCGAGCGCCTTGGCGATCCGTTCCCACGGCACCAGCTTGAAATTCTGATGCTCGGGCGGCGACACGTTGCGGCCGTCCTGCGCGACCATCAGGCCGTTCGGGAAGGCTGGACCCGCCGCCATGCTGGTGACGTCGAGCCCGTCGGTTTCGGACACGCCGTCGATGCCCGCCGCCATGTCGGCGCCGATGCGGAACGATCCGACATATTCATTATCGCCCTCGCGCCGGAACACCGCATAACTGTCGTTGCCCTGGCTCGACACGACCAGATAGCCTTTGCCGTCCGCCTGCGCGTACAACCCGATGCCTTCCATATCGTCTTTGAGCGCGGGATTGTCGGTGACCTTCGCCAGCATCGTCCGCGCCGGTCCACCGCGCGGTTCGGCGCCCTCACGCCAGACGCCGACATCTTCCTCGCCGGTATAGAGCATCCCCGTCTCGTCGTCGGCGACGCAGCCTTCGACCTGGCTTCCGAACGGCAGATCGCGCATCAGCTTCGCGCGCACCTTGCCCGCCGGGGTCGCGACCAGTTCCCACTGGCGCATCTTGCCGTCGCCCTGGTTGACGAAGACATAGGTCTTCTTCGTCTTCGCGCTGCGATACATGCACAGGCCATAGGGATCGTCGAAGCCGGTATCCTGCAGCCCGTCGGCGACGTCGGTCAGCATCCGCGTCGCGGGGTCGATCGTATAGATGGAGATGCCCTTGGTGGTGCGGTTGCTCGCGGTCACCAGCGTCACCTCGCGCCCGCCGAGGCGGAAACCGCTGCGCAGGTCGACATTGTTCATCCGCCCGTCGGGCAGGAACTGGATCTGCTTGCCGTCGAGGCCATAGACATAGAGCCCCGACTGCTTCTGCGTCCCGATGATCACGCTTTGCGCGGGGTCGACGGGGTTGATCCAGATCGCCGGGTCGTCGGCCGCATCGCCGCCGGTTTCGACCGGGTCGGTCTCGACCGTCGCCAGCGCGAGCGGCATCGTCTCGGGCGCCGCCATCGCCGGCCGTTCGGCTATCCCCGCCGCGGCGAGCAGCGCCGACCAGCTCGCGATCTTGAAATTGGGCAGCTCGGGCGAATTGTCGTCGTCGGCGACGACCACCACGGGCCCGGCGACGGTGATGCTGCCCGCATCCTCGACCGCGTCGTTCCCGGCCGCCAGCGCGACCGAGCCGAGATAGGCATAATCGTCGGCGGGGTCATAGATATTCAGCCGGTTCGCCGAGGCGTCCGAGACGAGCAGCCGGCCATCGGGTGCGACGGCAACGCCCTTCGCTTCCTCGGTGATATGGCCGAGGCGGACGATATCGACGATCTCGGGCGTGATTTCGGCCTCGGGCTCGGCGGCGAAACGCCACACGCCGACCGCTTCTTGCGAGAAATAGACCGAACCGCGATCGTCGGCGGCACAATATTTGATTTCGGAACCCAGCGACCAGCGCCGCGCAATCCGTCCGTTCATCGCCCCCGACGCATCGGCCGACAGCCCCCATTGCTCGACCTCGCCCTTGTCGCCGGCGAGGAACAGATAGAGCGTGCCGTCGCGGTGGCTGCGCGAGAAGCAGAGGCTCGCAACGGTCATTTCGGGCTTGATCCCGGCCAGCGTCAGCGCCGCCGGCACGCCGCCGGCCCCGACGCGGAAGAATTTCGGCGCATTGTCCTTGCCGTCGAGCGCCGCGAGCAGCGGCGCCCCGCCCGGCGCGGCCTTGGCGCGCAGGTCGAGGCCGCGGATGTTGCCGACCTTGTGCGTCGCGACGCGCTGTCCCTTCAGGTCGAAGACGTCGACGCCTGCCGATTCGGCGCCGGCGAGGATCAGCGAACGCGACGGATCGCCCGGATCGGCGACGACGACCGCGCCATCGGCGCCCGATCCCTGCGTCGCCTGTGTCTCCGCCGATGCGGCGACGGTGCGGACCGGTGCGGCTTCCTGTGCGGCGGCACCTGCGGCCGACACGCCCGCCAGCACGGCGGCGATTGCGAACAAGCTCGTTTTCACTCAAACCCTCCCTCTGTTGTCGATTATGGCGCCCTCACCGCGTGACGGCGCACTCCGAATGCCATTTCAGAATAATTTTTCTATCTTTATCTAAAAACAGAACGTATATTCATTCCATGACGATGTCACCCCTTATTTCCGCCATGATCGCCGCCGCTCACGCCGCGGGCGAAGGACTGATCGCCGACCGCGAGCGCATTGCGACGCTCACGATCCACAGCAAGGCCGGCGCCGCCGACATGTTCACCGAGGCCGATCTTCGGGCCGAGGCCACCGTGCGCGAACACCTGATGGCCCATGCCCCCGATTACGGCTTCCTCGGGGAAGAAGGCGGGCTGACGCCCGGCCGCGACGCCGACCATGTGTGGGTGGTCGATCCGCTGGACGGTACAACCAACTTCCTGACAGGATCCCCACTCTTCGCGGTCAATATTGCGCTCGCGCGACAAGGCGATGTCATCGCCGGGGTTACCTATGTTCCTGCGATGAATGAACTTTTCTGGGCGGAGACCGGCAGCGGCGCCTGGCTCGGCGAAAAACGCATCGCAATTTCACCGCGCACTACGATCGAAGAATCGGTGCTCGGGGTCGGCATTCCCTTTGCGACCAAGCCCGACCACGACCAGTTTTACGCCGAGATGGAACGGCTGACCCCGCGCGTCACCGGCATCCGCCGCCTCGGCGCCGGCGCCATCGACATGGCATGGGTCGCCTGCGGCCGCCACGACGCCTATTGGGAACAGAGCGTCAGCGCGTGGGACATGGCCGCGGGCGTCGTCATCGTCCGCGAGGCCGGCGGCGTGGTCACCGACACGCGCGGCGGCGAGCTCGATCTGATGAACGGGACCGTGCTGGCATCGACGCCGGCGATTCATGCGGGGTTGCTGGCGGCGCTGGCGCGGGTTTAGGCTGCCGCGATTACGGCTTTGGGGTGGGGAGCGGATGTTCCCTAACCGTCGCCCCCGCGCAGGCGGGGGCCGCTGTCAGTTTACGCAGCGGTGCGGGAACAGGTCTCCAGCGGCCCCCGCCTGCGCGGGGGCGACGGTTATTTCCTTATGTCCGCTTCCGCCCGCTAACCCGGCCCCCTCAGGGCCGCACCCAGCCCCCCTCGCGGTGCGAGCGCCGGATCGCATCGGCGACCTTCTCGACCGCCAACGCATCGGCAAAGCTCTTTGCCGCCGACGGCAGCCCCGCCGCGGCCTCGACCGCCGCCTTGACCTCGATCGTCTTCAGGTCGTTATAGCCGATCTGATGCCCCGACGCGGGACAGAAGGCACCGTAATCGCCATGCTCGGGCCCGGCGCAGATCGTCGTGAAGCCGTTGGTCCGCCCCGGCCCCGACCGGTAGAGCTTCAGCTCGTTGAACTGTTCCTGCGTGAAGCTGATCGATCCCTTCGTGCCGCTGATTTCGAACGCCAGCCCCATCTTGCGTCCGCTCGCGATCCAGCTCGCCGCCAGCGTCCCGGTCGCACCATTCGCAAAGGCGACGACCGCGTCCATCTGGTCGTCGACCGTCACCGCCCGGTCATTCCCCTGCGCATCGCGGCGCACCGGATAAGCGGTGTAGAGCCGCCCCGATACCGACGCAATATCGCCGACCAGATGCTTCGCCATCGCGATGATATGGCTGCCGATATCGGCGAGCGCGCCGCCCGCCTGATCGGGCTCGCAGCGCCAGTTGAACGGCGCGTCGGCCGACGCCATGAAATCCTCGGCATGAATGCCGCGAAACGCCGTCACCTCGCCGATCTCGCCCTCGGCGATCAGCTCGCGCGCCAGTGCGATCATCGGGTTGTAGAGATAGGTGAAGCCGACCGCGGTTGGCCGCCCCGATGCGGCCGCTGCGGTCATCGCCTCGGACTCCGCAATCGTCGTCGCCAGCGGCTTTTCGCAATAGACCGCCTTCCCAGCCTCGAGCGCGGCGATCGCGATCGGAGCGTGCAGCAGGTTCGGGGTCGCGATCGCCACCATGTCGATCGATGCGTCGGCGATTGCCTCGCGCCAGTCGCCGCTCGCGTTGGGAATGCCGAGCAACGCCGCAGCGGCCGTTGCCGTCGGCAAATCGCGATCGGCGAGCACCGTCACGCGCGGCGACAGCGGCAGGTCGAAGGTGCGATCCGCTGCCGCAAAGGCCAGCGCATGCGCCCGCCCCATGAAGCCGCTGCCGATCAGGGCGATATTGAGCACCGGCCTGGTCATGCCCCGGTCACCTCGCGATAGCGTTCGCGCAGCCGGTCGAGCGTCGCACGCTTCACCGGCTGACCGTCGCGCAGCTTGTACCAGCTATTCTGGCTGATCCGGTACGTCTCGAACAGCCCTTCGCGCGTCGCGCACGGCAGGCTTGCCCGCATCGCCTCGAACTCGTCGCGCGCAATCGTCACCATCTCGAACCGCATCGCTCACTCACCTCCATAATAGCTGCCGCCGCGCAGGGCACGCTCGCGCCGTTCCAGCTCGTCGGGATCGATCGCCGCGCGCCAGCTCTGCTTGCCGTTGACCAGATCGGCGGCGCGCAGGACGACCGGCTTGCCCGACGCTGGCGCGCCGATCACGTCGCGGATGCTGAGTTCGACGCGCGGCTCGGGATCGAAATGGAATTCGAGCAGCCCGAAATTTGCGCTGCGCACGAAAGGTTGGCGCAGCCGCACCTCGGGATGCTGGTCGACGAACTTCGGCGCCAGATATTGCGCCAGCCCCGAACTGACGAGGTCATAGAAATCATAGCCGCCCTTGTCGGACCAGGGCACGCAATTGACCTCGCCCTGATGGACGTCGCCCGAAATGCCGAGGCAGCCGGCGATCTTCTCGTCGCGGATGAAGTCGAGGATCTCGTCCCGCTCGTGAAGATAGTTGGCCCAGCTATCGCCGTCCTTTTCGGCGAGCGTCCAGCCGGTGCCCGACACGAGAATCTTGAACACCGCCTTCGACGCCTTGAGCTCGCGCTTCAGCCACGCCTTCTGCCCGGCGCCGAGCATCGTCTTGGCGGGACCGTCGGGATGGTCGGGCGGATCGCGGTGATACCGTCCGTCGAGCATGAAGATATCGACCGGACCGAAGCTGTGGCGAAAGAAGATACCCGGCGTGTCGGCCGTTCCCCCCGGCGGGTTCGCCCACCAGCGCCGGAACAGCCGGTGCGTCATCTCCTTCACTACATTGTGGCGGTCGGAGTTGTTGTAACCGAAATCATGGTCGTCCCAGATCGCGAGCTGCGGCACCGACCGCAGCAGCGGCACCAGCGCCGAAACATTGCGCTGGCGCGAATAGAGCGCCGAATAAGCGGTCTCGCTGTCGCTGTCGGCATAGATATTGTCGCCGAGCCACAGGAACAGGTCGGGCTCCATCGCCGCGACCGCCTCGAACACCGGCTGTTCGGGGTAAAGCTGCACCCGCGCGCAGGAACCGAAGGCGATGCGGATCGGCCGCGGGCGGTCGGGCGCGGTCCGGGTACGGAACGGCAGCGGCAGGTTCCGGTCGTCGATGCCGTCGGTCTTGATCCGGTAATGATATTCGGTGTCGGGCTGAAGGCCCCTCACCTCGATTGCGGTGCACAGGTCGTTCTCCTGCGTCGCCGCAACCGCCGCCGTCGTCTTCGCATCGCTGAAATCGCGGCGCGTCGCATATTCGACCGCGACCCCGAACGCGCCGCTCGCACGCGACCAGACGGTGAAGCTGCCCGGGCTCGTCGCCCCGATCATCGGCCCGTCGAGCAGCCGCGGATAGCCGATCGCGGCGGCGTAGAGCCGGCGCGGCAATGCCGCGAGCAGGGCGAGCGTTCCCGTTCCCCAAAGGAGCTTGCGTCGTTCCATCATCATCCTGTCCCCAATCGCGCCACGTCAGTCGCGCTGCCTCAGTCGCGCAGCTTCGTGTTCCACAATGTCGTCGCGAGCAAAGTCGCGACGATCGAGCAGCCGATCCAGAACCAGATCACCGGCTCGAAATCATAAATGCGTGTACTTCCCGTGACATGCATATTGGCGTCGATCAGCGCCCCCGACACCTGTTCCTGCACCGCCGCGCCGAGATAGCTGAACACCCCGACCATCCCCAGCGCCGCGCCCGCGACGCGCTTCGGGCAGATGTCGATCGCGAACAGCCCGCCAAGCGAGGTGACCAGCCCGGTCATGCCGAGCCCGAACAGGACCGCGCCGAGTAGCACCCAGCCATGCCCCTCCGGGCCATAGAAGAAGATCAGCAGGCCGATGATTTCGACCACCCCGAACAGCAAATTGGCGGGCGGCCGGCGCGCCCCGAAGAATTTGTCGGATATAAAACCGAAGGCCAGCGCCCCGGCGACCCCCGCCAGCGTGCTCGCGGTCAGCATCACCCCCGCCTCGCCCAGCGAAAAGCCGCGCGCTTCCTGCAGATACAGGATGCCCCAACTGTTGATCGCATAGCGCGTCACATAATTGGCGGCGCTCGCCAGCGCGAGCACCCACACCGCCGGGATGGCAAGGATCGAAAGCTGCGTCGCGAACACGCCGCGCTCGGGCGCCCCTTCGGCGGGGGCCGCATAATGGTCGTTCCGCCAGTCGGCGACGGTCGGCAGACCCAGCGTGCGCGGGCGGTCGACCATCGCATAAAAGGCGGCGACCGCGGCGATCAGCGTCGCAATCCCCGGCCCCCAGAAACCCCAGTGCCAGCCGCCCGCCGCGACCAGCGCGGTGACGAGCGCGAAGGTCAGCCCCTCGCCGATCGAATGCGCGGTCGACCAGATGCCGTAATAACGCCCGCGCTCGCGGTTCGAAAACCAGCTCGCCAGCGCGACGACGCACGACGGCGCGCCATAGCTCTGGAACCAGCCGTTCAATCCCCAGATCATCACCGTGACCCAGAACACAGTCGAAAAGCCCATCGCGATATTGCACAGCGCCGACAGCACCAGCCCCGCCGCGAACAGCCGCTTCACATTGCTGTGGTCGGCGACGAAGCCGTTGACCAGCTTGCCCGCAGCATAGGTATAGAAGAGCGCCGACCCGATCATGCCGAGTTCGAGCGGGGTGAAGATGCCCTGATCGATCAGCGGCTTCTTGACGATGTTGATCGCCAGCCGGCACATATAGCTGATCGCATAAGCGAGCGTGATCGCGGCGATGATCCGCATCCGGTAATGGCGGAACCGGCCGTCGATATCGCTGCCCGTATCGACCGGAACCTCGGGCCCAGCCGCGAAAAACTTCAGCATCGATCCTCTCCCCTCGACCTGTTTTTCTATTGGCGCACGATCCAGTCGTGCGCGGGATCGTTGCGGAACACCCAGTTGCGCCGGGGGCCCGCCATCACGTTCAGATAATAAAGGTCATAGCCGTGCGGCGCGCCGACGGGGTGATAGCCGCGCGGTACCATCACGACGTCGCCGTCCTCGACCGCCATCGTTTCGTCGATGTCGCGCTCGTCGGTATAGACGCGCTGAAAGGCAAAGCCCTGCGGCGGCGACAGCCGGTGGTAATAGGTTTCCTCGAGGAAGGTTTCCTCAGGGAACGCGTCGCGGTCGTGCTTGTGCGGCGGATAGCTCGACCAGTGACCGCCCGGCGTGATCACCTCGACGACCAGCAGGCTTTCGGCCTCGTCGGCGTCGGACAGGATATTGCGTACGTGCCGCGTGTTGGTGCCCTTGCCGCGCACCTCGACCGCCTCCGACCGGATCAGCCGCACCGCCCCCGCGCCGGTGCCCGGCGCGGTGCAGATCGCGATTTCGGCGTCGGAGCCCGCCTCGATCGTGTAGCGATGCCCCGCGGGGACATAGACCGAGGACGCGGCGCCGTCGAACACCGTCGCGCGCCCGCCAATCCCCTCGAACCGCTCGCCGCCCGCGTCGACCGACACCGTGCCGGTCAGCACGACGAGGCACGCCTCGCGCCCGTCCTCGACATGGTTGTAGCGCGCCCCTGCCGCCAGCCTGACGACGCGGAAGCCGACATATTTCCACCCCGCGCTGGCGGGCGTGATGTCGAGCAGCGTGCCATCGTCGTCGGGCGCATGCGGGCGGACGAGCAGCGACATCAGACCAGCGCCTCCTCGCGCGCCAGCCGCTTCAGTGTGTCGAGCCCGAGCTGGCTATATTCGCGCGGGTTGGCGATCGCCGGGTCCTGTTCGGCCTCGATGACGATCCAGCCCGAATAATTCATGTCGGCGAGCGCGCGCATGAAGGGGGCATAATCATAATCGCCGTCGCCCGGCGCGGTGAACATGCCGCCGACGACGCCGTTGAGGAAGCTGGTGCCGTTCGCGAGAAACTCGTCATATTTGGCATTGCGGACGTCCTTGCAATGGACGTGGGTGACGCGCTCGGGGCGTGCCTTGATCACGTCGATCGGCTCGATCCCGCCGAACAGCGCGTGGCCCGTGTCGAGCACCAGCCCGACATGGTCGCCGGTCGCGTCGAAAAAGCGTTCGAGCTCATCCTTGGTCTCGACGATCGTGCCGAGATGATGGTGATAGGCGAAACGCAGCCCGCGATCGTTGATGAAACGCGCCACCGTGTTCAGCCGCTCACCGAACTGCTGCCAGTCGGCGGCGGGCAGCACCGGGTGCGTGTCGAGCCGGCTGCCGTAACGGTCGCCGTGCACCGCGTTCGACGTCTCGGCGAGGATGAAGACGCTCGAATCCATATATTCGAGCAGCGCCAGATGCTTCGCCAGCGCGTCGATCTCGGCATCGGCATCGCGCACGAGCAGGTTCGACGAATACCAGCCGCCGACGATGTCGAGGCCGTACCCCGCCATGATCGGCGCCAGCGCCTCGGGATCGCGCGGGAATTTGTTGCCCAGCTCAACCCCCTCGAACCCGATGTCGCGGACATCGGTCAGCAATTCGTCGAGCCTCGTGTCGCCACCCAGCTCGCGCATATCGTCGTTGCACCAGGCAATCGGGCTCACACCCCAGCGGATCGTCATGTCCTCTCTCCCTTGATCTTGTCGTCATAGGCGCGGCGCGCCGCCTGCACTTCGGCGCGACCCGACACTTCGGGCACCGCGACGTCCCACCAGTGCCCGCCCGCTTCGGTCGTGATCATCGGATCGGTATCGATGACGATCACATAGCTTGTGTCGGACGCCTTCGCCCGCCCCAGCGCACTTTCCAGCCCGGCAATCCCGTCGACCTTTTCGGCCGCCGCGCCGAGGCTCCGCGCATGCGCCGCGAAATCGATCTCGGGCAGCGTCGCATGCGCCGCGTCGGCGAGCAGATTGTTGAACGGCCGCCCGCCGGTCCCTTGCTGCAACCGGTTGATGCAGCCGTAACCGCGATTGTCGAGCAAGATGACGGTGATTTTCTGCCCCAGCATCACCGAGGTCGCGAGCTCCGAATTGAGCATCAGATAGCTGCCGTCGCCGACCATCACTATGACGTCGCGCGCCGGGTCGGCCATCTTGACCCCCAGCCCGCCGGCGATCTCGTATCCCATGCACGAAAAGCCATATTCGACATGATAGCCGCCGGGCCGGTGGCTCCGCCACAGCTTGTGGAGTTCGCCCGGCAGCCCGCCCGCGGCGCACACCACGGTCGCATCGTCCCCCGCCTGCCGCCACACCGCGCCGATGACCTGCGCGTCGGACGGCAACGTCTCGCCCGGTGCGGTCGCCGCGTCCCACGCCTTGTTCCATTCGGCGACCGCGCCGCGGTTCGCCTCGCGCCACGCCGCATCGACCTGCCATCCGCCCAGCGCTTCGGCGAGCGCCTCGAGTATCTCGCGCGCGTCGCCGACGACCGCCTCGGCCTCCTGCTTGATCGCATCGGGCGCCGCGACATTGATCTGGACCAGCCGCTTGCCCGCGAACAGGGTCCGCGACCCGGTGGTGAAATCCTGCAACCGCGTCCCGACCCCGACGATCAGGTCGGCGGCTTCGGCGGCGGCATTGGCCGCGCTCGTCCCCGTCACCCCGATGCTGCCGAGCGCTTGGCGGTGATCCCACGCCAGCGCGCCCTTCCCCGCCTGCGTCTCGGCGACCGGAAGGCCGGTCGCGGCGGCAAGCTCGGCCAGCACCGTCTCGGCGCCTGCATACAGCACCCCGCCGCCCGCGACGATCAGCGGCGCCTTCGCGCCCCGAACCGCGGCAACGAGCGCGTCGAGTTCGGCGCGATCGGGGCGCGGCCGCCGCTGACGCCACACCCGCGGCGCAAAGAAGCCCACCGGATAGTCATACGCCTCGGCCTGCACGTCCTGGCACAGCGCGAGCGTCACCGGCCCGCACAGCGCCGGGTCGGTGAGCACGCCCATCGCGCGCGGCAGCGCGTCAATTATCTGCTCGGGACGCGTGATCCGGTCGAAATAGCGCGACACCGGGCGGAAACAGTCGTTGGCGCCTACCGTCGCGTCGCCGAAATCCTCGATCTGCTGGAGCACCGGGTCGGGTCGGCGGCTCGCATAGACGTCGCCGGGCAGGAACAGCACCGGCAGCCGGTTGACGTGCGCCAGCGCCGCCGCGGTCACCATGTTCGTCGCGCCGGGGCCGATCGAGGTCGTGCACGCCATCGCGCGCTGCCGCCGGCTCGCCTTGGCAAAGGCGATCGCGGCGTGCGCCATGCCCTGCTCATTATGGGCGCGCCAGGTCGGCAGCGCCGCTTCCATCCCCGCCAGCGCCTCGCCCATGCCTGCGACATTGCCATGGCCGAAGATCGCCCACATGCCCGCAAAATAGGGCAGCTCTATACCATCGATCTCGACCCGCTGCGCCGCGAGCCAGCGCGACAGCGCCTGTGCCATCGTCAATCGCACCGTATCGCTCATGCTGCCTCCCGCGCCCGGCGCGCCTCGCGCCAGCCGTCGGCGAGGACACGCAGATTTTCGCCCAGCGCCCCGATCGCCGCCTCGTCGTCGATCGCACCCGCCAGCCACTGCTGCGCGACATCCTGAAAGATCGTGCGCCCGACCGCAAATCCCTTGACCAGCGTAAAGGGCGCCGCGGCGACGATCCCCGCCAGCACCTCGTCCTGCGGTGCCGACAGGCCGAGCAGCACGATGCCGCGGCACAGCGGATCGTGGCGCAGGATCGCCGCCTCGCTCGCCGCCCAGGCGGCGGCGTCGGTCGTCGGTTCGAGCTTCCACCAGTCGGGATAGATGCCCAGCGAATAGACATGGTCGATGACCGAGGCGATCGTCCCGCTGTTCACCGGCCCGTGTTTCGAGGCGATGATTTCGAGCAGGAACTCATGCCGCGTCCGCCGGCAGGCGTCGAACAGCCGCAATATCTGCCGGTCCTGCGCCGCGCGCATCTCGGCATCGTCGTCGGGGTGATAGAAGACGAGGCATTTGACGACATGGTTCGTCGGCCAGTCGCGCAAGGTCATGCCGACATCGGGCGATCCCTCGAAGCGCAGCGGGCGTGACCCCGGCACCTCGATCGGCCGCCCGATCCAGTAAGGATGATCCGCCGCCGCCTCCAGCGCGCGCGCGCCGAAGCGGCCGTCGAGCAGCACACCATAGCAGGGATCGCCCGCGGCCAGCCGGTGCAGCGCTTCGAGCGCCAGATTCTTGAAATGATGGACGCGCGCCTCATCGACTTCGCCGAGCTCGGCGAGCAGGTCGTCGAACTGGCTGCGATGGTCGATCGCCAGCACGGTCAGCTCGTCGCGCTCGCCCTGCCGGTTCGTCGACCAGTGCAATTGCTCCAGCTCGGCGCTCTCGCGCAGCCGGTGCGGCCATTGTCCGGCCAGAAAATGCTGCAATTCCTCCCACGATGCCATCGCCGGGGCGCAGCCGTGCCGCGACACCACCAGCGCACCGCAGGCATTGGCGATCTCGCAGCATTTTTCGAGCGGCATGTCCTTCAGCCAGCCGCGCAGGAAACCCGCCATGAAGGCGTCGCCCGCGCCGAGCACGTTGAACACCTCGATCGGAAAGCCGCGCCCGACCACCCCGTCGTCGAGCGACGCCGGAATCGCGCCCGGAAAGGCGGCGCAGCCCTCGGCGCCGCGCTTGCAGACGAGCAGCGCTTCACTCTTTTCCCGGATCGCGCGCAGGGCCGCCAGCGTGTCGGTCGAGCCGCCGAGGATATGGATTTCCTCCTCGGTGCCGACGATCAGGTCGCACAGCGGCAGGACGCGCTGCAGCGCTTCGGTCACCCCGCTATCGGCGACGAAACGGTCCTCGCCATTGTCCTTGCCCGCGAGGCCCCACAGCACCGGGCGATAGTCGATATCGAAAACGACGCGTCCGCCCGCCGCCTTCATCAGCGTCGCCGCCGTCAGGCTCGCCGCGAACACGCCGGGCTGCGACAGATGCGTGCCGTTGATCAGCAGCGCGCCGGCCGAGGCGATGAAATCGGGGTCGATATCGTCGGCGACGAGCGCCATGTCGGCGCAGTTCTCGCGGTAGAAGATCAGCGGAAAAGTGTCAGGGTCGCGGATACCGAGGAACACCAGCGCGGTCAGCCGGTCGGGGTCGGACAGGACGCCACGCGTCGACACACCCTCGCGTTTCAGTTCCTCGACGATGAAGCGCCCGAAATGGTCGGCGCCGACGCGGGTGATCAGCCCCGCCTTCAGCCCCAGCCGCGACGCGCCGATGGCGGTATTCGTCGGGCTGCCGCCGATATATTTGGCGAAACTCGCCATATCTTCCAGCCGGCCGCCGATCTGCTCACCATAAAGATCGATCCCCGCCCGCCCCAGCGTGACGATATCCAACCGGCATTCCCCGCCCGCCTCATGCCCTTGTTGCGCCATCGCTTTCCAGACCATCCTTCCTTGATCTGTAACGCATATTCCACTTTTAGAATGTTTGCAACATATGTTTCAGGATGGCGTGAAAATGGAATGCCCGTTCACGTACCCACATTGTCGCGCGCCTTGCCGTCGGTGCGCGTCGCCTCGAAGGCGAAATTGATCACCAGCGCCTGCGCAAGACACATCGATGCCGACAGCGAGCGGAACTTGCGCACCTCGGCCTCGCGAATCTGCAGCACATGCTCGGCGGGCTTGGCGACCGGGCTGACCAGACTGTCGCTGATCGCGAGCACCTTGCCGCCATTGGCCCTCGCCGCATTGACCACCGCGACCGTCTCCTCGGAATAGGGGTGAAAGCTGATCGCGACGAGCAGGTCGCCGGGTCCGATCGCATGCGCCTGCTGCACCCCGAGCCCGCCGACCCCGTCGACGAAGACGGTGCGCTTGCCCGCCTGGAGCAGCGAGTAGGCGATGTAGGACGCGACCGGGAACGACCGGCGAAAACCCGTCACATGCACCGTATCGGCTGCCATCAACAGGTCGACCGCCGCGCGCATGTCGGCGCCGCTGACTGTCTGGAGCAGGTTCTGGATCGCGAGGCTGTTGCCCTCGACGAATTCGGACAGCAGGTTCGCAGGCTCGGCGTCCTGCGCGCTCGTCGCCTCGTCGAGCTGACGGACGCGCTCCGAATAGCCGAGCGCGGCATTGTTGCTGAGCAGCCCGTCGCGGAACAGCCGCTGCATCTGGCTCGCCCCCTCGAACCCGAAACTCTTGGCAAAGCGCACGATGGCCGACGGCTGGACGCCGCAGCGATCGGCGATCACCGCCAGCGTTTCGAGCGCGATATCGTTGGGCTCGTCGAGGATATAGCGCGCGATCTGCTTGAGCCGCTTGCTCAGCGTCTCGTATCGGCTCACGATCTCGGCGCGCAATTCTTCCGCCGAACTGGGGGCGGTCTGGATGTCGGTCAAATTCATTCTCCCCCGCTGATCCGGAAAAAACGGAATATCTGTTCAAAACTTGTAACGCAACTATCGCCCTGCCGCATTTTCCACGCTATAGAATATATGTTCCACTCATTAACAACATGGAACAGAGTTTGAACCAGAGAGGCTTTCATGCACGACATTGCCCTGATCGGCGCCGGCAGGATCGGCAAAATCCACGCGGCGAACCTTGCCGCCAACCCGCGCCTGCGGCTCGCCCGCGTCGTCGACCCCTTCCCCGACGCCGCCGCGGCGGTGGCCGCCCAATATGACGCGCGCGTCTCGACGATCGAGGAAGCGCTCGCCGATCCCGCGATCGCCGGCGTGGTCGTCGCCAGCTCGACCGACACCCACCTGCCCTACAGCCTCGCCGCCGCCGAAGCGGGCAAGGCGATCTTCTGCGAAAAGCCGCTCGATCAGGACCTTGCGCGCGCCCGCGAATCGGCGGCGCGTTTCGCCGCACTGGACGCCTGCCTGTTCCTCGCCTTCAACCGCCGCTTCGACCCCAATTTCGCGGCGTTGCAGGCGCGCCTCGCCGGCGGCGCGGTCGGCAACCTCGAAACGCTGCACATCGTCAGCCACGATCCCGCGCCGCCGCCGGTCGATTACGTCAAGGTATCGGGCGGCATCTTCAAGGACATGGTGATCCACGATTTCGACATGGCGCGCTGGCTGCTCGGCGAAGAGGTGACCGAAGTCTTCGCCAGCGCCTCGGTCCTCGTCGATCCGGCGATCGGCGAAGCGGGCGATGCCGACACCGCCAAGACGATCCTGCGCACCGCGTCGGGACGCCTCTGCGTCATCTCGTCGAGCCGCCGCAGCGGCTATGGCTATGACCAGCGGATCGAGGCTTTCGGGTCGACGGGAATGATCCGCGCCCAGAACCAGCTCGAAACGACGGTTGAGACCTGGGGCGAAAACGGCGCCGCCGCCGACCGCTTCCAGAATTTCTTCCTCGACCGCTACGCCGTCGCCTATGCGCGCGAGGCCGAACATTTCGCCGACATACTGGACGGCGCCGCCCCGCTGGTGGACTTCCGCGACGGCGTCGCCGCCCTCGCCCTCGCCGAAGCCGCCGCCCAATCGGCGCAAACCGGCGAGCGCGTGCTGCTCTAAGACGTCAAATCCTCCCTGTGGCGCAGCCATGGGGAGGGGACCGCCCGCAAAGCGGGTGGTGGAGGGGCCGCAACGGCGCGCTATTGCCCCTCCGTCAGCGCTCCGCGCTGCCACCTCCCCATGGCTTCGCCACAGGGAGGATTTTCCTTGTTTGTCACCCCGGACTTGATCCGGGGCCCACAGCTACCGACGCACTAATGGATCCCGGATCAGGTCCGGGATGACAAATGTCTGACAATCGACAGATTGCTGACATTGATGTTAGCTACGCTTGGCGTGTGCTGGCATCATTGAGGATCAAGGTACGGAAAAATTCTCCAGCTTCATGCTCTGATGAGAACTCGCGATGCGACTTCTTCTGACCTCGCTCGCTGTAATAGACTTCCCAGCCTTTAGGGCATTCGCGCAGAACATAAGTTTCGCTGCCAAAGTCACCGCTGAAATCGTAAGCATCGCGACGGATGCCCTGTGTAGGGAGCCATTCCAGAAGAGCCGGTCTATTCATGCGCATGAAGTGACACAGCACATGTCTGCTTTCCACCCCAAAGCCCACTCTCGGCACCAAAAAAGGGGCCGGGTTTCCCCGACCCCTTTCCAGTGCCCCCCGCAAAATCAGAATTTGAACTGCACCCCCGTCTTCACCGAATAGCCATAGCGCTCGACCTCGTCGATCCGCGACGGGATGCCCTGGAAGACGCGGTACGGCTCGTCGTTGAGGTTCGATCCTTCGAGGAAGATCGTGACATGCTTGACGATGTCATACCCGATCCGCGCATCCCACTGATTGAAGGCGCCGACATACAGGTCGGTGTCGCGATCCTCGCCAGGTTCGAGCAGATAGGCCGAGCGGTAGGTATAGGCGATGCGCGCCGACAGCCCGCCCTTTTCGTATGACAGGAACGCCGACGCCACCCGGTTCGACTGGCTGGCCAGCGGCAGCCGCTCGTCGCCGCGACCGGGGATGCCCTTGGCGCGCGATTTGACGAAGGTGATGCTGCCCCCGAGGCTGAACCCGTCGAGCGGCGACGGCAGGAAGCTGAGTTCAGTCTGCGCGTTGATTTCGACGCCCTTGACGAAGGCGCTGTCGGCGTTGACCGGCATCGTCACCTGCGCATCGATCAGGTCCTGCCCGGCAAAGGTGCCGCTCTGCACCGTCGTCGCCGAATAGATCGGGTTCTCGATCGTCTTGTAGAAGCCCGCGACGCTGATGATGCCCTTGCGGCCGATATAGAATTCGCCGGCAAGGTCATAGTTGGTCGAGGTGAGCGGCCGCAGGCCCGGATTGCCCTGCTCGACCTCGTTGTCGCCGGTGTTGACGATTGTCGTCGGCGCCAGTTGCTCATAATTCGGCCGCCCGATCGCCCGCGTCACCGCGGCGCGGAAGACCAGCGACTGCGTCGCGTCCCAGCGCAGGTTCAGCCCCGGGAACCAGTCGGTGTAGCTTTGCGACCCGAAGCTGTCGTAATCCTTGTCCAGATCGTCGACGGTCGAGGAATCGAGCACCGCCTTCGCGGCATAATTGCTCTTCGTCTTCTCCATGCGGACGCCCGGGATCGCGGTGATCTGGCCGATCTTCAGCGTCGCCATCGCATAGGCGGCAAAGATCTTCTCGCGGATCAGATAATCGCCGGCCAGGCTGTCGCCGACGGTGCCTTCCTCGTCGAGCTCGAAATCGTCGAAATTGGAATCGAAGAAATCGTCGGCGCTCGGGCGGCTGATGATCACGCCGAACGGATAGCGGCCCTTGAAGATGCTGCCGATCGACCCGCCCTCGACCTGGTCGAGCGTGAAGTCGCCGTCATAGCCGTCATAGACCGACGCCTCGATATTGTTGGTCTTGCGGCGGCTGGTATATTTGGCGCCGACCTTGATCGAACTGTCGTCGCCGATCGCGATCGGGGTGCGGAAGTCGGCGCGGAACTGGTACAGATCCTCGCGCGCCCGGCGGTTTTCATAGCTCGTCTCGTCGAATTCATAGATCGACGGGTCGAACGCGCTGGCGTCGGGGCGGAAGATCGGGATGCCGTCCGACAGGTCGTACGAACCCGACACGCCCTCGCCCTCGAACGAGATTTCGTCGCGATGCGGGTCGCGCTTGTTGGCGCGGGTATAGCTGCCCTCGATGCGCAGCCAGCTCGGGCCAAGGTCGAACTCGCCGCCCAGCGACCCGGTCAGCGTGTCCGAATCCTCCTGCCGCGAGCGCAGCGCGCGCGCGACATCGGCTTCGGCGAAATCGCCGCCGGCCGCGGTCTGGTTGGTGATCTCGTCCTCGTCGAGCTCGATCGTGAAGCCCGGCCGCGATTCCTTGTCCTTATATTTCGAATAGAGGAAGCGGGCATAGGTCTTCACCGCGTCGGTCGGCCGCCAGTCGAAATTGGCGACCGCGCCGTAACGCTGGCGCCGCGTGTGATAATCGCGGATCGTCTGTTCGAGCGGGATGAACTGACCGTTCACTTCTTCCCAGCTCCCGCCCGACTGGACGTTCTCCGCCTCGAACTCGCGGTTCGAATAATTGACCGCCAGCACGACGCCGAACTGGCGGTCGGGGCCAAAGCGTGTCCCGATCGACGCGTCGAGTTCATAGGGATGCTTGCCGTTGAGGTCGTATTTGCCATAGGCGCCGCGCAGGCTGCCGAAGGTGCCCGGACGGTCGAAGGCCGACACCGTCTCGATATTCGCGGCGCCGGCGATCGCGTTGGCATCCATGTCGGGGGTCAGCGTCTTCGACACCGTGATCGCGCCGATCAGCGCCGACGGGATGTCGTCGAGCTTCACCTGCCGCGAGTCGGGTTCGGGCGCGGCGGCGGTCTGGCCGTTCAGCGTGACGTTGAGCAGGTCGGGCGAGACGCCGCGCACGGTCAGATAACGCCCTTCGCCCTGATCGTTGGCGACGCTGAGGCCCGGCAGGCGGCGCAGCGTTTCGGCGACATTCTGGTCGGGCAGCCGGCCGACGTCGTCGGCGCGCACTTCGTCTACCTGCGTGTCGGTGTTGCGCTTCGTCTCCAGCGCCGCGCGATCGGCGGCGCGGCGGCCGCTGACGACGATCGTATCGTCGTCGCCCGCCGTATCCTGTGCCCAGGCGCCCGCAACCGGAACCGCCAGACATGTCGTGAGCAAAAGCGCCCGTCCGAACCGTGTCATCTACTGCCTCTCCTCCCCGGCACGGCTCCTCTGCCGCGCTCGTTGATGACAATAATGACACAATTATTCTATATTGCAAGAGAAATAGAATATATCTTGCACAATGGACGTTCCAACCGCGCGGGAACGCGGCGCAAACGCACCGTCCTGACATGGCGCTGACAGGAAGTTCAGGCGGATAGCGCCCACGCGACGCGGACCTCGAGCCCGCCGAGCGATGACCGGGAGAGCGTCAGTTCGCCGCGCGTCGCCTCCGCCAGTTCGCGTGCGATAGCGAGGCCGAGGCCATGCCCCTCCTCCCCCGAGTCGAGCCGCGCGCCGCGCAGGATCGCCTCGCCGCGCTGCGCGCTGTCGAGCCCCGCCCCGTCGTCGCCGACCACCAGCGCCAGCGCGCCGTCGCCGCTTTCGACCGCGACATGGACGAGCCGGCGGGCATGGCGCGCGGCATTTTCAAGCAGCGGGCCGAGCAGTTCGGCGGCGTCGTCGCTGGCCAACGGCAGCGTCGCATCCTCGGCGCAGGCGAGCGAAAAGGCGACGCGCTCGCCCGCCTCGGTCTGTTCGATCACCGCGACGATGCGCTCGATCAGCGGCAGCGCGACAGTGCTGCGTCCTTCATGGACCAGGCTGATCCGCGTCCGCGCCAGCTCGCCGTCGATCGCGGCGCGCATCGCGGCGATCGACGAATCGAGCCCGTCGGCGATGTCTGCGGCGCCACCCTCGCGCATCCGCGCGCTCTGCGCCGCGAGTGCCGCGAGCGGCGTTTTCAGCCCGTGCGCGAGGTCGGCGGCGCGGCGGCGCGCCCGCACCAGATCGGCCTCGCGCGCATCGGCGAGCGCATCGATCGACGTGGTGAGCGGCGCGAGTTCGCGCGGATAGGCTCCGCCGAGGCGCGCCGACGCGTCGCGGCTCAGTTGCTCGATCTCCTGCCGCACCCGGCGCAGCGGCCGCAGCCCCAGCGAAACCTGCGCCCAGGCGGCGAGCGCCAGCACCGCCCACAGCAGCACCATGAACAGCGCCATTTCGCGCCCGAACTCGCGCTGCGCGGGCGCCAGCTTGGCCAGGTCGTAACCGAGCTGAACGATCACCGGCGGTTCCTGCGGCTGCAGCCGGATCGCGCGTTCCATCAGCAACAGCCGTTGCCCGAACGGGCCGTCGGCGCGGCGCAGGCGCCACGTATCGGCGGGCGCCGTCGCGGCGCGCGGCAGGCGGCTGTCCCACAAGGATACCGAGCGGATCGTCCCGGCGCCGGTCGACGCCTGCCAGTAGAGCCCGCCCGCGGGCACCGCGAAGCGCGGATCGGCGGGCTCCGATCCCGCGACCGGCACCCCGCCCGACAATGTGAGGTCGGCGAGCAGCGGCCGCACCTGCACCAGCAGCTCGTCCTCGACGCGCCGCTCGACATGGCCGTTGAACAGCCATGTCATCGCGAACCAGGCGACGACGAGCGCAACCGCGATCGCTACCCCGGCCCCCGCGATCAGCCGCAGCCGGAGCGAACCGCCGGTCACGCGGCGGCGGCCGGCACCAGATAGCCGAAGCCGCGCCGGGTCTCGATCGTCCCCGCCCCCAGCTTGCGGCGCAACCGCGCAATCAGCGCCTCGATCGCATTGGTGTTTTCGGTGTCGGCGTCGCCATAAAGATGGTCGGACAATTCGGTCGCCGGCACGGCCCGCCCGGCATGATGCGCCAGATAGTCGAGCAGCCGGTATTCGAGCGGCGACAGCTTGACCAGCGCGCCGTCGAGCGTCGCGGTCATGCGGTGCGTGTCGATCCGCACCGGCCCCGCCTGCAGCATCGGGCTCGACCGCCCGGCGGCGCGGCGGATCAGCCCACGCAGCCGCGCGACCAGTTCCTCCATCGCCCACGGCTTGGCCATATAATCGTCGGCGCCGACCTCGATCCCGGCGACCTTGTCGGTCCATTCGCCGCGCGCCGACAGGATCAGGACGGGAAAGTTCCGCCCCGCGTCGCGCCAGCGCTTGATCACCGACAGACCGTCGAGCCGCGGCAGGCCAAGGTCGACGACCGCGACGTCATATTCCTCGACATCGCCGTTGAACCACGCCTGCTGTCCGTCGCCCGCCAGGTCGACGACGAAGCCGGCCGCGGTCATCCCGCGCACCAGTTCGGACGCGACCGCCGGATCGTCCTCGACCACCAATGCACGCATCAATCATCCTCGATCTTGATTACCCGGCCGGTCTTGGCGTCGATTTCGACCTCGCGCACCCTGCCGCTTCCGGTGAGGATTTTCACCTCATATTTGAAACCGAATTTTTCGCGCTCGAGCTCGACCTTCAGCACGTCGCCCGGGACGCGCCCGGTCGCGATCGCAAGGACGCGGGCGATCGGCAGGATCTCCCCACGCGCGAGTGCCGCGCTGGCGGCTTGCTGGTCGGCCCGGTCGTCCTTGTCGCCATAGGCGAACGAGGTAGAAGCGGGAATGGCGAAGGCGGCAACTGCGGCCGCGATGAGGAGGGTCTTTTTCATGCTGCCCTTTTGCCACACCGGCCCTGACATCAAGCTGACACGCGCCCTCCGGCATATTTCTTCCATCGCAAGCATTGATGAAATATATTTTCTGTTATACGGTATGTCGATATATTTATTCCAATGGGAGAGCGAAGTGAAGCGGATATTCCTCCTGTCGACTGCGCTGCTGGCCGCCTGCGCGGCGCCTGCCCCCGGCACCGGCGCCGCATCGCCCGCCGCCGCGCCGGGACCGCTCAAGCTCGAAAAGGTCGTGATGCTGATGCGCCACGGCATCCGCCCGCCGACCAAGGCGGCGGTCGTCCCGCCCGGCTATTCGGACGAACGCTGGCCCGACTGGCCGGTCGACTATGGCCTGCTCACCCCGCGCGGCGGCGCCGGGGCCAGACTGCTCGGCGAAAGCGACCGCTTCTGGTTCGGCGACCGCGGCCTGTTTCCGGACGGCTGCCCCGCCGCGGGGACCATCGTGCTCAAGGCGAGCTACAAGCAGCGGACGATCGACACCGCGCGCAACTGGGCCGCGGGCTTCATGCCCGGCTGCGCCGCCGATGTGGCGCACCCGGCGGGCGCCGACGACGATGCGATCTTCCACGGCCTCGACGGTGCGCCGCCGTCGTTCGACGGCAAGCGCGCCTATGACGCCTCGCTCGCCGAGGCGCCCGAGGGCGGGCTCGCCGCCGACACCGAACGCCATCGCGGCGAACTCACCCTGCTGGCAAAGGTCCTGAACTGCGCCGTCCCCGCCTGCCCGCTCGTTGCCGAGCCGAGCCGGCTGATCGCGCAGCCGCACGACCGTCCCGACCTCGAAGGGCCGCTCGACGTCGGCTCGACCGCCAGCCAGACGCTGCTCCTCGAATATCTCGAAGGCATGCCGATGGAGCAGGTCGGCTGGGGCCGCGTCAGCCGCGCCGAGATCGAACAGTTGTTGCGCTTCCATCCGCTGAAGTTCCGCTACGCCAACCGCCCCGGCTATATCGCCGCCGCCGCCGCTGCGCCCATCGTCGGCGAAATCGTCGCGGCGCTCGGCGATACCAGCCCCGCGCGGCTGACCCTGCTCGCCGGCCACGACACCAATGTCGCCGACCTCGGCGGCTTCTTCGACCTCCACTGGCAGGTGCCGAGCTATCCCGCCGACGAGGTGCCGCCGGGCAGCGCCCTCGGTTTCGAACTGGTCAGCAATGCCAAGGGCGAACGCTATGTCCGCGCCTTCTATCGCGGCCAGACGATGGACCAGCTCCGCAATCTCGAACCGCTCGGCCGCGGCGACGCCCTCTTCCGCCGCTACCTCCCGATCCCCGGCTGCGGCAATTCGGCCGAAGCGACCGCCTGCACCTGGACCGCGTTCACCCGCCTCGCCGCACCGCGGGGATAAGGACAGGCGGTACTATCGCCCTAATCCTCCCTGCGGCGAAGCCGTGGGGAGGGGGACCGCCGCGAAGCGGTGGTGGAGCGGCGGCAACGTCGCGCCATCAGCCCCTCCGTCAGCGCTCCGCGCTGCCACCTCCCCATCGCTACGCGACAGGGAGGATATCTACTCCCTCGTCACCCCGGACTTGATCCGGGGTCCAGCCTCCGGCGCCGCGTGGATGGACCCCGGATCAAGTCCGGGGTGACGACTGTCTGAAATCGACCGATTGCGGACATCAGACCCCTGAGATATGCTCATTTCATGAGCGACGAGAATGATTGGGACGGCGACTGGTACCGGGTGACCAGTGAGACTGAACGGCGAGAGCTTGAAGAAGAACTGGAGCGCGAGCTTAGCGCCGGCCATGTCCTTTACGGCATCAAGGCAACAGCATTGGGGCGTCGATTTCGGCGCGACGATGTTCTTTTTCGGCTCGAAGATGGGCGTGTTGCGCGGCTCCATTTGACGCGTCACAAAGAGACTAATCCGGCATTTCCGACCACCGATGTCTACGGCAGTTATGCCGACTGGGCTGCTCTACCCCTTGAAGATCGCTGACCTAGGTCGTCACTGAGTTTGCGCCGATGACCGAAGGTATTTGCCGGGCTGGCCGAAGTCGTACCGGTCGTGTCGTTATGATTCCTCCGACGCCGCTGCTTTCTCTAAAATTTTCCGAGTCAGATATTCGTAGATGCCGCGCTGGCGCGTGTCATTTTCGACAATGGCAGCTGCCTCTACCATGTAGTCGGTATTCAGGGCAGCATTAGCGTCTGCAACGCCTGCTTTGATCGCCAGAGCAATCTCATCTATCGTTTGGCCGCCGGGATGACTGCACTCTCCTATCGGCGGGAGGACCGTAACGACAAACTCTTGGGGTGCGCCCCGGCCGATCTTCAAACGGAGCATATTGTGGGTAGGACCGGTCACATGCTGGGCTGTGAAAACGCCGTCATTGTCTGAAATATTCATTCGCTCTACCCCCGGCGCCATTTAGCGCATTAATGTCCACCTCCCACCCCAAACACGCCACTCACCGGAACCCCCTACCCCAGCACCCACGACCGCCGCGGATAGCCCTGCGCCCACAGCAGCGCCGTCAGATCATGATGCCGGATCGCCGCCGCCGCCGCTTCGCCTGCCGCCGGGTGCGGGTGATAGCCGATGCCCAGCCCCGCCGCGGTGATCATCGGGATGTCGTTGGCGCCGTCGCCCACCGCCAGCGTTTCGGCGAGCGGCAGGCCGTGCTTCGCCGCCTCGGCCTTCAGCGTCTCCAGCTTCGCGGCGCTGTCGACGATCGGCTCCAGCACCTTGCCGGTCAGCCGGCCGTTCGCGATCTCCAGCTCGTTCGCGATCACCTTGTCGAAACCGATCGCCTCGCCGACCGGGCCGGCAAAGGGCATGAAGCCGCCCGAAATCAGGATCGAATAAGCGCCATGCGCCTTCATCGTCTGGATCAAGGTCCGCGCGCCGCGGGTCAGCCGTACGCGCTCCATCCGGCAATCGACCAAAGTCGATTCAGCCATCCCGCCGAGCAGCCCGACGCGCTCGGCCAGCGCCGCGGCAAAATCGATCTCGCCGCGCATCGCGCGTTCGGTGATCGCCGCGATCTGCGGCTTCAGCCCCGCATAATCGGCCAGTTCGTCGATGCATTCGACGGTGATCATCGTCGAATCCATGTCGGCGATGATCAGTTTCTTGGTGCGGTCGCCGAGCGGCTGGACGACGACGTCGAGCGCGCCATGATCCATTTTCGCCAGTTCGGCGCGCGCGCTCACCAGGCTGCCCTGAAAGACGATATCGGCGGCGTCGCCTTCGTCGAGCCAGTGCGGTGCCCCCACCTCATGTTCCGTCGCGTCGAGCCGGTCGATTGCCTCGCGGACCACCTCGCCCGTCAGCTTTCCGGCTGCTATCAGCGTTGCGACGAACATGGCATCTCCTTCATTCTTTCGCGGCGACCTGCCGCCTGTCGCGCTTATCGCCGGACCCACCGCCAGCGGCAAGAGCGCATTGGCGGTGACGCTGGCAAAAGCCTGTCCCGGCGCCGTCGTCGTCAACGCCGACGCCAGCCAGGTCTATGCCGACCTCGCCATCCTCTCGGCGCGCCCGACGCCCGAGGAGATGGCGGACGTGCCCCACCATCTCTTCGGCCATGTCGACGCGGCCGAGGCGCATAACGCCGCGCGCTGGGCCGACGAGGCCCGCCACATCGTCTCTCACGCGCACGCTGCCGGGAAGGTTCCGATCCTCGTCGGTGGCACCGGCCTTTACCTCCGCACCCTGCTCGACGGCATCGCGCCGGTGCCCGAAATCGACCCCGCGGTGCGCGAGGCGGTGCGCGCGCTGGAGGTTGCCGACGCCCATGCCGCGCTCGCCGCGCTCGACCCCGCCGCTGCGGCGCGGCTGAACGCCGCCGACCGCACCCGCGTCGCGCGCGCGCTCGAAGTCGTCCGCTCGACCGGCCGCACCCTCGCCGACTGGCAACAGGCGCGAGAGGGCGGCATCGCGGGCGCCATCGCCCTCACCCCCTTCGTCCTGCTGCCGCCGCGCGACTGGCTGCGCGCCCGCTGCGACACGCGCCTCGTCGACATGTTCGCGCGCGGCGCGGTCGAGGAGGTCGAAGCGCTGCTGGCGCGCCATCTCGACCCCGACCTGCCCGCGATGCGCGCGATCGGGGTGCCGCAGATCGCACGCCATCTGGCGGGCGAAATCAGCCGCGCCGAGGCGCTCGACCTCACGCAGGCGGCGACCCGCCAATATGCCAAGCGCCAATATACGTGGTTCCGCCACCAGCCTCCGGCGGGCTGGCCGCGCCATGAAGAGATATTATCGGTCGATAACATAAATGAAATAGCAACAATATTACGTGAAAAGCTGTTGACAGGATAGAATCATACACCTATTGCCCGCAACCCTGTTGCAGCGCACAAGCGCTGCGTTTTTGTGTTGGAAGGAGTTTCGTCGTGACGGAAATGAGTGGTGCCGACATGGTGGTTCAGGCGCTGGTCGACCTCGGGGTCGACACGGTGTTCGGCTATCCGGGCGGCGCGGTCCTTCCGATTTACGACGCGCTCTACAAGCATCCGACGATCAAGCATGTCCTCGTCCGCCACGAACAGGCGGCGACCCACGCTGCCGAAGGCTATGCGCGCTCGACAGGCAAGCCCGGCGTCGTGCTCGTCACCTCGGGCCCCGGCGCGACCAACGCGGTCACCGGCATCACCGACGCGCTGCTCGACTCGATCCCGATGGTCGTGCTCACCGGGCAGGTGTCGACCGCGCTGATCGGCACCGACGCCTTCCAGGAATGCGACACCGTCGGCATCACGCGCCATTGCACCAAGCATAATTATCTCGTGATGGATCCCGAACGCCTCGGCCCGATCCTCCACGAGGCGTTCCATATCGCGACCCACGGCCGCCCCGGCCCCGTGGTGATCGACATCCCGAAGAATGTGCAGGTCGCGACCGGCGAATATGTCGTGCCCGAAAATATCCTGCACAACAGCTACCGCCCGCAGGTCGAACCCGACGGCGATGCGATCGCCCGCGCCGTGGCGATGATTGCCGCTGCCGAACGCCCGGTCTTCTATACCGGCGGCGGCGTGATCAACGCCGGTCCGGCCGCCAGCGCCGCGCTGCGCCAGCTCGTCGCGCTCACCGGCGCGCCCGTCACCTCGACCTTGATGGGGCTCGGCGCCTTTCCGTCGGACGATGAAAAATGGCTCGGCATGCTCGGCATGCACGGCACATATGAAGCGAATATGGCGATGAACCGCGCCGACCTGATCATCGCGGTCGGCGCGCGCTTCGACGACCGCGTCACCGGCCGCCTCGATGCTTTCTCGCCGGATTCGAAGAAGATCCACATCGACATCGACCGCAGCTCGATCAACAAGATCGTGCCCGTCGACCTCGCGATCGTCGGCGACGCCGGCCGCGCGCTCGCGGCGATCGTCGCCCACTGGCAGGCGGCGGGTCACAAGGCGCGCGACCTTGGCGAATGGTGGCGCCGTGTCGACGGCTGGCGCGCGACGCGCTGCCTCGACTTCCCCGAAAAGAAGGAAGCCGACGCCGAAATCATGCCGCAGCGCGCGGTCAGGGCGCTGTTCGACGCGACGCGCGGCCGCGACCCGATCGTCACCACCGAAGTCGGCCAGCACCAGATGTGGGCGGCGCAGCATTTCGGCTTTGCCGAACCCAACCGCTGGCTGACCAGCGGCGGGCTCGGCACGATGGGCTATGGCTTCCCCGCCGCGGTCGGCGCGCAGATCGCCAACCCCGACCGCCTCGTCATCTGCATCGCGGGCGAAGCCTCGCTCCAGATGAACATCCAGGAAATGGGCACCGTCGCGCAGTACCGCCTGCCGGTGAAGATCTTCATTCTCAATAACGAATGGATGGGGATGGTCCGCCAGTGGCAGGAACTGACCTATGAAAGCCGCTATTCGAACAGCTATTCGGACAGCCTGCCCGATTTCGTGAAGCTCGCCGACGCCTATGGCTGGACGGGCCTCCGCATCGACACGCTCGGCGAGCTCGAGGCGGGCATCCAGACGATGCTCGACACGCCGGGGCCGGTGATCGTCGACTGCCGCGTCGCCAAGCTCGCCAACTGCTTCCCGATGATCCCGTCGGGCGCCGCGCACACCGAAATGCTCCTCCAGCCGAGCGACGTTACCGGCACGATGGACGACGAAGCCAAGGCACTGGTGTAACATCATGAAAATCAAGACCGAAGCCGGCGAGCGCCACGTGCTCGCCATCACCGTCGACAACGAGGCCGGGGTGCTCGCCAAGATCACCGGCCTGTTCACCGCGCGCGGCTATAATATCGAAAGCCTGACCGTGGCCGACATCAGTTCGGACCATGCCCTGAGCCGCATCACGATCGTCACCAACGGCCCGCCGCCGATCATCGACCAGATCATCGCGCAGCTCGACCGCCTCGTGCCGGTGCACAAGGTCACCGACCTCACCGACAATGGCGCGCACGTCGAACGCGAGATCGCGCTGGTCAAGGTCGCGGGCACCGGCGACAAAAGGATCGAAGCGCTGCGCCTCGCCGACGTCTTCCGCGCCAAGGTTGTCGACACGACGATCAGCAGCTTCATCTTCGAAATCACCGGCAACAGCGAAAAGGTCGACCGCTTCGTCGCCCTGATGCGCGAATGCGGGCTGGTCGAAGTCGGCCGCACCGGCGTCGTCGCCATCGCCCGCGGCGCGGAGGCGCTTTAGAGTTTAGGCATTGGGTTTCAACTGTCGTCACCCCGGACTTGATCCGGGGTCCCGCTTTTCACCGTTGCTGAGCGGGACCCCGGATCAAGTCCGGGGTGACGAAAGAGAAATAGGGAAGAATGACATGCAGGTTTATTACGATCGCGACGCCGACCAGGATCTGATCATGGGCAAGAAGGTCGCCATCCTCGGCTATGGCAGCCAGGGCCACGCCCACGCCCAGAACCTCCGCGACAGCGGCGTCAAGGACGTCGCGATCGCGCTCCGTCCCGGTTCGGCGACAGCGAAAAAGGCCGAAGGCGCCGGCTTCAAGGTGCTGTCGAACAAGGAAGCGGCCGAATGGGCCGACGTCATCATGGTCGCGGCTCCCGACGAACATCAGGCGAAAATCTATGCCGACGATCTCGGCCCGAACATGAAGCCCGGCGCCGCGCTTGCCTTCGCGCACGGCCTCAACATCCACTTCGGCCTGATCGAGGCGCGCCCCGACATCGACGTCTTCATGGTCGCGCCGAAGGGCCCCGGCCACACCGTGCGCAGCGAATATCAGAAGGGCGGCGGCGTCCCCTGCCTGATCGCGGTCGCACAGGAAGCCAGCGGCAACAGCGGCAACGGCCACGCCAAGGCGCTTGCCCTGTCCTACGCTTCGGCGGTCGGCGGCGGCCGCAGCGGCATCATCGAGACGACCTTCAAGGAAGAGTGCGAAACCGACCTGTTCGGCGAACAGGCCGTGCTCTGCGGCGGCGTCACCCACCTCATTCAGGCGGGTTTCGAAACGCTGGTCGAGGCGGGCTATGCCCCCGAAATGGCCTATTTCGAATGCCTCCACGAAACCAAGCTGATCGTCGACCTGCTCTATGAAGGCGGCATCGCCAACATGCGCTATTCGATCTCGAACACCGCCGAATATGGCGACATCAAGACCGGCCCGCGCATCATCACCGACGAGACCAAGGCCGAGATGAAGCGCGTCCTCGCCGACATCACCTCGGGCCGCTTCGTCAAGGACTTCGTGCTCGACAATCAGGCCGGCCAGCCCGAGCTGAAGGCGAGCCGCAAGGCCGCCGCCGCGCACCCGATCGAAAAGACCGGCGCCGAACTGCGCGCGATGATGCCGTGGATCGCCAAGAACAAGCTGGTCGACAAGAACGTCAACTGACGCGTTCGGGTCGCTTTCGCAATCGCGGGTAAGGGATTAGGGAGGGGCCATGGCCGCCGACCTTTCCTTTGCCTGCGCCTGCGGGACGGTTTCCGGAACGCTGCTCGGCGCCGGTCCCGATCAGGGCGATCACATCATATGCCATTGCACCGACTGTCAGGATCTGACGCATTATCTCGGCCACGCCGGACGGGTGCTCGACGACCATGGCGGCACGTCGCTGTACCAGTCGCAGTGCGCGCGGATGCGGATCGACACCGGCCGCGACCGCCTCGCCTGCGTCCATATGACCGACAAGCCGACGCTGCGCTGGTATGCGTCCTGCTGCGGCATGCCGCTGTTCAACAGCTACGCCAACGGCCGCATTCCCTATATCACGACGCAGGTCGCAGCCTGCGACCCGAGCGCGCGCGCCGCGCTGCTCGGCCCGCCGCTCGGGCACCTCTTCACGCAGGACGGCATCGGCGACACGAGCGCGCTGCCGAAGATGAGCATGGGCCGGTTGATGCGCCGCTTCTTCCCGCGCATGGTCCGCGACATGATTTCCGGCGATCGCCGGCGCTGCGCCCTGTTCGACGCCGCCACGCTCGCGCCGATTGCGCCGCCGCGCCGCCTGACCGCCGCAGAGCGGCAGGCCGGGCGCCGCGGATGACGAGAGAGAAAGCTGCATGACCACCCCGCCCTTCGCCGCGCACCGCGCCGACCTCGCCGGGCTCGCCGCCGACAATCGCCGCCGCATCCTCGCACCGCGTGCCGGGGTCGATTTCGCCTCGAACGACTATCTCGGCCTCGCGGGCTCGGCCGTCCTCCGCGACGCGCTCGCCGCCGGGATCGCGCAGGGCCTGCCCGCCGGATCGGGCGGCTCGCGCCTGCTGCGCGGCAACCACAGCGAACATGAAGCGCTCGAGGTGCACGCCGCGCGCCATTACGGCCACGAAGCGGCGCTGTTCTTCCCGACCGGCTTCGCCGCCAACGCCGCCTTTTTCGCGACGCTGCCGCAGCGCGGCGACCTGATCGTCCATGACGAGCTGATCCACGCCAGCGCCCACGACGGGATGAAGCTCGGCCGCGCCGCGCGCGTCGCCGCCGCGCACAACGATCCGCAGGCGTTCGACGATGCGATCGCCGCATGGCGCGCCGCGGGCGGCACCGGGACGCCGTGGATCGCGGTCGAAAGCCTCTATTCGATGGACGGCGACCGCGCCCCGCTGACCGAGCTCGCCGCCGTTGCCGACCGCCACGATGCCGTCCTCGTCGTCGACGAAGCGCATGCGACCGGCGTCTACGGCCCCGCCGGACAGGGGCTCGCGCACGCCCTCGAACGCCGCGACAATCTCGTCACCCTCCACACCTGCGGCAAGGCGCTCGGCGTCGAAGGCGCGCTGCTCTGCGCCCCTAACATCGTCCGCGACTTCATCGTCAACCGCGGCCGCCCCTTCATCTTCTCGACCGCGCCATCGCCGCTGATGGCGTGGCTCGTCCGGCAGGCGCTCGAAATCGTCGCGACCGAGCCCGAACGGCAGGCGCGCCTGCTGTCGCTCGTCCGCCACGCCGAAACGCGCCTCGCCACGCTCGGCCTGCCGCCCAGCGGCAGCCAGGTGCTGCCCGTCGTCATCGGCGACAATGCGCGCACGATGCGCATCGCCGGTGCGCTCCAGCAGGCGGGCTTCGACGTCCGCGGCATCCGCCCGCCCACCGTGCCGCAGGGTACCGCGCGGCTCCGCATCGCGATCACCCTCAATGTCGGCGAGGCAGAGATCGACGCGATGACCGACAGTCTCGCCGCGGCGATGGCCGCGGCATGACCCGCCGCTTCGTCGTCACCGGCACCGACACCGGCATCGGCAAGACGGTCTTTTCGGCGGCGCTCGCCGGGGCGCTGGGACTGCCATACTGGAAACCGATCCAGTCGGGCCTCGAGGAAGAGACCGACAGCGAAGCCGTCGCCCGCCTCGCGCGCGTGCCCGTCCATCCCGAGGCGTATCGCCTCGTCACCCCCGCCTCGCCGCACCTTGCCGCCGAAATCGACGGCGTCACCATCGACCCCGACCGGCTGACCCCGCCCGGCGGCGACCTCCTCGTCGAAGGCGCCGGCGGCGCGCTCGTCCCGGTCACCCGCTCGATCCTTTACGCCGACCTGTTCGCGCGCTGGCAAATCCCCGTAATCGTCTGCGCGCGCACCAGCCTCGGTACGATCAACCACAGCCTGATGACAATCGAGGCGCTGAAAGCGCGCGGCGTACCGATCCACGGCGTCGCCTTCCTCGGCGAAGCGGTGGAGGACAGCGAGGCGATCATTGCCGACATCGGCGGCGTGCGGCGGCTAGGCCGCCTGCCGATCGTCGATCCGCTGACGCCGGACAATCTCGCCGCCGCTTTTACCGCCAATTTCGATTTGACCTGTTTTCAATAGACACTCGTCATCCCGGCGAAGGGTGATCAGAGGCACGTGACTCTGATCACCCTTCGCCGGGATGACGAAATTGGGTAAGGCCTAAGCGATGACGATGAACCAATCCCCCGTCTGGCACCCCTTCACTCAGCACGGTCTCGGCGACCCGACCCCGCTCATCGACCGCGCCGCGGGCGCGTGCCTTTACGAC
Source organism: Sphingopyxis macrogoltabida (assembly GCF_001314325.1). Lineage (NCBI taxonomy): Bacteria > Pseudomonadati > Pseudomonadota > Alphaproteobacteria > Sphingomonadales > Sphingopyxidaceae > Sphingopyxis > Sphingopyxis macrogoltabida. Next base: position 2,480,679 of record NZ_CP009429.1, read on the forward strand.
GCCGACGGCAATCGCTGGATCGACGCGATATCGAGCTGGTGGGTCACCACCCACGGCCACGCCCATCCGCGCATCATGGCGGCGATCCGCGCCCAGACCGAAAAGCTCGACCAGCTCATCTTCGCCGGCTGGACGCACGAACCCGCCGAAACGCTCGCCGCCGAACTGATCCGCATCACCCCCGCCCCGCTCACCCGCGCCTTCTTCTCGGACTCGGGCTCGACCAGTGTCGAGGTCGCGCTCAAGATGGCGCTCGGCTACTGGTATAATATCGGCGAGCCGCGCCACCGCATCCTCGTCCTCGAACACAGCTATCACGGCGACACCATCGGCACGATGTCGGTCGGCGAACGCGGCGTCTACAACCGCGCCTGGCAGCCGCTGCTGTTCGACGTCGGCACCATCCCTTTCCCGCACGAGGGGCAGGAACAGGCCACGCTCGACGCGCTCGAAGCCGCTTGTTCACAGAAACCGGCCGCCTTCATCGTCGAACCGCTCATCCTCGGCGCCGGCGGCATGCTGATCTACCCCGCATGGGTGCTCGCCGAAATGCGCGCCATCTGCGCGCGCCACAATGTCCTGTTCATCGCCGACGAGGTGATGACCGGCTGGGGGCGCACCGGCACCCGCTTCGCCTGCGACCAAGCGGGGGTCATCCCCGATATCGTCTGCCTGTCGAAGGGGCTGACCGGCGGCGCGATCCCGCTTGCCGTCACTCTCTGCACCGATCCGGTTTTCGACGCCCATTATTCGACCGACCGCGCCCGGACCTTCTATCATTCGTCCAGCTACACCGCGAACCCGATCGCCTGCGCCGCCGCGAACGCCAATCTCGAAATCTGGCGCGACGAACCGGTGCAGGCGCGCATCGACGCGCTCGCCGACGCGCAGGCGGCGCATCTCGCACTGCTCGCCGCCGATCCGCGCGCGCGCAGCCCCCGCCGCCTCGGCACCATCGCCGCGGTCGACATCGTGGTACCCGACAACGGCTATCTCTCGACCTTCGCGCCGCGCCTGATCGCCTTTGCCCGCGACCACGGCGTCCTCCTCCGTCCGCTCGGCAACAGCGTCTATGTGATGCCGCCCTATTGCATCGCCCCCGACGAGCTTGCGCAGGTGTGGGACACGATCAGGGCGTCGCTCGACGCATTGTGAGGGGCGGGTTTCAGCGGATTACGATCCCATCGTCACCCCGGGCTTGACCCGGGGCCCGCCTTATCTTTTCATGCGACGATGGAGCGTTATCCCTGCGTTTATATTCTGGCGCGTTCCTCGCACGGCACGCTCTACACAGGCGTTACCTCCAACCTCGTCCAGCGTATTCATCAGCACCGCGAGGGGATGTTTAAGGGCTACACCAAGGACTATGCGATCAAACGGCTCGTCTGGTTCGAACGCCACGAAATGATGGACTCGGCGATCTTGCGCGAAAAGCGGATCAAACGATGGCTGCGGCCGTGGAAATACGATTTGATCAACGCGGTGAATCCGACTTGGCGCGATCTTGCCGAGGATTTGGGATTTGATCCCTTACCGCTGAATCCAAGGAAGGCGGGTCCCGGGTCAAGCCCGGGATGACGGAGACGCAAAGGTCCAGCACTCTCAACCCCCATCCGACCCCCGCCCTTCACCACACCCTTGGTTTCGCGCAATAAATCCCCATCTATACAAAACCGCACCGCACCCCTCTTCGCATGCGAAGGTTCGGCTTAGGTTCATCTGGCCGGGCTAGCGTGGTCCTCGGGGAATGGTGCGAGGGAATGACGAACGACGATGAAAATGCCTGCCCGCCTCCTCTTCCCGCTACTCGCGGCTGCGGCGTTCGCCGCCCCGGCGCACGCCGACCCCAGCCTTGCGCAATCGGCGGAGCCGCCCGACAAATTCTCCTTCCTCATCACCTATGGCGCCGACCAGTGCCCCGAATCGTCGGGCGAAGAGATCGTCGTCTGCGCGCAGGAGCCCGAAACCGAACGCTACCGCGTCCCCAAACCGCTGCGCGAGGAATTGAAGGAAGACGACGCGCCGATGGGCGGTAGCTGGGCCTCGGCGGTCGAGGGTTACGACAGCATCGCCCGCACGACGCGCCCGAACAGTTGCTCGGCGGTCGGCAGCTACGGCTTCACCGGCTGCACCGCCGCCGCGATCCGCCAGTGGTTCGAGGAACGGCGCCTCTACGCGCAGCAGCAGGGCAAGGATTGACGCCGCGCCGTTCGCGGGCCTAGCCTGACGCCTCCCCCAGTCAGGAGTTCGTCATGCGCCTTGTCCTCCCCCTCGTCGCTTTCGCCGCCGCCATCGCGGTTCCCGTCATCGCGCAGAATGCGCCGCAGGTTCCCGGCCAGCCCGACAAGACACGCGTCGCGGCGGGCACGTACGCGGCCGATTCCGCGCACACGATGGTCGTCTGGGAAGTCGATCATCTGGGCTTCAGCAAATATAGCGGCATCTTCGGCGACGTCACCGGCACGCTCGTCCTCGATCCCGCCAATCCCGCCGCGGCGAAGGTCGATGTGACGATCCCGGTCGCCAAGGTCACCACTGCCAACGCCGGCCTCACCGCGCATCTGCTGCGCGCCGGCAAGGACGGCGGCAAGCCCGACTTCTTCGGCGCCGCGCCCGCCGACGCCAAATTCGTCTCGACCAGCGTCGTCCTCGACGACGACGGCGACGAGGCAAAGGTCACTGGCAACCTCACCCTCAACGGCGTGACCAAGCCCGTAACGCTCGACGTCGATTTCCACGGCGCCGGCACGGGCATGACCAAGAAGGAAACCGTCGGTTTCCAGGCCGAAACGACGATCAGGCGCAGCGACTTCGGCATCGCCTACGGCATCCCGATGGTCAGCGACGAAGTCGAACTCGAAATCCACGCGGCGTTCGAAAAGCAGTAAGCGCCTGCCCTCCCCGTCGCGCCGCGGCGGGGAGGGGCATTCATCCCCCAGCCATCGCACCCCGCCTAACCTCCCCGCCATCATCGGGAGGAACCATCATGCGCCGCACCCTGCTTCTCGCTCTCGCGCTCGCCGCCACCCCCGCGCTGGCGCAAGCCAATCCGCAGATCGCCAATCCCCAGATAGATTACCCCGCTTTCCAGCAGCTCACCGCCAGCGTCGCCCCCGAACGCGCGGCGCGCCTGCTCGCCTTCGACCGTTTCAAGGCCGAGGCCGCGAAGCCCGGCGTCCTCCTCCTCGACGCGCGCTCGAAAGACGCCTTCGCCGCCGGGCATATCGCAGGCGCGGTCAACCTGCCGCTCACCGATTTCACCGCCGACAGCCTCGCCGCGGTGATCGGCGCCAACCCCGACCGGCCTATCCTCATCTATTGCAACAATAATTTCGCCAACAACCGCGCCCCGGTGCCGATGAAGTCGCGCGCCCTCGCGCTCAATATCCAGACCTTCATCAACCTCGTCGGCTATGGCTATCCCAATGTCTGGGAACTCGGCGACGTCATCGATTTCGACGATCCCGCGGTCGGCTGGGTCAAGGCGGCCGGCTAGCCGCACCCCAATCTGTCACACGACTCCGCTACCTGTCGGGCGACCCCAGCCGACAGGAGTGAAGGCGATGAGCGAACTGGTACGCGAAATTGTCGAAGTGAACGCCGCGATCAGCGGCGACGAGGAAAATCCCGTGCTGACCGTCGAGGTCGAGGGGCTCGCCCCGACCGCGGGCTGGACCGCCGTCCGGCTCGACCCGCATGTCTATATCACCCCGCCCGAGGACGGTTTTCAGGACTTCGACCTTGTCGGCGACCGCCCGTCGGATGCCGCCGCCGACGCGCTGACCGAGGTCGAGGCCGCATGGGAAGGCCCGCTCGCCGACTGGTGCATCGGCGTCCGCGTCCACGCCGTCGACAATATGTTCGAGGAAGAAGTTTACGAACCGTGGGACGAAGAGGACGACGTCGCCCAGGACGAGGCCGCCTGACCCAACCGCATAACCCGCCGCATAACCCCTGACTTCGCCGGGCCGCGTCTTCCCCCATTCGCGGTCCGGCGACATTTTTGGTCTTCCCCCTTGCCAAGCGCGACATTTTGAACCAATAGCGTCGCCATGCGCTCCGACGCCCTTCTTCTTCTGCGACTTACACGCCCTTGGGCGTGACACTGGCTGCGCGCTAGTCGCGGCCACCCGCTCAAGGGTCCGATCGACAAGCACCGCAACCGACAGCAGAAGAAGACCACACCCATGCCCATGCTCCGCGACCCCTCGGTCAAGTATAACGCCTTCCCGCAGGTTCCCTTGGCGAACCGCGAATGGCCCGGCCGCGTCACCACCAGCGCGCCGATCTGGCTCTCCACCGACATGCGCGACGGCAACCAGTCGCTGATCGACCCGATGGATGCCGAGAAAAAGGCGCGCTTCTTCGACCTGCTCGTCCGCTGCGGGTTCAAGGAGATCGAGGTCGGCTTCCCCAGCGCCGGTGCGACCGAATTCGACTTCATCTCGGGCCTCGTGAAGAACGGCCGCATCCCGGGCGACGTCACCCCGCAGGTGCTGACCCAGTCGCGCGCCGACCTCATCCGCACCAGCTTCGACAGCCTCGAAGGCGCCAAAACCGCGATCGTCCACGTCTATAACGCGGTCAGCCCCGCCTGGCGCAAGATCGTCTTCGGCATGGACATGCCCGCGATCAAGCAGATCGCGATCGAGGGCGCGAAGCAGCTTCGCGACAATGCCGCGCGCCTGCCCGGCACCGACTGGCGCTTCGAATATAGCCCCGAAACCTTCTCGACCGCCGAGCTCGATTTCAGCATCGCCTGCTGCGAAGCGGTGATGGAGATCCTCCAGCCGACGGTCGACAAGCCGATCATCCTCAACCTCCCCGCGACGGTCGAGGCATCGACGGCGAACATCTACGCCGACCAGATCGAATATTTCTGCAAGAACCTCCCGAACCGCGACCGCGCGATCATCTCCCTGCACACCCACAACGACCGCGGCACCGGCGTCGCGGCGGCCGAGCTCGGCCTGCTCGCGGGCGCGGACCGCGTCGAGGGCTGCCTGTTCGGCAATGGCGAGCGCACCGGCAACACCTGCCTCGTCACCATCGCGCTCAACATGTACACGCAGGGCGTCGACCCCGAACTCGACTTCTCGAACATCGACGAGGTCATCCAGACGGTCGAATATTGCAACCAGCTCCCCGTCCACCCGCGCCACCCCTATGGCGGCGAGCTCGTCTACACCGCCTTCTCGGGCAGCCATCAGGACGCGATCAAGAAAGGCTTCGCCGCGCGCGAGCGCCAGAATGACGAACGCTGGGAGGTCCCCTATCTGCCCATCGACCCCGCCGACCTCGGCCGCAGCTACGAAGCGGTGATCCGCGTCAACAGCCAGTCGGGCAAGGGCGGCGTCGCATGGGTGCTCGAACAGGACAAGGGCCTGAAACTGCCCAAGAAGATGCAGGCAAGCTTCAGCCACACCGTCCAGGCGCTTGCCGACCAGACGAGCCGCGAACTCGGCGCCGAGGACATCTGGCAAGCCTTCGAGGGCGCCTACCTCACCACCGAAGCCAAGCGCTTCCAGCTCGTCGACTGGTCCGAAACGCACTCGGGCGCCGACCGCATCTTCGCCGGCAAGCTCACCATCGACGGCACCCCGCGCAGCGTCAGCGGCCGCGGCAACGGCCTGATGTCGAGCGTCATCGCGGCCTTGAGCGAAAGCGGCGGCCCGGTGATGGACATCGTCGATTACAGCGAGCACGCGATCGGCCAGGGCAGCAATGTGCAGGCCGCGGCGTATGTGGAGTGCCGCACGGCGGACGGGAAAAGCCTGTTCGGCTGCGGCCTCGACACCGACGTTGCGACGGCGAGCGTGCGGGCGATCCTTTCAGCCGCCAACGGCGCGTAAAACGCCGCCCCTCCACCGCTTCGCGGTCCCCCTCCCCATGCCTGCGGCACAGGGAGGAAAACGGAGGCAGGCGAATGGCTCACCGGCCTTGGCAAGTTGTTAAAACCCCGCGTCTAATGTCGGAACATGACCGCGCGCAGCCAAACAATCGAACAGGAAAGAGCCTCCCTTCTGTCGCGCTTTCGCCGCGACCCGGCGGGGCTCGTCTATTCGCGCGTGCCGGGCGGCGAGGGACGGCTGGTCAGCGAGGACGAGGCGACGGCGCTGCTCGTCGAATTCGAGCTGATGGCGGGTCGCCACGGCCGCCGCTTTTCCCATACGGTGTGGGCGGCGGTCCTCGGCGTTCCGCTCTTTGCCATACTCGCCGCCACCCTGAACCCGCTGTTCAGCCTGCTGGCAATCCCCGCACTTGTCGGCTGGTTTTTCGTCGCGGTCGTCCAGCGGCTGAAGCGCGCCCGCTTCGTCGCCGGCATCTGGGCGGGGCTCGACCGCAACCCGCCGGTGCGCGCGCTCTCGCGCGCCGAAAAGCTGGCGCGCGGCTTTGCTCTTCCGTGGTCGCAGACCGCACTCATCTTCGGCGTCATCATACCCCTTGCCTTTTTCATCAAGATACCCGCGTCCGCCCTGCCCCGACCCTGGGGCGACTGGCAGATGGCGGCGATCGCCCTTCTGTTCGCCGTCGCGATTGCGATGCTGGTCGGGCGCGGAATCTGGCTCTGGCGACGCCGCATCGCCGGGCGAACGAGCGGCGGCCGATAATCGCCGCTTTTCCCAACCCCCAGCATTTCTGGGCCTTGCGGGCGCTGGACGCCGCCACTGTCGGGCTTATACCGGCGCCATGCTGACTCACCGCCTCGCCACCCCCGCCGACCTCGACGCGCTGCGCGCAGTGATGGCGCGCGCCATCGCCGAGTTGCAGCAGGGCTTTCTGGACCCCGCGCAGATCGCCGCCAGCCGCGCGGTGATGGGGCTCGATACGCAGTTGATCGCCGACGGCACCTATTTCGTCATCGAGGAAGCGGGCGCGGGCGGGGTGAAGATCGCGGGCTGCGGCGGCTGGTCGCATCGCGCGACGCTCTATGGCGGCGACCACAGCAAGGATTTGCGCGATCCGGCGCCGCTCGACCCCGCGGTCGACGCGGCGCGCATCCGCGCCATGTACACCCACCCCGACTTCACCCGCCGCGGGGTCGGACGGATGATCATGACGCTGTGCGAGGACGCCGCGCGCGCCGCGGGCTTTCGCCGCGCCGAGATGATGGCGACGCTGTCGGGCGAGCCGCTGTACCGCGCCTGCGGCTATACCCCGATCGAGCATGTCGACACCCCGGGCGCCGACGGCGTCGCGGTGCCGATGATCCGCATGGGGAAGGATATTGCGCGCGGCTGAACCCGTCCGCCGCAGCGCGCCCACGCCTGACCGGATCGCCGTATCGCCCGCCGCCGCTTTGGCGTTAGGCGCGGTGGCAGGGGTTGGCTGATGGAGTAAGCATCGTGAACGCATATACGCCCCCCGCCGCGGGCGCCCGCCCCGCCGTGCCGGTCGATCCGGCGAATCCGGACGCGGCCGGGATGTTCTGGGGCCTGCAATATTGCCGCGCCGGCATGTTGTCGCTCACCCGCCTCGAACTGGCGATGGAAAGCGGCGACCGGCAACGGATCATCGAGGCGATCGACCGCCTCCACGCCCTCGACGGCGAGATCGAGCGCACCGTCGCCGCGCTGCCCGTCCCCGCTGCGCCCGACCCGGCGCGCGCCGCGATCGAGGAATATCTGGGGCGCGAGAAGATGGCGGTGGCGTTCGAAAAGCTCGTCCTCGCCAGCGGGATCAGCGGCCCCGGCATCGCCTCGCCCGCCGGACGTCCGCCGCGCCCGCATGCCCCCGCCGCCGCGGTGCCCGCACACCCCGACGCCGGCGCCGACGCCCTCTGGCCGGCGCTCGAAGACGCCCCGCCCTTTGCCGCGCGGCCCGCCGGATTCCTCGCCGAATGTGGCGCGAAAGCGGCGATCCTGCTTGCCATCGTCGCGGCGACGGGGGCGACGCTGGCGGTGGCATTGTAGGAGCAGAAACACGATATAAAGAAATCTTTATATGTGACTTGACAGCGAAGAGCGACAGGCTATGCTTCAGCCTGTCGAGGTTCTCCGCGTCCGCTTTGCGGGCAAGGAGCTAAGACGGGAAGCCGGTGCAAAACCGGCGCTGCCCCCGCAACTGTAAGCGGTGAGCGGCGGTCGCTACGTGTCACTGGTCCGGCAAGGGACCGGGAAGGCCAGACCGCCGCGTCGATCCGTGAGCCAGGAGACCTGCCTCGTCAGATACGTCCTCCGGCGGGGTGTCCGGTCAGGCCGCATGCACGCCTGTGCCGGCCCCGCCTTGCTTTGGGGTGCGCTTGTCCGTGCCTGCCCGTCTGACCGGCGCCTTGCCCCTTGCAAGGTGTTTGAACAATGACTGTCCGCGTCGCCACCCTCGGCTTTCCCCGCATCGGCCCCCGCCGCGAGCTCAAGCATGCCCTCGAAAGCTATTGGGCCGGCAAATCGTCGCTCGCCGACCTCCGCACCGCCGCCGCCGGCCTCCGCGCTTCGGCCTGGGCCCGGCAAAAGGCGCTCGGCGCCGACATCCTGCCGTCGAACGACTTCTCGCTCTACGACCATGTCCTCGACACCAGCGCCCTGATCGGCGCCGTGCCGCGCCGCTACGACTGGGACGGCGAGACGGTCGACCCCGACCTCTATTTCGCCATGGCCCGCGGTTCGCAGGCCGATGCCGGCCACGCTGGCTGCGCCCATGCCGCCGCCGACACCACGGCGATGGAAATGACCAAATGGTTCGACACCAACTATCATTTCCTTGTCCCCGAGCTCACCGCCGGACAGACGTTCCGCATCGCCTCGACCAAGATTTTCGACGAATTTGCGGAAGCGAAGGCGCTCGGTTACCCGACGCGGCCCGTCCTTCTCGGTCCGGTCAGCTATCTGATGCTCGCCAAGGGCAAGGCGGTCGAACCGCTGGCGCTGCTGCCCCAGCTTCTCGACACCTACGCCGAAATCCTTGGTCGTCTGGCCGGTGCCGGTGCCGAATGGGTGCAGATCGACGAGCCTTGCCTTGTCCTCGACCTGACCGACGAGCAGCGCACCGCCTTCGAACGGGCCTATGCCCGCCTCGCGACCAGCGGGCCGAAACTGATGCTGACCACTTACTTTGGCGGTCTCGACGACAATCTCGACCTTGCCGCCGCACTACCGGTCCACGGCCTTCATCTCGACCTCGTCCGGGCTCCCGGCCAGCTCGAACCGGCGCTGAAGAAGCTGCCGGAGCACGTCCTGCTGTCGCTCGGCGTCATCGATGGCCGCAACGTCTGGCGCGCCAATCTTCCCGACCTTTACTGGCGCCTCAGGGACCTCGCAGGCCAGCGCGACCTCATCCTCGCGCCCAGTTGTTCGCTTCTTCACGTCCCGGTCGATCTCGCACTCGAAACCGCGCTCGATCCCGAAATCGCCCAATGGCTGAGCTTCGCGGCGCAGAAGATCGAGGAGCTGGCGGCGCTCGCCAAGGCGCTGAACGAAGGCGAAGACGCCAGCTTCGCCGCCTTTTCGGCATCGCGGATCGCCGCGGTCGCCCGCCAGACCTCGCCGAAGATCCACGACCCCGCGGTCGCGGCGCGCCTTGCCGCACTCGACGAAGGCGCCGCGCGGCGCGCCTCGCCTTTCGCCGCCCGCCGTGACGTCCAGCAAGCGCGCCTTTCCCTGCCAGCCTATCCGACGACCACCATCGGCTCCTTCCCGCAGACCGCCGAGGTGCGGAAAGCCCGCGCCGCGCATCTCAAGGGCGAGATCGACGACACGGCCTACGCCCAATATCTCCGCGTCGAAACGCGCGCCGCCATCCAGTGGCAGGAGGAAATCGGCCTCGACGTCCTCGTCCACGGTGAGTTCGAGCGTAACGACATGGTGCAATATTTCGGCGAGCAGCTTGCCGGTTTCGCCTTCACCCGTGCCGGCTGGGTCCAAAGCTATGGCTCACGCTGCGTCCGCCCGCCGATCCTCTATGGCGACGTCTCGCGCCCCGCGCCGATGACCGTCGAATGGTGGCGCTATGCGCAGGAGCAGACCGAGCGGCCGATGAAGGGTATGCTCACCGGTCCGGTTACCATCCTCAACTGGTCGTTCGTCCGCGACGACCAGCCGCGGGAAACGAGCTGTCGGCAGATCGCACTGGCGATCCGCGACGAGGTGCAGGATCTCGAAGCGGCCGGCGCCGCGATCATCCAGATCGACGAGGCGGCGCTCCGTGAAGGCCTGCCGCTTCGCCGCGGCGAGTGGCAGCATTACCTCGACTGGGCAGTCGAAAGCTTCCGCATCGCCGCATCGGGCGTCCGCGACGACACACAGATCCACACCCACATGTGTTATTCGGAATTCAACGACATTATCCGCGCCATCGGGGCGATGGATGCCGACGTCATCTCGATCGAGACCGCAAGATCGCAGATGGAATTACTAGGCGCCTTCGCCACCTATGCCTATCCGAACGAGGTGGGGCCGGGGGTCTACGACATCCACTCGCCGCGCATCCCGGCGGTTAGCGAGATGGCCGATCTCCTTACGCTCGCTGGCAAGCATGTTCCGGCGCAGCAAATCTGGGTCAATCCCGATTGCGGGCTCAAGACGCGCAAATGGGACGAAGTACGCCCGGCACTGATCGCGATGGTCGCGGCAGCGCAGGAGATGCGCGCCAAAGTATCGGCAAGGGAAATCGCCGGGGCCGAATAGGCCCGGTTAGGCGGCGGCGCTCGACCGCCGCCTATTCACCGCCCTGTTTCGCACGGCGACGGCGCATGTAGAGCAGCCCGCCGACGCCGAGCGCGAACAGACCGAACATGCCCGGTTCAGGTACCGATACGGCGCCACCCGAACTTGTGCCGCCACCCGACGACGTACCGCCGCTCGACGTCGTGCCACCCGACGAAGTGCCGCCGCTCGGCGGGCTGACATAACCGCCCTTGAACGTCCCGATATGCATTTCGCCATTCTGGGTCAGGTTACCGAACACTGCCGATCCCTGAATGTAATTGCGAATCTCGGCATCGGCGAGCGGCGCCAGCACCGACCCGCCCCATGCCGTCGACTGTTTGAGGCTCTCGGCCTCGGGGAAGTTCCAGATGACATGTTCGCCGAGGTTGTTGGTGCCACCGAGGAAATTGTCATTGAGGTTGATCGTCCGGCCGCTGACGTTGACGATCGCCGTGTCGGCGCCGTTCAGATTGAACTGGATCTCGCCGATCTTGTCGAGGTCGGCAGCGCTGATGTTGAACACCGCCATGCCCTTCGCATCGGGCTGCGCGGTAAAGGTACCACGGTTGCCCTGAATCGTCAGTTGGCTGTTCGTTTTCAGCGTCCCCATCTCGTAGGACAGGCTGTTCAGGCTCCCCGACAGCCGCGTCTTGTCCTGTTGCAGATTGACGCCGAACGCCGGATTGCTGGCGTTGATATTCGACAGCACCGTATTCTGGTTGACGTTGGTGTTGCTGATCGTTCCGCCGACCTTCACCGTCTGGTTCGGGCCGTTGAGGTTGAAACCGCTCGACACATTGCCGCCGACGATGGCGCCCGATCCGTTGTTGAGGTTCTTGTGACTGCCGGTGACGTTGCCGACGACGGTCAGCCCCGGCTGACCGTTCGCCGACGTCGTCGCGCGGATGCCATAGTTCGACGAATTGCCCGACAGGTTGCCGCCGACGAAAGTGCGCCCCTCGACCTCGGACGAGCTGTTGAGGTCGCCAAGGACGACGAGGTTCCATTCGCGGAGCGCATCGATGCCGCTGATCTGGCTGCTCTGCCCCAAGGCGGGAACGGCAAGCGCCGCCGCGACAAGCGCGGCGGGAAGCAGAGAACGGGAGGATAAAGCCATGTAAATCATATCCATAAATGGTTGAAGGAGGAATCGCCGGCGCCCATAAGCGCTTTGCCGTTTACTATACACCGGAGTGCGACAGACCGTTGTCCCGTTGTGGAACAGCCCGCATTTGGTGTCGATGGAGCGTGGCAATCGGGCGCCGCAATGTGCCCTATCCGCCGATCGAGAAGAAAGCCGTGATGGTGAGGCGTCCACTGCGTGGATCCCCCGACAAGGTCGCGTCGGCTGCGATAGCGCCGCTATGGAGGTTCGTGCTGCGATAGAGGAGCGCACGGTTGTAGCGAGCTTCGACACTGCGAACGCATTCGAATAGCGGCGTGTCGCCGACGATGTAGGCGGCCGGCGGCGGCCCTGCATGCCGCAACTCGGTCTCGAGATGACGAAAGAAGAGATCGCGGCGCTGTTCGTCGACGGTTTCAAACCGCGTCGCCCGGTGGCGGAAGAAAGCGGTACCGTCGCTCGCCGCCGGGGAAAGATAGTGGATCAGCGCGATCCGGTCGGCGGTGAAAGCATCGATATGCGGCAACCGCTGCGCGATGGTCAGCGCCTCGACCGGCGTCGAAACGATTGAAAAGCTCGCGTCGATCACGCTGATCGACCCAGTGCGGCCGAACGCCTGTCGCACCGCCGCCTCGATCGCAGGCAATTGCGCCGACAGATAATCGCCCGGAAGCGCGGCGCGGATTCCCGGATAGTGATTCAGTGCGGGCGCAAACGCGGCGACCCGCGCCTGTTCGCGCAACGCATCGGGGTCGGCTGCGAAATCGTCGAGAATGACGAGCGGCTGCGCTTCGGCACCGATCGTCTCGAACGTCGCCCGCATCAGCGGTCGGCCGCCGAGCAGGCCGTGGCCCGCGCAAGCAGGAAAGCACGCTCGCGCTCGTTCGCCGAAAGCTCGGCTGCGGTCTCGAACTGCGCCTTCGCTTCCTCGAATCGCCCGGCGCGGAGCAGGAAGTCGCCACGGGCAGCAGGCAGCGGCGCATAGTTTCGGAGCAGCGCTGCGTCGGCAATTTCATCTACCAGACGCAAGCCCACTTCGGGACCGAACGCCATGCTATGCGCCACCGCACGATTGAGCTCGACCACCGGCGAGGGCATCACCCCTCGCAGCCGGTCATAGAGCGCAGCAATGCGCGTCCAGTCGGTATCTTCCGCCCGCCGGGCCCGCGCATGACACGCCGCCAGCGCGGCCTGCAAGGCATAGGGCCCTTCGGCGCCTTCCAATGCTTCGGCCCGCGCGAGTGCATTCAGCCCGCGGCGGATCAACAACTGGTCCCAGCGCGCCCGGTTTTGCTCGGTCAGCGGTACGAAAGCGCCATCGGGCCCGGCACGCGCCGTCAGCCGCGACGCCTGAATCTCCATCAGCGCGAGCAATCCCCAAACTTCGGGCTCATCGGGCATCAATCCGGCAACTATGCGCCCCAGCCGCTGCGCCTCGGCGCAGAGCGGCGGGCGAACCAGCGAAGATCCCGCAGTCGCCGCATAGCCCTCGTTGAAGATCAGGTAGATGACCTCGAGCACCGATCCCAGCCGCGCCGTCAGTTCGGCACCGCGCGGCACTTCGAACCCGACTCCCGCCTTGGCGATTGCTTTCTTGGCCCGGGTGATCCGCGCCGCGATCGCCGCTTCGTTCGACAGGAAGGCGCGGGCAATCTCCTCGACGGTTAGTCCGCCGACAAGCCGCAAGGTCAGCGCGGCGCGTGCGTCGGGTGAAATCACCGGATGGCAGGCGGCAAAGATCAGGCCGAGCAGTTCGTCGCCGAGCGGATCGTCCAGCGCCGCCTCGACCGCTTCTGCGCTCATGTCGCGTTCCCCGTCTAGTTCACGGGCGATTTCGGCATGCTTCCGATCCTGCATCGCGCCACGCCGGATGCCGTCGATCGCGCGTCGCTTGGCCGTTGCGACAAGCCAGGCGCCCGGCTTGTCCGGAACCCCCGATTTCGGCCATTCGGTCAGCGCGGCGAGGAGAGCCTCCTGCGCCAGTTCCTCGGCGCGGTCGACGTCTCTCGTCATCCGGGCAAGCGCGGCGATCAGCCGCGCCCGCTCGATCCGGAACACGGCCTCGATCGCACGATGGGTTTCGCCAGCTGCCATGCCCGCCTTCTCGGCGAAGAGCGCCGGGGAGGCAAGCACGGCGGCGGGCATCGATTATTGACTGCCGAGCTTGTCGCGCAACGCCTGTTCGCGTTCCGCGAGCTCGGGCGTCATCGCGTCGCCAAAATCCTCCATTTCGTAGAAGGGACGGATCTCGAGCTCGCTCGGCCCGGGCATCGGGTTCGGGCAGCGCTTCGCCCAAGCGACCGCCTCGTCCATATCCTTGACCTCCCAGACCCAATAGCCGGCGACCAGTTCACGCGTTTCCGCAAACGGTCCGTCGATCACCGTCCGGCTCGCGCCATCGAAGGCGATCCGCTTGCCCGCCGACGAAGGCTTGAGCCCGTCGCCGTCGACCATCACGCCGGCGTTCACCAGTTCCTCGTTGAACTTGCCCATCGCCTCGAACATCTCGGTCATGTCCTCGGTGGGCAGCAGGCCCTTTTCGCTGTCCTCGGTCGCCTTGACGAAAACCATCACACGCATCGTTCAACTCCTCTTTGTCCGGCCATGATCGGCCTCGTATCAGGACGACGAACGAGCCGCCGCAAAATCGACACGCAGGTGAAAATATTTTCTCAGGCAACTTCGGCCAGCGGCTGCGGCACCGCAAAACGCTGGCGATATTCGTTCGGCGACAGCCCGGTAATGCGGTGGAACAGCTTGCGGAACGCCGCCGCATCCTCATAGCCGACGCTCCACGCGATCTGGTCGACGGTACGCCTGGTGAATTCCAGCAGTTCGCGCGCCTTGCCGACGCGGATGTGCTGGACATATTCGACCGGGGTCATCGCGGTAGCCGCCTTGAACCGGCGCTGGAAGGTCCGCTCTTCCAACCCGGCCTCGCGCGCCATGTCGCCGACGCCGTTCACCCGGCCCTCCTTCGACTGCAGCCAGTGCTGCACCTTCAGAATCGCCTCATCGCCATGTGTCAGCTTGGGCGCAAAGCTCGCGTAATTCCTCTGCTCGCGTCCTGCGGGGTCGATCAGGAGGAAGCGCGCGGTCTCCATCATCACCGATGGCCCGAGCAATCGCTCGACGATACGCAGGCCTAGGTCGGTCCACGCCATCAGCCCGCCCGCGGTGACGATGTCTCCGTCGTCGATCACCATCCGGTCGGCTTCCAGCCGCACATCGGGAAAGCGCGCCTTGAACTCCTCGGCGAAATACCAATGCGTTGTCGCGGGCCGCCCCGCGAGCAGCCCGGTCGCGGCGAGCGCAAAGGCGCCGCCGCAATTCGACGCCAGCACCGCCCCCTGTGCATGCCGGTCGAGCAGCCAGCGCGCATAGGGTGCGACCTCCTCGGCCTCCAGCAGCTTGTGGAGGCTTCCCGGCGCGATCAGCACCGCGGGCGAATTGCCCGCCGGTTCGCCGGGATGGCTGTCGTAACAGCGCGCAAAGCCCCCGCCGTCCCGCAATCGCCAATGGCTGACGCGAACCGGCGCCCGGCCGTGGTCGACCGCAAAACGGCCGGCGATGTCGAACAGGTCGGTGATGCCGTGGACCATGCCGGTCTGGCAGTCGGGGTAGAGCATCAGGCCGACTTCGACGAGCGGAGCCGGATGTTGGCGAAGTTGCCGCATAGCGTGAAGCACCTTTGTCGGAATCAGCCCGCATAATGTCGTATCCGCCAATCCCGCGCAAGGTCCCGCCGGCCTATCTCCTGTTTCACCGGACGGACATCCCGCCCCCTCGAAACGAAAGGAACCACAACATGACCACGATCACCACCAACGACGGCACGCGCATCTTCTACAAGGACTGGGGTCCGAAGGATGGCCAGCCGATCGTCTTCTCGCACGGCTGGCCGCTCAGCGCCGACGCCTGGGACGCGCAGATGGTCTTCTTTGCCAACCAGGGCTTCCGCACCATCGCCCACGACCGCCGCAGCCATGGCCGGTCGGACCAGGTCTGGGAAAATAACAATATGGACCAATATGCCGACGATCTCGGCGAATTGATCGAACGGCTCGACCTGAAAGACGTCATCCTCGTCGGCCACTCGACGGGCGGCGGCGAAGTCACCCGCTATATCGGCCGCCACGGCACGCGCCGGATCGCAAAGGTTGCCCTGATCGGCGCCGTCCCGCCGCTGATGCTGAAGACCGAAGCCAATCCGGACGGCCTGCCGATCGACGTCTTCGACGGTATCCGCAAGGGCACCTTCGACAACCGGCCGCAGTTCTTCAAGGACCTGACGCTCCCCTTCTATGGCTATAACCGCGAGGGCGCCGAGGTGTCGGAAGCGGTCCGCGACGAATTCGTGCGGCAGGGCATGAACGGCGGTCTCAAGGGCCTGCTGGACAGCATCCGCGCCTTTTCGGAAAGCGACTTCAACGAAGATCTGAAGAAGTTCGATGTCCCGACGCTGGTGCTCCACGGCGGCGACGACCAGATCGTCCCGATCGGCGCATCGGCGCTCTCGACGGTCAAGATCGTCAAGCAGGCGGTGCTGAAGGTCTATGAAGGCGGTAGCCACGGCCTCACCGTAACCGAACAGGACCGGTTCAACGCCGACCTCCTCGACTTCATCAACAATTGAACCGGACAGGGGCGCGGCGGCGCGGCCGCCGCCCCCGAACAGGGAGTAAAGACAATGATCCTCGGCCTTACCATCCCGCAGTTCACCGCGCTCCACGTCGCGATCAGCCTCGTCGGCATCGGCGCGGGCCTTGTCGCTCTTCCCGCCTTTGCCCGCGGACGCCCGCTGTCGCGTACAACCGGCATCTTCCTGTGGGCGACCTTGCTGACCAGCCTGTCGGGGTTCCTGTTCCCGATCGTCGCCTTCACCCCGGCGCTTGGCGTGGGTATCCTCTCGACGCTGATCCTCGCTCTCGCCTTCCACGCCTATTATGGCCGCAAGCTCGCCGGCCGCGCCGCCACGGTCTATGCGGTGACCGCCACCCTCGCCCTCTACCTCAACCTGTTCGTGCTGGTGGTACAGTCGTTCCTGAAACTTCCCGCACTGAACGCGCTCGCGCCGACCGGAACCGAACCGCCGTTCCTCGCCGCGCAAGGCGCCCTCCTCGTCGCGGCGGCGCTGTTCGGCGCCATCGCCGTCAGGGCAACGCGCCATCGCGCCGCGGCCTGACATTCCGGGCCCGGCGCAAGGGCGGCCGTACAGGCCGCCCTTGTCCTATCCGCCGAACAGCCGGTCGATCGCTTCGTCGAGATAGGGGCGGTCGGCGAACAGCCGCATCGGGTCGCGCCGGTTCAGCCAGAAGCCGGCCCGGTGCCGATCGGTGAGCGCCCGCCGCATCACATCCTGCAACAGCCGCAAGCGCATCGATGCGGTGCGCCGTGCGGTGCCGGAATCGATCGTGATCTGCGATGCGAAATGCACCCGGATCCGCTCGACCCGGGCGGCAACGACATCGCTGTAACCATGATGCGGCCCACGATGCAGCGCGTGCCCGAGCTGGAGCGCCGCGGGCTCGCATGCCGGCAGGATGAGGCCGTTAAGGGCGAAATGCTGGAGCGCGAAACCTTCGGACTGCAACTGGTCGAACATCGCCGCCATCTGCGGACGCCGCAGCAGCGCGATCGGAATGAGGTGATGGCGCTGGAAGCCCGCGCGCGGCGACGGCGCTCCTTGCCATCCCAATCGCTGCCTCAAAGATCGCCGCCAAATTCGACCCGCACGGGGCTTGGCATACCCGTATCGGGCGGCGGCGACAGATGCACCCACTCGCCGGGATCGAGACCGCGCATCCGGCGGCTCTCCCGAACAGGGCCGTTGAGCATCATGTCGAGCGACAGCCGCGCAAGCCGCCGGACCATCTCCGCCACAGTCCATCCCTTTGGAATCCGCCCTTCAAGTTCCTGCTGAGCGAACAGGGCCAGCCCGCGCGTGCCGACAAAATCGACGCCTTCGGCCTCGTGCCGCCGAAAAGCGACGAGATGCAATATGGGCGGCATCCCGCTGATCAGCATTTCGGCGACCGACGCCCGAAACTGCGGCGCATCGGACCACAGCCGCGCGGGCGACCAGAAAAAATGGCTGGCGTCGAACAGGTCGATCAACAGCACCATCATCTTGAAAAACTCGCGCATCTGCATCGTCTGCTCGTGCGCGCCGTGCCCGTCTTCATCGGGCACGAACATCCAGCACTGCCCGCTTTCGCGCCAGCCCTGCGGCAGGCTCGCCGCGAGCAGGCTTGTCGCCGGATCCGCCGGGTCGACCAGCGCCAGCGCCGCATCCGACGCCCGCCCGGCCAGCATCGATTCGCGTCCGAAACGCAGACGGAACAACGGCGGCGCGATCCGCTCCATCATGTCGGCGCGGTCGCTGTCCGCACGCTCGGGCCGCAGCCCCATATGGCGGAGCGAGGTTTCCAGCGACACATCCGAAGCGCCGCGCATCGATGGTCCGATGATCAACGCAAAGGGTTCCGGCGGAACCGGCAAGATGGGCGCATTGCTGTTGCCGGCATCCATGGTGCGCATCGACCTTCTTAGGGTCAGGACCCCGAGACCCCCGCTTGCATTGCAAGACTTGCGGCAATGTTCAAACGCTTATTATGCGGCGCTGCGGCTTATTGCGTCCGTTCCGGAACGGTCGTCCCAACGCGGGTCAGATCGCGACCTGGCTTCCCAGTTCGACGACGCGGTTCGTGGGCAGGCGGAAATATTCCATCGCGCTTTCCGAATTGCGCAGCATCCATGCGAACAATTTTTCGCGCCAGATCGGCATGCCGGGCGTGCTCGCGGCGATAAGGGTTTGCCGCGACAGGAAGAAACTCGTCTCGATCATCTTGAACTCGGCGCCGCAGCCGGTGACGCGTTTCAGCGCCTCGGGCACGTCGACCGGCTGCATGAAGCCGTAATTGAGGATCAGGCGGTGAAAGCCCTGCCCCAGATCATCGAGCGCACAATGATTCTCCTCGCGCACGAAGGGCACGTCGGCGATTTTGATCGTCAACAGGATGATGCGTTCGTGCAGCACCTTGTTGTGCTTCAGATTATGGAGCAGCGCGTGCGGCACGCCGTCGGCCGAGGACGTCATGAACACCGCCGTCCCCGGCACCCGCGTTGCGCTATTCGCGGCCGATTTGACGAAGACCGGGATCGGCATCGCCCCCTCGGCCATTTCCTTCTGCATCAGCTTACGTCCGCGCGACCAGGTCGTGAGCAGGGTGAAGATGGTGAGGCCGATTGCCAGCGGCACCCAGCCGCCGTCGGGCACCTTGATCAGGTTCGCGCCGAAATAGGCAATATCGACGATGAAGAAGACGGCAAGGATCGGCACCGCTTTCCACGCCGGCCAGCGCCACAGGCTGAACAGCACGACGCTCATCAGGCAGGTATCGATGAACATCGCGCCGGTCACCGCGATGCCATAAGCCGCCGCGAGGTTGCTCGACGATCCGAAGAACAGGACGAGCAGGATGACCATCACCATCAGACCCCAGTTGACCATCGGGATATAGATCTGCCCCGCCGCCGATGCACTGGTGTGTTCGACGCGCAGGCGCGGAATGAAGCCGAGCTGGATCGCCTGCTGGGTCAGCGAAAAGGCGCCCGAGATCACCGCCTGGCTCGCGATGATCGTCGCGAGCAGCGCGAGGATGACGATCGGCACGCGCCAGGCGTCGGGCATCATCAGGAAGAAGGGGTCCTGGATCAGCCCGAGCCGCGGCCCCATCTCGGCCTCGAGCACCATCGCGCCCTGCCCCATGTAATTGAGCATCAGCGCTGGGAGGACGAAGCATAGCCAGCTCAGCCCGATCGGCTTGCGCCCGAAATGCCCCATGTCGGCGTAGAGCGCCTCGGCGCCCGTCACCGCGAGCACCACCGCGCCGAGCGCGATGAAGGCGGTGAAGCCGTCGACATAGAAGAATTTCAGCGCGTTGAGCGGATTGAGCGTCGCGAGGATGATCGATGGATGGTCGACGATGTGCATGATGCCGAGCACCGCCAGCATCAGGAAATAGCACAGCATGATCGGGCCGAAGAGTGCCCCGACCTTCGCCGTCCCGCGCGACTGGATCGCGAACAGGCCGATCAGGATCGTCAGCGCGATCGGCACGATATAAGGATCGAAGCCCTTGTTGATGTAGCTTAGCCCCTCGGTCGCCGAGAGCACCGACATCGCCGGGGTGATCATGCTGTCGCCGTAAAACAGAGCGGTCGCGAACACCCCGAGCAGGATGATCGGCCAGGTCCAGCGCTTTTCGCCCGACGAGCGGCTGATCAGCGCGAGGAGCGCGAGGCTGCCTCCCTCGCCCTTGTTGTCGGCCTTCATGATCGTCAGCACATATTTGAAGGTGACGACGAGCATCATCGACCAGAAGACGAGGCTCAGCACGCCATAGATGTGGAGCCGGTCGGCATCGATTGAATGATGCCCCGCAAACGTCTCGCGAAACGCGTAAAGCGGGCTGGTGCCGATGTCGCCGAAGACGACGCCGACCGCGCCGATGGCGAGCTTCAGCTTGCCATCGCCTTGGTGTCCGTGGCCGTGATGGCCCGTATCGGCGGCAGCCGGAGCGGTGCTTTCGGCCCCGCCTGCTGCCTGTTGCGACTCAGCAGTCATCGCGCGCCTTTAGACGAGCCGGGGGCAATGGAATAGCACCCAAATCACGGCTCGGCCGGCGCTGGCGGCAGAGGCTGCGGTCCCAGCGCCTGCCGGAGCTGCGCCAGCCGCATCTCCAGATCCGGCCGCCACGGCGCATCGGCGGGACTGCGCGCGAGCAACTGGCTCCACACCGCTTCTGCGCCTTTGAGGTCGCCGCCTTGCGCGAGCGCGAGCCCGGCGAAAAACGGCGGCGCAGGGTGCGACGGATCGCGCCGCGCCGCTTCGTCGAACGCCAGCGCCGCGGCGGGCGACATCATCCCGCCGCTATGCGCGGCGAGCGCGTTGCCGAGTGCGACCCACAGGTCGACATTGTCGGGATATTTCTCCAGCCCCTTTTCGAGCGTCTTCGCCGCAAGCTCGGTCTTGCCGGTGCGCGCGAAGCCGTCGGACATGCCGAGCCACTGCGCCGCCGGGCCGAAGCGGTCGGCCATTCCCTGCCGCTGGTCGGTAATCGCCTCGCCGAACCCTTCGGGCTCCTCCGCCGCCGCGACCGGCTTGCCGGGGAGCGACGGGCTTCCCTCCAGCGCATAGCCGGCGAGCCCCAGCATCACCGCGGCGCCCGCAAGCGGCCGTGCCGCGGCGGGCAGCTTGCCGAGCCACAACATCCCGCCGATGGTCAGCGCCGCGGCGAGCATGATCCACAGCCAGATCATGCCCCGCCCTCCTCTTCGCTTTCGCCGCGGCGGAAGCGGCCGAAGGCAAGCCAGCCGCCGAGCGCGAGGAAGGCCAGCGGCCCGAGCCAGAGCAGCGCGGTCGCGCTGTCGAACGGCGGATCGTAGCTCACCCAGTTGCCATAGCGCGCGACGAGCCATTTCTTGATCTCGGCGGGGCTTTCGCCCGCGGCGATCTTGCTCCGCACCTCGTGCCGCATGTCGCCGGCGAGCGGCGCATCGGAATCGGCGATCGACTGGCCCTGACAGACGAGGCAGCGCAGTTCCTCCATCAGCGCTTTCGCGCGCGCTTCCTTCGCCGGATCGTTGAGCTGCTGATAGGCATAGGGCGCGGGCGGCAGCCGGTCCTGCGCCGCCAGCGGCGCCGCCAACGCGCCAAGCAGGCAAAGGAAGGCGAACCGCAGCCTCACTTCATCGCCTC
This sequence comes from Sphingopyxis macrogoltabida, assembly GCF_001314325.1. Lineage (NCBI taxonomy): Bacteria > Pseudomonadati > Pseudomonadota > Alphaproteobacteria > Sphingomonadales > Sphingopyxidaceae > Sphingopyxis > Sphingopyxis macrogoltabida. The sequence continues at coordinate 2,502,208 of NZ_CP009429.1, forward strand.
GAGCTTCGCGACGATCTCGGGCACCTGATCGGCGAGAATCACGCCCTGTATCTGTTCGCGGATGATCCCCTTGCCGTCGATCAGGAAGGTTTCGGGGACCCCCGACGATCCCAGCGCAATCTGGACGCTCGACTGCATATCCGATCCGATGCGGTCGAACGGATTGCCGAATTCGTTCAGGAACGCCGCGACATCCTCGGGCCGGTCGCGGATCGCGATGCCGTCGATCGGTACGCCGGCTGCCTTCAGCGCCTCGAGCTGCGGCGCCTCGGCACGGCACGGGATGCACCAGCTCGCGAACACATTGACCAGCCGCGGCCGGCCGTCGGCAAGCTCGCTGCTCTTGAGGCCCTCGACCCCCGCCGTCGCCGGCGGCAGGTCGAAGAGCGGCATCGGCTTGTCGATCCATTGCGACTGGATCAGCGTCTCGGCGGGCGTCACCAGCCGGTAGATGAAGGCGCCGAACAGCAGCCCCATGATCGCCAGCGGCACGAACAGGACCCAGCGGTTCTTCATGGCGCAAATCGCTCCTGTGCCTTGCGGGTGCGGCGGGTGCGCCAGATCGCCAGCAACTGCGCGCGCCCGAGCATCGACAGCGCAGCCCCGACCGCGATCAGCGCGCCGCCGAGCCAGATCCACCAGACCAGCGGCTTCCACCACAGGCGGAGCTGATAGCGGTCGGCGGTCCCGTCATCGCTCGGTACCGGCTGGCCGAGCACGGCGTAGAGCTGTCCGCCCGGTCGCGTCAGCAACGCGGCTTCGTTGGTTTCGGTCGGTGCGGTCCCCATCAGGCCGGGGAAAGTCCGCGCCTCGGGCCGCAGCATGAAGGATTGCCCCGACGGCGTCGTCGCGATCAGCGTGCCCTCGATCGCAGTATAGTTGGGTCCGGCAATCGGCTTCACCCCGACGAACTTCACCGCGAAATCGTCGACCTTCACCACATCGCCCGGCGCCGCGGCGACCAGCCGTTCCTTGATGAAAGCGCTTTCGGCGCCCATCCCGGCGAGGCAGACGGCGACGCCGAAATGCGCGATCACCATGCCCCAGGTCGGCAGCGGCGTGCGGCGGAGGTTACGGCCCCACAGCGGCGCGAGGCTCGCGACCGCGACAATGCCCGCCACCGTCATGCCGAGCAGCGGCAATATGCCGACCTTGCCGCCGAACAGGATCAGCGCGAACAGCACCGCCGCCCCGGCGAAAATCGCCAGCGGCAGGCGCGACCAGAGCTTCTTGCCGTCGTCCTTGCGCCATGCGAGCAGCGGCCCCGCGACCATGACGAGGCAAAGGATCAGCGCCAGCGGCCCGGCCACGCGGTTATAATAGGGCGGCCCGACCGAAATCTTCTCGCCCATCGCCTCGGCGACGATCGGATAGAGCGTGCCGAGCAGGACCAGCGCAAGGATCGTCGTCAGCAACAGATTGTTGATCACCAGCGAGCCCTCCCGGCTCAGCAGCGCAAATTTCTTGCCCTCGGCAACGCTCCCGGCGCGCAGCGCGAACAGGGTGAGCGCGCCGCCGATATAAACCGCCATCAACACGAGCAGGAAGGTGCCCCGCTCGGGGTCGACGGCGAAGCTGTGGACGCTGGTCAGCAGCCCCGAGCGGACGATGAAGGTGCCGACCATCGACATCGAGAAGCCGATCACCGCGAGCATCACCGTCCACGCGCGCAGCGCATTGCGCGTCGCCGTCACCGCCACCGAATGAAGCAGGGCCGCGCCCGCGAGCCACGGCACCAGCGAGACATTCTCGACCGGGTCCCAGAACCACCAGCCGCCCCAGCCGAGCTCATAATAGGCCCAGTAGCTGCCCGCGGTGATGCCGAGGGTCAGGAAAATCCAGCTCCCGAGCACCCACGGGCGCATCGTGCGGGCAAAGGCCGGGCCGATCTCGCGCGTGATCAGCGCGCCGACGGCAAAGCTGAACGCCACCGACAGCCCGACATAACCGACGTAGAGCGTCGGCGGATGGAAGGCGAGACCCGGGTCCTGCAGCAACGGGTTGAGCCCCTGCCCGTCGGGGGGCGCCACGGGCAAGCGTTTGAAGGGGTTCGACGAAAAAATGAGGAAGGCAAAGAAACCGAGGCTCAGCGCCGCCTGTGCCGCCAGCGTCGCGACCAGCGTATCCTCGCGCAGCCTCTTCTCGAAAATCGCGATCAGTGCGCCCGACAGGCCGAGGATCGTCAGCCACAACAGCATCGACCCTTCGTGATTGCCCCAGGTCCCGGCGACCTTGAACAGCATCGGTTTCAGGCTGTTGCTGTTGCGCGCCACCAGTTCGACCGACATGTCGGAACGAACGAACAGCGCGATCAGCAGCGCGAAGGCGACGGCGGTGAGCACCCCCTGCGCCACACTCGCCGGGCGGACGAGCGTCGCAAGATCCTTCGGCCCGCCGCGCAGGAACAACGCGCCGGCGACCAGCGACAGGCAGGCAAGCGCCGCCGCGATCCAGAGCAGGGCAAGACCGAGTTCGGCGATCATGCCTTCGGCGCCGCCTTCATATCCTTGGGCATGTCGCCCATCTGCGGCGGCATATAGCGTTCGTCATGCTTGGCGAGGATGCGGTCGGCGACGAATGTCCCGTCGCCGCGCATTCGGCCGTCGGCGACCATGCCCGATTCCTCGCCGAACAGGTCGGGGACGATCCCCTTATATTCAACCGGCACCGATGCCTTGCCGTCGGTCGCGACGAAACGGATCGTCAGGCCATCGGCCTGCCGGACAATGCTGCCCTTGGCGACCATGCCGCCGAGCCGCATCGCTTCGCCGACCTCGGTCTTGCCGGCCGCGACCTCGACCGGCGTACGGAAATAGGCGGCCTCGTCGCGCAGCGCGCTTGCTGCCAGCACGCCCGCGCCGCCAACCCCGACGAGCGCGACCAGCGCCAGAATCAGTCGCTGATGCTTCGCCTTCACTTGCGGTCCTTTCGCAGCGCGTCGCTGCGTTTCTCGGCCTTCGCCATCGCGCGCCAGCTCGACCACAGGACCGCGCCGGTCAGCAGCGCGGTCAGCGCATAGGCGGCCGCCACATAGGCCCATTGGCCACCCCCGCTGATCACCCCGGTCACGCCCTAGATCCCCTCGTCGTCGGCCAGCCGCCGCAGCCGTGCCGCGACGCGGTTGTCGGCGATGATCCGCCGCATTCGCATCAGCACGATAGCCCCGAATAACAGCGAAAAACCCAGCACGGTCAAGCCCAAAGGCCAGAGCAACGCCCCGTCGATGCTCGAACCGCGCAGCGTGATGCTCGGCCCCTGATGCAGGCTGTTCCACCACACGACGCTGCGGTTGATGATCGGGATGTTGATCGCGCCGACCAGCGCATAGATGGCAGCGCCGCGCGATAGCGTGCCGCCCTGTTTCTGCCCCCCACCTCCATTGGCGTCGCCGCTGGTGAGCGCGATGAAGCCCGCATAGAGAAAGAGCAGGACGAGCATCGAGGTCATCCGCCCGTCCCATTCCCACCAGGTCCCCCATGTCGGCTTGCCCCAGATCGACCCGGTCGCGAGGCAGAGCGCGGTGAACAACATGCCCGGCACCGCAATCGCCCGCGCCGCGATCCCCGCGAGCGGGTGGCGCCAGACAAGCTGGACCAGCCCGGCGATCGCCAGCGAGGTCCAGCCGCCCATGCCGAGCCAGGCCGACGGAACATGGACATACAGAATCCGCGCAGTTTCGCCTTGCTTGTAATCACCCGGAACCTGCGTCAGCCCCGCCCATGCGCCGCCGAGCAGCAGTAACAGGCCGACGCCCAGCAGCCACGGCGTGAGCGGCCGGGCAATCGCCAGAAAACGGGTCGGATTCGCATAAGCGTGCATCGGTTCGCGTCCTTAGGGGAGCCGGGCTTGACGGTCCAGCAATTTGCCCGGCGCGACCCGGCGCCGCTCTTGTCGCTTGCGTGTGGCGGAGCGTCAAGGGTTGGCGTTGCCGGTGCTTCGCCTGTTCGCCGTGCAGCGTCGGAAGAATGGTTTCCGGACCAAGTCCGGAATGACGAACGTCGGAAGGCGACCGATTGAAGACAAGGACCGTCCGTGCGATGATTCCGGTCATGAGCTTCTTCGCTGCCATATTTCAGGTTATCATTCTGTGGTCGTCGTCGGTTCCCGGCACTTCTGGACAGGCCGAATTCATCAGCCCCGAAGATGCGGCTCGGCAAATCACCGAATGTGGCGCGGGAGCGGTCGACATCCGTTATGACGACCTTTTGCAGTCGCATATTCTAACCGTTCACGATGCTACGGAAGGGCAACTTCAATGCATCGAAAAAGCGGCCGGATACTATGATATCGAATTGCCGCCTGAGCTCCAAAAACGATTCAGTGAAATACGGGCGGCAAAATATTCAGCAGTTTATCGAGAGCAGGCTGTCGCCTGGCTATCCAAGAGGGGCCTTCTGAACAAGGTGCCCAAGTATCGCGCCGGGGAAACGAATGAGGCGACATTTGCCCGGGAACTGGAAGCAATTTGTGGCCCTGCCGCCAAAGGAGCTTTGCAATCGCGCTATGGCCCTCGGACCATAAGTCCTGAATGGGTGAAGAAGATGCCGCTACCTTTTAGGCCGCAAGATGCAGAGGCGATGTCTTGCCTGATGGCGGCCGCGTCGGTTGCAGGTTGGGATCTGGGTATTATCGGAAACGAGGCCTTCCCCGAGTAAGTCCCGTTCCCACCCAAGGCCGCCAAAGCTCACCCTTCCGGCCGCGTCCAGATCCAGCTTCCCGTCACCGCCGCCGCGACGACCGGCGCCATCATCCACGGCCAGGGCGCAAAGATCACGGCAAGGACGATGCTGAAGGCGAAGGCGAGCGTCGCCGCGATCTTGCCCTTGCGGCTGATCGCGCCCTTCTCGCGCCAAGCGACGATATGCGGGCCGAAGGTCGGATGGTTCACCAGCCACGCCTCGAGCCGCGGCGACGACCGCGCGAAGCAGAAAGCGGCGAGGATCACGAAGGGTACCGTCGGGAGCAGCGGCAGGACGGCGCCGATCGCTCCCAGAGCGAGCGACAGCCAGCCCGCGACGAAATAGAAATGCCGCTTCATCGCGAAGGGACTTAGGCGCGCCGTCCCGGCACGCCAAGCCCCCGCGTCGCTCATCCCCGCCCGATCAGCTTCTGTGCCATGCGATCGGCGACCACCGAAGCCGGCGTCCCGCTCGCCTTGCTCTCGGCCCAGATTTCGGCCAGCCGGCCGGGAATTTGCGCGATCCGGCTTTCAACCTCTTCGCGGCTCCCCTGGCCCAGATATTCGAGCGCGACGTTGATGATGCCGCCCGCGTTGATCACATAATCGGGGGCGTAGACGATGCCGCGATCGTGAACGCGTTGCCCGTCCTGAGCGGTCGCGAGCTGGTTGTTCGCACCGCCGGCGATGATCGGCACGCGCAGCTTCTCGATGCTCGCCTCGGTCAGGATCGCGCCGAGCGCGTTGGGGCTCAGCACATCGGCCTCGATCTCCATGATCGCTGCCGAATCGGCGAGCTCCGCGCCCAGTTCCTCGGCGAGTTGCTTCGCGCGCGTCAGATTGACGTCAGCAAGGGTCAGCTTCGCGCCCTCGGCCGCCAGCCGCCGCGCGACGCCGCCGCCGACGCTGCCGACGCCCTGGATCGCGATCCGCACGTCCTTGGCGCTGTCGGTGTTCAGCCCCTCGCGAATCGCCGCCTTGATGCCGAGATAGACACCGAGCGCGGTGAAGGGCCCCGGATCGCCGCCCGCATCGGCGCCGCTCGCAACGGGAAGCCCGCTGACATGTTTGGTATGCTTCGCAATCTGGACCATGTCGGCATCGGTGATCCCGACATCTTCGGCAGTGACATAGGCGCCGCCGAGCGATTCGACCGCGCGGCCGAACGCCGCGAGCAGTTCGGGGGTCTTGGCGCCATTCTGATCGGCGAGGATGACGCCCTTGCCGCCGCCCATCGGCAGGCCCGCCATCGCATTCTTGTAGCTCATGCCGCGCGACAGGCGCAGCGCGTCGGTGATTGCCGCGGCGCGCTGCGGATAATGCCAGTAGCGCACGCCGCCGGCACCGGGGCCGAGGTGGGTCGAGTGGACCGCGATGACCGCCGTAAGCCCGCTGTCACGGTCCCGGAACATGTGGATATGTTCATGATCGTCGAAATCGGCGAAATCCCAGACAGCGGACATATTTCATCCTCACGTTAAAAAATTACGTTGAGGCGTAATAATGAAACAGGGGCGACGAGTCACCCCAAAAGCCGCTATGCCTGAAGATAGGAAAAATGGGGCGACCAACGGGGCTCGAACCCGCGACCTCCGGTACCACAAACCGGCGCTCTAACCAACTGAGCTATGGTCGCCACATAAGCGAAGAGAGCCGCACTAAGCAGCCTCGACAGCGCGCGGCGAATAGGCGCGCATCCCCCCGCTCGTCAAGCATTGTTCGCACGCGCTTCCCTGCTAAAACGCGCGCCATGGCTGGCAACGAACATGTCGACATGAGCACCTCGGGCGCCGACGGGACCGCGGAGCGGCTCTCCGCTGTGCCCGGCATCCGTCGTGCGCCCACGGCAAAGCTGGAGCAGTTCATGCTCGCGCGCTTTCTCGATGCCGAAACCTGCGCCGCGCTGATCGCCCAGATCGACCGCGACGTCCGCCCGTCGACGATTGCCGATCCAAACGGCGACGACGCCTTCCGGACGAGCACGACGTGCGACCTCGACCACCGCGACCCGCTGGTCATCGCGGTGAACAACCGCCTCCACGACCTGACCGGCATCCCGCTCGAATATGGCGAACCGATGCAGGGGCAGCGTTATGACGTCGGGCAGGAGTTCAAGGCGCACACCGACTATTTCGACCCGCACGGCAGCGACTGGGAAACCTATTGCGCGATTCCCGGCCAGCGGAGCTGGACGCTGATGATCTATCTGAACGAGCCCGCCGCAGGCGGTGCGACGCGATTCCTGGCGACGGGCAAGATGCACCAGCCCGAAACGGGCAAGCTGCTCGCGTGGAACAATGTCCGCACCGACGGCACCGCCAACCCCGACACGCTCCATCACGGGATGAAGGTGCGCAAGGGGCGCAAATATATCATTACCAAATGGTTTCGCGAACGGCCGTGGCCGTGGGCGGCGGGGGAATTGGGGTAAGACCAGCTTGTATAAAACCCGCTCGCATCGAGCGAAGTCGAGATGCCCCGAAGGACAAGGCTACACCGATAGGTGTCTCGACTTCGCTCGACACGAACGGAACGATAGGCTGATTATCGCACCAGCCGGTACTGGAAGTTCAGCGTCAGCGTGTTGCCGACCTGCCCCGGCTCGACCGGCGTCGCCTTGCCGGCGGCGTCCATCGACTGGAGGCGCGCCATCGGCATCGGCGGCTGCGGGCCGCCAAAGCTGCCTTCGCTGATCGAAACCAGCTCGACGCCGCGGAAACCGGCAAGACGCGCATAATCCTGCGCTTTGGCTTCGGCCGCCTTGATCGCGGTGCCCCGCGCGCCGACGAGCTGCGCGTCGGGATCCTTCATACCGAACCACGGCCCGTCGACATTGGTGCCACCCGCCGCGACCAGCGCGTCGAGCAGCGGGCCGATGTCTTCGATCTTCGACGTCGTCGCGCGAACGCTGTTCGACACCTGATAGCCGAGGAAGCGCGGCGGCTGGCTGTCGGTGCGGTTGTTATAGTCATATTGCGGCGACAGGTTGATACCGCTCGTCTGGATATCCTCCGCCTTGATCCCGCGCGCCTTGGCGGCGGCGATCAGCTTGTCCATCGCGGCGGCATTCTGGCGCATCGCCTCGACCGCGGTCGGTGCGGTCGTCGTCACGCCGGCGCCGACGGTCGCCTGATCGGGGCGCGAACGCACCTCCTCGCTGACCGAAAAGCTCAGGATCGGTCCCTGCGTCGTCGCTGCGGTCACCGTCGAACCTCCTTGCTGTGCGAGCGCGGGCGTTGCCGCCATCAGCGCCAGTCCGGATGCCATAACGGCGAACATTTGCTTCGTCATTTCATTCTCCTCAGAACCGGGGTTCCGGCCGTGTCCGATCGTCACCCCGTAACGCAGACGGAGTGGACCCGTTCCGGCCTTTGTGCGCAGCGCGCTTGCATGATGCTGAACGTGTCGGTAGCGCGCCGTTCATCATGGCAGCTCCCATTCTTTCATATGAAGGCCTCGGCCTTGTGCAGGGCAGCGGCTGGCTGTTCCAGGATCTCGATATCTATGTCGGCGAGCGCGATCGGCTGGCACTGATCGGCCGCAACGGCGCCGGCAAGACGACCTTGCTCAAACTGCTCGCCGGACAGATCGATGCCGACAAGGGCAAGCGCACGATCGTTCCCGGCACGCATGTCGTGATGCTCGAACAGGAGCCCGATTTCCGGCCGTTCGCGACGCTGATGGATTTCGCCGTTGCGGGCACCGACGGCCCGCCCGAACATGAGGTCGCGGCGATCGCCGACCAACTCGGCATCGACATGTCGCGCACCGCCGCCAGTGCGTCGGGCGGCGAACGCCGGCGCGCCGCGCTGGCGAGAGCATTGGCGCAGAACCCCGACGTGCTGCTCCTCGACGAGCCGACGAACCACCTCGACCTCGCGGCGATCGACTGGCTCGAAAGCTGGCTCGCGCGCTACACCGGCGCCTTTGTCGCGATCAGCCACGACCGCACCTTCCTGACCCGCCTGACGCGCCAGACGTTGTGGCTCGACCGCGGCAGCATCCGCCGAAAGGAAATCGGCTTCGGCGGATTCGAGGAATGGAGCGATGCGGTCGCCGCAGAGGAAGCGCGCGCCGCCCAGAAGCTCGATTCGAAGCTGCGGCTCGAAGCGCACTGGCTCGAACGCGGGGTCACCGCGCGCCGCAAGCGCAATCAGGGGCGGCTCGAGAAGCTGAAGGAGATGCGCGCCACCCGCGCCGCGATGATCGGCGGCCCCGGCGTCGCCAAGCTTGGCCTTGCCAACGACGATGTCCGCTCGAAATCGGTGATCGTCGCCGAGGGCGTAACGAAGAGCTTCGGCGATCGCACGATCATCCGGAATTTCGATTTTCGCGTCCAGCGCGGCGACCGCATCGGCATCGTCGGCGCCAATGGCGCGGGCAAGTCGACCCTGCTCAAGCTGCTGACCGGCGAGATCCAGCCCGACAGCGGCAGCATCACCCTCGCCCCGACGCTCGACGGCATCGTCATCGACCAGCAGCGCAGCTTGCTCTCGCCCGAAAAGCGCGTCCGCGACATCCTCGCCGACGGCGGCGACTGGGTCGAAGTGCGCGGGGTCAAGAAGCATATCCAGGGCTATCTCAAGGAGTTCCTCTTCGATCCCGGCGTCGTCGAGGCGAGCGTCGGCGCGCTGTCGGGCGGCGAGCGGTCGCGCCTCCTCCTCGCGCGCGAATTTGCCCGCGAATCGAACCTGCTCGTCCTCGACGAGCCGACCAACGACCTTGATCTCGAAACGCTCGACCTGTTGCAGGAGGTCATCGCCGACTATGCCGGCACCGTGCTGCTCGTCAGCCACGACCGCGATTTCCTCGACCGTACGGTGACGGTGACGCTCGGCCTCGACGGGTCGGGCAAGGTCGATATCGTTGCCGGCGGCTATGCCGACTGGGAAGCGAAGCGGGTGAAACCCAATAGCGCCAAAACCAAGGCCGCGACCGCCGCACCGCCGCCCCCGCCAACCGCGCGCAAGAAGCTCAGCTACAAGGACCAGCGCGACTACGACCTGCTGCCCGACCGGATCGAGGCGATCGAGAAGGAAATGGCGGCGATCGAAGCCGAACTTTCCGACGGCACCCTCTTCACACGCGACAATGCGCGCTTCGCGACGCTCACCGCGAAGCTCGACACGCTGCGCGACGAAAAGATAGCGGCTGAAGATCGCTGGCTGGCGCTGGCTGAAGAGGTTGAGGGCCTAGGATAAACCGCTTAGCGAATTCCGGCGTTACCCGAGAACCTATCGACCAGCTTCATATTCTCTTCCCGCGCAATCGACGGTATCAGGAACAGGTCGACAATGACCCATATTCCCAATGGAATCCACGCGACGAAAAACGTGACCCATCCCAGTACCCATAGGACGAGCTGAGCGGCGCCAGAACCAGAACGACCAAGATAGAAACGATGGATGCCCAAGCCACCCAAGAAGATGCAAAGCAAATATGCCACACCGGTCGATTTACGATTTGCATCATACATCATATGTGCACGCGCCTGAATTAACGCATCGCCATCGTGCCGATTGTCCATGATTAGCCCCCAACAATGTCCCCAAAGCTATTTGCGTTAGATCTTCACCCGCCGTCAAATATTTAATCTGTCCCGTAAAATCTCGCCAGCCGGTCAAGCGCCAATCCCAACACCAGCTTTCCCGACCGCGCGGGCCAGCCCAGCGCCTTTTCCGCCCCGCCGATCCCCTCGCCCGCGCAGATCACCCGCCAGCAGATGTCGGCGAGTCCCGGTCCCGCTGCTTCGATTGCGCGATGAAAACGACGATGTGCATCGATTCGCGCCAGCGACGCATCCGACGCGCGCGCGCCGCCACGGCTCTTGCCCGGCGGCGCGGCGTCCCACCGCATCGTCACCCGCGCCCCCAGTCCCGCGCGCTCGTAATCGGTCCGCAGCCGCTCGCCGGCCCGGAGTTGCGCGTCGGTCAGCATCCCGCGCGACGCGAGCCAGGCGATCGGGCTTTCGGCGGCATTCACCGTCACATGGCGCATCACCTGCGGCCCTGCCTTTCCCGGGTCGATCCGGTCGTCGGGATGGAGGCGGGTTTCGAGGCGGCGCGTCGTCATGCGATTCTCCCTTGGCTTGCACGCCGGGCTTGACATGAGGATATTTTGTAGGAAATAAGAAACCGATTTGGTTATATAGGGTTTCGCCATGATCAACAGCATCCGCGCCGTCCGCCGGGCCAAGGGGCTCACATTGGAGGAAGTGGGCGCGCGCTGCGACCCGCCGACCACCGCGCAAACGATTGGTCGCCTCGAAACCGGCACCCGTACCCTGTCGCTCGGCTGGATGAACCGCATCGCCAAGGCGCTCGGTGTCGAAGCCGCCGAACTCGTGCAACTGCCGCAGGATACGCAGCTTACCATCACCGCGCTGCTCAGCGCCGAGGGTGCGCAAGCACCGACGCGCGTCGAACAGGCGCTGACCGCGCGGCCGGGAGAGGATATGGTCGCGGTCCGGGTCACCTCGTCGATCGGCGACTATCGTTCGGGGGATGAAATCTGGTGTCGACGGATCGAGGGCGACTGGGCCCATGCCCTCAACCGCGACCTGCTCGTACCCCGCCCCGCCGGCCGCTTCTTCTTCGCGCGGCTGCTCAACGTCGATGGTGAAAAGCTTCACCTCCTGCCGCTCGGCACCGGCCAGCGGCAACAGGTGGTGAATAACCCGCCTTGGGCGGCGGTCGCAGTGCGGCTGATCCGCACGCTGTGAGACCGCGTCCTGACGAACGGGTCACAGGCTTGCCATGACACCCTTACGCGTCCTGTCCATCGCGACGCTCTTTCCCGACGCCGCGCGCCCCAATTTCGGGCTGTTCGTCGAGAAGAGCCTGCGCGCTCTCGCCGCGCAGCCGGAGGTCGACCTCACGGTCGTCGCCCCGGTCGGCCTGCCGCCCTTCCCGCTGTCGCTCCATCCCCGCTACCGCGCGCTCCGCAAGCTGCCGCGCCGCGAGGATTGGCACGGCCTCACCGTCCACCGCCCGCGCTTCCGTCTCCTTCCGCGCATCGGTGCCCGCTTCAATCCCGACGCGATCGCGCGCGCCGTGATGCCGATCGCGCGGGCGAACCGTTTCGACGTCGTCGATGCGCAATTTTTCTATCCCGACGGCCCCGCCGCGATGCGCGTTGCCGACGCCCTCGGTCTCCCCTTCTCGATCAAGGCACGCGGCGCCGACATCAGCCATTTCGGCCACGATCCCGCCACCGCACCGCAACTGCTCGCTGCCGCCGATCACGCGGCGGGCCTGCTCGCGGTGTCGGACGCGATGCGACGCGACATGGCGGCGATCGGCATCGATCCCACGAAGATCGCGGTCCATTATACCGGCATCGATACCGCGCGCTTCCACCCCGGCGACCGCACCGCCGCGCGCGCCGCGCTCGGCATGGGTTCCGAACCCGCGATCTTGACCGTCGGCGCGCTGATCCCGCGCAAGGGACAGGCGCTGGTGATCGAGGCGCTCTCCGCACTTCCCGACGTCCATTACTGGCTCGCGGGCGCGGGCGAAGAAGAAGCAAGCTACCGCGCGCTGGCCGCGCGTCTCGGCGTCGCGCAGCGGGTCCATTTCATGGGACCGATCGCCAATGCCGAGTTGCCGCAGCTTTACCGTGCCGCCGATGCGGTGGTCATGCCGTCGGTCAGCGAAGGCCTTGCCAATGCGTGGGTCGAGGCGCTCGCCTGCGGCACGCCGATCGTGATCAGCGACGCCGGCGGCGCGGCCGAACTTGTCGCGTCTCCGGTCGCAGGACGCATTGTCGAACGCACCCCGCAGGCGATTGCGAACGCCGTACGGAGCATCCTTGCCACGCCACCGTCACCGGCCGATGTCGCGGCGACCCTTGCCGGCCGTTTCGACTGGAACCGCAACGGCCGCGAACTGGCGGAGCATCTCCGCCGGCTCGCTGCCGGTTAGACGACCGCGCCGTCGTCCTTGCGTTCGATGCGTTCGCCGCCTTCGATCCCGGCGCTGGTGCGCGGCACAAAGCTGCCCGGACCGACCTTCAGCCACACGAGCACCGGCGTCGACATCAACACCGACGAATAGCCGCCGATGAACACGCCGAACAGCATCGCGGCGGTGAAGCCGAAAATCACGTCGGGGCCGAAAATCAGCAGCATGCCGAGCGCCAGCACCATCGCGACGGTGGTCATCACGGTGCGCGACAGCGTCTCGTTGATGCTGAGGTTGAGCAGCGGAATGATTTCCATCTTGCGGTATTTTTTCAGATTCTCGCGAATCCGGTCGTACACGACGATGGTATCGTTGAGCGAATAACCGACGATCGTCAGCAGCGCTGCGACGCTGTTGAGGTCGAATTGCATCTGCGTCACCGCGAACAGCCCGAAGGTCAGCGACACTTCGTGGAACAGGCGGCCGAGCGCGCCGACGCCGAACTGCCATTCGAAGCGGATCCAGATGTAGATCGAAATGCCGATGATCGCGAGCCCGAGGCTGAGCGCGCCGGTGCGGATCAATTCCTCGGACACCTTGCCCGACACGGTTTCGACCGACCCCGTCTTGGCGGTCGGAAAGGCTTTCTGGATGCCGGCGACAAGCTGTTGCCCCGCACGTTCGGCGACCGTCTTGTCGCCTTCAGGCAGCGCGGTGCGGATCGATACCGCCTTGTCCGACCCGAATTGCTGGATCGTCGCTTCGCCGAGGCCGATATGGCCGACCTTCTCGCGAATTTCGTCGATCGGCGGCATTTCCTGGGTGAATTCGACGCGGACCGACTGGCCGCCGACGAAGTCGACGCCGAAGTTCAGGCCCTTCACCGCGACGAGGGCGATCGACACCGCGACGAGGAAAAAGCTCATGAACGAGGCGAGCTTCCGCCAGCGCAGAAAGTCGATGTTCGTGTTGTCGGGGACGAGTTTCAGCAAGCGCATCGTTTCGCTCCCTTAAATATTGATCGACGTCGGACGCTTGGTCCGCAGCCAGTGGGCGACGAACATCCGCGTGACGGTGACGGCGGTGAAGACGCTGGTGACGATGCCGATGGTCAGCACGACCGCGAAGCCCTTGATCGGGCCCGACCCGAACCAGAACATCAGCGATGCCGCGATAACGTTGGTGACATTCGCGTCGAAAATCGCGCGGCTGGCCTCGGAATAGCCGAGTTCGACCGCCTGGAACACCTTGCGCCCGCGCGCGAGTTCTTCGCGTATTCGTTCGTTGATCAGCACGTTCGCGTCGACCGCGGCGCCGATCGTCAGCACGAAGCCCGCAATACCCGGCAACGTCAGCGTCGCGTTGAAGGCCGCCATGATCGCGATGATCAGGAAGACGTTAAAGACGAGTCCGATACATGCATAGACGCCGAAGCGGCCATAGACGACGAGCATCAGCGTCAGCACGGAGATCGTCGCGATAATCCCTGCGATCGCGCCCTTGCGGATCGAGTCGGCGCCGAGTTCGGGGGTAACGGTCCGTTCCTCGACCACCGCCATCTTCACCGGCAGCGCGCCCGAGCGCAGCGAGATCGCCAGCGCGTTGGCGCTCGCGACGCTGAAGCTGCCCGAGATCTGGGCGCTGCCGCCCAGAATCGGTTCGTTAATCGACGGCGCCGACAGCACCTTGCCGTCGAGCACCATCGCGAATCTTTTGCCGACGCTCTGCGCCGTCACCTTGGCGAAGGTGTTCGACCCGCCCGAATCGAAACGGATCGACACGACCGGCTGGTTCGACTGCGGATCATAGCTCTGCTTGGCGTCGATCAACTGTTCGCCGCTGATCATCACCTGGCGGCGGAGCACCTCGAATGCGGCGCCATTGCCCTCGCCTTCGGCATAGGGGACGATTTCGCTGCCCACGGGTACACGGCCGGCGGCGGCCTCGTTCGGGTCGGCGTTGGCGTCGACCATGCGGAATTCGAGACGTGCGGTCTTGCCGATCAGTTCCTTCAGCGCCGCAGGGTCCTGCAGGCCCGGCACCTGGACGACGATGCGGTCGTTGCCCTGACGGATGATCGTCGGCTCGCGCGTGCCGAGCGCGTTGACGCGGCGGTCGATGATGTCGCGCGCCGTGTCCATCGCATGCGCGATGGCCTGCGTCTGCCCGGCGTTGGTCGGGGTCAGCACGATCCGCGTGACGTCGACGATGTTGATGTTCCAGTCGCGCTGACCGGTCAGCCCCGCGCCCTGCGTCTCGTTGAACAGCCGGTCGCGCGCTTCGTCGAGCTGCGTCTGGTCGCGGACGAGGAAACTGATCTGGTTGCTCGCGACGCGCAGTTCGCCGATCCCGATATCGTCGTCAGGACCGCGCTCGCCGCGCATCGCGGCGCGCACCGTCTTTTCCATATTCGCAAGCTGCGTCTTGCGCAGGTCGGCGATGTCGGCTTCGAGCAACAGGTGGCTGCCGCCGGCAAGGTCGAGGCCCAGATTGACCTTCGTCTGCGCGATCGACGGCAGGCTGTTGAACGTCTTTTCCGGCACAAAGCTGGGAATCGAAAAGAGGATACCGAGCAGCAGGATGATGCTGATGCCGATGGTCTTCCAGCGCGGGAAATCTAGCATAGGGTAGATCCGATGGCCTGGGCCGGCCCGCCGCAGCGGGCCGTGCCGCGTCAGTCGTTGGCGGGCTTGCCGCCGGGCTGGAGAACGTCGGCGAGGGTCGACTTCACGACCTTGATCTTCACGCCCTGCGCGATTTCGACATCGGCGAAATCATCGTCGACGCGCGTCACCTTGCCGACGATACCGCCGCCGGTCACGACCTGATCGCGCGGCTTGACCGCCGCGACCTTGGCGCGATGTTCCTTCGCGCGCTGCTGTTGCGGGCGGATCAGGAAGAACCAGAAAACGACGAAGATCAGCAGATAGGGCACCAGCATGAGCAAACCGGCGGCCCCGCCGCCCGATCCGGCCGCCTGGGTCAGAAGCAATTGCGTCGACATGAATGAAAGACTTTCCGTTCGATACGCCGCCGTCCCCCACGGAACGGCCACGCAAGAATATGGCGGGGCGCCTATCACGCAGGGGGCCCGCACGCAACCGTCGCTGCGCCCTCCCCCGACGGCAAGCGTCCTGCAAATGGGGAGTGCGGGGCGAAGGTCAAGGCTCGACGGCAAAGTGACGCCGTGCCCGCGCTTCCGCTTCGACTTTGCTCAGGAGCCTTGCATCGCCCGCGAAGCCGCGCTAGGGGCCTCGCCTGCCCAACAGGGCCGGTCGGGACGTAGCGCAGCCTGGTAGCGCATCACACTGGGGGTGTGGGGGTCGGAGGTTCGAATCCTCTCGTCCCGACCAATTAAATCAGAGACTTATACGCTCCATTGACCGCATAATGCGGCGTCATAGTTCTCTCAGCAAGCATATAGCAATCACGCTTCACAATTTCGCACAACGTGATTTTTGCCTCGTTTCAGGCTTGTAACAGGCGCTTAGGCTGCATTTTCTCGGGCGCTCGCTGCTGATCTGGCCCTAATGACCGGCATTGGCCGGTTGCAGACTGTCCGCAATTGGGTGTCAAACAAGGAGAGCGGACGTTCAACGAAGAGCCGGAGAGCTCGCTCAACGGGATAGCGAGATTTACTGGCTAGACTTTGATGTTTTTCGTCAGGGTCAGCGCATCTTCAACGTCGACGCCGGGGTAAACGCCCTTACATAAGTCATCTCGCGGACAGGTCGAGCGCTTCTCGCGCGCGCTGCGAATGTCGCTTGATCGGCAACGTGACAATCAGAACGTCTCAAGCTATCGGCGTCTTGGGTCGCGCCGCTTTTCTTCTCTCGCCGAGGCGACACGATGCGCATACCTGTTTTATCCCGACTATCCACTTTGCTGATGCTGGCACTTGGCGCGGGTGCAGACGCGCAGGCCCAAGCCGGTCTCGAAAGCTGGACCTGCACCGCGGTCGCAGAAGGCGCCCATTGCATTGAAAGGCTGGACGCCGCCGATCTTGCCGTCGCGGTTCAGTCGTCAGCGCGCGATTTGCGCAAGCTCAAGGCCTACAGCGCGGAGGAATGGCGCAAACAGCAGCGCGGCGCGCAGGGCAAAGGCCCGATGGGTCAGTATAAGCTCGGGATTGCCGACGCCTCCGGAGCGGTCGTCTTGCCCCCGCTCTACAATCATGTCGCGATCGTCGATGACAATACCGCCTACGCCGTGCTGCTGACGATGAATGGCAAGGCTGCGCGGTACGACAATCTGATGATCGACCTCACGACCGGAGTATCTCGGCCTGCCGACCCCGGTCTCCCCACCTTCTTCCGTCCTCAAACCTATTTGACCGCGTCGGGCCATCGCTATGTCGTGGGTTACAATGACAGACATTCCGAGGCCGCCGTGCCGTTCAACCACCAGCGTTTCCGGGCGTGGGACGGCAACAGGTTTCGGGTTCTCGGTGATGTCAGTCTCGAAGGCGGGGGCTCGAGCGGCCCCAACCTCCTGCGATTGTACGGCGAAGTGCTGGTGCTCCGACAGACGTCGTTGAGCCACATCACCCCTGTGCGCATCTTCGACCGATCGCTCACCGAACTTCACAAGGACCGCGACCTTGTCATCGCACGTGACGACAAATGGCGGCTCACGACCCTCGCCGCAGTGGAACCGATCGATGGCAACCGGGTCTACCGTCCGCTCACAGCGAACGGTGAGTTGGAGACGCGGCCCGATGGTTGGATCGGGTTCGTGGCCAGCCACCCCGATCCGCAGTGGGAATTGTACGACGGGAATTTGCGCGTCAGCGTTTATCGGACGCCGCGCGGGATCCGCTACCGTTACGCTGGCGGCGAATATGTATCGCTCGTCACCGATCCAGCGCTGATACCGGCTTTCTTCGGCAATTTCCGCGGTCGCACCGGGCGCCAGACGGTATTGGGACGGCTCGAGACCGGGCAATGGACCGCAGTCGAAGATCCGGCGCGCCAGACCTATGCGAGCGTCGCCGACGCCGTCGCCGACCTGCCGCGCCGCAACAGTAACATCGGTGCCGCCGCCTACGCAGCCGCTCAGGCCGCGCGAAGCAAAGGCGACCGAGGCCAGCTAATCGCGGATTTCCAGGCCCATCTCGACACGCCTGCCTATTCACCCGACGGCACGAGCCTGATCGCCAAGGCACGCAGGCTCGGCGGAGACTATCTTCTGACCTATGCGCGGCGCTTTCCGCTGGAACCGCAGGACCTCGCCGTTCTGTGCACCGGTGGCCGGAATGCAATGATTTGCGACAGTCAGCGCTCGCGTCTCGCTGCGCTCGATGCCGCCAAGGCCGCGCGCGCCGAGCGTGGCGCCGAAGCCGCTGCATTCGCGAATGCCATGGCGGCAGCGGCCAGCCGCCCGAGTGATCCGGCGCTTGTCACGGTCCGCACCTATGACAGCAAAGGCAATTACCTCGGCGATCGTCTGATGACCCCGTCTCAGGCCCAGACGATCGGCGCCAGAGCCTATTGAGGGCAAAGCATATCTACAATGCACCCGCACATCAGGAAGACAGCCGGTACCGAGGTAAGGTTTTAAGGATCGAACGGCTTGAACCGCACCCAGTCCAACGGTCGAATATCGATGAGCAAGAAAAGGGAGACCGACGATGGCAAAAGGAAACTATCTTATCACGGGTGCCGCCATGGCGGCAGTGGTCGTCATGACATCGGCGGATGCGAAGTCTCCTCCACCACCGGCTGAAGTGGCTTCCCGTTGGGAAAGCTATTTTGCTGACAGCAGCTATAGCTATTATCGCGACCCGGCGATCGTCCGCGACGAAACGAACGCAAGTTTGTGGAAGGTATCCGTGCCGACGCCGTCCATGAGCAAACTCGGCGTTCCCACGAGCTAGGGTTAAAACCCAATCAGCCTCTTGAAATTGCTTGTATGTATTGATTCAAAGGGCCTTCACCGCAGCGGGAGGCCCTTCACGATGTCGCGTTCTTTATTCTGGTTGTCGGACGAAGCTTGGCTGGCGATCGAGCCGTACTTGCCCCGGAACCAGCCTGGTGCGCGACGGGTCGATGACCGGCGGGTGATTTCGGGCATCCTTCATGTACTGAAATCCGGCTGCCGGTGGTGCGACTGTCCGGCAGACTATGGACCATCGACGACGGTCTACAACCGCTTCAACCGCTGGTCGCGGCGGGGGTTCTGGACGAAGTTGCTCGATGCCTTGGCAGGGGCGGGTGCGGTGACGAAGAGCACGGCGATCGATAGCACCTACATCAAAGCCCAGCGCTCGGCCTTTGGTGGAAAAGGGGGCGCCAGACGCAGGCGATCGGTCGTTCTCGCGGCGGCTGGACAACCAAGATCCATGCCCTGACCGACGTTCTCGGCCGCCCCTATGCCCTTATGCTGACGGCGGGCAATGTCAGCGATGTGAAGGCTGCACCGGCACTGCTCGAACGCGCCGGACCGATGCGCTACCTGCTCGGCGACAAGGGCTACGACGCAAACCGGCTGCGGACGTCCTTTGCGCGAGAATGGCACCAGCCCCGTCATTCCGGGTCGCCGCAACCGCAAGCGAGCCATCCGATACGATCAGCACCGCTACCGTAGCCGGCACCTCATCGAAAATGCCTTCTGCCGGATCAAAGACTTCCGTCGGATCGCCACACGCTACGACAAGCTCGCCGCCAACTTCCTGTCAGCCGTCGCGCTGGTCACTACCTTGGCCTTCTGGCTCTGAATGAGTCTCAGCCCTATGAACGGGTGACCTATGATTGCGTGGGCAAGCGCAAGAAGATCATGGACATAAAACGCTTCAAGGCGGATGGATCGATCCAGCCGCCGCCTGAAAAGGATGTCAAACTGGACAGCTGGTTTCCGACGCTGAGCGCGTCGGATACATTGCTTCTACGCGAAGTTTGTTCATCGATTTGATGGTCGCGCAACGTCGTCGCAGAATCGCCAATGACCGCGACTAGGTAGAAGCCGCGACTTCGTCGTCGCATGCAAGCCACCGCTATCGATCGGCGACAATTGAGCTCGCCCAATGCGCGGGGGCGCTGATCAAGGTTGGCCGATTACCGACGGGCAGGTTTCAGGCCCGCATTCAAGATAGCCGACATTCGCCGGCT
Source organism: Sphingopyxis macrogoltabida (assembly GCF_001314325.1). Classification (NCBI taxonomy): domain Bacteria; kingdom Pseudomonadati; phylum Pseudomonadota; class Alphaproteobacteria; order Sphingomonadales; family Sphingopyxidaceae; genus Sphingopyxis; species Sphingopyxis macrogoltabida. The sequence goes on from NZ_CP009429.1 coordinate 2,521,893, forward strand.
CTTGGCGCAGACAACGGCATGGTAGGCAATGTCACTCCGACGGCCCACCTTCGCGCCACTGTAACGACTTTTACACTCCCCTAGATTTAGAAGGACAAGTACTTAGTCTTTCACTCGATTTTCCGACTCTTCTGCTCGATACGGACAGCTCATGTTCATGAGACTTATTGCATTATCCTTCGCCTTTGCTGCAGCCGTCCCGGGAGGTTCGGCAGAAAAATCTCCGCATGACCCAGAAAAAGCGTTTCGCGAATATTGGAATGGCTGCCCATACAGGGACGAGCGTTTTCCCAATCCAGAAGATGCGCGGATGCTGGAAGCGCAGCGGCAGTTCAACGCTATATTGGCTGAAGGATCGGGAGAGCCGCTAGCGGATGCTGATCGCGCCGCCGCAACCGGTGACTTTCGGCTGATTTGGTCGAGCTCTATGAGTGGTCCGGCAGTGATTGGAGCGGCCTGCCGCTTTCCGCGGGATCATCCTTCACAATCGTCGACGCCGCTGACACGCGCAAGCTTGGGCATGGGGCATAGCCCGGATAGATGCGATAGAAATCCCGGCGGATGCGAATTGGAAAAGCGCTCCTATCAATATGCCGTCGTGTACAATCAGGCGATGATTTCCGGTCCGATGTTCCCCTACCCCGACCTGTGCGTCGCCCCCGTCCCGGCGAGCGGCCAAGCCGAGTACCCGTCACTCATCGATATCCAGGGCCTCACTGGCAAGCCGACCCCGCCAATCGATCAACCACGGACGCTTGGCGAGGCAGCTCGACGAGGCACGCAAGCCTCGCTCAAGAGGTGGATCGCTCGATCACCCGCAGAACTCGACCGTCAAGACGACTTCGGGCTTACTCCTTTGGCTTGGGCCGCGATTGAAGACCGCACCGACGCGGCGAAGATGTTGATCGCGAGCGGCGCAGATCCGCTGGCCGGTTGCGCGCCCGTGCGCGGCGACGGACGGAGTATCCCACTGCGCATCGCACTTCAGCTTCAACGAGAAGAAATTTCGAAGGCGATGCTGAGCCCTGACGTTATAGACCGTCTGAAGCCATGGCCAGGCTCAATTCTGCTGGCAGCCGTCCGCGGAGACAATGTGGATCTCGTATCCCGGATCCTGCGCGAAGAGCATGAACGCGTCTACACGCTGAGGTTGATGTCCTTTGCAATTGCCAACCAGTCGCTCGATATGATCGCCACCCTGAGCACCGGCTCCCCTGATGGGAGTGAGGCTTTACTGGAGATGGCCATTGCCAAACAAAATATGGATATGGTGCGGCAAGCGCTTGCATCAAACGCGTCGCCAAATGGCAAAGCTAACCAGCGACAATCTCCACTTGGTTATGCGGTATTGTTTGGCGAGGGCGTAACCGACCAAATAGTGCGCGAGCTTTTGGACCACGGCGCATCGCCAGACAGCCCCGTGCAGTGGGAGACAGGCTATCCAAGTGGCTCAAAACCCAACGCCGCCTTGGTTGGACTGGTAGCGAACGCGCAGCGTCAATCTCACCACGGAGCTAGTCCCCGCGAACTTGACATTTCTGCGGCTCAGCTCAGGACCCTCGATATGCTGATTTCGGCGGGCGCCACGATTAACGTGGCGGATGACAATGGACGCCCACTTGCTGTGTTGGCAGCGGTCGGACGCTACGGAAGGATGACGAGGCAGCACCTTCCGCCAGAGTGGTTCGAACGTCTTGTAGCTGCCGGGATGAACATCAACGCAACGTGGAAGGGCGGCAGTGCCCTAGATTGGCTCGATCATCTGGAGATGAGCGATCACGAGACTGCGCGGGCTATAACGAAACTCGGAGGGCGCCGGATCAAACCGCTACCCAAAGGCGAACGCTTCTGACACGGCAGTTTACCGCTGGACTTGGCCGGTTGCGGACTGTCCGGTTTAATCGCGGCTCGCGCTAAAACTGACTTCGTGCACTCGGCTCAGCACCAAGGTTTGCGTCCGCCCTCATACCAGCGCGCGAGCCCTTCATCGACGAGGGTTTCTCCGACGCTTTCGCCGTCGACCAACACGATGCGCAGCTTCCGGCCATATTGGTCTGCATCCCGATCGATCGGCTCCAACGAGATTCTGCCGCCCTGGAGAATTTCTTGCAGCCGCACCGTAGCCCGGTCTCCCAGATCCTTTTCGGCCTGGCACCGATAGTCTTGGGTCTCGGGCGTATCGATGTCGGCAATCCGGATCTTCACCCCCTCGAGCCAGATCGTGTCTCCATCGACCACGCAGTTGTAGCCACCGCCCACATGGCAAAATGAAAAGCTTAACCGCTTCGAAGACTCGCTCGGTTCGGACGTTTCGGCAGGTGCGGCGCTGACTGTTAGCGTCCGCGCTCGTGGTGTAATTTCCGGTGTAGGCGATGGTGTATTCCGGGGTGGGGCATGCCCCACCCCGGAATGCGGCGTCGCTGGTGGCCACCGGGTTCATCGTTATGGTGGAGTTTGCACACTTCAACCGTGACGAAGAGGAGTTCCCGATGACCGAGGACAGATTACTGATCGAAGAGCTTGCTGCGAAGGGCGGCCAACCGGATTTTTTGCGCACCATCGCCGAGAACGTGCTGCAGCTGATCATGGAGGCCGACGTTGATGGCCTGATCGGCGCGGGTCGCCACGAACGCAGCAGCGAGCGCGCGACCTGGCGCAACGGCTATCGCGACCGTTCGCTGGATACCCGGGTAGGCACGCTGAACCTGAAAATCCCCAAGCTGCGTGCTGGGTCCTACTTTCCGGGCTTCCTTGAGCCCCGCAAGATGGTCGAGAAAGCGCTGGTTGCGGTGATCCAGGAAGCGTGGATCGGCGGGGTCAGCACCCGGCGGGTCGATGAACTCGTCCAGGCCATGGGCATGACCGGCATCTCCAAGTCCACCGTCTCCAAGCTTTGCAAGGACATTGACGAGCGCGTCCATGCCTTTCTGAAACGCCCGCTCACCGGCGAATGGCCGTATCTCTGGCTCGATGCCACCTATCTCAAGGTACGCGAAGGCGGGCGGATCATCAGCGTTGCCGCAATAATCGCCATGGCCGTCAACACCGAGGGCCGGCGCGAGATCGTCGGCCTGCATATCGGCCCCTCGGAAGCGGAGGTCTTCTGGTCCGACTTCCTGAAGGACCTTGTTCGGCGCGGTCTTACCGGCGTGAAGCTGGTCATCTCCGATGCTCACGAGGGCCTCAAGGGCGCGATCACCCGCGTCATGGGCGCCACCTGGCAGCGCTGCCGGGTGCACTTCATGCGCAATGCCCTGTCCTATGTGCCCAAGGGCCAGAACACTGTCGTCGCCGCCGCGATCCGCCAGGTCTTCCTGCAGCCCGATCAGAAAAGCGCAACGCAGGTCTGGCGACAGGTCGCCGACCAGTTGCGCACCCGTTGGCCCAAGCTCGGCGCCTGCATGGACGAGGCCGAAACCGACGTGCTCGCCTACACCGGCTTTCCCACCCAGCACCGCACGAAGTTACACTCAACCAATCCGCTCGAGCGGCTCAACAAGGAGGTCAAGCGCCGCGCCGACGTCGTCGGAATCTTCCCGAACGAAGACAGCATCATCCGCCTCGTCGGGGCTGTGCTGATGGAGCAGAACGACGAGTGGCAGCTCCAGCACCGATACATGCAGATCGAAGGCATGGCCGAACTCAACCAACCCATGATCGAGGAGGAAAATCAGCCCCTACACATCACCGCCAAAGCCGCCTGACGATGGCCCACGGCCACAGCCGAAATTACACCACCTTGACGGACGCGACCCGCTGACTAGCGACAATGTTTCGCGAGACACGCCTCCAAACCAACCCGACATATAGCCTTGGGTGACCGCAATGGTGGCAACGAATACCAGCAGGAACAGGAGGAATATGGGCGGCTTGCGGCGGACCGGTCGCCGCCTCGGCGGCCGCTTCCATTGGTTTCCTTGACGTCCGCGATACTTGCGCATGATGCCTCCCGAGCGGCCACAGCATAGTTCCGCGAGGCTCTGCTGCCATCCCGAAATCGAACAAAACAAAGTCGGCTGACACGAATACAGGATTCGACAGCCGTTCCATTACGAGGCATCTTCCGGGCGGGGACAGGGCTATGCATTATTTCCTGATTGCTACAGCATTGGCTGTTTTGACATTGCCTGCCGTCGTGGCTGCCCATGGGGGCGGCCTCGCGGCGGACGGCTGTCACAATGATCGCAGGAATGGCGGGCGGCATTGCCACCGTGCGCCAAGCGGAACGGCGCCACGCGCCGAACGGCCGCAGCGCCTTAGCGGTCCATCCAGGGCTTATCCCAACTGCAGCGCAGCACGCGCCGCGGGCGCGGCGCCGGTCCGCCGCGGCGATCCCGGCTATGGCCAGCACCTCGACCGGGATAACGACGGTATCGGATGCGAATGATCTGGGGGAACCATGACCACTTATTTTAAGATTGCAGCGGCGATTGCGCTTAGCTGCTGCTCCGTCGCTGCGGCAGCCGAGGATTTGACAATCAACGACATCGTCGCGCTGACAGAGATGCAACTCGGCGACGCCGCCATCATCGCGAAGATCGAAGCCGAAGCGTCAAGCTTCGACCTCACCACCGATCAGATGATCGAACTCAAGAAGAAGGGCGTGTCGAGCAACGTCATCGCGGCAATGGTAAGATCGCGCAAGGCCGACACTGCCGCCGAACTATCGGTGGACTCGTCCGATCCCAATGTGCCGCACCCGCCGGGCGTCTACCTCCTTCACGGGACCGTCGAGAAGGGTCGGATGGAGCGCATCGAGCCTACCAGCTCGAGCCAAGTTAAGACCGGCGGCATCTGGGGCTATGCGCTGACCGGCGGCATTGCCTCGGCCAGCGTCAAGGTATCGATCCCGAATGCCGCTGCGCGGGTCGTGTCGATCAGCAAGCCTTACTTCTATTTCTTCTTCGACGAATCCCAAAAGGGCGCGACCCCCAGCTCCTTCATGGGATCGGCATTTCTCGCGAGCTCACCCGCTGACTTCAACCTCGTTCGCCTTGACAAGAAGAAGGATCGCCGGGAGGCGCGCGTCGGCAGCATGAACATCGGCGGAGCCAAGATGGGCGTGATGGACAAGGACCGCATCACGATCGAGTATGAACTCATCCGTCCGGGTGTCTACAAGGTCAAGGCCGGCGACCCGCTGGTGCCTGGCGAATATGGCTTCCTCTACTCGCTGCCGGGCGCCGCGGCGGGCGGGGCCGCTAATGCCCGCATCTTCGATTTCTCGGTGAAGTGATTGCGAGCCAAAGCAAATGGTGCGCCGACAATTAAACTCGCGATTGCCATTCCGATCATCGACGGCGTTCTAATAAATGAGCTCCGGCGGATGGTCGCACAACCAAACAAGCTTCGTAAGAGCAGCATCAACGTCGATCCTGAAAGCCTCGCGTGATATAATCGTCCGCCAATTCCTCTCCCATTCGAGCTGACGTGACCCCCTGATTTTCCTCCAACAGTGATTAGAGTCCGGCCTTGAAGGAAGGACGGACAGATGAAGCGTTTGAGGTTTTCGGAAGAGCAGATCATCGGGGTATTGAAGGAAGCGGAGGCGGGCGCGAAGACCGGCGAGCTGGCGCGGCGACACGGGGTGTCGGAAGCAACGATCTACAACTGGAAGGCCAAGTATGGCGGCCTGGAGGTGTCCGAGGCGAAGCGGCTGCGCTCGCTCGAGGACGAGAACGCGAAGCTGAAGCGGCTGCTTGCGGACTCGATGCTCGACAATGCGGCGCTGAAGGATCTTCTCACAAAAAAATGGTGACGCCCGCCGTTCAGCGGGAAGCGGTCGCCCATCTCCAGGCTTGCCATGGGATGAGCGAGCGGCGGGCGTGCCGTGTCACAGGGGCCGATCGGAAGAGCATGCGCTACCGGTCGCAGCGTGGTGACGATGCCGAGGTTCGGGAGAAGCTGCGCGAGCTGGCGCAGCAGCGTCGCCGGTTCGGTTATCGACGCCTGCATATCCTGCTGCGCCGGGAGGGCGTGATGATCAACAGGAAGAAGACTCAGCGCCTGTATCGGGAGGAAGGACTGATGGTCCGACGAAGACGTAACCGGCGCCGGGCGATCGGTGCTCGGGCGCCCGCACCGGTGCTGGCGCTACCGAACCAGCGGTGGAGCCTCGACTTCGTGCATGATCAGATGGCGTCAGGCCGGCGGTTCCGGGTGCTCAACATCGTCGACGACGTGACGCGGGAGTGCCTGCGCGCGGTGCCCGACACGTCGATCTCCGGGCGCCGGGTCGTGCGCGAGCTCAGCGATCTGATCGAGGAACGCGGCAGGCCGGGGATGATCGTCAGCGACAACGGGACCGAGCTGACATCGAACGCGGTGCTCGCATGGTGCGGTGAGGTCGGCGTCGAGTGGCATTATATCGCACCCGGCAAGCCGATGCAGAACGGCTATGTCGAGAGCTTCAATGGCCGGATGCGTGATGAGCTTCTGAACGAGACGCTGTTCCTCGACCTCGACCATGCCCGCACAGTGATCGCGGCCTGGGCCGAAGATTACAACCAGTCGCGGCCGCACTCGGCACTTGGATATGAGACACCGGCGGCGTTCGCCGCCGAACTGCATAAGCAATGGCCTGCGCAGCTACGCCCTTCGGGCTCCGCTGCGCAGGCCATTGCTTACACCGCGCTCATGCGCAACAAAGCTGCTGGGCTCTAATCCCGGCTGGTGGAAACCAGGGGGTCACGTCACCGCCATGTGCCACTAGCCAAGAGCTCGTACCCGATCCACATTAACCAAATGCGAACGGGCTGCCACAAAAGCGCAGAAACCCGTTCGCTGTATGATCAGAATTGCCGATCCCGATCATGCTGCCCGGCAAGAAGGCGGCCGAGACTAAACCTTACTACGCCAGCATAGCCTCACGTACCGGAACGAAATGGATATCGCGCGGCATCATTGCGTGATCGTCGAAGCGAAGCTCGGCGACATTGGTACTCCCGGCCATGAAGCCAGCGATCGCTTCGCTAAAGCGGGCCGCGGCACGATCGATATCGAGCGAAAGCGGCAGGCCCTGCGGAATGCGGTCGTGCAGGAGAGACGGACGGATGAGTTGCCGTGAAAGCGGGTCATAATTCAGCGCAATGTCGCCGAATGCTCCTGTGGAACCATCTGTGCGAGTGAAGCTGCCGTTGTTGATGACCATGTTATCGCCCCACGCCCAGGTTCGGTTGACTGCCTCCCCTGAAAGATCGATCGATGCGATACCGACGTCCGCGAGCGAACGGATCTCTCTCGTCTCAGAGCGTCCGTTGCCATTGGCATCGCGCCAAATCTTAAACTCGCCGAACTTTTCGTCGGAGGAGGAGAATACTCCATCGCCGTTGCTGTCGAAAGCGCGCAAGCCGTCAAGATCGGACGTTGCTCCCGGCTTGTCGCTGGTGAAGCTGAGTTCGCTGCCGTTGCTGACCAGCCCATTTCCATCTCGGTCAAACATCAGGAAGCCGTCATCGCGGCCTATCCACCCCGTTTGATTTCGCGTTCCATCTCCGTCCCAATCGAAAGCAACATTCGTGTCGCGATTATTGACCAAGCTTACACCATCACCGTTGAGATCGAGAACGATGGGCGAAGTAATCCCGACCTGCACTCCGCCTTTGAATTCAGCGATCTCGATCCCGATTACCGTATCCGTTCCGTCATTGCCATCGGTCGCCGGCTGATTGTCGGCAATGGTCACAACGCCAGCGTTGGTCGCGATCGTATGGCTTGCCTGCGTTCCGGCGAAAACGGCAACGTCCGATGCGCCAGCGCCCCCGTCCAGCACATCGTGGCCCGCTCCGCCCGTCAAGCGATCATTCCCGCCGAGCCCGAAGAGGGTGTCGTTACCAGAACCGCCATTTAGCGTGTCATTCGAAGCAGTGCCGCGAAGCGGCAGATCCGCGACATCGACAATGACATTTCCTCCGTAGGAAAAGTTCAGATGCTCGATGTTGGAAAGCGTGTCTTCACCAGCCGAGCCGACGAGATCGACGACGGTTACCGACCCGTCGATTTCCCGGAACGCTTCGAAATCACTCGAAAGGCCGAAGTAGTTGGCAGTGTCGTCACCGTTGCCACCGTCGAGGATATCATCGCCTCCCCATCCGGTCAGTTGGTCGTTGCCGTCCAATCCAAGCAACGTATTTCCGAAACCATCGCCCGAGATGCTGTTATCGAGAGCATTGCCCGTGCCATTGATCGCCGTAACCCCGTTCCAAAGCGAGAGCGATTCAAGATTTGCACCCAAGGTGTAGCTGACGCTGGATTCGACGGAGTCATATCCTTCGTTTGCATTCTCGATGATCAAATCGCCGCTGTCGTCGACCACGTAAGTGTCATCACCTTCGCCGCCGGTCATTGTATCCGCGCCCTCACCGCCATCGAGATAATCGTTGCCGGCATCGTCCGTCAGGACATCGTCGCCTTCGAGACCTACCAGCGTATCGTGCCGGTTCGTTCCCAAAATCACGTCGTTGCCGCTGGTTCCGAGTGGCGGAAGATCGGCTGGAATCAGCACAGTCGTATCGTCGCCTGCGAAATAGAGAGCTTCGATATCAACCAATTCATCGGAACCGTCGGCGCCAGACTCGCTATAATCATCGACGTAAACGCTGCCATCGGTCCACAGGTAGACGGAGTAATCGGTCGATTTTCCGCTGTAATATGCAGTGTCATTGCCATCACCGCCATCGAGCAGGTCGTAACCGACGCCTCCTTGCAAGATATCATTCCCATCGCCGCCTTCGATGACGTCGTCACCTTCGCCGCCGATAAGAATGTCATCACCGTTCGTTCCGCCGAGCGGCAACGTGTTGATGTCGAGCGTCACATCGTCGCCCGCGAAATAGATGGATTCCACGCCCTGCAACGTGTCAGTGCCATCATTGATCCCAAGTCCGGTCGTCTCGATCGTCGCGCCGCCACCTGACAGGCGAGTAACGATATAGTCGGTCGATGAACCAGAGTAATTGGCAACGTCATTTCCATCGCCACCGTCGATCAGATCGTCACCTTCGCCGCCGTCGATGACGTCATCGCCGCCTAGCGCCTTGATCGTATCGTTCCCACCAAATCCCTGGATATCATTGTCGTGGTCGCTCGCGGTAATGACGTCGGCGCCCGCGGTGCCCTCATATCCAAAGAAATCCCCGACATTGTAGAATTCGCCGTCGCTCACAAAGAAAATGCGCTCGATGCCCGTCGCTGTCAGTTCTCCTTCGCGACCGATATTGTCGGTCAGGGTCATCGACCCGGCGTTCCCTGATATCGTGAATTGGGCGCGCGATCCGAACAGGTTGAGCGTGTCTTCGCCAGCACCGCCATCTATGCTGTCGTTACCACCCGACGTCTCGAAATTGTCGTTACCATCGCCGCCACTCAGACTATCATCGCCGCTTCCCCCCGCGAGGTGATCGTCGCCCGAGGTTCCGGTGGTATCACCGGGATCGGGAGCGGTCGCTGCGTTGAAGCCAGACAAATCGGTCGCGTATGCGCTGGTGCTGCCGAAAACAACATGGTGTAACGGATTCAGCTGCGAGCCGTTGAAGCTGATGATGCTGAAGGCCGTTGAACCACCGTGGTCATTTGCATGTACATATTGATTGGGAAGAAAGACCGAGTCGCCCGTCGCATCTATAACGACTGCGATATCGGCAAAGCCAGAAAAGGAGCCGCTCGTCGGCGTCGCATCGATGACGATCGTAAAATCATCATAGTCCAAGCCGTCCATCACGATGTTCAGATTGGTGCCCAGGCTCGCAGGACTTAGAATCGATGCGGGCGTGATCACGGTATCATGTCCACTACCAGCGGCAAGGACGACATCGACGCTTACGAAGCCGGCAACCTCAATGACGTCGTCATCTTCGCCGCCATCAACTGTCAGATCGCTCGAGTATGAATCATCGTAAGATCCCGATGCGAAATCCAGTTTGATATAGTCGTTCCCGCTCCCTCCATCGATAATATCATAGGCGGATGAACTGACAATAAAGTCACTACCAGCGCCGCCATTTATGATGTTTTCGTTATAGTTCCAGTTTTCCAATTGATCGCCATAAATGACATCATTGCCGTCACCACCAGTGAGGGTGTCATCTCCATCGCCGCCATAGATCGTCGCGTTACCGGTCGATCCCGCGGTCGAAATTGTGTCGTTGCCAGCGCCGCCATCGAGCCGTTTCTTACCGTCGCTGGCATCGGAAAGGCTATCGTTGAGAGCCGAGCCGATCACTTGAGTATGGAAGCCTTCAAGCGTGATTTCACCGCCGCCAACTGAGCGAATATAGCCGTTGCCAGAGCCGTCGATGTCGAGTTCAATCTCTTTCGTCGAGCTGCTGCCGTTAAGGATCGAGCCGAATGCGTTGGGCGACTGCCCACCGTATGCGTCGATAGTCAGTTCGGTGTCGGTCGGGATTTCACCGTTGACCTGCACAAAATCATATTTGGTCGTACCGATAATCTTCTCGATCAACGCAAGCGTGTCAGTACCGCCCATGCCGTCCTTGACCGTGATTGTTGCCGATTCCGCAGTTCCATCGAATGTGATCGTGATTGGATTAGAACTTGAGGAATAATCCACCGTGTCCTCGCCACCGCCACCCTCGATCTCGTTATCTTTATCATTTCCTTTTATGATGTCGTCGCCAGATCCGGCCCAAACTCTTTCTGCACCAAGTATCGTGAGTGATTTATTTCCGGAGCTATCATCTCGTGCCTTAACATTGCTTGACGTCGCTGAGAGGTCGATCGAAAGATTTGCAGAATTGCGGGAGGCATCTATAAGATCGCCCTCCCCCGGTCCCGTCGCGTTGCCTTCCATTTTGATCTCCGCGATGCCACCTTTTCCATCTGAGCCAGCGAATTGATCACCCTCGATCACATCGAGGCGCACAACGTCATCCATGTCAGTCAGCTTGATATGTTCGATCGAGATCAAAGTATCGTTTCCGAACGACATCTCGCTGGGTGAGCTCATTTGATCGAGGACAAAAAACGCAGCACTTTTGTCGCCAGGATCAATCGTTCCAAACGTCCACGCCGGTGCATCTACGGAACTAGCTGGGCCAATAAAAACGGTCAGGCCAGCGCCAACCAGACCTCGAAGGCCGGTTGTCTCGTACTGGACAGTGTCTTCTCCATCATCTTCCAGACTGGTCCGGCCGCTGCCGGTGTAGTCTCGAAAATCACCCCCGTGCAGAAGGTCATCGCCATTTCCTGCAGTCAAAGCGTCGTCGCCGTCGCCGCCGAAAAGGCGATCAGATGCCCACCAAAATGTCATGTCTCCATCAGAGAGCTCGTCATCGCCCCCGCGCCCGAGTACTATATCTCGACGATAAGTTCCTTTTGCCACGCCTGAGCCCACATCCGCAGTCGCTCTGCCAACAATTAGGTTGGTTGGCTCCGATTCGGTCACATCGCCAGTCGCCTGCCGATACGCAAGCATATCGTTCACGGTATAAAATTCATTTGAGGATATGTAGCTTGACTTACTGTATTGGGCTGTCAGATTTGAGCTAACATTGTTCCCAACTATGAATTGCTTTCCTTCAAAATCTATCCAGTTTCCACCTCCGCTATCTCCTCCTTCGGTTAGGGCATCGGTGTCGGTGATCTTCAATCCTACACTATCTGCTTCAATGTAACCGGAGTTTACTTCCTCAGTCCCGGTCGTCATCCCCCACCGTTTAAATTTTGTTCCGGAAGTCAGTGAAAAATTTGCAGAGAAAATGTCAGAACTTTCTAAATAAACTGCCATTCCCGCGTCATCTTTTCCTACTCCCCCACCATATTCTAAAAATACTATATCGCTATTAACAATATTAATCTCAATGAATTGAGAACTAATAGTATGCCCCCCTGTTGGAACCGGAAGTGGGGTGCTCAGGCCGGCAACCCGAGTGACGTACTGGGAATAGTATGAGCGAGGATCATAAAAAAGCGTAGCTCCGCTCAAAAGACGGATTTGACGATTCGTATCATTCTCGTTGAATTCGTACATCACATGACCTGCCGTCAGCATAATACCGTCGCCAATCATGACGCCCGAACCGTCCGTTGTTCCCGAACTTGCGCGAGGTGGGGCGAGAGACTTATTATCGGGCATTGGAATTTCTCCTGCGACAGTAAACGCCATTGATGGCAATAGATTCTGGATTGAAGAGAATGGGGATCACGTCCTCTCTGGTGGATGCTTGACCCACCTGAGGACCGTAACCCAACCCCTCAGGCCAGACGCACCAATCAGGCACCCTTCGATCGGCACAATAGAAGCCATATCGAGATGACTTGGCGCCAAATTTTTGCCTCGCCAATACCGGCGTCCATTTTGCACACCAAGGGTGACGTCGCTCTTTAAGCGCTAGCCCGCTGAATGGCCGCGAAAGGTCCCGTCTGCAGCTTTCACCGTTAGAGTCACGCCCGGTTGTAGGGCGCTGACAGAAGCGCCTATGCGACAACTGCTCAGCTTGCGAGGCGCGGGTATCATTGTCGTCATACGGCTGATCCGTTCTAGCAACGCAGAAAGGAACCGAAGGACGGACAGGTATTGACGAAGAAACGCAGTGTGTCGCGCCATCAAGGCCTGTCCGGGAGCACATTTTTTGCCAATTGGTCCAGAGCTCGCAATCTGGATTTTTGCCGTCAAAACTCGCCAAGGCCGCGTTAGCTGCGGCACCGGAGCGATAATAGATGCTTGGTTCTTCACTGGCTCCAGGCAGGAGACAGAGAATGACGCTTGAAAATATGGCGGCCGACTTGATCTTCATTTGATCTCTCCGCTACTTCTCAAATACTTACATATACCACAACAAGACAATAGTAATACAATAAATTTCGCCCTCACCTCAAACTCTTCTTAATTACGAATGCAAAATTGCACAATTTCTTGCTACAATGTCAATCAATAGAAATATTAGGGCAATTTTTTAAACATATGTTCGATACTCGTCTATAGAACGTGGAAATGCGCCTCTGAGATGCTTGTCCATAAATCCTTACCTTCCACCCGGATAAATTAACTAGGTTCACCGCTCTCGCCCCGCTTCTAGCCGTGCTTCATCAATCGGGCTCAACAGGTAACTTGCAATGCTACGCTCTCCCGTCCTTACGTCTGCCGTCACGCTCATTCCCGGCGTCAATCGTACGCGACCGCTTTCACGACTGATCAGCATTCGCTTGAGTTTGATCCGAACGGGATATACTAGGCCCAGCTTCTCATCCTCGATCGCGTCCGAACTGATCGAGACCACCTGACCGGGAATAGTTCCGTACCGCGTGAACGGGAAGGCTTCGATTTTAACGGCTACATCCTGGCCGATGCGGACGAACCCCATATCCTTGTTTAACAGCCTCACCTCGGCCTCAAGACTGGCGCGCGATGGAACGATGATCATGATGGGTTTGGCAGGCTCAACCACGCCACCCACGGTGTGAATTGCCAATTGCGCAACCGTGCCATCGACGGGCGACACGAGCCGCTGGAGTCGACTACGTTGCTCACTCTTGACGAGTTCCTCTGTACGCAACCGCGCTTCGGCTTGCGACCGTGCCAAGTCCTGAAGCACCTTCGAACGCGCTTCCGCGCGACTAAGCGCCACACCACTTCCCGCACCGGCGAGTTCCGCCTCGCTACGCCTCGCCGTGTCGAGTGCGGCATCCCGATCTCGGATTGCGACCTGTCGCTGGCGGCGTAGCTCAATGACCTTGAGCTTTGCCGCAAAGCCCTTCGCGAGTAGTGCCTCATACGCTTGAAGCTGCTCATCGATCAGGGGCAGCGTCTCGTCGAGCTTCCTTGCTTGCGTAAGCGCCTCGTCGCGCGACGCCGAGGCCGCCGAACGATCCGCCCCGCGTCCCGACATCGCTGCCGAGATCGCCGCAAATTCACTCGACGCAAGCGAGCGCTGCGTTTCGGCAATTTCCGCCGGCGTTCCTGTGGGAGCCGAAAAATGAAGGCCATGACCATCGAGCGCGCCCAGCACAGCCCGCGCACGAGCCACCTCTAGCAATGCCGTTTGAAGCGCACTCTTGGCCTGCGCGATATCGGCGGCCGTCTCGGTCGGATCGAGTTCCACAAGCGCTTGCCCCTTCCGGACCGCTTGCCCGTCGCGAACGAGGATCGATCGCACCACGCCGGCACTGCTGGGCTGGATGAGCTTCACGCTACCGGCAGGAATGATTTTGCCCGACGCGGATGCTACGACATCAAGGCGGCCGAAAACCGCCCACAGCAGCGCCAGCACCAAGCCACCGCCGAACAAGTAGAAAGAAATCCGGGCTGTGGGCGAAACTGGCTTCTCAATGATTTCGAGAGCGGCTGGCAAAAAATCGGTCTGCGTCCGTTCGACGCGCGACTTGGCGAGGGCTCGATCCTCGGCAAGCGCGACCTTGGCGACATTCCAGTGGCGGACGATCATGTTCATGCAGCCACTCCGCCATCGGCCAAACCCATTTGCTGACGATATAAATCGGCGTAACGCCCGCCGTGAACCAGCAATTCTTCATGCGTACCGCGCTCGACGATACGTCCTTGTTCCAGAGCAATGATGCGCTGGCACTGGCGGATCGCCGACAGGCGATGTGCGATGATGAGCACCGTGCGCCCCTGCGCCATCGCCTTGAGGTTGCGTTGAATGATCGCCTCGCTTTCAGCGTCGAGCGCGGAAGTTGCTTCGTCGAGGATGAGAATCCGCGGCTGTGTGACGAGAGCCCGGGCGATTGCGAGCCGCTGACGCTGCCCGCCAGAGAGGTTGACGCCGCGCTCCTCAACGACCGTGTCATAGCCCTGCGGTAGGCGAACAATGAACTCGTGGGCGCCTGCAAGCTGAGCGGCTGCCATTACATGATCGAGCGGCATCGCCGGATGGCTCAGCGCGATGTTCTCGCGGATCGATCGGTTGAACAGGAGATTTTCCTGAAGAACCACTCCGATCTGTCGACGTAGCCAAGCCGGATCGATCTGACCGATATCGACGCCATCGATGAGGATGCGGCCTGCGGCCGGGGTGTAAAGGCGCTGGAGCAGTTTGGTGAGCGTTGATTTACCCGATCCCGATGAGCCGACGATACCGAGCGTCGCCCCCGCTTCCAGATCGATATCGATGTCTTCGAGCGTCCAAGGCCCATCGAGCCCGTAGCGGAACTTCACGCCCTCAAAACGAATATGGCCCTTTACGGTGGGAAGGGCCGTCCGACTCCCGGCCCCCGGCTCCGTCGGTTGGTTGAGGACATCGCCAAGACGCTCAACGGCGATACGCACCTGTTGAAACTCTTGCCAGAGTTGCGCCATGCGGATGACCGGTCCCGACACCCGCTGCGCAAACATGTTGAAGGCGACGAGACCGCCGACAGTCAGATTACCTTCAATCACCGCGACCGCACCGAAATAGAGGATTGCGGCAAGATTGAGCTTCGAGATCAGCTGGATCGCCTGTGACCCGGTATTCCCCAAATTTATGACTTGCTGGTTCGCGGCACTGTAACCTGCAAGCTGACGTTCCCAACGATCCTGCCATTGCGGTTCGACCGCCGACGCCTTGACAGTCTGAATGCCCGAAATGCTCTCGATCAGCAGCGCATTGTTGGCCGCTCCGCGCTCGAACTTTTCATCGATCCGCGCGCGGAGCGGTTTGGTCAGCAGTGCCGCGACTGCGACATAGGCCGGTAAGGTGATCGCAGTGATCACGAAGAGCGTCGGCGAATAGATCCACATCGCTGCAAGGAACACGATTACGAAGATGGGGTCGATCAGCACCGACATAGACGCGTTGGTCAAAAACTCCCGGATCGTCTCCAGCTGACGAATGCGCATCGCCGTATCGCCGACGCGACGCGCCTCGAAATAGGCGAGCGGCAATCCTAACATGTGACGGAACAGCCGCGCCCCCAGCTCGACATCTATCTTCTGGCAGGTTTCCGAATAGAGACGCGTTCTTATCCAGCCGAATGCGACCTCCCACACGCTGACCGCAACAAAACCAAATGCGAGCACCTGAAGAGTTGCCATCGTATTGTGCACGAGCACCTTATCGATGATATTCTGGAAGAAGAGCGGTGCCGCGAGGCCAAGAAGGTTCAACGCGAGCGTGATCAACAGAACCTCGCCGACAAGACGGCGGTATTTGACGATCTGGGGCACGAACCAACTGACATCGAAACGGCCTACTGGGCCACCGACACCTTCGCGCGTCGTAATCAAAATAAGTTCGCCGGACCAACGCTCTTCCATATCCCCATATGACAACCGTTCGGGAGCGTTGTTGGGACGCTGGATCAGGACCATATCCTGCCCGGCCTTTCCAATAAGGAACCAGCCGTCCCTTCCATGGGCCAATGCCGGAAGGGGAAGCATCTTAAGATCGCCGCCCCCTACAACGACGCGCCTAGCGCGCACATCAGTTTGTCGCTTTGCCAGCCGCAAGAGATCATCTGCCGTCACATCATGTTGGTGACCTAGATCATGGCGGAGTTGATCGGGATCGACGGCGATTCTGTGGAGAGATAGAAGCGTTGCGAATGCAACAAGATCATTACGCCCGCGCGCCGCACTTTTCTGATGGTCGGTAGAGTTTATTCGATCCCGACCACCTTCCACCGCGCTTCACCCCCGCAATGACGCTGAAACTTCAAATTCCCGTTTGGAATTCTGAATATCCGCACTCACATGTGAGGTAAGTTATGGATTTATATTGATTTGTCTACCAATAATATTTCCTGGTAAAGACATTTTTGGTTAAAATATTGTTTAATATTTATGGACCTGAGCGGTCACTTCCACATGCCTGAGAGCGAGACATAAAGGCTCAGGCAGCCGACCATCTCTAAAAGGGGATATTCGATCCCGCTCAACTTTGCATCAACAATACGGTCCAAATTGAAGTATTCTTTTGGATAACGCTCCTGCCCGCCTTCCCAGAAGCAGAGGGGGTCACGTCAGGGGCCTTCCATGATTTGTGGCTCGATGGAATTTACGATATCCCAGCGGGCTCGACGCCGGTTCAGGCCCGAGAGCCACCGGCTCTCATTATACGATGGCGACATAGTGCATTATTGAGCGATTGCATATTGTCGAAACCCTGATCAGGAACCAGTGGATGATATCTCGAATTCGTCAACACGTTCAGCAAGCCAGTCGGCCCATCGCTCCAACGCCTCCCGCTTCTCGTCAGCCCAGTCATGCCTCATGTAGACTCCCGCAACGCCTGCCTGAGTTGTAGACACATGGTTTAGAATCGCCTCGGTAACCTCAAAACGAACGCCAAGCTTCTGCATGTTCGTCGCGACCGTCCGACGTAAGTCGTGCGGTCGCCACGCTTGGACCCGCCCAGGTTGGCTCCGGTCGATTGCTCCATCCAATCTCCGTTTCGCTTTCGAAAAGCCCGAAACTGCGGCGTTGCCGGAGTGAGTGAATACGAAGCCCGACCTTGGCCATTGATCTGTTCCAGCTAATGCCGCCAGTTCACCCATCGCAATCCGATTCAATGGCACAATATGGCTTCGCCCATTTTTGACGCGTTCAGGCGGCAAAAGCCAGCGATGTTGATCCTGATCAAGCTCCTCCCAACGCATTCCAGCAACTTCAGTCCGACGCTGGCCAGTGAGAATTAGAAGCCTAAAGAATGGCCCCCAGACAGGGCCTGCATGGTCTGCGTAAGCTGCTATAATCAGTAATTCATTATCACTTAGCACGCGATCACGTGACTTGGGAGGCGCCGGAACCCGCATTCCCTGCATCGGCGAGTTGTCGAGGTCTCCTCGCTCCACTGCCCAGTTGAACATCCGCCGAAGCAGCGCAAAAAGATTCCGAGGCAATGCCGGACTATCGTCGGGTAGCCGATCAAATATCTCGGTGAGTTAGCGTCCGCGCTCGTGGTGTAATTTCCGGTGTAGGCGATGGTGTATTCCGGGGTGGGGCATGCCCCACCCCGGAATGCGGCGTCGCTGGTGGCCACCGGGTTCATCGTTATGGTGGAGTTTGCACACTTCAACCGTGACGAAGAGGAGTTCCCGATGACCGAGGACAGATTACTGATCGAAGAGCTTGCTGCGAAGGGCGGCCAACCGGATTTTTTGCGCACCATCGCCGAGAACGTGCTGCAGCTGATCATGGAGGCCGACGTTGATGGCCTGATCGGCGCGGGTCGCCACGAACGCAGCAGCGAGCGCGCGACCTGGCGCAACGGCTATCGCGACCGTTCGCTGGATACCCGGGTAGGCACGCTGAACCTGAAAATCCCCAAGCTGCGTGCTGGGTCCTACTTTCCGGGCTTCCTTGAGCCCCGCAAGATGGTCGAGAAAGCGCTGGTTGCGGTGATCCAGGAAGCGTGGATCGGCGGGGTCAGCACCCGGCGGGTCGATGAACTCGTCCAGGCCATGGGCATGACCGGCATCTCCAAGTCCACCGTCTCCAAGCTTTGCAAGGACATTGACGAGCGCGTCCATGCCTTTCTGAAACGCCCGCTCACCGGCGAATGGCCGTATCTCTGGCTCGATGCCACCTATCTCAAGGTACGCGAAGGCGGGCGGATCATCAGCGTTGCCGCAATAATCGCCATGGCCGTCAACACCGAGGGCCGGCGCGAGATCGTCGGCCTGCATATCGGCCCCTCGGAAGCGGAGGTCTTCTGGTCCGACTTCCTGAAGGACCTTGTTCGGCGCGGTCTTACCGGCGTGAAGCTGGTCATCTCCGATGCTCACGAGGGCCTCAAGGGCGCGATCACCCGCGTCATGGGCGCCACCTGGCAGCGCTGCCGGGTGCACTTCATGCGCAATGCCCTGTCCTATGTGCCCAAGGGCCAGAACACTGTCGTCGCCGCCGCGATCCGCCAGGTCTTCCTGCAGCCCGATCAGAAAAGCGCAACGCAGGTCTGGCGACAGGTCGCCGACCAGTTGCGCACCCGTTGGCCCAAGCTCGGCGCCTGCATGGACGAGGCCGAAACCGACGTGCTCGCCTACACCGGCTTTCCCACCCAGCACCGCACGAAGTTACACTCAACCAATCCGCTCGAGCGGCTCAACAAGGAGGTCAAGCGCCGCGCCGACGTCGTCGGAATCTTCCCGAACGAAGACAGCATCATCCGCCTCGTCGGGGCTGTGCTGATGGAGCAGAACGACGAGTGGCAGCTCCAGCACCGATACATGCAGATCGAAGGCATGGCCGAACTCAACCAACCCATGATCGAGGAGGAAAATCAGCCCCTACACATCACCGCCAAAGCCGCCTGACGATGGCCCACGGCCACAGCCGAAATTACACCACCTTGACGGACGCGACCTCTCGGTGATATGTCGACGCGTGATGATTGGAAGCGGCTTCGATGTCAAAACGGGAATGAGCCAGCGGCGAATGTTGCTTTCATGCGACTTGTAGGTTTGAGGGCGCCATTCTCGACGCGCATAGAGATCCAAGAACCGTTGCGCATAACGATCAAAGCGAAGCTCAATCTGCTCACGCTCCCGCTCCTTCTCGATCGCCCTTGGGTCTTCACCACCATGGACGATATGCAAAACACGCATCGCCTCAACGCGCGCCGTCGCCGCCGTCCAAGGGCTGCCATGCTTGCCAATCGTAAATCGCTTTGTCGGCGTTCTCATGCCGCCCATTCGATACTGGACGACGTAAATCTTCGATCCGGCTTTCGTAATCTTGAGACCGAAGCCGGCCAATTCAGTGTCCCATTCAAAGCGATCTTTGCTGGCCGGAAGCGCGGATTCAACCGAGCGTGTTGTCAGTTTAATCGGCATCCTTATCAATCATCCCAGCAATCACATAGCAATCAGCGCAACATATTTCGCATTTGAACGAATTCAAGGGAGTTGACTAAATTCGACAGATTACCTAACTTTTTCGCGCATCACCTGACAGATGAAAAGCGCAGAAAAGCGTTGATCATCACACTGGGGGTGTGGGGGTCGGAGGTTCGAATCCTCTCGTCCCGACCAATTTTCCACCGCCGCCCCGTGCGGTCCTACCGCACAAGCGTGATACGCCGCGCGGCATTTCGCTGAAAGCGGCGCACGATGCAGACAAGCGTGCTGATCGTCATCGCGGCCTTTGCAACCTCCATTCTCTCGGGCATTTTCGGCATGGCGGGCGGCCTGCTACTGATGGGCCTGCTCGCGTGGCTGCTCCCCGCCGCCACCGCGCTGGCCCTGCACGGTGTCATCCAGTTCGCCTCGAATCTCTGGCGCGCGACCCTGCATCGCCGGCATGTCGTGTGGCCGGTGCTGCTGTGGTTCGCCGCTGGCTCGGCCGTAGCGATCGCGCTCTTCTCGCTGCTGATCTTCGCCCCGACGAAATTTTACGTGTTCCTAGGCCTCGGGCTGATGCCGATTCTCGTCTGGCTGCCCGAACGCTGGCTGCGCCTCGACGCGGCGCGGCCCGCGCATGCGATCGGCGGCGGGTTCGTTTCAACAGGGCTGGCGCTGGTGTCGGGCGTATCGGGGCCGGTCACCGACCTGCTCTTCATCCATTCGCGGCTGAACCGGCATCAGGTGGTGGCGACCAAGGCGGTGATGCAGGCGATCGGCCATGCGTCGAAGATCGTTGTTTATGGCGGCGTGCTGCTGAGCGCTGCGGCGCGGGATGCGATCGCGCTGCCCGCCATGGCGATTGCGATCGCGGCATCGATGGCCGGTATCATGGTGGGCGGTATTTTGCTCGACCGGATCAGCGAGGCGCAGTTCCGTTTCGTCCGCCGCTGGCTGGTAACGCTGATCGGCGCGACATTTCTTCTGCAGGCGGCGCGGATCGCCCTCGCCTGACGGGGGAACGGGGCGGCCTTATCCGCCGCCCCGCCCGCTCATTCGCCTTCGGACGGCGGCGGCGATGCGCGCGAGTCGCGGATCGCCTGGATTTCGCCCTTGTCGATCGCACCGTCGCCATTGGCATCGATATGCTTGATAAAGCTGTCGATCTTTTCGGGCGCCGCCAGCGACGGATCGCCTTTCTCCTTGGCGCGCAACTCGGCCATCTTGGTGACTTCGGCCTTGTCGAGCTTGCCGTCGCCATTGGTGTCGATCGCCGCAAACATCCGGCCATTATCGTCCTGCGGCTGCGCGCCGGCGGCGGCCGGAAGGGCTAAGCCGAGCGAAGCGGCGATGATCGTCAGTTTCTTCATGCAAAATCCTTTGGTCATGATCGGCAAAGCTGCCGGGATACCCCGCCGCCGACATGCCAGTTCGCGCGCCGCAAGGCCATGCGGGCGCCGCTCGGTTCGTCACGGTTTCAGCACGACCTTGCCCACCACCTCGCGCCGTTCGAGCATCGCGAAGCCCTCGCGCCAGTCCGCGAGGTCGAGCGCGGAATGGACGTGCGGGCGGATTTTCCCCGCCGCTGCCAGCGCATCGATCGCCGCGAGATTTTCGGCGCCGCGGTCGGGAAAGCGGCGCCCATATTCGCCCGCACGCACCCCGACGACCGAAAATCCCTTGATCAGCGGCATGTTCACCGACACCTCGGGGATGCGGCCCGAGGTAAAGCCGACCACCAGCAACCGTCCGCCGAACGCGATGCAGCGCGTCGATTCGTCGAAGACGTCGCCGCCGACCGGATCGAAGATCACATCGGCGCCGCGTCCGCCGGTCAGGTCCTTGACCGTTTCGCGAAAGCCCGGCGCCGCGTCGATTACGGCTTCGGGAGCGTATAGTTCGGCCAGCGCGGCGCGCTTCCCGGCACTGCTCGCCGCCGCGATCACCCGCGCCCCCAGCGTCCGCGCCAGATCGACCGTTGCCAGCCCGACCCCGCCCGCCGCCCCATGGACCAGGACCCATTCGCCCGGCTCGACCCGCGCACAGCGGACCAATGCGACCCAGGCGGTGAGATAGGCTGCCGGATAGGCGGCCGCCGCCTCCCAGCCCAGCGCCTCGGGCTTGCGGCGCAACGCGCCCGCCGGAACGATGCAATATTCGGCCATCGCGCCGAACCGGTTGCCACCGACCACCGCATCGCCGGCGCGCCATCCCGTCACGCCCGGACCGATCGCATCGACCTCGCCGGAAAATTCCAGCCCCGAGACGAAGGGCAATTCGGGTTTGAGCTGATAGGCGCCGCGGGTCATCAGCAGGTCGGGGAAATTCACCGCCGCCGCGCGCACCCGCACCCGCACTTCGCCCGGGCCGGGCTCGGGCACTGGCAGGTCGACCAACCCGGCACCGGCATGATCGGGGAGCAATTCGCGCACCTGAAGCGCCCGCATCGGCAAAAATCCTTTCCTACAATATTCCAATATGGTTCGTTTGTTTTCTTTAGACGAACCACAGGAGCGAATCATGCCGAAAGCCGACCCTTCGACCTCCGACGTCGACACGCTGATCGATGCCGTCATCGACCGCGAAGGCCGATATGTAAACCACCCCGCCGATCGCGGCGGCCCGACCTGCTGGGGGATTACCGAAGCGGTCGCGCGCGCGCAGGGTTATGACGGGGCGATGCGCGACCTTCCCCGCGCCGAAGCGGCATCGATCTATCGCCGCCTCTACTGGCTGCGCCCCGGCTTCGACCGGGTCGCGCTGCGCGCGCCGAAGATCGCCGCCGAACTGTTCGACACCGGGGTGAACATGGGCACCGGCACCGCGGCCGGCTTTCTCCAGCGCGCGCTCAACGCGCTCAACCGGGCCGCGCGCGACTATCCCGACATCGCGGTCGACCGCGACATCGGCCCGCGCACCCTCGCGGCGCTCGACGGCTTCCTGAAGGCGCGCGGCAAAGGCGGCGAGACGGTGCTCCTCCGCGCGATGGAGGCGCTGCAGGGCGAACGCTACATCGCGCTCGCCGAACGCCGCCCGAGCCAGGAAGCCTTTCTCTACGGCTGGCTCGCCAACCGGATCGGTGACGCAAGCCACTGATTTCAAACATGCCGAGGTAACAAATTCGACAAGTTACGAATGAAAAGGAACGCCAGAAATGAGTATTATCGAAGGCCTGATCGGCCCCATCGCCAAGCTGATCGACAAGATCATTCCCGACCCCGACGCCCGCGACCGCGCCAAGCTCGAGCTGCTCAAGCTGGAAGGCGGCCAGGAGATGGAAGCGATCCGCGCCCGCATGACCGCGATCGTCGCCGAAGCCGGCAGCGCCGACCCGTGGACCAGCCGCGCGCGGCCGAGCTTCCTCTATGTGATGTACGCGCTCTTGCTCTGGGCGATCCCGATGGGCCTCATCGCCGCCGCGCGGCCCGAAATGGCGAAAGGCATCGCCGAGGGCATGAACGCCTATCTCGCGGGCATCCCCGAACCGCTCTACGCGCTCTTCGGCACGGGATATCTGGGCTACACCGCCGCTAGGGCGTGGGGGAAGGCAAAGGGGGCGGAGACTTAGGCTCCAGGAGCGCATCGGCGGATGGCGCGGCCGCGCTGTCCGCCTTGCCCCGCGCGATCGCCAGCGCGACCTCGCGATCGATCCGCGGCAAGCGATGGCTCTCCAACCCCTCCCCCTGGTCGAGGCTCAACTCTACCGCGTCCTTCCCCGCCGGATTCACGAGCACGTCGAGCATCCGGCCCTTGCGATAGACGGTAAAGGAAATGCCGTTCAACCCGCGACGCAGCGACCGGCTCTCGACATCGACGCAGCGGTCGTCGCACTCGACGAAGTCGACCGTTTCGCTCTCGCTGCCCTGATCAAGGGTCAATTCGAACCCGCGTAGATCGGTGCCGCCCTGCCCCGCCGCGACATTGCCATAGGTCCCGCCCGGGATGTGCCAGCCGCCCTGACCGGTCTCCGCCGGGTCGCTTTCCCCGCCGCAACCGGCCACGGACAACAGGGCGATGCCGAGCAACGCGGACGCGGCAGCCCTCATGCGCCGCGCTCCTCGCCTTCGACGACCGCGGCGAGGTTCGCGAGCGACGAATTGAGGCCCTCGACATGATCCTTCGCCGAAATACCCGGCGGGACATGATGCGCATCGATCGTCACCAGCGTGCCGCCGCTTTTCCGCGACAGATACCAGTGCATCGCCATCGTCCCCGAAAAGCGCGGATCGTCGGATTCGAACTCGACTTCCCAGACGATCAACCGGCCGTCGTCGAGTACCGGGATATGGACCGCAACCACATCGCTGTCGTCGTCGCTCTTGGTCTCGACATCGGGATCGTCGAAGGTCAGCCGCAGCCTGAAGCCGCCGCCCTCGCTGAGGTCGCAATGCTCGAATTCGCCGGTAGCGCCCTCGGGCGGCAGCCAGCGCGCGAGCTTGTCGGCGCTGGTGAAGGCCGCGAAGACATCGACGAGCGGCGCATTGATCAGCCGTTCGGCATGATCGGTGCGCCGCGTTTTCTTGCTCTGTTTCAAGCCAGCGCCGCTTTGACCGCTGCCACCGCGGCATCGGCCGCACCGCCGTCGGGTCCGCCGCCCTGCGCCATGTCGGGTCGGCCGCCGCCGCCCTGCCCGCCCAGCGCCGCGACCGCCGCCTTGACCAGGTCGACCGCGCTATGCTTGCCGGTGGTGTCGTCGGTGACGCCGACCGCGACCGAAGCACGCCCGTCGTTCACCGCGACGAGCATCGCAACGCCGCTGCCGACCTGTTTCTTCAGCCCGTCGACCGTGCCGCGCAATTCCTTGGGATCGAGCCCGTCGACCACCTGCGCGAGGAAGGCGGTGTCGCCGACCTGTTCGACGGCCGGACCGGCAGCCGCGCCACCACCACCGCCCGAGCCGCCAAGCGCCAGCGCCTTCTTCGCATCGGCAAGCTCGCGCTCGGCCTTCTTGAGCTGCTCGGCGAGCGCCGCGACCCGCGCCGGGACCTCGTCGGGCGAGGTCTTGAGCGCCGCCGCCGCCGCCTTCAGCGCTTCGTCACGTCCGTTCAGCCAGGCGCGCGCCGCTTCGCCGGTCAGCGCTTCGATGCGCCGCACCCCCGAAGAGACCGCGCTTTCGCTGATGATCTTGAAGAGGGCGATATCGCCGAGCGCACGGACGTGCGTGCCGCCGCAAAGTTCGACCGAATAATTCTGATCGTCGGCTTTGCCCATGCTGAGCACGCGGACCTCGTCGCCATATTTCTCGCCGAACAGCGCCATCGCACCCGCCGCGATCGCATCATCGGGCGTCATCAGCCGCGTCGACACGGCTTCGTTGGCGCGGATCTGCGCGTTCACATCGGCTTCGACCAAGGCAATCTCTTCGGCGGTCAGCGCCTTGGGATGCGAGAAGTCGAAGCGAAAGCGGTCCTCGGCGACAAGGCTGCCTTTCTGCGTCACATGGCCGCCCAGCCGGTTCCGCAGTGCCGCGTGCAACAGGTGCGTCGCGCTGTGGTTGGCGCGGATGCGGTCGCGGCGTTCGGCATCGACGGTGAGCTGCACCGTATCGCCGACCTTCAGCGTCCCCGCCTCCAGCTTCGCCTGATGCGTGTGCAGGCGACCGAGCGGCTTGCCCGTGTCGCTGACCGAAGCCTTGGCGCCTTCCAGCGTGGCAATCCTGCCCGCGTCGCCCATCTGGCCGCCGCTTTCGCCATAGAAAGGCGTCTGGTTGGTCAGCACGACGACCTCGTCGCCCGCCTTCGCCTCTTCGACCGGCTTGCCGTCCTTGACCAGCCCAATCACCGTCGCTTCGCCGACGGTCGAGCCATAGCCGGTGAATTCGGTGCTGCCGTTCGTCTCGGCAAGGTCGAACCAGATTTCGTCCGATGCCTTTTCGCCGCTGCCCTTCCACGCCGCGCGCGCGGCCGCCTTCTGCTGCGCCATCGCGGCATCGAAGCCCGCACGGTCGACCGCGATGTCGTTGGCGCGCAGCGCATCCTCGGTCAGGTCGTAAGGGAAGCCATAGGTGTCGTAGAGCTTGAACGCGACTTCGCCGGACAGCGTGTCGCCCTTGCCCATGCCGACCGTCGCCTCGTCGAGGAGGCGCAGCCCCTTGTCGAGCGTCTGGCGGAACTTCGTCTCCTCGCGTTCCAGCGTCTCGGCGATCAGCGGCTGGGCGCGAATGAGCTCGGGATAGGCGGCGCCCATTTCGGCGGTCAACGACGGGAGCAGCCGGTGCATCAGCGGATCCTTCGCGCCGAGCAGATGCGCATGACGCATCGCGCGGCGCATGATCCGGCGCAGCACATAACCGCGGCCTTCGTTCGACGGCAGCACGCCATCGGCGACGAGGAAACTCGACGCACGCAGGTGATCGGCGATCACCCGGTGGCTGGCCTGCGTGGCGCCCTCGGCCGGCACGCCGGTCAGGTCGACCGACGCCGCGATCAGCGCCTTGAAGGTGTCGGTGTCGTAATTGTCGTGGACGCCCTGCAGCACCGCGGCGACACGCTCCAGTCCCATGCCGGTGTCGATGCTCGGCCGCGGCAGGTCGACGCGCTCGCCGCCCGGCAACTGCTCATATTGCATGAACACGAGGTTCCAGATCTCGACGAAGCGGTCGCCGTCTTCCTCCGGCGATCCCGGCGGGCCGCCCCAGATATGGTCGCCATGGTCATAGAAGATTTCGCTGCACGGACCGCAGGGCCCCGTGTCGCCCATCGACCAGAAATTGTCGCTGGTCGGGATGCGGATGATCCGATCCTCGGGCAAGCCCGCGATCCGCTTCCACAGATCATATGCCTCGTCGTCGGTGTGATAGACGGTTGCGGTCAGCTTTTCCGGCTTGAGCCCCCACGTCTTCGTAATCAGCGTCCAGGCATGCTCGATCGCCTGTTCCTTGAAATAGTCGCCGAAGGAAAAATTCCCCAGCATTTCAAAGAAAGTATGGTGGCGCGCCGTGTAACCGACATTGTCGAGGTCATTGTGCTTGCCGCCCGCGCGCACGCATTTCTGCGCCGACACCGCCGTCTTGTAAGGCCGGGTTTCGAGGCCGGTGAAGACATTCTTGAACGGCACCATGCCCGCGTTGACGAACATCAGCGTCGGGTCGTTGTACGGCACCAGCGGCGCCGACGGTTCGATATGATGTCCCGCCCCCGCGAAATAGTCGAGGAAAGAGCGGCGAATGTCGTTGGTCGATGTCATTCGCGCGATCTAGTGCGCCGCGCCGCGTTTCTCAAGCAGGATACGCGCCGCGCGGACCTTTCGTCAGCGCTGGCAAAGCCGGTTGAGCTCTTCGTCGCTATAACCTGCCTCGTCGATCAACGCCTGCGAGACATAGCGGACGTCATATTGCGAGATCGTATAGACACCGCTGCTGACCCGATAGAGCAGCAAGCCGCCGCAGGTTCCGGCGATTCCAGGATGGCTGCTGATGACCGCGAAATAAGCGTAAGCGCCGGGATAGGCCGCATCTTCGGGGTTGTTGAGCCAGCCGTCGAGCCGGACGGTAAACTCGCCCGGACCGGTCTGGTGCATCTTGGCTTCGTCGCTGAAGCGCTTCATTTCCGCCGTCGTCGCTTCGAGCGCCGGGTCCATGAGTTTCGCGAGCGCGGCGCCATTGCCGCTGTCCAGATAGGAGACGAAATCCGCCGCGACCCTGGTCGCCGCCCCGATTTCGGCCTCGTTCGCCTTCCAGTCGGCGGGCACCGGCTTGTAAGGATCGGTCGCGGGATCGTAGCAGGAAAAGCTCTGGCGAAAATCCTTGATCACCGTAACGCCGCGGTCGACATCGATCTGGTTGTCGAAATAATAGCGCCCGAACCGTACCTTCAGCTTGCCGCAGCGCTCGCTCGCCAACGCCGTGATACGCTTGATCGTCGGGTCGTACTGGTCGGCGTCGATCATCGCCACCGTTGCCGAATAACCCTTGCCGGGCACCGGCTCGAGCTTGATCTCGGGCTGGCCGGCCGCCGCCGCTGCGAGCAACGCGAGTGCGATCATCGTCATAAGTCCCCCACCGAATCTCCGGCGCGGGCGCCGGTCGCGTGCCTATCCCGCGAACGCCACCGCGCCCGCAACCCAATTTATTTCCGCAATATCAGAAATCGGTCGCGATGCCCTTGCCCAGATAACAGGGCAGTTGCCGCAGCACGTCGGCCTTCGGGACCCCATCCTCGATCAGGTCGGGCGGCACTTCGGAGGCATCGGTGCGGACGACGATAAAATCGGACCCCGGCGCCGAACGATGGACGACGACATAGCCGCAATCCATCGTCCCGTCCTTGCGGTCGCCGCGGAAATCAAACGCCGCGTACAGCCCGGCGGGCTGGCCGGCGGGATCGGGATACCAACTCACCCGGAGCAGGCGAATCTGCCCGTCCGCCCACAAGGCCGGCCGCTTGCGGAGATTCATCTCCCATTCGAGACGTGGGTTCGACGCCTGGAACGACAGGCGCAGCATCGCATAGGCGGCGTCATAGTCGCGCTTGGCAAGCGCCATCGTATAGGCAGCGAACCGGTCGATGGCGCCTTCCTCGTCGATCGCCGTCGGCGCGAACGTCACGCCTTCGCCCGCCACGACTTCGCGCTCTACTCCGGGTGCGAGCAGCGGTGGCGCGGCGAGCGCGAGGGGCGTCCAGATCAGCGTTGCCGCAATGCATCCCAGAAGCCGGCGATCAATAGCCATAATAGGCGCCGCCCTTTTCGCGCGCGCGCTGCCACGCCGGCCGGACGTGGCAGGCGTTTACGAAGGCCGCGAGCTTGGGATAGCGCGGCGCCATCCCCTGCATCACCGCAATTTCGGCCGGAAAGCTCAGCATGATGTCGGCGGCCGACAGGCTGTCGCCGATAAAATGGCCGTTGTCGCCGACGCGGCTTTCCATGAAGGCGAAATGCGCGTCGAGTTGCTGTACGATCCGCGGTTCGAGCGGCGCCGCCGCCTCGCCGAGGCGCGCGGTATAGATGCGCAGCAGGATCGGCGTCATCGCCGACCCCTCGGCGAAATGCAGCCATTCGAGATGGCTGACATGATCGTCGCTGCCGCGTTCGGGCACGAGATGCCCGCCGCCGTGCCGCTCGCAGAGATATTCGGTGATCGCCCCCGATTCCATGATCACGCGGCCGTCATCCTGGATCAAGGGCGACTTGCCGAGCGGATGGACCGCGAGCAGGTCGGGCGGCGCGAGATTGGTCGTCTGGTCGCGGTCGTAGAATTTAATCTCATAGGGAGCGCCGATTTCTTCGAGCAGCCACAGGATGCGCTGCGAGCGGCTGTTGTTCAGGTGGTGGACGATCAGGCTCATGGGGCGCTCCTTGTCATGATGTCAGGGTCGATAGGGGCCGTTGCGGTCGATCAGCGCCGCGAGTTCGCGGACCAGCTTGGCGCCGACGATCGCCGTGACGTCGCCGGTGTCGCGGCCGGGATGAAGTTCGACGATATCGGCGCCGACGATCGGTGCGGTCTGCCGGTGCAGCACCGCCAGCATTTCGCGAACCGTCAGCCCGCCGGGCTCGGGATGGGCGACGCCGGGCGCCGCCGACGGGTCGAGACCGTCGAGATCGATCGAGATATAGAGCGGGCCGCCGAGCACGGGCACTCGATCGGGCGTGAAGCCGGCCATCGGGATGATCTCGACCCCGAAACGTTCGGCCTGCGCCCGGCAATGCCCGTTGAGCGTGCGAATGCCGACCTGGACCAGCCGCTCGGCGTGGCCCGCCTCACAAATGCGGGCAAAGGGCGAAGCATGGCTGCGCGGATTGCCGCCGAAATCGTCGTAGAGATCGGGGTGCGCATCGAAATGAAGGATGTTGAGCGGCCCGAAGCAATTTGCCGCCGCCTCGACGAGCGGAAAGCTCACGGCATGATCGCCGCCGAGCGCGAGCGGAATTTCACCGTCCTCGTGCAGCATCGCGACATGGCGGCGGATCGCGGCGTCGTCGCGCGGTGTATCTTCGCACAGCGGCAGATCGCCGTCGTCGGCGAAGGCGATATCGACACCGATCTCGGGGCCTAGTTCGCTCGCCAGATTGCCGCGGTCGCTGCGCAGCGCGGTACGGATCGCCGCGGGGCCGGCTGCGGCGCCGCGTTCGAAGCTGCTGTTGATGTCGGTGGGCAGGCCGAAGAGGCGGATCGCGGGCATGCGCCGCTTGTAGCCTTTGGAGAAGAGCACGCAAGCCACGGCGATCGGGAGGTCGGCCCTTCTGCTCCGAGCGATGTCTTCGGCGCCTTACCGCCGGCTGGGGAGGTTCCTGACTTCGTCATTCCCGCGAAAGCGGGAACCCAGCGTGGGGTAAGCCAACGCACGCTCTAGGTTTCCGCTTTCGCGGGAATGACGAGGGTTGGATATAGGGTTGGATATAAAGTGGCTGCTCACCGCCCCAAAACGGACGCGGTGCAGAGACCATCAACGGCTGGCGGGCCGACCTGCATGGGAGAGGGGAGTGCAGGTCCGAGGGGCTGGTGGCCCGCCGCCGTCGGCCGGCCGGTTCGAGCAAGGCGAACCGACCGGATGGCAATCGCATCAATTATCGTCGTCGCCCTCATCGTCGGGACCGGCCATCATCTCTTCGGCCACCGCGTCGGTGCGGCCGCGGATGGCGGCTTCGAGCCGTTCGCGAAGTTCGGGATTTTCGGTCAGGAAGGTCTTCGCATTCTCGCGGCCCTGCCCGATGCGGATCGAGTCATAGCTGAACCAGGCGCCCGATTTCTCGACGAGTCCGGCCTTGACCCCGATATCGAGGATCTCGCCGATCTTCGAAATGCCCTGTCCGTACATGATGTCGAATTCGACCTGCTTGAACGGCGGCGCGACCTTGTTCTTGACGACCTTGACGCGGGTGGTGTTGCCGACGATCTCGTCGCCATTCTTGATCTGGCCGGTGCGGCGGATGTCGAGACGGACCGAGGCATAGAATTTCAGCGCATTGCCGCCGGTCGTGGTTTCGGGATTGCCGTACATCACACCGATCTTCATGCGCAGCTGGTTGATGAAGATCACCATGCAGCGCGAACGGCTGATCGAACCGGTGAGCTTGCGCAGCGACTGCGACATCAGGCGCGCCTGCAGGCCGACATGGCTGTCGCCCATCTCGCCCTCGATTTCGGCGCGCGGAACGAGCGCGGCGACCGAGTCGACGACGAGCACGTCGATCGCATTCGAACGCACCAGCGTATCGACGATTTCGAGCGCCTGTTCGCCGGTGTCGGGCTGCGACACGATGAGTTCGTCGATGTTGACGCCGAGCTTGCGGGCATAGACGGGATCGAGCGCATGTTCGGCGTCGACGAAAGCGACAGTACCGCCGGTCTTTTGCGCCTCGGCGAGCGTGTGCAGCGCCAGCGTCGTCTTGCCCGAGCTTTCGGGGCCGTAGATTTCGATAACGCGGCCGCGCGGCAGGCCGCCGACGCCGAGCGCGATGTCGAGCCCGAGCGAACCGGTCGAGACCGCCTCGACCTGCATCGTTTCCTTCTGGCCGAGCTTCATTACCGAGCCCTTGCCGAAGGCGCGATCGATTTGCGCCAGCGCGGCGTCGAGCGCCTTCTGCCTGTCCGTTCCGTTCACTGATTTCCCCGATTCCACGAGTGACAATTGTCCGGCCATTTGCCGTCCCTTTCCAGCTCTAGAGCGACGGCCCGACCATCGCAACGTCGAAGCTGTGTACGTCATTTGTTCTCATAGAACAAGGGCAGAACAAAAGAAAAATCGCCGGCGAGCTAATCCGCGAAAAATTCGTCGAGAATGGCTTCGATCTGGCTGATCCTGAACGGTTTGGTCACCAGTGTCCGGTGCGCGTGCGCGGGCGGAATGACGTCGCCGCCGCCGGTGGTGAAGGCAAAGGGAATGCCGCGTTCGGCGAGCGCATCGGCGACCGGCCAGCCCTTTTCGTCGCCAAGGTTGATATCGACGAGAGCGCCGTCGATCGGCCCGGCGCCGATGATCGCCAGCGCCTCCTGATTACTTGTCGCCTGCTCGGGCTGGGGAAAGCCGAGCGCGTCGAACATGTCGACGAGCATCATCCCGATCAGCACATCGTCCTCGACGAGCAAGATGCGGCGATTATCCGGCATCGGACACCCGATGCGCCGCCTCGTCGAGCGCCGCCGACACGGCTTCGGTCAGCTGCGCGACGGAAAAGGGTTTGGGAAGGAAGGCCACGTCGTCAATATCGATCGACTGGCGCAATTGTTCCTCGGCATAGCCCGACATGAAAAGCACGGGCAGCGCCGGACGCTTCGCGCGCATGGCGCGAACCATCGCCGGGCCGTCCATCGTCGGCATCACGACGTCGCTGACGATCAGGTCGACCTTGTCCATCTGGCCGAAGCGTTCGAGCCCCTCTTCGCCCTGCGACGCGGTGACGACGGTGTAGCCCGCACGCACCAGCGCGCGCTCGGCAACCGCGCGCACCATATCCTCGTCCTCGACGAGCAGGATGGTGCCGGTTCCCCACTGGCTTTTCTTCGGCTTGGGCGGCGGCGCGGCGACGACCGGTGCGTCGCCTTCGGCACGGTGGACGGGGAGGTAGATGGTGAAGCTGGTCCCCTGCCCGGGCTTGCTGTCGGCGAAGATGAAACCCGCCGACTGCTTGATGATGCCATAGACGGTCGACAGGCCGAGCCCGGTTCCCTTGCCGACATCCTTGGTGGTGAAGAAGGGTTCGAAAATCTTTGGCAACACGTCGGGGGCGATACCGGTGCCGGTATCGCTGACCTTCAAGGCGCTATAATCGGCGGGTGGCATGATCTCGCTGCCCATTTGCCGCGCTTCGGCTGCCGAGACCGGATAGGTTTCGATCGTCAACGTGCCGCCGCCCGGCATCGCGTCTCGCGCATTGACGGCGAGGTTGATGATCACCTGCTCAAGCTGACCGGGGTCGGCGCGCACCGCGCCGAGCCCCCGGCCATGATGGACCGACAGCTTCACCGTGTCGCCGATCAGCCGCTTCAGCAGGTGCGATACTTCGGAGATGACGTCGGGAAGCTGGAGAATTTGTGGCCGCAATGTCTGCTGACGCGAAAAGGCCAGAAGCTGCCGCGTCAGGCTGGCGGCACGGTTGGCGTTGCTGCGGATTTGCTGGATATCGTCATAATCGCTGTCGCCCGGCGTGTGGCGCATCAGCATCAGGTCGCACGCCCCGAGCACCGCGGTCAGGATATTGTTGAAATCGTGCGCGACGCCGCCGGCGAGCTGGCCGACCGCCTGCATCTTCGACGCTTGCGCCACCTGCCGCTTGAGACGCGATTCCTCGCTCGAATCCTTCAGACTCAGCAGCACTGCCGCCTCGCCCAATCCGCGCACGCCGACAACGCGCATCGACACCGGCTCGTCGCCCTGCCCCGCCAGCCGGATCGACAGGTCGCCGCCGACCTGCTGCCCGCTGCTGTGGCGACGGATCATGTCGGCGAGCGGCCCCTTGTCCTCGCCCACGACCAGATCGCCGGGATACCGCAGCATCTTCCCTTCGGCGAGCCCGGCCGCGCGCAGGAAGGCGCGGTTCATGTAGAGAAAGCGTCCGTCGCGATCGACCATCGCGAGCCCGAAAGGCAGCAGCGACAGCAAGGTTTCGACATAGCCCTGCGCCGTACCGCGATCGGTCGGCCCCATTTCCTCGTCGAGCATCGCGAGGAGCATCGGCGTGTGGCTGTCGGCCGGCGCGAGCGGGATCTGGAGCATGCGCACGGGCGTCGCGCGGTCGCCTTCGCGCGCGAAATAGAGCGAGCCGCCATCGTCGAGGCGGAGCATCGGCGCGACATCACGGCCGGCATAATGGCTAACATCGCCTTCGCCCAATGCGCGCAGCAGAAACGCCTGATTCGCGACGCGCAGTCGTCCCTCGGCGCTGACGAGCGCCGCCATCACCCCTGCCTGCCCCAGCGTCCGTCCCGCCGGTCCGTCGAGGTGGCGGACGATCTCGGACACGAGATCGAGCCGCTCGAGCGCCGCGAAGCGCCACACGAGATAATCCTCGGCCTGCCCGGTCCGCGTCACCTGCGCACGCAATTGCAACGGCCCCACCGCCAGATCGTCGACCCGGCCTTCGCCGTCGCGCCACGCCGCGCGTCCGGCGTTCTTGAGCAATTCGGCCCCGCGTCCGTCGACCGGCAATCCCGGCGGGGTGATAAAGCCGCCGAACCAGGTCGCGAACAGGTCGTTGGCGCAGACCAGCCGGCCGGCGCGGTCGGTCACCGCAATCGCGACATCGTCGTGATTGACCGCGGCGCGCAGCATCGTCCAGTCGGGAAGCGAAGCCTCGCCCGCCGCAGGGACCGGGAACAATCGGCGCGCCAGCACCACGCCGCCGACCGCGATCGCCAGCCCGGCGAGGAAGCCGGCCGCGAGCGGCGCATTGCCGGTGACCCAGAACAGCAGCGCGACCGACAGCAGCGCCAGCCCGCCGAGCACCGCATAGTCGATGCGCGACAGCGTCGGCGGGACCAGCAACGGACCGCCCGGGCCCGCCTCCCTGCTGAAATCTTCCTCAGCGGCAGGCAGGCTTTGCGCGGTCAATGACAGTCTTTCCGATCAAGGGTCAAAACCCGGTATTGCCACTTTCGAGGCGTCGAAATGGCGAAGATATCGGCTTCGGGTGGCCGCAGCGGATGGTGGTTCCATCTGCAAGGCCACGCGGAGACGAGATCGAAGCCATTTCGACGTCCCTGCGGGATTTGACCGATTTTGTCCATGGCGTCGTCGGCAAGGCTTGGAATATGTTTATATGCCTTCGCCTCGCCTCCTAGCCCTGAACAAAATCGCTTCAAACCTCGAATGTGGCAATACCGGGCTTTGACCCTCGCGCGTTACCAGATGCGGACGCGATCTTTCGGCGCCAGATAGAGCTTCTGGCCTTCCTTGACGTTATAGGCCTTATACCACGGGTCAAGATTGCGCGAGACCCAAGACCGCTGAATCGACGGCGAATGCGGATCGGTGGTGATCCGCTGCGACAGATTCTGGTCGCGATAGTTGCGCCGCCAGACCTGTGCCCAGCCGAGGAAGAAGCGCTGATCGCCGCTCAGCCCGTCGATCACCGGCGCTTCCTTGCCGCCCAGCGACTTCTTATAGGCGTCATAGGCGATGGTCAGACCGGCAAGATCGCCGATATTCTCGCCAAGCGTGAAAGTGCCGTCGAGATGTTCGCCGGGCAGCACTTCATAGGCGTCATATTGCGCGACGAGCGCCTTGCCCGCCGCCTCGAAAGCCGCGACGTCGGCGGGGGTCCACCAGTCGGCAAGCTTACCGGTCTCGTCGTACTTCGCGCCCTGATCGTCGAAATGGTGGCTGATCTCGTGGCCGATGACGGCGCCGATGCCGCCATAGTTGATCGCCGCGTCGGCATTGGGATCGAAGAAGGGCGGCTGGAGGATCGCGGCGGGGAAGACGATCTCGTTCATGCCGAAATTGGCATAGGCGTTGACCTCCATCGGGGTCATCCCCCACTCCCAGCGACGGATCGGGCCGCCGAGGCGGCTGATATTGTCGTCGTGCGCGAACTGGTTCGAGCGGAGCGCGTTGCCGAACAGGTCGTCGGCCTTGATCTCGAGCTTGCTATAGTCCTTCCAGCGGTCGGGATAGCCGATCTTGGTGGTGAAATTGGCAAGCTTCTTCTTCGCCTTCACCTTGGTTTCGGGCTGCATCCACGTCAAATTGCCGATGCGCGTGTCGAGCGCCGCGAGGACATTCTTGACCAGCACGTCCATCGCCGCCTTGGTTTCGGGCGGGAAATATTTGGCGACATAATCCTGGCCCACGGCCTCGCCCATATTGCCCGTGGTGAAATCGACCGCGCGCTTCCAGCGCTCCTGCATCTGCGGCGTGCCCGACAGCGCGGTGCCATAAAAGGCAAAGGCTTCCTGTGCGACCGCGTCGGGCAGCACGTCGGAGAAGCCGTCAAGGCTGCGGACGATCAATATGTCGCGGATGACGCCGATCGGTGCATCGGCGAGCAGCTTCGCCTCGCCGGTGAAGGCGCTCGGCTGCGCCACCAGCAGCGTGTCTTCCTTGACCCCGACGCCGCGGATGAAGGTCGCCCAGTCGAAACCCGGCGCCGCCTTCGCCAGCTCGGCGACCGTCATCTTGTTGTAGACCTTGACCGCGTCGCTGCTGTCGTTCTTGTCCCAGTGGACGGTCGCAACCTGCTTTTCGAAATCATAGATCGCCTTGGCGCGCGCCGCGGCATCCTTTTCGCCGGCGAGCGTCAAGACATTCTGGAGATGCGCCAGATAAGCGGCCTGCAGCTTCGTGTTGCGTTCGCCATCCTTCAAGTAGAAATCGCGATCGGGCATGCCGATGCCGCCCTGCCCCATCGAATAGATATAGACTTCGGGATTCTTGTCGTCCTGCCCGACATAACCGCCGAAGAAATGCGGAATGCCGTTGCGGTCGGCTTCGGCGAGCAGCGCGGCGAGGCCGGCCTTGTCGACGCCGCGGACCTTCGCCAGCCACGGCTCGATCGGCGCGAGCCCCTTGGCCTCGACCGCCGCTGAATCGAGGTACGACGCATAGGCGCGGCCGATCATGCTGTTCGGGTCGCCTTTCGCTGCCTCGAGGATTTCCTGCGTGCGCTTCTGCGACAGGTCACCCAGCGCGGTGAACATGCCATAGTTCGACTTGTCGGCCGGAATCTGAGTGTTCTTTGCCCAGGCGCCGTTGGCATAGGCATAGAAATCGTCGCCGGGCTGGACGCTCTTGTCCATGCCGGTGGTGTCGAACCCGAAATCGCCGATTTCGGGTTTGTCGGTCGTTGCTGCGGCGGGCGTGGTCGCGGCGGCTTCTTGCGCAGCGGCGCCGGTTGCCGGGACGATGGCAAAGAGGATGGCGCCAAGCGCGGCGGTCGCCATCAGGCGCGAAGAGGCGTGGAGACGAGTCATGATATTCCCCGGATTTCGAGACAGAGCAGAGCGCCGTTCCGCAGAGGCAGGGACGGCACGAGCGATAGACCAGCTATACGCGCGGGCGCTCCGGCGGTTCAACCGGCGGGCGTGTCGCTCGTCGATGCCTCAAGTCGTTTGTCGCGCGCCCGGCGAATCTTTTGCCGCCAGCGCAGGCGGATCCAGCTATCCCAGATCACCGAGGCGAGGAGATAGCCGACGACCGCCGAAACCACCGAAATGACGAAGAGACCTGCAAGGCCGCCGAGCAGCGCCGTTCCCGCGTTGGCGGTGAACCAGTGCCACCATTCGACGAGCGAAGCGCCTTCGTCATAGAGGATGTAGAGGTTCGACACGTTGGTGTGCATGCCGAACAGCGCGCTCCCCAGCCACACCGACGCGGCCAGAATCAGCGGGGTGGTGACCGGATTAGACAGGAAGGTCATCGCCGCCCCGATCGGAATATTGGCGCGAAACGGCAGCGCCAGCAGCGCGACGCCCAGTATCTGCACGCCGGGGATCAGGAAAAAAATGCCGACGAACAGCCCGAGCGCGGTGCCGCGGCGGACCGAGGTCCGCGTGAAACGCCACAGATGGCTGTGCGCGACGCGGTGGGCAAACGGCTTGATGAAACGGCTTTCCAGCAATTCCTCGCGGTTCGGGGAATTGCGCCGGATCCAGTTCATCACCGCAGCCTTGTCGCCCGGCTTCTTTCCCGGCCCGCTCATCCGCGTTCCTTCATCAATCTTTGCTTGTCGCGCTTCCAGTCGCGTTCCTTGATCGACTCCCGCTTGTCGTGCGCCTTCTTGCCCTTGGCGAGCGCCAGTTCGACCTTCGCGCGGCCGCGGCTGTTGAAATAGACGCTGAGCGGGACGAGCGTCATCCCCTGCCGCATCACGCCGGCGTGCAGCTTGTTGATCTCGCGCCCGTTCAGCAGCAGCTTGCGCGGCCGCTTCGGTTCATGATTGAAGCGATTGCCGTGGCTGAATTCGGGGATATTGGCGTTGATCAGCCACACCTCGCCGCCGGTCACCTCGGCATAGCTTTCGGCGATCGTCCCCTCGCCGAAGCGCAGCGACTTCACCTCGGTGCCCTGCAGCGCGATCCCCGCCTCGAACACCTGTTCGATCGCATAGTCGAAGCGCGCGCGCCGGTTCTCGGCGACGACCTTCTTCTTGTCGAATTCGGCGGCGGACTGCGGACGGGCCATGACGAAAGCTCAGATCACTCCTGCCGACGACAGCGCGGCATCGACGGCGGCACGCGATGCGTCCGACGCCGGAATGATAGGTAGGCGCACTTCGGGCGAAAACCAGTCATGGATACGCGACAGCGCATATTTGGCCGGCCCCGGCGACGCGTCGGAGAACATCGCCTTGTGGAGATCGAACAGCCGGTCGTGCAGCGCCAGCGCCTTCGCCCAGTCGGCAGCGGCACACGCCGCAGCGAAGTCGGCGCAGAGCCGCGGCGCGACATTGGCGGTGACCGAAATGCAGCCGACGCCGCCCATGACGGCGTGCGGCAGCCACAGATCGTCATTGCCCGAAAGCTGACAGAAGTCCGTCCCCGCGCCCGCACGATGCACCGTCACGCGGGCGAGGTCGCCGCTCGCATCCTTGATCGCCACGACCGAGGGGATTTCGGCGAGCTTGCACATCGTCTCGGCGCTGATGTCGGCGACGGTGCGGCCGGGGACGTTATAGACGACGATCGGCAGGTCCGACGCATCGGCAAGCGCCCGGAAATGCGCGAGCATGCCCTCCTGCGTCGGGCGGTTGTAATAGGGCGCGACGACCAGCGCCGCGGTGGCTCCGGCGGCCTGCGCGTGGCGCATGTGGCGCATCGCGGTCGCGGTGTCGTTCGACCCGCAGCCGGCGATCACCGGGACGCGGCCCGCCGCCGCCTCGATGCAGCTATCGATGACGCGATAATGTTCCTCGAAGCCGAGCGTCGGGCTCTCGCCGGTCGTGCCGCACGGCACCAGTGCGCTCGTTCCCTCGTCGATCTGCCACTCGACCAGCCGTTTGAGAGCCGGCGCGTCGAACGCTCCATCGCGAAATGGCGTCACCAAGGCGGGAATCGAACCCGAGAACATGCTCCGCTCCTTTACAAAAACAGGCCCAAGACCGATAGGAATCTCAGGCGCGCCGCCTAATGGACGTCTATTCAGCGCCCCGCAAGGAGTTTGGCATTAGTATGGCCGCTATGATCTCGCTGCCCAGGATTTCCCGCCTCGCGCTCGCCGCGGCCCTGCTCGTCCCCACTGCTGCCACCGCCAGTGAACTTACCCCCGAACAAATGGCCTGGTACCGCGCCCAGATGGGGCTCGCGTCGGCCTCGGGGCCGCCGCCCGCCACCAGTTCGGTCGGCGACGCGGTGATGGAATGGCGGCGGCTGACCGCGAACACCGGCGCGTCCTTCGACCAGCTTTCGCGCTTCCTGATGGCGAACAAGGGCTGGCCCGACGCCGACAAGATGCGCAGCCGCGCCGAAAAGGCAATCGCGCTCGACAGTTTCGACCCCTCGCGCACCCTCGCTTATTTCGCCGCCTATCCCCCGCAGACCGCGAGCGGGCACCTGCGCATGGCGCTCGCGCTCAACGCGACCGGGCGCCGTGACGAGGCCAATGCCGCCGTTCGCCGTGCATGGACCAGCGGCGCGCTCGACGATTATGAAGCGAGCCGGGCGCTCAGCTTCTTTCCCGGCGCGCTGACGCCCGCCGATCACGACGCACGGATGGACCGGTTGCTATGGCTCGGCGCCACCGCCGCCGCAGGCCGCCAGCTTGCCTATACCTCGCCCGAGAAGCGCAACATCTTTGCCGCGCGCCTCGCGATGCGCAGCGGCGCGGTCGATGCCGCGATGCAGGCGATGGCAGTCGAGGGCGCGAACCCGTCGCTGACGCGTACCGATGCCGGCTATATCACCGACAAGGCGACGTGGCTGCGCAAGGGCGGCCGGGTCGGCGAAGCCCGCGCGCTGCTCGCTGCACCGCGTTCGCTCGCGAGCGCACCGACCGATGCCGAGGAATGGCTCGAAACGCTGCTCACCAACGCACGGCAAGCCGATGCCGCGGGCGACAAGCAGACCGCCTATAATATCGCGCGGCAGCTCGACGATGCGCTGCCGCCCGGCACGGTGATCCGCGAGACGCCGCTCGGCATCCGCGACGATTATACCTCGCTCGCGTGGCTGGCGGGTCAGCTCGCCTACAAGAACCTCCGCCGCCCCGCCGAGGCGGTACGCCTGTTCCGCAACTATGGCGAGGCGGCGCGCTCGGCGCAGACGCGGACGAAGGGCTTCTACTGGGCGGGCCGCGCGGCGCTCGCGGCGGGCGATCCCGCGACGGCCAATGCGGCCTTTGCCGATGCAGCCCAGCATTACGACCAGTTCTACGGACAATTGTCGCTCGAGCGGCTGAACCGGCCGCAACCGAAGCCGACGCCGGTTCCCTCGATCCAGGTGAGCGACGACGAAAAGCGGGCATTCGGCGACGATCGCCTCGTCCGCGCCGCGCGCGCGCTGGGCGAGATCGGCGCCTGGCGCGAACAGTCGCTGTTCCTGCGTGCGCTGGCACAAAAAGCGACCTCGCCCGCCGACCATGTCCTCGCCGGTCAACTCGCGTCGCAGATCGGCCGCCCCGACCTGGGCGTGATGATCGGGCGGAGCGCGCAGGCGAACAGCCTCGACGCCGTCGAAGTATCGGGCTTCCCGACCGTCCGTGTCCCGGCGGGCCATGAAAGCAACTGGACCTTCATTCACGCGATCACCCGGCAGGAAAGCCAGTTCGACCGGCAGGCGATCAGCCATGCCGGGGCACGCGGGATGATGCAGCTGATGCCTGGCACGGCGCGCGAGGTCGCGGGCAAGCTGGGACTGAGCTATGACGCCGGTTCGCTGACCACCGACACCAATTACAATATGATGCTGGGTTCGACCTATTTCCAGCAGATGCTGAGCTATTTCGGCGGCAGCTATCCGCTGGCGGTCGCGGCGTACAACGCCGGGCCGGGCAATGTGAACAAATGGCTGCGCGCCAACGGCGACCCGCGCGGCGGCGGGATCGAGATGGTCGACTGGATCGAGGCGATCCCGATCTTCGAGACGCGCAACTATGTCCAGCGGGTGCTCGAAAATGCCGTCGTCTACGACACGCTGCGCGACGGGCGGACGCTGCCGCAGGCGCCGCTGAGCTTTTATCTCGGCAAACGCACCCCGGGATAAGCGCCGGTGGCGGGGGAGAAGACCAATATCATCTCGCCGGCGGGCTTCGCCGCGCTGCGTGCCGAATATGACGCGCTGTTCGCGACCGAACGGCCGAAGCTGGTCGAAACGATCAGTTGGGCGGCGGGTAACGGCGACCGCAGCGAGAATGGCGACTATATCTACGGCCGCAAAAGGCTGCGCGAGATCGACCGGCGGCTGTCCTTTCTCGCCCGGCGAATGAAGGCGGCGCGCGTCGTCGATCCGGCGGCACAGCCCGACAAGAGCCGTATCTGGTTCGGCGCGACCGTCGAGCTCGCCGACGACGATGACGTACGGCGCA
This sequence comes from Sphingopyxis macrogoltabida, assembly GCF_001314325.1. Lineage (NCBI taxonomy): Bacteria > Pseudomonadati > Pseudomonadota > Alphaproteobacteria > Sphingomonadales > Sphingopyxidaceae > Sphingopyxis > Sphingopyxis macrogoltabida. The sequence goes on from NZ_CP009429.1 coordinate 2,563,019, forward strand.
TCGTCACACTGGTCGGCGACGACGAGGCCGAGGCGGGCGACGGCCGCATCGGCTGGAACAGCCCGCTCGCCCGCGCGCTGCGCGGCGCGGCAGTCGGTGACCTCAGAACCGTGCAGCTTCCGGCCGGACCGAAAGAATGGGAAATATTGCGGATTTCCTACCCCTGAATGCCCTGTGCGCATCGTCACCGACGACGACTGGACGATCGGCCAATCGCTGATAAGCTGGCACTTGAGGGGAGAGTACGGGGATGAGAAGAACGATCTTTCTGGCAGCGCTGCTTCTGCAGGGCACCGCCCAAGCCGCACCGGCACGCGCGCCGATCACCGACCAGTTCCTCCTCGACCAGCTCGAGCTTGGCGAGGAGATCGAGGGCCGCGTCGATGGAGATCTCAACGGCGACGGCGATCCCGACACGGCGTTTGTCGTCGCGAGCCCCGACCAGCGGCATGCCTATGTCGTGCTCAGCTATCGCAGCGAGGTCGATTTCGGGCATCAGCCCGGCGGCGATTTCAAGCTGGCGCCCGACGCGTTGGGCCCGGCCGAACTATCGATCAGCAAGGGGGTGCTCACGATCAAGGATCTGACCGGTGGCACCACCGCGCTTTCGGCGACCTACCGCTATCGCGCCGACAAGGTCGAGCCGAAGCTGCGCCTGATCGGGCTCGACGCCACCGTCTACAGCCGTACCTATGCCCATGACGGCAATGAGATGAGCTGGAACCTTCTCACCGGCGACGTCGAGACCAAGACGCTGAAGCTGACCGGCGAGGGCGAGGACGCCAGCTATGAGGACGCATTCATCACCCGCTTCAAACGCCCGTCGAAACCCGTCTATATGGCGGACACGCCCGATCCCGAGGAACAGCTCGTCGCCTTTACCAAGGCGAAATAGCAGCCGTCGCTAAGGCTGCAGCAGCGCGGGGACGATCCAGACCAGCGACAGCACGACAATCGCCGCGATCAGCGAAATGGCGAGCACATAGCGGACATTATGTCCCTTGACCCCGCTGCTGGCTTCGGTCTCGGTGACTTCGACATGATCCTCGACGACTTTCATGGTTCGTCTCCCTTTCTGGTCCACCTAATACGCGGGCCGGTTGCGCGCGGTTCCAGCGCGCGGATCGGGGAGAGAAATGCCAGAGGGTCTGTAAGCCGGGTTCTGTCCATCCCCTTGCGGGGACTGGGCGATCATTCCTCTAGGCGGACGGTTACCCGAACGCTCAAGCAGTCAACCCGGACGGCGGGGCCGGAACCGACCCTGGATAAATCCGTGCCATCCCTATTCGACCTTGCTCCCGGTGGGGTTTGCCATGCCGCGTCCGTTACCGTCCGCGCGGTGCGCTCTTACCGCACCCTTTCACCTTTCGCCGGGCCGAAGCCGTTGGCGGTCTTCTCTCTGTGGCACTTTCCCTGACTCCGGTTGCCCGAAGCCGCCGGACGTTATCCGGCACCGTGGTTTCCGTGGAGCCCGGACTTTCCTCCCCCGCTTGCGCGGCGGCGATCGCCCGACCCTCTGGCGCGGACGATTATAGGCCCTTTGGCCGGGTTTGACGAGTCAATTGCCCTCGGGCTGCGGCAGCAGCAGCGCCAGCAGGATGGCGCGGCATTCGCCATCGATCGTGCCGTCGATCAGTTCGGGGCGGAACCGGCGCTGGAAGGCGACCGTCGCGGCGAACCCGTCGGTCACGTCATAGCCGAAACGTTCGAGCGCGAGCAGGAAGCCGGCGTCGGTCCACAAGGGGTCGGTCAGCTTCTTGGTCGGGCGCGGGAGCGCGAGGCGGCGACGCGCCAGTTCCTCCCAAGGGAAGAGCTCGCCCGGGTCCTGCTTGCGCGTCGGCGCAATATCCGAATGGCCGACGACGTTGCCGCGCGTGATCGCGTGACGGTCCTTGATCAGGTGGACGAGGCGCACGACCGACGCCACCTGTGGATCGGGAAAGGGGGTGTAGCCCCATTCGTGCCCGGGATTGACGATCTCGATCCCCACGCTCGCCGAATTAATGTCGCTGACCCCGCGCCAGTGCGATTTCCCGGCATGCCAGGCGCGCTTCTCCTCGGGCACCATATGGGTGATCTGACCGTCTTCGCTGACGACATAGTGCGCGGACACCTTGGCCTCGGCATCGGCAAGCCGATCAATGGCTTCGGCGCCGGTCTTCATACCGGTATAGTGCAGCACGATCATCGAGACAGGCAGGGCGCGGTCGTCGAAATTGGGAGACCAGCGTTCGATGAAATCGCTCATGCGTGTCGTTGCCCGTCCTCAATCAGCCCCCGCCCCGATTGCGCCAGCGCCGGACAAATTGCAAGCTCAGGCAGCGGTCGCCCGCCGCGCCTGCTGGTCGGCGGGCTCGTAGAGACCACGCAGCCGCGGACTGGCGACGAACTGGTCGGTCTGGCCGAGCACGGTCTCGCCCGCCCCGAGGACGAGGAAGCTGTGCGGCGCCGCCATGGCGCGCAGCCGCGCGAACGCCTTCTGCCGCATCGGCAGCGAGAAGTAGAGAAGCAGGTTGCGGCAGAAGATGAGGTCGGCCGGCCTGCTCAGCGGCGGGCGGTCGGTGAGCATGTTCTGCACCGAAAAATCGATGCGGCGGCGGATTTCGGCCTTGGCAAGCCAGCCGCCGTCGGCCTGATCGAACCAGCGCACCATGCGCTGGACGGGTAGCCCACGCTGGATTTCGAACTGGCTGTACAGCCCGATCCGCGCCCGCGAAATCGCGTGCCGGCTGACGTCGGTGCCGACGATATCGACCTGCCAGCCCGCCCATCTGGCATCCTGCTCGGCGAGGAGCATCGCCATCGAATAGGCTTCCTGCCCGGTCGACACGCCGCAATGCCAGATGGTGATCCGCCGCTGTGCCGCGTTGACCTTGCGCAACTGTTCGAGCGCTGTCGCAGCAATGTCGTCGAAGACGCTATATTCGCGATAAAAATAGGTCTCGTTGTTGAGCATCGCATCGACCGTGTCGTCGAGCAATCCGCGGCTGTTCGAGGTGACCAGCGCCGCCACCAGCGCGTCGAGGTCGGTAATGCCGTGGCGCTGCATCACCGGCTTCAACGACATTTCGATCCGCCAGATCCGGTTCGGCGACAGCGTCTGACCGGTGCGCGATTCCAGCACGCCCATCAGGACGCGGTACGCCGATTCGCTGGCGCTGCTTCCCATCACGACCTGGCCCGTCCCTTGAGGAAGCTGCCGAGCATCAACGCGATCGCGTCGGGATTGAGCGTCGCCGCGGCAACGCCCGCTTTCGCCACCGCGCCGGGCATGCCCCAGATCACACAGCTTTCGGGCGCCTGCGCGAAGACCGTGCCGCCCGCAGCCTTCAGCCGCGCTGCGCCGCTCGCGCCATCGCGTCCCATGCCGCTGAGGACCACGGCCACGCCGCCCTCGCCATAGGTTTCGGCGACCGAGGCGAACATCGGGTCGGCCGACGGACAACAGCCATTGTCGGTCTGGCGGCGATCGAGCACAATCTCGCGGCGCCGGCCGCTGGCAACCACCGTCAGATGCGCATCGCCGGGTGCGAGATAGATATGGCCGCGCTCGATCGGCATGCCCGCCGCCGCGACATGCACCGAACGCTCGGTCATCGTCGCGATCTGCCGCGCGTAAAATTCCATGAAGGCGTCGGGCAGATGCTGGGTCAGCAGGATCGGCGCAGTGATCCGGCGATCGAGATGCGCGAGGAAGGTCGCAAAAGCCGGAATGCCGCCCGTCGACGCGGCGACCGCGATGCAGTCGATCGACTGGATGGCGTCGACCGCGACGGGCGCCGGCGGGGGCATCGCTCGCCGCGCCACCTGCGCGACGGCAGGTATCGGCAATTGCCCCAGCGACAGGATACGCTCGGTCAGCACTTCGGCGAAGCGCCCCGAAAAACTGCCGCGCCCGGGCTTGGCGAGCGTGTCGCTCGCGCCGAGCGCGAGCGCCTCGATCGCCGCCGGACCGCCCTCGACGCAGTTCGACGAAAGGATCAGAACGCGGGCATTGTCCGCGCGTTCGATAATGTGCGGCAGCGCGTCGATACCATTCATTCCCGGCATTTCGATGTCGAGGATGACGACGTCGACCGGCTCGCAGGCGAGAAAGGCCAGCGCATCGTGCGCCGAGGCGACCGAGGCGCAGATCTTGAGCCCGGGGTGCTGATCGACGATGCGTTCGAGGATGCTGCGCACGACGAGGCTGTCGTCGACGAGCATCACGCGAACCGCGCGCGTCGCCGGCAGGTCGGCGTCCGGAAGACTTTCGGAGAGAGGGCGCCGCGAGGTCGCCATGCCGCGCGTCAGGCGACCCCGACGAGCTGCAATTTTCCTTCCAGCGTTTCGCGATCGAACGGCTTCATCACATATTCGTCGGCGCCCGCCTCGATCGCGGCGCGGATATGGTCGATGCTGTTTTCGGTGGTGCAGAAAACGACGCGCGGCCGTTCGGCGCGTCCATAGTCGAGGTCGTTGAACGCCCCGAGAAATTCCATCCCGCTCATCACCGGCATGTTCCAGTCGAGCAGGATCACGTCGGGACGATGCGCGCGGCAAAAGGTCAGCGCCTCCTGCCCGTCGGCCGCCTCCTCCACCGCAAAAGACATGCTTTCAAGAATATGGCGGGCGACCTTGCGAATCACCTTGCTATCATCGACGACCAGACACGATTTCGACATATTGACCTCCGACCCCCCGGGGATTTCCGCCACGTTATGGCGAAGGGGTGTCCAGCCCGTTAACAACCCGGTTAATTACGATATGAGTCACGCTGCCGTCTGAGCCGGCAGAGTGACGAAATGCGACGGATCGACGACCAGCAGCGAAGCGCCGCGATGTTCGATCACCGCTTCCGCGACGCGCGCCCATCCGGGCAACAGCTTGCCCACCACTCGCGTCTCTGGCGCGTCGATAAAACAGACATCCTCGATCTCGTCGGCGAGCAGCGCATAGCCATGCTCGGCAACGTCGACGACAATGACCCGCTGCCCCGGCACCACTGCGACCGGCGCGAGCCCGACCACGACATGCGGATCGATCAGCGTGAAGACGCGGCTGCGCAGCGCGAAGAGCCCCGCAACATGCGGCGGCGCGGCAGGCACCTCGACCGGCGTGCCGACGGTCACCACTGAATTGATCGACTGGCTGCGCAGCGCCACGCGGGTGTCGGCGATGCGCGCGATCAGATAGAGTTTTTCCATCATGCCCGGCCTCCCCCGACCCGGCTGCGCAGCGCGTCGAGCAGCGCGGCGCGATCGTAGCGATAGACGGTTTCATCGTCCGGACCGTTCGCCGCAAGCGAAGCGCGGAGGCGAATGACCGGAACCGCGTCGCCGGGATGCGCGCACGCATCGGCTTCGTCGGACAGGCAAAGCAGCACATCAGGCGTCTCGCCGGCATCGTCCCCGGATACGACGCGGTACCCCGCGTTGAGCAGGGTCGGCGCCAGGAAATTGCTGCCCCAGCCGTCATCGTCGCCGGCAAGGCGGCAGAGCGGCCGGCGAAGCGTCGACGGCGTCCGGCCGGCGCCATATTGTGCCATCAGCCAGAACGGGTCGATGAGTTCGACCGGTTCATCGCCGACAAGAATGACGCCGGCGATGAGCCCCGGCGCCGCCGCCGGCTGGATGACGTCGGGCAGACGGACGATGTCGATCACCGAGGCAATCGGATAGCAAAGGACGGCGCGCCCGTCGTGAATCCGCAGGAGCTTGAGCGTTTCGCCGATGTCGCTTTGCGTCGTCGTGTGGACTGGGAAAATGTCGTCGCCGATCCGGACCTGCGTGCGCCCGGCGCTTTCGAACATTGAGGTTGCGGGAACCTCTTCGACGCGTTCGATCGCAGAGAGATGGACGCCGCGCGTCCGCCCGTTCATATCGCGGAAAAGCAGCAATTGGGTGGCATGACGCGCGCTTTGCGCTTCGTCGGCGGCCGCCGCCTCGGCATCGCCGCTGCGGCCCTCTTCGGACGCGTCGATCCCCGACGCGGCGAGCATGCCTTGGACGTCGAGGAGCAGCACCGGCCGCCCATTGTCGGGCAAGGTCGTGCCGGCATAAAGGCCGGTCGCCATGATCATCGGCGCCGCGGGCTTGATCACCAGTTCCTCATGGTCGTGGATCGCCGCAACGCTGAGCGCATAGCTCTGTCCCTGCCCCGGCCGGATCACGACGAGCGCGCGATCGTCGACGTCGTCCTGTTCGTCGCGCGTGCAGCCGAGAACGTCTTCGAGCCGCAGCAGCGGCAATTGTTCGCCGCGCACCGTCGCGAGTTCGCCGCCGCCGACGCGATCGATGCGGACGGTGTCGCTCGTTTCGAGCAGGATTTCGCGCACCGAGCCACGCGGAATGGCAAAATATTGCCCCGCAGCGCGCACCATCAGGCCCGAGATGATGGTGAGCGTCATCGGCACGCGCAGCACGATCGTCAGGCCCCGCCCCTCGTCGTTACGCAGTTCAACGACCCCGCCGATTTTTTCGAGGTTCGCCTTGACGATATCCATGCCGACGCCGCGGCCGGAGATCGCCGTGACCTTTGCAGCAGTCGAAAAGCCCGGACGAAAAATGAGCTCCAGCCTGTCCTTTGCCGTCAGGCCGCGCGCCTCGGCCGCGGTGAGGACACGCGCCGCGATCGCCTTCTGGGCAAGCGCGTCGGGCGACAGGCCGCGGCCGTCGTCGCGCACCGCAATCTCGATCTGGTTGCCCGACTGGCGTGCCGCAACCGAAATCGTCGCGGTAATCCCCTTGCCCGCCGCGACGCGCTCGTCGAGCGGCTCGATCCCGTGATCGATCGCGTTGCGAACAATATGGATCAGCGGATCGCGGATATTTTCCATCATCTCGCGGTCGAGTTCGACCTCGCCGCCGCTGGTGGTGAATTTGATCTTCTTGCCGAGATCCTGCGCGAGATCGCGAACGACACGCGGCAGCGGCGCGAACAATTTGTCGATCCGCTGCATCCGCATCTGGCTGACCGACTGGCGCATTCCGGCAATCGAGTCCGAAAGGCGGTCGAAAGACGCGATGAGCGATGCATCGGCTCCCGATTCGCGGAGCATGCGGGCAAATTCGTTGCGCGCGAGGACGATGTCGGTGACCCCGGTCATCACGGTGTCGAGCAACGGCAGGGGAACGCGGATCGAGCGCCAGCTCTGCAATTCGGCGGCGAAATCATCCTCGCGGCGGAGCGTAATCCCGGCGATTTCCACGGGCGCTTCGGGCACGGCCTCGGCCATCGCCAGCGGCTCGATGACATCGGCATCGTCGCCCGCCGGCTCGACGCCATCGCTGCCGAGAACCCGGCAAAGCTCGGACAACCGGTCGACGACGGCCAGCACCGCCGAAACGAGCGCGCTGTCGGCGGCCCGCGCGTCGCGGCGGACCTGATCGAGCGCCTCCTCGGCGGCGTGCGAGAGCGCGGTGACGCGCGGCAGCGCCAAGAAACCCGAGCTGCCCTTGATCGTGTGAACGAGGCGGAAAATCGCGTCGAGCTGGGCGCGATCGGTCGGATCGGCTTCCCACGCGACCAACGCCCCGCCGGCTTCGGCGAGAATTTCGGCCGTTTCGGCCAAAAAGTCGTTCAGCAGATCGTCCATGACGGTAACGGCGCGCCCCAAATTCCTTGGCACGACCATGGCGGACAATGGTTAATGGAGCGTTTGTGCGGCAGCGCCGCGACAGAAAATCGTGAAGCCGAAATCGCCGGGCTCAGCGCCCCTTGAGCACCGCCCCGACCAGCAGCGATGTCGCGGTTTCGCGGGCGAGCATGACGGTGCCGCCGTTCTGCGCCGCGACCGCCTGGACGAGCACCGCAGGCGCAGTGCGCGACGTCATCGCGGTCGCCCCCTCGCCTTCCTGCAAGATCCGTTCGACATCGGCGTCGAGGAACAGGCGCTCGGCCTCGACATGCAGGGCAATTTCGATTCCGTCACCCTGCGTTTCACAGCCGACGTCGAGCCGCCCGCCCCGCACCAGCGCATCGACGAGGATCAGCGACAGGTTGAGGATGATCTTGACCGCCGGCTTGGGCAGCGGTTCGCTCCCGATCATCCAGTTGAGGTCGATCGCGCGGTCGCCGATGACCCCCTCGATCGCCGACTTCGCTTCGTCGGCGGGGACGCGCTCGCCGAACCCGCCGGCCGAACCAAAGGCCAGGCGGAAGAATTTGAGCTTGTTGGCCGATGTGCGTGCGCTCTGTTCGAGCAAGTCGATGCAGCGCGCCCGCATTTCGGGGTCTTTTTCGTCCGCGAGCAGTTCCAGCCCGTTGGCGAACGCCCCCACCGGGCTCAGCAAATCATGACATAGGCGCGAGGCCAGCATGGAGGCGAAATCGACGCGATCGTCGGTCATGGATGAACAGGCTCCCCGCAGACCGGACATTTCCGGCTCGCGAACGCTCCCTACGGCAGGGATATGGTTAAGGGCAAGCGCGATGCGTCGAGGCCAAATCCTTTTAGTTCGTCACCCCGGACTTGATCCGGAGTCCATAGCAGCGAGGCTGAATGGATGCAGGATCAAGTCCGGCATGGCGAAGGAGAATGGGCGGACCTTCCCTTGAAATTCCGTGCCTCACCACCACATTCGAACCAATGCAGGGGGATGACGATATTCTGACCGTGTCGCTGGGCGACAGCGCAGCCGGACTGCGTCTGGATCGCGCGCTTGCCGAAGCGCTCCCCGAACTTTCGCGCGAGCGGCTGAAGACGCTGATCAAGGGCGGACGCGTTGCCGATGCTGCCGGCCATGTGCTGTGGGACCCCTCGGCCAAGGCCGCGGCTCCAGCAACACTCGAAGTCCGCGTTCCCGCAGCCGCGCCCGCGCATAATGTCGCGCAGGACATGAACCTGGTGATCGCGTTCGAGGACGAACATCTGATCGTCGTCGACAAGCCCGCCGGCATGGTCGTCCATCCCGCCGCGGGCAATCTTGACGGGACGATGGTCAATGCGCTGCTCCACCATTGCGCAGGACAGTTGTCGGGCATCGGCGGCGTCGCCCGGCCCGGGATCGTCCACCGCATCGACAAGGATACGAGCGGTTTGATCGTCGCCGCAAAGCACGACAAGGCGCACGAAGGGCTGGCAAAGCAGTTCGCCGCGCACAGCATCGATCGTCGATATCTGGCGCTTGCGACCGGCCGCCCGATGCCCGCGAACGGCACGGTAAACGCCGCGCTCGGCCGGTCGAGCACCAACCGCAAGAAGATGGCAGTGGTTGCCGAAGGGCGCGGCAAACATGCGATCACCCATTATCGGACGATCGAACCGCTGAAGGGGGCGACGCTGGTCGAATGCCGCCTCGAAACGGGGCGCACGCATCAAGTCCGCGTCCACATGGCGCATATCGGCCACCCGCTCGTCGGAGACCCCGTTTATGGCCGCGCCAAAAAGCCACTGTCGGAGGTGCTGAAAGCCCGGAATTTCGCGCGGCAGGCATTGCACGCGGCCCATTTGGGCTTTATTCATCCGGTGACCGGTAACAGGATCGCGCTCGACAGCGAAATCCCTGCGGATATGCGGGAACTGATCGATGCATTGCGCGTTTAAGTTTCGAATGAAAATCTATCTCGACCGCCGGACCCAACCGCGGCATATTTCTCCTCTGAAAAATTAGGGAAGACGCTAACAATGGCTAATAAAAGCAATGTTCCGGCCACGGTGCCCGCGCTCGGCGGTGAGGCGAGCCTGAACCGCTATCTGGCCGAAATCCGCAAATTTCCGCTGCTGACGCCCGAGCAGGAATATATGCTCGCGAAGCGTTTCCAGGAGCATGGCGACAATGAAGCTGCCGCGCAGCTCGTCACCTCGCACCTCCGCCTCGTCGCGAAGATCGCGATGGGATACCGCGGCTATGGCCTGCCGGTCAGCGAGCTGATCAGCGAAGGCAACATTGGATTGATGCAGGGCGTGAAGAAGTTCGATCCCGAACGCGGCTTCCGTCTCGCCACCTATGCGATGTGGTGGATCCGCGCCTCGATCCAGGAATTCATCCTGCGGTCGTGGAGCCTCGTGAAGATGGGCACCACCGCGGCGCAGAAGAAGCTGTTCTTCAACCTCCGCCGGATGAAGAATAACCTCGAAGCGTTCGAGGACGGCGACCTGAGCCCCGAACATGTTGCCAAGATCGCGACCGACCTCGGCGTGACCGAGGACGAGGTGGTCAGCATGAACCGCCGCATGGCGATGGGCGGCGACACCTCGCTGAACGTCCCGATGGGCGAGGATGGCGACAGCCAGTGGCAGGACCTGCTCGGCGACGAAGGCCCGTTGCAGGATGAACGCGTGGCCGAAGCGCAGGAGCGCGACGTGCGCCATTCGCTGCTCAGCGAAGCGCTCGAAACGCTGAACGAACGCGAACGCCATATCCTGACCGAACGCCGGCTGACCGACGATCCCAAGACGCTCGAGGATCTGAGCCAGGTCTATGACGTCAGCCGCGAACGCGTGCGCCAGATCGAGGTGCGGGCATTCGAAAAGCTGCAGAAGGCGATGCTCAAGCTCGCGGGGGACCGTCGGCTGATCAATGCCTGAAGCCTGACGCCCGCATCGGGCGGCGATCATTTCGGGGCGGCTATAGCCGGGGTTTCCGGTAGAAGGAGTGCCTTGTCATGCGTTTCATTCTGCTCGCTGCCGCCCTGTCCATTGCAGCCCCCGCCCTCGCCGCCGACCAAGCGGGGAAGGCGGAGGTCGTGATGGCCAATTTCAGCTTCACCCCCGAAACGCTTCATCTGCATGGCGGCCAGAGCGTGACGATCCACTTCGTCAACAATGGCTCCGGCGGGCATGATTTTACGGCCGCCGAATTTTTTACCGCTGCGGCGATGGATGCCGCGAACCGCACCAAAGTAGGCGGCAAGAAAGGCCGCGTATCGCTCGGCAAGGGTGAAAGCGTCGATGTCACGCTGACGCCCAGGACCGGCGAATATCCGGCCCATTGCTCGCACTTCCTGCATTCGTCGATGGGCATGACCGGGACGATTCACGTCGATTAGCGGATCGCAATCGCCAGCAGGACAAGCCGCTTGCCAATGGTCGGCCGGGACATAGAGTGTTCCGATGACGCCCTTCCGGACATTTGCCCTGCTCACCGTCGCAGCGAGCCAGTTCATGCCGTCGGCGCTTCTCGCGCAGCCGGCCTCCGCCCCTGTGGTCCAGGCGTTCGACGCCCAATTGCCCTACCGTCCGGCGCCGGTGCGGATCGGCGATCGCGAGCATCTGGTCTATGAATTGCACCTCACCAATTTTGCCTCGACACCATTAAGCCTCGATGGCCTGACGGTGAGCGACGCGGTCACCGGCGCGCCGCTGGCAACACTGGCGGGCGACGCGCTGTCGGCGGCGGTAGGCGGGATTTCCGCCGGCAACGGCGATCCCGGCGTCGTTATCGCGCCGGGCATGCGCGCTATCGTCTATCTCGACATCGTTCTGGCCGAAGGCGCGCGGCCAAAATCGCTGGGCCACCGCGCAGCGATCCGGACGAGCGCTGGCGCAGCGGCAATCGACGCCGGTTCGATCGGCGTCGACCACCGGCCGTTGCCAGTGCTCGGCCCGCCCTTGCGCGGTGGCCCGTGGGTCGCGGTCTATGCGCCCGAAATGGAACGTGGCCACCGCCGCGTCGTCTATGCAACCGCCGGCCGGGCGACGATCCCCGGGCGGTTTGCGATCGACTGGATGAAGGCCGACACCAATGGGCGGCTCGATCGCAGCGACGGCAAGTCGCTGGCCGATTCCTACAGCCACGGCAGCGAGGTCCTCGCCGTCGCCGACGCGGTGGTCGCGGCTGTTCGCAACGATTTTGCCGAGCCGGTGCTACGCGCCGACCTGCCGAAGGTGGCGATCGGCGACGCGACCGGCAATTATGTCGCGCTCGACCTCGGCGACGGCCGCTTCGCCTTTTACGAACATTTGCAACCGGGCGTCCGGGTCAAGGCCGGCGACCGGGTGAAACGCGGCGACGTGATCGGCCGCGTCGGGCTGACCGGGCAAGGATCGGCACCGCATCTTCATTTTCATGTCGCATCGAGCATTTCGCCGCTGGGCTCCGAAGGCCTGCCGTTCCTGCTGGACGGCTACCGGATGATCGGCCGCTACGCTGCGATCGGGGATCTCGGCAAAGGGGCATGGCCGCCGGTTACCGCCGCGGGAACGGGCCCCTCGCTGCCCGCCAGCAACAGCGTCGTCCGCTTCCCCGATTGACCATCGCCGCCGCGGCGATAGAGACGATGCGATGAGTCCTGCCTCGCCGAAAGCCAAACGCCGCAAGCTGCCCTGGTATCTGCGGCCGTTCAAATGGCTGTTCTGGTTCATCGTCGCGTCGGTCGTATGGGTGCTCGTCTATGCAGTAGTCCCGCCGCCGGTGACCTTCACCATGCTGGCCGACGGCAACGGAATCACCAAGGACTGGACCGGCCTGTCCCGCATCGATCGCAACATGGTCGCTGCGGCGATCGCAGCCGAGGACGGCAAATTCTGCAGCCATGACGGCTTCGACCGCGATGCGATCGAGCAGGCGATCGAGCGCAACGCGAAGGGCAAGCGGATGCGCGGCGGGTCGACGATCAGCCAGCAGACGGCCAAGAATGTCTTCCTGTGGCAAGGTAGCGGCTGGACACGTTATGTGCGCAAGGTGCCCGAGGTGTGGTTTACCTTCCTGATCGAAAAAATCTGGGGCAAGCGCCGGATCATGGAGGTGTATCTGAACGTCGCCGAGACGGGGCTTGGCACCTATGGCGTCGAGGCCGGAGCGCAGCGCTATTTCAAACATGGCGCGGGTAAGCTCACCCCGGCAGAAGCCGCGCGGATCGCTGCGATCCTGCCGCTGCCCAAGAAGCGCGAAGCGGTGAGCCCCTCGGGCTTCACCCGCCGCTACGGCAATACGATCCGCGCGCGGATCGGCGTCGTGAAGCGCGACGGGCTGGATGCGTGCATCTATAAATAGCCACGCTGGAGTGGGGAGCGGCCGTTGCTTCCGACACTTTCGTCATCCCGGACTTGATCCGGGATCCATTGCGGCGCCGAAGTCGTGGACCCCGGATCAAGTCCGGGGTGACGAAGAGAAAAAAATGTCCACTCCAGGCCGCTTGCAAACGTCGCTATGCGCTAGGCGGGCTTCCAGCTCTTTCGCTCTTCGGCCTGTTTGAGCACCTCGAACGCCGCCTGCCCCGCGGCGAAGCGCTTCGCCGCCTCTTCGTCGCCCGGCTTGACGTCGGGGTGGCATTCCTTGGCATAGGCGCGCCACGCCTTTTTCGTCGCGTCGAAATCGGCGTCGGGGTCGAGCCCGAGCAGTTCGAGCGCGCGCATTTCGTCGGCGCTGCGGCTGCCGTCGCCCGACCCGCCCCATGCATAATGCTGCGCGCGGGCATAGCTGCGCGCGCCGCGCGCCTCGTCGGCGGCGCGTGCCGCGGCGTCTTCGGCGCTCAATCCTTCGAAATAGTCCCAGCCGCGATTATATTCGGCGGCGTGCGCCTCGCAGAAATACCAGCGGTCGGGGCTGTTCGGCGACTTCGGCGCGGGGCAGTTGCCCGGTTCGGCACAGCCATGACGGTCGCAGATCCGGACCTTCTGCGCCTCGCGCGACGAGCCATAGGGGCGCCAGCGGGGAAAACCCCAGTCGTCGGATCTCTTGGCGCGGCTCATCCACCCCATGTAGCGGCTGGGCGCCGGGATTGCTAGCCGGGCGCGGCCAGAAGCCTAGTCTTTTGCGGTGTAGCCAAAGGCCTTGTGCGCCAGCTTGACCACCGCGGGATCGAGATCGGGCGGCGTCATCGGCACCGCGGCTTCCAACGCCTCGACGACATGGGTCAGCGCCGCGATCCGTGCCGCCTTCTTGTTGTTGCCGTCGATCACCTTCCACGGCGCCCAGCGCGTGTCGGTCTGCGCGAACATCTCATCCATCGCGGCAAGATAGTCCTTGCGCCTCGCCCGGTTGCGATAATCTTCGGCGCCGGTTTTCCACCGCTTCCACGGATCGTCCAGCCGATCGGCGAAACGCTTGTCCTGTTCTTCCTGCGTGATGTGGATGAACAGCTTGACGAGATTGGTGCGGCTACCGGTGAGCTGTGCCTCGAACTCGTTGATCTCGTCATAGCCCTTGCGCCACTCGGCTTCGCTCGCAAAGCCCTCGACCCGTTCGACGAGAACCCGCCCGTACCAGCTCCGGTCAAAGATCGATATTTCGCGATTGCCGGGCAGCCGTTTCCAGAAGCGCCACAGGAAATGACGTGATTTTTCTTCTTCGGTCGGGGCCGAGATCGGCCAGACCTCGAAATAGCGCGGGTCGAGCAGCGCGGTCAGCCGCTTGATGATGCCGCCCTTGCCGCCGGCATCCCAGCCCTCGAACATGATGATGCTGCGCTGGCCATGGGTGATATGCGCCGACTGGACACATTCCAGCCGTTCCTGCAGCGCCTTGAGGTCGTCGCCATAGTCGCCGTCATATTTGGCGCCCGATTCATGGTCCGAAAGCGAAATGGTCATGCGGCTTTCCTAGACCACCGATGCGGCGCTTACCAAGGGGGCGAACGCCATTGTCGTGTTCTGGTACAGCGACCCGCGATTTCCTTACTTGTAACTCATAAGCTGCTTGCGCACCTGCCAGTCGGCGATCGCCTGCCGATGGCGTTCGATCCGCGTCAACGCCGCCGGAATGGCCTCGCCGCGCAATCCCTGCCGCTGTGCCTCGCCGTACCAGTCGGTCGCGGCATCGAAATCGCCCTGCATTTCGGAACAAAGGCCAAGATTGAAGGCAAGCGCCGCGGTCGGCACCGCGTCGCGGGTCAGCGCGGTCCACGCTGCGCAGGCTCCGGCCTGGTCGCTCTTGGTCTGGCGGATCGCGTCCTTGAACGCCTCGGCCGCCGGCTTGGCCAGCCCCTTGCGATTCTCGTCGACGCGCACGTCGAGGACATAGCGGCGCGGCGCAAGGTCGTCGCGGATCGTCTCGACCTGCTTTTTGCGCGTCGCATTGACGAATTGTTCGACCGTCCGCGATGCGCTGCGGTCGGGGCAATAGGTGATTTCGTCGCGAGCGTTCAGCGGCCGCGAATAGCGCACCGACCCATCGGCGATCGCGACCAGCCGCACCGTCGTCGCTGCAGTCGCGATGCGGCGGCGGCAGCGGATTTCGACCTCCACCTCTTTCAGGCATTTCTTCTTGTCGGCGGGATCATATTCGGTGCAGCGGTCGCGCTTTTCGGTGACGGGCAGCTCCTCGACGTTGCTGCGCACCGTACCGGTCACCAGCGCATCGATCGGCGCCCCCGATTCGGGCGCAACGATCCGGAAATAGGGGCGCCCGTCGAACTCGGCGGTGCCGAGTTCGGCCTCCAGCGCCTGCGCGAACACGGCGCCGTCGCGCCCTTCGAACCGCTCGACCGCAAGGCGATAGAGGTCGTTCGCCTCCGCATTCGCCGGTTCGGCGGCCGCGATCGTCAGCACCTCGGCACCCGCCGGCGCTGCGAGACACAGACAAACAGCCGCCAAGGCTGCGCGCGCATCGACCATGATACCCCTTCCCCCGATCAACCCCGCGACGGGCTATCGCAGCCCGGTACGGCTGTCAAAGCGCGGCCGCCTCTTCAGAGCAAGTCGGCGAGCAAGGCGGCGAGACGTTCGGGCGCTTCCATCGGGATGAAATGGCTATGCTCGCCCCATTGTTCGTCACGCACCGCGCCCAGGGCATCGCCAAGGCCGGGCCAGGTCGGGCTGACCGAGAAATCGAGCGCGCTTGCGCGCTCGCCAGTCCGGGCGCGGATCACGCTGACCGGTGCCGCCATGTCTTCGAGCCAGCGATAGGGGCTGGTCCGCAGCGCATTCAGATAGACCGACGCCTCGAGCGCCGGCGGACAGGCCAGGTCGAAGCCTTCGCCGTCCGCGGCGGACAACAGGCCGAAGCGGCAATAATCGGCGAGCACCTCAGGCTGCCAATGGGTATAGGGCGGCCGCTGCGCAAAATGGGCGTTCATCGCTTCCCACCCGTCCCAGCGGGCGCGGCGGCGCGCGACGGGATGCCCGGCCGGAGCGGGCACGGGCTGCCCCGCCGCCTCGTCGTACAGCGCCGGCTCCATGATGACCGGATCGACGAGCACGAGATGGCGGAAGGCCGCCGGGCGTCCCGCGGCGAGGCGGGTAAGGACATAGCCGCCCATGCTGTGTCCACAGCCCACCAGCGGGCTTCCGGCAAACAGATCGACCAGCGGCAACAGCGCGTCCGAGGTCGCCGCCCAGTCGGACAGCGAGGCGGGCTTGGCGCTGCGGCCGTGCCCCAGATGGTCGGGTACGACAACGTGCGTTCCGGCGGGCAGCGCCGCGACGACCCGGTCCCACAGCCGCGCGTGAAAGCCCGTCGCGTGGAGCAACAGCAGCGACGCCCGGCCGGGCGAAGGCTCGCCCCACTCGAACCAGCAGATTTCGCCTTCCGGCGTATCCAGCCGGTGTTCGCGGGGCCCGCCGTCCACGCCCTAGCTCTTGGGGCCGTCGACGAGGCGGATGCTGAGTTCCTTGAGCTGCTTTTCGCTGACCGGCGCCGGGGCGCCCATCATCAGGTCTTCGGCCTTCTGGGTCATCGGGAAAACGATCACCTCGCGGATGTTCGGCTCGTCGGCGAGCAGCATCACGATGCGGTCGACGCCCGGCGCGGAACCTCCGTGCGGCGGTGCGCCGAACTTGAAGGCATTGATCATGCCCGCAAAGTTGGTGTCGACATCCTGCTGGCTGTAACCGGCAATTTCAAAGGCCTTATACATGATGTCGGGGCGATGGTTGCGGATCGCGCCCGACGACAGTTCGACGCCGTTGCAGACGATGTCATATTGATAGGCGAGGATATCGAGCGGATCCTTGTTCACCAGCGCGTCCATCTCGCCCTGCGGCATCGAGAAGGGGTTGTGGCTGAAATCGATCTTGCCGGTGTCCTCGTCGGCCTCGAACATCGGGAAATCGACGATCCAGCAGAATTCGAAGCGGCTCTTGTCGATGAGGTCGAGCTGGTCGGCGACGCGGGTGCGCGCGAGGCCGGCGAGCTTGGCCGCCTTCGCCTCGACCCCGGCGGCAAAGAAGATGCCGTCGTTCGGGCCGAGACCCATCGCGTCGGCAATCGCCTTCATGCCCTCTTGGCCATGATTGTTGGCGATCGGTCCGCCGAACACGCCGTCCTTCTGCGTCGCATAGCCGAGGCCCGGGAAGCCTTCCGACTGCGCCCAGCTGTTCATCTCGTCGAAGAATTTGCGGCTCTTCTCGTGCGTTTCGGGGGCGGCGACGGCGCGGACGACCTGGCCTTCCTCGACCATCGTCGCAAAGCGGCCGAAGCCCGATCCCTTGAAGAAATCGCCCACGTCATGGACGAGCAGCGGGTTGCGGAGATCCGGCTTGTCGCTGCCGTACTTCAGCATCGATTCGCGGTACGGAATGCGCTGGAACGGCAGCGGCGACACGCTGCGGCCCTTGCCGTCGAAATCGGCGAACTCCTCGAACACGCCGTGCAGGACGGGTTCGATGGCGTTGAAAACATCGTCCTGCGTGACGAAGCTCATCTCGAAATCGAGCTGGTAGAATTCGCCCGGGCTACGGTCGGCGCGCGCGTCCTCGTCGCGGAAGCAGGGCGCGATCTGGAAATAGCGGTCGAAGCCCGCAACCATCAGCAACTGCTTGAACATCTGCGGCGCCTGCGGCAGCGCGTAGAATTTGCCGGGGTGGACGCGGCTGGGCACCAGATAGTCGCGCGCGCCCTCGGGGCTGCTCGCGGTCAGGATCGGCGTCTGGAATTCGGTGAAGCCCTGGTCGATCATCCGGCGGCGCAGTGACGAAATGACGTTCGAGCGCAGCACGATATTCTTGTGCAGGCGCTCGCGGCGGAGATCGAGGAAGCGGTTGGTGAGGCGGATTTCCTCGGGATATTCGGTTTCGCCGAACACGGGCAGCGGCAGGCGTTCGGCGGCCGACTGCACGGTCACCGCGGTCGGATAGATTTCGATCTCGCCGGTCGCCAGCTTCGGGTTGAGCGTCTCGGGCGAACGCGCGGCGACCTTGCCGGTGAAGGTCAGAACGGACTCGGGGCCCAAGGCGTTGACCGTGGGATAAAGGTCCGAACCCGTCTCCACCACGATCTGGGTGATGCCATAATGATCGCGCAGATCGACGAAGAGCACATTCGCATGCTCGCGCGTCCGGTGCACCCAGCCCGAAAGACGGACGTCCTCACCGACGTTGGCGGCGCGAAGGTCTGCGCATGTGTGGGTGCGATAGGCGTGCATTTTCTCGTCTTTCAATGATTGGAATAATCACGTTTAACGTGATTTATGGCCGCGCCTAAGGCAGGTCGGCGCGCCATTTGTCAAGGGTGGACGGTCGATTCAGCAGGTCAGGCCGAGCCCGTCGAGCACCTCGCTGCCGAACAGCGCGCGATGCGCGGGATCGGGCATCAACCGATCGCGCGCGGCGCGCCAGCGGCGGAAATCCTCACCATAGTCGGCGGCGACCCGCGCGGCATCGAGGCGACAGCTTTTCGCCCAGTGGCGCGTGAAGCCGATCCCCTGTGCATCGAGCACCTCGACGACGCGCGCATAAGCCGCGGCCGTCCGTTCGCTGCGCGGCCCGTCGAAGTCGATCACGGCATTGTGCGGATAGCGCGCCGGCGCAAGCAGTCCTTCGGCGCGCGCCATGAAGCGCAGCGTCACGACCGTCGAGCCGCCATGGCGCGCATAGACGGTGCATATCATCTCGAACGCCCGCGCCAGATCGGCGCGGTCGATGGTGACCGACGCGTTGAACAGGTCGGCGAGCGGCCGGTGCGTGTCGAGCCCCTCGCCCCAGCTGCCGTAAACCGGCGGATCGTCGACGTCGGGGCCGCTCGCATAGCCCAGCTTCATCGCATATTGCAGCAGCGCGCCGCGCGCCCATGGATAGTCGTCGAGCAAGCGCCCGAGCAGGCTGAGCGCGTCGTACCCCGCCCCCAGTTCGCCCGGCGTTGCGTGCGAATAATCGTCACGCCACGGCTCGCGGTACAGAAAACGCAGCATCGCGGGGCGCTTGAACGGCTTGTACGGGTTGACGATCATCTGGACGAAATCGGGGTCCTGATCGAGCGCATAGGCCGCCGAAAAGCGTCGGAAGTCGCCCGCCGCCAGCCAATCGAGCGCCGCGCGGTCGACGGTGCGCAGGTTCTGGATCGGGCGAACGAGGAATTTCGGCACGCTGTCCACGACCAAGGCGGTGACGATGCCGAGCGACCCGACCGGAAGCTGAAGCGCGGCGAACAGGTCATCGTCGCGGAGCGGCATCGAACCCGTTGCGGCGATGAAGGCATCGCTCATCACGCCTGCCGCCGGTTCGACCCAATGGACGCCGCCCGGCGTCACCACCTGCACCGCACGGATATGGTCCTGGATGCCGCCGCGCGCGATCATCGATCCGTGCGTTCCCGTGGCGCAGGCGCCGGCAAAGGTCTGCCCGTTGCCGGCACCGCTCGTCCAGAGCGAGCGGCCCTGTTCCTCAAGCTTGTCGGAGACCTCGTCGACCAGCGCACCCGCCTCGACGAGCATCAGCGCGTCCGCATCGATGCCGGGGCGGACGTCGCCGGCGCCGATGCGGAAACAGCGATTGAAGCGCCGCGTGTGGAGCAGCCAGCTTTGCGAACAGATATTGACGTTCGACGGCGACCAGCCCGCGCCGAGCGGACGGACGCGGCGCCCCGCCGCCTGCGCAGCCGTCAGCCAATCCTGCACCGCCTTCGCCGCGAGCGCGAGTTCGTCGCGGCCCCGCAGTGCATCGCCGCTGCGCAGGCCGAAACGCGTCGCGGCCTCGCAGGTGCCGGTGCCATGATAGTTGGTCCAGCGACCTTCATCGCCAAGCTGGACGATCGGCATCAGGCGTCTCCCAGCGGCTGGATGCCGGCATGTGCCCGCCACGCAACGGTGACCGGACGCAGGAAGCCGAAACTGACGAGCGCGACGAGCATCTGCCGCCGCGTCGCGAAGACGCGCACATCGCAAAGACCATGGTCGGATTCGGACGCGATGAAGGGCTGCGCCGCCGCGCTGGCGAAACCCCAGCCCTTCAGCGTCACCACCATCCGCTCCTCGTCGAGCGGCCGCGGGTTGGCGATCGATACGAAAATATCGGCCTGCCCCGCCATATATTGCCCGAAAAGCAGCGCAAAACCGAGCGCCGCCAGCCCCCAACCGATCCACATCATCGCCAAGACCCCTTCGCGTTTT
The DNA here is from genome assembly GCF_001314325.1 of Sphingopyxis macrogoltabida. NCBI lineage: Bacteria > Pseudomonadati > Pseudomonadota > Alphaproteobacteria > Sphingomonadales > Sphingopyxidaceae > Sphingopyxis > Sphingopyxis macrogoltabida. The sequence continues at coordinate 2,583,206 of NZ_CP009429.1, forward strand.
CCCCTGTCCGCTGTTGCGGATCCGCGACCCGAAGAGTGCGGGCAATTTTTCCTGCCCGTCCTTCCCAACTAGCTGTATAGGCCCATCATGCAAGTCCATCCGCTCATCGAAACCAGTACCGCGCTCGCCGAATTCATCGGCCTTATCAAGGACAGCGATTTCATCGCGGTCGATACGGAATTCATGCGCGAGAATACCTTCTGGCCCGAACTCTGCCTGATTCAGGTCGCAAACAGCGAACATGCCGCCGCGATCGACCCGATGGCCAACGGCATCGACCTCAAACCTCTGCTCGACCTGCTCGTCGACAATGAGGAGGTGCTGAAGGTCTTCCACGCCGGCGGACAGGATGTCGAAATCATCTTCAACCTGACCGGAAAGACGCCGCACCCGATCTTCGACACGCAGATCGGGCAGATGGCGCTCGGGCAGGCCGAACAGGTCGGCTATTCGAACCTCGTCGAGGCGTGGCTCGGTATCGTGCTCGACAAGGGCGCGCGCTTCACCGACTGGAGCCGCCGCCCGCTCGACAAGCGCCAGATCGATTATGCGATCGGCGATGTGACGCACCTCGCCGAGATTTTCCCGATGATGCTGAAAAAACTGGTCAAGACCGGGCGCGGCCACTGGCTCGACGAAGAGATGGAAAAACTCGCCGACCCCGCCAATTATAACGTCGACCCTGAAAAGGCCTGGCTGCGGATCAAGGTGCCGTCGCGCAAACCCGACGTGCTCGGCCGCCTGAAAGCGCTCGCCGCGTGGCGCGAGCGCGAGGCGCGGACAAAGAACCTGCCGCGCGGCCGCATCGTCAAGGACGAGACGCTCGGCGATCTTGCCGCACATCCACCCAAGGATCAGGACGGGCTCGGCCGGGTGCGCGGGCTGTCGGCGACGTGGAAGTCGAACGATATCGGCGCGCGGCTGATGGACGCGCTCGACAATGCCAAGCCACTGCCCAAGGACGACATGCCCGACCGCGCGCCGCGCGGCCCCGGGCTCGGCAAGGAAGGCGTGCTCGTCGCCGACCTCCTCAAACTGCTCCTCAAGATACGTGCCCGCGAACTCAATGTCGCGTCGCGGCTGATCGCCCGCAGCGACGACCTCGAGGCGCTCGCGGCCGGGCGCCGCGACGATATCCCGATGATGCAGGGCTGGCGCTACGACGTCTTCGGCCACGCCGCGCTCGACCTTGTCGAAGGCCGGATGGGCTTTGCGGTCAAGAACGGCAAGCTGGTGATGAGCGAAATCGATGCCGCTGCTGCCGCCCCGATCGACGACGCCGGCTGAAGCAAGGCGGCTTAGCGCAATACCAGTTCGGGCTTGGCATCGAGCGCCTGCGCAAGCGAGCGCAGCCGGCGTTCGACCGATTCACCGGCCAGATGATGCCAACCCGGATCGAGGCTGAGCCGCAATTTTCCGTCGATATGGGCGATCGCGCTGGCTTTCAGCGGCGCCTCGACCCCGCCGGTCAACCGCTGGGCCAGGCGGATCGCAAGCCCCCATTGCCGCGCCCGCGCGAGGCGCTCTGCCTCGACGAGCGCGCCCATCGCTGGAAAATCGCCGTCGGCGCCGCCAAACCCGGCGTGGAGCGCCCGCGCCAGCAGAATCCGGCCCGGTATGTCGATGCCGCGCCAGTTGCCGTGCAGGCCGATCTCGGTCCCACGTTCGGCACGAAAATCGGGATTTGCCGACCACGCGACGTCGCTGAGCAGGCTGGCGGCGAGCCGGATACGGCTGTCTGCCACCGCCTCGCTCGCGAAAAGCGGCGCGATCCAGTCGGCGATCGCCGGGCCATGCGGGGCGAAGCGCGCGAGGCGACGGCCCTCGAATTCGGCGGCGACGATCAGCGGATCCTGCGCCTGCGTTGCCGCATCGAGCGTCTGGTAGAGCAGACCCTCGCGCAGCCCCGACGACGAGACGGTCATTTCGGGAACATCGATGATATTGGCGAGCGCCGCCAGCAGCGCGGCCGCGTCGGGCAGCGTCGATGCACGGGTCGACGCCATGCCCGGGATCGCTCGTATTTCCTCGAAACTCAGCCGCCTCGTCGCGCGCACCAGCCGGCGGAGCGCCGCACGCGGCAGCGTGTGCTGGTCGAGCACGGCAAGCGGATCGTGCGTCAGTTCGAGGTCGAGACGCGCCAACGCACGCCATGATCCGCCGACGAGGTAGAGCGGCAGACCGGTGAGCAGCGCCGGCCATCCGGCGCTTTTCAGCATCTTGCGCACCGCGCGCTCGAACGCCTGTTCGCCATCCTTGCGCAGCGCGGGCAAGCGCAGCACGCCGAGCGGAAAGGACGCCCGCCGGCCGACCTCGCCGCCCGCGACCTCCGCCAGTTCGAGGCTGCCGCCGCCAAGGTCCACCGCGATGCCATGGGCGTCGGGAATCGCGGCAATCACGCCGTGCCCCGCGGCTTCGGCTTCTTCCTCGCCCGACAGAAGGCGGATCTTGAGGCCTGCTTCGGCCGCCCTCGCGATGAAGTCCGGGCCGTTGGCCGCATCGCGCACCGCCGCGGTCGCGACGCATTGCAGGTCCTTGACCTCCATATGACGCGCGAGCAGCGCATAGCGGTGCAAGGCGGTCAGTCCGCGCGCGGCATCCTCGTCGGCGATGCGTCCGTCGATCGACAGACCACGGCCCAGCCCTGCCGCAACCTTTTCGTTGAAGATCACCGCCGGCGCGCGGCGCGGCCCTTCATACACGACGAGGCGGACCGAGTTGGAACCGATATCGATGACCGCCGAGCGGTGGACCGCCAGTTTCGAGGAGCGCAGCAAACCCAAATCTATCGTCTCAATCTTCGCGCATATCGATGGCGAGCGTCGGCACGTCGTGGCGCTTGTGCAGCGCCGTGCCGCGACCCGACAGCGAAGGGTTCGTCATGAAATAATGGTGGAGGTTAAAGGGCTTGTCGCCCGGACTTACCCGCGCATAGGTACCGTCCGGCTGGAGCACCCAGCTTTGTTCATTGTCGATGAGGTTCGCGACGAGCACCTGATCGAGGATCTGGTCGTGAACGGTCGGGTTTTCGATCGGGATCATATATTCGACGCGACGATCGAAATTGCGCGGCATCCAGTCGGCACTGGAAATATAGAGCTTGGCACGCTGGTGCGGCAGCGAGGCGCCGTTCGCAAAGGCCCACACGCGGCTGTGCTCGAGGAAGCGGCCGACCACCGATTTGACGCGGATCGTTTCCGACAAACCCGCGACCCCTGGCCGCAGACAGCAGATACCGCGCACGATCAGTTCGATCGGCACCCCGGCGGCGCTTGCGGCATAGAGGCGATCAATGATGTCGGGATCGACAAGGCTGTTCATCTTCGCCCAGACGCCCGACGGCTGCCCGGCCTTTGCGGCCGCGATTTCGGCATCGATCAGATCGCACAGATGCGCGCGCATGTTGAGCGGCGACATGGTGATCAGTTCGAGCCGTTCGGGCTCGACATAACCGGTGATGTAATTGAACAGTTGCGCGGCATCGCGCCCGGCGCGCGGGTCGGCGGTGAAGAAGCTCAAATCGGTATAGATGCGCGCGGTCACCGGATGATAGTTGCCGGTCCCGAAGTGGCAGTAGGTCCGATAGCCCTGCCCTTCGCGGCGCACGACCATCGAAATCTTCGCATGCGTCTTCCACTCGATGAAGCCGTAGACGACCTGCACACCCGCACGTTCGAGCTGGTTCGCCCAGAGCAGATTCTGCTCCTCGTCGAAGCGCGCCTTGAGTTCGACGACCGCGGTGACCGACTTGCCCGCCTCGGCCGCCTCGATCAGCGCGCGGATCACCGGCGACTGGTTGCCGGCGCGGTAGAGCGTCTGCTTGATCGCGACGACATCGGGGTCCGCCGCCGCCTGCCGCAGGAAGGACAGGACGACATCGAAGCTTTCGTACGGGTGATGGACAAGGATGTCCTTGCTGCGGATCGCCGCAAAGCAGTCGCCGCCATGTTCGCGAATGCGTTCGGGGAAGCGCGCCGAATAGGCCGGAAACTTGAGGTCGGGACGATCGACGTCGACCAGCGCGGACAGTGCGGCGAGCCCGATGAAACCGCCGATCTTGGCGACGATCGCTTCATGCCCCTGGATATCGGCATTGAGCACCGCCGCAATCTCGCCTGGCATGTCGGCTTCGAGTTCGAGCAGGATGACACGGCCGCGGCGGCGGCGGCGGATCGCGGTACGGAACAGGCGGACGAGATCCTCCGCTTCTTCCTCCAGTTCGATGTCGCTGTCGCGGATGATCCGGAAAACACCGAGCGAGCGGATGGTGAAGCCCGGAAACAGCAGGCCGCCGAAAATCTCGATCAGATATTCGATCGGCACGAACGCGGTCGTTTCGCCGGTAACGGGAACGAAACGGGGCAGCGAAGCCGGGATCATCACCAGTTCGCGCACCGTATCGCCGGTCGCCTTGCGCTGCAGGTCGAAAATGATGCCGAGACCGCGGTTCGGAATGAAGGGAAAGGGATGCGCCGGGTCGAGGACCTGCGGCGTCAGGATCGGGAAAATCTGGTCGAGGAAATATTGGCGGAGACGGGCGCGTAACGCATCGACATCCGATCCGGTGCCGTGGACGACGATTCCCTGTTCGGCGAGCAGGCGGTGGAGCAATTGCCATTCGCTCTGCTGTTCGTCGACGAGGCGGTTCACCTCCGCCTCGATCTCGGCGAGTTGCTGCCCCGGCGAGCGGCCGTCGGCCGACGGATCGTCGATGCCCTGCAGTTGCTGGCCCTTCAGGCCGGCGACGCGGACCATGAAGAATTCGTCGAGGTTGCTGCCCGAAATCGACAGGAAGCGTAAGCGTTCGAGCAGCGGATGCGCGGGATTGCGGGCTTCTTCCATCACCCGGCGGTTGAAGGCGAGCCAGCTCAGTTCGCGATTGAAGAAGCGCTCGGGACCGAAACTCGGCGGTTCCGTCAGGGCGTCATTGTCGGCGCGAAGGGGGCCATTTGCTATCGACATATATCGCTGTCCTGCCTTTCGAGGAGATCGGGATCGATCAGCCCCTGTGACAGTAATGTTTCACGAATAAGACGAACGCCGAGGCGCCTTCCCTGTTCAAGCGAAGCGGCATCGAGCACCGCGACGATGCGGTGGATCATCGCATAGCTGCGCTCCATGCGCGGCACGATATAGGAGGCAACCTCGGGCGCGATGGCAATGCCGCGCTGCGCAAACAGCGCTTCGATCAGGTCGCGTGCGAGGCAGTCATCGGGATCGCCGATGGTCAACACCGGCACCGCCGCGAGGCGCGAAGCCAGATCGGGCAAGGCGATCTGCCATTCGGCGGGCGGCGCATCGGCGATGACCAGCAGCGGCGTCCCCGAAGCCTGCGCGGCATTCCATGCGTGGAAAAGCTCCTCTTCCGAAACGCTGTCGTGCCCGTCGATCACGCGCCCGCCGGTATCGCGCGCGAACAATCGGCCGATCAGGCTGCGCCCCGACCCCCGCGGGCCGACGAGAACCGCGGTCCGTACCGGCCACGGCCAGGTCGATACATGGCGCAGGTAGCGGACGGCATCGGCGTTGCTGGTGCCGACGATCAACGGACCGTCGTTCGCTCCGCCGGCGCTCCAGTCGAGCGGGAGCGCAATCTGTCCCGATGCACGCGCCATCAGCGACTGATCCTGAGCGTGTTGCCGCCTTCCTGTACCTTGTATCCGCGCGCGGCGAGCGCAGCCTTGAGCGCCGCGATGTCGCCGCGGAAGCTGACCCGCATCACCGACGTACCGCCCAGCGCAAGGCTGGTGGTCGAGGCCGACTGGACGCCCGCAATGCCCGCGATCGCGCGCTCGGTCGCCGACACCGATTCGACGTCGGGCGAGCTGTACTGGACGGTAAAGCTCGACACGCCGACCACCGCCGTCGCCGGGACGCTGGCATCGGTTTCGGTGGGCAGGACGTCGGCGTCGGTCGCCACTTCTTCGGGCAGGTCTTCCTTCTCGACCGGCTTTTCGAGAACGAGATAGGTATCGGTCTTGAGCACGCCAGCAGCCAGCGCATCGATATAGATGCGGTCCATGCGCGCGACCGCCTTTTCCATCATGTCGGGCAGCGCGGTGGGATTGGGTCCGGTCATGGTGAAGCTGGAAATCAGCTTGTTGTCGGGACCGAAACGCGCGGTGAAATAGCCTTTGATCGGCCCGCCGGGATAACTGTATTCGACCCGCGCCATCGGCACGAGGACGTCGGCGGCGCCATATTGGTCGAGAATGACGCGCCACCAGACGCGGCCGCGGCGTCCCGTCTGGCCGGCGTTGATCAGCAGCGTGTCGGCGCCGGTGCCCGCGGTGCGGACATAGTCGATCGCGCTCTGCCCAGTGTTATATTCGGCCCAAGCGCGCTGCCAGGCGCTGCGTTGTTCGAAAACCTGCGGAATGCCGTCGACCGAATAGACGGGGATGACCAGCAAAGGCGGCGAACGCAGCGTCCGGCCGCTGACACCCAAAATCTGGCCTGCCCGGACGCGGTCGAACTGGACACCGAGCCGCGCGACGTACCGGCGCGAGCCGATCTGTTCGTCCTCGACGACGATCGCGGTGACGATGCCGTCGAGCACCGAATCGCCGAGCGCCGGACCGTCGCTGCCGTTCAACTTGCGATAGAGCTGCGCCCAGCCCTTGCGCTGTGCCTCGCGCCAGCCCTTTTCGCGCGCATCTTCGGCATTGTCGCCGGTGACGTCGACAAGGATGCCGCTGGCGAGAAAGTCGCCGCTGCTGTTGATCGGGGTAATGCCGCGATCGCCGCGGCTGATCTGTCCTTCGACCACCCCGACGACCAGAATCGCGAAGAGCAGCCCGAACAGCGCCGCCCAGCGCCAGTCGCGCGGGCGCACGGCGTCGAAGGAGAAACGGGGCGCGAAGCGGGGGAAAGCGACCGAAATCATATCTTCTCTATGCTTTGCCCAAAAGCTCGACGCCGGACAAGGAAATCATGGCATTTCGTGGCCAGAGTCGTTAGTCGCGCTGGCCATGGATTCCAAGCACAACCAACCCGCCTCCTACACTTATGCCGAGGCCGGCGTATCGATCGAGACCGGCAACGCGCTGGTCCGTGCCATTGCTCCGCTCGCCCGTGCGACGCGCCGTCCCGGTGCCGACGCCGACCTCGGCGGCTTTGGCGGCTTCTTCGACCTCAAGGCGGCGGGGTTCAACGATCCGCTGCTCGTCGCGGCGAACGACGGCGTCGGCACGAAGCTGAAACTCGCCATCGAATCGGGCAAGCACGACGGCGTCGGTATCGACCTTGTCGCGATGTGCGCGAACGACCTGATCGTGCAGGGCGCCGAGCCGCTGTTTTTTCTGGATTATTACGCCACCGGCAAACTCGACAACGACGTCGCGACCGAAGTCGTCGCGAGCATCGCCGAGGGCTGCAAGCAGGCCGGCTGCGCGCTGATCGGCGGCGAAACCGCCGAAATGCCGGGCATGTATTCCGACGGCGATTACGACCTTGCCGGCTTCTGCGTCGGCGCGGTCGAGCGCGATCAGGTGCTGACCGCCGACAAGGTCGCCGCAGGCGACGTGATCCTCGGCCTTGCGTCGTCGGGCGTCCACTCGAACGGCTTTTCGCTCGTGCGGCGGCTGGCCGCGGACAAGGGCTGGAAACTCGACCGCCCTGCCCTGTTCGACCAGAATGTGCTGCTGATCGACGCGCTGATGGCGCCGACGCGCATCTATGTGAAAAGCCTGCTGCCGCTGGTGAAAACCGGCAAGATCCATGCGCTCGCCCACATCACCGGTGGCGGGCTGCTCGAGAATATCCCGCGCGTGCTGCCGAAAACGCTCCACGCGCATGTCGACGCCGATGCGTGGGCGCAGCCGCGGCTGATGGCCTTCCTGCAGGCGCAGGGCAATATCGAGCCCGAGGAAATGGCGCGCACCTTCAATTGCGGGATCGGCATGGCGGTCGTCGTCGCCGAAGCCGACGTCGCCGAAGTCACCGCCGCGCTCGAAGCCGCAGGCGAAACGGTGCACCGCATCGGCCACATCGCCGAAGGGGCGAAGGGCTGTACCGTGTCGGGCGGGTCCGAGACATGGAGCGCGATGGCGGCGTGGTCGGCCGCGCATAATGGCTAGGGCGCGCGTCGCCGTCCTGATCTCGGGCGCCGGGACCAATATGGCGGCGCTGCTCTATGCCGCGAAAGCCGACGACTGCCCTTACGAGATCGTGCTGGTCGCCGCGAACGATCCCGAAGCGCCGGGACTGAAGATTGCGGAGGCCGAAGGCATTGCGACCTGGAGCCTCTCTCACAAGGGCATGGACCGCGATGCGTTCGACGCGCTCGTCGACGCGCAATTGCACGAAGCCCGCGCCGAATATGTCGCGCTCGCCGGTTATATGCGCATTCTCAGCGATGCTTTCGTGGCAAACTGGCAAGGCCGGATGCTCAACATCCACCCCAGCCTGCTGCCGAAATACAAGGGGCTGAACACGCACCGCCAATCCATAGATGCGGGCGACAGCCATGGAGGGTGCAGCATCCATGTCGTGACCACGGCGCTCGACGGCGGGCCGGTGCTCGCGCAGACGCCGGTCGCGATCGTGCCCGGCGAAACGGTCGAAAGCCTGGCCCGGCGGGTGCAGTTTGCCGAGCATCAGCTTTACCCCAAAACCCTCGCGGTCTTCGTGACGCGCGAGCGCTCGCCCGAATACATACTCGGCCGGGTGCGCGAACTCGCGATGGCGCTGCCCGAAGCCGACGAAGTGACCTCGCACGGCATGCCGTGCTTCGGCATCGCGAAGGGCAAGAAGTTCGCCTATTTCACCGAAGATCATCATGGCGACGGCAAGATCGCGCTGCTCGTCAAGATCAGCGGCGCCGACGAACAGGCGCAACTGATCGAACTCGACGAGGACCGCTATTACCGCCCCGCCTATTTCGGCGACGGCTGGGTCGGCATCCGCCTCGACCTTGGCGACACCGACTGGGACGCCATCGGCGAATGGCTCCGCAAGAGCTGGCTCGCGGTGGCACCGAAGAAGCTTGCCGGACTGATGGGCGCGGCGGAGGAGTTCTGACCGGCCGCAAATTGGCGCTGGCCTTTTTCCTGAAAGCCGGTTGAACTGCCGCGATGGCATTCGACGCCGCCCTTGTCCTGTCGCTGCTGTTCTTCGCGGTTCATATCGTGGTGATCGGGCGCATCATCCTGCGGCCGCAGCGCGAGCCCGCGTCGCGGATTGCCTGGCTGATCGCGGCAATCATGGTGCCGGTCGTCGGGGTGATCGCCTATCTGCTGCTCGGCGAGGCGCGGATCAGCGCGAAGCGCCGCGCCCGCTATCGCGCGATCGAGGCCCACCTGCCGCACCCGGCGCACAATGAAACGATCCGCCGCGCCCTCGCAAAGACACCTTATGCGGCGCCCTTCGCGCTCGCCGAGACCGCCAATGCGCTGCCGCCGACGCGCGGCAACCGGGCGCGCCTGTCGGCCGACAGCAACAGCGCGATCCGCGAGATGGTCGAGGATATCGACGCGGCGACGTCGACCGTCCATCTCTGCTTCTACATCTGGCTCGCCGACAACAATGGTTTCCGGATCAAGAATGCGCTGGTTCGCGCCGCGCGGCGCGGGGTCAAGGTGCGCGTGCTGGCCGACGCGCTCGGTTCGCGCGGCTTCATCCGCTCGGCCTATTGGATCGAGCTCGAAAATGCCGGGGTCGACGCGCGGATCGCGCTGCCGATCGGCGGGCTGATCTGGACGCTGATCCGCGGCCGCTTCGACCTGCGCAACCACCGCAAGCAGCTCATCGTCGACAACCGGATCGCGTGGTGCGGCAGCCAGAACCTCGCCGACCCCGAATTCCGGGTGAAATCGCGCTATGCGCCATGGGTCGACCTGATGACCCGCTGGGAAGGCCCGGTGGTGCAGGACTGCCAGTTCATCTTCGCCGCCGACTGGGAGTCGGAGCATGGCGACGATATCAGCGCCCTGCTCTGCGACGATGCCGAACAACCGGCGGCCGCCAAGCCGGGCATCGTCGCGCAGGTCGTCGGCACGGGCCCCAGCCTGCCCTACCCCGCGATGACGGCCTGCTTCACCTCGCTGATTCATTCGGCGCGGCGCGAACTGGTGATCACGACGCCCTATTTCGTCCCCGACGAACAGTTGATCTGTGCGCTGCTCGACGCCGCGCGGCGCGGGGTGAACACGGTGATGATCCTGCCGCAGCGCAACGACAGCCGCATCGTCGCCAATGCCAGCCGCAGCTATTATGACGAGATGATCGGCGCGGGCGTCCAGCTATATGAATATCGCCCCGGCCTGCTCCACGCGAAGACGATGGTGGTCGACGGCGCCGTCGCGCTGATCGGCTCGGCGAACCTCGACCGGCGGAGCTTCGAGCTTAACTTCGAGAATAATATCCTGTTCGCCGATGCGGGTTTCGTCGGCGAAATCCGTGCGCGGCAGGACGAATATCTGGCCGATTCCGATCGCGTTATGGCCGAAGATGTCGCACGCGACAGCATGTTGCGACGGCTGTGGCAAAACCTGCTGGCGACGCTCAGTCCGCTTCTTTGAAGCAGCGCGAATGATCAAGGACAGGCGGCCGCCGTATAATGCGCGTCCTTGCGGACCAGATGATCCGGTATAGCGCAGAAGCGCGGGATGCGCATCCGCTGCCGGTCGGCGTTGCCGTTGAGGAAGCCACCCTTGTCGATGGGGTCGCTCGCCTGCGGCACGGCGACTTCGAAATGGACATGCGACAACATCGCGCAGCCGACGGCGCCTTCGTCCCCGAGATATCGCCCCGCCCGGACGCGGTCGCCGACCTTCAGGCTCGCCTTGCCGCTTGTCGTCCCGGTCGCCATGTGCCCATAGAGCGTCCATTCGCCGCCCGGATGCGCAAGCCACACGAAATTGTTCCGGCAATCTGCCGCGGCCCGGCCGCTCTGCTGCTCCGAATAATGGTCCTCGATCGCCATCACTATACCGTCGGCCGCCGCTACGACGCGGTGAACCTTCCCTTCGCGCGGCTCGCCGACCAGATCGATTGCGCCCACCGGGCGGTGCGTGACAGCGTCGTCGAACACCGAAACCTCCGTGCCGTCGGCGAAGGGAAGCCGGTAGAGCCCCTCGGATTCGGCGATCTTCGGCGTATCAGCCGCCGGCCCGTTCGATGCCAGCAGCGCCGCCGCCGCGATGGCGAAAATCGGCTTTCCAAGCATGACCTGCTCCTTTTTTCCGGGTGTCCAACGAAAATTTTCCGGGTGTCCAACGAAAAAGGCCACCGGAATGTTCCGGTGGCCTTTGCTTGTCCGGTCGTGCTAGGCCGGCTTAGCCGACGATTTCTTCAGGCTTGAAGAAATAGGCGATCTCGATCGCCGCATTTTCGTCGCTGTCGCTGCCGTGGACGGTGTTCGCCTCGATGCTCTCGGCGAGTTCCTTGCGGATCGTGCCCGGCGCCGCATCCTTGGGATTGGTCGCGCCCATGATGTCGCGGTTCGCCTGCATCGCGTTCTCGCCCTCGAGAACCTGGACGACGACGGGGCCGCTGATCATGAAATCGACGAGTTCGCCGAAGAAGGGACGTTCCTTGTGGACCGCGTAAAAGCCTTCCGCCTGCTCGCGGCTCATGTGGATGCGCTTCGACGCGACGACGCGCAAACCGGCGTCTTCCAGCATCTTGGTGACCGCACCGGTCAGGTTGCGGCGCGTTGCGTCGGGCTTGATGATCGAAAAGGTGCGGGTGACCGCCATGGGAAAGCTCCTGCGTTGTTATGATTTGCGATGCGCGCGCCTCTAGCCGCGCTTTTGCGCCGCCGCAAGGACAGAGCGTCGGACGCTACGGCCCTTCCGCCCAGCGGCCGTTTTCGTCCTGCTTCCAGAAATGGATTTCGGCGCCCTCCGTGGCGCTCAATTTGCGCCAGGTTGCGCGCGCGTCGTCGATACGGCTGTTGTCGAAGAGCAGGAAGGCCCGGTCGAACCCCAGCGCCTCGTCGCGCCATTCGCCGTCGGCAAGCGCAACGTGTCGCGCGCGGTTTGCCGGCGAAGGGTCGAGGGTCCCCGCAATCAGGATCGGCTCGATCTCTTCGTCGGGGGAGCCCGCTGCGCCGTGCGGCAGGAAACTGGCCGGCGCGTGTGTCCACAGCGCCTCGTCGATCGCCTGCCGCTGGAGCGCCGGGGCCGCGACGACCAGCAACCGGTCGCCAGCGCCCAATATGCGCGTCGCGATCGCGGGCAGCACCCGCTCGACGGGATCGCGGGTGAGACGATAGAAATCGACGCGCGCCATGATCCCGCCCCGCCGGCCTCAGCCTTCGAAATTGGCCGCGATGAAGCGGTCGAGCAGGCGGACGCCGTAACCGGTCGCACCCTTGGCATAGACCGGGCCATCCTTGTCGGCCCATGCCATGCCCGCGATGTCGAGATGCGCCCATGCGACGCCGTCGTTCACGAAACGCTTCAGGAACTGCGCGGCGGTGATCGATCCGGCCTCGCGCGGGCCGATATTCTTCATGTCGGCGATCGGGCTGTCGATCAGCTTGTCGTATGCCGCCGACAGCGGGAAGCGCCACAGCTTGTTGTTCGACGCCTCGCCCGCCGCGAGCAGGTCGGCGGCAAGATCGTCCTCATTGGCGAACATGCCGGCAAATTCATGGCCGAGCGAGATCACCATCGCGCCGGTCAGCGTCGCGAGGTCGACGATCACCTTCGGATCATAGGCTTTTTGCGCCCAGCTGATCGCGTCGCAAAGGACGAGGCGGCCTTCGGCGTCGGTGTTCAGCACCTCGACCGTCTGGCCCGACATGGTCGTCACGATGTCGCCGGGGCGCATCGCATTGCCGTCGGGCATATTCTCGACCAGACCGACGACGCCGACGACATTCGCCTTCGCCTTGCGGCCGGCAATCGCCTTGATCGCGCCCGCGACGGCGCCGGCGCCGCCCATGTCCCATTTCATCATGTCCATGCCCGGGCCGGGCTTCAGGCTGATGCCGCCGGTGTCGAAGGTAACGCCCTTGCCGATGAACACCACCGGCGCCTCGCCCGGGGTGCCGCCGTTCCAGCGCATCGCGAGCAGCCGCGGCGGCCGCGTCGAGCCCTGCGCGACGCCGAGCAGCGCGCCCATGCCGAGCGCCTTCATCTGGCGCTCGTCGAGCACCTCGAGTTCGACGCCGAGGTCGGCGAGATGCTGGCAGCGCTCGACGAAGCTTTCGGGATAGAGGATGTTCGGCGGCTCGGCGACCAGCGTCTGGGTGAGCGCCACACCGTCGGCAATCGCCTCATTCTCGGCCCAACGGCCCGTCAAATCGCCGTGAGCTGAGGCAATCGTCACCGACCGGAGGCTGGGCTTCGCCTTGTCGGCAAGGCGGGTGCGATAGGTGTCGAGACGCCAGTTGCGCAGCCGGGCGCCCATCGCGAAGGCAAGTACATCATCGGCGTCGCTCTCGCCCGCACTCGCGAAATCGACATGGACCGCACTGGCACCGCTCGTCTGGAGCCGCGCGACGAGCGCCGCGCCGCCGCGTTCGAGATCGTGGACATCGCCCTCACCGATCCCGACGAGCAACAGACGCAGCACCCGGCCACCGTCGACGGCGGCGGTTTCCGCCACCGAACCCGCCGCGCCCTCGAAGCGCGCCTGTGCCGCCGCGCCGCCGAGCAAGGCCCCATGCGGATCGCCGAGCGCCTGGACGAGCGCGGCGAGGCCGCCCTTGCGGACGGGGAAGGCGACGACGTCGGCAGACGCATCGATTTGCGCGACAAACTGAATGTCCATGCGATGACTTTCTTATGTGATGATTGATTGCAACGTGGCGGACCGATAGGGGTTTCGCTTGCGAGTTGCAAAATAAAGCAGCCGTTCCGGTCCGGGTGGACTTTCTAAAGGTATGGGACAAAGTGACTAAATGACCTTGGCTTTGTTCCATGGAAAATCGGCCCTGCGGCCCTTGTGGCTCGCAACGGCAAGCCTGTGCGCGCTGCTCGCGTCGCCCGCGCTGGCGCAGGAGCCCAGCGAATCGTCGCCCCCCGCGGCCCCCGGAACGCCCGACCTGCAAACCCCCGATGTCGCGCCCGTCGTTACCGATGCGCCCGATTCTGCCGCCGAGGACCAGATCGGCTTTGCCGCCGACAATCTGAATTACGACAGCGACACCGACGTCGTGGTCGCCGAAGGCAATGTCGCGATGAACCGCGACACCATTTCGATGCGCGCCGACAAGGTCACCTGGAACCGCAAGACCGGTCAGGTTTTCGCCGAAGGCAATGTCGCGATCAAGAATCCCGAAGGCGACACCGCCTATGGCGACAAGATCGAGCTGACCGACTCGCTGCGCGATGGGGTGGTCGAGAATATGCTGGTCGTGCTCGACAATGGATCGCGGCTCGCCGCGGTTCGCGGGACGCGCTTCGACAATGGCAATATCGAGCTCGAAAACGCCGCTTACACCCCCTGCCCGGTCGAGGATAATGAGGGCTGCCCGAAGAATCCGAGCTGGCAGGTCCGCGCCGTCAAGGTGTTGTACGACAAGGCCAAGAACAAGGTCCGCTACAAGGGCGCGCGGATCGAGATTTTCGGACTGCCGCTGATCCCGCTGCCGGGGCTCAGCCACCCGCTCAACAACGAACCGAGCAGCGGCATCCTCGTTCCCGAAATCCGCCTCGACCGGTCGAACGGCTTCGAGATTGCGGTGCCCTATTATCTGCGCATCGCCCCCGATCGCGACCTGACGATCACCCCGCACATCTACACCGGTGCGGCACCGATGATCGAGGGAGAGGCCCGCGCGCTGACCGACATCGGATCGTTCCGGATCAACGGCTATGCGACCTACGGGTCGCTCGTCCCGCTGACCGGCGAGGATCCCAACAGCCGCAAGCGCTTTCGCGGTTATCTGGAAAGCGCCGGCAAGTTCCAGTTCGACCCCCGCTGGAGCCTGACCTATTCGGGCCGCATCGCGACCGATCGCACGTTCATGCGCCGTTACGACATCAGCCGCGACGACCGGCTGCGCTCGACGTTCGAGGTCGAACGCATCGGTAACCAGAGCTATCTGTCGATCGCCGGCTGGGCGACCCAGACGCTCCGCCGCAACGATGTGCAGGGGCAACAGCCGATCGCACTGCCGGTGATCGACTATCGCCAGCGGTTCGACGATCCGCTGTTCGGCGGCCAGTTCGAATTGCAGCTCAACACGCTGGCGATTGCGCGGACCGCGGGTCAGGACACGCAGCGCGCCTTTGCCGGCGCGCGCTGGGATTTGCGGCGACTGACGGGCATGGGTCAGGAAGTCACGCTGACCGCGCTGGTTCGCGGCGATGTGTATCACAGCGACGAGAATCTGCTGACCGGTATCCCCGGCTATCGTGGCAAGTCGGGCTGGCAGGCGCGCGGGATCGCAGCGGTCGCCGCCGATATGCGCTGGCCCTTCGTCGGCGAATTCCTCGGCGGCACGCAAACGCTCACCCCGCGCATCCAGTTCGTCGCGACCCCGCCGATCGAGAATATCGACATCCCGAACGAGGATTCGCGTGCCTTCGACCTCGAAGACAGCAATTTGTTCGCGATCAATCGCTTCAACGGCTACGACCGGTTCGAGGACGGCGCGCGCGTTACCTATGGCCTTGAGTGGAACTTCAGCCGCCCGGGTTTCAATATCAACAGCATCGTCGGCCAAAGCTATCGCCTGTCGAACAAGCCCACCCTGTTTCCCGACGGCACCGGGCTGACCGACCGCACCTCGGATATCGTCGGGCGGACGACGGTCGCCTACAAGGATTTCCTGCGCTTCACCCACCGCTACCGGCTCGACAAGGACAGCCTGGCGATCCGCCGGAACGAGCTCGACGCGACGATCGGCAGCCAGTCGACCTACGCCGTGCTCGGCTATTCGCGGCTCAATCGTGACATCCTCCTGCTCGGCGAAGATCTGCAGGATCGGGAAGAGGCCCGTGTCGGCGGCCGCGTCGCGGTGGCGCGGAACTGGTCGATCTTCGGCTCGGCGATCGTCGACCTGACCGACCAAAAGGACGATCCATTGAGCGTCGCCGACGGATTCGATCCGATTCGTCACCGGCTGGGGATCGCGTATGACGACGAATGCCTGTCGATCGCGCTCACCTGGCGGCGTGACTATATCGACACCGGCGACGCGCGGCGCGGCAACAGCTTTTCCTTCCGCATCGCCTTCCGCAACCTTGGTTTCTGATCCCGATCCGCTCAGCCTGCGTTCAGCGTTGCCGGGCTATCACGTCGGCAACAGGTCCGGATGGCGGATTGCGCTGGACCATCGGGCGTGTCCGCTGATACGGAGCATGCCTCATTTCTCGAATAGGGTAGCAATGACCAGATTTTCGACCATGATCGGCCTGATTGCCGCGACGGCCGTGGGTGTGACGCCAGTGGTGGCACAGACCGTTGCCGATCAGGAGGTTCCGACCACCAGCCTGAATATTCCGGGCAACGTCCAGATTTTCGGCGATGCCAAGCCCAATGTCTATCGTCCGTCGGCGACGGTGAACGGCGAGATTATCACCTCGACCGATATCGAACAGCGCATGGCGCTGATCCGCATCGCGAACAACAATCTGGAACTGCCGCCCGAAGAATTGCAGCGGCTGCGTCAGCAGGTTTTCAGCAACCTGATCGACGAAAAGCTCCAGATTCAGGAAGCCAAGGCGGCCGAGATTACGATCGACGAGAATCTGGTCAACGAACAGTTCGCGCGCCTTGCGACGCGTTTCAAGCAGACGCCCGACCAGTTCTCGCAATATCTCGCTTCGAAGGGCTCGTCGGCGGGCGCTGTGAAGCAGCAGATCCGCGGCGAGTTCGCGTGGGACCGCCTGCTGTCGCGTAACATCCAGTCGACGACCAACGTATCGACCGAAGAGGTGGAATCGGTCGTCAAGCGGATGAACGAGGCCAAGGGCCAGGACGAATTCCACCTCGGCGAAATCTACCTGTCGGCAACCCCGGAAAATGCCGCGGCGGTGGCCGAAAACGCTGGCAAGATCATTCAGGCGTTGCAGGCGGGCGGCAGTTTCGCCGCCTATGCGCGCCAGTTTTCCGAGGCCTCGACCGCCGTCGTCGGGGGCGACCTCGGCTGGGTGAAGGCCGGCCAGCTCCCGCAATCGATGTCGGAAGCGGCCGCGCAGATGCAGCCCGGCCAGCTCGTTGGCCCCATCGAGGTGCCCGGCGGCCTCTCGATCATGCTGATGATCGACCGGCGCCAGGTCCTGACCGCCGATCCGCGCGACGCGGTGCTCAGCCTGAAGCAGTTGTCGCTGGAATTCGCGCCCGGCACGACGCAGGCACGCGCAACCGAACTCGCCGGCCAGTTCGCCGAAGCGACGCGCGCCATCGCCGGCTGCGGCGCCGCCGACGATGTGGCGCAGCGGCTGGGCGCCACGGTGGTGTCGCGCGACAATATCGAGATGCGCTCGCTGCCGGGTCCGTTGCAGCAGACGCTGGCGACGTTGCAGATCGGCCAGACGACCCAGCCGTTCGGCTCCCCCACCGAAGGGATCAGCGTCCTCGTCCTCTGCGGCCGCGACATGCCGCAAACCGCGACCGCACCCGATGTCCAGCAGATCGAGAACCGGCTGCTCGAAGAAAAGGTCAACAAGCGGGCGCAGCGTTATCTTCGCGACCTGCGCCGGGACGCCGTGATCGAATATAGCTGATGTCCAAACAATCCGCCCCGCGTCCGATCGCGGTCACCATGGGTGACCCGGCGGGCGTGGGACCCGAAGTTGCGGCGCGTGCATGGGCCGCGCGCCGCGAACACAATCTCCCGCCCTTTGTCGCGATCGGCGATATTGCGGCGATCGAGGCCGTCTGGGATGGCCCGGTCTCGCGTATCGGCGATATGGACGAGGCGGTGCGCGCGTTCGACGCCGCGCTTCCCGTCTGGCATCTCGAAGACAGCGGGCCGCTGGAACCGGGCAAGCCGACGCCCGCGGGCGCGACCTGCGCCCTCCACGCGCTCGAAACCGGGATCGGGCTTACCCGCACCCAAGCCAGTGCCGCGTTGGTGACGGGACCGGTGTCGAAACACGCGCTCCACGGGATCGGCTATACACACCCCGGCCAGACCGAATTTATTGCCGAACGCTGCGGCGTGACGGCGACCAATGCAGTGATGATGCTGGCCGGGCCGACCCTGCGCGTCGTCCCGCTGACCGTCCATATCCCGCTGTCCGAGGTCCCCGAACGTCTGACAAGCGACCTGATCGTCGCCAAGGCGCGGATGGTGGCGCGCGGGCTGCAGCGCGATTTCGGTATTGCGCAGCCGCGCCTCGCGGTCGCGGGCCTCAATCCGCATGCCGGAGAAAGCGGCCAGCTTGGCGGCGAGGAAGTCCGCATCATCGCGCCCGCCGTCGAGCAGCTTGCTGCCGAAGGAATCCTGATCGACGGCCCGCTTGCCGCCGATGCGCTGTTCGCGCCGGGTATCCGCGACCAATATGATGCGCTGCTCTGCTGCTATCACGATCAGGCGCTGGCGCCGTTCAAGGCGCTGCATTTTCACGACGGCGTCAACCTGACGCTGGGGCTGCCGATCATCCGCACCTCGCCCGACCATGGCACCGCGTTCAACATCGCGGGCAAGGGCAAGGCCGATCCGGGGCCGACGATCGCCGCCATTGCGATGGCGGCGCGCATGGCGACAGCACGCGAGCGCAGCTGCGCGCCCGCCAAGTGACGCGCCAGCCGACGCACCCGCTGCCGCCGCTCCGCGAAACGGTCCGCGCGCACGGCCTGTCGGCGAGCAAGGCGCTGGGACAGAATTTCCTCTTCGACGAGCAATTGCTCGACCGCGTCGCCGCACTGCCCGGCGATCTCGACGGGCAGACGGTGTTCGAAGTGGGACCCGGCCCCGGCGGCCTGACGCGGGCGCTGCTCCGTGCCGGAGCGCGCGTAATCGCGGTGGAACGCGACGACCGCTGCCTGCCCCTGCTCGGCGAGCTTTCCGAAGCCTTCGACGGGCAATTGCAGGTCGTCGCCGACGATGCGATGGCGATCGACGCCGACCGCCAAGCCGGCGGGCCGTATCATATCGTCGCAAACCTGCCCTATAATGTCGGCACCGCGCTGTTCACACGCTGGCTCGAGCCGGCAAGCTGGCCACCTTTATGGCTGTCGCTGACCCTGATGTTCCAGCTCGAGGTTGCCGAACGCATCGTCGCGCCGGTCGGAACCAACGCCTACGGACGCCTCAGCGTCCTCGCGCAGTGGCGCTCGACCGCCAGAATCGCGATGAAGGTCCATCGCTCGGCCTTCACTCCGCCGCCCAAGGTCATGTCGGCGATCGTGCATGTCGTGCCTGCCGAGCAGCCCGCAGGCGTCAATCCGAAAATCCTGTCGCAGCTCACCGAAAAGGGCTTCGGCCAGCGCCGCAAGATGCTGCGTCAGAGCCTGAAGGGCATGGCGGGGGCGGTCGAGGCGCTCGACGAACTGGACATCGATCCGACGCGCCGCGCCGAGACGGTCAGCGTGGCCGAATGGGTGGCGCTGGCGCGGACGCTCAGTTGACACGTCGCCCCCGCGAAGGCGGGGGCCGCTATCGATGTCGCGCAAGATTTGCGTACGGCCCCCGCCTTCGCGGGGGCAACGATTTTAATTCTGGCCGGTCGTCGCCGTCGTCACGACGGGCTTCGGCGCCAGCGTTTCGGCCGCGACAACGCGCTTCGATGCGCTCGACTGAATTGTTTTTTCGAGCGCTGCGACCTGCGGGCAGTTCGCCTTGCAGATGCGCTGTGCCGCCGCCAGCTTTTCGCGCGCCAGTTCGAGGGCACCCTTGTCGGCCAGCGCTTCGCCCTCTCCCGTCAATGCGACGATGTCATTGGGTTCGAGAAGCTGCGCCTCGCGGTACAGTCCGATCGCCTTGCCCGGCAGGCCCTGCGCGCGTGCGACCTGCGCCAGCGCGATGATTGCCGAACGGTTGCGCGGGTCGGCGGCGAGCGCCGATTCAAAATAGTCGATCGCGCCGTCGAGGTCGCCGGCGCCCTGCGCCTTCACGCCTTCCTGCTGGAGTGCCACCGAGCGCGGGAGGA
Organism: Sphingopyxis macrogoltabida; assembly: GCF_001314325.1. Taxonomy (NCBI): domain Bacteria; kingdom Pseudomonadati; phylum Pseudomonadota; class Alphaproteobacteria; order Sphingomonadales; family Sphingopyxidaceae; genus Sphingopyxis; species Sphingopyxis macrogoltabida. The sequence continues at coordinate 2,603,203 of NZ_CP009429.1, forward strand.
TGTCGTTGTCGGCGCGCTGCGCGTCGGAGGCGGTGGGCAGGCTGGCAAGGATCAGGCCGGCGCCAAGAGCCAGGAAACCGACACGCATCGCATTCTCCCATTTCTTCATTCGGGGTGATGCTAACATGGCCGTGTCAACCGCGCGAGGAAAAATCCGTCACATCCGTCGTGCGCCGGAGTCAGCAAAAATCCCGCGCCCGCCGCGCGGCCGATACCATCGGGCAAATAGCCGCTGTCGGCCGTCCAGCCGCTGTGCCGGTTCAGAAAATCGTCCACCTGTGCCCGCCCCTCGCGCTCGATGATCGAGCAGACAGCATAGAGGAGTTTGCCGCCCGGCGCCACAAGATCGGCACCGAGGTCGATCAGTTTCCGCTGGTCCGCAAGGTGGCGTTCGAGCCGCGACGGGGTCAGCCGCCAGCGCAATTCGGGGCTGCGCCGCCAGGTGCCGCTGCCGGAACAAGGGGCATCGACGAAGACCCGGTCCGCGCCGCCCTGCCGGTCGGCCAGCATGTCGGCTTCCTTGCCCGGGTCGAGAAGGCGCGTTTCGATACCGGTTGCGCCGGCGCGTTCGGCGCGCGGCGGCAATTGCTGGAGCCGCGCCCGATTGGTGTCGCTGGCGAGGATATCGGCATCATTTCCGGTCAGCGAGGCGATGGCGAGCGTCTTGCCGCCGCCGCCCGCACAGAGATCGACGATAGTCTGCCCGGGGCCGGCGTCGAGCGCGGCCGAGGCATATTGGCTCGCCGCATCCTGCACCTCGAACAGGCCATCCGCATAGGCCGGATGCTGAACGGCGGCGGTCTCGGGTGGCAGGCGCCAGCCGTCGTCGGCGCCGCGGATAGTCGAGCCTTCGGGGAAGAGAGCCGCAATTTCGTCGCGCACCGCCTTGAGCCGGTTGGCGCGAAGGTCGAGCGGCGCGCGGGCCAGCACCGCTTCATGCTCCTGCTCACCCACCAGCGGGTCGAACAGGCCGATCAAGGCCTCGGCGGCAACCCCGCTTTCCGCGCGTGCTTCCCCGGGCGCGATGGGTGCCGGGCCATAGGCGGAACCGTCGAACAATGCCGCGATATCCTGATCGGCGTCGGCAAGGGCAAGCATCGCGGCGCGCCCCGACACCGGCGCCGACCGAACGAGGCGGATCGCATCATAAACATGGGCGCGGATCGCGCGCCGGTCCTTCGATCCGGCATAGCGCCGCGCGCGCATCGCTTCGGCGAAGATCGCATCGGCGGGCGCGCCGCCCTCGCGCGCGGCTGCGGCGATGGCATCGAGAATCTCGATCGCCGCCTGAATACGCGCCGCGGGCGTCATCCGCCGCCCTTAGCCTGCCGGATAGTTCGGCGCTTCGCGCGTGATCGCGACGTCGTGGACATGGCTTTCGCGCAGCCCGGCATTGGTGATGCGCACGAACTTGGCGCGCTCGCGGAAGTCCTTAAGCGTGCGGCTGCCGGTATAGCCCATTGCCGCCTTCACGCCGCCGACCATCTGGTGGATGACGTCCTTTGCGGGCCCCTTGAACGGCACCTGGCCCTCGATGCCTTCGGGGACCAGCTTCATCTGGTCCTTGATATCCTGCTGGAAATAGCGGTCGGCGCTGCCGCGCGCCATCGCGCCGACGCTGCCCATGCCGCGATAGCTCTTATAGGTGCGCCCCTGATAAAGGAAGGTTTCGCCCGGCGCCTCTGCGGTGCCCGCAAGCATCGAGCCGACCATCACGCTCGATGCGCCGGCCGCCAGCGCCTTGGCCACATCGCCCGACGTGCGCAGGCCGCCGTCGGCGATAACCGGGACGCCGAGTTTCGCCGCTGCCTCGACGCTGTCGAGGATTGCGGTGAGCTGCGGCACGCCGACACCCGCGACGATGCGCGTCGTGCAGATCGAGCCGGGGCCGATACCGACCTTCACGCCGTCGGCGCCCGCGTCGATCAGCGCCTTGGTCGCATCGCCGGTGGCGACGTTGCCCGCGAGCACCTGCACACGGTTCGAGAGTTTCTTGATGCGTTCGACGGTAACCCCGACGCCCTTGCTGTGGCCGTGCGCGGTGTCGACGACGATCAGGTCGCATTCGGCATCGAGCAACGCCTCGGCACGCTCGACGCCGGTGTCGCCGGTGTTCGTCGCCGCCGCGACGCGCAGGCGACCGCTGCCATCCTTGGTCGCGTCGGGGAAGTTCACGGCCTTTTCCATGTCCTTGACGGTGATCAGGCCGATGCAGCGATAATCGTCGTCAACGACGAGCAGCTTTTCGATGCGGCGCTGGTGGAGCAGCTTGCGCGCCTCATCCTGCCCGACGCCGGGGCGCACGGTCGCAAGATTGTCGGCGGTCATCAGCTCGCGCACCGGCTGGCCCGGGTTGTCAGCGAAGCGCACGTCACGATTGGTGAGGATGCCGACGAGCTTGCCGCCGGTTTCGACAACGGGAATGCCCGAAATCCGGTGCTGCGCCATCAGCGCGGTCGCATAGGAAAGCGGCGCGTCGGGGGTTATGGTGATCGGGTTGACGATCATCCCGCTTTCGAAGCGTTTGACCTGCCGCACCGCCGCCGCCTGTTCCTCGACCGTGAGGTTGCGGTGGAGGACGCCGATGCCGCCGATCTGCGCCATCAATATGGCCATGTCGGCTTCGGTCACCGTGTCCATCGCCGACGACAGAATCGGGATATTGAGGTTGATCTCGCTGGTCAGTTGGGTCGACAGATTGGCGTCCGACGGCAGGATGTCCGACGCCCCGGGTACCAGCAGTACATCGTCGAAGGTCAGGCCGGTAATGATTTCCATGGGGCGCCACTTTCTGCTCTTGGCGGCGCCCGCTCCCGCTTTCGGGGCGGCGCACGCGATTCGTTCGGTGGCGGCCCATGTAACCAGTCGGGCGCGCGGGCGCCAGTGGGGGGCGCACGATTATTTCGAGGCATTCCGGCGGATCGGCGGCTTGTCCCGCGGGCAGTCCGCTCAGCCCGCTTCCTCGATGGTAAAGCGGCTGTTCGCCAGCGTCAGTTCGTCGCCGCAATGGCTGCACGCCGCGATCATATGCAGGTCGTGCCCGCACGGGCTGTGCGTCAGCAGCACCGGCGGTCCGCGCTCGTCGGAGAACCAGCGATCGCCCCACTGGAGCAGCGCGAGGATCACCGGATAGAGGTCGCGGCCCTTTTCGGTGAGTTTATATTCGACCCGGTCGGCGTGCGCCGAATAGGGCGCGGTGCGCAATATGCCCTGCCTGACCAGCCGTTCGAGCCGCCCGGTCAATATGTTCGTCGCCATCAGCGTATCGCGCTGGATATCGTCGAAGCGGTTGATCCGCGTGAACATCGCGCGGACGACGAGCGTCGCCCAACGGTCGCCGAACAATTCGATCATCGTATCGACCAGCGGGCGACCGCCCGGCCGCCGTGCACCGACTTCTCCGCAGAAGCGACGGCGTTCATAAGCAGGTGTGACCTGCACCAGCCCCGGCCCTTCGCGCCATGCCACCTCGCGCGGGTCGATTTCGGTACGGCAATGCTCGCACGCGGGGACGGGCTCGGTCGCATGGCCGCAACTCGCATGGTGCAGCCGGACCTGAAAATCGCGGCTCGCCGCTTCCCACTTGTGCTGCCAGCGCAGCATCATCAGCGCGTTGGGAAACTGGTCGCGGCCCTTCGGGGTCAGGAAATAGTGAAAACCGCGTGCGCCCTTCTTGGCGACTTTGGCGAGACAGTCCTCCTCGACCAGCTTCTTGAGCCGCCCGTTAACGACCGACCGCGCAAGGCCCGTGCGCGCGACGAACTCGTCGAAGCTGTGGGTGCCGAGAAACGCCTGTTCCATGATCAGCAGGACCGGGACATCGCCGACGACGTCGAGCGCGCGCCAGATCGAACAGGCCCTGATCGTGCGTTCGTGTTTCAAGCCGTCGCCATCCTTCAATCCGTGCCGCCCCTAGACCAAGGGCGATGCAGCGGCAAGGCCGGCACCCGTGGCGGGAGGGCGGCGAACCGCCCTCCCCGCAACCATCAGAAGCGCCCCGTCAGTTGCACTGCGATCGTCCGCGGCCGGTCGACGATGCCGTTATAGGCATTGCCCGCATTCCGCGTGATCGTCGTCGCGAGCGGCATCGAGCTTGCCGTCTGCAGGATCCGCTGGTTCGTCAGGTTGCGACCGATCAGCGCGATTTCCCAGCGGTCCTCGATTTCGGCGAGCGCGAGCCGCGCGCCGAGCTTCACATAACCGTCCTGATGCGTCCGCGGGTCGAGATTCGCCGACGCGATATAGGAGGAGGAGAAGTCGGCATTGACGTTGAGCGCGACCTTCAGCCCGCTCGTCACCGGGGTCGTGTAATCGACATTGAGGTTGCCCGACCATTTGGGGCTCAGTGCATTGCGCTTGCCCGAATAGTCGCAGAAGCCGTTCGGCCCCGGCACCTGCAGATAATAGCATTGCCCGTCGGTGAAGTTGGTGAATTTGAAATCGAGATAAGCGACCGCGCCGCTGACGGTCAGCCCGTCGGCGAGCGCGGCGCGGAAATCGGCCTCGACACCCTGCGTCCGTGCGCCCGCAGCGTTGCGGACGTTGAAGTTCAGCGTGCCGTCGAAGATGTTGACCTGCAGATCCTTGTAGGTCGTGCGGTAGAGCGAGAGGTTGAACGCGACGTTCGGCCCCTTGTACTTCAGCCCCGCCTCGAAATTGTCCGCGCTCTCGTCCTGGAATTCGAACGCCCCCGGCTTCGCGACGGTGGTCGACGTCGGCAGCGAGTTCGACCGGATGTCGAAACCGCCCGCCTTGGTGCCCTTGGCGTAGGAGCCATAAAGCATCAGGTCGTCGGTCGCGTCGAACTGGACATTGACCATCGGATTGAAGCTGTCTTCGCTGAGCTCGCCCGAGATGCTGTGCGCCTCGATGTTCAGCGCCCGGAATACCGCGGCCACGACCGGTGCGGGCGCGGTACTGAGCGGGCCCTGAACGATCGCGAGCGTGCGGCTGCCGCTCTTCTTTTCATGGTTGAAGCGGGCGCCCGCGGTGATGCGAAAGCGGTCGCTGAGCGCCAGTTCGCCCTGCGCGAAGGCCGAGATCAAATCCGACTTCTGGTTGTAATCACGGTCGTTGCGCGTGTCGCCGAGCGCGCTGAACGGCGCGCCCAAGGCAAGGAAGGTCGGGTTGAACAGGGTGAAATCCTGCACGTCGAGCTTGGCATTCTGGTAGTAGAGACCGGCAATATAGTTGAAGGTCTCGCCGCCGGGCGAGGTCAGGCGAAGCTCCTGCGAAAATTGCCGGTAATCCTCGCGCAAATTGGTCCCATCGAGAAAGCTGATGCCCGAGAAATCGACGTCGACGATCTCGCGCGTCTTGTAGTCGAGCAGCGACGACACCGAGGTCAGCGTATGCTCGCCGACTTCGAGGTCCATGTTCAGCGTCGCGCCGAACACCTTGTTGCGGCTTTGATAGCCATTATCCTCGCGGACATAGTCGGGATCGGTGCTGACGAAGAATGGCCCCTGGAAGACAGCGTTATAGTTGCCGACCGCGCCGAACACATCGCGCGGCTGGCCCTTCGCCTCGAAATCGGCATATTCGAGCTTGAGCTCGGCGGCGAACGGCCCGCCGCGATCGAACTCCAGCTTGCCGCGGAAATATTTCTCGTCGACGTTCGGCTCGTTGCGGTCGAGTTTCTGGTTGTAGAAATAGCCGTCCATCGTCCGGTAATAGCCGACCACGCGCGCCTCGACGCCCTCGGTCAGCGGCCCCGAGAGCACGCCGCTGAGCTGGAATTCCTTGTGGTTGAATTCATAAAGGCCGCTAACCATGCCCTCGAACTCGTCGGTCGGGCTGCGGGTGGTGATGTTGACCGCGCCGGCGATGGCGTTCTTGCCGAACAGGGTCGGCTGCGGCCCGCGCAGCACCTCGACGCGCTCCATGTCGATCAGCGGCAGGCGCGACAGCTGGTCGCGGCCGTAATAGACGCCGTCGACGAACATCGCGACCGACTGCTCGAAACCCTTGTTGTCGCCCGACGCGATGCCGCGGATCGCGATGCGGTTGGCGATCGCGGTCTGGGTGATCTTGAGGTTGGGGACCGCCGAGCTGATCTGTTCGAGGTTGGTCTGGCCATAATTTTCGACCTGCTTGCCGCTGATCGCGGAAATCGAGATCGGCACGTCCGACAGGCCCTCGGCGCGCTTCTGCGCAGTGACGATGATTTCCTCGAGCCCGCCCTGCGTGTCGGCAGGCGCCGTTTCCTGCGCAAAGGCGATTCCGGGCGTGGCGAGCGCGGTCGCGGCAAACAGCACAGCAAAGCTGGTTTTCATAATCTATCTCCCTCCCACCATCGTCGGGGGCACCCGCGATGTTTTTCTGGCCTTGCGACTCTTATCGTCTTTAAGTATCGTTATGCAAGTCAGATAATTTGGAGAGGATAAAAGGTGCCGAAAAACGGCCTTCCACCGGCGCTCACGCGCAATTTGCGGCTGCCGGCGATCGCCGCGCCGATGTTTCTTGTGTCGGGTCCCGAGATGGTGATCGCAGCGTCGCGCTCGGGCGTCATCGGCAGCTTCCCTGCCCCCAATGCGCGCACGTCAGCAGACCTCGAGGATTGGGTGAGCCGGATCGACGCGGCGCTGTCGAATGATCCCGACGCCGCGCCTTGGGCGGTCAATCTGGTCGTCCATCCGTCGAACAGCCGCCTGCTCGACGACCTCGCCTGTGTCGTCCGCCACAAGGTGCCGCTGGTGATTACCGCGCTCGGCAGCCCGGCACGGGTGGTCGAAGAAATCCACGCCTATGACGGGCTCGTTTTCGCCGACGTCAATTCGGTGGGCTTTGCGCGCAAGGCCGCTGCGGCCGGGGTCGACGGCCTCGTGCTCGTCGCCGCCGGCGCGGGCGGACATACCGGCGCGACCGCGGGCTTCGCCTTCGTCGAGGAGGTGCGGCAGTTCTGGGATGGGCCGCTCGTACTCGGCGGTGCCATCTCGACTGGCCATGCGGTGCGCGCCGCGGAAATCCTAGGCGCCGACCTCGCCTATCTCGGCACTTCGCTGATCGCCTGCACCGAGAGCATGGCGGTGCAACCTTATAAGGACATGGTCGTTGCGGCGGGGGCCGAGGATATCGTGCCGTCGAAGGGCATTACGGGCGTCACGGCTAACTGGCTGAAATCGAGCCTGATCGCCGCGGGCTATGACCCGGCGAACATGCCCGAGGACAAGCGGCCGAACTTCTCGGACGCGCAGGACGATGCGAAGGCGTGGAAGAATGTCTGGTCCGCGGGCCAAGGCGTCGGCGCCGTGCGCGCGGTCGAACCCGTCGCGACCATCGTCGACCGCCTCGTGAAAGAATATGATGCCGCCGCCGCAAGGCCGCGCTTTGCCGCCGCCGAAGGAGTCCCCGCATGACCGCACAGCTCGTAGACACGATCCGGACCACGATCCAGCCGAACGACCATCCCTATATGAAGGACGCTTGGCGCCCGACGTACAATGAGTGGAACGCGATCTTCGCCAATGGCGATGCCGAGGTGATCGGAACGATCCCGACCGACATCGACGGCGTTTACGTGCGCACCGGCGAGAACCAGATCCACGAACCGATCGGGCGTTATCATCCGTTCGACGGCGACGGCTTCATCCACGCCATCTCGTTCAAGGACGGCCGCGCGAGCTATCGCAGCCGCTTCGTGCGCACCAAGGGCTTCGAGGCCGAGAAGGAGGCGGGACGCTCGCTGTGGGCGGGGCTGATGGAGCCGCCGCACAAATCGACGCGCCATGGCTGGGGGGCGCAGGAGTGGCTGAAGGATTCATCCTCGACCGACGTCGCGATCCACGCGGGCAAGATCATCTCGACCTTCTATCAGTGCGGTGAGGCCTACCGGCTCGACCCATTCACGCTCGAACAGTTCGGCACCGAAAGCTGGGTCCCGCTCGACGGGATTTCGGCGCATTGCAAGGTCGACCTCGCGACCGGAGAATTGATGTTTTTCAATTACTCCAAGCACGCACCTTACATGCATTATGGCGTCGTCGGGGCCGACAATAAGCTTAAGCACTATATCCCCGTGCCGCTCGCCGGGCCGCGCCTTCCGCACGACATGGCGTTCACCGAAAATTACACGATCCTCAACGACATGCCGCTCTACTGGAATGAAGAGCTGCTCGAACGGAAGCTGCACGTCGTCCAGTTCCACCCCGACGAAAAGACGCGCTTCGCGATCATCCCGCGGCACGGCCAGCCCGAGGACATCCGCTGGTTCGAAGCCGAGCCGACCTACACGCTCCACTGGCTCAACGCGTGGGAGGAAGGCGACGAGATCATCCTCGACGGCTATTATCAGGAAGAGCCGATGCCGAAGTCCTATCCCAATGCCCCCGAGGGCTTGGAGCGGATGATGGCCTATCTCGACCAGGGACTGCTCAAGCCGCGCCTTCACCGCTGGCGATTCAACCTGAAGACCGGCAAGACGACCGAGCAAAGGCTCGATGACCGCGATCTCGAATTCGGGATGTTCAACCACCGCTATGCCGGCAAGCCCTATCGCTACGCCTATAGCGCGATCCCCGAGCCCGGCTGGTTCCTGTTCCGCGGGCTCGTCAAGCACGACCTCAATGCGGGGACGAGCGAGGAGTATGAATTCGGCCCCGGCCGCTTCGGCAGCGAAGCGCCGTTCGCGCCGCGCATCGATGCGAAGGACGAGGACGACGGCTATCTCGTCTCCTTCATTGCCGACCTTGAGACCGACACGTCCGAATGCGTTCTGATCGACGCGAAGAACGTCGCGGCGGGACCGGTGTGCCGGATCATCCTGCCCGAACGCATCTGTTCGGGCACGCACACCGTGTGGGCGAGCGGCGACGATATCGGCATGGGCAAAAACAGCGTGCTGGCCGCCTGAGATGATCGTCGCGGGAGAGGATAAAAGGCGGCGACATCGGGAGAGCGGCTGGTGGGGCGACAAGACCTTCGCCGACCTGTTCGCCGCCAACGCCGAGGCGCATCCCCAGCGGCTCGCGCTGGTCGATGCGCCCAACCGCGGCGACTTCGCCTTCGGCGAGCCGCAGCGGCTGAGCTATGCCGAACTCGAAGCCGAGGTCGACCGGATCGCGGGCGCGTTGATCGTCGCGGGGATCGGCAAGGATGACGCGCTGCTCGTCCAGCTTCCGAATATCAGCGAGTTCGTTGCGCTCTATTTTGCGGCGGCGAAGATCGGTGCGATCGTCAGCCCCGCGGCGGTGCAATATCGCAGCCATGAGCTGAAGGGCATGATCAGCGTGGTCGAGCCCAAAGCCTTCGTTTGCGCGACGCAGGTCAAGGGATGCGACCATGTCGGCGTCGCGGCACCATTGCTCGACGGCATCCGGTTAATGACTTTCGGTCCCAACCCACCTGCCGGTGCGCTCGACCTCTCGACCGCCGCGGGCGACGAAGTCGCCCTCGCCGCGCATGTCGCCGCGAACCCGGTCGATGCCGACGATATCTTCACCATCTGCTGGACCTCGGGCACCACCGGCGTACCCAAGGGCGTTCCGCGCAGCCACAACCACTGGATCGCGGTCGCGGGCGCGGGATATGAAGCGATGAAGGTCGGGCCGGGCGATGTCCTGCTCAACCCCTTCCCGCTCATCAACATGGCGAGCATCGGCGGCATCACGATGTGCTGGCTGACCAGCGCCGGCACGATGGTGCTGCACCACCCCTTCGATCCCGGCATCTACCTCAGGCAGATCGCGACCGAGCGGCCGAGCCTGACGATCGCGCCGCCCGCGGTGCTCAACATGCTGCTCCAGAATGAGGCGCTGCTCGCGGCGGGCGACCTGTCCAGCCTGCGCGTCATCGCCTCGGGCTCGGCGCCGCTGGCGCCCGCGATGGTGCGCGGGTTTCAGGAAAAGCTCGGCATCATCATCGTCAATGTCTTCGGGTCGAACGAGGGGATGAGTTTCATCACCGGCGAGGGCGACATGCCCGATCCCGACAAGCGCGCGAGCCTTTTTCCGCGGCGCGGTACCTATCAGCGCCCCTATGGCGAGGGCCGCGCGCCCAATATCGAAAGCCGCCTCGTCCCGCCTGGCGGCGGCGATCCGATCGAGGCCGACGGCGTATCGGGCGAGTTGCAGATCCGCGGGCCGACGCTGTTCGAGGGCTATCACAACGCCCCCGAGCGCACCGCCGAAGCCTTCACCGACGACGGCTGGTTCCGCACCGGCGACCTGTTCGAGATCGCCGAGGGCGGCGATTTCTATCGCTTCGTCGGGCGCTGCAAGGATCTGATCATCCGCGGCGGGGTGAACATCTCACCCGAGGAGATCGACCAGTTGCTCGGCGGGCATCCGTTGCTGGCCGAGGCGTGCACCTTCTCGCTCCCCGATCCGACGATGGGCGAGCGCATCGGTCTCGCCTATGTCCCGCGCGGCGCCGACGATGTCGGGATCGGCGAGGTCACCGACTATCTGCGCGGCCACGATCTCGCGGTCTTCAAACTGCCCGAGCGCCTGTTCCGCTTCGACGCCTTGCCGCGCAACGTCACCAACAAGGTGATGCGCAGCGAAGTCCGCGACATGGCGCTCGCCACTCTCGAAAAGGAAGCCTGACATGGCGAAAGACGTCTTCATCCTCGGCGGCGCGCAGAGCGACTTCGCGCGCAACCTCGAACGCGAGGGCGGCGGCCTGTTCGAACTGTTCCGCGACGTCGCCGAAGCCGCGTTCGTCGCGACGGGCATCGAGCCCAAAGAGGTCGAGACCGCACATGTCGGCAATTTCGTCGGCGAGCTTTTCGCGGGACAGGGTCAGCTCGGCGGCTTTTTCGGCCACGTCCACCCCGACCTCGCGGGTATTCCGGCGTCGCGACACGAGGCTGCGTGCGCGTCGGGTAGCATCGCGATCCTCGCTGCCGCGGCCGAGATCGAGGCCGAACGCTACGGCCTTGCGCTCGTGCTCGGCATCGAACTGATGCGGAACGTCCCCGGCCAGCGCGCCGCCGAATATCTCGGCGCCGCCGCATGGGCAGGACGCGAGGCACAGGAGGCGCGATACCTGTGGCCCTATATGTTCGCGCGCGTCGCCGAGGAATATGAAGAGCGCTTCGGGCTCGACCGCGCGCATCTGCGCGGCATTTCAGCCAATAATTTCGCGAACGCCAAGAAGAACCCGAACTCGCAGACGCGCGGCTGGGCGATCACCGACGAGCATCTCGGCGAGAATGACGAGGTCAACCCGCTGATCGAGGGCAGCCTGCGCAAGTCCGATTGCGGGCAGGTTACCGACGGCGCTGCGGCGATTTTCCTCGCCTCGCACGAGGTTGCCGAGGCTTATGCCAAGCGCCGCGGCATTCCGATCGAGAGCATCCCACGCATCAAGGGCTGGGGCCATGCCACCGCGCCCCTGCTCTATTCGACCAAGGTCGCGGACAGCCGCGGCGGCGACTATGTCTTCCCCAGCGTGCGCAAGGCGATGATGGATGCGCTGCGCCGCGCCGGGATGCCCGACATCTATGCATGCGACGGGGTCGAGGTGCATGATTGCTTCTCGATCACCGAATATATGGCGATCGACCATTTCGGGATTACCAAACCGGGCGAAAGCTGGCGCGCGGTCGAGGACGGCACGATTGCCTTGGGCGGAAAGCTGCCGGTCAATCCGTCGGGAGGGCTGATCGGGCTCGGCCATCCCGTCGGGGCCACCGGCGTCCGCATGCTCCTCGATAGCTGGCGACAGGTCACCGGCAATGCCGGCGACTATCAAGTCGAGGGCGCGAAGAACTTCGCGACCTTCAACGTCGGCGGCAGCGCAACGACCGCGGTCAGCTTCGTCATCGGCACCTGATTTGACCGACGCTTACCTCTACGACGCGGTGCGCACGCCGCGCGGCAAGGCGCGGCCCGATGGCGGGCTCGCAAGCCTGAGCCCGCAGGAATTGGTGCGTCAGCAAGCGGCGGCGCTAAAGGCACGCTGCGGTGTGTTTGAACCCGAGGCGCTGATCCTCGGCTGCGTCACGCAGAGCGGCGCGCAGGGCGGGCATATCGCGATGCTGGCGAAGCTCCATGCCGGGCTGCCCGACGCCTGCGCGGCGCACAGCATCAACAATTATTGCGCCTCGGGGCTGTCGGCGATCGGTCAGGCGGTGGCGAAGGTGGCGAGCGGTGAAGCCGCCGCCATTATCGCGGGCGGCGTCGAGTCAATGAGCCAGAGCCCGTTCCTCGGCGATCAGGCGAGCTTCTATGCGAACGCCGAACTGCCGCCGCGGGCGCGTTTCGTGCCGCCAGTGCTTGCCGCTGACCGGCTGGCGTCGGCCGAGGGGATCACGCGCGCCGAACTCGATGCAGTCACGCTCGCTTCGCAGCAGAAGGCGGCGGCGACCGAACGCGATCCGTTGCTCCAGCATTCGCGCATCGCGACCGTCGGGCTCACCGGCGAGGAATGTATCCGGCCGCAAACCACGGCGGAATCGCTTGCCGCCGCACCGCCGGTCTTTGGTGCACTGCAGGAAGAATATGCGGGCGCGCTCGAAGGCGCACGCTTCGAACCCCGCCACGGCATCGCGCACGCGCCGCCGATCTGCGACGGTGCGGGTCTCGCGCTCGTCGGCGGCGCAGGGCTCGGCATCGTGCCGCGCGCCCGCGTCGTCGCTTTTGCCGAAAGCGGCGGCGACCCCGCCGCCTCGCTGACCGCGGGTTTCGCCGCGATGGACAAGGTGCTGGCGCGCAGCGGCATGACGCTCGCCGATATGGATCGCATCGAATTCATGGAGGCCTTCGCGGTCACCATCGCCAAATTCCTGCGCGACCGCGACGCCGATCCGGCGCGCGTCAACGTCAGCGGCGGCCATCTCGCCAAGGGCCATCCGATGGGTGCGAGCGGCGCGATCCTGACCTCGACCCTGCTCGACGCGCTCGATGCGTGCGCGGGTCGATACGGCCTTGCTGTGCTGACCGGCGCGATGGGGGTGGGCGCCGCGATGATCGTCGAACGGCTGGATACTACCGGCGGCTGACACCCGCCCCTTGCAAAATGGCGCGATCATTCCTATGAATGATCGGCATATATTTTGTTCGGATGAATGACATGGCAACCCAACTCGCCAAACAGGCCGACCAGGGCCGCACCCTCTCCGAAGCGGTCGTGCGCGTCGCCGCCTGCTGGCGGCTGACCAACGAACAACTCGGTGCGATCCTCGGCCTTTCTCCCGCGACAGCATCGCGGCTGCGGTCGGGCAGCGTCCGGCTCGACCGGTCGGGCAAGGAATTCGAGCTCGGCCAGTATCTGGTTCGCCTGTTCCGCAGCCTCGACGCGCTGATGGGCAGCGACGATGCCGCGTCGATTTCGTGGCTCAAGACCGCGAACCTCGACCTCGGCGGCCGGCCGATCGACCTTGTCCGCTCGATCCGCGGTCTCAGCGATGTGGCCGACTATGTCGACGACTATCGCGCGCAGGTCTGACATCGTCCCGACGGCGGCGGATTTCCGGCCCTATCGCGCCAAGCTCTGGCGGCTGGTCGAGGCGCAGCACCGCATCTCGACCAACCGCCTCGCCGTGAGCGGCGACGATCAGGCGGTGCTTGAACAGCTTGTCGAGGAGGTCAAACCGCTGCTGCCGCCAACCGCGCGCGGCCTCCATTACCTGCTCGCGACGCCCTTTCGCTACGGCCACAAGAAAGCGTCGCGCTTCCGCAAGGCCGGCGAACGGCCCGGCATCTTCTACGCCGCCGAACAGGCCGCGACTGCAGTAGCCGAAACCGCCTATTGGCGGCTGCTGTTCTTTTCGCGCTCGCCCGGATTCCAGCCCCCGCGCACGACGGTCGAGCATTCGGCGATTTCGGTTCCCGTCGCGCTCGACCGCGGGCTCGATCTGACCGCAGCGCCCTTTACCGCCGATGCGCTGCTGTGGATGCACCCCGACGATTATAGCGCGTGTCAGGCGTTCGCCGCCGACGCGCGCGGCATCGATGCGCAGGCGATCCGCTACGCTTCGGTGCGCGACCCCGGCCACCGCGCCAATGTCGCTTTGCTCGACCCCGCCGCCTTTGCCGCGCGCACGCCGAAGATCGAGCAGACGTGGCATTTCCGGCTGGAGAACGGCACGATGACCGCGCTCGCAGCGCTGCCGTCGAACGCACGCCACAGCTTCACTTTCGAGCAATTCGGGCTGGCACCGCCAGCCTAGGCGATCGCCAGCGACGACAGAAAGACCCGGATCGGGTCGGCAAGGGGTGCAGCGCCTTCGGGACCCATCGACACGATAGTGCTGTCGGCAATGCCGATGCATTTGCCATCGATGAACAGGCCTTGCGCGATCACGAGCGAACGCTCGCCGATGCGCAATATCCCCGTCCCGACGTCGATCGTCCCCGGATAGCGCGCCTGCCCGAGGAAGCTGGTGTTCACATTCGCGATCACCAGCGCCGTGCGATCCTCCTTCGTCACCAGTTCGCGCGCCTCGGCGAGCAGTTCGAAACGCGCCTCTTCGTAAAATTGCCCGGTCGCGACATTGTTGAGGTGGCGGAACATGTCGACATCGGAAAAGCGGATCGGTACCGCCTTGTGGCGCGGATAGGTGGCCGGATCGAGCCTATATACATCGGGTTTCATGGCGCCATCCTTTCACGCCAGGCGGCAATCGCTGCCGCCGTCGCGACGGGTGCTTCGCGCTGGGGAATATGGCCGCAGCCGGGGATCAGGTGCAACACCGCCTCGGGCAGGGCCGCCGCCATCTCGCGCGACCGGTCGGGCGCGACGATGCCGTCGTCCTCACCCGCCAGCACCAAGGCGGGGACCGCCAGCGTTGCCAGCAATCCGCAGCGATCGGCGCGCGTCATCGCCGCCGCTTGCTGCCCCGCGAAGCGCTCGCCGCCGCAGCGCAGCAGCATCGCGTGGGTATCGGCGAGCAGGCCGGCGTCAGCACGGCTCGTCCGCGACAGCATCGCGCGGGCGAGGCGATTGGCCAGCGCGGGAAAATCGGCGCGTGCCTGCTCGATCGCCGTGCGGCGCCCCGCCTTCGCCTCGTCCCCATCGGCGGTACAGGCGCTGCTCAGCATGGCGAAGCCCGCAAGGCGCTCCGGCATCCGCGCTGCGATTTCAAGCGCGACATAACCGCCCATCGAATGGCCGCAGAGCGCAAAACGGTCGGGCAGCTCGGCCGCAATCGCATCGGCCATCGCGTCGATCGTCGGTTCGACGGGCACGAAGATACGATCGACGGGCATGTCCTGCCAGCTCGCCTCGTCGGTCGCGATGCCGCAGATCGCGATCACCGGAACGTCCATCGTCTCTCCTCTCCGGCCGCGACGCCGTTATTCTTCCGTGATTCCCGCAAGGTCGCGCGCAAGACCCTTCTTCCGCTCAACCTCCATGCCGCGCAATATCTGGATGCGCTGCGCTTGCGGCGACCCCGCTCCGTGCAGGGATTCCGTCAGGTAACCGACAGCGTTGCGGCCAAGCGTCATATTCTCGATCAGCCGCAATATCCGCTGGCGAAACTCGACCGGGACATTGTGTTTGCCCTTCATATATTTCTCGAGGATCGGGCCGATCTGCTCATTCTTGAAATCGGCATCCGACGGCATCGTCACCATGATCCCGCCCGCCAAATCCTGCGCCAGCCGCGAAATCTCGTAGGGGAAGCGCGTCACATTATGCTTGCAGACATTGGCGAGCATCGCGTCGTTCATGAAGATGCCCGACGGCAGTTGCTTCGCCTCGTGGCTCGACGCGATCGCCGACGAATAGATCGTCTCGTTGAGGTGCGTCATCTCGACCAGCTTGTCCTTGATATGGCTCGCCGCCTCGGCGCCGTTATAGTCGGCGACTTGCGCCGCGGCACCGACCATCACGTCGCCCAGCCCCGTTTTGCAGACGTAGGACGCACGGTGATAGGCGGTGAAGCGCGCGACCATATCCTGGGCAAATTCATATTCGCCGTCCATCAGCACATGTTCATGCGGGATGAAGACATTGTCGAAAACGACAAGCACCTCCTGCCCGCCGAAGCGCGCATTGCCCTGATCGATGTCGCCCTTTTCCATCGCACGCGTGTCGCACGACTGGCGGCCATAAATATAGGTGATGCCCGCCGCATCGCCGGGGACGAGCCCGACGATCGCGAAGTCGCGATCGGCCTCGCCCATGTTCATCGTCGGCATGACGCAGATCCAGTGCGAGTTGAGCCCGCCGGTCATATGCGCCTTCGCGCCGGTGACATAGACGCCCGCGTCGGTCCGCCGGGTCACATGCATGAACATGTCGGGGTCGGCCTGTTCATGCGGGCGTTTCGAGCGGTCGCCCTTCGGATCGGTCATCCCGGCGCCGAGGATGATATTGTTGCGCTGGGCCTCCGCCATGAAATCGAGGTAGCGCTGGTGGTAGCCGGTGCCGTGCTTTGCATCGATATCGAAAGTGATCGAGTGGAGCACGCTGATCGTGTCGAGCCCCGCGCAGCGCTGGAAGCAGGTGCCGGTGAGCTGGCCCATGCGGCGCTGCATCCGGTTCTTCATCACCAGATCCTGCGGCGATCCGACGATGTGGAGGAAGCGGTTGACCGGCGCGTCGATCAACTCGCTGTGTGCGGTCGCGAGGTCGGGATCGTCGACCGCGAGGTCATAGGTCATCTTCAGCGCATTGATCGACGGACGGATGATCGGATGATCGACGGGCTCCTCGACGCGCTCGCCGAACAGCCAGACCTCGACATCGCGGCCCCGCAGCGATGCGACATAGTCGTCGCCAGTGCGGATCGGTTTGAAACGGGCCCAGCGGGCGGCGGCGCTCTCCTCGCGCGGACGAGTGGCTTGGTCGGTCATTATGCAGTCTCCTGATCTGTTTGCGGCAAGGCTAATCGCCAGCGACGGGCAAAACAGGTCATGACAGGCGATAAAAACTCACCATAATGCGCACACTATGGCCACGATCGACCGCTATTATTTCAACGTCTGCACCAAGGGCGCCGAGCGTCGGGGCCGGTCGCTCGACGCGCTTGTCGCAGGTACGGGTCTTTCGTCGACCGATTTCGCTCACCCCGGCTGGCGCGGACCGGTGGAAGCGATGGCCCTGCTCGTTCGCAACATCTGGGCGGCGCTCGACGACGAATATATGGGTTACACCGCCCGCCGCGCCGCGCCGGGAAGCTTTGCCTTCGCTTGCGAGCTGGCGCTCGAAGGCCGCGATGTCGCCGACGGTCTCCGCCGCGCGGCGCGCTTTTACAATCTGCTCGATGCCGGGATTGTCACCGATATCCACGCCGCCGACGCCGGGCTGGTCGTCGAGGTTTGCTTTGCCGAACCGGACCGCGATCCCGACCATTATTTCAGCGAGTTCTGGATGATCATCTGGCACCGCCTCGCCTGCTGGCTGGCGGGCGAGACGATTTCGCTGCTGTCGGCCGAATTCGATTACCCCCGTCCCGGCGCTTATTTCGAGGAGTTCAAATATCTCTTCCCCTGCCGCCATCGCTTCGATGCTGGCGCGCGGCGGATCGTAATGGACGCGCATGCGCTGCACGCGCCGATCCGCCGCACGCCGGCCGAGCTGGAAGCCATGCTGGCGGCCGCCCCGCTCGATATCATGACGATCCCCGCCAGCGACGTCAGCGCGGCGCGGCGGGTACGCCAGCTTCTGACGCGCAGTCCCGACCTGACCCTCGACGAACTCGCCGCGGAAGCGCGCCTCTCTACGCACATACTGCGCCGCCGTTTGCGCGCCGAAGGAACCAGCCTCGCGACGCTGCGCGAAAATGTCCGGCGCGACCGCGCGACGCGGCTGCTGACGTCGAGCAACGCCACGGTCGAGGCGATCGCCGAAGCGCTTGGCTATGCCGAAGCGCGTTCCTTCACGCGCGCCTTCCGCCACTGGACCGGGCTGTCGCCGTCGGCGTGGCGCGCGAGCGGCGGCGCGCATCAGACACCCCTTGCCGCGCCCCGCCGGCGGGTCTAGTCGCCTTGCTGTGAGTCCGGCAAAGCGTCCCCTGCCAGCATCGCTGGCCCCCTTCCGCTTCCCCGCCTTTCGCGCCATCTGGACCGCCAACCTCGCCTCGAACATGGGGTCGATGATCCAGTCGGTCGGCGCCGCATGGCTGATGACCGAACTCACGGAGTCCCATCTCTTCATCGCCGCGGTGCAGGCAAGCGCGACGATCCCGATCCTGCTGCTCGGCGTCTTCGCAGGCGCGATCGCCGACAATTTCGACCGCCGCGCGGTGATGCTCGCGGCGCAGGGCTTCATGCTGGTAGCCTCGGCGTTGCTGACCGTCACGACGTGGACGGGCGTGCTGACGCCGGTCGCCCTCCTCGCCTTCACCCTCGCGGTCGGCTGCGGCACAGCGCTCAACTCGCCCGCATGGCAGGCGTCGGTGCGGTTGCAGGTCGGGCATGCCGATCTGCCGCAGGCGATTGCGCTCAACACCATCGCCTTCAACCTCGCGCGCAGCGTCGGCCCCGCGCTCGGCGGGCTGCTGATCTCGCTCGCCGGGCCAACCGCCGCCTTCGCGCTCAATGCGGTCAGCTATGTCGCGCTGATCATCGTGCTGCTGCGCTGGCATCCGGAGGTGACGCCGCCGCGCCGCACCCCGATGCTGGCGGCGATCGCAGTCGGCATCCGCTTTTGCATGGGGTCGAGCCCGGTGCGCCGCGTGCTGATGCGCGGTTTCGCTTTCGGGCTCGGCGCGGCGGGGTTTCAGGCGCTGCTGCCGTCGCTCGTCCGCGACCGCCTGCACGGCAGCGAAATCACCTATGGCCTCTGCCTCGGCGCCTTCGGTATCGGTTCGATCTTCTGCGCGCTGTGGATCGGCAGCGCGCGGCGGCGCTGGGGCAGCGACCGCGTGCTCGGCGTTGCGGCGATGGCGTTCGCGGCGATGATGATCCCGGTCGCGCTGACGCAGAATCTGCTCGTCGTGATCGCGGCGGCCTTCGTCGCCGGCGGTGCGTGGGTGACGACCTTCACGACGCTCAACGTCGCGATGCAGCTCCGCTCGCCCGAGGACATTCTCGGCCGCTGCCTGTCGATCTATCAGGCGGTGACCTTCGGCGCGCTGGCGCTCGGCGCCTATCTGCTCGGGCTGCTCGCCGATCTGACCACCCTGCCGACCGCGATCCTCGTTTCGGGCGCCTGGCTTGCGGTTGCGGCCGTCGTGCTGCGCATCGTCGCGCCGATGCCGACCCGCGACGAAGGGCGGGTACTGCCATGACGGCGCGGCGTGTTGCCGGGGTGGTGCTGGCGGGCGGACGGTCGCAGCGCTTCGGCCGCGACAAGGCGGAAGAGGTCTATGACGGCCGCAAGCTGATCGACTGGTCGATTGCGGCGCTGGAGCCCTTCGTCGACACGATCCTGATCTCCGGCCGCGACTATCCGCCTTATCCGTGGGCGCCCGACCGCCCGGACACCGGCATGGGCCCGCTCGGCGGCATCGCGGGGGCGATGGCGGCGGCACAGGCGGCGGGCTGTACGCATCTGCTGTCGCTGCCATGCGACGCGCCGCATATCCCCGCCGATCAGCTCGCGCGCCTTTGCGAGGCCAGGGACTGCGCCTATCTGACCGCCTGTCCCGTCATCGGCCTGTGGCCCGTCGAACAGGCCGAACCGCTGGCAAGGCATCTTGCGGCGGGCGGTCGGCGCTCGGTACGCGCCTGGGCCGACGCACAGGGTGCGACCGCGATCGACGGCGAAGAGATCGCCAACATCAACAGCATCGAGGATTTCGAGCGACTGACCCGTCGTTAGAGTCTGCCCTGAACCCATTGAGGCGTCGTGATTGCCCTGGGAAGTTTGCCGGCAAGGAGCGGCGCGCCGCGGGGGCTGGTTGCCCCTGCCAGCGACGCGACGACGTCCGGCGGACTTCCCAGGGCAACCGCTGCGCGGCGGGCCGATTTTGGCTCAGGGCCGCGTCCCTCGTCGGTCACTATGCCTCGGCATGGCTCCCTCCTCGCTCCTCGCCCTGAGCCAAAATCGGCTCCGTCACGACGCCTCAATGGGTTCAGGGCAGACTCAAAGGAAAGGCCGGCGCGCGACTGACCATCGCCGGCAATGCGCGGCCCATCACGCCGGTAAACCAGTTGGCCGCATCGACCGCGCGCGGCAGGTCCAGTCCCGTAGCGATCCCGCTGCGTTCGAGCATGTAGGCGACGTCCTCGGTCGCGACATTGCCCGCCGCGCCGGGCGCGAAGGGGCAGCCGCCGAGCCCGCCGAGCGAGGCATCGACCGTCGCCGCGCCCGCCGCGACCGCCGCCCACACATTGGCAAGGCCGGTCCCGCGCGTGTTGTGAAAATGCACCCGCACCGGCAAGCTGCCAACCGCTTCGCGCACCCGCCCGACCATTTCGCTGACCTGCGACGGCACGCCGACGCCGATCGTGTCGGCAAGCGCGATCTCGCGCGGCTGCGCGTCGGCGGCGCGCTTTGCCATTTCAACGACACGGGCGATCGCGATCTCACCCTCGAAAGGGCAGCCGAAGGCGGTCGCGATCGTGATCTGTCCGCTTCGTCCCGCCGCCTGCGCGAGTTCGACGATCTCCATCGCTGCGGCGAGCGATTCGCCCGACGACTGCCCCTGATTTCGGATGCCGAACGTGTCGCTCGTCACGCAGACCGCGCCCAGTTCGTCGATCCGCCCGGTCGCCAGCGCGCGCTCGGCGCCGCGCCGGTTGAGCACGAGCCCGATAAAGGTGACGTCCTCGCGCTCAGGCAGCATCGCGACCAGTTCCTCGGCGTCGGCGAGCTGCGGCACCTTCTTCGGATTGACGAAGCTCGTCACCTCGATCCGCCGCGCTCCATAGGTGATCGCACGGCGGATCAGTTCGGCCTTGCCGGCGGTCGCCACGACCGTCGCCTCATTCTGCAGCCCGTCGCGCGGGCCGACCTCGACCATTTCCACCGCCAGATTTTCCGCCATTTTGCGTTCCGTTTCCGCCCGAGTCATTTTGCAGGTTGAAAATTACATAGTATTCTAAGTATATCGAATCCACAAGAGTGATGCCCAGCCGGCGCAATATGCGTCATAACCCGGCCGGGGCACCGAAAGGAATGGAATGACGAACACAGGGGGAGCGCTGGACGGCATCAGGGTGGTCGAGATGGGGCAGCTCATCGCCGGTCCCTTCTGCGGCCAGTTGCTCGGCGACATGGGTGCCGAGATCGTCAAGCTCGAACCGCCGGGCACGGGCGACCAGATGCGCAACTGGGGCCAGGGCGACAAACCGAGCTGGTGGCGCGTCATCGCGCGCAACAAATATTCGGTGGCGGTCGACCTGCGCAGCGAGGAAGGTCAGGCGCTGGCGCGCGAACTGATCGCCAAGGCCGACATCCTGATCGAGAATTTCCGCCCCGGCACGCTCGAAAAATGGAACCTCGATCCCGCCGAGCTGCGCAAGACGAACCCCGGGCTGATCGTCGTGCGCGTGTCGGGCTATGGTCAGACCGGACCCTATTCGGCGCGCGCCGGCTTCGGCGGCATCGGCGAGGCGATGGGCGGCTGGCGCGGCATCGTCGGCTATCCCGACCTGCCGCCCGCGCGCATGGGCGTGTCGATCGGCGATACGCTCGCCGCGACTTACGGCTGCATGGGCGCGCTCGCGGCGCTTCATCATCGCAGCAAGACCGGCGAAGGCCAGATCGTCGACTCGGCGCTGTACGAAGCGGTGCTGCAGGTGATGGAATCGACCGTCTCCGACTATTCGGCGAGCGGCACCAAGCGGCGCCGGACGGGGTCGACGCTGCCTGCCATTGCGCCGTCGAACGTCTATCCGTGCAGCGACGGCGAATATCTGATCGGCGCCAATCAGGACGGCGTCTTCGCCCGCCTCGCCGCAGCGATGGGACGCCCCGAACTGGCGAGCGACGAACGCTATGCGACGCACCGCGCCCGCGGCGTTCGGCAGGAGGAACTCGACGCGCTGATCGGCGAATGGACCGCGACGATGACAATCGCCGAACTGGAAGCCAAGATGGTTGCGGCAGGCGTCCCCGCGGGCCGCGTCTTCGACGCCGAAGACATGCTCGCCGACCCGCATTTCGCCGCGCGCGAGGCGCTGGTGACGGTCGCCGACGAAGAACTGGGAGAGATCCGGATGCAGGGGGTCTTCCCGAAACTGTCGGCGACGCCCGGCAGCGTCCGCCGCCCCGCGCCGCTCACCGTCGGGCAGGATACTGGCGATGTGCTCCGCCGCTGGCTCGGCCGCGAAGGATAAGGCGATGATCACCCTCTACGGCGGCCCGACCCCCCAATGCGCGCAAGATCGCGATCGCGCTGCTCGAAATGGGGCTCGCATGGCGGCTCGAACCCGTCGATATCCTTGCGGGCGACCAGCTCACTCCCGAATTTCTCGCGCTCAACCCGAACAACAAGACGCCGGTGATCGTCGACGACGAAGGCCCGCACGGGCCGGGCTTCGTCCTGTGGGAAACCGGCGCGATCCTGCTTTACCTTGCCGAAAAGACCGGTCGCTTCCTGCCCGCCGATCCGGTGAAGCGCGCGATCTGCTGGCAATGGCTGATGTTCCAGGTCTCGGGCGTCGGCCCGATGTTCGGGCAGGAGGCGCATTTCACCCATTATGCCAGCGAGCGGCACGACTACCCCATCGAGCGCTACAGCCGCGAGGTCGACCGGCTGATGATGGTGCTCGACAAGCGCCTCGGCGAGGCCGAATGGCTGGCGGGCGACGAATATACGATCGCCGATATGGCCACCCTGCCCTATCTCCGCCGCCAGTTCATCGACAAGGCCGGACGCTTCCCGAACGTCGAACGCTGGGGCGCCGCGATGCTCGAACGGCCTGCCGTCGCCGAAGGCATGAAGGTCGGGGTCGCCCGCCCCGAGACGATCGAGGGCGGGCTAAGCGGTTTCACTGACGAGCATCGCGCGATCCTGTGGGGCGACCGGCAGCATGTGAAACGGTGAAGCGGAAGTCGCAAAAATTCATCCGCCGGGATTTTTTTCGACAAAGATTGCTACAGCCTCTGAAATTGTCGGCTTCCATAATTGAGTGTCAGATGGAAAGGCATTCAGAAACGCTTCTAATGTTCCGTGAGGAGCAATCATCTCATCAGCGCCGAGGTCTCGCCCCTCGTCGAAGGTGACATAATTGGCGAAGGCAATCCAAACCAAGCCTGTGTCCAAGTTCCGAAAACCGACATATCTCGCGGCGATCTTTGAATCCACGCGCCTCCAAACAGCTATCTCTTCAAACATTAAAGTTCACCCGAAGATACCCTGAAAAACGGGCCCATCGCCAATGCTATAGTGTCCGCAACAAAGCTACAATCGGCTCAAAGCAAACGTCTCAATCCCCCTTCACCGCCGCTTGGTTCGCTTCGCCGAACATGTTCGACCACTCCTTCTCATCCAGCGTCTGGTGCCGTCCGACATATTTCGCCGGCGCCTTCAGATCGTCGCGCGCCATCGCCCGCGCCACCGCCGGCCGCGCCCGGATGCGTTCGAACCAGCCGTGCATCGCGGGCCATTCGTCGAGCCCCATACCCATGACGAACGCCGAGGCACGCCCGGGCCAGATCGCCATATCGGCGATCGTATAGTCGTCACCCGCGACATAGGCGCTCTTCTCCAGCCGCTTTTCGAGTACGGTGAGCAGGCGGTTCAGCTCCTTCGTATAGCGTTCGACGGCATAATCCTGTCCGGCCGGGGCATAGCGCAGGAAATGGCTCGCCTGCCCGCCCATCGGGCCCAGCCCCGCGACCTGCCAGGTCAGCCACGACAGCGTCGCGGCGCGCGCCGCACCCGATGCGGGCAGAAAGCGCCCGCTTTTTTCGGCAAGATATTGCAGGATCGCACCCGATTCAAAGACCGCAATGGGCTCGCCGCCTTCGCCGGGATCGTTATCGACGATCGCCGGCAACTTGTGATTGGGATTGATCCGTCCGAACGCCGCGGTGAGCTGGTCGCCCTCGAAGATGTCATAGGGAATGACGCGATAGGCGGCGCCGATCTCCTCGAGCATGATCGCGATCTTCTGCCCGTTCGGGGTCGCGGAATAGTGAAGATCGATCATCTCAGCGGATCTCGTGAAGGACATGGCGGACGCCGAAATCGGTGCGTTCACCGACCCCGACCGCGAGCAGGCCGTTCAGCCAGCCATATTTTACGCTCGCGGTTTCGAACACTGGCGCGATTCGCAGATAGTATCGCGACGGATCGACATCAGGCGCCGCGGGATCGGCAAAGGCGGCGCGGACATCGTCGGGAATGACGTTGCGCCCGGTGTAGGACAGATAGATGAGTTCGCCGTCATCGGTCTGCCATACCGCGCGGGCATCGAAGGTGCCGACCGAAGCCGCCTCTCCCAGCCGTCCGCTGCGCGACCAGTTGCCGCCGCCGGGCAGGACGATACCGTTGATTCGCGGTCCGAAAAACCGCCCGCCGCTGATATATCCCATGCGATGATCGCCGAATGGCGACACGCCCATTCCGATGATGCCGCCGCCGACCTCGAACTCCACCGTGCACAGATGGGTGCTTGCGAGAGCGGGATAACCGGCTTCTCCATTTTCATCGTTCATCTTGCGAATCCTCTTCCAAAGCTATGGACAAGCATAAAACCATTAGTATACTAAGGGTCAATCAGATTGACGGATCGGGGTCCCCTCCCCGGCACCGTCGGCATCGTTCCAAGGGAGGGTAGCATGAAGGCGTTCAACCAGATTCTGTTGTCGGGAGTCGCGACGGTCGCGATGACGGCATTCGCCGCGCCGGCGCTGGCGCAGACGGCGGCCGCAGAAGCCGACGACAGCAACACGAACGAAATCATCGTCACCGCGCAAAAACGCGAACAGAGCCTGCAGGACGTGCCGATTTCGATGGAAGTCGTCAGCGGCGCCAAGCTCGCCGAGTTCAACACCAGCGACATCAAGGCGGTGATGAACTACACGCCGAACGTCTTCGTCCAGTCGACCGCGGGCAACGACGTCATCTATATCCGCGGTTTCGGTTCGCCGCCGGCGAACTTCGCCTTCGACCAGTCGGTCTCGCTCTATGTCGACGGCATCTACGCCGGCCGCAGCCGCCAGGCGCAGGCGCCCTTCTTCGACCTCGAACGTGTCGAAGTGCTGCGCGGCCCGCAGGGTGCGCTGTTCGGCAAGAACACTGCGGCGGGCGCGGTCAGCGTCGTGTCGGCCGGGCCGACCAGCCAGGCCGAGGGCGCCTTCACCGCGCTCTATAATTTCGACCACAAGGGCTTCGACGTCTCGGGCTATGTCTCGGGCCCGCTCAGCAGCACGCTGTCGGCACGCCTTGCGTACAAGATCGTCAAGCAGGACGGCTATATCCGCAACCTCGCGACCAATCACGACGATCCCGAAACCAAGTCGCAGCTCGCGCGCCTGACCGTCAAGTGGGAGCCGTCGAACGACTTCGACTATACGCTGAAGGCCGAATATGGGAACCGCGACATCGTCGGCGGGATCACCGTGTCGAGCCCGCTGACCAGTGGCCAGGATCCGCAGGACACGCGCTATCTCGAACGCTCGGCGCTCGGCCGCGAAGGCAACCGCAATGAATCGGTGATGATCTCGGGCGTCGGCAACCTCGCACTCGGCGATTTCACCCTGACCTCGGTCACCGGCTATAGCTGGTTCAAGTCGAAGATCACCAACGGCTTCGACCAGACGATCCCGAACAGCGGCGGCGCGCATACCGTCAACTCGGTCTACAACGCCTTCCCCGAACGCTTCGACCAGTTCTCGCAGGAAATCCGCATCCTGTCGCCGGTCGGCGAAACCTTCGAATTCATCGTGGGCGCCTATTACGACAAGTCCGACTATACGCTGGAACAATATCAGGGCTTCAACATCCCCAACCTGTTCCTTTCGATCCCCGGCGCGACGCCGACCGATCCCCGCATCCCGATCTTCGACGGTCCGTATCTGGCCCGCATCGACAGCATTTTCCGCCAGAAGGCCGAAAGCTGGTCGGTCTTCGGACAGGGCACGCTCAATATCAGCGATGCCTTCCGCGCGATCGGCAGCCTGCGCTATTCGCACACCAAGAAGGACGGCAGCTTCCGAACCACGCTGGCGTCGGCTTCGAACGGCCTCAACGGACAGCCCTTCCCGCTGCGTCCGATCACCAACGCCGACGGCTCGATCAGCGAGGGCAATGTCGATCCTTCGGTGACGCTGCAATATGACATCGCCCCGCGCATCATGGTCTACGGGACCTGGGGCCGCGGGTCGAAATCGGGCGGTTTCGTGTCGAACACGCTCGGCACCGTCGACAGCACCTTCACCTTCGAACCCGAACGGTCGGAGAATTTCGAGGCGGGCATCAAGTCGACGCTGCTCGACGGCAAGCTCGTCGCCAACGTCTCGGTCTACAAGACGAAGTTCAAGGACCTGCAGGTCTCGGTCTACCAGCCCGCGACGTCGAGCTATCTGACCGGCAATGCCGCCGCCGCGACGTCGAAGGGGGTCGAAGGATCGCTCAGCATCTTCCCGGTCCCCAATTTCGACATCAGCGCCTCGGCCGCCTATTCGGACATCAAATATGACGATTATCCGGGCGCCGCGTGCCTCGCGTCGCAGCCGGTGACCTGTACCCCGGCGACGAACAACCTCGCCGGCTTCCCGGTCGCCTATTCGTCGAAGTGGACGGGCAGCGTCACCGCGCATGCGCGCTTCGACATGTCCGATGCGATGAAGCTCGACATCACCGGCGTCGCCGCCGGCCGCTCGAAATATTTCAATTCGGACAACCAGAGCCCGATCTTCGGCGTCCAGGGCGGTTATGTGAAGCTCGACCTGCGCGTCCAGCTCGCCGATCAGGACGATCGCTGGCATCTCGCGCTGGTCGGCAAGAATCTGACCAACCAGAAGACGATCGGCAGCGCGTTCAACCTGCCGGCGCCGATCACGCCGGTTCCGCGCGCGATCCTCTACCTCGAACCCACCCGCAACATTTCGGTCGAGGCCGGGTTCAAGTTCTGATGTCCCGGGGCCCGGCCGCGATCGACGCTTTCCTCGACAGGGAAGCGGCGGTCGCGGTCGTGACCTCCTATGCGTCGGCGCTCGATGCGCGCGACTGGGTCGCGTACCGCGCCCTCTTCACCGACGAGATCGCGATCGATTATGGCGCGATCGGCTCGCTCATCGCGACGGTGCCCGCGGACGAGTGGACGAACCGCTGCAAGACGCTCGAAGGCTTCGACGCGACCGCGCACCGCCTGCACAATATCGTCGCGACGATCGACGGTGACCATGCGACGGTGGCGAGCATCGTCGATGCCGTCCATCTCGTCGGGATCGAGGACCGCGCGCTGCTCGGCGACCTGATCGGGCGCTACACGCATCGGCTGGTGCGGCACGGCGGGTGGAAGATCGCCGGCGTGACATTGACCGTCGTCGGCTATCCTGCCGGAAAGGAGGCGTTCGAAGCCGCCTTCGCCGCCGCACGCGCCATTTTCGCCGAAGGAAGTACCGGATGATCGATGTCTATTTCACCCCCACGCCGAACGGCCACAAGGTGTCGATCATGCTCGAAGAGACCGGGCTGGCGCATAATCTGATCGCGATGAACATGCTCGAGGGCGATCATCTGACCCCCGAATATCGCCGCATCAACCCCAACGGCCGCCTCCCCGCCATCGTCGATCACGACCCCGTCGGTGGCGGCGCGCCGCTACCGGTGTTCGAAAGCGGCGCGATCCTGCTCTATCTCGCGGAGAAGAGCGGGCAGTTGCTCCCCGCCGATCCGCGCCGCCGGTCGCAGGCGCAACAATGGCTGATGTGGCAGATGGCAAGCTTCGGTCCGATGCAGGGTCAGGCGCATCATTTCATCCGCTACGCGCCCGAAGGACAGAGCTATCCCGTCGAACGCTATCGCAACGAAACGCTGCGCCTGCTCCATGTCCTCGACGGTCGGCTACGCGAAGCCGAGTATCTGGCGGGCGAATATTCGATCGCCGACATCGCATGCTGGCCATGGACGCGGGCGATCCGCGCGATCGGCCTGACCCTCGACGATTATCCGGCGGTCGCCGACTGGTTCGCGCGGATCGGCGAACGCCCGACGGTGATCGCCGGCACCGACGTCAAGAATGCCGCCAACCTGTCGAGCGCGCGGCCGGTGCTGACCGAGGAGCAATGGTCGAACCTGTTCGGCAAGAATATGCTCGAAGCGCCGATCCGCTAAACCGTATCGGCGTGGCCCCACTGATATTCGACCTGCCCGTTCGACCGCCGCACCGCGACCCAGTCGCCGCCCGCAAGACTGTCGTCCTCGATCAGCGCGATCACCCCGCCGGCAATATCCTCGGGCAAGCACGCCTCGTTGTTCGCCAGCACCGTCTTCATCCATTCGGACTTGCCGCCCGCCCCCGTCGTATCGAGGATCGGCGTGTCGACCAGCCCCGGCAGCATCCCTGCGACGCGGACGTTGCGTTCGCCCTTCAGCGAAGCGCAGCAGCGCGTGAACATCATCACCGCCGCCTTGGTCGTCGCATACATCGCATCGTAGAAGCCGGTGCCGAGCGCGACGGTCGAGACGGTGTTGACGATCACCCCGCCGCCGCGCGCTTTCATCGCCTGTACGGCGATCTGCGTCGCCGTGACGAGCGACGTGATGTTGACGTCGATGATCCAGCGGACGCGCGCGGAATCGACGTCGGGGAATTGCGGCAGACCCGAGACGACGCCAGCATTGTTGTGGAGGATATCGACGTCGCTATGTGCCTGGAACCACGCCTCGACCGCCGGGATATCCGAGAGATCGAGCCTGTGCACGCTGGCCTTCGCGCCCGCCGCCTCGACCAGCCGCGCAGTCTCGGCGAGCCCTGCTTCGTTGACGTCGACCAGCGCTACCATCGCCGCGCCGCGGCTCGCCAGCATCACGGCGGTCGCGCGGCCGATCCCGCCCGCCGAGCCGGTGACGATCGCGCTCTTGCCCGTGATATCCATCTCTTCTCTCCCGTCGATCTTGTCGCTACCGTAAAGCACATTGACAGATAAACTTAAATACCTAAGTATTTTTTGACCGAGAAGACTCGTGCGTTTTTGGGGAGAGTTATGACCGAAGCCACCGCGCTCAATGCCGGCGCCGCAGCGTCCGACAGCTGCCATGCGCTGCGCCGCAATGTCGCGCTCGCGATGCTGTTCGTGGTCGGCACGATCAACTTCGTCGACCGCCAATTGCTGTCGGTTCTGGTCGAACCGATCCGCGCCGAAATGGACTTCAGCGACACCCAGTTCGGGCTGCTGACCGGCCTCGCCTTCGCGCTTTTCTATGCCGCGATGGGGGTGCCGGTCGCGATGGTCGCCGACCGCTGGAACCGGGTCAAACTGATCGGCATCGCCTGCGTCGTGTGGAGCGGTTTCACCGCGGCCTGCGGCATGGTCTCCAACTTCTGGCAACTCGCGCTGATGCGCTTCGGGGTCGGCGCGGGCGAAGCGGGCGGCACCGCTCCGTCGTTGTCGGTCATCGCCGACTATTATCCGCCGGCACAGCGCCCGCTGGCGATCGGCCTCTTCACCTGCAACGGCCCGTTCGGCGTCTTCGTCGGCGCGACTTTCGGCGCGTGGGCGGCGGCCAATATCGGCTGGCGCAATGCCTTCATCGTGATCGGCATCGTCGGAATCCTCGTCGCACCGCTGCTGATCTGGCTCGTCCGGGAACCGGCACGCGGCGCGATGGACACGCACAAGCCCGCCGACGAAGCGCTTCCCTTCAGCCAGAGCCTCGCGATGTTCTGGCGCCGTCCGTCGCTGCGCATGGTGATGATCGGCAGCGGCCTCGCGGCTTTCGTCAGCTATGGCATGCTCAACTGGATCCCCGCCTTCCTGATGCGCACCCAGAAAATGCCGCTCGACGCCATGGCGACATATTTCGGGCCGGCCGCGGGGATCACCTTCGGCATCGGCATCCTCGGCGGCGGCTGGCTGGTCAGCCACCGCGCGAAGACATCGGCGCGCGCCTATGGCACCATTCCCGCGCTCGCCACCCTGGTGCTGATCCCGACCTTCATCGCCGCTTTGCTCGTCGATAGCTGGCAAGCCTCGCTCGCCCTGATGCTGATCCCGATGGCGGCCTGCACCGCTTACGTCGCCCCCGCCCTCGCACTGGTCCAGAACCTCACCCCGCCGCGCAGCCGCGCGACCGCCGCTGCGGTGCTGATGCTGATGTTCAACATCGTCGGCCTCGGTCTCGGGCCGCTGTTCGCGGGGATCGTCAGCGACGCGCTCAAGCCCGCGCACGACGTCGACAGTCTGCGCTGGGCGCTGATGGCGCTGATGCCCTTCGCCGCCGCCGCGGGGATCGCGCAGTACCGGATGACGCGCTATCTTGAGAAGGATTTCGCCGAATGACCGACGTCGCTGGCAAGACCGCCTTCATCACCGGCGGCGCAAGCGGGCTCGGCCTCGCCACCGCAAAGGCGCTCGCCGCAAAAGGTGCCGCGGTGATCCTCGCCGACATCGACGGAGTGGGCGCCGAGGCTGCCGCCGCAGACCTGCGCCGCGACGGCGCCAACGCCCTCGGCCTTCAGCTCGACGTCACCAGCGAGGAGAGCTGGGCCGAAGCGGGCGCCAAGGCGCGCGATTTCGGCCCGGTCCGCATATTGTTCAGCAACGCCGGGGTCGGCGGCGGTTCGGGTCCGTTCGAGCAATATGACACCGACGTCTGGCGCTGGAACTATGCGGTCAACGCGCACGCGCATCTCTATGCCTGCCGCACCTTCCTCGGCGAGATGAAGGCATCGGGCGAGCCGAGCCATCTGGTCATCACCAGCTCGATGGTCGCGATCGTCCCGCCGCCGATCTCGGTCGCCTATATCAGCTCCAAATACGCAACGCTCGGCATCGCGATGGCGCTACGCAACGAACTCGCCGAAAGCTGCGTCGACATTTCGGTGCTGATGCCCGGCATGTCGGCGACGCGGATCGTCGAGACGACACGCGACCTCCGCCCGGTCGAGGTCGAGGTCGGCAAGGCCGCGGCAACCAGCCAGGCGATGCAGGGCGTGCTCGCGGGCGGCATGTCGCCGGACCGGATCGGCGCGCGTGTCGTGCAGGCGATCGAAAACGGCGATTACTGGATCTTCACCCACCCCGAATGGAAGGCGATGGCCGAACTGGTGACTCAGGACATGCTGGCGTCCTTCGGTCCTTCGGCCGATCCGGGGTACAAGGGCGACGATATCGACGGGCTGATCGCGGCCAACGGCGGCCGCATGTTCGGCGCGAAAGCTTAAGGAGCAGACACATGGCAGAACAGGACGACATCCGCGCGATGGCGCAGCGTTTCTTCGACGCGATCGAGGCGGGCGATATCGAGACGATGCGCGGCAGCTTCACCCCCGATGCCGAAATCTGGCACAACACCGACGAGCTGATCGTCACCCGCGACCAGACCGCGCAGACGCTGACCGGCATGGTCGCGCGGATCAAGGACCGCGAATATGCCGACCGCCGGCTCACCACCTTCCCCGGCGGCTTCGTCCAGCAGCATGTCCTGAAAGGCCGCCGCGTCCATGACGACGGCGAAGTCCGCCTGCCCTGCGCCATCGTCTGCAAGGTCGCGGACGGCAAGATCACCCGCCTCGACGAATATTTCGACAGCGCGCACGTCGCCGAGTTCCGCAAATTCGCCAACGCCTGAGGAGTTAGCCATGCCCGTCCTGCGCCAGGTTCCCCGCTCGGAAGTTACCGACGAGACCGTCACCGCTTATTACAACCGTCTGTTCGGCGACCGCGACCCCGTCGCCGAACCCGGCACCGCGACCGGCACGCCCGGCGACTGGTGGACCGTTTTCGCGCTGTCGCCCGACATCTTCGAACATGCGGTCAAGGGTTTCGCCGTTTATCGCAACCCCGCGCGCACGATCGATCCGGTGCTGCGCGAACTCGGCCAGACCCGCGCCGGCTGGGTCAAGGGCAGTCAGTTCGTCTTTTCGCAGCATTGCAAGTCGCTGCGCGGCCTCGGCGTCAGCGAAGAGAAGATCGCCGCCATTGCCTATTGGACCGTCGCCGACTGCTATAACGAACAGGAACGCGCGGTGCTCGCCTATGCCGACTGCCTGAGCCAGGCCGGCGGGCGCGTCCCGCTCGAGGTGTTCGACAAGCTCAAGACCTTCTGGAACGACGAGCAGATCTTCGAATTCACCTACATCACCTGCCTCTACGACATGCATGCGGTGATCACCCGCGCGCTGCGCATGGAATATGACGCGCGCGAAGACCCGATCGTCGAAGTCGCGGCGCCCGAAGGCTTCAGCGCCGCCGACTTCCTCAGCGCCCCACGCCCCGCGAACGGCTGATGAGCGATTACGGCGCCCCCGAGGTCGTCGCGACGGGCCTTCGCTTTCCCGAAGGCCCGGTGCCGATGCCCGACGGATCGGTGCTGCTCGTCGAGATCGCGCGCGGCACACTGACCCGCGTCGCGCCCGACGGGTCGCTGTCGGTCGTCGCCGAACCCGGCGGCGGGCCGAACGGGCTCGCGATCGGCCCCGACGGCGGCGCCTATGTCTGCAACAATGGCGGCTTCCAGTGGATCGAGGCCGGCGACCTGCTCTTTCCCGGCCATGCCGCCAACCCCGATGCCTGCGGATCGATCCAGCGCGTCGATCTTGCGACCGGCGCCGTGACGACGCTCTACGACAGCTTCGAAGGCGAACGGCTGAAAGGCCCGAACGATATCGTCTTCGACGCGGACGGCGGTTTCTGGTTCACCGATCATGGGCAGGTGCGCGGCACCGGCCGCGATCATGGCGCGATCTATCACGCTGCCGCCGACGGATCGAAGATCACGCGCCAGCGCGCCGAGATGATGGGGCCCAACGGCATCGGCCTGTCGCCCGACGGCAAGACGCTCTATGCCAGCGAGACGATGACCGCGCGCGTCTGGGCGATGGACATCGTCGCGCCCG
This sequence comes from Sphingopyxis macrogoltabida, assembly GCF_001314325.1. Taxonomy (NCBI): domain Bacteria; kingdom Pseudomonadati; phylum Pseudomonadota; class Alphaproteobacteria; order Sphingomonadales; family Sphingopyxidaceae; genus Sphingopyxis; species Sphingopyxis macrogoltabida. The sequence goes on from NZ_CP009429.1 coordinate 2,635,998, forward strand.
GCACGCTCGCACCGCCGCCGCCATGGGCGCCCGGCCGCTTCATCGGCACGCCGCCGGCCTTTCGCTTGCTCGACAGCCTCGCCGTCGAGGAAAGCGGCCGCATCTGCGTCGGCACGATGGTCGAGGGCGGGATCACCGTCTTCGACCCCGACGGGCGCGCGTCCGAGTTCGTGCCGCTGCCCGACATCGGGATCACCAACATCGCCTTCGGCGGCGCCGACCGCCGCGATGCCTATATCACCGCATCGACCACCGGCACCCTTTACCGCGTCCGCTGGCCGCGACCGGGCCTGCGATTGCATTAATCGTCAACTTAATTGACAGTTATTGCCTCCTATGCTAGGAAAGACTCAAGGAAGAGGATGGGCATGAAATTCTATAACTCAATCGGCCCCAACCCGCGCGTCGTGAAGCTGTTCATGGCCGAAAAGGGTATCGAGATTCCCGAGGTCATAATCGACCTGCGCGGCGGCGAGAACCGCCGGGCACCCTATAATGTCGAGGTCAATCCCGCGGGCCAGACCCCGGCGCTCGCACTCGACGACGGCAGCGTCCTCACCGAAATCACCGCGATCTGCGAATATCTGGAAGAGCGTTTTCCCGAAACGCCGCTGATCGGCAGCACGGCGGAGGAGCGCGCGAACACCCGGATGTGGACCCGCCGGGTCGATATCAAGATCTGCGAGCCGCTGACCAACGGCTTCCGCTTTGCCGAAGGCCTGCCGCTGTTCGAGCCGCGGATGCGCTGCCTGCCCGAAGCGGCGGCGGGGCTGAAGGCCATCGCGCAGGACGGCATCGCCTGGCTCGATCCGCTCATCGCGGGCCGCGATTTCATCGCCGGCGACACGCTGTCGCTCGCCGACCTGCTGCTCTTCGCCTTCCTCGATTTCGGCGTGTCGGTCGGCCAGCCGGTCGACCCCGCCTTCGCCAACGTCAATGGCTGGTACGAACGGATGAAGGCCCGCCCCAGCGCCAACCCCAACTGAGTTTATGAAAATAGGAGACGGATCATGGCTGCAACCAACAACGAATTCGAATTCCTCGGCGTCAACCACCTCGCGCTCGTGTGCAAGGATATGGCAAAGACGGTCGAATTCTACCGCGACATCCTCGGCATGCCGCTGACCAAGACGATCGACCTGCCGGGCGGACGCGGCCAGCATTTCTTCTTCGACATCGGCAACGGCGATAGCCTCGCCTTCTTCTGGTTCCCCGAAGCGCCCGAGGCAGTTCCGGGCATTTCCGCCCCCGCCGCGCTGCCGACGCAGGGCAGCTTCATCTCGGCGCACGGGTCGATGAACCATATCGCGATCAACGTCCGCGCCGACAAGTTCGACGATTATTACAACCGGCTGGTGGAAAAGGGCATCAACGTCAGCAAGGTCCTGAACCACGACGACAGCCCGATGCAGTCGACCGACGAACTCCACCCCGGCGTGTTCGTCCGCTCGGTCTATTTCTTCGACCCCGACGGCGTCTGCCTCGAATTCGCAGCATGGACCAAGGAGTTCGACGAGAGCGACGTCGCGCACGATCCGGTGCAGGCCGACGGGACGAAGCGCGAAGGCTTCATCACCGGCCGCACCCCGGTGCTCGCCGAATAACAAGTGTTTCTACTGGGAAGCACTCCGGCCCGGCGGCACAACCGCCGGGCCTTTTTTGCGACCTTGTCGCGGCCGGACGAAAGCGCGATAGGATGCCGGCAACCAACGGAAAGGTCCGGCCATGAGCGAACTGACCATCTGGACCTATGACTGGGTGCCGGAAATGCCGCGAGGGTTCGTCCGCGACCTGCGGCTCCGCTGGGCGTGCGAAGAGGCGGGGCTTCCCTATAGCGTCCGTACCGTCGCGTTCGACGATCGCGCGACCAATCATCTGGAACAGCAACCCTTCGGCCAGGTGCCGTTCCTCAGCGACGGCGAGGTCGAGATATTCGAGAGCGGTGCCGGACTGCTCCATCTCGCACGCAAAAGCGAACGGCTGATGCCCGGAGACACGGCGGGCGAAGCCGAAACGGTGCAATGGACGATCGCCGCGCTCAATTCGATCGAGATGGTCTCGGTCCCGTGGTGGTTTCTGAAAATCTCGGGCGATGCCGACAACAAGCTGGCCGGATGGCTGACCATGCGCCTTGGCCAACTCGAGGACATATTGCGCGAACGCGAGTGGCTGGCGGCCGGGCGCTTCACCGTCGCCGACCTGCTGATGGCCGATGTACTGCGCGTTGCCGATGTCCGCGCGTTCGGCGACCGGCCCGCGACCGAAGCCTATGTCGCACGGATCACCGGCCGTTCCGCCTTCCGGAAAGCCTATGCCGACCAGATCGGCCATTTCGAGGCGGCCGATGCCCGGCGCTGAAGCCCCCTCGTTTCACCCCACCGCGCGGTCGCGCCCTTCCCAATAGGGCGCGCGCAATTCGCGGCGCAGCACCTTGCCCAACGGGTTGCGCGGCAGCGCATCGATATAGTCGACCCGCTTCGGCGCTTTGTACGCCGCGATCCGCTCGCGCGCCCAGGCGATGACATCCGCGGGTTCGGGACGGAGGTCCGCCGACGCCACCACCAGCGCCATCACCGCCTCGCCCCATTTGTCGTCGGGGATGCCGATCACCGCGACATCGGCGACGCCGGGGCACCCCATGATCGCGCTTTCGACCTCGGCCGGATAGACATTCTCGCCCCCCGACACGATCATGTCCTTGATCCGGTCGTGAACATAATAAAAGCCGTCGGCATCGCGGTAGCCGACGTCGCCGGTGTGGAGCCAGCCCCCAGCAAGCGTTTCCTCGGTTGCCGCGGCGCGGTTCCAATATTCCTTCATCACGATGCCGCCGCGGATCGCGATCTCGCCGATCTCGCCCTCGCCGAGTTCGTTGCCCTCGCTATCGAGGATCGCCATCGCCGCCCCCGGCCACGGCTGGCCGCAAGACGTCAGCTTGCCGGGCAGGTCATGCGCGGCCGGCGACAGATAGGAACCGCCGCCGGCGGATTCGGTCATGCCATAGAATTGCACGAAGTCACAGCCGAAGGTCGCCCGCGCGCGGCGCAGCACATCCTCGGCGATCGGCGAAGCGCCGTAAGCGATCGACTTGAGCTCCGGATACGCCGCCCCGTCCGCATCGGGCTGGAGCAGCATCATCTGGATCATCGCCGGGGCGAGGAAAGCATGCGCGACATCTTCCTCGCGCAGCATGCGGATCGCGTCGGGTGCGGTGAAATCCTTGACCAGCACCAGCCGCCCGCCCTGCGCCAATCCCGAGAAACTGACGTTCGTCCCCGCGACGTGGAACAGCGGCATGACGATCATCACCGTCTCGTCCTCGCCGTAGGCGAAGCCGTCGACCTCGGTCGCGGCCTCGAGGAAGGTCCGGTAATTGGCGTTGGTCAGCACGACGCCCTTGGGCAGGCCCGTCGTCCCGCTGGTGTAGAGCTGGAGCACATCGTCGGCGAGCTGCGGCACGTCGGCGGGCGGCGCGTCGGACGCGCCCGCCAGCCACGCCTCGAACGGTTCGAACGCCGGGTGCGCCCCGTACAGGGCGATCAGCCGCGGCGGCGAAGCCAGCCCCGCGACCGCAGCCAGCGCGCAATCGAAGAAATCCTCGCCAACGAACAGCAATTTCGGCCCCGCATCGCCGAGAATGAAGCCGATCTCGCCCGGCGCCAGACGGCAATTGATCGGCGCGAAGCAGGCCCGCGCCCGTGCGGTGCCGAAGAACAGCGGATACCAGCCGTCATGATTCTTGGTCAGCGCCGAGACCCGGTCGCCCGGCGCGATGCCAGAGGCGATCAGGGCGTTCGCAACGCGGTTCGACCGCGCATCGAGTTCGGCGAAACTCGTCTCGCGCGCCCCGAACTTTACCGCAGTCGCCTGCCCCCGCGCCCGCGCCTGCGCCGCCGGTATGTCGGCCAGCGTCCGGATGGCGTCCAGATCGATCATTTCGCTCTCCCCAATTCCATTTCGCGCTCCTGTTTCGCTTGAATTAGATAGAATACTAAGTAAATACTGGCCAGCCTGAAAATCGAGAGGATTGGCCTTGTTCGACCACCCCATATTGCCGACGACGATCGTCGGAAGCTACCCCCAGCCCGACTGGCTGATCGACCGCGAACGGCTGAAGGCCAGCCTGCCCCCGCGCGTCCGCGCCGAGACGCTGTGGCGTATCCCCGAACCATGGCTTGCCGACGCGCAGGAAGCCGCCACTCTGATGGCGATCCGCGATCAGGAGGAGCTGGGCATCGACATCGTCGGCGACGGCGAGATGCGCCGCGAAAGCTATTCGAACCGCCTCGCGACGGCGCTGTCGGGGATCGATAGCGAAAAGCATGGCACCGCGGTCGACCGCACCGGCAATGCCAACCCGGTGCCGCTCGTCTCGGGCCCGATCCGCCGCGTCGCGCCGATCGAGGCGCAGGATGCCGCGTTCCTCCGCCGCCATTCGACCAAACCGGTCAAGCTCACCCTGCCCGGCCCGTTCACGATGACGCAGCAGGCGGAAAATGGTTATTATCCCGACGCGCGGGCGCTCGCGATGGACTATGCCGACGCGGTCAATGCCGAGGTGAAGGATCTCTTCGCGGCGGGGGTCGACGTCGTCCAGCTCGACGAACCCTATCTGCAGGCGCGCGCTGCCGAGGCGAACAGCTATGCCATCGAAGCGATCAACCGCGCGCTCGACGGCGTCGGCGGCACGACCGCGCTCCACATCTGTTTCGGCTATGCGATGGTCCATCATGGCGCGGGGGCGACGGGGCCTAAGCCCAAGGCCTATGATTTCCTCGCCGAACTCGAAGCCTCGGCGATCGACGTCATCTCCATCGAGGCGGCGCAGCCCGGGCTCGACCCGGCGATCCTCGCCGAACTGCCCACCAAGACGATCATGTACGGCGTACTAGACCTGTCGATTCCGGATGTGGAAACTCCCGAGGTCGTCGCCGGCCGCATCCGCGAGGCGTTGCGTTATGTCGACGCCGAGCGGCTGTGGATCGCCCCCGATTGCGGGATGAAATATCACAGCCGCGAGCATTCGCAGGCCAAGCTCAAGGCGATGGTCGACGGGGCCGCGCTGGTTCGGGCGGAGATCAAATGACCTTGCTCGTCATTGCGAGGAGCCTAGCGACGAAGCGATCTCCAGCTACCGGCCTTGAACCGAGGTCGATGGCTGGAGATTGCTTCGCTACGCTCGCAATGACGATGCTTAGCCGTCGATAAAATCCCTCAGCAACGGCACCACCAGCTCCGGTGCCTCGACCGTCGGCAGATGCCCCGCGCCCGCAATCACTTCGAGCCGCGCCCCCGGAACCGCATCCACAATCTCGTCATGGTGCGCCCGGCTGGTGATGCCGTCCTTCTCGCCCCAGATCAGCAGCGTCGGCACCGCGATCTCGCCGAGCCGCGGGCGGCTGTCGATGCGCGCCATGATCGCGCGCTGCTGCGCGAGGAAGGTGTCGGCGCCCGTATCGGCCGCCATCGCCCGCGCGATGGCGAGCAACCGTTCGTCATTCCGCTTCTCTTCGGGAAAGAGGATCGGGATGCGCTCCTCGACGACCCGGTCGAAATTGCCGCTCTCGACAAGGTCGATATAGCCTTGCCGCCGCGCCGTCTGCGCCGGACCGTCAGCCGAGGCGAGCGTCGAGATCAGCGCGAGCTTCGCGACGCGTCCGGGCGCGCGGCGCATCACCTCGAACGCGACGAAACCGCCCATCGCGTGCGCAACCAGCGCGAATTTGGGCGGCGCATTGTCGAGCAGCCGCTGCGCGAAGCCCTCGATCGTATCGTCGCTGCGATTGTCGGCGACAATCACCTCGCGGTCCGCCCAGGCATCGAGGAGCGGCTGCCACACGGCATCGGTCAAAAGCTGACCGGTAATCAGAACGATGGGAAGCGACATTAGACCACCTGATGAAGAAGCGGCTCGCCCGCCGCGAGGCGACGGCAATTCTCGTGCGCCACGGTGAGGCTGCGCACCAGCGTTTCGGGCGTGAGCCAGGCGATATGCGGCGCGAGCACCGCGTTGGGCAGCCCGAGCAGCGGATTGCCGCGCGGCAACGGCTCTTCGGCGAAGACATCGAGCCCGGCGCCGCGCAAATGCCCCGACGTCAGCGCTTCGACCAGCCGTGCCTGATCGACCAGCTCGCCGCGCGCGGTGTTCACCAGCACCGCACCCTTTTTCATCGCAAACGGATCGATGCTCGCCCGCGTCCCGTCGGTCAGCGGCATATGAAGCGACACGATATCGCTTTCGGCCAGCAGCTGGTCGAGCGGCATAAATTCATAAGGCACGTCGCGCGGGCTGCGCGCGGTATAGACGACCTTCGCGCCCAGCGCCGCGAGCACCGGCGCGAGGAGCTGCGCCGAATTGCCGAAACCGACCAGCCCCACCGTGCGCCCGCCGATCTCGCCGACGCTGTCGAGTTCAGACGGGTCGGCACTCCAGCCTTCACCGGCACGCGTCCGCGCATCGAAGAAGCAGGTGCGGCGCAGCACCGCCATCATCAACGACAGCGCCATTTCGGCGACCGCCTGGCTGTTCGTGCCGGGCATGTTGCAGACCGCGACTTTATGGTCGCGCGCGGCATCGAGCGCGATCGTGTTCACGCCAACGCCGAGCTTCTGGATCAGTTTGAGGTTCGGTGCCGAGGCGATGAACGCCGGCGTCACCGGGGTCAGGACGTGGAGCAGCGCGGTGATTTCGCCCGCCACCTCGTCGAGCGGCGCTGCCTCGTCGACATGCACGACGACGCCCGCCCCGAAGATCGCATCGACGGCCTCGCGAAAGCCGGGGCTCGGCCGGGCGTGAAGGACGATCATGCTGCCACTCGCCCGATCGATCCAGCAAAGGCCGAGAAGCCCGCGAACACTGCATCGCCGCCCATCGCTTCCTCGATCCGCAGCATCTCGTTCCACTTCGCCATGCGTTCGGAGCGCGTGAAGCTGCCGACCTTCAATTGCCCGGCATTCCAGCCGGTCGCGAGATGCGCGATCGTGACATCCTCGCTCTCGCCCGAGCGCGCCGAAACGATCGCCCCCCAACCGCGCGCCACCGCGGCGTCGAGCGCCGCCTTCGCCTCGGTCACCGTGCCGACCTGGTTGACCTTGATCAGCGCCGCGTTGCACACCGCCGCCTCGACCGCCCGTTCGACACGCGCCGCGCTGGTGACGAGGACGTCGTCGCCGATGATCTGGACGCGCTCGCCGATCGCCGCGGTGACGGCGGCCATCGCCGTCCAGTCGTCCTGCCCCGCGGGGTCCTCGATCGACAGGATCGGATAGCGACCCGCCCATTCGACGATCCGTGCCGCCATTTCCTCGCCCGACAAGCGCCCGTCGTCGAGCGCGAGATTATAACCATCGGCATCGCCCAACTCGTTCGCCGCGATGTCAAGCGAGATGAACACCTCCTCGCCCGCGCGGTGCCCGCTCGCCTCGATCGCCTTGGTCAGCGTGTCCAGCGCATCCTCGTTCGATGCGAAATTGGGCCACCAGCCGCCCTCGTCGGCGACGCCCGACAAGGGCCCCTTGGCTTCCATCAGCTTGCCCGCGGCGCGATAAACATCGTCGGTGATTTCGAGCGCGCGGCGGAAGCTTCCGGCCTTCGGGCACATGATCATGAAATCCTGTACGTCGGTGCGCCGCCCGGCGTGAGCGCCGCCGCCGAAAATCTGGATTTCGGGAAGCGGTACGCGCACCTTGCGCCCCTCGGCCAGATAGCGCCACAACGGCTCGCGCGCGTCCGCCGCGGCAGCGTGCAGCACCGCCATCGACACCGCGACAACGGCATTCGCGCCGAGCCGCGCCTTGTTCGGCGTGGCGTCGAGATCGCATAGCGTCTTGTCGACCGCGGCCTGGTCGCGCGCGTCCATGCCCGCGAGCGCACCCGCGATCTCGGCGCCGATCCCTGCAACCGCACCATTCACCCCGAAGCCGCCAAATGCCGCACCGCCATCGCGCAGGTCGATCGCTTCATGCGCCCCTCGCGAAGCGCCGGCGGGAGCGATCGCGCGGCCGATGGCGCCCGATTCCAGCACAACCTCGGCCTCGACGGTGGGCCGGCCGCGCGAATCCCAGAGCTGGCGGCCGGTGACGGAGGCGATACGCGAAGTCATGCAAGGTTCCTTTTCCAGTTGGCGACCAGTTCGCCGAGCGGCGACGGGCGGGCGATCAGCGCCCGCGCCTGATCGCGCACGATGTTTTTATGTTCGGGGTCGGTCAGATACGGCGCCGGCGACTTGCCCTCGACCCGGGCGAGAAGCAGCGCCGCGGTCAGTTTGCCCGCGCGTAGCATCAGCCCGTCGGCATCTTCCCAGTCGATCCCGGCGCGATAGGCGTCGACCAGCGCCGCCGCCGCATCGTTCAGCCGCGCGTCGCCCGACCACACCGCCTTGAGCAACAGGTGCGTGGTGCAAAAGGCGAGGTCGAAGGCCGGATCGCCATAGACCGCGCATTCGGCGTCGAGAAACACCGGGCCATCGGCGCTGACGAGGATATTCTTCGGGCTGACGTCGCCATGGGCCAGCGCGATCTTGCGCCCCGAAAGATCGTCGGCAAGCGCAGTGAGGACGGGCGCGAGTTCGGCGTCATGCCGCGCGACATGGAGCAGGAACGGATCGACGCGCAGCGCGCGGAACATCTCGTCGTTCGGGAAGTCGGCGCGATCGCTTTCGTTATGCGCGGTCGCGGCGTGAACCGCCGCGATGCCGGTACCGACCTGCGCCGCGAAAGCGACGTCGACACGTCCCGCCATCAGCTCGTCTTTCCACACCGGACAGCCGGGCAGGAAGCGCATCGCAAAGGCATGCCCCGTCGGCAGTTCGGCGAGAACTTCGGGCGCGAGCCGCGGATCGACCCCGCGCGCACGCCGCAACCAGCGGACCTCGCTCGTCCCGCGTTCGACCGGCGCGAGCCATTCGGCGGCGACGCGAAGCTGGGGCAGCGGGCGTTTGACGACGATCGGACCGGTCGGCGTCTCGACCTTCCACACATCGCACGACACGCCGCCGGTCAGCGGCTGAAGGACGACGTCGCCCTCGCCCGTCAGACCGGCGTCGCGCAATCCGGCAATGATTTCGGCCTCCGCCGTCACGTCACAGCTTCTCCCGGATCCACGCGCCGACGAGGTCGGCGGCGTTCTGGCGCTCTTCTATCGAATCCTCGAAATAATGCGCACCGGTGATCAGTTCGAGCTTCTTGTCGGTCGAACCGAGGAAATCGAAGATCTTGCGCGCGTCGCTCGGGAAAACGCCGGTATCGGCTGTCCCCTGCACGACCAGCGCGGGCGTATCGTGCTTGGCGAGGTGCGGCTGCCCCTGACATGGCGAGGTTTCGAGGCTCCACATGTTGAGCCAGGTTTTCAGCGTGTTGGCGCGGCCGATGCTCGGCGTGCGGTTCGCGGTCGCGGGATCGCCGCGATAGCACCAGTTCGGCTTGCGGTCCGACGGATCGATCGCCGGATCGACGCAGCGGATGTCGCCCCAGCAACGGAACATCGGAAAGATGCGATCGGGAATGCCCGCGGCATTGAGGCGCGCCAGTTCGGCCTTCGCCCAGTCGGTGATCCGCTGGTTGCGCGCGCGCTGCCCGGCGCGGTATTTTTCGATGAACGCGTCCGAATAGGGCGGGCCATTGTCGGGGTTGAACGGATCGAGTTCGGGGTCGGTTGCGACGGGATCATTCTCGTCGATCACCGACGCGTCCATCCAGTCGGTCAGCACTTCGGGACGCCCCTGGTGGGCGTTGAAGCTGATATAGAGATCGCCCTTGATGAGGCTCGCCAGCGCATCCTGCCCCACCGAGGGCAGCCGGTCGGTCAAGGTCGGCGCGATCGCCTCGGCCTGATAGGCGCCCATCAGCGAGCCGCCGCCCGAATTGCCGAGGATGACGATCTGCTCGACCCCGGCCTCTTCCTTCAGCCATTTCATGCCGACGCCGATGTCGAGCACCGCATGTTCGAGCAGGAACTGGTCTTCGAAGCCGCGATAGCGCGTGTTCCAGCCGAGGAACCCGATGCCCTGCCGCGCAAAATAGGGCGCGATATAATGTTCGGAGAAATCGACATTATAGTGGGTGGCGATGACCGCCACCTTCGGGCGCTTGCCCGCCTCGGTCCAATAGATGCCCTGGCACGGATGGCCGCCCGCCTGAATGCGCGGCGCGGTCGGCGACACGCGCCCGATAAATTGCGCGTCCAGTCCTGCGATCCCGTTCGGGTCCACCATCATCGTCTCTCCTGATTATCTGCTTGGGTTCAGCGGGTCACTTCGAAGGGCAGCTTATATCCCTCCAGCCCGGCACGGATCGCCTTCTTGTCGATCTTGCCCGTCGGCCCGAGCGGGATTTCGTCGACGAACAGCACGTCGTCGGGCATCCACCAGCGGGCGATCTTGCCGTCAAGATACGCCTTCAAATCGTCGGCGGATGCCGTGCCGCCGTCCTTGAGCTGGCAAAGCAGGATCGGCCGCTCGTCCCACTTCGGATGCGCGACGCCGACGACCGCGGCGTTGGCGACCGCGTCATGCCCCATCGCGATATTCTCGATCTCGATCGAGCTGATCCACTCGCCGCCCGACTTCACGACATCCTTCGCGCGGTCGGTGATCTGCATATAGCCTTCGCCGTCGATCGTGCTGACGTCGCCGGTGTCGAAAAACCCTTCGGCATCGAGCACGTCGCCGCCCTCGCCGCCGAAATAGCCGCGCGCGATCGTCGGCCCCTTGATCATCAGCCGTCCCGGCGTCTTGCCGTCGTGCGGCAGCCGATTTCCTGCATCGTCGACCAGCTTCATCTCGAGCCCGCAGAGCAGCCGCCCCTGCTTCAGCTTGTACGCCATCTGCGCGTCATCGCCCTTCGCCGCGACCGACGCATTGGGCACCGATACTGTGCCGAGCGGCGAGGTTTCGGTCATGCCCCAGCCCTGGATGACGTCGACGCCATAATCGTCGCGAAAGGTGCGGATGATCGATTCCGGACACGCCGAGCCGCCGATCGTCACCCGCTCCAGCGTCGTGAAGCGCTTGCCGTTTTCCTGCATATAGGTGAGCAGCATCTGCCACACGGTCGGCACGGCGGCCGAATAGGTCACCCCCTCTTCCTCGATCAGGTTATAGATCGACTCGCCGTCCATCCGCTGGCCGGGCAACACGAGTTTCGCGCCGACCGCGGGCGCCGAGTAGACGACGCCCCACGCATTGGCATGGTACATCGGCACGACCAGCAGCACCGTATCGCGCGCAGACAGCGCCAGCGCGTCGCGCTGCAACGTCATCAGCGCGTGGATATAGTTCGACCGGTGCGAATAGAGCACGCCCTTGGGGTTGCCCGTGGTCCCGCTGGTGTAACAAAGCCCGCAGGCGGCATTTTCGTCGAAGCCGCCCCAGTCATATTCCGCCGGCTGCCCCGCGATCCAGTCGTCGAAGGCGATCGCCTCGAAATCGGTTTCCGGCAGCGACGCCGCGTCGCAAAAGAAGATCACCTTTTCGATCGACGGCACCTGCGGCAGCAGTTCCGCGACCAGATCGGCAACCGCCGGATCGGCGATCAGCAGCCGGTCGCCGGCATGGTCCGCGATATAGGCGATCTGTTCGGGAAACAGCCTGGGATTGAGCGTGTGGAGCACCGCGCCCATCCCCGCCGCGCCATACCATGCCGCAAGATGGCGCGCGCCGTTCCAGCCCATCGTCGCGACACGGTCGCCCGGCTTGATCCCCTCGCCGGCGAGCGCATTCGACACGCGCTTCGCATCGGCGTGGATGTCGGCATAGGTCGAACGGGTGACGCGCCCTTCGGCATCGCGCGAGACGATCTCGCGGTCGCCGTGCCAGTTCGCCGCATGATCGATGATCCGGTCGACCGTCAGCGGCACATTCTGCATCAATCCGTCCATGTCGGCACGACTCTCCCTCGTTCATTCGTTAAAAGCATAGTATGCTAAGTATTTTGCTTTTGCAATGCCGCTCCGCCTTGCCTCGCCTCCGCCCTTCTTCTAGCGTAAAACTGTTGGCGCTCGGCCGGCAAACGGGGGAAATCGCGGCTCTTCATGCGCACCAATCAGCTTATTATCGCTCTTTTCCAGCGTTTCTGCTGGCTCGACGAGGGCCTGCAGGCGCGGCTGCACGATCGCGGCTGGCCCGATGTCAGCCGCCCGCAATCGATGGTGATGACCAACATCGTCAGCGGCATCGTGCGCCCGTCGGACATTGCGCGCAACCTCGGCGTGTCGCGGCAGGCGATCCACAGCACGATCGGCCAGATGGTCAAGCTCGGCATCGTCGAACTCGCGCCCGATCCCGGCGACCGGCGACATATGATCGTGTCGCTGACCGAAACCGGCGCCCGGATGCGGCATGATGCGCAGCGCGCGATGGACGCGCTGTCCGACCAGTTGGCCGAAAGGCTGGGCCACGAACGCTTCGACGCGCTGCTCGCGACGCTCGAAGCCGACTGGGGCGACAATATCGAGCGGACGCGCTAGCCCGAAAGCGCCCTCGCGACCGCAACCAGCCGGCCCGTCGTCATCTCGACCAGCGACGCCGGCAGCGCTTCCTTCAGGCTTCCGTCCTCGGCGAACGCCGCGTGGGCATTCGGCACCACGACCTGTTCGGGGATCACCAGCATCTGGATCGTGGACAGGATCTGCCGCAAATGCATCAACCCGCGCAGCCCGCCGAAGGGACTGATCGATGCCGACATGATCGCCGCCGCCTTGCCGCGATAGGCGGTCAGCGCGACGAGGCCCTCGCCGCCGGTCGGCCGCGATGCCCAGTCGATCGCATTCTTGAGCAGCGGCGGCAGCGAGCCGTTATATTCGGGCGACACGAACAGCAGCCCGTCCTGCGCCGCGAAAATGTCCTTGAGCCGCTGTGCATCGGGCGGAAAATCATTCGCCTCGAGCGCCGCCGAATAGAGCGGCAGGTCGAACGTCGCCAGATCGACGCGCGTCAGGGCGGCACCCTGCGCCGCAAGACTCGCGGCGGCGAGGTCACCGAGCATAAGATTGAACGATCCCTCGCGCGTGCTGCCGACGATTACCGCAATGCTGGTCATTTTCCCTCCCGGACAAAATAATTAGAATACTAACCTATTTTGTCAGAGATGGGCAACCGGCTTTGCATGGTTTTATCAGCACGAGGGCCGCTTTGGGGTGGATTTCAGACATTGAAGGCAGACGCTGCTATCCCCTCCCGCAAGCGGGAGGGGCAGTGAGACTTACGAACTTTGTTCGTTAGTCGCAGCGGGGTGGGCATCTCGCCGTCGCTGCCCACCCCCAACCCCTCCCGCCTGCGGGAGGGAAGATGAACGACAGCTTCCGACCGCCTCCCGTCGCTAGATCAACCCCGCCAGCGGGCTCGACGGATCGGCATATTTGCGCAGTCCCATCCGTCCCGACAGATAGGCATCGCGCCCGGCCTCGACCGCCAGCTTCATCGCGCGCGCCATGCGGACCGGGTCTTTCGCCTCGGCGATCGCGGTGTTCATCAACACGCCGTCGCAGCCGAGCTCCATCGCCACCGCCGCGTCGCTCGCCGTACCAACGCCTGCATCGACGAGCACCGGGACCGACGCGCCCTCGACGATCAGGCGGATCGTCACCCGGTTCTGGATGCCGAGCCCCGAACCGATCGGCGCGCCGAGCGGCATCACCGCAACCGCGCCCGCATCCTCGAGCTGCTTCGCCGCGATCGGATCGTCGACGCAATAGACCATCGGCAGGAAGCCCTCTTTCGCGAGCACCTCGGTCGCCTCCAGCGTCTCGCGCATGTTCGGGTAGAGCGTCTTCGCCTCGCCGAGCACTTCCAGCTTTACGAGGTCCCAGCCCCCCGCCTCGCGTGCCAATCGCAGCGTCCGTATCGCATCGTCGGCGTTGAAACAGCCTGCGGTGTTGGGCAGGTAGGTGATCTTCTTCGGATCGATATAGTCGGTCAGCATCGGCGCCGTCGGATCGGACACATTGACCCGGCGCACCGCGACGGTGACGATCTCGGCCCCCGACGCTTCGACCGCCGCGGCATTCTGTTCGAAGTCCTTATACTTGCCGGTGCCGACAATCAGCCGCGACGTAAACGTCCGCCCGGCGACACTCCACTGATCCGCTGACACCTTAGCCGCCTCCCACGAAATGAACGATTTCCAGCGCGTCGCCCTCGGCGAGCGCCACTTCGGCGAGCGTCGAGCGCGGGACGATCGCGCGATTGCGCTCGACCGCGACCTTCTTCACGTCGAGCCCCAGCGACGCGACGAGGTCGGCGATGCTGCCTTCGCGCACCTGACGGGGTTCGCCGTTGAGAATGACCGATATCACCGCGGAATCCGCCTCGCTTTGCCTTTTGCCGAGCAGCCCATATAGGGGGAGCGCCCGTCGCCGCAACCGAAAGACCTTGCCCTTGACCAGCGATCGTTCCGACAAGCCGACCGTCTATGTCCTCTCCGGCCCCAATCTCAACCTGCTCGGCACCCGCGAGCCCGAGATTTACGGCCACGACACGCTCAACGACATTCACGCACGGCTGGAGGCGCAGGCCGAAGGACTGGGGCTACGCCTCGAATGCCGGCAGACGAACCATGAAGGCGTGCTGATCGACTGGCTGCACGAAGCCTATGTCGCAGGCGCGAAAGCGGTGCTGCTCAACGCCGGCGGCTATACCCATACGTCGATCGCGATCCACGACGCGATCAAGTCGATCAAGGTGCCGGTGATCGAGGTTCACCTGTCGGACCCGATGAAGCGCGAAGAGTTCCGCCATTTGAGCTATGTCGGCATGGCGGCGGTAGACCATTTTGCAGGTCACGGCGCGAACAGCTATACGCTGGCGCTGGACGCCGCCGCCCGTCTCTGACAATAGGGCGCATCAAAAAACGGGGTCAGAGCGTCGGAACCGCGACGCCGCAAAGAACAGGAAATACATCATGGGTGACCATAAAGAGCAGGGCATCAACATCGATCCGGCTTTCGTCCGCGCGTTGGCGGAACTGCTCGACGATACGCAGCTTTCGGAAATCGAGGTCGAGGACGGCGATCGCAAGGTCCGCGTCGCACGGACGCTGACCGCCGCGCCTGTCGCCTATGCCGCCGCGCCCGCTCCCGTTGCGCCCCCCGCTGCGGCAGCTCCCGCCGCCCCTGCCGCTCCGGCGGCGGCCGCGCCCGCGGCCGATAATTTTGCCGGAGCGGTAAAGTCGCCGATGGTCGGCACCGTCTATCTTGCCCCCGAACCCAGCGCGCCGAATTTCGCGACGGTCGGTTCGGCGGTGAAGGAAGGCGACACGGTGCTGATTATCGAGGCGATGAAGGTGATGAACCCGATCGTCGCGCCGACGTCGGGCACGCTGAAGGCCGTGCATGTCGAGAACAGCCAGCCGGTCGAGTTCGACCAGCCGCTGTTCACCATCGGCTGAACGATCCGATGACCATCGAAAAACTGCTGATCGCCAACCGCGGCGAGATCGCGCTGCGCATCCACCGCGCCTGCCACGAAATGGGCATCAAGACCGTCGCGGTTCATTCGACCGCCGATGCCGACGCGATGCACGTCCGTCTTGCCGACGAGGCCGTGTGCATCGGCCCGCCGAGCGCCAAGGACAGCTATCTCAACATCCCGGCGATCATTTCGGCGGCCGAGGTGACGGGCGCCAACGCGATCCATCCCGGCTATGGCTTCCTGTCCGAGAACGCGCGTTTCGCCGAGATCATCGAAGCACATAACATCTGCTTCGTCGGCCCGAAGCCCGAGCATATCCGCACGATGGGCGACAAGGTCGAAGCGAAGCGCACCGCGGTCGAGCTCGGCTTGCCGGTCGTCCCCGGCTCGCCCGGTGCGGTGACCTATGGCGACGAGGCGAAACGGATCGCGGCCGAAGCCGGCTATCCGGTGCTGATCAAGGCAGCGTCGGGCGGCGGCGGCCGCGGCATGAAGGTCGTCCCCGACGAAGCGAGCCTCGAAAGCCTGATGGGTCAGGCGTCGAGCGAAGCGGCGGCGGCGTTCGGCGACCCGACCGTCTATATGGAAAAATATCTCGGCAACCCGCGCCACATCGAATTTCAGATATTCGGCGACGGTCAGGGCAATGCCATCCATTTGGGCGAACGCGACTGCTCGCTCCAGCGGCGCCATCAAAAAGTGCTCGAGGAAGCCCCCTCGCCGATCATCTCGGCCGAGGAGCGCGCGCGCATGGGCAAGGTCTGCGCCGACGCGATGGCGGCGATGGGTTATCGCGGCGCCGGCACGATCGAGTTTCTGTGGGAAAATGGCGAGTTTTTCTTCATCGAGATGAACACGCGCATCCAGGTCGAGCATCCGGTGACCGAGATGATCACCGGCTTCGACCTCGTCCGCGAACAGATCCGCATCGCCGACGGGCGCGGCCTGTCGGTGGCGCAGGAGGATCTGGAGTTCCGCGGCCACGCGATGGAGTGCCGGATCAACGCCGAAGACCCGCGCACCTTCATGCCCTCGCCGGGCAAGGTCACCAATTACCACGCCGCGGGCGGCATGCATGTGCGCGTCGATAGCGGGCTTTATGCCGGCTATTCGATCCCGCCCTATTATGACAGCATGATCGCCAAGCTGATCGTCTATGGCCGCACCCGCGAAAGCTGCATGATGCGGATGCGCCGCGCGCTCGAGGAGATGGTGATCGGCGGGGTCAAGACCAACATCCCGCTGCATCAGGCGCTGCTCGCCGCCCCCGACGTCATCCATGGCGACTATACGATCAAATGGCTCGAGGAATGGCTAGCGCGCGAGGAAGCGGAAGGCGCGGCGTAAAGGATCAAAGCCCCGTCATTGCGAGCTTAGCGAAGCAATCTCCAGCCAACGGTATATGTGGTCGATCGCTGGAGATTGCCGCGTCGCCTTCGGCTCCTCGCAATGACGGCTGCTGTGCCCTCGCTCACTTTAACTATGTGATCTTTTTGGCTATGGCACCCGCATGGTCAAAAATACTCTCCCGTCGATGCGCCCCGCTGCGGCGCTGATCCTTTCGCTGGCGCTCGCCGCGCCATCCGTCCTTGCGCAGGAAGTGAAGGAGGATTCGGTCGTCCTCCAGCCCGACAAGGTCACCGACGATGCACCTGTCGTCGTCGCGCCGGTCGCGCTTCCCGCTTGGTCGGAGGCGAATGCGACGGCTTTGCTCAGCGCGATCGAAGGCGCCGGCGACGAAGGGCTTTTCGCCAAGGATTACAACCCCGACGACCTCGCTGCGGCGATCATGTCGAAGGATCAGGCACGGCTCGACAAGGTCGCGACCGATGCCTTCCTCCTGTTCGCGACGCACCTGCGCGACGGGCGGACGCCGAATGCCGCTCGCAAGCAATGGTTCATGGTCGATAGCGACGACACCGACGAGCCGCTGCTGCCGTTGCTCACCAATGCGCTGGCGACGAACAACGTCGCGCAGGCGCTCGCCGGCCTCGATCCGGTCCATCCCGATTTCGCGGTGCTGAAAGCGTCGCTGAAGAAGGCCAAGACCCCTGCCGAAGCCAATGGAATCCGGGTGAACATCGAACGCTGGCGCTGGATGCCGCGCGATCTCGGCGAACGCTATGTCGTCAGCAACGTCCCCGAATATCTGACCCGCGTCATCCACGGCGGCACGACGATCGCGACGCACAAGGCCGTCGTCGGCAAGGCCTCGACCCCGACGCCGCAGCTCAATCCGATGGCGACGGGCGTCATCGTCAACCCGACCTGGACGCTGCCGCGCAGCATCATCAACGAGGGCATCGGGGCGACGATCGCCAACAATCCGGCGTCGGCACGCCGTCAGGGCTATACCTGGACAGGCAGCGGCAAGACGCTGTCGGTGGTCCAGCAGCCCGGCGCGAACAACGCGCTGGGCGTGATGAAGATGGAAATGCTCAACCCGCACGCCATCTACCTGCACGACACGCCGTCGAAGGGCGCCTTCGCCGCGGCGGCGCGGGCGTTCAGCCACGGCTGTATCCGTACCGAGCGCGCTTTGCACTTTTCGGGCCTGATGGCGGTTTATTTCGCCGGCAAGAGCCCCGAGGAATTCGGCGAAGCGATCGCCAGCGGCAAGACGACGCGCTTCGGCTTCGAACAGCCCTTCCCCGTCTATGTCGCCTATTGGACCGTCGTTCCCGACGGCAAGGGCGGCGTGAAGAAGCTGGCCGACATCTACGGCCGCGACGCGCCCGTCGTGGCGAGCTTTGCAAAGCAGGGCCGCCCGGCCGGTGCGCTCATCGCGCCGCCGCCGCCGGAGGTCGTGCCGACCGTCCAGACCACCGCGCGCGCGACGACACCGGGGACTTCGGGAATCTACTGACGCAAGGCGCGCCACGCATCTAAACGACGGACAAGATCATGAAAGCAATCGGCATTGCCGCCGCCATTCTCGTCATTGCAGTCCCGACTGGAGCACAGATAACCGATCAATCGGCGCCGAGCACCAAACCGCCGGCTCAGCCTCACATCATTGGCAGTCCAATGCGCTGGATAACCAATAGTGACTACCCTCCTGCGGCTGTGCAGGAACGGCGCGAAGGCCGTGTTCGCTTCAAGCTGACCATCAATGCGTCGGGACGGGTCAGCAATTGCGAAATCACCGCGTCAAGCGGACATGCCGACCTCGATACCCAGACCTGCCACATTCTCTCGCGCCGTGCTCGGTTCGTCAAAGCAACCGGGTCCGATGAACCCCGGTATTTCGAGAGCATATTTAGCTGGAATTTATAATTCTCCGCTGCCGGCTTCGGCATAGCGCTTATCGCGGCGAGGAAACCGGTATAATCTTGTCAATCCGCCGTCTTCGGAATCACGCCGTTGCTCGCACCGGTGCGAATGATATTTTCGGTGCCCGGCAGCGGCTCGCTCGGCATCTCGAACTTCGGTACCGGCGGCGGCACGCTCAGCTTGTCGGCGAACAGCAATCGGCCCGGGCCAAGCTTGTAGAGGATCATCGGCAACAACGCCTCGCCGAAGACGAAGCAGCCTTCGCTGCGCCCCAGCTTGCCTTGTGTCGCGATCAGCGACGGGTCGGCATACCAGGCGCCATGGACGACGATCGCGCGCGCGTCGGCGCTGTAATTGTCGGGCTCCAGCCCTGCGAGCCGCATCGACGAGCCGTTGCTGCCATAATAATAATCGCTGGTGCGATAAGCGCCCCGCGAGGTTGCAAGGCTGCCGACACGGTTCGAAAAGCTTTTGAGCCAGCCGTCGTGCTGCGGATCCGAACCGCGGCCATGGGTGACTGGAAACATATCGATCTTGCCCGCGACCATGTCGACGAGCGCGAAGCGCGGCCGCGACGACGGCAGGCCGAAATCGACGATGCCGACGCGGTCGGCTTGCGGGATATTGCGATTCTGCATCGCCAGTTGCCGGCGCGCGACAGCCAGATAGTCGACCGGCGGCGATACCGGCGCGATCGGCTGCTGAATCCAGTTCGGCGTCTGGGCGCGCGTCGGAAAGGCAGCCATCGCCCCCGCCCCGGCAAGTCCCGCCAATATCGCCCTGCGATCAATCAGTTCATTCACTTTGCAACCCAACCCCGCATTGGCCGCCCTTTGGCGGTCCCTCGGCTTGTCATAAGCCCCAAGATGGTGGTCGAAGGCAATATTACCATGCCTGTCATGCGGGCAGATGTGGCATATTCGCCATGAATAGCGGGTTTACGCGCCCCAAGTTTTTCCGGGCGCCTTGTCGACGACAGGATTGTCGGCGGCGCGGCGCGGCGATAGGAGCGGCCGAATGAAAGCAACGATCTGGCACAACCCCGCCTGCGGCACCTCGCGCAAGACTCTCGCGATTCTCGAGGAGACGCCCGGCGTCGATGTCACCGTCGTCGAATATCTGAAAAATCCCTATAGCGAGGCGAAGCTGCGCCAGCTTTTCGCCGATGCCGGGATCGCCGCTCGCGACGCGCTGCGCCTGCGCGGCACCGACGCCGAAGAACGCGGCCTCAAAGATGCGAGCGAAGACGAAATCGTCGCCGCGATGGCCGCCAATCCCGCCTATGTCGAACGCCCGATCGTCGAGACCGACAAGGGCGTCCGGCTGTGCCGCCCGCAGGACCGGGTGCACGAAATCCTCTGACGCAGGGCTCGCTGCCCGGCGATCAGACTCAGAATTATTCGGCCAACGGAAATTTTGACACGGTTTTGCAAGTCGCTACAACCGGCGCATGCCTCCCTGCAGGTGCCGAAAATGAGCGTGCGATACCGCTATCCGATCCTCCTTCTGGCATCCGCATCGCTCGCCGGGTGTAGCGTCGGCCCCGACTACCGCCCCGCCACCGTCAGTGAACTGGCGCTGCCATCCGGTTACAGCGACGGCCGCAACGCGGCGCTCGACGAAGCGGGGCTCGCTTCATGGTGGACCCGGTTCGACGATCCCATGCTCGACCGGCTCGTCGAACGCGCGATTGCTGTCAATCTCGACGTGGCGCAGGCCGAGGCGCGGCTGCGGCAGGCGCGCGAGGCGTCGGTGCAGGCTGGCGCCGACCTGCTGCCGACGGTGAGCGCCAGCGGCCGCGCCGGCCGCAATGTCGTGATCGACGGACAGGACAGCAGCAGCTACTCGCTCGGCCTCGATGCCGACTGGCAAGTCGACCTGTTCGGCGGCGGTCGGCGCGCGCTCGAGGCAGCACGCGCCGACGAAGCGGCGACCCGCTACGACCTCGCCGGGGTGCGGATCGCGATCATCGCCGAACTGGTCACCAACTATGTCCAGCTCCGCCTTGCGCAGCAGCAACTCGCGATCGCCGAAGAGACGGTCCGCTATCAGCGCGACAATTACGACATCGCGCGCTGGCGGGTGCAGGCCGGCCTCGCCTCCTCGCTCGACGAGCAGCAGGCGCGTACGCAATTGGCACAGACCGAAGCGAGCATTCCCGAGTTCCGGACCAGCATCCGCGGCGCGCTCAACCGCATCGCGGTGCTGACCGCCGAAGCGCCCGGAACGGCGACCGCCACGCTCGAACCTGCCGCCCCCATCCCCACCCCACCGACCGGTATCGCCGCGGGCTTTCCCGCCGACACGCTGCGCCAGCGCCCCGATGTCCGCGCGGCCGAGCGCAGTCTCGCCGCCGCCACTGCGCGGATCGGCGTCGCGCAGGCGCAATTGCTCCCCTCGCTGGGTCTGACCGGCTCGCTCGGCACCAGCGCGCTGACCACCCGCGGCCTGTTCGATACCATCACCGGATCGCTGTTCGCCGGCCTTTCGCAAATCCTGTTCGACGGCGGCGCCCGCGCGTCGCAGGTCCGCGCCCAGCGTGCGGCGGCGGATGGCGCCTTCGCCGCCTATCGCCAGACGATCCTCGTCTCGCTCGAAGACGTCGAAAATGCGCTGGTTGCGGCAAGCTCCGCCGACGAGCGCAGCGCCCAACTGGCGATCGCCCGCGAAGCGGCGAACAACAGCGCCATCCTTGCCCGGCTGCAATATCAATCGGGGCTGACCGACTTTCAGACGCTGTCCAGCGTCGAAACCTCGCTCCTGTCGTCGAGCAACAGCCTGGCGAGCTCGCGCGCGGCGCAGGCGCTGGCCATCGTCCAGCTCTACAATGCGCTGGGCGGCGGGTGGCAGTCCATGGAAACGAACGGAACCGGCGGATGACCGACGACAGCAAGCGCGATGAAACTCTCGACGACTTCCTCGGCGTCAAGCCCGCCAGTCCGTGGGTGCGGCGCGGCAAATGGATCGGCGTCGCGCTGCTGGCGCTCCTCTTCCTGTTCGTCCTCTATCGCTGTTTCGGCCCCGACGACGCGGTGCGTTATTCGACCGAGGAGGTGCGCAAGGGCGCGCTGACCGTCACCGTCTCCGCGACCGGCAACATCAAGCCGATCAACCAGGTCGATGTCGGTTCGGAACAGTCGGGGCTGATCACCAACGTCTATGTCGATGTGAACGACCGTGTGACGAAGGGCCAGTTGCTCGCGTCGCTCGACACCGCGCGTCTGCAGGATTCGGTCGTCCAGGCCGAAGCGAGCCTCGCCGCCGCCAATGCCAATGTCGGCGAGGCGCAGGCGACGCTGGCACAGGCAGGCGCGAACCTCGCGCGGCAGGAAGAGGTGTTCCGCCTGTCGGGCGGCCGCGTACCGTCGAAAACCGAGCTCGACGCGGCGCGCGCCGATCAGAAACGCGCCGTCGCGTCGCTCGCCGCGTCGCGCGCGCAGGTGGCGCAGCAACGCGCCGCGCTCGGCACCGCGCAGACCAATTTGTCGAAGGCGCGCATCTATTCGCCGGTCACCGGCGTCGTGCTGTCGCGCGATATCGAACCCGGCCAGACCGTCGCTGCCTCGCTCAACGCGCCGGTGCTGTTCACGATCGCCGAGGATCTGAGCCAGATGGAACTCGAAGTGTCGATCGACGAGGCCGACGTCGGCCAGGTGAAGGAAGGCCAGGACGCGACCTTCACCGTCGATGCCTTTCCCGGCCAGCGTTTTCCGGCGAAGATCACCCGCGTCAACGTCGGATCGAACAACAGCGGCAGTTCGTCCTCTTCCTCGTCGTCGGGCTCGTCGGCGAGCAGCGCGAGTTCGGGCAATGTCGTCGCCTACACCGCGATCCTGTCGGTCGACAATGCCAAGCAGGAATTGCGTCCCGGGATGACCGCGACCGCCGATATCTTGACCATGCACAAGCAGAACGTGCTGCTGATCGCCAACGCCGCGCTGCGCTTCCGTCCCGCGCAGGCGGACGGCGCCGGCGCGTCGAGCGGCGGGATCACCGGCGCGCTCGTCCCCCGCCGGCCGCGGCGCGGCGGCGACCGGCCGGCACGCACGGTCACCGCCGACCGGGGGGCGCAGCAGACGGTCTATATCCTCAGCGCCGAAGGGCAACCGCAGCCGATGCAGATCACCACCGGCGACACCAACGGCAGCCTTACCGAGGTGACATCGGGCAGCCTGCGCACCGGCACGAAGGTCATCACCGGCCAGCTTTCGGACGGATCGTCAGGTGGATCGGGCGGCGGGTCCGGCGGATCAGGCGGCGGACGACGCGGCGGTGGCGGCGGCGGCTGACGCGATGGCCGATCCGATCATTCGTCTGCGCGGGATCGTCAAGACCTATGGCGAAGGGCCGACCGCCTTTCAGGCGCTGAAGGGCATCGACCTTGACATCGGCGCGGGCGATTTCGTCGCGGTGATGGGGGCATCGGGATCGGGCAAGTCGACGACGATGAACATCCTCGGCTGCCTCGATGTGCCGACGCGCGGCGAATATCTGTTTCGCGGCCACCATGTCGAGGCGCTGACGCGCGACGAGCGCGCCCTGCTGCGCCGCAAATATTTCGGCTTCGTCTTTCAGGGCTTCAACCTGCTGTCGCGCACCAGCGCGCTCGAAAATGTCGAACTGCCGCTCGTCTATCGCGGCGATCCGAAGGCGGAGCGGCACGAGGCGGCGATGGCGGCGCTCGACAAGGTCGGGCTCAAGGACTGGTGGGATCATACCCCGGCCGAATTGTCGGGCGGGCAGCAACAGCGCGTGGCGATTGCCCGCGCGATCGTGACCCGGCCGCAGGTGTTGCTCGCCGACGAACCGACGGGCAATCTCGATTCCGAACGCTCGGTCGAGATCATGGAATTGCTGTCCGACCTCAACCGGAACAGTGGCATTACCGTGCTGATGGTGACGCACGAACCCGACATGGCCGAATTCGCGCGCACCCTCGTCCATTTCAAGGACGGGCTGGTCGAGCGGATCGAAACCAACGCGCACCCGCCGGGGCTTGCGGAGCAAGGCGCGTGATCGGCACGACCTTCTTCCTCGCGCTGCGTTCGATCCGCCGCCACGTGCTGCGTTCCTTCCTCACCGTGCTCGGCATCGTCATCGGCGTCGCCGCGGTGGTGACGATGGTCACGCTCGGCAATGCGACGACCGCCGCGGTACAGAGCCAGATTTCAGCGCTCGGCACCAACATCCTCCAGATCCGTCCCGGTCAGGGCTTCGGCCGCGGCGGCGGCGGCCCGCGCCCGCCCGATTTCGAAATGGCCGACCTCGAGGCGATCGCGCAGCAGATCGGCGGCGTGACCGCGGTCGCGCCGCAGGCGCAGACCAGCGGCACTGCGATCTACGAAGGCGCCAACTGGTCGACGACGGTGAACGGCACCACCGACGCCTATTTCACCGTCCAGCCCTGGCCGCTTGCCGAGGGCCGCACCTTCACCCCCGCCGAGGAACAGGCCGGCAAAAGCGTCTGCATCATCGGCAACACGATCCGCCAGAATCTGTTTCGCGGCGGCAGCGCCGTCGGCCAGCGCTTTCGCATCAAGGGCGTGAGCTGCGACGTCATCGGGGTGCTGTCGACGCGCGGTCAGGCGGGTTTCGGCGGCGATCAGGACGATATCGTGATCATGCCCGTCAAGGCGGTGCAGCGCCGCTTCACCGGCAATCAGGATATCTCCGTGATGCTCGTCGGGATCGACCAGAATTATGCAAGCGAACAGGTGCAGGCCTCGATCACCGACCTGCTGCGCGAGCGGCGCAAGATTACCGACGGCAAGAATGATGATTTCAACATCTTCGACACCAAGCAGATTTCGGAAACGCTGACCGGCACGACCACCCTGCTGACGCGGATTGTCGCGGCGGTCGCCGCCATCTCGCTCGTCGTCGGCGGCATCGGCATCATGAACATCATGCTGGTATCGGTCACCGAACGCACGCGCGAGATCGGCATCCGGCTCGCGATCGGTGCGGTCGCGCGCGAGGTGCTGATGCAGTTTCTGGTCGAGGCAATCGTCCTCTCGTGCCTCGGCGGGCTCGCCGGTCTCGTCATCGCGCAGCTCGCGATTGCGATCCTCTCGCCCCTGATGCAGGTGAGCTGGATGTTCGACGCCCAGATCAACGTCATCGCCTTTGCGATTTCGGCGCTGATCGGCGTCGTCTTCGGCTATTTCCCGGCGCGCCGGGCGGCCAGCCTCAATCCGATCGACGCGCTGCGGCACGAATAGGGATGAGCACTTCCGGAAATAGGCCCGGGCGACGGGCAGTGCTGGCCGGATCCGCAGCGCTGATCGCCGGCGGCTCGGCGCCTGCCGGTGCGCGGCCGGCGCCCGGATGCGCGGACAGCAACACGGTCTGGGTGCCGTCTGCGGAACTGGTTCGCGAAATTCCGCGGCTCATGCAGATCGCCGGGGTGCCCGGCATCGCCATCGCGGTCGTCGACCGCGGGGCGCTCGTCTGGAGCGAGGGCTTCGGGGTCAAAAACGCCCTCACCCGCGAGCCGGTGCGGGAAGATACGTTGTTCGAAGCCGCGTCGATGACCAAGCCGGTCTTTGCCTATGTCGCGATGCGGCTCGCCGACGAAAAGCGCCTCGATCTCGACCGGCCGCTCGTCGCCTATCGCCGGCCCGCCCATTTGGGCGATGACCCCAATCTCGAACAGATCACGGCCCGGCATGTGCTGGCACATTCGACCGGTCTGCCCAACTGGGCTTCGGGGCCGCTGGTCACCAACAGCGCCCCCGGATCGGGCTACAGCTATTCGGGCGAAGCCTTCATCTGGCTCCAGCTCGTCGTCGAGAAGATCACCGGCATGGGCCTCGGCAGCGTGATGCAGGCGAAGCTGTTCGGCCCGGCCGGCATGTCACGGAGCAGTTTCGGCTGGGACCAGGATATCGCGAGGGCGGCGGTCTTCGGCCATTCCGAACCGCCCGAAGGCGAGCAAATACTCCCTCCCCAGCCGACACGCGAGCTCGGCGACCGGCTGCTGCCGATCGCGGCGAAATGGCACAAGCCGATCGCGTTCTGGACCTACGAAGATTCGATCGCGGCGATGCGCGAGGCGGACCCGAAGACGCCGCCGTCGACGCACGACCTGCTGGTCAATTCCGCGGGCGGGCTCCTGATGACGGCTTCCGACTATGCGAAGTTCATGCTGCTCATGATGGACCGGCGAGCGCGGGCGGACTGGGAGATCGGCGAGGCGGCGCGGCAAGCGATGCTCACCCCGCGGACCGAGGTGCGCGGGCGCGATATTTCGCGGGGACTGGGCTGGGAACTCGAGCGATCCCCGGCGGGCCAGCTGTTCCAGCACAGCGGCAGCAATTACGGGATCTTCAGAACGCTGGGGGTCGGCGATGCCCGGAGCGGGCGCGCGATCGTCGTCTTTACCAACGGCGCGAACGGGCAAGCGCTCGCATCGCGGATCGTCCGGGAGGCAACGGGGATCGACCGGTTGAAATCGCTGATCT
Organism: Sphingopyxis macrogoltabida; assembly: GCF_001314325.1. Taxonomy (NCBI): domain Bacteria; kingdom Pseudomonadati; phylum Pseudomonadota; class Alphaproteobacteria; order Sphingomonadales; family Sphingopyxidaceae; genus Sphingopyxis; species Sphingopyxis macrogoltabida. Next base: position 2,662,138 of record NZ_CP009429.1, read on the forward strand.
GATCGACGCCAAGGCCGGATCGAGAAATCTTCAATAGATGGTATAGCCGCCGTCGATCACGATCGCATCGCCCAGATGAAAACTCGAGTGATGGCTGGCGAGATAGACGGCGATGGCCGAAAAATCGTCGCCGTCGCCCCAGCGGCCGACCGGCGCGCGGCTGATCACATTGTCGTTGAACTTGTCCCACCCCTGCAACCGCTCGGTCATGTCCGACCGCGTCCAGCCCGGCAGGATGCTGTTGACGCGGATGCCGTGCGGCGCGAGCTCGACCGCCATGGCGCGCGTCAGCGACAGCACCGCGCCCTTCGTCGCGCCATAATGCTCGTTGCGCGCGGCACCGTGAACGGCAGCGGTGGAAGCGATCGAGACGAGCGAGCCGCCGCGCTCGCCCGCCTTGCCGCGCTCGATCATGTGCGCCGCCGCCTCGCGCAAGGTGTAGAACACACCATAGACGTTGATCGACTGCAGCTTGTCGAAATCGGCCTGGCTGATCTCGAACATGTCGCGGCGCGCGATGCCGATGCCGGCGTTCGCAATCGCCTGATCGAGACGGCCGAATTCTGCGAGGATCGCCGCTATACCCGCTTTCACTGCCGCCTCGTCGGCCACGTCGACCTGCGCGCAGCGGACGGTGCCGCCAAGGGCTTCGAGTTCGGCGACCGCCCGCTCGTTCTTGTCGGGCTTGTTGCCCCAGATCACCACCGTCGCGCCGTGCATCGCGAGACCTTTGGCCATGCCGAGGCCGATACCCCCGTTGCCGCCGGTCACCAGCGCGACCTTGCCCGTCAGGTCGAAAAGCCCCAAAGCCATCTTCGTCTCCTAGCGATGCCGGTGCGCGATCCTTTTCTGTCGCGCCGTCATCCTTTCCATAAGGCGCCCGCCGCCGGGGTTTCAAGAAGCTACGCCGCTCCGCCCTTCACACCCACGCCCCGCTGGCGTTCGAGGCATAGCCGAGCGCGCGATAGGCGGCGTCGATCAGCAGTTGCGCGCGCGGTCCGACCATGACGCCGGCGCCCATGCGGTTCATCGTATAGCCGAAACCCATGCGCGCGCCGGGATCGGCGAAACCGATCGAACCGCCGAAGCCGACGTGGCCGAACGCCTCCTCGGACATCAAAAGCGTGCAGTCGACCAGTTCGGGCTGGCTGCGATTATCGGTGGTCTTCATGAACCCCGACCCGAAACGCATCGGCATCAGCAATGTCGCATCGAGGTGGCTGGCGCTTGCGGTGCGGCCCATCCGCGCCACCGTATCGGCGCCGAGCAGTTCGCCATTGGCAAGCGCCGAATAGATGGTCGCGAGCCCACGTCCATTGGTCATGCCGTTGAGCGATCCGATCTCGACGCCCCAATAAGCGGGGTCGTTGCAGTCATAACCGCCATCATTGGTCATCATCAGCGTGAAGGGCGCGGCGGGGTCGGTCTCGATCGCATGATTGGCGCGCGACTTGCCGCCGAACAGCGGATCGGCCGGATAGATCATCGGTGCAACGCGGCGATGCTCGCCGGCCGGGAGCCCCAGCCAGAAATCGGCGCCGAGCGGCCCGGCAATCTCGCTGCGGATATAGTCGCCGAGCGGCACGCCGACCGCGCGGCGGAACAGCCCGCCCACGGTCCATGCATAGGTGTGGCCATGATAGCCGTGACGCGTCCCCGGCACCCAGAAGGGCCGCTCGCGCGCGATCCGCTCGCACATATAGTCGAAGTCGGCGAAGCCGCCGGGCCGCACCGGATCACGCAGCGCGGGGACCCCGACCGAATGGTCGAGGATCATCGCCACCGTCGCCTCTTCTTTCCCTTCGCAGGCGAATTCGGGCCAGTATTTCGCGACCGGGGCGTCGAGGTCGATATGCCCCTTCTCGACCGCATGATGCGCCGCGACCGCCGCGATCCCCTTGGTGCTCGACCAGACGATCGAGATTGTCTCGGCATCCCATGCTTCGCCGTCCGCCGTTTTGCGTCCGCCCCACAGGTCGACGACCGGCCGGCCTTCGTGGAAGATCGCGAGACTTGCGCCGACCTCGCCGCGTTCGTCGAAGTTGGCGGCAAAGAGATCGGCGAGTTCGGCAAAGGCCGGATCGACCTGCCCCTGCACCGTCCCGGCGGCTATATTCCTGCTGATCGCGTTCATCGTCATGTGTGCCTCCGGTTTGAAGGGGCGGTGCGGCTCAGCGAAGCTCTGCCCCGGCAAAGTCCCGCGCCTCGCGCCAGTCGGTGACCATGTCGAGCCAGGCGAACAGACCGCCGGCATAGACGGTGTCGGTGAGCCCCTTGCCGCGCTGCACCGGCATGCCCTCATTGTTGAAATAGCCCGGCGTGCAGGAGGCGTGAAACGCCACGTCGGCCTCGCGCGCCGCGACGATTTCCTCGACATAGGCATCCTCGGCCTCTGCGGTCGCCTCGATCTCGTCGAAGCCGCGGGCGCGGAGCAGTTCGATCGTGCGGGCGATGTGGCGCCCCTGCCGCAGCATCATCTCGGTATAGTTGATCGTCAGCCCGACATGCACCGTGCCCATCAGGAACAGGTTCGGGAAATTATGGACGAGCACCCCGTGCAGCGAGCGCGCGCCGTCGCGCCAATGATCGCGCAGCGTGATCCCGCCGCGTCCCGCAAGTTCGTACCCCTTGCGTTCGGACAGGTCGCTCGCGAAACCCGAGGCGAAGATGATCGCATCGGCGGGATATTCGGTGCCGTCGACGACAAAGCCCGTCGCGGTCAGGCGTTCGAGCCCCGCCGGGCCGCTGACGTCGATCAGTTCGACATTGTCGCGGTTGAACGCCGGCAGGTAGAGGTCGTTGAAGGTCGGCCGCTTGCAGAAATAGCGGTACCATGGCTTCAGCAATTCGGCCGCGCTCGCCTTGCTCACCGTGCGGTCGACCCGCGCGCGGATCTTCTCCATGTAACGAAGGTCGGCGCGCTCGGCCGCCTCCGCCGCGGCTTCGGCCGAAACCTCGTTCCCGCCCTTATCGCCGCCATAGACGCTCGCCAGTTCGGCGGTCGCGTGCGTCCAGCCGTCGTCGACCAGGTCCTCGTCCTGCTTTCCGCCGAGAACCAATGTCGAATAGTTGAGCATCCGCCGGTCCTGCCAGCCGGGTTCGAGCGACGCCGCCCAGTCGGGATCGGTCGGCCGGTTCAGCCGCTCGCCGACCACCACCGGCGTGCGCTGGAGGACATAGAGATGCTCGGTCGAGGGCGCGATATAGGGGACAAGCTGCACCGCCGACGCCCCGGTCCCGACGACCGCCACGCGCTTGCCTTCGAGCTTGACGCAGTCGCCCGCGTGGCTGCCCCCGGTATAGTCATAGTCCCAGCGGCAGCTATGGAAGACATGCCCCGAAAATTCGTCGAGCCCCGGCAGGTCGGGGAGTCGCGGCTGGTCCTGCCCGCCGCCCGCCATGACGACGAAGTTGGAGCGGATCGTGTCGCCGCGGTCGGTCGCCACCGTCCAGCGGTCGCCGTCCGACCAGCGCACGTCGGTGACGCCGGTGTGGAACAGCGCATCGCGATAGAGATCGAAATGCCGCCCCAGCCGCTGCGCATGTTCGAGGATTTCGGGCTGGTGCGAATATTTCTCCTTCGGGATGTACCCCGTCTCCTCGAGGAACGGCAGATAGATATAAGATTCGACGTCGCACTGCGCGCCGGGATAGCGGTTCCAGTACCAGACCCCGCCGAAGTCACCCGCCGTGTCGACGATACGGATCGGGCCGATACCGCATTTCTTCATCTCGATTGCGACGATCAACCCGGCAAAGCCCGCACCGATGACGACGGCATCGACCGCTTCGTTCCGTACCTCGCGCTCGATGCGCGGGATATAGGTGTCGCGAAGATCGATCGCGATCCCGCTGCCCGGCGTTTGATACGCCGTCCGGTTGCGGCGGCCGCTGCGCCGGTCGCGTTCGGCAGCATATTTGGCGCGCGCCCGATCGAGATCGGGCTCGGGGCTGGTTTGCGGATCGTCGAGCATCGGGAGGGGCCTTTCGGGAAACGGAGGCGGACGGCCGGTCAGGCGTCGGCGAAATGGCGCGACAGGAAGGCGCAGGCACGCGCCAGCGCTTCGGCGCCCTCGGGAATCGCGGGGAAGAACCACGGCCAGACGTGGATCATGCCGGCGCGCAGCTCGACATCGACGTCGACGTCGGCATCGGCGAGCGATTTGGCGAGGTTCAGCGCATCGTCCATCAGCACCTCGGCGGTGCCCGCCTGGATGAAGACCGGCGGGCTGCCGCGAAAATCGGCAAAGGCGGGCGAGATGCGAGGGTCGCTGACCGGGATATTCCCGGCATAATGAACCGCCATTTTCGCAAGCTGGTCGATGCTGGCGAGCGGGTCGAGCTCGCGCTTGAGCTTGCGCGAAGTTGCCGTGTCCGACAGGTCGGCCCAGGGCGACATGCAATAGATGCTCGCGGGCAGCGGCCGTGCTTCGAGCAGCAGCTCGGCGAGCAGCGCCATCACCAGCCCCGCCCCCGCGCTGTCGCCGACGAGCGCGATCTTCTCGTCACCCGCCATCGCCAGCAATTCGCGATAGGCCAGCTTCAGATCGTCGAGCCCGGCCGGATAGGGATGCTCGGGCGCCAGCCGATAGTCGATCACCGCGACCCGGCTTCCCGTCTGGCGCGCGATCTCGCCGCCGAGGTGGCGGTGCGAGTCCAGCCCGCCGATGCAATAGCCGCCGCCGTGGACCAGCAGGACGATATGGCGCGGCGCATCAGCGACCGTCAGCCACTCGGCCGGTCGCCCGCCGAGCGTCGCTGTCTCGACCGCGACGTCGGCCGGCAGCGGGAAGGCGTCGCCCATCGCGCGATAGGCTTCGCGCATCTCGCCGATGTCGGTGGGCATCGGCGACGCGAACAACTGGTCGACCAGCGCCCGATAGGCTTCACTCGGCATCGTCTTCTCCTTCGGACGTCATGCGGCCGGGCGCTGCGGCGCCATGTCGAAGCCGCGATAATCCTGCGCGACGATCTCGCGGCAGGTCTGGAGGAAATATTGCTGGCCGAGCGTGTAGAGCAGCATCTTGCGCCGCCCCCGTCCCTCGATGTTGTGGTTGATCCCGGTGAACCAGCTATTGGTCCGGCCCGCGAGCAACTGGTCGGCCTGATCGAGCACCTGCGTCGTCCAGTCGTCCTCGGCCGCCGCACTCGCTTCGCAGCGCGCAAGCCCGCGGCCCTCCATATGCCCGATGAGTTCGGCGACGAATTCGACATTCTGCTCGGCGCAGCGCGGGACGTTACAGAAGGTCGCGCCGCTGTGCGGACCGACGATCATGAAGAAGTTCGGAAAACCGTGGCTCTGCAGGCCGAGGAAGGTGACCGGGCCGTCGTCCCATTTCTCGCGAAGCGTCAGCCCGCCCTTGCCGACGATGTCGATCTTGTCGAAAGCGCCGCGCACCGCGTCGAAGCCGGTGGCATAGATGATCGCGTCGAGCGGAACGAAACCGCTGCCGAAGCGCATCCCGTCGGGCGTGATCTCGACGAGCGGATCGGCGTTGACGTCGATCAGGTCGACGTTCGGCTGGTTGAACACCTCATAATAGCGCGTCTCCATCGGCACCCGCCGCGTGCCGAACAGATGGTCCTTGGGGATCAGCTTTTCGGCCGTTTCGGGATCGTTGACGCGCGAGCGGATCTTGCGCGCCAGAAAGTCGCTCGCCAGCCGCGCGGCTTTCTCGTCGACCGCCAGATCGCTGAAATTGCTCAGCCAGAAAGCAAAGCCGCGTTCGCCATATTTCCGTTCGTAAAAGGCCTCGCGCTCTTCATCGCCGACCTCGAAGGTCGTGCGCGGGTCCCAGTTGTGGACGAAGCCCGCATCGCTTTCGCGGCACGACCGGAAAATCTCGGCATAGCGCGCCTTGATGTCGGCCATCTCTTCGGGCGCGATCGGCGCGTTGCACAGCGGCTTGCACCAGTTCGGCTCCTTCTGGATGACGGTAAGATGTCCCGCGACCTTCGCCATTTCCTGGATGACCTGCACCCCGGTGGCGCCGGTGCCGACGACCGCGACGCGCTTGCCCGCCAGCTCGATGCCGCCGCGCGGCCAGTCTGACGTGTGGAAAGAGGGTCCCGCAAAGCTGTCGCGCCCCGGAAAATTCGGGATGACCGGGATCGACAGGATGCCGACCGCGGTTACCAGGTAGCGCGCGCGCGCCTCATATCCGTCCTCGCAGCGCACCAGCCAGTGCCCCTCGCGCTCCTGCCAATGCGCGGAGGCGACGCGCGTATCGAAGCGAATGTCGCGGCGCAGGTCGAGCTTGTCGGCGACGCGGCGGAGATAGGCAAAGGTCTCGGGCTGCGGCGCGAAATGTTCGCTCCAGTCCCATTCCTGCAACATCTCCTCGTCGAAGGAGAAGCAATAGGAATAGCTTTCGGAATCGAAACGGCAGCCGGGATAGCGATTCCAGTACCAGGTGCCGCCGACCTCGCTGCCCGCCTCGATCACCTGCACGCCAAGGCCGAGCTGGCGGAGCAGATGGAGTTGGTACATGCCGGACATGCCGGCGCCGATGACGATGGCGTCCACTTCGGTCATATATGGTGACTCCGGCACCCCAAAAATGTCCCGGCCGCGCCCGCGGCCGGGACAGTGGAGGTTCTAGAAACGAAAGCTGATATCGATGCCGTAGGTGCGCGGTTCGCCGGGCACCGCGAGGTTGTAACCCCCGGCCGTGCCAAGCCCGATGCCGCCGACATAATATTCCTTGTCGAAGATGTTCTTCGCAAAGAAAGCCGCCGAAACGCCCGACCCGCCGATATTGTCGAGCCCGACGCGCGCGTTCACCAGCTCATAAGACGGCAGCTTCGTCCCCGGGGCACCGCTCTGGCCATAGTTGGAGAAATAGAGCGACGACTGCGCATAGACGTCGAGCCGCGCCCGCAGTTCGCCGGTGTCGCCCGCCAGCGGCGCGGTCACGTCGATATAACCGCTGCCCGAATATTTCGTCACATCGGCAAAGGTCGTGAAGTCGATGAAGGTGCCGAACAGGGTCTGCTGCGTATCGCCGCGATATTTCGGGTCGGTGTGGTTGAACGATCCGCCGATCACGACCCCCGGCGCGACGGTGAATTCGGCATCGAGCTCGACACCCTGAAACGTCGCCCCGTCGGCGTTGACCGTCGCCCCGCCGGGCCCGACGTCGGGGAAGGTCAGATAGGCGATGCGCTGAATGCCATCGACCCAGCTTTTATAGACTGCAAGGTTCGCGCGCGTGTGCACGCTGCCGAGGTAGCCGTTGAACTTGGCGCCGAATTCGATGTCCTCGATCTTTTCGGGATCGAAGCTGTTGCCGCCGAGTTCGGCCGGCGCATTCACCGGCGGTGCGTTATAGTTGAAACCGCCGCCACGCCAGCTACCGCGATAGGTGCCATAGAAGAACAGAGACGGCGTCGCCTGATACTCGAGGCCGACCGTCCAGCTCGGCTCGCTGTCCTTGCGCTTCTCGACAATCCCCGCCGGATAGAAGGGTGCGAAGCCCGAGACTTCGGTGAACTTGTTCTTTTCCTGCGTGTAACGGAAACCGCCGGTCATGCTCAGCGTGTCGGTGAACTTGAACGACGCCTGCGCAAACGCACCGATGCTCGAGATATCGAAATCCCCCTCGAGCCGGTTGCCGAGCGGCAGGCTGCCGCCGAACACCGGACCGAGGACCGGATTGGCGACCGGGCCGAGGTTGAAATAGCGGAAGGTCTGGCCGCTCGTTCGCTTCTCGTTCGAATAATAGACGCCAAGGATATAGGTCAGGCGATTGTCGACCGCCTCGCCCGACAGTTGCAGTTCTTCCGAGAAGGATTTCACCCGGTTCCGCGTCTGCACATATTCGTAAAAGGGGAACGGGCTGCCGTCCTGATCGAACAGTGAGAAATTGCGGTTGTACGAATATCCGACGATATTCTTGATCTGCGCACTGTCCGAAATGTCGATCGACGTCGTGTTGATGATATAGCCGCTCTTCGCGTCCAGCCCCGTCTCGCCATCCAGATACGTAGCGCGCGTACCCAGCGAGCGCTGGAGATCGATATAATCGAGGTAGCCGCCGGCCGGCGTGCCCGGATAGGCGGCCATCAGCGCGGCATAGGCTCCCGGCCCGGCGAGCGTATCGAGGATCGGGCTGTAAAAGGTCGGCACCGTCGCCGCGAGCGCCTGCCCGTTCGGGCCGACCGAACCCGGCGCATTGGCCGAATAGGCAAGGATCGGATCGCCATTGCCCTTCGAACGGCCATATTCGGCAACGAATTTCGACTCGATCGAGTCCCCGATCTCGAAGCTGAGCGACGCGCGAATCGACCAGCGATCGACATTCGCCAGCCGCTCGCCGTTGACGAGATTGCGCACGAAACCCTTGCGCTGGTCGACCTGCCCCGCGACGCGCAGACCCGCGCTGTCACCGAGCGGCACGTTGATCATCCCTTCGCCCTGCCAGGCGCCAAGGTTGCCGGCCCGGCCGCGGGCAAAGCCCTTGAACGCGTCGAACTCGGGCGCCGCGGTCGAAAACAGCACTGCGCCGCCTGTCGTGTTGCGGCCGAACAGCGTCCCCTGCGGTCCCTTGAGCACCTGCACCGACCCGAGGTCATAGAGCGACCCGGCGCTCAGCGCATTGGTCTGGAACTCGTTGACATAGGTCAGCACGCCCGGCTGCGAGACGCTGAAGGCGTCGATCGACTGGCCGCGGATCGCATAGTTGAACTGGCTGCTGCCCTGCGTCGAGCGGACGATCAGCCCCGGTGTCGCGGTCTGCAGGTCGGCCTCGGAATTGATGCTGCGCGACTGCAAAGCATCGCTTGTCAGCACCGAGACCGCGACCGGCGTCCGGCTCAGGCTTTCCTCGCGGCGGCGGGCGGTGACGACGATATCGCCGTCGGCGGCATTAAGCGAAGAGCCTTCGGCCTCCGTCTGTGCGGCAGCACTTGCATCGGCCTCCTGCGCGTTCGCGGCCGCAGGAACGGCCAGCGCCAATGGCAGCACGCTGGCGGCGAGTAAATATTGGACGCGACGCGATATAATCCGATTCATAACCGGTCCCTCTCCCATCGATCGCCGCGCTCCGGCGGCTTCGTTGGCCGCTCCCATTGCGGCCGCTGCTCGTTTTGAGCTTTTGTCGGAAGCCATGGTTGCCGATGTTTGCGAACCTGTCAATGCATTTTTAGGACGCATATTTCGATATTGCAGTGCAATATGCGATGATTGCATGAAAATGCTTGAGTTGAGACGGGGTTGGCAGCATGGCTTTGGCGGGCGCTGCGCATCGCGGCATGACGCCGGAAAGAGAGTCATGGGTTCGAAGAGACGGCTGGATTCGATTGATCGCCAGATCATTGCGATGCTCGCGCGGGCGCCGCAGACGTCGAATCGCGACATCGCCGCCGAACTGGGTGTCGCCGAAAGCACCATCTCGGTGCGCGTCGACGCGCTGGTCCGCGACAAGGTGATCAAACTCTCGGTCCAGCAAAATATCATCAAGGCCGGCTATGGCGTGCTGGGCTGGATCGACGTGAGCTGCGCCTTTGCGGACGCCGAACGGATCGCCGCGGAAATCGGCAAGATCGAGACGGTCTTCTCCATCTCGCTGTTTTTCGAAAACCCGTTCCTGCAGATCATGGTCTTCGCGCAGGGCACCGCGGACATCCGCGATCTCGTCGAAAACCGGATCGGCGTCATCGCCGGGGTCGACGCGGTCGCCGCCGATGTGTCGATCGGCGAGGCGTGCATCAAGCAGGGGATCGCATCGCTATGACCAGTTACGTCCCCGATGCCATCGACCGGCAGATCATCGACCTGCTCCACGATGACGGACGCGCGAGCAACCGCGCCATCGGCCGGAAACTCGACCTTTCCGAAGCCGCGATCCGCAAGCGGCTGAAACGGCTGACCGATCACGGCCTGATTACCTATGGCCTGATGATCGACGTGTCGGCGACCAACATGCAGGTGTTCGGCTGGATGTATGTCGAGGTCCATCCCGCCCACCTCGGCACCGCCTACAAGGCCATCGCCGGCATGGATCGCTGTTCGGGCTGCGCGATGAAGACGGGCCCCTACAATCTCATCGCGCATATGTACGCGAAGGACCAGCGCGCGATGACCGCGACCATCGAGGATATCTACCGGATCGCGGGCGTCGCGCGCGTCACCTTCCGGCAGGTCAACAAATATCCGGCCCACCGGCACGAGTTCATCGTCGATACCAGCGAGCATGAATTCCGGAGCTGGCACGGCAATGTGGTCCACGCCGATCAAGGATAGACCGGCACCGATTGCATAGCCTGTTGTCATGCATGCATCTGATCTTTGCGGTCGCCATCGCGCGGCTTCCTTCCTAATCGCGGAACGAACGATTTTCCGGAGAGAGAGCCCATGACCTTCCGCAAGCCTCGCCATTTCGTTTTCGCGCTGTGCCTTGGCCTCGCCGCACCCGGTCTTGCTTCCGCGCAGCAGCCGGCACCGGAGCCGGGGGGCGAAACTCTCTATCATGTCGCGATCGGCACGCCGGGCGAGGTTCCGCTCGTGGCCGTCAACGGCGGCCCCGGGTTCGATCACAGCTATTTCGTCAATGCGCCGGCGTGGAAGGAAATGTCCGACCGCCGCCAGATCATCTTCTACGACCAGCGCGGCACCGGCAAATCGCCCCCGGCGCGCAGCCCCGGGGACATGACCGTCGACCGCATGGTCCGCGATCTCGAAACGCTGCGGCAACAGCTGAAGGTCGAGCGGATCGACCTGCTCGGCCATTCCTTCGGCGGCATCATCTCGATGGCCTATGCCGCCCGCTACCCCCGCCATGTCGCGCATCTCGTCCTCGTCGGATCGGGGGCGCCCAAACCCGCCGAGCATGAATTTCTCTTCGACAAGCTGTATCCGGAGATCGTCGCCGCCATCCCGCCCGACTCCAGCCCGGCCGGGCAGATGGGGTGCATCGCGATCGACGCCTATGACCGGATGTCCTATTACGACCAGCGCAACCGTGCCCTCGAAAGCGGCGATGCCGGCACCTTCTCGCAGGAGGTCTGCACCGAGGTCATGCTCGATGCGATGAAGCTCGACCTTTACCCCGCCCTCGCCAGGCTCGATGTGCCGACGCTGGTCATCAACGGCCGCTTCGATGCGAACGTCTCGCCCACCGTCGCGTACAAGATCAGCAAGACCATCCCGGGCGCGCGGCTCGTCTATTTCGAACGGAGCGGGCACTCGCCGCAGGTCGAGGAGCCCGAGAAATTCGCGCTCGAAGTCGAACGCTTCCTCGGCGGCGACGTCAAAAAATAGGCGGTTCGGCCGGCGGCCGGACGTCGACGAGCACATCGATCACCGCCTCGACGAGCGCCTCGCGGGCGTCGGCGCGGTGAACGACATGGAAGCCGTGGCCCGACGTCAGCGAGCGGTTCGCAAGCCGCACGAGCTGGCCCGTTTCCAGATAGGGATCGACGATGCCGCGCCACCCCAGCGCAACGCCGCGTCCGGCCAGCGCCTCCTGCAGCATCGGCGTATAGGCGCTGAACATCGGGCCATGCTGCGACGGCGCGATGCCGAGGTCGCCGAACCAGTCCAGCCAGTCGACCCGGCCCTGCGCATCGGGCGCCAGATGCAGCAACGGCGCCTGCTGCCAGGCCGCGCGATCGTCCTTGGCCAGTCCGGGTAATTCGGCGAGCATCGAGGGCGCGCAGACGGGAAACACTTCCTCCGCGAGCAGCTTGCGCGACCGCAGGCCCGGCCAGTCGGACGGTTCGCCGTAGCGGATCGACAAATCGACATCGTCGGCATCGAAGTTCAGATAGCTGTCCGATGTGATCAGCCGCAGCTGCGCCTTGGGCAGCACCGCGCGCAGCCGGCCGAAGCGCGGCATCAGCCAGTCGTGCGCCATCGCATAGGTACAGGCGATGGTGAAACTTTCCGCCTCGCCGCGCCGCCGCCGGATCGCCTCCACGCTATCGCGAATGCGCCCGAGGCCCGACTGGATCGCCTCCGCCAGCCGCTCCCCCGGGTTCGTGAGGGCAAGCCGGTTGCCGCTCCGCATGAACAGCGTGACGCCCAGGTCCGCTTCCAGATTGGCGACGTGGCGGCTGACCGCCGACTGGGCGATGTTGAGTTCGGCCGCCGCGCGGGTGAAGCTGTGGTGTCGTGCCGCCGCCTCGAATACCGCGAGCGCGTTGAGCGGTGGCAGGGACTGGCGCAGGCTCCTCATCGCCGCCTTCATATCGAAAAGGCATCGAGTGTCCACATTTCTCTTGTTACGGGACGATCGCACCCCGCCTAGATTGGCCGCATTGATGCCGAACGGCCCGGGGGAAACGAATTGACGATGATCGTGTTCGAAAATGCGCGCGTGCTGAACGAGGCCGCGGACGGCTATCGCGAGGATTGCCATGTCGTGGTGGAAAACGGCCGGATCGTGGCGGTCGACACCGGTCCGGCGCACGTCGCCAATGCCGAGGTCATCGACGTGCGCGGCGGCGCGCTGCTCCCCGGCCTGATCGATGTCCATATCCACGCGCGGCTTTCCAGCGCCAATGTGGTCCAGCTTCTCGATCATCCGGCGACCTATTCCTCGGCGCATGCCGCGCGGATGCTGCGCCACGCGCTCGATTGCGGCTTTACCAGCCTGCGCGACGTCGGCGGCGGCGACCAAGGGCTTGCGCAGGCGATCGACGACGGCCTCATCCCCGGGCCGCGTTTCTTCTACGCCGGCCGCACCCTGTCGATGACCGGCGGTCATGGCGACCTGCGCCCCGGCCACGAGGATGTCGAACCGTGCGGATGCAGCCGGATGAACATGATCGCGCATGTCGTCGACGGCGCCGACGAAGTGCGCCGCGCCGCGCGCGAGGAATTGCGCATGGGCGCGCATTGCATCAAGATCATGCTGTCGGGCGGAGTGCTTTCGCCCACCGATCCCATCTGGATGCAGCAGTTTACCGATGACGAGGTACAGGCAGCGGTCGAGGAGGCGGCACGGTGGCGCCGCTATGTCGCGGCGCATGCCCACACCGCCGAGGCGGTGATGCGCGCGGCGCAACTGGGGGTGCGGACGGTCGAGCATGCGACGCTGGTTTCCCCGGAAGCCGCGGCAGCGCTGCGCGATGCCGGCGGATTCGCGGTGCCCACCCTGTCGGTCGTGATGGCACTGACCGAGCGTGGCGACGCGCTCGGCCTGCCCCCGGCGGCGGCGGCGAAGGCGAAGGAAATCGCCCATCTCGCGATGCAGGGTTTCGAAACCGCGTGGCGCGCCGGCCTCCCGCTTGGTTTCGGTACCGACCTGCCCGGCGATGTGTTCGACATGCAGGCGCGCGAATTTCTTTATCGCCGCGAGGTTCAGCCCGCCGCGGCGATCTTGCGGTCGGCAACCGTCACCGGCGCCGAGATATTGGGGCGCCCCGACCTCGGCCGCATCGTCCCGGGCGCGACGGCGGACCTGCTCGTCGTCGACGGCGACCCGCTGGACGATATTGCGCTGCTTGCCGAGGACGGCCGGCGTCTGCGCGTGATCATGAAGGCGGGACACCTTTACAAGCGCGAGCCCATCCCCGCATGACCACCGCCCCGTCGTCCGCCCCCTCGTCGAGGCCCGCGGCGACGCCGCGCGCCTCGACATGGGCGGCGATCTATCTCGGCGTGGCGGCGGCAACGCTGCCGGCGGTCCTCCCGGTGATGGTCGGCGTTTTCGCCGATCGCTTCGGCTATGGCGTGGCGGGCGCCGGCACCGTCGCCGCGCTCAACATGGCGGGCATCCTTGTCGGCAGCCTGCTATGCCCGCTCATCACCGCACGCTTTGGCTGGGCGGCGGTTGTTCGCGCCAGCCTTGCGGTGATGATCGCCGGCAACCTGCTCACCATGCTCGACGACCATTATGGCTATGTCGCCGCGACGCGCCTTCTCTCGGGGCTCGGCGAGGGCGTCGTCGGCGGGATCTGTTATGCGGCGATGGGCCGGTCGGCACGCCCCGAACGCAGCATCAGCATCTATTTCGCGGGCCAGTCGGTCGTCGGCATGATCGGCATGGGCAGTTTCGGCTGGATCGCCGCCAGCCTCGGATGGCCGTGGCTGTTCCTGATCCTCTCTGCGATCGCGGTCCCCGGCTTCTGGCTGGCCGCGGTTATCGGCCGGGCGCAGCCGGCCGCCGCGGGGCCCCGCGCGGCCCGATCGCCGGGCAACCCGCTCGTCATCGGCGCGCTGGGGTGCATCCTGCTCTATTTCATCGGCATGGCCTCGCTGTGGCCGTTTCTCGAACGCATCGGCGTCGGCAAGGGACTCTCGCCCGGCACCGTCGCCTTTGCGCTCTCCGCTTCGGCTTTCGGCGGGCTGGCGGGTTCGCTCGTTGCGGGCGTCGTCGCCGACCGCCTGGCGCGGACCACCGGCCTGCTGTCCGGGCTGGGGCTGCTCGCCGCCGCGGTCGGGGGCCTGCTGTTCCTGCCCGGCACGGCGGCCTTCGTCCTTTCGGTCAGCCTGTTCGCTTTTGCCTGGCCTTTCCAATATGCCTTTCAGTTCGGCCTGCTGGCGTCGGTCGACCGCGACGGACGGCTGATCGCGCTGACCCCCGCGATGACCGGCGGCGGCCTCGCGGTCGGGCCGGCGATCGGCGGGCTGTTGCTCGAGAATCTGTCGCTGGGTGCGGTCACCGCCTTTTGCCTCCTCTGCGTGGTCGCGGCGGTCAGCGGGACGATCAGGCTGCGCGCATCACATTTTGATATCCTAACCCCAAAATACTCTGCTGGCGAATGAGATCGCGCATGCGATTATTGCATGGAACCCGATCTTTCCGGCCGTCTTTGTCAGGAGCCTTCATGTCGATCGTAAACGCCACGCTATACCCCCTGTCCGATCCCGATCGCCGCGCCGCGATCGTCGACCGGGCGGCCGGCCAGCTCGGGGAGGATGGCGCCGCCGCCTTTCCCGATTTCATTGCGCCGGCGGCGCTGGCCGAAATGGTGGCCGAGGCGGCGGCGAAATTCCCGCTCGCCTATCGCCGCGACCAGCGGCTCGGCTTCAACCCGCAGGGACCGATCGCCGACATGGCCGACGAGGAATTGCGCAGCCGCACCTCGCCCTATTCAATGTGGATTTTGGGATCGGACCTGCTCGATCCGGCGGGTGCGCTGCGCCGCTTCTATGAATCGGAGGAGCTGATGTCGCTCGTCCGCGACGCGCTCGATATCGACAGCCTCCACACGATCGCCGATCCGCTGATCAACATCAACCTCACCTATATGGGCGTCGGCGACCAGCAGGGCTGGCATTTCGACGACAATGACTTCGTCGTCTCGCTGTTGCTGCAGGAGGCCGAGACGGGCGGCGCATTCGAATATGCCCCCGGCGTCGACGATGCACCGCCCGAGGACATCCACGCCATTCTCGACGGTGCATCGCCGCGGACCCGCCTCCAGAAGGTCGGCGCAGGCACGCTGCTGCTGTTCCGGGGCCGCCGGGCGTTGCACCGGGTGACCGAGGTTGCGGGCGGCACGCAGCGGATCATCGCCTTGCTCAGCTACCATCGCGAACCCGGGTTCATCTATGCCGATAGCGTCAAGCAAAACGGGCTCGGCCGGACCGAAGTATTGGCCGCGCAATAGGCGCGGCATCGCGCCCGATGGCGCATCGACCATAAAACAAGAAAATACCGAAAGGGGACAATATGCTTAAGCGGACCTTGCTGATTTCCTTGCTGTCGGGCTGCGCGTTCGCGCCGGCCGCCCATGCGCAGAGCGAAGCCGGCGTCGAAGATGGATCGGGCGGCGATATCGTCGTCACTGCACAGCGGCGCGAAAGCCGCCTGCAGGACGTGCCGCAGGCGGTGACCGCCTTTGGCAGCGAAACGCTGGAGCGACTGGCGATCCGCGATACCGAGAGCCTTGTCCGCAACACCCCCAGCCTGACCTTCACCCCTGTCGGCCCGGGCGAGTCCAACGTCGGGCTTCGCGGGCTGACGACCGACCTCGGGCTCGCGCCGGCGGTCGCGGTCTATATCAACGACACGCCGTTCGATTTCCGGACCGATGCCTATAGCGGCACGCCCAACATCGACCTCTTCGACATGCAGCGCGTCGAAGTGCTGCGCGGGCCGCAGGGCACGCTGTTCGGGTCGAGTTCGACCGGCGGCACCATCCGCTATATCACCAACCAGCCCGATCCTTCGGGATTCGACGCGCATGGCGAGGCCTTCGTCAACAGCGTCCGGGGCGGCGGCGAGGGCTATGGTACCAAGGCCGCGGTCAATGTGCCGCTGTCCGCCAACGCCGCCCTGCGGCTGACCGGCACCTACGAGAAGATCGCGGGCTATATCGATCGCTACGATGCCACGCTCGCCGGGCTGACATCACCGCAATCGGATGACGAGGTCGTCGAAAAAAACGCCAATGACGCGACGATCTTCAGCCTGCGCGGCGCGCTCCGGCTCGAAGCGGGAGACGATTTGACGATCACGCCGAGCCTGTTCTTCCAGCGCATCGATGCCGACAACCCGATCGCGACGCAAAGCAACCTGCCGGGGTTCGGCCGTGCAAGCGCGATCGGCCCCGAACCGTCGCGCACCGACCTCCTCGTCGCGAACCTGACGGTCGAAAAGAGCTTCGGCAATGTCGAGCTGGTTTCGTCGAGCTCCTATCTCCACAAGGAATCCGACGCGACGCTCGACTACACGGCGCTCGGCTATAATATTCTCGGCGAGTTCGCCCCCTTCGCCAGCCTGACGCCGGCCAAGGCCGACACCTATGTCCAGGAACTCCGGCTGACGTCGTCGAACGAAGGCCCGTTCAACTGGATCGCCGGGGTCTATTTCAGCCATACCGACCAGGAACTGGGCCAGATTTTCGTCGGCCAGGCCTTCACCGACCTGATCGATGCGACCTTTGGCCCCGCGACGGGTCCGGTGGGGCCGATCTCCTACGATTATATCCAGCGAACGTCGGACCAGCAGCTCGCCGGCTTTGCCGAAGTCAATTTCGATGTCAGCGAAACGGTCGAACTGATCGCGGGGCTCCGCGTCTACCGGCTGAAGAATACGCTCGAGGCAAGCTGCACCGAAGTCGTGCCCGGCATCCTGTGCGGTCCCGATACGCCGCGGATCACCGCGACGAAGACGAGCGCCAGCCCGCGCTTCACGGTCAATTTCCGTCCCAATGACCACACCACCCTCTATGCGACGGTCTCGCGCGGCTTCCGGGCGGGCGGCGCAAATGCAACGGTACCCCCTGCCCTCGGCTGCTCGCTCGCCGAATCGGTCGGCGCGATTTTCAGCCCCGATTCAGTGTGGAACTATGAGGCGGGGGCAAAGCTCGAAACGCCCGACCGGGTGCTGACGGTCAACGGCGCCGCCTATCGCATCGAACAAAAGGGCGTTCAGCTCGCGATCCCCGACCCATGCGGCTCGACCTTCTTCGCCAACGCCGGCGATGCGCGCATCGACGGCGCGGAACTGGAAGTCAGCCTGCGTCCGTCGCGCCACGTGACGGTCAGCGGGCAGCTCAGCTACGCCGACGCCCGCTTTACCTCCGTCCCCGATACATTCGGCGCGGCGGCAGGCTACACCGAAGGCGATCGCACCCCCGAAACCCCCCGCTGGAAATTCGCGCTATCGTCGGAACTGCGCTATCCGGTGAGCGATGCATGGGAAGTTTATGCGCGCGGAAGCTGGCAACATGTCGGCAGGACGCCCTTCGCTATCGACGGCGTCGTCAGTTCGGGGCGGTTCCGGCCGGCCTACGACATCGCGAACTTCGACATCGGGGCCGAGAACGGCGGCGTCGAAGTCAGCCTGTTCATTCGCAATGCGTTCGACAAGCGGGGTATCCTCGCGATCGGATCGGGCGCGGTGAGCACGATCGTGGGGGCGTATGAGAATGTCACTTACGCCGCGCCGCGCACCATCGGCCTCAGCGTTCGGGTCAAGGGCTGACCGGCCATTTTGCGAGGAGGCGAGGCGTGACCAGCAGCAATTATTTCCCCCGCGAGGAATATGAGGGGCGCTGGAAGCGGGTCTGGGACGCGATGCGCGCCAAGGGCTATGACCATCTTCTGGTCTGGTCGCGGGGCGCCGGATCCTATGACCGGCTCGGCAATGGCCTCTGGCTCACGAACTTCGCCAACAACGGCACCGGTCAGGATTGGGCGGACGACGTCCAGATGGGCGCCTGGACCTTTTCCGCGGTGCTGTTCAGGGACGGCCGCGCACCCGAACTGCACAGCGCGCAACCGCCGCAGGAAACCGAATATGCCAAGGTCGTCTGCGGCGAACTGATCGTGCATGAGCCCAGCCTGATCACGGGGCTGCCCGAATATTTCCGCAAGCACGGCATCGAGGGGCGCGTCGCGGTGGTCGGCGACGACGTGCTCCCCGGGCTTTACGACCGGCGCCTGCGCAGCCTGACGCCGCAAATCGAATGGGTGACCGACGAATGGTTCCTGCTCGAACCGCAACGCGTGAAGTCGACACGCGAACAGGAGGCGTTCCGGACCGCCGGCGACATCACCACCCACGCTCTCGCCGCGGGGATGGATGCGCTGATCGCCGGCGAAAGCTCGGCAGAAGCGGCGGCGCGGACGGCGATGGAAATCATGCGGCGCGGCGGGTGCTTTTCGCGCATCGACATGCATCACGGCGCACACGCAGAGCGCTTCCTGCTCGGCGATATGCTGTACGGCTATGACACCAGCGTGCCGAAAAAGGGCGACATGGTGCGCGGATGGATCCAGGGCCCGATCTTTCAGGGCTATTGGCTCGATCCCGGCCGCACCGCCGTTTGCGGAGGGCGCCCGACGAAGGAACAAAGGCATATCCTGGAGGGCGCCACCGAGGTGTGCCGGACGATCATCAAGGCGATCCGCCCCGGCGTCACCGCGAGGCAGCTCGGCGTGATCGGCGAAAAGGCGGCATCGCTCTATGCCGGCGACGGAATCGACCTGAATTTGGGGATTTTCGGACATCAGATGGGTATCTTTTATGGACCGCACATCATCCCGGCGGGCGACCCCGGCGCGCTGGAGGACATCGGAGGAAAACAGGGCGCCTCGGCGAACGAAATCATGGTCAGGGAATATGAGAAGATCGACGAACCCTATGAGCCGGGAATGCTGATTGCGGTCGAGGCCTTCATGAAGCATGCGGGCGTGGGCATGAGCGGTCTTGAAGACCATGTGCTCGTCACCGAAGATGGCTGCGAGCAGATAACGAACACGCCCTTCTATCTTTAAATATGGCGTGATCGGATTTCAAAGGATCGGGACATGCAGGCGAACCGGCGGCAATTCATCGCGCGATCCGCGATCGGCGGGCTCGGCCTTGTCGCCGCGCCGCTGATGCCAGCGGGATTTTCTCGTGCGGCCACACCGGCCCGGCAAGACGCCGCACCACCGATTGTCGCTTCGACGGCGCGCTATTACCGGCTTTCGCCCGCGGACGGGGTGCGCCGGGAAGAATTTGGGTGGGTCCAGATCGATCTCGGCGTCACCCGGCCGATCGATGCGATCCGTCTGCACCCCGCAGAGATCGGGATGATGCCGCGGCAGCGGTCCCCGATCCATTTTCGCATCGAAGGTTCGGATGACCCTGCCTTTGAAGAAACCCGGCCGCTCGTCGACTGGCACGCCGAGGACCATGGCGACCCGGCGAACTTCCTTGCCCGCTTCCCGCCCCAGGCGGTGAATGCCCGCCATATCCGGGTAAGCGCGACGGCGGAAATCCCCTTTGGCGGCTCGGGATTGGCAACCGGACTGGCGACGATAGAAATCCTGTCGGGCGCCGACGTCCTGCCCATCGCTGTGCGGCGACGCGAAGCCAACTGCCGCCGCGGCCTGAAAACGGGCAGTTTGCTGTAGACTATAACGCGGGCAAGACCGGTATGAGCTGCATCTGTCGGTATTCGCCATGTCGGTCGCCACAGAACAGCCGCTTTCCGGCAATCCCGCGCGACGTCCGGAACCGCGTGAGAGAGCTGTCGGGAATATTCGAACGCGGGAAATGGGACGTCTGCGAGCGTCGTACAACGGCCTGGCAGGGGCAGCAGGACTCGAACCCGCGACCCTCGGTTTTGGAGACCGATGCTCTACCAACTGAGCTATACCCCTAGGCCGGAGTGCGCCCGTAGCCCGATTGGCGGAGCGGAGCAAGGGTTATGCGCGGCGAAATTGCATAGCTTGCAAAGCATCGCGGGGCTGATATGCGCGGGGCTGCCCATGACCGCCGCAACCGCCTCCCATCCGCCGCAGCATTATCTGGGCGGAATCGCGCTCCGGCTGCTCGCGATGCTCAGCCTGTCGGTCATGTTCGTGCTGGTCAAATATATCGCCGAGGCGGGCATCCACATCGTCGAAAGCCTGTTCTGGCGGCAGGCCGTCGTGTTGCCGCTGCTGATGCTCTGGGCGCTGACGCATGGCGGCCTCGGCAGCTTTGCGACGCAGCGGATCGGGGTCCATGCCCGCCGCGCCGCGATGGGGCTGACCGGCATGGCGCTCAATTTCGGCGGCATGATCTTCCTGCCGATGGCGGAGGCGACGACGATCAACCTGTCGGTGCCGATCATCTGCGTCTTCCTCGCTGCGGCATTGCTCGGCGAACGGGTCGGCGCGGCGCGGTGGAGCGCGGTGATCGTCGGCTTCATCGGCGTGCTCGTCGTGCTCAACCCGACAACCCTGCTGTACGAGGGTTTCGAGGGCGATCACGGGCTCGGCACGCTGATCGCGCTCGGCGGTGCGGTGATGACGGCGCTGATCACCATCCAGGTCCGCGATCTCGGCCGCACCGAAAACGCGATGACGATCGTCTTCTGGTTCAGCCTCCTGTCGCTGGTTCCGCTCGGTATCGCCCTCCCCTTCGTGATGACGCCGCACAGTGCGGGCGAATGGGGATTGCTCGTCGGGTTGGGCCTGCTGGGCGCGGTGGTGCAATTATCGCTCACCGGCGCGCTCCGCCTTGCGCCCGTTTCGGTCGTGACGCCGATGGATTACTCGAGCCTGCTTTGGTCGATCGTCTGCGGCTGGTGGTTCTTCGGCACCCTGCCCGCCGACACGACGTGGATCGGCGCACCGCTGATCATCGCGAGCGGCCTGTTCATCGCGTGGCGCGAGCATCGCCTGCATATCGAGCGGATGAAGGATATTACGGCATGACGCGACCGATCCTCTATCATTGCGCCGACGCGCGCTCGCTCCGTTGCCTGTGGGCGGTCGAGGAGGCGGGCATCGACGTCGACCTGCGCCTGCTCCGCTTCCCGCCGCGCGCGTTCGAGCCCGATTATCGCGCGGTAAACCCGCTGATGACCGTGCCTGGCTGGGTCGAGGACGGGCGGCTGATGACCGAATCGGCGGCGATCTGCGAACGCATCGCCGAAGGGACGGAGCTCGCGGTCCGCCGCGACGAGCCCGACCATTGGGAATGGCGCAACTGGCTGCACCGCAGCGACGCGACGCTGACCTTTCCGCTCGCGATCATGCTCCGTTACACGCGCGTCGAACCCGAGGAGCGGCGGCTGGCGCAGGCGGTAGCCGACTATAAGGCCTTTTTCGGCGGCCGTGCGCGGAGCATCGAGGCCGCGCTCGGCGACGGGCGCGAATGGCTCGTCGCGGGGCGTTTCACGATTGCCGACATCGCGATCGGCTACGCCGCCTTCCTTGCGACGACGCTCGACGCGGACGATGTGCTCGGCGACGCAACGAAAGCCTGGCTCGATCGCTGCATGGCCCGCGAAGGATTCCGGCGCGCGCGCGAGCGGCAAAAGCTCTAGTCAAACCGTCCATTCGGACGGATCGGGCTCGGCACCGATCAACGCCAGCCCGTGCGCGATCGAGGTCAGCTCGCCGCCCGTCGCGATGCGCTCGCCACCGAAACGGCGGTCGAAAAGCGCGCGGATCGCCGGGATCAGCGACGAGCCGCCGGTCAGGAAGATGCGGTCGATGCCTGCGGCGTCGACGCTTGCCTTCGCCAGCGCCGCATCCATGGCGGCTTCGATGCGGCGGAGGTCATCGGCGATCCAGCCTTCGAAATCGCTGCGGCGCACCTCGGCGGCGATGTCGACGCCGTCGCCACTAAAACGGAACTCGGCCGCCTCGACATCCGACAGCGCCCGCTTGAGCCGCCCGACCGCGTCATACAGCGGAAAGCCCTGCTCATGCTCGATCAGCGCGATCATCCGGCCGATCGGTTCGGGATCGGTGGCGTCGCGCTGCAACCGCCTGAGTTCGTCGAGCGTCCGGCGATTGCGCATCAGCGCCAGCCGCGACCAGTCGGCAAAGTCGGCGAAATAGCCGCCCGGGATTTCGAGCAATTTGTCGAACGAGCGGTAATTGCCGCCCTTGCCGAGCAGCGGCAGGATCAGGCGATCGACGATCCGGTAGTCGAAACGGTCGCCCGCGATGCCGATCCCCGACGAGGCGAGCGGCACGCAGCGGCGCGGGCTGCCCGGCGCAGCGACGCGGACGATCGAAAAGTCGGTGGTGCCGCCGCCGAAATCTGCGACAAGGATCGTCGCCGGCTCGGTCAGCCGCGCCGCATAGCTGTGCGCGGCGCCGAGCGGTTCGTGGACATAATAGACCTCGGTCCCGAACGCCGCGAGCATCAGGTCGTACCGCTGGCGCGCTAGTGCGGCGTCGGGCCGCGCGCCAGCATATTCGACGGGGCGCCCGACGACGACGCGGCGCGGCCGCGTGTCGAGCCGCCCGCCGGCATGCGCGACCAGCCGCTGGAGGAACAGGCGGCCCATATCCTCGAAGCGATAGGGTTTGCCCCAGATCATCGCGCGCTCGAACGACGGGCTTGCCGCGACGCTCTTGAACGACTGGACGAAACGGCTGTCGAGCGGCGACTGGAGATATTCAGCGATCGCCCACGGCCCCGCCTCGTGCGCGACGCCTTGCCAGGCGCGCTCTTCTTCCCAGAAACACAGGGCGGAGCGGAATACCGCGCCGGTCGCCTCGTCGCCCGCGAACTCGACAAGCTGCGATCCGCCCTGCTCGTCGGCGAGCGCGACGACGGTGTTGGTCGTCCCGAAATCGAGACCGAGCGCGGTGGCGTCGCTGATCATGGGATGCTCCTGTGCCGGTCGGGCGCTGCGCGGGGCCGGCGCCTATTGCACGGCGCAGCGCGCGGAGCAAGTCGCAGTCAGCCCGGCGCGATCCGTCCACCGGCGATGCGAAAGCGCGTCACCGGTCCCGGCATGTCGGCGAAGAGCGCCGCTTCGGTCCCGGTCAGCCACGCCTGCCCGCCCTGCCCGGCCAACCGATCGTACAGCGCGGCGCGACGGAGAGGATCGAGGTGCGCGGCGACCTCGTCGAGCAACAGCACCGGCCGCGCCCCGCGCAGCCGCGCAACGCAATCGCTGTGCGCCAGAATGAGCGACAGCAGCATCGCCTTCTGCTCGCCGGTCGAACAGCGCGCCGCGGCGCGCCCTGTCGCGGCATGAACGGCGGACAGGTCGTCGCGGTGCGGCCCCGCAGTCGCGCGGCCCGCCGCGGCGTCGATCCGGCGCCGCGATGCAAATATCGCCTTGAGTGCTTCCGGGTCGTGAGGCGCCGTCCGTGCAGCGCCGTCGCTGTCGGTGAGCGTCAGCAGCGGCCGGGCAAAGGGCGCGTCGGGCTGCCCGGCAAGCTCGGCCGCCAACGACGCCAGCATGGACTGCCGCGCCGCATCCATCGCAGCGCCATGCTCGGCGAGCTGTGCCTCAAGACTGGTCAGCCATTGCTGATCGGCCACCGCGAGGTCGGCAAGCAATTTGCCGCGCGCGCGCAGCGCCGCGTCATAGCGGTTGCTGTGCTGCGCGTGCCGGGGGTCGAGCGCGAGCACCAGCCGGTCGAGGAAGCGGCGGCGACTGCCCGCCGTCTCGACGAACAGCCGGTCCATCGCCGGGGTCAGCCACAGCACCGCGATCCATTCACCGAGCGAGGCGGCGGCCGCAGCGGCGCCGTTGATCCGGACCAGCCGGCGTCGGGGATGCGCGGCCTCGATCCCCGTTCCGAGCGCGACCGGCGGCAGCGCTCGGTCCGCCTGCACCTCGGCGAAGATCGCAAAGCCGCCGCCCGCCCCGTCGCGCACCATGTCGGACAGGGGCGCCCTTCGCAGCCCGCGCCCCGGCGCAAGCAGCGAAATCGCTTCCAATATATTGGTCTTGCCCGCGCCATTGTCCCCGTGCAGCGCGACCAGTCCCGCCTCCGCTGCAAGGTCCGCGCCGGCGTGATTGCGAAAATCGGTCAGCGAAAGGCGGATCAGCGTCATCTGTACGGCGCCTACCGCAGGCAGCGGTACGACGCCAGTCCACAGCCTCGCCTGACCAGCGGGACGCGAATTTTTCGTCTGAATGATATTATTCCTATAATTTCGTATTTTATTCGCTGAAATATTCTTACAAAACCGTGAAAACCGCGCTTAACCGCCAATGAATGAAATTGGCACGCTCCCTGCAACAGTGTCGGCATCCACCGGGATGGTCCGGAGGGAGGTAAGAAAGGAAAGATATCATGGCCCATTTCAACGTCGACTCGCTCAAAAGCTACGCAATCGCTGCGGTTGCCTCGCTCTATTGCTCGATCATGTTCCTGGCCGCCGTCGGCCCGAACGGTGCGGAACTCGGCCGGCTGGTCATCTGACCGGCCGCCCGTCCCCGCTAAAACGCGGCCGCGAAGGCCGGGACAGAAAGGAAAGAAATGAAACAGGGTTTTCGCAAGAATCGTCGCGATGGCATGGTCTTCGGCGTTTGCGCCGGCATGGCCGACCAGTTCGGCATCGACGTCTTGTGGACGCGCATCGCCTTTGTGGCGCTGACGCTGCTTGGCTTCGGCCTGCCATTGCTGGTGTATCTGACCGTCGCGATCCTCGCGCCCTAGGCCAGCACCGGGCCGGCCGCCGCAACGGCGCATCGCACCGGCCCGCAACATCCCAGGACCAAGGGCCCGCCGGCCTTCGCCGGCGGGCCTTTTCTATTTCGGCCGCACGGTGAAGCGATAGGGAATATAGAGGAACACCTCGGTCGCGCTCGCCTGCGCCCAGATCAGTTGTTCGTTGAGCCCGGCGACCTCGACGCCATAGTCGGGGCCGAATGCCGCCGCCGACTTCAGCGCCTCCGCGGCAACCAGCTTGACGATCTCGGGGCGATATTGGTCCGGGTTAATGATCGTCAGCGTGATCCCGCCGCGCCTTTCCATCAATGCGCGCCCCTCGGGCGGCACCGCCTTGATAAAGCCGTCGATCCGCGATTGCGCGCTGCCGACCGATCCCGCGAGCTTCGCCTTTACGAACACCGCAATTTCGCTCGTGTCGGGACGCCCGCCGTTCGAAAAGACAAGGTCGCGATAATTGGCCGCGGTTACCTTGGTCAGTTCGAACTCGCCAGTGACCAGTTCGACCCCGGCGCCGTCGGCACGGCGGATCGCCGCTTCGATCATCGCGTGAATCTCACGCTTGCGGACCGCCTCGTCGCGTGAATCGGACGTGAATTTCACCGGCTGGATGGCGCTGTCGGCGGGCCGCCGCAGCCCGACCACCGTCTGTTCGTCGGACAGATAATCGGCCGAGGCGCGCTGCCCCGTCACGATCACTTCACCCTCGATATTGCTGTTGTCCTGCGCCGCCGCCGGCGACGCCGTCGCCAGCAGCGCAACCCCCAGAAGTGCCAAACGCATCGTCCCTCTCCTCTGCCTCGGAGGCCGAAGCTAACACGCTGGCGCCAAAGAAAAAGCCCCGCCGGATCGCTCCGGCGGGGCTCTATTCGGTCAGCCAAAGGCCTTGAGGACGCTTATTCCTCGCCTTCGCCTTCGGGACGTTCTTCGACCATCACGTCGTCGGTCGTAAAGTCCTCGCCCTGCACCTTGCCCAGCGGATCGTCGCCGATCGCCGCTTCGGGGCCCTGCGCCAGTTCGGCGGCATGCTCGTCGGCAGCCGTCGCCGGTGCGATCAGGTCGGGGTTCGCGGCGCGCATCGCGGCACGCAGCGCCGCGTCCTTCGACGAGGCGGTGACGCGGACGCGGTTCATGGCAGCGCCGGTACCCGCCGGGATGAGGCGGCCGACGATGACATTCTCCTTGAGGCCCTGCAGCGAGTCGATCTTGCCCTGCACCGACGCTTCGGTGAGAACGCGGGTCGTTTCCTGGAAGGACGCCGCCGAAACGAAGCTGCGGGTTTGCAGCGACGCCTTGGTGATGCCGAGGAGGACCGGACGGCCCTCCGCGGGCACGCCGTTCTTCGGCAGCTTGGCGTTATATTCCATCATCTCCAGATAATCGAGCTGTTCGCCCGGCAGCAACGTGGTGTCGCCGCCCGACGTGATCTCGACCTTCTGCAGCATCTGGCGAACGATCACCTCGATGTGCTTGTCGTTGATCTTCACGCCCTGCAGTCGATAGACTTCCTGGATTTCCGCGACCAGATATTCGGCCAGCGCCTCGACGCCCATGACGTCGAGAATGTCGTGCGGGTTGGGCGAGCCCGAAATCAGCGCGTCGCCGCGCTTGACCTGGTCGCCTTCCTGCACTTCCAGAACCTTCGACTTGGGGATCAGATACTCGATCGGATCGCCTTCTTCCGGAACGATCGCGATCTTGCGCTTCGCCTTGTAATCCTTGACGAATTCAATGCGACCGCTGATCTTCGCGATGACGCTGTTGTCCTTCGGAATGCGCGCTTCGAACAGCTCGGCAACGCGCGGCAGACCGCCGGTGATGTCGCGCGTCTTCGACGCTTCGCGGCTGACACGCGCCAGCACGTCGCCCGCCTGCACTTCCTGACCGTCCTCAACCGACAGCATCGTGCCGACCGCGAGCAGGTAGCGCGCGGCTTCGCCCGACGCGTCGTCGAGCAAGGTCAGACGCGGCTGCAGGTCTTCCTTCTTGGCGCGGCCCGCCGAGCGATATTCGATCACGACGCGTTGGGCGATACCCGTCGCTTCGTCGACCTGTTCGACCAGCGTCTTGCCGTCGGCAAGATCCTGATACTTCACGACGCCCTGCTTTTCGGTGATCAGCGGCATGGTGAACGGATCCCATTCGGCAATCCGGTCGCCCTTCTTCACCTTCTCGCCGTCCTTGTGCATGATCTGCGCACCATAGGGCAGCTTGTGGGTCGCGCGTTCGCGGCCTTCGCTGTCGATGATCGCGATCTCGCCCGAACGCGACAGCGCCAGACGGCGGCCGCGCTGGTCGACAATCGTCGCCATGTCGCGATATTCGATCGTGCCGTCCGAAATCGCTTCGGCGTTCGACTGCTCGTTAACCTGCGCCGCACCGCCGATGTGGAAGGTACGCATCGTCAGCTGCGTGCCGGGCTCACCGATCGACTGGGCGGCGATGACGCCGACCGCTTCACCGATGTTCACCGGCGTACCGCGCGCGAGGTCGCGGCCATAGCATTTGCCGCAAACACCCAGCGTCGCTTCGCAGACCAGCGGCGAGCGGATCTTGACCGACTGGACTTCGGCGTCCTCGATGCGCTGCGTCGTCGCTTCGTCGAGCAAAGTGCCGATCGGCGCGATGATGTTACCGTCCTTGTCGGCGACATCTTCGAGAGTGGTACGGCCGAGGATGCGCTCGCCCAGCGAGGCGATCGTCGAACCGCCCTGGATGATCGCCCGCATTTCCATACCGCGTTCGGTGCCGCAATCTTCCTCGATGACCACGCAGTCCTGCGACACGTCGACGAGACGGCGGGTCAGGTAACCCGAGTTCGCCGTCTTGAGCGCCGTATCGGCCAGACCCTTACGCGCACCGTGGGTCGAGTTGAAATACTCGAGAACGGTCAGGCCTTCCTTGAAGTTCGAGATGATCGGCGTTTCGATGATCTCGCCCGACGGCTTGGCCATCAGGCCGCGCATGCCGGCGAGCTGCTTCATCTGGGCCTGCGAACCACGGGCACCCGAATGCGCCATCATATAGATGGAGTTGATCGGGGCCATGCGGCCGTCTTCCAGCTTCGGCGTCGCGCGGATTTCGTCCATCATCGCGTTCGCGACCTTGTCGCCGCACTGCGACCAGGCGTCGATCGCCTTATTGTACTTTTCCTGCTGCGTGATCAGGCCGTCCTGATACTGCTGTTCGAAATCCTTCACCAGCGCGCGGGTTTCGTCGACCATCCCTTCCTTCGACGCCGGAATGATCATGTCATCCTTGCCGAAGGAGATACCGGCCTTGAACGCGTTGCGGAAGCCCAGCGCCATGATGGCGTCGGCGAACAGCACGGTCTCTTTCTGGCCGGTGTGGCGATAGACTTGGTCGATCACGTCGCCGATTTCCTTCTTGGTCAGAAGGCGGTTGACGACGTCGAAGGGCACGGTGTGCGACTTCGGCAGGCATTCGCCGATCAGCATGCGGCCCGGGGTGGTCTCGAACCGCTTCAGATACTCGTTGCCCTGCTCGTCGGTCTGCGGAACGCGGCTGATGACCTTGGTGTGCAGCGTGACCGCGCCGGTGAACAGCGCCTGATGCACTTCCGCCATGTCGGCGAGCAGCATGCCCTCGCCCGGTTCGCCTTCGCGTTCCAGCGAGAGATAGTAGAGACCGAGGACCATGTCCTGCGACGGAACGATGATCGGCTTGCCGTTCGCGGGGCTGAGGATGTTGTTGGTCGACATCATCAGCACGCGCGCTTCGAGCTGCGCTTCCAGCGAGAGCGGCACGTGGACCGCCATCTGGTCACCGTCGAAGTCGGCGTTGAACGCGGCGCAGACCAGCGGGTGAAGCTGGATCGCCTTGCCTTCGATCAACACCGGCTCGAACGCCTGGATGCCGAGGCGGTGAAGCGTCGGGGCGCGGTTCAGCAGGACCGGGTGCTCGCGAATGACTTCGTCGAGGATGTCCCAGACTTCCTTGCGTTCCTTTTCGACCCACTTCTTCGCCTGCTTCAGGGTCATCGACAGACCCTTGGCGTCGAGGCGCGCGTAGATGAACGGCTTGAACAGTTCGAGCGCCATCTTCTTCGGCAGGCCGCACTGGTGCAGCTTGAGTTCGGGACCGGTCACGATGACCGAACGGCCCGAATAGTCGACGCGCTTGCCGAGCAGGTTCTGACGGAAGCGGCCCTGCTTGCCCTTGAGCATGTCGGACAGCGACTTCAGCGGACGCTTGTTCGCGCCCGTGATCGTGCGGCCGCGGCGGCCGTTGTCGAACAGCGCGTCGACAGCTTCCTGCAGCATGCGCTTTTCGTTGCGGACGATGATGTCCGGCGCGCGCAGTTCCATCAGGCGCTTCAAACGGTTGTTGCGGTTGATCACGCGGCGGTAAAGATCGTTAAGGTCGCTTGTAGCGAAGCGGCCGCCGTCGAGCGGCACCAGCGGGCGCAGTTCGGGCGGGATGACCGGCACGACTTCGAGGATCATCCACTCGGGGCGGTTGCCCGATTCGATAAAGCTCTCGACCACTTTAAGCCGCTTGATGATCTTCTTGGGCTTCAGCTCCGACTTGGTCGTCGCAAGCTCTTCCATCAGGTCGACGCGCTCCTGTTCCAGATCGAGATTCTCGAGCAGAACGCGGATCGCCTCGGCCCCGATACCGGCCGAGAAGGCGTCTTCGCCATATTCGTCCTGCGCGTCGAGCAGTTCGTCTTCGGTCAGCAGCTGGAACTTCTCGAGCGGGGTCAGGCCGGGCTCGAGAACGATATAGGCCTCGAAGTAGAGCACGCGCTCGAGCTGCTTGAGCTGCATGTCGAGCAACAGGCCGATGCGCGACGGCAGCGACTTCAGGAACCAGATGTGCGCGACGGGCGCGGCGAGCTCGATATGGCCCATGCGCTCGCGGCGGACCTTGGTCACCGTCACTTCGACACCGCACTTTTCGCAGACGATGCCCTTATATTTCATACGCTTGTACTTGCCGCACAGGCATTCATAATCCTTGATCGGACCGAAGATGCGCGCGCAGAACAGGCCGTCACGCTCGGGCTTGAACGTGCGGTAGTTGATCGTTTCGGGCTTCTTGATCTCGCCGAACGACCACGAGCGGATACGCTCGGGGCTCGCGATGCCGATCTTGATCATGTCGAAGGTTTCGGGCTTCGCGACCGGGTTCATGAAGTTGGTAAGCTGGTTCATATGTCTGCTCCATCTTCCCCTCTCGCGCCGCGAGAGGGGTGAGGAAAAATCTTATTCGGCGGCTTCGGGAAGGGCTTCCGGACCTTCGTCGGGGTCTTCGTCCGCATAGGACGAAAGCTCGACGTTGAGGCCCAGCGAACGCATTTCCTTGACGAGCACGTTGAAGCTTTCGGGAATGCCGGCCTCGAAGGTGTCGTCGCCCTTGACGATCGCTTCGTAAACCTTGGTGCGGCCGATCACGTCGTCGGACTTCACCGTCAGCATTTCCTGCAGCGTGTATGCCGCGCCATAGGCCTGGAGCGCCCAGACCTCCATTTCACCGAAGCGCTGGCCACCGAACTGTGCCTTACCGCCCAGCGGCTGCTGGGTGACGAGGCTGTACGGCCCGATCGAACGCGCGTGGATCTTGTCGTCGACCAAGTGGTGGAGCTTCAGCATATAGATGTAGCCCACGGTCACCTTGCGGTCGAACTTGTCGCCGGTGCGGCCGTCGTAGAGGTCCGACTGACCCGAGTCATGCAGGCCCGCAAGGGTCAGCATGTTCGACACGTCGGCTTCCTTGGCGCCGTCGAACACCGGGGTCGCGAACGGCACGCCAACGCGCAGATTATCGGCCAGTTCGACGATGCTGTCGGCATCGCGCGACTTGATGTCGTCGACATATTCGGCGCCATAGACATGTTCGAGCGCATCGCGCACGGCTTCGGGCATCTGCCCGCCGACCGCGTCGGGATTGGCGTCGCGCCATTCGTCGAGCGCCTGCGTGACCTGACGGCCCAGACCGCGCGAAGCCCAGCCGAGGTGGGTTTCGAGGATCTGCCCGACGTTCATGCGCGACGGCACGCCCAGCGGGTTCAGCACGATATCGACATGCGTCCCGTCTTCGAGGAACGGCATGTCCTCGTTCGGCAGGATGCGGCTGATGACGCCCTTGTTGCCGTGACGGCCGGCCATCTTGTCGCCCGGCTGCAGCTTGCGCTTCACCGCAACGAAGACCTTGACCATCTTGAGCACGCCGGGGGCGAGTTCGTCGCCGCGCTGCAGCTTTTCGACGCGATCTTCATACTTCGCGTTGATCCGCTTGATCGCGTCGTCATACTGCGCCTTGATCGCTTCCAGTGCGGTCTGGGCATTGTCTTCGACCACGGCGAGCTTCCACCAGTCGGCGCGGTCGAGTTCGACCAGCATCTCTTCGGTGACGACATCGCCCTTCTTCAGGCCTTTCGGCACCGCGCTGGTCGTCTGACCGATCAGCAGGTCCTTGAGGCTCGAGAAGGTCGCGCGGTTGAGGATCGCGCGTTCGTCGTCGGCGTCCTGCTTCAGGCGTTCGATCTCTTCGCGTTCGATCGCGATCGCGCGTTCGTCCTTGTCGATACCGTGGCGGTTGAAGACGCGGACTTCGACGACCGTGCCCGACACGCCCGGCGGCAGACGCAGCGAGGTGTCGCGCACGTCGCTGGCCTTTTCACCGAAGATCGCCCGCAGCAGCTTTTCTTCCGGCGTCATCGGCGATTCACCCTTGGGGGTGATCTTGCCGGCCAGAATATCGCCCGGGCCGACTTCGGCACCGATATAGACGATGCCCGCTTCGTCGAGGTTGCGGAGGGCCTCCTCGCCGACATTCGGGATGTCGCGCGTGATGTCTTCCGGCCCAAGGCGCGTGTCGCGCGCGGTGACTTCGAATTCCTCGATGTGGATCGAGGTGAAGACGTCGTCCTTCACGATGCGTTCGGAAATGAGGATCGAGTCCTCATAATTGTAGCCGTTCCACGGCATGAACGCGACGAGCACATTCTTGCCGAGCGCCAGTTCGCCGAGTTCGGTCGACGGACCGTCGGCGATGATGTCGCCCGAGCGGACGACATCGCCCACCTTCACCAGCGGACGCTGGTTGATGCAGGTGTTCTGGTTCGACCGCTGGAACTTCTGCAGGCGATAGATGTCGACGCCCGACTTGCCGGGCTCGACCATGTCGGTCGCGCGGATGACGATACGCGTCGCATCGACCTGGTCGATCACGCCGCCGCGGCGGGCCGCGATGGCCGCGCCCGAATCGCGCGCAACGGTTTCTTCCATGCCGGTGCCGACCACGGGCGCTTCGGCGCGCAGCAGCGGCACAGCCTGACGCTGCATGTTCGAACCCATGAGCGCGCGGTTGGCGTCATCGTTTTCGAGGAACGGGATCAGCGACGCCGCAACCGAAACGAGCTGCTTCGGCGACACGTCCATCAGCGTGATCTGATCGCGCGGCGCCATCAGGAATTCGCCCGCTTCGCGCGCCGAGATCAGCTCGTCGATGAAGCTGCCGTCGGCGTTGAGGTCGGCGTTTGCCTGCGCGACGGTGTGCTTCTGCTCTTCCATCGCCGACAGATAGACGACGTCGTTGGTGACCTTGCCGTCGACGATGCGGCGGTACGGGGTCTCGATGAAGCCATACTTATTGACGCGCGCGAAGGTCGCGAGGCTGTTGATCAGACCGATGTTCGGGCCTTCCGGCGTTTCGATCGGGCAGATGCGGCCATAGTGGGTCGGGTGAACGTCGCGGACTTCGAAGCCCGCACGTTCGCGGGTCAGACCGCCCGGCCCGAGCGCCGACACGCGGCGCTTGTGGGTGACTTCGGACAGCGGGTTGGTCTGGTCCATGAACTGCGAGAGCTGCGACGAACCGAAGAATTCGCGCACCGCGGCAACCGCGGGCTTCGCGTTGATCAGGTCGTTCGGCATCACCGTCGACACATCGACCGAGCTCATGCGCTCCTTCACCGCGCGCTCCATGCGGAGCAGGCCGACGCGATACTGGTTTTCGAGCAGTTCGCCGACCGACCGTACACGACGGTTACCGAGGTTGTCGATATCGTCGATTTCGCCCTTGCCGTCCTTCAGGTTCACCAATTCCTTGACCACGGCGAGGATGTCCTCGCTGCGCAGCGTGGTGACGGTGTCCTCGGCATCGAGGCTGAGGCGCATGTTGAGCTTGACGCGGCCGACGGCCGACAGGTCGTAGCGCTCGGGGTCGAAGAACAGGCCGCCGAACAGCGCTTCGGCGGTTTCGCGCGTCGGCGGTTCGCCGGGGCGCATGACGCGGTAGATGTCCGAAAGCGCCTGGTCGCGATCCTCGGCCTTGTCGGCCTTCAGCGTGTTGCGGATCCACGGCCCGGTGTTGTTGTGGTCGATGTCGAGCAGGACGAGCTTGTCGAGGCCCGCGGCATCGATCTTTTCGAGGTTATCGGCCGACACTTCGTCGCCCGCCTCGATGTAGATCTCGCCTGTCGCTTCGTTGATCAGGTCATAGGCGCTGTACCGGCCGAAGATTTCCTCGGTCGGGATCAGCAGCGTGTCTAGACCGTCCTTCGCGGCCTTGTTGGCAAGGCGCGGGCTGATCTTGTGGCCGGCGGCGAAGACGACTTCGCCGGTCTTGGCGTCGACGACATCGAACGCGGGCTTCGAACCGCGCCAGTTTTCGACGACGAAGGGCACCTTCCAGCCGTTTTCGGCGCGCTCGAAGACGAGGCGGTCATAGAAATGGTTGAGGATTTCCTCGCCCGACATGCCCAGCGCATACAGCAGGCTGGTGACCGGCAGCTTGCGCTTGCGGTCGATACGGACGTTGACGATGTCCTTGGCGTCGAATTCGAAGTCGAGCCACGAACCGCGATACGGGATCACGCGCGCGGCGAACAGGAACTTGCCCGACGAGTGGGTCTTGCCGCGGTCATGGTCGAAGAGCACACCCGGCGAACGGTGCATCTGCGACACGATGACGCGCTCGGTGCCGTTGACGAAGAAGGTGCCGTTCTCGGTCATGAGCGGCATGTCGCCCATGTAGACGTCCTGCTCCTTGATATCGAGCACCGAACGGGTGTCGGTTTCGCTGTCGACTTCAAAGACGATCAGGCGCAGCGTGACCTTCATCGGCGCCGCATAGGTGATGCCGCGCTGACGGCATTCCTCGACGTCATACTTCGGCGCTTCGAGTTCGTAATGGACGAAATCGAGCTCGGCGGTACCGGCGAAATCGCGGATCGGGAAAACGCTGCGCAGCGTCTTTTCGAGGCCCGAAACATAACCGACCGAGGGGTCGGACCGCAGGAACTGCTCATAGGATTCGCGCTGCACCTCGATGAGGTTGGGCATCTCCACCGCTTCGTGGATGTTGCCGAACAGCTTGCGGATTCGCTTGGTCGCGGTTGCTTCGAGGGCCTTGCCCACCGACTTCGCCTTGGTCGCCATAAGTGATTGTCTCGCCTTCGTAAAAATCAGCTCGCGAGCGCATCGACGCGAAAAAAGCCGCAGGCAACCGTTGCCGGTTTACCGCAGCTTTCCTACGCCTGTCGAAATCCCTGCCGCCCTATCCGTACAGCCCGCTGCGCAAAGTCAGGCTCTATCTCGGACGGTGGGGTGTGACGGCGATATAGGATCGGGGTCCCATCCTGTCAACGGGAGCCCCCGCGGGCCGGGGCTAGAAAATGTCCTTGAGCAAGGCCGCCGGGTTCCGCCGCAACGCCGCCTCTTCGCCCGCCATATAATGGAAGATCCCTTTCAGCGCCTGTTCGGTCACCGATCGCGTCAGCCCGTCGCGCGTCAGGCCGGCCGATGCCAGCAGCGGACTGCCCTGCGACAGTTGGTCGAGCTGGCGCCAGGCGCCGACATCGTCCAGTGCCGACCCGATCAGCGGCGACACTTTGGTGAACAGCACGCTGCCCGCGCTCTGCTGGAGATAGCGTGTCGCGCCATCATTCTTTGCGACCAGTCCGGGCGCATCGGTCCAGCGCAAATCGTCGATCGCGGTGCGAAAGATCGGCTTCGCTTCGCCCGCCGCCTTGCCGCCCGCATCGTTCAGGCTTTTGGTCAAATTGGTGGTGAGGCCGAGCTGGTCGCCCATGCCGAACAGCTTCGACGCCAGCTTCCCGCCCGCGCCCGGCAACAAAATACGCACCGCAGTGTCGCGATAGAAGGCGCCCGGCTCCGCGAGCTTGTCGAGCGCGCCGTCGGAGGCGCCTGCGATCAGGCCCTTCACGCCGCTCTTCGGCAGCTTCGCAATCGCCCAGGGCGCGTTCGCCAATGCCAACATCGCCGCCGCGCCCGCGATCAGCGTCCTGCGTGCGATCATTTCCGTGCCATCGTCCATCGCGACTCTCTCCCACCGGTCCGGGCCGCGAACCTATCAGCAAAAGCCGGCGCGCCCTATGGCCGATCGGCAAGCCCGTCGAGCTTGCGTTCGATCCGCTCCAATCGTTCGGCAACCTCGCCCTGCGCCCCGCCGGGCAAGGCGAGCACCGGCATAATATAGATCGCCACCCGCTGCCGCACCTCCTCGAACGCCGCATAATCGTCGGCACCGAGCACGAGCATCTGGTGGAGCAGCCATTCGAGCAGGCGCTCGAGATCGTCGGGCGGCGTCCATTGCCCGGAGGCCGCTGCACCTTCGAGCATCGAACGCACCAGCGCCCCAGTGATCGACTTGTGCGCGGCGAGGAAGATCGAGAAATCGTCGTGGAGCAGGCCTTCCTGCGCCACCTTGTGGATCCACGGCGTGTTGCAGATGCTCTCGATCCCGCCCGCGATCACCTGTTCGAGCCGCTCCTCCAGCGGGCCGAGACCGACCGCGATCTGCCCGCTGCGTTCGAGATACGGTCCGGCCAGATGCTGGAGCAGCGCGAGCAAAAGCCCCTCGCGATTGCCGAACCAGCGATAGAGCGTCGCGCGCGACACGCCGGATTCGCGCACCACATGGTCGATCGTGACGTCGCGAAAGCCGATGCGTTCGACCACGATCGCGGAGGCATCGAGCGCTGCCTCGCGTCCGCCCAAGGCGCTGCCCGCCCCGCTACCCCGCGGATTTGCGTCGATTGTTGCGATCCCGACCTCCCTTGATGAGCCGCCTCGCCTATCATGTCGCACTTGATGAGGCAAACCCTTGTGCTTGTCTCACTTAGTGTGATAAGTGGACTTCAACGTCTCATGAATGAGAGACCGGTTTCAGCCGGTCCGGGACGGGAGGGAGAGAGAAATGACACGACGCCTATTGCTGCTCCTCGCCAGCGCCAGCATCGCCGCCGCCGCGCAGGCCCAGACGGCCCCCGCCACCACGGCCGCCGATGCCCCCGCCGATGACAGCAACGCCCAGAGCTCGGGCATCGCCGACATCGTCGTCACCGCGCGCCGGACCAGCGAAGCCGCGCAGACGATCCCGCTCGCGATCAGTGTCTTCGGCGGCCAGCAACTCGCCGACACCAACGTCCAGGGTATCGAGAATATCGCGCAGCAGACGCCGAACTTCTTCGTCCAGACGTCAAGCGCCGACCCGACCGGCGTCCTCCTCACCATCCGCGGCCAGTCGCAGCAGGATTCGATCCTGACCATTGAGTCGCCGATCGGCGTCTATGTCGACGGCATCAACTATATCCGCTCGTCGAACCTCGAAACGGCGCTGACCGACGTCGAACGCGTCGAGGTGCTGCGTGGACCGCAGGGGACGCTGTTCGGCAAGAACACCACCGGCGGCGCGATCAACATCACGACGCGCCAGCCCGATCTCGACGCGGTCGGCGGCTATGTGAAGCTCAGCGCCGCGACGCACGACCGTTATGGCGCAACCGGCGTCCTCAACCTGCCGCTCATCGACGACGTACTCGGCGTGCGCATCCTCGCGCAGCGGATCGAGGACGGCTCGCTCGGCGTCAACGGCCTCGGCGACGGGATCGGCGGCAAGAAGCAGACCGCTTTCCGGACCAACTGGCTGTTCACCCCGAACGACGGCGTCACCTGGGCGATCTCGGCCGACTATACCCGCACCCGCGGCGACGCGCCGGTCAGCAAGCTCGCCTTTGTCAGCCCCTTCCCCAGCCCCGCTCCGGGGACGCCGAACCCCGCCCCGGCGCTGATCGACATCGCGATCAGCCAGGGCATCCTCGATCCGGCGCTGCTCGCCGACCCGGAGGGCAATGCCGCCGCGATCGGCGCTGCGCTCGGGCAGGCACACGCGCTGTTCACCGGCCTTGTCGGCCGGCGCGGCTTTTACGACAATGATGCAACGGGCGCGCAGGGCAGTTATGCGCGCACCTATGGCGTCAGCTCGAACCTGGCGGTCGAGCTGACGCCAACCTTGTCCTTTCGTTCGATCACCGCGGCGCGCTGGCTGAAGCGCTGGCTCGACGTCGACCTCGACAGCTCGCCCTTCACCCTGCTCGAGGCCGAACTCGCGAGCCGCGCGAAAAACCTCAGCCAGGAATTTCAGTTCAGCGGCGAGATCGGCGACCGCGTCGACTGGATCACCGGGGTCTATTTCAACGAAGAAACCGGCCGCGACTTCTCGCGCGCCACGGCGCTCGGCACGATCAACGCGACCAACCCCAACATCACCGACGGTTTCGTCAAGAACAGCAGCTGGGCCGCCTTCGGCCAGCTCATCGTCGACCTCACCGACAGCGTCCGCTTCACCGGCGGGCTGCGCTGGACCGAGGAAAGCAAGGAACTGCGCTCGTTCAACCGCTCGTCGGGCGGCGCGGTTTGCAACATCCCGCCGGCGCTGCAACTCGGCGGCACCTGTCAGGCGCGTTTCAAGGACAGCTTCTCGGATTATTCCTACCTCGCCAGCCTCGACTGGACGATCCAGCCCGGCATCCTCGTCTATGCCCGCACGGCGCGGGGCTTCAAGGGCGGCGGCCAGAACCTGCGCGGCACCGGCACCGCCGACAGCTTCGCCGCCTTCGCGCCCGAAGTGGTCACCGATTACGAGGTCGGGGCCAAGGCCGATTTCCTCGACCGCCGCCTGCGCATCAACGTCGCGCTGTTCCAGGCCAATTACAGCGACATCCAGCGCACGATCGTTCAGGCGTCGCCCGGCGGCGCGATCGTCAGCCTCGTCACCAACGCGGCGCGCGCGCGCATCCGCGGCGCCGAGGCCGAAATCACCGCAGTGCCGGTCGACGGGCTGACGCTGTCGGGCGGCTTCGGGGTCAACGACGCCAAATATCTCGACTTCACCGACGTCACCGGCGACCGCTCGAACGAGCCGTTCCAGTTCCCGAAGTACAGCTACCGCCTCGCCGCCACCTACAGCACCCCGACCGGCGCCGGCGACCTGCGGCTCAGCGTCGACTGGAACTGGCGCAGCGCGACGCAGCTCGTCGGTTCGGCGATCTATCGGGACAGCTTGCGCCAGCCCGCCTATGGCTTGCTCGGCGCGCGCATCGCGCTCGACATCGACAGCATAAGCAGCGAGATCGCAGTGTTCGGCACCAACCTCACCAACCGCCATTACGCGGTTTCGGGCGTCCAGTTCGACAACAGCCTGGGGTTCAACACGCTCTACGCGGGCGAGCCGCGCGTGATCGGCCTGCAACTCACGACACGCTTCGGTGGTGGCTGAGGCCCGTCAGGTTCGGGGTGGGAAGCGGACGTTCTGCTTAGAGTGTACCCCGGCGAAAGCCGGGGCCCAGGGCGTTGGAAAGCCAAGGTTGCGCTATGGCGCTCTGGGCCCCGGCTTTCGCCGGGGTACAGCTTGGCAATGGCAGAAACCGGCCGAAACCCGTCAAGCCTTGACGTCGGAAAGCACCGACAGCTTGCGCGTCTCGTCGGCGAGATTGTCGATCACGCGGCGCATCAGCGCCTGCAGCATCTCGACCTCTTCGTCGCTCATCCCGCGGGTCGCGATCTCGTGGATCTCGGCGTTCATCGGCGCAAGCACAAGTTCGAGCTTTTTCGCATGCGGGGTCAGATGGATGAAGGTCTTGCGCCGGTCGTCCTCGGTCTTCTTGCGCGTGATCAGCCCGGCCTTTTCCAGCCCCTTGAGCGCGACGACGGTCGTCGGCTCGCGCATCCCGACGCGTTCGCTGAGCTCGCGCTGGGTGATCCCGTCCTCGCGCCACAACTGACGGAGGAAGCGCCATTGCCCCGCCGAAACGTCGTGCGTGAGCGTGCGGCGTTCGAGGAGGCGCGAAAAGGACCGGAAAACGACGCGCGCCAGATAGCCAATGCTGTTCTCCGGGTCGGTGTAATATTCCGCCGTATGCCGGTAAGTCTTCGTGTTCCTGGCCAAAACCTGCTCCCCTGCGATACCCCGGCATCGGACATTTGCCCGCGTCCTGCCGGAGCCTGGCGCAAACCTTAGAACGCGAAGATTCGCCCCGCAACCTCTTCGTGGCGCTGGCGACCGGAACCTCCGCACCAACCCATCGATATCGTTGGACAAGCGCGCGACGCTCCATTACTTAGAATACTAAGTTAATGGAGGCGATGTGGAGAAGTTTGTCCGGATCAAGGGCGTCGCGGCACCGCTACCGCTCGCCAATGTCGACACCGACATGATCATTCCCGCGCGCTATATGAAAGCGCTGACCCGCCTCGGGCTCGGCCGCCATCTGTTCCGGGAGCTGCGCTTCGACGACGAAGCGGGCGGCGAACGCCCCGACTTCATTCTCAACCGGCCGGCGTGCCGTGAGGCGCAGATATTGATCGCCGACCGCAATTTCGGCTGCGGCTCGTCGCGCGAGCATGCGGTGTGGGCACTCAGCGATT
Source organism: Sphingopyxis macrogoltabida (assembly GCF_001314325.1). Lineage (NCBI taxonomy): Bacteria > Pseudomonadati > Pseudomonadota > Alphaproteobacteria > Sphingomonadales > Sphingopyxidaceae > Sphingopyxis > Sphingopyxis macrogoltabida. Next base: position 2,701,639 of record NZ_CP009429.1, read on the forward strand.
TCGGTATCCGCTGTGTGATCGCGCCGAGTTTCGGCGACATCTTCGCGGGCAATGCGCGCAAGAACGGCCTGTTGCTCATCCGCCTGCCCGAGGCGCTGTGCGACCGGCTGCGCCGCGAGGTCGAACTCGCCCAATATGCTCCCATCGAGGTCGATCTTGCGGCGCAGCAGATCCGCCTCGCTTCGGGCGAAGCGATCGATTTCGCCATCGACCCCGGCGATCGCCGCATCCTCATCGAAGGGCTCGACGACATCGCCCGCACCCTGCGCCACGCCGGCGCGATCGCGCGGTTCGAGACGGCGACCTAGCCGAGGCTGTCCGGCGCCGCGATAAAGCCCGCGATCGCACTCGCCGCCGCAAGCGCCGGGCTCATCAGATGCGTCCGCCCGCCGCGCCCCTGCCGGTTCTCGAAATTGCGGTTCGACGTCGCGGCGCAGCGCTCGCCGGGGAGCAGCCGGTCGGCGTTCATGCCGACGCACATCGAGCAGCCGGGTTCGCGCCAGTCGAAACCCGCGTCGCGCAGCACCGCATCGATCCCCTCCGCTTCGGCCTGCCGCTTGACCAGCCCCGACCCCGGCACGACCATCGCGCGGACGTGCGGCGCGACGTGGCGTCCGCGCACGACATCGGCGACGATACGCAAATCCTCGATCCGGCTGTTGGTACAGCTTCCGATGAACACGCGGTCGAGCCGCGTCCCGGCGATCGGCGCGCCGGGCGAAAGGTCCACATAAGCGAGCGCCCGCTCGGCCGCTGCCTGCGCCTCCTCGCCCGCCAGCGACGCCGGGTCCGGGACGACCCCGTCGACCGCGACGACCTGCGACGGGTTCGTCCCCCAGCTTACCATCGGCCGCACGTCGCGCGCATCGATCCGCACCTCGCGGTCGAACCGCGCGCCGTCGTCGCTCGCCAGCGCCCGCCAGCCGGCAACCGCGGCGTCCCACGCCGCACCCGCAGGCGCCGCCGGCCGCCCCGCCAGATAGGCGAAGGTCACCGCGTCGGGCGCCACCAGCCCGGCGCGCGCGCCCATTTCGATGCTGAGATTGCAGAGCGTCATCCGCCCCTCCATCGACAGCGCCCGGATCGCTTCGCCTGCATATTCGATCACATGGCCGCCGGCGCCGTCGACCCCGATCGCGCCGAGCAGGTGCAGCGCAAGGTCCTTCGCATGGACGTGCGGCGCCAGCGTCCCGTCAACCGTCACCCGCATGTTGCGCGACCGGCGCTGGCGGATTGTCTGCGTCGCCAGCACATGCTCGACCTCCGACGTACCGATCCCGAAAGCGAGCGCGCCGAACGCGCCATGCGTCGAGGTGTGGCTGTCGCCGCAGACGATCGTCATCCCCGGCTGCGAGCGCCCCTGTTCGGGGCCGACGACATGGACGATGCCGCCGCGCGGGTCGCCCATCGGGAAATTCTCGATCCCCGCCCGCGCCGTATTCGCCACCAGCGCCTCGAGCTGCGCGCGCGCCTCGACGTCGGCGACCCCGGCAGGCCCCGCCGCCTGCCCTTCGGTCGGCACATTATGGTCGGACAGCGCCAGCACCCGATCGGGGCGGCGCACCGCCCGCCCCGCCGCCGCGAGCCCGGCGAACGCCTGCGGCGAGGTCACCTCGTGCAACAGGTGGAGGTCGATATAAAGCAATGTCTCGCCGTCATCCTCGGCAACGACATGCGCATCCCAGATCTTGTCGTAGAGCGTGCGGGGGCCCGGGCGCGCCATCAGGCCCTGCCCTGCTGCGCGCCATTTTGCCGGCGCCCGCGATTCGCCGCGCCGGCGCGAGGGCCGCATATTCCAAAAGCTGCCCGATTCCTCACCCCGACGCTCCCGTCCCCATGCTCCATCTCCTGCCGGACGACGGCTCAAAAATACTTAGAAACCTAACTTATATGGCACGGACAGCGCATCGGGCAAGCGCTTTTCCGCCAAATCCGCTTTTCACAAATATGAAATACTTAGTACTTGAAGTATTTTCCCGGCTTGCTAAAAGCCGATGCGGGAACGGAGGATGACGACGCACTGACGGCACGAGTCGAGGACGCCGAAGATGTCCTGCGCCGATACGAAAGACTGGTCCAAGCCAGCAGCAACTCCTGTTCCAGAGACATGACGAGGCCGGATGCGTACGCCGCATTTCCGACGCGATGGCGCGTGCGGAACGCGTCGTGGCACGGCCGCAAACGGGAGGATGTTATGAGGACCGCTTTTCTTCTGCTTTCGACGGCTGCCGTCGCCTTGGCCGCCATGCCGGCGCAGGCGCAAACCGCCGACGCCGCCAGCGATACCACCACCCACGCGGCGACGGGCGCCGACGACACCTATGGCGAAATCCTGGTAACCGCACAGCGCCGCTCGGAAAGCGTGCAGGACGTGCCGATCGCCATCTCGGCGTTCAACAGCGAGATGGTCGAAAGCAGTGGCAGCACCAATATCACCAGCCTCAACGGCCTCGCCCCCAACGTCGTCCTGCAGACGCAGGGCCTCGTCGCCAACGTGCCGATGATCTCGATCCGCGGCATGAGCACCGCCGATCCCGATCCCAATGCCGATCCCAAGGTCAGCACGATCATCGACGGCGTCTATATCCCCTTCGTCTCGAGCACGATGCTCGACCTGTTCGACATCGAACGCGTCGAAGTGCTGAAGGGCCCGCAGGGCGTGCTGTTCGGCAAGAACAACCTTGCCGGCACGCTCAACGTCATCACCGCGCGCCCGACCGACGATTTCGGAGCCGAGGCACGCTTCACGCTGGGCTCGTTCGGGCTCAAGCAGTTCCGTGGCAAGGTCAACAGCGGCCGCTTCGCCAACGACATGCTGGCGGCGAAGGTGGCGGTAAATTTCCGCGACTATAACGGCTACAGCCGCAACGTGATCACCGGCAACCGCCTCAACGGCAGCAACGTCAAGTCGGTGCGCGGCGCGCTCGACTTCGATCCGGGCGGCGCGTTCGATTCGGCGCTCGTCGTCGACTGGCTGAAGCAGAAGACGACCGGTCCGGCGCCGCATGTGCTCGACAACGGCGATCCCAACTGGGACCTGCTCCCCGACATCGTGAAGACCGATATCCGCAAGTCGGCGGTACTGTTCGATCCGATCGCCAACACCGAAACCTATGGCGGCTCGCTGACCTCGAACCTCGATGTGGGCTGGGGCACGATCACCTCGGTGCTCGGCTATCGCCACCTTACCTATCTGACCCGCGGTGATTTCGACGGGCTGATCACCCCCGCGCCGCAGCTCGATGTCACCCGCGATTTCTCGGGCAATTCCAAGAGTGCCGAACTGCGCTATGTGTCGCCGGCGGGCGAGCCGGTCGATTTCGTCGTCGGCCTCTATTACCAGGCCGACAAATGGCGCCAGTTCAACACCGTGCTCGCAACCCCGACCACGACGACGCGCGCGCAGCTCCGCCAGGACACCGAAAGCTACGCGATCTTCGCGCTGGTAAACGCACACCCCGCCGATGGGCTGACGCTGTCGCTCGGCGGCCGCTACAGCCACGACCGCAAGAAATACGACATCGCGAACCAGGTGTTCCTGAACGGCAACCAGATCTCGTCCTTCGCGAGCAGCCTCAAGGCGTCATGGGCAGAATTCACCCCGCGCCTGACGGTCAATTACGAAGTCACCCCCGACGTCATGGTCTACGCCAATTATTCGCAGGGCTACAAGGCGGGCGGGTTCAACTCGCGCGGCACGATCCCCGAAAATGTCGGCCCCTATAATCCCGAACGCGTCAACGCCTTCGAGGTCGGGGCAAAGACCGACCTGTTCGACCGGCTGTTGCGCTTCAACGTCGCGGGCTTCGTCAACAATTACCGCGACCTGCAAAGCTCGGTGACCAAGATGGGCGCGGTGCGGGCCGAGAATATCACGACCAACGTCGCCGCGGCCAAAATCTATGGCTTCGAGGTCGAAAGCCTGCTGCGCCCGATGGACAATTTCACCATCGGCGCCAATGTCGCCTATCTTCATGCGCGCTACACCGACTTCTGCGCCGACACCAACGGCGTCTTCACCGACGGTTCGCCCGAGGTCGGCCAGTGCGGCCCTGCCGTGCCGATCCTGATCAACGGCGTCCCCGACGGCACCTTCGCGGTCCCGACCGATTCCTCCGGTCTCGACCTCGCCAACGCGCCGAAGTGGAGCGGCAGCCTGTCGCTCGACTATGCGATCCCGACCGGCTTCGGCGAGATCAAGCTGCACAGCGATGCGCGCTATTCGGCCCGCTTCAATACCTGGGGCCGCAGCAACCTGCCCGGCTATTACCGCGACGAAGTCGTGCTGCTCAACGCCAGCATCGCGGTCGCGGGTCAGGATGACCGCTGGAAGGTCACGCTGTACGGCAGCAACCTGACCGATCAGGACGTGATTTCGGGCGCGACCAACGCCGGTGCCACGCCGATCACGCAATTCTACCAGCCGCCGCGCGAGTTCGGCATCGACTTTGCGATCAAATTCTGACGAACTGATCCGCGGCACGGCCCTGCCGTGCCGCGGTCCCCGTTTTCAAGACAGAACCTGGGAGAGAGACATGGGCTGGGATGTGAATCGGCGGACCTTCGTCGGCGGCATGGGCGCGCTCGCCGCGGCAGGGCTCGCGCTGCCGACCTATGCGAAGAACGGCAAGAAACTCAACGTCCTGATGATCGTCACCGATCAGGAACAGAGCGTCGCCAGCTATCCCAAGGGCCTGCTCGAAAAACTGCCGCATCACCGCGAACTGATGGAACGCGGGATGCTGGTCGAAAACTATCATGTCCACACGACGCCGTGCACGCCGTCGCGCTCGACGATCTTCCAGGGTCACCATACGCAGCAGACCGGGCTGTTCCTCAACAGCGACAACGCCCCCAACCCCGTCGCGGCAGAGGATATGCCGACGCTCGGCCACATGATGCAGGCGGCGGGCTATTACACCAGCTACAAGGGCAAGTGGCATCTCAGCCGGATGAATTTCGAACGCAACTGGCCGCGCGTGCCGGGCGGCATCTACCCCAGCACCGAGCGTGCGATGGAGAAATACGGCTTCCACGACTACGGCTTCGACGGCGAGGAACTGGGGCTGACCTGGGATGGCTATCGCGCCGACATGTATGTCGCGGGCGACGCCGCGCGCAGCATCTTCGACTTCGTCCGCCGCGACAAGGCGGGCGGCAAACCGTGGTTCATGGTCGTCGGCCTGATCAACCCGCACGACATCATGTTCTACGACGCGACGGGTGAGCAGGCGAAGCACCGCACCCACCCCGACATTCTTGCGCCGCTACGCCGCGAACCCGGCGATCCGATCTATGAAGTCGACAACAAGTTCGACCTGCCCGAAAGCTTCTACAAAGACGACCTCAGCACCAAGCCCGAGGCGCACAAGGGCATCCAGCGGCTGAACGATCTTTTCTACGGGCCGATGCCGCTCGGCGACCTCGAAAGCTGGCACCGCTTCAACAATTATTATTACAACTGCCTGCGCGACGTCGACCGGCGGCTGGGGCAATTGCTGTGGGCGCTCAAGGAAAGCGGCCAGATCGACAACACGATCATCGTCTATACCAGCGACCATGGCGAGCGCGCCGGGGCGCACGGGCTGCGCCAGAAGGCGGGCACGATGTACCGCGAGGAAACCAATATCCCGATGATCATCGCGCACCCCGATGTGAAGGGCGGGCAGACGACCAAGGGCCTGATGGGCGCGATCGACATCGCGCCGACGCTGATGACGATGGCGGGGCTGTCGGCCGACGAAGGAAAGAACCGCTTCCCGAACCTGCCGGGGGTCGATGTATCGGGGCTGCTGTCGTCGCCGGCGGCGCCGACCGAGCGCGACCGGCGCGGACATTTCTTCAACTATGCCGTCGCGCATATGTGGGAGCCCAATTCGGCGCGTGTCGTGGGGCCCCGCCCGCCGGGCGAGAAGGTGCCCGATTACAGCGCGATCTATAACCTCGAAAAGCGGCGCCTGCACCGCGGCGTCCATGACGGCCGCTGGAAATTCGCGCGCTATTTCGCCCCGGCGCACCATCATATGCCGAAGGACTGGAAGACGCTGAGCGAGCGCAACGACCTCGAGCTCTACGACACCCACGCCGACCCGGGCGAACTCGTCAACCTCGCGAACGATCCGAAGCATCGCAAGGAGGTGATGCGGCTCAACAAGATGGTCAATGCGCTGTCGGAGCGCGAAATCGGCGTCGGGCTCGACGACGGCCGCGAATATCCGGGGCCGACCGAACTCTACAACCGCCCGGGCTGACCGCTCAGGGCAGCGCTTTTGCCCCTGCCCCCTTTTCCCGTATCGGCGGGGCGGGCGCAATGCACGCGATCACATCAGGGCAAACCGAATTCGGCGTTGCGCCGGAGCAGTTCGCCGACCGAGTTGGCGAAGTGGCGCTCCATGGCGATCCGCGCCCGCGCCGGCTCGCGCGCCGCAATCGCTTCGGCGACCTCGCGGTGCAGCGCCAGCGTTTCCTCGCGCTCGGCCTCGGTCGTCCGGCCCTGCCAAGCACGCGGGATCGCGCGCTCCATCAGTTCCTCGAACGAGCGCACGATCTGGTAGAAGAGCGGGTTGCCGCTCGCCGCGGCGATCGTCTGGTGGAACGCGGTATCGGCCGCCGTTCGCGCCGCCTCGTCGCCCTCGATCGCCAGCCCGTGCGCCGCGGCGAGGATCGCGCGCGCCTGCTCCTCGCTGCGGTTCGTCGCCGCCATCTCGGCGGTGCGCAGTTCGAGCGTCCGGCGCACCTCCCAGACGTCGGCGAGGCTGACCTGCGCCGTGTTCACCGCATGCCCCATCGACGCCGCCATCACCGACCCGTCGATCGCGCCGACGCGCGGCTTCCGGCCGTTGCCGACATCGACCAGCCGCAGCGCCGCGAGCGCACCGAACGCCTCGCGCATCACCGGGCGGCTCACCCCCATCTCGGCCGCAAAGCTCCCCTCGCCCGGCAGAGTATCGCCGACCTTCAGGTCGTGGTCGCGGATATGGTCGCGCACGAAATCCATCGCCCGCTCGACCAGCGAGCCGCGCGCGCCGTCGATCGTCTGTACCGCTTCGTTCATGCCGCAATCCCCACCCGGCGCATCTCGGTCGGTGCCATACCGAAACGGCGCGAAAAGGCACGCGTGAAACTCGCATTATTGAGGTAGCCGCAGCGATAGCCGATGCTCGCCACGGGCAGGTCGCTCGCCGCCAGCAATCGCCGCGCCTGTTTCAGCCGCCGCTCGCTCAGCGCTTCGGCGACGGTGCACTGATAGATTTCGCGGAACCCGCGCGTCAGCTTGTCGCGATTGATGCCGCAGCCGCGCGCGATATCGTCGAGGGTCAGTTTCTCGTGCCAGCGCTCGTCGATCATGCGCCGCGCTGCGGCGATCCGCGCGATATCGGTCTCGGCAAGGCTGGTCGCCCCCTCGATCGCGATCAGCCGCCCTTCGGCCAGCGCGGCGAAAAGCTGGCAGAGCAGCTCGATGCTCCGCGCCAGCCTCAGCGTATCGGCGGCGGCATCGTCGCTTCCCGGCTCGACGATCGACTGCCCCAGTGCGCGCAGGTCCGACGGCAGATACCAGCGCGCGCCCTCCCCGGGCAGGTCGCCGAACAGACGGCAGCAGGCGCCGCGCGTGACGGCAAAGACGAGCAGGTGGTGGTCGACCGCGCCGTCCAGATCGCGAAAATCGAGCAGGCTCACCGCTGGCTCGCCGATATCGTGAAAGCCGAGCAGCAGCGCATCGGGCGGCAACAGCCGGCGGTCGCACGCGCCGCGCCCGACGAAGGTGGTCATCTCGTGCGAAACGATGATCGGATGCTTGGTTGCCATGCTGCTTCTCCCGGTCTCGCTCTAGACCTATCAGACAGCTTTAGCAATACCTATCTGATAGGTTCTGCGAAAATCGACGCCGGCGCCCGCCGCATCGCGAGCAGGAAGGCAAAGAAGGACAGCGCGCTCACCGTCACTCCGACCAGCGCCAGCGCCTCGGCGAGCATCGCCTCGCCGCCCATCAGGCTGCTCACCTGCGTGACGAACCACGGCGCGAGGCCGAAGCCGATCAGCCCGGCGATGGCGATGAAGGCGCCGATGCACAGCCCGCGCAACTCGTTCGGGATGAAGACGGTCAGCGCCACCGACACCACCAGCCCGGTCACCGCGCCGCAGGTCGACAATATCCCCAGCCCCACCGCAAAGCTCATCACATCGGGCATCAGCGGGAACAGCGCGGCAGGTACCCCCAGTCCCGCCGCGATGACCGCGCCCAGCAGCAGCCGGCCACGCCGGCGGCTCTTCTGTCCGATATCGGCCGAAATTCCACCGAGCACCGCACCGGCAACCCCGGTGCCGAACATCAGCGCCCCGACCCAGCCGGCAAATTCCTGCGGCTGCAGCCCGAAATCGCGCGACAGCACGGGCGCGACCCAGACGGTCGCCGCCACATCGGCCATCACCACCGCGACCTGCCCCGCGAACAGAGGGCCGAGGAAGGCGCGCCGTGCCCAAAGCTCGGCGGCGACGATCCGGAACGGCGCATCGGGGCCCGCCTCCACCTCGCGGCGCGCGGGCTCGCGGAGCAGCAACAGAGGCAGCAGGCACAGCGCGCTGATCGCGGCGAGCACGACATGCGCGCTGCGCCAGGGCGCCAGACCCGCGAGCCACGAGGGCACGGCGGCTTCCGAAAGCAGGCCGAACAGCCAGCCGGTCAGCGCGAAACCGAGCGCGACCCCCAGCGCCTTGCCCAAATTGACGATCAGCATCGCGCGGCCGCGCTGTTCGGGCGCGCAGAAATCGGCGCACAGCGACAGCGCGGCGGTCAGCGATCCGGTCGAGCCGATCCCGACGAGCATGCGGGCCGCGGTCAGCAGCCCGGCGCTCGGCGCGAAGGCGGTCAGCAGCGTGCCGAGCGTCCAGAGGAGCGCCAGCCCGATCGTCAACCGCACGCGGTTGCGGCGATCGACGAGGATGCCGATCGGCACCGAAAAGAGCACCATCGGCACCGCGGCACCGAGCCCCTGGATCAGCGCCAGCGCGTCGTCGCCGAGCCCCAGTTCGGCCTTGGCGCTTTCCTGGATCGTGCCGAAGCTGCCGAGCGCGGTGAAACCCATCGTCGTCACCAGCGCGAGCAGCAACAGTGGAATGATCGTCGCGGGCGCGGTCAGCCGCGTGCCGCGCGCCGCGAGAGGTTCGGCCACACTTGCCATCACAACGCGAAAATCTTGCCGGGGTTGAGCAAATTTTGCGGATCCATCGCGCGCTTGATCACCCGCATCTGCTCGACCGCCCCACCCAGTTCGGCGACCAGCCAGTCCTGCTTGCCGATGCCGATGCCATGTTCGCCGGTACAGGTACCGTCCATCGCCAGCGCGCGTTCGACCAGCTTCGCGTTGATCGCCTCGACCTCTTCCAGCTCGGCCGGCGCGTCGGGGTCGATCGAGAAGATGACGTGGAAATTGCCGTCGCCGACATGGCCGAGGATCGTCGCCGGGACGCTCGCACCCTCCAGATCGGCGTGCGTCTCGGCGATGCATTCGGCGAGGCGGCTCATCGGAACGCAAACGTCGGTCGCCCAGCCGATCGCGCCTGCGCGCATGTTGACCGCAGCATAATAGGCCTCATGCCGCGCGCGCCACAATTTCGTCCGCTCCTCGGGGAGGTTCGACCAGCCAAAGCTCCCGCCGCCATTGGCTTCGGCGAGCATCTTCACCGTCTCGACCTGCTCGGCGACGTGCGATGCGCTGCCGTGAAATTCGAAAAACAGCGTCGGAGCCTCGGGATAATCGAGCTTCGACCAGCGGTTGACCGCCGTCATTTGCTTGGCATCGAGGATCTCGACTCGGGCCAGCGGCACCGCGCACTGGATCGACTGGACGACGGTATCGACCGCGCCGCCCAGCGTCTCGAAGCTGCATACCGCCGCCGAAATCGTATCGGGGACGGGATGGAGGCGCAGCGTTACTTCGGTGATGATGCCCAGCGTGCCTTCGGAGCCGACGTAGAGCCTCGTCAGGTCGTAACCCGCCGCCGACTTGCGCGCCCGGCGCGCGGTGCGGATCACGTCGCCCTGCGGCGTCACCACCTCGAGGCTCAGCACCGCATCCTTCATCGTGCCATAGCGCACCGCGTTGGTGCCCGACGCGCGCGTCGATGCCATGCCGCCGATCGTCGCATTGGCGCCGGGATCGATCGGGAAGAACAGCCCCTGATCGCGCAGGTGGATATTCAGTTCCTCGCGCCGCACCCCCGGCTGGACGACGCAGTCGAAATCCTCGGCATGGACCGCGAGCACCCGGTCCATCTGGCTCATGTCGAGCGAGATGCCGCCTCGGATCGGCGCCGCATTGCCCTCGATCGAGGTACCCGCGCCGAACGGCACGATCGGGATATCGGCGGCGGCGCATAATTTGACCAGTGCCACCACCTCGTCGGTCGAGTGCGCAAAGACGACGGCGTCGGGCAGCACCGTAGCGAAATGCGTTTCGCTGGCCCCGTGCTGCCCGAGCACCGCTTCGCCCCGCTGGAAACGCTCCGCGAACCGTTCCTCCAGCGCCCCCACCAGGCTGGCGGGGAGCGGTTTGCGTTCCCCCGATTGCACCGTCCCCGCCATGGTCAGAACTTCAGGCTGGCACGCACGCCATAACGGCGGCGGTCGCCCGTAATGCCGAGGTCGGAAGCCGGCAGCCCCGCGAGCGCCAGCGTCGTCTTCTCGATATAGCTTTCGAAATATTCGGTGTTGAACAGGTTGTTGGCGAACAGCGCAACCTCGACCGGGCCGGTGCGATAGGCGATCGACGCATTCGCCAGCCAATAGCTGTCGAGGATCGTCGGCGTCGTCTCGTTCAGCGTCGCCGCCAGCCGCTTGCCCTTGCCGAACAGCCCCGCGCCCAGCACCACCTCGCTGTCGGCGCCCGTCTCGATCCGGTAATCGGTCGAGATGTTCGCCAGCCAGTCGGGCTGGAAGGTCAGCCGGTCCGACGACAAGGTACGGCCCGTCGTCGTTTCATAGGCGGTCGGATCGGTGATCCGGGCGTGCATATAGGTGAAGCCGCCGCGGATCGTCCACGCCGGGACCGGCCGGACCAGCGCTTCCAGTTCGATGCCATAGCTTTCGACGTCGCCGGTGTTGAGGTCGACGGTGACCAGCCCGCCGCCTTCCGCCGGCGCGATCGAGTTCAGCCCGATATAATTCTTGTAGTCGTTATAGAAGACCGCACCCGACAGCATCAGGCCTGCGCCCGTATATTTGGCGCCGGCTTCGTACGTCCACGCCGAATCGCCGCCATAGGTGCGCACCGCCACCGGCGCGGTCGGCGCGTTGAAGCCGCCGCCGCGATAACCGCGCGCGACCGACACATAGGTCATCAGGTCGGGAGTCCATTTGCGCGAGACGGTCAACTTCGGCTGCCACTCGCTCGACTTCAGCTTCGCGCTGGTCAGGCTGGTCGCCGGCATCACGCCGAGGATCGAGGTGGTGACCGAATCCACTGTTCCGCGCGAGACGCGGTTTTCGCGATCGTAACGGAGGCCGAGCGCCACTTCCCAGTCGGCGGTCGGCTTCCAGAACAGCGTGCCGAACGCCGCATAGGTGTCGGCGACATTTTTGGCGGTCGTGTTCCGTACGATGTTCACCGGGCCCAGCAGCGGATGGATCAGGTTGATCGTGTCGGTGTTGTTGACCCGCGTTTGCTCGTTGCTGGTGAACAGGCCGACGAGGGTCGAAAACTGGTCGGACCATTCGCTGTCGAGGCGCGTTTCGATCGTCATCGTGCGCAGGCTGTCGCGACCGATCGAACGGACGGTGTTGTCGGGGCCGAAATCGCCGTCGCTGTCGGGGGCGAAGGAATTGCGCATATCATATGCGCCGATCACGCTGAGCTTCGATCCGCCGCCCAGATCGGCCTCGGCGCGCGCGTTGATCCCGCGATATTTATACGAGATCTGGTTGAGTGTATTGAACGTGACGTCGCGGCGGTAATCCTTGGGTCCGGTAACCCGCGAATAGGGGATATTCACCCCGTCGACCCAGTCGTAATAGCCCTTCACGGTCAGCGAAAAGCCGTCCGCCGGCGTGAAGCGCAGGGTGGCATTGACCGAGTCGGTGTTGAAGCGGTTCGCATCCTTGTTCAGGATCGTGTTGGTCAGGAAACCGTCCTGCTGGCGGTGCGACGCGGCGATCCGGAAGCCCAGCACATCGTCGATGATCGGCCCGCTGACCGCACCCGAGACCAGCCAGCTATTGTCGGGACCGGCATAGCTGCCGTTGGCGCGCACCTCGAAGTCGTTGCTCGGCTGGCGGGTGATCACGTTGATCGCGCCGCCCAGCGTGTTCTTGCCGTACAGTGTTCCTTGCGGGCCGCGCAGCACCTCGATCCGGTCGACGTCGAGCAGCGGATTGTTGAGATAGGCGGTGTTCGGCTGGTAGATGCCGTCGATGAACAGGCCGACGCCGGGCTGGACGCTCTGCACCAGCGTCACCCCGACGCCGCGGATCGCAACGAAGGCCCGGCCCGATCCGTCGCTGTTGATGTTGAGCCCGGGCGACAGCACCGCGGCTTCGCGCACCGAATTGATCCCGCGCGCCGTCAGCGTGTCGCCATCGATCGCGGTGACCGCGATCGGCACGTCGGACAGGGTCTCGTCACGCTTGCGCGCCGTCACCACGATGACGCCGTCGTCTTCGCTCTCGGCGGCGGCGGGCGTCGCCGCACTATCCTGCGCAAAACCGGGCGTTGCACCCAGCGTCGCGGCGAGTACGAGCGTCGAAACGGCAGCAAATCGGAACTTTGTCATCAGGCATCCCCAAAAACGGCGGTCTCGGCCGCCCGTCGATACCTATCTGACAGCTTTTTTACCTATATGAAAGGTCCGCGATTGTGCGGATCCGCAGACCGGGTTTGCAGGGGCGCTGGTGTGATCGCCACAGCGGCGTCATTGCGAGCGAAGCGAAGCAATCTCCAGCCATCGACCCAGCATATCGCCCGTTGGGGATTGCCGCGTCGCCTGCGGCTCCTCGCAATGACGGGGGCAGTCGCCTACCAACAGCTATAGCCGCCGTCCGCCAGCACAATGCTTCCGGTCATCAGGCTCGCCATGTCCGATGCAAGGAACAGGATCACCGCCGCCACCTCTTCGGGCTCGCCGAGCCGGGCTTGCGGGGTACCGTCGATCCAGCGCCGGTACATCTCGCTCGTCTTGTCGGCGAAGGCATTGAGCGGGGTCGCGATATAGGTCGGCGCGACCGCATTGACCCGCACGCCCCGGCCCGCCCATTCGGCGGCGAGGCTCTTCGTCAACTGGTGCACCGCCGCCTTCGACGCATTATAATAGCTCTGCGGCTGCGGCCGGTTGACGATGAAGCCCGACATCGACCCGACGTTGACGATGCTTCCCGACCCGGCCGCCAGCATGTGCCGCCCGAAAGCGCGCGCGCACCAGAAGCTGCCGTTGAGGTTGACGTCGAGGACATGCCGCCAATGCTCGTCGGCGACATCCTCCGCAGCGGTCTCGCTGCGCGCGATCCCGGCATTGTTGATCAGAATATCGATCCGGCCGTCGCGCTCAATCATCGCCTGCGCCGCGGCATCGACCGCGGCGCTGTCGGTCACGTCGAGCGATTGCGCGAAGACGGCATAGCTCTTTGCCGCGAGGCCGGCGACCGCTTCGTCTAATGCCACGATATCCCGGTCGGCGATCGTCACCCGCGCTCCGGCTTCGGCAAGCGCCTCGGCGGTCGCAAGGCCGATCCCCTGCGCACCGCCGGTGACAAAGGCCGTGCGGCCGTCGAGGCGCAGCTTTTCAAGATACATGGTGCTACTCCGGCAGGAAAGCGGCGGCGGGCATCACCGGTTCGTGAAACGCTTCGCCGTGCGTCATCCGGTACACCATCCGGTAGGATCCGAACTCGGGCCAGGGCAGCCCCCCATCGCGCGCGAAGCCGGCCCAGAGGCCGTGGACACGATCGGCGAGCTCCTGCGGCGGTGCTTCGCCCGCCAGCCCCTGCAGCCCGGTGGCACAGGCGAGCGTATCGAACACGAACGGCATCTCGATCCCGTGACAGGCACCCAGTTCGCCCTCGCACGCGGGCGAGCGCCAGTCGAACTCGTACATCCACGTCTTGCCCTGATGCGCCGCGGCATATTGGCGCGCCGGCCAGCGAAAGACGAGGTCGTTCATCGCGTCGGTCATCGCTTCGCCCGGCCGCACGCCCTTCGTCTTATATCCGTAGGCGCGCAGCGCCTTGCCGGCGTTCGGCAGCGACTTGCCGAGCAGCCAGCGCGCGAGCAGTCCGCCGATCTTCCGCCTGACGCCGGTCGGGACGAAATAAAGGTTCATCTCCTCGGCATTGGTGCCGATCAAAATCTCGACATCGCGCCCCGCCCCCTTGCGCAGCGCATCGAGCGGCTTTTCGGGCAGCACATCGTCGCCATAAACGGGGATGAAGCGGCTTATCCCGAACACCGGCTCGATCCCGTCCGCCCCGCGCAGGTCGAGCCGCGCGGTCGGCTTCGCGACCTTCTCGATCGCGTCCATCGCAGCTTCATCCGATATACCGCGAAAGCCGTCGGCATCGGGTGCAACGCGCAATATCCGCGCGAGCTTGCGCACCAACCGCTGCGCCACCGCAATCTCGCGCACCATCGACCCGTGCCCGCTCTGGATGATCGCGCGGCGAAACAATCCTTCGGCGAGCGGCGACGTCACCAGATCGGCGATCGCCATCGCCCCCGCACTCTCGCCGAACACAGTGACATTGCCCGGGTCGCCGCCGAACGCCGCGATATGGCGCTGCACCCATATGAGCGCGAAGATCATGTCGCGCAGCCCGAGATTGGTCGGCGCGCCCGGCACCGGCAGGAAGCCGTCGATTCCCATCCGGTAGTTGATCGCGACGCACACCGCTCCCGATCGCGCGAACGCCGATCCGTCGTGCACCGGCGCATCCTTGCTGCCGGCAACGAAACCGCCGCCGTGGATGAACACCATCACCGGCGCGGCTTTGGCTTCGCGCGGCGCCCAGATGTTGAGCCGCAGATAATCGCCATCGCCGCCATCCGACCCGTACCCGACCAGCGGCGTCGGATCGATCATAGGAAAGGGCTTGATGCGATACGGCGCGGCTGGTCCAGGTTCGGCCGCGTCGCGCACGCCCTGCCAGGGCGCGGGCGGCCGCGGCAGCGCGAAACGCGCCGGCGGAGCGGCATAGGGGATGCCGAGGAAACGGGCGATCGTGCCGTCGATGATGCCGCGGACCATGCCGCCATCGACGGCAATGCCCGCCGTGAAGTCCGTATAACTGTCCATGGCGCAGGCTAGCGCGAAGCGGCGAGACGGAACATGGCCAAGACTATGCCCTGCGTCGGAATATATTTGCTCCGCGGGCGAGGCCTAACCGATCGGCAACTCGTTGGTCGATTTGATCTCCGACAGGGCGACCGTGGAATTGATTTCCTGCACCCCCGGCAGCTTGCTCAGCCGGTCGAAGAAGAAGCGCTCATAAGCATCGATATCCTTGGCAACGATGCGCAACATGAAATCGGTCGTCCCCATCAGGACATAGGCGTCGAGCACTTCGGGAAAGGAACGGATCGCCTCGCCGAATTCGTCGAGGTTGGCGCGGCCGTGCGCGTTGAGCTTTACCTGCGCGAAAATATGGGCGTTGAGGCCCACCTTGCGCCGGTCGATCACCGCCACGCGCTTGCGAATCACCCCTTCGCGCTCGAGCCGGTCGATCCGCCGCCAGCAGGGCGAGGTCGACAAGCCGACACGCTCGGCGATCTCCGCCGTCGTCTGATTCGCATCGCGCTGCAATTCGCGGATGATCTTTATCTCGAAAGGATCAAGTTCGGTCATTTCATCCCCATAACCTCAATTTGTCGATCATACCATCCCACATTGGGGGCCGAAGACGGAAATGCGATCAAGTTTTTTCCTGCTTTTGCGGCGATAAGTCGCTGCCTGTCAGAAGGAGAATATTCATGGTCACCCGTCCCAGCCGCCTGAACCCGCCGATGGAGTGCGTCCGCCTCCACGACGCGCAGACGGGGCTCGACGGTGTCATTGCGATTCACTCGACGACGCTTGGCCCCGGTGCCGGCGGCTGCCGTTTCTGGACCTATCCCGATATCGATGCCGCGCTCGCCGATGCACTGCGCCTCGCCGAGGGCATGAGCTACAAGAACGCCCTCGCCGGCCTGCCGCTGGGCGGCGCCAAGGCGGTGCTGCGGCGGCCAGAGGGCCCGTTCGACCGCGCCGCACTGTTCCGCGCCTTCGGCCGTGCGGTCGAGGACCTCGGCGGCTCTTACATCACCGCCGAAGACGTTGGCACGACGGTCGAGGACATGCACGAGGTGGCGAGCGTATCGCGCCATGTCGCGGGGCTGAAACCGCTCGAAGGCCTCGCGGGCGGCGATCCGTCGCCGTGGACCGCCAAAGGCGTTTTCGATTCGATGCGCGCCGCCGCCCGCTTCGCGCTCGACAGCGACCTCGACGGCCTGACGGTCGCGGTACAGGGCACCGGCAATGTCGGCGCCGACCTCTGCCGCCGCCTCGCCGATGCCGGTGCGCACCTCGTCATCGCCGACCCGAGCCCGGCGCGCCGCGACCGGCTCCAGCATATCCTCGGTGCGAAGGTCGTCGATGTCGAAGAAATCGCCGAAGTCGACGCCGATATCTTCGCGCCCTGCGCCCTCGGCGGCGCCCTGACGCCGCATAGCGTCGCGCGGCTGAAGGCAAAGCTCGTGTGCGGCGGCGCCAACAACCAGCTCGCGACACCCGAGGTCGCCGGCCTGCTTGTCGAGCGCGGCATCACCTATGCCCCCGACTATGTCGTCAACGCCGGCGGCATCATCAACGTCTCGGCCGAATATCTTGGCGAGGACGAGGCGCATGTCGCGCGGCGCGTCGCGCAGATCGGCCCGCGCGTGACGGCGATCCTCGAACGCGCGGCACGCGAGGGCCGCTCGCCCGCCGCCGTCGCCGACGAAATGGCCGAACAGGTCATCGCCGGCGCCCAGCGGGTGGCCGCCTGATGTGGCATTTCGGAATCGATGCCGTCGTCGATCCGCAGGTCCTGCCGCGGATCGCCGGTTTCTTCGCGCAGCGCTCGATCGTCCCGACGCAGTTGAAGGCGCAGGTCGACGGCGATCGCATGCGGATCGAGGTCGCGGTCGACACGATGGACCGCCATCAGGCCGAATGCTGCGCCGCCAAGCTGCGCGAGGGGTTCACTGTGCTCGCGGTGCGCGTCTACCGGCACGAGAGGCTTGTCGCGGCCGCCTGAGACCGGCACAAGCCGCCGATGCAGACGCGCCTCGTCGAATATTTCCTCGCGCTCCATCGCGAACGGCATTTCGGCCGCGCCGCCGCAAGCTGCAACGTGTCGCAGCCGACGCTGTCGGCGGGGATCGCGACGCTTGAGGGGCAGCTCGGCAAGCGGCTGATAGTCCGCGACCGCAAATATGCCGGGCTGACCCCCGAGGGTGAGGCGATCCTGCCGTGGGCGCGGCAGTTGATCGCCGCCGCCGACGCGCTCGAACAGGTCGCGGGCACGGCGCATGGCCCCTTGAAGGGCGAGTTGCGGCTCGGCGCGATCCCGGCCTCGATGCCCGCGACCGGCTTTCTCGTCGAGGCGATCCGCGCGCGTTTCCCCGACCTCAATGTCCAGGTGCGCGCGCTCACCTCGCGCCAGATCGAACGCGAACTGGCGGCGTTCGAGCTCGACGCCGGGGTCACCTATCTCGATTTCGAGCCGCCCGCCCACGCCCTCGCCGTCCCGCTCTACAGCGAGCGCAGCCGGCTGGTCAGCGCCAAGGATGGCATCGCGGTTCCCGACCGGCCCGACTGGCACGACCTCGCCCGCCTGCCGCTCTGCCTGCTGCATCAGGGGATGCAGAACCGGCGGATTCTCGACGCCCATCTCGCCGCGCTCGGGCTCGCGTTGCGGCCGATCGTTACCGCCGACAGCTATATCGCGCTGCTTGCGATCGTCCGGCAGGGCCATCTCTGCTCGATCATGCCCGACAATCACGCGCTGCTGCTGCAGGGCCTCGACTGGGCGCGGATCACCCCGCTGCCCGAAACCGGCGAAGCGAACCGGATCGGTGTCATCGTCTCCGACCGCACCCCGATGGGCCCGCTCGCGCAAAGCGTGCTGGCGGTGGCCCGCGAGTTGCGGCTACCGCAGGGCTACCACCTTTCTTGATAGATAAAATCTATCAAACATGGCGCAGATCGATTTGACCTGTGCACGCCCCTGCGCCACTGACTTTGGCCGGAAAAGGATGGCGTACATGGGATTGGACGAAGCGAAGCGGCTCATCAACGGCTGGGTCCGCCGCGAAGGCAGCGGACGCGACCGGCTGCTGCCGTTGCTGCACATGGTGCAGGACGAGATAGGATATATCGATGACACCCTCGTCCCGGCAATCGCGGCGGCACTGAACCTCAGCCGCGCCGATGTCCACGGCGTCCTGACCTTCTACCACGACTATCGCCGCCAGCCGGCGGGGCGCCATATCGTCAAGCTGTGCCGCGCCGAAAGCTGCCAGGCGCGCGGCGGCGCGGCGGTCGAGGCCGCCGCTGCCGAACGGCTGGGCGTCGCGATGGGCGAGACGCGGCGCGACGGACAGGTGACGCTCGAACCCGTCTATTGCCTTGGCCTGTGCGCCATCGGCCCCAACGCTTTGATCAACGGGCGCCCGGTGGCGCGGATCGACAGTGCGGCGCTCGATCGCATCGCTGCCGAGGTCGCGGCATGACGCGCGTCTTCATCAGCCGCGATATGGCGTCGGTGGCGCTCGGCGCCGACGAGGTCGCGCGCGCCTTTGCCGACGCCGGATGCGAGGTCGTCCGCACCGGATCGCACGGGCTGTTCGTCATCGAGCCGCTGGTCGAGGTGGAAGCCGGGGACCGCCGCATTGCCTATGGCCCGGTGACGCCCGCCGACGTCGCAGCCATCCTCGACGGCACCCATCCGAACTGCCTCGGCGAAATCGCCGCCCTGCCCTTTTTCGCCAGACAGCAACGCTTCACCTTCGCGCGCTGCGGCATCGTCGACCCGCTGAGCCTCGCCGACTATGCTGCGCATGGCGGCTGGATCGGCCTCGACATCGCGCGCGCCGCCGAACCGCAGGCGGTGGTCGACGCCGTCAAGGCCAGCGGGCTGCGCGGCCGTGGCGGCGCCGGATTCCCGACCGGCATCAAATGGCAGACCGTGCTCGATGCGCCCGGCGCAACGAAATATATCGTCTGCAACGCCGACGAGGGCGACAGCGGCACCTTCGCCGACCGCATGCTGATGGAAGGCGATCCCTTTTGCCTGATCGAGGGCATGGCGATCGCCGCACATGCGGTCGGCGCAAGCCACGGCTATATCTATATCCGCAGCGAATATCCGTTCGCGATCCAGACGATGCGCGACGCGATTGCGCTGTCGGCCGGGCGCATTGCGCCGTTCACGCTCGAAGTGCGCGCGGGCGCCGGCGCCTATGTCTGCGGCGAGGAAACCGCGCTGCTCGACAGCATCGAGGGCAGGCGGGGACAGGTGCGGGCCAAGCCCCCGCTCCCCGCCCTCTCCGGTCTGTTCGGCAAGCCGACGGTGATCAACAATGTGCTGAGTCTTGCCGCCGTGCCTTTCATCCTCGCCGAAGGTGCGGAAGCCTATGCCAACGTCGGCTTCGGCCGCTCGCGCGGGACGATGCCGGTACAGCTCGCGGGCAATGTGAAACATGGCGGCCTGTTCGAGGTCGGCTTCGGCATCACGCTCGGCGAACTGGTGAACGACATCGGCGGCGGCACCGCCAGCGGCCGCCCGGTGCGCGCGGTACAGGTCGGCGGGCCTTTGGGCGCCTATTTCCCGCCGTCGATGTTCGACCTGCCGTTCGATTATGAAGCGTTCACCGCGGCGGGCGGACTGATCGGCCATGCCGGGATCACCGTCTTCGACGACAGCGTCGACATGGCACATATGGCGCGCTTCGCGATGGAATTCTGCGCCGCCGAAAGTTGCGGCAAATGCACGCCGTGCCGGATCGGGTCGACCCGCGGGGTCGAGATTATGGACCGCATTATAGCTGGTAGACCCGTACCATCTTCCGTTCGTCCTGAGCTTGTCGAAGGACCGTCCTTCTCTGCGGACGTCGAAAGAAAGAACAGCCCTTCGACAAGCTCAGGGCAAACGGGGTTTTTAGACCAAGCCCTCTACTCGCGCGCGCCCGATCGCATCGACGTCAGCCTCGGCGCCCAGACCGCGCTGCTCCGCGACCTGTGCGACACGATGAAATATGGATCGCTCTGCGCGCTCGGCGGATTCACCCCCTATCCGGTGCTGAGCGCGCTCGATCATTTTCCCGAAGACTTCGGTGCGCCCGCGCCGGTCCTTGCAGCGGCGGAGTAAGAACATGGGCTTCACCCGCGAAACCGACCTTGGCACCCCGCCTGCTATCGCGACGGGCAACAATGTCACGCTGACCATCGACGGGCAGAGCGTCACCTTGCCCGAAGGCACCTCGATCATGCGCGCCGCCTCATTGAGCGGCGGGGCGATCCCCAAGCTGTGCGCGACCGACAATGTCGAAAGCTTCGGCTCGTGCCGCCTCTGCCTCGTCGAGGTCGAGGGGCGCGCCGGCTATCCCGCCTCCTGCACCACCCCGATCGCCGAGGGCATGGTCGTGCGGACCCAGACCGAGCGGCTGAAGCAGCTGCGCCGCGGGGTGATGGAGCTTTATATCTCCGACCACCCGCTCGACTGCCTGACCTGCGCCGCGAACGGCGACTGCGAATTGCAGGACCAGGCGGGCGCGGTGGGCCTGCGCGACGTGCGCTACGGCTATGACGGCGCGACCAACATGGGTCAGCCGAAAGACCAATCGAACCCCTATTTCGATTTCGACCCGTCGAAATGCATCGTCTGCTCGCGCTGCGTGCGCGCCTGCGACGAGGTGCAGGGCACCTTCGCGCTGACGATCGAGGGCATGGGTTTCAACTCGAAGGTCGCCGCCTCGCAGAACGACAGCTTCCTCGCGTCCGATTGCGTCTCGTGCGGCGCCTGCGTGCAGGCGTGCCCGACCGCGAGCCTGATCGAGAAAAAGGTCGTCGAAACCGGCACCCCCGACCGTGCCGTCGTCACCACCTGTGCCTATTGCGGCGTCGGCTGCACCTTTCGCGCCGAGATGCGCGGCGAGGAACTGGTGCGCATGGTGCCGTGGAAGGACGGCAAGGCGAACCACGGCCATAGCTGCGTCAAGGGCCGCTTCGCCTGGGGCTATGCCCAGCATCAGGAACGCATCCTTAATCCGATGATCCGCGCCAGCGTAAGCGAACCGTGGCGCGAGGTGAGCTGGGACGAGGCGATCGCGCACACCGCGAGCGAATTCCGCCGCATTCAGGACAAATATGGCCGCCTCGCCGTCGGCGGCATCACCTCGTCGCGCTGCACCAACGAGGAAACCTTCCTCGTCCAGAAGCTGATCCGGCAGGGCTTCGGCAACAACAATGTCGATACCTGCGCGCGCGTCTGCCACTCGCCGACCGGTTACGGCCTCAAGACGACCTTCGGCACCTCGGCGGGAACGCAGGATTTCGACAGCGTCGAGCAGGCCGACGTCATCCTCGTCATCGGCGCCAACCCGACCGATGCCCATCCGGTCTTCGGCAGCCGGATGAAACAGCGGCTGCGGCAGGGGGCACAGCTAATCGTCGTCGATCCGCGCCGCATCGATCTCGTCAAATCGCCGCATATCGAGGCCGCGCATCACCTGCCGCTGCGCCCCGGCACCAATGTCGCGCTGCTGACCGCGATGGCGCATATCGTGGTGACCGAGAAGCTCTACAACGAAGCCTTCATCCGCGAACGATGCGATTGGGACGAATTTCAGGACTGGGCCGATTTCGTGTCGGAAGCGAACCGCTCGCCCGAAGCGATCGAGCCGCTGACCGGCGTGAACCCCGCCGACCTGCGCGCGGCGGCGCGGCTTTATGCGACCGGCGGCAATGCCGCGATATACTACGGCCTTGGCGTGACCGAGCACAGCCAGGGCAGCTCGACGGTGATGGCAATCGCCAACCTCGCGATGGCGACGGGTAATATCGGGCGCGAGGGCGTCGGCGTAAACCCGCTGCGCGGCCAGAACAATGTCCAGGGCGCGTGCGACATGGGCAGCTTCCCGCACGAATTTTCGGGCTATCGCCATGTCTCCGACACTGCGGTGCGCGAGATGTTCGAGGCGGCGTGGGGCGTGCCGCTCGACAGCGAGCCGGGACTGCGCATCCCCAACATGCTCGACGCCGCGACCGACGGCAGCTTCAAGGGGCTGTTCATTCAGGGTGAGGATATCCTCCAGTCCGATCCCAATACGCACCATGTCGCCGCCGGCCTCGCGGCGATGGAATGCGTCGTCGTGCAGGACCTGTTCCTCAACGAAACCGCTAACTACGCGCATGTCTTCCTGCCGGGATCGACCTTCCTCGAAAAGGACGGCACCTTCACCAACGCCGAACGCCGCATCCAGCGCGTGCGCAAGGTGATGGCGCCGCTCAACGGCTATGCCGACTGGGAGGTTGTCCAGCATGTCGCCAACGCAATGGGGCTCGGCTGGACCTACACGCATCCGTCGGAGATCATGGACGAGATCGCGGCACTCACCCCGACCTTCGCCGGCGTCCATTACGACCGGCTGGAAGCCGAAGGCTCGCTGCAATGGCCCGCCAACGACGCCGCGCCCGACGGCACACCGACGATGCACATCGACGGTTTCGTGCGCGGCAAGGGCAAGTTCGTCGTCACCGATTATGTCCCGACCGACGAAAAGACCGGACCGCGCTTTCCGCTGTTGCTCACCACCGGCCGCATCCTCAGCCATTACAATGTCGGCGCACAGACCCGGCGCACCGCCAACACCGCCTGGCATCCCGAGGACCGGCTGGAAATCCATCCGCTCGACGCCGAAAATCGCGGCATCAAGGACGGCGACTGGGTCGGCCTGAAAAGCCGCGCGGGCGAAACGACGCTGCGCGCGCTGATCACCGAACGCGTCGCGCCGGGGGTCGTCTACACCACCTTCCACCACCCCGACACGCAGGCGAATGTCATCACCACCGACTATTCGGACTGGGCGACCAATTGCCCCGAGTATAAGGTGACGGCGGTGCAGGTGGGCCTGTCGAACGGCCCGTCCGACTGGCAGGAGGATTATGCCGAGCAGGCCCGCCAGAGCCGCCGCATCATGTCGGTAGAGGCCGCCGAATGAGCGACGCACAAGAAGAGGGGGTCATGTCGACCGCGGACCGGCTCGTCTATATGGCGAACCAGATCGCGCGCAATCTGGCGGCCGAGGGCGGCGAGCGCGCGGCCGACATGGTCGCCGACCATATTCGCAGCTTCTGGGATCCCGCGATGCGCCGCAACATCATCAGGCTCGCCGGGGAACGCCCGGAGGCGCTGTCGCCGATCGCCGCCGCAGCGGTCGAGCGGATTGCCGCAGCTTGAGCGGCAGGCCGGCCGCCGAGCAGCCTTTCGTCCGTCTGACGCCCGACGGCGACCGCGGCAATGTGATGCGCGAACTCGCCGAAGAAGTCCCGATCGCGCTCGAATTCAACGGCATCGGCTATGCGGTGCTGATGGCGACCCCGGCCGATATCGAGGATCTCGTCGCCGGCTTCCTGATCGCCGAACGGCTGCAACTGCCCGGCGACGCAGTGGTCGAGGTCGCGCTCCATCGCACCGAACGCGGCGTCGTCGCGCGCGCCAACCTGCCCGCCGAACGCACCGGCGCGCTGCTCGACCGCGTCCGCCACCGCGCGACCGACTCCTCCTGCGGCCTCTGCGGGATCGAAAATCTCGAACAGGCGATCCGTCCGCTGCCGCACGTCACCGCCACCTCTTCGGCGAGCGAAGATGCGGTGTTCCGCGCACTCGCGAGCCTTGCCGACCATCAGGCGCTCAACCGGCGTACCGGCGCCGTCCACGCCGCCGCCTGGGCCGGCCCCGACGGCACGATCAGGCTGGTCCGCGAGGACGTCGGACGCCACAATGCCTTCGACAAGCTCATCGGCGCGATGCGCCGCGCCGGATCGGCGTGGGACGGCGGCTTCGCCCTGCTGTCCTCGCGCTGTTCGTTCGAACTCGTGGAAAAGGCGATCCTCGCCGACTGCCCTTTGCTCGTCACCATCTCGGCGCCCACAAGACTGGCCGTCGAACGCGCGACCGAGGCAGGGCTGGAACTCCGCGTCCTCGCGCGGCCCGACGCCATGCTCGCGGTCCCCCGCTAAGCTACCCCTTCGCCGGCCCGAAGGTCGCGATCAGGTCATAGGCCGCCCCGACGAAATGCTGCCGCACCAGCGTGATCCCGTCGTCGCCGCGCCATGTGCGCCGCTCGATCAGCAGACAGGGCGCGCCGGGCAGCAGGTTGAGCGCCGCGGCGGTTTCGCGGTCGGCACCAACTGCGGCAATGCGGGTCTCGGCTTGCGTCCACGGCACATGTTTCAGCAGCCACGCACCGGGCGACGCGCCCTCAAAATCGACCGCTTCGGTCTCGGGCACCGCCGACAGGCTGACCAGCCGCTGCTCGCTGGCGAGCGGCACCCCATCGGCATGGTGCACGCCATCCAGCACCAGCAGCCTGCCCTTGCCCGCCAGCAGCATCTCTTCGTCGCTGTCCGGATCGGGCGCCCGGACCTCGCGCCGCAACAGCGCGTAGCGATAATGCTGCCCGCGCTGGACGACCTCCTGTTCGAGATCGGGGACGTCGAGCACCATCGAATGGACACGCGGCCGCGCGACGAAGGTGCCCGCGCGCTTGCGCCGGTCGATCAGCCCGGCGGCGGCCAGCGCCGACAACGCCTTGTTCACCGTCATCCGCGAACAATCATAATGGCGCATCAGTTCCTGCTCGGTCGGCAGCCGCTCGCCCGGCGGCAGCGCGCCCGACAGGATGCGCGCCTCATAATCCGATCGGATACGGTCGTGGAGCGGCCGCTTCACGCCGTCAGCCGGTCCAGCGTGGCGGCGTAACGCTCGATGATCCGTGCCCGCTGGCGATGCCGCCCGCGCTCGACCAGCCGCTCGCCCCGCCGCCACACGCTATCGATCGCGCTTCGCCCCGCGGCAAACACATAGGCATCAAGCAACGCGTCACCCGCTTTCCCGGCAAGCGAGGGGTGACTGAGGTCGAGGCCGACGATATCGGCCGGCGCCCCCACCGTCAGGCCGCCCGTAACACCGAGCGCCGCCGCGCCGCCGTCTACCGCAGCGGCATAGATGTCCGCCCCGGTCGAGCGCCCTTCGCCGCGCGCCAGCATGTTGCGGCCACGGTGCAGCAGGCGCTGGCCATATTCGAGCAAGCGCAATTCCTCGCTCACATCGATCAGCACGTTCGAATCGCTCCCGACCCCGAAGCGCCCGCCCGCCGCCAGAAAAGTCTCGGCCGGAAACAGGCCGTCGCCCAGATTGGCTTCGGTGATCGGGCAGAGCCCGGCAATCGCGCCGCTTTTCGCCAGCGCTTCACTTTCGTCGGGCGTCATGTGGGTCGCATGGACGAGGCACCAGCGCTTGTCGACCGCGGCGTGACCCAGCAGCCATTCGACCGGCCGCTGCCCGCTCCAGTCGAGGCAGTCGGCGACCTCCTTCACCTGCTCGGCGATATGGATATGGACCGGACGCCCGGCACCGATACCGGCGAGCGCCGCAAGCTGGTCGGGCGACACGGCGCGCAGGCTGTGCGGCGCAATGCCGACGATCGCGTCGGGCAAACCGCGCGCCGCGGCATCGGCGCCGTCGAGCAGCCGGGCGTAACGGTCCAGATCCATGACGAAGCGCATCTGCGCGGGCTGCGGCGCCTGCGCCCCGAAACCGGCATAGGAATAAAGGACAGGCAGCAAGGTCAGCGCGATGCCGCTTTCGTCCGCCGCCGCGACGATCGCGCGGCTCATTTCCGCCGGATCGGCGAACGCCGCTCCGCCGATATCATGGTGGAGATAATGAAACTCGCCGACGCGCGTGAAGCCGCCCTCGAGCATCTCCATATAGGCGAGCGCCGCGACCGCGCGCAGGTCGTCGGGGGTCATGCGGCCGAGAAAGCGGTACATCACCTCGCGCCACGTCCAGAAGCTGTCGCCCGAGGGTCCGCGGCGTTCGGCCAGCCCCGCCATGCCGCGCTGGAAGGCATGGCTGTGGAGGTTGGGCATTCCCGGCACCCCGCAGCCGTGGCGTTCGTCGCCGGGCCGGGGCGCGGCATCCGACTCGACCGCCGCGATCAGCCCGTCCCGGATCGTCAGCCGGACGCCGCGCGCGAAGCCGGCCGGCAGCAACATATGATCGAAAAACAGGTGAAGATCGTCCGTTTGCTGCGCCGAATTCATGATCGTCTCCCGTCGTGAAATTATGTCTATACATTATTGCCCGATTTGTGCAATCATTGGAACCGGGAAGAGAGAAGGCAATCCGATGCGCTGTGATACGCTGTGGAAAGACGCAAGGCTCGCGACGATGGCCGACGGCGGCATGGGCGTCGTCGAGCAAGGCGTCGTCGCGGCGCGCGATGGCGCCATCATCTATGCCGGCCCGGCGAACGATGCGCCTGCCTTCGACGCCGCCGAAAGCATCGGCTGCGACGGGCGCTGGATCACCCCGGGGCTGATCGACTGCCACACCCACCTCATCCACGCCGGCAACCGCGCGCAGGAATTCGAGATGCGGCTCGACGGCGCGTCCTACGAAGATATCGCCCGCGCCGGCGGCGGCATCGTGTCGACGATGCGCGCCACGCGCGGCGCGAGCGAGGACGAACTCGTCGCAACCGCCCTGCCCCGCCTCGACGCGCTGCTCGCCGAGGGCGTGACGACGGTCGAGGTCAAGTCGGGCTATGGCCTCGATACCGCCAGCGAAATCCGCATGCTCCGCGCCGCACGGCGGCTCGGCGCCGAACGGCGGGTGCGGATCGCCACGACCTTTCTCGGCGCGCACGCGCTGCCGCCCGAATATGCCGGCGACCCCGATGCCTATATCGCGACGATCGTCGATACGATGCTGCCGGAAATCGCACGGCTCGGCCTTGCCGACGCCGTCGATGCCTTTTGCGAGGGGATCGGCTTCACCGCGGAACAGACGGCCCACGTATTCGAGGCGGCGAAACAGGCCGGCCTGCCCGTCAAACTCCACGCCGAGCAATTGTCGAACCAGCATGGCGCGGCGCTCGCGGCGCAATATGGCGCGCTGTCGGCCGACCACCTCGAATATCTGGGCGATGACGGCGTCGCCGCGATGGCAAAGGCCGGCACCGTCGCAACGCTGCTCCCCGGCGCCTATTATTTCATGCGCGAGACCAAGCTGCCGCCGGTCGACGCGCTGCGCGCCGCGGGCGTACCGATCGCGCTCGCGACCGACTGCAACCCCGGCACCTCGCCGCTGACCTCGCTCCTCCTCGTCATGAACATGGGCGCAACCCTGTTCCGCCTGACCGTTGCCGAATGCCTCGCCGGCGTCACCCGCAATGCCGCGGGCGCGCTGGGCCTCGCCGACCGGATCGGCACGCTCGAAGCCGGCAAGCGCTGCGACCTCGCCATCTGGGACGTCGAACGTCCCGCCGAACTCGTCTATCGCATGGGGCTGAACCCGCTCCATGCCCGCATCTGGAGTGGTCGATGACCGATATCTTGCTTGTTCCCGGCGCCGCATCGCTCGCCGACTGGCGCGCCATCTATCGCGGTGCCGCCGCGCGGCTCGACCCCGCGTCGGCGCCCGGGATCGCTGAAAGCGCCGCCGCCGTCGGCCGTATCCTCGCGCATGGCGAGCCCGTCTACGGGATCAACACCGGCTTCGGGAAACTCGCCAGCGTCCGCATCGACGACGCCGATCTCGCAACGCTGCAGCGGAACATCGTCCTCAGCCATGCCGCAGGGGTCGGCGACCCGTCGCCGGTGCCGGTGATCCGCCTGATGATGGCGCTGAAACTCGCCAGCCTCGCGCAGGGTGCATCGGGGGTCCGCCCCGAAACCGTCGCCCTGCTCGAAGCGATGCTCGTCCACGGCCTGACCCCCGTCATCCCAGCGCAAGGCTCGGTCGGCGCCAGCGGAGATCTCGCCCCGCTCTCGCACATGGCGGTGACGATGATCGGCATGGGCGAGATTTTCGTCGGGGACGAGCGGCTTCCCGCCGCCGACGCGCTCGCCCGCGCCGGACTCGCGCCGATCACCCTCGCGGCGAAGGAAGGGCTCGCCCTGCTCAACGGCACGCAATTCTCGACCGCCAATGCGCTCGCGGGATTGTTCGAGGCCGAATTGCTGTTCCGCTCGGCGCTGGTCACCGGCGCGCTGTCGACCGAGGCCGCCAAAGGCTCCGACACCCCGTTCGATCCGCGCATCCACGACCTGCGCCGTCATCGCGGGCAGATCGAGGTCGCGGCGGCGCTGCGCGGCCTGATGGCCGGATCGCCGATCCGCGCGAGCCACCTCGAAAACGACGCCCGCGTGCAGGACCCCTATTGCCTCCGCTGCCAGCCGCAGGTGATGGGCGCCGCGCTCGACGTGCTGCGTCAGGCGGCGGCGACGCTGGAGATCGAGGCCAATGGCGTCTCCGACAATCCCCTGATCTTCCCCGACACCGACGAAGCCTTGTCGGGCGGCAATTTTCATGCCGAACCCGTCGCTTTCGCCGCCGACATGATCGCGCTGGCGATCTGCGAGATCGGCTCGATTTCCGAACGCCGCATCGCGATGCTCGTCGACCCCGCGCTGTCGGGCCTCCCCGCCTTCCTGACCCCGAAGCCGGGGCTCAATTCGGGGTTCATGATCCCGCAGGTCACCGCCGCCGCGCTGGTCAGCGAGAACAAGCAACAGGCCTATCCTGCCAGCGTCGATTCGATCCCGACCTCGGCCAATCAGGAAGACCATGTCTCGATGGCCGCGCACGGCGCGCGCCGCCTGCACGCCATGGCGCGCAATGCCATTGCCGTCGTCGCGATCGAATGGCTCGCCGCGGCGCAGGGCGTCGACTTCCACGCGCCGCTGCAATCGAGCCCGGCGCTCGAACGCGCGCACCGCCTGCTCCGCGACGCCGTGCCGACGCTCGCCGACGACCGCCATTTCCATCCCGATATCGAGGCGGCAAATGCCCTGATCCGCTCGGGCGCGCTCGCCGCGACCGCCGATGGCGCCTTGCCCGGTATCGCATGACCGGCTGGCTCGACATCAGGCGCGGCGAAGCGCCGCTGGCGATCGCCTTTCCGCACGGCGGCACCGGGCTTGCAGGGCTCGACGAACAATATGTTTCGCCCTGGCTTGCGCAGCTCGATACCGACTGGTGGATCGCCGACCTCTACGCCTTCGCCGCCGATCTGGGGGCCACGCTGGTCGCCACGGACATCTCGCGCAGTGTCATCGACATGAATCGCGATCCGTCGGGCGCCTCGCTCTACCCCGGGCAGGCGACGACCGAGCTTTGCCCGACGACGACCTTCGACGGCGATCCGCTCTATCGCTTCGGCGAACCCGACGAGGCGGAAATCATGCAGCGTCTGAACCTCTACCACCGCCCCTATCATGAGGCGCTGGAGGCGGAACTCGCCCGCCTGCGCGCGCTTCACGGCCGCGTCGTCCTCTACGACGCCCACTCGATCCGCAGCCATGTTCCGCGGCTGTTCGACGGCGAACTGCCGCAGTTCAACATCGGCACCAACGGCGGCGCCACTTGCGATCCCGCGCTCGAAACCACCGTCGCGGCGATCTGCGCGACCAGCGGCCGCAGCCATGTCGTCAACGGCCGCTTCAAGGGCGGCTGGACGACGCGCCACTACGGCCGCCCCGACGAGGGTATCCACGCGATCCAGATGGAACTCGCGCAGCGCGGCTACATGGCCGAGCCCGCCGAACTCACCGACGCCAACTGGCCCTCTTCCCTCGACCCCCGCCCCGCGATCCGGCCCGTGCTCGAACAGGTGATCGCCGCGACCCTCGACTTTGCGAAAGGACAAGCATGACCACCCGTCTCGACAACAGCCGGATCATCAAGGCGCCCACCGGCACCGAACTCAACGCGAAAAGCTGGCTCACCGAAGCGCCGCTGCGCATGTTGATGAACAATCTGCATCCCGACGTCGCCGAGCGCCCCGAGGAACTCGTCGTCTATGGCGGCATCGGCCGCGCCGCGCGCGACTGGGAAAGCTATGACCGGATCGTCGAGACGCTGAAGCGGCTCGAAAGCGACCAGACGCTGCTCGTCCAGTCGGGCAAGCCCGTCGGCGTGTTCCGCACCCACGCCGACGCCCCGCGCGTGCTGATCGCGAACAGCAACCTCGTGCCGCATTGGGCGAACTGGGACCATTTCAACGAACTCGATAAGCGCGGGCTCGCGATGTACGGCCAGATGACTGCGGGGTCGTGGATCTATATCGGTACGCAGGGTATCGTGCAGGGGACCTACGAAACCTTCGTCGAGATGGGCCGCCAGCATTATGGCGGCGATCTCGCGGGCAAATGGCTGCTCACCGCCGGGCTCGGCGGCATGGGCGGCGCCCAGCCGCTCGCCGCGGTGATGGCGGGTGCCTCGTGCCTCGCGATCGAATGCCAGCCGAGCCGCATCGAAATGCGCCTGCGCACCGGCTATCTCGACGCCTCGGCGACGACGATCGAGGAAGCGATGGCGATCATCGAAAAGAGCTGCGCCGAGAAGAAGCCCGTTTCGGTCGGCCTGCTCGGCAACGCCGCCGAGCTCCTCCCCGAACTTTATGCTCGCGGCATCCGCCCCGACCTCTTGACCGACCAGACCAGCGCGCACGATCCGGTCAACGGCTACCTGCCCGAGGGCTGGAGCGTCGCCGAATGGATCGAAAAGCGCGAAAGCGACCCGCAGGCGGTAGCGAAGGCCGCCAAGGCATCGATGGCGAAGCATGTCCGTTCGATGCTCGATTTTCAGGCGGCGGGCGTGCCGACGACCGATTACGGCAACAATATCCGCCAGGTCGCCAAGGACGAGGGCGTCGAAAATGCCTTCGACTTCCCCGGCTTCGTCCCCGCCTATATCCGCCCGCTCTTCTGCCGCGGCGTCGGCCCGTTCCGCTGGGCGGCGCTGTCGGGCGATCCCGAGGATATCTTCAAGACCGACGCCAAGGTCAAGGAGTTGCTGCCCGACAATGCGCATCTCCACCGCTGGCTCGACATGGCGCGCGAGAAAATCCACTTTCAGGGCCTGCCCGCGCGCATTTGCTGGGTCGGGCTCGGCGACCGCCACCGGCTCGGCCTCGCGTTCAACGAGATGGTGGCAAACGGCGAACTCAAGGCCCCCGTCGTCATCGGCCGCGACCATCTCGATTCGGGCTCGGTCGCCTCGCCGAACCGCGAGACCGAAGCGATGCGCGACGGCAGCGATGCGGTCAGCGACTGGCCGTTACTCAATGCCCTCCTCAACACCGCCAGCGGCGCGACCTGGGTGTCGCTGCACCATGGCGGCGGCGTCGGCATGGGCTTTTCGCAGCACAGCGGCATGGTGATTGTCGCCGACGGCACGCCCGAAGCTGCCGCGCGGCTCGAACGCGTGCTGTGGAACGACCCCGCAACCGGCGTCATGCGCCACGCCGACGCAGGCTATGACATCGCGCTCGACCATGCCCGCGCCAAGCAACTGGACCTGCCCGGCATCCTCGGGTGACGGGCATCCGGCTCTTGCGGGCGAACGGGCGCAAGGCTCGTCCGTGGCGAAACGGCGGCGGCACAACCAGCGACGTCGCCATTTACCCGGTGGGCGCGGGCGATGACGATTTCCTCTGGCGCGCAAGCATCGCGACGATCGCGTCCGCCGGGCCTTTCTCGACCTTCGCCGGGGTCGACCGCCTCCTGCTGCTGCTTGAGGGCACGCTGGACCTGACGATCGACGGACCGGGCGACCGTCGCCTTCGGCCCGGCGACCCTGCGCTCGCCTTCGCAGGCGAAACCGCCGTGACGGCCGCGCCGCGCGATGGACCGGTCCGCGTCCTCAACATCATGGTCCGGCGCGCCGCCATGCGCGCCGAACTGGATCGTTGCACGCTGGTAGCGCCGGGCACCGCCAACGCGACCTTGTTGTTCGCGACAGAAAGAACCACGGTGCGCCAAGCTGCGAAAGCCTTCGATCTGGAACCCTATGATGCGCTGCTGATCGACGCCGGACACCTTGGCGAGC
This sequence comes from Sphingopyxis macrogoltabida, assembly GCF_001314325.1. Classification (NCBI taxonomy): domain Bacteria; kingdom Pseudomonadati; phylum Pseudomonadota; class Alphaproteobacteria; order Sphingomonadales; family Sphingopyxidaceae; genus Sphingopyxis; species Sphingopyxis macrogoltabida. Next base: position 2,733,758 of record NZ_CP009429.1, read on the forward strand.
TCGATATCGAGCCTCCCGTGGTTGCGGCATCTTTATTCGATACCTGCTGAATATCGCAGTCCAAGATATTGGATTTAATTAAAAGATCACAGCAATGACAAAATCCGCGCAGCGGGGGTTAACCTCGCTCCAACGATTGGCTAGTTAGGACGCCATCATGCGTTTGGCGACGATCACCAACTGGGCCTATGGCGCCACGGTCCTGCTGACGATCGTGTCGAGCACGACGATGATCCTTGCCTCGAACGCGCAGGAGCATGAGCGTACGGCAGTCGAGCAACGCTATGCGCTCGACAAGGCGACCGCCGAACTCGGCACCGACATCTATGCGCTAAGCGACCGGGCACGCCAGTTCGTCAACACCGGCGACCCGACCTATTTGGCCGCTTACCGCAGCGAAGTCGCCGCGCTCGAAGCCGTTGAAGATCGCATCCGTCATATCGGCGACGCCGGCGCCACGACCGGTGAGCTCGATGCGCTGAAGAAGGCCGTCACACTCGCCGATACGCTGCACGACGAACAGCAAACGGCGCTGACCGCGCAGGAAAACGGCAATGGCGCGCTCGCCCGCCAGATCTTGTTCGGGGCCGAATATGAACGGCAGCTCGATCGCGCCGAGCTGGAGGTCCAGCGCTTCCAGGACCGGCTCGACAGCCGCATCGAAGCGCAGGTCCGCGACGCCACCGAAATTTCGCAGCTCTGGAAGCGCATCTCGGAAGTCGTGCTAGCGCTGACCGCGCTCCTCGTCCTTTGCGTACTCTATTTCGTCTTCAAGCAGCGGGTGCTCCACCCGGTGGTCAAGCTCAGCGACGTCGTCAACCGGCTCGCGGTGCAGGATTTCGCCGCCGAACCCCCCGAAGTCAGCCATATCGACGAGATCGGCGACATGGCGCAGGCGATCCGCATCTTTCGCGAGAACGGCCTCGAACGCCAGCGGCTCGAAGCCGAACGCGACGCCGACCGGACGATGCGCGACCTGCTGTCGCGGATGACGCAGCGGATGCAGGGGTGCGACTCGCTCCACGACCTCAAGGAAATCGTCCAGCGCTTCGTGCCCGAGATCGCGCCCGCCATGCCCGGGCGGCTTTATCTGCTCGACCCTCAGCGGAACCTTGTCGTCGAGGCGTGCAGCTGGCTGGGCCCGGTGCAGTCGGGCACGCAATTTTCGGCGCTGTCGTGCTGGGCGCTCCGCCGCGGACTCCGCCATCGGCCGGCGGGCGATAATGTCGATGTTCCCTGCGACCATGTAACATGGGATGCGGCGCATCCGGTCGACACCCTGTGCCTGCCGCTCACCGCGCAGCGCGAGACGCTGGGCCTCCTCTATTTCGAAATGCCGGCCGGCGGCGCTGCGGGCGCAGCACAGCTCATCTATTTCGACATGCTCGCCGAAAATATCGGTCTGGCGATCGCCAATCTGCAACTTCGCGACACGCTGCGCGAAATGGCAATGGCGGATTCGCTCACCGGGCTCGCCAATCGCCGCCAGCTCGGCCCCGCGCTCGAAACGCAGATCGCGCAAGCCGAGCGCCTCGGCGAGCCGCTCGGCTGCCTGATGATCGATGTCGATCATTTCAAGCGCTTCAACGATGTCCATGGTCACGAGGCCGGCGACGCCGTTCTCCGCGCCGTCGGACAGGTGCTCGCCAATGTGACGCGCGAAACCGGGCTGGCCTTCCGCTATGGCGGCGAGGAATTTCTGGTCTTGCTGCCGACACTGTCGGCCGTTCAGGCCGAAGAACGCGCCGAGGATATTCGCGCGCGCATCGCGGCGCTACGGCTGGGCCATGGCGACGCCGATCTGGGGCCCGTCACGATTTCGGTCGGCATCGCCGTTGCGCCCGACCATTGCGCCTACGACCGTCTTGTCCGAACCGCCGACGCCGCCCTTTTGCGCGCCAAGACGCTCGGCCGCGATCGCGTTGAAATGGCGAAATTGCGCAACGCAGCCAGCGCATAAGCGCCCCGCAACGACTCGACTAAAACCACAAATCGCGGACGCGGCGGCTGTCGGACGGCAGGTCGTCGAAGCTGTCGAGGCCGTCGAAATGATCGATCGGCAGGTCCGCTACTGCGTCGGGTGGCGCGAGGCGGATATTGACGGCCATCCGGCGGCGCCCGTCCGCTTCGAGCCGCAATCCGCGCCAGCACAGCACGCTGCCGCAGGTCGGACAGAAATGGATTTCGAGCGCCGGATCGGCTTTGCCGGGCCGCGTGAACGACCGTGTGCTCCCCGACAGGACGATCCGTTCATTCTCGTAATCATAGGCCCACAGCGCTCCGTAGCGGCGGCAAAGCGTGCAGTTGCACGCCGTGATCGATCCCGGATCGCCCTTCAGCGTCCACGCCGCATCGCCGCACGCACAGGTCCCTTGCAGGACGGCGGCGTCACTCAATTGACCATCCGCTCATAGCCCTCCCAATAGGGCGCGCGCAGGTCCTTGCGCAAAATCTTCCCGCTCGCGTTACGCGGCAGCGCGTCGATCACATCGACGCTGCGCGGGGCTTTGAAGGCTGCAATACGATCGCGCGCCCACGCGATGATGTCAGCTTCCTCGACGGTCATGCCGGGTTTCGCAACGCACACCGCCTTCACCGTCTCGCCCCATTTCGCGTCGGGGATGCCGATCACCGCGACCTCCTGCACTGCGGGGTGGCCGAAGATCGCGCTCTCGACTTCGGCCGGATAGACATTCTCGCCGCCCGAGATGATCATGTCCTTCATCCGGTCATGGATGAACAGATAGCCGTCGTCGTCGAGATAGCCGGCATCGCCGGTGTGGATCCAGCCGTCGGCGGTCATCGTCTTCGCCGTCGCGTCGGGCAGGTTCCAGTAACCGATCATATTGTTCGAGGAACGGGTGACGACCTCGCCCACCTCGCCCTGCGGCACATCGTCGCCGTCCGGCCCGAGGATGCGCACCTCGACGCCCGGCAGCGGTTTGCCTGCAGAACGCATGCGCGCATTGCCCTCGGGATCATGGTCTTCGGGCGGCAGCATACAGATGGTGCCCGTCGTCTCGGTCATGCCATAGGCCTGGATGAACTGCGCGCCGAACATCTTGATGCACTGGCGTAGCAGTTCGAGCGGGATCGGCGCCGCGCCATAGAGGATATATTTGAGCCGGCTGTAATCGACGCTGGCGCAGCGCGGGTGGAGGAGCAGCATCTGAAGCGCCGCAGGGACGATGAAGAAGCGCGTCACGCCATGCTGCTCGACCGCGTCGAACACGCCGTCGGGATTGAATTCGGCAAGCACGACGCCCGGCAGGCCCGACACCAGCGCCATGACGCCGAGCCCGGTGCCGCCAATATGCGCGCACGGCATTGCGACAAGCACCGCCTCGTCATCCTCCCATTTGGTATAGGCGAGGTCGCTGTCGGCCGAATGCTTGCGCAGCGCGAACAGATTATGGTTCGACAGCACCGCGCCCTTGGGGTTGCCCGTCGTGCCCGAGGTATAGAGCTGGAGCACCGCGTCGTCGCGCCCCGAAGGCTCGAACGGCGCGCGCACGGCGCCGTCGATCATCGCACGTGCTTCGCCGGCGCCGACGATCCGTGCATCGTGCGCCAGCTTGCCGGCAAGCTGCTCCGGAACCGCCTCGAACCCCGGGCCCGTAAAGACGATCTTCGCCCGCGTGTCGTTGACGATGAATGCCCATTCGGCAGGCGACAGCCGCCAGCCGATCGGCGCCATCACGATGCCGGCGCGGGCAGCACCGAAGAAGAGCGTGAAGTAGAGATCGCTGTTCTTGCCGATCCACGCGACCCGGTCGCCCTTTACCAGTCCCGCGGCCAGCAACGCACTTGCAACACGCGCCGTACGATCTTCGAGTTCGGCATAATTATAGACCCGGTCCTCCTCGCGCAGCGCCAGCCGTTCGGGCCGGTCCTCGGCCCAGTGCGTGATAAACTCGTCGAAGGTAAAAAGGTCCGAAACGTCGCGGGCCATCGTATCGCTCTCCTCGAATCGCGTCGTTTTCGCGCAATTGCAGGCAAGGCTAGCGGCTGCGCGCCGCAGGTAAAGCGCCGATGCGCCGCCCTGTCAGGTCCGTCAGGTGTGGCGGAACAGCAGCATCAGGTTGTTCGCAGGCATTGCTCGGCGTTCGGCAAAGGCCAACCCCGCCGCCGCCGCGGCTTCCTTCACAGCCGCCGTATCGCGCAAACCCCATGCAGGATTGCGAGCACGCAGGCTCGCGTCAAAGGCAAGATTGCTTTCGGCAGTCGGCACATCGGCCTCGACATAGGGGCCATAAAGGATCAGCGGCGCGCCGGACGACAAAAAGCCGCGCCGCGCCCGCCAATAGCCCGGCCGTCGCTTCCCAGGGGCTGATATGCACCATGTTGATGCAGAGCACCGCATCCGCCACCGCAAGCGGCCAGTCGGGCGCCGCGGCATCGAGCGGTAGCGGCGGAGCGATGTTGGCAAGCCCGGCCTCGGCACTCCACGCCGCGATCGAAGTCAGCGCCGCGGGATCGGGGTCGCTCGGCTGCCAGCGCAGCCCGGGAAAGGCCGCCGCGAAATAGACGACATGCTCGCCCGATCCGCTTGCAACCTCCAGCACCGTCCCCTGCGCGGGCAGCCAGTCGGCGAGTACTGCGGCGATCGCGTCGCGGTTGCGCACGGTAGCGGGCGCGTGACGCTTGTCGGCGCTTCCGCCCTCGCCCGGCGTCCAGGGCTTCGCGGTCACGCCGCCTTGCTCGAAGCCCGGGCGCGGCGTTCGCGGACGATCAGCCACAGGAACAAGCCCACCGGCCCCGCCATCAGGGTCAGGAACAGGAAGGGAAATTGCACGATGCGGCTGAAGCCCTTCTGGTCGGCGTCGCGGGCGATCCACATGCCGGTGAACAGGTCGAAGGCGAGGTAATGCACCCATCCCAGAGTCGCGCCGCCCGGGGTGTCGAACAGCTTCATCACTCCCGCCAGCGTCGTGAAATCGCCGCCGCCGCTGCCGCCCGGGTCGATCCCGCCGGTCAGGAAACCTGCGATCAGGATCGTATAGACAAGGCAGAGCAGGAACACCCCGGCATAAAGGATGAGCGCGAGGATCTTCGGCCCGCGCGGCGCAAAAGCCAGCGCCGCCCAGCCGACGAACGCCCAATAGTTGAACAACAGGAACAGCGTATCCCAGCTCATCGATCTTCCCCCGATTTCTAGATCAGCCTGCCAAGGCCGAACAACATTATGCCCGCGAACAGGGCGATCAGGCTGGTAACGATGATCAACATGGTGATCCGCACCGCCGACTGCCGCCGTGTCGCCCAGAAAGCAGCCGCCGTGCCGCAACCGAAGGCAAAGAGCGGCGCGTAGAGAAAGGCCCAGTCATAGCTGAACTCGCGGCGGACGCGGACCATCTCCCACTGTTCGACGACAAGGCCGTAGAGCATGATCGCGGCGCCAGGCGACGATGAAGCTCGTCACGAACAGCGTGCCCGCGAGCAGGCAGCCGCCGGCGCGGCGACGGATATCGTCGGGAGCGGGATCGGGGATCAGTGTCGACATCGAATCGAAAACCCCGCCCCGGCCATCATGCATCCCCTATTCAGCGATATATCGCCATGGACCGGCAGGCGTATCACGATGCCAGATGGTAAAAAAGGGCGATGCAGGAAGCAGCGCGTCGGCTGCCAATGCGGGCGGGCGCCGCTTCGGCACGATGCGACCGAAGCTGATACCGAGGTCGCCCGACGCGGCGACGATTGCGAAATCGGGACCCCAGTCGATCGCCTGCCCGGGCTGCGCTTCGGGATCGAAACCCGCCGCAATCGCGGCGCCCCCTTCGGTGAAGGAGGCACCGGCGCCCATGTTGATCGCATCGGCATGGCCATATTCGGCAAAGGCCGGCCCGACCCCGATAACCTGCGCTTTCGCCGCAAAGGCGCGCTCGGCCGCGAGCAGGCTGGCAAGCGCGTCCGCCCCTCCCTCGCTCTGCCATCCATCGGCCTTCGGCATGCCGAGCGCGCGAAAATCCTTCCCCACCGCGCCTTCGGGCCGCGGCGCGCGCTTATAGGCCAGAGCGCGCCAGCCATCGGGGGTGCGTCCCCAATAGGCCAGATATTTGCCGGGCTGCGTCGCACCATCGGGCTGGGTGACGATGACATATCCCGCGGTGAAACCATTCTGCCCGTCGGCGGAAATACCGCCGCGCACCGGAAACCAGCCGATGCGTGCGCCGCTCGCCGCGGGATTTGACCGCAGATAGGCGATAATCTCGTCCCGCGAACGGAGAAAAGGCTTGTCCCCGCGCGCCGGCATGATCGCATCTGCGGCGAGCATCGCACCGATCGCGTCGGGCAAGAGCGTGCCTTCCGCGGCCACCGCGAGAGCACGGTCGGCCGCGACCATCTCGGAAAGCGCCGCCGCGGGATCAGGCGCAACGGCGCTGGTCGTCGCCGGCGCCTGCGCGGTCACCGGAACCGCTGCGAGCGCCGCCACATATATTGCCCACTGCCGCATAGTCCCCTCCGCTTCATGCCGGCGAAGGACGCAAATGCCTTCAGCCGCCGCCGATCTCGCTCGCCACCGGCACGCCCGGCGCGACGTCGGGCTCGCTCCACGCCAGCACCGGTTTGCGCGCCGCCGCCGTTTCGTCGAGCCGCGCGCGCGGTGCGAAATGCGGCGCCGACTTCAGCACCGGATCGCCGTTCTTCGCGCGGAGCGCAATGCTGCGCAGCGCGCCGACGAACTGGTCTAGCACCGCCTTGCTTTCGGTCTCGGTCGGTTCGACCAACATCGCGCCATGGACGACAAGCGGGAAATAGACCGTCATCGGATGATAGCCCTCGTCGATCAGCCCCTTGGCGATGTCGAGCGTCGAGAAGCCTTCGGCAAGCCCGCGGTCGCTGAATAAGGCTTCGTGCATGCACGGCCCCGAGCCGCCGAACGGCGCATCGAGCACATCGTCGAGGCTGCGCAGCAGATAATTGGCGTTCAGCACCGCATCCTCGGCAACCTGTTTGAGCCCGTCGGCGCCGTGGCTCAGGATATAGGTCAGCGCGCGGGTGAACATGCCCATCTGGCCGTGAAACGCGGTCATCCGGCCAAAGGTCTGCGGATGATCCTCGCCGGCGCTTTCCTCTTCGATCAGACGGAAACCGCCGTCCGCCTGCTTCGTCACGAAGGGCAGCGGCGCGAACGGCGCCAGCGCTTCGGACAGCACGACCGGGCCCGAGCCCGGCCCGCCGCCGCCGTGCGGAGTGGAAAAGGTCTTGTGCAGGTTGATGTGCATCGCGTCGACGCCAAGGTCGCCGGGGCGGACGCGGCCGACGATCGCGTTGAAGTTGGCGCCGTCGCAATAGACATAGCCGCCCGCCGCGTGAACCGCATCGGAGATCGCCTTCATGTCGCGCTCGAACAGCCCGCAGGTGTTCGGGTTGGTGACCATCACCCCCGCGACGTCGGGCCCGAGGCGTGCCTTCAGCGCCGCCAGATCGACGCGACCCTCGGCGGTCGCGGGAATATCCTCGACGGTGAAGCCGGCGAACGCAGCGGTCGCGGGATTGGTGCCGTGCGCGCTTTCGGGAACGAGCAGCACGCGCCGATCCTCGCCGCGCGCTTCGAGTGCCGCCTTGATGCACAGGATGCCGCAAAGCTCGCCATGCGCGCCGGCCTTCGGGGACATCGCGACGCTGTGCATACCGGTCAGCGTCACCAGCCACTCGGCCAGCTCGTGGATCACCGCATAGGCACCCTGCACCGTCTCCTGCGGCTGCAGCGGATGCGCATCGGCGAAGCCCGCCATCCGCGCGACCTTTTCGTTGAGCCGCGGGTTATGCTTCATCGTGCAGCTTCCGAGCGGGAAAAGCCCTAGGTCGATCGCATAATTCTGCCGCGACAGGCGGGTATAGTGACGCACCGTTTCGGACTCGCTGAGCCCGGGCAGGCCGATCGGCGCGGTGCGCGCGAGCGCGCCGAGATCGCTGGCAGGCGCCGCCTCGTCGAAATCGACGCCGGTCGTATCGTTCGACCCGATCTCGAAGATCAGCGGCTCTTCCAGCATCAGCGCGCGGTTGCCGGTGAAGGTGACATTGTCATCGGCACCACCGGCGGCGTTCATTTCGGGGCGCCATCCGGCGCGGTTGAGCGCGGTCATGCCAGCACCTCCTTCAGGGCGGTCGCAAAGGCGGCAATATCCGCCTCGGTGACGGTTTCGGTGACCGCGACGACCAGGCCATTTTCCAGTGCCGCGTTGTCGGGATAAAGGCGTCCGAGCGAGACCCCGCCGAGGATATCCTTTTCCGCGAGCTTGTGGATCACGGGGCGGGCCGCCGTCGGCAGCAGCAGCGTGAACTCGTTGAAGAAGCTCTCGTTCAGCACCGATATGCCGGGGAGCTTCGCCAGCTCCGCCGCCGCCAACTTTGCCCGACCATGGTTGATCGCCGCAAGCTGGCGCAACCCGGCTTCGCCGAGCAAGGTCATGTGAATGCTGAATGCCAGCGCACAAAGGCCTGAGTTCGTGCAGATATTGCTCGTCGCCTTTTCGCGGCGAATATGCTGCTCGCGCGTCGACAGCGTCAGCACGAAGCCGCGCTTGCCATTGGCATCGACCGTCTCGCCGCACAGACGACCCGGCATCTGGCGGACATATTTGGCCTTGCACGCAAACAGCCCGACATAGGGCCCGCCGAACTGGAGCCCGACGCCGAGCGACTGGCCCTCTCCCACCACGATGTCGGCGCCCATTTCGCCGGGCGACTTGATCAGCCCGAGCGCCACCGGTTCGGTGACCACCGCGATCAGCAGGGCGCCGGCGGCTTGGCATGCGTCGGCCAACGTCGTCATGTCATCGATGCGGCCGAGGATGTCGGGATATTGCACGACGACGCAGCTCGTTTCCTTGTCGATCGCCGCCGCGAGCGCCGCCCAGTCGGTCCCCGCCGCAAGCTCGGGGTCGCCGTCGACCAGCACATCGCCGGTATATTTCGCCATCGTCCGCGCCACGCTGCGATAATGCGGGTGGAGCCCGGTCGACAGCAGCGCCTTGTTCCGCCGCGTCACGCGCCGCGCCATGACGATCGCCTCCCAGCAGGCGGTCGAGCCGTCGTACATCGACGCATTGGCGACATCGGTGCCGAGCAGCCGCGCGACCTGCGACTGGAATTCGAACAGCATCTGCAACGTGCCCTGCGCGATTTCGGGCTGGTACGGCGTATAGGCGGTCAGGAACTCGCCGCGCTGGATGAGATGGTCGACGCTCGCCGGCACATGGTGGCGATAGGCGCCCGCGCCGAGGAAGAAGGGTCCGTCGCCCGCCGCGCGGTTGCGGCGCGAGAGCGCGCCCATATGGCGTTCGACTGCCAGTTCGCTGGCCTGCATCGGCAGCCCCTCGATCGGACCGTTCAGCCGGGCCTCGGCAGGGACGTCGGCGAACAGGTCGTCGATCGACGACGCGCCGATGACGCCGAGCATCGCGCTGCGATCGTCGGGAGTGAGAGGGAGGTAGCGCATATGTTACTCCGGAGAAGAAGCGGGATTTGCAGCCAGAAGCTGCGCAACGTCGGAAAGCGATCCCTGGAAGATCGCGGGGCCGCTGTGGGTGACCTTGACCCACGGGGCGAGCCAGATGCGGAAACCCGCGTCGCGGACACGGCGGCAAAAGGCATAATCGTCGGACAGGAGCGACCGGGTTTCGGGGTCGATCATCGGATAGAAGAAAGCATGAACCTGCTCGCCCAGCCGATGCGCCTGCCGCTCGGCGGGATCGGGACGAAAGGCGGTGTCGGGGTAGCGCGCCCGCATCCCTTCGAGCACGTCGCGGCGGATCAGCATCATCGCGGTTCCGACATGCGCCAGTTCGACGAGATCGGAGAGCGCAAACCCCTGTTCGGGATGGAGGAATTGCAACGCAAACTCGCCCGAGAAACGCGCAAGCTCGCCGGGGTTATCTTTCGCCAGCCCGGCTTCGACCGCACGGGCGACATTCCGCCAGTTGGTCATCCGCCGCGGATAGGCGGCGCCGAGCACCCCGCAGTCGGGGTGGCCGTCCATCGCCCGCACCATCGAAAACACGTCTTCCGCCGTGAAATCGATGTCGGCATCGACGAACAGCAAGTGCGTGCAGTCGCTGGCGAGGAACATCGCCGTCAGCATGTTGCGTGCGCGGGTGATCGACGGCTGATAGAGGATGAACTCGAACCGTACCGGCACCCCCGCCGCCTGCGCCTTCAGCGCGAGGTCGAGCGCGGCGCGGACATAGGTGCCCTGCGCCCCGTCATAGATGGGCGTCGCCACCATCAGGCGGCAATGCGAAAGGGCCGGGCCGGTGTCGGTCACATCGTCTCCCCTTTCCCTCCCACATACGGGAGGGGGTCCGGGTCAAAGGTCGTCGCAGAAGGCCTTGTAAGCCGCCGCGTTCATCAGGCCGTCGAGCTGGCCCTTGTTGGCCAGCGTCATGCGGAAAAACCAGCCTTCGCCCTCGGGGTCCGAGTTGACGAGCGCGGGATCTTCCTCGAGCTGGCCATTGCCTTCGGTGACGGTGCCGTCGACCGGCGCATAGACGTCGCTCGCCGCCTTCACCGATTCGACCACAGCGGCGTCGCCGCCCGCAGTCAGTTCAGCGCCGGTGTCGGGAACCTCGACGAAAACGATGTCGCCGAGCTGGCCCTGTGCGAAATCGGTGATGCCGACGGTCGCGATGTCGCCATCGACGTCGATCCACTCATGCTCTTCGGTATAATAACGCGGCATCGGTCAGCCTCCCTGTTTGCGGACATAATTATGGGGAACGAAGGGCATCGCCGCGACGGTGCAATGCACCCGCTTGCCGCGCACCTCGGCGGCGATCGCCGTGCCGGGCGCCGCGTGGTCGCGGGGGACATAGCCCATGGCGATCGGCGCACCGACGCTCGGCGCAAAGCCGCCCGAAGTCACGATGCCGATTTCGGTGTTGCCGTCGAACAGCTTCGCGCCCTCGCGCACCGGCATTTTACCATCGACGAGCAGGCCGACGCGCTTGCGCGGGCTGCCGTCGGCCAGGTGGCCGAGGATGCGCGCCGCGCCCGGGAAACCGCCCTCTTCGCGGCGGCGCTTGCTGATCGCGAACGCCAGATCGCCTTCGATGGGATCGGTCGTCGGGTCGAGGTCGTGGCCATAGAGCGGCAGGCCGGCTTCGAGGCGCAGGCTGTCGCGCGCGCCGAGGCCGATCGGCTTCACCTCGTCCATCGCGCAGAGCGCGTCGGCAAAAGCTTCGAGTGCCTCGTTCGGCAGCGAAATCTCGTAACCGTCCTCACCGGTATAGCCCGAACGGCTGAGGCCGATCGCATGGCCGTTCCATATCGCGCGCGCCGCCTGCATGAAGACAAGGCCGGCCGCCTCGGGAACCAGCCGCGCGAGCGCCGTCGCCGCCTTCGGTCCCTGCAACGCCAGCAGGCCGTAATCCTCATTGTGATTGAGCGTGATGTCGTCGGGAAGATTTTCGCGCAGATAGCCGATATCGTCCCATTTGACCGCACCGTTGACGACGATGCCAAGCTGGTCGCCTTCATTGGTCACCATCAGGTCGTCGAGAATGCCGCCGTCCTCGCCGAGCAGCAACGAATAGCGCATGCGGCCGGGTTTCAGCGCCGAGATATCGCCAGGGACGAGCGCTTCGAGTGCTTCGGCAACGCCGGCACCCGACAGGCTGATCTGCCCCATATGGCTGACGTCGAACAGGCCCGCATTCTCGCGCGTCCACATATGTTCGGCCATGATGCCTTCATACTGGATCGGCATCCAGTAGCCGGCGAATTCTACCATCCGCGCGCCGCGGTCGCGGTGCCAGGCGTCGAGCGGCAGGGTCGCGGTCGGCACCGCAAACTCTTCGCCCGTCGGTTCATTTTCGGTCATGTCAGTCTCCCGCGGTTGCATGACGAACGCGCAGCCCTCTGCCGCGGTTTGCGTCATGCCCCCTCTGTCACGGGAACCTGAGAGTTTTCCTCCATGAGTGCATGGAGTTACCCCTTCGGTGGTTCCGGCAACCGCCGGAACGCTTTCCAGAGTGTCCGTTCCAGCCAGCGCGGTCCTTTGACCTGAGAGTTTCCGGGGCGGTTGCTCCTTCGGTGGTGGGTGCCGGTTGCCCTGCCCCACGCTCTCCCGCGCGGCCGGTCGAATCCCGTAAGGAACCCGACAGACGCCCGAGCCTTGGCGCCGCCCGGCAAAGGAGTCAATCGGCGAGCGCGCGGATCGCGTCGTTTTCGTGCACATGGGAGCCGGACCCGCCCGCCCCGGCGAGCCGAACGATCGCCGCGGCGACCGTCGCGCCCGGAATCGAGCGGTACCGCCGCAGCGATCCGTGCATCAATGCGTCGGTGAGCGGCGCCGCGAGCATCGCGATCCCCTCGCCCAGCCGCGGCGGCCCTTGCCGGTCGCCGGTCAGCAGGCCGGGCCGCAGGATATCGAGCCGGCCGAAACCGAGCCCGCGCAGCGCATCCTCGACCTCGCCCTTGGTGCGCAGGTAGAAATTGCGGCTTTTCGCCGCCGCGCCGACCGAACTGACCGCGATCAGATGCGACGTCCCGGCGTCTTTCGCCGCCGCCGCGACCGCCAGCACCAGGTCATGGTCGACGGCGCGAAACGCCGCCTCCGACCCCGCCTGACGGATCGTCGTACCGAGGCACGAGATGAGGATGGCAGGCCTCTCGGCCGCGATGATGCCGGGCCAGCGATCGGGCGCGGCGCGCTGCAGCCGGTGCTGCGGGGGAAAGTCGCCAGTGTCGCGGCGCGCGAGGATTGTCAGCGGCTGTGCCGTCGCCTGCTCGGCCACCGATCGCCCGACCATGCCGGTCGCGCCGACGATCAATGCATCAGGCATGCGCTAACGCCCCCGGCACCGCATCGCGGCCAAAGATGTCGGCATAGCGGTCGATGGCAAAGCGGTCGGTCATCCCGGCAATATAATCACCGATATGGCGCACTGTCGCGCCTTCTTCGCCGGGCACGCGCGACGACCAGTCTTCGCCCATCAACCGCGGATCGTCGGCATAGGCCGCGAACAGCCGCCCGATCACCTCGCTCGCCGCCGCCGCCGCGGCAAGCTGTTCGGGATGGTGATAAAGATTGGCGTACATAAAGCGCTTGAGTTCGCGCTCTTCGGCGGCAAGGCCTGCCGAAAAGCCGCCGAGCGGGCGCCCGGCGGCGCGCACATCCTCGACGCTCGCGACGCCCGCCGCCGCGACATTCGCCTGCGTCGATGCGATGACGTCGTTGACCATCACGCCGATCTGGTCGCGCACGAGTTCGCGCAGCAGCCGGTCGCGCGGCGCCCCGGGAAAGCGATCCTCGACGGCGCGATAATTGGCGGCGACAAAGGGCTGTTCCATCAACTGGCCGAGATCGAGCAGCCCCGCGCGCAGGCCGTCGTCGATATCGTGATTGTCATAGGCGATATCGTCGGCGACGGCCGCGATCTGCGCCTCGAGGCTGGCGTGGCTGGACAGGTCGAGCCGAAAGTCGGCGTCGATTTCGGACAGCGCCCAGCCCGGCCGGGTCACCGGACCATTATGCTTTGCGAGCCCTTCGAGCGTTTCCCACGTCAGATTGAGCCCGTCGAAGCGCGGATAAGGACATTCGAGCCGCGCGAGCGTGCGCAATGTATGGCCATTGTGGTCGAAGCCGCCGTGCGCGGCCATCGCGGCCTTCAGCGCATCCTCGCCCGCATGACCGAACGGCGGATGACCGATATCGTGGGCAAGGCAAAGCGCCTCGGTCAGATCTTCGTTGAGCCCCAGCGCGCGGGCGATGCCGCGGCCGATCTGTGCGACCTCGATGCTGTGGGTCAGTCGGACGCGATAATGGTCGCCGTCGGGGGCGACGAACACCTGCGTCTTGTGGCGCAGGCGGCGGAAGGCGATCGAGTGGATGATGCGGTCGCGATCGCGCTGAAAGGCATCGCGCGGCCCGCGAACGACGCGGCCGACCTCTTCATAACGGCGTCCGCGGCTCTGCGCTGGATCGCTGGCGCACTCCGCGACCCTCACTTGACCGGGTCGACTTCCTGGCCGGCTTCGCTGTTGAACAGGAAGCCGTCGCCGCCCGCTTTCTTGTAGCTCGCCAGCCAGTCTTGCGCTGCCTTACGGTCCTTGAACGGTCCGACGAGCAGGCGGCGCGTCCGCCCCCATTCGGCGGTAGCGGCCGACTTGCCCTTGAAAATATCGGAGCTCTTCTTGGCGAATTTGCCAAAATCCGTCGCCAGCGCCCTGGCATTGGCGCCCGTCGCGACCTGCACCCAGATGCGCGCCGGATTGGCCTTTTTCTCGGCCGCTTCCTCTTTCGCCTTGGCCTCGGCTTCGGCCTTCGCTTTCGCCGCAGCGGCGTCCTTCTCGCGTTTCGCCGCCTCGGCGGCTTCGGCGCGGCGGCGATCTTCCTGCAGCTTCGCCAGCGTGTCTGCGCCGATCGCGTCGGCGGGACGCGCCAGTTCCTCGGCCGGAATCTCGATCGATCCAGCGATATCGGCGAGCGACGCGAGCGGCGCAGCATTGACAGGTGCGGGCGCAGCGACGGCAGCAGCAGGCGCGGGAGCGGGCGTCGAAGGCAGCGGCACGGCCGCAGGCTGCGCCGACGGGGGCGCAGGCTCCACGGCGGGAGTGGGCGCTGGCGCCGGCGACGACCGGATATCGGCAATCGAGAAGCCCGGTCCGACCGGCCCGGCATCGCGGTTCACCGCCACACCGATCGGCGCCGCCGTTGGAGCCGGAGCGGGGGCCGGTGCCGGAGCGAATGTCGGTGTCGGAGCCGGAGTTGGCGCGGGGGTCGGAAGAGCTGCGACGACGGTCGGGGCCGGGACCGGGGCCGGTGTCGGCGCGGGGGCGGGCCGCGGCGCGGGCGTCGATGCCGGCGCCATCTGGATCGGGGTTCGCGGCGCCGCAGCGGACGCTTCGGCAACGCGGCGGACGGGAGCCGCCGGCACCGTTTCGCGCACCCGCTGACGATCGCTGCCCTGCCGTCGTTTGCCGGGCGCCGATGCCGGCGCAGGTGCCGGAGCGGGCGTTGCCGCCGCGACCTGCACCGGTTTGCGCCGTGGCCCCAATTCGCCGGCAGGGAAGCGTCCGAAATGCGCCGCGGCGGCCTGTTGTGCCGGATTGAGCCGGTCCATCTTGGTCAGATAAGGCAGGATATTCTGCGCAAGTTGCGGCGGCATCGTCGCGTTGACGACCTGCGTCGCCTCATCCTCGCGCCCCGCAATCGCCAGCATCATCGCACGCAGCCGCCAGGCCCCGCGATCCTGCGCGCGCAATTGCGGCGTCAGCAACTGGATACCGCGATCCGCCTGCCCGCTGATCGCCAGCGACAGCGCAAAGCGGCGCGTTAATTCGTCATTGGGCGCGATCGACAGCGCGAGCTGATAGTCGCGCTGCGCCGCATCCTGCTGCCCGAGCAGGTCGCGCGCCAGCCCGCGATCGGCAAGGAACAGCCGTTCGGGCGCGCCCAGAAGCTGCGCCTCGCCAAAATAATCGAGTGCGCGGGTCGGGTTTTCCATATGGACCGCCGCCGATCCAAGTGCCGCCTTGACCGCCCCGTCGCGCGGGTTGGCCTGTTCGGCACGGACGAGGAAACCTAGCGCCGCGCGATAATCCTCGAGGTCGATCGAAGCCCGGCCGGCGTCGAGCAGCGCGGCGGGATCGCTATTGTTCGCTGCGATGCGCGCCAACGCCGACGACAGCAGCGTCCGCGCCGTGGTACGCTTGTCCATCGCCGCCTTGGTCGCAGCATCGGGCGGCGTGACCTGCATGGCCAGCGCCGGCGATACGATCGCCGTACCGAGCGACAGAGCGAAGAACGCGCGGGCGAGATGCCGCACGCGTCCCCGCCTGCCCGTCCAGTTTACTCGCCGCATGGGCAAATCATCCCGAGTTCCGGCCGCCTTGCCCATCAAATCGCTACGGCCGCGCGAGCCCCGTTACTGGTTGTTCTGTCGCCCAAGAAAGCGCGGGATATCGACCCCGTCTTCCTTCTCTGCCTCTTCGCCATCGACCTGCGTCGATCCGCGCGACAGCCGCGACATCCGCTCGAACAGCGTCCCGCCGCCAACCCCGCGTGCCGGCGATTCAGCGGCCGGAGCAGCCGGCGACGGACGATATTCGGCGACCGGCGCTTCGGGCTGGCCGAGCACCAGTTCGTCGGTGGTGTCGTCATATGTTGCCGCGACCTCCGACAGGACCATCGGCTCTTCTTCGGCTTCCACCGCCGGAGCTTCGGCCTGGACATCGTCGTTGAGCGAGAAGCCGGGCGCCGGGTCGTTGTCGACCGCCGGGGCCGCTTCGGCCACGGGCTCCTCCGCGACAACCGGCTCGATCGCTTCCTCGACGACCGGGGCCGGCGCCGCCGTGCGCGCCGGAGCGAAGGAGAAGCTGCGCGTCGCGGGCGAAGCCTGCGCCGCCGTTTCACCATTGCTGTCGATGCCAGTGGCGACGACCGAAACGCGGATCTTGCCGTCGAGGCTATCGTTGAAGGCGCTGCCCCAGATGATGTTGGCATCGGGATCGACCAGCTCGCGAATGTGGTTCGCGGCTTCGTCGACTTCCATCAGGCGCATATCCTCGCCGCCGGTGATCGAGATGATGACGCCCTTCGCGCCCGCCATCGACACGCCGTCGAGCAGCGGATTGGCGATCGCCTTCTGCGCGGCTTCGAGCGCGCGGCCATCGCCTTCGGCTTCGCCGGTGCCCATCATCGCCTTGCCCATTTCGCGCATCACGCTGCGCACGTCGGCAAAGTCGAGGTTGATCAGGCCGGGCATGACCATCAGGTCGGTAATGCCGCGAACGCCCTGCTGGAGCACTTCGTCAGCCATCGTGAACGCTTCCTTGAAGGTCGTGTTCGGATTGGCGACGAGGAAGAGATTCTGGTTCGGAATGACGATCAGCGTGTCGACATGGTCCTGCAGCTCGGCAATGCCGGCCTCGGCGGACCGCATGCGGCGCTGGCCTTCGAAAGTGAAGGGCTTGGTCACCACGCCGACGGTCAGGATGCCGCGGTCGCGCGCGGCCTTGGCGATCACCGGGGCAGCGCCGGTACCGGTGCCGCCGCCCATGCCGGCGGCGACGAAGCACATGTGCGCACCGTTCAGCGCCTCTTCGACCTGCGCGATGCTTTCCTCGGCTGCCGCGCGGCCGACCTCGGGCCGCGACCCCGCACCCAGACCCTGGGTGATCTGTGTCCCCAGCTGGATGCGCCGTTCGGCCGGCGAGGCGTTGAGCGCCTGCGCATCGGTGTTGGCGACGATGAAATCGACGCCCTCGACACGCGCGGCAATCATGTTGGCGATGGCATTGCCCCCTGCGCCACCGACGCCGATCACCGCGATCCGCGGCTTCAGCTCATCGACCTGCGGCGGGCCAATATTGATGCTCATCAATCGATCTCCCTGCAGCGGCGAACCGGCGCCGCTTCCCTCACCATGCGACCCTGCCGTTCGGTGGTCGAACCGCCCGGCTTTCTTTCCGTGCATTGCACTATTGTTACGCGGGAATCACCCAAAAAATTAACCTTTTCGTCGCTCTGCATTCAGAAACTGCTTTTCAGTGCCGCCATCAGCCGTTGAATGATCCCGGCGCCCTTCGGCCGGTACACGTCCTGCCCCATCATGGGCAGGTCGCGCAGGTCAACCGGGTCCGACGCGGCATAGAGAACCAGACCCGCGAGCGTTGCGAAAGCCGGTCCCGAATGCGCATCGGGCAGGCCGTGCAAGCCGCGCGGTCGCCCGACGCGCGCCGCGCGGCCGAGCGCGCTCTGGGTATAGTCGGCAAGGCCTTTCAGGTCGGCACCGCCGCCGACCAGAACGACCTGGCGACCGATCGGCCCGACGAAATGCAGGTCTTTCAGCGTCCTGCCGATCTCTCCCATCATCGCGTCGAGCCGCTGGCGGATTACCGAGACGAGCTGGGCACGCGTGATGCGCGGAGAATCGCTGCCGGCCGGGGCGCCTGGTTCGAGTTCGATGATCTCGTTATTGTCGCGCGGGCTCGCCGACGCCGAACCGTAAAAGCTCTGAAGCCGCTGCGCCTGGCTGCGACGGATACCGAACGCCGAGGCGATGTCGTCGGTGATGTCGCTGGCGCCGAACGGCAGCGACGCCATTTCGACGAGCATGCCGCCGGCATAGAGCGAAACCGTCGTCACGGCGGCACCCAGCTCGACAAGCGCGACGCCGAGGTCGCGTTCCTCGTCGGACAGGCACGCCAGCCCCGCCGCGATCGGCGACGCAACGACCGCGCGGACGTCGAGATGCGCCTGCCTGACCGCCGCCTCGAGGTTCCGTACCGGCGCCCCGTCGGCCATGATGATATGGATATCGACCCCCAGCCGGTCGGCGTGGAGGCCGATCGGGTTCTTGACCCCGGTCAGCCCGTCGAGCGTGTAGAGTGCCGGCTGCGCATGGAGGATCATCCGCCCTTCGGGGTCGATCCCTGCGCGGCCCGCGGCGAGCAGGTCGTCGACATCCTCCTGCTCGATGCGGTGGCCGCCGAGTTCGCTCTCGATCGGCGCGACGTCGCTGAGCAGGCTGCCCGCCGAAAAGCTGACCCAGACATCGTCGATATTCAGTCCCGCGATACGCTCCGCCTGCTCGATCGCCTCGCGCACGATATGCTCGGTCTGCTCCATATCGGCGACATAACCGCGCTGGACGCCGCGGCTTTCGCGCTGGCCGGTGCCGAGGACATGAAGCTGGCCGTCGGCGGTCTGTCCGGCGATGAGCGCGCAGACTTTCCACGACCCGACATCGAGCGCGGTAATGATCTTCTCGATCCGCGGGGGCGCCATGACCTTATCCCTTCTCCGCCGCGCTTGCCGTCGCGACGGCATCGACCGCGGCGCGCGCATCGTCGAGCTTTGCGGGCGCCACCTGACCTTCGTGCGGCAGGCGTAGCACGAACCGTTCGGGATCGCGCATGTCGAAACGCAATATGCCGCGCCCGAGCAGGCGGTTGGCACCGTCCATATGCGCGAACTTCGCGAGCGCCGCCTTCGCTTCGGCTTCGCCCTCGGGCAGCGACAGCGTTTCGCCGCTGCGGAAGCGCAGGTCCCAGCGGCGATTGCCGACCCAAGTTGCCCCCGCGAGCAATTCCTTGAGGCTGCTCGCCTCGGCCAGCAACCGGTCGAGATCCTGCGAACGCTGGTTCGCCTTCGGCCCGATGACGAGCGGCAGGTCGGGCATCGTCGCAACCGATACGGGTTCGAGCACGACGCCCTTTTCGTCGATCAACGACAGGCGATTATTATGCTGCCAGATCGCCGCCGGGGTGCGTTCGACGATATCGACGACGAGCGTATCGGGCAGCCGTCGCGAGACGCGCGCATCCTTGATCCAGCCATAACGCATCAGGTCGTGGCGCACCTCGGCGATATCGACCGCCGCCATCGAGCGATCCTTCTGCGCCAGCGCGATGTCATAGACCTTCAGCCGGTCGATGCGGTCGGCGCCGACAACCTCGACCTTCTTGACCTGAAAGCCCGCGCGGCCGACCGCTTGCGCCCATTCCTCGTTGACCTTCGCCGTCACACCCGTCGCATGCGCCGCAAGAGCGAGAACCGCCGCGACGCTGAGGCCTACCGTCCAGTTGGCGATCCGCTGCAGACGCTGCGGGCTGACCGGCAGCGCATTGATCAACGCGTTAACCCGCGACGTCTTGATCGTCTTGCGCTTCTTCGGCGCGCGCGCGGGCCGCCGCGGCGGCGCCTTTCCGCGCTTGATCTGCGTTTTGCTCATGATAACGCTTCCCCCACGATGCGTTCGACGAGTTCGGCATAATCCATGCCGACGGCGCGCCCCTGTTCGGGCACCAGACTGAGCGGCGTCATGCCGGGCTGGGTATTGACCTCGAGCAGGAAGATGCCCGCGAGGCCATGCTCGTCGTCCCAGCGGAAATCGGAGCGCGAAGCGCCCTTGCAGCCGAGCAGACGATGCGCCTGCAGCGCGAGGTCCTTCATCCGCTGCGCGACATCTTCGGGCACCTCGGCGGGGCACACATGCTCGGTCAGGCCGTCGGTATATTTGGCGTCATAGTCATAGAAACCCGACTTCACCCGCAGTTCGGTGACGGCCAGCGCCTTATCGGCGAGCACCGCGACGGTCAGTTCGCGCCCCTTGATGAAGGGCTCGGCGAGCAGCCGGTCGAACTCCTGCCAGGGACCGACGGCGTCGCGCGCGATCGGGTTGCCGTAATTGCTGTCGTCCCGGACAATGGCGACGCCGACCGACGAGCCCTCGTTGACCGGTTTCAGGACATAGGGACGCGGCAGCGGGTCGATCGAAAAGAGGCTTTCACTGTCGACCATCGTCCCCGTCGGCATCGGGATACCATGCGGGACGAGCGCCTGCTTCGTCAATTCCTTGTCGATCGCGATCACCGAGGTGACGAGCCCGCTATGGGTATATTTGAGCCCCATCAGGTCGAGCATGCCCTGCACCGTCCCGTCTTCACCCGGGACGCCGTGGAGCGCATTGAAGACGACGTCGGGCTTCGCCTCGGCAAGCCGCAGCGCCACGTCGCGGTCCATGTCGATGCGCGTGACCTTGTGGCCGCGCGATTCGAGCGCATCGGCAACGCCTTTGCCGCTCATCAGAGACACTTCGCGCTCTGCCGACCAGCCGCCCATCAGGACGGCGACATGCCACGGACCCCGGCTCACTTCGCCACTCCCACGCGCTGAATCTCCCATTGCAGTTCGATGCCGTTCTTCGCTTTGACGCGGCGGCGGACTTCCTCGCCGAGCGCCTCGATATCGGCGCTCGTCGCCTCACCCGTGTTGATGAGGAAATTGGTGTGCTTTTCGCTGACCTGCGCCCCGCCGACGGCAAAACCGCGACAACCGGCCTCATCGACAAGCTGCCACGCCTTGTGGCCGTCGGGGTTCTTGAAGGTCGAGCCGCCGGTCTTCGAGCGCAGCGGTTGCGACGCTTCGCGGCTCGCCGAAATGCGGTCCATTTCGGCCTGAATGGCGGCAGGCTCGCCGGGGCGGCCGCGGAAGGTCGCGCCGGTCACGACCGCGCCCTCGGGCAATTCGCTGTGGCGATAGGTGTAGCCGAGGTCGGTGAGCGGCAGCGTCCGCTGCTCGCCCGAGCGCAGCACGACATCGCAATCGATCAGGATATCCTTGACCTCGCCGCCATAGGCGCCGCCGTTCATGCGGACGAAGCCGCCGACGGTGCCCGGGATCGAGCGCAGAAACTCCATCCCCGCGATGCCCGCGTCGCGCGCGGTCGACGAAACGAGGATGCCCGACGCGCCGCCGCCGCAGCGCAAGGTTGTCGCGTCGATCGCTTCGACCTTCGCGAACGCCTTGCCGAGCCGGACGACGACGCCCGGAAAGCCGCCGTCGCGGACGATCAGGTTCGAGCCGAGGCCGAGCGCCATCACCGGGATCGCGAGATCGAGATCGCGAAGGAAATCGGCGAGGTCGTCGGCATCCTTCGGCTCGAACAGCCAGTCGGCGGGGCCGCCCGACTTGAACCAGACGAGCGGCGCCAGCGGCGCCTTTGCCGTCAGCTTGCCGCGCACGGCGGGAAGGGTTTCGGCGGCGCTCATACCGCCTCGACCGCAGCAGCAAGGCCTGCCGCCATCTTGGTGATGTCCCCCGCCCCGAGACAGATCACCATGTCGCCCGCGCCCAGATCGCCGGCCCTGAGGCTCGCGGCGATGCTCGCAGCCAGCGCACCCGCGTCGACGACGACATTGGCCTGCCGGTGCCCGCGATCGCGCAGCCCCTGCACCAGCGCATCGGACGACACGCCGTCGATCGCGCTTTCGCCCGCTGCATAGACCGGCAGCGCCAGCACCATGTCGGCGTCGTTAAACGCCTGCTGGAAATCATCCATATGGTCGCGCAGCCGGGTAAAGCGGTGCGGCTGGACCACCGCAACGACGCGCCCCGCGCCTGCCCCTTCGCGCGCCGCCGAAAGCACGGCGCGAATCTCGACCGGGTGGTGTCCGTAATCGTCGATGACCGTGACGACGCCCTCCCCCGCCGCGATCTCGCCGACCTTGGTGAAGCGGCGCTTGACCCCGGCAAAGCCCTTGAACCCCGAAGCGATCTTGTCGTCCGAAACCCCCATGTGCAGCGCGACCGCGACCGCCGCGAGCGCATTCTGGACATTGTGGCGGCCCGACATGGGCAGGTGAATGCCCTCGATCGTCCGGCTGCCGCCGTCGCGGTCGCGGACGACGACGTCAAAGCGATTCCCGTCGGGGCCCGGTGTCACATTGGTACCGCGCACGTCGGCCTGAGCGGAGAAGCCATAGGTCACGATCCGCCGGTCGCGGATGCGCGGGATGATCGCCTGCACCTCGGGATGGTCGAGGCAGAGCATCGCCGCGCCATAGAAAGGCACATTCTCGATAAACTCGACGAAGGCGTCCTTGATCGCGTCGAAGCTGCCATAATGGTCGAGATGTTCGGGATCGATGTTGGTGACGACCGCGATCGTGCCGTCGAGGCGCAGGAAGCTGCCGTCGCTCTCGTCGGCCTCGACCACCATCCAGTCGCTGGCGCCGAGGCGCGCGTTCGACCCGTAATTGTTGATGATGCCGCCGTTGATCACCGTCGGGTCGATCCCGCCCGCGTCGAGCAGCGCCGCAACGAGGCTCGTCGTCGTCGTCTTGCCGTGCGTCCCCGCAATCGCGACCGTCGATTTGAGCCGCATCAGTTCGGCGAGCATCTCGGCGCGCCGGACGAGCGGGATGCGATGCGCCAGCGCCGCCTCGACCTCGGGATTGCCGCGCTTGACCGCAGTCGAGGTGACAACGACCCCCACGCCCTCGACATTCGCCGCCTCGTGCCCGATCGCGACCTTGATCCCGCGCCCCCGCAGCCCCTCGACGACATAGCTGTCGGCGATGTCGCTGCCCTGCACCTGATAGCCGAGATTGTGCATCACCTCGGCGATGCCCGACATGCCGATCCCGCCGATGCCGATGAAATGGATGGTGCCGATATCGGTCGCAACGCCGCGCATCATTCGCCTCCCGCGCGCGTAGCCGCAACACCTGCCGCGACTGCGGCGCTGCGCGACGATGCGCCGACGCGGATGACGTCCATCATCGGCGGCGCGGCGAGCGATTCGACAAGGTCGGCGAGGTTGCGCGTCGCATCGGGCAGGCCGCAGCTTGCGGCGCGCTCGGCGGCTTCCTCCAGCGCGCCGGGTTCGAGCGCCATGCGCTGGATGTGCTTCGCGACCTCGCCGGCCTTGAAATCGCCTTGCGCAAAGGCGATCGCGCCGCCCGCCTCGACCATGTCGACGACATTATAGGTCTGGTGATCGTCCATCGCGTGCGGATAGGGAACGAAGATCGCGGGCCGGCCGGCGCAGGTGAGTTCGGCGACCGTCGACGCGCCCGCGCGCGCGATGACCAGATGCGCCCAGCGCAGCCGCTCGGGAAAATCCCTGATATAGGGCGTGCATTCGGCGGCGACGCCCAGCTCCGCATATTTGGCGCGCACCGTCTCCAGATCGTCCTCGCGGCACTGCTGGACGACTTGCAGCCGGTCGAGCAGCGCCCGCGGCAGCATCGCGATCGCGGCAGGGACGACGTCGCTCAGCACCGTCGCGCCCAGGCTGCCCCCGACCACAAGCAGGCGGAAGATGCCGTCCTCGGGCAGCGGCGGGAAACCGTCGTCGCGGATCGCGATAATCTCGTCGCGCACGGGGTTGCCGGTGATGTGCAGCTTGGCCTCATGTCCCGCCGGGAAACGCTGGATATTGCGATAGGCGACCGCGACCGCATCGACGCGCGGCGCCATCATCCGGTTGACCCGGCCGAGCACCGCATTTTGTTCGTGCAGGACGCGCGGCCGCCGCGTCGCGCCCGCAGCGAGCAGGCTGGGGAGCGAGGGATAGCCGCCGAAGCCGACGACCACCGCCGGATCGAATTCACCGATCAGGTCGATGGCCATGCGGCGGCCCGTGCGGATCGCCAGCGCCGCCTTCAGCCAGCCGACGGGGCCGCCGGAGACGCGGCCGGCAGGAAGGACATGCGTTTCCAGTTCGGCGGGAGCGCCCGGGATCTTCAGCCCGCGATCATCGCTGACCAGCGCCACGCGATGGCCGCGCGCAATCAATTCGCCGGCGAGGGCGTAGGCAGGCAGCATATGTCCCCCCGTCCCGCCGGCGGCGAGCAGGAAGTGGCGCGTCGCTGTCATGTTTGGGCGCTCATCTTTTGTTCCAGTTGCGGGTCATCGATATCCGCGCCGCATAGGGGTTTCGCCGGGTCAGCGACAAGAGCAAACCCATGCCCATCGACAGCGCGAGGAACGAAGAGCCGCCATAGCTGATGAACGGCAGGGTCATGCCCTTCGACGGAAAGAGCTGGGTGTTCACCGCCATGTTGATCGTCGCCTGCCCGCCGAACTGTGCGATCAGCCCCGCGACCGCAAGGATGAGGAAGCTGTCCTCCTCGTCGAGCAGGCGGACGAGCACGCGCACGATGATCGCGAGGTAGAGGATCGCGATCGCGATGCACGCGATCATCCCGAACTCCTCGCCGATGACCGAGAAGATATAGTCGGTGTGCGCCTCGGGAAGCTGGAACTTGGCGAGGCCCGCACCGGGACCCGTCCCGATCAGCCCGCCGGCGGTCAGCGTCGCATGCGCCTTGTCGACCTGAAAGCTGTCGCCTTCCGCGAACAGCCAGATGTTGATCCGCTGCTGCGCGACCGGATAGAAGAAATAGGCAAGCACGAGGCCGACGACCCCGGCCCCCGCAAGACCGGCCAATATGCGCATCGACAGCCCGGCGACCATCACCAGCACGAGCCAGGTCGCGACGAAAATAACCGTCTGCCCAAGGTCGGGCTGGCCCATCAGGAGCAGCGCGATGACGCCGGTCAACACGAGCGCGAGCGGCACCACCGGCAGGCTCTGGTCATGCAGCCGCAGCGACAATATCCATGCGAGCGACACCGCAAAGAAGGGCTTGAGGAATTCCGACGGCTGCAGGCGGAAGGCGCCGCTGCCGATCCAGCGCTGCGCACCGTTCACCGATGTGCCGACCAGCGGCACGAGAAACAGCAGGAGGAGAAAGGCTATCGTGCCATAAATGGCAAAGCGCCGCGCCTGCGGCTTCGGCAGCATCGACACGGCAAGCATCACGGGGACACCGACCATGACCCACATCAACTGGCGATAGAAATAATAGAGTGGATCAAGCGACGCGGTCGAGGTCGACAATTTCTGTGCCGCGACCGGCGATGCCGCAGCAACCGCGACCAGCCCGACGGCGATCAGCATCGACACCAGCAACAACAGCACGCGGTCGATTTCCCAGAACCACAGCCCCAGCGGGGTGCGGTCGGCGCGGCTAAGGCGCGGCCCGCGACGTTTGACGGTGCGGGTTGTGGCGATGACCGGCCGTTCCGACGTCGCGTCCATATTATCCATTCCCCCGCTCATGCCCCAAGCGCCTGCACCAGCCCACGAAAAACATCGCCGCGCTGCTCATAATCCTTGAACTGGTCGAACGACGCACAGGCCGGCGACAGCAGGACGACATCGCCGGGTGCGGCCGCCGCGGCGGCATGCGCGACGGCGGTCGCAAGGTCGCCCGACCGGTCTACCGGGATGGCATCGCCGATTTCGGCCGCGAACGGCTCCATCGCCTCGCCGATCAGATAGGCGCGTTTGACATGGCCGAACCAGGGACGACAAGCCTCCAGCCCGTCGCCCTTGGCCTGCCCCCCGGCAATCCAGTGCAAACGCTGGTCCGGCGCCGGCGGAAATGCCGCCAGCGCCGGTGCAGCGGAAGCCGCATTGGTCGCCTTGCTGTCGTTGTACCAGCGGGCGCCAGCGGCTTCGCCGACCAATTCCATGCGATGCGGCAGCGCGTTGTACGTCGCGAGGCCGCGTTCGATCTGTTCGTCGTTCAACCCCAGCACGCGGCACACCGCGATCGCGCACACCGCGTTCTGGGCATTGTGCGGCCCCTGCAACGCGGGCCAGCGCATCTGGTCGGCGGGATCGATATCCTTCGCCGAGACGCGGTGGAGGCGGTGGTTGATGCGGCTCGCAATCGCTTTCGACGGGCCGTCGTCGACCGCGACGATCGAAACCTGATCGCGATGCTGCAGCCCGAACAGCCGCGCCTTCGACGCGGCATAGCCCTCGAAACCGTCATAGCGGTCGAGATGATCGGGGGTGATATTGGTCAGCACCGCGACGTCGCAGGCGAGGCTGTGCGACAGGTCGATCTGGTAGCTCGACAGTTCGAGCACATAGACCCCGCCTTCGGGCAGCGGATCGCGCGACAGGATCGGCAGGCCGATATTGCCGCCCATCAGCGTGGGGATACCCGCGCTTTCGAGCATATGGGTAACGAGCGCGGTGACCGTCGACTTGCCGTTGGTGCCGGTGATGCCGACGACCTTGTGCGGCGGCAGGTCGGCGCGCGCTTCGGCGAACAATTCGATGTCGCCGATCACGGGGACATGCGCCTCGCGCGCATGCGCGACGATCGGATGGCGGTTGAGCGGCACGCCCGGCGACACGACGACGCCCGCGAACCCGATCAGGTCGACTTCCAGAGGGTCGCCGATGTCGGCGTTCAGCGCCATCGCCTCGTCGCGCGCGGCCTCGCGGTCGTCCCACGCGGTGACGCCCGCGCCGCTGGCGACGAGCGCCTCGACGGTCGCCAGACCCGAGCGCGCCAGTCCCAGCACCGCATAGCGGCGGCCGGCAAAGGCGCGCGAGACGATCACCGCAGCTTCAAGGTCGCGAGCCCTGCGAGCGCGAGGACGATCGAGACGATCCAGAAACGGATGACGACGGTGGATTCGGGCCAGCCGAGCTGTTCGAAATGGTGATGGATCGGCGCCATGCGGAAGACCCGCTTGCCGGTGCGCTTGTACCAGAAGACCTGGATGATCACCGACAGCGCCTCGACCACGAACAGTCCGCCGATGATGACGAGGACGAGTTCATGCTGCGCGGTCACCGCGATCGTCGCCAGCGCGCCGCCCAGCGCAAGGCTGCCGGTATCGCCCATGAACACCGCGGCGGGCGGCGCATTGAACCACAGGAAGGCGAGGCACGCGCCGATGATCGCCGCAGCGAAGATCGCCAGCTCGCCGGCGCCGGGCACATGCGGGATGCCCAGATATTCGGCGAACTTCACGTTACCCGACAGATAGACGATGACCAGAAACGCCAGGCTGGCGATGATCACCGGGAAGGTCGCGAGCCCGTCGAGCCCGTCGGTCAGGTTCACCGCATTGCCGAAACCGACGATTAGCACCATCGCAAAGATATAATAGAAGGGGCCGAGCGGCACATAGACGTCGTTGAAAAACGGCAGATACAGGTCGGTACCGGTGCGCGAAACGATCAGCAGCACCGCGACCCCCGCGATCACGAACTCGATCAGCAAGCGGACGCGCCCCGGAATGCCGCGGTGGCTCGACTTGGTCACCTTGTCATAATCGTCGAGAAAACCGACGATGGCAAAACCGCCGGTCACGAACAGGCACGCCCAGACGAAGCGATTCGACAGGTCCATCCACAAGAGCGCCGAGATCATCAGCGAAATCAGGATCATCAGCCCGCCCATCGTCGGCGTGCCCTTCTTCGCGAGATGGCTTTGCGGGCCGTCGTCGCGGATCGGCTGTCCCTTCCCCTGCCGCATGCGCAGCATCATGATGAAGCGCGGCCCGATCCACAGGCCGATGATCAGCGCGGTCGCCACCGCGGCGCCCGACCGGAAGCTCAGATAGCGAATGAGGTTGAGCACCCCCGGAAAGCCAAGCCATTCCGCCAGCCAGTATAACATCAATAATCCCCGTTGGTCAGCGCCGTCACGATATGCGACAGGCCAACGCTGTTCGACCCCTTGACCAGCACGGCGTCGCCGGCGCGGATCAATTCGCCCAGCCGCGCCTTGGCGGCCTTATGGTCGGCCACATGCGCGAAATCGATGCGCCCCTCAAGCGCTTTGGCGAGCGGCGCCATCTCTTCGCCGACGAGCAGGGCGAAACGCACCCCGGCCGCGACGAGCGGAGCAGCAAGCGCCGCATGATAGGCTTCGCTGCCCGCGCCCAGTTCGCGCATCGCACCCAATATGGCGATGCGGCGCCCGGCGGATTCGCTGCCAAACTGCTCTATCGTTGCCGCCATCGAGGCCGGGTTGGCATTATAGCTTTCGTCGATGACGAGGATATCAACGCCGGACACCGCGACGCGATGCCGCGCCCCGCGTCCGGCGAGCCCCGCCATCTCGGCGAAGGCCAGTCCCGCAGCAGGCAGGTCGCCGCCGACCGACTTCACCGCGGCAAGCACCGCAAGCGCGTTCGATACCCAATGCGCGCCCGCCTGCGCGATGGTGAAACAGAGCAATGCGTCCTGCACCTGTGCCGTCACCAGCGAACCGCCCTGCCCGTCGGACAGCCAGTCGACCGCGCGCACGTCGGCGCCGTCGCCGAGGCCGAAGCTCACGACATGGGCCGCGTGCCGCTCCGCCTTGGCGCGCAGCCGCGCATAATGCGGGCTGTCGAACGGCACGATCGCGGTGCCGCCGGGCTCGAGCCCCTCGAAAATCTCGCCCTTCGCGTCGGCGATCGCTTCCTCGCTGCCGAAAAATTCCATGTGCGCGGGGGCGATGGTGGTGACGATGGCGACGTGCGGGCGCACCATGCGGGTCAGCGCGGCGAGTTCGCCGGCGTGGTTCATCCCCATCTCGAACACGCCATAATCGGCGGTCGACGGCATGCGCGCGAGGCTGAGCGGCACGCCGACATGATTGTTGTAGCTTTTGACCGAGCGGTGCGCCTTGCCGGGGCGGAAGCGGTCGAGCGCCGCGAACAGCGCCTCTTTTGTCCCCGTCTTGCCCGCCGACCCGGTGACGCCGATGATGCGGCCATGGCTGCGCGCGCGCGACGCGACGCCCAGCGCGTCCAGCGCGGCAGCGCTGTCGGCGACGCGGACGTGCGGATGGTCGATCGCCGTTTCGCAGACGATGCCGGCCGCGCCCGCGGCGATCGCCTTGTCGATAAATTCATGCCCGTCGGCGAACTCGCCCTTCATCGCGATGAAGAGGTCGCCTTTGGTAACCTCGCGCGAATCGAAAGCGACGCCCTGGACGGTGAAATCGGCGCTGGCGCTGCCGCCGGTGGCCGAAGCGATGGCGCGCGCGGTCCACAGCGGGTTCATGCCGCCTCCTCGCGCGCGACGGCCACGTCGTCGAACGGGATGACGCGCATCGCGTCGCCGCGACCGACAATCTGACCCTGCTCATGCCCTTTGCCCGCGATGCAGACGATATCGTCGGCACCCGCATCGGCGATGGCCGCGGCAATCGCGGCGCGGCGGTCGCCGATATTCCGCGCATCGGGGGCGCCATCGGCAACCGCGGCGCGGATCAGCGCAGCATCCTCGCCGCGGGGATTGTCGTCGGTGATGATTGCAAGATCGGCCTTGGCGGCGGCGACGCGCCCCATCTCCGGCCGTTTGGCCTGATCGCGGTCGCCGCCTGCGCCGAAAACGAGGATCAGCCGCCCTGCCGCATGCGGCCGCAGCGCGTCGAGCGCCGCTTCGATGGCGTCCGGCGTGTGGGCATAGTCGATATACACGGGCGCACCGGCCTTGGTAATCGCAGCGCGTTCGAGGCGCCCGCGCACCGGCTGGAGACGCGCGAGATTGGCCAGCGTCTGGCCGACATCGCCGCCCGTCGCGATCACCAGCCCCGCCGACACGAGCGCATTGGCCACCTGATAGGCGCCGATCAGCGGCAGATCGACCTTCCAAGTCGCATCCCCCGCCGCAATCGTCAGCGACTGCCCCAGTTGCGTCGGCTCACGCGAGACGAGGCGCAGATCGGCGCCCCCTGCTCCGACGGTCACCAGCCGCACGCCGCGCGCCTTCACCGCATCGATTACCGCCGGCGAATATTGGTCGTCGGCCCACACCACCGCGCTTCCGTCCATCTCGACGACTTCGCTGAACAGTCGCAGCTTGGCGGCGAGATAGGCCTCCATCGTACCATGATAATCGAGATGGTCGTGGCTGAGGTTGGTGAAGGCCGCCGCCTTCACCTTCAATCCCTCGGTGCGATACTGGTCGAGGCCATGGCTCGACGCCTCGAACGCCGCGTGCGTCACGCCTTCGGCGGCGAGGCCCGCCATATTGCCGAGGAAGGTCACGATGTCGGGGGTCGTCAGCCCGGTCGAGGCGCTGTCCTGCGACGTCGTGATGCCAAGCGTCCCGATCGATGCGGCGTTGAATCCGGCCATCCGCCACAACTGGCGCGTCATCTCGACCGTCGAGGTCTTGCCGTTGGTGCCGGTCACCGCAACACAGGTCGCGGGAAAGCGATGGAAGAAGCGCGCGGCGATATGCGCAAAGGCGCGGCGCGGATTGGTGTCGGCCACATGCACCGCGCCCTCGACCTTCGCTTCGGGCCGCGCGACGACCGCAATCGCCCCCGCCGCAATCGCTTCTGCAATGAAATCCTCGCCGTTGAACCGTTCGCCGACGAAGGCGCCGAAGATCGTTCCGGGCGCGACCTTGCGATGGTCGATGGCAAGCCCGGTCACCACCGGGTCGGCGCCTGCCAGCCGTTGATCGTCGAGCAGCGCCGCCAGACGCATTACTCCTTTTCCCCGTTTTTCCACAGCAAGGGGGTCAGTTCGGACACGTCGACGTCGCGCGTCTCGTCGGGGAAGACGCCGAGCATCGGCCCCGCGCGCATGACGACCTTCTTGACGACCGGCGCCGCGGTGTAGCCCGCGGTGCGCTGACCCGAGCTGAAGGCATTGCCCTTGGGCTCGTCGATCATCGCGAGCACGACATAGCGCGGATTGTCCATCGGGAAGGCCGCCGCAAAGGTCGCAACGACCGACGTACGGTTATAGCCGCCGACGCCCGGCTTTTCGGCGCTGCCGGTCTTGCCGCCGACCCGGAAACCCGGCGCGTCGGCCTGGCGCCCGGTGCCGTCGGAGACGATCAGGCGCAAAAGCTGGCGCATCCGCGCGCTGGTCGAAGCCTTGAAGACGCGGCGCCCCTGCGGCGGTGCCTTGTCGCCGAGCTTCATCAGCGTCGCCGGGCGCCAGATGCCGCCGTTGACCAGTGCGGCATAAGCGCTGGCGAGATGCAGCGGCGTGACCGCGATGCCATGACCATAGCTCGCCGTCATCGTCGTGACGCGGCCCCAGTCCTTGGGCCAGAGCGGAAAGGCGCGTTCCTTGAGTTCGATATGCGGGCGGCCGTCGAATTCGAGGTCGCGGAACAGATGCTCCATCTTTTCGCGGCCAAGCTGGTCGCCGATCTGCGCCGTCACGATGTTCGAGCTGTGGATGAGTGTCTCGGGCACGTTGAGCCACCGGCCCATGCTGTGCGAATCGCGGATCTTGAAACCGGCGATGGCGAGCGGCTTGGTCGCGTCATAGCGCTTGGCCATGCTCGTCACGACGCCATTGTCGATCGCGGCGCCGATGGTCAGCGGCTTGAAGGTCGAACCGAGCTCGTAAAGATTATAGGTCACGGCGTTGCGCCGCGTCGTCGGATCGCTGCCGGTCAGCTTGTTCGGGTTGAACGTCGGCAGCGACGCCATGGCGAGCACCTCGCCCGAATGCACGTCGAGAATGATCCCCGCGCCGCCAATCGCCTCGAGATTGGTCACCGCATTGCCGAGTTCGCTTTCGAGCACGCCCTGCACGCGCGCGTCGATCGACAGCGCCATCGGTTCGCCGCGCGTCGCCTTGTTGACGAGGCGATCGTCGAACGCGCCTTCGACCCCGGTAACCCCATGTCCTTCGGCATTGGTGAAGCCCAGGACGTGCGCCGCCAGCGAAAGCTGCGGATAGAGACGTTCCTTTTCGCGCGGAAAGTCGAACCCGACGTCGCCGATCGCGTTCACCGCAGCGACCTGGTCGGGCAGCGCGCGGCGGCGGATATAGGTCGGACGCGGTCCGCTCAGCTTGGCGAGAAATTCCTCGCGCGTCGTGTCGGGGAAGATCTTGACCAGCTCGTCGGCCAGATATTGCCGGTTATTGAGCAGTTTTTCGGGAACGACGCGGATCGAATAGCCATCGATGGTGCGCGCGAGCGGCACGCCGTTACGATCGACGATATCGGCGCGCGCCGGCACGAACGCCGCCGAGCCCGAACCGCGGCCGGTCGAAGTATCGAAAACCGCGAAATAGAGCAGCCGCATCGACACGAGGAAAAATGCCGCCATGAACAGCAGCATCAGGATCATCAGTCGCTGCTGCGCGGTCAGCAATATCTGCTGCCGCACCCCCGCGGTACGTACCCGGGCCGGACGGACGACCAGCGTGTTCATTGCGGCTTACTGCCCTCCCATCGCTTCGCGCGCCGCAGCGCGCTTGAGGTCCGCGAGCGTAGATTCGGCGAGGAGCTGGTCCTCGATCATCTTGAGCTGTTCGCGGCGGCGCGTCGGCGCGAGGCGCGGCGCCGCGTCGCTGCGTACGTCGTCACCGCGAATATCGGCCTGCGCGAGCTGCACCGGCTTCGCGGCCGGCGCCTTGACCGCTTCGGGCTTCGTCTCGACCTTTGCCGGTGTGCCAACTGCCGGCGTGCCAACGGGGCTGACCATCGCCATCAGCACCGGCGCGACCTCGTTCGCACCGCGCGCGCGCGGCAAGCGGTCGAGCGAGGCGAGCTGGCGCTCGTTCGACAGATACTGGTCGGCGGAGGGGGCCGAATAGCCGAAGGTGTCGGCATTCCACTGTTCGAGCTGGCGCATCGAGGCGCGCACCGCGAGTTCGGATTCGAGGTAGCGGATATTGTCGCGCGTCCGCTCGATCTGGCGGTTGATCTTCGCCAGCTCGCTGCGCGTCGCCGCGACCTTCAGCGACACGGGATACAGCATCATCGCGATGATGAGCACGAGGAGCACGAGACCGATACCCTGGAGCTTGCGAGCCGCCATCAGCATGAGATTGCCTCCTTGTCCGTCGATTCACCCATGGAACGAGCGGGCCACGCCGGAGCCGCACTCCGCACCGCGCTCCGAAGCGTTGCCGAACGTGCACGCGGGTTGCGCGCTTCCTCGGCCTTGCCCGGCCGCACCTTGCGCGCCGGGGTCTCGAAAGTTGCGGCCCGCGCCGCAGTGGTCGGCGCGGGCCGGTGGCGCGAACCGGCGGCATCGCCTCCGCTCCGTTCGCGCAGGAAGTTCTTCACGATGCGGTCCTCGGTGCTGTGAAAGCTGACGACCGCCAGCCGGCCGCCGGGCCGCAGCACGCGCTCGGCGGCGGCCAGCCCCGCCGTGAGTTCGTCGAGTTCGCCGTTGATATGGATACGGATCGCCTGAAAGCTTTTCGTCGAGGGGTCTTTCGGTGCGCCCGGCGGGTGGCGCAGCGCCTTGCGGATCACGGTCGCGAGTTCGGCGGTGCGGCTGAGCGGCCGCGCCGCGACGATTGCGCGCGCAACGCGGCGCGACTGGCGCTCGTCGCCATAATGATACAGCACGTCGGCGATTTCCGCTTCGTCGGCGCGGTTGAGCCAGTCGGCGGCGCTTTCGCCCTCCTGCGCCATGCGCATGTCCAACGGACCGTCCTTCTGGAACGAAAAGCCGCGCTCGCCCTGGTCGAGCTGCATCGACGACACGCCGATGTCGAAGGTGATGCCGTCGACCGTATCGATGCCGC
This sequence comes from Sphingopyxis macrogoltabida, assembly GCF_001314325.1. NCBI lineage: Bacteria > Pseudomonadati > Pseudomonadota > Alphaproteobacteria > Sphingomonadales > Sphingopyxidaceae > Sphingopyxis > Sphingopyxis macrogoltabida. The sequence goes on from NZ_CP009429.1 coordinate 2,767,323, forward strand.
GCTCGGCAAGCAGCCGGTCGATCTCGCCGAAGCGGCCGTGGACCAGCGTCAGCCGGCCGCCCGCTTCTTGGACGAGCGCCTGCCCTTCGGCAATCGCATCGGGGTCGCGGTCGCAGGCGACGACGTCGGCCCCCGCCGCAAGCATCGCGCGCGTGTAGCCACCGGCGCCGAAGGTCGCATCGACATGGCGCTCACCCGGGGCGATGGCGAGCGCGGCGATGACTTCTTCGCGAAGGACCGGATCGTGGCGCGGATCGCGCGGAAGTTCGGGGGGAAGCCCGGTCATTTCCGCCCCTTCCCTTTCGCCGCATCCCATGCGGCGGCGAGGCGCTGGAGCACCGGATCGGCGTCGGCACATTCGGCCAGCGTCGGCAGCCACCAGATTTCGAGCCGGCGGCCCGAGCCCACAAAAGCCGTCGCGCCGGCATCGCCGACGCGGTCGCGGTGGATGAAGCTGGGGAGGAAGCGGCCGCTGTCGTCGAGCGTATAGGGCTCGGTATAGCTGAAGCGCTTCTTGAACTCGGTATCCTCGTCGAAATCGAGGTCGCGCAGGCGGGCGGTTTCGCGGTCGCGTTCGATCTCGCCGTTCAGGCGGTCGTACTGATCCTGGCCATAGGCGACGAGGCAAGGCAGCTTTTCATGGAAACCGACCCAGAGCACGCGCTGGCCGTCCGCAGTGAGGGGCACATTGTTGCGGAACTGAGAGGGGACGGCGATGCGTCCCTTGCCATCGATCGCGGCGAAGTTGGTGCCCGCATATTGACCGGGCGTCACAACCGCCATCGCCATGCCCCCTGTCCTGCGCGCCACCGGGCAAAACTTCCCCGGCCCCGGAATCGCGAAATTCCGAAAAATAGGACTCAGGTGGAGATTGCCCCTCTCCGATCCCTGCCTATCAACTATAGATCGGGGTGGAAAGGGGTAATTTAGGGCAAAATAGGGAATCTACCCCCTATTCATCGCAAAATCGGGGTCGGATCGTCGAAATGGGGGCCCGGTGGTCGAGCAACGGGCGGGTCGGTTCGGGGCCAGTCGGGGAAAAGCCACCCTGAATGCCGGATCAATCGTCATTCGAGCGAATCCACAGGGGACGCAGCGCCACGGCCTGCCCGGCCGTTCCGTCCCACAGGCGGGCGGCCAGCCAGTCCATCGTGTCGGCACGGCGAAGGTGCGGCGCACCCGCGACCAACGGCTGCCACAGCGGAGCGAACAGCAGGTCGGCGTCGCCGACGAGCCACGCCTCGCCGGCGCCGATCCGGCACAAGGCGACGCGGCGGCCGCCATAGGCCCGGCAACCCGGTGGCAATCTGTCGAAGCGCCCGGCACTGAACAGGCGGAGCCGGGCACCATCGACGTCGACCGCCACGGCCTGCGTTTCGCCGACCGGCGAAGCACCGAGCGTCACGCCCCAATGGTCGAGCAGGGGGGTAAGCAGACTGGTCACCGGCGGATTGCGCGGGTCACCCAGCGGATACTGCATAGGCCATCCCGACAGCGCATCGCCCAACACCACCGCCCGGCCACCGCCGCGGACAAAGGCATCGATCGCGACCAGTTCCTGCGGCGCCAGCGCGCGCGGATGCGCGACGAGCAGCGCACCGCCGCGCGGCGGAACATTATCGACGAGACTATCGACAAGCTTGACGGGACCGGAGACCTCGAGCCGTGCCAGCGCGGGATCGTCGCGCGCTCCCTCCGCAATCATCGCGGCGATGTCACCGCCGCTGGTCCAGCGCAGCGGCAGCCCGGTAAGCATCGTCGCAGGAGGAGCTGCCGGGGCGGCGGCGAACGGGCGATATAGAAATGACAGCAGCGCATGTCCCGCTGCAAACCAACCGAACATCAGCGCCAGCGCCGCCAGTAGCCGCAACGCCCTTCCCCTCGCGCGCCACTGCGCGAAAGCATCGGCCGCCCATGCTGCGGCGACACTGGCCAGCAGCACCGATGCTAATTGCGCCCAACCCGCAGAACCGGCGAGCGACAGCGACAGCAGGGCCTGCGCCGCCAATAGAATCGCCAGCGCCGTCAGGATGGTGCGCCGGCGCACCCTCGCCGCCTCGCGACGTTGCCACCAGGCGAGCAAGAGCATGGAAGGCGCCAGCAAGGGAATAGCCAGCGCCGGGTCGATGCGGCCAAGCCAATATTGCCCGCCCGCGATCCACGCGGGCATGAGCGCCAGCAGCGCGGTGGCCAGCGCGCGCAGCAACGGCCGGCGCGTGCGTAACGTCATTGTTTCGATTGGCGCGCCCGGGCGAGTGCAGGGTCGGGTTCGAGATCGGGAACCGTCGTCGCTGCCGGCGCCGAGGGTGCCGCCTGTGGCACCTTCACCGGCGTCAGCGCATTTTCATCCTTCGAAACCGGCTGGACGCCCAGTTCTTCGAGCGGCGCGCTACCACCGCTTTTCGTCTGCTCGCCCGGCATCTTCACGGTCGGGTCGATCGCCGCGCTCTGCGCCGCATTTTCGCGCGCACGGTCGCCGATCAGCCCCGCCATACCGACGAGCAGCAACACCGTCAGCACCCCGGCAATGCCGATCTGCAACCGCCGCATCGAGTCGTTGACGGGCGCAGAAGGCGCCACCGGCAACGCCTCGATCTTCGCTTTGGGTATGCCGCCGTTCATGCCGCCGCTTCCGTTTCAGCCAGGCCTTTGCTCGCCAGCCATTCGGGGTTGTAGAGCGTGGACAGGTAACGAAACCCGCTGTCGCAAAGGATGGTTGCAATGCGCTTGCCGGGGCCGAGTTGCCGCGCGAGCGCCATCGCCCCCGCAACATTGATCCCCGACGACAGGCCGAGGCACAGCCCCTCCTCGTCGAGCAACTGGCGCACGACCGCGAGCCCTTCGGCGTCGGAGATGCGGAACTGGGTGTCGATCGGCGCGCCTTCGAGATTGGCGGTGATGCGGTTCTGGCCGATTCCTTCGGCGACGCTCGTCCCTTCGGGCTTCAATTCGCCGCACTGGTAATAATTATACAGCCCGGCGCCATGCGGGTCGGTCAGCGCAATGGTGATCTTCTCATCCCTTGCCTTCAGACCCAGTCCTGTTCCCGCGATCGTGCCGCCGGTCCCCGCCGCGCAGGTGAAGCCGTCGATCCGGCCGTCCATCTGCGCCCAGATTTCCTCGGCGGTGCCGAAAATATGCGATTTGCGGTTGGCGATATTGTCGAACTGGTTCGCCCAGATCGCATTGTCGGTTTCCTCGGCGATGCGGCGCGAGGTGTGGACGAAATGACCGGGGTTGGCGAAGGGCGCGGGCGGAACGAGCACCAGTTCGGCGCCGAGCGCGCGGATCGTCGCCATTTTTTCCGCGCTCTGGTTGTCGGGCATGACGATGATCGTCTTGTAACCCAGCGCATTGGCGACGAGCGCAAGGCCGATGCCGGTGTTGCCCGCCGTCCCCTCGACGATCGTGCCGCCGGGACGCAGGCTGCCGTTCGCCTCGGCATCGCGGACGATATAGAGCGCCGCGCGATCCTTTACCGATCCGCCGGGATTGGCATATTCGCACTTGCCCCAGATTTCGCAGCCGGTCGCTTCGCTTGGCCCTTTGAGCAGCACGAGCGGGGTATTGCCGATCAGGTCCAGACTGTTTTGCGCAATGGTCATGCGACTGATCTAGGGCGGCGCCAAGGCGGCTGCAAGACAGCTTCGTTTGCCCCGCTTCATCTTCGCCTTTGTCGACCAACGGAGCACGGACGCCGACGAACGCCCGGTCGTGAGCAATCGAAGGGGTTGTCATTGTAACAGTATATCATTACTGGACCGCCCGACAGCTCTTCCCAAGCAACAGGATTTTTCACCGATGCGTCTGCTTTCCACCGCCGGTTCCAGTCTCGCCGTCGCCCTTGCGATCCTTGCTTCGCCAGCCACCGCGCAAGAGCGGCGCGGCGCCAGCAACGACGACGTCCACACCGGCGAACCGATTGTCGTCACCGCTCCTTATGTGCGCAGCCTCGACATTCTCGGCAATGTGTCGGTGCTCGAAGGCGACGAACTGGCGCGCGACATTCGCGGGCAGATCGGCGACACGCTCACCCGGCAGCCTGGCGTATCGGCGACCAGCTTCTCCCCCGGTGCCTCGCGTCCCGTGCTGCGCGGCTTTTCGGGCGAGCGCGTCCGCGTGCTGACCGACGGCATCGGCTCGATCGACGCCTCGAACACCTCCGCCGACCATGCGGTCACCATCGATCCGCTGACCGTCGAGCGTATCGAAATCCTCCGCGGCCCAGCGGTTCTGCTGTTCGGGAGCCAAGCGATCGGCGGCGCGGTCAATATGTTCGACCGCCGGATCCCCCGGAAAGTTCCTGCCGACCATGTCCATGTCGATGCGATCGGCGGCTATGCCACCGCGGCGAACGACCGCAATATCGGCAGTTCGATCGATGTCGCGCTGAGTTCGCAGATCGTGGCGCATCTCGACGGAAGCTGGCGCAAGACGGGCGACGCCCGCACCGGCGGCTTTGTCTATGCTCCGGATATCCGTGGCGACCTGCTCCATCTTGCCGAACATGAAGTCGAGGAAGGCCATCTCGACGAAGCGGCCGAACTGACCGCACAGGCGGGCAAGCGCGGCAAGATCGACAATACGCAAAGCGAGACCTGGACCGCCGGCGGCGGGATTTCGCTGATCAACGACGGCGGCCAGCTCGGCATTTCGATCGGCTATTTCGACACCAATTACGGCGTGCCCGACCGCCCGAACACCGAGCACGATCATGGCGGCGAAGAGGAAGAGGGCGGCCACGAGCATGGCGAGGGGCCGGTCACCATCGGCATGAAGCAATGGCGCGCCGACCTGCGCGGCGAGGTCGAGCTGGGCGACGGCTTCTTCGACAAGCTGCGCATCCGCGCCGGCTTTGCCGATTACAAGCACACGGAATTCGAGGGCGAAGAGGTCGGCACCATCTTTACCAACAAGGGCGTCGAAGGCCGGATCGAGCTGGCGCAGAGCGACCGCGGCGGCTGGCGCGGGGCGAGCGGCGTGCAGTACAGCCACCGCGATTTCGACGCGGTCGGCGAAGAGGCGTTCGTGCCGCGCAACCTGACCGACCAGTTCGCGCTGTTCACGCTACAGGAATATACCGCAGGCCCGCTCGGGCTCGAAGCCGCGGCGCGCTACGAGAAGACCAGCGTGCGCGCGCAGACGGTCGGCTTCGACCGCAATTTCGACAGCTTCTCGGGCGCGCTCGGCGCAACCTATGATGTGTTCGACGGCGCCAAGATCGGGGTCTCGGTGTCGCGTGCCGTGCGCGCGCCGTCGGCCGAGGAACTGCTCTCGAACGGTCCGCACATCGCGACGCAGAGCTACGAGGTCGGCAATCCGAACCTCAAGCGCGAAGCGAACTGGGGCGCCGAAGCCTCGTTCAAGATCAAGACCGACGCGTTCAACCTCAGCCTGACCGGCTATTCGAACTGGTTCGACAATTTCATCTATTCGGCCGCGACCGGCGCCGAAGAGGATGAACTGCCCGTGTTCCAGTATTTCCAGCGCGATGCCCGCGTCTATGGTTTCGAGGCCGAGGCAAGCGCGCGGCTGGCACAGATCGGCGGCTTCAACATCGTCGGCGACGTGACTGCCGACATGACCCGCGCGAAGATCAAGAATGCCGGCCTCGACCGCAACGTGCCGCGCATTCCGCCGCTGCGCATCCTCGGCGGAATCGAGGCGCAGAGCGAACGGGTCGATGCGCGGGTCGAGGTCGAATGGACCGACGACCAGACGCGCACCGCGCAGTTCGAGACGCCGACCGACGGCTTCACCCTCGTCAACGCGTCGCTGAGCTGGCGCCCGCTTCCCGACACGAAGAACCTGACGCTCAGCCTGTCGGCGAACAATATCTTCGACGTCGAAGCACGCCGCCACGCGAGCTTCACCAAGGATTATGTGCCACTGTCCGGCCGCGATTTCCGCCTCACCGCGCGGGCGAGCTTCTGACCCCTCCCTGACCCTGAGCTCGTCCCAAGGGCCGGGTCCGGTTTTCTACCGGATCCGGCCCGTTCGCGTTCAGGACAGCATCGCCATCCCGCCGTTCACATGCAGCGTCTGCCCGGTGACATAGGCGGCTTCCTTCGACGCTAGATAGACGACCGCCGCGGCGATATCGCTTCCCTCGCCCATGCGGCCCGCCGGGATGCGCTGGTTGAGCGCTTCCTTCTGCGCGTCGGGCAGGTCATCGGTCATCGCGGTGGCGATGAAGCCCGGTGCGACGCAGTTCACCGTGACGCCGCGGCTCGCCAGTTCCTGCGCCAGCGCCTTGGTCATGCCGGTGACACCCGCCTTTGACGCAGCATAATTGGCCTGCCCCGGATTGCCCGTCGCACCGACGACGCTGGTGATCGAGATGATGCGGCCGAAGCGCGCCTTCATCATCGGCTTGGCTGCCGCGCGCGCGAGGCGGAAATTGGCCTCGAGGTTGATGCGGATCACGTCCGACCATTCGTCGTCCTTCATCCGCAGGATCAGATTGTCGCGGGTAACCCCGGCATTGTTGACGAGGATGTCGAGTTGCCCCAACGCCTCGACCGCCGACGGCACGAGCGCATCGACGGCGGCCGCATCACCGAGATTACACGGCAGCGCGACATGGTCGCCGCCAAGGCTGTCGCGAAAACCGTTCAGCTTCTCCGCATTGGAACCCGACACCGCAAGCCGCGCTCCCTGCGCGGCCAGTGCCTGCGCGATGGCCGAACCGATGCCGCCCGAGGCGCCGGTGACGAGGGCGGTCATGCCGGTGAGATTAAACATAGTCTTGTTCCTTGTTTCTACATCCGGCGGTGGAATGCCGGTCGGAATGAGTTTGACCGACGACCTAATGGATCCGGCCAAATTTTACAGCGAGCTGAACCGGTCCTTCGGAATCTCCATCATGCCTTGGGTAAGCAACCAAGCCCCGACATAGGCCGTAACGTCCGCCGTGATGGGAAGCCCCGCCCGACCCGTAATATGTTCGTTCAGATACTTCGTATCCTCATCCGAAGGGTACGGCACAAAACCGCTTGTATATATAGCATCAACGGCTGGGCGCATTATTTCAATCAACCGCGCCTTATCAGAATTTGAATAGGCATCACGGAGCTGCGTCATCTGCTCAGGCTCCAAAACAGTGTTTTGATCGAGCCCACTCCACAAAATCTCTCCGATTTTATATGAAATCGCCTGGATAGTAGCTTCGTATGACCAATCATGCTTATTCGCGCATTCTTTAACGCGCCTTACGATAGCAGCCTCAATTTCAGGCGCGATCCTTCTGTCATTTTTCCAATCATTTAATCCATAGCTGCCGACAAAGCGAAATAGCGAAGCAGATTCGGCTTCGGAATATCCTACGTCTATACAATCCAGGTTATCGGCCGCCTGCGCTCCAGCGGGGACTAATAGCAATAGGAGCGTAAGCGCTCGCCGAGCTTTAGACATCGACAATCCTCTCCGATTTAAAGAGCTTTGAGCAAAGCCTCGATGTCATCCATCGAGATCACGCTGATCGTCTCGACCTCGCCGGCAGCGCTGCGCTTCACCATCGGCGACAGGACCTTGCCGCCGAATTCGACGAATTGCGCGACGCCGATATCTTCCATCGCACCGACGCTCTCGCGCCAGCGGACGCGGCCGGTGACCTGCTGGACGAGGAGATCGCGGATCGTGTCGGCATCGCTGACCGGGCTCGCAGTGACGTTGGCGACGACCGGGACCAGCGGCGCGGCGGGCGGGTTCGCGCCCAGCGCTTCGGCCATCGCATCTGCCGCCGCCTGCATCAGCGGGCAGTGGAACGGCGCCGACACGGGGAGCAGCACGCCGCGCTTGATCCCGAAGTCCTTGACCAGCGCAACCGCGCGCTCGACCGCACCCTTGTGGCCCGAGATCACGACCTGCGACGGATCGTTGTCGTTCGCGACGGTGCAGACCTCACCCTCGGCTGCTACATCGGCGAGCTTCTGCGCCGTCTCGATATCGGCGCCGAGCAGCGCCGCCATCGCGCCGACGCCGACGGGCACCGCCGCCTGCATCGCCTGCCCGCGCGTCTTGAGCAGCCGCGCGGTGGTCGCAAGGTCGAAGGCCCCGGCAGCGCAGAGCGCGCTATATTCGCCGAGGCTGTGGCCCGCGACATAATCGGCCTTGGCCGAGAGCGTCACGCCGCCTTCCTTTTCGAGCACGCGCAAGGTCGCGATCGCGTTCGCCATGATCACCGGCTGGGCATTTTCGGTGAGGGTGAGCTGGTCCTCGGGACCTTCGCTCATCAACTGGAACAGCTTCTGGCCGAGCGCGTCGTCGACTTCCTGAAAGACCTCGCGCGCGACCGGCGATGCGTCGGCAAGCGCCTTGCCCATGCCGACCGCCTGGCTGCCCTGACCCGGAAAGATGAATGCGCGCATGAAATTTCCTACTCGTCATCCCAGCGAAAGCTGGGATCGGTTGCGTTGTCACTCCAGCGATCCCAGCTTTCGCTGGGATGACGGAATTGGATCGGCAGCGCCTATTCCTTCACCCCGCGCGATGCAAGCCGAAGGGCACGACCTTGTTCGCCGCGTCGTGGCCGATGTCGGCCCGGCCGAGCCACGGAATGCCGGTCCGCACACACCAGCCCTGCGCGATTTCTTCGGCGTCCATGCCGAACGGCCGGTCGTTTTCGGGGACGTCGCTCACCCGCCCGAGGCGGATGCCAGCGAGGCCGCGCGGGGCCAGATAGCTCGCGACATGGAAGAAAGCGCGGTCGAAGGCATAGAGATATTCGCTGACCTCCTCGACCAGCAGGACATGGCCCGCCAGATCGGGTTCGAGCGGGGTACCGAGCAGCATCGACAGCGTCATCAGGTTGAACGCCGCATGCCGCGCGCCATGCGCCAGTCCCGCCTCGCACGCCGCCGGATCGCGCGCGACGAGCCAGTCGAGCGCGCGCGTCACCGCCCCATCGCCGCCTTCGCGCCGGATATCGGCGACCATCGGGCCGTGCGCGACATGGTCGAAACCGTCGCGATAGAGGCACCCAAGCAGATTGCCCTGATCCGAATAGCCGAGAAACGCCTTCCACCTTGCGACATCGGTCATCGCCGCCACCGCATCCTCGGCGATCCGGCACGCACCATAACCGCCGCGCGCGAACCACACCGCATCGATATCGGGACGGTTCGCCATCTCGACGAGCGCGGCAAAACGATGCCCGTCCTCACCCGCAAAATGACCGTGCACCGCAAAGCATTGCGGATCGAATTCCAGCTCGACATCGGGATAGCCAAGCGCCGCGATCGCCCGGACCGCTTCCGCATCGTCGGGTAAAATAGGTGTCGAAGGGGCGACGATCCCGATACGCAAATCCTGTCCCCTGCCCTGCCTTGCCAAAACCGAGCCAAGCCCATATCGCGCCGCGATGGCCGAAAACAAATCCTATTTCTTCTGCGGCATCGGCGGTTCGGGCATGCTGCCGCTCGCAATGATCGTCGCGGCGCGCGGCAGCGCCGTTTCGGGGTCGGACCGCAGCCGCGATCAGGGCCGCTCGCCCGACAAGTTCGGCTGGATTGAAAGCCACGGGATCGCACTGTTCCCGCAGGACGGCAGCGGACCGCAGGCGGGCCAGACGCTCGTCGCTTCGGCGGCGGTCGAGGATAGCGTTCCCGACGTCGCGGCCGCCAATGCGCTCGGCCTGCCGCGGATGACGCGCGCCGACCTCAACGCCGCGCTGTTCAACGCCGCCGAACGGGCGATCGGCGTCGGCGGCACCAGCGGCAAATCGACCGTCACCGGCATGGTCGGGTGGATCCTCGACCGCGCGGACCGCAAGCCCACGGTGATGAACGGTGCCGTGATGCGCAATTTCGCGAACGACACCATGCCCTTCGCCAGCGCGCTGGTCGGCGATGCCGCGACCTATGTCAGCGAAGTCGACGAAAGCGACGGCTCGATCGCGCTTTATCAGCCCGATGTCGCCGTCGTCACCAACATCAGCCTCGACCACAAGAGCCTCGCCGAACTGCACCAATTGTTCGGCGATTTCGCCGCCAAGGCGCGGATCGCCGTGATCAACGCCGACGACCCCGAATCCGCTCCGTTGCTGGCAGGCGGCAACGTCATGCGTTTCGGCTTTTCGGATGCGGCGGCGATCCGGGGCAGCGATTTCGAGGCGCTGCCCGACGGCTGCCGCTTTGCCGTCAGCTTCGCGGGCGACCGCCACGAGGTTCGCCTGCGGATGCCCGGCCGCCACAATGCCGCCAACGCTCTCGCGGCGATCGCGGCGGCGCGCGCGGTCAATATCCCGGTCGGCCAATCGGTCGCCGCGCTCGCCGATTTCGCCGGCCTCGCGCGCCGCTACGAGGTGCTGGGACAGGCGAATGGCGTCACGGTGATCGACGATTTCGCGCACAATCCCGACAAGGTCGCCGCCACGCTCGCCGCCGTCGCCGAACTTCCCGGCCGCGCCCTGCTCTTCTTTCAGCCGCACGGTTACGGCCCGCTCCGCCAGATGGGCAAGGAGCTCGCCGCCAGCTTCGCCGCGGGAATACGCCCCGACGACCGGCTCTTCGTCTGCGATCCGGTCTATTTCGGCGGCACGGTCGACCGCAGCATCGGCAGCGAAGCACTGGTGGCCGACATCGTCGCGGGCGGCGGCAATGCGGCGCATCTGACCACCCGCGCGGCGTGCGGCGCGGCGATGCTCGACGAAGCAAAGCCGGGCGACCGCATTCTCATCCTTGGCGCACGCGACGACACGCTGACCGAATTCGGGCAGGAATTGCTGGAAAAGCTGGCCGCGCGCGCTTGATTTCTCGCCGCGAATCTGTATAGGCGCCCTCATTCGGGGCGAGGCCTTGTGCCATTCGCCCCGTTTGCTTTGCACCAATTCGTGAAGCGAGACGACAGCCGGAGGGGTTTCGCGATTGGCGCGGGACCAGCGATCGGCCAAATCGAAGGAAGCGCACCATGCCGTTTTACGAGCATGTCTTTATCGCGCGTCAGGACCTGAGCCAGGCTCAGGTCGATGCGCTGGCGGAAACCGTCACCAACGTCATCGGCGAATATAAGGGCCAGGTTCACAAGACCGAAACCTGGGGCCTGAAGCAGCTCGCCTACAAGATCGCGAAGAACCGCAAGGGCCATTATGTGATGCTCTCGGCCGAAGTGTCGGGCGAAGCCATCGCAGAAATCGAGCGCCAGGCCGCGATCAACGAAGATATCATCCGCTGGCTGACCATCAAGGTCGACGAACTCGAAAAGGGTCCGTCGGTGATGATGCGCAAGCAGGAACGCCGCGGCGGCCGTGGCCGTGACCGCGACGGCGAAGAATAAGGAACAGCATCATGGCACGACCCTTTTTCCGCCGCCGCAAGACCTGCCCCTTCAGCCAGAAGGACGCACCGGTCATCGATTACAAGGACGTCCGCCTGCTCCAGGGTTACCTGTCGGAGCGCGGCAAGATCGTCCCGTCGCGGATCACCGCGGTGTCCACCAAGAAGCAGCGTGAGCTGGCCAAGGCGATCAAGCGCGCCCGCCACATCGGCCTGCTTCCCTACATTGTGAAGTAAGGAGAGCAGCTCATGGAAATCATCCTGCTCGAACGTATCGAGAAACTGGGCGGTATCGGCGACGTCGTCACCGTCAAGAACGGCTTTGCCCGTAACTTCCTGCTGCCGAACAACAAGGCGCTGCGCGCGAACGACGCGAACCGCAAGCTGTTCGAAGCCAACCGTTCGAAGATCGAGGCCGACAACGCCGAGCGTCGAACCGACGCCGAAGGCCGCGCCAAGGACATCGACGGCAAGCAGGTCGTCCTGATCCGTCAGGCATCGAACACCGGCCAGCTCTACGGCTCGGTTTCGGTTCGCGACATCGTCGATGCGCTGATCGAAGACGGCGTCACTGGCGTCACCAAGGCGATGGTCGAACTCGAACGCCCGATCAAGGCGCTCGGTCTCGTCGACGTCAAGGTGAAGCTGCACCCGGAAGTCGCAGTGACCGTCGGCGTCAACGTCGCACGCTCGCCCGACGAAGCCGAAATGCAGAAGCAGGGCATCGACGTCATCGCGGCGATGTTCGAGGAAGAACAGGCCGAAGCCGTTGCTTCGGCGCTGGAACCCGACAGCGAAGACGAGTTCGAGGAAGCCACCCCGCCGTCGGAAGTCGCCGCCGAGGAAGCTCCCGCTGCGGACGAGGATGAAGAGGCCTGAGCCCCTTCTCCCCGCAACAGACAGAAAAGGCTCCGGAACCCTTGTTCCGGAGCCTTTTTCTTTGCCTCGATCCGGCGGTGCCTCGCCGCCGCTAATATCCCATCAAGGCCAACACTTCCTTGCGGCTGCGCTCATCGTCGAGGAAGCTGCCGAGCAGCCTGCTCGTCACCATGCCGACGCCGGGGGTGCGGACGCCGCGCCCGGTCATGCACCCGTGCTGGGCGTCGATCACCACCGCGACGCCATGCGGCTGGAGATTGTCCCAGATGCATTTTGCAACCTCGGCGGTCAGGCGTTCCTGCACCTGCAACCGGCGGGCATAGCCATTGAGCACCCGCGCCAGCTTCGAAATGCCGACGACACGATCCTTGGGGAGATAGGCGATCGACGCCTTGCCGGTAATCGGCGCCATATGATGTTCGCAATGCGACTGGAACGGGATGTCACGAAGCATCACGATCTCGTCATAGCCGCCGACCTCCTCGAAGGTGCGCGACAGGTGGATCGCGGGATCGTCGGCATAGCCCTGGCAATATTCGAGCCACGCCCGCGCGACGCGCTTCGGCGTATCGAGCAACCCTTCGCGCGACGGATCGTCGCCCGCCCATTCGATCAGCGTGCGGACCGCGCCCAGCACCTCTTCGGGCACCACGGGCTTGCCGTCCGGTCCCAGTTCCACCTTCGTCATCGCACCGCTTTCACTGTTGCTATCATGTCGCACATTTCGACGCGAAATCGCGCATGCGCAACCCCGGCAGGCGAAGATTTTCATCGCGGCGGCGAAGTTTACGTTGCGGAATCGGAGCTTTTTAACCCGCGGAACTTGGGTCTTTTCGGGGCATTTTTCTGCCCCAACAAGTGACTTGACGCTTTCGTCAACTCGGCGCACCTTCATTGCATTACAGAACTCGCTCAAGCGGGTCGTAATCCGGAGAGGCCGGCGTGTTCCCCGACGCCGGTGGGAGAGGACGATGACCAGCGCAGCTGGCAGGTGGGATAAACGCGGGCACTTGGCCGTTTCGGCCGGGCGCCTTTCGCCACGCCTGGTCACACCCCCTCCCCTTACCACAAATTGAGTTTGGGCGGCCCCGCACCCGCGGGTTCGAAAAAGGGAGGATATAGATGAAGTTCAAGGCACTGATCGGAACCTCGATCCTTGCGATGACGGTGGCGACGCCGGCCTTCGCGCAGGATGCACCGGCCGAAACCGAACGGGACGCGTTCGGCGGCGAAATCGTCGTCACCGCGCAGCGCCAGTCGGAACGTCTGCAGGACGTGCCGATCGCGGTCAGCGCCTTTTCATCCGAAGCGCTCGAAGCGCAGCAGATCAAGACCCCGTCGGATCTTCAGCTGACGCTACCCAACGTCACCTTCACCAAGACCAACTTCACCGGCGCCAGCTTTACCATCCGCGGGATCGGCGACCTTTGCGTCGGCACGACCTGCGACAGCGCCACGGCAATCCACCTGAACGGCGACCCGCTGTTCTCGACCCGCCTGTTCGAAACCGAGTTCTTCGACCTCGAACGCATCGAAGTGCTGCGCGGGCCGCAGGGTACGCTGTTCGGCCGCAATGCGACGTCGGGCGTGGTCAACGTGATCACCGCCAAGCCGAAACTCGGCCTCTTCGAGGCGGCGGCCGAAGGCGAATATGGCAATTATGATTCGATCAAGGGCAAGGCGATGGTGAATATTCCCATCGGCGACACCATCGCCCTTCGCGTCGCGGGCATCTATCTCAACCGCGACGGCTATACGAAGAACACTTTCCTCAATACGCGCATCGACGATCGCGATCTCTATTCGGTCCGCGGCTCGCTGCGCTGGGAACCGACCGACAACACGACCATCGATCTGATGGGATCCTATTTCCGCGAAAAGGATCAGCGCACCCGTATCCAGAAACAGCTTTGCCAGCGCGATCCGACCGGCATCCTCGGCTGTCTCAACACGCGCCTCGACAATTCGCCGTTCAACGGCAATTCGACCTTCACCGCCGCGCTGACATCGCGCGAATTCCTCGCGACGCAGGGCATTCCGGCGGCGTTCGCACTCGGCAGCCTTTATGGCCCCGACGTCTATGGCAATACCACGATCCCCGCCGACCCGCGGACGGTGAACACCGCCTATACGCCGAGCTACTTCACCAGCGAGCTGACGCTGCAAGGGCAGATCGAGCATGATTTCGGGCCGGTCTCGCTGCAGGTCTCGGGCCAATATCAAAAGGTCAAGCTCGACGCGTCGCAGGACTATAACAGCAACGTCGGCGATCGCTCACTCTATGCGGGCGGTCTCGGCACATTGCAGGCGGCGGCAAACGGGGCCTTCGACGGCATCCTGCCGGGCTTTTCCAACTATATTGGGCCGGTCGCCGCGGCGATCATCCCCGACGGCCCCGGGGGTCAGCTGTGCACCTCGCTGGCCGAGGAAAGCGGCTTCGGCAGCTTCGGCGGCAACAAGATCTGCAGCGACCAGTCGCTGCAATTCGACCGGTCGAACCAGTATAACAGTAGCTGGTCGGTCGAAAGCATCCTGACCAGCGATCTCGACGGGCCGTTCAATTTCCTGATCGGCGGCATTTATGCCGACTATCACCTGACCGAGAACAGCTATTATGTGAACGCCTTCCCGATCGACTATCTGACCGGCGTTCTCGGGGCGTTCAATTCCTATGCCAACGGCCTGCCGCCGTCGTTCCTCGGCACGCCTTTCTTCCGCAACAACACGGGCGACTTGAAGATCAAGTCGTACGGCATCTTCGGCGAAACCTATTTCGAAGTGAACGACAAGCTGAAACTGACGCTCGGCCTGCGCTACAATAACGACAAGAAAACCGTCGTCGCCCGGTCGACGCTGGCCAGCTTCCTCGTGCCGTTCGGACAGACCGGTACCGCATTCGATTCACCGTTCGTAGTGACCTTCGACGCCGATCCGGGCACGCCGGGCAACCAGATCGAACAGCGCCGCAGCGTGAAGTTCAACGAATGGACCGGCCGAGCGGTGGTCGACTACAAGATCACCGACGACAACCTGCTCTATGCGTCCTATTCGCGGGGCTATAAATCGGGAGGTATCAACCCGCCGCTGCAGCCGATCTTCGAAGTCCCCGAATCGTTCCAGCCCGAACAGGTCGATGCGTTCGAAATCGGTTCGAAGAATGCTTTTGGCGGCGGCGCGCTGCAATTGAACCTGACGGCCTTCTACTACAAGTACAAGAAGCTGCAGCTCAGCAAGATCGTCGCGCGTACCGCGGTCAACGATAACGTCGACGCCGACATCTACGGCTTCGAAATCGAAGGCATGGTCCGCCCCGATCCCGACTGGGTGATCAACCTCGGCTTCAGCTATCTCCACACGAAAGTTACCGAAGACAAGTTCACCAGCAACCCGCGCGACTTTGGCGGCGGCCGCTCCGATGCGGTCATCATCAAGGACATCACCAACGCGGCGAACTGCGCCGTGGCACCGGGAACCTCGGGGAATGCCGCGGGCAGCAATGCCTTCGTCAACTTCGTCAACAATGCGATCAATGCGGGGATCGACGTCAATGGCGACGGTACCATCGGTGCCGGCGACATTCGTCCGGGCGCGGGCCTGCAAGGCACCACCGCCTTCCCGGCCGACGGCGGGATCGCATCGACCGGCGCATTCAGCATCTGCGGCGTGCTGCAAAGCTATGCGGCGGCGGCGGGCAATCTGTTCGACCCGAACGGGATTCAGGTCTTCACCGCAGGCATTCCGGTCAACATCAAGGGCAACCAGTTGCCGCAGGCGCCGAATTACAAGTTCAGCGCGGGCGTGCAATATACCGCGCATCTTGGCGACATGACTCTCGTCCCGCGCGTCGACCTTGCCTATACCGGCGAGAGCTATGGCAGCATCTTCAACGGCAACGTCAACCGGATCAAGGGCTATGCCCAGGTCAACGCGCAGTTGCAGCTCAACGGCGCCGACGACAAATGGTTCGTGAAGGGGTTCATCCAGAACATCTTCAACGCCAACAGCGTCACCGGCCTGTACATCACCGATCAGTCGTCGGGTAACTACACCAACATCTTCACTCTCGAACCGCGCCGCTACGGCATCGCGGCGGGCGTGCGGTTCTAAAAACCGGCGGCAACGTCAACAAAAAGCCCCGGCTTCTCGATCGAGAAGCCGGGGTTCTTTTTTGCCTGCTGTCCGGGCGGCCGGAGCATTGCTCCGGCCGCTTCCGGTCAGAATTTGAAGCGGCCGGTCACGCCATAGGTGCGCGGCTGGTTCGGATAGCCCGAGACGCTGCCCGCCTGGGCGACGGCCGGGAAGATCGTCGTCAGGTAGGTCGCGTTGGTGAGGTTGCGGCCCCACACACCGAGTTCGAAGCCGTTGGTCAGCGCGACGGTGAACGACGCGTTGAGCTGGTTGACTTCGCGCTTCAGGTTCTGCGCGACGCTAGCCGGCAGGCCGGTCAGGCCTTCGACGATCTGGACCGGGCTTTCATAATGATAGTCGACGTGGAAGATCGCCTTGGTCCCGCCCGCAAATTCATGCGTATAGGTACCGCCGGCGGCCATCGTCAGCTCGGGGATGCCCGCGGGCATGGTGCCCGAGATGTCGCCGAACGCCGAATTGACGAAGCTGTCGTACTTCGGATCGAGCCAGGTCACCGCGAGCGTCAGGTTGAGCCCGTCGACCGGCCGCACCGAGCCGTCGAACTCGAAGCCCCAGGTCGACTGCTTGCCGGCGTTGGCGAGCGCGAAACCCGTGCCGGTGAAGATGTTCGACTGGAAACCCTTGATCGACTGCTTGAACGCGGCAAGGTTCAGCGCTGCGACCGACCAGTTCGCTTTCAGACCGACTTCATAGACTTCGGATTCTTCCGGAGCCGCAAAGCGCGAACCCGAAACGAGGTTCGGCGTCGTCAGGCCGGCCGCGCCGATCGCGGCCAGGTCGCTCGCCAGCGGACGGCTGTCGCGCGACAGGTTGACCGAGCTGGCCTTGAAGCCCGTCGCATAGGTCGCATAGACATTGACCGTGTCGGTCAATTCATACGACGCGCGGACGCTCCAGGCGAGATCGTTGTCGCTCGTCTTGCCGGGTTCGACGCTGTTCGGCAGGTTGAGGAACGGCGGCAGGAACTGGAACGGCTTCAACCCGTTGAGCGGGTTCGCCGCCGGATTGTTCTGGTTGGCGTTGGCGAAGGCCTGGAACGCCTGGAAGGTTGCCGCCGTCGCGGGGTTGGTCGCGAACGCGAACACCGCGGCCGGATCGTTCGGATTGACGCCAGCCTGCTGCAATGCGCCACCGAGCAGGAGCTGGTTGCGGAAGCCGGCAAAGGCCGGATCGTTAAGGTCGATACCCGAGAAGGTATCGGTGCTGATGACGTTGGTCGCGAACTTCTTGCGATCCTGCGTATAGTTCGCACCGGCCGACAGCGTCAGGCGATCGGTAACCTCGAAATCGACCGTACCGAAGATCGACCAGGCGGTGTTCTTCAGGCGATAGGCCTCATCGAGCCCGTCGCCTTCGCGAAAGAAGCTGCCCGACGGCGCGCCGAGGGCGGCCTCGAGCGCGGGAACGCTCAGCGCCCCGCCGCTCGCGGCCTGGATCAGCGCGTTGCCATAGGGGCGGAAGTCCTCACCGAAGCGAATGTCGTTCTTCTGTTTGATCTTCTCGTTGAAATAATAGCCGCCGAGCAGGAAGTTGATCGGGCCGTCGAAGTCCGACGTCAGGCGGACTTCCTGCGTCCAGGTGTCGATGCCGAGCTGCTGGCTGTTCTGCCCGATCAGGTCGGCCGAAGTGAAGTCCGAATCCTGGTTCGTGTTGGCGCGCACTTCGCGATAGGCGGTGATCGAGGTCAGCGCGAGGTTGCCGAGATCATAGTCGATCTGCGCCGAACCGCCGTAATTCTCGATCTCGTTCGTCGACAGGAAATTGTTGTAGACGTTGTACGAGAAGGGATTGTTCGCATCGACGCTGGGGCCACCGGCGAGCGCGTTGGTGATCGCGACGGTCGGCCCGGCGATGACATTGCCCGCGATGCAGCAATTTTCGTCGATCTTGTCATAATCGCCGATCAGGCGGATCGACAATGCGTCGGTCGGTTCGAACAACAGCTGGCCGCGCACGCCCCAGCGGTTGCGGTCATTGACGTCGGTGTCGAGGTTGAGGTCGCGGGCATAGCCGTCGCGGCGGTTGTAATTGCCGGCGAGCGAGAAGGCGACCGTATCGCTGATCGGGCCGGTGATGTTGCCCTTGACGGTGATCGCATCGTAATTGCCGTAGCTCGCTTCGATCGCGCCGCCGAATTCATACTGCGGCTTTTGCGTGACGATGCTGATAACGCCCGCCGAGGCATTCTTGCCGAACAGGGTCGATTGCGGTCCGCGCAGCACTTCGACGCGCTCGAGGTTCGGAAGGTCGCCGATCTGGGCGGCCGAACGTGAACGATAAACGCCGTCGATGAACACGCCGACCGACGGTTCGATACCGGCATTGTTCGCGCCGTTGCCGAAGCCGCGGATGATGAAGTTGGTGTTCGCGCTCGACTGGAGCTGCGACACGCGCAGGCTCGGCACCGCCGACTGCAGGTCGATGAGGTCGCGGATCGCCGCATTTTCGATGTCGGCGGCCGAGGTCACCGACACGGCGATCGGCGTGTCCTGCAGCGTCTGCGAACGCTTGCTGGCGGTGACGATGATTTCATTGCCATAGTCGGCGTCGTTCGCGGTCGCCGTATCATCGGCGGGCGCGGCGTCCTGGGCATAGGCAAAGGCAGGGGTGGTCGCGGCGCACAGCATGGTGGCGCCCAACAGGATGTTGCGCAAAGTCATGACGATACCTCTCTCCAAAACCGGCAAGGCGCGGCCGCAAGGCCTGAACGGGAGATGCCCGCCGGTGAACGGCCGCTGTAATGGAGCAGCGCCGCGCGTCAACGCGGGCCCGCAGCGAGCCCCGATTTTCCCTGCGATTAGTGGCTAAAAAGCAACAGTTTACTTGCGGCGTGGCGACCACCCCCACCGACGACGAGCTATCGCATCCGAAATCGGGAGCTTTGGCGCCGCTGCCTCAGTCGTTCCCTTCCGTCGCGATATGACGCTCGCACCAGTCGACGATCCGCGCGGCGGAGTCGGGATAGGCCGGATAGCCCCGCAAGCTGTGGCCGTCCTCGGGATAGACCGCGAGCGCCGCCGTTGCGCCCGCCTCCGAAAGGGCGCCGAAGAACTCGACGGCCTGCCCGGTCGGCGTGTTCTTGTCGCGCCCGCCGGCCAGCACGAGTGTCGGCGTCGTCGCGCCTTCGGCGAAGAAGACCGGGCTGCGGTCGAAATATTGCCCGCCCGGCCGCCGCGGCGAGCCTTCGAGCAGCGCCTGGTCGAACCACGGGATCTGCGACGCATAATGCTGGCTGTACCAGTTCGCGACCGGCGAGATCGGAATCGCCGCGGCGAAACGATCGGTCTGGGTGACAAGCCAGGCGCTCATGAAACCGCCATAGCTGGTTCCCGACACCGCGACGCGCGCCGGGTCGACGATCCCCGCCGCGACGAGGCTGTCGATCCCGGTCAGATAGTCGTGCATATCTTCGCCGCCCATGTCGCGGTGAACCCGGCGCGCGAAATCCTGCCCCCGGCCGCCCGAACCACGCGGGTTCGGCAGCAATAGCGCATAGCCTTTCCCGACCAGCACAGGCCCCGCTCGCAGCGCCGCCGCATAGCGGTTGCGATGTGCCCAGACCGGCCCGCCGTGAATGTCGACGAACAGCGGCAGGTTCGACGCATCGCCATCGGGCAGCACCAGCCAGCCGCCGACCTCCAGCCCGTCACGTCCGGTCCAGCGATGGTAACGCATCGCCCCGGGAATCGCCGGTGCCGGCGAGGGCGCAAACTCGGCAAGCACGTCCGCCGCCCCGTTCGCAAGCCGCGCAATCGCCGGCGGACGGGCATAGCCTTCGATTACCCCCAGCGCGGCGCCGCCGGGCGCGGGAATCGCTTTGGGATACCAGCCGCCGATCGTCAGCTCGTCCGACGCCCAATGCTCATGCCGTTCGCCGGTGGCGACGTCGATCTCGCCCACCACCGTCTGGGCTTCGCGCACGCCTGCGAACAGCAGGCGCCGCTCGTCCCGCCAGCGAACATCGGAGACCTCGACACCGCCCGTATCGAGGATATGCCGCGCTTTGCCTTCGCCCAGCACGACGGAACCGCAGACGATCCCGCGATCGCTGCAAAAGGCCTCGATCGCGGCCCAGTACCGCCCGTCGGGCGAACCGGCGGGTACGCCGATCTGCTCGACGGGGGCGTGTGTAGCCTCCTCGGCTCCGGTCTTCGCGTCGATGATGCGCAGCGTCGCTTCGTACCAGCTTCCCTCGCCGTGATGATCGCTCGCGATCACGGCGAAGCGCTCTTCGCCGAGCCACGCCGCCTCCCACACATTGACCGGCGGCCGGGTCACCGCTTGCAGCGCCGCCCTGCCGTCCGACCAGCGATAGAGCCGCCGCCACAGATCCTGCGCGTCGGACGCCGCGACCTCGGGCAGCCAGCTCGGCCCCGACGCCCCGCCGCGCAGGGCATAACCGCCCTCGGCGCCCGATACATCCGCCCCGAGATCGGCGCCGAGGATCAGCAGGCCGCTGCCGCCGGGCGACCAGGCGAGGGCCTCGACGCGCGCTTCGAGCGGAATCGATACCAGCGGCTCGCCGCTCTCGGACAGGATGACGAGCCGCTCGCGCCCGCCGTCGCCGCTCGCGATATAGGCGGCGCGTCCGTCCGGCGCGTTGCGGTGTAGGCGGCCGGGGGCGATGCGATGGACCATGCCGTCGCGCAGGTCGAGGCGGCATATTGTGCTGGCGGGCCCGTCCTCGAGCGTCCCCGGAAAATGTTGCCCCGCGAAATGCACGCTGCCGCCGTCGGGGGTCAGGTCGAGATCGGCGGCGGTCCACAGATGATCGGTGCCGGGACGAAAGAGCGTGTCGTAAAACGCATTCACCTCGCGCGCGGCGCGGGTTTCGCGCATGTCCTTTTCAATCATGGCGTCCTCCCACGATCATTCTTCGAGATCGGATTTCAGATATTTCGCCGCACGCAACATGAAGATTCCGGCCGGCAAAAAGGTCAGCGACATGATCATCAGCGCATAGCGCAACCCTTCGGCGGGGCCGTAGATCTGCGCCATATGATCGCTGATCGCGCCGGCAAGGACGGGACCGAGCCCGAGCCCGATCAGATTGGCGAAGAAAAAGGCGAGCGCGACCGCCATCGCCCGCCGCTTGCTGCCGCAAATGACGTGCAGCGCCGCGAAGATCGTCGGGACCGCGCCGGTCAGCAATATGCCGCCAATCAGCGACAGCGGGATCATCAGGGCCACCGAACCCATGGCGAACGAGCCGACATAAAGCGGCAGCGCCGCGATCAGCGCGAGCCCCGGAAACTTCGCCACCCACGCGATATCGCGTTTCGCCAGATAGTCGCCGAGCTTGCCGCCGCCGAGATTGCCGACGACCGCGCCGACCGCCGACATGATCCCGAACAGCCCGCCCGCCTCGGCCACGGTCAGCCCGTGGACCCGGATCATGAACGAAGCGGTGAAGACCAGCGCGCCATAGGCCATCAGGAAATAAACGACGAGCGCATAGACGATGTTGCGATAGGCGGGCTTGGCGAGCAGCAGCTTGATGCTTTGCCGCGCATCCTCGGTCGCTTCGGGAGCGACGGCGAAGCCGGCCTGGAGCCGGGGCTCACGCAGGACGAAATGCGCCGCGACCGCGAGCAGGAAACCCGGCAGGCCGATGACGAGGAAAGCCTCGCGCCAGCCATAATGCTGCGCGACCCAGCCGCCGGCCGTCATGCCGATGATATAACCCGCCATCGACGACATCATATAGACGCCGAGCGCGCCAGCCCGCTGTTCGGGCGGGTAATAATCGGCGATCAGGCTCTGCGCGGGGGGCACCGCCCCCGCCTCCCCCGCCCCGACGCCGACCCGCGCCAGCGCCAGTTGCCAGAAATTCTGCGCAACGCCGCACAGCGCGGTCATGATGCTCCACACGGTGAGCGACCAGACGATGATCTTCTTGCGGTTGCCGCGATCGGCGAGCCACGCGATGGGCAGCCCGACGGTGACATAGAAGATCGCAAAGGCCAGCCCGGTCAGCAGCCCGAGCATCGTGTCCGAAACGCCGAATTCGGCCTTGATCGGTTCGAGCAGGACCCCGATCACATTGCGGTCGGCATAGTTGGACGTGCCGGTCAGGAAGAGAATGAACAGCAACGTTCGCCGCTGCCCCGGCCCGTAAAGCTCCCAGGGATTCGCGGCCTTCGCCGCATCGATCGCTTCGACCTTGTTGCTCATCATCGCCTTTCCCGGGAGGTGAGTCCGGACCGCTGCGCCGCCGTTGGCACGCAGTGGCCATCGCCAAAGGACTATCGCGAAGGGCAGGTTCATTCAATGCATAAATGCATTTTTTATTTCTCCAGAAATTACATTTGTATTTCAACATATTAAATCTGGACACGAGATCGAACCGGCGATGATGCCCGGCCCAAGGCGCTTAATCCGGCGCGGCGGCCGTTGACAATCAAACATGCAGAAACGTATTTAAATTGCCACGCCTTATCGCTAGCGAGTTCCGCGCACACCGGGAAGGAATATCGATGACCTTGAGTCCCCTCGAAAATTTCGGTTCGGCATTGCGCGTGATCGACGATGTCTGGTCGGCCCTGAACGGCAACGGCTTTCTCGGCGGCGACAAGGACGCGCCGATACGATTTCCCGATATCGGATTTGCGGCAGCGACCGAGCGCGCCGCGCGCGGCCGCGCGCTGCTCGACCGCATAGACGCGATCGACAGCGCCGCCCTGCCCCACGACCTGCCCTATACGCTCGAGATGGCACGGCAGATTGCCGAACGGTGGTCGCGCGAAGCGGATTGGTACTGGCTCGTCTTCGACCCGCTCGGTGGCGGCTTCTATGCGATGTTCGCCCCGACCGCCTATTGCGGCGGCTTCCTCCTCAACGTCTTCGGCCCGCGGATCGGCGGGTACAGCTTTACGTCGCGCGGCGACGGCGATCGCTATGTCGGACTGATCCGCGATTATGGCCGGCTCGTGCAGCAGATGCACGAGCGCACCGAAGGCCAGGCCGAGCGGGGCATCTTTATGCCGCGCCTGCAACTCGAACAGTCGATCCCGCTGATCGAAGGCTTCCGCGCCGGCATCACGGCGATGCTGACCCCCGACGCGTCGCGGCTCGCCGCGGTCGATGCCGCGCCCGTGCTCGCGCAGATAAGCTCGGCGATTGCCGACGATGTGATCCCGGCCTTCGACGCCTTTCTGGCCTTCCTGAAAAACCCCGCCTATGCCGAAAATGCTCCCGAAAGCGTCGGCATTTCGCAATATCCGGGCGGCAGCGAGGTCTATGCCGAGCTGGTGCGCCTGCACACGACGCTCGACCTGACGCCCGAACAGGTTCACGCGACCGGCCTCGCGCGGATGGCCGATATCGGATCGCAGATGCGGGCGCTGCTCGACGAAGCAGGCTTCACGGGGAGCCCGATCGACTATCTCGATGCAGTCAGGAACAACCCGGCGTGGCGCGCTTCGGGCGCCGAAGCGATCGGCGCGGTGTTCCAGCGCTATATCGACCGCATCGCGCCGCACATCGACGCGACCTTCAATTTCAAGCCCAAGGCCGGCCATGGCGTCGCGCCGCTGCCCGACGCGCTGACCGGTTCGATGACCTTCGGCTATTACACGCCACCGACGCCGACCGACGACAAGGGCCGCTATATCTTCAACGCGCCGAACCTGTCGCAGGGGCCGCTCAACAATATCGGCGCGCTCAATTATCACGAGTTGGTGCCCGGCCACCATTTCCATCTTGCGACGCAGGACGAGAACGAGACGCTCCACCCGCTGCGCCGCAAGGCGTTCGTCAACGCGTTCAACGAAGGCTGGGCCGAATATGCCGCGACGCTGGCGGGCGAAATGGGCATGTATCCCGAGCCCGAGGAACGCTTCGGCCGCTTGATGATGGACGCTTTCCTGACCTGCCGCCTCGTCGTCGATACCGGGATGAACGCGCTCGGCTGGTCGATCGAGCAGGCGCGCGACTATATGCGCGCGAACGCCTTCATGCCCGAGCAGGAAATCCGTTCGGAATCGGTTCGCTATTCGTGCGACATTCCGGGACAGGCGCTCGCCTACAAGCTGGGCGACACCGTCATCTACGAAGCGCGCGAGAAAATGCGCGCCGCACTCGGCAACCGTTTCGACATCCGCGATTTCCACGACGCGGTGCTGCGGCCCGGAGCATTGCCGCTGCCGCTGCTTCAGCGGAATGTCGAAGAACAGACCCAACGGATCGCCGCGGGCTGAGCCGGCGCGCCGGCCGGGCGACCGGCGGGCGCCTCCTCCGATTTTTTATGCATTTATGAATTTTATTATGCGCAGCCTCGGGAGAGGATTTGCGTCAATTCAAGATACTGTAAATTAATAATTATTTTTGGCAGAGACACAAGGAGAACGGCGGCGCGAGCGCAGGCCCCGCCAAGAACCGGGCTTGATTTTCGCCAATCAATATATGACAGTTCTGCATAAAATAGCGACTCAAGTCGCAGAGGAACGCGCACTTCAACGGGAGGTTCACGATGCAACGGAAATGGGTCATCCACACATCATGCGCGGCGCTTGCTCTAGCGTGGCCGCAATTGTCCGCCGCGCAGGAAGCGGCGCCGGCGTCGGACTATGCCGACGGCAATGAAATCATCGTCACCGCAAGCAAACGCGCCGAAAAGCTCCAGGACGTTCCCGCGGCGATCACCGCGGTGTCGTCGGAGAAGATCGAGACGCTCGGTATCCGCGATTTCCGCGACTATGCGACGCTCGTCCCCGGGCTCAGCCAGCGCGACAACGGCGCCCCCGGGCTGGGGTCGATCATCCTTCGCGGCCTCAACTCGGGCCCGCAACAGGTGTCGAACACCACCGCCGTCTATATCGACGAGGTTCCCTTTACCGCGAGCGGCTTCCTGTCGGCGGGCGCGCTGCTGACGCCGTCGCCCGAGCTTGCCGAGGTCGAGCGCATCGAGGTGCTGAAGGGTCCGCAGGGCACGCTCTATGGCGCGAGCAACCTCGGCGGCCTGGTTCGCATCATCACGAAGAAGCCCGACACGTCGGCATTTTCGGGCTCGGCAGGCGGCGAGATTTCGACCGTCGCGCACGGCGAAATGGGCTTCATGGTTCGCGGCTCGGTCAATGTCCCGGTCATCAAGGACCAGCTCGCGGTAACCGCGACCGGTTACTATCGCCGCGCTGGCGGTTTCACCGACAATGTCGTGACAGGGTCGGAAGATGTGAACCGGTCGAACCTCTACGGCGGCCGTCTCGCGCTGCGCTACGCACCGACCAGCGACTTCACGATCGATCTCAGCGGCATCTACCAGAATATCGAGAATCTGGGCTATGCGACCCAGAAGCTTGTCCCCGGCACCTTCGATCCCGCCTTCGGCAAATATGCCTATACCAGCTTCGCCGACCTGGGATCGGAAATCAAATATCGCATCGTCAACGCCAATGTCGAATATCGCGTCGGCATCGGCACCTTCACGGCATCGGGCAGCTATGCACGCTACAAGTCGCGCACCGAAACCGACGCGACGGCAACCTATATTCCGGTAGCACGCGCCGTTCTCGGCCCGATCGCGGATACGGTGTTCGGCGTGCCGATCGACACGCTGCTTCCCGCCAACTCCAACGCCCGCTTCCTCGCCTCGCCGAACATGAAGAAATGGACCGGCGAAGTCCGCTTCGCGTCGGACCGTCTGGGGCCGGTCGAATTCATGGTCGGGGGTTTCTACACCAACGAAGACAATATCTATTACACCACGGTCTTCGCCCACAACGCCGACGGCACGCTCCGCGCGGCGCCGTTCGACCAGCTCGTCAAGGCGACGACGACCTCGCGTTACGAGGAGATCGCGGGTTTCGGCAACCTCACCTTCTACCTCACCGATACGCTCGATATCACGGGCGGCCTGCGCTACGCGCATAACAAGCAGGTTGCCGGCACCGGCGGCCCGGGCGGCATCACCTATTATCTGCCGCGCACGCCGCGCACGTTCAACTTCAGCGACAATTCGCTGAGCTATCTGGCGACGCTGCGCTGGCGTCCCGCGCCGAATGTCAGCGCCTATCTGCGCGCCGCCAGCGGCTATCGCCCCGGCGGTCCGCAGACCAACCCCACGCCGCCGCCGGGCGCGCAGACCTTCGTCCGGCCCGATACGGTGTGGAATTACGAAGCCGGCATCAAGGGCTCGGTGCTCGACGGCGCGCTCGCCTTCGACGTTTCGGCCTTCCACATCGACTGGAAGGACATCCAGCTCAATTCGCTCGTCAACGGCATCATCCTGCAGGGCAACGCCGCGAGCGCGACGGTCGACGGTTTCGAGATGCAGCTCACGGCGCGCCCGTCGGACCTGCTGACCGTCAGCGTCAGCGCCGGGCACACCGACGGCAAGATCAAGGCGATCGACCCGCTCGCATCGTCGGCCACCGGCGCGCGAGCGGGCGACAAATTGCCGCTGACGCCGAGCTGGACGACCTCGCTGATCGTCGATCATGCCTTGCCGCTCGGCGACACGATGACGGGCAATGTCGGTGCGACGCTGCGCTTCCAGTCGGACATGCCCGCCACCTACCCGGCGCTCGATCCGTCGCGGCAGCAGAAGCTGCCCGACATCACCACCGTCGACCTGCGCGCCAGCGTCACGTTCGACGAGCGCTTCACGGCGCAGCTACGCGTCGACAATCTCTTCGACAAGCTCGGCTTCACCAACGTCACGATCGACGGCGCCAGCGTGATCCGGCCGCGCACGGTATCGCTTGGCCTGTCGACGAAATTCTGATCGCGTCTGACGGTCGCCCGGCACCGGGCGACCGTCTTCGTGCCAGGGAGCATCAGACTTAATCATGCACTATTGCATGCCATCCTTGCAGTTCTGCGATATGACGCCATGATCGCATCGGGCGGCGCCCCGGGCGCGCTTCACGGACAGGGATATTGAACGGGCATGGTTGGACGGGCACCGAAGAATACGGTTCAGGACTGGATCGAGGCCGCGCAGCGGACCTTGGTCGACGAAGGCATTGCGGGCCTGAAAATCGACCGGCTGGCCAACCGGCTTGGCGTGACCCGCGGCGGTTTCTACCATAATTTCAAGGACCGCGACGATTTCTTCGACCAGCTCATCCAGCACTGGGAAGAAAGCTGCCGCTTCCTGCCCGATGCCCCGCCACCGGCCAGACCCGCCGATGCGATCGCGTGGTTCGACCGGGTGATCCGGCGCCTGATCGACGCCGACGGCTATGATTATCATTTCGACCTGGCCGTCCGCGAATGGGCGCGGTCGGACAAGCGCGCCGAATGGGCGGTCGAACGCGCCGACCGCGAGCGGCTCGACACGCTGCAGAAATTCTTCGAAGCGATCGATTACGACAGCGAGCACGCGGCGATCCGCGCGCGCGTCTTCTATTATCACCAGATCGGCTATTATGCGATCGGCGTGCAGCAGAGCATTCCGGAGCGACGGAAGAACGCCCAGCTTTATCTCGACATCCTGTGCGGCGAGGAGGCGATAGCGGCGGCGCGCGCCAGCGCCCGAAAGGCGCGCAAGCCCCGCGCGGTGTGAAGCCGGCGGGGCCGCCCGGCGCTATTCGATGTCGAACTTTACGCCCTGCGCCAGCGGCAATATGCGGCCATAGTTGATCGCATTGGTCTGCCGCCGCATATAGGCCTTCCAGCTATCCGACCCGCTTTCGCGCCCGCCGCCGGTTTCCTTTTCGCCGCCGAAAGCTCCGCCGATTTCGGCCCCCGACGTCCCCATATTCACATTGGCGATGCCGCAATCCGACCCCGCCGCCGACAGGAACTGTTCCACTTCGCGAATGTCGGTCGCAAAGATCGACGAGGAAAGCCCCTGCGGCACGTCGTTCTGCCACGCGATCGCTTCGTCGAGCGTGCGGTATTTGAGGACATAGAGGATCGGGGCGAAGGTTTCCTCGCGGACGCAGTCGGCTTGCTCGCCCATTTCGACGAGCGCCGGGCGCGCATAGAAGGACGCCTCGCCATTGACGTCGACGCGGCCGCCGCCGTGCACCCGTCCGCCCGCGGCGCGGGCCGCAGCCAGCGCGCGCTCCATCGCCGCAAACGCCTCGCCGTCGATCAGCGGGCCGACCAGCGTGCCGGGATCGCGCGGGTCGCCGATCGAGATCGTGCGGTAAACCTCGATCAGTCGCGGAACCAGCCGGTCGTAAACATCGGCATGGACGAACAGGCGGCGCATCGTCGTGCAGCGCTGGCCCGCCGTTCCCATTGCCCCGAAAGCGACGGCGCGCAGCGTCAGGTCGAGGTCGGCCGACGGCGTGACGATCGATGCGTTGTTGCCGCCGAGTTCGAGGATTGACCTGCCGAACCGGCGCGCCACGCGCTCGCCGACCGTCCGGCCCATCCGTGTCGAGCCGGTCGCCGAGATGACCGGAAGCCGCTTGTCGTCGACGAGCAGCTCGCCGAGGTCGCGGCCGCCGATGATCAGGCCCGCCAGTCCGGCGGGGGCGTCGGGGCCGAAATTCCCGATCACGCGCTCGACGATCGCGTGGACGGCGAGCGCGGTCAGCGGGGCCTTCTCCGACGGCTTCCAGACGACGCTGTCGCCGCAGACAAAGGCCAGCGCGGCGTTCCAGCTCCACACGGCGACCGGGAAGTTGAATGCCGATATCACCCCGACCGGGCCGATCGGGTGCCATTGTTCGGTCAGCCGGTGATCGCCGCGCTCGGAGGGCATGCACAGGCCGTAAAGCTGGCGCGAAAGCCCGACCGCGAAGTCGCAGATGTCGATCATTTCCTGCACCTCGCCAAGCCCCTCGGACAGCGCCTTGCCGACTTCGAGCGAGACGAGGCGGCCGAGCGCCTCCTTCGCGCCGCGCAGTTCCTCGCCGAGCTGGCGGACGAATTCGCCGCGGCGCGGAGCAGGGACGGTGCGCCAGACCCGGAACGCCGCCGCGGCGGCAGCGATCCGCTCCGCCGCTTCCGCCGGCGTCGTCTCCGCGACTTCTGCGATCACATCGCCGGTGATCGGCGAACGGACGATGCGCGTTCCGCCCGCCAGCAAGGCGGGATCGGCCCCCAGCGCGGCGATCAGGTCGCGGGTTTCGGCGGCAACGGCATTGGTCATGTCATGATCCTCGATGAACAGGCTGGTGAAAACGGGAACCGGTAAAATGGGCGAGCTGCGCACCCGCTTCATAGAAGGCCGAACGGCATCCGCCAAAGGGCGCGGCGCGCAAATCGCTCAGCGGCAGCGAAAAATCCTCGAGCCCGATTTCGCCGAGCGCGAGCCGGGCGAGGTCGCGGCCGAAGGTCGTGCCGGGCGCGATGCCGCGGCCGTTATAGCCGCTGACCGACACCATGTTGCGCCCATGCAGGTGGAGGCGGGGGACCGCGTCGCCGGTCATGCCGATCCGGCCGTACCAGCGATGCTCCAGCTCGACCTTGGCAAGTTGCGGGAACAGGCGGGCGATCTCGCGTTGCCCCCAATCGGCGTGGATCGACTTGCCGAGCCCGCGCAGCGCGCCGACGCTCCCGAACACGAGGCGGCCATGCGCATCGAGCCGGAAGGAGGAGAGGATCGATCTGGTATCCCACGCCCCCTGCCGCCCCGGCAGGATCGTTGCGGCCAGTTCGAGCGACAGCGATCGCGTCGCAAGCTGGAAATAAGGCAACATCACCTGCTCGGCCCGGATGTCGGCGCAGGCGCCGCGCGAATAGGCGTCGGTGGCGAAAATCACCCACGGCGCGACGACCTGCCCCGCCGGCGTCGAGATCCGCCACGCCGAGCCCAGATCCTCGCAGGCGATGACCGGCGACCGCGTATGGATGCGCGCGCCGCCCCGCGCCGCATGGTCCGCGAGCCCGCGGACATAGGCAAGCGGCTGGATTGTCCCGGCGCGGCGATCGAGGAGGGCGCCGGCATAGGCGTGGCTTCCCGTGAAATGCGCAGCCTCGCGGGCATCGAGCAGCCGGACATCGGCGCCCCTTGCCAGCCATTGCCGCGCGCGTTCGGTAATGTCGCCATGGCCTTTTCGGCCGACCGCACAGTGGAGCGTGCCGCGATGAACGGCCTCGCAGTCGATACCGAGGCGTTCGATGAGGTCGAAGACGAGCCGGGGCGCCTCGCCGAGCTGGCTCACCAGCCGTTCGCCATAAGGCGCCGCGAGCGATGCGACGAGGTCGTCCGGCATCACCCACATGCCGGCGTTGACGAGGCCGACATTGCGGCCCGCGCCGCCGAAGCCGATGTCTTCGGCCTCGAGGACGACCGGCGCCCGACCCGCCGCAGCGAGATGAAAGGCGGCCGAACAGCCGGTGAAGCCGCCGCCGACGATCACGGCGTCGGCGACTATCTCTTTTGCAAGGGGCGTGCCCGGCGACAGAGACGGCGCCGTTGCCTCCCACAGGCCGTGGCTCAGCGGGTCGTTGTTCATAGCGTTGCCGGGGCGACCATGGCCCTCGCTCCCCTGCCCCTGCCGCCAAAAAAGAGGCGTATCATGCGATATGGGAATTATCGGCTTTGAAACTGCCTCGTCAAACGACTATTCGGACGGAACTGGTTCTCGAATGGAATGAACATGACGCCGCGCCGCTTCCTTCCGCCGACCGCCCTGCTCTGTGCGTTCGAGGCAGCAGCGCGCACCCAGAGTTTCACCCAGGCGGCGCGCGAACTGTCGCTGACCCAGAGCGCGGTGAGCCGGCAGATCCGCGCGCTCGAGGATATATTGGGCGCGCCGCTCTTTCACCGCGAGAAGCAGAAGGTCTTCCTGACGCTCGCGGGAAGCGCCTACGCGCGCGAGATACGCGACGCGCTCAATCGGATTTCGGGCGCGACGCTGGGCTTCCGGGCCAATCCGGGTGGCGGGACGCTGCATATCGCGGCGCTGCCGCTGTTCGGCGCCCGCTGGCTGATGCCGCGCCTCCCGCGCTTCCTCGCCGCCCATCCGGACCTGTCGGTCAATGTGACGACGCGCCTTGCGCCCTTCGACTTTCGTTTCGATCCGGTCGATGCGGCGATCCATTTCGGCCTGCCCGAATGGCCGGGGTCGCGCCTCGATTTCCTGATGAACGAAAATGTGGTGCCGCTTTGCAGCCCGGCGCTCGCCGCTCAGCTTGGCTGCACGGCGCCCGCCGACCTCGTCGATGCGCCGCTGCTCCACCTCGTCTCGCGCCCCGACGCCTGGGAACGCTGGTTCGCAGCGATGCAGGTCGATCCCGGCGAAGTCCACGGGATGTTGGTCGACCAGTTCGCGCTGGGTATCGAAGCGGCGCGCGCTGGCCTCGGCGTCGCATTGCTGCCCGAATTTCTCGCCGCCCCCGAACTCGCGCGCGGCGAACTCGTCAAAGTGTTCGACGCGCCATGGCAGGGTCCCGAGAGCTATTATCTCGTCCGGCCGGACACGCATGAAAACTACACCCCGCTCGACGCGTTCGCGGACTGGATCATTTACGAGGCGGGCTTGCCGTCGAACTGACCCGATCGCACCGGCCGCGAATAGCGCGCCAACTCGCGCACAAGATGATCGAACAGGACGCTGACGCGAGGCAGGCGCCGCAAATCCTCGTGCGTAACGATCCAGGTGTCGAGCCCCGGCAGAAGCAGGTCCGGAAGCACCGCTTTCAATCGGCGA
Organism: Sphingopyxis macrogoltabida; assembly: GCF_001314325.1. NCBI lineage: Bacteria > Pseudomonadati > Pseudomonadota > Alphaproteobacteria > Sphingomonadales > Sphingopyxidaceae > Sphingopyxis > Sphingopyxis macrogoltabida. The sequence continues at coordinate 2,799,178 of NZ_CP009429.1, forward strand.
TCGGCAAGCCCTATTTTCCGCTGCATCACTGCGATGCCCATTCCCGCCCTTGCGAGCGCGATCTGGGCCGGGTGACTGTCGGTCCGCATCTTGAAACAGTCGCGGGCGATGCCGGGCAATAGCGCCGCGGCGAACTTCATATCTGCAGGCTCGCGGTCGGATCCGATGATATCGTGGCCGGCGAGATCGGCGGGAGTGCCCGGCATTCCCTTGCGCGCCAGATAATCTTCATGAGCGAAAAGGCCGAGTTCGATCACCCCGATCTTCTTGGCGACAAGCGCACCCTCGCGCGGCGGATGCATGCGGATGGCAATATCGACCTCCTGTTCGATCAGATCGGCCGTCGCGTTGCTCAACGAAAGCTCGATCACGATCCCCGGATGCGCCGCCTGCAGCTTCGCCAATATCGGTGGCAGGACTTCGATGCCCACGACCTCGGACGCGCTCAAGCGGACCGTGCCGGCGATTTCGCCGGCCGGGGCAGATGCGACGCGCCCGAATAATTCGGACGCCCTGTCCATCGCGCGGGCACTGTCGGCCAGCGAGCGCGCATGCTCGGTTGCCGCAAGGCCGTTCGCCGACCGGGTGAACAGCACCGTACCCAGTCTCCGTTCAAGCGCCGCGATCCGCGAACGGACGGTTGGCTGCGCCAGCCCGAGCCGCCGCGCCGCACCGGACAAGCTGCCTTCTTCGAACGCCGCGAGGAATGCCTGCTGATCTTCCCAGGGAATGGTACCGCTCATCATTTTTTGATTAGCAGTTTCGAAAGTTTTGCCAATTTCTTTCACCTGTCCAAACCCTATCCTTGGCTGCGGATTACAGGAGATCGAAGATGACCAACGAGAACACCGCAGCCACCGCATTGATACTCGGCGCGACAGGCGGCATTGGCGGCGCGATCGGCGCCGCGCTCCGGCGCCGGGGATGGACCGTCAAGGCGCTCGCGCGCGATCCGGCCCAGGCGGCAGCCGGCTGGCAAAATGGTCCGTCGCCCCTGTGGATCGCGGGCGACGCGATGAACGAGGCCGACGTCGTGGCGGCTGCGGCCGGGACGTCGGTCATCGTCCATGCCGTCAATCCGCCGGGCTATCGCAACTGGGACCGTCTGGTGCTGCCGATGATCGGAAACAGCCTTGCCGCCGCGCGGGCGGCAGGCGGCGCCCGCATCATACTCCCGGGCACAGTCTATAATTTCGAGGCCGGAACCACGACCGTCGTGGACAGCACGACGCCGCAATCGGCGCGATCGCGCAAAGGCGCCATTCGCACGGAAATGGAAAGGCTGCTCGAAGAAGCGGCGCCCGACGTGCCCAGCCTGATCCTGCGGGCGGGAGATTTTTTCGGCCCCGGAATCCGGCAAAGCTGGTTCGCGCAAACGATGGTCACGCCCGGCGCACCGGTTCGGCGGATCGTCAATCCGGCGATCGGCGCGGGCCACAGCTGGGCTTATCTTCCCGACCTTGCCGAGACTTTCGCCCGCTTGATCGAAAAGCCCGACCGGCTCGATGCTTTCGAGCGCCTCCAGTTCGAGGGTCATGTCGATGCAAGCGGCACAGAAATGATCGAGGCCGTGCGCGCGGCCGTCGGCCGGGATATTCCGGTCCGGGCTTTTCCCTGGTGGCTGATGCGGTGCCTTGCCCCGTTCGGCGGTTTTCCACGCGAAGTGGTCGAAGTAGAGCCCTATTGGCGCCACCCCATGCGGCTCGACAACCGGCGCCTTCAACGCCTGCTCGGTAACGAGCCGCACACGCCGCTCGACACGGCGGTCAGGCATACGCTCGAAGCGCTTGGCTGCCTCGATCAACGCGGCACCCTGTCGCAAGCCGCGTGACGGCGCGCCATCCGACGGATCGCGCAGCCCGTCCGGAAAGGCTTTTACAATCCCGTGGCGCCTCGTTATGGGGCCCGCGGCCGAAATCGCCAGCCGACGGCGCGGCGCACAGGCAAGCAGCAACTCTCATTATTGCCGGCATTTTTTCCGGGAAGATTTCTTTCGAACATGTCGAGCAGCGGGTTGATACAGACGTTCATGCAGATCAGGCCGGCGCTGCACCGGTTTCTGGTCGTGCGCGGCGCTTCGACCGCCGAAGCCGAAGATATGCTGCAGGAAATCTCGCTGCGGCTCTCGACGGCCAATATCGGCCCGGTGGCCGAGGTCCGCGCCTATCTGTACAAAATGGCGTCGAACCAGTTTCAGCTACACCGCCGTACCGAGCAGCGCCGCGCGCGGCGCGAGGAAGACTGGGTCGATGCGAACAGCGCCGGCGAACGGGACATCGACCCCGCCGCATCCGCCGAGGTCCGGCTGATCCAGCGCGAAGAGCTTGCCATTCTCCAGACGGCGCTATCGAAGCTTCCCGAACGGACACGGTGGATATTCATGCAATTCCGGGTCGAAGGCCTGCCGCAAAAACAGATCGCCAACGCGCTGGAGATCAGCGTCAGCGCCGTCGAAAAGCATCTGACGCGCGCCTATGGGGAAATCGCCGCCACGAAGCTGTTGCTGGATGGGGATCATGACCTGCCGCGGCATCTCAAGAACACAGGGGGCGTGTCATGAGCATCGCGGAACAGAATCCTATCATCGAGCGGGCCATCGAATGGCACGTCCGGCTGCGCGACGGCGGCGACGACGTCTGGGAAGCATTTGCCGCCTGGCTCGAAGAAGATCCGCGCCACGCAGACGCCTATGAGCGGATCGAGGCGCTCGATGACCGGATCGGTCCGCTGCTGGACGATATCGATCGCCGGCAACCCGCCAATGACCTTTACGACGAGCCTCAGCCCCGGCGCCGCTTCCTCTATTGGGCAGGCGGCGCGCTGGCGGCGTCGGTCGCGGCGGCCTTGCTCCTGATACCGCAACTGTCCTCGCAATCGTACGAAGTCGCAACCACCGCCGGCGAGCGGCGCCAGCTCGAGCTCGAGCAGGGCACCGATATCGCGCTCAACGGCGACACGAAGCTGGTGCTGGACCGGGAGAACGCGCGCTCGGCGGAGTTGGTCCAAGGCCAAGCCCTGTTTCGTGTCCGGCACGATGACAACCGCCCGTTCGTCGTCGCGGTTGGCGATGTCCGGATCGTCGATGTCGGCACGATATTCGAAGTGGTGCGCGACGGCGGCGAGATTCGCGTGGCGGTGTCGGAAGGCAAGGTCGAATATCGCGCCGCGGGCAAGGTCGTCCCGCTCGACGCCGGTCAGTCGCTGATTGCCGCGAGCGACGGAAAAATCACGGTGTCCGATACGCCCATCGAGGCCGTGGGGTCGTGGCAACACAAGCGATATCTGTACGCGGGCGCCCCGCTCTCGCGCGTCGCGTCCGATCTGTCGCGTAGTCTCGGCGTCGGCATCCGCGTCGATTCCGCACTCGGCAACCGGCCGTTTTCGGGCAACCTGCATATCGAGGGCACCAGCGAAGCCGAATTGCACCGCCTCGCCGCCGCGCTCGACGTCCGTCTCCAGCGTGAAGGGCGTATCTGGGTCATGAGGCCGCCAACAAGTGCGCCGGATTGATCTGGTTGCGGCCGCGGGTGCCGTGGCAATCAGCCTTGGCAGCGCGGCCCCGGTGTGGGCCCAGAGCTTCGATGTTCCGCCCGGGCCGCTGGGCGATGTCGCGGGGCGGATCGGTGCGCAGTCCGGCACGACGGTAACCGTTCCCGATCCCGAACTCGCCAAGCGGCGCTCGCCGGGCGTGCGCGGCCGCCTTGGCCTGCGCGAAGCGCTGCGCCGCGCCCTCGCCGGGACCGGCGCCGAAGCGCGCTTCTTCGACGGGCGCACGGTTCGCATCGTCCGCCGGACCGTAACGGTACCGAAAGCGCCGAAACCGTCGCGGCCGAAACCCGCCGTCCGGCCCGTCGCCCCTCCACCCGCGGCGGAAGCCCCGGAGGAGATCATCGTCACCGGCAGCAAGGCGCAAACGTCGCTCGACAGCTATCCGGGAACGGCAAACATCATCGATATCGCAGGCAGTTGGAGTAGCCGAAACGGCACCGACGGAACCGCCGCGATCACGCGGCTCCTGCCATCGCTTTCGACCACCAATCTCGGCAGGGGCCGGGAAAAAATCTTCATTCGCGGGGTCGCCGACAGCAGCTTCAATGGCCCGACGCAATCGGCGACCGGGCAATATCTGGGCGATGTCCGCCTGACCTTCAATGCGCCCGATCCGTCGCTGAACCTTTACGACATGCGGCGGGTGGAGGTGCTCGTCGGCCCGCAGGCACCGTTGTACGGGGCGGGCTCGCTCGGCGGCATCATCAGGTTCGTGCCCAATACGCCCGACCTTCACCGGCTATCGGGCAGCGCATCGGCCCTTACCGAATATACCAAGGGTGGCGGCCTCGGCGGCGAAGTCAACGCCATGCTCAACATCCCGATTTCGGACGGGCGCTGGGCCGCGCGAATGACCGCCTCGATCGGCGAGCGCGCCGGCTATATCGATGCGCCCGCGCAGGGTGCGAAGAATATCAACCCGACGCAAAGCTATGGCTATCGCATCGCGCTGCGCGGCGAAGATGTGGGCGGCTGGACCCTCGACCTTGGCCATGTCCGGCAACATATCGAGACCGCCTCGGGCCAATATGTCCTGCATGGCCCCGGCGAGCCGACGATCGCACAGCCTTTCCGCAGCGATTATCGCCTTGCCTATTTGCGGGCCGAAAAGCAGCTCGGCGACGCCGCGCTGGTATCGACCACCGCGATCGTGCGGCACGATCTCGAGAGCGAATTCGATGCCAGCCCGCTGTTCGAAATCGTCTCCCGGTTCGGGGAAGCGAGCAAGATCTCCATCCTGTCGCACGAGACCCGCGTCTCGGGGGGCGGGCGGCGAACGCCGTGGGTGATCGGGGCGAGCGCAATCTATAGCCGCAGCCTCGTTTCGCAGTTTCTGGATCTCGCCGACTTCCCGAGGATCGCGGTCGAGGTCGTCGACCGGAACCTCGACACGGCGCTCTATGGCCGGGTTACGCGTTCGCTGAGCCCGTCGCTGTCCGTGACGGTCGGGGGGCGTCTGACCTACGCGAGGACCGAAAGCTACATCCGCGATCCCAAGCCGCCGAATACCGCCGAAAGTTTTCGCGACGGCGCGCGCTTCTCGCGGACGGTGGCGCTCGACTGGCAGCCCGGCGGCCTCTCCTCGGCGTTCGTCCGTCACGATCAGGGGTTTCGCGCCGGCGGCCTGACCGCTTACCCGACGGCTCTCGGGCTCGTTGCCCAGCCATTCCGCCCGGACACGCTGGATATGTACGAACTCGGGGTCAGGCTCGGCCGATCCGACCGCGACGAGCTTTCGCTCCGCGCCGCCTTCTTCCTGAACAAATGGCACAATATGCAGGCCGACCTGATCGACGTGACGGGATTTCCCTACACCGCCAATGTCGGAAACGGGCGGATTGTCGGCCTCGACGCCGAACTGCGCTGGCGGCCGGACCCCGAGCTGCTTCTCACGGCGTCGGCATTCGTCAACGATAGCCGCCTGACCCCTTCCGAAGCGGTCGGTCCCGCCGGCAAGGGCCAGCCGCTGCCGAACGTCGCCGGCGTCGGAGGCCGGCTGGCGGCGGACTGGCGCCGCGAACTCGCGGCGGACAGGGCACTGACCGCGAGGGCCTCGATACGCTACGTCGGAAAATCGCGCCTCGGCGTCGGGTCGGTGCTCGACATACCGCAAGGCGGCTATGCGGTCATCGACATGGGCGTCGGAATCGACGTCGGACGGATCGCGCTGTCGCTCAATCTCGACAATGTGGCCGACGCGCGCGGCAATACCTTCGCCTTCGGCAACCCGTTCTCGGTCGTTCGCCGCGATCAGGTGACCCCGCTTCGCCCGCGTTCGCTCCGGCTCGGCATCGACTTCGCCTTCTGAACCGCCGGGCGCGCGGAGGGTCCGTTTTGCACAAAAATGCGCTCCCGCCGGATTTATGGTGGGGATTCCTCCGGGGCACGGTGTCCTAGGCGTGAAGGACGGCGAACCGACAGCGGTCGGTGCGCCTCGTTCGGACGTTCATGTCTAGTGGAGGACATATGAGAAATACTTGGATTCTGGCGCCTGTACTCGCGATTGCGGTCACGGGCTGCGCCAGCAACGCCGACCAGCGGGCCGCGGTTCGCGGGGCGCTGATCGGAGCGGCCGGTGGCGCCGTGGTCAGCGCCGCAACCGGCGGCGATTTGGCGGAAGGCGCGGCGATCGGCGCGGTCGGCGGCGCCGCAATCGGTGTCATCACGCAGGATGGCCGCCAGCGCAAAGTCTATCGCGACCGCGACGGGCGCCGTTACTGGGTCGATGACCGTGGCCGTCGCCGCCACATGTCGGACCGGCGCTGACCCTTTTTCACAACCGAATCACGATGCGCGGCCAGAGCGGCCGCAAGATACACATGATGGAGTATGATATGCGTAGCGTAATGACGTCCTTGTTTTTCGCCGTGTCGGCGGCAGCTTTTGCGGCGCCGGCGATGGCTCAGGACGCGCCGAGCGGCCTCAGGGTCGGCGTAATCGGCGGACTCGATATCGTCCGCCCCGGCAGCACCGAGGATTCGGACGTCGCTGGCGACGATCAGAGCACCGAAGGCTTTCTGTATGGCCTCGATGCCGGTTACGACCTCGCGCTTGGCCGGGTGGTCGTGGGCATCGAAGGCGAGTGGAGCGATTCGACCGGCAAGACCAAGACCGATCGCAGCGACCCCAATTTCTTCGGCTATGGCAAGGTGGCGCCCGGCCGCGACCTGTATGTCGGCGCCCGCGTCGGCTTTGCTGCCGGCCCCGATACGCTGATCTATGCGAAAGGCGGCTATACGAACGCCCGTCTGAACGTCGTCGCCTCGAACGGCGACATCGACCGCAAGGAACGATTCCGGCTCGACGGCTGGCGGATCGGCGCCGGCGTCGAACATGCGATCGGAAGCCGCAGCTACGCCAAGATCGAATATCGTTACTCCAACTATACCGAAGCGGATTTCCGTTTCCGCGACGGCGACACCACCGACCGGTTCGAGGTCGACACCGACCGGCACCAGATCGTCGCCGGCGTGGGCTTCCGCTTCTAGGCACCAGCAGCGCGGCAGGCACGCCCTGCCGCGCTCTTCCCCCCTCGCGGAGAAGCTTGTCATGAAAAAAGCGGCAACCATTGCGCTGTGCCTCGCCGCCATCCTGCCTCTTTCGGCGGCCGGCGCACGGGACCACCACCGGGATCGTGACGATCGCCGCTGGGATTCACGCGACGAACGTTTCGATCGGGACGATCGCCATCGCCATAGGGACCGGTTCGACGGCCGGCGTCACGCCAGATATGTCGAATGGCGCAGATGGCACCGCGGCGAACGCTTCGACCGTCGATATGCCCGCGACTATCGGGTGATCGACTATCGCCGCTATCGCGGTTTGCGGCCTCCCCCGCGCGGTCATTATTATGCCCGCTCGGGCAACGACGCCATCCTGGTTGCGATCGCGACCGGTATTGTGGCCGCGGTCATTACCGACGCCATCCGTTAGTCGGAGCAGAGGCGTATCGGAACCTGGCGCCCCCTCCCCCTCCCTGCCCTGTTTCGATACTACCTGACCCGATGACCTGTGGAGCCGCGCGCGATACCGTGCGCGGCTCCACAGGCTTTTTGGCCCCGGCTACCTTGCCGTGTTTCGATCGGCCTCGATGACTGAATCCGAAAATGGCCGTTCGTGGACGGGTCGCTTGGCATTTCGGCCCTCCGCATCAACTGGTCAGCAGTTTCAGACCCGAAAAGAGCAGCACGGCGGCGAGCGCGGGGCGCAACAGATGGTCGGGCGCCCGGCTGGACAACAGGCTGCCGACGATCACTCCGGGGATCGAGCCGATCAGCAGGCTGATAAGGAGCACCGGATCGACATCGCCGTAAAGCCAGTGTCCCGATCCCGCGACCAGCGCCAGCGGGACGGCGTGCACGATGTCGGTACCGACAATCCGCGACACCGGCAGGTTCGGATAGAGCATCAGCAAGGCGGTTACCCCGATCGCCCCCGCCCCGACCGAAGAAATCGAAACGGCAACCCCGATGAAGGCGCCGAGCAGCACGGTCGGAAGCAGAGCGCGCGGGTCGTGGCGGCTGCCGCCCCGCCGCGCGAGCCGCACCAGACGTTTCTGGAAAAGCGCCGCGAAGGCGGTCAAAATCAGCATGCAGCCGAGGAAGACGATGATCACATGTTCGGCCTTCGCGCCGATTTCTCCCAAACCCTGCAACGCGGCGACCGACAAGAGCGCGGCCGGGATCGACCCGGCGGCCAAGCGGCGGAAAATGCGCCAGTCGACGGTATCGCGCCAGCCGTGGACCGTGCTTCCTACGGTCTTGGTCACCGCAGCGAACAGCAGGTCGGTCCCGACCGCCGTCTTGGCGTTGACGCCGAACATGAGGACCAGCAGCGGCGTCATCAACGACCCGCCGCCGACGCCGGTCAGCCCGACCATGACGCCGACGAACAGGCCGGCGGTGATATGCATGACGTCGAGGTGACCGAGCATAGTCTGGAACAACCAAATCCTCCTGGTTCGCCCCATGCTGGCAGCGGCCGCTCCGCCCTGTCAAACGGCGATCGATCAAATGCCGGCGAGCACGGCGACCCGCCCGCCGGCACGCGCCTTACGGACGTTCGATCACCACGGTTACCGCCCGACGGTTCTTCGCATAGGCGGCCTCGTCCGATCCCGCGGCGGCCGGGCGCTCCTTGCCATAGCTGATGACATCGACCCGGCCGGGATCGACCCCGAGCGTCGCGAGATAGTTTTTCGCCGAGTTTGCGCGCCGCTCGCCGAGCGCGATGTTATAATCGCGCGTTCCACGCTCGTCGGCATGCCCCTCCAGCGTCACGCGGACACCGGGATTGCGCGCCAGCCAGGCGGCCTGACTTTGAAGAATGGCCATATCCTCGGCATCGACGTTGAACTGGTCGAAGCCGAAGAAGATGCGATCCGACGACACGTTCGCGACAAAATCCTGTTGCGATCCGGGAATAACGCGATCGCTCTCTTCCGGTCCGCAGCAGGCCGGCGGCGGCGGCAGATCCTTGGGCGCCTTCTTGGCGCAGCCGCCGACCGCAAGCATCGCGGCCATCGCACTCATCAAAGCAAGCTTCTTCGTCATATTTCCCCCCTCGTGTTGAGGAACCCACTCCGGTCGGTTCCGTAAAAATCATATTGGTCAGGAGCGCGCCCGCGCGAGTGCCTCGGCCCGCGCATCGATCGCGGCAGGCCCGCTGTCACCGACCAACGCATAGGACATGTCGCCGCGGCGCCAGTAGGCGACCGAATGCTCGCCTTCGCGAACCGCGTCGGGCCGTTCGGGCGCGCTTTCTCGCCCGCGCTTTGCAAAGAGCGACAGATGATCGCCCTCGCCGGTCTTGAGCGCCATGACCAGCGCCGGCCCGCGTTCCGTGGGGAATAGTTGCACGTCGGTGACCTTCCAGTCGGCCGGCACCTTAGGCACCGAAATTTTGGTCGCGCGCCGGATCTCGCGCGCGTCGAACTTCGGCGCTTCGAGTTGCGAAGCCATGTCGGCACGCATTCCGGAGACCATATGCGATGTCAGCGCATCGTCGACGTAAGCGGGCGGCCCCTGGAATATCACCAGCAAGGCGGCGGCGATTCCCGAGGCCGACAGGCCCGCCGCGGGTGTCCAACGCCGCCAGCGGGCGCCGGCGGCGTTGGGCGAAAGACCCTCAAGCCCCCCGGCCAGTCGGCGAGGCAAGGGGGCGCGGTCGCGCGCAAGCAGTTGCAACGCGCTCCGCGTCCCCAGATCCCCCATCACGCGCGCGGCAAGTTCGGGGTGCTGGCGCAGATAGTCTTCGACGGCAAAGCGTCCCTCGGTATCGAGCTGCCCGTCCACATAAGCGTCGATTTCCTGCTCACTCGGTGCGGCTGCCATCCCGTCCTCCCACGATACGCAGCGCCGGTTCGGCCCGCTGCTCGTCCTGTTGCCTGAGTGCCGCGCGCGCCCGCGCTATTCGCGACATGATCGTCCCCACCGGTACACCCAGCACGTCCGCGCACTCCTGATAGCTTAGCCCCTCGATCGCCGTCAGGTGAAGCACGGCGCGGTGATGCTCGGGCAGCGCGGCAAAGCTTCGCGCAATCTCGCCGAGCCGCGCATGATGTTCCTGCGACGCGTCCGAATGCGCAACCTGCGTCTCTGCGAAGCGGTCGTTCCGCCGTGCTTCGGCCGCCTCGCGCCGGGTTCCCGAAATAAAGACATTGTGGACGATCGCCAGCAGCCAGCGCCGCCGGTCGCGTCCCTCCTGATAGGTCGCCTGTCGCTCGATCGCGCGAACCAGGGCATCCTGCACCACGTCGTCGGCATCGTCGCGATCGCGGGTCAGCGACCGGGCGTAACGGCGCATCGCCGCCACATCGCCGGCAAAGCCGCTGGATTTTCCCCAACGGATCCTCATGCCGCGCATTGTCGGGCCAGCGCCGGATATTGCAAGGCCGCATCGCGCCCGGCCAGCCGCTCGTAGACGCCGACGACGTCGGCAAGGATCGTATCCCAGCGATAATGATCGGCCGCGGCGGCCGCGGCTTTGCCGAGCAGATGCCGACGCGCGGGCTGGCCGATCAGCGACGCGGCGGCGGCAGCATAGGCGCCGGGATCGCGCGGCGGCACGAGCAGACCGGTGCGGCCGTGCTCGATGAGCGCCGACGCGCTGTCGACATCGGCCGAGACGATCGCGAGCCCCGATGCCATTGCTTCCAGATTGACGTTCCCGAACGCCTCGGTGACGCTGGGATTGATCAGTATGTCGGCGCTGGCGACGGCCTCGCCGAGCGCCGCACCGTCGAGGAAGCCGAGAAAGGTCACGTTCGGAAGCCGCCGCGCGAGCCAGTCGCGCGCAGGTCCCTCACCGATCACGATCGGGCGGACCATATGGCCGCGCTCGCGCAGCGCCGCGATCGTCTCGGCAAAGACGCCGAGTCCCTTTTCGAGGACCAGCCGGCCGAAGAAGAGCAGGACCATGTCGTCCGGCGCGTAGCCGAGGTGGCGCCGGAAGGACGCGCTGCGCCGCGCTGGTCCGAACAACGCCCGGTCGATACCGCGCGACCAGATCGACACCCTGTCCGGTCCGAACCGGGCGGTTAGTTCATCGCGGATCGGCGGCGTGGGCGCGAGAATATGATCGGCGTCGCCATAGAAGCGCGCGAGATAGCGGTCGACAGGACCGCGCAGCAGGCCAAGGCGATAATAGTCGAGATAGGTTTCGAAGCGCGTGTGAAGGCTGGCGACCACGGGAATGCCGGCGGCGCGCGCATAGTTTTGCGCTTGGCGGCCGAGAATGTCGGGCGCCGACAGATGGACGATATCGGGGGCGAAGGCCTCCATATCCTCGCGCGCCGCTTTGGTGAAACCCACTGCGAGCCGATATTCGGGGCGCCCCGGAATGCACGCCGAGCGTACGGGAACGATATCGCCGACCGACGCAAACGCCTTTTGCGGCGCGACCGGCGAATAAATGCGCACCTCGGCCCCCGCCCGATCGAGCAGATAGGCGACGAGGCGATTGAGCGCGCGGTTCGCACCATCGCGCACGCAATCATAGTTCCCGGAGAACAGCGCGACGCGCAGCGGCCGCAACGGCGCCGAACGATATCCGGGGGCAAGAGAAGAAACGGCGGGGAAAGTCTTCGTCATGCGGGGCTTACGCCCGCCGCACGGTCTCTATTCCATTGGCCTCCGATCTTCCGCGGGTGGCAAGCGAGTACTGAGCCTATCGACGCTGCCCATGTTCTTTGAGGATGGCACAGACCCGCTCGACCGGCAGCGCCGGTACGTAGAAACGGTTGGCGCCTTCCATCGCTTCGGCGGCGACCATGGCGTTGACGATGGCTTCCTCGGTGGCGTCGATGACCGCTTCGAACATCGGCGACAGGTTGAGGTTCGGGAAATGATCGATGGGTTGAGGGTCGCCCGTCTCGCTCACCCCGCCATTCGCCGTCGACAGCGCCAGAAAAATGTCTCCCGACAGCGCCGTTCCGACCCCGCCGAGACGGCCGATGCCGAGCGCCGGGCGCTTGGCAACACGTTTGAGCTGGTGCGGCAAGAGTGGCGCGTCGGTCGCCACGACGACGATGATCGATCCGTCCCCCGCTTCGTTCGGCGTCGGTTGCCGTGTGTCATCGTCGGTGCCGAGCCAACGGGCGTAGAGGCCGGCGTGCTCCGGCGGAATCAGATCGGGATCGAGCGGGCGGGGCTTGTCGTCGAGCAGACGCTCGCCGACCTTGACCCCTCCGAGCCGCAACGAATGCCGGGCGCCGAAATTGCTCTGGACCAGCACGCCGACGGTATAGCCCCCCTGTTCGGCGGGCAGGACGCGCGACGCGGTGCCGGTGCCCGCCTTATATTCGAACGTCATCATGCCGGTACCGCCGCCGACGCTGCCCTCGGCGATCGGGCCGCTCCGCGCACCGTCGAGCGCCGCAAAAACATGGTCCGGCCGGATATGACCGCCATCGATGTCGTGGAGCAGGCCGTCGAACGTCTCCGCGACGACCGGGACCAGGAAAACCGTATCATTGCCGCGCCGGCGAACCCAGCTGATCGCCGCATCGCGAACCACGCCGACCTGATGCGTGTTCGTGATCAGCACCGGGCCCTCGACAAGCCCGCGCTCGTCGAGCCAGATGGTGCCGGTCATCTCCCCGGCATGGTTGAGCGAGGCCCAGGCACCGAAACAGGGCGACAGGCTATCACGCCCGCGCGGCAGGATCGCGGTGACGCCGGTGCGCACCGGGCCCTTACCGACCTCCAGCCGCCCCTCGCCTTCCCACAATGTCGTGTAACCGACCTCGACGCCGGGCACGTCGGTGATCGCGTTGAGCGGGCCGGGCACCCCCGAAAAGGGGATGCCGTGATCGCGGGCGCGTTTCCCCGTCATGCCGCCGATCGACCCCGCAAGCGTCGAAGATGTCATTTTCAGTCCCCTGATGATTTTCGTCGAGTGGGTGAGCTTGGCAGAACCGCGTCCGGTCCACCGTTTCCGCCATCCGGTCGAGGTTTGGATCCGCATCTCCGGCCGTCAAGACACCTACACAGACAGCACGGCCTCGCCACCCGGATGGCCCCGCCGCCGCAACTCTCTGGGCGAGGCGCCGAAGCGGCGCTGGACGGCCACCGTAAAACTCGACGGATAATGATAGCCGACCGCATATGCGATCTCGGTGATCGGGACGTCATAACGGTCCAGCATCGCTAGTGCATGCTGCATCCTGAGTTCGGTGATGAAACCGAAAACGGTCTGCCCCGTCAAACGATGGAAATTGGAGCAAAGACCTGTGCGGCTGAGCCCCACCTCGCGCGCCAGATCGTCAAGCGACGGCGGTGCCGCATAGTGTTCGCGCAACAGGTTCTTCGCCCTGTTGACCGCCCGATCGATGAGAGCCGAAGGCTCCGTCAGGCCGCCATCGTCTTTCTCTTCCAGCATTTCGAAGACATGGCACAATATCTCGACCGCCTTGGAGCGAAAGAAAAGCCACCGGCTACGCCCGCTCAGCGAACAATTATGCAGGTCTTCGAGGCAGCGAAGCAAGGCAGGCCCGCAACTCAACTGCTTCGCGACCCTATGGTCCAGCCTATCTGCGAGGAACGCCCGGATCACGGCCGGCAGCCCCTCGTCCTGCGGATAGAGGCGCCGAAGCGTCGACCGGTGAACGATAATCTGGACGGCCCGATGATGCCCGCACGAGACAAGTTTTGCCGGTGGCGCGTCCGGCGGTTCGATGACCACGCCCGCGCTGCGTCCGCGGATATCGATCATCTTGTCCTGCGACGGCAGATACTCGCCATCGCCGTCATGGGCGACGCGTATCCGCAAGGCTTCGGGAGTGGAAATCTCGCAGGCAAGCGGCGCCGCAAGGTCGACGTCGCTGACCGCCACGAAAAAACCGTCAGAGAGCCCGCAGAATTCCGAGAAACCGCTGACGACCGGGTTCGCCATGATCATGCGATAATGACAGGGCTCGCCGAGAGAAAGATAGCGGTCGACCGGGACGATGGGTTCGATGTCGCTTTGCTCCAGCGCATAGGCCCGAGCAGGGAACACTGCGGCGATCTTCCGAAAGGCCGTGGGCGCTATCCCTTCCGGTAACCGCGATACTATTGCCGTCCGGCGATCCGCGGCTTGCATGGCCGGTCGGCTGTCAGCCGTATGAAGCATGTCGCCCTCCCGCCGAACGGCAATTCGATCCGCCAAAAAAACAGTTATGTACGTAATCGAAAGCGTGCGGTCAAATGGCCGCTTACGGCGGGCATCGAGCGCGCTCTCCGGAGCGAAGCCGGTACACGAAACGACCCCAGCCATTCGGGAGATGGATTATGCAGGACATCGATCAACCCGGCGAGGAGCGGATCAGCACCCGCCCCTTGCCCGCCATCTCCATGTTCCCCCGGACGCAGTATTTCGAGATTGATTCCGAAAAAGCGGGGGCTCGCTATGCCGTCTGGGTGACGACGCCGACCAGCTACGACCGGGAACCGGATCGCCGCTTCCCGGCGATCTATTCGCCGGACGGGAATCGAAACACGGCCTTCACCGCCGGGCTCTGCGATTTGAATGAATGGGACTTGATGGACCCGTTTCAGGCGACCATCCAGATTTGCGTCGGCTATACCGACGAAGACGCCGGGCGCGCGCTTGCCGTTCGTGCCCGCGACCTGCTGCCGCCGAACGAGGCTCTCCCCTCCGGCATGGTCGAGAATATGCGAAACAGCGCCGACAACGGCGTGCTCGACCCGGCCGGCATCGAACTCTACATCCATAATCTGGAAAACCCGGCGGGCGACCGCTTCCTCGCCTTTCTCACCAAGGAACTCCATCCCTTCATCTGTCGGACCTATCGCATCGAGACCGACAGCATCGGCCTGTTCGGCCATTCCTACGGCGGCCTCTTCGCCACCTATGCGGCGCTTCAGGATCGCACGATCTTCCGGCATTTCGGCGCCAGCAGTCCCGGCATTCTCGTCGGCCGGTCGGTGATCTTCGACTTGTACGCCGAAGCGGTCGCGAAGGGCGGACTCTCGGACCGCCATCTCCATATGACCGTCGCGGCGCGCGAGATCACCGATCCCGGAATTTACCAGCCGATGGTCGGGGGCGGCACCGTCGAGTTCATGCAGCTCGCCGGGACAACCCCGCTGAAGGGTCTGACCTTCTCGGGTCGGTTCTTCGACGATGAAACGCACATCACGGTAAAGCCCGCCGCGATGCACAGCTTCCTGCGAGCTTTCTATCTGAGGCACGGCTGATCCGGCTGCTGGGCCACCGACGCAACGGAGCAAACATGACCAAACCCGCCATATTCGTCACGATCGTCAACCACCTCGCCGCCGACATCGCCGCCGAACCCGATGCCGTCTGGGCCGATATTATCGATACGTTCGCCGAGGCCCGGCAGTGGCAGGCGGACGGTTATGTCATCGAGCGGATCGATGAGCCCGCCGCGGTTCTGAGTGGTTATCGCATGCAGCTCGAGCAGGACGGCGATGCTGCGGATCGGCGGATCGTCCATATAACCGAACGCGACGATACCGAACGGCGGCTCAGCCTGTTCGTCGAATTCCTGTCGGTTCCGAACGATGTGCTGGTTTATGCGACTTATCACGCACGGGAAGCTCCGGGTGGCGTGCACTACACGATCGATTGCCATACGCGGATGGGCATCGAACCGCCCGCGGAGGGCAGCAGGACCGCCGTCGCAACGGCAATCGACGGCCTGAAAAGCCATTTCGAGGCTCACCTCACCGGCTATCTCGAGCGCGTCAAGGCGCGTCTCGAGCCGGCCTGACCGTCCGGTTCAAAAACAGATCCGTCTCGCCAATCGCGGAATAAATGTCAGGAAAATCAATGAGCAGCTTCGATTTCACACCCTCCACCGCGTCGGACGCCGGCTTTGCGGCCGAACCCTTGCAGGAACTGCGGCTGTTTCTGCATACGGCCGTGGGACACGGAAACCTGCCGGGCGCGGTCATTTTCCTCGCGCGGGGCGACAAGGTCGTGCTGCACGAAGCAATCGGCCGGGGCGACATCGACGATCCCGCCCCCCTCCGCAGCGACGCGATCTTCCGCCTTTATTCGATGACGAAGCCGATGACCGCCGCCGCAATGCTGCTCCTCTACGAGGAAGGAAAGTGGAGCTTTGACGATCCGCTGTCGAAATATCTTCCCGAATTCGACGGCATCGCCGAACTTCCCGGCAGTCAGGCCTCGCGCGAGCCGGTGCTGCGCGAGCTGTTCACCCACAGCAGCGGGCACGGGTTCGGCGACACGATGGACGAGATCTTGGCGACCGTCGCCCGGATCGACATCTTCGGGGCAAAATCGCTGACCGATCTTGTCGGTCGCTACGCCCGGCTGCCGCTCCGGTATGAACCCGGAACGCGCTGGGAATACAGCATCGCCATGGACCTGCAGGCGTCGATCGTCGAACGGATTACAGGCCTCCGCTACGACCGCTTCCTGGAAGAACGGATTTTCGACCCGCTGGGCATGGCCGACAGCGGCTTCGCGCTGAGTCACGCGCAGAATGCCCGCCTCGTGCCCGGCTATGCGATGGACGCCGGGACCCGGCGGCTGCGGCCCGGCAATATGCTGGAAATGCAGGAGGTCATCTTCCCGCTGGGCGGCAGCAGCTTCCGTTCGACTATTGCCGACTATGCGCGTTTCGCTCGCATGCTGCTCAACCGCGGCACCCTCGGCGACACGCGCATCCTGAAGCCCGAGAGCATCGACCTGATGCTGACCAACGCGCTGCCGGACGATTTCCTCGCGAACAGCTACAACACGCTCCACTATGTCATAGGCGGCGGCAACGGCCACGGCATGAACGGCATGGTCTGCATCGATCCGGACAAGGCGAGCCGCCCCGTCGGCAAGGGCACCTATGAGTGGGCGGGTGCCCATGGCACTTGGTTCTGGGCCGATCCGGAGCATGATATCGTCTTCGTCGGGATGACCAACCGGGCCATGCCCCATCCGGAAATCCCGCCGCTCAGTACGGTGTCGCAGGATCTTGTCTACCGGGCTCTACGGGGTTGAACGCTGATCCCAAGAAGACTGCCGTCCGGTGTCACCAATGGTGGCGTCAGTTCCCGGCCGTGCGAGGATCAGCCATTTCCAATTCCCCAGTCAGAAGGCGTCAAGCGACGATCCTGAATTCGGAAACCAACCTCAATATTTCAATGGGTTAGATAAAACGACCGATAGATGCGGCAGCCATCGATCTCGCAAACTATCTAATAGTTCAACAATTTAGATGGGTTGGTAGCGGAGGAGGGATCCACCAACCTCACTTAAGCAGCTGTTAAATTGGCAGTTCTCTATTAGCTTCGCCAAAAATACCCCCTGCAATACCCCCATCTTGGGACCTTTGCGATGAGCGGAAATTCGATCGCGGCAAACCGTTGGACTTATCCCGAGCAGTGGGCATTCACTGCGCAAGTTGGCGTATGTCGCAGGCAGCATAGCTCCCACTCACCACACCTGAGAACCAATCCAGATCACTCTGCCGACGACATTGATCGCCTTTCGCTGAACACCGTTCCAGCTTGGATAAGCGGGATGGTCGGTCAGGACAGAAATGCGATTTTTGGTCGGATCCAGAGCGATCCGCCTGACGAACGTCTCTGACGATCCCCGGACAGCGTAGAGCCCGTCTTGAAGGGCATCGTGAGAGCGCAGCCTTTGGATTATGACTTCGTCGCCATTCTGCAGGGTCGGCTGCATAGCCTCACCAGCAATGGGTAAGATCGCCAAACCTGCAGGCCTGTTGCATAGGCGTCTTAGCCAGGCTTCATCTACGATCCGAGATCGTTCCTGTGGGATTTCCAAGCCCTTGGCCTCAATTACCGGCACAGTGATGACCGAACGTCGCGGAGTTGAAGGGCTCTCTTTTCCCCCGAGCAATTTGGCAGGAACATCGAAATGCAGAGCCAGCTGAGCGATGTCGCTTTGATCGAGACGCGCGGGCGTGCCGCGCTTGATGTATTGCTGGATATAGGCGGAGTTTTGGTCTGCCCCCACCGAGTGGACCGATTGGTTTGTTAGTGCATTAAGCTCATCGCCGCCATATCCGGACGGAGGTGGAGCGAAGCGGAACCGGAGGCCGGATATGGCGGTGTCGCCGTTTCCGGTGCCGGTGGCCGGTAGCCCAAGCTGCTATGCGGGCGGACGGTGTTGTAATGCCGCCGCCATGCCTCGATCAGCACCCTGGCCTCGGCGAGGCTGTAGAAGATCTCGCCATTGAGCAGTTCGTCGCGAAGCGACCCGTTGAAGCTTTCGTTATAGCCATTTTCCCATGGTGATCCCGGCGCGATATAGAGGGTCTTTACGCCGATCTGCCCCAGCCATTTCTGGACGGCGGTCGCGATAAACTCGCTACCATTATCGGATCGTATATGCGCTGGCGGCCCACGCGAGATGAACAGGTCGGCCAGGGCCGCCAGAACATCCTCATGCTTGAGTTGCCGTGCAACGATGAGCGCCAGGCATTCCCTGCTGGCCTCGTCGATGATCGTGAGGATGCGGAACTTGCGACCGTCATGCGTCCGCCCCTCGACGAAATCGTAGGCCCAGACATGCCCCGGATATTCGGGGCGTAGCCGGATGCACGATCCGTCATTGAGCCATAGACGCCCGCGCTTTGGCTGGCGCTGCGGGACTTTCAGTCCTTCACGCCGCCATATCCGCTCGACACGTTTATGGTTCACCGTCCATCCCGCATGGCACAGCAACGCCGTGACCCGGCGGTAGCCGTAACGACCATATTGCTTCGCCAATGCAATGATGTCCTCGGTCAGTGCCTGTTCGTCATCCGCCCCGCGCGGCATCTTGCGCTGCGTCGATCGATGCTGACCCAGCACCCGGCATATCCGTCGCTCGGATACCCGGACTGGCAGATCCCGTCGTACCTGATCGATGCAGCGCCGCCGCCGCGCGGGGCTCAGAAGTTTCCCCGTGCAGCCTCCTGCAAGATCAGCTTGTCCAAGGTCAGGTCCGAGATCGCCCGGCGCAGCCGCTGGTTCTCCTTCTCCAGATCCTTCATCCGCCGCGCCTGGTCGGTCTTCAGGCCGCCATACTCCTTGCGCCACCGATAATAGGTCTGCTCGCTGACCGCGATCCGGCGACAGGCTTCAGCCGTGCTCGTTAGCGTCCGCGCTCGTGGTGTAATTTCCGGTGTAGGCGATGGTGTATTCCGGGGTGGGGCATGCCCCACCCCGGAATGCGGCGTCGCTGGTGGCCACCGGGTTCATCGTTATGGTGGAGTTTGCACACTTCAACCGTGACGAAGAGGAGTTCCCGATGACCGAGGACAGATTACTGATCGAAGAGCTTGCTGCGAAGGGCGGCCAACCGGATTTTTTGCGCACCATCGCCGAGAACGTGCTGCAGCTGATCATGGAGGCCGACGTTGATGGCCTGATCGGCGCGGGTCGCCACGAACGCAGCAGCGAGCGCGCGACCTGGCGCAACGGCTATCGCGACCGTTCGCTGGATACCCGGGTAGGCACGCTGAACCTGAAAATCCCCAAGCTGCGTGCTGGGTCCTACTTTCCGGGCTTCCTTGAGCCCCGCAAGATGGTCGAGAAAGCGCTGGTTGCGGTGATCCAGGAAGCGTGGATCGGCGGGGTCAGCACCCGGCGGGTCGATGAACTCGTCCAGGCCATGGGCATGACCGGCATCTCCAAGTCCACCGTCTCCAAGCTTTGCAAGGACATTGACGAGCGCGTCCATGCCTTTCTGAAACGCCCGCTCACCGGCGAATGGCCGTATCTCTGGCTCGATGCCACCTATCTCAAGGTACGCGAAGGCGGGCGGATCATCAGCGTTGCCGCAATAATCGCCATGGCCGTCAACACCGAGGGCCGGCGCGAGATCGTCGGCCTGCATATCGGCCCCTCGGAAGCGGAGGTCTTCTGGTCCGACTTCCTGAAGGACCTTGTTCGGCGCGGTCTTACCGGCGTGAAGCTGGTCATCTCCGATGCTCACGAGGGCCTCAAGGGCGCGATCACCCGCGTCATGGGCGCCACCTGGCAGCGCTGCCGGGTGCACTTCATGCGCAATGCCCTGTCCTATGTGCCCAAGGGCCAGAACACTGTCGTCGCCGCCGCGATCCGCCAGGTCTTCCTGCAGCCCGATCAGAAAAGCGCAACGCAGGTCTGGCGACAGGTCGCCGACCAGTTGCGCACCCGTTGGCCCAAGCTCGGCGCCTGCATGGACGAGGCCGAAACCGACGTGCTCGCCTACACCGGCTTTCCCACCCAGCACCGCACGAAGTTACACTCAACCAATCCGCTCGAGCGGCTCAACAAGGAGGTCAAGCGCCGCGCCGACGTCGTCGGAATCTTCCCGAACGAAGACAGCATCATCCGCCTCGTCGGGGCTGTGCTGATGGAGCAGAACGACGAGTGGCAGCTCCAGCACCGATACATGCAGATCGAAGGCATGGCCGAACTCAACCAACCCATGATCGAGGAGGAAAATCAGCCCCTACACATCACCGCCAAAGCCGCCTGACGATGGCCCACGGCCACAGCCGAAATTACACCACCTTGACGGACGCGACCGGTTAGCGTATTAGTCTTGTGCCGATTTGAGCAAAAGTTGCAGCGAAGGATTAGAAAGGTTGGGATCGTGGATAGGGCAAGAGCTATTGCAAAACTTACGGCACCCGGAAGAAAGTATGAACTGCAAAATGTCTGTGTGAATGGAAACGAGGTAAAGTGGTTCGTAAACGCACCCACCTCGCTCAGACAGCTGATTAGCGAAGCGCGCTGCGAGAAGACATTTTTTGTCTATAATGATGAGCGCTACACGTTTGAGGAATTCTATCAGCGTGCGTCAAATCTGGGCAGACGCCTGATCGATGACTATGGAGTCAAACCTGGCGACCGGGTCGCAATTGGCCTTCGCAACTACCCTGAATGGGCGCTCGCATTTGCGGCGATAACTTCTATCGGAGGGATCGTCGCGGGGCTCAATGCATGGTGGGAATCGGACGAGCTTGAGTATGGCATTAGGCATATCGGGGCAAAGGTGGCCATAGTCGACCAGGAACGGCTTGACAGAGTCAAACTCCAAAGTGGTCTTGATTTTCTGACTCTTATTTCGGTCCGTTCAGAGCCATGTGACCGTGCCACACCCATCGATCAGCTTCTGCGTCAGCACGGCGAGCTTCCCGATATCCAAATCGAACCCGATGATGATGCGGTCATCTTGTTTACATCGGGATCGACTGGCCACCCCAAAGGGTCCGTCTCGACGCACCGCAACATCATTGCGGCGCTCTTGTCCTGGGAGCTTGATCTGGCAGTTTTGGCAACAATCCACGGTGGCGCGCCCAAAGGGCAATCGAAGCCGCATTATCCGGACGCAGCCTTGCTTGGCATGCCGCTTTTTCACGTCAACGGACTTCTTGCTGTATTGCTGACCAGTTTCCGCAGAAAGCGGAAGACTGTTGCGATGTACAAATGGGACCCGAATGTCGCTGTCGAGTTGGTTGAGGCAGAAAAAATTGTCAGCTTTGTTGGAACGCCCGCAATGACGGGAGACCTTATGCTGGCGGCGCAAAAGCAGGATAAAGATGTGAGCAGCTTGCTCGCCGTGGGTGGCGGCGGATCGGCGCGCGCTGAATCTCAAGTGAAGGGCATTGACGAGACATTCAAGAATGCAAAGCCGAACACCGGATGGGGGATGACTGAAACCAACTCGATCGGCACGTCGATCGGTGGCGAAGAATATCTAATGCGACCATCCAGTTCGGGCAGGGTGAGCGCGGTTCTTGAGCTCGGAATTGTTGACAGCGACGATAACTTTGTAAAGGCCGGAGAGCGCGGAGAATTGCTTGTTCGAGGAACCTCGGTGATTCACAAATATTGGGACCGACCAGATTCGAGCGGCGATTTTCTGGAAGGTGGTTGGTTCAGGACGGGAGATATCGCTTATCTCGACGAAGATGGATATCTCTACATCGTAGATCGGTTGAAACAGATCATCATTCGGGGTGGTGAAAATATCGGTTGCGCCGAGGTGGAATCGGCAATGTTAAACGATCCGGCAATTATTGAGGTCAGCGTTTACGGCGTAGCCGACCAAAGGCTGGGCGAGGATGTTGCGGCGACAATATATGTTGATCGGGAAGTAGACGTCGACGCCATAAGATCAAATCTGAAGCTCAAGATTGCCGGTTTCAAAATCCCAAAGCACATCCGGGTCACAACCGAGCCATTGGTTCGTATCGCGTCCGGTAAGATTGATAAGAAGACGATCCAAAAAGATCATCAAAAACTCCTAGATTTGGAGTGACGCAGATGAATATTCCAGGCTGTCACAATGTGACTGATTTTCATCGTCTCGCCCAGCGTCGAATTCCATTTCCAGTGTTCGATTATTTTGACGGCGCGGCCGAGTATGAAATCACGCGATGGCGCAACAGAGAGGCTTATGAGAGCTGCGACTGTTCCCCGTCAGCGTTCATGAGACAGATTAGCGGTTGAAGTTTAGGAGGGTTTTGGTTCTCGTCGTAGTGACGAAGGAACGAACATGAGAACCAAAAGTCGAGGTCGAAGCGCCCTGCCGAGTAGGTTGTAGCTTGAGCAGTGGAATCGCTAGGATGTATTCGCTTTGCGCCAACGACCGGGTGCCATTCCACCGACCCGTTTAAAAGCTCGACAAAAACTACCTGCTTCAGAGTATCCAAGCGTGTAAGCGATCTGCTCTAATGTCATGGTTGATGATAATAAGAGCTGGCAAGCACGTTCAAAAATAACTTCGGACTGGATTTGTCGAAAATTTGTTTCTTCTGTATGCAAACGACGCCTCAGAGTACTCATTGAGCACCCTAAAGCTCGACAAATTTCTGGCTCAGTGGACAGCTTTTCATTTGACATCTGCAGAAGCATTTCCTTGACTCTGTTTTTTGTACTTGAGTGGCGCCTTTCAAGGGTGTTGCTCAGCTTGTCCTCTAATCTCATGCGTGACCAACGGTCATCGAATTTCAATTGCATACGAAACAAGCTGCGATTGAATGAAATTGAATAGTTTTTCTGCCCAAATAGCGTTTCTGTTCCAAACGCCTTTCCAACCTCATCCATATTGTCCGGTCTATCGTTCTTGAATGAAGTTTGGCATGGATATACTTCGGAATTGGTTAACTCTTGGACCCAGGTAACCAGGGCAGCCATGCCTCTTGTAGCTAGAAAGTGTTGACTGAATGGTGGCAGCTTGTGCCCAAGAATCACGAATTTGATGGTGTCAGGATCTCGGACAACGGAAACTTCGTTGATCCACAAAGATATCTTGTAGAATTTGGCGCCAATCGTTAGCGCTTGTTCCAGCGTGCGGCTAGCCATCATGGCGAAACCTAGTGTTCCATAACAGGTCAGGTGTTGGCGCATTCCCAAAATCACGCCGTTGGCAGGATCATCGTCTATCTCCAGCAAGTTTTGAATTGCTCGGAGTTCTTGCCAGACCTGAATTTCGCAATATGGGTCTTCAATATCATCCAGATCTAATTCCGTTCCTTTCAGGATTTCGAGGGCTGGAATGTCGTGTTCGCGCGCGAAATAAACAAGGAGTCTCAACGATGTAACTTGTCGAATATCTGAAAATTCTTTTTTGTATGAGATGTGGGTCATTTTCGCGTCACCAAAGTTGAGACCACTTGTCTCCGATTGGAGCGGCAATGACAAGACTTCACCTGACTTCGGATCGATGAACTGGGCCATAGGCGCTGACGGGGAACATTGAGATTGAAGACATTGAAGTGAATAGCGCCTAGTGATCTAGACGCCTTCATTGTTTGTTTTTTGCTGTCGTTCGAAGTTCACAGGTGACAACATGGGGTTTGTGGCGTGTGACGTGACCCCCTGATTTTCCTCCAACAGTGATTAGAGTCCGGTCTTGAAGGAAGGACGGACAGATGAAGCGTTTGAGGTTTTCGGAAGAGCAGATCATCGGGGTGTTGAAGGAAGCGGAGGCGGGCGCGAAGACCGGCGAGCTGGCGCGGCGACACGGGGTGTCGGAAGCAACGATCTACAACTGGAAGGCCAAGTATGGCGGCCTTGAGGTGTCGGAGGCGAAGCGGCTACGCTCGCTCGAGGACGAGAACGCGAAGCTGAAGCGGTTGCTTGCGGACTCGATGCTGGACAATGCGGCGCTGAAGGATCTTCTCACAAAAAAATGGTGACGCCCGCCGTTCAGCGGGAAGCGGTCGCCCATCTCCAGGCTTGCCATGGGATGAGCGAGCGGCGGGCGTGCCGTGTCACAGGCGCCGATCGGAAGAGCATGCGCTACCGGTCGCAGCGTGGCGACGATGCCGAGGTTCGGGAGAAGCTGCGCGAGTTGGCGCAGCAGCGTCGCCGGTTCGGTTATCGGCGCCTGCATATCCTGCTGCGCCGGGAGGGCGTGATGATCAACAGGAAGAAGACCCAGCGCCTGTATCGAGAGGAGGGGCTGATGGTCCGACGAAGACGCAACCGGCGCCGGGCGATCGGTGCGCGGGCGCCCGCACCGGTGCTCGCGCTGCCGAACCAGCGGTGGAGCCTCGACTTTGTGCATGATCAGATGGCGTCAGGTCGGCGGTTCCGGGTGCTCAACATCGTGGACGATGTCACGCGGGAGTGCCTGCGCGCGGTGCCCGACACGTCGATCTCCGGGCGCCGGGTCGTGCGCGAGCTCAGCGATCTGATCGAGGAGCGCGGCAGACCGGGGATGATCGTCAGCGACAATGGGACCGAGCTGACATCGAACGCGGTGCTCGCATGGTGCGGTGAGGTCGGGGTCGAGTGGCATTATATCGCGCCGGGCAAGCCGATGCAGAACGGCTATGTCGAGAGCTTCAATGGCCGGATGCGCGATGAGCTTCTGAACGAGACGCTGTTCCTCGACCTCGATCATGCCCGCACAGTGATCGCGGCCTGGGCCGAAGATTACAACCAGGCGCGGCCACACTCGGCCCTTGGATATGAGACACCGGCGGCGTTCGCCGCCGAACTGCATAAGCAATGGCCTGTGCAGCTACGCCCTTCGGGCTCCGCTGCACAGGCCATTGCTTACACTGCGCTCATGCGCAACAAAGCTGCTGGGCTCTAATCCCCGCTGGTGGAAACCAGGGGGTCACGTCACGTGCTTTCGCACGGGGTTATAGAATTTCGATGTAGTCGAACTCATCCTGCCGAGCTTCTGCGCGGGTTTTTTATGTCCGCCTTCGGATCCGTTCGCGTTTGAGCAGGTTAAGGAAGCTCTCAGCGAACGCATTATCATGGCAGTTCCCGCGCCTGCCCATTGAGTGCTTGAGATTGTGGGCATGGAGGAGCCAGGTTCATTCGCGGGAGATAAACTGTGAGCCCTGATGGAGTGGATCAGAACTACGTTCTTCGGCTTTCTGCGCCACACCGCTATCAGCAGTGCCTGGCAGACCAGATCAGCGGTCTGCCGACTTTGTATCTGCCAACCAACCACCGCCGTGAATAGAGATCGATCACCACTGAGAGGTAAGCGAAGCCCTCATGCGTTCTGATGAAGGTGGTGTCTGTTACCCATGCTGCGTCGGACGCTGACACTGCAAACTGGCGATCCAACGTATTGTCGATCACAACTGATGGCGTGCCACAATAGCTGTCTGGACGCCGCTTATAGCCAACTTGAGCTTTGATCCCGGCTTGCCATGCAAGGCGAGCCACACGGTTGGGACAGCTCTGCTCACCCTGATCAAGCAGAACATCATGCAGATGCGGTTGCCGTACACCCTGCCACTCTTCCCGTGCCTCGTGGATGAGCTTGGTCTGTCGGGCATCTTCCTGCGCCCTCTGAATCAACTTATGAGACCTGACCCTGGCTGGGAAGTGTCTCGGGATCGACGCTGGAGCCAGACATGCAACGGTTCCTAACAACGAATCACTTCGCAGGCAGCGACCGCGAGCAGTTGAATTGGCTGATGGGCTTCTCGCGCCTGAACATGAGGCCTGTAGCAGCCCGCAATAGCCGAGGTTCTTGTCTGAATTTTCCAATCCAAGGGAGATCCCGGCCGCGCACGAAGTTGAATGAATCTGTCAAAAAACTGACTTCAATGGCAATAGAATAGGTTCGTCGACCCGTTAACTTCTGGTGCTCAAACTGATTTCTGAGGGCATTGAATCATGACTGAGCAAGCTGGCTACTATGGTAAGAGGCGCAAATGGCATAGCTGGGGATACGAAGACGAGGTCATTTCCCAGGCTGAGGTCAAGGAAATGGCCGTTCGCGTTGGCAAACGCCTGGGCATTGATGAGCCGGTGGTCTTGTCTGATCCAACGCTCGAGGAAATCGAGTTGAGGGAATCGCGGATCTCCATCCCTGCTTCCTTGTCGTCTTTTTGTAATTCAGACAAATGGGATCGCGTTTCTCATTCCTACGGCAAGAGCTTCAAGGACCTGACGCGCATTTTTCGGCGAGATTTTACCAATCCGCCTGATGTGATTGCCTATCCTCGCAACGAGGCCGAGGTTGCCGCAGTTTTGGATTGGTGCGGTGATAATGGCTATGCGGCAATTCCATATGGCGGCGGATCAAGTGTCACGGACGGCTTTACTGCCCCGGAGGATTGCGACGGTTCGGTAATTATCGATTTGGGGAACATGAACCAGGTGCTGGAGGTTGACCCGGTCTCCCGCTGCGCACTTATCCAGGCAGGTACGCTTGGGCCTTCGCTTGAAGATCAGCTAAAGCCGCACGGCCTCACATTGAGACATATTCCGCAATCCTGGGAGTTTTCATCGCTTGGCGGCTGGATTGCGACGCGTTCTTCGGGCCACTATGCTACCCACCTTACCCATATTGACGATATGGTGCAGAGCCTCAGGGTCGTAACGCCGCGCGGAACGATAGAAAATCGCAGATTGCCGGGATCAGGTGCCGGCCCGGATCCCGACCGCCTCTTTATCGGTTCTGAAGGCTCGCTCGGGATTATCACACAGGCATGGATGAAGCTTCAGGGGCGAGTGGTCTTCCGGGCGAATGCGACCATCACCTTTGACACGTTCTATCAAGGTGCCGCAGCCATTCGGCAGATCACACAGGCAGGCCTGTTTCCTGCGAATTGTCGTTATCTGGACGCGCAAGATGCCCAGTTTTATGGCGCTGGTGATGGCACAAAATCTGTGCTGCTGCTTGGCTTTGAATCTGCGGATCATCCCGTGGATGTCTGGCTGGAGCGCGGCGTTGAAATTTGCCAGGACCACGGCGGTGAAGTCGTGACCAAGACCGGATCGGGCGGCGATGCCTTGAAGTCAAGCCGCAGCGGCGCGCAGGGGAATTGGCGCGAGCAATTCCGTTACCTGCCGCGATTGATGCATACGCGCGCTGCGATGGGCGTGGTCAGCTTTACCTTTGAAACGGCCTATACCTGGGACAAATTCGAAGCCGTGGACACGGAAATTATTCGCCGGGTCAGCGAGGCGCAAAAAGCGCTGACCGGCGGTGGCATTGTTTGCCGCAGATTCTCCTTCCTCTATCCCGATGGGCCGGCGCCCTATTATTCCGTCGTTGCGCCTTCCACGCACGAGACGAGCCTTGAACATTACCAGGCGCTTTCCGACGTGGCTTCTGATGCGATATCGGAGCTTGGCGCGACAATCACGCACCACCATGCGGTCGGACGCAGCTTCCGTCCGTGGTACGACAAGGAAGTGGACCCGCTTTTCCGGGATATGTTGGCTGGCGCAAAGAATGCTGTTGATCCAGATTGGATTATGAACCCGGGAATGCTTCTCGACCGTTCGAATCATCTCAAGATCGTCGGATAAGGGGAGCAGGTCGCACGCTATGATCGAACTGTTTTTCTGGCCTACTCCCAACGGATACAAGGCGACGATTGCTTTGGCGGAATTGGGATTGCTTGGCAAAGTTACGCCAATCAATATTCTGGCCGGTGAACAGTTCGATCCGGCATTTCTTAAGATCAGTCCAAACAACAAGGTTCCCGCCATCATCGATCACGATGGTCCAAATGGCGAGCCGGTTGCGATATTCGAATCTGGCGCCATATTGCTCTACCTGGCTGAAAAGACCGGAAAGCTTCTTCCCAAGTCTGAAGTGAAAAGGCTGGAAGCCCTGCAATGGCTTTTCTTCCAGGTGAGTAGCATGGGGCCGATGCTCGGGCAGGCACACCATTTTAGAACATACGCGCCCGAGAAGATCGAATATGCGGTAGACCGCTACACACAAGAGGCCGCTCGCCTTTACAAAGTGCTCGATAACCGGCTGGCGGATCATGAATATCTGGCGGACGAATTTTCGATAGCCGATATAGCTACGTTCACATGGGTCAGGCCCCGAAAAATGCAGGGCCAGGACCTTGAAGATTATCCAAATGTGAAACGTTGGTATGACCAGATCAAGGTTCGCCCGTCTGTCTCTGAGGGCCTGAGTGTTCTGTCCGACAAGATGAAATGGCAAGCTAAGCCCGGTTCCAAGGAATGGAAATCGATGTTCTCCGGCTCGGAGAAAAAGTCAGATTGATCGGTCGGGCTTGCAATGCCTGCAATGAATTGCCCGAGAATCGCCCCACCGACGAGTTCGGGATTGTGAAGCAGGCAAAGTTGCCGGTCACGGCGACATTGATGATTCATCGGCATTCGGACAGAAGCCCATGATTTCACATCATATTTTTGAACAGGATTTGCCGCGATGCCTTATATCAATGTCCAGTTTACCAAGGGCGCTACCAAGGAAGCCAAGCGAGAGATCGTAAAAGGTGTCACAGATTTAATGGTGGAGCACCTCGGTAAGAGGCCCGAGCACGTCCATGTCGTGATTCAAGAAGTTGAATTTGAAGATTGGGGGTTCGCCGGAAAACTCGTTGCGGAGCTGTCAGACTAACTGTACCTGATTGAAAATTGGACCCAATTGGGTGCTGTCAGACTTGCTACAGCTCGTCTCCGATTGACAGAGCCATGGCAAGGTCGCGCTGAGATTAGGCAGCAAGAAACTGCCACTCGCCAAAATCGGCCGTTACTCGCTAATCTAACTCAGCTTCACCAGCAGCAGCTACTGCGTTCGGTGTGCTCTTCCGTCCCCAGCTTAGAGGGTAGGTTCCAGTGTCATGACCTGCACGGGATCGACGGTTTTGAATTCCCAAGACCAAGGGACGAAGACGATGCCGCTCGATTGCCGATCGTGTTAAAGATCGATCGAGTCCGCCGGCAGGAAGAATGGTGTCGCGGGCATCCCACCGGGAGCATGGCTATGGCGGACGTAACACTGAGCGCGACACCCAAAGGCAATGGTTTCCAGGCAACCGTGACCTATTCGAGCGGCGTGTCGATCAGTTCAGCGGAAGCCTTTCCGACGAAGGCAGAGGCTATTTCAGCAGCGGCCATGAAGGTACTCGACATGCCCGATCGGCTGGAGGAATTCGATGCGTCTAACGCCGAGGACTGATGCTGCAGGGAATGCTCGCGCGATGCCTACGGGAGCGACAATACGGGACCCGAGCAAAAAGAAAGGAGGAAGTCCTGACGGACTTCCTCCTTGTGTGTAGCCTCAGAATTCATCGCTCAGCTTTCCAGGCACTGTGTCGATGACCCGGTCCAGCATGGCCTTGGGCAGTGCGCCGTAATCGCCCTCATCGACCGCGATGTAACCTGCCTCACCATCGGTCAGGACATATTGGGTAAAGTAGCTGTGAAGGGACCGGGCATGAGCCTTGTCGAGTGCGGCAACGAAGGCTGCCTGATCTGCCTGGAATGAACCCTGCGCGATATTCAGTGAAGCGTACATGATCTTTCCTCCTGATGTTCGATGCGTCGCATCAGGAGCTGCGAGGATGTGGGCGACGGGCCGGGTCAGGGACCGCGCGTAGCGCGGCCGCGAAGCGGCGATGGGGGAAACGATTTTTGCCGGGCTTGCCCGGTAAAAATGGTGGGGCCCCGTCGTCCTTGACGCGGCCCCAAAGCCCGCATCACACTTGGACTTTCTGCGAGAGAGACCTCTCCAACGTCAGCGTGAAAAGCACTGGCATCGCGGCAAAAACCGTTTTCCTACATGGCCCCATGCTGGCACTGTCGCGCGTGGAGGGGACCAACGGCCAGCGAAAGGACAATCTGATGGCCAGGTCCAAACCGAGCGCGCGTAATGCGCTCAAAAAACTGCGCGAGCAGCGCGAAGAACTCGATGCACAGGAGGCCAGGCTCCGTGATGAAGCGGCCGCCGAACTGGGCAAGGTTCTTCTCGAATGCGGAGCCGAGACGATCGAACCGGCGCAACTGAAGCAGCTCATCCGCGAATCGCTCACCATCGGGATCGACGATGCCCTCAAGCGGCTCTCCCCCGCCTGACACTTCAACCGCGGCGGGGTGTGGGCTCGATGCCCCGCCCCGCCGTTCACGCCAGCGAGCACAAAAAAAGGCCCCGATGGCGCGAACCATCGGAGCCTTGTTGTTTGCGGGAAGAACTCAGTCCTCGTCGATGTCGGGCGCACCCTCATTGTTCGACGCCCGGCCTTTGGTGAGGAAGTCCACCTTGTCGGCGATGATCTCGCAGCCGTAGCGCTTGGTGCCGTCCTGGTCTTCCCACTGCGTATAGTGGATGCGCCCCTCGACCGTCACGAGCTGGCCCTTGGTGCAATACTTGGCGACGTTCTGGCCGAGCCCGTTGAAGCAGGTCACGCGGTGGAATTCGCTGTCCTTGGCGGTGTAGCCGTTTTCGTCCTTGTAGGTCTTGCCGTCCTTGCGGGCGGGACGGTCGGTGACGACCGAGATCGAGGTGATGTTGGTGCCGCCTTGGGTCGTACGGGTTTCGGGATCGCGGGCAATGCGGCCAACGAGGATAACGAGATTGGTCATGGTCTTTCTCCTGATCGAGCATTCCGGGTCCATCCCGGCTGCAAACCCGACTAGGAAGCGGCCCCGGCGAAGCGCACCGAAGGGAAACCTCGATCTGGTTCGGGTGGTGCGGGCAGCCGGGCGCAGCCCGGCAACTCGGCCGGACCAGATCGGGGTTGCGCGTCTCGACGGGGATGCTTCAGGAAAGGTTTGCTTACAGGCCGGGTTGGTCCCGAGTGCCTTGCACAGGCCAAGCCATGACTTTTCGTATTATCGGGATGCCACGTACCCCTGACCTCGCCTGCCTCGAAGGCGACATCATATCTCGACTACGGACGCTCCTCCCGAAGCCGACGAAAGACCCCCTGAAAACGCACCGCTAGCACCAGTCTCCACAGTGCCAAGCGGCATAGGCTCTTCCAGACGATGACCCCGCAACATCCAGTCTTGGGGCGTGATGAGGCGCCCCCAATCCGCAAAGGAAGGAATCGTACCCAAGTCCTCGCGGACGTGCTGTTCGCCTACAAGGCGAACGGGCACAACACGGCTATCGGCGTTGACGATAGTAGGCCCGAACAGCGTTTCGAGCATGAAGATGCCTTCGGCATGGTGCCGAAGGGCCCGGTGCCGCGGATCAGCAAAGATCGCCTTTGACTGGTCAAACCATTGGTGGAGCGGGAGGTAATCGTCCACCACCCCTCCCCATTTCCGAACCGACGATAGGGCGTGATAATAGCAATGAGCCATCGCACTTCTCCTAGAGATCAGTCGAATGGTCGTCGGCCGCCGTGTAACGCAGCTGGCAGTCCAGAACGAAACTCGGCGTAGCCACGTCGATGACCAGTTCGCCGCAAGCACCATCATTGATTTCCCATCCGGGATGATGGCGTTCGAGAGCAAGGTAAGTCAGTTGCTCGAGGGCGGAATTGAGGCTCTGGTCGTCGCCTTCTCCAGCACAGTCGATCATCACTTCGGGACACGGAACACTCGCCCCGCCGGCGTTAGAGAAGACGCATTCTTCGACCGCACCGCTGTCGCCGCACCCATCGAAACGGATTTCTACGCGGGCAATTTCGGCATTGCGCAGCGGGGCAATGATAGCTGCCTTGAGCCGTTGGATTTCACTTTGTGCCTGCGCCGCGCGTTCGGCTTGGCGGACAGTAAAGTCCGCCATGATTGCCTGAAAATCAGTCATGAGATTTCTCCTGCAATGTGCGGGCAAGAACCGATCGTCTTGCCCACGATATCAGGCGATCTCTTTCCTCTGACGGGCTGCGCCAGCGCCGATGGCGCTGGCGCGATGCCGGACGCATCAGTCGGTATCCTGAGCCGCGCGCTTGGGAGAAGTTCCAAGCGGACCGCGGCGATCGACGACGGTAATCCGACGGGATTTCGCTTCGATGACGAGGCGCTCCAGGACCCCGTTTCCGGGAAAGGCGACGACATAACGGGGGTCAAGCGAGAGCATACGCTCGTTGCGCTTGAATCCTGCGCGTGCCCCCAGGCGCATGTCGAGGGAGAAGCTGATTTGCGGGATGTTGCGTCGTTCCGCCCATGAAGATGCCAGACGGTCAACGCCCTTGGTATCACCGCCGTGGACAAGAACCATGTCAGGAACCCGGTCGTGAACCTTGTCCAGAGTAGCCCAGACGTTGTTGGCAAAAGTGAGAGCGTCCTGCTCGTTTGGATGGCGTGTGCGGCCACCGGAAAATATCACCGGCGTACCTTCTGGCATGGCGGCGCGGCGCTTGGCTTCGGACCGGGCTCGGACGAACTCGCGCCCCTCGACAAGCGCGGAAGTCAGCATGGCGCTGTGATTGAAGCGCGAACTCGACACGGGCTTCCACGAGGAGCCGAATTCGTTGAGATAGAGGGCAGCGGCCACTTCGCGCATCTCTTCGAGAGCGATCATGGCCCCTTCGGCACACTGTGCCCGCTCAACCTGGGTCTCGAGTTCATGGGTGTGAATTTCGGATCCATCGGCAGTAGCGAGGAGCGCTCGGACTTCGTCGGTTGCGCGGTCGACTGCGGTCGATTTGCGGGTCGCGGAACGGTGAAACATGTTGACGAACGCCCAGCCGAGGTCCTCGGCATCGGCCTCCAGCGCAGTCCCAGAGACCATCGCAAATAGATCGGACCAGACAGCTTCGAGCGTCTGGACTACCGCATCGTGGACCGGAAAATCATTGGTGGAAACCGGGGCAGGACCAATCGAAAAACCGGAAAGATCGAGGCCGGCAAGTTGGTCAGAAAATGATGAGTGCATGGGTATTGTCCTCCTGACTGGCGTGAGGCTGACGCACCCGCTCATGGCTGCGCCAGCGAGAGCCCGTCAGGGCCAGCTGGAGGCAGTCTCCGCACCCGACAGGGGAAACCTGCTTGGGCAGGCTGGCGCGGGCAGGCCAACGGCCCACAGGGCCGGGCCAACTCGGGCCTGCGCAAGCCGGGTTGCGGAAGACTGGCGGCTGGCCCAGGGCCTTTCTCGCATGGCTTCAGACCATGAGTGCAAAAGCAAGCTTCGTCAGGGAGGACAGGCACCTCGCCACGGTCAAAGTGACTGGCGCATTCAGGCCACCCGTTTTGCGTAAACGCCTTCACCGTTCGACATGTGACCGAGGCAGACGTAGTCGCCGAACAACGCTTCAAAACGCGGGGCGATCTGGGACAGCCAGCGTTGTGCTCTGGGCGATCTGGCCGTGCGCCAATCGGCATCCCAATAGGCGCCATCGTCACGCTCGACGATCCACACCGCGACTAGGCCGGCGTAAACCGACACGCCGAAATCTGCATAGGCATTGCGCATGAGGATGCGGTCTTCGCGGCCTCGCCAACCGTCGTGCGCGATCAGGGAAGGGAATGCCTGCCCTGCGCGCTCACGCAGATCCTCGCGGAGCCACTCATATTCGAAGTCCCAGTCGTCGTCGTTTTCGACTTCGAGCACGGTGAAGGCGACAATGGCCCCGCTGGGGTAACTGACCGATCGGCCCATGACACCCTCCTTCAGGCGGCCAACGCAGCGTCGGCAGACGCTTCGTCGGTATCATCGGCAGAGATCCGTCCTCCGAGTCTGAGCAAAAGCCTTGATGCTTCCTCAGCCTTCGCGGCAGCGGTGAGAATGGCACGGTCATCCTGCTTCAGGAGCTTGAGCCAGTGCTCGATATAGCTCGCATGGCTATCGAGGTGGGTGACTGGCAGACCGAGTTCAGCGCCAAGCATAGCGCTCGAAAGTTCGGCAATGAGTTCCTCGGCAGCGTAAGCTGCAGAACCAAATCGATTCTTGAGATTGCGGTCGAGGCGACTGGCATGGCCGGTCCAATGCGACTTATGCCGATATCGGCATAAGTCGCATAATGCCGTAACCCAAATTATGCCGCATCGTGGCGAGAAGGCGCGGTTGGCGGCATGATCGCGCTTGGCCCATTCGGCATAATCTTCGTCGCTCCAACAACATGGAGCACGATGATCATGACGGAAACTCAGTACACTTGCATCGAACCCTATCTCGACTCGTTCATCGAGAGCTTCGCGGCCGCCAATTACAAAACGGGAACGCTCAAAACCTACCGCCATCTCGTTCGGAATCTGGGGCGGCTGATGGACGCTGAGGGCGTGGAGCCTTCCGCATTGACGCTCGATCAGGCCGAACGGCTGGGACGGATGGTGCCGCGAAAACAGGGTCAGAAGCTTTGTCCGCATAATCTGGCGCGTCGGTTCGCCGCGCATCTCATCGACATTGGCGTGGCGCAGCCTGTGCCGCTGACGGACGCTGAGGTGATGCGGACCACGCTGTTGGCGGACTTCGAGGCCTATCTGGTCAAACAACGGGGCCTGAGCCCGCGCACGATCAGGCACACGCTGGGCTTCGCGAACCGGTTCCTCGACTATCGCTTCGGCAGGCAAATGATCGACCTGACGCGGTTGAGCGGTGCCGACATCACTGGCTTCGTGCAGCAAGTGCTGGCGCGCCGGACGCCCTATCGCGACAAGACGGTAGCGACGCATCTGCGGACCTTCTTCCAATATCTGTTCGCGCGTGGCGCGACCGCGACCAATCTCGCACCCAGCGTCCCCAAGACAGCCCAGCGCTGGGATGCGCGACTGCCCCGGCACCTCTCGCCCGATGGCGTTGAGGCGGTGCTTCGCTCGGTGCGCAGCAATCCCCGACATGCCGCACGCGACTATGCGATGTTGCTGCTGATGGCGCGGCTCGGGTTGCGAGCGCCCGAGGTGATCGCGATACGGTTGGACGATATCGACTGGCGCGCGGGCGAACTCATGGTGCGCGGCAAGGGCGAGTTGCACGATCGGTTGCCGATATCCGGCGAGGTCGGGGACGCGCTGAGCCGCTATCTTCGCGATGAGCGCGGGCCAACGACATGCCGAGCCGTGTTCGTCAGCCACCGCGCGCCGCACCGCGCGTTTAAGAACGGCCAGATCGTCAACGCCATCATCAAGGATGCACTGGCGGCGACCGGGCAAAAGCCGGTGACGCCATACGTCGGATCACATGTGTTGCGTCATAGCCTTGCGACCAGACTGGTGAACGCCGGTGCTTCGCTCGACGAGGTGAGCGACGTGTTGCGGCACCGCTCACGGTCATCGACCCTGATATATGCGCGGCTCGACATTGACGGGCTGCGGTCGGTCGCGCAGCCTTGGCCAGTTGCGGGAGGCGTGCAATGAGCATCGTCCTTCAACTCGACCGTTATCTGAGCGTTCGGCGCAGTCTCGGCTACGATCTTCGTACGGATGAACGGATACTCCGGCGCTTCGCCCGCTTCGCCGATCAGGAACGCGCTTCGCACGTCGATACGGCGCTGTTCCTGCGCTGGGATGCGAGCCTGCCCGTTGTAGGCACATCCACACGCTCGGCACGGTTCGGCAAGGTGCGGCTGTTCGCGCAGTGGCTGAGCGGTATCGACCCGGCGCACCAGGTGCCGCCGCGCGGGCTGCTCCCTGAGCGTTATGCGCGGCAGCGTCCTTATATCTATACGGAGGCCGAGATCGCCGCGATCGTCATGGCGGCCAAGGGTCTGCCGTCCATCTATGGCCTGCGCGCGCTGGCCTGCTCAACCCTGTTCGGGCTTATCGCCGTAACAGGGCTCAGGATCAGTGAAGCGCTGGCGCTCAAAGACGATGACATCGACACCGAGACTGGCGTGCTGCGCATACGGCGCGGAAAGCTTGGCAAGGAACGGTTGCTTCCGCTCGACCCAAGCGTGGTAGCGCAGCTCATCGCCTATGCTGCAGAGCGCGACCGACTGCTTGGACGGTCCTCGCCAGCACTGTTCGTCACGGAAAAGGGAACCCGCCTGACCGACTGCAGTGCCCGCTACAACTTCGCGCACGTCTGCCAGCGGATCGGGCTGCGGCCCGGCCAACAATATGGTCGGCACGGCCGGGGGCCGCGCATCCATGACCTTCGCCACAGCTTCGCGGTGCGCACGATGATCGGGTGGTATCGCGCGGGCAAAGACCCCGCGCGCGAAATGATCCGACTGACGACCTATCTGGGTCATACCAATCCCTCCAACACGTTCTGGTATCTGGAGGCGGTCCCGGAACTGCTCGATCTGGCGATGGCCCGTGCAACCCGCCGGCCGGAGGTGAACCAATGAGCGTCGCGACCTTGCCTGCGCTGATCCAGCGCTTCTTCACCGACCGGCTTTGCACGCAACTGGAGGCAAGCCGCCACACGGTTGCAGGCTACCGCGACACGTTCCGGCTCCTGCTTCGATATGCGAGCGCGCAACGTGGCAAGCCGCCGGTCAAGCTGACGGTCGAAGACATCGACGCCGATCTGGTTGCCGACTTCCTCAGCCATATCGAAACGGCGCGGGGCAACGGCGCTCGCAGCCGTAATACCCGACTGGCCGCGATCCGATCGTTCTTCCGCTTCGTCGCGATGACCGACCCAACCTGGCTACTGCACTGCCAGCGCATCCTCACCATGCCCAACAAGCGCTATGTGAAGCGTGCGGTCACATTCCTTGACGCGGATGAGATCGCGGCGTTGCTCGCAGCGCCGGATCGCACGACATGGACGGGGCGGCGTGATCATGCTCTGCTGCTGCTCGCGGTCCAGACTGGTCTGCGGGCATCCGAACTGGTTGGCCTCACGCGGGGTGATGTGGCGCTCGGCACCGGCGCGCACGTCCGCTGTATGGGTAAGGGCCGTAAGGAGCGCGCCACCCCGCTTCGCCGCGAAACGGCTAAGCTGCTGGCGACGTGGATCGGCAACGACAAGGATGAGAGCAGGCCGCTGTTCCCATCGATCCGGGGCGAGCGGCTGAGCCGCGACGCGCTCGAACATCTGGTACGCAAGCATTGCCTGACGGCATCGCGCGCATGCCCGAGCCTCGACACCAAGCGGGTCACACCGCATACGCTTCGCCACAGCACGGCGATGGAACTGCTCCACCACGGTGTCGATCAAACGGTGATCGCGCTCTGGCTTGGTCACGAAAACGTCGAGACCACCCAGATTTACATCCATGCCGACATGAGAATGAAGGAAAAGGCGCTCGCTCGCGTCGCGGCCCCTGCCACCCCGCCCGGCCGGTTCCGACCAGACGATAACCTCTTGGTGTTCTTAGAAGGGCTCTGATTATGCCGAACAGCCGCATGGCCGATGCCGGGCTGTCTGGCCTCCAGCGGAGGCCATGCGGCATAATCTGGGTTACGGCATTATGCGACAGCTCGTGCGCGAGCGTCGCGTAATAGTGGTCGAAGCCCGAGAAGAGATGCGCAGGCGGCATTGTCACCCGGTCAGCCACTGACTCATAATAGGCTTCGTCGCCCTGATGCCGCAGTACGGCCGGAATACGGGCAAAGAATGAGTCGAGTTCAGCCTGACGGCCCTCGGGCTCCACCACCTCAAGCGTCGCGGCGGGATGGAAACGCTCGGGCAGACCTTCGACCTGATCAGCATTGAAAACCGGATAGGCCTTCAGCACACGACGACTTTCGTCGGTTTTTTCGCCGGTGTCGGGTGCTTCGACTTCCTTGGTGTAGCTCTTGTAGAAGATGGCGATGGTGGATTTTTCACCTTTGCGCACCTGCGCGCCCAGTTCTTTGGCCTGATTGTAGGTCATCCAGAACGGCGAGGCGTAACCGCACATGTCGGCAACCATCCAGAGCCAGAATACATTCATGCCGCGATAAGGGACGCCGCACGCCCGCAATGGGCGCGCGACCGGCACACCGCGCCACGGCTTGATCCACGGCTTCGTGCCGGACTCGAGGCGGGCGATGATTTCTTGGGTGATACGGGTAGCAGGCGACACTCCGCCGCTTTGTCCCTTGCGATAGGCCATGTTGGATCTCCTGAAATGGCCTGACGACAGTTCCGTCGGTCAGTGCCGGAGATCCCGGAGCCCCCTCCGCTCTCTTTCCATGAAGGAAGCGGCCCCCCGGCATGTGCCGGAGGACCGCTTCACGGTGGCGAGCAGCCGTTCCTGTCAGGAGGAGGTCAGGCGGCCAGCTCGCTCGGGGGCTGATTGTCGTCGTTGGCGACGAAATCCGCGTCGGGGCTTTGCGCTTCGTTATCGGCAGGAATTTCCGGCTGATCGGCAAAGCGCATGACTTCGGGCACCCAGGCGAGCGCCCTTTCCCGAACTTCGACCTCGGTGATGTAGGTCCCCGCGAAGACGCGCTCGGCGCTCATCGCAAGATCGCCCTTTTTCACCGATGCAAAGCGTGAGGACAGTTCCAAACCGCCAACATCGGTGAGCGCATCAAGGATGACCTGCTTCGAGACGCGGTCGAAGTAGTTTGCCGCGGTCGGACGCCACCATTGCGCCATGTCGATGCCGATCGTGCTGCCCAGATGATCCTGGAACGTGATCTGACGTTCGCCTGCCATGTTGAGGCTCGCCTCGAGCGTGCGAGCGACGACGAAGCCGAGCCATGCTGCGCGGCTTTCATCAGCGAGTGCCCGAAACATCTTGAAGCGCGACGAAGCGTCCTCGCCAGATCGCCAGCTCTCATCGAGACCAGAGCGCAGGTCCGCAAGGGATGCGCTTGCCGGCGCATCCTTCGCTTCGAACCCGACAATCGGACCCGCAGGGACGCCGCCACGCAGGGTCGTGGCCGCGCGCGACCGCCAGTCGTGGGTGTCGGCATCCGCGAGGGTGAAGACCATGATGTCAAGCGAAAGGCCGGGATCCGAGGCTACGTGGAGCGCGAGCACGTCACGACGTTGCATCGCAAGTTCGTCGACCAGGCGCTTGGAAAGCGCTGCACGGCGTTTGCCATCACTGCCGACACTCGCAACGACTTCGACGACATCTTCGTCACCAACGACTTCGATGTCGCGCTCGCCATAGAACACCGGCTGGAGAACCGGTGTGCCGTCGCGCGAGAGAACGAGGATCATTCCGGCATCGGCCTTCAGTTCGGGTGCCAGCTCCGGGGGCTTTGCCCGAATGTCCTGGCATTCGCGCTCGATCGCTTCGATCGTCGCCTCGGCCGCAGCAATTGCTTCTTCGGCGCTGTCTTCGTCTTCAAGAATGGCAGCATGCTCGTCGTACGAGGCATCGAGCTCATCAAGGCGGGCCAGTTCGGCGTCAGTCAACGGAGCCGGCTCGGCTGGAAGTCGAATGAGGCCTTCGACGAGATCGTGACTGGCATAGGCGTCAAGCGTCGGCTTGACCCAGGCAAGACCCTGCTCTGCTGCGAGCGCCTTGGCGCGCTTCTCCATCTCTTGCACGGCGAGCGTTTCGAGAAGCGCGACATCGACCCAGGACTCGCTGTCATCGTCGTCGAAGAGTTCGCGTTCGATCCGGCCACCTGCAGCGATATAGGCTTCGCGACCGACAAGACGGGCCCGAGCATCGCTGCCGCGAACCGTGCCGGAGAGCACCATGCGTCGGATACTGTCGACGCTGGGCGCATAATAGCCCGAAGACGCTTGCTCATAGACGCGAGCCTGAATTTCTTGATCGGAGGTCGCGCCGAAAGCTTTGGCGAGATCGAGAGTGATTTCACCGGATGCCAGAGCATCGAAGACGACAGGCGCGAGAATCGCGAGACGCAGACGGCCTTCGACGAAGCGGACCGTCAGCCCGAAGCGGCGCGCGACATCTTCCGTCGAGGCACCAGCATCAATAAGGGCAGCGAAAGCCTGCGCTTCATCGGCTGGGTTCATCGCGAGGCGATGGAAGTTTTCGGCCAGGCTCGTTTCGACTGCGATTTCCGCATCGTCCTCAAGCACGAGGCAGGTAACCTCGTAGCCCTTCGGCAGGACTTTCTCCTCGGCAAGCGCCAGCAAGGCGCACCGGCGGCGCTCTCCGGCTTCGACCTCGAATTTGCCACGAGCCGCAGGCCGAACAATGAGGTTCTGCAACAACCCATGGGCTGCAATGCTCGCTTTCAGTTCGGAATCTGCGACTGGGTCGCCGTGACGGCGTACATTGCGAGGGGACTGGACCAACTTGGTCAGCGGGATCGTCTTGATCATGGGACTTACTCCTGATTGCGAGCTCAAGCATCGACCATCGACGCTCCTTCGGCTCAGTCAGAAGCAAGCTTCCTTTCCTCTTCTATGGGCGCAGTCGTTGATAAGGAAACCAGTCATTTACTGGTAAGATGGCATGTCACACCAGTATGATGCACGGCCCAACAGACATGTGGAACGAAGACAACGCCATTTACGATGATGGTGAATGGATTACCTGGACTGAGATCAACACACATCTGGCGCGTTTGGAGTTCGAAGCCCGGTTTCCGAACCTCGACGTCGATCTGGTTCCGATCTTTCAAGACTTGCTCGCTGTTGCGCAGAACTATTACGAGCTCACGGGTAGCCACCTTCAGGTGTATGGCGATCTCGGCGAACTCTATGGGGCAATCACTCACGGGCTCAAACTGCACCGGAATTACGCACAAGGATCAGATGGCAAAATTGGCAATCACTTCGTTGAAGTGAAGACGATTACGCCTTTCAAGAGCAACGACACAATTACGCTCAATCTCAGGCGCAACTTTAGCAAGGTCCTGATCGTGAAGATTGATTCTGACTTTGAGGTGCAGGGCAAGCTGCTCGACCGCAAAGCCCTGCCCAAGGTGAAGGGCACTACGTTGAAATTGAGTTGGGCGGATATCGTTTCATAGCTGGATTGCCTTTTGGCCTGCGCGCCGTAGATCTTTCGCTCAAGCAGAACCGACCACCCGAAACACTGCCCCTGTACCCGCATCTCGAACCAGATCGACACCCATTCCGTCCCAGTGGTAGTCGAGGTGACGTCCCTGAGTGGGGTCGGATGCACAGTCCGGGTAGAACAAGCCGACACATTCACCACCCGGATGCCGGATGCTCGGATAGACAAGACCTTCGGCCCCGCCCCCTTTAAGCTCAACAGCGAGGGCTTGCGATGCAGCATAGTTGTCGGGATCAAGTGCGGGATCGCCTGCGGCAAGGCTCCTGAGATCGTGAAGATTGGCGCTTACCGAAAGGATGATCTCACGGAACTGCGAGGTCCAACCTGGCGCTTCGGAAGTGCGAGCCATGAAGCGGACATGATGATGGATTGTCTCGAACAGCGCAGTTTCAAATGCATCCCCCGCGTATAAGACGCCGTAGGTCCCATCGGTGAATCGACTTGGTCGGTCAGTGCTGACATGCGTGAACGGGGCCATCAGATAGGATGCGCCGTTGCCCCCTACCCGGCGGTCAGCAGGTACCAGATCGAGATTGCCGATCGTCGCCATAATGCGGGGATTTGTTTTTTGCTCGGCGGAGATCAGCAGCGGCCAATCTGCAGGGTCTGCGATGTCTTCGAACAGGTCGATCGGTGGAAAGGCACTGCGGATAATCCGTACAGCGTCTTCCCACTCGACCTGGGCAACCGGAATCGCCTTGGGATCAATCACCAGGCACCACGTTCGGCATCAAGATAGCGACGCACCCGCATGATATCGGTCAGTTCGCCGCCAAGCATGACATCGAGCGCACTCGCTCCGGCAAAGGCGGCGTTACCTGCCTTAATCCAGGCGTAGCCACGCTGGGCTTCTGAAAAGATGATCCTCAGCGCCTTGTGGATACCCATCAGGTTGGAGAGCCGCGCCGCGCCATCGCGCGAGACACGGCCTGCACCCTCAGCCTTCCACCGCCGATAGGAGCGAACCGGCATGTCGAGCAAAGTCGCGGCTTGTTCGTCGGTTAGTTCCCATTTCCCAAACAGGTTCAGCACGGCGCGGAACATCGCCGCTGCTTCCTCTTGGGTTACAGGATCGGGCCGGAAGGCGTGGGGGACGGTATCAATTGGTTGCAGAGCCAGCATGACTATTCTCCATATGGCAGCATATACCACTTTGAATGCCATTTGGCAAGATGCATCAAATTTGGCCTGCAAGCCGCGCCAAGACCGCCACTGCGTTCGTCGTCGGGACGAAAAGCCGCGTCTGATAGCGTATGATCTCGGTGAAGCACCCATGTGCCTTGTACCAATCGAGGCGCGACGCCGA
The DNA here is from genome assembly GCF_001314325.1 of Sphingopyxis macrogoltabida. NCBI lineage: Bacteria > Pseudomonadati > Pseudomonadota > Alphaproteobacteria > Sphingomonadales > Sphingopyxidaceae > Sphingopyxis > Sphingopyxis macrogoltabida. The sequence continues at coordinate 2,841,441 of NZ_CP009429.1, forward strand.
CCAACCAGCCAGTTCGAGCCGCTGCGCGCCATTCACGAGGCTGCGCTTGAGCGTAAGCGCTTCGCGGCTTTTGATTTGCATCGGTCGCCCTGTCCCGAGCACCGCATCGACGGTCTGCTCTGCCGAAAAGGAATGTTCGTCTTCGAGCCCAAGCGCCTGGCACAGTTCGGGCACGCAATGAAGCGGAACCTCCCGACCTAACAGCGAGCGTCCGTCTCGCGCCGAGATCCGGCTGACCCGAACATAGTCGGAAGGTAGTTTGTCCCACACCGGAAGCAGCAGGCCGGTTGCAAGATGCAGTCGCTCGCGCTTGTGATTTGATGCGGCGTCATCGACCTCCGCCTGCCACAGGCGCTGAAATTCGGTTGGGTCCACCGGTTCCCAATTGCTCTCTTCGAGTTGATCGGCAGTGATGTGTCCGTGCTTCAAGGGGCGGACAAGTTCGAAACGGGCCACCCGTATACCTTCGTCTGTGAGCAGGCTGCGCGCTGGGACAAGCAGCCCGATCCGGCCTGAGCGCGTATTACGGAGAAGCTGCTGACGCGCACGTGAAAAGCCGTAGAGATCCTCGAGGCGTTCGAGACGCAAAGGCTTGAGCGCGCGGGCGATCTCGAGTTCCAGGAGATGCGTAGTCGCGCCCGACAGCGCATCGGTGCGCAGTAGCGTGTCGGTCAGCACCTCGTAATGCTCCACCGGAATGGTCTCGACCCCAATGTCGAGCGTGCCGGCCTGGCGTGCTGCATCGATCCGCGCTTCGACGAGGCCGAGAAACTCGTCAAATACGCCGTTTTGCAGAGCAATCGGCAATGCGAGGATGCGATTGAGCCAGCGCTGGATTGTTGGCAGGTCATCGACCATCCCGCCGTCGGGCCCTTCGACCCTGAGCCCGCTCAATTCCTCAAACCGAGAAAGCGTAACGGCTTCCAGCTTGCCTGCGAACAACAGGCCGAACCAGCGATGGAGCGCCTCCTTGGCGTAGGTGCTCTCGAGATTGTCGGCAGGATCGAAGAGGTTCTGCCCACCTGTCTGGCGCTGCCCTCGGGTCAGTGCCCCGAGACTGTCGAGCCGACGTGCAATGGTCGATATAAACCGACGTTCGCCACGCACGTCGGTGGTCACCGGGCGGAACAGCGGAGCCGACGCCTGATTGGTGCGGTTGGTACGGCCAAGGCCCTGAATTGCGGCATCGGCCCGCCAGCCCGGCTCAAGCAGGAAGTGGACCCGGCGCATCTGGTTCTTTGCCGCAAGGTCGGCATGATAACTGCGGCCGGTGCCACCGGCATCGGAGAAAACCAGAATCCGCTTTGTCCCGTCCATAAAATCTCGCGTTTCGGCCACATTGGCGCGCGGAGAGCGCGACTGGAGCACCTGGCGTCCATCGCGCCCGACGATCAGGCGGCGGGTACGGCCGGTGACTTCGGCGACCTGATCGACACCGAACCGTTCGATGATCGCATCGAGCGCCGTCGCGATCGGCGGCAAGGCACAGAGCTGCTCGATCATGCGGTCGCGCGCGGCAAGCGCCGAACGACAGAGAACAGGAGCACCATTCTCATCACTCATCGGTTCGGACCGGGCATTGCCATTCTCGTCCGTGAACACCGCCATCAACCGAACCGGGAAGCTTTTGGTGAGGTAATCGACCACGTATTCTTTGCAGTCGCAGTTTATGTCGAGCGTGGCGGCGGTAGGCGCAGGTTTCCTTCGGTTTTCCATGATTTCACTCCAGATAACTACGGTTCCGTCGACCTCAGCAAGTCGAAGGAGCCAACATGCGAACACGATCATCACTGCCGTTTCGGACTGCCCCGCTCCGGGTCGAAGATTCGCCCAGTCACGGCACTCTTCTCGCCGCATTTCTCTCCTCTCTGTCGCTCGACGAGAGGTCAGGCTGTGCGGTTCTGTATGGCGCGGCGGTCCGCCATTTCCTGCATTGGCTGGACCTGCACGAGATCGCGATCCGCACGATTGACGATCGGGCTGTCCGGCGGTTCGAGAAGCATCGGTGTCGGTGCCACCGGTATTCGGCGCAGCAAGCGCACTACAAGGCTGACCAAGCAGCAAGGGTCAGGCGCTTCGTCCGGTTCCTGGAAGATCAAGGCTACGTCGAAGTCGACGACGGGATCGACGATCTGCCACGGCACCTCGCTGACTATTCCGATGCGATCGATCGCCTGCAACTCGCCGAGGGACCCGCGCAGGCCTATCGGTCCGAGGCCGAGCATTTCATGGCCTGGCTTCGCATTACGCGACGCCAATGGATCGATATCGACGACACGATCATCGACCAGTACGCTGCGCATGATTGCCGATGCCCGGTATGGCGCAAGCGCGGCAAGCTGGTCGCCACGGGCACGAAGCGGCGGCGGCGATGCGCACGGCACTTCGTCGAGTTCCTGCGAGGCCGCGGTGTCATCCCATCGGTTGAACCGGTGGCTGACGATGACCCGCACATGTCGGCTTACCTCACGTGGCTCAAGCAACATCGCGGCGTCACCGATGAGACGATCCGGCGCTACCGGACCGATATCAGACGGCTCATGCCGATGCTGGGCGAGCCTTCGCAATGGGATGCCGCCGGACTCAGGAGCGCATTTCAACGACGAAGCAAGGAGACGCCGGGCTCGGCATCGCTGCTCGTCACGATAATGAGGAGCTACATCCGGTTTCTGGTCGTGCGTGGCGAGTGCCGGCCTGCATTGTTGCATGCAGTTCCATCAGTGCAGCGCTACCGCCTTTCGACGCTGCCGCGCCACGTCGACCCGGCAACGATCGAGAGGATCATTGCGGCCTGCCCGACAGATCGTCCGGTAGAAGTCCGGGACAAGGCCATCATTCTCCTGCTCGCCAGGCTCGGCCTGAGGGCTGCCGATGTTCAGGACATGCGTCTCGACGACATCGACTGGCGGTCCGGCCACCTGACGGTCAAGGGCAAGACGCGTCGACCGGACCGTCTGCCATTGCCGCAGGATGTCGGCGACGCGATCTTGGCATATCTTGCGGCAGCCCGCCCGGAGGCCGCCGAAGAGCATCTGTTCCTGCGTGCACAAGCACCGTTTCGGCCATTCCGCTCGTCCGCCGAGATCGCGGGCATCGTCGCTCGAACGCGCGACCGCGGTGGGATCGAAGGAGTGTCGACCGGGTCGCACATATTCCGGCATTCGCTTGCCACCAACCTGCTGCGCGCGGGCGCAGGCCTGGAGTCCGTTGGGACCATCCTGCGTCACAGCTCGCCTGAGACCACTGCCATCTACGCCAAGGTCGATCTGCCGATGCTCATGAAGATCGCGCAGCCATGGCCGGGAGAACCGTCATGCTGAACATGCACATTTCCAGATACGTCTCGCTCCATCGCAGCTTGGGACGGAAGTTCTCCGAACAGGAACGCTTGCTGCGCCAATACGCCGATTTCGCCGGCCGCGCCGGTGACCGGCACACCCAAGTGCAGCGCATTTACGACTGGTGCCACACGGCAAGCTCGCAGAACGTGGCCCGCCATAGGTTCGACGCCGTACGTAACTTCAGCCTTTTCGCTCATGCTGAAGATCCAGCTCACGAGGTTCCGCCTGCGGGCGTCTTCGGTCGGGGCAAGCGGCCACGCCCGACCCCGACCATCATCGAACCGGAACAGGTCCGGGCGATCATGACCGCGGTATTGGACGTTGCGCCCCAAGGCACGATCAGCCCGTACACGTATCATTATCTGTTCGGCCTGCTGGCGGCGACAGGTCTCCGGATTTCCGAGGCCCTCGCTCTTCAATGCAACGATCTGGTCGAGGATGGCCTGATCGTCCGCAACGGCAAGTTCGGCAAGCAGCGGCTGATTACCTTGCAGCCATCGACCCGTCAGGCGCTCGAAGCATATCTCGCCACCCGAGCAAGGCTTGGCGCCACGGGCAATGACCTGTTCGTGACCATTCGGGGGAGAGCACCACACAAGGTGCGCGCCCACGTGGTGTTCGTCAGGCTGGCCCGGCAGCTCGGATACCGCGGACCGACCGGAACGGCCGGGATGCGGTTACACGACCTGCGGCACACTTTCGCCGTGCGTTCCCTTGAGTCCTGTCCGCGCGACAGGGAAGCCATCGCACACCACATGGCCGGACTCAGCGTATATCTGGGGCATGCGTCGGTCGCCAACACCTATTGGTATCTCGAGGCCACTCCGGTGCTGCTGCGCGATATCGCTGTCGCCAGCGAGCAACTTTACCGGGGAGAAGCGGCATGACGGCACTCGCTCCGCACCTCTCGATCTACCTGCGTGAACATCTGCCGCGCGAACGTGCTGTCAGTCCGCACACGGTGAAGACCTATGCCAACTGCTTTGTCCTCCTGGTCCAGTTCGCTGCCGATCGGCTGAAGCGTCGGCCGACCGATCTCGAGATCGAGGATCTCGGCACCGACATGATCATGGCCTTCCTTGACCATGTCGAGAACGGTCGCGGCAGCTGTGTTCGGACCCGCAATGGCAGGCTCGCCGCGATCCGGTCCTTCTTCCGCTACATCGAGTATCGTATTCCGGCCTGCCTGGATCAGGCCCTTCGCGTCAGATCGATCCCTACCAAGAAGACCGACAAGGCGCTGATCGACTACCTCGACCGGGCAGAGATCAAGGCTTTGCTCGACGCCCCGGATCCCCGGACACGCCTTGGCACCCGCGATCGCGCAATGCTGCATCTGGCCTATGCTGGCGGGCTGAGGGTGTCGGAACTCGTAACGCTACAACTGCGCGATTTCCCGGACCGCTTCCTGTCCACCGTGCACATCATGGGCAAGGGACGGCGTGAACGGGTCCTCCCGCTCTGGAAGGAGACTCAGTTCGCATTGCGCGCGTGGCTTGCGATCCGCCCCGATGCGCAAGCTGCCGAGATATTCCTCAATGCCAGCGGGCAACCCATGACCCGCGACGGATTTGCGTTCCGTTTGGCGGAGCACGTCAAGCGCGCGGCAGAGAAGCAGCCGTCGATCCTTGGCAAGCGCGTAACACCGCACGTGCTGCGCCACTCCTGCGCAATGCACACGCTCGCGGCGACAGGGGACATTCGCAAAGTCGCATTGTGGCTCGGCCATGCCAGCATCCAGAGCACCGAGACCTATTTGCGCGCCGATCCCGAGGAGAAGCTGCAGATTCTCGCGGCGCACGGCGCTCCTGCCATCAAGCCCGGGCGCTTCAAGCCGCCATCCGATGCCCTGATCACGATGCTCACCGACGTTCGAAGGCGGGCCTAGCCCGTCTCCGGACAACCCCCTGGCACTCATATTATCTGGAGTGAAATCATGGAAAACCGAAGGAAACCTGCGCCTACCGCCGCCACGCTCGACATAAACTGCGACTGCAAAGAATATGTCTAATGTTGAGCTCAACATTACACGTATTCGCGAGGGGAGAGATCGATTTCGAGTGCTTCACGTTCCGCATCGGAGAGATCAGCGAGGCGGCGGTTGAGCATGGCTTCGGCGGTCGAGACAAGTTGCACTACAACAGCGTTGCCGTCGGCAAGTGCCGTATCAATCGCAGGCAGCAGGCTCGGCAGTTTCATGGATAGAAGGAGCTGCGCGAAGAAGCGCTGCTTGGTGCCTTCAAACACCGAAAGCGCAGCCGATTTGGCACCTGAATTGAGTGTCTCGCCACTGTCAGTGTCGACGATCCGCGTTGCCTCGAGAGCTTCGCGCAGGTTGGCATGAATGATTGCCCAGGCGTCTGCATAGGCGTCATAAACCGCTACCTGGTCGGGGGTCAGGCAATGCTCGAGAATCTCGTACTCAACTCCGGCGAATGAAAGTGCCCTCGCCGCGTACAGCCCCAGTGACTTCAGATCGCGCGCAACCAGTTCCATTGCAGCGATACCGCCATCGCGGATATCTGCGACGAAGGCTTCGCGATTGGCAAAAGCCGTCTCGGGACCCCAGAGGCCAAGACGGGTGGCATAGGCGAGATTATTGACGTCGGATGCCCCGGTCGCCGAAGCGTAGAGCACGCGGGCGCGCGGCAGCAGATTCTGGATGCGAACACCGGCAATGCCCTGCTCCGATCCCTTGACCTTACCACGTGAGCCCTCCCCGCCTGCGGCGTTGGCCATCGCATGGGCTTCGTCGAAGACGATGAGCCCGTCGAAGTCCTCCCCTGCCCATTCGAGAATCTGATCGAGCCGGGTCGCGTCGCTTCGACCCGAACGCAGTGTCGGATAAGTCACGAAGAGTATGCCCTCGCGCATCCCGATCGGGACACCGAGCTTCCATTGGCCAAGGGGCTGGACATCGATGGGAAGGCCGCCGAGCGCGCTCCAGTCGCGGCGGGCATCTTCGAGCAGAGCTTCGTTCTTGGAAATCCAGATGTGGCGCCGTTCATTCCTCACCCACCGGTCGAGGATGACAGATGCGACTTGTCTGCCTTTACCTGCGCCAGTTCCGTCACCAAGAAAGTAGCCCATGCGGTAGGCGTGCCCCTCAGCGCTCGCCTTCAAAGCGCAGCCCATGTCGTCGGGCTCGAACCGGCCCGGCAGATCGCGGGCATGCGCGCTTGCGGCATAGATCAGGGTCTCGGCCTGCGCAGCGGATAGGACGCCTCCAGCAATGATACTCGAAGGAAGCTGAGGCACCACTTCAGGCACGGGTGCGGTTATCGAACCCATCGCGACAGATTCGACCAGCGGGGTCGGGTGGGAGACCGCATCCGCAATTGAGATCCGGCTCGGCCGGTAGGGCAAATAATGCCCAACCTGGCTTTCGATCGGCGCAGGTGCTTCGAGCGGAGTAAAATCAAGCGGCAGGATCGACGGCACCGCAGCGGTTGGATGGACCTTAAGTGGAACTGGTTTCGCCCTGTTCGCCACCAGTCGAAGCGGCAATGCTGGCTTGATGCCGATGCTGGGTCCCGCGGGCAGGCTTACCCGGTCAGGGAGCATATCGATCAGCAGATGAAGCTCGGCAAAGTTTGCCGGCTGGGCGATGATCGGGCTGGTACCATCCTCAGCTTTGTCGAGAACCACGAGCCGGGTTGAGATTGAGGTGCCCTGCTTGATGAAACCGCGCTCAATCGTCGCGTTGAGGCGCAACGAGAGGGGACCAGCGATCCCGGCGAGGAACTTCGGAAGCTCGAACCATTCGGGCATCACAGCGACCAGGCGGCCACCGGGCATAAGGCGCTTCCAGGCAGAACGTAAGTGCCGGTCGCCAGTGCGGCTATCGTGGCCCCTCTCGATACCGTGTGAATAGGGCGGGTTCATCAGCACCACGCTCGGACCCACGTCGGGCGTGAGAAGTTCGTCGATCAGTTCCCCGTCAAATCCCGTGACTGTCGCCTCCGGAAACACAGTGCCCAAGCATTCGCGGCGCAGCGGCGATATCTCGTTGAGAGCGAGACGCGCAGCTGCCTTTGCTGCCCATACGCCCAGCATCCCGGTCCCGGCCGACGGTTCGAGAACCAGTTCAGCGGCAGAAATCGCGCATGCCTTTGCAGCCATCCAGGCCAGACGGGGCGGCGTCGCGAATTGTTGCCACTCGATCTGCTCGTCGCTCCGGTTGGACTGGGTCGGGACCAGACCTTCAAGGCGCGTGAAAGCCTCATCGGCAAAGCTGGATGACATTGCAGGTGAGAATTCAGTTGCCTGCGCCAGGAACAGCACCTGCGCCAATTCAAGTGCGGCATGGGCATCGCGTACGGACCAGCGTCCTTCGGCGTCGCTACCGCCGAAGTGATCGGCCATCATTGCATTCACAGTGACCCGTGAAATTGCTTGATCTGCAGCGAGCCGCGCGGCCAGCGCCCTCGCCGCAGCCAGCACTTGCGGCTCGGCGGGATCGGAGAATGCGAAAGCGGTATTTGCGTGTGACATGAGAGACCTCCTGAAGAGGCCCTGGGTTTGTCCGGGTGTCCGTTCGGATGGATCCGCCCGGGGGCCTCACAAGGCCCCAAGCCCGCTTTCCTCTAACCGACATTCAGACCGCAGCTCGGACTGAGCGCATGAGCACATCATTCCAGTCGTCGCCGGTTAGCTCCGGACGCCTGGTGACAATCAGCCGCCCTTCGCAAGCGTAGGCCTCTCGCGCACGCTCTTCAGCAAGGCGCCCGCCCGCATCATTGTCGACAAAGAGATATAGCTGGTGCACCGATTCCGGGATTGTGGCCAAGCCGAAGCGTTCGTTTCCTAGCGTCGCCCAGCAGGGAACCTTGAACATTTGCATCGCTGAGAGGGCCGTTTCGTTTCCTTCTGCGAGGCCAAGGCGTCCCTCATCCGGGTGCGCGAAACGCACCGCCCCAGAACCGGGGCTGCCTAACGCACGCCTGGGCTGATCGAAAGAAGCCAAACTAGTTTTGTCGAGGTCGAGGAAGGAGCGATGCAGCGCGAGAATTCCGGCATCATTGCGCACGGCCGCGACCATCGCGGGAAGAAACCGGACAGCACCCTTTGGCCCCAGAGGCATACGCGGGTGGAAACGCAGCTCCGGCGAAGCAATCGTGATGCCTCTGGACACGAGGTACTTTTCGGCGGGGCTGCCAGCGATGGTCGACGCCTCACGCCAGAGCCTCAGCGCATTGCGATTGGCGACTTCCTCGCGCGGTTCGGCCACGATCGGACCACTCGTGCCGTCGAACAGATCCGCAATTCGTATTCCGAGCCCGGCCATGGCTTCTATCACCGCCTCGTTCGTGCAGCCGGCAAAGCAATGAACAAGAATTGCGCGCTTTCCGAGCGTGATGCTTAGCGAAGGAGTGCGGTCGTCGTGGGCCGGGCAGCAGCACATTCCGCGCGAACGCGACCAGGCACCGCCCAGCTGCTCGACTATCTTGCGCGCGCGGGTTTCCAGTTGCAGACCTTGGAATTGGGATGATCGGTGTTGGTGCATGGGGGCATCTCCATTGTAACGTGCCTCCACCCGCGCAGCCTCCGCTCTGCGTCGCTGACGTTTCATTTTCCTACATCGCATGTTCTATATATGTTCTTTCCCGATTCGACCACCAAAGGATTCGGGAATGAGACTGAAATGGGCAGTAGTTGCAGCGGCAACGACAGGATTTGGGTCCGTCCTCCCCGCTCACGCGCAGGAACTTGAGCCCACTCAGATGACCGTTGCCTCGGAGTTGACGACCGATGGCTTCCGCGTTGCAGAAGGAACCGATGGCTTCCTTCTCGTCGAACACGGCATTTGGAGAATGCCTCCAGCGGGCTCGTCCGAGCCGCCGGCGACCGATGCGGGTCGAACCTATTTGCCCTATCGATATCCAAAGCCCCAAGGCAGCGCGCCATCCGGCTTCCGTCGGGCAAGCTACCTTCCTCATGTTTACGCTGCTGAGGCTCAATACTCGCTACCAAGTGGCCTTCTCGACGCTCTTGTATGGACGGAATCACGATATAATCCCATGGCCATCAGCAAGGCAGGCGCCGCAGGTTTGGGACAATTGATGCCAGGGACAGCGCGGGACCTTGGCGTTTCAAATCGCTTCGATCCCAAGGCGAACATCTTGGGTGCGGCCAGATATCTACGCCAGATGCTCGACAAATTCGGGGTAGTTCATCTCGCCCTCGCTGCCTACAATGCGGGCCCTGGCGCCGTCGAGCGGGCCGGCGGTATCCCACGTAATGGCGAGACACCGGCCTATGTGCGCGACGTGCTGCGTCATTGGCAATTTTGAGCAGGGGGTGGTTTGTGAGTTCCGGTCGAATACGCGTGTCGGGAATGCTGAGCCGCGGACGACGCGGAATGATCCTGACCACGAAATCGGACGAGGTTTGGATCGTCGAAAGCGAGGAAGTTACCGACGATCTCATCGGTTCGAACGTGATTGTCGAAGGCGTCGTTGCAGGCATGGATCGCCTACGCGCCGACTGGATTGGCGCGGGCAGTCATCTTTCTTGATTCTGGGGAGGATATTTCGCGACGAGCAGTAGAACCTCCCTACCCCACAGTGCGAGAGCTTCGCGTTTTTCATTCGTGTACTGATGCCGATGATAGACCCCGGCGACGCCAGCCATTGCCGAGCCGGACTGATGATTGAGAACGGCTTCTGAAACGACCAGCGGTATTCCAATCCTTTGCAGTCCGGTCGCCACCGTCCGGCGAATGTCATGCATGGTAAAATGAGCGGCTTCATAGCCGAGTTTCTCGTCCACGCTTGCCCTTATCCGCTTCCAGGCCTTTGACAGCCCACTGACACTGTTTGTGCTGGTGACCTTGGATGCCAATAGAATTTGGGATTGCTTGTGAGCATCTTCAGGCGCGATCCCGGCGGCCGTGAAGATGTCGGTGACGACCTCGAGAGCCTGTGCGGATAAAGGCACCACATTTGCCTTGCCGTTTTTCGCTCTATCTCCTGGTACAGTCCAGACTTTCCCCTTGAAGTCGAATTCGTCGCAAGTGGCGTCGAGCACCTCTCCCCGGCGCTGGGCCGTGAGAATCAACATCTGCACAAGATGACCAAACGGATAGCCATCCTCGACGGCGGCTTGCCACAGTGCAGCGACCTCTCGATCGCTGAGCACCCGGTCGCGAGGCTCGCTCCTTTTTGGGCGCCAGGCGTCCCGGCACGGATTGGCTGGCAAATGTTCAAGTCTGGTGAGCGCCCATGAGTAGAACGTCGAAAGGTGCCGATAAACGATGCGAGCCATCGTCAGGGTTTCCTTGCCCCGCTCAAATGCGATCTTCTCTACGAAGCGGCTGACGTCGCTTCGGGTGATCGAATCGGCGAGGCGGTCGCCTAGCTCAGGTTCAATGTACTTGCGGAAAACCCGGTCGAACTCATTCGCGCTCCGCTTTTTGCCGACGATCTGTTGAGCCAGGTATGTCTCGTATAGTTCAGCGACGGTGCGTTAGCGTCCGCGCTCGTGGTGTAATTTCCGGTGTAGGCGATGGTGTATTCCGGGGTGGGGCATGCCCCACCCCGGAATGCGGCGTCGCTGGTGGCCACCGGGTTCATCGTTATGGTGGAGTTTGCACACTTCAACCGTGACGAAGAGGAGTTCCCGATGACCGAGGACAGATTACTGATCGAAGAGCTTGCTGCGAAGGGCGGCCAACCGGATTTTTTGCGCACCATCGCCGAGAACGTGCTGCAGCTGATCATGGAGGCCGACGTTGATGGCCTGATCGGCGCGGGTCGCCACGAACGCAGCAGCGAGCGCGCGACCTGGCGCAACGGCTATCGCGACCGTTCGCTGGATACCCGGGTAGGCACGCTGAACCTGAAAATCCCCAAGCTGCGTGCTGGGTCCTACTTTCCGGGCTTCCTTGAGCCCCGCAAGATGGTCGAGAAAGCGCTGGTTGCGGTGATCCAGGAAGCGTGGATCGGCGGGGTCAGCACCCGGCGGGTCGATGAACTCGTCCAGGCCATGGGCATGACCGGCATCTCCAAGTCCACCGTCTCCAAGCTTTGCAAGGACATTGACGAGCGCGTCCATGCCTTTCTGAAACGCCCGCTCACCGGCGAATGGCCGTATCTCTGGCTCGATGCCACCTATCTCAAGGTACGCGAAGGCGGGCGGATCATCAGCGTTGCCGCAATAATCGCCATGGCCGTCAACACCGAGGGCCGGCGCGAGATCGTCGGCCTGCATATCGGCCCCTCGGAAGCGGAGGTCTTCTGGTCCGACTTCCTGAAGGACCTTGTTCGGCGCGGTCTTACCGGCGTGAAGCTGGTCATCTCCGATGCTCACGAGGGCCTCAAGGGCGCGATCACCCGCGTCATGGGCGCCACCTGGCAGCGCTGCCGGGTGCACTTCATGCGCAATGCCCTGTCCTATGTGCCCAAGGGCCAGAACACTGTCGTCGCCGCCGCGATCCGCCAGGTCTTCCTGCAGCCCGATCAGAAAAGCGCAACGCAGGTCTGGCGACAGGTCGCCGACCAGTTGCGCACCCGTTGGCCCAAGCTCGGCGCCTGCATGGACGAGGCCGAAACCGACGTGCTCGCCTACACCGGCTTTCCCACCCAGCACCGCACGAAGTTACACTCAACCAATCCGCTCGAGCGGCTCAACAAGGAGGTCAAGCGCCGCGCCGACGTCGTCGGAATCTTCCCGAACGAAGACAGCATCATCCGCCTCGTCGGGGCTGTGCTGATGGAGCAGAACGACGAGTGGCAGCTCCAGCACCGATACATGCAGATCGAAGGCATGGCCGAACTCAACCAACCCATGATCGAGGAGGAAAATCAGCCCCTACACATCACCGCCAAAGCCGCCTGACGATGGCCCACGGCCACAGCCGAAATTACACCACCTTGACGGACGCGACCGACGGTGCCGACACCCTTCGATCCCTTCCTCTTAGCTCCCGGCTTTCTGGCGATGCTTTTGCCTTGCTCAACATCGACGAGTAGGTCCCGCGCCTTCCGACGGGCGTGTGCAAGAGTGAAATTCGGGCCATGCCGCCCGATAGTCACGTTCAACCATTTACCTTGGACGCGCTTACGCAAGATATAAGTCTTGGTGCCGCTCGCTCCCATTCGGAGCCGCAGACCGGTCACGATGCCATCCGCGACCTCAATCTGCCCGCTTGCAGGCGCTTTCAATCCTGCGATCCGAGCATCTGTCAAACCAACCTTGTTCGCCATATGATCCTGCTACCTTAGGTAGCTTTTTGTAGTGGATACTGGTGAACATTTCAAGAACAATGCGGACTATGAATCGCAGATTTCCGCCGTTTTTGGACGCATGCGGAAGCGTAAGGACCCTCTGATTTCAGCTCTTAATCAGCGGGTCCTAGGTTCGAGCCCTAGTGCGTCCACCATTTCCTTGAAATCATTAGGAAATTTTTGCAGGCCTATACCCTGATCGCAATTGCGCTCGAATTAGGTCGGAAAACTCTGCACAAACCACAAATCCATCGCCGCGAAATCAGCCGTTTTTCAATGCTGTAGCACTTCGTATTTGCAAACGAGTTAGTAGGTCCGAATTGCCTATCCTTGGATGCTGCTGCTCATTTTGGCGACAAATTTGTCGGCCGATCAGGCAACCCGATCATGCAGGTGATCGATAGGACGGGTCTCTATCGATCAGAAATGGCCGGTATCTTGATCGATAGGCGCACTCGCTATCGATCATGAAGTGTATCCGGTAATGGCCGGCAAGCGAACGCCTCCCCCCGATCAAGCGCGGTCTGTCCGTCCTGCAATGGCCGATCGTTGACCGGCAGGTTTCGGGTGACGAGGCGGAAAATGCCGCCTCTCGTTGCAACAGATCAATTAGATTGCCAGGCTTTATGCAACCCCCCGGGAAACAGGGCTCTAGTCGGCGCTGAAGTAGCTCTTCCCGCTGATCCCGGCGCGATCAAAGAAGGCCTGATTGCGTCCGCGTGCGTCTCCCAGCAGCGTATCCCAGCCGACAAGTTCGATCGAGCCGTGGAAGCCGTCCCGAGGCTGATAAACGCGTCCCCGTCCGTCCGCAGTCCGCTGCCAGGTGTAGGTCCAGTCATCGAGCTTGCCGACAATGTCGGCTACCACAAAGCAGTGAAACACGGTGAGGTGATCGAGCTTGATTGGGCGGCCCTTCACATCTGTCATGGTGCCCGACTGCAGCCGACGGACATAGCGTTCAACCTGCAGCTGGGGGTTCTCATCGTCTGCATAGCTGGTCCGCCCGGGACGCTTGAACTCAATCAAAAGAACCTTCGACGGTTCCTCGACTTGGCGAAGGCCATGAACGTAGTCGAAGATGAGCACATCGGGCCGCTCATCGCTGTCGGTGGCGGCAGACAAGACGCTGAATTCCACGTCGGAGCTGAAATACTGCGCGAAGGTTAGACGCTCATCGACGATCCAAAGGTCGTGAGAACTCGCCGGCGCAACCTTCTTCGTCCCGTCTTCCAGCGTGTTCACACGCAGCGGACAGATGAAGGAATGCAGCACGTCCTCGCGCTGGTAGGAGCTGTCGCGCGTATCGTCGCGGACCTTCTCCATCAATATTTCGATGAAATCGAGAACCACCTTTCGGCGGATGATGTATTCTGCGAGGCTTCGCTGCTCGGCATCCTCAATTGCTCGGCCGGCCTCGCTCACTGCCGTGGCGAAAGAATCCACAGTGACGGCGCCATCCTTCAAACGAGTGAGGACGGACCTGATCTTCTCGGCCTGGCGCTGGTCACGCCTGAAGCGCTCCCGCGACAGATGCCCGTAGATTGCGTCATCATTTAGCTCGCCAGAAGGCAGCTTCGCCTGCAACTCGTCAGTGCTTCCGAAGGCCACCGATGGATAGGACTGCGTGATCTCTTGGATGATTCCTCGTTGCTCTCCGCTCAGCTTGGCGAGCGGCTCCTCAAGGAAGCGCTCGATCTCAACAGTGCAGACGTCGTTGATGATGCGGTCGAGGATTAAATCCTCGAACATGAATGCCGTCCGCTCCTGATTCACGTTCTGGTCAAGGAAATCACCTGTGAGGATCGCATGGAACACTCGGTCCTCACCCGGACCGAAGTATTTCAGCCCTAGCTTTCCATCGATGCTTTGCGAATGGACGGTCCGGTCATGCGCGATAAAGTGGACGAAATGCGATCCTTTTAGGTCAGCGCTCGCCACCTTATCACATTCCATCAGGGTAAGAAGCAGCTTGCCATACTCTTCGGTGACCAGCTCGATCCCCGCCTCCTTGCGATGCACGATCTTGTCGATGTCGCCGGGATAGTGGCGCGTCTCGTCACCGACATAGACCGTAACTGCCGGGCACCTTCCGCCGATGAACGTCGGCAGGAAGTGGGAGGTCAGATGCTGAAAAACGAAGCTGTCACGCCCGGGAAAGCGGGTTTGGTAGCCGTTGTCGCGCAAGCCCTCGAATCGGACGTGGAAAGACGTCCCCGCATCTGCCGTGGCGGAGGCCTCGACATAGCCTTCGATCTGGTCGTCGTTCGCCAAACGGAACCTAAAACTTCGGCTCGTTAAACGGTCATCATCCTGAAAAACTGTCCTCACATCAATCTTTTGGAAGCAGTCCAGCCACAACAGGCGACCGACGCCCTTACCGCCGATGCCGAGCTTGTTGTCAGTGTCCGTCGTCGTGAAGGCGTCCCAGTTGCGGTCGTCGAGGCCAAGCCCATTATCCTCGACCGTCGCCCATACACCCTCCTTCTTGCGATTGGTGTTTACGGTCACGAATACACGTCCCTCGGTTGTCACTGACTCGCCGAACTTGTTCTGCACCGAGTGGATGGCGTTGCTGATCGCCTCGAATAGCGGCTGCATCGCAGCCGCGACTGAGGTCGGCTTCGGCAGCCGGTCGATGCGCTTCACAAGATTCGGACGGAGGGATGTCACGCGCCTAGAACAACGTAGAACCCTGTGGAAGTCAATGCGGCGGGGTGTAGCGAACTGCCATGCTCACCCCCACCCCGCTACGCTCCACCGTCTTCTATCGTCTCAGAGTTCGGCTCCTGACACCGCTCCCAACGCCGCAATACGTATGGCCGCTTTCAGGATCATCATTCACAACGCTGAATGACTACGATCGGGCGCATTACCGACGCAAAAAAGGCGGCCCGAAAGGCCGCCAAGTTTGTGATGAAGGAGCTCCTCCATCGGGTCGCGACGCGCTGATACAAGAGGGAGATCAAGCCGCCCAATTATCGACCAACGGGAACGCGATTGTTTCCCGCTGATGCTGCTTTGCAACACACTGTATCTTTTGAAACTTGTCCCGCTATACGCAGCGCAATCAGGTGTTATTCTGCCCAACGACAATCAGAGATGTCATCACGCGGAATGCCTGCTATCAGGCGGTGCGTCCCGAGAGGATGAAGTAGCCGTTCAACGAGCATGGCGCATCGAAGACGAGAAAAGGGATCGTCCCCTACATGCCTTCCTCACCTTCACGCGCAGATCCGTCCGAGTTCGACATCGACAATGACAGTTAGCAAGCGGCCTGCAGGTACATTCCGGCGATTTATCCATCGACACATGCTCCGTTTCGACGAGCGCGCCTGTCGCTCATTACGGTTCCCGCCCGATTATATGCTGCCCGACGACGATACGGGACGGCGACTGCGGGAGCTGCTGGAACGTCTGGCATCCGGGAAAGTCACAGCCTTCTATGACAATGGCCTGCGCGTGCCCCGATCCATCTTTCATTCGCGGTCCGCCGGTCTGCTCTTCTCAGAGGAGGCCCGTTCCCGCCTGCTCGTGATCACGCCGTATTTTTTCTGCAGCGGCCGCGAGATTTCGGTGAACGCTGGGGAATTCAAAGCGCCTTGGGGTGGGTTTTCGGACCGATAAAGAGCGCCGCGAGCCGACTGTAGTAGACCTTCTCGTCCGGCTGGACGCGCTCGCGCGCCCGCGACAAAGTTAAACTCCCCCGCCCGGATCCTGTCAGCGCGCCCGAGCGCGGCGCACGGCGCGAAACCAGGCTTCGAGAAGAAGATTCAATCTGGACCAATCTCTCCCGGCGCGCTTGCCCTTCCGTTACGGCGGACTATGCTGATCCTCGCATCGGGTGTGAGAAGCGCGGTGCCGGGGATTGAGACACCCGCTTGACGTTCAAGGATTTTTGCCATCCCGCCGGGTGGCCGCGACGCATGTCCAAGCCTTCGGGCCAAAGGTTGCGGCCTCGTCGTCAAGCGAGACTCAACACCCGGCTACCCGCCGTCTCCTTCCGGGCTGGAAGGCAGACTTATGGATTTTGACAACGACGACGATCGCCGCCCCGGACTGAGCTCAGCAGACGCGGTGCCGCCCGGAGACTGGGAAGGGTTTGGCCGGGCCGCCCGGACCGAGGCGATCCTCGCCGAGCAGCGCCCTCGCCTTGCCGGTTTCTTCCGTCGCAATGCGCATCCGCAGGATGTTGCCGATCTCGTCCAGGAAAGCTTTCGGCGTTTCTTCAGCGCCAAGGGCTATTTCCACATTGGCGACAAGCCCGGCGCCTATCTCGCGCAGACAGCGCGAACGCTCCTTCAGGAAAGAGCGCGGTCGGGTGCCCGGCGCCAGAGTTCGGCACATCACAGTTTCGAGGAAGAGGATGTCGCGGGCCCCGATCCCCATCAGGCTCTCGAGGCGCGCGACCTGCTGCGACGCGCCGAGGAAGCGCTCGCCGACCTCGATTCCACCACACGGGATGTATTCCTTATGCACCGCGTCGAAAATCTCAGCTATTCTGAAATAGCTCGAATCAAAGGCATAAGGGTGAAGCGCGTGGAAAAGCTCATCAGCAAGGCCGTGACCGCAATACGCAAGGCGCGAGACAAGCAAAGGTGACGCAGCAACAGCAGGAGGCGGACGATTGGGTCGCCCTGATGCATGGCCCCGATGCCGAGACGCATCGCGAAGCGTTCGAGGCGTGGCGCAGCGAACCTAGGAACGCCGCGGCCTATGCCCGTTCGGCCGAGGCTTATGCCGTTGGATCCAGCATGTCGCCGGCGCGCGTCGAGGCGATGGCGCGCGCGAACGAGGAGAAGCGCGCCAAAACGCGCTGGGGCCTCGCTACGGCCGCGGCGCTGGTCCTGGTCGCCGGGGGAGCGCTCTATGTGCAGTCGCTAAGCGACGAAACGCGGCTGGCCCAGTCGCCGAATGCCAGCGAGGAGCGCGAGCTCGCCGATGGCACCAAGGTCATACTGACCAGCGGCGCCAAAATCGAAACCCGGTTCACCCCGGAGCGCCGCCTCGTCATTCTCACCAGCGGCGCCGCGCGTTTCGAGGTGGCGCACGACGCGTCGCGCCCCTTTACGGTCATCGCTGGCCGCTCGGAAACGACCGCACTCGGCACGGTTTTCGAAGTCGATCTGCGTAAGGGCGCCCCGCGTATTCGCCTGGTACAAGGCCTCGTCGAAGTCCGGTCGAACAGTGGCGGAGCCGTGCTCCGGCTCGAGCCCGGCCAGAGCGCCGACGTGCCGGCGGAGGGTCCGAAGATGGCGGGCATGATGGCGAGCCCGGTTCCGACAAAACTGCTCGCCGCGGACAATCTTCCGCTCAGATCGGTACTCGATGGCGCGAACAAGCTGAACGCGAAGCCGATCCGCCTCGCCGATGCGGCGCTGGCAAATCTGCCCGTCTCGGGGCGCTTCGATCTCGCGGACAGCGGAGCCCTCGCGCGCAAGCTCGGCACCGCCTTCGGGCTGGCGGTCGACGAACGGGCGGACGAAATCATCCTCGCCAAAAAATAATTCGCGTCGGCCGGGGAAATTTCCATCCCCCGGCATTTTGCCCCCCCGGACGGCCATCACGGCCGCAACCGGGAGGGTAAGAATGCGAAGGAAATATCTGGCCGCGATGCTGGCCTCGACCGCGGCGCCGGCCGTACTCTACGCGCCTATGGCGCAGGCACAAACCGACCAGCGGAGCTACGACATTGCTCCACAGCGGCTCAGCGATGCGCTGCGCAAATATTCGGAAGTGTCGGGCCGCGAGGTGATTCATTCGGGTAACCTGACCGAAGGCAAGCGCAGCGGCCGAGCACAAGGCCGCCTCACCCCCGACGCCGCCCTCACCCGCCTGCTTTCCGGCACCGGCCTGATCGCCGAAGTCGTCGATGGGGCGCTCGTGATCCGCGAGGGAAACGGCGATGCGGGGGCGGACCTCGCTTCGATTGACGCGGACGGCGATGCGATCATCGTCACGGGCTCGCGCATCCGCGGCGCCGGGCCGATCGGCTCGCCGGTCGTTACCCTCGATCGTGCCGCGATCGAGAAGGCCGGCTATGGCACGGTCCAGCAGATGCTTCAGTCGTTGCCGCAAGCCTTTGGCGGTGGACCCAACGAGACGGTCTCGGGAACGACGACGCGCAACGGCGGCGGCAATGACAGCAGCGCCGGATCGAGCATCAACCTGCGCGGGCTCGGAACCTCTTCCACGCTCGTGCTGATCGATGGCGCCCGGCCAGCCATCGGCGGGATCGGCGGCGTCTTCGCCGACATTTCGCTGATCCCGGTCAATGCGATCGACCGGGTCGAGGTGCTCACCGATGGCGCCTCGGCCATCTACGGCGCGGACGCCGTCGCGGGCGTGGTCAATATCCGGATGCGCACTCGCTTCGAAGGCGCCGAGACGCTGGTGCGGGCGGGAACGGCGGATGGCGACATGGGTGAAATCCAGGTCGGCCAGGTTTTTGGCAAGCACTGGGGCGGTGGACGCCTCGTCCTCGCCTATCAGTTTTCCGACCGCAGCGCCCTCCCCGGCTCAAAGCGCGATTTCTTCACCGAGGACCTACGGCCGTTCGGCGGACCGGATTATCGATCGCTCTATGCTGCACCGGGGACAATCACCGCGGCCAACGGCCAGCGCTTCGGCATCCCGCAAGGACAGGATGGCCGCGCACTCGCCGCGTCGGCGCTGCTCCCCGGGGTCCAGAACAAGCGCGACCAGCGGCAAGCGAGCGATATTCTTCCTCACCAGCGCACGCATAGCCTCTACGCGGCAGGCGAGATCGCGATCACTGATGGTCTTACGCTCCGCGCCAATATTCTCGCTGCCCAACGTCGCTTCAGGAAGGTGGCCAAGAGCGACTATCTGCAGGCCGCGCGAGTGCCGGTAACCAACCCATTCTATGTCGATCCGATTGGCACCAATCAGCCAGTGACGGTCACCTACAGCTATGTGAATGACCTCGGTCCGCAGATCGACACCGGCAAGTCGCGTGGTCTTACGGCCTCGGCGGGACTGGAACAGGAGGTCGGCCGATGGCGCATTCAGCTGGGCGGCGCGTTCGGCACACAGAAGAGCACGCTCGACCGCCTCAATGTCCCCAACCGCGCACGATTGGCGGCTGCGCTGGCCGACACCGACCCTGCGACGGCCTTCAATATCTTCGGCAATGGCACCGCCAACAACCCGGCGACTGTCGACCGCATCCGCGGCAGCTTTTCCTCGGTCGACGATTTCGAGAGCTGGTCCGCCGCGCTCCGCGCCGATGGACCGTTGCTGCGGCTGCCCGGCGGCGATGTGCGCCTCGCGATCGGCGCGGAGTATCGACGCGAGCGCTATGATACGGTGTCGATCAATGACATCAGCGCACTCGCGCCCTCGATCGACGATTTCGAATATTTTCCTGGGCCGCGCCATGTCCGCTCGACCTATGCGGAGCTTCTGGTGCCAATATTCGGACCGGACAATGCAGTTCCCGGTTTCCGGCGCCTCGACCTCACGCTGGCCGGACGCCTCGAGGATTACAGCGATGTCGGCCGGACCGCGAACCCGAAATTCGGTGTTCGCTGGGAGCCTGTTGCCGGCATCGCACTCCGCGGCAGCTATGGCACATCCTTCCGCGCCCCGGCATTCGACGAGCTCGTCGGCCCCGCGATCTCGCTGTACACGGCGGAGCAGGTGCCCGATCCGGCTTCGCCGACCGGCGTATCGACGGTGCTGGCATTGTTCGGCTATGCGCCCGGCATCGGCCCCGAGAAGGCAACGACCTGGACAGCCGGGTTCGACGTCGCGCCGCCTTCCATCCCTGGGCTCAAGGCCACGCTTACCTATTATGAGGTCGATTATAAGGGGCGGATCGGGACGGCGAGCGAGGATTATACCCGCTTCCTCGCCAACCGAGACCTGTTCGCAGGCGTGATCCAGGACAACCCTCCGCTCGCTCTGGTCCAGAGCTATTTCGATGCGCCGACCTTCTTCAACGTCGTAGGTGCGGCGCCGACCGACATCGTCGCCATTCTCGACGGCCAGATCCGCAACCTTTCGCGCGAGCAGCAGAAGGGGCTCGACTTCGACCTCGGCTACGCGCCCGAATTCGCCGGCGGCACGCTGGAATTCGGCTTGGGGGGAACGCATATCTTCTCGATCCGACGCCAGCTCACGCCCGGGGCACCGGCGGTCGATGTCGTCGGAACCTATGCCAATCCGGCCCAATGGCGTCTTCGCGGTCGCCTCGGCTGGTCGAAGGACGGCTTTTCCGTCGGCGGTTTCGTCAACTATATCGACGGTTACTGGAATCAGACCGCGAACCCCGTGCAACGCGTTCCCTCGTGGACGACGGTCGATCTGAATGTCAGCCAGAAAATCGGCGGCGACGATAATGGTCGCGGTTTGTCGCTGGGCCTCAGTGTCCTCAATCTGTTCGACAAGGATCCACCGCTCGTCTTCAACCGGAGCAATACCTCGGCGCTCGCCTACGATCCTGAAAAGGCGAGCCCGATCGGCCGCTCGATGGCGATCCAGGCGGTCATTCGGTGGTAGGGCGGTACGCCCTGTCGCTCGCCCTGCTGGCCGCGGCGTCGCCTGCGGCCAGCCAGGTGACGCCGCGCGAGATCGCCGAGATCGCCGATATCTCGGGGCTGGCAGCTTCTCCTGATGGAAGATGGCTCGCCTATCGCGTCGAACGACCTTCTACAGCAGACAACCGGATCGACGCCGAATGGTTCATCGTCGCCGCCGACGGCAGGACAAGCCCCCGTTCGCTGGGGCAGCTGGGCACCGCGCTATCTAATGACGCGGGCAGCATTCTTCCCGGCGAAATCGGCTGGACGCCGGACAGCCGTTCGATCGTCGTCCGTGCGCTGGTCGACGAGCGGGTCGGCCTCTGGAGAAGCGCTATCGACGGCTCTGGCTTTTCCCCAGCGATTGTCGCCGATGGCGATGTCGAGAATTTCGCGCTTCTTCCCGACGGCACGCTGGTCGTCAGGCAGCTCCCCTCGCGCGCAGAAACGATGCGCGCCGAGGAGCGTGAACGCGAGGCCGGAATTTTGGTCGATGGCCGCACCGACCTTGCCGCTCCCCTCTTCCGGGGCGGGATCGTGAACGGTCGCCACGCGACCCAGCGTTTCACCGGCGACTGGTTCAACCGCGCACCCCTCCTCGGCGAGCGCCCACCTATCCTGCGAACATGGAAGTTAGACACAGGCGAGGAGCGCCCGCTGTCCAAGGGAGAAATTTCGGCGCTGGCCGATCGACCGACCCTGGAACTTCCTGCCGCTCCGGCTGCCGCCCTCGAGGCTGCTGGCGCGTGCATCGCAGGTCCGGCATGCGCCGACGCCACGCTACGCCTCTCCTCGTGGATCGGGGCCCTGGGTGGCAGGATCGTAATGGCCCTCCGGGACGGCGCCTATCGGCAGACGCTTTATATTTGGTCGCCAGAGACCGGCAATGTCCGGAAATTGGCGTCCGGCGAAGGCTTGCTCGCGGGCAACCGGCTGGAAAGCACAGCCTGCGCTCCCGTCCCGGACGCCGTTTTCTGTGTCGAAGCCGCACCCTCGATCGCCCCTCGCCTCGTTCGCATCGGCTTCAACGGGCGCAAGACGATCATCGCATCACCCAATGGTTATCCTGGCGACGACGGGCTCCTTGCCGAAACCGTCGCTTGGCAGGTGAGCGGCAGCCGTGCGTCGGGCATACTTATCCGCCCGAAGATCCCCGGACGGCTGCCGCTCTTCGTCACCTATTATCGATGCGCGGGCTATCCGCGCGGCGGACTGGGGGATGAATGGCCACTGCGCGCACTTGCCGCCAGCGGAATTGCGGCGCTCTGCATCAACGCGCTCCCGGGCGGCGCGAAGGCGGAAGATCGATACGGGCTCGCGATGGCCGCGGTTCGTGCAGCGATCGACGAGCTCGATCGCCGGGGGATCGCCGATCGCAATCGCGTCGGAATGGGCGGTCTCAGCTTCGGGAGCGAAGTGACGATGTGGATCGCGACCCATAGCGACATGCTCCGCGCGGCCTCGATCGCCTCGCTGCAGATGGGTCCCGCCTATTATTGGTTCAACGCGCGGCCCGGGCGCGAGATGTTCACCGCGAATCTTGAGCAATACTTCGGCGTCGGGTCACCCGATGATGATCCCGACGGGTGGCGGCGAATGTCTGCTGCGTCGAATCTCGACAAGCTCGAAGCGCCCCTGTTGTTACAGCTTCCAGAACATGAGGCACGGCAGACCATCGAACTGATTTCGAAGGTCGCGACTGCCGAGATCGGCGAGACACACATTTTCCCGCTCGCGCCGCATATCAAGGTGGAGCCTCGACAGAGGCTGGCAGCCTACAACCGCAATCTCGACTGGTTTCGCTACTGGCTGAAGGACGAGAGCGACCCCGATCCCAAAAAGGCAGCGCAGTATCAGCGCTGGGCCGCCATCCGTGCCGCACGCGACGCACTCTCCAGCGAACGGAGCCAACGTTCGATATCCGCAATCTCGAGCAACCGGAAGTAATCGTGATCGCCAGAGATGCCGTCGCGGGCAAGATAGGCTTCAATTGCGGCGCGGTTGAGAAAACCGAGTGCGGCCAGTCGGCCGTCGAGCAACAGGCCGCGAAGTGCGGGCCGCTGCCGCAAATAGGCAGCGCTGCAGGCGCTCTCGAGCCGTCCCTTGCCCTTGCGCCATATGATCGACGCCGGCAGGCGCCGCGCAAAGGCCTGCCGCGCAATCGCCCGGTCGCGCCCGCCGGTGAACCATGTCCAGCTCGGAATAGAGAGGCATAGTTCGACGACGGGCTGCGATAGCAGCGGGGCAATGACGTCGCGGCCTGTCCAGCGCTCGGGTCGATCGAGAAAGTCGAGGATCCGGCGGATCGCCGCGACATGCTTGCGCTTCCCGCGCGGCGTGATCTCAGGGGCATCGTCCCAAGGATGGGGAAGCGGCTGCTCTGGCATCGCCTCGTTCCGACAGAATTGCGTTTCACGCACCCAAGGGGATCGCGGACCGTCGCGCCATGCACGCCACGAAAGCCGCGCCGCCTGCCAGAGGGTTGCCTCGCTTGCTTGGGCAACATTTCGGAGCGCAGCAAAACTCGTCCCGGATACGCCGCACGCCTGCAACGCGTCGATGACCGGGGCAACCGACGTGTCGAAGTCGAAGACATTGTCGCCTCCGATTCCTCCGAAAATCGCAACTGACCTGGCGCCCACGGCTTGTTCAAACGCGAGATCGAGCCCGCCAAGCACGCCATAGGCTCCGGGACGCGGGCGCACGGTGTTCGGCATCCCGACCAGATCGATCGTTGCTTCGTCGTTGAGCACTTCGAGCAGTTCACGACCGAATTGCGCGGAAACTGCAGCCGCGAAGCCGCGCTCGTCTCCGTCTGCGGCCGCAGTGGCAAA
This sequence comes from Sphingopyxis macrogoltabida, assembly GCF_001314325.1. Classification (NCBI taxonomy): domain Bacteria; kingdom Pseudomonadati; phylum Pseudomonadota; class Alphaproteobacteria; order Sphingomonadales; family Sphingopyxidaceae; genus Sphingopyxis; species Sphingopyxis macrogoltabida. The sequence continues at coordinate 2,865,383 of NZ_CP009429.1, forward strand.
ATTGATCGCGGAAAAGTCCGCGCCTGCGGCGTCGAGCGCCGCCGCGACGATGGAGGAGTCGAGGCCCCCGGAAAGTTCCAGCAGGATTTCGGGCCGACCCGCGCACCAAGCCCGTGTGCAGTCGATGATCACCGCCTCCAACTGCCGCGCAAGGTCATCGACGGAAACTGCCGGCTGGGGAGCGATGTAATTCCAGGGCGACCATGCCTCGGTCGTCGTGGCCGATGTGCCTGTCCAACCAAGCCGGCTGCCTGAGAGCAACTCGTTCAAACCCGAGACGCCGGTGCGCTCGGTGCGCAGATTGGGATAGGCGAGACTGTTCCCGACAAACGCTTCGTCAACCGCAAGACCGCATCCGAGCTCGGAGAGGATCTCCAGGCTCGTCGAGCAGAGAACCCCCTCGTCTTGCCTGGTCCAGTAGAGCGGCAACCCGGTCAGCGGCGCTCTCTCGATCGTCGCGGAACGGCCCGAGGCGCCGAAAGCGAGGTAATTTCCCCAACCTTCATCCGGACGGCCGGGACCGGATCCGCAGGGGGCAAAGCAATCGCCTACCACGATCGAGCCGTCTTCCAGACTCCGGCTGGGCAGGTCCGGCGAGCAATAGAGATGCAACGACCCGCCTTCATGGAGCGGCGCGAGACCGCAGCGTCTCGCTACGCCCGCAGCCCTGCCGCGGCTTGCCGGCGCTCCTAGCGCAGCGAGAATGTGGCGCCTCATCCGACCGTCAATATGGGAGTGAAGTTTCGGGCTTCGGCGGCGGTTCCTGTCAATATGGCTCGCTCCGTCTGTAGCCAGCAATGCGCGTTGAAGGGATTGAGCCTGACTCCGAAGACGAGGGTCGCGGCGACACCCTCACGAAGAAGAAGCCAGTCGAGCGCGAGGGCATCGACCAGGCAGCGCGGCGCGACGGGAATCAGCCAGCGGCTCGCGGCAAACCCCGCGGCCAGATCCTCGGCTTTGCTCTGCTTCCCGGCTCCCGCCCTGTCCGCCTTGGCGGCGGCAAGATATTCTGCAGTCCGCGCAAGCCGGGCGGGCCGCATTGCGAGGCGCGCCCAGATCAAGCCCCGCGCCGCCGCGAAGGCCGTGCCCCATCCGGAGCCGGACCGGGCGGAGCAGGCCGAGAGATCTTCCTCAGGGACGATGATCTCCGTTGCCCTGATCGCCCTCCCGCCATTCCCGGCGACGATCAAACCGCTGCCGGCGAGCCGCGTCATTGCGCGTTGATCGCCGGTCGCGCCAGAGCGCAAGCGATCGAATGTCACGCGGTCCTCGCCGCGAAGCGCGAGGTAGCGGTCGCGACGCAGGTCCAGAAACAGCAGTTCTCCGCCCACTTCGCAGAAGCCCGTGCCGGATGCCAATCGCCATTCCATATCGGTGCACGAGCTACCTCCGGGAGTGGCGCTTGCCGCTCCCGGACGCAGGCTCAGTCCTGGGCAAGACCGGGGCGGGTCATGCGGCCGCCGGATTCGAGCGGCAGTCCGAAATCGCCGGCCGTGTCGCCGCTGACTGTGCCGAGTTCGACGAGATCGTCCGTTTGCAGTTCGCGTTCCATAATCGCATCCTTGTGTGAAGCTTGAAGAGCGAGGCCGGGAGCCGGCAACACCGACCCCCGGCGCCCGGATCAGTCCTGGGTCAGGCCGAGCGGCTGATATTTGCCGCCGGATTCGATTCCGACCCGGTCTTCGCCCGCCGTGTCGACGCTGACGCTGCCGAGCTCGACGATGTCATTGGTTTCACGATCCATGATCGCTCTCCTTTGCCATGCTGCCGCGGAATTGCGGCACTACCAAAGCTACGCCGCTGATTTCAGATAGGAATTTTATAATTTTCGAATATGCCGAATATTATCTGAGTGGCTCGGTCCGGGGCTTGAGCTCGGCAACGATCCGCCCCGCCTGCGCGACACGGCGACGATGGAAGCTTGTGATTTTGCTCCGCAATCCGGTCCAGCGGCCGAAGCGATAATCCTCTTCCATTGCCGCCAGTAGCTCGCGGGATGCCGGGTCGATGCGCGCTTCTGCTGCACGGAAGATCTGACTTCGCTCGATATTAGCGATGAGCGCGTAGCGAAGCTCGCGATTCTGCGCGCCGATCGCGATCGTGCGAAACAGCGACTCGACCGCTTCCATGTAGCCGGCGTGCCCGGGCAGCTCGAAAAGACCGCCGGTCATCGGGTGCGGCGTCCTTCCCTTCAGCGCGTGGGAGAGCAACAAGCCTCCCCACCCGTAGAGATCGCAGAGATCGGCCTCGGCCAGTGAAGGCTGGCGAAACCCTTCCTGATGCCAGCTCTCCACGATGCGCTCGCCCGAAAGCCGGTGGAGCGCATCACGTACCGGGGTCGCGCTCGCATCGAGTGTCTTGGCGAGCTGCGTCGGATCGAGCCGCGTCCCCGGCGGATATTGCCCTGAGATGATCCGCGCCTTGAGGTCGAGATAAACCCGCTCCATCGTTGCGCCCGGGCTCATGATACTACCGCCCCGCCGCTCTCGCGCTGTCCCGCAACAAACTCCTCGAGCAGCGCATTCTGGTCGGGCCGAAGCGCATCGACCGCGGCGATCGGGTCTTCGGGATAGCCGCCGAACAGGAGCGATGGGCATTGGCCCTCGAAGTTGCCAAGGTTGGGCCGATGCTGCGTGTAGCCGACGAGCGCGGCAACCTCGGGCGGGAAATCGCATGCGATGTAGGGCGGATATGCCAACCACTGATTCTCGTATGGCTTCAGCCAGCCGAGACAGTAGCTGACGATAATCGCGCGGCGAACAGCATCGCTCCGGTTCGCGCCCGCCCCATGCAGGGTCGAGCCCAGGAAAATGATCGCGTCGCCCGGTTCGGCGATCGCAGCGACCGGCGGCTCGGGCGGCTGCTCGATGAGCGCCTCCTCGCCATGACTGCCGGGCCAGATGAGCGTCGCACCATTCTCGATTGTGAAAGGCGTGAGCGGCCACATGACGTTCACCAGATATTCGACCTCGCCGGTCACGCCCTGCCACATCTCCTGGTCGCGGTGCGGGAATTGGGCGAGCGCGCCGGGGTGGAGTTCGATCGCCTGGGTCAGGTTGAGTTGCATGCGCTCGCACCAGGGAAGGAGCGCCTCCTCTGCCGCAGCGAGAACGGCAGGATGCATCACCAGCTCGGCGGAGCGCGGCGCACGCAGCAGCAGGCGCCCGAACCGTTTCGTTCGCTCGCCATAGAAGCCGCCCTCGCAAAAGGGCGCGGCGTGAAAACGCGCGTCGAGATCGCGATCGATCGCCATCATCGCGTCGGGCGCCATAGCGCCGCGGAGGATCGCAAAGCCCCGCTCGTTGAGATCGGCCAGCGGGGATGCAACGACTTTGGAATGCCTGGTCATGGTCATTGTCCTCAGGCCGCCGCGGCGGCAGGCGCCGCCACCGACCGGATTCCTGCGGCCGCGAGCCGCCCCAATGTCTGCGCATCGATATCGATCCGCAGGGCGACCAGCGCTCCTTCGCCCGCGCCCTGCGGGGCACCGAGCATCCGGCAGTCCCAGCCGAAGGTCTGGATCTTGCGGAACCAGCCGAGCTCGGCGACCCCGACATAGGCGGAGATCCCGTTCGACAGCGCGAAGTCGACGAGCCCAATGAGGAGCGCGTCGCGCGCCTCGCGCCGCATCGCAGCGCCGATGTCCGGCGACAGGCAGAAGCGGGTGATCTCGAGGATATCGTCGCCCTCGGGCATCTCGCCATCGACGAGCGCCGGATAGAGGCTGCCGAGCAGCGATGGCCTCGTCGTCATAAGGAGCCGCGCCGAGGCGCGGTGCGCATTGTCGCGTCCGGCGACGAGGAGATAGGTCGCGTAAGCGTCATCGAACTGGTCGAGCTCGAATCGCCCTGCGAGAACGGGCACGTCCCATTTCAGAAGATCGATGAAGACGCGTTTACGCGCCTCGAACATCGAACGGAGCACCGCATGTTCGCGGGCACGGTTGGTCTGGTCGACGACTAATAGCATGGTGTCTCTCCGGATCAGGGTGAAAGAGACAGACCAATTGAACCGCATTTCGGAGCGGCGCCATATCAAGAAATGGGGGTGTCGCAGTCGCGGCGCACGGAGCTCGGCGCAGTGCTCGGCGCGCGGCAAAGCCGCGGCCTGCAAAATCTGGATTCCCTACGTGAAGGCTTCGCGAAGGCTCTAACGGCCAGCAATATCGGTGAAACTGATCGTTCCGTCCCAGAGCGCCCGAATGGCGAGTACTGTTCTGCTCGGCGCGTCGTAGCGGCCGCGGGCATTGCGGAGATGCTCGACGACGGTCCCGGGACGGAGCGCGAGAATCTGCCCGATCGCCCAGTCGGATTTACCGCGCGCCGCCCAGATGACGATGTCGCGCTGGCGGTCGGTGAGCCGCGGACGGTTCGCCTCGGGGACAGGGCCCGCAATCTGGCGCGCAGCCTCGAACGCGAAGGGTCCGAACATGCCGGCAAAGGGAAGATCGCGAACCGTCGGCCCGCCGCGGTGCCAGGCAAAGGATACCGAGCCGTGCGCTTCGCCTGGCACGTGTGAGGGAATTGTAAGTCCATCGCGGATGCCGTGCCGGCGCGCTTCGCCAAGCACGAGATCATCGCCCGCGCGAACCGGCGTCCAGCGCGGCGCCTCTTGCCACAGAAAGGCGGCGCTCGTGCGCTGGCTGGCGCGGTGAATGGGATCGGAGGGACCGAGGCGCTGCTCGTCGAAGCGCCTTGCCCAGCTATCAGGATAATTGTGAACGCGTATTCCCTGTCGGGGCGACAGCAGGAAATCGACATGGTGGCTAAGCGCAAAATAGTCGCAGCCCAGACGCGCGGCGGCAGCACCCATGAGGTCGAGCAGGCCCGCCTCGGTCCTTACCGTCATCACGTCGATCGCGAGCTCGCTCGCGGCGTCGAGAATGAACATTATGATCCATGACAATGCCGGTGAACGTCGCCAAGCCGAACATCTGGCACTGTTCCTTCGCCAAGAGCCCGCCGGCGGCGCCCACTCAATTAGGCACCGGCGAAGCGATGACATCACCGCTGGTCAAAGTGATCGGATGCACGTGAAAATGTGTAAGCGACGGATATATTGCAAATATATTCCGCAGAAACATCCAAATTGAGGATAGTTTTGGCGGCGCGCCCGCCACGCATGCGCTCAGCCCGGTTTGCCGCGATGGTCCCACACCGGGATCCCGAGCTTCTTCGCCTTGTCGACAAGATTGTCCTGAATGCCCGTGCCTGCAAACACGATGACGCCCGCAGGGAAGGCTTCCAGCATCGCGTCGTTGCGCTTGAACGGTGCCGCCTTCTTGTGTTTTGCCCAGTCCGGGCGGAATGCGACCTGCGGCACGCTTCGGCTTTCCGCCCAGCAGGCCGCGGCACGTTCGGCGCCGGTCGGCGTCGCGCCGTGGAGCAGCACCATGTCGCTGTGCCGCGCACGCACCCGGTCGAGGACATCCCAGATCTTCCGGTGATCGCCTCGGTCGGCACCGCCGGTGAAGGCGATGCGCGTACCTTCGGGAAGCAGTGCGGCTGCCTTCGCGCGAAGTCTCGCGTCGAGAAAGTCCCGGCTGTCGATCAGCGCGGACGTCATGGCCTTTTGATTGCTTCGTGACCCCGTGCGCGGCAACCATGCCTTGCGCAACAGCAGACGGAATTGGTCGGCGGCGGCCTCGCGGAAAAATTCCATCGCGTCGCGCCGCTCGATAAGCGAGATGCCCTCGCGCGTTGCCCGCTCGAGTTCGAGCGAGCGGATCTCGCTGCCATCCTGCTCGCGTTGGAGCCGTCGCTGGGTCTGTTCATTGTCGTCGAGCTGCCGCTCGACCCGCTCGCCGGCACGGTGGAAGATATTGACGAGATTCCAGAGAAGGTCGTCGAGATCGGGCTCGATCCGGGTCTCCACGAGACACCCCGCTAGCGCATCGAACATGTCGGCGATTGCACCCCTGGCAAGATGCGCATCGGGGAGCGGTCTCGGGTCGGGCTCATCCTCGAAGGGCCGATGACCGAAGAGCTGCATTTCCTGAAGCAGATAGGCCGTCGTTCCGGGTTCGGCTGGATGGTCGTGAGGGGTGGCGTCGCCGTGCATGATGGATCTCCGTCTGATTGTGCCGCGCCTCGCGCGGCCTTCGTGGCGACGGCCCGCGGCATGCGGGGTGGGCCCGCATCGCGGCAGGCCGCGACCGGAGCGCAGCGGAGGATGGCGGGCGCGCGGCTATTTTGTTTCGCGATGCAAAGGGGCCGCGAGGCCCCGGCGGAAAATAGCCGCGCGACCGCCATTGCGGTCCCGCTCCGCCTGCCGCAGTCGCCCTCTAACGAAGGCCGGGCGCGCGCCCGGCAGCGGGTGGCATACGCGACCGCCTGCCGCCCCCTGTCCCTTCCGGCCAGTCCAAGGCGATCAGAGAAGCTTCAATCGATCGGAAGGAACAAGCTGGCTGCGAAGCGAGGCCGCCAACGCGGCGCGGCCCACGGTCCTGAGGTCGCCGTTGAAGTCGCCATGCCGGGGTTCGAGCGGCCAAACGTCGATGCCGCATCGTGACGCGCGCTCGCTGAGCGTCGACAGCGCAGCGTCGCCGGCGGGATCATCGTCGCGCGCGACATAGAGCCGCTTCAGCATATCGGGAAACGTGATGGCGGCAAGATGCGCGCCCGAGAGCCCCGAGATCATCGGGAGGGCCGGCATGACCTGACGCAAGGACAGGATGGTCTCAATGCCCTCGCCTGCCGCCATGACCGTTCCCGACGCCCCGAAACGGACGCCATTGCCGAGGAGATGCCCGATAGCGCGTCGCGGATAGGCGATCGGCGCCTTGTCGGCGCTTTCGGGGTCGAGCCAGGTCCGATGGACGCCCATGACCGTCCCGGCGAGGTCGGTCACCGCCGCGATCATCGCCGGCCACGCCGGTCGCCCTCCGGGTGCATCGTCGATCGAGGCCCGGTAGAAGCAATGCGGATGAAAGCGCAGCGGATAATCCGGAAGGAGCTCGGTGATCGATCGTCCCACAAGATAGGCCTCACCGAGACTGGCCTTCAATGGCTTGGTCGCCGCCAGCAGCCGCCGCGCCGACTCCGGTGACCCGGTGGGAGCTTTTGTGGGTGCGGGGTTTCGCGGTGCCTCGGGCGGCGGCGGCATGCTTAGAAACCGCCGTGCTTCCTCGAGGGTCTCACGAAATGCCGTATGGCCGCAGCTCGCGGCGATGACGTCGAGGAGATCGCCATGATCGCCGCTCGCAGCGTCGGTCCATTTCCCGGGGGCGCCGCCATTGGCACTGGAAGCAAGCCGCACATAGAGGCTTCGCCCCGGAGAATTGCTGATGTCGCCGACCATCCAGTAATGGCCTTCGCGGCGCCCGTTGGAGAGATAACGACGGCACACCGCCTCGGCATTCTCCCCGAGACGGCGCGCAACTTCGGATGCTGGACTGGACATGCGGGGCTCCTTCAGGCGGCCTTGCGATCGGCGACCCGCACAATCGGAAACCGATCGACGAGCGCAGCGAACACATCGGCGCCAGCAGCCCCTGCCGGCACGTAGAGCCTCAGTTTCCACGAGACGATCTCGGAGATCAAGCCCATAGCCTTCAGCCGCTCGACGCCGAGATCGTTGAAGCCCGTAAGCTCGACGCGCCAGTCGTTCATCGCGCGCACCCGACGGACTATTTGCCCCTCCGCGAGCGACAGCACGACGTCGCCCGACTGCACCATGCGCCAGGCGTCGGCGACCGGCAGCTTTGCCGGCGCCTCGCCTGTCACGGCTGCGGCCCATGCCGGAGAGACCTTGCGACCGATCAGCCGCTCGCCCGCATCGGTCTGCAGCCGGTAGACTCGCGTGGACTCCTTCGGCAGCCGCTTCCAGATCGGCAGCAACAGGCCCGCGACCATGTGCAGCGTCGAATGCTCAAACTCGGGAAGCTCGCCGAGTTCCTTCGTCCACGCCGCAGCGAAACTGTCCTCGGAACACTTCTCCCAATTCGTGCCCTCATAATCGTCGGCGAGCATATGCAGTCGCTCGAGCGGCCGCTGCAGACGGATGCGCCGATGCACCGCGCCATCGTCATCGATGATGCTGCGCGCTCGCGACTTCATTGCTGCCCGGCAAGATCGGCTGTTCAAGACGAGAACGCCCATGCCCGTGGCCGCGACCTCTAGGGCATCGGCAAGGCTGATCGGAGACACCCGGTCCTTGCGCTGGATCGTGAGGAGCTGGGTCACCGCGCCGGTTCCGGGATGGGTGTAAATCGTCTCGCGTGCGGCGACCGTGAAGCTTTCGGCACGCAGCGTTTCGAGACCCATCTCATATGTCCCAGACGCGATTGCCCCCTCGATCCGCTGCGACAACAGACCCTCGAACACCTCGAACAGGATGTTCTGCAGGTCGATCTTCAGCGCGAGCATGCGGTTAAGGAAGGTGGTGATCGGCGGAAGCTCATCTTTGAGACCGCCATCGTCGAGGAGCGAGAGTCCCGTCGCCGCTTCGAATGTGAGCAGCGAGCAGCCATCGACCTTGCCGTCGGCGAGCAGGCCGTAGAGCTGACGGAGCGCATCGCGGGCATAGTGCGATTCCAGATTGTCGAGCGGACGGAACATATTCTGCCCGCCGGTCTGCCGCTGCCCGCGCGTGATTGCACCCAGCGTGTCGAGCCGCCGCGCGATCGTCGAGATGAACCTCTTTTGCGCCTTCACATCGGTCGAGACGGGACGGAAGAGCGGGGGCTGCTTCTGGTTGGTGCGATTGGTGCGCCCGAAGCCCTGGATCGCGGTGTCGGCCTTCCAGCCCGCCTCGAGCAGATAATGGATGCGCCGCCGCTGGTTCTTCACGCCAAGATCGGCATGATAGGATCGCCCGGTCCCGCCGGCTTCAGAGAAGATGAGGATGCGCTTCTCGTCATCCATGAAAGCATGCGTCTCGCCGAGGTTCGCGCTGCCCGGACGGTTCTGCACCGCGAAGCGCACCGGCTCCCCTTCCCCGCCGACGGGCACGATCCGCCGCGATCGCCCCGTGACCTCAGCAACCTGTTCGGTCCCGAAATGCTGCACGATCTGGTCGAGCGCACCCGGAACTGGGGGCAGCGATGCGAGCTTTTCGATCATGGCGTCGCGGTGGCGAGCGGCCTCGCGGTTGACGACCGGGTTGCCATCGCCATCGAACACCGGCCGCGACGACAGATTGCCGTCGCTGTCCTCGCAAGGCTCATAGAGCTGCACGGGAAAGCTGTGCGCCAGATAGTCGAGGACATATTCTTTGCAGTCGCAGTTTATGTCGAGCGTGGCGGCGGTAGGCGCAGGTTTCCTTCGGTTTTCCATGATTTCACTCCAGATAATATGAGTGCCAGGGGGTTGTCCGGAGACGGGCTAGGCCCGCCTTCGAACGTCGGTGAGCATCGTGATCAGGGCATCGGATGGCGGCTTGAAGCGCCCGGGCTTGATGGCAGGAGCGCCGTGCGCCGCGAGAATCTGCAGCTTCTCCTCGGGATCGGCGCGCAAATAGGTCTCGGTGCTCTGGATGCTGGCATGGCCGAGCCACAATGCGACTTTGCGAATGTCCCCTGTCGCCGCGAGCGTGTGCATTGCGCAGGAGTGGCGCAGCACGTGCGGTGTTACGCGCTTGCCAAGGATCGACGGCTGCTTCTCTGCCGCGCGCTTGACGTGCTCCGCCAAACGGAACGCAAATCCGTCGCGGGTCATGGGTTGCCCGCTGGCATTGAGGAATATCTCGGCAGCTTGCGCATCGGGGCGGATCGCAAGCCACGCGCGCAATGCGAACTGAGTCTCCTTCCAGAGCGGGAGGACCCGTTCACGCCGTCCCTTGCCCATGATGTGCACGGTGGACAGGAAGCGGTCCGGGAAATCGCGCAGTTGTAGCGTTACGAGTTCCGACACCCTCAGCCCGCCAGCATAGGCCAGATGCAGCATTGCGCGATCGCGGGTGCCAAGGCGTGTCCGGGGATCCGGGGCGTCGAGCAAAGCCTTGATCTCTGCCCGGTCGAGGTAGTCGATCAGCGCCTTGTCGGTCTTCTTGGTAGGGATCGATCTGACGCGAAGGGCCTGATCCAGGCAGGCCGGAATACGATACTCGATGTAGCGGAAGAAGGACCGGATCGCGGCGAGCCTGCCATTGCGGGTCCGAACACAGCTGCCGCGACCGTTCTCGACATGGTCAAGGAAGGCCATGATCATGTCGGTGCCGAGATCCTCGATCTCGAGATCGGTCGGCCGACGCTTCAGCCGATCGGCAGCGAACTGGACCAGGAGGACAAAGCAGTTGGCATAGGTCTTCACCGTGTGCGGACTGACAGCACGTTCGCGCGGCAGATGTTCACGCAGGTAGATCGAGAGGTGCGGAGCGAGTGCCGTCATGCCGCTTCTCCCCGGTAAAGTTGCTCGCTGGCGACAGCGATATCGCGCAGCAGCACCGGAGTGGCCTCGAGATACCAATAGGTGTTGGCGACCGACGCATGCCCCAGATATACGCTGAGTCCGGCCATGTGGTGTGCGATGGCTTCCCTGTCGCGCGGACAGGACTCAAGGGAACGCACGGCGAAAGTGTGCCGCAGGTCGTGTAACCGCATCCCGGCCGTTCCGGTCGGTCCGCGGTATCCGAGCTGCCGGGCCAGCCTGACGAACACCACGTGGGCGCGCACCTTGTGTGGTGCTCTCCCCCGAATGGTCACGAACAGGTCATTGCCCGTGGCGCCAAGCCTTGCTCGGGTGGCGAGATATGCTTCGAGCGCCTGACGGGTCGATGGCTGCAAGGTAATCAGCCGCTGCTTGCCGAACTTGCCGTTGCGGACGATCAGGCCATCCTCGACCAGATCGTTGCATTGAAGAGCGAGGGCCTCGGAAATCCGGAGACCTGTCGCCGCCAGCAGGCCGAACAGATAATGATACGTGTACGGGCTGATCGTGCCTTGGGGCGCAACGTCCAATACCGCGGTCATGATCGCCCGGACCTGTTCCGGTTCGATGATGGTCGGGGTCGGGCGTGGCCGCTTGCCCCGACCGAAGACGCCCGCAGGCGGAACCTCGTGAGCTGGATCTTCAGCATGAGCGAAAAGGCTGAAGTTACGTACGGCGTCGAACCTATGGCGGGCCACGTTCTGCGAGCTTGCCGTGTGGCACCAGTCGTAAATGCGCTGCACTTGGGTGTGCCGGTCACCGGCGCGGCCGGCGAAATCGGCGTATTGGCGCAGCAAGCGTTCCTGTTCGGAGAACTTCCGTCCCAAGCTGCGATGGAGCGAGACGTATCTGGAAATGTGCATGTTCAGCATGACGGTTCTCCCGGCCATGGCTGCGCGATCTTCATGAGCATCGGCAGATCGACCTTGGCGTAGATGGCAGTGGTCTCAGGCGAGCTGTGACGCAGGATGGTCCCAACGGACTCCAGGCCTGCGCCCGCGCGCAGCAGGTTGGTGGCAAGCGAATGCCGGAATATGTGCGACCCGGTCGACACTCCTTCGATCCCACCGCGGTCGCGCGTTCGAGCGACGATGCCCGCGATCTCGGCGGACGAGCGGAATGGCCGAAACGGTGCTTGTGCACGCAGGAACAGATGCTCTTCGGCGGCCTCCGGGCGGGCTGCCGCAAGATATGCCAAGATCGCGTCGCCGACATCCTGCGGCAATGGCAGACGGTCCGGTCGACGCGTCTTGCCCTTGACCGTCAGGTGGCCGGACCGCCAGTCGATGTCGTCGAGACGCATGTCCTGAACATCGGCAGCCCTCAGGCCGAGCCTGGCGAGCAGGAGAATGATGGCCTTGTCCCGGACTTCTACCGGACGATCTGTCGGGCAGGCCGCAATGATCCTCTCGATCGTTGCCGGGTCGACGTGGCGCGGCAGCGTCGAAAGGCGGTAGCGCTGCACTGATGGAACTGCATGCAACAATGCAGGCCGGCACTCGCCACGCACGACCAGAAACCGGATGTAGCTCCTCATTATCGTGACGAGCAGCGATGCCGAGCCCGGCGTCTCCTTGCTTCGTCGTTGAAATGCGCTCCTGAGTCCGGCGGCATCCCATTGCGAAGGCTCGCCCAGCATCGGCATGAGCCGTCTGATATCGGTCCGGTAGCGCCGGATCGTCTCATCGGTGACGCCGCGATGTTGCTTGAGCCACGTGAGGTAAGCCGACATGTGCGGGTCATCGTCAGCCACCGGTTCAACCGATGGGATGACACCGCGGCCTCGCAGGAACTCGACGAAGTGCCGTGCGCATCGCCGCCGCCGCTTCGTGCCCGTGGCGACCAGCTTGCCGCGCTTGCGCCATACCGGGCATCGGCAATCATGCGCAGCGTACTGGTCGATGATCGTGTCGTCGATATCGATCCATTGGCGTCGCGTAATGCGAAGCCAGGCCATGAAATGCTCGGCCTCGGACCGATAGGCCTGCGCGGGTCCCTCGGCGAGTTGCAGGCGATCGATCGCATCGGAATAGTCAGCGAGGTGCCGTGGCAGATCGTCGATCCCGTCGTCGACTTCGACGTAGCCTTGATCTTCCAGGAACCGGACGAAGCGCCTGACCCTTGCTGCTTGGTCAGCCTTGTAGTGCGCTTGCTGCGCCGAATACCGGTGGCACCGACACCGATGCTTCTCGAACCGCCGGACAGCCCGATCGTCAATCGTGCGGATCGCGATCTCGTGCAGGTCCAGCCAATGCAGGAAATGGCGGACCGCCGCGCCATACAGAACCGCACAGCCTGACCTCTCGTCGAGCGACAGAGAGGAGAGAAATGCGGCGAGAAGAGTGCCGTGACTGGGCGAATCTTCGACCCGGAGCGGGGCAGTCCGAAACGGCAGTGATGATCGTGTTCGCATGTTGGCTCCTTCGACTTGCTGAGGTCGACGGAACCGTAGTTATCTGGAGTGAAATCATGGAAAACCGAAGGAAACCTGCGCCTACCGCCGCCACGCTCGACATAAACTGCGACTGCAAAGAATACGTGTAATGTTGAGCTCAACATTACACATATTCGCGCGGCGTGATGTCGACCGACACGTCGCCCCACTCCTCGGTCGGGATCTCGGCGAGCCGCCGCTCCTGCAAGGCCTCGCCGGTCGAGACGATCTGCACCACCGCCGCATTGCCGGCATCGAGGTCGGCAGTGATGCTCGCGATCGTCGCCGGCGTCTGCATCGCGGTGATGAGATGGTTGAAGAAGCGCTGCTTCGTGCTCTCGAACGCCGAACGCGCCGCCGATTTCGCCTGCGTGTTGAGCGTCCCGTGGAGACTGCTCGTCACCCCGGACGCCTCCATCGCGGCATCCAAATTGTTGTGGATGACCTGGAAAGCGCCGGCATAGCTGTCGTAGATCCGGCGCTGCTCATCGGTCAGCGCATGTTCGAGCAGCTCATATTCGACGCCGTCGAATGAGAGCGAGCGGGCCGCGTAGAGACCGAGCGCCTTCAAGTCGCGCGCGAGCACTTCCATCGCGGCGACCCCGCCGTCCTCGATCGCCGCGACGAACTCGCTCCGCGTCGCGAACGGGAAATCGCTGCCGCCCCAAAGACCGAGCCGCTGCGCATAGGCGAGGTTCTGCACGGTGGTCGCGCCGGTTGCCGAGACATAAACGATGCGCGCATCGGGGAGTGCGTGCTGCAGCCTCAGTCCGGCACGCCCCTGCTGCGATGGCTTCTGGTCGCCCCGATCGCCCTTCCCGCCGGCGGCATTCGCCATCGCATGGGCTTCATCGAAGATAATCACCCCGTCGAAGTCGGGTCCCAGCCATTCGACGATCTGGTCGACGCGGCTGGCCCTGCCTTCACGCCCCTGGCTCCGCAGCGTTGCATAGGTGGTGAAGAGAATGCCCTCGGGGAGCTTGATAGGATTTCCCTGCCGATAGCGCGACAGCGGCGTCACGAGGAGTCGCTCTTGCCCCAGCGCCGACCAGTCGCGCTGTGCGTCTTCGAGCAGGCGGTCGGAAATCGACAGCCACACGGCGCGCTTCCGACCCTTGAGCATATTGTCGAGGATGATCCCAGCAACCTGCCGACCTTTGCCCGCACCAGTGCCGTCACCGAGGAACCAGCCGCGGCGGAAGCGGACGGCGGCCTCATTGTCCTCGCTCGCGGCAGTGACCATGTCCCACGTCTCGTCGACCGTCCACGCGCCCGAGAGATGCCCGGCATGGGCTTCGCCCGCATAAATGATCGATTCCAGCTGCGCGTCTGACAGCACGCCGTCGGCGATCAGATGCTCGGGAAGATGCGGTCGATAGGATGGCTTCGGCGGCGCGACCGACGCCATCGCGGCGGATTGCACGAGCGCGGTCGGATGCGGTTTCGACGACGGAATTGCGAGCGACTGCAGCGCGTAGGGCTCGTAGATCGCCTCGGCGAGTTGGCCTTCGGGCGCCTGCCAGTCGCGAGATTCATAACCGAGTTCGGGCGCCGCGACCGGGGCCGCAGACGACGAAAGCGTCCGGGCCGCGCCGTTCCCGGCCTGCACCAGAGCTCCGGTAGTAGCCGCGACACCCTCACGGGCCGGCGCCTCCGGAGGTGCCGGAGGCGTCCGGGGCGGCACATCCGCACGGACCCATTGGAGCAAGGCCCCAAGGTCGCCCGCCTCACCGCGCGACGGCGCGATCGCCGAAGCATCTGCGGCAGGCATCTTATCGATCACGAGGAGGCGCGTGCTCGTCGTCGTGCCATGCTTCGCATAGACTTTGCCGGCGATCGCCGCCGAGAACAGGATCGTCCCCAGCGCCTGCAGCCGCACGAACGCATCGCGCCATGCGGGCGCGTCGGGCGAGCAGTTCGCGCTAACGATCGCGACCAGGCGGCCGCCGTCCTGCAGCCGCGACAGTGCCGAGCCGATATGCCGGAGAGCGGCATCGCGCATCGTCCGCTCGACCTTGGCAACCGCCGAAAAGGGCGGGTTCATGAGGATGACGCTCGGACGAACGGCAGGAGCCAGCCTGTCGTCGATCGACGCGGCGTCGTGACGTGTCACGGCCGAGGGCGCGAACAGCAGATCGAGAAGATCGGCGCGGCACTCGCCCAGCTCGTTGAGCGCGAGGCGCGCGCCAGCGAGCTCGGCGTGAATGGCGAGCATGCCGGTCCCGGCCGACGGCTCGAGGACGGTGTCGTCCGGCTGGATCGAGGCGGCGTGGGCGGCAACGAAGGCTAATGGCAGGGGCGTCGAGAATTGCTGCATCGCCTGACTCTCGGAGGAGCGGCGCGTGTGCGTCGGAATGCGGCCCGCGAGACGCTGCCACATCGCGAGCTGTGCGATCGCGGAGAGCTTGCGAACCGCGGGCGTGGCGCCGTAGCGCCGGAGCAGGAGGATCTGTGCGACCTCGCACGCGTCATAGGCGGCTTTCCAGTCCCACGCGCCCTCGGCGTCGCTTGCGCCGAAGGCACCGGCCATAGCCGCGCGCAGCGCGGCCGTGTCGAAGGGATGGCCCGCTTCGAGCAGAGGAAGGATGGCCTCACCCGCCGCAAGCAGCTGCGCTGCAAAGGGGCTGGAGGGAACGGGCGCGGAATGGAGCGCCGCGGCTGACGCCGCGCGCGAAGGGAGGCTTTGCATGTCGGGAATTCCTCGGGAGAGCGGGCAGGAACAAGCCGCCGGCCGCTCTCTCTCGGACCCGGTGGCTCATCCCTTCCCGGCCCGTCTCTCCTCTATCCGAACCGCTCCCCTTGTTCGGTGAAGCTGTAGCCGTTGGCGATAATCGCCTCGTCGACCACCGCGTCGGAGCTCAGATAGTCGCTCTCGTCCTCGAGCTTGCCGTAGAGCCAGCGGGCGAGGTCGCGCAGCGCCTCGCTGAGGTCGTCCTCCGCGGTCGCGGTCATATCCTGATACCCGAGGCTGTCCCGCTGGACGCCGATTTCCATACTATACTCATGATAGTAGCGGCCGCGGTGACTGATGCGTGCTCTGAGCTGGAAAAAGTTGGGCCACTGGATCGCCGCCAGTGCATCGGCAATCCGATGGAGTTCAGTATCCTTTGGCGCATACGCGCGGATCAATGAGTCGGAACGCTTCGCGTAGCTATAGTCGCCCTCGAAGCAGGCACCGTCCCCCTGGCTCGCGAAGCCCGAGAACCAGATGCAGGGCTTTCGCCGCGTACCGCCCCCGTGGAGGCGAACAGGCACGGTCGCGAGGTCGACGCCCAGAATCTCGCATATCCGTTCGAAATCCTCATAGACGGCCCAATACCAGTCGTGGTCAAACGCGCCCTGAAGATACCACGCCCGCGCCTTCTCCTTTGCCTCCTCCGACAGTTCCTCGAGGCTGTAGACCGTCGTCTCGATAATCTCGGCCATGACAATCTCCTGAAAAAGAAAAGGCCCGGCGCTGCGGCCGGGCCAGGTCGGGACGATGGACGGGTCAGGCGTTGGCCAGCTCCTCGGGCCGCAGTCGGTTCCGAACCTCGTCGAGGAATGAAGCGGTCGACATCGTCTTGATCGCATCGGCGGTGATCAGCGTCGCCATCCCGCCGAAGCCGTCGGGCCGCATCTTGGTGCAGGTCCAGGCAGCAACGACCTCCACATCATCGAGCGCATCGCAGCGTTTGATGATGTCCTGGAAGATGCCCTCATAGCCGATCACCGACATGTCGAGGGCCAGCTCGCCCTCCGCCGGATCGAGCTTGCGCAGGTGATCCCGGATCGCCGTGACGGCATAGCTGTCTGGGAAGGGATCGACCTCGAGCAGCTGATGCACCTCGGCAAGGTCGAGATGGAGAAGGTCGTTCACATAGTCCTCCGCGAAGAAATAGACTTCGTCCTCGCCTCCCTCGTGGCTGAACATCCCGATCAGGAGACGATGCTCGAGCAAGGTCATCGCGGCGCGCGGGATATCCGGGCGCACGATCGTTGGCGAATGATAGTCAGCCATGCGCCGTCTCCTGCCCGTCCGCCTCGGCGGGAATGTCGGGATCGCCTTCGATGACGAGAGGCGGCACGGTGAACTCGGCCTCGTCGAAATAGCCGAGAATGCCCTCGACGCTGCCGCGCCGGACCACTTCGTGCCGATCGATCAGGACGCGATCGGATTCGTCGACGATGAAGCTGTCGGGCGTGCCTTCGCCGCGGAAGACGATCCGCTCTGCGCTCCATTCGGCGAAGAATCCGCCCGCCCAGAATCGGTAAGGCAGGCCATGATCCTGGCAGAAGGTTTCGAGCGGCTCGACCTTTCCCCAGGCGACTTCGTTCGCAAACAGTTCGAGCGGTTCGCCGACGGTACGGTGCGAAGACTCGAAGGCGGGGCCGTCCCATTCGATGGAAAGGCTCTCGCCCGCGATGACCGCCGCGAGTGCGAGCCAGGTCTCGGGCGTGAGATGGCCGCCGAGCTTGAACGATATAGAGACGCGGTCAGCCATGATGACCTCCCGCGACGAGGACCGGCATCGCCGGCGCGTTTGCTTGATTTTCTTTTCGCATCTTCAATCTCCGTGAAAAAGCGAAAGCCCGGCGCGATGGCCGGGCTTTCGAGGTGGAAGTTCGCAGGTGCCGCTATGCGCGGCGGAGATTCATTCGGCGCCGATCGCTTCGGGATCGCCCGCATCCTCACCTCCTTCCTCCGCGAGAAAGGCGGGAAGCTCGTCATCCGCCTCGTCGTTGGCCGGCGCCGTTGCCTCCGGCGCCGGGATGGCAGCGCTCTCGAGTTCGGGCGTCCGCATCGGCTCGGGGAGCCAGCCAGCGTCTTCGAGCAGGCGCTCGGCCTCGCGTGCCATGTCGCCCTTCTTCAAATGGTCGATCATTCCGGCAAGATTCTCGCCGCGTGCCTCGGCAACGTCGGCAAGAATCCGCAGCTTCGGAACGCTGCTC
Source organism: Sphingopyxis macrogoltabida (assembly GCF_001314325.1). Taxonomy (NCBI): domain Bacteria; kingdom Pseudomonadati; phylum Pseudomonadota; class Alphaproteobacteria; order Sphingomonadales; family Sphingopyxidaceae; genus Sphingopyxis; species Sphingopyxis macrogoltabida. Next base: position 2,883,116 of record NZ_CP009429.1, read on the forward strand.
AGATAGCCGTCGGCGGTCGGGCGCCAGCCGGCCTCCACGACATCCAGCCCCACGGCCCGCGCGAGCACATGGCTGTGCGCCAGCCGCCGGGCGATCCCGTGCGCCGAGACGCGGCCGTCATAGCCCCGGACGATCTCCGCCTGTGCATTGACGCCGAGCGAGGCGCAATGCGCAAGAAGGCTCGCGCGGTCCTCGTCGCCGAGTTCAAGCAGCCAGTCCCAGACCTCCTTGTCGCTTTTCGGCAGGCGACCACGCCATTCGTCGAGGCGTTCCGCGATCGCCTGCCCCGGGGCGCAGTGACGCAGACCTGCCGGAGCGTTGGAAAAATGGACCGAGTTGATCGACGTCTGCAGACAGCTTTCGCGGCTGTAACCGTAAAAGCAGGACAGGACGAACGCATGGAGCACAGCGATATAGGCCGTCTCCGGGCACTTCGCGAAGGCGTCCTGTAGCGCGAGCGTTCTCCACGCCGTGAGGTCGGACACGAGGCGCTCTGACATCGGCTTCAAGGCACCTTCATCGTCCTCGGGCTCGGCCGCAGATTGGCCGGGAGCCGAAGGCGCGGACTTGGAACTGCCGTCGCCGCCGCCTGCGTCGTTCGCGCCCTCGCCCGTGCCCTGATCGCCCTCCTCCGGCTCGGCTTCGGGTTCATCCTCCGGCTTCACATAGCCGCGCTCGACGCTCAGCCTCCCGTCGATCCCGATCGAGACGAACGCGCCGGCGATGGCGATCTCGGCGGCATCGAAGACGATCGGGCGGTCGTTGATGCGGCTGATCTCGGCGTCGATCTCCTCGAGCCGGGTGTGGACCTCGTCGGGAACCTCGTCCGCATCGCTCCATTCGTTGCTCAGCGCTTCGCCCTCCGCTTCGAGGTCCGCGCCGAGCTTCTCCTCCTCTGCGCTCATCGGCACTTCGTCGCCGGCAAGGACGCGCATGCCGCGCCCCGGATTGAAGACATGCTCGATCGCGGCGTCGATCCATTTCCAGCCTTCCTCGCCGATCCGCGCCGCTTCGGCTTCGAACTTCTCGGCGACGAGCCGGTCGAGCAGGCCGACGTCGGTGAGCCAGCCGCCGTGATCGACTTCGAACAGGTCGCGAACGACACTGCCACCCGCCTCGACATAGGCGTCGAGCCCGACGAAGCGGACACGCTTGTCGGATACGCGGACGCTGTTCTCGGTCAGCCTCTGGCGGATGAGCGAAGCGGACGGCGGGAAGTCGTGCTCGACCATCTCCCAGACCTGAATCTGGCGCTCTTCATCGTCCGTCACCGTGAAGGCCATCAGGGTCTCGAGCGACATGCCGTCGTCACCATAGATGTCGAGTAGCTTTGGCGAGACGCTCGCCAGCTTGAGGCGCTGCCTGACCACCGCCGGCGTCACGAAAAAATGTGCGGCAATGTCCTCGACGGCATTCCCCTTGTCGGCGAGCGCCTGCATGCCGCGAAACTGATCGAGCGGGTGCAGATTTACGCGCTCCGAATTCTCGGCGAGACTGTCCTCTTCGGCCAGGATATCGTCGTTCGCAGCCCGCACCCTGCACGGGATCGGCGCATTGTTGGCGAGCCGCTTCTGCTTCACCAGCAGTTGGAGCGCGCGGTAGCGTCGCCCGCCCGCCGGCACCTCAAAATCACCGGTAGGGTTGCCCTCGCTATCGAGGATCGGACGGACATTCAGGTTATGCAGCAACCCGCGCCGTGCGATGCTGTCAGCCAGTTCGGCAACTGACTGGCCGGGCTTGATCCGCCGAACATTTGCGTCCGAAAGCCGCAACCGGTCGAGCGGGATGGCCTGCGGTTGATCGAGCGTGATTTTTTGCTTGGAAGCCATGACTTATCTCCGCGACGGCCGACCAAGAGACTCTCTCTCGGCCTTCGAACCGTCGCGAAGCGCCCCTTCCCTCTTGCTCTCACCCGCGCGGTTGGGGGGAGGCAGGGAAGTGAGCTACCGTTCACAACAATGATGCGAACTGCTTTTTGGCCCGCGATGATAACCACGTTTCGATGCTTGATAGGGAAAACGGCTCGTCTACTCCGCGTCTCCGCCTCCTGTCTGTTCCCCGTCGTCCTCAACAACTTTGCGGCCGAGGCAATAACTGCCCCACGCACCCATGAGCCTGACACGCTCGCCAGGCTTTTCCGCGGTCCCGAGGTAGGTCGTCCGACGGTAAGCGGCCTGCACTGCATCCGGCGTCTTGTGCGCAAGCGCCGCTTCCACAACGGCATCGGGGAAACCCTCGTTCGCCGCCCAATCGGTGAATGTCGACCGGAAGCCGTGGACATGAAAAGGCTCAGCCATGTCACGAAGGACTTTGAGCAGCGTCATATCGGACATATTCTTCCCACTCGCACCGGGGAAAATCACGTCTGTGTCCGGGAGCCTGAAAGCATGCGCTTTTGCAATCACTTCCAGCGCGGCATCGGACAGCGGCACGATATGCGACTTGCCACGCTTCATATGATCGGCGGGCACAGTCCATAGCCGCGCTTCGATGTCGAGTTCGTCCCAAGTCGCCAGACGCACCTCCTGGCTGCGCGCACCGGTCAGGATGAGTAGTTCCAAGGCAAGCCTGCTGTAGGATGGCTTGCGCTTCAGTGCAGTGATGAAACCGGGCAAAGCCGCATATGGCATAGCCTTGCGATTTTCGGTCTTCTTGAGTTGCCGCGGCAAGCCACGCCCCGCTTTCAGGCTGCTATTACCTGAGGGAGCCTCGCGTGAACGCCAGCCCTTTGCATGCGCATAATCCAGCACGGTGCAGATCCGGTTGCGCACCTGACGGGCGGTCTCGGGTATCTCCTGCCAGATCGGCGTGAGCACGTTTATGATGTCAGCCGCGACAATCGCACCGGTCTGCTCGTCGCCCAGTTTCGGGAAGGCATAATTCTCGAGGCTGGAAAGCCATTGGCGGGCGTAGATCTCGCTCTTCCATCCCGCCTCGTTCTCGGCGTGATATTGCCTCGCCGCCTCGCGAAACGTCACCTTGGCAGACTCCTCGTCCTTCCGCTCAGCCAATATGTCGCGCCGGTCGACCTTGACCGCCTTGCGAAGCTCGCCGGCCTTCTCGCGGACCTGCGCCAAAGTGAACAACTTCGCACTGCCCAGCCCGATGTCCTGACGCTTGCCGTCGCGCTGCAGGCGAAGGGTCCAAGACGCCCCTCCCCGCTTGTCGACCTTCAAAAACAAGCCGTCACCATCCTGGTACGTGCCCGGATTCGCGAGAGCGGCCTTGACTGCAACCGCCGTGAGTTTGCCCATGGGAATCTTCCCCCACACTTTCTCCCCACATTCTGGGGAACACGAGTGTGGGGGAAAGACAATCTTCCCCCACACTTCCCCCACACCACGCTCCGGCTGCAGGCAAATTGCCCCGGACGCATGCGGACGATGCGTGGATGATACGCTAGGTTTTCTGGGATTTCTAGGGGGTTCGGCGGACACCCTCGGATGGGAGGGTGGTGGACAGGGCTTCCGTCGAATTAGAGCCCATAAATGGCGCTTTTATGCGGGTTCTGGCCGGGGGTGATTTTACGATACCCCCACGCCTACCCCCATTTTTATTTTTGCTCCATTTCGGGAATCGAACTGTGGTTCGATTCGGGAAGCGAATTGAGGTAGTCGAGTATCTCCTGTTCGCGCCAGCAGACAACCCCTCCGCCGAGGTCTTGCGACTTCGGGAAGGTGCCCGCCTTCATGCGTGCATAGATGGTCGACGCGCTGAGCGGCACAAGCTTCATGACCTCCTTGAGGCGGATGCGGCGCTGCGATGTCATAGGCCTTCTTTCATCAGGCGATCCATGGTGGCGAAATTGCGCGGGTAGCCGATCGCGAACAACACGAGATCCACGGCAAGTTCCCGCTGCTGCTCAGTGTGCGCCTTCGGATCGTTGAACTTGATCGCGCGCTCGCCTGAGGCGTTGCGCACGATCTCGAAAGCAACGCCGGCCTCGGCCATTATGTGCAGCACGCGTCGCGCCATCTTCTCGCCGCGCTTCACTGGGCCTGCTCCTTCGGGATAACCGCGAACCCGAGCTCCCGCAAAGCTTCGACCAAAAAGCCCGCCATCGGGGCGAACGGCTCGCACGGCTCAACACTGCCGTCGGCATAGTCGTATGTCGCGAGCGCTTGGCTAACCGCTTTGATGTCGGTTGGTATCGGCCCGTCGATGTTCAGCCCCTCAACTGCCGCATTGCCGACGATCAGGAAGCCGTTTGCGGCGAGGGCGGAGAGGATGTCGCCTGTGATCGCATTTGCGCTGCCGGGACCGCCAGTCCTGCTGATCGCGACGTAGACCGCCCCGGATATAATGTCTGCGGCTTTCGTCATAACTGGTTCTCCGCTGTAGCCTCGACCGCTGCGATCGCCGCGCGCCCGACGGTGCGCGCGACCAGATCGGCGCGCCTCTCAACGAGAGGCTTGAGGGGTCCGGTGCCGACCTCTTCAACGAGGTCGCGCAGAACGGCATAGCCGACCGCGAGCATCCGAAATTCTTCGATCCTGCACTCGCTCATCGCGGCGACCTCCCGTCTCGGCAATATCCGCACCAGCCGTTCACGAGCCTGGGCATGTCCTCGCCGCACTTCTCGCACTCGCCGGGCACGCCGGCCGGGACCGGCGCGCGCGCGGCGCGCAAACTGTGTGCAAGGTGCTGGTCGGCAAGCTCGGTTGCCATGTCGATGTCATCAGCCATCAGCATGGCCCCTGAAAGCCATCGGGCTCGAACTCGCCGCACCAGTCATATCCTTGCGTGTATGGATAGCTGGTCGCATTGATCAGACCCGCTGTCTCGGCGCAGCCTTCATAGCGACGGGTAAAGGCGTACATTGCCCCGTCGAACGTGGGCGCTGACCGGCGGCATTGCCCGATGGGCTCCTCGTCTTCGCTCCGCCTGCTGTTGGCGTCCTTGAGCGCGTTCCAGAATCGACACGGCGCCGCGCAGCATTCCGAGCCCTTCATTCCGACTTCTCCGGCCAGCAGACGACCCGCGCGATTTCTTCGCTGATGATGAACTCGGCGCCGGGGTTCTGCTTCGCGAGGCGCGCCGCCTCCTGATGCGCCTTGAAGAAATTCGGGTGCTGCCGCCGCGGCCGCGCCGGGTCGGCCTTGTGCAGGATCATCGGCCCCCGCGATCGAGCAGCGGCGTCTTCGTCTGCCCGTGTCGTGTCGATAAGCGTCGTCTTGACCTCGGGAGGCTGGCCATAGTTGCCCGATCCGTAGACTTCGAAGGGCGGCGGGATGGTGGCGCTCATGTCGTTCTCCTGCTGAGCGGTGGGAGTTTGCTGCGCTGTGCAGCGAACCTCGGCGGCCGGGGCCGTCGTCGGGCTGTCGTTTCCGCAGACCGGGCAGAATGCGGCGATCATCCGACGCGCGGCTTCCTTGGCCTCCATCGGCAGTTTGACGACTGACCAGACGTGGCCGCACTCGGGGCACTTGGCGTAGAAGTCGCTCACGATGGAATGTCCCAGCCGACGATGACCTCGGCCTCGATGCCTGTGCATTGTTCACCGTCGCGGTCCGCGTGCGGCTTAGGAACCTCCACACCGCCGGGTATTTTATCGCGCCCGATCACGACCGTTTCGACAGCGCGCCAGCAATGGTCGCAGAGTTTGAGTTCACGCGTCACGACCGCTGCCCCTTTATCCGAGCCGGAAAAACCGGAGCCCACACAATTGCAGCGCGACCGCTCGCGTTCGGCCGGCGCTGGCCGCTGTCGCGGACCTTGCCGAGCCGGGACAATTCGGTGAGCCGCGGCCGGATCGAAAGGATCGACAGCCCCAGCTTGCCCGCGACTTCATCGGCGGTGAGGCCGTTCGAGCGCTCGACGACCGCCAGCGCGCGGGCGCGAAGCTGCGGCGTTTCCGGCGCGATCTTCGTAGCTGCCGCGCGCGAGGTGTCCCGATCCTGCGCGCCGGGCGCATGGGGATAGGTGAAGAGGTCCGTCACCGCTTCGGGTCCAATTCGATGTTCGCGATGGTTCCGTCAGCGGCGTATGTGACCTCCGCGCTCATGTCGGGTCGGCTGGACAGATCGATGCCGAAGATGATGAGGCGAGGCGGCACGACGCCCTGATATTCGGCGTCGCTGTGATCGCAGCCGTGGGGCTGTCCGCAGGCCCGGCAAGTCATGCCGCCACCTGCGCGTCGCTGTAGGCTGCGAGCAAGAAGTCGCGGATATGCTTGTTGCGGTCCGTTCCGCCCTTGCATTCAGCGATCAGGCTGGCCCAGCCGGGCATATCGAGGGTGCGGACGCCGGCGAGCAGGCGCGCGCGGTCGGGTTGCAACTCGGTGTCGACCAGTATGGCGCAGATGCCGGTGAAGACGGGGGAGCCGACAACCAGCCGCTCGCCCTTGAACGCCTCGGCCATGATTTCGAGCGCGGTCATTACGACGCGCTCGCCATGTCGGCGGCGCGCCTTCCCGATCGCGCTGGTGAACGCGACCTCGCCTGGCGCCCATGCGCCCGATCCGGTCTTGCGGCTGACCGTGAAGCCGACGGCCTCGATCAATCCCTTGATTGCCAGCGCATCCTCGTTGCCGCTGGCTTGCGCGGCGTGGAAGTCGTCGAGCCGGTTCACCGCGCGGCGCGCGCGGTTCATGGCGACGAACATCTTCGCTTCCTCGGCAACGCTTTCGAAGACGAAGACGCAGCAAGGCAGGAAAGGAATGTCAGTGCGCAGGTTCGACGCGGCAAGCCGGTGCTGCCCGTCGATGACGTAGAAATAGCCGTCGTCGCGCTTCGAAACGACCAGCGGCAAGCACATGCGCCAGTCCCAATCGTTCGCGATCCTGTTGATCAGCGCGCGGCTCGGCCCGGTGTCGATAGACCGCTGATAGCTATCGTCGATCCGCAACTCGCCGGGGTTCCGCATCTCGATTGAAGGCGGATTGCCCTTCGGCGCTGCGAACTTGCGTCCGACCGGCTTGGGCTTCGGCGGGTTCACACGCTTCATCACGAAAGGCTTCTTCGGCGCCGCAGCAGCGGGAGCGGTCTTCGGGTCCGGCTTTTCGGCCTCTTCCATCTCGGTGATGAACCGGCGCGCATCGTCGGCGTCGGGCCGGGTGTACGCGATACCGTTCCGCTCAAAGACGATCGCGCCCTTATGGACACGCGCCCGCAGATCCTCATCCTTGCCGACCTTGGTGCGGATCAGGAACGAGCCGTTCTCGTCCGGCCGCCCGACGGCATGTTTCAAAAGCCAGTCGGGCCACGCGGTCTTGGGCTGGCCCTTGTTGATGAATGAGGGGATTGTTCCGGTCATGCTGCCGACTCCGGGCCGGTGTCGGCAGCAAGCAGCGCCTCAAACTCCTTCTGAAGGCGCCAGACCTCTATCGCCAACTTGCAGCGGTCGGCGCTGCCAGCCATCGTGTCGGCTTCCTCCACGGCAAAATCGTACATCGCGTGGAGCCGGATGCGGGCGGCGTCGAATGCGGCCCATGCCGCCTCGACCGGAGATTGTTCGTACGCCAGGCGCATCATAGGGCCTCCTCAAAAATATGGTCGAATGCTTGGAGTGCGGCCGGATCGATCAGCGTGTCGCCAAGGGTCGTTTCGCTGTCGTCGGACAGGCGCTCGTTCAGGCTCATCGTTTTGCTGAACCGTGATGCGCCGCAGTCACTAATCGTGCGGTTCATGATTGCGCCGCCAAGCGCCTCCAGTTCATTTTCTGGAATGACGCCTTCCAGCACCGCGACGTAAAGATCCGAGATGATATCGGATCGGATGTCATCGGCGAACGCTCTGGGCACTAGCGCGTCAATGCGACCGAACAGCGCATCCTTGACGGATGACGACCTGACCACCTGTTGGCGGAGCTTCCCGGCTCGTGACCTTGTCCGAACATGCGGACACTCCGCCAACCACCGTTCCAAGACCGCGCTCGACGTCGAGTAATGAGACAGCAGTTGCCGCTTAAACATCGTCGGCGCGACAGCGACAAAATCTTCCGGCGCGCTCCGGCGATTCTTCGGAATTTCTCGCGCAGAAAGCCCAGTGTCCGCGAGCCAGCGCGCCACGACATCAAGCGATGTGTTAAAGTGCTTTCGGAGGTCCGAGCGCGTCATCCCTTGGCGAACCGTTAGAGCGAAATTTTCCGGCAGGGCGCGTCGTTCGCGACCTGACTTTGCGGTTGCCGGCAATTCTTGCTTCCCCTTGAGTTCGGCAATGAGCGGGGCAAGCCGATTACGGACAACATTCTTGCTCAGACCAACTTCGCGCCCGATGGCGCGAACGCTCGCGCCCTTAAGAAACATCGAGCGAATGGTAGCCATCGTGCCGGGGCCAACCTTGATAGGTTTACGCCCGACCGCTGCGGCGGTTGTGTCATTGACGCTCTTCATTTCAGCACCTGCGCGGCAAGATCTGCGATCGCGAGGCCAAGCGCGGCGAGCGCCATGGCCGTGAACAGGATCGCGGCCTCCCAGAGACGGCCGGACGGGTTGCGGGGCGCGCTCATGCGGCAAGGAGCCATGCAGGCTCGCCTTCTTCGGATTGCCCGGGGTCAGTGCACCGGCCGGACGCAATGGCGTCGTCCCGCTTGGCCCTTTGCTCGGGGGATAGCCATGTCATGTGGCGATAGACGGCCGTTTTCGACATGCCGGTCTTGGCGCAGATGCTCGCCACCTTCTCGCCAGCAACGAGCATCGCCGGAACTTCCCGATCGCGATTATTCGATTGGAGCCTGTGAAGCTTGCTGAGGTGCCGCGCCCGCTTCGGCGAGATGCGCTCCATCTCCATCGCCTTGCGCTGTTCGCGCTGCTCGGGCGTCAGGTAGCCTAGATATTTGCGGGCGGTCTTCGGCGCCATGCCGAACATCTTTTCAATTTCGGAGTACGCCAAGCCCGTCATGATCGCTTCGACCATGACCCGACGCTTCTCGATCTCTTCGGGCGAGGCCGTGCGAGTATCGGCGCGAGCCTGCAACGCCTTGGTCCGGGTGCGAACGCAGCCCCACTTATGAAAGCGCTCCTTGCCGCAGACGCAGGGCGGCAACGTGCCTTGCAGCTTCATGATCGCCACGAAGGGCGCCATGGCTGAGCGCGTCTGTTGGTGGCCGACACCTGTCATCGCGGACAGGTCGCGGTAGCTGTCGACGGTCGGCAGCAGCTCGACCATCATCGCCAGAAGCTCCGGGGCAACCTCGGTCATTTCGCCCTCCCGTGAAGCGGAACGACGTTGTCGTCTTCGTCCTCGGCATCGTCGGCGAGCAGGAGGGCTTGCATGTCCTCGGGGCGCATCGCCGGGAGCGGTGTGATGCCCTTCTCCGCCCCGGCCTTGCCCTGCGTCATGCAGGGGCCGACGGTGACCATCATCGGCCGGCGGGAGATCGCGGGACCGAGGGCGAGGAAGTGGCCCCGGACGAGATTGCGGACGCGCTCGCCGTCCTGCCGGGCGAGCCCGAGCAGATCGACGGCACGGTTGATGTCGATGTCGAGGAAGGTCCGGCCAAGCAGGAAATTGCTCGCCTCGGCGGCGACATTCTTGTGAAGCTTCGACAGGCGCTGCGTTGCGATGATGCCCGCGAGGCCGCGCTTGCGGCCCCGGCACATAAGGTTTTGCATCGCCTGCAGGCTGGCCTTGCGGGTGTCGCGATCTTCGCCATTGTCGCCGGTCGGCGCGAACAGGTGAGCCTCGTCGACCGCAACGATTGCCGGGTGCCAGTCTTCGGCCGGGGCGTCGAACAAGCCGCCGAGGAACGCGGCCACGGCATCCATCTGCCCGTCGATATCGAGCCCGTCGAGGTTGAGCACGACGGACCCCCGCGCGCGGCGGGTCCTGCCCGCGATCGACGCGAGGCGCCCGGTGTTGAAGTCGGCCGCATTGATGACCGTATGGCCGAACGCCTCACCGAAGCTGATGAAATCGCCTTCGGGGTCAATGATGACCTGCTGAACGATGCCCGCGCATTCTTCGAGCAGGCGGCGCAACAGGTGCGTCTTGCCGCTGCCGCTGTTGCCCTGAATGAGCAGGCGCGTCGTCAGCAATTCCTCAAGGTCGACGAAAGCCTTGCCGTCGATGCGGTCGCCGATCTCAAGGGCATTCTCGCCGGCCGGTTGAACCGGCGCGGCAAACGCCTCCTGAGCTTGTGCGGGAGTGATCAGCCGCGGCTCCGTCACCGAGGGGGATGAGGAAGGCGGCGAGAGCCGCGGCTGATCCGGCGCGGGGGCGTTGCGCCGTGGGGGTTCGATATAGCGCGCCTCGGCAATCCGCTCGGCGGCGCGCGCGGCGGCGGCGGCCGGGACGTGCTCGCCCAGCCCCTCCTCCTTGCGCCACCAAGCGATATTGTTGACGGAGGTCGAGCAGGCGTCCGCAATCTCGCGGTCGGTCTGCCCGGCCTCGTACAGGGCGCGCGCCAGCGACTTTTGAACTTCGCCGAAGTGGGAGCCGGTGCGGTGGAACATCATTCCGACTCCGCCTCGGCATAGGCTTCTTCCATCGCCTTGAGCATGGAGTCGATGCGGTCCTGACCGCTGTCGACGCCTTCGGTCGCCTCCTTCCAGCCGGGAATGCCGACTTCGGAGAGAACGCTGACCATCAGGTCGGCGTCGATCGGCCGGCCGTCCTTCTCCCTGCTCTGAATGAAGATGCAGAGCCCGGTGAAAATTGCGCCGCCGCCGGTCAGCACCAGCCCGTCAAAGGCTTGCGCGATCATGGTCAGGGCGCGCGTCGAGATTTCCCGGCCCTGCGAAATGAGCGCCTTCTTGATGGCCGCGACGAAAATCACCTCGCCCGGTTGCCAATACTGCCACGCCTGATTGCGGCCGACGATCAGGCCCGCGTCGGTGACGACATTGTGGATCTCGACCGCCTTGGCGTCGCCAGCGACGACAGCGGCGTGGAAGTCGTCGAGCGTGGACATCGCGCGGCGGCTGCGGTTGGCCTGAACGAACAGTTCGGCCTCTTGCTTCGGGTCGTCGAAATCGAACACCACGACGGGCAGATCGCGAATGTCGCCGCGCAGCTTGGCGCCTTCAAGGCGGTGCTGGCCGTCGATGACATAGAGCGAGCCTTCACGGCGCGAGACGATCAGGGGAAGGCACAGACGCCAGTCCCAATTCTCGGCGATCTTGATGATCAGCTTCTTCGACGCCCCGCCCTCGATCGAGCGCTGATAGGTGTCGTCCACGTTCAACTGGTCGAGCTGAGCGAATTGCGGCGCGGGCGGCGAGCCGATCATCGGCTTGAGCCGAAGCTGCTTATCACCGGCCCGGCGAGCCTCGCGGCTCTGGCGCTGGATGGCCGGGACCGGCGCGCGGGCCGCCTCGGTCTTCTGCGCCAGTTCGGCGACCGCCTCGTTGTCGGCGCCGACAGTCGCGGCGAGCTTCGCCTGAACCTCTTTCGGCAGGCAGGCATAGACCTGCCCGTCATAATCGAAGACAGCGAAACCACGTTCGACCCGCGTTTCGCCATCGCCGCCCGCGATGATGAAGCTACCGTTATCGGCGATTTCGGGCGATGCCATGGCCGCGACAACCCACTCGGGAAGTTCCTTGCCGACGGCATTGATCCAGATGCGCGAGGGGGCGGTCACGGCTGGCCCCCGTTCTGTTCACGGAGCGCAAAAAGGGCGGTGCGAAGCTGGCCGCTTGCGCCTTCCAGTCGATCCTCTACGAGCCCGGCGAAGACAGTAGCCTTCTCGATCAGATCGCAAAGATAGACCGAGGCATTACCGCCGGCCGGACGAACTTCACGGAGCGCGTCGTGCGTAAATCGGGCGATGGCATCCAGCAGCGCCTCGACAACCTGAAGATCGCCCAGCGAATTATCGATGAGGTTGGAAATTTGGACCTCTGCGGCCCGCGCGCGCGCCGCTTCTGCGGCGTCTTCCATGTTGGTAGTGCTGCGGACAATCCGCGGCGGACTTACATCGGCGGCCATGAGCCAACCTCCTGCTAGTGTGGAGCAGGTGGGATCGGCGGAGGCTGGCCCCGTCTGGTGGCCGAGCGCGTCTTTCCGTGCCTGCATCACCGTCTTCGGCCCGGAGGCGATCAGGTGATGCAGCACTTATAGGGTGTGTTTTACAACACCGTCAACCCCGTTAGGTGTTTTTTAACACTCTCTCCCGAAATCAGACCTTTCGGCCGATCCACACGACGCGGCCGGCAATGAAAACGTCGTCGGCATCGACTTCCTCCGGCGGGATGGTGGTATTGTCGGACATTATACGGACGCGATTGGGGCCGACGGTGCGCAGCCGCTTAATCATCGCCGCGCCGTGGACGCTGAGAGCCCAGATTCGATCCTGCATATTGAGGCGGCGCTGCGAGGTGTCGACGATGACCTGATCGCCGTTGATCATCGTCGGAAACATTGAGTCTCCGTCCCCTTGCGCGACGAACAGCATTTCGGGCGACGCGTGCGTCAAGCTGCGCAAAAACCCGGGGTCGAACAGCACCGGCAGCTCGTCCGGATAATCCTCGATATTGCGCCCGGCACCCATCGCATAGCTGATATCGACTTGGCGAAGCGCAATCGCACCGTCGCCTGCGTGCGCGGAGATAATCGGCGGATGATCCGACTGCACCGCCTGCCGCGCGCTCACTCGGCCGAAGGCGTCGGGCAACAGATCGCCAATCGACAGGCCAAGCACCTTCGCCAACTTCTCCACAGTGCCGAGCCGTACATCGCCCGTCTTTCCCTGAAGAATGTCGCGCACGACGGTTTCACCTAGCCCGGCGGTTCTCGCGAGCGCCTTCGGATTCGCGTTGCGCATCTTCATCGCCTGTTCCAGGCGGACGCGCAAAACCTCGATTGCTGTTTCGTTGCTCATGTCTTCGTGTGCCAAAAAACCGGCCTCCCCGCCATACGGTGATAAAAAACACCTTCTGCGCTTGAAGGTGTTACGAAAAACACCTATGAGCAGGGTTAATGACATCCCCTATCCTTGATGAAATCGAGCGCTTTCTTGCGCTGACCGGCATGAAGCCGACGCCATTCAGCCTCCGGGTGACCGGGGGCAAGGACCGCCACCTCGTGCGCGCCGCGCGAAACGGTCGCCAGTTGCGACCTGCGATGCAGGAAAAGGCGCGAAGGTTCATGACGGATTATGCGATGAACGTCGCGCGGGACAGCCGGGCATGATGTCGAAGCGGGGACGGCTGCCTGAAGCCGAGTTCAACCGGCGGATCGACGAAGCCCTCGGTCGTGTGAATCTGTCAGATGTCGTCCGGCCATATACAGCTCTGAGGCCGCGCGGCCGGGAATTGGTCGGGCTCTGTCCATTCCACGACGAACGGTCGCCTAGTTTCGAGGTCAACGACGCGAAGGGCACCTATCATTGCTTCGGGTGCGGTGAGGCCGGGAACGCACTGATCTTCCTGATGAAGAAAGCGGGGCTGACCTTCGGCGCTGCATTCGAAGCGCTCAGCGGCGACAAGTTCCCGACCGTTTCCGAGGAAGAGCGCGCGCGCCGAAAGGAAGAGGACGCAGCGCAGCGCGCGGCCGCGATCGCAGACGCGAGAATGTTCTGGAACCGGACGCGCCCTTATCGAAACAGCGTTGGCGAAACCTATGTGCGGGCTCGCGGCATCACCGCCGAGCTTCCCGCTTCGATCCGCTTCGGTCATGTTCCGCTCGGCCGGGACGATGACGGGAACTGGCGCGAGCCTATGCCAGCGCTGGTCGGCGCAATCACGATGGGGTCAGACCTTGTTGCGATCCAGCGCATATTCCTGCGCGACGACGGTAGCGACAAGCGATGGCCAAAGCCGCGCCGGTCGAAGTTCAGTCTCGGCCGGGTAAAGGGCGGCGCCTTGCGCCTCGATCACGGCCTGACCGGCTCCGAGATTGTCATCACCGAAGGCCCGGAGGACGGCATGACGCTGATGCAGGAAATGCCCGGCCGCCGTGTCTGGGTGGCGCTCGGCACGGACATGATGCCCGCCATCGAGTTTCCGCCCGATGTGGATAGCATCCTGATCGCTGGCCAGAATGACAAGGCCGGCCGTGGCGCTGTCGAACGGGCTGGCGAGGCCCTTCTGGCGAGGGGCTATTCCGTCCGCGAGACCTATCCGGCCCCTGAGTTCAAGGATTGGAACGACCAGCTTCGGGGGATTCGGACATGACTGCGGTGGCCGATCAATTCGAGCGGGCGGAAAGCATCAATCCGTTGGCCAACCCGGAAGCCGAGGTCCGGTTTCTGAGTGACCTGATCGCCGATAACCGGCTGATCGACCCCGCTGCCGACAGGTTGCGACCGGTCGATTTTTCGGTGCCTATGCACGGCGCCGTCTTCGGGGTCATGTTACAGCAGGCGGCGGCCCGGACGAATGTCGATGCCGTGACAATCGCTCCGTTCGTGACGGAGTTCGAGGACTGGCCGAAACTGAGCCGAACCCTCTCCGCGGCTGATCTTAATGCCGGTTCGACAAAGCAAACGAAGGCCTACCTAGAGCAGATCGTCGAACTGTCTCAGCGCCGCCGGATGGTGCTCGGTCTCAATGAGGTGATCCGGTCTGCAAAGTCGCCGGATATTAGCCCTGACGAGCTTGTCGTCCAAGCGGATGAAGCTGTTGCGGAAATGGCCGATCAAACGGCCGGTGATGAACAGGCCTCGGCGGGCGAATATGCCCAGCGCGTCATTGACAGCTTCGGCAAGCCGATCGTCGGGGTTCGTTCCGGCATCAACTCCATAGACAAGGTCGTAGGCATTCTTCGTCCGTCGTGGATCATCGTCGCCGGCGGGCGCCCTGGCATGGGCAAGACCGCGATGGTTTCGAGCTATGCAATCGGCGCTGCCCTGCTTGGCCACTCAACACTCTTTTTCAGCTTGGAAATGTCGGCCGACCAGATCACGCGGCGGATGCTGTCCGATCTTTGCCACAGCCGGGATTTTAGCGTTCCCTATGAGCAGATTCGCGACGGGACCGTGAAAGGCCGAAACCTAGAAGCGGTCATTGCAGCAAAAAATCGGCTCGACCAGCTACCAATCGAGATTTGCGACCGCGGCGGCCTGACGCTGGCGATGCTCGGGCGCCGGGTTCGCCGTCACAAGCGCCGCCTCTCTGCGCAGGGCAAGCGTCTCGAGCTTGTCATCATCGACTATCTGCAACTCATGCAGCCGAGCAGATCGAGCATGTCGCCGTACGAGTCTGCGACCGAGATCAGTAAAGGGCTCAAGGCACTGGCCAAGGCGGAGAATTTAACCGTCTTCGCTTTGGCACAGCTCAATCGTGACGTCGAAAAGCGGCCCGACAAGCGCCCTGCCCAAGGCGACCTGCGCGACAGCGGACAGATCGAGCAGGATGCCGACGTGCTGCTGTTTCTCTACCGCGAGGAATATTACCTCAACCGGAAAAAGCCCGCCGACGAGTTCGGCCCGAAATTTGAGGACTGGCGCAACGACATGGAGGCGGTGCGCGGTAAGATCGAGTTCCTCGTTCCGAAGCATCGCCACGGCCCCGATGGGCAGGCGCTGGGCTTCTTCTTTGGCGAAACCGTCTGCATTCGCGGATCCGATTTCTATTCGGCGGGGGAGGAGCAGGATTATGGCTGAGTTCCCTGCCCTGCCCCTGTTCACCGACGCCTATCTCGGCGACACGACTCATCTGACGACGTTCGAGCACGGCGCGTACTTACTCCTGCTCATCGTTTCGTGGCGCACGCCGGGCTGCCGCCTGCCCGACGACGATGTTTTACTCGCGCGATACGCTCGAACACCCCTCGGCAAATGGCGCAAGCTGCGCCCGATCCTGTCGCCGTTTTTCAAGATCAGCGAGGGGCACTGGCATCAGCCTCGGCTTCAAGATGAATTTCAGCTTTTGCAAAGCCGGAAAACCCAACAGAGCGAAGCTGGTAAGGCCAGCGCCAAGGCTAAAGCATTGAAAAGGCAGCATCGCGGCTCAACGCCCGTTGCCTCACCGTTGCAACGAGACGGCAACGAGACTCCAACCCCCACACCCACACCCACATCCGTATCTAAAGATACGGGCGCTGGCGCGCCGTCTGACGATCCTTTGAAGACCCTGTTCGACGCAGGGATTGAGCTGTTGACCGGCACCGGGACGCCCGAAAAGCAGGCGCGTTCGCAAATCGGCAAATGGCGAAAGATGATCGGGGAGGCGGAAACTCTCGCTGCCATCGTTGCCGCTCGAGATGCCAATCTCAGTCAGCCCAAAGAATGGATCGAAGCACGGGTGAACAAGATCATGGGGGGCCGGGCTGGCGACGAGGACGAAGAGCGCGCGATCAGTCGTGCGACGGCCGAGCGGTATCGGCGCATGGGGTTGGCAGGCAGCGGACCGAAAGGGGAAAGATGATGAAGGATCACACGCCTTGGCTCGCTCTATGGCCGCTCGCGACCTTGATGGTTGCCGCTCAAGACAAATCGAGCGCTGACGCTGATGCCGTCATCATGGCGTCGGCCATTGTCGCGGGATGCATAATCCTCGCCGTCTGGGGACTTTGCAGTCTGATCAAAGGGGCTTTCAATGACTGAACTATCGTGGTGCATTCTGCGAACCGGCGGCTCGCGGACCCTACCGCTGTGCCGATCGCTCAACGCGGCCGGGCTGGATGCGTGGACGCCAACTGGCGTTGCCGATCGTCGACGCGGCCGGTCGCGGGCGCGGGTCGAAGCTCCCGCCCCGATCCTCCCGACGTTTGTGTTCGCTGCCGCCTCCAATATCGAAACGCTGCTGGCGCTATCGTCGTCGCCCATCAATCCTCACCCTTCGTTTTCGGTCTTTCATCATGAGGGCCGGGTTGCGATCGTTGCCGAAGCCGAGCTTGCCCAGCTCCGTACCGAAGAGGGCCGGATTGCGCTGGTGCGGAAGCGCCGCGAGCGTCACGTCTTCGCCAAGGGCGCGAAGGTTGCGGTGCCCGACGGCCCCTTTGCCGGACTGACTGGCGTCGTCGAGGACGGCGGGAACGGCAAGTTCACGCTGGTCATGTTTGGCGAGATGCCCATTCAAATCGCGTCTTTTCTTTTGCGCGCCGAAGATATACAGGAAGGGCCTGCCCCAATGGGCCTCGCCGCACAGGTAGCGGCATTGTCGGGAAGCGTGGCTGAGCCACCCCCGGCGCCAAACGCAGGAAGCCCCGCTTCCGGCGCTGTGCAACGCAATTCCACAATGTCAGGGTAGAGCAGTCCGGTAGCTCGTCACGCTCATAACGTGAAGGTCGCGGGTTCAAATCCCGCCCCTGCCTCCAGTTGATCGAGGGTGCGGAGTGCGGTGGGGCCTACCGCTTGATGCCGTAGCAGGCGCTCCCCCTCGGTCATCCCGTTCGGGAGCAGCCCATGCCCCAGCCCGAAATCGCAACGAAGCTGCAGGACATCGCGCGCGGCGTTCATGATGTCGCATTCGACTTCATGGAGCCCGCCCGCGATCGGCGCGACGCCGAGGACCGCATTGCCCGGGTTGAGGATTTGGCGGCACGGTTGAGGGCAACGGTTCGCGGTCGTGGGTAGGCCGGCCGGTGGCTATCGATCCGCAGCCAGCAAGTGGTACGGATCGAAGCGATGGAAGGTCCGCCGCCGAGCCCAGCTTACCGCGCACCCGCTGTGCAAGATGTGCCAGGCCGAAGGTCGAACCACCGCCGCGACGATCGCCGATCACGTCATCCCGCACCGCGGCGACGAAGGCCTGTTCTGGAATGGCAAACTCCAGTCGCTCTGCAAGCCGCACCATGACAGCGACAAGGCCCTGATCGAAGCCGGTAAGGCGCCGATCACATACGGAGAAGATGGATGGCCGATCGGTTAAAGGTCATGATGAAGCAGAAGTATGACGGCGAGTTGACGCCGCTCCTCTGCACCCCTGATGGCACACCTCTGCCGGGCCAAGTGCGCGTCGATATCCGCACCGAGACGGATGAGCCTCCAAGCCTCACGGTCGAGTTCACCAATTTTGAGTTCGCGCTTCCGGATCCTCCCGCGCCGGGAACCGCGATCCTCCCCGATGGCCTGCCGCGCTACGATGCCTGAGATGATTTTCTTCGGCGGCACCTGTCTTTTTGTCGGGTTCGTCGTTGGCGCGATCTTCGAGCGGGATGCTTGGGAAACCGCGTCACGCGTTCGGGGTCAGGCATTGCCTCCGCCCCCGCCGCCCCCCGGTGCGCCGCCCCCGCCGATGCCCAAATAGGAGAACGTGATGGCCAGTGTGATCCACCGCGTCGACATGAAGCAGGTAAAGATATCGGTGAAGCTGCCGCGCGCCTTCGGGCTCCGCATATGGCTGACTGCCAAGCTTATCCGCCTCGCCGGTCTGGTGGCGCCGGTAACGATCGAGGTCGAGGTGAGCGATGCTTGAGCGGATCCGCATCGCGATCCGCGTTGCCACAAGCGCTGACCTGCCCGACTGGTTTGATGATGGTAGGCTCGCGATCCTCCTTGCCATTGCGTCGGGCCTGCTATCCATCGCCACAATCATTCGAACGGCCTAAAATCACATCGCAATGTGAGCAAAAGGGGCCGGGGGAGGGTCAAAACTTCCCATTTGGGAGGTTGGCTAGCGCGGTGGGCCCACGGAAAAACCACTAACACAGTTTTTTGCCCCGATTTCGCACCCTGAGCGCACATTGCAATGTGAGGCCATATGGCAAAGACGCCGCGCAGGCAGCGGGTCGATACGACCGCTGCCGCGATCAAGATCATGCAGGGGGCGAGCCGCGAGATTGTCCCTCCGGCGCACGTCCCGCTCGACGATTGCGACTGGCCTTTCTGGGAAAGCGTCGTCGCTGAGTTTGCGCGTGCCGAATGGACCGAGCATCAACTCGAACTAGCCGCTTTCCTCGCGAAGGACATGGCCGACGCCGAGCGCAACCGCCGCGAGATTCGCGTCGAAGGCGAGGTTCTGACCGCTACCGGCAAGGCGAACCCGCGCTGCAACGTGCTCGTCGCGATCGGCAACCGCATTCTGGCCACCCGCCGCAGCCTGTCGCTTCATGCGCGCGCGCGAGGCGGCGAGGCCCGCGACGTCGGCAAGCGCAAGGCCGCTGCCAAGGATTTAGAGAATGCAGCAGCCGGCCCCGGCGAAGAGGAAGAAGACGACCTCATCGCCCGCCCCACCGCCCACTAACCCGATCGTCTGCGGGCCAGTCCCGAAGCGGCGGGACTGGCGCAAGCTGAAGACGAGGGAACTTACTCGAGCCGAGCGCAACATGCGCTTTATCGAGATGCACTGCAAAATCCCGGAGGGGCCGAAAGGAACCGTCGGCCAGCCGATCCGGCTCGCGGGGTATCAGGAAGATTTCATCTACGCGGTTTATGACAACCACGTACCGACGAAGACCGCCATCCTGTCGATGGCTCGAAAGAATGCGAAGACCGCGACCATCGCCGCGCTCGTCATCGTCCATATTGCCGGGCCCGAGGCGGTGCAGAACAGCCGCATCAGTTCGGGCGCGCGTTCGAAAAAGCAGGCTGCGGAGGTCTATAACTACGCCTCTAAAATGGTGGCGACCAGTCCGAAGCTTGGCCCGCTGATCAAGCCGGTACCGAGCGGCAAGAAACTGATCGGCCTCCCGATGAACGTGGAATATGAGGCGCTCGCAGCCGAAGGCACGACGGCACACGGCGGCTCGCCGATCGTCGCGATCCTCGACGAGGTCGGCCAGGTCAAAGGGCCGAACGACGATTTCTTCGAAGCCATCATCACGTCGCAAGGTGCCTATGACGACGCGCTGCTGATCGTCATCTCGACGCAGGCGCCGACCGACGCGGCGATGTTGAGCGTGATGATCGACGATGCCGAGACATCGCAGGATCCATCCATCGTCTGCCACGTCTACCGCGCGCCCGACGAATGCGAACTGATGGACGAGACGGCGTGGGCGGCCGCTAACCCTGCAATGGGGCTGTTCCGGTCGAAGGCCGATGTCGCAAATCAGGCGCGCAAGGCCGTGCGAATGCCGTCAAGCGAAGGCCCGTTTCGCGTTCTTTATCTGAACCAGCGGGTCAATATGAACTCGCCGTTTGTGTCTGCGGCCATCTGGAAGAAGGGCAATCGGGAACCGAGCCCGTTTGTCGGGCCGGTTTATGGCGGGCTCGATCTCTCGTCGACCACCGACCTCACCGCCCTCGTCCTGACCAACCGGCAGGCCGACGGGCTGCACGTCCGTCCGTACTTCTGGATGCCGCGCGACACCGTGCTCGAAGCCAAGAAGCGGGACCGCGCACCCTATGACGTCTGGGTCAAGAAGGGGCTGCTGCGCACGACGCCGGGCAAGGTCATCGATTATGATTTCGTCGCCCGCGACATCGGCGCCATCTGCGCCGACCTCGATATTGCGATGATCGCTTTCGACCGCTGGCGGATGGACCGGATGAAATCGGCGCTCGAGCGGCAGGAAGTCGAGTTGCCGCTCGTCGCGTTCGGACAGGGTTTCGCGTCGATGTCGCCCGCGCTCGACGCGCTCGAATCGGATTTGTTGCAGGAACAGCTTTTCCATGGCGGGCACCCGGTGCTCGCGATGTGTGCGGCGAATGCCGTGGCTGTCGAAGATGCCGCGGAAAACCGCAAGCTCGACAAGGCGAAGGCCACGGGTCGCATCGATGGAATGCAGGCGCTCGCCATGGCGGAAGGGGTTGAGACCATGACGGCTGATACCGAAACCTCCACAGACGATTGGCTTGAAAGCCTCCGGGCGAGCGCCGCGTGAGCATTTGGACGAAGGCCCGAAACTGGCTTCTCACCAGCGTGGGACTGACGGACCCCCGTCTGTATGAGGTCCTGAGCGGCCGCTCGGCCGCGGGCGAGACGGTGACGAAAGAGTCTGCGTTGGGGCTCTCGGCCACGTGGGCCTGTGTCAATCTTGTGGCCGGCACCATTGGCAGTTTGCCGATCAACGTGTACCGACCTGGCGCTGACGGCCTGTCTATCGTTGCGAAGGATCACGCCCTCTATTCATTGCTGCACGACAGCCCGAACGCCGACCAGACGGCCTTGGATTTCTGGGAGTTCATTGCTGGATCGATCGAGCTCGATGGCAACGGAATCGCGGAGAAGGTCTTCCTCGGCGACAAGCTGGTAGCGCTCAAGGCGCTGCGTGCCGATTATGTAGGCCGTCAACGCCTCGCCTCGGGCGCGATCGAGTATCGATGGACCGACGAGGACGGGACGCCTCGCGTCGAAACTGAGAAGAAGGTCCTTCATATCCGAGGCTTTGGTGGCGGGCCGCTCGGTGGATTGGCCACCCTTTCCGTATGCCGCAATGCGTTCGGCTCGGCGCAGGCGACGGATCGAGCCGCGTCCGCGGTCTTCGGAAATGGCGCGACTCCGTCGGGTATCCTGTCAACCGACAAGCCGCTGAAGGCAGACCAGCGCAAAGAGGCAGAGGACCTCCTCACACAAAAATTTGCGGGCGCGTTGAATGCCGGGCGTCCGATGCTCCTCGACAACGGATTGTCGTGGACGCAGCTCAGCATCAACCCCGAAGATGCGCAGATGCTAGAAAGCCGCAAGTTCAGCGGCGAGGAAATTTGCCGCCTGTTCGGCGTGCCCCCGGCGATGGTCGGCTATGGCGACAAGGCCTCGAATTGGGGCACCGGTAAGGAGGTCGATGTTCTCGGCTTCCAGAAGTTCAACCTCCGCCGCCGCCTGAAGCGTATCGAGCAGTCGCTGGAGAAGCAGCTACTGACCGCCGCCGATCGCGCGGCCGGTATCACTATTCGGTTCAACATCGAGGCCCTCTTGCGTGGAGCGAGCGCCGAGCGCTCCTCGTTTTATCAGTCCGGCCTGACCAACGGCTGGCTGACGATCAACGAAGTGCGAGCCCTCGAAAACATGCCCCCGGTCGAGGGCGGCGACGTCCCGCGAATGCAGAGCCAGAATGTGCCGATCACCGAGGCCCCACAGATTGGCCACAACGGCGGCCCTCGCTTGGAGGAAACAGAATGAGCCTTCGCCCGCTGCCCGATATTCAGATCGCGCCCCCAAAGGCCGATATGAGCTTCGACCTCGCACCCAAGGCGCTCGCCGCTTGGGAGCCCGTCGCCGCTTCGACCACCGAGGATGACATCATCACCATCTTCGACCCGATCGGGGAGACGTGGGACGGCAAAGGCGTTACGGTCAATCAGATCGCCGAAGCGCTGCGGAGCATCGGCGCAAATCCCGTCACGGTTCAGATTAACAGCCCTGGTGGAAATTTCTTCGACGGGCTCGCTATCTACAATTTGTTCCGCGCGCACGCGGCGATGGTGACCGTCCAAATCATGGGCGTAGCCGCCTCGGCCGCCTCGGTCATCGCAATGGCTGGTGACGAAATTCAGATTGCGCGCTCCGGGCTCATGATGATCCACAACGCCCAATGGATCGCGGTCGGCGACCGTCATGCGATGATCGAAGCGCATGACAGGATGGTTCATTTCGACGAAGCAATGAACTCGCTATATGTCGACCGCACCGGAATCGATGCCGAAGAGATTGGCACGATGATGGACGAAACCACGTTCATGACCGGCCCAGAAGCGCTGGACAAAGGCTTCGCGACCGGCCTGCTCGAAGCCGATGAGGCGCCCACGAAAGTGCGCGCCACCGCGGATCGCTCGCCGCTGTACCGGCTTGAAGCCGTGCTCGCGCGTCAGGGGGTTTCCCGGACCGAGCGCCGCAAGCTAATCAAGGAAATTTCGGACGGTATGCCGCGCGCTGCCGACGAGAACGCCACGCCGCGCGCTGGTGACCCCGCCGTCGAAGACGGCACCGTTGGGCTGAGCCTCGCGCTGGCCCGGATGAAACTGGCACGGGCATAACGCCCTAGGAGACTATCATGCGTAAGAAGCACTTTGGCGGCGTCGCTTTGGCGGCGCTCGGCCCGATGACCCCTGCAGAAATCAAGGCTGGGCGTTATATGCGCGGTCCTGACCACCCCCGCACCGACATGGATACGGCGGCCCTTCTCAAGGAAGTGTCGGCTGAACTGGTCCGCGTCAGCGAGGACTTCACCAAAAAGGCCGACGAGGCGCTGACCGAAGTCAAGAACGCCGGGAAGCTCGCGGAGGAAACCAAGGCGAACGTCGATGAGCTGGCGACCAAGCAGACCGGTCTGATCGGACAGGTCGACGAACTGAAGGCCCAGCTCGGCGAAGTCGAGCAGCAGGTCGTTCGCCGTGGCCCCGAAAACGGCGGCTCTCGTACCCAGAGCGTCGGCGCGCAGCTCATCAGCGATCCGGATAAGATCAAGGCATTTGCCACGGCCCTTCAGGGCGGGCAGCGCCTCAACGTCCCGATCCAGAACGTGCAGGCGGCGCTCATCAGTTCGGGCGTCGGCGAAGGCATCGTCGAGCCGCAGCGCCTGCCGGGCGTCGATCAGATGCCGAAACAGCGCCTGTTCATCCGCGACCTGATCGCACCCGGCCGTACCGGCTCGCCCGCGATCTTCTGGGTGCAGCAGACTGGATTCGTGAATAACGCTGCGGCTGTCGCGGAAAACACGAAGAAGCCGGAATCGACGATCAGCTTCGACAGCAAGATCACGCCGGTTGCGACGATCGCGCACCTGTTCAAGGCGTCGAAGCAAATCCTCGACGACTTCCCGCAGCTTCAGTCGACGGTCGACGCCGAAATGCGTTACGGACTGAAATTCGCCGAGGAGCAGGAAATCCTGTTCGGCGATGGGACCGGCGTGCATCTGCTCGGCATTGTGCCGCAGGCTCAGGCTTTCGACCCTGCGTTCACGGTCGACTTCCAGAGTCCGATCGACGATCTCCGCCTTGCGATGTTGCAGTCGCAGCTTGCCCGCCTCCCGGCTGACGGCTTCGTCCTTCATTTCATCGACTGGGCGAAGATCGAACTGACCAAGGATGCGAACGGCCAGTACATCCTCGCCAACCCGCTCGGTCTCGCTGGTCCGACCCTCTGGGGTCTGCCCGTCGTTTCGACCGAGGTGCCGGAATTTGAGGGCGAGTTCCTGACCGGCCCGTTCAAGACCGGCGCGCAGTTGTTTGACCGCGAAGATGCCAACGTCGTGATCTCGACCGAGAACAACGACGACTTCGAAAAGAACATGATCACCATCCGTTGCGAAGAGCGCGCTGCGCTCGCGGTGAAGCGCCCCGAGGGTTTCATCACTGGCCCCTTCAGCTCGTAACAGCAGCCGGCCCGGCTTCGTCCGGGCCGGTCACCCAAGGAGGTGACCATGAAGGTCAGAGCATTGCGGACCATCCGCACCGACGCCGGGAACGTAAAGCGCGGGACAGTTTCCCCCGACCTTAGCGGTCCCGTAGCCAAATCGCTGATCGATCGCGGCCTCGCCGAAGCGATCGAGGACGAGGCGGATGCCGAGGAAAAAGCACCGAAGCCGCACGTTGCGGCGAAACCCAAGCCCACGGAAAGCGCGGAGGCGAACGCCAAAGCGCGAAAAACGGACGCCGCGGATGATCCCGCCGCCTCCGATGCGAAAGGAAAATAGTCATGCGCCGTCTCTCTGTTGAAATCACCACCGCTGCCGACGGCAGCGCCACTGCTTACTCGCCCCGAGTGTCGGGCGCGGTCCATTCGATCGTGTACGAGAAGATCGACTTTGCCGATGGCGTCGACTTCACCGTCACCGCCGAAAAGACCGGCGAAGGTATCTGGGCCGAGAGCAACGTCAACGCCGCGGCCTCGCGCTACCCGCGCGCCGCGACGCACACGACCGCCGGCGCGGCAGCTCTCTATGCGTCGGGCGGAACCGCTGTGCTCGACAAGCCCGCGATCGCGAACGACCGTTTCAAGATCGTGATCGCGCAGGGCGGGAATGCCAAAAGCGGCGTTCTCCACTTCTTGGTCGATTGATCATGGTCGATATCGCGCTCGCGAAACAGCATCTCGAATATGATGACACGGATCGCGACGCGCTGATCGGCCAGTATATCGCGGCGGCGGCGGCGTGGGTGGAGGGCTATACTGGCCTTCTGCTCACCCGCCGCGCCGTCACGCGGCGCTTCGCCAGCGCCGCCGCATATGTTGACCTGCATGTCGGACCGGCGCCGGTGATCGACAGCATCACCTATCAGGATAGCGATCTTGTCGAGACGACGATCGCAGACACAGAATATACTCTCGTCGATGGACGGCTCTATCCTGCATCGGCATGGCCCTATGCCCGGTACGGCCTCGTCGCCACCATTACGGCGGGCTTCGAGGACGGAGTACCCGCCGACCTGATCAGCGCCCAACTCCTGTTGATCGGCCATATGTTCGCCAATCGCGAAACGGTGATCACCGGCACGATCGCGACCGCCCTGCCCCTTGGCGTTGAGGCGCTGTGCCAGCCGCACCGGTTGGTACTCGTCTGATGCAAGCCGGGCGCCGCGACCGGAAGGTTTCGATCCAGCGACAGGGTGCGCCGGTCGATGACGGGTATACGATGAAGCCGGGTGCCTGGGCAGAGCTTGCGACGCGGAAGGCCCAGATCATCTGGCCGAAGGGCTCCGAACCTTTCGAGCAGGAGGGCATCGTGAGCCAGAAGCCCGCGACATTCATCCTGCCTTCCGACAGTCTGACCCGGACGATCACGACGCGCGACCGCATCGTTTATGGCGGGCAGGCCTATGACCTGAAAAGCGTCAACGACATCGGTCGCAACGAAGGCGTCGAATGCGTCGGCGTCTCGGATCCGGCTCGGCCGTCCGATGTCTAGTTTCAAATTCGAGGGCGGCAAGGAGCTGGAGGCCGCCCTAATGAATCTCGGCTCGCGCGTGACGGCGCGCAACGTCGGCCGCCGGGCGCTGACCAAGGCAGCGGAGCCCATCGCCGCAAAGGCGCGGTTGCTTGCGCCGAAAGATGAGGGCGACCTTGAGCGCTCGATCAAGGTCGGGAAAGCGATCCCGGCCTACCAGCGTGACGGAAACCGAGGGGACTATATCGCAGTCTTTGTCGGGATCGACGCGAGCGTTGATGAGCGTCTCGTCGTGTACGCCGCCGAGCAGGAGCGCGGCAACCCTGCTCGGAACCTTGAGGCCCAGCCCTACATGCGGCCCGCGTGGGACAGCGAGAAAGGCAAGGCGGTCGACCGGATCGCGCCCGAGCTGTGGGATGAGATCACCGCGGCCAACGCGCGCGCGGCGCGCAAGGCCGAGCGAAAGGCGAAGTGATGGAGGAAGCGCTTCGTTCCCGCCTGAAAGCAGCCGGACCGGTCGCCGCTATCGTCGGCACGCGGATCGATTGGGGCCTCCGGCCTCAGGGCGACCCGTACCCGTCCGTCGTCCTGAAGGTGATCAGCGATCCGATGCCGCAGGATTACAAGGGTTTCATCGCGATGCGCGAGACGCGCGTTCAGATCGATTGCCTAGCCGATGATCGGCTTACCGCCATCGCGCTTCGCAAAGCCGTCATCACCGCGATCGTCGCGGGCGGCACATATTTCGGCACGCGCTTCGGCCGTGCCTTCATCGACTCCGTTCGGGATTTGGGAGCGAAGACCGGCACGGAATTTGTCCATCGCGACAGCATCGACGCTCTCATCTGGCATAACTGAACCATAGGAGGCCTATATGGCTGGAGAAGGTATCGGGTGGGGCACGGAGTTCCACCTGCACAACGGCACGTCCCTCATCGAACTGCTCGGCGTTTTCAATGTCGGCATTCCCGAAGCGACCTCGGACGACGTCGAGATCACGCATTACAAGTCGCCCGACAAGTACCGCGAGTTCATTCAGGGGCTCAAGGATCGCGGCGAGTTCGTCGTCGAGATGAACTATGTCGCGGGCAGCGCGACCGACTTGCTGTGCCAGGCGGCGCTGAACGCAGGCGATACCCGCCCGTTCAAGACCGTCCTTCCCGATGACGCCGGCGATCCGGCGTGGGAGATCGAGGGCACGGCCTATGCGAAGGGCTACGCCCGCAACATCCCAGTCGATGATCGCATGACCGCGCAGCTCACATTCCGCGTCAGCGGCAACGTCACCGAAGGAGCGCCGGCATGAACCCGACCGTTAAGCACGTCACCGTGGGCGACAATGCCCTGACCCTGACCTTCAACTTCGGGACCATGTGCACCGCTGAAAAGGAACTCGGCAAGCCCTTTCAAAGCTTGTGGGCTACCGGCGAAGGGGCCGTGTCGGGCGTATCTTTCGATACCATTTCAATTCTGTGGTGGGCGGCCCTTCAGCGCAAACACCGCATGAGCCGCGATGGCGCCAATGCCTTGGTCGATGATGCGGGCATCGAGCAGGTTTCGACCTGGCTGACCGAAGGCATGGCCGACTATTTCGGGACCAGTTCGAAGGCCGACGGTGAGGCCGATGCCGACCCCGCGCCCGACGAACCGAAGGCGGGAAACGCCAAACGCAAGAAGGGCTAGATTACTTCGGCCTTCTGGAAAATTGGGTCGCAGCCGGCTTTGCTCCCGGCGAATTTTGGGAGCAGTCGGTTGCCACCTTCAACGCGGCGATGCGCGGCGCGGTGAAGGGGCGCAAGATCGCGCTTGAGCAGGCGGCGGCGGCGGCATGGTGGGGTAGCTATTTCGACCGCGAAAACCGGCTCGCGCCGTTCGGGAAGTATCTCAAGAAGATGCGTGGCGGCGGGCTGAACCGCGCCGCCGAAATCGCGTCGGCGTTCAAGGCCATGGAGAAGTCCGGCCTCAATGTGAAGGTTCGGAAGATCCCGAAGGGGTGATCACCGAAGCCCGTCGCACTCAGAACTGTCAGCCAATTCCGAAACGCGACCTTTCGTGATCGATACCGCATAGGTCTCCCATCCGGCATATGCGCCGAAGGCATTCTTCCCGTTCGCCTCGAAGCAATAGAGGTCGGGGTGCTTCCATGCCGGCCAGCGATAGCGAGTAGCTGGTTCATCTCGCAGGTACCGATCCATCAGCGCTCGGATTTGTCCCTGCAAAGTTGCAGGCAGGGGGCGGTCTTTGAAGGCAATTCCGCGCTGCTGAAAATTCCGGTTTTCTGCGGCCAGTTTGTCAAGGCGCTCCTTATCATCCCTGCAAATCTCGCCAGCTCGCGTCAGTCGGTCGCGAGCCGCACTACCGGCGGGCGGGCAATCTATTGGCTCAGCAGCCAGCAGGGCAAGAAGTAGAATCGACATTTGAGCCTCCCCGGAAAGGCCGGGAAGTTACTCGGCGTCGAGACCTTTTTCAACAAGGCGGCGGATTGCCTCGGGCCGATTAGTGTCGCCCGGCTGCGTTGACCGCCAGTCATCGATTCGGCGAAGTAACTTGCGTTCGATCCGCACCTTCACCGCCTCACTGTCAACAGGAGGCCTGCCCATCTTTTTAGGTCCATTAAGTGTTGACATGAATAGTTAATAGACCCATAAAGTCCGGGCGGCAAGGGAAATTGAGCCTTCCCAAGCCGCCCTAACCATCACCGATCCTTAGGAGATCAATCATGGCTTCTGTTGCCCCTATCACACCGCAAGTTAATAAAACATCCGCGCTGAGTGTCGCGCGAGACGTCCAATCATTGCTAAGTCAAGCTGAGGCAGTCCTGACGCTGGCGATCAACGACATCGAGGGCACCGGTAACGGCGTCAACGCGCTCGGCGCCGTGCGTGGCCTGATCGAGCTGTCGAACACGCAGACGGAAGATATCGAAATGCTTTTGATGCAGGAGGGCCGCGCATAATGGCCACTGCTGCAACCGCGATCGAGCTTCCGCCGATCCAGATCGAGGCGATCAGCTTTATGCTGATCGGCGACAGTCCACTCATCGTCCATGCGTGGTCTGAAAAGGCCAAGCGCCAGATGCTTGATAAGCAGATGAAAAAGGCGACCAAGGCCAAGGAGGCTAAGGACCCGCAGGCCGATTACGAGGCCTGTTTCTATCGCACGGCATCGGGCGGCTATGGCTTCCCGGCTATCGGCGTGAAGGCCGCGATGATTTCGGCTTGCCGGTTCGCCGATTTGAAGATGACCCTCGCGCGCGGCGCCTTCCATATCGATGCCGAAATGCTCGATGTCATCGGCGAACCCCGGCCCCGCGAAGACATGGTCAGGGTTGGCATGGGCACGGCGGATATTCGGTATCGTCCTGAGTTCGTCGAATGGCGCATACCGGTCACGATCAAGATCAACGCCAGCGTGATCAGCCCCGAGCAGGTCGCAAATCTTCTCAACATCGCTGGCTTCGGCGTTGGAATCGGAGAATGGCGTCCTGAGAAGAACGGGCAATATGGCCGCTTTCATGTCGCGTCGAGCGCGGAGGTCGGCTCGTGACGATGGTCTATCAGTGGAAGTCCGGGGCCTCGATCAAGCTCGACCCTGAGGTGGCCGGCGCCGTCCTCGAACGGCTTCGCACGACGCACAACGGACGGCTCACCGCCGAGGCCGTCGTCACCGAAGCCCAACCCCGCACGTCGCCGCTACACGACGCCTTCGAGTGGGATGATCGCAAGGCCGGACGGAAATGGCGCCTCGAACAGGCCAGTCACATGATCAGGTCGATCGAGGTCATCCGCCTCACGCCGGAGCAGAGCAAGCCAATCCGGGCATTCGTCAGCGTCCTGCGCGACGAGGATCGGTCCTATACGAGTACCGCCCATGCCCTGTCCGACCCGGAGCTTCGCGCTCAGGTCGTCTCGCAGGCGTGGCGCGATCTGGAAGCGTGGCGGCAGCGTCATGCAGAGCTGATCGAATTTGCGGCGGTTTTCACCGCAATGGATCAGGCTCGGGGCGCCTAAGACCCCGAAACACGGCAGGCAAGGCTGGGTGAGGCAAGGCATGGCGCGCCCCGGCGTGGACTGGCGCGGCAGGCGAGGCAGGTCATGGCATGGCGACGCGAGGCGCCGGCAGGGCAGTCAACTACCACAGTGCTGACAATCGGGACGGTCCTTTGGGGCCGTCCCCTTTGCACGTTCAGATAATAGGAGGCGCGGATGGCGGAGCTTTTGGGCAGCCTCCTTGTGCGATTGGGCCTCGAATCGGGCGCATTCAAATCGGGCCTCGACGCCTCGACGAAACAATTCCGACAGGCGCAAAAGCAGTTCGAGAAGATCGGCGCTTCAATGGCCGATGTCGGCCGCAAAATGACCTTGGGCATCACCCTGCCGATGGCGGCGATGGCCGCGCAGGCAGTGAGGGGCGCGCTCGAGCAACGAGCGGCAATGGGTCAGGTCGAATCAGCCCTCGCGTCGATGGGCAATGCGTCTGGTAAAACTGCCGACCAGCTCGCCAAAGCAGCCGATGCGATGGAAATGCACAGCCTCTTCGCGGCTGATGAAATTCTGACGAAAGTTACGGCAAATCTTTTGACATTCGGCAATGTCGCCGGGGAGCAGTTCGACCGGGCGCAACAGGCCGCCATCGATATGGCGACCCGCATGGGCGGTGACCCGCAGTCGGCCGCGATCATGCTCGGAAAAGCATTGAACTCGCCGATACAGGGCATCACTGCCCTGACCCGCGTCGGTGTCCAGTTCACGGCGGCGCAGAAGGCGCAGATCGAAGCGTTCACCAAAACCGGACAGGTCGCGCGCGCGCAAGGCATCATTCTCGGAGAGGTCGAGCGCCAGTTTGCGGGCGCAGCCCAAGCGGCGGCCGATACCCAGCCTTGGCGTCAAGCGCAGGTCGCGATTGATCAGGCCATGGACGCTATCGGCGAAGCGATTCTACCCGTTATTCCGAAAATAGTCGGTGCCGTAAAATCCGTCGCGGAGGCTTTTCTGAGCCTGTCACCGTCGATGCAAAAAGTCGTCTTCGTGACCGCCGGTGTAGCAGCGGCGTTCGGCCCGGTAGTGACCGTAGTCGGCCAGTTGACCATAGCGCTCGCTTCGAAACTCGCCCCGGCACTGTTGGCAATGCAAGCGAGGCTCGCGGCGGTTGCGGCGGCGGAGGTTACAATGGCAGGCGCCTCGGTCGCGTTGGCGACCGCTCTTCGCGGACTGTTGATCGCAACCGGGATTGGGATCGCGATCACCGCTCTAGCGGGCGGGATATACCTTTTCACTAATCGGACCCGCGAAGCCGTTCCCGCTTCGCACGCGTATAGTCGCGCATTGAGCACCGCAGAGCAGACGGCGAGAGATGCCAAGGTGGCATCCGACAACCTGGCAGGAGCGATGGGACGGGAGCGCGAGGCGGCGTTGAAGGCAGCAATGGCGCAGCGCGAACTGGCGGCCCAAAGGCTACGGGCTGCGCAGACGCGACTCCTTCAAGCTGAAACGGACGCTAGGGCGGCCGTCGCCGAGGCAAAGCGCACGGCGGCGCTCGCCAGCGGCGGCGGCCCCGGCGAGGGCATACAGGGCCGTGTTTCTTCCAGCCAGGAGAGGTTCAATAATGCGCGCCGGCAAGCTGGACAGGCGGTGTCTGACGCCAAGGCGGCCGAGGCAGCGGTTATCACCCTGCTCGGTGCCAAAGCGAAACTCGACCGAGACATTGCGGCCGCCACAGCGCCTATCAATTTGCCAACCGTCAATACCGCCAACATTGATGCGGGGACGAAGGCCGTTGAGCGGACCTCAGGTGCGGTCGGTGGGCTAGGAAAAGTAGCAAGCAACCTTCAGGAGATCCTTGACCGGCTTTTTCCTGCCGAAGCGAAGGCGCGAGAAGCGAATGAAACGCTAGGCGCCCTGAAGCAGGCGCTTGATCGCGGCAAGATCAGTGCGGAACGCTATTCGGACGCCATCGCGCAACTCTGGCGCAACTTCCTTGATCAACCCGATGGCTGGCTTGATGTCGACATCGCACCGGTCGACGGCACGAAATCCCTCGAAGAAATCAGCGCCGACATCTCCGACCGCATGGGCGAGGCGTTCGGCAAAGTAGGCCAACAGGCCGCGGTCATGAAGGTACAGGTCATCGAGAGTGTCGCGCAGATGGTCGAGGGCGCTCTGAGCGAGTTGGACCGTTTCGTCCGCGGCATTAAGTCCGGAAACTTCTTCGACATCATTGGCGGCATCTTCGGCGCGCTCGACAAATTTGGAAGCATCTTCACCGGGGGCAAGGGTTTCAGCCTGTTCGGGATGGAGTTTGGGAAAATCTCCGGAGCCCTCGCCGAAGGAGGCCCGGCGATGGCTGGGCGAAGCTATCTCGTCGGCGAAGAAGGGCCGGAGATTTTCACGCCCCACATCAGCGGCTCGGTCATTCCGAATGATGGCATCGGGCGCGGGGGTGGCATCGCGCAAATCGTCCCGTCCCCCTACTTCGACGTGATCGTGAACGGCCACGTCATGCGCGCCGGTCCCGGCATCGCCGAGGCTGGCGCGGCGCGCGCGCACGAACAATCGGCCTTCGCCAGCAACTGGAAGCTCGCATGATCGAGCTACCCGATGGCGTCGTCCCGAACGGCTTTTCGCCCGCGCTGATCGACTATGGCGGCATTCTGCGCCCGCCCACCGGCGGCGCGATCCAGCGCATCAATCGCTTGGGCAATCGCTTCCGCGTGTCGGTGTCGCTGCCGCCGATCCCCAACAAGGAATTGGGCCGTGTCGTCGTCTCCCGGCTGCTGAAGGCGAAGACCGAAGGCATCCGGATCGAACTGCCGTTGGCAGGTGTGGAACAGGGCTCGCCCGGCGCCCCGCTGGTCATGGGCGCTGGACAGGCGGGCGGCAGCATCATCGCGGACGGCTTTCGGCCGGGCTACGGCGTAAGCGAGGGCTTCTGGCTCAACATCGTTACCGGGGGCCAGTACTATCTCTACAACGCTGCCGCCCCGGTTCAGGCCGACAGCGACGGCGAAGCAACGATCCAGTTGACCCCGCTGCTCCGCAAGTCGCCCGCCGACAATGACGTGATCGTCCTGCAAAAGCCGATGATCGAAGGCCTCGTGATCGGTGATGAAATCGGCTGGTCGATCAGCCTCGCGCATCACATCGGTATCAGTTTCGACATCGAGGAAGCGGCCTGATGGATATCCTGACGCTGGCCGGGCTCGTCAAAGTCGAGCTGCCCGATGCGACCCTGCGGCTCTGCGACGGCGCGTTCGTGAAATGGGACGCCGAGACCTTCGAAAGCCAGGACGAAAAGTTCGGCACGATCGGTTCGCTGGAAACCCCCTCGCAGGGAACGGGCGACGACATCCCGGCAATGCGCGCGACATGGCTCCCAACCTCGTCCGCCGCCGCCGCCGACCTGTCGCAGGCGACCTATCAGGGGTGCCGGGTGCGGATGTGGATCGCCGAAGTCGATCCGGACACCGCAGCGGTTACTGGAACGCCGAGCCTTGAGTTTGACGGACAGGTCGATTCGACCGACCTCCTGATTGACCGGGGCCAGCGCGATCTCGAGATGACCATCTCGTCGCGCGCCGCGCGCCTGATGATCATCAACGAGGGCAACAATCTCAGCCCGCGTTGGCATAAGACGCTGTTCCCCGGCGAGACCGGCGAAGACAATGCCATCGGCGTGTCGGTCGGGGTGGCATGGGGCACGGGGCAGCCTGCGCAGACATCCGGAATATCTTCCGGCGGCAGCGGCGGTGGCGGCCGGCAATGGGCGGCGCAATTCTGATGAACCTCGCCGAACGCGCCGCCGCGACCCAGAAAACCTACGACAAGTTCCGGGGCAAATCGTTCGACTGGCACGGCGCGACATGCGGCCATCTGCTGCGCTCGCACCTTCGCAACATGGGGCACAAGCCGCCGCCTATGCCGTCGTACCGCTCTGCCGTCGGCGCGAAGCGGGCGCTCAAGGACATGGGGGCGTGTGACCTCACCGCCCTGCTCGAAGGTCTTGGCCTGATGCCGATCCTCCCCGCTGAGATGATCGTCGGCGATCTCGCGGTACTGCCGGGCGAGGACGGCCCCTTTGACGCTGTGGTGGTCTGCGCCGGGAACAAGATGATGGGCTGGCATGGCGCCGGGGAGGGCTTGCAGATGATCGCCGATGTCCTCCCCCATGTGAAGGCCGCCTTCCGTGTCTAAAGTGCTGCGGACGGTCGGAAAGATTGCCGGCGTCGTGGCGGGTGTCGCGCTGATCGCGTCGGGCGTCGGCTCGGCGCTCGGCGGGACCATGATGTTCTCCGCGCTGGGGGTGACGGCATCGGCGGCATCCATCGCCACCTATGCTGGGCTCGCGTCCGGTCTGGCCGGGATGCTTGCGCAGGCCACCGCAAAGAAGCCGCCAGCGCAGGGCAGCGTGAACCAGATCACCGTCGATCCGAATGCGCCCTCGCCCTACATCATCGGCGAGACCTATTTCGGCGGCATTCTCCGACACGATGTCGGTTATGGCGGCAAAGTCGGCAAGGTCCAGAATCCCTACCGAGGGATGGTGATCGAATATTCGGTGTGCGGGCCGGTCGAAGCCTTGGTCTCGATGCACGCCGATTTCGTAGAAGTGCCCTTCAGCGGCGGCGATGCGACGGGCTATTACGCCGGTTTCATGCACCGGGACTATCAGCTCGGCGCCTGCCCTGAAGCATCGGCGCTGGTCCCGAATTGGACGCCGATGCCGGGGTGGGATGCATCGTCGAAGCTGTCAGGCAAGGCCGCTATTCTCTGGGGCGCGCTGTTCGACAAGGCCGGGAAGAAATACACCAGCGGCGTGCCGCAGTTCGGCGCCGTCTGGCGGGGGGTGAAGGCGTATAATCCCCGGCTCGACGATACCTATCCGGGCGGATCGGGGGCGCAGCGCAGCAATGACCGCACGACGTGGGCCTACAGCGAGTGGCCCGACGATCACGCCCTGACCTATGCTCTGGCGCATTGGTACAGCGGGAAGAAAATGTTCGGCATCGGCCTGCCAGTCGATGCGATCGACGTTGAGGCCTTCGTCGCGTGGGGCAACGTCTGCCGCGCCAATGATTGGAAAGTCGGCGGCGTCATCTTCGAGCCCGGTGACCGGTGGGCGAACCTGAAGCGCATCATGGCGGCTGGATCGGCTGAGCCCATCTTTTCGGGCGGCGTCCTGTCGGTCAAATACGACGCGCCTCGCGTGTCGCTCGTCACCATCACGCCCGATGATTATGCGGATGGCCCGATCCGCACGCGCGGGATGCAGACGTGGGCCGAGCGCAAAAACACATATATCCCGAAATATCGCTCGGGCGATCATAAGTGGGAATATGTCGAGTCCGACGCGATCACCGACGCCGGTTATCTCGCCGAAGACGGCGAGGAAAAGGCGGACACCTATCAGATCGACCTTTGCCAGGACAAAGACCAAGCCGCGCAGCTCACCGCCTACAAGCTCGTCAATGGGCGCGAGATGTTCCCGATAGAGCGCAACCTGAAACCGCAGTTCCGCTTCTACAAGCCGGGGGACATGGTGACGATCGACGATCCGGAAGGCGGGCTGAACGCACAGGATTGCGTGATCGTTCGCCGGTCCATCGATCCGCAGACTCTCGCCGTTCGCTGGACCCTCATGTCAGAGACCGCGGGCAAGCATCCCTTCGCCCTCGGGCAGATCGGCACCGCCCCGCCGACGCCGACGCTGCTCGACCCCGCCGACCGCGACGAAGTGGCCAACGAGAACGGCGAAGACCTTGATTACGACGGCGGGGATTCGACGACGGAGGCCGAGGACTGATGGCTATCGTCAAGTTCCGCATCCGACGCGACACAGCCGCGAACTGGACGACCAACAACCCGACCCTCGCCCTCGGTGAGCCTGGCCTTGAGACCGACACGCGAAAGGTTAAATATGGCGACGGCGCGACGGTATGGACCAGCCTCGACTATTCGGCGGCCGGGGAAGTCGATTGGACGGACATCGCCAGCAAACCTGTTAGCCTGATCGCTATCGCTGCCCTGACTCCGGCGGCCGACCGGTTCCCCTATTACACATCGGGCAGCGTGGCAGCGCTCGGTACGATCACGGCTTTTGCGCGCACCATCCTTGACGACGCCGATGCGGCGACGGCGCGCGGGACGCTGGGGCTGGTGATCGGAACCAACGTCCAAGCCTATAGCTCAAAGCTCGCCGCCATCGCCGCGGCAACCCCGATTGCCGACGGCGCGCATGTCGCTGGGGGCATCACGATCACCACTGTCGGCGGGATCATCACCGCCATAGCCTGAGGAAAATCGCATGACCGTTCCGGCAACGTGGCCGCGAGACATCGCGGCGGCGGGCGGCGCCTATTGGCAGTTGCCGCAATTCAACGATGAACCGCTCAATTGCGTCTTTACCGTGATGGACACCGATTACACGGATGCCGATTTTGAAGGCGGCGTGCGGGCTGCGTTCGAAGAAAGCAGCCCTGTCCTTAAGGCCTTTACCTTCTCCACCGAGCTGGTCGAGGGGCACACGATAGTAACCTTCGGCCTGTCCGAAAGCGACATCCAAGACCTGCGCGAGGGCACTGACCCCGGCGCGAACGAAACCCTGTTCTGGAACCTGAAGGTCACGCCGGACGGCGAGCCCAAACGGACTTGGTTCGCGGGCGAATTTATTCTGATGGGAGCGTAGGAATGGCGACGAGAGCAATTGTCGGACAGCCGCCGGTTGAAGTCTATTTCGGCGAAAACACCGTACTGGCCCGGAAGGCAGCGGACGATGCGGCCGCGGAAGTCGTGCGAGCCCAAGCATGGGCAGAAGGCACCGAACCGGGCGGACCGGGAACCTATAGCGCCAAGGAGGGCGCAGAGCTATCCGAAGCATGGGCAACCGGAACCGAACCCGGTGGCCCCGGCACGAAGAGCGCGCAGCAAATCGTCGACGAGATCGACGCCGGGACCATGCTCCGTCAAGCCGAAAGCCCCGAAGCTGGCTTGCTGATCACCAATGGCGGCGAAGCCTTTGCCGTGGTGTC
The DNA here is from genome assembly GCF_001314325.1 of Sphingopyxis macrogoltabida. NCBI lineage: Bacteria > Pseudomonadati > Pseudomonadota > Alphaproteobacteria > Sphingomonadales > Sphingopyxidaceae > Sphingopyxis > Sphingopyxis macrogoltabida. Next base: position 2,919,671 of record NZ_CP009429.1, read on the forward strand.
CGATCCGGAGGCAGGCGGGGCCATCTATCGCAACACGCCAAGCTCGAACCTATATAACACCGCGGCGAAGGTGACCGGCTATTACATCCAGTCGTCGACCGGCGCGCTGTCCCCGAACGTATCCGCAGCGGTCAGCGCCGACATCCCTTGCTCGCCGGGCGATCAGTTCACCATCTCGACCAACGGTAACCGGCAGGCCGAAGTTGCCTTCTACACCGGGCCGAATGCGACCGGGCCCATCTTGCCGGTCAACACCACGCTCGATCCCAAAACGGTGACCGCGCCTGCCACTGCAGCATTTATGAAGCTGACGGTGGCGTTTCCGGGCAAACCCGAGCCGTCGCAGATCATGGTCAACGCCGGGGCCGTCGCGCTGCCCTATGAGCCGTTCGGCAGCACGGCTGAACTGGTTTCGGTCTGGCCGCCCTCGTCTGCGGGTGCGACGCTGCATCTTGCCGGGAGCGGGATCAGCTATGTCGAAAGCGCGCGATCGGGAACGCTGATCCGCAACGGATTTGTCGCATTCCCTGTGCCGAACCTGACTGCCGCGCCGTGCCGCGTGAACCTGCGCGACAACCGGATTGGCGGGGTGCAGCTTCGCGACGGGTCGGACGATTCCGCGCCCGACAAGATCCTTGGTACCGATCTGGGCGGCAACCACGGCTATCGCATCAGCGAATGCACCGCGAACGGGCATGGCAAGGTCACCGCCGACGAAGGATCGGTATGGGCGCAATCGGGCGTTGAGTCTGTGCTGGTCAAGGTGCTGGACGCGAACAAGCTGTTGATGGCGCGCCGGACGACGAACGCTTTCATGACGACCGGGACGTGGACGCATGTTTCGGGTGCGACCAACACCGGCAATATCGTCATCACCGCGCAGCTCGGCAAATCTTGGTTCCCGCCGCACAAGAATTACAGCATCCGCGTCATGGTCGATGGCGTCACCATCGAAGATCAGACGGGGGACTGGCCCTATTCGAGGGACGTCAAAATTGTCGAAAGCTGCGATTTCATCTCGCGCCCCGACTATATCGCGTGGTGGGTCGCGAACGGCGGCGCATCGGGCGCCCCGGTCAACGCTGCGGCGAGCTATACGCAGACGCTGACCCATTATTTCGACCGCGACGGCCAACTGACGATCTATTGCGACTGGCTGGTCCTGAAATCGACGGCGATGGAATATCTGCGCGGCTTTCAGGTCGGGCTCCTCGGCTCGCCGCTCAGCATCGTCGTACCCGGTGCGGTGCCGTTCACCTATCAGGGCAACAGCATCGATTACAGTCGGGGGGCCGCCGCCAACCTGACCGTCGCTGGTAACGAGGCGATCAAGTTCGACGCGGCAAAGCTGCAGGCGACGGGCGAATATGGATCGCGGGCGCTGACGCTGTGGTCCGATGCGATCTTTGCGACCGGCTTCCTGCCAATCGGCGATGTCGCCCCCGGCGTCCGCCGCACGCGGGTGGCCAATCTTGCGCTCGAAATCGAGACGTCGGGCAAAATCTATGGCCGCGTCCTCGACATCGGCGCCCGCACCGCAGCGGCGGGCGAGCGGTACAGCATGGCGGCCTATCGCCATATTATCCCGCGCAGTTCGGCGCGTCTCAGTCTCTACACCGTCCGCACCCCGGATGGTGGAGCTTATGTCTATGCCGACTGGATCGACAAGCCTGGCCTCGATCGGCTGCCGCTGCCCGATGACCTGATCGGCCGCAACTTCACGGTCGTGGAGGCGCGCGGCGTAACCCTCTCGGCGGGCATTGTCGCCGGGTCGCTGCCTGTCGTCGTTGCCAACGGTGTCGCGGCGCTTATCCTGCGGGTGGACTGAGATGACCGACGGCACCGGCAACACCGAAATGGTCCGGTCATGACCCAGAGCCTCGGAGACGCCGCAACGACCCGCGCCATCGCCGAACAAGTCGGCAAGGCTTCGGCCGAAATAGCGATCAGGGAATTTGTGCAGACCCATCCCCATTTCGCGCCCGCTGCGCCGAAGCCTGACACGCCCACCTATGTGAAGTGGGGCGCCGGTATCGGGGCCACCCTCGTTGCTGCCGCGATACTCTGGATGGCCAATACGCTGAACCAGCTTCAGATCACCGTCGCGCGCATCGACGAGCGGCAAATCACCGACACGACGAAGGCCGACATCATCGAACTGCGGAAGCGGGTGACAGACCTCGAATCCTACCACCGGACACAGCCGACGGAGCGCAAGCAATGACCCCGATCCAGATGCTCGACATGGCCCGTCTCGCGGCGGCGAAGGTGCTGGTCCCAACCCCGAAGCCCGTCGTTATCCAGCCCCGCCCGGAACCGCGGATCGCGCAAGACCTGTCGTTTGCGCAGCGCCAGATCGATATCGACTTCCTCTGCCTCGCTTTCCCGCAGAACAAGCGAGCGAACCTCCTCCAGTGGGTGAAGCCGACGCAGGACGCCTGCTATCGCTGGGGAATCGACACCTTCCGCGAGGTCGCGAGCTTCCTTGCAAATATCAGCGTCGAGAGCATGGGCCTGACCCGCCTAGAAGAGAACCTGAACTATTCAGCGCGCCGCATGGCCGAAGTCTGGCCGGGGCGCTATGCGATCGGCGGCAAGGCGGCGAACGGGCCGAACGCGCTCGCGCACAGCCTCGCGCACAACCCTGAAAAACTGGCGAACAATGTCTATGCGAACCGCATGGGCAACGGGCCGCCGGCGTCTGGCGATGGATGGCGTCATCGCGGCTTCGGGCCAAAGCAGACGACGGGGAAGAAAAACCAGCAGGCGTTCGCCGACGCGGCGGGCATTCCGCTCGCCGACGTGCCTGCCTACATTCGCACGCCCGAGGGCGGGATGATGTCGGCAGGCTATTACTGGAAGGCCAACAATCTGGACGCCAAGGCGGCGACGCCCGGGTGGAAGGATGATCGGATCGCCGTCAACGGTGGCACCATCGGCCTCGCCGCTGTGGAAGCGATCGCAGACGACCTGATCGAAGAGTTGCTGCGGCGGGAGGCTATGGCATGACCAACCGCACCCCCGTCGAGCAGATCGAGCGCACCCGCAACATCCTCGCCTTCCTTCTGGTCGGCGCTTTCGTGGCGGTGATCCCCTTCCTGCTGTTCAAGGTGATCCCCGAGAAGAACGAGCAGATCATCACCTACATGGTGGGCCAGCTCAGCGGCATGGCCGTCATGGCTCTCGGCTTCTACTTCGTGAACAAGGTCGGGCAGGACGCGATCGATGCGACCAAGGCTGAGAACAGCCGGAAGTTCGCTGATGCCGTGGTTGCCGTCGCGCAGGCGACTGGATCCTCGACCCCCGAGCCCGATGTCATCCTGAGGCCGGGAGAGACGGCGCAGGCGGAGGAGCCGAAGTCATGATCAGCCTCATTGCCTATGCGCTCGCGCCCCGTCTCGGCGCTCGCATGGCGACTGTCACCGCATGGGCGCTCACCATCGGACTCGCCTTCCTCGCGCTGTACCTGGCCTATTGCTGGGCATGGGATCAGGGGCGGGACCACGAACGGGCAAAGTGGGAAGCCGCCGCCGAACTGCTCGAAGACGCCGACGCCGCGGCCGATGCCGAAGCGCTGGACGTCGCCCACGATATGAAAGGACAGGTCGATGCGACCAATCAACGCGCGCGCGATGCTGCTGCCGCTTCTGATGACCCTCTCGCTGCCGGGATTGGCGAGCTGCGGCGACAGGGTGGCGGTCAAGGCGACCAAGCCGCCAAGTGAATTGCTCACGTGCTCGGGCGAGCCTGTCGCGCCGCTCCTAGAGCCATCGGACGGGAGCGCAGAGATTCAGCGTCGCCGGGATTTGGCTACGCTGGCATACATCCTCAGCCTGCGATCCGCGTGGGGAGATTGTTGGTCAAAACTATCGGGCGTTAGGGCATGGGCTGATCGGCTGCCGGATTAAAAGGTAACCGACGCTTACATTTTTGCGCTGGGGCGAAGGGGCGGGGTGGACTTCGGTCTGTCCCGCCTTTTCTCTGGATCTCGCTGGTGGGCTCGAACCACCGTTTCCGCAGCCAAAATGCGGCGTCCTACCGCTAGACGAAGCGAGAATGGCATCGGTGGTAGGAATCGAACCCACGTCTTCGGGATTGGAAGCCGCTGCTCTACCATTGAGCTACACCGACACAGGGTGCGCTGATTAGCTGGTCAGGGGAACAGGATTTGAACCTGCGGCCTCTCGGATCCAAACCGAGCGCTCTACCAACTGAGCTACCCCCTGAAAGGCGGAGGTAGCGGACGCGCTTACCCTCGCCAGCTTTCGCTGACGGGTCGCGGTCGTTGTTGGAGGCGAGCATTCATTGCCATAGCCCGCATATGGCAGAATCAGCGTTGCTGCGCAACCCGCTGCGCCACCGCCATCCCTTTCCCGGTCAGGTCCGCGAATGCGCCGCCGAACGGCTCGGTATAGCGGACGATCAGGAACATAGCGGCAATCTCGTCGTCGCCCGCGGCCCATGCCAGCGCCTTGCCCGCCCGGGCGAGCGCGAGGAGGCGGCGCTGCTGGGGCCCTGATAGCTGGTCGGCGATATAGGCGAAGTCCTCACGCGCCAAACTCAGGCCCTTCCTCGTCTGGCCACCACTCGTCGCCAGCGCCGCGCTTCCCCGGCTCTGGCGCCGCGCGCGCGCCGCGCTGGCCCGGCTCATCGCGTTCGCCAGCGGCGGGCTCGGGCAGCACCGGCGCCTCGTCGAAGCCGATCCGAATGAAGGCGCCGAAGTCGTCGGCCCCCTGAAAGATCGCCGTCACTTCGCCGCGCGTCATCATCATGCCAATGAACGGCGCGCGCTCGGCCGGGACATAGCCCATCTGCACGCCCTCGGCCGTGTGGACCGCGATAGCGTTCGGGTCGGCCGGGTTCTTCGGCTCGCGGCGCAGTTCGACCGGATCGCCCGGCCGCTGCAGGTCGACGGCGAAGCGGCGGCTCACGCCGCGCGCGTTCGGGAATTGGACGCCGACGATCGGTAGGGTGATTTGCGACGGCATCCGCGTTCCTAGTTGCGCAGCCCTTCGAGCACATCGCCGGCCGGTTGAATATCCTCAAGCAGCATGTCCGCCCATATTTGCGCCAGCTCGCGGCGCCGTTCCATATGCGCGGCACGATTATAGGCGCCCTCGACCTTGTCTTCTGAGACGTGCGCCAGCATGAGGTTGATGACCTCGCGATCGTCGGGGGTCTTATTCTTGCGGCGCCATTCGTTCATGATCGTCGAGAAGGCCGAGCGCCAGCCGTGCGGACAATGCCGATGATTGTACTTGCCCTCCTGCACGCGGATCATCATCCCCCGCACCGTGTTATCCGACATCGGCCGGTGCCCATGCCGCTCGTTCGGGAAGACGAAGGGCAGATGCCCCGTCAGCGTCCGCATCGCCTCGATGACCTCGACCGCCTGTCGCGACAGCGGGACGATATGCTCATAGGTGACATCGTCTTTCAGCTTGAGCGCGAGCTTCATCGTCGCAGGCGGGATGCGCCAGATCGGCTCGTCGCCGTCCAGCCCCTCAAACTCCGTCCAGCGCGCGTGTCGCTGGACGGCCGAGCGCACCGCCGTTAGCGCGATCATGCGGTTGGCCAGCTTCGTGATAGGGCTCCCCCGCTCCCACTCCATGTCATAGATGAGCTGCTTGCATTCAGCCAGGTCGGTAAGGGCCGGTTGCTTTCCCGCCTTCGGCTTGGGCTTGAGGAGCGATTTCACGACCTCGGCCGGATCGCCGGTGCGGAGGCCGCCGGCCGCCGCGAAGGCGAAGACGCCGCTCGCGCGCTGGCGCAGGCGGTGCGCCGTCTCGATCGCGCCGCGGTTCTCCACCTTGCGGAGCGCATCGAGCAGGACCGCTTCGTTGACATCCTTGATCGGAAGCGAGCCGATGACCGGGAACAGGTCGGCCTCCAAACTGGTGATGACGTTTTTCGCGTGCCAGTCGCCCCAGCGAGGCTTGTTGAGCGCGTACCATTCCCGAGCGCACGCCTCGAAGGTATTGGACGACGCTAGCGTTCGCGCGGCGGCGGCCTGCTTCTTCTCAACGCCGGGGTCGCGGCCCTCGCGCAGCGTCGCCTTCGCTGCCTCGCGCAGCTCGCGCGCGCGGACGAGCGACACCTCGGGATAGGCGCCGAAGGTCAGCAGCTTCTCCTTGCCGCCGAAACGATATTTCAGACGCCACGACCGGTTGCCCGTCGTCGACACCAGCAGGAACAGCCCGCCTGAGTCGGACAGCTTATAGGGCTTGTCGGCGCCCTTGGCCTTCTTCGCCTGAACATCGGTGAGCACGCCGTTTCCTCCATCCTCTGGGGGTATCGGCGCTGGGGGTACGAGACAGTACCCCCGAGGCTACCCCCAATTTCGTTCGCAGAGGTCGGAAGGTCTCGGACAATGCCGGACAGCGGAACCCCCGCATTTGCAGGGGTTACTTACGCTTTCTCGGAAGATAATGGAAGCTCCCGGAGGAACATATGGTGGACAGGGCTGGATTCGAACCAGCGTACGGAAAACCGGGCAGATTTACAGTCTGCTGCCTTTAACCACTCGGCCACCTGTCCATGGGGCCCGCTTTGGGAAGCGGTCCAATGGCGAAACGAGGCTTGCCTGTCAATGCCAGTCATGGGAAAGGCCGCGCATCATGCGACAATTTTCCCGTCACCGCCGCCCGCAGGGCCAGAGCACGCGCGGCCAGCCTATCCGCTTCTGGGGACGCCACGCCGTGCTGGCGGCGCTCGCCAATCCCGAACGCACCGTCAAGCGCATCTGGGGCACCCGCGAGGCGCTGGGCCAGCTCGACCTGCCGCCGGTGATTCCGATCAGCTATGCCGACGTCACCGACCTCGCGCGCCTCGTCGCGCGCGATGCGCCGCATCAGGGGCTGGTGATCGAGGTCGATCCGCTCGAAAGCGTCTATCTCGGCGATCTGCTGCAGGAAGAGGTCGATGCCGACAGCCGGCGCCCGCTGATCGTCCTCGATCAGGTCACCGATCCGCATAATATCGGCGCGGTGCTGCGCTCGGCCGCCGCCTTCGATGCCGCCGCGATCATCACGCAAGATCGCCATAGCCCGCCCGAAAGCGGCGTCATCGCCCGCTCGGCGTCGGGGGCGCTCGAAACCGTGCCGTGGGTGCGCGTCGTCAACCTGTCGCGCGCGCTCGAAGAGATTGCCGAGGCGCAATATTGGCGCATCGGGCTGATGGGCGATACCGAAACGACCCTCGGCTCGACGCTCGACGGCAGCAAGGTGGCGCTGGTGCTTGGCTCCGAAGGCGACGGCATGCGCCACAATGTCATGGAGCATTGCGACGTGCTGGCACGGCTGCCGATCTCGCCGCGGATGGAAAGCCTCAACATCTCGAACGCCGCCGCGATCGCGCTCTACGCGGTCGCCACGGCGGGGCAATAAGCCGCTTATCAGGCGAAATCAGTCCTCGGCGGCGATCCGTACGCGCAGGCCGTCGAGCGCATCGCTGAACGGGAGCTGGCACGACAGGCGCGAATTGTCGTCGCGGTCGGTCGTCGAATCGAGCAGGTCGTTCTCGTCCTCGCTCATCGCGGGCATCGCAGCCTTGTCGCCCGCCTCGACATGGACGTGGCAGGTCGCGCACGAACAGCAGCCGCCACACAGCGCGAGCAGTTCGTCGAAGCCGGCGTCGCGGATATTTTCCATCACGGTCAGGCTGGTGTCGCCCTCGATCTCATGTTCGGTCCCGTCGCGCGTCACCACAATCAGCTTGGCCATGTGCATCCCCATATCGTTCGATTCGGATGGGCTATGTCGCGCGTTGCGCGGCAAATCAAGCGCTGCTAGAGCGGAAATCAGGAACAAAAGGAGAATATGCGATGGGCCTGAGCCAGCAGCAGCTCAACGCCGGAATCGACGCCCTCGCGGCGCTCGATACCAATTTCGCGCGCGCGTTCGGCCATGCGGGCTATCCCGAACCGCGTATCCGCGCCCCGGGTTACACCACGCTTTTACGCACTATCGTCGGCCAGCAGGTCAGCGTCGCCGCCGCCAATTCGATCTGGAACAAGCTGGAAGCGGGTTTTGGCGAGGGTTGTCCGGCCGAAGCGGTGGCCGCCGCCGATTTCGATGCGCTGCGCGCGTGCGGCCTGTCCGGGCAGAAACAGGGCTATGCGAAAAGCCTCGCGCAATTGATCCTCGACGGCGAACTGAAATTCGACGCCCTGCCCGCCGACGACGAGGAAGCGATCGCCCTGCTCACCAAGGTCAAGGGCATCGGCCGCTGGTCGGCCGAAATCTACCTGCTCTTTGCCGAGGGACGCCCCGACATCTGGCCCGCGGGCGACCTTGCGGTACAGGAGGCGGTCGGCCGCATTCTCCAACTCGAAGCCCGGCCGAGCGAGAAACGGGTACGCGAGCTCGGCGAAGCCTGGCGCCCGCATCGCGGCGCCGCCGCCATCTTCAGTTGGCACTGTTATAATATGGATGTGATCTAGGCTCTTCCCTGAGCCTGAGCCCTGCTATTTCTATATTGCGGCGAACCGGACAAGACGCCAATCGGGATCGCACAATCCCAGTCGATGAGGCTTTCATGACCACCACCCGCGATATCGTCACCACTTATTATGCGGCGTTCAACGCCGGCGACAGCGAAGCGATGCTCGCCTGTCTTGCCGAGGATGTCCGCCATGACGTCAACCAAGGCGATCCGCGCCACGGCAAGGCGCTGTTCCGCGAATTCAACGCGCATATGGCGAAATGCTATCGCGAACAGCTCACCGACATGGTGATCTTCGCCGAAGCCGACCGGGCCGCCGCCGAGTTCATCGTCAACGGCACCTATCTCGCCACCGACGAGGGACTGCCGGAGGCGAACGGCCAGATCTACCGCCTCCCCGGCGGCGCCTTCCTGTCGGTGAACGCCGACGGGCTGATCGACCGCGTCACCACCTATTACAACCTTACCGACTGGATGCGGCAGGTCGGCGCATGAGGATCGGCGCATGACCGTCGCGGTCGCGCCGGTGACGGGCGCGGGACTGACCGACGTCATCCCCGCGCTTGCCCGGCTGCGCATTACGGTGTTTCGCGACTTTCCCTACCTCTATGACGGCGCCGCCGCCTATGAGGTCGATTATCTCGCCGATTTCGCCGCCGCCGACGGCGCGGTCGTCGTCGTCGCGCGCGACGGGTCGGAAATCGTCGGGGCCGCGACCGCCGCGCCGCTGGCGGCCCAGGACGACGCCTGGCAGGCGCCGCTCGCCGCGGCGGGTTTCGACATCGCCCGCACCTTCTACTTCGGCGAATCGGTACTGCTCGGGGATTATCGCGGTCAGGGCATCGGCCACGCCTTTTTCGATCACCGCGAAGCGCAGGCGCGTGCCGAGGGCGCCGCACACGCCGCCTTCTGCAGCGTCATCCGCGCCGCCGACCACCCCGAGCGCCCTGCAGCCTATCGCCCACTCGACGCTTTCTGGCGCGGCCGCGGCTATGCCCCGCTGGACGGCGTGACGGCGTGGTACGAGTGGAAGACTATTGGAAGTGCGAAGGAAGAGCGGCATCAGCTTCAGTACTGGACGCGGAAGCTCTGATTTCCGGCAAAGGCTGAGGCGGCGTGACCTCTATCGGCCGAAACCAGCCGTCGGCCTCGCCGTCTGATCGGCGTGACAGCGTTCGCTTAGGCAGCCGCGTCCTGCCAGCCGCCGCCGAGCGCGAGGAACAGCGACACGAGATAGGTCGCACGTTGCTGTTCGGACTGGGCGATGCTCGCCTGAATCTGCGCCAGCGAGCGTTCGGCGTCGAGCACGACCTGAAAATTCTCACGCCCCGCCTCATAGCGCAGCCGCGCGATCCGGGCCGCCTCGCCCGCCTCGTTCGCCGCACGGCGCAGCGCCGCGAGCCGGTCGAGTTCGCCGGCATAGGCGGCGAGCGCGCTTTCGGTCTCCTCGAGCGCCGACAGCCAGCTCCCGTCGAAGGCCGCGAGCGCCGCGTCGGCGCCCGCTTCGGCCTGCTTCAGCCGCGACCGCGCAACCTCCATATTGGGGAAGTTCCACGAAATCAGCGGCCCGAGCGAGAAACGGAAGCCGTCCGACTTGCCGAGCCCCGAAATCGAATCCGCCGTCGATCCGATCGAGCCACCAAGGCTGATGCTCGGATAGAGGTCGGCGGTGGCGACATTGACCCGCGCCGATGCGGCGGCAAGTTCGCGTTCGGCGCGGCGGATGTCGGGCCGGCGCGCGAGCAGCGAGGCACCGTCGCCGACCGGAATCGGCCGGTCGAGTTCGGGCGGCGCCTGACAGGCGAGAACCGCCGCGGCGGGCGCCTCCGCCGGTGGCTTGCCGGTCAGCACCGCGAGCCGGTAAAGCGCCGCCGACCGCTGGGCGGTCAGCGTCGGGATCGTTGCGCGCGTCTGTTCGAGCAGCGCCCCCGCCTGCCCCGTTTCGAGCCGCGTCGCGCGGCCGCCTTCATACAGGCGGCGCGTCAGGTCGAATGTCTGCTGCTGGATACGCAGCGTTTCTTCGGCGACCGCGATCTGGCGGTTGAACGAGCAGACGTCGGCATAAGCGCGCGTCGTTTCGGCGGCGACGGTGATGCGCGTCAGGTCGAACGCGGCCTGTACCGCCTCGGCATCGGCACGGCTGGCGCGGATCGCGCTGCCGACGCGGCCGAACAGGTCGACCTGATAACCGACGTCGAGGCCGACGTCGTAGCTTTCGCCCTCGACCGTCCCCGGCCCCAGCGGGTTGCGCTGCCGCGCATAGGCGCCGCTGGCACCGACGCTGGTCGTGGGCAGCCGCCCGGCCCGCGATTCGCGCAGGACCGCGCGCGCCTGCGCCAGATTGGCGGCGGCGACGCGCAGGTCGGTGTTGGCGACGAGCGCCTGCTCGACAAGCGCGTCGAGCGTCGGGTCGGCGAACAGGCTCCACCATTCGCCCGGCGGCTGGTCGCCGGTGAAGGCCGGCGACTTGCCGGTTTCGAGGAACGGCGCCTGCGACGGCGCTGCCGGCGTCGGCGAGACATAGGCGGGGCCGACCGTGCAGGCCGACAGCGCCAGCGCGCCCGCGCCGATGAACAGGTTACGGATCATCATTGCGCCTCCAGCGGCGTATCTTTGTGTTTGTCGCGCGGTCCCATCAGCCGCTTCGCGCGGTCGCCGAGCTTGCGGCAGACGACGTAGAAGATCGGCGTGAAGATCAGCCCGAAGATGGTGACTCCGAGCATGCCGAAGGTCACCGCGGTGCCCAGCGCCTGCCGCATCTCCTGCCCCGGCCCGCTCGCAATCGCGAGCGGGATCACGCCGAAGATGAAGGCAAAGCTGGTCATCAGGATCGGCCGCAGACGCGAGCGCGCCGCGTGGACCGCCGCGTCGAGCGGGCTCATCCCGTCCTGTTCCTCGGCCTGCTTGGCGAATTCGACGATCAGGATCGCATTCTTCGCGGCGAGCGCGATGAGCACGACCAGCCCGACCTGCGTCAGGATGTTGTTGTCCATCCCGCGCAGGTTCACGCCGAGCATCGCCGCAAGGATACACATCGGCACGATCAGGATGACCGCGAGGGGCAGCGGCAGCGATTCATATTGCGCCGCAAGCACGAGGAAGACGAACACCACCGCGAGCAGGAAGATCAGCACCGCGCTGCTCCCCGCCGCCTTTTCCTGATAGGCGAGGCCGGTCCATTCATAGGCGAACCCAGCGGGCAGCGTCTTCGCCGCCAGCCCTTCCATCGCGGTCAGCGCCGCGCCCGACGAGACGCCCGGCGCCGCCTGTCCCTGCAGTTCGACCGCAGGGAACAGATTGTAGCGCACGACGCGCGTCGGCCCGCTGTCGTTGCGGAAGGTCGCGACCGACGACAAAGGCACCATCTCGCCCGACGTCGAACGCACCTGCAGGCGGCCGACGTCCTCGATCTTGCTGCGCGCCGACGGTTCGGCCTGCGCGGTCACGCGGAAGGTGCGGCCGAGGAAGTTGAAGTCGTTGACATAGGTCGACGCCAGATAGGTGCCGAGCGCCGAGTAGACCTGCGTCGGGTCGACGCCCAGGATCTGCGCCTTGTCGCGGTCAACCTCGGCGAAGATGCGCGGGCTACCGGTGTTGAAGAGCGAGAAGACCTGCGTCACCTCGGGCACCTGCTGCGCCCCGCCCATCATCGCCATCGTGGCCTGTTCGAGCTCGCGATAGCTTTCGCCGCCGCGCGCCTGCAGCATCATCGTGAAACCGTTGCCGTTGCCGAGACCCTGCACCGCGGGCGGTGCGATGACGAAGGCATTGGCTTCGGGGAGCGCATTGGCGAGCGCGCCCGAAAGCTGTCCCGACAGCGCTGCGGCGCTCAAATCCTTGCCGCGTTCTTCCCAGTCCTTCAGGCGGATGAACATCGTACCGGCGTTCGATGCGGTCGAGAAACTCGACCCGTCGAGCCCCGAAAAGGCGGCGATACTCTCGACCCCGTCGATGCCCGACACAGCGGTCCGCGCCCGTGCCAAGACCTCGCTCGTGCGGTCGAGCGACGCGCCCGGCGGCAACTGGACGACGCCGATCAGCACGCCCTGATCCTGGTCGGGGATGAACCCCGTCGGGGTCGCGGTCAGGCGCCAGCCGGTGAAGGCGAGCAGCACCGCATAGATAACCAGCATCATCCCGGTCTTGCGGATCAGCGACGCCGTCGTGCGGCCATAGCGGTCGGACAGCTTGTCGAAGCCGCTATTGAACTTGTCCGCGGCGCGGCGGACGAAGCGCATCACCGGGTTCTTCGGCTCCGCATGATGCTCCTCGTGCGGCTTCAGGAACAATGCCGCCATCGCCGGCGACAGGGTCAGCGAAGTCAGCAGCGAAAAGACCGTCGCCGCGGCAATCGTCACCGCGAACTGCTGGTAGAAAATGCCCGGAATGCCGGGAACGAAGGCCGTCGGCACAAACACCGCGACGAGCACCAGCCCGATCGCGATCAGCGCGCCCGACACCTCGCCCATCGTCCGGTGCGCCGCCTCGCGCGGGGTCAGCCCCTCGCGGATATGTTTCTCGACCGCCTCGACGACGACGATCGCGTCGTCGACGACGATGCCGACCGCGAGCACCAGCGCAAACAGCGAGAGCGAATTGATCGAGAAACCGAGCGCGAGTTGGACCGCGAAGGTGCCGACGAGCGCGACCGGAATCGCGACGATCGGGATGATCGCGGCGCGCCAGGTCTGGAGGAACACCAGCACGACGAGCACGACGAGCACAATCGCCTCGAGCAGCGTTTCCTGCACCGCGGTTACCGACGCCTGGACATATTCGGTCGGGTTGAACGGAATCTCATATTCGAGTCCCGGCGGGAAATCCTTCGATGCGTCCTGGACTTCCTTGAGCACCAGGTTGGCGGCGTTGAGCGCGTTGGCGCCGGGCTGTTGGATCACCGCCATGCCGATGCCCTTTTGCCCGTTGAACACGCCGCGCACGCCATAGTCCTGCGCGCCGAGTTCGACGCGCGCGACGTCCTTCAGGCGGGTGATCGCGCCGTTCGTCGTGTCGGTCTTGACGACGACATTCTGGAACTGTTCGGGCGTGACGAGGCGTCCGGGGACTTCGACCGGCAATTCGAAGGCAGGATTGCCCTTGCCATAGGGCGGCGCGCCGACCGAGCCGCCGGCAACCTGGACGTTCTGGCTCTGCAGCGCGGCGACGATTTCGGTCGCGGTCATGTTGCGCGCCGCTGCCTTGTCGGGGTCGATCCAGACGCGCATCGAATAGAAGCCGCCGCCGAAAATCTGCACGCCGCCGACGCCCTCGAGCCGCAGCAGGCGGTCGCGCAGCGTCGAGTTCGCATAGTTGCCGACATAATCGATATCGATCGCCGGATCGGTCGACTTCAGCGCGACGATCATCAGGAAGCCCGATTCCTGCTTGTTCACCTGCACGCCGATCTGGCGCACCTGTTCGGGCAGCCGCGGTTCGGCGAGCGCGACGCGGTTCTGCACCAGCACCTGCGCGGCATCGAGATCAGTGCCGGGCTGGAAGGTGACGGTGATCTGCGCCGCCCCCTGCGTTGACGACGACTGGATATACAGCATATTCTCGACGCCGTTGATCTCCTGCTCCAGCGTCGAGGCGACCGTTTCGGCGATCGTGTCGGGCGAAGCGCCGGGATAGGCGGCGTTGATGCTGATCGTCGGCGGGGCGATCTCAGGATATTGGGCGAGCGGAAGCTGCGGATAGGCGAAGGCGCCGATCAGCGTGATGAAGATCGCGATGACCGCCGCGAAGATCGGGCGGTCGACGAAAAAGCGGCTGAAATTCACTTGCCGGCTTCCTTGTTCGCCGGCGCCTTCTTCGCCTGCCCTGCCGGTGCTGCAACCTTGGGCATCAGCACCTTGCCGTCAGGCGCGATCCGGCCCTGCTGCGTCTTGACCGGCTTGCCCGGCATCGCGCGCTGGATGCCGTTGACGATGACGCGGTCCTTGGCGGTCACGCCCGAACGGATCACGCGCAGCCCGTCCACGACAGGGCCGAGTTCGACCGGACGCGCCTGCACCACGTCCTTGGGCCCGACGACATAGACGAGGCGGCGGGCGGCGTCGGTGACGATCGCCGTATCGGGCAGCAGGATCGCGGACCGCGGCGCCGACGCCGCGAGCTGGAGCTGGCCGAACAGGCCGGGGCGCAGCTTGCCGTCGGGGTTCTGGACGACCGCGCGCACGGCGATCGTGCCCGATCCGTTGCTCAGGGCATTGTCGACGAAGTCGATCCGCCCGTTCAGGCGGTAATCGTCTTCGCCCTGCAACCGGATGCGCACCGGCGAGCCGTCGATCGTGTCGCCGCGCCGCTCATATTCGAGCAGGCTCGCTTCCGATCCCTGGAAGGTGAAGTGCAACGGATTGGTCGACACGATCGTCGTCAGGATCGTCTGGTCGGCGGTGACCGAGTTGCCGGGGTCGACCAGCCGCTGCGACACGCGGCCCGAAATCGGCGCGGTCACGCGGGTGAAGCCGACGTTGAGCTCGGCACCGCGAATCGCGGCGCGATTGGCCGCGACATCGGCCTCGCCCGTCCGTACCGCGGCGCGGCGCTGTTCGACCTCTTCCTTGCTCGCTGCCTGCGACGCCGCGAGCGTTTCCGAACGCGCGAGTTCGGTGCGCGCGTTGGCGAGCGTCGCCTGCGCGCGGGCCAATTGGGCGCGCGCCTGATCGAGCGTCGCCTGCGACGGGCGCGCGTCGATGGTGAACAGCAATTGCCCGGCGCGCACATATTGGCCGTCGGTGAAATGGGCGCGCTGCAGATAGCCCGAGGCGCGCGGCCGCACCTCGACGCTGGAGACGGCTTCGAAGCGGCCGACATAATCGTCCCATTCGGTGACCTCGCGGACGAGCGGGGCCGCGACGGTCACGGGCAAGGCGGGAGGCCCGCCCTGCTGGTCGCCGCCGCCCGAACAGGCGGTCAGCAGCAGCGAAAGAAAGATTACGGGCGCGAGGAAGGGAGAGCGCATGGTTTTGGACCTATGTCTTTTTTCTAGGGGCATGTTCCGACATCGCGCCGCAGGGAGGGGGGAAGCGCAGCACGATGCCGGACAATGCCGACTAATGCCCAAGCCGAAATAAGTCAACAGATGTTGATTTATGTCCAGACCCGTGCAAAGGCGCCACCATGGAGCGGACCACATCCATCAAAAAGCGCGATGCCGCGGCGACGCGCAGCGCGATCCTGTCGGCGGCGCAACAGCGTTTCCTGCGTGAAAGCTATGACAGCGTCGGGCTGCGCGATATCGCCGGCGACGCCGGTGTCGATGTCGCATTGATCGGCCGCTATTTCGGCGGCAAGGAAGGGCTGTTCCGCGAGGTCGTCACCCATGACGACCGGCCGGGCATGTTTCGCGAACCCAAGAACATCGCCGAACTGCCTGCCTATCTCGCCCGCCTCGTCGCCGAGGATGGGAGCGACGACCGGCAGAAGCGCATGGAAATGTTCATCATCATGCTGCGTTCGGCCTCTTCGCCCAAGGCGAGCGAGATCATCCGCGACCTCGTCCATCTCGACGTCCTCGGGCCGCTCGCCGAACTGATCGGCGGCGATCACAGCGAGTTGCGCGCCAACATGCTGCTCGCGATCCTGATGGGCATTGGCGTATTGTCGACGATCATGCGGGTCGACAATTTCGGCGGCAGCGGCGCCGAGCGCGACGAATGCACCGAACGCTTCCGCTGCCTGTTCGAGGCGGCGCTAACCTGCTGACGCCATGTCCCGGCATCAATAGAGATTGTCCTTATAATCCTTGGCGAGGCCGCGCTCCATCAGGCCCGGCACCGATACGAAGGCACCGGCCAGCCGCGCCGCGAGCCCCTTGTCCTTGTTGAGCCGCACATGGTCGGCGAACATTCTGGCCGGCCGGATATCGCCGGGCGCTGCGGCCGCGGGCCACAGCCGCGCGCGACCGAGCGCCGCGCTGGCGCGCATCTCCATCGTCACATCGTCGATGCGCGCCGCCAGCAGCGGCGTCTTGTCACGAACCGCAAAGGCCGCCCGCGCCGATTCGTCGGCGGTCAGCCGGGCCTGCCCCCGCACCGACACCACCCCCGTCGATCCGGGAATCAGCAACGCCGCAGCGATTCGCGGCTGGACGACGATGTTGCGAAAACTGTCGGCGCGGCGGTTGCCCGGCCGATCGGCAAACCAGAGCCCGCCGGCACCCATCCGCGCCATGCTACCCGCGGGATCGCCCTTCGGGCTGAGGTCGGCGCCGCCGTCGGCATCGACCGTCGCAAGCGCCATGAAGCGACTCGCGTTGACGAAGCTGCCCGGATCGCCGGGCCACTCGCCGAGCGGCTCGGCCGACCAGAAATCGGAGCGGATGAGCGCCTTGGCGCAATGGCCGTAGCATTCCTCGATGGCGACGCGCAGGATGCCGCCATCGGTGCCGACGACGCGGCCGTTGATGCGCAAAGTTTCTCCGACGCCGGGAATGAGGAAAAGCGAACCGAATCCTGCGCCCGGCACCGCGAGTGCGGGATCGTCGATCAGGTCGAGCGGTATCGCCAGCACGGCCGGGTCCGCGGCGGACGCAAAGCCCGGATCGCCGCCGCCGAGCGTGATCGCGATCCCCTGCCCGTCCCCGAATCCGGCGAACATCAGCGGCGACGCGGCGAGCCAGCGCCGCGCGTTGGCATCGGCATGGTCGATCACCTTCAAATTGACCGGCGCCGGCGTCTTCCCGATCACGCCCTCGAGCACCGCGAGGCTGTCGATGGCGCTCATTGAAGGTCCCGCGGCGCAAGGGTGAGGAGGATTCGCGTCGAGCAGAGCGCACAGTCGAGCGCCGTGGCGGCGCCTTCTTTCGCGGCGAGGCAGCCCGGCACGCTTCCTCCTCCGCCGAGCAGCTTGGCAAGGCGTATTTCGTCTTCCGACAGCCCGTCCGCGCTGCCGACCGCGAAAGGATGGTCGAGCGCTTGTTCGTAAAGGTTGAGCAGACTGTCGAACGCCGCGGCGAGCATCGGGCAGCGCCGTTCCGACAACAAGGCGTGCAAGCGCGGTTGCGTCGCTTCGCCCTTGTCGCGCGCCGATCGCCAGCAGCGCGCCGCGGCCGTCGCCAATTCGGCCCGGTCGGGCGAAACCGCGGTGCCGTCGATCGCGACATGCATCATCGTCTTTTCCTTCGTTTGCGGCCCCTCAAAACCCGTTACGAGGCCTATGTCATATTTGCGAATGATTCGCAATAAGTCATTCACCGGGACCAAGCCAATGATATTCCAGCCTGTTTCTGCGGGTGCGATTCTCTCCTCCTCGCCCGCTCCGGACCCGTCGCCGAAAAGCGCTGAAACCCGCTTAAATCTAGCAACCAGCGCCCGTTAAACGTCGCATGACCACAAAAGCGACATCATCGAACGAGCCGGTAGGGCGGCTCCTAGATTGGCTGGGGCTGCGCAACCCGCACGGCAACGCCCCGACGCAGGAGAGTCCGCCACCCGGCGCGCGGCCTGCCTCGCTCGACCTCGCGCGGCAGGCGCGGCAGCAACTCGCACAGGCGATCACCGGCTTCCTGCTCGATCATGATCTCGACATATCGGCGTCCAACCTGTCGCTTGCCCACGGCGTCTTTTCGGGCAGCAACCCCGGCCTCGCGCGGCAGATCAACGCGCGGATCGCATCGGGTGAGGGTATCACCCAGCAATGGCTCGACGAATTCGCCAAGGAAGAGGCGTCGGGGCTCGATCATAGCGAAATCGACCGCATCGTCGCTCGCCTCGAATCGAACCTCGACGCCTTCCAGACCCACACCAAAGCGGCGCGCAGCGTCACCAGCGACTATGGCAGCGAGCTCGAACGCCATGTCCTCGACCTCGAACAGGTACAAAAGACCGGGCAGCTCGTCTCGAGCCTCGCCGATCTTGCCAAGGCGATGCTCGAACGCACCCGCCGCGCCGAAGACGATATGCGCAAGAGCGAGGACGAAGCAAAGGCGCTGCGCCGCAGCCTCGCGCGCGCCAAGCGCGACGCCGAAATCGATTATCTGACCGGCCTGCCCAACCGCCGCGCCTTCGAGGTGCTGCTCGAACGCCACCATGCCGAAGCCCGCGCCGCCTGCGAACCGCTGAGCGTCGCCTTCTGCGACATCGACGAATTCAAACGCGTCAACGATATCCATGGGCATGAGGCCGGCGACCGCGTCATCAAGCTGATCGCCGACACGCTGTCGAAGATTTCGGACGATCATTGCCATGTCGCGCGCCATGGCGGCGAGGAGTTCGTCATGCTGTTCCGCGGCCTCGCCCCCAGCGAAGCGGCGAAGCGGCTCGACGAGGCGCGCGAGCAGCTCGCCGAACGACGGCTGATCAACCGCAAGACCGACGAGCCGTTCGGCCAGATCACCTTCTCGGGCGGCGTGGCCGACGTCTTCGGCTATGGCGAGGTGCGCGAGGCGCTGAAAGCCGCCGACGAGGCGCTGTACCGCGCCAAGCAGGCCGGGCGGAACCGCATCGAACTCGCCTGACGGCTGCGGTCAGGGAATCAGCACGACCTTGATGCAATCGCCGCGCGCCTGCGCGGCGATTGCCTCGTTGATCTGATCGAGCGGAAAGGTCTGGATCAGCCGGTCGAACGGGAAGCGCCCCGCGGCATGGTGCGCGATCAGCTCGGGAATGAAGACCTGCGGGTCGCTGTCGCCCTCGATGATCCCGATGATGCGGTGGCCGGGGGTCATCAGCGCCGCGATATTGACGTTGATCGACGCCTCGGCCTTTGCCGGCACGCCGACCAGCCCGATCGCGCCGTGGCTGCCGAGCGCCGCCAGCCCCGCCTCGATCACTTCGGTCCGGCCGCTGCTGTCGAAGGCGAAATCGACGCCTTCCGGAACGATCGCGCGGATCGCTTCGGCAATATCGCCGGCCGCCGGATCGATCACATGCGTCGCCCCGAGCTCTTTGGCGATCTCGCGGCGCGCTGCAACGGGTTCGACGAGGATGATCGGCGAGCAGCCCTGGATCACCGCGCCCATGACGGCAGCAAGACCGACCGGCCCGCCGCCGAAGATCGCGATGCTCGCACCCGCCGGACAAGCGAGTGAGCGCATCACGCCGCCCGCGCCGGTCTGGAACCCGCAGCCGAGCGGCCCCAGCAGTTCGAGCGGCGCGGCGCTGCCGGTCACTTTGACGACGTTGCGCGCGCGCGTAATCGCGTGGCTCGCGAACGAAGACTGGCCGAAGAAATGCGACCCTACGGGCCCCTCGCCGTCCGCCCATGATTTCGAGCCGTCCTCGAGCCGCATCCCCGCATAGTTCAGCGGCACGAAGCTGCGGCAATAGCTCGGCAGTCCTTCGTCGCAGCGCGGACAGGTGCCGCAGCTCGAAAAGCCGAGCACGACCTGATCGCCGACTGCGAGCCCCTCGACCCCTTCGCCGACCGCCTCGATCACCCCCGCCCCTTCATGCCCGAGTACCGCGGGCAGTTGATAGGGGACGAACTGGTCGCGAAAGATCAGGTCGGTGTGGCAAAGCCCCACCCCGGCGATGCGCACGAGCACCTCGCCCGCGCGCGGGCTCTCCAGTTCGAGTTCTTCGACCGAAAAATCGGCGTGCGGCGCGCGCGCCACGGCTGCGGTGGCCTGGGTCATCCTCTTCTCCTGTTTTTGGTCGTGTAGCGGCGGCGTCCGCGGACGGCAATCGCCGCGCGCCCTGCCCCGTCAAAGCATCGCGTCGACGGGCGCATCCTGTCCGGCGGCGATCGTCTCGCCCTGCCACAGCCGCGACAGGCGGCTGCCCAATATATCGCCGGGCCCGGCGGTAAAGCGCGGAAAGCCGAAGGTCGTCATCACCTCCGACTG
The DNA here is from genome assembly GCF_001314325.1 of Sphingopyxis macrogoltabida. NCBI lineage: Bacteria > Pseudomonadati > Pseudomonadota > Alphaproteobacteria > Sphingomonadales > Sphingopyxidaceae > Sphingopyxis > Sphingopyxis macrogoltabida. The sequence continues at coordinate 2,939,901 of NZ_CP009429.1, forward strand.
GCGCGCCAGCGCGCGGCGGTCCTGCGCGACGACGGGCGCGAGGAACAGCCGGATCGCCGCCTGCTTGAGCCAGCCGGGCGCGATCCCGCGCGGGGTGGTAAAACAGGCGAAGGGCATGAAGCTGTCGTCGGTCGACGGGGTGAAGAAGGCGGTGACGCACAGCGTCAGCTTTTCGGGGCCCTCCCAGCGTGCCTGCACGACGGTCGGCGGATAATAGCGCGATATGCTGCGCGACCGGTCGCGTTCGAGGAAACGCGACATCAGTCCGAGATCGGGCTGCTGCTGCTCGATCACCATCGCAATGCCGCGGCCGTCGCTTTCGACGAGCAGCGAGACGGGCAATCGCTTGTCGCGGCGACGGATGAAACCATGATGGAGATGGTTGGTGTGGAACGGATCCATCACATTTTCGATCGCGTCGAACGCCCGCCCGCGCCAGGTCCCCTGCTGCCACCAGAAATGGTCGTGTCCCGCCGCACCCAGCGTCGGCGGCAGCGGTGGTTCGGGCGGCGCATCGTCGCCCAGCGCCACGAAGATCCCGCCATGCCGCTCGGCGACGCGCAGCGCGTCGGCGCGCAATGTCTCGCTCCGCGCCGTGTCGAGCCGGCAACCGGGCACCGCAAGGCATTCGCCCGCCGTATCGAAACGCCAGCCATGATAGGGACATTCGATGCCGCCCCGATGCACCCGTCCTTCGGACAGCGGAAAGTTGCGGTGCGGGCAGCGATCGACCAGCGCGCCCGCCCTGCCATCCGCACGGAACAGGACGATCGGCACGCCGCAGAGCTTCAATCCCCGGACCTGCCCGACCTTGAGCTGGCGCGACAAGGCAACGAGGTGCCAGGCATTGCGCACCGCATCGGGGAGTTTCATCATGGCAGATCCTCTCCGTCCCATGCGATATCGGCGACCGTCATCGCGCTCGCGCTGGCGCCGCGCAGCATGCCCCGGAAGGCGAAGCCCAGGCCATCGGCAAATGCGCCGAGCGCGGGAAGCCGGTCGCCGGGCTGCCCGATCACGTCGCGGCCCTCCCGCAGCGCCGCGATCCAGCCGCCAAGGTCGCCGCGGCGCAACGCAACGCCCAGCCCGAAACTGAGCATCGCAGGAAGCAGATGGCGCGGGCGGCCGTCACCGCCGAGGCAATCCTCGCCGCTGCCGTCGATCGCCGCGGCCAGCCGCCCTTCCCCGGCGAGGAAATGGACCCCGCTCGTCGCGCGCGGGTTGCATTCGATCAGCCACGGCTGCCCATTTGCATCGAAGATAGCGTCGCAGGCGAACTGCCCGGTCAGCGACAGGCGTCCCGCGAGCACGGCCGCAATCTCGCGCAGAGCCACTGCCTTGGCTGCATCGAGCGGCTCGAACCCGAAACTCGCGCCGCCGCCGAGGCGCCAGTCCGATCGATAGGCGGCGAATGCGCGCAGCTCACCGTCGCGGGCGACCGCGTAAAAGCAGGCCTCGCCGCCGGGCACCCGCCGCTGCGCCACCCAGCCGCGCCCGGGCGCAGGTTCGACGCGGCGCAGTTCGCCCGCGGCAGGGCCAACCAGCGCGGCTTCGCCGAAGCGGCTGAAGCAGGGTTTGAATACCCACCCCGCAGACCCGTCGGCGAAGCGCGCGACGTCGGCCTCGCTCTCCAGCAAATGCGTTTCGGGCACCGGCAGGCCGAAACCCGCCGCCAGCCGGGCGAAGCGATATTTGTCGTGCAGGTCGCGCAGGGTCGCCAGCGGCGGCTGGAAAAGCCTGTCCGCCAGCCGCGGCGCCAGCGCCGGTGCTGCAAGGTGGAACGCTTCCTCGCAGGTCGGGACGATCAAATCGACCGACAGTTCGTCGACCAGTTCGCAGATGCGCTTGGCAAAGGCCGCAGCGTCCGCGCGCGGCGCGGGATAGGACAGGAATGTCCCGGTCCGCCGCGACCAGCGGCTGATCCGTGCCGATGCGCTGTCGGCGCAAAAGGTCCGGTACCCCGCGGCCGCGAAGTCGCGGGCGATATCGAGCGCCGCGGCGGCGCGCGCGCCGGTGACCAGTACCGTCCTAGTCATGCCAGATGACCCGTCGCCGCTTGGGGAAGGGTTCGGCGGGCCGTTCGTGCGACAGGCTGACGGCAACCGGAATGGCGAGCCGCTCCCGAAACTGCGCGGCCGCCCGCTCAGCGCTTTCGGCCGGAATGCGCGGGTCTAGGCGCAATTCGACCGTCTGCGGACCGCCGATCGCCTGCCAGAGCGCGGGCACGCCGAGCAGGCGATCGAGACAATCCGCGACCGCGCCCGGCGCGATCGCTTGCCTGCCCCAGCGCCAGATATCGCCGACCCGCCCGGCAACCGGGCGGATGACACGCCCCGCATAACCGCAGGCGCAACCTTTCCCCGCCGGTTCGAGATAATCGTCGAGCCGCACCCGCACTACCGGCTGGCTGTGGCGGCGCAGATCGGTGACGACCGGACGAAAACCGGGGGTATTTGCGACCGGTTCGAGCTCGACGGCCAAGCTGTGCTCGTTGAGGTGCAATGCACCGGCGGCGCAGGCAGCGCCGACAAATCCTTCGGTCGCCTGATAGATCGAACGCGGCCGGACCCCGAACACCTCCCCCACCCAATCGATTTCCGCCTCGCTCATCGGTTCCGAACCGAAAAAGATGTGTTGCAACGCCGGCATGGCGCCGCGACCGCGCCCGCCACCCTCGGCGAGTGCGAGCAGGCGATGCGGCGGCGCGATCAGGACCGTCGGCGCGAAGGAGGCAAAGGCTGCGCGCGTCACAGCCGCCGGTTCCGCCAAAGGAAAATAGCGAAAGACAAAGAAGCGGCCGCCGACATCGCTGTAGAGGTTGCTGTTTGCACGAAGGTGGAGCGCGATGCGCTGCGGCCGGAGCATCGCACGAAGCGGCAGCAGGCGCGCGAGGCTTTGTCCGATATAGTCGGCGCGCTCGTTCGCATCGGCGATGAACAGGCCGCGCTGGCCGCTCGTCCCCGTCGACCAGCCGACCCCGAGCCCGTCGATGATCCCCTCCGCCGACCCGGTTTCCGCGGCATCGGCGGCGCGGCACAGGCGATCGTGATCGAGGCCGAGGCTGTTCCATGCGCCATAGTCGCGCCGCATATCGGCGGGAGCGACAACGGGAAAGGCGCCCGGTTCCTTGCCCGCCAGATCGGCAAGCGCGGGCGTCCGCCGCAGCGCGGGCTGCAACGCCGCCCATTGGCGATCGCGCTGCCGCGCCAGTTCGGGCGCCGTCATGCGCATCGCCCGGCGCGTCCGCAGGATCGAGGCAAGGATGGCGCTAGACCGCATCGCCGTCCGTATAGGCCGCGGCCGCGCGGGTGCAGTGCGACGGCAGGATGGCCAGCGCGCGATTGTTCGTCAGCGCTGCGTGCAAGCTCGCGAGCGTGTCGCGATAGGTTCGCGTTTCGCCAAGCAATGCGGTGGTCAGCCGCGGCGGCGGCACGCAGCGCCGGATCGCCTCGATCGACCAGGACGCATCGCCCGCAAGCAGCACCGCGCGGTCGGCCCGGTCGCGCAGGGCAAGGCCCCAATGTCCCTTGCAATGCCCCGGCAGCGGCACTGCGATCAGGCTGCCGTCGCCCAATATGTCGGCGCCCTCTGTAAAGGGCGCGAAGTCGGCGGGAAGCGCCACGACCGGCGCATCCTCGAAGAAAGAGCAAGCGGCGTCGCATTCGGCGGGGACCAGATCGGCGAGCAGGCCCTGCCGGACCCGGCGCAACCGGCCCGGGCGGCGCAATTCGGTCAGGCCCGCCGCCGAGCAATGGATCGGCACGCCGGCAAGGTTGCGCATCCCCGCGACATGGTCGCCGTGGAAATGCGATACCACGACCGCGGCGATCTCGTCCGCCGCAATGCCATGCGTCGCGAGCCACGTCTGCCAGGCAAGATCGGGCGAAATCCGCACCGGCGTGGTCCAGCGATAGAGGCGCTCGGGAAACGGCCTCGTCGCCTCGATGAACGCCGGATCATAGCCGGTGTCGAACAGGATGATCCCGCGTTCGGGATGGCGGATCACCCCGACCATCGCCGGAAAGTCGGTCGCGCACAGGCTGGCGCCGCGCATCGTCATATATTCGGGATGGCGGCACGATCCGCGCGCCAGCCATTGCAGTTCGACGCGCCTCATCGCTTCGCCTTCCATTGCGCGGCCTCGGCCAGCAGGGTTTCCAGCGCATCGTGGCGCGGGCGAAAACCGAGCAGCCGCTCGGCGGGCGCCATGTCGAAGCTTTGCGAACAGGCGAGCGTCGCCAGCGTATAGCGCGTCAGCACCGGCTCGGCGGCGGATCGTGTCAGCCGCCCCCACCCCTCCGCCACCACGGCGATACTGCGCGCGAGCGGCACCGGGAGCGTGACCAGTTCCGAGTTGGTGCCCAGCGCCGCCGCCAGCCGCACCGCGACGTCGCGCACCGCGACCGGCCGTCCGCCCGAAATATTGATCGCGATCCCGCCGATATCGGGGGCGCGGTCTTCGGCAAGCATGATCGCTTCGGCGGCGTCGCGAAGGTCGGTGAACTCGACGCGCGCATGGCCGCCGCCGGGCAGCGGCATCCGCCGCCGCATCGCAAGTTCCGCCAGCTTCGGCAGGATCACCCGGTCGCCCGGCCCGACCAGTGCGCGCGGGCGGATGGCGCAGCAGGCCATGTCGGCCGAATCGGCGGCAAGCACCATCCGCTCGGCGGCGAGCTTGGTCCGCGCATAATCGTTGAGCGGCGGATCGGCAGGGGCGGCGTCGATGCCGATATTCTCGCGATCGCGGAAGGAGGCAAAAATCGACGGCGAGGAAATGAAGACGAAGCGCCGGCACCCCGCCGCGCGCGCGGCGTCCAGCAACCGTGCGGTCGCTGTGACATTGGCGCGGACGAAAGCCTCCCTCGCCCCCCAGCTCGCCGACAGGGCGGCCGCGTGAATGACCGACTCGACACCCGCGACGAGCGGCGCAAGGTCGCCCGCTTCCGCAAGGTCGGCGGGTACGAACCGCGCCCCCAGCGCTTCCAGCGCCCGCGCCTTGTCCGCCGAGCGTCCGGTCGCAACGACGTCATGCCCCCGTGCGCGCGCCGCGCGCACCAGCGCGGCGCCCAGCCCGCCGGTCGCGCCGGTGACGAGAAGGTGCCGCACCATCAGACGCGCAGCACCATCGCGCCGGCGCTGATCCCCGCCGCGGTGCCGAGCATCAGCACCGTAGAGCCCGATGCGATCCGCCCCGTCTCCAGCCCGTGCGCGAGCACGGTCGGGATCGACGCCGCGATCTGGTTGCCGGTGTGCGCAAAGATGTCGATCACCCGCTCGGGCCGCGGCTCGAACAGGCGGCGGACATGCTCGACCCCCGGTGCGCTCGCCTGATGGCAGACGACGGTGTCGATATCGTCGATCGTGCAGCCAGCATCGGCGAGAACGCGGTCCAGCACGCCAGGCAGGCAGCGTGCCGCCGCCTTGAAGATGCCGAACGCATCCATCTCGAACCGCGATCCGGCGACGAGCGCGTCATAGCCTTGCTCGACCCGGATGCGCGTGCCCCCGGCGCGGAGCTGCGCGAGCGCATGATCGGCGCCGTTGGTGACGAAATGCGACGACAGCAGCCCCGCCGTTCCGCCCGGCGCCGCCTCGACCGCCAGCGCGGCGGCCCCGTCGCCAAAGATCGACATCGTCTTGGGCCGCGACGGGTCGAGCCCTGCCGAAGCGATATCGCTCGCGAAGACGAGCGCGCGGCGCCAGCGGCCGGTCGACAGCCCCATCGCGGCGATGTCGAGCGCGGTCAGGAAAGACAGGCAGGTCTGGTTGACGTCGAACGCCATGATTCCCGAGCGGCCGAGGCCGAGCCGGTCCTGCACGAGCGCGGCGGTCGACGGGATCGGCTGTTCCATCACGCCGCAGCCGCCGATCAGCACGTCGAACGCGCCGTCGTCCCAGCCCGCGCTCGACAACGCGCCCTGCGCCGCGGTTGCCGCCATCATCGAACTCGTCTCGTCCGGACTGGCGACATGCCGCGCCGCAATCCCGAACTCGGCCTCGCTCCAGCCGCGTGGCCGGCCGAAACGCACGTCGAGTTCGTCGGAGGTCACCACCCGCTCGGGGCGGTAAGCGCCCCAGCCAGCGATCTTCATCGGGATCATGTCTCGTCTTCCCATCAACATGAGCCGACTTCTACCCGATTAATTATGCACTGTTCAATATATAAATTAGACAGTGTCCAATTTTGGTGCTAGCGCGAGGTCATGGCCCGCCGATCCGATCACACACCCAAGGAATTGCGCCAGCTTCTGGTGAATTGCGGCCATGCGCTGATGGCCGAAACGGGCTTTGCCAAATTCTCCGCACGGGCCGCAGCGCGGCGGGCGGGCTATACCGTCGGCACGATCTACAATGTCTTCGGATCGCTCGATTCCTACCTGCTCGCGATCAACACGCGCACCTTCACGCTATGGGCCGACTGGCTCGAAGCGGCACTGGCGCGATGCGAAGATCGCGACGCACGGATCGAAGCGCTGGTGCGCAGCTATTTCTCTTTCGCCGAGGCGAACCGCCATTGCTGGATGGCGATCTATGACCATCGCCGCCCGTCCGGCCTGTCGCTCGACGAGGCCGACATGCGCGAGCGGCACCGGCTGACCGCGATCGTCGATCGCGAAGTGACCGCGGCGCTCGGGCGCGACGAAGGCGAGGCCACGCGCCGCCTTGTCCGCTCGCTCATCGCGACGGTGCACGGCCACTGCGCGCTGCACCTCGGCGGCAGCTATGCCCTGATGGACGAGCCCGATCCGACCGCGCAGGCCGTTGCCCGCGTGCGCGAGATATTGGAAGCGAACCGGACTCGCGGCTGATGGCTACGCCGTCGCCCGGCGCGCCGCCCACAGCCCGAAGCCCGCGATGATCGCATAGCAAATCAGCGGCACAGCAAGCGCGAGCCGGATGTTGCCGCTGACGTCGGCCACCGTTCCGAACAGATAGGGGACGATCGCACCGCCGACGATCGCGGTGCACAGGATGCCCGATCCCTGCGGCGTCCGTTCGCCCAGCCCCTCGGTACCGAGGCTGAAGATCGTCGGGAACATCAGCGAGTTGCAGAAACCGACGAGGATCAGTGCCCAGCCCGACAGCGCCCCGGTCGTCACCGCCGAGAGGATGATCAGCGATATCGCCCCTGCCGCAAAGGTCGCGAGGACGCGTCCGGGCTTCGCCAGCCGCAGGATGAAACCGCCGAGCAACCGGCCGACCAGTGCGCCCAGCCAGTAGATGGCGACCAGCTTGCCGGCATCCTGCATTCCCAGCCCCATCACGCTCGGTTCGCCGAGATAGGCGATGAGGTTCGATCCGATGGCGACCTCGGCGCCGACATAGGTGAAGATGCACAAGGCGCCGAGCTGGACGCGGCGATTGTGGGTGAGCAGGCTCCACGTCCCCTCGAGCTTCACATCGTCGGCCTTGGCGTGATCGAGCGCGCCGCGGAACATCCAGAACACCGCCGCGATGACCAGCATCAGTATGCCGAGCCACATATAGGCGGTGCCGATCGAGGCGCCCTCGGCGACGCGATAGGCCTGGATTTGCGCTTCGGTCGACGTTTCGGGGTCAAGCGGCTTGGAATCGCCCAGCAGGAAGGTCGCGCCGCCATAGACCATCAGGAACACGCCGATCGAATTGAACGCCTGCGCGAAGGTCAGGCGGCTGTGCGAGGTTTCGATCGGTCCCAGCGTCGTGATTACCGGATTCATCGCTACCTGCAGCACCGTGATCCCGGCGCCGATGCAGAACAGCGCCGCAAGGAAGCCGGGATAGGATGCCGCCGCCGATGCCGGAACGAAGAGGAACGCCGCCGCCGCGACCAGAACGAACCCGAGTACGAAGGTGCGGATATAGCCAAGCTTCGACATGATGATGCCGGCGGGAATCGAAAAGGCGGCATAAGCGATGAAAAACGCCATTTGGACGAGGTTCGCCTGCGCGTGCGTCAGGTGGAACATCGACTTGAACTTGCCGACCAGCAGGTCGTTGATGTTGGTCACCCCGCCCAGCAGGAAAAACACCGCAAAGGCGAGGATGAGCACGACCAGCGTGCCGCCGCCGCTCTTGCCCGGCCGTCCGGCCGGGTTCGGGTCTGCGCTCGTCGCAACATTCGGCGCCAGTGCCATGCTCTTCTCCCCTTCCACTCCTGCCCGCTATGTTGCGGGTCTGGTCATTTCGCGGCTGGCGGACAGGGCAGATTCTCCCCGACCGCCTCGACATTCGCATTCAGCAGCGTCACCGCCAGCCCCTTGTCGCCGCCGAGCGTCACCGCATGGGCGACACGCGTCAGATCGGCGCCCGCGTCGGCGAAGCAGCGCAGCGGCAGCTTGATCGTCGAAACCTGCTCCTTCGGCGCGGCGCTGACCAGCGCAGAAATGTCGAACGCCGGGCCGCCGAGCGCGATACTGACCGGCCCCTGCCCGACCGCGTCGACACGCCAGTCGAGACGCAGCGCGAAACTGTTATTGAGCTGGCGCGACAGGTCGGCGTTGGGGCCCGACAGGGTGAACGATGCCGGGCCGTTCCAGACGAAGCTCTTGCCGTCCTCCTGCGCCTTCACGTCGACCGAGCGCGTCTTCAGCAGGCCATAGCTGCTGTCGACCGGTGCCGATCCGACTTGCCGCGATCCGCCCGCATCGACGATCGACAAGGTCCACGGCGCGCGCGCGCGGCCGCCGCTGAAGAATTTTTCGACATTGAGCATACCGGCGATGTCGACGCCGGGCGCTTCAGGCAACTGCGGCACCGCGGTCTTGTCGCCATAGGCCAGCCCATAACCGACCGCGAACTGCGGCTTTTCGACCGGCGAACGTGCGTCGGCGGGCCAGGCGAAGGGCAGCTTGCCGGTAAAACCGCGCGCCGTCTTGCCGCCCTTGCCCGCAACCAGCACATCGGCGATGCCGGCCGCCTGCGATCCGGGCAGCCAGCCGGCCACAAAGGCATCGGCGGCATTGATCTCGGGGTTGGTGAACAGCGGCCGCCCCGACAGGAACAGCGCCACGACCGGGATGCCCGCCGCCTTCAGTTTCTTGAGCGTCGCGAGATCCTTCGCCTCCGCCGGCTGGTAATCGAGCGTCGGGACATCGCCCTGGAATTCGGCATAGGGCTCCTCGCCGAATACGACGATCGCGACATCGGGCTTTTCGGTGAAGCTGCCGTCGGCCGAGAGCGTGGCCTTGCCGCCCGCCTCGCCGACCGCCTTGTTCAGCGCTTCCCAGATCGTCTGGCCGTTCGGAAAGTCGGCGTGGGTCACGTCGGTTCCCTGCCAACTGATCGTCCAGCCGCCCGACTGCATCGCCATATTGTCGGCGCCCGGCCCCGCGACGAGCAACTTCGCGCCGGGCTTGATCGGCAGAACGCTACCATTATTCTTGAGCAGAACCAGCGATTTGGCGACCGCTTCGCGCGCGACTTCAAGATGTGCGGGCGCGCCCACGGCGGCAAAATCGCCGCGGCTGCCATGTCCCGCGTCGAACAGCCCGAGCTTGTATTTCACCCGCAGGATGCGCCGCACCGCATCGTCGAGCCGCGCCGCGGAAATCCGGCCGTCCTTCGCCTGCGCCAGCGTCGTCTCGTACAGCCCCTTCCAGCTATCGGGCGCCATGAACATGTCGAGCCCGGCGTTGATCGACTGGGCGCAGTCGGTGACGCTGCATCCGGCGACCTGCCCATGCCCGTTCCAGTCGCCAACGACGAAGCCGGCAAAGCCCATCTTGTCCTTGAGCGCGTCGGTGAGCAGCCCCTTGTTGCCGTGGTGCTTGATCCCCTGCCAGCTCGAAAAGCTTGCCATGACGGTGAGCGCCCCGGCATCGATCGCGGCTGGATAGCCCTGTGCGTGCTTGGCGATCAGCTCCTGCTCGTCGATCTTGGCATCGCCCTGGTCCTTGCCCTCGAACGTGCCGCCATCGGCGAGGAAATGCTTGGCTGTCGCCGCCACGTGCGTCGCATCGACCGTCTTTCCGGCCACCAGCGGCCCCTGCAGGCCGAGCACCATCGCCTTGGCATAATCGGCGATCAGTTTCGGGTCGGCGGCATAGCCTTCATAGCTGCGGCCCCAGCGCAAATCCTGCGGGACCGCCAGCGTCGGCGCGAAAGTCCATTCGATGCCGCTACCCGCAATCTCGGCCGCCGTCACGGCGCCGATCCGCTGGATCAACTCGGGATCACGCGCTGCGCCGAGCCCGATATTGTGCGGAAACAGCGTCGCGCCGGGGATATTATTATGTCCGTGGACGGCATCGACGCCGAAGATGATCGGGATCGCCACGCCATTCGCCTGCGGGCGCAGTGACACCGCGCGAAACTCGCCGACCAGTTTCGCCCAGTCGGCGGCACTCGACCGCTCGTTGCCGTTCGGGCCGCTATTGCCGCCGGCGAGGATCGAACCGAGCGGATAGGTTTCGAGGTCTTTGGGCGTGATCGTGCTGATATCGCCCTGCACGAGCTGGCCGACCTTCTGCTCGACCGTCATCTTCGCGATCAGCGCATCGATCGCCGCTTCGGTCTTCGCATCGGTGATCGCCGCGGGGCTCTTGGCCGCAGGCCAGAGTTCGGGATGGACGGCCGCGGCCTCGGTGCCCGCCTGCTCCGGCGCCGTCGCCAGTGCGGTGCCTGCCAACAGCAGCATGCTCGCCACAGCTATCGCCTGTCGCCGCATAATCTCTCCCGATCCTCATTATGTGAACGTTATCAAACGCTCCTCTCGCATAGCCCCGAGGTGAAATCAAGCGGTTGTTTCAGGCGGACCGCGGGCGCTGGGGCATCGTCGCGAGCAACAGCACTGCAACGCTCGTCAGCGCGGCGAGCAGCAGGAACAGCGCATCGAAGCCGAAGCCGGGGACGAGCGAAATTGTCAGCCAGGGCATGATCAGCGACGGCACGGTGTTGGTCAGGTTGAAGATGCCGAGATCGCGGGCGCGATGTTCGGGGCGCGGCAGGATGCGCAAGGTCTGGCTGGTGTGCAGCGACAGAAAGACGGTCGTCGCGATGCCGAAGACGAGATAGCTCGCCTTGGCAAGATCGGGCGTCGCCGACAGCGCCATCCCGACCATACCGATAGCCGAAACCGCCGCAGCGAGAACGAGCGGGCGAAAGGGCCGGTCGTGGCGGTCGGCCCAGCGCCCCGCCACCAATGCGATCGGCACCGCGAGCGTCAACGCGAAGCTGAAGATACGCGCCTTTTCATTGTCGTGCATAGCCGGATCGATCGACCGGAACCAGAAATAGAGATAGGCGAACAACGCCGCCTCGGCGATCTGGACCAGCAGCCGGGCGAGCCACATCCGCACCGCAGGGCCCGTCGGACGCGCCGCGCGACCGTCCGCGACGACGGCCGGGGCCGGCGCGCCAAGTTCGGGAAAGGCGCGCGGCCGGCCGAGCAGCAGCACCGGCAGTACCGCCGCGGCGACCAGCGCAGCGATCAGCGCCAGCCGGTCATTCGCCGACACCAGCCCCGGCAGCGTCACCAGCGCCCCCGACCAGGCGCCGAGGGCTGGCGAGAAGGCGAGGAGCCCGCCGAGCAGCCCCTTCTGATCGTCGGGGACGCAATCGCCCGCCCATGCGGCAAGCGGACCGAGGATCATGTTCAGAGCCAGTTGCCAGGCGACGATCAGGCCGACGAGCGTCGTCACATCGTCCGCCAGCGGCATCGCGATCAGCAATCCGATGGTAAGTGCAAGGCCGGCGGCCACCCAAGGCCTCCGGCTCTGCGTCCGGTCGCTCAGCCAGCCGAACACAATCCCGCCGACGCTCGCGGCAACCGCACCGAAGAAAGTGACATAGCCGAGCGATTGCACGTCGGCCGCACCCGCGAGCCCGCTCATCCGCGCGGGCAGCCAGATCGTCAGAAAGGGGACATAGGCGATCGCACCGCCGGCCGAAGCGAGCGCATAGAGCAGCAGAAAGCGGATTGACTGGCGGCGCGCGACGCCCGTGTCAGTCATTGCGATCCGCTGGCAGGGCCGCCGTCGAACCGCGCTGGACGAGGCTGCCCTTGACCACCGTCGGCTTGTCGGGACGCGGTCCGCCGCGCTGCGCCGCGATGATCAGTTCGACCGCGCGCGAGACGGTATCGGCGACCGGCTGGTCGACCGCGGTCAGCGGCGGCTGGGTAAAGCGCACGATCGGGGTATTGTCGAAACTGACGATCGACAGGTCGCGCGGCACGTCGAGACCGCGCGCCCGCGCCACTTCGAGCGTCGCGAGCGCCATCTGGTCGTTGCTCGCGATGATCGCGGTCGGGCGGTCGCCACCGTCCAGCAGCTTCGCCGCCGCGGCCTCGCCCGAAGCAAAACCGAAATCCCCCTCGGCAAGCAGGCCGTCGGTGGCCAACCCGGCTTCGGCCATCGCCGCCCGCCAGCCGTCGACGCGCCACCCGCTCAGATTATATTCCGACGATCCGGCGATGAAGCCGATGCGTTTGTGCCCCAGGTCGATCAGGTGCCGCGTCGCGAGTTCGGCCGAGCCCTCATCGTCCATCGTTAACGCAATGCCGGCCTCGCCGCCGAGCGAGCCGATGCGCGCGAAGGGGATTTTCTGGTGATGGAGCAGCCCCACGATCTGCACATTGTCGGAGTGCGGCGGAGTCAGGATCACGCCGTCGGGCTGCAACGCGGCGATCGTCGCGCGCAACTCGCGTTCGACATGGTCGCTGTGCGTGTCGACCAGTTCGAAGATCATCCGGTAACCAAGTTCGGCGCATTTGAGCATCCCGCCGAGCAGCATCTGGTCGACCCAGTCGACCCCCTGCCGCCCGCGCCAGTCGGCGATCGTCCGTTCGCGGTCGTTGATCGCAAGGATCAGATAGGATCGCGAACCGCTCATCCGCTGCGCCGCGATCGACGGGACATAGCCGAGCTTGTCGATCGACGCCTGCACGCGCTCCTTCATCTCGGGACGCACATTGGGTTCGTTGTTGATGACGCGGCTCACCGTCTGCAGCGACACCCCCGCGTCGGCAGCCACATGCTTGATCGTAACCGATTGACGTCGCCGCCCCATCATCTTCCCCGGTGGCTGATTGCGCTGCAATCGCTAATGGCATCGTCACCACATTGCCAGACGCGAACCCAGTCTATTTCCATAATTTTGGGATATCCGCTTTCATCAACTCCCTTCACTCCGCGTCCTTCGGCGAGCCCGCCGCCGATGGCGAGGTTCAGAATCAGGTGAAAGGGCCGGTCGAACGGCGCCGCCGGATCGTCAGCCCCGCTCGTCGACCATTCGCTTGCGACGCGCGTGGCATAGGGCTGGCCGTCGACCGTCCAGACGATCTTTCCCTTTTCCCAAACGATGCCGAAGACATGAAATCCGTCGAGCGGTGCGGGCAGCGCCGTTTCGTCGCCCTTATGCTTGTTGTCCGGCCACGCTCCGCCGAAATGCAGGGTGCCGAGGATGCGGTTCTCGATTCCGCCGGCGCAGCTTTCGCAGCGGACGCCAAGGTTCACCGCCTCCAATATGTCGATCTCGCCCGACGCTGCCCACGGTCCATAGACGGGCCTTTCGGGCAACATCCAGATCGCCGGCCAGGTCCCCTGCCCCTGCGGCAATTTCGCGCGCACCTCGATCTTGCCATAGGTCCACGCCGCCCGGCCGCGCGTGACGAGGCGCGCGGAGCTATAGTCCTTCGTCGCGGTCGCTTTCGCCTTTGCGGCATCGTCGCGCTGCGACAAAGGGAAAGCCGGGCCCGTCGTCCGTTCCCGCCGCGCCGTGATGACCAGCCGGCCGTCTTCGATCGCGGCGTTGGCGGCCTTGTCGGTGTAGCATTGCCGTTCGTCATTGCCGCCGCCCCAGCAATCGACATCGAAATCCCATTTGCTCCGGTCGATGGCGGGGCCGTCGAATTCGTCCGACCACATCAGCCGCCAGCCATCCCCGGCCGATCCGGCCGCGGCGCCACTCGCCAGCAAAAGGATCGCAGCGGCAGCGGTCATGCCGTCGCCGGAGCCTCCGCCCCGCAATAGCGAGCGACATAGGCGTGGTGTTCGGGCAGCGTCGCGACGGTGCTCGTCACATTGTCGCGCAGCATCTGCAGCAGCCGGTCGAGTTCGTCGTCGCGCAATTTCTCGGCGATCGGGTGATAACTTTGCGGCTCGATCCCCTGCCCCATCATCACCTGCACCCAGCTATTCTCGGCGAACAATTCCTCATTCTTGCGGAAGACGCGGCCGGTCTCGCGGAACAGCTCGATTTTCTGCTCGAGCGAGGCGGGGATCGGCATGTTCGCGACGTGGCGCCAGAAGGGGCTGTCGCGGCGGTTGGTCGCCTTGTAATGCAGGATGACGAAGTCGCGGATTTGTTCGATGTCCAGCCGCTGCTGGTCGTTGAACTCGGCGGCGTCGCACTCGCTGACCCGGCCATTCGGCATCATGCGGATAAAGCGCAGCACCGCGCGCTGGATCAGATGCACCGTGGTCGCCTCGAGCGGCTCGACGAAGCCGCCGGCCAGCCCGACCGCGACGCAGTTGCGGAACCATTGCTTGCGCCGCACCCCGCCCCTGAACTTGATGTCGAAAGGCTCGATCCGCGGCGTGCCGACGCTCGACATCAGCCGCTCATAAGCGGCATCGCGCGACAGATAGCCGCTCGAATAGACAATTCCCGCGCCCATCCGGTGCTGTAGCGGGATGCGCCATTGCCAGCCCGCGTCGTGCGCGATCGCCTGCGTATAGGGCATCGGCGGGCCGAGATGGTCGGACTGGACCGCAATCGCGCTGTCGTTCGGCAGCCAGTGCCCCCAATCCTCGAACCCCGCGTGCAGCGCGCCGTCGATCAGCAGGCCGCGAAAGCCGGTGCAGTCGACGAACATGTCGCCCTCGATCCGCCGGTCGCCGTCGAGCAACAATGCCGCAATGTCGCCGCTCTCGCTGTCGAGTTCGACGCGGGCGATCTTGCCCTCGACACGCCGCGCGCCATCCGCCTCGGCCAGCTTGCGGAGGAAGCGGCCATAAAGCGTCGCGTCGACATGATAGGCATAGTTCATCCGTTCTTCGGGCAGATGCGCGAACTTGCCCTGCAGCCCCGCGACCAGTTCGACGCAATAATCATCATAGGATTGCGCGTGCCCGCGCGCCTTGCCGTGCAGCCAGAAATGCTGGAAACCCGCCGACCAATGGTCCTTCCCCGACAGGCCGAAGCTGTGGAAATAGCTGTGGCCGTCGTGCTTCCAGTTGTCGAACAATATGCCGAGCTTGAAGGTCGCCTGCGCCGCCCGCATAAATTCGGGCTCGGGAATACCGAGGATGCGGTTGAAATTGACCAGCGGCGGGATTGTCGATTCCCCGACCCCGATCGTCCCGATCGCTTCGGATTCGACGAGGGTCAGGTCGACCGTGTGCCCCATCGTCCGCGCGATCGCCGCCGCCATCATCCAGCCGGCGGTACCACCGCCCGCGATCACGATACGGCGGACGGGTTTGTCTTCATTCATCGGCTGAGCATCCTTAACAGAAAAGCCCGCAGCCGCCCCGCACTCTCGGGAGTGAGCGGGGCCAATATGCCGCGGGCCGGTTCGGGAATATGGTCGGTCACATGCGCGCCATTGTCGAAGACATAATGGTCGAACATCACGCGCCAGATCGCCTTATCGGCGTCGGGCAGGTCGCGGATCGCGAGGATCGCGTGATGGAGCGCGTCCTGCGGCTGGCCGAGCCAGGCCGGGCTGCGCCGCCACCAGTAATTGACCAGCACATTGAAATCTTCGAGCCCCTCGACATGGTGCCACCACATCGACGGGATGAAGATCGCGTCACCGGGTTCGAGCTCGACGGTCTGCGCCGCGGCGAGCGCGTCGACAAAGCGCGGGTGCGCGGCGAGGTCGGGCGCATCGAAATCGACCATGCTGACCACCCGTCCGGCGGGGGTATTGTCGATCGGGCCCAGATAAAGGTTCGAAAACTGGTGCGGCGGGAACAGCGTGAAGCGGCGGCGGCCGACTGCGCAGCACGCAAGATTGTCGGGAAAATCATTGTGCGCCGCGATCCTGGTCCGGGTCCCGATCCAGATGCTTTTCAGCAGATCGCGCGCGCCAAGGTCGATCCGGTTCGCTTCGTCGAGCCCGTCGAAATGCGACGGGATATCGATCGAGGCCAGGTAGACGGTGCGGATGTCGCCAAGCTCTTCAGCCTTGTCGAGCCCGGCGAAGATATCGCCGAGCTTGCCCGTCCCGACGCGGAAATTCATCGCCATGTCGGCGTCGTAGAACAGCCGCCCGTCGTGCCCCGGCGGGCCGATAGAGACCTTGAACGCGCGGTCGCGGGCGTGATCGAGCAGGTAGCGCCGCGCCGCCCGCGCCCCCTCTCTGCCCGCCGCGACCAGCGGCCAGTCGGCGACGAGTCCGCGCAGGACAAAGGGCTCGCGCGCGCCTTCCAGCAACGCGTCGAGCCCTGCCCCCTTATCCCATAGCCGCTCGGGCACCGGCGCGATGCGCTCGTAAATGGGCGTATTGCGTTCAGCCACTGGCGAGCCTGCGGTTCTTTCGCGCGACGAGCGCCGAAAGCTGCGACAGCGATGCCAGCGCCATGAAAATGGGCATCAGATGCCCGTCGGCATGCAGGCGCGCCAGCGCCCCGGCGTCGAGCGCCTGCAGCTTCGTCTCGTCGATGATGTGAAAGCCGACGAGCGAATGGAGCGAACCGTCGTCGAGCGTCACCTCGAGGCTGAACGGTTCGAGCAGGTCGTGCTCGCGCAGCGCAGCGAAAAACGCACCGCTGGCCCGGTAACCGTCGTCGAGGTCGCCCATCCGCTCGGCAATATCCTCGAGATAGGGCGTCGGACCGCCCTCGGCGTCGAACAGGCGGACGCCTTCACCGCCTGCGGCGATACGCGGGTGGTCGAGGTCGATATGCACCTGACCCGGCCCGTCGCCGCTCGCCGGGCGCCCGATCAGGAAGGGCTGGATCGCCAGCGACCAAGGGCGATAGCGCGCATCCCAGCGGCCGCCTTCCAGGAAAAGATTTTCGGCCGGTTCAAAACCGAACAGCGCCAGCGCGGTAAAATCGTCGCGCCCGGTCTCGCGCCGGAACAGGATCGGGAAATGGCCCTGTACGCTGCGAAACTCGCTCGGCACGGTCAGCGTCGCCATCACCCCGTCGCCCAGTTCCGCCGCGGCATTGGCGCGGACGCGCAGGTCGCGATGGCTGTTGCTGTCGAGGACGGCGTGATGGGTCATTCGGCAGCTTCTTTCTGTTCGGCCGCGGCGCGGTCGTCCGCCAGCGCATCGAGATAAAGACGGTTCGTCGGCAGCCCGGCGGCAAGCGTGCGCGCCCGTTGCCGCATCTCGGCCAGCGCCGCCAGCGCACGGTCGCTCGCGGGCCAGCCGGCGGGGGCCGGAAAGCCCATGCCATAAAGGATATATTGGTGGCTCTGCGCCGAGAAAATCTCGTCGACATAGGGGAAATCCCACGCCGACGGCGGCTGGCTGCGCCACAGCTCGAGCATTTCGGCAAGATGCGGGGGAATATGCGCCGGGTCGCGATGCGCGCGCCAATAAGGCTCATCGCGGCGGCTGAGCACATAATGGAGCTTCAGGAATTCGACGATGCGGTCCCAGCGATAGCGGAACAATTTGTTGAAGCGCCCGGCATGGATATCCATCGCGGCGCGGTCGGCCGGAAAATTGTCGGTCAGCGCGCGCAGCGACAGTTCGATGAGGACGATCGCCGAGGCTTCGAGCGGCTCGATGAACCCCGCCGCCAGCCCGATCGACAGGCAGTTCTTTTCCCAGAAACGCGCGCGGTGCCCGGTCCGGAAACTGATATGCTTGAACGGCACCCCGAAGGCCTTCGTCTCCGGCACCGCCCCCGGCAATTCGCGGGCGATATAGTCGCGCAGGACCGTCTCGGCCCGCTCGGCGTCCATGAAACGGCTCGAATAAACGCAGCCGATGCCGCGCCGCGACGGCAGTCCGATGTCCCAGATCCAGCCCGCCTCGTGCGCGGTCGCGATCGTCTGCGAGGCGATGGGACTGCCCGGCGGCACCGGCACCTGCGACGCGATCGCGCGGTCGTTAAAGGCGTGATCGCTGCGGTCGATCCAGTCGACCCCCAGTGCGTCGCCGATCAGCAGTCCCTTGAAGCCGCTGCAATCGATGAACAGGTCGCCGGCGATCTCGCGGCCGCTGCGCGTCGTCAGCGCGGCGATGTCGCCATTGTCGGCGTGCCGGACGCCGGTCACATGGTCGAGGATATGGGTGATGAGCGGGCTCTGCTTCGCATGCCGCGCGAGCAAGGCGCCGAATTTCTCGGTCGCGAAATGATAGGCATAGTTGGTCGCGCCCTGATAGTCGGGCATCGAGCGCTGGCGCGGCGCGAGGTGGAGATTGCAGACCGCCGCCTGCGCGCTCATCGCCGCGGCAAAGGGCTGGTCGGGCGAAGCCTCCTGCCAGGCCGCCAGCAACTCACCCGTCGGCAGCGCCGGCGGCGTGGTGAAGGGATGAAGGTAGCTGTCGCCGGCGGAACCATCGCGCCAGCCGTCGAACCGCGACGCCTGCTTGAACGCCCCGTCGCACGCCGCAAGAAACTCGCTCTCGTCGAGGCCGATCGTTGCCAGCGTCGTGCGCATCGTCGGCCAGGTGCCTTCGCCGACGCCGACGATGGGCACGTCGGGCGCCTCGACCAGCGTGATCGACAGCGGCGCGGCCTTCGCACGGCGCGAGTTTGCAATCAGCGATGCCGCGAGCCAGCCGGCGGTGCCGCCGCCGACGATGACAACCCTCTCCACCAAATCGTTCATTGCACCCGATCCTAGGCCTGCGTTGGCCCCGCGTCACGCAAAAGAGCCGCACCCGGCACGGGCGCGGCTCTCTCACCAGGGGGACTGGCTGACAAATGCCCGTCCTAGAAGCTGAACCTCACCCCCGCCGCGTAGCGGGCGAAGCCGGGTGACACGAAGGTGACGTTGTTCACATGCCGCATATGCTTGCGCTGGCTTTCACCGGTCAGGTTGATCGCCTCGACGAACCCGGTAATCCCCGGCATGAACTCGTAACTCGCGCTCGCGTCGATCTGCCAATAGGCCTCGGTATAGGTCGGGTTCGGACCCGACGAGAACAGGAATTTGTCGCGCCAGTTCCACGCGACGCGCGCCTGGATCGGACCCTTGTCATAAAAGAGCACAGCGTTGGCGCTGTCGCTGAGCCCGACCAGCGCGAACTGCGGCACCGACGCCGGCTGCGCATTGTCATAGGTCGCGCTGCCGTTGACGATCGTATAGTTCAGGATGACGCCGAAGCCGGTGTCCCAGAAACTGTGCTGCAGCGCGAACTCCCACCCGTTCAGCGATGCGGTCTGATCGCTGTTGATCGGCGTCGTGATCTCGAAATTGACCAGCGGATCACCCGGCGCGGCGTTGATGATATTGCCCGTCACCGTATCGGGGAAATTGGTGATGATATATTGCCGGATCTCGGCAACGGTGGCGTCGGCGCCAAGATCGGCCAAGGCGGCGTTCCAGCGCGGCCCGCCCACCGGCGTCGTCAACCCGAACGCGCTGCTGTCGATCCGGGTCGAGGATATGAAGTTGCTCACATCCTTGTGGAAATAGCCGGCAGAAATATAGCTGTCGCGGGCATAATACCATTCGGCCGACAGATCGATATTCTTCGACTTGTACGGGATCAGCCCCGGGTTGCCCTGCGCGCCGCCGCCGCCGCCGACGCGGAACAGCGTATCGATCGTACGCCCGCCCTGCATCAAATCATAGGACGGACGCGTGATGGTGTGGCTATAGGAGGCGCGCAGCTTGACATTGTCCATCGGCGATACGTCAAGGTCGAACGCGGGCAACCAATTGTCGTACGAACCCTTGAAGCGGGTGAAATCGCTGTCGCCCGAAAACACGACATTGAATTCATTGTCGCCGACCCACGTCGTCGTCACCGGCACGGGAACCAGCGCCGACGATGAAATGTCGGTTGTCTCGTAGCGGATGCCGGCGACGAAATGCGCCGGATTCTGGAACAGGTCGAATTCGGTCGCGACCTGCAGATACGGCGCCAGCGTTTTTTCCGAAATCCGGCGGTCGGTGTTGAAATTGGCAAGACAGGTGCCCGGGATCGCCGAGCCAGTGGCGGGATTGCTGCATGTCTGGAAATTCTGCTCGACCAGGTCGGCCATGCGTTCGAAATCGAAGGTATAGAAACTCTCGATCATCCCCGGCTGGGCCAGCCCCGGGAATTTGTCGGGCAAGGTGACCAGCGAGAAAATATCGTCGGGAATGCTCGATGCCGGCCCCGCCCCGCCCCAGGTGTCGTCGTTCTGGATCGTGCCGAAGGCAGAGCGAACCTTGCTGTCGACATAGGAGACGCCGAAATCGATACTGTCGAGGAAGCCGCTGTCATGGTCATAATGACCGCGCAACTGGACCTGGTCGATCCGGTTGCGGAAATAGGCGTTGCGGAACGCATTGCCGGTCGGCGTGATCAACGAGGTATCGAGCGGGTCGATCCCCGGATACATTTCATAGGAAATGACGGGGAGGTCGTTTTCAAAATTAATCCCCTGCCCGCGCACCCCGAACACGGCATTGCCCAGTGACATGCTCGATCCGAAGCGATTGACTGGCTTGACGGTCGCGGTCGAATGATGCGCGTCGAGTTCGAACGTCACACCACCCGGGCCATTCCATTCGAGATTGAAGCCCAGCGACTTGTTTTCGGCGCGGTTTTCGGTCAGCGCGCCGCTGTACGACAGGTCCTTGCCGCCATAGAGCGCGTTCGGCCCCGGCGTCCCGGTCGGCGGCGCAAACAGCTCCGAATAGAAGATCGGGCCGGCGACCGGACCGTCGGTCCATGCACTCGACGTATCTTCGTGGTTGAACCAGACACCGACGTTGCTGTTCCGGTTCTCAACCGTATTGCGCGAATAGATATAATCGATCGTCGCGGTCAGATCGTCGCTTGGCCGGAACTGGAGGACGGCCTGGCCGTTGATCCGCTCGCGATTGATGTCGTTGAGGTCGTAAGAAGCGTTCTGCGGCACCTGATAGACGTCGGTCGGCCCCGGCCGGTTGGTAATATTATCGGCCCGCGGCGTGCCCGGCTGGGCCAGCGAGCCCCAATTATTCTCGTTGCCGAGATAGCCGTCGCGCCAGCCGACATTGGCGACATTCTCGCTTGCCTTGCGCTTCTGGTACGAGCCCGCAACCATGATGCCGATTGTGTCGTCGGCGAAGGTCGAGCTGAAGATGCCCGAGATTTCCGGCGTGACCGGATTACCCTCGTTGCGCGACGAGTCATAGACAGCTTTAGCGGACAGGCTGCCGCGCATTCCCGGCTTGTCCAGCGGACGCGGGGTCCGAATGTTGATGACCGAGCCGATCCCGCCCGATTCCATCGTCGCGCGGCCGCTCTTGTAGACCTCGACCGCCGCGATGCCTTCCGATGCGAGATTGTCGAAATCGAACGAGCGCGACGACGGCGCATTGTCGCCGCCGCCGATCAGCGCGGTCGGCATCTGGCGGCCGTTCAGCGTCACGAGGTTGAACTCGGGGCCGAAGCCGCGCACCGTCACCAGCGATCCTTCGCCGTTCGAGCGGTCGATCGACACACCGGTAATGCGCTGGAGCGATTCGGCGAGGTTGGTGTCGGGGAACTTGCCGATATCTTCGGCCGAGATCGCATCGACAACCCCCTGCGCCTCGCGCTTGATGTTCGCCGAGGCCTCGAGGCTGGCGCGGATACCGGTGACGACGATTTCGTCGCCGGCTGCTTCGCCTTCGACCGGAGCCTCCTGGGCCATCGCCACTTGCGCCATGCCCATCAGGGACAGAGCAGACGTACCGACCAGAAATTTGGCAAACCACTGTTGCTGAGACGCCCGCATCCCTTTTCCTCCCACATCGACCGCTCTTTTCGTGGCGGCATACCCGTTATGTGAACGTTATCTAAATGGGAACGTTATCATTGTCAACGCATCGACTGTCCGTTTCCGGACATTTTGCTGCGCATTTGATGCAGCAAACGTATGCAACATAATCTTGCCGGCGCTAAGCGTCAGCGACTCCAGCGCGCGAAAATCGCCGTAGGCAGCAACAGCCCCCTCGCCTCCTCGCGCACCGCAAGTTCGCCACATTCGATCGTCCCGGGCAGATCGGCGAACAATTGCGCCAGCAATTCGCCAATCGCCAGCGCCGACATGCGCACGGCATAGACGGTCAGGAACAGCGCGCGGCTGTCGGCGTCGAGCAATTGGCGGCAGTCCGCGAGCAGCGGCGCCAGCCCCTCCTCGATCTGCCAGCGTTCGCCCCCCGGACCACGGCCGAACTTCGGTGGGTCGAGCAGGATCGCGTCGTACCGCCGTTCGCGCCGCACCTCGCGCGCCGTGAATTTGCCCGCGTCGTCGACGATCCAGCGCACCGGCTTGTCGGCCATGTCCGCCAGCGCCGCATTCTCGCGCGCCTGCGCCACCGATTTCTTCGACGCATCGACGTGGGTCACCGACGCGCCGATTGCGGCCAACGCCTGGCTGCCGACCCCGGTATAGCCGAACAGGTTGAGGAAGGCCGGATCGGGTTTGTCCGCAACCCTGTCCCGCAACCAGTCCCACACCGGCGCCATGTCGGGAAAGAAGCCGAGGTGTCGAAACGGCGTGCACGACGCCGTGAAGCGCGTCTCGCGCCAGCCGAGCGGCCAGCCCTCCGCCGGCACGGGTTTGCTGTAATACCAGCGGCCGCCGCCATCGTCGTCCGAAGCCGGAATGAACTCGCCATCGGCGGCATCCCATTCGCTGGCAGCCAGCGCGGGCCGCCACATCGCCTGCGGTTCGGGGCGGATGAAGCGATAGCGGCCATAGCGTTCTAGCTTGCGCCCGCCGCCGCTGTCGATCAGCCCGTAATCGTCCCAAGCCTCCCCGACGAGGGTGCGCAGGGGAGCAAGCTCAGCCACGCGCCGCCTCGGCGAGGATATGGGCCTTCACCGCGTCATAATCGCCGGGCAGCTTCGCATAACGTTCCTCGCGATCGAACAAATTGCCGAGCCGCGCCGGCAACGGCGGACGAACCCCGGTCGCGCGCTCGACCGCGTCGCGGAACTTCGCCGGATGCGCGGTGGCCAGCGTGACGACCGGCGTCGCGGGATCGATGTCGAGGCTGCGCGCGGCGGCAAGGCCGACCGCGCTGTGCGGATCGATAATCTGGCCGCCATGCTCCTGCGCCCAGCGCAGCGCCAGCGTCATCGCGTCGCCGTCGATCCGCGCGCTCGAAAACAGCCCGCGCGATCCCGCGAGCATGTCGGCGGGAATGGTCATCGCACGGTTGCGGTCGAAATCGCCCATCATGCCGTTGATCGCGGCGCCATCGCGGCCTGAAAGGTCGAAGAGCAAGCGTTCGAAATTGCTGCTGACCTGGATGTCCATGCTCGGCGTCGCGGTCGGGGTGACCGTGCCGGCGCTGTAGTCGCCGCTGGTCAGCGCGCGGTGGAGGATGTCGTTGACGTTGGTCGCGACGACCAGCCGTGCAACGGGCAATCCCATCTGCGCCGCGACATAGCCCGCAAAGATATCGCCGAAATTGCCCGTCGGGACACTGAACGCCACCGGCCGGTCGGGCCCGCCGAGCCGCACCGCGGCGTAGAAATAATAGACGACCTGCGCCATCAACCGCGCCCAGTTGATGCTGTTCACGGCCGACAGCGTGATCTGCCCGCGCGCTTCTGCGTCGCCGAACAGCCGCTTCACCATCGCCTGCGCATCGTCGAAGCTGCCGTCGATCGCGATATTGTGGACGTTCGGCGCCAGCACCGTCGTCATCTGGCGGCGCTGGACGTCGCTGACCCGGCCTTCGGGATGGAGCATGAAGATGCGAATATGCTCGCGCCCTGCCACCGCTTCGATCGCCGCCGATCCGGTATCGCCCGAGGTCGCGCCGACGATCGTGATGTCGGTGTCGCCGCCCGCAAGGAACTTCTCGAACAATTGCCCGAGCAGTTGCAGCGCGACGTCCTTGAACGCCAGCGTCGGGCCGTGAAACAGTTCGAGCAGCCAGTGGCGATGATCGAGCTGGACCAGCGGCGTCACGGCATCATGGCCGAAGCGGCCGTAAGCGGCGCGGCACAGCTCGTGTAATTCGTCCTCGGTCAGCACGCCGTCGACGAACGGGCGCATGACGCGCACGGCGGTTTCGACATAGTCGAGCCCGGCAAGCGCGCGAATCTCGTCGATCGACATCTGCGGCCAGCGTGCCGGCACATAAAGCCCGCCGTCACCGGCAAGCCCCGCGAGCGTCGCGGCACGAAAGTCGAGGGTCGGCGCAGAGCCGCGGGTGCTGATATATTCCATGACGCCGATGCGCCTAGAGCGGTTTCAAGCGAAATGGAACATTTCGCGGCGCGGAAATCGCGGAAAAACTTCGGCGACGGCTCAAGGCCGCAAGCGGCGACGGACCGCCAATATATAGATGACCAGCGCCGCGGCGGCGAACAGGAACCATTGCCCGGCGTAGGCGAGATGATTGTTCGGCGTGTCGGCCGCCGAAGGCACCGCGCTCGCGCGCAGTCCGGCGGCAGGCGCATCGGTGACAAGCATCGCGCGTGCCGGCGTCGCCTTGCCCGTCATCCGCGCGATCAGCGTCGGCTGCTCGGGGCCCGGGACGATCGTTCCCTGCACGATGCCGCCGGTCCATTTCGGCGGCGCGAAATCGTCGCCGATGCCGATATCGACCAGCACGCCCGGCCCTTCGGCGCCGGTGCGGCAATCGGCGACCATCCGGATCCCCGCCTTGCCGGCGCGGTCGGTGCCGCTGCGCGGGTCCCAGCGTACCGGCTCGAGGCAGACGACGCTGCTCTTGCGATAAAGAAACCTGTCCTCGACCGGCGGCAGTTCGGGATAGGTGACCAGCGACGACATCGCCATGTTGCGCTGATAGAGTGCGATCAGCGCTTCCTTCTCGCCCTTGCGCTGCAACTGCCACACGCCGAGCGCGATCATCACCGCGACGGCGGCGAGCACCAGAATCGTCGGGATCAGCGGCCAGCGCGGCCCGGCCTGCGGTGTCTCGTCAGTCATGCGGTTCATCCATGCGGCGCCCTTCCGCTGCCTTGCGCTGATGCTCGCTCGCCAGCAACGCGCCCTTGCCGACCCTGAGACCATAAACCACCGCCGCGGCAGTGAGCGGCACCCAGAGCACGATATGCACCCAAAGCGGCGGCCGGACCAGGGAATCGAGCGTCAGCGCAGCTGCAATCAGCAACGCGCCGATGATCAGGGTCAGGAACGCCGCGGGCCCGTCGCCGACATTATAGGCGCCATAGTCGAGCCCACACGCCGGGCAGCGGTCGCGGAACTTTACCGGCCCCTCGAACAGCGTCGGCCCGCCACATTCGGGACAGAGACCAAAAAGGGCAGCGCGCCAAACCGGCGGCTGCCCCTTTTGAGACTGGTTATCGACCGTCACTTAGTGCGCGGCGACAGGTGCGCCCCAGCCGCCCCAGACATAGACGATGATGAAGAGGAACAGCCATACGACGTCGACGAAGTGCCAGTACCAGGCGGCGGCTTCGAAACCGAAGTGCTGCTGCGGGGTGAAGTGGCCCTTGTAGGTGCGGACGAGGCAGACGATCAGGAAGATCGTGCCGACGAGGACGTGGAAGCCATGGAAACCCGTCGCCATGAAAAAGGCCGAGGTGTAGTTGATCGTGCCGAAGGGGAACGGTGCCTCGGCATATTCATAGGCCTGAATGCAGCTGAAGACCGCGCCCAGGATGATCGTCGCCCACAGGCCTTTCTTCAGCCCCTCGCGGTCGCCGTGGATCAGCGAATGGTGTGCCCAGGTGATCGTCGTGCCCGAGCAGAGCAGGATCAGCGTGTTGAGCAACGGCAGCGAGAAAGCGTCGATGACGTGGATGCCCTTCGGCGGCCACATGGTCGCGGCAGCGGCGCCGTCCTGTCCGAACAGCGAGGTCACCGCGCCGTCGACCAGTTCGACGGGCACCGGGAAGAGCGAAAAATCGAACCATGCCCAGAACCAGCCGACAAAGAACATCACTTCCGACGCGATGAACAGGATCATGCCGTAGCGCAGATGGAGCTGGACGACCGGGGTATGGTCGCCGGCATGCGCTTCGTTGATGACGTCCGACCACCAGCTGAAGAAGGTCGCGATCACGCCCATGAAGCCAAGGCCGAGCACCCATTTGCCGGCGCCGCCGAAATAATCGGCGTGCATCGCCATCACGAGCCCGAAGAACATCACCAGAGCCGCGACCGAACCGATCAGCGGCCAGACGCTGGGATTTACGAGGTGATAGTCATGATGTTTTGCACCGGACATTGCATATTTCCCGTTTTTGCAGCCCCAGCATCGCGATTCCCCATCGCCCGCCGGTCTTGAAAGACTCTGTCGATCGCGGCCTTAGCTCGCGTTTTTGTCCTCGTCTACAGGGTGGAAGGTGTAGCTGAGTGTGATTTCCTGAATGTCGCGCGCGTCGGGGTCGTCCATGATCTTGGGATCGACGAAAAACAGCACCGGCATGCGCATCTGCTGCCCCGGTTCCAGCCGTTGCTGGGTGAAGCAGAAACACTGGATCTTGGTGAAATATTTGCCCGCCTGATCGGGGGTGACATTGAAGCTCGCGGTCCCGACGACCGGATGCGCCGATTGATTCTCGGCGATGAAGATCGCCATGTCGCGCGCGCCGATGCTGACCGTATCGGTCGGATGTTCGGGATAGAATTTCCACGGCAGCTTCGGCGAGACATTGGCGTCGAAGCGAACCGAGATGGTGTCGCTGAGGATCTTCGGCGTTTCGGCGGCGGCGACCGGATCGTAGCGCTGCGTCGTGCCGCCGAAGCCGGTCACGCGGCAAAACAGATTATAGAGCGGCACCGCCGCGAAGCCGAGCCCGACCATCGCCACGGCGAGCAGGGCAGCCAGACTGCCCGTTTTGGCATTTCGCGACATCGTCTTCATTTGGGGCCCACCATCCGCGCGATCGTGATGAAGAAAAAGAGGAAGGCCAGCCCGCCGAGCAGCCAGCCCATCAGATTGGCGCGGCTGCGCTGGCGGCGGCGATATTCTGCCTCGTCGAACGGTTCTTGCGTCGGCTCTTCGGTCATAATGTCCACCAATGGTCGGCGACGACGGCGCCGAAGAGAATGAAAAGATAGGCGATCGAATAAGCGAAAAGCCGCTTTTCGGGCTGCATTGGATCGCCCTCGCGCGAAACGCGCGTCCCGACCTGGATCGACAGCAGCACGAACAGCGCCGACAGCAGGGTCGCGGTCCAGCCATAGGGCGCGCCGGTGTAGCCGAGCGGCCAGGGCGCGATCGCGGCGACCGCCATGATCAGCGCATAGAAGAGGATCTGGCGCCGCGTCGATTTTTCGCCCGCCACGACCGGCATCATCGGGATCCCCGCGGCGGCATAGTCCGACCGCACGAACAGCGCGAGCGCCCAGAAATGCGGCGGCGTCCACAGGAAGATGAGCAGGAACAGCAGCACCGGCAGCGGCGCGATGCTGCCTGTCGCCGCGACCCAGCCGATCAGCGGCGGAAAGGCCCCGGCGGCGCCGCCAATGACAATATTCTGCGGCGTCCGCGGCTTCAGCCACATTGTGTAGATGAAGACGTAGAACAGGATAGAGCCGGCGAGCAGAAGCGTCGCCTGCCAGTTCGACGCGAACAGCATCAGGAACAGCGAAAAGGCAGCAAGGCCGACGCCGAACTGCAACGCGGTCTGCGGGTCGAGCCGCCCCGCGGGAAGCGGCCGCCCTGCGGTGCGCTTCATCTTCGCGTCGAGGCCGGCTTCATACCATTGGTTGAGCGCGCCCGACGCCCCTGCCCCCAGCGCAATCGCGAGGATCGACGAAAAGGCGAGCACCGGGTGGACGCTGTCCGGCGCCGCGAGCAGGCCGCACAGCGCGGTGAACACCACCAGCGACATGACGCGCGGCTTGGTCAGCGCGAACAGGTCGCGCCAGTCGGCGGGAAGCGCCGTTTCGCCATGGGTCAGGCTCTGCGCCATGTTTACTCCGGCCTGTTGGGCATCGCCCCCTGCCGGAAGTCGGCAGAGGGCGAAGCTTGTCAGGCGATAGTCTTACGCGATCCGGGGCAGTTCGTTGAACTGGTGGAACGGCGGCGGGCTCGACAGCGTCCATTCGAGCGTCGTCGCGCCTTCGCCCCACGGATTGTCGGCGGCCTTCTTACCCGCGAACAGCGAGTAGATGATGTTCACGAAGAAGAAGATCATCCCGACGCCCATGATCACATAGCCATAGGACGAGATCAGGTGCCAATGGGCATAGGCTTCCGCATAGTCGGGGTAACGGCGCGGCATGCCCTGCTGACCCAGGAAGTGCTGGGGGAAGAACATGACGTTGACGCCGATGAAGAAGATCCAGAAGTGCAGTTGGCCAAGCGCTTCGCTGTACATCCGGCCCGACATCTTCGGGAACCAGTAATAGAAGCCGGCGAAGAGCGAGAAGACCGCGCCCAGCGACAGCACATAGTGGAAGTGCGCGACGACATAATAGGTGTCGTGCAGGTTGGTGTCGACGCCGCCGTTGGCGAGAACGACGCCGGTGACGCCGCCCACGGTGAACATGAAGATGAAGCCGAGCGACCAGACCATCGGGGTCTTGAAGCTGAGCGAACCGCCCCACATCGTGGCAATCCAGCTGAAGATCTTGATGCCCGTCGGGACCGCGATGACCATCGTCGCTGCGGTGAAGTACATCTTCAGGTTCACGCTCATGCCGACGGTGAACATGTGGTGCGCCCACACGATGAAGCCGACGACGCCGATCGCGACCATGGCGTACGCCATGCCGAGATAACCGAACACCGGCTTGCGGCTGAAGGTCGAGATGATCTGGCTGACAATGCCGAAGCCCGGCAGAATCATGATGTACACTTCGGGGTGGCCGAAGAACCAGAAGAGATGCTGGTACAGAACCGGATCGCCGCCGCCCGTGGCATCATAGAAGGTGGTGCCGAAGTTGCGATCGGTGAGCAGCATGGTGATCGCTGCGGCAAGCACGGGAAGCGCGAGCAGCAGCAGGAAAGCGGTGACGAGCACCGACCACACGAACAGCGGCATCTTGTGCAGCGTCATACCCGGCGCGCGCATGTTGAAGATGGTGGTGATGAAGTTGATCGCACCGAGGATCGACGCCGCGCCCGCAAGATGGAGCGAGAAGATCGCCATGTCGACCGCAGGCCCGACCGAGCCGCTGGTCGACAGGGGAGCATAGACCGTCCAGCCCGTCCCGGCGCCATTGCCGCTACCGCCCGGGACGAACAACGAACCGCACAGCATGACGAACGCGACCGCCGTCAGCCAGAAGGACACGTTATTCATGCGCGGGAAGGCCATGTCGGGCGCGCCGATCATCAGCGGCACGAACCAGTTGCCGAAACCGCCGATCATCGCGGGCATGACCATGAAGAACACCATGATCAGGCCGTGCGCCGTAATCATCACGTTCCAGAAATGCTTTGCCGCCGTCAGGTCCTGCGCGCCGCCCATCGCCTGCGCCCAGGTCCCCAGATACTGGATGCCGGGGTGCGCGAGTTCGAGGCGCATGAGCCCCGACAGACCGCCGCCGACGATGCCGGCGATGATCGCGAAGATCAGGTAGAGGGTGCCGATGTCCTTGTGGTTCGTCGACATGAACCAGCGGACGAAGAAGCCCGGGGTGTCGTGATCATGGTCGTCATGCGCATGGTCGTGGCCGTGCGCGGGTGCAGTCGCTGCGATATCGGTCATCTGTCGGACCCCTTGGATTATTTCTTGGCGGCCGGGACAGCGGCGGGAGCCGCAGCCGGCGCTGCTTCGGTCGTGGTGGCAGCCGGCGTGGCCGGCGCGGGAGCGGGCGCAGCCGCAGGCGTTGCGGCAGGAGCCGGCGCCGCAGCGGCAGGCGCCGCGGCCTCGGGACCGGCCGGGTTACCGCCCTTCGAGCGGACCCACGCTTCCCACTTGTCGACCGGCAGGACTTCGACCGCGATCGGCATATAGCCGTGATCGACGCCGCACAGTTCCGAACACTGGCCGTAATAGACACCGACCTTGGTCGGGGTGAAGGTCGTTTCGTTGGCGCGGCCGGGAACCGCGTCCATCTTGGTCCAGAAGGCGGGAACCGCGAAGCTGTGGATCACGTCGGCGCCGGTGATGATCAGCTTCACCTGACGGCCGACGGGAACGACCATGCGGTTGTCGACGGCGAGGTGATAGGGCTCGCCCGCGGCCTTCGCCTGGTCTTCGGTCAGGATCTTCGAGACATATTCGCCGATGCCCTGATCGGGATAGGCATAGCCCCAATACCATTGATAGCCGGTGACCTTGATCGTCAGCGCGTCCTTCTTCGGCGGCTCATATTGCGCCGCAAGCAGGCGGATCGACGGCACCGCGATCACGGCGAGGATCAGCACGGGGATCGCGGTCCAGATGATTTCGATGAAGGTGTTGTGCGTCGTCTTCGACGGCACCGGGTTCGCCTTGGCGCGGTAGCGAGCGATGA
This sequence comes from Sphingopyxis macrogoltabida, assembly GCF_001314325.1. Taxonomy (NCBI): domain Bacteria; kingdom Pseudomonadati; phylum Pseudomonadota; class Alphaproteobacteria; order Sphingomonadales; family Sphingopyxidaceae; genus Sphingopyxis; species Sphingopyxis macrogoltabida. Next base: position 2,970,338 of record NZ_CP009429.1, read on the forward strand.
CCCAGAGCAGCAAGCCCAGAACAAGCAGCGTGATGACCGTAATCACCGGCAACAGGATATAGTGGTTGAACCAATAGGCCTGCTCGCCGATCGGAGTGACCTGCGGCTGGAAGTTGATGCCCGCATCGACCGGCTGGCCAACACCGGGGGTCGGCTTCATCGGGACGTAAGTCGCATCGCCCGCGGGAACGGCGGCATCCTTTGCAGCCGGCGCAGCAACCGGAGCCGCCGAGTCAGGCGCTGCCGGTGCCGGAGTCGCAGCCGTCGTCGCGGCGGGTGCTTCGGCAGGAGCCGCCGCCGGCGCCTGCGCATGGCCGGCGCCCACGGCGCCGAGCGACAAAGCCGCCGCGATTACAAGGGTTTTCAAGCTCTTCATAAGGATAGTGCCGCCCGTTGCTTGTTGTTATTCTGATGCTTCATTCCCGCCTTCGCCGACCGCGGACATGCGTCGCGGCCGCCGTCCGGCGGGCTGAATCTCGCGGGCGCTATAGACCCGCTTGCCGCTTGCCTCAAGCATCTCTAACACTATTTTACGGCAGGCAAATCCCGGCCGCCCAAACCCCGCCGTCCACCATGGACGACGACAGCAACAAAAGACCGATCTCCCGATGACCGACGATGAAATCCTGGCCGAATTCCGCGCCGCCGACGCCCTGCTGCAGGGTCATTTCCTTCTCTCCTCCGGCCGCCACAGCGAATATTATCTGCAGTGCGCGCGCGTCCTGATGGACACGGCGCGCGCCGGCCGGCTCGCGAGCGCCCTCGCCGCCAAGCTGCCGCGCGACCTTCGCCAGGCGATCGACATCGTCGTTTCGCCCGCGATGGGCGGCGTCATCATCGGGCATGAAATGGGCCGGGCGCTCGGCAAGCCGGCGCTCTTCGTCGAGCGTCCGACGGGAACCTTCGAGCTGCGTCGCGGCTTTGCGATCGATCCCGGCGCCAAGGTGCTGATGGTCGAGGACGTCGTGACGACCGGCCTGTCGTCGCGCGAAGCGATGGATGCCGTGCGGGCCGCCGGCGGCGACGTGATCGCCGAGGCCGCGCTCGTCGACCGCTCGGCCGGCAGCAACATCGACCTCGGCGTCCCCTTCTATCCGCTCGTCGCGATCAACTTCCCGACCTATGCCGCCGATGAGTTGCCGCCCGAACTCGCGGCCACCCCGGCGATCAAGCCCGGCAGCCGGAGCGTCGCAGCTTGACCGGCAACGCTTCTTCCCGCCTGCGGCTCGGCGTCAACATCGACCATGTCGCGACGATCCGCAACGCGCGCGGCGGCGAACATCCCGACCCGGTGCGCGCCGCCGAGATCGTCGCGGCGGTCGGCGGCGACGGCATAACCGCGCATCTGCGCGAGGACCGGCGCCATATCCGCGACGACGACCTTGCCCGCATTCAGGCGGCGACCGACCTGCCGCTCAATCTTGAGATGGCGGCGACTGACGAGATGCTCGAGATCGCGCTGCGTCACATGCCGCATGCCGCGTGCATCGTCCCCGAAAAGCGCGAGGAGCGCACGACCGAAGGCGGGCTCGACGCGGCGGGGCAGCACAACCACCTCGCCCCGATCGTCGGCCGCCTCAACGATGCGGGAATCCGCGTCAGCCTGTTCATCGAACCCGATCCGCGCCAGATCGAGGCGGCGATGCGGCTGAAGGCACCCGTCGTCGAATTTCACACCGGCCGCTACGCGCATTGCGAGGGCGAAGAGCGCGCCGCCGAGCTGCGCCGCCTCGCCGACGCCGCTGCGCTCGCATGGAAAAACGGCATCGAGCCGCACGCCGGGCACGGCCTTACTTATGACAATGTCATTCCGGTCGCCGCGATCCCCCAACTCGCCGAACTCAACATCGGCCATTATCTGATCGGCGAGGCGGTGTTCGTCGGGCTGGAAGCCGCGGTGCGCAGGATGCGCGAGCTGATTGACGAGGTTCGCGGCGCTCCGTAAATATCTTCTAAAATAAAGTGGTTCGGTCGCAGCACTCTACTATCGGGGGAAGAGGGATATGCGGTGGCAGGCGTCAGGACGCATTTCGCTTTTGGCAATGATGGCGGGCGATCCGTTGGGATTCAGCGTAGCGAGCGCCCAGACGACGACCGAGACATCGTCGAGCGGCGACCTTTACATGAGCGAAGACACGTCGGAGACCGTTACGGGCTCGACGCTTTATTCGGCGGAATTCCAGACCGAGATTAACGGCGAAAGCGGAACGATACCGCTGACCGGCCTGCTCCGCTATTTTGACCGGTTTGACGACGCCGAAATCCAGCAAGCCGCTGCGGCGCAATTGCCCGCCGAACATGTTCATATGGTCGGAGACGTACCCGTCACAATCGTCAGTTGGTCGCCCGCGGAGCTGGTCGAATCCAATTATGAGGTCATCGACACTTTCACGTCGGAAACGCCCTATTCGACCGTCAGCAGCGTCGTCACGACGCAGCTCACGTCAGGCGACGGCCCCGACAATGTCGTGCCGACGGGGTATCGGTCGGACTGTTATTCATTTGGCGCCAATGGCGCGACCAATTTTGAACCCTTCGGCGGCTCCTTCGCCGACTGCTCGGGGGGTGAAGAGTTTTTCGAGGTCGCGCCGGGAACGGTCAACAGCAACACCCATACGACAACCGTCTATACCCAGGGCACCCGTTATGTCGAAAGCGTTGATGAAGGCTATTTCGACCGATATGTCCTGCGCCCGCGCGAAAGCCTGAGTGCCTCGTCGGGCACGCTGGCAACGACGATCCGGTCGGCAACCACGGTACGAACCGACAGCTACGAAACGCGGATCATGGGAATGGTCGGCGACACCAACCTGTTCGACACCAGCCAAGCGGGTGCCTTTACCGATGCCGCGGTCCAGGCCGCAATCGTCGATCTGTCCAAACCCCGCGGCTATGCGATCGGCGGCGCGCCCGTCGTCGTCACCTGGTCGGCTCCGGTCCGCGTCGCGAGCAGCGAGCAATTGCTTTCCTCCTCTGTCGACACGCAGACCAGCACGCGCCGCTTCGATGCGGTCACCATAACGACCACCAACGGCGGGATGGCCGGCGGCGAAGTGCTGATCGGCGATCGCGGAACCTGTACCGATACGGGGACCGGAGGGGCGACGAACGGAGCTTCGCCGACCGGTGCGTTCGCCACCTGTGATGGCGGCGTGACCTATACGCTCGCCAGCGGCGAGACCAACACCAACATCCACACGACCGATGTTACCGAAACCACGATCAGCAGCGTCACGACCGAAAACTGGCTGAATTCGGAAACCTACCGGCTTGCGGGCACTCCTGTCGCGATCGGCCAGATTCACGCCGCGCTGCGCGATGTCCTGTATGGCGGAGATTTTGAACGCCGGCATGCCGACGCGATCGCAGCGGCGCTGCCGCGCGGCGGCGAGCGCCGGTTCGGCCTGTGGGCGCTCGCACGAACCGGCCGCGATACGAGCAAGAGCGATGCAGCCGGCGCGGGGAGCCGCCGGACGACGCGTGGCGGCTCGGGCGGCCTGGCGATCCGGTTGTCCGAAGCGGCCCAGTTCGGTCTGGCGATCGACTACGGCAAGACCGATGTCGCGCTCGCGGGGCTGGCCGAAAAGGGCGAGGCTCGCCTGACGCAGATCGGCCTCGGCGCCGAGCTGTCGCCCGGCATCTGGCGGATCCGGCTGGCGGCCGGGCATGGCTGGGGCTCGATCAGCACCGAGCGGGGCTCCGACGCGATGGGCGGCATCTCGCGCGCCGGTTATGACGCGTCGCTCTGGTCGGCCTTTGCCGAGGCGGGACCCGAATTCGCTATCGGCGATGCGCGGATCCAGCCGTTGGTCGGGATCGCGTGGACCAGAGCAAAACTCGGCGGCTTTGCCGAGTCCGGCGGCATCGCGCTGGAAGGCGGAAGCGACAGCGCCACACGCCTCGCCGTCTCGTTCGGCGCGCGCGGCGAACTGCAACGGCGGGCCAGCGACGGATCGGGATTTCGTCTGTCGGCGAGCCTGCGCGGGACGCGGGTAGCGGACGGCCGCGGCCGTGTCAGGGGCGTCGCCTTCATCGGCACGCCGGGGCAATTGCTGCATGTGACAAGCGCGCGCGAGGGGGGCCTCCATGCGGTCGGCGAGATCGGTGCCGCCTATTATACGGCGGGCGGCGTCGGCTTCCATCTCGGCGCCGACGGCGCTGCGGGAAGTGGCGATCGGAGCTGGCGGGCGACAGGCGGGATCAGCATCGCCTTCTGAACCTCTGCGCCATATTCCACTTTCGCTCTGGAATTCTTGCGACTTATCTCGCATTGCCCGCACATGATCATCGGTCTCGGCTCCGACCTCTGCAACATCGAGCGCATCCAGGCCTCGCTCGACCGGTTCGGCGAACGCTTCGAAAAGCGCGTCTTTACCGACGTCGAGCGCGCCAAGGCGGCGCGTCGCCCTTTCACGCGCGCCGGCACCTACGCCAAGCGCTTCGCAGCCAAGGAGGCTTTTTCGAAAGCCGTCGGCACCGGCTTCAAGCGCGGCGTGTTCATGAAGGACATCGGGGTCGTCAACGCCCCGTCGGGCGCGCCGATGCTCGCGCTCACCGGCGGTGCGGCCGAACGGCTGGCGCAGATGATCCCCGCCGGCCACACCGCGCATATCCATCTGACGCTGACCGACGACCATCCTTGGGCGCAGGCCTTTGTCATTATCGAAGCAATCAGGGACTGACCGGGTTATGGCGAAGCAGGCGAACAAGGATGACGGAAGCTGGGGCAAGCTGATCCGCGATATCGTGGTCATCCTCCTCCTCGTCCTCGGCATCCATAGCTGCGTTGCCAAGCCTTTCTATATCCCGTCCGATTCGATGATGCCGGTGCTGCGCAACGGCGACCGGCTGATCGTCAGCAAATATCCCTATGGCTGGTCCTATTCGTCGGTCAGCTTCCACCTCGCGCCCAAGATCGAAGGCCGGTTGTTCGGCAAGCTGCCCGAACGCGGCGACATCGTCGTGCTCGAGCATCCGGTGACGCGGATCGACTATATCAAGCGCGTGATCGGCCTGCCGGGCGACACGATCGAACTCAGGAACGGCGAACTCAGCATCAACGGCAAAGCGGTGAAGCGCGAAGTCCAGCCGATGCTGTCGATCCCGGCCGACGCCAACACGCCCGGCCCCGACAGCAGCCTGTTCCGTTTCATCACCCGCGGCGCCGACGGGCGAACGGTCCTCGAACTGCCGATCGTTCGCGAAACACTGCCCGGCGGCGCGACCTTCGACACGATCGACATGGGTCCGGGCTATACGACCGACGATTATGGACCGATCACGGTGCCCGCCAATCACGTGTTCCTGATGGGCGACAACCGCGACGGCAGCGCCGACAGCCGCGTGTCGACCGACCGCAAGGGGCTGGGCGGCCCCGTCCCGTTCGACGCCATCGCCGGGCGCGCCGAAATCATCAGCTTTTCGACCGACGGAACGGCGCAATGGTATAATCCGCTGAGCTGGTTCCAGGCGCTGCGGTCGGGCCGCGCGGGAACCGATCTGCGGCCGGAGCGTGACGCCAAGGCACAGTAGGAGCGCGGGACATGGTTGAGCGGAAAGAGCGCGCGCAGGCCCGCGCCAAGGCCACCGCCAACGCCCCCGGCCCGACCGAGATCCGCAGCCAGCTCGTCCGTAGCGAGCTTTTGAAGGCTAGCGTCTGGATCGGTCTTGCACTGTTCGTCGGCGTCTGCGTCATCCTGATCCAGCCGATCCTGCTGATCTTCGCCGGCATCGTCATGGCGTCGATGCTCGACGGCGGCACCCGCCTGCTCGGCCGCGTTCTGCCGATCGCCCGCGGCTGGCGGTTGCTGATCGTCTGCCTGTCGCTCGTCGTATTCCTTGTCTGGACGATGATGTTCGCGGGCTCGCAGATCGCCGATCAGGCCGCAACGCTCCAGACCGTGGTGATGGGACAGGTCGAGCGCATCGCCGCTTGGGCGAGCGAGCATGGCATGGGCAATTTGCAACTCGACACGAAGACGATCACCGACAATCTGGCCGGCACCTTCGGCCGGGTTACGGCGGCAGTCGGTACAGTGCTCGGCGCGCTGACCAGCCTCGTCATGGTCCTCGTTCTCGGCATCTTCATCGCGATCGAACCGCGGCTCTACGAACGCGGCGTCGCGTGGATGCTGCCGATGAAGAGCCGCGAGAATTTCTATATCACCACCGCACGCATGGGCTTCACGCTGCGGCGACTGATGGCGGGGCGCCTGCTCGGCATGCTGGTCGAAGGCATCGGAACCTGGCTTGCCTGCCTGATGGTCGGTATTCCGATGGCCGCGCTGATGGGCCTCCTTACCGGGCTGCTCGCCTTCATTCCCAATATCGGGGCGATCGTTTCGGGCGTGCTGCTGGTCCTCGTCGGTTTTTCGGCGGGCACCGACACCGGCCTGTGGGCGATCGCCATCTATTTCATCGTCCAGACCGTCGATGGCTATCTGATCGTGCCGATGGTGGCGAAGCAGACGGTCGACCTCGCCCCTGCCCTCGTCCTCGGCGCACAGATATTGTTCGGCGCGCTGCTCGGCATCATGGGCCTGTTCCTCGCCGACCCGATCGTCGCGATGATCAAGGTCGCGCTGGAACGCGAGGCCGAACGTAATGCGGGGGCGCTGCCCAAAACGAAAGCGGCGGCGAGTCCCTGACCCGCCGCCGCTTCCGAAAACCCTGATTGGCCGCTTATTGTTGCGGCGCGCCCGGGGGCGGACCAGCCGGCGCACCGGGACCGCCCGGGCCACCCTGCTGCATCATCTGTTGCTGCTGCATCATCTGCTGCATCGCACGGACTTCGGCTTCCGACCGGAAATCGAGCAGTTCGACGTCGAAGTGAAGCGTGCTGCCGGCAGGAATCGGCCCCGTCTCGCGGTTGCCATAGCCGAGCTGCGGCGGGATGCTGATCTTGTACTTGCCGCCCTTCTGCATCCGGGTCAGCGCGTCGGCAAAGCCCGGAACGACCTGCGCCACCTGCATCGGCGCCTGTTCGTTGGCGTCGAAAACCGTGCCGTCGTCGAGCTTGCCTTCATATTTGACGAGCACGACATCGGCCTTGGTCGGGCTGGGTCCGGTGCCCGCCTTCACCACCTCGAACCCGATGCGCGGGGTGCTGAAAACGGCGAAACCGATCGCCACCGCGACCAGCGCCGCAAGCGATACCCACAGCAGCCAAAGGCCGCCCTTGCTTACCGGACGCAATGGAACCGTTGTGACGCTCATGACCGCTGATCCTTCCCCTGCCCCGGCCGGGGCGCGAATACCGGGCCCGCCTATAGGCGGAGCGGCGCCGGGCGGTCCAGAGGCAATTGCCATCGCTCGGGCCATGAAAAAGGGGCCACGGTTTCCCGCGGCCCCTTTTTTGTTCGGTCGAACGTTGGCGCTTATTCGAAGTCGCCGCCACCGCCGGCCGGGCTGCGCGGCGGAGCCGCGGCCGTGAGGCGAAGCGCTTCAGCCGAACGGCTGATCGAGCTGATTTCATCGGGCGTATCGTCATCGTCGACGACAACCTTCTGCATCGAACCGACCAGCGTTTCCGACAGATCCTTCGGGCGTACGGTCTGTTCGGCGATCTCGCGCAGGGCGACGACGGGATTCTTGTCGCGGTCGCGGTCGATGGTCAGTTCCGAGCCACCCGAGATTTCGCGCGCGCGGTGCGCCGAGAGCAGAACCAGGTCGAAACGGTTGGGAACTTTGTCGACGCAATCCTCGACGGTAACGCGGGCCATGGTAATTCCTTGATAGAGGAGAGGCCAGCCTTTGGGGGGCTGGCGGCAAGCGCTGCGCGCTAGCAGCGGCGCGGGCGAATGTCAATCAAACCGCCCGCTCGTCGCCCCCTTGCCCCCGTCGCCGCGCCCGGCCTATGAGCGACCCATGCCCGCACATCCCCTCCCCGTCGGCGACGCCAGAACGCTGACGGCCGATGTGGCTGGGCATCGGCTCGAGGTCATCGTCGACGGCGAAGCTCGGCTCGCGCGCATCCTGTCGCTGCTCGGCGGCGCGATCCGCAGCATCGACATGGTCATGTACATCTTCAAGCACGATGCCGCGGGCAGCCGGGTGCTCGACGCGATGACCGCGGCGGCGAAGCGCGGCGTCCGCGTTCGCGCGGTGATCGACAGCTTCGGTTCCTCCGACATCTCCGACAGCGTGTTCGGCCCGCTCCGCGCCGCGGGGGGCAGCGTGACCTTTTTCTCGCGCCATTGGCGGTCGAGCTACTTGATCCGCAACCACCAGAAATTGCTGCTGATCGACGACCATGTCGCGGTGACCGGCGGCTTCAACATCGCCGACCCCTATCTCAGCAACCGGCGGACGCATTGCTGGTTCGACCTTGGTATCGTCGTGCGCGGGCCGACCGTCGCGCGCATGGTCGAATGGTTTGCCGAAATCCACGACTACACCGTCCATAACGACGGGAAGCTCCTGATGCTGCGCCGGCTGATCCGCGAATGGCCGGTCGACAGCGGGCCGGTGTCGTGGCTCGTCGGCGGTCCGACCCAGCGGCTGTCGCCCTGGGCGCGGTCGGTGCGCGCCGATCTCGACGGTGCGAAGCAACTCGACATGGCGATGGCCTATTTTTCGCCCGGCCAGGGCATGCTGCGACGTCTCGGGCGGCTGGCAAAGCGCGGCCGCGCCCGCTTCGTGATGGCGGCAAAGTCCGACAATCCGGCGACGATCGGCGCCTCGCGCCTGCTGTTCGGCTATCTGCTGCGCAAGAAGGCGACGATCTGGGAATATCTCCCGTGCCGGCTGCATATGAAACTGATCGTCGTGGACGACGTCGTCCATGTCGGCACTGCGAACTTCGACATGCGCAGCCTGTTCGTCAACGTCGAGGTGATGCTGCGCGTCGCGGATGCCGGATTCGCACAGCAGATGCGCGATTTCATCGCCGGGCTGGAGGGCGATTGCGATGTCATAACCCCTGCGGTGCAGAAGGCGCGCGCGGGATGGCTGACCCGGCTGCGCTGGATATTGTCGTGGTTCGTCGTCGGCGTCGCCGACTATACCGTGACGCGGCGGCTGAACTTCGGTCTCGCCGAAACCGATCCCGACACCGAAGTTTAGAACTCAGTCTTTCCAGCCCCAGAACAGGAAGCAGGGCGGCACATTGACCCACTCGAACGCATCGTCGATGCGCTTGAAATGCGCCGCGAGAAAATCGCGGGCGCGGGCACGGAACTGATAGACGAGAAAGGCGCCGCCGGGACGGAGCGCCCGATGCGTCGCCGCCGCGATCGCCGGGCCGACACCGGCGGGCAGCGTCGAGAACGGGAGGCCGGAGAGGATATAGTCGGCATGCGCGAAGCCGTGCGCGGCGATGATTTCCTCGACATCCGCCGCCGACCCGTGAACCGCGACGAAGCGGCTGTCGCGGATATCCTTGCGTAGATAGTCGATGAAATCCTCGTTGGTGTCGATCGCGATCAGCGTCGCATCGCCCGCCATCTTTTCCAGCACCGGGCGGCAGAAGGTGCCGACACCGGGGCCATATTCGACGAACAGCTTGGTATTCTTCCAGTCGACGGGCTTCAGCATGTGGCGGATCAGCGTCGGTGACGACGGCACAATCGATCCCACCATCACCGGGTGCTTGATGAACCCGCGGACGAACATGCCCCACGGCCCGAAAAAGCGCTTCAGCCTTTCGCGGATCTTGCGGATCGGCGCGACGTTCGATTGGGCCTGCGCCCGGGGATTGGTCATGATGGCTTTCGCGTTGTTGCGGCTGGCCAATTGCGTGGCAAAATCGGCGCGCGGGCGCAAGGAAAGAGTGGGGGTTGACTCTGGACAGAACGCCCTGCCGGTGTAGGGAGAGTGTCGCACGCGACGAGCCGAAGGCGGCAGGCACAGGCAGGGGAACAGGACATGGCGACCGCTTCGCATTCCATCCCCGCCGACCGGATGGCGGTGCTGTTCGCGGTCATGCTGGTCGCGGCGGCGGGCAATACCGCGATGCAGTCGATCCTTCCCGCGATCGGGACGACGTTGCACATCCCCGACGTGTGGGTCAGCCTGGCCTTCAGCTGGTCGGCGTTGCTGTGGGTGCTCACCGCGCCGCACTGGGCGCGGCAATCGGACAAGCGCGGGCGCAAGGCTTTGATGGCGCTCGGCGTCGTCGGCTTCCTTTCGTCGATGGCGCTTTGCGGCATCGTCCTGTGGGCAGGCCTGAAAGGGCTGATCGGCGCGGGGCTCACCTTCATCGTTTTCGCGCTGTTCCGCAGCCTTTATGGCGGGCTCGGCTCGGCCGCGCCGCCCGCGGTGCAGGCCTATGTCGCCTCGCGCACCGATCCAGAGCAGCGGACGCAGGCCCTGTCGCTCGTCTCCTCATCCTTCGGCCTCGGGACGGTGATCGGACCGGCGGTCGCGCCCTATTTCATTCTTCCTGTCGTCGGTCTTGCGGGGCCGATGATCGTCTTTGCATTGATCGGGCTGGTCGTGCTGATCATGCTTCGCTGGCGGCTGCCGAACGACACGCCGCGTTTCGCCGCACGCGGCGCGATCGCTCCCTACCCGCTGTCCGCCGGACCGGCCGAGCCGACCGGCGAAGACGAGAATGATCCCGATGCTCCGCCACAGGAGCCATTGAGTTGGCGCGACCGGCGCATTCGTCCCTGGCTGCTCGCAGGCTTTTGGGGCGGACAGGCGCAAGCGATGATGCTCGGCGTTATCGGCTTTCTCATCCTCGACCGCCTTGATCTGCGGGCCGATCCGGACACAGCCGCGAAATTGACCGGAACGGTATTGATGGCGGGCGCCTTCGCAACGCTACTGGCCCAATGGGGCCTGATCCCGCTGTTCAAGCTGACCCCGCGACCTACTGTATTGTGGGGTGCTGTGCTCGCCATCGGCGGGATATTGATGACCGGCGTCGCGCAGGACCTGCACGGTATCGTTATCGGCTTCGCGCTCGCCTCGCTCGGTTTCGGCCTCTTCCGTCCCGGTTTCACCGCAGGGTCGTCGCTCGCGGTGCCCCGCCGCGATCAGGGCGCAGTTGCCGGAATGACCGCGTCGATCAACGGCTCGGCCTATATCGTCTCGCCCGCGATCGGCGTGCTGCTCTACAACTGGCACCCGATGGTCGCTTATGGTCTGATGGCGGCATTCTGCGGCTGGCTGGTGCTGTGGGGCTGGTCCGCGCTGCGGCTGGACCAGCCCCAAGCCTAGGAATTACTCCTTGTCGACTTCCTCATGCTTCCGCTCGCGGACCGGCTTGAGCATGCCCGGCGCGAAGAAGCCGATCGGATTGACGCTCATCGCGGCCTGCTTGATCTCGCCCTGGATCTTTTCATAATCCTTCTCCATCGCCTCGGTCACCGAGGCGCGGGTGTCCTTCAGCGCTTCTTCGAAGTCGGCCATCGTTACCGTGTCGCTATCCATCGACCGCTTGAGCGCCGCGAGTCCGGCGCGGCGCGTCAGATCTTCCAGATCGGCGCCGGTGAAGCGATCCGTCCGTTCGGCGAGCGCCGCGAGATCGACATCGCCGGCCAGCGGCATCTTGCCGGTCTGGATTTCGAGGATGCGCTGGCGCCCCTCGGCATTGGGCACCGAAACATAGATGAGCTCGTCGAGCCGGCCCGGCCGCAGCAGCGCCGGATCGATCAGGTTCGGGCGGTTGGTCGCGCCGATAACGACGACCGACTGCATCTCCTCGATCCCGTCCATCTCGGCGAGGATCGTGTTGACGACACGCTCGGTCACCTGCGGTTCGCCCGACGTCCCACCGCCCCGGGCGGGAACGAGGCTGTCGAGTTCGTCGATGAAGATGATCGTCGGCGCCACCGCGCGGGCGCGGGCGAACAGCCGCGCAATCTGCTGCTCGCTCTCGCCATACCATTTCGACAGCAGGTCCGACGATTTGATCGAGATGAAGTTGGCGTCGGATTCGCGCGCCGCCGCCTTCGCGAGCAGCGTCTTGCCGGTTCCGGGCGGGCCATAGAGCAGGAAGCCCTTGGCCGGACGGATGCCGAGGCGGCGGAACGCCTCGGGGTTCTTGAGCGGCAGTTCGATGCCTTCGATCAGCTTGTCGCGCGCCGCGTCGAGCCCGCCGATGTCGCTCCACCGCGTTTTCGGCGCCTGCACCATCACTTCGCGCATCGCCGAGGGCTGGACGCGCTTCAGCGCATTGTTGAAGTCCTCGCGCGTCACGCGCAGTTCGTCGAGCACCTCGGGCGGGATCGTCCCTTCCTCTAGGTTCAGCTTGGGCATGATCCGCCGCACCGCCTCGATCGCCGCCTCGCGGGTCAGCGCCGCCATGTCGGCGCCGACGAAACCGAAGGTCGTCCGGGCGAGTTCGTCGAGGTCGACATTCTCGCCCAGCGGCATGCCGCGGGTGTGGATACCCAATATCTCGCGCCGTCCCTTTTCGTCGGGCACCCCGATGACGATCTCGCGGTCGAAGCGGCCGGGCCGCCGCAGCGCCTCGTCGATCGCGTCGGGACGGTTGGTCGCCGCGATGACGACCAGATTGGTGCGCGGTTCGAGCCCGTCCATCAGCGTCAGCAATTGCGCGACGAGCCGCTTTTCGGCCTCGCCCTGCACCTGCCCGCGCTTCGGCGCAATCGAATCGATTTCGTCGATGAACAGGATCGATGGCGCCGACTTTGCCGCCTGTTCGAAGATATCGCGCAGGCGCTTTTCGGATTCGCCATAGGCGGACCCCATAATCTCGGGGCCGTTGATCAGGAAGAATTGCGCCTCGCTTTCGTTCGCGACGGCGCGCGCCAGCCGCGTCTTGCCCGTTCCCGGCGGCCCGTGCAACAGCACCCCGCGCGGCGGATCGACACCAAGGCGGCGGAACAGTTCGGGGTAGCGGAGCGGCAGCTCGACCATCTCGCGCAGCTGGTCGATCGTCTCGCCGAGCCCGCCCAGATCGTCATAGGTGACGTCGGTGCGGCGCGAATCCTGCGGCTCCTGAAATTCGGGAAGCAGCTCGACTTCGGTATTTTCGTCGATGAAGACGACGCCCTTGGGGCTCGCCGACACGACGAGCAGCCGTACTTCGGCGAGGGCATAGGCCGGCGCGTTGAGCATCTGCCGGAGTTGCGGCGGCATGTCGCCGGCCGACACCCGCTGCTGCCCCGCAGTCGCGACGGTATCCCCCGCGACAAGCGGCCGCCCGAAGAAGCTGCGCTTCAGCGCATTCGCCGATCCCTGGAGGCGGAGATTTTCCTGCGCCGGCGCAAACACGACCCGCGTCGCGGGGCGCGTCTCTACCCGGCTCAGCGTCACCATATCGCCCGCACCGGCACCGGCATTGGCACGCTGCAAGCCGTCGAGGCGCACGACTTCGAGCCCTTCGTCCTCGGCATAGGGTGCCATCACGCGCGAGGCGGTCTCGCGCTTGCCGTTGATTCCGATAATATCGCCCTCGGTCACTCCGAGTTCGGCCATCGCGGCGCGCGAAATCCGCGCGACCCCGCCGCCGCTTTCCTCGGCGCGCGCGTTGGCGACCTGCAGCTTGACTTGCTTTTCTTTTACCGGTGCATCCGCCAAGGCGTTTCTCCCTCAAAAAGGTCAGAACGGCAAAGATAGGGTGGTCGTTCCCGATTTGCGACCCCCCGAGGAAGCGATCGGCGCGAAAGCAAATTATACTGCACCGCACAATAATTCTGGCGTGACTTCGCACGCCATGGCATCATTGTGCCCGGCACGAACATGGCACGACTTCCTCCCCTCAGCAGCATGGAGGCCTTTCTCGAGGTCGCCCGCCACGGCACGGTAAAGGCTGCGGCAACCGAGCTCGGACTGTCGATGCCGGCGCTGTCGCGGCGCATCCAGACGCTCGAACATGCCGTCGGCCGGCCATTGTTCAACCGCCACCATCACGGGCTCAGCCTGACCGAGGCGGGGCGCGAGTTGCAGGATCATCTGGCACCGATTCTCGACGAACTGCGCGGCGCGATCAGCCGTGCCGGCAGCCCGGATGCCTCGCTCCGTCTTCACCTCAACGTCCTGCCGCTCTTTGCGCAGCAGCGCCTCTTCCCGCGCCTGCCCGAACTGCGCCGCGAACACCCCGAACTGCATATCGATATCGAGACGATGTCGCATGGCGAGGCACGGCTGGGTGACGGCATCGATGCCGCGATCGCGCTGGCGCGGGCGATCGACCCGGCGCTCTATGCGGCGCGGCTCGATCAGGACAAGGTCTTCCCCATCGCCTCGCGCACGCTGACCGACGGCGACCGGCCGCTCACCGTCCCCGAACAATTGCAGCGCTCGACGATCCTGCTCCACCGCGAAATGCCCGAGACGTTCAGCGAGTGGAAACAGGCGATCGGCATGCCCTATCTCGAACCGGCGGGGACCGATTTCTTCGATTCGGGACCGTTGATGCTCGAAGCGGCGGCGCAGGGCATCGGGGTCGCCTTCATGCACGGCCATCATTTCGACGATGCGCAGGATCCGCGGCTCGTCCGGCTGTTCGATTTCGACGTCGACAGCCCGTACAGCTACTGGTTCGTCTGCCGCCCGCGCGCGCTGCGCCAGCCGGCGGTCAAGCTGTTCCACGACTGGCTGCTGGCGGCAAAAATCTGATTTTTCGGTGACCCGGCCGGGCCGGAAATGGTGCTGCTGGAGAGGATTGAACTCTCGACCTCACCCTTACCAAGGGTGCGCTCTACCACTGAGCTACAGCAGCAGCCTGATGCCGCGGGGCACGACGGTGCCGGGCAGGCGCGGCCTATGGCGGGGCGCCCTTCGCCTGTCAAGGTGCGAAGGCTTGACGCTGCGCCGATTTCGCAGGCAAGGATCGCGCCGTGAGCAAGCCGCCCTCCCCCGCCGATCTCGAACGCGAACGCCGCCTCGCGGAGGCGTTGCGCGCCAACCTGCGCAAGCGCAAGGCGCAGGCGCGCGAGGCGAAGCCGGAAACCCCGCCGGAAAGCTGAGCCGTAGCGCACGGTCTTGCACTCGCTTTCGGCCGATGCCACACCCGGCCGAGGGCCGCAGTCGCCGGCCGGGAGGGGGACCCGATATGATAATCTTGCCGATCAGCCTGACCATCGCCGCGGGCGCCGCCCTGCTCAACCTCTGGCTCAGCATCCGCGTCGGGCGGGTGCGGACGCGCGAGAAGATCTTCGTCGGCGACGGCGGCAATGATGCGGTGATCCGCCGCATGCGTGCTCACAGCAATTTCGTCGAGAACAGTGCCTTCGTGCTCATCCTGCTCGCGCTTGTCGAGCTCGGGATCGGCTCTTCGCTGTGGCTGTGGGGCGCGGGCGCGCTCTACCTCGTCGGCCGCATCCTGCATGCGCTGGGGATGGATGGCATGATGTGGGGCCGCATGGCGGGGACGATCATCACGATCCTGACCCAGCTCGGGCTCGCGATCACCGCGCTCGTCGCGGTTTATCTGACCCCGGTCAGCTTCACCTCGAGCGCCGTGACCGAGACGGTCGCGGCCGAAGCGCGATAGGCTGAACTTACGCCGTCCCCATCGCCATATCGCTGACATAGGGGTTCGTCCGCCGCTCGTGCGCGAAATTGCTGTGCGGGCCGTGACCGGGCAGGAACGTCGTATCGCCGCCGAGCGGCCACAGCTTCTGCGTGATCGAATCGAGCAGCTGCTGGTGATTGCCGCGCGGAAAGTCGGTGCGGCCGATCGATCCCTGGAACAGCACGTCGCCGACAACCGCCAGCTTCGACGGCGCATGATGGAAGACGACATGCCCCGGCGTGTGTCCCGGACAGTGGATGACGTCGATGACCAGATTGCCGACGGTCACGGTGTCGCCGTCGACGAGCCAGCGGTCGGGCTCGAAAATCTCGCCGGTCATGCCGAAGCGCGCGCCGTCCTCACCCAACCGCTCGATCCAGAAACGGTCGTCCTCGTGCGGCCCCTCGATCGGCACGCCCAGCTCTTTCGCCAGCACCCCAGCCTGACCGCAATGGTCCATATGACCATGGGTGACGAGGATCTTTTCGACCTCCACCCCGGTCTGCCGCACCGCTTCGCGGAGCTTTTCGAGATCGCCGCCCGGATCGATGAAGGCCGCCTTGTTGGTCTCGGTGCACCACATCAAGGTGCAATTCTGTTCGAAGGCGGTGACAGGCACGATCGCGGCGCGCATCGGGGGATTCGGGGGGGGATTGGGAGCGTTCATGGCGGCCGATGTGGGGAAACGCGGCCAAAATGGCAAGCCTGTCAGGTCTCCAGCGTGGTCGTCGGCCGCGATGCCACCACCGAGCTGCCGATCGCCGAAACGATGATGCAGCCAATCGCGAGCCACTGGACCGGCGTCAGAACCTCATCGAGAATCACATAGCCCGCCAGCGCCCCGACCGCCGGGGAAGCGCCCAGCAGCATGCCGAACACATGCGCCGGCAGCCGGCGCATCGCTTCGATCTCCAGCGAATAGGGGATCGCGCTCGACAGGAGTGCAATGCCGGCACCGATCAGCAGGACGGCGGGCGAGAATAATATCGTCCCCGTCGTGCCCAGCCCGATCGGCAGGGTCAGCACCGCCGCAACGAGCATGCCCCACGGCGCCGCGTTGCTCCCGAGCGTGCCCGCGACCCGCTTGCCGAAGATGATGTAGAGCGCCCAGCAGGCGGCGGCGGCGAATGCAAAGGCGATTCCGACGGGATCGAGCCTGTCGTCATGCCCGAGCGGCAAAAGCAGGATCAGGCCGAGGACAGCCAGCGCGAGCCACAGGAAATCGCGAGGACGGCGCGACGCCAGCAGCACGACGGCAAGCGGGCCCATCACCTCGATCCCCGTCGCAATCCCGATCGGAATGCGGGCCAGCGCCTGATAATAGGTCAGGTTCATGGTGCCCAGCATCGCGCCATAGATCAGCAGCGCCGGGATGGCGGCGCGGGTAACCGGGCGTCGCCACGGGCGATACAGGGCAAAGAGCATCGCCGCCGCCAGCGCGGTCCGAAGCGATGTCACGCCATAGGCGCCGAGCATCGGAAACAGCTGCTTGGCGAAACCGGCGCCGAGGTTCATCGATATCTGGGACGCCAGCGCCGCGCAGATGCCGATCGCGGCGGCGTGCTGGCCAGAGGTAGATCGCATGTCTATCATGGCGGCGGGAAATAATCTCGTTTAGGCGGGTTGTGCGCGCAAATTCGGGCGCAGAAATGCAACAATCGCTCAGGACGGTGCCGATGCGCGTATCATCCCCTCATGCCAACCGGTCGCTCGACGATTTCGACCGGGCGATTCTCCGGATCATCCAGTCCGACAACAAGACGCCGCAGCGCCGGATCGCCGACGCGGTCAACCTGTCGGCCGCGGCCGTACAGCGCCGGATCGCTGCGATGGAGGCTGCAGGTGTGATCGAAGCCAATGTGGCCGTCATTGCGCCCGAGGCCCTGTCGCTGGCGATCACCGCCATCGTCGAAGTGCATCTGCTCGACGAGCGCGCGGCGACGGTCGATGCGGCGAAGGCGCTCTTTGCCGCCGAGCCGACGGTGCAGCAGGCCTATTACGCGACCGGCGGCGTCAGCTTCGTCCTGATCATCGTCTGCCGCGACATGCGCGAATATGAGGCGCTGACGCGGCGGCTGTTTTCCGAAAGCGACCTTGTCGACCATTTTCGCACCCTGATCGCGCTCGATCGGGTCAAGGCCGGAAGCGCCCTTGTAATATCATAGCCGCGTCCCGCGCAGCGCGGCGGCCTCACCGCAGCGTCATCGTGTCGCCTTCGACATTCACGGCGGCGAGCCTTGCCAAATAGCTTTGGCCGAGCAGCGAAACGCCCATGTCGGCGTCGACCACCGCCGCCTGTACCCGCCGCACCTCGATCCCGTCGATGTCGACGCTGTCGAGCATGACCGTGCGCATCGGAACGTCGCCGCCCGCGGTGCGCGCAGTGCCCGAAACGGGCAGGCTGTCGACATCGATGCCGATCGTCTCTGCGTCGCGCCGGGTCAGTGCGATGATCGACGCCCCGCTGTCGACCATCATCTTGATATCGACGCCGTCGATTTCGGCAGTGGCGTAAAAATGCGAATCGCCGGACCGGTTGATGCGTACTCCGCCCGACGAGGCGCGGGCCTGTGCGGTCGTATAAGCGCTTCGGTCCTTACCGCGCTGGGTCGTCCAGTTTTCATTGTCGTCGCCGCCGCGATCGACAACCGGCCCGGTAGCGGCCAGGTTCGTCGAACGGCCGGCGATGCCCGCCATGCCGACCGATACCGCCGCGATGACCGCGGCCAAACCAAGAAAGCGCCCCAACATGCGGCGCTTGTCGCAGACTATCGTTGGTTATTGGTTAAATGCGCGGCACTTCCTGCCGCAATCAGCCGCGCTCGACGAAGGCCCGCCAACTCGCGATACCGCCGCGCAGCGAATAGGCGATGCGCGCGCAGGCATAGGGACGCCCCGCCGCATTGTCGGCCTCCGCCGCAGTGCTCGGCCAGGCCGCGTCGCTGCCCTGCCCTGCCGACCAGCAGACCAGCGCTTCCGCCTCGGGCCGCGCCGCGATTTCGGCGCGGTCGGCGGGGCTGTAGGATGCCGGAATATTCCAGCCGAGAATCCGGCGTTCGATCGGCCCCCGGGCCGTGAGCAGCGGCGCAAAGGCCGCGCATTCATCGGCGAGCAGCGTCGCGACCGCCGCGCTCTCCCGCTCGCCCAGCCAGCGCCCGCCGAGCAAGGGCTGCCAACGGGCCGGCTGGCCCGACCGCAGCGCCGGCAGCAGTTCGTCGGCGGCCGCCTCGAAACGCGCGCGCCATGGCGAGTCGGCCGCAAGCGGCGCCAGCAGCGACGGCACCGCAGTCATTTCGGCCTCGATCGGCACGAGTGGCGTGGCATTATCGGCCAATGCAGGTTCGGGTGTGCAAACACCAGCCGCGAAGGCCGGGGTCGCGGCGAAAACGGCGACAAGCGCCGACGGGATCAGAAGCGCGCGCATGGACGATATAGTAGCAGCGATCGCTGCACCTGTCATGAACCGGCAGCCAACCCCTCACGCATCCAGAACGGCGCCGTGGAAGGATCGATATTCTCGACGCGGCGATGTTCGACCGACAGTCCGAGGTCGGGATAAGCGACCATCTGCCGCTTTTCGTCGGCCTCGCCGATCGGCACCACGACCAGCCGCCGGTTCACCTTCTGCCGCCAGTTCATCCGCGCGGTATTTTCCTGTCCGACATAGCAGCCCTTGGTAAAGCTGACGCCGTTCAGTTCGGCGGCATTGCATTCGAGCCACAAGGTTGCACCGTCGCCGAGTTCGCCGCATCCCTCGGTGACGCCGAGCGACAGGCGATGCGCCTGCCAGGCGGCATCGGCGCTTTCGCCTTCGCCGGCGGGGGCCAGCCAGCGCTGGCCGAGTTCGGCAAGGCGCGGATCGACGACGCCAAGGTCGCCTGCCGTTGCCCAATGGACCGCAAGACCGGGCTCGACCGCGATCGTGATCGGGCGGCGCAAGCGATAGAGGGTCAGCCGCTTCGCAAGCGCCTCGGCGGCGTCACGTTCGCAATCGACGAGCACATCGTCGCCATCGCCCCACAGCAGGAAATCGAACAACACCTTGCCCTGCGCGGTCAGCAACGCCGCCCACACCGGCAGGTTGCCCGACGTATCATTGGTGACGAGCCCTTGCAGGAAGCCGCGGACGTCCTCCCCCGACAGACGGATCAGGGCGCGGTCGTTGAGGGTGGTATTGGCCATGGCGATAATTTAGGGACAGAAGCCACAAATTGCACGCTCGAGGCGTCGAAATGGCGAAAATATCGGGTTCGGGCGGGTGCAGCGGGTAGCATCGCTACCCGCAAAGCTGACCGGGCCTGAGATTGAAGCCATTTCAACGTCCCTTCGGGATTTGACCGATTTTGTCCATTGCTTCGTCGGCAAGCCTTGACCTATCGACATAGGCCTGCGCCTTGCCTTCTCGCACTGAACAAAATCGCTTCAAACCTCGAGCGTGCAATTTGTGGCTTCTGTCCCTAAGGACGCCGCAGCCGAAACCAAGCCCACTTATCGACGAGTCCGCCCGCATGACCGACCGCCTGACCATCCGCCGTCCCGACGACTGGCACGTCCACCTTCGCGACGGCGCGATGCTGGAACATGTCGCGCCCTACACCGCGCGCCAGTTCGCGCGTGCGATCATCATGCCGAACCTGTCGCCGCCGGTCACCACCGCCGAAGAAGGCCGGGCGTATCGCGACCGGATCAACGCCGCCGTTCCCGCCGGGCTCGACTTCACGCCGCTGATCGTCGCCTATCTTACCGACCATAGCGACCCTGACGAAATGGCGCGCGGCCATGCCGAGGGTGTTTTCACGGCCGCAAAACTCTACCCCGCGCATGCGACCACGGGCAGCGCCCACGGCGTCACCGATATCGCGAACATCATGCCCGTGCTCGAGCGCATGCAGGACATCGGCATGCCGCTGCTGATCCACGGCGAGGTTACCGATCATGATGTCGATATCTTCGACCGCGAGGCGGTGTTCATCGAACGCACGCTCGCACCGCTCGTGAAACGGCTTCCGGCGCTCAAGATCGTCTTCGAACATATCACGACCGCCGAAGCCGCCGCGTTCGTCGCCGAGGCCCCGGCAAATGTCGCCGCCACGGTGACGCCGCAGCATCTGCACATCAATCGCAACGCGATGCTTGTCGGCGGCATCCGCCCGCACGCCTATTGCCTGCCGGTCGCCAAGCGCGAGCATCACCGGCTCGCGGTGCGCAAGGCCGCGACGTCGGGTTCGCCGAAATTTTTCCTCGGCACCGACAGCGCACCGCACGCGGTGCACACCAAGGAAGCATCGTGCGGCTGCGCGGGCATCTTCAACGCCCCCTATGCGCTCGAAAGCTATGTCACCGCCTTCGACGAGGATGGCGCGCTCGACCAGTTCGAAGGCTTCGCGAGCGAGCACGGCCCGCGCTTCTATGGCCTGCCGCTCAACGAGCAGACGGTCACCCTCGAGCGCGGCGAGACCATCGTCCCCGACCGGATCGGCGAGGTCGTGCCGTTCCACGCCGGCGAAACATTGGGATGGCGGCTGGTTTAAAATCCCTCTTCGTCACCCCGGACTTGCTCCGGGGTCCATGACTTCAACGCCGCAGTGGATGCCGGATCAAGTTCGGCATGACGAAGAATCTAAGCCCCCGGCATCATTCGTTCGGCGCGCAGCTTGCGCCAGATATCGAAACTGAACACTGCGATGCTCGTCCAGATGAGCAGGAAACAGGCGAGCTGCGCCGGCTTCAGCGGCTCGCCGAATACGAACAGGCTGAGCAGGAACTGGATCGTCGGTGCAAGGAACTGGACGAAGCCGAGCGCCGCATAGCTCATTCGCCGCGCCGCCGTGGCGAAGAGCAACAGCGGCACCGCCGTCACCACGCCGCCGGCCGCGAGCAGCCAGCTCACCCCCGCGTCACTGCCGAAACCGCGGCCGTCGCCGGCCCAGATGAAATAGCCTGCGATGGCCAGCGAAACCGGCAGCAACACCGTCGTTTCGATCGCCAGCCCCGGCAGCGACCCGACGGGTACCACCTTGCGGATCAATCCGTAGACGCCGAAACTGAACGCGAGCGTAAGGCTGATCCACAGCGTGTCGAGCGCGCCGCCGAGCAGGATCGCGACCCCGACCGCGGCGATGGCGACCGCAAGCATCTGCAGCCGCGACAGCCGTTCGCCGAGAAAGACCATCCCCAGCATCACATTGACGAGCGGGTTCAAATAATAGCCGAGGCTCGCCGCCAGAACATGGTCGGTAAAGATCGCGTGGATATAAACCAGCCAGTTGATCGCGATCAGCACCGAACTCGCGAGCAGCATCCTCAGCACGCGCCAGTCCTTCAGCGCGCCCAGATAGTCGCCGATCTGGCGGCGGAACGCCATGATCAGGAAGCAGAAGGGCAGCGACCAGATGATCCGCTGCGCCAGCACTTCGATTGGCGGCACGCTGGCAAGCAGCTTGAAGAACAGCGGGACGAAACCCCACAGCCCATAGGCGAGGAGCGCATAGGGCAAGCCGCCCCGATCGCCCGCCGAAGCGGCAGTCTGCTGCGTCATGGTCGAAAAGCCTTTCGGCGGGAAATCAGATGATGCCGCCGCCCAGCATCAGGCGAATAACCCCGATCACGATGACGACGATGTTGAGATTGCGTCCGCTCGTCTTGTCCGACATCGCGCCGAGCGCGAGGCCGACGACGGCAAACGGGATGATCACCCAGTTCGCCCAGCCGAGCAGCGGGATGAAGGCGAAAACGGCCAGAACCAGCGCGATAACGCCAATGACGAGCGATCCGATATTCAGCATGGCCGATATGTCGCATGCCCTTTGCCGCCCCGCAAGACCTTTCGGTTCGTCGATGCAATGGCTCGGTTCGTCTTGTTGCCTCGGGTTCATGCAACGGGAATTGGACCCCGGTCGTTTTCCCTTTCGAAGCGCCCGATGCCCTCTTGCACAAGCGGGCGAGGCGCCGAACCAGGAAAGGACAATAGAATGCGCAATTTCACCAAGGCCCTTTTCGGCACGATCGCCGCGGCCGGTGTCATGGCTTCGGCCCCCGCTTCTGCCGGCGTTTCGACCGCTGTGCAGGCTCCCGGCTATCACGCCAGCGAACAGACGAGCGATTTCTACAAGAAGCGCCGTCATCGCGACCGCGACTATTATGCCCGCAACGACCAGCGCGTGAATTCGAACACCCGCGTCTGGCGCGGCAGCGACGGACGTTATCGTTGCAAGAAGGACAATGGCACGACCGGTCTCCTGATCGGCGGCGCGGTGGGCGGCCTCGCCGGACACGAGATTGCGGGCAACGGCGACAAGCTGCTCGGCACGGTGCTCGGCGCCGCGGGTGGCGCGCTGCTCGGCCGCGAGATCGACAAGAGCAAATATCGCTGCCGCTAAGCGATAGCGTTACCGTTACGGGTGTGGGTCCGAGACCCCTCCGCCCGCACACGTGATGGCGAGGACGCCGGCCGGGAGGTCGGCGTCCTCAACATCGCGTGTGCGGGCCGCCGTGCGTCGGGGCTTGCCCCTCTCGCGCTCTTCCCGCAGAAGCATCGGCCAACGCTGCGGAGAGATATCATGCTGAACGGCCCGCTGCTCGTAACCGAGCGCCTGATCCTCCGTCCGCCCGCGACAGAGGATTTCGACGGCTTCGCCGAAATGTGCACCGAAGCCGATACCATGCAGTTCATCGGCGGCACCTGCGAACGATCGCAGGCGTGGCGCATGTGGTGCACGCTCGCGGGTGCATGGCATATCCGCGGCTTTTCGATGTTTTCGGTGATCGAACGCGACACCGGCGAATGGGTCGGGCGGCTTGGGCCATGGGAACCCGACGGCTGGCCGGCGCCCGAGGTCGGTTATGGCGTCCGCGCGAAATTCGCGGGCAAAGGTTACGCCTTCGAAGGCTGCATCGCGGCGTGCGATTTCGCGGTCGAATTTCTGAAATGGCCCGAGCTGATGCACAGCATCGATCCGGCGAACACCCGCTCGCAGGCGCTTGCGCGGCGGCTCGGCGCGACGAACAGCGGCCCGACCCGCCTTCCCGCGCCGTTTCAGGATGCGCCGGTCGATGCCTGGACGCAGAGCGCCGATGCGTGGCGGATCAAGCGCAAGGAATTCCGGCTGTGACCGATGATCGTCACATCGACCCCGAACGCGCGCAGTTCGACGCCTTCAAGGCGCTGCCGCGCGACACGGTGATCCACATGCTCAACCTCGTCCGCTTCCGGGACAAGGCCGCCTACCCTGCGGGTCACCCGCTCGCCGGGCACGACCTGACCGGTGCCGATGCCTATGCGAATTACGGGCGCGACAGTGGCCCGGTCTTCCAGCGCGTCGGCGGCCGCATCGTCTGGCGCGGTACGATGGAGGCGATGCTGATCGGACCCGATGGCGAGCGTTGGGACGCAATCTTCGTCGCCGAATATCCGGACAGCGGCGCGTTCATGGCGATGGTGACCGACCCGGTATATCGCGAAGCGGTCGTCCACCGGCAGGCCGCGGTCGCGACCTCGCGCCTCATCCGCACCGCGCCGGGGCTGAATCCGTCCCGGTCCGAGACAGTTTTCGGCTAACAAAGTCTTACCCGTTAACGCATTTTCTTCGCACCTTTTTAACCAGGATCGGGCATTCCGGAGAAGATGTTAAGGGAGTGTTAGCGATGATCATGCGCGGAAAATGGCTGGTTGCGGGTTTGCTGGTGGCCACCGCTCCGTTGGCCGGCTGCCGGGACAATCCCAATGCCAAGGCCGAATTGTCGCCGCTCGACGACGGCCTGACCAATGCAGACCCGACGATCAAGGGCTCGCTCGAAGACAAGATCATGGTCGATCCGAAGCTGGCCGGCCAGTCGAACCAGAATGCCGTGGGTCCGGGCAACAAGCCTGTCGACGGCGGCGTTCCGGGCGTTGCCGGCGCCAAGGCCGCCAGCGCCGCCGAAGCCGCAGCGGCGCAGGCCGCCGGCAAGCTGCTCGCCGCGCCCAAGGCGCTGCCCTATGAAGCCGATTGCAAGGGCGATTGCGCCAACGCTGCCAAGCGCCCGGTCACCATCGGCGCGCTCGCCCGCGAACAGGCAAAGGGGAGCTGCGATGCCAAGCTGACCTATGGCAATGCCTGGGCCGACCGCCTGCCCCCCGCCTTCCGCCTCTATCCGCGCGCGACCTTGCGCGAGGCAGCGGGCGTCGCCGGCGGCAAGTGCAACATCCGCGTCGTCAATTTCCAGACCGCGGCGTCGATGCAGGCGGTGCTCGACTATTATCACACGATGGCGGTCCGCGCCGGATACACCAGCGACCACCGCGTCAATGGCGACGAGCATGTACTCGGCGGCACGAAGGGCGAACTGGCCTATGTCCTGTTCATGCGTCGCGACGGCGGCATGACCGACGTCGATCTGGTCGCCTCCGGCGGCAAATAAGCCAGCGTATATCGCGCAACAAAAAAGGCCCCGGTTTCCCGGGGCCTTTTTCTTGGCGGACGAACATGCCCGTCAGATTTTGTCGCCAAGCGCGCCCTGAACCTTGCCCTTCAGATTCTGGGCTTCGCCCTTGCGTTCCTGCGCTTCGCCTTCGGCGCGCAGACGCTCGTTATCGGTCGCCTTGCCTGCCGCCTGCTTCACATTGCCGGCAGCCTCGTTCGCAAGGCCTTTCGCTTTTTCGGTGAGTTCACCCATCGGGATTCTCCTTTGTCGCAGAGGCGGGAGGGGCTCGCCTCTTGCAGGAGAAACGGGCGAATGAGGCGCTTGTTCCTGTCGCGCGAGACAAGCCGTTGCAAAGCAACGCCAAATGCGCTCACCGACATCGGCAACTTGGCGACAAGCATCCGGCCAATGAAAAAGGGCGCCGCGGTTGCCCGCAGCGCCCCTTTCACGAACTGGATCCCGAACGGATCGACGGGCTTACTTGATCCCGTCGCGCTCCATCCGCTTGCGCTCCATCTTGCGGGCGCGGCGGACGGCGGCGGCGCGCTCGCGCGCACGCTTTTCGCTCGGCTTCTCGTAGTGACGGCGCAGCTTCATTTCGCGATACACGCCCTCACGCTGCAGCTTCTTCTTGAGCGCGCGAAGGGCCTGGTCGACATTATTGTCGCGAACGATGATCTGCATACGCCGTGTCGTCTCCTGTTCGTCAAAACGATTTCGGCACCGGAGAGCCGGTTTGCCGTAAATCGCCGATATTCGGGCAATAAAAAGAGCGCCGCGAAAGCGCGACGTTCCAATGAAGCGCCAACTAAAAGGATTCGCGCCGAAATGCAAGCCCCAACGCGGCGAACCGCGCCTGCCGCGCCACGGGACCGCGCGCGCCTCGCCGGGATTGGCCTGCCCGCTGCCTTGTGGCATAGGTAGCAGGACGAAACCAATCACAGTAAGGGACAGGCCATGGCGACCCAGCTCAAGCGCAACAGCAAATATAGCGAAGCCGAATGGACGGCGCGGCAGGAACTCGCCGCTTGCTACCGCATCTTCGCGATGATGGGCTGGGACGAGATGATCTTCAACCACATCACGGTGAAGCTCGAAGATCAGGAAGGCGCCTTCCTGATCAACCCCTATGGCATGCATTTCAGCGAAGTCACCGCCTCCAGCCTGATCAAGATCGACATCGACGGCAACAAGCTGGACGAGGATAATCCCTGGCACGTCAACAAGGCGGGCTTCGTCCAGCACAGCCTGTTCCACCGCGTCCTGCCCGACGCCCATGCGATCATCCACACCCACACGACCGCGACGATGGCGGTCTGCGGGCTCGAAGGCGGTCTGCAGCCGACGAACTTCTATGCCTGCAATTTCATGGGCCAGCTCGCCTATCACGATTTCGAAGGCGTGACGGTCCGCGAGGAAGAGGGCGAGCGGCTGGTCGAGCATCTCGGCAACAAGCGCATCCTGATGCTGCGCAACCACGGCCCCGTCGTGATGGGCAAGTCGCTGTCCGACGCCTTCATCAAATATTGGGCGCTGCAGCGCGCCTGCGAGATCCAGCTCGCGACGATGAGCATGGGCAAGCCGATCCTTGTCGACGAGGAGGTCATCAAGGTTCACCAGCGCGACCTTTATATGGCGGCGATCCCCGGTCAGTCGGGCAAGGCCGAGTTCGACGCGATGGTGCGCAAGGTCGACAAGATCGACACAAGCTGGCGTGACTAATCGCGCGGCTGCGCTAACAGGGAATGCATGACGCGATTCTCGGTCAACGACCGCCCGGTCGAATATCGCATGGACCCCGAAACGCCCCTGCTGTGGGCGCTGCGCGACGCGTCGAACCTGACGGGGACCAAATATGGCTGCGGCACCGGCGAATGCGGCGCGTGCACCGTCGATATCGATGGCGAGGCGATTCGCAGTTGCCTCGTCACCATCGCCGAATGCGAGGGCCGCTTCGTCACGACGATCGAGGCACTGTCGCGCGACCGCAGCCATCCGGTGCAGCAGGCCTGGGTCGCCGAACAGGTGCCGCAATGCGGTTTCTGCCAGTCGGGAATGATCATGGCGGCCGCAGCCTTGCTCCGCACCAACAGCAATCCGACCGACGCCGAAATCGATGCGGCGATCACCAATATCTGCCGCTGCGGCACCTATCCGCGGATTCGCGGTGCCATCCGCCGCGCCGGCCGCGTGCTGCGCGGCGAGGAACGGATCGCCGCCGCGCCGCCGCCCGGCATCCGCCCCGAGGATGCGGCACGCGCCGTTCCCGCCATGCGCAAGCCCCCGGGAAGCTGAACCTAAGGCAACACCCCGGTTCAGCGGCCGATCATCTTGCCTGCGGTAACTTTCTCTTCATCTTCCCGGCTGGTGCCTCCAGCGTGCGGGACATGAATTGGAGTATGGCGAGATGAAGAAGATGTTCGGAGGGTTGCTGATCGCTGCGACGGTCCTCACCCCCATCGCTCCCGCCGCGGCACAGGCCTCCGGCGAGCGAATGCAGATCGCGCAGAACGATCGCGGCAATCGCGGCGACCGTGGTCCGCGCGGCCCCGAAGTCCGGCGCGGCGGCGGCGGCGAAGGCCGCGCCCAGCGTCAGGCCCCGCGTTCGCAGCCGCAACGCGAGCAGGTGCAACGTCAGCAGGTCCAGCGTCAGCAGCGCGATATGCGGGCCGATCGCGGCAATCGCTGGAACGGCCAGCAACAGCGCCAGTGGCAGCAGCGCGGTACCGATCAGCAGCGCGTGCGCCAGCAGCAGGTGCAGCGTCAGCAAGCGCAGCGCCAGCAGCAGATTCGCCAACAGCAGATCCGGGGCCAGCGCGGCACCTATGATCGCAACCGCGACGGCCGCGTCGACCGCCAGTGGGACCGCGACCGCAACGGCCGGGTCGACCGGCAGTGGGATCGCAACCGCAACGGTCAGGTAGACCGGCGTTACGACCGCAATCGCAACGGCGACCTCGATCGCCGCTGGGATCGCAACAACAACAACCGTGTCGATCGCCGTTACGACCGCAACCGCAACGGCTATGTCGACCGCCGCTATCGCGACGGCCGCCACGATCGCTGGGACCGTAACAACAGCCGCTGGAGCCGCGACTGGCGCAGCGACCGCCGTTACGACTGGCGCAGCTATCGCGACCACAACCGCAGCTATTACCGGATGCCGCGCTATTACAATCCGTATCGCGGACGCGGCTATACGCGGTTCAGCATCGGCTTCACGCTGGGCTCGCTGTTCTATGGCTCGCGCTACTGGATCAACGATCCGGGCTATTACCGCCTGCCGCCGGCCTACGGCGGGTATCGCTGGGTGCGCTATTATGACGACGCGCTTCTGGTCGACACCTACTCGGGCGAAGTGGTCGACGTGATCTACGACTTCTTCTGGTAATATTCCTTTCGGTTATCAGATGAATAAACTGAAGGGGCCGGTCCGCCGGCCCCTCTTTTTATGGGCTTGCCCTCCCCCGCCCGACGCGCCACGGTCGCGCCACGAAACAGGGGAGCGAATATGCAAAAATCGGGATTGGCGACTGCCACGGCAGTCGCGCTGGCGCTTTGCGGTGCGGCCTCGGCGGAGGCACGCACCACAGTCATCTATGCCGGGCAAGTGATCACCGATGCCGACAAGCCGGTGCAGGGACCCGCGACCGTTACCGTCACCGATGACCGCATCACCTCGATCACCGCTGGCCGCGCCGAGGCCCCGGCGGGCGCGGAGGTCGTCGATCTCGGCGACAAGACCCTGCTTCCCGGGCTCGTCGACCTCCACGTCCACCTCACCGGCGACCCCGGCGACGATTATCGCGCGGCGGCGGTCGATCCCGACGAATGGGGCGTGGTGGTCGGCGCGAAGAATGCCGCCATCACGCTGCGCGCGGGTTTCACCACGGTGCGCGAGGCGGGGTCGGCGCAATATACCGCCTATGCGCTCCGCCGCGGTACCGCGAACGGCTTTATCGAGGGGCCGCGCATCGTCGCAGCGGGCCCGGCGCTGTCGATCATCGGCGGCCACGGCGACGTCACGGGCTTCCGCGAAGATGTCCACGCCGTGCTCGATCAGGGCTACACCTGCACCGGCGCGCTCGAATGCGCCGAGAAGGTGCGCAAGGCGTCGCGCGCCGGGGCCGACGTTATCAAGATCACCGCAACAGGGGGCGTCCTGTCGCAGCAGGCACGCGGGCTCGAGGGCCATTTCACCAGCGCCGAGTTGCAGAGCATCGCCGATACCGCGCATTCGCTGGGGCTGAAGGTCATGGCGCATGCGCATGGCGCGGGCGGGATCACCGCGTCGGCGGCCGCGGGCATCGACAGCATCGAGCATGGCACCTTCGCCGACGATCCGACGCTGAAGGTGATGAAGGCCAAGGGTACCTATCTCGTGCCGACGTTGATGGCATTCGAGGGCATAAGGGAACGGCTCGGCAAGGGCATCTATACGCCGACGGTCGAGGATAAGGTCCGGATGACGCTGAACGACGTCGGCAAGGCGGTTACGCGCGCCAAGGCGCTGGGCGTGCCGATCGCTTTCGGCACCGACGCCGGAGTATTCGAACATGGCCGCAACGGCGGCGAGTTCGCGTTGCTCGTCAAATATGGGCTGACCCCGCGCGAGGCGCTGGCAAGCGCGACGACGGTGGCCGCGAAACTGCTGTCGCTCGAAAATGAGATCGGCCGCATTGCGCCCGGCATGTCGGCCGACATGATCGCGGTCGACGGCGATCCGCTCAGCGATGTGACGACGCTTGAAAAGGTCGGCTGGGTGATGGTGCGCGGGCGGATCGCCGGCTGACGATCGCCTTCCCCAATTCGTCATCCCGGCGAAGGCCGGGATGACGAATGGGAAATAATCAGCCGCGATTTCAGGCGATGCGCTGGAGGCGTGGCGGCTGTACCGCCCTCGTCGCCCGGCCCTGCGCGGGACTGATGAGCATTTCGATGTCGACGGCTTCGGTGAACTGCACGCCGACGCGATTGTCGCTCGACCAACGCGCCTGCGCATCGAGCGACAGGTCGGAACCGAATTCGAGGATGAGGTCGGTCCCGGCGGGCACGTTCCACAGCCCCTCGATCAGCGCGCCGCGCGACGACATATTGCGGACGATGGCTTCATATTGATAGCCGCCGCTGGTGACCTGGATCGTGCGGAAGGTCGTCCGGCGCGGCTCGCGGGCGCTCTTGTAGCCCTTGGCCTCGACGCGACCGCCGCCCTCGCCGAGCAGCACGAGAACTTCGCCGAGTTCCATCGGCTTGCCATAAATATAGCCCTGGACATGGCTGCAGCCCAAGCCGCGGATCAGCGCCAGATCGTCGTGCGTCTCCACCCCCTCGGCGGTGGTTTCCATGTCGAGCGCCGTCGCAAGGCCGACGATCGACGAGATGATCGCGGCGTTCATGCTGTTCGGATCGGCGGCGCCGAGCACGAAGCTTTGGTCGATCTTGATCTTGTCGAACGGCGCCTTCTTCAAATAGCCGAGCGCCGAATAGCCGGTACCGAAATCGTCGAGCGCCAGCCGTACGCCGGTGCGCTTCAGTTTCTGGAACATCGCGAGATTCTCGGGACTCTCGTCAAGGAAGACGCCCTCGGTGATCTCCAGTTCGAGCTGGTCGGGCTGGATGCCCGCCGCCGATACCGCGCTCATGATCGTCGTCGGCAGCTTTTCGTTGGCGAATTGTCGCGGCGAGACATTGACCGCGACACGGTAGCCCGGTCCCAGCCGGGCAATCGTCGCGCAGGCGGTGCGAATGATCCATTCGCCGATCGGGATGATGAGGTTCGATTCCTCGGCGATGGGTATGAACTTCGACGGGCTGATCACACCCTCGGGTTCGCGCCGCCAGCGGATGAGTGCCTCGAAACCCGAAATTCGCTCGGTTCCGACATCGACGATCGGCTGATAGAGCAACGCCAGCTCGTCTCGTGCGAGCGCGTCGCGCAGCGCATCTTCGATCGCCTTGCGCTCGCTCGCCTGATTGTGCATCGCATCGGCGTAGAAGCGATAGACGCCGCGCCCGGCGTCCTTGGCGGCATAAAGCGCAAGGTCGGCGTTACGGACCAGTGCCGAAACGGACACACCCTGCCCTTCGGATACGGCAATCCCGATCGACGAGCCGATCCGGACCTGCTCGCCCTCTATGGCGAAGGGCTTGGCAAGGCTGAGGATGATTGCGTTGGCGATGCCCGCGAGCTTTTCGGGCTGGGTGAGCTGCGGCAACACGATTTGAAACTCGTCGCCGCCAAGGCGTCCGACCTGTCCCTTGTCGCCGACGATCTGGGTCAGCCGTCCCGCCACTTGCTGGAGAAGCTGGTCGCCGACCGGATGCCCCAGCGTGTCGTTGACCGCCTTGAACCGGTCGAGATCCATCATCAGCAACGCGCACGGCTGCGCCTGTCCGGCGTGGCTGCGCAATGCCCGCTCGAGCAGGTCGGTGATGTGCAGCCGGTTCGCCAGCCCGGTCAGCGTATCGTAACGCGCCAGCTGGTTGATCTCGCGCTCCGATCTTTTCTTTTCGGTGAGGTCGGTCCCGCTGCCGCGGAATCCCTGGAAATTGCCAAGTTCGTTGCTGATCGGGTTGCCCGAAATCGACCACCAGCGTTCTTCGCCCTGCACCGCCGCCTGGACCGTCAATTCGTTGAACGGCGTCCGCGACGAGAGGCTGAAACCCAGCGTGCGCTCTTCGCTCTCGTCGTTGCCGATTCGCTTGCGAATGATGTCGGTAAAAGGCCGGCCGAGGATGTCGGACAGCGACAGTCCGAGCTTCGCCGCGACGGTCGGCGAAATATAGACGAGTTGGCCATAGCGATCGGTTTCCCAGAACCAGCCGCGCCCGGCCCGCTCGAAATCGCGGACGAGGCCCAGCGCGCGCTGCTGGTCGCTGATCGCAAACCGCTGCGCCCGGGTCGCGCGGCGCTGATGGCGGATGTCCTCGCGCATCATGACGATCAGCAGGCCCAGAAACACCAGCCCCGCGACGGCGAAGGGCCATGATGCGATGCCGATCGCGCCGCCCAGTGCCGTCGCACCGGCAAAGGCAAAGAAGGCGGGGCGTGCGATCGCCACCGCCGACGCCGCGACAAGGATCGATCCGATCTGGATCGCGGTGAAGGCATCGAAGAAGAAACGGCCGTCGGGAACCGCAATCGCCGCGAACATCGCGACAGCGTTGAGCAACGTACCCACCGCGATCAGCGCCATGCTGGCCATCATGACCAGCCGCAGCCGTTCGGGGTGCAGCGCCCGCCCGCCCCGCATCGCCTGCCCGACAACGGTCAGCGCGAGGTCGCAGAGCAGGCCGATGCCCATCACCAGCCATTGCGACGGCCGGTCGAGGAAGCCGGCCACGCCCGGCACGAAAGCGAAGACGAAGAAGGTCAGCGCGCGGCCGATGAGCACATAGTGCCATAGCTGCGCAACACGCATCAGGCGCGTCACGAATTCAGGCGAATCGAGCAGCGATTCGTCCGTGGACGGATCGCTGACGACCGGCCGAACAATCTTGCGCTGCGCCCCCAACTACCCTCTTTCCTGCCTATCCGAAGGAGCCCGAAGCTCTGTCGGAAAGGGGTTGCCAAATCCTTATCGTCGCAGGCGAAATGTGCCGATATTGTACCAAAATGGAAGATGTTCCGTTTCGCTTCGCAACTTGATATAGCGTCGGCATGTCCGCCGTCCGCCTCCTGCCGCCAGACCGCTTCTTCGATCGCGCCGAATGGTCCGCGATCACGACCGCATCGCGCTGGCGCGGTGCCTGGCTTGTCGCGCATGCGTGGATCGTCAGCCTTGCCGTGGTCGGTATTGCCGCATGGACGCAGAATCCCGCAGCCTGGTTACTGGCGGTGATCCTTGTCGGCGGGCGCCAGCTTGGTCTCGCCATCCTGATGCACGATGCCGCGCATGGACTGCTGCACCCGAACCGCAAAACCAACAATTTCCTCGGCCAGTGGCTGACCGGCGCGGCGGTCGGATCGGACCTGATCGCCTATCGCACCTACCACCTCCAGCACCACAAATTCACGCAGCAGCCCGAGGACCCCGATCTTTCGCTGTCGAAACCCTTTCCGACGACGCGCGCGAGCCTGTGGCGCAAGGTGCTGCGCGACCTGACCGGGCAGACCTTCTTCAAGCAGCGTGCCGCCCAGGTCGGTTTTGCGCTCGTCGGGCTGAAGGCGATGCTCCGCGGCGAGAAGGTCGAAAAGGGCCGCACCGGCACCAAGGCGGGGATGCCCTTCAACAAGCAGTCGGACGACGGCATGACGTCACCGACGGTCGATGCGGCAGGCGCAATGACGGTTACCCGCGCGGTCGGGCGCTTCCTGATCGTGCAGGCGGTGCTGCTCGCTGCCTCCCTCGCGCTCTACGGCTGGACGCCGTACCTGCTGTGGCTCGCTGGGTTGGCAACGACATTCCAGCTTTACCTGCGCATCCGCAACATCGCAGAACATGCGTGCACCACGACAGGGAGCCAGGACCCCTTCACCCATGCACGGACGACGCATGCCGGCTGGCTGGCGCGCGCGACGGTCGCGCCCTATTGGGTCAATTATCACGCCGAACATCATCTGTTCATGGGCGTACCCTGTTACCGCCTGCCCGCGGTCCATGCGATGCTCGGCGCGCAGGGCAAGCATGAGGCGATGACGATCGCGCCGAATTATCGCGCGGTGCTGCGACAGGTCACCGCGAACGGCTGATCCCTATTCGCTGACGAAGCGCGCGCCGGCGCGGTCCTTTACCGTTTTCTCGGGGTCGAAGATCATCCCGTTCATCGCGACATAGACCCCCGGGGGCAGCGTCTGCACCGCCGCCAGCGCGAAGCCGACATTGAATTCGGCATCGCTCGCGCGCACCGACGCAGGCTGCATCGCCCCCGTCAGCACGATCGTCTTGCCCGCGATGCCGGCGAGCACGCGGCCGGTGACGACCATCGTGTCGGTGCCGTGCGTAACGAGGACGTGCGCCGCATCGCTGGCCTCGACCGCGGCGCGGATCGCCGCGCGATCGGCGTCGCCCAATTCGAGGCTGTCCTTGCGCATCAACTGGGTCACGCGGTGAGCGACATGGACGTTGTTTTCGCGCAGCATGTCGGGGATCGCCGCAGGGCCGATCTGGAACTCGCTGAGCGCGTCGAAATAGATCTTGTCGATCGTGCCGCCGGTGGTGAAGATGTCGATCATGCCAAAGCCTCGGCGATCAGGCGCCGCGTGTTGGCGATCCCGAACAGCGCGATGAAGCTGCCCATGCGCGGCCCGGCGCTCGACCCGAGCAGGGTTTCATAGAGCGCCTTGAACCAATCGCGCAGGTTTTCAAAACCATAGGATTCGTTCTTGCCAATCTCGTACACGATATTCTGGATATCGTCGGCCGAGGCATCGACGGGCAATGCCGCAAGTTTCGCGTCAAGTTCCGCGAGCGCCGCACCCTCGCCGCCCGCCGGCTTGCGGCGCTGCAGCGTCGGCGCGACATAGTCGCGGTTATACGCCATCGCATTGTCGATCAGCCGGTCGAGCTCCGGATAAGCCTCCGCATTCGCGCCTGCGACATATTGGCCGAGATAGCGCCAGATCTGCTCCTTCGACGCATCGGCGCCCATTACCCCGACGAGGTTGAGCAGCAGGCCGAAAGTCACCGGCAGTTCGGCGGCCGGAACCTGCTCGCCGCGCGCGACATGGACATGGTGCGCGGGGTTGCCGAGGCGCTTGTCGGGCTCCTGCGCCGGATAATTGCCGCGCATCTGCAGATATTCGTCGACCGCCTTCGGGATCACGCCGATGTGAAGCTGCTTCGCCGCCTTGGGCTCACGATAGGCGAAGAATGCGAGGCTTTCCTCGCTGCCATAGTCGAGCCATTGCTCGAGGCTGAGGCCATTGCCCTTCGACTTCGAAATCTTCTCGCCCTTTTCGTCGAGGAACATCTCGTAAATCAGCCCCTCGGGCTTTTGCCCGCCGAGCGCGCGCGCGATCTTGCCCGACTGGATGCCGCTGTCGGTCAGATCCTTGCCGTACATCTCGTAATCGACGCCGAGCGCAACCCAGCGCATCGCCCAGTCGACCTTCCATTGCAGCTTGGCACCACCGCCGAGGATCGAATGGGTGATCGTCTCGCCGTCATCCTCGAACGACACGAGACCAGCATCGGCATCGACGACGGTCACCGGCACCTGCAGCACGATCCCCGACTTCGGGCTGACCGGCAGGACGGGCGAATAGGTCGCCGCGCGCTCGGCGCGGAGCGTCGGCAGCATGATGTCGAGAATGTCCTGATTGTGGCGCAGGACATTCTTCAGCGCGTCGTCGAACGCTCCGGAAGTGTAGCGCTCGGTCGAACTGACGAATTCATATTCAAAGCCAAAACGATCGAGAAATTCGCGCAGCATCGCATTGTTATGATGCGCGAAACTTTCATATTTGCCGAACGGATCGGGGATCGCGGTGAGCGGCTTGCCGAGATATTCGCGCAGCATATCCTGCTGCGGCACATTGTCGGGAACCTTGCGCAGCCCGTCCATGTCATCGCTGAACGCAACGAGGCGCGTCGCCGCAGGCACCCCGGATTCATTGGCGGTGATCGCCTCATAGGCGCGGCGAACCATCGTCGTGCGCAACACTTCGTTGAAGGTGCCGATATGCGGCAGGCCCGACGGGCCATAGCCGGTCTCGAACAGCACCGGCTCGGCTTGCCCGTTCTTGGCGGGCTTGCCCTCCGGATAGCGTTTCACCAGCTTGCGCGCTTCCTCGAACGGCCAGGCCTTGGACGTTTGCGCAGGTTCGCGCAGCGAAGGATGAAGGTGCAAGTCAGTCATGCCAGCGCCCATAGCGGGAAGAAGGCGGGATGGGAAGAAGGGCAGAAAACTGCGCAACTTCACACTGGAATCGCATGTTCGCCATGAGGCTGGCGGCGCTTGGAGCCACAAAAGCCCCGCATGCGCGCAGCGGCTTGTGTCCTTTGTGGCCTTTGGGAAGAGCGCCTGATGCATCGGAATAGCTTAGGCACAGCCGGATAATGCAGGAAAGACTTGTCGGCAGTTTGGGCGGATGTCGGTTTTGGGAGGGAAGCTGACGAAATGCCTTATCGAGCGCGATACTGTTCAACGGCCTTCGTCACGAGGACTTGCTCGGTCTCTTCTATATTGGTGCCGGTGTAAGCCTCCATCCGCCATGAGCCATCGAGATAGTGCTTACCGAGAGGGGACTCCAAAAAGTTCACGATTCCGCGTAATTCTTCCTCGGTGAATTCCCAGTTGATATGGTCCTCATATGCTTCCTGATATTGCGGGCGATATTTCTCGTAGGCCGCTTTCAGCGCATCGATAGGACCTGTCCATTGCTCGATCAGCGTTTTGTTCTGGCGAGTATTTTCTGCGCCTTGCGTCCATCCCAACTCGGGAATGAAAGCGTATCTTTCTAAGAAGCTCCCAGAATCGAGTTAGCGTCCGCGCTCGTGGTGTAATTTCCGGTGTAGGCGATGGTGTATTCCGGGGTGGGGCATGCCCCACCCCGGAATGCGGCGTCGCTGGTGGCCACCGGGTTCATCGTTATGGTGGAGTTTGCACACTTCAACCGTGACGAAGAGGAGTTCCCGATGACCGAGGACAGATTACTGATCGAAGAGCTTGCTGCGAAGGGCGGCCAACCGGATTTTTTGCGCACCATCGCCGAGAACGTGCTGCAGCTGATCATGGAGGCCGACGTTGATGGCCTGATCGGCGCGGGTCGCCACGAACGCAGCAGCGAGCGCGCGACCTGGCGCAACGGCTATCGCGACCGTTCGCTGGATACCCGGGTAGGCACGCTGAACCTGAAAATCCCCAAGCTGCGTGCTGGGTCCTACTTTCCGGGCTTCCTTGAGCCCCGCAAGATGGTCGAGAAAGCGCTGGTTGCGGTGATCCAGGAAGCGTGGATCGGCGGGGTCAGCACCCGGCGGGTCGATGAACTCGTCCAGGCCATGGGCATGACCGGCATCTCCAAGTCCACCGTCTCCAAGCTTTGCAAGGACATTGACGAGCGCGTCCATGCCTTTCTGAAACGCCCGCTCACCGGCGAATGGCCGTATCTCTGGCTCGATGCCACCTATCTCAAGGTACGCGAAGGCGGGCGGATCATCAGCGTTGCCGCAATAATCGCCATGGCCGTCAACACCGAGGGCCGGCGCGAGATCGTCGGCCTGCATATCGGCCCCTCGGAAGCGGAGGTCTTCTGGTCCGACTTCCTGAAGGACCTTGTTCGGCGCGGTCTTACCGGCGTGAAGCTGGTCATCTCCGATGCTCACGAGGGCCTCAAGGGCGCGATCACCCGCGTCATGGGCGCCACCTGGCAGCGCTGCCGGGTGCACTTCATGCGCAATGCCCTGTCCTATGTGCCCAAGGGCCAGAACACTGTCGTCGCCGCCGCGATCCGCCAGGTCTTCCTGCAGCCCGATCAGAAAAGCGCAACGCAGGTCTGGCGACAGGTCGCCGACCAGTTGCGCACCCGTTGGCCCAAGCTCGGCGCCTGCATGGACGAGGCCGAAACCGACGTGCTCGCCTACACCGGCTTTCCCACCCAGCACCGCACGAAGTTACACTCAACCAATCCGCTCGAGCGGCTCAACAAGGAGGTCAAGCGCCGCGCCGACGTCGTCGGAATCTTCCCGAACGAAGACAGCATCATCCGCCTCGTCGGGGCTGTGCTGATGGAGCAGAACGACGAGTGGCAGCTCCAGCACCGATACATGCAGATCGAAGGCATGGCCGAACTCAACCAACCCATGATCGAGGAGGAAAATCAGCCCCTACACATCACCGCCAAAGCCGCCTGACGATGGCCCACGGCCACAGCCGAAATTACACCACCTTGACGGACGCGACCAGAATCGATCCGGTCCTGAAGACCCGAGGACTTCATAAACCGATGAATCAGATCCAGCTTCTCTGCACTTGGCGGAGAGGATTCCTGTGCAGACGGCGCGATCATAGCCTTTGTACTTTCCGGCTCTGCGTTCGATGGCGAGTTGTAACCGAGGGCGAGCAGAGCAGCGCAGATTAGCCTTTTCATTTAGGCACTATGGCATCTTTGTGGATGACCGCAACCGGCCGTTTCCTACCGGTCACGGCCGATATTCAAACGAGCCACACCGCCCGAACTGCAATGCCATCATGGTTACCCGAAATTTACCATCTTTGCCGTAGCAAGGGGCCATGCCGTTTCCGCCCCCACCCCGCGCTCGCCGCCATGCCCGCACCGCCGTCGCCATCGACGTCACCGTCAATGGCGTCCTCAACCATGTCGAAGGCTGCATCCGCGACCTGTCGGAAGGAGGCGCACGGATCGACGGCGCGAGCCTGCCCGAACGGACGCGCTGCGAAATCCATTATGCGGGGCAGACGGTCTATGCCATCGTCATGTGGTCGGAGTTCGACCGCATGGGCGTGCGCTTCCCCTATGAACTGACCAGCGGCCCGCTGTACAACGCGCTAGAACGCGCGCGCGGGCAGGCAGCATTGCCGCCAGGACAGGTCTTCCTCAACAATCGACAGGCCAGCTTCGGGCGCCGCGGATTGATGAAGGGGGACAGGACATATTGAAGTGCTGCCGTTGACGGGATTATCCGGGATTGGGCGGGATTTCGCGGGCCAGACCGACGGAAATCGGGGCAATTTCGACCGGGGCAAAAATTTTGGCCTTCAAAGAGCTGTGTCTATAGCGATGGTTAAAATAGACAGGCTGCGACAGGAGCGTTTGAAGTTGGGCGCCGATAAGAAGGCGCGGCGCTGCGAGGCCTCTCAGAGGCTTCTAAACGGCGGGAAAGCGCGTTCTTTGGAGATCGGGCATCGCACCCGATCCGGGCGAAACACATAAAATCATGTGTCCCAGTTCCATCTGAAAGTGGGCGCAAGCGCGCCCAGTTCGGCGCGGCGCGGAAAGCGCGGATTTCAGGGGCGCGTCGCCGAAGCGGCGG
The DNA here is from genome assembly GCF_001314325.1 of Sphingopyxis macrogoltabida. Classification (NCBI taxonomy): domain Bacteria; kingdom Pseudomonadati; phylum Pseudomonadota; class Alphaproteobacteria; order Sphingomonadales; family Sphingopyxidaceae; genus Sphingopyxis; species Sphingopyxis macrogoltabida. The sequence continues at coordinate 3,009,104 of NZ_CP009429.1, forward strand.
CGCGGGCGATCAGCGAGAAGTGGGACAGTTTTTTTGTGCCTGGTCGAACGCGTCGCGGGCGGCCTTTGCATTCCGGGCGGCGCGGCGAAGGTCGATCTCGACCGTTGCGGTCGGCTCGATCCCGACGGCGCGCAGGACGCCGCGGAACGACGTCATCAAATAGGTGGTCCGGCAATAGCGGGCGATCGTTTCGGTCGCCTGATGGGCGCAGGGGTCGCGCATGGTTCGCCAGAAGTGGGCGAACGGCTCGCGGTCGCCCCGGCTATGCTGAAAGCAGACGGCGAGCGCGAGGCGCGTTGCCGTCGTCGGCGGCGCCGGCCCGTCCTCCACCCGCTCGACCAGTTCGGCGAGCGTGATGAGGGCAAGCCGTAAGGTGCGATCGGTCGCGGCCTTTACCGGGGCGACGGGAACTCGGTCCATTTGGCTCGCCCGCCATTATCTTCGATCGAGCAATAGCCGTAGCTGCGGATCGGTACGCCGAAGCTGTTCTGCGCATCATATTCTATACGATGAGACATGCCATCATGGCCGCCGCTTGCTTCGATGCGAACGTAAGTCGATGGAGCCTTGAGCGTGGCCTTGATGGCGTCCTCGCACATCGACAGCTCGCTACGTTGCGAACTGCCAGCCGCCCAGATCACTCCCCCGAAAAGTGCGCCAACGGCGGCTAAGAAGCCCAAGAGCGTCAGATATCCCCGCATCATCGTTCCCCTATCCTACGGCCCGAAGCTTGGGCCGGACTTCCTGCACCTCGACGTAGCGGCTGATGATGTCGGCCGGCACGGTCAGATAAATCATCTCGCTGTAGCGGTCCAAGCTGCCGTTGCCGGTGCGCACCGCGTCTTCCAGCGCTTCGTCCCGCGTGGCCCGCCAAGGACCGATCCGCTTCCTGAAAATCGACAACGCAAATTGCTCCTCCTGCACCCGTTCGCCTCCCCTCCCAGTTTCGAGTCGCAGCGCAAAATAGAACAGGGAGAGAACAAGAGCAAACCGGCGAGGTAAACAGCGTTGCTAAAGGGGACGAGCGAACTGACCGATGATGCGGGCGAAGGGCTGATATTGCTCCTCGTCGTGTCCGATATCGCGAGGCAGCACGGTCGGTTCGTCGCTGCTGTCCTCGCGCAGCGCGAAGCGGGCGATGATGACGCCGCCGTTGACGCTGAAAAGGTAGTGGGCACCGTGGATCAACCGTTCCCCCGGCTTGTGATCCTTGCAAAAGATCATCGTCAGGCGCTCGATCGCGAGCGCTTCGTATCGAGACGGCGCAGCGGCGATCCAAATGCCAGATGTCTCGCCCAAGCTGGAATAGAGCCAATCTTTGCGCATCTTCGTCGTGAGGATCGGCGGCAGCTTACCCTGTTCGTCGATCTCAAAGACCGAATATTCCGGTACGTCTACCCATTCAGCATCGTTGACGTCGATCAACGGGCTAACCGCTGTCGGTTGGTCTAATCGCCTACGGGCTACCTGCTCGCCAAAAAGCCATTCCAGATCGACGTCCAAAGCGGCGGCGATCTTCAAAGCGGCATCGATCCGGGGAGATCGCCCCTTCATGTAATCGCTAATTGACGATGCGGAGAGGCCAGACGCCTCAGCCAACCACTTTGCCTCCCGGTCGCCCAACGCCTCCTTAATCCGATTACTCGAATTCGCATTATCGGGTTGACGCCCCGGACGAGTACGATTATCCGAATTAACGTTACTGGTTATCGGATTGGGCATATGAAACTCGCTGATATACATCCCGAGGATATCAAAGCTTCGATACGCAAGCAGTTTGGCACAATCCGGAATTTCGAATTGTCCAAGGGCTTGCCGCGCGGGTCGGTGCATGAAGTTCTTCGCCGCCGCCGCTGGGCGCGTATCGAGCGTGCTATCGAGTCGGTCATTTCGGCGTCTCCATCCGAAAAAACGGATAGCAGCCGAGAAACCGAAACGCACCGCCTAAGTGCGGAGGCCCGATAGACATGGCCTCGAAATCCCCCGACGTGATCGTTGATCAGGTGCTGGAGCTGGACCCGGCGACGATCGAAGTTTCGGACGAAGGCCGGATCGGCTTCTTCTTCCCCGAAAAGGCGGAAGCCTATGCGGTGCTGTTCGCCCGTGACGGGCAGCGCGATCCGATCAAGGTCCGGCGCAACGGAAATCGTGCAAAGTTCCCTTGGACGCTCGTCGCCGGTCGCCACCGTCATGCTGGCTGCACGATCGCCGGGATGAAGGTCCGCGCGATCGAAGCGAAGGGCGATGCCGAAGAGCTGCGCGCCATACAGGCGAGCGAAAACCTCGACCGGCGCGAGCTGGCACCGCTTGAACGGGCCATGTTCGTCGCCGCGGTTGCCGACGCTGCAAGAGCCCGACTTCGCAAGCTGCACGACGGTAAGTCGCAACAGCAAATTGCGGCGGAAATTGGAGCTTCTGAGCGAAAGGACAAATTGTCCCCACGCTCGGATGAGCGCTCGGATAAAGTGCAGTTCACCGCCAGCGAAAAGGCCGACGCCGAGGCGGAAGATGCAGGGAGCATTTTGACCTCTGCATACAAATGGAGCGAGGCGACCGCCGAAGCTTGCGGTCTGGGTGTCCGCGACCTCAAGCGCTCGCTGCGCATCTTCCGGATCATCGTCGAGCCGAACCGCGACCTGATGGACGCGTTCAAGGATAGCGCTGCGGCGTCGAACGCCAGCGCGCTGCTGGCGCTGTGCGGGCACGGCAACAATGCGGCGAATGTGCGCAAGGCGATCGAATGGCTGATCGCCAACCCTGCGGCGAAAACGGCGGATGAGGCGCTGGTTGCGCTCGACATGATGCCGAGCCGGGGCAGCGCCGCGGCGGCGCCCGCGACGGGCGACACGAAGTTTCTGAACGGCCTGCAATCGAACCTCCAGCGCCTGTCGCTGGGCGGGCAGCGCCGCGCGGCCGAGGTGATCGCGCAGTCGATCGCGCCGTCGGTGCTGGTCGCGGTGCGCGACGCGCTGAACGCGCGGATCGCCGGACTTGAAACGGACCAATCCAGCAAGGGAGAGACGAAATGACGAAGGCCGTCGATGCCAAGATGCTTCGCATCGCGATCAGCGCGGTGCGGCCGATCGAAGACGAGTTGCGCACCCAACTCCGCGCTCTGCATACGGGCCGGTACGATGCGGACGGTCGCCGCAATGCGACGAGCGCCGCACTCGACGGTCTGACCAAGTTGGGCTTTACAATCGTCGATAACGCGTCGGTGTTCGCGATCCGCCTTGGCGGGCTGCGGGCCGAAAGCACCACCGGCGTTCTGGGCGCGATGACCAACTGGCTGCGCGCGGCCGAGGCCAAGATCGGAGCCGCAGCGTGAGCGCCGCGGCGAAGAACTGGGCCGCGGGCGATCTTGCCGTCTGCCTGCGCCGGGAGGGCTGGTGGAACGTCCTGACGCACGAAGCGCGCAACGGGCCGGTCACCGACGATATCGTTCGCGTGCGGACCGTTTGGCCGCTGCGCGACGACGACGGCGAGTATTGCGGGATCGGGCTGGAGTTCGAGGAATATCCCGACGACATCTATGCGCCGCAGTATTTCCGCAAGGTCGAGCCCGACCATGCCGCTGCCGATGACGCGGAGATCGTCGCGTTGATCCAGCGCGCGAGCGCGAGGGCGTCGGTATGAGCGCCGTCGCCGCCCGCTCGCTCGTCCAGTGGATCACCGAAAACTGGTCCAATCAGGACATGAACCATTCGACGTTCCGCGTCGAAGCCTTTGAACGCGCTGCGGCCATCGTCCTCGACGATGACGACGCGTCGCCCTCCCTTCCCCTTGTTCCGACCATCCCCCCCGGTCGGAACGGCGCGGCGGCTATCGCCCCCTCTGCCGCCGCGCCACCCCCTTATGTGCTGGCTCTCGATATCGTCGCCAGTCCGGGCAAGCGCCCGGTCCTGATCGTCGTCGACAAGGGCACGTCGGACTATTCGATCTATGAGATCGACGGCTGCTGCGCGAGCGCGGATGCCATCACCGGCATCATTTCGGCGATCGAACGCGAGATCGAAGTCACGGGCGCTGTTCCCGACTGCATCGAGACGGACAATAGCATCACCTTCTCGTCGCCCGAGCTGCACGAGTGGCTGACGGCGAAGGGCATCGGGCGCGTTTTCAGGTCGCCTTCGGCAATCGTCGAAGCGCTCATCCGGCAGCACTCGCCGGAATGGGGGCGGTGATGGCGCACTTCGCGATCAACCTGTTCTTTGTTGTCGTCGGCGCGGTTGGCCTGCTGGTCATCGCGGGCACGTTGCTACGCGCGTGGCGGAGGGCCTGATGGGCAATCTTCGTCCCGCGCCCGCCGCACTGACGCCGCAGCGGATCGACAGCCTGTTCGCGGCGCTCGACGGGCGCGAGAGTGCCTATGTCATCGACACGCTGGAGCGTCTCGGCCTGCCCGAGGCCGAGATCGCGCGGCTGTTCGCGCTCGCCAAGCGGATCGACCGCAAACCGCTCGCGGTGGCGGGCGCGCTGATCAGCATCGCGCTGGAAACCGTGGAGGCGCACGGCTGATGCCGAAGGCGCGCGCCACCAACCAGTTGGCCTTTGCGTTCGAGGCCCCGCGCCCGGCGACGCATGCGGCGGCGCTGGCGGGGATGGACGCGGAAGTCGCGCGCACGGTCGGCGAGGTGCTGGCGACCGCGCAGGCAAACGGCAAGCCGCGCGAGATCGCCGCCGCCGAAATGTCGGTCCTGCTGAACGAGCCGATTACGTTCGACATGCTCAACGCATGGTCGGCGCCCGGCAAGGGCAAGCACAATATCAGCTTCACGCGCATGTGCGCGCTGGTCGCGGTCACGAACCGCTTTGACCTGCTCGACCGCGAGCTGCGCCGGATCGGCGCCGCCGTGATCGTCGGCAAGGAATTGATGACGGTGCGCGCGGGTCACCTGCGCGCGGTCATCCGCAAAAATCAGGAAGAATTGCGCGAGCTGGAAAGGCTCGCGCCGCAAATCGGAGAGGAGCGCGAGATATGACGACGGGGGGAAAGGTGTGGTTCACGGCCAGTGAACTCGCCGACACGGGGCTGGCAGGACTGCCGAAACGCAAGCGCGAGATCAACCGGCTGGCCGATATCCAGAACTGGAAGGTCGCCGCCGACGATCGCGGCGCCCGGCTGGCGCGCCGCCGCGCAGGCCGGGGCGGCGGGTTCGAGTATCATGTCTCGTTGCTGCCCGCCGCAGCGCGCGCCGATCTCGTCCGGCGCGGCCTCGTCGCCAGCGAAGGCGCGGCCGAGGCCGGGAACTGCAACGACGTGTCGAACCTGTGGCATTGGCTGGCCGAACAGCCGGAAGCGATCCGGGCGGAGGCGCAGCGGCGCGCGAGCATCCTCGCGTGCATCGAAATGTTCGAGAGTTCGGGGATGCCGCGTTCGTCGGCGGTAACCGCCGTCGCCGCGTCCGAGGGCGTCAGCGCCGGGACGCTGTGGAACTGGCTGCGGCTGGTCAACGGCGTGACAGGTGCCGACCGCCTGCCGCATCTTGCTCCACGGCGCCAGGGCGGCGGCGTCGAGGCCGAGGTGGACGCGGAAAGCTGGCAAGAGCTGCTGTCCGATTATCTGCGCCTGTCGGGGCCGAGCTGGTCGACCTGCTACGATCGTGTCGCCAAAAAGGCGAAGAAGCGCGGGATCACATTGCCGCATTCGCGGACGCTGTTGCGCAAGCTCCAGCGGGAAGTTCCCGAACAGGTTGTGACGCTGCGCCGAAAGGGCGAGGAAGCGTTGCGGGGCATGCTGCCCGCGCAAATTCGTTCGGTCGCCGACATGCAGGCGATGGAGCTGGTCAATATCGACGGGCACCGCTGCGACGTGTTCGTCCGCTGGCCCGATGGCCGGATCATCCGCCCGACGATGATCGCGATACAGGATGTCTATTCGCGCAAGTTCCTGTCGTGGCGCTTTGCCGAGAGCGAAGATATGGTGACGGCGCGGATGGTGTTCGCCGACCTGTTCGCGAAATGGGGCATCCCCAAGGGGCTGCTGACCGACAACGGGCGCGCGTTCGCATCGAAGTGGCTGACGGGCGGCGCCAAGACGCGCTTTCGCTTCAAAATTCGGGACGAAGACCCGACCGGGCTGCTGGTCGCGCTGGGCATCCAAATCCATTGGGCGAAGCCGTATCGCGGCCAGTCGAAGCCGATCGAACGCGGGTTTCGCGACCTGTGCGATGCCATCGCCAAGCATCCGGCGTTCGAGGGCGCCTATACCGGCAATCGCCCCGATGCGAAGCCCGAGAATTACGGCAGCAAGGCAGTCGATTTCGAGACGTTCCAGCAAGTCTGGAACGCGGGCATGGAGGCGCATAACGCCCGGCTTGGGCGGCGCAGCGAAATGGCGGGCGGGCGCAAGAGCTTCGATCAGGTGTTCGAGGAAAGCTATGGCCGCTCGGCGATCGGCAAGGCGACCGAAGAGCAGCTTCGCATGGCGTTGCTCGCCGCCGATCAGGTTCGCACCGACCGCAAGACGGGCGCGATCGCGCTGGCCGGCAACCGCTATTGGGCGCCCGAGCTGAGCGAGATCGCCGGGCAGCCGGTGACGGTGCGCTTCGATCCCGAGCAGCTTCACGCGCCGATCCATGTCTATGACCGGGCGGGCCGCTTTCTGGTCACCGCGCCGCTGTGGGAGGCGACCGGCTTCCTCGACATGGCGGCGGCGAAGCAGCGGCAGCGGCTGGAGCGCAACTGGCGCAAGTCGGCGAAGGCAGCCGCGGAAGCGCTCGACCTGCTCAGCGCGGACGAGCTGGTGGCGCGGATGCCCGATTACGACGCCGAGGAAGCGGCGCCGCAGCCCGGCGCGGCCCGGATGGTGCGCCACCGTGGCCAGACGGTCGCGCAGATGAAGCCCGTCTCACAGGCCGCTGAGAAGGTTCTGAGCGCCCCCGACACCGACGCCACCATCGACCGGTTCGCACGCGCGGCCGAGCGCCATCTACGCGCGATTTAAGAGGAGAGAGACAGTGAACAACCCCGACGATTTTCCGGTCGACGAAGCCGCCGAGATCGAATGGATCAAGGAACGCAAAGCCACCAGCGGCATGTCGTGGAAGTCCATCGGCGACGATTGCGGCGTCAAGTCAGGCACGCTGTCGAACTGGGCGAACGGGACTTATGCGGCGCCCGGCGACTGGATCGCGCGCAAGGTCTTCAAATACCGGCAGATGCTGGAAATTCGCGACGAACGCGAGACTGAGGAAACCAGCGCCGGTCTTTCGCGTGCGCCCGATTATGTCGACACGAAATCAGGCCGACGGCTGCGCGGGCTGATGAGCAAGGCGCAGATGAGCAGCGCCTTGACCTACGCCGCGACGGGTTCGGGCATCGGCAAAACCGAGGAAGCCAAGCATTACTGCCAGTGCGTCGCCAAGGCATACCATGTCACGCTGACGCCCGTCACGACGACGCCCACGGCGGTGATGGAAGACGTCATTCGCGCGCTGGGCGGCAAGTCCGGCACGAGCTGGGCGCGGCAGCTTTCGGCGCAGATCATGGACATGGTTCGTGACAAGAAGATGCTGCTGATCGTCGACGAGGCGAATTACGCGACCTTCGACACGCTGGAGCTGTTTCGCGCGTGGAACGAACTGGCAGGGCTCGGCATCTGCCTGCTCGGTAACGAAGAGCTGCACAAGACGATCCGTACCGGCGCCGGCCTTGGTCGCCAGCACAGCATCGCCCGCCTCAATCGCCGGATCAGCATGGGCCATTTGCAGGACATGTCGCTGCCCGAAGATATCGAGGCCTATCTCGATGCGTGGCAGATCGATGACCGCGAGCAACGCGCCCTGCTGATGCGGGTCGGACTGACACCCGGAACGGGCGGGCTCGGCGAGATCAAGGAAATCGTATCCAACGCCGCGCTGCTCGCTTTCGAGGACGGGCAAGAGCTGTCGCACGCCCACCTGCGCGAAGCGATGGCGGCGCGCGCCACCGCCTACCTTCGCAACAAAAACTGACCTTCAACCAGAGGAGCATATCCATGAACCACGTTACCAATATCGCAGCGGCGCATCCGGCGACGATCGACGTCGGCGGCAAGCCGTATCTGCGCGATGCCAAGGGCAATCTGGTCCCCGTCGAAACCGTGAAGGCGACCGACCTGCTGATGGACGAGACGGTGCGCAAGATCACGGGCTTTGCGCGCGAGCTGTCGGCGCAGATGGCGCGCTTCAAGGGGCACACGTTCGAGGACGTCAATTCGCTCCAGGCGCTGTTCCGGCAGGAATATGACGCGCCGCTGGGCGGGGCGAAGGGCAACATCACGCTGACGACGTTCGACGGGCTGCAACGGGTGCAGGTGCAGGTTGCCGACCTGATCGCGTTCGGCCCCGAGCTGCAAGCCGCGAAGGCGCTGATCGACGAATGCCTGGTCGACTGGTCGGCGGACAGCCACGCCGCGCTGCGGGCGCTGGTGAGCCGCGTTTTCAGCGTCGAGAAGGAAGGTCATATCAACCGCGCCGAGCTGTTCATGCTGATGCGGTTCGAGATCGACGACGAGCGCTGGGTGCGCGCGATGAAGGCGATCCGCGACAGCATCCGCGTGATCGGGTCGAAGGCCTATGTCCGCTTCTATGAGCGCGGCGCGGCCGACGAGCCGTGGCAGACGATCAGCATCGACTTGGCGAGGGTGTGATGGGTCAGACGGTGATCCACATGCCCGCGCGGCGCCAAGGCCGGACCTTTGCGCAGCAGGTGCGACAGGAGCAGCTTGCTCGTGTCGCACCGGCGCGGTGCGGGCTTGTCGGCCGCGTCGCGGTTCCGGTCTATGCGCTTGAACGCGCTAACCGGTGCCCGGACTGCCACGGCGAAGCCTTTTTCGTCGGGCGGGTCACGGCCGAATGCGCGGGCTGCGGCCTGCCGCTGGCGATCGTCGATTTGCGGCGGGTGTCGTGACGCGCCAGTGCGCCTGCCTGCGGCCGATATGCCGCCAGAACCGTTCGGGCCGTTGCGCGTCGTGCGCTCAGAAGGCGCGCAACACGCCCGAGCTGATCGCGCGGCGCGCGGCGACGTTGCGCCACCGCCTCGCCACCGAACCGGGGATGCTGGCGCGATATCGCGACCAGCTCGACCAAACGCGGCGTGGGCCGGGGAACGAATATCGGCTGCGGCGGCTTCGCGCGGCGAAACAGCCCGACTGGGTGCCGGTCGAATTTCGCGAGCTTTATGCCGAGCTGAGCAAGGCCGGGCTGGCGCCCGCCGAAATCCGTTCGGCAATCGACAATCAGTTCGAGGCGAACGCCCGCGCCTTTGCGCGCACCGGCGCGCTGCCTCTGTGTGGAGACGCACGATGACCGACAATCAAGTTCAGCTTCTCGATTTCATCCGCGTTCGCATCGAGACGAAGGGTGCCGCGCCGAACTATGACGAAATGGTCGAGCACACCGGGAGGGGCCGACAGGCCATCTTCGACGATATCGACGCGCTGGAACGCGACGGCCATCTGGTCAAGGTTCCGGGCCGGCCCCGCGGGCTGCGCCTGTCCTACCGGACGTTGGTCGATGTTCCGACCGACGCGTTGCGCGCCGAGCTGGCGCGGCGGGAGGCGGCGATATGAGCGCCGCAATCAAGATGATCCACGTCGCGCGAAAGGAGCTGAACCTTTCGGAAGAGCGCTATCGCGACCTGCTGTTCGGAGCGACCAAGGGCGCGGCGACTTCGCTGCGGGCGATGTCGGACGGCCAACTGCTAGACGTGCTTGGCGAGATGAAGCGGTTGGGCTTTCAGGCGCGGCCGAGGTCCGGGCGGCTGAAAGGCGCCTATGGCCGCAAGTTCAACGCGCTGTGGCTGTCGGCCTATGCGCTCGGCCTTGTCCGCAATCCGAGCGAGGACGCGCTGATCGCGTTCGTCGAGCGGCAGACGGGCATCGCGCATGCGAACTGGGTGCGCGATCAGCGCGACGCGGCCCGCGTCATAGAAGCGCTCAAGAAGTGGATGGCCGACAAGGCCGGGGTCGAATGGCCGAAGGCGCCGGATAGCGACGGGCGCGCCGCCAAGGTCGCGGTGATCGCGGCGCAGCATCGGCTGCTCGGCTTTGCCGATCCCTATGTCGACAGCCCGGCCAATTCGTCGGCGCAGCTCGACAAGATCATCGCCGGATTGGGCGCGCAGATCAGGGGGGCGAAGTGATGGCGAACGGTGACGATTTCATCGACGCGATGCGGGCCGCGCTGCGCGAGGTCGGCGAGCGCCGGATGATCGACACGATCTTCGGTCGCCCCAGCCTGATGGCCGAACTGGAGCGCAGCGCGCCGGTCTTCAATCCCAATCCGATCCGCAACGCGCCCGAAACGCTGTTCGGCATCAAGTTTGTTCCCGATCCGATGTTCCCGGTCGAGACGCATTGCGCGGCGTGCGGCGGGAACGGCGAAGGCGGCGATGAGGCGACCTATTGCCCGAAGTGTGACGGTACGGGCGGAGATCGGATCGAAGGCATGATGCGCAATGGCGCGCAAATGATCCTGATGCGCTCGGAGCTGCCCAAGAAGTTCGCTCCGCATTTCCCCAAGGATATCCCGCTGCCGCGCCGAGCGGCGACGCGCAGCCGCACTATCCCTTGGCCGGTGGAGCCGCGAGCATGACGCGCGCCAAACCGACCCGCGCCGAGCAGCTTCGCCGCCATCGCGAAATCTTCACCTATGCGCTCGCGCATGGCCTGACGCTGCTTGAAGCCGAGGCGGCGATGGCGCGCGACAGTGCGCGGGCGGCGCGCGAGCGGTTGGCGCTGGTGAAGCGCTGCGGCCGGTCGGCCGTCGCGGCGCCCGCGCCGATCGGCGCCGAGGCGCCGCATGGCCCTGCCCCCGAAAATGCACCTTGGATGATGAGAGATTGATGATGGTACAGGACACCGCTTGGCTCGACATCGCCAACTGCCCCTCCCAAACGACCGTGCTGGTCTGCAATGACTGTCTGCTCGGATGGCACGCGGTCGCCATCCAAGATGCGCTCGGCGAGTGGTATTACGAAGGGATCGGCCTGCGTCTGCGCCTGAAATACGAGCCGACGCACTATCAGGAATTGCCATCCATCTATCCTATCTCGCTGCGGCTTGGACGGGTGAGCGCACAATGACCGCGCCCCGCGTTTCCGATCATGCCTTGCTGCGCTTCCTCGAACGGTCGGGGGTGCAGGTCGAGCAGTTGCGCGCGACGGTCGAGGCCTCGCTGGATCGCGCCGGGCGCGTCGCAGCCGAGATCGCGGCGAGCGAATATCTGATCGTCGTCCATGACCTGACCTTCGTCGTTCGCGACGGGACGGTGACGACGATCCTGCCCGAAGGGTCGCCGGGCTTTCGCGCCCGCGCGCTGGTCGGCGCGCACCGCAAGGGGAACGGCCAGCAATGAGCCTGCCCGGCGTTCTTGCCGAGATCGCCGAAGTAGCCGGCGAGGAAGCCGCGCTGGCGCTCGCCAGTCGCGTCGGCGGAACGATGGTCTATTTCCCGCCCGTACCCGCCAACGATCACTGGATTTGCCGCCTGATCGGGCGCGAGGCGGGGCGCGCCGTCTGCGACCGGCTGACGGCCGGGGTCGGGCCGCGCCGCGTCGAAATGCCGCTGGGGCCGACCGGCGCCCAGGCGAAGAAGCGGGCGCAGGTCGACGAGCTGCTGCGCGCCGATATGTCCGAACGTGACATCGCGCTGCGCACTGGCTACACGATCAGCGCGATCCGCAAGCGCAAGCGCAAGCTTGGCATCGTCCGCGACGACGGACAGCTTTCCCTCTTCTGATCGTCCTCTTTGCGCTTGAGCCGGTCCGTGGACCGGGGCGCGATCCCTTCCCGAAATAGCCAAACCCATCCCGATGACGACGCGCGCGGGGCGCGTCTTTTCGATCATGGGGACGGGCGATGTTCTTTCCGTATCAGCGGCGCTTTCTTGGGCTCTTGGGCGGACTCTTCGGAGTGCCGCTCCTTGTGGCCAGCCCGGCCCCGATCGCCGCCGAACCCGCCTCCGCGCCAACGCTTGCCCTTCGTCCGCGCCGTAGTGTCCGCTCGGCCCCGTATCCGCATCCCGGCTATCGCAGCCGCGGGAAGCAGGCAAAGCCCCGCAAGCGTCCCAACCGCCGTCATATCAGCCGCCGCGTACGTCGCGCGCATCGCCGGAGCAAGGCGGCATGAGCATGTTTATCGACAGGCTGATCGACGAAGTGATCGATCGCGAAGGCCCCTATGTGAACCACCCTGCTGATCGCGGCGGGCCGACCTGCTGGGGCATCACCGAAGCCGTAGCGCGCGAAAACAACTATAGCGGCCCGATGAAGGCCCTGCCGCGCAGCGTCGCGGCGGCGATCTATCGGCGCCTCTACTGGACGCGGCCGGGCTTCGACAAGGTTGCCGAGCGGGCGCCGCTGGTCGCGGCCGAGATGTTCGACACCGGCATCAACATGGGGACCGGCGTCGCGGCCGGTTTCCTCCAGCGCGTCTTGAATGCACTGAACAGGCAGGGTCGCGACTATCCCGATCTCATCGTCGATAACGCCATCGGCGCGCGGTCGCTGGCGGCGCTGGATGCGTTCCTGAAGGTGCGCGGCCGGGCGGCCGAACCGGTGCTGGTCCGCGCGCTCGATGCGCTCCAGGGCGAGCGCTATCTCGCGCTGGCCGAACGGCGGCCGAGCCAAGAGGCCTTCGTTTATGGCTGGCTCGCCAACCGGCTGGGCAACGTCAAATGAGCCTCGTCGGGTCGCAGGCGATCGTCGCGGCGGTGCGCCGCTTTTGGTGGGCGGTGCCGATCGCGGGGCTGCTCGTCTGGGCGCTGATCCTGCGCGGCAATCTGGCCGAGACGCGCGCGGCGCTGAGCGCCGAGCGGTTCGCGCACCAGCGGAGCGCGCTCAACTGGCAGCTCGCGACCGCGACGGCGCTTGCGGCCGACCTTCAGCACCGGATCGCCCAGGAGCGGCGTCAGGCCGAGGAAAGCAGGAGAATAGAAGATGATTATGAGGCGCGCATTGCCGATGCTCGCGCTCGCGCTGCCGCTGTCGGCCTGCGCGGACAAGCCGCCGCAGCCGATCAGGGCAGTCGCGGAGGCGCGCCAGTGCCCGGCCTTTCCGATCCCGCCCGCGGCGCTGGTGAAGCGGCCGGTCAAGATCGACTTTCTGCCGCCGACGCCCTGATCGCCACCGAACAGGCGATACAGCTCGACGCGCTGATCGACTGGATCGAGGCGCAGGCGCGCGTCGCGGGCGAGCGCTGAGATGTACGGCGTTGCCGATGTCCCCGAGCTGTTCGCCCGCTTGCTGCTCGTCTTCGCGCTGCTGTTCGGCGGCGCGGCGATTTTCGACCTTCTGCGCCGGCTGAGCTGCCCGCGCGCTCGCAAAAAGGACAATGACCATGACTAGCGGCGTCAAGCCCTGGTGGAAGTCGAAAACGATATGGGCCGCGCTGATCGCGTTCGTGATGTCGGTCGCCCCCGAGCTGGGCATCATCAATCCCGATGATGCAGCGGGCATCGGCGGTGACTTGACGGACATCGTGGCCGGCCTGTTCGCCGGCTTCGCGATTTATGGGCGCATCCGGGCGCGGCAGCGCATCGGCACGCCTCCTCCGAGCGACTGGGAGGGCTGATGTACCTCGCGGGCGAACGCGCGATCGAACAGGCCGAGGCGATGGTCACGGCCGAGCGCGACAAGGCCATCGCCGACATTCGCGGCAAGCTGGCCGAGCCGGGCGCCGACGCGTGCGACGACTGCGGCGAGGATATTCCGAAAGAGCGGCGGGAAGCGATGCCATCGGCCCGCCGCTGCACGACTTGTGAAGAACGCCGCGAGCGCGCGGCCAAGCGGGGTTGGTAATGGATTTGGCACTTTTCACCCAGTGGGCCGGCGCGATCGGCCTTGCCCTGGGCATCATCAACATGGCGTGGAACATGGCGGGCCGCGCGGCCAAGCCGGTAACGGAAAAGTTCAAGGCGCAGGATGACCGCCTCGACAAGCACAGCGTCGATCTAAAGGATCACGATCGCCGTATCCAGACGCTGGAGGGGCTTGTCCCGCACCTGCCCACGTCCTCGCAGGTCAATGAGCTGCGCGTAACGGTCGAGCGAATCGATACGCACCTGCTCAACCTCGACAAGACGATCGAGCTGTTCACCCGGATGGTGACGCGGATCGACGACTATCTGCGCGAGAACAAGGCATGACGTACGACGAGGATATCGCGCGCGACGCGCGCTTCTTCATCCTGCGCGAGCTGACCGAACAGATCGACGGGCAGTCGAACAGCGTTCACTTGCGCCGCATGCTCGATGCGCAGGGCATCAAGCGCGCGCCTGACTGGATCGTTACCCAGATGAACAAGCTGGGCGAGCTGGGCGCGGTGAAGGTCACCATGGCCGGCGAGATCGCGATTGCGGCTATCCTGCCCGCGGGCCGTCACCATGTCGACGAGCGGACGGTGATCGCGGGCGTCAGCAAGCTTTCGGATATCGTCTGATATGTCGGCGGACGGCGATCAGGCGCGGCGCGAAGGCCGCGGGCGGCTGTCGTCGATCGACCTGCTGCCCGAAGAGGCCGAGCCCGATATCGTGTGGGCGCTGGAACAGCTTCGACTGCGCGAGAAGCCGAGCAAGATGATCCTTGCCGAGTTCAACGCCCGGCTGGCCGATCGCGGCATTGCCTCGATCAGCAAGTCGGCGTGGAACCGCTATTCGGTCCGCAAGGCTATCCAGTTCCGCAAGCTCGACGAAAGTCAGCGGATGGCGCGCGAGCTGGTTTCGACGCTGGGCACCGATCGCGCCGACGACGTGACGGTCATGGTCGCCGAAATGATCAAGCTCGCATCGTTCCAGTTGCTCGAAGAGGGCGAGCTGGGGTCGAAGGGCGTCATGGAGCTGTCGCGCGCGCTATCGGGCGCTGTGGCGGCGCAGCGCGGGTCCGAGGAATATCGGCGCCGGCTGGAGCAGCGCGTCGCCGCACAGCACAACGCCATGGCCGATCGCGTCGAGAAGGTCGCCCGCGAGGCGGGTCTTACCGCCGAACGCGCCGCCGAGCTGCGCCGCGACTATCTGGGCATCAAGCCGAAACCGGCGCAGCCTGCCGAGCGCGGGGACGATGAAGGGTGAGCGAACCCGAAATCCTTTCCGACGAACTGCCGACCGCCGATCAGCCGCCACCCCGGTCGCCGATCGACGATTTCATTCCCGGTGGCGTGCCGCCCGCCGATCTCGATCCGTTGGCCGACGGCATCTTGATGAAGCACCAGAAGGAATATCTGGAAGACCAATCCGACCTGAAACTGGTCCGGAAGGGGCGGCGGACCGGCTTTACCTTCGCCGAGGCACTCGACAGCACGATCATCGCCGCGACCGCGAAGAGCGAGGGCGGCGACAGCACCTACTATATCGGCGACACCAAGGAAAAAGGCCTTGAGTTCATCGCCACCTGCGCGGGCTTTGCCAAGCATGTCGCGAAGGAGCTGCTGACGGTCGGCGAGTTCATGTTCGACGACGTGCAGCCGGACGGCTCGACCAAGCAGATCGCGGCCTATCGCATCAAGTTCGCGTCGGGCTGCGTGATCGTCGCGCTGTCGAGCAACCCGGCGAATATTCGCGGTCTTCAGGGCCGCGTCGTGATCGACGAGGCGGCGTTTCACAAAAATGTCGCCGCGGTGATCGACGCATGTAACGCGCTGCTCATCTGGGGCGGCGTGATCCGGATCATCTCGACGCACAACGGCGCGCTGAACCCGTTCAACGAGCTGATCAAGGAAACCGAGGCCGGGCAGTACGACTATAGCATCCACACCGCGACGTTCGACGATGCGGTTGCCAACGGCCTGTACGAACGCGTTTGCCAGAAGCGCGGCTGGACGCCGAGCGTCGAGGACAAAGAGAAGTGGTATCGCAAGGTCCGCCGCTCCTACGGGACGCGGGTCGAGGCGATGCGCGAGGAGCTGGACGCGATCCCGCGCGAGGGCGACGGCGTGCTATTGCCGCTGGCGCAGATCGAGGCGTGCAGCACGGACGAATACAAGGTGCTGCGTTGGGAGCCGCCCTATCCGGGTTTCGTCGATATGCCCGAGTCGGCGCGGCGCGGCGAAATGCTGAGCTGGCTGGTCCGCGAAGTCTTCCCGATCATTGCGCGCTTCGGCAACCAGTCGCTCGAATGGTATCTGGGCGGCGACTTTGCCATGCGGCAGGATCGCAGCTCTTTCCCGTTCGGCTATGTCGGTCAGGATTTGCGGCGGCACGTCCCGTTTCTGATCGAGCTGCGCAACTGCCCCTATGACCAGCAAAAGCAGGTGCTCTTCTGGGTTGTCGAGCAGCTTGAATTGATCGGCCTGTTCGGCGGCGGTGTGCTCGACGCCAACGGCAACGGCATGGTGCTCGCCCAGGAGTGCCGCCAGAAGTTCGGCGCCGATCGGATTGTCGAGCTAATGCCGTCCGACGCATCGCTCCGCGAAAGCACGCCGCTGTTCCGGGCGGCATTCGAAGATCGCACGATCCTGATCCCCGCCGATATCAACACGCGCGACGATCTTCGCCAGCTCCAGATTATCGGCGGCGTCGCGCGCGTGCCCCGGCATGTCCGCACCGAAGGCACCGATGGCGGCAAGCGGCACGGCGATAACG
Source organism: Sphingopyxis macrogoltabida (assembly GCF_001314325.1). Taxonomy (NCBI): domain Bacteria; kingdom Pseudomonadati; phylum Pseudomonadota; class Alphaproteobacteria; order Sphingomonadales; family Sphingopyxidaceae; genus Sphingopyxis; species Sphingopyxis macrogoltabida. Next base: position 3,025,662 of record NZ_CP009429.1, read on the forward strand.
CCATATCGCTGCTCAACTTTCATTCGGCGACGAAGCGCGGCGGTGGCCAGCGCTGGCGCCCGATGATCCCTAATGCGGCCTCAAGGCCGCGCAACCCTGACACAGATTGGATCCCGGCATGAACGCCTTCGGCCGCTTCGCCAAAGCCGCCCAGGCGGCGCTTCGCACTTTCCGCCATAGCGGTGTCGCGGGCTTTGTCGGCGGCTTGCTGCGCCGGACGCGGATCGACTACCGCAAGGAAGTCGGCGACCTGATGGACGCGTCGGTCGTCATGGCGCCGGTGCAGTGGGTGCAGCGCGCGCTGCCCGAGGCGGTGCTCAAGGTCAGCAGGAAGAACAGCAAGGGCGAGATCGAGGAAATCTCCGATCACGGCATGCTCGCGCTGATCCAGAACCCCAACCCCTTCTATGCCGATATCGTGCTGTGGTGGGGCGTGGTGCTGAGCCTGCTGCTCGACGGCAACGCCTATTGGATGATCGTCCGCAACGGCGTCGGCCGGCCTGCGCAGCTCTGGTATATTCCGCATTGGATGCTGGAACCGAAATGGCCCGAGGACGGCAGCGAGTTCATATCGCACTACCGCTATTCGCCGGGCGGCGGCGCCGCCGCAACCGACGTAGCGCCCGAAGACGTGATCCATTTCCGGTACGGGATCGACCCCCGCAACATGCGCAAGGGCCTGTCGCCGATCTACGGCGTGATCCGCGAAATCTTCATGGACATCGAAAGCAGCAACTTCGTTGCCGCGCTGCTGAAGAATATGGGCGTGCCCGGCATCGTCATCGCGCCGAAGGGCGGCGCGATGCCCAACCCCGCCGATGTCGAGGCGACCAAGACATATGTCGCGGCGCAGTTCGGGGGCGATGGCCGCGGGCGTCCGCTTGTCCTGGGCGCGCCGACCGAAGTCAGTCAGTTCGGGTTCAACCCGCAGCAGATGGAGATGAGCGGCGCGCGCGACGTGGCCGAGGAACGCGTCTGCGCGGGCATCGGCATCCCTGCCGCCGTCGTCGGGTTCGGCGCCGGGCTTCAGACGACGAAGGTCGGCGCGACCATGGGCGAGATGCGCAAGCTCGCCTGGGAGAATGGCGTCCTGCCGATCGGCAAGCTGATCGCCGACGAGCTGAAGCGTTCGCTGTTGCCGCTGTTCGGCAACCCGGCCGGGCTCGATGTCTTCTTCGACACGTCGGAAGTCCCGGCGATGCAGGAGGACGAGGACAAGCGCACCGATCGCTGGAACAAGATGCTCCAGACCGGCGGCATCACCGTTTACACGTGGCGGATCGGGCTTGGCCTCGATGCCGACGACAGCCACAAATATTATCTGCGCGGCATCAACATGATCGAAGTGCCCGAAGGCGGCGCCCGTCCCGATCGCAGCGACCCGGCCACGGATCGCGGGGCGAAAAGCGCCGACAGCCACGCGGCGCACGATCATGCGCCGGGCGATCACGCGCCCCGCGCAACGCCGGATCGATACAAGCGCGCCGCCGCCTATGCGACGATGCTTCAGAACCAAGAAAGCGGGCTGGCAGACGGGTTTGAGACGCGTCTTATCGGCTTCTTCGGCGAGCTCGCGGATGGTGCCAGGACAGCGGCGCGTCCGCTTCTCGAGGAGCAACTGGGCAAGTCGCGCGGCGTGAAGTCCGATGACCTGCTCGTCGATATGATCCTCGACGAGCTGGGCATTCCGAAATGGGCGAGCCAGCTCCGCCGTCTGTACGAGGCGCATTATGCGGAGGTCGGCGACGCGTCGGGCGAAGCGGCCGAGGCAGCCGGGCTCGGCAAGTCGATGCCCGACCGGGTGGCGCAGTCGATCATCGCGGCGGGCGGCCGGCGCGCGGGCATCGTCGATCTGCAAGGCCAGACCAGGGCGGCGATGTTCGACGCGATCGCCGAGGGCCGCGCGGCCGGCGAAGGCGCCGAGGCGATTGCCGGGCGCATCTATCCGCTCGTCGCGGCCGGGGCGTCGAGCGATCCCGAGATACGGGCGCGGCGCATCGCGCGGACCGAGACGAAGTACGCGCAGAATATTTCGACGATCGAGCGCGGCAAGGCAGCGGGCGTGACGCGCTTTGTCGTGTTCGACGGGCGCCTTGGGCCGGGCCGGTCGAAGCTCGACCATATAGCCCGCGACGGGTCGATCGTCGGCGCCGCGCGCGCCGTCCAGATGGCCGAGGAAGAGCACCCCAACGGCACCCTGAGTTTTGGACCCCATTTCGACGAAGAGGACGAATGATGCAGACGAAGAGCATGGCCATCCAGGCGATGGACGAAACGGGCAAGGGCCTTGCGGTGCTGGCCACCCTGTCGGCGGTCGACAAGGGCGGCGATACCTATGCGCCGGGCGCCTTTAGCTGGAAGGAAGGCGGCGACCAGTGGGCGATGATGGTCCCCGGTCATAACCGGCGCGCGACGCCGTTCGGCAAGGCGCGCGTGTACGAGGAAGGCGACAAGGCCTATGCCGAGCTGCACCTCAACCTCAAGACCGCCGCGGGGCGCGACTGGCACGAGCATCTGCTGTTCGATTTCGCGACCGGTAGGCCGGTGCAGGAATGGTCCTATGGCTACAGCAGCGAATATACCTACCGGGTCACGGCGCAGGGCCGGACCCGCGTGCTGACCAAAGTCGATGTTGACGAAGTGTCGCCGGTGCTGCGCGGCGAAGGCGACGATACCCGCACGCTGGCGATCAAGGGCGCCAAGCTGCGCGACGAACATCACGGCCGGCTGCTCGCCGACCTGGGCGAGCTGGCCGGCGCGATCGATGCCGACCCCTCCATCGTGTCGGCATCGGGTGTGAAGCAGCTCCGCGAAATCCACGACGCGATCGGCCGCGTTCTCGCGGGCGGCGATGACGAGGCGACCGACGAAGTGAAGGCGCAGCTCGCGCAGGACACGGCGCTGGCGCACATGCTCCAGTTCGAGGGCACGAAGCGGCGTTTCGGCTTGCGGTAAAATTGCCGCAGAAAGCGCGTGGTGACCGCCCGGGGTGCGCCTGCCCCCGCGCCCGCGCCTTCTTAAAGCCCTGTGGGCCTTCTTAGCGCTTCTTAGAGGCATATAGACCGGCCTGTCCCCCCTTCGGTTTCGACGGTGGCGGCAGGCCGGTTGTCTTTTGGTCCGGTCTTCGTCTAGACCGGGGCATCCCGATACATCGCTGGCGATCCCTTGCCCCGGTCCGTGGACCGGGGCGAACGCGTACGGGTGCTGCTGCCACATGGGCCGGATTTCAATCCACCCATAGGGAGCAGCAGGTAATGGCGATCAAGGAATTGACCCTGAAGGACGCGCGCGAAAAGGCGCAGAAGCTTCAGGATGATCTCGGCAAGGTTTTTGGCGAGGCCAAGACCGACGACGGGCAGCATGACTTTCGCAAGGTGACCTTCTTCGGCGATGCCGTGAAGGGTTCGATCGCGGTGGCCGAGAAGGTCAAGCAGCTCGACGACGAGCTGAACGAGACGATGGTCCATGTCGAAAAGCTCGAAGGCGCCGAAAAGGCGGCGGCGAGTTTCCAGAACCGCTTGCAGCCGCAGCGCGGCTTTGCGCTGCCGGGCGCCAAAGGTGAAAAGGAGGCCAAGGGCTCGCGCCTTATCGGTTCGCTCGGCGAGCTGGTCACCGGTCACAAGGCGTTCGAGGCGTGGCAGCAGAATGCCCGCAGCGGCGGCGTCACGATCCAGCTCGACGATATCGGCGCGTTCGATTTTCTCGCCGCCGCGAACGGCTATGAGACGATCGGCGCCAAGGCGCTGATGTCGACGACGGCCGGCTTCGCACCCGAGAGCCCGCGCCTGCCCGGCTATGTCGATGCCGTCACGCGGCCGATCGAGCTGCTGGACATCCTGCCGACGTCGCAGACGGGCAGCGAGGCGATCAAGTATATGCTCGAAACGACCCGCAACCATGGCGCCGCCGAAGCGGCCGAGGGCGGCGCCTATGGCGAAAGCGAGTTCGTCTTCACCGAGAAGTCGAGCCCGGTGCAGAAGATCACCGACAGCGTACCAGTGACCGACGAGCAGCTTGCCGACGTGCCGTTTATGAACAGCTACCTCAACGGTCGCCTGTCGTTCGGTTGCCGCCAGCGGCTCGACCGGCAGGCGATGATCGGCGACGGCAACGATCCGAACCTGCGCGGGCTGAAGAACACGGTCGGCATCCAGGTGCAGGCCAAGGGCGGCGATCCGGTGCCCGATGTCTTCTTCAAGATGATGACGAAAATCCGCGTCACGGGCGGCGCGATCCCGACGCACCACATCATCCACCCGACCGACTGGCAGGGCATCCGCCTGCTGCGGACGAACGACGGCATCTATATCTTCGGCGCGCCGAGCGAGAGCGGTCCCGACCGCCTCTGGGGCCTGCCGGTGGTGCAGAACTCGGCGGACGTGGCGGGCACCGGCTATACCGGTTCGTTCCAGCCGGCGTGGGTCAGCCTGTCGGAGCGCGCGGGCGTCGTGATCGAGATCGGTTACGTCGGCACGCAGTTCACCGAAGGCAAGCGCACGGTGCGGGCGCAGCTCCGCGCGGCGCTGACCTTCTTCCGCCCCGCGGCCTTCTGTCAGGGCACCGGCCTCTAATCGGACGCCTGCCGGGCGGGCCAGACTGGTCCCTGGACTTCCCGGTAACGGCCCCGGTCGGGCGCGCCCTCTCTCTCCCGGCGCGCCCGGCCGGACACCCTTCCAAGGAGAATTTTGATGAAGATGCCTGGTTCGCAGCCGCGCGTGCGTTCGTGCCCTTTGGGCGCGCCCGCGCTCGGCGCCGACAATGCCATCCTTGCCGACACGGCGCTGCACGTCACCGACGATACCGAGGTGACCGTCTTCGCCGGTCAGCCGGCCGTGCCGCGCAACATCACGGTCAAGGGCAACGACGCCAATGTGACCGGCGATGTTATCGTCGAGGGCCTCAACGCCTTCAACGTGCCGATCGCGGAAACGATCGCGCTCGCGGGCGCGGCCGTCGTCGCGGGCAATCTGGCGTTCCGGCAGGTCACGAAGGTGACCCTGCCCGACTATGCGGTGGCCAATACCGAGCGCGTCCGCGTCGGCACCGGCGCCAAGCTGGGCCTGCCGGTCATGCTGTCGCGCGACACGATCCTTGCCGCCTTCCGCGGCGGCGCCCGCGAGGCGAACCGCCCGACCGTCGTCGTCGATGTCGACGAGGTCGAGAAGAATACCGTCACGCTCAGCTCGGCGCTGAACGGCACGGCGGTGATCGTCGACCTTTACGAAACCAACTGAGCCCTTCGACCCGCTCAGGATATTCGGGAGAATTAATATGAACATGATTGCCAAGGAACGGCTGTTGCTGACGGCCGACAAGTCCCGCCTCGTCGCCGATGGCGACCCCGAGGGCGCGACCCTCTATTGCACGCCGGGTACCGAAATTCCCGATAGCGCGGCGAAGCTGTTCGGGCTGGTCGATGGCCGGCTGGGTGAAGGCACGGTGCTTGTTGTCGAAGCCGACGAAGGCGGGCTGATCCGCGTCCGCATTTTCGACACGATCGCAGACGAGGCGATCGACGTTGCCAATATGCGGTTTACGCATGAGTTCCGCCTGATCGGCGAGAACGAGATCGACGAAGGCGGGCTGCTCGAAATCCTGAAGGAAGTCCGGCTGGACGTGCAAGCCGCGCTGATCTCGCCCGAGAAGGAAACCCTCTGGGTATCGTTCCCCGGGCGCGACAAGGCGATCGAAGCGCTTCAGGAGCATATCGACGACGATATCGCTGCCGGGCGCCCGCATCTGCCGGTCGGCGATGCAACGGCTGAGAAGGTCGAGAAGCTGAAGGCGATGGTGCTCGGCGGCTCTGCTCCTTCCGGCAGCGATCCGGGCAACGATCCGGCGACCGGCGCGAAGGAAGCGCTGCCGGGCGGCGACAAGGAAAAGGCGCCGGGACAGGACAAGGAAAAGAAGCCCGACGGCGATAAGGGCGCGGGCAGCGGCACCAAGGGTGCGGCGCCCGATGACCTGACGCTGGTCAAAGGCGTCGGCCCGAAAGTCGCCGAGGGCTTCGCCAAGGCGGACATCACGACCTTCGTCCAGATCGCGGCGATCGATCCCGCCAGTCCGCCTGCCGTCGAGGGCACGCGGGCCACCACCAATTGGGCGGGCATCGTCGAATCGGCGAAGGAAATCGTCGCGGCGGCTGCTGCGGCCGAGGGTTCGGGTGACGACGCCGCATCGGGGGATGGCGGCGGCGTTACCGGCGACGCGGGTCAGAAGGCGGACTGATCCCATGTCGCTGCTCGATCGGGTCAAGGAACGTAGCGGGTCGGACCTGTCCGACGACGAGCTGGAGGCGATCATCCTTGCGATCGCCGCCGAGCTTGACGCGCGCCTTGGCCCGGTCGGGCCGGTGACCGTCCATCTGGGCGATCCCGCCGATCCCAATAGCCGCTTCTATCATTCGCTCCGCGTCACGCCGCCGATCGGGGCGGGCGACGTGACGATCGTCGAGCTTGATCCGGGCAACAGCGGCGATCCCGGCGCCGAAACCATTTTGCTTCAGGGCGACTATCGCGTCCTGCACGACGGGCGCACGATCCAGCGCCTGACCAGCGGGCCGAACGGGCGCACCTATTGGGCGCCGCTGGTCCGCATCACCTATACGCCCGCGGGCGCATCGCAGCCGGCGCGCGACGAAGCGCTGATCAAGATCGCGATGATCGACCTGTCCTATCGCGGCGGCCTGAAGAGCGAGCGCGCGGGCGATTACAGCTTTACGCTGAGCGGCGATCCAGTCGCCGATCGCGAGGCGGTGTTTGCCGGGCTGGTCCCGGCGAGCGGGTTTCTGCTGGCATGATGGCGAAGCTCGCAGCGGCCGCGCCCGCCATCCTCTTCTCGATCGGCAGCGCCCTGTTCCTGATCGGCAATCTGATCCTCGTCGCGAGGGCGCTGCGATGATCGCGGCCGAACGCGACCTGCTTGGCGTCCCGGCGATCCGGCGTTCGGCGGATTTCGTCCATGGTGACCGCATCCGCCTGTCCCGCGACTGGGGGCCGGGGCCGCGCGCGTTCGTGCTGGGTCACAATCCGGCGCGCGCCGACGCCGATACCGACGATATGACGGCGCTGTGGCTGATCGCATGGTTCCAGCTCTTCGGCTTTGGCGGGTTCGACCTGGGCAATCTCTATCCGTTCGTGACGGCCGACCCCGCCGAGTGCCGACGCCGCGCGAACTGGGCCGCGACGAACGACTGGCACGCCCGCGACCAGATGCTGTTCGTGAACCTGCCCGCCGTCGTCGAGATGGCGCAAAAGGCCGATCAGATTTTCGTCTGCTTCGGCGCGATCGCGCAGGATTGGGATTGGGTCGAACATGTCGTCGAGCAAATCCAATCCGAGGTCGATCCCTGCCCCGATCTTTGGTGCTGGGGTAAAGCGAAGGCGGGTGCGCCGAAGCATCCGATGGCGCGCGGCCTGCACCGCATCCCGCGCGATCAGAAGCCGATCCTTTGGAGGGCCGCATGATCGGCCGCCGCCTTACCATGGTCGCGCATGTCCTGCGCAATGTCGCGACCGGCAAGGATGCTTTCGGCCATCCGGCCAAGCCGGACTATCAGCCGCATGGCGCGCTGCGCTGTTTCTCCTGGGCGCCGAAGGTCGGCGTCGATGCGATCGTCGAGGGGCAGAAGGTCGCGGTCAAACAGGATGTGCGGATGATGTTCGCGCTGTCGGGCGACCTGTTGCCCGGCGACCGGATCGCGCAGGTCACGAACCGCGACGGGAGCGAGATCCATTTTCGGGGGCCGCTGCGCATCGAGGGCGAAATCGACTTCAAGCATACGCACCGCGAAGTTGCGCTGGTGAGGGTCGCCTGATGCCGTCGAAGAGCCTGACATGGAACGGCGATGCCGTCAGCAAGCGGTGGAAGGACGCGCAGATCGCGGGGGTCAACGCGACGATGGGCGCGGCGGTCAATCACGCCAAGCGCAACCATCCGTGGCAGAACCGCACGGCGGTGCTGGAAGGCGCGATCAACATCACCGATCCGGCGAAGCCGATCGCGACGGGGGTCGAGGGCGTGTGGGGCGTCAACGACCAGGTGCAGGCGCGCATCCTTGAAGTCGGCGGGGTGATCACGGCGAAGAACGCCGCGGCGCTGGCGATCCCGTTGCCGGGCGGCGGCGTCGTCTTCCGCAAGTCGGTGGTCATCCCCGCCTATCCCTATCTGCGGCCCGCGGGCGATGCGACCTATCCGGCGCTCGCGCAGCGCATCCGCAGGGCGCACGATAAGGCGGGAGGCGGCGATGATTGAGGCCGATCCCATCGCCGCGTTGCGCACCTGGCTGCTTGCCGACGCGCCGATCGCCGAGCTGGTCGGCGAGGATGTGTTCGGCGGGTCGCTGGACGGCGACATATTGGATCGCGGGCCGAAGGCGGCGCTTGTCGTCACGCCGTCGGGCGGGCCGTCGCTGACCGGGCGCAGCAATGCCGAGTTCGACACGGCGCGCATCGACCTGATCGCCTATGGCGCGACGCCGGCCGAGGCCGATGCGCTGATGCGCACGGCGGCGCCGCGGCTGTGGACGATCGACCGCATCGTCATCGGCGACACGCTGATCCACTGGGTCAACCGGGCGGGCGGCGCCGGGATGGCGCGCAAGAGCGATACCCAGTGGCCGCAGGCCTTTCGGTCTTTCCAAATTCTCTATTCGCTGAGGCCGGTCGCCTGACCGCTCTCTTCGCCGTTTGCAAAGGAGTTGAAACATGGAACCTTATGAAATTATCAGCGGTCCGCTGGAGCTGTGGCGCGCACCGGTCGGAACGGCCTTCCCGCTGATCGATGCCGCGCCGGGCGTTGGCTGGATACTGGTCGGCAAGTCGGGCAAGAAAAATTACTCGGACGATGGTGTCAGCGTCCAGCACAACCAGACGAACAATAAGGTTCGGCCGGCCGGCTCGATCGGTGCGCGCAAGGCGCTGCGGCAGGACGAAGATCAGCGCATCACCGTGACGCTGTGGGACGCGACGCTGGAGCAATATTCGCTGGCGCTGAGCGGCAATGATCCGACGACGGTTGCGGCCGGGGTCGGGACGGCCGGGTATAAGTCGATCGGGCTGTCGCGCGGCGAAACCGTCAAGGAGTTCGCGGTCCTCGCGCGCGGCAAGTCGGCTTACGACGAGAATATGAACGCGCAGTATGAAGTCCCGCGCTGCTATCAGGACGCCAGCCCGACCGTGCTGCATAACAAGGGCGTCCCGGCCGGGCTGGAGCTGGCGTTCGAGGCGCTGGAGGACGACGAGGCCGAAAGCGACGACGAACGGTTCGGCCGGCTGATCATGCAGACGGCGGCGCCGCTGCCGGGCGGCGGCTAAGTCCCCGATCGTGCGTAGCGACGACGCCGCGCTGGTCGGCCGCGCCCGCGCGGTTCAGGCCGAGCTGCGGCAGCACAAGAGCGCGATCCGGGAGCATCGGTCCGCTGCCCAGGCGGCGGCGGCCGAGCTGGACAAGATCAGGGCGGAATGCGCGCGGCGCGGCATCGCCCTGACGCTGGTCCCCGGCGCCGCCCCGGTCCCCGGACCGGGGCGAGCGGGTCCGGCAGGCCGGGCATAGCCCGGCCACACCCCTTTCCAACCAGGCGCAGGAGATTTCCATGGCCGACGAGCCCTTGCTCGACCTGAATACGCTGATCAAGCGATCGACGATCGATCTCGACGGGACGCGCTATGAGCTGTTCAGCCCCGATGAACTGTCGGTGCTTGCCTCGCACCGGTTCAGCGTGTGGGCGCGGCGGATCGAGGTGCTGAACAAGCGCGACGACGAAGACGATGCCGTCGAGCTGGACGCGCTGATCGGCAAGGCGGCGCGCGCCGCGCTGGTCGATATGCCCGACGAGGTGTTCGACACCCTCACCGGCGCGCACCGGGCGGCGGTCACCGACGTTTTTATCGGGCTCCTGCTGCGCAAGCAGCTCGCGGTGGTGGGAGCGACGGTGCGGGCGGCGGGCGTCCAGCCGACTGGGGCGACATCCTCCCCCGGCTCCAGCGATATTATGGCGGCGACCCGCGATGGTGGCTGGCTGAAGCGCCTGCGGCGCTGGTTCGGGCGTATCTGAAAATGATGCCGCGGCTGAAGGCCGAAGAGCAGCTCGGCGCGATCGAGGCGACGGCGCTGGCGATGGGCCATTATGACAAGGGCACGATGCGGCAGAAGATGCGGGCATTGCGCGATGCCGTGTCGGGCGACGGCCGACGCGCCCCTGGCGTCAAAGCGAGCCCGGCGCAGCTCGGCGCGGTCGGCATCGGTGTAAGAATGCTTCCGGCGCCTTCTGAGAAGGTCGTCAGCGATGTCTGAGGCGCTGGGTGAAGCCCTTCTTTACCTGCGCACCGACGATCGCGGGTTAGAGGCGGGGATCAAGAAGAACCATGCGGCGAGCGATGCCTTGGGCATGTCGTTCGACGACACGTCGGGCAAAGCGACGAAGATGGGCGGCGCGCTGCGCGATGCCGGCAAGGAAGCCGGGGCAGCGGGGGGCAAGACGGGCGAATATTCGCGCGAGATCGCCAAGCTGAAGGCGATGCTCGATCCCGCGTGGGGATCGATGCAGAAGTTCCGGCAGGAAGCGATCGTCGCGCGCCAGGCGCTCGACGCGGGCGCGATCTCGCATCGCCAATATGTCGAGGCGATGAAGCTGAGCGCGGCGCAGGCGGGCATCCTGACGAACGTCCAGGCGAAGGCCACCCAGATCACCGGCGCGCAGCGCGCGGGCATCACTCAGCTCAACCAGAATGTCGGCGACATGGCCACGATGTGGGCCTTGGGCGCACAGCCGATGCAAATCTTCACGTCGCAGATCGGGCAGGTGGCGCAGGCGATGCAGCTCGCGTCGGGCGGCACCAGCCGGTACGCGGCCATTCTCGGTAGTCCGTGGATATTGGCGGCATCGACGGCGGCCGTCGTGCTCGTTCCGCTGATCGCGAACCTTTTTGAAACCGAAGAAGCGACGGATAAGGCGGGTAAAGCCAACGAAACTTGGGCCGACAAGCTGGACCGCAGCAAGCATAGCATCGACGAAGTACGCGCGGCGCTTCGGGATTATAATGCTGAGCAGAAGAAGGCGACCGAAACGACCCTCGACGCCGCTGCCGCCGTCGCAGCTCAGGCCGAGGCGGAACTAAGGGCAGCGCTGGCACTCCGACAAAAATTGGCGGCCCAGCTCGCAGCTGCTGAAGCCAACGCGTCCGCCAATGCCGGTCAAGGCACGGGCGGCGCGGCAGGCGCCTACACCAGCGGGCAGCTTGTGGGTATCGCGGGGCAAGTGAATGCGAATGAGGCGGCGATCGCGCGACTGACCCAAGATGCGCAAGACGCCGCGGCCAACGTCGCCGACGAGCTGGCGAAGCTCGACACCGATGTGACGGCGAATATCAAGTTCCAGTATGAGCAGCGGCGCAAACTTGCGCGCGAAACGATCAAGGATTTCGAAAAGCTTCAAAAGCGGCTTACCGAGCTGCGCAAGGCGGAGGCGGCGGACCTTGCGGAAGCCAGCGCCCAAAAGCGCGCCGATCGCAACAGCCAGTCGACCGTCGGCGATGCGACCCGGTTCATTTCGCCGGTGTCGGGCGGCACGATCCGGGGCCGCTTCGGCGAGAACCGAGGCAACCGCAATCATGCCGGCATCGATATCGCCGTGCCGGTCGGAACGCCGGTCAAGGCGCCCGCCGATGGCGTGGTGATCGAGGCGGGCACGCTGCCCGGCTATGGCAATGTCGTCTATATCGACCATGGCCGGGGCACGATCAGCCGCTTGGCACATCTCAGCAAGATCGGGGTGAGCAAGGGCGATGTCGTCAGCCAGGGCAATGTCGTCGGCCTGTCGGGTGGCGCGCGCGGCGCGCCGGGTGCGGGAAACAGCCGCGGGCCGCATGTCCACCAGGAAGTGCGGGTCAACGGGCGTCCGGTCGATCCGCGCGGCGGACCGTTCCAGACCGATCCGTCGAGCGCCCAGGACAAGGCGGAGAAGCTCGCCGAACAGGCGGCGCGCGCGGCCGAGCAGGAAGCGCGGCGCGTCGAACGATATACGCGCGACCTTGCCGGGCTTCAGGACGAAGCGCTCGACCTTCAGGCGCAGCTCGCCGAGACGGCCGAAGATCGTCACCAGCTCGAAAAGCAGGGCCTCGATATCGCGATTGCCGAGCAGCGGCGGCGGATTACCGACAACGCCGATTACACGGCGGCCGAAAAAGAGACGCTGCTGGCGGCGCTGGAAAAGAAGGCCAGTCTCGAGAAGGAACTGCTCGACCGGCGCCGCTCCGAAGAGCTGGCGCGTCAGCAGCTCGACATCGCGCAGGCGCTGGGCTCGAACCAGCATGATTTACTCCAGATGGGGTTGCGGCTGGCCGATACGCGGGAGGAGCGGCGCGACATAGAATTGCGCCTGCTGGACCTGACCTATCAGCAGGAACGCGCCGAGCTGGAAGCGGTGCTGGCGAGCAAAGCCTCGACCGACGCCCAGAAAGGAATTGCGCGCGCGCGGCTGGCGATCCTCGACCGGCTGAAGGCGGGCGACCGGCAAGCGCTTGAGCGCGAATATGAAAGCCCGCTCGAACGCTACAAGCGCGAGCTTGAGGGCGTCGGCCGCAACATGAACGACGAGATGGAGAAGGTCGCGGTCAATGGCCTCGACCGCCTCGCCGATGGCCTGACGGACGTCATCATGCGCGCGAAGTCGCTGGGCGATATGTTCAAGCAGGTCGCGAAGCAGATCATCGCCGACCTGATCCGCATCTTTATCCAGCAGCAGCTTATCCTGCCCCTGCTCAACATGATGGGCGTCGGGGGCGGCGGCGGAGGTATTTTCGGGACGCTTTTCGGCGGCGGCGGGGCCGGTGGCAAGGTCATCAACGCCGGAAGCGTCCTGAAAAAGGCGGGCAAGTTCGCCGGGCTGTTCGCCGATGGCGGGCTGATCCCGAACGGCAGTTTCGGCATCGTCGGCGAAGCCGGGCCCGAACCGATATTCGCAACGGGCGGCGGCGTCGGCGTGCTGCCCAATTCGGCATTGCGGGCGATGGGGCAAGGCAACCCCGGCGACACCTATTTCGACCTGCGCGGCGCGGTGATGACCGAAGATTTGCTGCGGCAGATGAACGCCATGTCGCAGGCGCACGCGCGCGGCGCCGTCTCCGAATATGACCGCGGCGTCGGCGGGCGCGTCCAAGACAATCTCGCGAGGCGCGGCTGATGTTCGAGCCCGAAATCTTCGACTGGCCGGCGAACCTGATCCCGACCGATATCACGATCCACGCGCCGCATGACACGGCGGGTCTGACGACGAGCGTCAACGGCGCGGTGCAGGCAAAGCCGGTGATCCGCCCACCTTTTAAGGTGACGCTGGAGTTCGAGACGCTGTTCGGTGCCGAGGTGCTGGCGTGGCGGGCGATCATCGGATCGCTGGAAGGCCGGTCCAACCGCCTGCGCATCCCCCTGTTCGACCTGTGGTTCGCGGCGAAGAAGCGGCAGATCGCGGCGGGCCGCGTCCCGCATTCGGACGGGACGGGCTTTTCGGACGGGACGCTCTATTCGACCGACGATCTTGAGGGCGTGACGGTGACCGCCGTGCAGGGGCAGCGGAACATCACGGCCGACTTCGCGGGCTATGCCGGCGCCGACCTGAACGCGCTCCTCCAGGCCGGGCTTTATTTCGGGCTGCACGATCAGCCGTATCTGGCGACACAGGTCTTTTGGGACGGCAGTGTCGCGACGATCCGGACCAACCCGACGATGCGTCACGCCTATGCCGATCAGGAGCTGCGGCTGCGCCCGGTGATGATCGCCGGGCTGGTCGACGACAAGGGCGGCACCCTTACCCTGAAACGCGGGCGCTGGGGCGGGCCGTCGCTGGAGCTGGAGGAGAGGTTCGATGGCCCTCTTCCCTGAGACGATTGCCATGGCGCTGGGCGGCGGCAAGGTCGAATGCGCCGAGCTGGTGCATTTCGATTTCACGACGCAGCCGATGGGGCTGTGGAACGGCGGCGGCATCTTGCGGACCAACGACGCCCGCCTTTGGTCGGGGCTGGGCACGCTGGGCAGCATGAGCGGGATCGAGCAGGCGGTGAACGGCGAAGCGCCCGAATCGGCCTTCACGCTGTCGGGCATCGATGCCGACGTGCTGCGGCTGTCGCGACAGGAGTTCGAGCCCGAATGCAAAGGCCGGATCGTGCGGGTGCTGATCCAGTTCTTTGGCATCGACGATCCCGCCGATCCGGGCAATCAGCGCCCGCTGGACAACCCGTTTCCGATCCATGCGAGCCGCATCCTGGGCGCGACGTTCACCGTCGACCAGGAGAATGGCGAGCGTGCGGTCACATTGTCGGGCGAAAGCCTGTTCTCGCTTCGGTCGCGGCCCAAATATGCGATGTATACCGACCGCGACCAACAGCGCCGCTTCCCCGGCGACAAGGGCTTCGAGTTCGTCCAGGCGATCGTCAACAAGGTGCTGACATGGCCGGACTATTGATCGCGTCCGCGCCGATCGGCGCGCCTCACACGGTCGCGGCCGAGCTGCGGCGCTGGGCCGTCGAACCGTTCGACCTTGGCATAGCCAACTGCGGGCTGAGCGTGATCGGCTATGTCGCGCGGGTAACGGGCGCGCCGGTGCCGGCGTGGCTGTTCGCTTTCGGCCGCAGGGGCGCGGCGCGGCTGATCGACGACGGCGCACAATTCGAGGCTGCCGCCTCGCGTGCGCTGTCGGAAATGGGATGCCCGGAAACGGACGCGCCCGCGCATGGCGACGTGGCGCTGGTCGAACTGCCCGGTTCGGGCCTGACCGCGTGCATCCGCGCCGGGACGCTGTGGGCGGCACGCGGCGCCTGCTCGGCCGAGTTGGGTCCGGGGACCGTGCGCAAGGCATGGAGGGTCGCATGCCGCAGGCCCTGACAGCATGGCTGGTCAAGATCGGGCTGACGCAGCTCGCTGCGACGCTGATTTCGACGGCGGTCACGATCGGCGCTTCGATGTTGCTCAATTCGATCTTCGGCCCCGGTCGCCCGAAGCCAAGCGACCAGCAGCAGAATATCCGCATCGCGGTCGGATCGCGGAAGCGCCATTATGGCATCGTCTGCACGGGTGGGCAGGAAAGCTTTATCGAGAGCCGCAACGGGACGATCGTCAAGATCGTGACGCTGGGGACCGGCGAAGAAACCGAAATCCTTGAGCACAAGATCAACGATCAGGTGGTGACGGTTGTCGGCGGCACGGTGACCGACGCCAAATTCCATGGCGCGCTCCATATCTACACGCGCCTGGGCACCGACGATCAGACGGCGATCGGCGAGGTGACGGCGGTGTGCCCCGAATGGACGGCCGACCATCGCCAGCGCGGCTGCTCGCTGGCGGCGATCATCGGCGACCCGGTGAAGCAAAGCAAATTCGGCGAGGTCTATAACGGCCAAATCCCGCAATACACCCAGACGCGCAAGGCGGCGAAGCTGTACGACCCGCGCAAGGATAGCACGATGGTGATCGGATAATGGCGGGCGAGCCGATCTATGGCGACGGCGCGCACCGGATCGCCGACAAATCGACGCGCGAGTGGTCGGACAATGCGGCGCTGGTGATCGGCGACTATGCCGCGCATCCGGACGGCTATGGGCTCGGTTACGAGAATGTGAACTGGGCGCGGATCGCGCGCGAGGCGGATTGCAGCGACGAGCCGGTGGAGACGGTGACCGGCGAGACGATCGCGCGCTGGCGCCTGTGGGGCACCTATGCTCTGGCGAGCGAGGAACGCCGGCAGGTGCTGGCCGACATGCTGAAGGCGTGCGACGGGCATGTCTGGCAGGATGCCGACTGGAAGTTCAATCTGATGGTCGGGCGATACGAAGAGCCGACCGTCGTCATCACCGACGATCATATCCTGTCGATGACGGCGAAGAAGGGACCGCAGGCGCGTCACGCGGTGAACGCGGTCAAGGTCATCTATACCGAAGCGGCGATTGGATATCGCGAGCAGGAAAGCGCGACGGTCGCCGATCCCGACGCCGAGGACGATCCGAACATCGATCCGCAGCGGGTCGATGCGCTGTTCGCGCCGCATCACAACCAGGCGGCAAGGATCGGCAAGATCAACCTGCGCCAGCTTGGCGACCGCTGGCACCTGTCGGGCGCGCTCAACCTGTTCGGGCTCAACCTGATCGGCGAGCGTTTCTGCCGGGTCCGGTCGGAGATGCTGGATATCGACGCGGTGTTCAAGATCGGGCCGCTGCGGCTGGAGCTGGCGGCAGGGCGCGTGCTGCCGCAGGCGCTCGACGAAGTGCATCCCGACGATTGGTCATTCGACGCCGAGCTGGAAGAGGGCGTGCCGCCGCTGACGCCGGACATGACGCCCGACGTGCCGACCGTGCCGCCGCCGACCGACCTTGTGCTGTCGGCCGTGCCGATCGCGCTGGGCGACACCAACGGCGTCGCGATCGGCGCGAGCTGGACGATCCCGCGCGCCGACCTGGGCTTTCGCGCGCGCTATCGTCCGGTGGCGGGTGGCGAATGGGTGATGATGACGGTCGACGAGGACGCGGCGACGGCGCGCAGCGGGCCGGTCGATAGCGGCACCGAATATGAGGTGCAGGTTTGGTCCCTGACGGTCGGATATCGCGAGAGCACGGCAATCACCGACACGATCACGCCGGTTGCGGCCAATGTGTTGGGTCCGCCGACCGAACTGGCAGCGGTGGGCGGCGTCGAAGAGGCCGATATCCAGTTCCGGATGCCGGTGCAGGCGAGCCTTGCCTATGCGCGCCTCTATGGCAGCGACACGAATGATTTCGGGACGGCGGTGCAGGTCGGCCCCGATCAGGTCGCCGACCCCGGCGACATGGTGACGATCACCGAAATCGAGCTGCCGGCAGGCACGCGATATTATTGGGCGCGGGCGTTCAAGGCGGGGAGCGGCCAGTCCGCGCTCGCCGGGCCTGTGTCGGCAACGATCAGCTAGGAGCACGATCATGGGCGTCATCGCCGACAAGTTTGAAGAGGCATTTCGCGATTTTACGACGGCGGGCGTCATGTCGAGCGGGAGGTTCACGCCCGACAAAGCGCTGATCCGCGCGCTGGGGATGGTGATCGAGAGCCAGATCGTGACGAGCGGGCTTGGCTTTGGCAATGCCGATACCGAGGCAGGGTTGCCGGTCGACGGGCCTGCCGACGAGACATCGCCGCATATCGTGTTCGTCAACGATGACCCGGACGCGGAAAAGAACGGCCCGTGGGTGTGGCGGAACGACGCCTGGGAATATTACACCGAGTTCTATGCCGCGCTGGCCAATGTCGTGGCCCCGCTGGTCGCGCAGGCGCAGGCATGGGCGGAAGGCAATGATCCGGGCGGGCCGGGCACGAAAAGTGCGAAGCAATGGCACGACGCAGCGGCTGCGTTGGTCGCCGTGCTCGGCGATACATGGCCGCTGAAGCCGCCAGCATGGAGCAACGCGCTGCGCGGGCGTTACGGGATCGGCGGGGCGAGTGCGTTGTCGCTGAGCGGCAGCGCCGTCCAGAAAAGCAATATCTGGTCGCAGGACATTTACGACGCCTATGGCGAACCGAATGTGATCGAGATCAGCGGGGTCGCGGCGGCGGCGGGCGCCTATACTCCCGAAATCGATATCGTGCTGAGCGTCGCCGACCTTGCCCGGATCGGAATCATCCCCGACGACGTGGCGCCGCCGACGATTTCGCTGCGCGCGGCGATCATGTTGTCCGGGCTGGTCAATCAGAACATCACGACGGTGGTGGCCGATGGTTATGGGCAGGTTGCGTTCGCGCTGCGGTATGACGGCGCGAACGGCAGCACGGTGTCGGCCTTCTCGGCCGCCCGGCAGGACATCGTTTTCTATAACAACAATGCCGCGCTGCACGGCAGCGGCTATAACCCGCCGGGCAATCCGTTCGCCGGCAGCGTCGGTGCGATGCTGGCCGACACTGGTCGGTTCAAAGGCTATAAGCGCAGCGGGTTCAAGGTCTATGCGACGCTAAACGGCAAGGCGCTGACGCACCTGAAAATCAAGATCTTCGGCCGCGCGGTGGCGGAAGGTGCCTATACGCTGCGCCTCGCGCGGCTGGCGGTGGTGGCCGGATCGGTGATCGACGACGCCAAGAGCTATATCGACCGCGAGGACAAGGAAGCCGCGACGGTTTCGCCGAGCGAATATGGCTTTGTGACCGTGCAGAACGCCAGCAAGGTCGGGGTGTTCGGAAACAGCTTTTCTTATGGCCAGTTCAATCCCCGCGGGAAAAACTGGATCGCCAAAGCGTCGGCGTTCACAGATTATAATTTCGAGAATTTGGCGATCTCCGGCGACACGGTGATCACCCAGATCGAGCGTGTCCGGGCTGGCCGCATTTCGTTCGGCAACCGCTCGGCAAAGGATTTCGGCCTGACCTATGCGATGCTGGTCGCCGCCGAAAATGACCCGACCTATGAGCGCAACAAGGACTATGCCGACGACATTCGCGCCTTTTGCCAGACAGCGCGCAGCATCAACGGCACGCCGATCATCGCGACCGAATGGCTGAAGGAACAGTTCGGCGGCGAGTATCAGGTGCAGCTCCACGCGTTGGCGGCCGAGTTCGACGGCTATTTCCTGAACCTGACGACGACGGGGCGGCGTTTCGACAATGGACGCGACCTTGAGTTCTGGGGCAGCGGCCATCCGGGGGTCCGCACGAACCATCTGTTCGCCGATCCGGTGACCCAGTTCGTGCGGAGCCTGCCGCGCCCGCGCCAATCGCTGAAAATCTTCCGCCGCCGTCCGTCCTACGCTGTCGCCGGCCTCGACGACCTGGTCTATGACAGCCACTTCGAGCGCGCGCAGCGGTTCATGGAAATCGACAGTGGCCACAATTCGATGGTCACGGCGGCCGACAAATATATGGACGCGCTCGCCACGAGCGGCGGCGCGATCGGTTATGCCAGCAACGATAGCGAGTATTTGAAGCTGCAAGCCGGCGTGGCGGTCGCGTTCGCTGATTATGCGACGGTCGACGCGATCCTACCGGGCACCGACCAGACGCTGGACGAGGTGGCGCTGCTGCTTTCCGATCCATCGGTCACCGTCTATGTCCGCGACGTGCTGGCGGCACCCTATGAGAGCGCGCCGCCGACCGGCGTGCGCTATGAGCGCTTCACGTCGACCGGCAACCCCGCCGTCGTGCCCGGCGATACCTATACGTCGGACGATGCGGGACTGCCCGGCGCGTTCACCATCGTCGGCAAGGTCGGTGCCGAGGTGCTGATGTCGCCGATGGACCCGAACCGAGCGAAGCGCGGCGCCGGAACGCTGACCCGGACAGGCGGCAGCGGCGCGCCGTCGATCACCTACACGGCGGCGATGCCGGGGGCTCACCCCGACTATTACACGAACTTCGGCAAGCCTGAGGGGCATTGGGTTCAGGTGGTCGGCAGCAGCGCGGGCGTGTTCACAGTTACCGACCTGCGCGGGCGGATGCAGGTCGATCGCATCCAGTTCCTGATCTATAAGGTCGGCGGCTTCTCGCTCAGCGACGTGCGCGTGCGCTACAAGGGCGCGAGCGGCAAGCCTGCGGTGCCGAGGCCCTATTTCGGGCCGCGTGCCCGCGGTAAGCAGCTTCTCGCGCAGACGCTTTGCGGCACGGTCGGCCAGCTCGCCAACTGGACGGTGATCGGGGCGCTCAATGCGGGCAAGCACGTCGGCGATAATGTCGGGACGCCTGTCGGCACGACGGGCTATGTCACCGTCAACACGGTCAACAAGCTGAAGCAGGCAATCGCCATCCCGAACGACACACGGGAAGACCGCGAGATCGAAATCAGGATCACGTGCCGCCGCTGGGTGGAGAAGGTAAATAGCGGAACCTATCCGGTCGCGGCGCCGATCACTGGTGACAGCTTCGACTGGGGGCAGTTGCAGGTCGAGCTGATCGAAGGCGGCATCGCGGCGGTGCGGACGGAAGAAGTCGGGCTGCATTGGAAGGAGGTGACGTTCCGGTGCATCGTGCCGGCGTACACGGCGACGCTGGACGTGCAGATCAGCGGCACCATGGGCGATATCGACATCGCTGAAGCAACGGTGTCGTTCGTGGCGGTCGATGACTGGTCGGCTGCTGTGGCGGGGCTCAGTGCGCAGGTCACCGCGCTCGATGCGCAGGCGTTGGCGCTTGACGCCAGGGCGGATGCGATAGAGGCAGCAGCGGCGCTTCTGGACGCGCGGGTCGGGGTTCTTGAGGGTGGCGCCTAGGCTGTTTCTTAGGGGCCCTTCAGCGCCTCCTGAGGGGCTTCTCAGAACTAGCGGCGCGGGGGTTGAGTGCTACAATCGGTCTTGTCACAAACTATAAAACCTTTTGTCGCGCTTCAATTGAGCTGAACCTTTCGTCGCGGCACGCTTGCCGCGTTCGCCTTTTGTCCCTAGCTTGGCGCGGTGCCTCCCGCTCCGCTTCCCCTGCCCGCTATCCACGCAAGCCATGTCGGCATCTGGATCGCCGATGCCGGCGGGCGCGTCCAGCGGGTCGGCCGGGGCGAAGCGATCGCCGCGGTCGCGGCAACGCCGCACCTGTTCATCAATGCGACGCTGACCGGCGACCGGCTTGGCTACCCCGAGCTTTCGGGGCTCGACCTGCTCGAACTCTTCGCGTTCCTTTACCCCGCGCGCTTCGCGGTTCCGACCCCGGCCGGTATCGCCGCGGCGGCCGGCATCGCGGCGCCAAAGGCAGAGGAGGAAATCGCCGCATTCCTGCCGCTCGCCGCCGCGGCGATGCTCGCCAGCCTTACCGATCCCGACTGGCCCGAACGCGAGGGCGCCTGGCACGCCCTGCAGGCGCTGGCCCGCCAGCGCTGGCCATGGACGCCGCTGGTCCAGCCGGCGCTGGCGGCGCCCGACAAGGCCGACCGCTGGCTGTTCGCCCGCCTGCCCGAGTGGGAAGAAGTTCCGCCGCGCGCGCAGCCGCGGCAGGTGCGCATCGCCGAGGCCGATGTCGCGGCGCGGCTCGACCGGCTGACCGGCGACGGTGCCGAGCGGCGGCCGGGGCAGCAGGATTATGCGCGCGCGACCGCCGCGATCTTCGAGCCGCGCGACCGCAAGGACGCACCGCAGATGCTCGTCGCCGAAGCCGGGACCGGGATCGGCAAGACTTTGGGCTATCTGGCGCCGGCAAAGCAATGGATCGACCAGTCGGCGGGCGCGGTCTGCATTTCGACCTTCACCAAGGCCCTGCAGCGGCAATTGGCACGCGAGACCGAAAAGCTTTACCCCGACGCCGCGACGCACCGCGAAAAGGTGGTCGTGCGCAAGGGGCGCGAAAACTACCTCTGCCTGCTCAACCTCGAGGACGCGTTGCAGGGCGGCTTTTCGGAGCGGGCCGCGATCCTTGCCCAGCTCGTCGCGCGCTGGGCCGCCTATACGCGCGACGGCGACATGATCGGCGGCGACCTGCCGGGCTGGCTCCCGGCATTGTTCCGCCGCAACGGCACCACCGCACTGACCGACCGGCGCGGCGAGTGCATCTATGCCGGCTGTCCGCATTTCCGCAAATGCTTCATCGAACGCTCGGCGCGCGCCGCGACGCAGGCCGACATCGTCATCGCCAACCACGCGCTGACGATGGTGCAGGCGGCGCGTCCGCGGGACGCAGGCGCTGCGGCAACGCGACTGATCTTCGACGAGGGCCATCATCTGTGGGATGCCGCCGACAGCATGTTCGCGGCGGCGCTGACCGGGCAGGAAGCGGTGGAAATCCGCCGCTGGGTGCTGGGCCCCGAGGGCAAGTCGCGCGGACGGCGGCGCGGACTCGCGGCGCGGCTCGCCGATGTCGCGAGCTATGACGAGGCAGGCGATCGCGCGATCCAGGCGGCGATCGCCGCCGCGGCAGAACTGCCCGGTGACGGCTGGCTGGGCCGACTCGGCGAGAATGCCCCGTGGGGCGCGATCGAACAGCTGCTCGCCGCGGTGCGCGGACAGGTCTATGCCCGCGCAGTCGACACGCGGACCGCCGATAGCGGCTATGGCCTCGAAACCGAACTCGCCGAGCCCGACGCATCGCTCGTGACGGCGGCGGCGGGCGCAAGCGATGCGCTCGAAGCGCTGCTCCGCCCGTTGATGACGCTCGGCAAACGGCTCGACGCGCTGATCGAAGATCCGCCCGACTGGCTCGACGGGCAAGCGCGCGCGCGCGTCGACGGCGCGCGCCACAGTCTCGGCACGCGGATCGACACGCTCGGCGGCTGGCTGTCGCTGCTCGGGCGCGTCGGCGGCCCCGCCGACCCCGATTTCGTCGACTGGCTCGCGGTCGACCGCTTCGACGGGCGCGAATATGATTGCGGCCTGCACCGCCACTGGCTCGATCCCGCGCGGCCGGTCGCCGAGGCCGTCTACCGCCCCGCACAGGGCGTGCTGGTGACGTCGGCGACGTTGCGCAGCGGCAGCCATGCGGGCGCCAACGGGGGCTGGGCCGAGGCCGACATCCGTACTGGGGCGCGGCACATGGACGGGCCGGTGCATCATTTCGCGGTGCCGAGCCCGTTCGACTATGCGCGGCAATCGGAGGTGCTGATCGTCACCGATATCGCGCGCGGCGACCTGCCCGCGCTCGCCGGTGCGTACAGCCGGCTGATCGAGGCGTCGGGTGGCGGCGCGCTGGGGCTGTTCAGCGCGATCCGGCGGCTGCGCATCGTCCATGCGCGCATCGCCGACCGGCTCGCACGCGCCGGGCTGCCGCTCTATGCGCAACATGTCGATCCGCTCGACACCGGGACGCTCGTCGACATTTTCCGCGCCGACCCGCACGCCTCGCTGCTCGGCACCGATGCCCTGCGCGACGGCGTCGATGTGCCCGGCGATTCGCTCCGCCTCGTCGTGATGGAGGGGGTGCCCTGGCCGCGCCCGACGATCCTCCACGCTGCGCGTCGCGCGGCGCAGGGCGGCAGCGTCTATGACGATATGGTGATCCGCGGCCGCATCGCGCAGGCGTTCGGGCGGCTGATCCGGCGCAGCGACGATTTCGGGCAGTTCGTCATGCTCTCGCCCAGCTTCCCGTCGCGCCTGCTCGGCGCCTTTCCGGAGGGCACGCCGATCCGCCGCCTGCCGCTCGACGAGGTGGTCAATCATGTCGCCGCCGCGAACGTCGAACGGCGAAAAAGCGCTTTTGCCGCCTTTTCACCGTCATAAGTTTCCGGCACAAGGCGGCGAATTACAAAGCATCAAGTAGAGCGGTGGGGAAGATTTTGAAGAGTTTGACGATCCTGCGCCATGCCAAGTCGGGCTGGGACGCCACCGTGGAGCGCGATTTCGACCGGCCGATCAACGTTCGCGGCCAGCGCGGCGCCGAACTGATCGGGCAATGGCTGAAACGCCAGAAGCTGCCCGTCGACCGCATCATCGCCTCGCCCGCGGTGCGCGTGACGCAGACGCTCGATATCTTCCAGCCCGCCGCCGACCTCGACGCGCTCGAACCGCAGTGGGACCGGCGTATCTACCTCGCGTCGGCCGCGACGCTGATCGACGTGATCCGCGACATCGGCGGCGATGCGACGCACCTGCTCATTTCGGGGCATAATCCGGGGCTGGAGGATCTGATCCTGATGCTCGTTCCCGAATCGGCGGACGATGAACTGCGCGCGCAGGTCGAGCAGAAGCTGCCGACCTCGGCGCTCGCCCGGCTCGAAATCGATATCGACGACTGGCACGCGCTCGACACCGGCAGCGCCCGTTTCGCCGCGTTCATCCGCCCGCGCGATCTCGACCCGGCCCTGTCGCCCGCGATGGACGAGGATTAAGCGCGATCGGGATTAACCGAGCGCCGCCGCGAGCCGCTCGCGAAGCGCAACCAGCGCTTCGACCGATATCCTGCCCGCGCCCTGCGCGACAGGATCGTTCCCCGGTGCCGGCGCACGGGCCGGAGAGGCCTCTACGGCCGGCTGCGCCTTCCCGTCCGAAAGCGCCTTGCGTGCGCCCTCGACCGTGAAGCCCTGGACGTGCAGCAGATGGTGGATCCGCTCGGCGAGCGCGACGTCCTCGGCACGGTAATAGCGGCGGCGTCCCGAACGCTGGAGCGGCTTCAACTGCGGAAAGCGCGTTTCCCAATAGCGCAGGACATGCGTCGGAACGCCGATGCGGTCGGCAAGTTCGCCGATGGCGAGCATGGCGCCGGCGCTCTTGCCGCCGCCATCGCCCGGATTTTCGAACTCAGCCATGGCCGGAGCCCGGCCTATTTGCCGGCGACGCGGGCACGCATCGTCTGGCTGGCGCGAAAGGTCATCACCCGCCGCGGCAGGATCGGCACCTCGATGCCGGTCTTGGGGTTGCGGCCGATCCGCTGCGCCTTGTCGCGCAGGACGAAGGTCCCGAAGCCCGAAATCTTCACATTCTGACCGTCCGCCAGCGCGTCCGACATATGATCGAGAATCGATTCGACGATCGTCGCCGATTCGTTGCGCGACAGCCCGATCTGCTGGTTGATCCGGGTCGCGATATCGGCGCGCGTCAATGTCCCTGCAGTCATGATCTTCCCTTCCCCCTCCTGAAGCGGATGCATGTGGGAATCCCCCGACAGCCCCCACCGTCACGAGTCCCAGATGCATCTTGTAACAAAAGCGAATTAATCCGCCAAACTGAAACGGATGGAGCGAGAAGTTGACGCGACGAATTTGGCCGCGCCAGACTCTACCGGACTCTAGACGCGAAGGACCGCGGCGCCCCAGGTGAAGCCGCCGCCCATCGCCTCGAGCACGACGAGGTCGCCGCGCTTGATCCGCCCGTCGCGCACCGCGAGGTCGAGCGCCAGCGGCACCGACGCGGCGGACGTATTCGCATGCTGATCGACCGTCAGCACCACGCGTTCGGCGGGCAGGCCCAGCTTCTTGGCGGTCGCGTCTATGATCCGCTTGTTCGCCTGATGCGGGACGACCCAGTCGATATCCTCGGCCGACAGACCGACGTCGCCCATCACCTCGCCCAGCACCGACGCGAGGTTGGTGACAGCATGGCGGAACACTTCGCGTCCCTGCATGCGGACATGGCCGACCGTGCCGGTCGTCGACGGGCCGCCGTCGACATAAAGCATATCGCAATATTGCCCCTCGGCATGCAGCCGCGTCGCAAGGATGCCTTGATCGTCATCGACATCTTTCGCCGACAGGACCACCGCACCCGCACCGTCGCCAAACAGCACGCAGGTCGTGCGGTCTTCCCAGTCGAGAATGCGGCTGAAGGTTTCGCTGCCGATCACCAGCGCATGTTTCGCGGCGCCGGTGCGCAGCATCGAATCGGCGACCGATACCGCATAAAGGAAGCCCGAACAGACCGCCGCCACGTCGAAGGCGATGCAGTCGGGCGCGCCGAGCAGCGCCTGCACCTTGGTCGCGCTGGCCGGGAAGGTGTTGTCGGGGGTCGCGGTCGCGACGATGATCAGGCCGATGTCGGCAGGCTCAAGCCCCGCAGCCGCCAGCGCTTCCTTCGCCGCAGCTGCGCCCAGCGTCGCGGTCGTCTCGTCGGGTTCGGCGATATGGCGGAACCGGATGCCGGTCCGCTCGACGATCCATTCGTCGCTGGTGTCGACGCGGTCGGCGAGTTCGGCGTTCGAAACGCGGGTGCGCGGCAGCGCCGAGCCGGTGCCGGCCAAAATCGCGCGCAACGTCACTTCGCCGCCCCGTTGCCGAAATTCGCGAGATCCTCGGTCACCTGACGCGTGATATCCTTTTCGATCAGCTCGGCGCAAAGGTGCACGGCCTTCGCTACGCCCTTCGCATCGGCGCTGCCATGGCTCTTGAGCACCACGCCATTGAGGCCGAGGAACACCGCGCCATTGTGATTATTGGGGTCGAGGTGATGGCGCAGCAATTCGGTCGCCGGGCGCGAGATCAGGAAACCGATCTTCGAGCGCACCGACGAGGTGAAGGCGCGGCGCAACAGGTCGGTCACGAAGCGCGCCGTCCCCTCGATCGTCTTCAACGCGATATTACCCGAAAAGCCGTCGTGGACGATCACATCGACATCGCCGCGCGACAATTTGTCGCCCTCGATGAAACCGACGAACTCCATCGGCAGGCCCTGCGTCTCGCGCAGCATCGCCGCGGCATCGCGAATCTCGTCGGTGCCCTTCAGTTCCTCGGTGCCGATATTGAGCAGCGCGACGCGCGGGCGTTCGAGGCCGAGCGCGGTGCGCGCATAGGCGGCGCCCATCACCGCGAACTGGGTCAGGTTGTTGGCGTCGCATTCGGTGTTGGCGCCGAGGTCGAGCATGACGACGTCATTGTCGCCAAGCGACGGCAGCAGCGCCGCGAGCGCGGGCCGGTCGATCCCCGGCATCGTGCGCAGCGCGAGCTTGGCCATCGCCATCAGGGCGCCGGTGTTGCCTGCCGACACGGCGCCGCCGGCATCGCCGCGCTTCACCGCATCGATCGCGAGCCCCATCGAACTGTTGCGGGCTTTGCGCAACGCCTGGCTGGGCTTGTCTTCGCCGGTCACCACGCCGTCGGTGTGGATGATATCCGACGCGGCGCGCAGGTTCGGGTGGTTTTCCAGCGCCGCCTTGATCCGCGTCTCGTCGCCGACGAGGAGGAAGCGGAGGCCGTCATGCTGGTGGCGCGCCATAGCGGCGCCGGCGCACATCACGCGCACGCCGACGTCACCGCCCATCGCATCGATTGCGATTCGCGGTGTCAGTGCCATTCAGCTGCCCTCCGGCTTAATGATTAAGCGCCGACCGACACCACTTCGCGGCCATTATAGTGGCCGCAGGCGTTGCAGAGGTTGTGCGGGCGCTTCAGCTCGCCGCAGTTCGGGCATTCCTGGAAGGCTTCGACCTTCAGGCTGTCGTGGCTACGACGCATGCCGCGCTTCGAGGGCGAGGTTTTTCGCTTGGGGACGGCCATGATATTTCCTGCATTATCAAATGTTCATACGAATCGGCGAACCCGGACTTGTCATTCCCGTTGCCGGAAATGACTGGCCCGCCCGCCGTGCCGAAGCCTGTTCCTGCCCGAAAAAGGCCGGAAAATCTTCCGCCGGAAGGTGCCTCAACGCCAGATGGTGTCGGGTGCCGGATCGGGCGCGGCTATAGCGTTTTTGCCCGCAAAGGCAAGCCCCGAGGCACGTCGACGCGCGAACTTCAAAAAGCGTCGGTAACCGGAGAGAAAGCCCGGGGTGGTATTCGCATCCTGATGAGTTAGAGCTCCCATCGAGCTCCGGCAACAGATGCGGCGGGAATGATGAAGGTTCTACTGACGGGCGGCGCGGGATATATCGGCAGTCATGTCGCGGTGTCGCTGGCAGCCGCCGGGCATGACATCGTCTGTTTCGACAATCTTTCGAATAGCTGCGCCGATGTCATCGACCGGATCGAAGCGATCACCGGCAAACCGGTCCCGCTGGTCGTCGGCGACATTCGCGACCGCGATGGCGTACGGGACGCCATTAAGGCACATGGCGCCAACGCCGTAATCCACTTCGCGGGACTGAAGGCTGTCGGCGAATCGGTCGCCGACCCTATGAAATATTATGACAATAATGTTCGCGGCACCCTGTCGCTGATTGAAGCAATGTCCGATTGCGATGTCCGCGCGCTGGTCTTTTCATCAAGCGCGACCGTCTATGGCCAGCCGCAATATCTGCCGCTCGACGAAGCGCATCCGACCTCGGCGACCAATCCCTATGGCCGCACGAAGCTGATGATCGAGGAAATGCTGGGCGACATCGCCGCCGCCGACCCGGAGTGGCGCATCGCGGTGCTGCGCTATTTCAATCCGGTCGGCGCACACGACAGCGGCCTGATCGGCGAAGATCCGGGCGGTACCCCCAACAATCTGATGCCTTATATCAGCCGGGTCGCGGCGGGACGCCTGCCCGAGCTTCCCGTGTTCGGGAATGATTATGCGACGCCCGACGGCACCGGCGTGCGCGACTATATCCACGTCGCCGACCTCGCCGACGGCCATGTCGCCGCGCTCGGCCGCATCGGCGCCGCGACCGACCCCTTATCGGTCTGGAATCTCGGCACCGGCCAGGGATATTCGGTGCTCGAGATGATTTCGGCCTTCGAACGGATCAACGGCGTTCCCGTCCCCCACCGCATCGAACCGCGCCGCCCCGGCGACGTCGCCAGTTGCTACGCCAGCCCCGAACGCGCACGCGACGAACTGGGCTGGGAAGCGAAACGCGGGCTCGACGAGATGTGCGCATCGACCTGGCGGTTCGAACGAACCGCCGCGATGCGCAACGCCTGACTTCGCCGCTAGCCGACCAAGCCCGCGGTCTGCGCCAGCACCCAGAGGCCGATTACGAGGAAAAGCGCCGCCGCGACCATCCGCACCTTGGCAAGGTCGACGCGCTTCAGCAGTTCGTGACCAAGAAAAATTGCCGGGACGTTGGCGATCATCATCCCCAGCGTCGTGCCGGTCGTGACCGCGAGGACGTCGTGATATTGCGCGCCGAGCGCGATCGTCGCGACCTGCGTCTTGTCGCCCATCTCGACGAGGAAAAAGGCGACCAGCGTCGTCATGAAAGCCCCGAAACGCGGCTTCGGCGCCTCGTCGTCCTCGAACTTGTCGGGGATCAGCGTCCACGCCGCCATTGCGACGAACGACAGGCCGATCGCATAGCGAAAGACCGGGCTGTCGAGGAAAGCCGCCGCCTGCGCGCCGAGCAACGCCGCGAGTGCATGGTTGGCAAGCGTCGCGACAAGGATGCCGAGGATGATCGGGACCGGCCGGTTGAAACGCGTCGCGAGCAGGATCGCGAGCAGCTGCGTCTTGTCGCCGATCTCGGCGAGCGCGACGACCGCGGTCGAAGTCAGGATAGCGTCCACAAATTTCTCCGGGGCCAGGCGGCGAGCAAGTTCCAACGGTCATCGCTCCCCGCCGCCCGGCCCGGACGAAAGGTGCGATGCCATTGGTCTCGCCCAAGCGGTAATCCCGCTTCCACCGCACCACGGCCTCTCGACCGAGTATGTTGACGCGGCGGCCCGTCCTTGCGGGACGGCTGGCTACTCCCCAGATGACGCAGGCTGGTTAGACGGGTCGGCGGCGCAAGGCAAGCCGTCAGTCGTAGGCAGGCTCGGCCTCGCCTTCGGCGGCGTTGGCCCGGCGCGCCTTTTCGGCGGCGGTGATTTCGGCATCCATTGCCTTGGCGCGCGCCTCGATTTCCTTTGCGGTCGCGTCGTAGCGATCGTCGAAGGCGGGCTCGCGCTCGCATCCAGCAAGGATCAACAACGGTGCCAGGATAAAGATACGGCGCATCAATAATCCTTTCGATAACGGATGCTGAGGTTCGATTGCCCCGACCCGCCGGCCTGACTGAGGATCGAAAGGGCTTTCGACAGGCTGATTTCGAGCTGCGTCGCGGTGTAGCCGCGCGCATCGGTGATCACCTCGAGATAGATGTCCTTCGAAATATATTGCCCGGCGGCCAGCGCGGTGCCGCGCCCGACCGCATCGTCGGGACCGAGGACCCGCAGCCGGTCGATCCCGGTCGCCGACTGGAGCGCGCCGAGCGGGCTCAGTCCCCCGCCCCCGCCGCGCAGCGTGTTGAGCGACGATGCAAGCTGCACCGCTTGCAGCGGCGACAGCGAAGTGATCGAATCGCCGAACAGGATGCGCGAGACGATCTCGTCCTGCGGCAGGCCCGGAACGCTCGAGAAGGTGATCTGCGGGTTCATCGCGCGGCCGGAGACGTTGACGTTCACCGTCACCGTATCGATCGTATCGCTCGCCACCAGTTGCACCGACGGGTCGAAGGCGTCGCCGGTCGGGAAGGTGACCCGGCCCTGTTCCAGCTCGAACGAGCGGCCCGCGAAACCCAGGGTACCGCGCACCAGTTCGATCTGGCCGTTGACGCGGGGTGCCTGCGTCGTCCCGGTCAGCTTGACGTCGGCCTGCCATTCGGATTCGAGCCCCATACCGCTGACGTAGATTTCGTCGGGTGCGCGAAGCCGTATGTCGAGGCGGATGAGGTCGAACAGGCTGCCGCCCACTGCCGCGAGCCCGTCGCCGGTGACGCGCCGCCGCCCGGTCGGGGGTTTGCGGCGGACGCCGGTGAGGACGGGAACTTTCGCCGCGCCCTCGAGCACGATCTTGTAGCGCGTTTCGGGAAGGCGGAGATCTCCCGACAGCAGCGCGGTCTGCCCCGCCACCTTTTCGAGGGTCAGCGTTCCCGTCGCGCGCGCGGCGATATTTTCGCTCCGCGCGAGGCGGGCGTTGTCGAGCGTCGCCGAGATATTCATCGGATAGCCGTCGGCCGAGGCAAGGCTGATATAGCCCTTCGCCTGGATGCTGCCGTCGCCGGCGGTCGCGGTGAGCTGCTCGATCTCCAGCCGGTTGCCGGTGAAGCGGCCGTTGACGGCGATGTTGGTCAGGCGGGTACCGAAGGTCTGGTTTTCATAGACCATATCCTTGCCGCGCACGACGCCGTTGAGGCACGGATCGGCAACGCTGCAACTGAAGTCGGCGGCGACCGCGATCGGCCCCGTCACATGCTGGTCGGCGGGGCCGAAGAAGGAATAGAGGGTATCGGCGGGGCCGTTGTAGCGGATGCCGCCGCCGAGCGGCGCGGCCTGCAACCGTTCCATCCAGCTTCCGGCGCCGGGTCCGAGCGGCCGCAACGACGCCTGCAGACGCCCGATCACGCTGCCGCGCTTGCGCATCACGGCACGCGCCTCGCCGCCGTCGGTGAGCAGTTTGCCGACAAAATTGACGTCGACCGGCTGGCTGACCGACGCGGCGGTAGTGCGCGTGAAATCGTCGATGGTCAGCCGCGCGTCGGCCCGAGGAAAGGCATCGGGATTGGCCTGTTCGAAGTCGAGACTGCCCGTGGCGCGCCCGCCCAGCCCCATGTCGGGGTAAACAGTGTTGAGGATCGCCATATTGACCCGGTCGAGGCGGCTCTGGATCATGATCCCGTCGCCGAAGCGCCCCGCGACGCGCGCATTGCTGCCGCGGCCGAGGTTGATGTTGGTCGGCAGCAGTTCATAGCCGTCGTCGCCCGGGATGATCCGCGCCGGGGACGTCGTACGGAAATTGATCCCCGTCGCGCGGCCCTGCACCGATGCGCGCCACAGCTTCGGTTGCAGGTCGGCGTTGGCGGCGATCCGGAAGGGGACGCCGCTCGTCCCCTCGACCAGCGCCTGCGCCTTGCCGCTACCGTCGCGATAGTCGATCTTCACGCGCCCGACCGCGATATCGTAATCGCGAATTCGGGTGTCGGCGATCTGGATGTCGGCAACGATGTGCGGCTGTTCATAGAGCGTGACGTCGGCATCGACGATCGCCGATCCGACCGCGAGCTTTGCCGGTCCCGGCAGCACGACATTGTTGGCGCGCACATTGATCGCCGCCGCCTGATATTTACCCGCGGCGCTGAGCCGGACGAGCCCGCCAAGCCCCTGCCCCGAGGCGTTAAGCTGGCCGGTAAACGGCCCTGCCGCGCTTTGCACAAGGCGCCCGTTGAAGCCGATCCCAGACAAATCGCCGCGCTCGATATCGATCGTCAGCGGTCCGGCTGCGGTCAGCAGAACGACATCTGCGGAGAGCGGACCGTAATCGGTGTCGCCCGTCGCGGCGAGGCGGTAGCCGTTCGGCGCGCCGTTGATCCGTGCGACGAGATTGGCGAGCCCGATGCCAAGCCCCGGCCTTTCGGCGGTGACCACCGCGCGCGGATCGCTGATCGTCCCCGCAAGCTGGACGCCGACGGGGCCATAGTCGGTCGAATTGGCGCGCGCCGCGAGCTGGATCTGGCCGTTGGGCGAATAGCTCCCCTGCCCGCCGGTGACGCGCAGGCGCGGCGCGGTCAGCCGCAGATTGGCGAAACGGATGATCCCGTCGGTGCCGTAACGCACATCGCTCGACGCCGTGGCATTGCCGCCGAGGAAATCGCGCACGCCCGAATTGAACAGCCGCGTCGAGCGAGCCCGCACTCGTCCGACGATCTCGAAGCCGCCGCGCGGCGCGGTCTTCAGATCGGCATCGGTGTCGATGTCGAAGATGCCGACGCTTTCGATCCGGTAGTCGTTGATCCGCCCGTCGATCGCGCCGGTATAGAAGCCCTTGTTGAGATCGGCGATGACGATCGCCTTGGCATCGATGCGCGGCGAACGCAGGCGCAGATTGTCGCTGAGAATCCGGCCGTTGCTGTAGGCAAGGTCGCCGTCGAGGCGGACCTGGACCAATGTGCCGCCCGCGACGGTATCGAGCCCGCGGATGCGCGCCGCGCGCCCGGCGACGGGAATGACGATCTGGTCGGCGTCGACCCGCGCCTTGCCCGCCAAGCTCAATGTTTCGACGATGATGTCGTTGACCGCGAGGCTGTTGGCGTTCGCCTGATATTCGACCGTCGGCAATGCGAAGGCGCCGTCGAGCTTCGCGGTCGCGCGCAGGCCGTTTGCGCGTACCGCAGGCGCGATCGCACCGGGGCGCAGGATGTTCACGGCGAGTTGCAGGCCATCGTAGCGGTTGGTTGCGAGGTCGATGCCGCCACTGATCCCAAGCCGCGCCGCATCCGACGACAGCCGGCCGTCGATCGCGGCCTTGCGCTCGGCGAGCCGTGCGGTGAGGTCGATCGCCGTTTCGGTGCCCAATATCTCCGCCGCCGGACCGGTGAGGAGCCGCGACGCCTGCGCCATGCCCTTGATCGCGAAGGTGCCGTCGCGCGCCGTCAGCGCCAGCCGCGCGAGGGGCGCCGCGCCGAGATTGGCGGTGAGGTTGCCGTTCCACACCTTCCAGTCACCGCGCCCGTCAAGCTTGGCGGTCAGCGGTTCCTTGAAGCCGCCCATCGCCGCGAGCACGCCGCCTTGCGGGGCGTTGACGTCGAGCGTCATCGCGAGCCGGTTCGCCTCGGGCACCGCATCAAGCAGCAGCTTCAGCGTATCGCCCTTGGCCTTCGCGCCGATCGTCTCGGCATCGGCGGTCACCTGCGCCCGCCGGTCGGCGATCGCGATCTTGCCGCCCAGGCGCGCCTCCTGCCGTTCTCCGGCCACCGCGGGCTCGAAGATGAAGCGGTCGACCTGCAATTTGCCGACGTCGATGTCGATGTCGGGAAGCAGCGGCTCGCCGGTATCGGGAACGACCTTGAAGGCCGGTATCCGCTGCATGGTGATTGTCTGCGCGGTCGCCGAGCGGACGTCGATATGATTGGCGAGATAGCGCAGCGGCCGCCAGTCAACCTTGACCTCGGGCGACGCAAGGAAGACGCCCTTGGGATCGGACAGGGTGAAATCGCGGATCGTCATGGCACTGAACAGCGACCCGTCGAGTCGGCCGATGCCGATCTTCATCCCGTTTTCGAATTCATATTTCTCGATCTGGGTGACGACGAACCGCCGTCCGGCGTCGCTGTTGAGACCCACGAGGAACAGCGCAAGGAGCAGGACGATGCCGAGCAGCGCAAGACCGATCCAGCGCAGGATGCGAAGCGGCCAGGATTGCGGCGGCGCCTTGTCGCTCGTGGCGATTTCGGGCGCGTCATCGGCCGCCATCAGAACGCCTGCCCGATCGAGACATAGACGGCGACGAGCGCCTCGCCCGGCTTGCGGCCGATCGGCGTCGCGACGTCGAGCCGCATCGGCCCGAAATTGGTGTAATAGCGCGCACCGATGCCGGCGCCGAAGCGGAGGTCGGAGAAGGTCGGCGTCGATCCGCGATAGACCTGCCCCGCGTCGACGAAACCGACGATGCCGAAATTACCGAAACGATAGCGCGCTTCGAATGCCGCCTCGTTGACGCTGCGGCCCCCGATCGGATCGTTGTTCGGATCCTTGGGGCCGAGTTGCTGGTAACCGAAGCCGCGCACCGACCCGCCGCCGCCGGCATAGAAGCGCCGCGACGGGGCGAGCCGTTCGCGCGCGGCGCCGAGGATCGAGCCGACCCGGACGCGCCCGGCGAGCACGATGCTGTCCGTCACCGGATAATAGCCGCTCGCATCGATGCGCAGCCGCCCATAGGGCGAGAAGCGACCGGCGAGCGAGCCTTCGGGCTGGATCAGCGTGGTGACGCGGAAGCCCTTGGTCGGATCGAGCAGGCTGTCGGTGCGGTCGATACCGACCTGCCCGGTTAGCCCGAGGATCGTGTAGAAATCGCGATTGCGCCGGCCGAGGGTGAAATCATAATCATCCTCACTCGTCGCAATCAGTTCGGCGCCATAGGCGTAGGTCAGCTTCTTTTGCCAGATCGGCGTCGAATCGCGACTGACGCGGAAGCCGACCCGCCCGGTCAACGCCTCGAACGCGTTGTAATTGCTGCGCGTCGCTTCAGCGACGAGTTCGAAGGTGCGGTCGCGCTTGCCCGCGTTCGAGCGGCGGAAGGTCGCGCCGATGCCCTGCTCCTGCGTTCCCAGCACAGCGCGGCCGATCAGCGCGCCTTCGGGCGGGAAGAGATTGCGGTGGGTCCAGCTTCCCTCGATCCGGATCCCCTCGCCGGTGCCATAACCGGCGCTGGCGGCAAGCGTGCGCGGCGGCCCCGCGTCCTGCGTCACCAGCATCGTCACATATTCGGTATCGTCCCCCGCGCTTTCGCCCGTCGGTTGCGGCTCGGCGGCGATGCTCGAAAAGAGGCCGGTTGCGACGAGCGCCTGCCGGAGATCGTCGACCTTGCGGCTGTCGTAGAGATCGCCGCGCTTGAAGCGCGCCAGCACCTCGACATGCTCGGCATCGAAGGCGAGGTCGCCCGTCGTCTCGATGCCGCCGAAGCGCGACCGCTTCCCGATCTCGACCGGCAGCGTGTAAACCGCGTCGCCGGTCGCGCCGTCGAGCAATATGTCGCGCTGCCCGACCTTGGCGAAAGGATAGCCTTCTTCGGGGAGCTTGAGCGCGATCGCCGCTTCGGCGCCCTGAACACGGTCGGCGACGATCGGTTCGCCGACAGCAATCGGGAAATTATCCTTGATCAATCCCGGCGGCACCGTCGCCGCCGCGTTGATGATGACGTCCGAGAATGTGTAACGTTTACCGGGGACCACATCGATGACCGCGACCAGCGGCCCGCGGTTGCCACGATTGCCTCCCGCGCCCGCCTGCGCATTGCCGCCCTCTCCCTCGGCGCGCGCGGTGCGGTCGATCCGCGTATTGACCGTGGCGTCATAATAGCCCTCGGACGACAGGATGCGCTGCATCAGTTCGCCGTCGGCGCTCAGCCGGGCGCGGACCATCGCCGCATTGTCCGCCTTGCCATCGCCGTCGTAGAGCGCCGACAGGTCGCCGAACAGATCGGCAAGGTCGACGTCGGTGCTGTCATCGGCGGGCGCAAGGCCGTTGACCTGCACCGTATAGGCAACCTCGCGATTGGCGTCGGGGTCCTCGGCCTCGGCAAAAACGACCGGCTCGACGTTGAAATTCTCGAGCGGCGGCAGCGGCGCGGCGAGTTCGGTGTCGGTGATCGGCGCGTCGCCGATGGGCTCGACGGTGTCGCCATCGGCCAGGGCCGGCAAGGGAACGCCGTCGACGACGGGCGGCTGCGCCTCGACGGTCGACGTGACGGCCGCGTCGGCCGGCTTCTTCGCGGCCTCGGCCGCCTGGCGCTGCTCGAACTCGGCGATCGATTCGAGCGGGCGGTCGAGTTCGGGGTCGTCTTCGGCGCCGATCGGCGGGATCGCCTTTTCGAACTCGTCATCCTCGATGATCGGCGCGACTTCGGGCAGCACGGCCTCGGGCGGCGGCGGGCTCGGCACCGCGATCGGGCCGGTCGCCGGCGCCTCGACGGTCGGAACGACCTTGGGCGGTTCGACCTCCTGCGCCGCGGCCGATGCCGTCCAGCCGGCCGAGAAAAGCGAGGTCGAAATAATCAACAGACGGCGCAGGCGCGAAAATCGGCGCGGGTGCAATTGACGAGATTTTTCAGAAATTTGCATCTGTCCACAGCCGATGGCGCACTTGTGGCCTCGGCAGCGCTGCGGCGCAACCGGATTTTGAAAGGGACTTGTCCCGAAAACTACTCATGTCGCCCGATCCGCCCCTGCCCGGCCCATGCCCCTTCTCCCAACGACGCGGGATGCGATCAGGTTCCGCAAAAGGTTGTATAAGGCGCAGAATCTTTTGGCGCCGGCTCGGCGAACGTCTCCCACCCGGCGCGCGCGACATAGGGATGGCGCACGACTTCGAGCAATGTCGTCCACGGCGCCATGTCGCCGGCCTCGGCCGCCGCCAGCGCCGCTTCGACGAGGTGGTTGCGCGGAATATAGAGCGGGTTGACCGCGTCCATCGCCGCTGCCCGCTCGACCGGCCCCGTGGCCTCGCGTTCCAGTCCGGCCCACCAGTCCGCGATCCATGCCGCCATCGCATCGGGCTCGGGCAACACCGCTTCCATCATCGTCGCGTCGCCGCGCAACAGCATTGCGAGGGCGCGGAAGAAGGAGGTGAAATCGACGTTCAGCCGTTCAAGCTCGCCGAACAACCCGTCGATCAGATCGGCGTCGGCTTCGTCGGCGCTGGCGAGGCCGAGCTTCAGGCGCATCCGCGCGAACCACGCGGCGCGGAACCGCTCGGGGATCGCCGTCACCAATTCCTTCGCGCGTTCGACATCCTCCGGACCGACCGCATGGATCGCGGGCAGCAGCGCCTCGGCGAAGCGCGCCATGTTCCAGTGCATGATCTGCGGCTGGCGGCCATAGGCATAGCGGCCGTTGGCGTCGATCGAACTGAACACCGTATCGAGCGCGAAGCGGTCCATGAAGGCGCAGGGACCATAGTCGATCGTCTCGCCGCTGATCGCGACATTGTCGGTGTTCATCACGCCGTGGATGAAGCCGAGCCCCAGCCAGTGCGCGACCAGTTCGCATTGCAGGCCGATGACGCGGTCGAGCAGCGCCAGATGCGGGTTCGGCGCCGCGGCGAGCTCGGGAAAATGGCGA
Source organism: Sphingopyxis macrogoltabida (assembly GCF_001314325.1). Lineage (NCBI taxonomy): Bacteria > Pseudomonadati > Pseudomonadota > Alphaproteobacteria > Sphingomonadales > Sphingopyxidaceae > Sphingopyxis > Sphingopyxis macrogoltabida. The sequence continues at coordinate 3,062,444 of NZ_CP009429.1, forward strand.
CGGACGCAGTAATCCGAAAGCTGGACGACATGGTCAGCGCCGAAATGCGCGGCAAAGAACTGGAAGGTGCCGACGCGGATATGGCTGCTTGCGATGCGCGTCAGCACCGCGCCGGGATGGGCGCGCTCGCGCTGCACCCGGTCGCCGGTCGCGACGGCCGCGAGCGAGCGTGTCGTCGGCACGCCCATCGCCGCCATCGCCTCGGACACCAGATATTCGCGCAGCACCGGACCGATCGCCGCCTTGCCGTCGCCGTTGCGCGAGAAAGGCGTCGGGCCCGATCCCTTGAGCTGGACATCGAATCGCGCCCCGTCCGGCGCCACGATCTCGCCGAGCAGGAGCGCGCGCCCGTCGCCGAGTTGCGACGAGAAATGGCCGAACTGGTGCCCGGCATAGGCAAAGGCGAGCGGGTTGGCGCCGCCAGGAAGATCCTGCCCCGAGAAGATGCCGGCGAGCCGGGCGTCGCTAGCCCCCGCGACATCAAGTCCCAGCCTGCCTGCGAGCGCGTGATTGAAGATCAGCAACGCGGGAGCGGAAGGCTTCGCAGCCTCGGCCGGCGCATAAAAACCTTCCATGGCGTCGTGAAAGCTGTTGTCGAAGGCAAAATTCATCGGGTGACTCCCAAACTTCCCCAATTCTCCGGCGTCCCTGCCACGAATGCAAGACCGATCGGGACTTCCCCGACTGGCCCGGCACGCATCGCGACCCGATCGACGAAGCTGCATTTGGACGGGCGGGCGTTGCATGTCATCTCAAACCGGTTAGCATTTCAAACCCGACCACCTACCCAACAGCCGCAATCCCCGGATAGTCAGCTGCAGCAAGGAATTGCCGCCTTCAGCTTTGCGACAGGTCGACGCAAAGATAATGCGCCGACATGTGACGAAAACGATCGATGACACAGGAAATCCAATGGAAAAGATGAATCGCCGTGAATATGGCCTGCTCCTTGCCGGGGCCGCCTATTCGCTCACCAGCACACCCGCCCGATCGCAACAAGCGGCCCCCTCGCCAAATGTATCGGCAGAAGCTTCGCCAGCGAGCAGAATCGGAAAGCTCGGGGGCGGCAGCGTTCAGGATTTCATCGACAGGATTGGGTCGAACCTGGGCAGCGAGGGAATAGGTTTCCAGCAGTTCGACAATGGCGCTGTTCATCGTACCGTTCAGGACAAGCTGCGGGATATATTGTCGGCAAAGGACTTCGGCGTGCTTGCCGACGGCCTCGCCGACGACACCAAAGCCCTGCAAAAGGCATTGGACTATGCGGCGCGCAACGATGTCGGCACGATCATGCTGCCGGCCGGGAAAATCCGTTTGACCGGCGATATCATCGTCGCTCACCAAGACAATCACAGCGGCAGCGAAACCGCCCAGATTACGGTTATGGGGCATGGCGCCGGGAAAAATGCCACCTGGCTCTATTTCGAAACCGGAAGCCTCAGGGTTCGCTCTTCCTCGCACATGCTGCGCGACTTTCGCGTCACGTCGAAAAATGGCGACGGGATCAAGATAGAACCCAGTTCCGAGCCCCCGCAATTCTCGGCACGGGGAGCCATGGAGAATATCCGCGCCGAAAACTGCGGCGGCTCCGGCGTGACCTTCGAAGATTGCTGGTGCTACCGCATGGACAATTGCTACGCCCGCTTCAACAAGGGCTGGGGGATCGAAGGCAAGGTCGGCCCGCTTACGGGCCTGTCGGTCAACGTGCTCGAAATCAGCGGCGGCGAATATCAGGGCAATGGCAGAATTGCAGGAGCCCGAACAAGCAAGGGCGGTGCCGGTCGAGGAACGGGCGGCGGCATATCGACGGGACGATGCGTCCAGTTCAACCTGCGCGGCGTTACGATCGAAGGCAATGTCGGCGATGGGCTGAAACTGGCCGAGCAGTGCCGCGGGCTGGCGGTCGACGGCTGCTATTTCGAGAAAAACGGCTCACATCCCGAAAACAGGGACATCTGCAACGATCGACCCGGTCAGGCGACCCATGGCCCCAACAGTATCGTAATCGTCAATTGCAACTTCAGCCCCCAGAATGCGAACGGCACGGTCCAGGAACGGGCCATCGACCTTTGGGATACGATCGACCTCAAAATCGTCCATCCGCAGATATTCGCGCTCTCGTCGGGGATTCTCTATTCAAGCGAACCGATCCGCATCCGGGAGAGCGTTCCCGCGCGCGCCAGAGGCTGGATCGAAGGAGGCTGGTACAGCTCGGCCAAATATGCGCAGGAGTGGATAGCGAACGAAACGCAATGCTTCGGGTTCCCCCGGAAACAGATGTTCAGTCCGGACGTCGAACTGAAGCCCGGAAGCGAAAGCGCCGCCAGCCGGAATTATTTTGTCCGCGTTCCCCCAACCTGCGCGAGGGGCGTCGACGTCGACCTTGTCACCCGGCCCGATGGAGGGGTGGGCACCGCCCGACTGACGCGCGTCCTGCGCCGCGGTCCGGCCGGCACACGCTTCAGCACAACAAGTTTCGACATCGCCCACCCGTCGCCTCTCGACAGCATCTACACGTCGACCTCTTCGGTCAGCGAAAAAATGCCCGGCACGCATGTCGAAGTCCAGATCGTACGGGAATCAGGGCATGAAAAGGATACGTTGCCTTCGTCGCTCTTTCTGCAGGCATTGGAGGTAACGATCTACGAAGGCCGTATTTCAGCAGGCTGAGTCCGGCCTGCGGCTTCAAACTCCCGCAACCTTGCGACTTACCGATTGCAGGGACAATGCGCTTTTGCTAGCGGCCCGCCCCGTGACCTCAGGTTCCCCGGCAACGGGGATGAAAAGGGAAGTCCGGTAAAGCCGGCGCTGCCCCGAGGCGAAAACCGCGTAAATAGCCGCCATTGGCTCATTGTCATTTAACCGGATTATCCTATCTTGTCCGGATAAGGCCGTGCGCTCGCGCGGCGATTGGGAAAGATTCCGCATGCAGGACGACAAGGAACCGCAGGGCAACCCCTGGATGAAGAGCGTGATGATCTGGAGCGGCATCCTGCTTGCCATGCTCCTTGTCGCCTCGATGTTCGGCGGCGCTTCGCAGCCCGCGGGCAATCCGCTTGCCTATTCCGAGTTCCGCCAGAAGGTCGAGGAAGGCAGCGTCAAGGACGTCGTGCTGTCGGAGGACAAGGTCACCGGCACCCTGTCGAACGGCGACCGTTTCACCGCCAATGTCGTGCGCGATCCCGACCTCCTCAAGATGCTCAACGACAATGGCGTCAAATATGACGGAAAGCCGACCGAAGTCCCCAATTTCTGGATGTATCTGATCGTCCAGTCGCTGCCCTTCCTGCTGATCCTCGGCATCGCCTTCTTCGTCTTCCGCCAGGTCCAGAAGAACAACGGCTCGGGCGCAATGGGCTTCGGCAAGTCGCGCGCCAAGATGCTCACCGAAAAGCAGGGCCGCGTGACCTTCGACGATGTCGCCGGTATCGACGAGGCGCGCGAGGAACTCGAGGAAATCGTCGAATTCCTGAAGGATCCGACCAAATTCTCGAAGCTCGGCGGCCAGATCCCCAAGGGCGCGCTGCTCGTCGGCTCGCCGGGTACCGGCAAGACGCTGCTCGCCCGCGCGATCGCGGGTGAAGCGGGCGTTCCCTTCTTCACCATTTCGGGTTCGGACTTCGTCGAAATGTTCGTCGGTGTCGGCGCATCGCGCGTCCGCGACATGTTCGAACAGGCGAAACGCAACGCGCCGTGCATCGTCTTCATCGACGAAATCGATGCGGTCGGCCGCCATCGCGGCGCGGGCCTCGGCAACGGCAACGACGAGCGCGAGCAGACGCTGAACCAGCTGCTCGTCGAAATGGACGGCTTCGAGGCGAACGAGGGCATCATCATCGTCGCGGCGACGAACCGCCCCGACGTGCTCGACCCCGCGCTGCTCCGTCCGGGCCGTTTCGACCGCCAGGTCGTCGTGCCGCGCCCCGACATCGAGGGCCGCCAGAAGATCCTCGAGGTCCACACGCGCAAAAAGCCGCTCGCACCCGACGTCGACCTCCGCCGCATCGCGCGCGGGACGCCGGGCTTCTCGGGCGCCGATCTGGCTAATCTTTGCAACGAAGCGGCGCTGCTCGCGGCGCGCAAGGGCAAACGCCTCATTGCCTCGAACGAGTTCGAGGAAGCCAAGGACAAGGTCATGATGGGCGCCGAGCGCCGGTCGATGGTGATGACCGAGGACGAGAAGAAGGCGACCGCCTATCACGAGGCCGGCCATGCGCTCGTCTCGCTGCATGTCGAGCATAATGATCCGCTGCACAAGGTGACGATCATCCCGCGCGGCCGTGCGCTGGGCGTGACGTGGAACCTGCCCGAACGCGATCGCTATTCGCAGAATATGAAGCAGATGAAGGCGCGTCTCGCACTCTGCTTCGGCGGCCGCATCGCCGAGCAGCTCATCTACGGCAAGGACGAGCTCAACACCGGCGCGTCGAACGACATCCAGCAGGCCACCGACATGGCGCGCGCCATGGTCATGGAATATGGCATGTCGGACAAGCTCGGCTGGCTGCGCTATCGCGACAATCAGGACGAGGTGTTCCTCGGCCACAGCGTGTCGCGCGCCCAGAATATGTCCGAGGAAACCGCCAAGCTGATCGACGCCGAAGTCCGCCGCCTCGTCGAGGAAGGCGAAAAGGTCGCGCGCAAGGTGCTCACCGACAATATCGACGAACTCCACCTGCTCGCCGGCGCGCTGCTCGAATATGAGACGCTGTCGGGCGAGGAAGCGAAGCGCGCGATCAAGGGCGAGGATATCGGCCGCGAAGGCGATCACGACAAATCGGGTAATCCGGTGTCGGGCCACGCGGGCGGCATGCCGCAGATCAAGCGCAAGCCGCGCCCGTTCGGCGACGCCAATCCGCAGGGTGCGTAGGTTCTGATCCGCACCGGCGATTCAGCACAGGTTCAGCGGCCGGACGCGATTTCCTTCGCATGATCAGGGGGATATATAGACGCGTCGGCATGGCGGCACTCGCAGCCGGCGCCGGCACGCTACTTTGCGGCATGGCGCCCGGTGACATGAACATTGCCGCATTCCTGATCCGTGCCGATGCGGTTTCGCGCCTCGGCCCGCTCGCGCTGGCGACGCCCGAAGGCAACCGGCTGAAGGGCGAAGTCGTCGGGGCCGGCAAGCGTTACAAGGCGCGCATCGATGCGCAGCGCAAGGCCGGGCTCAAGACGACAAGCTGCCCGCCCGAATCGGGCAGCCTCACCCCCGAGGAATGGCTCGCGCACCTGCGCAGCTATCCGGCCAGCCAGCGCCGGTCGGTCTCGGTCTATTCGGCCTTCGATGCATTGATGAAGAAACGCTATCCCTGCCGCAATTGATGCGCCAGACAAGGGACGGACCGAAGGAGTTGGGGCGATGAGGATTGGCTTATCCGGCGTGATGACATTGGCGGCGGCATTGTTTGCGACCGTCCAGCCGGCGGCGGCACAGGGCGGCGGTGCGCTGACCTCGAAAATCGAACTCCAGAAGGTGGTGCCGGGCACGGGCACCGACAGACACGCGGAACTTTACACTTTTGTCGCACCAGATGTCGTCGTCCCCGGCGACCGCATCCGCGTCACGCTGACCTTTACCAACAACGGCACGGCGCCCGCATCCGGGGTCAATATCGTCAACCCGATTCCCGAGGGGCTCGTTTTCGACGGGGCCAACGATCCTGCAGCGTTCAGCGTTTCGGTCGACGGCGCCAAGGCATTCGGCGCGCTGGACGCGCTAACCGTCCCGGTCGAGGGCGCCGCGCCGCGCGCCGCGGCCAACGCCGATGTGACCCATGTCCGCTGGCTGTGGCCCGATGCCATTCCCGTCGGCGGCAGCCGTTCGGTCGCTTTCTTCGGGCGGGTCAAATAGCGCCGATGACGATCTATTGCGACGAATCGGGGGGACTCAACACCGGCGTGATGACCTTTTCGGCGGTGATGCTGACCCCACAGGCGGCCGCCGACATCCATAGTCGTTTCCGCGGCGTGACCGGGCTGCGCGGCGAACTCAAGGGCAGCCGGATCAGCATTGTCGAGCGCGCGTACCTGCTTGAACTGTTCGACCGCGCCGGCGGCCGCGCGTGGGTCGCGGTGGCGCGGCGCGAAACGCTGGCGCAGAATCCGGGCGGCACATTGCCCAGCGACCTTGCGCTCTATGCAGCGCTGCTCAACAGCGCGATCGGGCACTGGCTTCCCGAAACGGGCGGCGTGTGCACCGATGTCGTGATCGACGACGGCCGCTACGACCCCAAGATTCTCTCGCACCTCCGCGAAGAAATCCAGGCCGGACTCGGCCAGTGGGGGCGCGCGTCGCTCGCCGACAGCCGCCGCAGCGACGGCGTCCAGATCGCCGACGTCATCGCGAACAGCCTGTTCAACACCGTGATCGGGTCCCCCCGCGCGCCGCGCATCCAGCGCATCATCGACCCGCTGCTTGCATCGAAAGCCATCCGTGTCGCGGAGTTGACGCACATTCCCTGACGCGGGCGCGTCAGAGCGAAACCGTGATCTTGCCCATATGTGCGCCCGAGAGCTGGTGACGAAAGGCGGCGCCGAGTTCGGCCAGGGGAAAGTCGCGGTCGATCACCGGACGAATCGCGTGCGCTTCGACGAAACGCGCTAGGTCGGCAAGATGCGCGACGCTGCCGACCGCCATGCCCCCGATCCGGATATGCCGCATCACCACGTCGCGTAGCGGCAGTTCGGGCGCGCCGTTCGAGGTCGACCCGACGACGAGCAGGTGTCCGCCCATGCGACACGCCGCGACCGAGCGCGCAAAGGTCGACTGGCCGCCGATGTCGAGCGCCAGGTCGACGCCCCTTCCCCCGGTCAGATCGCGCACGGCGGGCGCCCAGTCGGGAACGGTGCGGTAATTGATGCCATGATCGGCGCCGAGCTCTTTCAGCCGCGCCAGCTTGTCGTCGGACGAGGAGATCATCACGGTGCGGATGCCGATCGCTTTTGCGATCTGGAGCATGAACACCGACAGCCCGCCCGATCCCGGCAGCAGCACCGTGGCGCCCGCCTCTAGGCGTCCCTCGACCTGGAGCGCGCGCCACGCCGTCAGCCCGGCGCACGGCAGCGTCGCCGCCTCGGCGAACGACCAGCCCGTCGGCATGGCGCAGAGCGAATACGCCGGCACGACGACATGATCGGCAGCGAAGCCATCTGCGGTCTCGCCCGAAATCGCTCCATTGTTCGCGTCTGTCGGCGGGCCGTCGACCCAGTCGGGGAAAAAGGCGCCCATGACGCGGTCACCGACGCGCCAACCCTCGACCCCGGCGCCGAGCGCAGCGATTTCGCCGGCGCCGTCGGACATCGGAATGCGTCCCGCAGGCTGCGGGATGAAACCGGCGACCACCAGATAATCGTGATAGTTGAGCGACGTCGCGCGTATGCGAAGCAACACCTCGCCCGGCCCTGGCACCGGAATCGGCCCCTGCGTGACCGCAATATTGTCGAGGCTCGGCCGTTCGGCCAGCCCGATGAAGTTCCGCACGTCCGTCATCAGCGTCTCACCAGCGTTTCGGCGCCGTCGAGGTGACTCGCGCCTTCGAGGATACGGGTAAAATTGGGCATACCAGTGTGCGCAACCCCGCCCCCGTCGACGACCAGATTATGGCCGTTGACATAGCTTGCATCGGCGGAGGCGAGGAAAGCGATCGCCGCCGCGACTTCGGCTGGCTCGGCCGGTCGCCCGAGCGGCAGGCCGTCGGTCCACGCCGCCATGATCGCGGGATTTTCGGTAAGGCCGGTCGCCAGCGGGGTGCGGGTCAATCCGGGGCTTACGACATTCACCCGCACGCGCGGCGCATGATCCAGCGCCATCGCCCGCGTCAGGTTGATCACCGCCGCCTTCGCGGCGTTATAGGCAGCGAACCCATAATCGCCGCCGATCCCGGCGATCGACGCGACGTTGACGATATTGCCTTCGCTGCGTTCGAGGTGCGGCATCGCGGTGCGGCTCGCCCACATCACGCCTTCGACATCGACCCCCATCACCTCGCGCCAGTGGGCCAGATCGATGTCGGTGACCTTGCCGAACGACCCGATCCCGGCATTGTTGACGAGGATGTCGAGCCGGGCGCAGCGATCGACCGCCGCGGCGATCATCGCCTCGATATCGGCGGCGTCGATCATATCGACGCGGTGGCCGACGATCCGGTCGCTCGCGATCGACGCGGTCAGCGTGGCGATCGCCTCCTGGCGGATGTCGGCGACGACCACCGTCGCTCCCTCGCCGTGCAGGCGCCGTACCGTCGCTTCGCCGATCCCCGACGCACCGCCGGTGACGATCGCGACCTTGCCGTCGAACCGCCCGCTCACCGCGCGGTATACCCGCCGTCGACGGTCAGCAGCGCGCCGTTGACGAAGGAGGCACGGTCGCTGAGCAGCCAGCATGCCGCCTGCCCGACCTCCTCGGGCTGGCCGAAGCGGCCGATCGAATGGCGCTCGACCATCGGCGCGACCTGCGCCTCGAACGCCGGATTGCCGAGCAAGCGCTCCTCGACCATCGGGGTCAGGATCAGCCCGGGCAGCACCGCATTGACCCGCACCCCGGTGTACCGCGTCTCGCACGCCGCGGCGCGGGTCAGCCCGACCACGCCATGTTTCGTTGCGACATAATCGCTGGCATAGGGCGCACCGATGATGCCGTCGCCCGACGAATTGTTGACGATCGCGCCGCCGCTCCCCTGCATCGCCCGCGTCTGATATTTCATGCACAGGAAAACGCCGGTCAGGTTGATCGCCATGATCCGCGCCCATTCGGCAGCGTCGAGGTCGGGCACCAGCTTGTTCGCCATCTCGATCCCGGCATTGTTGAAGGCGCCGTCGAGCCGGCCGAACGCCGCGACCGCCCCGGCAACGGCTTCGGCAACCGAGGCTTCGTCCGACACGTCGCAGGTCCATGCCCGCGCGCTGCCGCCGATCAGATCGCGCGTCTCTTCGTTTCCGCGCGGATCGCGGTCGAACAACGCTAGCTGCGCGCCGTCCTCAGCAAAAACCCGCGCGGCGGCACGGCCGATGCCCGACCCGGCGCCGGTGACGATGACGACCTTGCCGTCGAGAAGCCGAGACGTGCCGCTCATGCCGGATGATGGATCGTCTGCGGCACGGTAAATTCGAGCAAGCCGTCCAAGCCGTTTTCGGCGCCGATGCCCGATTGCTTGTGTCCGGCAAAGGCCGCGAACGGGGTCAGCCCTTGCGCCGAATTGATCCAGACCGTTCCGGTTTCGAGCCGCTCCGCAACCTCGGCGGCGGCGGCGGGATCCGACGACCAGACCGACCCGCCGAGCCCGTATTCGGATGCATTGGCGCGCGCGACGGCTTCGTCGATATCGTGATAGCGCAGCAGCGGCAGCACCGGTCCGAAGGCTTCTTCGGCGACCACCCGCGCCTCGTCGGGCGGATTGTCGACCAGCGTCACCGGGACGAAATAACCCGGACCCTCGCCCGGCTCGCCGCCGGTCAGGAAGCGGTGGCCAGCGGCGCGGCTGTCGGCGATCATCGCCTTGACGCGCTCATATTGCGCGCGGTTCTGGACCGGGCCCAGCGCGCTGTCGGGGTCTGCTCCGTCGCCGATGCGGACGCGGCCCGCAATCTCGACCAACGCCGCCGACAGCTCGTCATAAATGCTGTCGTGCACGAACATCCGCTTCGCCGCGACGCATACCTGCCCGCTGTTGGTGAAGGCGGCCCAGAACAGCGGTTCGGCGATATCGGCGACCTTCGCGTCCGGCAGGACGATCGCGGCATCGTTGCCGCCGAGTTCGAGCGTCAGCCGCTTGAGGTTCGCCGCCGCGCTGGCCATCACCCGCCGTCCCGTCGCGGTCGAGCCGGTAAAGCTGATCTTGTCGATGTCGCCATGCTCCGACATCATCGGGCCCAGCGCATCGCCGCCCGATACGATATTGAGCACCCCGGGCGGCAACACGCTCTGCAGCAGTTCGCCGAGCCGCAGCGTCGCGAGCGGCGTGAAGGGCGAGGGTTTGAGCACCATCGTATTGCCGGTGAGCAGCGCCGGACCGATCTTCCAGATCGCGAGCAACACGGGAAAATTCCACGGCACGATCGCCCCGACGACGCCGAGCGGAACGTGCCGCGTCACGCTGCGCTGGCCGGGCATGGCATCGCTGACCGTTTCGGGAAGCTGCTGGTCGGCGACGACACCGATCCACCACGCCGCCGCCTGGATCTCCGCCAGCGCCGCGGCGTGCGGCTTGCCCTGTTCGGCGGTGAGCAACTGTTTCAGTTCCTCGGCATGTTCGGCGACCAGCGCCCCGATCGCCCGCAGCGCCGCCTGCCGGTCGGCGTAGGACGTCGCGCGCCAGCCGGGAAAGGCGGCACGCGCGGCAGCGACGGCACGGTCGAGCTGCCCCTGCGAACAGTCGGGAATCGTCGCGACCACCGCTTCGGTCGCGGGATTGACCACCGCGATCTGGTCGGACGAATTTTCGGCGCGACCGTCGATGGTCATGTTGAAGGCGGTGTTGATCATCATTCACTCCCGGAGCAGGGACAGGGCATCATGGTCGAGCACGTGGCTGACGTGGCGATCGAGCATGGTCAGGAACATCTGGTCGCCGCGCTCGGTGCGCTGGACCAGCATCGCGGCGCCGACCGCGACATTGATGCCGGCGAAGGTGAAATGGCGGTAATCGGCCTCGAATTCCGCGCGCGAATAGCCGGTCACCCCCTGCCCGCCCAATTCGTCGAGATAGGCGTCGATCAGCGCCGGCTCGGCCGCGCGCCGTGCTTCGGGCGCATATCCGCCGCCGATCAGATAGGCGACGTCGACCGCGCCGGTGCCAAGCGCGACCGACTGCCAGTCGACGACCACCAGCCGGTCGTCGTCGAACAGCATGTTGTCGGGCCGGAAATCATTGTGCGTGATGCAGCGCGGGCGCGGGCGCGAACGATCATAGACGTCGTACCCCTCGGCCAGTGCGTCGCAGACCTCTCTTTGCCGGTCGCTGAGCAGCGCGTCGTAGCGATCGCGAAAACCGGGCCAGGTCGACCGGAAGATCCCCGGCGTATAAAAGGGCTGCGCACCCGCTTCGGTGCCGAGCCAGCGATATTCGGCGCCCTCGCCCTGCTCCCAGAAGGCAGCGTGGAGCCGCGCCGCTTCGCGCACCGCGCGCCCGGCATGATGGTTCGACAGCCCCTTGAACTGATCGCCCGGCGCCGCGGGGGCGAGGTCTTCGAGCAGGAGAGCAAAGCCGCCGGCTGCGTCCATCTGTGCGCCATAGCAAAGCGGCACCGCGATCCGCGCCTTTGCCGCCAGTTCGCGATAGAAACGCACCTCGCGCGTGTAGAGCGACCAGGCAGCGGCGACGTCGCGGCTGGTCGGATCGGTCGACGAAAATTTGCCGATCAGCGTCGCAGGCGCGGCATCGCTGCCGGGTGCATAGGTCAGGCGAAAACGCGCGGTATCGCCGAGCTGTCCGGTGCCGATCCGTTCGACCGAGAGCGCGGCAACCGCAACGCTATATCCCGCCCCGGCCAGCATGGTTTCGATCCAGGCGGCGTCGACATTCTCCGGTCGCGGGACCGGGCGGTCCGCGACAAGATCCGCGGGCGCGTTGGCAAGGCTCACTCATTCTCTCCCGATGCCGGCTTCTGGGCCGGTTTCTGGACCTGTTCCGGCATGTCGGGGCAAGGATGCGGAGCCACCGGGTCAAAGTCCAATCGGCCTTTGCCGCCGACCTATTGGCGGCTCCGATGGATGATGCCGCCGAAACAATTGGTATCGCCGCCCCGCTGGCGGGAAGATCATATTTCCGCCGGGAGAGGAAAATCATGACCAACGACCGCACGCAGCACGCGCTCGCCATATTGGCCGCGATCGGCACGGGAACAGTCCCGCTCGATCCGTTCACGTCCGACGCACGCTGGTGGTGGAACGGCGGGCTCGATCTGCCGGTGGCGGAGTTTGCCGCGCTCCTCGCCACGCTTCATACCCAGACCGAAAGCGGCATCGTCGTCACGCCCGGCCTGATCATGGCGCAGGACGACAGCGTCATGATCGAGGCGACATCGGCGGCGCGGCTGACCAACGGCCGCATCTATGACAATCGCTATATCTTCCTGTTCCACTTTCGCGGCGACGCCATATGCGAGGTGCGCGAATATAGCGACAGCGCGCATGTCAACGCGACGTTCGATCTTACAGCTTGATCAACCGAAGGACGCAATCGGCAACCGCTCGACGCTTTCGCCCGCGGCCTCGCGTCCGGCCTGCCAGCGTTCGGCAAACTCGAAGAAGCGCCGCGCCGCCTTGTTCGGTGCGGTGCCCAGCACGACCGAGAAATCCATGAAGAAATTCATGCCCTCGACGGGCCGCAGCACCAGCCCGGCCGGGGTCGGAAACCAGCCGATGCCGATACAGCAATTGCCGCTGCGCAGCGCATAGCGTTCGATCGCCAGCGCATTGCCTTCGGACGGTGCGAGCGGAATCGCGCCGTGCGACAGCATGAAGCTGACCATCGGGTTGATAAAGGCGTCGCCATGCTCGCCGCTCAGCATCGCGACCCGGCGTCCGGCGAGCGCAGCGCCGGGGATCACGTCCATCGCCGCGAGTTCGCTCTCTTCCGGAACCAGCAGCCCGATCTTGCGGCGGCACAGCACGACGCGTTCGAGGGCATCGGGATATTGCACCTCGTTGACGATATGGCCGAAGGGCACGTCGCGGGTGAATTCACTCGCCGGCGTGTCGGTCGCGATGCCGAGCAGCAGCGCCGCGTCGAGCCGGTCGGTCAGCAGATCGCGGATCTGGTCCGACTGCAACCGGTTGTCGATGCTGTGCCGGATTTCGGGCCGCGCCGCGGCAAAGGCGTCGAGCAGGTCGATGCGATCGGTGAAGTCCATCGTGTACATCGCCGCGCCCAGCCGGAATTGCGTCACCGTCGCGTGCTGCATTTCCTCGGCGTCGCGGCGTACCTCTTCCGCACCCTCCAGCAGCGCCTCGACCTTGGGCAGCAACCGCGCCCCCTGTTCGCTGAGCGTCACGCTGCGCGAGGTGCGGTGGAACAGCACGAACCCCAATATCTGTTCGAGTTCCTTGATCTGTCCCGACACCGTCGGCTGGGTGAGGTGCAGCCGTTCGGCCGCCCGGGTGACCGAGCTTTCGCGGGCAACCGCGGCAAAGCTGCGCAGCAGCTTGAGATCGAGATGCTGCATATCCTCTAACCCAATCGCTCTGTCGGCAATTGCCGCCGAGCATAGCAGATCGATTGGCGGGGTCTATCGATTCACCGCGAAACCCGATTGGACGCGCCCCGCCCCGGCTCCCTACCAAGGCGCCGAGAGAGGAGAACCGACGTGGCCAACATGCTCGCGGACAATATCGACGAGATCATCACCGATCCGGCGACTTACGCGGACGAAGCGCTTTATCACCAGACCTTCGCCGAGTTGCGCAGGACCGACCCGGTGCATTGGTGCAATCCGGCGCAATATCATCCCTTCTGGGCGGTAACCCGGCATGCCGACATCATGCGGGTCGAACTGGATGCCGCGAATTTCCTTAACGAACCGCGCCAGTTCCTTGTCACCATCGACGACCAGAAGATGATGGAGGAGCAGACCGGCGAAAGCAATTTCGCGCGCAACCTCGTCGCGATGGATAACCCCGATCACAAGGCCTATCGCGCGCTGACCGCCGACTGGTTCGGCGCCAAGAGCGTCCGCGCGCTCGAGGAGAAGATCACCGAACTTGCGCGCGAAACCGTCGATCGCATGGTTGCAAAGGGCGGCACCTGCGATTTCGCCAAGGAAATCGCGGCCTGGTATCCTTTGCGTACGATCATGATCGTCCTCGGCGTGCCGCGCGAGGACGAGCCGCTGATGCTCGAACTGTCGCAGAAGGTCTTCGGCGGCAGCGATGCCGACACCGGCGGCGGCGAAGGCATGACATCGATGCTCGAGGCGTTTGCCGCGTTCAACGACTATTTCGGCCGCGTCGTCGCCGACCGGCTGGTGAATCCGCAGGACGATGTTGCGACGCTGCTGTCGACCGCGACGATCGACGGCGCGCCGATCGGCGAGGCCGAACGCAACGCCTATTTCCTGATCATCGCGGCGGCGGGACACGACACCACCAGCTCGGCGATCTCGGGCGGCCTGCTGGCGCTGATCCGCAATCCCGACCAGATGGCGAAGCTGCGCGCCAACCCGGATCTGATGCCGCAGGCGGTCGACGAATTCATCCGCTGGACGACGCCGGTGAAGCATTTCTTCCGGACCGCAGTGGCGGATTGCGAGGTCGGCGGACAGGCGGTGAAGGCCGGCGACAGCCTGATGATGTGCTATCCCTCGGCGAACCGCGACGAGGCGGCATTCGACGATCCGATGGAATTTCGCATCGACCGCAAACCCAACCGCCAACTCGCCTTTGGCTATGGCCCGCACGTCTGCCTCGGCCAGTTTCTCGCCAAGATGGAAATCCGGATTCTCTTCACCGAACTGCTCGCGCGCATCGAGGAAATCGAACTCGCCGGCGAGCCGGCATGGGTGAAGGCGAATTTCGTGTCGGGGCTCAAACGCTTGCCGATCCGCTATCGCTGCGAGGGGGCAGCGTCCGTCACCGGTGGATGACGGAAATCAGTCACGCTATCCCGCTCGCGATCCCGTCTAGAGAGGAGAAGATAATCGCGGCCTTCCATGCCTTTTTCCAATGGATCGACGAACAGTCTCGATTGGACATGGAACGGATGCGGGTGGGACACAGGCAACAAGACCCGCGGCCACGAAGCCGCGGTGACAGAATCGATGGGATGGAGGACCTTATGACAGCATTTCGCGTATTTTCGGCCGCCCTGCTCGGCGCAACCGCGCTGGCTTCGACGCCGGTGTGGGCGCAGGACAGCGGCGGTGAGACGCCCGCCGAAACCGAAGCTTCGGGCGGCATCGTCGATATCGTCGTCACCGCGCAGCGCCGCTCGGAATCGCTGATGAAGGTCCCGGTCGCCGTCTCGGCGCTCAACACCGAAGATCTGACGCGACAGGGGATCACGTCGAGCTTCGACCTCAGCGGCTCGGTTCCTTCGCTTCAGGTCACCAGCGCGTTCGGCGAGGCGCAGCCCAATTTCACGATGCGTGGCATCGGGGTCGGCAACGAATATGGCGCCAACCAAGTGTCGCCGGTCGGCGTCTACACCGACGACAATTATCTCAGCGCCCGCACGATGCACGGGTTGCAACTCTATGACCTCGAACGCGTCGAGGCGCTGCGCGGGCCGCAGGGCACGCTCTACGGCCGCAACACCACCGGCGGCGCGATCAACTTCATCTCGAACAAGCCGAACCTCGAGCCTGGCGCCCGCGGTTATGTCGAGGCAGGCTATGGCCGCTTCAACGAGGTCCGCGGACAGGGCGCCATCGAAGGGACGCTGATCGACGACGTCCTCGGCTTCCGCGCCGCCGTCAATTATGTCGAGGCCGACGGCTATGTGAAAAATATCTTCCCCGGCCAGCCCGACGCCAATTCCAAAGATTCGATCGCCGGCCGCCTGATCATCCGCGCCAAGCCCAGCGAACGGCTGGACATGATGCTGAAGTTCACGGGCAGCAAGGGCAAGCCGACGCAGGCCGCCGCCTTCCACCGCAACGACGGCACCGGTACCTCGACCTATTTCCGCTCGAACGATAATCTCAGCTTCTTCGAGACCAACCAGCCCGACCTCGGCTTCAACGACGTCAAAAATGCCGGCGTCCAGTTCAACATCAATTACGAACTGACCGACAGCCTCTCGCTCCAGACGCTGACCGCCTATGACTGGTCGAAGCAGGCACTGTCACAGGAAGGATCGGGCACGCCCGTCGTCGGCTTCCTCCAGACCAACTACGGCGACGTCTACAAGCAGTTCAATCAGGAAGTGAAACTGGCCTACAGCGGCGACAGCACCAATGTGCAGGCGGGCGTCTATTATGGCTGGGACAGCATCAACAACGTCGACAAATACCGCCTCGTCAGCACCCTCTATTTCTACCAGCATTACCGACAGGAACGGAACAGCTACGCCGCCTTCGCGCAGATCGATCAGGATATCGGCGATCATTTCGGCTTCACCCTCGGCGTGCGCTACACGAAGGACAGCAATCATCATTACGATGCCTATTCCTTCCTGACCGCCTTCGCCGATCCGACGACCTCTCCGGCGTTCGGCACCTATGATTTCGATCCGACCGATCCCGATGCCGCGGCCATCACCTTCACCCACGGCAGCATTTCGCCGACCGGCGTGATCACCCCCGAAGCGTCAAAGCGTCGCAAGAGCAGCCGCGTCACGGGCAAGGTCGGCATCGACTACACCTTCGACAGCGGCTCGATGCTCTATGCCAACTACAGCCGCGGCTATCGTGCGGGGTCGTTCGCCAGCCAGTTCTACGGCGGCAACCCGATCGATTTCGTGCCGCCCGAACAGGTCGATGCCTATGAAATCGGCGCCAAGACCCGGTTGTTCGACGGGATGGCGACCTTCACCACCGCAGCGTTCCTGACCAAATACAAGAACCAGCAGCTCAACGAGGTTATCGGCACCACCGGTTATATCCGCTCGGCGCCGGGTTCGACGATCAAGGGGGTCGAGGCCGAACTGAATATCCGGCCGGTCTCGTCGCTGACCGCGAACCTTTCGGTGACCTGGCTCGACGCCACCTATGACAAATTGACGCTTTCGGGGGTCAATCTCGACGGCAACAACCTGCCCAATGCGCCGACATGGACGATCAACGCCGGTGCCGACTGGACGATCGGGTCGATCGGATCGGGCGAAGTCGTCTTCTCGCCGAACCTCGTCTACACCAGCAAGCAGTTCTTCTCGCCGTTCAACAACGAGGCCGGCAACCAGTTTCTCAATTCGCCCGGCCATGTGCTCGCCGACGCGACGCTGGGCTGGGAAGGCGAGCAATTGTCGCTCCGCCTCTGGGCGACCAATATCTTCAACAAGAAATATTTCATGTACGGCCTCAACCTGCGCGATGCCTTCGGATACGACTATCTGCTCCACGCACCGCCGCGCATGTATGGCGTGACCGCGCGCTACAAATTCTAGGAAAAAGGGGAGTGGCCGGCGGGGTCTTCGGGTCCCGCCGGTTGCCGTTCCCGTGCAACAACCGATGAATATGACGACCGACAAGCCGACATCCGAACGCACGACCGGCGGCTGCCTCTGCGGCAGCGTTCGTTACAGTTTCGGCGGTGCGCCTTTGCTCACCGCCATTTGTCATTGCCGCAACTGCCAGCGGCAGTCGGGCAGCGCTTTCGGGATCGTCGCAGCAGTGGCCGAAGCGGATTTCGACCTGCAGGGCGAAACCCGGACCTTTCACGACAGCAGCGACAGCGGCCGGACGGTCGCGCGCGTTTTTTGCCCCGCCTGCGGATCGCCGATCCTGTCGACGATCGAGCCGATGCCGGGCATCATGCTGATCAAGGCAGGGACACTCGACGATCCCCGCGGGCTCCATCCTGCGATCGAAGTCTATTGCGACCGCGCCCTGCCCTTCCTGCCGGCGCTGGCCGGAACCGAACGCCATGCCGGATCGAACATCTAGGACAATCGAATGAGCGCAATCCTGAACCTGGACGGCAAGGTCGCCGTCATCACCGGCGCCGCGTCGGGCATCGGCCGCCAGACGGCGACGCTGTTTCATGCGCTGGGCGCGCGGCTGCTGCTGACCGATATCGATACCGCCGGGCTGGAGGCGTTTGCCGCCGAACTCGGCGGCGATGTGCTGACCGCCACCCATGACGTCACCAGCGCCGACGCATGGCACGCGGTATTCGGGCAGGCGGGCGCGGCATTCGGCCGGCTCGATATCCTCGTCAACAACGCCGGCATCATGATGTCCAAACCCTTTGCCGACGCCGGGATCGACATTCTGCGGCGGCAGATGGCGATCAATGTCGAGGGCATCTACATGGGGATGCAGGGCGCGTTGCCGCTGATGCGCGCCGCAATCGCCACGGGCGCGGGAACCACGTCGATCGTCAACATCTCTTCGGTCTATGGCAAGGTCGGCGGCGCGCAGTTCGCGGCGTATAGCGCGACCAAGGGCGCGGTGCGCGGGCTCGGCAAGGCGGTGGCCATCGAGCTGGCCGGGACGGGCATACGGGTCAACACCGTGCTGCCGGGACCGGTCGCAACCAACCTCGGGGCCAATTGGGATCCGCCGACCGACGCCGACGGCAATCCGCTCACCCCCGAGGCTGCGCTGGCGGCATGGACGAAGCTGATCCCGATGGGCCGGCTCGGCGATGCCAACGACATCGCGCCGTTGATCGCCTTCCTCGCCAGCGACGCCGCCGACTTCATCACCGGCTCCGAATTTATCGCCGACGGCGGCTATACCGCCGCCTGACCGGCGTCAGGGCATCGCGCGTTCGAGTTCGGCAAGGTCGAAATAATCGCGCCAGGCGGCGATACGGCCGTTGCCGTCGATCTCGAAAATCCCGGCCGCGCGCACCGACGTCCAGCCCTGCCCCGTAAAGCGGAACCGGTCGTCGCGTTCGGTGAAGACGATATTGCCGTTCGCCGCGATGGCGAGAATGCGCCAGTCGATGGCCTCGGCCGCTAGAAAGGGCGCCAGCATCTCCATCGTCGCCGCGCGGCCATGCGCCGGTTCGAGCGGGATACCCGCGCACACGACATCGTCGGCGAGTAATCCGGCGATGGCCATGGCATCGCGGCGGTTGAACGCCGCCACCAGCGCCTCGACCACCGCGACCGGCCCCGCCGTCACCCGAGCGGAACCTGCGTCGGCTGGCCCGAACCGGCGCTGACGCCGCCGTCGGCGACGACGATCGACCCGAACATGAAACCCGCCTCTTCGGAGGCGAGGAAGGCGGTCAGGTTCGCGATCTCTTCCGGCCGCCCCGGGCGCTGGGCCGGGATTTCCTTGATCCAGCGGTCGAGCAGGTCGGGCAGCGCCTTGAACGCGTCGGTGGCCGGGGTCTCGATGAACCCCGGACAGATGGCGTTGATCCGCACGCCCTCGCGCGCATGATAGACCGCCATCGCCCGCGTCAGCTGGATGACCGCCCCCTTCTGGGCCGAATAGGAGGGATAGGCCCCCTCGCCGCCGAGCCCCGAAATCGACGCGATGTTGATGATCGTGCCCTTCGTCTTGCGCAGGTGCGGGATCGCGGCGCGCGAGGAGAAGAAGACCGAGTCATAATTGACCGCATTGCTGCGCCGCCAATCCTCGGTGCTATGCTCGTGGATCAGCGCGACGGCGGCAACCGCCGCGTTGTTGACCAGGATGTCGAGACCGCCGAACAGTTCGACCGCATGCGCGATCAGCGCCTCGACATCGCCCTCTTCGCCGACGTCGGTCGCCATGAAATGCGCGTCCGGGTTGGCGAGGCGCCGCAGCGCCTCGTCGCCCCGCGCCTGCGTCCGGCCGCAGAACAGCACTTTCGCCCCGTCGTCGAGCAGCCGGCTGACGATGGCGTAGCCGATCCCGTCGGTGCCGCCGGTGACGATCGCCGCCCTGCCGCTCAATTTTCCCATCGGATCAGTCCTTGTCCCAGCGCGTGATGTCCATCGCGCTCTCGACGCCCAGCGGCGCATAGGCGCCGAGGATCGCCTGTTCGAACGTCCCGATCGTTTCCTCGACCGTGCCGTCGGGCGCCGTCATCCGGACCCGCGACAGCCGCTGGACGTGCAAATTCTCCAGCTTTTTCGGATCGAGATCGGCGACCGCGAAATCCTCGCGCTCGACGCGCAGCGCGCCATGGTAATTGCCGTGGAACCATTCGCTGTGGAAATAGCCGATGCCCTTCATCTGCATCCGGTGGAAAGGTTCGAATTCCAGCCGGTAGGGGCCGGTGCCGTAATCGACGGTCAGCACGCCACTTTTGGGCCACAGCGTGCCCGGTTCGAGCACCGTTTCCATCTCGGCATTTTCGGTTTCGAGGAAGGATTCGGGGCCGGTGCCGTCGGGGCAGAGCACCGACCTTTTGTTCCACACATGCCCGCTCGGTTCGGCGGCGATGTGGAAGAAGAAGCTCTTGTCCTTGAAATTGAGCGGCGTCCATTGCCAGAAATAGCCCTGCTCGCCCGCCAGCGGATTGGGCTGCGGGTCCGACATGCCGATCGGACGCGTGCCCCACGACCGGTCGCGGGTGCCCGTGCAGCGCGGGCTCAAATCGATGCGTTTGCCGTCGATGCTGATCCAGCCGGTCCAGTGGCCGTTCTGCGTCAGGCGCGTGTAGTCGAGGAAGCCCTTGGTGCCGACGCGGCGCATGAAGCGCGGTTCCTCGATCGGAAAGGCGCGGCCGGTGATCGTGATGTCGGCGGCGATACCGTCATGCTCGTCGACGACAATGCGGAGCTTCTGGAGCGGTTCGACCACCTCGATGCGGATCGGGCCGACCGACGTGTCCATGCGGTCGGTCAGGACGCGGCTGCCGCGCAGGCAATGCTGCACCCCGTCGACCTGGATCGAAATGCCGCAGTCGATGATATTGAGGTGCGGATAAATGCCCATGCCGGCCAGGAAGAACAGCGAGCCGTCGGGCTCGTAACCGTTGAACCAGTAACGGTCATAGAAATTGCGGTCGGTGCCCGAATAGGCGATCGGCTCGGGCGTCTGGTGGATCGCGAAATCGTCGGCGGCGGTCAGCATGTGTATCTCCAATATGGGGAGGGGTCAGAAATTGGCGGAGGCGACGCGGCGGCGCTCGACCGAGCATGCGAGTTCGCGCCAGATATCGGCATCGAGCGCGCGCGCTTCGTCATCGTCGCGGTCTTCGAGCGCCGCCTGCAAGTCGATGAGCGCAGCGCGCAGGCGGTCGTTCTCGGCTTCGAGCGCCGAGACGCGAAGGTCGGGCTTCGCAGGCGCCGCCATCGCGACGCCCCCACACTGCAACAGCGCGCGCACCGCCGCATTCTCTTCAAACAATCGCGCCGCGGCGCGGTCGAACTCTTCGGCGATCATGTCGATCATCGCCGATCCCATCGCGACATTATTGGCGCGAAAGCCGGTGAGTTCGGGGACGATTTCGGCGCGCAGCCGCGCGGCAAGGTCGCTCGCGGCGACCGGGATCGACGGTTTCATAAATGCCCCATCAGTTCGAGGATCGCGCGATCCTGCGCATTGCGCAGCCACCAGGCGGCATAGGCGTGGATCACCTCGCGCTCGCCGCTCGTCGTCGTCCAGGCGTGGGCACAGCTATTCCAGATGCCCTGCCCCTTCACGCAATTGAGCAGTTCCCACCAGTGCAAGGCCTCGGGATCGGCGGTGAGCCCGCTCGCCGCCTCCCAGATACGGATCGCATCCGCGCGCGGCGCGATGCCGCTGCGCCGGTCGTCCTTGCCGAAGGAAAAAACGCGCGCGAGGCTCCACGCCAGATCCTCCAGAGGATCGCCGCGATGCGCCATTTCCCAGTCGAGCACCGCGACCAGATTGCCCTCATCGTCGTACAGGAAGTTGCCGGCGCGAAAATCACCATGGACCATCGCCAGCTTCTGCGCCGGCGCCGGCGGATTGCGGCGGAGCCAGCGGATCGCGGCGCGGGTGACCGGCTCGGGACCGACATCATTCTTGTCGAGCGTCGCTTCCCAGAAATCGAGTTCCTGCATCGCCGTGCTCTCGGGCGTCGCGGGGGTCATGAACTCCAGATCGAGTTTTTCGACCGGCACCGCGGCGAGGCGCCCCATCGTGCCCCACATCTGCTCGGCGATATGGGGCAGCTTGTCCTGCCAGACGGGTTCCTGAAGCTGATATTCGCTGTTGTGATACCCCCGCATATCCTCGGCGATCGAGATCGCACCGCCCATCGGGCCAGGGTCTTCCTCGAGCAAGATCATCCGCGGCACCGGAATGCCATGACCATGGATCGCGCGGTACGAACTATATTCATGGTTGCGGTCGCTATCGACATTGCTGACCGGCGGGTCGCGGCGCAGGATCAGCCGGTCGCTGCGCGCCCCGGCACCGTCGCGATAGGACAGATCGAACCGGTAGGTCTCGCGGGAGGCGCCGAGCGGCAGCCGGTGCAGCCCCTCGATCCGGACATCCTGCCAGTCGGGGAAACGCGCCTGCAGATAGGCGGTCATGTCGGCTTCGGTCAGCGCTTTCATGTCGGTGTCACCATCAACTTGATGTCGGATCCGCCGCCCGACAGCGACGCAAAGGCGCGATCGACGTCGGCAAGGCCGACCGTTCCCGTTACCATCGGCGCAAGGCTGTCGGGGTCGGCCGAGATCATCGCAAAGGCATCGGCGAAATCGGCGGGCGAATAGGCAAAGACAAAGCGCAGTTGCAGCGCCTTTTGCAGGAAGAAGGCGGGCTCGATCGGGTCGGTTTCCATGCACGTGCCGACGACGGTGATCGTCGCGCCCACCGGCGCCGCGGCGCCGATCGCCATCAGCATGCCGGGCTTACCAACGCAGTCGAACAGGATCGCCCGCTCGCGCTTCTTCAGCTCGGGCGCCTGCGCCATCGCGTCCGACAGGCCGAGCGGCAGGCCAAGGTCGTTCCACCACCCCTCGCCCGCCGCATCGCCGGGCGCGAGCACGGCGTCGGCACCCAACCGCGCCGCCATCTCGCGCCGCGCCGCATTGGGTTCGATGGCCAGCACCGGCCCGAAGCCGAGCGCCTTCAGCCGCCTGATCACGAACAATCCCACCGGGCCGCAACCGAAGACGGCAAAGGCGCAGCTCGCATCGGCGCCGCTTTCGGCGACCGCGTGGACGGCGACCGACAGCGGTTCGGTCAGCGCCGCGATATCGGTCGACACATGATCGGGCACCGCGAAGGCCGCATCGGCCTGGAGCAGCATCTGTTCGGCGAACGCACCGTTGAAGCGGTTCGAATAGCCGATCAGTTCGACTCCGTCGGGCCCGGCGATGAAGGGCTGCGCAACGACGCGTTGACCGCGCTCGAACCCGTTCGAGGCTTCGAGGACCTCGCAGCAATATTCATGCCCCAACACGACCGGCTTCGCGGGGTCCATGAAACCGCGGAAACCCGCGCGGTGGAGCAGGTTGCACAGATGATCGCTATGATCCTTGGCATGCAGGTCGCTGCCGCACACCCCGCACACGAGCGGGCGGGTCAGCAATTGCCCGGCGCCGGGCACCGGCTCGGCGATATCGGTCAGGGCGAGCGTGCCGCCATCGAGGACCATGGCCTTCATAGACTTCCATTCCCAATCGTCCGCATTCCCGAAAGGCGCTGCGGATCATGGAAAGAGGCTATGGTCCGGCGCGCGTCATCGCCAGTGACGGAAACCCGCTATTGCCCTCAATGCCCGCCGAAAATCTTGGCGGTCATCGCGGCGCGATTATGGACATCGAGCTTGCGATAGATGCGCCGGAGGTGGTTTTCGACGGTGAATTCGGAGATACCGGCGATGAAGGCGACCTGCTTGTTCTGCTTTCCCGCACCGATGAGCTGGGCGATCTGCAACTCACGCGACGACAGTTTCGCCGCGACGCCGCCAGCGGCGGGTCCGCTGTCGGAGAGCGCGGCCTGCAACGTGCCGCGGCCCCCGGCACCCGCCAGGATCTCCTCGAACAGCTGGCTGACGACCATCTGCGAAATCGCCGCGCTTTCCCGTTCGAGCAACCCGTGCGCAACGTCCGATTTGCGGTGCCCGTCCGGGTGGCAATGCGCGCCGATCAGCAGGTAGAAATCGGGTAGCACCTGTTGCACCCAGGCACCGACGACATCGACCGAATGGCAGTTGATGAACTGGCGATATTCGGTCGCACCGTCGGCGACGCGGTCGAGCCGGTCCTCGCCCCAGCGGATCATCCGGCCGCAACGGTCGGTGCGATCGATCACCCGTGTGAAGGGGTCTTCCTCGAACACCCGGCCGTCCTTGTACGCATGCTGCGCCTCTTCGGAAACGCCATGGTGGAACAAATAGGTCAGGTCGGTCGCGCCCTGTGACTGCGCCGAAAAGAAGATCGACAGACTGTCGAGACCGCACGATGCGATCATCTGGTCGGCCCGGGCCGCAATATCGCGTGAAACCAGCATGTTTCCTCGCTCCTCTCCCTTCACGCGCGGCTTTTGCCGCGTCGTCCCGTTCAAAGCTTCTTTGAACGATTTCGTCCTACCATGACCGCGCGACAGGAGTCCACAGGCTGGCGGACGACGGACGCAAAGGGGACCCGGCCTCCCCTTTGCGTCCGCCGCGACGAACCGTCAGAAGCGATAACCGAGCGTCACGCCATAGGTCGCCGGTTTTGCCGCATAGCGGACGACGGTATCCTGTCCCGCCACGACGTTGGTCCAGTAATAGGTGCCGGTCACATTCTTGCCCCACAGCGTCGCTTTCCAGCGGCCGTCGGGCTCCTCGATCCCCAATTGCAGGTCGAGCAGCGCATAATCGTCGATCTTGTACAGCGGCGTTTCGCCGACGATCGCGTTGGTCGCGCTGCGATAGGTGAGCTGGACGCCGCCGAACAGGTTCAGCCCGCTGCTGAGCGGAATGTCGGCGCGCATGTTCGTCGCGGCCTGCCACTTCGGCGTGAAGGGCACCCGCGTACCCGCAAAGTCGGCGGTAACGCCGCCGGCATTGACGCCGGTGTAGCGATCGATTTCGGAGTCGACATAAGTCAGCGCCGCCCCGACGCTCAACCCCTGCGTCGGCCGTGCCTGCAGTTCCAGCTCGAACCCCTGAAGATGCGATTTCGGGATGTTGATGATCGCATCGAGAATGCCGAAGGTGGCATCGATCAGTTTCGAGCGCAGCTGCTTGTTGCGATAGTCCATATAGAAGACCGCACCGTTCAGCGACACGCGGCGATCGGCGAACTGCGCCTTGAAACCGCCTTCGTAATTGAGGATCGATTCCTGGACCGCCGGCGTGAACTGCGCGGTCGACGAGGCGTTGATGTTGCCGAAGGTCCCCGCCTTGTACCCCTTGGACACGTTGGCATAGAGTAAGAGGTCGCTCGACGGCTTGAAATCGACGCCCGCGCGCCACGAGATATTGTCCTCGTTGAGCTGGCTCTTGAACTCCGGCCCGTTGAAGAAATTCTCGTCGAGCACGAAACAGTCGGTCGGGCCCAGCGCCGGCCGGGTCGGGTCGCCGGACAGCAGGCGCGAGAAGAAGGTGAACAGCGCCGAAGTCAGGCCGTCGCCGCCATCGCGGTTACAGATGGTGGCGCTGCGCCGCGCATCGGTGTAGCGGATGCCGCCCTTGACGGTCAGCTTGTCGCCGATGTCGAACTCGACATTGCCGAAGGCGGCAAGGTTGCGCATCCGCTGGTCGCTGTAATTCTCGCTGGTCGTGATCCCGAAATTGTAAAAGGCCGACGAGTCCCCATAGAGCAGGTTCTCGATGTAATAGACCTTGTCGCGGCTGTAATTGCCGCCGACGATGAACCGGACGCGGCTGGCGGGATCGTTGGCGATCCGCAATTCCTGCGACAGGCTGCGGATGCGCCCCGCAAAGGCGCGCAGGTCGATGTCCTGCAGGTTCATCCCGTCCTGGTCGAGGGCGCCGCGCTGGTTGAACCGGCTGTACGCCGAAATCGAGGTCAACGTCAGCCCGCCGCCCAGCTCGATATCGCCGCGCAGCGACGCCTGCGCTAACTTGCGGTTGATGAACATGCCGTTGTCGGTCGACCAGTCGGCGGAGCGCGAATTCAGTGGCGATCGCGGATAGTCGCGGACAATCTGGGTGTTCGACACCGCCTGTTCGTTGAAGGCGAGATATTGCACCGCGAGCGGGTCGCTCTTGTCCTGCCAGCCGTTGATGTTGAGCTGGAAGCTCATGGTGTCGCTCGGCTCCCAGTCGAGCAGGAAGCGGCCCGCGAGTTCGCGGACGCGGCCGTTTTCGTCGTCACGGGTATAGCTTTTCTGCCAGGGCCCGCTGCGCGCGCCGCGAATGGCGAGGCGGGCACGGAGCGTCTCGCTCAGCGGGCCGCTGATATAGGCATTGCCGATAAAATGGTTGAAGCGGCCATAGCTCGCCTCGACCCCCGCCTCGAAATCGGCAGTGGGCTTGGCGGCGATATAGTTGATCGCGCCGCCGGTGGAATTCTGGCCGAACAGCGTGCCCTGCGGCCCTTTCAGCACCTCGATGCGCTCGAGGTCGAATGCGGTCAGCGTGGTCAGGACCGGGAACGGCAGCGGCACCTGGTCGAGATAGACGCTCGCGGTGGGATAGGAGCCGAGCGAGGTGTCGTAAAAGCCGACGCCGCGCAATGTGAAGACCGGCGTGTTGTTCGCGCTGTTGGTGTAGCTGAGGCCGGGGACCGCCTGTGCGATATCGGCGGCGGAGGTGATCTGGCGTTCGCTGAGGTCGTCCGCGCCGACCGCCTTGATCGTCAGCCCGACGCGGTTGATCGATTCCTCGCGCTTGTTCGCGGTAACGATGATCTCGTTGCCGTCGAACCCGCTCGCCGCGGGCGCGGCCGGACCCGCTTCCTGGCCATAGGCGGCAGCCGGCGCAGCCCCCAATGCCAGCATCGAACAGCCGATTGAAATGGCGACACGCATGGAACCCATCGATCCTCTCCTCCCGTTGCGGCCCGCATTTTCGCGAGTCCGTCTCCCGGCGAGGACGCCCCGCCGGACGCCTTCATTTCACATTGACGGACATCCGTCAATATCGTTCGACGATTTCGTGTGATGACAGCGTAAGACGGTTTCGAACACATATGATGGACGACAGGCGCCGCATAAGTTACATGCGGGGCAATCAGGGGCAGGAACCGAAATGGCGACAAATATGAAAACGGCACGAAAAAGTGCGGCGGCGGACGAGGCGACGGAGGCAAAGACGGCAAGCGACGGATCGGTCGCCAGCGCCGCCGACCGCGTTTCGGAATCGATCTTGCAGGGCATAAGGTCGGGGTCATTCGTGCCCGGACAGCACCTGCTGGAACCCGACCTGACGCGCCGGCTCGGCATCAGCCGGGGGTCCTTGCGCGAAGCGCTCAAGCATCTCGCCGCCGCCGGGATCGTCACCCTCAACCGCTTTCGCGGCGCCTATATCAGCACCCTCGACCGCAAATCGGTGCTCGACCTGCTCGACACGCTCGAACCGCTGGCGCGCTTGGGCGCGCGACTCGCCGCCGAAAATTGCGGCACCGAGGCGCAGCGCCGCCGCATGCTGGCCGCCGCCGCGAACATCGATACCGCGACGAGGGAGCGCAATCGCGGGCTCTACCTCGATCGCCGCCGGCAATTCTATGACGCGATGATCGACATCGGCGGCAATATGGAACTCGCGCGCGCGATGCCGCTCAGCCGCACCGACCTGTTCCGCGCGCAGGTCGAGACGATCCAGACCGAACGACAGCGGATGCTGCACGCCTCGGGCTATGCAAAAATCACCAGAGCGATCGTCGAAAACGACCCCGCCGGAGCCGATCGCGCGGTCAAAAAACACTTCGACGGCACACGAAAAACGATCCACGAATTGCCGTCTCACGCCTTCCCATCGTTGGAAATCTAGGGATTTTTACGCCTAACTGTCACACGCGCCCGCAATGCGTCCGTTAAAATCACTGGACGAAATCGTCCGACACGTTTAGCTCCCTCTCAACGAGCCGCGACGAATCGCGCGCCGCGGGAGAGGTGGGTCATGCTGTGCATCACAGCCATTTATCCGAACGAGCCGGGTAGCCGGTTCGACGCCGGCTATTACCAATCGTCGCATGCAAGGACCGCGCAGGCGCTGCTGGCGCCGCACGGGCTGACCGCCATTCGCACCACCGTCGGCACCGCGGCGCTCGACGGATCGCCGCCGCCCTTCTGGGCGGTCAGCGAGATGCATTTCACGTCGCGCGCCGCGTTCGACGCCGGCATCGCCGCCGAGGGCGCGGCACTGTTCGCCGACATTCCCAATTACACCAATGTCACCCCCATCCTGCAGGTCAGCGAACTGGCCGCAGCCTAAACCCACCCAGGAGAGCGACGATGTCCGGTTACAATCCCAACACCCCCTATGTCCGCAACGCAATGAGCGACATCGGCTATATCACCGCGCTCGACGAGGTACTGAACCACCAGATTGTCGATACCTTCTCGACCGTTTCGACCTCCGAACAGAGCTGGACCGAGAAGATCTGGTCGGCGATCGTCCGCAAGGATGGGACGATGGGCATCGATTTCGGCCTCGGCCGCTATCATAATCGCGGCGTCCTCGACGGCTGGGCGGCGGTATCGCGCGGGTCGGAGCAATGGACGGTGCGCGCCAACCGCGAACTGCGCGACGATCCGTCGATCACCCAGGTCGGCCCGCTGACCTACGAGATCATCGAACCGCTGCGCAAGGTCCGCTATGCGCTCGCCAAGAATGACGCCCAGCCGATCAGCTACGACATCGTCTTCACCGCCGAAATGCCGCCCTTCTTCGAGGATCGCCACAAGCAGCGCGAGCGCGACGGCTTCCGCGTCGGCTCCGACGTCGTCCGCTATCACCAGATCGGCGTGCCGTCGGGCTGGGTCGAGATCGAGGGCGAACGCTTCGAGGTCAATCCCGAGGAATGGACCGAATATCGCGACCATAGCTGGGGAACCCGGCTCGACGTCGGTGCGCACAATGCCGATGTTCGCCCCTCGTCCGACTTCGGCGACGTCAAGTTCGGCGAAGGCGAGTTCGTGCTCGTCTGGAGCCCGTTCATGCTCGAAAGCCCGAACGGCGAGCGCTCCTCCTTCCACTTCTATCATATGTCGAAACAGGGCCATATCTTCTACTCGTCGGGCTATCGCAACCTGCCCGACGGCACGCAGGAAAAGGTCGCGCGGGTGCGCCCCGAGCTGCGCTACGACGACAAGACCCGGCGCCTGCTCGGCGGCACCGTCCATTTCGACATGCTGCAGGGCGGCACCCACAGCGTCGAGATCGAAGTGATGGGCACCGCCGGCGTCCACCTCGGCCCCGGCCTCTACTTGGGCTTCGACGGCCGCAAGCACGGCTCGTGGCACGGCCCGTTGACGATCGAGGGCGAATATTTCCCCGACACGATGGACGTCGAGACGCTGAAGCGCATCCGCCAGCTCCGCGATTGCCCGATCCGCGTGCGGCAGGGCGACGCCGTCGGCTACGGCATCATGGAAACGATCATCCACGGCGCACATCCCGACATGGGCCTGACCGCCGCCAATTCGATCGTCTGATCCGGTGGCGCGCGACACCGACCAGCTCGCCGCCGGCCTGCGCGATTACCTGCCGCGCGGCGCCGGTATCACCGGGGTGACCACGCTGTCGGCGGGGCATTCGAACGAGACCTATCTGGTCGACGGTATCGGCGAGGTGCTGCGCATGCCGCCGTCGGAGGAAGGCCTGCTGCCGCCCTATGACATGGCGCGGCAGCACGCCGTGCTGTCGGCGGTCGCGAACTCAGCTCCCGGTGTCCCGCTGCCGCCCGTTCTCGAACTCTGCACCGACCCGTCCGTCCTGGGCGACGAATTTTTCCTGATGGGACAGGTGCCGGGCGAGGCCTTCGAATATGCGGTGCCCGACTGGCTCGCCGCCGATCCGGACGCCGGCGCCGAAAGCGTCTGCCGCCAATGGTTCGACGCCCTGCTCGCGCTGCACAACATGCCCGCCGGGGCGATGCCGCCGGGCGAACGGACGGTGCAGCAGGAAGCGCAGCACTGGCTCGACGTCGCGCGCGGCGCGGAGTCGATGCCGGTGCTCGTCGACATCCTCGAGGATCTGGCCAAGCGCCCGCCGCGCACCAGCGGCGCGCCGACCCCGGTGCACGGCGACCCCAAACATGGCAATTGCCTGTGGCACGAGGGACGGCTGACCGCGCTGCTCGACTGGGAGATGGCCCAGATTTCGGAGCCTTTGCTCGACCTCGGCTATGTGCTGATGTTCCACGATCAGGGTGAGGCCTCGCTCGCCGACGCGGGCTTTGCCCTGCCCGGCTGGTGGTCAGCCGACCGGATGATCGCCGAGTGGGAAAAGGGCACCGGCCGCACCGCCATCGACGTCGCACGCTATGCGGTGCTGGGACAGGCGAAGGTCGCGGCGATCATCTCGGTCGGCGCCTATCTCTTCAACAGCGGCCGTATCGCCGACCCGCGTTTCCAGGCTTTCGCCGGGGTGCTCCCCGCCTATGTGGCGCTGCTGGAGAAGCGCGCGATGGCTGCGGGATAAGGATCGCATCCGCAAGCGCGGCGAGGATTGCTTCGCCGCACTCGCGATGACGGAAGATTCAATCGGTTTCCAATCGCACCAGCGGTGCGCCATATTCGACGAGATCGCCGTCGTTCGGCAGGATTGCCGCGACGCGGCCCGCGGTCTCGCTGACGATGTCGGTCGCCTCGCCGAGCTTGTCGACCCGCCCGATCACCGTTCCAGCCTCGACCATCGCCCCCGGGGCGACCCGCGCCGAGAAAATGCCGAGGTGCGGTGCGGTGACATCGCGCACCGCCGCAAGCGCGGCGGCGACCGCCTGCCCCGCGCGCGCCAGCATGGGATTGGCGCCGCCATCGGCCTTCGCCATGAACAGCGACCAGCCGCCGCTGCGGAAATGCAGGTCGCGCCAGGGCGAGGCGGCAAAGCTGGCGAGCAGTGCGCGGACTTCCTCGATCGTCGAGCTCATGCCGCATCCCCGATCATCGTCAGCAAGACCGGCAGCACCGGTTCGGTAACGATCGTCGTCGCCCCCGCGCCGCGCGCGATCCGCGCGATATCGTCGTTGGCGAGCGCATGGCCGCGCACGACGCTGGCGCCGCCAATCGCTCCCGCCAGCGCCTCCGCATCGCCCGCCGCCAGCGCGCGGTCGACGTCGAACCCGTCGGGCCCGGCCGCGAAATCGACCACCGCAACGGGGCTCGCCGCACGCGCCCATTCGATAAGCTGACGGAGCCGGGCGTCGGCCTGCTCGTTCGGCGCCTCGGTCGCGAGCGTACCGGCATAGACCAGCCCGCCCGCGCCATCGACCGTCACCACCGTTCCCGCTTTCGCCACCGCACCGTCGCCGACCCCGACGACGCACGGCCGCCCGAGCGCGCGGCTGACCACCGCGGCGTGCGAGGTCGACCCGCCTTGCTCTGTCACCACCGCGCGCGCCGCGATCATGCCATGGACGTCGTCGGGACTCGTCGTCTTGCGCACAAGGATCACA
Source organism: Sphingopyxis macrogoltabida (assembly GCF_001314325.1). NCBI lineage: Bacteria > Pseudomonadati > Pseudomonadota > Alphaproteobacteria > Sphingomonadales > Sphingopyxidaceae > Sphingopyxis > Sphingopyxis macrogoltabida. Next base: position 3,093,481 of record NZ_CP009429.1, read on the forward strand.
TCCTCGCCCGCCGCGGCGCGGCGTTCGGCCTCATCGGCGTCGGCGACCAGCACGCCGGTCGCCGCGCCGGGGCAAGCCCCCTCACCCGTCGCGAGCACCGCCGCACCATCGGTCGCGCCGTCGCTGAGCCGCGGCAACAGCAGCGTCCGCACCTGTTCGGCACTCACCCGCGACAGCGCGGTGGCGGGGTCGATGCGACCCTCGGCAACCATGTCCACCGCAAAGCGCACCGCCGCCGCCGGTGCACGCTTGGCCGCGCGCGACTGGAGCAGGTAGAGCTGCCCCGACTGGACGGTGAATTCGATATCCTGCACGTCGCCATGCTCGCGTTCGAGCCGATCGCTCGCGGCGAGCAGCGCGGCATGCGCCTCGGGCTCGGCCGTCGCCATGGCGTCGAGCGGCAGCGGGGTGAATTTCCCCGACACGACATCCTCGCCCTGCGCCCGCGGCAGATATTCGCCATAGGGTTCGGCCTCGCCGGTTAGCGGATTGCGGCTGAACAGCACCCCGGTTCCGCTCCGCTCGTCGAGATTGCCGAACACCATCGCCTGGATCGTCACCGCGGTGCCGAGGTCGTGCGGGATATTGTTATGCTCGCGGTAGCGCCGGGCGCGGCGGGTGTTCCAGCTTTCGAACACCGCGCGCACCGTCGCGAGCAATTGGTCGCGGACGCTTGCGGGCACCGGACCGCCCGCCGCCTCGACCGCCGCGCGCCAGTCGCCGGGCGGGGCGTCGCCTGCGAGTTCGACCGGCGCCTTGAGCACGATCGAGGCATAAAGTTCAAGGAAGCGCCGATGCGTGTCGCGCGCAAAGCCGGGGAGCCCCGTTTCCGCCGCCAGCGCCGCTTCGCCGGCATCGTCGATGCCGAGGTTGAGCACCGTGTCCATCATCCCGGGCATCGAGATAGCCGCGCCCGACCGCACCGAGAGCAACAGCCGCTTCTCGCCCGCGCCGAAGCTGCGGCCGGTTTCGCTTTCGAGCCACGCGAGCCCGGCGTCGATCTCTTCCGCTAGCCCGGCCGGAAAATCGCCGCTGTCGAGAAAGGCGAGACATGCCTTCGTGCCGATCACGAACGCCGGCGGCACCGGCAGGCCGAGCCCGCGCATCCGCGCGATCGACCAGGCCTTGCCGCCCGCCGCCTCCTTGGTCGGCAGTTCGGACCCGTCGAGCTTGATCGTCCAGCCACTCATTCGTCGCGCTCCGTGCCCATGATGCGTAGCAATTCCTCGTGCAGCTCGAACCAGACGGTGTGATAGGAGTCGCGGCGGATATCGCTGACCCATTCGATATCGCCGTCCTCGGCCGCTTCCAGAGCGGCGAGCAATTTGTCGCCATAGATCTTCAGCCGCGGCAGCTCGCGTGCGAGCCCCGTCAGGATCGGTTCGGCCTGTTCGTGCAGCGCGCCGAGCCGATCGACGATCTTCGCGTCATAATCCTTGTCGCGATGATCGTTCGCGACCTTTTGCCCGCCGACGTCGAGCGTCTGCCAGTCGGTGATGATCTGCTTCAGCGTCCGGTTGACCCGCTCGAACCCGTCATAGGCCGAACGAAACCCCGCATCGTCGCGCAAATGCTGGAAATGCAGGCCATAGCGCGACTGCAGCGCAACCCCTGCCAGCGGGGTCAGCGCATAAGCACCCTTCGCCTCGATCGCGCGGCCGGTCGCGACGGCTTCGGCCAGCAACGCGGCGGCGCGCTCCTCGCTCAGGCCGACCAGCTCGCCGATCGCCTTGGCGGGCGCGTGGCGCTTGATCGCGGCGCCGTGCAGCGCCAGGTCGCGGTCGTTCACGCCCCCTCTCCTTCCAGCAACCAGACGCGGCCGACACGTTCGACCCCGTCCTGATAATCCTCGGTGGTCTTTGCGGGCGCACTCGCCTCGATCATCACCGTGTCGCCGTCCCGAATCCCCGCGATCTTCGCATTCATCAGGCACGGAATATTATATTCGCGGGTCAGGATGCCGAGGTGCGAGCGCACCGTGCCGCCGGCACAGATGACCCCTGCAAACTGTTCGATAATCGGCGCCGTCAGCGTCCCGCCGCTGTCGTCGATCACCGCGATCGTCCCCGGCGGTACGCCGTCGGTCAGATAGGCGAGCACGCGGTCGTTCGAGCGGATATAGCGCGCCGTGCCGCTGATGTTCCGGGCGTGCTGGACAACATTGTCGCCGACGCCGCGCAGCGCGCGTCCCTCGCCATCGGCCTCGCCCGACGGCGCTTCGGGATGCGCGAAACCGGCATCGGTCGCCGCATCGTCGCCCGCCGATTTATAGGCTTCGGGCCGTTCGGCAACCGAAATGCTGGCCGACCAGTCGAAGCGGTGCCCGCTTGCCAGCAACCGCGCCTCGATCGCCGCAAAATCCTCCCTGGTCAGCAGGTCGTCGGCGCCGGCCATGGTGAAGGCGCCCCAGTCCCGCCCCGATTCGCGAAACCGGTCGCGCACCAGTTGCTGCACCAGCCCCAGCGTCGCCTCGACCAGCGGCGATGCCGGCGGCTTCACATGAAGTGCATTGTCGATAGGCAGCTTGGCCAACCCTCATCCCCTGACGTCGTTTTGCTTGCCCGCTAGGTGACCGAAGCGCGGCGCGATGTCAATAAGCATTGGGCAAAATCGTCGAACGATATTGACCAATGAATACTCTTTCCCCTATGAAGCTTCGACAAGCAGCATCGGGGAAGGATGACGACATGGGCCTGACGGCGAATCCGCGCATTTTGGTGGTCAACGACGACGGCATCGACGCACCGGGAATCGTGCTGCTCGAAGAGATTGCGCGCCAGTTCAGCGACGACGTCTGGGTCGTCGCACCCGACGAGGAACGATCGGGCGCGGGCCATTCGATGTCGATCAGCCACCCCGTCCGCGTCGTCCAGCGCGACGAACGCCACTGGGCAGTCCGCGGCACGCCGACCGACTGCGCGCTGCTCGGCATCTATGAATTTATGACCGACAAGGCGCCCGATCTGATCCTGTCGGGGATCAATCGCGGTCCGAACCTCGCCGAGGACATCACCTATTCGGGCACCGCGTCGGCGGCGATGGAAGGCGCAGTGCTCGGCATCCCCGCGATCGCGCTCAGCCAGATCATCCGCTACCAGAGCCCGATCCACTGGGACACGGCGCGCAAATATGCGCCGATCGTGATCCGGCAACTGCTCGAACTCGACTGGACGCCCGGGCTGTTCGTCAACGTCAATTTCCCCAATTGCCCGGTCGAAGAGGTTACCGGCATCCGCGCAACGACACAGGGCCAGCGCCCCTCGGGCTGCTTCCGTCCCGTCCGCCGCGTCGACGAACGCCATGTCCCCTACTACTGGATCAAGATCGGCTTCCCCGAGGGCGGCGACGACGACGGCAACGACCTGCATGCCGTGCTCGACAACAAGGTGTCGATCACGCCGCTGCAACTCGAAATGACCGCGCATGCGGTGGTGCCGGAGATTGCGGCGCTGTTCGCCGATGCGGATGCAGTAACGAACTGACGAGCGAGCGACGGCCTCGGGGTGGCGAGCGGACGTCGCCCCCATTTTCGTCATCCCGGACTTGATCCGGGATCCACCGCAGCACCGATAGTCATGGCCCCCGGATCAAGTCCGGGGTGACGATCAAGGTGACAGCCATCTTCAGCGGCAAGCCTCCATCGCCTGGCGCGCCAGCGAAGCGAGCCGCGGGAAGGCTTCGGCGCGTTCGCGGGCGTGGGCGCTGTTCGCGCTGCCGCGGATCACCCGCCCCTTGATGCCGTGAAAGATCGCCGCGAGGCGGAAGAAGTTGAACGCGACGTAGAAATCCCAGCCGGGAATCCCGCTCCGTCCGGTACGCCGGCAATAGGCATCGACATAGGCCGCCTCGGTCGGCAGGCCGAGCGGCACCGGGTCCGCACCGCCGAGCCCCGCGACGATATCGGGGGGCATGCGGTACATCAGCGCGTGATAGGCAAAATCCGAGACCGGGCTGCCGAGCGTCGACAACTCCCAGTCGAGCACCGCGACGACACGCGGCTCGGTGGGATGGAAGATCATATTGTCGCACCGGAAATCGCCGTGCACGATGCCGCTGTCTTCGTCGGCGGGAATATTTTGCGGCAGCCATTCGACGAGCGCGTCCATGTCGGCATTGCGGCCCGCCGCCTCGTCCTCCAGATATTGTTTCGACCAGCGTCCGATCTGGCGCGCGAAGTAATTGCCCGGCCGCCCGAAGTCGCCGAGCCCGACGGCCTCCGGATCGACCCGATGCAGCGCCGCGATCACCGTGTTCATCGCGTCGAAATAGGCCGCGCGCTCGCCGACCGGCACCTCGCCGAAGGACGCGTCCCAGAAGATGCGCCCTTCGACGAGCGCCATCACATAGAAGGCGCTGCCGACGACCGCATCGTCGTCGCAAATCCCCAGCACCGCCGGCACCGGCACCGCGGTCGGCGCCAGCGCCGACAGGACGCGCGCCTCGCGCAACACGTCGTGGGCGCCCTTCACCAGTTCCCCCGGCGGCTTGCGCCGCATCACATATTGCGCGCCCGGCGTCGTCAGCCGATAGGTCGGGTTCGACTGGCCGCCCTTGAACTGCTCGATCGTCAGCGGCCCCCGATAGCCGGCGACATTTGCCTCCAGCCAGGTCTCGAGCGCCGCCGCGTCGAGCGCGACGCGAACCTCGCCCGCGCCGATATTCGCCGATGCGTCAGTGGCCATGCGCATTCTTCCAGTCGCGCTTGATCTTCTTGGCAAGGCTCCACTTATGGACCTCGGTCGGACCGTCATAGATGCGGAAGGCGCGGACCTCGCGGAACACCTGCTCGACGATCGTCTTATCGGTGACCCCGGTGCCGCCCATCACCTGGACGCAGCGGTCGGCGATGCGCATCAGCGCTTCCGACACCGCAACCTTCGCCATCGAGCTTTCGGCGGTGCCGAGATCGCCGGTGTCGAGGATTTCGGCGCACCAGCGGATCATCAGCTCAGCCTGCTTCAGGTCGATCAGATTCTCGGCGAGCATGAAGCCAACGCCCTCATGGTCGATCAGCGGCTTGCCGAAGGCATGGCGCCGGTTGGCATAGTCGGTCGCGATCTCGTGCGCGCGCTGACAGGCGCCGTGCCAGCGCATGCAGTGCGACAGCCGCGCGGGGCTCAGCCGCACCTGCGCATATTTGAACCCCTCGCCCGCTTCGCCCAGCATCTGGTCGGCGGGAATGCGTAGATTGTCGATGACGACGGTCGCATGGCCGCCGGGCATCGAGCTGTCGATCGTATTGGGCACATGTTCGATGCGGATCGCCGGATCGGGCAGATCGACCAGGAACATGCACGCGCCGCCGCCGGCCGCGACATCCTCGGCCTTCGCCATGACGATGCCGACCCTCGCGCCGTCGGCGCCGGTGATGAAGCATTTGCGGCCGTTCACCACCCAGTGATTGCCGTCCATCCGGCAGGTCGTCTTCATCATCGACGGGTCGGACCCGGCGCCGCCCTCTTCGGCGGGCTCGGTCATGAAGAAGGCCGAACGGGCCTCGCCCCGCACCAGCTTGTCGAGGAAGCGCGCCTTGAGTTCGGGACTGCCGACCTTGCCGAGCAGATACATATTGCCCTCGTCGGGCGCCGCGGTGTTGCAAGCGAGCGGACCGAGCGGCGACAGCCCGGTCTTCTGCAGCACATAAGCCGTCTCGACCTGCGTCAGATGGTCGCCGTCGCCAAGGATATGCGGCGTCAACACCCCGGCGGCGCGCGCTTTCTCCTTCAGCTCGTCGACCAGTTCGTCGGTCGGCGCGCCATGATGGTCGCGGCGCGGGTCGCTTTCATAGGGAGCGACAATATCGCGGACGAACGCTTCGACGCGCTCGCCAATCGCGCGGGCCCGGTCCGAGACGCTCATCGCGGCGCCATCCGGATCGCACCGTCGAGACGGATCGTTTCGCCGTTGAGCATGGGATTCTCCACTATGCTGCGCACCATCTGCGCATATTCCTCGGGCTTGCCGAGACGGCTGGGATGCGGAACCTGCGTGCCGAGGCTGTCCTGCGCCGCCTGCGGCAGCCCCATCAGCATCGGGGTCAGAAAGATGCCGGGCGCGATGGTGACGACGCGGATGCGGTGCTGCGCGAGGTCGCGCGCGACCGGCAGCGTCATGCCGACCACGCCGCCCTTCGACGCCGAGTACGCCGCCTGCCCGATCTGCCCGTCAAAGGCCGCGACCGACGCAGTGTTCACGATCACGCCGCGTTCCTCGCCGACCGGCTCCGCCGCGGCGAGCCGCGCCGCGAACTGGGCGATCAGGTTGAAACTGCCGATCAGATTGACCTCGACGGTGCGGCGAAACGCATCGAGCGGATGCGCCTTGTTTTCCTTGCCGACGGTCTTGATCGCCGGCGCGACGCCCGCGCAGTTGACGAGGATGCGCGCCGTGCCGTGCGCCGCCTCGGCCGCGTCCAGCGCTGCAGCGACGCTCGCCTCATCGGCGACATTGGCGGCGACGAACAGGCCGCCGATCGCCTTGGCGTGCGCGGCGCCGACCTCTTCGTTAAGGTCGAGTATCGCGACCTTGGCGCCAAGCTCCGCGAGCATAGCAGCGGTCGCGCCGCCCAGCCCCGACGCGCCGCCGGTCACGACGGCCGCCAATCCTTCGATCTTCATTTTCAGCTCCTCAATCTACAATATCTGCGGCTGCCATCATCGCCCGGCACCCCGAAAATCGGGCGCGCGCTTGGCAAGGAAGGCAGCAATTCCTTCGCGGCTTTCCGGCCCCGCACCCGCTTCGGCTATGGCACGCGCCTCGTCTTCGAGCTGGGTCTCGAGACCATTGGTGAAACTCCGCTGCAACAGGCGGCGCGCCGTCCCGAGGGCATTCACGGCCGAGGCGGCCAGACGCTCGGCCGTTTCGGCGCCTTCCCCTGCCAGCGCGTCATCGTCGACGAGCCGCGTCACGATTCCGATCGCTTCGGCTTCTTCCGCCTTGATGCGGCGGTTGGTCAGGATGATCTCCTGCGCCTTGCGCAACCCGACGAGCCGCGGCAACAGCCAGCTCATGCCGCCGTCGGGGGTCAGCCCGATCGCCGAATAGGCGGCGGTAAAATGCGCCGAACGCGCGGCGAGGACGATATCGCCGGCGAGCGTCAGGCTCAGCCCCGCCCCAGCCGCCGGCCCGTTGACGAGCACGACCAGCGGGCATGGCATGCGCGCGAAACGCGCGACCGCCATGTGCAAGGTCCCCGCGAGCAGGCTGAGATGGGCGCCCGCGCCCTCGCCCGCCGTCGCAAAGCCGCCGACATCGCCGCCGGCGCAGAACAGCCGCCCCGTCCCGGTCAGGACGACGCAGCGAATCGACCGGTCGGTTTCACAGCGGATCGCGGCGTCCACCAATGCCTTCGCCATCGCGAGATCGATGGCGTTCCCCGACGCCGGACGGTTGAGCGTAATCGACGCGATTCCGTCCGAAACGTCGAAAATTACCGGCTGATCGGCCATGTTCGCCCCGTCATTTTCTGCTGCGCAGCGACCGTCGCTCGCTCACAAAGCTGCAACGTCGTGCATGGTTGAAACCAGTGCGTAAGTTATATACTCATGAGTATATGGAATGCTTCACCCTTTCCTGTCAACGGGAGTCCATGCCTTGCCGAGCCGCCGCATGACCCCGATTGCGTCCGAGCCCTCGCCTTTCCGCAGCCGCGAGGAGAAGCTCGCCGAGCGGGCGGAAAAACGCGAAGCCGTGCTGCGCGCCGCGGTCCGCATGTTCAACGCGCGCGGGTTCCACGCGACTTCGCTCGACGACGTCGCGGCCAGCCTGAATGTCAGCAAGCCGACGATCTACCATTATCTCGGCAACAAGGAACAGGTGCTGCTCGAATGCGTGAGCCGCGGGCTCGAGATGCTCGACGCCGCCGCGGCGAGAGCGCGGCTCCAAAGCGGGACCGGGCTCGACAGGCTACGCGAGTTTCTTCGCAGCTATGCCGAGGTCAATATGGACGATTTCGGCCGCTGCGTGATCCGGACCGGCGACGAAGTTCTGTCGGCCGAGGGGTCCAGGCGCTTTCGCGCGCTGAAGTCGCGGATCGATGCCGCCTTGCGAAGCCTGATCGAAGAGGCTGTCGCCGACGGCTCGATCGCCGCGACCGACGTCAGGCTTACCGCCTTCACCCTCGCCGGCGCGCTCAACTGGCCGTCGCGCTGGCACCGCCCCGACGGGCCGATGTCCGCGAGCGACATAGCGATTGCCATGGTCGATATCCTGACCGCTGGACTGGCGCCGCGAAGCGCGGCGAACGATGCTCCCCAGCCTTTATGACGTACCCCTGACGACAAGATTCGTCGGCAACAGAAGATTTCCGTCTCCCGGCTGGTTCGCATCGGCGATGATGCTGACCGCGCGAAAGGCAAGATCGGCAATCGGCTGGTGGACGGTGGTCAGCGGCGGCCACATCAGTTCGGCGATATTGCTGTTGTCGAAGCCGGCGACAGCGATATCGCCGGGGACCGACAGTCCCAGCTCGCGGATCGCGGCGATCGTACCGACGGCGATTTCATCGTTGAAGGCAAAGATCGCATCGGGCAGCGTCGCCGCGCCCCGCAGCAGTTCCAGGCTCGCCTCGCGCCCCGCCTCGGATATGCTTTCATGCAAGTCGATGCGGGTCAGCAATATGCTCGCCGGATCGCACCCCAATTCCGCCAATGCCTCGCAAAAGGCCTGTTCGCGGACCATCGCCGCCGCATGGTCCGCGGGTCCGGCGACGACGGCGAATCTGCGGCGCCCGCTGTCCCACAAATGCCTGGCTAATTCTCGCACCCCTTGCCGCTCGTCCGCCGCGACCGCGATCGAGCGGCCTGCCTGCTTGCCGGGCGCGATCCGCACATAGGGCAGGCCATCGCGATCGAGCGCGTCGAGCAGCTTCTCGTCGTCACAGACCGGCGGCGTCAGGATCAGCGCATCGCAATGCGCGCCGCGCAGCCCCTGTTCGTAGCGGTCGACGATGCTGTCGACGCCATGGTCGAACTCCTCGAGGACCAGGTGATAGCCATATTGGCGGCACGCCTTTGCGGCGCCCCGGAAAATCTCCGCGAAATAATAGGACGACAGGTGCGGCATGAACGCGCCGATCAGAAAGGAGCGCGACGCCGCCAGCGAGCGGGCGGCCTGGTTGACGCGATAGCCGGTCTCGCGAATCGCCGCCTCGATGCGCTCACGCGTGGCAGCGCTGACATTGGCATTGCGATTGACGACGCGCGACACGGTCTTGGCCGACACACCGGCGATCGCCGCGACATCATCGAGGGTGGCAGGCTTTTTCACGTCGGTGACGATAGGTTTCATCGCGCCTTGTTAGCCACCGAATACGTATCCAGTCCAGTCCTGATGTCAGCGCTGACATTTTCGATTGTCAGCGCTGACATGATTAGATAGCTAGCGATTCGAGAACAGAGATAAATGGGAGAGTTTCATGGGACCGTGGCTGTGCCGCGTAGCGCTTTTTGCCGCCTGTTCGCCTTTGGCCGTCGCCGCACAGGCGCATGCCGGCGATACAAACAACGACGCCGACCGGCGTGCCGCGACGACCGAAGCGGCGATGACGAACGAAGAACGGGTGACGCTTCTCAACGGCATCCTCGCCATGCCGCTCGGCGATACCAAGATTCCCGAAGGCGCCCCGCTCGGCGCGGGCTATATTCCCGGGATCGAGCGCTTGGGTGTGCCCGCGCTGACCGAAACCGACGCCAGCCTTGGCGTTTCCTATATCGGCGGCCTGCGCGGCGACGGCGCCACCGCCCTGCCGTCGGGCATGGCGATGGGGTCGACGTGGAGTCCCGAGCTGATGCAGAAGGGCGGCGCACAGATCGCCGGCGAAGCGCATGCGAAAGGCTTCAACGTGCTGCTCGCCGGCGGCATCAACCTCGTCCGCGACCCGCGCGGCGGCCGCGCGTTCGAATATCTCGGCGAGGATCCGCTCCATTCGGGCCTGCTCGGCGGCGCGGCGGTTGCCGGCATCCAGTCGCGGAGCGTGATTTCGACGATCAAGCACTTCGTGCTCAACCCGACCGAAATCGGCCGCCAGTTCCACAACGGCATCATCGACGAAGGCGCGCTGCGGATGAGCGATCTGCTCGCCTTCGAAATCGCGATCGAAAAGGGACAGCCCGGTTCGGTCATGTGCGCCTATAACAAGGTCAACGGCGCGCAGGCGTGCGGCAACGACCGGATGCTGAACGGCATCCTCAAGGGCGACTGGGGTTACAAGGGCTGGGTGATGTCCGACTGGGGTTCGGTGCGGGCGACCGATTTCGCGCTCACCGGGCTCGACCAGCAATCGGGGTCGCAACTCGACGGCGCGGTATTTTTCGGCCAGCCGCTGCTCGACGCCGCCAATCGCGACAAGCGCTACCAGCGCCGCATCGCCGACATGAGCCGCCGTATCCTGCGCTCGATCTACGCCGTCGGGGTCGATCGCAATCCGCCGCGCAAGGCGCCGATCGACGCCGCCGCGGGCGCCGCGGTCGCACAGGAGATCGCCGAGAAGGGCATCGTCCTGCTCCAGAATCGCGGCGACATCCTGCCGCTCGCCGCCACCGCAAAGCGCATCCTCGTCGTCGGCGGCTATGCCGATTCGGGTGTGCTGTCGGGCGCCGGATCGTCGCAGACGCAGGGCGAAGGCGGCCCCGCCGTGTCGCTGCCGACGATGAAGGACGGAGTATTTTCGGCGCTGATGGCGCAAAATTATCATCGTTCCTCGCCACTCGATGCCATTCGCGCCCGCGCGCCGCAGGCCGAGGTCGTCTTCCGCGACGGCCGCTATCCCGCCGAAGCGGCGGTCGCGGCGAAGAACGCCGACCTCGTCATCGTCTTCGGTACCCAGTGGATGACCGAAGGGCTCGACGTCCCCGACCTGTCGCTGCCGCAGGGGCAGGATGCGGTGATCGCCGCGGTGGGCAAGGCCAATCCGAACACCGTCGTCGTCCTCGAAACCGGCGGGCCCGTGGCAATGCCGTGGAAGGACGATGTGGGCGCGATCGTCGAAGCCTGGTATCCCGGCGCGCGCGGCGGCGAAGCGATTGCCGCGGTGCTGTTCGGCGACGTCAATCCGTCGGGCCGCCTGCCGGTGACCTTCCCGGCATCGGTTGCGCAACTGCCCCGCCCCGCCCTGCCCGGCGCCGAAACGGTCGAGCCGAGCTTCGCGGGTCATGGCAAGCCCGGCCAGACGCTCGACATCGACTATGATGTCGAGGGCGCCGACGTCGGTTATCGCTGGTTCGCCCGCAAGGATGAAAAGCCTCTCTATCCCTTCGGCTACGGGCTGAGTTACACCAGTTTCGAACGTTCGGGCCTCGCCGTATCGGGCGGCGCCAGCCCGACCGCCTCCTTCACGATCCGCAACAGCGGGGCGCGCGGCGGCGCCGATGTCGGGCAAGTCTATCTGATCGAAACCCCCAAGGGGAAAACGCGCCGGCTCGCCGCCTTTGCGCGGGTCGAGCTGAAGCCCGGCGAAGCGCGCACCCTCGACGTGCCGATCGATCCGCGCCTGCTCGCCGAATGGGGACCGAAGGGCTGGACGATCGCTCCCGGCACCTACCGCTTCGCGCTCGGCGCATCGGCCGAGGAACTGATCGAGGAAACCGCCGTCACGCTCGCCGGCAACACCTGGGGTTACCGCAAATAAACGATAAGACAGGGGGATTGAGATGAAGAAGATTTGGACTTCCGCTATCGCGCTCACCGCCGCGCTCGCAGCCGCCGCACCCGCCGCGGCGCAGGATGCGGCGGCGGCGGCCGACGAACAGAGTGGCGGCTTCGGCGAAATCATCGTCACCGCGCAGAAACGCGCCGAGAATTTGCAGGACGTGCCGATCTCGGCCACCGTCCTCAGCGCCGACCAGCTTGCGTCGCGCCAGATTTTCGATCCGTCGCAGCTCCAGCTCGTCGCGCCCAGCCTGCAGGTCAAGAGCTTCAACGCCGCGCTCGGCGCCTCCAATTTCTCGGTGCGCGGCGTCGGGACATTGAGCTTCTCGAACACCATCGAAGCGAGCGTCACTTCGGTGATCGACGGCGTCGTCATGGGAAATCCGTCGCTCGGCTTCATGAACTATCTCGATCTCGCGCAGATCGAGGTGCTCAACGGGCCGCAGGGCATGTTGTTCGGCAAGAACGCGTCGGCCGGCCTCGTCAACATCACGACGCGGCGCCCCGAACTCGGCCGCTTCGACGGGCAGGTGATGGGCGAGATCGCGCAGATGAAGGTGCCGGGCGACGGGTTGCTCTATCGCCTGCAGGGCATCGTCAACGTCCCGCTCGGCGACAATGCCGCGCTGCGCGTCAGTGCCTCGCAAACCCACACCGACCCGGTGATCAAGAATCTCGTCGCCGTTCCCGGCAGCCAATATGGGCAGGACCAGACCAGCCTGCGCGCCAAGCTGCTCTGGGAACCGACGTCGCAGCTCAGCATCTTCATCGCCGGCGACTATGCCCATTCCTCGGGCGTCGGCTCGGGCGGCAGCGCCGACCGCATCGTCCGTCCGACCAGCCGCTTCGCCGCCGAAAACGACGATCTCGGCATCGTCGCCGGACCCGATAATTTCTTTTCAAGCTATGGCGCCCCGACACGCGCGACCTTCGACGTCGGCGGGTTGCAGGCGAATATCGACTATGAATTCGCCAGCGGCCACACGCTCACCAGCATCACCGCCTGGCGAAAGTTCGACGCCGACAATCTGTTCGACTCCGACAAGCACCGCATCAACCTGCTCGACACCAACCACCAGCTCTCGAAGATCAGCCAGTTCACCGAGGAACTGCGGCTGGCGTCGCCGGTCGGCCAATTCTTCGAATATCAGCTCGGCCTCTATTATTATGATTCGAAAAGCGATTCCGACATCACCGCCGCCGGCGCCAACGGGCTGACGACCCCGCCGCCAGCCGGCTTCGAGGCATGGGTGGGGACGCGCTCGACGGGGTCGATGACCTCGAAGAGCTATGCCGCCTTCGGGCAGGGCACGCTCAACCTCAGCGACAGCTTCCGCTTCACCTTCGGCGGGCGCTACACCTCGGACAAGCTCAAGCTGCGCTCGGTCAGCGATGCGTCGGCCTTCGTCATCCCGCTCGGCGCGGCGGGGTCGCGCGACCAGCGGATCAGCGAGGAGAATTTCTCGTGGCGCGTCGGCGCGCAATATGACCTGACCGACGACGTCATGGCCTATGCCTCCGTCGCGCGCGGCTACAAGGGGCCGGGCTTCAACCTGACGATCGATCCGCGCGCGCCGCTCATCATGCCCGAAATTCCAACCTCCTATGAAGCGGGGATCAAATCGACGCTGCTCGACCGCCACCTGATCTTCAACATCTCGGGCTACACCTCGACCTTCAAGAATTTCCAGGCGCAGGCGTTCGATACCGCCAGCAACGGCTATGTCCTGCTCAACGCGGGCGCCCTCAAGTCGCGCGGGTTCGAGATCGAGGCGTCGGCATTGCCTGCCGAAGGGCTCGTCTTCAATCTCGGGGTCAGTTACGTCGACGCCTTCTTCTCCGATTTCCAGGCCGACCGCTGCTATCCCTTCCAGCCCGATTGCCGCGCCAATGGCACGATCGATTCATCGGGCAACCGGCTGCCGAACGTGCCCAAATGGACGGTCAGCCTGACCGGCCGCTATGAAACGCCGGTGAGTGAAAGCCTCGCGGTCTTCCTGCAGGGCGCGCTTTATGCTCGCACCAAATCGAACTTCAGCTCGACCGAGGATCCGAACACCAATTTGCCGGGCTATGCGCTGTTCGACGCGAGCATCGGGCTCAAGCAGATCGACGACAAATACAAGCTGACCCTGTTCTGCCGCAATTGCTTCGACAAGCGCCAGCCGACCTTCATCAACTCCAACTCGCAGTCGCGCGGCGACTATTACCATATGTTCGGGCTCAACTCGTTCCGGACGCTCGGCCTCGCGCTCGAAGGCCGTTTCTAAAGAGCCAGCAGCAGGTGCCGGACCACCGGGGGGATGGTCCGGCACCCAACCGGAGTTTGGGCAGGATGAAGAAGTGGATCGCAGCCGCGATTGGCACCATCGCTCTTGCGGCGATGAGCTCGGCGCCCGCCGTCGCTGAGGAAGGCCCGACGCCGAAGCTGGTCGTCCTGATCTCGATCGACCAGTTCTCGGCCGATCTTTTCGGTGCGAACCGCGGCGAATTTCGTGCCGGTCTCGCGACACTGGCACAGGGCATCGTCTATGCGAACGGGTTCCATGCGCAGGGCGTGACCGAAACCTGCGCGGGTCACGCGGTGATCGCGAGCGGCCGGCACCCCAATGCGACGGGTATCATCGCCAACCAATGGTTCGACCAGCGCGGCGGAGTCGACCGTTATTGCACCGACGACGGCATCCATGTCGCGGCGCGTGCGACCCGCAAGCTCGGGGTCGGGCCCGGGATGCTTCGGGTTTCGACCCTCGGTGACTGGCTGAAAGCCGCCTCGCCTGCCAATCGCGTCTTCTCGGTCGCGGGCAAGGACCGTTCGGCGATCATGATGGGCGGCCATCGTCCCGACGGCGCCTTCTGGTTCGACGGCAAGCAGGGCTTCGACAGCTGGGGCACGGATGCGGCGGAGGCGCAGCGCCGCCTGTCGCCGCTCGTGGGAATCAACGCCAGGCTCGCGCAGCGGCTGAGCGCGCCCCCGCCCGCTTGGACCTATCGCCGCGAAAGCTGCGCTGCCCGCGAAGCCGTCATTCCCCTGCCCGGCGGCAAAAGCTTCCACGCCCATCTGCCGCCCGATCCGGCGGCGTCGATCCCCGGCCAGCCACCCGCGAGCGGCCCGGCGCTCCCGCCGTGGTTCTACGATCAGGTCACCGTCGATGCCGCCATCGACCTCATCGACAGGCAAAAGCTTGGCCGCTCGTCGGGAACCGATTTGCTCGCGGTCGGCCTGTCGGCGACCGACATGGTCGGCCACGCCTATGGCACGCAGGGTCCCGAAATGTGCGACCAGATGGCGCGGGTTGACGAGGAAGTCGGGCGGCTGCTGAAACGGCTCGGGGACCTTCGCATTCCCGCGCTCGTCGCGCTGACCGCCGATCATGGCGGCGGCGATATTCCCGAGCGGCTGGCGGCGCGAGGCTATCGCGATGCCGGGCGGATCGACACCGCAGCGCTGCTCACCGAACTCAACGCCGCGGCGCGCACCGCGACGGGCATCGACTGGGACCCGCTGCGTCCCGCTTATTTCGACCCGACCCAGCTCGTCGTCGTCGATGCCGGCGGGCGATCGCTCGGCGACGCCGCACTGAAGAACCGCATTGCCGCAGCGACAGCCGCGCGCGCGCTCACCCAGCCGGGCATCGCGGGCGCATGGACGGCGGCGGAGTTGCGGACGCGCAAACCCGATGCGCGCCAGTCGCCCGACCTCATGCCGGTCGCCGATCGCATGGCGCTATCCTTCTATCCCGACCGCAGCGGCGACGTGCTGCTCGCGACCGATCCGCTGAAAATCGCCGCGCCGCCGCTGCCCGGCCTGTTCATGATGGGCCATTCGGGACCAAGCGACTTCAACCGCCGCGTCCCCATCCTCTTCTGGTGGCCCGGCGTCGTTTATCAGGAACGTGCTCTGCCGGTGCGCGTCGCCGACGTCGCGCCCACCCTCGCCGCGGCGATGCGGGTAGCGCCGACCGATGCGGTCGATGGCGAATGCCTTGAACTCGGCGATCCGGGCTCGGCGTGCCCCGCTTTGCCCGTATCCTCGCGATAGCTTTGAAAGGACAGAAATGCGCATATTCCCTGCCATCGCGCTCGCGCTGACAATCGCATCACCCGCCGCCGCTGCGGATCAATCTGCTGTCGAAACCCGCAGCGGTGCTGTCGAGGGTGTCGCCGAGGGCGAAAGCACGGCCTATCGCGGCATTCCCTATGCGCTGCCGCCGGTCGGCGACCTGCGCTGGCGCGCACCGCAGCCCGCCGAGCCTTGGCAGAAGCTTCGCGTTGCCGACAGCTTCGGCCCCGATTGCATGCAAATCCCCTACAAGGCCGATGCCGCGCCGCTGGGGGTCAAGCCGTCAGAGGATTGCCTTTATCTCAACGTCTGGACCCCGGCCGGACCGCTGCGCCGGAAATTGCCGGTGATGGTCTGGATCTATGGCGGCGGCTTCGTCAACGGCGGCAGCTCGCCGCCGGTCTATTCGGGCCGCGCCTTCGCCGAATCGGGGGTGGTCTTCGTCAGTTTCAACTACCGGCTCGGCCGCTTCGGCTTCTTTGCCCATCCCGCGCTCAGCCGCGAGGCCGCCGGGGCGCCGACGGGGAATTATGCGATCCTCGACCAGATTGCGGCGCTCAAATGGGTGCAGGACAATATCGCGGCATTCGGCGGCGATCCCGGCAACGTCACCATCTTCGGCGAATCGGCGGGCGGCATGTCGGTGCATGCACTGACCACGACCCCGCTCGCGAAGGGGCTGTTCCACAAGGCCATCAGCATGTCGGGCGGCGGGCGCGACCTGATGGGCCCGCTCAGGACCGCGGCCGAGGCCGAAGCGATCGGCACGGGCTTCGCGCAAGCGAAAGGGGTCGAAGGCGACGATGCCGCTGCCGCCGCTGCGCTCCGCGCCCTCCCCGCCGACAGCGTGATGAGCGGCCTCAATCTGATGAGCCTGTTCGGCGCAAAGGATTTCACGCCGCTCTATGCCGACGGCCGGATCATACAGCGGTCGGTCGATGCGGCCTATGCCACCGGCGACGGCGCCGCGATCCCGATGATGATCGGCGCCAACGACGCCGACGGCTTCTTCTTCGGCGGCGGGATCGATCAGGCCTATGCGCCGCTGGCGGCGGTGCGGGCGGATGCCGAACAGGTCTATGATCCCGCCGGCGGCAAGGACGCGATGCGCGTCGGGGTCGCGGTCTCGGCCGACATGATGTTCCTCGAACCCGCACGGCATGTCGCACGGATTATCGCCGCGCGCGGACAATCCCTGTTCACCTACCGCTTCGGCTATGTCCCCGAATATCTGCGCGCCAAGGTACCGGGCGCTTTCCACGCCAGCGAACTGCCCTTCATCTTCGACACCGTCGACGTCCGCCATGGCACCGCGACGGCACCCGCCGATCGCACCGCCGCGCGGCTGGCGCATGATTATTGGGTTAATTTCGCGAAGAACGGCGTGCCCTCCGCAAATGGCGGCGGGGCTTGGTCGCCCTACACCGCCGCGACCGACAGCGTGATGATCTTCGACGCCACGGGCGCGCATGAAGCGCCCGACCCGATCCGCACCCGCCTCGATTTCGTCGAACGGGTTGTGACGGCGAAAGCGCCCTGACCGGACAAGAGGAGTGATGTCGATGCGCCTTTTGCCTGTGCTGGCCGCCCTGCTCGGCTCGCTCCTGTCCGCACCATCGGCAAGGGCGCAGGTCCCGGTGGTCGCGATAGAAAGCGGCGAGCTCACAGGCGCGGTCGACGATGGCATTGTTCGCTTCCTCGGCATCCCCTACGCCGCCCCGCCGGTCGGCGACCGGCGCTGGGCCGCACCCGAAGCACCGCTGCCGTGGACCGGCCGGCGCACGGCAAACAGCTACGGCCCCGGCTGCGTCCAGGCGATCACCCCCGACGGCTTCGGTCCGTGGACGCGCGAATATGTCGCGCCGCCGCCGGTTTCCGAAGATTGCCTGACCCTCAATATCTGGGCGCCGGCGAACCCCGACGGCAAGCCGCTGCCGGTGATGGTCTGGATCCATGGCGGCGCCTTCATGTCGGGGTCGAACGCCGTACCGATCTACGATGGTGCCGAACTGGCGCGGCAAGGCATCATTGTCGTGTCGATCAACTACCGCCTTGGCGTCTTCGGCTTTGCCGCCTTTCATGATCTCGCGGGCGACCCCGGCGGCGGCACCAATTTCGCGCTGCAGGACATGATCGCGGCGCTCCGCTGGACGCGGCGCAATATCGGACGCTTCGGCGGCGACCCCGCGCAGGTGACGATTGCGGGCCAGTCGGCGGGCGCCATGGCGGTCCATATGCTGCTCCTGTCGCCACCGGCCGACGGGCTGTTCGCGCGCGCAATCGCGCAGAGCGGCATCGTCGAGGTGCCGCTGCCCGAACGCGGCGAAGCGGACCGTCGCGGCGCCGACCTGCTGGCGCGCGCGCGGCTGTCCGATGTCGCGGCGCTGCGCCGACTGTCCGCCGATCGGCTGGCGGCGCTGCTCGATGCGGGCCCGCTGGCCGGGGCCGGCGACGTCGGCGGCATGCCGCTGCTCGGCCCGGTCGTCGACGGATCGATCCTGCCCGCACAGGTCGCGGCGATGGAAGCGGCGGGCCGGCGCCGCGCCGTGCCGGTTCTCGTCGGACTGAATGCCGACGAAGGCGTCCTCAACCCCGCCTATTTCCACACCACCGCCGCGGAGGTGCGCGCCCGTGCGACGCGGATGGCGGGCGAAACGGGCACCGATGTCCTGCTGGCGGGCGATCCGCTCGACAGCGAAGCAGCGATATTGGCGACGGGCCGCAAGCTGACGCGCCGCTACGGGCTCGCCTCGCTCGCCGACTGGGCACGCGCGCATCGCGCACCCGCGTTCGCCTATTATTTCACCCATGCCGAACCCGGCCCCGGATCGGACCTGTTCGGCGCCTTCCATTCGGCCGAAATCCCCTATGCCTTCAACAGCTTGAACGCAGCCCCCGACCGGCCCTTTACCGACCGCGATCGCGACATCGCCGCAACCATGTCGAAATACTGGGCCAATTTCGTCAAGCACGGCGACCCCAATGGCCCGGGCCTCCCGACTTGGCCAGCTTTCGCCGGAATGGCCAGCAACATCATGGAATTGGGGACGAACTTCGCGCCCTGGCGCGCCGATCGGGAAAAGCTGGACCGACTGCTCGACCGGTTGCCGCATGGCCCCGGGCGATCGGTCTTCGGCATTGACAGCTTCGCGGAAACGCCGCGCGATCGGTGATCGGGACGTGACCCCGATCCTTTTCGCATTTCAGGAAAGACAATATGGCCATTGCATCCCCCGGCGTCGACGCATCCGATCAACCTTCGGCCCCGGTCGATGCGCCCGAACTGCGCCTGTTCGTGATGGGCCTGTTCTTCATCTTCGGCGGTATCACCAGCCTCAACGACGTGATCATTCCAAAGCTCAAGGAATTGTTCACGCTGAATTATACGCAGGCGATGCTGGTCCAGTTCTGCTTTTTCGCCGCCTATTTGCTGGTCGGCATCCCCGGCGCGAAACTGGTCAAGAAGATCGGCTATATGCGCGGCGCCGTCGCCGGGCTGCTGACGATGATGGCCGGCTGCCTGCTCTTCATCCCCGCGTCGCAGAGCGCGACCTATGGACTATTCCTGTTCGCGCTGTTCGTGCTCGCCAGCGGGGTGGTGATCGTGCAGGTCGTCTCCAATCCGCTGATCTCGCTCCTCGGCAAGCCCGAAACGGCGCATAGCCGCCTGACCTTTGCGCAGGCCTTCAATTCGCTCGGCACCACCGTCTTTCCCTATGTCGGCGCAACGCTCATTCTCGGCAGCCTCGCGGCGATCAGCGCCGACCAGCTCTCGGGCGTCGAACTCGATGCCTATCGAACCGCGGAAACCCAGGCGATCGTCCACGGCTATCTCGGCATCGCGGCGGCGCTTGCGGTCGTCGCCGCAGCGGTCTGGATGTTCCGGGGCCGGCTGCAGGGCGAACGACATGGGGAAAGCGCCGGGCTTGCCGGGCTCGACCTGCTGCGGCGACCGCGCTTCGGCTTCGGCGCGCTCTGCATCTTCCTTTACGTCGGCGCCGAAGTGGCGATCGGCTCGCTGATCGTCAATTACCTGATGCAGCCCGGCGTCATGGCGCTGCCCGAACAGGCGGCGGGCAAGCTGATCGGCCTTTATTGGGGCGGCGCGATGATCGGCCGCTTCATCGGGTCGGGGCTGATGCGCATCGTCAGCCCCGGCAAGCTCCTCGCCGGCGTGGCGGCCGGCGCGATCGCCCTGATCCTTGTGTCGACCGCCTCGACAGGCGCGCTATCCGGTTACAGCCTGCTGGCGATCGGGCTGATGAACGCGATCATGTTCCCGACGATCTTCAGCCTCGCCTGCGAGCGGCTGGGCAGCCGCGCCGCCGACGGGTCGGGGATCATCAATGTCGCCATTTTCGGCGGCGCCGTCGTGCCGCTCGCCACCGGCGCGCTTGCCGACGTCACGGGCAGTCTGGCGATCGCCCTCGCGCTCCCGGCTGCCTGCTATGCCGTGATCGCCGCCTTCGGCGTCTATGCCCGCAAACCTGCGCGATAGGGGAAAACACCGGCTGGCTGGGGCGGCAGGATTCGAACCTGCGAATGGCGGCATCAAAAGCCGCTGCCTTACCACTTGGCGACGCCCCAACGGGCCGGTGCGAGCGCGTCTATAGCGCCTGACGGCCGCTTGGCAAGCGAAGGGTCAGAGCCGCGTGACCCAGCCGTGCGGGTCTTCGGCGCGGCCGCGCTGGATGTCGACGAGCTTGCTCTTGAGCATCTCGGTGACCTGTCCCGGACCGCCGGCGCCGATCGTGAAGCTTGCCTCGCCGCGCGTCACCTTGCCGACCGGCGTCACCACCGCCGCGGTGCCGCAGGCAAAGCTTTCGGTCAGGCGGCCGCTTTCCGCATCGGCCTGCCACTGGTCGATCGCATAGGGTTCTTCGCGCACCGTCAGGCCGGCATCGCGCGCCAGCGTGATGATCGCGTCGCGGGTGATCCCGGGCAGGATCGTGCCGGTCAGCGGCGGGGTGACGATGCTGCCGTCGTCGAAAACGAAGAACATGTTCATGCCGCCCAGTTCCTCGATCCAGCGATGCTCGGCGGCGTCGAGGAAAACGACCTGGTCATGCCCCTTGGCGATCGCCTCGCGCTGCGCGATGAGGCTGGAGGCATAGTTGCCGCCGCATTTCGCGGCGCCGGTGCCGCCGGGCGCGGCGCGCGTATAATCTTCCGACACCCACAGCGAGATCGCCGGCGCCCCCGACTTGAAATAATTGCCGACTGGCGAGGTGATGACGAGGAACTGATATTCGGACGCCGGCTTGACGCCGAGGAACACCTCGCTCGCGAACATGAAGGGGCGCAGGTACAGCGCGCCGCCGTCGACCGGCGGGAACCAGTGCGCGTCGGCCGCAACCGCTTCCTTCACCGCCGCGATGAACATCTCCTCGGGCAGCTCGGCCATCGCCATCCGGCGCGCGCTGGCGTTAAAGCGTGCCGCATTGGCCTCGGGGCGGAACAGCGCCATCGAGCCGTCTTCGAGCCGATAAGCCTTCAGCCCTTCGAAGATTTCCTGCGCATAATGGAGCACCGCGGTCGCAGGATCGATCGCCAGCGGCCCGCGCGGCATCACCTGCGCATCGTGCCAGCCCTTGTCGTCCGAATAGCGGATCGAGACCATATGGTCGGTGAAAACGCGCCCGAACGCCGGGTCCGCGATCGCCGCCGCGCGTACATCGTCCGCAGTCGGGTTGGGATGCGGCAGACGGTTGAAGGCGGGAGCGAGCATGGCGTAAATACCTGTTGGCTGGGGTTGAATGGTGCGCGCCTCTTGCCAAAGCACGGCCTCGCGCGCAACGGTAGCGACTATGCCGGATGAAAATTTTCTTTCACAAGTTCCTGCCGCCTCTGCCCTTTTCTTGCGTGAGGAGGAAGTGCGCCGGGGTATCGAATATCTGTTTTTCGCGCATGGCGCGCTGTGGCGTGCGATCGACGCGCGGCTTGCCGAAAACGAGCTTGGACGGGCGCACTACCGGGCGCTTTATTTCATCGCGCGCCAGCCCGGGCTGACGATCACCGACCTTCTGACCTTGCTCGGCATCACCAAGCAGTCGCTCGGCCGCGTGGTCAAGGAACTCGAGGCGCGCGAGATGCTGACGACGCGGCCCGGCAACCGCGACCGGCGGCAAAAGGAGCTGCGCCTGACCGAAGCAGGCCGCGCGCTCGAAAAATCGGTCTTCGTGTTACTTCGCGACGCGATGAGCCGCGCCTACACCCACGCCGGACAGGCCGCCGTGACCGGCTTCTGGCAGGTCAGCGAAGCGCTGGTTCCGGCGCGCGAGCGTAGCCGGATCGCGGCGCTGGGGCGCGAGCCCGGTTAGGGTCAGCCGTCGCCGCGGGCGATGTCGGCGAGTTCGCGGCCGCGATCGCGCGCCGCGCGCAGCACATTGGTCATCAGCGCAACCAGTTGACCGCCCTCGTCGAGCACGTCGAGCCCGGCCTGCGTCGTGCCGCCCTTGCTCGCGACCTGCGCCGCGAGCGCGCCCGGCTTTTCGCCGCTGCTTTCGAGCAGCGCGGTTGCGCCGCCGAAAGTCGCGGTCGCCAGTCGCAGCGAATCGTCGGCCGACAGGCCCAGCCGCTCGCCCGCGGCGGCATAGGATTCGATCAGGCGAAAGACGAAAGCGGGACCGCTGCCGGTAAATGCCGTGACGAGGTCCATCGTCGAATCGTCGGCGAGCGCGACAACCGTGCCCAGCGGCTTGAGAAGCGCTGTGACGGCCGCCTCGTCGACCTCGCCAAGGCTGGCGACCGCCGATACCCCCGCGCCGATACGCGCGGCAAGGTTGGGCAGGATGCGCACCTGCGCCTTCGCGGCGGGAAAGCGCGCGGCCAGATCAGCAAGCGAGACGCCGGCAAGGATCGAGAGCAGGTGCGTATCGCCCTGCACGACCGGCGCGAGATCGCCCGCGACTTCGCCGAGCTGCTGCGGCTTCATGCCCAGCATCACCCATTCGGCGGTACCGTCGGCGGCCGACCAGTCGGCGAGCGAGGCGAAATGCGCGATTCCCTCGCGCGGCGCCGCAAACGGATCGACGATCGCGACCTGCGCCGGATCGAGCCCTGCCGCGAGCCAGCGGTCGAGCATGGCCCCCGCCATATTGCCGCAGCCGACCAACAGCATGCGCCCCGCAAATTTCCCCAATGTTTTCGTCATGGTCCCTGTCTTCTTGTCCGTTTTCTTTTATGTTTCTCTACCGGCAACTGCTTTCGGGCCCCGAAATCAGGTCGATGCAGCGCCCGTCGATCTTGCTCGCATCGACCGTCAGACCGATCAGCGACGCCAGCGTCGGCAATATATCGACCGTCATCACCGCATTGGTCTGCTCGAAACCAGCCAGCCCCTTCCGCCAGAACAGCATCGGGACGCGCCGGTCATAATCCCACACCGACCCATGCGTCGCAACATAGCGGCTCGTATCGGCGATCGGCGTGACGCGCGGCTTCAACACGACGATGAAGTCGCCCGACCGCTGCGCATTATAGGAGGCGCGCAGCTTGTCCAGCATGCTCCAGTTGTCGGGTGCTTCTTTCGAGATCGGCCGTGCGGCAAGCTCCTCGCCCGTCACCACCGCCTCGACCTGCGGAAAGGCCCGGAAGCGCGCGATGAATTCCGCCATTGCCGCCTTGCGCTGCGCCGCGGTCAGGCTCTTCGCCAGATACATGTCGCCGAACGGCCCGTCGCTGTAGAGCAGCGGCTCTGGCAGGCCGAGCTTTTCGGCGACCGATTTGGCGATCGCATCGGGATTGATCGCGGTATCGACCCGCGTGGCGGCGGGCCAGCCGTTCTGGCGGTTGCGCTCGGGAATATCGTGCCCGCCATGATCGGCGGTCAGCGCCACGGCATAGTCGATCCCCGTCGCATCGAGCCGCGCAAAGAAATCGCCGAGTTCGCGGTCGAGGCCCATGATCTGCAGGCACATTTCAGTGCCTTCGGTGCCAAAACCATGGCCGACATAGTCGGTCGCCGACAGGCCGAGAATGAGTAGGTCGGTCGTGCTCCCCTCGCCCAGCCGCCGCGCCTGACGCAGTGCAGCGCCGGCGGCGAGCACCGCGCCGTCGGCCTCGGGCGAGGCCAGGAAGCGCCGGAAATCACCGCCGTCGCGCGCGAGGCGGCCGTTACCGACGACCCGGTCGCCGACCGGGATCGCGATATCCTGATCCGCGCAGTCGGCGGGAAGCGGCAGCCCCTTACGCGGCTGGGCGATCGCAGCGGCGATCGCCGTGCCGGCCTGCGTCGCGGTCGGCGACAGCGCCGTTCCGCGATAGCTGGTGAGCCCAGTCGGCGCGAGCCACACCAGTTCGTCGGCCTTGCGACCGCCCATCATGATCGCGGCGCGATCCTTGCCCGCGACCGACACCACCTGCGCGTTCGGGTCGCGCGCCTTCATCAGGTCGCCGAGCGTCGGCACGAGGAGGTGATCGACCGACGGCGCATATTTGCCGCTGCCCGAACTGGTGCCCGGCACCGTTTCGTCCTCGGCGCAATAGAGTCGCTTGTCCTCGCGCGCCGCCGCCAGGTCGAAATAATTGTTCGCGATGATCCCGGTGTGCGCCGGATGGTTGCCGGTCAGGATCGTCGAATGGCCGGGACAGGTTTCGGTCGCGCCATGCGCCTGATAGCCCGACGGGAAGACGACGCCCGACGCGAGCCGCGCGAGGCCGCCCGTGAAATGGCCACGATATTGCGCGAACAGGTCGGCCGAAAACTGGTCGACCGAGATCATCACTATTAGCTTGGGCGGCGGCGTCGCTGCAGTGACTTTCTGCGCCGGTGGCGCTGCATCCTGCGCCACGCCTGCGCCGGGACCCGCGACACAAAGCACGGCTGCCAGCGCAGTCGTCAGATATTTGAGCTTCACGGACGGCGTCTCCATTCGGGGGGTGTCAGCGCGGGCTGTCCTCTCGACGAAAGCCGCCTATATGGCAAGCCTCGAACTACGGGCAGGCGCGGGTTGAGCATGGAACGCAGGCAAGACGGATTTGTGACAATGGCGTGGCGCGGCGCGCTCGCGCTGCTGGCGCTTGCCGTGCTTGCATCGACGTCGGCCGCTGCCCGCTCGACGCATATCACGCCAAAGCTGGTGGCCGAATCGACGGCGCCGGCCCCCGGCGGTACGACGACGCTGGCGCTGACGATGGAGCCCGAAAAGACCTGGCACGGCTATTGGTCGAACGGCGGCGACGCCGGTTTCGGCCTGCAGGTCGAATGGAATGCGCCCGAGGGCGTCACCGTCGAGCCTTTTCGCTATCCGGTCCCCGACGCGCTGATCCTCTTCGGCATGATGAACCATGTCTATGAGCATCCCTATGCGCTGCTCGCCGACGTGCGCATCGACAAAAGCGTCGTGCCCGGCACCGACCTCACCCTGTCGGGTGTCGCCAACTGGCTTGCCTGCACCGACAAGGTGTGCGTCCCCGAAAAGGCGGTCATCTCGGTCGCGCTGAAGGCCGGTGACGGCGCGGTTGCCGCCGCGTCGCGCGAACGCTTCGACGGCTGGCGCGCACTGCTTCCGCAGCCGCTCGACCGTCACGGCACTTGGGAACGCCGCGGCGACACGATCCGCTTCGCCATCCCCCTGCCCGCGAGCACCGCGATCGACGCGCCGCACCTGTTTGTCGAGACACGCAATCTGATCGACTATGCGGCCACGCAAAATGTCAGCCGCAACGGCGACCATATCATCGTCGAAACGCGCACCAAGGGCGAGGCGGTCGGACCGGTCGCAGCGCTGCTGAAGCTCGGTAGCGGGCGCGGGCTGTCGCTGCAACTCGAACCCGGCACCGTCCCCGCCGCAGGCAAAGCCATTACCGGGCCCTCCAGCGGGATCGATATGGCGATGTTCTGGACCGCGCTCGGCGGCGCGATCCTCGGCGGCCTGATCCTCAACCTGATGCCGTGCGTCTTCCCTATCCTCAGCCTCAAGGCGCTCAGCCTCGCGCGCTCGGGCGGCGACGCGCGCGCGGCAAAGGTGGAGGCGCTGGCCTATACCGCAGGCGCCGCCCTCACCGCGCTGTTGCTCGGCGCCGTCCTGCTCGGGCTGCGCGCCGCCGGCGAGCAGGTCGGTTGGGCATTCCAGCTCCAACATCCGCTCAGCGTCTTCCTTCTCCTCCTGCTCGCCATCGCCATCACGCTCAATCTCGCCGGCGTCTATGAATTGCCTTCGTTCGGCGGCGGCCAGCGGTTGGCGGATCGGGGCGGCGCGGCCGGCGGCTTCTGGACCGGCGCCCTCGCCGCCTTCGTCGCGACTCCATGCAGCGGGCCGCTGCTCGGCGCGGCGCTCGGCGCGACGCTCGTCCTGCCGGCATGGGCCGCGCTACCGATCTTCGGCGGCCTCGGTTTCGGCATCGCCCTTCCCTTCCTCGCCATCGGCTTCGTTCCGGCACTCCGCAACCGCCTGCCCAAGCCCGGACCGTGGATGGCCCGTTTCCGCAAATGGATGGCAGTGCCGATGGCGCTTACCGCGCTCGCGCTCGCGGTGCTGCTGTGGCGGCAGACGGGCAGCGTCGGTGCTTGGGCGGCCTTCGGCCTCTTGGTGTGGACGACGACGGTGCTGCTATCGCTGGGCAGGTCGCAGCGTGGAAAGGGATCGCGGTCGATCACGGCCTTTTTCCTGCTCGTTCTGATCGCCACTACCGTCGCCAGTGTCCTGCAGCTTGCCGACCATTCGCAAATCAAGGCGTCATCCAACAGTTCGGGCTCGACTTTTTCCCCCGCCGCACTCGCCAAGGCGCGAGCCACCGGCAAACCCGTCTTCGTCTATTTCACCGCCGACTGGTGCCTGTCGTGCAAGGCGAACGAGGCGGGCGCGATCAACCGCGAGGCCGTGCAGAACGTCTTCAAGGACAAGGGCGTCGTCACGCTCGTCGGCGACTGGACGAACGGCGATCCCGTCATCACGCGCACGCTTGCCGAACATGGCCGCAACAGCGTGCCGCTGTATCTCTGGTACGCACCGGGCGCGGCGCAACCCGAAATCCTGCCGCAGATCCTCACCCCCGGCCTGCTCACCGACAAGGCGGGCGGCTGATGGCGAAGCAGCGCGCCGACCAGTTACTCGTCGACCGCGGCCTCGCCGAAAGCCGGACGCGCGCGCAGGCGCTGATCCTCGCCGGGCTGGCGTTCGTCGGCGACCGCAAGATCGAAAAGGCAGGGCAGCAGGTCGCCGAGGATGCCGAGATCAGCGTCAAGGGCCGCGACCATCCGTGGGTGTCGCGCGGCGGGATCAAGCTCGACCATGCGCTGAGCCACCTCGGTTGGGACGTGACCGGCGCGGTCGCGATCGACGTCGGATCGTCGACCGGCGGCTTTACCGACGTGCTGCTCAGCCGCGGCGCGGCGCGCGTCTATGCCGTCGATTCGGGCACCAACCAGCTCGCGTGGAAATTGCGGCAGGACGAGCGCGTCGTCGTCCACGAACAAACGAGCGCCCGCATCCTGACGCCCGCGCACATTCCCGAACCCGTCGATCTGATCGTCTGCGACGCCAGCTTCATCGCCCTGTCGAAAGTGCTTCCGGTGCCGATGTCCTTCGCGAAAGACGGCGCCCGCCTTGTCGCGCTGATCAAGCCGCAGTTCGAGGCCGAACGCCACGAGGTCGGCAAAAAGGGCGTCGTGCGCGATGCCGCCGTCCATGCCCGCGTCTGCGCTGCAGTCCGCGGCTGGCTCGAAAGCGAAGGCTGGCGCGTCGCCGATCTGGTTGAAAGCCCGATCACCGGACCCGAGGGCAATGTCGAATTCCTGATTGCGGCCACAAAATCTGCGGCTTGACGCTGGGCACGCCAGCCGCGACACCTCTTCCGTTGGGAATCAAGAAATTGGTGGGGTCGCGTCGATGAGTGAAATCGCCACTGCGGGGCAGCTGCGCCTGTCCTATCTGCGCTGGGCGCTCGTCACCGTGCCCGCGATCGTGCTGATCGGCAGCCTGTCGGGGCTGCTCTCGAACAGCGGCTATGGCAACCGCTGGTTCGACGCCCTCGACCTGCCGCCGATCACCCCAGAGGGCTGGGTTTTCGCGACCGTCTGGCCGATCCTCTATATCTGCCTCGGCCTGTCGCTCGCGATGGTGCTGCACGCGCGCGGCGCGAAAGGGCGCGGCTTCGCGCTGCTCCTCTTCTTCGTCCAGCTCGTCGCCAACTTCGCCTGGTCGCCGCTCTTCTTCGGCGCGCATCAAGTCACCACCGCGCTGTACCTGATCATCTTCATCCTGATGGTGACGATCGCGACCGCCTTCGCCTTCGCGCCGATCCGCAAGGCGGCAGCATGGCTGCTCGTCCCCTATATGGCGTGGCTGTGCTTTGCCGCGATCCTCAATTTCCAGATCGACCAGCGCAATCCGGACGCCGAGACCCTTGTCCCGCACGCAGCGAGCACCCAGATATAAGCCGGCAAGGGGCACTCCCCCGACGAAGGAATTTGAAATGCAGAGCGAAAACCGCTTTTTCGACGATCTCGCCAAGATGGTGAACGGCATCGCCGGAACCGTCGCCGGCGCCGGCCGCGAGGCCGAGTCAGCGATGCGCGAGCGCGCGAAGGAATTTGTCGGCCGCATGGACTTCGTCAGCCGCGAGGAATTCGAGGCGGTGAAGGAAATGGCCGCGAAAGCCCGCGCCGACGCCGAAGCGCTGAAGGCCCGGCTCGACAAGCTCGAAGGCGCACCGAAGCCCGCGGCGGCAGCGCCGAAAGCGGCCGCGAAGCCCGCTGCCGCTCCGAAAGCGGCAAAGCCGGCCGCCAAACCGGCGGCGCGCAAGCCCAAGGCCTGACGCGCCACCAACGTCGATACCCAAAGATGTTACCCCAATCCGGCGGGGACGCGGACTCGCGTCTCCGCCGCTTTCGGTCTAAGGGGCAGGGATGAGCGACGATATTTACGACGACGACGACGGCCAGGAAGCGGCACCGATGGAGATGCTGGCATCCTATTTCGCCGCGCACGACTGGCCGCACGAAATGGTCGGCGAGGACGAGATCGTCGCGACGGCGCAGGGTAGCTGGACGGCCTATGAGCTACGCGCGGTATGGCGTGCCGACGACGGCGTCATCCAGTTGCTCGCCTTCCCCGATATCCGCGTCGTCGAGGACAAGCGCGCGGTCGCGCACGAAGCGCTCGCGATGATCAACGAACAGCTATGGCTCGGCCATTTCGAATTGTGGTCGAACAGCGGCACGATCCTGTTCCGCCACGGCATGCTCGTCGGCAGCGACGCCGCGCTGCCGCTCGACCTTACCGAAACGCTGATCGAAAGCGCGATCGACGAGTGCGAGCGCTTCTATCCGGTATTCCAGTTCGTGCTGTGGGGCGGCAAGACCCCGGCCGAAGCGCTCGCCGCGTCGCTGATCGAAACGCGCGGCGAGGCTTAGAGACAGCCTTTATTTCCCGTTCGCATCGAGCGAAGTCGAGATGCCCCTCGATCTTACGCGATCCCGATGGGTGTCTCGACTTCGCTCGACACGAACGGATTGAGGTATCGGTTTACCGCTTCTCGAACTTCGTCAGCCCGGCGCCCAATTCGTTGGGCCCGATCGCCAGCGCTTCGCCGCTCCAGTCGGCGACGAACACGGTCTTGCCGGACAGTTCGGCCGGCACGCTCGCGCGATTGCCGGTGATCGACAGGCCGCGCGAAGGATTTTTGCGCTCCTCGGCCGCGACCGCGATCAGCGCCGAATGATTTTCCTTGTCGCGGCCCTGGATGATCAGGTTGTTCGCGATCCGCCCGGTCGAACCCGACGGCAGGTCGATCGCATAGTTGGTCGCTTTGCCCTGGGTATCGTCGAAGCTGTTGTCGCTGATGTCGACCTGCACGCCGCGCGTTTTCAGATAATGGCCGCCGCTGCCTTTCTCGAAGCGCGAACGGGTGACCGTAACGCGGCCATAGACACCGGTATAGACGCTGTGCGCGCAGCTCAGACCCCGGTCGCAGCGGCCGAGGCGCGAGAAGGTCGAACGGTCGATGGTCAGCGCCGCCCCTTCATCGTCGCCGGTCAAAATGCCCTCCTCGCTGTTGCGGAACAGGCTGTTGACGATGTCGAGGTTGCTCTTTTCGAGCCGGATGCCCGCGCCGTTGCCGTCGGGCACGCGGATATTCTGGAACACGATGCCGTCGACCTTCGCGCCGTCGCCGCGCAGCACCAGCGCCGCCTTGTCCTCGCAGGCCACGCCGTCGAAGATCGCCCGGCCGGGTTCGACCGCGACGAAGGCGATGCGGCCTTCGGTCTGGACCGCGCAATCGCGGTGATAGCCGGGCGCGATGCGGATCGTGCCGCCGCCCCCGCCGATCGCGTCGACCGCGTCCTGCAGCCGCCCGAAAGCGCGGCCCGATTCGGCCACCACATAGGGTCCACTGCCCGCCTGCGCCGGCAGCGGCGCGGGGGCGAAAAGCAACGGAAGGGCGAGCAGCGGCAGCAACGGCCGGCGAAAAAGAGACTGTGCCATGAAGGGCTTATAGCCGATCCGGCGACGCCAGTCGTGTCCAAGGCTGGTTAACCGCGCGGCCGTCCCTTTTTCGGACAGCCGCGCGCGGCAAAGTTAATCGAGGTTGGGGCGCAGCCAGCGCGTCGCGGTTTCGATATCGACCCCGCGCCGCTGTGCATAATCCTCGAGCTGGTCGCTGCCGATCCGCGCCACCCCGAAATACTGGCTTTCAGGGTGCCCGAAATAGAAGCCGCTGACCGCCGCGGTGGGCAGCATGGCAAAGCTTTCGGTCAGCACCAGCCCGGCATTGTCGCCCGCCTGCAACAGGTCGAACAGGATCGGCTTCAGACTGTGGTCGGGGCACGCGGGATAGCCCGGCGCCGGACGAATACCGCGATATTCCTCCTTGATCAGCGCTTCGTTGGTGAGCTGCTCGCCGGGTGCATAGCCCCAGAGGGTCGTACGGACATGTTGGTGCAGCCGCTCGGCGAACGCCTCGGCGAAGCGGTCGGCGAGCGCCTTCAGCAGGATGTCCGAATAATCGTCCTTGTCCGCGCGGAAGCGCTCGGAAAAAGGCTCAATGCCGTGGATGCCGACCGCGAAGCCGCCCATCCAGTCACCCGCCGGGTCGATGAAATCAGCGAGGCACATGTTCGCCCGGTCGCGGCTCTTCTTGATCTGCTGACGCAGGAAGGGCAGCGTCACATGGCGTTCCTCCTCGGCGATGTGGATGGTGACACTGTCGCCGTCGCGCGCGCACGGCCAGAAGGCACAGACGCCGCGCGCGGTCAGCCACTTCTCGGCGATCAGCGTATCGAGCATCGCGTCGGCGTCGGCCTTCAAGGCCCGTGCCGTTTCGCCGACCACATCGTCGTCGAGGATCGACGGGTATGTCCCGTGCAACTCCCACGCGCGGAAGAACGGCGTCCAGTCGATGCATTCGCGCAAATCTTCGAGCGACCAGTCGTCGAAGCGGTGCAGCCCGGGCTGCAACGGCGGCGCGGGCTTGTCGCTGAGGTAGGCGTCGTAAAAATTGGCCCGCGCCTCTTCGAGGGTGTGGAGCACGCTCTGCCCCTTGCCCGCGCGCACGTCGCGGATATGCTCATAATCCTGCTTGTAGCCGCCGACGAAGGCGTCGAACCCGGTATCGCTGACCAGCGCCGTCGCCACTCCGACTGCGCGGCTCGCGTCGAGGACATGGAGCACCGGCCCCTTATACGCCGGATCGATACGCAGCGCGGTGTGGACCTTCGATGTCGTCGCGCCGCCGATCAAGAGCGGCATCGTCATGCCTGCGCGCTGCATTTCCTCGGCCACCGTCACCATCTCGTCGAGCGACGGCGTGATGAGGCCCGACAATCCGATCATGTCGGCGTCATTCTCGTTCGCCGCCTCGAGAATCTTGCTCCACGGCACCATGACGCCGAGGTCGACGATCTCGAAGCCGTTGCACTGGAGCACGACGCCGACGATATTCTTGCCGATGTCGTGGACGTCGCCCTTGACCGTCGCCATCACGACCTTGCCCTTGCCCTTCGCGCCGGGTTCCTTCGACGCCTCGATGAAGGGCAGCAGGTGCGCGACCGCCTTTTTCATCACGCGCGCCGATTTCACCACCTGCGGCAGGAACATCTTGCCCGATCCGAACAGGTCGCCGACGACGTTCATCCCGTCCATCAGCGGGCCTTCGATCACCTCGATCGGCCGGTCCATCGCCAGGCGCATTTCCTCGGTATCCGGGACGATATGCGCGTCGATGCCCTTGACCAGCGCATGTTCGAGCCGCTTGCGCACCTCCCAGCCGCGCCATTCCTCGGCCGCCTTTTCCTGCGCGGCGTTGGTACCCTTATAGCGTTCGGCGAGCGCGATCAGCCGCTCGGTCGGGCTCAGTTCCTCGCCTTCGACCTTGCGGTTGAGGATGACATCCTCGCATGCATTGCGCAGTTCGGGATCGATCGTGTCATAGACGTCGAGCTGCCCCGCATTGACGATCGCCATGTCGAGCCCGGCGGGGATCGCATGATAGAGGAAGACGCTGTGCATCGCGCGGCGCACCGTCTCGTTGCCGCGGAACCCGAACGACAGGTTCGACAGGCCGCCGGAGAAATGTGCGTGCGGGCAGCGGACGCGGATTTCCTTCACCGCCTCGATGAAGTCGACCGCATAATTGTCATGCTCCTCGAGCCCCGTCGCGACCGCGAAGATATTGGGGTCGAAGATGATGTCCTCTGGCGGAAAGCCGATGGTCATCAGCAATTTATAGGCGCGCTCGCAAATCTCGACCTTGCGCGCCTCGGTATCGGCCTGCCCGACCTCGTCGAACGCCATCACGACGACCGCGGCGCCATAGGCCATGCACTTGCGCGCATGCGCAAGGAAAGGCTCCTCGCCTTCCTTCATACTGATCGAATTGACGATCGGCTTGCCCGGCACGCATTTCAGTCCCGCTTCGATGACGTCCCATTTCGAACTGTCGATCATCACCGGCACTCGCGCGATGTCGGGCTCGGCGGCGATCAGCTTCAAAAAGGTCGTCATCGCATATTCGGCGTCGAGCAGACCCTCGTCCATGTTGACGTCGATAACTTGCGCGCCGTTCTCGACCTGCTGGCGCGCGACCTCGACTGCCGCAGTATAGTCATCGGCGAGGATCAGCTTCTTGAACGCCGCCGATCCGGTGACGTTGGTGCGCTCGCCGATATTGACGAAGCTGGAAGAGGCGGCGGTGGTCATCGGATCATCCTGAACATGTGCATTAGGCGGCGAGCGGACGGGCAAGCACGAGATCGTCGTAGAGCTTGCCGCCGACATTGAACCGGCGGGTGCCGAGGTCGGCGAACCCCTGTTTGCGATAAAAGGCGAGCGCCCGGTCGTTCTGCGCATAGACGCCAAGCAACAGGCGGCGATGGCCGCGGGCGGCTTCCAGCGCCTGCGTCATCAACGCGGCGCCAAGGCCGGTGCCATGAAAGCGCGACAGCGAATAGATGCGCTTCAATTCGATATCGCCGTCGCGGGCGGCCGCAAGATCAGGCTTGCCAACGAGCACGAATCCGACCGGCGCGCCGCCGGGCTGCGCTTCGGCAAGCCACGCCCGGGCGCCGTTGGCCAGAGCGGCGCGATAGGCCACTTCGCAATGCTGCGCGGCGCAATGACCGACGATCGCATCGCCGTCGAGGATGCCCGCAAAGGTCTCGAGAAAGGTCGCCGCGCCGATCAGCGCGAGCGCCGGCGCGTCATCCGCTCCGGCCTCCCGGATCGTCCATTTCGGAATGTCCGTCATCGGTTCAGGCGGCCATGGTGAAGGGCTCGAGCCCCGCGAGCCGCGTCCGCACCGGCACGTCGGGGACGGGCCGCGGCACAAGCCCCGCGATCGCCTTCGCCATCGCGGCGATATGCGCCGGGGTCGACCCGCAGCAGCCGCCGAGGATGTTGACCTGACCGTTTTCGGCCCATTCGCCGACCAGCCCTGCCGTGGTGTCGGGCAGCTCGTCATATTCGCCGAGCTCGTTTGGCAGACCGGCGTTCGGGTAGACCATCACCAGCGCATCGGCGAGGTCGGACAAGACCTTCACATGCGGACGAAGCTGCGATGCGCCGAACGAGCAGTTGAGCCCGATCGTCAGCGGCTTCGCATGGCGCACCGCGTACCAGAAGGCCTCGACCGTATGTCCCGACAGGTTACGCCCGCTGAGGTCGGTCAGCGTCATCGAAATCATCAGCGGCAATTCGCGCCCGACCTTCGCCTCGGCCTCGAGTGTCGCGGCGATCCCCGCCTTGGCATTGAGCGTGTCGAAGATCGTCTCGATCAGGATGAAGTCGGCGCCGCCCTCGGCCAGCGCAACGACCTGATCGAGATAGACATGCTTCAACTCATCGAAATCGATCTCGCGATAGCCGGGGTTGTTGACGTCGGGCGACAGCGACAAGGTCTTGTTCGTCGGCCCGACCGCGCCCGCGACAAAGCGTCGGCGGCCGTCGATCGCTTCATATTTCACCGCCGTCTCGCGGCCCAGCCGGGCGCTTTCGATATTGATGTCGGCGACCAGTGCCTCGGCGCCATAATCGGCCTGGCTGATCCGGTTGGCGCTGAACGTATTGGTCGACACAATATCCGACCCCGCCGCGAGATAGGCCTCGCCGATCGCCGTCACGATATCGGGCCGCGTCAGCGCAAGGATGTCGTTATTGCCCTTCTGGTCGTGCGACAGGCCGAGGTTGCCGGCATAATCACCCTCGGCGAGCTTCCGAAGCTGGATCTGCGTGCCCCAGCCGCCGTCGGTGAGCAGGATGCGTTCTTTCGCTGCCGCCTGCAGCGCTTCACGTGCACTTGTCATGCCGCTTGGTCCTTTGCCGTCGCCACCGGCCGCAGCCCCAGCAAATGACAGATCGCATAGCTGAGTTCGGCCCGGTTGAGCGTGTAGAAGTGGAAATCACGCACCCCGCCCGCATAGAGACGGCGGCTCATTTCGGCGGCGACCGTCGCCGCGACGAGCTGGCGCGCCGCCGGATGATCGTCGAGCCCGTCGAACAGCGACACCATCCACGCCGGAATTGCGGTGCCGCACATATCCGCCATGCGGCGCGTCTGCGCCACGCTCGATACGGGCAGAATGCCGGGGATGATCGGCGCTGTGATCCCCGCCGCCGCCGCCGTGTCGCGAAACCGCAGAAAGCTGTCGGGTGAGAAGAAGAATTGCGTGATCGCGCGCGTCGCACCGGCGTCGAGCTTGCGCTTCAGATTGTCGAGGTCGGACTGCGCACAGTCGGCGTCGGGATGGACCTCGGGATAGGCGGCAACCGAGATGTCGAACGGCGCAACCGCCTTCAGCCCCGCGACCAGCTCGATCGCATTGGCATAGCCTTGCGCGTGCGGACGATAGGGACCGCCCGACGGCACGTCGCCGCGTAAGGCCACGATATGGCGCACACCGGCTTCCCAATAGGCCTCGGCCACCGCGTCGATCTCGGCGCGCGAAGCCTCGACGCAGGTCAGGTGCGCCGCGGGTGGCACGCTGCTCGTCGCGGCGATGCGCGCGACCGTCGCGTGGGTGCGCTCGCGCGTCGATCCCCCGGCGCCGTAGGTCACCGACACGAAGCGCGGTGCGAGCGGCTCCAGCGCATGGAAGGTATCCCACAACTGGGCTTCCATCTTTTCGGTCTTGGGCGGGAAAAATTCGAAGCTGACGCCGATATCGCCATCGAGATTGGCGAACAAAGGCGAAGCCGCGGCACGGCGGGCCTCCGCGAGCGAGTCGAGGTTCGATGTCATGCCGCAAGCCTTTTACGCTGGCCGTCGCTGCCTTGGGCGACGGGGGATTGATCTTCGTCGCTGCGCCGCCGGCCAAGCCACAGCTTGACCGCAAGTTCGCCGCCTTCGAGCGTCTGCGAGGTTTCGAGCCCCATGCCCGCCGACGCGAACCAGCCGCGGATCTGGGCATCGGAGAAGCCGAGGCGGGCATGCGCCGCGAGCGTGCGCATCTCCTCGTCCTCGTGCGGCGCGAAATCGACGATCAGCAGATGCCCGCCGCCGCGCAGCACGCGGCCCGCCTCGGCGATCACGCGATCGGGTTCGTGCGCGAAATGCAGCGCCTGATGGATAACGATGCTGTCGACGCTGGCATCGGCCACCGGCAGGTTCAGGAAATCGCCCTGCACCAGATCGATCGGCACCGGCTGGCCGGCGAGCTTGGCGCGCGCGATGCGCAGCATTTCGGGGCTGCGGTCGAGCGCCGTGATGCGACGCGCGGTCGGCGCGAAAATCTCCGCCATCCGGCCGGTCCCGGTCCCGATATCGAGCAGGTGGCCGAGCCGGCGATTGTGCATGATCGCGAGGATCGCCGCCTCGACCTCACTCTCGGCGACATGGCGCGACCGGATCGCATCCCATTCGGCGGCATGTTCGGCAAAATAGCGCTCGGCGGCGGCGGCGCGTTCGGTGCGGACCGCGACGAGGCGGCGGGCGTCATGCGCGATCACCAGCGCCTCGCGCGGCGAGAAGGGCCATTTATCGGCGCGCGCGATCGTTTCGCCGACAGGGCCGTCCTGCGCAAGGCGCAGGAAGACCCAGCTCCCCTCGCGGCGGCGTTCGACAACCCCCGCGTCGACGAGGATACGGACGTGCCGCGACACGCGCGGCTGGCTCTGGTCGAGCACGACCGCGAGCTCGCCGATCGCCAGCTCCATCTCGCGCAGCAGCGCAAGGATACGCAGGCGCGTCGGGTCCGCAAGGGCGCGAAAAATGTCGAGCAGCTCAGTCACAAAGACACATATAAAGCTTTCTTTATATCCGGTCAATCATTGACGAAGCCCCGTTTCCCGCCGCTTGCGACGCCGCGCGCCACTCCATCCATCGATTTGCACCCATGATCGGACAAAAGGCCGTTGCGCCCATTTTGACGAAAATGTAGCTCTTTGGGCGATTGGCAATTTGCCGGGTCGAAAGGTTCGTGTCCGAAATGCCGGTCGATCAATTCAATCGAGAGGGGTATTCCCAAATGAAGAAATCGATCACTCTGTCGCTCGTTCTCGCGGCCTCGATGGGCCTCGCCGCTTGTGGTGAAAAGGCTGCCGAAGCCCCCGCCACCACCGACGAATCGGCGGCAACCGTCGAAGGCGCCGCTGACGGCGCGATGGAAGCAGCCGAAGGCGCTGCCGACGCGAGCGCTGCTGCCGGCGACGCTGCTGCCGCTGCCGGCGCTGCTGGCGACGCCGCTGCTGCTGGCGACGCTGCGACCGCGACCGACAAGGCCGCCGAAGCTGCTGGCGCTGCCAAGGAAGCGACCGACGCTGCCAAGGCTGCAACCGAAGAAGCCAAGAAGTAAGCTTCTTTCGGGCCATTCGGCCAGAATTAAGGAGGGGGGTTGCCGACTTGGTCGGCGGCCCCTTTTCTTTTGGCCGTGCGGCCGAAAGCATGGGCATGCAGGATAGTTGCCAAGCCCCGAATCCACAGCTAATTCTTCACGACCGTGGCCGGTTTCGGTCACTCGGATGTTCGAAAGGAAATTTCATGCGCAAAATCATCATCGCCTCGATGGCCGCTGCGGCCTTCAGCCTCGCCGCTTGCTCGGAAAAGGCGCAGCAGGAAACGTCGGAAGCCGGCGAAGCCGTCGCCGATGATGCTGCCGCTGCCGGCGATGCCGTCGCCGAAGGCGCTGCCGATGCCGCCGACGCCACGGCCGCCGCCGCGGGCGAAGCTGCCGATGCGACCGCCGCTGCCGCCAAGGACGCCGGCAACGCCGTCGAAGGCACGGTGAACGCCGCTGGCGACGCCGCCGCGAAGGCCGGCGACAAGATCGCCGACGAAACGAAGAAGGCGGAAGCCAACGACAAGCAGTAATCGGGGCTTGCGCGCCAAGCGCGCGCAATCCGGAACGGGGGCTCCATTCCACGCGGATGGAGCCCCTTTTCGTGGGAGATTAGGATGCCGAGGATTGGCCTTTCCCTGTACGCCGCAGCGACGATCCTGACGGCAGGATGCAGCCGCACCGACAATGAGCCGGGCCCCGGTGGGGTGACGGTCAGCGAGGCAAAGGCGCTCGACGATGCCGCCGAGATGCTCGAAAGCCGCGACAGCGTCCCTGCCCCCGAACCGGCAAAGGACGAGAAGGCCAAGGCGAGCGAATAATCGCCTTTCGCTCGGCCGGGCGCAAAGCTAGACTGCACGCGCCCCGCAACTGGCGCTGATGATGGAGTCCCATCGGGAAGCGGGATTGGTCGAGAACCAGAGAGCCGCGCGCCTGCGTGATCCGTTGCAACCAAGGACCATCCGCATGCCCGACGCCCGGCCCGAACCGATCCAGATCGTCTTCCTGCTCTTTCCCGGCATCACCCAGCTCGATTTCACCGCACCAGCGCAGGCGCTAAGCCGCATGCCCGGCGCGACGCTGGCGGGCGCTGCGGCTACCATCGCGCCCATTGCCACCGACAGCGGCTTTTCCATCCTGCCGACGCATGATTTCGCGAGCTGCCCGCAGGCGGACATTCTCTGCGTTCCCGGAGGGCATGGCGTCGCCGAAGCATTGGGCGATGCCGCAACGATCGATTTTATCGCGCGGCAAGCCGCCGGCGCCCGCTCGACGACGAGCGTCTGCACCGGCGCCTTCCTGCTCGGCCGCGCCGGGCTGCTCGCGGGGAAGCGCGCAACGACGCATTGGGGCTACACCCATTTGCTGCCGCTTGTCGGCGCCGAACCCGTCGCCGGCCGCGTCGTCGAGGACGGCAACATCGTCACCAGCGGCGGGGTGACCTCGGGGCTCGACTTCGCGCTGACGCTGATCGCGCGGTTGCAGGGCGACACGGTCGCACAGGCGATCCAGCTCGCCATCGAATATGACCCCGCCCCGCCCTTCACCGGCGGCCACCCCGACCGTACCCCCGCCGCGGTCACGGCCGGACTGAAGGCGCGCGTCTATGACGCCGCGGCGGCGCGAATGGAAGAAGCGCTCAAGACTTAACGGCAGTCGGAGAGCGTAATCTCGTAGAGTTTGGGCCAATATTTTCCCGTCACGAACAGGCGCTTTTTCTTCGCATCCCATGCGATGCCGTTGAGCACGCTGTCGTCGCCCGAAACACCTGCATCGGCCTTCAGCCCCGACAGGTCGACGAGCGAGGCGACATCGCCGCTTTCCGGATCGATCCGGACCATGAAATCGGTCATCCAGATATTGGCCCAGACCTGCCCGTCGATCGCCTCGAGTTCGTTGATCATGCTGATCGGCCGGCCGCCGAAGCGCACGGTGACGCGCTTTTGCTCGGTCATCGTTTCGGGATCGAGGAAGCGGAGGTCCGAGGTCCCGTCGCTCAACACGAGCTGGTCGCCCACCGTCGTCAGCCCCCAACCCTCGCCCGCATAGGTGAAGTTGCCGAGCGGCTTCAGGTCCTTGATCGACCAGCGGTGACCGATGCCGTTCTGCCAGGTCACGCCGATGATCTGGTCCTTCCACCGCGCGATGCCTTCGCCGAACTGGTCGGCGGGCAAGCTGGTCTGGGCGAGCGCCTTTCCGGTGTCGAGGTCGAGCCGGGCAACGCGCGACCTGCCATATTGGCCCGTGCCCTCGTACAGATGATCCCCGTCCCAGAAGAGTCCCTGCGTGAAGCTGGTCGTATCGTGCGGATAGCTTTGCACGATGCGATAACCGCAGCGCTCGACCGGCGCGGGGTCCGCGGCGGCGGCGGCAAGGGCGAAGAGCAGGATCATCCTGCATAGCTATGACGGGCGGAATGAACTGGCAATGTCCCACTTTCGTCACCCCGGACTTGATCCGGGGTCCGGCTCGGCGACGCTGGAAAGCGGGACCCCGGATCAAGTCCGGGGTGACGGGATGGTAAAAGCGCAAAGAAAAAGGGCCGGAGCATCGCTGCTCCGGCCCTTGTTTCTGTCGGCGGGTGGCCGAACGGTTTGGACTTAGAAGTCCATGCCGCCCATGCCGCCCATGCCGCCGCCGCCCATGGGCATGGCGGGCTTGTCTTCGGGCAGCTCGCTCACCGCCGCTTCGGTGGTGATGAGCAGACCGGCAACCGAGGCCGAGTCCTGCAGCGCGGTGCGGACGACCTTGGTCGGATCGATCACGCCGGCAGCCACGAGGTTTTCATAGACGTCGGTCGACGCGTTGAAACCGAAGTTGCTGTCGTTCTGGTCGAACAGCTTGCCCGCGACGACGCCGCCGTCGAAGCCGGCGTTCTCGGCGATCTGGCGGACCGGAGCCTGCAGCGCGCGACGGATGATGTCGATACCGCGGGTCTGGTCTTCGTTCGCACCGGCGAGGCCGTCGAGCGACTTGGTCGCATAGAGGAGCGCAGTACCGCCGCCGGGGACGATGCCTTCCTCGACCGCAGCGCGGGTCGCGTGCAGCGCGTCGTCGACGCGGTCCTTGCGTTCCTTCACTTCGACTTCCGAAGCGCCGCCGACCTTGATCACGGCAACACCGCCGGCGAGCTTCGCCAGACGTTCCTGCAGCTTTTCACGGTCGTAATCCGACGTCGTGGTCTCGATCTGCGCGCGGATCTGTTCGACGCGGCCCTTGATCGCATCGGCTTCACCCGCACCGTCGACGATGGTGGTGTTGTCCTTGTCGATGGTGACGCGCTTGGCCTGGCCGAGCATGTTCAGCGTGACCGACTCGAGCTTGATGCCCAGGTCTTCGCTGATCATTTCGCCGGCGGTCAGGATCGCGATGTCCTGCAGCATCGCCTTGCGGCGATCGCCGAAGCCCGGCGCCTTGACGGCCGCGACCTTCAGGCCGCCGCGCAGACGGTTGACGACGAGCGTTGCAAGCGCTTCGCCTTCGATGTCCTCGGCGATGATCAGGAGCGGACGGCCCGACTGCACCACGGCTTCGAGGATCGGCAGCATCGACTGGAGGTTCGACAGCTTCTTCTCGAAGATCAGGATGTACGGATCCGAAAGCTCGACGAGCATCTTTTCCGGGTTGGTGATGAAATAAGGCGACAGGTAGCCGCGGTCGAACTGCATGCCTTCGACGACGTCGAGTTCGAAATCGAGGCCCTTGGCTTCCTCGACGGTGATCACGCCTTCCTTGCCGACCTTTTCCATCGCTTCGGCGATCTTCTCGCCGACTTCGGTGTCGCCATTGGCCGAGATGATGCCGACCTGCGCGATTTCCGAGGTGCCCGAAACGGGCTTCGACTGCGCCTTCAGCGTCTCGACGACCTTGGTGACCGCGAGGTCGATGCCGCGCTTCAGGTCCATCGGGTTCATGCCGGCGGCAACCGACTTCATGCCTTCGCGGACGATCGCCTGGGCGAGCACGGTCGCGGTGGTGGTGCCGTCGCCGGCCTTGTCGTTCGCCTTCGATGCGACTTCGCGCAGCATCTGGGCGCCCATGTTTTCGAACTTGTCCTTCAGTTCGATTTCCTTGGCGACGGTGACGCCGTCCTTGGTGATGCGGGGCGCACCGAAGCTCTTGTCGATGACGACGTTGCGGCCCTTGGGGCCCAGCGTGACCTTCACCGCGTCGGCGAGGGTGTCGACGCCGCGCAGGATGCGCTCACGCGCGTCGCGGCTGAATTTTACGTCCTTAGCAGCCATGTGCTTATTCCTTTCAAAGGCGCAGAAAACTGCGCAACTTTACTCGCAAATCGATGAAACCGCTCAGGCAATGACGCCGAGAATGTCCGATTCCTTCATGATCAGCAGCTCTTCGCCGTCGACCTTGACTTCGGTGCCCGACCATTTGCCGAACAGGATGCGGTCGCCGGCCTTGACGTCGAGCGGGGTCACCTTGCCGTCGTCGGCGCGGGCACCGGTGCCGACGGAGACGACTTCGCCTTCCTGCGGCTTTTCCTTGGCGGTGTCGGGGATGATGATGCCGCCGGCCGTCTTTTCTTCGGCTTCGATACGGCGAACGAGCACGCGGTCGTGCAGTGGTCGGAACTGGGTCATGAAACTCCCTCCAGAAGTGCAAATGATATCATTTTAGCACTCACATGCCGGGAGTGCTAACAGGCGGGCATATGGGTGGGAGTCAAAAGGCCGTCAAGCAGCGGCGGTCAACTTTTTTGCGTCAGGCCGGAAGAAGGCCGAGACGGCTGCGCATCCGCCAGCGCGTCAGCAGCACCGCCGAGACGACGATCAGCCCGACCGCCAGCCCGATCCACACCCCGACACCGCGCAGCGGCGTCCAGAAACCGAGGTAGATGGCGGTGCCGTATCCGGCAATCCAGTAACCGCACACCGCAATGATCATCGGGATGCGCGTATCCTGGAGCCCGCGCAGCACCCCCGCCGCCACCGCCTGTGCGCCGTCGAAGAGCTGGAAGGCCGCGGCGACGACGAGGAACTGCATCGCAAACCCGACCAGCGCGGCATTGCGCGCCGCATCGACGTCGACATAAATCGACAGCACGAGCTTCGGGAACAGCCACATGATCAGCGCGGTAAAGGCCATGAAGCCGATGCCGAGCAGCAGCGACGCCTGCCCCGCAAAGCCGATGCCGCGATGATCGCGCGCGCCATAAGCCAGCCCGACGCGGATCGTCGCCGCCTGCGCCACCCCGAACGGGATCTGGAAGGCGAGCGCCGCGACCTGCAGCGCGATCGTGTGCCCCGCCAGTTCGGTTTCGCCGATACGGCCCATCAGGAAGGCGGCCCCGGTGAACAGCCCCGCTTCGGCAAGGATGGTCAGGCTGATCGGCGTGCCGATGCGCAGCATCTCGAAGAAGCGCGACCATTCGGAGCGCCACCAGTTGCCGAACAGGCGGTAGCGCCGCAGCCGCCTGTCGGTCTGGATGACAACGACATAGGCGAGCAGCATCAGCGCGCTGGTCATCACGCTCGATATCGCCGAACCGTGGAGCCCGAGCGCGGGCAGGCCGAGATGGCCGAAGACGAGTACCCAGTTGCCGAGCGCATTGACGCCAAGCGCAAAGAAGGTGATTGCCGTCGCGATCGTCGGCCGGCCGAGCGCCGAGACGAAAATGCGCAGCACGCTCGCCGCGATCATCGGGAACATGCCGAACATCAGGATGAGGAGGAAGCTCGCCGCGCGCGCCGTCAGGTCAGCGGGCTGGCCGGTCGCGCGCATGATCGGGCCGCCCGCTGCGCACACGCCCATGAAGAGCAGCGAGACGAGCGCGCTCAGCCACAGCGCCATGCGTACCGTGCGCCGTACCTCGCGCACGCTGTGCTTGCGGCGGCCGAGTTCCGCCGCGATCAGCGGCGCCGCCGCGCCGACCAGGCCCGTCCCCGTCCACAGCAACAGCCCGAAGATCGAAACGCCCAGCGACGAGGCGGCGAGCGCCGTATCGCCCAGCCGGGCAACGAAGATCACGTCGATCGCGTGCACCATCATCTGGAGCAGGTTCGCCGCCGCCAGCGGCAGGGCGAGCGCCCACGTCGCGCGGAACTCCGCACGGAAATTCTGCGGACGATCCGCAGTCAGGGGGTGGGCCTGCTCGAGCATAGCCGGCCCGGATAGGCGCGGGCGCGCGGCGCTTCAATCCCCCGGCAGCGCGCGAAGCGAAATTCCCGTCCATGGTGGCAAATCGGCCACATCGGCCGTCGGTCAGCGCGATGGGTCGAGGTAGATTTCGACGCGGCGATTGGCGATGGCTTCCACCGGCGTCCCGGCCAGCGGACGGCTGGTGCCGACACCCCGGGCCCGGATCGCTTTCGGATCGACGCCGCGCGCGCGCAGTTCGTTCGCGACGATATCGGCCATCCGCTGGCTATCGGCGAGCGTGCCTCCGCCGCTTTCGACATGACCTTCGACGCGAACCGAGCCGCGGCATTCACGCCACGCCAGCCAGGTGTTGCTG
This sequence comes from Sphingopyxis macrogoltabida, assembly GCF_001314325.1. Classification (NCBI taxonomy): domain Bacteria; kingdom Pseudomonadati; phylum Pseudomonadota; class Alphaproteobacteria; order Sphingomonadales; family Sphingopyxidaceae; genus Sphingopyxis; species Sphingopyxis macrogoltabida. The sequence continues at coordinate 3,136,873 of NZ_CP009429.1, forward strand.
ATCGTCAGATTGCCGACGGGCGGCATGTCGGTGCGCCGGGCAACGAAGGACAGGACAAAGGGATCATCGGGACGGCAGAAGATTGGCTTGCCCCCGCCGGCCGCCGCCATCGGGACGACCTCTGCCGGTGCCGGCAGGACGGGGAGGTCCGACGATGCGGTCGCGGAGACGGGCGCCTGCTGCGGCGGCTCGGGGTCGTCACGTCCAAAGGTGAGTGCGGCGACCGCGACGAGCAGCAGAGCACTCCCGGCGAACAACGGCCAATAGCGTGCTGGCCCGCCGCGAGTGGCTTCCGCCGCCATCGGATCCGCGGGAGCAGCCCGGCCCGGGTCCGGCGGCGCGCGATGCGCCAGTGCGGCGGCACGCTGCCGCGCGGTTTCGACAAGCGGGTCGTCCGGATTGGCGGCGATCCAGCCGCGCCACAGCCCCGCATCGGCCGCCTGTTCGCAGCGGACATAATCGCCCAGCCCCGGCCGCCCGACGAGGCGGCCGATCCGCCCCACCACCTGCCGCCAGCCCTCGCCAGTCTGGAAATCGCGGCGGTCGAACAGGTCGACCGCCTGCACCGACGCGAATTCCAGCGGCGGCAGGCAATCGTCGAGCCGCGCCGCGACCAGCCGCTCGTTCTGCCGCCCGGTGCGCGCCTCGGCGCGGATCCAGTCGCTGTCGGCGGCGAGCGCCGACCAGAGCACGAGAACGGCCTTCGCCGAGCGCACCTCGCGTTCGATTTCGCGATCGAAATCGGTGCCGGGTTCGATATGCGCGTCGAACCAGACCGACAGTTTCAGGTCGACGAGCGCGTTGTAGATGGCGACGCAGCGGCCGCGCTCCTCGCGCTTGTAGCTGATAAAGACGTCGGTCATCGTCCCGGGATAATGCGCAGGACGGCTATTTGCTCCACAGCATCGCCATCTCGACCGCAAAGGCGATGAAGGTCAGCGTCAGCCCGACTACGAACAGCCGGTAGGCATAGGCAAGGTAACGATATTTGCGCCGCGCTAGGACGATGCCGTTCTGATAGGTATCGCGCAGCATCGTCTCGTACAGATCCTCCTCGGTCCGGAGGCGCGCCTTCACCGCCGCGATGAACTCATCCTCGTCCATCTGCGCGAAGCGGCCGAAGAAGAGGATGTTGCTGTGATCCTTGCCGTCTCGATAGACGACCGGCGGCGCCTTGCCGACGCGCGGCAGCACCGCCGAAATCGCGAACAGCGCCGACAGGAAGGAAAAGGTCGCAAGGATCGCGAGCGGCATCGCCAGCGCCCCTCCCCCCGACCGCGCCTGCCCGATCGCGAGGGTGAAGACGACGAAGGTCGCGCCCATCAGGATCGATGCCTTCTGGTCGGCCATCTGCGACAATTGCATCGTGATCTGCTGGTTGGTACGGACGAGATGCACGGCATTCGGCGGGAAGGAAATCGGCGGCGGCGCCGGCGATGTCGTTGATTCTGCGCTGTCCATGCTGCCATGCCCCTGCCAGCGACCCTGTCACAGGAATGGCATGAAGTACCGCAACCGGCAAGATGCTGCCCTGTTCCCGCCGCATTCGCTTGCCAATCGGGCGGCAGCGCGGCATTCCCGCGCGCAATCTTATTTCTTTACGGGACGCACTTGCATGAGCACCGCCCTTCGCGACCAGATTTACGGCCTTATCGCCCCCTTCAACAAAAAGGGCGTCGAGCTGACCGATGCCACGACCTTTGCCGGCGACCTCGAATGGGACAGCCTGACGGTGATGGATTTCGTCGCCGAGGTCGAGGACACGTTCGACATCATCATCAGCATGAACATGCAGGCCGAAATCGAAACCGTCGGCCAGCTCGTCGCCGCGGTCGAGAAACTGCAGGGCTGACACCGCGATGACCGATCTTTTCAGCAAGTTCGACCCGCTGATCCAGCAGCGCGAGGCGCTGCTCGCGACCGGCGTCACCGATCCGTTCAGCCTGGTGATGGAAAAGGTCCTCTCGCCGACCGTCGCGATCTGCAACGGGCGCGAGACGATCCTGCTCGGCACCTATAATTATATGGGCATGACCTTCGACGACGACGTCATCGCCGCCGGCAAGGACGCGCTCGACAAATTCGGCAGCGGCACGACCGGCAGCCGCGTCCTCAACGGCACCTATCAGGGGCATAAGGAGTGCGAGGACGCGCTCAAGGAATTTTACGCCATGGATCATGCCATGGTGTTCTCGACCGGATATCAGGCGAATCTCGGCATCATTTCGACGATTGCCGGCAAGGGCGACTATGTCATCCTCGACATCGACAGCCATGCGTCGATCTATGACGGGTGCAAGATGGGCGACGCCGAAATCGTCGCCTTCCGCCATAACGACGTCGAGGCGCTCGAAAAGCGGCTGAAGCGCCTGCCCCCCGAAGCGGGCAAGCTTGTCGTGCTCGAAGGCGTCTATTCGATGCTCGGCGACGTCGCGCCGCTGAAAGAGATGATCCGCGTCTCCAAGGAAGCCGGCGCGATGGTGCTGGTCGACGAAGCGCATTCTATGGGTTTCATTGGCGAACATGGCCGCGGCGTCGCCGAGGCGCAGGGCGTGATCGACGACGTCGACTTCATCATCGGCACGTTCAGCAAGAGCGTCGGCACGGTCGGCGGCTTCTGCGTGTCGAACCATCCGAAATTCGAAATCATGCGGCTCGTCTGCCGTCCCTATGTCTTCACCGCCTCGCTGCCGCCGAGCGTCGTCGCGACCGCCGCGACCAGCATCCGCAAGCTGATGCACGGATCGAACAAGCGCGCGCACCTGTGGGAAAATTCGAAGACGCTGCACAAGGGCCTCAAGGACCTCGGCTTCCAGCTCGGCACCGAAGAGCCGCAGTCGGCGATCATCGCGGTGATCATGCCCGATCTCGAAAAGGGTGCGATGATGTGGGAAGCGCTGCTCGAGGAAGGGCTCTACGTCAATCTCGCGCGTCCGCCGGCGACCCCCGCGGGCATGACGCTACTGCGCTGCTCGCTCTGCGCCGAGCATTCGAGCGAGCAGGTCGGCGAGATCCTTGCGCGCTTCGAGCGTGCGGGCAAACGCGCCGGGATCATCGGCTGAAGCCGCTGCAAGGCCCGACCAGCGGATTCCTTTTCGGGTTGAATCGAAGCATCGGCCGCGCGCTGCCCGCTTCGCCGCTTTGCGGCAGGGCGCTTGTCCGGTAAAGACGGCGCGTGTTCGAGAGGGATTTCGATATCGAGACCGAAAGCCGGCGGGAGCGTGTTCGCTTCTGGCTGACGATCGGGGTCGCGACCATCCTGGTCGGCGTCGTCGCGGCGCTCGTCCTGCTGCTGTCGCGCGCCAACGATAATTACGAACGCTCGCTCGGCTGGCAGACGCAGAGCATGGAGGTCATCTCGCAGACCCGCTCGCTCGACGCCTCGCTCGCCCGTGCCGAGGCAGCGCTCGGCCGCTTCGCGGTGGGCTTGCAGAAGGAAGACGGGCGCGTTTTCGAGCAGCAATGGGGCCGCGCGCGCCAATATCGTGTCCAGCTCCAGCGCAACGTCCGCGACAATCCGGCGCAGGCGAAGCTGGTCGCGGAACTGACGCACGAAATGGACCGGCGCGGCGCCCAGCTCGGCGACGCGGCGCTCAGCGCCAATTATCGCCAGACCGTCGCCGCCATTTCCAAATATCACGCTGCCGGGCACGATCAGGGGCTCGGCAAGATCGACAAGCTGCTGACGCGGATCATCGACAACGAACGCACCCTGCTGCGCGAACGCAACCGCCTCGCGGCGGCCGATCGCGCCAGCCTCAACCAGGCGATGCTGCTCTTCTCGCTGCTCGGTGCCGGCGCCGCGGTGATCGCGATCGGTGCGACCTTCTCGCTCGTCCGTGCCGAGGCCGAACGGCGGCTGGCGCGACGCGAGCAGTTGGTCGAAAGCGACCGTGCGATGCAACTCGAAGCCGCCGTCGAGGCGCGCACCGCCGAACTGGAGCAGGCCAACACCGCACTGCGCAGCGAGATGAGCGAACGCCTCTCGGCCGAGGAACAACTGCGTCAGGCGCAGAAGATGGAAGCCGTCGGCCAGCTTACCGGCGGCATCGCGCATGATTTCAACAATATGCTCGCGGTCGTCGTCGGCGGCCTCGAACTCGCGCAGCGCTGGTTGTCGGAAGCGCCCGACAAGGCACAGCGCCACCTTGCCAATGCGCTCGATGGCGCCAACCGCGCCGCCGACCTGACGCGGCGGCTGCTAACCTTCGCGCGCTCCGAGCCGGCGCGGCCCGAAATAACCGTCGTTGACGAATGCATCGCGTCGTTCGCCGAACTCGTCGAGCGGACAATCGGCGACCGGATCGCGCTGACGCTCGATCTTCAGGCTCCCGACCTCGCTTGCCGGCTCGACCGGCGCCAGTTCGAAAATGCGCTGCTCAACCTCGCGGTCAATGCCCGCGACGCGATGGACGGCCACGGATCGCTGACCATCCGCACCCTGCGCGACGAAGAAGAGGAAACGGCGGCGCTGGCGGTGCAGGTGATCGACACCGGCTGCGGCATGTCGCCCGAAGTTCTTGAGCGCGTCTTCGATCCCTTCTACACCACCAAGCCCGCCGGTCAGGGCACCGGCCTCGGCATGAGCCAGGTCTTCGCCTTTTGCCGCCAGTCGGGCGGCGAGGTACAGATTTCGTCGACCGAAGGCGAAGGAACGAGCGTCGCGATGCTGCTGCCTGTCGCCCGCGCCGAAGAGGCCGTCGACACCGACGGCGATCCCGGCGAAGGTGTGGCCCACCCTACCCTCGCCGACGCGCTCAGCATCCTCGTCGTCGAAGACGACCAGCGCGTCCTTGCCGCGACCGTCGACGCGGTCGCCGAACTGGGCCACAGGCCCGTCGCGTGCGGCAATCCGCTGGAGGCCGAAGCCCTTGTCGAAGGGCAGTTCGCCGCTGGCAGCGGCTTCGACCTCATTCTGTCCGACGTGTTGATGCCCGAACTCACCGGGCCCGAAATGGTCGCGCAACTGAAGCAGCGCTGGCCCGAACTCTCCGTCCTTTTCGTCACCGGCTATGCCGGCGATGCCAGCGAAGACGCCGCCTTCGGCGACCATGACGTGCTGCGCAAGCCCTTCACGCTGAGCGCGCTCGACCAGGCGATCCGGCGGAGCGGCGATACGCGGCCGGGCGATGGACAACGGCTGGCGAGCTGAGTTTTTCGCTTGCCGCATTTTCCGGGTGAAAATGCTCAGCGGATCGCGCCGCTTTTCATCAATCGCGGTACGAGGGTCAGCGCCGCGACGAGCGGCCAGCGGCGTTGCCACGGCTTGATCTCGATCTTTGTGCCCGCGTGGCGGTTGATCTTCCACGCCAGATAATCGATCCCGCCCGCATAGGTCAGGCTCGCCTTGGCCAGCCGGACGATGCTGAGCGCCTTGCCTTCGGCGCGGCGCCGCGCCCACCCCCCGCTCCGCACGCCCGCCGGGAACGCGGCGATCGCCGGGGCGCTGAAAGCGAGATAGCGTCCGGCATCGGCGTCAACCACCGATTGCGCGCGCCCCGTCCGCTCGGCGCGGAGTTCGACCGAATAGGTCAGCGCAAAGGCGCGCCGCCACCAGTCGAGCGGCGCTTCGCCTGCGACGCCCCCCGCCGCCGCGAGCAACGTCGGCGCGGCGCGTGCGACCGCCGTGACCGCGCGGTCCGCCGCGGTATCGTCGACAACCCAGACCAGCCGCGACGGCTGCGCGAAACGCGCCCAGACCGACACATTGCGCGTTTCCGGCCCGTTCAGCCGGTGAAAATCGGCTTCGCTGAGCACGGCATATTTGGCGATCAGCCCGTCATGCTGGAACGGAAAGACGTTGGGCGGGATCAGCCGATTGGCGACCGCCTGCCAGCGCTTCGGATAGGCATCGCCATAATCCGACACGATCAGGTAGAAATCGAGCATCAGCCCGTCGAGCTCGCTTTCGCGGAGGCAGCTTCCGTAAAACAGCACCGCGCGCGCGCTGCCCGGATATTCGGCCGCGATCGCCGCGGCCATCGCCGCGACGCGCGGGTCGACCGGGACCGATAATTCGGCGCGGACCAGTTCCCCGATATCGGTCATGACGCGATGCTTCTCAGGCGGCGAGGCGCAGGAACGGCACCGGCTGCGTCGAGGTCAGGATGATCGGCTGGCCGCCCTTCGCCTCGAAAATCTCGCCGTCGAGGATGACGTTCGACCGCTCGCCCTCGATGCGGATCTCGTCGCCCTGCTGGAAATGCACGCCTTCCAGCTCTTTCTGCCCCAGCGTCCCGCGCCAGGTCGCGCCGAGCATGCGGAACAATGCGCCGACGCTGCTGTCGGTCGCCAGCAATTTCATATGGCCGTTCGTCCCGCCGCCGTCGCTCGTCCGGATGCTGAGCAGCAGCTTTTCGAGCGTCGTGACGATGAGCAGCGAGAATTTGCCCTTGAACTCGCCCTGCCGCACCAGCGACACGGTCATCGGCTCGGGCTTGGGCGGCAGGCGTCCGCCGCCGAGGCCAAAGATGATCGAAAACAGCCCGAGCACTGCAGCCAGGAAATGCGACAACCCGTTCGGCAGGCCGAGCGGATAGATGCGGTTGCGGCAATAGAGCATGACGTCGGCGAGATAGGCGCCGCCCAAGAACATGCCGAGCACCGGCCGCGTCTCGCCGCCGCTGTCGAGCGAAATGAGCTGGCGTTCGATCACATGATCCTCGAGCCGCCCCGATTCGACCAGTTCGACGACGCGCTCAAGCGCCTTTAGCGGATCGCCCTCGGCGCCGAGGTCGAGCGCGATCAAATTGGTCTTGCCGTTGGGAAGCACCGCGACCGGCGGCGGCGAACCGCCGAAATGGCCGCCCGAATACAGCTCGGTCAGCGCCGCCTGCACCGTGCCGTCGCCGCCATTGATCACGATGATCCGCGGGCTGACCATCGCGATGGTACGGATCGCTTCGCCGATCTGGTCGACGTCCTCGACCTCGTAATGAAAAATGTCGGGATGCGCCGCGCAATATTCGCGAACCCGGGGCAACAGGGCACGGTTGCCCGTCGAACGCGGATTGGAAAGAAGCGCGACGCTGGCCATTGCCCCTTACATATATTTCATCGTGATGGAGATCGTCCGGGGGGCGTCTCCAACCGAAAAGGCCGTCTTCTTGTAGCTCGGCTTGCCGAGGTTGAAGACGTTGATGCTGGGATTGTTCGACATCCCGCCGCCGTCCGACGACAAATCGGTCTTGCCGTTGCCGTTGACGTCGTGACGCACCGCGATGCCATAGGTCCCGGCTTCGGGAAGCGGCACGCAGACGGTCATCGACCCGGCGCGCGCCGGCACTTCGATGCGGGTGATCCAGCGGCCCTTGGCAAGCCAGTCGGCCGCCGTGCCGCGATAGCTTTGCACGCGAATCTTGCCGGTCGACGCCTTGACGCCGCTGATCTGGACCAGAGTCGACGGTCCGCTCTTGCACTTCGACAGATCGTTCGTGATGACGCGGCCTTCCGCCTGCGCCGATGCGGCAAAAGCCAGCAACGCAACACATAGCGAGGCCGATACAAATTTCGACATGACCTCAAAACCTCCAGAGGCTATAGCCATGCCAGCCACGCAAAAAGCATGTGCCGACACGGGTCCCTGTCGCCCTTGAATCGGTATATCGGAACCATTTGCGGCCAAATCATGGTGATGGGGCGACGAAAGATTGAATAAGCTACCTGCCATCGACCGCTATATCGCGCGGCTCATCTTCTTTCCCATGCTCGGCACGCTCGTCCTGTCGGCGATGCTGCTCGTGCTCGAAAAAATGCTCCGGCTGTTCGATTTCGTCGCCACCGAAGGCGGCCCGGTCAGCGTCGTGTGGCGGATGCTCGCCAACCTGATCCCCGAATATCTCTCGCTCGGCATCCCCATTGGCCTCATGCTCGGCATCCTGCTCGCCTTCCGCCGGCTCGCGACGTCGAGCGAGCTCGACGTGCTCAAGGGTGTCGGCATGAGTTTCGGGCGCTTGATGCGTGTACCCTTTGCCTATGCCGTCGCGCTGGCCGCGCTCAATCTCGCGATTGTCGGCTTTATTCAGCCGGTTGCGCGCTATGCTTATGAAGGTTTGCAATTCGAGCTGCGGTCGGGGGCGCTCGGCGCGTCGATCAAGGTCGGCGAATTTACCAAGCTCGGCCAGCGCATGACGCTGCGGATCGAGGAAAGCTATAACGACGGCCGCAGCCTGCGCGGGATTTTCGTGCGCGGTGAGCAAAAGGACGGTCAGAGCGTGTCGGCGACGGCCTCGCGGGGCCAGTTTCTCGCGACCGACGATCCCGACACGATCATCCTGCGTCTGACCCAAGGCGTGCTGATCCACGAATCGCCGAAGTTCGCGGTGCCGCGCGTGCTGAGCTTCGACAACCACGACCTACCGATCCCGCTGCCCAAGATCGAGGCCTTCCGCACCCGCGGCGGCTCCGACCGCGAGATGACGATCCCCGAACTGTTCGTCGCCGGCAAAGACAAGGCCGAATCTCCCGATACCCGGCTGGAAATACGCGCGAATTTCCACTTCCGTATCGTCGAGGTGATGTCGATGTTCCTGATCCCGCTGATCGCAATCGCGCTCGCAATCCCACCAAAACGATCGACCTCGTCGCTCGGGGTCTTCCTGTCGATCGTCCTGCTTGTCACCCAGCACAAGATCAACCAATATGCCGAGGATCTCGGCGCCCGCGGCACCGTCGACCCGATCCTCGCGCTGTGGGTGCCCTTCCTCTTGTTCGCGGCGCTCGCGGTGTGGATGTATTACACCGTCGCGCACGTCCCCGGCGGCCAGCCGATCGGCGCACTCGAACGCGTCGCCGCCAAGGCCGGCCAGAAGCTCCGCGCGCTGATGACCATTTTCCAGCGTAAGCCCAAGATCGCCTGATGCACCAGCTCCACTTCTTTCCGTCGCGCACGATGGCGCTTTACGTCGGACGTCTGTTCCTCGTCCGCAGCTTCGCGATCCTTTTCGCGCTGGTGCTGATCCTGCAAACGCTCGATCTGCTCGGCGAGAGCGGCAAGATACTCGCGGTGGCGGGCAACAGCGACAGCGACGTGTGGCGCTATGTGGGCTTGCGCCTGCCACAGATCGTCGAGACCTTCCTGCCCTTTTCGGTGCTGCTGGGGACGATCCTGACGCTGATCACGCTCAACCAGAACAGCGAGGTGATCGCGATGAAGGCGTCGGGCATGTCGGCGCATCAGGTGCTCGCGCCGCTGTTCCTCGCCGCGCTGCTCGTCGCCGGGATCAGCTTCGTCTTCAACGAACGTATCGTGACGCGCGCCAACGCGGCGCTCAGTGCCTGGCAAAAGGTGCAATATGCGCAGGTGCCCGCCGACAGCGGGCTGCGCAGCAACATCTGGGTGCGCGCCGGCGACGACCTGATCAACGCCCAGACGGTGCAGACCGGCGGGCCGACGGTCGTCTTGGGCAAGGTCGCGATCTACGAGCGTACGCAGGGCGTCCTCTCGTCGATCCTTTCGGCCGACAGCGCCCGCGCGGTCGACGGCGGTTGGGAGCTCACCAATGCCAAGCGCTTCCTGCGCCGCTCGGGCACGCTCGAACCGCTCGGCAACATCGTCGCGGCGAAGGGCGTGCGCCCCGACCAGTTCACGCTGGCGCAGGTCGACGGCGACGAACTGCCCTTCCTCCAGCTCCAGTCGGCGATCGCCGATCTCGAAGCCGCGGGGCGGCCGGTCGACGCGCTGAAGGGCGTGCTCTGGCACAAGATTTCGGGGCCGCTGTCGGCGATATTGATGCCGCTCTTGGGCGCCGTCGCGGCCTTCGGGCTCGCGCGCTCGGGCAAGCTGTTCGTCCGCGCGATCCTCGGCATGGCCTTGGGCTTCGCTTACTTCGTCGCCGACAATTTCGCGCTCGCGATGGGCGATCTCGGCGCCTACACGCCCTTCCTCGCCGCATGGGGGCCGTTCATATTGTTTGCGCTGATCGGCGAGATGATTTTGATCCGGACCGAGGAATAGCGAGATGTCAGCTAAGTCACTAATGACTGAAGACGACCGCGCATGGAATAATTTTGTCATGCTGAGCGATGAATCGAATAAAAACGAGATATATCGATCTGCTGCTATCGCCAATCTGTATATGGGCGGGGCAAATAGTGGGGGAATAAACTCGTTTCTTACATCGACGCCACATTTAAGCGGCCATGAGGTACTAACCGCACTAGCAGATATCGGTGCAGATATCGCAGCGAAGCATCTGACAGATATACTGCAAAAACTGGGCGAACCCCTCGCTCGTTCAACAGCGGAAGATCGCTGGAACTTATTAGACAGATGCTGGTGTGACGAACTGGAGGACTTGGACGTCCTTTCACAGGAGGCCGACAGCGACCTTATGGCCTCTTTATGGCGGCACGTCATCAGTCACAAAGCATACTACAACGCTCTCGGCGATACACACTAGATCTGCTTGTTCTACAGAAGATGCGTTACTGGTGGTACAGGCCGCAAGCTTCAGGCCGCCGCCCCGCCCCGCGCCGACCCCGCCACCAGCCGCCCGACCAGCCCCGGCAATCCGGCATAATTGGCGCCATGATATTGCGAGTCCGCGGGCAGCGCGTCCTTGAGGCGGCGATGCGCCTCGGGCAGCGCATGATAGGGAACCCCCGGCAGCAGATGGTGGAGCGCATGGTAGCGCAGCCCGACCGGCGCCCATAGTTCGGGCAGCACGCCCGGCGGCGGCACGTTGACGCTGTCGAGGAACTGCGCGGTCACGGTCAGCACGCCGCCGTCATTTTCCCACAGATGCGCGACGAGAGTACGGATCTGGTTGAGCACGACGGTCGCCGACGCGATGGCGCCGAAGATGATCAGCGCGCGCAGCGGCACCCAGCCGAAAACGCCCGCAGCGATCAGCAAGGTCGACCACGCCCAGGCGCCGCCCTCCTGCCAGGCCCATTGCCGGCGGAACTCGCCCTCGGGCGGCTTGCGGCGGAACATCGGGTTGATGATCAGCCCCGAATAGCGTTCGACGACGATCCGGCGCAGCGGCGGGATCAGGAACGACAGCGGGGTCAGCACCGCATAGCGGAAGACGAAGGCCAGCGGCGCAAAGGCCGCGAGGACGACGAACAGCGGCACCGTCCACGGCTTCATCAGCGCCAGCGGCAGATATTCGGGATCGTCGACCGTGCCATATTTGGTGCGGTTGTGGTGCAGGCTGTGGATGCCCTCGTACATGAACGACGGGATCAGCAGCGGTACCCCGATGAGCATATTCCAGCCGAGGCGGAACCCCGGCAGCGCATTTTTGCGGATATGCGTGATCTCGTGAATGAAGCTGCCGGCGCGGTAGAGGGCGAGCACGGCGACCAGCGAGGCGGCGAGCATCCACGCCGTCGACGGCGCGAAAATCGCCGCCGCGATGCCGGCATAGCCGGCGAAGGCCGAAATCAGGAAATCGGTCCAGTAGATGCGCGGGCTGGGCGCGGTCAGGTCGCGCGTCAGCTCCGACGCCGCGCGGATCATCGCCATATCGTCGGCGATCGCGGATTTCGGGGTCGCTGCCGCCTGCGGCTCGGACGCCCGATCGACAAGGGTGTTCATCGCAAACATGGGATGCTCTTCATCATGATTTCGTGGCAGCAAAATGGCCGAATGCGGGTCGCCAGTGCCGCATCTATGCCCTAATGCGTCGCCACATATATAGGACGCCCCTGTCAGGAAACCAGTATGAGCGGACATTCGCAAGGCCCCGTCACCATCCATCCCGTCAAGTCCAAGGCCGACCTAACCGAGTTCGTCGAGCTGGCCTTCCGGCTCAATCGCGGCGATCCGGCGTGGGTGCCGCCGCTGAAGGGCGAAGTCTATGGCCTGCTTACCCCCGGCAAGAATCCGTGGTTCGAGCATGGCAAGGCGCAATTTTTCCTCGCGCGCCGCGACGGGCGAACGGTGGGCCGCATCTCGGCGCATATCGACGATCTCGCGCTCGCACAGCCTGTCGAGCAAGGCATGGGCCCGGGCACCGGCAATTGGGGACTGCTCGAGGCCGAGGATGCCGAAACCGCCGCCGCGCTGCTCGTCACGGCCGAGGATTGGCTGCGCGGCCAGGGCATGCACCGCGCGCTCGGGCCGCTGTCGATCTCGATCTGGGACGAACCCGGGCTGCTGATCGAAGGCTTCGATACTCCGCCGACGATCATGATGGGACACAACAGCCCGCTCTACCGCGGCTGGATCGAGGCGGCCGGCTATCGGCCGGTGAAGCAGCTTTTCAACTATGACGTTCGCGTCGATGAAGGTTTCCCGCCGCTGGTCAACCGCATCGTCGCTGCAGGCGAGAAGAATGCGCGGATCCGCATCCGCAAGGTCGACAAGCGGCGTTTCGACGCCGAAGCGAAGCTGATCATGGGCCTGCTCAACGACGCCTGGTCGGACAATTGGGGCTTCGTGCCGCTGACCGACAGCGAGATCGCCTATATCGGCAAGAAGCTGAAGGACATCGTGTTCGAGGACCTGATCCGCGTCGCCGAGGTCGACGGCGAGGCGGTCGCGTTCATGATCGTCCTGCCGAATGTCAACGAACTGCTCATTGACATGGACGGGTCGCTGTTCCCCTTCAACTGGGCGCGCCTGCTCTGGTGGCTGCGCAAGCCGAAGAGCCGCATCCTGCGCGTGCCGTTGATGGGCGTGGCCAAGAAGCTCCAGAACAGCCGCATGGCGAGCACGCTCGCCTTCATGATGATCGAGTTCATCCGCCGCGACGCGGTGCGCGATTATGCCACCCAGCGCGGCGATATCGGCTGGGTGCTCGACGACAATCAGGGGATGAATGCGGTCGCCGCAGCCATCGAGGCCAAGGTCAACCGCGTCTACCAGATTTACGACAAGCCGCTGGGCTGAAAAGACCCGCCGCCGCTCGGGCAGCGGGTCTGCGTACGATCAGAACGAAAAGCCGAGCGAGAAGACGACGCCCGAATCGAAATATTTGTCGACCGCCTTCACCCCGGTGGTCGGAATGTCGGTGTCGACATATTTGACCCCCGCGGTGATCGGCCCGAAGCTTGCCGAGGCGCCGATCGACCAGTCCCAATAATGGCTCCCCGGGGCCAGCGCGCCGAGCCCGCCGTCGGTGTAGCCCGCCTGCGCCGACAGCGTCACCGGCGTCGTCGGAATGCCCGCCGAAAGCCCGGCGCTGAGGTAGATGCTGTCGTTGCCGCCCAGCGACTGCTGATCCCACGCATAGCCGACGGTGCCCGTCGCCTCGACCGGCCCCAGCGTATGCGAGACCTTGCCGATGATCTCGAAATAATCGGCCGGCCCGGCCGCCTTCTCGCCGCCCGGATAGCCGTAATAGGTCAGCCCGATGTCGATTTCGGTCCCCGATGCGATTTCGGTCGCATAACCGCCATAGATATCGATCTCGGTCTTGCCATAGGTCGGCGTGTCTTCGAGATTCGAGCCCCAGACGCCGAGATAAAGGCCGCTGTCGTGGCTGACGGTCAGCGTCGGCTGCACCGCGACATCGCCGCCGGTCAGCGATATGCCGCGAAACCGGTAGTCGGAGACGACCTCGATCCCGCCCGAAACGGTGATCGGACCGGCGGAAACGCCGCCCTCCTCTTCCTCCGCCATGGCCGGCGTCGACATCGCCGACGCCGCGAGCAGCACGCCGAGGCACGCCTTGCTGAGAAACTTCATGGATGATCCCCTCACATTGTTTTTCCGGATCGTCCCCACCCTGCCGAACGCGCTCTCACCTGTCTGATGCGGGCCTGCAGCGACGAACGCGCTAAAAAGTGCCGATTTTGACGCAATGCACAATCGGAAACTGCACCTGCGGTCCATTCGGGCTATCGGGTGTGACATTGCCGCCACATTGCCGGTCTGCACGCTTCGCTTTGCCAAGCGCCGCCCGCGGGGCTAAAGAGCGGCGCATATCTCCCCCTTCACGAGCATCGTCGAGAGCATCATGAGCGATCACAATCCCGGCCTGCGCCCCTGGCGCGACATCGCGCGGCGGACCAGCCGCCAGATCATGGTCGGCAGCGTCCCGGTCGGTGGCGGCGCGCCGATCACGGTGCAGACGATGACCAACACGCTGACGTCGGATGCAGTGGCGACGATCGACCAGATTCGCCGCTGCGAGGAAGCCGGCGCCGACCTGATCCGCGTCTCGTGCCCCGACACCGACAGCACCGCGGCGCTCGGCAAGATCGTCCGCGCGGCGCGCGTGCCCGTAATCGCCGACATCCATTTCCACTACAAACGCGCACTCGAAGCCGCCGACGCCGGCGCCGCCTGCCTGCGGATCAACCCGGGCAATATCGGCTCGTCCGAGCGCGTCGGCGAGGTCGTGCGCGCCGCCAAGGCCAACGGCTGCGCGATCCGCATCGGGGTCAATGCCGGCAGCCTCGAAAAGGACCTGCTCGAAAAATATGGCGAGCCCTGCCCCGAGGCGCTCGTCGAAAGCGCGCTCGACCATATCAAGCTGCTGCAGGACCATGATTTCCACGAGTATAAGGTCGCGGTGAAGGCCAGCGACGTCTTCCTGGCGGTCGCGGCCTATATGCAGCTCGCCGACGCGGTCGACTGCCCGCTTCACCTCGGTATCACCGAAGCAGGCGGACTGATCGGCGGCACCGTGAAGAGCGCCCTCGGCATCGGCAATCTGTTGTGGGGCGGCGTCGGCGATACGATCCGTGTCAGCCTGTCGGCCGAACCCGAAGAGGAAGTGCGCGTCGGCTATGAGATCCTGAAAGCCCTCGGCCTGCGCACCCGCGGCGTCCGCGTCGTGTCGTGCCCGAGCTGTGCGCGGCAGGGCTTCGACGTCATCCGCACCGTCCAGGCGCTCGAAGATGCGCTCGGCCATATCAAGACCCCGATGTCGCTCTCGGTCCTCGGCTGCGTCGTCAACGGCCCCGGCGAGGCGCGCGAGACCGACATCGGCATCACCGGCGGCGGCAACGGCAAGCATATGGTCTATCTCTCGGGCGTCACCGATCATCATGTCGAGGACGCCGACATGATCGCGCATATCGTGAAGCTGGTCGAAGCCAAGGCGGCCGAGATCGACGCCGGCAGCGCGGTGAGCATGGACACGCTGCACGGCAAGGCGGCGTAGGGCGGGCCAAATCGCCTTTTACATCGCTGTCAGCAAGCGCTAGCCTCGCGCCATCGCGAGGAGCACCGCCATGCCCGACAAGTTCGATAGCTTCGACCGCATCGCCCAGTTGCTGCTGTTGATCGCGGCGGTCACCACCGTCGCCAACGGCGCCTTCATGCTGGTCAAGCCGCTCGACTGGTATGTCTTCGTCCCCACCGTCGTCACCACCGGCCCGCCGAACGCCCATTTCATCCGCGACATCGGCCTCGCCTATCTCGGGTCGGGGCTGATCCTCTTTTACGCGGCGCTCGACCCCGTGCGCCGCTGGCGCGCGGCGGTGGTCGGCGGGCTGTGGCTGAGCTTCCATGGCCTGCTGCATATCTATGAGGTCGCCGCCGGTATCTGCGGCCCCGCGACCTTCTGGGCCGACGCCCCGGCGGTGATCGGCCAGCCGGCGCTCGTCATCGCGGCGCTCGTCCTGCTGCGCGTGCGCAAGCGGATTTGACAGCGGCTGCGGCGTTCGACAGACGGGCGCGATGACGCTCTCGATCCGCCCCGCCACCCCCGCCGACCTGCCGCTGATCGCGCAGTTCATCCGCGACCTTGCCGACTATGAAAAGCTCGCCCACGAGGTGCGCTTCGACGAAGCGAAGCTCGGCGAAAAGCTGTTCGGCCCGCGCCCCTATGCCGAGGTCGTGATCGGCGAGATCGACGGCACGGCGCAGGGCTTCGCGCTGTTCTTCCACAATTTCTCGACCTTCGAGGGGCGGCCCGGCATCTATCTTGAGGATCTGTTCGTCCGTCCCGACGCGCGCGGTTCGGGGCTCGGCAAGGCGCTGCTCGCGCATCTCGCCAAGCTCTGCGTCGAACGCGACTGCGCCCGCCTCGAATGGTGGGTGCTCGACTGGAACACCCCGTCGATCGGCTTTTACCAGAGCCTCGGTGCAAAGCTGATGGACGAATGGACGGTGATGCGCGTCGACGGCGCGGCGCTGACGGGGCTTGCCGCCAGCGCACACGCCTGACGCCTTCACTTCGGTTTGCGGAACCGCAGCACGAACTGGTCCGTCTTGCCCTGCACGGCGGGGTCGAACACCGGCTTCGTGCGGTCGTCGCCCGCGTTGGCGAGCAGGTCGCTTTCGCCGTCGAGGACGAATCCCGCCGCCTGCACCTCGGTCTTCACGGCCTCGGCATCGATGCGGTGCAGGCTGCCGGCGTCGCGCGTGCCCGATCCCGCTGCGGCGCTATGATCGCTGACCATATAAATGCCGCCGGGCTTCAGCGCCGCGAACGCCGCGCGGTTGACCTGGTCGGCGAGGTCCGCAGACGCATCGCCGCCCTTGAGATCGTGATAGTTGCGTGACGTCCACACGACGTCGGCGGGCCCCGCGCGGGCGAGGTCGGCGAGTGCCCCGATCTGCAGCTTCACATTGCCGCGGCCGGGCTCGCGCACCAGCTTGCGCAGCGGATCGGATTCGCGCGGGATCACCGCGACGACGGTGCCGCGCGGGCCGACCGCCGCCGACAGCACGCGCGTGAAATAGCCGCCGCCGGGCAGGATTTCGACGACACGCTGCCCTGCCTTGACGTTGGCAAAGCGCAGCATCATCCCCGGCTTGCGCGCCGCATCCTCGGCAATATCGGCGGCCGGTCGCGACGGCTTGGCGGTTCCCATCATCTGCGCGGCGGCGGGCATGGACGGCAAGGCGATCGCGCCCGCCAAGGTAAGGCCGCAAACGGTGAGCAGGCGAATCTTGTGCGATGGTTTCAGCATGGCCAACCTCCCTGAATATATGCCGGACCGGGATAGCCGGACCGCCGCCATCAGGAGCGTGTTATTCGACCAACACAGTTCAGGCGCCGACCAACCGACGAATGGCGGAACGATGGCCATGGATGCCGCGTTTTCCCGCCATGTTCGACCATACCGGAATCGTCGTCAGCGACCTCGCCCGCGCCCGCACCTTTTACGACGCCATCGGCAAGCCGCTCGGTCTCGTCACCGCCGACAATGGCGAGCAGGCCTTCGTCTTCGGCAAGAGCAAGGCGGAGCCGATCCCCTATCTGTGGGTCGGCACGCTTCGCCCGAGCTATTGGGCCGAAGGTTCGCGCACCGGCGTCAACCAGATGCACGTCGCGTTCGTCGCGACGTCGAAGGACGCCGTACACGCCTTTCACGCGGCGGGCGGGACTGATCATGGCGCGCCGGGTCCGCGCGAAGGTGCCGAGGGCTATTACGGCGCCTTCCTGCTCGACCCCGACGGCAATAATATCGAGGCCGCCTTTCGCGACAACCTGCCCTATCTGCGCCGATCCTAACGCGCCGGAGCGGGCTTGCGCCGCTCCATCGGCCGGCTCGGCATATGCGTGTCGGACAGTTTCTTCGCTTCGCCCGCCTCGACGCCAAGGTCGGTAAGCACGCGGACCAGCGCCTCGGCGGGCGGAACCGCGATATCGGGCTGCACCCCGTCGCCTTCCCAGTCCTTGCCCGTCGCCGGATCATAGGTGCGCCCGACCGGGATGAAGGCTTCGTAGCCGCCGCCGAGTTCCTCGCCGCGCCCGAAATGATTGGCGCCCGCGGTCGGCGCGCCGACCAGCGTCCCGCGTCCACTATGCTTCATTGCCAGCGAGAAATGCTCGGCCGCCGACGCGGTGCCGCCCGATGTCAGCACATAGACTTTTGCATCGCGCAGCCTCGCGTCGCCGTTCGGCGTCGCCCAATGTTCGCGCGTCACCATCCCCGGATCGCCGTCGACCTTGCGCATCGAAGGGATGCCGTCGATCGGCGAACCGCCCTCGGCATCGACCGAGGCGCGCGTCGCCATCGTCACCAGTCGCGTCGGCGCCGAAAACAGCCATGGGAACATCACGTCCATCTGGTCCATGCCGCCACCGCCGTTGGTGCGCAGGTCGAAGATGACCGCCTTGGCATCGGCATGGTCGGCGATGAATTTCGCCGCCGCCGCGGTCACCGCCGGATCGTCGGGGAAGATGTTGAAGCGGATATAGGCGATCCCCGGCGCGATCCATCCCGGCTGTTCGATCGGCACCCGCGGCGGATAGCGGGTCGGCGCAGTGCCGCCCGGCGCGGCGGCGCCCTCCGGCACCCGTACCCGCAGATGACCGTCGGGGGACACCGCATTGACATCGGCATCGATCGCCTCGCCCAATGCCTCGCCGGAAAGCGGCGCATAGCGGCCCGCGGCGATGGCGGCGCGGATCGCGGCGGCATAGCGCTTGCCGGTCGCGGGATAGACATAATCGCTCTCGAGCAGCGCGGCATATTTTTCGGCGATGGCGTTGGCGCTTACATCGTCGGCGGCCAGCACCGGGGCGGCCGGCAGGACGGGAGCCGCAGCAACGCTCGCGGCGATCAGCAAAGCAGGCAAAAGGCGAATCATTCTTGTCTCCATCCGGCCCCTGTCGGAACGAGGTGTATCACACTCGCAATACGGATCAACTACATTTGTAGTCGTTCCGGTTCAGCGGTTGCGCGAGAACCAGACCAGCGCCGCGCCGGCGGCAGCGAGGATCGCACCGTTGCGGGTCCAGGTCGTATCGCCGAGCATGAAGCTGCTCGCCGGCCAGCGTATGATATCGAGCCCCTGCAACATCCATAGGCCGCCCATCAGCAACGCCGCGACACCGACAACCGCCATGACCGCTTTCAATGCCCCCATGTCGTCTCCCCTACCCGCGCTGCAATCCGATCAGCGGCCGCAGCCAGCCGATGCTGCGCCCGATCGCGTAGAAAAGCCAGCATCCCGATACGGTCGCGGCAAAGAGGATCAGGAACGACGGCAGCGCGTCGACGCCGGCGTGCAGCAGGTACCAGCCGACCACGACGATGATCGTCTGGTGGATGATGTAGAAGGGGAACACTGCCTCGGCGAGTGTCGCGCGCCAGGGGTGGTCGCGGTTCCAATAGTGATCGGCGATCCCGACCAGCGCGACGATCGCCGCCCAGCCCTGCACCAGCCGTGCGATGTGATAGGGCGGAAACACGCAGTCGGGCGCGATCGTGTCGCCCGGCCACGTCCATTCGACCCACGCCACGGGCACGAAGGCGACGACGGCCAGCACCGCCGCAACCTTCCACCAGCGCGCCACCGCGTCGAACAGCGACGGCCGGACGCGGAGCAGCCAGCCGGCGGCAAAGGCCACCAGATAATGGAGGTGCGACGGCCCGTCGTCGAACAGCGCATGCGTTTCATCATGATCCGGAAAAAGCGCATAGATGATCAGCCACGCCGCAAGCGGCCAGACGAGCAGCCCCCAGCCGTTCAGCCACCGCGCCGCCGCGTCGGCGATCCGCGCCCGGACGCCTTCGGGTACGACCGCGAGCAGCAACGCCGCGAGCATCGTATAAACCCACAGATAGACGACGAACCACAGATGCTGCCAGGTCGGCAGCGCGATGCCGTCGATGAACTGGAAACCGAAATAGTCGTGCAGCCAGAAGTGCAGGAAGCCTTGGCGGTAGCCGTGCTGTCCGGCAAGGTCGATCCACGGCTGCGGCGGGATGAAGACGGCCACGCCGAACAGCAGCGGCACCAGCAGCCGCGCGCTGCGCGAACGTGCGAAGGTTCCGCTGCCGCCGAGCTTCGCGAACAGCGCCGCGCTGGCATAGCCCGAGACGAGGAACAGCAGGGCCAGCCGCCAGCCATTGGTCGCCAGCATCGGGATCGCGACCCAGTCGATCGGCTCGGCAATCTTCACATGCCAGTCCCACGGCACGAAATACATCCCGATATGATAGAAGATCAACAGCGCGAACGCGCCGATCCGCAGCCAGTCCATGCCGTAATGGCGTGCAGTGGTCATCGGCACTCCCCTCCCCGTCATTGCGAGCGCAGCGAAGCGATCTCCGGCTCTCGTTCCCGTATGACGCTGGCTGGAGATTGCTTCGTCGCTGCGCTCCTCGCAATGACGAAATCAGGTCGTCCTATTTCAGCACCCGCCACGCCAGTTCGGCAAATTCGCACAGCAACGGCCGCGTATCGCGCGGGTCGATGATATCCTCGACGCCGTACTTCTCCGCCGTCCGGAACGGCGAGCGCACGCGGTTCAGCCGCTCCCGGATCGCTTCCAGATGGGCCGCCGGGTCCTCGGCCGCCTCCAGCTCGCTCTTGTAGGCGACCTCGACCCCGCCCTCGATCGGCAGGCTGCCCCAGTCGCCCGACGGCCAGGCGAAGCGATACTGGAAACGCTCGGCGTTCGACATCGCGCTCCCCGCAATCCCATAGGCCCGCCGCACCACCAACGACGCCAGCGGCACCGTCGCGCGATAAATCGCATTCATCGCCTGCACCCCATAGCGGATCGTTCCCGTCCGCTCGGCCTCGCCGCCGATCATGAAGCCCGGATTGTCGACGAGGTGGACGATCGGCAGCCGGAACTGGTCGGCCATCTTCACGAAGCGCTCGGCCTTTTCGCTCGTCTTCGCGTCCCACGATCCGCCGAGATAGGACGGATCGCTCGCCAGCACCGCGACCGGATAGCCGTCGAGCCGCGCGAATGCGGTGATCACCGCCCGCCCCCAGCGCGCGCCCATTTCGAAGAAACTGCCCTGATCGAACACTGCATCGGCGATGCGCCGCATCGAATAGACCATCTTCGCTTCGCGCGGCACGACCGACAGCAGCGCCTCCTCGCGGCGACCCACCGGATCGCGGCATTCGGTCCGCGCCGCGCGTTCGTGGATCGACGACGGCAGATACGACAGGAAACGCCGCGCCGCCGCAAAGGCTTCGGCCTCCGACGCCACCTCGTCGTCGACGACGCCGTTGCGCGTATGGACATCGGTTCCGCCCAATTCCTCGCGATCCAGCGTATCGCCGATCGCCGCCGCAACCGCCGGCCCCGCCGCGAAGAGCTGCGACAGGCCCCGGACCATCACGCTGTAATGGCTCGCGACGACGCGCGCGGCGCCGAGCCCTGCGGTCGGCCCGAGCGCCAGCGCGACCACCGGCACGGTATCGAGATTGGCGATGATCTCGTGCCACCCCGGAACGTGCGGGATATAGGTATAGCCCATATCCTCCAGTGTCTTGACCGACCCGCCGCCTCCGGTGCCGTCGATCATGCGAATCAGCGGCAGGCGATATTCATGCGCCATCGCCTCGCACTGGACGAACTTGCGGTGCAGCGCCGCGTCGGCGGCGCCGCCGCGCACCGTGAAATCGTCGGCCGAGGCGACGACCGGGCGGCCGTCGATATTCGCCCGCCCGAAGATGAAGTTCGACGCGGCGAGGTCTTCGAGTTCGCCGTCGGGACCATAACTGCCGCGCCCCGCGATCTTGCCGATCTCGCGAAAACTGCCGGGGTCGACGATCGCCGCAAGCCGCGCCCGCGCGTCCATCTTGCCGCGCCCGTGCTGGCGCGCGACCTTTTCTTCCCCGCCCATTTTCTCGGCCATCGCACGGCGTTGCCCGAGTTCATCGACTTCTTTTTTCCAGCTCATGGGGGCGGAGGCTATCTTACGTTGACGGAAACGTCATGCAAAACCTATCGTTGGGCGATGACGCGCCGGTTCGCCCTTCCCCTCGCCATCTCGCTGCTGGCGCTCGCGCCTGCCGCCGCCCGCGAAACGCGCACCATCCCGGGTGTCGAAGACCCCTACCGGACCGACGCTTTCGTCGCCGACCCGATGCCGGCGATCGACGCCGCACTCGCGAGGGCGCGGCAGTCGGGCAAGCCGGTCCTCCTCGTCATGGGCACCGGCGATTGTCACGACAGCGCTTGGCTTGCCAACCTGCTCGGGACCGCGCGTTTCGCGCCGGTCCGCGACCGCTACGAGATCGTCTATGCCGATATCGGCATGCCGCATGTCCGCGGTCTCGGACGCAGCCCCGAGGTGCCGAAACGCTTCGGCTTCCGGATCAAGGGCACGCCGACCGTCGCGATCCTCGATGCCGAGGGCCGCGTCCTCAACCGCAAGGCCGCACCGAAGTGGCGCAACGCCGCCAGCCGCAGCGACGACGAAATCTATCAAGAACTTATGGGGAGAGACGAATGACCGACATGAACCTTGCAGGGCGCGTCGCGCTCGTCACCGGCGCGTCGCGCGGGATCGGCCGCGGCATCGCGATCGGGCTCGCCGAAGCGGGCGCCGATGTCGCGGTCAACTATACGCGCGGCGAAGAGGCCGCCGCCGAAACCGTCGCCGCGATCCAGGCGCTCGGCCGGAGGGCAAAGGCCTATCAGGCGTCGGTCATCGACGAGGCCGCCTGCGCCGCGATGATCGCCGGCATCGAAGCCGACTTCGGCCCCCTCTCCATCCTCGTCAACAATGCCGGCATTGCGAGCCGTGGCCTCGCGGTCGCCGACACCGACCCGGCAGAGGTCGACAAGCTCTTCGCCGTCCACGCCGCCGGCCCTCACCGCCTCTCGCGCCTCGCGCTGCCGCAGCTTCGCCGGCACGAACGGAGCGACATCGTCGTCATTTCGAGCATCGCAACGCTTGCCAACGCCCCGAACGGCGCCCCCTACACGATGGCGAAAGCGGCCGGCGAGGCGCTCGCGCTGACCCTCGCGAAGGAGGAACTTGCGAACGGCGTCCGCGTCAACATCGTCGCCCCCGCGCTCACCGTCAGCGACATGGGCGAAAAGCTCTCGCGCGCGATCACCGGCAACGCGGACATCCACCACCTCGACACCACAATGCCCTTCGGCCGCGTCGCCGTCCCCGCCGACGTCGCCGCGGCGGTCGTCTGGTTCGTCAGCGACGCGAACCCCTATTGCTCGGGGCAGAAACTCAACATCGACGGCGCGGGAATGGCGACCTTTCGCTAGCCCGCACTTTTCAACCTCAGCGGAACCAGCGCTCGGTGTTGACGACGATGTCCCGAATGCAGTTCGATTTACGATCGGGCCAATAAAAGCCCAGCAACCCCTCCCGCTGCCGGATATTATAGCTCGGGCAACTCGCGTCCCGACAATTGTCCTCGATCTTCCCGCCAGGATATTTCACGGTTACCCGGTCGGTCCTGATGCAGACGCGGTCCAGACCTTCAATTGTGAAGATAGCACCGCCGTCGCCTCGCCGCAGATGCAGGCGCGGACCGCCAAGTGCGGGGATCGCAGATTTTTCGACATAGCAATCTCCGGATCTGCATTTGTCCGGCAAACCGAACGCTTCGACAAAATCCGCAGCGGTCAACTCATGGTCGGGATTCACTTTGTCGAGCCGCTCGAATAGCGCTGCTTCAGCCGGGTTGAACGCATCCTTGGGCGCCAGCCAGAAAAACAGGGCACCGCCGATGGCCAGCGTCAGAAGCGTCACATGAAGAAAGCCTCGCCAGTTCATGATATAATATTACATTGATTTTGGAAGGGTGGCAAGTTGCGGAAAGACCGGTTGAAAAATCAACCCATCCCATGCTCTGCCGGGATGCCCGACGGCGGCCCTTCGGGCATGCGCGTTAACTCCGCTTCGCCCGCGTCCGCCTCGTAACGCGCCAGCAGTTCGTCGGGGTCATATTAGATCCCGATCGGATTGTTGCCGAACAGCTCGCTCTTCATATAGGCGACCCCGTCGGCGACGCTGCCATGGTCGACCTGAAACTCCATCCAGCAACCCGCCGCGATGCGGCGCGCCTTCGTTTCGTTGTGCAAGTCCAAACCCCTCCGCTAGAGCCATCTCATGCGTCCCGATTCGGCCTCTCCTCTTGTTCCGTTCCTGATCGCGTGCGCGGGCATTGCGACCTTTTCGGCGATGGACGTGCTGATGAAGGGGCTGTCGATCGACATCGGCGCCTATAATGCGGTGCTCTGGCGCACCGGGACGGGGACGCTGGTCAGCGGCGCAATCTACCTGGCGGCGCGGCCGAAATGGCCCGACCGGGCGACGATGCGGATCCACGCATGGCGCTCGCTGTTCGTATCGGGGATGGCGCTCAGTTTTTTCTGGGGGCTCGCGCGGCTGCCGATGGCCGAAGCGATCGCCCTCGCCTTCGTCGCGCCGCTGATGGCGCTCTATATGGCCGCCATTTTCCTCGGCGAGAAGATCGGGCCGCGCTCGATCGCCGCCTCGCTGCTCGGGCTCGCGGGGGTGATCGTGATCGTCGCGGGCAAGCTCGGCGGCAGCGACTATTCGGATGAGGCGCTCTGGGCGGTCGGCGCCGTATTCCTGTCGGCGATCTTCTACGCCTATAATCTCATCCTCGCGCGGCGGCAGGCCAAGATGGCCGAGCCGCTGGAAATCGCCTTTTTCCAGAATTTCTTCGTCGCCGCGATCCTCGCGCTCGGCGCGCCGTGGTTCCTCGCGGTGCCCGACGCCGGGCAGGCGCCGCATATCTTCGGCGCCGCAGTGCTGGCGACCACCTCGCTGCTGCTCCTGAGCTGGGCCTATGCCCGCGCCGAGACGCAGATCCTTGCGACGACCGAATATACCGGTTTCCTGTGGGCGATGCTGTTCGGCTGGTTCTTCTTTAACGAGGCAGTGGCCTTGCCGACGCTCGCGGGTGCGGCGCTGATCGTCGCCGCCTGCCTGATCGTCATCCGCAAGGCGCCGCATGGCGACCCGATCGAGCCGGCGGCGGCCTAAACCGCCGCGCGCGCCAGCCGGTCGTTGATCGCGGCGCCCAGCCCTTCCCCGGGGATCGCCGCCACCGCGATCCGCCCCTTCGCGCTCGCGGCGCCCGCGTGCAGCGCATCGAACAATCGCGCCGCCGCCTCGGTCAGGTCGCCGGCCGCGCTCAGATCATAGTCGCCCGCGACGGCGCCGAACCCGATCCCATATTCGTCGTCGGCAAATTCCGTCGCTCCCAGCCGCACCGGTTTCCCCGGCGCATAGTGGCTGGCGAGCATGCCCGGCGCAACGACCTCCGATCCCGCCACCCCCGTCACCGGCAGCCCGCTCGCCTCGCCCAGCATCGCGGCGGTCACCGGCCCCGGCCGCAGCACTTCGACCGCGCCGTCCCGGATCCGCGCGATCGTCGATTCGACCCCCGCCGTCGTCGCCCCGTCATCGATCACCAGCGCGATCCGCCCGTCGAGGCTCGCGAGCACATGTTCCGCCCGCGTCGGGCTGACCTTCCCGCTGGCATTGGCGCTCGGCGCCGCCAGCGGTGCGCCGGTGGCGGCGAGCAGCGCCTGCATCGCGCGATGCCCCGGCACCCGGATCGCGATCGTCCCCAGCCCCGCCGTCGCGATGCTCGCGACCGGGCAATCATGGGTGCGCGGCACGACCAACGTCAGCGGCCCCGGCCAGAAGGCCGCAGCCAGCGCGCGCTCGGCAGCGCCGAAGACCCCCAGCTTTTCGGCTGCCTCCAGATGCGGAACATGGACGATCAGCGGGTTGAAATCGGGCCGGCCCTTGGCGGCATAGATGCGCGCGACCGCGCCCGAATCGCGTGCGTCGGCGGCGAGGCCATAGACGGTCTCGGTCGGCACCGCGACCGGCTGGCCGCGGGCGACCAGCGCCGCCGCGCGCGAAATCGCGTCGCTGCCGTAGGGGCAGGTTTCGGTGTTCATGCTCTCGTTTGACCCTCAGCCATGCCGCGCTATAGCGCCCGCGAATGGGGATTCACCAGTAAAGTCGGGACAAGAGATGACCTATACTCCGCCCACCACCGAACAATTGTTCGTTCTCGACCATATCGCCCGCGTCGACGCGATGGCCAGCCACGACAAATTCGCCGCCGCGACCCCCGACATGGTCGAGGCGATCGTCACCGGTATCGGCGACTTCGCTGCCGAGGTTTACGCCCCGCTCAACCGCGTCGGCGACGTCCAGAACCCCAAATGGGACAATGGCAAGGTCACCATGCCGCCGGGCTTCAAGGAAGCGTACCGGCAGTTCGTCGAGGCGGGCTGGGGCAGCCTCGACGGCCCCGGCGAATATGGCGGGCAGGACCTGCCCTTCACGCTCGCGACCGTGGTGATCGAGACGCTCGGCAGCGGCAACATGGGCTTCACGCTTTGCCCCATTCTGACCGCGGGCGCGATCCACGCGCTGATGGCCTATGGCACCGAGGAGCAGCGGCAGACCTGGCTGCCCAAGCTGGTCAACGGCGAATGGAATGGCACGATGAACCTGACCGAGCCCGCCGCGGGCAGCGACGTCGGCGCGCTGCGCTCGACCGCCGAGAAGGTGACCGAAGGCCAGCACGCGGGCCTCTACAGGATCAAGGGCCAGAAGATCTTCATCACCTTCGGCGAGCATGACCTCACCGACAATATCGTCCACCTCGTCCTTGCCCGCACCCCCGGCGCGCCCGAGGGCACGCGCGGTATCTCGCTGTTCCTCGTCCCTAAATACCGCCTCGATGCGGCCGGCAACCCGACGATTTCGAACGGTGTCCATTGCGCCTCGATCGAGCACAAGCTCGGTATCCACGGATCGCCGACCGCGGTGATGGTCTATGGCGACGGCGAGGATTGCCTCGGCGAGATCGTCGGCGACGAGATGGGCGGCATGCGCGCGATGTTCGTGATGATGAACAACGCCCGCCTGATGGTCGGCTGCCAGGGCGTCCAGATCGCCGAGCGTGCGACGCAGCAGGCGCAGCGCTACGCCGCCGAACGCGTTCAGTCGTCGCTCGCCGGTTCGCCCGACCGCACCCCGGTGACGATCGACCAGCACCCCGACGTCCGCCGCATGCTGTGGCGGATGCGCGCCCAGACCGAGGCCGCACGGGCGCTGACCTATTATGCCGCGGCGCAGATAGACTTCGGCAAATTGGGCGACGAGGCCGCGGCGATGCGCGCCGAGATACTCATCCCGCTGGTCAAGGCGCATGCCACCGACATCGGCTGCGAGGTCGCCAGCCTTGGCGTGCAGGTGCACGGCGGCATGGGCTTCATCGAGGAAACCGGCGCCGCACAGCATTATCGCGACGCGCGCATCGCGCCGATCTATGAAGGCACCAACGGCATCCAGGCCGCCGATCTCGTCGGGCGCAAGCTCGGCATGGCGGGCGGCGACCTCGTCCGCGGCCTGATCGACGACATCGCGCACGGCGCCGCCGACTTCCCCGAACTGCAGCAGCTCGTCGACGCGTGCCGCGCGGTCACCGACTGGATGGTGAATGCGAACACCGGCGACCGGCTCGCGGGCAGCTACCCCTATCTCACCATGCTTTCGACCGCGACGTGCGGCTGGCTGATGGCGCTCCAGCACAAGGCTGCGAAGACCGCGCTCGACGAAGGCAATGGCGACGCCGCTTTCCTCGAAGCCAAGGTCGCTTCGACGCGCTTCTACCTGCAGCAGATCGTGCCCGCGGCAACCGGCCTCGCCCCCTCGGCGCTCGCCGGCGACGCGGCGCTCGCGCCGCTGCCCGCGCTCGGTTGAGCGAACGCCGCGGTCAATAAGCGAGGGCGCAGCCGTCGGCGCGCATCTCGCTGGCCGCGGCGTAGACGCGCGTGTCGCCGTCCATCCGGTGTTCGACGCGCTGATAGCGGCCGAACCCGCCATCGGGCTCGCCCAGCGTCCAGCCGATGTCGGCGAGCTGTCGCCGCGCCGCCTCGGGCACCCCGCTTTCGAGGCGAAGCAGGCCGTTGGCGCCGAGATCGGGAGCGTCCTCGCCCATCGTCTCGGACGATCCTTCATGGTGCCAGCGCGGCGAGTCGCCCGCCGCCTGAATCTCCAGCCCGTAGTCGACGCGGTTGACGACGATCTGCGCCTGCCCCTGCGGCTGCATGTCGCCGCCCATCACGCCAAAGCTCATCCACGGAACATCGCCGCGCGCCGCGAACCCCGGGATGATCGTCTGGAACGGCCGCTTGCCCGGGGCATAGATGTTTGGATGCCCGTCCTGCAGACTGAAGAGCTGCCCGCGGTCCTGGAACATGAAGCCCAGCCCGTCGGCGACGAGCCCAGACCCCATGCCGCGGAAGTTCGACTGGATCATCGACACCATCATGCCGTCCTTGTCGGCGCAGCTGAAATAGGTCGTGTCGCCGCGGCTCGGCGCCTGCCCCGGATAGACCGGCGACAGCAGCCGGTCGGGACGGATCAGCTTGGCACGCTCGGCCGCATAGTCCTTGGAGATCAGCCATTCGACCGGCACCTGGGCGAAGTGCGGATCGGCGTAGTAGCGCGCGCGATCCTCATAGGCGAGGCGCTTCGCCTCGGCCTGCAGGTGGATCGACAGCGCCGACTGGAAACCCGCGCCCTTCAGGTCGAAATGCTCGAGGATATTGAGCATCTGCAGCGTCGCGATCCCCTGCGTGTTGGCGCCGAGCGCATAGACGTCGGTGCCGCGATAGGCGGTCTGGTGCGGCTCGATCCATTCGGACTTGTGCGCGGCCATGTCCTCGTAGCGCAGCCAGCCGCCGATCCGCTTGAAATAGGCGTCGATCGTCCGCGCGATTTCGCCTTCGTAAAAGGCATCGCGACCGCCCTCGGCGATCAGGCGAAAGGTACGCGCGAGGTCGGGGTTGCGAAAGACCTGCCCCGCCGCCGGTCCTTTGCCGTCTTCGAGGCCGTAAGTGCGCAGGGCGTTTTCGACCTCTTCGATCCCGCGCCCGGGCTGGCGAAAGCCTGTCAGGCTGCGGCGGATATAATAAGCGATCATGTCGGGCACCGGCGCCCCCGCCTCGGCATGCGCGATCACCGGTTCGAACAATTCCTTCCACGGCAGCTTGCCGTAGCGCTGGTGCATCGTCCACCAGCCGTCGACCGCCCCCGGCACCGACACGCTGATCGCACCATAGGCCGGCAGCGTCCCGCCCTTGGCGCGGCTGCGCACCGTCGCCAGATCGAGCCCGCGCGGGCTTTTCCCCGATCCGGCGAGACCCGCGAGCTTCTTTGCCTTGGGGTCCCAGATCATCGCATAGACATCGCCGCCGATACCGTTCGCCGTCGGTTCGAGTAGCCCGAGGCAGGCGTTGATCGCGATCGCCGCGTCGACCGCCGATCCGCCGCGCTTCAACATGTCGATCCCCGCCTGCGTCGCCAGCGGATGCGCCGTCCCCGCAGCACCGCTCAGCCCATAAGCTGCGGTACGCGACGCAAAGCTCGCGCCGACCGGCCGGTCGCCGCCCTGGACATCGGGCCGGACGAAGCGGTCCGCGCCCGCTTCCCAGACCGGCGGCTGCGCGGCGGCGTCGCCTGCTTTCGGTGCGGCCTTCGGCTTGCCCTCCTGCGCGAGGCCGACCGTGGGCAACAGCGCGGCGGCGGGCACGGCGGCCAGAAGTGTGCGACGATCCATGGATTTGTCTCCCGGGGAAAAAATCCACTTTCGCGGCAAGCGATGAGGATGACAAGACCGGATGTCCCGGGGTCAGGCCCCAGCGCGGAGGCGGGCGCGCGCGCCATCTTTCGCCGCTGCTGCTAACCTTCTTTTAACCGGCGAAATCCCACAACCGGATATGGCCATTTCCGGATATTTTCTTCCCTCGCCGCAGAACACCGACAAACGTCAGGACACGCGGCGAAAACTCAGCCTTCTGGCCCACGGCGTGCAGCATGACGGCACCGGCATCGCGGTGCAGATTCACAATATTTCGGGCACCGGCCTGCTCTTCGAAAGCGACATCGAACTCGCGTCCGGCGACCGGATCGAAATCGCGCTGCCGCACGCCGGCGACATCAGCGCGGTGGTCATCTGGGCCAGCGGGCGGCTGTTCGGATGCCAGTTCGAAGGCCCCGTCTCGCCTGCGACGCTGAGCGCGGTGGAGCTCAAGAGCGCTCCCGCCCCGGCGCCCGTCTTCGACGAAGAAACTGCGGCCCCGGCGATGGACGACAGCTTCGGGCTCCGCTTGCAGCGGCTCCGCACCATGGCCGGGCTCAAACAGGCCGATCTCGCGGTGCGCATGGGCGTCGGCGCGGCATCGGTCTCAAGCTGGGAAAAGGGCCGCGCGCGCCCGAAGCGGAGCAGCATGGCAAAGCTCGCCGCCATTCTCGGTGTCCAGACCGCCGACCTGATCGAGGACGCCGCGCCCGAGGGGTTGCAGAAGCTGCTCGACCGCTGCCGCGAACAGATTGCGCGCGCTGTCGGCACCCGCCCCGACCGGATCCGGATCGTCGTCGAACTCTAGCGCGATACCCTAAGCGGCGAGCACCTTCGCCATCATCCGCTCTTCCTTTTCGATCCACGGCGCCATGCTCGGCCGCGACAGGATCGCTTCGCTCCACGCCGCGATCTTCGGATGCACCGCCGGGTCGACCACGGTCCCGCAATGGCGAAAATTCATCAGCGGCGACGCGACGGCAAGGTCGGCAAGCGTCAGCCGGTCGCCGACGAGGAACCCCGATGCCGGGATCGCGCCTTCGAGATAGTCGAGCAATTTCGGCAGTTCCTCGCTCTCGGCCAGCGCCGCGGCGGCAAGGTCGCCCTCGCGCCCGAGGAATTTCGGCGCGACGATGCGGTTGAAGAACATCTTGCCGCTGCACAGCGCAAACACCGTATCGGCAAATTCCTCCCACCAGATCACTTGTCCGCGCTGCTGCGGATCGGCGGGAATCAGCGGGGGCTCCGGATGCTTGGCTTCGAGATACTGGATGATCGCGCTCGAATCGGCGAGTAGGAAACCGCCGTCGTCCATCGCGGGCATCTTGCCCAGCGGCGATGCGGCGCGGAACCCCGGATCGGGGTCACCGATCCCGACGCCCTTCAACTCGAAAGACAACCCTTTTTCGCCCAGATAGCCCAGCAATTTGCGGACAAATGGCGACACGACCGACCCGTAAACGATCATCTTTTTCCTCCTCGGCAGGCCGTCCAGCATAGGAGAAAGGTTGCCCGTTGCAACCCGTCGTGGCGTCCGCGTCCGAGGCGTAGCGAAAGGCGCTTGCCTTCGCCCGACCGGCGTGGAAAGACCGTCGTCAGGGGGTCGCTGCCGCGGCAGATATCATGCGGGGATAATCGCCAATGCGCCCTTCGCTCTGGGCAGACCGGTTGATGGGGCTGCTCGTCCGTTTCGTCGGGCTGCTCATCCTGCTGGCCACCCTCGCCGCTTCGGCCGCCAGCTTCTTCTACAATCAGTCGCAGGAATCGGATCAGGCCGCGCGCGTCGCGATGCAGGTCAATATGCGGCTGCGCGACCATGTCGCGATCCTCGAAGGCGTGCGTGCGCTCTATCAGTCGGACAGCGCGACCAGCGGTCCCGGCATCAAGGCCTATCTCGGCGCGCTGCAGCCGCAAGTGCAGGCGCCGGGGATGGAGGGCATCGGGATTGCCGCCGCGATGCGCGCCGCGACGCCGGCGGCGCTCGAGGCGAAACTGCGCGAAAATTATGGCGAGGATATCAAGGTCTGGCCGGCAACCGACCAGCCGATCGGCTTCGCGGTCGTCCTCGTCGAACCTTACACGCCGCGCCGCCACGTCGCGCTCGGCTTCGACATGTACAGCGAACCGGTCCGGCGCGCAGCGATGCGCCGCGCCTGGCAGACGGGCCGCCCGGCAGCGAGCGGCATCGTCCAGCTCGCGCAGGAAAAGGCCGCCAAGGTCAAGCAGCCCGGTTTCCTCGTCTACATCCCCGTCTACACCCGCGATCCGCTGCCCGGCGAAGAACCGGGTGGCGACACCATCGCGACCACCGCCGGCACCCGCCCGGTCGAGGCGTTCGTTTATGCACCGTTCCGGGTCCACGACCTGATGCGCGCAGTGCTGGGCGCCCAGCTCGATACGATCGACGGGATCGAAGTGCGCGCGGGCGCCGGCCCGGCGGCGCCGGTCGTCTTCCGGCACGGCAAGATCGGCTGGGACGCGCACGAACAGACGCTGCGCATCGCCGACCGCGAATGGACGATGCGCATCTCCTATGGCCGGTTCATCGACCGGCTCGGCCGCCCGCTCGGCATCCTGCTGTTCGGTATCGCGCTCGCCCTGCTCGCGACCCAGCTTCACCGCGTCCAGCGCCGCCGCATCGACGTCGCGCAGGCGCTCGCCGAACAGCAGGCGCGCCATGCCGAGGATCGCGAGCTGATGATCGGCGAAATGGCGCACCGGATGAAAAACGCCTTCGCGCGGATCGGCGCGCTCGCGAGGATCACGCTGCGCGAAGCGAAAGACCTCGCCGATTTCGAAACGAAATTCGACGGCCGGATGCGCGCGCTCTCCGATGCGAAGCAGATGCTGGTGACCGGCGCGGTCGATCATGTCGAGCTTGGCCGGATCGTCCGCCGCGAACTCGAACTCGCCGGCCGTTCGGCCGACCAGCTCGCCGCCGTCGAGGGACCCGAAGTCCGCCTCGACGACGACGGCGCGCAGGCGATCTCGCTCGCGATCCACGAATTCGTCACCAACAGCATCAAATATGGTGCACTCGCCGGCAAGGGCGACCTCGCCGTCGGCTGGCGGCGCGATGCGGGCGATATCGAATTGTCGTGGGTCGAAAGCGACCTGCCCGAAACGCCGCAGATCGACCATGAAAGCTTCGGGACGCAATTCATCCGCACCCTGATCGAGCGGCAATTGAAGGGAAGCTGGCAACGGACCGCGGTTGACAAGCGCCTCGCCATCGTCATTCGCTGGCCGGATAATGGCCCCACCGACTGACGACCGTTGGCATATCTGGATCGACCGCGGCGGCACCTTCACCGATGTCGTGGCGCGGTCGCCTGACGGCGAGGTGGTTACCGCCAAATATCTCAGCGAAGACCCCGCCCGCCCCGGCGACGCGGCGGTGGGCGCGATCCGCGAATTGACCGGCTCGGGCCCGGGCCCGCTGCCCCCGCTAGCGATCCGCAAGGGCAGCACCGTCGCCACCAACGCACTGCTCGAACGCAAGGGCGAACCGACGCTGCTCGCCATCACGCGCGGGTTCGGCGATGCGCTGACCATCGGCTATCAGGACCGCCCCGAGCTGTTCGCGCGCAGGCTCGACCGCACCCCGCCGCCCCATGCGGAGGTGGCAGAAATCATCGAACGCGTCGGCCCCGACGGCGACATCCTGACCCCGCTCGACGAGGATGCCGCACGCGCCGCGCTACAGTCGGCGCGCGACGCGGGTATCAGCAGCGTCGCGATCGTGCTGATGCACGGCTACTGCTATCCCGCGCACGAACAGCGGCTTGCCGAAATCGCCGCCGAAATCGGCTTTGCGCAAATCTCGACCAGCCATGACGTCAGCGCGCTGATCAAGCTTGTCGGGCGCGGCGACACGACGCTCACCGACGCCTATCTGTCGCCCGTGCTGCGCCACTATGTCGACCAGTTCGTCGGCCAGCTCGGCGCCAACGTCGATGGGGGCATCGACCCGCAGTTCATGAAAAGCTCGGGCGGCCTTGCCTCCGCAAACGCCTTCCACGGCCGCGATGCCATCCTCTCCGGCCCCGCGGGCGGCATCGTCGGCATGGTCGGCAGCGCCGCCCCCTTGGGTAAGGACCGCCTCATCGGCTTCGACATGGGCGGCACCTCGACCGACGTCAGCCATTATGCCGGCCGGCTCGAACGCGATAACGAGACGATCGTCGCGGGCACGCGTATCCGCGCCCCGATGCTGCGCATCCACACCGTCGCCGCCGGCGGCGGCTCGATCTGCCGCTGGGACGGAGCGCGCCTACTCGTCGGCCCCGAAAGCGCGGGCGCCAACCCCGGCCCGGCCGCCTATGGCCGCGGCGGGCCGCTAACGGTCACCGACTGCAACATCCTGCTCGGCAAGATCCAGCCCGATCATTTCCCCAGGCTGTTCGGCCCGAACGGCGACCAGCCGCTCGACCGCGATATCGTCGTGCAGAAATTCGCCGCGATGGCGGCCGAGGTCGGAGGCATCACCGCGCAAGCGCTCGCCGAAGGGCTGCTCGCCATCGCCGTCCAGCAGATGGCGAACGCCATCAAGCGCATTACCATCGCGCGCGGCCACGACATTACGCAGGGTTACAGCCTCGCCGGCTTCGGCGGTGCCGCGGGCCAGCATGTCTGCCTCGTCGCCGACGCGCTCGGCATCGACGAAATCCTCCTTCACCCGCTCGCCGGGGTGCTCTCGGCCTATGGCATGGGCCTCGCCCGCCCCTCGGCGATCCGCGAGCGGACGCTGGGGCTGAAGCTCGACGAAGACTGCGCGGCCACACTCGCAGCCGCCGAAGCAGAACTGGCGGACGCGGCCCGCGCCGACCTCGCGGCGAACGCCGAAACCGCCCGCGAAACCTTGCTCTTTGTCCGCCTCGCCGACAGCGACAATGCGATCGAACTCCCGCTCGCCCCGCCAGCCGAGGTCGCAAGCGCCTTCGCCGCCGCCTTCCGCCAACGCTTCGGCTACGCCCCGCACGCCAATCTCGTCGTCGACCGCATCCGCGTCGAACTCACCGAGGCCGGCGATGCCCCCGCGACGCTGCCGCCACCATCCGTAGCCGCGGAGACCGGGCCCGAAATCGTCACCGCCTGGCTCGCCGGGGGCGAGCATCGGGTCCCGCTCCATCGGCGCAGCGCTCTCGCTCCCGGCCGCACCGTCGCCGGCCCTGCGATCATCATCGACGCGCTCTCGACCACCATCGTGGAGCCGGGCTGGCGTGCCGAAATCCAGCATGAGGGTACGTTGCTCCTCGCCCGCACGCGTGCCGCCGAAACGCACGCCGCCACAACCGACGATCTCGCGCAACCCGACCCCGTCCGCCTCGAAATCTTCAACAGCCTGTTCATGGCGATCGCCGAGGAAATGGGCGGCGCGCTCCAGCACAGCGCCTCGTCGATCAACATCCGCGAGCGGCTCGACTTCTCGTGCGCGATCTTCGACGCGGGCGGCAGCCTCGTCGCCAATGCGCCCCACATGCCCGTCCACCTCGGCTCGATGGGCGAAAGCGTCCGCACCATCCTCCGCCAACGCATGGGCGACGGGCGCGGCATTCGGAAGGGCGACGCCTACGCCCTCAACGCCCCCTACGACGGCGGCACGCACCTACCCGACATCACCGTCATCATGCCGGTATTCGTAGAGGGCAATGCGCCGAGCTTCTTCGTCGCCGCGCGCGGCCATCACGCCGACCTCGGCGGCATCGCCCCCGGCTCGATGCCGCCCGACAGCACGAGCATCGCCGACGAAGGCATTCTTTTCGACAATGTCCTGATCGTCGACGACGGCAATTTCCGCGACGCAAAGGTCCACGCACACCTGCTCGACAGCGAATGGCCCGCGCGCAACCCCGCGCTCAACATCGCCGATCTGAAGGCGCAAGTCGCCGCCTGCCAGCGCGGCGCCGGCGCGCTCGCCGACCTCGCCGCGACCCACGGCGCCGCCACCGTCGCCGCCTATATGGCGCACGGCCAGCGGCAAGCCGAAGCCGCGGTGCGCCAGCTCGTCGCGCGCCTCGACGACGGCGCTTTCCGCTATGCGATGGACAATGGCGCCGAGGTCGCCGTCGCGGTCAAGGTCGATCGCAAGGCACGCCATGTCACTATCGACTTCACCGGTTCGTCGGCGACGCTTCCCGACAATTTCAACGCCCCGCTGCCCGTCGTCCGCGCCGCAGTCCTCTATGTCCTGCGCACCATGCTCGACGATCCGATCCCGATGAACGAAGGCTGCCTCGCGCCGGTGACGCTGATCGTTCCCGAAAACTCGATGCTCTCGCCGGCCTTTCCCGCCGCGGTCGTCGCGGGCAATGTCGAAACGAGCCAGGTCATCACCGACGCGCTGTTTATCGCTTTCGGCGCGATGGCGGGGGCGCAGGGGACGATGAACAATTTCACCTTCGGCGGCGACACTCACCAATATTACGAAACGATCGCCGGCGGCTCGGGCGCCGGTCCCGGCTTCGACGGCACCAGCGTCATCCAGACGCATATGACCAACAGCCGCATGACCGACCCCGAAGTGATGGAAACGCGCTTTCCCGTCATCGTCGAGGAATTTTCCATCCGCCGGGGTTCGGGCGGTGCGGGCAAGTGGCACGGCGGCGACGGCGCGACCCGCCGCATCCGCTTCCGCGAGCCGATGACCGCCAACATCCTCGCCAACCGCCGCAGGATCGCTCCCGCGGGACTGGCGGGAGGCAAAGACGGCGCACCCGGCCGCAACCGGGTCGAGCGCGCCGACGGCTCGGTCGAAACGCTCGGCGCCACGGGCAGCGCGAAGCTCGAAGCCGGCGATGCTTTCGTGATCGAAACCCCCGGCGGCGGCGGCTATGGCAAGGTCGGGGAGGGATAGATGCTCGTCCTGATCGGCATCCTGATCATCATCGCGGGCTTCCTGCTCCGCTTCAATCCTTTGCTCGTGATCATGGCCTCGGCGCTCGCGACCGGGCTCGCCGCAGGGCTCGATATCACCGCCATCATCGCCGCCTTCGGCAAGGCGTTCAACGATACGCGCTATGTCTCGATCGTCTGGATCGTCCTGCCGGTCATCGGCCTGCTCGAAGCCTATGGTCTCCAGCAGCATGCCCGCACGCTCATCACCCGCATGAAAGGCGCGACGCTCGGGCGCCTGCTCACCTCCTATCTGCTGCTCCGCCAGGCGATGGCCGCGGTGGGGCTTACCTCGGTTGCCGGCCACCCGCAGACCGTCCGCCCGCTCGTCGCGCCGATGGCCGAAGCCGCCGCCGAAGCGAAGAATGACGCGCTCACCGACGACCAGCGCGAGGAAGTGAAAGCCTTTTCCGCCTCGACCGACAATGTCGGGCTGTTCTTCGGCGAGGATATCTTCCTCGCGATCGGCTCGATCCTGCTGATGAAGGGCGTCCTCGAAGGCTATGGCTACCAGATCGAGCCGCTGCACTTCTCGCTGTGGGCGATCCCGACCGCGATCGCCGCTTTCATCATCCACGGTTTCCGTCTCCGCCGCCTCGAAAAGCGCATGGTCCGGACGGATGCGGCGCAGGATGCGGGCGAATGATCACGCTCGGTTTCGTCTATGTCCTCGCGGGCCTGACCTTCGCGGCCTTCGCGCTGCTCGGCCTGCGCGATGCCGACAATCCCAAGCGCTTCGGCAACGCCGCCTTCTGGGGCCTGCTCGCGATGTCGATGCTGGCGGGCGACCGGCTCGGCGACTTCGGCAACGGCCTGCTCGTCCTTGCGCTCGTCGCGATCGCGGGCACCGGCCAGATCGGTCGCGCGCCCGGCGGCGACGTCGCACCCGAGGTGCAGGCGGCAAGGGCCGCGAAGCACGGCCCCTTCCTGCTTCTCGTCGCGCTGATCATTCCCGCGGTTGCCCTCGCGGGCACCTTCCTGTTCAAATGGGTCCCCGGCCTCGCCGATCCCAAGCAGGCGACGTTGATCTCGCTCGCGCTCGGTGTCCTCATCGCGCTCGCGGTCGGCATGGCGCGGCTCAAACCGCCGCCGTTGCTCCCGCTTCAGCAGGGCCGCCGCCTGCTCGACGCGGTCGGCTGGGCGGCGATCCTGCCGCAGATGCTCGCCAGCCTCGGTGCGGTCTTCGCCCTCGCCGGCGTCGGCGAAGTCGTCGGCGGCCTCATCGGCACCGCGATTCCCGAAGGCAGCCTGTTCGGTGCCGTGCTCGCGTTCGGGCTCGGCATGGCGCTGTTCACGATGGTGATGGGCAATGCCTTCGCGGCTTTCCCGGTGATGCTCGCCGCGGTCGGCATGCCCTTGCTGATCAAGCAATATGACGGTGACCCCGCCGTCGTCGCGGCGATCGGCATGCTCGCGGGCTTTTGCGGCACGCTGATGACCCCGATGGCGGCGAACTTCAACCTCGTCCCCGCCGCGCTGCTCGAACTCAAAAACCCCTATGGCGTGATCAAGGCGCAGATCGGCACCGCAGTGCCGCTGCTCGCGGTGAACATCGTCTTCATCTACTTGTTCGCTTTCTAGCGCCCCGTGTTTCCGTTCGTGTCGAGCGAAGTCGAGACACCCCGAAGGCACGCACAACCGATGGGCATCTCGACTTCGCTCGATGCGAACGGATAAGGAGGTCCCATGCACCTCACCCCCGAACACGCCACCCGCTTCGCCACCGCAACGCTCGCCCACCTCGGCCGCGAATATCCGTACAAGATGGACCTCGTACTGAACGGCCCCGAGGATGCGCGGCCGCCGCGCGCGCATCACCCGATCTTCCACGGCAGCTTCGACTGGCATAGCTGCGTCCAAGGCTGGTGGCAGATCCTCCGCCTCGCGCACCGCTTCCCCGACCTGCCCGTCGCCGCCGACATTCGCGCCCGCGCCGGCGCCATGCTCGTCCCCGAAAAGGTGGCGGGCGAGCTGGCGTTCCTCAGCCGCCCCTATTCGGCTGCCTTCGAGCGCCCCTATGGCTGGGCGTGGCTCCTCGCGCTGCATGCCGAAGCCGCCCGCCACGACGCCCCCTGGGGCGCCGCCCTCGAACCGCTCGCCATCGCTTTTGCGGCGCGCTTCCACGCCTTCCTGCCCAAGCTCACCTATCCGCTGCGCGTCGGCACCCATTTCAACATCGCCTTCGCCCTCCTCCTCGCGCGCCACTGGGCCGAAACGCTCGACCCCGCCCTCGTCGCCCTCATCGACACCCGCGCCCGCGACTGGTTCGCCGCCGACCGCGACTGTCAGGCGTGGGAGCCCGGCGGCGACGAATTCCTCTCCCCGGCGCTTACCGAAGCGCATCTGATGGCGGTCGTCCTCGGGGACGGCTTCGCCACATGGTTCGACGCCTTTCTCCCGCGCACGGCCGCCGGACAACCCGTGACCCTCTTCACCCCCGCCACCGTCTCCGATCGCAGCGACGGCAAGATCGCCCATCTCGACGGACTCAATCTCAGCCGCGCGTGGAGCTGGCGCGCCATCGGCGCCGCGCTCGGCCCCGCCCATCCCGGCAGCCCCGTCGCCGAAGCCGCCGCGCAGCGCCATCTCGCCGCCGCCCTTCCCCACGTCACCGGCGACTATATGGGCGAGCATTGGCTCGCGAGCTTCGCGCTGCTTGCGCTCGACGGCCTGTAACGGCGCGCCCTTCTCTGTCGTCACGAACCCCGGACTTGATCCGGGGTTCATGACGACGGCGCAGCGATGGATGCCGGATCAAGTCCGGCATGACGAGGGTTTGAAACCACCCGCATTGACAACCCTGCTCCCCACAGCGACAGACGGCGCAAAGGGGGAGAAGGATTGCCATGAAGACGTTGCGCCCGACATCGTTCGACGTCGCCGAACGCGCCGGTGTCTCGCAATCGACCGTCTCGCGCGCGCTTCGGAACAGCCCCGGCGTCAATGCCGAGACACGCGCGCGCGTCTCCGCCGCCGCGCGCGAACTCGGCTATGTCGTCGACCGCCACGCTTCGTCGCTGCGTCTCAAGAGCAGCGAGACGATCGCGCTCGTCACCATCTGCCGCCCCGGCGAGGACCGCAGCGCGATCAATCCTTTCTATTTCGCCTTGCTCGGCAGCATCGCCGCCGCGACCTCGGCACGCGGTTTCAACCTGCTCGTCTCCTTTCAGGAGAGCGAGGCCAATTTCCGCGCCGATTTCGTCGCCTCGGGGCTCGCAGACGCGATGATCGTCATCGGCACCACCAGCAACCGCGCCGCCTGGCAATATTTCGCCGAGGCGCAGGCGTCGGGGCTCGATTTCGTCTGCTGGGGCAGCCCGGGCAGCCCGTTCCACTGGATGCGCAGCGAAAATGACGAGGGCGGCCAGCTTGCCGCCGCGCATTTCGCGAAGACCGGCCGCCGCCGCATCGCCTTCGTCGGACCGCAGCAGTCGCCGCAGCGCCAGTTCGACGAACGGCGCGACGGTTTCGCGGCGACGCTCGCCGCACACGGCCTCACCCCCATCGTCGTCGAGCCGCCCGCCGCCGCCGATCGCCACGCGCAGGGCGTCGCCGCAACGCGCGCCTTGCTGGAGGCCCATCCCGACATCGACGCCATCTTCGCCGCGTCGGACATGCTCGCGCTCGGCGTGCTGCAGGAGCTCAAGGATGCAGGACGCCGCGTACCACAGGATGTCGCGCTGATCGGCTTCGACGGTATTCGCGCCGGCACGCTGGCCGATCCGGCGCTCACGACGCTCGAACCCGATCTCGACGCCGCCGGCGAAGCGCTCGTCGCGATGGCGCTCGAGGACGACGAGCATACGCGCAGCGGCACGCGCATCCCGGTCCACCTCGTCGTGCGCGGCACCGCCTGAACGAAATTCTGCGGTAACCGTGACTTAACTCCCCAAAAAGTAACTTCCTGTTATCCACGCGGGCGTATCCCGGACGGACGGGAAGCGGGAACGGCAAATTGAACGGACAGCTTTTCATTTCGCTGCTCAATCCGGGCATCGGCCTGCTGTTCGCCGCTGCCTTTTTCCTGCTGTGGCTGAACCGCCGCGAAGCCTATGTTGCTTATGCATCGGCCGCCTATGTCGCCACCGCCGCCGCCTTCCTGATCCAGGACGTCGCGCCCGCGCTGCCGATGGAGTTGCAGCGCCTGCCCGCCAATTTCGGCTTCCTGCTCACCGGCATGCTGTTCGCCGCCGCGATCATCAAACGCTATGCGCTCCCCGTTCCCTGGCGCGCGATGGCGGTGACGATCGCGGTGGCCATGGCCTTCTTCACCTGGTTCCTGCTCGTCCAGCCCGACATCCCCGGGCGCATCTATTCGGTCAGCGTCGGCGCCGGGGTGATCGCGCTGATGATCGTCCGCGCCCTGTGGCCGCTCGACAAACCCCATCTGATCGACCGCGTGCTGTTCTGGGTCTCGGCGCTGTCGGCCGCCAATCTGATCGTCCGCCCGGTCGTGATCCTCACCTTCAGCGGCGGCTTCGACGATTATGTCGGTTTCCAACAGTCGGTCTATTGGACCACCGTCCAGTTCAGCCAGGCGATGGTGTCGATCGCCGCGGCGATCAGCCTGATGGTCGCGGTCGCCATCGACATGATCGCCGAACTGCGCCAGCAGGTCGACGACGACGAGCTTTCGGGCCTGCTCAACCGCCGCGGCTTCGAGGCAAAGGCGGGCGCGGCGCTTCGCCGCTCCGCCGACGACGGTCTCCCCGCGGCGCTGCTGATCGCCGATCTCGACAATTTCAAGCAGGTCAACGACAGCCACGGCCACGCGTGCGGCGACGCGATCATCGCCGCCTTTGGCGCGCATGTCCGCGCCGTCGGCCCCGACGGCATGATCGCCGGGCGGATCGGCGGCGAGGAATTTGCCCTGTTGCTTCCCGGCACGGGAATCGAGGCGGCACGCCAGCTCGCCGAAGCGGTGCGCACCGGCCTTGCCGGCGCCTGCGGCGACCAGATTCCGCCCGCCCTGACGCCGACCGCCAGTATCGGCCTTGCCGCGAACGTCCCCGGCACCGGGCTGTCGCAATTGATGCGGCAGGCCGATGAGGCGCTTTATGTGGCGAAGCGTTCGGGTCGCAACTGCGTCCGCACCTTCACCCCCGCCCCGGTCCTTCTCGCCACTGCCTGAAACGTCCGGCCGCGCCGGACCCGCGCGCCCCGCGCCTCCCGTCCGCTCGCACTTTTTGTGCATTGCACACTAAGCAGGCATATACTAACATAGCTTATTAATTTCACTAAGGGGGTCCCCATGCGTTTCCATTTCGTCATCGCACCGTTCATTCTCGCCGCCGCGACCGTGCCCGCGGTCGCCGCGCAAGCCACCGACACGCCGGCCGCCAGCGCGCTGCCCCGCGCGCCCGTCGAAGGCGAAGTTCTGCGCGACGCCAAGGCGCGCATCCTCGGCAAGGTCTACAAGGTCCAGCCCTCGGGCGGCGTGCTCGCCATCGTCAACCGCCAGACCGTCCGCATCCCCGCCGACACGCTCAGCATCGTCGACGGCAAGCTGGTCACCAGCCTTACCAAGAGCGAAGCGCTCAAGCAGAAATAGGGCCCGGCGCTCTCCGAACCGGGTAGTTTCTGCAATGGCCGGTTGGGGGTGGAGAGCTGTCATTCCATATTCGTCGCCCCGCGAAGACTGGGGCCGCTGGCAACCTTGCGCAACGCCTATAGCGGCCCCGCCTTCGCGGGGGCGACGAATTGGGAACGTCCCCTCCCCACCCCACAGCCTACATCGACAAAAAAGGCCGGATGGATCGCTCCACCCGGCCTTTTTAATTCTTCAGGCGCGAAGCTTATTTCTTCGCGGCCGCCTTCTTGGCCGGAGCCTTCTTGGCGGCAGGCTCTGCCTTTTCAGCAGCGGCTTTCGGCGCCGCGGCCTTCTTCGCCGCAGGCTTTTCCTCGCTCTTGGCGGGCGCCGCTTCGGCCTTTTTCGCCGGCGCCTTCTTGGCGGGCGCAGCCTCGGCGGCTTCTTCCTTCACTGCTTCCTTCTTGGCGGCAGGCTTCTTCGCCGCCGCCTTCTTGGCCGGCTTGTGGTCGTGATCATGGTCGTGACCGCAGCCCGGGCCATGGACATGGCCATCGTCGTCGGCTTCGATCGCCGCCTCGATCTCTTCGCGCGTCACTTCGCGGTCGGTG
The DNA here is from genome assembly GCF_001314325.1 of Sphingopyxis macrogoltabida. Classification (NCBI taxonomy): domain Bacteria; kingdom Pseudomonadati; phylum Pseudomonadota; class Alphaproteobacteria; order Sphingomonadales; family Sphingopyxidaceae; genus Sphingopyxis; species Sphingopyxis macrogoltabida. Next base: position 3,179,123 of record NZ_CP009429.1, read on the forward strand.
ATCTCGGCCTTGTCGAACAGGAAGTCGACGACCTTGTCTTCATAGAGCGGCGCGCGGATCTGCGCGGCGGCGAGCGCGTCCTGCTGGACATATTCGACGAAGCGCTGGCGGTCTTCGGGGCGATACTGCTGCGCCGCCTGCATGATCAGCCGCTGCATTTCCTGCGCCGAAACCTGCACGCCATGCGCCTGCCCGATTTCCGAGAGGAGCAGGCCAAGGCGGACACGGCGCACCGCGATCCCGCGATAATCGTCGCGATCCTTTTCGAGTTCGGCCTTCGCCGCCTCGGGATCTTCCTCGTGGCTGACTTCATGCTCGAGCTGCTGCCAGATCTGGTTGAACTCGGCCTCGACCATCGTCGGCGGCACGTCGAAATCGTGGGCGGCGGCGAGCTGGTCGAGCAGCTTGCGCTTCATATAGGTGCGCGTCAGGCCGTTGAGTTCCTGCTCGACCTGATCCTTCATCAGCTCTTTCAGCTTGTCGAGGCTTTCGAGGCCGAGCGACTTGGCGAACTCGTCGTCGATCTTCGACGCTGCGGGAACCTTCACTTCCTTCACCTTGACGGCGAATTCGGCGGGCTGGCCCTTGAGGTTCTCGACCGGATATTCGTCAGGGAAGGTAACCTTCAACACCTTTTCGTCGCCGACCTTGACGCCGACAAGCTGGTCCTCGAAGCCGGGAATGAGCTGGCCCGAGCCGATCTCGACCGCCATGTCCTCGCCCGTGCCACCGTCGAAGGCGACGCCGTCGACCGAGCCGGCGAAATCGATGATCACCTGATCGCCGGTCGCGGCCTTCTTCGTCTTCGGCGCTTCCTCGAAACGCTTCATCTGCGCCGCGAATTCCTCGATCTTCGCCATCACCGCCTTGTCGTCGGCGGGAACGGTCAGGCGCTCGAGCTTCAGCCCGTCGATCGACGGCGCCGCGATGTCGGGCAGCACTTCGAGCGCGACGGTCAGCTCGGCGTCCTTGCCGCGCTCATAGCCATCGGCGAGAGTGACGGCGGGCTGCAGCGCCGGGCGCAGCTTTTCCTTCGCCATCAGGTCCTTGACGCCCTGGTCGATCGCCTTGTTCAGCGCGTCGGCCGACAGCGCCTCGCCATGCATCTTGCGGATCAAATTCGGCGGCACCTTGCCGGGGCGGAAGCCGGGCATGCGCACAGTGGGCGCAACCGCCTTCACTTCGTCCTCGACGCGCGCGTCGATGTCCTTGGCGGTGATGGTCAGGCTATATTCGCGCTTCAGGCCTTCGTTCAGCGTTTCGACGGTCTTCATTGCCTTGATCTTATCCTTGCTCAAAATCTCGTATCGACAACCCAGCCGAAATGGCGGAGTTCCCCTGTCCCGGCTTGCTGCTCGCGAAGGTGGTGCGGGCGAAGGGACTCGAACCCCCACATCTTGCGATACTGGTACCTAAAACCAGCGCGTCTACCAATTCCGCCACGCCCGCTTGAGAAGCCTCGGCCGGGTGCACGAAATCGCGCGCTGCCGCGCACGCCCGTGCGGGCCGCGCGGGGCTATAGCAGACGCGTGGCCAAGGGCAAGGGCGGAAAGCCCCCTTTACCTAGGCGCATCCCGCTGTCGGAACATGGCGGCCGGCCGTTCGTTGGTAAAGCAAGGAGAGCCACGATGAGCTTCAAGTCCAACCTTTACGTCCACGCCGCCGATCCGCTTCCCAAGCCGAAGCCCGACGTCATCGATCCGGTCGCCCCGCCCGAACAGCCGGTCCAGCCGACGCCGCTCGAGGATCCCGCCGGTCAGCCGCAGGAAATCCCCGGCAGCCCGGGCGGCGGCGATATCGACCAGCCCGGCCGCGGCCCCAGCGAAGTGCCCCCGCAGCAGGTCTGACGCATCGCCCACCGTCGCAGTTCGATAGCATGCGAAGCACTTGACCCGTCCCTCCCGCCCCATCACGATGGCGGCGGGGGAGAGACATATGAAATTGACCGCCGCACTCGCCGCGCTGTTGCTGACCGTCGCTGCGCCTGCCGCCGCGCAGGATATGATCCTGTATCGCGGCGGTCCGATCGTCACGATGGATGGCGACACGCCGCAGACCGTCGAGGCCGTTGTCACCCGCGGCGACCGCATCGCCTTTGCCGGTAGCGAAAAGGAGGCGCGCCGCGCTGCGGGCAAGGGCGCGACCGTCCGCGACCTTGCCGGCGCCACCATGCTGCCGGGCTTCATCGACGCCCATTCGCATTTCACGGTGGCGACGATGAGCGAGGGCGGGCTTGATCTCCGCGACGGCGCGCATGCGGCCGTCACCGATATCGCCGGGCTGCAGCGGGCGATTGCCGACCATATCGCGACTAAGGCAATTCCGCCCGGCGGCTGGGTCGTCGTCTGGCAATATGATCAGGAAAATCTCGCCGAAAAGCGCCACATCACCCGCACCGAACTCGATGCCGTCGCCGCCGACCGGCCCATCGTCGTCCTGCACGTCTCGCTCCACGGCCTCGTCGCCAACAGTGCCGCACTGACCGCCGCGAAGCTGACCGACGCCAGCCAGCCGCCGCCCGGCGGCATGCTGCTGCGCGACGCCGCCGGCCGCCTCAACGGCGTGCTCCTTGAAAAAGCAACCTTCCTGATGCTCGCCGCGATGCCGCAACCGACGGCAGACCAGAAGCTCGCCGCGCTCGACGCGGCACAAAATGCCTATTTCGCCGAAGGTTACACGCATGCGCAGGACGGCGCGACCCTGCCGCCCGACATCGCCTTCCTGACCGGCGATGCGGCGCGCGAGCGGCTGAAAATCGACCTCGCGCTGCTCCCCTTTTCGACCGGCCTCGACGCGCTGCTCGCGAACCCCGACCTCCGGTTCGGCGAATATCGCGGGCATGTGAAGCTGCAGGGAATCAAGTTCGTCCTCGACGGATCGGTGCAGGCGCGCACCGGCTATTTCACCCGCGATTACCGGCGCGGCAGCCCCGAGGGGCACCATCCCTGGCACGGCGAGCCTGTCCTCTCCGAAGCGGCGTTCATCGCGCAGGCAAGGAAGGTCCACGAACGCGGCTGGCAGCTCTTCGTCCACGCCAACGGCGACGCCGCGATCGACATGGCGATCCGCGGCTTCGACGCGCTCGGCATCAAGGCGGCCGACAACCGCCGCCCGATCGTCATCCATTCGCAGTTCCAGCGCCCCGACCAGCTACAAGCCTATCGGCGGATCGGCGTCGGGCCGTCCTATTTTTCCAACCACACATGGTATTGGGGCGACGTCCACCGCACCAACTTCCCCGCCGAGGTCGTCGCTTTCATCAGCCCCCTTCGCTCGGCGCGCGCCGCAGGCCTGACGCCCTCGAACCACAGCGACTATAGCGTCACTCCGCTCGACACGCGCTTCATGCTCTGGACCGCGATGGCGCGCGTCTCGCCGACCAGCGTCGTCAGCGGCCCCGCCGAGCGCCTGAACGCCTATGAAGCCTTGCAGGCGCTGACCACCGGCCCCGCTTGGCAAGTCTTCGAAGAAGACCGCAAGGGCCGCATCAAGCCCGGCCTGCTCGCCGACTTCGTCATTCTCGACAAGAACCCGCTGACCACCCCGGTCGACGCCATCAAGGCCATCAAGGTCCGCGAAACGATCAAGGAAGGGCGTAGCGTCTGGCGCGCGACGCCCTGAGCCGATATCCTCGCGCCGCATCCACAACAGGGGTCTCATCATGCGTCACAGCCTTGCCCTTTTGGTCGCCGTCATCGCCCTCCCCGCGCCAGCACTTGCGCAGCCCGCCCCCGACCTCGCCGATCTCGCCGGCGCCCGCGCGGCGGGCGGCGAAACGCAGCTTCTCGCGCGCGGCTATGTCGCGCGCTTCTCGAATACCGTCGGCGAACAGCGCTACACCTTCTGGTGGAATGCCCGCACCGGCCGCTGCATCTCGGTATCGACCGTCGACGGACGCTATGGCGCGCTGATCGTCGTCCCGGCCGAAAATTGCCGCGACGGCGATGCCGACAACGACGGCCTCGATCACCATCAACCCGCCGCCGATCCGGGCTATCGCGATCCCGGTTCGCTGGTTCTCGTCTGCTACGGCGCGGGGACCCGGCCGACGGTCCAGAACAATCCGCGCTACAGCTGGAACCCCCACGCCCACAAATGGGAATGGAGCAACGAGCTCAGCAACAGCGCGCAGGGATTTAACAGCGATATCCAGCTCGAACTCTACGGTGACCATGGCCGCATTCACCTCGGCCCGAAACTGGTGCCGCCGATCCATTCGGGCGGCGACAACGGCTGGTGGGATCTCGACAATCTGGTCGTCACCCCCGACCGCATCACCGCCAGCTATCGCCTCAATGGCCTCAACAAACCGAAGCTGACCGTCGATCGCCGCTCCGGCCGCATCACCATCGCCGCGCAGACCAATTTCTCGGGCCAGTGCGATATCGGCGACTGGGGTGCCGGGCAGAGGCGGTTTTAGGGAACGGACCGCCGCGTCGCCACTTCGGCCAGCATCGTCTTCAGCGCCGCGGCATCATGCCAGCGGCCGCCCGTCATCACGCCCAGCGGCGCTCGTAACGTCGCGGGTTTTTCCAGCGGATTGTCGGCGACCAGCAGCAGGTCGGCGCGATAGCCCGGCGCCACGATGCCGAACTTCGCCGCGCCCGGTACCGTCTTGGCGATGAACTCGCCCGGGGTGCGCGTTGCCGCCGACAGCGCCTGCCACGGCGTCAGCCCGGCGCCGCGCATCGCGTCGATCTCGTCATGCAGCGCAAAGCCGGGTACCAGCCCCGCGATCGTCGGCGCATCGCCGCCCGCAATCAGCGGGACCCCCGCATCGGCCATCGCCTTGACGAAGCGCGCCTCGAACGCCACCCGCCGCGACAGGTCGACCGCCTTTTTCTGATAGCCCGAGCGCGCCCAGTCGATCCGGTCGCCGGGCGACACATAGCGCGCCTCGGGCGCTGCGAGATAGGCTTTCACGGCCTCGGGCTTGCCGAACTGCGCCGCGATCGTGCGATAGGTGAACAGGTCGGACGTGACGAACGCGCCATGCGCCTTCACCAGCGCGATCGCGTCGGCGATCCGCGCCGCGGCGGGCGGCGCCTGCTGGTCGCTCGCGGGCGGTTCGGGGAAGAAGCCGGTGAAAAACTCCTCGACATGCGCGATCATCGCCTGCCCGGCGGCGAGCTGTTTCGCGAGGCCGACCGCCGCGACATTATGCCCGACGACGCCGATCCCCTGCACGCGCGCTTCGTCGGCCAGCGCCGCGAACGCCTCCGCCGACAGGTTGGTATAGACCTTCATGAAGCTGTAGCCGTTCGCCTTTGCCAGCCGCACGATGGCGCGCGCCTCGTCGGGGGTGCGGACGATGAAATGGCCATATTGCGGGTCGCCATCGACGACGAAGGCGGTGAAGATATAGGGTCCGGGCACCTCGCCGCGGTTCACCGCGATCCGCGTCCGTCCGGCAAAGGCGTTGGTCGCCTCGCCCATGTTGAGCATCGTCGTCACGCCATTGGCGAGCAGCAGCGTCAGGTCGTCACGCTGCGTCACATGATTGTGCATGTCGGCAAGGGCCGGCATCAGCCACGCGCCCTTGCCGTCGATCACCGGCGTCCCGGCGGGCAGCTTCGCCTGGATCCCGACGCTAGCGATCCGCCCGTCGGTGACGATCACGGTGGTGCGTGGAATCACGCGTTCGCGGTCCATCGGCACGACATTGACGTTTGCGAAGACGATCGTCTCGGCCCGCGCCAGCGCGGCGCAGGCGAACATCATCGACAGCGCCAGCAGCGCCCGCAGCATCCGCCGCGCCGCGTCAGCCGGCGCAGAAAGCGACAAAGCGCGCGATCGCCTGCTTGCCCGCCGGCGTCGCCGCCATATCGGTCGCGACGCCATCGGCCGTCATGCGCAGCCACCCGTTCGCCGCAAAGGCGCGGATGAAAGGCGCATCGCCGGCGATTTCGTCGGTCGACGAGAAATAGGGCATTTCCTCGGCCTCGGTCGTGCCGGCCAGCCGCAATGCCTGGTCGCCCGATACCAGCTCGATCGCGCTGAGATCGGGCGAGCCGCCCGAGATCCCGGCAAAGATGCGGTTGCCGCCCTCTTCGCAGGTGAAATTCAGCGGCTGGTCGTCGGTGTCGGTGACTTCATAGGCAAGGATCGCGCTGTTCGCCCGATCCTCGTCATTGACACGCATCGTCCAGTCGTACCCGTCGTTCACCGCGGGCGCGCTCGCAGCGGCCCCCGACACGATCGCCAGAGCACCGCCAACCGAAACCAGAAACCGCTTCATCATCATTCCACCCTTCGTCATCATTATGCATTGATTTCAATGCTTATGACCGCGAAGCGGCTGAATTGCCTGTGAACTGGATCACCGTCAAGCGAGCGCCTTCTTCAGCAGTTCGTTGACGACCTGCGGGTTCGCCTTGCCCTGCATCGCCTTCATCGTCTGCCCGACGAAAAAGCCGAACAAGGCTTCCTTGCCGCCCTTATACTGCTCGACCTTGTCGGCATTGGCGGCGAGGACCTTGGCGATCTCGGCCTCGATCGCGCCGGTGTCGCTCGTCTGCTTGAGGCCTTCGCGATCGACGATGGCGGCCGCGCCGTCGCCGCTTTCGAGCATCTTTTCGAACACGGCCTTGGCGATCGTGCCCGAAATCGTGCCGTCGGCAACGAGCCCGAGCAATTCGCCCGCCTGCGCCGGTGTCACCGGGCAATCCTCGAAGCTCTTGCCGAGGCGGTTGAGCGCCCCGAACAACTCGCTCGATACCCAGTTCGCCGCCGCAGCCGGCTTCGCGCCGGTTTCCAGCAGCGTATCGAACCACAGCGCGCTCTCGACCTCGGCGGTCAGCACGTCGGCGTTATATGCCGAGATCCCGGCCGCCAGATAGCGCGCCCGCTTGGCGTCGGGCAGTTCGGGCAAGGACTCGCGGCATTCCGCCAGAAACGCATCGTCGAGTTCGAGCGGCAACAGGTCGGGATCGGGGAAGTAGCGGTAATCATGCGCATCTTCCTTCGACCGCATCGAGCGCGTCTCGTTGCGGTCGGGATCGTAAAGCCGCGTTTCCTGCACCACGGTGCCGCCACTTTCGATCAGCTCGACCTGACGTTTCGCTTCGCCCTCGATCACCGCCATCACGAAGCGCACCGAATTGACGTTCTTCGTCTCGGTGCGCGTCCCGAACTCGTCGCCGGGCTTGCGGACGCTGACGTTGACGTCGGCGCGCATCGAGCCCTCTTCCATATTGCCGTCGCACGATCCGACATAGCGCAGGATCGACCGCAGCTTGCGCACATAGGCCCCCGCTTCGGCGGGCGAACGCATGTCGGGGCGCGAGACGATTTCCATCAGCGCGACGCCCGAGCGGTTGAGGTCGACATAGGACATCGTCGGATGCTGGTCGTGCATCAGCTTGCCGGCGTCCTGCTCGACATGGATGCGCTCGATCCCGATCACCTTGTCGCCCGGAATCCCTGCCTTCTCGTCGGCTGCGATCGTCAGCGAACCTTCGCCGACAAGCGGATGATAAAGCTGCGAAATCTGGTAACCCTGCGGCAGGTCGGCATAGAAATAATTCTTGCGATCGAACCGCGACCATTTGTTGATCTCGGCCTCGATCGCCATCCCTGTACGCACCGCCTGACGGATGCATTCGCGGTTCGGCACCGGCAGCATGCCCGGCATCGCGGCATCGACCAGCGACACCTGTGTGTTCGGCTCGGCCCCGAACGCCGTCGCGGCGCCCGAGAACAGCTTGGCGTTGGAGGTGACCTGCGCATGGACCTCGAGGCCGATCACGACCTCCCACTCGCCAGTTTCGCCCTTGATGCGATAATCGCTCATCTTACCACCACTTCTCGGCGCGGGCGTTGAAGCCCGCCCGCTCTTCAATTGCCAGCCCCGCGTTCAGCACGCCCTGCTCGTCAAACGCCTTGCCGATGATCTGCAAGCCCAGCGGCAGTCCTTCGCGGTTCAGCGCCGCGGGGACCGACATCGCGGGCAGGCCCGCGAGGCTCGCGGGCACGGCGAACACGTCGTTGAGATACATCGCCAGCGGATCGGCGGTCTTCTCGCCGAGCCCGAACGCCGCCGACGGCGCGGTCGGCGCGAGGATGACGTCGCACACTCCGAACGCCTGTTCGAAATCGCGCGCGATCAGCGTCCGCACCTTCTGCGCCTGCGTATAATAGGCGTCGTAAAAGCCCGCCGACAGCACATAGGTGCCGATCATGATGCGGCGCTTGACCTCGGGCCCGAAGCCGTCGGCGCGCGTCGCGGCATACATGTCCTGCAATCCGGCCTTTTCGGGCAGGTCGCGGAGGCCGTAACGCACACCGTCATAGCGCGCGAGGTTCGACGACGCTTCGGCGGGCGCGATGATATAATAGGCCGGCAGCGCGTATTTGGTGTGCGGCAGGCTGATGTCGACAACCTCGGCCCCGGCATCCTTCAGCATCGCGATACCCGCATCCCACATCGCGTCGATGTCGGGATCGATGCCTTCAAGGCGATATTCCTTAGGAATACCGACTTTCTTGCCCTTGAGATCGCTCGACAAAGCGGCTTCCCAATTGGGCACCGGCAGGTTCAGGCTCGTCGCGTCCTTCGGATCGAAGCCCGCCATATTTTCGAGCATGATCGCGCAGTCCTTGACGTCGCGCGCCATCGGCCCCGCCTGATCGAGCGAGCTCGCGAACGCCACGATGCCCCAGCGCGAGCAGCGGCCGTAGGTCGGCTTGATCCCGCTGATCCCGACGAACGCCGCAGGCTGGCGGATCGAGCCGCCGGTGTCGGTCCCCGTCGCCGCGGGGCACAGCCGCGCCGCGATTGCCGACGAGCTGCCGCCCGACGATCCGCCCGGCGCGAGCGCGGCATTGCCGCCATCCTTGCGCTTCCACGGTGAGATCACATTGCCAAAATAGCTCGTCTCGTTCGACGATCCCATCGCGAACTGGTCGAGGTTGAGCTTGCCGAGCATGCCGCAGCCCGCGTCCCACAATTTCTGCGAAACGGTCGATTCATAACGCGGGACAAAGCCTTCGAGCATATGGCTCGCGGCTGTGGTCTGGACGCCGTTGGTCGCGAACAAATCCTTCATCCCGATCGGCACGCCCGACAAGGGCTTCAGCGTCCCCGCCGCGCGGTCGGCATCAGCCGTCTTCGCCGCCGCGATCGCATGTTCGGGCGTCTCGACGATGAACGCATTCAGCGCCTTCGCGCCCGCGACATTGGCGTTGAACGCCTCGGCGACCTCGACAGCACTGAAATCGCCCGCGCGGTGCCCGTCGCGGATCTCGGCGACGGTCAGGTTCGTAAGTTCGGTCATTATTCGATTACCTTGGGAACGCCGAAAAAGCCGTGCTGCGGCGCGGGCGCATTGGCGAGAATATCGTCGCGGCGGTTGCCGCCGGTCAGCGGGTCGGCATCGACGATATCGTCGCGCAGCCGCAGTATGTTCGGGATCACCGCAGTCATCGGCTCGACCCCGGTCACATCGACCTCGCCGAGTTGCTCGACCCAGCCCAAAATGCCGTTCAATTCGCCTTCCATCGCGGCGGCTTCCGCATCGCTGATCGCGATGCGCGCCAGCGACGCGATTTTCCTTACCGTTGCCTGATCGATTGCCATTCTAGTCGCCTTATCGGGAGAAGCTGCGCCGCTAGCATCCTCCCCCGCGCGCTTCAAGGCAGGCGCGCGATTCTCACTCGAAATCCTCGCCCAGCGGCTTGCCATTGACGAAGAGCTGCCGCCGCTGGACCGGCCGCACCTCGATCACCGCCTTTTCGAGCTCGTCGATCGTCAAACCCTCCGCGATCGCGCCACCGCGAAACCCTTCATAATCCTCGGCCCATTCGCCGGTCTTTGCATCCCGCGCGAACAGCACGACATTGTTGCCGCGCCCGGCCACGACGATGCGGTCGGAACCCAGCACATAGGCGGCGCACGGCGCAGTCTTGCACTGGCCGCGCGTATCGAGCGCTGCATAGGCCTCGGGCGGCAATAGCTGCCCCGCCGGCAGCACCCGCACCTTGTCGCGGATCGGCTTGGCGCCATAGGTCACATCGGCGGCATCGACGGCCTCGCCCGGGACGTTCAGATCCCAGCGATTCTGCGCGGCGAGCGCCCATTTCGCCAGATCAGCCCTAGCCTTGTCGGGCGACTTCGCCAGATCGGCGAGCGCCCGCCGCCCCGCGGGCCCGAAATCGAACGCCAGCGCCGCCCAGTCGAATTTCTCGGCCTTTGTCGTGCCGGTTTTCAATCGCGCCAACTGGTCGCGCGTCGAAATTGCGCCGAAATCCATCAGCGGCAGCGCGAGGAACAGCGCCAGCAGCATCAGCCCGATCGCCAGCTTCTGTTGCAACGGCCGCAGCAGATCGTCGAAATCGCGGCGCCCCTTCGCAACCGACCACAGCCCCGCCGCGCCATAGGCGAGCGCGATGATCGCCGCGATCACCCCCCAGATGCGCTCGGGGGTCCAGCCATATTGGATGACGCGCAAATGCATCGAGTAGAAAGCGATGACCGCAAGCGGCAGCACCGCCGCGACCAGCACCGCCGCCGCAATCTGCAGGAAGCGGTTCGCGGACCGGTCGTCGCGCCCGTTGCCGATCACCGCATTGGCGAGCAGCACGGCGAACGCCGCCGCCGCCATCATCAGCGCCGCGGTGGAAAATCCCGATTCCCAGAGCGGCGTCAGCCCGGTGCCGAGCAGCGACAGCAGGAACAGCGCCAGCGCGGCCGCCAGCACCGGCGCCAGCACGCCGAGCACGATCATCACCAGCCGCTGCAAGGTCGCGACCAGCTTGTCGCGCTCGCGCAGCAGCCCGACCGCGCCGCCGAATGCCGCTCCCGCGAGCATCCAGCCGAACCATTCGCCGTTCAGCAGGCGCTCGATCAGGTCGATCCCGATCAGCTTGAACATCTGCCCGATCAGCACGACGAGCAGGAAAGTGATGCCGACGAAGACCAGCCCCGCCGCGCCGATCACCGCGTCGGTCCAGGCGTGGCTGTGCAGCCGTTCGTAGGGCATCTGCCACAGTTTCCAGAAGCGCCAGTCGGGCGCGACATCGCGGCGTGTCTGAAACAGCGGCGTCGCGACGAGCACCGCCAGGATTCCCGACCAGAACGGCCATTCGATCGGCGACCCGTTGAGATTATAACCCGCCGAATAGCCGCTGATCAGCCCCATCACCGCGCCCCACAGCAGCGCGAAACCCAGTGCCCAGTGCCAGCGGCGGATTTCGACGCCGAGCAGGAAAACCACCGTCGAAACGGCGATGAAGGCCGCAAGCGCGTCGAGCAGCGGCGCCGGTTCGGCGACATATTGGCGGTCGACGAGCATGTGGAACAACAGTCCCGCGAGCGCCCCGATCGCCGCCATGATCCACGGGCGCAGCGGCCATGGTGCGTCATTCTCGTCGAGTCGTACCGAGGCGAGCCGGGGCGAATCGGCGGCGGGCGTGCTTGCAGGGGCGTCGGTCATGCCCAATGTCTAACTTCCAATTTCGTCATGCTGAACTTCTTTCAGCATCCATGGCCTGCCATCCCGACACGCGACGCATATCGTCGCGCCTCGGGCCGTGGACCCTGAACCAAGTTCAGGGTGACGAGTATTTGAAGGACCGCTAGATAGCGCCCAAACTTTTTCTCCCCCATGGAGCCCAAATGGCCCGCAAATTCCTCTACCTCATCGCCGCGATCATCATTCTCGTCCTCGGCGTCGGCATCGCCTGGCAGCTCGCGCCCGCCTGGTTCGGCCGCGTCGCGTTCGTGCCGTCGACCGAATTCAAGCCGCAGGCGGCGATCGCCCCCAACGCCTATGACGATCCTGCGATGTGGATTTCGCGGCCGGGGATCGAGAACGATCCGTCGGCATGGCGACCGCCCGCCGACGGCGCCGCGACGCCCAAGACCGGGGACGGCGACAAGCTGATTCCGCCGGCCCGCGCGGCAACCGCCGCGGCGCCCGCCGAAGCCGCCGCGCCCAAGGGCGACGCCGCGATCTTCTTCGTCCACCCGACCAGTTATTACAGCAAGTCGAGCTGGAACGCGCCGCTCGAGGACCGCGACGCCAATTACCGCACCACCCTGTTCATGCAGGGTATGGCGAGCGCTTTCGGCGACGCCGGCGAACTCTGGGCGCCGCGCTACCGTCAGGCGACGCTCGGTGCCTTCCTCGCCGAAGACCGCGTGACGGCGGGCAAAGCGATAGACGCCGCCTATCGCGACGTCGAACAGGCGTTCGACGCCTTCCTCGCGGCGCAGCCCAAAAACCGGCCGATCATCCTCGCCGGGCACAGCCAGGGCGCGCTGCACATCGAAACGCTGATCAAGAACCGCATCGCCGGCACCCCGCTCGCGAAGCGCATCGTCGCCGCTTACGTGATCGGCTGGCCGATCAGCGTCGATACCGACATCGCGGCGCTCGGCCTCCCCGCCTGCCAGACCCCCGAGCAAAAGGGCTGCCTGATCAGTTGGGCCAGCTTCGCGGAGCCTGCCGACCCGATCATGGTGACCGACGCCTATGACGGCACGATCGGCTACGACGGTCGCCCGCGCGCGGGCACGCGCATGCTGTGCACCAATCCGCTCACCGGCATCCCCGATACCGCGGCGGGCCCGGAGGCCAACATCGGCACGCTCAAGCCCGCCGACGGCTTCAAGAAGGGATCGCTCGTCGCGGGCAAGATCGGCGCCAAATGCGACGATACGCGCGGCCTGCTGATGATCGGCGATGCCGAGGTCGCCAAGGATTATGCGCCGAGCTATGTGCTGCCGGGCAATAATTACCACGTCTTCGACATCACCCTGTTCTGGGCGAACGTCCGCGCCGACGTGCTGCGGCGCCTCGCGACGTTCGAAGGCAAGCCATCGCCGGTGCCGCCGCCCGCGACGCCCCTTCCCGCCCCGGCGGCTACCGTAACTGCGGCACCGAAAACCTGATGCCGTTCGCATCGAGCGAAGTCGAGATGCCCCGAAGGCAGGCCTACCGATGGGTGTCTCGACTTCGCTCGACACGAGCGGCTAGAGAGGCGGTAATATGATCACCACCGCCGCTCCCGACTTCGCCGCCGCGCTCCCGGACGGCGGCCGCCTGATGGGCCTCGACGTCGGCACCAAGACGATCGGCGTCGCCTTCTGCGACGCCGGCTGGAGCTTCGCGACCCCCGACAAGACGATCGTCCGCAAGAAATTCTCGGTCGACCTCGAGGCGCTCGGGACGCTCGTCGCCGCCCATTCGATCACCGGCCTCGTCGTCGGCCTCCCGCTCAACATGGACGGCACCGACAGCCCGCGCACGCAAAGCACCCGCGCCTTCGCGCGTAACCTCGCCCCGCTCGCCCTCCCCCTCCTCCTCTGGGACGAACGCTGGTCGACCGCCGCGGTCGAGCGCGCGATGATCGCCGCCGACGTCAGCCGCGCCAAACGCGCAGAACGCGTCGACAGCGCCGCCGCCGCTTTCATCCTGCAGGGCGCAATCGACGCCCTGACCCGGGCTTGATCCGCTATTTCCTCTATTGGCTCGCCGCCGCGAACGGCATCGCCTTTGGCTTGATGGTCGCCGACAAGCGCCGCGCCGCAGCCGGCGTGCGCCGGATACCCGAGTCCACCCTGCTGCTCTGGGCCTTTCTTGGCGGCGCCCTCGGCACCGTCGCCGCATCGCGGCTCGTCCGCCACAAGACGCGCAAGCAGCCATTCGCGACGTGGATGATGATCTGGCTGTGGCTCGACATCCTCCTGCTCGCCCTCTGGACGTTCGGGATATTGGAACCATGGATCGCCTCGGCACTTGCCTATTTGCGCGCCGCCACCTAAACGCTCGGCTTTAATGACAAACACAACCATCCGACCCGCCAGCGATTATCCGCCCGGCGGCGATGCCTTTCGCCATCGCCACCTCACCGGCATCGCCCAGCTCACCCCGTGGGAGATTTCCTACGTCCTCGACGCCGCCGAACAATGGGTCGAGATGAACCGCAGCGGCGCCGCCAAACATGACGACCGGCTCGCCGGCCTGACGATCATCAACGCCTTTTTCGAAAATTCGACGCGCACCCTGCTGTCGTTCGAAATCGCCGGAAAGCGCCTCGGCGCCGATGTCGTCAACATGCACGCCGCGCAATCGAGCGTGAAGAAGGGCGAAACGCTGATCGACACCGCGATGACGCTGAACGCGATGCGCGCCGACGCCATCGTGATCCGCCATCAAAGCTCGGGCGCGGTGCAACTGATCGCCGACAAGGTCGATTGCCCGGTGCTCAACGCCGGCGACGGCCGCCACGAGCATCCGACGCAGGCGCTGCTCGATGCGCTGACCATCCGCCGCCGCAAGGGCCGGGTCGAGGGCCTCACCATCGCCATCTGCGGCGACGTCCTCCACAGCCGCGTCGCGCGTTCGAACATCCTCGCGCTGACCCTGCTCGGCAACGAGGTGCGCATCGTCGCGCCGCCGACGCTCACCCCGCCGGCGATCGATCGCATGCACGTCACGACCTTCACCGACATGGACGAAGGCATCAGGGACGCCGACGTCGTGATGATGCTCCGCCTCCAGAACGAGCGTATGGATGGCGCTTACCTGCCGTCGGCGCGTGAATATCATGCGCTTTACGGCCTGACACCGAAGCGGCTCGAAAAAGCGAAACCCGATGCGATCGTCATGCACCCCGGCCCGATGAACCGCGGGGTCGAGATCGACAGCAGCGTCGCCGACGATGTCGAACGCTCGACGATCACCGAACAGGTCGAAATGGGGGTCGCGGTCCGCATGGCGTGCCTCGACATATTGACGCGCCGCAAGCGGGGAGTGCCGGGATGGAACTGAAACCGCTCCACATCACCGGCGCGCTGTTGATCGACGGCGACACGCCGCGTCCGGGCAGCCTGCTCGCGGTCGACGGCCGCATCGCGGCGATTGACCCGGCCGACGTTCCCGAAGGCGCCGAAACCATCGACGCTCGCGGCCAGTGGCTCGCCCCCGGGATCATCGATCTCGGCGTCTTTGCCACCGACAAGCCCGCCTTCCATTTCGGCGGCATCACGCGCGCCGCGCTGATGCCCGACAGCGGGCCGCTCGACAGCGCCGGCCTCGTCGAGCGTGCGGCCAAGGGCGGCAAACCCGACCTCTGGGTGCATCCGCTCGCCGCCGCGACCAAGGGCCTCGCCGGCCGCGAACTCGCCGAAATCGGCCTGATGAAGCAGGCGGGAGCGCGCGCCATCGCGACCGGCCGCAACCGCATCCCCGACAGCGGCGTCATGCGGCGCGTGCTGACCTATGCCGCCTCGCTCGGCCTCGTCACGATCATCCATGCCGAGGATGAAGGGCTGACGGCGGGTGCCGTCGCCACCGACGGCGAGATGGCGACCCGGCTCGGCCTGTCCTCTGCCCCCGCCATCGCCGAAGCGATAGCGATCGCGCGCGACCTTGCGCTGGTCGAGGAAACCGGCGCGCCCGTCCATTTCCGTCAGGTCACGACCGCGCGCGGGCTCGACCTGATCCGCGCCGCCAAGGCGAAGGGCTTGCCCGTCCTCTGCGGCATCACCCCGGCGCACCTGTTGCTCTCGGACACGGCAATCGGCGACTTCCGGACCTTCGCGCGCCTGTCGCCACCGCTGCGGTCGGAAGACGACCGTCAGGCGTGCCTCGCAGCCATCGCCGACGGCACGATCGACATCCTCGCCTCGGGCCACGACCCGCGCGGTCCCGAAGACAAGCGCCTCCCCTTCGCCGAGGCGCTGCCCGGCATGGCGGGCGCCGAGACGCTGCTCGCGCTCGGCCTCAATCTTGTCCGCGACGGCCATATTTCGCCGGGGCGCCTGTTCGAGCTGCTGGCGCGCACCCCCGCCTGCCTCCTCGGCGTCGATGCCGGCCGCCTTGGCGTGGGCAAGGAAGCCGACCTGATCCTCGTCAACGAAGCGACGCCCTGGCAGGTCGATGCCAAGAAGATGGCGGCCTGGGCCGGCAACACCCCCTTCGACGGCATGCCGGTGCAAGGCCGCGCGACCGCGATGTGGAAGGGCGGCCTGCGTATCCGCTGACGGCACATCCCGCTCCGCCGAGGGCCCCGGCTTTCGCCGGGGTTCACAAAACGGGCGAAAGTCCGCTCCCAACCCCTAACCCGCCACCGTTGCTGTGAGTTCACAGCCAATTCTATCGCCAAAGAAAAAAGGCCCCGTCTTTCGACAGGGCCTTTTCATGTTCTTCAGACGAAGCGATCAGACGCTGACCGGATCGTCCTTGTTGTCGTCGAGGATCAGCACGAGGCCGATGATCGCCGCGAGAGCAAGAAGACCATAGAGCCAGGTCGAATTTTCGAGTTCGCTCTGACCTTCGACGGTCGAGGTTGCACGCACGCCGTCGAATGCGGCGGCAGCCGGCGCAGCCGAAGCAGCGACGGGCGCAACGGCCATCGAGGTTGCCGCGAGGGTGATCGCAGCCTTCTTAAAGAGATTCATAGTAAACTCCGTCCACTGTTAGCAATCGCCCCCTAATCAGGATTTTGTTACTTATCAATGTATTTCATACCAATATGGCGCAAAATAAATTTGGGTCGTTTAAAACTCTCTGCGTCGTGCGGGACGACCGGAAAAAAGCGAAGGGGCGTGGCCTTACGGCCACGCCCCTTCCTCGGTCCACTCCCCCCGGAGTGTCGAAACTATCGCGACGCGAGCCGCAGCGGGCTCGATTTCGCGGCCCACTGGATGTTTTCGGCGCCGCCCATCTGGCGGATGAAGCACACCTGCCCCTGCGCTTTCAGTTGGCGGCACATCTCGGTCGCGTCGCCGCGCGTTGCCAGGCCGTTGACCGTCAGGCGATAGAAGGTGCGCCCCTTTACGACCGCCGCATGGCTGGACGCCGGGAAGCTGGTGAGCATGCCGTTCCGCTTTTTCAGCACACCCCATTTTTCCTTGGCGATGCCAAGGCTGTCATAGGCGCCGAGCTGGACGGCCCAACCGTTCGGCTTCTTGGAATTGAAGGCGGCGGGAACGATCCGCGTCGCGAGCTCGAGTGCCTGCGCCTGCGCGGGGCGCACGGTTTCGGCGGGTGCGCCGGGTGCGGCGCGATAGGGCGCTGCGTCGGCCATGATCACGTCCGGAGCCGCTGCGGGCTGCGGCAATTCGGTCACCGGGACGACGCCATTCTCGTCGCGCTGCGGCATCGGCAGTTCGACCGTACGGATGCTGGTGTCAGCGCTCGCCAGCACGGGCGGCGGCGGGGCGAAGCTCTCGACCGGCGCCGGGTCGGCGGCGGCGAGCACGACCTTGTCGTCCGCCGCGGCGGCCATCCGCACCTCGGGCGCATTGGCCAGCGCGAGACGGACCGGCATGCCGGCGTCGGCCTTGGCCTTGGTGCCGATCAGCGTCGCGACACGCAGGCGCGCGTCGGGCTGCGATGCGAGTTTCGACCATTCGCCCATGCGCGCGTCGAGCTTCGCGAGCGACAGATCCTGCGCGGCGAGTACGCGGGCCTGCGCCCAGCGGCCCGACAGCGCGAAGGCCAGCGCCAGATTCTGCCGCGTGCGGGCGCTCGCACCCTCGGCACGCGCTGCTTCGGTGAGGACATAGATCGCCGATTCGCTGTCGCCCGCCAGCGCCAGCGCCAGCCCGGCGTCGGGCGCCGGCACGGTCGCCTGGTGGGCATTCAGCAGCGCGACGGCATCGGGCGTCTTGCCCTGCGCGATCTGCGCCAGCGTCAGCGCGAGGATGGTATTCGCGTCGGTCGCACCGAGTTCCATCGCCTCGGTAAGCGCCGCTGCGGCCGAATCGAAACGGCCGTCGTTGAGATAGGCCTGGCCGAGCAGCGCGCGATAGCCGGCGTCGCGCGGGCTTGCGGCAACCGCGGCTTCGGCATGGCCGACCGCCTTGTTCGCCTTGCCCTTTTCGAGCGCGACACGCGCCGCGCCCGCCGACTTTTCGGCGACCGTCGGCTTGTTCGAAGCCGAGGCGAGCGTGCCGTTCCCGAAGGTCGTCACGCCGAGGACGAAGCCCGAAATGGCCAGCTTCATCAGCATGTTGCGTTTCATGGTCAGTCCCCCTTGTGCATCGTCCGGCGCGCCGGGCGCGCCGCCGGGAGGCGGCTTGCCATCGCGTCGATTTCGGGCAGCGTCGACAGATATTCGTCGAGCAAATCGGTCAGGATCACCTGCGAAGACCGGTTGGTCACCGCGCTCGCCAGCCGCAGCCGCAGGTGGCGCTCGGCGTCGAGGCGCAGCGTGAACGCCGCCTTTTCGCGGGCACGCAGCGCCCGCGGTTTGCGCTCGACGGGGCGCTGTTCGACCTTGCGCGCCACCGCGGCGACGCGATCGACCAGCGATTCCTGCTGGCGGACGACCTCGGGGATCGCCGGCGGTTCGGCCAGATAGGCTTCCTCGTTCGCCAGCGCATCGGTGAGTTCGTGGCCGGCGCTTTCCTCGACCGCATGTTCGGCCTCGGCATTATGCGCGAGCACCGATCCGGCCAGCATCGGCTTCAAGTCGACCATGTTCGTCGGTTCGGCCGACTGGTCGGGATCGACATCATATCCCATGTCGTTCCAGCCGAGGTCGTCGTAACCGGTGGTGTTCAGCGTCGCGGGGCCGCTGCCCAGCGGCTGGCGGCGCATCGCGGGACGCGCGGCGCCCTTGCGCGCGAGAAGTCCGGCGCTCAGCGATGCGAGGGGTTTGGGTTCGCCCATCATTCCGGCTCCCCCTTACTGGCCCGCGATGCGGCGGCCGAAACCGCCGCCCATCGGACGGACCGCGCCGTAACCCGCCTGCGAAGGCAGCGGCGCCGAGAAGATGGTGCGGCGGAAATTCTTCTCCAGACGGTCGTTCATATAGGACCAGAGCTGGCGGATTTCCTCGGCCGAGCGGCCGTTCGGATCAACTTCCATCACCGTGCGGCCGTCGATCATCGACGCGGCATAGTCGGTGCGGTGATGCAGGGTGACCGGGGCGACGGTACCGTGCTGCGACAGCGCGACCGCAGCCTCGCTGGTGATCTTTGCTTTCGGCGTCGCGGCGTTGACGACGAACACCAGCGGCTTGCCCGCGCGCTCGCACAGGTCGACGGTGGCGCCGACGGCACGCAGGTCGTGCGGGCTCGGGCGCGTCGGGACGACGATCAGTTCGGCAACGCCGATAACGCTCTGGATCGCCATGGTGATCGCCGGGGGCGTATCGATGACGGCCAGTTTAAAGCCTTGCTGGCGCAGGATTTCAAGGTCGGAAGCAAGCCGCGCAACGGTGGTCTGCGCAAAAGCCGGCAGGTCGGTTTCGCGTTCGTTCCACCAGTCGGCGAGCGAACCCTGCGGGTCGATGTCGATCAGCACGACCGGTCCGGCGCCGGCAAGCTGCGCCTGCACCGCCAGATGTCCCGACAATGTCGTCTTGCCCGACCCGCCTTTTTGTGAAGCCAATGCCAAAACGCGCACGACTGTCCCCCTCAAAACCTCAATCGCGATGGGGAATGCCACGCAGGCCGCTAAAATTGGGTTAACGATGGCAAAAAGAGGGTGAACGACTTCTTCGCACCTATGGTAAACAAAGCCTTAGTGAATAACTGTCCCGGAACGGATCAGGATTCGCACCCCCCTTACCCGTCGCTAACGCGCTGTTAGCCATTTGGGGTTAGGGCAGCTTCGGGACTGCACACCGCCAAGGGATCGGAACCCTGCGCGGCGCAAGTCATTGGAGAATATAGATGCGTTCATTCCGCACCGCCCTTTTGCTGGCGCTCCCGCTCGTTTCGGCGGCGATGCTCGCCGCCCCCGCACATGCCGATGTCAAACAGGGCGTCGAGGCCTGGCAGGCGGGCGATTATCAGGCGGCGGTCGCCGAATGGCGTCCGCTCGCGCTGGCGGGCGACGCCGATGCTCAGTTCAACCTCGGTCAGGCGTACAAGCTTGGCCGCGGCGTGCCGACCGACCTCGCCCAGGCCGAAGCCTGGTACCGCAAGGCCGCCAAACAAGGGCATCTTCAGGCCGAGGACAATCTCGGCCTCATCCTCTTCACCGCCAATCGCCGCGACGAGGCGATGACCTATATCACCCGTTCGGCCGAGCGCGGCGAACCGCGCGCCCAATATGTCCTCGGCACCGCGATGTTCAACGGCGACCTCGCGGCGCAGGACTGGCCGCGCGCCTATGCGCTGACCAAGCGCGCCAGCGACGCCGGGCTCGGCATCGCCTCGGCGCGGCTCGCGCAGCTCGACAATCTCATCCCGCTCGAACAGCGTCAGCGCGGCCTCGCGATGCTGCCCGAAATGGAAAAGAGCGAACAGCGCGCGCGCCTCGCCGCGGTGAACGCCGCCGCGCCGGCGCCCGTCAAGCCCGCGCCGTCGCCGGTCAAGACCGCCAGCCTGCCCGCGTCGCAGCCCGGCACCAGCTACACCCCGCCGCCGGTGATCACGCCTGCCCCTGCTCCGGCGCCAGCCCCGGTTCGCGCGCCTGCGCCTGCGCCCGTCGCCGCCGCACCGGTCGCCGTTCCGCCGGCGCCCGCTCCGCTTTCGTCGCCCGCGGCCGAAGCCGCTGCCGCCGCAGCCGTTCAGGCGACCGCGAATGCCGCCGCCGCGACCGCCGCCGCACCCGTTCCGGTCCGCGCCGTACCGGCGCCGATCCAGACCGCTGCGATCCCGCCGTCGCAGCCCGCGGCCGCGCCCGTGCAGCCCGGCACCACCTACGCCGCGCCACCCGAGAGCGGCGAACTGCCGCCCGCTGCGACCCCGGCGCCCGTGCCTGAGCTCGTTGCGGCCTCGCCCGCGCCGGTCGAGGCCGCGCCGCTGCCGGAAACCGCTCCGGCGCCTGCCGCCGCGCCGGCGCCCGCCCCGGTCCGCCATGCCGCCGCCAGCCCGTGGCGCGCGCAGCTCGGCGCCTTCGGGGTCGAGGGCAATGCGCGCAAACTGTGGCTGAGCCTCGAAAAGAAGCATCCGTCGTTCGCCGCGCGCCAACCCTATCTGGTGCAGGGCAAACTCACCCGACTGCAGGTGGGCGATTTCGCCAACAAAGGCGAAGCCGAAAGCTTCTGCGCCACCCTCCGCAAATCGGGCCAGGCCTGCCTCGTCGTCGACAGATAGGCGGTCGGCGCGTCGGTTCGGTATAGAGAACGGACATTCGCTCCTTCCTCTCGTCCTCCCGGACTTGATCCGGGATCCATAACCGCGCCGTTGTCGTGGACCGGATTAAGTCCGGGGTGACGATGATGGGCGGACCGGCTGCCCGGTGGTCAGCGGCAGCTACCCCTGATCGACGAACCGCAATATGCGGTGGGGAGCGGGCCGAGTTGAATGTAAACTGACTTCATGCGATGCCATCTCGATGCAATGGCGTTTAGCGATCCTTTTGCCAGCTATTATGACAGTACAGGCTTGTGAACGCCAACGCCCCGTCGTTTCGGAGGAACTTGTCCGCGAATTAAAGGATGAGCTGCCCGGCATCACTGAACAATGCCTCAACAGGCTACGCTATGGCGGCATCGACGCAATGCCGACCCGCGCAGATCAATGCTTTGAAATGGGTCCTAAAAAGCTTTGGAAGGGTTTGTGGCGCAACGACTTTGAAGGCTCACGCTTTTGTGCTTCGCCAGCGGAATCATGCTCATCCGATACGTCCGGTGAGCGCATCTGGCTTTCCGACCCCGACAATATTCTTCGGGTAAAGACCGGCGACGAGGCGCTTTACAGGATCGAATTTTGGGGACGCCGCACGTTGAAAGCGGGAGCGCATGGGCATTTGGGGGGATCGGATCATGACTTGATCGTGGACGAAGTTATTTCTCTAGCTCGCATGGTACCAGAGAGCCCCGGCGACGATTCTTGATCCTACGCCGCCATACGCAGCCGGTTCCGCCCCTCGCGCTTGGCGCGGTACAGCGCTTCGTCGGCGCGGTGCAGCAGGTCCTCGACGCTGGCTTCGCCGGCATAGACTGCCAGCCCGATGCTGACCGTGACGCGGGCGGGGCCATCGGCCGAGCGGTCTTCGGCCTCGATCGCCTTGCGCACCCGTTCGGCGACAATCTCCGCCGCCTGCGCGCTCGACCGCTGGAATACGCAGACGAATTCCTCGCCGCCGAAGCGGCCGACCATATCCTCGTCGCGCAGCGATGCCTCCGCGCGCTGCCCGACGCGGCGGATCACGACATCGCCGACGGCGTGGCCATAGCTGTCGTTGATCCGCTTGAAATGGTCGATGTCGAAGATCGCGACGGCCAGCGGCGCGCCATTGTCGCGCGCGCCGATCAGCGCGCGTTCGAGGAAGGCGAGCGTGTGGCGCCGGTTCGGCAGCCCGGTCAGAAGGTCGGTGTTCGCCGCTTCCTCGGCCGAATTGCGCGCCGCCTCCAGCGCGCGGGCATTGTCGACCGTCTCGGTGATGTCCTGGATCGTCCCGAAAATGCCGACCGGCCGTCCCGAGCGGCTGAATTCGATCGAGCCGTGCGACACGATATCGCGGATCTCGTCATCGTGCGGCCGGATCACCTGCCCGTGATATTCGAACGGAACCCCGTCCCGCACCGCATCCTCGAGCGTCTGGCGGAGCCGCGTGCCGTCGCCGGGCATATAGAGGTCGAGGCTGCCCTCGATGCTCATTTCGGTGCCGGGATCGAGCCCGTGGATGCGGTATGCCTGATCGGACCAGTGGATCGTCCAGCGCACCAGGTCGACGCGCCAGTGGCCGACCAGTGCCGCGGCCTCGGCCTGCAGCAGCCAGCGATTGCTCTGTTCGAGCCGCCGCGACAGCCGTTGCCGCACGACGAGCAGCGCCGCGAGCGGCAACACCGTGCCGAGCAGGGTGAGCAGGTAGAATTGCAGGAAGAAGACTTTCATCTTCGGCGCCGCGTCGATGCCCGCGATCGGGCCATGGCCTTGCCCGGTCAGCAGCGACGCGATGATCGCGACGACCAGCATGCCCGCGGCGGCACCGAACGGGCCGAGCCGATAGGCGGCGGCGACGACTGCGACGCAGGGGATGAAGGTCACCGGAAATTGGGACTGCGAAAAGGACGCCGTCGTCACCAGCGCCGCGAGCGTCAGGATCACCGTCGCTTCGATCCGCATCGCCAGCGGCATGTTGCGGAGCGCTTTCGATTCGGCGAGCCGGGCGAGCATGATGATCGGCGGCGTGACGATCAGCATGCCGAGCCCGACCGTCGTCAGCCACGACAGGAAGAAGTCGGCGCTGCCGCCGGTGAGTGCCCATGCGATCGCGGCGCTCACCGTGCTTGCGGACAGCGCCGCGACACAGAAATTGCCGACCGAACGCGGCACCATGAACGACAGTTCGCCCGCCTCGCGGCGGCGCAGCACCCACAGCGCGATCGCGGCCTCGGCGCCGTTGGCGAGCGAGAAGGCGGCCGACGTCCAGAGCGGCGAACCGGCCATCATGTTGGCGGCAAGGCTCGCCGCGGCCATCGCCGCAAAGGATGGTAGCCGGGCGTGCGACGGCATCAGCAACAGCAGCGCGAGGAAATAGCCGCTCGGCGGCCAGATCGCGGCGATATTGTCGGCGCCCTTCGTCGCGTACAACGACAGGCTCGCCAACAGATAATAGCCGAGCGCCGTGGCCGAAAACCAGAAAGCCGCCTCGACTCTTGGGGGGAGCGATCGCGTCATCTCCCCAAAATCGCCGAAACTGGCAAATAAATTGCTAAGATTACAAAGGGCGTGGCAGCGTCAGGCGACCCCGCCAAACGTCAGCGCGACGACATCGGCAACTTTCGCCTCGTCCCATTCGATGCGGCGGTCGAGGATCAGCATCGCCAGGCCGTGGACGAGCGACCAGGCGTGGAGCGCCGCGACGTCGGGGTCCTTCACCCCGGGCAAGGCCTCGCCGACCCCGGCGCGCAGCAGGTTGTACGCCGTCTCCCCGCCATCACTGCCGGTCTCGCGATAACGCTCGGGGATCTTGCGCGTGAAGCTCAGGCGGAACAGCGCCGGTTCCTCGTGCGCGAAGCGGACATAGGCGATGCCGGTGGCCTTGAAGCCGGCGCTGCCGCCGCCCGCCTTCAACCACGCCTGCGCCTGCAAAGCGCCGAGCCGCCGCAGCCCCTCGTCGGCGAGCGCGTCGAGCAGCGCCTCCTTGTCGGGGAAGTGGCGATAGAGCGCGGTCGCGCTCACCCCGACGTCGCGCGCCAGCGCGCGCAGCCCCAGTTCGCTCTCGTCGCCCGCGGCAAGCCGCTCCATCCCCGCCGCGATCACCGCCGCGCGCAGGTCGCCGTGATGATAGGCACCCTCGGCCTTCGGTTTCGCCTCCGAACGCCCCTTTGCATTTTTCATGTTGACACTGTTACCTTTGTTGGTCATATATGTTGTCACTGTAAACATATCGAGTCGTCCGCGCAAGCCCACGCTGTGCGGCACCTTCGCCAACTTCCGCTCGAGGAGCAACATCATGGCCAGCAGCGTCGAAACCCTGATCCGCAGCGCCGTCACCAAGGGCATCGTCAAGGTCGCGGACTTCAACCGCAAGCGCCTCCCCCGCCCCACCGACGCGCACCCCTATCTCACCGGCATCCACAAACCGATGACCGAAGAACTGACCCTCGAAGCGCTGCGCGTCGACGGCGAAATCCCCGCGGCGCTGAAGGGCCGCTATCTCCGCAACGGCCCCAATCCCGCCATCGCCCCCGATCCCGCCAGCTATCACTGGTTCACCGGTGCGGGCATGGTCCACGGTATCCGCATCGAAGGCGGCAAAGCCGACTGGTATCGCAACCGCTGGGTGCGCGGCAGCGAAGCCTGCGCCGCGCTCGGCGAAGCGATCCCGCCCGGACCGCGCAGCGACGGCAACGACGCGCCGAACACCAATGTCGTCGGTTTTGCCGGCCGCACCTTTGCGATCGTCGAGGCCGGCGGCAAGCCGGTCGAGCTCAGCGATACGCTCGACACCGTCGCGCACAATCCCTTCGACGGCACGCTCGCCGGTTCCTACACCGCGCATCCGCACCACGACCCGTTCACGAACGAGACGCACGCGATCACCTATGCCGGAACCAATCCGAACCAGGTGTGGCACGTCGTCCTCGACGCCGACGCACAGGTCATCCGCGAGGAAGCGATCGCGGTCGCCGACGGGCCGTCGATCCACGACTGTGCGATCACCGAAAATTATGTGCTCGTCTTCGACCTGCCCGTCACCTTCTCGATGAAGTCGCTGCTCGCCGGCTATCGTTTTCCCTATGAATGGAACGACGCGCACCCGGCGCGCGTCGGCCTGCTTCACCGCAAGGGCCGCGGCGACGAGATCGTCTGGGTCCCGGTCGAGCCTTGCTATGTCTTCCACCCCGCCAATGCCCATGAGACCGCCGACGGCAAGGTGATCGTCGACGTCGTCGCGCACGAAACGATGTTCGCGCGCTCGAAACGCGGCCCCGACAGCGAGCGGTCGCGGATGGAACGCTGGACGATCGACCCCGTCGCCGGAACGACGGTGCGCACCGTCATCCACGACCATGGCCAGGAATTTCCACGCTACGACGAGCGGCTGACGACGCGCCCCTATCGCTATGTTTACAGTGTTTCCTTACCCGAGGGCGAGGCGGTCGAGATGATGATCGCCGACACGCGGCTATTCCGCCACGACCTTGAACGCGGGACCACCGACACGCGCGATTTCGGCCCCGGGCGCCATCCCGGCGAGTTCGTCTTCGTGCCGCGCAGCGCCGAAGGCGCCGAGGATGATGGCTGGTTGATCGGACTGGTCGTCGACATGAACGACGAGACCACCGACCTCGTCATCCTCAACGCCGACGATTTCAATGGGCCGGCACAAGCCGTCGTTCATCTGCCGCACCGCGTTCCGCCGGGGTTTCACGGCAACTGGGTCGCGGACTGACGAGACCGCGGCGCCACATCAGCATTTCGGTCACCGCCAGCGACCGCGCATTGTCGACATCGATCGCCGTCGCCCCGTCGCTCACCAGCAGCGGGGCGATGTCGACCTTCAGGTGGCGCGAGATGCGCCGGAAGATATGGTGGACCGGCCCCAGCCCGAACCGGAAGCGGAGCAGGTTGATCAGGCCGAACGCCTGCATCACGCGGATCGGCTTCTTGACGAACTGCCCGCCGCCGCGAAACGCCTCGGCCGCGCGCAGCGCGCCGCGATCGCCGATCCAGTAGGCGTTGCAGTTCGACACCGCGACGTCCGAAAATTCATAGAAGCGCCGCTGCCCCTCGGGATGCGCCGCCAGCACATCCTCGCGCCGCGCGAGCGCCACCCCGGCGCCAGCGCCCAGCCGCGCCGCCTCGCTGCCGATCTCGGCAATCGTCGCGGGCGTTAGCAGGCAATTGTCGGCGGTCGTGATGAACAACGGAAATTCTGCACGGTCGGCGACGGCCAGGACCGAGTCCGCCAGATTGTCGGCGGCCGGAACGATGACGAGCCGTTCGCCGAGCCGCTCGACCACGGGGTCGGCCAGATCGTCGAGCAAGCTTTCATGATGGGTCGAGACGAATATCCGCGCCGCGTCGGTCTGTAGCGCGCTGTCGAGCACATGCGCGATCATCGCCCGGCCTGCCACGGGGACAAGGCATTTGTCGCCGACCCCATGCGCCTCGGCGAGCGCGTCGACGGCACCCGGACGGCGACCGGCAAGGATCAGGATCGAACCGCTCATGCCGCATCCCTCCGCGCAAAACCGACAAGCTGACGGATCATGCTTTCGGACACGATCGTCTCGATCAGGTCGGCCTGCGTAAAGCCCGCCGCGACCGCCGCGCGGCCAAAGACCTTCTCCGACCATAGGTTGCAGTTGAGATTGACTTCGAGCAGCCGGATCTCGCCGGTCGCGAAATCGACGCGAAATTCGAACCGCCCATAATCGAAAGGCCGGAATATCTCGGCCATCTCCGTCGTATAGCGGGTCAGCCGCGCGCCGATCTCGGCATCGTCGAAGAGTTTCAGGCTGTATTTCTGGCTGCGGTCGACCAGATCGCGCTTTTCCTGATAGGTGCGCAAATGGCTCGGGTCGGCCTGCTCGAAGACCATCATCGGCAGCATCGCGGGTGCGCCGTCGATCGTGACCACCGGCACCTCGACATCGCTGCCGTCGATGAAGGGCTCGACGATCGCATCATGATCGAGCGCCTGCACCTCGGCGATCGCCTGCGCCAGTTCGCCCCGGTCGTGCGCATCGCGAATGCCCCACGACGCCGAACTGTTGTTCGGCTTGATCACCCAGCGCCGCGCCGGCGGACAGCGCGACACGTCGATTGGCGCCCCGCGACGAAACAATGCCCAGGGCGCAGTCGGAACGCCCCGCGCTGCGGCTTCGAGCTTGGTGAGATGCTTGTCGTCCGAAAGCCCGCGGACAATCGGCGAGGCACCCACATAGGGCAGCCCCAGCCGGTTGCAGAGCAAGGGCAGCAACATCTCGCTGTTATAGAAGCCGCCGCGATTCAGCAGCGGAAAGACGAAATCGGCATCGGGGCGCGCAAAGAGGTCGGCATAATTGTCGGCAACGACGAGCGGCATGCCGAGCCCTTCGAGTATCTCGCGCGTCTCGCGATGGTAAAGCGCGTGATTGCCGTCCTCGCTATGGAGCCCGCCGGTCCATTTCGCATGTTTGGCGATGAAAAGAAGCCGCTGGGTATCGCGCAGGCGATCCGGCAGCCGGGTCGGGGTGAGATCGGTGGTTCGCATGTGACGCTCTGACCATAGTCAGGTTTCATGCCGATGACTTTTCGATGACTAGCCTGAAACCAAAACGCCAAATCTCTGTCATCTTGGACCGGTAATTCGGGTGGATAGACCCCAATCCGATCGGATCCATCCGCATGCTTTTGAACCCGAAAAGTTTCGACAAAGACGGCTCGCGGTCGCACGGCGAATATGCCGCGCGGCTTGCTTCGGCGCTCGTCAGCGGAGGGGACGGGCGCATCCGGCTCGATGCGCAGGGCCGCAACCAATATTACGCCAGCGCCGCCCCCAGCGACGCGCTGGCCTATGGCTCATCGACGATCAGCAGCATTTCGGACCATGCTTTCGAGACGCTGGTCGGCCGGTGGCAAGACCGCCTCCACCGGCCGGTCGCGGCCGCCGACTATGCCGCGGAGCTGGACGCAATCCGTTACCGGCTCGGCGCATATTTCGGCCTTGGCGGCGAAGACGCGATCGTCTTCGCCGCGTCGGGAACCGATCTCGAATATGTCGGCCTGGCCGCCGCCTATGACGGGTGTCCGATCACGGCGGTCCTGCTCGGCCGCGACGAGGTGGGCAGCGGCTGCGTCCACAGCGCGGCGGGCCGTTTCTTCGCCGAAGAAACCGCCACCGGCGCGCGCGTCGTTGCCCAATCGGCAATCGACCAGGTCTTTGCCGGGATCGAGCTTGTCGACGTCGCGGTCCGCGATGCCGCGGGTCGCCCGCGCGCATCGGCCGCCGTCGCGGCCGAACTGTCGCTCCATATCGAGCGCGCCGCCGCGGGCGGCCGCCGCGCCGTCGTCCATGTCGTCCACGGATCGAAGTCGGGGCTGACACTCCCCGCGCTCGCCGATGTCGAGCGGCTCGTCGCAACGCATGGCGACGCGATGACCGTCGTCGTCGACGCCTGCCAGCTCCGCATCGCACCGCATGTCGTTCGCCGCTATGCCGATCTCGGCTGCGTGGTGCTGATGACGGGCTCGAAGTTTGCGGGAGGGCCTCCGTTCAGTGGTTTCGCGCTCGTTCCCGCTGCGCTGCGCGACCGCGCGCAGCCGCTGCCGCAAGGCTTCCGCCGCCTCGCCAACCGCGCCGAATGGCCCGCCGACTGGCCGGGCGCCGACTGCCTGCCGGCGAACGGCAATTTCGGACTTTTGCTCCGGCTGCAGGCGGCACTGATCGAAATCGAACGCTTTGCGGCCTTGCCCGCGGGCCGCGTAACGCACGTCGCGGCGCGGTTCAGCCATCATGTAATGCGCATCGTCAAACGCCTCGAACTCGCCGAAGTCCCGGGCGCCGGCGCAAGCTGCCTCGCCACCGAAACGCTGCGCACCCTCGACCTCTCGGCACGCTGGCCGCAATGCGATTTCGACACGGCAAAGGCGATGCACGGTCACATCGCCCGCCAGTCCCGCCAATGGTTCGGCCAAGAAATCCGTCTCGGCCAGCCGGTGAAGACGCATCCGCTGCTCGATGGCCGTATGGCGGGCACGTTGCGTTTGTCGCTCTCGATGCCGCTGATCGTCGAGATGGCTGCGATGGACGATATGGCGCTCGATCAAAGACTGGATCGCGACATGTCGCTCCTCGGCGCCGCAATTTCGACAGCGGGGGCGATGGCGCTCGATGCGCCCCAGCCTGCCCCCATCGGCTGACCGCAAAACCGGTCTCACCACACGACAAACAGGCCCGGATTCTTCGCCACGCCGTCCCGGCCGCACGGCTCATCGTGGAATCCGGCCTATTTTCGCAGCGCTTTCCCGTCGTGGGTCGTTTCTTCTTCACTATGACCCAGAAACTTCCCCTCTCCCGCCCCGCCATGAGCGCGATTGCCGCGTTCCTGGCCCTGTCCACGCCGGCCGCCTTTGCGCAGGAAGCCCCGGTCGTCCCGATGACGCCGCCGGTCGCCACGACGCCCCCGGTTGCCTCGCCGCCGACGGTGGCGCAGCCGAGCACGACGGCGCCTGTCGCCGCACCGCAGACGGCGCAGCCGCCCGCGCCCAAGCCGGTAATCCGCGTACCGCTCGATCTTCCTGCGGTGGAAGCTGAGCCGGCTCCCAAGGCAGCCGAGCCCAAAGCGGCTGCGGCACCGCAACGCGCTGAACGCCCGGCGCCGCGCCCGATCGCACGCGCCGCGGCCGAGCCGGTCGCGACGCCCGAGCCTTCGGCTCCGGCCACTGCCGAAACCGCCCCGCTGGCGAGCGAAGCGACCCCGGTCGTCGCGCCCGTGATGGCGCCCGCCGAACCGGTTGCCGAACCCGCCGTGCGTCCCGTCGAGACAGCAGCTACGGGCGATAGTTTCCCTTGGGAACTCGCTGGCGGAGCCGCCGCGCTGCTGATCGTCGGCGGTGCCGGCCTGGCTTTCGCGCGCCGTCGTCGTCGCAGCGAAGTCGACACCGTGGACGAAGGTATGAGCTATGAGGCGATGAAAGCCGCCGAGGCGGTGCCTTATAACCCGCCGCGCGAGGAATTGCCGGCTTCGCGCCCTGCGCTCGCCAGTACGCCGTCGTTCGCGGCTGCACCGAGCGGCAGCATGGGCCGTCACGAAGCGATGGCGCTTGCCGGTCCGACGCCCGACAATCCCTTTGCTACGCTCAAGAAGCGGCTCGCCCGCGCGCGCTTCCTTGATAGCCAGGAACGCGCCGAATATGACGCGACGCTTGCGGCGCAGAAGGATATGGCCCGCAAGCCGGTCAGCGCTTGGGAAATCGCCCAGCGTCCGGCGCCGGCCCCCGCCGAGCAGGAAGTGCGCCGCCCCGAACCGGCCCGCGTCCGCACCAGCTTCCGTCCGGGCTATTCCAAGAACTGACCGGCGGTCGCATAAAGAAAAAGGGCGGTGCCTCGCGGCACCGCCCTTTTTCTTTTGCAGGAACGCTTGCGGGCGATGCCCGCAAGGCCCCGAACCGAATTACTTCAGTTCGACGGTCGCGCCGGCGGCGAGCAGCTTGGCCTTCAGCTCTTCGGCTTCGGCCTTGTTGACGCCTTCCTTGACGGCCTTCGGCGCGCCTTCGACGAGTGCCTTGGCTTCGCCCAGACCCAGGCCGGTGATCGCACGGACTTCCTTAATCACGTTGATCTTGTTGCCGCCGTCACCCGTCAGGATGACGTCGAATTCCGTCTGCTCTTCGGCAGCCGGGCCAGCAGCGGCAGCAGCCGGAGCGGCAGCAACGGCAGCGGCGGCCGAAACGCCCCACTTTTCTTCGAGCAGCTTCGAAAGCTCGGCAGCTTCCAGAACGGTCAGCGCCGAAAGGTCTTCAACGATCTTTGCAAGATCAGCCATGTTCATTCTCCATCAGAACCGGGATATCCCGGCAGTAAGTTTCAAGGTTAGTTCGAAATCACGCTGCTTCTTTGGCGGCATATGCGCCAAAAACCCGCGCCAGCTGGCCCGCCGGGGCTGCGGCGATCTGCGCAACCTTGGTGGCCGGAGCCTGCACCAGACCGATGATCTTGGCACGCAGCTCGTCGAGCGAGGGAAGCGAAGCAAGCGCCTTCACGCCGTTCACGTCGAGCACCACGTCGCCCATGCCGCCGCCAACGATTTCAAGCTTGTCGTTGGTCTTGGCAAATTCCACGGCGATCTTCGCAGCCGAGACCGGGTCGGTCGAGGTCGCGAGGGCCGTGGGACCGGTCAGCAGTTCGCCGATGCCGGTGTAGGACGTGCCGTCGAGCGCGATTTTGGCAAGACGGTTCTTCGTGACGCGAAACTCGGCCCCTGCATCGCGCATCTGCTGGCGCAGCACCGTCGACTGAGCGACGGTCATGCCGAGGTTGCGGACGACCACAACAGCAGCAGCTGATCCCAGCGTAGCGTTCAGCGAGGATACGGCTTCGGCCTTTTCCGTACGATCCATGCCTATACTCCACTCATCTGCCCGGATGCGCGGGCGTCGAAACGCACACGCCGCCGGGCGGCTAAAAAACGCAGATACAGGCGCGAGCCGAGGCTCACCTGCATTTGCGTTGGCGATGTCCGATGGGGTCGGTCAAGACGCGTCGCCTGCGAAGGCAGGCGGGCGACCGAATAAGACTGTTCCCCGTCTCGGCTGGAAATTAAGAAGGGCAAATTCCCTTCACCAACTGTCTCGGACGGAATTGCCCCAAATCCGCAGAGCGCGAACCCGTGGCAACACGGGGGCGCTCATAGCGCTCGCGTGCGCAAAGTCAAGCCGGCGGGACGCTTGGCGGATGCCACGCGGTGTCATAAGGGCGAAGGCATGCTGACCATCCGCAAATCCACTTCAGCCGACGCGGTGCGCGTGATCGAGATCTGGCGCGACGCCGTCGATGCGACGCACGACTTCCTTACCCGCGAAGACAGGATGGCAATCGAGGAAGAGGTCCGGTCTTTCCTCCCTGCCGCGCCACTCTGGCTCGCCGTCGATCGCAGCGACCGGCCGCTGGGCTTCATGCTGCTCGACGGGTCCAGCATGGAAGCGCTGTTCATCGACCCCGCGCATCGCGGCCGGGGTGTCGGCCGCATGCTCGTCGAACATGCCCTCACCCTGCTCCCGGCGCTGACCACCGATGTGAACGAGCAAAATGCGCAGGCGGTCGGTTTTTATGAGCGCATGGGTTTTGTGCGGACGGGCCGGTCCGACCGCGACGGCCAAGGCCGTGCCTATCCGTTGATCCACCTGCGTCACGCGCCGCGCGGCTAGATCGCAGCCGCCCCGTTCCTCCATTTCATTCGCCCGTTTCTCCCAAATACCCCTTGCGCATCTTTCATTAAGATATATCTTAGAACTATCAAGAATCACTCTAAGGAAAGATATGATGCGATTTTACGGACATATGGGCGGCGGCTGCGGGAAGCGCCACGCCATGCATCGCGGCGGCCGCGGACGCGGTTTCGGTCATGGCTTCGGCCGCGGCTTCGGCGGGCGTCACGGCCATGACGACGAAGGGCGCGGTCCGCGCCGGCGGATGTTCGACAGCGGCGAACTGCGGCTCGTGCTGCTCAAGCTGATCGCCGACGAACCGCGCCACGGCTACGACCTCATTCGCCAGATCGAGGAACTGACCGGCGGCGCCTATGCCCCCAGCCCCGGGGTCATCTACCCCACGCTGACGCTGCTCGACGACATGGGCCAGATTGAGGCGCAACAGAGCGACGGAGCCAAGAAGCTGTTCGCGATTACCGACGACGGCCGGTCCGAACTCGACGCGAACGCCGGACTGGTCGACGGGCTGATCGCCCGCCTCGCCGCGATCGGCGAGGAACGGCAGCGCACGGATTCGGCTTCGGTGCGCCGCGCCATGGGCAATTTGCGGCAGGTGCTGGTCGACCGGCTCGGCCATCGCGATGTCGCTCAGGAAACCCTGCACGCCGTCGTCGCGCTGATCGACGAAGCCGCGCAGAAAATCGAGCGGCTGTGATGACGATATCCGCTACCGCAAATGTGCCGACTGCGCATGCGAGCAAATATCTGCAGCAGCTATGCAAGCACTGGCAGCATAACCTTGCCGTCGAGTTCACCGCCGAACATGGCACGGTGACTTTCCCGAAGGACGCGCGCGGCGCCGACTGGCCCGGCGACGGACTGGTCACCTTCGATGCCGGACCCGACGCGCTCGCGGTCCGCGTCGACGCCAGCGTCGACGGGCAGCTCGAGGGACTGAAAGGCGCCGTCGCGCGCCACCTCGACCGCTTCGCCTTTCGCGAAGCGCCGCTGACCTTCGACTGGCAGGCGCTCTAGCTGTCCGTCATTCCGGCCCTTCGACTGCCTTGCAGGCGCTCAGGATAAACTTCAGCCTTTGGCTGAAGGCCGGAATCTCGGCTTATGCTCCATGATGCAACGCAAGATCCCGGCCTTCGCCGGGATGACGGATAGATTCATATCGTTTTTCGATATTATCGATTGACGATAAACATGAATCGGCATATTGTTTTTCGATAAACATCCATCGGAGAATGACATGTCGACCGCCAGCCCGGCCCTTCTCGGTGCGACACGCGGCCTGCTCTGGCTCTTCCTCGGGCTGGTCGCCGTCGCCACGCTGCTCGTCCTCACGATCGGCGTCGCGCTGGCCTTTGCCTGGCCGGAAACGCTCGCCCATTTCAAGGACACCGGCGTTTTCCTCGACGTCGCCTCGGCGCGTGCGCCGCTCGGCTTCATGATGCTGCTGTTTCTCGCCATTCTCCTCGCCACCGCCTTCATGCTGCGCCAGCTTCAGGCGCTGGTCGCGAGCGCGGCAACCGGCGATCCTTTCGCGCCGACCAGCGCGCAGCGATTGCGCCGCGTCGGCTGGGCGCTGGTCGTCACGCAGGCGGCGGCACTGCCGATCCACTGGATTTCCAGCCGCATCGTCGCGACCGGCAGCGACCTCGGCAGTGCCGGCGGCCTGTCGCTTGGCGGGGTACTGGCAATCCTGCTCGCCTTCGTGCTTGCCGCGGTGTTCGAACAGGGCAGCGCGATGCGCGACGAACTGGAGGGCACCGTCTGATGGCGATCGTCGTGAAGCTCGACGATCTGCTCCTCGACCGGCAGATGACGCTCACCGACCTGTCGGAGCGCATCGGCATCACGCTCGCCAACCTCTCGATCCTCAAGACCGGCAAGGCCAAGGCGATGCGTTTTTCGACGCTCGAGGCGATCTGCACCGAACTCAATTGCCAGCCCGGCGACCTGCTGGCGTTCGAATCCGACGGCTGAACACAGCGCGGTTATCCCTCCCCCTCACCCGCCCCGGAATCTTGCGCCGGGGCGGGTTTTCTTTTGCCCGCGACGCGGAACGCAAGACATGGCAGGACGTTGGATCGGAGCGGCCCCGTCGGGCCGCTTTTATCGATGAAAGGAACATCCGTGACCGATGCCCAGGGGCTGCTCTGCCCGACCTGCCGCGTGAACCTCACCATGTCGGAACGCCAGGGGATCGAGATCGATTATTGCCCGCAATGCCGCGGCGTCTGGCTCGACCGCGGCGAGCTCGACAAGATCATCGAGCGCAGCGAGACCGCGAGTGCCCCGGCCCCGCGTGCATCCGCGCCGCCGCCGCAGCCCGAATATCGCGAGCGCGGCTACGACGACCGCCACCATGGCAAGCCGTACAAGAAGAAGTATAAAAGCTTCCTCAGCGATCTGTTCGACTGATCGTCAGCCGATGACCGCGTTCCGGCGCGCGTAGATGAAATAGACGCCGAGCCCGACGACGTTCCAGACCACGAACCAGAACTGCGTCTGGGCCGGCAGGCTGAAAAACAGATAGATGCAGCCGACCACCGCGATGCCGCCGACCACCCACGGCAGCGGCGTACGGAAGGTGCGCGGCGCATCGGGCGCGCGGCGGCGCATGATCAGCATGCACACCGACACCGCGCTGAAGGCGGCAAGCGTCCCTGCGTTGGCCAGCGCCGCCAGTTCGCCGAGCGGGATGAAGCCGGCGAGCACGGCGACGACGAGCGCGGTGAAAATGGTGATGCGCACCGGCGTCCCGCGCGACGACAGCTTGGCGAGGCTGGCAGGCAGCAGTCCGTCGCGTGCCATGGTGAAGAAGATGCGGCTCTGCCCGTAGAAAAAGGCAAGGATGACCGTCGGCAGCGCAATGATCGCCGATACCGCCAGATATTGCGCCGCGAGCGGGCTGCCGAGCTGGCGCAGGATCAGCGCCAGCGGCTCGGGGCTGTTGGCGAAACGTGTATAGGCGATGGCGCCGACCGCGGCGACCGCAACGGCGATGTAGATGGCGACGCACGCAACCATCGATCCGACGATGCCGATCTTGAGATCGCGGTCGGGGTTCTTCGCTTCCTCGGCCGCAGTCGCGATCGCGTCGAAGCCGTAGAAGGCGAAAAAGATGATCGCCGCCGCCGCCATCACCCCGCGTTCGACGCCGTCGGGACCCATATGCTTCGCAAAGCCATAGGGGCTGAAGGGTTCGAGGTTCGCGGCATCGAACGCCGGCAGTGCCACCGCGACGAAGACCACCAGCGCAACGATCTTGACCAGCACCAGAACGGCGTTGAGCGTCGCGCTCTCGCGCGTACCGACGAGCAGTAGCCCGGCAACGATGGCGATGATCGCGATCGCCGGCAGGTTAACGATCCCGCCGAGTTCGGGCCCCTGCATCAGCGCCATCGGCACACCCGCCCATGCCTGTAACAGCGGCGCAGCATAACCCGACCAGCCGACCGCGACCGCGCTGACCACCAGCGAATATTCGAGGATCAGGCTCCACCCCACGACCCAGGCGAGCAGTTCGCCGATCACGACATAGCTATAGGTATAGGCGCTGCCCGACGCCGGGATCATCGTCGCCATTTCGGCGTAGGCGAGCGCGGCGCAGGCACAGATCAGACCCGCGATGCCGAACGACAGGATCACTGCGGGGCCCGCCTTGTCGGCGCCGACACCGATCAGCGTCAAAATACCCGTGCCAACGATCGCCCCGACGCCAAGCGCAATCAGATGCGGCCAGCCGAGCGTCCGCGCCAGCGCCTGCCCCTCATGTGGTTCGGGAATGATCGGTTTGCGGCGAAACAGGCTGTCGGTCATGCGTGGGCTCCCCATTTTGCCCGCTTGTGCGATGGGACGGGCCCGAAGGCAAGGCGGTCAGGCGGGAATCCGCATGATCGACCGGGCATAAAGCGACAGCGCGGCGGAAAGCAGAACGGCACAGCCATAGGCCGCCAGCGGTCGCCAGGTCACCATGGCAGCGCCCGCCGATGCGCCGGCCACCAGCCCGCCCCACAGCCCGAGATGCGGCAACCAGTGGCCGTCGCCCTCGCGCCGTAACGCATTGGCGATCTTTTGCCCCATCTGCACCAATGTTCCGGTCATATAGGTTACGCCGACCACCGCCCCGTCGCGTCCCTCGAACGCCGCATTGGCGACGCCCATCGCGAGGGCCAGGCAAGCGACAGCCGGCCACCCCGCATCGGCGAGACGCAGCGCGAAAGCCGCGC
Organism: Sphingopyxis macrogoltabida; assembly: GCF_001314325.1. NCBI lineage: Bacteria > Pseudomonadati > Pseudomonadota > Alphaproteobacteria > Sphingomonadales > Sphingopyxidaceae > Sphingopyxis > Sphingopyxis macrogoltabida. Next base: position 3,215,582 of record NZ_CP009429.1, read on the forward strand.
CCAGCAGCGACGTAACACATGCGAGCACCAGCGGCGTCCGTACCCGCCGGAAGCGCGCCGCGATCAGCGAACCGGCAACCACGCCGCTCACGAAGATGGCGATGAGCGCGCCCGCGATCAGCGCGGCATCGCGCCACTCCGCTACCCCCACCGCAAAGCGGGTCGAGTTGCCGGTCATGAAGGAAACGAAAAAGCCCGCCGATTCGACGAACCCGGTCGCATCGACGAAGCCGGCAAGCATTGCCGTTCCGACCGCAAGCATCCGAACCCGGCGGTCGAAACGGATCATCGCCTCAGACCAGCGCTTCGATCGCTTCGGCCAGCTTCGCGTCGCGTTCGGACAGGCCGTCCGCGTCGTGCGTGGTCAGCAGGATGTCGACGCGGTTGTAGACGTTCGACCATTCGGGATGATGATCCATCTTCTCGGCGATGATCGCAACGCTCGCCATGAAGCCGAAGGCCTGCGCGAAATCGGCGAATTTGAACTGGCGGGTGATGGCGTCGCGCTGCGGCTCGTGCGTCCACTCGGGGAAGCGGGCAAGGAGAGCGCTGCGCTGCGCATCGTCGAGTTTCTGGACCATGTCTTTTCTCCCGCTGGTCAATATCGTGCGGCCGCCATAAGGAAGGGCGCGATGAGCGACAAGAGTGCCCTTGACCGATTGCCCGCCGGCTGGACCGGCGGCGCACCCGACGCCGACGCGCTGTTCGCGATGGCGGAGGCGGCGCTGGAGACGATGCCCGCCGCTTTCGCGCCGCATATCGCAGGCGTCGTGATCGCGATCGAGGAGTTCGCGGACGACGAGGTGCTGGCATCGCTCGACATCGAACATCCTTATGATCTGACCGGCCTGTACGAGGGCCGGCCGCTGACCGAGCGTAGCATCGACCAGAGCGGCGGCATGCCCGACCGGGTAACGCTCTATCGTGTCCCGATCCTCGTCGAATGGATCGAGACCGGCGAAAAGCTCGAATGGCTGGTGCGTCACGTCCTGATCCACGAGATCGGCCATCATTTCGGCTTTTCCGACGACGATATGCACGCATTGGAAGATATGGCGTGACCGGGCTTTTGCGGCTCGACGACGTGACGTGCATCCGCGGCGACCGGCTGCTCTTCGAAAAGCTGTCGCTGGTGCTGAACCGCGGCGATGCCTTGTGGCTGCGCGGTCCCAACGGCGCGGGGAAGTCGAGCCTGATCCGCCTTGCCGCGGGGCTGCTCCGCCCCGCCGCGGGCACGGTCGAGCGGCGCGAGCGGGTCGCCCTGATCGACGAGGCGGCCGCACTCGACGCCGAACTTCCCTTGCGCCGCGCGCTCGATTTCTGGGCGCGGGTCGACACGGTCGACGGGCATGCCGTCGATCGGGCGATGGCGGACATGGCGCTCGCCCCGCTTGCCGAGGTGCCGGTGTCGATGCTGTCGACCGGCCAGCGCAAGCGCGCCGCGATGGTGCGGGTAATCGCAAGCGGCGCGCCGATCTGGCTGCTCGACGAGCCTGCGAACGGCATGGACGACGCAGCGCAGGCGCGGCTCGTCGCGGCCGTCGCGAAGCACCGCGCGAACGGCGGCGCCGTGCTGCTCGCCTCGCATTTCGCGCTCGGCATTCCCGACCTCGCCGAACTCGATATGGGCGCGCTGGCATGAGACGGCTTCCGTCATTGCGAGGAGCCGAAGGCGACGTGGCAATCTCCAGCTATCGGCCTTGCGCGAGGCCGATAGCTGGAGATTACTTCGCTTCGCTCGCAATGACGAGCTCGGGGTTTCCGGCGTGACCGCCCTCATCGCCCTGTTCTGGCGCGACCTGCGGCGGGCGTGGGGCAGCGGCGCGCTGTGGCTGCCGGTGCTCTTCTTCCTGCTCGTCGCGACCGCCTTTCCCTTTGCCGTCGGCCCCGATGCGCCGCTGCTGCGCCGCGCGGGCGGCGGCATGGTGTGGGTCGCCGCGTTGCTCGCGGCGCTGCTGCCGATCGACCGGCTGGTAAAGCCCGATCGGGACACCGGCGTGCTCGACCAGCTTGCGGTGCGCGGCTTCGCCGACGAACTGATCGCGGCGGTCAAGATCGGCGCCCATGGCATTGGTTTCGGGCTGCCGCTCCTCATCGCACTTTTTCCGGCGGCGGCGCTGCTTGCGCAGGATGGCGGGCGCACCCAGTTGCTCGCGGCCGGCATCGCGATCGCGATCCCTGCGCTGGCGTCGCTCGCGGTGCTGAGCGCAGCGCTGACCGCGAACCACAAGGGTGGCAGCGCGATCGGCGGGCTGCTGATCCTGCCGCTTGCCGTGCCGCTGCTGATCTTCGGCGCCGGGATGCTCGACCCGTCGGGGCGCGGCGCCATCAAGCTGCTCGCGGCGACCAGCCTGCTGCTGACCATGATCGGGCCGTTCGCGGCAGGCGCGGCGCTGCGGGGGCTGCGCGAATGACGCGCCAGTCGCTCGCGCATGTCGCGCTCGTCGTGCGCGACTATGACGAGGCGATCGACTTCTATGTCGGCACCTTGGGCTTCACGCTCGTCGCCGACGACTATCAGCCCGCGCAGGACAAGCGCTGGGTGCTCGTCGCCCCGCCGGGCAACCCGCCGGGCGGCGCGACGATCCTGCTGGCGCGCGCGACAAACGAACATCAGGCCGCATTCATCGGCGACCAGTCGGGCGGCCGCGTCTTCCTGTTCCTGCAGACCGACGATTTTGCCCGCGACTATCAGCGGCTGCTCGACAAGGGCGTCAGGATCGAGCGCGCACCGCTCGAGGCCGATTATGGGACCGTGGCGGTGTTCCTCGACCTCTATGGCAACAAGTGGGACCTGATCGAGTTTCGCCGACCTGAATAAGAAAAGGGCCGGAGTTTCCCCCGGCCCCTCCCTTAAATCGTTGCGGTGCCGATCAGGCGCCGGCGACGTCGGCCGTGTCGACCTTCACGCCCGGGCCCATCGACGACGACAGCGCGACCTTGCGGACATATTTGCCCTTGGCGCCGACCGGCTTCGCCTTGACGATCGCATCGACGAAAGCGTCGAAGTTCTGGCGGAGCTTTTCCTCGCCGAACGACAGCTTGCCGAGGCCAGCGTGGATGATGCCGACCTTTTCGACGCGGAATTCGATCTGACCGCCCTTGGCGGCCTTCACGGCTTCGGCGACGTTCGGGGTCACGGTGCCCAGCTTCGGGTTCGGCATCAGGCCCTTCGGACCCAGCGTCTTGCCGAGGCGGCCGACGATGCCCATCATGTCCGGCGTCGCGATGACGCGGCCATAGTCGAGGTTACCCGCGAGCATGTCTTCCATCAGGTCTTCGGCACCGACCTTGTCGGCGCCGGCGGCCAGCGCCTTGTCGGCATTATCGCCGCGGGCGAAGACCGCGACCTTGACGTCCTTGCCGGTGCCGGCGGGCAGCGTGACGACGCCGCGGACCATCTGGTCGGCGTGACGCGGATCGACGCCCAGGTTCATCGCGATTTCGAGCGTTTCGTCGAACTTGGCGGTCGCCAGTTCGCGCACCAGCTTGATCGCTTCGTCGACGCCGTGGAGCTTCAGCGCATCGACCTTGCCCTCAAGGGCCTTCTGCTTCTTGGTCAGCTTAGCCATGGGTTCAGCCCTCCGTCACTTCGAGGCCCATCGAGCGGGCGCTGCCTTCGATGATCTTCGTCGCCTGTTCGATGTCGTTGGCGTTGAGATCCTTCATCTTGATCTCGGCGATTTCGGTCAGCTTCGAACGGGCGATCTTGCCGCCGCTGATCTTGCCGGGCTCCTTCGAACCCGACTTCAGGTTCGCGGCCTTCTTGATCAGATAGGTCGCCGGGGGCGTCTTGGTGACGAAAGAGAAGCTCTTGTCGGCATAGACGGTGATGATGGTCGGCGTGGGCGTGCCCTTGTCCATGCCATCGGTCGCGGCGTTGAACGCCTTGCAGAATTCCATGATGTTGACGCCGCGCTGACCGAGCGCCGGCCCGAGCGGCGGCGACGGGTTGGCGGTGCCGGCGGGCACCTGCAGCTTGATGTAGCCGCTGATCTTCTTGGCCATGATAGCCTCCTGTCTTTCTGTCGCCCCGGACCGGATCCGGGGCTCAAAATAAGCGGTCGAACAGAAGGGCATCACCCCTTCCTCCCGCGCGGAATCACGCCCTTATCTGACGCGAAGCGGCGCCGTTAGCCGCAAAACGGCTGCAAAGCAAGGCTTTTACCCCTGCGGCACCAGCCGCAGCAGCCCTTCCTGCATCGCCGACGCGATCAGCGTGCCGTCCTGTCGGTAGATCAGCCCGCGATTGATGCCGCGGCTGCCGCCGGTCCAGTCGCTGTCCATCACATAGACGAACCATTCGTCGACGCGGATGTCGTCGTGAAACCACATCGCATGATCGAGGCTGGTCGAGAACAGGCCGGGCGTCATGAAATTGAGCCCGTGCGGCAGCATCGCCGAGGACAGGAGCCCCATGTCCGACGCGAAGGCCAGGAAGGCACGGTGGACAAGCGGGTCGTCGCCGACCGGTGCCGCGACGCGAAACCATTGATAATGCTGCGTTGCCTTTGCCGACGCGGGCGGGCGATGATTGCGCAGCTCGAAGGGGCGGCGGCGCGCCATATGGAAGAAAGTGTCCTCGGACACGTTCGGATCGGCGGCGATCGTCTCGAGGAAGTCGCGGCACGCCTCCGGCGGCAGCAGGTCGGGAATCGGGACCTGATGCGACAGACCGGGCGTCGGAAGCTGGAACGAAGCGGTCAGGTTGAAGATCACCTTGCCGTCCTGCCGCACGACGACGCGGCGGTTGGCGAAGCTGCGCCCGTCGAAGTCGCGGTGGACACGGAAATGCAGCGGTTTGGTCTCGTCGCCGCCGCGCAGGAAATAGGCGTGCAGCGAATGGACCTGTTTTCCGGCATCGACGGTGCGTGCGGCGGCGACCATCGCCTGCGCGATCACCTGCCCGCCGAAGATGCGCTCGCGCGCCGTAGTGGCCGCCGCGGGAAAGGTGAATTCGTCGGCCTCGTCCGCCGGTTCGAGGTCGAACAGTCGCGCCACTGCGGCGACGACTTCACTTGCATCGACGCTGGCGTTGATCGCACGCGCGCGTTCGAGACGAGCCTGAACTGCATCGGGAGTCAGGCTCATATGCTCATCCGCCGTTGGGGAAGGATGACGGCGCCGGCCGTCACTTCATGCGTTCGACCTGCTCGAAATCGAGCTCGACCGGGGTCGCGCGACCGAAAATCGACACGCTGACCTTGACGCGCGCCTTTTCGAAATCGAGTTCCTCGACCAGCCCGTTGAAGCTGGCGAACGGACCGTCGAGCACCTTGACCTGATCGCCGATTTCGTAATCGACGCGGATTTCCTGCTTCGGACGGGCCGCAGCCTCTTCCTTGCTGTTCAGGATGCGCGCGGCCTCGGCTTCGCTGATCGCCTGCGGCTTGCCCGACGAACCGAGGAAGCCGGTGACCTTCGGGGTGTTCTTGACGAGGTGATAGACATCGTCGGTCATCGTCAGCTTGGCGAGAACATAGCCGGGGAAGAATTTGCGTTCGGCCTGCACCTTCTTGCCGCGCTTCACCTCGGTGACCGTCTCGACCGGCACTTCGACCGCTTCGACGAGCTGGGTCAGCCCCATGCGTTCGGCTTCGGCGATCACCGAATCGCGTACCTTGTTCTCGAAACCCGAATAGGCGTGAATGATGTACCAGCGCGCCATAATCTGCGTGTCCTGTCCCTGTAAGTCCGTAAAGGTCGCGCGGCTCAGCGCGCGAGCGACGTCAGCCAGCCGACGATCGCGTTGAAAACCGTGTCGACGCCGACGAAGAACAGCGCGAGGATCGTCGTCATGATCAGCACCATGATCGTCGTCTGCACCGTTTCACGACCGGTCGGCCACACGATCTTGGTGGCTTCCGACTTCACCTGATTGACGAATTCGCCGATGCTGGTCTTGGCCATGTCGATCGTCCTGTCCTTCGTGCGTCCAATAACTGACGGCCAGATGGGTTGCCGCCCCCCGCACGTCAAGCGCGCTTCGGGCAATAGTCCGCCCACCCTACCCGAGCATGTCGGCGAAAGGCGGAAGGAAAACGGCGCATCTGTCCGAATGGGCGGCCTTTACTTGGGCCGCGCGGCGATTGCAAGTCAAAGGCGGGCGAACCTGCGCTGCATCAATACAAGCAGACCGGCCATGACGATCCAGCTCGCGGTCGGCTGGAGCGCGAAGAGGAGATGGAGTTCGCGCGCCGCCGCCTGTCCGTTCTGCGGATCGAAACCGACGATATCGAGCATCGCGTAGCTGACCGCGATCGCGGCGGCGACCCCGAACTTCTGCATCAGGTTCAAAAGCGCGAACAGAAAGGCGGACCGGTTCCGCCCGCACCGCTCGGCATCGCGCGGGATCAGGTCGGCGAGCATCGAATAGGTGAAGAGCAGCCCGACAAAGCCGGTGCCGAGCGCGAGAGAAAAGCCGACCGCCTGCCCGAGCCCCTCCGGCTGCCGGAACAGCGTCGTGACGAGCAGCGTGGAAATTAGCAGCCCCATCGCCATCATCATCGGCGGCTTGCCGAACCGCCGCGCAAGAAATGTCCAGACCGGCGACGCAAGCGCGCCGCCGATAAAGCTCGCGAAGAGCAGCACCGCGCTCTGCGCGTCCAGGTCGAGCACCGCGGCGGCGAAGAAGACAAACAGCGAGGTCAGCGACCCGAAAGCGAAGCTGTTGAGGAACTGCACCCCGAGCAACAGCATCAGCGGCGGAAAGCCGAGCGACGCGCGGATTTCATGCCGCCATCCGATCCCCGGTTCGGCGACCACCGGGCGGCGCGGGACGTGGCGGATCGCGAACAGCGCGATCGGCACCATGACCAGAAAGACGCTGGCATAAGCGATGATCCTGCCCTGCAGGCTGATCCCGGGGATCAGCAACTGTGCCGCCGCCGGCGCCGCAAAGGCAAGGATCAGCGCGATCTTCGAAAACCAGTCGCGCATCCCGTAAAGCAGCGCGCTGTCGGCGGGCGAACGCACCAGCGCCGCGCCCCACGACAATTGCGCGACCTCGTAGAGGCTGTAGCTCGAATAGAAGAGCACCATCATCAGGAACAGCGCCGCGAAGGGCAGCCGGTCACCCACCGTCACCAGCGCGAGCAGCAGCAGCGACAGCGGCACGATCGCCTGCAGCATCCAGCGCCGGTGCGCGCCGATGCCGGTGCGGACGCGGTCGACCATCGTCCCGATCAGCGGATCGACGATACCGTCCCAGATCGTCGTCAGCGAAAAGAGCAGCCCGACGAGGGCGACCGAGATCGCCCCGCCCTCGGCGATATAGGGCGGCAGATAGACGCTGAACGGCAGCCCGAGGATGACCGTCGGCCCCGCGGTCGCGGCATAGGCCGCGACAACGCGCGGACGCAGGGCCGTCGTTTCCCCGGGGCGGCCGGATGATGGCAGGGCTGTACTGGCCAGGACGCTAACTCCCGCAACGGGAAGGCTAGCTTCCAGCTATTGACAGCAATGTCAACAAATCACAGGTCAGGCAGGCGACGACAGCTTCATCAGCAACAGCCCCCCGACGATCAGCAGCGCCGCCGCGATCCGCATCGCATTCGCCTGTTCGCCGAGCCACAGGATCCCGACAAGGAAAGCGCCGACCGCCCCGATCCCGGTCCAGATCGTGTAAGCGGTGCCGAGCGGCAGCGATTTCATCGACAGCGACAGCAGCACAAAACTGCCGATCATGGCGACCAATGTGACGATCGACGGTCCCAATCGGGTGAAACCGTCCGATTGCTTCATCGCAAAAGCCCAGACGATTTCGAGCAGTCCGGCGATACCAAGATAGACCCAAGCCATGGGCAGCCTCCTTCAAAGCCGCCGGGCCGTCCCGGACCTGAAACCCGCGCATGGAGCGGGCGAGGACGTGGCCTCCTTTACCGGCCGCCCCATAGCGCTGGGCAGCGCCGGCGGCAAGCTTTGCAGCCGCCGCCTGCGTCGTCGCGGATCAGAATCGCGCGTTCGCGCCGATACCGATCACGCGCGGCCGCTGCTCGATATTCTCGCCGATCGTCCCCAGCGGTCCGATGAGGTTGGGCGCGTTTTCGTCGAACAGATTGTTCGCGAACAGCGCGACTTCGACCGGACCGAACCCGACACCAACGCGCAGGTTGACCAGATCGCGACCCGGCCGCGGGATGACCGGCGGCACGTTGAAGAGGCGCAGCGTGATCTGCGACGGCCCGGCGTGCTGGTAATCGATGCGGAAGATGCCGGTGACGCTGTCGGTCAATTGCGGCCGGTAATCGAGCGACGCCGACCAGGATTCGCGTACCGCACCGTCGACCGGATCGCCGACCGCCTTGTCGATCGTCGCCTTGTCGAACTTCAGATTGTTCCAGCCATAGGTCGCGGTCAGCGTCAGCGCCCTGGTCGGCCGCGCCGTCGCCGACAGGTCGACACCCCAGCCGTCGACATGGCCGCCGTTGGTGACCGCGGCGAGCGCGCTGCCGGGAACGAAAGTATAGGACTGCACCTTCGACCATTCGCTGCGATAGAGGCTCGCGTCGAGCGTCAGCTTGCCATCCAGAAGCTGGTGCTTCGTCCCGAGTTCATAGGTCCAGATCTCGTCCGAATCATAAGTCGGCGGAATACCCGGGCCCACCGAGGTCGCGTTGAATCCGCCGCTGCGGAAGCCTTTGGCGACGTTCACGAAGACCATCGAACTGGGCGAGAATTCGTAGCTGAGGTTGAAGCGGGGGTTGAACGAGTTGAAACTGCCGTCACCGATATCGGTTGTCGGCACGCCGAAATTGACGCTTTCGATATGCGCCGTCTTGTGTTCGTCGAAATAGCGCAGGCCGACAATCGCCTTCAATTGCGGCGTGAAGGCATAATTCACTTCGCCATAGAGCGCGTAGGATTTGTTGCGGAACAGGACGTCGGAGGCGACAAGATCGATTGGCGAGGGGTTCGGCGCCGTCGGGGTCGTCGTGACCGAATGGAATTTCGAATCGCGGTAGATCGCGCCGACCTGCCAGCCGAAGGGGCCGTCGCCTTGCGACGCGAGGCGGATTTCCCCGTTGTAGATGTTGAAATCGGAATCGGTCGCGGTGCCGACGCGGTCGATGAAACCCGGCGGGAAGATCATGTTCAGCGTCGGCAGATAGAAGGCGGAAACGTCGGACTGACCGCTGTTGTGCCGGTCGATATAGCTCGTCGAAAAGCTGAGGAGCGCGGTATCGAGGTCGTAGCTCATCTTCCCTTGAAACAGCGTATAGCGATCGTTGACCGGCTGCGGCAGCAACGCCGTCGTCCGGTAAACGACGCCGAAATCCTGATTGGCCTGTTTCGATTCCTGATAGACGCCCATCAGCGACAGGCTGAGCCGGTCCGAAGGCTGCGCGAGCAGCGTCCCGCGCAGCACATAGATGTCGGCCGAATTGATATTCTTTTCGCCGCTGACGGCATTGTCGATGTACCCGCCGATCCGTTCATAGCCCGCGACCAGCCGGACACCGAGCTTGTCGGTTGCGATCGGCAGGTTGAGCACCCCGACCGCCTTGTAATTGCTGTCGCCATAGCGGGTCGACGAATATTCGCCCTCGAACGATCCGCCGACCGCATCGAGCCGCGGCGCCGCCGGAATGTAACGGATCGTGCCGCCCATCGAGCCCTGGCCGTAGAGCGTCGCCTGCGGCCCGCGCAGCACCTCGACCCGTTCCATGTCGTAAAGGCGGACGTTGAACGGATCGCCCTGCGTATCGAGCCCGAGCGGTGTTTCGTCGAGATAGAGCCCGACGGTCGAAGAACCGATCGTCGTCGCGAGACCGCGGAGCTGCACGAACTGGCGGCTGACGCCATATTCATAGGTCGAGAGGCCCGGCACCGAATATTGCAGGTCCTTGAGATCGGTCGTTCCCCGCGCCGCAAGCTCGTCGGCCCCGATCGCACTGATCGACAGCGGCACGTCCTGCAACCGCTGTTCGTAGCGCTGCGCGGTGACAATGATGTCGCCCGACGATGCTTCCGAGGCCGTATCGCTGCCGCCCGTCACCTGCGCAAAGGCGGCGGCCGGCAGCATCGCCGTACCCGCCATCAAAGTCATGATCCGTTTTTTCATCTTGCCGCTCCCCTATAGTGTTTCGAGATTTCCGCGATGCCGGGCTATGCGCGCGCCGCGGTCAGGCCGATCTGGTCCATCACAAAAGCCAGCCATTCGCCGTTCCAGCGGGCGGCATCGGCCGGATCGTGCGCCCCATGGCCGGTATCGCGCCAGACGCGCAGATGGATCGGACGATCGCCGGCATTGGCTTCGTCGAGCCGCGCGGTGAATTTGCGGCCATGGAACGGCATGCAGCCGAGATCCTTCTCGCCGAAGACCTGATAAATCGCCGGATAGGCGACGCCGTCGCGGACGTTGTGATAGGGCGACCAGCGCCGGATACTGGCGGCGTGATCGGGCTGTGACGGATCGCCATAATCCTCGAAAAATATGGCCCGCACCCCCGCGACGGCCGCGCTGTCGGGCAACGGTTCCAGCAGGTCGAAGATCGGCACCGTCGCCACCACCGCCCGCCACAAATCGGGCTGCTGGACGATCGCGACCCCGGCGAGCAGGCCGCCGTTGCTGCCGCCCATGAAGGCCATTTTGTCGGGCACCGCGATGCCGTCGGCGATCAGCGCCTCGGCCACCGCGCGCAGGTCGTCGAATGTGTTCTGCTTGTCGAACAATCGCCCGCCGTCGTGCCACGCCTTGCCATATTCGCCGCCGCCGCGCAGCGACGCCTGAACGAAGACGCCGCCCGCTTCGATGAACGGCACGTGCGTCGCGGGAAAGGACGGAAGCTGTGACAGGTTGAAGCCGCCGTAGGCATAGACAAGCGTCGGTTGCGGGCGGCCCGGGTCAACGTCCCTGCGGCGAACGACGAAGTAGGGAATGCGCGTCCCGTCGCGGCTGGTCGCGAAGCGCCGTTCGGCGATCGCGTGGTCCAGTTCGTGCTTTGCTTCGCCGATGCGGCGCAGTTCGCCGGTTTGCGGATCGTGGATGAACAGCACCGACGAACGGGTGAAGGTCGTGTGCGTCAGCGCGAACATGTCGGTCGGACGAACCGCGCGTTCGGTGAGCATCGACTGCGACGATCCCGGATTTTCCAGCGGCAGCGTTTCGACCAGCCTGCCGGCGAGATCGAAGACCCGCACGCGCAGCGACACGTCGACGAGGTCGCCGACATAAAGCCGTTCGCCGACGACACCGGCCCAGCCGATGAAGCCCTCGCCTTCAGGGACGAGTTCGCGCCAGGTCGCCATATCGCGCGACGTCAATGCCGGAATGGCGACGACGCGGCCGCGCGGAACGCCGTTGTTGACGCGCGCCACATAAGTCTCGCCGTCGATCCAGCTCCCATCGCATTCGCCCTCGAAATTCTCGGGCAGGAAAGGCGTCGGCACGAGCGTTTCGAGGTCGACGTGGACGAGCGCAACATGCTCGTGCGGTTCGGTGACGGCGACGCCGCGGCGGCCGTCGGGAGAGACCTGCAGCGTCAGGCCCGAATGTTTGGCCGCGACGAGTTGCTCGGGAAGCGGCACCGCGGCGCGTTCGCTGGCGCCTTCGGCCACGGGTACGAAGCGCAGTTCATGCACGCCCTCCACGGTGCGGCCGTCGAGCCAGAAGCCGCTTTCGTCGGGGAGCCAGCCGGGCCGCGCACCCGAATAAAGAATCGCGGCGACATCGAGGACATGCCGTCCCGTCGCGCTTTCATAGACCGACCATGTCCCCATCATGTCACCGTCGACGCCCCAGGCGATCGCGACGAAACGGCCGGCGGGCGACGGCTCCACAAACGCAAGCATCACATTGCCGCCGCCGTTCGCCGCCGACATCACCTGCCTCGATACGATGGTGCGCCCCGGCCCGTCCGGCTCGGTGCTGACCCGCAAGACCTGATCGTCACCATCCTGCGCATAGCCGAACCAGAAGGCGCCGCGCTTGCGCGGCACGAAATAGCCGCCGGCATCGGCCAGTTCGAGCAGCCGGTCGCGAACGGGGGCAAAGTTGGGCGAAGCCTCGGCCGCCGCGCGCGCGACCCGGTCGCGCTTCCACTGCCATTCGAGCGCCTCGGCGGTGTCGTCGTGAAGATGCGCGAAGCGATCCTCGAACGTGACGCCGCCGATGGTCTTGCGGACGGGCTTCGCCTGCATGTCTTTTCCTCTTTCCATGATCGGGCGAGTGTAGTCGCCCACCGGTCCCGCTCCATTCGCGAGCGGACAAAAGCCTTTGGCGATTTTCCAAAATCGCCGGCAGCGCGTGCGGATCAGCCCGGCATTTCGACGCGCGCCTTGATGCTCGCAAGATAGGCATTGAGGTGCACATCGGCGCCCGAGGTCATTTCGGCGACCGCCGCCGCGAGATCCGGCCCGTCGCCGCCGGCCGGAGCATCGACCTTAACGCTTGTGTGGCAATCGATGGCATAGCTGGTACCGCCCGCGGCTTCGCGCGCATGATAGGTTGCGTAAACGCGCATGCCGCCGGGCACCGAGAGATAATCGGCCATCACGCTCAGGCGGCGCGCGGTGTCGTCGCGCTCGGTGATGTGGACGATGCGTTCGTCGACCACGCCATCCTGTTCGAAGCGCATGCGATAGCCGCCGAGGGTCGCGGCCGGATCGTCGAGCGGTTCGATCGTGCCGAATTCGCGAAACTTCTTGGCTTCGACATAGTCGCTCAGGATTTCGCGCCACACCGCATCGGGCGCGGCGGCCATCTCCAGCGCCACATGATTGACCATCGTCACCGGAACCTGTTCAGCCACTCGCTATCTCCCGAATATATCGACCTGCCCTTTCCCGGGCTTTCGCGGCCGCAGCCGGTCTGGAACGCCCGGCCGTCGCGGGTTATAAGGGCAAGGTCTGGACGAGCTCCATTCGATATCGTACAATAGTGTATATTGAGCGTCCAAAATGACGGCGTCAGGAGATGCGATGCAGCAAGCGATCCCTCCCGGTTCCGGCGCGCAGACTGCCGCCGTGACGATTTCGCCGCTCACCCGCGGCCGCAAAAGCCTTCGGGTGACGGCCGCCGCTGCGCGGCGCCGCTTTCCCGTCGATGCAGACACATTGCCCGCAGTATCGGTCGAGCGCGAAGTGCCGGATTTCCTTGGTGACGAAGACCCCGAGCGGATTCCGGGCGTCGAAACCTTTACGCAGCTTGGCCACCCCGGCCATTTTCGCGTTCACGGCCTGACCGACCATGCGTTCGGGCATTTCGAATTCTGCCGGCTGGACGACGGCTTTTTCGCAGGGATTTGCGACACCACCTACCTCGAACCGCTCGCGACAACGATGGTCGCCGACAATATGCTGCGGGTGATCATCGCGAGCGAGGGCGACGGCGAATATGCGACCGCGCGTGGCGAAATCGTCGACTTCAAGGGGCCGGGCGCGGTGATCATCATCGAACCGGCCGGCCAGCCACCGGCCGAGACGGTGTTCTTCGGGCGCAACCTCGGTGTCCACCTCTATATCCACTGCGACGCGCTGAAACGCCTGTACGCCGGAGAGGAAGGCGACCTGCCGGCGCTGCTCAGGGCTTTCATCGCCGGCAGCCTGCCCGCCACGGTCGCGCGCCGTTTACCGCTGACACCGCAATTGCTGCGCTTCCTCGAGGATCTGAAGGATTGCACGCTGGAAGGCCGCAGCCGACGGTTGCTGATCCAGTCGAAGGCCATCGAGATCCTCTGTCACGCCTTCGAGGCCCTCGACCAGGACGCGAATGGCGAAGCCTTCGCGGGCGCGTCGAAGCTCGCGGCCAGTGGCGTCCTCAAGGCACAGCGCCTGCTGAGCGACAATTTCGTGAGCCCGCCGTCACTCGACGACCTCGCGCATCAGGTCGGGCTCAGCCGCAGCGGCCTGTGCGCGGCGTTCCGCCAGATCGTCGGCCAGACGGTGTTCGACTATATCGCCGACCTGCGCATGCAGCAGGCGCTGGCCCTGCTCAATGAAAGCGGCGCGACGATCTCCGAAGTCGCTTATGCGGTCGGCTATGGCCATCCTTCGAGCTTTTCGGTCGCGGTGCAGCGCCGCTTCGGCACGACCGCGAGCGAGCTGCGGCGGCGCGGTCTTCCGGCCGCCTGACATCTCGCAGCGGCCGGCGCCTTTCCGACGATTGCCAAACAGTTTTGCACGCACGCCTAAGCGGGCCGGCAGCGTGCGTCATATGCGGGTTCCGATACAGAAGGCTGCGGGGTGCAAATGGAAGATATCGCTCTGATCGATCCGCCGGTGCAATCGATGACGCTTGCCGACGGGCGGACATTGTCCTGGCAGGAGTTCGGCGTGCCCGACGGACGGCCGGTACTCTATTTCCACGGCGGCGGCAGCTTCAGCCTCGAAGCCGGGATTTTCTATCGCGAGGCGGTGCGGAACAACCTCCGCCTCATCTCGACCAACCGGCCCGGCGCCGGGGATTCGACGCTTTGCCCCGGCCGCCCCGTTGCTGCTTATTCCGACGATTTGACCGAGTTGCTCGACCGGCTGAAAATCGAAAAATTCGCCTGCCTCGGCGAATCGAACGGCGGCATGATGACGCTGGCGACCGCCGCGACGATGGCGCCGCGCGTTCTCGGTGCCATTCCGATCAATCCGACTGTTCCATGGTTCGACCCGGTGGCACGGCGCGTTTCTCCGGGTTCGGTGGCCGTCGCCTATCGCCTGATGCGGCACGCGCCGTGGTTGCTCGCGACGCTGGCGAAAGTGGCGGCGGGCCGGATGCCGAAGATGAAGGCGGCCCGGCGGCCAAGCACCGGGCGGTTCGACCGCGCGAACCTGATCGGCCCGCCGCCGGGCACCGAGCCCGATGTCGCCGACCTGCAGTGGCGGATCATGGCATGCCACAACAAGGCCGCGCTCCTCGCCGAAGTGCGCTGGGCATCGGCGGACTGGGGATTCGACCCGCATTCGATCCCCACCCGCCTGGACTTCTTCTGCGGCGTCCATGACGCGCAGGCGCCCTTTGCGCTGGTGCTCGCGGATCATAACCCCGACGCCAGCTTCCACTATTTTTCATACGGGCATAACGCCTTCTCGCACCCCGATGTGCGGCGGCGGATCATGGATATGATCGCAAGCTATTTCGAGCGCTGAGCGGAGCGCACCGCGGCGGGCTCGCGATCAGATCGCCGGCAGTCCGCGCCGCCGTAACTCGCTCGGCGACGTACCGAAACGGCGCTGCACTGCGAGCGAGAAGCTCGACGGATGGCTGTACCCGACCGCATAGGCGATCTCGGTGATCGAGGCGTCGCGCTGGTTCAGCAAGGCGAGCGCATGCTGCATCCGGAGGTCGGCGATATAGTCGAACACCGTCTGGCCGACGATCTGGCGAAAGCCCGCACACAGGCTGCTGCGGCTGAGCCCCGCCTCGCGCGCAAGGTCGTCGAGTGACGGCGGGCTGGCGAAATTGTCGATCAGCAGGCGCTGCGCCCTCAGCACCCCGCGCGTCATCAGCGCCGAGGCTTCGGGCGACCCGAAATCCTCCTCCTGCGCCATCGCCTTGAAAGCATGGCAGAGGATTTCGATCGCCTTCGATCGGATGAACAGGCGGCGGCTGTGTTCGGTGAGGTCGCAGGCGTGCAGGTCGTCCAAGCAGCGGATGAGCCCTGCCCCGAGCGGCAGGCGCCGCGCGACCGTCTGGCGCAGGTTGCCGGCGATAAAGGCCTGCAGCACCGCCGGCAGTTCGTGTTCGCGTTGGGCATAAAGGCGCTGGAGCGCGCTGCGGTGGATATAGACGCTCGCCGTCCGGCAATGGCCGGCGAACACAGCCTGGGCGGGCGGCATGCCGGCGGGTTCGATAATGATCGCACAGCCGGCGCCTTTGAGGTCGAGCCGGTCGCCGCGCGGCGAGACATATTCGGCATCGTCGTCGCTTGCGACACGCACCCGCAACAGATCGGGGGCCGATATCGTCATCGGATACGGCGCGGCATGGGTGATATCGTTGAAATGGATCAGGAACCCGTCGGCCAGACCGCAACATTCGAAATATCCGGTGCCGATGTCCGCCGCCGGATAGGCCCGGCAATGATGGGTGTCGCCCAGGGGTTCGACCGCCTCGACCTCGCGCTCCGCGTTCCTCGCCGCCTCCTCGGCCCACCCCGCAGCCCATTGCTTCATCGCATAGTTCATCGCCATGGGAGGAAGGTCGCCGGCAATCGCGAAACGCCGAAATCCGAGTGCCGTCGAGGATCGCGACGCAACTGCGAGCTCGGTGCGCGAACGCCGCTTGGCCATTCGCCGGGTCAGCGCCGAATCGGCGGGGGCGGTGCTGGCATCGGCAAGGCTCGATCGCATGACATTCTCCCGGGCAGGCCGTGAATTCGACGATTAACAAACAGTTTTGTACGATAAGCTAAGTCGGCGGTCCAGTCCGCAGTTAAGGTGCCCCGATAACAGACGGGAGATGACCGGCGTGCCGACGAATATCGAACAGAAGCAGGCGCTCGACGCGCTTGTCACCGAAAGCTGGGAAGCCTTGCTCGAGCGCGATCCCTATACCGCCACGACCGCCGGCCGGAAGGTCACGGGGTTCGGCCGCGGCGACCTTGCCGAAGCCGAAGCTGTCGCGGCGGCGGCGCGGATCCGGCGCAAGCGTCTGGACAGCATCGATATTTCGGGGCTCGATCGCACCGACCGGCTGACCGCCGCCTTCCTCGCCAACCTGCTCGACACCGAAATCGACGAACCGCAGCGCTGGTGGACGAGTTTCGGCATTGCGCCCTATTCCAGCCTGTTCCTGTCGATGGTCCCGCAAATGCTGTTCGCGCCGATCGACCTGACCGATCCCGCCGAGGCGGATCGTTACCTGAAGCTGGCCGGGGATTTCGCCGATCTGGTCGAGGCGCTGCGCGAACGTGTCGAGGCACAGGCCGGGCGCGGCTGGCGGCTGCCCAAGCCCGCGCTTCCAGGTGCCCGCCGCGCGCTCGAAGGCAATGGTTCGATGGCGGTCACCGCCATCCTTCCCGCCGACGACCGCGCAGTGAGCGAAGAGACGCGCACGGCGATCGCGACACTTGTCGACGAACGGCTCAAACCCGCCTTCGCCCGCCTGATCGACATGATCGGTCCCGATTATGAAGCCGCGGCGCCCGAAGCCGCAGGCATGATGCACCAGCCGGGCGGCGCCGACGCCTATCGCCTGTGGCTGCGCTATCATCTTGGCGCCGACATCGACCCTGCCGACCTCCACCAGACCGGCCTCGACGAAGTCGCCGCGCTGGCCGCCGAGATGGAACGCGTGCGGGTCGCGCAGTTCGGCCACAACGGCGACGAAGCCTCGTTCCACGAATTGCTGGCGCGCGATCCGAAAGCGAAAGCGCCATCGGCCGAGGCGCTGGAAGCAACCTATAACCGCCATCTCGATCGCATGGCGCCGGTGTTCGCACGCATGTTCCGCAAGGCGCCGCTCGCCAAAGGCATTGTGAAGCGCCTGCCCGCCGAGCTCGAGGCGGGAATGACCTTCGGCTATTATTCGCAGCCGAAGGAGATCGGCGCCGACGGCATCTATTATTACAGCGGCAACGGGATTCCCGAGCGGATGCAGATGAATGCCGCGGCGCTTATCTTTCACGAGTTGGTTCCCGGCCACCATGTCCATCTTTCGCGCCAGCAGGAGAATGAGGCGCTTCCCGAAATCCGCCGCAACCTGCTGATCTCGACCGCCTTCAACGAAGGCTGGGCCGAATATGCGTCGGGGCTCGGCGAGGAAGCGGGTCTCTTCGACAATCCTTATGATTATTACGGCTTCCTGTCGCACCAGCGGTTCGTGTCGCAGCGGCTCGTCGTCGATACCGGGCTCAACGCGCTCGGCTGGACGCTCGATCAGGCGCACGCCTATATGAGCGCCAACACGCTCGAAAAGCCCGAGCAGGTAACGAGCGACATCTTGCGCTATGCCACCGACCTGCCCGGGCAGGCGCTCTGCTATCGCTGGGGCTGCCTGAAGTTCCGCGAATTGCGTGCCAGGGCCGAAGCCGCGCTGGGGCCGAAGTTCGACCTCGCCGATTTCCACGAGGCGATCCTCGATCAGGGGGCGCTGCCGATCCCGGTGCTCGAACAAAGCCTCGACGAATGGGCGCGCGAACGCGCTGGCGTCGCGGCTTGAACGAAGGAACAACGAACATGACCGACACAGTTTTGCCGCCGGCTGTCCGCATCGCCTATCCCGACACCGCAAGCCGCCCCGAAAGCGTCGCCTTCGGCGCTGTCCGCTATGACGATCCGTTCCGCTGGCTTGAGGAGGACACCGACCCCGGAGTGGTGGAATGGCAGCGGGCGCAAGACGACCTCGCACAAGCGCATCTCGCCGCCCTCCCGGCCTTCGGGACCTTCGTCGAACGGCTGCAGGCGATCGGCGAAACCGACGATGTGACGGTGCCGATGTTCGCGGGCGGGCGCTGGTTCCGGCGCCATGTGCCCGAGGATCGGGATCTCGCGGTGGTCGAGGTCAGCGCAGGGCCCGGCGAACCCGGCCGACGCATCGTCGATCTCAACGCGATGCGGACCGACGAACCGCTGCATCTTGCCGGGTTTCACCCCTCGCCCGACGGCCGCAAAGCGATCTTCGCGTGGACAGCGGGCGGCCGCGAAGAGCCCGATGTCCGCGTCATCGACATCGACACCGGCGCGACCCTCGTCGACGGCCTGCCCCACCGCAAACCGCAGAACTTCGCCTGGCTGCCTGACGGCAGCGGCTTCCTCTATCTCGCGCTCGACGCCGCGATTGCCGGCGAACCGGGTCTCCGGCGCCTCCTGCTGGACGCGCCGTCGCAGGCGCCGGCCGAAGATGTCGTCCTCGACCATCCCGTCGTGCGGCCGATCCTGTGCGCCGACCGCCGCCATATCGTGCTGGCGCTCGACCACCTCGCGCCGCGGCTCGACTATATCCTCGATACGCAGGGTGACGCGGGTTGGCAGCCCTTCCTGAAGGGTATCCCCGGCATCTTCCGCGGCGACATCCTCGGCGACAATTTCCTCGCGATCACCGACGACGGCGCCCCGCGCGGCCGGCTCGTCGCGATCCCGCTGGCAACGCCGGCCGATCGCGAAACGTGGCAGGAGATCGTCCCCGCGTCGGACAATGTGCTGGCGTTCGTGCTCGTGACGGGCGGTCGCGCCGTCCTCCTCGAATGGGTCGACACCTATTCGCGCCTCCGCGTGATCGACAAAGAAGGAGAGATCGAAGGCGAAATCGCCCTCCCCGGCCGCGGCATGGTCAACAGCTTCGGCGCCAATATGGTGCTGCCGACGATGCTCGACCCGATCGCGCGCGCCGCCGAAGGCGAAATCCTGTTCGTCTTCTCCGCCTTCGATCGGGCGCCCGCGCTCTACAGCGCGAACCTCGCGACACGTGAAACCAAAAAGCTGGGCGAACCGAAATACCGGCTCGACGTGCAGGTCCGCGACCTCGATTGCCGCAGTGCCGACGGCGCGCGCGTCCTCTATCATGTCGTCGCGCGGTCGGACCTCGACCTCTCGAAGCCACAGCCGACGGTGATTACCGGTTATGGCGGCTTTAATGTGACGGTCGCGCCGGGCTGGCTCGGAACCCAGTGGGCAGCGTGGATCGAAGCCGGCGGCGTCGTCGCGCTCGCGCATCTGCGCGGCGGCGGCGAGCATGGTACGCCGTGGTTCGAGCAGGGGCGGATGAAGCTCAAGCAGAACAGCTTCAACGACGTTCACGCGATCGCCGGGGATCTGATTGCGCGCGGTATCACCGCGCCCGCACGCCTCGGCGTCACCGGCGGTTCGAACGGCGGCGTCATGGCGTCGGCGGTCGCGGTGCAGCGTCCGGATCTCTATCGCGCCAGCATCCCCGTCGTCCCGATCACCGACGTCCTCGCCCGCGTGCGCGACCCGGTCACGATGGTCTCCTCGCTCGATTATGGCGACCCTGCCGACCCGGAGATGGCGGAAGCGATCCATCGCTGGTCGCCATATCAGAATGTCCGCGATGGTCTTTCCTACCCGGCACTGCTGATCGACTGCGGCGCGAACGATCCGCGCTGCCCGCCCTGGCACGGCCGCAAGTTCGCGGCGCGCGTCCAGCAGGCTTCGATCGGCGACTTGCCGATCCTGCTCCGGGTCCGCGCCGACGCCGGGCACGGCTCGGTCGGCAAGGCGCAGAAGGTCCGCGTGTCGGCAGACAACCTCGCCTTCTTCGCCCACCAGCTCGGACTCGAAGA
Source organism: Sphingopyxis macrogoltabida (assembly GCF_001314325.1). Lineage (NCBI taxonomy): Bacteria > Pseudomonadati > Pseudomonadota > Alphaproteobacteria > Sphingomonadales > Sphingopyxidaceae > Sphingopyxis > Sphingopyxis macrogoltabida. Next base: position 3,235,756 of record NZ_CP009429.1, read on the forward strand.
ATAGCGCGCTTCTAAACGCCGATTCCGCCGATCTCCGAACAGTTTTGCACGTTCGCCTAAGCGATGGTGCCGGTCGAAGATTAGCTTGCGACCAAAGCTCGGAAACCGGGCGGTCGACCGTTCGATAATGACAGAAATATTGGGGAGTATTTTAATGACCAAGTGGATCGCAGCCTTGATGGCGGGCACAGCTCTGCTTCCGGTAGCCGCCTATGCGCAGGACACCGTCAGCGGCGTCGCCGAAAGCACCGACAGCCTGCCGGGCGACATCATCGTCACCGCGCAGCGTTACAAGCAGCGGCTGCAGGATGTTCCGCTGTCGGTCAGCGCGGTGAGTGGCGACGAGCTTGCAGCTCGCGGGACGACCGACCTCAAGGACCTGCAATATTCGGTCCCGGGCTTTTCGACCTATGAAACCGGCGCCGGCCGCTCGACCGTCCAGCTCCGCGGCATCGCGACCACGATCGGTTCGTCGACGGTGGGCGTCTATTTTGACGAAACCCCTCTCGCGCTCGATACGATCAGCGACGGATTCAATGTCCGGATGCTCGACCTCGAACGCGTCGAGGTCCTGCGCGGCCCGCAAGCGACGCTTTATGGACAGGGGTCGATGGGCGGAACGATCCGCTATATTCCGGCGGCGCCGCGGCTCGACGCGGTGAGCGGGTCGTTCAACGGCGAATATTCGACGACGCGTTATGGCGCCGACAATTACAAGGCCGTCGGTGTCCTCAACCTGCCGCTCACCACCGACGTCGCGGGCATCCGCCTGGTCGCCGGTTACGAACGCATCGGCGGGTTCATCGACAATGTCACGACCGGCGAAAACAACGTAAACTCGGCGGATATCTATACAGTGCGCGGCAGCTTCCTGTTGCAGCCGACCGACCGTTTCTCGCTGTCGCTGATGGGCCTCTACCAAAAAATCGATCAGGCCAATCAGGACAATGGCCGCAATTATCAAACGAGCGCCGTCCTCCCCTCACCGCTACGCGATCGCTACACGCTCGTTCAGGGCAAGATCGGCTATGATCTCGATTTCGCCGAACTCACCACTTCGGCAAGCTGGATCGACCGGCGCAATGTGACACAATTCGATATTTCGGACGCCTTCGTCCCCGTCCTCGTGGGCGGTTTCGGCCTGCCGCCCGGCTTCATCGACCAGATCGGGATCGTCGCGACGACCGACTATGAAATCTTCAACAGCGAAATACGGCTGGCATCGCAGAGCGACGGGCCGCTCGGCTGGCAGTTCGGGGCGTCGTACAACAGCACGAACATTCACCAATATGGCGGGACGTTCACCGCGCCCGGCTCGCTCCCCTTTGCGATCATCGCCAGCGACGATTTCCGCGAGAACAAGGCCTTCACCCTTTACGGCGAGGCGAATTACGCCTTTACACCGCAATTGAAGGCCATCGTCGGGGTGCGCTATTATCGCGAACACAAGCAGCGCGACGTGCGCAGCACCAACTTCGGCCTCACGACGACCGATACCGGCGACGCGACGTTCGAAACGGTCAATCCGCGCGTCAACGTCAGCTATGAATTCACGCCCAACTCGATGGTCTATGCCAATGTCGCGAAGGGCTTTCGCAGCGGCGGCTTCAACCAGACCTCGGCTGGCGGCGGCATCATCGACGTTCCCCCGTCGTACGAGCCCGACAAGATCTGGACCTATGAACTGGGCACCAAGCATCAGTTGTTCGGGAACAAGCTGATCCTCGACGCCAGCGTCTATCGCAGCCTATGGTCGGACGTGCAGTCGAACAATTTCGCTCCCGGCGGCGTGGTCATCATCATCAACAATTCGGGGCATGTGTCGGGCTGGGGCGTCGACCTTTCGGCGACCGTGCGCCCGGTGCGGGACCTGACGCTGTCCGCAACCTATGGCTGGAACAACCTGAAGTTCGACGAAGCGACCGCCGACAAGGCGCCCGGCGATCCGGTCGACGCGGCGGTACGCAACAGCTGGTCGGCTTCGTTCGACTATCGCCCGCAGCTTTCGGACAATGTCACCGGCATCTTCCGCGTCGATTACCAGCATGCCGGCAAGGGCCAGTTCACCCTCCGCAATCAGCCGGTCCCGGTAATCGAACGGCCGCGCCGCGACATCGTCAATCTGCGCGTCGGCGTGGCCGCAGGCCCGGTCGAGGTCGCGCTGTTCGCGAACAACCTGTTCGACGAGGATGCGCCGGTCATCATCGGCCCCTTCTCGCTCTTCTCCGAAAATGTCGAACAGCGTCCGCGCGTGATCGGAATCAGCGCGAGCGGGCGATTCTGAACAGGGATAATGTCATCCGGCATCGGTTCCCCACCACACGGACCCGCTGCATCTGCTAAAGCTGGACGAGCACAGACGATGAGGAAGGCGAAGGCATGAAGCAGTCGGCGAGCGATGCGGATACGTGGGGCAAACTCTCGTCATGACCGGTTTGGCTCACTCCGAAATGCCCGCCGCCACAAAAGCCGGCGATCATGCGGACGGCGCGGGGGCGAAAGCGCCCGCGTCGGCATGGTATGCGCTCGCGATCCTGATCGGCACCACCCTGTTCGCCTTCGTCGACCGGCAGATCATCAACCTGATCGCACCGTCGTTGCAACGCGATCTCAATATCAGCGACCTGCAACTCGGCATGTTGCAAGGCCTTGGCTTCGCCTTCTTCGCCAGCCTCGCCGCCTATCCGATCGGCTGGCTTTCCGATCGCTTCGGTCGCCGCCTCGTCCTCGGCTGCTGCATCATGGTCTGGTCGATCTCGACCGCAGCCTGCGCATTCCAGACAAGTTTCACGGGGATTTTCGCGGCCGCAGCAGGCATTGCGATCGGCGAGGCGGCGCTGACCCCGGTCATCTTCTCGATGCTGCCCGACCTGTTCCCCGAACGCCAGCGCAACACCGCCAATTTCATCTTCTTCGCCGTCGCCCTGCTGGGCGCCGCGCTGGGCCTCGCGCTGGGCGGCGTGACGCTGGACCTGCTCGAGACGAACCACGGCTCCCTGCCGGCGTTCTTTGCGAGCATGGATAGCTGGCGGGTCGCGCTGATCCTTGTCGCCGCCCCCGGACCGCTCTTTGTCCTGCTGCTGTCGACGATCCGGATGACGAGCAATTCAGGCCGCGTCGCTGCGGAGGGCGAACCCGCCCTGAACAATATCCTGCCCTTCCTCCGCGAGCACTGGCGCGCGATCGCATGTATTTACGGCGCCATCTTTGCCTACAGCCTCCCGCTTGGCGCGGTGGGTGCCTGGTTGCCCGTCGCGATGCCGCGTGCCTTCGAGGGGATCGATGCGGCGTCGGTCGGCGTCCAGCTCGGAATCGCGATGGGGGTGGGCTCGATCGCCGGCCTGATCATGGCGCCGATCGGCATCAAGCTGCTGCGCGGCGACGCCGACCTCAAGCCCCTGCGGACAGCCCGCTTCTATCTGACGGTTGCCAGCCTGCCGACCCTGTTCATCCTGTTCGCTTGGCAGCCGTGGCAAATCTATGCCGCGGTCGGCGTCCAGGTCGCACTGCTACTCGCGACGGGCGCGCTGATGCCCGGTGTCTTGCAGCAACTGTCGCCGCCCCACCTGCGCTCGCGCCTGCTGTCGCTGCTCGGCATCTCCGGCGCGATCGCGACCGGCCTCGCCCCGATGATCGTCGGTGCCATGTCGGGCCTGCTCGATCCCGATCGGGGGCTGCTGACCGCCATGGTCCTCGTCGGCCTGCCGGCATGGATCGTGGCCGCGATCCTTATGTCGATGGCGCGTCGTCCGTTCGTCACGACGATCGCTGCGATCCGCGGCTGACTTCCCGCCGCTGGATTAGCGGACCGCGACGCACTCGCCGCGCACGGCTAACGCCGTGCGTCGGCATTCGGGCCGCGGCGCCGCAAATGGCTGTCGGGCGTATTTTGCAGAGCGGGAGTAAAAGATGGTGCCCGGGGACGGGATCGAACCGCCGACACTGCGATTTTCAGTCGCATGCTCTACCAACTGAGCTACCCGGGCAAGGCCGCTGCGGCCGGTCGGCCGCGCTGCGAGCGGCGGCTATAGGCAGGGCTTTCGATCCTGTCCAGTGGCTTTGTGACCGCTTTTTTCGCCGGTCATCCCTCGTCGAAACGATCGTCGTCGGCGGTGCCGTCGGGCGGCTGGTCGACCGGCACGCGATAGCCTTCACCGAACCAGGTCAGGAGGTCGCGGTCGCGGCAACCGCGGCTGCAGAAGGGCTTATATTCTTCGTCGCGCGGCGCCCCGCACAGCGGGCAATTGCGGCGCTTCGTGCCGGCTTCACTGGGCATGGCCCGCTCCTTTGATCGTGGCATCGCCGGCAAGTTCGACGCGCCGTCCGGTCCGTGTCTGCAACGCATCGATCCACGCCGGGTTCGCCGCGATATGATCGATGACCGCCGGACGCGCAGTGATCCGGAGCATTCCCGTCCCGCCTGCACGTTCGGCCTGCCGGAGCAGCAGCGCGGCATCGGTCGCAACCGGATCGAGCCTTATCTGTTCGATAAGCGACGGCCGCTCGCGGCGGCGGATGATCTGCATGAGGCCGAAGCCGTTGACCGCCGTGCGCTCGAACGGTGGCGGCAGCGCCGCGTCGACAAGCGCGTCGATCGCAAGGCGTCCCGTCCGGTCAGGCAAGGACGGGAAATCGATCCCGATCGACCCGCCGATATCGCAGCAGCGAATAACGGCGGCGGCCGCTTTCCCCCCGGTCTTGGCGAGCGCCAGCGCGTCGCCGTCGCCGTCGATGTCGATCAGCACCATCGCCGGGGTTGCATCGACCCACAGCGCGCCGCCGGCAAACGGCCAGTGTCCGGCGCGAACGCGGTCGACAAGTTCCGACCAGCCCGCCTGTTCGAGCAGGTCGGGGCCGGTCGGCCGCACTTCGGTAACCGCAACACCGCTCGCCGCAATGCGCGCGCGCAGGTCCGGCCCGTCGGCTAGCGGCGTGTCCGGCTCCGCCAGCACCGCACGCGCCGGTTTGTCGCGGCCGCGTTCGCGAAGCGCCATGCGGGTGATTTCGACGACCAGCCGCGCGCCGGTCGACGTTGCGGGTGGCACCGCGGCAAGCGTCGCCTGCGGTTCGCCGGGCCAGTCGAGCACGACGAGCGCGCCCTTGCCACCCCGTCCCGCCTCGACCAGCCGCGCCGCGACGACCGCGCCGACGCGCGGACCGTCGCCGTCGCGCTCGATGCGGGCTTGGATGATTTCGCCATCCTCGACGAGCGCGGCGCGTGCCTCGCCGATCCCGGCTTCGTACAGCCACTCAGCCAAGTGCGATTCCGGCGCTGGCGAGGAGCGTCGCCGTTTCGAACATCGGCAAGCCGACGACGTTGCTATGGCTGCCCGACAGGAAGCGGACAAAGGTCTCGGCGCGACCCTGGATCGCATAGCCGCCCGCCTTGCCCATCCCTTCGCCGCTTTCGACATACCAGTCGATCTCGGCGGCGCTCAGCGCCTTGAACGCGACGATCGTATCGACGACGCGCACCCGCGCCCGGCCGTCGGTGCCGACGACGCACAGCCCCGACCAGACGTGGTGCCGCCGGCCCGACAACAGCCCAAGCATGCGGCGAAGATCGGCCTCGTCGGCGGGTTTTTCGAGGATGCGGCGCCCGACCGCAACCGTGGTGTCGCCGGCGAGCACGACCTCGTGCGGCGCGCGTTCGATCGCCAGCGCCTTTCCCTCGGCAAGCCGGGCGACATAGGCGCGCGGCAGCTCGCCCTTGCGCGGCGTTTCGTCGATGTCGGGTGACGCGATGCGCGCCGGAATCACGCCGATCCGCGCCAGCAATTCACGCCGGCGCGGCGAAGTCGAAGCCAGAACGAGCACGGGCATAGTCGCCGCGCCGCTCACTTGAAGCGATAGGTGATCCGACCCTTGGTCAGGTCATAGGGGGTGAGTTCGACGAGCACTTCGTCGCCCACGAGAACGCGGATGCGGTTCTTGCGCATCTTGCCGGCCGTGTGGCCCAGAATCTCGTGGTCGTTTTCCAGTTTGACGCGAAACATCGCGTTGGGCAGCAGTTCGACCACCTGGCCGCGCATTTCCAGAAGTTCTTCTTTCGCCATCAATCCTCTATGGGCTCGAAATATAAAGATGGGCGCCCATAGCTCCAAAACGCGCCGATGGGAAGCAATCTGTGGCCTGATGTTTGGCACTATCGTGCAACGGCACCGGCCCGCTCCCCCACCCGGCCTCCCCACGATAGTAAACCAGGGAGGCTGGGTGGGGGAGCGGGCCGGTGCCGCAAGGATTAGGCGTCACTCGACGAGCCGCAGCTTGCGCGCGACCCGCCAGCCGACCGTCTTCGCCCAGGCATAGCTCGGCCAGCGCGGCGGCATCGCCGGATCGAGCCCCATGCGGCGGAGCGCCGCGTTGGCGGCGTGCGCTTCGGATTCGCGGTAGCTCCATTCGCTGCGCCAGGTGATCGACAGCGAGATCGACGGGGCGTCGCCATTGGCGACGAAGTGCGGCGCCATCACCGGCATCAGCACCGCGTCGCCGGGGGCGAGCGGCACCTGTTGCGCGCCTTCGCGATAGGCCTCGTCCCACGGCAGGTTGCGATGTCCCCCGGTGTGATAGCGCTCATGCTCGCGGCGATGCGCGAAGCGTTCGTCGCCGGCGGGCCAGACGTTCATCACCTTCGTGCCCCGAAGTTGCAGCAGGATATTATGTTCGGGATCGAAGTGGAATGGCGTGATCGATCCGGGCGAGGAGATGAATACGAAACCCTGCGGCGTCAGCATCGCACCGGTGCGCGGCTCGACGACATCCTTGAGTTCGCCGAGCAGGTCCATGAGCAGGGTGCGATAGGCCTCCTCGCTCTCGATATTCTTGAGCACCGCCCAGCTGCGGTTGGTGTCGATGGTGCGGATCGTCTCGCCGATCGACAGGCCGTTCGACGGCACATCCTCGGGCAGAATGCCGATCGGCACGTCGCCGGGATTATATTCGACCTGTCCCGCCGGCAGCCCTTCGCCAAGTGCCGCGAGCGCCTCCAGCGACAGCAACGGGTGATCGCGCAGGCCGTGATGAAGCAGCCCCGCCTGCCGCGGATAAAGTTCCTCCATCCGGTCCAGCGTTTCGGCGGGAAAGACGGTGCGGGCAATCGGCTGGTGCATGGTCATGCGGGGTCCTGTGGTTCTTCAGCAGCGGGGGCCGGGCGCTTCCAGCGCCGCCAGCCGCGTTCGAGTTTCGTGAGAATGGTGAAGCGCAGGCGGTCGGCGGCGCCGGACAATGGCACATTGACCCACAGGAGGTGGCGGCGTTCGCGCCACACACTGTCGATCATCGGATGGCCCGGCGCGGCGCAACTATCGACCCAGGCGATCCGGCCGTCTTCGAGCAGGTCGAGATTGGCCTGCTGGAGCAGCACGCCGGGAGAGAAGCGCGCATAATCCTCGTCGAAGGCGGTCTTGAACGAGAAGCCGCCCGGCGGGCAGAGGAAATTGACGAGCATCGCGAGCGGCCGGCCGTCGAGATCGAGCGCGCGGAGGTCGAGCTTGCCGGCGTCGGCCGCGCCGGTGAGGATCGCGCGGAACCATGCCTCGGTATCGCCATGGCTCGCGAGCGCCGATCCCGCCCGCCCTTTCCAGCCGCGTGCTTCGAGATCCAAAAAGGCGTCGATCCACGGATCGAGCGGCTCGCCGGCCTGCCAGCGGCGGAACGCAACCGCGCCCTGCTCGGCCAGCCGGTTCGCCTGCCGCCGGAGTTCCTTGCGTTTCTTGCCGCGAACCGCCGCCTCCCAATAGGCATCGGGCGACAGGTCGCTTTCGAGCAGCGCGCGTTCCTCGCGGTGGACCACCTCGACCTCACCGCCCCGCATCCGGACGACGTCGATGAGGGCGCGGTGGAGCGGCCCGTCCTCGGTCAGCCGCGGCAGGTGCAGCAGGGTCTTCGCCCATGGCGCCGCATCGCACCAGCCGAGCAGGATGGACCAGAAAAGATTTTCGAACCCGGCGCGAACCAGCGGCGCGCCGTGGAAATGATTGGGATGCGCCCAGCCATCGACATGGCGCAGCGGCAGGCGGCCGTAATGGGCGGCAGGGGCGAGCGGCATCACGCCGATCACCGGGCCATCGCTGCCATCGCGGACGAGGATGAGGCGCGCACGGCGATCTGGGTCGAGCAGGTGCAGCGCCGACTGCAGGCACCAGCGCTCGGCAAAGGGATTCGGCTCGCTCGCTTCCGCCGCCAGCCGGTCCCACGCCTCGGCAAGCGGCGGCGACAGCGCCAGCGGATCGACGACACGCACCGTCAGCGGCGCGGCGTCGGCGGGCACGGCGACGCCGTTGATCGGAAAGGCGGGATGGACCGTCATCGGCAGCGAGCCTAGCAGCGAAGCGTTAAGGATGGGTGGCAATTTCGATGCGCCTTTCCCGCTCTATCGGGCTCAGACCTATGGTTGGCGCCCAATTGCAGCGTTTCGGCGATGCGCTATGTTGCCTCTCCATGAAAATGACACCCCTCGAACTCGCCGCACTGGATGCTGTCCGGACGGAATCGGCCGAATGGGCCAGCGTGGTCGATCCGCTTTTGCTTCGCGGTGACGTGCTGTCGCGCGTCAATACCGGCGGCGGTTTCTTCACGGAGTTGCAACGCGCGCCCCGACAAGACGGCGCAGACCCGAAACAGCGATCTTCGCAGAACAATGTCTGGATCAACGTCGTGGGGCTGGCATATGGGCTCGGAATCATCCTTCATCTGCGAGACGGCATCGCGCTTTTGGAAGGATATGCGGTCGGCCCGGAGGATACGTCGAAGATCGATCTAGCGCGAGGTCGCTTCGAGATCGCCGACGAACCGGGGCCGATATCGAACGACAGTTAATCCCGGACGCGATTTTCGCGTCCGCAAACGAGCGCCTCAAATCCCGAACAGCTTGGCCAACGACTTTTCCAGCATGAAGAATTGCCAGATCAGCCGCCCGTGATCGCGGCGTCCCGACTGGTGCGCGGCAACGATCCGCTCGATCTCGGCCATGTCGAACCACCCCGACCGCGCGAGGGTCGACGAGGTCGCGAGGCCTTTGGCAGCATCGACGAGCGGGCCGCGGAACCAGTGCGACACCGGCGTCACGAACCCCATCTTGGGCCGATAGAGAATGTCGTGCGGCAGATAGGGCTCCATCGCCTGCTTGAGGATCGCCTTGCCCGTCCCGCCCTTCACCCGCATCGATGCCGGCAGGCTCGCTGCAAACTCGATCAGGCGGTAATCGAGCAAGGGCTCGCGGGCCTCAAGGCTGACTGCCATGCTCATCCGGTCGGTCTTGGTCAGAATGTCGCCGGGCAGCCAGATCATCATGTCCGCATATTGGGCGCGGTCGAGCGCCTCGCGCGCCGGCGCCTCGGCCATCGCCCGCCAGTATCGCGCCTCGGCGACATGATCGCCGAGCGCGTGCTTCGCGGCATCGTTGAACAGGCGCACGCGCTGGTCGGGGCCGGTGACCCCGACCGCTTCGGCATAGCCTTCGGCGCCGCTCTTCGACAGGCTGGCGAGCGTCGCGCGCGCGCGCAGCGGCCGCGGAGCCCAGTCCATCTGCGGCCAGACACGCGCCAGCGGCCCGAGCACGCCGCGCCGCAGGAATCCCGGAATCAGCCCGCGCAGCCGCTCTTCCTGATGCTGGAAAACGAGGCGACGATAGCCCGCAAAGGCCTCGTCGGCGCCGTCACCCGACAGCGCAACTGTCACCTCTTCACGCGCGAGTTCGCACACGCGATACGTCGGCAACGCACTGGCGTCGGCGAAGGGCTCGTCGAACATGTCGGCGATATGATCGACGAGCGCGAAGTCGCCCGCCGCGACGGTACGGGTGCGATGATCGGTGGCGAACCGCTCGGCGATCTGCTGCGCATAGGCGGTTTCGTCGAGCGCGGCCTGGTCGAACCCGATGGTGCAGGTCTTGACCGCCTTCGCGCTCGCCTCCGCCATCAGCGCGACCACGGCGCTCGAATCGACCCCGCCCGACAGAAAGGCGCCGAGCGGCACGTCGGCAACCAAGCGGTCGGTCACCGCGGCGCGCATCAGATGGACAAGATGTTCGGCGGCTTCGTCTTCGCTGGCGCGGATACGCTTCGAAAAATCGGGCGCCCACCAGCGCGTCGGCGCCGGAACCGGCTTGCCGCGTTCGAGCAGCAGATAATGGCCCGCGGGCAATTTCTGCACTCCCGCGACGATGCAATTATCGTCGGGCACATAACCGAGCGCGAGGAAATCCTCGATCGCGCTGAGGTTCGCTTCCTGCCGCAGCAACGGGTGCCGCAGCAGCCCCTTGAGTTCGGATGCGAACGCCACCGAACCGTCCGACAGGCGCGCGTGGTGGAGCGGCTTCACCCCCAGCCGGTCGCGCGCGAGGAACAGGCAGCCCCGCGCATGATCGTGGATCGCGAACGCGAACATCCCGTTGAGTCGCGACAGGCAATCGACGCCCCACTGGCGCCACGCCGCGATGATCACCTCGGTATCGCCGCTGGTGCGAAAGCGATAACCGCGATCTTCAAGTTCGGTGCGGAGCTCACGGAAATTGTAGATTTCGCCGTTATAGGTCAGCGTAACGGCCTCGTCGTCGCTGGCCATCGGTTGCGGGCTACCCTCGATATCGATGATCGACAGGCGCAGATGCGCAAGGCCGACGCCGGGCGCGGTCCATTCACCCGCGCCGTCGGGCCCGCGATGCGCCATCGGATGGAGCATCGCGCGCAGCCGCGCCGGATCGACCGGCTTCGCCGTTTCGAGATGATAGATGCCTGCGATCCCACACATATCGTCGTCGCTTAGCGGGTTTCGAGCGCGCGGTCAGCCATTGCCTGCGCGCCGCCCGACGCCGACACGAAATCGGCGATGGCCTCGCGCCCGCCCTGCCCCGCCTCGCTCGATACGATCAGCGACAGCGCGCGCGGGTCGCCTCCGAGCAGGCGCGCCTGCAATCCGGCGAGTTTGGCGCGGCGCGGACTGCCCGTCGCCTCGCCGCCGACGACGTACCAGGTGGCCGCGTCGCGCAGCACCGGGCCCGGGTGGAGCAGCCGCTCCGTCTTTCCGCCATCGACCGGCGGCAGCGGAGCGCTCCACGCCCATTTGCTGTCGAGATCGACCGCGCCCTGTCCGAAGGCGACGACTTCGCGTCCTTCGGCCTGCCGCTCATAACCGCCGATCGCGACGGTCACCCGGCGACCCCTGGCATCGGTGAAGTGCCGCATCAGCCGCTCGTCGGCGCCATCGTAACGCGGTGCCCATGGCGTTCCCGTCGCCAGCGTCCCGGCCCAACCCGCAGGCGTTTCGACCGCCATCGTGCCCGGCAGCGGCGCCGACCGGCCGCCGACCAGCACCGCCCAGCCGAGGAAGAGGAGCGGCAGCGCAAGAGCGGCGGGCAGCACGGCCTTGGCGGGCCCGGAAAAGCGCGGCAGTCCATCGAGCCCGCGGATATCGACCGCGGCATCGTTCGCGGGACGATCGAACCAGCGCCACGCGACGAACATCACGAGCAGGATGACCAGACCGAAGAATATCCAGCCGTAAAAGATGTGGTCGATACCGCCCGCCGCCTCGATCCCCCAGATCTCGGCCGCGACCATCGTGCCATAGGCGCGCAGCGCATTGGCAATGATCGTCGTCGCCAGCGCCAGCGCAACGAAAACGATCCGCCGCGTCCAGCTCCGGAAGCAGAGATGCGCCGCAAACACCGAATAGGCGAGCATCGCGATCAGGAAATTGACCCCCGAACACTCCTCCGCGACCTCGAAGAAGCCGGCCTTCGTCGTGACGAACACCCCCTGCATCTCGGCGGCGATCCCCGACAGGTGGAGCAGGATGACGCTGATGTGCGCGGTGAACGTCTGGAGCATCGGCACCAGTTCCTCGCCGAACGGCACCAGCAGCAGCGCATAGCCGAGCGGAAAGAGCAGCCCGCGCACCAGCTTCTCGCCGAGCGTCGCCGCGACCACGCCCTGCAGCATCAGGACCAGCCCGACCTGCCGGAACAGCCCGACGCCTGCCGCTTCGCCGACGAGCCAGACGAATCCGGCCCCGGCGATCCAGATCAGCGCCGGCCACCAGAAGGCGGGCGTCAACGTCCTGAGTTGCGGCACGCGCTGTGCGACGAGCCAGCCGATCATCGGCACCATCAGCAGACAGTGGGTGAAAGTCGAGCTGTGCCACCAGATGCCCGCCATGTCGGCCGCGTCGCGATAAAAGAGTGCGAGAACCGCCGCCGACAAGGCGACCAGCGCCGCGATATGCTGCTGCCAGCGCGACCAGCCTTGCAGGCGGTCGAGGGCGCGCAAGGACGGCATCAGGCGGCAATCCCGAGCAATTGCCCAAGCGGCGCCAGGCGCGCGTCCCAGCCATAACGCTCGATCATCCGCGCGCGTGCCGCCGCCCCCATGGTCGCGGCGGCGTTCCGATCGTCGAAAAGCGTGCAAACCGCTGCGGCCATCGCCTGCGCGTCATCGGCAACGACCAGATGCTCGCCCGCGACGGCATCGATGCCGGTTGCCGCCGCCGCGCTTGCGGCCACCGGCCGCGCCATCGCCATCGCCTCGAGCAGCTTGTTCTGCACCCCGCGCGCCAGCAGCAGCGGCGCGACGACCGCGTCGGCGGCGGCCAGCCAGGGCCGCACGTCGGGAACCTCGCCGGTCACCATCACCCCGGCGTGTTTTTCAAGCGCCCGCACCTCATCGGTCGGCGCACGGCCGACGATCGCGAAACGCGCCGCGGGATGCCGCCGACGAACGAGCGGCAAGATGTCCTCGGCGAACCAGCGCACGGCGTCGATATTGGGGCGATAATCCATCTGGCCGGTGAACACCGCGAGCGGCCCCGGCTCCGCCGTGACGGGCTCTAACGCCAGCGCCGGGTCGAACTTCGCCGTGTCGATGCCATTTTCGACCGCGCGAACCTTGTCGCTGCCCAGTCCGCTGCGCGAGCGAAACAGCGCCGCCTCGGCTTCGCTGACGAACAGGCTCGCATCGACCTCGCGCGCGATATCGGCCTCGAATGCCGCCAGCTTCTTCGCCTCGCGCCGGTGAATCCAGTTCAGCGGCTGGCGGCCGTCCTGTTCGGCATAGGTCGCGAACTTGGCCGAATCGACGTCGACGAAATCCATGATCACCCGCCCGGTGAAGCCGGCCGGCAGATATTGCGCCATCTGGCCCGAGAAGGCGACGATATGGCTGATCTTGCCCTCACCCAGCAGGTCGTCGATTTGGTGCGCGAGCGCGAGGTTGCGGAACAGCCGGTTCGATACCGGCTCGCCATGCAGCAACGCCTGCGCGAGCGCGACCGGCCGCGAAACGTCACGCACTTCGATCGCCAAACTTTTGCAAAGCGGGGCCATTTTGTCGCGCGCCAATGCCGCATCCGCAGCATTGTCGGCGAGCGCCGCGACATGGACCGGCGCGAGCTTCACCAGCGCTTCGAACATATGCCAGCTGCGGATGCGGTCGCCGCGATCGGGCGGCCACGGCGCCCGGTGCACGAGAAACAGGATTTCGGCCATCACCCCAGAAACCTAACCAAGTCCGCGGGCGATCAGCGGGCCGATCCGGTTTGCCGCCCAGAGAGGCAGCTTTTTCCACAGGTCGACCTGCAGCCGGTATTTGGCGCTGTTCGGATTGGTGTCGCGCGGCTTTTGGCCGGGCGCGAGCCAGCGTGCATAGACCAGCGGCTGCGGCTCGAAGCCCCAGTTCTTCTTGTAGCTGTACGGACCGGTGCCGACCTTCGACCGGCCGAAATCGAAGCGCGTGCACCCGCGTTCGCGCGCATGGCGCATCAGCGCGAAATACATGAGTTCGTTGGCGCGCAGCCCGCGCGCCTCGGCAAGGCCGCCGCCCCAAAAGGGCATGACCGTGCCGCGCCAATAGAGGCTGAGAACGCTCGCCACCGCCCGCCCGTCGCTGCGAACGGTCAAGATGTCGGCGTCGCCGCCGAAAGCGTCGAGCACTGCGTCGAACAGCGCCTTCGGAAACACCGGCGTTCCAAGGTTGCGCACGCTCGTCGCATAGATGCGGTAATGGTCGCGCCGCTCGGTCGTGTCGTTACCGGTGGTGACGGTCAGGTCGCCGCCCAGCGCCTTGCGCACCTCGGCTCGCTGCTTGCGCGGAATGGCGAGCAGTTCGGCTTCGTCGTCGGCGGAAAGATCGCGCGCAAAGCCGGCATAGACGCCTTCCTCGCGATGCCAGCCGGCGCCTTCAGGCAGCGCTCCGCCGCGCAGTTCGACCGAAGGAACGGCCAGCGACGCGGCCATTTCGGCGGCGCCCTGCGCCAGAATGGCGGCCACCGCCGGATCGTTCGCGAGGATGCCGCCATCGACCGCAAAGCCACTGCCGACCAGCGCCTGCCCGAATAGCGGCGAACGGACGTGATGAAGCGGCAGGATGCCGGTCAGCGCTCCGGACGCATCGCGCGCGGTGACCAAGTGACAGCGATGCCCGGTCGCCCGGGTGATCGCCTCGCACCAGCCACGGCTGTGAAACGGCGTCGCGGCGGGGTGCGCCGCGACATAGGCGTCCCACGCGGCCGCATCGGAGAGCGGCGCGCCGGAAAAACCGGGCTTCATCGGGACGCTCGGCGCATTCACGCCGCCGCGCGCCACGATTGCGCCCGCTGCTGCTGCGCGGGCAACAGCGCGTCGGCGCGCGTCCATTCGAAATCGGCGAGCAGTTTCTTGAGCTTGCCAGCCATAGCCGACAAGCCGCTATAATGGCGTATCTTCGATTTGAGCGGCGCGTCGGCGACGCGCGGCTGGCCGGGGTCGATTTCCCACGGGTGGAAATAGAGGATCGCGGGATGCCCCTCGGCATTCATCCGCGTGATCGCCCAGCGCGTGAAGCCATAGGGCAAGAGGCGCATGAAGCCGCCGCCGCCCGCCGCGAGCGTGCGCCCCGCAACGCGCGCGGTCGTCACCGGCCATTCGACGAGATCGCTGTCGGCCAACGGACGCCACGCATGGCGGGGGCTCGCAGGCCAGCCATAATGATCATGCGCCACCGGCGCGACGCTCGACGAATAGGCATAGCCCTGTTCGGCGAGGATCGGGTGCGCCCACGGCGTGCGCTGATCGACCGAGAAGCTCGGCGCGCGATAGCCGCGGACCGGCACGCCGCCGATATCTTCCAGGATCGCCTGCGTTTTCTTCAGGTCGGCGGCGAATTCTTCGGCGGTCATCGCGAAGACGCGCTTGTGGTCATAGCCATGGCTCGCGAGTTCGTGCCCCGCGGCAACAATCCGCCCGATCAGCGCCGGATAGCGTTCGGCGACCCAGCCCAGAGTGAAGAACGTGCCTTGCACGCCAGCCTCGGCGAACAGAGCCAGCACCGCGTCGCAATTCGCCTCGACACGGCATTCGAGGCCGTCCCAGTCGTCGCGGTCGATCGTGCGCTCAAAGGCGCCGACCTGGAACCAGTCCTCGACATCGACCGAGAGGCCGTTCTGCATTGTCTCTCACCTTCATCGGCCCCGGCTCGTTTCCGGCCAAGCGATGGACGTCAGGCGGCCCAGACCTGCGACCGGGCCGGATTGGGCGCATTCTCCGGATCGCGTTCGACCCATTCGATCAACAAATCAAGCACCCGGCGCAGCGCCGCGTCCTGCTCGACCAGCCGTTCCTCGAGGCTCGCGATCTGCTGTTGCAGCGCTTCCAGATGCGCCGCGTCGACCGTGGCGGGTACCGCGACAGGCGTTTCGGCCGGGTTTTCCGCCGGAGTTTCGATCGCCGTTTCAGGCGCGAGTTCGAAAATGTCGGCCGACTCTTGCGGTCCGGTCTCCACTGCTTCCGTCGCAGGCGCAACGCCGAGCTGTTCGGCGACGAGCGACCGCGCTTCGGCGAAGCTCGGGCTGGCATAGGCAGGCGGCGAGGTGTCGGCAGGACCCGCGAAAGGCGGCCGTTCCGGAGCCGCCGGCGCATCGTCATAGACCGCCGAAGCCCGCGGCCATTCGAGCGGCCGTTCGATTTCTGCGCTCGGTTCCGCCACAGGGTCCGGCTCAGCAACTGCGGCCGCAATCGGCGCGGCAGCAACCTCTGCCTGTGCGACGACATCCTCGACCGGCAGCGGCGTCAGCGCCGCTTCGTCGATGCCGCGATCGGCCTCGATCTCGGCGACGACGGCGCGGACCTGCTGCCCGGTGATCCTGGTCATCTGCTCGACGGCGCCATAGAGGAGCAGACGGCTGACCAGCACGTTGAGCTTGCGCGGCACGCCAGCGCTATAGTCAAAAATCTCCTCGAACGCGTCGGGGCTGAAGCTGGGGTTGCCGGTCCAGCCGACCTTGCCGAGGCGGTGCAGGATATAGGGCTCGACTTCCTCGGGCTCCATCGGGTCGAGATGGTGCGTCGCGATCACCCGCTGGCGAAGCTGTTCGAGCGTCGGCGAGTGGAACAGCGTCTGGCGGAATTCGGGCTGGCCGAGCAGGAAGATTTGCAGCAACGAATGGCCGCCGAGCTGGAAATTCGACAGCATGCGCAGTTCTTCGAGCGCCGAAATGGCGAGGTTCTGCCCTTCGTCGACGATCAGCAGCGTGCGGCGCCCGGCGCGGGCCTGTTCGCGCAGATATTGCTCCATCGAGCGCAGCAGTTCGGCCTTGCTCTCGGTTTCCCATTCCAGCCCGAACTGTTCGGCGACGAGGCGCAGCAAATCGTCGCCTTCGACCTGCGTCGACACCAGCTTGACCGCGGTCAGGCGATTGGGGTCGATCGTGTTCATCAGATGGCCGACCAGCGTCGTCTTGCCCGCCCCGACATCACCGGTGATGACGATGAAGCCTTCGCCCTGCGCAAGGCCGTAACCGAGGTAGGACATCGCCTTGCGGTGCGTGCCGCTCTCGAAATAGAAATGCGGGTCAGGCGTCAGCTGGAACGGGCGGCCGGTGAAGCCATAAAACTGATCGTACATCGCTAAATCCTTCGTTCCGGATCAGAAGCTGTATCGCATGCCGACAAGCGCCGATCCGATAAGTTCGCTGTTGAAGCCTTCCTGGTCGAACGCCGTCAGGCTGGCCGCGGCGTGGCCGGTCAGGCCGCGCCAGAGCCGCCGCGAATAAGCGGCCGAAACGCCCGCCGACTGGACATTGGCGGCACCCGGCGCACCATTGTCGAAATAATTATAATAGGCGGCAAGAGTGAGGTCGGAATCGCGGTCGAGCTGGCGGCCCGCCGAGAGGAAGAGATAATAATTCTCGTCGATCACGCCATTGAGGTCGGAAATCGCCGACAGGCCCGGCAGCAGCAGTTTGCGGCGATCGTAACCGGCGCCGACACCATAGCTCCAGCCACCGAGGCGCGATGAAAATACCGCCTGCACGCCGCGATTGCGGAACTGCGCGGTGGTCGTGTTGCCGAGCTGATTGGCTAGGCAGCCGCCGCCCTGATCGCCGAACACGCACGGGTTGATGCTGCCGTCGACAGGATTGCGGATCGGATCGAATTGGGTCGGCAGTGCGGCGAGCCCGCTCGACAGGCCGCGCGCAAAGCTCGACAGCCCGTCATAGACGCCGACCGACAGGGTTGCATGGTTGGCGCGATAAGTGAAGCTGCCGGTATAGATGGTGTCGCCATAGCGGCGGCCGACCTTCGCGGTGAGCGCCGTGCGGCGGTTCGGCTGCCACATCACGCCGGCGTCCCAGATCAGCCCGTCGGTATCGAAGGACAGCTCGCGCGGCTTGGACTTGTCGGTGATGAAGCGGCCGTTCGCGTCGCGGACGGGCACACCGTTCGCATCGACCACCGGATCGCGCTGGCCGATTTCGATGTCTTCGTAGCCGACACCGCCGAGCAGCGCGAGCGTCGGCCCGATCGGCACGGTCACGTCGGCGCGCGCAAATTTGCCTTCGTACCGTTGATCGAGCTGGCTGGCGTCCTCGCGTTGGTAGCCGCCCGACACCTGCCAGCCGAACGGCAGGTCGCCGGGCCTGGCCCCGACGCTGGCCCACGCGACATGGTTCGTCGAGCTGTCGAAAATGTCCTGCGCCGTCACGCCGGGAGGCGTCGGGTCGTCGACGTCGATCTTGGTGTAGCCGAAGCGATAACCCGCCCCGACGTCGAGCCCGCCGATGCGGCGCGCGAAGGTCGGGCCGGCATAAACCGAGTAGAGATTGGAGACGTTGGTTCCGTCGCGCAGGAAGACGCCGGTGTCGCCGCCATAACCATCGGCGCGGGTCCGCGTCGCGAGTGCCCCGGCTTCGAGGTTCAGCCCGCGCGCCGCTTCGATCCTGCCGCGCGCAAGACCGCTCAGCGAGCTCGAATTGCCGAGCCCGCCCGATTCGCCGATGCGATATTCATAGCGAACGCTGCCCGCGAGTTCGGCGCGGCGCGTCACGATCGACGCGTCGACCCCGGCCGCGAGCGTCGTATAGGTGAGCACATCCCCGTCGCCCTTGAGATCGGCGGACAGAACCTGTCCGACCTCGAGATAGGGGCTGACATTCACCTGCTTCTTCGCACGCCGACGCTCGGCGCGCGCCTCGCTGCGCCCGCCTTCGCTTGAAGATGCAGCAGGGCCACCCGCCGACGGCGCATCGCCGCTCGATCCCGGATCGCCCGAAAATTGTGCGTGCGCGCTCGTTGCCGTCCCGGCAAGCAGCAAGGCAGCCAGCGTCCCCACACGACGCATGGTGGTTTTGGTGCGCATTATGACGCGCCTCCTTGTCCGTAATAGGTGCCGAAACGGCGGCCGCCTGGCGAATATTTCACGCCGTTGAGGAGCAGCTGGATATGCGGACACGCGCCCATCAGGCCGATCGCGTCGCGCAGCGAGGATTCGAGCGTTTCGTCGGCGCGTACGACCATGATGAGCTGGCCGACATGCCCCGCCAGCACCGCTGCGGGCGAAGCCGCAAGCACTGGCGGAGAATCGAGGATCAGGATGCGGCCCGGCGCCCCGGCTTCGAGCTGGCCGAGCAGCGCCTCGGTCCGCGCCGAAGCGAGCAGTTCGGTGTCATGCATATGCTGCATGCCCGCCGGCATCACCTTCAGCCCCGCGATGTCTGTCTGGATCATGCAGTCGCCGAGCGGCAGGTGCGGATCGGCGAGCGCGTCCATCAAGCCGGGACCGTCCTCCAGCCCCAGCGCGTCGAGCACGCTCGGCTTGGCGATATCGGCATCGATCAGCAGCACATCATGGTCGGCCTCGACGGCGAGGCTGAGCGCGAGGTTGACCGCCGAAAAGGTCTTGCCCTCGCCGGGGTTAGCCGAGGCGATGAGCACGCGGTGGCCGCGCGGCACCACGGGGCGGTTCGGGGTGCCAGCGAAGTTGCGGATGATCTCCCGCTTCACGATACGATATTCTTCGGAAATACCCGTCACCGGCGCACCGGGAACGATCATCCCCCGCGCGGCGAGGCGGTCGCGATCGATGCGCCCCTGCCGGGTCGGCACGATCGCCGGAGCGGCGCGCGCGATATCCTTGCGCGGCGACGGCTTAACCGTCGGCGCCGGATCGACGGCGGGCGCTTCGGGCCCGAGGATTTCGGCCGCGGGCGCTTCCGCCTTCGGTTCGTCCTTGGGCTTCTTCGCCTTCTTCACCGGCTCGGGCGGCAGGTTCGACACGTCGATCGTCGGCGCATTGGCCGCGGGATCGATACCAAACATGTCGGCAGCGCGTTCGAGGAGCGAGGGCGGGCGCTTGACGGGGCGTTGATCGGTCATTTTCTTGTCCCCCGTCACGCGACCATGCCGCGCTGGATAAATTCGGCGACGAGCAGCAGCACATAGAGACCAACGAGCGCGCCGCCTCCGCCCGCGAGCCAGACGAGCCGCTTCTTGCGCTCGACATGACGTTCGGGGGTCACCACCTCGGTGATCGAACCGATCACCGGCAATCCGCTCGCACGTTCGAGCTTCGCCGCGGTCGCATAGCTGGTGCGGACCTGGCCGAGGCCAAAGGCCACCGCGATCCCGCCGCCGATGCCGGCGAACAGCACGAGCGTCAGGAACAGCGGCCGGTTGGGCGCCGCAGGACTGGTCGGCTTCGACGGCGGGTCGAGCAGCTCGATCTTGATCGCGTCGGTTTCGGTCTGCACCTCGCCGCGCATCCGCACCTGTTCGCGCTGGGTGAGCAGCCGGTCATATTGCGCCTTGAACGCGGTATATTCGCCGTTGATCCGGTCATATTCGGCGGCGATGCCGGGGTTCTGGATCTGCTGCGTCGTGATCTTGGCGATGTCGCCGGTGAGCTGCGCCTTGCGCGACGACAGCGCGCTCACCGTCGCCTGACGTTCGGCACGCATCGCGGCGAGCGACGCATAGGCCGGGTTCTGCGCATTGCCACCGCCCCCGCCGCCCGTACCTTCGCGATCGGCGATGGCTTTCAGCGAAGCGATCTGGCTCTTGAGCGCGATGACGTCGGGGTGCGCGTCGGTCAGCCCGCGCGCGCGCATCGCCGACAATTCGCCCTGCGCGCCGGCAAGCTGCTGCCGCGCGACGCCGCCGCCGACGCCGCCCATGCCGGGGACGTTGATCGTCGCCGGGGTCGAAGCGAGCTGGCCGTTGGCGGCGGCAAGCTGCGCCTGCGCCGACACGAGCTGCGAATCGATCTGGTTGAGTTCGGCGCGTGCTGCATCGACGCGCTGTGCGGGCGATCCGGCGCCGCCGGGGATCAGGCCGATATTCTGCGCCTCGAAGGCGGCGCGGCGCGCTTCGACCTCGCGCAGCGCCTTTTCGCGGTCGGCGATCTGCGAATCGAGGAATTTCAGTCCCTCGCGCGCGTTCATCCGGCCACCGCGCAACTGGTCGTCGCGGAACACGGTGATCAGGCTGTCGAGAACCCCCGACGCGAGCTTCGCATTATCGGCATCGGACAGGCTGCCGACCCCGACAGATGAGGTGATCTCGAAGATATTCTGCTGCTGCGGGACGACCTTGATATTCTTTTGCAGCATCGCGACGGCGCCCGCCTTTTCGCGGTCGCTGGCACCCGCCGGAAGCAGGCCGGTCGTGATCGCAACCTTTTCGAGGTTGCGCGCGCTGGTCAGCGTTTCGCGGATCTGGTCGATTTGCTGATTGCCGCCGAACGACCCGGCCTGCCCGTCGTCGGGCAGGATCTGGTTGATGTCGACGAGCAGCCGGGCGCGTGAATCATAGCGGTTCGGGATCGACGCGATCGCCAGCCAGCCGAGAATGCAAATCCCCCACGCGACGCCGAGCACCAGCCAGCGGCGCGTCCAGACGCTGTGCAGCGCCACCCGGAATTCGTCGTAGAGGCTGTTCATCGGTCGGGGTCAGTCCTTGGGGGTTGATCGGGAGGCGCGCGCCGGGCTGCGTCAGAACATGCTTTCGGGAATGATGATCACATCACCCGGCTGCAGACGGACGTTCGCCTTCACATCGCCGCGCTTTATCAGGTCGTTAAGCCGCAGCCCATATTCATGCTGCTTGCCGCTGCCCTTGTCGTAACGGACCAGCCGCGCCTTGTTGCCCGCCGCATATTCGCCGAGCCCGCCGACCGCAATCATCGCGTCGAGCACGGTCATATTGGCGCGGAACGGGATCGATGCGGGCTTTTCGGTCGCCCCGACGACCCGTACCTGCTGCGAGAAGGTGCTGTTGAAGCTGGTGACGATCACGCTGACAATCGGATCGGTGATATATTGGCTGAGCTGCAGCTTGATGTCCTGCTGCAGCATCGTCGGCGTCTTGCCGACCGCGGGCATGTCGGTGATCAGCGGGGTCGTGATGCGCCCGTCGGGCCGCACCTGCACCTTGCCGCCCAGTTCGGGGTTGCGCCACACGAAGATCTGGAGCTCGTCGAGCGGACCAATGATATATTCCTCGCCCGGCCCTTCCTGATTGGCGACGAAGCTCGCGCTCGGCAGTTGCGGTGCCGTGCCGACGCCGCCTGCACAGCCCGTCAGCGCGGTCGCGGCGATGCCGGAAAGCAGGGCCGCGCGCGCGGCACCAAGCGGGGAGAAGCAAGCCATATTCGTATCACCTTTCGAGCGGCTGGCCCCGTCGCAGCAGGGCAACCCCTTACCACGACAGCCATTGCGTCAGGATCAGCCATGCTCGAAAAGGGTGAACATACCGTTAGTATTGGAATAAGTTTGGACCGCACCCGTCGCAAACTGTGCCGTATTGACACAATTCTGCAATGATCAGACGAGCATCTCGCGCGCCGGCCCCTGCCCGAGAAAAGTCGCCGGGCTCGCCGAAGCGCCATAGGCACCGGCCTGAAATACCGCAATCAGGTCGCCGACATCGGCGCGCGGCAATGCGACCTGGTCGCCGAGGCGGTCGAGCGGGGTGCAGAGGCAGCCGACGACCGAAACCGTCTCGACCGCCTCGCCGCCGAAGCGGTTCGCGACGGCGATCGGATAGTTGCGGCGGATCACCGTCCCGAAATTGCCGCTTGCGGCGAGCTGGTGGTGGAGCCCGCCGTCGGTGACGAGGAAGGTCTCGCCATGGCTGACCTTCCGGTCGACGACACGGGTCAGATAAACCCCGGCCTCGGCAACGAGCCAGCGGCCAAGTTCCATCGCGAAGCGGCTGTCCTCAAGCGCCCGGTCGCGCGCGTCGAGCGTCTCGGCAAGCGCCGCACCAACCGCGGCAGCATCGACCGCCTTGTCGCCGGGGAAATAGGGCACCCCCATCCCGCCGCCGAGGTTGACGAGCGGCGGCACCGCGCCGGCCTCGTCGGCCAGCCGCGCCGCCAGCGCGACCGTCTGCGCCTGCGTCTCGGCGATCGCCGCGGCATCAAGTGCCTGCGATCCCGCGAAGATATGAAAGCCCTGCCAATCGGCCCCGGCGTCGATCAGGCGGCGCACCAGCGCCGGCACCTCATCGGCATCGACCCCGAACGGCTTGGCGCCGCCGCCCATCTTCATCCCCGATCCCTTGAGATCGAAGTCGGGATTGACCCGTACCGCGAGCTTCGGCGTCACGCCGAGCCGCGCGCCGATCGACAGCGCGCGTTCCGCTTCGCCCGCCGATTCAAGATTGAGCGTCGCGCCCGCCGCAATCGCTGCTTCGAGTTCACGGTCGCGCTTGCCGGGCCCGGCAAAGCTGATGTGGTCCGCCGCCATGCCGCTGGCGAGCGCCGCCTTGAGCTCGCCGCCCGACGCGACATCGAACCCGTCGACCAGCCGCGCCATATAAGCCAGTAACGGCGCATAGGGGTTCGCCTTCATCGCGAAATGCAACTGGACATTATCGGGCATCGCCGCCCGCCATTCGGCGACGCGCGCGGTCAGCAGTGCGCTGTCATAGACGAACAGCGGCGTGTCGCCCGCGGCATCGACCAGCGCCTCGGCGCGGTCGCTGCCGATCATCAGCATGCCGTCGTCGTCGGCCGTAAAACCGGGCGGGATCGGACCGTGCGGCTTCATGCCGTCACCTCCTGACGCCAATCCGCGGCGATCGCGACCCGGTCGAGCTTGCCGTTCGGGTTGCGCGGCAGTTCATCCCGCCATTCGACCACCTGCGGCTGCATGAAATTGGGAAGGTTCTGGCGCAAATAGGCCGCCAACCCTTCCCCATCAGCAACCCCGTCCTTGCCGCGCACGATCAGGATGATCGCGGCGCCCAGCCGCTCGTCGGGGATACCAAACGCGACCGCCTCATAGACAAGCCCCGAAGCCACCGCGACATCCTCGACCTCGGTCGGACTGACGCGATTGCCCGCGGTCTTGATCATCGCATCGTCGCGGCCGACGAAATAAAGGAGATGGTTGGCATCGCGGCGCACCGTGTCGCCCGACCAGACCGCCATGCCGCCATATTGCGACGCACGCGGCGCCGGCTTGAAGCGCTGCGCGGTCCGCTCCGCGTCCTGCCAATAGCCCTTGGCGACCAGCGGCCCGCAATGGACGAGTTCGCCCGGCTCCTCGTCGGCGGTGATCGTCCCGTCGGGGCGGCACACCAAAATTTCCGCATGGGGGATCGCGCGGCCCATCGAGGTCGGATGGTCGGCGACGAATTTCGGATCGAGATAAGTCGACCGGAACGCCTCGGTCAGCCCATACATCGGATAGATATCGGCGCTGGGGAACGTCGCCCGCATCGCGTCGATCAGCGAAGGCGTCAGCGCGCCGCCGCTGTTCGTCAATCGCCGCAGCGATCCGGCGGTTTCGGCAGGCCAATCGCTTTCGACGAGCTGGACCCAGAGCGGCGGCACGCCGGCAAGCGTCGTCGCGCCGTGCCGCGCGACCGCCTTCACGACGTCACGCGGGGTGAGGTAGTCGAGCGGCGCGACCCCGCCGCCGGCAAACCAGGTCGAGAGCAACTGGTTCTGCCCGTAATCGAAGCTCAGCGGCAGCACCGCAAGCACACGATCTTCGGGAGCCAGTTTCAGATAGGATGCGACGCTTTCGGCGCCGAGCCACAAATTGGCATGGCTCAGCATCACGCCCTTCGGCCGCCCCGTCGAACCGCTGGTATAAAGGATCGCCGCCAGATCGTCGGGTTCGGCGAGCGAGAGCGGCAACCCCTGCCCTCCCGAATCAATCACTTCCTCGGCGACCTTCAAATCCCGCACCGCGCATTCATCCAGCCGCGTGTCGCCGAGCATATCGGCGCGTGCACCGTTGGTGACTAGCAGCTTCGCGCCACTATCGGCAAGGATATGCGCAACCTGCGCCCCCTTGAGCAGCGGATTCACCGGCACATGGATCAGCCCGGCGCGCGCCGCGGCGAGCGGCATCATGCACGCGAGCCGCGTCTTCGCGCTCCAGCTCGCGACGCGCTCGCCCGGGCCGCCCGCCTGTTCGAGCAGCCATGATGCGAGCCGCCCGACACCGGCGTCGAGTTCGGCAAAGCGCGTTACCTTGTCGCCGATCAGCAGCGCAGCCGCATCCGGCGCGCCGCAGCGGGCGAGATGATCGATCGGATGCGAGGGCGGTTTTGCGGCTTTGGTCATCGGCTGTTAGGAGACTGGTGATAGAGGCCCGCACCATGCAAGGGAACGGTGAACATCCCGCTAATGATAGCAAAGTGGCGGCGGATGCGCGCGCTGCGGGCTTTGCCTCGCCCTTCGACCGCGGCGAATGGTTCGACCTGCTCGAGACGCATGGTTTTGCGGGCGCGGGACGTATCGATGCTCGCGGCACCAGCGATGGCGTCAGCGCCTGGCTGCCGCTTCGCCGCGAAGGACCGGGGCGTTTCGCGGGTCTCACCAACTGGTACAGCTTCTCGATCCGTCCGCTTTTCAGCGGTTCCGGGGATCGCGCCGCCGCGCTCGCCGACCTGTTCGGCAAGCTGCGCGAACAGGCGGCGCGCCTGTCGCTCTATCCCGTGCCCGATGCCGACCGCGCCGCGATCGCCGATGCGCTGCGTACTGCCGGCTGGTGGGTGAAAGCCCTTCCCGCAGGCGACCGCCACTGGCTCGACCTCTCCGATATGGATCATGATGGCTGGTGGGACAGCCGCCCCGGCGCGCTCAAGAATACGGTGAAGCGCAAGGCGAAGAAGGGCGTCGTCGATATCGCGCTGTTCGACGTCTTCGATGCGGACGCATGGGCCGCCTATGAGCAAATCTATGCCGCAAGCTGGAAACCCGAGGAAGGCGACCCCGCGCTGCTGCGCGCCTTTGCCGAGGCCGAGAGCGCGCGCGGCGCCTTTCGCATGGGGCTCGCACGGATCGCGGGCGAGCCGGTGGCGGCGCAATATTGGACGGTCGAGGACGGCTCCGCTTTCATCCACAAGCTGGCGCATGTCGAAGACAGCCTGAAGGCCTCGCCCGGCACCTTGCTGTCGGCCGCGCTCTTCCGCCATGTGATCGAGGTCGACGGCGTCCGGCGCGTCGATTTCGGCACCGGCAACGACGCCTACAAGCGCGACTGGATGAACCGCCACGAACCGCTGTGGCGGATCGAGGCTTTCAATCCGTCGCGCATCGCGGCATGGGGTCCGGCGTTGAAGGCCTTTGGCCGCTCCATGCTGGGGAAAGATACGTGACCGATCACATCAATGTCGATGCCACCTTGCGCGCGCTGCTCGCCGATGTTCTCGGCCTCGGCGAAGAGCGCGCCGCCGCGCTGACCGCCGACAGCGGCCTCTTCGGCGAGCTGCCCGAGTTCGATTCGATGGCGGTCGCAACGGTGCTCACCGAGATGGAGGACCGCCTCGGCATCCTCATCGACGATGACGAGATCGACGGCGAAATCTTTGAAACCTACGGCAATCTCCTCGCCTTCTCCGAACGCAAGGTCGCCGGCTGAGGCGGATGCGGAGCGGCATGGGCGAACAGCAGCTCCGCTTCGATCCCGCCGGGGTACCGCGCGCGACGATCCTGATCGTCCCGCCGCTGTTCGAGGAAGCGAACCGCACCCGCCGCACGCTGGTGCTCGCGATGCGCGCACTCGCGGTGGACGGATATGCGGCGCTCCTCCCCGACCTCCCCGGACAGAATGAAAGCCTCGTGCCGCTCGCCGATGTCGACCTCGCCCGCTGGCAGGATGCGCTTGCCGAGGTGACGGCGGCCATCGACGGTCCCGTAATCATCGCCTCGATCCGTGGCGGTGCGTTGATCGATCATCGGGCGAAGGGGACCGCATGGTGGCGCCTCGCTCCCGCCGGCGGCGCCTCGCTGCTCCGCACGCTGATGCGCGCACGCGTATCGGCCGACCGCGAGGCGGGGCTGGCTACCTCGCTCGAAAGCCTTCAGACCGAAGCGAAGGCCGCGCCGCTGCTGCTCGCCGGCAACCGCCTGTCGCCCGCGATGACGGAGCAGCTCGGTGCAGCCGAGGCCCAGCCCGTCAGCCCGCTGCGCAGCATCGGGCTCGGCGCCGACGGCATTGCCGGAACCCCGCTCTGGCTCCGCGCCGAGCCGGGCGAGGATGGCGCGATGGCGCAAGCCATTGCGGCCGATATCTCGGAATGGAGCCGGTCATGCGGCATCGGCTGACCTTTGCCTGCGACGGCGCCATGCTCGCCGCGACGCTCGACGAAGCCCCGGGGACGACCGGCCTGCTGATCGTCTCGGGTGGCAATGAAATCCGCAGCGGCGCGCACCGCGGCATGGCGATGCTCGCCGGGCGGGTCGCGGCCGCCGGCTATCCGGTGTTCCGCTTCGATCGCCGCGGCATCGGCGACAGCGAAGGCGCCAACGGCGGCTATACGAGCAACGCGCCCGATATCGCCGCCGCGATTGCGGCATTTCGCAACGCGGCGCCGCAGCTCACCCGCATCGCCGCCTTCGGCAATTGCGATGCCGCCAGTGCTCTGCTGCTCCATCAGCCGCTTCCCATCGATGCCCTGATCCTCGCCAACCCATGGACCTATGAGAGCGACGAAGCCGAGGCGGACGAGCCGGCATTACCCCCGGCCTCGGCGATCCGCGCGCGCTATCTGTCGCGGCTGAAGGACCCGAAGAGCTTGCTGCGGCTGTTCAAGGGCGAAATCGATATCGGCAAACTCTTCCGCGGCCTTTCGGCGCTTGGGAAACCAGCGGCACCCGCCGCCCCGGACGGCCTGCCGGCGCGCCTCGACGCGGCGCTTGCCGGCGTGGCCTGTCCCGCGACGATCCTGCTCGCGACCGGTGACCGGACGGCGCAAGCGTTTATCGAAAACTGCCGGACCGACAGCTTGTCGATCGAACGCCTCGCCAGCCCGTCGCACAGCTTCGCCGGCGACGATGCCGACTGGCTATTCCAGCGGATTCTCGGCGCCCTCGCGGGCTAGGCGTCGACCAGCGCGTGATATTCGGCCTCGGCGAGGAAGCGCTCGGCGTCGAGCGCGGCCATACAGCCCATGCCCGCCGCGGTCACCGCCTGCCGGTAGACCTTGTCGGTGACATCGCCCGCCGCGAACACCCCCGGGATGCTGGTAAGCGAAGTTCCCGGTGTGACCTCCAGATAGCCGTCGGCGTCGAGCGGCAGCTTGCCCTTGAACAACTCGGTCGACGGGCTGTGGCCGATTGCGACGAAGCCACCGTCGGTCGGCTCGTGGCTTGCTTCGCCGGTTACCGTGTCGATCAGGTCGACGCCGACGAGGCCTGAAACGCCCTCACCCGCGACGAAACGGTCGACGCGCTTGTTCCACAGCACCTTGATCTTCGGATTGGCGTGCAACCGGTCCTGCAAAATCTTCTCGGCGCGCAGATGATCGCGGCGGTGGATCAGCGTCACGTCGTCGCTATGGTTGGTGAGGTAAAGCGCCTCCTCGACCGCGGTGTTGCCGCCGCCGATCACCACGACCTTCTTGCCGCGATAGAAGAAGCCGTCGCAGGTCGCGCAGGCCGACACGCCCTTGCCGCCCAGTTCCTGCTCGCCCTCGACGCCCAGCCACTTGGCCTGCGCGCCAGTCGCGATCACCAGCGTTTCGGCCATGTAGACGTCGCCGCCGTCGCCGGTCAGCTTGAAGGGGCGCTGCGACAGGTCGACGTCGACGATGGTGTCCCAGATCATGCTGGTGCCGACATGCGTCGCCTGCGCGGTCATCTGTTCCATCAGCCACGGACCCTGGATCACCTCGGCGAAACCCGGATAATTTTCGACGTCGGTGGTGATCGTAAGCTGGCCGCCCGGCTGCAGCCCCTGCACGACGATGGGCATCATGCCCGCGCGCGCAGCATAGATGGCGGCGGAAAGGCCGGCCGGGCCCGAGCCGAGGATGAGCATCTTGGTGTGGTGAACGGCGGCCATGATCTTCCTTTGCAGCGCACTGTACGGACAAGCACAGATGGGTGTTGCCAACCGCGCTAGCAAGGGTCACCTTCCGCGCCAAGGGGAGTCGGAAAAATGGCGAGCTGGTGGGAACGTCATGGGGTGCCGCGGCTGATCAAATGCGCCTGCTCGCAGGGGCAGATCATGAAGCTGCGCAGCAAGATCGTGCCGCACGCACAGGGCGACGTCCTCGAACTCGGCTGCGGCGGCGGCATCAACATGGAATTTTACGATCCTTCGCGGATCGCGAGCTTCACCGGGCTCGACCCCTCGCCCGAATTGCTGGCGATGAGCCGCGCGGCGGCGCAGGCGCGCGGCATGACCGCCGACATCCGGGGCGGCGTCGGCGAAGCGATGCCGTTCGAAAGCGCGCGCTTCGACACCATCGTCACCACCTTCACCCTCTGCTCGGTCGCCGACCAGGCCGCGGTGCTCGCCGAGATCCGCCGCGTGCTGAAGCCCGGCGGCACCGCCCTGTTCCTCGAACATGGCGGAGCGCCTGACCCGGGCGTCGCGAAATGGCAGCGCCGAATCGAGCCCTTGTGGAAGCGGATCGGCGGCAATTGCCACCTGACCCGGCCGATCGCCGACGCCTATGAACGCGCGGGGTTTGCGGTCGACCGGCAAGCCGCCGCCTATGTACCTAAAACGCCCCGCCCCTTCGGCTGGACCGAATATGGCGCGGCCCGCCCGCTGCGTTGATCCGCCGCTTCGCAACGCTCTCCCCGGTAATGGTCAGCCGGGAATGCGGGCGATGACCTTGATCTCGAAGTCGAAGCCGGCAAGCCAGTTAACGCCGATCGCGGTCCAGTTCGGATAAGGCGCCTGCGGAAAGGTTTCGCTTTTGATCTTCATGATCGTTCCGAACTGATTTTCGGGATCGGTATGGAATGTCGTCACGTCGACGATATCGTCGAGCCCGCATCCGCCCGCCTGCAGAGTTGCCTTGAGATTCGCGAACGCCAGGCGGACCTGCGCCTCGAAATCGGGCTCGGGCGAACCATCGCTGCGGCTGCCGACCATCCCGGATACGAAGAGGAGATCGCCCGATCTGATCGCGGCGGAATAGGTCTGCGACGTATAGAGGTCATGCCGACCGGCAGGGAAGACAGGGTCACGCTGAGTCATGAGGAATTCTCCTTTGCGGGGCGCTCGAAAGCAATGCCAAGGGGTTGAATGTCGATTGGACATTTTTCATATACGGGACGTATATAGAATTCCTGTGGCGGCGTTCAAGTGACATACGCTGCGTATTTGAAATGGAGTCCATCATGGCTGCGCGGCGCCGGGCGGAAACAATGGAAGAAAACCGCGGCAAACTGATTGCCGCCGGACGCAAAGCCTTTGCGTCCGAAGGCTTTGCGGCAGCGTCGATGGACGAACTGACCGCATCCGTCGGCCTGACGCGCGGCGCGCTATACCATAATTTCGGCGACAAGCAGGGGCTGCTCGCGGCGGTCGTGGCGGAAGTCGATGGCGAAATGGCGGCGCGAGCCCGGGCCGCCAGCGCCGATGCGGGAGATGACTGGGAGCGCCTCCTCGCCGAAGGCGAAGCCTATATCGCGATGGCGCTTGATCCCGAGGTCCGACGGATCGTGCTCCTCGACGGCCCCGCCTTTCTGGGTGACCCGTCGCACTGGCCCAGCCAGAACGCCTGTCTGGAGGCAACGAAGCAAGTCGTCGAAAAATTGATTGCCGACGCTGTCATGAAGAGCGTCGATATCGAAGCCGCCGCCCGCCTCCTCTGCGGTGCAGCGCTGAATGCCGCCCTGTGGGTCGCGGCCAGCGACGATCCGCAATCGGTCCTGCCCAAGGCCGTCGGCGCCTTTCGCCTCATGGCAGAGGGTTTTCTCTCGCGGGAAGGCTGATTTTTCCCGCGCGCTCGGTCAAGTGACCGGCTCCTCCTTCTCGCCGACCTCGACGAGGCCGTGACCGACGCTCACCCGTTCGTCGAAGACGAAACAGCTCCCGTGCCAGCGGCTCTCGGTCTCGGGCACCTGTTCGAGATAGGCGAGAATGCCGCCCTTCAGATGCACCACATCCTCGACGCCCTCGCTGCGCAGGAAGGCGGTCGATTTCTCGCAGCGGATGCCGCCGGTACAGAACATCGCGATGCGCTTGCCTGCGAACTCGGCAGCATGGGCACGCCACCAGTCCGGGAAATCGCCGAAGCTTCGGGTCTGCGGGTCGACCGCGCCGGAAAAGCTGCCGTAGCCGACCTCGAACCCGTTGCGCGTGTCGATCAGCACCGTATCGGGATCGTCGACCAGCGCGTTCCAGTCGGCGGGATCGACATAGGGCGCCGCATTGCGTGCGGGGTCGAGCCCGGGCACCTTCATCGTCACGATTTCCTTCTTCAGCCGGACCTTCATGCGCTGGAAGGGCATCGCGGCGGCGGAAGAATATTTGACGTCGAGGCCGGCGCAATCGGGCAGCGCCCGGATATGGGCGATCACCGCGGCTACTCCTTCCGCGCTGGCCGCGACCGTGCCGTTGATACCTTCGCGCGCCAACAGCAGCGTGCCCTTGACCTCATGCGTAGCGCAAAGGTCGAGCAACGGCTGGCGCAGCGCGGCGGGGTCGTCGAACGGCGCGAAACGATAAAGGGCGGCAACCTGGAACATCGCGGCGGCATGTAGGCGCGATCGGCGCTCAGCGAAAGGGATCGCTCCGCCCGGTCGCATATTGCGCCATTGCCATCGTCGTCCACTGCGCATTGACGCGAATGCAGCTCGGGAAAACGCTGGCGTCGGTGACAAGGACATTGGTCGTCCCGTGCACCCGGCATCGGGGATCGACGACGCCATATTGCGGGCTCTCGTTGATCGCATTGCCGCCGTGCGGGTGGCTGCTCGACAGAGTGATATCGTCCTGTTCGCGAATCTCGCGCGCGAAGAAGGCGTCGATATCCATATCCGCCGTCACCGTTCGGCCGCTCGCGACCGCCGGATAGCATTCGATCGCGCCGGCGGCGAAATGGACCTTGGTCAATGTCGCCATCGCGCGACGCAGCACCGGCAGGTCGTCGGTCGTATCGAGCCGGAATTCGAGCTTGTCGTCCTTCACCCGCCCGCGCCGGTCGGCGGGAAACAAGATGCCCGCCGAATGGACGCGGCCGAAATTCTGCATCCTTGCCGCGTGATCGGCGAACCAACCGGGCATCAGCGACGCCATCGACATCGGCGGCTGAAAATGGCTTTCGAGCAGGAAGTCGCCGCAATCGACATAGCTCGCCATCTGGTCCTCGTCCCACGCGTCGCCGCCGACGCCGTCGGGCATCAAGGCGACGACCGGCGAAGCGACGTTGAGCGAGACCTGATAGCCGGTGCCGTCGATATCGCTGCGGTCGAGCAGCTTCGACGAAGCGATCGTCCCGCACGCGACGACCACCCCGACGCGGGCGCGGACGAGCCGCTGCGACCCGTCGGGGAGGATCAGCTTCACCGCCTCGGCCTCGCGCCGCCCGTCGATCGCGGTCTGCCAGACGATCCGCTCGGCCTTTGTCCCCGGCAGGATGCGCGCGCCGTGATCGCGGCACGCCTCGGGCAGATAAGTCTGCGCGATCCCCATCCGGCGGCCATAGGCGCAGCCCGAATTGCAATAGCCGCAATAGGCGCAGGCGGTCGGCGTGAAGGGCGGCCCGAAATTCTTCGCGAACCAGTCGGCGACCGCGCGCTGCTCGCGCGGGTCCGAAGAGGCGGCCGCATAAGCGGCCCACCCGTTCAGCAGATGCGGGCCGTTGTGCCGCCCGCTGCGCGGTTCGATCTTCGCGATGCCGAGCTTTGCCTGCACCGCATCATAGCTGGCGTGAAAGGCCGCGGCGTCCACCGGCGCCCCGATGCTCGCCCATTTCGCCAACACGTCGAGCGCGTCGGGGTGGGTGCGCCCCGGCTCGTTGACGCGCAGACATATCCCGTTGTTGATCGTCGACGATCCGCCGACGCAGCGCCCCTGAAAGACCACGAAATCGCGGTTGGTCGAGGTCTGCAGCGCGCCATGCTTGTAAAGGCTGGCGACCATGTCGAGTTCGTGATGGGTGATCGCGTAGCTGGGGTAGAAGGGACCCGCCTCGACGACCAGCACCTTGTACCCCTGGGCCGCGATGTTGAACGCCGCGACCCCGCCGCCGGCGCCCGACCCGAGGACGATCACGTCATATTCGTCGCCGAGGCTGGCCGCGTCGAGGATATGCGCCGGGTCGATCTCGCGCCCGTGCACGGCTTCGATCGGTATCTCGCCCGTCCCGCGCTGGCGGAATTTGGGCAGGGTAAAGCCGATCTGGCGATGCACCGGGTTCGCCGCATTCGCATCCTGATCGCCGGGTTCGAGCCCCGGCTGCCAATGGCCGTAATAGCAGGCATAGACGATGCCGCGCAGCCGGGCCATGTCCTGAAACAGGTCGATCTGGCTGTTCTGCAACCGGTCCCTGACCTTCTCCGCGCGTCCCGCGACATCGTCTTCGGTGAAGAAGGGGCCGCCGAGCACGAGCTCGGTCGCGGTCAGCGACAGGCGGATTTCGTCGAGCTTGGTGCCGCCGACCTTGGCAAACAGGTCGCAGATGTTGGCGACAACCTGATCGGCCGAAATCACCATATCGGCGCCGTCAAACAACGCCTCGGTGAGCGCCTTCAGAAATCTGAGTTGCCCGAAATTAAACGGTGCCGTCATCGCCGCTGCCCCCTGTTTCGGGGACCGTCTTACGCGATCTGGCTGCCTCCATCCACCGGAACGAGCGCGCCGTTGATATAGCTCGCGCGGGCGGAGAGCAGGAAGACGATCGCGTCGGCATATTCGCGGGGTTCGCCCATGCGCTGCCCCCAAAAAGCGGCGCCGTGGCCGGCCATCATCCGCCGCTCGATCTCCTGCTGCGACACGCCCGCCGCCGCGGCCTCGTCGGCGATCGCAGCGTCGAGCCGCGCGGTGCGGATCCATCCCGGCAACACCGCGTTGACGCGAACGCCGCTGCCCGCGACATCGCGCGCGAGATTCTTGACGAGATGCGCGAGCGCCGCCTTCATCGCGCCATATTGCGCGGTGCTTTCGCTGTAATGGCGCACCGAATTGGCCAGCACATTGACCACCGCCCCCTGCCCCGCCGCCTTCATCGCCGGGATCACCGCCCGGTTGAGCCGCGCGGCGGTCAGGAAAATCCCCTCGAAGGCTGCGATCCACGACGCGTCGCTGCCATAGGGCGGCGCGGCATCGGCTTCGCGCGCCGGAAAGGGTCCGACGGTGTTCGCGAACAGGTCGATCCGGCCGTGCCGTTCGAGCATCGCACCGACCGCCGCGGCAACGCCGTCCGCATCCGCCGCGTCGAAGGCATGAATGGTGGCCTTGCCGCCCGCGTCGCGGACCATCGCCGCCGTTTCCTCAAGGCTGTCGGCGCTGCGCCCGCCGAGCAGCAAATGCGCGCCCTCGCGTGCCAGCCCGAGCGCGGCCGCCCGGCCGAGGTCGCGCCCCGCGCCCGCGACCAACGCGATCTTTCCGTCCAAACCAAAGTCCATCGCCCTGCCCCGCCGCCTATCAGCGCACCGCGATCGTCAGATGCGCGATCGAACCGAGATCGCCGAGCCGGGCGCGAAGCTCGGCCGCCGATAAAGCGCCCTCGACCTCGACGATCGCCGCCCGTGCCTCGGGACCGACGCGCCAGACGTGCAGGTCGGCGACGCGCAGGCCGTCGATCGCAGCGATCCGGTTGCGCAGCTCTGCCGCCAGCCGGTCGTCGGTCTCGTCGAGTAATATCGCGGCCGTGTCGCGCATCAGGCCCCACGACCAGCGCGCGATCACCAGCGCGCCGACGATCCCCATCGCCGGGTCCATCCACCCCAGCCCGAGATAGCGTCCCGCGAGCAGCGCCGCGATCGCAAGCACCGACGTCAGCGCATCGGCAAGGACGTGGAAATAGGCCGAGCGAAGATTGTTGTCGTGACCGTGGGAGTGGTCATGGTGATGGCCATGATCGTCGCCATGATCATGGCCGTGGTCATGACCATGATGATGTCCGCCCATCAGCAGCAGCGCGCTGACGATGTTGACCGCGAGGCCGAGCACTGCGACCAGCGTCGCGCTCGCAAAATCGACGCGCACCGGATCGACCAGCCGCAGGATCGATTCAAAGGCGATGCCGACCGAGAAGATGCCGAGGATAACCGCCGAGGCAAAGGCGGTAAGGTCGCCGACCTTGCCCGTCCCGAAGCTGAACCGCGGATCGTGCCGGTGCCGTTTGGCATAACGATAGGCGAGCGCCGCGAGCCCGAGCGCGCCAGCGTGGGTCGCCATATGGAAACCATCGGCCAGCAACGCCATCGAGCCGGTCCAGTAACCGGCCGCAATCTCGCCGACCATCATCACCGCGGTCAGCGCGACCACCCACAGGGTGCGCTTGGCATTTTCGTCGTGCGCGGACCCGAGGAAATCGTGCAGCGGCTGTGTCGCCGCGGATTCGGTCGTCGACATCGCCCGCTCCCCTATTTGGAATAACGGCGGATGACCGCCAGCAATTCGTCGGCCCCCGCCTTGCGCTCCGCAGCGGCGAGACCCGGTGCCGCAACATGCGACTCGAGATGTTCGGCGATCACTTCGTCGAGCAGACCATTCACCGCGCCGCGCACCGCGGCGACGCGGTGCAGGACGGTGGCGCAGGGTTCGCCCGCGACGATCGCCTTCTCGACCGCGCCGATCTGGCCGGCGATGCGGCGGACGCGGGCAAGCAGTTCAGGGTTTGTGGACGTGTGACCCATATCATACCCCCCTATCCTATTCTTTGATATCGCGCAAGCGTATGGCAGGCGGATACGTGTCTGTTTCGGGGTGGGGAGCGGACGTTCGCCCGTTTTGTGTACCCCGGCGAAAGCCGGGGCCCAGAGCGTTAAGAAACACCGTTGTGCGACGCCGCCCTAGGCCCCGGCTTTCGCCGGGGTACACAGCATTGATGGCAGCTTCCGCCCAAAACCGGTCATGCCAGTTCGTTCAGCCCCAGCGTCTCCAGCAACGCGGTCCGCGCGCGGCGCACATCGGCGGCGAGGCCCGGCGAGCCAAGGTCGGCGGCGGAAATCGCTTCGGGCCAATGTCCCGCGATGACGTCGGCGATCCGGTCGAGCTTCGCCTCGTCGGCCATAAAGCGCGGATCGACAGCCGCCGGATCGGCAACGACCCGCAGGCGCAGGCAGGCGGGACCGCCGCCGTTCGCCATCGACTGGCGGACGTCGACCGGGAACAGCTTGCGGATCGGCCCGTTGCCCGCAACATGCGCCTCCAGCCAGTTCCACACCGACGGCGTTTCGCGCGCTTCGGTCGGCAGCACCAGCCCCATGCCCGCGCCATCCGGCAGGCTGACGAGCTGCGCATTGAACAGGTAGGATTTGATCGCGTCGGGCAGGCTCACGGCATTCGCCGGGACCTCGACGATTTCGACCTCGGGAAAGGCGGCGCGAATCCGCGCATGCGCGTCTTCGCGATCCTCGAACGCGGTTTCGTGGGTGAAGAGGACGCGTTCGTTGGCGACCGCGACAACGTCGTTATGAAACGCGCCGCCCTGGATCGCGGTGTCCGACTGACGGATGAACAAAGTCCGCGCCGGATCGAGCCGGTGCCGCCGCGCGATCGCTTTCGAGGCGTCGAGATGCTGGCGCGCCGGAAAGCGTCCGCCGCTTAACCCATAGACGAAAATCTCGATCCCCGCCGATGCGTGGCTGTCGCAAAGCCGCATATGGTTCGCGGCACCCTCGTCACCGAAGGGCGCGGGAACGGGCGCGTGAACCGCGAAGGCGGGGTCCGCGAAGGCAAGGCGAAGCTGCGCCAGCGTGCCCTGCCATTCGTGGCTGCGATGCGGCATGGTGACGAGGTTCGCGACGGTCAGATGGCATTTGCCGTCGCTGCTGTCGGCGGCGGGCGAAACGGTCGCGGCGTTCGCCGCCCACATCGACGATGCCGACCACGCCTGTGCACGCAGGTGCGGCTCGGCGGCATCGAGCGTGGTCGCGAGCGTTTCGAGCCAAGCCGCATCGGGGCGATCGAGCGGCACGAAAAAGCCCTGCGGCAGCCCAAGCGTAAGGTTGTGGCGCATCTTGTCGATGCCCTGCAGCGCCGCCGCGCGCGGCTGCGACACGTCGCCGGCATTGCTGGCCGACGCGATATTGCCGCGACTGAGGCCGGCATAATTATGCGTCGGCCCGATGATGCCGTCGAAATTGATTTCGGTCGTCATCACTCAGCGTCCGATCCAACTGATCGCGTCGCCCTTGCCGACGCCCAATATACGCGCCGCCTCGGCATCGATCGTCCCGTCGGCGCCGACCTTTCCGAAGCAGCAGCGGAAACCGGCGAGACGCCCGGTCGCGATCAACGCATCCTCGCCGCCTTCGGCAATCCCCGTCACCTCGACATGTCTTGCGTTGCGGATGCTGGCAACCTGGTCGGTGCGCGCGGTCATCGTCGGACCGCCGTCGAAGATGTCGACATAATTTTCGAAGGCGAAGCCTTCATTCTCCAGCATCCGCATCGCGGCACGGCCGGTCGGATGCGGCACGCCGATGACGCTGCGCGCATTTTCGCCCAGCATCGCGATATAGACGGGATGCTTGGGCATCAGGTCGGCGATGAACTGGTTGCCGTGCACGGCGTTGAACTGGTCGGCTTCCTGGAAATTCATCCCGAAAAACTTGCCCGCGACCCCGTCCCAGAAAGGCGAGCCGCCCGCTTCGTCGATCACCCCGCGCAGTTCGGCGAGGATACGGTCGCCGAAGCGCACCCGATGCCGCGCAATAAACAGGTAGCGCGAGCGGGCGAGCAGCAGCCCGAGACCGCCCGCACGCGCCGCGGGGTGAAGGAACAGTCCCCCGACCTCGCTCGCGCCGTTGAGGTCGTTGCTCAGCATCAGCACCTGCGCATGAAAGGTGCGACCCAGCTGTTCGCTATGCTTGCTGTCGGTCCCGATGCGATAGCTGTAAAACGGCCAGCGCTGGCCGACCTGCCCGAAAATCTGGCACGTGCCGCGCACCTCGCCGCTGTCGAGATCCTCGAGCACCATCAGATACAGTTCGTCGGCGGGATATTCCTTGTCGGAATTGAACCCCGCCTCGGCGCGCTCGAGCTTGGCGCGGAGCGCCTTCTTGTCGGGGGGGAGGTTGGTAAAGCCGCCGCCGGTCAGCTTCGCCATCTCGTAAATGCTCTGCAAATCGCCCGGCTTGGCCGCCCGGATCACATAGTTCACACAGTCCCCCGTTCCGCTATTCTCATCATGGTGAGCGCCGACAGTTGCGCGCGTTCGGCAAGGCTGTCGACGATCAGAAATTCGTCCGATGAATGGATCGCGCCGCCGCGCGGCCCCATCGTATCGACCACCGGAATCCCGCACGCCGCGATATTATTGCCGTCGCAGACGCCGCCGGTCGCATTCCAGCCGATCGGCGGCAGGCCGAGCGCGGCACCGCAGTCGCGGACCAGTTCGAACAGCCGCGTCGCGGCCGGGTCGAGCGGCTTGGGCGGACGGTTGAAATTGCCGTGAAGGTGGCAATGGACGTCGTGCTCGTGCGACACCGCCGCGACCGCATCGCGCAGCGCCGTCTCGGCCGCCGCCATGGCGTCGGGCGTCGACGGACGCATGTTCACGCGCAAAATCGCCTGATCGGGCACGACATTGTTCGGGCCGCCGCCGTCGATCTTCGCCGGATTGACCTTGAGCTCCGCCGATTTCAACGCGTTCAGTCGCAGCGCGAGATCGGCCGCGGCGATCAGGGCGTTGCGCCCCTCCTCGGGATTGCGCCCCGCGTGCGCCGAACGGCCGTGAATGAGGATCGAGAAATTGCCGCTTCCCGGCCGCGCGCCCGCGAGCGTCCCGTCCGGCAACGCGGGCTCATAGGTAAGCGCCGCAGTCTTGCCCTGCGCCAGCTCGGCGATCAGCGCCGCCGAGGCGTGGCTGCCGGTTTCCTCGTCGCTGTTGATCATGACGTCATAACCGACGCGTGCGGCGAAGGGCGACGCTTCGAGTGCGCCAAGCGCAGCAAGGATGACCGAAATCCCCGCCTTCATGTCGGCGGTACCGGGGCCGTTCAGCACGCCGTCTTCCAGCCAGCGCAGCGACTGGAACGGATGATCGGCGGCGAACACCGTGTCCATATGGCCGGTCAGCAGCAATTGCACCGGCGCTTCGGGGCGGACGCGAAGATGCAGATGGTCGCCGCGCTGGATCGTCTTCACATGGCCTGCGGCGTCGACATTTTCGACCGAATCGGGTGCGACGAGCCGGACCTCGCCGGGCAAGGCGGCAAAGGCATCGGCCAGCAGTCCAGCGACCGTCCTGAGGCCCGCGAGATTGCCGGTGCCGCTGTTCACTGCGGCCCATTGTTCGACCTGCGCCAGCATCGGGGCATCGGCGGCGCGTTCGAGCGTCGCGCTTTCACTGGCGGTGAGGCTGGTCATCCACCGCCTATAGCCAGCCCGAGGGCGCTTTGCGACCCCCCTCGCCGCTGCCGATGGTTTCCAGCGTAACCGGTCAGGCGGCGCGCGCGAACCAGATCAGGTGGCGCGGCCCCTTGCCGCTCGCCCGCGCGCGGACGGTCACTTCCTCGACCGTGAATCCCGAATCCTTCAGCCGGCGCGTAAACCGGGCATCGGGCGCCGCCGACCAGACCGCCAAGATGCCGCCGGGACGGAGCGCCGCTTTGGCGCGGGCGAGCCCGCCCATCGAATAGATGCGGTCGTTGCCTTCGCGCGTCAGCCCGTCGGGGCCATTGTCGACGTCGAGCAGGATCGCGTCATATTTCCCGACCACGCCCCCGATCACGCCCGAAACATCGGCCAGTCGCAACTCGACGCGCGGGTCGTCGAGCCCGCCGGCGGTCAACGCCGCCATCGGCCCGCGTGCCCAGTCGATGATCTCCGGTACCAGTTCGGCAACGGTCACACGGGCGTCCGGACCAAGCCGGGCCAGCGCCGCACGCAGGGTGAAGCCCATGCCGTAACCGCCGATCAGCAGGTGCGGCGCGGCATCGCTGCGCAAGCGGTCGCAGCTCATCTCGGCAAGCGCTTCCTCGGACCCGCTCATCCGGCTGTTCATCAACTCGTTGCCGCCGATCGCGATGATGAAATCGCCGCCGCGCCGGTACAGGCGCAATTGCTCGCCGCCGGGGACATTTGCGGTGTCGATGAGTTCGCGGGGTGTCATGCCCTTGCCTATACGTGGCAGCCCGGAAGTTGCCACCGGCGATTTGGGCTTCTCCGCCTTATTGGACAGGCGGCTTGAGCAAGGGCGTATAGCCCCGCAGCTGAAACGCCATCCGCGGCGACAGATCGGCGGCGACGCGGTCGAGTTCCTGTGTGGCCGCCTTGTCCTTCCCTTGCGCCAACAGGCTGCGCGCCAGCTCGATCCGGGCGCGGGCGCTCACGTCGAGGTTGCCGAACGGATCGAAGAAGGAATCGATCCGCGTCCTGTCCTGCACCCCGTTCCAGGTGAAGGGAACGGCGGCGGCCGGATCGTTGGCGATCGCCGCGTAGCGCCGCGCGGCCTCGGCTGGCGAAAGCTTGCCTGTCAGCACCTCATGCCGCGTCCGGAACAATTCGGCCTCGCCCCTATTCTTCCCCGCCGCGAAATCGCCGAGCACGCGTTCGACCCAGCCCCAGTCGACATTGCCGGTCGCCGCCTGCATGCCCAGCAGGTTGAAGGCGAGGATGGCGGCGCGCTGTTCGCCGGTCGTCGCTTCACGGACCTGCTCCGGCGTCGGCCGGCCAAGGCTGGCGGGCGACACCAGTTCGATATCGCCATCATGCTTGAGGATCGCCTCGATATCGGGCTTGTGGAAATAGCCGACGACGACGAGCAACGTCTCGCCGCGATGCGCGCGGGCGGCGGCGCGGATATTCTGTGCCTGCATGAAGGTGCGATAGAGATAGAGGCGGCGCGGCAGGTCGCGATCGGCGCGCGGCGCGGGCTCGCGCGCCCATTGCTGCTGCGCTTCGAGTGTCTTCGGATCTTCGGCAGAAAAGAAGTCCCACGCCAGCACCTTCTTGTCGGGAAAGGTCAGAAAGCCCTGAAAACCCTGCGCCTTGCGAACTTCGAGCGGAGTTTCGACATCGAGGCCGAAGCCCAGCTTCTGATCCTCGATCGGCGGCATCCAGTCGATCGGGCACAGCGCGGTCGGATGCGTTTTCGCAAAAGGCAGGATCACACCCTGGACCTCATAGGTATATTCGTAAAAGTCGCCGCGTGCCGCCGGCGCGGGCGGGCGCTCGATGCAGATCGCCGCCGGCTTCACCAGCTTCAGATAGGCGGCGAGCATCGCCGGCTGGTCCTTTTCGGACACCAGTTGGGCGGCGTGATCGACGCCGAGAATCGCGACCTTCGTCCGGGGCGCCTGTGCGAATGCCGTGGCGACCGAAAGAAGGAGGGCCACCAACATCGCCATATGCCGCACCATGATTTGCATCCCCTGCTCCAATTGCTGTCCATCCCGATGACGACGCGGCCGCGCCGAACCCTTCATGGCTGTCGCATGACGGCAGGCGGTTGCCAACGCTCGCCGATCACGGCATAGGGCAGCGGCCCTTTCCTCCCCGGGTTCACTGGCGCCGCGCGCCGACCAAAGGGTGTTTCATGACTGATTTTCTCGATCGCAGTGGTTTGTCCGTCGATTCGCGCCTGATCGATTTCGTCGAGCAGCGGGCGCTTCCCGGTACCGGGCTCGATGCCGCGGGTTTCTGGAACGACTTTGCCGCACTGTTCGGTACTTTCGCGCCCGAAAATGGCGCGCTGCTGCAAAAGCGCGAGGATTTGCAGGCGCAGATCGATGCGTGGCACCAGACGCGCGAGGGACAGGCACATGATGCCGCCGCCTATCAGGCCTTCCTGCGCGAGATCGGCTATCTTGTCGCCGAGCCCGCACCGTTTCAGGTCGGCACGCAGAATGTCGATCCTGAAATCGCGACGATGGCGGGACCGCAACTTGTCGTCCCGGCGCTCAACGCGCGCTTTGCGCTCAACGCCGCCAATGCCCGCTGGGGCAGCCTTTACGACGCCTTCTACGGCACCGACGCGCTCGATGCCCCGCCCGCCAAACCGGGCGGCTATGACGCCGACCGCGGCGCGGCGGTGATCGCACGCGCCAAGGCGTTCCTCGACGAAACGGTACCGCTGGCCTCGGGAAGCTGGGCGGACTGGCAGGGCGGCGAGCCGGCACTGGCCGACCCGTCGCAGTGTGTCGGCAGCAAGCCCGGCGGCATCCTGCTCCGCCACAATGGCCTGCACATCGAACTGGTGATCGATCCCGCCAGCGCGATCGGCAAGTCCGACCCCGCCGGTATCGCCGACGTCCTCCTCGAGGCCGCATTGACCACGATCATCGACCTCGAGGATTCGGTCGCGGCGGTCGACGGCGAGGACAAGGTGCTCGGCTATATCAACTGGCTCGGGCTGATGCGCGGCGACCTCACCGAAAGCTTCGCCAAGGGCGGCGCCACCGTCACCCGCGCTATGGAGCCCGACCGCGAATGGACCGCGCCGGACGGCACGGCTTTCGCCCTCCCCGGCCGCAGCGTGATGTTCGTCCGCAACGTCGGCCATCTGATGACGACGCCGATGATCAAGCTGCCGAACGGCGACGAAGCGCCCGAGGGGCTGTGCGACGCGGTGATCACCAGCCTTTGCTCGCTCCACGACCTGAAAGGTCTCGGCACGCTGACGAACAGCCGCGCGGGCAGCATCTATATCGTGAAACCCAAACAGCACGGCCCCGAGGAATGCGGTTTTACCGACCGGCTGTTCGATGCAGTCGAGGATATGCTCGGCCTCGCACGCCACACGATCAAGGTCGGGGTGATGGACGAGGAGCGCCGCACCTCGGCGAACCTCGCCGCCTGCATCCACGCGGTGAAGGACCGTATCGTCTTCATCAACACCGGCTTCCTCGACCGTACCGGCGACGAGATCCACACCTCGATGCGCGCGGGCCCGATGATCCCCAAGGGCGAGATGAAGGCGTCGGACTGGATCGCCTCCTACGAGGATCGCAACGTCCGCATCGGCCTCGCCTGCGGCCTGTCGGGCAAGGCGCAGATCGGCAAGGGCATGTGGGCGATGCCCGACCTGATGAAGGCGATGCTCGAGGCGAAGATCGGCCATCCCAAGTCGGGAGCGAACACCGCGTGGGTGCCGTCGCCGACCGCCGCGACGCTGCACGCGCTGCACTATCACGCGGTCGACGTGTTCGCGCGGCAGAAGGAAATCGCCGGCGAGGCAGTGCCGTCGCTGGGCCGGCTGCTGAATATCCCCGTCGCCACCGGGCGCAACTGGAGCGAGGCGGAAATCGCGCGTGAACTCGACAACAATTGCCAGGGTATCCTCGGCTATGTCGTGCGCTGGATCGATCAGGGCGTCGGCTGCTCGAAGGTGCCCGACATCGACGATGTGGGCCTGATGGAAGACCGCGCCACGCTGCGCATTTCGAGCCAAGCGCTCGCCAACTGGCTGCTTCACGGCGTGTGCACCGAAGCGCAGGTCGATGCCGCGCTGGCGCGGATGGCGGCAAAGGTCGATGCGCAAAATGCGGGCGACCCGCTGTACGAGAAGCTGTCGCCCGACGGGATCGCCTGGCAGGCAGCGCGCGCGCTGATCTTCGAGGGCGTTACCCAGCCGTCGGGCTACACCGAGCCGCTGCTCCATAAATACCGGCAGGCGAAGAAGGCGGCCTGAGCCCAGCGCCAACCGTCGTCAGCGGCCGATGCTTTTCGCGGCCGCGGCGGCTTGGGCGCTGCCCCTGGCAAACAGGAAGGCTTCGGCGCACGGACGCTGCAAAACGGTGAAAACACCGCGCGCCGCGTTGCCCGAAATGGCGTCCGAGCCCGGATGGCGCAAGGCGATCAGGAACGGACCGGCCGGCATCGCTTCCGGTAGGCCGAAGGTGGAGTTGTCCCAGGTCGCGGTGACCCGATCGGTCGCCGTGCCTTTCAACACATCGTCGACCAATATGTCGAAACGGGCGTGCCCGCCCGGATTGCGTTCGTTCGGGACGATGGCATAGTTCGAGATGCGTCCCCACAGGATGACGTCCGCTTCCGCCAGATCGGCCATCTCGGCGGGATTATGGACCCGGCACGCGAACGCCGGAGTGGCGACGCCGGCAAGCGCCGACAACAGAAGCAG
Organism: Sphingopyxis macrogoltabida; assembly: GCF_001314325.1. Lineage (NCBI taxonomy): Bacteria > Pseudomonadati > Pseudomonadota > Alphaproteobacteria > Sphingomonadales > Sphingopyxidaceae > Sphingopyxis > Sphingopyxis macrogoltabida. The sequence goes on from NZ_CP009429.1 coordinate 3,279,458, forward strand.
ATGGACAAGGTGGTTTCGCATTGACCTCTCCCTGCGAAGGCATCGCGCCGGGCCGGTGATGCGGTGCGACCGCTTAACGATCGATGAGCATTTTTCCAGCCTCGCACCGGTAAGTATTCCCTCGCCTGTCGGATTAACTTACAGTTTACCATAAGCGCGGCGCGGCGAATCGCGCTTTTGCGCCACTGGCATGGCTCTTGCCTAGGATATGGCAATGCTGAAGAAAATCGGACGCCTGTTCGTCATCAAGACCCGGTTCGAGGCGTGCCTCATCATCTATGCGCTTGCGCTCGGCGCGATGGCGCGGGGTCATGCGTATCTCGACCAGTTCCCGGGGTTCGGCGGCAAGCTGCTGATGGTGGCGTGCAGCGGCGCTGTCTTCCTTGCCGGCGCGAAGATTTTCGACTGCCTCCGCTACGAACAGGCGGCAAAGGCGGCTCAACAGAGCGACACGCCGGCCTGACGGCCTTTCCCCCGTAACCGAAACATGTCAAGGCGGGCGCCATGACGAGGATCAGCGGGCGCCCCGCCATCAGCATGGAACATGTCTATGGCATGACGCTGCGCGTCGCGCGCTGGCACGTCGGCGAGGCGGGCACGCCATTGTTGTTCCTGAACGGCATCGGCGCCGATATCGCCGCGGCGGCGCCGCTGCTCGCGCAGATCGCAGGGCGCGAGGTGTGGACGCTCGACATGCCCGGCGTCGGGGGATCGCCCGACGCGCTGCTGCCCTATGGCGCCCCGACGATGGCGGCGGTGGTCATGGAGATCGCCGGCCGGCTGGGGCACAAGGCGCTCGACGTCGCCGGCTTCAGTTGGGGCGGCGCGCTAGCGCAACAGGTGGCGATCCAGTTTCCCGGCCGGGTCCGCCGCCTTGTCCTGATGGCGACGACCCCGACGGTGACCGCACCGGGGATCGGCTGGGCTGCCCTGCTCGACGAGGACATGCTCGCGAGCGGGCTCAAGCTGCCGACCGCGACCCCGCTCGGCCTCGCTTACCAGACGATGGCGATGGCCGGCTGGACCAGCGCGGCGATGTTGCCGCAGCTCAGGAACGTGCCGGTGCTGGTCCTGATGGGCGAACGCGATGGCGTCGTTCCCGCATGCCATGGACAGGCGATCGCCGAACTGGTCGACGGTGCGCTGCTTGAGGTGGTGCCGGGATCGCACCTGTTCCCCTTTACCCACGCCGCCGCAACGGCCGAGCGGATCAGTGCGTTTCTGGATCGGGAGCCGGTGAAGCAGCTGCATTCGGGGCGGCAAGCCGCCGCCTGAGGAAATCGGCGATCGCGTTGGCGGTCGCATCGGGCGCTTCCTCCATCGGCAGATGCCCGATATCGTCGAGCAGCACGACCTCCGACCCCGCGATACGTTCGTGGAAACTCTGTGCCGCGCTCGGGTTGATCAGCCGGTCTTTCTTGCCAAACAGGATCAGCGTCGGCACCTTGATGGCGCCGATGCGGTCGGCCATCGCCGGTTCGCGGTCCAGCGTCGCGCGGAGCGACGTCGCCTCGCGGTTGCCGGGAAAGCGCAGCAGCTGCCAATAGCGATCGACCATCGCGTCGTCGACGATGTCCTGCCGTTCGACCGACCCGCGCAGCGAGCTTTCGACCAGAGCGCGCGGCGTGATCTGTCCGGCGAGCCAGCGTCCGGCGGGATATTTGAGGATACGGAAACCGATGTTCGACGGCGGCGGCTTATCGCCCTTGCGCGGCGGCATACCCGCGGCGTCGAGCAGCAGCAGCGCGTCGACCCGCGCCGGTTCGGCGAGCGCATAGCGCCACGCCACCCAGCCCCCCATCGAATTGCCGCCGAGGGTGAAATGATCGAGCCCGAGCTTCGCCGCGACCACATCGACCGCGGCGATCATGCCGTCGGCGCTGTAATCGCGGTCGGGGGTGCCGCCGGTCAGCCCGTGCCCGGGCAGATCGAGCGTGACGATGCGGTAGCGGTCGCCGAGCCGCTGGACGAGCGGCTCCCAAGTATGGAGGCTGCTGTTCGATCCGTGGAGCAGGACGACGACCGGCGCATCGCGCGGCCCCTGATCGCGATAATGGATGCGCTGCCCCGCCGGCCCTGCGGCAAATTCGGAGGTCTCGCCGCCATATTTGGCGATCATTTCGTCGCGGTCGGTGTCGGGGGTCCGCAGCATCAGGAAGAGCAGGACGAGCGCAACAATCAGGCCGAGCGGGATCAGCACCCGCTTGCGGCGAAGCAAAGGGCGCCGCGGCGGCAGCGGCTCAAACTCGTCCTGGTCGATCATCGCGTCATCGTCCCCCAACGACCCGATGCAAACCTAGCCGCGCGGCGCGGCGGCCGTCAACGTCCGTGGTCGGTTTCCGACGCTATTGATGGATCGAACGGCGGAAGGTTTCCGGAAGGAACAGCAGGCCGACAATCACCGTGATCACCGCCACGACCACCGGATACCAGAGGCCATAGTAGATATTGCCGGTCGCCGCGACCATCGCGAAGGCCGTCGTCGGCAGGAAGCCGCCGAACCAGCCGTTGCCGATATGATAGGGCAACGACATCGCGGTATAGCGAATGCGGCTGGGGAACAGCTCGACCAGCAGCGCGGCGATCGGGCCGTAGACCATCGTGACGAGCAGCACGAGGTAGAAGAGGATCGCGACGACGAGCGGCTTGTTGATTGCCTTGGGGTCGGCAGCGGCGGGATAGCCCGCCGCGGCGGTGGCGGCAGCCAGCTCTTCGCGGAAGACTTCGATCGCGCCGGCGCGCTCGCTTTCGGCGAGGCGCCATGGTTCGGGCGCGATCAGCACGCGGTCGCCGATCCGCACCTGCGCCGGCTGCCCGGCGACCCGGGCGCGCGTGTGGCTCGTGTAGCTGACACCCGCCTTGGCCAGCGCCGATTTGGCGATGTCGCAGCCGGTGCTTTCAAATTTCTCCTTGCCCACCGGATCGAACTGGAACGCGCAGGCACCGGGATCGGCGGTGACCGAAACCGCGGCGCTCGTCTGTGCCTTCGCCATCGCCGGGTTGGCGGCGGCGGTCAGCATCTGGAAGGCCGGGAAATAGGTGATTGCGGCGAGCGCGCAGCCCGCGAGGATGATCGGCTTGCGGCCGACCTTGTCGCTGAGCCAGCCGAAAAAGATGAAGAAGGGCGTGCCGAGCGCCAGCGCAATCGCGATCAATATGTTCGCGGTCGCGCCGTCGACCTTCAGCGTCTTTTCAAGGAAAAAGAGCGCATAGAATTGCCCCGAATACCAGACGACCGCCTGCCCCGCGACCGCCCCGAACAGCGCGATGATCACCCATTTGAGGTTCGCCCAGCGCCCGAAGGCTTCGGTCAGCGGCGCCTTCGATGTCGTCCCCTCCTCCTTCATCTGCTGGAAAACAGGGCTTTCCTCGAGCTGGAGGCGGATCCACAGCGACACGCCGAGCAGGATCACCGAGATCAGAAACGGCAGGCGCCAGCCCCAATCGGCAAAGGCTTCCTCGCCGATCGCCGAGCGGATCGCGATGACGACGCCGAGCGCCGCGAACAGCCCCAGGGTCGCGGTGGTCTGGATGAAACTGGTGAACAGGCCGCGTTTCCCCTCTGGCGCATGTTCGGCCACGTAAGTCGCGGCGCCGCCATATTCGCCGCCGAGCGCGAGCCCCTGGACGAGACGCAGCAAGACGAGGAGGATCGGGGCTGCGACGCCGATCGACGCATAGCTGGGCAGCACACCGACGAGGAAGGTCGAAACCCCCATGAGGCCCATGGTGACGAGGAAGGTGTTCTTGCGGCCGACCAGATCGCCGATTCGCCCGAAGACGAGCGCCCCGAACGGGCGCACGGCAAAACCCGCGGCAAAGGCCGCGAGCGCGAAGATGAAGCCCGTGGTTTCGTTGACGCCCGAGAAGAATTGCGCCGAGATGATCGTCGCGAGCAGGCCGTAGAGGTAGAAATCATACCATTCGAACACCGTGCCGAGCGACGACGCAAGGATGACCTTGCGCTCGCTCTGCCGGGTGCCGGCCGCTACCGCCGCCTCGCCGTTCGTCATCCCCTGCCCCTTCCTGTCGTTGGTGGCGGGAAGGTAGACGGTGCGGACTCGGCGTCAATGGGCCAGATGCCGGATGCGAGGGCGTCCAAGCCGCCCTCGCATCAATTCGACCGATCAGCCGACGCGCTTCACCGCGCCCTTGTGCGCACCGACGCTCTTGTTGCGGGGCCGGAAGCGGCGCTTGCGCTGCGGCTGGCCGTCGGCCGTCACCGGACCGTCGCGGCGCGGACCGCGATCGCCGCGCGGCTGGCCCCCGTCACGGTGCCCGGCGTCGCGCTGACCGCCATCGCGCTGGCGCAGCGCATCCTCGCGTTGGCGTTGGGGATTGCGGCCCTGGCTGCCCGTATCGCGCGGCGGCTGCGCCGGCTTCGGCAGCTTGCGCACCAGCTCGTTGAAATTTTCGGGCAGCGGCATCGGTTCGGACTTGCTCCGCGTGACGCGTTCGATGTCGCGCATGTACGGACGCTCATCAGGCGCGATGAAGCTGATCGCCTTGCCCTCGGCGCCGGCGCGCGCGGTGCGGCCGATGCGGTGGACATATTGTTCGGGTACGTTCGGGATCTCGAAGTTGATGACGTGCGAAACGCCCGATACATCGATGCCGCGCGCCGCGATGTCGGTCGCGACGAGCAGCTTGATATCGCCCGATCGGAACGCCTGCAGTGCCTGGGTGCGCTGCGACTGGCTCTTGTTGCCGTGGATCGCCATCGCCTTGATCTTCGCGCCGGCGAGATGGCGCACGACGCGGTCGGCGCCATGCTTGGTGCGGGTGAAGATCAGGGCGCGGTCGATATCTTCGCTGGCAATGACGGCATGGAGCAGCGCCTGCTTTTCCTTCTGTTCGACGAAGGTCGAATATTGGCTGATCTTTTCGACGGTCGTCGCGGCGGGCGTCACTGATACGGTGACCGGATCGTTGAGGAACTGGTCGGCAAGCCCGGCGATTTCCTTCGGCATCGTCGCCGAGAAGAACAGGTTCTGGCGGCGCGACGGCAGCAGTTTGGCGATGCGGCGCAGCGAATGGATGAAGCCCATGTCCATCATCTGGTCGGCTTCGTCGAGGACGAAGATTTCGACATCGTCGAGGCGCAGCGCGCGCTGGTCGATCAGGTCGAGCAGGCGGCCGGGGGTGGCGACGAGAATATCGACGCCGCCCGACAGATCGCGGATCTGCTTGTTGATCGGCACGCCGCCGAACACCGTCGTCACCGACAATTTGGTGAAGCGGCCATAGTCGCGGCAGCTCTGCGCGATCTGCGCCGCGAGCTCGCGCGTCGGGGCGAGCACCAGCATCCGGCAGCTGCGCGGATTGGCGCGGTGCGGATAGGTCAGCAGGTGATGGATCGAGGGCAGCGAGAAACCGGCGGTCTTGCCGGTGCCGGTCTGCGCGATGCCGCACAGGTCGCGGCCCTTCATCAGCGGCGGGATCGCCTGCGTCTGGATCGGGGTCGGCTGGGTATAATCCTTGGCGGCAAGCGCGCGATTGATGTCGGCGTGCAGGCCAAAGTCGTTAAAAGTCGTCATAAAATACTCACATAGGGCGACGCGCAGGCGCATCCGTTCGCATCGAACGGACGGCGCACGGCCGCGGGTTCGAAACGACCCGCGTGAAAGGGTGCCTCTGGGGACAAAGCGCTGGTCCGGCTCGTCCCGCGCCTGAAACGGGCGGGAAAATCACGCTGCCGGTGGTTGCGGCGGATCGGTCCGCCATGCTGCGCTGCACCATCATATGGCACGGGTTGCGCGAAATTGCAAGATTATTGCGCTTACCTATTCCCCCGTTTGCCCTGAGCTTGTCGAAGGGCCGTTCTTTCTTCATGAATTGGGGAAGAGAAGAACTGTGCTTCGACAAGCTCAGCACGAACGGACGAGGGGTGTGTACATTGACCGAGAAGATCATCGTCATCGACGAGGGCACCACCTCGACCCGCACGATGCTTTTCGCCGCCGACGGCACCCCGCTCGGCAGCGCCCAGCGCGAGTTCCGGCAATATTATCCGGCGCCCGGCCTCGTCGAGCATGACGCCGCCGAAATCTGGGACGCAACGCTCGCCTGCACGCGCGAGATGATTGCGCAGGCGCGCGGTGCGGCTGCGGTGGCGGCGATCGGCATCACCAACCAGCGCGAAACGATCGTCTTCTGGGACCGCAAGACCGGCGAACCGCTCGCGCCCGCGATCGTCTGGCAGGACCGGCGCACCGCGGCAGACTGCACCGCGCTCAAGGACGCGGGGCATGAAAAGGCCGTGCAGGAAAAAAGCGGCCTCCTGCTCGACCCCTATTTTTCCGGAAGCAAGATCGGCTGGGCGCTGAAGCATTGGGCGCAGCTCGAAGAGGCTGGCGACCGGCTGGCGGTGGGCACGATCGAATCCTACCTCGTCTACCGGCTGACCGGCGGGGTGCATGTGACCGACGCGAGCAATGCGTCGCGGACCCTGCTGATGGACATCAACGACCAGAACGGCTGGGACGCCGGTCTCTGCGACTTGCTTGGCGTTCCGATGCGGCTGCTGCCCGAGATCACGGGCTGCACCGCGACGGTCGGCACGACCGACCCCGCGCTGTTCGGCGGCGCGATCCCGATTACGGGAATGGCGGGCGACCAGCAGGCGGCCACGATCGGGCAGGCGTGCCTCGCGCCGGGGCAGACCAAGGCCACCTTCGGCACCGGCGCCTTCATCCTGTCGGCGAGCGGTACCGAACGGCCGCACTCGAACAACCGCCTGCTCGCGACGGTGCTGGTGCAGGAAGGCGATGTCCGTTCCTACGCCCTCGAAGGGTCGGTGTTCGTCGCCGGCAGCCTGATCAAATGGCTCCGCGACGGGCTCGGCCTGCTCGCCAGCGCGGGTGAGAGCGAGGGGCTGGCGCGGTCGATCGACGACAATGGCGGCGTCTATCTGGTCCCGGCCCTGACCGGCCTTGGCGCCCCGCACTGGCGGCCGGACGCACTGGGCGCGATATCGGGGCTGAGTTTCGCCAGCGGCAAGGCGCATGTCGCACGCGCCGCGCTCGAGGCGCAGGCCTATCAGGCACACGACCTTAAATCGGCTTTTGCCGCCGACGGGGTCGATTGGGCCGAATTGCGTATCGACGGCGGCATGGCCGCGAACGACTGGATGGCGCAGGATCTGGCCGACATGCTCGATCTGGTGGTCGAGCGGCCGGGCTTCGTCGAGAGCACGGCGCTGGGTGCCGCGATGCTCGCGGCGACCGGCGCGGGAATTTATCCCGACCTCGCGAGTGCGACGGCCGCGATGCGCGGCACCGCAACGCGCTTCACCCCCGCGCTCGCTGCCGCAAAACGCAAAACGCGCCTTGCCGGGTGGCAAAGCGCGCTTGCAAAAGTCCTCGGCTGACGCCGAAGCGCGATTTAACGCTTGAGGGTGAGACCACCGAAGCGCTTGTTGAACTTCGCAACCTGACCGCCCGCGTCGAGCATGCGGCCCGTGCCGCCGGTCCATGCCGGGTGCGCCGTCGGGTCGATTTCGAGCGTCATCACGTCGCCCTCTTTGCCCCAGGTCGAGCGCGTCTGATATTCGGTACCATCGGTCATCTTGACCGTGATGGTGTGATAGTCGGGGTGAATGTCTTTTTTCATCTCTTGGCTCCTGCGCCGCTGGTTTCCGACCAGCGGCTGAGTCGATGCTGTCCCCGCTATGGGGCCCGCGAAGCGGTGGCCCCTAACGGCGAACGCCTGATTTTGCAAGTCTTGCTTAGTCGCCGGGCGGATCGGCGATCATCGCGGTGAACTGGCATTCGGTCGCCAGTTGCCCGCCGAGCATCGCCTTGCCTTCGAACTTGCAGATATTCCGCTTCGCCTGAAGGATGGTGACGTGGAGGTCGAGCAGGACGCCGGGTTCGACCGGTTTCCTGAACTTCACGCCGTCGATGCCCATGAAATAGACGAGCTTGCCCGAACCGCCGAGGCCGAGCGATTCGACCGCGAGGATACCGCCAGCCTGCGCCAGCGCCTCGACGATGAGGACACCGGGCATGATTGGCCGGCCGGGGAAATGACCCTGAAAAAAAGGCTCGTTCATCGTCACCGCCTTGACCGCGTGGATCGAGGTGTCCTTCACCATCGATTCCACCCGGTCGACGAGCAGCATCGGATAACGGTGCGGCAGCAGCGTCAGGATCCGGCGGATATCCACCGGACCCAGGGCCCCCGCGTCCTTTTCCCCGTCAGCCATCAGGATCAGCGCGTCGTCGGCGGCGTGCCGGTCGCCGGGGCGGCGGGAGCGGGCGTGCCCTGTGCGGCGCGCGCGGCGTCCATCAACTGCTGGTTGCGCTGCTGGACGAGCTGGCCCGGCTGGTAGCCGGCCGGCGCTGCGGTCGACACGCTGGGCAGGATGCGGTTGAGTTCGGTCACCACCGCGTCGGTGATGTCGACATTATTCTCGCGTGCCAGCACCGCGTCGGGGTTGAGCAGCAGGTCGACCTTCTTCGCGGTCATCGCCGCCTTGATCGCTTCGTTCATGCGAACGCTGATCTGGTCCTCGACATAAGCGATAGCGAGATCGACCGGCGCGCTGATCTGACCAAGTTCGGTCTGCGCAGCCTGGCGCTTGTCCTGCACGGCCTTGGCGGCCGCCTGCAGCGCCGCCTGATTCTGCGGCGTCTTCTTCGCTTCTTCCTGATATTTGGCGATCAGGACGTTGATTTCGGCCTGCAGCGTCTGGCCGCGCGACTGCTGCTGGTCGATCTGCGCCTTGTAGGTCGTCTCGATCTGCTGCGTGGCGGTCTGGAAGGCGTTCGAACGCGCGGCGGCGGCACGGACGTCGGCGACGGCGATGGCCTTTGCCTGCGCGAATGCGGGGGCCGACACGACGGGCGAAACCGACAGCGCGGCGAAGGCCAGCGCCGAAGCGACAAAAATTTTCTTCATCAGAATTGGGTTCCTACGTTGAATGAGAAGCGTTTGGTATCATCGCCCTCTTCTTTGCGAAGGGCGTAAGCGAAGTCGATCCGGAAGGGACCGAAAGGCGAGTTCCAGTTGACACCGGCACCGATCGAGACGCGCGGCATCCAGCTATCGCCGAAATAACGTTCCTCGAACGGGGAGAGGTTGGAGGTCGTCCCGGTCGGACAGCTGCTGTACGACCCCTGCGGGATCGCCGGGGTCGCAGCGTTGTTGTCATGATCGACCAGCGCCTGCGTACCGAAGCTGATCGCGCCGGTGGTGCCGTTGCGGCAAAGATTCTTGGTGAGACCGTCGGACGGATCCTTGAAGTCGGCGAGCGTGGTGAGGTCGGGACGCTTGACGCCGAAGACCGAACCGACGTCGAGGAAGACCGACGGCCGGAGGCCGAGTTCCTTGGCTCCGGTGCCGAGCGGAATGTCGATCTCGAGCCGCCCCTGATAATAGGCGCGGCCGCCGAGCGCGTCGTCGATGCGCTGTTTGGTCGTCGTGTCGAGGATCGGGTTTGCGGGATCGGTCACGTCGACCGACGCATAGCGGATGACGCGCGGACCGACGCCGCGAATGTCGAAACCGCGCATCTGCGGTTCGCCGAGGAAGAAGCGGTCGGTCAGGCGGACCTTGTCGCTGGTCGGGGTCGGGCGCCCGCCGAGCGGGTAGATATAACCGCCCTCGGCCGAAACATTGAGGATGAAGCGGCTGCCGAGGTTGAAGTGCTTGCTCGCCGCGGCGCGGGTACGGACATATTTGACGCTGCCGCCGAGGCCGGCGAAATCCTGGCTGAGCGACAGCGACTGGCCGCGCGTCGGGCGCAGGCGGTTGTCGCGGTCGTCATAGGCGATGGTGAAGCCGAGCAGCGAGGTCGTACGCTTGCCGATCGCGTCGCAGAGGTAACGGCCGGCGACCAGCGGGTCGCACTCGTCGCGGAAATAATAGAGATTCTTGTCGAGCGACACATCGTCGAAGTTCAGGCTGTAACGCGTGAAGAACGACAGGAATTCGGTGAGCGGCACACCGGCGTTGATCTGGAAGCCCGTCGTCGACTGTTCGAACGTCGTGCGGCGGTCGCTGCCGATGAAGTTGAACGAGTTCAGATCGCGGCGATAGACGGTGCCGCCGATCGAGATGTTGCGGTCGAACAGATAGGGCTCGGTAAAGCCGAGTTCGACCGACTTCGAATAGCTCGAATAGTTGACCGACGCCTGCAACTGCTGGCCGAGGCCGCGGAAGTTGCGCTGGCGGATCGATCCCTGCAGCAGGAAATTCTCGATCGACGAGAAACCGGCCGACAGCGACAGTTCACCGGTCGGCTTTTCCTCGACATTGGTTTCGAGGATGATGCGGTCGGGGGCGCTGCCTTCCTTGCGCTCGATCTCCAGATTTTCCTGGAAATAGCCGAGGCTGTTGATGCGGTTTTCGGTGCGCTTGACACCGAAGCTGTTGAACGCATCGCCTTCGTTCAGGCGGAACTCGCGGCGCACGACCTTGTCGTGGGTCAGCGTGTTGCCGTTGACGTCGATGCGCTCGACGTAAGTCCGCGGACTTTCGGCGACGTTGAAGGTAATCCCCATCGTCCGCGTTTCGGGGTCGCGGCGGAACTCGGGGCTGATGTCGGCAAAGGCATAACCGAACAGACCGGCGGTCTCGCTCAGGCTTTCGACGGTGTCCTCGACCAGCTTCGCGTCGTACCAGTCGTCCTTCTTCATCGGCAGCAGCGTCTTCAGCGTTTCCGGCCGAAAGTCGCGGATTTCGCTCTTCACGTCGACGTCGCCGAACTTGTAGCGTTCGCCTTCCTCGACGACATAGGTGATGATGAAGTCCTGCTTGTTGCTCGTCAGCTCGGCGACCGCCGAAATGACGCGGAAGTCGGCATAGCCGTTCTGCAGGTAGAAAAGGCGCAGCTTTTGCTGGTCATAGGCGAGACGGTCGGGGTCGTAGCTGGTGTTCGACGACAGGATCGTCAGCAAGCCCGATTCCTTCGTCGCCATCTCGTCGCGGAGATCGCCGTCGCTGAACTTCTCGTTGCCGATGATGTTGATCTGGCGGACCTTCGACTTCGGACCTTCATTGATTTCGAAGACGACATCGACGCGGTTCTGGTCGAGCGACACCATCTTCGGCTCGACGGTCGCGGCGAAGCGGCCCTGCCGCTTGTAGAGTTCGATGATGCGCGCGACGTCGGCGCGAACCTTCGACCGGGTAAAGATCTGGCGCGGCGCGAGCTTGATCTCGGGGCGGATCTTGTCTTCCTTCAGGCGCTTGTTGCCCTCCAGAATGACGCGGTTGATCACCGGGTTTTCGGTGACCTGGATCGTCAGCGCACCGGCATTGTCGGTGATCTGGAAATCCTTGAAAAGTTCGGTCGCGGCAAGGTCCTTGAGCGCCTGGTCGAGTACCGAGCGGTCATAGGGCTGGCCGACGCGCAGACGCAGGTAGGACAGGATCGTCTGCGCTTCGAGCCGCTGGTTGCCGGTGACGGTGATCGACTGGACGGTCGTCGCCGACGGCACAGCTTCGGGCGCGGGGGGTGCCGGGACGGTCGGCACGGTAGCCGGCGGTGCAGCTTCCTGCGCCATGAGCGGCGCGACGGGAGCCAGCATCGTTCCTGCCATGAGGAGTGCCGACAGCTGCATCCGCGCCGAAATTTTGTGTGAAGCCACGCTGTTCATCCCGCAAAAATAACCCACAAGCGGCGAACGCCCTTTTTCGGCAGTTCGCGCGCACTCCCTGCCCCAGTCCGGCTATCCAATCAAGCGGGCGATCCGGTCCCACAGGCCGAATGAGCCCAAATCATTGAAAGTCACGACCAGCATCAGCGTCACGACCGCCGCAAAGCCGAATCGGAACGCCCATTCCTGCACCTTGGCGGGCGCGGGACGTCGCCTGATCGCCTCATATCCGTAAAAAAGCAAATGACCGCCATCGAGCATGGGCAATGGCAACAGGTTTATGAACCCCAGATTGATGGAGATCAGCGCGATCAGGAAGATCAGCGACGCAATCCCGAGGCTCGCGGCCTCACCCGACACCTTCGCGATGTTGAGCGGCCCGCTCAGATCCTTGACCGACCGGTTGCCGGTCAGAAGCTGGCCCAGCACTTCGCCCGTCTGCCGGACGATCTGCGCGGTCTGCTTGAGCCCGATCAGCGGCGCCTCGACGAGCGACACCTTCTCGAACACCACCTCGCCCGCCGCGATACCGATGACGCCGCGTTCGAAGCTGTTGCCGAACCGGTCCTGCTCCTTCACCAGCCGGGGGGTGAGCCGCAGCGTTTCTTCGGCGCCGCCGCGTTCGATCCTTACATCCATGGCCTCGCCGGGGCGGTGCGCGACCGCCATCGGAATATCGGTAAAGACGTCCATGGCGCGGCCGTCGATCGAGACGATGCGATCGCCCGCGCGGATGCCCGCGGCGGCGGCGGCCGAACCCTCCATCACCGAGCCCGCGACGGGCGGCGTTGTCGGCGTGCCGCCGATCCACGCGAAGCCGGCGAGGATCAGGATCGCGAACAGAAAATTGGTCACCGGCCCGGCGAGGACGATCAGGGTGCGTTTCCACACTGGCTGGGCGGGAAAGCTGTGCGAGCGTTCGGCTTCCGGCAGCTTCTCCCATTCGGCGTCGGGCTGGCTGACCGCATCGCGGTCGCCCGCGAACTGGACATAGCCGCCAAGCGGCAGCCAGCCGATCTTCCATTCGGTGCCGCGCTTGTCGGTCCACGCGAGGATCTTGCGGCCGAAGCCGATCGAGAAGGTATCGGCCTTCACGCCGCACCAGCGCCCGACGATATAATGCCCATATTCGTGCACGAACACGAGCGGGCCGAGCACCAGCAGGAAGGCCAGAATCGTGAAAGGAATGCCGGGGGCTTCAAGCATGTTCGTAATGGTCCACAAAATGCTGCGCAGCCGCGCGTGATGCGGCGTCGACGCTGAATATGTCGTGAAGCGATACCGGTACCGGCGGCGCTTCGGCATCGATCACCCGGCGTACCGTGTCGACGATGGCGGGAAAGGAAATGCGGCCGGCGAGAAAAGCGGCGACTGCGACCTCGTTTGCGGCGTTAAGCTGCGCCGGGCGCGCGCCACCCTCGGCGATCGCGGCGCGGCACAGCGCGGTCGCGGGGAAGCGTATTTCGTCGGGTGCCTCGAAATCGAGCCGCGCGATCGTTGCAAGGTCAAGCGGCGCGCACGGCGTCGCCATCCGTTCCGGCCATGCAAGAGCGCTCGCGATCGGAATGCGCATGTCGGGCGAACCAAGCTGTGCCAGTGTCGAGCAGTCGATATATTCGACGAGGCTGTGGATCACCGACTGCGGGTGGACGAGAATCTCGATGCGGTCGAGCCCGACCGGGAACAGATGATGCGCCTCGATGAGTTCGAGGCCCTTGTTCATCATCGTCGCCGAATCGACGCTGATCTTCGCGCCCATCGACCAATTGGGATGCGCAACCGCCTGCGCCGGCGTGACGCGCGCCATGTCGGCGGCGCTCATGGTGCGGAACGGACCGCCGCTCGCGGTCAGGATGATCCGGCGCACCTGCTCGATCCGCCCGCCCGCGAGGCACTGGAAAATCGCATTATGCTCGCTGTCCACGGGCAGCAGCGTCGAACCCGACGCGCGCGCCGCTGCGGTCATCAATTCGCCCGCCGAAACGAGCGCTTCCTTGTTCGCCAGCGCGACATCGGTGCCCGCCTCGATCGCCGCCATCGTCGGCGCGAGGCCGGCGCAGCCGACGATTGCCGCCATGACGAGGTCGGCGGGGCGCTTTGCCGCTTCGACCAGCGCTTCGGCGCCGGCGCTCGCCTCGATCCCCGTCCCGGCCAGCGCTTCCTGGAGTTCGGTATGGCGGGCTTCGTCGGCGATCACCGCGATATCGGGGCGGAATTCCTTCGCCAGCTTTGCCAGCTCGGCGACGTCGCTGTTCGCGGTCAGCACAGCGATCTGCCACGCCTCGCCATCGCGCCGGACAAGATCGAGGGTCGATTGGCCGACCGATCCGGTGGCGCCGAACAGCGAGAGGCGCCGCGCCATGTCAGCCGGCCGCGCGCACGGCGATCTGGCCCGCAAACGCGAGGCCGCCGAGGATCAACGCAACCGGGAGCAGGCCGTCGACGCGGTCGAACAGGCCGCCATGACCCGGAATCAGCTTGCCCGAATCCTTGACCCCGGCGCGGCGCTTCATCCAGCTTTGCGCGAGATCGCCAAGCTGCGCCGCGAGCCCCATGAACAGGCCGATCCACAGCGGCACGCCGATGATGCCGCCGCGATCACCGATCGTCGCGCTGGCGACGAGCGCTGCGATCATGCCGCCGATCAGCCCCGACCAGGTCTTCGACGGGCTGATTGTCGGTGCAAGACGCGCACCGCCAAAGGCGCGGCCGGCGAAATAGGCGCCGATGTCGGTCGCCCAGACCATGCCGAACACCCATAGTGCCGCAGTGACGCCCAGATGGTCGCGAATATACCAGAGCCCGGCCATCGATCCCGCGACGAGCAGCGGGCCGAGCAGCAGCAATGCCTTCTTCGTCCCGCCGGGAACCGCCATCGCGCGGACGAGCGCGAACCATTCGACGAGCACCAGCGCGCCGCCGACCAGCAGCAGCAGGCCGAAGGCGATGCCACCGAACCACAGCGCGGTCCCCGCGATCGCGAACATCACGATCGCCGATCCGATCCGCACCCACAGGTCCGATTTGCCAGATGCCATGCTCATAATCCCCCGTAGCGGCGATCGCGCCGCGCAAACTGGTCGAGCGCCGCCTTCAGGTCGGCGGGCTTGAAATCCGGCCACAATGTGTCGGTAAAGTAAAGTTCGGCATAGGCCGACTGCCAAAGCAGGAAATTCGACAGCCGCACCTCGCCCGACGTGCGGATCAGCAGGTCGAGCGGCGGCATGTCGGCGGTGTCGAGATGCGCGGCGATGCTGTCCTCTGTAATCGGCCCCTCTGCCGCGGCCGCGGTCGCGGCGCGCACCAGTTCGTCCTGCGCGCCGTAATTGAGTGCCACCGCCAGCGTCGTACGCTTGTTGCCAGCGGTACGCTCGAGCGCGTTGTCGATCAGCGCGACGACGTCGGGAGCGAGCGCGCGCCAATTGCCGATCACTTTCAGCTTCACGTCATTGGCGGCAAATTCGTCGAGGTCGGAGAGGATGAAGCGCTTCATCAGCCCCATCAGGTCGCTGACTTCCTCTTCGGGCCGCTTCCAGTTTTCGGAACTGAAAGCATAGAGCGTCATCGCCTCGATGCCGAGGTCGCCAGCGGCGCGGACGATCGTGCGTACCGCCTCGACGCCGGCCTTGTGACCGGCGACGCGGGGCAGCAGGCGCTTCTTGGCCCAGCGGCCGTTGCCGTCCATGATGATGGCAACATGGCGCGCACCATGGCTGGCGGCCGGTGTCGTCATAGTCCGTACAGCGTCCCGGAAATCCCCCGATCCACTAGCCCAGGATTTCCTTTTCCTTGGCGGTCGCGGCGGCGTCGAGTTCGGCGATCGTCGCGTCGGTCAGCTTCTGGACATCGGTTTCGGCGCGCTTGCGCTCGTCCTCGCTGATTTCCTTCTTGTTTTCGTCGGTCTTCAGATTGTCCATGCCGTCGCGGCGGACGTTGCGGACCGCAACCCGCGCCTTTTCGGCATATTGGCCGGCGAGCTTCGACAGCTCCTTGCGGCGCTCCTGCGTCATTTCGGGGATCGGCAGGCGCAGCGTCTGGCCGTCGACGATAGGGTTGAGCCCGAGGCCCGCCGAGCGGATCGCCTTGTCGACCGGGCCGACGTTCGACTTGTCCCACACCTGCACCGACAGCATGCGCGGTTCGGGTGCGCTGACCGAGGCGACCTGGTTGAGCGGCATGTGGCTGCCATAAACCTCGACCGTCACGGGATCGAGCAGCGCGGTATGCGCGCGGCCGGTACGCAGGCCCGCGAGGTCGTGCTTCAGCGATTCGACCGCGCCGTGCATGCGGCGTTCGAGATCGGCCTTGTCATATTTCGCCATCTGTCTTTCCTCTCTTGATCTTGTCAGGCCGCGTCGCCGGCATCATTGCGTTAGTCGGCATCGCCGACGACGGTGGAGACCCCCTCGCCCGCCAGCACGCGCGCCAGATTGCCCGGCTCGCGGATGTTGAACACGACGATCGGGATATGATTGTCGCGGCACAGCGCCACCGCGCTCGCGTCCATCACCTTCAGATTGTCCGCGAGCACACGGTCGTAGCTCAGCGTGTCATAGCGCACCGCCGAGGCATCCTGCTTCGGATCGGCATTATAGACGCCGTCGACGCTGGTACCCTTGAGCAGCGCGTCGCACTTCATTTCGGCGGCGCGGAGCGCGGCACCGCTGTCGGTGGTGAAATAGGGCGCACCGACACCGGCGGCGAAGATCACGACGCGGCCCTTTTCCATATGGCGCTCGGCGCGGCGGCGGATGACGGGTTCGCACACCTTGTCCATCTCGATCGCCGACTGGACGCGGGTTTCGACGCCAAGCTGCTCGAGCGCATTCTGCATCGCCAGCGCGTTCATCACCGTCGCCAGCATGCCCATATAATCGGCCTGCGCGCGGTCCATGCCTTTCGCCGCCCCGGCCATGCCGCGGAAGATATTGCCGCCGCCGATGACGAGGCAGATTTCGAGACCGCTTTCCTTCGCCTGCTTGACCTCCGCCGCCATGCTCGCGACCGTTTCAGGGTCGATGCCGAAAGGACTGGAGCCCATCAGCGCCTCGCCCGACAACTTGAGCAATATGCGTTTCAGGCCGGGCAATGCCATGATCGGGGGAACCTCTTGTAAACAGCAGATACGCGAATGGCGCGCACCCTAGTGAAGGCGCGCGCCATTGCCAAGCGGACTGCCGTGTCCGAACGGAGCCTTCCCCACTTTCGTCACCCCGGACTTGATCCGGGGTCCACCTGCCTTCGGAGGCCGGAATGGATGCCGGATCAAGTCCGGCATGACGAGAAGGAGGGATTGACTCCCTTTCAGGTCAGCAGTCCAATTCTTCTTAAACGCCTGCGGCCGCCGCGACTTCCGCCGCGAAGTCGCTTTCTTCCTTCTCGATGCCTTCGCCGAGCTGGAAGCGGACGAAGCCCTTCAGCGTGATCGTCGCGCCGACATCCTTGCCGGCGGCGGCGACGACTTCGGCGACCGGGGTCTTGCCGTCCATCACGAAGAGCTGCGACAGCAGCGCATTTTCCTTGCGGTACTTGGCGATCGCACCGTCGACCATCTTGCCGACGATCTCGGCGGGCTTGCCCGACTGGGCGGCCTTTTCTTCCGCGATCGCGCGTTCGCGCGCGACGAGGTCGGCGTCGAGGTCGTCGCCGTTCAGCGCCAGCGGGTTCGCGGCGGCAACGTGCATCGCGAGCTGCTTGCCGAGCGGTTCGAGAACATCGGCACCAGCGGTCGATTCGAGCGCGACGAGCACGCCGATCTTGCCCATGCCAGGGGCGGCGGCGTTGTGGACATAGCCCGTGACGACGCCCGAGTTCACCGTGATGATGGCCGAACGGCGCAGCGACTGGTTCTCACCGATCGTCGCGATGTTGCTGGTCAGCTTCTCGGCGACGGTGCCGCCGGTCGGATAGGCCGCAGCATTCAGCGCGTCGATGTCGGTGATGCTGCCGGCGAGCGCGACCTGCGTCACGTCGCGAACGAATTCCTGGAACTGCTCGTTCTTGCCGACGAAGTCGGTTTCGCTGTTCACTTCGACGAGCGCGCCCTTGGTGCCATCGGTGGCAAAGCCGACGAGACCTTCGGCGGCGACGCGGCCGGCCTTCTTGGCGGCGGCGGCGAGACCCTTGGTACGCAGCCAGTCGATCGACGCTTCGATATCGCCGTTGTTTTCGGCGAGCGCCTTCTTGCAGTCCATCATGCCTGCGCCCGTGCGGTCGCGCAGTTCCTTGACGAGAGCGGCCGTAATCTCAGCCATGGGAAAATCCTTTCAAAAGGGGCGAGCCCATCTGGCCCGCGGGACGCCCGCGCGCATGGCGGGGCGATAAGTCAAAGGGATGACAGGGACGGCGCGAACCTGTTGCCGCACCGTCCCGTCATGCCCGAGGACGCTTAGGCGTCGCTCTGACGTTCGGTTTCGGCCGCGGCTTCGGCCGGGACCTGTTCGTCTTCGGTCACAGGAGCGGCGACGTCGGCAGCCGGAGCGGCTTCTTCGGTCAGCACGGCTTCAGCGGCGGGCTCGACAGCCGCGCCAAGGTCTTCACCGCGGTTCGCGCGGGCCTGCTGGCCGCCACGGGTCGCCGCTTGGGCGACCGCATCGCAGTACAGGCGGATGGCGCGGGCAGCGTCATCGTTCGCCGGAACCGGGAAAGCGATGCCGTCGGGCGAGACGTTCGAATCGAGGATCGCGACGACGGGGATGCCAAGAACATTGGCTTCCTTGATCGCCAGCTCTTCCTTGTTCGCGTCGATCACGAACATCACGTCGGGAATGCCGCCCATGTCGCGGATGCCGCCGAGGCTGAGTTCCAGCTTGTCGCGTTCGCGGGTGCGGTTGAGCACTTCCTTCTTGGTGAGGCCCGAGGTGTCGCCCGAGAGCTGCTCTTCGAGCGTCTTGAGGCGCTTGATCGAGTTCGAGATCGTCTTCCAGTTGGTGAGCATGCCGCCCAGCCAGCGGTGGTTGACGAAGTGCTGGCCCGAAGCGCGGGCCGCATCGGCGATCGGGCCCTGCGCCTGGCGCTTGGTGCCGACGAACAGCACCTTGCCGCCAGCGGCCGAGGTCGAGGCGATGAAGTCGAGGGCGCGCGCGAAGAGCGGCACGGTCTGCGACAGGTCGAGGATGTGGATGCCGTTACGCGCACCGAAGATATACGGCTTCATGCGCGGGTTCCAGCGGTGGGTCTGGTGGCCGAAGTGGGCGCCAGCCTCGATAAGATTCTGCATCGTGACGACAGGTGCCGCCATGGTCTTTCTCCTTCCGGTTGGTCCTCTGGAAAGCAAGAACCGGGATCCGCAAGCGGACGATCCGGCACCGGTTTATGTGCGCCTTCCATGTGGAATGGGCGGCCCGTTAGCTGCCCCGGCAGCAAAAAGCAAGGGCCCGGCCGAGGTTTTGACGCGCAGAATTACGAGGCGCGCGCCTCATCCCGGCGACAAACCGACTCCGTTCGTCGCAAAACGGTTGAGAACAAAACGAGAACATGGAACGAAGAACCCACGGAAACCGTCCCAACGGGAATAAGGTTTCGCACAAAGAAGCCGGAAGGACAAGATCATGGTTCAGGTCGCAGCCGCACTCCTTTTCGCCCTCGCCGCCGGGCTGGGCATCACGGTCATTCTGGCAATGTTCCGCAGCAATGAAGATGCGATCCTTTCGGCGCTCCTTGGCGAAGGCGCCTTCCCGGCCATTGCCGGCCCGCAGCCCGATCCGGCGTCGCGGAAACTGACGCTGCGCCGTTCACCGGCCCGCCGCGATGCTCCGCGTCCCGTCCGCACCGTCACCCGCGTCCAGCCGCAGCTCAGCCGCGCCGCTTGACCCTTGCATAGCTCGCGAGGCCGAAAGGCAGCGTCGCGGCATAAACCGCGCACACCGCGAGCAAGGTCAGCCACGGCGCGGTAACCAGCGCCGCGCCCAGCAGGCCAACGCCCGCCAGCGCGAACAGACGCCACGAGCGGCGCAGGCGGATCGAAGCCCAGCTATAGGTCGGGATCGCGGAGATCATCAGCATCGCGATGCCGAGCGCCCAAGGCATGACGACATACCATTCGCGAAACAGGTCGTTCGCCGTCACCAGCCACAGATAGACGGGCACGAACGCCATCCCCGCCCCGGCGGGCGCGGGGATGCCGGTGTTGAAGCCCGCCGATTTGTGCGGCTGGAAATCGGCGTCCATGCGCGAATTGAAGCGCGCGAGCCGCAGCGCGCAGCACACCGCAAGCGCGAGCGCGGCGGTCCAGCCGAATTTCGGCGCATTGTCGAGCGACCAGAGAAACAGGATCATTGCCGGCGCGACGCCGAAAGCGATGACGTCGGACAGCGAATCGAGTTCGGCGCCGAACTTGCTCTGTGCGCGCAGCAGCCGCGCGATCCGCCCGTCCATGCCGTCGAGCACCCCGGCGAAGATGATCGCCGCGAGCGCCTTTTCCCATTCCTCGCCGATCGCGAAGCGAACGCCGGTCAGCCCGAAGCACAGCGCCAGCGCGGTGATCGCGTTGGGCGCGAAGGCGCGGAGCGGGATACCGCCGATGCGGCGGCGCTCAACTTCGGTGTCCTCGGCGGCAGGCGACGCGTCGTCGGCCATCCTATTGCCCGATGCCGTCGATCATCTCGGCCTTGCCGATCCGCGCGACGATGGTTTCGCCCGCCAGCGTGCGCTGGCCGAGCAGCACCTGCGGCGTCGTTCCTGCGGGGATATAGACATCGACGCGGCTGCCGAAACGGATGAGGCCGACGCGCTGGCCGGTCGACAGCTCGGTGCCCATGCTGACGAACGGCAGGATGCGCCGTGCGACGAGCCCGGCGATCTGGGTGAAACCGACGCGCACGCCATCGGCGCGCTCGACGACGAAATGCTGGCGCTCATTCTCCTCGCTCGCCTTGTCGAGGTCGGCGTTGAGGAATTTCCCGGGAATATAGACGAGCTTGCGCAGTGTCCCGGCGACCGGGGTGCGATTGATATGGACGTCGAACACGCTCATGAAGATCGAGACGCGCAGCATCGTCGGGGCGACGAGGCCGTCGGGCCCGGCGATCTCCGGCGGCGGCGCAACTTCGGCGATCTGCGTCACCAGCCCGTCGGCGGGCGCGACGATGAGGTCGCTGCCGGTCGGGGTGATGCGAACGGGATCGCGAAAGAAGGTGCCGACCCAGATCGTCACGCCCAGCATCAGCCAGCCGGGGATCGTCCAGCCGAGCAGCCAGAAGCAAAGGGTGACGATGCCGGCGATCAGCAGGAACTTGCGCCCTTCGGGATGGACCGACGGCCAGCGCCACTTGATACCGTCGCCGGGGCGGTTGGAAGAGATGGTTGTGGACATGGCGATCTTTCTAGGGTGCGTCCCCGGCACTGACAATCGAATAAGGCGATGGTTCCGCATCCGTCAGGGCCATTGATCAATCGCCCCGCTTTGCCTAAGGCCCCTCGCAACTCCGACTCCCCAAGGAAAAAGGCGAAGATATGGGCAAGATCAAGGTAGCCAACCCGGTTGTCGAACTCGACGGCGACGAAATGACCCGGATCATCTGGCAATGGATCCGCGAACGGCTGATCCTGCCCTATCTCGACATCGACCTGCATTATTACGACCTCGGCATCGAGGAACGCGACCGCACCGACGACAAGATCACCGTCGAAGCCGCCAATGCGATCAAGAAGCACGGCGTCGGCGTGAAGTGCGCCACGATCACCCCCGACGAAGCCCGCGTCGAGGAGTTCGGGCTCAAGAAGATGTGGAAGTCGCCGAACGGCACGATCCGCAACATCCTGGGCGGCGTCGTCTTCCGCGAGCCGATCGTGATGCGCAACGTTCCCCGCCTCGTTCCCGGCTGGACCGACCCGATCGTCGTCGGCCGCCATGCATTTGGCGACCAGTATAAGGCGACCGACTTCCGCGTCCCCGGCCCCGGCAAGCTGCGCCTGGTGTTCGAGGGCGAGGACGGCACGCTGATCGACGAGGAAGTGTTCCACTTCCCCTCGTCGGGCGTCGCGATGGGCATGTACAACCTCGACGATTCGATCCGCGACTTCGCGCGCGCCAGCCTGAACTATGGCCTCGCGCGCCAGTGGCCGGTGTATCTGTCGACCAAGAACACGATCCTGAAAGCCTATGACGGCCGCTTCAAGGACCTGTTCGAGGAAGTGTTCCAGGCCGAATTCAAGGCGCAGTTCGATGCGCTCGGCATCGTCTACGAGCACCGCCTGATCGACGATATGGTCGCCTCGGCGCTGAAGTGGAGCGGCAAGTTCGTCTGGGCCTGCAAGAATTACGACGGCGACGTCCAGTCGGACACCGTCGCGCAGGGCTTCGGTTCGCTCGGCCTGATGACCAGCGTGCTGATGACCCCCGACGGCCAGACGGTCGAATCCGAAGCGGCGCACGGCACCGTCACCCGCCACTATCGCATGCACCAGCAGGGCAAGGCGACCTCGACCAACCCGATCGCGTCGATCTTTGCCTGGACCGGCGGCCTCAAGCACCGCGGCAAGCTCGACGGCACCCCCGAAGTGGTGAAGTTCGCCGACGACCTCGAAAAGGTCTGCGTCGCGACGGTCGAAAGCGGCAAGATGACCAAGGATCTCGCGCTGCTGATCGGCCCCGACCAGAATTGGCTGACCACCGAAGGCTTCTTCGAAGCGATCGTCGAGAATCTCGAAGCCAAGATGGGCGCCTGACGGCAAACATAGTTTAGCGATTTAGTCGACATGGGCGACTAGCCAATCGGGGCCGGCCTGCATAAGGTCGGCCCTTATGGTATCGGAAACAGAAACCTCCCTCATCGGCGACGCGCTGGTGGTGCTGGGCGCTGCGGGAATCGTCATTCCCGCTTTCGCCCGCTTCCGCCTGCCGCCCGTGATCGGCTTCATCCTCGTCGGCCTGCTCGTCGGCCCGTCGGGCTTGGGATCGCTGACCGGCGATTATCCATGGCTGCGCCACGTCACCATCGGATCGGCCGAGGAAATCGCCCTGTTCGCCGAGCTCGGCATCGTGCTCCTGCTCTTCTCGATCGGGCTCGAGCTGTCGTTCCGGCGCCTGTGGCAACTGCGCAAGCTGGTGTTCGGCATCGGCGCCGCCGAACTCGGGCTGGGCGGGCTGATCCTCGGTACCGCATTACTCCTGCTCGGCGACCTTTCACCCGCCGCCGCCTACGGCCTCGGTATCGCGCTCGCCCTCTCCTCGACCGCCCTCGTTCTTCCTATTGCCGGCACCAAGTCGGCCGTAGGCAAATCGGCCTTTTCGATGCTGCTGTTCGAGGATCTGGCGCTCGTTCCGATCATCTTCATCCTCGCCGCCCTGTCGCCGACGGCATCGGGCGACAGCGCCGAATTGCTGCTGACGACGCTGTGGCAGGGCGTGGTCGTCGTCGCCGGACTGGCGATCGGCGGCTGGTTCCTGCTGCCGAAGATATTTGCCCAGGCCGCGCGCGCCAAGGATCCCGAGCTGTTCCTTGCCGCCAGCCTGCTTGTCGTCATCGTCGCCGCGCTGGCGACGGCGGCCGTCGGCCTGTCGCCGATCGTCGGCGCGCTGCTCGCGGGCCTGATGATCGCCGAGACCGAATATCATAACGAGGTCGAAGCGATCACCGCCCCCTTCAAAGGCCTCGCGCTCGGGGTGTTCCTGATCAGCGTCGGCATGGGCCTCAACCTCAAGACGATCGCGGCGCTGTGGCCGCAACTGATCGGCGCGGTCGTCGGCGTCGTCGTCGTCAAGGCGGTCGTCACCGCCGCGTTGCTGCGCTTTTCGGGCGTCGTCCGGCGCGGCACCGCCGCCGAAGTCGGGCTGTTGATGGCGAGCCCGTCGGAAACCACCCTGATCGTGCTCGCGACGGCGCTGCAGGCGCAGCTCATCAGCCGCGACACCGCCGAATTCTGGCAGCTCGTCACCGCGATCGGGCTGACGATCACCCCGCTGCTGGCGCGCGTCGGCCACGACATCGCGCGGCGGATCGAGATGCGGACCGGCGACGCGCAAAGCGAGGAAACGCCCGAAGGCCGCACCGTCATCGTCGGCTTTGGCCGCGTTGGCCACACCGTCGCCGAACTGCTCCGCGAGCATGGGCGTCCCTATGTCGCCGTCGACGCCGATATCGACACCGTCGCCGCAGCCCGGCGCGACGGCTTTGTCGTGCGGTTCGCCGACGTTGCCCGTCCTGGCAGCCTCGACAAGCTGGGCATCGATAATGCGAAGGCGATCGTGCTGACGATGGACGATCCGGTGCAACAGCTCAGGATGACGCGGCAGTTGCGCCAGAAATATCCCGAGCTGCCGATCATCAGCCGCGCGCGCGATGCCGACCATGCCGGGGCGCTCTATCAGGCCGGCGCTTCCGACGCGGTGCCCGAAACGCTCGAAAGCTCGTTGCAGCTCGCCGAGGCAGTGCTGATCGACCTTGGCGTCGCGATGGGGCCGGTGATCGCGTCAATCCACGACGTCCGCGCCAAGATGCGGCAGGACATCATGACCAAGGGCAAGCTCGACCACGAACCGCGGATCCGCCGCACCCGGCGGCACGCGACGGGCAGCGACAGCTAGAACTAGAACCAGCCGCCCGCCAGGCGCAGGTCAACGCGAGGCGGCAACCGGCGCCGAGGCCTGCGATCCGCCCGCGGCGGCCGCCCCAGCCGCCGAGGCATCGGCCAGCGTCATCCCCTTGGGCAGGATCGCCAGCGACCATTGGCGCGCCGGCGTCAGATAGAGTTTGGCGAGGCGCTGGATATCGGCGGCGGTGACCGCCGCGATATCGTCCTGGATCGACAGCGCCGCCGCGGCAACGCGCGGATCGCGCGTCGCGCCTTCGAGCAGGAACATCCAATAGACATTGCCCGTCGAGGCGCGCGCGACCTGCTCGCGGATCGGCCCGGCGTTGCGCGCGAGTTCGTCGGCGCTGACCGGGTTGGCGACGAGGTCGGCCGCAATGTCCTTCGCGATGCCATAGAAACGGTCGATGTCCTTCGGCGCCAGCAGGCTGCCGACGAGCAGATAACCGCCGCTATTGTCGAACCCCGTCGGCCAATGGCTGTCGACGACGGGGCCATAGCTGGCCCCTTGTTCGGCGCGCAGCCGGTCGAACAGGCGGTCGTTGAAGATCGCCGCCAGCACTTCCAGACCCCGCGCATCGCGCGGGCTCGCAAGGCCGCCGCTCGTCGGCCAGGCGGTCATCGCGGCCGCCTGTCCCTGTTCGCCGCGATGATAGGCGACTTCGGGCACGGTCACATGCTTGGCAAAGGCGACCTTCTGGCCGCCCGCCGGCGCCAGCGGGGCGCGAGGCGACAGGGC
Source organism: Sphingopyxis macrogoltabida (assembly GCF_001314325.1). Lineage (NCBI taxonomy): Bacteria > Pseudomonadati > Pseudomonadota > Alphaproteobacteria > Sphingomonadales > Sphingopyxidaceae > Sphingopyxis > Sphingopyxis macrogoltabida. The sequence goes on from NZ_CP009429.1 coordinate 3,304,331, forward strand.
GCCGAACGTCTCGGCCAGGATCTTGCGATAATCGATCGACGCCATGTCGCCGAACAGCTGGACCTCGATCGGCCCGCTCGCAAGACGCGGTTCCCAGAAGGCGCGGAACTTTGCCGGCGTTAGTGCCTCGATTTCGGCCTTGTCGGGCGCCGACCAGCGCGCGTCATTGCCCGAAAGCCAGCCGCGCAGATTGCGGTCGAGCACGGCGTTGGGGGTCGCGTCGTTGAGGTCGTAGCCGGTGAGGAAACCGACGCGCAGGCGGTCGACGGGCGCCGTATCCCAGCGCGGCGACGCCAGCTTGCCCGCCAGCAGCTTCATCTGGTCGGCAAGGTCGGCGGGCTTGCTTTCGGCGGACAGTTCGAACGCGTCGTCGTCGATCGCGAAGTTCATCTGGATCTGGCGCCCGTTGGTGAGCTGGTCGATCTCGTTCTGGCCCCACGGACCGATGCCGCTCGCGATCAGGGCATAATCGCCCGTCCACAGCAGGTTGGGTGCGTCGGCGGCGACGCTGCGGTTGCCGGTACCGAAACGGACGTTGACGCGCACCTTGCCGGGTTCGACCTTGTTGTTCGAGACGAGCGCCGTCACGCCGTTGGCGAACTCGATACGCTCGGCGCGCAGCCCGGGGACGAGGGTTGTCGATGCGATCGTGCCCGGTGCGCCGATCGCCGGTAGCTGGCTGAAATCGGCCTTGATCGCCGCCAGCCGGTCGTCGCGGACCAGCGCCGGCGCCGCCAGCGCGGCGAGCAGCGCGCCGTCGCCGCCGTCGATTGCCGTCGGCGTCGTCAGTACGACGCGCGTCACCGGCGCACTGAAGATCGCGCGGCTGATCTCGAGCATCGCCTGCGGCGTCGCCGCGGCGCGGATCGACCGGAACATATCGACCTGCCCCTGCGGGCTGGTCACCGTTTCGCCGATGTCGACCGCGCGCACCATGTCGTCGGCCAGCCGCGCGCCCGGCTCGTTGCGCGCGTTTTCGAGTTCCTTGCGCAGGAAAGCTTCGATCTCGTTCGCTTCGCGGTCGATATCGGCCTGCGAGGGCGGCGTCTTCATCGCGTCGGCGATCACCCCGCGCACATCGGCAAGCGCCGGCTTCCAGTCGCCGAGCGGCACGATCTGCGCCATCGTCACGTCGACGCTGCGGCTGACATATTCCTGCTCGACCGTCGCGACGAGGTAGCTGCCGCCCGCGCGGGCGCGGTTTTCGAGGCGGCGATTGACCAGCGCCTGCGCAAGAAACTCCATATAAAGCCGCCGGGTATTTTCGACGGTGTCGATCCGCTTCTTCCACGGCCGGACCATCGCGAGCGACAGCGCGACCGGCTGGTTCGCCTCGACGATCGCGCGGGCCACCGGCGCCTTAGGGTTCGGTTTGCCGAAATCAGGCTGCGCCGGATTGGGGCCGCTGGCGCGCCAGTCGCCATAATATTTCTCGATCAGCCGGGCGAATTCGGCGGGATCGCCGTCGCCGACGATCACCACCACAGCGCGGTCGGGGCGGTACCAGCGGTCGTGGAAGGCGGTCACCGTGTCGGCGCGCGCCGCGCCAAGCGATTCCACCGTGCCGATCGGCGACCGGTCGCCGAGCAATTGTCCGGCGAACAGATGGGCGCTGGTCGCGTCCGATATCCGTTTTTGCGGGCCGTCCGATTCGCGCAGTTCGGACATGACGACGCCGCGTTCGGCGGTCACCGCGGCGTCCGAAATCCGCGGTTCGCGGACCATCCCGGCGAGCAATTTCATGCTCTCGTCAAGGTTGGCCGGCGTGATGCTGGGCAGGTCGAGTTGGTACACCGTCTGCGTCGGCGTTGTCTGCGCGTTCGAATCGCTGCCGAAAGTGACCCCGAACCGCTGCCAGATCCGCTTCGCTTCGCCGTCGGGGATATGTTCGCTGCCGCGAAATGTCAGATGTTCGAGGAGGTGCGCAAAGCCGCGTTCCTTTTCGGTTTCGAACAGCGATCCGACGTCCATCCGCACGCGGATCGAAACCTGCCCCGGGGGGACGCCATTGTTGCGCACGGCATAGCGGACACCGTTCGGCAGGACGCCAAAGGTCCATGCGGTATCGCGCGGGATATCGCTGCCGACATAGAGCCAGTCATCGGCCTTTGCGGTGCCGGCCGTTGTCTTGGCGGAAGGTGCAGAAGTTCCGCCGGTCTGCGCCGCGGCAGGCGGCGCTAGCAGCAGGGCGGTCGCCGCACAGGCCGGAAGCAGAAATCGGAAAAGCGAGAGCGTGGTCGACGCAGGAGAATAGGACATCGGCCCATCTTATCGCCATCGAAGCTTGCTGGCCACTGAACTGTCGCGTCCCCCTGCGCGCCTCTTGTCCTGCCTGCGCCAGCGGACTAGCCAGACGCGATGGACAACATCTCTCCCTCACCCGTCGCGGCGCTGATCCAGATGACCAGCGGTATCGATCCGGACGCCAACCTCGCGACGATCGATCGCGCGATGGCCGAAGCCGCCGCGCGCGGCGCCGCAATGGCTTTCCTGCCCGAAATGTCGCTGCTGCTCGACCGCGACCGCGCGCGTTCGGCGGCGCATATCCTGCGCGAAGCCGACAGTCCGTGGCCCGCAGCGCTGCAGGAGATGGCGCGGCGGCACGGGCTCTGGCTGCATTCGGGGTCGATGCCGCTGCTCGCCGACGATGGCGAGCGCCGTGTCAACCGCAGCCATATCATCGCCGCCGATGGCAGCATCCGTGCGCGCTACGACAAGATCCACATGTTCGACGTCACCCTGCCGTCGGGCGAGAACTGGACCGAATCGGCGGCCTATGCCGGCGGCGACGCAATAACGGTTGTCGACACGCCGCTCGGACGGCTCGGCCTCAGCATCTGTTACGATGTCCGCTTCCCCGAACTTTATCGCGCGCTTGTCGATCAGGGTGCCGATATCATCGCTGTTCCGGCCGCCTTCACTGTATCGACCGGCGAGGCGCATTGGCATGTCCTGCTCCGCGCCCGCGCCATCGAAACGGGTTGCCATCTCCTGGCGGCGGCGCAGAACGGCACGCACGCCGACGGGCGTGCAACCTATGGCCACAGCCTTGCCATCGATCCGTGGGGTGCAGTCATCGTCGATGCAAGGAACGGAACGGCGGCCAATGCGGGTTTCGATCTGGCGCTAGCGCCGATCGAAAAGGACGCGGTCGTCCGGGCAAGGCAAGCGATCCCGCTGGCGCGGTCCCGCAGCGTGCGCGCCATCACGCTATAAGAGCCTATACGGCCACCGGATTTCACGTTCCCCGGCGCCCACTCCCATATGCCCACCTTCACCGGACGCACAAAAGGCCCCGAGCGTAGCTCGGAGCCTTTTGGTATCTTTGTCGAGCAGCCGCGGCTTACGGGCTGGTCGGAGCATCCTTGTCGTTGTCGATCAGGAAGTAGAGGCCCACGCCGAACGCAATCGCGGCCAGCACACCGAGAAGCCAGCCATTGCCTTCCATCTCGTTCTGGTCGCTGACAACCGACGTCGCACGGGCACCGTCGAGGGCGGGCGCAGCCGATGCCGCAACCGGCGCAACGATCATCGATGTCGCCGCAAGGGAAACAGCGGCTTTCTTCAGCAGGTTCATCTTATTCTCCGTCCACTGGAACTTTGTCTTCTCGAATCACACCAGAGAATCGTCCCCGATCTGCTTCTGCGCTGCCGTCTTAGGGTTTGCCTTTCGCGATTGCAATATATTTTGCCTCGGTCTGCGACGACTAGAAAATTGCAAAATTGGCGAAAAATTGATCCGGATAAATTTTACCCTCTCCGCACGCGTTCGAAGCTTTCGCTGGTCACCGGGTAGCCGAGATGACCGGGTATGCAGAGGTGGGTCTCGCCTCCCCGCTCCTCGAGCCACGGCGTGACGAGCTCGACCGGAAACTGCCGGGAATGGGATGAAAACCCTTCAAAATCATCTGCTTGTGACAATTTCTCCAGATTACGCCGGGTCGGGAAAATTACCGACACCTCGCCGTTGTCGGCCATCGCCAGCGTGTGCTTCGCGCTGGCCCAGAAAATATGGCTGTGCTCGGCCTCCTCGACGGTGAGCTCGTGGCCGTGCAACGGCGCCGCCACCGCATAGAAACGCGTGTCGAAGGTTCGCGCTTCCTTGAAATTGGGGCACCAGCGCGCAAAGGGCACCAGCGCGTCCAGCACGAGTCGCTCGCCGCGTTCCGCCAATATGTCGGACAGCAGGACATCGCTGAGCAACGCCTGCCGCACGCCCGCCACATCCGCCTCGGCCAGTCCCGGCCAACCGACCGCGAGCCCCGTTTCCTCCAGTGTCTCGCGGAGAGCCGCGACGCGCGCCGCGCCATCGGCCTCATCGTCGGCAAAGCCGTGCTGGCGCGCGACGAGATAGTCGTCGGGGTCGACCCGCCCGCCGGGAAATACGACGGCGCCCGCCGCGAAGGCCATGTTGCTCGAACGCTTCACCATCAGGATTTCGTCGGGCCCGCCGTCTTCGGAGGGGCGCATGATGACGAGAGTCGCCGCAGGGATTGCCCCGTCGGGAAGGCCCGCGACGGCGCCGGGCGATGAAGCTGTATCGGTCATGCCCATGGCGATAACTGGCCCGCGGCGGCTTGTCATCCGGCCATTGCAGCGACCCGCCCACCGGTGCAAGATGCCGGATCGCTGCAAGAACCGGGAGCAGAACCATGGGGATTGTCGAGATTTTGGGCGTCGCGGGCAGTCTCAGCCTGCTGGCCGGCTGGCGGCTCTACCTCACCATCCTCGCGACGGGCATCGCGATGCATTTCGGCTGGCTGCCGCTTCCCGAACATCTCGCGGCGCTCAAGGTGCTCGCCAATCCGTGGGTGCTCGGCGTCGCGGCGATCGGCACCGTCGCGGAATTTACCGCCGACAAGATCGCGTGGGTCGATTCGGCGTGGGATACGGTGCACAGCGTCATCCGCCCGCTCGGCGGCGCGCTGCTGGCGCTGGCGCTCGTCGACTCCTCCGACCCGGCGTGGCAGGTCGTCGCCTTCCTGCTCGGCGGCGGCGGCGCCCTGCTCAGCCACGGCGCCAAGGCGACGACGCGGGCGGTCGTCAACGTCAGCCCCGAACCCTATAGCAATGCGGTGGTTTCGACGGGCGAGGATGTCGCGACCGGCGGCCTGCTGGCGCTCGCCATCGCCTTCCCGCCGCTGGCGATCGCAATCGCCATCGTCATGGCGGTCGCCGCCGTCGTGGTGATCATCGCGCTGCGCCGCCTGCTCCGCAACATCAAGGCGACGCTGAAAAAAGCGCTCGGCGATGCGCCTGCATCTGCGGCAGTCGAATTGCCGCAGGCCGGCACCAGCGCTCCGGATTAGCGATTTGGCAACCACTGCCGCATAGGCAGCTATTTGCAAACCGCGCATTTTTCCGCCGAACGTTTGCGGAAAACAGGGACCAGGCTGCGCCCCGCACGAAGGGAAGCCTATGCCTCGGAAATCGAAAACCCCCGCATCCTGTCGCGCATTCGGCGCGGCACCGTCCTCGCAAACCCGCCGGCGACTGCTCCTTTCGTCGGCGATGGCGCTCGCGCTTGGACAGGCGGCACCGGCGTTCGCGCAATGCGACCTCGTGCCGACCCCCGGCGACGACAGCTATGTCTGCGACAGCGGCACCGCGCCGGGCGGCCTTGCCGATCCCGGCGGCAACAACCGGCTCGACCTGCCGTCCGGCGGGACAGGAATTATCGACGGCGACGTGACCTTCGGCGCGGGCACGGACGTCATCGTCATGGGATCGGGCGAAATCCGCGGCATGGTCGATCAAGGCAATGGCGACGACCGCTTCGAGATTATGGCGGGCACGGTCACCGGCAATGTCCAGCAGGGCGAAGGGCTCGACGACTTCCGGATGACGGGCGGCGAGATCGGATCGCTGAATCAGGGCGGCGCGCTCGACAGCTTCTTCATGTCTGGGGGCCGCATCGTCGATGCGTTCGACGACGGCGACAGCGCCGTGATGACGGGCGGGCGCATCGGCCGCGTGAACATGAAACTCGCCGACAATCTGTTCGACATGTCGGGCGGCACGATCGACCGCAACCTCGTCACCGGTTTCGGCAACGACACGATCATCCTGTCGGGCGGAACGATCGGGGGCAATATCAGCGTTTCGGGCGGCACCGACAGCGTCACGGTCACCGGCGGTTCGGTCGGCGGCGAGGTCCGGATGAGCAGCGGCACCGACAGCTTCGTGTGGGACGGGGGCGGTGTCATCCACGGCGCGATCGATATGGGCGACGATGACGACAGCGCCCGCCTCGCGAATCTCACCGCCGCGAACATCGGCGCGACGCCGGCTGTCGGCGGCGGCGACGGCACCGACGGGCTGACCTTCGACAATGTCACGACGGGCAATGTCGCGCGCTTCACCGGATGGGAGACGATCGACGCCCTCAACGACACCGAATTGACTTTCGACGATTTCCTTACCCTCGGCGATGCCGGGACCGGCACCGGCACGTTCCGGATCGACGCGTCGAGCACGATCTTCGGCGGCGGCGCGCAAGGCGGCGTTATCGCCTCCACCGCCGGCCAGCGCGCGACCGTGATCAACGCCGGCCGCATCGACCTGACCAACGGCGGCAACCTGCCCGGCGACAGCTTCACCATTGCCGGAGACTATGTCGGCAACGGCGGGCTGCTGCTCATCGATACGGTGCTCGGCGACGATGCTTCGCTGTCGGACAAGCTGGTGATCGACGGCGGCTCCGCTTCGGGAACGACCGGGGTGACGGTGCTGAATGCCGGGGGAACCGGCGCCGCGACGGCGCAGGACGGCATATTGATCGTCGAGACGCTGAACGGCGCGACCACCGCAAGCGGCGCCTTTGCGCTCAATCACCGCGTCGCGGTCGGCGCATTCGAATATTATCTGTTCCGCGGCGGCATCTCGGCCGACAGCGAGGAAAACTGGTATCTGCGTTCGACGCTGGTCTCGCCGCCAGCCGCAACGCCCCCACCACAGCCCGCGCCCGCCCCGCCGCCGCTCGAACCTGCGCCGCCGCCGCCACCCCCGGTGGCGCCCGAACCGCCGGCGCCGCCGCCTCCCCCTGCGCCGCCCCCGCCACCCTTGCCCCCCGAGCCGACCCCGGCCGATCCAGACCCGGTCGACCCGTCGCCGCCGGTGATCATCGACGATCCGGCGCCGCCCGAAGAGCCCGCCCCGCCGCCCGCACCCGAACCCGAGCCGCCGGCACCACCCCCGGCACCGCCGACCGAGCCCGCCCCGGTTCCGGTGCCTGATACGCCGACCCCGCCGCCGACCCCCGGCGCAACGCCGGTGATCGCCGAGGTCGTGCCGCTCTATCGCCCCGAGGTTCCCGCCTATGTCGTTGCCGTACCCGTCGCGCATTATCTGGCAACCGCAGCGCTCGGCACCTTCCACGCGCGGCGCGGCGAGCAGGCACTGCTGCGCGGCGGCAAACTGCTCCCCGCGACATGGGGCCGCATCCTCCGCGAGGACAGTGAACTCAAATGGCAGGGCGACGTCGCGCCGTCGTTCGACGGCGACCTCAAGGGGTTCCAGATCGGGCAGGACCTGTTCGGCCAGGGCGACGCCGACGGCACGAACGTCCGCGCCGGTATCTTCATCGGCCGCGCCGAAATGGACGGCACGACGCGTGGCCGGTCGCTCGGCTGGAACGACCTGACCGTCGGCCGGATCGACACCAAGAGCACCAGCTTCGGCGGTTATGCGACGCTGACCGGTGCGAACGGCTGGTATGTCGACGCCGTCGTCATGCATAGCTGGTTCGACGGCGAGGCGTCCGCCGACAGCGGCCTTGCCATCGACATCGACGGCACCGGCTGGGCCGCGTCGCTCGAAGCCGGCTATCCGCTGGCGCTATCGGGGCGCTGGACGCTCGAACCGCAGGCCCAGATCGTCTGGCAGAAGGTGTCGCTCGACGATCGCGCCGACATGTTTTCGACGATCGATTTCCGGGCGGACGACGCCCTGACGGGGCGCTTCGGGTTACGCCTGCACGGCGATTTTTGGAGCAGGAACAGTCACTTCCAGCCCTATCTTCATGCCAGTTTGCGCCATGGCCTGTCGGGACGGCAGACGACCCGGTTCGGCGACGACCCGATCCGCACCGATCTCGGCCGTACCGAATTCGAGGCCGGCGCAGGATTGGTTGCCCGCCTCGGACAGAATGTCGGCATCCACCTGAAAGGCGATTATGCGGTCAACGCCGATGGCCCGCGCAGCCGGCGGCTGGGCGGGACGGTCGGCCTGACCATCAACTGGTAGGCGTCAGGCCGGCAACAGCTCCTTGAGCGGCGTGCCGGCGTCGGCGAGCTGCTCGGCGGTCGCGACGAGCCCGGCGGTGACGATCATGCGCCCTTGGACATAATCCTTGGTCGCGTTGACGCAGTCGATGGCGATGACCTTGCCGGCCTTCAGATAGACGATCGAGAAGCTGCGCGTCGCAGGATCGCCGCGCAGCACCGCCTGATCATGCCCGGTCGACAGCCCCGCGGTCTGGAGCTTCAGATCATATTGGTTCGACCAGAACCACGGGATGGCGTGATAGGGCGCCTCGTCGCCGACGATGCCCTTGGCGACGACATTCGCCTGGTCGTTGGCATTCTGCACCGATTCGAGCCGGATGCAGGCGCCCTCGGCAAAATGATTCTCATGCGCCGCGCAGTCGCCGATCGCATAGATGTCGGGCAGGCTCGTCTTGCACAGGCCGTCGACGAGCACGCCGTTGCCGCCTTCGGCACCCGCCGCGACCAGCGGCTCGACCGCGGGGACGATGCCGATGCCGACGATCACCAGGTCGGCGGGAATGACCTCGCCGTCCGCCAGCCGCACCCCGGTGACCCGGGTCTCGCCCTCGATCGCCGCGACCGAGACGCCGAGCCGCAGGTCGACGCCGTGATCGCGGTGCTCCTTTTCATAGAAGCGCGACAATTCCTCGCCCGCAACACGCGCCAGCACCCGGTCGAGCGCTTCGAGCAGCACGACCTTCTTGCCCGCCTTGGTCAGCACCGCTGCCGCCTCGAGCCCGATATAGCCGCCGCCGATCACGACGATCTGGCCCGCAGTCTCCGACGCCGCCTTCATCGCGTCGGCATCGGCCCTGGTCCGCACGCCCTGCACGCCGGGCAGGTCGCCGCCGGGGATCGGCAGCATGCGCGGGGCTCCGCCGGTCGCCCAGACGAGCTTGCCGTAACCGATCGTCTCGCCGCCGTCGGTCGTCACCACATGCGCCGCCGGATCGACCGAGACGACACGCTTGCCGAGCAGCATCGTCACTTCGCGCTCGTCCCAATATTTGGCGGGGCGGAGCTGGATGCGTTCGAATTCCTTCTCGCCCGCGAAATATTCCTTCGACAAAGGCGGGCGCTCATAGGGAAGCTCGGGTTCGTCGCCGATGATCGCAATGCTGCCTTCGAACTTCTGCGTCCGCAGCATCACCGCGACCTGCGCGCCGCCATGCCCAGCACCAACGATCACAACGTCGAATCGCATCATCTTTGCCCTCTCGCCTCTCTCACCGATCTGCGAGCGCGTCCCTCGCACGCGCGGCCCCACGATGGCAAGGGACCTTGGCGCGGGATTTTTCCCCCAGGCCGTAGCGGCGATCGGCCGGGCCGATACGCGCATCGCCGGTCTCTAGAAGTCGAAACCGGTCTGAACATCGTCCTGACCGCGCGGCGTCTTTTTCGCGGATGCCGGCGGTGCGACCGTCACCCCTTCGAGCTCGAGCATCCGTGCCTTCGACAACGATCCGCCGGGCGCAGAAAAGCCGCCGATCTTGCCGCCGGCACCGGTCACGCGGTGGCAGGGGACGATCAGCGGGATCGGATTGCTCGCCATCGCCTGTCCGACGTCGCGCGCAAATTCAGGACCGGCGCCCAGCGCCTTGGCGATGGCGCCATAGGTGGTCGTCTCGCCCCACCCGAGATCGCGGACGCGGGCGTAGACTTGCCGAAAAAAGGGCTCCTGCTCGCCCATGTCGACGGGCACAGCGGCGAAATCGACTTTCTCTCCGGCGAAATAGCGCAGCACGGCGTCGACGATGGCCTCGACCGGCGGCGGCGGCGTGGACCGCAACGCGCCGGGCAGGCGGCGGAGCAGCGCCCGCTCTGCCTCGCCCGCGCTGGCGGCGGGCAAGCGAAGCGCCGAAATCCCCTTATCGTTCCAGCCGAGCGCAACGAACCCCGCCGCGGTTTCAAACAGGTGATAGGAATTCTGCCTTGTCATCCTGCCTATATTTTATCGCCGCCGGCCGAATGCAACACCCGCTCCGACCGGCGCGCGGTGCCGCTTATCCGCCGACCGCCGGCAACACCACCGCGCGGCAACTGCCGAAACCGATCTGGGCATAGCCGTCCTTGCGCGCGCGCGCCGACAGCAATATCTCGTCGCCATCCTCGACGAAGCGCCGCGTTTCACCGTTCGGGAGCGCGACCGGATCGCTGCCGCCGCGCGTGATTTCGAGCAAGCTGCCGAACCCCTCGCGATCGGGTGCCGAGATCGTCCCGGTGCCGAGCAGGTCGCCGGGATTGAGGTTGCAGCCGCCTGAAGCATGATGCGCGACCATCTGCGCGACCGTCCAGTACATGTTCGACGCCGGTCCGCGGCTCAGCCGGTGCGGCGCCAGACCGGCGGCGCGCATCGCCCCGGTCAGCAGCGAGACTTCGAGTTCGAGGGCGAGCGCCCCGCCCGCCTGATCGACCTCGTCCCACAGATAGGGCAGCGGCCGCGGATCGCCCGCTGGGCGCGCCGGCTGCGCGCAGCGGAACGGCGCCAGCGCCTCCGCCGTCACCACCCACGGCGAGATCGTCGTCTGGAAATTCTTGGCGAGGAAGGGACCGAGCGGCTGATACTCCCACGCCTGGAAATCGCGCGCCGACCAGTCGTTGAGCAGGCAGAAGCCCGCGATATGATCGGCCGCCGACGCGATCGGGATCGTCGTTCCGAGTGCGTTGCCCGCGCCGATCCACACCCCGAGTTCGAGTTCGTAATCGAGCCGCTGCGACGGCCCGAAGGCGGGCTCCGCCGCATCGGGCGCCTTGTGCTGGCCGACTGGCCGCACCACGGGCACTCCGGAAGGCCGGATCGACGAGGCACGGCCATGATAACCGATCGGCACATGCTTGTAATTGGGCAGCAGCGGATTGTCGGGGCGGAACAGGGTTCCGACATTGGTCGCATGATGGATGCCGACATAGAAGTCGGTGTAATCGCCGATCATCGCAGGCAGGTGCAATTCGCAGTCATCCGCCGGATGCAGCGCCGGTTCGACCGCGGCGCGATATTGCTCGTCGGACAGCAGGTCCGACAGCCGCCGGCGAAGCGTCACCCGCAACGCGCGCGGCAGCGCGAACAGGGCGTTCAGCCTGTTCCCGCCGCACGCCGGCACGACATCGGGGGGCAGCATCGCCGCGACTGCCGCGAGGTCGAGAATCTGGTCGCCGATCGCCACCCCCGCGCGCGCCGCGCCGTCCTGTGGCGAGAAAATGCCATAGGGCAGGTTCTGGACCGGGAAGTCCGGGTGGCCGTCGGCGCCCGGCACCCAACTCGTCCGCCGGGCGTCATGGGTTTCGTCGATCGCTTGGCGATCGGCTGCATCGGTCATGTCAGTCGCCTATTTAGTTTCAATTGAAACCATATAGGCGGGCCGTGAAACGCGTGTCAACGACCGCGTACCAGGATCGGCGTGCGGCGGCGTTGCGGCCTATTTGCCCGCTGCCGCCCGCGCCATCAGCATCGCGCCCTCGAGCCCCGCGTCGGCGAGCGCCGCCGGCACCAGATAGGTCGCCGGATCGATGTCGGCGGCGGCGCCATAGGTGCCGAGTTGCGCCTGCAATTCGGTGCGAACGGCATCGATAAGGCCGTGGGCGCCAAGCACGCCGCCACCCAGTACGATGCAATCGGGCGACCAGGCGAGCGTCAGCGTCGCGCAGAGCTGGGCGAGATAATCGGCGGCCAGCGCCAGCACGTCGGGCGCATCGGCAAGATCGGCGATATCGCCCAGCCGGCGCCGGATCGCGGGCCCCGCAACCAGCCCTTCGGCGCAATCGGCATGGAAGGGGCAGCCGCTTGCGAAACGATCGCCCGGACGGCGAACCATCCGGATATGCCCGATTTCGGGATGCGGGTTACCCTTGAGCGTTTCGCCTGCAATCGACAGCCCACCCCCGATGCCGGTGCCGACCGTGACATAGGTGACAAGCCGCTGGCCGCGCCCGGCGCCGATCTGCTGTTCGGCGAGCGCTGCCGCATTGACGTCGCTGTCGACCACCACGGGTGCGCCGAGTTCGGCGGCAATCGCGCCGCGCAGATCATAGCCCGACCAGCCGGCCTTGGTGGTGGCGAGCATCCGGCCGTAGCGCGGGCTGGCCGGATCGACGACGATCGGGCCGAAACTCGCCACCCCGACCGCAACGAGCGTCGCGCCGGGAGGCATCACCCGGCGAACCGCGCCGGTCAGCAACGCAATCGACGCGTCGGGCGCCACGGTATCGAACCGCCCTTCCCCGATCACCGCGCCTTCGGGGTCGGCCAGCCGATAGAGCAGCTTGGTGCCGCCGGTCTCGATGGCCGCAATCAGATGCTTGTGGGTCATAGCGAGGCGGGACGCGCGCCCGGATCGCGCGGGAAACCGGGCGAGGCAAAGTTCATATCGGCGTCATCCTGGTCCATGGGCTCCCACATCGCCGCTACGCGATAAAGCGTTTCCCGTCCACGAAACGGCGATGGTGCAACCTTCGAATGCCGATGGGCAAATCAGTCCAGCCGGTCGCGAATGAAGGTGGCGCCGTCGCGGATCGCTTCGCGCGCCACCGCCGCGACCGACATCGCCTCGAGGAAGCTGTGCGTCGCCCCGGCATAGATTTTCGCCATCGTCGCGACGCCCGCCTGCTCGAGCCGCTCTTCCATCGCCAGCGACTGTTCGGTCAGCAGGTCGCATTCGGGGATGACGAGGAACACCGGCGGCAGACCGGCAAGGTCGGCATGGATCGGACAGGCGAAGGGATCGCGCTGGCCCGCGTCCCAGTCGGCGAGGTAATTGACGTAATAGCTCTGCGCCTCGGCGCGATCCATGATCGAACCCGGACCGCCGAAGCGTTCCTCGGCGCGATCGGAGACCTCGGGCGTAAAATAGCCGTAATTGGCGAGGATCGCCCGCACGAGGCCGCCTTCGCCGCGCTCGCGAAGGCGAAGCGTCGCCGCGAAAGAAAGATTGGCGCCCGCGCTGTCGCCGCCCAGCGCGAGCCGCGCCGCATCGACGCCAAGCTCGCCGCCATGCGCCTTGAGCCAGAGAATCAGCGCCTCGATGCGATCGAGCGCGACGGGATATTTATGCTCGGGCGACAGCGGATAATCGACGCCGATCACCACGAACCCGCCGGCCGCCGCATATTCGCGCATCAGCCGGTCGTGCGTATCGATCGAAAACAGCGTGAAGCCGCCGCCGTGCAGGTAAATGAGCGCCGGGGCGGGCGTCGCGACGCCTGCGGGGCGATAGACGCGGATGCGGAGTTCGCCCGCACCGGGATCGAAAGTCCGTTCGACGGTTTCGGCCATCGCCGGGCCGCCCTCGGTCCAGCGCGCCCGCACCTTTTCGGACACCGCGCGCTGGTCGGGAAAGCCGAGGTCGCCGAAGGGCGGGTGCTCCGCCCAGCGCCGCTTCATTTCATCGAGAAAGGCCTGGATTTCCGGATCGATCATTGCGCTATTTCCCTTCTGCCACCGGCAGCCACTGGCTTGGACGCTGTTCGCCCGCGAACCAGCTCGGCGGCGACTTGCGCGCTTCGGGCCACAATTCGTCGAGCGTATCGGCATCGAACAATTGTCCGCCGCGCATCACCAGCTTGACCGACCTTGTGTTGCGGATGTCGGCCAGCGGATCGCGTTCGAAGACAACGAGGTCGGCATATTTGCCCGGTTCGAGCGTCCCCATGTCGCCGAGGCGGCCGATCGTCTCCGCCGCGCCCGCCGTCGCGGCATGGAGGACCGCCATCGGCTTCATGCCGCCGAGCGCATGCGCCTCCAGCTCGTAATGATAGCCGATGCCGGGGTCATCGCCGTGCGACCCTACCCCCACCAGGGCGCCGCTTTCGGCGAGCCGCGCGGCGTCCGCCGCCAGCGCCGGCAGGCGCGAGGCATCGAGCGAGCTCCATTCGCGATGCGCCAGCTTGTGCGCGATCGCCGGCGGCGACCAGAAGCGCTTGACCTTGGCATCGAGCGCCGGGTCATATTTGGCGACAAAATAATGGCGCGCCGACGGCCCGTTGGTGTCGATGAGCAAAGTCGCGACATAGCTCGTCCGCATCAAGCGATAGAGGGTCAGCACATCCTCCTGGAACGGCGAGATCGGCAGCGCATGCTCGTTGCCGGCATAGCCGTCGATGGCCTGGGTCAGCATCAGCTTGGGATTGAGGCTGCCCTCGGTCGTCGGCAGAAGGCCGAGTTCGCGCGCGGCGATCGCGATCCACTGACGCACCGTCCGGCTCTCGCCGCGATATTGCTTGATGTTGCGCAGCCCCCACGCGTCGCGATAGCGGCGCAGCACATCGCGCACCTGATCGAGCGAGGTGAAACGCTCCTTCGAAAAGAGCGCAGGGCCCGTCGAACGCAGCCGCGGCGCGACGACCAGCCCGGTATCGATCAGATCCTGATAGGCGATCTGGTCGATGCCCAGCGTCGAGGGATCGAAAGAGGTCGTCACCCCGAAGGCCAGCCGCGCCCGCAGCCCCCATTCGTCATAACCGATGACGTTGCGGCGAACGCCGCCGATATGGTCATGGTCGTCGATAAACCCGGGGCCCACCGTCTGGCCGCCGAGCTCGCGGGTCGGAGTTCCGGCCGGAATCGCAAAGCTGCCGCGCGGACCGATCGCCGCGATCCGGTCGCCCTCGACGAGGATGTCGGCGTCGTCGATCACCCGGTCGCCGCCCGCCATGGTGAGCGCGCGGGCACCGCGGAGCAGCAAGCGACCGATGGGCCGCGCCCGCGGCAATTCGGCGACCAGTTCGATCCGGTCCTTGGGCGCCGCCGCGGCACCGGGTCCGGGCAATATCTCGACATAATTGCCGACCGACCAGAGCAGGCTGCCGTCGCGGCGCCAGTCGAAGAAATCGGCGCCCATCGCGGTGACCTTGCGCGCCGGGTTGCCGGGCGCCGTCAAATCGATCGCGCCGCCCTCGGACGGCGGCACGGGCATCACGTAGAGCTGTTCGCTGGTCTGTGCGGCGAGCCACTTGCCGTCGGGGCTGATGCGAATGTCATCGGCGGCGGCGAGCTGGTCGGTGAAATAATAGCCCTGCCCCTTCACCGATGCGACCGGACGCCGGGCGCCCGAAGCCAGATCGATGGCGACAAGGCCGGCGTCGCCGAGCAGAAAGGCGGTGCCGTCCTGACCGTCGACGAAATGCGGGCGACCGCCGAGCTGTCCCGATGCGACGACGCGCGCGGTCCCGCCACGCACCGGAAGCGCGACCAGTTCGGCAGGCCGTATCGTCCCGAACTCGAAGCTCGTATGCTGGCGCGCCGCGGCAGGCGAGCGCACTGCGAGGATCGAGCGGCCGTCGGGGGTGAAGGCCGGATGCGTATAGAAGGCGGGGATGTCGCTGATCTTTGCGGGTTCCCCCGATCCGTCGGCGGCGATCGTCCAGATCGACCCGCCCGCCGTTTCGCTCCACGTCACATAGGTCAGGCGCTTGCCATCCGGGCTCCACGTCGGCAGCGACGGCGGATCGCCGCTGATTGGCAAGCGGATCGCCTTGCCGCCGCCCAGCGGCTGGACATAGACGCTGCCGAGCGCGGCAAAGGCGACGCGCGCGCCGTCGGGTGACGGCGCGGTTCCCTGCGGCAGTTTCGCGCGCACCGCGCCCGTTTCCTCGCGAAAGGCGATCCGCGTCGTCGGCCCGACCGCAAGCTGGACCCGCGCCGTGAAGGGGATGCGCGATGCCGGCGAGCCGTCGACCGGCCGGCGCTCGATCTTGCCTTCATAGGCGATGAGGATCGCCTTGCTGTCGGGGGTGAAGGCATAGCGCGGGATCAGGTCGAGCCACGCGGCCCCGTTCATCAGGTCGAGCGGCGCCGGCCCCAAATCGCGATCGATGCCGGTCGCCAGTTCACGGACGCGCAGGTTCGTCCGCGCCATCTGCCGCGTCGCATAGGCAAGGAGCTTGCCGTCGGGCGAGATCGCCGGGCGGAAAAAAGTTTCGCCGCCGGCTTCGCGTCCGCCCGAGCTCTCGATCACGGTCGTTTCGGCGCCGGTAGCGATCTCGCGACGGACGACCATCCACGACACGGGTCCGTCGAACGAAAGATCGCCGGTCTGCCGCGCATAATAAAGATATTTGCCGTCGCGCGACGCCGACGCGCCGAGCGTGCTTTGCCACGCCGAACGCGGCGCATCCTCGGCGGGCTTCGCCGGCGCAACGAGTTCGCCGGGCGATCCGTCGATCGGATGACGCCAAAGTTCGTAGCGGTCGATCCGAATGCGATAGCGGCTGACATAGACCGACTTGCCGTCGGCGCTCCATTCGGGCGAGGTGCGCACCTCGCCTTCGTCGCCGGTGCTGATCCGCCGCGCGCCACTGCCGTCGGTACGTGCGATCCAGACATTGTCGCCGCCCGACCGGTCGCTGACATAGGCGATCCATTTGCCGTCGGGCGAGAAGGTCGGCTGCACCTCGAACGCCATGCCGGTGGCAACCGGTACCGCGCGGCCGCCCTTCACGGGCATCGCGTAAATCTCGCCGAGCATGTCGAAGAGGATCGTCTTGCCATCGGGCGAGACGGCGAGCGACATGAAGGTCCCGCTCGACACTTCATAGTCGAGCGTGCGGGCGGGCTGCATCGGCAGGCCGCTCATCTCCTCGGCGTGCAGAAGCGGAACCGCCAGCGCGAACGCCGACGCCAGCCCGCAGAGCCCCCGAACCATCTGCTTCATAACGCCTCCCCTCCCCACCTCAGTTGGGCTGCCACGTTTCCACCCGGAAGCTGTCCGGATGATAGCGCGTCACCTCTTCTTCATCGCCCTTGCCGGGGAAATCGGTCGAATCCGCGTTGACGAGATAGAGCCGCCCGGTGCGGTGATCCATGTCCATCATCCGCGCGCCATAGGCGGTGCGGACCGTCGCGACGAGGCGCAGGCTGTCCGGCCCTTCGCGCTGGATCACGGTCATCGATCCTTCGTAATTGCTGCTGACGATCCGTTCGCGTTCCTCGTCATAGGCAAGCGCGTCGAGCCCCTTGCCGATCGTCACCCGCGACAGGATTTTGCCGCTCGCGGGATCCATCAGAAAAACGGCGGGCTTGTCGCCGGTGCAAGCACCGAGCAGGCGGTCGGTCGCGGCGAGATATTTCATCTTCGACACGTTGCAGCCGACGTCCCAGCGCGCCTGCTCCTTGAGGGTGCGCGAGTCGAGCCTGAGCACGATGCCGTCGAGGCGCGCCGGCGCATAGAGGTGCCCTTTGCCGTCCGCCGCCGGATCGTCCATCTTGCGGAACGGGAAACGCGTCGTCGCGAGCAGCTTGCCGGTTGCGGCATCGATGCTGAACCAGGTCGCTTCGCTCGGCCGGGTGCCGGTGATGACGTGCAGGCGGCCCGTCGCGGGGTCGAGCGAACCGCTGTTGAGCCCGCCGTCGCTCGCGAGCTTGGTGCGCGCGATGACCGTCAGCGTCTTGAGGTCGAAGCTCAACAGCGAGCCATCGTCCATCGCGACATAGCCGCGGTTATATTGCGGGAGCAGCACCGGACCGTTGGCGCCGCGCGAATTTTCCATCGTCTTGATCGGCTGTCCGCGATCGACGTCGTAAACGGTCAACCCATCGCCCAACCGCCCCATGAACAGGCGCGCGCTGCCCGGTTCGAACTTCACATAATCCCAACCGGTGTCGGTGCTGGGCAAGGTAACGCTGCCGGTCATCGCATAGGGAAGCTCCGGCCCGGCCTCCTGCGCAAAGCCCGGTGCGGCGACGAGCAGCGCAGCAGCAAAAACAGAAAGAACCGGTTTCATCGGAAAGCCTCCATTTTCCAGAAATCACTCAAGACAGAGCAGACCGCGCTGGTCGGTCCGGCCATCACCCGGCCGTTTTTCAGCCGGCAAGTTCGCGCGACCGCGCCGCCGCCGCGTCGACGACAGCACGCAGCAGCAGATCGACCGAGCCATCCGCATTCATCTGCGCCAGTCCCGCCGCCGTCGTGCCGCCGGGGCTCGTCACCTGTTCGCGCAGTGCCGCGAGCGAAGACCCGTCGGCTTCGGCGAGCGCCGCCGCACCGGTGAAAGTGGCGCGCGCAAATTCCATCGCGAGCGGCGTCGGCAAGCCCGCCGCTGCTCCGGCGGCCGCGAGCGCTTCGGTGAAACGGAAGAAATAGGCGGGGCCGCTGCCCGACACGGCGGTCACGGCATCGATGAGCGCTTCCTCGTCGAGCCAGACGACCGCGCCCGCAGGCGCGAGCAAGCTATCGATCGCCCCCCGATCTTCGACCCGCAAATCGGGTCCCGGTACGGCCGCGCTGATTCCCCTGCCGATCGCGGCCGGCGTGTTCGGCATCGCTCGCACGACGCGGCCAGTGCCGAGCGCCGTTTCCAGCCGCTGAAGTGTGATCCCCGCCATGATCGAGAGAAAAAGCGCGCCGCGCTCGGCGAGCGGCCGCAGCGCGTCGGCGACCGCATCGAATGCCTGCGGCTTGATCGCAAGAACGACCGACAGCGGTCCGTCGACCACGATATCGGCGAGCGATGCGGCGCGCTCGACCCCATCGGGCACCTCGGCGGCGAGCGGATCGTGGACGAGCACGCGGCGACTGCCGACCCAGCCGCGCGCCATCGCGCCGCCCATGCGCCCGCAACCGATCAGGAGCACCGTCATCAGCGAACCTCCCGATAGCGCTCGGCGAGTTGGTCCTGCCGCGACCGGATCGCCGTCTCGCGACCCTCGACGATCACCGAGAGCGCGTTGGTCGAGGGCTCGAGCGGGTCGCCGTCCCAGATCACCAGATCGGCGTCGGCGCCCGGCGTCAGCGTGCCGCCGCCGCGACCCCAGATGGCGAGCGGGTTGACGGTGACGGCCTTCAACGCCTCGGCATAAGGGAGGCCGTTGGCGACCGCGATCCCCGCCCCCTCGCGCAACCCCATGCCGGCATTGTAATTGGTATGAATGACGCCGCCGGCCTGTCCCACCGCGACCATGACGCCCGCCTTGGCGAGCAGCGCCGCATTATCCTGCCGCGCGCCGAGCTGGTCGAAATTGAACGGCAGGTTGACCTGCGGGTCGACGATCACCGCCACCTTGGCCGCAGCGAGTTGGTCGGCGACGCGCCAGGCCTCTGCCCCGCCGACGATAATGACGCGGATACCGAAGTCGGCGGCGAGCGACGCCGCCTGACGGATGTCGGACTCGCGATGCGTCTGGATCGCCAGCGGCACCTCGCCGCGCAAAACCGCCGCCAGCAGTTCCTCGCCGCCATGACGTCCGCCGGGCCCGCCGTGCGGCGGCGGCGATGGGCGCTTGCGATCCTTCTTGCCCTCGGCGGCGGGGGGACCATCGGCTTTGCGTTTCGCCTCGGTGAGGGCGTTGCGAAGACTGTCCCACTGCGCGGCGCGCGACCCGATCCGGTCCCATGCGCCACCACCGATCACGGTATAGACCCCGACATTGGCGACATCGAGGATATCGACGCCGTCGCGCAGCCGCGCGAAGGCGGGTTCGCCGTTGAACGGCGCGCGCCGCGACGGCGACGGATAGACGAGCGCGCGCGTCAGACCGTCGGCGCGCGCCAGGCTGACCAGCGTCGAATTGCCGTTGAGCGCGCGGCTGACGTCATAGCCCGGATTGCGGTCGTCGGCCGAACTCGTGTCGACGGTATCGGATGAGCCCGCAATCTCGACGAGGCCGATCTGGGTCGCGCCGTTGACGAGCCCGGGGGTCACCGGCTTGCCGCGCGCATCGATGACGCGCGCGTCTGCCGGTGCCACGCCGCCCGCCGCGACCGATACGATACGGCCGTTCTCGATGACGATCGTCGCGTCCTTCACCGGCGCATCGCCTTCCATCGTCCACGCCTCGGCATGGGTGACGGCGAGCGTCTGCGCCGCGGCGGGCATGGCGATGGCGAGCGCGATCAGGCTGGCGAGCGTCTTCACGGCCGTACTCCCCCGCGTCCGAGTTCGAAATCCGAAACCGGCCCCGCCGGCGGCTTCGCGCGATCCCACGCCACCGCGCCGCCGATCAACACGAGATCGGCGTGGGTGTAGATGCTGAACGGATCGCCCGACCAGACGACCAGATCGGCCTGCAATCCCGGCGCGATCGTGCCGACCTGCTTGTCGAGCCCGAGCAGCTTCGCAGGGTTGCCGGTCGTCCATTTGATCATCCGTTCGGGCGGGATATCGACGCCGATGCGGCGCCCGGCAGCGGCGGCCTTTGCTGCGGCGATGTTGAGCCGCTGGCCGTCGGCGGGCGAGTCCGAATGCATCATCACGCACACCCCCGCCTGTTCGAGCAGCGGCGCCTCGGCGCGGATCGCATCCTGCGCCTCGACCTTAAACCCCCACCAGTCGGCCCATACCGCCGCGCAGGTGCCCGCTTCGCGCAGCAGGCCGGGAATCTTGTATGCTTCGGTCGCATGGTGGATCGCACCGATGCGGAAACCGAATTCCTTCGCGACACCCAGCGACGCCGCGATATCGCCGGCGCGATAGCAATGGAGATTGACGCGGACGTCGCCCGCAAGGATGCCCGCCAGCGTCTCGAGCTTGAAATCGCGCGGCGGCATCGCTCCGGCGCCGGCGCGCGCCTGCTCGACCGCGCGCTTGTAGCGCTGCGCGTCGGCGAATTGCTGCCGCATATAGGCGATGACCCCCTGCCGGCTCGTCGGCCCTTCATTGTCGTCGTCGGCGCCCCAACTCTTCGGATTCTCGCCGCACGCCATCTTGAAGCCCTGGACGCCGCCGGCCGCCTTCATCCCCCACACGGTCGGCGCGCGGACCGGCTTCACGACGACCGAATGGCCTGCGAAGATCGGCGTCGATCCGGGGAGGATCTGGAGCGTCGTCACCCCGCTGGCCAGCGCCCGATCGAACGCCATGTCCTGCGCATTCACCGCCGTCTCGATCCACGTGTCGGCGCTGTTCGGCGTCGCGACTTCGGCGACGTCGGAGGCTTCGCGGTCGATTTCGGTCAGCGGCAGGACATAAGTCCCGTCATGGCTGTGCACGTCGATCACCCCGGGCGTGATCCAGCGGCCGGTGGCATCGACCTCGGGCACGCCGGGGTTCGCCAGTCGCTTGCCGACCGCCGCGACCTTGCCCCCGCGAACCAGCACGTCGCCGCCGTCGATGCGCCCCCCGGCGCCATCGAGGATGGTTGCGCCGCGGAGCAGCATGTCGCTGGCCACCGGGGCCTGATAGCGGCTCGGATACGGATCTTCCTGCCAGGGGAGCGGCGCCGATCGCTGTGCGTCTGCCGGCGCTGCGAACAGCAATGCGCCCACCATGACCGAGAGACCGAGCTGCCGCATCCTCATCATTCCCGCCCCTTGTTGAACCGCCGCATCCATGCCGTCGTCGGTGCGTCGGGCAGCGTCGTCACGATCGACGCGAATGTTTCCGGCTTTTCGTCCTGCCCCAGCTTGAACTTGCCCGACAGCGAGGTCACCGAGGCCCGGAAACCGATGATATGGCCCAGCATCGCGCCATATCGCTCGCCGAGTTCACCAACGTCCCACGGCTCGGCACGCGCCGATTCCATGGCGGCGACGAGCAGTTCGAGCGACCATTCGGTGAGCTCGGCATCGAAGCGGACCTCCGCGCCGATCCTGAGCTGCGCATAATTCCAGGTCGGACCCCAATTTTTGAGCCCGGCATGTTCGGGGCTGACATAGGCGTCGGGTCCCTTGAACAGGATCGTCGCGCGCGGGTCGGCCTCAAGCGCCGTCAAAAGCGGATTGGAGCGCATCAGGTGACCGACCAGCTCGACGAGCCGGCCGTCCGCATCGAAGACACCGACCAGCGGCAGCAGGCTTGCCTCGACCGCGCCTGCCGGCCCGCCACACACCCAGGCGAGCGGATATTGCTCCACCAGCGCGCGAACGTCGGCATTGTCGAATGTGTCGAAGAGCCCCACCATACCCCCTGAAAAATCATGCGAAACCGAAAATCGTCACCCGCCTGCGGGCACACCGGTCCCGGCACCGATACGCTGATTGTTCCCCAGCCTTGGCACTCCGGCAAGCACCAAAAACGAAAAGTGCGGGGGACCAGTGCAGGTTGCAGTCTGGAAAATATCGCGATAGGATTGGCCCCTTCGTTCACGAAAATTTACCCGCGAGGCAGGTCCAATGCTGCGTCCCTTACAAGTGAGCCTGGGCGAACGGATCGATCCGTCGCGCGACGTCCCCATCTATATGCAGATCATTCAGGCGGTGATCCGCGATATCGAACGCGGCCGGCTGGCGTCGGGCACCTATCTGCCGAGCAGCCGCGAACTGGCGCAGACGCTCGGGGTCAATCGCAAGACGGTGGTGATCGCCTATGAGGATCTGATCGCGCAGGGGTGGCTCGATTCGGCGGGCACCCGTGGCACGATGGTCGCCGCTTCGCTTCCCGACCCGGTCATCCGCCATCATGGCGAGGCCGAAGCGACGATGAGCAGCGCCGTCATCGACTATCGCTTTGCCACGCCGCCCGAACGGCCGCTCGCAGTGCCGGGCGGGCCGGGGCTCAAGGTCGACGAGGGCGCTCCCGACGGCCGCCTCTTTCCCGTCGAGCTGCTGGCGCGCGCCTACCGGCTGGCGGCGCTCCGCGCGTCGCGCGACAATGGTTTCCAGTATCGCGATCCGCGCGGCTCGCCGGCGCTACGCGAAGCCATCGCCGCGATGCTGCGGAGCCAGCGCGGCCTGCCGGTCAGCGCGGAAAATATCTGCATCACGCGCGGCAGCCAGAACGGCATATTTCTTGCGGCGCAGGTCCTGCTCGGGCGCGGCGATTCGGTGATTGTCGAGAAACTGACCTACGAACCCGCGGTCGCCGCGTTCCGCGCGCTCGGCGCCAATATCGTGCCGGTGGGACTCGACGAGGACGGCATCGACATCGACGCGGTCGAACATGCCTGCCGGCGCAATGCGGTGCGCGCGGTCTTCGTGACCCCGCACCACCAGTTTCCGACCACGGTGTCGCTGCGCCCCGAACGCCGTCTGCGCCTCCTCGACCTCGCCCGCCAGTTCGGCTTTGCGATCATCGAGGATGATTATGATCACGAGTTCCACTTCGAATCGCAGCCGTTGCTGCCGCTCGCGGCCTATGGTCCCGGCCATGTCCTCTATGTGGGATCGATGTCGAAGCTCCTCCTGCCCGCACTGCGCATCGGCTATGTCGCCGCGCCGCCCGCCGTCGTCGAGGCCATTGCGCACCGCGTGTCGCTGACCGACGGCATGGGCAATGCGCTGACCGAGGATGCCGCCGCCGAGCTGATCGAAAGCGGCGAACTCCGCCGCCACGGCCGCAAAGTGCTCCAGATCTACGCCAAGAGGCGCGCCAATTTCGCGGCCGAAATCGACCGCACGTTAGGCGACATCGCCGAATATCGCCTGCCCGACGGCGGCCTTGCCTTCTGGCTCAAGGTCAACACCGATCTCGACAAGATGGAAGAACGCGCCGCGGCGATGGGGCTTCGCTTTGCCTCGTCGCGGTCTTTCATGACGACCGAAGATGCGCCGCGCGGCCTGCGCATCGGTTTCGCCAGTCTCAACGCGCACGAAGCGCGCACTGCCCTGTCGGCGCTTCGCAAGGCGGCGGGATAGTCCTTCCGACTGGCCCCCTCCCTCTCCCGCTTATTGGATGTTTTGCGATCCATCCCGGAAGCGGATCGTGTGGCCGGTTCAGGAGGGAGATATCATGAAATACGCATTCGCCTTGACGATCGCCGCAGCGGCCCTGCCGTTCTCCGCCGGCGCGCAACAGACGCCCGCCCCCGCCGCGCCTCCGCCCGCCGCCGACGCGCCCTGGCCCGAAGCGTGGTTCGAAATCTTCAAGCTGGCGCCGGGCAAGCAGGAACAGTTCATCCGCGAACTCGCGCTCGCGGACGAAGTCGCCGCCGCCGGCGGCTTCCCGCCGACGCAGCTCTTCTTTCATGAAAATGGCGCCGACTTCGACGTCATCCTGTTCAAGCCGGTGACCGGCATCGAACCGACCCCCGAACAGGCGGCGGCGATGGAACGGAAAAGCAAGGAACTCGGCCTGCCGAGCGGCCCCGCCTATTTCGTCAACATCCGCGCACTGGTCGCCGAGCACACCGATTCAAAGACCTATGGCCCACTGTCGGCGGCCGCCTGGCTCGCAAGGCTCGACACATGGCGCGCCGCGAACCCGCCGCGCAAGCCGGCGGGCAAGTGATGCTCGGCCGCCGCACGCTCCTCGCCCTCGCCGGCGGCACCGCTGCGGCGGCCGCTACGCGCGCCTTCGCCCACGCCGAGGGCGACCTCGACGCCGCCTATATCAACGCGACAGTGTGGACGGGGGCGGGCCCCACGGCGCGCACCGATGCAATCGGCGTCATCGGCGACCGGATCGCCGCGATCGGCGCCGACGCGGTACGCGCGCGGACCGGCAAGCGCACGCAAATCGTCGACCTTGCCGGCGCGTTCGTCACGCCGGGCTTCATCGACCCGCACGTCCATTTCGTGACCGCATCGACGATGCTGTCGCAGCCTTCGCTGCGCGACGCCGCCAATCCGCAGGAGTTCGTCGCGCGTATAGCAGCGGCGGCAAAGGCGCTGCCCAAGGGGCAGTGGCTGGAGGGCGGCAACTGGGATCAGGACCGCTGGGGCGGCGAGATGCCGCACAAGGACTGGATCGACGCGGTTACGCCCGACACGCCTGTCGCGGTCATCCGTTACGACCTCCACATGCTGCTGCTCAATTCGCTCGCGCTGAAGCTGGCCGGGATCGACCGCAACACGCCCGACGTGCCGGGCGGCGTGATCGAACGCGACGCCAAGGGCGAACCGACCGGCATCGTCAAGGACGCCGCGAAGGATCTGGTGGTCCGCGCGATCGGCGCGCCTTCCGAAACGCAGATCGACGCCGCGACGCGCAAGGGTATCGAACTTGCGCTGAGCAAGGGCGTGACGCAGGTCCATCCGACCGAGCTCGAAACGATCAGCTTCGATTCCACCCGGCGGCTGCGCGCGCTCGGCGAGACGGGACTGCGCTTCCGCCATTATCTGCCGCTCAAGGATTGGGAGGCGCAGGTCGCACTCATCGCGGAACAGGGGCGCGGTGACGACTGGGTGCAATGGGGGGCGTGCAAGGTGGTGTTCGACGGTTCGCTGGGATCGCGAACGGCGCGCTTCTACGAACCCTATAGCGACGATCCGACGACGCGCGGCATCGTCGTCACCGACCCCGCCGATCTCCGCCGCTGGATCGAAGGCGCCGACAAGGCCGGGTTGCAGGTGACGGCGCACGCGATCGGCGACGAGGCGAACGATATCGTGCTCGACACGATGGCGGCGGTGGCGAAGGCCAATGGCCCGCGCGACCGTCGTTTCCGCATCGAACATGTGCAGCATATGAAACCGCATGCGATCGGCCGTTTCAGGGAACAGGGCATCATCGCGTCGGTGCAGCCCTATCATGCCATCGACGACGGCCGCTGGGCGGTGCGACGCATCGGCGAGGAACGGCTGAAAACCAGCTTTGCCTATGGGTCGCTCGTCGGCTCGGGCGCCCATGTCTGCATGGGCTCGGACTGGCCGGTCGCGCCGATCGATCCGCTCACCGGGCTCGACGCCGCGGTCAATCGCGAAACGCTCGACGGCCAGAATCCGCAAGGCTGGCACCCTGAACAGCGGGTCACTCTCGCGCAGGCGATGCACTGCTACACGCAGGAAGGCGCCTTCGCCGGGTTCAACGAAACCAGACTCGGCCTGATCGCGGCTGGCTTTCTCGCCGACTTTGTGGTCTGGGATAGCGATCTATTTGCTATCGATTCGCATTTGCTTGTAAAGGCCAAGGTATTGAAAACGGTCGTCGGCGGGATTGTCCGGTTCGGATAGTCCCGTCGCAGGCCGAAAACTGGACCCGCCTTGGTCCCCAGTCGCTACGCAAATTGGATGTTTTACGGCCCAACCGGGTCAAACATGTTACGGTTCCGATTATGGGCTTGGCAACCGCCTCGCTCGATCGGACGGGAATTCGGACACCATTTCGGGGGAAATATCATGGTTGCAATTCGGGGCATCGTTCGGGGGACCAGCCTCCTGACGCTGGGCGCTACGCTGGCGGTTGCCGGGCCGGCTTTCGGGCAGGATGCGGCGGACAGCGAAAGCATCGTCGTCACCGCGCAGCGCAACAACCAGACCAAGGTGACCGGCGGCGGCAATGTCGGTGTCTTCGGCACCAAGGCCGCCGAAGATATTCCCTTCAATATCCGCAGCTACAACGAGGCGCTGATCCTCAACCAGCAGCCTGACACGCTCGGCGAAGTGCTGGAAAACGACCCGACGGTCCGCACCACGCTGGGCTTCGGCATCGCCGGTGAAGTCTTCGTTATCCGCGGTTTCGAACTGGATGCCAGCGATGTCGGCTTCGACGGTCTCTACGGCATCACGCCGCGCCAGCTCGTCGCGCCCGAACTTTTCTCGTCGGTGCAGGTGATCAACGGCGCGAGCGCCTTTCTGAACGGCGCCGCGCCCGGCGGCAGCGGCATCGGCGGCAGCGTCAACCTGATCCCCAAAACGGCCGAGCGCGACATGACCCGCGCGACGCTCGGTTACACGTCCGCCGCGCATTTCTCGGGCGCGGTCGACGTTGCCCGCCGATTTGGCGCCAACGGCGAATGGGGCCTCCGCGTCAACGGATCGGCGCGCCGCGGCGACATCGCGATCAACGACGAATTTCACTCGAGCTATGTCCTCGGCGCCACGCTCGATTATAACAACGGCCCGCTGCGCAGCTCGCTCAATCTCAATTACCAGCGGCTCAACCAGTCCTATTGGCGCGGCCAGGTGGGTATCGGCGCGGTCATCCCGCGCGTGCCCGATGCCGACACCAACTATTCGCAGCCGTGGAGCCAGATCCTGACCAAGGACTTCTTCGGCGCCTTCAGCATCGAATATGACCTGTCCAGCGAGGCGATGGTCTATGCCAAGGTCGGCGCCCGCGACGGGCGCGAGGATCAGACGACCGCCAGCATCACCGTGCTCGATGCGGTGACCGGTGCCGCCACCGGCGCCGGATCCTACGTCCCGCGCGAGGATAATAACGAATCGGCCACCGCCGGCATCCGCATCAAGCTGGAAGGCGGCGGCATGAGCCACGAGGTCAACGCCGGCGTCGCGGTAAGCTGGCAGGTCAATCGCAACGCCTATGATTTCGATTTCATCGGCTACGCGACCAACCTCTACGATCCCGTCGTCGCACCGCGGCCCATCCCCAACCAGTTCGTCGGCGGCGACCTCGACAATGTGTTCCCGATCGGCCGCACCCGCGTGTCGAGCGCCTTTTTCTCGGACACGCTCGGGCTGTGGGACGACCGCATCCTGATCACCGGAGGGCTGCGCCTGCAGGAGATCAAGACGACATCCTATTCTTACGCCGACGGCTCGCGCACCGGCGGCTACAAGGAATCGGCGATAACCCCGGTCGTCGGCCTCGTCGTCAAGCCCGTCGAGGGTCTGTCGATCTATGGCAACCGGATCGAGGGTCTGCTGGCGGGCACTATCGCGCCGCCGACGATCGACGACGGCCAGGGCGGCTTTCTCCCGGTCGTCAATGCCGGCGCCGTGCTGCCGCCGGTCAAGTCGACGCAATATGAAGTCGGCGGCAAGCTGAACTTCGGCCGCTTCAACGCGGGTCTCGCGCTGTTCCGGATCGACAAGCCGAACAGCTTCGTCGACCCGGTCACGCTGATCTATGGCAATTACGGCGTGCAGCGGAACCGCGGCATCGAGATCACGCTCGACGGTGAACCGGTCGACGGCCTGCGCATCATCACCGGCCTGACCATCAACGACGCCAAGCTGCGCCGCACCGAAGGCGGCATCAATCAGGGCAATGACGCGATCGGCGTGCCCGAAGTGCTCGCCAACGCCAACGTCGAATGGGACCTGCCGTTCCTGCCCGAACTGACGCTGGTCGGCCGCGTGGTCTATACCGGCAAGCAGGCAGCGAATGCGACGAACACGCTCGAACTCGATAGCTGGACCCGCTTCGATCTCGGCGCGCGCTATGTCGCGCTGATCGGCGAAACCCCGCTGACGCTGCGCTTCAACGTCGATAACGTCGCTGACAAGCGCTACTGGGCCTCGGCCTATAACGTCTTCAGCGCCTTCGGCACCCGGCTGCTGCAGGGCGGCCCGCGCACCTTCAAGGCATCGGCCTCGATCGAATTCTGAGCCGACAGCAAAGACGCCCGAAAGCCCGGCCGGCGACGGCCGGGCTTTTTCTTTGCCCGGCAACATTGATCGGCACAAGGACACTTGGACCCATCGATATACCGAAAAGTGGATGTTTTTTGGACCGCGCCCGCGCGGCAACAAGAGAAGATGACCGAAACATCCCGCACGACGCGACCGCCGCTTCGCCGGCAGATATTGACGGCGCACCGATGGCTCAGTCTTGGCGCCGCCCTGTTCTGGCTGCTCCAGGCGCTCACCGGCATCCTGATCGTCTTTCACTGGGAGATCGGCGACGCGGCGCTGAGCGATATCCACCGCAAGACCGACCTCCCCGCGATCGAGCGCCGCCTCGATGCGATCGCACCCGCCGGCGGCGACAGGACGGTGACGACGATCTGGACAACCGCCGGGTTGCCCGACCGCTACACCGTCTATTTCGACGAAGCGGGCGGCGATGGCGGCAAGGTCCGCATCGCCGGCGACGGGACGGTGATCGACGTGCCGAAGCCGGACGAGACGACGCTGATCGACTTCCTCGTCGGCTTCCACCACGACCTGCTCGGCGCATGGGGGAGCTGGATCGTGTCGATCAGCGGCCTGCTGCTTTGCTCCAACCTCGTCCTCGGCCTCGTCGCCGCATGGCCGCGGCGCGGGACGTGGCGCACCGCGCTCATCCCGGCGCGACGCGGTCCGGCGGCGGCGCGGCTCTATTCCTGGCACCGCGCGGTCGGCCTGTGGGCGGTCGTTCCGGCGCTCGTCATCGCCGCGACCGGCACGATGCTGAAATTCGAAGACGGCGTCGGCACCGCGCTCGGCGCCGAAAGCGTCGCCATGGCCGCCAATCCGCAGACCGGCGCTCCGGTCGGCTTCGCAGCGGCGGCCGGCGCGGCGCTCGGGGCGATCCCCGGCAGCAGCCTGACCCAGGTCGCCTGGCCCGAAGCCGACGACGCCACCTATCGCATACGCGTTCTCGCGCCCGGCGAAATCCGCCGCGCCTATGGCGGCAGCATCGTCCTCGTCGATGCCAATGACGGCGCCGTCCGGGGGGTATTTCCGATCGCCGAAGCCGAACCCGCCCGCGCCTTCATGAGCGCGCTGTTCCCCATCCATACCGGCGAGGCGGGCGGGCTGATCGGACGGCTCCTCTCGGTCGCGATCGGCCTGTGGCTGGTGACGATGATCGTCGCCGGCCTGCTGCTTTGGTTCAAGCGCCGCAAGCCGGCGACAAGGAAGAATTGATCATGAAAATCCGCGCTCTCCTCCTCGCCGCTACGGCGCTGTCGATCGCGCCTGCGGCCCAGGCGCAGGAAGACCGGCTCGGCGCGCTCGAACGCAAGCTCGCCGAACAGCAACAGCGGATCGAGCAGCTCGAAAGCCTTGTCGCGCGGCAATCGCAGATGCTCGAACAGGTCGGCACCCCCGCCCCTGCCCCTCAGGTCGCGCCGCCGGTCGCGGCAGCGCCCGTTGCGGCGAGCACGCCCGCCGCGGCGCCGCAACTTGCAAGCGCTGCACCGGCACCGGGCGGCGAGTTCGGCATCGCGGGCCTCGACGTCAGCGGCGACATGCGCGTGCGGCAGGAATGGAATTACGGCACCGCGCGCGACCGGTCGCGCAGCGCCGTCCGCGCCCGCCTCCGCGCCACCTACAAGATCGACGATCATTTCGCGGTCGGCACCCAAATCGCGACGGGCGATCCCGACGACCCCAATTCGACCGACGTGACGCTGGGCAATTTCGTCGATGACTTTGCGGTCTCGCTCGATCAGGCGTGGGTGCGCTACACCAATGGCGGCCTCACCGCCTATGCCGGGAAATTCCCGCAGATCTTCCAGCGTACCGACATGCTGTGGGACGGCGACGTCTCGCCGCAGGGCGTCGGGGTCAGCTATGGCGCCCGCCTCGGCGGCGCGCGTGTCGATGCCCGCGGCATCTGGTTCGTCATCGATGAAGCCGCAGTGGCACGCGACAGCGACATGCTCGGCGGTCAGCTCGCGCTTTCCGCTCCGCTCGGCGCGACGCTGAAGGCCGGGCTGACCGGCAGCTATTATCATTACCGCCTCGGCTCGGTGGCGGGCGCCGATGCAGGGGATTTCCGTGGCAACCTCATTTCGGGAGGCCGCTACCTCTCCGACTTCCACCTGATCGAGGGCATCGGCACGCTTGGCTGGTCGGGCCTCTCCGAACGCTGGCCGCTGGCGTTCACCGCCGACTATGTGAAGAACCTCGGCGCCGCGGTCGCCGGCGATACCGCATTCAACCTCGAACTGGCGGCGGGGCGGACCGCGAAGCCCGGCGACTGGCGCATCGCCTATAATTATTCGGAAGTTCAGGTGGACTCGGTCCT
The DNA here is from genome assembly GCF_001314325.1 of Sphingopyxis macrogoltabida. Classification (NCBI taxonomy): domain Bacteria; kingdom Pseudomonadati; phylum Pseudomonadota; class Alphaproteobacteria; order Sphingomonadales; family Sphingopyxidaceae; genus Sphingopyxis; species Sphingopyxis macrogoltabida. Next base: position 3,335,041 of record NZ_CP009429.1, read on the forward strand.
CGCCGCGTTCAGCCACGACAATATCGACCTGTCGACCAACTACAAGCTGCACGGGGTCGGCATCGGCTATGTCCCGGCACCGCATCTGCAGCTCGATCTGCTCTGGTATCATTACCGGCCGCTCGACCCGGCCTATGCCGGCGCGCTGCCGCCGCGCGAGTGGCTCGACCGCATCCGCCTCGCCTTCATGGTCAGCTTCTGATGCTGACCCCGGCGCTCGCACTCGCTTTCTCCGGCGCGCCGGCGGGGGACGCCCCTGCCCCGCATGCCGGCGGCCACGCACCCCACGGCCACACCCATGCCGGCGGCGAGATCGACGAAGACCACGGCCCGATCCTGCTGCAACTGACCTATACCGGCGAAGTGATGGGCAATGTATCGGGCGGTGTGCGCAAGGGCGCGCGCTATCTCGACAATCTCGACATCGTGTTCGAGGCCGATCTGGAAAAGCTCGCCGGCTGGACGGGCGCCCAGCTCCATCTCTACGGCCTCTACAACAACGGCCGCTCGATCGGCGCGCTGGCGGGCGACACCCATGGGGTGAGCAATATCGAGACCGGGGTTTCGGCGCTGCGGCTCTACGAGGCATGGATCGACCAGAAGATCGGCGAGCGCGTGTCGGTGAAGGCGGGTCTCTACGACCTCAATTCGGAGTTCGACTCGCTCGACGCCGCGGGGCTGTTCGTCAGCAGCCCGCACGGGATCGGGACCGACTTCGCGCAAAGCGGCCGGAATGGCCCGTCGATCTTTCCAAGCACCTCGCTCGCCGCCCGCTTTCAGGTCGAACCGGCCGACGGCTGGGCGGTGCGCGCCGCGGTGCTCGACGGCGTGCCCGGCGATCCCGACCGTCCGCGACGGACCGCGATCAAGCTCGGGAATGGCGACGGCGCGTTGCTGGTCGGCGAGGTGCAAGCGCCGCTGAAGGGCGGCAAGCTGCTGCTCGGGCACTGGCAATATACGGCGTCGTTCGAACCGAACGACGGCGGCGCCGCGGCGAAAGGCAATAGCGGCACCTATTTGCGCGGCGAGATGCCGATCGTCGTGCAGGGCGAACGCCGCGCCGATCTGTTCGCACGGGTCGGCACGGCAAAGGGCCGGTTCAACATGTTCGACGGCTTTGCCAGCGGCGGGATCAAGTTCGCCGGCTGGATCCCCGGCCGCGAGGAAGATGAATTCGGCCTCGCCGTCGCCGCAGCCTTCACATCGGACAGCTATCGCGCGGCGACCGGTGCCAGCGCCTCGGAAATCGCGATCGAGGCGACTTATCGTGCGCCGCTGACATCGTGGCTGACGCTCCAGCCGAGCCTCCACTATATCCGGCGTCCGTCGGCCGATCCGACAATCCCCGATGCCTTGGTCATCGGCCTGCGCGCCGAGACAAGCTTCAGCCCGATCGGGTTCTGATCCCGCGGCTCAGCCGCCGAAGCTGCGCTGGATATTGATCCCCGCATAGCGGCCGCTGCGCAGCGTGCGGACTTCGCGATAGCGGAAGGCGCTGTCGCCGCGAATGCCGGTATAGATGTCGCGCGTCCGTACTGCGGCGCTGTCGGTCAGGTTGCGGCCGAAAAGGCGGATCGTCCAGCGCGCGTCGGGTTTATATTCGACGAACAGATCGAGCCGCCCGCCGAGCCGCTCGGTCTCGATCTCCTCGATCTTGAAGCTGCGCTCCTCTTCGGCGACGACAAAACTGCCGCCCCACCGCAAGTGCCAGGCGGGGAGGTCGTGCGTGAGGCTGATCTTCGCCTCGATCGGGACATCTTTCGAGATGCGCCGCCGTTCGCCGGTCGACGGATCGGTCGCGCGGCTCCGCCGCGCCGTCGCATCGGCGGTGACAAGGACTCCCTTCAACCCCGCCGCGTCGAGCGGCAGTTTGAGCGATGCTTCCAGCTCGTCGCGGCGCGCGCTGCCGATATTGCCGACCCCGTCATAGATCGCCCCGTCGGCAAAGATCGGCAGCTGGTCGACCAGATCGGATATCCATTCGCGGCGCGCGGTCAGCACGATCGAGCCGGCGCCGAAACGATGTTCATAGGCGGCCTCGGCGCGCCACAGCGTCTCGGGCTCGAGGTCGCGGTTGCCGGCGCTGATCGTCCCCGCGTTGAGCGACGCCGCGCCGACGAAATCGTCGAAATCGAGCTGCCCGACCTCGCGTTCGACGAGCAGCCGGATTTCGTCATGCGGGCCCGGCGACCAGTTCAGCCGCGCGCGCGGTTTGACGAACGCCAGCGATTTGGCAAGATCGCTGTCGCCCTTCTGCGTGAGGCGCGAGATTTCGTAGCGGATGCCGGCCTCCGCGGTCAGGCGCGGGCCGAGCGTCCAGCTCGAATTGGCGAAGAATTCGCCGCGATGCTCCTCGACGCGCACCTGCGCATTGGGGAGCGGCACCGCGACGTCATCCTCGAACAGCAGGTTGCGGCTGTCGAGAATATTGATCGCCCCTTCGCCGCCGACTTCGAGCGCCAGCGCGCCGCGATGATGCCGCCACGCCGCGCGCAGGATCGATTCGCTGCTCGTCGCACGCTCGTCCGACAGGTCGTTCGAAGCGCCCGCGATTTCGCGGTCGATCCCGGTTTCGCGTTCGGCGCGATGGTTGGCGACCAGTTCGATATCGTCGGCCGCGCCGAGGGTGCGTTCGTATCGCAGCCCGGCTTCCCAGGTCCGCGTGTGGTTGCGCTCGCTACCGGTGATCGTTTCGGGTTCGGGAAAGCGAATGTCATAGCCAATATCGGCGAACATCCGCACATCCTTGAACAGGCCGTTGAGGCGCAGCGTGCCGCCGAACAGCGGCGTGCGATAGCCGGCGCTCGTCTCGACCACCGTCTCGCCTTCGGGCTGCGCATAGTCCGCCAGCCGCAATGGCGTGCCATCCGCCGCGAAGCGGTCGCGGGTGCCGAAGCCATGTTCGTCGTCGATCGTCCGATAGACGGCGCCGAACAGGTTGAGGACATGGCCGCCACGGTCGAGATCGACCTGCACCGATCCGCGGGGCGCGCTATACCCGTGGCGGAACAGGGCGTTCTCGGCCTCGATCCTGCCCGCAAGACGGCTGTCGGAGCGCAGCACGACATTCGCGAGCAGCGCGAAGCCCTGCATGTCGATCCCCGGCGTCCCGGCGCGGACGAGTTCGATGCGCGCGACGCGCGCCGCCGGAATGCGCTTCAGCATGTCTTCGAGCGTTTCCGCCTTGCCCGCCGGCCGCTGGCCGTCGATCAGGATATTGCCGGCTGCGCCCGAATAGCCGCGAACGTCGGTGTTGCCTTCGACGAGCCGGAAGCCCGGCAAAATCGCCAGCATGTCGAAAGCCGTCGTCGGCTGAACGCGCGCGAAATATTCGGGCGTATAGGCCGTGCGGCCTTCGCTCGCCATATCCTGCGCGGCCGCGGGAAACGCCATGGCGGGCGCCGCGAGCAGGACGCCCAGGGTAAAGGAGACATGATGAAGGCGCACCGGCGGTTCCCCGTTCGTCGGGAGGACCGTCCTCCGCTGCGCGCTCTATGCAGCGATGCCGCTGACGGGAGGCCCGCGGACGATGTCAGGTTGATGTCAGCTTCGCCGGTACATCATCGCGCTCGCGATCCGCTCACCCAACCGGCGCGCAGATAGGGGGCAAGGTTGCCGCAGAGTTGCCGCCATTCGGCGTCGGTGACGGGCAAGGCCGTCCGCTCGATCGCGAAATATTCGGCGGGCGGCTCGAGCGCCGGCCAGTCGCTGGCGAGGACGAAGCGGTCAAGGCCGATCTTGCGCATCCCGGCGACATAAGCGGCGCGCATTTCGTCGAAGCTGCGCGTTTCGGACGGATCTTTTATCGGCGCCTTGCTGGGGTCGAATTGCGCGACTGCCGAAAGATCGAGCACGAGATTTTTCGTCCCCGGCGCCTTGCGCGCAATCGCCTTTCCATAGAGGTCCAGCGCGTCGAGCGTCGGCTGGTCGATGCCGCCATAACCGCCGCCGTGCGCGATCTGCACCGGCAGGTCGCCTGCGCGCGACAACACCTTGTCGATGAAGGTCGCGATGTTGGCGACCGTGAACGGCGCCGCGCCGCGCAGATGAATGACGAGCGGCATATGCGCCCTGTTCGCCGCCGCGACGAAGGCGCCGAGCTTGCGGACCTGCGCCCGGTTGCCCGGATCGAAACCGCTGTTCCCGAGGTGGAGCTTGACGCCCCACGCCCCCGGCTGGCGCGACCAATAGCCGAGTTCATCCAGTGCATTGGGCTGAAACGGATTGATCCCGACGAAGGCGACGAGACGATCGTGCGAGGCGAGCGCCGCGTCGACGTTGAAACGGTTTTCCGCCCGCATCCGCCGCGCCCTTTCTTCCGGCTCGAGCGGAACGGCGGGAAAGCCGAACATATAACCCATCGAGAGCAGGACCCCTTTCGGGATGCCGGCGCGGTCGAGCTCGCGCACCGCATCGGCGCCGCTGCGCGTGGCGTACAGATCGTCCGAGATACCGTCGAACACGGTGGGCATCGCCTTTTGCATTTCGCCCAACCACGCGGAAATCAGCGGGCTCTGGATATGCATATGATGGTCGGCGAGTGGCACCGGATCGGCGCCCTCCGCCTGCGCGGCGGCGGGCGCGGTCCAGCATAGAGCAACCGCAATCAGCATGGCATGCGCAATGGCCGCGATGACAGGCCGCGCAGCGCGATATCCGATTATGCTCATATTTTCTTATCCTTATCTCGCAAATTTCTCATTGATCCTCAGAAACGCGACGACAGGCTGAGCCCGATCGTCCGCGGCTGGAGGATGGTGACCTGCGCCGGCCCGTCGAGAATGGACAGGCTCGTTTCGGCGCTGAGCTGTCCGCGCACGTCGAAGAGGTTGCGCACGAAGAGCTGGGCATCAACGGGGCCGGCGCTGAAGCCGGCGCGCAGGTCGACGGTGACATAATCGGGTATCGCATATTGGGGGAAGCCGCCGTTCAGGTCGAAACTGGACGTCCGGTCGGCAACATAGCGCAGGCTCGCCCCGATGCTCGGCCGCAGCGCGCTCGCGGTTTCGACATGGTCGGCGTTGATCGATGCGGTGAAGTGCGGAACGTTCGGCAACCGCTCCCCTTTCCGCGCGCCGACCGCGGGGGTGTCGCCGGTGACATAACCGTCGTTATAGGTGAAGGCGCCGGTGATCGTCGTGCCCCGATCCGGCCGTGCGGTCAGCGTCAACTCGGCGCCCTTGATCCGCGCATTGCCGGCATTGGTCAGCACCGAAACCCCGCCCGCCGCGGTCGGGAGCTGGATGTCCTTCCAGTCGATCAGGAAGATCGACGCATCGGCGCCGAAACTGCGGTCGGCGGTTTCGGCTTTCAGGCCGAGCTCGTAGCTGTCGAGCGCGTCGGACTTGAAACTGAGCGGCGCCAGCAGTTCGCCGGTGTCGGGATCGCGCGCGACGAAGTTCGGCCCGCCCGCGCGGTAGCCGGTCGCAAAGCGGGCATAAGCGGTGACCTGGCGGCTGAAACGATAGCGCGCATTGGCAAGATAGGTCACCACCCCGGCGCCCGACTCGACCGCCGGCGCCGACCCGATCAGCAGCCCCGACGCCTTTTGTTCGTACCGCTGGTCGTTACGCGCGTAGCGGAGGCCGCCGGTGACGTCGAACTTGTCGGTGAGGTGCCAGGTCAGATTGCCGAAAAAGGCATATTCGCGGTAGATGCTGGGTAGCGACACATGCGCGACATCGACCCCCGGCAGCAGGTCGAGATTGGCGTCGAGCGCATCGACGGCCTGAAAATTGGCGCTCTTCTCACGCGTGTAAAAGGCGCCGATCAGCCATTCGAGCGTCCCCGGCGCCGACGCCAGGCGGATTTCCTGCGTGAACTTCTTCGTGCGCAGGTCGAACGAGACCGGCGCCGCGGCAATGCCCGGCACGAAAGGCGCAAGCAGCGCCGGGTAGAGTCCCGAGGCATCGAGGACATATTCGGCCCGGCCGGTCTGGTAGCTGGTGATCGAGGTCAGCGCCGCGGCGCCGAAATCATAATCGACCTGCCCGCTGATCAGACGGAAATTCGACCGGAACGGTTCGGCCAGCGGATGCCGCTGGTCGAGCGGTCCATCGACCGGATCGCCGGCGCGCGTATAATGCGCATAGAGCGCACCCTCACGGCGGACATTCTGCGCGAAACCGGTCAGCCGGATCGACAGATCGTCGACCGGCTCGAGCAGCAGATCGAGACGCCCGCCATAGACCTTGCCGCGGTCGACATCCTTTTCGCCGGTCTCGAGATTGTCGATATAGCCGCCGCCGCGCGAATAAAATGCGCTCGCGCGCAGCGCCGCCTTGTCGATCGCCAGTGGCACGTTGACCACCGCGGCGCCATTATAGTTGGTACCGCCGTAGCGCGTGTCCGACACCCCGGCCTGCACGCGCCCCTCGAAGCCACCGAGCACCGGCTTGCTCGTCACATATTTGAGCACCCCGCCCATCGAACTCGCGCCATAGAGCGTGCCCTGCGGCCCGCGCAGCACCTCGACCCGGTCGAGATCGAACAGCCCGACGTCGAGCGCGAGCTGCGCGCCGCGGGCAAAGGCCGAGGTCGAGCCATAAGGGACTTCGTCGACATAGATGCCGACCGTCTGGATCACGTCGGCGCCGGTCGTGACGCCGCGCAGGCTGACCGACGATTTGCCCGGACCCTGCGTCGTGAACTGCAGCCCCGGCACCGACGCGGCAAAATCCGAAAATTGGGTCGCGCCGAGCTTGGCGAGATCGTCGCCCGTCAGCGCGGTCACCGACTGCGGGGTATCGAGCAGGCGTTCGGACCGTTTTTGCGCGGTGACGACGATATCGTTCGGATCGGTTTCGCCCGCATCGGCCTGCGCCAAGGCCATTTGCGGAACCAGTGCGCCCGCCGCGCAGCACGAAAACCACAGCCACTTCGACATTTTTTCCTCCCCCTGAAACCATCATCATTATAAAAGAATGAACATTCGTTTTTCATAAGAAATTTTGGCTGTCAAGGGTTGATGCCGGCCCGCCGGCTAAATAGAAGAATGATCAATCGTTTTTTTGAAGGTGAGCCATGCCCAAGCGCGACCCCGGCCATATGAACTCCCAGCGCGAGCGCATCATTCTGGCGGCGATCGCCTGCATTGCGCGCAAGGGAGTCGAGGGCACCTCGATGGCCGATATCTGGAAGGAAGCCGGGCTGAGCGCCGGCGCGCTCTACGTTCACTTCAAGAATAAGGAAGACCTGGTCACTCAATGCCTGCGTTTCGAACTGGCGCCGGACCGCGCCCCGCCGGCGACGTGGGATGAACTCAAGCAGCGGATGCTGGACTTCGACGCGCGCCCTGGCCTCGATGCGACGATCGTGACCCGCGCGCGCATCCACCTGCGCGCAGCGTGCATCAATCCGGGCGAATTGCACGACATCATGCGGGGATTTCTGAACGGGCAGATCGTCGATCTGACGGGATGGATCCAGCGCCTGGTCCGCGAGGGGATCATCGCGCTCCGCATGGACGCGGGCCAGACCGCAGCGGCGATCTGCGCACATGTCGACGGCATGTTATGGATGGCGCTGGCGACCGACCGGCCGCTCGACCAATATTTGCCCGAAATATCTGCCGGGCTGGACCAACTCATAACGCGGCCATAGCAGCGGCGGAACAGCCGCTATCGCAAGCACGCCGGCGCAGCCATCGATCGACCGCGACGGAAGCGTCCCAGCAACTCCAGCCCGCCGGCGGAGGGTGGGCACCGGCAACCGCGGTCATTGCCCGATCGAAGTTGGGAATCGCTTCCTTCCGTGATAATGTCGTGCGGTTGTTTCTGGTTCGCCTTGGGGAGGGCAGGATTATGATACATCGACCTAGCCGTATCGCTGTTCTTGTCGGCATCGGCCTCTTCGCCGCGGGCGACAGCGCCTTGCCTGCCTTTCCGATTGCGACGCTCGAAGCGCTCGACCCGAGCCGCCTCGCCGGCTTCGTCTGCGGCGCGCGGCGTGCCGGCTCGTCGCTCGCGCAAAATCTGCTCGTGGCGGCCGCCTTCGCAGCGCCCGCCAGCGAGGGCCGGCCCATCCCGCTCTTCGCCGATCTCGCGAAATCGCCCTTCCCCGTTTCGACCGCGAACGGACAGGCACGCGGCTATTTCAGCCAGGGCCTGCTGATGACCTATGGCTTCAACCATGCCGGCGCGGTGCGCTCCTTCCGTACCGCGCAGCGCCTCGATCCAGGCTGCGCGATGTGCTGGTGGGGCGAAGCGGTGGCGCTCGGCCCCAACATCAACGCGCCGATGGACGAGCGCGACCGCGACGCGGCGCTGGCGGCGATGGACCGGGCGATGGCGCTCCGCGACACGGCGACGTCGCTGGAACGAGCGCTGATCGAAGCCGTCGCCCATCGCTATTCGCGCGATCCGGCGAGCGATCGCGCCGCGCTCGACGCCGCCTATGCCGATGCGATGCTCGACGTCGCGCGCCGGTTTCCCGCCGATGACGACGTCGCGGTGCTGGCGGCGGAGGCCGCAATGGATACCAGTCCCTGGAATTACTGGATGACCGACAAGCTGACGCCGGTGGGCCGCAGCGGCGAGGCGGTGCGCCTCATAGAAACCGTCCTCGGCCGCAATCCGGCGCATGTCCAGGCGAACCATCTCTATATTCACCTGATGGAATCGCGCGATCCCGCGCGCGCCGAAGCCGCCGCCGACCGGCTCGCGCGCCCCGACGCGCCCAGCGCCGCGCATCTGGTGCATATGCCCGGTCATATCTACCAGCTACGCGGCCGCCATGCGGATTCGATCCGCGTCAATGTCGCCGCCGCGCGGGCCGACGAGGCCTATATCCGCCGCGCGGGTGACCAGGGCCTCGTGCGCTACGGCTATTACCCGCACAATGTCCATTTCATCGTAACCTCGGCGCAAATGGCGGGCGATATGAACACCGCGATCCGCGAGGCGAAGCGGCTGCGGACCCTGCTAGATCCCGAGACCTCGGCGCAGATCGGCTGGATTCAGGCGATCGACGCCGCGCCCTATTTCGCCATGGCCCAATTCGCCACGCCGAAGGCGATATTGGCGATGCCGGAACCTGATGCCCGCCTCGGTTATCCGACGGCGATGCGGCATTATGCCCGCGCCATCGCCTATACGGGGCTTCGCGACCGCAACGGGTTCGACCGCGAAATCGCCGCGATGGCTGGCCTCCGGGCATCCGGCGCGCTTCAAGGCCTGGTCGATCAGGGCATGCCCGCTGTCGATCTCGTCATGCTGGCCGAAAGCGCAGCGCAAGGCCGCTTCGCGTCGGCGCTCGGCCGCCACGACGAAGCGATCGGCTTCTATCGGCAGGCGGTCGAGATCGAGACCCGCCTTCCTTATCAGGAACCGACCTACTGGTATTATCCCGTGCAGCAATCGCTCGGCGCCGCCTTGTTCGAGGCAAAGCGTTATTCCGAAGCGAGCGACGCCTTCCGCGCCGCGTTGACGCAGGCGCCCAACAATGGCTGGGCGCTCTACGGGCTGGGGCAGAGCGAAGCGGCGCAAGGCAAGAAGCTGGAAGCAGCTGCCGCAAACCGGGCCCTGTCGAAGGCCTGGCTGGGCAACACCCGCTGGCTGCGGATGGACCGGCTGTAGCGTTGGGCCGTCGGCTTTGGGGTGGGAAGCGGACGTTTCCAACTTTTGTCATCCCCGCGAAAGCGGGGACCCAGAGTAGTGTAAACCCGCCCTGGGTTCCCGCTTTCGCGGGAATGACACAATTGAGGAATTCCAAACGACTTACGTCCACTCCCGGCCGAAAGCTGCCGCCAAAACACCTGCTTTCAAAGCTTCCGCGTATTCGCCTCGATCAGCTTCTTCGCTTCGGCGATGGCCTTGGCCGTCGTCAGCTTCTTGTCCTGCACCTCGTCGGCCATTTCGAGGAGGCGGCCGCTGATCACGGTACCCGTTTGGGCCTCCTCGTCGATCGCAATCCCGCCCTTGGCCGTGGCGACGCGGTCCCATTCGGCGCGGACGGCGGCCCAGTAGTCCCTGGTCGCGGCCCAATAATCGTCGGCCGCCTTCACGTCATACTGGTCGTATTTGATATAGGTGTTGAGGACATATTCCTGGACGATCGGCACCAGCTTGCCGTCTTTTGTCCCCATCTTGGTATTGTCCTGCCAGTGGACCCAGCCGTCGGGGCTCGGCTGGTGGCGGTTGATCGACAGATAGCGGTCGTAAACGGGGTTGCGCACGGCATCGCGGCGCGCGAGCGGGCGCCAGGTCCAGTTCGACCGCCAGCGGCGGACGCCGCCCCGCGTTTCAAATTGGCCCCAGCCGCCGTAGCGCGGCGAATCGTCGACCTGCCAGACGGTCTGCGACCAGCGGCCGGTGCGCATCTTTTCGGGGACGTCCTCCCACTGCCATGTGTTGCGGTCCGAATAGACGAGCAGTTTCGCGGGTTCATATTCCCAGTCCTGCCGCCAATGCTTGATGATCATGCTCTTGTCATCGTCGCCGGTGATGACGAGCATGTGCTGCAGCACGATCTTGCGACCGGTATCCTCGATGACGCGGACGACTTCGTTGCCGCCCGAGCGCTTAGGTTCGAGCACTTCGTAATCGGGGTCCCAGCGCGTCGATTCTTGCATGTTGAAGCTGACGCGGTAATTGCCCGCCATTGCAAGGATGTCGGCGCGGTCCTGCTCGAAGCTCGCCGCGGCGGCTTCGGCGGCGATCGGCGGATGCGCCGATGCCCCGGCGGGAAGTGCGGCCGACAGCAGCAGGGTGGCGGCGATGGTGCGATATATTTTCATCGGTGCAGTCCTTCGATGATTCAGAAACGGAAGCTCAGCGACACGCTCGCGTTGCGGCCGGGCTGGGTATAGGCGTCGGTCACTGTCGAGGCGGCGCCGAGACCGCGCACGTCGCTCCACCAACTGTATTTCTTGTCGAGGATGTTGAAGACGCCGGCGCGCAGCGTCAGCGCGTCGACGATGCGAACGAAAGCGGTCGCGTCGAGGATGGTGAAGCCGCCGGGACGGAAGCAGGCGGCGCCGCTGCAGATCGTCGTCGGGTCGCCGTCGACATCGGTGCCGACGGTGCGCGACACTTCTTTGCCCGCGCTGTGCGTCATGACGAGCTGGCCACCGAAACGGCCGCCCGGCGCGCGATAACCGATTCCGGCAACAAGCTTCAGCGGATCGATCGACGACAGCGGCAGCCGTTCCAGCCCCGTGCCGCGCACGGTGCCGGTCGCATAGGATAGGGCGAGCGTCGTATATAGGCCGGACGACGCTCGCCCCTCGAACCGCGCCTCGGCCCCCTTGACTTTGACGCGATCGAGATTGACGAATTGATAGATGGCGGGGTCGGCGAAGGTGCCGCTGCCATCGACCACTTCCTGACTGATGAAATCCTTGTAGCGCGCCGAAAAGGCGGTGACGTCGAGGCTGACCGCATCGGAGGCGAAGCGCACGCCGCCCTCGAAGCTGGTGCTGCGTTCGGGCCCGAGATCGGGGTTCGGGCGCGAGGTATAGCCGAAGGCGAGATTCTCGAAGAACTGGTTCACCTGGCTTGGCTCGGGCGCCTTGAAGCCGGTGGCATAGTTGGCGAAGAGACGGATTTCGTCGGTCAGTTTCCACACCGCGCCGAATTTCGGCGACACGCGCGAACCGCTCTGATCGGCTGCCCCGGCACCGGGGAAGAGCGGATCATTGCGCGGCGACAGGTCGTACCAGTCGAAGCGCAGCGCCGGGTAGAGCAGCAGGCGGCCGTCGGCGATACCGATCTCGTCGCCGACGAACAGGCCGCCGCGCGTGAAATCGGTGGTCGGGAAAGCGCGCGACGGGAAGACGTCGGGCGGGGTCGGCAGCACGCCGTCACGCAGTCCGCGCTGGCGCGTCTTGCTGATGTCGCCGCCAAAGACGATGCGGTGGGTGATCGCGCCGGTATTGAAATCGGCGCGCGCATCGGCCGAGGCACCGATGACGCGGTTCTCGAAGCTGTTGAGCCGTTCGCGGTCGGCGGCAGGGGTACGGTCCTCGTCGGTGAACTGGACGTCCTCGCCATCCTGCCAATAAAGCGCGACGCGCGCGAAATCGATCACGCCCTCGCCTTCCCAGCTCCAGTCGAGCGACACGCGCTTGCGCTTGCCGGTATCGACGGCCTCGAGCAGTTCGACCGTCGCGCTCTGCCCCGTCAGGCCTTCGGTGAACAGGCGGGTATCGAGATATTCGCCGGTCAGGCGCAGCTTGTGGCCGTTCGCGGGGTCGTAGACGAGGCGCGCGAGCGCGGCATTCGAGCGGCCGTCCTGCGGATTGGGCTTGGTGCGGAGCGCACCGGTGCCGCCCACCGTCCCCTTGTTGTCGAGCTCGTTGTAATCGCGGCGGGTATAGGCGCCCATGATCGACCAGTCGCCGCTGCGCCCGGCGACGATCGCGGTTTCGCTGAACTCATTGTCGGCGCTGCTGTACGACGCCCGCAGAAGGCCGCCGACATTCCTGCCGTTTTCGAGGAAATCGGCCGGATCGGCGGTGACGAAGCTGACCGCACCCGCAAGCCCGTCGCTGCCGTAGAGCGCCGACGACGGGCCGCGCAATATCTCGACCGACTTGATCAGGCCGAGGTCGACATAGTCGCCGCGCCCCGCCGCCTGCGCCCCGAAGCTGAACCCGTCGGGAACGCGCACGCCGTCGACCTGGATCAGCACGCGGTTCCCGCCGATGCCGCGGATGTTGAAACCGTCGTTGCCGGCGCGGCCGGTGGCGCTGAGCGCCGCGTTGAAGCGGGCCGGCTGGCGCTGGACGCTGACGCCGGGTTCGAAGCGGACGAGGTCGCGGATGTCGGTGACGAGTTCGTCGGCAATCTGCTCGGCGGTCTTGACGGTGATCGTCACCGGCACATCTTCGGCCAGCGCCTCGGTACGCGTCGCGGTGACGACGATCTGGCTCTTGCGCGCCGCCCAATAGTCGCCGTCATTGTCCTGCGCGGCCGCGGGCGAGGCGACCGCCGCGAGCGCGAGGCCGAGCGCGCTACCGGCGGCGAGACGGGACATGAATGGCGAACGGACGGTGATCAAATTTCTTCCCCTATTTGATTGCGACTGACTCGCAATAGCGGCGCATTAGGGGCGTCGGCGCGCTAGGTCAACAATTATGATATTGAGAATCGTTTGCATAATATTCGCGCCGTTTGACAGGGAAGTAGCGCATTGCCCTTCCCTCCCGTGCACGCCATGATGCGCGGCGGGGGAAAGCCATGCCGGCACAGGTTTTCATCAGCTATTCGTCGAAGGACCGCACCGTCGCGAATATGGTGTGCGCGTTGCTCGAAGAGCGCGGGCACCGCTGCTGGATCGCGCCGCGCGACATCCTGCCCGGCGCATCGTGGGGCGAGGCGATCATCGACGGGCTGAAGGAATCGGCCGTGTTCGTGCTGGTCTTTTCGCAAAACGCCAATGCGTCGCCGCAGATCCTGCGCGAGGTCGAGCGCGCGGTGCACCTCGGCCTGCCGATCATCCCCTTTCGCATCGAGGATGTGCTGCCCGAACGCAGCCTCGAATATTTCATGAGCGTGCCGCACTGGCTCGACGCGCTGTCACCGCCGGTCGAGGACCATATCGTCCGGCTGGGCGATGTCGTCGGCCAGTTGGTGCACGGCGCGGCAGGCCGCGGCGATTATATCCCGCGCAAGCCGCGGGGCGCGAAAAGCGTGAGCTGGAACAACGCGCTGGTCCGCGCGGGCGCGGGCGGCGCGGTGCTGGCGCTGCTGCTGCTCGCCGCTTGGCTGGGCGGGCTGGCGCCGCCGGAATCGCCGGTCGGCTGGCTCGCCGCGCTGCTCGCCATCGCGATCCCCGTGGGGGCGATTGCCGCTGGCGGCGCGAAACTATGGACCAGAGGCTGGGTGCGCGGCGTGCTGCTCGCGCTGCTGCTCGCGGCGGCAGCGGGATATGGCTGGACGCGCAGCGCCTATGTCATCGCGGGCGAGAATGGCGCACCGCTAGTGCGCGGCACCGAGTGTACGCCTGACGCGAAGCTGGTGTTCGAAAGCGAATGCCCCGATCTGCCGTCCGACGCGCTGGCCGATGCGGCCTATGATCCGGCGATGCTGTGGACGGCGGCGTCGATCGGGCGGGTGAAGCTGATGCTCGCCGCCGCCTGGGCGCTCGCGGCGGCGGTGGCAGCGTTGCTCGTGGCGGGATGGATGGGCGGCCCGCGGCGGCTGAAACAGGAGGATTGAGATGGGCAAGGCGAAGATGCTGATGCTGCTGGCTGCGGTGGCGTCTCCGGTGACGGCGACCGCGAAGGAACCGCTCGATGCCGCGGGGCTCAAGGCGATCGAAACGCGGGTGCCGCCGCAAAGCTGGTACCCCGACGGCTATTACGACATCCGCATCGCCGCCGAGGGGCAGGTCGCCGATTTCCCGCGCGAGACGCTGACGATGGACTGGGGCGACGGGCAGCCGCCCTATTACGACGTCATCGACTGCAACGCCGAATATGTCAGCCTCGACGAAACCGACCCGCTGACCGCGCGCTATGGCCCGGTGGCGCTCGAGGTCGCGCGGCTGCGCGGCGAGTTCGAGCGGATGAAATATCCGCTAGCGGTTTATGCCGGACCGCTGCTCGAGTTCGAGAAGGCGAAGATCGAAGAGGCCAAAACCGCACCCGAACCCGTGTCCGAAGCCGAAATGAGCGACGCGATGGCGATGGAGGCGAGCGCCGCTGCCGACGCGGCGGTCGCGGAGGCTGCTGCCGATGCTGCTGCGGCGGCGGATGCGGCGTCGATGGAGGCCGCACCCCCGGCCGATGGCGGCATGGACGAGGCCGAAACCTATAACGACCCCTATTTTCTGCTCGCCAAGGCAGTCGAAGCGAACCGCGAGCGGCTAGCGCCGAAGCTGCCGAAGGTGCTTGCCGATGGCGGCTGCGGCGCCGGCGAAGGGAGCAGCGTCATCGTCAAGACGGTGCCGCCGCAGGGCGAGGTGCTGCTGATCAACGCCTTTGCCTTCAAGGTTTGCACCCGCAAGAAACCTGACCCGTGGGATCGCTTCGCCTGCAAGTGGAACGAGATCGAAACCGGCGTCGAGAAGCCGCTTTCCGGCCGCTATGTCTATCAGGTCAAATGGCCCGACGGGACGGTGCGCAAGGGAACCCGCGACATCGTCCCCAATTACGAAGATGAGGCGGTCGCGGCCGTGGTGACCTTCAAGAAAGTCGGAAGCTGACGATGGGCGGTCGGACGATCGCAGCGCTGCTGATGCTGGCGAGCCCGTCCGTTGCCATGGCGCAGGATGCCGCCGCCGATGACGGTGCAGCCATGAAAGCGCTGGAAGCCGATGTGCCGCAACAGCCGTGGTATCCCGGCGGCTATTACGACATCCGGATCGCGGCCGAAGCACAGGTCGTCGAATTTCCGCGCCCGGCGAGCGATCTGCCCGCGACGCCCGAACAATCCTATAATCTGGTTGCTTGCGATGTCGAACGGCCGGGGAACGATGCCTCCGATCCGATGCTGGAACGCTATGGCTATGTCGCGCTGGAAACCGCACGGCTGCGGGCCGAACTGCGCCGGATGCATTACCCGGCCAGCATCTATGCCGAACCGCTGCTGGCTTTCGAACGCGAATCGATCGCGAGAGCCGAGGAACGGGCGACGAATGGCGATCCCTATACGTCGCTGGCCGAGGCGCTGGAGGCTGCACGCGCCGGCGCCAAGGCGCCTTTGTCCCCGGTTTTCGAATATCGCGACTGCACACCGCCGCCGATGGCCGCGCCAAGCCGTCCCCGGTTGGGCGCGGTCCGCTCGCCGCCTGCTCCCGGCGTCAAATTCCGCACCGAGCCCCCGGCCGGCGAACTGTGGATGATCAGCGCCTTCGCCTTCAAGGTTTGCGTCCGCAAGCAGCCCGATCCGTGGGACCGCTTTGCCTGCAAATGGAACGAGGTCGAGACCGGGGTCACCAGGAACATCTCGGGCCGCTTCGTCTATCAGGTGCGCTGGCCCGACGGCACCGTGCGCAAAGGTACGCGCGAAGTCGCGCCCGCAAGCGGGTCGACGCCGGTGACGTTCAAGAAGGTCGGGAGTTAGGCCCCCGGCCCTTCATAGGCATCGACGATCCGCCCGACGATCGGATGACGGACGACGTCGGCGCTGGTGAAATAGCTGACGTTGATGCCCTCCACCCCCTCAAGGCGCCCGACCGCATCGGCGAGCCCCGAGCTGGCGGGGAGCGGCAGGTCGACCTGCTTGGGATCGCCGCAAATCACCATGCGGCTGTTCATGCCGAAGCGGGTGAGAAACATCTTCATCTGCGGGATCGTCGTGTTCTGCGCCTCGTCGAGGATGATGAAGGCGTCGGCGAGCGTGCGGCCGCGCATGAAGGCAAGCGGCGCGATCTCGATCTCGCCCGACGCGATGCGACGTTCGACCTGTTCGGCGGGCAGGCAGTCGTGGAGCGCATCGTAGAGCGGGCGCAGATAGGGATCGACCTTTTCCTTCATGTCGCCGGGCAGGAAGCCGAGCTTCTCGCCCGCCTCGACCGCGGGGCGCGACAGGATCAGGCGCTGGACGCTGCCGGTGATGAGCTGCGCCACCGCCTGTGCGACCGCGAGATAGGTCTTACCCGTCCCCGCCGGGCCGAGCGCGAAGATGATGTCGTCGCGCGCCAGCGCCTGCATATAGGGGACCTGTGACGGCGCGCGCGGGACGATCGTCTTCTTGCACGTGCGGATCATCACCGTCGGCGCTTCGTCCTTGTCGTGGCGGATGATGCCGGCGAGCATCGGCTGCGCCGACATCGCGATCACCCCGTCGACCAGCCCCGCATCGACCTCCTGCCCCTGTTCGATGCGGTTATAGAGTTCGGTGAGCACGTCGCGGGCGCGCGCCGCGGCTTCGGCCTCGCCCTCGATCTGGACGCGATTGCCGCGCGCCGAAATATAGACGCCGAGACGGTTTTCGATGGCGACGAGGTTGCGGTCGAATTCGCCGAAGAGGAGGCCCAAAAGCTGCGTTCGCTCAAATTCCGCCGTCAGTCGGACGCGGTCGCCGGGTTCGGCGGGGGTGGAGGCAGTCAGCGGGCGTTTGGACATATGGGCAAGGCTCCTTCGATCGACGACATGACTGTACTCCCGCGATGACGGGAGTCCATGACTTGCAAGCTGCGAATGCGACGGAAGGAGGCCGAGTGTGTCTTCGCGGAGACACACCGTGCCAGTCGCACTAGGCGACTTCTTCCATCAGGGCTTCGGCGCCGACGCTATTGGCCCCGGCCGAGACGATGCGAACATCGATCATGTCGCCGATCTTGAGCCCCGGCGCGATGACATGCACCGACTGGAGCCAGGGCGACTTACCGATGAGCTGGCCTTCGAGCTTGCCCTTGCGTTCGAGCAGCAAGCGCGTCGTGCGGCCGACGGTCGCCGCGTTAAAGGCGTGCTGTTGTTCGTTGAGCAGCGCCTGCAGCCGCTGGAGACGGTCGTTCATTACCGCTTCGTCGATCTGGTCGCCCATCGTCGCGGCGGGCGTGCCGGGGCGGCGCGAATATTTGAAGCTGTACGCCATCGCATAATTGGTCGCGCGGACGATATCGAGCGTCGCTTCGAAATCCTCCTCGGTCTCGCCGGGGAAGCCGACGATGAAATCGCCCGAGATGGCGATGTCGGGACGCGCGGCGCGGACGCGCTCGATGACCTTCAGATAGCTGTCGACCGAATGACTGCGGTTCATCGCCGCGAGGATGCGGTCGCTGCCCGCCTGCACCGGCAAGTGGAGGAAGGGCATCAGCTTGTCGACCTCGCCATGCGCGGCGATCAGCCCCTCGGTCATATCGTTGGGATGGCTGGTCGTGTAACGGATGCGTTCGAGCCCGTCCTCGCGGGCGAGTTCGCGGATCAGCCCGTCGAGGCCGATCGCCCTGCCCTTCTCGTCCTCGCCGTCCCAGGCGTTGACGTTCTGCCCCAGCAAGGTGATCTCGCGGACACCGCCGGCGACCAAAGCGCGCGCCTCGGCGATCAGGTCGGCGAACGGCCGGCTGATTTCGGCGCCGCGCGTATAGGGGACGACGCAATAGGTGCAGAATTTGTCGCAGCCTTCCTGCACGGTCAGGAAAGCTGTCGGGCGCTGGCCGCCGGCGCGCTTCGGCAGGGCGCCGAACTTGCTCTCGGCCGGCATGTCGAGATCGACGGCTTTCTCGCCCTTCGCGGCGCGCGCGATCAGGTCGGGCAGGCGGTGATAAGCCTGCGGGCCGACGACGACATCGACCGACGGCGCACGGCGCGCGATCTCGGCGCCTTCGGCCTGCGCGACGCAGCCGGCGACGGCGATCGTCGGGCGACTGCCGTCGGCGCGTTTCAGCCGCCCGATGTCCGAATAGACTTTCTCGGCCGCCTTTTCGCGAATGTGGCAGGTGTTGAGCACAACCAGGTCGGCATCGGCGCCCTCGGCCGCGGCGACATAACCCTCGGCACCCAGCATCTCGGCCATGCGCTCGCCGTCATAGACGTTCATCTGGCAGCCGAAGGATTTGACGTGGAAGGTCTTGGGAGAATTTTGGGGAGAGTCGGACTTCATCGGCGCGCTATAGGCGATGCAGCGCGGCGGCGGAAGGGCGGCCGACCTCGGCCATGCGGCGGGCGATCGCGGCGCGCGCCGCCTCGCTGATCGCCTTGCGATCGTGCGTCACCTCGGCGGGCAGCGGGTCGAGATAGTGGATGGTCAGCGGGATCGACCGCTTGCGCGCGATCAGCCGCTTGAAATTGTCGAGGCCCGATTCGGGGTCCTGCCAGGCGATGGCGGTCGCTTCGTCGCCATAGTCGAGGAAGACGGGCTGGATGCGCAGGTTCGGCGGCGGTGGAACGACCGCCTGGAACAGCGAACCGCGAAACGGCAGCAGCCCGTCGCCGGGTCCCGTCGTGCCTTCGGGGAACAATGTCACCGGGCGGCCGCGCGCGAGCGCACCGCGGAGGCTGTCGGTCTGCGCATGGATGTCGCGCCGCGCCTCGCGCTGCACGTAAATCGTGTGGTTCTGGTCGGCGAGCCAGCCGACGAGCGGCACATCCTCGACCTCCGCCTTCGACACGAAGGCCGACCGCGCCGCGCCGCCGAGGGCGAGGATATCGAGCCAGCTCAGATGATTGGCGGCGAACAGTACGTTGCGGCGGAGCCGCGTGCCGGTGGTGCGGACACGCAGCCCGGCGATCCAGCCGACGGCGTTGAGGAACGCCATCACCATCGGCGACGGGCGCCCGACGGCGCGATAGCAAAGGTGCGGGACGATCAGGAACAGCAGCGCCAGGACCATCAGGGTCATGCGCGCGACCGAGCGCCAGGTGATCGAGGCGCGATCAGTCGCGCTTGCGATCGAGGGAGACACCATAAAGCTCCATGCGATGGTCGACGAGGCGGAAGCCAAGCCGTTCGGCGATCACCTTTTGCAGCGCCTCGAGTTCGGGATCGACGAATTCGATCACCTTGCCCGTTTCGACGTCGATCAGATGGTCGTGATGCGCCTCGGGCGCCGCTTCGTAACGCGAGCGGCCGTCACCGAAATCGTGGCGGTCGAGGATGCCCGCTTCTTCGAACAGGCGGACGGTGCGGTAAACGGTGGCGATCGAGATGCCGCTGTCGATCTTCGACGCGCGTTCGTACAGCGTTTCGACGTCCGGATGATCCTCTGAATCGGAGATCACGCGGGCAATGATGCGGCGCTGCTCGGTGATGCGCAGCCCCTTTTCGTGGCACAGGGCTTCGAGGTCGATGGAACCGGTCATGCTGGCCTTTCCTGCAATATGCAGCCATGTCTTTGTTCTGCGAACTGTATAGGGTCGCACCGCCGATAGGACAAGGGCGGCACCGAGTGGTCCCGCCCTTCCCTGCCCGCATGGGGCCAGATGATCGTAGGTCTTAGGCCTTCTTGCGCTTGCGGCCGCCACCGCGGCCCTTGGTGCCGAGGCCGATTTCCTTGGCCAGCGCGCGGCGGCGCTCGGCATAGTTCGGCGCGACCATCGGATAGTCGGCTGGCAGTCCCCATTTGGCGCGATAGTCGTCGGGGGTCATGCCGTAATGCGTCATCAGGTGGCGGCGCAGCATCTTCAGCTTCTTGCCGTCCTCGAGGCAGACGATGTGATCGGGCTTCACCGACGAACGGATCGACACGGCAGGCACCGGCTTTTCCTCCGGAACTTCCTGATGACCGAGGTTGGAGAGCGCGGCGTGGACATTGTTGATCAGTACCGCGAGATCGGAGATCGCGACGCTGTTGTTGCTGACGTGCGCCGCGACAATGTCGGCGGTCAACGTCACAAGCATTTCAGAAGTATCGGCTTGATCCGACATGAGAGCGTATCCTTATCATTTTCCCAGAAGAGCAGGCAAGAATATCAGCGTTATTCTTCCGCCTGTCGATTATCCTGCCAGACAAATGCCGGAGCCGCAACGGTAGAATACTAAGTTATAACCGTACGCCCGACCGCCGCATGGTAATCGCGTCGCGCAGAACGCCGTCGGCGCCGCGGTAATAGGCCGGCCGGCGCCCGCATTCCGAGAAACCGGCGCTCTGGTAAAGATGAACGGCGTCATTGTCAGCGCGCATTTCGAGGAAATAGTCGTCGGCACCTTCGAGCAGCGCCCATTGCTGCCAATCGTCCATCAACAACTTGCCGACGCCCTGCCCGCGCCGGTCGGGGTCGACCGCGAGCAGCAAGAGCTCGCTCTCCGGCCCCGCGATGCGTGCGGCGGCAAAACCGCAGGGCCGCTCGCCATCCCAAGCAAGCGAAACGCGCGCCGACGGCAGCGCGAAAAGCGTCAGCAACTGCGCCGCGCTCCACGCTTCGCCATAAACGGGATCGAAGGACGCCTCCATCACGCGCATCACGGCGGACAGGTCGGCGACCCGCGCGGTGGCAAGGCGGATCGCCGTCACGCCGCCCCCATCGGCTTGGCGTCGGGCGCGCGGCCATAAATCGGGCTGGGATCGTCGAACAGAGCAGCGTCGGGCAGCCGCACGAAAGCCGCCGCATCGGGTAGCGAAGACAAGGCACGCCCCGAACCGCGGCGCGCGACGAAAGGTTCGGCCCGATTGCCGACGACAAGCGCATCCTCGATCAGCACCGCGTCGTCGGGGAGCAATGATCGCACCGCGGCACGGGGCGACAGGTCGGCGGCGAAAGGCTGGACGAACCATTGGCCGTGCCCGCCCTCCATCACGACAAGGCCGCCGTCGGCAGCCGCGATCGCATCGGCAGCGCCCGCCGCGACGAGGGCGAGGGTCGAAAAGCCATGCACCGGCACCTGCCAGCCGAGCGCGAGCCCGCGCGCCGCCGCGACGCCGATGCGCACGCCGGCGAAGCTGCCCGGGCCGCAGCCGACAACGATGATATCGGCGCGGCCACCGTCCTCGAGCTCGGCGATCAGCGGCACCAGCCGTTCGGCATGGCCGCGTCCGATAACCTCGTGACGGCGATCGACGACGCGTCCATCCACGATCAACGCCACCGAACAGGCCTCACTCGCCGAATCGATGACCAGTTGCCGCATCGAGGAGCCGGAACGTCCGCTCAGGCGATGCTGTTGAAGCGGCCGAAATCGGGCCGCGGGCTGCGTTCGAAAATGCTCGCCGGATCGCCGTAGCCGAGGGTCGAGATGAAGTTGCTCTTCACGTTCGGCTGGTCGGCGAAGAAGGCCGCATCGACCGCCGCATTGTCGAAGCCCGACATCGGGCCGGTGTCGAGCCCGAGTGCGCGCGCCGCGAGGATGAAATAGGCGCCCTGCAGGCTCGAATTGCGGAACGCGGTCGTCTCGGCATGCGCCGCATTGCCCGCGAACCAGCTCCGCGCGTCGGTGTGCGGAAACAGCTCGGGCAGATGCTCGTAAAATTCATTGTCCATCGCGATGATCGCGGTGACCGGCGCCTTCAGGATCTTTTCGGCGTTCGCCGGCATGGTGAGCGGCGCCAGCTTCTGCTTCGCTTCGTCCGAAACGCACCAGATGATCCGCGCCGGCAGCGCGTTGGCGCTGGTCGGGCCATATTTCATCAGGTCCCAGATCGCGTGCAATTGCGCTTCCGATACCGGCTTGTCGATATAGCCGTTATAGGTGCGCGCGGTACGAAACAGCTGGTCGAGGGCGCTATCGGAAAGCGGCTCGCTCATCGGGCATTCTCCTGTCGGTATTGGCTGGTCGGGGTCCTCAGACGGCGTGGACGGCCGTCACTTCGGGCACATAATGTTTGAGCAGCGATTCGATGCCGTTCTTCAGCGTCGCGGTCGACGAGGGACAGCCGGCGCACGCGCCCTGCATCTTCAGATAGACATTGCCCTTGTCGAAGCCGCGATAGACGATGTCGCCGCCGTCGTTGGCGACCGCCGGGCGGACGCGCGTTTCGATGAGTTCCTTGATCTGCTCGATGATGTCGGCGTCGGCGGGATCGTCGGCAAAACCGGCCTCATCCTCGGCCGGCACCGAAAAGCCGGCGGCCGCGGGATGGAACAGCGGCAGGCCACCAAGGAAATGGTCCATGACGATGCCGAGCACGTCGGGCTTCACATCGGCCCATTCGGCGCCCGGCGCGATTGTCACCGAGACGAAATCGCGGCCGAAGAAAACGCCGGTGACATCGCCGAGCGTGAAGAGCGCGGTCGCCAGCGGCGACGCCTCGGCCTCTTCGGGGCTGGCAAAGTCGCGCGTTCCCGTCTCCATCACCGCCCGGCCGGGCAGGAATTTGAGCGTCGCGGGATTCGGCGTCGATTCGGTTTCGATCAGCATGGGGTGCATGTGGGACGCCACGGCCCTTTGTGCAAGATAACATAGATGCGCCGCAGCATAGATGCGCTAGGGGCGTGCGATGCGCCGCTTCGCCCATTTTGCCGCCCTCGACTGGTCCGGCGCGCGCGGGCCGCGACAGCGCGGGATTGCGCTGGCGGTGGCGAGCGGCGCCGATGCCCCGGCACTGGTACGGCCGGGACATATCTGGTCGCGCGGCGAGATACTGGACTGGCTCGAGACGATCGCAGCGACGGGTGAGGACATGCTGATCGGTTTCGACTTTTCGGCCGCCTTCGCCTTTGCCGACCGCGGCGCCTATTTCCCGCTCTGGAACGAGAGCCCCGACCACCTGCCGGGGCTGTGGGCGCTGGTCGAGCGGCTGGCGGCAGGCGAACCGCATTATGAGATCGGCGCCTTCCTCGCGCATCCGGAGGCGCGCCGCCATTTCCGCCACGCCCGCGGCGACACCGGCGACCTGTTCGAGCCCGGCGCCGGGCGGCTGCGCCTCGTCGAGCAGCATCAGCGTGCAACGAAACAGGCGGCGAGCGTCAGCAATTTCAACCTCGTCGGCGCGGCGCAGGTCGGCAAGGCCAGCCTCGCGGGGATGCGGCTGCTCCACCGGCTCCGCGGGCGCATCCCGCTCTGGCCGCTCGACCCGGTGCCCACGCAAGGCCCGCTGCTCGTCGAAATCTACACCAGCCTTGCGGCGCGCGCCGCCGGGATGGCCGCGGGGCGCAGCAAGATCCGCGACGGCGCCGCGCTCGACGCGGCCCTCGCCGCGCTCGGCTCGCCGCCCGCCGGCATATGCGGCCCGGTCAGCGACCACGCCAGCGACGCGCTGCTCGCCGCCGCCTGGCTCCGCACCATCGCGCCCGCGCCGGCGAGCTGGTCCCCTGCCCCGCTGACCGACGAGCTTGCCCGTACCGAAGGCTGGACCTTCGGCATCGTCTGACGCTTTTTCGAGGGGGCGCATTTTATGGCGATCGGATGTTTCCATCCGGCCGGAAAATGCTCTAGGGGGCGCAAATGGCGCGCCGGCTTAGCTCAGTTGGTAGAGCACCTGATTTGTAATCAGGGGGCCACGGGTTCGAATCCTGTAGCCGGCACCAGTTCCGCCTCTTCGCCATAGACCTCTGCTGCGGCGGCCGCCCCGACTAGGCAGGCTGGCGCCAGCGGTAGGTGACGTTCACGCGTTCGGACAGCAGCAGATAGGGCATCCACACGACGATGCTGATGAACGCTTTCTGGAGGTTGCTGGTCAGCAGCGGGACGATCGCCGCCGCCACCTCGGCCGGCAGATGGGGGGCGCCGCTGACATATTCGGCGATGGAAATCTGCGAGGCAACGTCGACACCCCACGTCAGCAACAGCATGCGCGGGAAAAACGGCATCCGGCGGAGCGCCATGAAGAAGCAGAGCGCATAGAGGAAATTCATGACGATCAGGTCGGTCGCCATCGCGAAATAAATCATCTGGCCCCAGACCGGCGACGATCCGGTCATCGCCGGTACCCCCGCCATGAATTCGGCAGTGCGGACGGGGATATTGAGCAGCATGCCGAGCAGCAGCGACGCCATGACCCCGACCGGGCCAAAGGCGGGATGATCGCGCGCCGCCAGCGCATTCAGCGGGCGCCAGTTGCCGAAGCGCGCAAGGCGGATTTCGGGCTGCGCAAAATCGGTGCCGCGCGGGAACAGTGCGTTCGCCGCCCAATAGGCGAAGAAAGGGCTGGCGAGGATCAGCATGTGCGGAACGAACAGCACCAGCATCGAGGTCAGGCCGGTCGCTGGCGTCGCCGGGAACGCCATGCGCGCGAAACAGATCAGCGCAACGACGACGGTCCAGCCGAGCAACAATGCGCGAACCTTGTTCTCCAGCGGCGCGACGAAGCGCACGCTCTGGCGGAACAACCGCTCTCTCACCGTCCGGATGGCCGCGCTGGTCATGCAAAGCTTCTCCTGCCTCGATGCTTATGTAAAACGGCCATGGTTAACAAATGATTTGAGATCGGATCGGTTGCAGCGACGCGCAGCACCCTGCGGTCGGCGCGATCGGCGGAACAGGGCAGGTTTCGCGAACCCTGCGGCGAAAAGCATCGCGGTAACGGGCGGTTACGAATCGCCGCCGCGACTCGCGATCGAATCAACAAATATGAAGTTTAAATGACGTTAAAGTTGAAAATGGTTAATGCAAAATAGTCGCCAAGTGCCTCATAACATAGGTTAATATTCTGTTGACCATCGGGGGCAAAAGCGATTGAATCAACTGGTTCCTGAGGGGGGACCGCATTGACAGGTTGAGCCGGCGCAAGCCGCAGTTTCGAAACCGGGTCGCGTCGGTTCTTATGCACTCCTTTCCTCGGGAAATGTCTGGCCGCCTCCATGGGGGGGGAGGGCAGACATCGCCGCTTTCCCTTGACCCGGAGGCGGTAACAGGAGTCAGACCATGAAGAAGGTCGCGTCCGTCAAGGTGGTGTAATTTCGGCTGTGGCCGTGGGCCATCGTCAGGCGGCTTTGGCGGTGATGTGTAGGGGCTGATTTTCCTCCTCGATCATGGGTTGGTTGAGTTCGGCCATGCCTTCGATCTGCATGTATCGGTGCTGGAGCTGCCACTCGTCGTTCTGCTCCATCAGCACAGCCCCGACGAGGCGGATGATGCTGTCTTCGTTCGGGAAGATTCCGACGACGTCGGCGCGGCGCTTGACCTCCTTGTTGAGCCGCTCGAGCGGATTGGTTGAGTGTAACTTCGTGCGGTGCTGGGTGGGAAAGCCGGTGTAGGCGAGCACGTCGGTTTCGGCCTCGTCCATGCAGGCGCCGAGCTTGGGCCAACGGGTGCGCAACTGGTCGGCGACCTGTCGCCAGACCTGCGTTGCGCTTTTCTGATCGGGCTGCAGGAAGACCTGGCGGATCGCGGCGGCGACGACAGTGTTCTGGCCCTTGGGCACATAGGACAGGGCATTGCGCATGAAGTGCACCCGGCAGCGCTGCCAGGTGGCGCCCATGACGCGGGTGATCGCGCCCTTGAGGCCCTCGTGAGCATCGGAGATGACCAGCTTCACGCCGGTAAGACCGCGCCGAACAAGGTCCTTCAGGAAGTCGGACCAGAAGACCTCCGCTTCCGAGGGGCCGATATGCAGGCCGACGATCTCGCGCCGGCCCTCGGTGTTGACGGCCATGGCGATTATTGCGGCAACGCTGATGATCCGCCCGCCTTCGCGTACCTTGAGATAGGTGGCATCGAGCCAGAGATACGGCCATTCGCCGGTGAGCGGGCGTTTCAGAAAGGCATGGACGCGCTCGTCAATGTCCTTGCAAAGCTTGGAGACGGTGGACTTGGAGATGCCGGTCATGCCCATGGCCTGGACGAGTTCATCGACCCGCCGGGTGCTGACCCCGCCGATCCACGCTTCCTGGATCACCGCAACCAGCGCTTTCTCGACCATCTTGCGGGGCTCAAGGAAGCCCGGAAAGTAGGACCCAGCACGCAGCTTGGGGATTTTCAGGTTCAGCGTGCCTACCCGGGTATCCAGCGAACGGTCGCGATAGCCGTTGCGCCAGGTCGCGCGCTCGCTGCTGCGTTCGTGGCGACCCGCGCCGATCAGGCCATCAACGTCGGCCTCCATGATCAGCTGCAGCACGTTCTCGGCGATGGTGCGCAAAAAATCCGGTTGGCCGCCCTTCGCAGCAAGCTCTTCGATCAGTAATCTGTCCTCGGTCATCGGGAACTCCTCTTCGTCACGGTTGAAGTGTGCAAACTCCACCATAACGATGAACCCGGTGGCCACCAGCGACGCCGCATTCCGGGGTGGGGCATGCCCCACCCCGGAATACACCATCGCCTACACCGGAAATTACACCACGAGCGCGGACGCTAACCATGAAGAATTTTCTGAAGAATTTCGTGCGTGACGAAAGCGGCGCTTCGGCCGCTGAATATGTCCTCATCCTCGCAATCGTCGGTTCGGCTATCGCCGCTTCGGCCGTTGCTCTCGGCGACTCGATCGGCGGGGCGATGGATAAAGCCAAAGCCACGATCGATGGCTACGATTACGCACCCTAAATATCCGAATTTATTGGTCGGATGCTGTTGAGGCATCCGACCAATATTGTTTTAGGTCAGTGGGGGCGGACCAATGTTTGCGGGTAGGAACGGGATAGTTGTCGGTGCGGCAGTCGTATTGGGCTTGTTCGTCGTATTTCTGGCGAATTCCTTTTTCAGCGGCGTGGAAAGACAACAGAAGCTGCAAGCCGAGCAATCGCAGCTCGTTCAGGTTCTCGTTGCGTCGCAGCCTTTGGATTTCGGTTCCGTCCTGACCCCCGAGAATACAAGATTGGTGCCCTGGCCGGCGGGCTCCCTGCCCGAAGGCGCCTTCAAGACGCCAATCGGCGTCATAAACAACCCCCGCGGACCGCGCGTCGCGCTGCGCCCGATTGCCATCGGTGAGCCGATCCTTGCTTCCAAAATCAGCGGCATCGGGGGCCGGGCTGCCGTCTCGGCTTTGCTGCCTGACGGCATGCGTGCGGTCGCGGTCGGCGTTAACGCGGTGACCGGGGTCGGCGGCCTCGTGACGCCGGGCGACGTCGTCGATGTGCTGGTAACCCGTGAAATGGGCGGCCAGGATGCCAACGACAAAGACCAGATGACCGACATCGTGCTCGAAAAGGTCCGGGTGATCGCGATCGATCAGGTTTCCGACGAAGACAAGACCGACCCCAAGGTCGCGAAGACCGCGACGCTGGAGGTCGATGCGGTCGGCGCGCAGAAACTCGCCTTGGCCACCGAGATCGGAACGATCTCGCTCGCGCTGCGCAATGTGACGAGCATCGAGGATGGCGCGAACATGACGGTGACCCAACAGGATCTGGGCAGCGGCTGGCTCTCGGCGCCGCGGCGCTCGCAAAACCAGCCTTCCCCCGGCCTCGCCGGCCTGCCGCCGGGCTTCCTGAGCGAAGCGCCGATGGCCGCGCCGCGCTATGCCGCACCGCGCGCACCCGCCGCGCCGCCGCGCCCCGCCGGTCCGTCGGTCGAAATCGTGCGCGGCACCACGCCGACAACCTATGAGGTCAAACGCCATGGCTCGTGATTATCGCCGCGGCGCCCTGCGCCTGATCCTGCTGCCGCTGGCCTTCGCGGCCGCGCTGCCCGCCGCACACGCGCAAATGAGCAGCGCCGGAATCCATGCCGGCCAGCTCGATGTGCCGCTGAACAAGAGCCAGACGGTGACGCTCGACCGTCCCTTTGGCCGCGCGATGATCGGGTCCGACGAGATCGCCGACATCATGCCGATCTCCGACCGCTCGATCTATGTTCTCGGCAAGAAGATGGGGACGACCAGCCTGACCGTCTACGACAAGGGCGGACGCGTCATCACCATCGTCGATGTCGCGGTCGGCCCCGACGTGCTGTCGCTGCGCCGCCAGCTTTCCGAACTGATGCCCGGCGAGCCGATCGACGCGCGCATCTCGAACGATGCGGTCGTGCTGTCGGGCGTCGTCAGCAGCGCCTCCGCGGCGCAGAACGCGGTGCAGATCGCCGGGACTTATGCCGGCGAGAAGGTCGTCAACATGATGGGGATCGGATCGAGCCAGCAGGTGATGCTGGAGGTCCGCTTTTCGGAGATCAACCGCCAGACCGGCAAGGAAATCGGCGTCAGCGGCTTTTTCCGCAACGGATCGGGCAGCTTCGATGGCGCGATCGGCAACGGCGCGTCGCTGATCCCCGATGTCGATACCGGCAACGGCGTACTGAAGCTGGGGTCGATCACCGACAGCTTCGGCATTTTCCGCAAGAGCTTCAATGTGGCCGGGCTCGACATATTGGGCGTGCTCGACAGTCTCGAGAAGAAGGGTCTGGCCAAGACGCTCGCCGAACCGACACTCGTCGCGCTGTCGGGCGAAAAGGCGAGCTTCCTCGCCGGCGGCGAATTTCCCATCCCCGTCGTTCAGGGCGGTGGTGGCATCGGTGGCAACAATGGCGCAAGCATCACGATCGAGTTCAAGCCATTCGGCGTCAGCCTCGGCTTCACCCCGACGATCCTCGCCGACGGGGTGATCAACATGATCGTCGAGCCCGAAGTCAGCTCGATCGATCCCAATAATTCGATCGTCCTCAACGACATCACCATCCCCGGGCTGCAGACGCGCAGGGCATCGACGACGCTCGAACTGCGCGACGGCGAATCCTTCGCCATCGCGGGGCTGATCCGGCAGGATTTCGCAACCACGGTGCGTCAGGTGCCGCTGCTCGGGTCGATTCCGATCATCGGTTCGCTGTTCCGCTCGTCGGGCTTCAAGCGCGGCGAGACCGAGCTGCTGATCGTCGTCACGCCGCGCCTCGTCCAGCCGATCCGGCCGAACCAGGTCGCGCTGCCCACCGAACGCGTCGGCGATGCGAAGGAACTCGACCTGTTCCTGCTCGGCCGCACCGACGGCGCGGTGCCCGCCGTGCCGCCGATCGACCAGACCGCGCCGCCGGCGAAGCCGCGCGCCCCGGCGACTGCCCAGGAAGGAAGCGATTATGAATATTGATCGTCGCATCGCCGCCGCAGCCGGGCTCGCGCTGATCGCGGCGGGCTGTACCCCGACCGATGCCACCTTCGGCAATGCAGTGCGGCAGACGATGGCGGCGCAGGTCGTCAATCCCGACCCGCAATATGACGATCCGGTCCCGACGACCGAGGGAGCCAAAGGGGCCGAGGCGGTCGAGCGCTACCGGACGGACAAGGTGAAGCAGCCCGACACGATCCGCACGACCGACACCGACACCGGCTCGCCGCGATAAGACGAGGGGTGGTTCCGTGGGCAAGAATATCGACATGGGACCTGCCGCCAGCGATGGATTTCTGCGCTTGAACTGCAAGATCAAACTGCTGATCTCCGACGAGGAATTCGGACGGTCGGCGCTCTCCCGCGACGAGTTTTCGGATCTGTCCTTCGAACTGGTCAGCCTCGGCGCCGATGCGCCGGTGCGGCCCGACATGATCGGCGATGCCGAATTGCTGGTCGTCGAGCTGCACGCCGGCGACCCGCGCTCGATGCAGCGGCTGACCGCGCTGCGCGCCCGCTATCCTGCCATACCGCTGATCGTCGCGATGCGCGACGGCGACCTCGCCACCACGCGCGCGCTGATCCGGCAAGGCGTCGACGATGTCATCGCGCTGCCGATCCAGCGCGCCGAATTCGACGACGCCGTCAACAATCTGCTCGCCGCAACGGCAAAGGAAGCGACGCGCGAAGCAGGACTGGCGCCGGTCATCGCGGTGGCGCAAAGCGTCGGCGGGATCGGCGCAACGACGGTCGCGACCCACCTCGCCCACTATCTCGGCGCGATCGGCGAAGGCGGCTGCTGCCTCGTCGACCTCGATCTCCAGTTCGGCAATGCCGCCTCCTATCTCGGCCGTTCGTCGGGGCTGACGATGGACGACCTGCTCGACGCCGGGACGCGCGCCGATGGCGAATTGCTGCGCACCGTCGCGGCGGCCGACGAAGGTATCGCGGTGATCGCGGCGCCCGAAAAGATCGCGCCGCTCGAGGCGGTCGAAGTCGACCAGCTCATGCGCGTGCTCGACCTTGCCCGGCGGCAATATGGCCATGTCGTGCTCGACCTGCCCGGCAACTGGGCGAACTGGACGCTGTCGGCGATCGACAAGGCCGACCTGATCCTGCTCGTCGTCGATCTGTCGATCGGCAGCCTGCGCCAGGCGCGGCGGCGGCTGACCCTGTTCGAGGAAACGGGCATCGACCCGGCGCGCATCCGGATCGTCGCCAATCGCATCGAAAAGCGGATGTTCCGGACGATCGGGGTACAGGACGCCGCCGACGCGCTGCACTACCCCGTCTTCGCGACCGTCCACAGCGACTATGCCGTCGTCCAGTCGGCGCAGGATCAGGGCGTGCTCGTCGGATCGATCGCGCGCAAGAACAAGGTCGCTGCCGATCTGGCCGCGCTGGCGGAACAGGTCGTCGGCGCACTGGGCGGGGGCTGAGCGCATGTGGCAGGTCCAGAAGCGGAAGAATGCGGGCGCCGAGGAAGCGCCGGCGCCGATGCCGGGTCCCGCCGGCGGGGAGAATGGCGACGACCGCGCCGCCGCGCTCCTCCTCCTCAAAGTACAGGTCCATCGCGAGTTGCTGGACGAAATCAACCTCGCCCAGCTCGACAAAATGTCGCGCGCGCAGATCGAGGCGGAAGCGGGCGACGTCATCACCAATATCCTCGGCCGGCACCAGATGGCGCTGACTGCCGTCGAACGCAAAACGCTCGTCAGCAACGTCCTCGACGAACTCCTCGGCCTCGGCCCGCTCGAACCGTTGCTGCAGGACGAGACGATCACCGATATCCTCGTCAACGGTCACGCCACGGTGTTCGTCGAACGCATGGGCCTGCTCGAACGCGTCGGCACGCGTTTCAAGGACGAACGGCATCTTTTCCGGATCATCCAGAAAATCGCGAGCGGAGTGGGACGCCGCATCGACGAGTCTTCTCCCTTCGTCGACGCCCGCCTGCCGAACGGATCGCGCGTCAACGCGATCGTTCCCCCGCTGGCACTCGACGGTTCACTGCTCTCGATCCGCAAATTTTCGCACATCCCGATCAACATGGCAAAGCTTGTCGAATTCGGCAGCGTTCCCGCCGCGATTGCCGAGGTGCTGGAGGGCGTCGTCGCGGCGCGGCGCAATATCCTGATTTCGGGCGGCACGGGCTCGGGCAAGACGACGCTGCTCAACGCGGTGTCCTCGTTCATCGACGAGCGCGAACGCATCGTCACCATCGAGGATTCGGCCGAACTGCAATTGCAGCAGGAACATGTCGCGCGCCTCGAGACGCGCCCCGCGAATATCGAGGGCCGCGGCGAGGTAACGCAGCGCGATCTCGTCAAGAATGCGCTTCGTATGCGGCCCGACCGGATCATCATCGGCGAGGTGCGCGCCGGCGAGGCGTTCGACATGTTGCAGGCGATGAACACCGGTCACGACGGTTCGATGACCACCGTCCACGCCAACACCGCGCGCGACGCGCTGGCCCGCGTCGAACAGATGGTCAGCATGAGCGGGATCGAGATGTCGCCACGCGCCGCGCGAGCGCAAATCGCCTCGGCCATCAATGTCGTCGTCCAGATCGGCCGCCTGTCGGACGGGCGCCGCCGCCTGCTCAGCCTTTCCGAGATCACCGGGATGGAGGGCGATATCGTCACCATGCAGGACATTTTCCTGTTCCGCATGACCGGCCGCGATGCCGACAACCGGGTCCTTGGCCATTTCGAGGCGACAGGGATCCGTCCGAAGTTCCTCGATACCTTGTCGGCATATGGGATCGAACTGGCGCCCGACCTGTTCCGGCCCGACCGGCCGGTGGCCTGAGATGAGCGACACCGCCCTTCGTTTCGTGACCATGGTGGTGCTTTTCGCCTTCATCGTTCTGGTCGCGCAACTGGCGGGCGGCGCCATCGCCGACCGGCGCAGCAAGAGCCGCGCGGTCAATGCGCGTCTGCGGATGATCGAGGCGGGGGTCGACCGCGAAATGGTCACCGCCCGGTTGCGCAAGGACGTTCCGCACGACATTCCCGGTGCCCCGCGCTGGGTTTCGGACGCGGCGCGTGCGTTTCACCGCATGCTCAACGCCGCGAATATAAAGCGCTCGCCGCTCGAGATATTCATCTTCATGCTGCTCGGAGCGGCGATAGTCACGGCTGCCATCCTCACATTGGCGGGATGGTCCGGCACCGCGGTCACCATCGGGGTCATCCAGCTTGCGATGGCGGTGGGCATCGTCGTCGGCCTGCTCCTGCCGTGGATGGTGATCGGCCGGCTGGCCGATGCGCGGCGGCGGCGCATGGAAAGCCAGTTTCCGGTCGCCCTCGACGTCTTTGTCCGCGGGCTGCGCGCCGGGCATCCGATCCCGGCCGCGCTCAACCTGCTGGTCGAAGAGATGGAAGATCCGGTCGGCACCGAATTCGGCATCGTGGCCGACGAGATCGCGTTCGGTTTCGGCCTGCGTGAAGCCTTGGCGCGGATGGCCGAACGGTGGGGGCTCCCCGATATCGACATGTTCGTCGTATCGGTCTCGGTCCAGATGGAAACCGGCGGCAATCTCGCCGAAATCCTGGAAAATCTGGGCCGGGTCATCCGCGAGCGCGCCAGCATGTTCATGAAGGTCCGCGCCCTGAGTTCGGAGGGCCGGATGACCGCTCTCGTCCTGACCGTACTACCTATTCTGGCGTTCATCGGCCTGTTTACCGTCAGGCCGGCCTTCTATCTCGATGTTGCCGACGATCCGATCTTCATCATCGGTTTCGCGGCCATATTGCTCCTCTACCTGATCGGCTTCCTTGCGATCCGGAAGATGGTGGACCTCAAGGTCTGACATGGTCGAACAGATCGCCCTGTCCCCCTTCATGCGCTGGGCCGTCCTGTTGCTGCTGTTCGCGCTCGTGACCGCCGCCACCTTTCTGGCGATCCGGACCGTACTCAGCCGCCGCCTGGTTCTCGATCGGCTCGAAGAGCAATCGAAGGCGGCCATTTCGGAAAGCGTCGCCGCCAGGTTGCAAGCGTCCACAGCAAAGGCCAGTGCCTGGGCAAGACTCACCGAACGGATCGAGCGAGGCGGTCTTTCGCTGGGGGATTCCGATCCCAAGGCATTGCAGCGCAAGATGATCGCAGCAGGCTATCGCTCACCGCAGGCTCCGAAAATCTTCACGCTCGTCCGCCTGCTCTTGATCGTGCTCCTGCCCACGATCGTCGTTCTCCCCCAACTGGCGTCGGACAAGCCGATCTCGTTGCTGAGCCTCTATCTGCAGGGAGCGGGCTTCGCCGCGATGGGCCTCTTTTTGCCCAATCTCTACCTGACGGCGAAAGCAGACCGCCGGCGTCAGGAAATCGTCAACGGCTTTCCCGATTGCCTCGATCTGATGCTGGTCTGCGTCGAAGCGGGGATGGGGCTCGAAGCCGCGCTGGACCGGGTGGCGCGCGAAATGACGACTTCGCACCCGCTCGTCGCCGAAACGTTGCTGCAAACGACCCTCGAATTGCGCGCCGGCGCCAGCCGCGAAGAAGCGTTGCGCGCCATGGCCGACCGCACCCGCGTCGACGAGATCCGCGCCTTTGCGACGCTGCTGATCCAGTCCGACAAGCTGGGATCGAGTATCGCAATGACGCTCCGCACCTACGCCAGCGAGATGCGCGAAAAGCGGCGAATGCGCGCCGAGGAAAAGGCGCATCGCCTGCCCGTCCTCCTCTCGATCCCGCTCGTCGTCTGCATGCTGCCGGTCATGATCGGCGTGCTGATGCTGCCCGCTGCCGTCCGGGTCGTGCGCGAAGTCGCGCCGGCCCTGACGGGAGGGGGATGACCGTGCGCGTCCGTGCCCTGTCCTTCGCACTGGCCGCATGCGTTCTCGCAAGCTGCTCGTTCGGCCCGCGCCTGCAATCGGCGCTGCCGGTGGTTCGGGACGTGCCGGTTCTTGCCGGCCTGTCGCCGGCCGAATCGCTCGCCCGCGCACGGACCTATCTGACGTCGCGGCAATATGGCCTGGCGATCGAACTGTTCAGGGCAGCGGGCCGCGATCCGGCGCTCGAGATCGACAGCCTGAACGGGCTTGCGATCGCCTATGACGGTATCGGACGGCGCGATCTCGCCGAACGCTATTTCCAGAAAGCGCTCGCGGTCCGAACCGGCGACGAACGCACACGCCACAACCTCGCGGCCTTCTATGCAGCGTCGGGGCAGTCCGAAAAGCGGCAGGCCCTGCTCGCCGACGCGGCGGCGGCACCGATCGATACGCAGGCGGCCGCTATCACGAGCGAGTCGTCCTTTCCGCCGACACCGGGTTCCGCCGCGCGACCGGTCGCGGCCGCGAACGCCGATCTGCGCACAACAAGCCCGCTTGGCGAAACTTTTGCCCCCTTGCTGGTAAAGGCCGGCTTCAGTGACGAAGCATCGTCGCCGCCGGCGTCGCTTTCCGACGATTTGTCGATAGCGTGCCTCGGCCACAGCGCCGTTGCGCGACGCGATGCCGACGGCGCGATGCGGATGTTTCGCATCAGTATCGGCGAAGTCTTTATCGCAACCGAACCCGGCGGAACCTCCTGCGCCTTGGCCCCGCCGGCCGGGGATCCGGCAAGCGGAGCCGGGACGATGAGCAACAAGGCCTATCTGGAGCTGCTCGCTGCCTATCTCGACCGGCTCAACCGGCTGAATCTTTTCGCGGGGCTTGCCTTGCCTACCCCGACCGGGGCAAGCTGATGCACCGCCGTCGTAACCCGATACTCGCGATGATCGCGGCGATCGCTGCCGGCTGGCTGTCGTTTGTCCCGCTCCGGGCCTATGAAAATCCACCCGCGCCTCCCCTGCCCACCGACCTCGCAGCACAGCGTGCCGATATGCTGGGGGCGATCGACAAGGCGTTGGCGGGTCAGCGGCTCGTCGAAGCAAAGGCCTTGCTCGACCGGCTGGAACCCGAACCGGGCACGGGCGAAGACGATCGCGCCGACCTGCTTCGTGCAGAATGGCTGATCGCGGTCGGGCGTCCGCGCGATGCGATCCCGCTTCTCGTATCGACCGAAGAGATCGACGGCCGACAATGCCGGAAATTGTCCGCTGGCATGATCGCCCTCACCCAGCTTTCCGAACTCGATCAGGCCGACCGTCTCGCCGCTGCTCCCGCAGCGACCTGCATCGCGGATCCGTTATACTGGCGCAGCCTTGCCCGATTGCACCTTGCCCGCGATCGCGCGCCGGCTGCGGTAAGCGCGCTTCGCAGGGCTCTTGCACTGGTTCCGGAAAACAACGCCGTGGCGGCCGATCTGGGCGTCGCATTGATTGCAACCGGCGATGCCGCCGAGGCGGCGGATCTGTTGTCGAAGCTTCTGGCAAGCGACCCCGGTCAGTCCGAGGTCCGGATGAACCTCGATTATGCGAACGGCATGCTGGGATTGCAGCCAGCGCGCGCGGCATCGGACAGCGACCTCGGGTGGAGCAACCGCCTGCAGTTCGCGGGGCTGGGCGCGCAACGGGCGAACCATCTTGTCCTTGCCGAGGCCTTGCTGGGTCAGGCGCTGATCGAACGGCCGCGCCATGACGACAGGCTGTGGCACCAATATGTCGCCGTCGCCGGGCGCCACCGAAAGGGCGCGGGACTTTGATCGCCATCAAGGCGGCGTTTGTGACCATATTGGCGTTCGCCGCCTGGTCCGACGCGCGCCGCTTCCTCATTCCGAACATCTACTCGTTGCTGCTGTTGCTGCTCGGCGCGCTGGCTTGGGTCGCGGGCTTCCCCTTTGCCGCGCCGCTCTGGTCCCACGCGGCGCATTTCGTCTTGGCGCTCGGGCTGGGAATGCTGCTGTTTCATTTCGGCTGGTTCGGCGGCGGCGACGTGAAACTCTATGCGGCGCTGGCTTCGTGGTTCCCGCTCTCGAGCGGCCTTTTCCTGTTACTTACCGTGTCGTTGAGCGGTGCGGCGGTCGTCCTGCTGTCGATCGTCTTTCACCAGATCCGGGCATTTTACGGTCCGGCGGAGCGCAAAAAGGGCAGCTTCATGACGCGCCGGATCGCGTACGGGCTGGCGATTGCGGCCGGCGGAGTATTTTCGATGCTCTGGCGCTATTCCTGACCTGCGGCCCGCGGCAACTCAGGTTACCGGCGTGGCGGGACGGCAGGCCTTTGCGGTCAGCGTAACGCTCAGCGGGATCGCCGGCACGAGCGCCTGAAAATCATAGGATGCCTCGACCTGCCGGCCGCATGCGGGGGACGATGCGGTGAAATTGTCCGCGGTGAGGCTCGCAACCCCGGAATTATTGGCGGCGGTCGCGGCAAAACCCTGAACATTCTCCGCCGTGTCGCACAGGCGCGTCGTCAGTTCGGCGCGATCGAGCGCGTAGCAACGCGCCGCCGCCTCGACCACCGATTGCATCGTGCTGCGCATCCACATCGCCCGCCCGAATTCGATGATGCCAAAGCTGAACACCAGCAACAGCGGCATGACGAGCGCGAACTCGGCGGCCATGGCGCCGCCGCGCGCGGCGCGAAATCGGCGATGCCACGCGGCCATTCCGATCCGCCCGGTCATGATATGCGCACCGTGGCGGTGCCCAACAGCGACACCGGGCTGAACCAGATCGGCGTATAGTCGGTGCTCGTTTGCACCGTCACATAGCGGCCGGGAAATTCGTTGTTCGCGCATTTCACTCCGGCGCTGCCGGGGGTAATTCCCGCTGCAGCATCGGGGCAGCCGAAAACTGGTAACGGCTCTGCGGGGAAAGTGACCGCCAGATTGGTCGCGCTCGTTGCGGCCGCCTTTACTTTCGCGGCGTCGAACCCCTTGGTTGCGTTGACGAACGCATAGTTAGCGCCGGCGCGCGCTGCCGCCTGCACCTCCATCTTCGTCCACGCCATCGCGCCGAGATCGATGGTGCCGATCAGCAACGCGATCAGGATCGGCAACACCAATGCGAACTCCACACCACTTGCGCCCGATCGATGGCGCAGCAGGTGGTTCAGGAAGGAAGACACGCGTCCGGGCATCGCCTCACTCCATCAACGCGATGGATGAACCGCCCGGGCTGCGGATGCCGGTGCCCGGGCAATTATTGTTCATGTTCGCGTTGTTCTTCATGTCGATGCGTTGCGCCACCAACTGCGTGCACAGCCCGGCGTTGAACGTCATATTGTTCTTAAAATTGATATTCTGATTGCGGAAATACATCGCGCCCTGGACATTGAACGTCACATTGTTCTTGAAGTCCTGGCTGGTCGGTGACGTCGCCAGGCTCATGATGGCAATCCCGGCATAGGTGCCTGTGCTGGGCGCCGTGATGTTCAACGTCATGCCGTTGTTCGTGTTCGCGTCGTTAAACGCGGCGCCGTTCATAAGGATCAGGGTCACCCCGCCGGTTGCATTGATCTTCAGATTGTTGCCGTTGGTCAGGGTCTTTCCGATGTAGTAGGTGCCGGCGGACAAGTTGATGGTCACGCCGTTCCCGACCGCGATGCCTTCGCAAAAATAACCGGGGCTGTAGTTGACCGTCTGGTTGTTGCTCGCGGTCATCTTGGCGGTGCCGGTGCAGGAGGATGGTACCGTCACGTCGGCATAGGGGTCCGCCACCGGCGGAACGCCGGTCTGTTCGGTTCCGATCGTCGCGCCGTTGCTCTTGCTGACCGTCCCCGACACATAAGCCGATCCGAAAATCTTGCTGTTGTTGGACATCGACATATTGGCGTTCGAATAGACGGCACATCCGGGATTTGTGACTTCGTTGTTGTTGCTCATGCTGACCGCGGTGCCGCTCGTGGCAAGGCCGATGATGCAGGCGTTGCCGCCGGCGGAACCGCCCGCGACCGCGCGGGCGCGGACATTCGCTTCGCCGCCGAGCAGATATCCGGCGAGCCAGGTCGCCTGCGGCTCGGTCACCGTCACTTCCCAATAGCCGCTTTTCCCGGCAAACTGTCCCGCGGCTGGAGGGTTGGTCACGGTCACCGCGACGCCATTCTGGCCATCCACGAAACCCATGCCCGCCGTGATCGCGCGGGCATTCATTGCCGCGTTGGCACTGGTGTTCCCGGCTTTTGCCGCCACCGCCGCCGAGAAGGCGGCCTGATCGGCAGCGCCCTGCGCCTGCCGCTTCTGGACATTCCAGATGCCGACATCGACCGCCAACGCACCCATGCCGACGAGAACCGGCATCGCGATTGCAAAAACGGCTGCCGTCGCGCCGCGGCGATCCGCAGGCAGCCTGGTCCAATTCCGCATGCGAGCCCTCCCACAAGAATCACGCTGCGACCCGAAAGAAAGCTACGCCATGGTTGATGAATCTTCAACCAAGAAGTTGGCAGAAAAGCGCGCTTCATGGCACAAAATGAGGCATATTATCCAAGCAAAGGCGGCGCGAATATTATAAGCCGATCCGCCAGATTGCCGGACTCCGCCCTTCCCTCCGATGGAAAGATCCTTTTTCTTCCATGTCATCATGTCCGATTTGCATCGGCCATGCTGTTTACCGCCAGATCTCATCTCATAGATTTTCATTCCTTTATAGCGACTTATCTCGTCGCCCGTTTCGCGAATATGCCGCACGACCAATTTTATACATTAGTGCTTGATTTACGTGAACGCTGGCGCCTAGACTTCCCGCACCGCATGCGCGGCGTGATCGGCGGAGGATTTCGACATGACAGAAGCAGTGAAAGAAGGTCCGGCGCCCAGCAACGCAGCGCCGACGCCGAGCGCTGGCGCCGGTGCGGCAAAGACCCTCGCGCCTTCGGGCTGGCCGGCGGCGGAACGCGACCATTTCTGGCGCATCCAGCAGGCGGCGCTGCCCGGCAACCCGGCCGGCCGCGGCCAGGGCGGCGCGGTGGCGACGGCGCTCAACGGCTTCGCGGCGCGCGTCGGCGAGGAGGCGCTGCGCCAGGGCGGATCGGCGGTCGATGCGGTAATGAGTTCGGCGCTGGCGCAGATCGTGCTCGGCGGCGGCGCGGTGATCAGCGTCTTCGGCATCCTGGCGCTGATGCATGTCGACGGCGCCAGCGGCGAGGTGACCTCGCTCAACGCCGGCTGGAACACCGTGCTGGGCGAGGATGATCCGCTGTCGATCCCGGGCAAGCTGAACGCCGCCGGCGACGGCATCGCCAATATGATGGGCTCGGGCGAACCCTCGGGGCGCACCGCGCTGGTCGGCGGTTTCATGCGCGGGCTCGAGGCGGCGCATCGCCGCTATGGCAAGCTGCCCTTCGCGCGGCTGTTCGAGGCGGCGATCGAACTTGCCGAGGACGGCTTCATCGTCTCGCCGGGGCTGGCGCGCTATATCGATATCCGCAAGCAAGACCTCGCGCGGCTTCCCGAAACCAAGGCGGTCTTCTTCAAACCCGACGACACCCCCTATGCCGAGGGCGATCATTTCCGCCAGCCGGCGCTCGCGGAGACGCTGCGCCGCGTCGCGGTGGAGGGCGCCGACTATATGTACACAGGTGCATGGGCGGCGAAATGCATCGAGGCGATCCAGGCCGATGGCGGGCGGATGACGCTGGACGACCTTGCCGCCTACCAGCCGGTGTGGTCCGACCCGGTGACGATCGAGCGCCGCGGGCACACGATCGCGCTGCTCGGCGAGCCGTGCGAGGGCAGCGTCAACCTTATCGAAACGCTCAACCTCTGCGAAGTTGCGGGCATCCGCGAGCGCGGCCATTGGTCGCAGTCGGCCGACAGCCTGATGCGCCTCGCCAAAAGCTGCGCCGCGATGGGCGGCATGCGCTACGAGACCGAAGAGGAGCAGGCGGCGACCTTCCCGGGGATCGAGATGAGCCGCGACGCGCGGCTTTCCAAGGAGCATGCGCGCGCGCTCTGGTCGCGGCTCGAGGATCAGTCGCCGATCCGCTTCCTGCCCAAGGGCACGCATTCGGACGTCGTCGTCGCGGTCGATGCCGACGGCAATATGGCGGCGCTCTGCCACTCGATCAATTGCCTGATCTGGGGCCGCACCGCGATCGTCGTCGACGGCGTCTCGGTCGGCGACCCCGCCGCCTATATGCAGACGATGGTCGCGGCGACGCCGCAGGGCGGGCAGCTTCCCAACCCGATCGAGGTCGGGATCATCCTGAAGGACGGCAAGCCCGACACCGCCTGGTCGTCGATGGGGGTCGGGCTGCATTACCAGACGACGCAGTCGCTGCTCAACATCGTCGATTTCGACATGGGCCTTGAGGAAACGGCGAATGCGCCGCGCCTGTTGCTGCCGATCTCGCCCGACGCGAGCCAGCGCGAGTTGATCCTGCGCGTCGTCGACGGCGAGGTTCCCGACGAAGTGCTCGATGCCACCGGGCTCGAAATCAAGCGCATCCAGCCGGTGGAGGCGCGTTTCGCGCAGGGGCTGTGGGTGGCAATCCGGCGCGACGCGGTAACGGGCGAGCTGACCGCAATCTCGCCGACCTACACCAACGGGCAGGCGACCGCTTTCTGATCGACGGGAGGGCGGCGCGGTCGCCCTCCCTACCCTGTCATTCGGTTGCGGCGAGCGCCGCCTGCCAGTCGGGCCCGGCGGCGACCGGCAGGAGAAAGCGCAAAGCGCGCGCGATGGCGGCGCCAGCCACCGATCCGTGCGTCTCGCCGGGAAACTGGACAAACTGCGTCTCGACGCCATGGCGCGCGAGGGCGGCGCGCATCCGGAACGCATTGCTGATGATCGCAAAGTCGGCGAACATCGTCCCCGGGTCTTCCTCCAGTGCCCCCGCCGACAGAAAGGCGCGCCGGCCTTCGGGCAGCGCGGGAAGCTGCTCGATCAGCCGCACCATGACCGGGTCGCCCACCGATTGCGGCAGCGCGCCGGCGACGGGCGATTGCGGGTCGACGAGCATCGGGCTCATCAAGGCATAGCCCTGAAACAGGTCCGGCGCTTCCGCCATCGCATAAGCCGCGAAATGCCCGCCCGCCGAAATGCCGAGAAGAACGCGGCGCGCCGGGTCGATCTCCCCGACGTGCCGCTCGACGGCGGCGATGACATGATCGCGCAGCGCCGCGAGGAAAGCATCGGCGCCGCCAAATTCGAAACTGCCGTAAGCGCCCGCCGAAAAGCTGCGCCGCGGTCCGCGGTAAAAATCGAGGAAGCGGCGCATCGAGACGAAGGCGAGGTCGCCTTTCTCTTCGGCATAGCCGATCCCAACCACAACGGCGGGAGCAAGCTCACCGCCGAGGCTGCCGACGCGAACCGCATCGACGACGGTTCCGAACATATAATCGGCGTCGGTGACGTAGACCACCGCGGTCGGGCCATCGTTCGCCCCGACCGCGGGCTGGATCGCGCGCGCGATCGAGATGCGCAGCGCGGTGCCGAGACCCGGCGGCTGGATGACGAAGGTTTCGATCCCAGCCGCCGGACCGGGCGCCGGCACCAGTTCGGCGGGCGTGTCGTCACTCATCACTGCTTCTCCTTGCCGGCCGTTATGCCGAGATCCTTCACGATGCGCCCGTCCTGAATGACGAGCGGGATATACGCACCGCCATCCTGAAACAGCCCGAGGTCGTCGAGCGGATTGCCATCGACGAGGATCAGATCGGCGATCATTCCCGGCGCGATACAGCCGAGATCGTCCTCGCGCCGGAGCAGCCGCGCGTTGACGATCGTCGCCGAGCGGATGACGTCGGCCGCCGGCATCGCCTGCCCGCGGAGCAGGAACTCGCGGCCCTGCCGCGCGTGGAACGGCCCGAGCAGGTCGGTCCCGAAACCCAGCTCGACGCCTGCCGACCGGCAGGTTTCGAGCGATTTCAGCCCCGCGTCGAACACCCCGGCATTCTTGGTCAGCGCGGCTGCCGGCATGCCATATTCGGCGCCATGCTGATCGAAGCTGTCATAGGTGGCGAGCGTCGGGACGACGAAGGCGCCGCGTTCGGCGGCCAGCGCCGCCACCGGCGCGTCGATCATATTGCCATGCTCGATCGAACGCACACCGCATTCGAGCGCGCGGCGGATCGCCGCCGCCGAATAGGCGTGGGCGCAGACATAGACGCCCCAGTCGGTCGCCGCCTGCACCGCTGCAGCGATTTCTTCGGCGGTGAACTGGAGGCTGTCGAACGGATCGCTCGGCGAGGCGATGCCGCCCGAGACGGTCAGCTTGATATGATCGGCACCGCGCCGCAACTGTTCGCGCACCCCGCGCAGCATGTCGGATACGCCGTCGGCGATGTGCGAGAGCAGGTCGATGCCGCTGCAACAGCCGCAGGTCGCCGGGCCATGTTCGACCGGGCTGCGATAATCGACATGGCCGCCGGTCTGGCTGATCGCCTTGCCCGCGATGAACAGGCGCGGGCCGCGCAGCGTGCCGCTCGCCACTGCTTCCTTGAGTCCGTGATCGGCGCCGCCGGTGTCGCGCACCGTCGTGAAGCCGCGGTCGAGCATGTCGTTCAGGATCGGGCCGGCGCGCACCGCGGCGAGCGTTGCGGGCATCGTCTTGAGCCGGCCGATGTCGAGTTCCGACACCATGACATGGACATGCGCGTCGATCAGCCCCGGCATCAGTGTCCGGCCGCTGCAGTCGATCACCCTGCCGTCATCGGGCGTCACCGGCCGGTCGGAGACTTCGCCGATCCGGCCACCCCGCACGAAGACCGACCGGCCATCGATCAGCCGCCCGGCCTCGACGTCGAGGATGCGCGCGTTCGTCAGGACGAGCGCGGCATGGCCTGAAACGGTCAAGCCGCCTCCGCGACCCGCTGCCGCGCGGTCCAGTCGTCGATCAGCGCCTCGAGCACCGGCAGCGTCACCGGCCCCGCCGCCATCAGCGCATCATGGAAATCGCGGATGCGGAAATCGTCGCCGAGCGCCGCCTCGGCACGCGCGCGCAGTTCGCGGAACTTGAGGTTGCCGATCTGGTAGGCGAGCGCCTGTCCCGGCAGGCCGATATAGCGATCGACCTCGGCGGTCACCGTCTCGAGCGGCATCGCCATATTGGCCTGGAAATAGGCGATTCCCTGCTCGCGGCTCCACCCCTTGGCGTGGATGCCGGTGTCGACGACGAGCCGGACCGCGCGCCAGATTTCCATCTCCAGCCGTCCGTAACGCTTTTCGGGCGTATCGTAGAAATCCATCTCTTCGCCGAGCCGCTCGCAATAGAGCGCCCAGCCTTCGAGACACGCCGAGTAACGCAGCCCGCCGAAGCGGCGGAAGGCGGGGAGCTGGTCCATCTCCTGGATCAGCGCGAGGTGCATCAGATGCCCCGGCCATGCCTCGTGCAGCGCGAGCGGCAGGTGCATATAGCGCGGGCATTTGCCGGGGATCGACGTGATCCAGTGAACGCCCGGCATGCTGCCGTCGGCCGGGTTGGGCTGCGCATAGGCGGGCGGCATCTTCTCGGCGACCGCCTCGGGGATGCTCTGCACGCCATAGGTGGTCCGCGGCACGCGGCCGAAGAATTCGGGGATGCGCGCGTCGATCCGCTTCGACAATATCTCGATCTGTTCGCGCAGCGCCTCGCCGCTTTCGGCGATCTGGCTGTTGTCGGTCTGCAGCCGGCGGCGAAACTCGCCAAGGTCGCCTGCGCAGCCCGCGTCGGCGGCCACCGCCAGCATCTCGCCGGTAATCCGCTCGACCTCCGCCAGGCCGAGCGCATGAATATCATGCGGATCGCCCGGCAGCGTCGTATATTCGCGGATCAGATGGCCATAGAAAGCGTCGCCATCGACATCGTCGATACTCGCCAGCCCGTCGCGCGCCGCGGGGAGCAGCACCGTCTCCAGGAAATCGGCATAAGCCAGCACGGCGGGATAAACCGCCCGCTCGACAACCACCATGCCCTCTTCGGCAAGCGCCGCCCACGCCGCCGACCGGCTGGCGGTGCGCGCCAGCGGCTGGAAGAAGGCATTGGCCGCGACGGGCATGGCGACCATGCCGCGTGCCTGTTCGACCGCGCGCTCGATCACCAGCCGCGGATAGCGCAGCCCCTGCTCCACGCCTTCGCCGAGCAGGGCGCGGATGTCGCCCATCGCTGCCGGGACCGTCTGCAATCGCGCGATATAGGTGCGCGCGTCCGCAACGGTCGCGAGCGCGGTGGCGTTCGCCCAGTAAGAAAGGGTGAAA
Source organism: Sphingopyxis macrogoltabida (assembly GCF_001314325.1). NCBI lineage: Bacteria > Pseudomonadati > Pseudomonadota > Alphaproteobacteria > Sphingomonadales > Sphingopyxidaceae > Sphingopyxis > Sphingopyxis macrogoltabida. Next base: position 3,379,271 of record NZ_CP009429.1, read on the forward strand.
TCGGGACCGAGCGGATAGAGCGGCGGCCGGAGATAGGCGCGGCAGGCCACCGCCGAGACCAATGCCGACAGCTCGTGCTCGAGGAGCAACCAGCTCGCCCGGTCCTGCGGGTCGAGCCCGTCGGGCGCGATCGCCCGGAGTTTCGCCAGCGCTGCTTCGGCCCATTCGGCGCGGCGGCGATGGTCCGCCGGCGCTTCGCGAAACAGACTGCCGGCATCGGTCGCGACGCCCGCCATGATCGCCTCGATCGGAAATTCGGCGCAGCGGAAAGCCCAATAATCTTCGGCGAACTGCTTCAATAGCTGATGCTCGGCCATTTTTTCTCTCCCGTTCTTCAAGCCGCGATGCCGTCGGCGACCGCACAGCGGCGGGGGTCGGCGACCGCCGTCAAGGTTCCGCTCGCATCATCGTGCGCGATGACCGAGAAGCTGCCCATGTGATAATCATAGCCCGACAACGCCCCGACGCGGACGCCGAGCTTGTGCAGGTCTTCGACGACGCCGGGCGCAAGACGATCCTCGATCGCGACAAGCTGCGCTTCGCTCATCGGCAGCATCCGGGGTGCGTCGACCGCGGCGTAGGGATCGAGCTTGAAGTCGAGCAGATAGGCGAGCACCTGCGGCAGCGTGCAGTGGATGTTGCCCGGCGACCCTGCCGAAAAGACCGGCTTGCCGTCCTTCAGCACCAGCGTGTTGCCGATGATGCAACGCGCCTTGGCGCCCTTGATCAGCACCGTGTCCATCGGGCTCTGCAAGGCACCGAAGGTCGCGTGGCTGCCGACCATCGGGATGCCGCCGACGACCTGCCCCGGAATTCCCGAACCTTGCAGCGTGTCCATGAACTGGCACCAATTGCCCTCGGCATCGACGACCGCGATCTCGCAGCTACCGCTCGGCTGCTTCTCCTCATGGTTGACCAGCCGCGGCTTGCCCGACGGCCCGGCAAAGGCCGACATCATGTCGCCCGCACCCGTGCCGTCGCCCGCCAGCCGGATATGATCGGTCATGTCGACCTTCGGCCGCGACCCGCGGATCAGCTTGGCGAGATGTTTGTGATAATCGTCGTCGAGCACCTCGGCGCGCGGCACGCCATAGACCTGATCGTCGCGCGCATATTCCCAGTGCCGTTGGCCCTGACGCAGCGCATGGCCCATCGCCCAGATATGCTCCGCCGAACCCGGCGCCATGTCGCGGATGCCAAGATGCTTGAGCACGCCGAGCGCGACGCTGCTGAAAAAACCCTGCGCCTGCGGCGGCCCGAGGAACAGCACCTCATATTCATTATAGGCGAAGCGCAGCGGCTCGACCCAGCGCGGCGGCGTCTCGGTCATATGGTCCATCGAGACCTTCCAGCCGAGCGCGTTGCCCTTGGCGACGAACTTCTCCGCCCACGGGCCGGTGATCATATAGTCGGGCCCGTTGTCGCGCACGCCGCGCAGCGTGTCGGCCATCCCCGGCGGGGTGAAGATGTCGCCGACGTTCGGGAAATAGCCGTTCGGCTGATAGAAATCGCGGCCTTCGGGGAAATAGGTGATGAACTTCTCGCCGAAGATGTTCACGCCATATTCGAAGGTCGAAACCTCATGGCCTTTCTCGGCCCAATGCACCGCATCGGTGCAAAGGTCGGCCCAGTCCTTCGTCGCAAATTTCCGGTGGATTTCCTTGAGGCCGGGCATGAAGCCCGGGATGATCGCCGACGGCGGCGAGGTCGCATAGCTGCCGAGGCCCGGCGGCACCGGCTTGAACGGCGGCAGACCCGACGGATGGCCGCCAAGGCTATCGAGCTGGTGGACCTTGCCCGTCTTCGCCTCATAATAGAGCATGGTGACGAGGCCCGCATGATTGGTCATGAAGGGTTCAGCCGCAGCCTGCACCATCGCGCCCGCGATCACCGCGTCGGCCGCGTTGCCGCCGCTGTTCAGCACCTTCATGATCGTTTCGGTGACGATCGCACTGTCGGTGGTGACGGCCGCCTTGAGGCCGGTGACCGGCGTCTTCGGGCCGGGGTTGCGGATATAGTCCGAGGGGTTGCTGCTCAACGCTTGTCTCCTTGTCCCAAAGCGACGGCTTATTACCGTTCAACGCCCATCGCCCGTTATCGCGGGCCGAAATCAAAACAGTGCTGAACTGACTGGGGTGCGTCGCATTAACATGCATTGCTGTCTTTTTTGATGCAAGCCCTTTTGTGCGCGGTGGCGCACGACCCGCTCAAAAGCCGTCAGCGCTATCGCTGACGGACAGGGACGATCAGACGAACGGCAGCGCGCCGCGGCGAAGTTCGCTGGGGCTGATGCCGAAGCGGCGCTGGACCGCGACCGAAAAGCTCGACGGATGGTTGAAACCGACGGCATAGGCGATCTGGGTGATCGACGTGTCGCGCTGCCCGAGCAACGCCAAGGCGTGCTGCATGCGCAGGTCGCCGACATATTCGAAGACGGTCTGTCCGACGATCTGCCGGAAACTGGCGCAGAGGCCGCTGCGGCTGAGACCGACCTGCTGGGCGAGTTCTTCGAGCGACGGCGGATCGACGAAATTCTCCATCAGCAATTGCTGCGCCTTGAGTACCCCGCGCGTTGTCAGCGCCGAGGCCTCGATAAAGGCAGCGCCCTCCTCCTGCCCCAACGCGCCGAACATATGGCAGAGAATCTCGATCGCCCGTGACTGGATGAACAGCCGGCGGCCGTGCCCCTTCAGCGGGCACGCATGCAGCCGGTCGAGACCACGGAGCAGCGCCGCACCGAGCGGCAGGCGACGCGCAACGGTGCGCTGGAGGCTGCCCGCAAGAAAGGCCTGCACCACCGCGGGCAAATCCTGCTCGTTCCCCGCGTAAAGGAGCTTCAGCGCATCGCGGTGGAGATAGATTTGCACCATATGATTGTGGCCCGCGAACACGGCTTCGGCGGGCGGCAGCCCCGGAGGCTCGATGATGATCGCAGCACCAGGCCCCTTGATGTCGAGCGTATCGCCACGCGACGCGACATATTCACCGTCGCCGGCGCTGGCGATCCGCACCCGCAACATGCCGGGCGCCGATACCGACAGCGCATAGGGTTCGGCAAAGACCACCTCGCCGATGTGGACGAAAAACCCGTCGGCGAGCCCGCAAACTTCGGCGTAGCCCGAGCCGAAGGCTTTGGCGAAGTTCATCCGATAGTGGCCCGGATGGCCAAGCGACTCGAACGATTCGACCTCGGGGGGCAGACGTTCGTCTTCGGCGAGCATATAATCGCCGGCCGCACCGCTCAGCGCCAGCGGCTGAAGTTCTTCCGACGGTACCGGAAAGCGCCGTGGTCGGCCCCCAGCGACATTGTTGCGGTTTCCGGGCCCTCGACCGGCGACCGAACGCGAAACGGCCGGCGACCTGACGGGTCGCGCTGCGGCGGCTTGGTTCGATCGAGGCATGGCAGTCTCCCGGTCCGGTCACTTCGCGACGCTCGGCAAACAGTTTTGTACGTTATCGAAAGCAACCCGTCCAGTGGCGGCTAGGATCGCGGTCAAGACACGAAAGAGAGGATCAGACCATGCAAGCCATTCCCGTCCGGAAAACCGTCGGCGGCGTCGCGTTCGAGGATCGCTTCGCCCATCTGCAGGACGACACGCCCGAGGCGCTGGAATGGCAGTGGGCGCGCGACCGCGCCGCGCAAGCGGCTGCCGAGGCTTCGCCCAATTATCGCCCCGTCTATGACCGGTTGCTGGCACTGGCCAGCGGCGGCGGCCTGTTCGCGCCGCGCAAGGTCGGCGGCATCTGGTTCGGTTACACGGGCGACGGCGGCGAGATCGCCTTGCGCGCCGGCGAAACCGCGCCCGGCGAAGGCCAGGTGATCGCCTCGACCGCCAGCCTTGCCGAAGCGGCGGGCGGCGGCGCGGTGATGATGACGTGGTTCGAACCTTCGCCGAACGGCCGTTACGTCGCGCTGGCATGGGGACGCGATGGCGACATGAGCGGACAATGGACGGTGTTCGAAACAGCGACCGGCCGGCGCATCGTCGATGTTCCCGCGCTCGCCTACACCGGCGCACGTCCCGGCTGGCTTCCCGACGAGAGCGGCTTCTGGATCGACGGCCGCAGCGATGAGGGGCTGCACCGGCTGCACTTCGTTCCCGTCGCCGATGGCGCAACCGAACGGCCCGACGTCGTGCTGCCGGAAACGCTCGTCGAGGCGAAGCATTCGGGGCTGACAGCGCATGTGTCGCCCGACGGCCGCCGCGCCATTCTGGTCACCGAGCCGCACGAGCATATCGCGCTCGCCCTGCTCGATCTCGATACGCTCGCCGCGACGCCCTTCCTTCCGGACGGCTGGGACGGCGAGTGCGACGGAAGCTGGATCGACGCCGAAACCTATGTCGCGCGCGTCAACGACGGCGCGCCGCAGGGCCGGGTCGTCGCCATTCCGGTATCGCATTCGACCGACCGGTCGACGTGGCGCGAGCTGGTTCCCGAGAGCGAGGGCTTCATCGGCTGGGCTGGCGTGATCGGCGGGCGGCTCTATGTCGGCGATCTTCTCGACGTGTCGCTCCGCGTGCGCGTCTTCGATCTCGAGGGCCGGCCCCTCGAAACGCTACCGCTCGACAACCCGGGCTCTTCGCCGTCGATGCTGCTCGAACGCTGCGTCCGCCCGAACGACATGCTCATTTTCACCCATGCCACCTTCACCCGCTCCGCGGTCTTGCTGACGCACGATCCGGAAACGGGCGAATTGCGGCAACATGACGAGCCCGTGCATCGGCTGGATGATGCCGTCGTCGAACGCCGTTTCGCAACCAGCCGCGACGGCACGCGCATCCCCTATTTCATTGTTCGCCAGCAGGCGTTACCGCTCGACCGGCCGCAGCCCGCGCTCGTCCACGCCTATGGCGGTTTCAATGTGTCGATGCTGCCAAGTTTTCCCTCGAATTTCGTGCCCTTCATCGAGGCCGGCGGTATCTTCGTCCAGGCATCGCTGCGCGGGGGCGCCGAATATGGCAAGGGATGGCACGACGCCGGCCGCCTCCGTAACAAGCAGAACACCTTCGACGATCTGGCAGCCGTCGCCGAGGCGCTGATTGCCGACGGCATCTCGAAACCCGAGTTGATGGCCTTCATGGGCGCAAGCAATGGCGGCATGCTCGCCGGGATCGCGATCGTCCAGCAACCGCATCTCTGGCGGGCGGTGGTTCCGTCGGTGCCGATCTTCGACATGATGGAAATGCTGCCGCTGACCGCCGCGACCGCCGGCGTCCGCGCGATCATGTATGAGGATTATGGCGACACCACCGTGCCCGACGTCGCCACGTCCGTCATCCGCTGGTCGCCCTATCACAACATCGCCGACGGCGTCGCTTACCCCGCAGTCTACCAGATCTTCGGCGAGCATGACGTCGGATGCATGCCCTTCCATGGCCGCAAGTTCACCGCGCGGCTCGACGAAGCCGACAGCGGCGGCCGCCCGATCCACTTCCGGGTGTGGCGCGACACGGGGCATGGCGTGGTCGATCCGGCGAGGGTGGCGGCGTGGAATGGCGAATGGCTGGCGTTTGTCATGGACCAGATCGGGATGAAAGCGGCCGAACCCACTGCGTGACGGCGATCGCCTTCGCGGCCTGAAACGTCGATCCGACCATACACTATTGTACGTTCCGTCAATCTCGATATCATCGCATCCGAAAATTTCAGCCGAGGGAATCACATGCAGACCGACTTTCGCCGCCACCCGCTGTTCGAGAAGGCCGAGGCGCTGACCCGCGCCTGGCTGCGCCCGGGAACGGGCGAAGTGGCCGCGCTCGGACAGCTCGCGGCGAGCCCAGACGGCCGCCGCGCGGCCGCGGCGGCCCAGCTCTGCGAAGTGCTCGAAGGCGCGCCCTCGACGCGGATCGCCATCGTCGATCTCGCATCGGGCGATCTCGATATCGTCACCGGCGGGCCGCGCTCCGACAGCGCGCCGGGCTGGTCGCCCGACGGCCGCTCGATCGCCTTCCTGTCGGATCGCGAGCAGGCCTATGCAAACCGCCTGCGCATCCTCGACGTCGAAACCGGCGCCGACCGCGCCACGGCCGCGGTCGACGGCTTCGTCGAATATCTGCAATGGTCCGCCGACGGCAAGGCGATCCTGCTCGGCGTGGCGGGCTATGGGTCGGACCTCGCAGGCGCGCAGGGCGCTTTCTCGGTCAGCCTCGAAAGCGAAGCCGGCGAACAACCGGCATGGGCACCGACGGTCGAAGGGGCGCCCGAAGCCGCGCCCTGGCGGAGCGTCTGGCTCTATGACCTTGCCAGCGGCACCGCGCGTCAGGTCACTCCGGCCGGGGTCAATGTCTGGCAGGCCGTCTGGTGCGGCCCCGATCATGTCGCCGCCATCTGTTCCGACCAGCCCGAGGAGACATGGTGGTATTCCGCCGACGTCCGGCTGATCGAGGTCGCCAGCGGCGGCGTCCGCACGCTCTTCGAGCCTGCCGACCAGCTCGGTTCGCTTGCCGCAGCACCCGCCGGGGGCACGGTTGCGGTCGTCGAGGCGGTGTGCAGCGACCGCAATATCGTCGCGGGCGACCTGCGCCTGATCGACGTGGTGAGCGGTGAGATCGCCCGGCCCGCGACGCTCGATGCCGACGTCGTCCAGTTGAGCTGGCGGGGCGACGACGCGTTGCTGTTCGTCGTTGCCGACGGCCCCGAAACCGCCGTCGGCCTGCACGACCGGCCGGCGGCGGCGAGCCGCGAAATCTGGCGCGGCGGCGAACGCACGCCTTCAGGCATGATGTTCCCCGAGGTCGCGCCGCTGGGCACCGCGGCCGGCGATATCCTGTTCATGTGCGAATCCTTCTTCGAGGCGCCGACCTTGCGGGCCCTCGAAGAAGGAACCGAGCGCGAAATCCGCCGCTTCGGGACGCCCGAGGTCGATGCGGCGGTGGCCGGGCTCGGATCAGCCCGCGACGTCTGCTGGACCGCGCCCGACGGGCTGGAGGTTCATGGCTGGCTGCTCACCCCGCCGGGCCCCGGGCCGCATCCCCTGATCATGCAAATCCATGGCGGCCCGGTCTGGTATACGCGGCCAATCTACATCGGCCGCTCGGCGCTGCCGCAAATGGCGCTCGCTGCGGGCTATGCGCTGTTCCAGCCCAACCCGCGCGGATCGAGCGGGCGCGGCCAGAGCTTTGCGCGGCAGGTGTTTGGCGACATGGGCGGCGCCGACACGCAGGATTATCTGTCCGGGCTCGACGCGCTGGAGAAGGCGGGCATCGTCGACCCGGCCCGCATCGGCGTGACCGGCGGCAGCTATGGCGGCTTCATGACCTCGTGGCTGATCACGCAGGACCAGCGCTTTGCCGCCGCCGTCCCCGTCGCGCCGGTGACCAACTGGGTCAGCGAGCATCTGACCTGCCACGTCCCGACCTTTTGCGAGATTTTCCTCGACGACCGGATCAGCAATCCGACCGGCAAATATTTCTCGCGCAGCCCGATCCATTTCGCCGATCGCGTCAAGACGCCGACGCTGAACATTTGCGGCGCGCTCGACAAGATCACGCCGGCGGGGCAGGCGCTCGAATTCCACCACGCGTTGCAGATCGCCGGGGTCGAGAGCGTCCTCCTGACCTATCCGCAGGAGGGGCATGGCGTCCGTACCATGCCGGCATCGTTCGATTATACAGCGCGACTGATGAGCTGGTTCGCAAGGCACATGCCCGCAGACCGCGCCTGACTCATCGCGCGATTCGAAGACGTCGAATCGCACCGATTACGATCAAAAATGCCGCAGTTTTCATGGGTTATCGGCGATCCAGTTTTGCGTTGACCTACAGTACACTACTGTATAGTCATTGAGTCGAGAGAGATAAGCTTGGACCAGTTCGGGAGGGTGGAATGAAACAGTGGATGGTGGCTCTTTTGGTCGGCACGGCGCTATGCCCCGCGGCCGCATATGCCCAGTCGGACGCCGAGGCCGACCAAGCCCCGGGTGACATCATCGTCACCGCGCAGCGCTATGAACAGCGGCTTCAGGACGTGCCGGTGTCGATCACCGCAATCGGCGCCGACGAACTCGCCTCGCGCGGCGCCGCGACGCTCGGCGACCTCCAATATTCGGTGCCCGGCCTGTCGCTGTACGAATATGGTCCCGGCAAGCAGGTGGCGCAGCTCCGCGGCATGGCGAACCTTCAGGGCGCATCGACCGTCGGCATCTACCTCGACGAAACGCCGCTCGCGCTCGATATCCAGGGGGATTCGATCTCGGTTCGTCTGCTCGACATGGAACGGGTCGAAGTGCTGCGCGGACCGCAGGCGACGCTCTATGGCGAAGGGTCGATGGGCGGCACGATCCGTTACATTCCCGCCGCACCGAAGCTCGGTCAGGTGAGCGGCTCCGCTGAAGGCGAATATAGCAGCACGCGCTATGGCGGCGACGGTTACAAGGGCGTCGGCGTCATCAATCTGCCGCTCGGCGAAAAGGCCGCGGTGCGCCTCGTCGGCGGCTATGAGCGCCTTGCCGGCTGGATCGACAATGTCACCACCGGCGACAAGAACGTCAACTCGCAGGATCTCTACACCGTGCGCGGCAGCCTGCTGGTCGAACCGACCGACCGGCTCAGCCTGTCCTTGATGGGGCTGTATCAGAAGAGCGATCAGGCCAATCAGGATTTCGGCGTCAACCGCCAGACGATCGTCGCAACCCCGGCGTTCAACAAGGAACGCTACGCGCTGGTGCAGGGCAAGTTCGACTATGACCTCGGCGGCCCGATCCTTGCGGGTTCATTGAGCTATATCGACCGCACGAACCGCAGCGCGAGCGACCTGTCGCCCTTCTATGTGCCCGTGCTCACCGCGCCGCGCGAACTGGGCGGGCTCGGCCTCGCTCCCGGCTTCATCGACCAGGTCGTCCTTGCAGCCACTTATGACCAGCAGGTCTTCAACTCCGAACTGCGGCTTTCGTCGCAGGGCGAAGGACCCGTCGGCTGGTCGCTCGGCGTCAACTATCGCGAACTCAAGAACCGCGTGATTTCGAGCGCCGAAACCGAACCGAACGACATTCCGGCCGACGCCCTGTTCGGCGATGGCCGGCCATCGATCCTGTATCTCGATCAAAGGACCAAGATCCGGTATCTCGCGCTGTACGGCGAAGTGACCGGCGAGATCACGCCCGAGCTGAAGGTGACGGCGGGCGTCCGTTATTTCCGCGAACGGAAAAGCCAGGTTTCGGACAATACCAACTTCGGCATCGATGTTCTCGACATCAACGCGGGCACGTTCGAAACGGTCAATCCGCGCCTGAACCTCAGCTATGAATTCTCGCCCGATTCGATGATCTATGCGAGCGTCGCCAAGGGTTTCCGCGGCGGCGGTTTCAACCTGACGTCGGCGGGCGGCGGCATTTTCGAGGTTCCGCCGACTTTCAAGCCCGACGAAGTCTGGACCTATGAAGTCGGGACGAAGCATCAGCTCTTCGACGGCAAACTGCTCCTCGACGCCAGCGTCTACCGCACCATATGGTCCGACGTGCAATCCTATGCCTTTGCGCCGGGCAGCGCGATCACCATCACCACCAATTCGGGCGACGTGGCCGGTTGGGGCGTCGACCTGTCGGCGATGTTCCGCCCGATGCGCTCGCTGACGCTCAGCGCCACCTATGGCTGGAACAACCTCGAATACAAGAATGCGACGGCCGACAAGCTGCCGGGCGACCCGGTCGATGCCGCGGTTCCCGAATCCTGGTCGGCATCACTCGATTTCCGCCCGGCGCTCGGCGGCGACGTCACCGGCATCTTCCGCGTCGATTATCAGCACGCCGCGGCAGGCCAGATCACCCTGCGCAACTTCGGCGGCCAGATCATCCCCCGCCCCGGCCGCGACCTCGTCAATGCGCGGATCGGTGCGGCGATCGGGCCGGTCGAGGTGGCGCTGTTCGCGAACAACCTGTTCAACGAGGACGCCCCGAACATCGTCGGCCCGTTCGGCGTCTTCCTCGAAAACCTCGAACAGCGGCCGCGGACGATCGGGGTCAATGCCCGCATGAGTTTCTGACGCACCATCCGGCGGCCTTGTCGCGGGGGATGCAGCGGTTCCGCCTTCGGGCGGGGCCGCTGCAATGCCGTCCGGCAAGATCGCACGGTGGGCAAGCCTCTCTCATCCAAGGACCGGAACATTGGCAAAAATAATCGACGGACAAAAGCTGGCGCGGGCCTTGCGCGTCGACCTGCTGAAGCGGGCAGACGCGATCGCCGCGCGGCGCGGCACGCCGCCGGGGCTCGCGGTCATCCTCGTCGGCGACGACGCCGCTTCGGCGGTCTATGTGCGCAACAAGATCCGCGCCTGCGAAACTGCCGGCATCCACTCGACATGCCTCCGCTTCCCTTCGACCGTCGGCAACGACGAATTGCTCACGACGATTACCGAACTCAACGAGGACGCCGCGATCGACGGCATCCTGGTGCAATTGCCGCTGCCGCCGCACATACTGCTCGATCAGGTGCTGGAGGCGATTTCGGTCGAAAAGGATGTCGACGGCTTCCATCTCTACAACGTCGGCGGGCTGGTGACGGGCAACACGATCTTCTCGCCCTGTACCCCCTATGGCGTCGTCAAGCTGCTCGAGAGCGAGAATATCGCGATCGAGGGGCAGAATGTCGTCGTCGTCGGCGCCAGCAATATCGTCGGCAAGCCGATGGCGCTGATGCTGATGGCGCGCGATGCGACCGTCGCGATCTGCCATGCCAAGACGCGCGACCTCGCGCAGTTCACGATCCTCGCCGACATCCTCGTCGTCGCGGCGGGGGTGCCCGGGCTGATCATCCCGCAGATGGTCAAGACCGGTGCCGTCGTCATCGACGTCGGGATCAACCGCCTGCCCGACGGACGCATCACCGGCGACGTCGATTTCGAGGGTGTTTCGGCCAAGGCGTCGTGCATCACGCCGGTACCCGGCGGCGTCGGACCGATGACGGTGACCATGCTGCTGGAAAACACCATTGCATCGGCGGAGCGTGGCTTGGCTCGCAGTGGGAGACTATTGGAAAATATGGATTCATAAGTGCGATTTTGCTCGCGATTCCAGTTGAAAAGTAAAATACACATCTGTATAAAAAGAATCGGAGGAACCGAGATTGACCAGACATTATTCCGCCCTGTCCCTGCTCCGCGAAGGCTTGAACGGCCAGCGCGGCTGGCAGCCCGCCTGGCAAGACGCCGATCCCAAGCCGCGCTATGACGCGATCGTGATCGGCGGCGGCGGGCACGGTCTGGCGACCGCCTATTATCTCGCGAAGAACCACGGCATCACCAACGTCGCGCTGATCGAGCGCGGCTGGATCGGCGGCGGCAACACCGGCCGCAACACGACGATCATCCGCTCGAACTATTTCTTCCCCGAGACCGCGGCTTTCTTCGAATTCGCGCTGAAGCTCTACGAAGACCTGTCGCGCGAGCTCAATTACAACATCATGTTCTCACAGCGCGGCATGTGGATGCTCGGCCATGATCGGCACGGCATGGAGATGCTGCGCCGCTCGGCGAATGCGATGCGGCTCAACGGCATCGATGCCGAACTGCATAACGAAGCGGGCGTGCGCGCCGAGATTCCGGGGCTCAACGACTCCCCCCGCTTCCCGATCCTCGGCGGCCTCAACCAGCCGCGCGGGGGTTCGGCGCGCCACGATGCCGTCGCCTGGGGCTATGCGCGCGCCGCATCGGCACTTGGTGTCGATATCATCCAGAATTGCGAGGTGCAGGGTTTCCTGATCGAGGACGGCCACGTCCGCGGGGTCGAAACCAGCCGCGGAACGATCCGCAGCGAATGCGTCGGCATGGCGGTTGCGGGTCATTCAACGGTGGTCGCCGAAAAGGCCGGCGTCCGGTTGCCGATCAGTTCCTACGCGCTACAGGCCTTCGTTTCCGAACCGGTCAAGCCGTGCCTCGACACGGTGTTGCTGTCGCCGGCGACCGGCACCTATCTCAGCCAATCGGACAAGGGCGAACTTGTTATCGGCGCCGGACTCGATCTCTATCTGTCCTATGCGCAGCGCGGAAACCTGCCGTGGATGGAGCGCGCTGCAGCTGGGGTGATCGAGCTGTTCCCCGCCTTCTCGCGGATGCGCTTCCTGCGCCAATGGGCCGGCATCTGCGACGTCGTCCATGATTCGACGCCGATCATCGGCGCCACCGACCTCGGCGGCTTCTATGTCAATTGCGGCTGGGGAACCGGCGGGTTCAAGGCGATCCCGGCGGGCGGCTGGTGCCTCGCCCACGCCATGGCGACCGGCGCCTCGCACCCGCTCGCGAGCGCGTTCAGCCTCGACCGTTTCAGGACCGGCGCGCTCATCGACGAGGCCTCGGCCTCGGGCATCGCGCACTAAGGGGGTTCCACCATGCTTCTGATCACTTGCCCCCACTGCGGCCCCCGCGCCGAGATCGAATTCCGCTGCGGCGGCGAAGGGCATATCGCGCGCCCGGGGCCGCATGACGCGGTCAGCGACGCCGAATGGGCCGACTATCTTTTCTATCGCACCAATCCGAAGGGTGAGCATCGCGAGCGCTGGCTGCATTCGGCCGGCTGCGGCCAGTGGTTCAACGTCGCACGCGACACGATGACGCACCAGATTTCGGCGGTCTATCCGATGGGTGAGACTTTGCCCGAAGCGTCGCCTGCGAAGGAGGCGGCGCGATGAGCGGCTGGCGCTCCCAAGGCGGCGGCGCGGTCGATCGCGGCCAGCCGGTTTCCTTCCGCTGGGCGGGCAAATCCTATCAGGGCTATGCCGGCGATACGCTGGCCTCGGCGCTGATCGCCAACGGTGTCTCGATCATCGGCCGCAGCTTCAAATACCACCGCCCGCGCGGGCTGATCGCGGCGGGGCTCGAGGAGCCGAACGCCATCGTCCAGCTCGAAGAGGGCGCGGTCACCGTCCCCAACGTCAAAGCGACGCAGATCGAGCTTTACGAGGGCCTGTCGGCGGCGCCGGTCAACGCCAGGCCCAGCGTCGAGTTCGACCTTCTCGCGGTCAACTCGCTGTTCAAGCGCTTCATTCCTGCCGCCTTCTATTACAAGACCTTCTTCTGGCCGGGCTGGCACCTGTTCGAACCGTCGATCCGTAAGGCAGCAGGCCTCGGCACCGCCCCGGCCGAGCGCGACCCCGACCGTTACGAACATCGCTTCGCGCATGTCGATACGCTGGTCGTCGGCTCGGGCGCGGCAGGGCTGGCGGCCGCCGAGGCCGCAGCGGCGCTGCCCGGCAACGAGCGCGTCATGCTCGTCGAGGCCGATTTCGAATTCGGCGGCGGACTCTTGTCTTCGACCGAAACGATCGACGGCCTCGCTCCGCTGGCGTGGCGCGACGCGGCGCTCGCCCGCCTGCGCGCGGCGCCCAACATGCTGATGCTCGATCGCACGATGGCGTTCGGCTATTACGACCATGGCCTGGTCGCGCTCTACGAGCGGATCAGCGACCATCTGCCCCCCGCCCGGCGTTCGGGCCCGCGCCAACGGCTGTGGAAAGTGCGGTGCAAGAAGGTCATCCTCGCCACCGGCGCCTTCGAGCGGCCGGTCGCCTTTTCGGGCAACGATCTTCCCGGCGTGATGCTCGCTTCGGCGGCGCAGACCTATGCCCGGCGTTACGGCGCGCTGGTCGGGCACCGCGCGGTGCTCTGTACGAACAACGATGGCGCCTATGATGCCGCCTTCGCGCTTCACGACATGGGCTGCACAATCGCCGCAATCGTCGACTCGCGCACCGCGCCCGGCACCGCCGCCGACGAGGCGCGCCGCCGCGGGATCGAGATCGTGCCGGGCTGGGCTCCCGTCGCCGCCAAGGGCCGCCGCGCAGTGCGCGGGATCGAGGTCGCGGCGCTCGATGGCAGCGCCCGCCGCCGCATCGCCTGCGACACGATCCTGACCTCCGACGGCTGGAATCCCGCCGTGCATCTCCATTCGCAGGCGGGCGGATCGCTCGCCTATAACGAAGGGCTGCAAGCCTTCCTTCCGAAAGGCAACGCGCAGGATGCGATCAGCGTCGGCGCCGCCGCCGGCATAATCGACGCCGACACCGCCATCGCCGCAGCGCGCGCCGCGGTTCGCGGTAAACCGGTCGAGGCACCGGTACCGGCGGCGGTCGGCCCGACCCGCCGTTTCGCCGATGGCGACATCAAGGCACAAACGGCGTGGCTCGATTTCCAGAACGATGTGACGGTCGCCGACGTCCAGCTCGCGAGCCGCGAGAATTTCCGCTCGGTCGAGCATCTGAAGCGCTACACGACGCTCGGCATGGCGTCGGATCAGGGCAAGACGTCGAACGTCGCGGGCATCCATGTTCTGTCGGGCCTGCTCGACAAGCCCGCGCCGGCCATCGGCACGACCAAATTCCGTCCCCCGTTCGACCCGGTGACGATCGGCGCTTTCGCGGGCCGCGCTACCCGCGAAAATCTCGCGCCGGCCACGCACACCCCGTCGCACACGGCGCAACTCGCCCTCGGCGCAAAGATGGAAAATTACGGTTCCTGGCTGCGTCCCGCCTGTTTCCCGCAGGCCGGTGAGAACGAGCATCAGACGATCGCGCGCGAAGTCAAGGCGGTGCGCCAGTCGGCGGGGCTGTTCGATGCATCGACGCTCGGCAAGATCGAGGTGAAGGGCCCCGACGCCGCCGAATTCCTGCAGCGCATCTACGTCGGCGGCGTCCGTACGCTCAAAGTCGGGCAGTGCCGCTATGGCCTGATGCTGAGCGAGCATGGCATCGTCTATGACGACGGCGTGTTCGCGCGCATCGGCGAGGATCATTATCTGGTCGGCACCACGAGCGGCCACGCCGCCGCGATCGCCGAAACGCTGAACGAATGGCTGCAGTGCGAATGGCCCGATCTCCGCGTCCTGGTCGAGAATGTGACGACCGCCTGGGCGGTGATGAATGTCGCCGGACCGCAGGCGCGGGCGATCTTCGCCGCCGTCGGCACCGACATCGACCTGTCGCCCGAAGCTTTCCCGCACATGCAATATCGCGCCGGCACCGTCGGCGGCGTCCCCGCCCGCGTCCAGCGCGTCAGTTTCAGCGGCGAGCTGTCCTATGAAATCGCGGCGCCGTGGGGTTATGGCGCCGCGCTCTGGGACGCGCTGATGCAGGCCGGACAAACGCATGGCATCGTGCCCTTCGGCGTCGAATCGTTGATGGCGATGCGGATCGAAAAGGGCTTCCTGCACGTCGGGTCGGATACCGACGGCACGACCTATCCGCAGGACCTCGGCTTCGGGCCGGCGATCGCGAAGAAGAAGGATGATTTCGTCGGCCGCCGCTCGACGATGCGCCCCGATGGCCTGCGCGACGACCGGCGCCAGCTCGTCGGGCTGGAAGTGACCGACGGCGGCGGCGCGCTGGAGACTGGCGCACACGTCCTGCCCGCCGATGCGACCGAAGCGCGCGGAACCCAGGGCTGGGTGACGTCGAGCGTTCACTCGCCGACCCTCGACCGCCCGATCGCGATGGCGCTGGTCGAGCGCGGCCGCGACCGGATGGGCGAAGCGGTGCGCGTCTGGGACCTTGGCCAATGGCGTGCGGCACGGATCGCCGACCCGCGCTTTTACGACCCCGCAGGAGAGCGCACCCATGGCTGAGCCCGATACCATCGTCCTGCTGCGCCGGGCGGCACCCGATACAGCCGACATCGACCGGTCCGACCTGTCTTTCCGCCGCGAACCGGAACTCGGCATCGCCAAGCTCCGCCTGTGGGGCCGCACGGCCGATGCCCGCTTTCACGAGGTCGCCGGAATCGCTGCGCCGAACGTCCGCACCGCCGTCGACCATGGGGGATTGAGCTTCGCCTGGCTGGCGCCCGGCGAATGGCTGGTCACCGGCCCCGAAACCGCGGTCGCGGACTGGGTCGCCGCGGCAATGGCGACGGGCGCCGACGACGTGCTCGCGATCGATTACAGCCATGCGCGCGCCGCCTTCCTCGTCGCGGGCACCAACGTCCGCGCGGCGCTCGCGGCGCATTGCCCGCTCGACCTCTGGCCCGACGCCTTTCCGGTCGGCGCCGTCGCGCGCTCGCTGTTCGGCGACACCGGCCTGTTCATCGCCCGCCTCGCCGACGCGGAGGGCGCCCCCCGTTTCCGGATCATCGTCGATCAGACGATGGCCGCCTATGCCGCGCGCCTCTTCGCCCGCGCTTAGGGTTCATATTCATCCGATCAGGAGCCTGACCCCGTGACCCACAATTTCGTCCTGCGCTTCCGCTCGCCCGATCGTCCGGGGATTATGGCGGCGGTGACCCCGCTCGTCGCCGCGCAAGGCTGCGATATTCGTGCCGCCGAAGTCTATGGCGACCCCGAAACGGGCCATTTCTTCTGCCGCATGGAGCTGGTGAGCCCGGTCGATCACGAAACGCTGTCCACGAAGATCGCGGGCGCGGAAGACTATCTGCTGGACTGGGATCTCAAGGACCTCGCTCACAAGCAGCGCGTGCTGATCGCGGTCTCCAAATTCGGCCACTGCCTCGTCGACCTGATCCACAAGCAGGAGATCGGCCAGCTTCCGATCGAGATCGTCGGCGTCGTCTCCAACCACGACACGATGCGCAAGACGGTCGAGTGGCATGGCCTGCCCTATCATCATCTGCCGATGAGCGACGGCAAGGAGGCGCAGGAAGCGCGTTTCCTGTCGATCATCGAGGAAAGCGGCGCCGAACTGACCGTCCTCGCACGCTATATGCAAATCCTGTCCGACGATTTTTCGGCGCGGCTCGACGGGCGCTGCATCAACATCCATCACAGCTTCCTGCCGAGCTTCAAGGGCGCCAAACCCTATCATCAGGCGCATACGCGCGGGGTGAAGATCATCGGCGCGACGGCGCATTTCGTGACCGCCGACCTCGACGAGGGCCCGATCATCGAACAGGATGTCCGCCGCGTCAGCCACGCCGTCGTCGCCGACGAGATGGTGGCGATCGGGCGCGAGATCGAAGCCTCGGTACTCAGCCGCGCGGTTCGCTGGCACGCCGAGCACCGCATCTTCCAGAACGGCAACAAGACGGTCGTGCTCTGACCGCCTTTCGGCTACCCTGCCGGCAGGGAGACCGCCGATGGGCAAGACCGAGATCAAGACCAAGGCCACCGAGATCAGCGTCGCCGACTTCATCGCCGCCGTCCCCGATGCGCGGCGGCGCGAGGAAGCGGCGGTGATCGACGCGATGCACCGCCGCGTCACCGGCCTCGCGCCGAAGATGTGGGGTCCGTCGATCATCGGCTACGGCAGCTATGACTATGTCTATGACAGCGGCCGCTCGGGGACGATGTGCCGCGCCGGGTTCAGCCCGCGCAAGGCGGCGATGACGCTCTATCTGATGGGGCATTACCTCGACCGCCAGCCCGAGGCCGACGCGCTGCTGGCAGAGCTCGGCAAATATAAAAACGGCAAGTCGTGCCTTTATGTAAACAAGCTCGCCGATGTCGATCTGGACGTGCTCGAAAAGCTCGTCGTGCTGAGCTGGGACGTCATGAACGAGCGCTACCCGGCGTAGCGCGCCTCCGCCTCGCCGATATAATCGCGCGTCAGCGGCAACGCGTGGCGGCTGCGCGCGAACTGGATCTGGTAATTGCCCATCCCGCCGCTCTCGAACGCCGCGGTCGCGCCGGCGAGATAAAAGGTCCACATCCGGAAAAAGCGATCGCCCATCATTTGGGCGATCTCCTCCTCGTGCGCCAGCGTCCGCACATACCATTGGCGGAGGGTCAGCGCATAATGGAGGCGCAGCGTCTCGATATCGGTGGCGATCAGCCGGCTCTTCTCGCTCGCCGCCAGCGTCTCGCTGAGCGCCGGGATATAGCCGCCGGGGAAGATATATTTGCGCGTGAAGGCATCGGTCGCGCCGGGCTTGCCGAAACGCCCGATCGTGTGGAGCAGCATGACGCCGTCGGCCGTCATCAGATTAGCAGCGGCGCGAAAGAAGGTGTCGAAATTCGCCGCGCCGACATGCTCGAACATACCGACTGAGACGATCCGGTCGAACCGCCCCGGCTCGCGCGCGGCGAGGTCGCGATAATCGATCAACTCGAAGGTCACCCGGTCGGCGACCCCCGCCGCCTCGGCACGCTGGCGGGCGAGCGCGAGTTGCTCCTCCGACAGGGTAATCCCGAGCACCTCGACCTTTTCGAGCTTCGCGAGCGTGATCGCCATCCCGCCCCAGCCGCAGCCGATATCGAGGATTCGCTGCCCCGGCGCGAGCGCCAGCTTCGCCGCGATATGTGCCTTCTTGGCCTCCTGCGCTTCCTCGAGCGTCATATCGGGGCGCGGCCAATAAGCGCAGCTATACTGCATGTCCGCGTCGAGGAAGAGCCGGTAGAGATCGTTGCCGATGTCGTAATGATGTTTGACGTTGGCGCGCGACTGGCGCTGGCGGTTGATCGAACCGATCCGCGTTTTCAGCCAGTCGGTACGTCGGCCGAGCCACGTTTTGTCCTTGAGCTTCGCGCCGCGATCCCATGGCGTGTTCATGCGGATCAGCGCGACAAGCTCCATGATGTCGCCCTCGACGATCCGCATGTCGCCGTCCATGAAGGCTTCGGCGGCGCCGAGCCGCGGATCGAGGATGATTCGCCGCATGCCGCGGCGGCTTGCGAAACGTATCACGACCTCGGGAAAGCCCGGCGCAGGTTCGCCGAATACTTCCTGCGTTCCGTCGGGAGCGACGACGGTCAACCGGCCCTGGCGAATAACGCGGGAGAGGAACGGGCGCAGAATCGACATAGAATCAACGATCAAAGCTTATAAACGAGAAGCAGCCACCTTCAAATCCCGGCATACCATTCATAGTCGATACGGTCTTCCCAATAGCCGCCCTTGCCCGCGCCGATCGCATCGAGACTGGCGACCGCCTCGATCGCATTCACATATTTGGCATGCTTGTAACCAAGCTGTCGTTCGATGCGCAGGCGCAGCGGCGCGCCATTGGCGATCGGCAGCACCGCATCGTTGAGCGCCCAGGCCATGATCGTCTGCGGGTGCAGCGCGTCGACGAGGTCGCAGCTTTCATAATAGAGCGCGTCGCCGATCCGGTCGGCGCAGCGAAAGACGATGTAGCGCGCATTGTCGCGGAGCCCGGCGGCGGCAAGGATGCGGCTGAGCTGCGGCCCCGTCCACTGGCCGATCGCGCTCCAGCCCTCGACGCAATCGTGGCGGGTGATCTGGGTACGCTGCGGCATCGCGCGGATGTCGGCCATCGACAGCGACAGCGGACGCGCGACAAGGCCGGTGACCTGTATTCGCCAGTCCGCAAAGCCGGTGGCGGCATGCGCGGCATAATCCCCCCCGGCCGGGAGTTTCGTGCCGTTCGACCGGAAGACCGGCGAGAGGTCGGCGCGGGTGAACTCGCGCGCCAGCGCATCGCGATCGGTCAGCGCACGCTGGCTGTGCTGGTGCATCGCCTCGCCCATCGACAATATCTTGCGCACCGCGGGCGCCTCGTTGATCGCGTCGCAGCCCGAGAGCAGCGGCAGCGCGCCCGCCGCCGCGACTAGCCCGCCGGCGCGCGCGATCAGGCGCCGCCGCGGCAGGATGAGGCCGCTCATGGCGCCGCGTCCCGTTCGGGCGGCAGGCGAAACCAGCCGGTGACCATCGAGCGGATCTCGTTCACCGGCCCGGCGAGCAACACCATGACGATATGGACGAGGAAGAAGAGGACGAGCGCCCATGCTGCAATGAAGTGCACCGAGCGCGCCGACTGCCGCCCGCCGAACAGGTCGAGCAGCCACGGTACGGTGGCATTGAACCCGGGCGACATGGTGAGCCCGGTCAGGATCATCAGCGGCAGCAGCACGAATATGACCCCGATATAGCTGAATTTCTGGAGGATATTATAGCGCGCCGCCGCCTCGCCCCGCGGAAAGCGCAGCCGGGCATGATCCTTGATATCCTGCCAGATATGCCGCGGCGACCATTCGCCGCGCCGGATGTGCAGATCCTTCGCCAGATGCCCGCCAAGCAAGGCCCACAGCATGTAGAGCGTCAGTGCGATCGACAGCACCCAAGCGAAAAACAGGTGCCAGCGGCGCCCGTCGGCAAGGCTGTAAGTGGTCGGGATCGTCGCCCAGCCGGGGAAGGCCCAAGTCTGTTCGACACCCTTGGTGTCAGTCCAGCGCCCGAGGACGCCGGTCGTCTCGATCCGCGTTTCGCCGATCCGCACGAAGCCGGTTTGCGGGGTCGATCCGATCGCGAACCAGGCATGGTCGGCGTTCGCACCATATTGGCCCCAATAGAGCCGCGGGTGCGCGTTGAAGATCATCAGCCCGCTCATCAGCAGGATGAGCAGGGTCACCGCATTGAGCCAGTGCCAGATACGCGTCGGCAGCCGGTGGCGATAGACGCGCTTCGTCGGCGGAGAAATCGGAGCAGCGATCTCGTCCATGACCCTCCGTCCCGCTCACATACCGTCATCCCGGCGAAGGCCGGGATCTCAACGGCGCATCAAAATGCCAAGTCGAGATCCCGGCCTTCGCCGGGATGACGGTCAAGGGGGCGTTTCGCTACGCGACCGCCTCCGCGGCATATTCTTCGCGATATTGACTGCGCAAAGTGACCTTGTCGATCTTTTCGCTGCCCAGCTTGGGCAGCGCCGCGTTCGACATCCAGATCTTGTACGGCACCTTATAGGGGGCAAGCCGCGCGCTGAGGAACGAACACATATCCTCCGCAGTCACCGTGCTGCCGGGTTTCATCCAGACGACCGCACCGACAACCTCGCCGAGCCGTTCGTCGGGCAGCCCGAAGACGGCGCATTCGTTCGCCTCGGGATGTTCGTAGATCGCCGCCTCGACCTCCTGACAACTGATATTCTCGCCGCCGCGGATGATGATGTCCTTCTTGCGGTCGACGATGAACAGATAGCCGTCTTCGTCGAGGTAACCGAGATCGCCGGTGCGGAAATAGCCATTGTCGAAGAAGGCCGCCTTCGTCGCCGCTTCGTTGTTCCAATAGCCTTCGAAATTGGCGATCGACCGGATACACACCTCGCCGACCTGCCCTTGCGCAAGGGCATTGCCATTGTCGTCGAGGATCGCAAGGTCGACGAGCGGTTTCGACGCCGGCCCCGTCGACAGCGGCTTGGCGAGGTAGTTTTCGTTGATGATGCCGCAACCGACCGCATTGGTTTCGGTAAGCCCGTAACCGAGCAGCGGCTTGGCGTCGCCCATCTCTTCCGACAGGCGCTTCACATGCTCGGGCGGACGCGGCGCGCCGCCGCCGGCGTAGCTCTTGCACGTCGACAGGTCGTAATTCTTGCGGTTCGGATGGGTGAGAATTTCGTAGCTCATCAACGGCACGCCGACGAAATAGTTGCACTGCTCGTCCTGGATCAGCCGCATCGCTTCCTCGGCATTCCATTTGGGCATCAGGACGAGTTTGCGCCCCAGGGCGAAGCTTTGCAGGAACACCGGGATTTCGGCGGTGACGTGGAACAAGGGGGTGCAGATCAGCGTCGCCGGCTGGATGTCCGACATCAGCCCTTCTTCGGTCAGCAAATGGACGATGCTCGCCGTCTGCGTCACATAGTTGAAGATCCCCTGCACCACCGCGCGATGACGCGAATAGGCGCCCTTCGACTGGCCGGTCGATCCCGAGGTGAAGAGGATCGTCGCCAGATCGTCGCCGGTGAGGACGGGAAGCACGGTGTCGGCGCTGCCGCCGGCGTCGGTGATCGGGGCGATCGCCTTGTCGATCGGCTGCGCGATGTCGAGCGTGACGACCTTCGCGCCGTGGCTGATGCCCGGTTCCTCGAGCCGCGCCGCGCGCTGGACGTCGGCGATGACGAGTTTCGTCTCGCTGTCGTCGATCCCCGCCGCAAGTTCGCCGCCCTGCCACCAGCCGTTGAGCAAAGTGGCGCAACCGCCGGCGAGCAGCACGCCGATATAGGTGACGCACCAGGCGTTGGCGTTGCGCATCGCGATGCCGACGCGGTCGCCGCGCTGGACGCCATAGCCTTCGATCAGTCCGGCCGCGACCTTGCGCGCGGCGGCATAGACCTGGCTAAACGACAGCCGTTCGTCGCCCTCGACCAGAAAGGTCGCATCGCCATGCTGCGCGGAAAAATAGGCAACATAATCGGCAAGGTTGGTCGGCGCATTGACAATAAAGGGCAGCTCGCGTCCGAAACGTTCGATGGATCCGACCTGGATCGGCCCGCCCGGACCGGTGATCAGATTATAGGCGGCGTCCAGGCGCAAATCGAGCGCGGATGGCATCGGGCATCTCTCCTCTTGGTCTCGCTCGCCTTACCCCCTATGGGGAAGGCCTCTCCTGGGGAAGGGTCCGAGACTTTATGTTTCTTTTTGCAACCTTAGCCGAAGCAACGCAATATGTGAACTTTCACGACCTGATGGGCGAGAATAGCGAGATTGCGTTCAGCGTCTTCGGCCTCCCCATCCGCTGGTATGCGCTGGCGTATCTGGCCGGGATTTTCGTCGGTTACTGGTATCTGCTGAAGCTGATCGCGCAGCCCGGCGCGCCGATGGCGCGGCGTCACGCCGACGACATGATCTTCTACGCGATGCTCGGGATCATCCTCGGCGGCCGGCTGGGTTATGTCCTGTTCTACAACCTCGGTTCCTATCTGAACGACCCGCTGTCGATCTTCAAATTGTGGGACGGCGGCATGTCGCTCCACGGCGGGGTCATCGGTGTTTTGACGGCGATCTGGTATGTGACCCGCAAGGAAAAGCTGAGCTTCCTGCGTTTTTGCGACTATATCGCGTGCGTCGTCCCCTTTGGCCTCTTCTTCGGCCGCCTTGCCAATTTCGTGAACGGCGAACTGTGGGGCCGCGCGACGACGGTGCCGTGGGCGATCATCTTTCCGGACAGCGGTACGCTGGACCCGCGCCACCCCAGCCAGCTTTACGAAGCCGGGCTCGAGGGTATCGTCATGTTCGCGATTCTCGCCTTCTGCTTCTGGCGCACCGACGCGCGCTACAAGCCCGGCTTCCTGTTCGGGCTGGCGGCGATCATCTATGGCCTCAGCCGCTTCGCGGTCGAGTTCGTGCGCGAACCCGACGTCCAGCTCGGCACCTTGTCGTGGGGGCTGACGATGGGCCAGACGCTGACCGTCCCGATGCTCGTCGCCGGCGTGTGGCTGGTCGCGACCGCCAAGGGGCGCCGCCAGCGGATCGAACCGGTCGCGGGAACCGACAGCATTGCGTGACGGACGGCCGGGCCCCGCCGATCTGATGATCCAGATCGCGGCGGCGCGGGCGATGACGGTCGCCGATTATATGGCGGCGGCGAACGCGCATTATTATGCGACGCGCGATCCGCTCGGCACCGCAGGCGACTTCACCACCGCCCCCGAAATCAGCCAGATGTTCGGTGAACTGATCGGCATCTGGATCGCCGACCTGTGGATGCGCGCCGGCAGCCCCGCCTTTCGCTACGTCGAACTCGGCCCCGGGCGCGGCACGCTCGCTGCCGATGCGCTCCGTACGATGGAACGCTTCGGCTGTGCGCCGCAGGGGGTCCACCTCGTCGAGACGAGCCCGGTGCTGCGCGCTGCGCAATCCGCCCGCTTGCCCGCCGCCGTCCACCATGACGATATCGCCGACCTGCCCGACGATGCACCGCTGATCATCGTCGCGAACGAGTTTTTCGATGCGTTGCCGATCCATCAATATGTCCGGACAGCGGACGGTTGGCGCGAGCGTCACGTCGAGCGCCACCACGGTCATCTCGTGCCGGTACCCGGCGATGTCCCGGCCGACGAGGCGGTTCCCGTCGTGCTGCGCCAGCAAGGCGATGGCACGATCGTCGAGACCGCGCCCGCCTCTGCCGCGATCATGCAGGCGTGCGCTTTCCGCCTAGCGCGGCAGGGCGGCGCGATGCTCGTCATCGACTATGGTCATAGCGGCCCCGCGGCGGGCGATACGCTGCAGGCGGTCAAGGCGCACCGCTTCGCCGATCCGTTCGCCGATCCGGGCGAGGTCGACCTGACCGCGCATGTCGATTTCACCCCCCTCGCAGATACCGCCAAGAGCGCCGGGGTGCGTGTCGCCGGGCCCGTCGGGCAGGGCGACTGGTTGCGCCGGCTCGGTATCGACGCACGCGTCGCAGCGCTCGCCGCAGCGGCGCCCGGTCGCGCCGACGAGCTTGCGGGCCAGCGCGACCGGCTCGTCGATGCAGACGCGATGGGCGCGTTGTTCAAGGCCATGGCGCTCTACGCCCCGCAATGGCCGCACCCCGAAGGCTTTGACGCAAGCGAAGAGGCAATATGACGAAGATAACTCCCGCCGCCGACGCCGATGTCGGCGAACTGACACTGTTCGCGAGCCAGACCTTCACCCATACGTTCGGGCATATCTATGACCCCGCCGATCTGTCGGCCTTCCTCGCAGGATGGAACCCGCCCGAAAAGCTGCGCGCGCAAATCGCCGATCCGGCGTGGGCGATCGCGCTGGCCCATGGTGATGACGGCGCGATCGCCGGTTTCATCAAGATGGGCCCGCTTGATTTCGACCTGCCCGAAGGCCAGCCGGGCGACGATGCGGCCGAGCTTCACCAGCTTTATGTCGGCCCGGCGGCGCAGGGCACGGGCATCGCCGCGGCGCTGATGGACTGGGGCATTGCCTGGGCGCGCGAGCGCGCAGCGATCCTGTATCTGTCGGTGTTCACGGAGAACGCCCGCGCTCAGGCTTTCTACCGCCGCTATGGCTTCGTCGACGTCGGCCGCAACGCCTTTCGCGTCGGCAACCATATCGACGAAGACCGCTTCTTCAGGCTCGACCTGTGACCGCCCCTTTCGAAACCGCATCCTCGCTAGGCAGCGTCCCGCACGGCTTCTTCGGCCGCCGCGGCGGCGTGTCGACAGGCGACCTCGCTTCGCTCAACTGCGGCCTCGGTTCGGGGGACGATCCGGCACTGATCGCCGAGAACCGGCGGCGGGCCACTGAAGCAGTGCTGCCCGGTGCGGCGCTCACCGGCCTCTATCAGGTGCATGGAAATCGCTGCATTATCATTGATAAAGGCAGCGACCTTGCTACACGACCCGAAGCCGATGCGCTCGCCAGCAAAACGCCCGGCATCCTGCTCGGCATCCTCACCGCCGACTGCGTACCGGTGCTGTTCGCCGACCGCGAAGCCGGCGTCGTCGGCGCCGCGCACGCAGGGTGGAAGGGCGCGATCGCCGGGGTGACCGATGCGACGCTCGACGCGATGGAAAGCCTCGGCGCCCGCCGCGAGGACATCGCCGTCGCAATAGGCCCGTGCATCGGCCGCGCCTCCTACGAAGTCGACGACGGCTTCGTGCAGCGCTTTCTTGCCGACGATCCGGCCAACGAGCGGTTCTTCGCCGCCGGTCGCGCCGACCATGCAATGTTCGACATCGCCGCCTATGTCGCGGCGCGGCTCGCCGCGGCCGGGTTGACGCGAATTGCCATCGGCGGACAGGATACTTATGCCGATGCCGAAAGCTGGTTCAGCTATCGCCGGGCGTGCCATAAAAATGAAAACAGCTATGGCCGCCAACTATCGGTAATCGGGCTGAGATAAGATAAAACGGGGGAAGCGATGAAGGCCTTGGCGATACCACGCAAGCGGCTGGTTTCGATCATCGGCGGCTCGGCTGGCAATCTCGTCGAATGGTACGACTGGTTCGCTTATGCCGCCTTCGCCATCTATTTCGCCCCGGTCTTCTTTCCCAAAGCCGATCCCACCGCGCAGCTCCTGAACTCGGCCGCGATTTTCGCAGTCGGTTTCGTCATGCGGCCGATCGGCGCGTGGGTGATGGGGCGCTTCGCCGACACGCGTGGGCGCAAGGCAGGATTGTCGCTGTCGGTGGCGCTGATGTTCAGCGGATCGATGCTGATCGCGGTGGCGCCGACCTATGCGACTGCAGGGCTGCTCGGTCCCGCGACGCTGCTAATCGCGCGCATGTTGCAGGGCCTGTCGCTCGGCGGCGAATATGGCGCCAGCGCGACCTATTTGTCGGAAATGGCGCCGCGCGAGCATCGCGGTTTCTGGGCGAGCTTCCAATATATGACCCTTTGCGGCGGCCAACTCTGCGCGATCTTCGTCGCCGTGGTGTTGCAGGGCTTCCTGACCGAGGCCGAACTCACCGCATGGGGCTGGCGTATCCCGTTCGTCATCGGCGCACTGCTCGCGCTCGGCGTCTATCTGCTGCGCCGCAATCTCGCCGAAACCCCGTCGTTCGAGAATCAGGCGGTCGACCGCCCGGTTTCGACCGCAAAGCTGCTGTGGACCGAACACCGCCGTGAAAGCATCCTTGTCGGCATGCTGTCGGCGGGCGGCGGCCTCGCCGCCTATACCTACACCAGCTACATGCAGAAATTCCTCTACAACACAGTGGGTTTCGACAAGGCGACCGCGACCTATATCATCGCCGCCGCGCTGCTGTGGTTCACCGCGATGCAGCCGGTGTTCGGCGCACTGGCCGACAAATTCGGGCGCAAGCCGATGCTGCTGCTGTTCGGCATCGGCGGCGCAATCGCGGCGGTGCCGACATTCATGACGCTGGAGACGGTGACCTCGCCGGTCGTCGCCGCGCTGCTCATCATGATCCCGCTGACGCTGCAGAGCGGCTACAGCGCGAACAATGCGCTGGTGAAGGCCGAGCTCTTCCCGGCGCATATCCGGGGCCTCGGCGTCGCCCTTCCCTATGCGATCGGCAATGCGATGTTTGCAGGGACGCTCGAAATCGTCGCGCTCGGCCTGAAGGACGCGGGCATCGAGCGGGTCTTCTATTTCTACGTTGCTTTCGTCATCGCGATGGCGGGCGTTGCGACCCTGCTCCTCCCCGAAACTCGTGAGCGGAGCCTGATCGTCGAAGATTGATCCGCGCAATATAGTATCAAAGGAAACCGGGACCGCTATAAGGGCTGCATCCACTGAACGGAGCATCCCCATGGCCAGGCGCGGCAATCCCAAGATGAACAGCAAGAAAATCGGCGACAAGACGCTGAGCCCCGCAACACTGATGATGGGACTCGGCTATGACCCGATGCTGTCCGAAGGATCGCTGAAGCCACCGATTTTCCTCACCTCGACTTTCGCCTTCGAAAGCGCCGCGGCGGGCAAGCGCTTCTTCGAACATATTACGGGCAAGCGGCAGGGCCCCGCCGACGGGCTCGTCTATTCGCGCTTCAACGGGCCGAACCAGGAGATCCTCGAGGACCGGCTCGCAGTCTGGGACGGTGCCGACGACTGCCTCGTCTTTTCGAGCGGCATGTCGGCGATCGCCACCCTGCTCCTCGCGCTCGTCGGCCAGAATGACGTCATCGTCCATTCGGGCCCGCTCTATGCCGCGACCGAAACGCTGATCGCGCGCATCCTGTCGCGCTTCGGGATCAGCTTCGTCGATTTCCCGGCCGGCGCGACGCGTGAGGAACTCGACGCGATCCTCGCCCGTGCCACGGCGCTCGCCGCCGAGAAGGGTGGCAAGGTTGCGCTCGTCTACCTCGAAAGCCCCGCGAACCCGACCAACGCGCTCGTCGATGTCGAAGCGGTGCGCGCGGCGCGCGATGCCGCCTTCCCCGGCGAGCAAAAGCCGGCGATCGCGATCGACAACACCTTCCTCGGCCCGCTCTGGCAACAGCCGCTGAAGCAGGGCGCCGAACTCGTCGTCTACAGCCTGACCAAATATGCCGGCGGCCATTCGGACCTTGTCGCGGGCGGCGTGTCGGGCGACCAGCGGCTGATCGATGTGATCCGCCCGATGCGCAATACGATCGGCACGATCTGCGATCCCAACACGGCATGGATGCTGCTGCGTAGCCTCGAGACGCTGGAACTGCGCATGAGCCGCGCGGGCGAGAACGCACTGAAGGTCTGCACTTACCTCCGCGATCATCCCAAGGTCGAAGGTCTCGGCTATCTCGGTTTTATCACGGATGCCCGGCAGAAGGACATTTTCGACCGCCATTGCTCGGGCGCGGGGTCGACCTTCTCGCTCTTCATCAAGGGCGGCGAGGAAGAAAGCTTCCGTTTCCTCGATGCGCTCAAGATCGCCAAGCTCGCAGTCAGCCTCGGCGGCACCGAAACGCTCGCCAGCCATCCCGCGGCGATGACCCACCTGTCGGTACCCGACGAGCGCAAGAAGGCGCTGGGCATCACCGACAATCTGGTGCGCGTGTCGATTGGTATCGAAAATGCCGACGACCTGATCGCCGATTTCGCGCAGGCGCTCGACGCAGTCTAGTGCCTGCGCTTCGTGCGCCAATCGACCACCTGCCAGCCCATTTGCGGCGCCAGCCGCTTGAGCTTGCGCGACGGTGTTGTCGCCACCCCCTCGTCGGCGAAGTGCAGCATCGGGTGATCGGAGACATGGTCCGAATAGGCGCGGATATGCGCGGCATCGCGGGTGATCGCATTGCGTTCGAGCCAGTCGGAGATGCGCGCGAACTTCGCCTCGCCATAGCAATTGTCGCCGGACAGTCGCGCGTGGATATGGTCGGCGCCATCGGGCTCGTCGAGCTGCGTCGCCAGCACGTCGTCGATGCCCAGCCGCGCCGCGATCGCATCGACATAAAGGTGGAAGGATGCTGTCGCGAGGAGCAGGCGGTACCCCGCCTCGCGGTCGGCGGCGATCTGTTCGAGCGCGGCCGAATGCAGACCGCGCGCAATCACCTTGTCGGCATAGCTTTCGGCAAGCGGGGCGATTTCAGAGCGGCGGAAGCGCTTGCCGACGAGCAGGCGAAGATTGATCGCCTTGAGCCGCGACCGGTCGATCAGGCGCGCCGCATAGGCCAGCCCGGCGAGCCCGACGACGGGCAGGAGCAACAGCCGCCATTGCTGGCGCCGCTGCGCGACATGCATCAGGAAACCGCTGTAGGTGCCCGACCGCGTGATCGTCCGGTCCATGTCGTACATCGCGACGCGATGGGTGTAGTCGATCGTCGGGGCAGGCGGCGGCGCTTCCATTCCGTCGCTCTAGCCGCTGGCTGCGCGGCGGCCAAGAGGGCGGGATTCGCTTGCCGTGCCAAGGCAAATAATACAGGGTCGCCCGCAAGATGGTGGCCAAGGCTGATTTTGAATATGATGAGGGGACCGGCGGCGCCGATGTGCGCTTTTCGGGGCGCCTGACCCTCGCGCGGCTGAACGACCTGCCCGCCCGGCTCGAGGCGATCGGGCCGATCGCGACGCTCGACCTGTCGCGAATCGACCGCATCGACACCGTCGGGGCGTGGATCGTGACGCGCACGGTCAATGAACATGGTGCCAAAGTCACCGGGGCGAGCGAAGAAGCCCAGCGGCTGCTCGACGCACTGGCCGACGACAAGAGCGAATATCGCGTCCATCGCGACCGCCGCTCGCCGCTGATCCGCATGCTCGAACAGGTGGGTACTGCGAGCGTCGCGGTGTGGCACGAACTGCTCGGCATCATCGGCTTTTTCGGCGCGATGATCATCGCGCTCGGCACCCAGATCAGGGCGCGGCGGCGGCTGCGCTGGAACGCCATCGTCACCCGTTTCCAGACCGTCGGGGTCGACGCGCTTCCCATCATCGGCCTGATGACCTTCCTGATCGGGATCGTCATCGCGCAGCAGGGCGCCGTCCAGCTCCGCCAGTTCGGGCTGGAAGTGTTCACGATCAATCTTGTCGGCCGCGCCTCGATCCGCGAACTCGGCCTGCTGATGACCGCGATCATGGTCGCCGGCCGGTCGGGATCGGCCTTTGCGGCGCAGATCGGCACGATGAAACTGACCGAGGAGATCGACGCGATGCGCACCATCGGCGTCTCGCCGATGGAAGCGATCGTCTTGCCGCGCGTCGCGGCCGCCACCATCCTGATGCCGCTACTTGGCTTTTATGCCAGCATCTGTGCCATCATCGGCGGCGGCGTCTTCTGCTGGATCGGGCTGGAAATCGCCCCGCTCACCTATATCCAGATGCTGCGCGATATCATCCCGATGACCGATTTCTGGGCCATGCTGATCAAGGCGCCGGTGTTCGGGCTGCTGGTCGGCGTCACCGGCTGTTACGAAGGCATGCAGGTTCGCCAGAATGCCGAGGAAGTCGGCAAGCGGACGACGTCGGCCGTGGTCGCCGCGATTTTCCTCGTCATCGTCCTCGATGCCTTTTTCGCGGTCTTCTTCTCTTCGATCGGATGGAATTGATGAGCGAAGAGATAAAGGAAGAGATTGCGGAAGAGCTGGCGGCGGCCGATGCGGTGCGCCCCGAAAAGTTCGAAAATGCCATCTGCATTCGCGGTCTCGTCAACAAATTCGGCGAGGCGGTGATTCACGACGGGCTCGACCTCGACGTGCGCTCGGGCGAGATATTGGGCGTGGTCGGCGGATCGGGCACCGGCAAGTCTGTGCTGATGCGCTCGATCATCGGCTTGCAGACCCCCGATGCCGGCGAGATCGAGGTTTACGGCAAGACGCTCGACACCATTGCCAATGAAGAGGAATCACGCGACCTGCGGCGCCGCTGGGGCGTGATGTTTCAGGGCGGCGCGCTCTTCTCGACGCTGAGTGTCGCCGAGAATATCCAGGTGCCGCTGCGCGAATATTATCCGCGCCTCGACCAGCGCTTGCTCGACGAAATCGCCGCCTACAAGGTCGCGATGGTCGGCCTGCCGCCCGACGCCGGGCCCAAATATCCCGCCGAGCTGTCGGGCGGGATGGTCAAGCGTGCTGGCCTGGCGCGCGCCCTCGCGCTCGATCCAGCATTGCTTTTCCTCGACGAACCGACCGCCGGGCTCGACCCGATCGGCGCGGCGAAATTCGACGAGCTGATCCGCGAACTCGCCGACACGATGGGGCTGACCGTCTTCCTGATCACCCACGACCTCGATTCGCTTTATGCGACCTGCGACCGCGTCGCGGTGCTCGCCGAAAAGAAGGTGATCGCGGTCGGCACCATCCCGGAACTGCTTGCCACCGAGCATCCGTGGATACAGGATTATTTCAACGGACCGCGCGGCCGCGCTGCGGCGGGCGGGAACCAAACCGCGAAGAAAACCGTCTTGGGCGGCGATAGGAAAAGCTGATGGAAACACGCTCGAACAACGTCCTCGTCGGCGCCTTCGTCCTCCTTTTCACGGCGGCACTCGCGTTTTTCGTCGTCTGGCTCGCCAACGACAGCGGCGGCGACAAGCGCGAATATGACATCTTCTTCAAACAGTCGGTCGACGGGCTGAACAAGGGCGCGCAGGTGCAATTTTCCGGCGTCCCGGCGGGACAGGTGCGCGAAATCGCGCTGTGGCCCGACGACCCGCAATTCGTGCGCGTGCGCATCGAAGTGAACGAGAATGTCCCTGTGCTGCAGGGAACGACCGCGGCGCTCGAGGGCGTCGGCTTCACCGGCGTGTCGCAGATTTCGCTCGACGGCGCGGTCAAGGGTGCACCGCCGATCACCGACAAGGGCCCGGCGGGCAAGCCGGTGATCCCGACCCGCGTCGGCGGTCTCGGCGAACTGCTCAACACTGCACCGCAACTGCTGCAGCGGCTGTCGACGCTGTCCGAGCGGCTCGCCGAACTTGCCGACGACCGCAATCAGGAAAGCTTTGCCGCGATCCTCAAGAATGTCGAGCAGTCGACCGCGATCCTCGCGCGCAACGGCCCGGCGATCGAAAAGGCGCTCGCCGACACGCGGATCGCGATCCAGCAAACCGGCAACGCCGCCGAACAGATCGGCAATCTCGCCGCCTCGGCGCAGGGCACGATCGACCGCAACGTCGACCCGGCGATGGCCAATCTGCGCGACACGCTGAAATCGGCGAGCGCGTCGATGGCGACGCTCGAAGCGGCCATCGCCGACGCCCGCCCCGGTCTCCAGACGTTCAGCGAAACCACCGTTCCCGAAGCCAATGCGCTGATCCGCGACCTCCGCCGCACTTCCTCGACGCTGTCCAGCCTGACCGACAAGCTCGACCAGCAGGGCGCCGGCGCCGTGATCGGCGGCAGCAAGCTGCCCGACTATAAACCATGAGGACCCTGCTTATGCTCCGCCGCCTTCGCACCCTGCCGCTGCTCGTCCTCGGCGCTGCCTCGCTCTCGGCGTGCGTCAGTCTGGGCGGCAAGACGCCACCCTTCCTGCTGACCCTCGATGCTGCGGCCGCTCCCGTCGCCGGCGAAGCGCGCACGGCCAGCGAAGCCGCGACGCTGACGATCCTGATCCCGACCGCGCCGCAGAAATTGCGCACGGTGCGCATTCCGGTGCAGCAGGACAATGCCAGCATTGCCTATGTGAAGGATGCGCAATGGGTCGAGGCGCCGCCGCGCCTGTTCCAGCGCCTCGTGTCCGAAACCGTCGCCGCGCGCACCTCGCGCGTCGTGCTCGACGAAGGGCAATATCTGACCGCGCCGGGCGACCAGCTCGCCGGGCAGCTCATGGAATTCGGCGTCGACGCAGCGACGAACGAGGCGGTCGTCGTCTATCAGGCGATGCTCGTCAACGCGGGCGGCAAGAGCGTTACCCAGCGCCGCTTCGAGGCGCGCGAACCGATCGGGAGCAAGGTCGAAGCGAAACCGGTCGGCGAGGCGCTCACCGCGGCGGCGAACAAGGTCGCGGTCGATATCGCGGGTTGGCTCGGCAGCTAAGGCCGGCGCTCAGGCGCCGGCATGGCCGAGCGGCAGGCTCGACGTGCGCTTGACCTCGCTCATCACGACGCTCGACGTCACCTCCCCCACCGCGGGAAGCTGCGAGAGCGTTTCGTAGAAGAATTTCTCGTAATAGCCGATGTCGGGGACGATGACCTTGAGCAGCACGTCGATCCCGCCAAGCAGGATATAGCATTCGAGGATTTCGGGAATTTCCTGCACCTGCTGCCGGAACGCCGAGGTCGCCTGCGGGTCGTGGGCAACGAGCTTGACCGTCGCGAATATCTCGATGGTCAGGCCCAGCGCGGCAGGATCGACCAGCCATGTCTGGCGCCGGAGCACGCCCCTTTCCTTGAGCGCCCGGACACGCCTCCAGCAGGGCGGCGGGGTCATTCCGAGCTTGTCGGCAAGCTCGGCGATCGAAAGGCCGCCATCCTCCTGCAACAGTGAAATGATTCGGCGATCAATCGAATCCAAGGTCATATATTTTATCACAATTGCCAGTATGAGGTATTATAATTACCTCGATTGACGATTTATCGCAATCATCCTGAATGAAATTACCCGCCTCTCCTGCGACATTCGTTGGCAGGAGGAAGCGATGTTTCACCACCATCCGTCATTCGACCGGCACAAGCTGGTCACCGCGCGCCACGACGATGCGTCGGGCCTGTCGGCAATCATCGCCGTCCACGACGACAGCCGCGGCCCGGCGATCGGCGGGTGCCGGATCAGTCCCTATGCGACGCCCGATGCCGCGCTCAACGACGTCCTCCGCCTGTCGCGAGGCATGACTTACAAGACCGCGATCGCCGACATCCCATACGGCGGGGGTAAGGCGGTGATCATCGCCGATCCGCGCACCGACAAGACCCGCGCCCTGCTCGAAGCAATGGGCGATTTCGTCGAGAGCCTTGATGGCACCTATATCACCTCGTTCGATTCGGGTTCGACGCTCGACGATGTCAGGACCATCGGCACGCGGACGCGCTTTTCCGCGGGCACCCTGCCCGAAGCTGGTGACGCGTCGCAGTCAACCGCCGAGGGGGTTTTTGTCTGCATGCGCGCCGCGGCGGAACTGGCCCTCGGCCGCCCGACGCTGGGGGGGGTGCCGTGTCGCGGTGCAGGGGGTCGGCAATGTCGGCGGACGGCTTGTCCGGCTGCTCGCCGATGCCGGGGCGCAAATCTGGGTCGCCGATGCGAACGAGAATCTGGCGCGCGAGGTGGCGGAGGAGACCGGCGCGTCGCTTTGCGGCATCGACGACGTGCACCGGATCGACGCCGATATCTTCTCCCCCAACGCGCTTGGTGCGATCCTCAACGAAAGCAGCATCACCGAACTCAAGGCGAAGGTCGTAGTCGGCGGCGCCAACAACCAGCTCGCGACACCCGACGACGACCTCCGGCTGCGCGCAGCGGGGATCGCCTATTGCCCCGACTTCCTCGCCAACGCAGGCGGGATCGTCAATCTCCACTACCAGCGCTCGACATGGTCGCCCGCCCGGCTCGCCGAACATATCGAAGGGCTGGCCGCGACGTTTCGCGAAATTTTCGAAACCGCTGCCAAATCCGGTGCGGGCACGGGTGCGGTCGCCAATGCCATTGCCGAGGATCGCATTCGCGCCGCCGGGGGCCGGCGGTGACGGCGCACATCATCCGCGAATATTATGCGCGCATCGACCGCTGCGACACCGACTGGGTCGTCGACCTGTTCGATGACGACGCGGTCTATGAACGCGCCGAGACCGTCTATACGGGGCGTCCGGCAATCGCCCGTTTCTTTCGCGAGGA
The DNA here is from genome assembly GCF_001314325.1 of Sphingopyxis macrogoltabida. Taxonomy (NCBI): domain Bacteria; kingdom Pseudomonadati; phylum Pseudomonadota; class Alphaproteobacteria; order Sphingomonadales; family Sphingopyxidaceae; genus Sphingopyxis; species Sphingopyxis macrogoltabida. The sequence goes on from NZ_CP009429.1 coordinate 3,413,526, forward strand.
GCGCCAGATCCGCGGCGTCCATCATATCGAAGCGCTGGTCGCCAACGATGACGGTGATCTGGTCGTCGCCATCGGCCGTTTCGACGGCGCCGGCGCCGCGGGGGACGTGCGCAACATAGGCTTCGCCGATATGTGGCAATTCGGCGATGGCGGACGCATCCATCTCCGCCGCACCTTCCTTGCTCGCGGCAGCGACTACGTCCGCCAGTAAAGCCCTATCCCGCCAGGCTCTTGCTCGCCTGTTCAGTCACGTCGCGTGATAGCCCCGGCTGGGCAAGAATGCGTTCGAGTTCCGCACGCATCATCGCCCCCCGCGCTTCGTCGAAGCGCTTCCAGCGGCCGAGCGGCGGGATCATCTTCGCCGCGGTCTGCGGATTCTTGGGATCCAGCGCGATGACGAGGTCGGCGATCAGCCGGTAGCCCGCGCCGTCGGCCTGATGGAACGCCGCCTGATTGCCGCTGAACGCGCCATAGAGCGAGCGCACGCGATTGGGGTTCGCCAGCGTGAAGTCAGGATGCTGCGCGAGGGCTTTCACCGCATCGACGGTGTCGGGGCGTAGCGACCAGGCCTGCACCTGGAACCATTTGTCGAGCACGAGCGGATTGTCGCGATAGCGCTGGTAGAAGATGTCGAGCGCATGGGCGCGCTCGTCGCTGTCGCCATGCGCCAGCGTCGCGAGCGCGGCCTGCCGCTCGGTCATCCCGTCGGCGCCGGAGAAAATCCCGAACGCCAGTGCCGGGACGTCGTCCTGCCCCGTTGCCGCGAGATAGGCGAGCGCGACGCCGCGGAGGCGCCGGCCGCCCTTGGCCTTGCTCGACAGGTCGGTCGCGGGCGGTGCGGCGCCCGCGAGAACGGCGCGCCATTCGCTCTCAAGCGCGACGCCGATCGCCGCCTGCAGCGCCAGCCGCTCGCGCCGGATCGCGTCGGGATCGACCGTCACCATCTGATCGCCGATGAACGCCTCGCTGGGCAGCAGCACCGCTTCGGCGACGAAGGCCGGATCGGCTGCCGCGCCCGCGAGCGTCTGCGCGACGGCATCGATGACCGCCTGCGTATCGCCCGTATCGCCCGAGGCCGCAGCGACGAGCGTATCGAGCATCAGTTGCTGGAGCGCCTCGTACCGCGCGAACGGGTCATCGTCGTGCGCGGCAAGCCAGGCAAGTTCGCCCGGCGCGCGCTCGAAATCAACGATCACGGGAGCGGAGAAGCCGCGGTTGACCGACAGCGCCGGCCGCGATGCGAAGCGGCCGAGCGGCACCCGCTGCGCCGCGCCACTCAGCGTCACCAGCGTGTCGGGCAGCGTAGCGCCGCTGCCGTCCATCGCAAAGGCGGCAAGCCGCAGCGGCATCATCATCGGCGCCTTGTCGGGCTGCCCCGGGGTCGGGGGCACGGCCTGCCTGATGTCGAGCGACCAGTCGTCGCCGTCCTGCGCCAGCGTCAGCGACAGCCGCGGCGTGCCCGCCTGCTCGTACCAGCGGCGGAACTGCTTAAGGTCGATATCGCCGCCCTCCTCCATCGCGCGGACGAAATCCTCGCAGGTCGCCGCTTCGCCGTCGTGACGATCGAAATAGAGGTCAGTGCCCTTGCGAAAGCGCTCGGGCCCGAGCAGCGTCGCCATCATGCGAATGATCTCGGCGCCCTTGTTGTAGATGGTCGCAGTGTAGAAGTTCGAGATTTCCTGATAGCTGTCGGGACGGATGGGGTGCGCGAGCGGCCCCGCGTCCTCGGGAAATTGCGCGGCGCGGAGCAGGCGGACGTCCTCGATCCGCTTCACCGGCGGCGACCCCATGTCGGCCGAGAAATTCTGGTCGCGAAAGACGGTGAAGCCTTCCTTCAGGCTGAGCTGGAACCAGTCGCGGCAGGTGACGCGATTGCCCGACCAGTTGTGGAAATATTCGTGCGCGACGACGCCCTCAACCCCGTCGAAATCAACATCGGTCGCGGTGTCGGGATCGGCGAGGATATAGCGGGTGTTGAAGATGTTGAGCCCTTTGTTCTCCATCGCCCCCATGTTGAAATCGCTGACCGCGACGATGTTGAACAGGTCGAGGTCATATTCGCGGCCATAGACGCGCTCGTCCCACGCCATGCTGTCCTGCAGCGCCTTCATCGCATGCCCGGTGCGCGCTTCATCGCCCTTGCGGACCCAGATGCCGAGTTCGACCTCGCGCCCCGACATCGTCGTGAAGCTGTCGCGGTTGACGACCAGGTCGCCCGCGACGAGTGCGAAGAGATAGGAGGGTTTCGGCCACGGATCTTCCCAGAGCGCCCAGTGGTCGTTCCCCGCTTCGCCCTGCTCGACGCAATTGCCGTTCGACAGCAGGATCGGGAAAGTCGCCTTGTCGCCCGTCATCCGCACCTTGTAGCGGCTCAGCACATCGGGCCGGTCGGGGTGGAAGGTGATGCGGCGAAATCCCTCTGCCTCGCACTGGGTACAAAGCATGTTGTTCGAAGCATAGAGGCCCATGAGCTGGGTGTTCGACGCGGGTGCGATCACCGTATCGACCTCGACCACCGCCGCCGTGCGGTCGCCAAGGTCGACGATCAGGTCGCTGCCGTCCATCCGCCAGTCGTTCCACACCGCACCGTCGACGCGCACCTCGGCTGCGGTCAAGCCGTCGCCGCGCAGGAGCAGGGGCGCGGGGGCAGCCGCATGGCGGACGACCGAAAGCGCGGCGCTGACCTTCGTCTGTTCGACGCCCAGCGCGAAATCGAGCGCGATGTCGGGAATTTGCCATTCGAGCGGGGCGTAATCGCCGCGATGAATGGTGACGGGGATGGCGGGCGTGGAAGAGAGGTCGGTCATGCGAACGATCTAGGCATGGCGCCGCCGACGCGCAATAAGGCGCGCGATGGCACATATGCTGATTTTCGGAATGGGTTACGCGGCGAGCCACCTTGCGGGGCGGTTGCAGGCGCGCGGCTGGGAAGTGCTCGGCACGACGCGCGACGGACGCGGCGACACGATCGCTTTCGCGGACGAGACGGCGGTCCTGATCGCGCTGCGCGACGCGACGCACATCTTGTCGTCGGTCCCGCCGGTCGACGGTATCGATCCGGTCCTCGCACGCTATGGCGAAGCGATCGCCCTCTCTCCCGCCGGCTGGACCGGTTATCTGTCTTCAACGGGCGTCTATGGCGATGCGGGCGGTGCCTGGGTCGACGAAAGCGCGCCGGTCAAGGGCCGCCGCCCCGATCGCAACGCCGCCGACGCTGCATGGGGAGGGCTGCGCAGCGATGTCCGCGTCTTCCGCCTGCCCGGCATCTACGGCCCCGGCCGTTCGATCCTCGACCGGATCGGCGAGGGCCGCGCGCACCGCATCGCCCTGCCCGGCCAGGTCTTTAGCCGCGTCCATGTCGACGATATCGCGGGCGGCGTCATGGCGTCGTTCCGAGGGCCGGCAGGCGTGTATAATCTCGCCGACGACGAACCATGCCATCAGAACCGGCTCGTCGAATGGGGTTGCGCGATGCTCGGCGTGCCGGTGCCGCCGCTCCAGACTTTGGACGAAGCCGGCCTGTCGCCCGCCGCCCGCGCCTTCTATGCCGAAAACCGCCGCGTCGCCAACGGCAAGGCGAAGCGGCTGCTGGGGTGGGCGCCGAAGTATCCGACGTTTCGCGAAGGGCTGGCAGCCTGCCGCTAGAGCAGCACGTCGACCGTATGGATCAGCACGCCAACGAGGCCGCCGACGAGCGTGCCGTTGATGCGGATATATTGGAGGTCGTCGCCGACGGCATTTTCGAGCCGGTCGGTGATCGTCTTGGCATCCCAGCCGCGGATCGTGTCCGACACCAGTTTGAGCGCGGTTTCGCCATAGCTGTCGACCATGCCGACCACGGCGCGGCGCGCATAGCGGTTGAGCGTGCGCTTGATCGCGGCATCCTCGCCCAGCATGCTACCGAACTGGGTGACAAGTTCGCCGATGCGGCCCGCGAGCATCGTATCGGGGTTGCGCGCCGCCTTGAGCAGCGCGGTACGGCCCTGCTCCCAAAGCCCATCGAGCCAGCGCTTCACCGCCTTGTTCTCGAGCAACTCGTCGCGCACCTTGGCGACCTTGGCCTGCACCTCGGGATCGTGCTGGAGGTCGAGCGCCATCTTCGCGAGCCCTTCCTCGACGCGGATACGCAGCGGGTGCGTTTCGTCGACCGCCATTTCGCTGAGCAGCTTCGACAACCCTGCGACGATGCGGTTCGAAATGCTCTCGTCGAGCCCGGTGAAGCGAACGATCGCATTGCTGTTGTCGTGGACCATCTGGTGAATCAGATGTTCGTTGAGTTCGAGCGTCTTGGACCCCCATTTGACCATCGCGTCGAGCAGCGGCTGATGCCGCCCCTCGGCAAGCGCAGCCTGCAGGGCCTGCCCCAGCAAGGGTGCGACGTCGAGTTCGCGAAGGCGGTCGGCGATCGCCGATTTCACCATCCCGCCAAGCCGCTGCTGGTCGAGCGCGCCGAGCCCGTCGGCGATGATCCGCGACGCGCCAAGCCGCAACCGCCCGCCGCCCTCACCCGGTTCGGAGAGGAATTTGCCGACCGCGCCCGCGACGTCGACCGTCTGCATCTTGCGTGCGATCAGCCGCGGCAGCAGGAAATTGGTAAGCAGGAAGCGTGCGAGCGTGTCGCCGATGCGGTTCTTGTTGCGCGGCACGATGGCGGTGTGCGGGATCGGCAGCCCCATCGGATGCCGGAACAGCGCCGTCACCGCAAACCAGTCGGCGAGCCCGCCGACCATCGCCGCCTCGGCAAAGGCGCGGACGAAGCCGATCGCCGGGTGGACGTCCTGATAATATTTCGCGCCGACGAAGACGAACGCCATGACGACCAGCATGCCCGTCGCAACGACGCGGATGTTGAACCCGCCGGTCGGCACGGCAACGCCCATGCCGAGGGGGCGTGCGCCAAGGTCTTCCGAAGAATTGCTTTCCGTCATCACCGTTCAAATGGCGGCTTGGCGCAAAGGTTGCAACCGGCGCGGCCTCCATCCGGGCCGCGCCGCGTCATTCGGCCGGATGCGGCGCGGGCGCCGAGTGCGGCTTCGTATCGTCGCCGGGTTTGTACGTCAGCAGGTTGCGCGCAAAGAAACCGCCAAGTCGCTTCTCGACGCTGTCGGCAAGACTGAATCCGGCGGGAACGATCAGCAGCGTCAATATCGTCGACAGGACAAGTCCGCCGATGACGACGACGCCCATGGGCGCGCGGAACGCTCCGTCGCCCGACAGGGACAGTGCCGTCGGCACCATGCCCGCGACCATCGCGATCGTCGTCATAACAATCGGCTGCGCGCGCTTGCGGCCTGCATCGAGTAGGGCCTCCATCTTGCCGACCCCTTGATCCATCTCCTCGATCGCGAAGTCGACGAGCAGGATCGAGTTTTTGGCGACGATGCCGAGCAGCATCAGCAAGCCGATATAGACGGGGATCGAGACCGCCATGCCGGCGACAAGCAACCCCAGCAGGCCGCCGAGCGGCGCCAGCAGCAGCGACGACATGTTGACGAGCGGCGACACAAAGCGGCGATAGAGCAGCACCAGCGTCGAGAAGACGAGCATCAGGCCCGCCACCACCGCGATGATGAAATTCTTGATCAGCTCGCCCTGCCATTTGGCTTCGCCCTGAACGATCTTGCGGACGCCCTGCGGCATGGTTTTCACCGCGGGCAGTGCGTCGATCTTTTGCTGGGCGTTGCCCGTCACCAATCCCGGCGCCAGATCGGCACCGATCACGATGCGCCGCGTCTGGTTGTAGCGGCGCAGTTCGGTGGGGCCGGCGCCAAAGCCGATCTCCGCCACCGATTTGAGCGGTACCGTCACGCCGCGCGACGTCGGTACGGGCAAATTCTCGATCGTCGACAGGCTGCGCCGCGAATCCTCCGAGAGCAGCACGCGGATCGGAATCTGGCGATCGGAAAGCGAGAATTTCGCTGCATTCTGGTCGATATCGCCGAGTGTCGCGATGCGGATCGTCTGGCTGAGCGCCGCCGTCGTCACCCCGAGATCGGCGGCGAGATCGAGGCGCGGCGTCACGATGATTTCGGGGCGCGGAATATCGCCCTCGATCCGCGGCGAACGGATTTCCTTGAGCCCGCGCATTTCGCCGACGATTTTCATGGCATGTTTTTCGAGCGCAACCGGATCGTCGCCGCCGATCACCATGGTGATGTCGCGTCCGGAAAAACCGCTCGACTGGCTCTGGAAACTTACCCGGGCGTCGGGAATCGCCGCCATCTTCGGTTGCAGCGCACGTTCCCATTCGACGCTCGTCACCTCGCGCTTTTTCTTGAGCGTGATATAGACGCCGCCGCCGCCGACGTTGACGTCATAGAAGGCATTTTCGACATTCTTGTCGCCCGACAGGATCGTGTTGATCTGGTCGGAGATATGCTCGCTCTGCGCCAGCGTCGAACCCGGCGGCAGCTCATATTTGACCTGACTATAGTCGCTGTTGATCGTCGGCTGAAACTGCTGCGGCAGCACCGCGAACAGGATGATGCTCGTGACGAAGGCGGCCCCGCCGATACCAACGATCCAGACGCGATGGTCGTACAGTCGCGCCCAGGCGCGCTGGACCATGAACTTCGCCCAATTGGTGAAGGCGAACCGGCGCACGCCGATCTTCCATGCCAGCGCCCCAAGCAGGATCGCGAGCAGGCTGGTCAGCAGGAAAGTAACGATCGCTATCGCCGGCGTCTGCAGCAGGAAGTGCAGCGCCGTGTTCGGGCGGCTTCCCCCCGGGGGAACCGGCTGGAAATAGGAGACGATCGAGAAGACGACCGTCAGCGCCGCGAGCAGCAGCGGAACGAAAAGGAAGACGAGCCGGGTCTGCACCGCCTCGAAACGCTCGCGCACGGCCTTGTGTTTGCTGTTGTCGAGCGTCCACGCGAGGACGCGCTCGTACCGGTCGATCCATGGCCCTTCGGCGTGCGCCTGCTCGCCCTGCGCGGACAGGAAATAGGCGGCGATCATCGGCGTGATCATGCGCGCGACGGCAAGGCTCATCAGCACCGCGAAGACGACGGTCATGCCGAACTGGATGAAGAACTGGCCCGAAATGCCCGGCATCAACGCGACCGGAAGGAAGACCGCGACGATCGACATCGTCGTGGCGACGACCGCGAGCCCGATCTCGTCGGCGGCGTCGATCGACGCCTGATAGGCGGTCTTGCCCATCCGCATATGTCTGACGATATTCTCGATCTCGACGATCGCATCGTCGACGAGCACCCCGGCGACGAGGCTGAGCGCGAGCAGCGACAGGGCGTTCAGCGAAAAGCCCATCATGTCCATGAACCAGAAGGTCGGAATGGCGGACAAGGGGATCGCGAGCGCACTGATCAACGTCGCGCGCCAGTCGCGCAGGAAGAGGAAGACGACGACGACCGCCAGCACCGCACCCTCGACCATCGCCGCCATCGAGCTGCGATATTGTTCCTTGGTATAGTCGGTGCGGGTGAAGAGGATCTTGAAATCGACCTTCGGGTTGTTCTTGGTGATCTCGGCGAGCTTCTTCATCGTCTCATCATGGATCGTGACGTCCGACGAGCCCTTTGCCTTTTCGATCGCAAAGCTCAGCACCTGCTTGCCGCGGATCTTCGCGAGATTGCGCTGCTCGGCATAGCCGTCGGTCACCTTGGCCACATCCGCCAGACGAATGGTCCGCCCATTGCCGATCGAGATGCGCGTCTCGCCGAGCTGGAAGGCGCTCGCCGCATTGCCGAGCACGCGGACCGCCTGCTCGGCGCCCGCGATCTCGGTGCGGCCGCCAGCAGCGTTGAGGTTCACCTGGCGCAATTCCTGGTTCACCTGGCTTGCGGTCAGGCCATAGCTCTGCATTCGTGCGGGATCGAGGATGACGCGGATTTCACGATCGACCCCGCCCGAACGGCTGACCTTCGCCATGCCGGGGATCGAGAGCAGTTCCTTCGCCACCGTATTGTCGACGAACCACGACAGCTGTTCGAGCGTCATGTCGGTCGCCTCGACCGCGAAATAGGTAATCGGTCCGCCCGCGGCGTCGACGCGCACGACCTGCGGCTCGAGAATGCCTTCGGGCAGCTCGCTGCGAATTTGCTGAACCGCCTGATTGACGTCGTTATAGGCGCGATCGATCGGGGTCCCGATCGCGAACTGGATCATCGTCGAGCTGCTGCCCTCGTTGACGTAGGACGACATTTCGTCGACGCCGCTGACGCCGCGAACCGCGGCCTCGATACGCTGTGTCACCTGCGTTTCGAGCTCGGTCGGCGCCGCGCCGGGCTGCGCCACCATGACCTGCACCAGCGGAAATTCGACGTCGGGCTGGTCGTTCACGTCCATCCGGTTGAAGCTGACGACCCCCGCCAGCAGCAACAGCACGAAGAGGACGATCGGCGGCACCGGATTGCGGATGCACCAGGCGGAAATATTGCGAAAGCTCATGATATAAACGCCTTTGTGCGCACCATCCGGATTATTGCGACGCCTTCTGAATCACCGGCTTCACCTTGTCGCCGACGTTCAGGAACGCGCCCGCCAGCACAACGACCTTTTCGTTTCCGGTCAGGCCCGACGCGATCGACACGCCGCTGTCGCTGACGGTGCCGACCTTGATCGCGCGCTGTTCGATCTTGTCGTCCTTGCCAACGATCAGCACATAATTGCCGTCGGCCCGGCTGTGGACCGCACTTTCGGGCAGCAACGGCGCCTCGGCGGTGCCCGCCACCAGCCGCGCATCGGCAAAGCCGCCCGGCCGCAGCGAACTGCTGTACGGGATCGCGATGCGGACCATGCCCTGGCGCGTGTCGGTGTTGACGACGGGGGAAACCTGCCACACCTGCCCGGCAATCTGCAGGCTGGTTCCGACCGGGGTGACGGTCGCGCGCGTTCCCGCAGCGACGCGCTGCAGATCGGCCTCGGCCATCTGCGCGAGCATTTCCATTTCGCCGCCCTTGGCCATGCGGAACAGCACGCCGCTGCCCGCGCCGACGATCTGGCCCGGCTCGACCTGCCGCGTCAGCACAAGCCCCGCAGCCGGCGCCACGATGTTGAGCCGACCGTTGCGCGCGACCGCTTCCTGATATTGCGCCTGCGCGACACGGACACGCGCGTTGGCGGCATCGCGCGTCGCGCGCTTGCGGTCCATGTCGGCCTTGGAAATGAAGCCGCGTCCGACCAGCGCTTCGGCGCGTTCGAGTTCGGCCTGTGCGAGATTCGCATCGGCTTGCGCGACGCGGATCGATGCGGAGAGACCCGCCGCCTGCTGCGTCTGCACCGACCGGTCGATGATCGCCAGCGTCTGCCCCGCGCCGACCCACTGGCCCGGCTCGACGAGTACGCGCACGACTTCGCCGCCCTCGCCCGCGACGCCGACCGGCATCTCGCGGCGCGCCGCAATCGTGCCGTTGGCGGAAATCGCGGCCTCGACCGAAACGCGTCCCGGGATCACCACCGTGACGCTGGGCGCATTCGTCGTAGCAGCCTCGTCCCCCGCAGTCGCGGCGCCATCGCCCATGCCCTGCTTGAACCCGTACCAGGCCGCCACGAGCACCAGCGCGACCAGCACGAGCGCGACGATCAGCCGCGTCCGCTTGCGGCGATTGTCCGCATCGTCGTAAAAGCTTTGGGTCGACCCCGTCAGGCTGTCCATCACATCCACTTTCCGCTCGTAGTTCACGCCGAATTCCCAATCTGCCGTTCGTGGCAGCCGACACGACGATCGCCCGACAGCGATCCGCCCCCAGTCCGCACGACCCAGTTTCGTCGAGGTGTATTATCTAATTAAATCACCCGTGACAAGGGGGAAACAACGCCGCTTCGCCCGCAATCCGGCTGCGCCTCATAGCCGCCGGACCCGGCGATTTCCAAAGAAAAAGGGCGCCCCGCCGATGCGGGCCGCCCTTTTGCTGCCGGTCCGAAATGGACCGGAACAGGCGTTTCGTCAGCGCACGCGACCGCGCCGGACGAGGTTTACGATGGCGAGCAGGATCACCGCGCCGATGAAAGCGGTGAGCAAGGTCATCGGGTCAAAGGCGTCGCCGCGCAAATGTCCGCCGCCGAGGAAGCGCCCGAACAGGAAGCGTCCGAGGATCGATCCGATACAGCCGACGATGATGTTGAGGAAAATACCCTGCTGTGCGTCGGTACGCATCACGATGCTGGCCAGCCAGCCGATCACACCACCCATGATGATTGCGATAATGAAGTCCATAATATTGACCCCCTACGATCGTTTCCATCGCCTGCCTTCGCAGACGCTATGTTGGTAACCCAAATATTTGAAATCGCCTAGCAGAATGGCGGCGGCGCCGAATGGAGCCGCCGCCCTCCCGTCAGCGCACGCTGCCGCGGCGCACCAGGTTGATGATGCCGAGCAGCACCACTGCACCGATAAAGGCCCAGAGCAGGCCGACCGGACTGAAGGCATCGAGGCTGGCACCCATGCCGAACATGCCGCCGAGAATGTTGCCGAGGAACGCGCCGACGATGCCGACGACGACGTTCAGGATGATCCCCTGCTGCGCGTCGGTGCGCATGACGATGCTGGCCAGCCAGCCGATGACGCCGCCGACGATCAAAGTGATAATCAGACCCATGTTATTCCCTTCCTCAACCGGCCGAGCAGATGCCGAAACGCCGGCAAAAAATGCGAACGCCTCATCGCGTCCGGACATCGTTTCAACGATGCTGCTAAAATGCGAAGGGGGTACGAAAGGTTCCCGGCCGGCCCCGAAAGGCGCGGCCGGGAAAGTAGGATCAGTTCCCGATCTGGAACTGTTCCGGGTCGCAAGGCGGGAATAGCGGCGCGCCAGCGGACGCGGTGTGAGATGCGTCACAGGACCTGATATTTTTCGAATAGTGTGTCGCGCTGGCGAAAGCCCGCGGCCCGCCGCAACTAGCGTTCCGAAATCGCAGCCTGGACCTTCTTTTCGCCGGCGACCCTTTTCCTTTGGCCCCCGCGATGCCACATGGCGCGCATGAGCGAAGAAAAGCCCTGGCCCGACACGATCCGCGCCGGCGACTGCGAGCAGCACGAGCCGCTCGTCCGGCGCGTGCTCGCACCCAACCCGTCGCCCTATACCTTTACCGGCACCCAGACGTGGATTGTCGGGGCGGGCGCCGACGTCGCGGTGATCGATCCCGGCCCCACCGGCAGCGGCATGAGCATCGGCGATCCGCCCGACGCGAACGGCGCCGGCCATGTCGACGCGATCCTGCGCGCGGTTGCGGGGCAGCGCGTCGCCGCGATCCTTTGCACCCATACCCACCGCGATCATTCGCCCGCCGCCGCGCCGCTCAAGGAAGCGACCGGCGCGCCGATCATCGGCTGCGCGCCGCTGGTCCTGACCGACGATGGCCCGCGCGCCGATTCGGCCTTCGATCCGGACTATGCGCCCGACCGCGTGCTTGGCGACGGTGAACGGATATCGGGCGACGGCTGGACGATCGAGGCGGTCGCCACGCCCGGCCACACGTCGAACCATCTTTGTTTCGCGCTGCCCGAAAGCCGCGCGCTGTTCACCGGCGACCATGTCATGGCGTGGTCGACCAGCGTCGTCAGTCCGCCCGACGGCGACATGGCGGCCTATATGGCGAGCCTCGCAAAACTCTACGATCGCGACGACCGCGTCTATTATCCGGCGCACGGGCCCGCGGTAACGAAGCCGAAACAGCTTGTTCGCGGCATGCTCGGCCACCGCAGGCAACGCGAACGCCAGATCCTGCGCGAGCTGGAAAAGGGCACGGCTGTGATACCGGTCATGGTGCAGCATATGTACAAGGGCCTAGACCCCCGCCTGACCGGCGCCGCCGGTCGTTCGGTGCTCGCCCATCTGCTCGATCTCGAAGCGCGCGGCATCGTGCGTACCGAGAACGAAGAATGGGAACTTGCCTGAATGCTTTTGCCGATCCTGATCGCTGCCGCCCAGCCGGTTGCCGCACCCGCATCCGGCCCGGTCGTCGTCGCCCTCGTCGCAGGCGATGGCGAAGCGCGCTGCCTGCCCGACCGCAGCCTCTGCCTCGAACTGCCCGGCGAAGGAAAGGACGAAGGCGGACGCGAGCTGCGCATCTCCTCGCCCGGATCGGGCGACGATACCGGCACGATATCATTGCCGCTGCCTTACGGGGCAGACGGCAAGGGTGTGAGCCTATGGCCGAACATCATCCCCGTCCCGAGCACGAACGAAGACGCTGCGCAGCCCGCAGCAGAATTCCTCGTCGGCGTAATCGAGGAGGAGCGCGCCATGTATTCGGGCGGCGGCGGATCGGGCGGGAGGCTCCATCTGCTCCGCGTCGGCGTGGCGCCGCACGCAGCGGGCCTCGTCGAGGTACTCGACACTGTCTGGGACAGCTCGCTGATGATCCGCGCCTGCTTTTCGGAGCAGGATATGAAAAACCGGCTCGAAGCCTGCCATGACGAATATAGCTTCACCGGCGCGCTGGCCGCGGCGGCGCCCGATGGCGGCGAACTGCCTGCGCTCACCCTCCGCACGGCCGCGACCGCCTATCCGCAGACGTCGCGCCGGACCGAGGACAACAGCAATATCAAGCTGAAGAAGAGCGACCTTACGCACTGGAAGGATCCCGAATGCAGCTACACGCGTTTGCTGCATTATAACCCCGCGACGGCGCGATACGAAATGGATCGCCCGGCGCCCGATTGCTCGGTCTATACAACGCCATGACATCATCTTCTTCCTCGCCCCGTATCCTCTCGCGCCTCATCCTGCTCGCCGCAGCGCTGATAATGCTGCTCGCCGTCTGGTGGGCGGTCGCGGCGTGGCGCGACTGGCAGAAGGGCTATGATCCCGAAACCGTGGTCGCGGCGAGCCTGCAGGGCCTGCAGGAGCAGAATATCCTCGTGCCCTTCACCGCGCGCTACGTCGCGGTGGTGACCTCGACGCAGAGCCGGCTCGGCCTCAGCGCGAAGAAGACGCTGATCATGCCGGGCACGGTGCGCTACGAACTCGACCTCGGCAAGCTGAAGCAGTCCGACCTCGACTGGGATGCCGCGACCAACGCGCTGACCGTCACGCTGCCGCCGCTCCGGCTCGCGGGTCCCGAGATCGATATCGACGCGATCAGCGAGTTTCGCGACGGCGAAATCCTGCTGGCGCTGACCGATGCCGAACGGACGCTCGACGCCGCAAACCGCAAGCGCGCGCAGGAAGAGTTGATCAAGCAGGCCAAGGGCACGACGCCGATGCGGCTCGCGCAGGGTGCGGCGAGGACCGCGGTCGAACAAAGCTTCGCGATGCCGCTCAAGGCGGCGGGGATCGACGCGAAGGTGACGGCACGCTTCGCCGCGACTCCGGGCGGCTAAGAAGCCGCTTTCCGCTTTTTCGCGGCTGCGCTATCCTCCGCCTCGGGGTCGGACAGGGGGAAAAGGCATGGCTACGACCGCAGGAGGCGCGGTACGCGCCGAGCTATTCTGGCATCGCATGGCGATCGGCCTCGCGATCTTCATCGTCTTCGGCTTTCTCCAGTTCGCCCTGCGCGGCTTCGTCGATCCGGTCGCGGCGCCGTTCTGGGTGCATGCGCACGGCATCGCGATGCTCGCATGGCTCGGATTGCTGATCGTCCAGCCGACGCTCGTCTCGCGCGACAATCTGCCGCTGCACCGCAAGCTCGGATGGGCCGGGGCCGCGCTGGCGCTGGCGATCACCGCGCTCGGCGTCTTCACCGGCGTCGCATCGCTGGTACTGAACCGGTTTCCGCCCTTCTTCTCGCCGCCCTATTTCCTGGCCCTGACCACCATCGAGGCGCTGGCATTCGGGGCGATGGTCTGGGCTGCCGTGCGCCGCCGCCATACCACCGCGTGGCACCGGCGGCTGATGATCGGCGCGACTATTATCATTCTTGAACCGGCGCTGGGCCGCCTCCTGCCAATGCCGCTGATGGTCGGCTGGTCCGACATCCCGGTCGGCCTCATCCAGCTTGCGGTCGTCGGCATCATCGCGCTTTACGATCGCCGCACACTCGGCCGCATCCACCCGGCAACCAAGGCGATCGCGGCGGTTGTCATCCTCGTACGCGCCACCATCTATCTGCTTGCGTTGACGCCCCCCGTCATCGCGCTTGCGGAAAGACTGGCCGGCGGCTGACGCGGCGAATTGCCCTGCCGCAGGTCGCCGTGTAGAGGGGGCGCCAAAGGCACCAGACAAGGATAAGCCATGACTGCTCCCGTTCGCGAGAATCTCTCCGGCCTCGACCTGCGCGCCGAAATCGACCGCCTCCGCAAGGAGCGCAACGCCGTCATCCTCGCGCATTATTATCAGAAGCCCGAGATTCAGGATCTCGCCGATTTCGTCGGCGACAGCCTCGAACTGTCGCGCAAGGCGGCCGACACCGACGCCGACGTCATCGCGTTCTGCGGGGTCAAGTTCATGGCCGAGACGGCGAAGATCCTCAGCCCGCAGAAGACGGTGATCCTGCCCGACATGGATGCCGGGTGCAGTCTCGAGGACAGTTGCCCGCCCGAACAGTTCAAACGCTTCCGCGAAGCACATCCCGACCATATTGCGCTGACCTACATCAACTGCTCGGCGGCGGTGAAGGCGCTCTCCGATGTCATCGTCACCTCGTCGAGCGCCGAAACGATCATCAGCCAGATCCCGCCCGAACAGAAGATCATCTTCGGTCCCGACCGCCATCTCGGCGGCTATCTCAACCGCAAGTTCGGGCGCGAGATGCTGCTGTGGCCGGGCGTGTGCATCGTCCACGAGGCGTTCAGCGAGACCGAGCTCTTGAAGCTGAAGGCGCAGCACCCGGACGCGCCGGTCGCCGCGCACCCCGAATGCCCGCCGCACATCATCGACCACGCCGATTATGTCGGCTCGACGAGCGGCATATTGCAGTTCGCGAAGAGCTTTCCCGGCGACACGCTGATCGTCGCGACTGAGCCGCACATCATCCACCAGATGGAACTCGCGCTGCCCGGGAAGACGTTCATTGGCGCGCCCGGGGCCGACGGCAACTGCAACTGCAACATCTGCCCGTATATGGCGCTCAACACGATGGAAAAGCTGTACATCGCGCTGCGCGACCTCGAACCTCGGATCGAGATGGAGGAAGGGCTGCGCCTCGCCGCGCGCAAGAGCCTCGACCGCATGCTCGAAATGGCGTCGGGGACGATCGGCAAGGGCGATCTCGGCAAGCGATAGGCGGTCCGGCCCTGCTGCCGGTTGCCTTCGGGCAAAAAAGCCATAGGTTCCAACGACCGGGGCCCGAGTCCCGCCGCTCCGGCGGGCGCCTGATGGCGGTTGCTTGCGCCCCCGAAGGAGGTAGGTCGCATGGCTCAAGACTGGCTGGCTGATGTCCGCAAATATGCCGCCGACGCCGATGAAAAGGTGGTCGCGGCAATCGTCAAATATCTGGGCATCGCGCTCAGAAAGGTCGATTCCTCGCTCGTTTCCTTTACCGACAAGAAGGAAACCGACCGGGTTCGGGAGAATTTCCTCAAAAAGAAGCTCGGCCTGACGCACGATGACGCGACGCTCGACGCCGCGATTGCCGGGGTCGGCGAGCGAATGAAGGGCGATCGGACCAAGAACCGCGTTACCGTCTATTATCTGCTCGCCGAACATTTCGGGCTCCTGACGCTGTTCGGCGGGGTCGCGGGCGCCGCTGCCGGCGCCGCAGGGCTTGCCGGAGCGGCCGGCGCTGCTGCGGGCCTGGCCGGATCGCCGAAGGGTGACGGCGGCGGCGTAGACACCAATGGCGGCGCCAAGGCGGACGACCCCGCCCCGGCACTCGACGCGCCGCTTGCGGCTGCCGCGCTGGGTGCGGCCGGAGCGGCGGCGGCGACTCCTGCCGCCGCGGCGCCACCGCCCGCGCCGGAGCCTGTGCCGCCTCCCCCGCCTCCCCCGCCTCCACCACCGCCGCCCTCCGCAGCGCCGGCCACGCCGCAGGCCGCCTATTCGGCGCCCGAGGAGACTCCCGGCGGCGGCGGCATGGGCTGGCTGCCGTGGCTGCTGCTTGCGCTGCTCCTGCTTGCGCTGATCTTCTTCGGCATGCGCTATTGCTCGAAACAGGAAGCGCCCGTCACGCCGACCGGCGACGCCATCGCGATCAGCGAAACCGCGACGCCCTCGGCCGGCGACGCCATACCGGCTCCCGCCGCGGCGATTCCCGAGGGCGCGGGCGTGATCGCGGCGGAGCGCGAAGGCAAGCCGATGCTGACGGTCTATTTCGACACCGGCAAATCGGTGGTGTCGAACGACCTGTCGACCGCGGCAGCGGCGGTGAAGACCTATCTCGAAGGCAATCCTGCGGCGACGCTCGCCGTATCGGGCTATAACGATCCGACGGGCAACGCCGCCGCCAATGCCGAACTGTCGAAGAACCGCGCGCAGAGCGTCAAGGCGGCGCTCGAAAAGCTGGGCATCGCCGCCGACAAGGTGGTGCTCGAAAAACCCGCCGAGACGACGACGACCGGGACCGACAATGCCGCGGCGCGCCGCGTCGAGGTGACCGTCAAGGGTTAGTCGGTCCTTCGGACGAAATGGAAGCGGAGCCTTCGGGCTCCGCTTTTTTTGCGCCGCCGGTCTCCTTCGAGTCGCTGTCGTCCCGATGTCGAAAAGCGGCCGGTGCGACTCGCGGCCACCGCAAAGTTGGCGCATTTCGAATCCGAAAATGTTGCGCCGCTGTTACAAAAATGCTGCGCAGCAAAGGCTTGTTGCTAATGCCGGACTTATCCACAAGCGCGACGGTTTGGGCGCCGCATTGCGATGCTTTTTTGTTGGCGGCCCCGCGGCTTCATGTCAGCTTCAAATCATCGGACGACAGAGACGTCGACCCGCCGGGACATTAAGGGTGGTTGCAAGACTAGCCGGAAGAGAACGGATCGGACTGACGAGGAAATCGAACGATAGCTTGATCACGGAACGCAGCGATTCCCACGAGTTGAGGCGGACCCGATCGAGTACAGGAAGACAGCCCATCGCTTGGACAGCGATTGCTTCGGCAGACGCAAGAAGAGATGATGAAGAGTTTTCCAGGTGCGGCCGGCCCCCGAAAGGGGGCCGACCAAACCGTCGCCGGACTGTTACGGCGCGTGCGAAGACGCATCGTTTTGCGGGCTGCTGATCGCAAGAACAGCGGACCGGGATGAGGCGGATCGCCGCCACTGGAGCAAGACCGGATAGTGGGGGTTGGCAGCGATGCCGGCCCCCATTTCGTATGCGCTCCGCTCGCGGTGGCCGCGCGTCTGGCCGCCCACGACGGCGGCTCGGCAGCTTTCGGCCGATTGCAGTCGTTCCTCGCGAATGGCACGCTGAATGGATGGGTCGCCGAACTCCAATCCGATTCGCCGTCAAGCCCGAGAGCGAGATGGAAGCCGTTGCTTATGTCCGCGAACGGGGATTTGAACCTAGCGAGATCGAGCGTGACGAACACGGCTTTGTCTACCTAGTGTTTTCTCCGCTACCGGACAGCCAATGCCGCACTTTGGCGCAGGCGCTGCCAATCCATCTAAGTGCGAAGATTGGCTTCGCGATGAATGGCGCGCCACCGTTTACAACGCCCGACCAAAATGACCGCTAACCGACCGCTTTATGCCGTTCAGATCAGAAATTTCTCTTCCCACTAGCGGACGCCGTAAATGGTAGGCTACCGCCCGCCATCAGGAGAGCCTATTACGCATGAAAATTCGGAAGATCATTGGCCGATGGACAAAACGCGAGGAGAGCGCTCTCAGCCATCAGTTTCACGGCAAGTCTGCCGATGATCGGTTCCGTGGGTTGCGACGATCCGAGCGAAATGAAGCGAAGCTATTTATTTTGGCGTTTGCTCCGGCGATTTTGACCACACCCTTCATCGGGAAGTGGTCCGATGCCTCATTTTTAGGCAAATCTATTATGGTGGCATCCGGTCTTTGGATGATCGGGGTTCTCTTGGTTGGAGGATATCTGTTGTTCAGGTCTATCTATCGGACAACACACAAATGATCTGACCGAAAGCTGCCATTCCCCTCCCCATCCCAAACCAAACACACACCGACAAGGCAGCACGGGAGAAGCGAGTGGACGCGCCACTCCCTTCCCCCGCCCCTGCCGCCGACCTCACCGGGGACGAAGGTCGGCGTCGAAACTCCGGAAATTCAGTCGCCCGATTTTTCCGTTTCGGCGATCGCCTTGTCCAGATCGGCCGCCACCTTGGCGCGCATCGTGTCGGACATCGCTCCGTCGCTTTGGCGGAGATTGTCGCGCGCCTTCTTCAGCGCCGAAAGCCGCGCCGCCTTGCCGCCGGGCCCATCCGCGCAGGCGATCATCACAAAACGGCTGCGCTTGCCGCCGTCGCTTTCCTCGCGGTCGACTGCCGGCGGGGCGCTGCCGTCGCCGCAGCGGGCGATCGCCATCGCCTGCCCGCGTACCGGCGCCCATCCGGCGGCAGGCATCGGCGGCATCGGCGGCATCGGGGGGAGCGGCGCCAGTGCGGTGCGGAAGCGCGCCTTGCGCTTCGCCTCCAGCTTGTCGGCGATCGCCTCGGCGCGGGTGCCGGTGATGCCCTGTTCCTTCAGTGTCGCGACGATATCGCTGCGCGACAGGCCGCCCGGCATCGCGAATTCCAGATGACGGACGCCCGTCGCGCCCCTGTCCCCGGTGCTGCCCCTGTCGCCGGTGCTGTTGCTGTCGTCGCCGCTTTCGCGGATCGTGACGCGCCGTACCTCTCGCTTCGAACCATCGTCGGACGTCCAGACCTGTTCGGTCACGCCGTCCTTGCCCGAGGTGACGAGCATCACCCCGTGCGGCGCATCGGGCGCCGCCGGGGCCTCGGGCGGCAACGGCGCATCGGGCGGCAGCGGAGCTGCGGGCGGTGGCGGGGGTGCCGGGGGTTCGGGCATGTCCACGGACTGCACGCTCGCGCTCGCGATCCCGGCGGGGACGAGGGTCGCCGTCGTCGCAAGGACGCCGAGCGCCACGCCGCCGACGAGCAGCCGTCCCGCGAGACCGCGCCGTTTCGAGATATCCTGTCGCATCAACATCGTCAGCCTCTCCTGCAGATTGTCGTGCACCGCCATCGGCGCAGCTAGCGACAGCCGCGCGCCCACCGCCGCCTTGGCGATCGCCGTGGCATAGCGGGCGGTGCGTATGTCGCGCGGCGCCGCGTCGGCCCCACAACCCACCATGGTCAGCACCCGCGCGTCGCACGCCGCTTCCTGGTCGAAGCGGAAGGCGCGGAGCGCGCGCCAGGCGAAGGGATTGAACCATTGCGCCGCGAGCAGCACCAGCGCAGCCGCATTCGCCCACAGGTCGCCGTGACGGTGGTGGGTCAGTTCATGGTCGATCGCGAGCGCGCGTTCCTCGGCGGCATAGCGCGCGAAGAAATCGCGCGGCACCGCAACATAAGGACGGAGCAGGCCGAAAGCGACCGGGCCGTCGACGGCCTCGCTCATGACCAGCCGGACCTTGCCGACCGCTTCGAGTTCGACCCCGCCGCGCAGCACTGCCGCCCGAAAACGGTGGTGCGCCAGCAGCGCGCTGACCAGCACCGCGACCGCCCCCGCCGCCCACAGAGCGAACAGCAGCGGCACGGCATCGGCCATCGACCAGACTGGCGCATCGGCCGCCGAAACGACGGTGGTCACCGGCGCGACCGTGGCGAGCAGCGCCGTGTCGACCGGCACCGTCACGACGGGATCCGCGAACGGCAGCGGCGGCAGGATCAGGCGCAGCGCCGGAACCAGCCACAGCGCATAGGTCAGCCGCGGTCCGAAATGGCGCGCGAAGGGTTTGCGGACGATCAGCACCGCCAGCACGAGGATGGCGGTGGCGAACATCGTGTCGCCCCAGGCCTGCATCAGCACTGCGGCGCTCATGACTTGAGCTTCCGGAGCAACGCCTCGATTTCGGCGATATCGGTGTCGGTCAGCGCCTCGCGCTCGGCGAGATGCGCGATCATCGGGCTGACGCGCCCCCCGAACAGCCGGTCGACGAAGCGCTGCGATTCCTCGCCCACCGCGTCGGCGCGTTCGACCGCGGGGCGATAGAGATAGCGCCGGCCGTCGGCCTCCGCGGTGACGGCGCCTTTCTGGACCAGCCGCGCGAGCAGCGTCTTGACCGTCGCCTGCGTCCAGCCATTGACCTTGCCGATGCGCGTGGTGAGTTCGGCGGCGGTCTGCGGATTATCATCCCACAGCGCCGACAGCACCTGCATTTCCGACTCGCTTGCCCGTTCCGCCATATCGAAAACCCCTCCGTCCGGCGTCGCCTCGCAACGCGACTACAAATGTAGTCAATGGCCTGAACGGCGGATGAATGATAGCGCGATCGAAGGTGTCGGAATATTTGACAAGCCGGAGCGGCGGTAAGATTTTGCTAACCAGCGTGTCCTGCCGGAATCCGTGTCCGCCCCAAACTGGCACGGCAATTGTATGGTATGAGATGTTCCCGAGTGTTCCGCTCAAGCGAGCGGCGGGGGACATCGGTCTGGTCCCTGATGTCCCCTGCCCTCACCGGGAAATCCCCACTTACCCCCGAAGCAGACGGGGGGCGGAGCGGCCGAAAGGCCCCGCCCCCCGGAAGCTCTTTCAGCAGCCCGAGTTCTATCCGTCGCGGCCGTAGACGTCGTTGCGGAAGGCGACACCGCGTTCGGTAGCAACGGCGGTTATATAGGTGAGGTAGACCGGCACCTGCACCGGCAACGCCACGGCCTGTTCGGGCGCCTTCGACTTCGTGCGGATCGACCGCTGCATCAGCCACTGGCCAAGCTCGGCGGCATTTTCCAGCCGGATGCAGCCGTTGCTGAAATGGCGGTCGGGTTTCGCGAGCAGGTCGCGCGCCGGCGTGTCGTGCAGGTAAATGCCTTCCTTGTTCGGGAAGAGGAATTTCACCTTGCCCATCGAATTGGCCCCGCCCGGCAATTCGCGCAGCCGCAGCACCTGCGACCCCGATGCCACCGCGTGCCAGTCGATTTCGGATTGGGACAGCTTGCGCGGATTGGGGCCCCAATCCGACAGCGCCTCCATCCGCAGCGAAGCGAGGCTGCGCCCCGCAAGGACCTTGGGCGCAATGCTTTTTTCGGCGAGATAGTCGGGGACGTTCCAATAGGGATTGAGGATCGCCCATTGCAGCTTGCCGGCGAGCATCGGCGTCTGCGTCTCGGGCGCGCCGACGACCACCTTCATCGTCCCCGCGCGCTTGCCGTCGCCATAATACCAGAGCTGCCCCGAAGAGGCATCGACGACGACATGGTGAACCCACGGCCCCGGCAGGACGCGCGCGCGGTCGAGGTTCAGGCGCAGGCGCGCCATCTCGGCCTTCGACGCCCCCTGTTTCTGCGCATGGCCGACGAGGCGGCGGAGGCGGACATAATGTTCGCTCATCCAGCCCATATCGCCGACATAGGCGGTGAAGGACTTGGGAAAGGCGGCGGCGCGCAGCACCGTCAGCGTGTCGGGGCGCTTCGGTTTCAGCGCCTTGTCGGCATAGGTCATCTTCGCCTTGCCGGCGCCGCGCTGGTCGCGGACATAACGCGCGAAGGCATCGGACAGCGCGAGTTCGGCATCGGCCAGCGCCTGCGGATTGCCGGTTCTGGCCCGCGCGACCAAAGTGCGCAGTTCATCGACGTCGTAGGAAGAGGCTTTGAGGCCGTCGAGGCCGGCCGAGTCGAGATAAGCGACCAGCGTCGCCGCCTGCGGTCCCACGCCGCCCGGCCCGACCCACAGCGGCTTGAAGCCACGTTCGGCATAAAAGCGCCGGAGATCGCCGCCGGCTTCCGCGCGCATCGCATCGAGGACGGCGGCCGGAACCGGCGCCGCGCGCGCGGCCTTCGGCGCGGCGATCGCAGGCGGTTGGAATCCGACACCGAGCGCCAGCGCGATGAGGAACAGGGGAACGCGGCAGCGCCGCGTTCCCCGGCCATGCGGCATCAGCCGCGTTCTCCGAGACGGGTCGGGGCGGGCGGCGGCGGGGGCGGCATCATCGGCGCGTTCGGATGATAGATGCCGTCGGCAGTGTAATAACCGTCGATAATCCCATCGCCGTCGCGATCGGCGGCGACGCTGCCGGGGACGGCGCCGGGCGGCGGAGGCGGCGCGGCAGCGACCTCCTCCTTCTGCGAGCAGGCCCCGAGCGCCATCGCTGCGGCGGCGGTCACGGTAAGGACAAGAGGTTTGAAACGCATAGAGACCACTCCTTTTTTGGGCGCACAGAACTGCGGTCGCGCGCGAGAGTTCAACCCGGAGAAAGGTGCCTATGTTGCGGCGAGGCGTTGTCGGGCGCGGCCAAAGGTGCTTTTTGGACGATAGTTCGTGCAACCTTGCCGCTTATGCCGGCGCACTTCAATCGGCGGGAGCGCTGTCTTCGATGCCGAACAGCGCCGCAAATGCCTGTCGCTTTCGCAGCAGGTCGGCGAGACTATAGCCGTCGAGCACCCGCATGAAGGCCGCGAGCGCTTCGGCGAGCGCGCCCGTCAGGCCGCAGGCGGGCGCGATGATGCAGCTTCCGCAATCGACGAGATCGAAGCCTTCCTCGGTATGGCGAACGACCGCCCCGACATTGATCTCCGCTGCCGGCCGGGCAAGGCGAACGCCGCCGAACCGGCCGCGCACGCTTTCCAGATAGCCGGCGTTCACCAGGTCGTTGACGACCTTCATCAAATGGTTCTGCGAAATGCCGTAGGCGCGCGAAATCTCCGAGATCGGGCTTAGCCGCTCACTGTCCTGCGCGCCCACATAGAGGAGCACGCGCATCGCATAGTCGGTGTAGCGCGTCAGGCGCATCGCAATCCTCGAAAGCCGCTTCAATCAGATAATATGCATTTTTGTTGCATGTTTCAAATCGCACGAATACATGCGCATTAAATACATGATTGGAGCGAGTCGTGGACCGGGACAGCCAGATCGATGAAGCGATGCTCGAGCGCCTGATTCCGCGCTTTTACGAGCGCGTGCGGGCCGATGCCGAAATCGGCCCGTTGTTCGACGCGGCGGTGCACGACTGGCCCGGCCATCTCGACAAGCTCGTCGCCTTCTGGTCGTCGGTGATGCTGACCAGCGGGCGCTACAAGGGCAACCCCGTCGCCGAGCACCTCAAACACAAGGCGCAGATCACCCCTGCGATGTTCGACCGCTGGCTCGCGATCTGGGCCGCGACGACCGACGAACTGACCCCACCTGCCATCGCAACGGCGCTGCAGGCAAAGGCGGGGCGCATCGCCGAAAGCCTGCAACTCGCCCTCTTCTTCCGCCTCGACGACCCGTCGGGCGGCAAGGCGGGCTGACCGCCCGCAATCCGTCTCCCCTCCCTGAAACAGAAGGATAATGTCATGCGTACCGCTTCCGCCCATGCCATGGAAATCGTCAAGGCCACCGCACCGGCGCTCGAAAAGCACGGCCTTGCGATCACCACCGCCATGTATGCGCGCTTGTTCCGGAATGCCGAGATCGAGGCGATGTTCGACCGCGCCGCGCAAGCGAACGGCGAGCAGCCGAAACGGCTCGCGGCGGCGATTCTTGCCTATGCGAAGAATATCGACAAGCTGCAGAACCTCGGCCCCGCGGTATCGCGCATGGTCGCGCGCCATGTCGAAACGGGGGTGAAGCCCGAACATTATCCCCATGTCGCCAACGCGCTGTTGCCCGCGATCCGCGACGTGCTGGGCGAAGCGGTCGCGACCGACGAGGTGCTCGCGGCGTGGGGCGAAGCCTATTGGATGCTCGCCGACATCCTGATCGCCGCCGAGGCACAGGCCTATGAGGATGCCGAAGCGGCGTGATGGTTTTCGACCGGTTGCGGTCGTTTCCACCATCGTCATCCCGGACTTGATCCGGGGTCCATGACGTCGGCGCTGCAGTGGATCCCGGATCAAGTCCGGGATGACGAATACGGGTGGAGCAACGTCCCTCCCCACCCCGACGCCGCCATACAAAAGGCCCGCCGGCGCGTGCGCCAGCGGGCCTCGATGTCCGCCGGTCGGCCGCTTATTCGGCGCGCGCCGGGATATCCTGGACCAGCGTGTGGAGTTCGCCGGCTTCCCACATTTCCATCATGATGTCGGAGCCGCCAACGAATTCGCCCTTTACATAAAGCTGCGGGATCGTCGGCCAGTCGGAAAATTCCTTGATCCCCTGCCGGATTTCCATGTCCTGCAGCACGTCGACGCTGTCATATTCGACGCCAAGCCGGTCGAGCATCGCGATCGCGCGCGAGGAAAAACCGCATTGCGGGAACAGCGGCGTGCCCTTCATGAACAGCAGGACGGGATGATCGGCGACCAGCTTGGCGATGCGGTCGTGGGTCGTGGGGTCGGTCATGTCGTGTCTCCGGTCCGGCGCGTAAAACTGCGCCGCAAAAATCCATGCCCCCTATGAAGGAACGGCGGTCGTCAATTGCAAGGCATGAAGTTCGCCGCCCATCCGCCCGCCGAGCGCGGCATAGACCGCCTTGTGCTGGGCGACGCGGGACATGCCGCGAAACGATTCGCTGACGACATGCGCGGCATAATGGTCGTTGTCGCCCGCGAGATCGCGAATCGTCACCTCGGCATCGGGGAACGCCGCCGCGATCATCGCCCGCAGATCATCTTCGCGCATGCCCATGATATCAGCCCTGGCTGTCCATGAACTGGCGCCGTGCCTCTGCAGTCTTGTCGTTGAGAACGCTGCGAATCTCGGCATCGCTGATCTCGACACTCGCCGCGGTCAGGTCGCCCGCCAGCTTGCGGATGACGTCCTCGTCGCCCGCTTCCTCGAAATCGGCCTGGACCACCGCCTTGGCATAGGCGTCGGTTTCCTCGGGGGTCAGCCCCATCCGCTCGGCCGCCCATTCGCCGACGAGCCGGTTGCGACGCGCGGTAATGCGGAACTGCACTTCCTGGTCGCGGGCGAATTTCGTTTCGAAAGCCCGTTCACGATCGTCGAATGCGCTCATCTTGTCCTCTTTGCAAAAATCTGCCGGTCCGTTGCAGATAGGTTGCGCGCCCCGGCGAAGCAAGCCGCCTGTGCCGCAGATCACTTCCCTTTTTGATGCGAAGGGGTTAGGGTCCGCCGCACACGGGAATGGGTCGCACCGCAGCGTTGAAAGACTGCGCCTTGCCGTAATCGTCGGCGGGCGCCCAGGCTTGTGTTTGGGGGATTGCGTAATGACGGCTCGACGCCCGGCTCTTCGGCCGTATTTTCTGGCGGCGCTGGCGATGCTGGCGAGCACCTCGACCGGTGCCGCACAGGCACAGGGCGGCGATCCCACGCTTCGCGACAGTTTTTCGATCGGCGATCAGGGCGGCTCGCTGTGCGAAGTGCAGTCGACGGTGCGCGACAGCGTGATCAAGGGCATGTTCGACCGCGCTTGGATGATCGTCTGCCGCGATGCGAGCCAGCCGGTCGGCTATGTCCGCACGCTGCGTTCGACCCCCGGCGAGGCGCTGGCACGGATCGAGGCGGGCCGCGCGGGAACCATCGTCTGCGCCGCCGGCGGCGCCTGCACGGTCAAGGACAGCGACGTCGCATGGGCGACGCGTATCGAAGCCGACGGTAACACCAGCTACAGCGTCGAGGGCTTCGCCGCCTATGGCGATGCGCTGAACCTTGCGCTCCAGTCGGTGCGCGAACGCCGGGTCGTGCCGGGTGTAATCAAGGTGGCGACGACCTCGGTCGGCGGCAACGACGGCTTCGCGCGCACGCTCGCCGGCACAATCGACGTCGACCGGGCGCTGGCCGAAGGCTATCGCCGCAACCACAGCGGCGACTATGCCGAGGCGGCCGAATTTTTCGAGGCGCTGTCGCGCCGCGCGATCGAGGAACAGGCGGCCGCCGACCTCGACCCCACCGAATTCACGCTCAACCGCGCGCTCCAGAAATCGAATCTCGGCGAATTTGCCGAGGCCGAACGCCTGTTCGGCGAGGTCGAGGCGATCCCGACCAGCGACGCCGTGCAGCTTCGCCTGCGCCGCAATTTCCGCGCGATCCACGCGCTGAACCAGCGCGATTACGATGGCGCCGCGGCGCTGCTGCAGGCGCCGATCCCGCCGCTCGCCAATGCGGTGAGCGTCAACGGCGATGCGGTCACGCTGACGCCCGAAATCGTTGCCGGGGTCAACAGCGGCGCGAACGCCCGCGCGATCCGCCAGACCTCCGACCGCGAACGGCTGACCCCGGCCGAACGCGCTCAGATCATCGACGCACAGGCGGTCCACCTGCTCGGCACCGTCGAACGGCTGCGCGGCAATCCGGCGGCGGCGAAGGCGGCGCAGATCAAGGGGCTCGCCGATGCGATTGCCGTCCGCGAAGGACGCGTCACCTCGATCGTCCGCCTGCGGTCGCAGATGCTCGGCGAACTCGCGCTCGCCGAAGAGGCGGAGGGCGATATCGCCGGCGCCGATGCGCGCTTCCTCGAATCGATCAACGCGCTGGCGGTCGAATATCCCGAAACCAACGCGCTCGCTTCGGCGCGCGCGCGCTACGCCGCCTTCCTGACCCGCCACGGACAGGACGACAAGGCGCTGGGCATCTACCGCGAGGTCGTCGCGGCGCTTGCGGGATCGCAGCGCTCGACCACCGGCATGGCGAACATGATGGCGCCCTATTACCGGCTGCTCGCGGCGCGCAGCGCCTCCGACCCGGCGGCGATCGGCGATTTCTTCGTCGCCAGCCAGTTGCAGGTGCGCCCGGGCGTTGCCGACACGCAAGCGGTGCTAGCCCGCGAACTGTCGGCGGGTAGCAGCGAGGGGTCGCGGCTATTCCGCCAGGCGACGACATTGAACCGCGACATCGAACGCGCCCGGATCGAGGATGCGCGGCTGGCGCAGATGCCGGTCACCCCGGAAATCAACGCGCTGCGCGCCGACCTCAAGACCCAGCTCGACAATCTCGGCTTCCAGCAGGCTGAGACGGTCGTCGCCCTCTCCGCCTTCCCGCAATATCGCGTCGTTGCGCCGGGCAAGCTCGACCTTCCCGAACTGCAGCAGGTGCTGCGCCCCGACGAAGCCTATCTCAAGATGCTCGTCGTCGGCGACGCGGTCTATGCGATGCTGATCGAACAGGGCGGCGCGCAGCTCTGGCGATCGGACATCGGCGCGGGCGACCTGGAGACCGCTGTCGACACGATCCGCGCGTCGATTTCGGTGGTCGAGAACGGCCGCCGCGTCACCTATCCGTTCGACGCCGCCGCGGCACGCAAGCTCTATACCGGGTTATTCAGCCCCGCCGCGGAGCGCCTGCCGGCCATCGCCCACCTGATCTTCGAACCCGACGGCGCAATGCTGCGCCTGCCGATCAACCTGCTGGTCACCGCCGACACCGGGCTGGCCGATTACGAACGGCGGCTTGCCGATCCCGAGGCCGATGCCTTCGACATGCGCCAGATCGCGTGGCTCGGCCGCTCGACGCGCCCGAGCACCGCCGTCTCGGCGCTCGCCTTTCGCAACGCGCGCCAGTCGGCGCCATCGGCGGCGGCGAACCAATATTTCGGGCTCGGCCAGAATCTGCCGGTCGCCGGCACGCTGCCTTCGCTCGGCTCGCGCGGCGCCGCAGGCGGCACCGATGCCGATTGCCAATGGGACATCGCGCAGTGGAGCCGGCCGATCTCGGCCGACGAACTCGTCACGGCGCGCAGCGCGATGGGCCGCGATTCCGCAACGCTGCTGACCGGCGGCGCCTTTACCGATACGGCGGTCAAGGCGCGCGCCGATCTTGCCGACTACCGGATCATCCATTTCGCGACGCACGGCCTCGTGACCGCGCCGCGCGCCGCTTGCCCGGCGCGGCCCGCGCTGGTTACCTCGTTCGGCGACAGCAGTTCGGACGGGCTTTTGACCTTTCAGGAAATCTACGACCTCAAGATCGATGCCGACCTCGTCATCCTGTCGGCCTGCGACACGGCGGGCGCCGCCTCGGTCAGCGCGACGCGCGAGGCGGGCGTCGCGAGCGGCGGCGGCAACGCGCTCGACGGACTGGTGCGCAGCTTCATCGGCGCCGGCGGCCGCTCGGTCATCGCGAGCCACTGGCCCGCGCCCGACGATTTCGACGCGACCAAGCGGCTGATCGGCGGCCTGTTCGGGACCCAGCGCGGGACCAGCGTCGCCGACGCGATGTGGGCGACGCAAGCGCGGCTGATGAACGAGAAGCAGACCTCGCATCCCTATTATTGGGCCGGTTTCGCGATCATCGGCGACGGCGGCCAGCCGCTGCTCCACGATACGGTGAACACGGCACAGAGTGGAGAGGCAGCCGGCCGCGCGGCTCGCTGAGACGATGGCGACGACCGTAACCGCACCCGCGTCCGAAATCGCGGCGCCGGCCGACCGGCCGGCTGCGGTGCCGCTGCGCAAGCGCGTCCGCCAGCTCGTGCGGCAACTCGGCCCGTGGCGGATGGTCGTGCTCGGCCTGTTCCTGCTCGCTGCGGTCCTGATCGCCCGGTCGAGCTGGCAGATGCCGCTGATCAACGCCGCCGAACGCGCGCTTTACGACGCGCGCGCGACCGCGATGGCGCCGCATGTCGGACAGGACAAGCGCATCGTCATGATCACCTATAATGACGAGACTTTGTTCAACACGGGCATCCGTTCGCCGCTCGACCGGACCCTGCTCGCCAACGCGCTCGGCAATCTCGATCAGATGGGCGCAAAGGCGATCGGCATCGATATATTGTTCGATTCGCCGCGCCCCGACGACGACCTGTTGAAAACGCAGCTCCGCGCGATGAAGACGCCGACCTGGCTCGCCTATGTCGAGCAGGAGAGCAACCCCAACACCATCTTCTATGAACAGCAAAAGTTCCTTGAGGCGTGGCATACCGACGTACGGACGGCGAAGACACGGCCGACGAGCGTGTTGTTCCGCACCGACGACGACAGCGTGATCCGAAAGTGGCCCGACCGGCCGAAGAAGCTGCCGCCGCTGATGGCCAACGCGCTCGCCCCGGTCGATGCGGCGCACGCCAATTATCAGGGCAATATCCGCTACCTGCTTCCCGCCCGCGCCGCCGAAGGGCAGGAAGAACCGGTGTTCGCGAACATCCCGATCGACGCCTTTGCGGTGCCGATGGACGCCGAAACGCGCGCCGGCTTCGCCGATCTGGTCAAGGACCGCTATGTCCTGATCGGCGGCGACATCATCGATACCGATCAGTTCAACACCCCGCTCAGCCGCTTCATCAATCCGCTGACCGGCCAACACGAAACGATGATCGGGCTGGAGGTGCACGCGCTGATGCTGGCGCAGCAGCTCGATGGAGCGTGGGCGACGCCGCTGTCGTCGCCGATGCTGTGGGCGCTCGCCATCCTTGTCGTGCTCGCCGGCGGGCTGACCAGCCTGATCGACATGCGGCCGCGCTGGGTCGTCCTCGCCTTCCTCGCGCAGATGGCCTTTTTCATCGTCGCGCCCTTCTGGCTGCAACGGCAAGGGTTCGACACCACCACCCTCCCCGCCTTCGGCTGGGCGCTCGGCTGGCTGTTCGGCTATGCCGCGGTCGGTACGGCGGCGCGCACCGTCGGATCGCGCCAGCGTGCCTTTGCACAGTCGGCGCTCGGCAAATATCTGCCCGCCGACGTCGCGGCGCAGATCATGCGCGACCCCGACCAGCTGTCGCTGCACGGCGAACGGCGCAACATCTTCTGTATCTTCACCGACCTCGAAGGCTTCACCAAATTGAGCCATGCGACGACGCCGGAAACGGTCGCGCGCCTGCTCAACGCCTATCTCGACCGCCTGTCGGACATCGTACTCGACCATGGTGGCACGATCGACAAGTTCGTCGGCGACGCGATCGTCGCCTTTTGGGGCGCGCCGCTCAGCCGTCCCGACGACGGGACACGCGCCGCCGCCGCAGCGCTCGCCATGTATGAAGCAGGCGAGCAGTTCCGTATCGATCTCGCCGAAGGCGTGCCACCGCTGGGAATGACGCGCGTCGGTCTTCACGTCGGCGACGCGATCGTCGGCAATTTCGGTGGCGAGGGACGTATCCAGTACACCGCGCTCGGCGACAGCATGAACACCGCCTCGCGGCTCGAGGCCGCGAACAAGAGCCTGAAGACGGGGGTGCTGATTTCGGCCGAGGCTGCGGCACGGTCGGGCCGCGACGATCTGGTGCCGATGGGGCGCGTCACGCTGCGCGGCCGCGCCCAACCGGTCGACACCTTTACCCCGCGCCCCGATCTGGCACCCGAACGGCGCGCGCGCATCGCCGCGCTTGTTGCCGCGCACGCGGCGGGCGATAAAAGCGCTTATGTGACCTGTGCCACAGCATTGGCGAAAGAAGAGGATCAGGATGCATCCGTCCTGTTCCTGATCGAACGCCTGAACGAGACCGAAAAAGGAGAAAGCTATGTCCTTTCCTGACCTGCCGATGCGCCGCCTGGGGATGGCCGCCGCCGCGATCATGGCGGTCGCGGTTGCCGGCACCGCTGCCGCCCAGTCGATGGTCGTCCGCTCGACCGGTCCGTCGGCCAGCAAATATCCGACCGGGACGAAATTGAAGTCGACCGACAAGGTGACGCTCGTCAACGGCGACAAGGTCGTGCTGATACAAGCGGGCAAGACCCGCACCCTGTCGGGTCCGGGGACCTTCGGCGCGACCGGCACCGTGCAGGTCAGCCAGTCGATGGGAACGACGGTGACGCGGATGATCGCCAAGAGCCCGACGATGCGCTCGCGCGGCGGGGCGACGCGCGGCGACAACATCGTCGCCACCGATACACGCGCGCCCAACCTCTGGTATCTCGACTATCGCGAAGGCGGCACTTTCTGCGTCGCCGATCCCGCGACCCTGCTGCTCTGGCGCCCGACCATGGATACCGAAGAGCTGCTGACGATCGAGCAGGCAGGCAAGATCGAAAAGGTCGCGCTCGTCAACGGCGCCAATTTCCGCAAATGGCCGACCGACGTCATGCCCGTCCAATATGGTGTTGAATATCGCCTGTCGGGTGCGGGGCTGCCGACTCCGGTGCGGGTGCGCTTTGCGCAAGTGGACAGCGTTCCCGACACCGTCGAGGGATCGGTCGATATGCTGGTCGCCAAGGGCTGCTCGCCGCAACTCAACCGGCTGGTCGACGCAATGTCCGAATCGGAGACCGCAGGGGGCTGAGCCATCGTGCCCATTGAACGGACGGAGGGCATCTGATACCAGTCGAACAAGCCGCCGGGTTGAGCGGTAAGTCCTTTCCTTGGGTCGATAAATTCGCGCTGCCGCCTGTGCGGCAGGGCATCTGAATTGGCACGTCGCGAGCGATCGCGCGGGCGTTCGTACACAAGGGGTGGTGATGGGGTATCTGGGGGATCACGCGAAGGCCGACAGCGGGCGATTGAAGGCCGTTCTGTCCGGTTCGGCGGCGCTAGCGGCCTTAGTTGTTCCCGGCGCAGCGCTGGCGCAGGCGACGCCGCAAATCCCGACGCGCGAAGAGATCCAGCAACCGGTGCTGCCCCCCGCGGTTCCGCCGGGCGAACAGATCGTCACCGCCGACGACAGTATCGAACGCGCGCCCTGCCCGCTCGCCAATCCTGAATTTTCGAACGTCCGTATCACGCTCCGCAGCGTGCAATTCCGGGCCGTCGACGGGATCGACCCGGCGATGCTCGACGCAAGCTGGTCCGATCGCGTCGGGCAGGAAGTGCCGGTTTCCGTCGTGTGCGACATTCGCGACCGCGCGGCGACGATGCTGCGCGCACGCGGCTATCTCGCCGCGGTGCGCGTGCCGCCGCAGACGATCGACGACAGCATTGTCCGCCTCGACATTCTCGCCGCCCGCATGACGCGCATCGAGGTCCGCGGCGATGCGGGCGCCAACGAAGGACTGCTCCAGCGTTACCTGTCGCGGCTCGATGATCAGCCGGTGTTCAATATCGTCGACGCCGAACGCTATCTGCTGCTCGCGCGCGACATTCCGGGCATGGACGCGCGGCTCACGCTGCGCCCCGGCGGCGCGCCCGGCGAGGTCGTCGGCGAGGTGACGGTGGCGCGGACGCCGGTGATGTTCGACGCCAATATCCAGAATTTCGGATCGCACGATGTCGGCCGTTGGGGCGGCGTCGCGCGCGTCCGCTTCGCCGGGCTGACCGGCATGGGCGACCTGACCACCGCAAGCTTCTATGCCAGCGGCGACCCCAAGGAACAGAAGGTGCTGCAGCTCGCGCACGAGTTCCGGGTCGGCGGCGACGGGCTGCGCTTCGGCGCCAATTACACTTATGCCTGGACCCGCCCCGACATCGCCGGCTTGCCGATCAAGTCGAACACCCAGATCGTCAGCCTGTTCGCCGCCTATCCGCTCATCCTGACGCAGGCGCGGCGCCTGACCCTCGCCGGCGGGATCGACATTATCGACCAGGACATCGGCCTCGGCCCCGTCCCGCTCAACCGCGACCGGCTGCGCGTCCTCAACCTGCGCGCCGACGCCGGCTGGATCGACGCCGCCTCGATCGCCGGACGCAACGGATACAGCCCCGCCGAACCGCGTTTTTCCTTCGCCACCTCGGTCGAAGCGCGGCAAGGGCTGAACGCGCTCGGCGCGAGCAAGAATTGCGGCCCGACGGGCGCCGCCTGTTTTCTGCCCGGCCGCGTGCCGCTGACCCGTATCGAGGGCAAGCCGGACGCTTTCCTCGTCCGCGCCAATGCGAACGCCGAATGGCGGCCGACGAAATTGTTCACGCTGGCCGCGGCGCCGCGCGCGCAATGGGCGAGCGATCCGCTCCTCTCCTATGAGGAATTTTCGGGCGGCAATTTCACCGTCGGACGCGGCTTCGATCCCGGCACGATCATCGGCGACAGCGGCGTCGGTGTCGCGCTCGAGGCGCGTTACGGTTCGTTCGTCCCCGCCAATACCAAGAGTTTCGCTTTCCAGCCCTTCGTCTTTTTCGACGCCGGCTGGGTATGGAACAAGGATCGCGCCTTCGCAGGCCTCAATCCGCAGAAACTCTATTCGGCCGGCGGCGGTGTGCGGGTCGCCTATGGCGCTCTTGCTCGCGTCGACGTGACCCTCGCGGTGCCGCTCAATCGGGCCGGCTTCCTGACCGAGCGGCCCGACCCGCGCTTGCTGGTTTCGCTGACGACCCAATTCGGCGTGCGGGCGCGCTGACGTGACTTTTGCATCGAGGATGACTGCCATGCGTGCCATCTCCACCCCGTCGCCGGTCCGCCATGGCAAAAGGCACCTGCTCGAAAGCTGCGCCATCGTGGCGGGGATGGCCGCGCTGGCCTACGGCGGCCCCGCGCTGGCGCAGGGTGTAGCTGGAACCGGGCAGGTCGTCGCCGGACCGGGCCTCAGCGGCGCGACCATCTCGCCCCCCGCACCGCTCGGCCCGACCGCACCCCCCAACACGACACAGGTCACCACCACAGGTCCGCAAACGATCATCAACTGGACGCCGACCGATACCAGCACCGACACCGCACTGGGCGCGATCGATTTCCTGCCTGCGGACAACAACCTCGAATTTTACGGCACTGGCCAATATACAGTGCTCAACCGCTTCATCGGCCCCGCATCCGCGGCACGGCAGATCGGAATCAACGGCACGGTCAACGGCTATATCGGGTCACCCTTTGCAAGCGGCGGAAACACCCAGGGCGGCAATATCTGGTTTTACAACGCCGGTGGTATCCTGGTCGGCGGCAGCGCGACCTTTAACGTCGGCAGCCTGCTGCTCACCGCGAACAACATCGACACGGCGGATGGGCTGTTCGGACCGGGCGGTGAAATCCGCTTCCGCGGCGTGGCCGGGACTTCGGAAGTCCAGATCGCACAGGGCGCAACGGTCAATGCCCTGACGGTCGGCAATCCGGGCGGCAGCTATGTCGCGCTGGTCGCGCCGCGCATCGTCCAGCGCGGCCGGGTGCGTACCGACGGATCGACCGCCTATGTCGCGGCCGAACAGGCCGATATCAGCATCAACAACGGCCTGTTCGACATCAATGTCACCGTCGGCGCCGCCGATGGCGATGTCATTACCCACAGCGGCGTGACGACGGGCCCGGCGCACCAGCAGGGCGATACCGACCAGAACCGTATCTATATGGTCGCGATTCCGAAGAACGACGCGGTGACGATGCTGGTGTCGGGCCAGATCGGTTACGAAGACGCGCTCTCGGCGCAGGTCGATCCCGACGGCGCGGTGCGTCTGTCGGCGGGTTATAATATCGTCGACGGCGAATTTGCGGCGGCACCCGTCGCGACCGGCACGGCCAATATCACCGTCAACGATACGCTCTTCCTCAGCGATGTCGTCGCGCATGCCAGCGGCGCCTTTACCGGCCGGCCATTGAGCGAAATTCCGCCGCCGATCTTCGACACACCCGACTTCGCCCATGTCGGCCGCATCTCGGTACAGGGCAACGCGACCTTCATCGGCGACGAGAGCACGACGATCACCGTCGACACGAACCGTTTCGTCGGCGCGACCGGCGACCTGATCATTCAGACCGGAGCGGCCGGCGGCGTGCCCGGAGCGGTGAACGTCAACGTCGACGGCGGCCAGATATCCGCAAGCAATCTGTCGATCCTCGCCGATGGTGCGGTCGATGCGGCAACCGGCGACAGCCGCGGCGGCACCGCCGCGCTGACCGTTTCGAACGGCGGCTCTGCAAGCGCGGTCGGAACCGTCACCGTCTCGGCGAACGGCATTGCCGGACGCGATACGGCCGGTGCCGGCGGCGACGGCACGGGCGGCACCGCCACGATCACCGTGACCGGATCCAATCTGGCGACCGGCGTCGCGAGCCGGGTTGCCGGCAACACCATCGTCGCAGCGGCCAACGGCGTGGGCGGCGGACTCGAGGACGGCGGCTCGGGCATCTTCACCGCCTCCGACCAGGGCGGCAGCGGCACCGGCGGTAACGTGACGATCAGTGTCCAGGACGGCGCCTCGCTCACCGCGACCGACGGCTCGGTGACCGCGAGCGCGAGCGGCTCGGGCCAGATCGGCAATATCCAGTCGGGCAATGGCACGGGCGGCGCGGCACGGATCGAAGTCGCCGGCGCGGACAGCGTCTTCGACACGCCGACGACGACGATCGACGCTTTCGGAGCAGGCGGCGGCAGCATATCCGACATCGTGATCGGGACGATCCCGTCGCAGGGCGGCGGCTCTGGCCGCGGCGGATCGGCGACCCTGAGCATCGCCGGCGATGCAACGACCGCGATCAATCCCGGCGCCACCAGCCTGAACGTCACCGGCAGCGGCGGCGGCGCGGTCGGCGCCGAAAATGTCGCTGGCGGGAACGCGGTCGGCGGCACTGCGACGGTCGAGGCCAGCGGGCTCGTCGCAGTCACCTTTCCCTCGCTCACGGTAACCGCGGACGGATTCAGTGGCGGCGCCTCGTCGCCGAGTTTGCTGACCGGGCAGAGCGGCAACGCCACAGGCGGAACGATCAACGTCACGGCCGACAATGGCGCAACGCTGACCGTCGACGCGAACGTGCAGCTCTTCGCGGCAGGGATCGTCGCGTTCAGCGAAAATCTTGGTAGCGGCCTTGGTGGCAACGTGACTGTTTCCGCCGAGGATGCCGGTACGATCGACGTTGCCGGCGGCATCGGAATCGATGTTTCGGGCGGTGGCTTCGGCACCAGTATTTCCGAAAGCGGCGGCAGTGGCACCGGCGGCAGGGTCAATTTGCTGGCGGCGCGCAGCGGCGTGTTGACGGCGTCGCGATATGACGTGGTGGCGAGCGGGCTGACCGCGAATGTCCGGGGCACGGGTGGCCCGGCACAGGGCGGCTTCGTCAATATCGAGGCGACCGCCGGCGGCAGCATTGCGGCGACCGACGTCAGCCTCGGCACGATCATCGACGCCAGCGCGCTGAGCGGCGTCAGCGCCGACGGATCGGTCGCCGGCGGCGGCACCATCCAGATCACCGCCGGGGGCGGCAGCATCGACTTCAATGCAACGACGACCCTCCAGGCGAGCGGCGTGTCGGGCGGCGCGACGAACGCCGGCAGCAGCACGACCGGCAATGGCGGCTTCATCCAGATCCAGGTCCTCGACGACCCCACGGGCCCCAGTTCGATCGCCTTCGACACCTTGCAGGGTGGCGCCGACGGGCTCACCGCCGTCGATGTCGAATCCGCGCCCGGCTTTGAGCAAAGCGCGGGCGACGGTCAGGGCGGAACAATGGCGATCTCGGTCGCGGGCGGCACCTTTACCGCGAATTCGATCAACGTCACCGCCGACGGCTATGGCGGCGGTGTCGGCACGGCGAGCGGGACCGGGCGAGGCGGCACGGCAAGCTATACCCAGACGGGCGGCACCGTGACCGTCGGCGACATGGCGATCAGCGCCAGTGGCTTCGGCGGCTTCGCACCCGATGTGTCGGGCCAGGGACTTGGCGGCAATGCGACGATCGACCTGCTCGGCGGCACGCTGACCGGCGGCGATATCGTCGCGATGGCTGTCGGCATCGGCGGCGCCGGCGCCATGGGCAATGATTTCGACCCCGCGGGCGCCATCCCCAGCGGCAGCGGCGGCGAAGGGCAAGGCGGCACCGCGACGATCACCGTCGACGGTGCGACGGTCGATGCCAGCACCCTCGCGGCCTATGCCACCGGCAGCGGCGGGACGGGCGGCGTATTCGTGGCGTCGTCGTTCGGCGACCCGCCGGGCAACGGCGGCGACGGCGGCACCGGCCTCGGCGGCACCGCAACGGTCACCGTCGCCACCGGCACGGTCACGGCAGCCGGCATCCTTGCCGATGCCGCCGGGATCGGCGGCGAAGGCGGCACCGTCTTCGCATCGAGCAGTTCGGGCGTCCCGGTCGGCACCGGCGTCGGCGGCAACGGCGGCGAGGGCCGCGGCGGCAACGCAACGATCGATTTCACCGACGCAGCGACAGTGACCGGCGACATCACCAGTTCGGCGGCCGGGATCGGCGGCAGCGGCGGCGGCGGCTTTTCGGGCGGCAACGGCGGCCTTGCCATCGGCGGGCTCGCGCAAGCGATCGTCACCGGTTTCGATGCGGGAACGCTGGCGGTCACCGTCGATGCGAGCGCGGTCGGCGGTAACGGCGCCGACGGCAGCAATGGCACCGGCGGCCGCGGCGGCGACGCCCGCGGCGGGACGGCGCGCATCGAAGCGACGGGGGCCGGCGCCAGCGCGACCGTCGGTCAGGCCAATTTCGTCACCGACGGCGTGGGCGGCAACGGCGGCAATGGGGGAATTCCCTTTGGCGCAACGCCCGATGTCGCGCCGCGCGGCGGCGATGGCGGCACCGGCGAAGGCGGCGCGCTGGAAGTCGTCGCCAGCGGCGGCGCGACCGTCCTACTCGGCCCCGATACCAGCGGCACCGTGGCGCTCGGCAGTCGCGGCACCGGTGGCAACGCCGGCAACGGATCGGCGGCCGCCTTCCTCGACGGATCGCAGGGCGGCGACGGCGGCAATGGCGGCGGCGCGATCGGCGGCACCGTCCACCTGCTCGCGAGCGGCGGCACGATCACCTCGAACGGTGTCCCGGTGGATATCGCCGTCGATGGGACCGCAGGCGTCAGCGGCAGCGGCGGCGCCGGCACTGGCACCGGCGCGGACGGTGCCAGCGGCAGCAGCAACGGCACGACCGGCGGCCGGGTCAGTTTCGAAGCCTTCAGCAATCCGGGCGAAGCCGGCCAGATATCATTGGGTGCCACGACGATCGCCGCGAACGGCGACAGCGCCGGGCGCATCGAGATGCGCGCCGAGGGCACGATCGCGATGACGAGCCTCTCGGCCGAAGCGCTGGGCCTCGCCCCGCCGACCAATCTCGACACCGACACCGCCAGCACCGGCATCTTCATGAGCGTTTACGGCGATACAGGCGCGATCACGACCACCGGCGCAATGTCGCTCAACACCGGCAGCTCGATCGGCGTCTATGCGCAGGCGGCCGGGACGGTTGCGGCGGGCGGCGACCTGACGATGCAGGCGGCCGACGAGATCGATATCCGCCACGATTTCCGCACCGGCACCGCGCCGACCATCGCGGCGGGTGGCGCCATGTCGATCAACGCCGCAGTCAGCATCCGCGCCCAGACCGGCAGCTTGCTGAGCGCCGGGACGTCGCTTCTGCTCAACGCTTTCGCTTCCAACGGCGGGATCAATGTCGACGGAATCGAAGCGGGCACGTCGACGCTCATCCTCTCGCAGAATGTCGCGCGCGTCGGTTCGTCGACCAGCGGCGACGACCTGACCATCAATTCGTTCCTCATCGACGTCGGCAGTGCCAACGCCGGTGACGATATCAGCATCATCGGCAATAATTTGACGCTCGGCACGCTGACCACCGACGGCAGCGGCCTCGACTCCGAAATCGACGGATCGAACATCTTCCTTCAAAGCGCCGCGGCGACGACGGTGACGCATGCCGAAGCCGATAATGATTTCACCGCCGTCGTCGGCAGTTTCCAGACCGGGCTCAACTCGATCATCACCGGCGGCGACATCATCGTCAACTCGCCGGGTGCCGTCGACCTTGGCAATTCGACCGCGGGCGGTTTCGTCTCGGTGAACGGCCAGTCGATCGCCTTCAATGCGATCGACGCCGGATCGACGGTCTTCCTGACGGCAACGGGCACCGTCCCCGGCGCCGCAGGCATCGGCGGCGTCTCGATCGATGCCGGCGACAATATCAGCCTGAATGCGACCGAGATCGGAATCACCGGCACCGTAGCCAGCGGCGGATCGATCGTCGCGAACGGCAGCGCCGGCGCGGTCGCGATCGACACCGCCAATGCCGACGATACCATCTTCATCGAAGCGACCGGCGATATCACCGGCGCCTACAACGGCTTCCGGGGCGTATCGCTGAACGCGGGCGGCGATATCGCCGGTTCGGCCAGCGCAACCGGTTTCGAAAGCTCGAGCAGCGGCACCCCGATCGCGGCCAGCGTGTTCGTCGATGCGGGCGGCGACGTCACCCTGACGTCGGGCAATGCCGCGGGGATGTACGGCGTCAATGCCGGTGGCAGCGCGACGCTCACCGGCGTCAGCGCCGGCGAGGATTTGCTCGTCCGGGCCGGCACCACCGCCAGCCTGACCAACCTGACCGCAGGCGACGACCTGACGGTGCAGGCGCCCGGAACGATCACCGCGGCCGGCCTGCTCACCACCGGCACCGGCCCCGACAACCAGTCGATCGATTACAGCACCGGTTTCGACGTCATCACCTCGTCCCCCGACGGATCGAACATCGTTCTGACCTCGACCGGCGGAAATGTCGCCGCAAACAGCGCGAACGCTTTCGACAATCTGACCGTCACCGCGGCGGGCACCTTGTCCTCGACGGGATTGCTGCAATCGGGGCTGGTGACCAGCCTGACGGGCAACCTCGTCAATCTGACCGCGGTCACCGCGGGCACCGACATCGGCGTCAATTCGGCCAGCGCCGCATCGGCAACCGGCGCGCTCGCCGCCGGGCACGACGTGACGGTCGTTGCCGCGGCCAACGTCAATATCGCCGAACTCGATGCCGGCGACGACGTGAGTGTCAATGCGGGCGGCACCGCCCGGATCGGCGCCGCCTACAGCTATGGCAGCGGTCTCGACAATGAAGGCAATGGCAGCAACATCGGCATCACCGCCGGCGGCGCGCTGATCCTTGCCGGCATCGTCCAGTCGGCAGGCAATGTCACGCTGCAAGGCCCGTCGGTTTCGACCGCGGCGATCGACGCCGCCGGCGACGTCGCCGTCACGGCCACGGCGGGCAGCATCGTCGCAAACGGCGACATCAGCGGCTTCCGCATCACCCTCGATGCCGCCGGAAACATCAGCCACGCGGCGAACAGCCGGATCGACGCCGACTTCACGCTGCGGCTCGACGCCGACGGAAACATCAGGGTCGGCACGGCGTCGTCGGGCGACGACATGTTCCTGACGGCGGGCGGGACGATCACCGGCGGGGCACTCACGTCGGACCGGAACATCCTCCTTTTCGCCGACCAGGCGGTCAACCTGACGGGCGACGCCAGCGCCGGGCTTGCGCTGCGCATCGAAGGCAGCGCGGTCGACCTTGGCGACATCGCGGTCGATGCCGCCGAGCTCGGGATCACCGCGACGAGTGGGGGCGTCCAGTCCACCGGAGCCATCAACGCCAACGGCCCGGTCACGGTGGTCGGCGCGGGCGCGGTTTCCATGACCGGCGACATGATCACGCGCAGCGTGATCAACATCAGCGGGGCATCGGTCACGGTCGGGAATGTGACCGGCAGCGATTCGATTAGTCTCATCGCCAGCGACGGCGCGGTCAACTCGACGGGGACGCTCGACGCCGGGCGCAACATTTTCATCTCGACCACCGACGGCGGCAGCTTCAACCGCATGGTCGCGGGCGACGACATCGCCATCAATGGCAGCGGCGACATCGATATCGCCTTCATGAATGCGACCGGCGACAATCCGGACGGCGAAGAGATCGGCAGCAATGTCGGCATCAACCTGACCGCGGGCAACGTCTTCGTCGCGCATGGCGAGGCGGCGGACGATTATGTCGTCAACGCGACCAGCTTCCGCACCGGGCTCAACTCGATCATCGCCGGCGGCAATATCGACATCACGACCGTGGGTGCGTCCGATCTGGGCAATTCGACCGCGGGCGGATCAATCACGGTCGCTGCGCAATCAATCGCGTTCAACACGCTCGATGCCGGGGCGACGATCAACCTCACCGCGAACGGCACCGCGGCGGGTGCCGAAGGGATCGACGGGGCGACGGTGATCGCGGGCAGCGACATCAACATGAACGGCAACAGCATCGCGATCACCGATTCGGTGACCGGCGCCGCCAATTTCTTCGCGATTGGCAGCGGCGGGGCGGTTGCGGTCGCCCGCGCCGATGTTACCGGCACCATCTCGATCTTTGCCAACGGCAATCTGACCGGGACCTATGTCGCGGGGAACAATATCTTCCTCGATTCGGCCGCCAATATCACCGCATCGGCGAATGCGAACGGCGGCAACCTGTTCGTCGACGCCGCGGGCAATGCGACGCTGACCGACAGCGGCGCGGCGAGCATGTTCGGGGTCAATGCCGGACAGGCGGCATCGATTACCGGAGGCACGGCGGGCGAAGACCTGCTGGTCATTGCGGGGACGACGGCGAACCTGTCGAACGTAACCGTGGGCGACGACGTCACCGTCCGCGCCAACGGCGCGATCACGGCGCAGGGTGTCCGCACCACGGGCGCCGGCACCGATAACCGCGCACTGAGCTTTTCCCCCGCCAGCGGCTTCACCATCAGCTCGGGCGAAGGCACCTCAGCCACCGACGGCGCCGATATCGTCATGGCGTCGGCCAGCGGCGCGATCAACGCTGGCGGGCTGTCGGCGGGCGACGATATCCTGCTAACGGCCGCGACTGCGCTGACCCTAAATGGCGCCACGACGCTCGGCCTCGGCATCACCGGTGGCGACAGCAGCATCCGCACCCAGAGCGCCAGCGCGGTGCTCGGCGGCCTTGCGGCGGCTAGCGACGTGGTGGTCGATGCCAGCGGCGCGATCGCGGTCAACAGCCCGTCGACCGCCGGCCGCGACGTGATCATCAACGCCGCCTCGGCCAATATCGCGATCTTGACGAATCCGGCGGGCGATCCGGTCGATACGCTTGCCGCCGGACGCGACCTTTCGATCCAGACGGCGGGAGCCATCGCCGGCGGCAGCGTGAGCGCCGGGCGCGACCTGACGCTGTCGGCGGGGTCGACGATCGACATCGCGCGCGCCTCGACCGCAGCAGGCGGATCGCTGACACTCGACGCGGCCGCCGGCATCACCGCCGCCTCGCTGGGCGGCGGCGGCGCGACCAGTCTGACGAGCGCCGACGGAGCCATTGTGGTCGGCAACCTTGCTTCGGCGGGACCGGTCAGCGCCATCGGCGACAGCGTCGCGATCGACGGAGCGGGCAATCTGATCTTCAGCCAGCTTCAGGCGGCGGGCGGCAACGCCCGGGTTACCACCGGCGGCAATCTTGCCATCACCGCCGGAACGGTCTCCGGCGAAGCGCGGCTGTCCGCCGGCGGCAACCTTGCCGTGACCCGCCTCGATGCCGGCGATGCGATCCTCGCATCGAACGGCACGATGACGCTCGGCAATGTGACCGCCGACGAAACCCTCGCGGCAACCGCACAGTCGCTGCTGACGGTGAACGGCGCCGTCACGGGGCGGACGATGTCGCTCGCATCGGCCGATATCGCGATCGCCAGTGCCGGCCGCGTCGGCACTGGCACGACCGAAAGCCTCGAACTCCGCAATATCGATAACCGGGTGCAGACCTTCATCGGCGGCACCGGGACGCAGAACGGCTATCATATCGACAGCGACGAGCTGACGCGCGTCTATGGCACCGATATCCGCATCTTCGCGCCCGCGGTCGACCGGTCGGGCGGGCGCTTCATCGGCACCCTGCCGCCCGATGTGGTGATCGACGATTTCACGATGACCGCAGGATCGTCGACCTCGAACCTCGGCACGAACGGATCGCTGACGATCGCCACCCCGGGGACGGCGCGCGTCGTCGGCGATGTCGCGTTGACCGGTATGGGCGACAACAACGCCCTCAACATCTTCGCCGACCAGTCGCTCGAAATCATTCTGGGCGAGGCGTCGATCCGCCTTTCGGGGAGCAGCAGCA
The DNA here is from genome assembly GCF_001314325.1 of Sphingopyxis macrogoltabida. Taxonomy (NCBI): domain Bacteria; kingdom Pseudomonadati; phylum Pseudomonadota; class Alphaproteobacteria; order Sphingomonadales; family Sphingopyxidaceae; genus Sphingopyxis; species Sphingopyxis macrogoltabida. The sequence continues at coordinate 3,456,002 of NZ_CP009429.1, forward strand.
GCGCGCCCGCCGGGCGGTTGAACCTCGCCTCCGAAGACGTGATCGTCGCGACGCTCGCGGCGATCGACGATGTCGCGGCGGCCGGCAGCACCGACGCGATCGAGGACCGGCTGGCGCAGAACGATGGCATTACCAGCGACGAGGGCGCGCTCTTCGCGGGCGGCATCAATGTGGGGGTCAGCGGCGGCTTCTATGTCCAGAACAGCGGCGGCAGCGACTTCGGCGAACGTCGCGGCCTGACCTTCGGCGCACTCGGCCTCAACGTCGATACCGCGGGTACGGACACGCGGATCGTGATCAACGGCGTCCATCTCGGCCCGTCGGGACAGGTCACCGGGCTCGACACGATCCCCCTGCTGACGATCAACGGCATCGCGAGCGGCCAGGCCCCCACCGACGCCTTTGACCAGCGTTCGCGCTTCAACGGCTGCCTGATCGCCAACACCGGCGCCTGCCTCACCATACCCGAGCCCGAATATCACAACAGCTTCCCGGTGCAGGATGTCATCGAGGAAGAGGTCGACGACGACGGCGACGACGGTATCACGCTGCCGCAATCGCTGATCACGATGCGCGACCTCGACCCGCTGACCGGCGAGCCGCTGCTCGACGATCCGGTGACCGGCGCGGGCAACGACGATCTGTGGACGCCGGCCACCGACACGCAGCAGCCCTGAGCCTTTCGGTTGACGGACCGCCTCGGCGCGAGGCATGGGCGACGGCATGACCGACGCCCCTGCCCCCGCGCCCTTGCGGCTGTTCAACAGCCTGACGCGCAGCCTGGAACCATTCCAGCCCGTCCACCCCGGCGAGGCGCGGGTCTATTCGTGCGGGCCTACGGTCTATAATTATCAGCATATCGGCAATATGCGCGCCTATGTCTTTGCCGACACATTGGGCCGTACGCTGTCGTTCAAGGGCTATGCGCTGCGCCACATCATCAACATCACCGACGTCGGCCACCTGACCTCGGATGCCGATGCCGGCGACGATAAGATGGAGAAGGCTGCGGCGCAGCAGGGCAAGACGGCGTGGGACATCGCCGCCTTTTACACCGCCGAATTCAAGCGCGACCTCGACTGGCTGAACGTCCGCAACCCTGCGAAATGGACCGTCGCGACCGATTATGTCCCGCGGATGATCGAGTTCGCGAAGCGTATCGCCGATACCCATTGCTACGAACTCGACAGCGGCCTCTATTTCGACGTCTCGACCGTCGCCGATTACGGCCGCCTCGCGCGCGCGGTGACCGACGAGGGCGAGGGGCGGATCGAGGAAGTGGACGGCAAGCGCCATTCCGCCGACTTCGCGATCTGGCGCAAGACGCCGGCCGGCGAGACGCGCCAGATGGAATGGGATTCGCCGTGGGGCCGCGGTGCGCCGGGCTGGCATCTCGAATGCTCGGTCATGGGCGAGGCCGAACTCGGCATGCCGTTCGATATCCACACCGGCGGCATCGATCACCGCGAAATCCACCACCCGAACGAAATCGCGCAGAATCAGGCCTATCGCGGCCGCGGCAGTCTGGACTGCGCCGAACATTCGGGCGCGCGCCTCTGGATGCACAATAATTTCCTGATCGACCGCGGCGGCAAGATGTCGAAGTCGACGGGCGAGTTCCTGCGACTCCAACTGCTCGTGGACCGCGGCTACTCACCCCTCGCCTATCGCCTGATGTGCCTGCAGGCGCATTATCGCGGCGAACTGGAATTCTCCTGGGAAGGGCTCGGCGCGGCGCTGACGCGGCTCAAGCGGCTGGTCATGGCAGCGGCTACGGTTCGCGAGGCCGACGGCGCCGCAATAACCGACCGCCGTCTCGCTGACCTGCTCGAAAAATTCGACGCCGCCATGTCGGACGACCTGGGCACCGCAGTCGCGCTCACGCTGCTCGAAGAAGCGGCGGCGATGAAGAAGATCGACGCCGGGCAAAAGCGGGCGACGCTGGCCGCGATGGATGCGGTGCTCGGCCTCGGCGTGCTGACGCTCGAACGCACCGACCTGCGCATCCGTCCGAAATCGGCGACGATCGCCGAAGCAGAGATCGAAGCCATTCTCGCGCGCCGCAAGGAAGCCCGCGCCGCCAAGGATTTCGCGGCGTCGGACGCGCTGCGCGACGAACTCATCGCCGCGGGGGTCGAGGTGATGGACGGCGACCCACTCGGCTGGGACTGGCGGCTCGAAGCCAATTAGAGGCTTGTTCCGCCTTCACGGGCTGCTAGCCTCGTTGCATGTCGCAACTCATCTGCTGGCTCCTCGTCGGACTTGTCCACCTGATTCCGGCGCTGGCCTTGTTCCGGCCGGCGCTGATCACGCGGCTCTATGGCGTCCAGCCCGACAGTCCGGTCTTCGTACTGATGCATCACCGCGCGGCGCTGTTCTTTGCCGTGCTCGTCGCGTGCGTCTGGGCGGCCTTCGATCCCGGCGGGCGAAAGCTGGCAACGCTGCTCGCCGCGGTGTCGATGCTGAGCTTCCTGTTGCTCTACCAATCATATGGACGCCCGGCACAGCTCGGCACCATCGCGCTCGTCGATCTTGTCGGCCTCATCCCGCTCGCATGGGCAGGCTGGCACGCGTTTCAGCAGTAGGAAAACCATGACCAAGACCATCACCGTCCTCTCGGGCCTGATCCGGCCGCTCGTCGAAAACCGCCTGCCCGACTGGGTCGAACCGCGCTTTTTCCAATCGAAGGAAGAGGCGCTCGAACTCGCGCCGGAGGCCGAAATCGGCTGGTTCGACATGTACGACAAGAAGGATATGGTGGCGGCGATCGGCGCGGCGACCAGGCTCAAATGGCTGAATTCCATCTATGCCGGGGTCGACGGCATGCCGCTCGACCTGCTCCGCGAACGCGGGACGGTGGTCACCAACGGCGCCGGGATCAACGCGATCACCATCGCCGAATATGTCGTGATGGGCATGCTGACCGTCGCCAAGGGCTATCGCGACGTCGTCCGCGCGCAGGAGCGCCGCGAATGGCTGATCGACTCGCCGGGCAAGGTCGAACTCTTCGGCTCGAAGGCATTGCTCCTCGGCTATGGCGCGATCGGCAAGCTGATCGAAGAACGGCTGCAGGCGTTCGCGGTCGAAGTCACCGTCGTCCGCCGTTCGCCGGGTGAGAACACGCTCGGCCCCGACCAGTGGCGCGCTAGGCTCGGCGATTTCGACTGGGTGATCCTCGCGGTCCCCGCAACGCCCGAGACCGACGGCATGATCGGCGCCGCCGAACTTACGGCGATGAAGCCCAGCGCAACCCTCATCAACATCGCGCGCGGCAGCGTCGTCGATCAGCAAGCGCTGGTTGCCGCACTCGACGCGAGGCAGATCGCATCGGCCTTCCTCGACGTCACCACCCCCGAACCGCTGCCCGCCGACGATCCGCTGTGGAGCCTCGACAATGCCCACATCACGATGCACCTGTCGGGCCGCGCACAGGACAAGATGTTCATCCGCGCGGCGCAGCGCTTCCATGAAAATCTGACGCGCTGGGAGAAAGGCGAGCCGCTCGAACCGCGCGTCGATCTAACATTGGGCTATTGATCCGCCGCCACGCTGCGGAACAATAATGCCGCGGCGCCCCACATCAGCACAAAGACGACGGTAACCGGCAACACCGCGCGGTCGGCACCGTACGCGACCACGCCGACGACGAGTTGGGCCAACGCAGCCGCCGCCATAGCGCGGGCCAGCCCTGCCGCTCGCGCGCCCGCGCCGACCGCCCCCGCGATCGCAACGAGCAGGACGCCGCCAAACATCAGATTGGCCGGATTGCCCTCGTCGCCGATGATCCCGACCGCGCCGTTGATCCAGACGAGCAGGAAACCCGCGAGAAGCGCAATGCCTGTACCAAGTCGGTAGGCAATCCTGTCGCTGCTGTGCACCGCGACTTCGAGCACACCGCCGACAATGGCGAACATCACCCCCGCGAAGATGAAATCGCCGGCACTCCAGTCGACCGCGTCGGTGAACTGCATCGCGACGAACGGCAGCAGCAGCAAGAAGGCTGCCATCCCCCAGCCGACGATCCGCCAACCGCGCCAATACATCGCGCGCTCGATGAACGTCCTGGCCATTGCCTCCATATTCGTCATTGTCTTGCCTCCATTCCTGTGTGAGGCCTGCTGCCTGCCCCGGACGCGGGGCGAGCGGCATGAGCAAAATATGAGATTTGGCTGAAAAATGACCGTGGAAAGCTATCGCTTCGATGCCTTTCTGTTCGAGCCCGGCGACCGGCGTCTGCTGAAAGGCGGCAGCCCGGTCGATCTTAACGCCCGCTATCTCGACGCGCTCGCGTTGCTCGTGCGCGAGCAGGGGCGGATGGTACCCAAGGATCGCTTCATGGCCGAGGTCTGGCATGGTGTGCCGGTGACCGACGAGGCACTGACCCAATGCATCCGGACGTTGCGCCGCTTGCTCGGCGACGATGCGACACGGCCGACCTTTATCGAAACGGTTCCCAAGCACGGCTATCGGTTTATCGCGGCGGTCGAAACCGCCGTGGCGCCTTCCACGTCGCCGGCGGCGGCGCCCCGCATCCACGATATTCTGCTAACCGGCGGTGCGGGTACGGCCGGCGCGGCGCTCGCCGGCGCGATCGGCGGGCTGCTCTATGGTCTGGTTGCAGCGGCCCAGCCATCAGCGACAGGCGGCAACGCCCTCTCGGTGCTGCTGGTGCTGCTCGCGCTGACCACGACGCTGGCGGCGGTCGGCGGCGCCGGCGTATCCTTCGGTATCGCCACTGCGCACTACGCCCGGACGCGGCGTGACATGTGGACGATCGCTGGCGGCGCGGCGGGCGGTTTTATGGTCGGGGCGATCGCCAAGCTGATCGGGCTCGATGCGTTCAGCCTGCTGCTGGGACAAAGCCCAGGCGATTTTACCGGCGCGGCCGAAGGCGCCCTGCTCGGCGGGACCGTCGGGATCGCCCTTTGGGCTGCCCGGCGAGGCGCACCTTGGCCGTTCGCAAGGCGCACCGCGCTCGCCGCGCTCGTTGGTGCGGCCGGCGGCGCGACGATCAGCCTGTTGGGAGGGCGGCTGTTCGGCGGCAGCCTCGCGCTGCTCGAACGCCGCTTCCCCGGCTCGCGCCTCGATCTCGATGCGATCGGCGCGCTCTTTGGCGAGCGCGGCATCGGAACGGCAGGCGAGCTGGCCACGGCCATGCTGGAGGCGGCGCTATTCGCCGCGTGCATCGCCGGCGCCATGATTGCGGCCGAAAAGAATTAAGCCGGTCGCTCGGCCTTCAACTCGCGGACCAGCGGCTGCAGATTGCGGTCATATTTCGCGAGCATCGTGTGTGCGCCGGCGTGATCGTAGAAGCTCACCAGTTCGCGCCCGTTCCAGCGGTGGAGCGCATAGGCGGGATCCTCGGCGACGATCATCGGGCGGTCGTCGGGGTGGTCCTCGTCGATCGGCCTGAGGTCGAGCGACACCTGCGGCGCCGTCGATGAGCAAATCGCGATGGTGCGGCCTTCCCATGCGACGGTGACGCTGCGGTGCAGGTGGCCGCAGATCAGGCCCCGGACCTGCGGGTGGCGCCGCACGACATCGCCGAAGGTCGCGACCCAGGGTTCGTCGGGGTGCGTGTTCATCCACTCGATGCCGCTCTCGACCGGCGGGTGGTGCATCACGATATAGGTCGGCTTGTTCCCGTCCTTCGCCAGTTCGGTATCAAGCCAAGCGGCGCGGCGCTCGCAAAAGGCGCCGCCGTGGCGCCCTTCCTCGAGCGTATCGACCGTCACCAGCCGCAATTCGGGCAGCTCGATCGCATATTGGACAAAGCCGTTGCCGTCGTCGAACCCCGGAAACTGGGCGTGGAAATTGTCGCGCACGTCGTGGTTGCCGACGCTCGGCCACACCGGAAAGGGGCAGCGCGAAAAGGCGGTGGCGAGGCGGCGATAGCTGTCGGCATCGCCGCGGTCGGTGATGTCTCCCGTGGCGAGCAAAAGATCGGGACGGTTCGGGCCGTCGATCAGCACGTCGAGGACCTCGTCGAGCCGCTTGCGGTTATATTCCGCCGGATTGTCCGGATCGAAACCGATATGAATATCGGTGATCTGGGCGATCAGCATATCCGTCCCCTGCTCCGGCCGGCTGGTCCGACCGCCCAATCTTCATCCACCCCTGTCGGCGGGTCTTAGCGCAGGCGCGCGCCACGTCACATCATAAAGACCGCGCCGCTCGCCACCTGTGATCAGGCTCACAGTATAGGCGCCGCGCGGCGGACGGTCTGTGATCGCGCTCACATTCTTCTTGCGCTGCGTCGGCGGCATCCACGGCTTGCCGCCGTCCGAATGATATTCGTGACACATCGCACAGGGCGATTCGGTCGCCGTCTCGACCTTCACCAGCCGCGCGCCGCCCTCGCCGACATGGCAATCGCGGCACTGGCGGACGCCGGGAACCAACAGGTCGGTCGCGGCCTTCGATCCCGGCGCGGCGGTGTGACAGTCGGCGCAGTCGGTTTCCTTGTGCGCGTCATGATCGAACCAGCCCTTTTGCAGGAAGCGCGACGTCTGGTCGACCGCGGCGACCCGCCAGCCGGTTCCGGCCTGCGGCGCGAAGATCGTGTGGCAGTCGTAACAGGCGCCGCCCTTCGAGAAGACCGCGCGCACCGCGTCCTGCGCCCGGCTCGGCCGCACGGCGACCTCGCGGAAATAGATGTTGTAGACCTGTCCCTCGGCATATTGGCCCGGCCGCCGCCGCTGCATTCCGCCAAGCTGTAACGGCCGAGCCGGCGGGGTCGAGCGATAATAAGCGGTGAGGTCGGCGACGACCTGATCGGGCTCGCCATGGCGCAGCGTGCGCGTGACGCCGCCGACGGTCTCGAACGCGAGGCTGTGGCACATCGCGCAGTCGCGCTCCATCTCGACCGGCTTGATCCGGACCCCGTCGGCGTCGGGACGATGGCAATTTTCGCATTCGAGCTTTTGCCCGAAATCGTATCGGCCGCGGAAACTCGCCGCCATCCGCGCGACGCCGCCGGTCGCCTGCAAATGCATGTCGTGCGGGAATTTGAGGCCGTTATAATCGACCGTGCCCTTGGCGAGCGTCGTGCGCACCAGCTTCGCGCCCGGCGCCGAGCGGACGAGCGGGCGGAATTCGGGGTGGCTGGTGCCGAAATCGCCGGCGTCGCCGAGCAAGGTCGGATGCCCCGCACTTTTCAGCCGCGCCGACATGCCGTCGTGGCAATCGGCGCAGAATTTCTGCGGCGTCGCGGGCATCGGCCCCGCGCCCTCATGCTCGGTATGGCAATCGACGCAGCGCCCCTGCGGCTTGTTGAAGGTCTTGGCGAACCCCGCGAGGATCTTCTCGCCCACCCCCGGCGGATGGCGCGCCGCGAGCAGCATCGCCGCCGGGGCGTTCGCATGCGCCATGCTCATCGCCTTGTGTTCGCCGGTGTGACAATTGACGCACGCCTTGTCGGTCACCGCCACGAACGGCTCGACGTGGCACGACTGGCAATCATTCTTCAGGCTGGCGTGCGCGCTCGACAGCGGCCCCGACAGCCAGGCGCTGTCGGCATGATAGCCGTCGGGGCGCTCGTTCACATTCTTGTAGCTGTACCACGCCCAGATCGGCCCGATCAGGAAGGCGGCCAGCATTAGCAGGCCGAACACCCACGCCCCGATGCGCTTGCCGGGCATCACCCCGGCGAGCGAGAAGGCCTTGGCCTCATCGACGTCCTTCGACGATTGCGACAGCTCGTCGATCCGCTCGACGAGCAGGATGATGTCATCGCCCTCGCGCGCGATCGTCAGCCGGTGACCGCCGAAACGCAGTTCGGCGCCCGCGGCGCTGTCGATATCGGCGGTGTCGACCGAGCGGCCGTTGATGTCGAAGCCCAGCCCTTCGCTGGCTGCAACCCGGACGTGACGCCCGTCGGCGCTGCTGATCGTCGCATGGTGCGGGTTCACCGCGAGGTCGGCGACGTGGATCGTGTTGCTGCCCTCGCGGCCGAGCGTGATCGTGTCGCCGGGCAGCGGCGCGTCGCGGATGATCTGCTTGCCCGTCTTCGTCGTCGAAATGCGGCGCAGGATGAAGCTCATCGGTCCCGCCTCACCAGTAGAAGAAGACGCTGATGATGTGCGCCGACAGCGCCGCGATCAGCGCGAAGGTCAGCGGCACATGCACATAAAGCCAGATTTCGAGCAACGCGCGGATGCGGAGGTGTTGACGCAGCCGCCCCAGCGCCGCCTGCTTCTGCGACAGCAGCCCGACGACCTTCTCGCGCGCCTCGGCATCGCTGCTCCGCGATGCCGACAGCGCACGGTGCGCCGCCGCCGTCGCGCAATCGGGATAGCGGCCCGACAGCCGTGCGCCGATCCCGCCCGCGAACGGGTCCTCGTCGAGCGCGGCGAGCACCGGCGCCGTGTCCTCGGGCGTCAGCGGCTGCGCTGCCGTATGGAGCTGGCGGTCGAAGGCGCGGATCGCCTCGAGCATCTGCATCTGCGTCATTTCGTCACGGTTGTTCGACAGGGCGGCGGGCAGGGTCGCATAGACGACGACGCCATAAAGCCCCGACAGGATGACGAGCATCATCAACGCCCAGGCCAGCGTGTGGACATTCCAGCCGAGCTGGAAGCCGGTGTGCCAGGTGCCGATGATAATCAGGCTGAGCCCCAGATAGACATGCGCCGAGGTCCACGCCTTCAGCGACCAGTGATCGCTCGTCATCTTGCGCTTGCGATAACCCAATGCGGTGAGCCACAGGATCAGGCCAGCGCCGATCGTACCGAGCGTATAGCCGTACCAGCTCCCGCCATTGTGCCGCGGCGTCACGTCGACCAGCGCGTAGCTGACGATCACGAGCAGGCAAAGGCTGGCCGAGATCTTGGCCCAGCGAAAACCCGCATAGCGCAAGAAGCCCTCATGCCGCCGCTCGCGCACGCGCTCGACCTGCGTGGCCTTGTTGCGCCGCCGCTGAAAGAGACTCGCCATCAGTCGGCGTCCTCTTGCAGCCGCGCGATCGACAGGAATTCCTCCGGCGACACGCGGATTGCGGCGCCGGTCGGGCATGCCCGCACGCAGGCGGGCCCGCCCGCGATGCCCTTGCACATGTCACACTTCACGGCAATCTTCTTGGGCTTCTCCTCGCCCAATTGCTTCTTCGTCCATTTGGGCGACGGCTCGCCGGGGCCGGGGCCGAAGCCGGTGAGCAGCCAGCGCAGCAGGCTTGGCTTTTGGGGTGGCGCCGCCTCCATGCGGATCACGCCATAGGGGCAGTTGCGCATGCAGTTGCCGCAGCCGATGCAGCCGGGCTCCATGAACACCTCGCCGTCGGGGCCGCGGTGGATCACGTTGGGCGGGCAGTCGGCCATGCAATGCGGATGCTCGCAGTGGCGACAGCTCGTCGGCACGTGCAGATGCGCAAAGGTCTTGCCCGCCTCGCGGTCGAGCCGCGACAGACCTTCGTGGCTGTCGGCGCACGCTTTCTCGCAATTGTCGCAGCCGACGCAGAGATTCTCGTCGATCAGGAGCGCGTCGGTGGCTTCGCCGAGCCCCTCCTTCATGATGAAGCTCGCGGTGTCCGAATAGAGGTCGACCGCGCTCGAATAGCTTGCCTTGCGCGATTCGATGAAGCTGTTCATTTGCGCGCGCTCGGCGACCGCCGCCTCGGTCGCCTCGCGCACCTGCGGCCGCGCAGCGAGCATCTTGCGAAAGCTTTCACCGGTCAGCTTGATGAGCTCGGCGCCGACTGCCGCCTTCACCGTGGCGTTGCGCGGCTCGCCGCTCAGGACGCCCATCTCGCCGAAGAAGCTGCCCGCGGGCAAATAGCGGAGGAAGATCGGCTTGCCGCCGATATCCTTCTCGACCACCATCGATCCCGAGCGGATGACATAGACGTCGTCGCCCTGCTCGCCCTCGGTCAGCACCGTCTTGCCCGCGGGCACGCGCTCGACCTCGGCCGTGTCGACGACCTCGGCCAGATCGTCGACCGTCAACCCACCCTTGAAGATCTGGAGCAACTGGCGCTCGAGCGAGATGCGGTTGATCACACGCTTTGCGCCGGGCACCGCCGCCATCAGCTTGAGCGCCGCAGTCCGCGACACCTCGACGAAAATGCTGTCCTCGCCGGCGCGAATCGTCGCGCCGCGCTTGCGCCCCGAAATCAGCCCGACCTCGCCGAAGATCGATCCTTGTTCGATCGGGACGGTCAAATCGGGACCGACCTCGACCTCGGCATGGCCGTCGGCGATCGCGAACAGCGACGATCCCGGCTCGCCCTTTTCGAACACGACGTCGCCCTTGCGGTAGAAGGCGACCTTCGAATCGAGCATGAATTCGCGCATCTGGAGCGGCGACACATCGGCGAAGATGCGGATGCGGGTGCGCAGATATTCGAGCCATTCGCTCACCGGTTTCTGCTGCGGCAGCCCCGCGAAGATTGCGGCCAGATCCTTTTCGTCGGCGGGGGTCAGCGCGGTGTTGCCGTTGATGAACTCGACGACGTCATAGCCCTGGTTCATGCAATGCTTGATCAGCGGATAGCCGGCGAGGGCGCCGATCACGAAAATGCCGGGTACGGTCGATTCAAAGGTCGGCGACAGCTTCGGAAAGGCTTCGCGGTCGGGCCCGGTAAATTCGATCCCCATCGATTCGACGAAACCGCGCGGCGCGACCGACCCCAGCCGTGCGACGATCACGTCGCACTGGATCTTCTCGTCGCCGGTCGGCGTCTCGAGCGTCAGCCAGCCGGGTTCGACCATCTTCGGCTGCGTTTCGGTACGGATCGACATGAAGCCATTCTCGCCCGCCTCCATCATGTCGGAGACATTCTTCGCCTTGGCGCGCGCGAAATCCTTCGAGCGGTTCAGAATGGTGACGGTATTTTCGAGCGCCTCTTCGGCGACGCCGAGCGCATTCTCGATACCCGCGTCGCCCGATCCGACGACGGTAATATGCTTGTCCTTGAAATCCTCGGGGTCATCGACGGTATAGATGATGTGCGGCAGGTCGTTGCCCGGACAGCGCATCCGGTTCGGATTGCCCTGCGTGCCGATGGCCAGCACGATATTTTCCGCCTTGAATACGCCCTTGCTGGTCTTGATCTCGAACGCGCCCTGCTGCCCGGTCACTTCGGTAACCTCGGCTTCCTTGACGACATTGACCTTGTTGCTCGCCGCATCCTCGTCCCAGTTACCGAGAATATATTCGCGCGCCCCCTCGGCGAAACGGCAATCCGATCGCAGGTCGAGCCGATCGGGCGTCGCGAGGACACGCTTGCCCTTCTGATATTTGAAGATCGTATCGGAAAGATGGTCGGTCTTTTCGAGCAGCACATGACTGAGCCCGAGCTGCCCCGCACGCGACGCGGCGCTGAGCCCCGCGGGGCCCGAACCGATGATCGCGACCTTGACCGCGTCACTCATGCACGCGCGCCTTCGCGGCCGGAAGCCTCGATCGAAAAGACATGGAACGCGTGAACGGGCATCCTATTCCCCCCAACCGCTTACCCCTAAGCGACCTTAATATGGATGCGACCCGGACTTATGTCCTGAAGATGAAGCTATGCCCTTGAAAGCGGGAAAAGGTCAACCGGCGAGGCGGAGCTGCGAGACGTTCGCAATAGACCGATTCAGGCGAGCTCGAACATCGCCGCGATGCGATCCGAAGCCACCGGCTCGAACCGCGCCCAGCCGTCGGGGCCCAGCTTTTCGAGCGGGCGGAAGCGTGCCTTGTACGCCATGCGCGCCGATCCTTCGATCCAGTAGCCGAGATAGACATAGGGTAAACCGGCGTTCGCGGCGCGGATCACATGGTCGGCGATGATATAGGTGCCGAGCCCCTCGCGCATCGGGTGCGCCGCGTCGAAGAAGCTGTAGATCATCGACAGCCCGTCGCCCTGCCGGTCGGTCAGGCAGCAGCCGACGAGGCGGCCGCGGCTGCCGTCGACGGTCGGTTCGCGATATTCGATCATATGGCTGTCGACCGGGGTCTGTTCGACCATGTCGGCGAAATCCTGATCGTCCATGTCGGCCATGCCGCCAGTGGGATGGCGCGAGGCGAGATAGGACTGGAGCAGGCTATATTGCTCGTCGGTCGCCCAAGGTTTGCAGGCGGTCGCAATCAGGTCGCCGTTGCGGCGCAGGTTGCGCTTTTGCGAATTGCTCGGCTTGAACTCGCTTGCACAAACACGGACCGACACGCACGCCGAACAATCGGCGCAGCTCGGGCGATAGGCGACCGACTGGCTGCGCCGGAAGCCGATACGGCCCAGCGCATCGTTGAGTTCGTTCGCATTGTTGCCGCTGAGTTCGGTGAACACCTTCCGTTCGGTCTTGCCCTCCAGATAGGGGCACGGCGCCGGGCTGGTGACGAAGAAACGCGGGAAACGGAACGGTGCGGACACGCGTGGGAACCTCCGGGCTTTTGCGATGCCGTTCCCCCCGACGCGGGTCCCGACGCGCTACATGCACCGAATATGCCGCGCCCGGTCAATGGTGCAAACAGCATTTACCATTTTTGTTCGTCCCGTTCTGACTCAACTTCGCAAATTGCTGAATCGGCGGGTAACTTTTGTGCCGAAGTGAATCACTTCCTCCCTGTGCCGCAGGCATGAGGAGGTGGCAGCGCGAAGCGCTGACGGAGGGGCTGGGGCTTCTCGCCCCTCCACCGCCTTCGGCGGTCCCCCTCCCCACCGCTGCGCGGCAGGGAGGATGCATTGCTTAGGCGTATCCGCGGAGCTCGTCGCCGGTCAGCGTTGCGACATGCAGCACGTTGGTCGACCCCGGCGTGCCGAACGGCACCCCCGCCATCATCACCAGCTTGGCGCCCGCCTTGCCGATGCCGTGGCGCAGCGCCATGCGCTTGCCCTTGGCGATCATCTCCTCGAAGCTGCCGATGTCGCGGGTCGGCACCGCATGCGCGCCCCACAGCAGCCCCATTCGCCGCGCCGCCTCTTTCTTCGGGGTCAGGACGAGCAGCGGCGCGCCCGGCCGCTCGCGCGCGACGCGGCGCGCCGTCGACCCCGAGAAGGTGAAACAGATGATCGCATCGGCAGCGATCGTCGTGATGATACTGCCCGCCGCCTCGGCCAGCGCGTCGGCGGTGGTCGCGTCGGGCGCAGTCTCGGTAAAGTGCAGCCGGCGGAAATAATCGGGGTCGCTTTCGACCGAGCGCGCGATCGAATCCATCATGGTGACAGCTTCGACGGGCCACGCCCCCGCCGCGGTCTCGGCCGACAGCATGATCGCATCCGCCCCGTCGTACACCGCCGTGGCAACATCGCTGACTTCGGCGCGTGTCGGCGACGGCGAGACGATCATCGATTCGAGCATCTGCGTCGCCACGACCACCGGTTTGCCCATCCGCCGCGCAGTCGCGACGATCCGCTTCTGCAGCGGCGGCACGGCTTCCGGGGGCAGTTCGACCCCCAGGTCGCCGCGCGCGACCATCGCGGCGTCGGCAATCTCCAATATCTCATCGATCCGCTGGACACCCGACGGTTTTTCGAACTTCACCAGCAAGGCTGCCTTGCCGCCGATCAGCCGCCGCGCCTCGGCGACGTCCTCCGGCCGCTGGACGAACGACAGCGCGATCCAGTCGACATGCTGTTCGAGCGCGAAGGTCAGGTCCTTGCGGTCCTTTTCGGTCAGCGCGGCGAGCGGCACGACGACATCGGGGACATTGACCCCCTTGCGGTCCGATATCCGGCCGCCGACCTCGACGATCGTCTCGATCCGGTCGGTGCCAACCTTCTTGACCCGCAGCACCAGCTTGCCGTCGTCGACGAGCAGCCGCGTCTCGGGTTCGAGCGCGGCAAAGAGTTCGGGGTGCGGCAAGTGGACGCGGGTCGCATCGCCCGGCGTCTTGTCGGCATCGAGGACGAACTTCCGCCCCTTCACCAACTCGGCGGGGCCGTCCTTGAAGGTCCCGACGCGTAGCTTTGGCCCCTGCAGGTCGACGAGGATCGTCGTCGGGCGCCCGGTCTCTTTCTCCAGCGCCCGGATCGCCGCGATGACCTTCGCGTGACCCGCATGATCGCCGTGACTCATGTTGACGCGGAAGGCATCGGCGCCGGCGCGGTGCAGCACCGCGATCATCTCCGGGTTCGCGCTCGCGGGGCCGAGGGTCGCCAGGATGCGGACCTTGCGCTGGCGGGGCGTAAAACTCTGGACCACGGGTGCTCCGACAATTGGAAAGGCTGGGCGGCTTGCCTAGGGCGTATATCCCCGGCAAGGCAAGCCGCGTATAGCTATTCATGCCACCACCGGAAGGAAATCCGCCATGTCCTGCAGCGACGACCAGATCCCCGCGAACGATGCGCTCGACAGTCTCGACGATGCGGTGGCCGCCGCGGCCTTCCGTCGCCTCGTGCGGCTGCTCCAGCACCGCAGCGATGCCGCGAATATCGACCTGATGGGGCTCGCCGGTTTCTGCCGCAATTGCCTCGGCGACTGGATCGCCGAGGCGGGCGACCTCGAAAAGGAAGCCGGCCGCGCGATCGTTCACGGCATGCCGACCGCCGAATGGAAAGCGCTGCATCACACTGCGGCGACCGCCGAACAGCTTAAGCGGATGGAAGAAAGCATGGCGAAGAATCCCTGACGCCGCTAGGACGCGCCAGCCGCGATTCTCGCGTCACATCTTTCCCATCACCGGAGCCTGAAATGAGCGAAGCCACCACCACCGACCAGCAACTGCGCCTGTTCATCGAGCGCGTCGAACGGTTGGAAGAAGAGAAAAAGGGCATCGCCGACGATATCCGCGACACCTATAACGAAGCCAAGAGCAACGGCTATGATCCCAAGATCATGCGCCAGATCGTGCGCCTGAGGAAAATGCCGATCCACGACCGCAAGGAAATGGAAGCGATCCTCGACGTTTATAAATCGGCGCTCGGCATCGACTGACGCACACCACGAGAACCCGCAGGAGAGTGACGATGTTCAGCACCACCACCAATAATGTCGAAGGCCGTCCGGTCCGCGAATATCTGGGCATCGTCACCGGCGAGGTGATCGTCGGCGCCAACCTGTTCCGCGACCTGTTCGCGAGCATCACCGACATCGTCGGCGGCCGTTCGGGCAAATATGAGGACGTCCTCGCCCGTGCGCGCAAGGAAGCGATCGCCGAGATGGAGGCCGAAGCGACGCGCCTCGGCGGCAATGCGGTGATCGGCGTCGATCTCGATTACGAGGTGCTCGGCCAGAACGGCTCGATGCTGATGGTCTCCGCCAGCGGAACGGCCGTGGTTGTCTGATCGGCGCGGCCGCGCTAGGGCGGCGGCCACATTTTTCGATCCGATGGAGGTAGGCTGTGGCCGGCCATAGTAAATTCAAGAACATCATGCACCGCAAGGGTGCGCAGGACAAAAAGCGCAGCAGCCTCTTCTCGAAGCTCAGCCGGGAAATCACCGTCGCGGCGAAGATGGGCCTGCCCGATCCCGACGCGAACGCGCGCCTGCGCGCCGCGGTCAACGCCGCCAAGGCGCAGTCGATGCCGAAGGACAATATCCAGCGCGCGATCGACAAGGCGGCCGGCAACGACGGCGATAATTACGAAGAAATCCGCTACGAAGGCTATGGCCCCGGCGGCGTATCGCTGATCGTCGAGGCGCTGACCGACAACCGCAACCGCACCGCGACCAACGTGCGCACCGCCTTCAGCAAGAACGGCGGCAACCTCGGCACCAGCGGCAGCGTCAGCCACGGCTTCGACCGGCTCGGCCTCATCAACTATGGCGCGAGCGCGGGCGACGCCGACACGGTGTTCGAAGCCGCGCTGGATGCCGGCGCCGACGACGTCGAATCGTCCGAGGACGGCCACGACATCTGGACCAGCGTCGACAGCCTGCACGAAGTCGCAAAGGCGCTCGAAACGAAGCTCGGCGAGGCCGAAGGCGTCAAGCTGGCGTGGAAGCCGACGCTGAAGAGCGAAGTCGGCGACGAAAGCGTCGCGCAGACCTTGTTCAAGCTGATCGACACGCTCGACGACGACGACGATGTCCAGACCGTCTGGGGCAATTATGAAATCCCCGACGCGGTGATGGAGAAGCTCGGCTGATCATCCTCGGCCTCGATCCCTCGCTCAGTTGTACCGGCTGGGGCGTCATCCGCGTCGAGGGCAGCCGGATCAGCCATATCGCCAATGGGCAGGTAAAGACCGACGCGAAGGCGTCCCTGCCCGACCGGCTCGCCTATCTCGATACGGTGCTCGCGGCGGTGATCGCCGATCATGTACCGGCGTGCGCAGCGGTCGAAGAGGTGTTCGTCAACGACAATCCGCAATCGACGCTGAAGCTCGCGCACGCCCGCGGCGTGGTGCTGCTGGGCTGCGCGCGGAGCGGACTCGCGGTCACCGAATATGCGCCCCGGCTGGTCAAGAAGGCGATCGTCGGCACCGGCGGGGCGGCGAAGGAGCAGGTGCAGGCGATGCTGCGCGTGCTGCTCCCCGGCGCCAAGGTGGCGGGGGCCGACGCCGCCGACGCGCTCGCGGTCGCGATCTGCCACGCAAACCACCGCCCGCGCCTCTGAATTTCGTCACCCCGGACTTGATCCGGGGTCCATCGCCGCAGCGCCGATATGGATGCCGGATCAAGTCCGGCATGACGAAAGAGGGAAATTGATTCCCTTTTCGTTCTCCTCGCGCTAGGCACGGGCCATGATCGCGAAACTCACCGGACGGCTCGATTCCAGCGGCGCAGGCCATGCGGTGATCGACGTCGGCGGCGTGGGCTATCTGGTCGAAGCCTCGGCACGCACATTGGACGCGCTTGGCCCTGTCGGCGGCGAGGTCACCATCCACACCGAAATGCTCGTCGGCGAGGATTTTCTGCGCCTGCTCGGCTTCGCCAAGGCCGAGGAACGCGACTGGTTCCGCCTGCTTACCAGCGTTCAGGGTGTCGGCGCCAAGGTCGCGCTCGCCATCCTCTCGGCGCTCGAAATCGGCGATTTGCAGCGCGCCCTTGCGAGCGGCGACAGCGCGATGATCGCGCGCGCCAACGGCGTCGGGCCCAAGCTCGCGCAGCGAATCACGCATGAACTGAAGGACAAGGCGGGCGCGCTCGGCGGGATTGCCGGTTCGGGGGCCGCCCTATCCGCCACCGCCGGCCCGCTCGGCGACGCGGTTGCAGCGCTAACCGGGCTGGGCTTCAAGCCCGGCGAAGCGAGCGCTGCGGTTGCGGCGGCGAGCGAAGAACTGGGTGCGGCTGCCAGCCTCGACGCGTTGGTACGCATAGCGCTCAAAAAGGCGGCAAAGTGAGTCGCATGCTTATTGTTGCGGCTGCCGCAGGTGCCATGCAATGCCTCGGTGGCTGCGATGCGGCAATGGATCGGATCGCCCAGGATCGCGCCATCGAACATGCGAAGGGACAGGTCGCGGGCGCGCTCGGTGGAGGCGAGCCCCGCTTTCGTAACGTTTTCCAATCGCCGGCGAACTTCACCTGCGGCAACGTTGCCCGCTATCAATCTATCAAATTCCAGCGCTTTTTCGCCTCCGGTATCGACGAACCTTTTCTCGAAGAGGATTTCGGGAAAGATAAGATGGATATGATGTGGGATGCCGCATGTGTCCGGCCGCCGAGCGGGAAGCCGCAAGAATGAACAGCATCATCCGCAACGCCTCCTGCCGCTGTGGCCAGCTCCGCATTACCTGCACCGGCGAGCCGATCCGCGTGTCCGTCTGCCACTGTCGCAATTGCAAGGCGCGGAGCGGAAGCGCCTTTTCCGCACAGGCGCGCTTCCCTGCCGATCAGGTTCGCATCGAAGGCGAAGCGAAATTGTACCAACATGCCGGCGGCAGCGGCACTCTCGCGGACTTCTACTTTTGTAAGGACTGCGGCTCAACGCTCTGGTTTCTCAACCGCCCGGAACTCGACAGCTATGCCGTGCCGATCGGCAATTTCGAACCCGGCCATGACTTCGAGCCGCAATTTTCAGTCTATGAGGATCGTCAGTTACCTTGGGTTTGTATCCTCGGCGAGGCAATAGAACGGTATGACTGAGCCCGCCCTCACCACCCCGATCCGCACCCCCGAGGATGCCGATGCCGCGCTGCGGCCGAAGTCGCTTGCCGAGTTCGTCGGGCAGGCGGCGGCGCGCGAGAACCTCCGTATCTTCGTCGAAGCTGCGAAGTCGCGCGGCGACGCGCTCGACCATGTGCTGTTCTTCGGCCCGCCGGGGCTCGGCAAGACGACCCTCGCGCAGATCGTCGCGAAGGAGCTCGGCGTGGGTTTCCGCTCGACCAGCGGCCCGGTGATCGCCAAGGCGGGCGACCTCGCCGCGCTGCTCACCAATCTCGAGGACGGCGACGTGCTGTTCATCGACGAAATCCACCGCCTGTCGCCTGCGGTCGAGGAGATTCTCTACCCGGCGATGGAGGACCGCGCGCTCGACATCATGATCGGCGAAGGACCGTCGGCGCGCAGCGTCCGCATCGACCTGCCCAAATTCACCCTCGTCGGCGCGACGACGCGGCAGGGTCTGCTGACGACGCCGCTGCGCGACCGTTTCGGCATTCCGGTGCGGCTCAATTTCTATACCCATGCCGAACTCGAACAGGTGATTACGCGCGCCGCGCGGCTGCTCGCGCTGCCGATCGCGTCCGACGGCGCGCTCGAGATCGCGAAGCGCTCGCGCGGCACGCCGCGCATCGCCGGGCGACTGCTCCGCCGCGTGCGCGATTTCGCGACCGTCGCGGGGCATGCGGTGGTCGATGCGAAGGCGGCCGATGCGGCGCTCAACCGGCTGGAGGTCGACGCGCTCGGGCTCGATGCGATGGACCGGCGCTATCTGACGATGATCGCCGATATCTATCGCGGCGGGCCGGTCGGGGTCGAAACCCTCGCGGCCGGATTGTCGGAGCCGCGCGACACGATCGAGGATGTCGTCGAACCCTATCTGCTGCAGATCGGGCTGATCGCGCGCACCGCGCGCGGCCGCATGCTCAACGCCAGCGCATGGAAGCATCTGGGGCTCAATCCGCCCGCCGGATCGCAGGACGGACTATTCGATCAGCAAAAATAGGCGGATTTCTGCCGATTTCATTCTGCCAACCGGCTTCGATCTGCGACGAACCGTTCAAGAGGGGTTTGCGACGAGTCGTTGCGACGCTATCGGTCAGGACAATGGTAAACGTCCCGCCCCCTTTCGTCCCCGGCGCCTTCGTCGGGGCTGCGCATCATTACCGGGCGCGCGTCTACTTCGAGGATACCGACCTCAGCGGCATCGTCTATCACGCCAATTACCTGCGTTACATGGAACGCGCGCGATCGGACATGCTGCGCCTTGCGGGCATCGACCAGCGCGCCGCGATGGACGCCGGCGAGGGCGCGTGGGCCGTCACCGACCTTGCGATCAAATATCGCAGCCCCGCAAAGCTCGACGACGACCTGCTCGTCGTCAGCACCGTGGAGGCGGTGCGCGGGGCAAGCGTGATCATCGCGCAGCGCATCCTTCGCGGGACTGACACGTTAAGCGGCGAGACATTAACGCCTACCATACTGACCGAAGCGCAGGTCACGGCAGCCTTCCTGTCGCCCGGGGGGCGGCCACGCCGCCAGCCGGCAGGCTGGGCCGACCGGTTTACCGCCATCATGAATGGAGAGAATATCCCTTGCTAGACAATATCAAGCTGGCCGCCGACGCGGCGACGCTGTCCCCCATCGCGCTGTTCCTGCAGGCCGACTGGATCGTGAAGGGCGTGATGATCGGGCTGCTTCTGGCCTCCATTTATGTCTGGGCGGTGATTTTCACCCACGGCCGCAGCGTCGGCAAGCTGATGGGCGCGTCCGAACGGTTCGAACGCGATTTCTGGCGCGCCGGCAATCTCGACAAATTCTATGACGAGAACGGCCGCGAGGAATTGCCCAGCGCCAAGATCCTCGCCGCCGGAATCAGCGAATGGCGGCGCTCGACCGCGGGCAAGAATGTCGACCGCGACGGTACGCGAGAACGGCTGGGCATCGCGATGAACGCCGCGATTGCGGGCGAGGTCGACAGGCTGGCCGAAAAGATCGGCACGCTCGCGACGATCGGATCGGTCGCGCCCTTCGTCGGCCTGTTCGGCACCGTCTGGGGCATCATGCGCAGCTTCACGGCGATCGCGGCGTCGAACAACAGCAGCCTCGCCGTTGTCGCGCCGGGCATCGCCGAAGCATTGTTCGCGACCGCGATCGGCCTGTTTGCCGCCATTCCCGCGGTGATCGCGTACAACGCCTTTTCGCAGCGGCTGAACCGGCTCGAATCGCGGCTCGGCCGCTTCGCCGACGGGCTGCACGCCACCTTCAGCCGCGAGCTCGAGGTCGAAGCCTGATGGGCATGACCGGCCCCTCGGGCGGCATCGGCGGACGGCGCGGCCGCGGCAGCCGCCGCGCGCCGATGTCGGAAATCAACGTCACACCGCTCGTCGACGTGATGCTGGTGCTGCTGATCATCTTCATGATCACCGCGCCGCTGCTTGCCTCCGCCGTTCCCGTCGACCTGCCCGAAAGCCGCGCCAAGCCGGTCGAGACCGAGGAGCAGGAACCGGTGCAATTGTCGATCACCGGCGACGACACCCTCTATATCGGCGAGGAACAGGTGAGCGAGGCCGAACTCCCGGCCCGGCTCGACGCCATCGCGCGCGAGCAGAAGGAGGGCGAACGCCCCCGGCAGATCATGCTGCGCGCCGACAAGGGGCTCGATTACGGCCGCGTGATGCGCGTGATGGGCGAACTCAATCGCGCCGGGCTTTCGCGGATCGCGCTGGTGACGATGGGCTCCGACACCGAACCCGCCGTGGTCACCAGCGGTTCAGAAACCGGGCAATAGGCTGGAAATCATGGCCGTAACACGGGCAGAGAGGGGCAATCAGCGAAGCGGCATCCTTGTCGCAGTGGTCGCGCATGTGCTGATCATCGGCCTGCTCTCGGTACAATGGACCGCGGGCGAGCGGCGTTTCGACAATCCGCCGATGGAGGTCGACCTGATCGCCGAAACCGCCGCCACATCCAGCGCGCCGGTGATCAGCGAAACCCCGCCGGCCGCGCGGCTGGGCGAAGAGAATGCTGTCGACATCGCCGCCCCCGAACCGATGCCGGCACCGCCCGAACCCGAACCCGTCGTCCGCCCGACCCCGGCCCCGGCGCCGAAACAGGTGTCGCGCCCGACGCCGGCACCGCCCAAGAAAACGCCGCCCGCAGCCAAGAAAGCACCGCCCAAGGCAGCGCCCAAATCCGCTCCGTCGAAAAGCGCCACGGCACGCCCGACGGGCCGGCTTGACGGGATCACCGACGGGCTGGGACGCGAACAGACCAAGTCACCCAGCAAGGGCGCCCCCGCCGCAAAGACGGCGGCGGAGGTCCGGCGATCTGCGCAATTGGCCGTGGATCGCGAAATTAGGCCCTATTGGCAGCGGAATGCACCGCTCGGATATGAAGTTGAGCTTCTCCGGTTAACCTTGGAAATACGCCTCCGCGCCGACGGTACCGTGATCGATGTCAAGCAAGTTGGCGAATTAGGCGGCACAACTGAATCCAATGCGCCACAACAAAAACGATTCGTCGAACAGGCCCGCAAGTCGGTTGTTCAAGCTGCCCCATTCGAAATTTCGGCGGAAGGTTATGATGGCGTCATCGTCATCAGGCAGCCTTTCGCGGCTGTGAGGAGATGAAGATGAAAACCCCTCTCGCATTAGCGATGAGTTTTTTGGCGCTGGGAGCCGCTCCGGCATTTGCGCAGCAACCGACGCCGCCACAACCGGCAGAACAAGTCCAGGACTCGCCGGAAGTCGTTGCAGAGATTGGTAGCGAAAAATCGGTCATCGCGATCCCGGCGCTGGCCACGCCCGCGGTCACCACCGTCGCAGGTTTGCGCACCGATACCCTCGGCCGCCAGATCGCCGAAGTCATCGCCGCCGACCTCGAACGCAGCGGGCTCTACGCCCCGCTCGGCCCGGGCAGCGTCCGCGCGATCACCATGCCCGAGGTCACCGCGCCGCGCTTTGCCGACTGGCAGGCGCGCAATGCCGAAAATGTCGTCCATGGCTTCGTCCGCACCAACAGCACCGGCGGGCTGATCGTCGGCTGTTATCTTTACGACACCGACCTCGGTAGCGAACTGGTGCGGCAGGGCTTCGAAATCCAGCCCGGCGACTGGCGCCGCGCCGCGCATAAATGCGCCGACGCCATTTATTCGCGCCTGTCGGGCGAGGCCCCCTTCTTCGACAGCCGTGTCGCGTACATCGCCGAGAGCGGCCCCAAGGGGAACCGCATCAAGCGGCTCGCGATCATGGATTCGGACGGCGGCAACCACCGTTTCATCACCAACGGTCAGGCGCTGGCGATATCCCCTCGCTTTTCGCCCGATTACAAGAAGATCGTCTACGTCAGCTATTTGAACAACCGCGTCCGCGTCTTCATCTACGACGTCGCCAACGGCTCGCAGAAGCTGGTGACCGAAAGCGGCAACGCGACCTTCGCGCCGCGCTGGTCGCCCGACGGGACGCAGATTCTCTATTCGATGGCGGTCGGCGGCAACACCGACATCTATCGCATCTCGGCAAACGGCGGCACGCCGGTGCGGCTGACGACCACTGCGGGAATCGACGTCGGCGGCAGCTTCTCGCCCGACGGCAAGAAGATCGTGTTCGAAAGCGACCGGTCGGGCAGCCAGCAAATCTATACGATGAACATCGACGGATCGAACCAGCAGCGGATCAGCTTTGGCGGCGGGCGCTATGCGACCCCCGAATGGTCGCCGCGCGGCGACCTCATCGCCTTCACCCGCATGGGCGGCGGCGAGTTCCGCGTCGGCGTGATGACGCCGGCGGGCGGCGGCGTCCGCCTGCTCACCAATAGCTGGCAGGACGAAGCGCCGACATGGTCGCCGAATGGCCGCGTCATCCAGTTCTTCCGCACCTCGCCCGGCCGCGAGGGCAAATCGAGCCTGTGGCAGGTCGACCTGACCGGTGTGAACCTGCGCCGTCTGCCGACCCCGCAGGACGGGTCTGACCCGAGCTGGGGCCCGGTGCTCCCCTGATCGACGAGGCCCGAGGCGGAACCAAAGGAAATCCGCGGGGTTGAATCGCCATCCCAATGCGGCTTAACTCCGCATCGTCACCATAAGAGTGCAACAACAAGAGGACAGAAGACATGACGATACGCAAAACCACCGCGATGATCGCGGCGATCACCATGCTCGCTGTTGGTGCCTGTTCGAAAAAGGCCCCTGACACGCTTCCCCCGGCGCCCGAAGGCACGGGCACCGACACCGGACCCAGCACCGGCGGCGTCGTCCCCGGTTCGCAGCAGGATTTCATCGCCAACGTGTCTTCGGACCGCATCTTCTTCGGTTTCGACCAGTATAATGTCGATGCCGAGGACCAAGCGACGTTGCAGAGCCAGTCGCAGTGGCTGCAGCGCAACCCGGCGGTCCGCGTCCTGCTCGAAGGCCATGCCGACGAACGCGGCACCCGCGACTATAATATCGCGCTCGGTGAACGCCGCGCCAATGCCGCGAAAAACTATCTCGCCTCGCTGGGCATCGATCCCAACCGGATTCAGGTGATCAGCTATGGCAAGGAACGCCCCGCTGCGGTCGGATCGAACGAGGAAGCCTGGGCGCAGAACCGCCGCGCGGTGACCGTCGTTATCGAACGCTGAACGCTTTAGCCTGACTGACGTCAGGAATGGCCAGCAGAGCTGGCCAGGAGCGACCAGACCGGCACCGCGATCCACGCCGCGGTGCAGAGGAAGACACCGAAGGGGACGCGCCGCAACGCCAGCGGCGCGTCCCCTTCCCTGTTCTGCGCAACGAGCACCCACGCGATACCGCCCAGACTGGCGAGGAGCAGCATCAAGGGTAGCGCCTGCCAGCCGAGCCAGGCGCCGACCGCCGCGACGAGCTTCGGGTCGCCGCCGCCCATGCCCTCGGCCCCGCGCGCGCGGCGATAAAGCAGGGCTATAGCCGCGAGGACCAAGCCCCCTGCGAGGGCGCCGATCCAGCGATCGAGCAACGGTGTGCCGAGCAGCGGGCCGGCGAAGAGCAGGCCCACGACCGCCAGAAGGGCATTCAACCGGTCGGGCAGCCAGAAATGGCGCGCATCGAGCAGCGCGAGCGGCAGCAGCAGCCAGCCGAACAAGGCCCAGAGCCAACCCGCCGTCCCCGGCATCGACACCAGCGCCACGACGCCGATCAGCGCCGACGCGATCTCGACCCGGCCGTGGAAAGGATCGATCGGAGCGCCGCATCGGCGGCATCGTCCGCGCGACCATAAAGCCGACAGCAAGGGAACGAGGTCGCGGGCGCCGAGCGGCTGGTGGCATGCGTCGCATTGCGACCGCCCGAGCACCGATCGCCCTTGCGGCCAGCGCAGCACCAGGGTCGCGATAAAGCTGCCGAGGACGAGCCCGATCAGCGCGGCGAAAGCGACACCGATGCCGACGGGCAAGGCGCCCGGGTCGGGCACCTCAGAAACGGCCCGCGCTGGTCAGGACGAAACCGCCCTGCCCCGGTTTGAAACCCAGCGCGGCAAGCGCCGCCGCCATCGCCGGGTCGCGGTCGACATTGATCGCGAAGCCGGCGCGATAGGTGCCGCGGCCGTCGAACGACAATGTCAGCCGCTCCATTCCCGACTGGCTGGCGAGCGTGGCCTGCGCGCGGCCGCCCGCGCAGCGGAGCGGTCCCGAAAGCCCGCGCGACAGATCGAGGCCTGCAATCGTCGTCCCGACGACAAGCTGCAACCGGCCGCCCGCTTCGACGCAATTGCCCGCCGCGTCGAACCGCGCCGTCGCGCCCTCGAAGCGGATGGTGTCGACCGGGATGAGCCCGAAGCCGCCCGCCAGCGATGTCATGCCATTGATGTCCGACATCCCGCGCGGGTCACTGCCGTGGAGGCGCCCGGCAAGCGCGCCGAGCCGCGCGTCGGTGCGCGAGAAGACGAGTTCGGTGCGCCCGCCAAGCAAAGCCAGCGGCGACAGGCTGGCGCTCACCGTGCCGAGCGGCAGCGCGCCGAGCCGCGCGTCGACCAGTTCGCCCGACCAGACCGAACCGCGAATCTCGCGTGCGGAAATCCCCGCATCGGTCGCGCCCGACAGACCAAGCGCGAGCCGCATCGGGAAGGTCGCGATGATCAGGATCAGCGCGAGCAGCACCGCCGCGATCGTCATGCGCCGCTGCATCGTCACTGGCCGCCCTTCCTCAGTTCGGCCGTCATCCCGACGGTCCCGTCGACCGCCGGCGTGATCGTCAACTGGTCGACGACAAAGCCCTGTCCTTCGAGCGATGCGAGCCAGTCGGTGAGCACGGGCGCTTTAGCCGTCGCGATGGCGATCGTCGCCTGCCGCTGCCCGCGCGCCTCGTTGCGGTCGAGCGTCAGCCCGATCTCGCTCGCCGACTGGGCAAGATATTGATCGATCGCCGCGGCATCGACCGCCACAGCGACCGATTTCGCCGGGCGCTGCGCCAGCAATTGCACCTTGGCCGCGACGCGCCCCTCGCGCTCGACCGCAGCGCGATGCTCCGCCTCGAGATCGGCAAAGACGGCGACGGCCGGGCGGCCGATGCCCCACAGGATCACGCCGAGCGCCAGCACGCCCGCGATACCGACCAGCCAGCGCTCGCGCCCCGAAAGCCCCGTCCACCAATTCTGCAATTTTTCGGTCATGGCACCGCCCGGATCGTCACATTGGCCATCTGCAGCCCGTCGGCTCCCGCCATCGGCTGCGCGGTGACGCGATAACCGCGAGCCTGCAACGCCAGCAGCACCTTGTTCACATCGTCGACACGCGGCGCTGCCAGCGTTGTCGTCAGCGTCCCGTCGGTACGGTGCGAGAGGCTTTTGAGCGTGACGCCGGGCACGTCGCCCATCGCCCCGTAGAGCGCCGAGGCGGGCACGGAAAAGGCGAGCGGACCGCCCCCGGCGGCGGCGAGCCGGCGGTCGAGTTCGGCCTCGGCCGCCGTCGCGTCGGCCGCAGTGACCCCCGCCTTCTTCGCCATCGCGACGACCGCATCGTCGGCGCGCGCACTATCGCTCGACAGGCGGATGGCGTGGGTGATCGGGATGAGCAGGCTGATCGCGACCAGCACGATAAACAGCCGCTTGGCAAGCCGCAGCATCGCGGGATCGACCGACCAGCTTCGCTTCGGCTTCCACCCGCCGCTGAGCAGGTCGAGCGGCGGCGCGGCGAGCGTCAGCAGCAGCGCCTCGCGCATCCGATCGGCATCGAGCGGCGCGATATCACGCCCTCCCGCGATCAATCGATCGAGTTCGGGATCGGACGCATAGGCGCGGTCGGCGGTGCGCACGATCTGCTCGCCGCCGAGTTCGGCGGTCCATAGCGTGCCCGGTTCGGGCGGCGGCACCGTCGCCGCCGCAGGCACGATCGCCGCGGGATCGAAGCCCCGCGCCTTGAGCCAGCCCGTCCATGCGGTCATTGCCGCGTGGGTCGTCACGGCGACGGGCACCGCCTGCCCCGTGTCGGCGGGCTGTCCCGACACGACATGCAATCCAGCGGCATCGCCCAGACTGTCTTTCAGCGTATCGATCCGCGCCGCCGCGGCCGCCTGCGCCGGGGCCGCATCGGGATAGTGCCGCCACTGGATCGGCACGTCGGCGGCGGGAGCAAGCGCGACAAGCCGGTCGTCGGCACCATCGTCGTCCGGCTTTTCCCACGCGTCGACCCAGCCATCGTCCTGACCCGAATCGACGATCACGCCATCGTCGACGCGCAGCCACGCCGGCCGCGTGCCTTCGTCGTCGAGCGCCGTCAGCGGCGGAAGCCACAGGATCAGCGTACGCGCCACGTCAGTCGCCCTCGCCCCAGTCACGGCGGACGATCGACGGCGGCGCGGTACCCGCAGCGGGCGCGCCGCCATTCGCATCGATGAGCGAAACCGAAGTCAAGAAACCGTCCCCCATCGTCACATTCGTCGTCAGTGTCAGCCAGCGGCTCGTCATCCCCGCCTGTTCGGCGGCGTCGCCCGGATCGATCCCGGCAAGCGGCCCCGCTTTCCAGAATCGGACGCTGCTGCCATAGCCGTCGGCGGGCCGCGCTGCCAGCGCGGCGCGCGCATTCGCCACCCCGATCTCGCCGGGACGCAGCATCGCGACCAAAGGCGCCTGTTCGGGCGCCAGCGTGTTGACGTTGAGCCGGATCGGATCGGCGACCGGCAGCACGCAAATCCAGGGCTTGAGCCGCGCATAGATTTTCGGCGTCACCCCGCGCACCGCGCGCAGTTCGCTGATATCGGCCATTTTGCGGTTACCGGGCAGATAGGATGCCTGCATCGACCGGTAGACGCCGTCCTCGGCGCCTAGCGGTCCTTCGTTGCTGTCGCTGTCGATCCAGTCGGCGGTCGCTGCCGCAATCGCCTTCGCCTGACCGGGGTCGATGCCGAGCAGGGTCATCAGTTCGGCGAACTGCGCCACGGCGCCGGCGCGCTGGCTGAGCCGCCCGGGCGCCGCTTCGACAACGAGCGCGTTGAGGTTGAAGCAATTATTCGCATCGGTCAGCCGCGCCCGGCCTTCGCCGCCCGGCAGCGGCAGCACGAACTCGCGCCCGAGCCAGCCACCGGCGAGCGTCAGCCGCGACGGATCACGCCCGACCAGATCGGCAACGCGGCGCAGCGCAATCTGTTCGGCGGCAAAGCTGTAGGCGCGGCCCTGATCGATCGTCGCCGCGCTGCCCGCGATCCGCGTCGCGAGCGTGAGCCGGTCGAGCGCCGTCGCAGCGATCACTGCCATGACCGCGACGAGCAGCAGCACGCCGAGCAGCGCGGCACCGCGTTCGCCTCTCGCCGGCGGCCTCATGGCACAGGCGCCTGCAAGGGAGGCGGAGGCGGCAATGCCGGGGCGGTGAGGAACAGCAT
Source organism: Sphingopyxis macrogoltabida (assembly GCF_001314325.1). Taxonomy (NCBI): domain Bacteria; kingdom Pseudomonadati; phylum Pseudomonadota; class Alphaproteobacteria; order Sphingomonadales; family Sphingopyxidaceae; genus Sphingopyxis; species Sphingopyxis macrogoltabida. Next base: position 3,483,787 of record NZ_CP009429.1, read on the forward strand.
GGCAAGCGGCGCCCGGCCCCGGCGGGTCAACCGCACTTCGACCGCACGCGGCAGGCGGTCGCCGGGCTCCGACGTCCAGCTCTCGCCCCAATTGCCCCGTTCGTCGCGATAGCGCACGGCGACCGCGTCGACCTCGCCGATCAGGCGATCGCCGTCGTTCAGCGCCGCGCCGTCGAGCATCGGCTGCACCGCGCGCCGCCATTCGCCGCCGGTCAGAGCATAGGCGACCCGTTCGACCGCAGGGCGCGGCCCGCCGTCCTGCGACGGTGCGCCGCCGTGGACGAAGGCGAAGCCGGTGGGCGAACCGATGAATGCCGGCACGGGCTCCCCCGCCTGCCCGCGCGTCGGGCGCTGCACCGCTTGCGCAAGGTCATTCGCCATCAGCGCGCGCACCCGGTTGATGCCGCCCATTGCCTTCAGGCGAAGCTGAACGGCATCCTGCGTATCGATACTGCTACGCAGCAGGCCGACTCCCATCGCGGCGATCGCCGCAAAGATCGACAATGCGACGAGCATTTCGACGAGCGTGAAGCCGCGTTCGTCCTTCATTGCGACGGCCTGATGATCGTCAGCACCGCCTGCCCGCGTCCGCTTTCGGGCCGGACGGTCAGGTCGATACGAAGCAGGCTGTCGTCGGCGGTCCTGGCGACGCGCTGTTCGACGCGCCAGTTGCGGCCGGCATTGGCGACGCCCGTCGCGCTGTTGCCGATCGTCGGCGGCGCCGGATCGGTCCACAGTTCGACAGCACGATTCTGCGCGACGATCCCCGCCATGGTGCTTTCGTCGAGATCGCCGGCTGTCCGTACGGCAAAAGCGTCGAGACGGACGAGCGTCAGCGCCGCAATGCTGATGATGCTGAGCGCGACGAGCATTTCAAGCAGCGTAAAACCGCTTTCACGATCATTGGCCACGGCTGACCTCCCCCGTCGCCGAAACGCGCACGGTTTCGCGCGCGTCGCCGCCCGCAAGGACGACGGACTGCGGCGTCGGGCTGGTCCCGACGCGATCGAAAAGGATGCGCGATACGCCCTGCCCGTCGCCGGCAACGAAACGGACATCGCCCGGCCAGTTGCGCTGTTCGAACGCGCGGCCGGGCAGCGGCTGCCACGCCCCTTCGACCCGGCGCTCGAAGCCATAGCCCGACGGCGCGAAGTTGACCGCGACGCTGCGCCCCTCGATCACCGCCACGTCGCGCGCGGCGGCAAGGCGGGCGGCAAGGCGATCGGCCTCGCTGCGCACTGTGCGTTCGTCGCCGGGGATCGTCAGCACCACTGCGGCGGCGGCAAGCGCGAGGATGGCGAGCACGACCATCAGCTCGACCAGCGTGAAGCCGCGCTGGCCGTCAGGACAGTGCGCCCCGGTGGGAGCCGGGGCCCATGAAAGATTGTGCGGGCGCAAATGGGCCCCGGCTTTCGCCGGGGAACATCCAGCGAGCGCCTCAGCCTTCTCCGCGAATGTCGGCATTGTCGTCGGTCCCGCCGGGCGCCCCGTCGGCGCCGAGCGACCAGACGTCGAACGCCTTTCCGTTCGGCCCCGGCGCCTGATAATTATAGGGGCGGCCCCACGGATCTTCGGGCAGCTTCTTGATATAGCCGCCGCGGCGATAGCGTTCGGGTTGGGCGAGTGCCGGCGGCGCCGAAACAAGCGCATTCAGTCCGTCGGTGCTCGCCGGATAGGTGAGATTGTCGAGGCGATATTGTTCGAGCGCGGTTTCGAGCGTCGCGATGTCGGCTTTCGCCTTGGTCACCATCGCGCGATCCTGGCTGGGCAGCACGTTGATCATCACCACCGTGGCGAGCAGCCCGATGATGAAGATCACCACCATCAGTTCGGTCAGCGTGAAGCCGCGCTCGTCGCGCTTCCGGCGGCCGGCGGCGGATCGGCCGGGATCGAGCATCAGGCGAAAGAAAAGCTGCATAAGCGACATATTATAGACCTGCGAGGTTCTGCAACTGGAGGATCGGAAGCAGGATGGCGAGAATGATGAGCGCGACGCAAGACCCCATAAGGACAATTATGACAGGTTCGAGAAGCGCCATCGAGGCGGCGGTAAAACGATCGAACTCGCGTTCGAGATAGTCGGCGGCGCGTTCGAGCATCTGCTCCAATCGCCCCGCGCTTTCGCCGCTCGCGGTCATATAGACGAGGAGCGGCGGAAAGACGCCCGCGTCGCGCAGCGCGGCGGAAAGGCTGCCGCCGGCGCGGACCTGGTCGACGATCGCCGCGGTCGCTCCGGCGAGCGCCGCGTTGCGGATCGTCGGGACGGTGAGCCGCAGCCCTTCGACGAGCGGCAGCCGGCTCGACACCATCGTCGACAGCGTGCGGGCGAAACGGGCAGCATAGAGATCGCGGAGCAGGCGGCCGAGCAGCGGCAGGCGGAGCAGCCGCGCATCGACCCGCGCCTTGAACGCCGGGCGGCGCATCGCGGTGACCCAGCCAAAGGCTCCGGCGGCCAGCAGCAGCGCGATCAGCCACCACCAGTTGGCGGCAAAGCCCGAGATCGCGATCACCGCGCGGGTCAGGAAGGGCAGTTGCTGTCCCGTGTCGGTGAATTGTTCGACGACGCGCGGGACGACGAAGATCATCAGCGCCGCAACGACGCCGATCGCGACCACGGCGAGGACGATGGGATAGGCGAGCGCCGCGACCAGCTTGCCGCGCACTTCGGCCTGCCGTTCGAGCAGGTCGGCGAGCCGGGCGAGGATCGTCGTCAGGCTGCCGGTGGTTTCGCCCGCCGCGACCATCGCGCGATAGAGCGGCGGGAAGCTCGCCGGCTGACGCGCCATCGCGTCGGCAAGCCGGCGGCCTTCGAGCAGCCCGGCGTGAACGTCGGCGATCACCGCCCGGGCGCTTTCGGCCTCGCTCTGCCGCGTCAGCGTGCGCAGCGCTTCTTCGAGCGGCGCGACCTCGACCAAAGTCGCGAGCTGGCGCGTGAACAGCGCCAGTTCCTTGCGGCCGAGCTTGTTGCGGCGAAAGGCGAGCAGCGACCGTTCGGCACGCGGCCGCGACCCCGCCGCCTCGACCGCGACGATATGGAATTTGCGCCGCACCAAGTCGGCGCGCGCGGCATCGTCGTTCGCCGCGGTCAGCCGTCCCTTGCGCTCGCGCCCCTGCGGGTCGATCGCCACATAGCGATAATCAGGCATCGACATCCTCGCGCCGCGCGACGCGGATCGCCTCCTCGGCGGTGGTCAGCCCCTTGGCAACCATCGTACGCGCCGCCGACGCCAGCGTCGGTGCTTTCAGAAAGGCATGTTTGGCGATCATCGCCTCGTCGCCGCCGGCGTAGATATAGCGGCGCACCGTCTCGTCGACCTTGATCGCCTCGAACACCCCGATACGGCCCTTGTAGCCGCTGCCGCCGCACTGGTCGCAGCCCTTGGGCCGCCAGATGACGGTGCCGATATCGAGCCCGAGCATCGCGGCAACGCTGTTGTCGGCCTGCACCGGTTCGCGGCAATGCTCGCAGAGCTTGCGGACGAGCCGCTGCGCGATCACCGCGCGTAGCGTCGAGGCGAGCAGGAATGGTTCGACCTTCAGATCCTTGAGGCGCGTGATCGCGCCGACCGCATCGTTGGTGTGGACAGTCGACAGCACGAGGTGGCCGGTCAGCGACGCCTGCACCGCGATATCGGCGGTCTCGCGGTCGCGGATTTCGCCGACCATCACGACGTCGGGGTCCTGGCGCAGGATCGCGCGCAGGCCCGCCGCGAAATCGAGCCCGACCTTGGCATTGACCTGCGTCTGGCCGATGCCGTCGACAGCATATTCGACCGGATCCTCGACGGTCAGGATATTGCGCTGGCCGTCGTTCAACTGCTTGAGCGCGGCATAGAGCGACGTCGTTTTGCCCGATCCGGTCGGCCCGGTAACGAGAATGATGCCATTGGGTTCGGCAAGCGCTTCACGCAGGATGCGGTCGGCCTCGCCCGACAGGCCGAGGACGTCGAAATCGATCCCCGCGGTATCCTTGTCGAGGATGCGCATCACGACGCGCTCGCCGGCCCGGCTGGGCAGCGTCGAAACGCGGACGTCGACCGCCTTGCCCGCCAGCGTCAGCGCGATGCGCCCGTCCTGCGGCACGCGGCGTTCGGCGATGTCGAGCCGCGCCATCACCTTGATGCGGCTGACGACGACGGGCGCAACGTGCGGCGGCATGCGCAGATGCTCGCGCAGCACCCCGTCGGTGCGCATGCGTACGACCAGCCCGCTTTCATACGGTTCGATATGAATGTCGCTGACGCCCTGCCGCACCGCTTCGGCAATGATCGCGTTGATCAGGCGGATCGCGGGGGCATCGTCGGCACTGTCGAGCAAGTCTTCGGCGCTCGGCAGGCTGAAATCGAGGTCGCTGCCGTCGAGCGATCCCGCCATCGCGGCGGCCGAGGCATCGACGGCATAATGATCGGACAGCAGTCGGTCGAAATCGGCGGCGCTGGCGGTCGCAACGCGTAGCGGCTGCGCCAGATAGCGCTTGACCTCAATGAGCACCGCCGGGTCGCTGTCCTCGCGGAGCGTCGCCAGCCAGATGCCGCCCTCCCCCGGCGCGATCACGACGCCGTGCGCGCGCGCGAAGCCATAGGGAATATCGACCGGCGCCGGGGGCGCGGCGGTCGGTTCGGAATCGGTCACGGATATTCTCCGGGCGGCGGCGCGGGCGCGTTCGAGATCGAGGGCGGCACGTCGGTGCTGATCACATTGCCATCGGGCCCGCGCAGCGCGGGCAGATCGACGGGAGTGACGGTCACATCGCCGGCCGAGGGCGGCGACGGCGGCGTCGTCCCCATATAGTCGCGGACCAGCGTATCGATCGCCGGTTCCTGATCGGGGTTCCGCTGCAACTGGAAATTGCGGACATAGCCGTAACGCCGCGCGGTCAGCGCAGCATTATCCTCGCGATTGCGCAGGACGGTCGGGCGGATGAAGACCATCAGGTTCGTCTTGGAACGGCTGCGGCTCCGCGACTTGAACAATTCGCCGATCAGCGGGATGTCGCTCAGCAACGGAATACGCTCGATCGTCTTGCGCTCGTCGTCGTTGAGCAGGCCGCCGATCGCGAGGATTTCGCCGTCGTCGACCGTCAGCACGGTCTCGAACGAGCGCTTGTTGAGGATGAGGTCGCTGTTGCGCGACGACACCGGACCCGCGACGCTCGACACTTCCTGACGGAGGAACAGCTTGACCTCGCCCGCGCCGTTGACCTGCGGCGTCACTTCGAGCTTGATGCCCACCTCTTCGCGCTGGACGGTGCGGAAGGCGTTGTCGAAATTGTCGCTCAGCGCTTCGCCCGTCGTGATCGGCACTTCCTGTCCGACGAGGAATTTCGCCGCCTGATTGTCGAGCGTGACGATATGCGGCGTCGCGAGCAGGTTCGACGTCGTGTCCGATTTCACCGCGTTGATGATCGCGCCGAAGATCGTGTTCTTGCCGATATCGCCCGCGAACCCTGCGAAACCGCCGGTCGCCTGGAGCAGCGACGCCGCCGCGGCTTCCTGCAGGCTGCTGCCGAGCGCGCTCGACGTCTGGGTGACGACGGTGGTGCCGTCGACGGTCGTCTTGTCTTCGGTCAGCTTGGTCGCGGCATAGGCGCCGCCGAGCGTGAAGATGTTCGGCTGGGCATTGCTATAATTGGTTGCGACGAACGGAATATTCTTGCCGCCGAGCAGGAACTGGACGCCGAGCCGCTTTGCCGCATCGTCGCCGATCTCGACGACGATCGCCTCGACCAACACCTGCTCGCGGCGGCTGTCGAGCTGGCGGATCAGTTCGCCGAGCATCCGCTGCACTTCGCTGTTGGCGGCGACGATGATCGCATTGGCGCCTTCGTAGCGGGTGACGATCGCCGGACCGCGGGTCGAGATGCTGCCGCCGGCGCCGCTGACCGAGGTCGGCGCGCTGTTCGTTGCGGCGGCGGGCGCAGCACCGGCGCTGCCCGATGACGAGGAAGAGGACGAAGCCGGCGGCAGTCCGGCCTTCTGCGCCGGATCGCTGCCGCCGCCGATCAGTTGCTGAAGCGTCGGCAACAGCGTTTCGGCATTGGCATGTTCGAGCCAATAGACGCGCAGCTCGGTGCCGCCCGCCGCCTTGGCATCGAGGTCGTTCGCCATCTGGACGAAGCGCGCGACCATCGCCTGATCGCCGCGCAGGGCAATCGCGTTGCTGCTGTCGATCGGCACGATGGCGACGGGCGATTGCGCGCCCTCGCCGGCTGCAGGCACCAGCGCCTGCAGCGCGGCCGCGATCTCGCGCGCGCCGGCATTTTTCAGCGTCACGATCTGGCTCGTTGAACTGTCGCGGTCGATGCTGCTCGCGAGCGCGCGGATGCGGCGGATATTGTCGGCGAAATCGGCGACGACCAGGCTGTTGGCGTTGCGGTTCGCGGTCAGCGATCCCTGCGGGCTGACCAGCGGGCGCAGCGTTTCGACCGCCGACACGGCGTCGATGTGGCGCAGGCGGATGATTTCGGTGACGAACTGGTTCTGCGCCGCGCCGCCGCTGCCGATGCGGCCGGGCTGGGCGGCGGCGCCGTCGATCGGCTGGACGCGATAGCTGCCGTTCGGTCCCGGCACCGCGACCAGCCCGTTCGAGCGCAGCGTCGAGAGGAAAATCTCGAAATATTCGCTCCGCGACAGCGGCCGGTCGGTCACCACCGATACCTTGCCATTGACGCGGCCGTCGATGACGAAAGTGCGCCCGGTGATCCGCGCCGCATCCTGGATGAACGCGCGGATATCGGCGTCGCGGACGTTCAGCGTATATTGCGCGAGCGCGGGTCCCGGCGTTGCGGAAACGAGCGCGGCGGCGAGCATCAGGGACAGTTTGAGACGCATAAACCTATTGCTTCGAGAGGAAGATGGCGACGGGGACGACGCTGGCACCGCGCTCGACCTCGAGCGAGATGCGCGCCCCCGGCGTAAACTGGCCGGCGAGCGAGGCGGCATCGCCCGCCGAACCGATCGGGCGGCCGTTGACCGAGCGGATGACATCGCCCGGGCGCAGCCCGGCGGCGCGGAACACGGCGCCGTCGCCCTGCGGCTGGACCGCGAGGCCGGTGACCTTACCGCTCTCGGTCCGCGGGGCGAAGCCGACGCCCGATTTCAGGGCCGCCGGCGACATCTCGCCGCTGGCCGAGACACCGCTCGCGGGGGCCGCAGCGGTTTCGGGGGTCGGCATGGCGGGGGCGGCCGCGGGACTGGCGACCGGCGCCTCGCCGCTCTGATCGAGGAACAGGCTTTCGCGCGCGCCGCCGCGATCAAGCAGCACATGGTCGAACGCGACGCCCACCAGCTTGACGCCGGGCGCGATCTCGTCGCCGACGGCGTAGCTGTTCTGCACCCCGTCCTCGCCGGCGATGATCGCCGAACCGCTGCCCGTCGCTTCGTTGATATTGACCCCGAACAGGGTGAGGCCGAGCGCGGTGACGGTGGCGCTGGCGGGGCCCTGCGGTGCGGTGCGGAAGAAAGGGTCGAGGCCGACGAACAGCGCGCGGCGCTCGGCGGGCGACGCAATGACCGCCGCCTGCGGTTGCCAGGCGCCGAGCGGCGACAGCGGCACGATGAGGGTCCAGAGCAGGCGGATACATTGCCAGACCAGCAACGCGCCGAGCAGCGCGACCAGCAGCAGCGGCCAGATGTCGCGCGGCGCGCGTTTGGTCCGCAGCCAGACGGGCAGGCCACGCGGCAGCCGAACGGCCGATCCGGGCATCAGCGTCGCCATGAAATAACCCTGTCCCCCGCCTGAAAGCATTGCACGCGAATCGCCTAGGGGCGATTGATGACAATCAGTTGACGGGAAGATTACAGTTTTTTGTCAGCCGGGCGAGTCCGGTGCGATCGGACCCGCCCTGCCCGATCAGAACTTCACCGACGCACTCAGCGAGAAGGTCCGGCCCAGCTTGTAGCGGTTGAAGAAGATCTTGTTGTCGCCCGCGGTCTGCACTTCCTGATATTTGCGTCCGGTCAGGTTGCGCGCCTCGAACTTCAGCTCGATTTCCTTGTTCAGCAGCGTCAGCCCCTGCCGCGCAACGAAGTCGAGCTGGATGCCCGGCTTTTCCTCGAGGTCGGGCTGGCCCGACGGACCGCGGCTGGTGACGCGCGGGCTGGCATAGGTCAGCAGCAACGTCTGCTGCGACAGCTTGTCCTGATCCTCCAGCCCGATCTGGAAATTGAGCAAATGGTCGGACTGACCCGTCATCGGTGCGCCGTCGAAGAAGAAGTTGGCGGCATTCTGCACCACGCCATTGATCACCGTGGTGTCGCCGTCGCGGACCCGGATTTCGGATTTGGTGTAGGTATAGTTGCCGATCAGCACGAGGCGGCGGCTCTGCCAGAAGGGCGAGTCCGACAGCTTGTCGAGCGGGAAATATTTCTGCACTTCGACCTCGGCGCCGTACAGCGTCGCCTTAGGCGCGTTGGCGTAGCTGCTGTTCACCGACGAGTCCGAAATCGAGGTATAGGTCTCGATCGGATTGTCGATCGACTTGTAGAAGCCGGCGACCGTCAGGCGCTGATCCTTGGCGAAATACCACTCATAGCGCGCTTCGGCATTCCATAGCTCGCTGTCGGTCAGCGACGGGTTGCCGCGGAACAGGCGGTTCGATTCGGGGTCCTGATAGACCTGCGCCACCAACTCGCGGAACTGCGGCCGCGCGATCGTCTTCGATCCGTTGACGCGCAGCTGCATGTCGGGCGCGACCTCCCAGGTCAGCGTGACCGCGGGCAGCCAATAGTCGTTGTTCAGGTTGGTCGCGACGATCGCCGACGATCCGGTGCCGAACAGGTCGATCGGAACGACGGTCTGCTTCGCTTCCTCGTAACGCACCCCGGCGTTGACGTTGACGCCGGGCACGATCTCCGCCTGCAACTGGCCGTAGCCGGCGTGGGTCGTCAGCTTGGCGTCGAAGGCCGCGGTGCCGTCCTGCGCCGAGGTTTCGAGCAGCGTGATGTCGTAAAGCTGGATCGTCGCGTCGGAGAGCAGATAGTCGGGGCGCAGCTGTTGCACCGCCAGCGGCAGGTTCGAGGCACGGAACTGGAAGGTCCGGCGTTCCGAAACGCGATGCGTGTCGCTGTAGGCATAGCCGACCGTCGCGGTGATCCGCGGAGCGAGCTCGTACGACAGGTCGACGCCGCCCGACCACAGATCCTCGTTGAGGTCCGAAAAGGCGATCGTCGCATCGCCGCGGTTGCCGCCGAGGTCGTTGACGAACTTGTCGCCTACCGGGTCGCCCGGCTGGTTGGTGCGGACATAGGTAAAGCCGCGCTCATAGGGTGCTTCGCGCTGCGAATTGGCGTAGGCGCCGCGCAAGTCGAGCTTCAGCCGGTCGAAGTGGAATTCGCCGACGAGCTGCGTGTTGATGAGCTGGCGCTCGTACCACGCCGTATCCTGCTTCATGATGTCGCGGTCCGACTGGTTGGCGTCGGTACCGAGCGCGAGGCGCGCCTGCTTCAACGTGTCGCGGATATAGAGGTTGGTCCAGCGGATCTTGTGGTCGCCGAGTTCGAGCCCGAAACCGAGCAGCCCGTTCACCACGACGCGATTGTCGGTGATGACGCGGTTGTAGCTCGTCTGCGGATCGCCCGACAGGTCGTCGTTGACCGACGTCTGCTGCAACGTGTCGCGGGTGCGCCACTTGTTGCTGATCCCCGCGGTCGCGATGATACCGAGTTCACCGTTCGGCAACGCAATCGTCGTGCCGCCAGTGATCCCGGCCGACCAGTTGATCGGGATATGGTCGTTTTGCTGGAGCAGCGTCGTTTCGGCGTTGACCAGCTCCATCTGGATCGCCTCCAGCTGGTCCTGGGTGAAGTCGGCACCTTCCAGAATCGGCTTGCCACTGGCGAGCGCGGCCTTGAGCAGCGGCGGCACATCGCGCGTGCCGTCGTCGAAACCGGTCCAGTCGGTGTCGCTGCCATAATAGGTATAGCCGAGCTGGTTCGTCGTTTCGCTGTCCCAGCCGATCCCGCCGCTGAAGGTCAGGAAGGGTTCGCGCGGCGTCGCCTTGGTCGTGAGATTGATCACGCCGCCGCCGAATTCGCCGGGGAAGTTCACCGAGAAGCTTTTCTGGACCAGCGTCGAATCGATGACGTTGGTCGGGAAGATGTCGAGCGGCACGACGCGCTTCAGCGGCTCGGGGCTGGGCAGCGGCGAACCGTTGAGCAGCGCCAGCGAATAGCGATCGCCAAGGCCGCGGACATAGACGAAGCCGCCACCGACGACCGACAGGCCGGTAACGCGCTGCAGCGAGCCCGAGATATCGCCCTCGCCGGTCCGCGCGATGTCGGCCGACGACAGCGACGACACGACTTCGGGGGTCGAACGGACGATGTTGGGGGTAAAGCGGCCCGTGACGACGATCTCCTGATCGGCGCCGCCCGGAATCGAAATATCGACCTCTTCGTCGGCGGACGCGGCGTCGTCGGTGGCCGGTTCGGCGGCGACGGGCGGCGTGTCGGCGGCGGGTTCGGCGCTCGCATCCTGCGCCAGAGCGGCAGGCGCGACGAGCGCGGAACTGAGGAGAAGCAGGCTGGCGAAGATCGGCCGCTTGGTCATGTGAAAGTCCCCGAGGAATATGCAGGTAGGGAGCGGGCCGCCTGTGTCAGGCCTGCCCGCTCCCCATTTGGCTTGCGAGCGGCGATCAGGTGACCGGAAGCGCCGAGCAGCTGCCGCTGCTGGTGCCGAAGTCCGCCGTCGCCGAGTTACAGGTCCAGCCCTGATACCAGGTGTCGTTGGCATCGCGGACCGCGCCGACATAGGCCGTCGTGTCGAAGAAGGGCGCGATCGTCTTGGCATCATAGGCCGCGAAGCCCGTTTCGGTCGCGCCGTTGATGAACAGGTTCGCGAGGCTCGGCGTATAGTCGAAGCGGTTGTCCGTGCCGGCGTTGAAGATCGCCTGGACTTCCGCGTCGGTCACCGCCGGGCTGCCGCCACCGCGGAACGGACGGTCGGCGCTGCACTTCAGCGATACCGAGAAGAAGCGCGGCGGCCCCTGTTCGTCGGTACCCGCCGTCTGCGTCGTCGACGTGCTGTCGATGCGGATACACGAGGTGTCGCTGGTCATCAGGCCGTTGACGAAACTGTAGTCGGCGCCGCCGCGGATGCGGATGGCGGCGGCGTTGCTGTTGTTGGCGTTGCGATGGATGAAGGTGAAGTTCGAGATGGTGACGTTCTGGCGCGGAACGGCCTGTTCGTTGCCGTCCGAGTCGATTTCCATCATCGAGTCGCCCACCGTTCCGCCGGCGCGGCCGATCGCGATCGCATATTGGATATTGCCCTTGTAGCCGACGTCGGTGTCGAAGCTGTCATCCTCGGCGCCGGTGACGACCATATGCTTGAAGTTCGGCCGGCCGCCGAACACTTCCATGCCGTCGTCCGAGCTGTTGTGGATCTGGATGTGGTCGAACTGGGTGGCCGAACCGACACCCGACGGGGTGAGGCCCTGCAGTTCCTTGTCGGCGCTCAGGATGAAGCCCGAATAGCGGATCTGGACGTACGACATGCGGCCCGAATTGTCGGCCGGCTGCGCACCGCCATAGAGCGCGTTCGACGTGCCTTCGGTGTCGCGTTCGCAATCGACCGTGCCTTCGGCGGCGCCCGGCGCGAGGCAGTCGGTGACCGGCGCGCGTCCCAGCACAACGACACCGCCCCACAGCTGCGAGGTGCTGTCACCCGCCGAACTGACGACGTTGCCACGACCGGTGAAGATGATCGGCTGGGTCGGGGTGCCGACGGCGTCGATCTTGTTGCCGCGGTTGACGACGAGGTACGAAACGCCCGTCGAACCGAAGACGATGACGCCCGGATCGATCGTCAGCGTCGCGACGGTGTTGGTGCTCGCCGCACCCTGGTCGGTGCCGACGTCGACGCGGCCGGGCAGCGAGTAGATGACGCCGTCGACCTTCGGGATCGCCGTCGTCGAGTTGAAACGCGCGGGGAAACCGCAGTTGCGCCACGTGCCTTCGTTGCCGGTGATCGTGCCGAGGTCGGTGAGCTGGTCGGCGCCCGCGATGGTCGGGCAGTTCGCCGCCGGGGTAACGCCCGTCGGGGTCGGCGTCGGAGTCGGGGTGGGCGTGGGCGTCGGGGTCGGCGTCGGAATGACGATCACACCTTCGCCCGGCGATGCGACGCCGTCGGCGCCGCACGCCGCAAGAATGGAACAGGCCACGCCGCTGAGCATGACCAAACGAACGCGTGCGAAAGCCGCCATGAAAATCTCCGTTCCCGGTGCGCCTTCGCGCCCCACATGAAAAACCACCGATCAACGAGAAATGTCTGTGCTCGCCCCCGGTGACGCCGCCACTAGGGTGATTCGATGACGGTCTGACGCCAGAGCGATGACAGTTGAGTGACGGTTTCAGGACGCTTTGGTGACACGCCCGGCGCGCGGGGCCCGGCATTGCCGTGCCGCGAAGAAACAAATGCTGCGAAGCTCGCTTGCATCGCCCCGAAAGCTTTGCTAGGCGCCCGCTCCTACCTGGTGCCGGCCCGTCCGGACCATCATGATGTGCGGTCGTGGCGGAACTGGTAGACGCGCAACGTTGAGGTCGTTGTGGCCGAAAGGCCGTGGAAGTTCGAGTCTTCTCGACCGCACCATTTTCGCTTCTAAGCGATTGATAAATAACCCATTTTTTGTGATCATGGTTTCTGGCCCACCCTTTGGGCCACCCTTTCTGCGTCGGTGCAGCGCACGTTTTCAGGCGTTCATTGGATGCTGCGACCAATTGCCCCGTTCTGCGGAGCCAACCTTGTAGATTGCAAGCTATGGTGCCGGGAGGAAGTGCCCGAGATTCAACCTCGCGCCCAAGACTCGCCTAGCTAAACGTCCTGGCCGCAGGAGATCAGGCGCACTGCTTTCGCATTAGCCCCGATCGCGCGCGCCCTTTTTTTCATAGGCCAGGATCGCGAATGTGCGGAAAGCCCGGCTCGGCTCGTCTTCATAAGGGGGCATGTGAATCGGGCGACAGGCCGCGAGCGACCCCGACCACGGGGAGACCCATGCGCGAACGAGATGATAGTGAAAGCGGAGTCGGCCCCTCACCTGTCGGTCTTCCCAAGATAGCCCGATCAAGGATGGCCCAACTCGTCGTAGAAACCGAGAGATGCCCACTGATCCTCGATCGCGTCCTGGAAATCATCCGCGAGCGCGATGTGCTTCCCTTCACGATCACGGCCAAACGCGACCTCCGGGTGCAGATGATCGAAATGGAAGTCAGCGCGCCCGAACAGCAACCAGCGCTCGCCCTGTTGCAGGATATCCGCCGCCTCGCGAACGTTCGTTTCGCGCGCTTTCATTATCCCTCCGAACCGCCTTTCGAGGCTTCGACCTCGGCGAAGCTGTGAGGCCCCGTCGAGGGCACGGCTCACATGATGGAAGCGCCCGCCATCGGCGGACGCTTCCCGACCTCTTACTGGACGGCCACGGCCTTGTTGCCGCCCCCGCTCGCGTAGCGCACCCGATTGGCCTCGGCTTCGGCGATCGCAACCTGCTTCTGGGTCGCAGCCTGTTCGGTCACGACCCGCTCACATTTGCGCGCATGAGCGATCTCGGTGAGGGTGCGCGCGAGCGTCGGGCACGCCATCTTCACCGAACCGCGGATGCGGCGTTCAAGCACGGCGACGTCGGCCGGATCCGTGAGATCGAGATCACGGTGGCTGATGGTCACACGGACAGGCTCGATGCCCCCACGCGCCTGAACAGCCGCCGGCGCGCCAGCGAGAAGCACAGTAAGGGGGAGAAGAAAGCGAACGGTCGATTGCATGTTATGATTTTCCCTGAATGGATCGTGCGACCGGCACCGATGCCGCCCCCACATCGTAGAGACGCGTGAGGAGGCCGCATCTGCAGCCGATTCCGTAAAGGAATTTCGATAGAAGGTTGATGACAGAGAAGATGACGATAAGCGTAGAGATCGAGCGGATGGTGCGGCGGCTGGAGGGTGTGACCATCTGCGACAATTGCATCACCGACCGTCTCAACCTGTCGGTTCCGAGCCAGGCGAATGCCGTCACGCGCTCGCTCGCCGGCCAGCAAGTCTATGAGCGGCTGAAGGACGCCTGCGGTCTTTGCGGCAAGACTCGCACGGTCATTCGCACGCGCTAAGCCGCGCCGGAGCGCCGGCTCCGGGCGGCACCAAGTGCGGAATCGACCAGCACAAGCGTCTTACCCTGTGACGCGCGGCTTTCCTCGCAGCGCTCTTCCCTGCCTGCCATCCACACGGAATCGCCATGAACAAGCTCGCTCAGATCCTCGACACCAAGGCGAAGGAGGTCGCGGCGCGGCGACGGATACGCTCGATCGGCGATCTGGATCGGATCGACGCCGGACTGATACGCGGCTTCGAGGCGGCGCTGCGCGAGCGGGTCACGAACGGCGACTTCGCGCTTATCGCCGAGATCAAACGCGCATCGCCCTCGCGCGGCCTCATCCGCGAAGACTTTCATCCTCCGAGCCATGCCCGCGCCTATGAGGAAGGCGGGGCTACCTGCTTGTCGGTGCTGACCGACGCGCCCTGGTTCGAGGGACACGAGGATTATCTGATCGCGGCCCGAGCAGCCTGCGACCTCCCTGTCCTGCGCAAAGACTTCATGATCGATCCCTGGCAGGTCGCCGAAGCGCGCGCGATCGGCGCCGACGCGATCCTGATCATCGTCGCCGCGCTCTCGGATGGGGCTATGCAAGAGATTGAAGCCGCCGCGATCGAGCGCGGTCTCGACGTGCTCGTCGAGGTTCATGACGACAAGGAACTCGACCGCGCCGTCTCCAGACTTCGTTCGCGTCTCATCGGTATCAACAGCCGCGATCTTCGCACCTTCGCGACCGATCTCGGTGTTGCCGAACGTCTGGCAAAGCGCGTTCCACAAGGCACCCTTGTCGTCGGCGAGAGCGGCATCCGATCGCACGCCGATTGCGCGCGCCTCGCCGCAAGCGGCATCCGCTCCTTCCTCGTCGGCGAGACCCTGATGCGCAGCCATGACATTGCAGCCGCGACACAGGCCCTGTTCGATGCCGACGCCGTCATTCCAGCGGCGCCGCGCCTCACAACGCCAACGCGCCGTTCAGCGCGCGCCGGGCGGATCATACAACCGGTCTGACCTACAGCGTCTGACTCGGCCCGTTCGGGTGACGCTATTTGGGGCGCGGTGGCTCATGGCCTTGCCGCGGCTGCCTTTCACCCGGGTGCTCGTCTTCGACGGTGCCAGGAATGAGGAAAAGCGGCCGCCAGGCGGCGGCGCGCCGCGCCGCGCGGCGCCGATCAGGCGACAGAGCGCGCGACCGCATCGAATCCTCGCTGGCGAAGTGCGGCGAGCACCCGCTCGCCATGGTCGCAATCCTGCAGTTCGACGACAAGGTCGAGCGCCGCACGTTTGGGATTGAGCGCGAGGCTCATCCGTTCATGCGCGACATCGACGATATTCGCACCTTCCTCGGCGAGCACTGTCGCGAGAACCGCCAGCGCCCCGGGCTGATCCGATATCGGCACATCGATCCGCATCAGGGATCCTGACCGGATAAGATCGCGCAGGATCACATTGGCGAAGATGCGCGCATCGATATTGCCGCCTGTCAGCGGGACGGCGATACGCTGTCCGGCAAACAGGTCGCGATGCTCGATCACCGCCGCGAGGCCCGCCGCCCCGGCGCCCTCGCACACCGTCTTCTCGACCGACTGCAGCAGCGCGATTGCGCGCTCTATCGAGGCTTCCTCGACGACGAGGATTTCGTCGACCCAGTCCGCCACAATCCGCCGGGTGAGGCTGCCTGCATATTTGACCGCGATGCCTTCGGCGATGGTAACGCCGTCGGGAAGAACACCCTCCTCGCCCGCCATGGCGCGCGCCATCGACGGATAGACGGCCGACTGAACGCCAATGATCCTGATCTTGGGGTTTATGGTCTTTGCCGCGATCGCAACGCCCGAGACGAGGCCGCCGCCGCCAACCGGGAGCAGGATCGCGTCGAGATCGGGGACCGCTGCCATCAGCTCAAGCCCGAGCGTTCCCTGTCCCGCGATGACCTCGCCATCGTCATAGGGATGGATCATCGTCGCATCGAAGCTCTTCGAATAGTTCACTGCCGTTTCATAGGCCTCGATCAGATTGGCGCCGGTGACGACGACATTCGCGCCATGCTCGCGGGTGCGCGATATTTTGGTGAGCGGCGTTCCGTTGGGCATCATGATCGTCGCGCGAATGCCGAGCCGCGCGGCATGATAGGCGACCCCCTGCGCGTGATTGCCCGCCGACATCGCCACCACGCCGGACACGCGCTCACGCGGCAGCAGGCCGAGCAGCTTGTTCAGCGCGCCGCGCTCCTTGAAGCTCGCGGTGAACTGGAGATTCTCGAACTTGAGGAACAGCTCGCAGCCGAGCAGGCGCGAAAGCGTCTGGCTCGGCACGCAGGGCGTCGCCATGATCTGGCCGGCCATACGCGTGGCGGCGGCCTCGATGTCGGCGAAGGTCGGAATAGTCTGGTTCACTCGGTTACCCCTGGCTTTGAACAAGCACCGGGACGACGCGGCCGAGAAAGGAACCCCGATTGGTTGCCGTCCGGCCGCATCGCCTTCCCGTGAGGGAAGACCACCACCTTGCGCGGGTGAGCGCAGGTTGGCGCGGGTGCTTCGCCGTGAGGCGCACGCCCGTCTCCTGATGCAGACACGGTTTCGGACCCGCGTCCAAGATCCGAAACGATGATAAGCGGGGAGAAGGGCCCAATAGCCCCCTCCCCGCTCCCACACGTCTCAAGTGTAAGACGCTGCAGCCACCCCGATCCGCACCCCGACCGCAAATATTCGCGAAGGGTGCGCCAAGCCGGCGGCGAGGTCTCAGCGAATGACCTTGCCGTCGGCGTCGATCACACGGACTTCTCCAAGCTTCAGCGCCCGTACCGACGCCTCGATCTTGGTCAGATCGCCGACGACGATCCACGTCAGCGGCTTACCAGCAAGGATATCGGCGCCCGCCGCATTCGCCGATGCGAGCGTCACCGCCGCGATCGAGCCGGGATAGGTCGCATAATAGTCATCGGGAAGATCGAAGGATATCTGATCGATCACCGCGCCGGCGATACCCGCCGTCTTCGACCATTGGCTCGACAGCCCGAGAGTCATATTGTCCTTGGCCTTCGCGAGTTCGTCTGCGGTGAGTTTCTTCTCGCCGATCGAGCTCCGGAACAGGTTCGCGATCTCGGTCATCGATTCGGCGGTCTTGTCCGTCTGCACCGAGGCATTCGCGCCATAGGTGCGGCTTCCGCGTCCCCCCGCGATGCCCGCGCTCGCGCCATAGGCCCAGCCCTTCTCCTCGCGCAGTTTCATGTTGATCCGCGACGTGAAGCTGCCACCGATCGCCGAAATAAAGGCACCGCGCGACGCATTGTCGCCCTCGACGCGGCGGGGCGCGATGACGCTGGCGGTGATCACAGATTGCGGAGCCCCGGGCTTGTCGATCAGATAAACGACCGTTTCCCTGGCAGGCGGCGTCAACGGCACGATCCGCTCAGGCACATCCCCCGCGCGCCACTTGCCGAACGCCGCTTCGACGAGCGGGCGAATCTCGGCAAGGGTCGTGTCTCCCGAGACCACCAAAGTCGCATTGTTCGGCTTGAACCAGCGATCATGGAACGCGCCGAGCTTGGCGGGATCAATCGCAGCGATATCCGCTTCGGTCTGGACGCGTCCGTAGGGCGAGTCCGGCCCATACATGATCGATGGCGTAAGCCGGGCGGCCGCCTTGGCGCCATCCTGCTTCGCGGCAGCGAGCCCTGCCAGCGCATTGGACTTGTTGCGATCGACATCCTCGGTCCGATAGGCCGGGTTGAGGACGACGTCGGCGTAGATCGCGAGCGCCTCCTTCAGGGTCGGCTTGACCGCCGACAGCGAGACGATGCTCGCCTCGCCGCCGCCGCCCGACGTCACGCTTGCGCCGAGCGCACCGAGTTGGTCGGAAAGCTGATCGCCTGTGCGGGTCTTTGTTCCTTCATCCATCAGGCCTGCGGCGAAGGCTCCTACGCCATTGGTATCGATTCTCCAGTCCTTGGCCATGCCCGTGTTGACGAGAAGAGACATGTTGACGACCGGCACGCCCGCGCGGCGTGCGACAACGAGCTTCAGCCCATTCGCAAGTTCAGCCCGTTCCACCGCGGGAAAGACCGCCGGGACTGCCGCGCCCGGCTCTGGCATCTTCGACCGATCAGCGCCCTCGGCCGCGGCCGAAAGCTGGCCGAAGGGCAGCATGTAAAGAACATAGTCGCCATCGGTGAGCCAGCGCTTCGCCGCGCCCTGCAAGTCGGCGGCTGTGGCGGAACGATAACGGCCCCAAGCCTCCTTCCATGCATCAGGAGCGCCGAGATAGGTTTCGCTCTCGGCGAGGATATTGGCCTTGCCGCTGAATCCGCCGATGGCCTCCAGCCCTCGCGCAAAGCCCGCGATCGCCGTCGTCCGTGCCTTGCCCATTTCGGCGGCGCTCGGCCCGTTTGCGATGACCTTGCGGAGTTCCTCGTCGACGATCTTCTCGACCTTCTCCAGGTCGACACCGGGCTTGGCGGTGACACTGATCGAGAATTGGCCGCCGATCTCACGATTGTTCACGCTCGCATCTACGCCGGTCGCGACCTGCTCGTCGATCACGAGCCGCTTCATCAACGGGCTAGTACGGCTTCCCGCGAGCGTCTGGGCGAGGAACTGGAGATAGTCGGTGTCCGCCGACCTATAGTCCGAGATGTTCCAGGTCCGGATGAAGACAGGCTGGGCGGCGCGGACATAGGTGGTCTCGCGCACCGTGCCCGTGCGCCGAAGCGGCCAGCTCGTCGGCTGCGACACCGGCGAGCCCGGTTCGATATCCCCGAAATATTTCTCGACCTTGGCGAGCGCTTCCTCGGGCGTGATGTCACCCGCGAGCACGAGCACGGCATTCGAAGGACCATAATAGTCGCGGAACCATTGCTTCACATCGTCGAGCGAGGCGTTGTCGAGATCCTCCATCGAGCCGATGACGCTATGGCCATAGGGGTGGTCGGGCGGCGTCGTCCCCTTGATGATCAGATCCTGCGCCTTGGCATAGGGGTTGGTCTCGCCGCGGCGCTTTTCATTTTTCACCACCGCGCGCTGCTCGTCGAGCTTCGCCTGGTCGATCGCGCCGAGCAAATGCCCCATCCGATCACTTTCGAGCCAGAGGATCGAATCGAGCGCCGCCTTGGGCACCGTCTGGAAATAGTTGGTCCGGTCTTCCGAGGTGGTGCCATTCAGGTCCGAGGCACCGAGCCTTTCGGTAGCCTTGAAGAAATCGTCGTTGAAATGCTCCGAGCCGTTGAAGACCAGATGCTCGAAGAGATGCGCGAACCCCGATTTACCTACCGGCTCATTCTTTGATCCGACATGATACCAGATGTTGACCGCGACCAGCGGCGCCGACTTGTCTTCATGGACGATCAGCGTGAGACCATTGTTCAGAACGAACTTCTTCGCCGGAATATCGATCTCGAGACCGGCCAGCGGATCCGCCGCCGACGCGGCGGCGCTTGCCAGCTTCGCGGTCGCAGCGGGGATCGCAGTGAGCGACACCGACGCCAGCAGCGCGGCGGCAAGAGGCTTCAACAATGTCATGAAATCCGTCCCTCTATATGGTCAATAGAAAGAAGACGCGCGCGGGGAGCAAATCCGCACGGCTGATGGGTCTCGCCGGTGGGACCATCGACGGACACCCGACCTCGGTCGACGAACGACAGCCGTCTATCCACGCTCACCGGAAGGTCTGAATCAAAAATATCGAAGCCCGGGTTGCGGGAATGCCGTCATCGGACGTCTCTATAGTGCGAGGGTCCGCGCGAGCCCGCGCGGACGTGGCGAAATGGCAGGCGCAGCGGACTTAAAATCCGCCGGGGCATCCAGTGCGGGTTGAGTTCCGCCGTCCGCACCGTCGGTCTGGTTGGGGCCTGTAGCTCAATGGTCAGAGCTGGCCGCTCATAACGGCTAGGTTGCGGGTTCGAGTCCTGCCGGGCCCACCAGAACGTACCCCCCGGCCCGCGCCCGGATCGACAGGAAGTTTCTCGATGCCAAATCCGCTCCGAACCGCGCTCAGCGTTCTCGATGCGGGCGATCAGCTCGGGCTTTCAAGGCAGGCAGTCGTCTTCCTGATCGAGTCCGGTCAGTTGCCTTCCCATTTCGAGGGGTGGACGCGCCGCGTTCTGATTTCCGATATCGAAGCATTCGACGGCAAACGAGATTGCCATAGGTCGATCGAAGTAGAGCAAGGTTCAGCCTAAATTCCCTCCCCGATTGCGATTTCAAGACTGCCGAGCGTCTTACCCTTGAGGGAGCGGCGACCGCAGTACCGTCGCTTCCGGGTTCGTAGGGGCAGCGTCTGACCCGGCGCAGAATTTCCGAAGCCGCGGCCAGAGCCCCTTGCTGGCTCCATGCTTCGCGGCTCGAACCATCTCTGACCGCGGGCGCCAAAGGCGCTCGCGGTCCCTTTCATCGCGGAATCCGGTTCATGCCAGAACGGAATACGACACTCTTCAATCGGCGTCTGGGGGCCGCTCGGGCGCGCCTACAAATAATTTTCGCCTGACGTTGCGGAAACCGCCCTTTCGGACGTCTTGAGTTTGGGGGGCGATGCTCATGCAGTCCAGCAAATCGCTCCAGGTTCACGGCATCTGTGCGTCTCCCCGGCGCGCGCTGCCGGGCCGCGGCGCGGGATTCCAGAGAAGCTACCCGCGTCGCGGCCGGAACCGCTCGTCCCTATAATTTATGATCCGAAATGGTGCGGTTTTGCCCGGCTCATGCGTCTGAGTCATCGGGGGTAGGACGACGTCACCAGCGACGTCGCCCATCGGTCCACGGCGGCATGTGATTCCCTGTGCCGTCGGCGCGAGGTCGGGTCTTGGGGGGAGCCGTCCCGGCCCATCGCGGGATCGCTTCCCGGCCGCGGGAGTTCCACTGGCTCCCGCGGCCGTAGCCCCGATCAGCGAAAAGACGTGTCCGCGCGGCAAAGTCTGCTCTGCCGCCAGCAGCGGGAGGACGTCTGGGCGGCACGAGGGATTGCCCCCGTCCCGAGACCAGCGCCTCAGGGGCGGGCGCCCGAGAAACGTCGCCAGTCGGCAAGCACCCGATCACGCTGCGCCACAAGCGTATCGCGCCGCGCAGCCGCCGCCCGCAGATCGTCGATACGGTCCGCACCATGCAAGTTTCGAGCGTCGATGTCGCGAACATCGGCCTCGGCCTCTTCGATCCGCGGCGCAATGCAGGTCATATAGGCATCGACGATGGCTTTGCCGTGACGCAGCATGGCAGGCGAGGCAGTCTCAGCGAGAGCGAAGGTGGGAATGAGACAGGGAGGATCTTCGGTGGCAGCCGCGACGTTCGCGCTCGCGACCATAGCCAGGATTTGTCCGATCGTCCTGGCCCTGACGGTCCATCCCCCCATTGCGTGTCCCCTTCCCGCTTCCACCAGAAGATAGACGCGCGACGCGGCACGAACCGCACCGCAGAGATGCAATCAAGCGATGGGCGCGCCTTCCCGCGAGGACGCGCCCACCTTCCCCATCCGGGGTCGTAAGCCATCGTGCGCGGGCACGATGGCTCTATTCCGGGGAAGGTTTTCGATCAGAAGCGGACGCCGAGGCCGACGACGATCTGGTGACGATCGATGTTCGCGCCGACACTGTTGCCCGCGTAGGAGACATTGCCGTAGTTCGAGTAACGATATTCGAGACGGCCATAGCCGCCGGCACCGAACAGCGCGTTGATCTTCTGCTCGAGGCCCGCGCCGACGCGGTAGCCGTCACCCTTCGGGCGCGCCTTGTCGACGGTGGTGCCATCGTCATAGCGCACGTCGATGGCGGCGTTGGTGTAGCCGGCCTTGGCGTAGAGCAGCGTGTTCGGGGCAACAGCGAAGCCGATGCGGCCTCCGATATAGATGTCGCGGCCCGCGCCGATGCGCAGTTCGTCCCCGGCGACGAGCGCGTCGGTGTAGATTTCGCGAACGCTGCTGTCGTTGAGCTCGGTCTCGATGCCGATTACACCCTGACCGACGGCGATGTCGTAACCGGCGGCGACGCCATAGACGAGGCCTTCGTCGCCCTCGACGATGTCATAGCCCGAGAGCAGTTCGACGCGCGCGCCTTCGAAGCCCGTGTCCTGGGCGAGCGCGGGGGAGGAAAGCGTCGCAACCGCGAGCGCGGCAGCCGAAACGATAGTTTTCATTATTATCTCCATTGGTTCGCAAGAAAGCTTGCCACTGGAAGACGCCCGGCTTGATCTCGTCCGCAGCATCAAAGACATATTATTATATTATTGTGACATATAGTTGCTGAAATGTCACAGCCGCACACGAGCGGAGTAGATGCCCAAGGGGGCAGAACCGCCGGGTCGCATGGCGGCTCTGCCCTGTCCGTTCAATGGTCACGAGAGGGAGAGTGGACCATCTAACGCCTTGGTGGACTGACAATCCTTCTGGTTTGTGTATCCATTTTTGAAGACGCGCGAGCGCGCAACTTCCGCACTCGATGGCGAAATAAAATTACCCAGCCTGCCAATCCCTACTTAACCGCCGTCCAGAGCGAAACGCGATCGACCAGCCCACCACCGGACACCCACTTTGACGCCCGGACCATTACCCCGCGCACATAAAACCCGCCAACCCTGTGAAATCTTGCTCCGTCCCGTTGCGCTTTCGGAGTCCTCACGCGTCTTCCTAGTGGGAGGATATTTCCGATGCTTTCAGCCTTCGCGCTCACCGCCGCCATGCTCGCGCCGACGACAGTCGCCGCGCCGACCGATGCGCGTGCTCTGATTTGCGCCGCCGCGGCCGAAGGCGACCGCGATATGGCGCTCAGGATCGCCCGCCTCGCCGCCAAGGCGGAGCCATCGGGGGAGGCGTCCTTCGCCGCTCTCGCCAAGGCGATAGAGGCGAGCGGCCAATGCCCGGTGGCCGAACCCGCCAAAGCGGACGACACTACCACTGAAGACACAAAGCCGAAGGCGGCCGATCTCAAGGGCAGCCTCGAATTCGGGCTCGGTCAGACGAGCGGTCCGACCGACGCCGCCAATGCCAATATCGCCGCCTTGCTCGAGAACAGCGGCGAGCGCTGGTCGCAGAAACTCCGCGCGACGCTCGACTATCAGGACATTGAGGGCATCGCCGCCGCCGAACGCTATACCGCGTCCTGGGACTTGAGACGCGGCCTGTCGAAGACCGCCTTCGTCACCGGCCTCGCGACGTTCGAGAGCGATCGCATCGCGGGTTTCCGCCGGCGCACGACGCAGAGCCTCGGCTTCGGCGGCAAGTTCAGCCTCGCCTCCAAGCTCGCGCTCAATGTGTCCGGCGGCCCATCATGGCGCCAGATCGAGTGGTTTGGCGACCGCGACAGCGAGACCCAGTTCGGCGCGCGGGGCTCCGCGGCGCTCGACTGGATCCTCGCCCCTGGCGTGAGCCTCGCGGCATCGGGCTCGGGAATCTTCGAAGCAAACAGCGGGACGCTCGAGGGCCAGGCATCAATCACCGGCAAGTTGATCGGGCCGCTCGCGACGCGGTTCCAACTCACCGCCCGCCACGAGACTAATCCCTATCCCGGGATCGAACCGACCACGACCACCAGCCGCGCGAGCATCGTCTATAGTTTCTGACCCAGCGGAGTCCGATCCTGCCCACACTCTATTATTGCCGCACCAGCCTCAGCGAAGTCGCCGACCACTTCCAATGCGAGCGACCGCGCCCGACCGATTGGTCGCCGGAACTCTGGCCCGGCCGCACCGGCCTCATCGTCCGCCAGGTCGAAGGACAACGCCGGATCGAGGCCATGCGCTGGGGCCTGCCACCGCCCGCGCATTCGCCACATCGCAACGAACCGCCCCGCCACAACATCTGGTTCCGCCAGATCTGGCCGGACGAGAGAGAGCTTTGCGATCCCGAAGCCCGCTGTCTGATCGTCCTCGACAGCTTCGCGCTGCCAGACGGTCCGGCTGGCGCCCGGACACGGACGTATTTCGGCTATGACGATCGCCCCATCTTTGCGTGGGCCGGCATATGGCGCGACGACGGCGAAGAGAGCGGGTTCGCCGGCTTCAATGTCGAAGCAGGCCCACCACACACACACCGCACGATGCCCGCGATCGTCCAGCCGTCAGATTACGCGACATGGCTCACCATCGACATTGCCTCGGCACACCAACTGGCACGCACGATCTGCGCCGATCCGAGCCTTTATAGCGTGGCAAGTGACCAGCCATGGAGTACGAATAGATCGACATGATCAGAATGGAAAATATTGGCGTGTTGACGTCCCGGTCACCGTGACACTCGCATGTGCGACGGGCAGGAAGGGCGTGAGCTAGTAGAAGATCCAATTGTATAATTCAGATGCCCCAACTCTACTGTTCCGCTTCCGGCACTGGTCCTTTCCGAGGAACCAAGGCGAACGTCCGGAAGTTCTCGGTCACCAAGTTTTTGGCGATCCAATCGGTTATCTGCATTCGCGTAACCAAGGGCGGAGCGGCCGTTCCCAATGATATCCACATTTCAGCTATCTCAGCCACCGATCGCGACTTTTCTGCATAGGCAGATTGCGACTGGCTCAACTCGACTTCCGAAGGCCCATCGAGCCGCAATCGTGTTAACTCCTCCAAGGTCGCCGTAACGAGCCGGTCAACATTCTCCGGACTGGTATCGAACCCAATCGAGAACATTGAACGCTCCGGAACATCCAACATCGAAAAATTCACACCGACGCTATATGTTCCCATTTCGATATCTCGCAGCCGGTGATGGAGGCGTTGCGCGACAATATCCCGAACCATGAATCCGGCCTGCTCATCAGGCTCGCTAGCCAGAGCGGGCCTTTGAGAGACGATTGCCACTTTTGCGAGGTCTCCCGAAACAGACACATAATCATTTCGTTTCGCTTGTGTCTGAACGCTCAGCGGTCTCCGTCTGGCGGTCGCAGGAGGTCGCCCGGGGATATCGAGCGATGCCCGGACAGCGGCGTAAACTTCAGCCTCATCGACATTGCCTTCGACCACAATCGTCATGTGCCGGGTATCATCGAAGATCGTTTCGATCATCTGACATACGCGCTTCAACGCCGGCTTCGCACTAGTCTCGGCAACTGGTGGCGTCAGTTCTTTCGCAATCCGCGCGCTGAACTCTTCTGGCCCGATTGCTGTCTCATCCGGCTGACGCTCGGCTCTCACACCAAAGGGTGGCTGAGCTAATTCAGCAAAGGCATCTGGGTTGCACTGCGGCCGGGTGATTTGCGCGTGCGCTAGCCGGATTACCATCATCCAGTCATCGGCTGGACCGCTCGCGAGCACACCTTCCCGACCTTCATAGACGACGGGGCGGACCGACATACCCCGCGATTTCAGAAACCTGCCCAATTCGAACTTGCTGAGGTTTCCGAGACCCGATGCGGCGACAAGACGACCGGCGAACAGAGCGGCATCGACGTCCTTCTCTCGGAAGCGACTCCCCCCTCCGCGTCGCAGGATCGCGAGTTGCACGTCCCCCGAGGTTCGCTGGACAAGCAGCGTCGCTTGCGAGCGAGGTAGCATCCACCGATGGAACCCGCCGTCCTCTAGCACCGGCTCGGGCGCGTCTCGCCTTTCGATTGCTGGCATTGCCCCCAGGTCCGGCGTACGGACTGGGCCGGGCAAAAGCTTTGCCGGAGGCGCTGTTCGTGCCTCCGCTTCGAAGCGCGTTAATTGATCTGTCGACGGAACCAGATCACCATCCTGCTCAGGATAGCTTAGAATAATGTCCCTGTTCTTAGCATCAAGCCAAGACGCCAGCATCGCGTTGACATCCTTCGAGCTGACGCCGAGCATAGCGGACCGCACCTCGGCGGAACCGGGGTCACGCCGACCATACAGGAACAGGCTCGCTAAGTCCGCGCTCAGCCGATCAACCGAAGGCTCGACAACTTGGAAGTTGCGAACGATTTCTGATCTGACCCTTTCGATATGCTCTTCAGAGAAGCCTTCGCGTTCAACCGTCGATAATATCGTCAGCGCTTGCGAGAGACCCGCGGCGGCCTCACCGCGCTTAAGGGCCAAATTCATCAGGAAAATGTCGGTCCCGAACGGAGAGGCCGGGTTTGATTGATCTGCGACCGAGACACCTCCCCCCCTGATTGGCGCTGAGTATCGCTGCACGACATTCTCCAACGCCCCATCAAAGAGCTTCGCGATGATCGCCTGTATTGCGATCTCTTCAGCGCGCGTCCGATCGCCGGGTTCCGCGCGCTTGTACTTGAAGCTCAGTTGCAGCCTCGTTTCTCGCTGGTCCGCCCCTCCTAGTTTGACATAATGCCCGCCCTTCAAATCGACATCAGCTATCGCTGCGCGGTTCGGTGCGGGCTCTACGGACTCGATATTGGAGAAGAGCGCCTCGACATGCTCCGCAACCCGTTCGGGATCGACATCACCGACGATGATGATTGCCATATTCGAGGGAACATAGAATGATCGATAGACCGAACGGATCGTCTCGGGCGACGCGCTCAGCGAGCCCGGCGGATCCTGCCTGAAGCCAAACACCGGATGCCCCGGAAACCAAGTACGGCGCTGGGCATCGAAAAAGTCTCGCATGACGGTCGATGTCCCACGTCCTTCTTCAATGACCGCAGACCTCTCCCGATCGATGTCCTCGGCAGTGAGCGTCGTGGGAGTTGCCCAGCCCAGAAGAATGTCCAGTCCTTCAGCGAGCGCGTCCGCATTGTCTGGTGGAACACGGACAAAATAGGATGTTTCGGCGTAACCGGTGCCCGCATTTGTATCGTTACCGCGCTGCCCGCCCAAGCGCGCAACGCGTTCCCATATCGATCCTTTTGATGGATCGGTCATTTTTGCATGAACGATATGCTCTATGACATGGGCGACTTGCTGCTCGGCAGGAAGAGCCTCGGCGTCGCCCACCCGGACTACGAGGCTCAATTTGATCTTCTCGCCTGGCTGCCCGCCCCGCTGGACATAATAGGATAGTCCGTTCGGTAGAATGCCGGATCGAACAACGCCTTGGGCGTCGTCCGAATTTTCAAGAGCAGAAGCAACGCCTGATTTAAGAACGACCAGCAGTATCAGAAGGAGCAGGATGAACGGTCTGCAGCGTAAGGCCGCAGACCGTCTTTCCTGTATGACGAAATGCTCCACAGGGCGTCAGAAGCTGGCTGAAAGCCCCACCGTCACCCGCCGGCCGCCATGATAGTAGCCGCCAGTATAATATTTGGGGCCGCCGTTGACGCCGCCGATCGAATCTTCCGTGAGGGCGTCCTTCTTACCCTTGAGCAGATCATTGCCTTCCAAGCTGAGCCGAACATCCGACCCCGCTAGGCGAAAGCCATAAACCGCCCGGAAATCGAGCGAACTCGTTGCCTCGCGATAGGAGTCCATCTCGAATGCCTGCGCGGCCCCCAATCGTCTGGCCTGCGCCGTGTAGTAGAGTGAGGCGTCCAATCCGGGCCTCGTGTAGGTCAGGCCTATGGTGCCCGAATTTTCCGGAGACAGGTCGAACGGAACCTGACGTTCATAGGTCACAGTCTCGCGGTTCACGACGTTGCCCGCGGAATCATATACTGGCGCCGTAAACCAACTGAGCGTCTGCGTTTTCTTGCTTCTGGAGAAAGTGTAGTTGGCATAGACACCCAGACCGGAAAGTACGCCAGGCAAGAAGGTGAGCCGCTTCTCGACCGCGACTTCGAAGCCCCATATCGTCGCCATATCGGGGTTGTTCTGCGGTGACGTGACCCCCTGATTTTCCTCCAACAGTGATTAGAGTCCGGCCTTGAAGGAAGGACGGACAGATGAAGCGTTTGAGGTTTTCGGAAGAGCAGATCATCGGGGTATTGAAGGAAGCGGAGGCGGGCGCGAAGACCGGCGAGCTGGCGCGGCGACACGGGGTGTCGGAAGCAACGATCTACAACTGGAAGGCCAAGTATGGCGGCCTGGAGGTGTCCGAGGCGAAGCGGCTGCGCTCGCTCGAGGACGAGAACGCGAAGCTGAAGCGGCTGCTTGCGGACTCGATGCTCGACAATGCGGCGCTGAAGGATCTTCTCACAAAAAAATGGTGACGCCCGCCGTTCAGCGGGAAGCGGTCGCCCATCTCCAGGCTTGCCATGGGATGAGCGAGCGGCGGGCGTGCCGTGTCACAGGGGCCGATCGGAAGAGCATGCGCTACCGGTCGCAGCGTGGTGACGATGCCGAGGTTCGGGAGAAGCTGCGCGAGCTGGCGCAGCAGCGTCGCCGGTTCGGTTATCGACGCCTGCATATCCTGCTGCGCCGGGAGGGCGTGATGATCAACAGGAAGAAGACTCAGCGCCTGTATCGGGAGGAAGGACTGATGGTCCGACGAAGACGTAACCGGCGCCGGGCGATCGGTGCTCGGGCGCCCGCACCGGTGCTGGCGCTACCGAACCAGCGGTGGAGCCTCGACTTCGTGCATGATCAGATGGCGTCAGGCCGGCGGTTCCGGGTGCTCAACATCGTCGACGACGTGACGCGGGAGTGCCTGCGCGCGGTGCCCGACACGTCGATCTCCGGGCGCCGGGTCGTGCGCGAGCTCAGCGATCTGATCGAGGAACGCGGCAGGCCGGGGATGATCGTCAGCGACAACGGGACCGAGCTGACATCGAACGCGGTGCTCGCATGGTGCGGTGAGGTCGGCGTCGAGTGGCATTATATCGCACCCGGCAAGCCGATGCAGAACGGCTA
Source organism: Sphingopyxis macrogoltabida (assembly GCF_001314325.1). Taxonomy (NCBI): domain Bacteria; kingdom Pseudomonadati; phylum Pseudomonadota; class Alphaproteobacteria; order Sphingomonadales; family Sphingopyxidaceae; genus Sphingopyxis; species Sphingopyxis macrogoltabida. The sequence goes on from NZ_CP009429.1 coordinate 3,512,475, forward strand.
TGTCGAGAGCTTCAATGGCCGGATGCGTGATGAGCTTCTGAACGAGACGCTGTTCCTCGACCTCGACCATGCCCGCACAGTGATCGCGGCCTGGGCCGAAGATTACAACCAGTCGCGGCCGCACTCGGCACTTGGATATGAGACACCGGCGGCGTTCGCCGCCGAACTGCATAAGCAATGGCCTGCGCAGCTACGCCCTTCGGGCTCCGCTGCGCAGGCCATTGCTTACACCGCGCTCATGCGCAACAAAGCTGCTGGGCTCTAATCCCGGCTGGTGGAAACCAGGGGGTCACGTCAGGCCAGACGCAGCGGTGAGTGGCACTGGCAGGGCCCCTGTTATTTTCAGATTCACGCTGCCACTCGCCGGGCTTCTATTCCTCGATAGTGCCGAGAAGCATCTGAACCAATGGAATTTGAGGTGCGGGCTCATCTGGAAATTTATAGTCGGGATGCACATCAGCAAGTGAGGTAGCGGGCTGATAATCCGTGTACAAAATGGCCGGAAGGCGTTCGATCGTTAGCCCAGTTTGGCTGTACCCATTTGACCGCATACCGCCGGCAATATTTGGGTACTTTGAATATTTGATCTCGTTGTGATCCGGTCGGAAACGGTTGATGAGCAGCGCTTCGACTTCGCGCGTCAAGCATTCGTCGCCAAGTTGAACCGGAGATTGATGAAGAAAACGATCGAAGGAGGCTTCATCAGAGTAGTCGATCATCTGAACGATCGGGTTCGGTCCAACGAGAGGGTTCTCATCAATAGCGCCGACGATTGGAACGTCCGTCAAGCCCGCGACCCGCAATATGATCAACGAAATCTCGAAACGCGAGCGTGCATCAGGAGAAGATCCGATCTCGCGCTCCACCGTGAGGATTTTTTGCATCTTTGTGTGACCGGTCAGGCGTTTCCATACCTTTTGGGAGAAACTTTTTCCGATGTAGTGAACCTTAAAATCCAAGAATGTGAGCGGATTGCCATCATCCGCAATTTCCACAATGAGATTGTTCACGAGCATCTCGTACAGGATTTTTTGTGGGCTCCACCAAAGGACAAAACTCCCATTTTCACGATAGATCTTGAGGGCGCCGACATTGCGGAGGGGTTGGACGTTTCCCGCTTCTCCTGAATGCCAGCCAGCGCTTATTTGGACTATCTCGCCGTCCTGACAGATTTCGTTCGCGACTAAATTGATCCGGCATGACAGAGGAGGAGACACCCCGTCAGCGATTTGGAAGTTGATATAATATTCTCCGAAAGTCACGTTGTCGAAATAGGTTAGAGGACGTTGGACCACGAGATAGAGCGTGGATTTGTCCCATCGCTCCTGGATGATCTCTTCCACCTTTAGAAATTCGAACTCCCATGCGGATACGATAGGATAGGTCGTGCTTGCAATCACTCTAGCCACGCGCGTAGCCGGGGCCAGTGTGCCGGTAGGGTCATTTTGTTCACTCATGTTCCGACCATAATAAGTGCATTAGGTCTTTCCAACAATTAAGCTAGGTTGATCTCAATAGAAAAGGCTGGCGAGGCTCGGCACTGTGTCTTGATTTTGGCCCCATAACGTTTGACCGAGACGAGCTGTGCGCCGAGTTTTTCTTGAATCGTCGACTTCCCTTGAATTATCTTTTCGCACCTTGCGGGATTAGCTAGCCGCTTTCACGGCTGTGGCCGCTATCGTTCGATTAGGGCAGGTTCGCTTGAATAGGACATCGGCTAGTTCGAAAGCCCCGGTCGGCGATGGCGGCTAGCCAGTACATCTCGTTCACACCGAGAGGGGCGGCAATCTCGAACGGCGGCTATCGCTTTCTGGGCCCTCAAAGCGGACGGTCCGTAACCGGCCACCAGCTTTCAGTGTCTCGTTCGCGGCGACTAGATACTTTTCGGAAACTACGGATCGTGCCCTGCGAGCGGCCCGTCTGGCGGCTTTGCCGCGGTATTCATGTCGGTTCGCTTAAGCACCGCGGCCCATGAAATGAGGAAGGAGGGATCATCGCCTAGCCCATTCACTCAATTCATTAGGCAGCCCGATCTCGCTCGTATCGAGACCCGCGGAATTGGAAAAACAATGGTCGCCGATGAGATCATCGTGCGCAGCAACCGCGCTGTGATAGTTTCCCAGGTTCTCGTCGTTGAAGAGTACCGACCACCGACCGTTGGGGTTCTGGGCAATCGCAAAAACGCCCCATCGGGTCTTATGGATATACCGCATCGTTCCTACTCCTGTGTTAGCCTAGCATCGCACATTTACGGGCGCCAAAGTAAACGCCAGCAACGTCGTTAGGGCGTACTTCCTTGGTCGTTTGCGATTGATTTGCGAGCTTGGAAAAAGCAGAGGCCCGCCAAAGCACTAACCGCAGTCAAGATGATCATCGCCCAGCGCAAGCCTTCGGCCGGACCAAGCGTTGCCGCAAGAGCATCGCTGAGCAAGCCGATCGAGATAGGCCCAGCTCCAATACCGCACGCGTTCAGAATGAGCAGGAACACTGCCATCGCAGTTGCTCGCGAACGCTCGTGCACAATGCTCTGAACGCATGCAAACACAGGGCCATACCACATATTCTTGAATATCGTCGGAAGAAGTAAGCAGACAAGCGATGCAAGGCCCGATTCCAAGGTAAAGGCCAGCACGAAAAACGGGATAGCCAGCAACGTGCCGATCGCCGGGATGACGGCGTATACGCCGGGTCCGCGACCTATATGGTGATCGGCGACAGCGCCGCCGCCGTAGGTTCCCAGTGCTCCGCCGACCCCCAGCAAAAGGCCGAGCGCAATACCCAGAGCGCCCGTCGTGCCAAGACCGAGCCAGTCGGCCAGTGCCGCGACATCGCCCTGATGGTTACGCATGAAAAAGGAAGCGTAAAAGGAGAGATGTCCATAGCCGACGAACGACGTCAGCGCGGCGCCGCCCGCCAACCACCAGAAACTCCTCTTGCCTGCCAGTTCGCAGCAGGCCTCTCGGAATGTTGGGATTGCGTCGCGCTCCTCTGCCTTGGCCACGCTTCCTGCATCTCGCAGTGCCGATCGCGGGTCGCGAAGGGTTAGGAAAGCCAGAACAGCAACGAGCAGGCCCGGGAGGCCCGCCAGCAACAGGGCGTTGCGCCACCCCCAGGCATCGACCGCGAGGCCACCGACGACCATCCCGAGGAGCGACCCGACGGGGACGCCCAGCGCGTAAATTGCCAAAGCCCGCGCACGCACTGTCTTGCTGGTGATATCCCCAATCAGTGATTGAGTAGCCGGCGAGCATCCAGCTTCGCCCATCCCGACGCCGATACGAAACAGCAGAAGCTGAACGAAACTCGTCGCGAGTCCACTCAACGCCGTAAAGCCGCTCCATATGAATAGCGAAACCGCAATGATCTTTCCGCGGTGGTAACGATCGGCAAGCCGCGCGACGGGAATACCGAAAGTCGTGTAGAGCAGCGCGAATGCGAGACCGGTAAGTGCGCCAATCTGCCAGTCCGCGAGCCCGAGATCCTGTTTTATCGGTTCTGCCAAGATGTTCAGTATCTGGCGATCAAGAAAATTCAGCGTGAAGATCAGGAAAAGAAGCCCGACCGGATATACCGGGAACGGCCTTTCTCCCGCCGGCGCTTCCGTTCCGGTCATTGGCTTCCCTTTCCCCATGCCTTCGACCTCTTGTTGCGGATCGAAAGCGAGCTGGTTGCAAACGTGAAGGCTGTTCTTTTAGCTTCGCGCTGCTCGGCCGACCTGGCCCATCGGATATTCGCGATTCCATTCGACCGCCCAGTGACCAGCCAGCGAACCCTCGCGCAACATGAGGTCCGCCCTGTTCATGCGCCGCAGCCGCTCCGAGCAACATCGAGTTGCGCTGCCAAATTGTGGAGCACATGGTAGCAAGGAAGCACCTGCGCGACGCTGGCGTTGGGCTCGCGCCCTTCACGGATCGCCGCGACGAACTCGCGGTCCTGCAGCTCGATGCCGTTCATCGACACATCGGCCTTCGACACGTCGACCGGTTCTTCCTTGCCCGTCACCAGATCGTCGTAGCGTGCGATCCAGGTGCCGTTGTCGCAGATGTAGCGGAAGAAGGTGCCGAGCGGCCCGTCGTTGTTGAACGACAGCGACAGCGTGCAGATCGCACCGCTCTCGGCCTTGAGTTGGATCGACATGTCCATCGCGATACCGAGTTCGGGATGGTGCGGCCCCTCGATCGCATTCGCCTGCACGATCGGCCCCGCTTGGTACGCGAAGAGATCGACCGTGTGCGCGGCATGGTGCCAGAGCAGGTGGTCGGTCCATGAGCGCGGCTCGCCCTTGGCGTTCATGTTCTTGCGGCGAAAGAAATAGGTCTGCACATCCATCTGCTGGACGTTCATCTCGCCTGCCGCGATCTTGCGATGGATATATTGATGGCTCGGATTGAAACGGCGGGTGTGGCCGGCCATCGCCGTGAGCCCGGTCTCTTGTGCCTTGGCCAGCACCGCCTCGCCGTCGCGGAGATTGTCGCAGAGCGGGATTTCGACCTGCACATGCTTGCCCGCGTCCATGCACTGGATCGCCTGCGCGGCATGCATCTGTGTGGGCGTGCAGAGGATTACGGCATCGAGGCCCGGCTGATCGAGCGCTTCAGCGAGCTCGGTGGTCGCATGCGGAACACCATATTTGGCGGCGACCGCCTCGGTCGGTTCGAGCCGGCGGCCGACCACTGAGATCACCTCGACCCCGTCGATATTCCTGAGGCCATCGAGATGCTTTTCCCCGAAGGCGCCGGTCCCCGCGAGTGCAATTTTCATGGATTTGGCTCCAGTACGATATGGCCGATGGCGGTGTTGCTGCACGGGACATGATAATGGCGGTGGAGGAGGCGCGTGCTCGGCCCAAGCGCGCCGCGCATGATCAGCCACATCACCATCTCGATCCCCTCGGACCCGGTCTCGCGCAGATATTCGATGTGGGGAATGTGGCGGAGATGATCGCTGCCCCCGACCAGCCCGTTGAGGAAACGGTTGTCCCACTCCTGGTTGATGAGGCCCGCACGCGGTCCCTGCAGCTGATGGCTCATCCCGCCCGTCCCCCAGATCTGGACGTTCAAATCCTCGGGGAAACTCGCAACGGCGCGCGCGATCGCCTCGCCGAGCGCCCAGCAGCGATTGCCCGAGGGCGGCGGATAGGTGACGACGTTGACCGCGAGCGGCACCACCCTGACCGGCCATTCGGCGACGTCGCCGAACATCATGCTAAGCGGCACGGTCAGCCCATGATCGACGTCCATCTCGTTGATGATCGTCATGTCGAACTCTTCGAGGATTAGGCTCTGGGCGATATGCCAGGCGAGATCGGGATGGCCGATCACTTGCGGAACCTGGCGCGGCCCCCAGCCCTCGTCGGCGGGCTGGTAACGCTCACCGCAGCCGATCGCGAAGGTCGGGATGAATTTCATGTCAAAGGCCGAGGCGTGATCGTTGTAGACGAGGATCACGACATCGGGCTTCGCGGCCTTCTCCCACGCGCGGGTCCAGTCGAAGCCCGTAAAGATCGGTCCGAAATAGGCGTCGCGATCCTTCTTCTGGTCGTGCGCGACACCAAGCAGCGGCACGTGGCTCGACCCGACGCCTGCGGTTATGCGCGCCATCAGCGCCCCTCCCCTTTCGAACGGACGCCCTCGGGGGAGCGCCCCCCGGCGTTCATCATCGCCTGATATTCCTCGACGCTGGCGCCGGTCATCGTGCTAACCGCCTGAACGAAGCTGAGCCCGTCGGTCGAAAATATCTTTGAGAGGAAATAGATGTTGCCGCCCAGGTTGAGCAGCCGGTTGTAATCGCGCGCAAGCACCGCCTGTTTCTGGTCCTCCGACAGCGGCCAGCCGGCGAGATAGGCCGCCTCGTCCGCTTTCCATCGTTCGCGGTTTTCGGGCTTCATCAGGCTCATCGCGAACTGGTTGAGATAATAGCCCTGACGCGCGCGTGCCGCAGTGAAAACGCGGGTGCCGGGGATATCTTCGAACTCGGCCAGATAGGCGTGGATGTCCTTCGGCGCGGTCATATTCCGCGCGCCGTCAGCATCGCGTTGAGCCGCGGGAAAACCCGGCGGGCGTTGCCCTCGAAGATCGCGTGACGCTCCGCATCGCCGATGTCGAGCGCATCGACGTAGCGCTTAGTGTCGTCGAAATAATGGCCCGTCGTCGGATCGATGCCGCGCACCGCGCCGATCATTTCGCTGCCAAAGAGGATATTCTTGTTGTCGATCACATCGGCAAGCAGGTCGACCCCCGGTTGGTGATAGACGCAGGTGTCGAAGAAGATGTTGTTCATCAGGTGCGTATCGAGCCCGGGCTTCTTCAGCATGTCGGCGAGCCCGCGGTAGCGGCCCCAATGATAGGGAACCGCGCCGCCGCCATGCGGGATGATGAAGCGCAAAGTCGGAAAGTCGGCGAAGAGATCGCCTTCGAGCAATTGCATGAAGACGATGGTGTCGGCCGCGATATAATAGCCGCCGGTCGCGTGCATCGCTGGGTTGCAGCTGCCCGAAACGTGGATCATCGCGGGCACGTCGAGTTCGACCATCTTTTCGTAGAAAGGATACCAATATCTGTCGGTCAGCGGCGGGTGTTGGAAGTGGCCGCCGCCGGGGTCGGGGTTGAGGTTGCAGCCGATGAAGCCGAGTTGGGTGACGCAACGTTCGAGTTCGACGATGCTGTTCCGCATCGTGGTCCTGGGCGACTGCGGGAGCATGCACACGCCCGCGAAGGTTTCGGGGAACAGGCCGACGACGCGCGCGATCAGGTCGTTGCAGCGGATCGCCCATTCCTTTGCCACCGCTTCATCGCCGACATGCGGCGCCATGGACGACGCACGCGGGGAGAAAATGGTGAGGTCGGCGCCGCGCTCCCGGATCAGGCGAAGCTGGTTGGCCTCGATCGTCGCGCGGACATCGTTATCCGAGATATCGGGATAGGGCGGCGCCGGGACTCCGGCCTTGAAGGCGGCCTTCTGCTCCTCGCGCCATGTATCATGCGCCTTGGGCAGCACGGTGTAATGGCCATGGCAATCGATGATCAAGGTCACGCGCTCCGTCCCTCTTTTACGTTGGCGGACATGTTTGCCGCGCCGATCATGGCGAGCTTTTCCGCCAGTCCCTCGGGCGGCGCGGCGCCCACATTCCCGACGGCGCGCTGGCGCGAAATGGTGGCGCGCGCCATCGCAGGATCGACGCCGAGTTCTTCCAGCGTCCTCGCCGCCTCCTCCATTTCGGCGGCGCGGCGGAGGCCATGCACGAGCATGCGATCAAGATTATAATCGACGCGCGATGCCCAGCCCTCATCGCGCCAGCTGGCATCGAGCGATGCCATGACGGCGTCGGATACCCCCGCGGCATAGGCCGCGAGCGCGCATTCGGCGGACAACGCTTCGATCCCTTTCACCATGACCGATCGGATCATTTTGATCGCCGAGGCATCGCCGATCCGCCCACCGGCGATCGCGATGTCCGAAAAGCCCGCTTTGCGGAGCACGCCCGCCGCCGCCACAGCATGGGGTCCCGCGATCAGAAGCGGCACGGCGTGGCGCAGCGGAAGAACGGGCCCCATGATCGCGACGTCGACATAGCGTCCGCCCGCCGCCTCGACCGCTTCGGCAGCACGCCGCTTCGTTCCCGGCGCGACGCTGTTCATGTCCATCCACAGAGCGCCCGCGTCGATCAGCGGCGCATAATCCTGTGCCGCCGCCAGCGCGCGATCGGCAGTCACGAGCGAAAAGATGGATTTGGCTCCCGCGAGCGCACCGGACGCGTCGTCGAAACCCAGCACGCCAGCCGCCGCGTAATCGCGGCTTTTTTCATCGCGCGTCAGCGGATCGGACGTTTTGACGTCGTGCGCCCGCGCGCCCCGCGTCGCCAGCGCCGCACCCGCCTCACCAAATCCGATATAGACCGCATCGACCATGGTCGATCGTTATGGTGCGCCGGTCGCCCCCACCAATCGATAAATCAACGTAGCCATAATTTTTTTCGAATTCATTCTCCGTTGATGACGTGGTACATCAGGTCGACAAAGGCCCGTTGGCGCGCGGTCGGACGCCATTGGCTGCGGTGCGTGACGCCGATCGTTCGCACGACGTCGGGCGGCGCGTCGCAGATATGCGCAAGCCAATGCGCCTCAAGCTCGACCGCCACCTGATCGGGCGACAGCAAGGTCAGCATGTCACTGCCCATCAGAATTTGCCGGATCATCATCACCGAACCGCATTCGACAGGCACCCGCGGCTTTTCGATGCCGGCCGCGTCGAACATGCGGTTCCACTGCGCACGCAGCGGCGTGCCATTTGGCGGGACAATCCACGGAAGACTCGCCAGCGCTACCATGTCGACCTTGCTCTGCCCGGCGAGTGGATGGCCGTGGCGGCCGATCACCGCGGGCCGGTCGTCGAACAACCGCCGCCGGACCAGATCGTCGCCTGCGCCCGGATCGCGCAGGGCGCCGACCAATATGTCGAGCGTGCCATCACGGAGCGGCTCGATAAGCTCCGCATAGGACCCCTCGACGATGTCCACGACGGCCTCGGGCCACTGCTTCAGGAACAGCGCGACGGCAGACGGCAGGATGCGCGCCCGTGACAAGGGCATCGCGCCGATGGCGATCCGCCCCGTTTCCTGTCCCTTCAGCGCATCGACCTCGGCAATCCCGGCTTCGAGCTCGGCCCGCGCGAGGCGGAAATTGCGCGCCAGGCGCCGCCCCTGGTGGGTTAAGGCGATGCCGCGCCCGCGCCGTTCGGTGAGCGAGCGGGCGAGCGCGACCGAAAGGTCGCGGACGCCACGGTGAAGCGTGGGCTGCGACAGGCCGGTCGCAAGGCTGGCCCCGCCATAGCTTCCCGCGTCGGCCAGGGCGATGAAGGCGTGCATTTCGGCCATCGTCACGCGCGGCGATCCGACAAGGTCGAGCGCCGCGGTGATGCGCGGGACGAGCAGGCGCGCCGCCTCGGTCGGACGGATCCCGCCAGGATGGCGTTCGAACAAAGGCAAGCCGACCTGCCTTTCGAGCCGGGACAGCGCCTGCGTCACCGCGGGCTGGGTCAGATGGACGGCGCGTGCGGCCTCGCTGATCGTACCGAGCCGCGCCGTTTCGGCCGCAGCCTTCAGATGCCGAAGGTTAAGGTTCCAGATATTCATCCTGCAACTCTTAGCAAAAGCTTATGGCATGCGTATAGTTTCGACTTGTCGCGTCGCCCCCAGGGGATCATCGCGCTTTCGAAGCGAAGGAGACGAACATGGCGGCGATCGTCGTACAGACCATCGAGCGGGCAGACCCTGCAGTCGTCGACGGACTGGGCGCGGCCGGCGTCGCGACGGTGCACGAAGCCCAGGGTGGTATCGGCCTGCTCGCGCACCATATGCGCCCAATCTATTCCGGCGCCCGCATTGCGGGCAGCGCCGTCACCATTTCGTCGCCGCCGGGCGACAACTGGATGATCCACGTCGCGGTCGAGCAGTTGCAGGCGGGCGACATTCTGGTCCTTGCGCCGACGAGCCCCTGTGTCGACGGCTATTTCGGCGACCTGCTGGCGACGAGCGCGATGGCGCGCGGTTGCCGCGGCCTCGTGATCGACGCGGGTGTCCGCGACGTCCGCGACCTCACCGAAATGGGCTTTCCCGTCTGGTCCAAGGCAATATTCGCGCGAGGCACCGTCAAGAATACGCTGGGATCGGTCAATGTGCCGATCGTTTGCGCCGGTGCCGCGATCGAGCCCGGCGACGTGATTGTCGCCGACGATGACGGCGTGTGCGTGGTAAAGCGCGGCGATGCAGCCGCGGTCCTTGCAAAGGCGCAGGCGCGCGAGGCGGCCGAGGAAGACAAGCGCCGACGGCTTGCGGCGGGCGAACTCGGCCTCGACATCTATAGCATGCGACCCCGCCTCGAAGAGATGGGCCTCAAATATGTCTGACCAAGCCCTCTCAGGAAAAGCGGGAACCGCTTTTCCGCCCGGAGAGGGCGTCCACCAAGATGCCGTACGCTGCATGTGGATGCGCGGCGGGACGTCAAAGGGCGGTTATTTCCTGAAGCAGGACCTGCCGGCCGATACCGCCGCGCGCGACGACTTTCTGCTCCGCGCCATGGGATCGCCCGATCCGCGTCAGATCGACGGCATGGGCGGCGCCGACCCGCTGACCAGCAAGGTCGCGGTGGTGAGCCGGTCGGACCGCCCCGGCGTCGACGTCGATTATCTGTTCCTGCAGGTCTTCGTCGATCAGGCGATCGTTACCGATGCGCAGAATTGCGGCAACATCCTTGCCGGTATTGCTCCCTTCGCGATTGAACGCGGCCTTGTGACTCCCGCGAACGGGCAGACCCGCGTTGTGATCTTCATGGAAAACACCGGTCAAGTCGCCGTCGCGACGGTCGAGACGCCGGGCGGGCAGGTACGGTATGACGGCGAAGTAGCGATCAGCGGCGTCCCGGGAACCGCCGCACCGATCCCCCTCGCCTTTCGCGATACCGCAGGCTCGTCATGCGGCGCGCTGCTCCCGACCGGCAACGGCGCCGATACGATCGTCGGCGTTCGCTGCACGCTGATCGACAACGGCATGCCCTGCGTCGTCATCGCTGCCGCCGACGTCGGCATCACTGGCTATGAAGACCGCGAAACGCTTGAAGCAGATGCCGCAATGAAGGCGAAGGTTGAAGCGATCCGGCTGCAGGCGGGGCCGATGATGAACCTTGGCGACGTCGCCGAAAAATCGGTGCCCAAGATGATGCTCGTCGCGCCGCCGCGGGACGGCAGCGCGATCGCCGTCCGCTCGCTGATCCCGCACCGCGCCCATGCCTCGATCGGCGTACTCGGCGCGGTGAGCGTCGCGACCGCCTGTTTGATCGAGGGTTCGCCCGCCGCCGCAGTCGCGGCGGTGCCCCCCGGCGTCAGCAAGACGCTGGGCGTCGAGCATCCGACAGGCGTCACTGAATGCGTCGTGACGGTCGATGAAAAGGGCGCGCCGGTCGAGGCCGGGATGCTGCGCACCGCGCGCAAGCTGATGGACGGAGTGATATTCGCATGAGCACCGACGAGAACGGCCGCATCCGGAGCTGGACGCTGACCCCGTCGACGCCCCGATATAGCCCGCCTGCCGGCGCGGTCGATGCCCATTGCCATGTCTTTGGCCCCATGGCGCGATTCCCCTTCAGCCCGAAGGCCAAATATCTGCCACAGGACGCCGGGCCGGACGCGTTGTTCGCGCTGCGCGAAAAGCTGGGTTTCGCACGCAGCGTGATCGTCCAGGCAAGCTGCCATGGCACCGACAATGCGGCGACGCTGAACGGCATCGCGGTGTCGGGCGGCACCTGCCGGGGCGTCGCGGTGGTCGATCCCGCGATTTCCGATGCGGATCTCGACATGCTGCACGCGGGAGGCATCCGCGGCGTGCGCTTCAATTTCCTGAAGCGGCTGGTCGACGATGCGCCAATGGATAAATTCCTTGACATCGCCAAGCGCATCGAACGGCTCGGCTGGCATGTCGTCGTCTATTTCGAAGCCGACAGCCTGGACGAGATGCGGCCCTTTCTTGCCGCCATTCCCGTCCCCATCGTCATCGACCATATGGGGCGGCCCGATGTGACGCAGGGGCGGGAGGGCGCGGATATGTCGGCGTTCCGTACGCTGCTCGACGGCCGGACGGACATATGGACGAAGGTGACCTGTCCCGACCGGCTCGATCCGGCGGGCGCGCCCTATGCCGACTTCGTGAAGGCGGTGCGCCCGCTGGTCGCGGATTATCAGGATCGCGTACTGTGGGGCACCGATTGGCCGCACCCGAACATGGAAACGCGCATTCCCGACGATGGCGGGCTGGTCGAGGTGATCCCGCAGATCGCGCCAACCGCGGCGCTGCAGCACAAGCTGCTAGTCGCCAATCCGATGCGGCTCTATTGGCCCGAGGAAGACTGAGTCGCCGCGCCGCGGCTGCCGAAGATCGACCAGCCTGTCTGTTCGGTAAGGAGCTGGAGCGCGCGGACGCCCAGCGTCGAATTGCCATAGCCGTTGAGGCCGGGCGACCGCACGGCGATTGAGGCGACGCCGGGAACGACGGCTAATATGCCGCCGGAAATACCCGACTTGGCAGGAATCCCGGCACGAAAGGCAAAGTCGCCCGACTCGTCATACATGCCGCACGTCAGCATCAGTGCCAGGATCCGCCGCGCGCGCCGTTCAGAAACGACGCGGCCGTTCGGCATCCGTCCGCCGCACATGAGAAAGCGGCCCGCGCGCGCAAGCTGGCAGCAATCGAGCATCGCTGCACAATAATGCACATAGGTTCCCAGCACTTCGTCGACCCCGTGACGGAGGTTGCCGAAGGCATCCATGAAATAGGCGAGCGCGCGGTTGCGGCCGCTCGCGGCCAGTTCGGATCGGGCGATGTTCTGATCGACGAAAATCGACAAATCGTCGGCCAGGAAGCGGAGGAAGCGGATGAACTCACCGATCGCTTCCTTGGGCTGATGCGGCGACAGGTTAAGGTCGGCAAGCGCGATGGCGCCCGCGTTGATGAACGGATTGCGGGGTATGCCCCCTTCACGCTCCAGCTGCACGATAGAATTATAGGCAGTACCCGACGGCTCGCGGCCGAAGCGTGCCCATAGCTGGTCGCCGATCCGCCCGAGCCCCAGCGTCAGCGCGAAGACACTGGAGATCGACTGAAGCGAAAAAGGCGTATCAAACGCACCGGCCGACACCATCGAACCGTCCGGCATAGCGATCGCGATGCCGATCGTTCGAGGATCGGCGCGCGCGAGTTCGGGAATATAGGATGCCGCGACGCCTGCATCGGCGTCGGCGACGCATTGTGCGACGACATCTGCCGCAAGTTTTTCAAGCTCCGCGCAGTCCATGACAGCTCGCTCTGGTTTGCGGCAAGAAACGGTCCCGCCGAACGCCGGGATCAAACCTAGTCCTGGTCGAGCACCACCGGCCGGCCATCGCGCTTATAAACGATCCCGCCCTTCATGACGAAATGAACCTTCTGCATCACCCGGATATCCGCGATCGGGCTCGATTCCACCGCGATGATGTCAGCGAACCGGCCGGCCTGGATGCTGCCGACATTGTCGCTGTCGCCCAGCAGATCCGCCGCATTCTTCGTCGCCGACAGGATTGCCTCGCCCGCGCCGAGGCCATTGTCGACCATCAGCGGAAATTCCATGGCGTGGTCGCCCTGCCCCAGGTCGGTGCCGTAAGCGATCCTGACGCCTGCCTTCACCGCATAGGGGAACTGCTTTTTCGGCAGCAGGTCGTTGGCGAGTTCCTTCTCCACCGTCCCCGGGCGCAGCTTTTCCGGATGCTCGACCGCGGCCTTGTAATAAACGTCGAAGACGCTGAGCGTCGGGACCAGATAGGTGCCACGATCCTTCATCAGCCGATAGGTTTCGGCATCGGCAAAGGATCCATGCTCGATCGAATCGACCCCCGCCGCAACGGCCGACTTGATCGCCGCCGGCGGATAGGCGTGCGCCGCGACCTTCATTCCCAGGCTGTGCGCGGTGCGGACGGCCTCGGCGATTTCGGCGTCAGTCATCGTCTGGTGCGTGGGATCGTCGCCCGCAGATCCGATGCCGCCCGACGGCATGAGTTTGATCGCCGTGGCCCCGCGGCGATAATGCTCACGCACCCGAAGGCGCGCCTCGTCGGGCGAATCCACGATGCCGTTCGTCCATACCGGGTTGGAAAAGGCACGGTCCAGGCCCGTCCGGTAATCGCCGTGCCCCGCGGTCGGCCCCAGCGGCTCCAGCGCCACCCACAGCCGCGGCCCGGGCATCAGACCCGCGTCGATCGCTTTGCGCAGAGACACGGTAGCGTCACCGCCGCCCACGTCGCGCACGCTGGTGAACCCCTGTAACAGCATCGCGCGCGCGTTAACCGCCGCGGAAAAGCCGCGGTCGATATCATTCTGAGTGAAGGCGCTACCCATCGCGTTAGTGACGCCCGGAAGCGCCATGCCCAGATGGACGTGGCAATCGATAAGCCCCGGGAGAACCGTCGACCCCGACAGATCGATTACCTCAAAACCCGGGGGCGTGACGAAGCCACTTTCGATCTTGACAATGCGGTCGTCGCGGATCGAAATCGATGCTGGTCCCTTTTCCAGGGCCGTGACGCCGTCGATCAGGCGACCCGCGTGGATCACGAGATCGCGTGCGGAAGCCGGCATCGCCAGCAAGGCGGTGACCGCTATCGCGGCGCTGCAAGCAAAGCGCATTTTTCCCAGCATCGAAAGCCTCCATGTCCACGCCATGTTCGCGCGCGCCGACGGCAACCCGGGCGCTCCATCAAAAAGGCTATTCCGCACCCAATGGGGTCACAAGCCACGAACCGGAAAGTGAACTTCGAGTCATCGGCATTTTTTGTGCGCAAACCGGCGTTCATATCTTTCAAAAATGTGACGCAGGGGAACGCTGTGCACATCGGCCGGCGGCGGCCGTACTGACGGCGACGCCAAAAAACCGCTATCAAGGGGGGAAGTTATGACCAAATCAAATTCCAAACGGCAATCACTATCGATCGCCAAAATCAACCGGATGCCGCTCTTGGCACTCGGCCTTTGCGCCGTGATCGCGCCGTCGCAGGCTTATGCCCAGACCGAACCAGAGAAGGCGCCGCAGGAAAGCGCCGCAGATCAGAGGGACACCGACATCGTCGTGACCGCCCTTCGGCGCGAAACAACGCTGCTGGAGACGCCCGCCGCGATCTCCGCCTTTGACGGCGAGGCACTGGCCGAAACTGGATCGACCTCCATCCGCGACTTCGCTGCGCGGACGCCCAGCCTGCGGCTGGTCGACAACGGCCCCGGCCGTAACCGCATCTCGATCCGCGGCATCGTATCCGCCGGCGAGGCGACCGTCGGAACCTATTTCGACGATATTTCGATCCCCGGCTCGCTTGGCCCGGCGAGCGATCCCGGCGGCCGCTCTCCCGACCTCAAGCTTTTCGACATCGAACGCGTTGAAGTGCTGCGCGGCCCGCAGGGCACGCTCTATGGATCGGGGGCGATGACCGGTGCGATCCGTTTCATCAACAAAAAGCCGTCGATGGATTTTGAAGGCCGCGTCGAGGGTAATGTGCAGACGACGCGCCACGGCGAAGCGAGCTATGGCGTGCAGGGCATGGTCAATGTTCCGGTGGTCGACGATCTGATCGCCGCGCGCCTTGTCATGTATAAGCATGACGTTGGCGGCTATGTCGATTATCCGGCCCTGGGCCTGAAGAATGTCAATGGCGCCGACAGCTATGGCGGCCGCCTGCTGGTGCGGGTCACGCCGACCCCGAACCTGACCTTCGACGCCGGGGTCTATATCCAGCGCATGGACTCGGCGAATTCGATCTACACGCCGGCCCTCGGGAAATTCCAGTCCGAAAGCCGTCTGAAACAGCCGTTTTCGGACGACATGGATATTTATAGCGGGACGGTGAACTGGGACGCCGGGGCCGTAAACGTGACCGCGATTTCGAGCTATATCGATCGCCGTTCCTATTACACCTTCGACGACACGGTCTATCTGGAGAGCCTAAAGTCCGACTTCGGCTGCATGTGGATCCGGCAGCAGTTCGCGCGTCCCTGCACGGCGCCGGAACTCACCGACTTCTCGAACTATGTCGACACGTTCTTGCCGTCGCTGGTCGCACAGCCGATGACGACGAAGAGCTTCATCAACGAGTTCCGTCTCGGTTCGCAGAATTCGGGGAAATTTGCCTGGACCGCCGGCATCTACCGCGAAACCCGCAAAGATGGATTGGTCAGTAAAGACATCGGCGTCGATCCGGTGACCGGCGAGGCCTATTTCCCGGAACGCATTCCGACCAGCCGTTTCGTCAACCAACGCTATGTTCAAACGGCCTTTTTCGGCGAAGCGACCTTTTCGCCGACGGAGCAGCTGGACCTCACGGTCGGCGCGCGGCGCTATTCCTACAAAAAGCGTATCACGGGCGCGGTGACAATCCCGTGGGATCTTCTGGCGGCGGTCGCGACGCCTCCCACGACCTTCCGGACGAGCGAGAAGGGCTGGGTTCTCAAGGGCAATATCTCGTACAAGCCCACCGACGGCACGATGATCTATGCCCAAGCTTCGCAGGGCTTCAGGCCGGGCGGCGCAAACCAAGTTCTGGGCCTCGCCAGCGCGCTTACGCCGTATCGGGCGGACAGCCTGTGGACCTATGAGCTGGGCGCCAAGACGCAGCTTCTCGATCGCCGCGTTGACCTCAGCCTCGCGGTCTTCCAGACCGACTGGGACGACATGCAGGTCACCGGCGTCCCGGCGAGCGGCGGCTTCTTCCGCTTCCTTTCGAACGCCGGCGCGGCCCGAATCCGCGGCCTCGAAGGCGAGGTCAACGCCCGGATTGGCGACAATCTGACCATCAGCACAAACGCGAGTTATATCGACGCCAAGCTGACCGAAGACCAGCTCAACGCCAATGTCCGTGCGGCAGGCCGGAAGGGCGACCGGGTCCCGTACATCCCGCGCCTCTCGGGCTCGATCAACACCGAATATCGCGTGCCGGTGTCGGACAGCGCGTCGGTCGCGTGGATTTCCAACCTGTCGTATCAGGGCTCGTCCTGGTCGGAATTCCCGCGGACCAGCGCGACGAACGCCAAGCTTCCGTCCTATTGGCTGCTCAACACGCGCCTCAACCTGGAACTGGATGACGCGGCGTGGCGGTTCTCGGTCTTCGTGAACAATGTGTTCGACGTGACCGGCCTGACCTATCTGGCGGCGACCGACGACAGCTATGCGGGACCTTCGGGCACCGCGAGCACGCCGCGGACCATCGGCGTCTCGGTCAGCAGAAGTTTCTGACCGCGGACAACATTCGACAAGTCCCGGTCCTCGGGACAGCTTTCGATAGTCCCGATCCCCCCGTGACGGCGGGGACCTAACACAGCCGATCCGGTTTTGCGGGGACATTCAGGCGGCTCATCGATGTCCGTTCGCGGGCATGGGTGAGCCGCTTCGATCGTCGGGCGCCCCTGGGCAGGGCGCGCCTGCCCGGGCAGGCCCGTGCAACAAGACCCGGAACACACAAGACACTGGGAAAAAGCATGAAAAGCAAGCCGAACTTCAGGCTTTTCGACAAGATGTCCGCGCGCAAGTCGATCGCGCAGATCCAGCACGAGGCCGCGACCAGCCAGCTCGATCGAACCTTGGGCAAGTGGCACCTGCTTCTCATCGGTGTGGGCTGCATCATCGGCGCGGGCATTTTCGTCCGGACAGGCAGCGCCGCCGCGCTTCATGCCGGACCGGCAGTCCTTCTGTCATTCCTGATCGCCGGCGGCGTCTGCGCCTTCGCCGGCTTGTGCTATGCCGAAATCGCCTCGACCCTGCCGGTGTCGGGGTCCGCCTATACCTATGGCTATGCGACGCTCGGCGAATTCGTCGCTTGGACGATGGGGACGCTGCTGCTGCTCGAATATGGGCTTGCCGCCTCGGTGGTGGCGGTGGGGTGGAGCGGCTATGTCGTGAATCTGCTGGCGGACGTGGGCCTTCACATCCCTCCTGAAATTACGGGGCCGCCCGGACAGATGCTGGACCGGGGCGGCACGCCGGTCATGGCGATCTTCAATCTTCCCGCATTTCTGGTCTGCTTGGCGCTCACCGCGCTTCTGACGCGCGGACTGTCGGAATCGGCGAAGCTCAACAATCTGGTCGTCATGATCAAGCTGGGCGTACTAGCGGCCTTTATCATCGTCGGCGCCTTCGTCGCCCTACCCCATATCCAGGACCTCGTGAGCCGCAACTGGACGCCGTTCATCCCGGCCAACCAAGGCGACGGGAAGTTCGGGATCGACGGCATCATGCGCGCGGCGTCGATCGTCTTCTTCTCCTATATCGGGTTCGAGGCCGTTTCGACGGCGGGCCAGGAAGCTAAGAACCCCGAAAAGGACCTGCCCTTCGCGATCATCGGATCGTTGGTCGTCTGCACCGTCATCTATACGCTGGTCGCCGCGGTCATGACGCTGTTGCTGCCCTATGGCTCACTCGACGTTCCCGAACCGGTCGCGCTGGTCGTCGACAGTTTCGGCGGCGGTTGGACGTGGCTCGCGGCGCCGATCAAGATCGGTGCGATCATCGGCCTCACCTCGGTGGTCCTCGTGCTCATCTATGGCCAGACGCGAATATTCTATGCGATGGCGCGCGACGGCCTGTTGCCGCGCATATTCGCGGCCGTGCATCCGAAGTTCCGCACCCCGCACATCAATACCGCGCTGGTCGGCACCCTCACCGCGCTTGCGGCGGGGCTGTGTGATCTCAACCTGCTCGGCGACATGACGTCGGTCGGCACGCTCGCGGCATTCGCGATCGTCTGCGTGTCGGTGATATATCTCCGCCGCGCCGCGCCAGACCTGCCGCGCGGTTTTTCGACGCCCTTCTATCCGCTGATCCCTCTGCTGGGCATCGGGTCGTGCCTCTATCTGATCACCACGGTGCCGTGGGACGTCCTGGCCTTTTTCTTTTGGTACATGCTCGCAGGGCTGCTGCTCTATTTCGTCTATGGTATCCGTCACTCGCATCTGCGGAGCGACGGCGCGGAGCCTTAAGCGGCCCGCTTCACCGCCGCTAGTCTAGGCCGCGGTGAATTCCAGCAGACGGCCCTGCGCGAAAAGGCTGGCCGCCGTTTGCTCGCGTCAGTTCGAACCCGCCTGGGACCAGCCAGGCTTCGGAAATCGAACGCAGGCGATCGGTTTGCGCAGTAGCGTCGGCCCGGCGTCAAAGATATCGACATATCCGTCATAGACAAAGCCTTCGGCCTCCAGCGTCGCCTTTGCTGGACCGATCCTGGATGCGGCACGCCGGTGACGGCCTGCGCCGTTTCGGGCAGCAGCGCGGTATAAATCGGAAACCGCGGCATTAGGTCGATGATGAACTAGTTGCCCTGCGTCGCATTGTGACGGTCGGCGGCCCGGAAATCGCTGCCGCAAAAATTGCGGCGCACCGCCTCCCAGAAAGGCGAGGTGCCCCCGTCGGTCCACCCGCGAAGCTCCACGACGATATCGCGGCCGAAGCCTTCGCGGTGCTGCGCGATGAAGAGATAACGGCTGCGCGCGTGAAGCTGTCCATGCCCGCCGGAGCGTGCCTCCGGATGAAGGAACACGCCGCCCACTTCCGACGCGCCGTCCAGGTCCGCGATTTCATCTGCAGCAAAGCGCGCGAATATAAGGCCGCGCCTTAACTCGGCTCAGATAACTTGGCCCCTATCGAACGTAGCGGCTCGCCCCCACCGTTCAGCGCTTCGCTGGCCAGGTTCACAAAGGCAGAAACCAGCGGGAAAAACTGTGTGTCTTCGTGATAGAGCAGCCGGATATTCGTCGTCTTTCGAATTTCGGCGGGCAAAAGCCGACGCATTTTTCCCGCATCTACCCATGACTGCGCATAGTGATGCGGCAGGAAGCCCACGAAATTACCGGTCAGGATCAGCATCGCGATTCCCTCGGTAAACTGGCCAGTCGCGCTGGCGCTGAGATGAGCGTTATATTCGTCGTGCAGTTCGACTTCAGAATAGGCATGGCGCGCGAACCGCTCGGCATTCAAACGGTCCACCGTCAGTTCGGCGTCGTCGACGTGGAACAACGGATGGCGATCGGAACAATAGAGATAACCGGCTTCAGAAAACATCGGCAGCGACTTGGTTCCGTGCACCTTGCCCCGCTCGGCGGAAAAGCCGATCTGAAGCCGGCGGTTCGCAACCGACTGGTCAATTTCGGCGGCGGAGGCCACAATGATGTTAAGGTCGACCTTTGGATAGGCCTTTGAAAATCTTCCCAGAATATCGATGATCACGGTGCGTTGACTGGTGATCAGCGTGTCGATGCAGCCGATGAACAGCGCGCCGATAGGCTCGCGCTTCAACGCGTTCAGCTGACTGCGGAAACCTTCGATTTCGCCGAACAGGCGCGTGCTCGCGTCATAAATTACCTGTCCCTCGACGGTCAGCGCGAAACCTGATCGCCCCCGGTGGCAAAGCTGAACATCGAGCCGCGTTTCCAGATCCGATATCTGCTTGCTAATCGCCGATTTCGACATGCGCAATTCGACCTCGGCCAACGAAAAACCGCCGCTGTCGGCAACCGCCCGAAAGGTGCGGATCAGCTTCAGGTCGACATCGGAAATCTGCCCCGTGAAGATACGGATGGCCACCGACATTAAGATGCTCCCTTCCGCGGAAACCGATGGCAGTTAATTGACCAGTTCGGGAAACATCAAGAGGTTTATGGATCGCAGCGGCGAAAGATTCCCATGCATTGCCGCCCACGACGCCGCGCGTGATCGCTCCATCGCCGGCGCACACGAAGGGGCGGGGTTCGCGAAACCGATTTCGCGGCGGCGGAGCTGCCGGAAGATGGGGCCCGGCTATGCCCTAAAGATGGGCTGAAATAGCTGCGAGGCCCTGATCGATATCATCGATATTATTATAATAGTGTGGCGAGAAGCGAATGAAGTCGCGCCGGAGCGAGGCGATGACATTGGCTTCCTTCAGCGTCTGCGCGAATTCGCGGCTGTTACGTCCGGGAAAGCGCGCCGCGACGATGGCCGAACGATGGGCCTTGTCCTCCGGGCCGAGAATTTCCGCGCCCAGCCCCTTCAGTCCGTCGATCAAATGATCGGCGATCCGGCGATTATGCGCGGCGATCCGGTCGACGCCGGTGTCCAGAATATGGCGGACGGATTCATAGGCGCCATAGGCGGTCCCATAGGCCATCGTGCCGAATTCGTACCGCTTCGCAGTGTCCGGCAGTTCAAGCCGATCGGGCTGGAAATCCCACATGTCCTTGTGGCTGCGCCAGCCCAATATCCCTGGGTTGAGCTGTTGCAGCGCGGGCGCGACATACATCATGCCGGTGCCGAAAGGTCCGCAGAGCCATTTATAGGTCGAGGTCGCGACGGCATCGACACCCGTCGTCACGTCGATGGGCACCTGCCCCGCCGACTGCGTCGCATCGACGACAAGCAGTGCGCCGTGCCGGTGCGCCGCGTCGGCAAATCGCGCGAGCTCATATACCTGACCGCTGCCCCATTCGACATGGCTGAGCACGACGACGGCGGTATCATCGTCGATCATGTCCTCCAGCGCGTCGACATCGATCGTCAAACTGCTGTCGGCGCGCATCCAGGTCAGTTCAGCCCCGGTGTGATCGCACACGCGCTTCCAGGGATAAATGGTGGAAGGATGCGTGTTGTTCGTCGCCAGGACGCGCCGCCCCTTGGCCGGCATCACCGCCCAAGCCAGCGATTGCATCAACACGGTTTCACTGGAGGCGATGGCGATGCCGTCGGGATCGGCGTTGAACAGGCCGGCGGCCGCGGTGTTCAGATTGTCGAGACATTCGACCTCGGCCTGTTCGTCAAAGGCGATGGTGCCTTCCTCGGCCAACGCGTTCTGCCAACGCGAAATTGCAGCAGCGCCGCCCTTGTGGCTGAGGCCGACCGAAGCGGCGTCGAGATAGACGTGGCGCTCGGCCGGCGGAAAGACGTCGGCCGCGCCGAGGCGAAACGAATTATCGAATGACAAGATGGAAACTCCCCCAGAAACAGGGCAGCCCCCGCCCCGGACAATATGTCGTTATTCCGGCGGTCTAGGGCCTTATCGGCGACGATGCGTCTCGTATCTCATCAACAGAGATTTCTAATCCTGACAACTAAGCCCACCGATATCCCAGCTAGGACGGGCGGGCGCGATCGGGGATCGGCTGCATGGGGAGAACAAAGTGACCAAGATAACGGCTCTTGAACAGATTCTGGTGGCGCTTCCCGATATCGATGTCGTCGGCGAGATCGAGCGCGGCTTTGTGGCGCTGTCCGAAGGCAAGGTCGACGTTCCGCCGGTCGGCGAGCTGCTGTTTCCTGAGGATAATGGCGAGTTTCATATCAAATATGGCGTGGTGCGCGGCGACGATGTCTTTGTCGTCAAACTCGCGACCGGCTTTTTCGGAAATGCGGCGCTGGGGCTGCCACCCTTTTCGGGCTGCATGCTCATCCTTTCCGCCAAGACCGGTGAAGTGCTGCACATCCTCCTCGAAGAAGGCGAACTGACCAATCACCGGACGGCTGCGGCCGGCGCCGTCGCGGCGCGCCATCTGGCGCCGCCACGCGTCGATGTGATCGGCATTTGCGGTTCGGGCGTGCAGGCACGCCTGCAGGCCGATTATCTGCGCCAAGTCACGCCGTGCCGAACGCTGCTGCTGTGGGGCCGCGATGCCGGCCGCGCAGCCGCCGCGGTGAGCGATATCGAACAGATGGGCTTTGACGCCCGCATGGCAGCGAGCGTCGAGGAACTGGCCGCTTCCTCGCAGCTGATCGTCACGACGACGCCGGCGGACGCACCCTATCTGCTGTCCAACTGGGTCAAGCCGGGTACGCACATCACCGCGATGGGATCGGACACGCCGCACAAGACCGAGATCGACCCCGCGATCCTGCGCCGCGCCGGGCTGGTGGTTGCCGACAGCATCCCACAATGCCTGCTGCGCGGGGAGATCCGCGCTGCGATCGAAGCCGGCGCCATTGGCCCGGATGATGTCGTAGAGCTAGGCTCGCTTATCGCGGGCAAAGCAGGCCGGCGCACACCCGACGACATCACGGTGGCCGACCTAACCGGCGTCGCCGTTCAGGACATCATGATCGCCAAAGCGGTCGTCGCTCGTACAAGCTGACGGATTTAGCCGCCCTCCCACGCCGGAACGTCCGAGGGGTCGAACTGTGAATCCGGCCGGCCGGAAGATAATAGAGCGTTAGCAGCGCGCCGTTCCGGACCTCCGGATAGTGCCGCGTCCCGGGCGCCGCGCACACCCAGCCCAGCCCCTGCCAGTCGTCCGGTCCTGCAAGCTCTGCCCCCTTGTCGATCGGGATCACCAGATTGATCTCGCCATAGGGATGGCCGTGATAATGGCCTGCAAAGATCGTGTCGGTGCCATCCTCGCGTCCGGGCACCCCGTCGCCGTTGTTGCTGTCGATATACACCGCCGAAAGACTGAAGAAGAAGGTGTCGGCGCTGGGCGGCGCGATCGGCTGCCGTCGGTAATAGGGGCCCGTCACTTCGTCGGCCGCGACCCATCCTTCCTCGAACCCCTGCCGCGCCAACGCGACGATCGCGTCGAAAGGCATCGTGCCAGGGCCATGGTTCCCATTCAGCCAGTGCCGAAGCTCCTCGTCCGGCGTGCGGTCCCGGATTTCCTCGAGGAGCAGGATATTGGCATCAATCAGCCGCTGCAGGTTCACATTCATCGCTCTCACCATCGACCTGAAATTCGCCGCATATCGTCTATTGCGGCCCAGAAAAGATGCACGCACCAAACTGGCACATCGGACCCGCGCCGAGAATTGTAATATCGGCAATGCCCTAGTGCATCGCCTTCAACATTCGCGCGCCCACCGCGCCGTCAATCGACGATCAGCACATCCACGTCGGGCTCGGCGGTATATAGCCGCTCAACGTCCGCTGCGCGATTGGCGAGGATCGCCCGCTGGTTCAAATAACCCTTTTCGGTGATCTCCCCCGCCGGCACCGACGGCGGATCACTTTGAATCAGGACGCGCTGAACGCGTCGCGAGGATCCGCCCTGTCTGTGGTTAAACAACTTCAGCTTTTCGCACAGCGCCGCAATGCGGGCGGCGTCGCCCGCCACCTCCGGCGTCACCCACAGCAGCGCGCCGACGAACGGCCGGTCGCCGCCGGTGACGGCCGCGTCGATGATGTCGGGGCTTCCCGCCGCGATCATCGCAGTGCGCAGCGGGCCGACCGACACCCACGTGCCGCTGGAGAGCTTGAAATCCTCCGAAATCCGGCCGTCGAAAACGATGCCCTGCCTCAGATCGGCGGCATCGAGGAGGCGCGCCGCATCGCCAAGGCGGTAAAATCCTTCCTCGTCAAAAGCTTCGCGGTCCGGCTGTGCGCGGCCGAGATAGCCGGTCATCACCGATGGCCCCATAATCCGGACCTCCAGCTTGTCGGCAACGGGCGCAAGCTTGAGCGTCACGCCAGGGATCGGAAAGCCAATGAAGCCGACCTTGTCGGTCGCCCAGCTGACCGTCGTGACGGCCTGGACCTCGGTCGAGCCATAGGAGGTGACGAAGGGAATGCGGCGTCCGACCGCGACGACCGCCAGCCGCTGCAGCCGGTCGGCAACGCTTTGCGAGAGCGCCGCGCCGCCATAGGCCATCCAGCGCAATCGCGAGAAAACGGCCTTGGCGGCTTCCGGATCCCTTTCCAGCGCGCTGGCGAGCATTTCGAACGCGATCGGCGCCGACCCCATGGTGACGGGGCGCAGTTCGACCAGGTTGCGCAGCGTCGTCGCAAAGGCATCGCCCACCGGGCGTCCTTCATCGAGGTGAAGCGTACCACCAGCCCAGATATTCTGGTTAAAGGTGAGATTGCCGGCGCTGAGATGGCTCCACGGCATCCAGTCGAGCGCGAAGGGCGGAATGCGCTCGGCCGGATCGGCGAGCAGCCCGGCGTAGCCCGCGAGCGTCGCCGTCATCATCTTGTGCGTCTGTGGCACGGCCTTGGGCATGCCCGTGGAACCCGAGGTGAACATATATTTCGCGACCGTGTCGCCGCCGATCGAAGCCAGCGCGGCATCCACGCCGGCGTCCGCCGCCCCTTCGACAAGCGCCGCAAAGGGAATGATCCCCGGCCCGCCACCTTCGGCAGAGATGACCTCAAGGTCGGGATCGAGGCTGCGAAGCTCGCGGATCGCGCCTTCGAATGCGGCGGCCGACTGAACGAAGACCAGCCGGGGCCGGATTGTCAGGAAACAGTGTCGCAACCGCGCGAAGTCACTCGACATCGCGCTGAAGGCTTGGCTGAGCGCGGTGCACACCGTCGACGAATAATAACAGGCCAGCATCAACGTCGCATGCTCGATCGAGTTGCCTGACAGAACCATGACACCGCCCGTTCCGGGCATGTCCTGATCGATCAGCCATTGCGCCGCCGAACGGGCAGAGCGGCGCATATGGCCATAGGTCGGACCTTGCCACGCCCCATTGGGGCCGCGGCGGGCGAGGAACGGCCGGCCCGGATGTTCGGCGGCGCGCGCTTCGAAAAGATGCCCTATCGAGGGCGGCACGTCGGCGGGCGCATAAGGCGTACGCAGCAATATGCTCCCGTCGTCGCGGTGTTCGATATCGAGCGCGAGCGGCCGATAGGGCATCTCGGCCATCGGCGCGTTGGCCACGTCTTCGTCTTCCATCTGCATTACCGCCCCTCCCAGGCCGTGTCGCGCCGCGGGATCGGCACCGAAAGGCCGATTGCCATTTCGCGCCGCCTTTCCCGCATCATGATCAGAAGTCGGAGAAATATTCGCGGTGCTCCCAATCGGTCACCGTTTCCTCATAGCGCGCGACCTCGGCCATTTTGATGTCTGAGAAATAGTCTACGAACTTCTGCCCAAACGCGTCGCGGACGAAGGGATCGTCGCGCAGCGCGGCGACGGCCTCGCGCAGCGATTTGGGAAGCAGCGTCGCATCGGTTTCGTAAGGCGAATCCGCGGGCGGGCCGGGATCGATCGCCAATTCGATCCCGTTGAGCCCAGCCAATATCTGAGAACCCATATAGAGATAGGGATTGGCTACCGGTTCGCCGATCCGGTTTTCGATTCGCGACGCCGGGTCGCCCGGGCTACCGAGCACGCGCAGCATGACGCCACGATTGTCACGGCCCCAGTTCACCCGGTCGGGCGCGAGCGAATAGGAGCGGTAGCGTTTGTATCCGTTGATCGTCGGCGTCGAAAAGACCGCTGACGCGCGGGCGTGCTTCATAAGTCCGCCCAGATAGTTCATTCCCAGCGGCGATAGATGACTGCCTTCTTCGGTCGGCATGAACAGATTGGTGCCGTCCGTTCGGTTCACGAGCGACTGGTGAAGATGCCAGCCCGACGAAATGACGTTCGGCATTTTGGGACGACACATGAAGGTCGCGTGATAGCCGTGTCGATGGCAGATCTGTTTCACCGCACTGCGGAACAGCACCATATCGTCAGCGGGGTCCATACCGACGCCAGGCTTGAAGGTGAATTCGCACTGGCTGGGACCGAATTCGACCTCGATGGATCGTAGCGGCAGGCCGAGCGCCTCGACATCGCGGCGCAGGATTTCTAGCACCGGCTCGATCTGGTCGAACCGTTGTTCGGTCAAATATTGATAGCCGGTGTTGAGCAGCGCCACTTCGGGTGGCCGACCAGGCTGCCCCGCAGCTTCGGCGCATATGTCGCCGTCGATCCGCTTGAACACATGAAATTCTACTTCGAGCCCGGCAATATAGTCGGCGTCTATGCGCCGGAGCCGATCGAGCGCCTGACGATATTGGTACCGTGTCGACAGGGGAACCGGGCGACCGTCGCGAAAATAAAGGTCGCAAAGCATCCATGCCGTTCGCGGCGCCCAGGGCAGCATCCTGAATGTCGTCGGATCGGGAACCATGATAAGGTCGGCAGCGCCCTGAAACTCGCTCTCGCCGAGCCCGCCACCCGCCATGAAGACCGGAAAGACCGTCTTATGCGATGTGTCCTTGAGCAGCAGCGTCGACGTCATCGTGCAACCGCCGCGAAATACGCTGGCGCATTCGTCGGCGGTCAGCGTCTTGCCGCGCAGCAGGCCGTGCTGATCGGCAAAGGACAGGCGCAGGGTGTCGGCATGCTCCCTGCCGCACGCCCTCAACACCTCGGTCGCCGCCGCCCGCTGCTCACTGCTCCAAAGATCATTGTCGGCAATAAAATCCATTATCAATCCCATCCCGATTCTGCGGGTAAGTGTCGCATGCCGGCCTTATGCGGAGGCGTCCGCCCCCCGGCCGGACGCCTCCGCTGCCCCTCGCCCCGATTCAATGTCGCCGTCCCGCCTCGCGCTCGTCCGATGCAGCGAAATCAGGCGTCCGCCAATTGCCAAGGCGCCCTGGCCTTGCGGTCCTGTTCCGCCACGCGCCAATTATCCTGCCAGCCGTCCTTCGGTACGACGACGTCGATACTCGCGGGGAGATCCATTTCGCTGAGATCAAGCCCCGTCATGATCGGTCGCTCGCCCGCCTGCGCCTGCTTGATCGAGCGGATCAGCAACTTTCGATAGACGAAGATGCATTTGTCTGACGTCCCAAGATGCTCCTTGGTCCGATCCTGGATCCTGCCCTGCGATTCGACCGCCCACTGGTCGTGGACATTGATGTCGTGGCCCATGCCGGTGTAGGTCGACGCCGCCTGCTCGTCCGCGTCGAAGCCATAGTCGTTCGACCGATCGCGGCGCGAGCGATAGTCGGGCAAACTATAGAGTTCGAGGCGCTGGGCCCGCATCGTAGCCTTGTCCATCGGTTCCTCGTAGCTCGTGAAGATCGCGAACCAGTAGGTGTTATAGTCGTCGACCGGCAGATGCCATTGGGTGATCGTCACCGTCGGGCTCATCGGGATGACGAAGGCGTTCGGAAAAAAGAGATTGGTGACGCGTACATGCGCCGTCTGTGCATCGAGCTGACGCGTGGTGTCGATCCGGAAGCCGAAGTCGGTCGATTGCGTCGCGATGTCGGGCTGTTCGAACTCGCGCAGCACCTTGGTGATCGGGATTTCGGAATTGGCAGATACGTCGCGGAACTGCTTGCCGAAGGAATCGTCCGGATTCTCATCCTCGAAGAATCGATGCAGAAATGAGGCATGACAAGGATCGATGCCCACTTCGAGCGCCTGCAACCAGTTGCATTCGATCAGCCCCTTGAACGCGAAGGTATAAGCCGGGTCGGCGGTAAAAGCGTCGATCGGCGGCAGCGCCGGCGGCTTCCCTTCGCCAAGATAGGCAAAGATGATGCCCGACCGCTCGACGACGGGATAGGAAGGCTGGCGGACGCGCGAGCAAAGCTTGCTTCCGGCCGGCTCGGCGGGCGTTTCGACACAGCCGCCTTGCTGATCGAACATCCAGCCGTGGAAAGTGCAGCGCAGCCCCCCCTCCTCGAGCCGCCCGAAAGCTAGGTCAGCGCCGCGGTGCGGGCAATTGCGGTCGAGCAGGCCATAGCCGGCGTCATTCTTGAACAGAACATATTCCTGACCGAAAGCCCGGACCGCTTTTACCGCGCGCTTCATGTCCAACTCGTCGACCAACGCGATAGGCTGCCAATACATACGGAGCAGATTCCCTGCGGGCGCATCCTTCGCGACGCGCGTGATAAAGTCGTTTTCTTGGGCGTTCATATGGCCTCCAGCCGAATCTTAAATGTTCGATGAACGAACAGATAGAGGATAAATGACTATTTGCGCAACGACTTTGGTACGCCTAGAGGGATTGCGTATGGAAACTGATGTTGCCGGAACACGATAAATCCATGGATCACAGCCGGGTGCATCATGCCTAGGACCAGTCGTACCGCCGAGCAGCGCGAAGCGCTGGACGCGCTGGGGCCAGATTTTCTGGAAGGCACGGCGCGCAGCTTGCGGATATTCACGCTGTTCGGCGGCACCAATCGTCGCATGACGCTTAGCGAAGTGGCGAAGGCCGTCGGCATGTCGCGCGCCACCGTGCGGCGGACGCTCTACACGCTGGCGGCACTCGAATATCTCGATGTAGAGGGCAATACCTTTGGCCTCACTCCCAAGGTCCTGTCATTCGCCGCCGCCTATCTGACGTCGGACATCGTGCCGACCGTCATGCAGCCGCTCGTCGACAAATTGTCGGCGCAGCTGAATGAAGCCTGCGGCGCGGCCGTCCTGCAAGGCACGCAAACCGTGATGATCGCGCGCGCCAGCCCGGTGCGCGCACTGACCCTCGACCTGCGCGTCGGATATGCGCTTCCCGCCTATTGCTCGTCCGTCGGACGCATTCTACTGGGCGGGCTCGACCCCGCTGACCTCACCGAAATGCTAGACCGGTCGGACCTCCTCCAACTGACGCCCGATACGATCATCGACAAGGAAGTGCTCAAAGCCCGGATTATTGCCGATCGCGAGCAAGGCTATTCGATCGTCGATCGCGAAGTCGAACAGGGCTTTCGTTCGATCGCTGTGCCGGTCCGCCAGATCGACGGCAAGGTTCGCTGCGCCCTGCATGTAGGAGTCCACACCGAACGCGCGACGATGGGGCAGATGATAGACCGCTTCCTTCCGTTGCTGCGCGCCACCGCGCAAGAAGCGCAGGGGATGCTGATCTAGCGCCGGTCGCCACTCCGCGCCGCGGCAGCACTCATATGTCGGCGGCAAGGTCCGCGAGCAACGATATCAGCCAGACGAGTCCCTGGTCGTGGCGACGATCGGCGCGCCACACCGCCTGAAGATCGGTCGCACGCGGCTGATAGGGCAACGGTGCAATCGCGAGATCATGCGCCCCGACCAGCTGCTCGGCCCATTGGCGCGGCAGGATCGAAATCATGTCGGTTTTGCGGAGCAGCCGCGGAATGGCGAGCGTATGCGGCGTCGCGACCCGGATATGCGCCGCACGACCGGCCGCCTGCATCGCTGTCATCAGCCGTTCGCTGTCGAACATTTCGGACTGGCGCGACAAGCCGCGCTCCTCAAAAAAGCCGTTCACCGCTCCTTCCCCCTCGCCGCCCACCGAAATGGTCACCAGCGGATAGGTCGCGAGGTCATCGATCGATATGCGCTTGCCGGCAAGCGGATGCTGGCTTCGCATCACCAGCACATCGACCTGCGACCAAAGTCTGCGCGCCTCGAAACGCGGCGGCACGCAAGCGAACACGCCCACGGCGACGTCGATGCGCCCGACGTCGAGTTGCTCAGCAAGATCAAGGCGCGTCAAGGGTCGGATGCGGAGGTCGACGCGCGGCGCAATGCCGGATAGCAGGTCGCTGAGGCGGGTGATCAGCACGTCGTTGACGCCGTCGGTCGCCGCCAATGTGAAGCTGAGCGACGCAGTTGCAGGATCGAAGAGCGGTGCGCCCATCACCGACTGGACGAGGGTAAGCGCCCGCTCGATCGGCGGCGCGATCGCGTGCGCACGCTGCGTCGGGACCATCCCACCTCCGGTGCGGATAAAGAGTTCGTCGCCGATCGTATCGCGCAGCCGGCGAAGCGCATGACTGATCGCCGAATGGCTCAAGTTCAGCTGCCTTGCCGCCCGCAGCACGCTCCGCTCGAGATAGACTGCGCGGAAAACCCGCAACAAATTCAGATCTAGCCTGTCGAAATTGGTCATATCTCTGTGTCCGGGAGGCCACTTCGGCCTCGCTGAAGTGCACCATTTTCAATTTACTACTGAAGATTCGCCGCTTTCCAAGCCAAAAACGCGCATGCATGTTCGATGAACGAACAAAAGGCTGTTAAAAGTCTATGGCAGGTGGAACACTGCACAAGGGGAAAGAGCATGCGTAATCGACAATCGCTTATGGCTAGCGCCATCCTTCTCGCCGGGCTGATCTTACCGAATGCAGCCCATGCCCAAGTGGCCGAATCCGATCAAACCGTGATCGGCAGGGACGCTTCGACAAACGAGGGCGGGGACGGTGAAATCGTCGTCACTGCGCGTAAGCGCTCTGAATCCGCGCAGAAAGTCCCGATCACGCTGTCGGTCGTCAGCGGCACACAGCTGCAGGAACAAAATCTGACCTCCATCCAGTCGCTGCAACAGGTGACCGCGGGCCTGACCGTTCGCACGACGCCGAAAAACTATATCAACCTGACGCTCCGCGGGCTTGGTACCGGCAGCGCGACCGATGTGTTCGAGCAGTCGGTTGCCGCTTTCGTCGACGGCACCTACGCAGGCCGCGCGCCGCAGTTTAACGCCGCGCTGTTCGATTTCGACCGCGTCGAGATCATTCGCGGCGCCCAGGCCTCGCTCCTGTCGAAGAATACCAGTCTCGGCGCGCTCAGCCTGACGACGCGCAAGCCCGGCGAGGATTTCGGTTTCAACATCGTCGGATCGCACGAGTTCGAACTCGGTTCCTACCATCTCGAGGCCGGGATGGACATTCCGCTGGCCGATAATCTGAAGGTCCGCATCGCGGGCAAATATGGTGATCAGCACGGCTGGGTCCGCAATCCTAACGACAATAGCGAGGTGCCGCGCACCAAGACCTATGGCGGCCGCATCACGCTGGTATATGAACCGGCCGACAGTCTGGACGTGACCCTCTCCTATTCGCGTTTCCGTGCCAACACGATCGGCCTGCCGCTCGAATATTTCGCGGATCCTACGGGGCAGATCCGCTCGCTGGCGGTGCTGGCCGGCGATACGCAATTCGAACTCAATTCGGATCGCCGCGCGTCGGTCAGCTCGATCTATGGCCCCGATTACGACCGCACGACCGGCGACCGTGCGATCGCGACGATCAACTATGATCTCGGCGGACACACGCTGACGTCGGTCACCTCCTATTCGCACTATAAGGAAAACCGCTATTTCGACGCCGACCATATCGTCGGCAACTATGTCGACGGCTTCTATTTCACCGGCAACCGCCAGTGGCAGCAGGAAATTCGGCTAACCTCGCCGGTAGACGAGGGCGCGCTCGATTATGTGATCGGCGCATCCTATTTCCACGAGGTCTGGCGATACCGCGAGAATGTGATCTCCCAATGCGTCGGCTGTTCGCCGGCGCAACTCGCGGCCTTTCCGACGCAGGGTGCCTATATCACCACCGACCGGCAGACGACGCGCGACCTCGCCGCCTTTGCCCAGGCCAACCTGCGGCTGACCGATACGCTGGGGCTCAGCGCGGGGATACGCTACACGAACGGGCGCCGAGCCGCGACGCTGACGCGCTTGACGACGATCCCGGGCTCGGTGACCGCCGTGCTCGCGCCGCCCTTCCCCGAGACGACACTCCACCGCAAGGAGAACAATGTCGACGGTTCGATAGGCATCAACTTCACGCCGCAGTCGAACCTGCTGTTCTACGCGTCGATTTCACGCGGGACCAAGGCCGGCGGCTTCATCAACTCGCCGACCAATCCGTCGACGCCCATCGGCGCGGCCGCCACCGAATATGGCAATGAAACCGCAACGACCTATGAAGTCGGCGGCAAGTGGACGCTTCCGCGGGGAGGCCGTCTGAATATTGCGCTTTTCAATACCGACGTCAGCAATTTCCAGCAGACCGTATTCATCAGTCCGCGCTTCATCGTC
Organism: Sphingopyxis macrogoltabida; assembly: GCF_001314325.1. Lineage (NCBI taxonomy): Bacteria > Pseudomonadati > Pseudomonadota > Alphaproteobacteria > Sphingomonadales > Sphingopyxidaceae > Sphingopyxis > Sphingopyxis macrogoltabida. The sequence continues at coordinate 3,544,517 of NZ_CP009429.1, forward strand.
ACCAGCCGCGACCTTCGCGCTCGGGGCGTCGAAGTCCAGGCATCCTATCAAGTCGCTGGTCCGCTGCGGTTCGACGGATCGGTGACCTATGCGGATACCATCCGCACTAAGACAGGCGGTCTGCACGCGCAGGGTGCGCCGAAATGGAGCGGCAACGCGTCCTTCAACATCGAGCAGCCGGTCAGCGACGCGACGACCCTGACCGGCAATATCGGCTTGGAATTCCGCAGCTCGATCTTCCTAACCGATGAGGAACAGACGCTGGGCTATACCCCGTTCACAACGGTTCCGAAAGGACAGAGCTACGCCTATCTCAACGGGCGCATCGGCATCCGCAATGAACAAGGCTGGGAAATCGCGCTGATAGGCAAGAATCTGACCAACAAATATGTCTTCGACTACAGCACGCCCGCGCCTTCGGTAGGCCGAGGATCCTACGTTAACCCCAATATTCCGCGCACTATCGCACTGCAATTGATGTTCAAATACTGATGGATGCCACTGGAGGCGGCGCATCGCGCCGCCCCTCTTTTTTGCGAGAATGACATGCATTTGACCCCAACATCGAAACCCGCGGCACAGGGCGCTTCGCTGGCGAGGCGCCCTTTCGCTTTTCGCATTGCATTGATGACGGCGCTTGCACTGGGCGTCGCCCCTGCATTGGCGGATGCGCGCTCGGCCAACGACGCCGATGCAGTCTATTACAACGGCAAGATCGCAACCCTCGACAAGGCGTCGACGACCGTATCGGGGGTCGCGATCCGCGACGGCCGCTTCATAGCAGTCGGCGACGACAAACTCGCGCGCAGCTTTGTCGGCAAGGATACCGAGGTCGTCAATCTGCGAGGTCGCACAGTGATACCCGGCCTCAACGATTCGCACACCCATGTCGAAGTTTATGGTCAACAAGCATCCGCCGTACCCTTGGCGAAGACGAAGACGGTCGCCGAAGCGCTGGCGGTGTTGAAATCCTTCGTCGCCACCCGTCCACCCGGCGAATGGGTGATCGGAAGCAGCTGGCATCCCCTCTCGCAGCTGGCCGAACATCGCTATCTAACGCGGGCAGAGCTCGACGCGGTCGCCCCTAACAATCCGATCTATCTGCCGACCGTCGGCCACTCAGCGATGGTCAACAGCGCAGCGCTGCGGCTGGCAGGGATCGATCGGCGTACCGTCGATCCGGCAGGCGGCAAGATCGAGCGCGACGCGAACGGCGAGCTGAACGGCGTCCTTCAGGAAAAGGCGGTCGAACATGTCGCCTCGCTGATTCCGCCCTATACGATCGAACAAATCGAGGACCAGTTCCTGCGCTCGTTCGAATGGGCTAATAGCTATGGCATCACGAGCGTCCTCGAAGGCGCGCTCCGGCGCGACCAGATCCGCGCGTTGCAACGCCTCATGGACGACCGGCGTCTGCCCGTGCGCGTCGGTGTCCTATGGGCCCCGAATGCCGCCGCGCCATTCGAAGACTGGCAGACGCTCATGGAAGGCAACGGCTTTTCGTCGGGCTTCGGCAATGAATGGCTGAAAATCGCCGGGATCAAGATCGTCGCCGACGGCGGCATGACGCTGCGCACCGCATTCACGACCGACGCCTATCCCGGCGATCCGCATTATCACGGCATCGCGGCGCTCACGCACGACCGTCTGCTTCGCCTGGTGGAGATCGCCAATACGAACGACTGGCGTGTTGCTACCCACTGCGTCGGCGACCAGGCATGCGACTGGGTGCTCGACGCCTATGAGGCCGCGAACCGCCAGCGCCCGATCGCCGATCGCCGCTTTGCCCTGATCCACGGCAGCCTGATCCGGGCGGATCAGTTGCGCCGGATGAAGGCGCTGGGCGCCCGATTGGAAGCGCAAAATCTGTTCATGTGGGACAAGGCTGCTACGGTCGAAAAGTTCCTGGGGACGGAAGCTGCCAATCGGGCCATCCCCGACCGCCTGGCGATCAACATCCTCGGCATCGATAATGTCTCGCTGGGCAGCGACTTTCCGATCAGCACGCTCAACCCCTTCGTCAACATGTACATCGCCGTCACACGCAAGGATTCGACAGGCACCGTCTATGGCGCCGACCAGGCGGTGACACGTGAGGAAGCGCTGCGCATGTACACCGTGTCGGGCGCGTTCGCGACCCGCGACGAGGATGCGAAAGGCACGATCGAAATCGGCAAACTCGCCGACATGGCCGTCCTGTCCGACGATTATTTCTCGGTCGATGCCGAGGCGATCAAGGACATCCGCGTGGAGCGCACCGTGGTCGGGGGCAAGACGGTCTTTCTCCGCCCCGACGCGAAGGCGGACGGGGATATGAAATGAGCACCATGGATACCGATCCCGATATGGGCACCGAAGCTGGCAAACGCAGCGTCGGCCAGATCATCGATGACGGTCCGTGGAGTGGCTATCAAAAACTGATCCTGTTCCTCGTCGCGCTGACGATTGTCTTCGATGGCTTCGATGCGCAGGTCATCGGCTTTTCCATCCCGGCGCTCAGCGCCGAATGGGGGATCGATCGCGCGGCCTTTGCGCCCGTGGTTGCAAGCGGCGTCTTTGGTATGATGATCGGCAGCACGGTTATCGGACCGATCGTCGACCAGATCGGGCGACGCGCAACGATCATCGGTGCGGTGCTGGTCTATGGCGCGGCGACGCTCGCCGCCGCGGCGGCGCCCGACATGACCACGCTCGCCATCCTGCGCTTCGTGGCGGGCGCCGGCATCGGCGCGGCGTTGCCCGCGGCGACGACGATCGCGGCGGAATTCACGCCCGCTCGCTATCGCACGATCGCGATCGTCGCCGCCATCGTTTGTGTCCCGCTGGGCGGTCTACTCGCCGGACTGACCTCGCAGGCGATGCTGCCGGGTTTCGGATGGCGAAGCCTGTTCGTGATCGGCGGCGCGCTACCGTTGGCGCTGGCATTCTTCCTTATGCGCAGCCTTCCGGAATCGCCAAGCTGGCTGTCGCTCAAACCTCACCGCTCGGGCGAACTGGTCCAGCTGATGCGGCGGATGGGGCATGACATAGTCCCGGGCGCCCTTGCGCGGCAGCAAGCCGACGTCCTGCCTGGCGTAACGGAGGCGGCGGCCAAGATCTTCGGTGGCGCTCTGATCCGCCGCACTATGGCGCTATGGGTGATGTGCTTCTTGTCAATGCTGACGATCTACAGCAGTTTCAACTGGCTGCCGGCGCTGCTGACGGCTTCGTCGATGGAGAGCCGCGACGCCGGATACATGCTGACCGCCTATAACTTTGGTGGCGTTGCGGGCTCGCTGCTGAGCGCATTGGCCATTACACGCTTCGGATCACGCCCGACGCTGACGCCGGTCGCCTTCTTGGCCAGCTTCACCGCCTATGCCGCAACGACCTTCGATCCGGCAGCGCAAGCGTATGAACTCGCAATATTGTTCGCGATCAACGGCGCCTGCGTGAACGGGCTCCAGGCAGCAATCTATGCACTGTGCGCTCACAGCTATGCGACCAATATTCGCGGGTTCGGCACCGCATTGACTTTGGCCGTCGGACGGATCGGCGCGATCGGCAGCGCCTTGGTTGGGATCGCCTTTGTCAGCGCCGGGCGCTTCGAAGCCTTCATGATCTTCTCTGCCTGCGCCATGCTTGGAGTGGCGACGATGCTGATGTTTCTTGATAGCCACATCCCGCCTGCCGACAAGGCCGCTGTGCAACGCTGAAGAATGTGGCTGTACAGGGCTTAATTCCATGCCGATGCGACAGCGGCGGCTTCCCTCGTTGCCTGGGCGATGCCTGCACGGGCGGCGTCGGCCTGTCGCTCAAAGTCCATCAAATTCGGCCCCATTGCCGATTCAGCGGTCGCATCGGGTGTGATGAGGACGACAGCGGCACCATCGGCGCGCAGTCCCGCAACTTCGCGCTCCAACTGCCCGGCGATGTGGACGGGCGCCCGCGCGGTCTGGACGGCTATCACGACGACGATGTCGTGCCCTGTCGCGAGGTCGGCGTTGGTGAAGGACCGGAAGCCGCCGTCAATGTAGCGGCGCCCCTGAACGAATGTCGGCGGAAACATACCGGGCACGGCGCAGCTCGCGGCGACCGACGCAACCAGATCGGCGCCCGACGCGCAGTCGAGAATTCGGAACGCGCCATTGTCCGCATCCACTGCGGTGCACGCGAAATAAGCCTCCGGCCAATCACGTCCTCTTGGCGCGCCCAGAAATTGTTCGACCAAGGCGAAGGCGGCCTCGGCCCCCATGGTCCTCGCAGCCAGTGCCTTTCGGCCGAAATCGCGGCGGACCTCCACCGGATCGCGGCCGCTGCCATGGGCATCGGCAATGACCTGCATCAGGCCGCCTGGCGATGCAGATGGCGGCGCGGCGGGTGCCATCGGTCGCTGCTGGAGCGAGGGTGCCGCCAGTGCCGACAGGTCTGCGGAAAGCCGAACGCGCGCGCCCAGAAGGGCCCCAGCGGACGTCCCGAAAACGCGATCGGCTATGGAAAGGTCGATGCCCGCCTCCGCGAGTCCCGCAATGACACCCGTTTCCCAGGCGAGCCCGACCGGCCCGCCACCGCCGAGTACCAAGCCGCGCGTTTTCACGACGCTACCGCCTGTGCCGCGCAGCGGCGCTCTCTCCCGAAATATAAGTTCACCAACGCTCTCCGCTGCCTATGATCATGCACCGATGGATATCAGGGCGGACGATATCCGTTGGCCATGCTGGAATGGAGAAGTGAACTACAAACAATTGGTATTTAATCCGCCACCGAATTGCGAAGGTTGGCGGAATCCGGCGCCCGCCGAGCTTGCCTTATCCTCCCCATTTTGGAGTATGTGGACTATGCCCCTTCCCACCGTCGGCAAGCGTCTGCCGATCCTGGCCGCTACTCTTGCAAGCGCGATGGCGACGACACCGGCCTGCCTTGCCAAGCCCCTTGACGTGGCGGCGGAAAAGGCGGCGATCTCCAGACGGCTCGACACCGAATATCCGCAGCTCGACGCGCTCTACAAGGATTTGCACAGGCACCCCGAACTCAGTCATCAGGAAGTGCGGACAGCCGCGAAGCTTGCCGCGGAGATGCGGCGGCTCGGTTTCGAGGTAACCGAGGGCGTCGGCGGTACGGGCATAGTCGCGATCCTCCGCAACGGCACCGGACCGACCGTGCTGGTGCGCACCGATCTCGACGCCCTTCCGATGGAGGAAAAGACTGGTCTGCCCTATGCCAGCAAGGCGCGGCAGACGTGGCAAGGCAAGCTGGGTCCTGTCGCGCATAGCTGCGGCCACGACGTGCACATGGCGACCTGGATCGGCACCGCAGCCATGCTGGCCGCAAGCAGGGAGCGCTGGAACGGTACGTTGATGTTTGCCGGGCAGCCGGGCGAAGAGGCCGGTGACGGCGCGCAGAAGATGCTCGACGACGGCTTGTTCAAGCGGTTCGGCAAACCCGACTTCGGCTTTGCTCTCCATGTCGCGCCCGCGCCGGCTGGAGCGGTGATGTACAAATCTGGTGCCGTGCTCTCGAACTATGACGATATCGAGATCCGCTTCAACGGCCGCGGGGGGCATGGGGCGATGCCCGCGGCTACGATCGACCCGATATTGCAGGCGGCACGCTTCATCGTCGAGGTCCAGAGCGTCGTGAGCCTGCAAAAGGATCCGCTATCTCCGGGTATCATTTCGATCGGCGCGATTCAGGGCGGGTCCGCCGGGAATATCATTCCCGACACGGCAATTATCAACGGAACGATGCGGTCCTTCACACCCGAAACGCGGGCGGTTCTGCGCGTGGGAATAGAGCGCACGGCGAAGGCTGTGGCAGACATGGCTGGCGCACCGCCACCGGTAATAAAATTCTCCAACAGTTCCACCGCGGTGGTCAACGACGCCACGCTGACCAAATCCACCGCCGAAATCTTTTCCGCAGCGTTCGGACCCGCCGCGATCGAGCTTCCGACACCCAGCCCTGCCAGCGAAGATTATTCGGCCTTCATCGAGGCCGGCGTGCCGTCGGTCTATTTTTATATCGGCGGGACTGACCCAGCGAAGTTCACCGAGGCGCAGGCGAAAGGCGAGAGTCTGCCCGTCAACCATTCCCCACTGTTCGCGCCGTTACCCGAACCGACGATCCGGACAGGAACGGAGGCAATGACGCTCGCCATATTGGGCGCCTTGGCCCGATAATCTGATTGTCCACTTGGCTCAGCGTCGCGCGAATCGGTACATGTCGCAATGCTCTGCCGTCGCTAGCGTTCGGCCATGACACTTGCTTCCGATATCCTACTCGCCAATCGCCTTGCGGACGTCGCGGGCACAGTGATCCGTCCTCTTTTTCGAGCAAAGCTCGCGCACGAGATCAAGGCAGACTTTTCGCCTGTGACCGAGGCTGATCGCGCCGCCGAGGAGGCAATGCGTCGCCTGCTTGAAGTCGAGGCACCAAGCGACGGCATCATCGGTGAGGAATATGGCAGTGAGCGTCTCGATGCGAGCCGGCATTGGGTGATTGATCCGATCGATGGCACCGCGAGTTTCATGTCGGGCCGGCCGATCTTCGGCACTTTGATCGCTCTGCTGCAAGAGGGTTCACCTATCTTGGGCGTTATTGACCAGCCGATTTCAGGGGAGCGCTGGGTCGGCGCGGTCGGGCAACCGACGCTATTCAACAATCGGCCTGCAAAGACGCGGCGTTGCGGAAACCTCGCAGATGCTGTTCTTGCCGCTACAGGTCCGCATCATTTTAGCGAAGACGACGGCAAATGTTTCACGGCGCTTACTTCGCAGACCTCGCGTGCGCGTACTGTGTTCGGAGGCGACTGCTACAACTACGGGTTACTGGCAATCGGCCATGTGGACCTCGTCGTCGAAGCGGGGTTGAAGCTTCATGATTTTGCGGCGCTTATCCCGATAGTCGAAGGGGCGGGTGGAACCATGTGTGACTGGCACGGAAACCAATTGCACTGCGAAAGCGAAGGTCATGTGATCGCGCTTGGTGATCACGCACACATCGCGCAAGTGATCGACTTACTCGACTATTGTAATTAGCATAAGCGTATGGCGGACGCCGCGAAGCGAGTAGCCAACTGAGCATCGAGCAGTTCAGCGACGTCAACGCCAAGAGCCACTGCAATTCGCTCGAGTACAAGCACCGACGGATTGCGCACGCCACGCTCGACGCCGCTGATGTATCCGCGATCAAACCCGCTATCGGTCGCAAAATCTTCTTGGCTGATCTCGCGCTCCTTGCGCAGCCGCCTAAGGTTCCAGCCGATGCGTTGTCGAACGTCCATCGGCCAGTAGATCAAACCATGAGACTAATTAGCCCACGACTTATAAGTCTCATTTTACTGGACTAGGCCGCGCTCTTCGAGCACCGATCAGCCGTCGCCGACACGTCGCGATCGAACTGCTCGGGTAGAAGATGGCTGGATCCCACAATCAGCAACTGAGTGCGCCGCCCGAACCCGTCCGCGCGTCCAGGATCCAGTACATCAAACTCGGGGCCGGCGGTGCGTGGGAGGCATCCTGTTTCGCGAATGACCGGATCGAATGGGGCATAGACAGCGATCCGCATGATCTGCCGATGGCGGAAAATTGGACAGCGCTACGCGAGCATTACACTAGCGTCGGCTTCGCGCCATCCACCGCATCCGGCTATGTCACCGAGGCTCGCGTCTTCTACGAAGGCGCCGCGGATGTCCTCTGGATCACCTTCTCCCGCGGCCACCTGTGGTGGACCTTCGCTGAACCCGAAGTCCACTATCTCGGCGCAGCGGGAGACACCGCCGGAAGCCGCTATCGCACAGCGATTGGCGGGTGGAAGAATTGCGACATCCATGGCGCCCCGCTCAGCATCGACCGGCTAAGCACCCGCCTCACCAAACTCGCTTCCTATCCGCGCACGATCTGCGCGGTCAAAGAAGCCGAGCTCTGTCTTCGTTATATCAACGGCGAAGAGGACGGCGATGCGGCAGCCGTGCAGGCGTCGCGCGAACAGCTCGAACAAGGGCTCGAAACGCTCATCAAGCGATTGAACTGGGATGATTTCGAGCTGCTGAGCGACCTTATCCTTGCGCGGAGTGGATGGCGGCGTATCTCGTCGCTCGGCGGAATCCTCAAGGATATCGACCTGCTCGTCGAGCAACCGCTCACCGGCCAGCGCATGGCGGTGCAGGTCAAATCGGCCGCTACCAAGGAGACCTTTCTCGATTATCGAACACGGCTGATCGAACAGGGAGTGGCGGACAGCATGCTGCTCGTCTGCCACTCCCCTTCCTTCGACTTCGCGGTTAGCGTCCGCGCTCGTGGTGTAATTTCCGGTGTAGGCGATGGTGTATTCCGGGGTGGGGCATGCCCCACCCCGGAATGCGGCGTCGCTGGTGGCCACCGGGTTCATCGTTATGGTGGAGTTTGCACACTTCAACCGTGACGAAGAGGAGTTCCCGATGACCGAGGACAGATTACTGATCGAAGAGCTTGCTGCGAAGGGCGGCCAACCGGATTTTTTGCGCACCATCGCCGAGAACGTGCTGCAGCTGATCATGGAGGCCGACGTTGATGGCCTGATCGGCGCGGGTCGCCACGAACGCAGCAGCGAGCGCGCGACCTGGCGCAACGGCTATCGCGACCGTTCGCTGGATACCCGGGTAGGCACGCTGAACCTGAAAATCCCCAAGCTGCGTGCTGGGTCCTACTTTCCGGGCTTCCTTGAGCCCCGCAAGATGGTCGAGAAAGCGCTGGTTGCGGTGATCCAGGAAGCGTGGATCGGCGGGGTCAGCACCCGGCGGGTCGATGAACTCGTCCAGGCCATGGGCATGACCGGCATCTCCAAGTCCACCGTCTCCAAGCTTTGCAAGGACATTGACGAGCGCGTCCATGCCTTTCTGAAACGCCCGCTCACCGGCGAATGGCCGTATCTCTGGCTCGATGCCACCTATCTCAAGGTACGCGAAGGCGGGCGGATCATCAGCGTTGCCGCAATAATCGCCATGGCCGTCAACACCGAGGGCCGGCGCGAGATCGTCGGCCTGCATATCGGCCCCTCGGAAGCGGAGGTCTTCTGGTCCGACTTCCTGAAGGACCTTGTTCGGCGCGGTCTTACCGGCGTGAAGCTGGTCATCTCCGATGCTCACGAGGGCCTCAAGGGCGCGATCACCCGCGTCATGGGCGCCACCTGGCAGCGCTGCCGGGTGCACTTCATGCGCAATGCCCTGTCCTATGTGCCCAAGGGCCAGAACACTGTCGTCGCCGCCGCGATCCGCCAGGTCTTCCTGCAGCCCGATCAGAAAAGCGCAACGCAGGTCTGGCGACAGGTCGCCGACCAGTTGCGCACCCGTTGGCCCAAGCTCGGCGCCTGCATGGACGAGGCCGAAACCGACGTGCTCGCCTACACCGGCTTTCCCACCCAGCACCGCACGAAGTTACACTCAACCAATCCGCTCGAGCGGCTCAACAAGGAGGTCAAGCGCCGCGCCGACGTCGTCGGAATCTTCCCGAACGAAGACAGCATCATCCGCCTCGTCGGGGCTGTGCTGATGGAGCAGAACGACGAGTGGCAGCTCCAGCACCGATACATGCAGATCGAAGGCATGGCCGAACTCAACCAACCCATGATCGAGGAGGAAAATCAGCCCCTACACATCACCGCCAAAGCCGCCTGACGATGGCCCACGGCCACAGCCGAAATTACACCACCTTGACGGACGCGACCACTTCGCGAGTGTCGGCGATCCATCAGCCCAAATTTTGACGGGCAGTCGGTTGGCTCGGCTGGCTATCGATTGCGGCCTGACGCAATGGGTCCTCGATCGCGCGCGCTAACTATCCGCCATTTGGCGATCCGGGACGGAACTCCTCGTTCTCCTGAAATTCATCGGCCAGCGCCTGAAGGAAGCGGCGCCGCGCTTCATCGCTCGGGATGACGCTGGACGAGAGGACATTAAAGGCGCCAGCCTTGTCCAAAGCCTGAAAGGCTCTCGTTCGCTGCGCGGGCGTGCCGGTCAATGCATCGTTTATAAGGGCGATGGCGATCGCCGCGCGCTTGGATACTTCACGCTCCTCACCATTGATGCGAACCTTGATCGGCTCACTGGCAACGGCGATGAGCAGTTCATTCATCATTCGATGATCGGGGGATCGGTCCTTCGGCGGTCGCCCCTTCGGATTGCCGGATCGCCCTGGCCGGAACCGATGCTCGCGCGGCGGCTTCCCCTTCCCCACCTCATAGGGCATTTCAGAATAATCATTCGACATGGTCGACTCCATTTTCAGTTGCTTCAACGTGGGGTTGTTCGGGTTCGGGCTCCGCGTCGACCAGCACGGCCTTTCTGCCGGTGAGGCGTTCCCATCGGGCAATGGTGCGGTCGACGTAGCGGGGCTCATATTCGACGAGGCGGGCGGCGCGATCGATGCGCTCGGCGGCTATCAGCGTGCTGCCGGAGCCGCCGAAGAGATCGACGACGATGTCGCCGGGCGCGGTCACATCGAGTAGCGCCTCGGCGACCAGCGCTACCGGTTTCACGGTCGGATGAAGCTCGAGCGCCTTCTTTCTTCGCTTCCCCACCCCGGCCATGCCGGGAAAGCTCCAGATGTTCGTGCGGTTCCGACCGTTCTTTCCAAGCTCGACATTGTTGAGATGCGGCGCGGTGCCGTGCTTGAACACTAATACGAGTTCATGCTGGCTCCGATACAGCGAGCCCATTCCGCCCTGCCCCTTGTCCCAGACGCATATATTCAGGCGCTTGTCGAAGCAGGCGTCGCCGGCCTCGATCAGCTCGCCGACATGGGCATGGTCCATACAGACGAACGCGATCGCACCATCGGCGAGGATCGCGGTGAGATTCGAGATGGCGCCGGACAGAAAGGCCGCGAACTGCTCGCGCGACATCTCGCCCGACGCCATCGCGAATTCGTCATGCTCGCCGCTACCCGAGACATGGCCGTTGATCTTCACATTATAAGGAGGATCGGTGAATGCCGCCTTCGCAACACCTCCGTCCATCAGACGCGCGATCACAGCGGGATCCAGGCTATCGCCGCAGATCAGCCGGTGCGCACCCAGTATATAAAGGTCGCCTGGCTTAGCGCGCGGTGGAGCGGTGTCGTCCGCGGGCTCCTCATCAAGATCATCATAAAGCCCGGCCTGGTGATGACCGACGATGCGATCAACTTCGCTGATGCTGAACCCGGTGAGGCCGATATCGAGTGTCGGCACTTCAGCGCGGATCTCTTCCAGCTCAAGCCGCAATGCCTCAACATCGAAGTTCGCAACTGCCGGCAGCTTGTTCGCTGCGAGCGCATAAGCACGCAGCTCGGCTTCGCTCAAATGCTCGATGCGGATCACCGGCACCATGTGCCAGCCGAGCTGCTTCGCGATCTCCCAGCGCAGGTGGCCATCGACGATCACTCCGGCGGCGTTGATCGCGAGCGGTTGCAATATGCCATATTCGGCCATACTCGCCTCGACCATTCGGCGCTTGTGCGCGGGATGCTTGCGGACCCGCCGCGCGGCAGGCGACAACTCGGACAGCGCCACATGCTCGTGCGGACATTGCACCGACTGACGGTTTGATCCCGTCGAACTCTTGTTGGGCTTAGGCACGCGGACCTCCTCGTTTGAGGTCTCGCCGACATGCGAAGACGAGACCTGGTTAAACTCAGTCCTCGTCTTCTGACGCAGCCCTTCCGCAGAAGTGCGCGTGCGGCTTATATACGCGCCCGCTCGCCCGGCCGCAACCAGTCACGCAAATTTTCTGATTTTGTTTTAAGAGTTTACATTTCTTGGAAAGCGCGGCTTTCCCTGATCTGACCCGCATCCTTCCTTGCTAATGCCGAGATCATTCCCTGTTATGGCGAGTAGGGAAAATCACTTCAAAAGTGGCGGAAAAGCTCGGCATACGAGCGGCCGGAATCGACTTAAACAGACCAAAATTCGGAATTTCCCTGTTATTCCCTGCTTATCAGGGAAAAGCAGGGTGAGACCGGAGCTGTCCAGACTGCGTGGCGCACCATCATCGCCATTTCATGGCGTATTTCCCTGATTTGGCGGCTCTTCGCGGTCGCCCATGGCCGTTCTTCCAATGCTGGCGGACGGCGTCGCCATCGCATCCGGCCCGCCGCGCCCTATCGACGGCAGTGGAAACCGGGGTGCCCATTTCGATGGCCATAGAAGTTATGCACCGCGAATGAAGGCGCCCCGAGCTTGATCGCGGCATCGGCTTGCGCGCATCGGCGCATCGGCTAAAGACAGCCGATGGATCAGATCGTCATTCGCGGCGGCCAGCGACTCAAGGGCCGAATCCCCATCTCCGGCGCGAAGAATGCGGCGCTGACATTATTGCCTTGCGCGCTGCTCACCGACGAGCCGCTGACGCTCCGCAACTTGCCGCGCCTCGCCGATGTCGACGGTTTCGGCCACCTGCTCAACCAGCTCGGCTGCTCGACGACGATCGAAGGCTCGCGTCCCGAGGATTTCGGACGGGTGATGACCGCGCGCGCGACCACCCTCACCTCGACCGTCGCGCCTTATGACATCGTCCGCAAGATGCGCGCCTCGATCCTCGTCCTCGGCCCGCTCCTCGCCCGCGCGGGCGAAGCGACGGTATCGCTCCCCGGCGGCTGCGCGATCGGCAACCGTCCGATCGACCTGCACCTGAAAGCGCTCGAAGCCTTCGGCGCCGAGATCGAGCTTGCCTCGGGCTATGTGAAGGCCAGCGCGCCCGGCGGGCGCCTCGCGGGCGGCAAGTTCACCTTTCCCGTCGTGTCGGTCGGCGCGACGGAAAATGCGGTGATGGCCGCAGTCCTCGCCAAGGGCACCTGCATCCTCGAAAACGCGGCGCGCGAACCCGAGATCGTCGACCTCTGCAATTGCCTCGTCGCAATGGGTGCCCAGATCGACGGCATCGGCACCGAAACGCTGACCATCGAGGGCGTCGACCGCCTGCACGGCGCCACCTATCGCGTCATGGCCGACCGGATCGAGGCGGGCAGCTATGCCTGCGCCGCGGTGATCACCGAAGGAGATGTCGAACTCGTCGGCGCCAAGGCGGCCGAAATGGAAGCAACGCTCGCCGCGCTGCGCCAGGCCGGCGCGACGGTCGAGGAAACGAAGGGCGGCATTCGCGTCGCCATGTCGGGCCGCGCCGAACCCGTGACGCTGTCGACCGCGCCCTATCCGGGCTTCGCGACCGACATGCAGGCGCAGTTCATGGCGATGGCGACGCTCGGCAAGGGCGCGTCGCTGTTCACCGAGACGATCTTCGAAAACCGCTATATGCACGTCCCCGAACTGGCGCGCATGGGCTGCGACATCGAGGTGCGCGGCCGCAGCGCGGTGGTGCGCGGGGTCGACAAGCTGATCGGCGCGCCGGTGATGGCCACCGACCTGCGGGCATCGATGAGCCTGATCATCGCCGGTCTCGCCGCCGAGGGGACGACCGAGGTCAACCGCGTCTATCACCTCGACCGCGGCTATGAACGGCTTGAGGAAAAGCTCCAGGCGGTCGGCGCCGATATCGAGCGGATCAGCGCCGGGTAAGCTCCCACACCTTCCTTATCGTCATCCCGGCGGAGGCCGGGATCTCTCCGGCGGTTCAAACGCGATGGCGAGATCCCGGCCTTCGCCGGGATGACGAATATGATTTAGACCTAACGGGTCGCCGTCAGATGTTCGGCGCGGCCGTATGTGCCGTGCACGTCGCCCCTGATCCAGTCGCCGAGCAGTTTCAGATAACCGTCGGTGATGCGGGTCGCGCTGCGCGACCCGTCGGCGGCGGTCGTATATTCGACCATCCCGTGATCGGTGTCGGGAAAGAGATAGACGTCGAACGGCTTGCCCGCCTTGGCGAGACCGAGCAGCGCGGCACGCGTGGTCTCAATCGGGGCTTCACGATCCTCCCCTGCGAGCACCCAGAGCAGCGGCGTGTCGAGCTTCCGAAGCGCTGCGACCGCGTCATAATCCCAGATCAGCTCGACATTGTCGAACCGCGCGCGACCGATCCGCCGCAGTTCGTCGTCGGTCATCCGCGCAATATCGCCGCTATATTCGCCATCGATCTTCGCCGCCCAGGGCTTGTCCGCCATCTCGCGCCGGACCGCGTCCAGATCCTCATATCCGGCGGTAAAATTCGACAGCACCAGCTTCGCCGTCGCCGCCGACAGCCGGTTGACGAGCGCCACCGCATCGTCGCCGAGCCCGGCGGCGCGGACCTCCGACACCATCTGCTCGCGATCCTCCTCGATCGGCGAGGCGACAAGGCCGAAGCCGATCGCGACGAAATCGGCCTTGGTGCGCGTCGCGGCGAGCGGCGCAACCCAGCCGCCCTGGCTGCCGCCGAAGAAACCCGCGCGGCCGAAGCGGCCCGCCGCCATGCTCCGTGCCTGTTCGAGCGCATGCGCCGCGTCGTCGGCGAGCAGTTCGAAATTCTGCGTATATTCGCCGTCCGATCCGCCGGTGCCGCGCTTGTCGTACACGAACACCGATATGCCGTGCGCCGCCATCGCATAGCCATAGACGCCGCCGATCGGCGACGTCCGTTCGGACCCGTGGACCATGACGACCAGCGGCCGCTTCGCATCGGGCGCGCCCGGCGGCTCGATCAGCACGCCGTTCATCTTGGTGCCGATGCTGTCGAAGGTGGCGGGGGTCTCGCGAAAGGCGAGCCGCGCCCAGCGGGCGCCATCGACCGTCACCGCGTCGGCACTGCACGCCAGCGGCACACCGGCATCGGTCGTTGCGCCGCGGCGCCCGTCGCGAAACAGGTAACGCAGCCCGGGCGCGGGGATATTGGGCGCCTTGGCGAGAACGACGAAATCGCCGCCGGGCGCCCGATAGGCGCCCGGGGTGCAATCGGCGGCGGTCTGTGCCGACGCCGGCGCGATCGATGCGAGGGCGAGTGCGAACCCGAACAATATGTTTTTCATCGCACAGGTCTAGCGCAGGCCGATAGCGCCTGAAAAGGCCCTGCGATCACTCGGGCCGGTCGACCGTCACCGCGACCATATTGCCGCTCACCGTCGGGCGCTCGGGGCGCTTGGCGACCGCGATCACCAGCCCGACGAGCGCGACGACACCCCCAGCGATCGACAGCGGCGACCAGCGATAGCCTTCGAAGGCGGTCGAAAACCCCATGGCGATGATCGGGACGAGGACGCTCGACCACGCCGCCTGCCCGGGCCCCACGGCGCGGATCACGTTGAAATAGAGCGGAAAGGCGAGCGCGCTTGCGATCACGCCGAGATAGAGGACACCGCCGAGATAAGCGAAGGTCGGCTCGATGACCGGCGGCCCCGTGGTGATCCATGCGTAACAGCCGTCGAAGAGTGTCCCGAACAGCATCGCCCACGCGATCATCACCGTCATCGATTGCGCGCGCGCGATGCCCGTTCCCTGCATCACATTGGCGACCGACGCGCTCATCACCCCGGCGAGCGTGAAGGCGGTACCCGTGAGCACCGCCGCCGGTCCGAGCGCCGCGGCGCGATATTCGTGCAGGATCATCATGCCGACCCCGACGATCGCGATCCCCGCCCCGGCGAGAAAGCGTCCTTCGAGCGGCGTTTTCAGGAAAGCACGGCCGAGCAGCGTGTTCGGCACGATCAACAATGCAAAGAGCACCGCGACCAGCCCCGAGGTGATATGTTGCTCGGCGCGATAGACGAAGTTGAAATTGAACGCGAACTGCGCCGCGCCGAGGATGACCGCGAACGCCATCGCGCGCGGTTCGAGCCCCAGCCGTTCGCCGCGGATCATGGCAAAGGCGAACATCGCGAGGCCCGCGACCGCGAAACGATAGGTCACCGACCAGCTTGGCGGGACAATGCCCAATTGGCCGGTGATGACGATCCAGGTCGAACCCCAGATCAGCGTGACCAGCGCGAAGGGAATGAGGACGCGCGGGCTCAGCAGCGAATGCGCTGCCGCGCCGCTCATAGCGCCGCGATGGCCGCCGCGAGCGGCGCGACCGATTCGCTATCCTGGTCCCAACTGGTCACGAGGCGCGCCGCGCCGGTTCCCCAATCGTAGAAATCGAATCCCGCCTTGCGGAGCCGCGCCGCTTCGTCCGCGGTCAGCTTGACGAACAGTTCGTTCGCCTCGACCGGGTACATCAGCCGGTCGCCGCACGCCGCAGCGAGCGCTGCCGCGCCGGCATTGGCCGCCCGCGCGTTGGTGAGCCAGAGGTCGTCCTTCAGCATCGCGCGGATCTGCGCCGCAACGAAGCGGCCCTTGCTGAGCAAGTGCCCGCCGCGCTTCTTGAGCTCGCGGACGCCCGCACCGCCGCTGCCGCCGAAAAAGACGATCGCTTCGGCCATCATCGCGCCGTTCTTCGTAAAGCCGAACGATAGCGCATCGACCCCGGCACGCCACGTCACATCGGCAGGCGCACATCCGGTGAAGGCGACAGCGTTGGCGAAACGCGCCCCGTCCATATGGAGCTTCAGGCCTTCGGCGCGCGCAACCTCGCTGATTGCGCCGACCTCGCTGGGCCGCCAGGCAAGGCCATATTCGGTCGCATTGGTGATGCTGATCGCCGCCGGCTGGACCTGATGGACGTCCTTGCGGACCATCGACAGGCGGGTCTTCAGTGCCTCGGCGTCGATCTTGGCCCCGCGCCCGGGCAGCGTCATCAGTTTCGCGCCGCCCGAATAAAAGGCGGGCGCCCCGCATTCGTCGACCTCGATATGCGCTTCCTCGTAACAAAGGATGCCCTGCCAAGGCCGCACGAAATGCGCGAGAATGATGCTGTTGGCGGCCGTTCCGGTCGGGATCCAGACGACTTCGCATGTCGTTTCGAACAGATTCGAAAAGGCCGCATCGAGCGACTGGCTGAGCGCATCACCATCATAGGCGGTGTCGACATGGTTGGCGGCCGAAAGCGCTTCCATCACCGCAGGATGGACGGCAGCGGCATTGTCAGAAAAAAAGCGGGTCGCAGTCATGAGCGGCGCCTTAGCGCAGGTCATGCGTCATGCTAAGCCTTCATTTGGATTGCTGTGGATCATCCTCGTCGGCTCCCGCCCCGCGCGCTACGCTGGCGCCGCCGGCAAGACCGAGGCCGCCGGCCATTCCCATGCCGCCACCGCCCGCGCCGCCACCGCCGCGGCCACCACCGCCCGATTCGCCGCCGCGCCCGGCTCCACCACCCCTGCCGCCGCTGCCGGACGGCCGCGCGGGTCCCTGCACCGGGATGCTGACATCGGCGGGGACCGGGTCGAGATCGAGCGCCTTGCGGATGAAATCGCGCAGCGCGACGACCAACTCATGCACGTGCACCGGCCGGCCGGCTGTCAATTCCTCCGCGGCGCGACTGGCGAGGCGGACCTGCTCCGCCGTCCCCAGCAGGATGATGTCGGACAGCGCCGCCTCGACCGCATCGCGAATGCGGCGCGGCCGGTCCGATTCGCCCGCTCCGCTCTCGCTCACCGACGAATCGGCTACCGGCGCACCTTCGGACTCGTTTTCGGCCTTTGCGTCCGTTTCGCGCCGCAGGTCGCGCAAATGCCGCGGATCGACCGCGAGATTGCCGGTGAAGGAACCGCCAAGTGTCTTGTAGGCGGCGATCAGCGTCCGCAGCCGCTCGTTGATCTGGCGGTTCATCCGCTCGCGGCGCTGCTGGATCGTCATCATGATCATCAGGCGGATGCCGACGCCCAGAAAGGTGACGAGCGCCAGCCCGAGCAAGGTCGTCCCGATGCTTTGCCAGGAAGAAAAGTCGAACAGGCGCATGACGGTCGCTCCCCTGACGCAAGCCTGCGCCAGCGCCAGAGAGCGCGCCGCAAGCGATACCGCTTTGGCGCGTTCAAACCGGCAGGGCTACCATCTTTTTATGTGCCAGAATCCTGCCCATCCGCGCGGCGATATATCCATTGGCCGAATGTCCGGGAACGACGGACCATATAGTGCCCCGGCATGATCACACGCGTACGAGGTCCATGACGGCTGAGCATAAGGCCCACGCGCGGCAAGACGAAAGAACAGGGCTGCCAGTCAAAGTCAGCCTGATCGACATATTGTTGATTTGCCATGATAAATCACCCGCTAAAACAGCGGCATCCTCTCCCGGAATATCTTGTGTCGGAATCGCGAGCGACTCCGACAACATGAGTCAGGGATAATCGAGGCAGAGGCAAATTTTGTGACAGGCGGCGGGCGCGGCTTTCCCTCGCTTGGGCGTGATCGGATACCCAAGCGCGATGAGCCGAGTCGGCAGGACCGAATCGTGCGCAGTCGGCCTGGGGGACCGACGGCTCGGGCGCCGCTTAGCGGTCGCGCTTCGCGAGGAGCTTCAGGCGCAGCGCGTTAAGCTTGATGAAGCCCGCCGCGTCCTTCTGGTCATAGGCGCCGGCATCATCCTCGAAGGTCACATGGCGTTCGCTGTACAGGCTGTGCGGCGACTTACGGCCGACGACGCTGGCATTGCCTTTGTAAAGCTTGAGGCGGACGGTGCCCGACACCTTTTCCTGGCTGTGGTCGATTGCCGCCTGCAGCATTTCGCGTTCGGGGGCGAACCAGAAGCCGTTGTAGATGAGTTCGGCATATTTCGGCATCAGCTCGTCCTTGAGGTGCGCCGCGCCGCGATCGAGCGTGATGCTTTCGATGCCGCGGTGCGCCCGCGCATAGATTTCGCCGCCCGGGGTCTCGTACATGCCGCGCGACTTCATGCCGACGAAGCGGTTCTCGACGAGGTCGAGGCGGCCGATGCCATGCTTGCGGCCGAGATCGTTGAGCGCCGCGAGCAGCGTCGCGGGCGACATCGCCTGTCCGTTCAGCGCGACGCCGTCGCCGCGTTCGAAATCGATCGTGATATATTCGGGCGTGTCGGGCGCATCCTCCGGGTTCACCGTGCGCGAATAGACGTAATCCGGCGTCTCTTCCCACGGATCCTCGAGCACCTTGCCCTCCGACGAGGTGTGGAGGAGGTTCGCGTCCGTGCTGAACGGGCTTTCGCCGCGCTTGTCCTTGGGAACCGGGATCTGGTGCTGCTCGGCCCACGCGATCAGCGCGGTGCGGCTGGTGAGGTCCCAGTCGCGCCAGGGTGCGATCACCTTGATGTCGGGATTGAGCGCGTAGGCGCTGAGTTCGAACCGCACCTGGTCGTTGCCCTTGCCGGTCGCGCCGTGCGCGACCGCGTCGGCGCCGGTTTCCTTGGCGATCTCGACCAGCCGCTTCGAGATCAGCGGGCGCGCGATCGACGTGCCGAGCAGATAATCGCCCTCGTAACGCGCATTCGCGCGCATCATCGGGAAGACGAAATCGCGGACGAATTCCTCGCGGACGTCGTCGATATAGATATGCTCGGGCTTTACGCCCATCAGCACGGCCTTCTCGCGCGCCGGGCCCAATTCCTCGCCCTGTCCGAGGTCGGCAGTGAAGGTCACGACTTCGCAGCCATAGGTCACCTGCAGCCATTTCAGGATGACGCTGGTGTCGAGCCCTCCCGAATAGGCGAGGACGACGCGCTTGATGGAATCGGACATGATGGTTCCCTTGGCGAGAAAAGACGGTCGCGCGCCTAACAGGACCGCCCCCGCGGCGCAACGCCTTGGCGCGTTCTTACAAGTATCGGGCGCGAATATACGCCAAGATGCGATGGGGTATGTGGGGGAGAAATTGGTCATGCGGACGATATTGGCGATAGCGGCGCCCTTGCTGGCGCTGGCAACGGCATCTTCGACGACCGGCGGCGGCGGGTCGATGCCCGATCCGGCGCGCGAATATCACCAGAATGTCGACTGCCATAACGCCTATGACCGGCTGGTGAGCGACCTCCACGCCGGCACCGCGATCTCGCCCGCCGAGCGCGAATGGGCGGTGGCGCACGAAGCTGCGGCGAATGGCGGCACGCCCTGCGCGCCGCCCCTGCCCGAAATGATCGCGCGCGGCGACGCGTGGCGGATCCGCACCATCGAAGGCCGCGACACCGCCGCCGCCTTTTACCACAAGCAAAAGGACCCGGCGGCGCTCAGCGAACTCGGCATGGCGTGGCTGGGCGGCACGGTCGAGGGCGGCACCCCGCAAGAGGGGCTGGAAATGATCAACGAGGCGGCAAAGCTGGGCGACCCGGTCGCGCTGTTCACGATGGGGACGGTATATGCCGCGGGCGCGCTGGGGGCGAAGCAGGATTATGCCAAGGCATTCGAACTGCTGAGCCAGTCCGCGGCGGCGGGCCATATCGACGCCATTTATCGCGTCGGGCTCCAATATCATGAGGGTCTCGGCGTCAAGAAGGACTATAAGAAGGCCTTTGAACATTTCCGCATGGCGGCCGAGCGCGGCCATTTCTACGCGATCATCATGGCGTTCGATATGATCAACAGCGACCGCGGCGTGAAGCAGGACTTCAACCTCGCCTATCGCCTGTCGCGCACCGTCGCCGAACAGGGCGAACCCTATGGCGCCGTGATGGCGGCATCGTCGCTCCTCCAGATGAAAGACCCGCTCAAGAATGAGGACGAGATTCTCTATTGGATGGACGAGGGTATCAACAAGGGCGACGAGAATATCCGCAACCAGTTGATCCCCCTGCGCGAGCGGGTCGTCGCCGCCTTCACCAAGGCCAAGGCGCCGCCGCAATATGTGCCTCGAGCGTTCAAGGCCTGCCCGATGAAGACGGTGTGCACGGTCAATCATTATTCGGGGCTGCAAAGCTGCACCACGAACAAGGATTACTGGAACGACTGCGACGGTTAGCCGGAGCCCCGGAGAGCCGGTCAGCCGGCCCGCGTCCAGTCCATGAACCAACCGTCGTCCCACGTCCGGCCGCCATCGCGCGAAACGCCCTGGAACCAGCGACAACTGGTCGGCGTGATCCGGTCCCAGACGCCGCGATAAAGCTCGTCCCCCTTCTCGCCCTCGCCTGCGGAGAGGAAGGTGCCGACGCCATCCTCGAACACGCCAAGCTGCCCTGGCACGCCGATCACGCCCGATTTGGCGTTGACCCAATGGTCGGACCAGATTTTCTTTTCGACGTCGAGCAGGCGGAGGCCCATGCCCGAAAAGCCGCGGGCCGGGATGCGCAACTCCTCGACGCTCGCAATGCCGCCGAGGATGGCGACCACGGTCGCTTCGCCGGCAAACTCGATCCACTTGTCCCCTTCGCGGAAGCGGTTGTGGATTCGCCACTCACCGGTGAGGAAGTCGAAGTCGCCGGGCTTGCCCACGGGTCTGGGGTCGATTGCGGCAACCGCCGCTGCGGGAATCAGGCTGGTCATCATCGCTCCTGTGCTGAGGGCGATCATGCGGCGTCGGTCGATCTGGCTCATGAAATCGCTCCTTGATGGAGCGCCGGTGTAGAGCGGCCTACCTGACATTTTCTGTCAGTTATTTTCTGCTAGGACGAAAACATGCGCGCGAGCCGTCTCCTCTCGATCCTGATCCTGCTGCAGTTGCGCGGTCGGCTGACGGCGGCCGAGCTTGCAGCCGAGTTCGAAGTGGCGGAGCGCACGATCTACCGCGACATTGACGCACTCTCCGCGGCGGGAATACCGGTCTATGGCGATCGCGGCCCGGGCGGCGGATTCCAGTTGCTGGACGGATACCGCACCCGCCTGACCGGCCTGTCGGCGGATGAGGCGGAAGCGATGATGATGATCGGTCTGCCAGGTCCGGCAAGCGAACTCGGCATCGGCGCCGCAACCAGCGCTGCGCAAAACAAGCTGATCGCCGCCCTGCCCGGCGGCGGCAGCGCGATCGCCGACCGCATGGCTTCGCGTTTCCATATCGATACCGTCGACTGGTATCGCAGCGGCGAGGACTTGCCCTTCCTGCCCATGATCGCCCGCGCGGTGCTTGACGAAAGGATGCTCTCGATGCGCTACGAAGGGTGGAACGGCGCGCGCGACTGGACGGTCGAGCCGCTCGGGCTCGTCCTGAAAGCCGGCATCTGGTACCTCGCGGCGCAGGGCGGCGGCAAGATACGCGCCTTCCGCATCGCCAATATCGCCGCGCCGACGGTAATCGACACCGCCGTCCGGCGCCCCGCCGGTTTCCATCTCGCAACATGGTGGCAAGCCGAGCAGGCGCGGTTCGAAGCCGAACTGTTCGCAACGCGCGCGACGATCCGGGCGTCCGCCAGCGGTTGCCGGCGTCTCGCCGCCCTGTCGCCGCGCGGCGCCGAAGCGGTCGCCGGGGGCAGCGAGCCCGACGCCAACGGCTGGCGCAATATGACGATGCAGGTCGAGGACAGCGACCATGGCGCGCGCGAAATGCTCGCGCTTGGCGCCGAGGTCGAAGTGGTGGCGCCCGAAAGCTTCCGCCGCCGCATCGGCACGCTTGCCGAAGCCATCGCCCTTCGACACCGCTGAACGCCCCGGATCAGATCATCTGGTCGATATCGGCCGCGGACGGTTCCAGATCACGGCTGTCCGGCAACAAGGCATGATATTCCTGCACGATCTCCGAAAGGATCGAAAGCGCGAGCGTTGCCGGATCGCGCGCCGCGGGAATGAGGCCGACCGTCGCCCGGAGCCGCCGGACGAGGTGGTCGGGCGTACCCGCCGACCGCAAGGCATCGCGCCGGATTTCCTGCGTCCGCGGGCTGCCGATCGCGCCGACGTAAAAGCCCGGAAGGTCGAGCGCGCGCGGCAACAATTCCTCTTCCCAGTCGCGGTCGTGGAAGACCGAGACGAACGCGGTCCACGGGTCGCTGGCGAAGGACGGCAGATGCGTCCGAGCGATCCATTCGACGATGTCGATTCCCTCGGCGGCAAGCCCGGCCAAGGCGCCCCGGTCTGGCGAAACGGCGCAGACCTCGGCACCGAAACCGGCGGCGAGGCGCGCCAGCGCGGTGAGTTCCTCACCCTGCCCCATCGCGAGGAGGCGAAGCCCTGGCAGGTAGCGAATGTTGAAGCCGTCGCCTTTCCAACCGCTGGCCATCGCGTCATCGACGCTCACCCCTTCGTGCGACAAGCGCAGCGTCGCCGGTTCGCGGCGGTCGTGCTGTGCCAGCACGCGGGCCAGCGCCGTAGGGTCGGGGTGCGGATTGAACAGCAGATCGATGCCGCTGCCGCACGGCAGGCGGATATCGAGATAGGGCGATCCGGCACCGAAGCGCACGAGCTTCGCCCGGCCGTCGGCGAGGGTGCCGATCGCTTCGGCGACGACCGCCGCCTCGATGCAACCGCCGGAGAAGGATCCGGCGTAGCGGCCATCGTCGGCCACCGCCATTTGCGCACCGATCGCGCGCGGCGACGATCCCTCGACATGGGTGAGCGTGACGAGCACGGTGCCCCGCCCTTCGTCGATCCGCGCAGCGGCGAAGCGCAATATTTCGGCCGGGGTGGTTGCTATCATCGGGCACTTGCGCTGAGAGGGAGGGAAGAGAGGCAGACCCCGATGATCGACGCCGCGAACATCACCGCCGTCCTGCTCGCCGCCGGGCAATCGCGACGGTTCGGCGCGGACGACAAATTGCTGGCCCCGCTCGCCGACGAACCGCTGGCCCTGCATGCGGCGCGGCGGATCGCCGAGCTGGCACCGGGGCGCCGGATAGCGGTCTGCTCCAACGGCGACGGCACACTGGCCGCAATGCTGTCCGGGCTGGGCTTCGACATCGCCGTCAATGCCGATGCGACGAGCGGTCTTTCCCAATCGCTGGCGCTCGGCATCGCAGCCGCCGCGCGCGGCCCCGAACTTGCCGCGCTGGTCTGCCTCGCAGACATGCCCTTTGTCGGCACCCGCCATTTGCAGAGCCTTCTCGCGCGGTTCGATCCGGTCTCCGCGCCGGTCGTGGCGTCGAGCGACGGCGAAACCGCAATGCCACCCGCGCTGTTCGACCGCGCGCTGTTCGACCGCCTGCGCGCGAGCGAAGGCGATCGCGGCGGCAAGGCCCTGCTCTCCGATGCGGCGCTGGTCATGGCAAGCGCCGGTGAACTGGCCGACATCGACCGGCCCGACGATCTTCGCCGAAACTGATAGCCTTCACGATCATACCGCGTCCGGCAGCCTGCCGATAAGCTTGTCGAGGGTGACCGGATAGTCGCGCACCCGCACGCCGGTGGCGTTGTAGATGGCGTTCGCGACCGCGGCGGCGACGCCGCAAATACCGAGTTCGCCGACGCCCTTCGCCTTCATCGGCGAGGTCGTCGGGTCGGTTTCATCGAGGAAGATCACCTCCTGATGCGGGATGTCGGCGTGGACGGGCACTTCATAGCCCGCGAGGTCGTGGTTGACGAAAAAGCCGAAACGCTTGTCGACCGCCAGTTCCTCCATCAACGCCGCGCCCGCCCCCATCGTCATCGCACCGATCACCTGGCTGCGCGCCGCCTTGGGGTTCAGGATGCGGCCTGCGGCACAGACCGCCAGCATCCGGCGAATGCGGATTTCGCCCGTCATCGCATCGACGCCGACTTCGCAGAAATGCGCGCCGAAGGTCGATTGCTGATATTTTTCGGCGAGGTCGCCATATTCCATCATGTCTTCGGCGACGAGTTCGCCGTCGGCGGCCGCATCGCCAAGCGCGGCGCTGCGCTTTCCGGACTTGACCTTGCCGTCCGCGAACACGGCATCGGCGGCGTTCATTCCAAGCTTCTGCGCCACCGCTTCGCGCAGCTTCACGCAGGCGGCATAGACGCCGGCGGTCGAGCTGTTCGCGCCCCATTGCCCGCCCGATCCCGCCGAGACGGGGAAAGCCGAATCGCCGAGCTTCACGACGACCTTGTCGAGCGGCAGCCCCATCATTTCGGCGGCGGTCTGCGCGATGATCGTATAGGTGCCGGTGCCGATGTCGGTCATGTCGGTCTCGACCGTCACCACTCCCGACCGGTCGAGCCGGACCCGCGCCGCCGAGGGTCCGTTGAGGTTGTTGCGGAATGCGGCCGCGACGCCCATTCCGACCAGCCAACGCCCGTCGCGGACCAGCCCCGGTTTGGCATTGCGCTTCGCCCAGCCGAATTTCTCGCCGCCCACGGTCAGGCATTCGCCCAGCTGGCGCTGCGAAAAGCGCCGCTCGGGCTTTTCGGGGTCAACCTGCGTGTCGTTGAGGATACGCAGCGCAATCGGATCCATGCCCAGTTTCTCGGCCAGTTCATCGACCGCGATCTCGAGTGCCATCAGGCCGGGCGCTTCGCCGGGTGCGCGCATCGCATTGCCTTCGGGCAGGTCGAGCACCGCGAGCCGCATCGCGGTCATCCGGTTCTCGCCGGCATAAAGCAGCCGGGTCTGCGCCACCGCGGTTTCGGGGCCGCCGCCGGGCAGGTCGCCCGACCAGCTTTGGTGGCCGATCGCTGTAATCTTGCCCTCGGCGGTCGCGCCGAGCCGGACGCGCTGGATCGTCGCCGGCCGGTGCGTCGTGTTGTTGATCATCAACGGCCGCGCCAGCGCGACCTTGACCGGCCGGCCAGCCGCCTTGGCACCGAGCACCGCGAGCAAGGCATCGGCGCGGTTGAACAATTTGCCGCCGAAGCCGCCGCCGATATAGGGCGAATCGAAGCGGATATTTTCCTTCGGGATGCCCAGCGTCTTGGCCATGTCGCCGACCGACCAGGCGATCATCTGGTTCGACGTCCACACCGTCAGCTTGTCGCCCTCCCACGCCGCGATCGACGCATGCGGTTCCATCATCGCATGGCTGTGGTCGGGGGTGGTGTAGCGCGCGTCGATCTGCACCGGCGCCTCGGCAAAGGCGCCGGCGAAATTGCCAATGGCGGTGTCGGGTTCGACCCCGAACGACGCCGCCGGCTTGGCCGCGCCATCCAGCGCGGCGGCGAGGTCATAGTTGCCCTTGCTGCGGGCATATTCGACCCGGACGAGCGCGGCGGCGGCGCGCGCCTGTTCGAAGCTTTCGGCAACGACGAGCGCGATCGCCTGATGATAATGGTCTATCGCGGGGCCGCCGAGCAATTTGGCGGTGTTGAAATCGCCTTTCGTGAGCTTGCCCGCATTGTCGGCAGTGACGACCGCAAGAACGCCGGGCGCCGCCTTGGCGTCGGCGAGGTTCATCGATGCGATCCGCCCCTTGGCGATCGCGGCGCCGACGACGAAGCCATAGGCCTGGTTCGCCGCGACATCGTGGCGTTCATAAGCATAAGGTGCGGTGCCGGTCGTCTTGAGCGGGCCGTCGATGCGGTTCGTCGGCTTGCCGACGACCTTGAGCTGGTCGATCGGGTTGGTCGTGGCGGGGGTCTCGAATTTCATGGCTCAGCCCCTCGCCTCTGCCAGCACCCCGGCGAGCGTGCGCTCGACCAGCGGGAGCTTGTAGGCATTTTCATGGGTGGTCTTCGCGCCCGCAAGCAAACCGGCGGCGACCGCCTTGGCGCCGCGCGGCAACTCCGCCTCTGCCGCCTCGACCCGCCAGGGCTGGTAACCGACCCCGCCGAGCGCGACGCGGCCCGTCCCGTCCTTCTGCACGATCGCGCCGACCGAAATCAGTGCGAAGGCATAGGAGGCGCGGTCGCGGACCTTGTGATAGACATGCGTTCCGCCGACCGGTCTGGGGAGCGTCACCGCGGTGATCAGCTCGCCGGGCGCCAGCGTGGTTTCGAGATGCGGCGTCGTACCGGGAGCGCGGTAGAAACCGGCAATCGGAATCGCGCGCGCCTTGCCCGCGGCGTCGACCGTTTCGACCACCGCGTCGAGCGCGCGCATCGCCACCGCCATGTCGCTGGGATGCGTCGCGATGCACGCCTCGCTGGCGCCGACCACCGCGTGCAGCCGGTTGAAGCCGCCGATCGCGGCGCAGCCGCTGCCCGGCTTGCGCTTGTTGCACGGCTGGTTGGTGTCGTAAAAATAGGGGCAGCGCGTTCGCTGGAGCAGATTGCCCGCGGTCGTCGCCTTGTTGCGGAGCTGCCCCGAGGCGCCCGCGACCAGCGCGCGCGACAGCAGGCCATAGTCGCGCCGCACCCGCGCATCGCTGGCAAGATCGGTGTTGCGCACCATCGCGCCGATGCGCAGCCCGCCCTCCCCGGTCGCCTCGATCTTGTCGAGCGCGAGACGGCTGACATCGATCAGATGCGCCGGGGTCTCGATCTCGAGCTTCATCAGATCAAGCAAATTGGTACCGCCCGCGATAAAGCGCGCGCCGGGCGCGCGAGCGAAGGCAGCGGTGGCGGCGGCAGGTGTATCGACGCGTTCGTAAGTGAAGCTTTTCATGCCTTCACCCCCGCGACATCGGTGATCGCATCGATGATGTTCGAATAGGCGCCGCAGCGGCAGATATTGCCGCTCATTCGCTCGCGCAGCTCCATGGCCGTCACCTTGGGCCGCGCGGTCAGGTCGGCGGTGACGTGGCTCGGGACACCGGCCTTGATTTCGTCGAGCACCGCGACCGCCGAGCAGATTTGCCCCGGGGTACAATAGCCGCATTGATAGCCGTCATGGTCGACGAACGCCTGCTGCATCGCATGCATGTCGCCGGGCGTGCCCAGCCCTTCGATCGTGGTGATCCTGTCGCCGTCGTGCATCACCGCGAGCGTCAGGCAACTGTTGATCCGCCGCCCGTCGACGATGACGGTGCAGGCGCCGCACTGGCCGTGATCGCAGCCCTTCTTGGTGCCCGTCAGATGCAGATGTTCGCGCAGCGCATCGAGCAGCGAAGTGCGCGTGTCGAGGTCGAGCGTGCGCGTCGTGCCGTTCACTTCGAACGCGACCTGGGCAGTGGGCGGCGGCGTGGCCGCGGGCCGTGCGCCTGCGGCGGCTTCGGCGGGCACCAATGTCGCGGCTGCGACCGATGCCGCGCTGCCCGCGAGCATACCGCGCCGCGACAGCTCGAATTCCCCGGGGGTCTGCATGCGTGTCTCCGATTCTCTTTTCTGTTTGCCGGCAGGCGCGGAACCCGCGGGAAAGGTCAGGCAGTCGATGCCGCGCGGTTCTGTGATGACCGCGTCGGCGAAGAAACTTCGGTGTTTGATAACGGTATCAGATTGGCGTTGGCGCGAACAGATAGCGGGCAAGAAATCTTCTTCGGCGAACTCCGCAACCGCGAGCAACCGTGGCGCATCTGCGAGGCCAATCGAAATTGGCGCCATTGCCTGCTACGAGGGTCGGCCGAAGGGATTAACATGTTCGACTTCTTCGCCTTTCTTGCCATCATCACCCTGTTCATCCTGCTGATGGATACGCGCAGCCGCCTGAAGCGATCCGAAGCGATGTGGAAGGACACGGCAAAACGGATCGGCGCGCTGCAACAAGGCCGGACGGTAGTCACGGCGGCGGAAAAAGCGGCGCAGGATGTCGCAACGCCCGTTCCCGAAACCGCCGTTCCCGTGCGAGGCGAGCCCGCTGTCGCATTCACGGCGGCACCTCCCGCAGCGATGTCCGACATGGCGCCGGAGACAGCGAAGGCCGAACCCGCATCTCCGGTCGCAACGCCGTCGCCGCGAAAGAAGGCGAAAGCCCCCGCGCCGTCCGAACCGCCGCGCAGCCTTGCGTCGCGGTTCGAGAATCTGTTCGGCAAAACGTTGCCGATCTGGGCCGGCGGCCTCACCCTCGCCATCGCGGGCGTGCTCATCGTTCGCTACGCGATCGACGCAGGTTTCTTTGCGCGCGTCTTCACGCCGGGGGTGCAGATCGTCACCGGGCTGCTGTTCGGCATCGCGCTGATCGGCGGCGCCGAATATGCCTGGCGCAACGAAGCGAAGCTGCGTGACGTGCGTGTGCCGCAGGCACTGTCGGGCGCGGGGATCGCGACGCTCTATGCCGCGATCATGGTCGCGGCGAATGTCTATCAGCTTGTCGGACCCCTGCTGGCCTTTTTCACGCTCGCGCTCGTTACCGCGGCGGCGCTCGGCCTGTCGCTCCGTTTCGGCCCGCCCAGCGCGCTGCTCGGCCTCGCCGGCGGACTCGCGGCGCCGGCGATGGTTGGCGCGGTCGAACCCAATGTGCCGCTGCTCGCCGTCTATCTCGCGCTCACGATCGCGGGGCTTGCCGGCGTCGCCAAGACCCGGCGCTGGCCGTGGCTCGCACTCGCCGCGCTGGTCGGCGGCGCTGGCTGGGGCGTGTGGATGGTCCTCACAAGCGCTGCGCTCGACACGCTCGCATCGCTGTCGACCGGCGGTTTCGTGCTGCTGCTTGCGATTGCCGTGCCGATGCTCGGCTATGACGGGCCACGCGCGGCAATGCTGCGCGCGGCCTCTGCCATCGTCGGGGCGCTCCAACTCGCCTTGCTCGTCGGCTATGGCGGCTTCGCGCCGCTGCACTGGGGTCTGTTCGCGCTGATCGCGGCTGCCGGTCAGTGGCTGGCATGGCGCGAACGCGGCTTCGCCATCGTTCCGACGATCAGCCTGTTCCTGTCGCTGGCGCTGCTCGCCGCCTGGCCCGACCCGACACCCTTCTGGTTCGGCCTCATCGGCCTTTCGCTGCTGGCGATCCACGCGGGTCCGCTTCTTGCGCGACTGTGGGCTGTTCCCCGGGAATTGCGGCGCACATGGGAAGTCTGCGCGCTCGCCGTCGCGCCGCTGCCGCTCACCAAATGGCATTTCTGGGATATCGCCGACAATAGCCTCGCCCTCGTGGCGCTCGGCGGCGCTCTCCTTGCGGCTGCGGGCATCGCGCGCGGGTGGCGAGCCCCCGATCGCGGCAGCGACAGCCGCGTTGCATGGCTGGCAGCGACCGCCGGCGCGCTGCTGGCGCTCGCGCTCCTGCTGATCCTGCCGATGTGGACGGCGCCGCTTGCCGTCGCGGCCATCGCGGCAGGCCTCCTCTTCTTCGGCAAGGCAGCGGGCGACCGGCGCATCGAGCGGGTGGCGACGGGCTTCCTGGCGGCAGCTGTTGTAGTCCTCGTCGCGACGCCGCTGGCGCTCGACGAATTACCCCGACTGATAGAAGGCGCCGCAAGCGCCGACAGCCGGGCGCTGCTCCGCTGGATCGGCCTTGCCGCAGCCGCGCTCCTGTTCGCGGTCCGCGCCGAAGGCGCGGTGGTGCGACGGATCGGGCAGGCCGCGGCGGCGCTGCTCGTCTATGGCGCCTGTGCCCAGTTCCTTCCCTTGCGCGCGCTGATGCTGGTCCCGGCACTCGGCGGCGCGGCGGCGCTGCTCGCGGCACGGCGGGTGCGGATCGACCGCGTCGATGCCGCGGCCGCAAGTTTCACCCTCCTCGGCCTCGGCTGGGCCGCCCTCCCGATCGCCTCCTGGATCACGGAGGCGTTGCTTTCGCTCGCTGCCCTACCGATGCAGCTCGAGAGCGGCCTGTTGACCGCCGAGCCGCTACTGCTGCGGCTCTTGCTTCCCGCGCTGTTCTTCGGGGTTTCGCTGTGGCTGATCCGCGACAGCGTGCCGCGCTGGCTCCGGATCGCCGGCATCGCCCTTGCCGGAACCGTCGGCGGCATCGCGCTGCACGCTTTCTATCGCCTCGGCTTCGCCGCGCTGGCGGGCGACGATTTCGTCGCAACCGGGATCGTCCAGCGGCTCGTTTGGGAAGGCTTGCTGATCGGCGGCGGCTGGCTTGCGCTGCGCCGCGGCATGACGGGCCTCGCCCGCCCGCTCATCCTTGCCGGCACCGCACATGCCCTGCTTTACGGGCTTGCCCTCCACAATCCGCTGTGGTCGGCGCAGGCGGTCGGCGCATGGCCGCTGGCGAACCTGCTGCTGCCGCTGTTCCTGCTGCCATGGTTCGGGCTGACCCGCATCCCGGCGCTCTTCGCCAAGCCGCCGGCCGCGCTCGACCGCTTCGTGCAGGTCGCCGTCATGCTGCTCGTCGCGGGTTTTGCCTGGGCGACGCTGCGCCAGTTCTTCCACGGCACGCTGCTCGCGGAGGGCGGGGTGACCGATGCCGAGAATATCCTGCGGT
Source organism: Sphingopyxis macrogoltabida (assembly GCF_001314325.1). Taxonomy (NCBI): domain Bacteria; kingdom Pseudomonadati; phylum Pseudomonadota; class Alphaproteobacteria; order Sphingomonadales; family Sphingopyxidaceae; genus Sphingopyxis; species Sphingopyxis macrogoltabida. The sequence goes on from NZ_CP009429.1 coordinate 3,575,204, forward strand.
CGATCCTGCTCCTCGCACTCGCGCTCGGCTTCCTGCTCTGGGGTATCCGTACGCAGGGCCACGACTGGCGGATCGCTTCGCTGGTGCTGATGATCGGCGCCGCCGGCAAGGTCTTCCTGTTCGACGCCTCGGGGCTCGAGGGGCTGGCGCGGATCGGTTCGTTCGTCGCGCTCGGCTTCAGCCTGATCGGGATCGGCTGGCTTTACAGCCGCCAGCTCGCGCCGGACACGCCGCGCGAGTCAGCGACCGGATAGGGCATGGCCGGCAGCCCGGCCGGCCATGCCCCTCACGGCCATCAGGCCGCGAGTTTACGGATCGTGTCGCGTCCGTCGGCGAACGACAGGCCGAGCGCCTCGGCGACCGCTTCGTTGGTCACCTTGCCGCCCGAGACGTTCAGGCCGGCGAGCAGATGGGGGTCTTCGTCGAGTGCTGCGAGGCCCTTGTCGGCGAGCGCGAGGCCGAACGGCAAGGTCGCATTGTTGAGCGCCTGGCTCGACGTCAGCGGCACCGCGCCGGGCATGTTCGCGACGCAATAATGAATCACGCCGTCGACCTCGAAGGTCGGGTTTTCGTGCGTCGTCGGGCGCGAGGTTTCAAAGCAGCCGCCCTGATCGATCGCGACGTCGACCAGAACCGAACGCGGCTTCATCCGGCCCAGCATCGCACGCGACACCAGCTTCGGCGCGCTCGCGCCGGGCACGAGGACTGCGCCGACGGTAACATCGGCGTCGACCAGCTCTTCCTCGATGCTGTCGATCGTCGACATGCGGGTCCGCACGCGGCCGCCGAACAGTTCGTCGAGCTGGCGCAGGCGCGGCACCGAACGGTCGACGATCGTCACTTCGGCGCCGAGGCCGACTGCCATGCGCGCCGCATGCGTGCCGACGACGCCGCCGCCGATCACGAGGACGCGCGCCGGGGCCACGCCGGGGACGCCGCCGAGGAGCAGCCCGCGACCACCGGCATGGCGGCGCAACGCCGAACCGGCCGCTTCGATCGCCAGACGCCCGGCGACTTCGCTCATCGGCGCCAGCAGCGGCAGCGCGCCGGTGCGGTCGGTGACCGTCTCATAGGCGATTGCGTGGCAGCCTGATGCGAGCAAGCCCTTCGTCTGCTCGGGATCGGGGGCGAGATGGAGGTAGGTGAAGAGGATTTGACCCTCGCGCAACTGGACCCATTCGGACGGCTGCGGTTCCTTGACCTTCACCACCATTTCGGCGCGCTTGAAGACTTCGGCGGCGTCGGCCGCGATCGTCGCACCGGCGGCGCGATAGACATCGTCGTCGGCGCCGATGCCGAGCCCCGCGCCGGTTTCGACGAGCACGTCGTGGCCGCGGGCGACATATTCGCGCACCGAGCCCGGGGTCAGGCCGACGCGATATTCATGGGTCTTGATCTCTTTGGGAACGCCTAACAGCATAATGCCTCCGGTCATTGGGGATTGAGCCGGACGCGCGCCCGGCGGCTGGGGCAACTACCCTCCCCACCCCCGCCCCGCGCAAACGAGTAATGCTGCTTCCGAGGATGAGGGTTTTTCATCCTGCCGCGAGTTTGCTCCTGTGGTGGCCGTAGAGCGCGTAGATCAGGATTCCGACGGCATTCCAGACCAGACACCACAGCAATGTCTGCGCGGGCAGGCTGAAGAAGAGATAGAGGCAGCCGCCGACCGCGCCGAGACTGACCAGCGCGACGGCCGGGACACGAAACGGACGCGGCAGGTCGGGAGAGCGCCGGCGCAGGATGATCAGGCAAAGGCCGACGGCGATGAAGGCGATCAGCGTACCCGCATTGGCGAGCGCGGCGATCTCGCCGATCGGCAGCAGCCCGGCAAGGATCGCAACGAGCACCGCGGTCATCACCGTGATCCGCGTCGGCGTGCCGCGGCTCGAGATCCGCGCCCATCCTTGCGGCAGGAAACCGTCGCGCGCCATCGCGAGGAAGATGCGGCTCTGCCCGTACAGGAAGGCGAGAAGTACGGTCGGCAGCGCAATCACCGCCGCGGTCGCGACGACGTGTGCGACGCCTGCTTGGTCGATCGAGCGAAGGATCAGCGCGAGCGGCTCGGGGCTATCCGCAAACCGCGTGAAAGAAACCGCACCGACGGCAGTCGCGGCGACGAGCAGGTAGATGAGCGTGCAGACGACCATCGACCCGATGATGCCGATCGCCAGATCGCGCTCGGGCCGCTTGGTCTCCTCCGCCGCGGTCGAAATCGCATCGAAGCCGTAAAAGGCGAAGAAGATGATCGCCGCCGCCGCCATCACGCCGCGCTGCACGCCATCGCCGCCGGCGCCCGCCGCGAAGCCATAGGGCATGAAAGGATCGAGGTTCGCGGCATCGAAATGCGGCAAGGCGTAGAAGACAAAGAGCGACAGGGTCGCGATCTTGACCAGCACGAGCACGGCATTGATGCGCGCACTCTCGCGCGTCCCGAGCAACAGCAAGCCCGTGACCACGGCGATGATGAACACCGCGGGCAGGTTGATGATCCCGCCGAGTTCGGGCCCCTGCGTCAGCGCCGCCGGAAAACCGATGCCGGCGAGCAGCGGCGAGGCATAGCCCGACCAGCCGACCGCGACCGTCGACACGACCAGCGAATATTCGAGGATCAGGCTCCACCCGACCACCCAGGCGATCGCTTCGCCGAGCACCGCATAGGAATAGCTGTAGGCGCTGCCCGCCGCCGGCATCATCGCGGCAAGCTCGGCATAAGCGAGCGCCGCGCACGCGCACACCGCACCGGCGATGACGAAGGACAGCAGCACCGCGGGACCGGCGCGGTCGGCACCGACCCCGATCAGCGTCAAAATGCCGGTACCGACGATCGCCCCGACGCCGAGCGCCATCAGGTGCGGCCACGACAGGGTCGGCGGCAGCGCGTCGGGGTGGCGTTCTCCGGCCGGGGCGATCGGCTTGCGGCGTGTCCAGCTATTCAATGCGGTTCTCCGGTCGAAAATAGACGGTCATCCCGGCTCTCGCCGGGATTCCGCCGCTTGGTTATGAAGCATCGTCGGGATCCCGGTCCGTGCCGGGAGAAAATCAGCGAGCCATCGCCGCCGACTGGTCGAGCGGAACGACAGGCAGCCACACGCGGCTGGGCGTCTTACCGCCGCGTTCGATCGTCACCGTTGCGGGCCGATAGTCCGATGACTTCGCGTGGAAGATGTTGGGGACATAGGTCTGCGGATTGCGATCATAATAGGGAAAGAGGCTCGACTGGACCTGCACCATGATCCGGTGCCCCGGCTTGAACACATGGTTCACGGTCGGCAGGCGGAATTTATACTGCTGTACCTTGCCCGCCGGGATTGCCGAGGGATGCTCGAAACTCTCGCGATAGCGGCCGCGAAAGATTTCGAGAGCGATCGCAAGCTGGTAGCCGCCCATCTTCGGCTCGCTCGAATTTGTCGCGGGATAGACGTCGATCACCTTGACGACGAAATCCCCGTCGGTGCCGGTGGTACGCGCAAAGATGTCGGCGATCGGCGTACCCGACACGCGCACCGCTTCGGTCAGCACTTCGGTCTGATATGTCATCACGTCGGGACGGCCGTCGAACGAGCGCTGATCGCCGGTCAACCAGCTCTGCCAGCTACCATCGTCGAAATTCACCGGCCGCGGGTAATGCGGAACGGGCTTGGCGGGGTCGGCGACATAGGCGTCGCCGCCGGCCGCTCCCGCCTGAAAGCCCAGCCCGCCATTGGCGCCGAGATAGATCGGCGTCAGCGGCGCCGAACATCCCGTTTCGCAGGCGAGCGGCCAGTTGGTCAGCCGTTCCCAGCGGTCTTCGCCGGTATTATATGCCGTCACCGCCGGAATATTGGCAGGCGGACCATCGCGGAGATGCTCGTTGAAGAAGGGCAGGATCATGTCACGCCAATATTGGGTGATCGTATTGCTGCTCCACTGGAGCGGGCCGAGGTTGCGGCCGACGTCGTTGCGGTTCACCTGGCTGTGCGACCAGGGGCCCAGCAGCAGGTGGTTGTTGCCCATCTTGCCCTTCGCCTTCAGCACCTCCCACGAACGGATTGCGCCATAGATATCGTCCTGGTCCCACAAGGGCTGGACCCACAGGGTCGGCACGTCCGACGGGTTCGCCGCGAGCAGCTTGTCGAGCGCCAGTCCCTGCCACACCGCGTCATAAGCCGGATGCTCCTGTAACCGCCGCCAGAACGGCAGCCGGTCGTATCCGCGCGCCTTGCCCCAATCGCCCGCCGATCCGGCGGCGCGGAAATTGTCATAATCGTCGTAACCGCCGCGCGACGCGGCCTTGGCGATCGACCGGTCGCCCGTTTGCTGCGCGATATAGTCGGCCATCACCTGCCGGAAGGCACCGTTGTGGAACCAGTCGTCGCCCGTCCACGCATCGACGAGCGGGCTCTCGGGCGCCGCGACCTTGACCGCCGGATGCGGCTTGATCAGCGCCTGAACGACCGTCGTCCCTTCGTAGGACGAACCGATGATGCCGACGCGGCCATTGCTTTCGGGCAGGTTCGCCTTGTTCACCAGCCAGTCGATCGTGTCATAGGCGTCGGTGCCGTTGTCGACGCCGGTATCGTTCAGCGGGCCGACCATCGGCCGCGTGACGACATAGTCGCCCTCCGATTTATACTTGCCGCGAATATCCTGCCACACACGGATATAGCCCGCCTTCGCGAACTCGCGATCCTCGAAGGGCACCGCGTCGACCATCACCGGACTCGTCGTCCGCAACACCCGCGCCGTGGCATTATAGGGCGTGCGGTTGAGCACGATCGGCGCGTCTTTCGCCCCCTTGGGGACGAGGATGACCGTATAAAGCTTCACCCCGTCGCGCATCGGGATCATCATTTCGCGCCGCTCGTAATCGGCGTCCGCCGGCAGCGGGTTGTAATCGCCCGGAATGTCGCCGCCCGGCCTGACGATCGGCTCGGCGCCCGCAGCCTGCAACATCACGGGCAGAGGAAGCACGGCAGCAAGCGTCAGCACGACCAGCAGCGATTTCATCATATTCCTATGTCCCCGGCACACCCAGTTTTTCCAAGGGTGCGCGCGGGGCGGAGATGGCGCAATGCGATTATTCCTGCGCCTCTGGACCAGAATTGCTGCCTCTTGCCTTCACCCCGCCGTGCCGTCCGGCGTCGCCTGTTCGACGATCCAGTCGATGAAGGTTTCGGCGATGTCAGAGAGCGGCGACGATGCCTTGGTCAACAGGTAGAACTGATTGCCCGCTGCCACCCGCTTGTCCGAAAGCGGTTGCAGCCGCCCCTGCGCGATCAGGTCGGACAGCACCGACGTATGACCGATCATGAAACCGCGTCCGCTCAGCGTCGCCTCGACGACCATCGAATAGAGCGAGAAGGTCTGGGTGATCAGATTGGCCGGGCGCGCGTGGCCGGTATGCTGCAGCCACTGTTCGAAATCATTCGCCCAATAGGTGTCGAGCATCAGCGGCATTCCGACCGGCAGCCCGTGCTCGTCGCGCTCCGCAGTCTCGATGAGCGAGGGCGCCGCGACGGGGACAAGCTCGTCGAAAAACAGCGGGCGGGAATCGCAGCCCGGAAAGGGCGGCTGGCCATAGCGGATGGCGACATCGAAGTTCGACGTGCGCAGGTCGACGATCACCGGATCGGCCCAGATCTCGATCGTCGTATTGGCATGTTCCTTGTGAAAATCCTCGATCCGCGGGCCGAGCCACAGTTGTGCGAGCGCCGGTAGAATCGTCAGCCGGACTGCCTTGGTACCGCCCGAGGCGGTGATGTCGCGCGTCGCGGCCAAAAGCTGTTCGAGTGGCGGAAGTACGCGCTGCGCGTAGCGCTTCCCCGCCTCGGTCAGCCGGACGCCCTGCGGATAGCGCTGGAAGAGTTCGACGCCGAGATAGGCCTCGAGCGCCTTGATCCGCTGGCTGACCGCACCCGGCGTCACGCTGAGTTCGCCGGCGGCAAGCGCGAAGCTCTCGGTTGCGGCGGTCGACGCGAAGACGCGCAACCAGTCCAGATTCGGCAGCTCCCTCGGCATCAGAATATATCTTCCTCAGCAGCAAAATTAGTCGATTGCACAGGCACGCCGTTCGCGCGCCTTATGTCCTTGGACACATAGAGAATCATAAGGCCGCGCTCCGCATGGGCAAGCCCGGAGGAGGATACAGCAATAGTTCCTCTGACGGTAGCCGTCTCGCCGGAGCGCGCCTTGACAGCCATGGAGCGCAGCAGTGCAGACTTTGAGAAGCCTTTATCCGCCGATCGAACCCTATGAAACGGGAATGCTCGACGTCGGCGACGGCCACCATATCTATTACGAACGCTGCGGAACGCCGGGCGCCAAGCCCGCGGTCTTCCTGCACGGCGGCCCCGGCGCCGGCTGCTCACCCACCCACCGGCAACTCTTCGACCCGGCGCGTTACGACGTGCTGCTGTTCGACCAGCGCGGCTGCGGGCGTTCGACGCCGCACGCCGAGCTCGGCGCGAATACGACATGGCATCTCGTCGCCGATATCGAACGGTTGCGCGAAATGGCCGGGGTCGAACGCTGGCTCGTCTTCGGCGGCAGTTGGGGTTCGACGCTGTCGCTATCCTATGCCGAAACGCATCCCGAGCGCGTCAGCGAGCTCATCCTGCGCGGCATCTTCCTCGGCGCCGACCGGGACGTCGACTGGTATTACAAGTTCGGCGTGTCGCAAATCTATCCCGACAAATGGGAGGCTTTCCTTGCCCCGGTGCCGCCCGCCGAACGGTGGGACCTCGTCGCGGCCTATAACCGTATCCTGACCGGCAACGACCGGGCGGCCCAGTTGGAGGCAGCCAAGGCATGGAGCGTCTGGGAAGCCGGAACGATTACGCTGCTACCCGACGAGGAGCTGAGCGCGAATTTCGGCGAGGATCATTATGCCATCGCCTTTGCCCGGATCGAAAATCATTATTTCTTCAACGACTGCTGGCTCGAACCCGACCAGTTGCTGCGCGATGCCGGACGGCTCGCGGGTATCCCGGGAACGATCGTCCACGGCCGCTACGACATCCCGTGCCCGCTCCGCCGGGCGTGGGAACTGCACCAGAGCTGGCCCGGCTCGGATTTGCGCATTGTCGAAGGCGCCGGCCACGTCTTCAACGAGCCCGGCATCCTTCATGAACTGATCGAGGCAACCGACCGCTACGCGCGCAGCGGATAACCGGTTCGCCCGCCGCTATTTCCGTTTGGCGGCGGGCTTGCCCGTCGCGGCGGGCAGGCGTCCGTATTTGGCAAGGATCGTGCGAAGCTCGTCGTGCGGCAGCGCATGGACGGTGACGCCGTCGCGTCCGGTCATCGTCTTCGCCGCGACCAGCGCGTTGACGATCGATTCCTCGGTCGCATCGACCGCCGCCTCGAACACCTTGGTGATCTCGCTATTCGAGATTGCCGAGACCGCCTGCACGCCCGCGGCGCTTTCATCGAGCGCGCCGGCGTTGGCGGTCGAGAAGGCCATGAAGATGTCGCCCGACAGATTATGGCTGATATCGCCCATCCGCCCGATCGTCTGCGTCGGCCGCTTGGCGATGCGCTTGAGCTGGTGCGGCAACAGCGGGATGTCGGTCGCGATCACGACGATGATCGACCCCTCCGGCTCGTAAGGCTTTTTGTCGATCGGCGTGCAGCGGCGCTCGGGCTTGTAGACCGCCTTGCCCGGCAGGTCGCTGCACGGCAGATAGCTGGTCGCTAGTTCCTGTCCGACCGGTGCGCCGGCGATACGAAGCAACGGGCGCGCACCGTAATTGCACTGGACGAGCACCCCGACGGTATATTTGCGGTCGCCGATATCGACCTTGCGCGACGCGGTGCCGATGCCGCCCTTGAACCCGGCGCACACCATCCCGGTACCGCCGCCGACATTGCCCTCGGGCACCGGCCCGCCGGCAGCGGTCGCGATCGCCTGCAAGGCATGTTCGGTCTTCACATGCTGGCCATTCACATCGTTGAGGAAGCCGTCCCAGGTCTCGGCGACGACCGGGGTGTAGAACAGGCAGCACGCCTTGCTGTCGGCCAGATATTTGACCACGGCATCGCGCACCACACCGACGCTGTGCGTGTTGGTGATCATCACCGGCCCGTCGAACGAGCCGCGTTCTTCCATCCAGATCGTGCCGGTCATCTCGCCCGCCGCATTGGCCGTCGCCCAAGCGCCGAACACCGGCACCGTCGATGCCTTGCCGCGCGGCAGGATCGCGGTGACGCCGGTCCGCACCGGGCCGACCCCGACCTGAAGCGGGCCGTCGCCTTCGATGATTGTGCTGTGCCCGACCTCGACCCCCGGCACATCGGTAATCGCGTTGAGCGGGCCGGGCTCGCCATGGAAAGGCACGCCGAGGTCGCGGGCACGCGGCTCCTCTGCCGCCGCGCCCGGTGCGAGCAATCCGACCGCCATGACCGAAGCCAGTGCCCATCCGAAACGCCGTGCCGTCATGACCAATCCCCTTGTCTATCTTTAATTAGCTGGCTTCCCCGGACGCCCGCCGCGCATCATAGGCGGCGATCGCGCGATCCCGCCGCAGCCAGAGCAGCAGCGCGACGACGAAGGTGGTCAGCGGAATGAGGAAACCGAATTCGTCGATCGCATAGGCGGTGATGTCGCCCTTCGGCGCGGTCAGCGGCGTGTAGATCGTCTGGATGTACAGATTGTGGCTGCCGTGCATGATCGCGGCGGGCCAGACGCTGCCCGATTTCAACCGGAACCACGCCATGATGAAGCTGAGGTTCATGACCATGACGAAGAAGCAGGTGAGCGCGAACCATTGCGGCGCCCCGCTGTTGTAATTGGCGAAGATGATCAGCGGGACATGCCACAGCGTCCAGATGACGCCGGTGACCGCCGCGCCGCCGGTGAAGCCGAACCGGTCGTGGAGGCGCGGCGCAAGGAAGCCGCGCCAGCCGATCTCTTCGCCCAGCCCGCGCGCCGTCCCCGCGATAATCCCGGTGATCCCGACGAACAGGAAATAGGCAGGAACGAAGCGCCCCGGATCGGTGAAGGTCCAGCCGAGCCGTTCGGCGAGCGCCGCGATGCTCGCAGGCTCGGCGAAACCGCCCATGCCTGTCGTCCAGATGATGACATAGGCGACCGCCGCATAGAGGATCGGCAGCAAATAGCTGTACCAGGACGACCGCGTATCGCGCCACGCGAAGCCAAGCGAGGCCCAGTCGAGCTTCTTCCACGCCACCGTCACGATCGCGGCGAGCGCCGGTCCCCACATCAGCGCGGTGACATAGCCGGCGTTGCCGCCGCCAACCTCGCCCGTATAGCCGATCAGGAAGTAGGGCAGCGCACAGAAAGCCACTGTGAGCACGAGATAGGTCCAGATTACCGATCCCTGGCGCGTGTCGTTCATAGCCGCTCTCCTTTATTGCGCCTGCCCCGGCAGCAGGCTTATTGACGGATCGTTACCGGGTCCCCGATCGCCTGCGCCGCAATCTCTTCCTTCGAGAAGGGGTAGGGATGGAGCGCCAGCTTCGAAAATTCGCGCGTCTGGTCGGCGTAGTGCGGCGACGCGGGATCGGTCGATTGCGAATAGGTCAGGATCGCTTTCGCGACCGGCCCCTTGTCATCGAAGCTGACCGACTGGACATAGCTGGCACCGTGGACAACGCCGAAACCGCCCTTGACCGGCAGCGCAGCGGTATAGTTGAGCACCCCGGCGGGCGACCCCGAAATCGGAATTCGTTCCTCGCCGCGTTCGGCGAACTGCACTTCGCCGAGCGGCGCGTCGAGCGCGATGCCCATCTTGGTCAGCGTATCGGCCGCGAAAGCAAGGTCGGCGAGCAGCGCGTCGCCCGCGTCTCCGTCGATGGCGAGCGTGTGCGGCGTACCCACCACATCGCTGCGGTCGAACGCATCGGCCCACAGGTTGGCCCGACGCTCGGTCTTCGACCAGAAGATTGCAAACAGCATCGCCCCGCGGCTGTCGAGTTCGGCCTTGCCGTCCCATTTGGCGAGGGCTGCGCAGGCGGGTTTCGGCGCCTCGGGACGTTCGCACAGTTTCAGGACCGCGGGCATGACGAGGTCGCCGGCGAAATTCTTGTTGCCGAGCATCGTCCGGATGCCGACGTCAATATCGAACTTGCCCGATTTCAGGACGCTCCGGATTTCCTGGAGGCCCGACCGGGTGCGCATGCTGGGCAATAACAGGAAATCGGGGCCCATCATCGGCCCCAGTTCGGCGATCGGCGCTTCGATATTCGCCCAGCGATAGCTGTCGTTGCTATTCTGGACATAGTCGCGCCGATAGATCGCGGCCATCTTCGAGGCAGGGAGCAGCCCCGGCGCAGCGGTGCCGGGGGTCTTCTCCCATTCGCAAGCCGACCGGCTGCCGTCGAGGACATAGAGCCGCTGCAGAAAGCCGGGGGTCGGCGGCGACATCGTGCCGCAGGCGGCAAAGCGCTCGGCCGAGACATTGGCCGCGGGGCTGATGTCCGCATAGAGCGCGTCGCCCTTGCGGTCTGCGGCGAGGGTGTTGAGGAACGGCGCATGCAGATAACGGGTGAGCGCGGCGTGGATGTCGCCGACATTCCGGGCCCGCGCCATGGCGAGATAGCCCTCGCCGCTCCGCACATTGCCCTTGTTGGCATCGGCGAGGGCATAGGCGGTCTGCCGTGTCCACGCATAGTCGGTGCCGGGCATCGAGACGATCGGGCCGTAACGCGACTGGAACAGCGTCCGCACGACGGGCGCCCCGTCCTTCATCGCGACGGTAACCTCGCGGCGTTCCATCGGCACGCGCTTGCCGTCGACGATATAGGCGGTGGGATCGGCGGGATCGAGGGTCAGCTTGAACAGGGTCATATGCGCCGCGGTGTCGACGGTGTGCGTCCACGCGACATCCTTGTTGAAGCCGATCCCGACATAGGGCTGGTTGGTGATTGCGGCCCCCGCGACATCGAACTTGCCGGGGATGGTCAGGTGGATCTGGTAGAAGCGGTTGGGACCGTACCAGGGGAAATGCGGATTGCCGACGACCAGTCCCTTGCCGTTCGTCGTGGCGTCGCCGCCAAACGCCCAGCCGTTGCTGCCCAGCTTCATCGATTCCCGGATGTCGTCGGCGAACTGCGGCGCCGCGGCGACCGGCTTGGCGGCGGCCGTAGCGGCTTCGGCAGCGGGCGGTACAGCCTCCGCAATCTTCGCGGCCGCCATCGCCGATCCCGCCAGCATGGTGAAGCCGTTGAGCGAGCGCAGCACATCGTCGCGGGTGATTTCGCGCACCCATGGCTGGCCCGCGCATCCGGCGGGCAGCTTGTCCCGATTGTCGCGCAGGAAGCGGTTATATCCCGCCACCCAGCCCGCGATCAGCGCCCTTGAATCCTTCGACGTCTTGGCGAAGCCGGCGCGCAGCACCCCGATGTCCTGCATCGTCGCATAATAAAGGTCGCTGTCGATATTCTTCGCCGGGACAAGCCCGATCACCGTCGCCCCGTCGGGGCCGAAATAGCGCGAACGCTGGCCCGACGCGCTGACATAACCATCGGCCATCAGACAGATATTGTCCTGCGCCTGCGCATAGGCGGCGCCGAACCCCAGCCCGCCGAAATCCTTGGCCTCGACGTGCGGAACGCCGAAGGTAGTGCGGGTTATCGTCGCTTCGTAGCGGGGCGCTGCGAGCGCGGGCGAGGCAAGCATCGCCGGGATCACAAACAACGCCGCCATCGGTCCCCGCCCGCTCAAGCGGCGCATGCGTCGGCGCGAACGCGGTGCAAGGATGACGGCACTGTTCATTTCTTCTTTTCTTCCTCTGCCTGGATGAAGGGCCGGTCCATCACCCGATAATCTTTATAGCCGAACGGCCCGGCCATCGCGCCCCCGCGCGATGACCGGGCCGGTCTTTTGACGCCATCCGGAAGCAAGGGATTGGACGACGTCGATTTCTGGAGCCTCTAGAAACGATAGCCCGCCGTGATCCCGAACGTCCGCGGGCGCCAGGTCTGGACCTGAATGCGCTCGGACGGCTGGAAATGCAGACGGCCGATGATGTCGCGCGAGTTGGTCAGGTTGTTGACGAACAGCGAGACATCGAGGCCGTTGCCGGTGCGCACGCCCAGCCGGGCATTCAAATTGTTCTGGCTATCGGTCGTTCCCAGGATCGGGTTGAAACCGACATTGCCCGGCTTCACCGAAAAACCGCTCTTGTACGTCCACTGAACGGTACCATAGCCCGTCAGATCGTCGGGACCGAGCGGCGTCTCATACATGCCGGTCAGGTTCACGGTCCACGGTGCCGTGAAACGATCGCCCACGCGCGTGATGGTGTTGGTTGTGCCGGGAGCGAAGATCGTCTCGCGCTGTGTGGCGTCATTATAGCCGAGATTGGCGTCGAGCGTCAGGCCGGTGACGGGAAACAGCGTTATCTGCGCCTCAAGGCCGCGCGCGCGCGCCTTGCCGAAATTGTCGGTGAAGACGCCCGCGCAGCCCTCGATCTGGCGACTACGCTGCACGCCGCTCCAGTCGATCTGGAATGCGCTGGCAGCGAAGGTCGCGACGTTTCCGACCCGGCCCTTGGCACCGAACTCATAACTCCACACACTGTCCGATTTGTACGTCGCGGGAATAGTCGAATAGCCGATTTTCTCGAGACCTGCCAAGCAGCGTGCAACGAGATCGACGTCGCCCGCGGCGGTGTTGACGCCACCCGAACGGAAGCCCTTGGCCGCGGAGGCATAGACCATCAAATTCGGATTGACCTCATAGGTGAGGCCGAACTTGGGCGTAAACGGCTTTTCGACGCTGCGCAGAAGCGGACCCGTCGTGGTGACGTTGGTCAGCGCATCAAAGCTCTCCGCCTGTGATTCGAACTCGAGACGCGACCAACGGGCGCCCGCCGTCAGAGTCAGATTGTCGATGATTTCGAAATCGATGCTGCCGAAGAAGCCGAGGTTCTTGTCGACGATACGCGTCTGCGCATAGCCCGATGTTCCATCCGGCCCGAGCGGGAAGAAGACCGGCAACAGCGCTGCGAGTTCCGGCGGAAGGAAGAGATCATGATATGCGGACGGGTACAGATAATTGTCGTAAGGCGAGAAGCTCCTGTCTCCGTCACGCGCGCGCTGGCGGCTGTTCTGATAGAATGCGCCGAACACATATTTGAGGCGCGAGTCCGTATCGTTGGACTGGAGGCGCACTTCCTGGGTGAAGCTGCGCTGGACCTGGTCCGACAGGAGGACGAAGCATTCGCCGCAATCCGGCCCGCCGGGCCGCCCCGGCGACTTCGTATCGAAGCCGATCTGCGGCGTATTCGACCCGCCAAGCGTGGCGAAAAGATCGTAAACATCGCGAAGCGGGCCCAAGCTGTTCAGAATATTGTCGTAGATATCCAGAATGTAAGCGGTGCCGTCATCAACGGATTGGTTGCGGCGATCGACGATCGCCGAGTTGCTGATCAGCGAGACCGGACCCATGTCCCACTCGCCCTTGAGCTGATAGAGCTTGAACTCGTCCTCACCCCGCGACGCAATGCCCTCGCCGCTCTGAAACCGCGGCGGCTGCGCACGCGTCGAGCCGTTGCCATAGGTCCAATAGGTGCTCTGGTCGTCGCGGTTGTTCTTCTGGTAGAAGACCGACGGGGTGATCGAGATGTCTTCGGTCGGCTTCCACAACAGCGAGCCGTTGAAGACCATCGTACGGTTCGAGTTAGGTCACAAACTCATAAATGGGATTCCCTTTTTGGGGTGGTCGTGATTCAAGCTCCTGGAAGGGAGCTTATGATGAGCGTGCGTCGCTACGAGCTGTCGGATTTCGAGTGGTCGGTGATCGAGCCGTTGCTGCCCAACAAGCCGCGCGGAGTTGCCAGGGTCGATGATCGTCGGGTGCTGAACGGCATCTTCTGGCGTCTTCGAACCGGTTCGCCTTGGGCGGACATACCTGAGCGCTATGGCCCACCGACGACCTGCTACAACCGCTTCGTTCGATGGCGCAAAGCGGGAGTTTGGGACCGCATCTTCGAGGCGGTGTCGAGAGCCTATGAAGGCGAGCTTCAGATGATCGATAGTTCCTCGATCCGCGTCCATCAGCATGGCGCGAATGCAAAAAAAGGGGTCCGAAGGAAGCCGAGGCTGGGGACGACGCTCCAGCCCGATGCATGGGGCGCTCGCGGGGCGGACTGACCACCAAGATCCATGCGCTTGTTGATGCGAACGGCCTGCCGATCATGCTGAAGCTCACCGAGGGCCAAGCCCATGATGGCCGCAGCGCCGCCGACATGCTCGACGCGATCGGCGAGGATCAGATCCTCCTTGCCGACCGCGCCTATGACAGTGACGCGCTGCGTGAGAAGATCGCCGGACAAGGTGCCTGGGCCAACATCAAACCTTTGCCGAACCGGAGGAAGGTGCCGGCATTCAGCGCCTTCCTTTATCGCTACCGAAATCTCGTCGAGCGCTTCTTCAGTAAGCTCAAGCACTTCCGAGCCGTCGCAACTCGATACGAGAAGCACGACGCAAACTACCTCGCCCTCGTCAAACTCGCCTCAGCCAAAATCTGGATGCGATTTATGAGTCGGTGACCTAGAGTTCTTCTCGGCCGTACCGCGGGTCGAGTAGAAGGGGACGCGGTCGATATAGCCGCCGTCGCGGCGGTAATAGCCGCTGGCGCGGAAGGCCAACTTGTCCTGGACGATCGGACCGCCGACCGCGGCACCGATTTCATAGGACGGATCGCCGCCCTCGGTGAAGGCGAGTTCGGCGCGCGCATTGCCGGTGAACTTGTCCAGCGTCGGCTTTGCAGTGATGAAACGCACCGCACCGCCCATCGCGCTCGATCCAAACAGCGTGCCCTGCGGTCCGCGCAGAACCTCGACGCGTTCGAGATCGTAAAGCGCCGGCGAGAAGAAGCTCATCAGCACGAGCGAGCGGATGTGAACCGGCGTATCGTCGATATAGATACCGGTCATGGTCGCGCCGACCGACGATTGCAGGCCGCGGATCGCAATATACCGGATGCCCGAAAAGCCCTGCGTCAGATTGACGCCGGGGGTGTTGCGGGCAAGATCCTCGACGCTGCGAATACCCTTTTGATCGAGCGTCTCCTGGCTGTAGGCCGCGATGCTGAGCGGCACGTCAAGCACCGTTTCCTCGCGCCGGGTCGCGGTGACGATGATGTCATTGTCCGACCGCGGCCGTTCGTCGGCAGCAGTACGTCCGCTCTCGCCCGGCGCCGCCTGCGCCGCGTCCGCGGCCTCTGCGGCATCGACCGTCTCTGCAAACGCCGCGACCGGGTAGCTCAGCGCCAGCGCCGAAATTCCGGCAATCCAATATTTCTTTCCGTAGTTCATACTATCCCCCTAGTATATTAATTAAAATATTGATTTAACAAACTAAAACTTCAATTTATTCGATTGCCAGGACGTTGTCGTCGGTGTTGCGGTCGATATATTTGAGGTAAGGATCCAGCCCGACGAACAGCGGCTTTGCGTTCACGACCAGGGTGATCTTGCGTTTCCCGGTCGTCAGGCGCTGCGATTGCATCGACAGGACATTGGCTTTTCCGAACCCCTTGGCGCTCGGGTTGGCGGTGAAGACGCCGACGTCGATCATCGCGTCCAGCGGCGCATCGGTCTCGACGCCCTTGCCGTCGGCGTAACGCTTGTGCGCCTCGACGGTCATCGTCACGGTCCACTTGCCGTCCGGACGGCGGCTCGCCTGCGCGCCGGCGACCTTGAAGTCGTACAGCGTGATGTGCTGGAAGGAGTCGGTGATCAGTTGCTGTTGCTGCGGCGTCTTCGCCTCGGCGCGGAGCAGGTCGACCAGATGGCGGCCGGTCGGATAGGGCGGACCCTTGAACGCGAACTGCTGGACCAATGTGCGCAGCGCGCGGTTGACCTCGGCCTCACCCAGCTGGTCCTTGAGCAGGTACATGATGTTACCGCCCTTCTGGTAGCGGACATAGGCCTGCTCCTGCACCCGCTCGAGCGTCGGTTCGGCGACATTCTCCTTGCCGCGCGTCATGAGATAACCGTCCATGCCGCGCTTCAGGAACTTGCGGATCATCGCGTCGCCGTAGCGCTTCTCCATCACCATGATCGCCGAATATTGGGCGAGCGTTTCCGACAGGACGGTGCTGCCCTCCATGTCGGCACCGGTCACCTGGTGGAACCACCACTGGTGCGCCAGTTCGTGCGCGGTGACATAGGCGATGAAGTCGACGCCGTCCTTGTCATCGATCTTGGTGATGAACCCGGCACCTTCCGAATAGGGCACGGTGCCCGGGAACGCCTGCGCGAAATTATTGTAGACCGGGAATTCGATGACGCGGAACTGCTTGAACTGGTACGGGCTGAAATTCGTCGAATAATAGGCCAGCCCGTCCTTCGCGATGTCGACGAACCGGTCGACGTTATAGGTGTGCGTCGGGTGGTAATAGATTTCGATCCCGATGCCGTTCCACTCGTCCTTGCGCACCGCATATTTGGCCGCGTTGATCGAGAAGAAGTTGAGGATCGGCGCCTCGGTGCGGAAGCGCGCGATCTGGCGGCCGCCCTTCACTTCGCGCGAGATGCGCTGGCCGGGCGCCACGAGCACCTGGTCGACCGGACCGCGCACCGTCACGTCGGCGTTCACATAATCGCTGTCGTGGCGCAGGTAGGTGAAGGCACGGGCATGCTCGTCCTCGAGCTTGCTGAGCTTGAGATCGGGGTCGAGCCCGTATTTGCGCCGCGTCGCGCGATCCTGCAGCAGCGGCCAGCGCGACACGCCGAGGTTCGGCGTCAGCGCGAAATTGTTGAGGAAGGTGCCGTTACCGACGATCCGGTCCTCGTTGCCCGAGTTGCGGAACCCGCGCTGCTCGCGCAGCGTCTCGAACCGCACTTCGCGCTTCTCGCCCGGCGCCATCGGCTTGTCATAGGTATAGACGCGGAAATTATAGTCCTTGAGTTCCTTCGTCAGCCGCGCGCCCGGCACGTCGAGCGACAGCATCTTGATGCCCGGCTCGATCGTCGTGCCGAGGAAGCTCTTCGAGACCGACGGATGCGCCCATTGCAGATAGACCTGGCTGATCGGCTTGCCGGACCTGTTCTCGATGACATAGCTGCCGCGCGTGACCGCCCGCAATTGGTCGGGATAAAGGTCGACGTCGAGCGTCATGTCGGTGATGTGCGGCTGCGAATGCGCCTCATAGGGCAGCAGCGCCTTTTCGTAATTCGCCGCCCAATGCTGGCTTTCGTTGAACGTCGGGAAGTCGTTCAGGACATAGTTGTTGTAATAGATCCAGCTCCCGACCGCGACCATCACCGCCACCGCGACACCGGTGATCGCACCGGCGCGTCCGGCCAGCCGCTGCGGAAGGCGGCGGATGCGCACCTTGAGCGGCGCCGACGCGCCGCGCCGCCACAGGCCCCACGCCAGCACGGCGAGGATGACCGCGCCCGCCGCCCAATAGAGACGATACCAGGCCGCATAGCCCGCATATTGGCCGAGGCCGTTCATGTCCGACAGCGGCATCGGCGAGGTGGTGGCATAGATGTAGAGATGGCTCTCGAAGCCCATCGTCGGCAGCATCGATTCCGCGACGAAATAGAGCAGCATGATCAGCAGGCCGACGAACTTGTGCGGCGCCAGCGTCTGCACGAACACGGCAAGCACCGCGTACATCACCATGGTCAGGAACCAGGGCGCGAGGAACCAGGTAAAATAATGGCCATATTCGATCGCGGTGAAGCCCTTGAGCCATTGCACGGCAATCGCGGCGACAATCGACATCAGCCCCATCGCAAGCAGGATGACGCAGATTGCGAGAATCTTCGGGACCATGAAGGCCCAGTCGGGCGATGGGGTCGAATCGACGATCTCGTGCATCCGCCGCTCGCGGTCGCGCCACACCAGCTCGCCGGCATAGAAGGCGGCGATGAACAGCGGGATCGTCACGAACTGCTCGTGCAGCGCCTTGATCATCACGCGCGTGACCGGGTGGATCACGGTCACCGTGTCATCGCCGGCGAGCCACAGGCCGATCACCTGGTTCAGGAAGGCGAAGCCGAGCAGGACGATGAACACCGGGCTGCGGAGCACGCCGAGTATTTCGAAGCGGGTCAGCGCAGCGAGCGGCCCCCAGCCCAGCCCGCGATCGGTCGGCGGCGGCGGCGCGGCCGTCGAGACGACTGCCTGCGCGGACTCATCTTCGTTCGACTTGCCGCGTGCCGGGCGCCGGTCGGCGCGCGTCGCAAAGCCGGTGCGGATGAAGGAACGCCACGCCAGCGCCAGGAAGCCCAGCCCTAACGCCAGCCAGATCGCGCGGCTTTGCAGGATCAGACCCGCGAACGGCGGCAACAACAGGTTGCGGTCGTTGGCGGTCCAGTTCTTGGTGGCATAAGCGAGCGACGAAAGCCCGAACGGATCGCTCAGCGTCGAAAGCGCCCCGAATTCGGGGCGCCCGAGATAGATGCGGGTAAAGAGATAGATAGCGAGAACGACGAGCGCCCCGACATAGGTCGCCACCAGCGAGCGGGTGATCGTCGACAGCGCGAAAAAGCCCGCCGACAGCAGGAACAGTGTCGGCAAACAGAATAGCGCATAGGCGTAGAGATAGTCGCCGATATTGATCGGCCCGATCGTTTCCGGATCGAGCCCCGGCATGAATATCGCCGCCAGCAAGCCGAGCGGCACGCTGAAGAAAGCGAGCGACGCAGCGGCGAAGCCGCCGGTGAAGCGGCCGAACAGATAGTTGAACTTCGACAGCCGCGTCGCCTGGATGATCGGTCCGAAGCCGGTTTCGTCATCACGCAGCACCACGCCGGCGACGAAGGCGACGACGATGAACATCGCGAAGATCGACCAGATCGTCGATTGCATCGCGATCGCGAACGGCGCGTTGCGGAACACCTGACCGCCCCAGCCGATGCGGATGTCGTCGGACACCACCATGCCGAAGGCGAGCAGGAAGAAGACGATGAACGTCCCCCAGAACATGGGCGAGCGAAGCTGGTATTTCAGCTCGAATGCAGCGACGTGGCCAAACATGTCCGGTCCCTCAGGCGGCGCGGCGCAGCGGCAGCAGGGTCGAGAAATAGACGTCTTCGAGATCGCCCTCGGCGGCCGCGAACCCGTTGCCCGGATTATTGTCGGCAAGCACGTGGATCACCGTACGGCCCGACGCGAGGCGGGTCGCGATGATGTCGTACTGCGCGCGGTGCGCGTCGAGTTCGTGCTTGTCGATCGTCTTGGTCCACACGCGGCCCTTGACCTGCGCCACCAGTTCATCCGGCGAACCGGTGGTGATGATCTTGCCGCCCGCGATGATCGCTGCATTCTGGCAGAGGTCGGCGATGTCCTGCACGATATGCGTCGAGAAGATCACGACGATATTTTCTGCGACTTCCGACAGGAGGTTCAGGAAGCGGTTGCTTTCCTCCGGATCGAGACCCGCGGTCGGCTCGTCGACGATGACGAGGCGCGGCTGGCCGATCAGGGCCTGCGCGATCCCGAAACGCTGGCGCATGCCGCCCGAAAAACCGGCCACCGCCTTGTTGCGCACGCTCCACAGATTGACCTGGTTGAGCAGCGTCGCCACCGCATCGCGGCGCTCGCCGCGGTTGCTATATCCCTTGAGCACCGCAAGATGATCGAGCATGTCCCACGCCGAAACGCGCGGATAGACACCAAAATCCTGCGGCAGATAACCCAGCGTCCGCCGCAGTGCGTCGGGATCGGCGAGGACGTCGATCGCATCGAACCGGATCGCTCCCGAGGTCGGGACCTGCAGGGTCGCGATCGTCCGCATCAGCGTCGACTTGCCCGCGCCATTCGGCCCCAGCAGTCCGAACATCCCGGCCGGGACATTCAGCGAGACCGAGTCGAGGGCACGCGTCCCGTTCGGATAGACGTGGGTAAGATTCTCGATCTGGAGCATTAGGGTCCCCGCAGAAATGATAATTAGAGAGATATTCCGACCGTAAATTCCTGAAAGATTCAGAAGTATCTATTATTATTACTTTTTATTACTTCACGGCTTTAGGTACGCTTGCAATACAAGCGTCGGGTTCCCTGTAAACGGGAACAATGGCACCTCTCTGACTTTTATTGGTAACATCTTGCTGCACCAAAATGGCGCGACGCAAAACACAGTAATTCTGGTCCGTAGCACCAGATAGGCTAAGGGTACGGTCGTCGCGCAATCTGGCTGCCCCGGGATGCCGCGGATGACGCAGCGCGGGGCGCGAGCACCGGCTCGCGCCCCGCCTCGGCAGGAGGTTTTCGGACGTTTCAAGACAGGCAGGGCGGTCGCCGGCCAGCGGGTTTCGCGCGCCCGGCCGATCGCGACCGAGACCGATAAAAACAGGGCGTCAGGGGCCCGTGTTTGCCTATCTTCGCGGCGCTATTTGGCGCCAGACGCCGCTGCGTCGAGACCCGATTTGGCGACAGCCTCGTCGTCCTGCGCCGACCCGCCGCTGACTCCGATGCCGCCGACGATCCGGTCGCCGCGCATGATCGGGACGCCGCCGCCGACCAGCGCTGCGCCCGGCACCGACAGCAGCGATGGCTTCCCGCCATCGGCCAACTGCTCGAGGATCGAGGTCGGCGCGCCGATCGCCGCCGCAGTCGCGGCCTTTTTTTCGGCAAGCGCAAGGTTGATGAAGGAAGAGCCGTCCATCCGGTACGACAGAATGACCCGGCCTTCGCGGTTGACGACGACGATCGCCATGTTGAGCCCCTTTTCAGTCGCGGTCCGCTGGGCACGTCCGGCAATCGCCTGCGCGTCGGCCAGACCGACCATCGCATCGCCGGGTTCGGCAACGGCCGGCACCGCGGCCGAAACGGACAGGCACGCCGCAACCGCGGCCGAAAACAAGATTCGGGTCATTGGATCGATCCTCAATGGATGCTTTTCAGCGCCGTCGCCGGCTCGACCGCGACGGGTTCGGCCAGATAGGCGTGGATGTCGCGCGCGTCGTTCTTGCTCAATATATCGCCGAAAGCCGCCATGCCTGCATAGACGAATGCGCCATCGAGCACGATGCTGTTGAAGGCCTCATGCGTTTCGGGCGTCATCTTCCACAGGTTCGGATAGCCGCCCGATCCCGTCGAATCGCCATGGCAGCGCGAGCAGTTCTCGGCAAAGAGCTGCCCGCCGCGCGCCACCTGCGCTGCCGTTCCGCGGAAGTTTGCCGGCGCTGGGAGCAACGGCATCGGCTTGCGCAACGCCGCGAGCTTTACCGGTGCGCCGTCCAGCTTGAAGACGATCAGGC
Organism: Sphingopyxis macrogoltabida; assembly: GCF_001314325.1. Classification (NCBI taxonomy): domain Bacteria; kingdom Pseudomonadati; phylum Pseudomonadota; class Alphaproteobacteria; order Sphingomonadales; family Sphingopyxidaceae; genus Sphingopyxis; species Sphingopyxis macrogoltabida. Next base: position 3,596,368 of record NZ_CP009429.1, read on the forward strand.
GCGGGTTGTTCTCGCGCTCGGCCGCGGCCCATCCGGGCATGAAATAGGCGTTCATCGCGCCGCCGAAGCCCGCCGCCACCGCGACATATTGCTCGCCGTCGACCTCATAGGCCATCGGCGCCGCCATGATACCGGTGCCGATGTTGATCCGGCGCAGCACCTTGCCCGTCCGCCCGTCATAGACGGTGAGGTAGCCGTCGGCCGAGCCCTGCATCACCAGCCCGTTGGCGGTCGTCATCACCCCGCCGCTCCAGAACGGCATCACCTTCGAACTCCAGACGAGCTTCTGCTTCACCGGATCCCAGGCCTTCAGCACCTGCTCGAACCGCGGCTTGGGTTGATCCTTCAGCAAAGGTGCCAGTGCCTTGTCGTTGGGATCGCCGAAGGCCGGCAGTCCGGTCTCCGTTCCCTGCACGACGCTATAGGGCCGATAGGGCTGCGGCTTCATCTGGAAGGTCATCGGCGTTTCGAGGACCGGAATATAGACGAGCTTCGTCTGCTCGTTATACGCCATCGGCGGCCAGTTGTGCCCGCCCGCCTCCGACGGCCAGACCAGTTTCTTGCCCTTGGAGAAATCCGACTGCTCGGTCAGCACGGGGCGTCCGGTCTTCATGTCGACCCGCTCGGCCCAGGTGACGGTGGTATATTTTTCCGCCGACAACAGCTCGCCGGTCACCCGGTCGAGGACATAGAAAAAGCCGTTCTTCGGCGCCTGCATGATCACCTTGCGCAGTCGCCCACCGACTTCCATGTCGGTCAGGATCATGTTCTGGGTCGCGGTATAGTCCCAGCTATCCTGCGGGGTCGTCTGGTAATGCCACTTCTTGCGCCCGCTATCGGCGTCGAGCGCGAGGATCGACGAGAGATAGAGATTGTCGCCGCCGGCGGGGCTGCGCTGCCACACCGAATGCGGGCTGCCGTTGCCGGTACCGACATAGACGATGTTGGTGTCGGGATCATAGACGATCGAATCCCAGGCGGTTCCGCCGCCGCCGAGATCCCACGCCGACTTGGGGTCCCACGTCTTGCGTGCCTCGGTCACTTCGGGATGTTCGTCGGGTCCCGCCGCCGGGTCGCCCGGGACGATGAAGAAGCGCCAGGCGAACTTGCCGGTCTTCTTGTCGAAGGCGCTGGCATAGCCGCGGACACCCATTTCGCCGCCGCCGTTGCCGATCACGACATTCTTGCCGGCGACGCGCGGCGCCCCGGTGATCGCATAGCTGCGGCTGCGGTCGGTGATCGTGTCGACTTTCCAGCTCGGCTTGCCGGTCTTGGCATCGAGGCCGACGAGATAGCCGTCGAGCGTCGCGACATAGACCATGCCGTCGTCGACCGCGACGCCGCGGTTCACCGCGTCGCAGCAGGTCCGCCGCGCGAACTGGCCGTCGACGTCGGGATCATATTGCCACAGCAATTTGCCCGTCTTCGCATCGAGCGCATAGACGACGCTCCATGGCCCGGTGGTGTACATGACGCCGTCGACGACGATCGGCGTCGCCTCGACCCCACGGTTGGTCCGGCCGCGGACGGCGAAGCCGGTGAATTCCCATGCGACGCCCAGCTTTTCGACATTCGCGGCATCGACCTCGGACGCCGTATAATATTGCGCCGTTTCGCGCATCCACGCCGCCGTCGCGCCCGCATCGTCACCCGATCCGCCGCATGCCGCGAGCGGCAGCGCCGCCGCGACGCTCAACACCAGTTTCCGCCATCCCCGCATGACCGAAATCCCTTCATTCATCCTCGAACACCATCAAACTTCCGAAAAATACCAACGTCAGCTTCGGCCACGACCGCCGAGCATGTTTTTGATCTTCTGGAACACCGAAATCCCGAACACGGCGGTGCAGGTCCAGAAGGCACCCTCGGTCACCACGGCCGCAGCGGTGACCGCCCCGACCCGCTGGCCCAGTGTAGGTTCGAACAGCAGCAGAAAGGCGCCGACCGCGATCCAGCTCAGCACCGCAAGCCCGATGACCGAAAAGGCGATGGTGCGGCCGAAGCGCCCGTGCAGGACGCCAGTCTTGGCCGGGCCGGCCGGCGGCGGATTAACCGGATCGTTCATGGCCAACTCCTCACCAGACCCGGATACGTTTTTCGGGCGCGAGATACAGTTTGTCGCCGGGCTTCACGCCATAGGCGTCATACCAGGCATCGAGATTGCGCATCACCCAGACGCGCTGGATCGACGGCGCATGCGCATCGGTCATCAGCCGCTGGCGCAGGTCCGCCTCGCGATAATTACGCCGCCAGATCTGCGCCCAGCCAAGGAAGAAACGCTGGTCGCCGGTGAAGCCGTCGATCACCGGTGCCTCCTTGCCGCCGAGCGACGCGCGATAGGCGTCATAGGCCAGCGTCATTCCGGCGAGATCGCCGATATTCTCGCCGAGCGCGAACTCGCCCTTCATATGCTCGCCGGGCAGCACTTCGTAGGTTTCGGCCTGTTCGACCATCGCCTGCGTCGCCTGTTTGAACGCTGCCTTGTCCTCGGGCGTCCACCAGTTCGCGAGTTCGCCCTTCTCGTTATATTGCGCGCCCTGATCGTCGAAATGATGGATGATCTCGTGCCCGATCACCGCGCCGATCGCGCCATAATTGACCGCCGGATCGGCATAGGGATCATAGAAGGCAGGCTGAAGGAACGCCGCCGGGAAGACGATCTCGAGCTGGTTGTAATGGGCGTGGGCGTTGACGGTCTGCGGCGTCATCAACCATTCCCAGCGCCGTGTCGGCTGCCCCGCTTTTTCGATCATATAGTCGAAGTTGAAACGGTTGGCGCGGACGAGGTTGCCGAACAGGTCGCCGCGTTCGACCTGCAAGCCGCTATAGTCGCGCCACTGGTCGGGATGGCCGATCTTGACGGTAAAGCCCTTGAGCTTTTCCTTCGCGCGCGCCTTGGTTTCGGGCTGCATCCACGCCAGCTTGTCAATGCGGCGGTCCATTGCGGCGAGGATGTTGTCGATTAATCCGCGCAGTTCGACCTTGTACGCAGGCGGGAAATAGCGCGCGGCATATTCCTTGCCGATCGCCTCGCCGAACGCCTCTTCCATGAAGTTGACGCCGCGCTGCCAGCGCGGAGCGCGTTCGGGCGCGCCCTTCATCACCGTACCGTAAAAGGCGAAATTTTCCTGCTCGATCGCATCGGGAAGCGCCGCCGACAGATCGTCAAGGCTACGCACCAGCAGCTGATCCTTCAGCACCTGAAGCGTGGTCTGGTCGAGGATCTGCGCCGCCGCCTTGGTCGCGCTCGGCATGCGGATCTGGACTTCGGCGATCGCCGGGTTCCACGCCTTCAGCACCGCCGCCATGTCGAGCGTCGGGGTGGAGAATTGCGCCGTCTCGGCCAGCGTGAACTTGTTGTAGGTCTTGGTGGAATCGGTCGAATCGTCGCGGTTCCAATAGGCTTTGGCGATCTCGGTCTCGACCGCCATGATCGCCTCGGCGCGCGCTTCGGTGCCGGTTTCGCCGGCCAGCGTCAACAGCTTCGCGAGATGCGCCACATAAGCCGCACGGATCGCCGCCATTTTCGGGGTATCCGCCAGATACATGTCCCGGTCGGGCATACCGGTACCGCCCTGTTCGATCACCAGGAGCATCCGCCCCGGCTGCTCGTCATCGGGCCAAGTGTAGGGCAGCCGGTAGCCCGCCCATGCCCCCGACGAGCCATAGACGCCGCTCACCCCGAGCTGCGCGGCCTCGGCGACCAGCGCCGAATAGCCCTTGCGGTCCTTCAATCCCCGGACCTTGTCGAGCCACGGCCGGATCGGCGCCAACCCGAGCGTCTCGACCGTCGCGCCGTCGAGATAACTCGCATAAGCGCGGCCGATCAGGCTGTTGTCGTCGGCCCCGGCGGCGTCGAGAATCCCCCGCACGCGCTGCTTCGACAAATCGTCGAGCGCGATGAACATGCCGTAATTGGCCTTGTCGGCCGGGATGGGCGTGTTCTTCGCCCAGGTGCCATTGGCATATTCATAGAAATCGTCGCCGGGTTTGGCCGCACGGTCCATGCCCGCAGTGTCGAACCCGAAGCTGCCGCGTTCCGGCTTCGGCGACGCTACGCCAGCAGCGGCCGCCGGCGCCTCCTGGGCCGAAGCTGCGGGCACGGTAGCGGCCAGGGCGGTACCGGCAAGCAGGGCGGCGGCGAACAGATTTTTCATGGGTTGAATGCCTTTTCGATTGGCAGGCCGGATTCAAAGCTCGTGGCTAATCGGTCCGGCGGCTCGCTCCGCTGCCCGCGCTATTTCCTCTCCGGCATCGGCACTTCTTCGTGCGCGGGCTTATAGATGCGGCCGTCCTGCAGCATCAGCCGGCCGCCGACGAAAGCGGTGCGCACTTTTTCCAGCGCCTTGAAATCTTCGTCGGGGTTGCCGTCGACGACGATGATGTCGGCCAGCTTGCCGGGCTCGATCGTCCCCAGCCGGTCGCCCATGTGCATGATCTCGGCGCTCGTCTTGGTCGCCGCGACCAACGCCTCGGCCTTGGTGTAGCCGATCTGGGTAAAGCTCTCGAGTTCGTTGATATAGGCGCCGGGCATATATTCGGGCCAATTGACGATCAGGTCGAGCCCGATCCCCATCTTGACCCCGGCGCGGCGCATCTTCTTGCCCATCTCCAGGATCGTCGTCTCGTTGAGTTCGAAGCGGCGCGAGGTCGAACCGAAATAGCCGCCCGACGAGCGGCTGATGATGCGATAGGGCACGAAGGTCGGGACCGAGGCGATGCCGCGCTTCGCCATCAGCGCGACCGCCGCATCGCTGCGCGGCAGCGGATGCTCGATCGAGTCGACGCCGGCCTTGATCGCCATGTCGATGTACTGCGTCTCGCTGTCGACGGTCACCGGCATGCCGAGCGAGTGCGCCTCGTCGACCGCGGCAGTGATTTCCGCCTGCGAATATTCGCTGGCGAGCTTGATCAGGTCGGCGCCCTTGGCGAACTGGATGCGCACCGCTTCGCGCCATTCGTCGGGGCCGGACGCGATCCGCACCATCGAATTGGGATTGTCGTTCGGCTTTTCGGGATAGCCCGGCATCATCGCGTGCAGCGCGGCGTGGCCGCCGGTCTGGGTGATCAGCTGCCCCGCGGTGAAGATGCGCGGCCCGGCGATTTCACCCGCCGCCTGCAGCCGCTTGAGCACGAAGGGCGTGTCGCCGTGCGACGCGACGTCGCGCACGCTGGTCACGCCGGCCTGCAGATGGATGCCCATCCGCCGCAGCCCGCGCATCGCCGATTCCGCACCGCTGAGATGCGCGGCCGAATAGACGCTGGAGTCGGCGACATCGAGGAAGGTCAGGTGCGTGTGGAGGTCGATCAGGCCCGGCATCACCGTCTTGCCGGTGACATCGTAAACGACGGCATCGGCGGGCCAGTTCTTGTCGTCGGGACCGAGGACGGCGGTGATCGCCTTGCCCTGCACGACGATCGTCGCCGGGCGCGCCGGCTTGCCGGTGCCGTCGAACAGCCGGCCGCCGACGAGCACGAACGATCCCTTCGGCGCGTTATAGTCGGCGGGGACCGGAATCCGCAGCACATCGTCCGAAAGCGGCACCGACTTGGGCAGCCACTGATCGCGATTATAGATCGGCCGCGCCTCGGGCCCGCTATCCTGCGCGAGCGCGGGCGAAGCAATCATGGTGGCGGCAAGCAGCAGCCCCGAAATCCGTGCGGCGATCTTCATCCTGTCCCTCTTGTCGTTCTGACGAACGCCCCGCCCGCAAAACCCTGGCGACGCCTTCGAATTTCTGTTTCCCAGCCCCAGTTTATCTTGGGCCTATGCCCCCTAATGGGTGACAGCCAAAGCCTGAGGCAACGTAATAAAGCTGACCCAGAGGGTCAGAAATTCTGGGCATTACCCGGGCGCGACCCGCCCGCCGAAGCAGGCGGGCCGCGCCAAAGGATCAGGCCGCCTTTTGCCTTGCGATCCACTGGTCGACGCGGCGTTCGAGCAGGTCGAGCGGCGCCTGCCCGCGGCCGAGGATCGTGTCGTGGAAGCCCTTGATATCGAACTTGTCGCCCAGCGCGTCTTCGGCCTTCTTGCGCAGCTTCTCCATCTGGATCATGCCGATCTTGTAGCCGGTCGCCTGCCCCGGCATGATGATGTAGCGCCGGACCTCAGCCTTGATCTGGCCTTCGGAAGCGGCCGAATTTTCGGTGAAATATTGGACCGCCTGATCTTCGGTCCAGCCCTTGGAATGGAGCCCGGTGTCGACGACCAGCCGGATCGCGCGCCAGATCTCAGTCGTCAGGCGGCCAAAGTCCGAATAGGGATCCTTGTAAGCGCCCATCTCCTTGCCGAGCTTCTCGGTGTAAAGGCCCCAGCCCTCCTGATAGGCATTGACGTACAGAAATTTGCGGAAGTTCGGGATGTCGGTCAGTTCCTGCGCGATCGCAAAGTTCATGTGATGCCCGGGCAGCGCCTCATGATAGGCGATCACCTCGAGCTGCGGGATCGGCATCGACTTCATGTCGAGCAGATGCGCGTAGAAGACGCCCGGCCGCGACCCGTCGGGGGTCGACATATAATAATGCTGCGCACCGCCGGCGATCTCGCGATAGGGTTCGACGCGTTTGACGATGACATCGGCCTTGGGCAGAATACCGAAATATTTCGGCAGCTGCTGCTTCATGAAGGCGATGTGCGCGGTCGCAGCGTCGATATATTGCTGCCGCCCCGCATCGGTGTTCGGATAATAGAAACGCGGATCGTCGCGGACGAATTTGAAGAAGTCCTGCAGCGTCCCCTTGAAACCGACCTGCTCCTTGATCTTCTCCATCTCGCCCTTGATCCGCGCGACCTCGTCGAGACCGATCTGGTGGATCTGTTCGGCGGTGAGGTCGGTCGTCGTCGAACTGACGAGCAGCATGTCGTAATAGGCCTTGCCGTTCGGATTCTTGCCGACCCCGGTCGCGACCGCATCGGCCTTCGGCAACTCGGATTCGAACCAGGCGATCAGCGCCTGATAGGCCGGCAACCATTTCGTGGTCAGCGCCTGCCGCGCGGCTTCCTTATAGGCATCGGCCTTGGCCTGATCGATCTTGCCAGCCTTGACCAGCCCGTCGATTTTCCCCGTGGCATCCGACCAGATCGCGCTCTCGCCCTCGCCGCCGAACGGCGCGCCGGTGATCAGTGCGCGCGCCTGCCCGATCATCGCTTCATAGGAAAAGCGCGGCACCCGCGACCCTGCCTCGGCATTTTTTTTCGCGATGTCGAGCAATTGCAACTGCGCGCGCGCGACTTCGCCGATCCGCACGATATAGGCGTCCATGTCCGCCACATCGTCGACCTTGTGCACCTGCATCAGGAATTGCGGGATGCGCGTGTGCGGCCCGTACATCTGCTGGAAGACATAATTGTTGCGCCGGAACTTCGCGTAGCCCGCCGCATCCTCATAGCGATAGATCCAGAGATCGTAGGAAAGCTGCGCATCCTCGGGCAGCTTGGCGCGGTCGAACTTCGCCTTCATCTCTTCGACCGACCGGCGCTGCCAGTCCATTTTGCGGTCTTCGGCTTCCTCCGAAAAATCGTCGATCTTGTCATAGTCGGTCTTGTCGCCCTGATAGCCGCGCGACATCGGACTGAACGCCATTTCCTCCTCGAACTTCGCGTCGAACCAGGCGTTGAGGCGCACCGTCTCGGCATCGACCGCAGGCGCTGCCGCGCCGGGCGCCTCGAAGGCAAATGCCGGTGCGCCGCCGAGTCCGGCGAGGACAAGCGCACCCGCGGCGGCGAGACGGAGCGCCGTCATGCGTCGGCGCGCCGAGTTGTTCATATGGGTCACATTCACGATCAATCTCCCGTTTATACGATGTCACTGCGGCCGTGCGCGGCCGCCGGTCATTTCTTCGCTTCTTCCTGCTGCAGCAGGCGCGCCTGCTCGCCCATATAGGCGCGGATGGTTTCGGCCTGTTCGGGCGTGATCCAGCGCGCGAAGCTCACCATGCCATTGTCCTTGAGCGCGCCGTCGATGACGATGCTCTTCCAGACCGCAGCGTCGGCCAGCGCCCCCGACCGGCGCAGGTCGGGTGCTGCGAGACCTTCGTGGCAGGCGGCGCAATTTTCGCCATAGACGATCGCCCCGGCATTGACCTTGTCCGCCGCGAAGCGTTCCTTCGGCGGATTGGCGGGCGCCGGGGTCAGGTCCTGCTTCGGCCAGGCGGCATTGCCGCCGAGTTTGAAGACCATGATCCGCCCGTTCGGCTGCGGCAGGCGCGGCCTTTTGGTGTCGGGAATCCCCATCGCACCGCCGCCCTTGCCGACCAGCACCGCGACATATTGCTCGCCGTCGATGCTGTAGCTGACCGGGCCGGCCATGATCCCGACCGGCTGCTTGTAGGTCCAGAGCTTCTTGCCGTCCTTCGCGCCGAACGCCGTGAACTCGCCATGCGCATTGCCCGCAAAGACAAGGTCGCCCGCGGTCGCCAGCGTGCCGCCATTGATCATCTCGGGCTGCTCGACACGCCACACTTCGCGCTGCTTGACCGGATCCCACGCGATCAGCGCGCCCGAACCGTTCGGCTCCTTTTCGTTGAGCATCACCTGCGCGCCGATATTGAGACGTCCGGGGCGAAATTTATACGCCGGGTCCTGATCATATTTCAGGCTCCACTGGACGGTCGGGATATAGACGAGGCCGGTGCGCGGGCTGTACGACATCGGCTGCCAATTGTGTCCGCCGACCGACGACGGCTCGATCATCTTCACGCCGTCCTCATAATAGGCGTTGGCGCTCATCACCGGGCGGCCGGTCTTGAGGTCGATGTGATCGACCCAGCTCTGCTTCACGAAGGGCTTGGCCGACACGAGCTTCCCGGTTTCGCGGTCGATGAGGTAGAAGAAGCCGTTTTTCGGCGCTTGCATCAGCACCTTGCGCTCCTTGCCATCGACCGGCAGCGTCGCGAGCATCATCTGCTGCGTGTGCGTGTAATCCCAGCTATCGCCCGGCGACCCCTGATAATGCCATTTATATTTGCCGGTATCGGCGTCGAGTGCGACGATCGAGGCAAGGAACAGATTGTCGCCCTTGCCGTCCGAACGGATCCGGCGGTTCCACGGCGAGCCGTTGCCGACCCCCAGATAGACCTGGTCGAAATCGGGGTCGTAGACGATCGAATCCCAGACGGTGCCGCCGCCGCCATAATCATACCATTTGCCGGCCCAGCTCTTTACCGCCGTCGCCATGATCGGGTCGGAAGCGGCGCCGTCGGGGCCTTTTGCCGGGTCGCCCGGCACGGTATAGAAACGCCAGACGAGCTTGCCCGTTTCGGTGTCATAGGCGGTGACATAACCGCGCACGCCCAGTTCGGCGCCGCCGTTGCCGATGATCACCTTGTCCTTGAACACGCGCGGCGCGCCGGTGATCGTATAGGGTTTCGAATTGTCGGTGGTCTGCGCGGACCAGATCTGCTTGCCGGTCTTGGCATCGACCGCGATCAGCCGGCCGTCGAAGGTCGCGACGAAAACCTTGCCCTTCCACACCGCAACGCCGCGGCTGACGACATCGCAGCAGCCATAGACGGCGCGGTCGCCGTCGACCTTCGGATCGAATTGCCAGAGCTCCTTGCCCGTCTTTCCGTCGAGCGCATAAACCTTCGACCAGGCGGTCGAGGTATAGATGACGCCGTCGACGACGATCGGCGTCGCTTCCTGCCCGCGGTTGGTGTCGAACTCGAAAGACCAGGCGAGCCCCAGCTTGGCGGCGTTGCCGGCGTTGATCTGGTCGAGCGCGCTATAGCGCTGCTCGAGGAACGTTCCGCCATGTGCCAGCCAGTTCGCCGGCTCGGCCGCCGCGTTCAGCAAGCGCTGCTGGTCGACGCCCTCCGCGCCCTTGCGCGGCCCGAACGACACCAACTGGCTGACGAGGATCGCGGCGGCGACAAGCGCCGCCGCGATGACGAAATATTTTCCCCGGCCCGACAGGATCTTCATAACGCCCCCAAGCTGTTTTCTGTTTATTGCAACGGAGCGATCAGGCGCCCCATATCTTTTCGAACACGCGCAGCAGGTTGCCGCCGAGCACCTTGCGGATTTCCTCGTCGGTCCAGCCGCGTTCCATCAGCCCTTTGGTGACATTGGGATATTCGGTCACCGTCTCGGTATCCTTGACCATGAACCAGGGCGGATTGTTGCTGTAGACATCGCCGGGCCACAGTTCGGGAATGATCGCGACGAGATCCTTGCGGCCCCACATGAAGTCGGAGCCGAGCGCGATATGATCGACGCCGACCAGCTTCTTCATATAGTCATATTGGTCGAGATGCTTTTCGATCCCGACCTGCGCCGTCACCGGTTCGGGCGAGTTGCGCACCCGGGCGTGGAAATCATTGACCTTGGTCAGCCCGATCACCCCGCCGGTCGCTGCGATCGCCTCGATCAGCTTGTCGGTCATGTTGCGGGCATTATCGACCTTCGAGCGCAAATTGGTGTGCGAGCAGATGACCGGCATGCCCTTCGAGATTTCGAGCGCCCCGAACGAGGTCGCCTCCGCCGTATGCCCGCCGACGTCGAGCACCAGCCGCTCCTTGTGGATTTCCTCGACCAGCCGCTTCCCCGCGCGGGTCAGGCCGACATCGGGGTCGAGCGATCCGCCGCCGAACGGACCCGCGACATTGTAGACGAGACCGACGATGCGGAGCCCGAGCTGCTTGTAGCCGCGCAGATTGCCGATCGCGGGCATGACCGGGTCGCCGTCGCGCACCAGAAATTCGGCCGATTGCCAACCCGACACATGCGCGATCTTGCCGGCCTTGTTCGCCGCACGGATATCGCGGACGGTGAGCGCCTGGACGATCCGGTCCGGATGCCGGTCGAGGAAATTATGTAGTTCGACGAAGCTGTCGAACCCGCCCCGGCTCTGACAAATCACATCGAGACCGGCGGCTTCCAGCTTGGCGAGATATTCGTCGTTGAGCGTCGAGCCGTCGAGGCCCTCGACCAGCGGCGCCGAATCCTGCAGCTTGCGCGCGTCCTGCACGCTCGCGCGCCGGGCCTGCGCCAGCGCGCCCGGCGCCGCGAACGCGGCCGCCGCGCCCAGCCCTGCCATGAATGCCTCTCTGCGATTCATAATCCCTCTCCTCGTCCAACCATATTGTTTCTCTTGTCCTGCCCGACCGGGCGGCGCCCGCGCCAGCCGGCCCGGCGTTCATAGGCGGCGCCGAGCGCCAGCAGTTTCGCCTCGCTGAACCGTGGTCCGGCGATCGTCATCCCGATCGGCAGCCCGTCCTTCGACAATCCGCACGGCACGCTGAGCGCCGGCAGCCCGACGAGATTGAAGATCATCGTGTTCTCGATCGAGAACAACGGCTCGACGCCGGGGCCATATTCGGAGGCAACCGCCGCCTTCACCGTCGGCGGCAATGTCTTGGTCGTCGGCAGCACCAGCACGTCGAAGCCGTCGAATGCCGCGTCGATCGTCCGCTGGCGCTGCGCGATCGAACGGATCATGGCTACATGCTCTCCCAGCTTGCGCGACGGGGACCCGCCTTTCGGATCGTCGAGCATTTCGGTGAGCATCTGCATGATGTTGCGCGTCCGCGTCTGATACGCGTCGGGCCGCTCGGCGAACGGGCGGCTATGGTAGCTCAGCAGGTCGGGGGCGGTGAACGCGCCTTCGGGCAGGTCGCCCCATCGGAAGTCGACGTCGCGGACGCTGCCGGCGATCGTCGCGAGGGTCTTGAGCGCGGTGTCGACCGCACCCGCAACCTCGGGATCGAGCCCGTCGAAGAAGGGACGTCGCGGGACGCCGACACGCAGCGCCGAGGCCGGACGGCCCGGCGCCGCGGCATAATCTTCGCGCGGCCGCTCGACGCTCGCGGGATCGAACGGATCATAGCCGGTCATCGCCCCGAGCAGCAACGCCACATCCTCGACCGTCCGCGCGATCGGGCCGATGGTGTCGAGAATCGCGATGCCCGGGCCGGCGCCGCCGTTCGAGACCAGCCCTGCGGTCGGTTTCAGCCCGACCACGCCGCACCATGCCGAAGGGATGCGCACCGACCCGCCGCTGTCGGTGCCAAGCGCGCCGAAACACATGCCCGCCGCGACCGCCGCTCCCGAACCGCCCGACGATCCGCCCGAGACATGGTCCTCATTCCACGGGTTGCGCACCGGGCCGTAATGCGAGGTCGCGTTGGTCGGGCTGACCGCAAATTCGGCGAGATTGGCCTTGGCGACGATGATCGCACCCGCCTGTTTGAGCCGCTGCACGACATGCGCATCATTGGCGGGCACATGATCTTTCAGCAGCGCGCTGGCATTGGTCGTCGGCGCGTCGGCGGTATCGATATTGTCCTTGAGCGCGATCGGCACGCCGTGCAGCGCCGAACGAAAGCGCCCGGTGCCCGCCTCGGCATCGAGCGCCGCCGCCTGCGCCAGCGCCTGTTCGCGCATCGGCGTGATGATCGCGTTGATCCGCGGGTTGCGGGCATCGATCCGGCGAAGGCAGGCCTTCGTCAGATCGCCGGCGGTCAGCGTACCGGCGCGGATTGCACTTGCCGCTTCGGCAATCGTCAGATCGGCAGGATCGCCTGCCGGCGTGTCCGGCACCGCGGCACGGGACGGGGACGCCAGAAGCGACTGCCCCCCACCCGCCGCCGCCGCGGCCGCAAAGAGGAGTTCGCGGCGGTTCATCGCAAAGGCAAATGCCGGCGCCCGAAGGCACCGGCACCTGCATCGGCAAGCATCGGTCTTGAGAGGACCGGATGCGCCACGATCAGAAACTGACCCCGAGATTGACGCCGATCGTCCGCGGCCGCAGCCGGTAGGCACGCCCGGCAGTCGCGCCGAAGATGTTATCGACCCAGGTGAAATCCTTGCGGTTCGTCAGGTTCCGCGCGTAGATTCCCAGCCTGAAATTATCGACCGTCACCCCGGCGCTGAGGTCGAAGAGATGGTAATCCCCCGACTTCAGTCCCGTTTCGGTAAAGTTGGTGTAGTAACCGCCGACATAGCTGTAATCGCCGCGGATATAGGCTTCGTTCTCGCCGATATCGAAGCGCTTCTCGAGCGCCGCCTTGACATTGTGGTCGGCCGAACCCGGCAGGTTGGTACCCTTGGTGCCCAGTCCCGGGACGGTTTCGTCGAGCGTCGATTTCACCCACGAGGTCGAGAATTCGGCGAACAGCCGGTCGCCGACTTCGCCGAACAGCTCGAACTCGACCCCCTTCGATACCGCCTTGCCGGCGTTGAAGTAGAAAGCTTCGCCGCGCGCCAGCGACAACGCGGGTGAAACCGGGATGCCGGTCCAGTCGGTGTAGAAGCCCGTCAGGCTGCTGCGCAGCCGTCCGTCGGGCGACTGGAATTTGACGCCGATTTCATAGGTATCGACCTTGTCGGGATCGAGCAGCCCCGGATCGACCGCACGTTCGATTCCGTCGGCGAATTCGACCAGCCCGTCGTTGTCGGCGTCGTCCTGGGGCAGGATCGCGCGCTGGAACTGCGGCTGGCGGAAGCCCTGCGCCCATTGTGCATAGAGGAACACCTCGTCGCTGGGTTTGTACGAGACATTCGCCTTCCACAGGAAACCGTCGGTCGTTGCGCTGCGCCCCTCGGCGGTCGTCGGCACGCCGTCGACGCGGGCGATCAGGATATCCTGTTCGAACTTGTAATAGCGTCCCCCAACGGTCAGCGTCAGCGGATCGATCGGGGTCAGCGAGGCCTCGCCGAACGCCGCGAACTGCTTTTGCTTGTTCTTGTTGTCCGCCGTCTCGCGCGGCGCGCTCGCCGGCGGCGGGTTGGCGGTACCGGTATAGCGGGTGAACGCATCGGCCTTCGTCTTGCGTTCCTCATAATAGAGGCCGCTGATGACCTGGAACGGCCCGTCGAACTTCGATGCGAAGCGGAATTCGTTGACGAACAATTCCTTGTCGGCGTTGGTCACCGAAGCGACCGCGAGCAGCGTCGGATCGGCAAAACCGAAGAAGCTGAAGTCGATGTCGTTGCGGCCGCGGCTCTTGATCAGCGAGGTCGAGTTGAGGAACGATCCGAAGCCCGCGTCATATTCGACGACGAGGTTGCTGATGTTGAGGTCCATGTTCACATAGCCGTTGCGGCCGCCATTCTCGCCGACCCGCACGCGCGCCTGCTGATAGGCGCCGGGCAAGGCAAGCTGGACTTCGCGGAAGCCGTCTTGGCGCAGGGCCTGATAGGCGTGCGACAGCGTGATCGACAGATCGTCGACCGGCCGCCACAGGATGCTGCCACGTACGCCGGTGACCGTCTCGCTGCCGGCATGCTTGTCGTCGCGGGCGACGGCGCCGATCGCGACCGCATCCACGACTTCCTGCGTCGGATCGCTGGCGGCGGTGTTGTTGATGTAACCGTCGTTGAACATGCGATAGGCAACGACGCGAATGCCGAGCTTGTCCTCGATCAGCGGCGCGTTGACGACGCCTTCGAGCGCATAATTATGGCTGCCGCTGCGCCCGGTGTGCGAATAGCCCGCGGTCAGGCTGCCCTCGACCTCGCGCAGGTTCGGCGCGTTGGGGATGACGCGGACAGTGCCGCCCATCGACCCCGACCCGTACAGCGTGCCCTGCGGACCGCGCAGCACCTCGACCCGGCTGATATCGACCATCTTGAGATCGGAGTTGCCGGCGCCATTGCCGTTGAGCGGCGGCCCAAGGCCCGTCACGGGCACTTCGCCGAAATAGCTGCCCACCGGCGTATTCGCCGAAAGCTGGTCGGCTTGGCCGATACCGCGAATAGTGATGGTGTTCTGGCCGGCGCCGCGGTCGGCGAAGCTGACGCCGGGCAGCGAAGCGAGATAATCCTCCATGCCGACGAGGTTGCGCTTTTCGATCGCGTCGCTGCCGAGCACGCTGACCGCCGCGGGCGTTTCCTGCAGCGTCGTCTCGCGGCGCGTCGCGGTGACGATGATGTCGGTGCTGGTAGCGCCGGCGTCTTCGCCGGCTTCCTGCGCTGCGGCATTCTGAACCGGGCCGAGCAATGCAACGGATGACAAGAGCGCCAGCAGCACCCTTCGGCACGAAATGGCGGAGCACGAAATTGCGGGAGAATCATATTCGGTAATCATGGCAACCCCTTAAATTCAAATATTTACGTCAAAATAGTTCCCGCATTTATCATCACTATTTAAAGAACTAATTCTGAAGTTATATTTTATTATTATTTTATAATATAAATTCAAATTATGCTGAAAATGCCTCCTATGGGTTTCATGTTTTTGAAGAACGCAAAATTTTTCTTTTTCATTTGGCCCACGGCATCAAGGCTGGGCGGCGCGCGGCGAACCGGGCGCGAGCCCAATTAGGAATGCTTCGCTTTGCCTGAGCAAACCAATAATGCTGGCGCACAGGGGTAGCTGTTCTGATCCTCGTTCCCGACACCCGCACTCCTCAAGACGCGCAGGTTCAAAATGCGGACACCTAGAAAATCTAGGCGTCTCCCCCAGAATTGGCCATGTCGACAGACGGTTTCACTTCTGTAGACCAGCCTGTTGATGAACCGAGCCAATCGGGAATCGGGGAAGGTAGAAAATGATCCATCACATATCGAAGCGGCAGGTCTGCTGATGCTGCGCGAAACGCCCAATCTCGACTGGCTGCGCGTCTTCGCCGAAACGGCCGCGACCGAGAGCTTCGCCCTAGCGGCAGCCCGTCTGGGCGTCACTCCGGGCGCCGTGAGCCAGCGGATCAAGGCGCTCGAAGCCTTTCTGCGTATCGACCTGTTCCAGCGCTATCCGCAGGGTGTGAAGCTGACCGAGGCCGGGAAACGCTATGCGCAGCGGGTTGCCCCGGCGCTCGACCAGCTCACCACCGCAACGCGCGAGATTACGTCGACCAGCACATCGAAGTCGGTGCGCGTCACCATGCTGCCGTCGCTGGCTCAGCTCTGGCTCGGCCCGCGGATGGAGGAATTTCACGCGCTCGAAACGAACACGACCGTCGAAATCTGGGCCGACCCGACGATCATCGACCTGCGCACCTCGAACTTCGACATGGCGATCCGCTATGGCAAGCCGCCCTTCCCCGGCTGCGACTATCGCGAGCTCTTCTTCGACGAACTGGTCCCCGTGGCGAGCCCCAAGCTGATCGAAAGCGCGACGTTCGACGAACAGGGTCTGCCCGTCGGCGCGTCGCTGATGATCGATCCCTATTGGGAGCATGACTTTGCCGACTGGATCGCGCGCACCGGCTCGACTGCGCCGAAGGCACTGAAGACCCAGACCTTTTCGCTCTATTCGATGACGGTCGATGCCACATTGCAGGGGCGCGGCTTCATGATCGGCCATACCGCACTGCTGGGCGAATTGCTGAAGACGGGGCAGTTGCAGACGCTGTCGGATAGACGGGTGCCATCGACGAACCAGTTCTACCTGCTGACGAAGACAGCGACCCCGCTGACCGCCGCGGCGCAAACCTTCGTCGACTGGCTTCTCGAACAAGCGAGGCCGGGCGTCGTCTGAACCGCCGGGCGCTGCGAACGCGGCATGGACGTCGGTTTCGGCCGGTTGCTGCCGTTCGTCTCCCCTCCCTTTTGGTGAGGGGCTGGGGGTGGATGGCCGCCGAAGGCGGCGCTCTGCCTCTTGCTCGCTGCGCTCGCTACCCACCCCTGACCCCTCCCTAAAAGGGAGGGGAATGACTTAAGTCCACCCCACGCCATACCGCGCTCGGGTTGGCAACGCTGCACCCCGAAAAGCACCGCCCCCGCGCCTGGGGGAGAGACCTGGCGCGGGGGCGACTCTTGACCGGTTGCGGGAGACGACCGGTTAGTTGCGGACGAAGTGCAGCGTCTGGAACTTCTTGCGGAACGCCATTGCGCGGTCGCGAACGGAGGCCGGATTGTCGGCGGTCAGTGCTTCGACGATGATGCTCGCCAGTTCGGGCATATCGTTGGTCGTCATGCCCCAGCGCACGATTTCGGGCGTTCCCATGCGGAGGCCGTTGAAACCGCCGGCAACGGGCTCGATCGGCAGGCCGATGCCCGAGGCGAGGATATTCGCCTCGCGCAGGCGCAGCGCGCCCTGATGACCGCCACCGAAGCTTTCGGCGCGCAGCGCGAACTGCTGCGACGAGGTGATACCGCGCGAGGTTTTGAAGACCGGCAGGCCCTGCTCGTCGAGCAGTTCGGCCAGCGTCGATGCCGTCGCCGCCATTTCCTTGGCATAGGCAGCGCCATATTCCTTCCAGTCGAGCAGCGCGAGCGCCAGCGACGCGGTCTTGGCGACGTCGAAATTCGCGGTCAGACCGG
This sequence comes from Sphingopyxis macrogoltabida, assembly GCF_001314325.1. Classification (NCBI taxonomy): domain Bacteria; kingdom Pseudomonadati; phylum Pseudomonadota; class Alphaproteobacteria; order Sphingomonadales; family Sphingopyxidaceae; genus Sphingopyxis; species Sphingopyxis macrogoltabida. The sequence continues at coordinate 3,613,571 of NZ_CP009429.1, forward strand.
GATAGGCGATCTTGTCGATCCGCTCGGCAAGCGTCGCGTCGTTCGTCATCAACAGCCCCGAAGGCGGTCCGCCGAGGCTCTTGTAGGTGCTGCATCCCATCAGATGCGCGCCCTCTTCGAGCGGCTGCTGCCACGCCTTGCCGGCGATCATGCCGCAAAGGTGCGCGGCGTCGAACAGGACATAGGCACCGACCTCGTCGGCGATCGCGCGGATTTCGCGGATCGGATGGTGCCAGAGGTTGAGGCTGCCGCCGATCGTGATCAGCTTCGGGCGCACCTGCCGCGCGAGGTCGGCGAGCGCCGCGACGTCGACGGTGAAATTGTCGGCGTCGACGGGTGCGGTGTGCACTTTCAGACCGTAAAGGCCCGCAGCGCCGGCGGTGTGGTGCGTGACGTGACCGCCGATCGTGTCGGGCGGCGCGATGATCGCGTCGCCGGGCTTGCACGTCGCCATGAAGGTGTAAAGGTTGGCCATCGCGCCCGACGCGAGGCGGAATTCGACATATTTCGCGCCGAAGACCTCGGCTGCGACTTCGGCCGCCAGCACTTCGATCTGCTCGATCGCCTCAAGCCCCATTTCATATTTCGCGCCCGGGTAACCGAGCGAGGGGCGGCTGCCGAGCCCGCTCGAGAGCAGCGCTTCGGCGCGCGGGTTCATCGCGTTCGTCGCCGGATTGAGGTTGATCGCACCGACGTCGTGGATCTGGCGATTTTCCTCGACCAGTTCCGCCAGCCGCGCATCGACGGCATCCGACGAACTGCCGGCTACCTTGGCAGCAACGCTCTGGATCAGATCTTCGCTTGCTTCGCCTACCCAGGGTCGCCGCGCCAACATCGTCATAATCAATATCCCCTCAGGACGAGCCGCGCACCGATGCGCGCGGCTCGCCGCAGTCAAAATTCAAAAAATGCTTGAAGGCGCCTCAGGCGACCTTTTCGAGCAGGCAATCATCCTCGATCGCCTGAACCGGGGTCAGGTCGCGATGATGGAAATGATCCTTGCGATCGAACTTGGTGTGCGCATTCTCGACCGGGTTGAGGATCAGCGAGAAGATGCTGCGGTTCCAGGGCGACATGTTCGGCGGCGAACCATGGACGAGGCAGTCGCCGAAGATCAGCGCCGTACCGGCCTTGCCGGTCGCCGCGACGAGCGGGCAGGTCTCGGCGATTTCCTTGATCTTCTCCTGTTCGACGACCCACAGCGCGAAGCTCGTCGACACGGTGTCGTGCCAGGTCGCGACGCTGCCGAACTTGTGCGAGCCCTTGAAGAAATAGAGCGGGCCGTTGAACTCGGTCACATCGTCGAGGAAGATGTGGAGGTTCAGCGCCAGCGGCTGCGGCACGCCGTCATCATGGTGATGCGTCGAGAAATCCTGATGCCACTGCCATTGATCGCCATCGAACGCCGCCTTGACGTTGATCTTCGCCTGCTGGGCATAAAGCTCCGGGCCGGCAATCTGCTGCGCGGGCTCGACGAGGCGCGGATGGCGGATCAGCCGGTCGAACAGTTCGTCACGAAGGTGCAAACCCATCGCCGTGCGGACGACACCGCTCTTCTTTTCGCGGATGTTCGCCGGGTCTTCCTGTTCGAAGACGCGGTTCATCGCCTCGCGGATTTCGGCGATTTCCTCTGCCGAGAAGAGGTCGGGAATAACCAGAAAGCCATTTTCCTGATATTCGTCCAAGAGTTCCTGCGAAAGCTTCATAGCTCTACTCCACGGTCCTTATTGCCTGCGTTGATGCCCAATGCCGGGTTCGTGCCCGACATTTTTCGTTGTTCCCATATTTCGGATCAGTCGGTTGCATTCGCAAACCAATAATTTTCGCTCACAGCGTTAGCGATTCTAGCTCTTGGTGCATGCTCGCACCAAATACTCGCGGAACCGGCCCGACGGGCCAGCAGCGAACGGATCGATAGCTACCCAGAACCTGATTTATCGAGGATATTTTCCGCAAGCAGCGATAGAATTTCTGATAAATCTCGATACCGGGTAATCGATGACAATATAGGTCACGAATTTCGCCGCAACATCTCTCCCATTCTCGGCACGAAGCACGCCGTTATTCAGCTTAATGGGATCGCATCCTAAATAAGGAGGCGCGGTGCAGCATTATTTCTTTCGGCCACGCAAAGCCTTCGCATATAAACATATGCTGCTGACGAAGAGCGCCTGTCGGGAACCGGTCAGGCTGAAATAACGCCTATCTCTTCAGCCAGCGGTCGTACCAGGCGATGTTGCTGCGCATCCGGTGCACAAGATAGCTCGGCACCGTAAGCCCGTGATTTTCGCCGGGATAGACGATCAACTTCGTCGGTACGCCACGTGTCTTGAGAGCAAGGTACATTTGCTCGGCACCGACGCAGGGCACATTGTCGTCGGCATCGGCACACTGGAACAGCGTCGGCGCGGTGATCCGTTCGGGATGAAGAAAGGGATAGCCCAGCTTACGCCAGACATCGAAATTCTCCCACGGGGTCCCGAGCTCGAGGATATATTCGCGCGCATACATGTCGACGCCGAAGGTCGCCAGCACGTTGGCGACCCCCGCCCCCGACACCGCCGCCTTGATGCGTTTGTCGCTGGCGATCATGTAATCGGTGAGGATGCCGCCATAGCTCCAGCCGCCGACACCGATGCGGTCGGGATCGGCGACGCCGATGTCGATCGCATGGCTGATCCCGGCACTGATGTCCTTGACGTCGAGGTTGCCCCAGTCGGCATAGATGGCGCGCGAAAAATCGAAGCCGCGCCCCGACGAGCCGCGCGGATTGATCTTGAGCACCGCATAGCCCGCCGCGGCATAGAGCCGCGCGTCGATGTCGAACTCATGGCTGTGCTGGTAAACGGGTCCACCATGCAGGTCCGCGATCAGCGGGTAGCGCTTCGCCGGGTCATAATCGGGCGGCAAGGTCAGGAAACCGTGGATTTCCGCATCGCCGCTCTTGAATGCGACATCCCGGATCGGGCCCAGCGCGCGCGTTTTCAACCAGTCGTTATGATGCGTCAGCAGGCGCATGTCGCCCACCGCCTTGATCTCGGCCGGGCTGCTCGCGTCGGTGTCGAGCACCGCGATCCGGCCGTTCGTGGCGACGGCATAGTCGTACCCGAGCCGCGCGCCTTCGGTCAGATAGGTGATCGCGCTGGTGCCTGGGTCGATCTTTGCCAGCCAGGTGTCGCGATCCTGCTCGATCAGCGCGATCAACTGGCCGTCGGGGGTCCAGCGCGGATGATAGAACCAGCGGTCGATCCGCGCCGGCCGCGCCGTCGTGCCATCGACGACGTCGGCAACGACCATCTGCGGCGAGCCATAATAGATCCACTTGTCCTCGGCGCCTTCGAGCCAGACGAGCTTGCGCGAATCCGGCGACCAGGCGGGCCCCGAGCCCCAGTCGGGATCGCCGTCGGCGCCCGGCGAGGTGCTGATCCGGCGCGGTTCGCCGCCTTCGGGCGCGACGACGAAAATATCGTAGTTCAGCGTCCGGTCGGCGTCGCCATGATCCTTGGCAGTATAGGCGATCCATTTGCCGTCGGGCGACCAGGCCGGATGCCAGTGGTCGCGCGCGCCGGCGGTGACCTGCGTCGCCTTGCCGGTCGCGATATCGACGACGAACAATTGCTGGGTGCGATCGTCGAGATAACCGCGGCCGTCCTGCTTGAAGAAGAAGCGCTCGGTCTCGACCGGCGGCGGCGTCTTCGCCTTGCTGCCGACATGCTTGCCGATCTCCGCCACCACGACCGCGCGCTTGCCGTCGGGCGACAGCGCATAATCGCTGATCCCGCCGGCAAGCGTCGTCACCTGCCGCGCCGCGCCGCCGCCCGCGGGCATGCGCCACAACTGCGTATTCTCGTCTTCCTCTTCCTTGGTGTCGTCGGGGTCGGCGCCCGGTTTTTTCTGCGCGCCCGCATCGCTCAGGAACAGGATCGTCTTGCCGTCGGCGCTGTAGCGCGGTTGCCATTCGCTCGTCGCGGGGGTCTTGGTGAGTTGGACGGGCACCCCGCCCTCCCACGGCACCGTCCACAAATCGCTCTTCTCGGCATCGAGCTTGGTGTCGTTGACCGCGACGCTATAGGCGATCCGGCTGCCGTCGGGCGAAAAGCTCGGCCCGGCAACATCGGCGAGCTTGTGGATGTCCTCGAGCGTGACCGGCGCCGATTGCGCCACGGCGACCCCCGGCATCGCGCCAAGGGCAGCGCCCGCGAGAACGAGGGTCCGCATTCGCCCCTGCCTCACTTCGCTGCCCCCAGCGCGACTTTCACGCCCGTATAGAAATAGCGGCCCATCGCCGAAACCGGATAGCTCGCGTAGCCGAACGCCGGCTTTTCGTCGAAGAGGTTGTTGACCCCGGCATAGATGTTGAAGCGGTCGCCGACATCGATGCCGACCTGCAGGTCATGCTCCCACTTCTCCTTCACCTTGAAGAAGCGCGGGTCGCTGTAATCGGGATCGCCCGCCAGATCTTCGGCGACGAAACGGTCGGTCTTGCTGAACCAGGTGATGCCATAGGCGACGGTTATCGGCCCCTTTTGCCAGTTGAGATCGAAACTGGCGCTATACTTCGGAATATATTGCTCGCCGCGGTCGGAATCGAGCGTTGCACCCGGGCTGGCGACGAATTCCAGCCGGTCGAGATAATTGCCGACGAGCGAGATGTTGAAGGTGCCGAGATTATCGGTGCGCAAACGATAGGCGAGCGTCAGGTCGAGGCCGGCGGTCCGGAAACCCGCGACATTGTCGGGCTTGACGTTGAAGCCGATGATATAGCCGGTATCCGGGTCGCGGGTGATGCCCGGGCAGAACTGGTTGTCCAGCGTCGGCTGGTCGACGCATAGCTCGGCCAGTTCCTCGGCCTGCGGCGTGTTGATCGCATCCTTGATCTTGATGTCGTACCAGTCGGCGGACAGGCTGAATCCCGGGAGGAAGCTCGGCCGCAGCACGACGCCCGCGGTCCATGTCTTCGCGGTTTCCTCACGCAGGTTCACATTGCCGCCCGCCAGCCCTTCGGTGAACACGCTCGCCTGCGGCGTGCTCGACGGGCTGAAGGTAGTCGGATCGACGCCGAGCGCGGTCAGCAGCGCGGCGCAATTCGCTTCGCGGTTCGCGGTGCCGTTGTTCGTTTCCGCCGTGTCGCACGGATCGACGATGAAGTTGTACGACGAGCTCGCGGGCGCAAAAAGCTCGGCGATGTTCGGCGCGCGCACCGCCTGCGAATAGGTCGCGCGGAACGAGATGTCGCGCACCGGGGCATAGACGCCATCGACCTTCCACGTCGTCGTATTGCCGATCGTGCTGTAATCGGAAAAGCGGATCGCGGCGCCGAACGACAGGAGGTGCGCGAACGGCATTTCCTTCAGCAGCGGCACGTTGAGTTCGCCGAACGCTTCCTTGACCGTGAAGCCGCCCGACGCCGGCTGAACCGCGCCCGCCCAGGTCAGCCCCGCCGAAATCGCCGGATCGGGATCGAAACGGCTGCGTTCGCGGCGATATTCGCCGCCGAGCGCGAAACCGATCGGGCCGCCGGGCAGCTCGAACAGCGCCCCGAAATCGCCCGAGATCGAACCGGAGACCACCTGCTGCGTTACCTTCGAGAAGCTGACGCTGTCAGTGGTGACGAAATCAATCGCCGCGGGGTCGCGGACATTCTCGCCATAGATATTATAGGGAATGCAGCCGGCGAGTTCGGGCGGCGCGTCGGGGTCGAGGCTCGACCGGCAGACGGGCAGCCCGGTGTCGGGATCGGTAACCACGTCGATCGCCGCCTGCCACTGCGCCTCCAGCCGGTTGCCGCGCGACAGCACGCGCGTCTTCGTCTGGCCATAGACATAGGACAGCTCATATTTCGCATGTTCGGAGATCGCGCCATTGGCGCCGATCACGCCGCGCAGCGTCTTGCGCGTCACATCTTCGGTGTTGATGCCCATGTCGAAATTGTCGCGAGTGATCAGCACCCCGTCGGGCGTGTCGGGATCCTCGAAATATTCGGCCGCTGCGCCGGGGACGATCGCATCGCGGATCGACTGCGGCATGAACGGGTTTTCGGCGGTCTGGAACAAATAGAAATCATAATTGGGCTGCGACAGGCTGCGCGTCCGGGTGCGGACATATTTGCCCTCGGCGAACAGGTTGAACGCGTCGCTGAATTCATAATGGCCGAGCGCGTTGACGAGATGGCGCTCGATGCCGGGGAACAGGTCGCCCTGATAGCCGTCGACGGGCGTGCTCGAGCCGCCCTGCGTATAACCGCCCGATTCCTCGAGCACGAGGCCGCGGTCGTAGATGCGGCCATTGCCTTCGAAATCGGCGGCAAAATCGAAATCGACGTCGACCGCGCCGAAGCGCGAACTGTCGGCATAACGGACGTCGTTATAGACGATATTGTCGGGGATATTCGGGTCGTCTGGAATGTCGCCCTGGTTGCGATAGAGGTTCGCCGCCACCGGATTGCGCAGATAGGGCCGGTCCTGATCCGACACCCGCGCATCGCGATTATATTCATAGGCGATCGCGATATTGCCGCGGCCTCCTGCAAAATTCTTGCCCCAGGTCAGCGCGCCGAACTGGTTGCCGCCGTCGCCATATTCCGAGATGCCAATCTGCCCGCGCGCGGTCAGCCCCTCGAAATCATGCTTCAGCCGGAAATTGACCACCCCCGACACGCCGTCGGCGCCATAGATTGCCGACGCGCCGCCAGTGAGCACGTCGACCGTTTCGACAAGGTCGGTCGGGATCGCGTTGATGTCGACCGCCGCCGATCCCGCAAGCCCCGACACATGGCGTCGGCCGTCGACGAGCACCAAAGTACGGTCGGTGCCGAGGTTGCGCAGGTTGAGGAGGTCGAGTCCCGCCTCGCCGAAATCGGGGTTGGAGCCGCCGGTGAGGTCGCCGGTGCGCGAACCGACGAGCGCCGGGCTTTGCACAAGGAAGTCCGCAAGGCTGGTCTGCCCCGACTGTTCGATCGTCGCCGCCGAATAGGAGGTGACGGGGTTGGCGAAATCCAGCTCGGGGCGGGCGATGCGCGTTCCGGTGACGACGATTTCGTCGCGGGGGGTGTCGCTGCTACCCTCGTCCGTCTGATCGGATGCGGGCGGCGGTTCCTGCTGGGCAATCGCGGGCGTGATCCAGCTGGCACCGGCCAGCAGGGCGGACATGGCAAGCACAGGCTTCATCGGACGCAACCCCCTATTGGTTCAATCGATCGTCGACCCTTGTTTCATTTCGTCAAATTGCGCATCGCGGGGCAGCCCGGGTCGCCTTCCGGCGACCCGGCGGCGCATCAAAGCGCCGAGCCGCCGAGTTTGTAGGTCAGCTGCAGGAAGACGCTGCGGCCGATGCTGTCGAACCAGCTCGTGTTGTAATAGGGATAGCCCGACCATGTCGGATCCTTCACCGGGTCGGTGTCGAACAGGTTCCGGATCGTCAGCGACCCGCGCATATGATCGGTAAAATCATATTGTAGCGTCGCGTTGAACAGATAGCTCGCCTTGATGAAGGCATCCTCGTCATAGTTCGGCAGCTTGCCAAGACGGGTGCCCGAGAAGGTGAACTGCAACCCGTCGCTCGCCCAGGTGATGCTGCCGTTCGACTTGTCGCGCGGCAGGTAGAAGCCGCTGTCGAATGCCAGCTTGTTCTCGATCGGATCGCCCGGATATTGCTGGAAGCTGTGCTTGAACACGTGGCTGTGCGCAAGCGACAGGGTGAAGTCGCCGATACCGGTCGGCAGCGTGCCGCGGAAAGCAACGTCGATCCCGCTCGTCTTTTCGCGCGCGATGTTGATGGGGTTGACCCGGATCGAAGAAATCTGGCCGGCGAGCCCGCCACTGGTGAAACGGGTCACGCGGGCGATCGCATCCTGGCAGGTCGGCGAATTGGGATCGAGTTCGATATTGCCATCGGCGTCGGGGCGGCACGCCGCCTCGTCGCGGGCAATCTGGTCGATGCTGAGGTCGTCGACCTGATTGTCCAGCGATACGCGGAAATAGTCGACCGAGAAATGGAGGCGGCTCGATGGCGAAAAGACGAAGCCGGCGGTCAACGTCTTGCCCGTTTCGGCCTTGAGGTCACGATTGCCCGTCCGGTTCACCACGATGCCGCTGCCCGAATAGCTGCAATCGCCGACCTCTTCCTCTGGCTCTTCGATCCCGCACAGATAATAATCGTCGACGCTGCTCTGGACGTTCCCCGGGCCGGTGAAGACATAATGGAGATCGGGCGCGCGGAACGCCGTACCATAGGCCGCGCGGAACAACATGCTGCTGGTCGGACGCACCTCCAGCCCGCCATTATAGGTGAACTTGCCGACGTTGCGACCGCCAAAACCGAAGCGGTCATAGCGTCCGGCGGCCGACAGCGTGACGAAGTCGAGGACGGGAACGCGAAGCTCGCCGCCGATGGCGGCATGGCTGCGCTTGCCCCTGCCGTCGCTGTCTTTCCAGCTATAATAATAATCGGTCAGCGCCAGCGGATCGGGGCGCAGGTTGTAACCCTGCTTGCCATATTCGGCGACCATCGCAAAGCCGACGGGTCCGGCGGGAAGCTGGAACAATTCGCCGTTGGTCAGCGTCGCCTGGAGGTTGTTCGTCCAGCTGTACGGGCGATAGACGGTATCGGCCGAGATGCTGTCATATTCCGCAGGGGTCAGGGCCCGGTAAAAATAGACGTCGGGATCGCGGTTATAGATCGGATAACCGCTGTCCTCGTCGATCCCGAGCTGGGGACCGAGGAAGAAATCCTGCGCCTTCTGATTGATGATCTGCGGCCAGCGCACCACCGACTGATAGCGGCTGTAATTGAATGACAGTTCATAGTTCCAGGCGTTGCCGAAATTGCCGCGGACGCCGGGAGTGATGCTGTAGGTCGTCTGCTTGATGCGCTGCATCTCGAAGCCGCCGGTTTCCTCCGGCGCGAACTGGCGCGACCAATCGTCGATCGTGCCGTCGAACGCATTGTAGAAGCTGTTGTCCGAACTCGACGATGAATTTTCGAACGCCCAGCTCGTCACATCGTACATCAGGCGGACCTTGCTGATCCCGAACTGGAAATCGGTGAACAGCTTGGCGTTGTCCGACAGTTCGTAAGACATGCTGCCAAAGCTGTTGAAGCCCTTGCGCCCCGAAACGATCGTCCCATAGGCGATCGACGATTTGCTGCCGCAATAATAGCCGGGACCATAATCATCGATGACCGGGTCATAGTCGCCATAGCGCGGCCGCGAGGTATAGATGGTCGAACCGCGATTGAGATGGGACAGCCGCGCGCAGGTGTCGGCGCCCGGATCGATATAGCTGTCGTTCTCGATGCTGTAGCGAAGGAAGGTGCGCCGCGCGATCGTGCTGACGGGATTATCGTCGGTGCTGTCCTGGATGCTGCGGTCATAAGCCCAGAGCGGGCGCTGATCGAGATATTCGATGCCGCCGACGATATTGAAACGCCCCGACGACCAGCCGCCGGTGGCGGTGAAGCGATGCGACATGCCGCCGCCATGCTGGGTGCGCCCGTGGCGATAGTCGAGCGTGATACCGTCGAGCTTTTCCTTCATCTTGAAGTTGACGACGCCGGCGATCGCGTCGGAGCCATAGATCGCCGACCCGGCACCGCTCAAAATCTCGACCTTGTCGATCAGGCTGACCGGGATGTTCGAGATGTCGGTGAAGTTGCTGCGGCCGATATAGGGCAGCGGGAAATCGGCGATGCGGCGGCCGTTGACCAGCACCAGCGTATGGTTGGGGCCGAGCCCGCGCAGGTCGACCTGCTGCGCGCCGGGCGTGAAATCCGCGCTGCTGCCCGATTGCGGGCTCTGCGTCTCGCCACTGTTCTGCGTCATCGCCGCGAGCAGTTCGGGGACGCTGGTATAGCCGTTGGCGCGGATCGTGTCGGAATCGATCGTCGTGACCGGCGACGGACCCTGGTCGCGGATCGTCGGGATGCGCGAACCGGTGACGATGATCTCGTCGTTCCCGCCCTCGTTCGCGGGGTCCTGCGCCCAGGCGGGCGTGGCCAGCGCCGGCAGGCAGACGCCCAGCCCCAGCAGGATTCGAAGCGACCGCGCACCCAGAGCTTGCATCAAAATTACCCCTTTATGTCCCCCGGCGCGACTCACGGCGCGCCCGCGCCCATTTGACGCATTTTCGTTTCACCAGAAAGCTCCGATAATTTCAATCAATATGACGATTTGCGGAATCATATTGTCATTATCTGCGCTTATTATGTAACATCGTGCCATCGCATCGGCGCATCGGGGGAGATTTTGGATGTTGGCTATGATCGTGCGCGGGCTGCTCCTGCCGCTGCTGGCGGCGCTGGGTCTCGCCCTCTCCCCGGCGGTGGCAAAGGAAGCAAAGCCGAAACCGTACGAACATTATGTGTTCGGCAAACTGAACACGCCGACCCCGGGCCCGGTGTCGGGCGGGCTGCTTCTGATGGGCGGCGGCGATCGCAATATCGATTCGATGAAATGGTTCTTCGGCAAAGCCGGGAACGGCCATATCGTCGTGATCAGCGCCTCTTACGGGAAGGAGATCGGCGAGGAATTCTTCGACGAGGTCGGCGGCATCCAGTCGGCCGAAATCTTCGTCTTTCACGACCGCTCGCAATCGACGAACCGGAAGATTCTCGACCGGCTGCGCAAGGCCGACGGCATCTTCATCGCCGGCGGCGACCAGTCGCGCTACGTCCGTTACTGGCGCGGCACTCCGGTCGCCGAGATCCTCGACGCGCATGTCGCGGCGGGCAAGCCGCTCGCGGGGACGAGCGCGGGCCTCGCGATGCAGGGCGAGAAGCTTTACGGCGCGATGGACGACGGCAGCATCAAAAGCCCAGAGGCGCTCGCCGATCCGCTCGGCCCCGCCAACACGATCGAGGGCGATTTCGTCCATTTTGCGCTGCTCAAGGGCATCGTCACCGACACCCATTTCAAGGAACGCGACCGCCTCGGCCGCCTCTTCGCCTTTCTTGCCAAGGCGCAGGTCGGGCGCCCCGCCGACCAGCCCGCGATGATCGGCCTAGGGGTCGACGAAAGCGCCGCGCTCGCGGTCGAACCCGACGGCAGTGGACGCATCTATGCGACCGCGCCCGACGGCTATGCGTGGGTGGTCGACGGATCGACGCTGCGCGGCGTCACCGGCCGCGGCCCCCTCGATGCCCCGCGCGTCAAAGTGGTCGGCGTCGGGCCCGGATCGGTCGTCCACCTGCCGTCGGGCCGCGTCGACAATCCGGTCTTCGAGCGCCACTATGCCGCGCGCGCGGGCGAAATCGTCGAGGTGCCGCGCTGGTCGCTGGCGATCCACGGCGGCGCGGGGGTGATCGAGCGCAAGACGCTCTCGCCCGAAAAGGAACAGGCTTACCGCGCCGGGCTCGACGCCGCGTTGCGCGCCGGCGCGGCAGTGCTCGACAAGGGCGGCGCGGCACTCGATGCGGTCGCGGCTGCAGTACGGCTGCTCGAGGACAACCCGCTGTTCAACGCCGGGCGCGGCGCGGTCTTCACTGCCGAGGGCCGGAACGAGCTCGACGCCGCGATCATGGACGGCAAGACGCTGAAGGCCGGCGCCGTCGCCGGTGTGACGCGGACCCGCCACCCGATCGACCTTGCCCGCGCGGTGATGGACAATAGCCCGCACGTCATGCTGGCGCGCGACGGCGCCGATCGCTTTTCGGTCGAACAGGGCCTCGAACAGGCCGACCCCGCCTGGTTCCGCACCGAGGAACGCTGGCAGCAGCTGCTCGCCTGGCGCGCAAAACAGCAGGCGGCGGTCGATCCGACGCACCTGTTCGGTACCGTCGGCGCGGTGGCACTCGACGCCGACGGCCATCTCGCCGCGGCAACTTCGACCGGCGGCATGACCGGCAAGCGCTGGGGCCGCATCGGCGATAGCCCGATCATCGGCGCAGGCACCTATGCCAAGGACGGTCAGTGCGCGGTGTCGGCAACCGGGTCGGGCGAATATTTCATCCGCGAAAGTGCGGCGCGGCAGGTCTGCGACCGCGTCGCGTGGAAGGGCGAAAGCCTGAAGGATGCGGCCGACGACACAATCATGGCGGTCGGCGCGATCGGCGGCGACGGCGGGCTGATCGCGATGGGCCCCGACGGGCGCCCGGCGTTCGCGATCAACGATCTCGGCATGTACCGCGGCCAAATCACCGCCGGGGGTGTGCCCGCAACGGCGATCTTCGCCGACGAAAAGCTGGCCGACTGATGGCGAACGGCGGCGTCACCCTCGACGAGATCGACGAGCGGCTGCTCACCCTGCTGCGCGACGACGCGCGCCAGACGATCGCGCAACTCGCGAAGGAGCTTGGCCTGTCGCGCGGCGCGATCTATTCGCGTCTCGCGCGGCTGGAGGAGGAACAGGTCGTCGCCGGCTATACGGTGCGGCTCGGCCGCGCCTTTTCGGCAAGCCGGATGCGCGCGCATATGATGATCAAGACGCTGCCGCGCTATCACCGCGAAGTCGAACAGGCGCTTGCGGCGATCCCGCTGGTACAGGCGATCCACGCGATCAGCGGCGAATATGATATCATCGCGATGCTCGAGGCCGAGGACAGCACCCAGCTCAACGAGCTGATCGACGAGATCGGCCTGCTCGACGGGGTCGAGCGCACGACCACCTCGGTCATCTTGGTTACCAAGGTCGAACGTTAGGGTCGGGAAGTCTGGCCTTGACGGGAACCGGGGCGGCCGCTTGCCGTTATGATCGCAGGAGGGAACATCCATGCTTCGACGCCCGCAATCTTTCCCGCTGAAATATGTGTTGCCCGCACTCGCCACCGGACTGGCGGCAGGGGCCGGGATATTCGCCCTCTGGCGCCGCCGCCGCGCCGACGAGGGGCCGCAGCACGGTGCGGCCTTTTCGGATGACGAAACCGATCCCGAAAATTTTGCGCAGACCCGTTCGGCAGGCCCGGCTGCGATGCGCGATCCCGCGCGGCGGCGCTGGGACCGTGTCGATCAGGCGAGCGATGAATCCTTTCCCGCGAGCGATCCGCCTGCCTATTGAGGCAACTAGAGCGTAACCACGGCGGGAACTAGGATGGAAATTTTATTCGGGCTGATCGCTGCTATCGGCCTTCTGCCTTTTACCATCGCCCTGCTCCGTCTGCCCGCCGGGTCCGGACCGGTCCTGCCGGCTGCTCGCAACCTTGGCGCCTCGACGCTGCTCTGCGCGCTCGCTTTTAGCCTGACCTTCTTCGTTCAGGAGGTCGGGCTCGTCGTGCCGAAGGCGCTGGTGCCGGGGCTCGACCCCATTCTCTACCACAACGACCATGACTGGCGCGGCGACGCGCCGGTAGCCGAATTGCTGCAGGGCGGCGGCGCAATCGCCACCTTGCTGAGCGGCCTCGCCTTCCTGTGGCTAGCCGGACGGATCGGAACGGATCGTCCGGCATGGCGGATCTTCGCTTTCTGGATGGCGTTTCAGGGTCTGTTCCAGGCGCTCAGCCAAGCCTCCGTCGGCAGCCTGATCGCCGGAAACGACGTCGGGCGCGCGCTGACCTATATGGGCATCGGCCCGCTGGTCCGCCTTGCGCTGCTTCCGCTCACGGTAATCGGCCTGTTCGCCGCCGGCCGCGCGCTGGCGCGGCGCTATCCGCTCGCGACGGGCCAGCCGGATCGGGCAACCGCCCTCGCCCTGCTCGCGACGCTGGCGCTCGCCACGCTTCTCACCATCCCGTTTCGCGTCCCGCGCGAACCGGTCGAGGTCGTGCTGATCCCGCTCGTCGTGCACATCGTCGGCCTCGGCTGGCTGACGCTCGGACTGGCGACGACCACCGCGGCCCAGCCACCGCCCGGCACAGCCAGGCTGGCCATCCCCGCCGCCGCGCTCACTGCCCTGCTCGCCTTCTTCCAGCTCGTGCTGCGTCCCGGCGTCGCTTTCTAGGCGGCGGTCGCCAACTCGCCGCGCGCCTGCCGGAAGACGTCGAGGCTGCCCCAGATCGCCAGCCCCGCCATGATCGCCGCGACGACGAGATCGGGCCAGCCCTGCCCCGTCCCGAATACGCCGAGCGCCGCCGCCATCACCGCGACATTGCCGATCGCGTCGTTGCGCGAGCAGATCCACACCGACCGCATGTTCGCGTCGCCGGTGCGATAGCGATAGAGCATCAGCGCGACCGCGACATTGGCGGCGAGCGCGAGCGCGCCGATGATCCCCATCGTCTCGGCGTGCGGCGCACTCCCGCTCACAAAGCCCCAGATCGCCGAACCGAATACCCAAAGCCCGAAGGCCAGCATCGTCACGGCTTTCAGCAACGCCGCTCGCGCTCGCCACGCAAGCGCCATGCCCGCGACGCCGAGGCTGATCGCATAATTGGCGCTGTCGCCGAGGAAGTCGAGCGCGTCGGCCTGCAACGCGCGCGAGTCCGCCGCAACCCCGGCGACGATTTCGACTCCGAACATCGCGGCGTTGATGACCAGCGCGATCCACAGCACGCGCCGCCACTTCGGATCGTTGAGTGCGGTCTTGCCGCTTTTCCCTGCACAGCATTGATCGGCCATCGCCGAAATCTCCTGTTATCTTCGAGTCGGCACCCTATATGGACCCTGTAGCAACTACAGGGTCAAGCGATGAAAATCGGAGAACTGTCGCGTGCCACCGGCACCAACATCGAAACCATCCGCTATTATGAGCGGATCGGCCTGCTCCCGGCACCCGATCGCACCGCAGCCAATTACAGAAGCTATGGCGGCACGCATCGGGCGCGGCTGTCGTTCGTCCGCCATTCGCGCGACCTCGGCTTCACGATCGAGGAAATCCGCTCGCTGCTCGATCTTTCCGACCACCCCGAGCGCGATTGCAGCGAAGCCGACCGGATCGCCAGCCTGCATCTGGCGCAGGTCGAGGAAAAGATCGCGCAACTCGCCCTCCTCCGCGACGAACTGACGCGCATCGTCGGACGCTGCCGGGGCGGCGTCGCCGCCGACTGCCGTGTGATCGAGGCCTTGGGCGACCACCGCCTGTGCACCGTCGAGCATCCCTGACGCCGGGCGACGCCATCCTTTTCCACTCGCTTCGTCGAACAGCGAGGAACTTGCCGCCCCGGCGCGCGTCGGTCTGACAGGTTGGGGGCTGCGGCCCCACGGCCGTGCCACCAGCCGCTTCCCCAGACGAGACGAGGAGATGCAAGGTGGAACGGCAAGACTATAAGGGTCGCAGCGGCAACGAGGATACGGACGATCGTGACACGCGATCGGAACCGCTCCACGATCGGAATGCCAACCGCGAAGAAAGCGGCTACACATATGGCGGCTATCCCGAAGCCGGTTTCGGGCCGCGCGACGCGCGGCGCTACGGCGGTTCCGATCCAACGCGCGGCGGCGACCGTTACAGCGCCGGGCAGGCGCGCCGCTATGGCGCGGGCGATCGCCGCGAGCACGAACATTGGGACCGCGAACAGGGCGGCTACGCCGGCTATGGTTTCGGCGAACGCTATGACAGCAACCGCGGTGACCGCGATCAGGGCCGCGCGTCGCGCCGCGATTGGCGCGACGATTATGACCGCGCGCCGCTCTGGCTCGCCGGCAGCTATCCCGACCTCTATGGCTGGCCGACTGCCCTGCCCTATGCGGCCGCCGATTTCGGGCGCTCGACCTATCGCCGCGATGTCTATCCGGGCGGCGCGCGGCACCATGAGCGCGGATTGCTCGAACGCGCCGGCGACGAGGTCCGTTCGTGGTTCGGCGACGAAGAGGCTCAGCGTCGCCGCGACCGCGACCATCGCGGCCGCGGGCCGAGCGACTATATCCGGTCGGACGACCGCATCCGCGAGGATGTCAACGACCGTCTGACCGAAGATAGCTGGATCGACGCGTCGCGGATCAGCGTTGCGGTGTCGGAGGGCGAAGTCACCCTCGGCGGACAGGTCGACAGCAAGCACGCCAAACGCCGTGCCGAGGATCTGGCCGACGACGTGACGGGCGTGAAGCATGTGCAGAACAATCTGCGCGTCGACACCGGATATGTGCCGCAAGGTAGCTGAAGGTTGCGCTGAATCTGAAGGAAGGGAGCGGTTCGCCGCTCCCTTTTGGCCGACAGAAAGGGGATAAGGTGGGACGATTCTGTTGCCCGGCTCGTCCCCAGCCGCTGGTATCCGATTCTGTTGCCCGGTTCGGTCCGAACCGCGTTCTATTTGTCTAACCTTAGGCCGTGAGGCTTATCGGTTAGGCAGCAAGAGCGAGTGCTTCGTTATCGTTAGCACTTATCGTTTTGAGCCTTGAACGGGTTACTCAGCCCGGGCAAAAACATCGTCTTTGAACACACGTCGATCCTGGTTCGGCCCCGTCAGAAACCCGTGTCCCCATCAAGAAACGCGGGTTTGTGGTGGAGCCGCCGGGTACTGCCCCCGGGTCCGCTGTGTCTATTCCACGACACCATTTATCACCATAGCCGGCCGAAACCGGCACGACTGATATAGGAAGCCCGCCCGCGCTTGGAAAGAGCGCAGGCGGGCATTTTGTCGCGGATATAAAACTACTTCTTTTTCAGCTCGTCGCGGATTTCCGTGAGCAGGTCGACTTCGGTCGGACCGGCGGGCGCGTCGGGCGCCTTGCGGACGACCTTGTTCACCGTCTTCACCAGAAGGAAGATGATCCACGCGAGGATCAGGAAGTTGATCACCGCGGTAATGAACGCGCCATAGCCGACCATCGCGACCCCGGCTTTCTTGAGCGCCGCATAATCGGTTGCCGCGACGCCGTCGGGCACGCTGCCGAGCAGGATGAACTGGCTCGAAAAATCGACTCCGCCGAAGATCCAGCCGACAACCGGCATGATCAGATCCTCGGTCAGCGAGCCGGTGATCGTCGCAAAGGCGCCGCCGATGATGACACCGACCGCAAGGTCGATGACATTACCGCGCGCGATGAATTCCCTGAATTCTCCCAACATCTTGCTTGCTCCCCGATGGTTGGTGGTCCGCGTCGAAACTGCCGCGTGGATTGCACAAAGGCAAGCGCCATCCTATTATGTGTATTGTTGCGGCAAAACGCCGCGCGAGGGAGCATTGATGACCATGACCTATCGTTCTGCCCGTTGGCTGATTGTCCCGGTTGCCGCATTGTCGCTGTCCGCGTGCGGCATCAACAGCGTTCCCACCAAGGAAGAGGCCGCCAAGGCCAAATGGGCGAATGTCGAAGCCGCCTATCAGCGCCGCGCCGACCTGATCCCCAACCTCGTCGAAACCGCGAAGGGTGCCGCAAAGATCGAGCAGTCGACGCTCGAAGGCGTGATACAGGCCCGCGCCTCGGCGACGCAGGTCAAGCTCAGCACCGACGATCTCGAAGATCCCGCCAAGGTGCAGGCCTTCCAGCAGGCGCAGGGCAATGTGTCGAGCGCGCTCGGCCGCCTGCTCGTCACCGTCGAACAATATCCTGACCTCAAGAGCCAGGCGCGCTTCGCCGACCTGATGACCCAGCTCGAAGGCACCGAAAACCGCATCAACGTGTCGGTGCAGGATTATAATGGCGCAGTGCAGGACTATAATACGACGATCCGCACCTTCCCCGACATCATCGGCGCCAAGATCGTCCATGGCGCCAAGCCGATGACCCCTTATCGCGCGGTGACGCCGAACGCCAACGTCGCGCCGAAGGTCGACTTCGGGCAATAAGGTGGCCCTGACCACTCTGTTTCGTCCGCTCGCAACAGCCGCTCTCACCGGGCTGCTGTTGCTGACGGCCGCGCCCGCGACGGCGCAGACCTTTCCCAAGCTGACCGGGCGCGTCGTCGATCAGGCCGACATTATTCCGCCAGCCGAGGAAGCGAGCCTCAACACCCAGCTCGAACAGCTTGAGACGACGACCGGCCACCAACTCGTCGTCGCCACGGTCAGCGACCTCGAGGGCAATGACATCGCCGATTACGGCTACAAGCTCGGTCGCGCGTGGGGCATCGGCGACGAGGCGAAGGACGACGGCGTCGTTTTCCTGATCGCGCCAAACGAGCGGCGGATGAACATCTCGGTCGGCCTCGGGCTCGAACCCGTGCTCACCGATGCGCTGTCGGGACGGATCATCCGCGATATCGTAACGCCGAAATTCAAGGCGAACGATTATCCAGGCGGCATCCAGGACGGCGTCAACGCGATCGCCCAGCAAATCCAGCTCCCGCCCGAAGAAGCCGCCGCGCGAGCGCAGACTGCGGCGACGGAGGAGCGCGACCGCGCCGACGACGGCGATATCGGCGGGCTGATCTTCATCGGCTTCATCGTCTTTTTCTTCTTCATCCTGCCGATCCTCTCCAGCCTCGGGCGGCGCGGCAAGAAGCATCGCAAGAACCGCCCGTGGGGCGGCGCGCCGATCATCATCTGGGGCGGCGATGACGATGACTGGGGCTCGGGCGGCGGATCGTCGTGGGGCGGCGGCGGTTCGAGCTGGGGTGGCGGCGGCGGAAGCTTCGGCGGCTTCTCTGGCGGCGGCGGAAGCTTCGGCGGCGGCGGCGCGTCGGGCGGCTGGTAGGGGAGCGAGGCCATGAAAGTCAGCCATGTCAGCGAAGCCGATCACGACCTCGTCACCGTCGCGGTCGCGGCGGCCGAAGCGCATACCAGCGGCGAAATCGTCACCGTCGTCGCGGCGCAATCGAATGACTATGACGATGTCGCGCTCGTCTGGGCAAGCGTCATCGCCTTCCTCGCCATGTCGGTGATCGCGCTGTTCCCCGAATTTTACCAAGGCCTCTATTATCGCCTCACCGGCGGCTGGGGGCACGAACTCACTGCCAATGAATGGCTTGGCACGGTGATCGCAGTCGGCGTGCTCAAATGGATCGGCATGTGGCTGATCTTGCTGTGGCGGCCGCTCCGGCTGGCGCTGACGCCGCGCGCGATCAAGGCCGGACGCGTCCGCGCCCGCGCCGTAGATCTGTTCAAGGTCGGCACCGAGGCGAAGACCTTGGGGCGCACCGGCGTCCTCCTCTATCTCAGCCTCAAGGAACATCGTGCCGACATCGTCGCCGACGAGGCGATCGCGGCCAAGGTCGCGCCCGAAGTCTGGGGCGATGCGATGGCGGCGCTGATCGACGATGTCCGCGCCGGACGTCCGGGCGCCGGCATGGCCGCGGCGGTGACGCAGATGGGTGTCGTGCTCGCCGAACATTTTCCCAAGGGCGACGAAAACCCCAATGAGCTGCCCGACCGGCTGATCGAAATCTAAAAAGGACATTTCATGGCCCGCCCTGCCCCCGACGCCCCCATCGAGACCCGGTGGGAGGGAAAATTCGTTACCGTCAAACAGCAGGGAACGTGGGAATATGTCTCGCGCTCGCGCGGGATTCATGCCGCGGTGATCCTCGCGATCGACGAGGCCGCGGACGGCCGCCACGTCGTCCTCGTCGAGCAATATCGCGTGCCTATGGGCAGAAACTGCATCGAGCTTCCCGCCGGCCTCGTCGGCGACGACACCGCCGGCGAAGCGGCCGAAATCGCGGCCGAACGCGAGCTGGAGGAAGAAACCGGCTATCGCGCCGCCAACTGGCGCACCGTCGGCGAGTTTTTCAGCTCGCCCGGGATGGTGAGCGAAAGCTTCACCCTGCTCGTCGCGAAAGAGCTGACCAAAGTCGGCGAAGGCGGCGGCGTCGACAGCGAGGACATCGTCGTCCACCGCGTGCCGCTGGGCGGGATCGAGGATTTCGTCGCGGCGAAGCGCGCCGAGGGCTGCGGCATCGACGTGCGCGTCGCGATGCTGCTGGCGGGCGGATTGCTGGGCGCGTAGCTGATTGCGGACCTGAGGCCAGCATGTAAGACGTGTTTCTCAGATTGGGGGCCGTATGAATCCATCTGACAATGAGACGTGGCTTATCGAAATTGGCGACGAAGTTATCGCGAAGAAGGCCGACAAAGGCGAGGAGGCGCTGTCAGCGATTGAGCGCCTCATATATTGCGTTTGGGTCGCGGACTACAGCATGAGAAACGCGGGCGATCTATTGACCGCCGAAGACCTCTACGCGCCATACCGTGAGGAAGGAGAGCGCCTCGCTGAAAGAATAGGGCTTACGAAAACTAGAGCAGCCTTCGGCTTATCGTCGGCAAAGCTGGAAGCTTCCTATTTTAGTGCCTTCGAAGGAATATGCAGCGAGCTTCAATCCTGCTTGGCCCGTTGACGTCCGTTTCCCACGCCAAATCCGACGTCCAATCCAATCGGCACTACCGCCCCCCGAACCGCCAGCGGAGCAAAGGCCGCGCGAGCAGCAGCCCGGCGAGGAAGCCGCCGACATGCGCCCAGATCGCGATGTTGCCGAAACCGCCGCCGCCGGCGATGCCGATCAGCAATTGCAGCCCGATCCACGCCGCCGCGAGCCAGAGGGCGCGGACCCAATGGCCGGGGATCGGCCCGATCGCCTGCGTCCGCGAGCGGCTGAAGATCAGCGCATAGACCGCGATCAGCGCCGAGATCGCGCCGCTCGCGCCGACAACGACCGTGGTCGAAGCAGGGTCCGCGATCCACTGCGCCAGCGATCCCGCATAGGCCCCGGCGATCAGCAGCACCGCCATCGGCCCCGAACCGAGCGGCGCTTCGAGCTGGCGGCCGAGGAACAGCAGCACCATCATGTTGAAGGCAAGGTGCAGTACCCCGCCGTGCAGGAAGGCCGAACTCAGCGGCGTCAGGAAAAAGGGCAGCATCGTGCCCGGCGGGGCGATCAGTTCGGCGCCGAAGCGCGCCGGGATGAAGCCCGCGCCGATAAACGCCTGCTGCTGGTAGCCGGTGATCGACAGGACGATGAACAGCAGGGTGCAGGCGATCGCAAAGCCCGTGACCACGGGCGCGTGCTGCGGCTTCATCGCGCTGCGTCCACCGCTCAGACGAATTCGATCTTGGTCACCAGATAATATTTGTCGCCCGCGGGCACGGTGACTTCGATCTCGTCGTCGACGCGGCGGCCGATCAGCGCCCGGCCGAGCGGCGAATTATAGCTGATCTTGCCGTCCTTGGCGTCGGCTTCGGCCTGTCCGACGATCTGGTAGCGCACCGGCTTGTCGTCCTCGTCGGCGAGGGTGACGGTCGCGCCGAACACGATGCGGTCGCCCGACAGCGTCGTCGGGTCGATCACCTGCGCGCGCGACAATTTGTCCTCGATATCGCCGATCGTCGCTTCGACCTGGCCCTGCCGTTCCTTGGCGGCGTGATATTCGGCATTTTCCGAAAGGTCGCCATGCGCGCGCGCTTCCTCGATCGCATCGACGATCAGGGGTCGCTCGGCTTTGAGCGCCGAGAGCTGCACGCTCAGCTTCTCATAACCTTCCGCCAGCATCGGCACCTTTTCAACGCTTGCCATTATCCTGTTGTCCTTCGTCAATAATCCGCCGCCAGCGAAACTTCGCCGGGGCGGCCGAGCCGCTTTTCCGTCAATGTCGGGGGTGGGAGCGGTCCTTCAATAATAGTCCTGAAGCGGCTTTACTTCAAGAGAGCGCGCACGAAGCGCCCCGATCGCCTGCGTCGATGCGTCGCTTGCCGCCGCCGTCGTATAATAGGCGACATCGGCCGCGAGCGCCGAGGCGCGGATCGATTGCGAGTCCTGCAGCGACTGCCATCCTTCGGTGGTGTTGAAGATGAGCTGGACGTCGCCGTCCTTGATCCGGTCGACGATATGCGGCCGCCCTTCGGCAACCTTGTTGACGCGCTCGACCGCGACGCCCTCGCCCGCGAGATAGTCGGCGGTGCCACCGGTCGCGACGACCTGCCAGCCCCAGCCGGCGAGGCGGCGGACGGCATCGATGATGCGCGGCTTGTCGCTGTCCTTCACCGACACGAAAACGCGGCCCGTCGTCGGCAGCCGGTCGCCGGCGCCGAGCTGCGCCTTGGCAAAGGCAAGGTTGAAATCGCTGTCGATTCCCATGACTTCGCCGGTGGACTTCATCTCGGGCGACAGCACCGGGTCGGTGCCCGGGAAGCGCGCAAACGGGAAGACGGCTTCCTTGACCGCGACATGTTTGATGTCGCGGTTGATCTTCGGCAGGTCGGCCAGCTTCTCGCCTGCCATCACGCGCGCCGCGATCTTGGCGATCGGCGAACCGACTGCTTTCGCGACGAAGGGCACGGTGCGGCTGGCGCGCGGGTTGACCTCGATCAGATAGACCTCGTCGTCCTTGACCGCGAACTGGATGTTCATCAGGCCGCGGACTTCGAGCGCGCGGGCAAGCGCATCGGCCTGCCGCTCGATCTCGGCGACGATCGCCGGCGACAGGCTGTACGGCGGGATCGAGCAGGCGCTGTCGCCCGAATGGACCCCGGCTTCCTCGATATGCTGGAGCACGCCCGCGACGACGACGTCGGTTCCGTCGCAGAGCGCATCGACGTCGACCTCGATCGCGTCGCGCAGATAACGGTCGATCAGCACCGGCGAGTCGCCCGACACCTGCACTGCGGTCTCGATATAATTTTCGAGCTGCGCCTGGTCGTCGACGATCTCCATCGCGCGGCCGCCGAGCACGTAGGACGGGCGCGTCAGCACCGGGTAACCGATGCGCGCCGCGACCGCGACGGCTTCCTCGCGGCTGCGCGCGATGCCGTTTTCGGGCTGCTTGAGGCCAAGCTTGTTGACCAACGCCGCGAAACGCTCGCGGTCTTCGGCAAGGTCGATCGCGTCGGGCGAGGTGCCGAGGATCGGGATGCCTGCCTCGGCCAGCGCCTGCGCCAGCTTGAGCGGCGTCTGGCCGCCGAACTGGACGATCACGCCGACCAGCTCGCCCCGCGACATTTCGACGTGCAGGATTTCGAGCACGTCTTCGGCGGTCAGCGGCTCGAAATAGAGGCGGTCCGACGTATCATAGTCGGTCGACACCGTCTCCGGGTTGCAGTTGATCATGATCGTTTCATAGCCCGCCTCTTCCAATGCGAAGCAGGCGTGGCAGCAGCAGTAATCGAACTCGATCCCCTGCCCGATCCGGTTCGGACCGCCGCCGAGGATGACGACCTTCTTGCGATCGGACGGGTTCGCTTCATTCTCGGGCTCGCCGAAGGTCGGCGCTTCATAGGTCGAATAGAGATAGGGCGTCTGCGCTTGGAACTCCGCCGCGCAGGTGTCGATCATCTTGAACACCGGCCGCACGCCGAGCTTGTGGCGCAGCGCGCGCACTTCGGCTTCGGTGACCCCGCCGGTCATCGCCTTCACCGCCTCGTGGATCAGCCCCGAACCGCGCGCGGTTGCGCGGCGCGTGCCGGGGTGAAGGTTCGCCGACTGGAGCGCCAGATAGGCTAGGCGTTTGTCGGAAAAACCCATCGCCTTGAGCTTGCGCAGCCCCTCGGCATCGCGCGGCAGGCCGTTTTCGCAGACGTCCTGTTCGGCCGCGACGATCTCGGCGATGCGTTCGAGGAACCACATGTCGTAACCCGCGACGCGGTTGATCTCGGCGAGCGGCAGCCCCTCGCGGATCGCCTGCGCGGTGTTGAGCAGGCGGTCGGGGGTACGCTGCGCCAGTTCGTTGCGGAGCTGGTCATGCGTCGCGCCCTTGAGGCGGTCGACGAAATTAAAGCCCGAAAGCCCCGTCTCCAGACCGCGCAGCGCCTTCTGCAGGCTCTCGTGGATCGTGCGGCCGATCGCCATCACCTCGCCGACCGACTTCATCGCGGTCGACAGCGTCGCCTCGGCGCCCTTGAATTTTTCGAAAGCGAAGCGCGGGATCTTAGTGACGACATAGTCGATCGTCGGTTCGAACGACGCGGGGGTGACACCGGTGATATCGTTCATGATCTCGTCGAGCGTGTAGCCGACCGCCAGCTTTGCCGCGACCTTGGCGATCGGGAAGCCCGTCGCCTTCGACGCGAGCGCCGACGAGCGCGACACGCGCGGGTTCATCTCGATCACGATCAGGCGGCCATCCTTGGGATTGACCGCGAACTGGACGTTCGACCCGCCCGTCTCGACCCCGATCTCGCGCAGCACCGCGATGCTCGCGTTGCGCATGATCTGATATTCCTTGTCGGTCAGCGTCAGCGCGGGGGCGACGGTGATGCTGTCGCCGGTGTGGACGCCCATCGGATCGACATTCTCGATCGAGCAGATGATGATGCAATTGTCCTTGCGGTCGCGCACCACCTCCATCTCATATTCTTTCCAGCCGAGGAGCGATTCCTCGATCAGGACTTCGGTGGTGGGCGAGGCGATCAGGCCGCCGCGGACGATATGCTCGAACTCCTCGCGATTATACGCGATGCCGCCGCCGGTGCCGCCGAGCGTGAACGACGGACGGATGATCGACGGCAGCCCGGTGCGTTCAAGCACCGCAAACGCCTCGTCGAGCGTGTGCGCGACGCCGCTGCGTGCGCTTTCCAGCCCGATCTTGTCCATCGCGTCGCGGAATTTCTGCCGGTCCTCGGCCTTGTCGATCGCCTCGGCATCGGCGCCGATCATCTCGACGCCATATTTGGTCAGCGTGCCGTCGTTGAACAACGCCAGCGCGGTGTTGAGCGCGGTCTGCCCGCCCATCGTCGGCAGCACCGCATCGGGGCGCTCCTTTTCGATGATCTTGGCGACGATCTCGGGCGTGATCGGCTCCACGTACGTGGCGTCGGCGAGGTCGGGATCGGTCATGATCGTCGCCGGGTTGGAGTTGACGAGGACGATGCGATAGCCCTCCTCCTTCAACGCCTTGATCGCCTGCGTCCCCGAATAATCGAACTCGCACGCCTGACCAATAACGATCGGGCCGGCGCCGATGACGAGGATGGATTGGATGTCGGTTCTTTTGGGCATTTAAAAGTGCTTACTTCCAATTTCGACCAGCTTTTCAAAAGCAGCCTTATCCAGACGGATGGTTTGTGAGAGTTTACCGGGCTTTTCGCGCGTTGGCCGGCCGTAAGTATCAATTTGGATTAGGCGCTCTCGTCCGCAATCAACGAGGCGAACAATTGCCTCGACATCCTCGTGCGGGCGAGCGTCATCTAGTGGCAGAACGGTAAACTTCCTGACGGTTGCCATGGCTTAGTCCTTCCCCAAACCGCCCACAAACTTCTCGAACAGGTAGAAGCTGTCCTGCGGCCCCGGGCTCGCTTCGGGGTGATATTGCACGCTGAACGCATTTTTGCCCGTGATCGCGATGCCGCAGTTCGATCCGTCGAACAGGCTCTTGTGCGTTTCGACCACGCCCTTGGGCAAGGTCGCCGCGTCGACCGCGAAGCCGTGGTTCATGCTGGTGATCTCGACCACCCCGTCGCCCTCGTCGCCGCCGACGCGCTGGACGGGATGGTTGGCGCCGCGGTGGCCCTGATGCATCTTCACCGTCTTCGCGCCCGCCGCGATGCCGAGGAGCTGGTGGCCGAGGCAGATGCCGAAGATCGGGACATTGCGTTCGAGCAGCCCCTTGATCACCGGCACCGCATATTCGCCCGTCGCCGCGGGGTCGCCGGGGCCGTTCGACAGGAACACGCCCGCGGGGCGCAGCGCGACGATCTCGTCGAGGCTCGTCTTCGCGGGCACCACCGTCACCCGCGCGCCGGCCTTGACGAGGTTGCGGAAGATATTGTCCTTGGCGCCATAATCGACCGCAACGACATGCGGCGCGGCATCGCCGGCGCGCTTGTGGTCCGACCCTTCATAGCCAGATCCCAGATGCCAGACGCCCGCGTCCCAGCTTCCCTGCCGCTCGCGCGTCACCGTCTTGGCAAGGTCCATGCCCTCCAGCCCCGGCCAACCCTGCGCGAGCAGCAGCAGGCGATCGAGGTCGAACTTGCCGTCGGGGCTGTGCGCGACGACGCCCGTCGGGGCGCCGCCGTCACGGATACGGCGAGTCAGCGCGCGCGTGTCGATGCCGGCAAGCCCGATCAGGCCCTGCGCCTTCATCCATTCGGGCAGCGTCTGGACGCTGCGGAAATTGCTGGGCAGCGTCGGCAGTTCGCGCGTGATGCACCCGATCGCGGCGCGCTTCTCGCGCTCCATATCCTCGGGGTTCGCGCCGACATTGCCGATGTGAGGAAAGGTGAAGGTGATGATCTGCCCGGCATAGCTCGGGTCGGTCAGGATTTCCTGATAGCCGGTCATCGAGGTGTTGAAACAAATCTCGCCCACACCGGCGCCGCTGGCGCCATAGCCGATGCCCCACAGCACCGTACCGTCGGCGAGAACGAGGACGCCGGTGGCCCCCGAAGGCGGGGTTTTGGGCGCGGCAGAGGGGTTGGCAGGTGCCATTCAACATGCTCCGGACGGGGGGCTAAACGGCCGACCAACTAGGCGGCAAAAAAGTGATTCACAAGCTATCGGATTATGAATCTTCCCGCTAGAGAAGGCCTTTCCGAAATTTGCAGCGCACGAGGACACGCATGATTCGCGATGACATCAAGGCTGCGCAGGTTGCCGCGATGAAGGGCGGCGACAAGGCGCGCCTGGGCACGATCCGGCTGATGCTGGCGAAGATCAAGGACAAGGACATCGAACTCCGCACCGGCACCGCGCCGGCCGACGACGATGTGCTGGTAACCGACGTGCTGCAGAAGATGGTCAAGCAGCGCCGCGAATCGATCGCCATGTACGAACAGGGCGGCCGCCAGGAACTCGCCGACATCGAGGCGGCCGAGGTCGTCGTGATCGAGGATTTCCTGCCCGCGCAGCTTTCCGACGACGAAGCGACCGCGGCGATCAAGGGCATCGTCGACGAACTCGGCGCGACCAGCCTCAAGGACATGGGCAAGGTGATGGCCGCGGTGAAGGACCGGCTCGGCAGCCAACTCGACATGAGCAAGGCGTCGGGCTGGGTGAAGGCAGCGCTGTCATAACGGGACACGCCCTCCCCTAGCCCCTCCCGCAAGCGGGAGGGGAACAGGCGGACCGCAAGCGTATATTCTCCCCTCCCGCTTGCGGGAGGGGTCGGGGGAGGGCCTGTTATGGACAAGGGCTACAAACGACCCACCGCGCGCTCCCGCGAACTCCGCAACGACGCTACCGAAGCGGAGCGTAAGCTCTGGGCCTACATTAGCGCTCGAAAGCTTGCAGGCGTGCGCTTCAATCGCCAGTTTCCCATCGGCCCCTTCATCTGCGATTTCGTCTCTCGGACCCAGAAGCTCGTCATCGAAGTCGATGGCGGCCAGCACGCCGTTGATGTAGCGAAAGACGAAGCACGCACCGCCTATCTGGAATCGCGAGGATATCGGGTGATCCGTTTCTGGAACAATGATGTATTGGAACGGATCGAAGGTGTCGTGATCGAAATCGAGCGTGTTCTTGCGACATGCCCTCCCCCAACCCCTCCCGCCAGCGGGAGGGGAGTCAAGTGACCCTCACCCCGCAATGGCTGGACGAACTGCGATCGCGGATCACGCTGTCGACGCTGATCGGGCGGACGGTGAAGGTCACCCGCGCCGGCCGCGAATACAAGGCCTGCTGCCCCTTCCATAACGAAAAGACGCCCAGCTTCACGATCAACGACGAAAAGGGCTTCTACCACTGCTTCGGTTGCAGCGCGCATGGCGACGCGATCCGCTGGATGACCGACCAGCGCGGGCTGTCGTTCATGGATGCGGTGAAGGAGCTTGCCGCCGAAGCGGGCATGGACGTTCCCGCCGCCGACCCGCGCGCCGCAAAAAAGGCCGAGGAGCAGGCGAGCCTCCGCGACGTGACGCAGGCGGCGGCCGACTGGTTCACCCAGCAACTCGGCAGCAGCAACGGGGCACCCGCGCGCGAATACCTCGCCAAGCGCGGCATTTCGGAGGCGACGCGCAAGGCCTTCGGCTTCGGCCTCGCCCCCGACAGCCGCAGCGCGCTCAAGGAAGCGCTCAAGAAATTCCCGACCGCGATGCTTGTCGAGGCGGGCATGTTGATCGCGGTCGACGACAAGGAACCGTACGACCGGTTCCGCGGCCGGTTGATGATCCCCATCCGCGACGCGCGCGGCCGCGTCATCGCGTTCGGCGGACGCATCCTGGGCGACGGCGAGCCCAAATATCTGAACTCGCCCGACACCCCGCTCTTCGACAAGGGGCGCACGCTCTATAATCTCGACAAGGCCTCGCCCGCCTCGCGCCAGACGAACCGGATCGTCGTCGTCGAGGGCTATATGGACGTCATCGCGCTCGCCGAAGCCGGGATCGCCGATGCCGTCGCGCCGCTCGGCACCGCGCTGACCGAGAACCAGCTCGGCATGATCTGGCGCATGGTGCCGGTACCGGTGCTGTGCTTCGACGGCGACAGCGCGGGTCAGAAAGCCGCAATGCGCGCCGCGATGCGCGCGCTTCCCTTGCTCCGGCCCGGTTTCAGCCTCGCCTTCGCGACGCTGCCCGCAGGGCAGGATCCCGACGACCTCGTCCGCGCGCGCGGTGCGGCGGGCTTCGCCGAAATCCTCGAGGACGCGCAGCCGCTCGTCGAACGCCTCTGGGCGCACGAAGTCGCCGCCGGCCCGCTTGCCACCCCCGAGGAACGCGCAGCCTTGAAAACGCGCCTGCTCGCCCACGCCGACGCGATCGAGGATGCGGACGTCCGTCACCATTATCGCGAGGCGTTTCGCGAGCGGCTCGATGCGCTGTTTGCGCGGCGGCAGCCCGAGCGTGCCCCGCGCGTCCCCTGGGCGCCGTCGGCGCCGCGTGGAGCGGCAGGACGCCGCTTCGCCCCCGATCCGCGCCTGCAACCTCCCGCCCACGAGACGCGTTCCATCGGACAGGCGGGGATTGCGGCACCGCTCGTCGCCGCGCTCATCGGCGGATTGCTGCGCTATCCCGAAGCGCTGCGCCGCAACGAGGAGGCGCTGACGCGGCTTACCGTTCCCGATTCCGCCGACGCCGAATTGCTCGGCGCGATGCTTGACATCGCAATCGGTCAGGAAGGGCTTGATTGCGAGGGGTTGCTTGCCATATTGGAGCCAATGAAAGTGTATAATAGGGCGACGACATTGCTCAGAGCCGACGGAATGCACTTCTCGTTCAACCGCAGGCTGGAAAGCAGACAGGGGGCCGCTCCGGCGCCGGAAACGGCGCTTCGCGACCTTGAAGAATATATCGGCGTGCTGGTCACCCAGCCCGAAATCCGCGCCCGGCTGGCAGAGGCTACCGCGGACTTTCAGCGCACGATGGATGACGAAGGCCTGGCGCGACAACAAAGGTTGCGCGCGATGGACGAGGATTTGACCCGCCGGCTGGCCGCGCTGTCCGACAGCAGCGGCCAGTAACCGACCCACTTGATGCCCCCTAGGCAGGAACAGATATGGCCACCAAGAACACCGAAGCCGACACCGACGCCCCGCTGATCGACCTCAACGAGGCCGACGTCAAAAAGCTGATCGCGCGCGGCAAGAAGCGCGGTTACCTGACCTATGACGAGCTCAATGCGGCGCTGCCGCAGGATGAGATGTCGTCGGAGCAGATCGAGGACATCATGTCGGCGATCTCCGACATGGGCATCAACATCGTCGAGAGCGACGAGGATGTGCAGGAAGAAGCCGATCAGGAAGCCGACGACGAGGTCGACGTCAGCGCCGGCACCGGATCGCTGTCGAACCCCGCGGTCGAAAAGAAGAAGGAAACGGTCGATCGCACCGACGATCCCGTTCGCATGTACCTGCGCGAAATGGGCGCGGTCGAGCTGCTCAGCCGCGAAGGCGAAATCGCGATCGCCAAGCGCATCGAGGCCGGCCGCGACACGATGATCCTCGGCCTGTGCGAAAGCCCGCTGACCTTCAACGCGATCATCGAATGGTCGAACGCGCTCAACAACGGCGACATGCAGCTCCGCGAAATCGTCGACCTCGAAGCGATGCTGTCGAAGGACCCCGCGCCCGAAAACCTCGATGAGGAAGGCGGCGAGGACGACGGCGAGATCAGCGAGAAAAACGCCGGCGTCTCGTTCAAGGACGAGGACGAGGTCGAGGAAGAGCCCGCGGCCGACGGCGACGACGAGGATGGCGAAGGTTCGTCGGGCAAGCGCGAGAGCTTCGAGGAAGACGAGGAAGACAACACGCTCAGCCTCGCAGCGATGGAAGAGCTGCTGAAGCCCGATGCGCTCGAAAAGTTCGCGAACATCACCAAGAGCTTCAAGGCGTTCCAGAAGCTGCAGGAAGCCCGCCTTGAATCGCTGTCGGGCGGCGAGGAATTTCCGTCGGCGTCGGAAAAGAAGTATCACAAGCTGCGCGAGGAACTCACCGCGCAGGTCGAAAGCGTGCAGTTCCACGGCACCAAGATCGAATATCTCGTCGACCAGCTCTACAGCTACAACCGCCGCCTGACCGCGCTCGGCGGCCAGATGCTGCGCCTCGCCGAGCGCCACAAGGTACCGCGCAAGTCGTTCCTCGACAATTATGTCGGGCGCGAGCTCGAAGAGAATTGGCTCGATCAGGTGTCGGGCCTCGACAAGAAATGGGCCGCCTTCGCCGAGAACGAAGCGGGCGCGGTCGACCGCATCCGCATCGAAATCAGCGAGATCGCGCAGGCCGCCGGCATGAGCCTGACCGAATTCCGCCGCGTCGTGAACATGGTCCAGAAGGGCGAGCGCGAAGCGCGTATCGCCAAGAAGGAAATGGTCGAGGCGAACCTGCGCCTCGTGATCTCGATCGCGAAGAAGTACACGAACCGCGGCCTGCAGTTCCTCGACCTCATTCAGGAAGGCAACATCGGCCTGATGAAGGCGGTCGACAAGTTCGAGTATCGCCGCGGCTACAAGTTCAGCACCTATGCGACCTGGTGGATCCGGCAGGCGATCACCCGCTCGATCGCCGATCAGGCGCGCACGATCCGCATCCCGGTCCATATGATCGAGACGATCAACAAGCTGGTCCGCTGCAGCCGCCAGTTTCTCCACGAAAGCGGCCGCGAGCCGACCCCGGAGGAAATGGCCGAGCGTCTGTCGATGCCGCTCGAAAAGGTCCGCAAAGTGATGAAGATCGCCAAGGAGCCGATCAGCCTCGAAACGCCGATCGGCGACGAGGAAGACAGCCACCTCGGCGATTTCATCGAGGACAAGAATGCGGTCATCCCGGTCGACGCCGCGGTGCAGTCGAACCTCAAGGAAACCGTCACCCGCGTGCTGGCATCGCTCACCCCGCGTGAGGAACGCGTGCTGCGCATGCGCTTCGGCATCGGCATGAACACCGACCACACGCTCGAAGAGGTCGGCCAACAGTTCAGCGTGACCCGCGAACGTATTCGCCAGATCGAGGCAAAGGCGCTCCGCAAGCTGAAGCACCCGTCGCGCAGCCGCAAGATGCGCAGCTTCCTCGACCAGTAAGCTTCGGCAAGCCTCCGGACACCAGACACCCCGCCCTCACCGGCGGGGTGTTTCATTTTGCACTTTCGATCAAAGCCTTGATCGAATGGTGCACTGCACAATTTTTTGTGCTCACCCTCTTTAAATCTTCACATTTGGGCCCCAGATGTCGGCCGTCATCGCGATGCGTAGCGCTTCAACGACAAGAAAGCGCACGCCATCGAATGGCAATCATTCCCGCATAATGGGAATCGGTTCGCACTCAGGACGGCGCAGCCCCGATTGGCTGACATAAAAAATCCCGGAAAACCGGGGGCTGCAGAAACTGGCACGGCCTTTGCGATACACTTGGCATCGCCGCGGCGCAGGGCCCGCAGCCACAGGAAAGACAAAAAAGATGGAAAACGAAACCACCAACCTCTTCCGCCGCCGCGACACCTTCTTCGGGATCTGCGAGGCCGTTGGCCAGGACTTCGGCTTCAACCCGCTGTGGCTGCGCCTCGCCTTCGTCGCGCCGCTCTTCTTCTTCCCGGTCCAGACCTTCATCGGCTATTTCGCGCTCGGCGTCGCGGTGCTCGCGTCGCGCTTCCTCTTCCCCGCGAAGCTCGGCGATGCAGCTCCGGCGGCCGCCCAGCCCGCCGCGATCGCCCCCGCCGCTCCGGCGACCGGCGAACTCGCTCTCGCAGCCTGATTGGGCGCGGGCCGGGCTCCCTCTCCCCGTCTGACCCGCTCCCGGCTCCCTGACGTCCACTGGCGCCATAGCCAACCGGGACCGGCAAGCACCTTGCGCTTGCCGGTCCCTTTATTTTCGGACCGTCCCGCACCGGCACAGCATTTCGTCGATTCGGCGTACCTTATAAACGCGACGTTTACGACGTTACCCTAAGACTCATCGCCGGAATTCCAGAGGGGCGGGTTCATCACCCGCGCCGCATGCGAGGATCAAGCGTTGAGCCAGTCGACCCAGCCCAAGCTGCCGGCACGCGATGTCGCCGAAATGCTCGATTCGCTCGTCGCGAGCGAGGGCACCGGTGCGCATCCGCATGTCCGCTCGGGCGCGCTGTCGAGCGGCGTGCAAGCGATGCGCAACCTTGCCGATGCCGTCCATTTCCTCTGCCTCCTCCACGGCCGCTACCCCGGCGTCATCGACCATGCCGCGCGCAAGGCGGTCGACCCCGCCTCGCGCCAGTGGATGGACGAAGCCGCCGATGCCTTCGCGCAGGAACGCGCCTTCCTGTCGAAGATCGCCGCCGCCGTCGGCCCGGTGCCGAGCACGCAGGGACAGGCACAGAGCGAGTCCGCGGTCGGCGCGCAGTGCAAGGCGCTCGACATGCTCGCCGAATCCGACCGCCACGGCTGTGCGGTCGGCGCCGCGATCGCGCTGACGCTCGACTGGCGGACGATCCGCGTCCTGCTCGACATCAGCGCCCAGCGGCTCGACATGAACCCGCCGCGCTGCTCCCTGCCCGACCTGCGCGACACGGCGCGGCTCGCCGCAACGATCGCCGACAGCCCCGCGGTCGAGCGCGCCATGGTTTTCGGCGCCCAGCAACTGATTACCCAGCACAGCGGCCTGTGGGACCTGCTCGCCGCCCGCGCCGCGAGCCGGCACGACGCCTGATCCGACGCCGCAACGGGCGGCAACGCCTGTTTACTTGCACCGCCCACCCTCCCTCGCTATGCCCGCCCTGATTGACGTTCACGTTAAGGGAAAGGCAGCACGCCCATGCGCTTCGAAGGAACCAGCGCCTATATCGCCACCGACGACCTGAAGGTCGCGGTCAACGCCGCTACCTTGCTGCGCCGCCCGCTGCTCGTGAAGGGCGAACCCGGCACCGGCAAGACCGTGCTCGCCGAAGAGATCGCCAAGGCTTTCGACGCGCCGCTGATCACCTGGAACATCAAGTCGACGACCAAGGCGCAGCAGGGCCTCTATGAATATGACGCCGTCGCGCGCCTCCGCGACGGCCAGCTCGGCGAAGAGCGGGTCCACGACATCCGCAACTATATCCGCAAGGGCAAATTGTGGGAGGCCTTCACCTCGCCCAAGCTCCCCGTCCTGCTGATCGACGAGATCGACAAGGCCGACATCGAATTCCCGAACGACCTGCTCCAGGAACTCGATCGCATGGCCTTCCATGTCTACGAGACCGACGAGACGATCGTCGCGAAGGAGCGCCCGATCGTCGTCATCACCTCAAACAACGAAAAGGAACTGCCGGACGCCTTCCTGCGCCGCTGCTTCTTCCACTATATCAAATTCCCCGACCGCGACACGATGGCCGAGATCGTCGAGGTCCATTTCCCCGGCATCCAGAAGACGCTGGTCAGCCGCGCGATGGACATCTTCTACGAGGTCCGCGAAGTTCCGGGCCTCAAGAAGAAGCCGTCGACGAGCGAGCTGATCGACTGGCTGAAGCTGCTCCTCAACGAGGATATGCCGCTCGAAGTGCTCCAGAACCGCGACGTCGGCAAGGCGATCCCGCCGCTCCACGGCGCGCTGCTCAAGAACGAGCAGGATGTGATGCTGTTCGAAAAGCTGGCGTTCATGGCGCGGCGGCAGGGAAGCTGAATATTATCGTCGTCCCAGCGAAAGCTGGGACCGCCATCGACGAAGCGCTCCCGGTTGAGCGATCCCAGCTTTCGCCGGGATGACGGCTATAATTGATACGCCACCTCGACGTCGCCCCAGCGGCGGCCGTTGATGATCGCTGGCATGTAGACGTTGCGCACCGTCACATAATTGATCCCGTCGCCTTCCTGGCGATAGACCATCATGAAAAAGGGCGCCGTGCTGCGTTTGGCGGCCGCGTCGGCTTCGTCATAGAGGATGCGGCCGTTCCGGCAGTGCGCCGTGTCATGCGCGACATCGCCCGTCGGCGCGCGCGAGCAGTCGGTGACATGCGTCGGCAGGAAGCCGTTGATGTCGCTCGCCGACGACATCTTGATTTCGGGATGCTCGGCGACGATGCGGTCGAACAGCGGCCGCCAGTGGATATCGGCCCAGTCGCAGAGGCTGGTGCGGAAACGTTCGGGGTTCGACCCCGGCACGCGAACATAATCGGTATCGAAGACCTGCTCCATCGACAGCCTGCCCGCGGCGATCGCACCTTCGGCGAGCGCGACGAACTCATCGCGCACCTGCGCGGCAAGCTCGACAATCGCCGAATCCTGCGGGCTGACCCCGGCCGAGATCACCGCGTTGAACATGCGGTTCGACACATGCTCCATCGACAAGATGCTGTCGTGCGTTTCACCCAGCGTCGCGCCATTGTCGCGCACCGATGCGACGACGCGGTCGAGCGCGCCGCGCACCTTGGCGCCATTGGCATGGACCATCGCCGAACTCTGCGCGATCCGATCGCTCTGGTCGTCGAGCAGCGCCACCAGATGCGTCGCATCGTGCAGCGCGTCGGTGATCGTTTCGAACTGCGCTTCGGCGCGGCTCGACTGTTCGACCCCCGACTGGATTTCGGCGACCAGGCCGCCCGCTTCGGCCGCGAGGCTGCCGATGCTGCGGCGGATCTCGTCGGTCGCGCTGCGCGTGTTCTGCGCCAGCTTCTTCACCTCGGCCGCGACCACGGCAAAGGTGCGCCCGGCATCGCCCGCGCGCTCGGCCTCGATCGCGGCGTTGAGTGCCAGCATGTTGGTGGTCTTGGCGATCGACTCGATCGACTGGCTGACCTGCTGCACCTGCTCCATGACCGCGGCAAAATTGGTGACGTGCGCGCCCAGCCGCGCGACGAGATCGATCACCGAGCGGAATTCGGTGACCGCCGCGTTGACGCGTTCGGCACCGGCGTCGAGTTGCTCGCACGCGCGCGCCGACAGCAGTTTCGCTTCGTCGGTCGAATCGGCGATCTGGCGCTGATCGGCCTCCAGGCCGACGACATATTCCTCGAGCCGGCCGAGTTCGCCGATCTGGCGTTCCATCTGGTCGGTCGCGCGCTTGATCCGGCCGGCAGCATCGCTGCACCCGACCGCCAGCGCGCCACAGTCGCTCGCGACCGATTGGTCGAGGATCGGAGCCGCCGGGTCGATCGGATCGAATTTCATTGCGCCACCCACTTTGGATTAATCTGCGGGTGATGACCGATAATGGTTAACGCGCGGTCAATGGGCGAGGCGACGGCATCGGGGTGGAGAGCTGCCGTTCGCTCTTTGGTGTACCCCGGCGAAAGCCGGGGCCCAGGGCGTTAGAAGGCCGAGGTTGCGGAATGGCACTCTGGGCCCCGGCTTTCGCCGGGGTACAGCAACCGCCCAAAACCCGCGCACCTTCCGTTTACGTAAAGCAGTTGCACCCTTCCGCGCGACAGAGTACCCCTGACCCATGTTTTTCGGCTTCCTCGACGAGCTTCGCGCCGCGGGCATTCCCGCCAGCCTGAAAGAGCATCTGATGTTGCTGGAGGCGCTCGACCGCGAGGTGATCGACCGCAGCCCCGAGCAATTCTATTACCTCAGCCGCGCGATCTATGTGAAGGACGAAGGCCTGCTCGACCGCTTCGACCAGGTGTTCAACAAGGTCTTCAAGGGCATCATCTCGGACTATGGCCAGAACCCCGTCGACGTCCCCGCCGACTGGCTGAAGGCGGTCGCCGAGAAATTCCTGACCCCCGAGGAAATGGCCGCGATCGAGTCGCTCGGCGACTGGGACAAGATCATGGAGACGCTGAAAGAGCGGCTCGAGGAACAGCAGAAGCGCCACGAGGGCGGCAGCAAGTGGATCGGCACCGGCGGCACCTCGCCGTTCGGCAATTCGGGCTATAACCCCGAAGGCGTGCGGATCGGCGGCGAGAGCAAGCACAAGCGCGCGCTCAAGGTCTGGGAAAAGCGCGAGTTCCAGAACCTCGACAACACCAAGGAACTCGGCACCCGCAACATCAAGATCGCGCTCCGCCGTCTGCGCAAGTTCGCACGCGAAGGCGCCGCCGACGAGCTCGATATCCCGGGCACGATCGACGGCACGGCGCGGCAGGGCTGGCTCGACATCAAAATGCGCCCCGAGCGGCGCAATGCGGTGAAGTTGCTGCTGTTCCTCGACGTCGGCGGATCGATGGACCCGTTCATCAAGCTCTGCGAAGAATTGTTCAGCGCCGCGACCACCGAATTCAAGAATCTCGAATTCTTCTATTTCCACAACTGCCCCTATGAAGGCGTGTGGAAGGACAACAAGCGCCGCTGGTCCGAACGCCACCAGATGTGGGACATCCTCCACAAATATGGCCATGATTATAAGGTGATCTTCGTCGGCGACGCGTCGATGAGCGCGTATGAAATCACCCATCCGGGCGGCAGCGTCGAACATTTCAACGAGGAATCGGGCGCGGTCTGGCTCCAGCGGATCACCCATGTCTATCCCGCCGCCGTGTGGCTGAACCCGGTGCCCGAGGCGCATTGGGGCTACACCCAGTCGGTGAAGCTGATCAAGCAACTGATGAACGACCGCATGTATCCGCTGACCCTTGCGGGCCTCGACGATGCGATGCGCGAGCTGACGCGAAAGCATTGAACGGCGCATGGCGCTGCCGTCGTTGATCCGGCGCCTGTTTGGCCGATACGCGATCGAAGACCCGCGGCCGGTTGCGGAAAATGCGCCCTATACCTTCGAGCTGCCGTCCGAAAACGAACTGCTCGCGGTCGCACCCGGCGATCTCGTCAAGCTGATGTTTCGTTCGATCCCCGCCGGCCAATGGGAGGTCGAACGCATGTGGGTTATCGTCACCGCGGCCGACGGCGCGCATCTGGCCGGGACGCTCGACAATCATCCGGGCGACATGCCGCAATTGAAGGCCGGCGACCGCGTGAGCTTCGAACGCAGGCACATCATCGACATCATGTGGGACGATAATCGCACCGTACCGCCACCCCCGGCACCCGAACGGCGCGATTATTGGGACCGCTGTTTCGTCGATAATGCGATTCTCGACGGCCGCCGCAAGGTCGAATTTCTGTATCGCGAAGAGCCCGATCCGCCGCGCGACGACGACAAATTTTCCGACAGCGGCTGGCGGATCGAAAGCGATCCCCCCGATATGTTCGACATCGAGAGCGGCAACGCGCCTTTCAGCTATGTCGCTCTCGGCGCCGTGCTGAACCGCGACGACAGCTGGCTGCACCTGATCGACGCTCCGGTCGGTAGCGCCTTCGAGCGCGACCCGGATACGGGCCGGTTCGTCGCGGCCGACATGCCCGTCCACGATCCCGAGTGAATTCGCTCGAAATGATCCTCCCACAGGGCTAATCCCCGGCGATGATCGACCTCCCCCTCGTCACCATCCTGTTGCTCACCGGCTTCATCAACCTGATCGGTGCGCTGGCTTATGCGGCGCGCATCGCGGGGGTGCGGACGCGGCGGATCGCGATGTCCTTCGCGCTGTTCAACATCCTCGTCCTCTTCTCGCGCACTTCGAACAGCTTCCTCGGCCCCTTCCTCGCCAAGCGGATCGAGACGCGCATCCACGACGGCAGCGGCGCCTCGCTGTTCGTCGACATGCAGTTCGTGCTCGCGGCGGCGAGCATCGCGACCCTGGTCGGCATCCTGCTCGTCCCCACCGGGCAGCGGATGTTCGCTGCGGCGATCGGCTGGTATCAGGACAATCGTTCGACGACGAAGCTCGCGCTCAAAGCCGTCAGCCCGAGCGGATGGCGTACGCTCCGCCAGTCGCTCCGCTTCCCGAGCCTGTCGCATCTGAAGGGCTGGCACATGCCAAGGGGCATCGGCTGGGGCGTGCTGATCGCCAACTGCCTCGCGCAGTCGCTGCTCGCCGTCGGTGTCGTTGCCTCGCTCTACGCCGGCTATCTCGCCCCCGAATTTCGCGTCACCGCGTCGCAGCTTTCGGCGCTGATCAACGGCTTCGCGACGATCCTCCTGTTCGCCTTCATCGACCCGCAGCTGTCGGTGATGACCGACGACGCCGTCGAGGGCAAAGTCGACGAGGCCGATTTCCGCCGCGCGATCACCTATATATCGCTGAGCCGACTCGCCGGAACGGTCCTTGCGCAGGCATTGCTGCTTCCCGCCGCGATGCTGATCGCGTGGGTCTCGGTGCATGTCTGACGCCGGACGCGGTCACAGCCGCTTCCACGCCGTCCGCACCCGCCTCGAAGCGATGGCCGTCGAACCCGGGCCGCGCGGCTGGTTCCTCGAATTTCTCGCCTTCGGCTTCAAACAAGGCTGGGCGTGCCTGTTCGGCGGCCTGATGCTCGCGCTGCTCCTCGGCACGCACCTCTTCTGGCCCGACACCGTGCCGATCCACCGCTACGACGCCATCACCATCGGCGCGGTGCTGATCCAGCTTGGCATGCTCGCCTTCCGGCTCGAAACGCCGAAGGAAGCCATCGTCATCCTGATCTTCCATATCGTCGGCACGGTGATGGAGCTGTTCAAGACCGCCGCGGGATCGTGGCAATATCCTGAAGCGAGCCTGCTCCATATCGGCGCGGTGCCGCTTTTCTCGGGCTTCATGTACGCCGCGGTCGGCAGCTATATCGCGCGCGTCTGGCGCATCTTCGACTTTCGCTACACGGGCTATCCGCCGGCATGGGCGAGTTATGCACTCGCCGCCGCAATCTACGTCAATTTTTTCGCACATCACTGGCTGTACGATATCCGCTGGTTCCTGTTCGCCGCGACCGCGCTGCTCTTCTGGCGCTGCCAGGTGTGGTTCCGCCCGCTCCACACCCACCGCCGCATGCCGCTGCTCGTCGGCTGGGGCCTCGTCGCGCTGTTCATCTGGTTCGCCGAAAATATCGGCACCTTCGCGCGCGCGTGGACCTACCCCAGTCAGGACGATGGTTGGCACATGGTCGGGCTCGAAAAGCTCGGCAGCTGGTACCTGCTGATGATCATCTCGTTCGTGCTGGTCAGCCTCGTCCAGCGTCCGAAGGCGCCGGAAGGAAACCCGACGGAACGCACGCGCGCCATCTATCCGGAAGCTCGGTGGATCTTGGCGATTGACGATGGGATGCTGAGCGTGACCGACGACAAAGGCGAGAGGGAGAGCTGCGCTTTGTCCGACATCGCAGGGATCGCCATCGAAACCAACGACAGCGGACCTTGGGGGCCCGATATATGGTGGTTGTTCTTCGGGTTGGATGGCGGGCTAAATCTCGCTTACCCGCAAGGTGCGACCGGCGAAGACATGATCTTGGACTGGGTCACCAAGCTGGCCGGCTTCGATCATTCCGAAATGATCGCTGCAATGGCATCCACCGACAACGCCACCTTCATCGTCTGGCAACCGACAGCTTCTTAACCGAAAGGCCGGTCGATCGACGGCGGCGGCTCGCTGAACCATTTCGGCCCGCTGTCGGTCATGTAAAAACAATCCTCCAGCCGGATGCCGAATTCGCCGGGGATATAGATGCCGGGCTCGTTCGAAAAGCACATGCCCGGCGCCAGCGGCGTCGTTTCGCCGTGGACGAGGTTGACCGGCTCGTGCCCGTCGAGGCCAATGCCGTGGCCGGTGCGGTGCGAGGTACCGGGAAGCCGGTAGCCCGGGCCCCATCCGAGATTCTGATAGAAACCGCGCACCGCATCGTCGACGCGCCCCGCCGGCGTGCCGAGCTTTGCCGCGGCAAAGGCGACATCCTGCCCCTTGCGCATCTGGTCCCAGACCTCGCGCTGGCGCGCGCTGGCCTTGCCATGGACGAAGCTGCGCGAGATGTCCGACTGATAACCATGAACGGTCGCGCCGCAGTCCATCAGCACGACCTCGCCCGCGCGCACCGCCTGCGGCTTGCCCGATCCGTGCGGATAGGCGCTCGCCTCGCCGAGCAGGATCAGTTCGAACTCGCTTTTGCCGCCCAGCGCCACCGTCGCCGCGCGCATGATCGCGCCGATGTCGGCCGGGGTCATCCCCGCCTCGATCCGCGGCGCAGTGTGGCGATAGGCGGCCATGGTGATGTCGGCGGCGATCTGCATCAGCGCGATCTCCGCAGGCGACTTGTGCATGCGGCAGCCGCGCACGACCGGCGCGCCGTTGACGACCTTTACCTCGGGCATCGCCTTTTCGAGGCCGTCGACCGCGAAATAGCGCACCGTCTCCTCGACCCCGATCCGCCCCTTGCCGAGCCCGCGCTTGCCGAGCCATGCCGCGACCGCCGCCAGCGGATTTTCATCCTCGTTCCACGTCAGCACTTCGGCGTCGATGCCCAGGCTCTCGCGCACCGACGGTTCCTCGAAGAAGGGGGTGACGATCGCCGCCTCGCCCTCGCGCGTCAGCACCGCCGCGGTCAGCCGCTCGCTCCGCCACCATTCGACGCCGGTGAAATAGACGAGGCTCGACCCCGGCTCGATCAGCAAGGCGCCGATGTCGTTCGCGCGCATCAGCTCCTTCGCCTTGGCGATCCGCGCCATGCGCTCGTCGCGGCCGATCGGGACCGCCTTGGCGGCAAGGTTCGGCAGCGCCGCCGTGTCGGCGGCGAATGCCGGCACCGGCAGCGAAGCGGCGAGGCCGGCGAAAGCCGCGGTGCCGATAAATTGCCTTCGGTGCATCGTTGTTCCCCTCGTCAATAGATCAGCAGGTCCGCAATTTCCTCGCGCCATGCCGCTTCGTCGGGCAACGCAAGCGCGTCGAGATCGCCCGGCGCGGCGCCCGCGTCGTCGATCCATCCGCGCAGCAACGGCGAACCGTTGATCACGTCGATCGCCAGCACGTCGTTGGTATACTCATATTTGAAATCGGTGCCGCGCCAGATCGGATAGTCCGGATAGAGCGCGCGGATCGCCTTGAACCCCAGCGCCTGCACACGCCACGGCCGGAAGGAAGCATGGTCGTACCATGACCCCTCGGCATGGATATGGACGCCGCTGTTCAGCGCGCCGGCATGCTTGTGAAAGGTCGGCTGGAACCAGATATCGCGCAGCTTGCATCCCGCCAGCCATTCGGGCGCAAGGCGATACATTTCGGCGATGACGGCCTTGGCGTCGATATCAGGCGCACCGAACAGTTCGAGCGGGCGCGTCGTTCCCCGGCCTTCGCTCAGCGTCGCCCCCTCGACCATCACCGTCCCGGCATAGGCGCGCGCCATGTTGACGTTGGCGGCATTGGGGCTGGGGTTGATCCACACGCG
This sequence comes from Sphingopyxis macrogoltabida, assembly GCF_001314325.1. NCBI lineage: Bacteria > Pseudomonadati > Pseudomonadota > Alphaproteobacteria > Sphingomonadales > Sphingopyxidaceae > Sphingopyxis > Sphingopyxis macrogoltabida. The sequence continues at coordinate 3,654,742 of NZ_CP009429.1, forward strand.
CTCCGCGGGCCAGCCGAAGCCGGGGCCCTCGGGCTGCCACCCGTCCATTTCGATCACCCGATAATCGACGTCGAGACCGAAGTGGCGGATGAACCAGCGGCCCATCTCGCCCATCGTCAGCCCGTGGCGCATGACCATCGGTCCGGCGCCGACGAAGCTCTCCCACCCGGCGCGCAGCAGCGTCCCTTCGACGGGACGTCCCGCCGGGTTCGGCCGGTCGAGCACCCACACTGCCTTGCCATGCTCGGCCGCGGCTTCGAGGATGTAGAGCAAGGTCGTGACATAGGTGTAGATGCGGCAACCCAGATCCTGCAGGTCGACCAGCATCACGTCGAACGTGTGCATCGACTGCCCCGACGGCCGCCGCACCTCGCCATAGAGGCTGAACACCGGCATGCCATAGGTCGGATCGGTGAAGTCGGGCGACTCCATCATATTGTCCTGCAGGTCACCGCGTACGCCATGCTGCGGCCCGAACACCGCAGTGACGTCGATCCCGGCCGCGACCAGCGCATCGAGGCTGTGGGTCAGGTCGGCGGTCACCGAAGCGGGATGCGCGAGCAACGCAACGCGCTTTCCCTGAAGCGGCGCGCGAAGCGCGGGGTCGGCGAGCAGGCGGTCGATACCGAAAAGGGTCGTCATGCCCGCCCGCGTGCCTCAAGCGTCAGCGCAAAGCAATCGGGATGATGGAAGTCGGGCTTGCCCGGCGGATGGCGCAGCGCCCAATAGCTTTTGGCGCCGTCCACTTCCTCGATGACGGCAGACAGGGCCAGTTTCGACCCGGTATCGGGAAAGATGCCGGGTTCGATGCGCATCGCATAACGGCCGGGCGCGCGTTCCACTTCCATTTTCCACGGCGCTAGATCGTCGGAAGACAGCAGCGAACGATAATCGTCGAACTGGTAACAGGCCCAGCGACCGTCGGGCGCATAGTTGAATTCGGTATAGTCGGGCTGACCTTCCTCGGTCAGGAAAGCCTCGAAACAGGTGCCCTGCCACAGCCCATCGGTGCCGCTGTCGGCAATGACGAGTTCGCCTTCGCCCTGCGGCAGCACGATCGCTCCGATTTCGCCGTCGACGATAAAGCGCAGCGCAAAGCCGCCGTCGAACGACAAGTCGACCTCGACCGCAATCGAGCGCACCGCGCGTGCGGGCGTATCGGGGTGGCAGATCAATTGGCGCCGCTCGCTGGAGTGCACCGACATTCACCCCTCTCCCGTTCGTCCTGAGCTACATTCGGCTTCTGGCGCTTCGGTGTAGAAGAAAGAGCAGCCCTTCGACAAGCTCAGGGCAACGGTGTGTGGAAGTGATCGAGCCCCCTACTCCGTTTGTCCTGAGCTTGTCGAAGGACCGTCCTTGCCTTTCGCCAAGCTCGAAATCTTGTCCCAATCCCCGCGGATCAACGCCATCTTCTTCGCTCTGCTCCACCCCTTTATCCGCCGTTCGGCTTCCAGAGCTTCGAACCTGGTGGCAAATTCCTGACTCCACACCAGCACGATCGGCAATCGATCAGATGTGAAACCCGGAATAGCTCCGGCTTCATGTTGGGCGATGCGATACGGCAGATTATCGGTGTGCCCGGTGTAAAAAGCCCCGCCCCGGCAATGCAGCATATAGGCCCAGAAACTCATATCGAGCGGTGTAGAAGAAAGAACAGCCCTTCGACAAGCTCAGGGCCAACGGGATTGAGGGGATCGCCTCCAACTAAGCGTGGCGATGGGATGAGCGAAATTTGCGGTCGAGACAAGCATGCGGTCTTCGGCACCCCGGCCGGTCGATTGACAACCACAGCGCGACCGTAGACGAAATACGATATGGATATTTTCAAGCTTTCCAAATCGCTCGACGAACTCATTTTCGACATTCTGATGTGGGTGATTTTCTATCCCTATACCTTGGTTCGCGTGCTTATCTGGCCGGGACATATGATCGACTACGCCGCCGCCGAGCTGAAAAAAGACCCCGACAAGGAAGAACTCTTCGATCGCGGACTGAGCCCGCCGGTCTTCCTTTTCCTGTCGATCGTCCTCGCCTGGATGATCTCGCCGGCGGCACCCGCGACCGCCTCGTCCGAATCGGAAACCGCGATTGCGGGCCTGATCAACGGGTCGGTGATGTCGCTGCTGACCTACCGCTTGGCGCTCTACTGCGTCTTTCCCTTCGCCGGCGCCCTGATTTACGAATGGCGCACCCCCGGCAGCATCAGCCACCATAGCTTCCGCCTGCCCTTTTACCAGCAAGCCTATCTTTGTGCGCCGCTGGCGATCGTCTTTTCGATTACGACGGTCGTCGCGACCAGATTCCAGGACATCGACGTCCTCGCGTTCATGGCGCTCGCGATGTTCGCCATCCTCATCTGGTATTTCTGGTCGCAGGTCGTCTTCTTTCGCCGGACAATGGACAGTAGCTGGTCAGCCGCCGTCTTCTGGGGATTTCTGTCCGTCTGCCTCGGAGTCACTTTCCTGGGCGCGCTGGACTTCATTGTCGGCGCATAGGGTGTTAAGGGCGCGCCCGTTATGACCAGTTACAAATCCGATCTGCTGCGCCTGCTCGACGAGCGAGGCTATATCCACCAGATGACCGATGCGGACGGGCTCGATGCGCTCGCCGCCAAACAGGTCGTTCCCGGCTATATCGGCTTCGACGCGACCGCGCCGTCGCTGCACGTCGGCAGCCTCGTCCAGATCATGATGCTGCGCCGGCTGCAACAGACGGGGCACAAGCCCGTCGTGCTGATGGGCGGCGGGACGACGCGGATCGGCGACCCCACGGGCCGTGACGAAAGCCGCAAGATGCTGTCGGACGAGACGATCGCCGCGAACATCGCGTCGATCTTCAGCATCTTCCAGCGTTTCCTGACCTTCGGCAACGGCCCGACCGACGCGGTGATGGTCAACAACCACGACTGGCTCGGCAAGCTCGGCTATATCGAATTGCTCCAGGAAGTCGGCACCCACTTCACGATCAATCGCATGATGACCTTCGATTCGGTCAAGCTGCGCCTCGACCGCGAACAGCCGATGACCTTCCTCGAATTCAACTACATGATCCTGCAGGGCTATGATTTCCGGCACTTGTCGAAGGCGATGGGCGTGCGCCTGCAGATGGGCGGATCGGACCAGTGGGGCAATATCGTCAACGGCATGGAACTCGGCCGCCGGATGGACGGCGCCGACCTTTATGGCCTCACGACTCCGCTGCTGACCACCGCCGCAGGCGCCAAAATGGGCAAGACCGCCGCCGGCGCGGTCTGGCTTAATCCCGAACAACTGTCCCATTTTGACTATTGGCAATATTGGCGCAATTGCGACGACCGCGACGTCGGCAAGTTCCTGAAGCTGTTCACCGACCTGCCGATGGACGAGATCGCGCGGCTCGAAGCGCTCGACGGCGCCGAGATCAACGCGGCGAAAAAGATCCTCGCCGACGCCGCGACGGCGATGTGCCGCGGCGAGGATGCGGCGCGCAGCGCCTCCGAAACCGCTGCGCAAACCTTTGAAAAGGGCCAGATCGGCGGCGACCTGCCGCAGGTCGCAGCCCCCGCCGACGGCATCGATATCCTGACCGCGCTGCGCGAACTCGGCTTCGCCGCGTCGAACAAGGAAGGGCGCCGCAAGCTCGACGAGGGCGCGGTGAAGGTGGACGGCGTCGTGATCCGCGATCCGCATCACCGGATTCTGCCTGCCGCCGAGCCCGTTCCGCTCAGTCTCGGATCGAAAAAACACGGGCTGGTGACCGGCTGATCGCCGCGCGGGCGTTTACCGATTCTTGATGAATCGGGCCGATTCTGCCACACCAGACCAGCAAGGTATTCGGTATGCGCAAGATTGACCTTAAAAAGGCCCATTATGTGGGGCTCGATCAGCGGATTGCGCCGCGTAGCGACGTCTATTGCCGCTTGCCCTTCGTTCTGCCCGACGGCCGGCAGGAAATGTGTACCTGCGTCAACATCAGCGCCGACGGCATGCTGATGCGTTACGAACGCGGGCTGGAGATCGGCGACCTCGTCGTCTTCCGCATGCCGATCATCGGCCGCACCTCGGCGAAGGTGATCTGGTCGATCGGCGGCAAGACCGGCGTCCAGTTCGACAAGTCGATTTCGGTCGAGGATTATCTGCCGATGATCCGCGCCATGGGCGCACGCGGGGACGTCAACTAACCACTCCGAAGCAGCGGCACCGCCGCATCGCGCTCGAACAGGTAAAGGCAAAGGCGCACCGCCTCGCCGCGTCCCCCCTCGATACCGCCGTCGCGTTCGACGAACAGCCGCGCATCGTCGTGCGCGACCGGCAGCAGCCGCACGAGCTGTTCGGGCGTCGCGACGCGATAATCGGCGTCGCCCGACTGCTTGAGCCCGAGCAATTCGCCGCCGCCGCGCAGTTCCAGATCCTTCTCGGCGATCACGAAGCCGTCGTTGGTGTCGCGCATCAGCGCCAGCCGCTCGCGCGCGGTTTCCGAAAGGTTTTGCGATCGCAGCAACAAGCACACCGATTTCGCTGCGCCGCGCCCGACGCGGCCGCGGAGCTGGTGAAGCTGCGCGAGCCCGAAATTCTCGGCATGTTCGACGATCATCAGGCTGGCGGCGGGCACATCGACGCCGACCTCGATCACCGTCGTCGCGACGAGGACGCCGATCTCGCCCGCCTGAAAGCGCGCCATCACCTCGTCCTTTTCCGGACCCTTCATCCGGCCGTGGACGAGCCCTACCCGGGCATCGCCCAGCCGTTCGCGAAGCAGGGCCGCGCGCTCCTTGGCGGCCGCCAGTTCGCTGCCTTCGCTTTCGGCGACAAGCGGGCACACCCAATAGGCCTGCGCCCCGGTCGCGAGATGACGATCGACCCCTTCGACCACATCGTCGAGCCGGTCGAGCGAGATAACACGCGTATCGACCGGTGTCCGCCCCGGCGGCATTTCGTCGAGCCGCGACACATCCATTTCGCCATGATTGGCGAGCAGCAGCGTGCGCGGGATCGGCGTCGCGGTCATCACCAGCAGGTGCGGCGGACGCTGTCCCTTGGCGGTGAGCATCAGCCGCTGCGCGACGCCGAAGCGGTGCTGTTCGTCGACGACGACCAGCGCCAGATCCTTGTAGGACACCGTTTGCTGGAAGATCGCATGCGTACCAACCAGAATGTCGATACTCCCGTCGGCGAGCCCCATCAGCGTCGATTCGCGCGCCTTGCCCTTGTCGCGCCCGGTCAGGATCGCAAGGTTCACCGGCAACCCGCCGAGCATCCGCTGCAAGGTCGCATAATGCTGGCGCGCCAATATTTCGGTCGGGGCGAGCAGCGCCGCCTGCGTCCCCGCCTCGACCGCCGCCAGCATCGCGCGCAGTGCGACGAGCGTCTTGCCCGATCCGACGTCGCCCTGCAGCATCCGCAGCATCGGCCGGTCCTGCGCCATGTCGCCTGCAATCTCGCGCCCGACGCGCTCCTGCGCCCCGGTCAGTCCAAACGGCAATTGCAGCGCATCGGTCAGCCGCCCGTCGCCGGCAATCGCCCGGCCCTTGCGCGCTCGCAGCCCCTCGCGGATCAGCATCAGCGCGACCTGGCTCGCGAAAATCTCGTCATAGGCCAGCCGGTCGCGCGCCGCTTCGTCGCGCGGGCTCGCATGCGCGCGCGTCATCGCCTCGTGCCACGACGGCCAGCCACGCGCCGCGAGCAACGGCGCGTCGATCCATTCGGCGAGCTCGGGCCGCCGTTCGAGCGCCACCGCGCCAAGCTGCGACAGTCGCGCATTGGTCAGCCCCTCGGTTAGCGGATAGACCGGCTCGTGCACCGCGATCCCCGCCTCGTCGCCGGGTTCGGCGACATGGTCGGGGTGCACGATCTGGCGCATGTCGCCGTAAAGGTCGAGCCGTCCCGACACACGGCGCTTCTCGCCGAGCGGGAACAGCTTGCGCGCCAGCCCCGAAGTCCGCCCGAAATAGACGAGCCGGACATGGTCGCCGGCATCGTCGAACGCCTCGACCCCGAAGGGCGCGCGCGGGCTGCGGCCCGACCGGTAATCCTGCGCGGTGAGCTCGACGATGATCGTCTGTCCCGCCTGCGCCTGATCGAGCCGGTCGACCGGAAGGCGCGAGATCAGTCCCGTCGGCAAATGGAACAGCACATCGACCACGCGTTCGAGCCCGAGCCGCGTCAGCGGCTTGGCAAGCTGCGGCCCGACACCCTTGAGGTCGGTCAGCGCGGCAAAGAGCGGATTGAGTATCTCGGGTCGCATCGCTAGGGCGTGTCTAGCCTCGTCTTTCCGTTCGTGTCGAGCGAAGTCGAGACACCCCGATGGCAAGCGCCGGGCCGATGGGCATCTCGACTTCGCTCGATGCGAACGGGATGGGGAAAGTCCATCAACGCCTCGCCGGGCCGCTCAAGAAGAATCGCCATGCAAGACCGTCTCAAACGCCTCAAATTCCGTGCCTGGCACCGCGGCACGCGCGAGGCCGATTATATGATCGGCGGCTTTTTCGACCGCTATTCGCCCGAATGGGGCGAGGCGGAGATCGCCTGGTATGAAATCGTCGTCGAGGAAGACGACGTCGATATCATGGCGTGGGCGCTCGGCACCGGCCATCCGCCGGCCCATCTCGACAACCCGCCGCTGATCGCCGCGATGCGCCGGCTGGACTATATTCCGCTGCCATGACCCGAAGCGCTGCCGACATCTTCGCCGCCATCGCGCCGGCATCGGCGCCGCTGACGCTGGCGCGCGCCGCCGACGGCTTCCTGCCGCTGCTGCTCGCCGACCTCGCGCGCGCCAGCGACAAGCGTCTCGTCTATGTCGCCACCGACGATGCCGCGATGCAGGCGGTCGCCGACGCGGCGCCTTTCTTCGCGCCCGACCTGATCGTCCACCGCTTTCCGGCATGGGATTGCCTGCCCTATGACCGCGCGGGGCCCTCGATGCGCGCCAGCGCCGACCGGCTGGCGACGCTTTCGGCGTTGCAGGCACCGCCGAAACGCGGCGAACTGATCCTGACCACCGTCGCCGCGATTACCCAGCGCACCCTCACCCCCTTCCGCATCCGCCAGCTCGCGACGACGCTCGCGCCGGGGCAGCGGATCGACCGCGACGCGCTCGCCGACCTGCTCGTCGCCAATGGTTTCAGCCGCGTCGACACCGTCGCCGATCAGGGCGAGTTCGCGGTGCGCGGCGGCATCCTCGACCTCTTCCCGGCGGGCGAGGAAACGGGCCTGCGCGTCGATTTCTTCGGCGACGAGATCGAGAGCATCCGCCGCTTCGACCCCGCCGACCAGCGCAGCCTTGGCCCTGCCAAGGCGCTGCAATTGCTGCCCGCCGCCGAGACCCTGCTCGATCAGGACACGATCAAACGCTTCCGCTCGTCATACCGCGAACTGTTCGGCGCGCAGGCGACCGGCGACCCGCTCTATCGGGCGGTCAGCGAGGGGCGTCGTCAGGCGGGCATGGATCATTGGCTGCCGCTGTTCGAGGAACGGCTGGCGACCCTGTTCGACCATATCGACGGCGCGACGCCGGTGCTGCGCGGCCACCGCACCGAGGCGACCGCCGAGACGCGCTTTGCGGCAATTGCCGACTATCATGCGAACCGTGTCGCCGCCGAGCGCGAATCGCCGGGCAGCTATCGCCCGCTGGCGCCCGAGACGCTCTACCTGACCGAAGCCGAGTGGGCGGCAGCATCGACGCAGCGCCCGATCCATGTCGTCACGCCGTTCGATGTGCCCCCGGCGGCAACGGTCGTCGACCTCGAAACCTTCGCGGCGCGCGATTTCACCCCCGAACGCACCGCCGACCTCAACGTCTATGACAAGGTCGCCGACCATCTGTCGGACGAGCGCCGCAAGGGGCGCAAGACGATCATCGCGAGCTATTCGGGCGGTGCGCGCGAGCGCCTGTCGGGGCTGCTCCGCGATCACGGCGTCACCTCGCTGGCGCCGGCCGAGAGCTGGCAGGACGCGCTCGGCACCGCCTCGTCGGAAAGCGGCGGCGCGACTGCGATGGTCGTTCTCCCGCTCGATCACGGCTTCGCCTCCGACGCGATCAGCCTGCTCACCGAACAGGATATTCTCGGCGAGCGCCTCGTCCGCCGCCAGAAGCGCCGCAAGAGCGCCGACGCCTTCCTCGCCGAGCTCGCGACGCTCAGCGTCGGCGACCTCGTCGTCCACCTCGATCACGGCATCGGCCGCTATGAGGGGCTGACGCAAATCCCCGTCGGCAACAGCCCGCACGATTGCGTCGCGCTCACTTACGCCGGCGGCGACAAGCTTTACGTCCCCGTTGAAAATCTCGACGTCCTGTCGCGCTACGGCGGCGAGAGCGACGGCGTCGGGCTCGACAAGCTCGGCGGCGAAGCCTGGCAGCGCCGCAAGGCGCGGATGAAGGAACGCATCCGCGAGATTGCGGGCGAATTGCTCGCGACCGCGGCGCAGCGCGCGCTCCGTGCCGGCGAAGTGCTGGCGCAGGATGCCGCCTATCCGGCTTTTGCCGACCGTTTCCCCTATCAGGAAACCGACGATCAGGACCGCGCGATCGGCGACGTCCTCGAAGACCTCGCCTCGGGCCGCCCGATGGACCGGCTCGTCTGCGGCGACGTCGGCTTCGGCAAGACCGAGGTCGCGCTGCGCGCCGCCTTCGTCGCCGCGATGGCGGGGGTGCAGGTTGCGGTCGTCGTCCCGACGACCCTGCTCGCGCGCCAGCACTACACGAATTTCGTCGAGCGCTTCAAAGGCTTCCCGGTCAACATCGGCCGCCTGTCGCGCCTCGTTCCCGCCGCCGAGGCCGCGAAGACCCGCGACGGCCTCGCCAGCGGCCAGATCGACATCGTCGTCGGCACCCATGCCGTGATCGCCAAGGCGGTCGAATTCAAAAACCTCGGCCTCGTCATCGTCGACGAGGAGCAGCGCTTCGGCGTCGTCCACAAGGAGCGGCTGAAACAGCTCAAGGCCGACGTCCACGTCCTCACCCTCACCGCGACCCCGATCCCGCGCACCTTGCAGATGGCGATGTCGGGCCTCCGCGAACTCAGCGTCATCCAGACGCCGCCGGTCGACCGCCTCGCGGTCCGCACCTATGTGGCACCATGGGACCCCGTCGTCATCCGCGAGGCGCTGCTCCGCGAGCATGACCGCGGCGGCCAGAGCTTCTTCGTCACCCCGCGGATCAAGGATCTTCCCGATATCGAGGAGTTTCTGCGCAGCCGCGTCCCCGAAATCAAATATGTCGTCGCGCACGGCCAGATGGCGCCGGGCGAGGTCGAGGAGCGGATGAGCGCCTTTTACGACCGCAAATATGATGTGCTCGTTTCGACGACGATCGTCGAGAGCGGGCTCGATATCCCGAGCGCGAACACGCTGGTCGTCCACCGCGCCGACCGCTTCGGCCTCGCCCAGCTCTACCAGCTCCGCGGCCGCGTCGGGCGATCGAAGACCCGCGCCTATGCCTATCTCACCACGCTCGAGGGCGGCGCGATCACCGACACCGCCGAAAAAAGGCTCAAGCTGCTCGGCGATCTCGATACGCTGGGGGCGGGGTTCCAGCTCGCCAGCCACGACCTCGACATTCGCGGTGCGGGCAATCTCGTCGGCGACGAACAGTCGGGGCATATTCGCGAGGTCGGCTTCGAACTCTATCAGTCGATGCTCGAGGAAGCGATCCTCGTCGCCAAGGCCGAGGGCATGGGCGCCGCGCCGCCGCGCGAAGCGCTGTCGCCGGTGATCACCGTCGATGCGCCGATCCTGATCCCCGAGGATTATGTCCCCGACCTGCCGCTGCGTATGGCGCTCTATCGCCGTCTCAACGAGGCTGGCGACCGCCCGGCGCTCGACGCCTTTGCGGCCGAAATGATCGACCGCTTCGGCCCGCTGCCGCCTGAAACCGCGAACCTGATCCAGCTCATGGAGATTAAGGCGAACGCCAAGGCGGCGGGGATCGCCAAACTCGACGTCGGGACCAAGGGGGCGCTGGTGAGCTTCCACGGCGACCAGTTCGCGAACGTCCCGGGCCTCATCGCCTATGTCGAACGCTTGAAGGGCCGCGCGCGCATTCGCCCCGACAACAAGCTGTCGGTGAGCGGCGACTGGGTCAGCACGGGCTCGCGGCTGAACGGCGCGCTGCAACTGTCAAAGGGATTGGGGAAGCTGGCGCGGCAGGCTACCTAGGCTTAACCATCGCCTCCCAACATTGTCATTCCCGCGAAAGCGGGAACCCAGGGGTGGAGTAGGCCGACGCACGCTCTGGATCCCCGCTTTCGCGGGGATGACAAATTTGGCGGGGCGACGCTTAATTCATCAACGCCAACAACTGGTCACCCGGCACCGGCCCCGATTTCAGGAACCCCTGCCAGGTCGCCACGCCGATCTCGGCCAGCCGCGCCAGTTGCCGTTCGTTCTCGATCCCCTCGGCCACCACCAGCAGCCCCAGCGCTCGCGCGAGGTCGACGATCGCGCGCACGACGATGCGGTCGCGGTCGCTGCCATCGATCGTGCGGGTAAAGCCGCTGTCGATCTTGAGGTAATCAATCGGCAGCCGCGCCAGCAGCGACAGGCTGGAATAGCCGGTGCCGAAATCGTCGATCGCGATCGCACAGCCGAGCGCGCGGATCTGCGCGAGCTGCGCCGCGGCGCTCGCCGGATCGCTGAGCATCGCCTGTTCGGTGAGCTCGAGCGTCAGGCGGTCGGGGTCGACCCCCGCCTGTTTCGCCATCGCCGCAAACCGATCGGCGAATTCGGGATCGCCAAGATCGGCGGCGGTGATGTTGAGCGAGACACGCAGCTTGCCGAGCGCCTTCGGCCATTTCGCCATTTCGGCGAGCGCAACGCGGTGCGCATGCTCGGTCAGCTCGCATTCCATCCGCGCCGCCCGCGCCGCGGTGACAAGCGCGCCCGCGCCGAGCAGCCCCAGTTCGGGATGCTGCCAGCGCAGCAGCGCCTCGACCCCGGTCATCGCGCCGCTCGCGACATCATATTGCGGCTGATAGAAGATGACGACCTCGCCCTGCGACAGCGCGGCATGCACCATTGCCCCGTCGCGCGCCGACGCCGGGCGCGCGAGCTGATCGCTGGCGCTGCGGAGTTGCTCGGCGACCGGCTCGTCGCGCGTGATCAGCGCCGCCGCGATGCGGATCGCCAGCCGGCCGTTGGGGTCGCCGACCATCGGTTCCGCGAGCGCAACATGCAAAGCGCGCTCCTGCGCGCGCAAGGCGCCCAGCGACAGCGCCGCCGCGGGTACGATCAGAAAACGCGGCCCGTCGAGCCGGTCGACATGCGCCCCCTGCCCGAACTCGTCGCCGGTAAAATTCTCCAGCCGCCGCCCGACCTCGTCGAGCACGGCGTCGCCCGCCGCCGTCCCCGCGCTGTTGTTGATCCGCGCCAGCTGGTCGACCTGCACCAATATCACGCCGACGTCGGCATCATGCCGGCCATGGAGCGTTTCGAGATGGCCGACGGCGGCCGCAAATGTGTCGGGTAGGCGATTCATTGGCGCCCCCATAGCAGGCATTGCTTGCCAAACGCTTCCCTTTTGCATCACAATCACCCGATGAGCGCAGTTTCGGACTCCAACGCTGCCACGCTGACCGACGGCCATGGCCGCCGGATCACCTATCTGCGCCTGTCGGTGACCGATCGCTGCGACCTGCGCTGCCGCTATTGCATGGCCGAGCATATGAGTTTCCTCCCCCGCTCGGCGGTGCTCAGCATCGAGGAAATGGCGGAGCTTGCTGAGCGCTTCGTCGCGCGCGGTATTCGCCGTATTCGTCTTACCGGAGGCGAGCCGCTCGTCCGGCGCGGCATCGACACGCTCGCGACGCGCCTCGGCGCGATGATCGGCCATGGCCTCGACGAGCTGACCCTGACCACCAACGGCATGCGGCTTGCCGAATATGCGCCGATGCTCGCGGAGGCCGGGGTGCGGCGGATCAACGTCAGCCTCGACACGCTCGATCCCGACACCTTCCGCCACATCACCCGCGTCGGCGACGTCGCGGTGGCGCTGCAAGGGATTGCCGCGGCGCGGGCCGCCGGGCTCGACGTCAAGATCAACATGGTCGCGCTCGCCGGGCTCAACGAGGACCAGTTGCTGCCGATGCTCGACCATTGCGCCGCGATGGGCTGCGACCTGACGCTCATCGAGACGATGCCGCTCGGCGAGATCGGCGAGGACCGCAGCGATCATTATATCCCGCTCCACCAGTTCGTCGCGCCGCTGCGTGCCGAACGCTTCATCTATCCGGTCGACAAGCGCACCGGCGGCCCCGCGCGCTATTTCGCGGTCGAAGGAAGTCCGGTGACGCTCGGCCTGATCACGCCGCTCAGCGACAATTTCTGCGCGACGTGCAACCGCATCCGGCTGACCGTCGAGGGCCGCATCTATATGTGCCTCGGGCAGGACGACCATATCGACCTGCGCGCCGCGCTGCGCGACGGCGGCATCGGAACGGTTGACGGCTTGATCGACCGCGCATTGGCTGGCAAACCCCGCGCGCATGACTTTCATATCGAACGGGAGTCCAAACCGGCGGTCGCGCGTCATATGAGTGCAACGGGCGGGTGAAATCCGCCCGCGAGGGGACCAATATGCAACGCAAGATCGCGCTCGTCGCATCGAACGCGCCCGCCGCCGAAGAGGCCGAGGCCGAACTGCGGCCGCTTTACGACTTCGTCGACTTGCACGAGGCCGACATGCTGATCGCGCTCGGCGGCGACGGCTTCCTGCTTCATATGCTCCACCAGCTGCTCGACCAGCGCCGCAGCCTGCCGGTGTTCGGCATGAACCGCGGCACCATCGGCTTCCTGATGAACGAATTCCGCGTCGAGGGATTGCTCGACCGGATCGCGGCGGCGCGCCCCTTCCTCATCCATCCGCTGTCGGGCGACATCACGACGATCAGCGGCGAGCGCCACATCCTGCCCGCGATCAACGAAATTTCGCTGCTTCGCGAAACGCGGCAGGCCGCGAAGCTCGAGGTGTTGATCAACGAAAAGATGATGCTCGAGGAGCTCGCCTGCGACGGCGTGCTGGTGTCGACCCCCGCCGGATCGACCGCCTATAATCTCAGCGCCAACGGGCCGATCCTGCCGCTCGATTCGGCGATGCTCGCGCTGACCCCGATCAGCCCCTTCCGGCCGCGGCGCTGGCGCGGCGCGCTCGTCCCCGAATCGACGAGCATCCGTTTCAACGTCCGCGAGGCCGCAAAACGCCCGGTCAGCGCGGTCGCCGACCAGCGCGAAATCCGCGACGTAAAGACCGTTCTCGTCACCACGGACCGCAGCCGCCCGCTGACGTTGCTGTTCGATCCCGACCAGGGCCTCGACGAACGCATCGCGATGGAACAATTTATCGTTTGAGGCCTTGCAAATTCCGCCAAGCGACGGCAAAGGGGCCGCCTTCGCTTCGGCGGCGTGTTCCTCGGTAGCTCAGCGGTAGAGCAATCGACTGTTAATCGATCGGTCGTAGGTTCGAATCCTACCCGGGGAGCCAGCTTTTTTAGCCTCTTAAAACCCGTTATTTCTCAATGGGTTGAGGTTTTATAATACCAAATAGGTTAAATCGCAAAAATTGCGTGCCTCGCTAACCATCTGATATAAAATAGAAAATTTTTTCGTATCCCGCATAGGGTTTTCTTCGCTTGAGCCACCTCGCGAAGATGCCCTTTCCGGCATACTAAATATATGTGATTCCATGAGGATCTGCCGACCATACGCTCTTTTCCAGACTCCTCGGCGATGCTTTAGCGCCGCAAAAGAAGAGGAAGCCGTATGACCGCGCGAAAGATGGAGCCGACGGAGTGAGCGAAAGGGAGCGCGGGCTTATCCGGAGCGGCGCTCCTCTTGCCTGAGCCAAGTGACTGACGATGGCCGAGAGTGGTCGGGCAGCTTTTGGAGCGAATATGTCAAAAGCTGCCATCGGGGTTGTATAAGGGTACCTGACCGGCATTCGGTGGCGGATCGCGCCTGCGGATGCAAACCGGCGCTTCGCGTGGGTCGAGACCAACGCCCATTCCCGCGCTATCGCCTAGGCCCGAGGCGCTAAGCCCGAAGCTTGCCTTCGGAGGACATTTCGCCTCAGATTTCCCCAGCTTTTTCTATCACCGCGCGTATGATGCTTGCCGTGCCTTTGCCGGCAGCCCAAATAGGCTCCCCGCCCGGAAGCTCATCTTTTATGCAGTAGAATGCCGCGTGACTGCTGCTTTTCCACGTGAAGACGAAAATGTCAGCGGATCTTGCTAGATTTCTGAGTTTATCGGTGGCGACAAGATCGGAATTAACCTCGACGACGCTGCCCGGAAACATTTTTTCCAATGAAGCTTTCGCTCGCGCGCCCGCAGCTTCCGCGAGCGTATAAACCCCGATGAGCTTGCCGGTCAGATCGACACTTTCGGTTGGAGCCTCGTCGGACCCGTCTTTTCGTCGGAGAATATCAACCGACGCGGAATCAAGCCCGAAATCCTTCGCAAGGAATTCCATCGGAAGGAAGTCTTGCGGGCCGAGACGATGCGCGAAAGTTTGCGCCTGGCCCAAGACACGAAGGAAGAAGGCTTGGCGCGCGGAACCAGCGGCGTCTGACTGCGCCGGCGACACCGCAAGGATTTCACAGACGTCCAGGCTCCAAGGAAGATTGGCGTACGAGCGCACGCGATCTTGCACATCCTCGAGATCGGAAACGATCGAGACATACTCCGGGCCCGACAGCCCAAGTGCCAAAAGAATATTCAGAAGCTGCGCGAGAATGTCGAGATCAGATGTCGACAGACCATCGTCCATGGCGACAAGGGCGAATAGTAGCTCGGCTACTGGCTTGCCACCCTCCGACACTAACTCATCCGCCGGGAAGAAACTCTCAAAAATCTGGGGCACCGCACGGCGAGCAAGCATTGCCGCTTCGCCATTCAGATTGCCAATAATATCGGCGAATGCGCGCGCTTTGGCCGTATCGGATTTGAACTCCGCCGTAGTCCAGTTCGTAACTGCGGTTTGGAGGGCCTGCTCCGCACCGGATAGATCCTCGGCGCTCCGCAGCTTTTCAGCCCAAGCCATCCAACCGTTCGGTTCGTTTGCTCCTAACGCCGATACTCCCTCACCGGCCGAAACCAGCTCTGGGAACGGCAGCGGCGACAGTGGCGCGCTCAGCCCATGCAGCTTGTCGCGCATCGGCGGAGCCAGATTGCCGATCAATTCTGGATCGGCCGAATGGACAAGCGAAATCAGCCGCGCGCGCGCCTCTTCTGTACCGATGAACTGCGCGCAAGTGATCAAGCGGCCGATAATCTTTTTCGTGAGAGGCAAACGCGTATACAGGCTGAAGGCGCGATCATATTGAAGATCGTCGAAAATTTCGTCGGCTTCGGTTTCAGGATCGACCGCCGATACCGGTTCCGCCTGAGGACGCTCGACCAACACCCGGATTTTATCGCTGTCCTCGAGGAGGTTCCCCAGTTCGTCGATGATATCGCCATTGGGGCGGGACTGAAGTTGCTCGAACAGCAGAAAGGCTTTGACGACACGGGGGGTCCGGATTCCCCGGCGTGAAGCAAAGAGACGCGGATAACGACCTGCAACATGACTATCGAAGGTGGCCAGCGTTTTCGTGACGTCGCCTGCCGCTTCAACCGCGTCGACGTAGGTCCGGTACAAGGCTTCGATGATGTCGGCCAGGATACGAGGGGGCAGTGCCAGATCCGACATCGTTTGGACGAGCCAATGATTGCGCGCAATCTCAGGCCAAAGACCAAGACCCGCGCTCAAGCGGACGGTCAGGTATCGAAGATTCTCTTCATTGAGGCGGCCAGTCGTTTTGAGTTCGGCGATAAAGCCTTCGGCGGCGGCAGCATCCTTGGCGAGAAGAGCGCGCTCAAAGTCGCCGCGGATCGTACCCACTGGGCGCGCCGCCGTCTGTACGCGCTTCGGGCGCCGGCGAAGCAAGCCACAATATTCGTCCAGCCGCCTCGATATGATCGCCTTCGCGGCGCCATTGGCCCCGGAGAATTTCCAAACGCGGCCATTCGATCGACGCGCAATGGCCATCGCGCTGGGGTCGGAGGAATCGACATGGGCTTGTTCGAAAAGAGAAAGATATGTTGGCCCGAGCCATGCCTGCAATTCTGCGGCAAATTCGAAGCCGCCCTCTCCGGATCGAGTCGTTGCGTACCAACCGGCCACCTTCCCAGCCCTCACGAAGGGAAGGATAACCGGCGCCATACTGCCTGAATCGGCAAGCGCCAGAAGCCATGGCAGAACCTGTTCGGCGATTTCCGGCGGCGCGGTGCCGTCCCGAAGGCTTGCCCAATGCAACTCGTTCGGGTCCGAGAAAAACTCGCTGAGCCAAGCTTCGTCTTCAGCCACATGCGCCGGAGATAGCATCGATGCACGCCAATGTTGGAGAACTCCCTCGTGCGGACCTCCCCGTTCGCAGAGGCAAGAGCAACGGCTCGCTCTCTCAAGGATAGCTGCCGACGAGCCACCACCTTAGCCTTTTTTGCCGGCTTTTGATCGCCACCAGCAGAGCGGACCTCGCACGCGTGCGACAACGCCGCGATGGCTGGATCGAGGGCCAGGAGAAGTCTGGTGTTGGCCCTAAGCGTCTTGAAGCGACGAATGCTCGACCGGGTTTCCGGGAGGAAGAAGCGTGCGAAAGTTCGAGACCTATCCAGCTTAGGGAGCCATTTCTTTCAAGACATGCGAAAGGCTACGCCAAAGCACTCTAGCTTTGCGCGACCTTTGCCGACGGCACTCCCCGTACTCCAGGGCAGCGATGAAAAGAGCCTAAACTCTTATCGCAGAGCAGAATATCGTAGGTCGCCCAGACACTGCAACGGGGAAATCGACTTCGCGTAGGCTAGCGAAGAAATACAAGCCATAGAGCCGCCTAGCGCTCCTGCGGACACAGCAGCATCGCCTTGGCGCCGTCCGGTTACTCTGGCGTAGCTTCTCTGCGCCGACAAGCCGACGAACGACGATCTGCGTTTGGCCGAAAGGAGACGGGCAATTGTTAGCCGCTAAACCGAGACAGCAGATGCTTGGAGAGTTTCCAGTCATCTGCTCTCCTCTGTTCGATCAGCGACGGGGCCTACATCGTGCCGGAGCCGTTTGAGATTCCATCTAGATAGCAAGTTTGGCGGCAACGGCGTTTGCCGCCGCCTGGCCAGCTATGTGCAGCGGCGCTGGAGACCGAATAGAGCGCGACAATAGTATCGCCCCTTCAATCAGGCAGAAGATTTCGACCGCCGCCTGCCGGGCAAGTTCTGCGCTCATCCCCGCCCCAATGAAGCGCTGCTCCATAACCTCGATCCACGTTTCGAATACTTCCGCGGCGGCATTACGGAGCCCATCATCGCTGGAAGCCACTTCCAGGACGAGCATCGCGATCGGGCAACCACCGGCATAGCTGCTCGCCTCAAGCAAGCTGGCCACTTTCGCAAAAGAGGAGACTGTCGCATCCACGACATCGACGTCGGGAGGGTAGCAGGCCTCGAGCTGAGCTCTGTAACGCGCCCCGCCGTGGACGATGGCGGCAACGCCGAGCTCTCGCTTGCCCCCCGGGAACCAGTAATACAGCGTTGCGTGAGGCGCAGAAGCGGCAGCGGCGATGTCCTTTATGCCAGTCGCCGCGTAGCCTTGTTGGCTGAATAGTTCCAGCGCGGCCTCGATCAGACGGACGCGGCGCGTGACATTGTCCCGGTTTGAAGATTCTTCGGATTTATTCCGGGAGGCACGTCGCGATAACATATCGGCCTATCGGGTCAGGCAGGTATTCGCGTCATATTGTCGCAGTTCTTGGGATTGCCCACCCCGGCAACTGGCCGCCTGCTCTATATCGACATCTTCCATCGAACCGTTTCACTCCCGTCAGATTGCGGAGACCGCGCTATGCGGATCGATCAGGATTTTGGCATGCCGCTCGGGATTACCGAGCGCGGAAAAAGCTGCATCAACGCCTTCGAACCCGACTGTTCCAGTAAGGAATGGTTCCGGATTGACCTTGCCGTCGGCGATCATGTGCAG
This sequence comes from Sphingopyxis macrogoltabida, assembly GCF_001314325.1. Classification (NCBI taxonomy): domain Bacteria; kingdom Pseudomonadati; phylum Pseudomonadota; class Alphaproteobacteria; order Sphingomonadales; family Sphingopyxidaceae; genus Sphingopyxis; species Sphingopyxis macrogoltabida. The sequence continues at coordinate 3,672,714 of NZ_CP009429.1, forward strand.
CACGTCGCGAAATTCACCGGGATTGTAGCCGACGGAGAAGCGCAGATCGACTTCCTTGAGCTGCGCCATCATCGGATGAAACCGGTCGGGTTCCATGCAGGTGCCGGCGACGACAATCCGGCTCATCGGCGGCGCGTCGGCGACGAGGCGATCAAGCATTCCCGGAACACCGACGCATTCGAACACGACGGGACCCGATGGCCCCGTGCGGAACCTGTGCATCGCCCGAAACAGCTGCCACCAGGGTACCAGGCGCAACCGGCGCAATTTGAAGATGAAGCTGTACACGAGGTCGAGCGGCAGGAAGGCGACGTTCCACCAGATGAACAGCGTCGCCATGCGCCGCTTGAACAGCAGCCGCCAATGCGCCTTGAACGCCTCCATAAGACCGCGCGACCAGCGCTTGCGTTGCAAGGCGAACTGCCGAAAGTCTTCCGGCACATTGGTGAAGGCGAGCGCATTATCGGCATAACCGATCCGGTAGTCGCGCTCGAGCAGCGCCCACGACACGACAATGTCTTCGCCGACACATTCCGGCCAGCCGCCGACCTCTTCGAGCGCGTCGCGCCGATAGAGCGAGAAGGCGCCCTGCGCGACGAGCGTTCCGTGATACATGCCCTGCATGCGCTTGACCGACGCGATGCCGTGGAAATAGTCCCACTCCTGCGCGCGGGTCAGCAAATTGGTGCGCGAGTTGCGAACCATCACGGCCCCCGCCACCGCCACCGTATTGTCGGGGTCGGACATATAGCGGCTGACGATCTGGGTCAGCGCGTTGCTCCGAACCCAGCAGTCGCCGTCGATCGTTATGACAAGGTCGTGCGACGCGGCCTTCAGGCCATCGTTCAGCGCGGCCGATTTGCCGCGGTTGACCTGAAAATCATGCAAGGCGAACGTCGCCGTGTCGGGAAGCGCCAGCGATGCCAGATGATCACGAACGATATTCGCGGTGTCGTCCGATGATCCGTCGTTGAGGATGAAGACTTCGAGCGGCCCGTGATAATCCTGTCGCGCAAGGCTGGTCAGCGTATCGCGGATCCCCCCCGCTTCGTTATATGCCGCGACGAGCACGGTCACGCCGGGCATCGTCCGTTTTGGCGAAACATATGCCAGCGGCCTGCGATCGAGCGACAGCGTCGCGATCAGGAAGGCATTCATGAAGCCGGGAACATAGGCGATGAAAATGATCGCGATGAGGGCGAAAGGCCAGTTCGTCACGGCCGCAAGATCGATCAGCCAGCGCTGAGACAGCCATACGCTAAGCGCCGTCCAGGCAATGGCGATCGTCAGCGCAAGAACGAACTTGCTACGCACGCCCAAGTACAGGCGGCGCCACTGTTCTTCCCTGGCAGGCGTATCGACCATAAGTTTCCCGTCCACGGCGCCCCCAGGCGGCCATGTTACACCAACATTTCTTTCCAACATCTTGATAGCCCCCACCATCGCGCTCTTTGGTCATTATGAGCGGCGGGGCCCTTGCAACGTCCCGTATGAAAGCGGGATGAACAGAACCGCGCTGCCGGCCGTCACATCAATGTCATGGGCGAGGCATAGCCCGGCACGGCATCCGACTCCGGGGAGATTCCTCATGAACGCCACGACCGCCGCCGCCCCACTCGATAGCGGCGAATTCGAACGCCCGGATCTCGACAAGGGATTGGGCGCGGCCGGCAACCTCGGCTTTGTCGCCGCGATTATCGTTGCGCTCGGATATGTCGCCTACAGCGTTTATGCCGACGCCGCGGCCGCGGGGGTCCATGCGACCGCCTTCCTGCCTTTCGCGCTGCTTTTCCTCGCGCTGGTCATCGCGCTCGGCTTCGAATTCGTAAACGGCTTCCACGACACCGCCAACGCGGTGGCGACCGTAATTTACACCAATTCGATGCCCGCCAACTATGCCGTCGTCTGGTCGGGCTTCTTCAATTTCCTCGGCGTGCTGCTCTCGACCGGGGCGGTGGCCTTCGGCATCGTCTCGCTGCTTCCCGTCGAGCTGATCCTGCAGGTCGGGTCGAATGCCGGCTTCGCGATGGTTTTCGCGCTGCTCATCGCGGCGATCGTCTGGAACCTCGCAACCTGGTATTTCGGCATTCCCTCGTCGAGCTCGCACACGCTGATCGGCTCGATCATCGGCGTCGGCGTCGCCAACGCCATGCTCCACGGCAAGAGCGGCACCGCCGGGGTCGACTGGGGCAAGGCGACCGAGATCGGTTACGCGCTGCTTCTCTCGCCGTTGCTCGGCTTCACCGTCGCGGCGCTGCTCTTCCTCGCGATGAAGGTGCTGATCCGCAACAAGACGCTCTATGAAGCGCCGAAGGGCAACACCCCGCCGCCGTGGTGGATTCGCGCCCTCCTCATCTTCACCTGCACCGGGGTCAGCTTCGCGCACGGGTCGAACGACGGGCAAAAGGGCATGGGCCTGATCATGCTCATCCTGATCGGCACCGTCCCGACGGCCTATGCGCTCAACCGCGCGGTTCCCGAGAAATATGTGCAGGAATTCGTCGTCAACTCGAACGCGGCCGAACAGGTGCTCGCGGCGCACGGCGGCGGCCCGGCCCCCACGCTCGCGTCACCGCAGGATGCACGCCGCGCGGTCACGGCCTATATCGCCGACAAGAAACTGTCGCCCGAAACCCTCCCCGCGCTCGGCGCGCTGGTCGATCAGGTCGAAACGCAGGTCAGCGGCTATGGCTCGCTCGCCAAGGTGCCCGCCGCCGCGACCGAGAATATGCGCAACGACATGTATCTCGCATCCGAGGCGATCAAGCGGCTGGGCAAGGAAAAGAGGCTGACCTTCACCGACGCCGAGACCGAAGCGCTGACGACATATAAGGGCTCGCTCGACAGTGCGACGCGCTTCATCCCGACCTGGGTCAAGATCGCCGTCGCCTTCGCGCTCGGGCTCGGCACGATGATCGGCTGGAAACGCATCGTCGTCACCGTCGGCGAAAAGATCGGCAAGTCGCACCTCACCTATGCGCAGGGCGCCTCGGCCGAGCTCGTCGCGATGGGAACGATCGGCGCCGCCGACATGCTCGGTCTGCCGGTCTCGACCACGCACGTCCTCTCGTCGGGCGTCGCCGGGACGATGGCGGCGAACCGCTCGGGCCTCCAGATGTCGACGATCCGAAACCTGCTGATGGCATGGGTGCTGACGCTGCCGGTATCGATCGTGCTCGCGGGAGTGCTGTACGCGATCCTCAGCGCTATTTTCTAAAAGGGACCACGCTCACGGCTCCGAAGGACGAAACGCCCGGCCCGAATTTCGGGGCGGTCCTGATGCAGCCCGGGCTGGTCTGGGGCTGCGCGCGGACGGACGAGGGGACGGTACTGATCGAAGAATGCGACGATCGGAAAGAGGCCGGCTTCCGCTGGCTTCACTTCAACCTCGCCGACGACCGTACTCCACGCTGGCTCGAACGCTCGACGAAACTGCCCCGCCCCATCCACGACCTGATGCTCGCGCGCGAAACGCATCAACAGGTGATCGTCGAGGACGGGATCGTCGGCCTCGTCCTCCAGGACTTCGAGCGCGATTTCGATGCCGCCGAAACCTCGCAGATCGGGGCGCTCCACATCGTTATCGCCCCCGGCCTGATGCTCACCGGCCGTTATCACCCGATCCGGTCGGCCGACATCATCCGTCAGCGGATTGCCGCGGGCTACGACGTCCGCGACGGCGCGGCCGCCCTGAACCTGGCGGTCGGTACGATGATCGACGGGCTCAGCCAGCATGTCCACGGCCTCGCGCACGGCATCCAGACTGCCGAGGACGAATTTCTCAACGAGCGGATGAACCCCGCGACGCGCGACCTCATCGCGGTGCGCCGCCGCGGCGCGCGGCTGCACCGCCTCGTTTCGGGGATGCGCGCGACGCTGGTCCGGCTCGAAAAGGACCCCGACCTGCCCGGCATCTTCCTCCCGGTTGCCGAGCGCCATGTCCAGCGCCTCCACGCGCTCGACACCGACGTTGCGAGCACGCAGGCCCAGCTCCGCCAGCTCCGCGACGAGCTAGACCTGCAGGCGGCGCAGAAGACCAACCAGAATCTCTATTTCCTGTCGGTGATCAGCGCGCTGCTGCTCCCCGCGACGCTCGTCACGGGCTTTTTCGGCATGAACACCGGCGGTCTGCCCTTCGCGCACACGCAGGCGGGGACCTTCGTCGCCGCGCTGGCCGCCATCACTTCGTCGGTCGCAACCTGGCTGCTGCTCCGCCGCCGGCCCTAATACAGCTCGGGCACATGCATTTCCGGCGGGATCGGATGCCGTTCGTAATCGGCATGCCGCACCCGCGCGGGCAGCACCACCTCAGGCCGCGCGACCTCCTGATAGGGGATCTGCGTCAGCAGATGTGCGATACAATTGAGCCGCGCCTTCTTCTTGTCGACCGCCTCGACAACCCACCAGGGCGCCTCGGCGATATGCGTGCGCTCCAGCATATCTTCCTTCGCGCGCGTATAATCCTCCCAGCGCCGCCGCGATTCGACATCCATCGGCGACAGCTTCCACTGCTTCAGCGGATCGTGGATGCGCATCTGGAAACGGAACTGCTGCTCCTCGTCGGTGATCGAGAACCAGTATTTGACGAGGATGATCCCCGACCGCACCAGCATCCGCTCGAACTCGGGGACCGAGCGAAAAAATTCCTCGCACTCTTCCTCGGTGCAGAAACCCATCACCCGCTCGACCCCGGCCCGGTTGTACCAGCTCCGGTCGAACAGCACGATCTCGCCCGCCGCCGGCAGATGCGGGACATAGCGCTGGAAATACCATTGCGTCCGCTCGCGCTCGCTCGGCGCGGGGAGCGCGACGACGCGGCAGACGCGCGGATTGAGCCGCTGGGTGATGCGCTTGATCGCACCGCCCTTGCCCGCCGAATCGCGTCCCTCGAACAATACCGCGACCTTCAGTCCCTGTTTCTGCACCCAGTCCTGCAGGACCACGAGTTCGTGCTGCAGCCGGAACAGTTCGCGGAAATAGAGGCGCCGGTCGAGCGCCTCGCGGTCGGGATGGTCCGACAGATCGTCGAGCAACGCCTCGAGCCGGCTTTCGTCCATCTCCATCTCCAGCTCCTCGTCGAAGCTGTCGGCGATTTCATCCTTGATGCGGTCGAGATCGGAAAGGCTGTCATCCATGGCGAGGCTCCTGCTGCCTTCGCGCATCGCTATGACCACAAGATTGCCGGCCTGTGACAGGACGGCCGGGGGCGAGGCGTCGCGGCGCCATCCCCATCCCGGACCCGATAAATCAAACGCTCGCGATCGCCGCATCCGGCACAACCGCACCCGCCTCATCGCCGAGATAGGGCGCGATCGCCGCGGCGAAGCGCGCGACATTGTCCTCGTTCAGGCCGGCGATGTTGATGCGGCCCGAGGCCGGCATATAGATCGCATGCTGGGCGCGCAGCGCCTCGACCGCCGCGGCATCGATCGGCAACAGCGCAAACAGCCCCTGCTGATCCGCGATCGAGGCGAGCGCCGGATGGATCGCCGCGAGCAGTGTGCGGAGCCGGTTGATGCGCGCACACATCGCATCGAGTTCGGCGCGCCATTCGGCCGCCAGATCGTCATCCTCGAGGATGACGCGGACGACCGCAGCGCCATGATCGGGCGGCATCGACCACAGGCTTCGCGCCAGCACGAGCATCGTGTCGCGCACCGCCGCGCCGGTTTCGGGCGTGGCGGACTGGACCCAAAGCGCCCCGACCCGTTCGCGATAGAGCGCGAAATTCTTGTCGCAGCTATAGGCCAGCAACGCCTCGGGGACGGCCGCAAGCAGCGTGCGCGTGCCCGCAGCATCGGCATCGAGGCCCCTGCCGAGGCCCTGATAGGCAAGGTCGACAAAGGGGATCAGGCGGCGCTCGGCCAGCTTGGCGACGAGGCGCTGCCACTGGTCCGGCGACAGCGCGGTGCCGGTCGGATTGTGGCAGCAGCCGTGCAAAAGGACGACATCGCCCGGGGCAGCCGCATCGAGGCTGGAGAGAAAGGCCTGCTCGTCGATCCCGGCCGTTTCGGCATCGAAATAGGCATGGTGCCGAACGGTCAGCCCGGCCTCGCGGAAGATCGGCCCATGGTTGGGCCAGGTCGGCGTTCCCACCCAGATGGTGCCCGCCCCGGACCGCGCGAGCAGTTCGGCGCCCAGGCGCAAAGCTCCCGTGCCGCCCGGCGTCTGCACCCCGGTGATGCGGTCGCTGGCCGCGAGTTCGGGCCCCAGCGCGATCCCGGCCAGCAGGTCGGTAAAGCGCTGGTCGCCCTCGGCGCCCAGATAGGCTTTCGACGGCTGCGCGGCGAGCAGACGCGCCTCGGCCTGCTTGACCGCGCGCATGACGGGCGTCGCGCCCGACGCGTCGCGATAGACGCCGACCCCGACATCGATCTTGTCGGGCCGTGGATCGGCGCGGTGCATGCCGATGACCGCGAGCAGCGCATCGGGCGGCTGGCGGTCGAGCGCACCGAAGAGCTGACCGCCGCTCATGCGGCCTGCTCGCGTGCATAGCGCTGCGTGCCGCGCGTATAGACATGGTCGGTCGGCAGGATCGCTTCGATCTCGATATCCTCCTGCCCTTCCAGCTCGGCATAAAGCGGGCCGAAATCGGTGTTGAGCGTCTGGTCGAGAAGATCCTCGAAGCTGTCGATGACGAAATAATTCTGCTGGAAATCGTCGATGCGATATTTGGTCCGCATCAAGCGCCGCAGGTCGAAACCGATCCGGTTCGGCGACGGATCGTCGAGCGCGAAGACCGACTCGGTATAGGAAGAGACGATACCGGCGCCGTAAAGCTTCAGCCCGCCTTCGGAACGGACGAGGCCGAATTCGACAGTGTACCAATAGAGGCGTGCGAGCTTTTCGATGACGCCCGCCTGCGCGGCGCGGCGGCCCCCTTCGCCATAGGCCTGCATATAATCGGCGAAGACCGGGTGCGCGAGCAGCGGCACATGGCCGAAGACATCGTGGAACACATCGGGTTCCTGCAAATAGTCGAGCTGATCGGGACGCCGGATGAAATTGCCCGAGACGAAGCGGCGATTGGCGAGATGGTCGAAAAACACGTCGTCGGGGACGAGGCCGGGCACTGCGACGACCTGCCATCCGGTCGCCTTCATCAGCCGTTCGGACAATTCGTCGAAATCGGGGATGCCCGGTTTCGACAGGCGCAGCATATCGAGGCCGTCGATGAATTCGGGTGTCACGCGGCCCGGCAGCAACCGCGCCTGACGGTCGAACAGCGTGTCCCAGGTCGCATGATCCTCCGCCGTATAGGCGTCCCAATCCTGCGGGATGGTCCAATCCGCGGCGGTGCCGTCGGGGCGAGTGAGGATGTCCTGTGCCATGCGCCGATAATGCCGCGTTACGGCGGAAATTGCTTTTCAAAATCGCGCCGATTATGGCATATCTTGAAACAGGAATTTCCCATTTTCTAAAAAATTGAAACAGGATTCGATCTTGGATGCAATAGACCGAAGAATCGTTGCAGAGCTGCAGCGCGACGCATCGCTCAGCCATGCCGAGCTGGGCGAGCGCGTCGGCGCGTCGAGCGCATCCTGCTGGCGCCGCGTGCGGGCGCTGGAGGACGCAGGCATCCTCACCGGCCATGTCCGTCTGGTCGACCCCGCCCGGATCGGGCGCGGCGTCACCGTGCTGTGCAATATCCGGGTGCGCAGCCACAGTATCGACGACCGGATCAGTTTCGAGCAATTCGTCCAATCCTGTCCCGAAATCGTCGAATGCTTCTCGATGTCGGGCGACTGGGATTATCTGCTGCGCGTCGTGGTCGCCGACGTCGCCGGTTATAACAGCTTCCTGATGGACACCGTGCTGGCGCATCCGGCGGTCGCCGGGGGCTCTTCGCATTTCGCGCTGGGAACGACCAAATACACGACCGCCCTGCCGATCTGACCGGGCCCTCTCCCTGTCCGGCCTGCCGGCTCAGGCGAGGCGCTTGAGCGCTTCGCCCAGCGTCGAGACGATCCGGTCGATATGCCCGGTCTCGGCGATCAGCGGCGGCGACAGCGCGACGATGTCGCCCGTCACGCGGATCAGCAGGCCGCGTTCGAAACAGTCGACGAACAGGTCATAGGCCCGCTCGCCGGCCGCGCCGTCACGGGACGCGAGTTCGATCCCCGCGACAAGGCCGATGGTGCGGATGTCGATCACATGTGGCAGGCCGCGCAGGCTGTGCATCGCCTCGCTCCAGTCCGGCGCGATATCGCCGGCTCGCGTCAACAGCCCTTCGCCGGCATAGATGTCGAGCGCCGCGAGCCCCGCCGCACAGGCGACGGGATGTCCCGAATAGGTATAGCCATGGAACAGTTCGATCTGCGCCTCGGGACCGTGCATCAGGGCATCGTGGACCGCGCGGCTCGCGAACACCGCGCCCATCGGGATGCAGCCGTTGGTAAGCCCCTTGGCCGTCGTCACCAGATCGGGGACCACCCCGAAATAATCGACGGCGAAGGGCGCGCCGAGCCGTCCGAAACCGGTGATCACCTCGTCGAAGATCAGGAGGATGCCGTGGCGGGTGCAGATTTCGCGCAGCCGCTCGAGGTAATTTACGGGCGGCAGCAGCACACCGGTCGACCCGGCCACCGGCTCGACGATCACCGCCGCGATCGTCTCGGCGCCGTGCAGCGCGACCAGCCGCTCGAGATCGTCGGCCAGTTCGGCGCCATGCTCGGGCAGGCCCCGGCTGAACGCGTTGCGCGCCGGATCGTGCGTGTGACGCAGATGGTCGGTCCCCGGCAGTTGCGGAAACACCCGCCGGTTGTTGACGAGACCGCCCACCGAAATGCCGCCGAAGCCGACGCCATGATAACCGCGCTCGCGGCCGATCAGGCGGGTGCGCGTGCCCTGGCCGGTCGCCCGCTGATAGGCGACCGCGATCTTGAGCGCGGTATCGACCGCCTCCGACCCCGACCCCGCGAAAAAGACGCGGTCGAGCCCCGCGGCCGGTCCGCCGGGCGCGATCGCCGCAAGCCGCTCGGCGAAGTCGAACGCGATCGGGTGGCCCATCTGGAAGCTCGGGGCATAATCCATCGTGTCGAGCTGGCGCGCCACCGCTTCGCTGATCTGGCGCCGGCCGTGACCGGCGTTGACACACCACAGCCCGGCGGTGCCGTCGAGCACCTCGCGGCCGTCGACGCTCGTATAATACATCCCCTGCGCCGCCGAGAGCAGGCGCGGCGCCGCCTTGAACTGGCGGTTGGCGGTAAACGGCATCCAATAGGCGTCGAGCGACGGCGCATTGGCGGGCGGTATATCGGGCATGTCGGCTTCCTTGTTTATCCGGCGCTTAGAGAAGCCCGTCAAAGCAGGCGCAACAAGCCCTTTACTTCGTCGCACGCCGGTGACGGATTTTCATGCTTTCTGCCACAGCCTGTTGCGATATATCGAACAGCTGCAACATAAGGAAGCAATGGATGAGCGTCGATGTCGGGGCGAGGCTGCGATTTGTTCGGACCCAATATGGCCTGTCGCAGCGCCAGCTCGCCAAAAAGGCGGGCGTGACCAACTCGACGATCTCGCTCATCGAGGCGAACCAGACCAACCCGTCGGTCGGCGCGTTGAAACGCATCCTCGACGGCATCCCGATCGGCCTCGCCGAATTTTTCGCGATCGAGCCCGATCGCCCGGCGCAGATATTCTATCGCGCCGACGAACTGACCGAGATCGGCAAGGGGCCGGTCTCCTACCTCCAGATCGGCCGCAGCGCGGCGGGGCGTGCCCTGCAAATCCTGAAGGAACGCTATGAGCCGGGCGCGGATTCGGGGCGCATCGCGCTCGTCCACGAAGGCGAAGAGGGCGCGATCATCATCAGCGGGCGGCTGGAGGTAACGGTCGACGACGAGCGCAGCATTCTCGGCCCCGGCGACGCCTATTATTTCGACAGCCGCCGGTCGCATCGCTTCCGCTGCGTGGGGCCCGAGCCTTGCGAACTGGTCAGCGCCTGCACGCCGCCGACATTCTGATTTCCCGCGAACCCCGGCGATGATTTGAGCGGCCGCCACCACCGCGCGAGCCGCCACGCCACAGCTATCAGCCTTTGTCATCATTCGGACGAACTTCGTCACCGGACAAGCGCCCCGCCCCAACCCTAGATCATCGCGAACGCAACGATCGACGGAAGAGGCCATGGCGAAACGATTTTTTTCCTGCACCGCACCGCTGCTCATCGCCGTGCTCGCGCCGCATGGCGCCGCACAGGCGCAGGACCCGGCGGCGGCGACCGCCGCTTATGACGCGCTGGCGGCCGAAGCCGCAACGCGGGCCGGCGATCCCGATTTCGACTATCGTCTCGGCATCGCCGCGCTCGATGCGGGGCGCTACGGCGAAGCGGTGATCGCCTTCCAGCGCGTGCTCGCGGTCCAGCCGGAGAACGCCCCGGCGCGCGCCGAACTCGCCCGCGCCTATGCACTGGCCGGCGATATCGACACCGCGCGGCAGGAATTCGCCACCGTCGTCGACGACCCCAGCCTGCCCGACCCGGTGCGCCAGCGCTTCACCGGCTTCGTGCGGCAGTTCGACAAGCAGATCGCGGGCGGCGGTTCCGACGTGTCGGGCTTTATCGACGCCCGCGCCGGTTACGACGACAATATCAACGCCGCGACCGACCTCAACACCATCGTCATCCCGCTGTTCAGCTTCCTCGGCCCCGGCACGCTGGGCCCCGGTGCGGTGGCGCAGGGCGACGAATATTACGAGATCCAGGGCGGTGTTTCCGCCGTCACCGCGATCGGGCGGCAGGACCGGCTGTTCGCAAGCGCGCTCGGCAACTGGCGCGATAATTTCGACAGCCGCCGTTTCGATCAGGCGGCGCTGACCGGGACCGCCGGCTATGCGCACAGCTTTGCCAATCGCGACGTCGTGTCCCTGTCGGGGCAGGTGCAGAAATTCTGGCTCGGCCACGATGGCTATCGCACCGCCTATGGCGTCATCGGCCAATATACCAAGACGCTGAGCGGCGGCCGCGCGCTGACGCTGTCGGCGCAGTGGAACCGGCTCGATTACGACGGCGCGCCGACGCGCGATGCCGATCGCTATGCCGTCGGCATCGGCTATGTCACCCGCACCATCGCCGCCGGCCTGTCGGGCGGCAAGGAAGAGACGCGCCGTGCCGCGGGCGATGCCGAATCGAACTGGTTCGTCGGCGCCAATATCGGCGGCGAGTTCCCGGTCGCGAACCGCATCGCGCTCGTCGCCGGCGCCGCCTTCGACCTGCGCCGCTACGATCAGGCCGATGCGCTGTTCCTCGTCGAGCGGGGCGACGAGCGGCTCGACCTCACCGCGGGGATCAAGGTCGCGCTGACCGATACCCTCTTCCTCCAGCCGCGCGCCACCTGGACGCGCAACTGGAGCAACATCGCCCTTTACGATTACGAGCGCTGGACTGCCTCGCTCGGCCTTCGCCTCGAATTCTGATCCGGACCGGGAGAGACGACCATGACGCACAACCCCCAGCTTCGCCCCCAACTTCGGCTCGCCACCGCCCTGCTCGTCGGCGCGTCGAGCCTCTCGCTCGCCGCCCCGGCCTTTGCCGGCGACCTGCTCTTTTCCTCGAAAGGCGACAAGAGTTTCGAATTCGGCGCCCGCGTCAACCAGCTCGACGGGCTGAAGCAGGTCCGGCTCGACGACGGCGCGGTCGTTTCGGTGCTCGGCGTCGCCGACTATCGCATCGACACCGACGGCTCGGTGCATCTCTATGCCGGCAGCCTGACCGTCGCGGGCGGCGACGGCACGACGATCGTGCGCATGCCCGACGGGGTCGAGGGCCGCATCGCCGGCCGCGCGTCGGCGGCGACCTTCAGCGTCGGCGCCGACGGCAAGGGCCGCGGCCATGTGCTGACCGGTGCGGTCGATATCGGTCCGGCGGACGCACCGCGCCGCTTTGCCGCAGGCCAGCTGTTCGCCTTCGCGCCCGGCGAACGCGCGCAACAGGTCGTCTCGAACGGCGCGCAGGCGACGCCGGCGGCCAGCGATGCGGCGGATGCCCCTATCGCCGACATGCGCGCGGGCGGCCCCGTGGCGGCGGCAGCGAACGGCGTGCCGGTGACGCTCGGCGATGCGCTGGCGGCGGCGGGCGCATCGAGCGATGTGCTCGCGGCGGCGCGCCGCGTCGATGCGGCGGTCGCCAACCCGGCGATCGAAAGCTTCCCCAGCGGCGACCTGGCGTTGCTCGTCGCCGGCGCGGCGGGGCTCGAACATGCCTATGGCGGCACGCCCTTTCCGGGCGCGCAGGCCGACATCATCCGCACCTATCTGGCGCATCTCGCCGCCGGCCGCTCGGGGGCCGATTTCCTTACCGCCTATGCGGGTTTCCTCGGCCAGTACCTCGACCTGCTCCGTTCGAACGCCGCGCCGTCGAGCTTCGGCAGCGCCAGCCTCGCCGACATCAACGCCTTCATCGCCTATGCCGGGTGTACCGGCCGGCTCGGCCAGCTCGGCGCGCAGGATCGTGTCCTCGCCGACGCCTATCTCGCCTTCCTGCAGGGCGGCGGCAGCCCCGACCGCTTCGGCCGCAACTTCACCGACCTGACCGCCGCCTATTTCGCCTTCATCCGCGGCGGCGGCAATCCCGCCGACTTCGGTCAGGCGAGCGCGGCGACGATCGACGCCTATATCCGCTTCCTCGCCGACAGCGGGCTCGTCCAGCGGCTCCGGGCCACCGACCGGGCGCTGCTCGCCGCCTATCTCGGCAACGGCGGCATCGCCTTTGCGGCCGAATATCGCGCCGCACTCGACGCCTATTTCGCTTTCCTCGCCAGCGGCCGCCTGCCCAGCGCCTATGGCGCGCTCGATGCCGCGACGCTGCGCAGCTATCTCGAAACGCTCGCCGATGCGGGGCTGCTCGATACCGTCGCGGGCGACCGGGCGGCCTTCTATTCGGCCTATCTCGCCTTCCTGCGCGGCGGCGGAGCCCCCGATGCCTTTGCCGGCCTCCCCGCCAACATCTTCGCGGGCTATGCGAACCAGCTCGACGCCTATTTCGCTTTCCTCGCCGCCGGCAATTTGCCGTCGGACTATGACGGCGCCGACATCGAACAGCTTCGCGCCTACCTCGCCGCCCTGCAGGCGGGCGGCGCGCTCGACCGCTTCCTTGGCGACCGCACCGAATTCTTCGCTGCCTATCTCGCTTTCCTGCAGGGCGGCGGGCAGCCGAACGCCTTTCCCGGGCTGAACGCGAACATCTTCGCCGGCTATGCCGATGCGCTCGCCGCCTACTACGCCTATCTCGCGAACGGCGGCGTGCCTTCCGCCTATGGCGCACTGACGCAGGAAACGATCCGCGCCTATATCGCGGCGCTGCAGGGGGCGGGGGCAAGCAACGCCTTTCTGGCCGAACTCGCGGGCTTCTACAGCGACTATTTCGCTTTCCTCGCGGGCGGCGGCAATCCCGACAATTTTGCGGGCCTGCCGGTACCGCCGGATTTCGCGGCGTTCGCCGCCGCGCTCAATGCCTACGCCGCCTTTCTCGCCGCGGGCGGGCTGCCCGCGGACTATGATGCGCAGCAACTGGCGACGCTGGAGACCTATCTCGCCAGCATCACCGGATCGGGACAGGCGGCGAGCTTGCTCGGCGCCAACGCCGACCTGCTCAACGCTTATTTCGCCTATCTCGCCGGGGGCGGCACGCCCAACGGTTTCAGCGGGCTGCCCATTTATAGCAATTACGTCTCGGCGCTGAATGCCTATTACGCCTTCCTTGCCGGGGGCGGGTTGCCCGCCGATTATACCGCGCTGACGCCGGCCCAGATCAGGGCCTATCTCTCGGCGCTGAACGGCGCTGGCGGCTTCGCCAGCCACGCCGGGCTCGACGCCTTTTTCACCGGATATTTTGCCTTTATCGCGGGCGGCGGCAACCCCGCTCAGTTCGCCGGGCTACCGGTCTACGCCGATTATGTGACGGCGTTGAACGCCTATTATGCCTTCCTTGCGGCAGGCGGCCTGCCCACCGAATATACTGCGCTGACGCAGGCGCAGATCAGCGCCTATCTCGCGGCGCTGAACGGGGCCGGTGGCTTCACGAGCCACGCCGGGCTCGACGCCTTCTTCGCCCAATATTACGCCTTCCTCGCCGCCGGCGGCGATCCGGTCGAATATGGCGGTTTGCCGGTGTACAGCGACTATCTGGCCGCGGTGCAGGCTTATTACAGCTTCCTCCTCGGCGGCGGCCGTCCGTCCGAATATACGGCGCTGACGCCCGAGCAGATCGAGACCTATCTGGCGCTGCTCGACGGGGCGGGTGTGCTTGACGACCGGCTCTCCGGACCGATCCTCGCCTTCCTGACCGGCTATCTCGCCTATCTCGAAACCGGCGGCGATCCCGACCAGTTTGCGGGCCTGCCCGATCCCGGCGGTCCCGACAATCCGCAATATGCCGGCGGCTTTCCCAGCGGCACAACCGGTGCCCGGGCCTATGCGGTGCATGCCGGCGTTTCCTATCAGGCCTCGGCCACGCCGCAACTCGACGCCGACGGCGTGCTCACCGATGCCGGCGATCTCGGCATCGGCACCGCGCAGGCGGTCGATGTCGCGGGAGACGCCTCGGTGGTCGTCGGACGCTATGTCGACGGCGCCCCACGCTTCCGCGGCTTCAATAACGATGTCGGCGCGAACGGCGGCATTCCGTGGGTGGTCACCGCCCCGCTGACGACGCCGCTGCCGACCAGCGGCACGATCGATTACGATGTGCTCGCGGCCACGAAACCCGTCTTCGCGTCGGGGCGCGCCGCGCCGGGCACCTTCGACGCGAACCTGACCATCGGCTTCGACGCCTCCAGCCTCAGCTATGGCTTCGACGGCACCATCGTCATGCCCGAAGCGGGCGGCAACGTGCGCTACGACTTCGCCTCCGAGGGCCGCGCCGACGGCGCCCTCGTCAGCACCTTCGGGGTCAATCCGGTGTTCAACATGAACGGCAAGATGACCGGCAACGGCGACGCCTGTTCCAGCGACGGCTGCCTGATCCTCTTCTACGGCGGCTTTGGCGGCTCGGCCGACCGCGTCGGCATGACCTATCAGACCATCGACAACCCAAATTTCCAGACCGCCGAGCGAATCCAGGGCGCGGTTGCCTTTGCCGCGACGGGCTCGGGCGGACCCGGCCCCGATCCGGACCCCGAACCGCAGCCGGAACCCGGCATCGCGACCGGCCAGTATGAGAACCAGTATCTGATCAACCTGACCTACGCCAATTTCGACGCCCAATATCGCTCGAAAGTCACCTATGACGATGCGGGCGTGCTGGTCGGCTGGACGCGCGACAATGGCTCGCCGCAGGGCGTCCAGCGCCCCGGCCCCGCCGGCGAAAGCGGCAGCGTCGATGGCGTTATCGGCTGGACGCGCTGGCTCGACACCAATAATTTCGGCCTCGACGATCCGAACCTCGCCAACAGCGGCAACCCGATCCTGTCGGGCACTTTCGCGACCGCGCTGCCCACGACCGGCCGTGTCGACTATGCCCTCGTCGGCGCGACGCGGCCGACCGACCGGCTCGCCAACCTTGCACCGGGCAGCTTCACCGGCAGTGTTGCGGTCGATTTCGCGACCAAGCGCGTCGGCTTCGATTTCGACATCGGCATCGACCAATATGGCTGGAACGTGAAGACGGCAGGCGGCGCGGCCGATCCGAACAACGGCGGCTATCGCCTGACCGGCAACAACGAGATCGACGGCCTCGCGCTGATCAGCGGCACCACCGCCGCGAGCTGCACCGCCACCTGCTCCAGCAATGTGCGCGGCGCCCTGTTCGGTCCCGGCGCGACCCATTTCGGCGCCGCCTATACGGTCAATGACGCGGGCGCCGGGCTTGTCGTCTCGGGCGTCGCCGCCTTCGCCGGCCAGCCCGCCGCGCCGACCAACCCCTATGCCCGCATGGCGCCGGGCGGCGGCAATCCCGTCGCGGCAACCGCAGCCCCCACGACGCCGCTGCCGGCCGGCGCGCCCGCCGGGACCGGCTCGCCGCCGCCAGCATCGCTTTCGGCCGATTGGGGGCGCTGGGCCGCATCGTCGGCAGGCACACTTCCCGTCGCCGCGCCCGGTACGCCTGCCCTGCCGACCGCGGCCCCGCAGCCCGGCGACGCGGGCGACCTGCGCCAGCGCGCCGAACGCCTGCTCGGCGGGCTGGTCAGCTTCAAAGCGCCGCGTTGACCGGGGCGCCGCGATCCTTTCCGGCCGGGCAGCATGCTTGCCCCGTCCCTTCGGCCGTGCCAGAAGGGACGGGGTCGCCTGCCATTATGGGGGATTGCAGCGCCAACATCATGGAAACGCTGAAGATATTATATGTCGAGGATGACCAACGCGCCGCCTCGGAGGTGCAGGCGCTCGCCGCCGCGCGCGGCGACATCGTCACCTGGGAAAACAGCGGCGCCGGCGGGCTGTTGCGCGCCGGCATGGAAAAATTCGACGTCATCATCCTCGATCGCATGCTCGGCGATCTCGACGGGCTAACGATCGTCAAACGGCTCCGCGAAAGCGGGGTGGGCACCCCGGTGCTCATGCTCTCGGCGCTCGGACGCACCACCGACCGTGCCGAGGGGCTCGACGCGGGCGCCGACGATTATCTCGCCAAGCCGTTCGAGGCCGAGGAACTGATGGCGCGGCTGCGCGCCCTCTACCGCCGCGCATCGGGACGCGAGCATAGCGCCGTCATCCTCTACGGCGCCTTCGAATGCCATGTGAAGGCGCGCACCGCCTTCCGCCAGAACCGGCACCTCGCGCTCAGCCCGCGCGAGTTCGAACTGTTCCGCTATTTCATGGAAAATGCGGGCGAGGTGGTGACGCGCGAGATGCTGCTGCGCGATGTGTGGAACATGTCGTTCGATCCGCAGACGAACGTCGTCGACGTCAACGTCGGCCGGCTGCGGCGCAAGCTCGAGGACGGCTTCGCCAGCCCCGCGCTCGAAACCATCTGGGGCTCGGGCTACCGCCTGCTCGACGGGAGGTAGGAGCGATCGCCCGCCGTTCGATCTTCTCGCGCATCGTCCGCCTCGCGATCCTGCTGTCGCTGGCGCTCGTCTCCGGCCTGTGGATACTGACCGACCAGACGATCCGCGCGACCGTCGCCGCTTCGGCGCGCAAGGCGGTCGATGTCGACCTTGCCGGGCTCGTCGATATCTATGCCACCAGCGGACGCGGCGAACTCGAACGGCGCATCGCCGACCGGCTGGCGATCACCCCGTCGGACGGCGGGGCGCCGCATTATCTGCTCGCCGATGCCCGCGGCGCGCGCCTCGCGGGCGACATTGCCGAATGGCCCGAACTCGACGCCGGGGTTTCGGAAAGCGGGACGATCCGCATCGGCGCCGGCACCGAAGTCTATGCCCGCGCGACCCGCCTCGGCCCCGCACTCCAGCTCGTCGTCGCGCGCGATACCGGCGACAATGGCGCGCTGTTGCAACGCGTGGCTTTGGTCTTTCTCGGCGGCGGCGCCCTGTTCGTGCTGCTCGTCGGCGGGCTTGGCCGCGCCGCCGCGGGCCGGCTGCACTGGCGGATCGAACGCATCAACGACGCCTTTCGCGATTCTGACGAGGATCGGCTGGCGACTCTGCGCGGCGGCGCCGCGCGCGACGAGATCGACGAACTCACCGGCCACAGCGCCGCGGCGCTGTCGCGGCAAAAACGGCTGATCGAGGCATATCGCGATGCCTCCGACCAGATCGCGCACGAGATTCGCACCCCGCTGATGCACCTCGACGGGCGGCTCACCAAGGCGCTGGCGGCGGGCGCCGACAGCGCCGTCGCCGCGCGGCTGCTCGAGGCACGCGGCGACATCAAGCGGCTCGTGGCGATGCTCGAATCGTTGCTCGACATCGCCGCGAGCAAGGCACGGCGCGGCGACCGCCACGGGCTGCGCCCGGTCGATCTCAGCGCGATGGTGACCCGCATCTGCGAACTTTACGCCGACAGCGCCGAGGATTCGGGGCATGATTTTTCGTGGTCGGTCGCGCCCGGCATCGTTTTCGAGGGCGAGGAAAGCCAGCTTGGCCAGCTCGTCACCAACCTGCTCGACAATGCGCTCAAATATGCGCCGGCGGGCAGTATGGTACGGCTGAAGCTCGCGCCAGGTCCGGTGCTGACGGTCGAGGACGACGGGCCGGGCGTGCCCGAAGCCGATCGCGAAAAAATCTTCGAACGCTTCCATCGCAGCGCCAATGTCCGGCGCGACGCACCGGGAAGCGGGCTAGGCCTTGCGCTGGCGCGCGCGATCGCCGAGCGCCACGATCTGACGCTCACGCTGGCGCCGTCCGAAAAGGGCGCGCGCTTCATCGTAAAGGAACAGGCGACATGACCCGGCGCAGCCACTCCCGCTGGATCGGCATCGGCCTTGTTGCGACGCTCGCCGGATGCGCGGCGCATGGCACCGAACCTCACGCTGCCGCCCCTCCGTCCGGCGCATCACGGGCCAGCGGCGTTGCGGCCGACCTCGCCGCCGCCGACGCGGCGCACGGGAATGGCGACAAGCGGGTGCTCGCGTCGACGCTGCTCCGCCTCGGCCAGCGCGGTGCACGGCCGCTCGATGCCGCGATCGCCGACGACCCGGTTCCGGTCTGGCGCGCGTCGGTTGCCGACAAGCTCCCGCCGTTACGCGGCCGCGCGCTCGGCCCCGGCTATGTGCGCGGCACGCTCGCGCCCGGCAACGAGACCAGCCTGAACCAGCTCTTCCTGTCCGGACAGGCGGCAACCATCGCGGCCGACTCGCAGCCGCAAAGCGAACTCCGGTTGCGCATCTACGACGGCGACGGCAAGCTCGTCTGCGACCGCAGGCCGGCGCACGCCCGCGATTGCCGCTTCACCCCGGTCTTCACCCAGCGCTACCGGATCGAGCTCAGCAACGGCGGGGCGCGGCGGGTGAATTATTACCTCGTGCTCGACTAGCGTTCGGTCCGCCGTCCGTTGACTGGAGTGGCTGGGGGGAGCGGACGTTCGCTCATTTGTGCACCCCGGCGAAAGCCGGGGCCCAGAGCGTTGGAAAGCTAGCCTAGCGTGAATACACCCTGGGCCCCGGCTTTCGCCGGGGTGCACGTGAGTTATGCCCATAACCCGCCGAAACCAGCCAGCCTATTTTCATTCCCCACGCCTGAGCTTCCTCAAAAGGCTTGAATTTTGCGCCACTTCCGGCGCAAGAGCGCGCGGGGTCGCACGCAGATCGGGGGACGAGCGATGCGGGATAGAACGGGCCGGGCGGCGCGACTGGCGGTAATGGCGATATGTCTGGCGTGGAGCGCGGGAGTAGCCGCAGCGCCGGCCTCGCCCGTCGACCGTGCGAAGCTCGACGCTCTCGTTGCGCGCATCGAGGTCGCCGAACCCGAAGCCGATCAGGCCGCCTATCGCGCCCTCGCCGACGAAACGCTGGCCGAGGCGCGGCGCCTCTACCCCGCCGGCCATCCCGAAATCGCGGCGCGCGAGCTTTACGGCGCCATATCGCGCGCTTCGGCAGGCGAGATGGACGCGGCGCTCGCGATTATCGACCGGATCGCGCCGCAACTCGAAAAGGCGCCCGGCTATCGCAAGAGCTGGCGCGATACGCTGAGCCTCCGCGCTTATGTCGCCAGCTTCAAGGGCGATCATACGGCCTCGCTCGCGCTCAACGAACAGCTTGTCGCCGATTATGCGAAGGACGCGCCGGGTAGCGACCACGCCGTCGCGCTTTCCAATCTCGCCGCCGCCTATCTCGAACAGGGGCGCCTCGACGAAGCGCTCGAACGCAACGCCCGGGCGGTCGAGATGGGGCTCGCGCTCGACCCCGTCCCCCCGGCGGTCGCGGTGTGGAGCGCCAACCGGATCGTCTATCTCTATTCGGCCGGCCGCACCGAGGAAGCGATCGCCGCGGCGCAAAATGCCATCGGGCGGACCGGCGGCGCACTGGGCGCCGACCATCCGATGATGGCCAATCTCTATGCCAATTTCGGCGCCGTCCTGTTTCGCATCAACCGTCCGCACGATGCGATGCCGATGATCCGGCGCGCTTTCGAACTGACCGAAAAGGCCAGCGGCGGACCCAACCAGAATAGCGCCGCGATGCGGGTGCAGTTTGCGCAGGCGCTGACCCGCGCCAGGCAATATGACGACGCCATCGCCTTCCTCGACGTCGCGACACCGATCATCGACAAGCAGCTCGGCGCGCAAAGCGACCGCGCCCTCGTCGCGCGCGATACGCGGCTGATCGCATTGATCGGCACCGGCCGCGGCGCCGAGGCGCAGCCGCTGGCCCGCGAACTTCTGGCCATCCGCGACGAGCGCCTGCCTGAAGGGCATCGCGATCGCGCCAACGCGCGCGACAATCTGGCGAAGGCGGCCTTCGCCAACGCCGACTGGGCGGGCGCCGAAAATGCGGCGGCGGAAGCGGTCGCGCTGCGCATGAAAATGCTGCCCGCCGACCACCCCGACCTGCTGCTGGCCCGCGCCATGGTGCTGCGCGCGCAGGACCGCGGCGACAGCCGTCCGGCCGCCGATCTCGTGGCGGAAGCGCGCAGCCTGTTCGCGGATCTCACGCTCGGCGCCAACCTAGCGCGCGGGTCGGCGCAGGCCGAACGCCAGCGCCCGGCCTATGGCTGGCTCGCCGAACTGTTCGCGCGGCGCGGCGCGATCAACGACGCGTTCGAGGCGCAGCAATGGGCGGCGCGCAGCAGTATCGACGATGCACTGGCCATAGCCGAAAGCGAACGCGCCGCCGCCACCGACGCCGGCTTCGCGACCAAGGTTGCCGAACGGCGCCAGTTGCTGGCCGCGCGGCAGGGGCTGAACGCCCGGATCGAGGCGAACCTCGCGCGCCCCGATCCGGCCTTCGACCTTGTCGCCGTGACGGGCGAACTCGCGGCCAACCGGCAAGCGATCCTCGCGCTCGACGCCGGGCTTGCGCCGTCCGAACTCGCCCGGCTCGTCTTCACGCCGTCGACGCTCGCCGAAATGGAAGCCGCGACCGGCAACGCCGGCGCAACCGCGATGCTCACCGATCTGGGCGGCGCGTGGCTCGCGACGCTCACCCGCGGCAACGAGCCGCTCCAATATCTGATCCCGGCCGCCGCGCCGGTCGGGGCGCTCGTCGCACGGCTCCGCGCCTCGCTCGACGCGGGCGATCGGGGCGCCTTCGACCGGGCGGCGGCGGCCGACCTCTATGCGTTGCTGTTTCCGGAAAAGGCGGCCGCAATGCTGCGCCCCGTGCGCCAGCTCGCGGTGATCGCCAACGGCTCGCTCGGCGCGCTGCCCCTCGGCCTGCTCGTGCCCGACGCGCGCAGCGGCGATTATCTGATCGACCGCCTCGCACTCAGCCGGCGGGTCCGCGCGCCGCGGGCCGGCGATCCGCATGGCGATGCGGCGCCCGCCGACGGCACGCTGATCGCCCTCGGCGGGGTCGAAGGCCGCAAGGCGGGCTCGCTGATGGCGATGCGCTCCGCCGGCACCGCGCGGGCCATCGATGCCTTGCCCGAGCTTCCCGACGCCGCGCGCGAACTGTCGGCGCTGGCCGCCGCGATCGGCGGCGGCAATTCGCGCCTGCTGATCGGCGAGCGCGCGACCGAGGCCGAATTGCGCGCGACCACCGTGCCGCGCGGCGCCGTGCTCGCCTTTGCGACGCACGGCCTGATCTCGGGCGAACTCGACGGGCTCGACGAACCGGCACTGCTGCTGACCCCGGCCGGCGGCGACGACGGCCTGCTCAAACCGAGCGAGATCGGCGGTCTCAGCCTGCCGGCGCGGCTGGTCATCCTGTCGGCATGCAACACCGCGGGGGCGGCCGGTGCCGACCGGCCGCAACTCTCGGGGCTGGTTCAGGGCTTTTTCCTCGCCGGCGCGGACGAGGTGATGGCCAGCCACTGGCCGGTCCGCGACGATGTCGCGCGGCGGCTGTCGGTGGGCACCGTCCGCGGGCTGCGCGCGGGTTCCGATCCGGCCAGCGCGCTCCG
Source organism: Sphingopyxis macrogoltabida (assembly GCF_001314325.1). Taxonomy (NCBI): domain Bacteria; kingdom Pseudomonadati; phylum Pseudomonadota; class Alphaproteobacteria; order Sphingomonadales; family Sphingopyxidaceae; genus Sphingopyxis; species Sphingopyxis macrogoltabida. The sequence continues at coordinate 3,694,610 of NZ_CP009429.1, forward strand.
CGACGCGATCCGCAAGATCCGCAAGGGAAGCGACGGCGAGGCGCGCGTGGCGCATCCCGCCCATTGGGCGCCGTTCGAACTTTTCTCTCGATAGGGCAGCGGAGCAGAGTCGGGGTCTATTCGACTTTCAGGTCTTCGGACCGCAGATTCTTCACCAGTTCGATGAAGGATTTTTTGGCGAGCGCCTGCAACACCGGCATCCGCGCGGCCCAGGGCTTCTCATAGCCCGCGAAGACCGTCATTCCCTCCATCGACGCGGAAATGAACAGCGCCAGTATTTCACGTGCTTCGCCCGACAGGCTGGGGTTGATCTCCGCGATCAGTTCGTTGAGCGATACGCGCGCGCGTTCGTAAAGCTCGTTCATCCGGTCGTGAACGAAGCCGTCGTGGTTCGCCATCGCCCAGAGTTCGGGAAAGAAGCGCGTCGTCTTCTTCGTCGTGATATCCTCGAGGATGAGCTCGACCAGATTCTCGAGCCGCGCCTCGGCGCTTGCGCCGGGCTCGTGGATGATCTCGTCGAACGCTTCCTCGTAACTGCTGATCACCGCGTTCAGCAGTTCGCGAATCAGGTCGTCCTTCGATTTGAAATAATAGTTGAGGCTGCCGACGTTCATTCCCGATTCGGTCGCGATTCGGCGCAGCGTCAGCGCCGATGCGCCCTGATCGACCAACAGCGTCAGCGCCGACCGCAATATCTGCTCAAAGCCATCCTGACCCCGCGCATAGCCCCCCGTCCGCGGCGTGATCTTCAGGTCGGGAACGATGAAATTGGTCACTTTTTTAGGGCCTCCTCCCCTCCGCCTAGCCAGTTCGCCCTCGCCGGACAAGTGTCCGACTTTACTCACTTGACTAAAGTTAGTCGAACGCATAATTTTCAAATGCGGGCCACAAGAGCCCAGGGGATTGAATCAGGGAGGCCGGAATGGCGCGCGTCGATCGAATGGCGGCTTTTGCCATGTTGCTGATGTCAGCCAGCGCGGCGGGCGCACAAAATTTTCCGCAGCCGCTGCCCGAAGAGCCGGTCCCGACCGTTTCCGAATTGCCCGAACGCTATCCCGATAGCTGGGTCTTCGTGCACGATTTGCACTTCAACAGCCTGCCCGACGGGCGCGCCGCGATTGTCGATGTCGCCGCCGCAAACCACAATCTGCGCGGCCAGATTCCCGTCGCGCAGTTCGGCAACATCCTGCCGTCGACGACGCGCGGCGAAATCTATGTCGGCGAAACCTTCTATTCGCGGCTGACCCGCGGCGAACGCACCGACGTCATCACCATCTGGGATACGAAGACGCTGGCTCCGAAGGACGAGATCGTCCTGCCCGGCGGCAAACGCGGCCTGTTCGTGACGCTGCGCAACAGCCTACAACTGACCAACGACGAAAAATGGGCGCTGGTCTTCAACTTCACTCCCGGCTCGTCGGTGACCGTCGTCGATCTGGACGGCCGCAAGATTTTGTCGGACATCGACCTGCCGGGCTGTTCGCTCGTCTACCCGACCGGCCCGCGCGGCTTCACCTCGCTGTGCGCCGACGGCACGATGACCAGCATCGCGCTCGACGCCGCCGGCAAGGCCGGACCGGCGGTCACCAGCGAGGCGTTCAACGATATCGACGACGACCCGCTGTTCATGACCCCGGCGATGGTCGGACGCACCGGCTGGTTCGTCAGCTTCAAGGGCAATTTGCGCGCGATCGATTTTGCGGGAGCAGCAGCGAAAGACCTCGGCAGTTTCGCGATCCCGCCGCAGGCGGGCGGCGAACCCGAATGGCGGCCTGCCGGCTGGCAGGTCATATCGGCCGACCGCGCCGGGCTGCTCTACGTGCTGATGAACCCCAAAGGGGTCGAAGGATCGCACAAGGATGGCGGCACCGAGGCGTGGGTCATCGACCCGCAGGCAAAGACGCTGGTCCGCCGCATCGCGCTCAAGAACCACAGCCTGTCGATCGAGGCGACGCAACAGCAACAGCCATTGCTCGTCGCCTCGCGCCCCGACGGATCGCTCGACGTCTATGACGCGGCGAGCGGCGCGTTCGTCCGGACGGTCGCCAGCGTCGTCCACGATCCCATGACGATGACGGCCGCACGCTGATGGGTGCGATCGCGTCCGTCGCGGCGTTGTTCCTGGCGGCGGTCCTCGGGGCGTCGGCGGTGCACAAGATCGTCGATCGGGGCCGGCTTGCGCAAGCGACCTCGGGCCTCCTGCGACTGCCGCAGGTTGTCGCAATGCCGGTGACGATGGCGGCCGCAGCGACCGAGACGGCCGCGGCGCTGGCCCTGCTTTTCCCGGCTTCGCGGCCCGTCGGCGCCTTGCTCGCCGCGCTGCTGTGGTCCCTCTATGCCGCCGCACTATTTGCGGCGCGGCGGCGCGGCGACGCCGCGATCGACTGCGGGTGCGATTTCGGCAAGCCGCGGCGCGGGATCGGCCTCTTCGTCATCGGCCGCGCGATCGCGCTCGCCGCCGGCGCGCTTGTCCTCCTCATCTCTCCCGCAGAGGGCGGCGGCTTCGACATCCAGTCGATCCTCGCCGCCCTCGCCTTTGTCGCGCTGCTCTTCGCAGCCGGCGAAATCGCCCATCTTCCCGCCACCAGCCGGAGTGCTGCCCGATGACCGGATTCTTCCTTGCTTCGCAAATCCTGCTGTGGATCGCCGTCGGGGTCCTCGGCGTCCTCGTCGCGGCGCTCGCGCGGCAGGTCGGGGTGCTGCACGAGCGCATCGCGCCGGCGGGTGCGCTGACGCTGCACCAGAAGGTCAATGTCGGCGACAAGGCGCCTGAAATGACGCTCGAAACCCTGGACGGACGTCAGGTCGCGATCGGCGGCAAGCGCCGCCGCCATGGCCAGCTCATCTTCTTCCTCTCGCCCGACTGCCCGGTGTGCAAGACGCTCTTGCCCGTCGTCCGTTCGGCAAGCGGCGCCGAGCGCGGCTGGCTCGATGTGGTGCTCGCCAGCGATGGGGACGCCGCGGCCCATCGCCGGCTGGCGATGGCCGAGGGGCTGACGGGCTTCGACTATGTGCTGTCCGAGGAGCTCGGCCGGTCGCTCGGCGTGTCGAAGCTCCCTTATGCCGTGCTGATCGACGAGGAGGGCAACATCGCCTCGCTCGGCCTCGTCAACAACCGCGAGCATCTCGAAAGCCTGTTCGAAGCCAAGGAACGCCGCGTCGCGTCGATCCAGGAATATCTCGCGCGCGGTTGATCGCGCACGCCGCGACAAGAAGGGAACGAATATGTCGGGACTGGACAAATTTTCCGAAAAAATGACCCGCCGGGTCGCCCGCGCGACGTCGCGGCGCAGCCTGCTGACGCTGATCGGCGGCGCAATCACGGGGGCAGCGGTCATCCCTGTCTTGCCGGTATCGCGGGCGCAGGCACAGGGGCACGGCCATAGCGGCGGCGGCGATCCCGTCGCGCCGCAAACGACCGGCAATCCGCAGGACCCCGGCGACCAGACCCAGTGCGATTACTGGCGGTATTGCGCGATCGACGGTTTTCTGTGCAGTTGCTGCGGCGGCACCGCGAGCAGTTGCCCGCCGGGCACCGAAATGTCGCCGATCACGTGGATCGGCACCTGCCAGAACCCCGCCGACAACCGCGCCTATATCATCAGCTATAACGACTGCTGCGGCAAATCCTCATGCGGGCGCTGCCTTTGCAACCGCAACGAACGCGACCGGCCGATGGTCCGCCCGCAGGCGAACAACGACATCAACTGGTGTCTCGGCACGTCGAGCGCGATTTACAATTGCTCGACCGCCGTCATCCTCGGCGTCGCGCTGGAGCAGCAGTGATGACGCGGTGGGCGATCCTCTTCGCGCTGGCCGGGCTGACGGCCGCCGGACCGGCGACCGCCGCCGACGACGGCGCGACGATCTACAAGCGCTGCGCCGCGTGTCATCTGGCGAACGGCGCCGGGGTTCCCGGTGCCTTCCCGCCGCTGAAGAGCGATGTCCGGGCGCTGGCCGGAAGCGCCGCCGGACGCCGTTATCTCGCGCTCGTCGTGATCCGCGGCGTGTCGGGACCGATCACGGTCGAAGGCAAGGCTTATCGCGGGATGATGCCCGCGCAGGCCGGGCTGAACGATGCGCAGATCGCGGCGGTGCTCAACCATGTCGTCCGCGGCGGATCGGCAAAGGCTTTCACGGCGCGCGAGATCGCGGGATACCGCGCGGGCAGCGCCGCGCTCAATTCCGCCGCCGTCGGGCGCCTTCAACCGAGCGTCGCCGGCAAATGAAATGGCTGGCCGCCCCCGCGCTGATCCTGGCGACCGGGGCGGCGGTGGCGGCACCCGTTTCGGGCAGCCCGCCTTCCGGCAACGCCGCAGCAATGCCGGGCGTCGCCAATCCGGCGCGCGCGCGGCAGAACTGGATCCTGACCTGTCAGGGCTGTCACCGCGCCGACGCGACCGGAACGCCCCAGACGACCCCGACGATGGCGGGGTTCGTCGCGCAGTTCCTGCAGGTGCCCGGCGGGCGCGAATATCTGGCGCAGGTACCGGGCGTCGCGACCGCGGCGCTGTCCGACGACGCGCTGGCCGAAGTGCTGAACTGGTCGCTCCTGCGCTTCGATCCCGCGCATGTTCCCGGTGATTTCACACCCTACACACCCGCCGAGGTGGGGCGGCTGCGGCTGAAGCCGCTGCGAACCGAAGCGGCGGCGGTGCGGGCGGGCATGGTCGCCCGCTTCGCCCCCGCCGGAAAGCCATAGAAACAAGAATAGACAGGGGAGAATTTTCGATGACTAAGCTGATGATGCGCGACGCCACGCGTCCGCTACTGGCCTTGCTCATGGCGGGGGTTTCCGCGCCGGCGTTGGCGCAGGAGGCCGCGACCGAAGTCGCGGTGGCCGAAACCACGGACGGCACCGACATCGTCGTGACCGCGCAGAAGCGGTCCGAGCGTCTGCAGGACGTGCCGATCGCGGTCAGCGCGCTCGGCGGTGACTCGCTCGAAAAACAGCGGGTGACGCAGGCCGACGAACTCGCGGGCAAGATCGTCAACCTCCAGCTCACCTCGACCGTCGGCGACAACACGCCGATCTTCGCGCTGCGCGGCGTGTCGATGTCGGACTACAGCCTCAATCAGGCGAGCCCTGTCGCGACCTATTATGACGAAGTCTACAAGGGCAATTTCGCTTTTCTGGGCGTCGCCATGTACGACCTCGAACGCGTCGAGGTGCTGCGCGGGCCGCAGGGCACGCTTTACGGCAAGAACACCACCGGCGGCGCGGTCAACCTGATCAGCCGCACCCCGGTGCTCGGCGATACCGAGGGCTATCTCAACCTCGGCTACGGCAACTACAACCGCTACGAAGCCAATGGCGCGATCAGCGTTCCGCTCGGCGAGACATTGGCGGCGCGCGTCGCCTTCACTTTCGCGCGCGCCGACGGCTGGTTCAAGAACCAGCTTCCCGGCGAACCCGACCTTGCCAGCGTCCGCGAATATGGCGTGCGCGGCAGCCTGCTTTTCGAACCGAGCGATAGCGCCCGCTTCGTCCTCCGCGCCTCGACGAGCTACCAGAACCCGCGCAACTATGGCATCTATGCCCAGCCCGAAGCGGTGAACCGGCCGGGGCTCGGGCGGCGCGAGATCGAAGCGAACGTCACCGATCGCCGCCGCGCCCGCACCTGGTCGGTATCGCTGACCGGCACCGTCGACCTCTCCGACGCGCTCGCGATCACCAGCGTCACTTCGTGGGACAAGGGACGGCTCAGCTTCTACGAAGATACCGACGGCACCGCGAGCGAGCTGCTCGAAATCCCCTATGCCGACCGGGCGACGCAATTCGCGCAGGACCTTCGCCTCACCAGCGATTTCGGCGGGCCGTTCAACTTCATCCTCGGCGCCTATTTCAACCGCGAGAAGGTCTATAACCAGACGACGTTCGAGATCGGCAAGGACATCGATTCCGACGGCCTGCCCGGCGTCACCGACAATGATTGCGCGGTCGGCTTTCCGCTCGGCTGCCTGTTCCGCAACAGCTTCGACCAGCTCAAGAAAAGCTATGCGCTCTATTCGGACATGAGCTTCGAGGTCACCGACCAGCTCACCCTGCGCGGCGGTATCCGCTTCACGCACGACAAGGGGGTGCAAAGCAATTTCGAAGCCAATGCCTTCGGCCCCAACGAAGTGCTGGTGATGAACCTGATCCCGCCGTCGCGGCTCGATTACAGCACCGAAAACCTGTCGGGGAAGATCGGCGCCGATTACAAGATCAACCCCGACGTCATGGTCTATGGCAACTACAGCCGCGGCTATCGCGCGCCGAGCTTCAACGCGCAGGCCTTTTTCGATCCGTCCGAACTGTCGGTCGCCAAGGCCGAAAAGATCGATGCGTTCGAGCTGGGGCTGAAGAGCCAGTTCGCCGACCGCCGCGTCACGCTCAACATGGCGGCGTTCCGCTACACCTACAGCAACCAGCAGTTCATCAACGTCGATCCGGCAACCGCAGCGCAGACGCTGCTGAACATTCCGCGGTCACAGATATTGGGGGGCGAGGCCGAGCTGACGGTGCGCGCCACCGACATGGTCACGCTGCGCGCCGGGGTCGGCATTCTCGACACCAAGATCAAGCGGGGCACCGTCAGCGGGGTCGATGTCAGCGGCAACAATCTGTCGAACGCACCGAAGCTGACCTTCACCGGCGGCGTCGATGCGACGGTGATCGACGGCGGCAGCGGCAAGCTCAGCCTGCACGGCGACCTCAACTATTCGTCGAGCCAATATTTCGAAGTGCTCAACATCCCCCGCCTACGCCAGAAAAGCTATGTGCTGCTTTCGGGCCACATCGATTGGGAGTCGGCCGACGGGCGCTGGACAGCGTCGGTGTGGGGCAAGAACCTGACCAACAAATTCTATTTCACCTCGCGCGTCGACCTGCTCGCGGGCTTCGGCTTCGACTATAATCATGTCGGAACGCCGCGAACCTATGGCGTGACCGTTGGCACGAAATTCTGACCGGAGAGAATGGATGTCTGATTACAAGATGCTGATCGGCGGCGAGCTCGTCGAAGGCGACCACGCGATGGACGTCATCAACCCCGCGACCGAGGAGATATTCGCGACCGTCGCCCGCGCCTCCGAGCGGCAGGCCGACGAAGCGATCGAGGCGGCGGCAACCGCCTTCCCCGGATGGACCGAGGTGCCGCTGGCCGAGCGGCAGGCGAAGGTCAGCCAGCTCGCCGACGCGATTGTCGCCAACGCCGACAGGCTGGCGCGTGCGCTGACGCAGGAACAGGGCAAGCCGCTTGCCGAAGCGCAGGGCGAGATCGCGTGGGCGGAGGGCTATTTGCGCCACTATGCGACGCTCCAGATCGCCGAACGGACGATCCAGGACGATGCCGACGGACTGATCCGCGTCCGCCGCAAGCCGCTCGGGGTCGTCGCGGGAATCATCGCGTGGAACTTCCCGCTGCTCGTCGCCTGCTGGAAGATCGGCCCGGCGGTGATCGCGGGCAATAGCATCGTCCTCAAGCCCGCCCCGACGACGCCGGTCACCGCGCTGATGCTCGGCGAGCTCTGCCGCGACATCTTCCCGGCCGGGGTTGTGAACATCATCACCGACGCCAACGACCTCGGCGGTTACCTCACCGCCGATCCGCGCATCGCCAAGGTCGGCTTCACCGGATCGACCGCGACGGGCAAGAAGATCATGGCAAGCGCCGCCGACGGTCTCAAGCGGCTGACGCTCGAACTCGGCGGCAACGATCCCGGCATAGTGCTCGACGATGTCGATGTCCGCGCGACCGCGCAGGGCATCTTCAACGCCGCCTTTTTGAACTGCGGGCAGGTCTGCCTCGCGATCAAGCGCGCCTATGTTCACGACAGCATCTACGACGCGATGTGCGACGAACTCGCCCGCCTCGCCGAAGCCGCGGTGGTCGACGACGGGCTGGCGCAGGGCGCGCAGATCGGGCCGATCCAGAACAAGGCGCAATATGAGAAGGTGAAGGCCTTTCTCGAAAGCGCGCGCCGCGACGGCACCATCGTCGCGGGCGGCGAAGTCATCGACCGCGCCGGCTATTTCCTGCGCCCGACGATCGTCCGCGATGTCACCGACGGCGACGAGATCGTCGACGAGGAACAGTTCGGGCCGATCCTGCCGGTGATCCGCTATTCGGACATCGACGACGTCGTCGCGCGCGCGAACGCATCGCCCTATGGACTAGGCGCTTCGGTCTGGTCGTCCGATGTCGAGCGCGGAATGTCGGTCGCCGACCGGATCGAAAGCGGATCGGTCTGGGTCAACCAGCATGTCGCGATCGGGCCGCACATCGCGATGGCGGGGGTCAAATCCTCCGGCCTCGGCGTCGAACAGTCCGAAGAAGGCCTCGCCGAATATACCCAGCTCTCCGTCATCAACGTGGCCCGTGGCGGATGAGCGAAACCTTCGACTGGAATCCGCCAACGCATTATAATTTCGCGCGCGACGCGATCGACCGGCTGGCGAAGGAGCGGCCGGACGATCGCGCGATGCTGTGGACCGACGGATCGGGCGCGGTCGTGGACCGCAGTTTCTCGGAACTGTCGGACCATGCCGCGCGCGCCGCCGCTGTCCTCCGCGCCGCCGGGGTCCGGCGCGGCGATACCGTGCTGATCCTGATGTCGCGCGAGATCGAATGGTGGGAGTTGATGCTCGCGTGCCTGCGGCTCGGCGCCATCGCATCGCCGGGCACGGTGCAGTTGACGCCCAAGGACATCGCCTATCGCTGCGCCGCAGCCGAGGCGCGCTGTATCGTCGCGGGCGTCGATGTTGCACCGCGGGTGGACGAAACGCCGGTCGATGCGGCAATCCCGCTGGTCCACATCGGCGGCCCCCGTCAGGGCTGGACCGACTATGGCGAAGCGAAGGCGGCGATCGAACCGCTCGCCGAGATCGCCGACACTGCCTTCGACGATCCGGCGCTCTGCTATTTTACCAGCGGCACGACCGGCCAGCCGAAGATGACGATCCACGGTGCCGGCTATCCGCTCGCGCACGAGATCACCGGTCGCTTCTGGCTCGACCTCGGGCCCGGAGACCTCCACTGGAACATGTCCGATACCGGCTGGGCCAAGGCGGCATGGAGCAGCCTGTTCGCGCCCTGGCTGATGGGCGCCGCGATCTTCGTCAACCATGCGCCCGGGTTCGATCCGGCGGCCGCGATGGACCTGCTCGAGCGCCATCCGGTGACGACGCTGTGCGCGCCGCCGACCGCCTATCGCATGTTCGTGCGAGGCGATCTGGCAGGACGCAGCTTCGCGCACCTCCGCCACTGCGTCAGCGCCGGCGAACCGCTCAATCCCGAAGTGATCGACCTCTGGAAGCAGGCGACCGGGCTAGATATCCACGACGGCTACGGCCAGACCGAAACCGTGCTGCTCTGCTGCAACCGTCCCGGCGCCGCGCGGCAAGGCGCGATGGGCCGCCCGACCCCGGGGATCGACTTGGCGGTGATCGGGCAAGATGGCGCCCTTCTCCCGCCCAACGAGGAAGGCGATATCGCGCTGCGTGTCGGTGAGGGCCGCCCGCCCGGCCTCTTTCTGGGCTATCGCGGCGATCCAGACCGCACCGCAAGCGTGTTTCGGGGCGGCTGGTACCTGACCGGCGACCGCGCGACGGTCGATGCCGACGGCTATTTCTGGTTCGTCGGCCGCGCCGACGACGTCATTCTTTCTTCGGGTTACCGGATCGGGCCGTTCGAGGTCGAAAGCGTGCTCTTCGAGCATGAGGCGGTTGCCGAAAGCGCTGTCGTCGCCAGCCCCGACCCGACGCGCGGCGAGGTGGTGAAGGCCTTCATCGTCCTCGCCAAGGGTCACCTCCCGTCGGACAAACTCGCGAAGGCGCTGCAAGACCATGTGAAAGCCGCCACGGCGCCCTATAAATATCCGCGCCGAATCGCGTTCGTCGCAAGCCTGCCCAAGACAGTCAGCGGCAAGATCCGGCGCAAGGAATTGCGGGATGCAGAGTTCAGGGATTGGGAGTTCAGGAAAGCAGATGCATGACCGATAGTTTCGTACGCGGCGACCACAGCGAAGCGCTGATCGAGATGACGATCGGCGCGCTGTTCGATCAAACGGTGAAGCGTTACCCCGACGGCGAAGCGCTGGTCGTCCGGCACCAGAATGTGCGCTGGACCTGGCAAGAGCTCAGGACGCGGGTCGATGCAGTCGCAGCCGGCCTGCTCGAACGCGGGCTGAAGCCCGGCGACCGGGTCGGCATCTGGGCGCCCAATTGCGCCGAATGGGTCATCGTCCAGTTCGCGACCGCAAAGGCGGGGCTGATCCTCGTCAATATCAACCCCGCCTATCGCGTCGCCGAACTCGACTATGCGCTGAACAAGGTTGGCTGTGCCGCGCTGATCCTCGCGCCGTCGCACAAGAGCAGCGACTATGTCGCGATGCTCGGCGAACTGGCGCCCGAACTCGCGGTATCGGTACCCGGCCTGTTGAACGCCGCGCGCCTTCCCGACCTGCGGCTCGTCGTCGTGCTCGGCGAGACCGAACATGCAGGCTGCCTGCCGTTCGCGGCGCTCGCCGGCAAGGACACTGGCGCGCTTGCCGATATTCGGCTCGACCCGGCGATGCCGGTGAATATCCAGTTCACCAGCGGTACCACGGGCTTTCCCAAGGGCGCGACGCTGTCGCACCGGAACATCCTCAACAACGGCGCCTTCGTCGGCGCGCGGATCGGCCTGACCTCCCGCGACAGGCTGTGCATCCCCGTGCCGCTCTATCATTGTTTCGGCATGGTCATGGGCAATCTCGCCTGCGCCGTCCACGGCGCGACGATGGTCTATCCGGCCGAGGCCTTCGATCCGGGCGCGGTGCTCGAAACCGTCGAAGCCGAGCGCTGCACCGCGCTCTACGGCGTGCCGACGATGTTCATCGCGGCGCTCCAGCACCCCGACTTCGACCGTTTCGACCTGTCGTCGCTGCGTACCGGGATCATGGCGGGATCGCCCTGCCCGATGGCGGTGATGCGCGAGGTCATCGACCGCATGCACATGGATGAGGTTACCATCGCCTATGGCATGACCGAAACGAGCCCGGTGAGCTTCCAGAGCGATACCGACGACCCGCTCGACCTGCGCGTCTCGACCGTCGGCCGCGTCCAGCCGCACCTCGAGGTCAAGCTCATCGACCTCGGCGGCAACATCGTCGCGCGCGGCGAGACCGGCGAGCTGTGCACGCGCGGCTATTCGGTGATGCTCGGCTATTGGGACGATGCCGAGCGCACCGCCGATGCGCTCGATGCCGACGGCTGGATGCACACCGGCGATCTCGCGACGATCGACGAGGATGGCTATTGCCGGATCGTCGGGCGCATCAAGGACATGGTGATCCGCGGCGGCGAGAATATCTATCCGCGCGAGATCGAGGAATATCTGCTCACCCATCCCGATATCGTCGATGTCCAGGGCGTCGGCATTCCCGACGAAAAATATGGCGAGGAAATGTGCGTCTGGATCGTCGCGCGCGCCGGGGCGACGTTAGGTGAAGACGATGTCCGCGCGCATTGCCGCGGCCGCATCGCCCATTTCAAGATCCCGCGGCATATCCTGTTCGTCGACGGCTTCCCGATGACGGTGACCGGCAAGGTCCAGAAATTCGCGATGCGCGAGCAGACGCTCAAGCTACTGAAAGAGCGGGAGGGGGGCGTCCGCTACGGCTGAGGCGCTGCCGCCCATCCCGACGCCTGCGCCGCGCGCTCGGCAGCGGCATCGAAAGCTTCGCCCGCCATCATCGCCGCCGCGTCGGCGGCGAGCACACCCGAAGACGCCTGCCGGTAAGCGTGGCCCTGCTCCCCGGCCAGCGTGCGTTCGAGCGTCCAGCGTCCCCCGTCGCGGCAGCCGATGCCGGCAAGGTCGGCTCCCGCGAAGCTGCGGCAGATGCGCCCCGTCCGGTCGCGGAAGCTGAGGCCGATCCGCACCGCCGCATCGCCCGTCTGTTTCGACGCAAGCTGGGTATCGAGTGCTTCGGCAAGGGCGCCCGAAGCAACGAGCCTGCCGTTCGCGCCGGTGACGTCGGCCGCTGGCAGCCAGGGTTTGAAGCCGAGTGTCAGCCCGAGGACGAGCGACGCGGCGATCGCGCCCCAATGGATCGGCGCAAAGCGCGCCCGTTTGCGGTCGCGGCGTTCGGCAAGGCTCGTGTCGACCGCAGCGTTGCCTTCCAGCAACGCGCGTAACCGGTCGGGCACGGCTTCCTCGACCACCGGCGCATAATGCGCCGCCAGTGTCGCGCGGAGCGCGCGATAGCGGGCGATCTCCGCCGCCAACGCCGCATCCCCTGCCGCTTCGCGCGCGATACGATGCGCAGTGAGATCATCGAGTTCGCCGTCGACGAAGGCGGCGATGGTTTCGGGGTCAAAGCTCATGCCGCTTCTCCCAGCAGATGCATCAGCGTTTCACGCCCGCGTGCGAGGCGCGAGGTGACGGTACCCACCGGCACCTCCAGTATGTCGGCGGCCTCGCGATAGGCATAGCCTTCGACGAGGACGAGCATCACGACTTCGCGCTGCTCGTCGGGCAGCCGCGCCATCGCACCGTCGACATCGCCGCGCAGCGCGCCGGCTTCGACCTCGGCCGCGCCGTCCCCGGCGACCTGCGTGACCGCATCGTCGATCGGGGTGTGGACGCCGCGGCGGCCGACGGCGCGGCGCTCGTCGATCCAGAGATTGCGAATGATCCGGTACATCCAGCTATCCAGTCTTGTCCCTTGCTGCCATTGGTCCTGCGATTTCAGCGCGCGCTCGATCGCCGCCTGACACAGGTCGTCGGCGTCGCTGACATCGCGCGCCAACCCCCGCGCGAAACGGCGCAGCCGGGGCAGCAGCTCGATCAATTGCTCTTCGAAGCGCATCGTCGCCTTTTTCTTCACGGTCACAGGAAGAAACGACAGGCTTCTATCGTTTCTTCCGCAGCGTGCTAAATTTTTTGCATCGGCCAGCGAAGCCGGGCGTTCGAGGACGATCATGCGACGGACCGCGACAATTTTGGCGATGACCGCCCTGCTCCTTCCCGGGACGACGGGAAACGCGCACGCGCAGCTCGCGCTGCCGTCGGTCCGGTTGCCGGGCGACCTCCCCACCCTGCCGCCGCTCGCCGACCTTCCGGCCGAGCGGCTGGCCGGCCTCGGCGGAACGCTGGCCCAGCTCCGTCTCGACCGCATCGACAGCCTGCTCAGGGGCAATCGCGACCGCATCGAACTCGACGAGCGCGGCGAGCCCGCGGTGCGCGGCATCCTGATCGCCAGCGGCGTCGACGATGCGATGATCGGTGCTGCGGCGAAACAGGGCTACGCGCTGATCGATCGCGAGCGGATCGACGGTCTCGATCTCGACATCGCCCGCTTTCGGGTTCCGGGCGACCGCAGCCTCGCGCGCGCACGCAAACAGCTCGCCAAGCTGCTCCCGGGAGCGGAGGTCGATGTCGACAATATCTATTTCGCCAGCGGGCCCGGCGGCGCGCTGCCCGGCGCGGCGCTCGCGACCGCGCAAGGCAGTGGCGGCGCCACCCTCGGTCTCATCGACGGCGGCGTGGCCGCGCATCCCTCGGTCGCCGGGCGCGTCGAGCAGCGCGGCTTTGCGAAGGGCGCGCCCGCGGCGAGCCGCCACGGCACCGCGGTCGCCTCGTTGCTGATCGGCAAGGGAATGGTTCAGGGCGCCGCACCGGGTCAGCGCCTGCTTGCCGCCGACGTCTATGGCTCCGACCCTGCAGGCGGTAACGCCAGTGCCATCGCGCGCGCGCTCGGCTGGCTCGCGCAGAACGGCGTCGCGGTGACGACGATCAGCCTCGTCGGCCCCGACAACAAGCTGCTCGCCGCGGCGGTGACCCGCGCGCAGCAGCGCGGCATGCTGATCGTCGCGGCGGTCGGCAACGACGGACCCGCTGCCCCGCCCGCCTATCCCGCCGCCTATCGCGGCGTCTTCGCGGTCACCGGCGTCGATGCGAAGGGCCGCGCGCTCCCCGAAGCGAGCCGCGCGCTGCACGTCGATTTCGCAGCGCCCGGCGACGCAGTCCTCGCCGCGACCGGCGCGGGCAGCAGCGACCGGCTGCGCGGCACCTCCTTCGCCGCCCCGCTCGTCGCCGGCCGGCTCGCGCTTCGCTATCCGGAGCCTGCCATCGATCGCATCGGCCCCGCCGTCGCCGCGCTCGTCATGGAAGCGCAGGATCTCGGCAAGAAGGGCCGCGACAAGGTCTATGGCCACGGCCTGATCTGCGGCACTTGCGGCGGCCGCTGAACTTTTTCGGAAGATAATCGCACCCGCTGTCGTTCTCTCCTCAGGCCCACCCCCTCCGGGCCACAAGCAGGAGCAGGACAATGGCAAAATATCTCTTCAGCTCGGCCCTCGCGCTCGCCGCGTCGGCAATGGCTTTCTCGGCGCCGGCATCGGCGCAGATCCTCGGCGGCAGCGGAGGTCTTGGTGGAAATCTCGGCGGCACACTGGGCAGCACCCTCGGCAATCCCACCGGCCCGATCGGCGGCACGCTCGGCAGTGCGGGCGAGCTCGCCGGCTCGGGCCGCGGCGAGGCGAATATCGATCGCCGCTCGGGCCGCGTCCGCGGCAAGGGCAGCGCCGACGCGAACGGCAAGGGCTCGGCGAACGGCAGCGGCGATCTGCTCGGCAACAGCATCGGCGGTAACGCCAGCGGTTCGGGCCGGGCTTCGGGCGGCGGCAGCCTCGACGCGCAGGCCGTCGGCACCGATTATGTCGGCCAGACCGTGCGCGGCGCAGCCGACACGACGCGGGGAACCGCTTCGACGGTGGCCGGCACCGCGCAAGGCGCGGTCGGCGGCGTCCGCGACCGGGCCGGCGGCGCGCTTTCCGGCGTATCGGATCAGGCGAACGGTGCCGGATCGGCCGCAGGCAGCTTCCAGGGCAGTCTGGGACAGCTCGCCGCAGCGGGCAGCGGCGCCGCGAGCGGCTCGGGGATGTTTGCGGTCGAACCCGGCATGGCCGTCACCGACACGCGCGGCAAGGTCATCGGTTATGTGCAGGAACTGCGCCAGACCGGCAGCGGCGTCGTGCAGGCGGTGACGGTCGAGGTCGGCAACCGCGTCGCGACGCTCCCCGCCACCAGCTTCGCCGGGTCGGGCGACGTGCTCGTCACCGGCATGACCAAGGGCCAGCTCAAGGACACCGCCGAGCAGCAAGAAGGCGCTGCGGCCCAGCCTGCGCCGCAGGGCAAGCGCAGCGACGGCAACGCCGAACGCTGATCACCGATCGCCTATCGTTCATGAGGTCCCGAAAGGGGGAATGCGCCGGCCATTGTGCCGGCGCATTCTTGTCTGGACCGTGCGTCACCAAAAGCCGATTGGACAAGCGCGCTGCCTGTTGATATCGATGTCATCAACACGATTCCATAATCAGAGGATGCCCATGCTCGATCCCGATATCGCCGCCTTCACTGGACAGCCGCAGGAGATGCCGCCGCTGACGCCGGAGCTTATCCCGATGATGCGCGCCAATATGGCGATGATGGCGGCCGCGATGCCCGGAACCGACATCGACCATGTCGCAAATCTCGATGCCGACGGGGTGCCGGCCCGTTTCTATCGCCCGGCGTCCGACACGCCGCTGCCGCTGCTCGTCTTCCTCCACGGCGGCGGCTGGATGTTCGGCGACCTCGACACGCACGACGCGATGACCCGGCACCTTGCCGCAGCGAGCGGCTGCGCGGTGCTCGGTGTCGGTTATCGCCTCGCGCCCGAGCATAAATTCCCCGCCGGGCTCGACGATGCGATGACCGCGCTCGACTGGGCGCGCCGTTCGGCCGGCGATCTCGGCTGCGATCCCGCGCGCATCGCGCTCGGCGGCGAAAGCGCGGGGGGCAATCTGACCGCCGCCGCAACCCTCCGCCTGCGCGCCGAAAACAAGCCGCAGCCGCTGTTCCAGTTGCTCGTCCATCCCGCCACCGACCTCAGCTTTTCCTTGCCGTCGTTCGCCGAAGTCGGGGCGCCGGGCCTGTCGAAAAACTATCTCGATGCGTGCCGCGAATATTATCTCGGCAGCGCTTCGGTCGCCGATCCGCTCGTCTCGCCCCTGCGCGCCGACTGCTTGGGCGGCCTTGCGCCTGCGATCGTCCTGACCGCATCCGAAGATCCGCTGCGCGACGATGGCGAATATTATGCTGCTGCGCTCGTTCGCGCCGGTGTCGAGACGCTGGCCCGCCGCCTACCCGGCCTGCCGCACGGTTTCCAGTTCCTGCCGATCACGATTCCGGCTGTGGCCGCAGCCAATGACTTGATAGGAGGGCTGGTCCGCCGCTACTTCGCAGCAGGGCAGTGACGGTAAACGGCCGAGGGGTTCGGCTTTTGGGGAACGGGCAGCGATGAGCAGGACAGGCAAGAGCGAACGCCCGACGATGGAAATGGTCGCGACGCTGGCCGGCGTTTCGAAGATCACCGTGTCGCGCGCGCTGCGCGGCAGCGACCTGGTCCGCCCCGAAGTCCGCGAACGCATCGTCCAGGTCGCAGGCCAGGTCGGTTACCGGATGAATGTCGCGGCCCGCAGCCTGCGCACCCGCGAAACGCGGACGATTGCCGTCGTGATCGACCAGATCGATCCGGGTCGCCAGTCGCACACCGACCCGTTGATCCTGTCGATCATCGGCGGCCTGCTCGAAACGCTGACCCCCGCAGGCTATTCGACCCTGCTGACCACCAACGAGCATTTCCTGTCGTCGAGCGCGGTCGGGGCCGACGGCGCGGTCATGCTCGGCCAGGGCGAGGGCGCGCACCGCGTTACGCAGGTTTCCGCCATGAACCTGCCGATGGTCGTCTGGGGGGAGCCCGTCCCGGGCGTCAGCGTCAAGGTCGTGGGCAGCGACAATCGCATGGGCGGCAAGCTCGCCGCCGAGCATCTGGTCGCCCGCGGCGCGACGCGCCTGCTGTTCCTCGGCGACGTCCAGCATCCCGAAATCGCCGCACGGCTGGAAGGGTTTCGCGAAGCGCTGGCCTCGAGCGAGGCGCGCCTCGTCGGGGCGCTTTCCTGCCCGTTCACTGCCGAGGGCGGCGCCGAGGCGATCCGCGGCGCGCTCGATGCCGGAACGTCTTTCGACGCGGTCTTTGCCGCCAGCGACTTTATCGCTGCCGGCGCGTGCGACGCCCTGTCGGCACGCAAGCTTTCCGTCCCCGGCGACGTCGCGATCGTCGGCTTCGACGATGCGCCGATCGCCAGCGTGCATCGTCCCTCGATCAGCTCGATCCGTCAGGACGGCGCCGAGGCCGGCCACGCACTGGCCCATGCCGTCATCGCCTTGATCGAAGGCGACGCCGCTGCCCCCGCGCACGCACTCCCCGTTGAGCTGATCGCGCGCGAGACGAGCCGCTAGGGACCCTAGCCGAGGCGCTTGCGGAAGAAATCCGCGATGATTGCATAGGTCTCGACCGATTCGGGCAGGTCGACGTCCATATGATGCGCGTGCCATAGCCCGTCGAACAGGACGAAGCTTGTTTCGGTCCCCGCCGCGAGCAGACGGCGATGCATGACCGATACCGCGCTCGCGGCAAAATCGCGGGTCGCCGAAATCAGCAGGCTCGGCGGGAACAGCGCGAGCATTTCGGGATGTCCGGCGGACAGCACGAGCGGATCGGAAAGGTCTGCGCCGATGAAATAGGGCAGTTCCTCGACCTTCGGCGCCGCGCCCGATCCCGCCCGCGGATCGAACAGCTTCTGCGCCAGCGCCGCATCGCCGGAGAAGGGAAGCGGCGCGCCGTGAAACAGGCCGATCGCGCCGGGGACCGGCAGCCCATCGTGGAGGAAGCGCGCGACCGCCTGCGTCGTCAGCAACGCGCCGGCGGAGCAGCCGTAAATGCCGATCCGCGCGGGATCGACCGTTTCGATCAGCGCCCGGTAAACGGCGACGACGTCCTCGACCGCCGCCGGATAGACATGTTCGGGCGCGAGGCGATAATCGACCGCGAGCACGCGCATTCCGGCGACCGCCGCAATCGGCACCGCTTCGAGCAGCGCCCCCGGTCCTTCCCCCCACATGAAGGCGCCGCCGTGGAGGCAGAGCAGCACCGGGGCG
Source organism: Sphingopyxis macrogoltabida (assembly GCF_001314325.1). Classification (NCBI taxonomy): domain Bacteria; kingdom Pseudomonadati; phylum Pseudomonadota; class Alphaproteobacteria; order Sphingomonadales; family Sphingopyxidaceae; genus Sphingopyxis; species Sphingopyxis macrogoltabida. The sequence goes on from NZ_CP009429.1 coordinate 3,712,618, forward strand.
TCGGCCGCGCGCCCCGCCGGGACCACCTCATAAACCGTGACGCCGGCAATCGTGCGTTCGGCGACATCGACCGCATATCTCGCCTGTGCCTTGTCGAGCAGGCGCTGGTTGTAGTCGCGGAAGAACGGCCGCGCCGCAGCGAGATCGGGCGGCGTCGCCGACTCTGCCAGAAAGGCGGCAAAACGCGCCTTCGCTTCGTCGCTGACCCACGGCCCGAATTGTCCGGCGTCGCTCATGGCACCCTCTCTGTTATCGATAGCAGAACTTAATCCCGGCTATTGATATACTTTCCTGTCCTTGATGCAAGAGCTGTTGACATCGATATCATTTTCAGCCATCCGCGTTGCCGACCGGACGAATCCGGCTATCCTTTGGGAGGGAAGACATGATTTCGATGCGTTCCGCCTTTCTGATCGCGCTCGCGAGCGGCGCGAGCCTGCTGCCCGCCGCCGCCTTTGCTCAGGCCGAAACGCCGCCGGCCGACGAGACCACCGCCAGCGACGACAGCGGCCTCGGCGATATCATCGTCACCGCCCGCCGCCGCGAAGAAAATCTGCAGAGCGTGCCGATCGCGGTCACGGCCTTCACCGACGAGGCGCTCGAACAAAAGGGCGTCACCGATCGCACCTCGCTCGCCGACAACACCCCCTCGCTGTTCACGATCAGCGGCGGCTATCCCCGCGAATTCGCCTATTTCGCGCTGCGCGGCCAGGGCCCGGCGTTCGGCTCGACCCCCGGCGTCGTCAATTATTTCGCCGAAGTGCCGAACAGCGTGAACGTCGACGGCCGCGTCGGCACCTATTTCGACATGGCCAATATCCAGGTGCTTGCGGGGCCGCAGGGCACGCTGTTCGGCAAGAATGCGACCGGCGGCAACATCCTGTTCGAACCGGTGAAGCCGCAGGACCGCTTCGAGGGCTATGTCCGCGTCCAGCTCGGCAATTATGACGACCGCCGGATCGAGGGCGCACTCAACACCCCGATCGTCCCCGGCCGGGTGATGCTGCGCGTCGCCGGCGAAGTCGGCCGCCGCGATGGCTATACCAAAGATGTCGGCCCCTTCTTCGAGGGCAAGGACTATGACAATCTGGCGTATGAAAGCTTCCGCTTCGGCCTGACCCTGCGCCCGACCGACGACATCGAACTTTATACGATGCTGCGCTATTATCACTCGGACACCAATGGCGGCGGCACTGTCCTCGGCGCGTATAACCCCGCCGCGGGTTTCGACGCCACGGCACTGGGGCTGGGCTTCCTGCCCGTCGCCGCCTTCTATCCCGGCGTGCTGACCGCGGTCGCCGAACAGCAAGCACGCGGCCCGCGCCGCGTCTCCTATGACCTCGACCAGTTTTCGGAGACGAAATATTGGCAGGTGATCAACCAGGCCTCGGTGCAGCTCAGCGACAATATCAAGCTGCGCAACATCATCAGCTATTCCGAGCTGCGCACGATTTACGGCTATGACTATGACGCCATGCCCTTCCCGATCGCCGGCCAGCGCGGGCGCATTCCGACCGTGGCCCCCAATTTCTTCACCGAGGAACTGCAGCTTCAGGGCACCTTGTTCGACGATGCGGTCGATTTCTCGGTCGGCGGCTATCTCGACCGGCAGAGCTGGAGCGATCCGGCGGGGATCGAGGAATATACTTTCTTCCCCATCGGCACGCTGCTCCCGACGATCTCGGGCTTCTTTACCCAGACGAACAAGAGCGAGGCGGTGTTCGGGCAGGCGACGGTCGATCTCGGCAAGCTGTCGGGCGCGCTGACCGGGCTCAGCGTCACGGGCGGCCTTCGCTACACGTGGGAGCACAGCTTCACCGCGCAGACGATCGGCGGTCCGCCGACGGTCTCGGGTTCGGTCGACAGCGATTATCCGAGCTACACCGCGACGCTCGACTATGATGTGACGCCCGGCGTCCATGTCTATGTCACCGCGCGCGATGCCTACAAGTCGGGCGGCGTCAACGGGCCGGTGCCGGTCGATTCGGAATTCCGCACCTACAAGCCCGAGCGGCTTTCGGACATCGAGGTCGGGCTGAAGTCGCAATTCTCGCTCGGCAATGTCGATGTCCGCGCCAACGTCGCCGCCTATCGCGGCATCTACGACAATATCCAGCGTACGACAGCGGAAGTGGTCGAGACGCCGGGCGGCACGATACCGCTCAATGTCACGCGCAGCGCGGCGAAGGGCAAAATCCAGGGCGTCGAGCTGAACCTGTTGGTCATGCCGGTGCAGGGGCTGACGCTCAACGGCAGCTATTCCTACATCGACGCGCGCTATACCGAGGTCGCCGACGCCAGCGCCGGCGCGATCCTCAACGGCGCGCCCTTCCCCTACACGCCGAAGCACAAGTTTTCGGTCGGCGGCTCGTACGAGACGTCGCTGGGCAGCGCCGGCGATCTGGTCCTCGCGGTCAACTATGCCCGCCAGACCAAGGTTTCGACCGCGCAGACCAATGCGTCCTTCTATAATTACCTGCCGGCCTATGGCCTGCTCAACGCCAGCATCGGGCTCAAGGATATCGGCGGACGGCCGCTCGACGTCAGCCTGTTCGCCAACAACATCACCAACGAGGCGAAGCCGGTCGGGGTACTCGACCAATATGCCCAGTCGTCGGGCATGGTCGGGCTGACCTATACCGAACCCCGGATGTACGGCGTGCGCATCGGCTACCGTTTCGGAAGCTGAGCCGATGGGTAAAAGCCCCGCCCAGCCGCCCTTTGCGCCGACGGTGAGCGAAGAAGCGCGCGCCGTCATGACGCCGCTGGTCGCAGCCGGGTCGGCGCCGGAAATGACCGCGACGCTGATGCGCAATGCGATCACGCGTAAGGCGGTTCGCGCGGCAGCGGCCAGTCACCTGAAGCCGCTGAACAAAAGCCGCGCGAAGCGTTTCGGCGTCGATGTCGGCAAAGGGACGGTGGCCGGGGTTCCCGTGAAGTTCGTGCGACGCCGGGAAAGCGATGCATCGCCCGACCAGCGGCTGCTGATCAATTTCCACGGCGGCGGCTTCATGGTCGATTCGGGATCGGAGACCGAAACCATCCCCATCGCCGGGCTGACCGGAATATCGGTCGTCACGGTGATGTACCGGATGGCGCCCGAACATCCGTTTCCGGCCGCGGTCGATGATGCGCTCGCGGTCTATCGCGATGCCCTGTCGCAGCGATCGCCGGCATCGATCGGCATCTATGGCACCTCGGCGGGCGCGGTCCTGACCGGCCAGCTCCTCGCGCGGATCAAGGCCGAAGGCCTGCCGATGCCCGCCGCCGCCGGCTTCTTTTCGGGATCGGCCGATCTCGCGCTCGTCAGCGACTGCGAAGCCTTCCTGCCGTCGATCATGGGAACACGGACAGGCCCCGAAGTCCTCGCCGATTATGCCGCCGGGACCGAGCGCACCGACCCCCTGCTCTCGCCGCTCTACGGCGACCTGACCGGCCTTCCCCCGACGATGCTGATGACCAGCACGCGCGACCAGCTATTGAGCCAAACCATACGCTTCCATCTCGCGCTGCGCAAAGCCGGGGTCGACGCCGATCTGATGGTTTATGAAGGCATGCTGCACGCCTTCTGGGCCTATATGGAATGCCCCGAGACCGAGGATGCGCTCGCGGCGCAGGCAGCCTTCTTCGACAGGCATCTCGCACGCTGATGGGTGCCGAACCGAGCCCCGCCGACCTCTACGGACCGCTCCTCGCCAAGGTGCAGGAGCGCGCGATCCTGCCCGACGGCAAGACCTTCGTCGATGCCCTGCCGCGGCGCCCGGTCGCCGACATCATGCGCGACTTCGCGGCGCTGCCCGCGGGCGACGCGGCGCTGCGCGCCTTTATCGCTGCCAATTTCGACCTGCCCACGCAAGGAACCGGCGCCAGCCCCGCCGTGCTGCCGCTCCGCGCGCATATCCGGGCGCTGTGGAAGGAACTCGCGCGTGCGCCCGAACAGGCGGCGAGCGGATCGGCGCTCGCCGTCCAGCACCGGCACGTCGTCCCCGGCGGTCGGTTTCGCGAAATCTATTACTGGGACAGCTTCTTCACCATGCTCGGCCTCGTCCGCGACGGCGAGCTCGAACTCGCCAACGGCATCGTCGATGCGATGACCGACCTGATCGAGGCGCACGGCCATGTCCCGAACGGGACGCGCACCTATTATCTCGGCCGTTCGCAGCCGCCGCTTTTCCACATGATGGTCGAATTGCTCGACGACGGACGCAGCAACGTCGCCGCCCGCCGCCTGTCGGCGATGAAGCGCGAACATGCCTGGTGGATGGCAGGCGCCGGCGAGGTCGAACCCGGCCGCAGCGGCGCGCGCGTCGCGCGGCTTGCCGACGGCGACCTCCTCAACCGCTATTGGGACCCGCGCGACACCCCGCGCGACGAAAGCTGGCGCGAGGATGTGGCGACAGCGGCCGCAAGCGGGCGCCCGGTGGGGGAGGTCTATCGCGACCTGCGTGCCGGCGCCGAAAGCGGCTGGGATTTCTCGTCGCGCTGGCTGGACGGCGATGCCCTGCCCTCGATCCGCACGACGGCGATCGCCCCCGTCGACCTTAACGCCTTCCTGTTCGGGCTGGAAACGGCGATCGCCGCGAGCGGCGACGGCGACGCGGAACATTATGCCGGCCTGGCTAGGGAACGGCGCGCCGCGATGAACCGCCATCTCTGGCACGCCGAAGGCGGCTATTTCGCCGATTTCGACGTCGAACGGGCCCGTCTGCGCCCGCCGCTCACCGCCGCCGCGCTGGCGCCCTTGCTGGTCGGCGCGGCGACGCAGGAACAGGCCGACAGCACTGCCGCGGCGGTCGCCGAGCGGCTGCTGGCGCCCGGCGGCCTGCACACGACGCTCGCCGCAACGGGCCAGCAGTGGGACCGGCCGAACGGCTGGGCGCCATTGCAATGGATCGCGGTCGCGGGGCTCAAACGCTACGGGCACGACGCGCTGGCGCGCGACATCGCCGCCCGCTGGGTCGATACGGTCGGCACCACTTTCGCCCGCACCGGACTGCTGTTCGAAAAATATGACGTCGAGCAGGCCGGGGTCGGCGGCGGCGGCGAATATGCGACCCAGACCGGGTTTGGCTGGACAAACGGCGTCACCGCCGATTTTATCGACCGCTACGACCTGTCACCACCGAGGGAATAGCGGCGGCGCGCCGCAAAGGGAGAGAAGATGTTAGCCGGCTTGATGCAGGATGCCCCCCTGCAGATCAGTTCGATCCTGACCCACGCCGCACGCGCGCATGGCGGGCGGGAGATTGTCTCGAAGCTCGTTGGCGAACCGCTGTGGCGCTATGACTGGGCGGGCTGCGAACGGCGCTCGCGGCAGGCCGCGCAGGCGCTGACGAAACTGGGGATCGAAAGCGGCGATCGTGTTTCGTCGCTGGCCTGGAACACGCACCGGCATCTCGAACTCTTCTATGCCGTCCCCGGCATCGGCGCGGTGCTTCACACCGCCAACCCGCGGCTCAGCGACGAGCAGATCGCCTTCACGATCAACCATGCCGGCAGCCGCATCCTGTTCTTCGAGGCCAATCTCGCCGAACTGGTCGACCGCCTCAAGCCGCTGCTTCCCGCGATCGAAGATTATATCCTGCTCGCCGACCCCTATGAGCAATTGATCGCTGCCGAGGACGGCGTTTTCGACTGGCCGCGGTTCGACGAAAATGCGGCCGCCTTCCTCTGCTATACCTCGGGCACGACAGGCGATCCCAAGGGCGTGCTCTACAGCCACCGCTCGATCGTGCTGCACGGCATGGCGGCGGGGCTCAGCAGCGCCTTCGGGTTCAGCGCCTTCGACACGATCATGCCCTGCTCGTCGATGTATCATGCGACGGCATGGGGCCTGCCCTTCACTGCGGCGATCAACGGCTGCAAGCTGGTCCTGCCATGCGACAGGATGGACGGCGCGAGCCTTGCCGAGCTGATCGCGGGCGAGGGTGTGACCTTCTCGGGCGGGGTGCCGACGATCTGGACGATGTATCTGTCGCATCTCGAGAACAGTGGCCAGGGCGTCGGCGACCTGAAACGCCTCGTCATCGGCGGTTCGGCCGTGCCGCGTGCGATGGCTGAAACCTTCCGCGAAAAATACGGCGTCACCGTCCTCCAGATCTGGGGGATGACCGAAACCAATCCGCTTGGCGTGATCTCGACCCCGACACCGCTGCTGATGGCGGAGGGCGAGGATTATGCGACCGAAACGATCCTGACCCGGCAAGGGCGGATGCAGTTCGGCATCGAGCTGCGCATCGTCGACGACGAAGGCACGTCGCTGGCGTGGGATGGCGAGCAGGCGGGCAAGCTGCAAGTGCGCGGGCCGTGGGTCGTCGATCGTTATTATCCCGACCTGCCGGCTGCCGACAGCGACGGCTGGTTCGACACCGGCGACATCGGCACCATCGACCGCTTCGGCTTCCTGCGCCTGACCGACCGGGCGAAGGATGTGATCAAATCGGGCGGCGAGTGGATCAGTTCGATCGACCTCGAAAATGCCGCCGTCGGCTGCCCCGGCGTGCGCATCGCCGCTGTCATCGGCGTCTATCATCCGAAATGGGAGGAACGGCCGCTACTGGTCATCGAGGCCCACGAAGGCGAAACGGTCACCGCCGACGCTATTCGCGCCCATCTCGAAACCCGCGTCGTGCGCTGGTGGATGCCCGACGATATCCTCTTCGCCACCGTCCCCCTCACCGCCACCGGCAAGATCGACAAGAAGGCGCTCCGCGATACCTATCGCGATCATCTCGCCGCGGCCGGCTGATCATTTAGCGGCGGCGAGCTTGTCCTTCAGGAAGCGCGCGATCAGCTCGTTCGCCTCGTCGGTCTCGGGAATGTCCATATAGCCCCAGAAAGCGTGCGGCAGCCCGTCGAAGACGACGAGCCGCGCATCGACGCCCTTTTCGGTCAGCTTCCGCGCGAAAATCGCCGTCGGGCTGAGCAGGAAGTCGCGCGTGCTGCTGAGCAACAGCGTCGGCGGGAAGCCCGAAACATCGCCGTGGATCGGCGAAATGACCGGATCGGTCACTGGCGTCTTGCCCACATAATCGGCGACCCAGTCGAAGGGCGGTCCCGGCATCCACGATTCCGAATCGCCGCGCTTCGTCAGGTCGGCATTGCCCGAAAAATAGCCGAGTGCTGCCGGCATCGGCCGCCCCAGGCTGGCGAGCTTCGCGACCAGTTGCCCCGACAGCGCCGCGCCCGCCGAGGTACCGAATACCGCGATCCGGCGCGCCGTCCGCTCCTTCTCCAGCGCCCGGTAGACCGCCAGCGCGTCGTCGAGCGCCGCAGGATAAGGGTTTTCGGGCGACAGGCGATACAGCACCGCCACGACCGGAATCCCGCTGCGCGCGGCAATCGGGATCGTCTCGGTCAGCGACCCCGAATCGACCGCGAAGCCGCCGCCGTGCAGGTTGAGCAGCACCGGCCCCGTGCCGAGCGTGTCCACGCCCTTGGGATAGACGATGCGCACCGGCACGCCGGCGATTGCCCCGTTTTCGATCCGCACCTCGTATCGCTTTTCGAGCGGCGCGCCCATGCCCGCCTGCATCATGTCGATGAGCTTGCGGACCTCGGCGATCGGCGGCACCGGGTCGGGCATCTTCTGCGCCGCCAGCGCCGCCACGGCCGCCCGCCCTTCCGGGCTGAGCGTTTCGGGCAGCGGCCAGCTCTGCATATCGCGCACGGGAGGCGCCTCCTGCGCAACCGCCGGCGCAGCTCCGGCGAGGAGCATGGCCAAAAGCAGGGTCTTGCGATTCATGATCATTCGGCTCCCCTTGCGGACAATTCGTCCGTGTCGATCCTGCCCGTCGCTCCGGTACGCCCCGGCCAGGCACAAAGCGCGCCGAGCAGTGCGAGCACCGCCATCGCGAGATAAGCCACGTCCAGTCCGTGCGACCAAAGCCGCCCCGACCCCGCCGTCGCGAGCGCGAGCACGACGCCGAGCAGCACGGCGTTCATCCCCTGCGCCGTCGCGCTGAGATGCGTCGGCACGCGCGTCGCGATCACCAGCATGATGCCGAGGATGGTGCCGGTCGCGGTAATGCCGTTGAGCAATTGCGCCGCGATCAGCACGGGCAGGCCGGGGCTGGTCGCCATGATCGCCCAGCGCAGTGCCCCCGCGATCGCCCCGGCGCAGATCAGCAGCCGCGGATCGCGCGGGCCGAGCAGCCTGGCGCCGAACCAGAAGGCCAATATCTCCGCCGCGACCGCCAAGGCCTGCAGCAAGCCGATGGTCGTCGTCGAAATGCCCTGTGCGGTCCACTGGATCGCGCCGAAGCTGGTCAGGACGCCGTGGCTGCCCATGATCAGCGATGCGGCGACCATCGCGAGGATCAGGCCGCGATCGCCGATCAGGTCGCGCCAGCGCCCGCCGCCTGTCTCATCCGCCGGGGCGAGCTTGCGGTCGCCGGGCAGGGCAAAAGCGACCACGGCAGGGGCGAGCAACAGGGTCGCAACCATCAGCGGCAGCATCCTGATCCCGAAGACGCCGATCGCCCAGCCCGCCGCGGCATTCGACGCGACCACCGCGATCGATCCCCAGACGCGTAGCCGCCCGAAGTCGAGCGACCGGCTGCGCACCGCCATCACCGCATAGGCGTCGGTGAGCACCGGGATCTGGTCCCACACGATCGAAAAGAAGATCACGATCACCACGCGTCCCGCATGGTCGGGCTCGCCGAGCAACAAGAGCACGATCGCCGCCGAGGCGAGCGAGGTATAGGCGATCGCGCTCCGCACCCAACCGCGCCGCCCGACGAACGCCGAAAAGGGGGCGACGGTCAGCAACCGCAACACCAGCGGGATCGCCAGCAATATTCCGATTTCTTCCGGCGAAGCCCCGGTCGATTTCAGCCACAACGGCAGGAAAGCGAAGAAGCCGTAGTGAAGATAGAGCGCCAGATAGAGCCCCGAGACCCCCAGGCCCAGACGATCGCGCTTGCCGCCGGGCTCGCCCTGCGCGGCTGCGCCCGCCCCCTCACCACTCATCGGAACCATTTGCCTCTCCCGTTTCTCGACGCCCGCATAACAATGAATGTTATCGATGTCATCAAGAATAGACGAAGTGGCTTCGACGGCGAAAGCGGATCGTCCGGACTATGATCCGTCCCGCATACGCGCCCGCTCCCACGCAACGCGGGACGGTCGTCGATCATCTTTATCGCAGGAAGGCGGTGTCCCTGGTGGGCGCTGACGGGCTCGAACCGCCGACCCTCTCGGTGTAAACGAGATGCTCTACCAACTGAGCTAAGCGCCCCCGTTTCGGGAGAGCGCGCCCCTGCCACAGCTTGGGCGCGGAGGCAAGCGCGCTGCTATTCCTCCAGCGCCTCGAAATAGCGCGCGAGCGAATCGAACGCGCCCTCGGCGAGCCCGATGAAGATGCGGCGGCCATCGTGCGGGTCTGCCTCGCGCAGGAACAGGCCGGCGTCGGTCATCGTCTTGATCCAGCGCAGCGCCGTCGTCGCGGGCACGGCGGCGGCGATGCACAGGCTCGACACCGACACCGGCTGGCGTTCGAGCCGCGCCGCATAAAGGTCGAGCAGCATGTCCCACGCCGGATCGGCGAACAGGTCGGCCGGGAAATATTGTTCGCGCATCCGCCGCTGGCGGAGCACCCGCCGCACCGCCTTGGCGCGCTGGCGCTCGATCGCGCGCTCCTCGGGTACGAAACTGCGCGGCACCGCCGCAAAGTCGCGCGGCGCCGAGCGGACCTGGCCCGGATAGTCGGCAAATTCCTCGGGGCGCGGCGCAAAGCCGGTCGGCGTCCCCGGCAGCCCGCCGCGCTGGCCCGCCAGATCGCCGAGCAGGCGCGAGATGCGGGCGACCTCTTCCTGCAACCGGTCGATCCGCTCCATCGCGGCGTCGCGGGCGACGTCATGGACCACTTGGTGTCGAGTCCGCCGGGCAGCAGCCAGAGCGGCGAGCCGGTCGGCCTCGTCGGCATCGACCAGAAACTCGGCGCGAAGCGAAGCCGGAACCGAAGCGACCAGCCGGTCGAGCGCCGCAAGCGACGTCTCGCAACCAGATGACATCCTCGCGCGTCCGCCGCCGCGCATATATCGGCAAGCATCTCGCCTTCTATCGTATCGGCTGCGGCCAGCCAGACAATATCCAGCATCGGCGCTTGCCTGATGTGGCCAGCCGCGCGCAGCGCAGGCAATGATGTGGCGAGACTCACATCTGCAAGCGACAAGGCGTCGGGCGCAAAGGCGGCGTGACCGACAACTAGCAACGGCGATTTCGCGCCGACCTGCATCGCCCCCGGCATCTCGGGCGGCGCCGACTCTTCTCCCGCCCGGAAACCGCCCGGAACATCCGCCATGTCGAGCCCGTCGCGCACTTCAACGTCCATCATGCTGCCTGTCCCCGTTCATTGCTCCACCCCGGCACAACTATGTCGTCATTTCGGCGATATTCACCTTTTGTTCGTTCCTGTTTGCCGCCGATACGGACCCAAGCCTGCGTGTCGGATGAGTCGGCGTCGAGCAGCCGTGCCGGATTTCATCCATTTTGGACATGTTTTGTTCTCACCGTCAACTGCTTATTCACGCTTGCCATTTGCGGGCGTCATCATCAGGCCGGTCGCGCGATGCCGGAAATCATCTCATCCCTCAGCCGCCTGCGTTGGCGCCGCCGGTTCCGCTCGTTCGTTGCGCTGATCCTGCTCGCGGGGCTGGCGATTGCGGCATGGACGTGGCTCCCGGCACCGGCGGCGACCGTCCCGCTGGTGCATGTCATCGACGGCGACAGCCTGACCGTTCGCCGGGACGATGCGGCGATGACGATCCGCCTGACCGGGCTCGATGCCGTCGAATACCGGCAGGACTGCCCACGCGCCGACGGCAGCCGCTGGGCCTGCGGCCGCGATGCCCGCACCGCGCTCGAAAGGCTGGCGGGGCCGGGACCGCTGCATTGCGACCTCGCCGCCAGGGATGTCTATCGCCGCACGCTCGCCACATGCCGCACCCTCCCCTTTCCCGACGGCATCGACCTTGGCGCCGAAATGGTCCGGCAGGGCTGGGCGGTCGCGACGGACGACGCCTATCCGGTCGAGGAAGCCGAAGCGCAGGCGAAGCGACGTGGGATATGGCAGGGCGATTTCGTCCGGCCCGCCGACTGGCGCGCGATGCACGAGCGACCGGCCACAGCGCTCTCCGCCCCGCACCCCGACGAATGAGGCCACCCTGCGCCGCCGCAATTCGCGGGGCTTAGCCCTGCCGCATTTTGCGGCGCTATGCCTTGCCGCATTTTGCGGCTAGGGCGAGCGCATGAACGGCCTGTTTCCAGTCATGATCGGCGGCGCGATCGGCGCCGGCTGCCGCCACTTGGTCGGGCAGGTCATGCTCGCGCGGCTCGGCCCCGGCTTTCCGTGGTGGACGCTCTCGATCAATATCGCCGGCAGCCTGTTGATGGGCCTGCTGATCGGCTGGCTGGCGCGGAGCAGCGACGGCGGCGAGACCGCGCGGCTGTTCGTCGGCGTCGGCGTGCTTGGTGGCTTCACCACCTTCTCGTCCTTCAGCCTCGAGTTCTGGCTGCTGTTCGAACGCGGTCAGACCGGGCAGGCGGCTGCTTATGTCCTCGCGTCGGTGATCGGCGCGGTCCTCGCCTGCGGCATCGGCCTGTTCATCGTGCGGCAGGTGCCGGCATGAGCGAGCCCAAGACAAAACTCGACGGCGCGACGATCGCCGAAGAAGATGACGGCATCCGCCTCGACCGCTGGTTCAAACGGCACCGGCCGGGAACGCCGCACGCGCTGCTCGCGCGCTGGGCGCGTTCGGGGCAGTTGACGCTCGACGGCAAGAAGGCCGATGTGTCGGACCGCATCGAGACGGGACAGAAGCTCGTCATGCCGACCCCGCCGGTGGAGGCCGAGGCACGCCCGGCACGCAAGGGCCGCCCGCTGACCGATGCCGACATCGAGCTGGCGACCGGCATGGTGATTCACCGCGACGCGAGCGCGATCGTGCTCAACAAGCTGCCGGGGCTCGCCACCCAGGGAGGCACCAAGACCGAACAGCATGTCGACGGGCTCCTCGACGCGCTCAAGTTCGATGCGCCCGTGCGGCCGAAGCTCGTCCACCGGCTCGACAAGGATACGTCGGGCGCGCTGCTGGTCGCACGCACCCCGCGCGCCGCGGCCTATTTCGCCAAGAGCTTTTCGAACCGCAGCGCGCGAAAGACCTATTGGGCGATCATCGTCGGCGTCCCCGACATCGCGCAGGGCGAAATCGACCTGCCGCTCGCCAAGCAGCCCGGCTCGGGCGGCGAAAAGATGCATGTCCACGACAGCGGCCTCGCCTCGAAAACGCGCTACCGCGTCATCGAGCGCGCCGGCAACAGCGCGGCGTGGGTCGAACTGCAACCGCTCACCGGCCGCACGCACCAGCTTCGCGTTCATATGGCGGCGATCGGCCACCCGATCGTCGGCGACGGCAAATATGGCGGCAAGGGCGCCTTCCTGACCGGCTCGATCAGCCGGAAGATGCACCTGCACAGCCGCCGCCTGCGCATCGACCATCCCGACGGGGGCGCAATCGATATCAGCGCGGAAGTACCCGAGCATTTCGCCGCGAGCCTCGACGCGCTCGGTTTCGACCTGCTGCTCGGCGAGGTCGGGATCGACGATATCGTCAAGGGCCCGCCCTCCAAAGCGGCCGAAAAGGCTGCGGCGAAGGCGCACAGCAAGCAGATTCGCAAGGCACGGCGCGGCGAAAGGCGCGGGCGCACCTCGACGAGCAAACCGACCGACCATGTCGGCAAGCCCAAACCCAAGCCCAAGGCAAAAACCGGCAAGCCGGCGGGCAGGAAACCGGCCGCCAAAAAGCCTTCGCCGCGTCCGGCACGGCCACGCTGATGCATCCCAACAGCGCCTTTCGTCCGAAACAGGACGATCTCGCCGAACTGCTCGTCCGCGAGATCGGCTTTGCCGCCATCTTCGCGGGCACCCCCGACGGGCCGCGCGTCGCGCATACGCCGGTGGTGCTGAGCGACGACCGGGCGACGCTGCGATTCCACCTCGCGCGCGGCAACGCGCTGACCCGCCACCTCGACGGGACAACGGCGCTCGCGGTGGTGCAGGGCCCCGACGCCTATGTCAGCGCAAGCTGGTATGCCGAGGCCGATCAGGTACCGACCTGGAATTATGTCGCGATCGAGATGGAAGGCGCCGTGCGCCGGATCGACGACAACGCGCTGGTCGCGCTGCTCGACACGCTGTCGGCCGACCATGAAGCGCGTGCCGGCGCCAATCCGCCGTGGACGCGCGCCAAGATGAACCCGGCGCTGTTCGGCAGGATGACCGGCGCGATCACCGGCTTCGAGATGCGCATCGCCGCATGGCGGCCGACGATCAAGCTGTCGCAGAACAAGCCCGCCGACGAACGCGAAAGGGTCGCCGCGGGCGTCGAGGCGACCGGTCACGGCGCGCTCGCACAGTTGATGCGTCACCTCGGCGGCGATAGGGGGAATGCATGACTCCTGCCGACGACGCCCTCGCCAAAAAGCGCTTCTTTGCCATCGCCGCGATGCGCGTCATGGGCGCGATCTTCGTGCTCGCGGGCTTCGTGCTGATCCGCGGCGGGTTCGAGCTGACGGGACAGCCCACCGACCGCTGGATCGGGGTCGCCGTCGTCCTGCTCGGCGCCTTCGATTTCGCGGTGATGCCGATGCTGCTCGCGCGGCGCTGGCGCTCGCCCAAAGAGCTGTGAAGCGGTTCTGGAAAGAGGCCGCCGCCGTTCGCGAGGATGGCGGCTGGGGCATCGCGCTCGACGGCCGGCGGGTGCGGACGCCGCAGCGCGCACCGCTGGTGGTCGCGAGCGCCACGCTTGCCGAAGCAATCGCGGCCGAATGGCAGGCGGTCGGCGAAACGATCGATCCCGCCGCAATGCCGATGACCGGCCTCGCCAACGCCTCGATCGACCTTGCATCACCCGATCCCGCTGCCTTTGCCGAAACTGTTGCCGCCTACGCCGCGACCGACCTTTTCTGCTACCGCGACGACCGCGACACGGCCTTGCAGGCCGAACAGGCGGCGGCGTGGAACCCGCTGCTCGCCTGGGCCGAGGAACGGCTGTGCGTCGAGTTCGCGTTGACGCAAGGTATATTGCCGGTCGACCAACCGGCGGAAACGGTCGCCGCGCTGCGCACGGCGGTGTTCGCGCTCGATCCATGGCGGATGACGGCGCTGACCCCCCTGGTGACGATCGGCGGATCACTCGTCGCGGGGCTAGCGCTTGCCGAAGCCGCGTTCGATCCCGACCTGCTGTGGCAGGCGGTCAGCCTCGACGAACTCTATCAGGAACGCCACTGGGGCGCCGACAGCGAAGCGCAGGCACAACGCGCGGCGCACAAGCGCGACTGGGACAATGCCGTGCGATTTCTGGGCCTCCTGTAAACTTCTTACCTTCGTCATTGCGAGCGAAGCGAAGCAATCCAGAGTCGCGTAAACCGCCCTGGATTGCTTCGCTTCGCTCGCAATGACGATAATCTAGTCGGTAAAATTCGGCCGGCGCTTTTCCATCCCGGCCATCACCGCCTCGATCTGGTTCGGGGTCCGGATGACCTTCACCTGCTCGTCGCTCTCGGCCTGCAGGATTTCGGCGTCGCTCGCATCGCCCAGCATGTTGCACAGCCGCTTGGCGCCGCGGATCGCGTGCGGGTTCTTGTCGGCGATCACCGCCGCCAGCTCCATCGCCCGCGCCAGCGGATCGTCGGAAACATGCGTCGCAAAGCCCAGCAGCTTCGCTTCCGATCCGTTGAATTTGCGGTTGGTATAGATGAGCTCGCGCAGCACATCGTCGGCGACCTGCGTCCGCCACAGCGCCATGCCGGCAACGTCGGGGACCAACCCCCAGCGCATTTCCATGATCGCGATGCGCGTGTCGGGATGGACGATACGGATGTCGGCGGCCGCCATGATCTGGCTGCCCGCGCCGAACGCGACGCCGTGCACTGCCGCGATCACCGGCACCGGCAGCTCGCGCCAGCCCCATGCCGCATATTGCGCATTGTTCGAAATGCCCTTGGTGCGATCGGCCAGCGTGCCGCCCGCGCTGCTCGCTCCCGGGTCGCGCTCGTTGCTGAGGCTCGACAGATCGAGTCCGGCGCAGAAAGCGCGCCCCTCACCCGACAGCACGACGACGCGCAGCCCCGCCTGGGCTTTCAGCGTGTCGATCGCTTCGACAAGCGCTGCCCACATCGCGGGGTCGAGCGCATTCATCTTGTCGCTGCGGATCAGCCGGACGTCGGCGATGCCGCCATCAAGCATGGTGATCGAAATACGGTCTTTCACGCGGGAGTCCCTTTCAGCGTTTCAACGCGGCTTCGACGAGCGGAAGCTGGTCGTTGCCGAAATACATGTCGGTCCGGTCGACGAAGATCGTCGGCGAGCCATAGCCGCCGCGCGCGACGACCTCTTCGGTGTTGGCGCGCAGCCGTGCCTTGACCGCGTCGCTCCCGGCCGCTCCGGCAAGCGCCGTTCCGTCGAGCCCTTCGGCATCGGCGACCGCGGCGAGCACCGCCGGGTCGTCGAGATTTTCCTGCCGGCCGAAATAGCTCGCAAACGCCCCGCGCGCAAAACGGACGAGCGCCGCCTGATCGTCTTCGAGCGCCGCGGCGAAACGCATCGCATGGACGCTCTTCGCCGGATGCCATTGTGACGGAAAGTTCATCGGCACGCCCGCAAGCCTGGCCCAGTCCTGCAGCACCTTCCAGCTATGCTGGAGCCGCCGGTTGTCGGCCTGTTCGCGCGCCGCATAGACGGCGGGGTTCACGGCATTGAACACCCCGCCGACTAGGATCGGCCGATAGATCGCCGCGGCCCCCGTCCGTTCGAGCACGCCCGGCAGGTTATGAAAGGCGAGGCAGGTCCACGGGCTCGACAGGTCGAAGAAGAATTCGACGCGCGCGGTCATGGCCTCAAGCTTCCGTCTTTGTCTTGGCCCAATATTGGTCGCGCAGCAGGCGCTTGTAGAGCTTGCCCGTATCGTGGCGCGGCAGCGCTTCCATGAAATCGATGCGGCGCGGGATCTTCACGCCCGACAATTTCTCGCGCGCATAGGCGCAGAGTTCGTCGCGGAAGGCGTCGGTCGCATCGGCCATATCGGCGGGCTGGACGACCGCGATCACCTCCTCGCCCATTTCGTCGTGCGGCCCGCCGACCACCGCGACGTCGGCCACCTTCGGATGGGTGACGAGATGATTTTCAATCTCCTGCGGGTAGATATTCACCCCGCCCGAGATGATCATGAAGCTTTTGCGATCGGTAAGATAGAGGAAGCCCTCCGCGTCGAGCTTGCCGACATCGCCCAGCGTCGACCAGCCCTTGCTGTTCCGGCTCGAGGCGGTTTTTTCGCTGTCGCCGTGATATTCGAAGACATTGTCGCTTTCGAAAAAGACGCAGCCTTCCTCGCCCGTGCCGAGCTCGGTTTCATTGTCCTCGCCGACGATGTGCACCGCGCCGAGGATCGGCCGGCCGACCGATCCCTTGTGGGTCAGCCAGTCCTGGCTCGAGATGAAGGTCATGCCATTGCCTTCGGACCCGGCATAATATTCGAACAGGACCGGCCCCCACCAGTCGATCATTGCCTGCTTGACCGGCACCGGGCACGGCGCCGCGGCATGGATCGCGACCTTCAGCGTGCTGTGGTCGTAACGCGCGCGCACCGCCTCGGGCAGCTTGAGCATGCGGACGAAATGCGTCGGCACCCACTGGCTCGCGTTGACGCGATATGTCTCGATATGGGCAAGCGCGGCCTCCTCGTCGAATTTCTTCATCAGCACGACGGTGCCGCCGAGACGATGGATCGTCATCGACCAGCGCAGCGGCGCGGCGTGATACAGCGGCGCCGGCGACAGATAGATGCTGTTTTCGTCGATCTGGAACACTGCGGAGGCGAGCATGACGAGGCTGTTCGTCGCCTCAATCGCCGGATCTTCGGGCAGCGGCACGCGGACGCCCTTCGGCCGGCCGGTAGTTCCCGACGAATAGAGCATGTCGACCCCGGCGCGCTCGTCCGCAACCGGAGTGGCGGGCATGGCGGCGACGGCATCTTCCCAGCTTTCATAGCCGGCTATCGTGCCGCCCATGGCAAAGCGCTTGATCCCCGTCGTCAATTGCTGTGCGGCGGCGGCAAGGCTCGCCGATACGACCAGAATCTGCGCCCCCGAATTTTCGAGAATATAATCGGTTTCGTCCTGCGTCAGCCGCGACGAGATGCAGACATAGCGCAGCCCCGAACGCTGCGCCCCCCACGTCAGCCCGTAATAATGCGGCGTGTTGTCGAGCATGAAGGCGACGACATCCTCATGTCCCAGCCCGTGCGCGCGGAACAATTGCGCGGCGCGATTCGATGCGGCGTCGAGCTCGCCATAGCTGATCGCCTCGCCCGTCTCGGCGACGATGATCGCGGGCTTGTCGGGGTTGTTTCGGGCATGGACGAAAGGGTGCATCTGGCCATCATCTCCGGAATCGCTGGTTTCTTTATGTCGGAGATCAGTAGCAACCTGAAACTTTCGGTCAAGCAAGCTGGCAGCGCCGACCGGCCAGTTTCTTTCGTCTATTCGGGCCGCGAACGCAGCGCATAGCCCATGCCCTTCACGGTATGCAGCATCGGCCAGTCGAATCCGCGATCGACCTTGGCGCGAAGCCGCGACATATGCACCTCGACCCGGTTGGTGCCGGGATCGAAATCGATGCGCCAGACCGCGCGCAAAAGCGCGTCGCGCGATACCGGATGGTCGGGCACGCGCGCGAGATTGGTCAGCAGGTCATATTCGCGCAGCGGCAGGCGAATGAGCCGCCCCGCGCGCTCGACGCGCCGGTCGATCAGATCGATACGCAGTTCGCCCTCCCCGAGCTGTCCCGCCGCGATCCGGCTGCGGCGCAGCAGGCCGGCGACCCGCGCCACCACTTCGGGCAGATTGTCGGTCCAGCCGACCGCGTCGGCGGCACCGGCGTCGAGCGCCACCATCCGCTCGTCGAGCGAATCGCGATCCGAGACGACGATCAGCGGCCGCCGCCCGACGATCGACACCGCCAGTCGGACGAAATCGAACGGCTCCTGCCAGTCGAGGAACGGGTTGATCAGCAACAGGTCGAAACAACTGTCGATCCACGGACGGAGGTCGTTCGTGTGCGGCGGCAAGAGCTGCGCTGCCATGCCCGCGGCCTCGACCGCGTCGCCGAGCGCCGCCGCCCGCTTTGCCTGCGGATGATAGATGGCGACAAGCAACTTTCTGTCGCACCTATCCACAATATCCGATGATGCCATCCGCATCCCCCGTCGTCGACGCAACAATTTGTTGCCCCGCCGCCCCACCGGCATTGCACCGCCTTTCGGCTGTGCTACCCCATAGTCATGACCAGTATCGAAATGCTTGACGGCGACTTCGCCACCCTGCCCGACCTCGTCCGTGCCCATGCCGCGGAACGTCCCGATGCCGTAGCGGCTGCCGACCCGTCGCGGCGGCTGAGCTGGTCCGAACTGGATCAATTGACCGACCGAGTCGCCGCGCGGCTGCAGCAGGACGGCTTTGCGAAGGGCGACCGCACCGCGATCGCCGGGCTCAACAGCGTCGAACAGATGGCGGTGATCCTCGGCACGCTCCGCGCCGGCGGCGTCGCGGGGCTCGTCACCAACAGCGCGACGGGCGAGCAGATGGCGGCGATGATCGCCGACACCGGCGCGCGCCATCTGTTCCTCGACAGCGCGGCGGCGGCCAGCCTCGAAGGGCAGGTCGTGACCGCGAGCGACCGCATCGCGATGGACGGCAGCGATGCGGGCACACCGCTCGACGCCTGGCTGGCGCTCGCCGGCGCAAAGCCGGTGCACGTCGAAATACTGCCCGAAGACGGCTTCAACATCATCTATTCGTCGGGCACCACCGGCACCCCCAAAGGCATTGTGCACAGCCACGCGATGCGCTGGCAGCATATCGTCCGCGGCGCTCCGGCCTATGGCCCGCACGCGGTGACGATCCTCTCGACCCCGCTCTATTCGAACACGACGATGGCGAGTTTCATGCCGACGGTCGGCTCGGGCGGGCAGGTCGTGCTGATGAAGAAATTCGACGCGCGCGGGTTCCTCGAACTCGCCGAGCGTGAGCGCGCAACCAATACGATGCTGGTGCCGGTGCAGTACCGCCGCATCATGGCGCTCGAGGATTTCGGCCGCTTCGACCTCACCAGCTTCATCATGAAATATTGCACCTCGGCACCGTTTCCGGCGTCGCTCAAAGCCGACGTGCTGAAGCGCTGGCCGGGCGGTCTCGTCGAAATCTATGGCATGACCGAGGGCGGCGCGGCGTTCATCCTCGAGGCGCACCAGTTCCCCGACAAGCTCCACACCGTCGGCCGCCCGGCGCCGGGCCATGTCGCGAAGGTGATCGACGAGGAGGGCAACGAGCTGCCGCAAGGATCGGTCGGCGAAGTCGTCGGCCGCTCGCCCGCGATGATGACCGGCTACAACAACCGCCCCGACGCCACCAAGGCGATGCACTGGCACGATGCCGACGGTAACCTCTTCTATCGCCACGGCGACATCGGCCGCATCGACGAAGAGGGCTTCCTGACGCTGATGGACCGCGCCAAGGACATGATCATCTCCGGCGGTTTCAACATCTTCCCGAGCGACCTCGAAGGCATTTTGCTCGCCGACGACCGCGTCGTCGAAGCGGCGGTGGTCGGAATGCCGAGCGAAGAGTGGGGCGAAACGCCGGTCGCCTTCGTCGTGCTCAAGGAAGGCGCCGAGGCCGAGGCGGTGCGCGCCGACTGCAACGCGAAGGTCGGCAAGACCCAGCGGCTGAGCGGCATTACCGTGCTCGAAGAATTGCCGCGCAGCCCGATCGGCAAGGTCCTGAAGCGCGAACTCCGCGACGCTTATTCGGTCAGCCCGGCCGTCTGAATCGCCGCGAGCGCGCTGTCGAGCCGCGCATCGCCTTCGCCCTCGACCCGCGCCCAGCGAAGCCGGCGCCGTTCGAGCTCGCCGATCGCGACATCCATGAACTGCCGCCGCGCGACATCGTTGCCGAACAGCCGCGTGCCGTCATCCTTCCACGGCAGGTCGAGTGCGGGGACGAGGTAAAGGTCGGCGACATCGGCCCATGCGTCGATTTCGGGCAGGCGCGCGCCGAGCAGCATGATCGCCCACGCCTGCGTCATCAGCGGGTCGGTGTCGGCAATCATCAGCGGGCCGGCGTGGCGGCGCAGCGCGGCGTCCATCGCGATATGGCCGGCAAAGATACGGCGGAGGTCGTCGGCGTCGAGCGCGGTTCCGAACGCCTCGCAATAGGTGCGGCCATATTCGGGCATCAGCACGGTGTCGAAATGGCGCGCGAGCCGGCTACCGAGGCTCGACTTGCCGACGCTTTCGGGGCCGTGGAGGACGATACGGCGGCGATAATGGGCGCGCACGGGCTCGGCGAGCCAGCGCCACCCGGTGGCGGGATCGCCCCGCACCGCCGTGCCCGACACAGGGATCGCGGTACGGTCGATGTCGACCGGCACGAAGCGTGCGCCGACCTGCGCAGCGAGTTCCTCGCCATAGGGTTCGGAAGCGAAGACCAGATCGATCGGGTCGGGATGCGCGGCGCGGACGATATCGGCCCAGATCACCCAGAAATCGGGATGCTCGGCGGGCTCCTGCGGCACGATGGCGCTATGGCCGACGACATCGCAGTCTGGATAAAGGTCGCGCACCCATTGCAGCCGCAGGTTGCCGGCAACGGGATCGTCGGGCAGCGAGCAGACGAGGATCGTCAGCCGGTCGACCATCGGGCGCGCGGTCTCGATGAGCAACTGGTGCCCCGCGTGAAGCGGCAGGAATTTGCCGAGGAGGAAGCCCGTGGTCATATTGCCACACGCTCGTCAGCCGCCGCCCGGCGCCACTGGATCAGGCCGACGATCGACATCAGCAGGAACAGGCCATAGAGCCCGGCAGTGAGCGTCAGCCCGCGCGAGGCGAAGAGCGGGATGGCGAGCAGGTCGACCCCGATCCACAGCCACCAATTTTCGACCATCCGCCGCGCCATCAGGATTTGCGCCGCGACACTCATCATCGCGATGGCGCCGTCGACCCACGGCGCGGCGGCGTCGGTGAAGCGCGCCATACCCGCGCTCCACACCAGCCATGCCGCGGCGATCCCCGCGGCCCATACCAGCCGGCTTTTGGGCGCCATCCAGCGCACCGGTACCTGCGCCGCGGCGCTCGCCGCGCGCCAAGCGATCCAACCGTAAATCTGCACGACGAAGAAAAAGAGCTGGAGCAGCGCATCGCTGTAAAGCTTGGTTTCATAGAAGATCAGTGCGTAGAGGCAGACCATCGCGAGCCCGAAGGGATAGTTCCAGACGTTGCGCGCGGCGACAAGCGCGACGTTGAAAAGCCCGAACACGACCGCCAGCCATTCGAGTTCGCTCATGCCGCCACGCCGCGCCGCGGCCGCGTCCACAGCCCGTCGCGACTGATCCGCCGCTGCGGCGGACGGCGGAGCACCGACCAGCCGGCGCGCGCGACCCAGCCGAGCTTGGCAAACAGCGAACTGGCGGCGCGATGGTCCCACGCATGGTCGCCCCGCGCGCGCACCTCGCGCGCGATGTCGCCATAGATGCCCGCCGCGGCGAGCACCGCCCAGCGGCTGCGCGGCGGCAGCTTGCGCGCACCCCAGCGCGCCGATGCCTCATATTCCTCGGCCATTTCGGCGAGCCATTTCGCCATCACCGACAGCCGCGGACGAAAGGCCGGGTGCATATGCTGGCCGGGCGGGATGTCGAGTTCGACCATCCACTCGACGGGCAGGTAGCAGCGGTCGGCCGCGGCATCCTCGGCGACGTCGCGCGCGATATTCGCAAGCTGGAACGCGATACCGAGGTCGGACGCCCGGTCGAGCGTCGTTTCGTCGCCGGGCCCCACCCCCATCACCAGCGCCATCGCGACCCCGACCGCGCCCGCGACATGATAGCTGTAGCGGAGCAGGTCGCTCTCGCTGCGCGGACGCCAGTCCTTCGCATCGAGTTCGAAGCCGGCGATAATATCGTGGATCACCGCGCGCGGGATATCGACTTCGGTCAGCAACAGGCCGAGCGCATCGAAGGCGGCTTCGCCCGTCGGCTCGCCGGCAAAGGCCCGGTCGGTCTGCGCGCGGATATGCGCGACCGCCGCCGCCGGATCGTGGTTCGGCTTCATTGCGCCGCCGTGATCCTGCCCGTCGGTCAGGTCGTCGGCGGCGCGGCACCAGGCATAGAGCAGCCACACCCGCTCGCGCGTTTCGCGGTCGAAGAGCTGGCTGGCGAGCGCGAAACTTTTCGATCCGCGCGCGATGCTGTCGTGCGCGAAACCGTGGAGGGCGTGCGCGTCATAGGCCCCCGCTTCAGCCATTAAAGATCGTCGGCCTTCATCGCAAAGATCGGCGCATGCGGTTCATAAGCCGCCATCTTGGCGAGCAGCTCGTCGAGCCCCGCATCGACGATCATGATCCCGGCGTGCGCCGCGCGGACGAAGCCGACATCGATCATCTTGCGGTTGAAGGCGATGAGGTCGTTATAGAAACCTGCGGTGTTGAGCAGCCCGACCGGCTTGTTGTGATAACCGAGCTGCGCCCAGCTGATCGCTTCCCACAATTCGTCCATCGTCCCGACCCCGCCGGGAATGGTCAGGAAACCGTCGCTGAGGTCGGTGAACATCCGCTTGCGCTCGTGCATCCCCGAAACGACATGCAGTTCGGTGCAGCCGCGATGCGCGACCTCGGCACCGACGAGCGCGTCGGGGATGATGCCGATCACCTCGCCGCCTGCCTCCAGGGCACTATCGGCGACCGCGCCCATCAGGCCTAGCCGGCCGCCGCCATAGACGACGCCGATCCCCCGCTCGGCAAGCGTCCGGCCGACGTGGCGCGCGGTCTGGAGATAGACGGGATCCTCGGGGCTCGCGGATCCGCAATAAACGGCAAGGCGTTTCATGATTCTTCCAACATCAATTGGGCGGTCGCCTTGGCGCTGCCGACGACCCCCGGGATACCCGCGCCCGGATGCGTCCCCGCGCCGACGAAGTAAAGGTTCGAAATATCGTCGTCGCGGTTGTGGGCGCGAAACCAGGCGCTCTGCCACAGCAGCGGTTCGAGGCTGAACGCGCTCCCCAGATGCGCCGACAGGTCGCGGCCGAAATCGGCGGGGGTGTAGTGGAAGCGGGTGACGAGATTGGCGCGTAGTCCCGGCAACACGCGCCGCTCGACCTCCGCGAGGATCGCGTCGGCAAAGCGCTCACCGAACGCACCGTCCCAGTCCGCCGCCGCCTTGCCGAGATGCGCGACCGGCGCGAGCGCATAGAAGGTCGCGTGCCCCGGCGGCGCCATGCCGTGGTCGGTAATGCTCGGATGGTGGAGATAGAGCGAGAAGTCGTCGGGAATAACGCCGCCCCGATAGATGTCGTCGAGCAGCCCCTTGTAGCGCGGGCCGAACAATATGCTGTGATGCGCGATATCGGGATATTCGCCTTTCACCCCGAAATGGACGACGAACAACGACGGCGACCAGCGCTTGCGCGACAGGCCGCGCGCGACCTTGGCGCCGCGCGGATGGTCGAGCAGATCGCGGTAGCTGTGCATCAGGTCGCCGTTGCACGCGATCATATCGGCCTCGCCGTGCCAGCCGCTTTGCGTCGTGACGCCCGTCGCGCGGTCGCCCGCGGTTGCAATCTTCACGACCGCGTCGCCGAGCCGCAATGTCCCGCCCAGCCGCTCGAACAACCGCACCATGCCGCCGACCAGCGCATTGGTGCCGCCGCGCGCGAACCACACGCCGCCCTGCTTCTCGATCGTGTGGATCAGCGCATAGATCGCGCTCGTCGTCATCGGATTGCCGCCGACGAGCAGCGTGTGGAACGACAGCGCCTGCCGCAGCCGCTCGTCCTCCACATAAGAAGACACCGTCGCATAGACGCTGCGCCACGCCCGATATTTCATCAGCGCCGGTGCCGCCCTGATCATCGACGCGAAGTCGAGGAACGCGACCGCGCCGAGCTTGACATAACCCTGCTCGTACACGCCGCGCGAATAATCGAGGAAGCGGTCATAGCCGGCGACGTCGGCAGGGCAGAGCTTCGCGATCTCGGCGCGGAGCGCCGCCTCGTCGTTCGAATAATCGAAATTCGTCCCGTCGGGCCAGTTCAGCCGGTAAAAGGGCATCACGGGGACAAGGTCGACATCGGCCGCCATATCCTGTCCCGAGAGCGCCCACAGTTCACGAAGGCACGGCGGGTCGGTGACCACCGTCGGCCCCGCATCGAAGGTAAAGCCGTCCTTCACCCAGTGATACGCCCGGCCGCCGGGCTTGTCGCGCGCCTCGACCACCGTGGTTGCGACTCCCGCCGATTGCAGCCGGATCGCGAGCGCGAGCCCGCCGAACCCGGCGCCGATGACGATGGCGCGGCGCGTCATTTCCAGTCGAAACGCCGCAGCGCCGTCAGCGCGCGGCCGACCGGCACCGGCGGCTTGCCCGACAGGATGCGCAGCTTGTCCGCAGTTCGCGATTGCCCAGCATAGAAGCGCGCGACGAGGCCCGCCGGCAAACGGTAGAAGCGCTGGAATATCCGGTAGCGCTCGTCGGGTTCGGCGGCCCGGAACAGCATCGCGCCGAGCATGCGATAGAAGCGCTGGCGCCGCCACGATGCGGCAGCGCGTGCGCGCAGCGCCGCAGCCAGATCGCGGCGGTCGGCAAGTTCGGGCAACGCCGCCGCCGTCCGCACCGCGTCAGGCAGCGAATAGCCGGTCGTCGCATGGAAGGTCCCGGCGCGCACGCCGATCCGCGCGGTGCGGTCGGATGCCGGCCACAGGCGATCGAAATCGCCGCCGATCACCACTGGCAGCACGCCCGTCTCCTCGCGGGTCACCGCCGCCACCTCCCATTGCCGCGCTTCGGCATAGGCGGCGATGCGGTCGCGGATCGCCGCGACGTCGAGCTCGGCGCCGTCGCTGTAATAAGTATCCTCGACGAACAAGGTTTCGGCATCGAAGGGCAAGAGATAGACGAAGCGATAGCCATCCACCTGTTCGACGCTGGCATCCATGACGACGGGCCGGTCGACGCCGTGCCCGCCCGCGATCGTCAGCGCCTGTCCGACGAATTTCTGCCAGCCGCACTCGATCGCCGGGTTTTTCACCGCACCGCGCGCATCGATGACATGGCGGGCCGACAATCGCCCGCCGCGCGCCAGCAGCACATGGTCGGGTGCGACATGCTTTGCCTTTTCGGCGATGATGCGATCCTCGGGCAACGTCGCCGCGACCGCCTCGGCCAGCGCCTCGCCGGTGATGCTCTTATATCCCATCCGCAACGTGCGGCGATGCGCCGGAAAGCAGACGCCATATTTTTCCCAATGGTAACGCACCAGCGGCGCGACCAGCCAGCGGTCCTTTTTCGCAATGTCGCTGTCGAAGAAGGACCAGACGTGGTTGCCGCCGATCGGACCCGGCTCGACCAGCCGGACGTCGAGGTCGGGACGCTTCGCCGCGAGCGCCAGCGCCGCGAGCCCGCCGGCGAGCCCGCCGCCGACGATCGCGATGTCGCATTTGCCGAGATCCCTCGCCGCCATGCCACAGCCCTAGCCGTCCTGTTGCCCGCACGCAAAGCCATTGCAACGCGCCGTGGAGCGGCTAGCCTTCCGTCGTGACCGGTTGGCCGATCCTTTATTCCGCCTTGGCGATGACGGCGATCGTCGGCGTCCGCTATCTGATCAGCAGCGGCGGCTTCGCGCTCGCGACGCGGCTGAAGCATCCCGGCCTCTATCGCGGGCTCGAAGGACAGATGCGGCGCGAGATCGGCTGGAGCCTCGCCAGCGCCGCCATCTACGGCATTCCTGCCGGTATCGTCGCCTGGGGCTGGCAGGCGCATGGCTGGACGCGCATCTACAGCGACTGGAACGCCCTGCCGCTCTGGTATCTGCCCGTCAGCCTCTTCGCCTATCTGCTTATCCACGACACATGGTTCTACTGGACGCATCGCTGGATGCACCGTCCCGCCCTGTTCCGCCTCGCGCACAGCGTCCATCACGACAGCCGCCCGCCGACCGCATGGGCGGCGATGAGCTTTCACCCGCTCGAGGCGATCACCGGCGCGGTCGTCATCCCGGCGCTCGTCTTCCTGATCCCGATCCATGTCGCCATGCTGGGCCTCGTCCTTGCGCTCATGACATTGATGGGGGTGGGCAATCATATGGGGTGGGAGATGTTCCCGCGCGCGCTTGTCCATGGACCCGCGGGCCGCTGGCTGATAACCGCGACGCACCACGAACGGCATCACGCCGCCTACCGGGGGAATTATGGTCTCTATTTCCGTTTCTGGGACAAGGCGTGCGGCACGGATATCGGGTTGGGCGACTTTGGGGGCAGCCTTGATGCTGCTCACCGCCGCCGCAAGCGCGCCGCCGCCGAAGGTTGAGGTCAGCGTCACCGGCCTGCGCAGCATGAAAGGGCAGCTCCTCGTCTGCCTGACCACCAACCCCAAGGCCTTTCCCGATTGCAGCAAGGACAAGACGTCGGTGCGCATGGCGGTGAAGGCGGCCGACGCGGACGACTTCGTCGTCCACGCGCCCGCCACTGGCACCTATGCGATTGCCGTCGTCCATGACGAAAACAGCAACAACAAGATGGATGTCGCGATCTTCCTGCCCAAGGAAGGCTTCGGCTTTTCGCGCAACCCGACGATTACCGTCGGCCCGCCGAGCTTCAGATCGGCGAGCTTCGCGGTCGCGGGCGACATCCGCCAGTCGATCAAGATGAAATATATGCTGTAAGCGCACAGCGGCGCCGGAGACTCCTGTGACGTAGTTTTACGTCACAGCGTTCCGGCGCGCGCGAGGTCGCCGGGGAGCGACTTGATCGCCATCCAGAAATGAAGCGCGGCCCAGATCCCGGTCAGCCCCGCAAAGGCGAGCGCGATACGCAGCGACTGCGCGGGATCGGCGATATGCGGCGCGATCAGGTCCGACGCGATGCCGATCAACTGCGGCGCGATCGCGAGGTTGGCGATGTTCGCCGTGAACAGCACCACCGCGACGGTAACACCGCGCATGTCGGGGCGCACCAGATTCTGGAGCAAGGCCAGCATCGGGCCGACATAGACGTTGGTGAACGGGATGAAGAGCCACAGCAGCCAAAGCGCCATATTCTTGTCGCTCACGCTGTGCGCGAGCACGCCCGGGATAGTGATCAGAAGCGTGACCCAGGCGAGAAAATGGCATTGCCATTTCGGCGCCATGCGGGCGAGCTTGAAGGTCACCAGCGTCGCGGCGACCAGCGCCGCGGCGCCGCCGACGCCGCTCATCATCCCGACCTCGAACCCCGCCTCGCCGACGCTGAAGCCGTGCGAGCGCGCGAGGAAGGCGGGCGTCCACCAGACGAGGCCCATGCCCGAGAAGGTGGCGATCGTCGCGCCGGCGATGACGTGGACGAGCGCGCGCTGCGAACGAATGAAGGCGATCGTCTCACCGATCCCCGGGGCCTTGGCGGCGGTCGCGGCGACATCGCTCGCACCGCGCTGCGGCTCGCGGACGGTCAGCAGGAGAAGGAGCACGGGAATACTCGCGAACGCGAAGACGATCAGGCCGTGCCGCCATCCGAAGCGCTCGGCGAGCAGGCCGCCGCCGATCCCGCCGATCCCCGACCCGATCGCGATGCCGAGCGCGAACACCGACATGGCGACGATCCGTTCCGACGGCCGGAAATAATCGGCAAGGATCGAATGCGACGGCGGCGTGCCGCCCGCCTCGCCGACCCCGACGCCGATGCGCGCGAGCAGCAATTGCCAGAAATTCTGCGCCATGCCGCAGGCGGCGGTGAACAGCGACCAGATCGAAAGCGCCCACATGATCATGTTGCGCCGGTTGACGCGGTCGGCAAGCGCGCCGAGCGGCAGCCCTGCCGCGGTATAGAATATGGCGAGCGCGACCCCGGTCAGGAAACCGACCGACGCGTCGCTGAGCTGGAATTCCGCCTTGATCGGCTCGATAAGCGTCGAGAGCACGAAGCGATCGGCGATGTTCATCGCATAGACGAGCGTGATCACCGCGAGCGCCCAATAGCGCCCCTTCACGACCGGATGCTGCGAAAGCCCTTCTTGCCGCGCCGAAACCTCGGCCTGTGTCGTCATCGATCGCCCTCCTCAACTCGTCCGGCCGGTTTCAGTCCGCCAGCTTTCCCGTGATAATGCATTTAAATGCAGATATGTCTATTGAGTATTTTGCTTCGCCGTCGCGTCCCTTGAAAAATGCCCGCGCACCCGGAGAACAACGGCATCGCCGCAGATTGGGCGTCTCCGCACTCACTGCAATCAGGATAGAGCGCTGTAAAGAAAGGATTTATCTAGCCTTCGAAAGACGCCGGCAAAATCTCGTCCGTGCCTGAAAATGAAGGATTGCATCCCCGATCATAATATAAGACAGTAATGCATATTTCGAGTCTCCCCGCTGAATCGGGCGGAGGCGGCCATCAGAGGAAGGGAGCACCATATGGACATCGACAGACGAACGGCACTCGGCGCCTTGGCAGCGACGACCGCAATGGCGACGACATCGGCGCTGGGCGTCACGGCAAAGGCCTTTGCGGCCACTTCAGGAGATGTTGATTTGTCACCGAAATCATGGCCCGCGGGCGAATATGCGCGTTACATGAAGGCGCAGGGCGTCGACAGGACAACCGCCGGTTCGGCGCAGGGAAAACAGGGCGCGGTCACCGTGGCCTATGGCGGTCTCGCCGCGCGCGCAGGCCTTGAAGCGCTGAAGCGCGGCGGCAATGCGATCGACGCCGCGATGACCACCGCGCTCGCCCAGGTCGCGCTGACCATGGGTTCGCCGATCAGCTATTTCGGCATCATGTCGCTCGTCTATTATGACGCGAAGACCGGCAAGACCCATACGATGAACGCCGAGTGGAACACGGTCGCGGGCGAAACCGACCCCAAGTCGATTCCCGGCGCGATCGATTTTTCGAGCACCGAAGCGCTGCAGGGCAAGGGCGAGCCAAGCGGGCGCACCGCGCTCGTCGGCGGCTTCATGAAGGGGGTCGAGGCGGCGCACAAGCGGTTCGGCAAGCTCCCCTTCGCCAGCCTCTTCGGCCCCGCCATCCATATTGCCGAAGAAGGCATGCCGGTCACGGCGCAGCTCGAAACGGCGTTCAAGTTCCGCGACAAGGACATCCGCCGCCTTCCCGAAACGCGCGCAACCTTCGTCAAGCCCGACGGGACGGCCTATGCCGAGGGCGATATTTTCCGCCAGCCCAAACTCGCCGCCACCCTGCGCGCCGTGGCTGAGCAGGGCGCCGACTATATGTACGGCGGCGCGTGGGGCGAGAAGCTGATCGCCGCAGTGCAGGCCGATGGCGGCAAGATGACGCTCGACGACCTCAAGAATTACCAGGTGCTGTGGGCCGATCCGCTCGTCGCCGACCTGCGCGGCGGCTATTCGCTGCAGACCAACCCGGCGCCCAATTTCGGCGGCATCGCGATCGTCGAAGCCCAGAATCTTGCCGATGCGGCGGGGCTGTGCGGCGGCGAACATTGGAGCAAATCGCCCGAGCAGCTCAAGAAGGCGATGGAAATCACCCAGCTGTTCGGCATTTCGATGTTCCCAAAGGAAGCCCGCGAGGCGATCTATCCGGGGATCGATTTCAGCGAAGCGTCGCGCGTGACCAAGCCGCACGCCGCGGCGCTGTGGCAGCAGATCGAGGCCGGCAAGACCTTCACCAAGTGGAAGCGGACGACGCCGATGCACTCGGACGACGTCGTCGCGGTCGACAGCGAAGGCAATATGGCGGCCATCACCCATTCGATCAATTGCGTGATCTGGGGCAAGACGGCGATCGTCGTCGACGGCATCACGATCGGCGATCCGGCGTCCTTCCAGCAGGCGACGATCGCGCTCGTCAAGCCGGGCGAGCGCCTGCCGGCGCCGACCGAAACCGGCATCCTGTTCAAGGACGGCGCCCCGGTCCTGGCCTTTGCCTCGATGGGCGCCGGCTTGCACCAGCGGACCTTCCAAGGGCTGCTCAACGTTACCTGCTTCGGCATGACCGTCGAAGAGGCGATCAACGCGCCCGATTTCTTCCTGCCCTCGGTCGATCCAAAGACGGGCGAGACGACGCTGGTGGTTCCGGAAGGACGCTTCGACCACACGGTGCTCGACGGCACCGGCTATGCCTGGCGCGAGATGTCGCTCGAAGAGGCGCGGCTGGGCGGCGAAGGCAAGTGGGTGGCGATCAGCCGCGATCCGAAAACGGGGCTGCTGCACGCCGCCTCGCACAACCGCAACAACAGCGACGCGGTCGCTTTCTGACCGCGCTCCGGGGCGCCCGCCACCGGCCCGGCGCCCTGGCGACACACAATAGCGAAGATGGAGCGGAGCAGCGGAGCGCCGCGAGCCTTGCCCGTGTCCGCAACAACAGAGGGGACGACCAATGACCAAAGCACAATTTTTCGCCATCACGTCGAGCATGGCAGCCATCGTCGCCGCGACGCCGGCGAGCGCGCAGGACAGCGGTGCGGCAAGCGCCGACAACGAGATCGTTGTCACCGCCAACAAGCGCGAGGAAAATCTGTTCGACGTCCCCTCTTCGGTGAGCGCCGTCAGCGACCAGTTCATCGACCGCATCCGCGCGAACAATCTCTCCGACATCGGCGCCTATGTCCCCGGCCTCAACGTCCAGCCGAGCGGCGGTGACAGCAATCGCCTGATCGTCCGCGGCCTCAGCACCGGTTCGCAGGATTTGAGCCCCACGGTCGGGGTCTATGTCGACGATGCTCCGTTCGGCGCGAGCACCGGCCTTGCGCTCGGCGCGGTGTTCAGTCCCGATCTCGACCCGTCCGACCTTGCGCGGGTCGAAGTGCTGCGCGGCCCGCAGGGCACGCTGTATGGCGCGAACACGCTCGGCGGTCTCGTGAAGTTCGTCACCAAGGCGCCCGACCTGTCGAATTTCAGCGGTCATGCCAGCATCGACCTGTCGACGACGCGGCAGCAGGGCGCCGACGATCCCTTTCGCACCGTGCTGCGCGGCGGTGTGAACCTGCCGATCGTCCAGGATGTCGCGGCGCTGCGGGTGAGCGGTTTTTACGACACGACAAACGGGACGCTCACCGACGTGCGCACCGGCCGCGATTCGCTCGGCGGCAACAGCCGCAAGGGGGTACGGGCAAAATTGCTCGTCGAGCCGGCGGACAATCTGTCGATCACCCTGAGCGGCGCCTATGCACGCAACAATTCGCCCCGCACCCTGTCCTTGACGGCCGACGCGCAGACGCTCGAACCGACATACGGTGACTATGCCGATTACGCCTATTCGGACAGCTATTCGCGGTCACGTTATTATGTCCTCCAAGGCAATATCCGCTATGAGTTCGCAAACGGCATCTCGCTGAGTTCGACGACGAGCTATTCCGATTTCAAGGTCGATCTCCAGTCGGATCTTACGACCGTTTTCCAGCCCGCATTCAGGGCATCGCCGTCGACCGCGGCCATCGCGCCCTTCCTGCAATTCTCCGGTCCGGTGCGCCCGGTCGTGAAACGCACGACGCAGGAATTGCGGCTTGCCTCGCCGTCCTCGGGCAGCTTCGAATGGCTCGTCGGCTTCTTTTACGACGACCAGGACAGCAATTATCTGAGCGGGATCAATTCGACCTTCAACTTCGGCGCGACACCGCCGCCGCCGCTGGCCCCGATCGTCGGGCTGCTTGCCGATTACCAGACGGTGACGACGATCAACCACTATAAGGAATATTCGGGCTTCGCGAACGCGAAGCTGTCGATCACCCCGACGATCGATCTGGGCGCCGGGGTCCGCTACAGCCATAACAAGCAGGCCTATACGAGCGCCCGCACCGGCTTCCTCGTGCTCGTCGGCGCGCTGCCGGCGTCGGGCGGCGGGACATCCTCCGACGATGTGTGGACGGCGTCGTTCGACGCGAGCTGGCATTTCGCCGCCGACAGCATGCTCTATGCCCGCGCTGCACGCGGTTACCGCCCCGGCGGCCCGACCGCGACGGGAACGAGCTTCGACCCCGACACCACCTGGAACTATGAAGCAGGCGTCAAATCGTCGATGATGGACGGCAAATTGCGCACCAGCCTTGCCGGCTTTTTTGTCGACTGGGACAATATCCAGGTCAATTTCTTCAACGGCACCAACACGGTCATCGGCAACGCCGGCAGCGCGCGCAGCATGGGGGCGGAATTCGAGGGCAGCTATTCGCCGGTCGACGGACTGACGCTGGGCGCCAACCTCACCTATACCGACACCAAGATCACGTCGCTGCTCGCCGGTCAGACGACCGGTGCCGCGTTCGGCGACGAATTGCCCTATGTGTCCCAATGGGCGGGTGCGCTGCGCGCCGACTATTATTTCCCGGTTGCAGGCACCGCGGGCGGCAATCTGGGTGCCAGCCTCCGCTATCGGAGCGCTTTCGACGGAAGCTTCCCGGGCGATGCGGGCTCGACCTTCTATCGCCTTCCCGAAACGGCGTTCGTCGACTTGCGCGCCGGGATCGAGCTGAACGAGGGTTTCTCGGTCAACCTGCAGGTCCTCAACGTGACCGACTCGCGCAAGCTGACCAGCGCGTCGCGGGTATTGGGGACGAGCGAAGCGAACGCCGACCTGTTCGGCCAGCCCGCATCGGTCGCCTATGCGCCGGGCCGGACCTTCACTATCTCGCTCGCCGGGAAATTCTGAGGGAAGCTTGTGTCGCCCGGCGAAGGCGTGGGCGACACACAGCCGATGCCCATCGTTTTGGCGGGGGAT
This sequence comes from Sphingopyxis macrogoltabida, assembly GCF_001314325.1. Taxonomy (NCBI): domain Bacteria; kingdom Pseudomonadati; phylum Pseudomonadota; class Alphaproteobacteria; order Sphingomonadales; family Sphingopyxidaceae; genus Sphingopyxis; species Sphingopyxis macrogoltabida. The sequence continues at coordinate 3,745,372 of NZ_CP009429.1, forward strand.
CATTCGTGCGCAAACTGCCGCCGGATTCGCCGCATCCCGAGCCAGGTCACCGCGAGTGCGATGGGGACGGCGATCGCCATCAGCACGCCGTGCCCCGCCTCGCCGAGCGCAAGACCCTTGCTGGCATAGCCGATCAGCCCGACCAGATAATAGCTGATCGCGACGACCGACAGCCCTTCGACCGTCTGTTGCAGCCGGAGTTGCAGGTCGGTGCGGCGATCCATCGACGCGAGCAGGTCGCGGTTCTGGCGCGACAGCGCGGTATCGACGCGCGTCCGCATCAGCGAGCTCGTCCATGCGAGCCGTTGTGACAGGTCCTCGAGGCGGGCGGAAAAGGAGATGCAGGTCCGCACCGCCGGCAGCAGGCGGCGGTCGGTGAAATCGGCCAGCGTCTGATACCCCTGCACCCGCCCGACGCGCAGGCTGGCGAGCCGGTCGTGCGAGATTTCCGAATAGGCGCGCGACGCGCTCATCCGGTACCGGGTTTCGGCGACGACGCCGGCGAGTTCGGCGCTGAGCGCCGACAGGTCGCGCAACAGTGTTTCGTCGGCGCTTTCGCCCGCCGCAATCGCCGACGACAGGGCGGCCAGCCGCGCCTCGAACCCCGACACGTCGGGCGTCAGCCGCTGCGCCATCGGCAGGCCGAGCAGCGCCATGTTGCGATAATTGCCGAGTTCCTGAAGGCGCTGGACGACGAGCGACGCCTCGGGTCCGGTCAACCCCTTGTCCGCGAGCAGCAGCCGCCCGAAGCCGTCCTTGTGGATGCGGAAATCGGACCAGATCCGGCCCGCACCGTCGGCGACGTCGCAGACGACAAGGTCTTCGGCCGAAAAATATTCGGCGGCGCGATCGGCGATCGCCGCATCGGAAAAGGCGAATTGCGTTGCCCGAACCACCTTCCCCGGCAGATCCGCAAACCAGCGGTCGGGGATCGCGGCGAAGGCATCCGGATCGAAGGGGTCGTCGAAGGCGCCCGCGCGGATGAACATATAGCTCGAAAATTCGGTGTGCCGTTCCCACACGATGCGCATGTCGGCGCGTTCGCCGAGCAGGAAATTCGCCCCGTCCTTCGCCTCCGCAGCATCGAATGCGAACAACTCGGCAAGCTTGTGCCGTTCGAGCGCGATGTCGCCGCGGTCGCCGGACAGCACGACCTGCATCATGCGTGTCGGGGCGGCCATCGGAGGCAGCTTGCGGACATGCATCTCGCTCGACAGCGCCGCCCGCAGCGGATGATCTTCGAGGCCAAAATCGCTGTGCCGCATGTCGCCCCCGAATGCTCGCCCGAACCATCACCTTGAGCCGGCAGTCGGGCCGCCTGCCCGCTCCGCCGTTCCCGGCCGCATCACCTATCGAAAATGCGGCCGGGCGCAAGCGATGGCAGCACCGCCGGGGAGAGAAATCGGCCGGCCGCATCCGGATCGCGACGAGGGACCGCCGCATCTTGCTCGCAATTTAATTCATAAATGCATTTAACTTTCAAGGCGCGCCCGAACGGCCCTCGCCAGTGCGTTGGCATTTCGCGATGGCCTGCGAAATTATCATGCATCGATGCACGCCGGCTTTGTTGTTTCGCGAAAATATGACATGGGGGAAGTGCGATGTCCGATTGCCCGGACAGCGGGCGCAACGGGGAATATGAAAACCTATGGCTGGACGCACGCCGAAAAATACGGTGCAGGACTGGATCGAGGCCGCGCAGCGAACGCTGGTCGACGAAGGCATCGCCGGGCTGAAGGTCGATCGCCTCGCCAACCGGCTTGGCGTGACGCGCGGCGGATTCTATCATAATTTCAAGGATCGCGACGAATTCTTCGAACAGATCATCCGGCATTGGGAGAATAGCTGCCGCTTTCTCCCCGACGATCCGCCGCCGCCGCGCCCGGGCGATGCCATCGAATGGCTCGATCGCACGATCGGCAGGCTGATCGAATCCGACGGTTATGATTACCGGTTCGACCTTGCCGTGCGCGAATGGGCCCGCGCCGACAAGCGTGCCGAATGGGCGGTCGAACGCGCCGACCGCGAGCGGCTCGATACGCTGCAGAAATTCTTCGAGGCGATCGGCTGCGACAAGGAGCATGCGGCGATCCGCGCCCGCGTCTTCTATTACCACCAGATCGGCTATTATGCGATCGGGGTCCGGCAGAGCATCGCCGAACGCCGCCGCAACGCCGAACTCTATATGGACATATTGTGCGGCGAAGAGGAACTGAAAGCCGCGCGCGCCGCCGCCGCAAAGGGACGCAAGGCCCGCGCCGCCTGAGGGCGCTACGAAGCTACCACTTCACTTTCGTCATCCCGGACTTGATCCGGGATCCACTGCGGCGTCGAAGTCATGGACCCCGGATCAAGTCCGGGGTGACGAGGATGGACGGGTCCGCTCCAGATTGGAAACCCGCTATTTGCCGGGTGAGTATAATTGACACAACACACTAATCATCAAGGCTTATCGGCGTAGGCCTTCACAAGGTCGAACATATAATCGCGCCCGACATAGACCGCTTTCACCTCGACGCGTTCGTTGAGACCGTGGACGCCGTTGCCGTCGGGGTCGCCCCAGATTCCCGGGATGCCATAGGTCGGAATGCCGACCGCACCGAGGAAGGTCGCGTCGGTATAGCCGTTGGCCATCGACGGGATAACCTTCAGCCCCGGCCAATATTGGGCGACGAGCTTTTCCATCGGGCCGATGATCTTCGGGTCGAGCGGCGGTGCCGGCGGCGCGGGGCGCTTGGGCGGTAGCTGGGTGACGGCGACCCCGGGATCGCCGATCACCTTTTCCAGCTCGGCCTTGATCGATTCGATGCTGTGGCCGGGGAAGATGCGGCAATTGATGTTCGCCCCCGCGCGCTGCGGCAGCGCGTTGGGCGCGTGCCCGCCGTCGAGCAACGTCGCGACGCACGTGGTGCGGATATTGCCGTGGAGGAAACGGTCCTTGTCGACGATCGCCAGCGCCGCCTTGTCGGCGGGGTTCTTCGCCAGCGCCGCCATTGCATTTCCCGTCTCGTCGCCGCGCGCCGCGCCCGCTTCGGCAAAGAAGCGCCGCGTCACGTCGGTCATTTCGACGGGAAATTCATATTCGTCGATCTTGGTCAGCGCGCGCGATAGCTGATAGATCGCATTGTCGCGCACCGGTACCGAACTGTGCCCGCCCGGGTTACGCGTTTCGAGGCGGAAATTGGCGAAGGTCTTTTCGCCGACCTGCACCGACTGGCCGAGCACCTTGCCCTTCCCGTCGCTGTCGCCGCCCCCACCCTCGTTGAGCGCGAATTCGGCGTCGATCAGGTCGCGCTTGTTCGCGGCGAGCCATTCGACGCCGTTGAACGCGCCGTTCGTTTCTTCGCCGCAGGTCAGCGCCAGCTTGACCGTGCGTTTGGGCTTATGGCCTTGCTGTTTGAAGCGGATCAGCGTGTCGACCCACACCGCCGCCTGCGCCTTGTCGTCGAGCGTGCCGCGGCCGTAGAAATAGCCGCCTTCCTCGATCAGCTTGAACGGATCGCGCTCCCAATCCTCACGCTTCGCCTCGACGACGTCGATATGCGCAACGAGCAGGATCGGTTTCGCCGCCTTGGCGGTGCCGGGATAGACGGCGACGAGACCGCCCTCCTTCGGATGCTCGGGCGTCGCGAACAAGGTCAACCGGTCGTCGGCAAAACCCGCCGCCTTGAGCCGCGCCGCCATCCGTTCGGACGCGAGCGTGCAACTGCCCGACGACAGCGTCGTGTTGGTTTCGACAAGCTCCCGGTAAAGCTCGCGGAAGGCCAGTTGATCGGGGCGGGGATCGGCGGCCTGGGCAACCGCGGGCGCGAGCACAGCAAGCAGGGCCGCGGCGGAGATCAGTTTCTTCATGCCACTGGTGTAGCGCGGCGAAACCGGCTGTCATCCCTTAATCGCGGCCGTGCGGCATCATCACCTCGCGCGTGATTCCGATCGCATCGAGGAAGGCGGCGTCGTGACTGACGACGAGCAGCGCGCCGTCATAGGCGGCGAGCCCCGTCTCGACCGCCGTCAGCGAATCGAGATCGAGATGGTTCGCGGGCTCGTCGAGGACCAGCAGTTGCGGCGGCACCGGCGCGCCGAGGACGCAGGCGAGCCCGGCGCGCAGCATCTGGCCCCCGCTCAATGTCCCCGCGATGCGGTCGGCGGCATCGGCACGAAAGCGGAAACGCGCCAGCGCGGCGCGGCACGCATTGTTCGTCGTCCCCGGATTGCGAGCGAGGAAATTGTCGGCGATCGACAGCGCCGGGTCGAGCAGGCTGACGCGCTGGTCGAACAGCGCGAAGGGCACGGGCACATGGACGCGGCCGCTCCACGGCGCGAGCGTTCCGGCGACCAGCGCCAGCAAAGTCGACTTGCCCGATCCGTTCGGGCCGGTGATCGCGACGCGTTCGGGGCCGGCGATGGTCAGCGACACGTCGTCGATGACCGGACGCCCCGCGACATAGCCCGCGCTGACATGGTCGAGCGACAGCACGGTGCGCGACGAGGGCAGCCCGGTCGAGGGCAGGCCGACCGACAGCGGGTCGACAACCTCGACCTTCGCGCGCGCGGCCGAAAGCTGTTCCTCGGCCTCGCCGCGCTGGCGTTCGGCGAGGCGGCGGTTGGCGCCGACGCTTTCCTCGGCGCGGCGCTTCAGCGTGCCGAGCAGGATCGCGGGCTCGTCGCCGCGCGCCGCCTTGCGCCGCCCGCCGGCATCGCGGCGCGCCTGCCGTTCGGCGGTGACCTGCGCCTGGCGCCGGACCCGGCCGAGTTCCTTTTCGGCGCCGGCCAGTTCAGCCTCGGCGGCCGCAGCCTCGATATCCTTGCGCGCGCGATAGTCGCTCCAGCCGCCGCCGTAGCGCGCGCCGCCAAGCGTCGTGAGCTCTATGATCGCGTCCATGCCCTCGAGCAGCTCGCGATCATGGCTGACGACGAGCGCGCCGCCGCGCCAGCCGGCGAGCAGCGCCCGCACCGCATCGCGGCCCTCGCGATCGAGATTGTTGGTCGGTTCGTCGAGGAGCAGGAAATCGGGACCCGCGAACATCGCCCCTGCGAGCGCGGCGCGGGTGCGCTGGCCGCCCGACAGCGACGCCAGCGGCGTGTCGGGCGCGACGGGCAGGCCGACATTCGCCAGCGCTTCGTCGAGCCGCGCCTCGAGTGTCCAGTCGGCGTCGGCGATCTCGTCGGCGCTCACCCTGCCCGCCTCGGCCTTGCGCAGCAGGGCAAGCCCGGCGCGCGCGCCGAACAGGTCGGCCACCTGCTCGTCCGCCGCGACCTGTACCGTCTGGCGCAGCATCGCCACGCTGCCGTCAATCGCGATATGGCCGGCGGACGGCGCGAGTTCGCCGGTCAGCAGGCGCAGCAGCGTCGATTTGCCGACGCCGTTGCGGCCGACGATGCCGACGCGTTCGGGCTGGAACTGGAGGTCGAGGTCCGAAAGGACGGCGCGGCCGTCAGGCGTGGACCAGCTGAGACGGGAAACGGTGATCGATGGCATGGACATGGGCTTTCCTGGCGGCAAGGCGGGGCTGCGTTGCGGTCAGGTTCCGGTCCATGACGAAGTCTCCAATCGATGAGGCCCTGAATTTAGGGTGTCCGGCGGACAAGTGCAAGAACCGCCACGCTTTGTTTGCCGGGCAAGGGATGATATCGGCGACAGTCGATGGAACGAGACGCCTCCTGCCACTGCGGCAAACTGCAGCTTCGATGCACCGGCGAGCCGTCGAAAGTCTCGCTCTGCCATTGCCGCGATTGCCAGCGGCGTACCGGCTCGCTGTTCAGCGTCGCCGCCTTTTTCCCGCGCGAAGCGGTCGGCGTCGCGGCGGGCGAGGCCAGGACCTTCCGACGCCCGTCGGCGAGCGGGTTCAATGTTTCCTTCCACTTCTGCCCCGAATGCGGTTCGACTTTGTGGTGGGAACCCGAACGCATGCCGCATCTCGTCGGCGTCGCTGCAGGCAGCTTCGCCGACCCGGATTTCCCGATGCCGGCGCAAGCGGTGTGGGCCGAGGACAGGCATCGCTGGCTGGAACTGCCGCCCGAAATGCCCGCCCATGCCCGCAACCCGGTCAAGACGGCGACACCCGAATGAGGCCTTCGATGCTGTACCGTCCGGCAGGTTTGGCAGCCGCCATGCTGATGCTCTCGGCCTGCGCGGGCGGCAATTTCCGGCCGGTGAGCGACACGCCGGTGCGGATCGGCAAGCCCTATGCGGTGCGCGGCATCACCTATGTCCCCGCCGCCGCGCCAACCTATGACATGGTCGGTTATGCAAGCTGGTACGGCAGCGAGTCGGGCAACCGCACCGCCAACGGCGAACAATTCCGTCCCGGCTGGATTACCGCCGCGCACACGACGCTGCCCCTCCCCACCTATGTCGAAGTGACCGCGCTCGATACCGGACGCCGCATCATCGTGCGGGTCAACGATCGCGGGCCCTTTGCCGCCGGCCGGATCATCGATCTGTCGCGCGGCGCCGCCGAAGAACTGGGTATGAAGGCGCAGGGTCATGCGGCGGTGCGGGTGCGGCGGGTCGAACCGTCCGAGAAGGACCGCAAGCGCCTGCGCAAGGGAAAGGCGGCGGCGGCGCTGTCCCCGGTGCCGCAGCGCGAACTCGAAAAATTGCGCCAGCGGCTTCCCGCAAAGGCCCGCTAGAGCCAGCCGATGCTCTTGAACCGCCAGTACAGCCCGGCGCAGATCGTTGCCATCGCGCCGACGATCAGCGGGTAGCCGAAGGTCCAGCCGAGCTCGGGCATATGCTCGAAATTCATCCCGTAGATCCCGGCGATCGCGGTCGGCACCGCAAGGATCGCGGCCCAGGCGGCGAGCTGGCGGGTGATCACGCCCTGCCGCTGCTGTTCGAGCATGCCGTTGGTCTCGATCACCGAGGCGGCGATATCGCGGAGCCCGCTCAGGCGGAATTCGGCGCGCTGGACATGGTCCCAGATGTCGCGAAAGAAGGGGCGGACCGCCGCATCGATATTGGGCAGGTCGTCGTCGGTCGCGAGGCTGTTCGCGACCTCCTTCATCATCCCGACGAAACGCTGGAACCGGATGATCTCGTGCCGCTGGGCATAGAGGTGCCGGATTTCGGCGGCGTCGAGCGGCGTGTCCATCACGCTGTCCTCGACCAGTAGCAACCGGTCCTCGATCGCATCGATCACCGGGAAATAGCCGTCGACGATGAAATCGAGGATCGCATAGAGGACATAGTCGGGCCCGTGCGCGAGCTTGGCCGGTAGCGTTTCGAGCCGCGCCCGCACGTCGGTGTGCGTGCGCGCCGACCCGTGGCGGACGCTGACGAAGAAATGCGGGCCGAGGAAGAAGGCGGTCTCGCCGGGCTGGATCGTGTCGCCGTCGAGATTGGCGGTGCGGGTGATGACGAAAAGCTGGTCGCCATAGGCCTCGACCTTCGGCAACTGGTTCGCCTTCAGCGCATCCTCGACCGCGAGCGGATGGAGGCCGAAACGCTTGGCGATCGCAGCCAGCTCGCCCGGCGTCGGTTCGTAAAGGCCGAGCCAGAAGAAATCGCCCTCGTCGCAATCCTCCGGGATCGCCTCGTCCGCGCCAAGTTCGCGGACGAGCTTGCCGTCATGATAGACGCGGGCGGCCTTGATCGGCATCGGCGGAACTCCGTTGGGCAGGCGCCGCTATAATCGGCGCAGCGTCGAAGGCAAATGCCCCGCTGCTCAATCGTCGCGGTTGGCGATGTTGGTGAACGGCGCCCAGGCGGCGGGGTGCGCCCAGCCCGGCCTCCAGCCCGTGATCGCAGTGCCGTCGGCGCGCTTGCCGGTGCGTACCGATTTCATCCCCGCCTGCAGCGCCTGCGCGCGCGACATGTCGGGATTCGCCTGCCGCGCCATCAGCGTTTCGACGGTGAGCACCGCGGTCGCTTCGTCCGAAACGCGCCAGTGGCTCGCGAGCAGCGCGTCGGCACCGGCGTAAAGAAACCCGCGCGCGAGCGCCGACAGGCTGTCGACGCCGCCCGAATTTTCCGCCGATGCGGTGTTGCACGCCGACAGGATCACCCAGTCGGCCGATAGCGACAGCCGTGCCGCCTCGGTCGCCGTCAGCAGGCCGTCGTCGAGGTCGCTCGCTTCATTGGGCGGGGTCAGGACGAGACCGGGTTCGCTGAGCCCGAGCGCCGGATCGGGGAGCAGGCCGTGCGTCGCGATCGCGATCACGCGGCTCGTCGCCAGCAACGGGTCCTGCCGCAGCGCGGCCTCGGTGGCGCCGCGGTCAGTCGTCAGGCTGTCCTTCGGCGCGTCGAAGAGGCTGGCCATCGCCGCGAGTTCGACCTTCGTGCCGGGCAGCGGCGCCAGTTTGCGAAGCGCGTCGGGATCGGCGAGCGGCGATCCCGATGCGGAGACGCCGTCGAACACGCCGACACCCGTGGCGGCGCGCGAGCCGGTGTCGCCGCCGAGCAGCACCGGGGCGCCATAGCCGCGGAAATGATTGCCGCGCTTGCCAGCGCGCGCTTCGCCGGCCAGCGTCAGCGCCGCGACCGACGGCAGGCTGGTGAAGGCGTAGCGATCGGCAAGCCAGCCCGCGCGCGCCAGCACATCGGGGTCGGCAGGGTCGGCCCCGTCGGGCAATGCGGTCGACGAGAGCATCGCGAGCGGCAGGTCGCCAAGCTTGCCCGAGCTGGTCACATAGAGGCGCGTGGTGCCCTGGAGCAGCGGTTCGACCGGTTCGATCAACAGCTTGTACAGCGCATTCGCGGTGTCGAGATCGAAGCGCTGGTTGCCCTCGAGTTCCTTCGCCGAGGTCGGCAACTGGTCGAGTTCGGCCCGGCGCGCCGCCGAGCAGGTCGCATAGTCGACGTCGCAGCGCAGGTCCGCAATCTGTTTCAGGATGACGTCGATGTCCTTGCCCGGCCGGCTCCAGCCGACCGCGGTCGGGGTAACGACGAACAAGTGGAAGGTGTTCGCCGCCTCGGTCATCAGAAGCAAGGCTTCACCGGGGCGCAGCGCCTTTTGCGCGTCGGCAAGCGCGATCGGGCGCGGCGAGACGAGCTGGCGATAGGCGGGATATTTCCTGTCGATCAGCGCGCTGACGTCGGCAAGTTGCGCGCGAATGGCGTCGAGTTCGCCGCGCAGCCGGGTCGCCTCGACCGGCTTGCGGTCGCCGAGCGCGCGGAGCAGATTCTTGTCGATCAGGTTCGCCCGCGCCGCCAGATCCTGTTCCTGCCGGACGGCCTCGGCCATCTCCGGCGTCTTGGCGGCACTCCGCGCCGCCGTCTGGAGCACCGCGCGTCCCGATGCCGAACTGATCGCGTCCTGCGCAGCGCGGAACGCGCGGTCCTGCAGGCGCGACTGACCGGCAGCGTCGGGCGTGTCGCTCATCAGTCCGAACGCGACGTTCATGTAACTGGTGAAGGTGGCGCGGTTGGGATTGGCCTGCTGGCGGTCGAGCGCCGAAAGCGCAACCGCATTGCCGCCGGCCGCACTCCGTTCGTCAAGGCCGCGAACGATCGCCACCGCCTTGTCCGCCTCCTGCTCGGCCTCCACCGTCTTGCCCTGCCGCATCAGGCTGAGCGCGAGGTTTTCATGCGCGCGCGCGGTGTCGATATGCGCTTCGCCGACGCTCTGCCGAAGGATCGCGAGCGACTGGCGGTAATAGGGTTCGGCCGCCTTGTCGCCCGCGCCTTCGAGCCCACCGCGGCGGACGAGTGCCGCCGCGACGCTGTTATAGGCGACCGCGGTCAGCGGATGATTTTCTCCGAGCAGGCGCCGCCGGATTTCGAGCGCCTTGATCGTCATGTCGGCGCCTTCGGCATGCTGGCCGAGCGACCCGAGCAGCGATCCGAGGCTGGTATAGGCCCAGGCGGTTTCGGGATTGTCGTCGCCGAACTTGGCCTGAAAGATCCCGAGCGCCTGCCGCATCAGCGGCTCGGCGCGTTCCGGATGGCCGTCCTCGTCGAAATTATAGGCGAGATTGATCAGCAGCGTCGCATAGGAAGGATGGTTCGGCCCCGCGACACCTTGCTGGATGTCGAGCGCGCGGCGGTACATCGGCTCGGCCTCGGTATAGCGGCCCTGCTGGTTCAGATTGTGCGCGATATTGCCGTACATCGTCGCGGTGCGTTCGCTGCTTTCGCCGAGCGACGAGCGGGTGATGTCGAGCGCCTTGCGGAGCAGCGGCTCGATGGTGCTCGGCGGCATGCCGCTGCTTTCCATGTTGAGCGCGAGATTATTGTAGGCCTCGCCGGTCAGCGGATGCGTCGCGCCGAGCGCCTTTTCGCGGATCGCCAGCGCCTTGCGATAATTGGCGTCGGCGTCGGCGAACCGTCCCGCCAGATTCTGGCTATAGGCGACCGCGGTGTAGCCGAGCGCCGCCTGCGGGCTGTCGTCGCCCTTCACCGCACGCCAGATTTCGAGCGCCTTGTTCGCCGCCGTATCGGCATCGGCATAGCGCCCCATGTCGCCGAAATTGACCGCGCTGTTATAGTGGCGCAGCGCCACATCGTCGCTGTTCGCGCCCGCCAGCCCCTCATCGATCGCGCGTGCCTTTTCGAGCATCGGCGCCGCTTCGTCGAAGCGCCCGAGGCTGCGCAGCACGACCGCGAGATTGCCGTAGCCCGACGCGGTTTCGCGGTGGTTTTCACCATGAACAACGAGGCTGGTATCGAGCGCCTTGCGATAGAGCGCCTCGGCTTCCTTCATGTCGCCGAGTTCGGACACGACCGACGCGAGATTGCTTGTCGCGACGATGGTCTTGGCATCATTCTCGCCCTTGTTCGCGATCCGTGCGGCGAGGATCGAGCGACGCAGCGGCAAGGCCTCGGCCGGCCGGCCCTGCTTGATGTAGTTGGACGAAAGGAAGGCGGCGATGGTCAATGTCTCGTCATCGCTGTCGCCGAGTGCCGCGCGGTCGAGTTCGAGCAGGCGCGCCCACAACTCCTCGGCCTCTTTCAGCCGGTTCTGCTCCTCCAGATTACCGGCAAGCACGCGGTAGCCAAGGCCGGTGATCAGCCCGTCGGCGCCATAGCGCTTCGTCGCTTCGCCGATCCAGCGCCGGTAGACCTTCTCGGCATCGGGATATTTGCCGGCGCGGTCGAGGTCCATGCCCTGATTGATGAGGTCGAGCATCTTCTGCTGGTCGCCGTCGAGTTCGCCCGATGCGGTATCCGCGACCGGCGTTTCCTGTGCGAACGCCGCCGGTGCGGCGGTCCACAATGGCGCGGCAAGCACAAGCGCCAGCAACTGGCGTCGACGGTTCGGCATGATCGGCATTCCCCTGTTTCGACCCAACATACAGAATAGATTGGGATATTGTCACCTCCGATCGGGTTAGGCCAGATGCGGGGGCGACGATGTGACAGGGGTCACTGGATACAAGCATTCCGGCATTAGACGACGGAATGGAACGATCGGGCGGGCGCCTCAATGCCCCATATCGGCGGCCGACGCCGCCTGCGCCCCCGGCCGCGGCGGGCGCAGCAGGATCACCAGCGGCACCGACGCCAGCGTGATCCACATCATCAGCCAGAAATCGTCGATATAGGCGACCATCGCAGCCTGCCGGTTGATTTCGGCATTGACCATCGCGAGCGCTGTATCGCCGACGATCCCGAAGCGATCGGCGGTCGACGGGTCGAGCAGGCTGACCGAACTGTTGGTGATATGCGCGGCGAGGTCCTCGTGGCTCGTCTGGGTGTTCGCGCCGAGCAAGGTCGTGACGACCGAAATGCCGACCGAGGCGCCGACGCTGCGGAACAGGTTGAGCAGGCTCGATCCGTCGGTACGATATTGCGGCGGGATCGTCGCGAACGCCATGGTGTTGAGCGGGATGAAGATCAGGCCCATGCCGACCCCTTGCACCAGCCCGCTGACGATCACCGGCCAGCTTCCCATCATCAGCGACCAGTGGCTCATCTGCCACAAGGAATAAGCGGCGATGAACAGCCCCGTGCCGACCATCCAGCGCGCATCGACCTTGCCGAGCAACTGGCCCGCGACCCACATGCTCATCAGGATACCGACGCCGCGGACGGCGAGGACAAGCCCCGTATCGATCACCGGCCAGTCGAACAGCCGCTGCAGCATCGGCGGCAGCAGCGCCATCGAGGAGAACATCACGACGCCGATCACGACCATGAAGCCCATCGCGGTGACGAGGTTGCGATCGGCGAGCATCGCGCGGTTGAACAGCGGCGACCGTGCGGTCAGCAGGTGGATAGTGAACATCCAGAGACAGGCGACGCTGACGCCGAGTTCGATCCAGATTTCGGTGCTGTTGAACCAGTCCTGGTTCGCGCCGCGGTCGAGCATCAGTTGCAGCGCCGCGAGCCCCAGCGCGAGCATCGAAAAGCCGAACAGGTCGAAGCGGCGGCTGGTCGTCTTCGTGGCGGGGAGGAGCGCCCACATCATCGCGAGGGTCAAGAGGCCGACGGGCAGGTTGACGTAAAAGACCCAGCGCCAGTTCGCCTGTTCGGTCAGCCAGCCGCCCAATATCGGACCGAGAATGGGTCCGACCATGATCCCCATGCCCCAGATCGACATCGCGCGCGCATGGCGTTCGGGCGGATTGATATCGAGCATCACCGATTGCGACAGCGGCCCGATGAAGGCGGCGCTGATCCCCTGCAGGAAGCGGAACGCCACCATCTCCTCGAGATTCTGCGCGGCGCCGCACGCCATCGAGGCGACGATGAACCCCGCGACCGCGGCGAGGAACAACTGGCGGCGCCCGATGCGGTCGGCGAGCCAGCCGGTGATCGGCATCGCGACGGCCGACGCGATGATATAGCTGGTGAGCACCCAGTTCACCGTCTCGCTCGTCGCGCCGAGCGACGACTGCATATGCGGGATGGCGACGTTGGCGATCGTCGTGTCGAGGATCTGCATCACCGACGCGCCCATCACGGCAACGGTCAGCAGGCCGCGATAGCGCACCCGTTCGTGCAAGGGCACGTTGTCGTCGACCGGCAGCGCCGCCGCGGCCGACCGACGTGGGGATGCTCGAGTGGTCATGGTTATTTGGTGAAGACCCGCACTTCCGCCGACAGCCCCGCGATCATCTCGCGCGACGGTTTTTCGTCGAAGGCAATGCGTACCGGCACGCGCTGCGTCACCTTGACCCAGTTGCCGGTGGCGTTCTGCGCCGGCAGCACCGAAAATTCGCTGCCGGTGCCGGCGCCGATCGTCAGAACATGGCCGCGCACCTTCAGCCCGGGATAGGCGTCGAAGCTGATTTCGGCGCGCTGGCCGATGCGCATGTCGGCGAGGTCGGTTTCCTTGAAATTGGCCTCGACCCACGGATGCGCGGTGTCGACCAATGTCACCGCAGGCAGGCCCTGGACCATCATCTGGCCGATCTGCAGCCGGTCCGATTGAGCGACGCGCCCGGCGCTCGGCGCGCGAACTTCGGTGCGACCGAGGTTGACCTCGGCCTGCGCGCGCTGGACGCGCGCCGCCTCGACCTGCGGGTTGATGCCGCTGGCGGGCCCGGCGGCGAGCTTGGTGCGCGCCTCGGCCGCGGCGGCCTCGGCCTGCCGCACCTGCTCGCGCGCCAGCGTCACCGCGTGGCGCGACGCGTCATAGGCGGCTTTGGTGGTAAAGCCCTTTTCCATCAGCGCTGCTTGACGCGCGAAGTTCACCTCGGCGAATTTGACGTCCTCGCGCGCCGCGGCGATGTCGACGCTCGAGGTGTTGGCGCTCGCCGACAGGTTGCCGACCTCGACCTCGGCCGCATCGATAGCGGCGGTCGCCTGCGCGACGGTCAGCGCATAGGGTTCGCGATCGATGCGGAACAGCAGTTGGCCGGCCTTGACGATCTGGCCGTCGCGCACCGCGACCTCCGTGATCCGCCCGCCGACTTCGGCGGCGACCGAAACCTTGTCCATCTGGACATAGGCGTTGTCGGTTGACACCGACCCGCCGCTCGTCAGCCAGTACCAGCCGCCCGCCGCGATCAGCACCAGCGGCACGCTGAACATGAGTAGACGGCTCCGCCATTTCGGCGTGTCCTTGACCACCGGTTCGGGGGCGACGGCCGTTTGCGCCGGCGGGACCGGGTCGGCCTTCGGTGCGGGCTTGGGCGGCTTGGCTTCCTCGGCGGCTGGGCGGGCGGGAGAAATCTGGTCCATCAAGCGGTCTCTTTTTGGTCTTTTTGGCAAATGCGGCGCGACAGGTTGGCGCGGACGCGCTCGACGAGCCGGGTCAGCTCGTCGCGTTCGGCATCGCTCAGCCCCTCGGTGGCTTCGGCAACGACGTCGCGTGCCGTCTCGCGGAGCGTGTCGAGCAGGGGTTCGGCCGATGCGGTCAGGTGGAGCTGCCACGCCCGCCGGTCGGTGGGGTCGGCGCGACGCTCGACGAGGCTCGATTCCTCGAGCCGGTCGATCATCCGCGACAGCGTGATCGGCTCGACCTCGATCAGTTCGGCGAGCGGCCCCTGACGGATGCCCGGATAACGCGCCAGATAGGACAGCACGCGCGATTGTAGCGCCGTAATCCCGCTATCGCGCGTGCGCGCATTGTACGCGCGGCGGAACATCCGCGCCGTGTCATTCAGCAGGAACCCGATCGTCTCGCTCATGGCAGTCGATATAATAGCAGTAGCTATTATAAGCAATGAAATTGGTGCAATGCAAAAACATCCGCCGCGGCGCAAAATGTCCCGGCAGCGCTTGCGCGTCATCGCCCTTTCCGGGCAGGATGCGCCCATGAGTCTTGCCGCAGACCTGTTCTGGTCCTTTCGTTCGCCCTACTCCTATCTCGCGATCGGCCGCTATCGCGCGCTCGCGGCAAGCCACGACATCGTCATCAACCTGCGCCCGGTCTATCCGCTGGCGATTCGCCAGCCCGATTTCTTCGAGCGCAGCCACCCGAACTGGCTGAGCTATACGATGCGCGACATGATCCGCGTCGCGCAGTTCCATGGCATTCCGTTCGGGCCGCCGCGCCCCGATCCCATCGTTCAGGACGTCGCGACCCGCGCGATCGCGGCCGACCAGCCCTATATCTATCGCCTCACCCGGCTGGGGCAGGCAGCGGCGCGGCGCGGCAAGGGGCTTGCGTTCGCCGACGAAGCCGCGCAGCTCATCTGGGGCGGGGCGCAGGACTGGCATAGCGGCGATCATCTGGCGGGCGCCGCGCGGCGCGCGGGTCTCGACCTTGCCGAACTCGACGCCGAGGCGGCGGCCGACGCCGAAGCGCTCGACACCGAAATTGCCGCGAACCAAGTCGCGCTTGAGATTGCGGGCCACTGGGGCGTTCCGACGCTGGTTTTCGACGGCGAGCCGTTTTTCGGGCAGGATCGCATCGAAATGGCGCGCTGGCGGATGGAGCAAAAAGGCTTGCAGGCGCGATGAGCGACGCGCTGACCGGCGGTTGCCAATGCGGCGCCATCCGTTTTTCGGCGACGCATGCGGATCGCGACGCCTATTGGTGCCATTGCCGCATGTGCCAGCAGGCGCTGGGCAATGTCGCGGCCGCGTTCTGGAACGTCGCGAAGGACGGCGTCGAATGGACCGGGCGCGAGCGCGCGACCTATATGTCCTCGCCGTTCGGCCGCCGCGGCTTTTGCGGCGAGTGCGGCACGCCGCTGAGCTTCGACTATCCCGACAGCCCGAATATCGACCTGACCGTCGGGGCGCTCGACGATCCGGCGGCGGTGCGGCTGGCGAGCCATTTCGGCGTCGAAAGCCGCGTCCACGGCTGGACCGCGGGCGAAGGCCTGCCCGAGATGCGCAGCGAGGATCATGCGCCGTTGCAGGACCGCTGGGCCCGGGCGCGCGGCGAAGGGGAATGACGATCGAACCGCAATTTTTCGAGGCGCGCGACGGCGTGCAGCTGGCGTGGCGCGAGATGGGACCGGCAACGGGCCCCGAAACCGACGACGCCCGCCCACTGATCCTCCTCCACGGCCTGTTTTCGAGTGCCGAGGTCAACTGGATCAAATTCGGCACCGCGGCCCGCATTGCCGAAGCGGGCTTCCGTGTGATCATGCCCGACCTGCGCGTCCACGGGTCGAGCGAGGCGCCGCACGAGCCCGAAAACTATCCGCCCGACGTGCTGGTACACGACCTTCAGGACCTGATCGCGCATCTGGGGCTGGGCGATTTCGACCTCGGCGGCTTTTCGCTCGGCGCGCGGACCAGCGTCCGCGCCGTCGTCGCGGGAATGACGCCGCGCCGGCTGATCCTCGGCGGGATGGGGCTGGCGGGGCTCGCCGGGTGGCAGCGGCGCGGGCAGTTCTTCAAGCGCGTGATCGCCGAATATGAGACGGCGAAGCGCGGTGACGACACCTGGCTGTCGATCCAGTTCATGAAGACGATGAAGATCGACCGCGTCGCCGCGGCGCTGTTGCTCGACAGCTTTACCGATACTTCGCCCGACATGCTGGCGGCGCTGACGATGCCGGTGCTGCTGGTCTGCGGCGAGCAGGACCAGGACAATGGATCGGCCGAGGACCTGGCCGCCGCGCTGCCCGACGCGCGGCTCGTCACCATCCCCGGCACGCATATGTCGAGCGTCACCGAGCCCGCGATGGGCGAAGCGATTGTTGCATTTGTGACCGCTTGACCCGGCCGCGGCGGCGGTTCAGATTGCGGCCATCGCGCCGCCGAGCGCCTGACAAAATATCCGAGGACGCACCCATGAAAGCCATGATTTCAACGCTGTCGCTTGCCCTTTCGCTCGCGCTCGCCGGCCCCGCCGTCGCCGCCCAGAAGCAGAAGGACGCACCGGCCGCCAAAGCAGCGAAGCCGACCGCCGCCGACGCCGACGCCTTCATCGCCGCCGCCGAAAAGGATTTGTTCGACTATACGGTCGAGGGCAGCCAGGTGAACTGGGT
Source organism: Sphingopyxis macrogoltabida (assembly GCF_001314325.1). NCBI lineage: Bacteria > Pseudomonadati > Pseudomonadota > Alphaproteobacteria > Sphingomonadales > Sphingopyxidaceae > Sphingopyxis > Sphingopyxis macrogoltabida. The sequence goes on from NZ_CP009429.1 coordinate 3,762,148, forward strand.
CAACGCGACCTACATCACCGAAGACACCGATGCGATGGCGGCACGGATCAACGCCGTCGGCACCGAGAAGGCGGTCAAATATGCGCTCGAGGCGGCGAAATATGCCGGCGTCGAGGGCCTCAGCCCCGACACGAAGCGCAAGCTCGACATCCTGCGCACCGGCCTGGTCCTCCCCGCCCCGACCAAGCCCGGCGCCGCGACCGAGCTCAACAATATCGCGACCGACCTGCAGTCGCAGTACGGCAAAGGGCGCGGGACGCTGAACGGCAAGGAAATCTCGGGATCGGACATCGAGGCCGAGATGGGCAATCTCAAGAACACGCCGGCGCAATTCGCCGAAATGTGGACGAGCTGGCACGACAAGGTCGGCGCGCCGATGAAGGACGATTATGCGAAGATGGTTGGCATCGCCAACGAGGGCGCGAAGGAGCTCGGCTTCGCCAACACCGGCGCGATGTGGCGGTCGGGATACGACATGTCGCCCGAGGAATTCGCGCAGACGACCGAGCGGTTGTGGCAGGAGGTGAAGCCGCTCTATCTGGCGCTCCACACCTATGTGCGCTGGAAACTCAACGAGAAATATGGCGACGCGGTGCAGCCCAAGACGGGGCCGATCCGCGCCGACCTGCTCGGCAATATGTGGGCGCAGGAATGGGGCAATATCTACCCGCTCGTCGCGCCCGCGGGCGCCGGCGACCTTGGCTATGACATCGGCGACCTGCTCCAGGAAAAGGGCAAGGGGCCGCTCGACATGGTCAAGGCGGGCGAGAATTTCTATTCGTCGCTCGGCTTCGCGCCGCTGCCCGAGACCTTCTGGAAGCGCAGCCAGTTCACCAAGCCCGCCGACCGCGAGGTCATCTGCCACGCCTCGGCGTGGGATATCGACAACAAGGACGATATTCGCATCAAGATGTGCATCAAGGTGAATGCCGACGATTTCGTCACCATCCACCACGAGCTCGGCCATAATTATTACCAGCGCGCCTATAACAAGCAGCCGTTCCTGTACCTCAACGGCGCCAACGACGGCTTCCACGAAGCGATCGGCGATTTCGTCGCGCTGTCGATCACGCCGCAATATCTGGTCGACATCGGCCTGCTCGACAAGGCGAAGGTGCCGAGCGCCGACAAGGATATCGGCCTCTTGCTGCGGCAGGCGATGGACAAGGTTGCCTTCCTGCCCTTCGGCCTGCTCGTCGACCGCTGGCGCTGGGGCGTCTTCGACGGCACGATCAAGCCCGCCGGCTACAATCAGGCGTGGACGCAGCTTCGCCTGCAATATCAGGGCATCACCCCGCCGGGCGAGCGTCCGGCCGATGCGTTCGACGCCGGCGCGAAATTCCATATTCCGGGCAACACGCCCTACACGCGCTATTTCCTCGCGCGCATCCTGCAGTTCCAGTTCTACGAAGCGGCGTGCAAGCAGGCGGGCTGGACCGGGCCGCTCCATCGCTGTTCCTTCTATGGCAACAAGGAGGTCGGCGCGAAGCTCGGCGAAATGCTCGAAATGGGCGCGTCGAAGCCGTGGCCCGACGCGCTCGAAGCGTTCACCGGCAGCCGCGAAATGTCGGGCAAGGCGATGGCCGACTATTTCGCGCCGCTGAAAGCGTGGCTCGACGAGCAGAACAAGGGCAAGCCGTCGGGGTGGTAAGTGACAACTCTGCGAAAACAGGATGGCCGGGAAGCTTGCTTCCCGGCCATTTCATTTGGCTTCCACGGTTCGCTTGAACCGGGCCAGCCGTTCGGCCGCCGCGGCGGCGTGGGGGCCGATCCAGCGGTCGTGAATGTCCTGGATCGGCATTGCGTCGAGGTGGTTCCAGCGTTCGCGGCCGCGCCGTTCGGCGATCACCAGCCCCGCCTCCTCCAGCACCTTCAGATGCTGCATCACCGTGCAGCGGTCGATGTCGGGAAAATGGCCACACAGCGCGCCCGTGGTCAGCGGCTGGTCCTTGAGGTCGTCGAGGATCTGGCGGCGAACATGCGACGCCAGCGCCTTGAAAACCCGGTCATAATCTTCGTGGATTGACATGTTATAAATTTATAACATAAAATCGCACCGACTCAAGCGGAGAATGGTCATGGAACTGAAATTCAGGGTCGCGGCGCGGATCGCCAAGCCGGTGCACGAGGTGTTCGAGGCCGTCGCCGATCCCGCCAAGCTGTCGCATTATTTCACCACCGGCGGCGCCGAGGGGCGGCTCGAAACCGGCGCGACGGTGACGTGGGATTTCCACGACTTTCCGGGCGCCTTCCCCGTCTATGTGATCGAGGTGGTCCCCGACGAGAAGATCGTCCTCGAATGGCAGGCAAGCGAGGGCGAGGCGCACAATATCGAAGGCAGCGAGCCTAAGGATGCGGACTATCGCACGCGCGTGACGATGAATTTCAAGGGCCTCGACGACGGGCGCACGCTGGTCGAGATTGCCGAAGAGGGCTGGCGCGAGAATCAGGGCGCGCTCGGCGCCTCCTATGGCAATTGCCAGGGCTGGTCGCAGATGCTCTGCGCGCTGAAAGTGTGGATCGAGCACGGGATCAATTTGCGCGACGGGATGTATAAATAAGCGGCTGCGGGTGACGGCGCTTCGTCCGCGGCGGGGCATTGGGCCGGTTGCGGCCGATTGCGGACATAAGGAAATAACGTCGCCCCCTTGCACAGCTTGCCCAAGGCGGCCGCCATGGCCTATCGCGCTGCCATGGCAGCGAAGAACGGCAGCGAGGGACAGGGCACGCGCGACAAGCTGATCGACGCGGCGTTTCGCGCCGTCGCGCGCGACGGGCTTGCCGATACGAACGTCAAGTCGATCGCCGCCGAGGCCGGGGTCAACCCGGGACTGCTCCACTATCATTTCGCGAGCAAGGACGCCCTGCTCGAAGCGGCGATCGAAAGCGCGTCGGCGCGCTATATGGCAGAAATCGATGCACTGATCGCCACGACGCCGCGCGCGCGGCTGTTCGACGCCTATGTCGCCTTCGCCGCGGCGACGCTCGACGCCAATCGCGACCTGTTCCGCGTCCGGCTGGCGCTCGGCGCGCGCGCGATGAACGACGCCCGGCTGGCCGCGCGGCTGGAAATAGGCAACGCAGCGGTGCGCGAGCGGCTGGCGACGGTCTTTGCCGCCGGTGCCGGCCGCAGCGTACCCGACGACCGCGACCGACTGCGCGCCCGCGCGACCAAGGCGGCGTTCGAGGGCATGATGCTGTCGTGGCTGACCAACCCCGACTTTCCGATGCGCGCCGTGCTCGGCGAATGGGCCGAGGGGATGCGCGCGGTCCTTCACAAGCCGGGCTGATCCCGTCTCCCGGCGGCGCCCCCTTGTACGCTATCCCGTCCGATGCTATTTGGTTGGTCAACCAACCTACTCGGAGATGGCGGCGATGCATATGGTGATGACGGGTGCGACATCGGGTTTCGGCGCCGATGCGGCGGGACGGCTGGCGGCGGCGGGGCACCGGCTGACGATCGGGGCGCGTCGCCCGGATGCGGTCGACGGGGGCTGGGGCGCCGCAGCGCTGCCGCTCGACCTCGACGATTTCGCGTCGGTCGACCGCTTTGCCGAGGCGATCGCGAAGGGGCCCGCGATCGATGCACTGATACTCAACGCGGGGTTGCAGACGTCGAAGCTGGAGGTCGGCGCGGACGGTTTCGAGCGGACCTTTGCGGTCAACCAGCTCGCGCATTTCCGGCTGCTCCACCGGCTGCTGCCGCACCTCGCGCCCGGGACGCGGGTGATCCTGACCGGCAGCGGCACGCACGATCCCGAGGAAAAGACGCTGGTGACCCCGCCCGCGCACGCCAATGCCGAATGGCTGGCGTACCCCGATCGCGACCCGACGCTGCCGAAGAAGGATCAGGCGCAGGCGTTCCGCGCCTATAGCGCGTCGAAGCTCGCCAATATCATGACCGCGTGCGAACTGGCGCACCGCCGCCCCGACCTCGCCGCGATGAGCTTCGATCCCGGCTATGTACCATGGACCGGGCTGGCGCGGTCGAGCGGGAAGATCATATCGTCGCTGGTCAGCCTGATCCTGCCGCTGACGATGAAGCGCGACCGCAAGAGTACGATCGCGCTGTCGGGCCAATATCTCGCGGCGCTGGCCGCGGACCCGGCCTATGCCGAAGCGCGGGGCGATTACTGGTCGGTGCGCAATCCCGCGCTGGTGCGGATCGCGCCGTCGGCGCTGGCGCGCGACGATGCCGCCTGCGCGAAGCTGTGGGACGATTGCGAGTATCTGCTGGGGCTGGCGCAGACCGCTCAATAAAAATCCCCCCATCGCCGGGCGATGGGGGGATTGCAGGACGGAGCGGACTCCGCCCGCTTAAATGCCGTCGACAGCCTTGCTGACGAGGATGTTCACCGCGACGCGGCGGTTCTGCGCCTTGCCTTCGGGCGTCGAATTGTCGGCCGCCGGATCGGCTTCCGCCATGCCGGTCGGGGTCAGCATGCGATAAGGCTTCCAGCCGCACGCCTGCTGGAGATAGTTGACGACGCGGCTGGCGCGCTTTTCGCTGAGTTCCTGGTTGAACTCCTGGCTGCCGGTCGAATCGGTGTAGCCGACAACGAGCAGCAGGGCGTTGTCCATTCCCTGCGCCTGGCTTGCCGCGGCGCACAGGTCCGACTGCGCCTGCGCCGACAGGACAGCCTTGCCGGTGTCGAAATTCACGTTCGTCGTGCCCTTGACATTATACTGGTCGATGTCGCCGACGCGGCCGCGCAGCGCCTCGGTCGCCGCCGTCTGTTCGGCGAAGCGCTGGTCGGTGCCGGTGCGGATCATCGACGCGGTGCGCAGATCCTTGTTCTTGAGCGCGATCTGGTTGGCGACAAGGAGGCCGTTCCACTGCAACGTATCGACGGCAACGGGCAGCCCGTTGAGCAGCGAGTCCGCCGCCAGCTTGTCGCGGTCGAGGCCGAGGAAGCCGCCGCTGCTCTTGATCTTCGTATAGTCGGCGATGGCGATCACCGTGTTGTTGCCGTCGGCAGTCGTCACCTGCATCCGGCCGTCGCTGCGCGCCGAGATGATGCCTTCGACCTTGGGGCCCTTGGTCATTTCTTCGGGCGAGGGCAGCGTGCCATAGACGGTCGCCATCGGTTCGCCAGCGGAGGTGTCCTGCGGCTGTGCCTCCTGCGCCGACATGTCCTGCGGCTGCGTCTCGTCCGGCTGCTGCGCGGTGACGCTGATCGTTGTGGTCCCTGCCAGCATCGCTGCCAGCAGCAGGATTTTCCCACTCTTTGAAACGGCCTTCATATATTGCTCCTCCAAATAGACGGGCTATCCGCGCGGATGCCCGTAATCGTCGCGTCAACCTTTGCCCCGAACGAAAAGTTCCGGTGAGGCGGTCGCGGAGCGGGGCGATACGAGCCCATCTTGCGGCAAACCGATGCAACCGGCACCGCCGTGGGGGATTCTGAGGAGTTGGACCAAGCTGCGGCCGGCGGCGCAGTTCAGGCGTTGCGCGCCGTCAAACCTCCATCGACGGGGATCACCGCGCCGGTGATATAGCTTGCGGCGGGGAGGACGAGGCTGAGCGTCATATGCGCGACTTCCTCGGGGTCGCCATAGCGGCGGAGCGCGGTGCGCCGCCGCGCGAACACCGCCTTGTCCTCTTCGGGCACCTTGTCGGTCATGCCGGTATGGATCGGGCCTGGGCAGATGCAGTTGACCGTAATGGCTTCCTTGCCGAGATCGACCGCGAGGCCGCGCGTCAGGCCGGTAACCCCGGTCTTCGCGGCGACATAAGGCGTATCGCCCGGCGTCGCGCCGAGCCCTTCGGTCGAGGCAATGTTGACGATGCGCCCTGCATCGCTTTTGCGCAAATGGGGCAATGCGGCGCGGACCATCCGCTGGTGCGCGGTCAGCATCACCGCGATCGCACGGTGCCAGATCGCCTCATATTCGTCGCCGGCGTCGAGCGGCGCGAAGCTCGAGACCCCGGCATTATTGATCAGGATGTCGATGCCGCCGAAATGCGCGGCGATGTCGGCGACGGTGCGTTTGATCGCCTCGCCGTCGGCAACGTCGAGCGCGAAGGCTTTCGCATCGCCGCCGGCCTCGGCCGCGACCGCTTCGCAGGTGGCAAGATCGAGATCGGTGACCGCGACCTTCGCACCTTCGCTGGCGAGGAGGAGCGCGGTGGCGCGACCCATACCGCTCGCCGCGCCGGTGACGATCGCGACGCGGCCCGCGATGGAGCGCGAGAGGATCGGTCGGCCGCTCACCGGAAGGGCGGCTCGTTGAAGGCCCGGAGCTTGCGGCTGTGGAGTTTGGCACCCTCGTCGCGCAGCATCTCGCAGGTGCGGATACCGATCTGCAGGTGCGCGGCAATCGCTTCCTCGTAGAAGCGGTTCGCCTGCCCCGGCAGCTTGAGTTCGCCGTGCAGCGGCTTGTCGCTGACGCAGAGCAGGGTGCCGTAGGGGACGCGGAAACGATAGCCCTGCGCCGCGATGGTGGCGCTTTCCATGTCGATGCCGATCGCGCGCGATTGCGAGAAACGCAGCGCGCTGTCGGTGTAGCGCAGTTCCCAGTTGCGGTCGTCGGTGGTGACGACGGTGCCGGTGCGCATCCGCTTCTTGAGGTCGGCGCCGCTGGTGCCCGAGACCGCCTCGGCGGCGGCGGCAAGCGCGACCTGCACTTCGGCGATCGGCGGGATCGGAATTTCGACGGGCAGCACAGCGTCGAGAATATGGTCGTCACGCAGATAGGCGTGCGCGAGGACATAGTCGCCGATCCGCTGGCTGGGGCGCAGCCCGCCGCAATGACCGATCATCAGCCACGCCTCCGGACGAAGCACCGCGAGATGGTCACAGATCGTCTTGGCGTTCGACGGTCCGACGCCGATGTTGACCAGCGTGATACCGCCGCCGTCGGGGGCGATCAGGTGATAGGCGGGCATCTGGTGCCGCCGCCAGGCGCTGTCGGCGACGAGCGCGCTCGCATTGACCCCCGACTGGTCGACATAGAGCCCCGCCGCCCCGGCGAGCGCGGTATAGAGCCCCTGCCCGACCTGCGCCCCCGCCCAGGCGACGAATTCGTCGACATAGCGGTGATAGTTGGTGAACAGGATGTAGCGCTGGAAATGCTCGGGCGCGGTGCCGGTATAGTGGCGAAGGCGCGCGAGGCTGAAATCGGTGCGCAGCGCGTCGAACAGCGCGAGCGGCTGCGGCGCCGCCGGATCGAGCCCGAAGAGTCCGTCGGCCAGCTCGTCGCCGATATCGGCAAGTTCGGTGGTCGGGAAATGGCGCGCAAGTTCGAGCGGGGTGACCCGGCCCATGTCGGACCCGTCGCTCGCATCGAGCACATAGGGGAACGGAATCTGCTGCCCCGTGCGCGTCACCTCGACGCGGATGTCATAGTGGCGGAGAAGCAGGAGGAGCTGGTCGCGAAGATAGTCGGCAAAGAGATCGGGCCGCGTCACGGTGGTGACAAACTCGCCGGCACGTTCGATACGACCGAAGGCAAGGTTGTGCCCCTCCTGCCCTTCGCGCCGCTCGCCCGTCGTGATCAGGCGCAGCGCCGGATAGTCGAACAGCCCGGTCGCCGCGGCGTCGGCGGGCGGCAGGGTACCGTGCTGGACATAGGCAGCGATGGCGGATTTGAGAGCGGCAACCGACGCAGCGAAGCGGTCCTGCAGTTCGGCGATGACGGCTTCGACAAGCGTTTCGGGGTCGGCGGTTTCACGGGGTTGCGATGATGATGTCATCGCGTCGCTGTTGCACGAAATTGTGACAAAAGGGAAGAGTGGGCGCTTTGCCCCGCCCTCTCGTACAAAGAAAACGGCGGCACGATCACCGCGCCGCCGTTTTCATATCGATCAAAGCTGTTCGAGCATATGGTCGGCGCTGGACACCTTGAATTCGCCCGGCGCTTCGACGTTGAGCTGCTCGATGACGCCGTCGTTGACGATCATCGAGAAACGCTGGCCGCGCTTGCCCATGCCGAAGGCGGTACCGTCCATCGTCAGGCCCACGGCTTCGGCGAAGGCGCCATTGCCGTCGGCGAGCATGGTGACGCTGTCGCCGGCATTGGCATTCTTGCCCCATGCGCCCATGACGAAGGCGTCGTTGACCGCGGTGCAGACGATCTCGTCGACGCCCTTGGCCTTGAGATCGGCGGCCTTGTCGACGAAGCCCGGCAGGTGCTTGGCCGAACAGGTCGGAGTGAAGGCGCCCGGAACCGAAAAGAGCGCGACCTTGCGGCCCTTGAAATAATCGGCGGTGCTGACCTGTTCGGGACCGTTTTCGGTCACCTTGACCAGCGTCGTTTCGGGCAGCTTGTCTCCGGTCTGGATTGTCATCTCGGCATCCTTTTCATTGAGGGGATTTGGTCGCGGCAGACATTGGGGCGCGCGGCGCGCGAGTCAAGGACAGGAAGCCGACCGGGAAAATTATCGCCGTGCAGCGGGCCGGGCGCCGCAAAGGCGCTGGACCCTTTGCACGCCGCCGGGCATTGTAACATCATGGAGAGTGCCCCCCCCTGGTTCACCGGCCAGTTGCTGTTGGCCCTGCCCGGCATCGGCGATCCGCGTTTCGAACATTCGGTGATCGCGATGATCAGCCATGACGAGGAGGGCGCGATGGGGATAGGTATCGCCGACCCGATCGGCGGCATGACCGTCGGCGCGGTGCTCGACCAGCTCGAGATCGCGCATGACGCCGACCCGCTCGACCAGCCGGTCTTCCTTGGCGGCCCGGTCGAACCGTCGCGCGGTTTCGTGCTGCACAGCCGCGATTGGGGCGGCGAAGGCGCGGTGCAGGTCGGCGACCGGTTCATGGTGTCGAGTTCGCACGACATATTGCGCGCGATCGGCGAAGGGCGCGGCCCGTCGCGCTGGCTGGTGGCGCTGGGCTATGCCGGCTGGTCGCCGGGACAGCTCGAGGAGGAAATGGTCCGCCACGGCTGGCACCTGACCCCGGGCAGCGACCATCTGTTATTTGAAACGCCGCCTGCTGAAAGGTGGCAGGCGGCGTTTGCGGAAGCCGGGGTGGACGCCCGGCTCCTGACGACGGAAGGCGGCGAGGCTTAGCGCGCGAGCGCGAGCAGCGGCTTGCCCTGAGCGAGGTTGGCGCGCGCGGTGCGGGCGGCCCAGCGCGAATCCACATAGCGGCCGCTGGCGAGTTCGACATCGTAACGGATCGGACTGTCGATCGCGGCGTCATAGGCGGCCGCCGCATCGGCAGTGCGGCCGAGGCGCGCATAGGCGGTGCCGAGATTGATCAGCCGCGACGGGTCGCGCGCGTCGAGCGTCGTTTCGCCCGTGAGCTTGGCGACCGCAGCCTGATTTTCGCCGGCCTTGAGTTCGGAATAGGCGACCGGCAGGACCTGCGAATCGGCTTGCGGCCCGGTGACGACGATGATCGACTGGGCGGCGGCAGGGCTCGCGAAGGCCAGTGCGATGAGCGGCAGCATGATTTTTTTCATTCTTTGTATCTCCCCGAAAACTTGGGGTGATTTTCACGCTGGGACCATAAAAAGTCAATGTTTTCTGCGGCTTGTAACATTGTTGTCACAAAAGCCGATTATGCTATTCGCAAGGCGCATTATAAGTCAGGATTTTCATAATCTTGGGCTTTGCGACTCGCTGTCACAAAAGTGCGGCGGCGATTGTCACAATCGGACCCGGCGAAATTTTTTTCGCTGCCGGGCGGTTTTTTGCGTCGGCGATTCGCCCCCGGAAGATTCGGGGCCGCGAGCCGGGTTCGGGATATAAAGAAAAGTTTATATTTGATACCGGACGCGCTTTGCGCTAGGGCGCCAGGCATAATTGCTCGACAATTCGGGGCCGCTCGCCTGCGGCCGCAATTCACCTACAGGAGTCTCTACCGTGGCCACTCTCGCCGCCGACAGCCGTGACTATGTGATCGCCGACATCGGCCTTGCCGATTTCGGGCGCAAGGAAATCAACATCGCCGAAACCGAAATGCCGGGCCTGATGGCGCTGCGCAGCGAGTTCGGCGCCGCGCAGCCGCTGAAGGGCGCGCGCATCACCGGGTCGCTGCACATGACGATCCAGACCGCGGTGCTCATCGAGACGCTGACCGCGCTCGGCGCCGAAGTGCGCTGGGCGACGTGCAACATCTTCTCGACGCAGGACCATGCCGCCGCCGCGATCGCCGCGTCGGGAGTCCCCGTCTTCGCCGTGAAGGGTGAAAGCCTTGCCGATTATTGGGACTATGTCGGCCGCATCTTCGACTGGGGCGTCGAAGATGGCACGACCTGCAACCTGATCCTCGACGACGGCGGCGACGCCACGATGTTCGCGCTGTGGGGCGCCAAGCTCGAAGCCGGCGAGACGATGCCAGCGCCCGAGAATGAAGAAGAGATCGAGATGCAGCGCGCGCTGAAGACGTTCGTTGCTGCCAACCCCGGCTACCTCACCAAGACCGTCAAAGCGATCAAGGGCGTGTCGGAAGAGACGACGACCGGCGTCCACCGCCTGTACCACATCGCCAAGAAGGGCGAGCTGCCCTTCCCCGCGATCAACGTCAACGACAGCGTCACCAAGTCGAAGTTCGACAATCTCTATGGCTGTAAAGAGTCGCTCGTCGACGCGATCCGCCGCGGCACCGACGTGATGCTGGCGGGCAAGGTCGCGACGGTTGCCGGCTTCGGCGACGTCGGCAAGGGCTCGGCGCAGTCGCTCCGCAATGGCGGCGCACGCGTCCTCGTCACCGAAATCGACCCAATCTGCGCGCTGCAGGCGGCGATGGAAGGGTTCGAGGTCGTGTCGATGGACGAAGCCGTGAAGCGTTCGGACATCTTCGTCACCGCGACGGGCAACGCCGACGTCATCACCGCCGAGCATATGGCGGCGATGAAGAATATGGCGATCGTCTGCAACATCGGCCACTTCGACAGCGAGATCCAGATCGCGGCGCTCGCCAACTACAAGTGGACCGAAGTCAAGCCGCAGGTCGACCTGGTCGAATTCCCCGACGGCAAGCAGATCATCATCCTGTCGAAGGGCCGCCTCGTGAACCTCGGCAATGCCACCGGCCATCCGAGCTTCGTGATGTCGGCGAGCTTCACCAACCAGACGCTCGCGCAGATCGAACTCTGGACGCGGAGCGATCAGTACAAGAACGACGTCTATGTTCTGCCCAAGCATCTCGACGAAAAGGTCGCGGCGCTGCACCTCGAGAAACTGGGCGTGCATCTGTCGAAGCTGACCCAGAAGCAGGCCGATTATATCGGCGTGCCGGTCGAGGGTCCGTTCAAGCCCGATCATTATCGGTACTAAGCGATCCGTCATCCCGGCCCTTCGACTGCCTTGGCAGGCGCTCAGGATAAACTTCGGCCTTTGGCCGAAGGCCGGGATCTCGACATATCATCATCACGCACCGGTGAGATCCCGGCCTTCGCCGGGATGACGATGTTGGGGACGGCAGCTCCATTTCTTTGAACGAAACTGTGGACGGCGCGCCCATCGGACGATGCGGCGCGCCGATCCGCGATGACATGCGATTGAAACATGACTCCATCGTCTTTAGGGCAGACGGTCATGATCGCGGCGCGGGCACCAGAAAAGCGAAGGCATAGGGCGGGATGAGCGGATCGCTTTCCCCGACCCTGTTGTTCGCGCTCGGGCTGTTCGCGGCGCTGTGGCTGCTCGCCGGACTGTGGGCGGTCGGGCGCGGCATCGCGATGCAGCGCCGCTCCGCCTTCGTCGCCGGACAGACCGAGCGGCTGGCGAGCCTCGTCGAGGCATCGCCCTACCTCCCCGTCATCGTCCGCAGCGACTGGCGCATCGAGGCGAGCGAGCGGCTGGGCCGCTGGCTCGGCATCAGCCAGGGTCCGCGCAATTTCGACGAATTGCGCGGCCTCGATTCCGGGCTCGATCCCGAGGGGCATGACGCGCTGCGGCAGGCGATCCTCGGCGCGCAGCGCGGCGCCAAGCCGTTCATGCTGAGCCTGAAGCCGCAGGGCGGCAGCCGGACGATCGTCATTCACGGCGCCGCGGCGCCGCAGGCGGTCGGCGGTCCGGGCAGCGTCCTCTTGTGGTTGAGCGATGCGACCGACGGGCAGCAGGCGCTGGCGCAGGCACGCAGCGAACGCGACGAGGCGATGGGCGCCTTCGAGGCGTTGTCGGGGCTGATCGAGGCGGCGCCCTTCCCGATGTGGTTCCGCGACACCAGCCTCGGCCTCGCGCTGGTCAACCGCGCCTATGTGCGCGCGGTCGAGGCGAAGAGCGCGGCCGCGGTGATCGAGGCCGGGATCGAATTGTGCGAACCCGTTGCCGGGGTCAGCGCCGGCGAAGCCGCCGAGCAGGCCCGCCTCGCCGGAGCGGCGCAGATGCGGACGATCCCGGTGACCATCGAGGGCGAACGGCGCATCATGCGCGTCGTCGACGTGCCGCTGGCGCCCGAAGGCGGCCGCGTCATCGGCATCGCCGGCTATGCGATCGACGTCCAGGAACTGGAAAGCGAACGCGGCGCGCACCGCCGCTTCGCCGACACCCAGCGCGAACTGCTCGACCGATTGTCGGCGGCGGTCGCGCAATTCGGCCCCGATCAGGGCCTTGTCTTCGCCAACCAGCCCTTCCGCCGCCTGTTCGCGCTCGAAGCCGAAGATGTGAGCGAAGCCCGGCCCCTCGCGCGCCTGCTCGACGCGTGGCGCGAAAGCGGGCGCACCCCCGAAGTGCGCGATTTTCCCGAATGGCGGCAGGCGCACGTCGACTGGTTCGCCAGCACGGGCGCTGTCGAAGAGGACTGGCTGCTGCGCGACGGGACGCACCTGCATGTCGTCGCGCAGCCGACCCCCGACGGCGGGCTGCTGCTGATCGCCGAGGATCGCACCGAACAGGTGCAGCTCGCCTCGACGCGCGATACGCTGCTGCGCGTGCGCACCGCGACCTTCGACAATCTGTTCGAGGCGATCGCGGTGTTCGCGCCCGACGGCCGCCTCCATCTGTGGAACCAGCGCTTCCGCCGCCTGTGGGGGGTCGACGAGCCGACCCTCGCCGCGCATCCACGCGTCGACGTGCTGATGGGCGGGCTCGCCGACCGGCTGTCCAAGCCGAACCAGATCAGCATCGTGCAGGAGGTGATCCGCGCCGCGACCCTCGAAAGGACGCAGCGCGCCGGCGAGATCCGCTTTGCCGACGGCCGCCATTTCGACTTCGCCTCGATCCCGCTGCCCGACGGCAACGCGCTGCTCATCATGCTCGACGTCAGCGACAGCCGCCGCATGGAAAGCGCGCTGCGCGAACGCAACGAGGCGCTGGAGGCGGCCGACAAGGTCAAGACCGCCTTCCTGTCGCGGATGAGTTACGAGCTGCGGACGCCGCTGACCTCGATCGGCGGCTTCGGCGAAATGCTGCAGGCGGGCTACGCCGGCAAGCTCGCCGACCAGCAGCAGGTCTATGTCGACGCGATCATGGATTCGGTCGCGGTGCTCGGCCGCCAGATCGACAATGTGCTCGATCTTGCGCAGGGCGAAGCGGGCACGCTGGCGATCGAACGCGCGCCGGTCGATGTGCGCGCGCTGCTCGATCAGGCGCTGGCCGACGTCAAACCGCTCGCCGACAGCGAGAAGATCGAGCTGGTCGGCAATATGTCGGCGAACCTCGGCAGCATCGACGGCGACGCGCCGCGGCTGGCGCGGCTGGTCGCGGGGCTGCTCGACAATGCGGTGCGCTTTACTGCACCGGCGCGCAAGACGGGCGGGCGCGTGCTGCTTCATGCCGATGGCGACGCGCGCGGCGTCGATATCATCGTCTCCGACAACGGCCCCGGCATGCCCGAAGCCGCCGCGGCGGTCGCCAAGGGCGAGCAGGCGGGGACCGCAACCGGCGGCATCGGCCTCGCGCTCGCGCGCCAGCTCGTCGCCGCGCACGGCGGGACGATGGAGGTGCTGAGCGAAAAGGGTCAGGGCACGATGGTGCGGATCAGCCTGCCGCGCGGCGCATGACCGTCCATCGTTACGGCTACACCCTCGCCGACGCCGAACGCATCGGCGCCGCGATCGGCGCGGCGCTGCAGCCGGGCGATGTCGTGGCGCTGGAGGGCGACCTTGGCGCCGGAAAGACGACGCTGGCGCGCGCGATGCTGAAGGCGCGCGGCCTCGCGGGCGAAGCGCCGAGCCCGACCTTTGCGATCGTCCAGCCCTATGCCCCGCCCGAGGTCGACCTCGCCATCGCGCACGTCGACCTTTATCGCATCGAGGACGAAAGCGAGCTGATCGAACTCGGGCTCGACGATTATCTGGTCGACGGCGCGCTGCTCATCGAATGGCCCGAGCGGCTGGGCACGGGCGGCTGGCCCGATACGCTGACGCTGACGATTTCGGGCAGCGGCGACGCGCGCGTCTTGACAGCTTCCCTGCCGCCCGCTTGGGAAGCGCGATGGCCGCTTCGATGATTCCGCCCGCCCATGCCCCGGCTTTCCTCGCCGCGCATGGCTGGGGCGACGCCCGGATTTTGCCGCTTGCCGGCGACGCTTCCTTCCGCCGCTATTTCCGGGTCGTGGGCGAAGGCCGGCAGGCGGTGCTGATGGATGCGCCGCCGCCGCAGGAGGATCCGCGCCCCTTTATCGCGATCGCCGAATATCTGTGCGAACTGGGCCTCAACGCGCCGACGATCATCGCCCGCGACCTTGCGCAAGGCCTGCTGCTGATCGAGGATTTCGGCGATGTCCGCCTGCGCGAAACGGTCGATGCCGAACTTCACAAGGAAGCCGGCTATTATGCCGGGGTCACCGACCTGCTCGTCCATCTCCATGCGCAGCCGCCGATGGACGGTCTGCCGGTGCACGGGCTCGATCAATGGCTGGACGAGGTGATGCTGTTCACCGACTGGTACTGCCCTGCCCTCGATATCGACGTCGACCGCGATGCGTTTCGCGCCGCGTGGGAAGAAGCCTTGACCCCGGTCGAACGCGACGGCCTGCCGCGCGTCACAGTGCTGCGCGATTTCCATGCCGAAAATATCATGCTGGTCGCGGGGCAGAACGGCATCGCCCATTACGGACTGCTCGATTTCCAGGACGCGCTGGTCGGCCATCCCGCCTATGACCTTGCCTCGGTGCTCGAGGATGCGCGGCGCGACGTGACCCCGGCGATCGAGGCCGAGATGCTCGCGCGGTATCAGGCGGCGACCGGACAGAATATCGGACACGCCTATTGGGCGCTCGCGGCGCAGCGCAACACGCGCATCCTCGGCGTCTTCGTGCGGCTGTGGAAGCGCGACAACAAGCCGCATTACCGGAGTTTCCAGCCGCGCATGTGGGGACTGCTCGAACGCGATCTGGCGCATCCGGCGCTTGTCGCCGTCCGGCAATGGTTCGACGCCAATGTCCCCGCTTCCAAACGGGCGGAGGCGTGGAAGTGACGGCGAAAATCGAAAGCGCGATGGTGATGGCGGCGGGGATCGGCAAGCGGATGCGGCCGCTGACCGCCACCCGGCCGAAGCCGCTGGTGCGCGTCGCGGGCAAGGCGCTGATCGACCACAGCCTCGACCGGATCGCGGCGGCGGGCATCGGCCATGTCGTGGTCAACGTCCATTATCTCGCCGACGCGCTGGAGGCGCATCTCGCGGCGCAGAAGCGGCCGTTCAGCATCGCGATTTCGGACGAGCGCGCCGAGTTGCTCGAAACCGGCGGCGGGATGGTCAAGGCGCTGCCACAGCTCAGCGGCGACCCGATCCTGATCGTCAACAGCGACAATATCTGGACCGACGGGCCCGAGGACAGCATCCGCCACCTCGCGCGCCACTGGGATGGCGACCGGATGGACGCGCTGTTGCTGGTGATCCGGCAGGCCAGCGCCAGCGGGCATGGCGGCCGCGGCGATTTCCACATGGACCCGGCGGGCCGGCTGTCGCGGCGCAAGCCTGGGCATGTCGCGCCCTTCGTCTATACCGGCATCCAGCTCGTTTCGCCGCGCCTCCTCGAAGGCGCGCCCGATGGGCCGTTTTCGACCAATATCCTGTGGGACCGCGCGATCGCGGCGGGGCGGCTGTTCGGCCTGTCGCATATGGGGCAATGGTTCGACGTCGGCACCCCGGCGAGCATCGCGCCGACCGAAGCCGCGCTGACGGATGGTTGACGCCAAACCCGACGTCTTCTCTATCCCGGTCCATCGGGCCTTCGCCGACGCGCTTGTCGCCGGGCTGATCGCGCGCTTTGCCGATGGCGCGCTGGGGCTCGCCGAGGGGCTCATCCTGCTGCCGAGCAACCGCGCCAAGAGCGCGGTGCAGGCGGCGTTTGTCCGCGCCGGCGGCGCCGGGCTGCTGATGCCGCGGCTGGCGGTGATCGGCGACGCCGACCTCGACGAATCGATCGGGATCGCGCTCGATGCGATCGACGCCGCCGAGCCGATCGCGCCGGCGATCGATACGCTGCGCCGCCGCCTGCTCCTCGCCGATTTGATCGAGCGGCATACGCCCACGGGCGAAGCGCCGATCCGCGGCGCGGCGGCGTTCCAGCTCGCCGATGGGCTGGCGCGCGCGATCGACCAGCTCCATTATGAGGAGGTGCCGGTATCGGCGCTCGTCGACCTCGACCTCGGCGCCTTCGCCGGTCACTGGCAGGCGTCGCTCGCCCGGCTGCGTATCCTTGTCGACCATTGGCCCGCGGTGCTCGCGGCGACCGGCCATATCGACCGCGCGGCGCGGCGCAACCGGTTGCTCGAAAGGGTGACGGCGGCGTGGCGCACCGCGCCGCCCGCGCCCTTCGTGATCGCGGCGGGGATCACCACCGCCGCGCCCGCGATCGCACGGTTGCTGCGCACCGTCGCCGATCTGGAGCGCGGGATGGTCGTGCTGCCCGGCGTCGATTGCGGCATGGCGGCGGCGGAATGGGACGCGCTGGGCCCGACGCGGCTGGACCCCGGCGATCCGGCGCGCCCGATCGAGACGCACCCGCAATATCATCTGAAGCTGCTGCTCGACCGGATGGGGGTGGCGCGCGAGGAGGTCCTGGCGTGGGACGCGGGGTCGGATTTCGACGGGCCCGCGGCGCGCGCGGCGTTCGTCTCGCTGTTGTTCGCTCCCGCCGATTTCACCGGCCAGTGGCAGACGGCGGGCGACCTGTCGGCGGCGACCGCCGGGATCGCGGGGGCCGTCTTCGCCGACGACGGGCAGGAGGCGCAGGGGATAGCGCTGCTGATGCGCGAGGCGGTCGAGACGCCGGGGCGCACCGCGGCGCTGGTGACCCCCGACCGCGGGCTGGCCGAACGCGTCGCGGCGGCGCTCTCGCGCTGGGATATAAACGTCGACGACAGCGCCGGGCAGCCGCTATCGCGCACCCCGCCGGGGGCGCTGTTGCTGCTGCTTGCCGAACTCGCCGCAGGCTTCGACCCGGTGGCGCTGATCGCGCTGCTCGGCCACCCGCTGGTGCGCAAGGGCGAAGGGCGGACGGCGTGGCTCGATCAGGTGCGGCGGCTCGACCTGGTCCTGCGCGAGCCCGGGCTGGCGCCGGGTTGGGACGGGGTGTCGGCGCGGATCGCGGCGCGCGCCGCCGATCCGAAAGCGCGCGGGCACGCGCTGGCGGCAGAGCTGGCGCCGTGGTGGGACGAATTGTCCGCGCTCGGCGCGGCGCTGGCGCCGTTCGCGGCGGGGCCGACGCCCCCCGCGACCTTGCTCGCCGCGCTGCAGGACGCGCTCGAATGGCTGAGCGGCGACGCGGTCTGGACGGGGCCGGCCGGACGGACGCTCGCCGAGCTGTTCGACCAGTGGACGCTCGCGCGCGGCGACGGTCCCGCGCTGGTCGATCCCGCCGAGTTTCCCGCGATGCTGGAGCAGCTTCTGACGCAGGCGAGCGTGCGGCCGCCCTACGGGGGGCATCCGCGCCTGTTCATCTGGGGGCTGCTCGAGGCGCGGTTGCAGCGCGCCGACCTGATGATCCTCGGCGGGCTCGACGAGGGGCGCTGGCCCGCCGCGACGCAGCCCGACCCGTGGCTCGCGCCCGGTATCCGCCGCCTGCTCGGCCTGCCCGCGCCCGAACGGCATCAGGGAATGGCCGCGCACGACTTCGCCGGGGCGCTCGGCGCGCGCGAGATCGTCGTGACGCGCGCGGCGCGGAGCGGCGGCGATCCGGTCGTTGCGTCACGCTTCTGGCTGCGGCTGTCGGCGCTCGCCGGCGACCTGCCCGAACCGGCGCCGGGCGGGGTGCCGCTGACCCGCCTCGCCGCGATGCTCGACGTGCCACCCGGCGATGCGCGCCCGGCCACCAGACCCGCGCCGCGTCCCCCGGCGGACGCGCGGCCGCGGCGGATCAGCGTCACCGGAGTCGACCGGCTCGCGCGCGATCCCTTCGCATTCTATGCCGACCGCATGCTCGGCCTGTCGGCGCTCGACCCGCTGAGCGCCGCGCCCGACCCGCGCTGGCGCGGGACGCGCGTCCATAAATTGTTC
This sequence comes from Sphingopyxis macrogoltabida, assembly GCF_001314325.1. Lineage (NCBI taxonomy): Bacteria > Pseudomonadati > Pseudomonadota > Alphaproteobacteria > Sphingomonadales > Sphingopyxidaceae > Sphingopyxis > Sphingopyxis macrogoltabida. The sequence continues at coordinate 3,780,491 of NZ_CP009429.1, forward strand.
GAGGATTGGGTGCGCGGCGGCGCGACGCGCGACGGCTTCGAGGCCGAACTCGCCGCGCTCGGCGCCGACCCGGCGCTCGACGAGATCGCGCGCGCCTTCTGGCTGCCGCGCATCGAGCCCGCGCTGCGCTGGGCGGCCGCACAGGTCTGGAACGCCGAAGGACGCGCGCCGCTGGCGGTCGAGGCGTCGGGCGAGATCGTCGTCGACGGCCTCACCCTGCACGGCAAGGCCGACCGCATCGACCGGACGGACAGCGGCGCCCTTGCGATCGTCGATTATAAATCGGGCGGTGCGCCGAGCGCGAAAGCGGCGTTCGACAAGCTCGACAGCCAGCTTGGCCTGCTCGGCCTGATCGCGCAGCGCGGCGGCATAAAGGATATTGCCGCAGCATCGGTCGATGCCCTCGAATATTGGAGCCTGCGTCCCGACCGCCGCGCCGGCGGCGCCGGGAAAATCTCTAACACCTATGGTTCGCGGAGCGACCTCAAGAGCGCCGAGCAGGCGATCGACCATGCGAGCGACGCGCTCGCCGAACTTGCGGCGCTCTATCTGTTCGGCGACGCGCCCTTCGTGCCGGGCGATATGCGCGGCTATGGCGATTACGACCAGTTGATGCGCCGCGACGAATGGTTCGGCCGGGGCGAGGCGGACTGATGGCGAAACCCTCCGGCCTCGCCGAACTCGACCCGCGGCAGGGCGCCGCCGCCGACCCCGAAAGCCACGTATGGCTGGGCGCGTCGGCGGGCACGGGCAAGACGCAGGTGCTGTCGGCGCGGGTGCTGCGGCTGATGCTTGACGGCGTGTCGCCCGAGGCGATCCTCTGCATCACCTTCACCAAGGCGGGCGCGGCCGAGATGGCGCACCGCATCCACGAACGGATCGCGGCGTGGGTGCGGATGGACGATGGCGACCTGCGGCTCGACCTTCGGGCGCTGGGGCTCGACTGGGACCGGCCGGGGTTGATGAAGCGGGCGCGATCGCTGTTCGCCACGGTGATCGACAGCCCCGGCGGCGCAATCCGGGTCCAGACGATCCACGCCTTCTGCCAGACCCTGCTCGCGAGCTTCCCGCTCGAAGCGAAGCTGCTGCCGGGCTTCCGCGCGATCGAGGAGGATGAAGCGGCGGCGCTGCAGCGGCAGGTGCTCGGCGAACTGCTGCGGGGCGACGAAGCGGAATTGCGCGACGTGGCGGCGATGCTGTCGCGGCGGCTGGGGCAGGATGCGGCGCTGTCCTTCCTGTCGAGCTGTGCCGCGGCGTTCGGCGGGCCGCGCGCGATGCTGCCGCCCGCCGCGCATGATTTGCGGGCGGCGTTCGACCTGCCGGGCGGCGACCCCGATGCGTGGGTCGCGGGCGAGATCGCCGCAGGGGCGATCGGCGACGAAGATATCAAGGCGGTCGCGACAAGCGGCGCGGCGTGGGGAACGAAGACGGGCGAGGCCTGTTCGGACTTCATGGTCGGCTGGCTGATCGCCGACACCGCCGGTCGCGCCGCGATGCTGCCTGAACTACTCGGCCGTTTTCTGACCGGCAAGGGCGAGCTGCGCGCCGACTTCGCGGGCGACAAGGGCAAGATGACCGATTGCGTCGACAGCGCGGTGCGCATCGTCGATGCGGCGCAGGCGCTGCTCGCGACCGCGACGGCGATGCGCGTCGCCGACGAGCTGGCAGCGGCGTGGAAGCTGGGCAGCCGTTTCGCCGAAGCCTATGCACTTGCCAAGCGCGAGGCGGGGCTCGCCGATTTCGACGACCTGATCACGCTGGCAGGAAGTTTGCTGCGGATCAGCAGCTTCGGCGAATGGGTGCGCTTCAAGCTCGACCAGCGCACCGACCATATCCTGGTCGACGAGGCGCAGGACACCAATATGCGCCAGTGGGGCATCGTGCTGTCGATGGCCGAGGAATTTTTCGCCGGCGTCGGCGCGAAGGACGAGCGCATCCGGACGCTGTTCACCGTCGGCGACCGCAAGCAGGCGATCTTCGGTTTCCAGGGCACCGAGCCCAAGGCGTTCGCGACCGCGCGCGACATGTTCCACGCGATGGGCGAGATCGGCGGCCAGCCGTTCCAGCAGGTCGATCTCGTCTCCAACTATCGTTCGACCCCGGCCGTGCTCGCGGTCGCCGATGCTTGGCTCGCGGCGGGCGGCGCGGCGGCGATGGGGCTCGACGGCGACGAGCCGCCGCACCATCCGTTCCGGTCGAGCCACGCCGGGCAGGTCGAGCTGTGGGCGCCGCTGCCGGTCGGCAAGGCGCTCGATGCCGAAGCCGAAGAAGCAGAGGGCGACGAGGGCGGCGCCGACAGCGGCACCCCCGCGTCGGACCCTGCCTCGATGCGGCTCGCGCGCGCGATCGCCGGGGAGGTGCAGGACTGGATCGCCAATGGCAAGGACGGGCGCCCCGTCTCGCCCGGCGACATCATGATCCTCGTCCGTCGCCGCCGCGACCTCGCGGCGCGGATCGTCGCGCGGTTGCAGGCGCTGCATGTGCCGGTGGCGGGCGTCGACCGCTTCACGCTGACCCAGCCGCTGGCGGTACAGGATTTGCTCGCGGCGATGCGCTTTGCCGTGCAGCCGCTCGACAACCTCAATCTCGCGGCGCTGCTCGTCTCGCCGCTGATCGGCTGGACGCAGGACGAGCTTTACGCGCATACGCACGGACGCGGCCGCGCGGCGCTGTGGGAACATCTGCGCGCCACCGAGGGCGATATTCCGGCGGCGACGATGGCGGCGCTGCGCCACCTGCTCGGCATGGCCGATCTCACCACGCCGTTCCGGTTCCTTGAGACGATCCTGTCGGGGCCGATCGACGGGCGGCGGAAGCTGTATGCGCGGCTGGGGCGCGAAGCACGCGACCCGGTCGACGAACTGCTGGGTCAGGCGCTCTCGTTCGAGCAGCGCGAAACGGTATCGCTGCTCGGCTTCCTGACCGCGGTCGAAAGCAGCGGCGCCGACATCAAGCGTCAGACCGAGGCGCGCAGCGACGTCGTGCGGGTGATGACGGTGCACGGATCGAAAGGCTTGCAGGCACCCATCGTCATCCTTGCCGATGCGACCGACGACCCGGGGATCGGACACCGCCCCTTTACCGTCGACGTCGCAGCGTGGGAGAAACTTCCGGTCTTCGCAGTACCGGACGACGAGCGCCACGGCGCGCTGGCCAAGGCTTATCAGGATGCCGCCGACGCGGCGTCGCAGGAACATTGGCGGCTGTTCTATGTCGCGATGACGCGTGCCGAGGAAATCCTGGTCGTCGCGGGCACGACGAAAAAGCCCGACCGGAGCATCCCCGAGGCGAGCTGGCACGGCGCGGTCGAAGCGGTGCTGTCGGACATGGGCAGCGCGTGGGAGGAAGCGGGGCCCGTCTGGGGCCAGCGCCGCGTCCACCGCGCCAATGCGGGGAAATGGGCGAAAAAGGAAAAGACCGCGAAGGCCGCACCGCCGCCGCTCGTCCTGCCCGAATGGGCGCATCGCCCCGCGCCCGAAGAGGCCCGCCCGCCGCGCCCGCTCGCCCCGTCGGCGCTCGGCGAAGACGATGTCGCGGTGGCGCCGCAGGGCGTCGCGCGCGCCGCGGCCGCCGAGCGCGGGGTGTGGCTCCACGCGCTGTTCGAGCGGCTGCCGCCGGTGGCGGCAGACCGGCGGCGCGATGCGGCGCGCCGCTGGCTTGCCGCGCAGGCACCGGGCCTCGACGACACGCAGCGGGCGGCGATGGCCGACGAGGTGCTCGCGGTGATCGAGGACCCGGCGCACGCCGCTCTGTTCGGACCCGGCAGCCTCGCCGAAGTGCCCTTATCTGCGGTCGTCGACGGCATGGTGGTGGCGGGGATCGTCGACCGGCTGCTGGTGACGGCGGATGCGGTGACGGTGATCGATTACAAGACCGGCCGCCGCCTGCCGGACAGCGCCGAAGCTGTCGCACCGGCCTATCTGCGCCAGATGGCGGCGTATCGCGATGCGCTGCGCGCGATCTTTCCCGGCCGGCGCGTCGATGCTGCCTTGCTTTACACCGCCGCGCCGCGGCTGATTGCGCTCGACGACGCGCTGCTCGATGCACACAAGCCGGGCTTGGCGGCAACCAAGGCGAATTTGCCGGGTTCGACCCTTGAGCCCGGGGCGCCGACGCCTTAGCTTGGGTGCAACGGATTTTCAGGAGTTTGAGACTATGGGTACCAAGGCAATCAGCGACGACAGCTTTCAGGCCGATGTCCTCGACAGCGACACCCCCGTACTCGTCGATTTCTGGGCCGAATGGTGCGGCCCGTGCAAGATGATCGGCCCGGCGCTCGAAGAGATTTCGGACGAACTCGGCGGCAAGGTGGTCATCGCCAAGCTCAACATCGACGATCATCCCAACGCCCCCGCCAAATATGGCGTGCGCGGCATCCCGACGATGATTCTGTTCAAGAATGGCGAGATCGCCGACACCAAGGTCGGCGCGGCGCCGAAGAGCGCGCTCAAGGGCTGGCTCGAAGGCGCGCTATAATCCCTTTTTCGTCATCCCGGACTTGATCCGGGATCCACGCTGACATCACTGAGGTGGCTATGGACCCCGGATCAAGTCCGGGGTGACGATTCTATTGGGGATCAGCTCCGGTAATCGGCGTTGATGCTGATATAACCGTGCGTCAGATCGCACGTCCACACCGTCGCACGGCCTTCGCCGAGGCCGAGGTCGGCGCCGACGCGGATATCCTGTCCCTTGAGATGCGCCGCGACGGGCGCCTCGTCATAACCGTCGACCGGCAGCCCGTCCTTCGCCACCCAATGATCGCCGAAGCGGATCGCGAGCCGGTCGCGGTCGGCGGGTTCGCCCGCCTTGCCCACCGCCATCACGACGCGGCCCCAGTTGGCGTCCTCGCCCGCGATCGCGGTCTTGACCAGCGGCGAATTGGCGATGGCGAGCGCGATCCGTTTCGCGCTGTCGTCGCTGGTCGCGCCGCTCACCTGCACCTCGATGAATTTCGACGCACCCTCGCCGTCGCGCACCACCTGTTGCGCGAGATCGAGCGCGACTTCGCGGATCGCCGCGTAGAGCGCGTCGGCGCCGCCATCGTCCCATGATGCCAGAAGCGGGTTGCCCGCCTGCCCCGTCGCGAAGAGCAGTACCGTGTCGCTGGTCGAGGTGTCGCTGTCGACGGTGATGCTGTTGAAGCTGCCGCCGGTCGCCTCGCTGAGCATCGCCTGCAGCAGCGCCGGCGCGACGGCCGCGTCGGTGAAGATATAGCCGAGCATCGTCGCCATGTCGGGAGCGATCATCCCCGATCCCTTGACGATCCCCGCGACATGGACGGTGCGGTCGCCGACGATCGCGCTGGCGCCCGACCCCTTGGCGAAGGTGTCGGTGGTGCAGATCGTCTCGGCGGCGGCTTCCCACGAGCAGGGCGCGGCGGTGAGAGCCGCCGCAACCCCGGCGCGCGCCTTGTCCTTGGGCAAGGGCACACCGATGACGCCGGTCGAACTGACGAACACCTCGTTCGCATCGCAGCCGAGATGGCCGGCGACCTGTTCCATGATCTGCTCGACCGCCTCGCGCCCGCGATAGCCGGTGAAGGCATTGCTGTTGCCGGCATTGACGATCAGCGCGCGGCCGGCGCCGCCCTTCACCTGCTCGCGGCCGAGTTCGACCTCGGACGAGCAGCAGACGTTGCGCGTGAACACGCCCGCAACCGTCGTGCCGGGCGTGAGCTCGACATAGGTCAGGTCGCAGCGGTCCCAATTCTTGTAGCGCGCCCGCGCGACGCGGCGCGTCACCCCGGCGATGTCGGGGAGGGCCGGAAACGAGTCGGGGGCGAGCGGCGAGCGGGTGGTCATCGGGGGCGCATAATCGCTATCCGCCCAAAGCAAAACCCCTCCCGCAAGCGGGAGGGGCCTGATCCTCCCTGTCGCGAAGCGATGGGAGGTGGCAGCGCAGAGCACTGACGGAGGGGCTTTGACGCCATAGCCCCTCCACCACCGCTTTGCGGCGGTCCCCCTCCCCACGGCTTCGCCGCAGGGAGGATCCAGACGTCAGGCCGGAATGCCGCTGATCGCCTTCACTTCCATGAAGTCCTTGAGGCCGAACAGGCCGCCTTCGCGGCCGTTGCCCGACGCCTTGTACCCGCCGAAGGGCGCGCCCGGGCCCGGGCCCCAGGCGTTGACCGCGACCATACCGGCGCGCAGCTTGGGGGCGACGTCCGCCGCCTGCGCCGGGTCGCCGGAGATCACCGCCGACAGGCCATATTCGGTGTCATTGGCGATATCGACCGCCTGATCGAGATCGTCATAGGCCATGACGGTCGCGACGGGGCCGAAGATTTCCTCGTTGGCGATGCGCATGTCGCGGGTGACGCCCGAGAAGACGGTCGGCTTGATATAATAGCCGCGGTTGACGTTCGACGGCAGGCCGGTGCCGCCGGTTTCGAGCGTCGCGCCTTCGTCGATCGCCGACTGGATCAGCCCCTGGATCTTGTCGAACTGCGCCTTGTTGACGACGGGGCCGATATGCGCGCCCTCCGCCTGCGGGTCGCCGACGCTCGTCCCGTCGAACATCGCCTTGATCACGCCGACGGCCGCCTCCGCTTCGTCCTTCTGGACGAGAATGCGGGTCGGGGCGATGCAGCTCTGGCCCGTGTTGACGAGCACGCCCGACACCGTCGGCGGCAGCACCGCGGCTAGATCGGCGCCCGGCAGGACGATGTTCGGCGACTTGCCGCCGAGTTCCTGATGGACGCGCTTCACGGTGTCGGCGGCCGCCTTGGCGACGAGGATACCGGCGCGGGTCGAGCCGGTGAAGCTCACCATCTCGATACCCGGGTGCGACGAGATTGCATTGCCGACGGTCGGACCGTCGCCCTGGACGAGGTTGAACACGCCCGCCGGAACGCCCGCCGCTTCGAGGATTTCGGCGAAGATCACGGCGTTGCCCGGACATTCTTCGGAAGGCTTCAGCACCATCGTATTGCCGCCGGCGAGCGCCGGTGCGACCTTTAATGCGATCTGGTTGAGCGGCCAGTTCCACGGCGTGATCATGCCGACGACGCCGATCGGCTCGTACACGACCTTGTTCGCGCCATGCTGTTCGGTGAACTGGAAATCCTTGAGCGCGGCAATGGTGCCGAGGAAGCCGCCGATGCCGGCACCGACCTGCGCCGTGCCCGCGAAGCTGACCGGGGCGCCCATTTCGCTCGCCATCGATTTGGCGAGATCGGCGCCGCGCTTCTTATATTCCTCGACGATGCGGTTCAGCAGGTCGAGCCGTTCCTCGCGCGTCGTCTGCGAGAAGGTCTTGAACGCTTCCTTTGCCGCGGCGACGGCATCGTCGACATCGGCCGCGGTGCCGAGCACGACGGTCGACGCCGCTTCCTCGGTCGCGGGATTGATGACGTCGTGGAGCTTGCCGCCCTTGCTGTCGACCCAGCGGCCGCCGATGTAATTTTGTTTCAGGTGTGTTTCGGTATCGCTCATCATCTGTCTCCCATCGGCGTAAAATTACGTCTTGGATTGCTACCTAGTCGCTTCGGCGAATGAATCAAGCCGAGCGAAATTGAAAATTATATGATCATCGATTTTCGGTAGCGAGCCGCGACATCAGGATCGCGGCGCGCGTCGCCTGCCGCGCGATGCTCGGGATGTCGACGGCTTCGCCCGGCGCATGGTCGCCGGTCGAATAGGGCCCGAGCCCCGCAAGCCCGTCGACGTCGGCGGCGACGAAGCTGATGTCGCCGGCGCCGCGCTTGAGCGGATCGAGCGGCGCCATTTCGGCGAGGCCGAGGTCGCGGTTGACGGTGTTGAGCTTCGCCAGCAGCGCGCGATTGCCGTCGGTCGGCGCCATCGACGGATAGCCGCCGGGGTCGAAAGCGATCTTGGCATCGGTACCCGGGGCGTGGTCGGCGACGATCGTCGTCATCTTCGCTTTCACCCGCTCGATCTGTTCGGGCGACAGCGCGCGCAGGTCGCCGCGCGCGATCGCGATCGGCGCGATGATGTTGGTCTTGCCGTTCGCGGTGGCGCGAATGCCGCCCGCATCGAGCGTCGCTTCCTGCCCGCCCGCGATCAGCCCGACGTTGAAGGTCAGGTTCGGCTCGGGCAATTCCGTGCGAAAACGATGGATGATCCGCGTGAGTTCGTAGATCGCACCGTCCCCCGCCGCGGCGCTGAAGATGCCCGAGCTGTGCGCGCTCTTGCCGGTCGCGGTGACGGTCCAGCTGTCCGACGAGCGGCGCGCGATCGAGCCCATGTCGGCGCCATTATCGCGCACGAGCCCTTCGAAATCGAGCGCGACGTCGCTGCGCCGGCCCGCGGCGACCAGATCGGCGCGCGCCTTTTCGATCGGCAAGCCCGCATCCTCTTCGTCGCCGGTCATGTGAAATTCGATATTGGCGCCCTTCAGCGTCCCCGCCGCGTGCATCGCGCGCAGCGCCGCGACGACGACGACCATCCCACCCTTGTCGTCGCCCGCGCCCGGCCCCTCGCCCATATCGCCCTTGCGGATGAATTTCTGGAACGGCGAGTCGGGTTCGAAAACCGTGTCGAGATGCGCGATCAGCAGCAGGCGCTTGCCGTCCGGCTTGCCGGTGTGCGTCGCGATCAGGTGGCCGGCGCGGCCGGTATCGGCCATCGGTTTCCATGTCACCCTGAAACCGAGCGGTTCGAGTTCGGCGCGCATCATCTGCCCGACCTTTTCGACGCCCGCGAGATTCTGCGAGCCGCTGTTCTGGTTCACCAGTTTTTCGAGCAGCGCGAGGCTGCGGTCCTGTTCGGCGGCGACCGTCTTTGCCATCTTCGCCTCGGCGGGGCTCAGCTTCGCCTGCACCGGCGGAACGAGGGCGAGCAAAGCGGCAAGGGCAGCGAGCGTCATGAATTTCATCGGGGAGACTCCTGTAGGCGCTCCCTTTGTGGCCCGGCGCTGCGGCCGGAGCAAGCCGTCAACCGGGATAGGGCCGGTCTTTGAGCAGGCGCGCGAGATGCGCGGCGTTGGCGGCGACCATCTTCGCGGTCTGGGTGACCTTGCGCGGACGGTGATCGAGATCCTTGAAGTCAACCGATCCCATCGCCTCGCCGACCCAGTAGCAGGCGGCGACGGCGGGGATCGTCCAGCCGACATCGTTCAGCGCCTGAAATATCTGTGACGACACATTATGCGCACCGTCCTCGTTGCCGACAATCGCGGCGACCGCGACCTTCGAATAGCTCGGCATCCGTCCCTGGTCGTCGGTTTCATTGAGGAAGGCATCCATCCGTTCCATGACAAGCTTTGCGATGCTCGACGCCTGCCCCATCCAGATCGGCGTCCCGAAGATCAAGATGTCCGACGCGAGAATCGCCTTGCGGATCGCGGGCCATTCGTCTCCCGCCCCCTCATCCGACGTCACGCCCCATTTGACGTTGTGCGCGGCGACGCGGATCGGGTCGCCGACCTCCACGCCCTGCCCGGCGAAATGTTCGGCCAGCACACCGAGCATCGCGTCGGTCGAGCTGGCGCGGCCCTTGGCAACGAGCGAGCAATTGATGGCGGTGGCGGTCAGGGGAGCGGTCATCGATGCGTCCTTGCGGCTGCCCCCTCGGGTCAAGAATGAGCGATCGCACCGCAAGTTCCGCAGCGCATGGCAGATCTGTAAAGAATGTTTGACAGGAAAAATGCGGACCCTGTAAAGAGCTCTTTACAGGCAAAGGAACGGCGGGTGGAAAATCGGGTGCGCGAGTTTCGGGAAGGCGCCGGGTGGAGCCAGGGCGAACTGGCGCGCCGCCTCGGCGTCTCGCGGCAGACGATCAACGCGGTCGAGACCGACAAATACGACCCCAGCCTGCCGCTGGCGCTGCGCATGGCCGGGCTGTTCGGGCTCGAGGTGCGCGAGCTGTTTATCGACCATTGGGTAGCGGAGACATGACATGACGACAGAGGTCCCTGCCGCATCGTGGCGCAAGCTGGCGCTGCAATCGCTGTTCGGCGCACTCGCCGGGGCGGGTGCCATGATCGCCGCGATGACCCTGCTCGAAGGGGAGCTGCCGGTCTGGCAGAAATCGCAGATCATACTGGTCGGCGTCGGGATGATCTACGTCCTGATGGGCCTGTTCGTCGGGCTGGGCGTCCTCGCGCCGCGGCTGCTCGGCCAGCGGATGCTGAACGTCGCCGACGCGGAAGAAATCGTCGAGGAGCGGGGAAATCTGGGCGCAAGCGCGCTGAGTTGCACCGCGATCGGCGCGGCACTGGTATTGCTCGCCTATGCGACGGTCGAGGGCGCGAATGCCCCGGTGACGGCTTCGACGGCCTATTGGATCCTGCTGGCGCTGCTGGTCGCCGGCACCGCGATCATGCTGCCGATGTGGCGCAATTTCGACGAGCTGTGGCGGCAACTGGCGGTCGATGCGTCGGCGCTCGCGGGCAATATCCTGATGACGATGTGCTTCGCCTGGGGCGGCGCGGCCGCGGCGGGGCTCGTTGCCGCGCCCCATCCGCTCGACCTGGTATCGGCGGCGTTCGGTATCTTCCTGCTCGCGACCTTCATCGCGGTCGGACGGCGCGGCATGATGATGCCGTCATAGAAACGAAAGGGGCGCCCGGTTCCCCCCGAACCGGACGCCCCCCTACAAAGCCCCCAAAGGTCAGGCGCTGTAGTACATGTCGAATTCGACCGGGCTCGGGGTCTGCTCGAAGCGATAGACTTCGTCCCACTTCAGCTCGACATAAGCTTCGATCTGGTCCTTGCTGAACACGTCGCCCTTGAGCAGGAAGTCGTGGTCGGCGAGCAAGCTGTCGAGCGCTTCGCGCAGCGAACCGCAGACGGTCGGCACTTCCTTCAGCTCTTCGGGCGGCAGATCGTAGAGATTCTTGTCCATCGCGTCACCGGGGTGGATCTTGTTCTGGATGCCGTCGAGACCCGCCATCAGCAGCGCCGAATAGCAGAGATAGGGGTTGGCCATCGCGTCGGGGAAGCGGAATTCGACGCGCTTCGCCTTGGCGCCGGTGCCATAGGGGATGCGGCACGAAGCCGAACGGTTGCGCGACGAATAAGCGAGCAGCACCGGCGCCTCGAAACCCGGGACGAGACGCTTGTAGCTGTTCGTCGTCGGGTTGGTGAAGGCGTTCAATGCCTTGGCATGCTTGATGACGCCGCCGATGAAATAGAGGCACATGTCCGAAAGGCCGGCATAGCCGTTGCCGGCAAAGAGTGGCTTGCCCTTTTCCCAGATCGAGATGTGGGTGTGCATGCCGCTGCCGTTGTCGTCCTTGATCGGCTTCGGCATGAAGGTTGCGGTCTTGCCATAGGCATGCGCGACCTGGTGCACGACATATTTGTAGATCTGCATGCGGTCGGCGGTTTCGGTGAGCGTGCCGAAGGTCAGGCCGAGTTCGTGCTGCGCGGCGGCGACTTCATGGTGATGCTTGTCGCACGGCAGGCCGAGTTCGAGCATGGTCGAGACCATCTCGGCGCGGATGTCGACGGCGCTGTCGACCGGCGCGACGGGGAAATAGCCACCCTTGGCGCGCGGACGGTGGGCGAGGTTGCCGCCCTCATAGCTGCGGCCGGTGTTGGTCGGCAGCTCGATATCGTCGATTTCGAAACCCGACTTGTTGTAGCCGGTTTCGAAGCGGACGTCGTCGAACATGAAGAATTCGGCTTCGGGGCCGACATAGACGGTGTCGCCGATGCCGGTCGAGGCGACATAGGCCTCGGCGCGCTTCGCGGTCGTGCGCGGGTCGCGCGAATAGCCTTCGCCGGTCGACGGCTCGACGATGTCGCAGAAGATGACGAGCATCGGCGTCGCCGAGAAGGGATCGTCATAGACCGCCTCGAGGTCGGGCATCAGGATCATGTCGGATTCGTTGATCGCCTTCCAGCCTTCGATCGACGAACCGTCGAACATCAGCCCGTCTTCGAGTTCGTCCTCGCCGAGGACCGAGGCGACCATGGTCAGGTGCTGCCACTTGCCCTTGGGGTCGGTGAAACGCAGGTCGACCCACTCGATGTCGTTTTCCTTGATCCGCGCGATGATATCCTTGGGCTTCGTAGCCATGGTCTATGCTTCCTTCTTGCGAAATGGTCCGGCGTACCGGGGATGGTTGAGGTCTGGAAAAGTGCGAAAGATTAAAGCGCGTCCTCGTTGCGCTCGCCGGTGCGGATGCGCAGCGCCGTTTCGACCGGGATGACGAAAATCTTCCCGTCGCCGATGCGGCCGGTCTGCGCCGCGGCAGCGATCGCCTCGACGACGCGTTCGGCCATCGAATCCTCGACGATGACCTCGAGCTTCACCTTGGGTAGGAAGTCGACGACATATTCGGCACCGCGGTACAATTCGGTGTGACCCTTTTGCCGGCCGAAACCCTTTGCCTCGGTAACGGTGATCCCGCTGACACCCACTTCGTGCAGCGCTTCCTTCACCTCGTCGAGCTTGAACGGCTTGATGATCGCCTCAATCTTCTTCACGCTTCATCCCCCTTTGGGCCTTCCTCCGCCGCTCGCAGTCAAAGCCGGACCAGGCGGGCCTGATCCGGTCTTCACCCGTGAGTCGCTGCGGTGTCCCGCCATCTTGCACCAATCAAGAGCCGTGCCAATTGCCGAATCGCGGGGTTTCGCCATGAATTTTGAAGGCGAATTGCGCCGCTGCCCAAGGGGTAGGCAGCGACGCCAATCCGGTGCACATTTTTTGTGCAATCAGCGCCCGACGGGCGCCGAAGCGTCGGGCAGGTTGGCCTTGGTCCAGTTGGAGCGTTCGATGACATAGGCACGGATCGCCTCGGCATCCTGGGGGGTCAGCACGCGCGCGAAGCTGACCATCCCGCGATCCTTGAGCGCGCCGTCGAGGATCACGCCCTTCCACGCATCGGCGTTGGCGAGGGTGCCCGAGACGCGGAGGTCGGGGGTGAAGCCGTTGCCGATTGCGCTGTCGCCGTGGCAGACTTGGCAATAGCGCCCGAAGTGCGCCTTGCCCGCCGCAATCTGTTCGGGGGTGCCGATCTTTGCCGGCGGATTCCACGCGAGCGCGGTGGTCGCCGGCGGTGCCGGCAGCTTCGCGGTGCCGCCGATCTTGAGGACGACGAGGCGCGGCAGGTTGGGCAGCTTGCGCGTCACGCCGCCCGCGATCCCGGCGACGAGCGGGAAGGCGCCGCCCTTGCCGGTCTGGAAGGCGATATATTGCACCCCGCCGATGCGGAAGGTCGAGGGGGCGCTGACGATCCCCGACTGCATGTCGAGGTCGAGGAGCTGCTTGCCGGTGTCGGCGGCATAGGCGCGGAAGCGGCCGGTGCTGGTGCCCTGGAAGACAAGGTTGCCCGCCGTCGTCATCGTGCCGCCGTTCCACGCGGCGGGATAGTCGACGCCCCACGCGACCTTGCCGGTGCGCGGGTCGAAGGCGACGAGGCGCCCGGTGGTCGCGGCGACCGCGGCGCGGAAGGCCTTCTGGTCGTCGGGCAGCATCGTCTTGTTGAGCGAGGTGCCGACGTTGAAGCCGAGCACCTTCCTTTTGTCGAGCTCGTCCATGTCGGCGAGATAACCCTGCGGGATCTGCTGCGCCGGGATGTAGACGAGCCCGGTCTTCGGGTTGAAGCTCATCGGATGCCAGTTATGCGCGCCGAGCGCGCCGGGCACCGCGATGAAGGGCTTGCCTGTCTTGTAGAAACGCGCCTCGGGATTCTCGATCGGGCGGCCGGTCGCCATGTCGTAGCCGGTCGCCCAGTTGATCCCGTCGACGAAGGGCTTGGCATCGATCAGCTTGCCGCTGGTGCGGTCGATCGTGAAGAAGAAGCCGTTCTTCGGCGCGTGGTACAGCACCTTGGTCGGCGTGCCGTTCACCGCCTGCTCGGCGAGGATGATCGGCTGGGTCGCGGTATAGTCCCACGTCTCGCCCGGCGTTTCCTGATAATGCCATTTATATTTGCCGGTCGTGGCGTCGAGCGCGACGACCGAGGACAGGAACCAGTTGTCGCCCTCGCCGTTCGAGCGCGTGCCGTGGTTCCACGGATTGCCGTTGCCGACGCCGAGATAGATCTGGTCGAGGTCCTTGTCGTAGACGATGGCGTCCCAGACGGTGCCGCCGCCGCCCGAGGTCTGCCACTCGCCCGTGTCGGACCAGGTCGCGTTGGCCTTTGATGCAAAGATATCGTCGCTGGCCGCGCCGTCCTTTTCCTTCTTCGGATTGGGCGCGGTGTAGAAGCGCCAGCGCTCCTTGCCGGTGTCGGCGTCATAGGCGGTGACATAGCCGCGCACCCCGAACTCGGCGCCGCCGTTGCCGATCAGCACCATGTCCTTCACGACGCGCGGGGCGCCGGTGATCGTGTAGGGCTTCGAGGTGTCGAAGGTCTGCGTCGACCACAGCTCCTTGCCGGTCTTTTTGTCGAGCGCGATCAGCCGCCCGTCGAGCGTCGCGAAGATGACCTTGTCGCCCCAGACGGCGACGCCGCGGTTGACGACGTCGCAGCACGCGCTGACCGCGCGCTCGCCGGGCACCTTGGGATCGAAGGACCAGAGCTTCTTGCCCGTCGCGGCGTCCCACGCGTCGACCTTCGACCAGGCGTGGCTGACATAGAGAATGCCATCGACGACCACCGGGGTCGCCTCCTGCCCGCGCGCGTCTTCCAGATCGGCGAACCAGGCGATCCCGAGCTCGCCCACATTCTTGTCATTGATGTCGGTGAGCGGGCTGAAACGCTGTTCGTCGTAGCTGTAGCCGATGCCGGCCCAGTTATCGCCGTTGCCGCCGGTCTTGAGCAGGGCCTCGCTGGCCTTTTCGGCGTCGTCGAGCTGGCCGCTCCCCGAGACGCTGTCGTTCTTCGATGCGTTGCATGCTGCCAGTGCCAGTGCCGCGCAGCCCAGCAGCGCGGCCGAAAAGACCTTCTTTGCCATCCCATGCTCTCCCTACGCCTATGCTTGACGTTAACGTCAAGACTGCGCGCGAAGCCGCATGGGTGCAAGCGGGAAATTGGGGGGTGAGGAAGGGGGTTCCATAGCATTCGTCACCCCGGACTTGATCCGGGGTCCACCAAGGCCAGCGCTGTCGGGAAGCCATGGATCCCGGATCAAGTCCGGGATGACGAAATTAAACGGGTGCCGATCAGGCCCAGGGCGGTGCGTTCAGGCCCGTCGGGCTGGCCGTAAAAATCTCGCAGCCGGTTTCGGTGATCCCGATGCTATGTTCGAACTGCGCGGAGAGCGAGCGGTCGCGCGTCACCGCGGTCCAGCCGTCGCTCAGCATCTTCACCGCATATTTGCCGGTGTTGATCATCGGCTCGATCGTGAAGAACATGCCGGGACGCAGCTCGGGGCCGGTGCCCGGGCGGCCGGCGTGGACCACTTCAGGGGCGTCGTGGAACATCTGGCCGAGCCCGTGGCCGCAAAAGTCGCGGACGACCGAATAGCGGTGCTTTTCGGCGTGCGTCTGGATCGCATGCGCGACGTCGCCCATGCGGTTGCCGGGCTTCGCCTGCTCGATCCCGAGCATCAGGCATTCATAGGTGACCTCGACGAGGCGCCGCGACTTGATCGGCACGTCGCCGACCAGATACATGCGGCTGGTGTCGCCGTGCCAGCCGTCGATGATGCTGGTGACGTCGATGTTGACGATGTCGCCCTCGCGCAGCGGCTTGTCGTCGGGAATCCCGTGGCAGACGACATGATTGATGCTGGTGCAGCAGCTATGCGTGAAACCGCGATAGCCGAGCGTCGCCGGAATGCCGCCGCCGTCCAGCATCATCGTGCGGACAAGGTCGTCGATCGCATCGGTAGTCACGCCGGGCTGGACGAAGGGGACGAGCGCGTCGAGGATTTCGGCCGACAGCCGCCCCGCCTTGCGCATCCCGGCAAAGCCCGCCGCGTCGTGCAGCTTGATCGTGCCGTCGCGAACACGGGCCGGCGCAGACGTATCGTCGGCGGTTACGGAGACATAGTCGTACATGCGAATGATATAGTCGCTAGGGGCTCAAAAAGCGAGGGGCGCAAAAGAAAGCCCCTCCCGCTTGCGGGAGGGGTTTGGGGAGGGTTTGGGGCGCTACGGCCCTCCCCGCTGCGACTAGCGGGCAAGCCCGCAAGTCTCGCTGCCCCTCCCGCAAGTGGGCGGGGAGTTTTTTGCCTTACTCCGCCGCCTTCTCGGGCTTGGCTTTCGCCTTGCCCTTGCCGGCTTTCGGCGCGGCGGGGGTTATTTCGAAGGCGAGCGGATTGCCGACATGGGCATCTTCGCCGGTCTTCATCTTCACCTTGACCTCGCCGCCGTGGACCAGCTTGCCGAACAGCAGTTCCTCGGCGAGCGGCTGCTTGATCTTTTCCTGGATCAGGCGGCCCATCGGACGCGCGCCATAGAGCTTGTCATAGCCTTTGCCGGTCAGCCATTCGCGCGCCGCATCGTCGAGCTGGATGTGGACGTTGCGGTCGGCGAGCTGCAGTTCGAGTTCGAGGATGAACTTGTCGACGACGCGCGCGACCACTTCGGGCGGCAGATAACCGAAGGGCACGATCGCATCGAGGCGGTTGCGGAATTCGGGGGTGAACATGCGCTTCACCGCCTCTTCCTGCACATCCTCGCGCGTCGAGACGCCGAAGCCGATCGACTCGCGCGCCATGTCGCTGGCGCCCGCATTGGTCGTCATGATCAGGATGACGTTGCGGAAGTCGACCGTCTTGCCGTGGTGATCGGTCAGGCGGCCGTTGTCCATCACCTGCAACAGGATGTTGAACAGGTCGGGATGCGCCTTTTCGATTTCGTCGAGCAGCAGCACGCAATGCGGATTCTGGTCGATCGCATCGGTGAGCAGCCCGCCCTGATCGTAACCGACATAGCCCGGGGGGGCGCCGATCAGGCGCGACACGCTATGCCGCTCCATATATTCGGACATGTCGAAGCGCTGGAGCGGGATGCCCATGATCGACGCGAGTTGCTTCGCGACCTCGGTCTTGCCGACGCCGGTCGGGCCGCTGAACAGATAGTTGCCGATCGGTTTTTCGGGATCGCGGAGGCCCGCACGGCTCAGCTTGATCGCCGACGACAGCACCTCGATCGCGGTGTTCTGACCGAAGACGACGCGCTTGAGGTCGGTTTCGAGGCTGGCGAGCGTCGCCTTGTCGTCGGTCGAGACCGACTTGGGCGGGATGCGCGCCATCGTCGCGATGACCGCCTCGATCTCCTTGGCGGTGATCGTCTTCTTGCGCTTCGACGGCGCAACCAGCATCTGCATCGCGCCGACCTCGTCGATCACGTCGATCGCCTTGTCGGGCAATTTCCGGTCGTTGATGTAGCGCGCCGACAGGTCGACCGCGGCGTTGATCGCGTCCTGCGTGTAGCGCACCTGGTGATGCGCCTCGAACGCGCTGCGCAGCCCGGCGAGGATTTTCTTGGTATCCTCGAGCGTCGGTTCGACCACGTCGATCTTCTGGAACCGGCGCAGCAAGGCGCGATCCTTTTCGAAGTGGTTGCGGAACTCCTTGTACGTCGTCGAGCCGATGCAGCGGATGACGCCGCCCGACAAGGCGGGCTTCAGGAGGTTCGACGCATCCATCGCGCCGCCCGAAGTTGCACCGGCGCCGATCACCGTGTGAATCTCGTCGATGAACAGGATCGCGTGCGGCAGGCCTTCGAGTTCGGTTACGACCTGTTTCAGCCGTTCCTCGAAATCGCCGCGATAGCGGGTGCCCGCGAGCAGCGCACCCATGTCGAGCGAATAGATCACTGCGGGCAACAGCACCTCGGGCACGTCGCCCTCGATGATCTTGCGCGCGAGACCCTCGGCGATCGCAGTCTTGCCGACGCCGGGATCGCCGACATAGAGCGGGTTGTTCTTGCTGCGGCGGCAGAGGATCTGGATCGTGCGATCGACCTCGGCGCTGCGGCCGATCAGCGGGTCGACCTTGCCACCCTTCGCTTTCTCGTTGAGGTTGACGGTGAACTGGTCGAGCGCGGTTTCCTTCTTGTTCTTGCCTTCGCTCTTGTCCTTCGCCTCTTCCTTTTCCTCGGGCTCGGCCTGCGGCGAGGGCTTGCCGCCCTTGCCGACGCCGTGGCTGAGATAGGAGACGGCATCGAGGCGCGTCAGGTCCTGCTGCTGCAGGAAATAGACGGCATAGCTTTCGCGTTCGGAGAAGAGCGCGACGAGGACGTTGGCGCCGGTCACCTCGTCCTTGCCCGACGACTGGACGTGCAGGATCGCGCGCTGGACGACGCGCTGGAAGCCCGACGTCGGCGACGGGTCGCTGTGCCCCTCGACCTTCAGGCTGTCGAGCTCGGTGTCGAGATAGTGGACGACCGCCGATTGCAGGTCGTCGAGCGCGACGCCGCAAGCGCGCATCACTTCGGCGGCATGATCGTCGTCGATCAGCGCATAGAGCAGATGCTCGAGCGTCGCATATTCGTGGTGACGCTCGGACGCCGCCTTCAGCGCATTGTGCAGGGTCTTTTCGAGGCTTTCCGAAAAGGACGGCATGGGCTTATCTCCTTGGGGACAAGCCGGGGAGAGGCCCGCCCGCTACACACAAGGTGGCGATGCCGCCGCCCCGCCGCAAGGGAAAAGCGGAGGCAGATGTGAAATTACGATGACAGGCCTTGCATTATGGTTAACGGCGCGTTGAGGATTTGGGGTGAGTGCGGACGTTGATGTCCCTCCCTCGTCACCCCGGACTTGATCCGGGGTCCACGAAGGCCAGCACCGTCGGGAAGTCATGGATCCCGGATCAAGTCCGGGATGACGAAAAGGAAGAACCGCCTAGCGGAAAAAGCAGTTCGTTCCCGCAAACAAGGCGTCGATCTTTGCCGCATCGCCGGGTTCGGCGAACATGCCGCCGATGACATTGTCGCCGGTGCCGATGCTGAACTCCTCGCCGAGCGTGCTGTCCTCGAGGTCGACGATCGCCACCGATTCTTTCGCCTTGGCGCGCGTCGTGCCGATGCCGATGCCGCTCATCGTCGAATAGGAAGCAGCGCCATTTTCGTTGCCGAGGAACCAGCCGACGAACTTGCCGCCCTGAAAATTGAGGGTCATCGCGTCGTAGCGCGTGAACTCCATCGTCCCCGCGCCGCATTCCTCGTTCGTGCTACGGTCGTCTTCCTTGCCCGCGACATTGGCGAGCGCGGTTTCGGCCTGCGCGCGCGGGACCCCGAAGGAAAGCAAGCTCGCCTTGCCGGTCGCCTTGTCGATGAAGCGCAGGCCTTCGCCGTCGAGGCTGACCGCGAGCGTCGCCGCGGCGGGGCCGTCGGCCTTGGCTTCGGGCACCGCGGGTGCGGTCGGCACCGCCTTGTCGTCGCCATCGGCCACGGGCTTGTCGGCGGCCGGCTTGCACGCGGCAAGCGCCGCGAGGATGAAAAGGGCCACCAGTTTCCGCATGATCATCTCCTGCCTGCGCGCACGAACGGCAAGACCATTACCGCACCGAGGGTCGCGAGCGCCATATCCTTTTGCGCGTCCCAGATATCGCCCTGCTGTCCGTTATAGCGGTCGGCGGTCTCGCCCGCCGCGACAATGGTGAGCAGCCATTCGAAGATTTCATAGAGGCACGAGATTGCGAGCACCCAGCCGAGCACGGCAAGCATCGCGCCGCGCGCGCCGAGGCCGCCCCAGCGGCGCGCGACTTCGGCAACCGGCACCACCGACAGCGCGCCAAAGGCGAAATGGACGAGCCGGTCGTAATGGTTGCGCGTCCAGCCGAAGGCGTCGGACAGGCTCGTCCCGATCAGCGCGCGCAGCCAGTCGTCGTAGGGCACATTGCTGTAGGCATAGCGTCCGCCGAGCGTGTGGAACGCCATGAAGGCTATGATACAGGCGACCGAAGCGGTCGACAGCGGCCAGCGGCGGAGCAGCCACGGTGAAGCGACGATGAGCAGCATCGTGGGGATATGCTGGAGCAGCGCGATTTCGGGATAGGGCTGGTCGATCTGCGCAAGGAGCAGCAGCAGGAGGAGCGCGCCGATCAGGCGGCGCTGCGCGAGCGGGGGCGCGGCGATCACCAGCGCAGCGACATGCAACTGAGCCCGGCGTCGATATGCGCGATCTGGTCGGTCGGCAGCGGCCGGGCTTCGAGGCCGCGCGCGGCCAGCAGCGCGTGCGTCGCCGACCAGCGGTTGCCGACGAGCACGGTGTCGCGGACGCGCAGGATGTTCGCGGCGGGCTCTTCGCCCGGCGGGGTCAGGACGACCTCCAGCCCGTCGAACTCGGGACAAGCGGCGAGCGCCGGAACGGCAAGGATCGTCCGTTCGTCGATCAGGCCGCAGCCGGTCTTGAAGTGGAGGACGCCGGGCGGCGTTTCGGCGATCACGGCGCGGTAGCCGAGTTCGGCCAACAAGCCGGCGAGTTCTTCCGCCCCGGCGCGGTCGGTGCGCGCCGAAAGGCCGATGATCACCCGATCGGCAAGGCGCAGGATGTCACCGCCGTCGGCAAAACCTGGACCGGCCATTGCCAGCAGGCGCTTGTGGCGGGCGGCGAGGGGCGCGCGGATATGGTCGACTTCGCCCGCCCGGCTCGGCGCGCCGGGGCGCAGCAGGATCGCGCCCTCGGGAAAGGTCAGCGCGACATCTTCGGTGAACAAAGCGTCGGGGAAATCGTCGAGCGGGTCGAGGACGTCGACCGCGAGGCCTATGTCGCGCAATGTCGCGACATAGGCCTCATGTTCGGCGAGGAGGCCGTAGAAGTCGGGATCGGGGCCGCCATCGGCGCGGATGCCCTTGACGGCGGAGCGCGCAGGGGCGCGGCAGAGGGCGCGGGTGAAGGCATAGGGGCTGGTCATGCCCCATCCCTACCCGTTCGCACCCCGAAGTCGAGATGCGAACGGGAGAGGTTTCGGGCTCAGCCCTTCTTGAGGTGGCGACGGCCGAGCAGTTCGGCGATCTGCACCGCGTTCAGCGCCGCACCCTTGCGGAGGTTATCCGAAACGCACCAGAGGTTGAGGCCGTTTTCGACCGTCGGGTCTTCACGGACACGCGACACGAAGGTGGCGAAGTCGCCGACGCATTCGACGGGGGTGATGTAGCCGCCGTCTTCGCGCTTGTCGTGGAGCACGACGCCGGGCGCCTCGCGCAGGATGCGCTGCGCGTCCTCGGCCGACAGTTCGTCCTCCATCTCGATGTTGATCGCTTCCGAATGGCCGACGAACACCGGCACGCGGACGCAGGTCGCAGTGACCTTGATCTTCGGGTCGAGGATCTTCTTGGTTTCGACGACCATCTTCCATTCTTCCTTCGTCGAGCCGTCGTCGAGGAACTTGTCGATGTGCGGGATGACGTTGAAGGCGATCTGCTTGGTAAACTTGTTGATGTCCTTTTCGTCGCCGACGAAGATCTGGCGCGTCTGGTTCCACAGCTCGTCCATGCCCGCCTTGCCCGCGCCCGACACCGACTGATAGGTCGAGACAACGACGCGCTTGATCGTCGCCGCGTCGTGGAGCGGCTTCAGCGCGACGACCATCTGCGCGGTCGAGCAATTGGGGTTCGCGATGATGTTACGCTTCGTATAGCCGTCGATCGCGTCGGGGTTCACCTCGGGCACGATCAGCGGGACGTCGGGGTCCATACGATAGAGCGACGAGTTGTCGATCACGACGCAGCCCGCCGCGGCCGCCTTCGGCGCGTGGATCGCGGTCGCGTCACTCCCGATCGCGAAAATCGCCATGTCCCATCCCGACCAGTCGAAATTCTCGATATTCTGGCACTTCACGGTTTTGCCGGTATCGCCGATTTCGATCTCGTCGCCCTGGCTGCGCGACGAGGCGACCGCCGCCAGTTCGTCGTAGGGAAATTCGCGCTCGGCGAGAATGGCGAGCACTTCGCGCCCGACATTGCCCGTGGCTCCGGCGACAACGATACGATAACCCATTTACTCACTCCTCAAGGCAAGAAACTCAGGTAGAAATTTGCGGTAGTTCAGACTTTCCAGCGAAAATGGCCGGTCAGCGGATGGTCGAAGAGCGCGTCTTCCTCGCGCGCCCCGCGGCCGATATTATGGATGATCAGCGGGCGGCCCGCTGCGCTAGTTCGATCCGAGACGATCCCGGTGTGCGGAAAGCGGCCGCCGGTCATCGCGGTGAAGATGTCGCCCGGCCGCCAGTCGGCGGGATCGCTGGACACCGGCAGCCGCGCCCGCTGGCGCGTCCAATAGGTCGCGAGGTTCGGCACCCGGCGGTGATCGATATTGCGGTCGGGGCGCCGCAGCCCCCAGTTTTTCGGATAGGCGGAAAAGGCGCCGCGCATGTCGGCGTTGACCAGCGCCTGCAGGTCGACATCCAGCGCGTCGCGATAGGCGCGGATCAGGACGTCAGTGCACACGCCCTTGACCCGTGCGACATCGCCGCCCGGAAAGGCGAGCACCGTATAGGCGGGATCATAGGTCAGCGTGACGCCGACCTGCCCCCGCGCCGCCGCGATCAGCCGCTGCGCGGGGGTTGCCGCCTTCGCGCTGCCCGGCCAGCCCGCCGCCACGCCAAGCGCCAGCGCCGCGCCGATGAAGGCGCGCCGCGACGGCTGAACGGGGATGGACGGCTGGTTCAATTTTGCGTTGCCCAAATGAAAACGACCGGCTCTGCCTGTTGGCGGAACCGGTCGTTTTGGAAAGCTGTTTCGGCTTTTTGGTGGAGAAGTTCTCCTTAGCCTTCGCCGGCTTCCGACCGGTATTCGCGGCGCTCCGCAATACGTGCCGATTTACCAGTGCGCCCGCGCAGATAGTAAAGTTTCGCACGACGGACAGCGCCCTTGCGGACGACGGTAATCGAATCGATGTTGGGCGAGTAAAGCGGGAAGACGCGCTCGACACCCTCGCCGAACGACATTTTGCGCACGGTGAAGTTGGAGCCCATGCCCTTGTTCGAGCGTGCGATGCACACGCCTTCGAAATTCTGGACGCGGGTGCGTTCGCCTTCGACCACCTTCACGCCGACCTTCAGCGTGTCGCCGGGGCGGAATTCGGGGATCGTCTTGCCGGCCTTGGCAATTTCTTCGGCTTCGATCGTCTGGATGAGGTTCATGTCCTCTAGTCCTTTTCTTTTCGCCGCGCGCCAGAGGCAGGTCGGGCCCGAGCGCCCTCATGGCGCTCCCAAAGGTCCGGCCTGCGTAACCGTGTGTGATCTTCCGCCTGTTGTTTCCGCCAGGCCGCGATCTTCGCATGATCCCCCGATCGCAGCACTTCGGGGATCGTGCGCCCTTCCCATGTGACGGGCCGGGTATAGTGCGGATATTCGAGCAAACCGTTTTCGAACGATTCGTCGTCCCCGCTTGAAGCCGCGCCCATTACGCCGGGAAGCAGCCGAATGCAAGCGTCGAGGAGCAGCAGCGCGCCCATCTCGCCGCCCGACAATATGATGTCGCCCATCGACACCTCTTCGATGGCGCGCGCCTCGAAAATCCGTTCGTCGAATCCCTCGAAGCGGCCGCAGAGGATGATCGCGCCGGGACCTGCCGCCAGCCGGCGCACGCGCGCCTGCGTGATCGGGGTACCGCGCGGGGTCATCGCGAGGAGCGGCAGGCCCGGATGCGCCGCCACGGCGTGATCGATTGCCGCCGCCAGCACATCGGCCTTGAGCACCATCCCGGCGCCGCCGCCCGCCGGGGTGTCGTCGACGGTGCGATGCCTGTCGGTCGCGAAATCGCGGATCTGCACCGGCGCGCAGTTCCACGTCCCGCTTTCGAGCGCCCGCCCCGCCATGCTGTGCCCCAGCGGACCGGGGAACATGTCGGGATAGAGCGTCAAGGGAACGGCGGTGAAGGTCATGGCAGCGGCGTCCATAGCGGCTCGGCGAGCAGGTGGCGATCCTTCTCCAGTTCGGCACGCAGCCATTCGCGGAAACGTTCGATCTTGCGCACCCCGACGCGGTTTTCGCGGTGAACGAGATAATGGGCGGTTCCCGGTTCGTAGAGCGTCTCGAAGGGCTGGACGAGGCGTCCGGCGTCGAGTTCGGCGCGCCACAGCAGCGGTGTCATCATCGCGATGCCGAAGCCCGCCTGCACCGCGCTCGCTTCCTGAAGCTGGCTGTCGAGTTCGACGCCGCTGCGCTGCGGAGCGGGCACCGCGTCGACCCCGGCGGCGGCGAGCCAGCCGGCCCACCATGGGTCGTTGGGCGCGAGCCGCTCGACGCGCAGCAGGTCCTCGGGCCGTTCGATGCGGTTAGCGTCGCGAAAGGCCGGGGCACAGATCGGTGTGACATGGCTGCGATAGAGGAAGTCGGCGCGCAGCCTGGGCCACGGCCCGCGGCCGACGCGGATCGCGACGTCGACGTTGGTCGCGTCGAAATCGACGAGGTCGTTGTTCATCGACATGCGCACCGCAAGATCGGGATAGGCGAGCTGGAAGCCGCCGATGCGCGCCCCGAGCCAGGTGCCGCCGAAGGTCGTCATCGCGCTGATCGTCAGCACATCGGCCTCGTCGCTGCCGAGCGCGGCGAAAGCGTCGCTCATCAACGCAAAGGCATTGCTGACCGCGGGGAGCAGCCGCAGCCCGGTCTCCGACAGGCGCACCCGCCCCTTCTCGCGCACGAACAGCGCCCGACCGAGCCGGTCTTCCAATTGGCGGACCTGATAGCTGACCGCCGCCTGCGTCATCCCCAGCTCCTCGGCAGCGCGCGAGAAATTCTGTAGGCGTCCTGCCGCCTCGAAGGTCCGTATCGCGGCAAGGGGCGGCAGTTTGGGCATCGCGCTCCTATAAGCTACCCTTATGATATGGTCTACGCCTTTTGTTGGCGCGCGGCGCGGCAAAGGCGCATCTGGCAATCATTCGATCGCCAGGAGACAAGATCATGAAGGACGAACTTTGGATGCGGAACTGGAACGAAGGCCATCCGCAGTTCAGCGCCGATCTGCATCGCGGCCTCATGCAGTTGCGGACGGCATTCCGGCGGCTGGGCGAATGGATCGCGCTGCCCCGGGCGCGGCGGCGCTCGCGTGTATGACGCAGGAAGCGGCGGGCGCCATTCCGCCCGCCGTTAACCAAAAATCAGCGGCTCGTCGCCTAGCATCCCCTCGACCAACTCCGGGGGGAATTGATGAGGCGATGGGCGCGAGCGGCGGCTGCGGGCGTGGTGCTTTGGGGCACCGCGGTCCCGGCGCGCGCGCAATCCTCGTTCGCCGACGCAACGACCATGAACTGGGATGGCGCGCTGACCGGCATGTTCCTCGG
This sequence comes from Sphingopyxis macrogoltabida, assembly GCF_001314325.1. Lineage (NCBI taxonomy): Bacteria > Pseudomonadati > Pseudomonadota > Alphaproteobacteria > Sphingomonadales > Sphingopyxidaceae > Sphingopyxis > Sphingopyxis macrogoltabida. Next base: position 3,805,529 of record NZ_CP009429.1, read on the forward strand.
GCTGCTGCTTTTCTCGCTCGCCTATAACGCCGCCTTCTTCGCGCTGCTGCGCGAACGCTTCCTGATCTGGCAGAGCGCACGCACGCTCAGCTATTTCGCCCTCGCCATCGGGCTGTCGCCGCTGGCCATGGGACCGGCGCTGGCACCCGACAGCTTTGCGCGCCAGATATGGATTTGCGTGCTATTCGACCTTGGCGTCGTCTTTTCGGGCCCCTTCCTGCGCGCCTACCTCGAGCCCGGAACGGTGCATAAGCGCCTCTATCCGCTGCTCGGCTGGCCGCCCTTTCTGATCCTCCTCACGACGCCGGCGGCGCTGATGGCAGGCCCGCCGCTCTATTTCGCAATACGCAGCGCGGTGCTGCTCGCGATGCTCGCGCTCTGCATCGCGACCGTCGTGATCGCGATCGCGCGCGGCAGCCGCACCGCGCGCTATCAGGCCGCGGCGTGGAGCGGCATCGCCGCGGTCTATGGCGTCAGCCTGTTCCACGACATCGTCCTGCACACGCCGTTCGAGTTGTTCCTGTTCGCGCTGTTTCCGGCGCTCGGGCTCGAGGTGATGCTGACCGCGTTCGGCATCCTCGACCGGCTGGTGCGGCTGCGGCAGGAACGGCAGGAGGCGCGCGCGCAGGCCGAGGCGATGCGCGTCATCGCGCACACCGACCCGCTGACCGGCCTGCCCAACCGCCGCGCGATCGAGGCGAGCTTCAACGACGATCCCCCGGTGGCGATCGCCATCGTCGATCTCGACCATTTCAAGGCGATCAACGACCATCACGGCCACGACGTCGGCGACCGGGTGATCTTCGCCGCCGGGGTTGCCTTGGGGTCGGGAAGCGCGCTCGCCGCAAGGATCGGCGGCGAGGAATTTGCGCTGCTGTTCCGCTGCGAAGCGGGCGAGGTAGCGGGCGAGGCCGAACGGCTGCGCCAGCGCGTCGGCGCCTATATCGCGCAGATGGTGCCGTCGCTGAAGCGGCCGGTGACCGCGAGCATGGGACTGGTCCATATCAGCCGCGACACAAGCTTTGGGGCGGCAATGAAATCGGCCGACATCAACCTTTATGCCGCGAAGGAAAGCGGCCGCGACCGGGTGGTGTTTATCGAAGCCGCCGCGGCCTAGATTATGATTCAGGGCTGTTCGGCCGGCACCACACGCAAGCGCAGCGCCTGCAGCGTTGCGGGCGTGGTCGGGGCGAGCAGCAGCATGCCGTCGAGCTTGCCCTTGTCGCAGTTCAGGCGAAAGGCGGTCGACATCGCCCCCATCGGCGCAAGCGGTTCGGCGGCCGGGCATTCGCCGACTTCGGTTTTCAGCCGCGCAAATTCGGCGGCCCAGTTTTCCGCCGAACGATCGAGCAGGAAATTCATCGCCAGCTTGCCGTCGAGCGGCGCGAGATTGCCCGCAGCATAAGCGCCGCGCGCCGCGGCGAACATGTCGGCCACCGACGGCGAGACGGGCACCGCGCGGTCGGGAAGCAATCCCGCCTGCTCCATCAGCACCGCGGTATCCCATGCCGGCGCCGACGGCCCCGCATAGGTGCGGTTCGACAGTGCGAAGACGCCGACGCCATGGTCGGGCATCAGCATCACATGGCTGCCGTAACCGGGATAGCCGCCGCCATGCGCCATGGTGAGGCCGAGGTCGCAATCCTGCGCGACGCGCCAGCCCATGCCATAGGCGGCGGCTTGCTTGCAGGCGGTCGCGCCGCTCGCCCCGATGCGGTTGGTGACCGAGACGAAGTTGAGCCCCTGCGCCATTTCGCGCACCGTCGCGCGCTTGACCGGGCCGGTGTCGGCGTCGTCGCGCGCCGGCCAGGCCGAGAGCAGGAAGGCGACCCATTTGGCATAGTCGCTGGCGCTGACCTGCAGCCCGCCCATGGCGTTGAAGGCGCCGTCGACCATCTCCGGCTCGGCGGACCATTTGTCATCTTCCCAGCGATAGCCGAGCGCATAGCGCGCCTTCGGCGCCCCCGGCGCATCGAAGCCGCTGCTCGTCATGCCGAGCGGGGTCAGGATCGTCTGCCGGACATAGTCGGTGTAGGCCACGCCCGACGCTCTGGCGACGATGCGGCCGAGCAGGGCATAGCCGAAGTTCGAATATTCATGTTGGCTCTGCGGTACGCGGCTGAACGGCACGCCTGCGGCGATCAGTTTCGTAAATTCGTCCTGCGGCAGCACCTGTTGCCGGTCGCCCCACGGGTCGTCGGTGACGAAACCGCCGACATGCTGGAGCAGGTCGCGGATTCGGATGCGCGGGCTGTCGGCGGTCGGATAGGTCCAGCCCTTCATTTCCGGCACATATTGCTCGGCAAGGTCGTCGAGGCGGAGCTTGCCGTCGTCGCGCAGCTTGAGGATCGACAGCGCGGTGAACGCCTTGGTCATCGACGCGATGCGAAACAGGCTGTCGGGAGTGACGGGACGCTTGTCGGCGATATTCTGGACGCCGACGCCCTTTACATAGGCGAGCTTGCCATCCTTGACGACGCCATAGACCATGCCGGGAATATGCTGTTCGGCCTGATATTTGACGAAGAGCGCGTCGATTTCGGGAGCGAGCTGGTCGAGGGTTTTGGGAGCGGGCTCCTGTGCCGTCGCAGGCGCCGCAACGCCGAGCATGAGAGCGAAAACGAAACCCGATTTCCAGCGCATGACAATCTCCCCGGCCATTTACGACGGGGCTATCAGAATGGCGGATGAGGACAATCGGCTATTCGACGAATGCCGCGTTCACGGTCAGCCCGTCTTCGCTCCACGCCGGCACCGCCTGGACGTTCATCGGCACCATGAAGCGGACGGGCTTTTTGCCGGGCTCGGCCGGCTTCTCGATTTCGAGGATGTCGCCGGCGCCAAAATTCTCGACCGCGGCGACATGGCCGATCGCGTTCCCGTCGGTCGAGATGCACGGCAGGCCGATCAGATCGTGGTGATAATATTCGCCCGGCCCAAGTGGCGGCAACGCCGAGCGCGGCACGGTGAGCACGGTGCCGCGCAGCGCCTCGGCGGCGCTGCGGTCGGCCACTTCGGCGAAAGTCGCGACGGCGCCCTGATTGGCGGGACGCACCGATTTGAGTGTGAGCGTACGCTCGCCTGCATTCAAAACGGAAAAGGCGCGGAGAGCTTCCGCGCCTTCGCCGAACAATTTGAGACGCACCTCGCCCCGCACCCCGTGCGCGCCGGCGATGGCGGCAAGGGTGACGGGGCGATGGGCGTCGGCCAAGGCTTAGCCTTCGGCCTTTTCTTCGCCGGCTTCGGCGGCAGGCGCCTCTTCGGCAGGCGCTTCTTCGGCAGCCGGAGCAGCCGGGGCTTCTTCGGCCGGGCCGCCTTCGGCAGCCTGTTCTGCCATCGCGGTCGCGTCGTCGGCGGTCGCGTCGGCGGGGGTTTCGTCGGCAACGGCTTCGGCGACAGCTTCGGCGGTCGCTTCGCTCTTCACCGAACCGGTCGCATCCGACTCAGCGGCATCGGGAGCGGCAGCCTCTTCAGCGGCGGGGGCTTCGGCAGCGGCTTCTTCGGCCGGAGCAGCTTCTTCAGCGGCTTCGGGTTCGGGCGCCGGAGCGGCGGCAGCAGCGGCTGCGGCTTCTTCGGCGTCAGCCAGCTTCTGGGCCTTTTCTTCGGCGCGTTCTTTGGCCTTTTCGCCCGGGACCGCCTTGTTGGGGTTGTTGCGGGCAGCGCGTTCCTTGATGCCGGCGGCGTCGAGGAAGCGGGCAACGCGGTCGCTCGGCTGGGCGCCGACGCTCAGCCAGTGCGCGGCGCGTTCGCCGTCGAGCTTGACGCGCTCCGGATTGTCCTTGGCGAGCAGCGGGTTGTAGCTGCCGATGCGCTCGATGAAGCGACCGTCGCGCGGGCTGCGCGAGTCGGCGACGACGATCTTGTAATAGGGACGCTTTTTCGAACCGCCGCGCGAAAGGCGAATGGAGGTAGCCATGATGTAAGTCCTTCTTTCTAAATCAAATTCAAAGTCGGTTGATCGGGTTATTTCTTCTTATTCATAAGATTTGCGAGTTCGGGCGGAATCGCCCCGCCGCCGAGGCCGGGAAGGCCGCCAAGGCCCCCACCGCCCATTCCGCCGCCGCCCATGCCGGGAATGCCGCCGCCCTTGCCGAACAGCGCGCCGAGCCCCTTGAGGCCGCCCATCTTGCGGATCTTCTTCATCGCGGTGGACATTTCCTGATGCATTTTCAGCACCCGGTTCACCTGCTGCACATTGGTGCCCGAACCGTTGGCGATGCGGATCTTGCGCTTCGCGGTGATGATCTCGGGCTTCGCGCGCTCTTTGGGGGTCATCGACCCCATGATCGCATCGAAATGCACGAGCATCTTGTCGTCGGTGCCGCTCTGCGCCATCGCCGCCTGCGCCTTCTTCATCCCGGGGATCATCCCGGCGAGCGCGCCGAGGCCGCCCATGCGGCGCATCTGGTTGAGCTGCGTGCGCAGGTCGTTGAGGTCGAACTGGCCCTTGGCCAGCTTCGCCGCCATCGCCTCGGCCTCTTCGGCCTGGATCGTCTCGGCGGCACGTTCGACAAGGCTGACGACGTCGCCCATGCCGAGGATGCGGCCCGCGATCCGTGACGGCTGGAAAAGTTCAAGCCCGTCGAGCTTCTCGCCGGTGCCCGCGAACTTGATCGGCTTGCCGGTGACGGCGCGCATCGACAGCGCAGCACCGCCGCGGGCGTCGCCATCCATGCGGGTCAGCACCACGCCGGTGAGCGGCACCTGATCGGTGAAGCGCTGCGCGACCTGCACCGCGTCCTGACCGGTCAGGCTGTCGACGACGAGCAGGGTTTCGGCGGGGTTCGCGGTACGCGACACCGCCTGCATCTCGTCCATCAGCTGCTGGTCGACGTGGAGACGGCCCGCGGTATCGAGCATCAGGACGTCATAGCCCTGCAGCTTCGCCGCCTGCAGCGCGCGCTGCGCGATCTCGACCGGCTGCTGACCGGCGACGATGGGCAGCGTCGCGACGTCGATCTGCTGGCCGAGGACGGCGAGCTGTTCCTGCGCGGCGGGGCGGTTGACGTCGAGCGACGCCATCAGCACCTTCTTGCGCTCCTTGTCCTTCAGCCGCTTCGCGATCTTCGCGGTCGTCGTCGTCTTGCCCGAACCCTGCAGGCCGACCATCATGATGACCGCGGGCGGGGTGACGGCAAGCTCGAGTTCGGCGGTTTCGGAGCCGAGCATCTCGGTCAGCGCGTCGCTGACGATCTTGACGACCTGCTGTCCCGGAGTGACCGAGCGCAGGACATTCTGGCCGATCGCGAGTTCGGTGACCTGATCGACGAAGCTGCGGACGACGGGCAGCGCGACGTCGGCCTCGAGCAGGGCGATTCGCACTTCGCGCATCGCGGCGCGCACGTCGGCCTCGGTCAGCGCGCCGCGGCCGCGGAGCTTCCCGAAAACATCGCCAAGCCGATTGCTCAGACTGTCGAACATGCGCCTCAAATCCTTCGTTTCGAGGCCCGCAACGCAAAAGACGCCGGTGAGCGAAACCTCGCCAACCAGCGGCTATCCGTGGACAGACTTTCCGTCGCGGACATCGATATGTCCGTGCGCAAGATGCGCGCGAACGCGGCGGCCAATACACATTTATGCGCAGGCTGGCAAGCGAGCGCCGCCGCACTCCGTTTAACGCAAATTTCACCGCTTCGGGTCCAGAACGGCGCGCGGGTGGTGGGGAAATATCTATGACAGCGATGCCAAGACCAAGGGACCGCAGCGAAGGCGCCAAACGCGACATCGTCGCGGGCGGCATCGTCGTCGCCGCCATCCTGCTGTTCGTCGGCACCGGCAGCAATGTGATGCAATCGGTGATCCGGTCGCTGATCGGCATCGGCGGCGGCCCCGATAATGTGCTCACCTCGATGCTGATCCTCAATATCGCGCTGATCCTGTTCGGCTGGCGCCGTTACGAGGATCTCAATCGCGAGATCGTCGAACGCACCGAGGCCGAACAACGCGCGCGCTATCTGGCCGACACCGACCCGCTGACGGGTTTCCTGAACCGCCGCGCGCTGATGGCGAACGGGCAGCAGTTGATCGTCGATGCGGCGCTGGAAAAGCGGCAGGTCGCCCTGTTCCTGCTCGACCTCGATCATTTCAAGACGGTCAACGACATCCACGGCCACGCCGCGGGCGACCGCGTGCTGCAGGTGGCGGCCGAGCGCATCACGGCGGTGCTGCCGCCGAGCGCGACCAAGGCGCGGCTCGGCGGCGACGAATTCGTCGCGATGCTGCCGTTCGAACCCGCGGCGCGCGACCATATCGAAGCGCTCGCGGCGCAGCTTGTCGCCGCGCTCGAGGAACCGATCTTTCACGGCGCGCAACAAATCCGCACCGGCGCTTCGCTCGGCGTCGCGCTGGCGAGCGAGGCGGGGATCACGATGGAAACGATCGTCCGCCAGGCCGACATCGCCATGTATCATTGCAAGGACGAGGGGCGGAACCGTTTCTGCTGGTTCGAGCCCGGCATGGAAATGGCGGTGCAGGTCCGCAACCAGATCGAAACCGGGATTCGCAGCGGCATGCCGCGCGGCGAATTCGTCCCCCATTTCGAGCCGCAGGTCGACATCGCGAGCGGCCGCCTGCTCGGTTTCGAGATGCTGATGCGCTGGGAATCGCCCGAATATGGCATGATCCCGCCCGAACGCTTCATTCCGGTCGCCGAGGAAAGCGGACTGATCGGCGAATTGTCGCTGCAGGTCATCGGCCGCGCGATGGAAATCGCCAAGGGCTGGGACCCGTCGATCATGCTCGCGGTCAATATCTCGCCGCAGCAGCTCAAGGATCCGTGGTTCAGCCAGAAGCTCACCAAGCTGCTCGTCGAAACGGGCTTCCCGGCCAGCCAACTCGAGGTCGAGATCACCGAAAGTTCGCTGTTCGAGAATCTGCCGCTCGTCCGCTCGATCGTCACGAGCCTCAAGAATCAGGGCGTGTCGCTGAGCCTCGACGATTTCGGCACCGGTTACAGCTCGCTGTCGCACCTCCGCGCGCTGCCCTTCGACCGGATCAAGATCGACCGCAGCTTCGTCGCCGCGATGCGCGGCAGCCCCGACGCGCAGGCGATCGTCGTCGCGATCGTCCGGCTGGGCGAAAGCCTGTCGATGCCGATCACTGCGGAGGGGGTCGAGGATGAAGCGACCGCGATCGAACTGACGCGGCTCGGCTGCGCCAAGGGTCAGGGCTGGTATTACGGACGCGCGGCTTCCGCCACCGACACCACCGCCCTGCTCGCCGAACGCGGGCTGATGCGCGCGCCGGTGGTGCCCGAAGGCGCTCCGACGCCCGACGAAGCCCCGCTGCGCAAGAGCGCGTGATTTCACCGTCGCCTTCGCGGGGACGACGGGATCCGGACGGTTAGCTAGACTTCCCGCCCCCGCGCTCCTAAATGCGGCCCATGGCGGATCGCTTCACCAAGATGCATGGCCTCGGCAACGACTTTGTCGTCATCGACGCGCGCGAGCAGAGCGTCGAGATGACGCCGGCGCGCGCGCATGCGATCGCCGACCGGCGCCACGGCATCGGCTGCGACCAGCTCATCCTGCTTGAGCCGTCGAGCAAGGCCGACGTCCGCATGCGCATCTTCAACGCCGACGGCGGCGAGGTCGAGGCGTGCGGCAATGCGACGCGCTGTGTCGCGACGCTGATCGGCCAGCCCGCGGTGATCGAAACGCTCGGCGGCATGCTCCGTGTCACGCCCGCCGACGGCGGTGCCGAGGTCGTGCTGGGTGAGCCGCAGTTCGACTGGGAGCATATCCCGCTCGCCATGCCGATGGACACGCGCGACATGCCCGTCGCGTGGGACGAGCTGGAGCATGGCGCCGCGGTCAATGTCGGCAATCCGCACATCATCTTCTTCGTCCCCGAAGCCGACGCGGTCGCGCTCGACGAGCTGGGCCCGCGGATCGAGACCGATCCGCTGTTCCCCGAACGCGTCAACGTCAATGTCGCGAGCCTCGACGGCCCCGATTGCCTGCAACTGCGCGTCTGGGAACGCGGCGTGGGGCTGACCCAGGCGTGCGGCACCGGCGCCTGTGCGACCGCCGTCGCGGCGATCCGCGCCGGCATCGTCCAGTCGCCCGTGACCGTATCGCTGCCCGGCGGCGACCTTGTCATCCGCTGGGCGCCGGGCGAACCGATCGTGATGAGCGGCGCCGCGACGCGGGTGTTCGAGGGCGAGACCGATTGGGCGCAGTTCGGATGAGTGCAGCAATCGCCGGCCGGCAAGAGGTCGTCAATTTCGGCTGCCGGTTGAACATCGCCGAGGGTGAAGCGGTGCGCGCCGCAGCGCGGGCGGCGGGCGGCCGCGACAGGATTATCTTCAATAGCTGCGCAGTGACCGACGAGGCGGTGCGGCAGGCGCGGCAGGCGGTGCGCCGGGCGCTGCGCGAGCGGCCCGGCGCCGACGTTGTGGTGACTGGCTGCGCGGCGGAGCTCGAAGCGAAGCGCTTTACCGAAATGGGCGCGCGGGTCGTCCGCAACGACGCGAAGGCGCGCGCCGAAAGCTATGGCGGCGCGGCCGTCACGCCCGGCACGCTCGCTTACGCCCCTGCCCTCTCGGGCGCCGGTCACGCCCGTGCCTTCCTTGGCGTGCAGACCGGCTGTTCGCATAGATGCACTTTTTGCGCGACGGTGCTGGCACGCGGGACGGCACGGTCGGCGAGTGCCGATGCGGTGATCGCCGCCGCGCGCACCGCGCTCGACCGCGGCCAGCGCGAGATCATCCTGACCGGTGTCGACCTGGCGAGCTACGGCGACGACAGCGAAACGACATTGGCGGCGCTGGTCGAGGCGTTGCTGGCGCTGCCGGTCGAACGCCTTCGCCTTTCGTCGCTCGACCCAGACCGGATCGACGACGCGCTCTTCGCCCTGCTGACGCAGGAAAAGCGGGTGATGCCGCATGTCCATCTGTCGCTGCAGGCCGGCGACGATATGGTGCTGACGCGCATGAAGCGCCGCCATCGCCGCGCCGATGCCGTCCGGCTGGTCGAGCGGCTGAAGACCGCGCGCGCCGACATCGCCATCGGCGCCGACCTGATCGCCGGATTCCCGACCGAGGATGCGGCGATGTTCGCGAACTCGCTGGCGCTGATCGACGATTGCGACATCGTCTTCGGCCATATCTTTCCCTACAGCCCGCGCGCCGGCACCCCCGCCGCGCGGATGCCGCAAGTCGGCCGCGCGATGGCGCGCCAGCGCGCCGCGGCGCTGCGGGAGGCCAACGGCCGCCGCCGCCACCGCTGGCTCGACGCGCAGATCGGCCGCACCGCATCGATGCTCGTCGAGCGCGACGGGGTGACCGGCCATGCGGAAAATTTCGTTGCCATCCGCCTCGCCGCCGCCGCGGCGCCGGGCACCATCATCGACGTGCGGATGACCGCGCGCGACGGAGACCGCATGATCGCCACCACTATCGAACGGGATATCGCGGCATGAGCGGGCCGAGCTGGAGCGAACGGCTGCTTGGCGGCCTCAAGCGCACATCGGAGCGGCTCGGCGAGAATCTGTCGGGGCTGACCGGCAAGTCGCGGCTCGACGACGACGATCTCGACCGCATCGAGGAAGCACTGATCACCGCCGACCTTGGCCCCGCCATGGCGGCGCGCATCCGCGACCGTCTGTCCGAACGCCGCGACGTCGCCGCGAACGGCACCGAAGAATTGCGCAAGGTCGTCGCCGAAGAGATCGCCGCAGTGCTGCGCCCTGTCGCCGAGCCGCTGGAGATCGACGCCTTCCCGCGGCCGCAGGTGATATTGGTCATCGGGGTCAACGGATCAGGCAAGACGACGACCATCGCCAAGCTGGCGCACCTGTTCCAGGAACAGGATTATGGCGTCATGCTGGTCGCGGGCGACACCTTCCGCGCCGCCGCCATCGGGCAATTGAAGGTCTGGGCCGAGCGGCTGGGCGTCCCGATCATGGCGGGCCCCGAGGGCGGCGACAGTGCGGGCATCGTCTTTGACGCGGTCAAGCAGGCGACCGCGACCGGCATCGACGTGCTGATCGTCGACACCGCCGGGCGCCTGCAGAACAAACGCGAGTTGATGGACGAGCTCGCCAAGATCAAGCGCGTGCTCGGCCGCCTCAACCCCGCCGCGCCGCACGACGTCGTGCTGGTGCTCGACGCGACGACCGGCCAGAATGCCCTGTCGCAAATCGACGTGTTCCGCGAGGTCGCCGGGGTCACCGGGCTCGTCATGACCAAGCTCGACGGCACCGCGCGCGGCGGCGTGCTGGTCGCTGCGGCCGAGCGCCACGGGCTTCCCATCCACGCGATCGGCATCGGTGAGACGATGGGCGACCTCCGTCCCTTCGACGCCGACGAGATCGCGGGCATCATTGCAGGAAATATAAGATGAGCGACGTGCTTCCCGGCGGCCCCGAGACTGCACCGGCGCCGCCGCCCGCCAAACATGGCTGGCTCAATTTCGCGATCGATTTCGGGCCTTTGCTCGTTTTCTTCCTGACCTATAAATTCACCTCCGGCGGGACGGGCGCCTTCGCCGCGACGACCGGCGCGATCAAGGGCACCGTCGCCTTCATGGTCGCGATCGTCATCGCGATGGCGGTGTCGAAGTGGAAGCTCGGCAAGATTTCGCCGATGCTGTGGATGTCGGGCGTGCTCGTCATCGGCTTTGGCGCGCTGACCATCTGGTTCCACGACGAACGCTTCATCGTGATGAAGCCGACGATCATCTACGCCGCCTTTGCGGCGTTGTTGCTCGGCGGATACTGGTTCGGGAAACCGATGCTCAAATATCTGCTGCAATCGGCGCTCGACGGGGTCACCGAGCAGGGCTGGCTGCTGCTGTCGCGCAACTGGGGCCTGTTCTTCGCCGCGCTCGGTATCGCCAACCATGTGATGTACGAGCTGATCGAGGCGAAGCGGATGAGCTTCGACCTGTGGCTGACGATCAAGGTCTGGGGGGTCACCGCCCTCTCCTTCCTCTTCACACTGAGCCAGCTTCCCGTGATGCTGAAGCACGGGCTGGCGGTTCCCGACGAAGCGGCGCTCGACAAGCAAGCTTGAGCCCATCCCCCGTCGCTGGCATAGCAATGCCGAGGGCACCGGGTCGCGCCGCGCCCCATAACAAGCGAGGGGGAATGCCATGGACAAGTTTTTCGGGAATCTTCACGCCGTGCTCGGGGCGGGCCTCGTGCTCGCGATCATCCTGATGCTGGGGCTCAACGGCCAGAATTTCGAGGATGGCGTCGCCGCGGGCAATGCGATCATGCGCTGGCTCCACACCTTCTTCGGCATTTTGTGGATCGGCCTGCTTTATTATTTCAACTTCGTCCAGATTCCGACGATGCCGAAAATCCCGGCCGAGCTGAAACCCGCCGTGGGCAAGCATATCGCGCCCGCCGCGCTGTTCTGGTTCCGCTGGGCGGCACTGATCACCGTGCTGCTCGGCCTCGCGATCGCCGGCCACGCCAAATATCTGGGGCCCGCGCTGGGGCTGCAGGATCCTTACAAGCTGATCGGCGTCGGCATGTGGCTGGGGCTGATCATGGCGTTCAACGTCTGGTTCCTGATCTGGCCGAACCAGAAGAAGGCGCTGGGGATCGTCGAGGCCGACGATGCCACGAAAGCCAAGGCCGCGAAGACTGCGATGATCTTTTCGCGGACCAACACCTTGCTGTCGATCCCGATGCTCTATGCGATGGTGAACTTCAGCTAAGCCGGTTCGCGGCGCTTACCGAAAGGGCGTTCCGGGAAACCGGAGCGCCCTTTTTTGCGGGCGATCAGCCCTCCACCGCCGCCTTGTGCATGCGGCCGTTCATCACATAATGGGCGACGCCCATCTGCATGCCCGCCGCCTGCGCGTCGCCGATCTCGCGCACGCGGCGCGCCGGCGAGCCGGCCCACAGCTCGCGATCGGGGATTTCCTTGTTCTCGGTGAGCAGCGCGCCCGCCGCGAGCATCGCATCGCTGCCGATGCGGCAGCCGTTCATCACCGTCGCCTTCAAACCGACGAACGCCCGGTCGGCGAGCGTACAGCCATGCACCATCGCGAGATGGCCGATCAGCACATCCTCGCCGATGATCGTCGGAAAGCCTTCGGGCCGGTGCGGCATCGGACCGTCGCAATGGACGACGCTGCCATCCTGGATGTTCGAACGGGCGCCGACGACGATGTGGCTGACATCGGCGCGCAGGACGCAATTATACCAGATGCTGACATCGGGGCCGATCGTCACGTCGCCGATGATCCGGCATCCCGGTGCGATGAAGGCGCTCGGGTCGATCTGCGGCGTCTTGCCGCCCACGCTGATGATGCTGATGTCGCTGCGGTTCATTCGCGGCCTCCTACGAGATGTTTCCAGAGCAGGATCGGCAGCGTCGAGGCGTAATCGTCGGTCCAGCGGGTGAAATGCGGACGCGCGGCGAGCGGCACCCACGCACCGTCGTCGAAGCGGTCCTTGCGAAGCTTTATGCCGCCCGTCAGTTCCCGCATGCGTGCGGGCGTGGCGGTCAGCGCCACCCAGTTCGATCCCGTGAGGTCGCCGAAATCGTCGCCCATCGGCCCCGGATCCATCCGGATCGCCGCCGTCCAGCCACGCGCCTTCGCCTCCGCCGCAAGCACAGGTTCGAGGTCGAAGAAGCGGTTCGAGATGTGGACCAGCAATATGCCGTCGGGCTTCAGCGCCCGCGCGTAGATGCCGATCGCTTCCTCGGTCAGCAGATGCAGCGGGATCGCGTCGGATGAAAAGGCGTCGATGACGAGGACATCGAACTTGCCCGCCGGCTGTTTCGCGATCTGCAGGCGCGCGTCGCCGATGACCACCGGCGTGTCGCCCGCGCAATCCGACAGGAAGGTGAATTTGGCGGGATCGCGCGCGATATCGACCATCACCGGATCGATTTCGAAAATCGTCCATTGCTGTCCCGGCTTGCGGTAGCAGGCGAGCGTCCCCGCCCCCAGCCCGACGATACCGACCGCCGCATCGGGTCCGGCGAGCGCCTCTGCCTTGTCGAGCGTCAGCCCGACCCCCGACTGGTGCCCGTAATAGGTCGTCGGTTCGAGCCGTCCCCCGCTATCGGTCCGCTGCAGCCCGTGCAGAGTCGTGCCATGGGCGAGGCGGCGCTGGTGACGATAGCCGTCGTCGGTGACGGTATAGACGCCGAAATAGCTGCGCACGCGCATCCCGGTGAAGCTTTCCTCCATCGTGTCCCAGCCGCCCACGCCGACCATCAGCAACGCGAGCGCGGAGACATAGGCCCAGCGCCAGCCGATCACGAGCAGGCCGATGACGAAGATGGCGAGACCCCAGATCGCCGTCGCCCCGGCGAGAGAACCCGTCCAGCCGCCGACCATTTGCCAGCAGGCAAAAGCGGCGAACCCGACGAGCAGCGCCGCGACGGCGCGCGCTTTCGCCGCCGGCAGCTTCAGCCACTGGTCCCACGGCAGCAGCGCGGGCAGTGGCAGCAGCGCCGCGGCGGCAAGGACGAGCAACGGATGTTCATAGACCCAGTCGAAGAGGAGCGGTGCGAACAGCGCCGCGAACAGCCCGCCGAGCACCCCGCCCGCCGACATGATGAGATAAAAAAGCGTCAGATGCTGCGCCGCGGGGCGGAGGTGATAGAGATAGCCGTGCAACGCCACCGCGACGACGAACAGCATCCCGAGGCTCGCGAGCGCAACCATCATCGACCCGCCGCCCGAACTCAGCAGCGCGAGCCCGCCGACCGAAAGCAGGACCGCAGGCGCGGTGAAGGTGATGATCTGCGTCAGCCGCGTCGCGGTCGAAAAGGCGATCACGAAACTGAGCAGATAGAGGCCGAGCGGCAATACCCACAGCAACGGCATCGCGACGATGTCGGTGGTGAGGTGCGTCGTCGTCGACAGCATCAGCCCCGACGGCACCGCCGCGATCAGCAGCCAGTGAAGCTGGCGCCGCAGCGCGGGGCGCGGCTCTTCGTCCGCCGCCGCCCCGTCGTCATGCACCGTGCCGCGCTGCCAGCGCGCGGCCGCGCTCGCCGCGACGAGCAGCACGAGCAGCGCATAACCCGCGGTCCAGCCCCAGCTTTGCGCCGCGAGCGGCAAGCTCGGCTCGACGAGCGCCGGATAGCTGAGCAGCCCGGCAAAGCTGCCGAGGTTCGATGCGGCGTAGAGATAATAAGGGTCGCCCGCGCGCGCATCGGCGGCGAACCAGCGTTGCATCAGCGGTGCCTGCGCCGAGACCACGAAGAACACCGGGCCGATCGACGCGAGCAGCAGCAGCGGCACCCACAGCACTTCCTGTCCGGGCGCGGGCGGCGCGATCGCGGCGATGCCGATGGGAAGCCATAGCGCGGCGACCAGAAACAGCCCGAGATGGATCGCCGCCTGCCGCCGGATCGTGAACCGTCCGAGCCAGTGCGCATAGGCATAGCCGCCGAGCAACAGCGCCTGATAGACGAGCATCGCGCTGTTCCACACCGCCGGTGCGCCGCCCAATTTGGGCAGCACCATCCGCGCCACCATCGGCTGGACGAGGAAGAGCAGGAAACTGCCGACGAGGATCGTCAGCACGAACAGCCAGCGGCGCGGCGATGCGGGTACGGAAAGGGTCACGCGGTCAGCAACCGGGCCGCATGAAGCGCATGATAGCTGAGCACGCCCGACGCGCCGGCGCGCCGGAAAGCGAGCAGCGTTTCGAGGACGAGCGCATCGCGGTCGCCCGCACCCGCGGCCGCCGCAGCCTCGATCATCGCATATTCGCCCGACACCTGATAGGCGTAGACGGGCACCGCGAAATTGTCCTTCACCGCGCGCACGATGTCGAGATAGGGCAGCCCGGGCTTGACCATCACGCTGTCGGCGCCCTCGGCAAGGTCCTGCGCGACTTCACGCAGCGCCTCTTCGCTGTTCGCGGGGTCCATCTGATAGGTCTTCTTGTTGCCCTTCAGCAGCCCGCGCGACCCGACCGCGTCGCGGAACGGGCCGTAGAAGGCCGAGGCATATTTGGCCGCATAGCTCATGATCTGGACGTGGCCGAAGCCTTCGCTTTCCAGCGCCTGCCGGATCGCACCGATACGGCCGTCCATCATGTCGGAGGGCGCGATGATATCGGCGCCGGCACGCGCCTGATTGAGCGCCTGCCCCACCAGCACCCCGACCGTGTCGTCATTGAGCACATAGCCCGTATCGTCGATCAGCCCGTCCTGCCCGTGGCTGGTGTAGGGATCGAGCGCCACGTCGGTGAGCACGCCGATGTCGTCGCCGAGCGCCTGCTTGATCGCCGCGACCGCGCGGCACATCAGATTGTCGGGATTGAGCGCCTCGGCGCCGTCCGCGCTGCGCCGGTCCGCCTGCGTATAGGGAAACAGCGCGAGGCAGGGGATGCCCGCCGCGACCGCGTCGCGGGCCCGTTCGACGAGCAGCTCAACCGACCAGCGCGACACGCCGGGCAGGCTGCCGATCGGCTCCTCGGTACCCGACCCGTCGCAGACGAACAGCGGCCAGATGAGGTTGGCGGGCGAAAGCTGCGTCTCGCGCACCATCGCGCGGCTCCAGCCGGTGCGGCGGGTACGGCGGAGGCGGAGGTCGGGGAAAGCGGCTTGGGTCATGCGGCGTGCATAGCGGCGCCGCGCTGCCGGGCAAATGGATATTGCCACTTTTATGTGGGACTAGATCCCGTCGCCGGCGCGTTTCGAGGCCACATCGGCGAGCGACCCCAGCTTCGGCCCTTCGGCCTGTTTCGCCGCGATCGGGGTCAGTGCGGCGCCGGGCGCGACCGCGGTCAGGGTGCGAATGCGGGCGCGGAAGTCGGCGAGCGCCTTGCCCTCGAGCAGCGCGCGCGTGACGAAGGTGACCGACGCCGGGTTCACCGCATGGCCGTTGCGATAGAGCTCGTAGTGAAGGTGCGGGCCGGTCGAGAGGCCGGTCGAGCCGATATAGCCGATCACCTGCCCGCGATTGACGTGCTGCCCCGGCCGCACGGCGATGCGGCTCATATGGCCATAGCCAGTGCCGAGCCCGTTACCGTGATTGAGCTTCACATAATTGCCGAAGCCGCCGGTGCGCCCGGCGACCGTGACGATGCCGTCGGTCACCGCATAGATGGGCGCGCCGTAACCGCCGCCGAAATCCATCCCGCTGTGCATCCGCCGGTAGCCAAGGATCGGATGGCGCCGCATCCCGAAGGTCGAGGTGA
Source organism: Sphingopyxis macrogoltabida (assembly GCF_001314325.1). Taxonomy (NCBI): domain Bacteria; kingdom Pseudomonadati; phylum Pseudomonadota; class Alphaproteobacteria; order Sphingomonadales; family Sphingopyxidaceae; genus Sphingopyxis; species Sphingopyxis macrogoltabida. The sequence continues at coordinate 3,821,654 of NZ_CP009429.1, forward strand.
CGCGGCCGTTGGTCGGGCGAGCCATGCCGCCGCGCTGTTCGCCGACGCCCGACGCCTCGTACCATTGACTGCGCCCATCGACGGTCCATTCGAGCATCGACAGCTTCGGCTTGCCACCGCGGATCAGCCCCGCATAAAGCAGCTTGCCGGTCTCGCTCTCGCCCGTCTCGGCGCGGCGATGGTCGACGATGATGTCATATTCGTCGGCGGAGCGGATATCGCTGCCGACCGAAATCTGTTTGCCGATGACGCGCAGATAGGCCTGGATCGCCTCTGGCGGTGCCCCGGCGGCGCGCGCCGAGCGGTAGAGGCTGTCGCCGACGCGGCCGCGGATGCGCAGCGGCGTCGCGTCGACCGCAATCGGGATGCGGCGCATGACGAGCCGGCCGTCGATACGTTCCATCTCGATGCGGAGGTCGAAGCGCGCACGCATCGCCAGCGCTTCGACCGGCCGCGGCATGGTGCGCGCAGCGCGGCGGCCGAGGATCAGGTCGATCCGCGTGCCCGGCGCGATATCGGCGAGCGGCACCGCGCCCGCGACCTGGCTCGCGAGCGCCTGTGCCTCGCTGCCGCCGACGCCCGAGCGTTCGAGCAGGCGCGCAAAGCTGTCGCCGCTGCCGAGGGTGGCGGTGAGTTCGATCTGCGGCCGTTCGGGGGTCTGGGTCAGCGGGCGCACCGCATCGGTCGCCGCCATATGCCGCCCGGTATCGCCGCCGAGCGCGAGCGGGACGATCATCTGCGCGCGCGCCTCGTTGAAATCGGCCGCATCGAGCGCGGGCGTGCCCGCGGTCTGGAGCGGCTGGATGCCGGGGAAGGTCGCGATCGCGGTGCCGCAGAGCAGGGTTAATGTCGCAAGGCCGCGCCACCATTCGGCCGAACCGATATTGTCGCCAAGATCGGGAACTAGGTCGAGCTGCGCCAGCCGGTCGCGCCACGTCGCATGCGGTTCGGCCTCGGCGGGCGCCCGGCGCAGCGAAACCGCCTGCGACATGGTGAGCGCAGCCGCGTTGCCGGACATCCCCGCAATGGGTTCGTGACGCTGAAACAAAGTTTTGCAACCCCCGCTCGCCGGCATTGCCCCCCGAAAAGGCGCCGTCGATGATGTTTCCGTACCAATGTCTGTAAACAAAGGGCGTTAAAGTCAATTTAATGGACGGTTCGCCGATTTGGCTTGCGGCGGGCCGTGGCGTGACCGCGTTATGGCGTGAGCGAGCGAAGAAAATGGCGGCCCGGCCCCCGCTTCCATCGATCGCCTGTTGCGCGCGGACGCGCCGCATGCCAGCGTGAGAATCAAGACAATGACGTCATCCTCTTCCCACCCGGTCAAGGCTGTCCTTGGCCCCACCAACACCGGCAAAACCCATTTGGCGGTCGAGCGTCTGACCGCCCGGTCGAGCGGCATGATCGGCTTTCCGCTGCGCCTGCTCGCGCGCGAGGTTTACGACCGCGTCGTCGCGATCAAGGGCGCGGCACAAGTCGCCCTCATCACCGGCGAAGAGCGGATCATGCCGCCCGAGGCACGCTATCTGCTCGGCACGATGGAAGCGCTGCCGGTCGAGCGCGATGTGGCCTTCGTCGGCATCGACGAGGCGCAGCTCGGCGCCGATCCCGAACGCGGCCATGTCTTCACCGACCGACTGCTCCGCGCCCGCGGCCGCGAGGAAACGATGATCCTCGGTTCGGCGAGCATCAAGGGGCTGGTCAAGGGGCTCGTCCCCGAGGCCGAAATCATCACCCGCCCGCGGTTCTCGACGCTGAGCTATGCCGGATCGTCGAAGCTGTCGCGGCTGCCCAAGCGATCGGCCATCGTCGCTTTCTCGGCCGAAGAGGTTTATGCGATCGCCGAGATGCTGCGTCGTTTCTCGGGCGGCGCGGCGGTGGTCATGGGGGCATTGAGCCCGCGGACGCGCAATGCCCAGGTCGCGATGTTCGAGGCGGGCGAGGTCGATTATCTTGTCGCGACCGATGCGATCGGCATGGGGCTCAACCTCGACGTCCAGCATGTCGCCTTTGCGAGCCTCCAGAAATTCGACGGGCGCCGGCTGCGGCGGCTGACGATCGCCGAAATGGCGCAGATCGCCGGCCGCGCCGGGCGCCACCAGCAGGACGGCAGTTTCGGCACCATCGGGCTGCCGCAGGGCGGTTTCACGCCCGAGGAAATCGCCGCGATCGAGGGGCATCATTTCCCGCCGCTCGCCAGCCTGTTCTGGCGCGAGCCCAATCCCGGCTTCGGCTCGCTCGAACAATTGCTCGCCGATCTCGCACGCCCGCCGTCGGACCCGTTGCTGCGCGCCGCGCCCGAAGCGGTCGACATCGCGGTGCTCAAGCATCTGGCGGGCGACATGGAAGTGCGCGCGCGCGGCGGCGATTTCGATGCCGTCCAGCGGCTGTGGGACGTCTGCGGCCTCCCCGATTTCGAACAGCTCGGCGCCGAACATCACAGCCGCACGGTGTTCAAGCTGTGGCAGTGGCGGATGCAGGGCGACGGGATGATCGACCCCGACTGGTTCGCACGCCGCCTTGCGCGGCTCGACGATGTCGAGGGCGACATCGACCAGCTCGCGAGCCGGATTGCCGCGGTGCGGACCCTGTGCTTCATCGCGCAGCGCGGCGACTGGCTCGCCGGTGCCGCCGGCTGGACCGAACAGACGCAATTGCTCGAATCGCGATTGTCCGACGCGCTCCATGCCGCGCTGGCCCAGCGCTTCGTCGACCGCCGGCTCGCGCTGCTGCTCCGCGACGCCGGACAGCGGAACGCCGCCCTGCCCGTCGCGGTCGCCGCCGACGGCACCGTCGCGGTCGACGGCGAGGCGATCGGGACGCTGAAAGGCTTTCAGTTCAAGGTCGACCCGGTGGCGCGGGCGAGCGACCACAAGATGCTGCTGGCCGCCGCCGAGAAACATCTGCGCGCCGAACTTGCCCGCCGTGCAACCGCGCTCGCCGAGGGCGACGACGGCGCACTGGCGCTCGTCGCCGAACCCGGCGCGCCGCCGCGCCTTGCCTGGCACGGCCATGTGGTCGCGTCGCTCGCCAAGGGACCGACACTGGTGCAGCCGTCGATCCAGATCGAGCCCGCGCTCCGTCGGCTCGAACCCGCGCAGGTGCAGGCGATCATCGAGCGGCTCCAGAAATATGTCGCGCAGCAGCTCGCGCGCCACGCGGGACCGCTCGCCGCGATGGGCGCCGCCGCGGGCGACCTGTTCACCCCGCCGCGCGTGCGCGCGTTGCTCGCGGCGATGACCGACGGCAGCGGGCTGATCGCCCGCGCTGCGGTCGACGAACAGCTCGCGGCGATCAGCGCCGACGAGCGGCCGCAGCTCCGCAAGCTTGGGCTCACCATCGGCTCGCTCGACATCTTCCATCCGCAATTGCTGAAACCCGAAGCGGTGCGCTGGCGCGCCGCGCTGATCGCAGCGCAGCAGGGCACGCCCGTCCCCGCGCTGCCCCCGCACGGCGCGGTCTGGCAAAAGGATGGCGCGGCCACCGGGCTCGGCATCGCGGGTTTTCGCCGTTGCGGCACCGGGTGGCTGCGCATCGACATGGCCGAACGGCTCGCGCGCCAGGCGCATGCCGCACGGCTGCAGGCGGCCGCGCCGCCAACCGCGCCGATCGCCGGGGGCAGCGAAGAACATGGCGAGGATCACCATGGCGAGGATGCCGGGGAAGGCGCCTCGGCCGTCGTGGCGCCCGGCTTTGCGATCGACGCCGCGCTGGCGACCTCGCTCGGTCTCGACGGCGAAGCGCGGCGCGCACTCCTGCAAAGCGTCGGCTTCCGCCCGATCGGCGACCCGGCGCTCGAACGCTGGCGCTGGTCGGGGCTGAAAAGTGCCGAGAAGCGCGGGCGCGGCAAGCATCGTCCGTCGCGGCACAAGGGCGGTGCGCCCGCACGCACCGGCAATGAGGCCCCGCGTCCACCCGTCAAGCATGGCAAGGGATCGCGGCCGCAACCCGGCAAACCGCCGAAAAACGGTCACCGGCCGCCGCAGGGCAGCCCGCCCCAGCGCCGTGGCCCCTCGCCGAACAGCCCGTTCGCGGGGCTTGCCGCGCTCCTCGCCGGCGCGCGCGAGGATTAGGGCCTGTGCTCCCACACCACACCGTCGAGGCGCCCAAATGGCGAACAGATCGAGCCGAAAGACGCGCAGGAAAGGCTGGTTGCCTTTCCAAGCGGCTTTCGGGTCGAGATGGAAGCCATTTGGGCGTCCCGCAGGGATTTGATCAAAATGGCCCATTGCTTCGTCGAGAAGTCTCGAAATATCGACATATGTCTTCGCCTTCTCTCCTCGCACTGAGCCATTTTGCTTCAAACCTCGACGGTTTGGTGTGGGAGCACAGGCCCTAATGGCGAGCCCTGGCGCCGCGGGCAGCATCCGGCTCGACAAGCTGCTCTGGTACCTGCGCTTCGCGCGTTCGCGCAGCCTTGCCCAGGCGATCGTCGCGGCGGGGCATATCCGGCTCGACGGACGGCGGGTGACGCGCTCGTCGTGCGCGGTCCATGTCGGCCAGACGCTCGTCCTGCCTGTCGGCGAGCGGATCGAGGTGATCCGGCTGCTGTCGCTGCCCACCCGCCGCGGTCCGGCGAGCGAGGCGCAGGCTTGCTATCGCAAGCTCGACGCCGACGCCCCGGCGGCTGCCACTCCGGCTATCAGCGACGATGGAAATACTGTCCTCGCAAACCGCTCCGGCAGCCCTATCGAGTGAGAGTGATTCGCAACTGTCGCTTAGCGTTGACGCGCCGCACTCGCGCGGCATAGAGGCAGCCGATATGAGAGCCTGACGGTCCGATTGCCGTCATCTGAGGGAGCCGAACCCATGACCTATGTCGTCACCGATGCCTGCGTCCGTTGCAAATATATGGACTGCGTCGAGGTCTGTCCGGTCGACTGTTTCTATGAGGGCGAGAATATGCTCGTCATCAATCCCAACGAGTGCATCGACTGCGGCGTGTGCGAACCCGAATGCCCCGCCGAGGCGATCCTGCCGGACACCGAAAGCGGCCTCGAAAAATGGCTGGAAGTGAACACCAAGTTCAGCGCCGAATGGCCGAACATCACGGTCAAGAAGGACAGCCCGGCGGACGCCGACGAGTTCAAGGGCGTCGATGACAAGTTCGACAAATATTTCTCGCCCGAACCGGGCGAAGGCGACTGATCGAGACCGGATCGAGACCAGGGCGGGAGTTTCCCGCCCTTTTTTTGCCCCCTTGAAACCGTCCGGCTTGGCGCCGATGTAGGATGGCGGAGGGGCAGCCCGCCGGTCCTCGGCAGGGCAACCCGAACAACGAAGGACGAATTCCCAATGATCGACCCGCTCGCCGCCCTTGTTCCCGTCGTCGTCGAACAGACGAGCCGCGGCGAACGCAGCTTCGACATTTTCTCCCGCCTGCTGCGCGAACGGATCATCTTCGTCACCGGCGAGGTCGAAGACAATATGGCGTCGCTGATCACGGCGCAGCTGCTGTTCCTCGAATCGGAAAATCCGAAGAAGGACATCTTCATGTACATCAATTCGCCGGGCGGCGTCGTCACGGCGGGCATGGCGATCCACGACACGATGCAATATATCCGGCCGCGTGTTGGCACCTTCTGTATCGGTCAGGCGGCGTCGATGGGCAGCTTCCTGCTCGCGGCGGGCGAGCCCGGCATGCGCGTCGCGCTGCCCAACGCCCGCGTCATGATCCACCAGCCGTCGGGCGGTGCGCGCGGCATGGCGTCGGATATCGAGATCCAGGCCCGCGAAATCCTGCGCATCCGCAAGCGGATGAACGACCTGTACGTCAAATACACCGGCAAGCCGCTGAAAGAGATCGAAAAGGCGATGGACCGCGACACCTTCCTCGAAGCCGAGGAAGCCAAGGAATTCGGCCTCGTCGATCACGTCTTCGGCTCGCGTCCGGCGGTCGACGGCGAGACCGGCGCCGCGACCCAAAGCGAGGGCCCGACGCCCTGATTCACCAACCGGGCGGCACCGGCCCGCTCCCCCACCCGGCGTCCCATTTCAGGATACGCTGTTGGGAGGCCGGGTGGGGGAGCGGGCCGGTGCCGAACCCAGCAAAGAAACGCTAACCGCGTTTCTTGACGCCCCTTTTGCCGCACCATGCTATTGGGTGACATTGAAGCCATGTCACCCAATTGCCATATTGTAATCGGGTGGCGGCGGACTAGGATAAAGACGGCAACGCCCTTTTGGCGTCTGCCAGAGGACAATATATGACCAAATTGAGCGGCTCGGACAGCAAGAGCACTCTTTACTGCTCCTTCTGCGGCAAGTCGCAGCACGAAGTCCGCAAGCTGATTGCCGGGCCGACCGTGTTCATCTGCGACGAATGCGTCGAGCTGTGCAACGACATCATCCGCGAAGAGATCAAGGGCGGGGTCGCCGCACGCAAGGACGGCGCGGTGCCGACGCCGCTGGAAATCTGCCAGCATCTCGACGCCTATGTGATCGGCCAGAACAAGGCCAAGCGCGTCCTGTCGGTCGCTGTCCACAACCATTACAAGCGTCTCGCCAATTCGGGCCGCGGCGAAGACGTCGAACTGGCGAAGTCGAACATCCTGCTCGTCGGCCCGACCGGCAGCGGCAAGACGCTGCTCGCCCAGACGCTCGCGCGCTTCCTCGACGTGCCCTTCACGATGGCCGACGCAACGACGCTGACCGAAGCGGGCTATGTCGGCGAAGATGTCGAGAACATCATCCTGAAGCTGCTGCAGGCCAGCGACTATAATGTCGAAAAGGCGCAGCGCGGCATCGTCTATATCGACGAGATCGATAAAATTTCGCGCAAGGCCGAAAACCCGTCGATCACCCGCGACGTGTCGGGCGAAGGCGTGCAGCAGGCGCTGCTCAAGCTGATGGAAGGCACGACCGCGAGCGTTCCGCCGCAGGGCGGCCGCAAGCACCCGCAGCAGGAATTCCTGCAGGTCGACACGACCAACATCCTCTTCATCGCGGGCGGCGCCTTCGCCGGCCTCGAAAAGATCATCGGCGACCGCCTGCAGGGCAAGTCGATCGGTTTCGGCGCGCATGTCGCCGGCCCCGACGAGCGCCGCGCCGGCGAGACGCTGAAACAGATCGAGCCCGAGGATCTGCTCAAGTTCGGCCTGATCCCCGAATTCGTCGGCCGCCTGCCGGTCATCGCGACGCTCGAGGACCTCGACGTCGACGCGCTGGTCAAGATTCTCGGCGAGCCCAAGAATGCGCTCGTGAAGCAGTATAAGAAGCTGTTCGACCTTGAAGAGGTCGCGCTGACCTTTACCGACGACGCACTGGTCGCGGTCGCCAAAAAGGCGATCGAACGCAAGACCGGCGCGCGCGGGCTGCGCTCGATCGTCGAGGCGATCCTGCTCGACACGATGTTCGACCTGCCCGACCTCACCGACGTGGTCGAGATCGTCGTCGACAAGGATGTCGTCGAGGGCCGCAAGGACCCGGTGCGCGTCTATGCCGACAAGGCGAAGGAAGCCGGCGACGCCGCCTGATGTTGCGCGCGGCGCGTCTGGCGCTCGCCGCAGCGACCCTTGTCGCGGCGGCGCCCGTCCGCGCCGAACCGGTCAGCATCCCGATCGCCGAGGTCGCCGATTCGGCGGAGGTCCGGCGCGAAGGCGATGCGATACGCCACCTTGCCTCGCAATATCTGTTTCCCGCGCAACTGGGGCAGATGCCGGCGCGCAAGCTGGTCGTCTACGCGCCGGGCAATATCTCCGTCCAATATACGTTGCGCGGCGGCGCGAACGGCGACGGCTGGATCGATCTTTTCGTTTACCGGCCCGATGAAGCCACGCTGGCGGACGAGGCGCAATCGCTCGAAGCCCGGCAGATTGAACGCTTTCGCAGCACGCCGCGCCCAACCCCGCAAGGCTTCACCGATCCCGGCGCGCCGGTGATGAGCGGATGGTACGACACCCAGATCGGCGACACACCCTATCTCACATATTACCAACTCGCCCGGCACGGCGACTGGGCCGTGAAAATACGGTTCAGCATGCCGCGCGATGCGGCGGACGACGTGCGGTCGCGCGCGGCAGAAGCGCTTGCCGATGCGCCGACGCGCTGGCGCTGAGGCGCCACGAACGGTCCTCGTCGAGTCGTCACCGAGGCATGTTGCAACGCAGCAACAGTAGCTGAAAAAAACGCATGAGCGTTTCCCGATATTAACCACGTCCGGACGCAAACCCCGTGGTTTTCCCGCCTGCGGCAGAACGGGTCGTCGCACCTCGCTTGCCCCGTCAGAACCGCTGTAACAGCCGTGCCACATGCGGGCTTCAGGGGCGCTCGCAGGTGAAGCGCATCCCCCCATATTTGCGCGCCTGCCCAATGCAATAAGGGACATTGTGACATGAAACTCCGTTATTCGATCGCCGCGAGCCTGATGGCGATCGGCGCCGCGACCGCGCTTGCCGCCCCCGCCCAGGCCCAGCAGATCACGACCGGCATCCAGGGCCAGGTCAGCGACGACAGCGGCGCCGCGATCGGCGGTGCGACCGTCGTCGTCACCGACACCCGCACGGGTGCCGCACGTACGCTGACGACCGGCGCCGACGGCCGCTTCAACACCTCCGGCCTGACGACGGGCGGTCCCTACACGGTGTCGGTCACCGCCGAAGCGTTCGAGGGCCAGACCCTCCAGAACATCTACACCACGCTGCAGGGCAGCACCGACCTTGCCTTCTCGCTCACCTCGGGCGGCGGCGAGATCGTCGTCACCGGCAGCCGCGTCCGCGTCACGCAGCTCGAGGTCGGTCCCGGCACCAGCTTCTCGACCGAGATCCTGACCGCAGCACCGTCCTTCAATCGCGACGTCCGCGACATCATCCGCCTCGACCCGCGCGTCAGCCTCGACCGCGACGACGGCGGCTCGGGCGTCGACCGCATCTCGTGCCTCGGCGGCAACGACCGCGGCAACGCCTTCACCGTCGACGGCATCAGCCAGGGCGACATCTACGGCCTCAACGACACGGGTTTCTCGTCGCGCAGTTCGACCCCCATCCCCTATGACGCGGTGCGCGAAACGCAGGTCCAGTTCGCCCCGTTCGACGTCGATTACGGCGCCTTCACCGGCTGCGCGATCAACGTCGTCACCAAATCGGGCACCAACGATTATCATTTCGGGGGCTTTTTCGAATATGCCGACAACGGCATGCGCGGCGACAAGGTCAAGGGCGAACCCGTCGCGCCGATCGAAGCCGAAAAGCGCTGGGGTGCCTGGCTGAGCGGCCCGATCATCAAGGATCGCCTGTTCTTCTTCGGCGCCTATGAGCATCAGGAAGCGGGTCAGTCGCAGGACGACGGTCCGGCCGGCGCGGGCTATCCCAACGAGCTGGCGGGTGTGCCGGTCGATGCCTTCAACGAAATTTCGGACGTTCTGAGCAGCGTTTACGGTATCGAGACCGGCCCGCTGGTCCGCAGCCGCCCCTATGAGAACGACCGCTATTTCGGCCGCCTCGACTGGCAGGTCAACGACGACCACCGCCTCGAACTGACCTATCAGCGGCTCGAGGAAGCCACGACGCGCGCCGACGATTTCAGCACCACGGCGAGCAACCCCCGCGTCACCGGCCTCAACACCTTCTACCTAAGCGGCACCAAGTCGGACTATTATTCGGCGCGCCTCTATTCGCAGTGGTCGGACGAATTCTCGACCGAATTGCGCTATTCGCATTCGAAGGTCACCGACCGCCAAGACCCGATCGGCGGCGGCGAAGCGCAGTCGGACAACCCGATCCCGCGCATCATCGTCGGCGTCACCCAGGGCGAAGGCGATGACGCAATCTATGGGCAGGTGCTCGCCGGTCCGGGCTTTTCGCGCGCCGCCAACGACCTGCGCACCAAGGTCGATGCCTTCCGCGCCGTCGCCAAGCTCGACAAGGGCGCGCACCAGTTGAAGGTCGGGTTCGAAATGAACCGCGCCGACCTGTTCAACCTGTTCGTCCAGAATGCGACCGGAACGCTGTACTTCCAGGATGTCGACGCGCTGCGCGAAGGGATTTTGAACGGCGGCACGCTCACCAATCCCACCGCCGAGCAGATCGGGCTCGGCGACTCGGTCGGTGCCGAGGGCAATTTCACCGCCACCGGCGACGTCCGCGACGCCGCGGCGGCGTTCAAGCGCACGACCTTCTCGATCTTCGCGCAGGACGACTGGGAAATCAGCGACCGGCTGAACGCCGTCGTCGGCGTCCGCGCCGACTGGTATTCGGGCGGCCAGCCAAGGCTCAACCCCCTGTTCCTCCAGCGCTATGACTTCCCGAACACGACCGGATTCAGCAACCTCGACCCGATCGTCATGCCGCGCTTCGCGCTGACCTATGACATGGACGATTTCGCGGTGTTCGGCCGGCCGAAGCTGACCGCCGGCGTCGGCATCTTCTCGGGCGGCGACCCGCTCGTCTGGTTCGGCAACGCCTTCCAGAACGACGGCCGCGGCTTCGCCACCGGCACGACGACCGATGCCGCCTGCGGCACCGACCCGATCGACGTCGTCACGGGCGGCCAGTTCACCGGCGTCCCCGGCTGCTTCCAGGAGTCGGCCTCGGCCAACGCCGCGGCCGGCCGCGGTGATACGCAGTCGATCAGCCCGAATATCCGGATGCCGTCGGTGCTGCGCGCCAATATCGGCTTCACGTCGGAGCTGAACTTCGCACCGTCGGGCTTCTTCAGCGGCTGGAACCTGAACCTCGACTATATCTACAGCAAATATCGCAATCCGTTCACGCTGGTCGATCTGTCGCAGACGGTGAACCCGGCGCTCGGCATCGACGGCTACACCGTCGACGGTCGCCCGATCTATCGCGCGATCGATGCCAACAACGCGGGCTGTACCGCCCAGCTGGTCGGGCTCAACCCCGCTCCGGTCTGGGAAAATGTCAACGCCGTCTGCTTCGACACCGGCCGCGACGACGAACTGCAGCTGACCAACGGCCCGGGTTTCCGCAGCCACATCGCGTCGGTGATCCTGTCGAAGACCTTCGGCGGCGGGCTGTTCACCGAAAACGGCTCGGTCGATTTCAGTCTCGGCTACAGCTACACCGACGCGCAGGATCGCCGGAGCATGTACAACTCGACGGCCGGGTCGAACTATGACCTCGTCGCCGCGTTCGACCGCCAGAACCCCGCGGCATCGCGCGGCTTCTATAGCAGCAAGCACAATATCTCGGCGAACCTCTCGTTCCGCGAGGAGTTTTTCCCGGATCTGTCGACGCGCTTCGGCATGACCTTCGTCGCGCGGTCGGGCCGCCCGTACAGCCTGACCTTCACCGGCGGCGGGGTGTTCAACGACAGCGCCTCGGGCTTCGAAAACGCGCTGCTGTATCTGCCCACGGGCATCGACGATCCGAATATCTCGGCCGCGTCGAACATGGATGCGGTGCGCGAACTGGTCGCCTTCACCAGCGGCCTCGGCTGCGCCAAGAAATATCTCGGCCGCACGATCCCGCGCAACAGCTGCTCGAACGACTGGTATTTCGATCTCGACCTCAGCTTCTCGCAGGAGCTCCCGGGGCCTGGCCGCCTGTTCGGCAAGCAGGACAAGATCAAGCTCTATGCCACGATGGACAATTTCCTGAACTTCCTCGACAGCGACTGGAACGTCCAGAAGCGCCGCAACTTCGCGGGGCTGCAGGACATCGCGACCGGGGGCGTCGATACGGCGACGGGTCAGTATATCATCAGCGGCTTCAACGGCGTCGATGCCTTTAACGACGATAACCAGATCAACGTGTCGTCGTCGGTGTGGCGCCTGAAGATCGGCGTGTCGTACGAATTCTGATCACCGCCGCTCGCGGCGCAGCATCGGGCGCGGAAGGAAACTTCCGCGCCCTTTTTGTCTGCCAAAACGGGCGATCAGCCCGCCGTGAGGCGGCGCGCGGTATCCTGAACGAGCGCAATCATATTGGGGACGCCCTGCGTGCGGTTCGACGAGAGCTGGCGCGTCAGGTCGAAGGGGGCGAGCGCGGCGGCGACATCCATCGCGGCGACCTCGGCCGCCGGCCGGTCCTGCACCGCCGCCAGCACCAGCGCGACGATACCCTTGGTGATCGCGGCATTGCTGTCGGCGAGGAAATGAAGGCGGCCGTCGTCCTGCGGCACCGGATAGACCCAGACGCTCGCCGAACAACCGCGCACCAGCGTCGCGTCGGTCTTGAGCGCGTCGGGCATCGCCTCGAGGGTGCGCCCGAGTTCGATCAGCAGGCGATAGCGGTCGTCGCCGTCGAGAAAGTCATATTCGTCGAAAATGTCGGAGAGGCTGCGCATCGCAGCGCCAGTGGCAGATTTGTCGCCGCGGCGAAAGTCCCGCGTCGCCCCAGCAAGGGAAGGGGGCGACGCGGATCGGTGCGGGGCGGACCGTTACAGGTCGACGCCGGCCGCGATGGCTTCGAGCTTGCGCAGCCGTTCCTTAAGGTCGGCGATCTCGATCCGCGACCCGGCATGCGGGACGGCGGGGTCCTGCGGCATGCTGTGACCGGCGGCGAGTTCGTCGCGCTTCAGCGCGATCCAGTCACGCCAGCCGCGCAGCGCGACGAGGCTGATGATGGTGAGCGCAGCCAGCGCGACGGTCGCGACCAGCAGGTTGGCACCGAGTTCGGAAGCGATGATGGTGGCCATGGGTCGGCTCCTTCTTCGTCACGGGATCAGGGGTGTGAACGGTCGCGCAGCCGCTCGATCTCTTCGTCGAGCGTCGCGGCGCGGTTATGGTCGGTGGCGATGCGTTCGAGCACCTGGATCCGCTCCTTCAGGGCGCGGATTTCGGCCTGCAACGCCTTGGTTTCGGCATCCTGATTCTGATTGCCGACGAAATATTCCCCGCCGCGGTGGTCGCGGCGCACGCCGTATTTCGCGCGAATGATGCTGCCGATCGTCACGATGAGGACGATGCCGATCACCATTTCAAAGGGGTTCATGGGAGGATCCTTTCCTTCTTATCGTTGTTGTCTGTCGTTTCAGTTCAGCGGCGCGTCGCGCAGCTTTTCGATCTCTTCGGCGACATCGACGCCGCGATCGGTGGCGATGCGTTCGAGCACCCGGACGCGCGCCTCCAGCCGTTCGGTCGCCGCGGCATATTGGGCCGCCTTTTCGGCGGTCGCCGCGGCCTGCACCTCGATCATCTTCTGCTGATGCTTCGACCAGAAGATGAAGCCGGCGAGCAGGAAGGGCGCAAGCGGTACGAGAATCCAGATGGTGTCACCCATGGTCTATCTCCCGATCAATTCGCGGGGCGCCGCAGCGCCTCGATCTCGCTGGCGACGCGGTGGCTTTCGTCGGTGACGATCCGTTCGACCACCGCGAGCCGGTCCTTCACCGAACCGAGTTCGGCGCGAAGCTGGGCATTTTCCTGGCTGATGAGCTTGACCCGCTCCATCGCCTCGTCGCTGGTCTTCGGATAGACGGCCTTGCCCCAGCTGTTTTCGAGCGGATAGCCGTTCTTGACGCGGAGCCAGGTGGTGAAGACCCATCCCGCCACCCCGGCCAGGCCGACGATCGCGGCGACGGGGGCAAGGACATTGAGGGCATCGAGGTTCATGATATTTCCCTTTTAGCGCAGACGGTCGATCTGGTCCGCGAGCTGCGCGGCCTGACCGTGATTTTCGGTTGCGATGCGTTCGAGCACCGAAATCCGCTCTTCGAGCCGGCCGATCTGGCTGGCGAGCTTGGCATTGTCGTCGGTCAAGAGCTTGATTTTTCGATCAGCGTCGGGGTCGGTTCGATGAACCGTGCCACCCCATTCATTCTCGACCGGATAGCCATGCTTGGCGCGGATCCAGGTGGTGAACATCCAGCCGCCGATCGACAATGCGATGATGGCGAGGACAAACCCGGTACCACCGAAATTCATCTGTCTTCTCCCTGTTGCCGCTGCCCGTCCCTGCCCGATCGGCGCCCGGATTAACGGAGCGCGTCGATCTCGTCGGCGAGGCGGCGGTTGTGGCTGGTGTAATAGAGTTCGATGTCGGCAAGCCGGCGATCGATGTCGCGGAAGCGCGAGCGGATGTCGCGGGTCGAGGCGCTGGGGTTCGAGCGAACCCCCTGCCAGAATTTCGCTTCCTCGTTCGAGCCATAGAGCGCGAAGGGCTTCGGCGTTCCCATCCAGGCGACCATCCAATAGGCGATCAGCGTCCAGGGAAAGCCGCCCATCAGCGTCAGCAGCACCGCGCCGACGCGGACCCAGAGCACGTCGATCCCGCTATAGTCCGCGATCCCGGCGCACACGCCGCTCCATTTGGCGTTCTGCTTGTCGAGATAGAATTTGGTGCGGCTGGCAGACATTTCAGTTCCTCCTGCTCATATTCTCAAGCTGCGCCAGATCCTCATCGCTGCGCACCGCGGGGCGGAAATCGGGATGGTCGGCGCTTATAATGCGTTCCACGGTATGAAGACGATTCTCGAGCCTCCGAGCCGTATCGTAAAGTTCGTCGAGGAGCTGTTCGTCTTCTCCGGTCAGCGTCTTGGCCTGTTTCCACTTGGTGATGTAGTGGAGGATCAGCCAGGGCAGACCGAGGAAGAGCGTGCCGATGACGATCGGGACGATGATGATTTCTTCCATCGGTCCGGCTCCTTAATTCTTGCCCTGCGCGGCCTTCAGCGCAGCGAGCTCGTCGGCAACCTTGTCCGCCGCCTGCAGTTCGGCGATCTCTTCGTCGAGCGACTTCTTGTAGCCGAGACCGAGCGCATCGGCGCGGCCTTCGGCTTCGTCGACGCGGCGTTCGAGAATCTCGAAGCGCGAGAAGGCGTCTTCGACGCGGTCGCCGTTGGTCATCTCGCGCAGCTTGTAGCGGTTTTCGGCGCTTTCGAGGCGGTTGACGACGCTCGACTGGCGGGCGCGGGCTTCGCTGAGCTTCTTCTGCAGCTTGGCGATGTCGGCTTCATAGCCTTTGAGCGCGTCGTCGAGGACGGCGATTTCGGCCTTCAGCTTCTCGGCCATGTCGCCGGCCTTCTGCTTTTCGACGAGCGCGGCGGTGGCGAGGTCTTCGCGGTCCTTCGACAGCGCGAGTTCGGCCTTTTCCTTCCAGCTGTCCTGCAGGCTTTCGAGCTTGGCGATGTGGCGGCGCATTTCCTTCTGGTCCGCGATCGTGCGGGCGGCGGAAGCGCGGACTTCGACGAGCGTTTCGTTCATCTCGAAGATGATCTGGCGGATCATCTTTTCGGGATCTTCGGCCCGGTCGAGCAGGTCGGTGACGTTGGCGGCAATGATGTCGCGGGTGCGTGAAAAAATACCCATCGGGAAACTCCTGTCGAAAATCTTGAGACCTTGTTGGTTGTCTGCGTAAAAAATGCCGGTGCCGGAGCGGGGCAAGGGGGGAGAGTGCCCCGGCACCGGTGCCGGTCAGGCCGTGAGGCTGACCGCCGGGGTTGTTGCAGCGGCGACCTGCGGCTGATCGATCACCCCGACGAGGATGGCCAGCGCTCCGACCGCGCTGAACGCGAAAGTGGCGGCATGGGCAAACATCATCTTCATGGTTCGATCTTCCTTGGCTCTTGCTGCACCGGTGCATGTTGCGCCGGTTCGTCATATTCTATGCAGAGGCCGTGCCAATTGGCGCGAACCGCAGAAAATAGCCGAACTTCACACTGAATTGCCCATTTTGGCGAATTTCCCTTGCCAATCAGCGGGAAATTTTGCCAATCATTGGGAATGGAGCGCGAAACGCAGTTCATCGGCCAATCGGCCGCCTTCCAGGACGCGGTCGAGCGCGCCAGCCAGGCCGCGACCCTCGACCGCCCGGTGCTGGTGATCGGCGAGCGCGGGACGGGCAAGGAACTGATCGCCGAACGTCTGCACCGGCTGTCGGCGCGATGGGATCGCCCCTATGTGATCATGAACTGCGCCGCGATGCCCGAGACGCTGATCGAATCCGAACTGTTCGGGCACGAAGCTGGCGCCTTCACCGGCGCGACGCGGACGCGCGCCGGGCGCTTCGAGGAGGCCGATGGCGGTACTTTGTTCCTCGACGAGCTGGCGACGATGTCGATGGGGGCGCAAGAGCGGCTGCTGCGCGCGGTCGAATATGGCGAGGTGACCCGCGTCGGCTCGTCGCGCCCGATCCGCGTCGACGTACGAATCGTCGCGGCGACCAATGAGCATCTGCCGGCGCTGGTCGACGAGAATCGCTTTCGCGCCGACCTGCTCGACCGGCTGTCGTTCGAGGTGATCACCCTGCCCCCCTTGCGCGCGCGCGAAGGCGATATCGAGGTGCTCGCCACTTACTTCGGCCAGCGCATGGCGGCGGTGGTCGGCTGGGAGGAATGGCCGGGCTTCGGCCCGCGCGCGCTCGCGCAGATGGAAGGGCACGACTGGCCCGGCAATGTCCGCGAACTGAGGAACGTCATCGAGCGCGCCATCTATCGCTGGCACGAGCCCGAAAAGCCTGTCGATGCGCTGAGCTTCGATCCCTTTGCCAGCCCGTGGCAGCCGGTGCATCGCGCGGCGGCGAAGGCTGCGGCCGCGCCGTCTTCGCCCGCCGAATCGCCCGCCCCTGCCGCGTCGCCGCCGTCGGGCCCGGTCAGCGATTTGCGCGGGGCGGTCGATGCCTATGAAAAGCAGATCCTGTCGGACACGATGGCGCGGTGCCGTTTCAACCAGAAGGTCGCGGCCGAAGCCTTGGGGCTCAGCTATGACCAGATTCGCCATGCGCTGAAGAAGCACGGCTTGAATCAGTAAATGCCGTCGCCCCCGCGCAGGCGGGGGCCGCTATCGGCCTCACGTGCCATGTCCCGTAAAACGCCAACGGCCCCCGCCTGCGCGGGGGCGACGTACACCTTGGCGGCCCGGCAATTACTGCCCGGGCAATGCCGCGCTCAGCGCCTGCAAGATCGCATCCTGCGCCGACTCCATTTCGGCGATGCGGTCGCGCAGCGCGTAAATGTCGGGCAAGCCGTCGACCGCTTCGTCGACGGTGCGTTCGATATAGAGCCGGTCGATGTCGGCAAGCGCTCCCGACAGCGGCGCTCGCGCCGCGGTGAGGCGCGAGATCGCCTGTTGCGCGACGACCCAGCGCTCGCTGGCGACCGGCGCACCGGCGGCGGCCGCGACGAGCGCCGCGGTCGCGTCGCGTTCGGCGGCAAAGGCCTGTTGTCCGCTGGCCGCATCGGCTTCCCAGCGCGCGAGGCGCCCGGCGAGATCGGATGGCAGCGGCCCCGGCGGCGGAATCACGATAGCCGGCGGGGCAACGTCGAACCGCCCCTCGATCGGCCGCTTGGCGAGCGACGGCGCCTGCGTCTGCTGCGCCGCGGCGCAGGCCGCGAGCGACAGCGATGCCGGCATTGCAAAAATCAGCAAAAGAAGGGCGCGCTTCATAATCGCTCCTGATATGGGCGGGCGGTCCGGGCAGCAAGGGCGAATCGCCGCGCAGCCACCGTGATCGCACCGGCCGCCGCAAAACCGCAAAAAGCGCGGAAATATGCGGTTGACAGCGGCGCACTGGGACGTTAGTGGCGCTGACTTTCCCGCATGCCGGAAAAATCGCCTGCTTCGGCGGGTGACTGGCAGCGCGGGTGTTTTAGTTTCTGATTGGATGGAAGACCATGTTCGCAATCGTGCGCACGGGCGGCAAGCAGTATCGCGTCGCCGCTGGAGACAAGATCGCCGTTGAAAAGATCGACGGCGAAGCTGGCGACACCGTGTCGCTGGGCGACGTCCTGCTGGCCGGTGACGGCGGCGAAGTGAAGGACGCCAAAGGTCTGACGGTTTCCGCCGAGATCATTGCCCAGACGCGCGGCGAAAAGGTCATCGTCTTCAAGAAGCGCCGCCGGCACAACTACCGCCGCCGCAACGGTCACCGCCAGTCGCTGACGCTGCTGCGCATCCTTGCCGTCGGCGAAGCCAAGAAGGCCGCACCGAAGAAGGAAGCCGCCCCGAAGGAAGAGGCCAAGGCCGCTCCCGCCGCGGACGCTCCGAAGACGGAAGCCGCGCCCAAGAAGGCCGCCGCCCCCAAGGCCGAAGCCGCTGAAAAGGCGCCCGCCGAAAAGAAGCCCGCCGCCAAGAAAGCGGCCCCCAAGAAGGAAGCCTGAGCGCGGCAACGCAGCTCGGCCCCAAGCGAAACAAGGAGTTTAGGTCATGGCACATAAGAAAGCAGGCGGTTCTTCGCGCAACGGTCGCGACTCAGCCGGCCGTCGCCTTGGCGTGAAGAAGTTCGGCGGTCAGGAAGTGATCGGCGGCAACATTATCGTGCGCCAGCGCGGCACCAAGGTGTACCCGGGCGTCAACGTCGGCATCGGCAAGGATCACACGCTGTTCGCCACCGCCGACGGCCGCGTCCGATTCCACGACGGCAAGCTCGGCCGCAAATATGTATCGGTCGACATGATGGCCGAAGCCGCCGAATAAGGACGATCGCTGACGGGTCGTCCATCCAAGGGATGACCCGGAGCTGTCCTTTCCGCCCAGCGGAAACAAGGTTCGAAAAGAGGGAGACGGGTCACCCCGTGCTCCCTTTTTTCTTGTCCCGGCTCTGCCGCGCCGGATTTCAGACCTGAAAACAGGGCGTTCCATCTCCCTCTCTATCGATTGTCGTCAAAGCGTCACCATCTGGCGCCAAGGCGACAGGCACTGGGAGTTTGAAAAGATGTTCGCGCGTACCGAAAGACTGTTGCTGCGGCCCGGCTGGCTGGAAGACGCCCCCGCGCTCGCAAAGGCGATCGGCGAGGAAGCGGTGGTCCGCAATCTCGCGACCGCGCCCTGGCCTTATGACGAAACGCAGGCCCGGGAATTCCTCGGCCAGCCGATCGATCCCGACCAGCCGCGGTTCCTGATCTTCGCCCGCACCGGCGGCGCCCCGCGCCTTGTCGGCGGCTGCGGCATTTCGCCGAGCGCTGAGGACGGCCTCGAAATGGGTTACTGGATCGCACGGCCCTATTGGGGGCTCGGCTTCGCGACCGAGGCCGGCCGCCAGCTCGTCCGCATCGCGCGGGCGATGAACCTGCCGAAGCTGTCGGCGGGGCATTTCGTCGACAATCCGGCCTCCGGCGCCGTGCTGCGCAAGCTTGGCTTCCGGCCGACCGGCAAGGTCGCGCAGCGCTACAGCCTGGCGCGCGGCGGCAATGCGGCATGCGCGCTGTTCGAGGAAGGCGATGGTGACGGCAGCAATGCCGTCACCCCCATGCGCGGCCGCGTCACCATCGAGGAAGATTTCCGCGAGGATATCCGGTTGATGGCGGCCTGATTATCCCCTCCCGCCAGCGGGAGGGGAGCGGCTCAACCGCGCATCTTGTTCACCATGCCCATGATGTCGTCGAGCGGGTTGCCGTCGCCATCCATGTCGAGCATTTTGCCCAGACCGCCGAGACTCCCGCCGAGGCCGCCTGCCGACGGCGCCGCGCCGCCACCGACCGCGCCGCCGAGCACATTGCCGATCAGGTCGCCGAGGCCGCCGCCGCCACCCGACTGGCCGCCCTGCTTGGCCATATAGCCCGCGACCATCATCGCGAGAATCGGCAGCATCTGCTTGAGCAGCCCCGAATCGAGCCCGGTCTGCGCCGCCGCCTGCCCGGCGACGGTGCGGCTGACGTCCTTCGACCCGAAAATCTGCCCGAGCACGTCATTGCCTTGGTCGACCGGGGTCGGCTGCGACCCCAGCACCGAGTCGAGCAGGCCGCCGCCGCCGAGCTGGCCGAGCAGGCCGCCGAGCCCCTCGATGCCGGCCGATTGCGCCTGTTTCTTGAAGCCGCCGAGGATCGCGGGGAGCAAAGCCTCGGCGCCTTGCCGCGCCATCGCGGGCGGCACGCCGAGTTCGCTGGCCATCGATTCGATGCCGCCGGCCTGCTGCAATATGTCGGTGAGGTTCATGATCGGGTCTCCCACTTTGGCACGGATCGAACCGGGCCGATGCGGGTTAGTATAGCAGCGCGCGGGCGGACGGCGAGCCGTTCATTTGGCTGTCATTTCCAGAGGCATAGTCCTAGCCTGCGGCCATACGACTCGCCCCGCCCGGGGCGGGCCGCATCATCCAGTGGGAGCAAATCGATGAGCATTTTCGGCAAGATCAAGGACGCGATTTTCGGCAAGAAGGCGCAGGCTGCCGAGCCCGCCGCCCCCGCGACGCCGGCGGCCGGTTCGGTCGGCGCGGCGCTCGACGCGGCAACGAGCGCGATGGCTTCGGCAGCGGCGGCGCCCGCCCCGATCAGCGAAGTCGATGTCGAAGCGATCCTGTCGGCGGAGGCCGCCAATGCCGGCCAGCCGCTCAACTGGCGTACTTCGATCGTCGATCTGATGAAGCTGCTCGGCATCGACCCGAGCCTCGACAACCGCAAGGCGCTCGCGCAGGAACTCGGTTATACGGGCGAACTCAACGGCAGCGCCGAGATGAACATCTGGCTGCACAAGGCGGTGATGCGCGAACTCGCGGCCAACGGCGGCCGGGTGCCCGCCGACCTCACCGACTGATCAACGGCCCATAATTTTCGACAGGGGTCGGGCAAGCCTTGCGCTTCCCGGCCCCTTTTCGTTGACCGGCGCGCGAGCGTGCCTAGACAGGTTTCAGAAGAAACAAAGTCGCAAGGGAGCGCCAGGTGTACGACAGACTTTCCACCCCGATCAGCCGCCGCCACACGCTTGCCGGCCTTGGCGCGGGCGCCGCGGGACTGGTCATGACTGGCCCGGCCGCGGCGCTGGAGACCGCCGCGCCGAAAAACGACGCCCAAAAGCTGCTCGATTCGGTGGCTGACAATCTGCTCGCCCATTCGCCCGAGGGAGCAACCTCGCTCGGCATCGACACCGGCGACCGCGCCGCGATGCGCGGGCAGCTCGGCGACCGGTCGCCCGCGGGGCAGCAGGCGCTCGCCGCGACGCTGAAGGCCGACCTCGCGCGCGTCCGCGCTATCGACACCGGCGGGCTCGACCATGCGACGCGGACCAGCCTTGCGGTCGTCGAAAGCGCCTATGGCGTCGCGCTCGACGGCTTTGCCCAGCCCTATGGCGACGTCGCGGTCGGCGGCTGGCGCAACACGCCTTATGTCGTGATCCAGAATGTCGGTGCCTATCTCGACGTGCCGAAGTTCCTCGACAGCGACCATCCGGTGAAGAGCGCCGCCGACGCCGAAGCCTATCTCGCGCGCCTCAACGCTTTTCCGGGCGTCCTCGACGGCGAGACCGAACGGCTGAAGGCCGCGGGCGGACAGGGGCTGGTCGCCCCCGCTTTCCTGATCGACAAAGCCGTGAAGCAGATGGAAGCGAGCCTCGCCGACGCGAAGGCGGGCGGGTCGATGGTCGAAAGCCTCGTTCGCCGCGCCGGCGAAGCGAAGATCGCCGGCGACTGGAACGCCCGGTCGGCAAAGATCGTCGAGGGCCCGGTCGCCGCGGCGCTCGAACGCCAGCTCGCCGAACTGAAGGCGCAGCGGCCGAAGGCGGTGATGGACGCCGGCATGTGGGCACGTCCGGGCGGCGACGAATTCTATGCCTGGGCGCTACGCGCCTCGACGACGACGCGGATGACCCCCGACGAGGTCCACGCGATGGGCCGCGCCGAACTCGCCGAGCTCCACGGGCGGATGGATCCGATCCTGAAGAAGATCGGCTATAGTGAGGGATCGGTCGGCGACCGGATGAACGCGCTCGCCAAGGACCCCAAATATAAATTCCCCGACAATGACGCGGGCCGCGCCGAGATCGTCGCCTATATCCAGACCTGGCTCGGCAAGATCCGCGCCGAACTGCCGCGCGCTTTCCGCACGCTGGGCAAGGGCAATGTCGAAGTGAAGCGGCTGCCGCTCGCCGAAGAGCCCGGCGCGCCCGCCGCCTATGGCGGCGCGGGATCGATCGACGGCAGCATTCCGGGGCGCTTCTGGATCAACCTGCGCACCACCGAACTGCACAGCAAATATTCGCTTCCCGACCTCACGATGCACGAGGCGATCCCCGGCCATGCCTGGCAGGGCGAATATGCGAACAAGATGCCGCTCATCCGCACGATGCTGGCGTTCAACGCCTATTCGGAAGGCTGGGGGCTCTATGCCGAACAGCTTGCCGACGAACTGGGCCTCTACGACGATTTCGAGGTTGGTCGCCTCGGTTATCTGCAGTCGCTGGCCTTCCGCGCCTGTCGCCTCGTCGTCGACACCGGCATCCACGCCAAGCGCTGGACGCGCGAGCAGGGTGTCGAATTCTTCGTCAGGGAGAATGGCTCGAACCCGCTCGAGGTCGCGAGCGAGGTCGATCGTTACTGCAGCTGGGTCGGACAGGCGTGCGGATACAAGGTCGGGCACAGCGAGATCGTCCGCCAGCGCGGCCGCGCGCAGACGGCGCTGGGCGCGAAATACGACCTGCGCGATTTCGACAATGTCGTCGTCGACGGCGGCAATGTGCCGCTCGACGTGCTCGCCAAAAATGTCGACGAATATATCGCGAAAGGCGGGGTGAAGGCGTGATCCGGCCGATTGCGGCCGCGCTGGCGGCGCTGCTGTCGGGCAATGCCGCCCAGGCGGCCGAAGCAGCGCCGCGCGTCGCGATCGTGACGTCGGATGTCGACCGCTTCTATACGCTCTATGACGATCCGGCGCTGGCCGCCGACCCCGACCGGCTGGCAGCGCGCTATCTCGCCGACCCTTCGCCGGGGTTGGTCGAGTTCATGGCGCTGCGCCGGATCACGCCCGAAAAGCTGGCCGCGGCGCTGCGCGACAAGCCGCAGGTCTTCAAGGACGCACGCGGATGTGCGGCGAAACTCGGCAAGGTCCGGACGCGGCTGATCGCTGCGACCGACCGGCTGGCGGAGCTCTACCCGGCGGCGAAATTCCCGCCGATCACCATCGCGATCGGGCGCGGCACAACCGCCGGGACCGCGAACGCCAAGGGGCTCTACATCGGGCTCGAAACGCTGTGCATGGCGAAGTTCATCGAGGCCGACGACGAGGACCGCTTCGTCCACATCATCGCGCACGAATATGTCCACGCCCAGCAGCCGCTCGCGCAGGTCGAAAGCGAGGACGACACTGTGCTCCACGCCGCGCTGGTCGAGGGAGCGGCCGAGTTCGTCGCCGAACAGATGACCGGATCGGTCGCCTATCCGCTGCTCCACCAATGGGCGGCGGGACGCGAGGCAGAACTCGAACCCGCCTTCCTCGCCGACAAGGATGCGAAGGCGATCGGATCGCGTTGGCTCTACAACCAGCAGGGCAGCGACGGCTGGCCGGGCGACCTTGGCTATTGGGCGGGCTATCGCGTCGCCAAAAGCTATTATGATCGGACCCCCGACAAGAAGGCGGCGATCAAGGCGATCATCGAAATGCGCGATCCCGCCGCTTTCCTTGCCGCGAGCGGGTGGCAACCCGCAGTTGCGCGCTAGGCTGGCAGCGGCGCGAGATCGGGTTCGACGAAGCCGCGCCGCGCCGCGACCGAAAAGAGCAGGTCGCGGCTGTAGAAACGCAAGGGCCAGTCGCGGCGACCGACGTCGGAGAGCAGCATCGCATTCACGCGCGCCGCCAATCCGGTCTCCGTCGTTTCGGCAAGAAACAGCCGCACCCCCGCGACATAGGCGCGGGTGATGCTGTCGTGATAGCCTTGGCGGTCGTCGTTCACGCCGCCGACGCTCTCGTTATAGCGGCCGATTACGCCCGCGATCTCGGCATCGACATCGATGTCGGGGCGTTCGCTGACGAGCCAGAGGCAGGCGCCGAGATGCGCTTCGTGCGTCCACGCCGCGCGCGGCAGGGTGCGCGCGAGCAGGCCAGTGCCGATCGCGCGGATGTCTTCGTCGCGCTCGAACAGGCGCGGGCTGCAATCGGTGGTCATTGGTCCGGTCCTTCCGGGTGAATGAGCACCCGGAAGCGATCCGGGTCAATCAGGCTGCGACGGCCGCCTGCGGGGCTGCCTGGCGGACGCCTTCGTCGACATGCTCGGCAAATTGCTCGAAATTGTCGATGAACTGGCCGACGAGCGTTTGCGCCGTGCGGTCATAGGCCGCCTTGTCGGCCCAGGCCTCGCGCGGATCGAGCAGCGCCGAATCGACGCCGGGCACCGCGACGGGAACCATGAAGCCGAAGTTCGGGTCCTTGCGGAATTCGGCATCATTGAGGCTGCCGTCGAGCGCCGCGTTGAGCAGCGCGCGGGTCGCCTTGATCGGCATGCGCTTGATGCCGTCCATCGTCGCCATGCCGCCGGTCCAGCCGGTGTTGACCAGCCAGCACTGGACGCCGCCCCTGGCAATGCGTTCCTTCAGCAGGTTACCATAGACCGACGGGTGGCGCGGCATGAAGGGTGCGCCGAAGCAGGTCGAGAAGGTCGCCTCGGGTTCGGTGACGCCGATTTCGGTGCCGGCGACGCGCGCGGTGTAGCCCGAGAGGAAGTGATACATCGCCTGGTCGGGGGTCAGCTTCGCGATCGGGGGCAGCACGCCATAGGCATCGGCGGTGAGCATGATGATGTTCTGCGGCACCGGACCCATATTCTGTTCCGAGGTGTTCGGAATGAAATCGATCGGGTAGCTGCCGCGGCTGTTCTCGGCGAGGGTCGCGTCGTCGAAGTCGAGTTCGCGCGTCTCGGCGTCCATCACGACATTTTCGAGCACCGTGCCGAAGCGCTTGGTCGTCGCGAAAATCTCGGGCTCGGCTTCCGGGGAAAGCCGGATCATCTTGGCGTAGCAGCCACCCTCGAAGTTGAAGACCGCGGTGTCCGACCAGCCATGCTCGTCGTCGCCGATCAGCGTGCGCGAGGCGTCGGCCGACAAGGTCGTCTTGCCGGTGCCGCTGAGGCCGAAGAAGACCGCCGTGTCGCCCTTGGCGCCGATATTCGCCGAGCAGTGCATCGGCATCACGCCCTTCACGGGGAGCAGATAGTTGAGGATGCCGAACACCGACTTCTTCATCTCGCCGGCGTACTGTGTGCCGCCGATCAGGATCAGTTTCTCGGTGAAGTTGACCGCGATCACCGTTTCGGTGCGCGAGCCATGCTTCGCCGGGTCAGCGCGGAAGCTCGGCAGGTCGATGATCGTATATTCGGCCGCGAACGCCGCGAGCTCCGCGTCGGTCGGACGGCAGAGCAAGGTGCGGATGAACTGGCTGTGCCAGGCAAATTCGGTGATGACCTGCACCCCGACGCGGTGCTCGGGCTGCGAGCCGCCGAAGAGCTGCTGGCGATAGAGGCGCGGGCGCTCGGCGAGGTGCGCGAAGAAATCGGCCTTCAAGGCCGCGAAATGATCGGGGGTCATCGGGACGTTGGTCTTGCCCCACCAGATGGTGTCGCGCGTCTCGTCGTCCTGGACGATGAACTTGTCCTTGGCGCTGCGGCCGGTGTGCTTGCCGGTCGCGACGACGAGCGGGCCGTCCTTGGCGAGTCGGCCTTCGCCGTTGCGGATCGCGTCTTCGACGAGCTGGGCCGTGCCCCAGTTTTCGGCGACATCCGCCTGCGTCTCGACGGCCTGATCGCCGATCACCACCTTGGTCATTTGTTTCGCCTTTCCTCTGTCCCGCGCGCACCTTTGCATAGGTATGCAGCCGATGCCAAGCCGCAGGGTCTGGGCCCGCATCGCAATGGGTGCCGACGTGACGCCGATTCCGTAAATCCCGGCCGCGTTAGCGATGATGGGGGTCGAGGTCAAAAGATTTAGGGGTACATCGGGATCGCCCGTTGGCCTCATCCGCCCACTCCCCCTGCCCGGTTGTCGCTGGGCGGCGGATGGGCTAATTGCTGCGGTCCGCCCAATGGAAAGAGCATGACGGCAACCATCGCGCTGGTCGACGACGACCGCAACATCCTGCAATCCCTGTCGATCGCGCTGCAAGCCGAAGGCTTTGTCACGCGCGTCTATTCGGACGGCGAGGCGGCGCTGAAGCCGCTGATCGACAATCCGCCCGACCTGGCCGTCTTCGACGTCAAGATGCCGCGGATGGACGGACTCGAACTGCTGCGCCGGCTCCGCGAGAAGAGCCAGCTTCCCGTCATCTTCCTGACCAGCAAGGATGACGAGATCGACGAGGCGCTGGGGCTGGCGATGGGGGCCGACGACTATATCGCCAAACCCTTTTCGCAGCGGCTGGTCATCGCGCGCATCCGGGCGATCCTGCGCCGCGTCGAACTCAATCGCGCACCGCCGAGCGAGGACGACGAGCCCGTCGCCGAGCCGATCACCCGCGGGCGGCTGCAGATGGACCCGGCGCGCCACAAGGTGCTGTGGGACGGTAAGGATGTAACGCTGACGGTCACCGAATTCCTGATCCTCGAAACGCTCGCCTCGCGTCCCGGGATCGTGCGCAGCCGCAACCAGTTGATGGACGCCGCCTATCAGGACGACGTCTATATCGACGACCGCACCATCGACAGCCACATCAAGCGGCTGCGCCGCAAGTTCCGCGAGGTCGACCCCGATTTCGACGCCATCGCGACGCTTTACGGGGCGGGATACCGCTTTTCCGATGACAGCTAAAGTATCCGCCGTCGAGCAGGAGGAAGCGCCGCTTGTCTGGTCGGCGCGCTGGTCGCTGACCGCGCGCATCCTTGCGGTCAACATCCTTGCCGTCGCGCTGCTCGCAGGCGGTTTCTATTATCTCGACACCTATCGCTCGCGGCTCGTCGACACGCGGATCGGGGTGATGGAAGAAAAGCTCGAAATGCTCGACGCAGCGCTCGAGGCGGCGCGCCCCGACCAGCGCGAGCGGCTGATCGGCGAATTCACCCGCGCCACCGAATCGCGGCTGCGCTTTTATGCCCCCGACGGGCGGCTCATCGCCGACAGTTTCCGCACCGCGCCGCCGACCTACACGCTGCGCGACCCCGACCTCCAGCCGTGGAAGCGCGATGCGGCGCGCGCGATGGACCGCGGCATCGACTGGATCGTCGGCGCGCCCTCCTATCCCGAATTCGAGGAACCGAAGATCGACCGCGCGTCGGCATGGCCCGAAGTCATCGAAACCCAGCATAGCGGGCTGGCAACGAGCCGTTTCCGCTATGCACCCGAACGCACGCCTTTGTTGAGCTCGGCGCGGATCGTCGACCTCGAAACGCCGCAGACGATGCTGATGACGCTGAACGCACGCGACATCACGCGGACGGTGCGCGCCGAACGCTTCCGCCTCGCGGTCGTCGTCGCCGTAGTATTGCTCACATCGGTGCTGCTGTCGCTGTTCCTTGCCCGCACGATCGTCCGTCCCCTGCGCAAGCTCGCACGCGCCGCAGTGCGCGTCCGGCTCGGCCGCGCGCGTGAAGTCGTCGTGCCCCGGCTGCCGAGCCGCCGCGACGAGATCGGCACGCTGGCGCGTGCGCTTTCGGACATGACGCAAGCCTTGCGCGAACGCATCGACGCGGGCGAGCATTTCGCCGCCGACGTGACGCACGAACTCAAGAACCCGATCGCCTCGGTGCGCTCGGCGATCGAGGGGCTGGGGCGGGTCCGGACCGACGAGCAGCGCGCGCAACTGCTGGCGATCGCCGACGAGGATGTGCGGCGGCTCGACCGGCTGGTGAACGACATCAGCGAGGCGAGCCGCGTCGACGCCCAACTGTCGCGCACCCTGTTCGAGCCCGTCGATGTCGGCATCATGATCGAATCGATGCTCGCCGGGCGCGCCGCGCGCGCCGGCGGGGACGCGCCGCGCATCGCCTTTGCCCGCCCGCGCAAGGACACCGCGACGGTGATGGGCGACGGCCACCGGCTCGAACGCGCGATCGACAATCTGATCGACAATGCGATCAGCTTTTCGCCGCCCGGCGGGCTGGTCTGCATCGCCGCGACCCGGCTGGGCGACGAGGTCCATGTCCGCGTCGACGACGATGGCCCGGGGATCGAACCCGCGCAGCGCGAGGCGATCTTTCGCCGCTTCCACAGCGAACGCCCCGACGGCGAGGCGTTCGGCCGCCACAGCGGCCTCGGCCTTGCGATCGCACGCACGATCATCGAAGGCCATGGCGGTACGGTAGCGGCGCGCGACCGCGACGACGGCAAGCAGGGCGCCAGCCTGCTGATCACCCTGCCCGCGCGCGAGGGCAATGCCGAAACGGGATAGGCGCAGGCGCCATCCGCCTTGCGGCCACGGGCGCACCCCGGTAAGCCAGCGCCATGCTTTCCGGCCGGACCAGCCCCCCGATATCGAATATTCATGCGAGCTGCGTCGCGGCGGGCGAGCGCGGCGTCCTGCTGCTCGGCGCGTCGGGTCAGGGCAAGTCCGATCTGGCGCTGCGCCTGATCGACCGCGGGGCGCGGCTGGTCGCCGACGACCGCTGCGACATCTGGTTCGAACGGGGCCGGCTATGGTGCCAGCCGCCCGAAAATCTGGCCGGCAAGCTGGAGGTCCGCGGCGTCGGCATCGTCGAACAGCCGTGGACCGGCCCGGTGCCCCTGGCGCTCGCAGTGCGGCTGGTCGAGCGCTACGAGCGCATGCCGCCGGCGGGGCAAGTCGAAATCGTCGCGGGGCACGCCCTGCCCTCGCTGCTCCTGTCGGCGTTCGAAACATCGGCCCCGATCAAGATCCTGCTCGCGCTCGACGCGTTGGTGGCGGGATGAGCCGGACCGCCGAACCGCGGTTGCTGCTTGTCACCGGCCTGTCGGGGGCGGGCAAGTCGACCGTGCTAAAGGTGCTCGAGGACCTTGGCTGGGAGGTCGTCGACAATCTGCCGCTGTCGCTGCTCGAAGCCCTGATCGCCGCCCCCGCGAAAGGTAGCAATGCGAGCCGCCCGCTCGCGGTCGGCATCGACAGCCGCAGCCGGGGGTTCAAGCCGAACCGGCTGGTCAAGCAGATCAAGTCGCTGCGCGAGGCCGGCGGGCGCGACGTCCAGACATTGTTCATCGACTGTGCCGGCGCCGAGCTGGAGCGGCGTTTTTCCGAAACCCGCCGCCGCCATCCGCTCGCCGAGGACCGGCCGGCGGCCGACGGCATCGCGCGCGAGCGCGAAATGATGGAATCACTGCGCCGCTGGGCCGAGCATGTCATCGACACGACCAATTACAGCAGCAACGATTTGCAGCAGGAGGTGCGCCAGCGCTTCGGCGATACCGGTCAGGACGAACCGGTGCTCAATATCATGAGCTTCGGCTTCGCGCGCGGGTTGCCGCGCAATGCCGACCTGGTGTTCGACATGCGGTACCTTCGCAATCCGCATTGGGATGCCAAGCTGCGTCCGGGGACCGGGCTCGATGCCGACGTATCGGCCTATATCGCTGCCGATCCGGCCTATGAAACGACGGTTGCGCAGATCGAGGCGCTGCTCATCGCGCTGCTGCCGCGCTATCGCGCCGAGGGCAAATCCTATGTCACTGTCGCCTTCGGATGCACCGGCGGGCGCCACCGCTCGGTGCATGTCGCCGAACGTGTGGCCAAAAGGCTGCGCGAGGCGGGCCATGCGCTGACGGTGATCCACCGCAATCTTGACTCCGCCCCGCAAGATGGGCTTGAGGGCAGGCCCCCGTCAGCGCCTTCCGCGCCCGGCGGCGGAAAAGCATGAGGGTCTCGCACTAAATGCCCACCGATAAAGCCTTGCCGCTGCTGGGAATGGTCCTTGTGACCCACGGCCGACTCGCCGAGGAAATGGTCACCGCGATGGAACATGTCGTCGGCCCGCAACGCGCGATCGCGACGGTGTGCATCGGCCCCAACGACAATATGGAAATGCGGCGCAAGGAAATCGCCGACGCGATCCGCACCGTCGACGAGGGCCGCGGCGTGATCATGCTGACCGACCTGTTCGGGGGCACGCCCTCGAACCTTGCGATCAGCCTGCTCGAAAGCGGGCGGACCGAGGTGATCGCCGGGGTCAACCTGCCAATGCTGATCCGGCTGGAAAGCGCGCGCAAAACGATGGAATTGCGCGCCGCGGTGATCGCGGCAAAGGAAGCGGGCCAGAAATATATATCGGTCGCATCCGAAATGCTGGGGGTGGGATGATGGCGGAAGTCTCCGAGACGGTCGAAATCACCAACCAGCGCGGCCTGCACGCGCGCGCGAGCGCCAAGTTCGTGACCTTCGTCAGCCGCCTGCCCGAAAGCGTGTCGGTCGAGGTCGAAAAGGGCGGATCGCGCGTCAACGGCACCTCGATCATGGGGCTGATGATGCTCGGCGCCGCGAAGGGCGATTCGATCACCATCCATACGAAGGGCGACGGCGCCGACGCCGCGCTGCTCAAGCTCGTCGGGCTGGTCAAGGACAGCTTCGGCGAGGATTGACGGGATGACCAGCGCCGGCCGCCGGTCCCGCATCGAAAGCCTGTCGAACCCGCTGGTCAAGCGGATGCGGTTGCTGCGCGAGAAACGCCATCGCCGCGCCGAGGGCCTGTTCCTTGCCGAAGGGCTGCGCATCGCGACCGAAGCGCGCGAAGCCGGGGTGCTGCCGCAATGGCTGTTTCTGGCCGACGACGGCGCCGCGCATCCGCTTGCCAGGGCGCTCGTCGACGCAACGCTCGCGGCGGGCGGCGAGGTGATCGACACCACGCCTGCGATCCTCTCCAAACTGTCGGGCAAGGACAATGCCCAGACGATCGTCGGCATCTATGCCGAGCCGCAGACGGTGCTCGCCGACCTCGACCGCGACGCCGCGCCGATCTGGCTGGTCGCCGAGCGGCTGCGCGATCCCGGCAATCTCGGCACGATGCTGCGCACCGGCGACGCGGTCGGCGCCGGCGGGCTCATCCTGCTCGGCGAGAGCACCGATCCCTATTCGGTCGAAGCGGTGCGCGCGAGCATGGGGGCGATCTTCACCCAGCGCCTCGTGCAGGCGGAATGGGACGAATTCCTCGGCTGGTTGCGCGCCGGGCGCGGCGAACTGGTCGCGACCTGGCTCGGCGACGACACGAAGGATTATCAGGCGGTGCGTTATGCCGCGCCGACCTTCATCCTGATCGGCAATGAATCGCAGGGGATGCCGGCAGACTATGCCGCCGCCGCCGACGTGCGGGTGAAAATGCCGATGATGGGCAAGGCCGACAGCCTGAATGCCGCGGTGGCGGCGGCGGTGATGGCCTATGAGGTGCTGAACCAGCAGCGGAACCGATAGCGCGCCGCGCCGTTCATCCAGCGATCAGTCCTCCCGGCTTAGGAGACGTCATATGACAAGGATCGCCCTGCCCGCTCTCGTTTCGCTCTTCGCGCTGTCGGCGTGCGTCCCTGCCGCCGAACCGCCGCAATCGCCCGGCGACGGCGCGGGCTCCTATATGGCGCTCGGCACCGAGCCCGGCTGGACGCTCGAGATCACGCCCGGCCTGCTCAATTACGACGGCGATTATGGCGACACCAAGATCGTGGTTGCCAATCCCGGCGCACGGCCGAGCTTCAATGGCGAGCGCTATGTCACCCCGCGGCTAAGCGTCGATATCACCCACGGCGAATGCAGCGACGGAATGAGCGACCGCCGCTATCGCGACACGGTGACGGTGACCGCCGACGGCCAGACGGTGAAGGGCTGCGGCGGCGGCATATTGCCCCCGGCCGAGCTTGCCGGAACGAGCTGGACCTTCGTATCGATCGGCGGCGTCGAGGTGGCGCCCGACCGACCGACCTCGCTGCAGTTCGAGGGCGAGCGGCTGAGCGGCAGCGCGGGCTGCAACCGCTTTTCGGGAAGCTACAGCCACGCCGACCTGACGCTGACCGCGGGGCCGCTGATGGCGACCGAAATGGCGTGCCCCGGCGCGGGCATGGCGCAGGAAAACGCCTTCTTCGCGCTGATGCGCGGGCCGGTGAGCACGAGCTTTCCGACCAACGGGACGCTGATCCTGACCGGGGCCGACGGCAAGACGGCGGTGCTGAAGCGGGCGATCTAGTCGTTCGCGCCGTTGGCGCCCGACAATTTGGCCAGCGGCCGCGCCGCCTGTTCGGCGACGGGCAGCGCCGGAATTTCGCGGTCGCCCGTCTCGACATCGAGCGCCTCGAAGCGTTTCGCCTGCGTCAGCACCTGCGATTCGAAGCTGCCGACGAAGGCGTTATACGCCCCCGTCGCCTGATCGAGATTCTTGCCGACGCGCGCGATGTGCGATCCCATCACCGACATGCGCGCGTAGAGTTCCTTGCCCAACGCCGCGATCTCGCGCGCCTGCCCGGCGAGCTTTTCCTGACGCCACACCGCGGCGACGGTGCGCGCGATCGCGATGAGGTTGGTCGGGGTCGCGAGCAGCACCTTGCGTTCGAAGGCATAATCCCAGAGCTCATGATCCTGATCGAGTGCGGCGGCGAGGAAATGCTCGCCGGGGACGAACATCACGACGAAATCAGGGGTGTCGTCGAACTGGTTCCAGTATGATTTGGCGCCGAGCGTGTTCACATGCGCCTTCATCGCCGCGGCGTGCGCGGCGAGATGCACCGCCTTTTCGCCCTCGTCGACCGCGCCGAAGGCGTCCTGATAGGCGTTGAGCGACACCTTGGCGTCGATAACGAGGCTTTGTCCGCCCGGCACCTTGACGACGACGTCGGGGCGGAGCCGCCCGCCGTCACCGCCGTCGACGCTGACCTCGGTCTGGAAATCGGCATGCTCGGAAAGCCCGCAGCTTTCGAGGACGTTCCTCAGTTGCTGTTCGCCCCAGCGTCCGCGCGCTTTTGGGGCGTTGCGCAGCGCGTTGACGAGCTTCGCCGCTTCGCTCGACACGCGTTCGGTCCCCTCGCGCATCGCCGCGATCTGCCCGTGCAGCAGGCCGAAAGCGTCGCGCCGCTCAGCCTCGACCTTCGCCACCGCCGCTTCATATTTTTCGAGCCGGTCGTGGACCGGATGGAGCAGCGCCTTCAGATTCTGCCCGGCGGTCGCCTCGCTCTCCTTGAAGCGTGCTTCGGCGCGTTCGAGAAACGCCTTTTGCGCCCCGTCGAGCATCGCCTGCCCGACTTCGCGAAACTGCGCCGTCAGCGCCGCCTGCGCGTCCTTGAGCTGGGCGATCTGCGCATCATGCGCCGCGTCGCGCGCCCGTTGTTCGGCGAGCAGCGCCGCAAGCTGGCGATCCGCCGCCTGCCGTGCCTCGCTTTCGCTGGCAAGATCGGCGACTGCCGCCTTGAAACGTTCCGAGAAGCCGTCGCGCTCAGCCTTCAGCCCGCCCGCCTGCCGCCCGGCGAACAGCCAGCCGATCAGGGTGCCGATAGCGAGGGCGATAAAGGCGATAGCGAGTGACAGTCCATCCATGGCAGGAACATAGATCGAACACCGCCCCTGTGGCTAGTCGCTAATTACACCTGCGGGGCGAACGGCAGGATCGCGCGATACGCCTCTACCCCCGGTGCGCCGCCGATCGTGACGCCCTGGGTGAGCAGCCAGTAATGGCGCACGATCTCCGCCTGTTGTTCGAGGCCGTAGCGATGCAGCGGCCAGCCGGGTTTGAGGCTGTAATTATAGGTCGCGAAGGGGTGGCGCATCAGGACGAGGTACCAGCGTCCGCGGGTCTGCGCCTGCCACACGTGCGTCATTTCGTGGATGAACAGCCCCTTGGCGCGCATGGCGCCGTCGGCGGGGCAGGAAAAATCGTCGCAATAGCTGTCGCCGCGCGGGTGGAAATGGAGATGCCCCATCGGCGCCATGACGATGCGGCGCGGCTGGAAGAAAATCCATTTGCGATGCCGCACCCGCACCTCGGCATAGCGGATCGCATCGCCGAAGACGCTGCGCGCCAGCGCGACCTCCCCCTCGGTCAGCGGGCGCCCGTCGCGCTCCATCATTTCACCCCGGTCATTGCGAGCGAAGCGAAGCAATCTCCAGCCATCGAGCCTGAATGACGGCTGCACGCTGGAGATTGCTTCGTCGCTTCGCTCCTCGCAATGACGGCGTGGGGAAGGGTCACAGGCTTACTTCTTGGCCGCGTCCGGGGCCGCCTTTTCAGCCGAAGGTCCCGCCGGCGGGCTGTGATCCATCGCGCCATGGTCCATCGCGCCGTCGCCGCCCATCGCGGTCGACGCCTGCTTGATCGGCAGGTCGAAGAGGATGCGTTCATTATTGTTGTTGGTGAAGACGAACTGCATCGGCAGCTTGCCCGCGCGCACCGCGGCGCCGTTGATGTTCCAGATCATCAGATGCTTGCCGCCCTGCTTGAACACCAGTTCGCCCTTTGCCGGCACGTCGGCGCGGGTCAGCGGCTTCATCGTCACCATGCCGTTTTCGCGCACGCTTTCATGCATTTCGACGCGCTGCGCGAGATCGGCGGTCACCGCAACGAGCTGCGCGTCGCGCGGACCGCCGGTGACGCGGAAATAGCCGACCGCGGGCCGGTCGGGGGTGGCGCCCATCTCGATATAGCCGCTCACCACATTGAGCTGCGGCCCGGCGCCGAGATTTTCCTTGCACGCGGTCAGCGACAGCGCGGCGGCGGCAACGGCGGCCAGAGTGAGCGAGCGGCGGGCGAAAGACTTCATGATGGCTGGGACTCCCGAAATGCGTCAATTTTCCTGTTCCAGATAAGCCGTCAAAGCCCTTGTGCCAAGGATTAGCGCACCTATATCGCCCCCATTGAAAACCATGGACGGCGTGCCTTTTCAGGGCGCCGGAGAAGCAACAAGGACGGAATATCAATGGCCAAAGTGATCGGGATCGACCTCGGCACCACCAATAGCTGTGTGGCGGTGATGGAAGGCGGCAAGCCCAAGGTTATCGAAAATGTCGAAGGCACGCGCACCACGCCCTCGATCGTCGCCTTCGCCAAGGACGGCGAGCGGCTGATCGGCCAGCCGGCGAAGCGCCAGGCGGTCACCAATCCCGAAAACACCATCTTTGCGGTGAAGCGCCTGATCGGCCGCCGCTTCGACGATCCCATGACCAAGAAGGACATGGAGCTCGTCCCCTATACCATCGCCAAGGGCTCGAACGGCGACGCCTGGGTCAAGGCGGGCGGCGAGGATTATTCGCCGTCGCAGATCAGCGCCTATATCCTCCAGAAGATGAAGGAAACCGCCGAAGCCTATCTGGGCGAAAAGGTCGAGCAGGCGGTGATCACCGTTCCCGCCTACTTCAACGACGCCCAGCGCCAGGCGACCAAGGACGCCGGCAAGATCGCCGGCCTCGAAGTGCTGCGCATCATCAACGAGCCGACCGCGGCGGCGCTCGCCTATGGCCTCGACAAGACCGAGAACAAGACGATCGCGGTCTATGACCTTGGCGGCGGCACCTTCGACATCTCGATCCTCGAGGTTGGCGACGGCGTGTTCGAGGTGAAGTCGACCAACGGCGACACCTTCCTCGGCGGCGAGGATTTCGACAGCAAGATCGTCGAATATCTCGCCGACGGCTTCAAGAAGGACGAAGGCATCGACCTGCGCGGCGACAAATTGGCCCTCCAGCGCCTGAAGGAAGCCGCCGAAAAGGCGAAGATCGAACTGTCGTCGGCCGCGACGACCGAGGTCAACCTGCCCTTCATCACCGCCGACGCCAACGGGCCGAAGCACCTCGTGAAGACGATCACCCGGTCGGACCTCGAAAAGCTGGTCGAAGAGCTGGTCAAGCGCACGCTCGAACCCTGCAAGAAGGCGATCAAGGACGCCGGCATCAGCGCCAGCGAGATCGACGAAGTCGTCCTCGTCGGCGGCATGACGCGCATGCCGCGCGTGCGTGAAGTCGTGAAGGATTTCTTCGGCAAGGAACCGCACACCGGTGTGAACCCCGACGAGGTCGTCGCGATCGGCGCCGCGATCCAGGCCGGCGTGCTGCAGGGCGACGTCAAGGACGTGCTGCTGCTCGACGTCACCCCGCTGAGCCTCGGCATCGAGACGCTGGGCGGCGTGTTCACGCGCATGATCGACCGCAACACCACCATCCCGACCAAGAAGTCGCAGGTCTATTCGACCGCCGACGACAACCAGTCGGCAGTGACGATCCGCGTCTTCCAGGGCGAGCGCGAAATGGCCGCCGACAACAAGATGCTCGGCCAGTTCGACCTCGTCGGCATTCCGCCGGCGCCGCGCGGCGTGCCGCAGATCGAGGTCACCTTCGACATCGACGCCAACGGCATCGTGTCGGTCCACGCCAAGGACAAGGGCACCGGCAAGGAACAGCAGATCAAGATCCAGGCCTCGGGCGGCCTCAGCGACGCGGACATCGACCAGATGGTCAAGGACGCCGAGCAGTTCGCCGAAGAGGACAAGAAGCGCCGTGAGGCGGCCGAGGCGAAGAACAACGCCGAAAGCCTGATCCACACGACCGAACGCCAGCTCGAAGAGCATGGCGACAAGGTCGACGCGGCGCTGAAGGGCGAGATCGAAGCGGCGGTTGCCGAAGCCAAGACCGCGGTCGAAGGCGGCGATCCGGCGGCGATGACCGAAAAGAGCCAGGCGCTCGCGCAGGTTGCGATGAAGCTCGGCCAGGCGATTTACGAGAAGGAACAGCAGGCCGCAGCATCCCCCAGCGCCGATGCCGGCGCAGCCAAGGCCGACGAAGATGTCGTCGATGCCGAATTCTCGGAAGTCGAAGACGACAAGAAGTAAGAAACTCTCCCCGCCGCGCGCAACGCGGGCGGCGGGGTTGAGGGGGCATTGAATTTATGTCGCTCGACATCGATTATTACGAACTGCTCGAAGTCGAGCGTAGCGCCGACGATGCGACGCTGAAGGCCAGCTATCGCAAGCTCGCGATGAAATATCACCCCGACAAGAATCCGGGGTGCGGCGACAGCGAAGCGCGCTTCAAGGCGATCAGCGAAGCCTATGACTGTCTGAAAGACCCGCAGAAGCGCGCCGCCTATGACCGCTTCGGCAAGGCGGGCCTCAATGGCGGCGGCTTCGGTGGCGGCGGAGGCAACGCCGATTTCGGCGATATCGGAGATATTTTCGAATCGATCTTCGGATCGGCCTTCGGCGGCGGCGGCCGGCAACAGCGCGGGCCCGCACGCGGCGCCGACCTTCGTTACGACATGGAAATCAAGCTTGAGGACGCGCACGCCGGCTGCACCCGCGAGATTCAGGTCGACGTCGCCGCACGCTGCGAAACCTGCGACGGCAGCGGCGCCAAGCCCGGCACCGCGACCAACCGCTGTTCGACCTGCGCTGGTCACGGCAAGGTGCGCGCGCAGCAGGGCTTCTTCATGGTCGAGCGCACCTGCCCGACCTGTCAGGGCGCGGGCGAGGTCATCGCCGACCCGTGCAATAGCTGCCATGGCGAAGGACGTGTCGACCGGCGCAAGACGCTGACCGTCACCATTCCCGCCGGGGTCGACGAAGGCACGCGCATCCGCCTGTCGGGCGAGGGCGAAAGCGGCGCGCGCGGCGCGGCGCCGGGCGACCTTTACATCTTCCT
Source organism: Sphingopyxis macrogoltabida (assembly GCF_001314325.1). Classification (NCBI taxonomy): domain Bacteria; kingdom Pseudomonadati; phylum Pseudomonadota; class Alphaproteobacteria; order Sphingomonadales; family Sphingopyxidaceae; genus Sphingopyxis; species Sphingopyxis macrogoltabida. The sequence continues at coordinate 3,858,737 of NZ_CP009429.1, forward strand.
GCACATGGCGCGGCACAAATTGTTCGAGCGCGAGGGCACGACCTTGTTCACCCGCGCCCCGATCAGCTTCACCACCGCGGCGCTCGGCGGGTCGATCAGCATCCCCGGCCTCGACGGCAAGAAGCACGACATCAGCATCCCGGCCGGCATCCAGTCGGGCAAGCAGCTCCGCCAGCGCGGCGCCGGCATGCCGGTCCTCAACGGCCGCGGCCACGGCGACCTGGTGATCCAGATCGATGTCGAGACGCCGACGAAGCTGAATGCCAAGCAGAAAGAACTGCTGCAGGCGTTCCGCGAGACCGAAACCGGCGACGAGTGCCCCGCAAGCCAGGGCTTTTTTGGCCGCATCAAGGAAATGTGGGACGATTTGACGGATTGATCCGTCGCGCGTCCAACAACACCCCAACATCGTCATCCCCGCGAAAGCGGGGACCCAGAGCGTGCGTCGGCTTGTTCCGCACCTGGGTTCCCGCTTTCGCGGGAATGACAATGTTGGGGTTAGCCGATCTCGCTCCTGAGCTCCGCAATCAGCGCCGCGACCTTCGGCAACCGCTCTTCCTCCTCGTCGAGGATGGCGTGAAAGGCGCGTCGCTTGATCGCGGCCAGTTCGTCGGCTTTCAGCGCGCCCTCGCCGGTTGCGCTGCTCGATACGATATCGATCAGCCGGTCGGCGCCGTGGAGGCGTCCCCAGAGGTAGTCGTTCTCGCGGTAGGCGCGGCTGAAGAAAGCGCCGAAACTGTTGAATTCGATCCCCTTCAGCATCGCCGACGCGCCGCCGCTACGGATCGCGGTGGCGTCGGAGGGCGAGATGCGATCGATCTTGATCGGGTCGAACTCGTCGAACCCCTCGCCCTGCAGCAAAGGCAGCGTCGCGATGTCGTAGAAGGGATAGCCCAGATAGGCGAGCAGCAGCACGCGCCTGTCGTCCTTCGGCAGCGCGGTCAGCGCCGCAGCGATAAGCACGTCGGCCTCACCATCGACGGCCGTGAGGTCGCGCCGCGCCGCGATGGCATCGATCCACTGCCCCGGTGCGGCGTCGGCAGGCACGTCGAGTTCGGCGAGCCAGCTATCGCCCTCACGCTCCAGATAGAGGCCGAGCGCGGTGAAGATCGCGCCGCGCATGTCCTCGCACGCCGTATCGCGTCCTTCGCGGCGGCTCTCGATCACCGCGTCGAGTTCGCGCGCCATGAAGCGCAGGCGGCGGATGCGAAAGCCGAGGTCGTGGGTGCGGAAAAAGGCGATCGCGTCGCCGCTCGCCCCGGCGCCTTTCCGGCCCGAAATACGGTCGAGTCCGCGCGCCCGCACCTCGTCCCACAGTGCCTGCCGCCGGTTGCTGCGGTGGACAGCCCCCTCGGGCGGCGACAGTCGGTCGACCATGCCGACGAGTTCCTCGACCACCGCCGACAATTTGAGGTGGCCATAGGGCGCATAGGCGAAGCCGGCGCGTGCCGCCGCCTGCTCCTGCGCCTTGGCACGCCATTTCTCGAGCCGCGCCGGGGTCGGCGTGTCGAGAAAGAAGGTGGTGCCGAACAGCGCCGCGACCTGTTCCTCGACCTCGACCTTCATCGCGTCGACGATATGCTGCATGCGGCGGATGCGCCGCGACATGCCCTCGATCGCCTCGACATTCTCGCGAATCGGCTGTTCGCGCGGGATTTCGGACAGCGCGCCGAGGATCGTCGGCAGGAAACCGGGCAGGCGCGCCTCCTCGCCCGCCCCGACCTCGCCCGGCTTGCCGAAGCTGATCGAGCGAAAGTCGGGTTTGGGGTCGATATAGACGAAGCGCCGGTCGACCTCGCGCCGCGCCGGGCGCTGCTTCAGCGCCGCGATCGCCGGACGGAACGGCGCGTTGGCGAGCACCGAGCCGTCGATGAGCACCCGGTCGGCGGGGTCGCTTTCGCCCCCGGACGGGAGCTGGGCGCGGATGAACGCATCGCGCCCCGACCACTCGATGCCGCGTTTTTCGAGCACCCGGTCGAGTTCGCGCAAGGTGAAGGGCGGGAAGGCGCCCGGAAAACTCGCGGTCGCGCGCGCCGCCGCGGCGAGGCCCGGCATATCGCCGAGATCTTTCCCCGCGCGCCCGTCCTGCCGGAAATGCAGGATCAGCCGATGCTCCTGCTCGGTGACGCGCGGCGGGCTGTTGAGCGCCAATGGCATACTGTGCCCGGCGAAATCGGTGACCGAAACGAACAGGTCGACGGGCTGCCCCGCCGGCACCAGCACCGGTCCCTTGGGCCCGGCATCCATCGCGTCGAAGGCGTCGAGCAGCAGGTTGGAGAAGGTTTCGCCGCCGAAGGGTGGTTCGAACCAGCGCGCGCGGACGAAGCGCGACAGCTTGGCGCGCACCTCGTCCTGCGCGCCTTCGCCCACTGTGCGATCGATGACGTTGCCGCGGCGCTTCATCGCCCAGCCGGCGATCGGCACCGCCCAGAATTTGGTTGCCGCCGACAGCGGCCGCGCATCGGGGTCGAGCAGGCTATCGACATCGGCGCCGCCCAGCCACAATTCGGTCAGCGGGTCGAGCGACTGGCCCGTCGCCAGCGCCCGCGCGAGAAAAATACCGTTGATCCCGCCCGCGCTCGCCCCCGCGACGATATCGGCGAGCACCCGCAGCCGGACACTGCTGCGTGCGGCGATCCCGGCGAGCAAATCCCGATAGACCGCGCCCGAACCCGCCGGCTCGCCGCCGTCGTGCCAGGCGCGCGATGCGGCGGCGAGGCGCCATATTTCCTTGGTGATACCGTGCATATAGACGGCCAGGCTGATGCCGCCGTAGCAAATCAGGGCAAACCGCAGTTCCTTTTCGCGCATGCGCCGGCTGATAGCGCGGTTTCGCGACTGTGGCGAATTTTCAACGTCGCCGGCGGAAGCGTCCCAATCCCGGCTTTCTTCTTGCATATGCGAATTCTTCGCATTAGCCGCGCCGCGAACAGGAGATGAGAATGAATCGCAAATTTGCCCTCGCCGCGCTCGCCTGCACGGCGCTTTCCTCGCCCGCTGTTGCGCAAGACAGCGTGCCGGTCGCCGATGGCGACGAAAGCGAGGGCACGATCATCGTCACCGCTGCGCGCACGACCCTGCCGCCCAACGCCCTGCCGCTGACGATCGATGTGATCGGCAAGGACAGCCTTGACCAGCAGATCGCGATTTCGGGCTCGGTTACCGACGCGGTATCAAACCTCACCCCCAGCTTTTCACCGACGCGCCAGAAGCTCTCGGGCGCGGGCGAAACGCTGCGCGGCCGCTCGCCGCTCTATGCGATCAACGGCATTCCGCAATCGACCCCGATGCGCGACGGCAGCCGCGACGGCTTCACGATCGACGGCTTCTTCGTCGATCGCGTCGAACTGATCTATGGCTCGAACGCCTTGCAGGGTATCGGCGGTACCGGCGGCATCGTCAACCAGGTCACCGTCGGCGCACCGAAGGAAGAAGGGCTGGGCGGGCGCATCCTGCTTCAGGGCACCGCCGACGATGGCTTCAGCAAGGACGGCCTTGGCGGCAAGGTCGCAGGTCTTGTCCAGTACAAGGCCGGTCGCTTCGACGCGACCTTCGGCGCGGCATGGGAAAAGCGCGGCGCCTTTTACGACGCCAAGGGCCGCCGCATCGGCATCAACCTGACGCAGGGTGAGACGCAGGATTCGCAGACGCTCTCGCTGTTTGCGCGGCTCGGCTACGAGCTCTCTCCCTCGGCGCGGCTCGACCTGATCGCGAGCCGCTTCGAGCTGAAGGGTGACGGCGACTATATCGCGCTTCCCGGCAACCGCCTGACCGGCGTCCCGACCAGCGCGGTGCGCGGTACCCCGCCCGGTGAATCGGCGCAGAATCGTACCGAAAGCATCGCGCTGTCGCTGACCGACACCGACCTTGGCGGCGGCAATTTCGTCAGCCAGATTTTCTTCAACCGCAGCCGCGATACCTTCGGCGGCGAGGTCGCGACGCAAGCGACCTTTCAGGATCCCGCCCTCGCCCCCGTCGGCACGCTGTTCGACCAGTCGCAGAACCGCTCGCGCAAGCTGGGTGCCAAGCTCAGCTATGAACGCGCCGTGCCGGGATTCGAGGATCTGACGCTGACGGTCGGCTTCGACGCGCTGGTCGACAAGACCGAACAGGCGCTGATCGCCACTGGCCGCGTCTGGGTGCCGCCGAGCGATTTCCGCAGCCTCGCGCCCTTCGGGCAGGCGAACCTCAAGCTGTTCGACGGGATTGTCCGCCTCGCCGGCGGGGTGCGCTGGGAAAATGTGAAGATCAAGATCGACGATTATCACACGCTCGCGTCGACCACCTTCGTCGCGTGCACCACCCCGCCCGCCGCCGCCGTCACACCGTGCGGCGTGTCGACCTATGGCGGCGTCGACGTCGCGGGCGGCAAACCGAAATTCAAGGACCTGCTGGTCAACGGCGGCGTGATCGTCGAACCGTGGGACGGCATCCGGGCCTATGCAAGCTATGCCGAGGGTTTCACCGTCCCCGACATCGGCCGCATCACGCGCGCAGTGAACCGCACCGGGGTCGACCTCGACAGCTTCCTCGACATCTCGCCGATCGTGTCGAACAACCGCGAGATCGGCGTCGAGGTGAAGCGCGGACCGCTCGACGCCAGCGCGACCTATTTCTGGTCGTCGAGCGACAAGGGGCAACTCCTCATCGCACGCCCCGACCGCATCTTTGATGTTCAGCGCCAGCGCGTCGAGATAGAGGGACTCGAGGTCAATTTGCGCGTCCAGATGCCGGTTGACGGGCTGAAGCTCGGCGTCGGCTATGCCCATATCCAGGGCAAATATGACAGCGACAGCGCGAACCCCGACGGGATCGTCGACACCGACCTCGACGGCACGAACATTTCGCCCGACCGTGTGAACCTCAATGCAAGCTATAACAAGGGGCCGGTCTCGGCGCTGATCCAGACGCAGTTCTTCCTCGACCGCACCTTCCACGGCAAGGCGAACCCCGACCAGCGCAACAGTTTTGGCGGCTACAACATCACCGACGCGAGCATCCGTTACCAGACCGGCCTCGGCGGGCTGAGCCTGTCGGTCCAGAACCTGTTCGATAAATTCTATATCGACTATTCGAGCGACACGCGGTTGCCTACCGACAATCTTGCCTTTTTCGCGGGGCGTGGCCGGACCTTCACGCTCGGATGGGATTACCGGTTCTAAACCATGCTCAACCTTTCCTATTTCGTCATTGCGAGCGAAGCGAAGCAATCCAGGGGCAGCCTTACGCAGCTCTGGATTGCCGCGTCGCCTTCGGCTCCTCGCAATGACGATGATTTTGAAATGATGGCGTCGTGATGAAACTGCTCGACACGCTGCACCGCTGGACCGGTGGCCTGATCGGTCTCGTGCTTGGCCTGCTTGGTCTGTCGGGCACGATCCTGCTCTATGAGCATCTGTGGATCGGGGTGCCGGGTGCGGGTGACGCGTGGCGCGGCGACCTTCCGACCATCACCGCAGCGACCGAGCGGCTAATGGCGATGCCGGGCACCCAAGGCATCATCTATGCGGACGAAAACTTCGGGCTGCATCAAACCCGCTTCGGCGAAGGCGCCGGTGCCTATGCCAACCAGTCGGGCGAGGTCGTGGCGCGCTGGGCGAGCCAGTGGGAGCGGCCCGAGCTGTGGATTTTCGACTTCCACCATCATCTCTTCACGGGCGACAGCGGCGAGTGGGTGATCGGGATCGCGGGATTGTGCGGCCTGTTCTTCGTGATCAGCGGCGCGATCCTGTGGTGGCGGACGCGGCGGACCTTCCAGCTCCGTCTGTGGCCCAAGCGGATGAGCCGTCCGTCGATCGTGTGGCACCACCGCGACCTCGGCATCGTCGCCGCGCCGCTGCTGCTGATCTCGATCGTCACCGGGACGATGATGATCTTTCGCCCCTTCGCGATGGTGATGGTCGCGCCTTTCGGCTCGCCGGCGGCCGCGGCGAAGGCGCTCGACCCGCCGAAATACAAGGGCGGGCTGCTCGCAGAAAAGCCCGATTATGCGGCAATGCTGGCCGAGGGGCGACGACGCTTTCCCGACGCCGAGTTCCGTATCCTGAGCCTGCCGCGGGGGCCCGGCGACCCGATCAGCCTGCGTATGAAACAGCCCGCCGAATGGCTGCCCAACGGCCGCACGACGATCGCCTTCGACGCCGCGACCGGCGACGTGCTCGCCGCGCGCGATGCGCTCGCGCTGCCGGGCGGGGCGCAGGCGTTCAACATGGCCTTTCCGATCCACGCGTCGAAGGTCGGCGGCTGGACATGGCGCATCCTGCTGACGATCTCGGGCCTCGCGATGACGATGCTCGGCAGCTTCGCGGTGTGGACCTTCTGGTTCAGGCGGCCGAAGCCGGTGAAGAGTCCGGCGAAAAAGGCGACGCTGGCCTCCACCTGATCTCGTCACCCCGGACTTGATCCGGGGTCCATGACTTCGCCGCGGCCGTGGATCCCGGATCAAGTCCGGGATGACGAAAGAATGGGGATGCTGTCTGCCACGCTTTCCTATTTTGCGGGCAGCCCTATATCCTGCCCGATCCATGACCCGCGCCCGCGTCCTCCTTTTGACCGCCGCCCTCGGCCCGCTCGATTACCGGGTGCCTTACGGCAGCGACGCGCCGCTCGGCAGCGTCGTCGTCGTGCCGCTCGGCCCGCGCCGGATGGGCGGCGTCGTGTGGGAGGACGAAAGTTTCGGCGCGCCCGAGCCGGTCGGCGACAATCGCCTGCGCAACCTGTTCGAGGTCGTGGCGGTGCCGCCGGTCCCCGCCCCGCTGCGCAAGCTCGTCGAATGGACGAGCGACTATTATCTCGCACCGCCGGGATCGGTGCTGCGCATGGTGCTGCCCGGTGCCGCCTTTGCCGATGCACGGCGTCCGATCGTCGAATATCGCGCCACCGGCGAGCTCCCGGCGCGGATGACGCCGCAACGCACCGTCGCGCTCGAAAAGATCGGCGCGCGGCAGGGGATCGTACGCGAACTCGCGGCGATGGCCGAGGTCAGCGAGGCGGTGATCCGCGGGCTCGTCCAGACGGGCGGGCTCGAAGCGGTGAGCGTGTCGGCCGACCAGCCCTATCCGCAGCCCGATCCGGCCTTTGCGCCGCCCGACCTGTCCGACGAACAATCCGCTGCCGCAGAGCAGCTTCGCGAGGCGGTCGATGCCGCCAAGTTCGAGACGTTGCTGCTCGATGGCGTCACCGGGTCGGGCAAGACCGAAGTCTATATGGAGGCGATCGCCGCCGCGATCGACGCGGGCAAGCAGGCGCTCGTCCTGCTTCCCGAAATCGCGCTGACCGAACCGATGCTGACGCGCTTTGCCGCGCGTTTCGGCTGCGAACCGGTCGCCTGGCATTCGGGCCTCCGCTCGACCGAACGCCGCCGCGCCTGGCACAGCATCGCGGCGGGCGAGGCGAAGATCGTCGTCGGCGCGCGATCGGCACTGTTCCTGCCCTATGGCAATCTCGGCGTCATCGTCGTCGACGAGGCGCATGAGACGAGCTTCAAGCAGGAGGACGGCGTCCATTATCACGCGCGCGACGTCGCGGTGATGCGCGGGCATTTCGAGGGGCTGCCGGTCATCCTCGCGAGCGCGACCCCGGCGCTCGAAAGCCTCGCAATGGTCGAGGCGGGGCGCTATCGTCATATCGTCCTGCCCGCGCGCTTCGGCGGCGCGACCTTGCCCGATCTCGCGGCGATCGACATGCGGCAGGATCCGCCCGACCGCGGAAGCTGGCTCGCCCCGCCGCTCGTCGAGGCGCTCGCCGACCGATTGCACAAGGGCGAGCAGAGCCTGCTGTTCCTCAACCGCCGCGGCTTTGCGCCGCTGACGCTGTGCCGCACCTGCGGCCACCGCATCCAGTGCCCGAACTGCACCGCATGGATGGTCGAGCACCGGCTCGTCCACCGCCTCGCCTGCCATCATTGCGGCCATGTCATGCCGCCGCCGCGGCTCTGCCCCGAATGCGAGGACGAGGACAGCCTCGTCGCGTGCGGCCCCGGCGTCGAGCGTGTTGCCGACGAGGTCGCGCTGCGGTTCCCGGAGGCGCGCGTCGCGATCGTCACCTCGGACACGCTCTGGTCGCCGGCGAAGGCGGCGGAGTTCGTCGACAATGTCGAGGGCGGCCTTATCGACATCATCATCGGCACCCAGCTCGTCACCAAGGGCTATCATTTCCCGAACCTGACGCTCGTCGGCGTGGTCGATGCCGACCTCGGTCTCGACGGCGGCGACCTGCGCGCCTCCGAACGCACTTTCCAGCAGATCGCGCAGGTCGCGGGACGCGCCGGGCGCGGGGTGAAGCCGGGCGCAGTGCTGATCCAGACCCGCGTTCCCGACGCGCCGGTGATGGCGGCGCTCGTCGCCAACGACCGCGACGGTTTCTATGCGGCGGAGGCCGCGGCGCGCAAATTCGCCGGCGCGCCGCCCTATGGCCGCTTCGCCGCGCTCGTCATTTCGTCGGAGGATATCGAGGTCGCGCGCGGGCAGGCGCAGCGGCTGGGCCAGAAAGCGCCGGTTGCGGAAGGCCTGGCGGTCTATGGCCCTGCCCCCGCGCCGCTCGCGATGCTGCGCGGCCGCCACCGCTTCCGCCTGCTCCTCCACGCGCCGCGCAGCTTCGATCTGCAGGGAACGATCCGCGAGTGGGTGAACAGCGTCGACTGGCCGTCGAAGGCGCGTCTCGCGATCGATATCGATCCTTATAGTTTCGTCTGACCGTCTTGCGACGAAGCGATCTGGATTCGCCGGATTTTCCTGTTAATCATCGATGCATTACCGGGGTTTGAGTGGGTGGAGGTTACCGTGAATATTCGCAAGATGGCCCGCGCGATCGGCGCGGGCGTGGCTTTGGCGGCGCTGACGATCAGCGGAGCGGCGCGCGCCGAATGGTGGGAAGCCGAAACGTCGCACTTCATCGTCTATTCGGAAAGCAAGAAGGAGGACGCCGAACAGTTCGCACGCCTGCTCGAACGTTATGACAACGCCTTGCGCTATTTGCAGGGCCGGCCGGTCCCCGGCCCCGACATGGGCAAGGCGAACAAGGTCAAGGTGTTCCGCAGCGGCGATACCGACGACATCGCGGCGCTCGCCGGCGCCCCCGAATCGGGCATCTACGGCTTTTACATTCCGCGGGCAGGCAGCACGGTCGCCTTCGTTCCGGCGCGCAACAAGCGCCGCGATGGCGTCGGGGTGCGCACGCTGAACGAGGTGCAACTCGATACCCAGCGCGTCCTGTTCCACGAATATACGCACCATTTCATGCTGACCAATTTCAGCACCGCCTATCCCTATTGGTACACCGAGGGTTTTGCCGAAGTGTATGGCACGATCGAGCTGAGGGACGATGGCAGTTTCCATCTGGGCAATGTCCCGCAGGCGCGCGGCGAAGCATTGCGCGTGCTGCCCGATACCCGTCTGTCCCGCATGTTCGACCACAAGGTGAAGCTGAAGGGAATGGAGCTGATGCAGTCCTATTCGGTCGGCTGGCTGCTCTCGCACTATCTGAACTTCAGTCAGGAACGCAAAGGCCAGCTTCCGGCCTATCTGAGCGCGCTCAACAAGGGCGAGGACAGCCTCGAGGCTGCAAAGCGCATCTTCGGCGACCTCGACAAGCTGCAGGCCGAATTGCGCAAATACAAGAACGGCCCCTTCCCCGGCTATGACATCAAGCCGGCCTCCTACGTCGAACCGGTGGTGACGATGCGCGCGCTGGCACCGGTCGAGGAAAGCCTGATGTCGTCCTATATCCGCTCGCAGCGCGGCGTCGACCAGAAGCAGGCCAAGGATGTCGCCCGCGACGTCGCGGGCAAGGATGCGGCCAATCCCGACAGCCTGTTCGCGCAGCTTGTCGTTGCCGAGGCGCAGCTCGACGCGAAGAATTACGACGCCGCCGAGGCCGCGGCCAAACGCGCGATCGCCATCGCGCCCGCTTCGTCGCTGGCCCATTTCATGATGGGCGGCGTCTTCATGGCGCGCGGCGAGGCCGACAAGGCGCAATATGCCGCGGCACGGCCGTGGTTCGAGAAGGCGCACCAACTCGACCTCAAGGACCCGCGGCCGATGATCGGGCTCTATATGTCCTATTTCGAAGCGGGCGAGGCCATTCCCGAAGCGGCGCTCATCACGCTCGAGGATGCATGGGATTATGCGTCCTACGATACCGGTTACCGCCTGATCCTCGCGCGGCAATTGCTGAATGAGAACAAGGGCAAGCTCGCCAAGGACGTGCTGTCGCCGATCGCCTATTCGGCGCACGGATCGGACAAGGAAAACAAGATTCTCGCGACGGTCGAATTTATCGAGCAGGACAAGCTCGACGACGCGCGCGCAAAAATCGCCGAAATCTTCCAGGAGCAGAAGGACGAGGCCGCGGGCAAGAAGAAGGGCTGACGCCGGGGCGGCGCAGACCCGAACGGGGGACATATGCGACACTGGATTGCGGCAGTACTTGCCGTCCTGCTCACCGCCGCGCTGGCCACCCCGGCCAGCGCGCGCTGGCTGCGCGCCGACACGAACAATTTCATCATCTACAGCGAGGGCAGCGAAAAATCGCTGCGCAGCTTTGCCGAGAATCTGCAGCGCTTCGACGCGACGCTGCGCCATCGTTTCAACGTGCCGGGCGGGGCCGAGCCCAACCGGCTGACCATCTACCTCGTCGAGCGCGCCGACGAGGCCGGGCGGCTGGCGTCGGGGAAAAGCGGCTCATCGATCGCGGGCTTCTATCTCGCGGGCTCGGACGGCGCGTTCGCCGTATCGAACCGCGAGAATGACGAAGGGCGCGGCACGCCGGCGGCGCAGCAGACGCTGTTCCACGAATATGCCCATCATTTCATGAAGCGCTATGTCCCCGCCGCCTTCCCGGCCTGGTTCATCGAAGGCTTCGCCGAATATGTGTCGACCGTAGACTTTTCGCGCGAGGGCAAGGCCTCGATCGGCAAACCCGTCTATCGCCGCGCCTACGGATTACTCGAAATGCCGAAGATTCCGGTCGAGCAGCTGATCACCCAGCGCCCCGACGCGATGCGCAGCAGCGGGATGGCCGACGCCTATTATGGCCGGTCATGGCTGCTGACCCACATGCTCTACAGCGATCCGAACCGGCAGGGCCAGTTGCTCGCCTATATGCAGGCGATCAATCGCGGTGAGGAAGCCGTCGAGGCGGCGCGCAAGACCTTTGGCGACCTTGGCCAGCTCGACAAGGATCTCAATCGCTACCTCAATCGCTCGCTCGCCTATGTCGCGCTTCACGAACCGATGAAGGTCGAGGGGACGATCGCCATCGCGCCGCTCGCCGCCGCCGAAGATGCGCTGATCCCGCTTCGCCTCGAACGGTTGAGCGCCCAATATTCCCCCGAGCGGATGGCCGCCGTCCGCCCCGCGCTGCAAAAGCTAACCGTCGCCCAGCCGGGCGATGCCGGCACCTGGTACGAACTCGCCGCGGCCGAATGGGGCATGGACAAGGACAAGCGCGACCTCGCCGCAGCGCGCGCGGCGGTCGACAAGGCGATCGCGCTGCAGCCCGATCATGTCCGCGCCAACGTCCTGCTCGGGCGGCTGATCGCGATCGGATTCGACGAGAAAGGCGATTACAGCGCCGGGGCATGGAGCGCGGTGCGCAAGCCGATCATGCTCGCCAACCGCACCAACCCTGACGATCCGATCCCGCTCTACGCCTATTTCCAGACGTTCGGCGATCAGGGCTTCCCTCCGACCGGCATGGCTTTGCAGGGGCTGGAAAAGGCGTTCGTTCTGGAGCCCGAGAATGTCAGCATCCGGATCAGCCAGGCCTTCGCGCTCGCCAATCAGGGCCGTTTCAACGAAGCGATCGGGCTGGCCGAAAGCGTCGCGTTCGATCCGCACGATCGCGGTCAGGGACAATCGCTGCTCGACCAGCTCGAAGCAATGCGCGCCAATCGCGAAAAGACGTTCATACGTACCGAGGGAACCGAAGGCGTAACCGACTGATCGGCGCTTGGCGTCAATAATCGGGTTCTTCGCCGCCCAGCACCTGCCCAGCCTGCGCCGTCAGCCACGTCATCGCCGCGGCCCATGGCTGATGGCCGTGACTGATCCGCGCGACACCGAGACCCGCGAGCTCCCTGTGCGTCGGTCCGCCCTTGCCGCGCAGGATGTTGACGGGCAGCGGCGACGCCTCGCAGATCGCGCCGATGCATTTCGGATCGAGCAGGAAGGGCACGAACAGCGATCCCGCGCCGGCATCGGCATAGGCCCGCGCGCGTTCGAGCGTCGCGGCGACGAGCGCATCGCCGTCCTTCGCGATATCCTGCCCGCGGAAGGTGTCGCAGCGCGCATTGACGAAAATGCCGGTGTCGGCAGCGGCGCGATAACGGTCTTGCGCCTCGCCGATCGCAAGCAGCTCGGCAACGCCCGGCAGCCGGTCTTCCATATTGATCCCCGCCGCGCCCGCAGCTTTCGCGCGCCCGACCGAGGCGCCGACCGCCTCGGCATCGGCGCCATAGCCCGATTCCATGTCGATGGTGACGGGCAGGTCGGTGACCGACAGGATGCGCGCCAGATTTTCGAAGACGTCTTCGAGCGGAAAATCCTCGCCGTCGGCGCGCCCCTGCGCTCCCGCGACGCCATAGCTGCCGGTCGCGATCGCCTTTGCCCCCGCGGCCGCGACGGCCTTCGCGCTCCCGGCGTCCCAGATGTTGACGAGGATCAGCGGGTCGCCGGGAACGTGCAGCGCGCGAAACTGCGCAATCTTGTCGGTCACTTGATTGTCTCCCTCTTGAGCAATTCTTCCTTGATCGGCAGGCCATAGGCATAGCCGCCGAGCGTGCCGTCGCTGCGGACCACGCGGTGGCACGGGATCAGCACGGCGACATTGTTCGCGCCGTTCGCGCTGCCCGCGGCGCGCACCGCGCCCGGCTTGCCGACCGCGGCGGCGATATCGGCATAGCTGCGCGTTTCGCCCGCCGGAATCTTCCTGAGTTCGCGCCACACCGCCTCCTGGAACGCGGTGCCTTTGACGTCGATCGGGATATGGTCGAAGCCTTGGGTCGGCGCCTCGACCGCAGCGACGACCTGTTCGAGCAGCGCGGAAAACTCGCCGCCGCCCTCGATCAGTTCGGCGGCCGGAAAGCGTTCCTCGAGCGCCTCGCGCCCTTCGGCGAACGACAGGCGGCAGACGCCCTTGTCGGTCGCGGCGACAAGCATGTCGCCAAGGCTGGTCGGGACGACCGCCCAGTGGATCGTCACCCCCTTACCGCCATTCACCCACGCCGACGCCGTCATCCCCATGCGTCCTTCCATATTTTCGTAGAAGCGCGACGGCCCCGAAAAGCCCGCATCGTAAATGGCGTCGGTGACGCGGCCGCCCTCGCTCAGCGCCTGCCGCGCCCGTTCCTCGCGCAAGGCGCGCGCATAGGCGGCGGGCGACAGCCCGGTGTGGCGGGTGAAGACGCGCTGGAAATGCGTCGGCGAATAGCCGGTGCGGTCCGCAAGATCCGCAAGCGCCAGCGGTTCCTCGCTCTGCTTGATCGCCGCGATCGCGGCGAGCACCGCGCCTTCGTCGCGCGCGACCTCGTCGGGCAGGCAGCGCTTGCACGCGCGCAGTCCGGTTTCACGCGCCGCGGCGCCATCCTCGAAGAAGCGGACATTCTCCCGCTTGGGATGGCGCGCGGCGCAGCTCGGCCGGCAATAGATGCCGGTGGTGAGCACGCCGGTGACGAAACGCCCGTCGAGCGCCCGGTCGCGGCGCAGCACCGCCGCCCAGCGATCGTCGTCGGTCATGGTCTCGGCGGCGCTCATTGCCCGTCCCTTTCGATCCGCGCGGCAAAGCAGCCGTGCGCGGCGTTGTGCGCATCGATATAGGCGATGCGATCGTCCGCAAACAGGTCCCGGATCGCGCCATCGGCCTCGCCCGGCCCCGCAAGCCGCGCGTCCCGCAGCATGCCGTCGCGATCGAAGGCGCGCAGCGCCAGCGGGCGCCCCTCGAACACCGGCGGCGGCGCATCGCGATATGTCGCCGCGGCGACACCCGGCCGGACATAGATCGCATAGGCGCTGCGATAGGGCGTTTCGACATCGTGGCTGGTGTGGTGGAGCAGGATCAGCGCCTCGCCGGCGCGCGCATCCTCGAGGCTGATACGGCAGGGAAAGCCCCGATCGGCGGTCGCGATGACACGGCGGGCGTTGCAGGCGGCGAGCGCGGCATCGTCCATCGCGAACAGCGGCGCAAAGCGGTCGGGGTCGAGTCCGGTAATCGAATAGGCCATCGGATCATCCTTTCTTTGGGCGCGATCATCTTTGCCATACCGCTTCGCGGGCCGCGTCCCGGGGCTTGCGTTCAAAGCTTCCCCTTGGTGTGTTACTGTATTATATCATTGACTCACCAGCATATCCGGGCCAATCTGCCGCTTCAGACCGGGAGTTGGCGATATGGCGACCATCGACGCATCTTTCGCGCCCGCACGCAAGCGACGCCGCGCCGACTGGCTGGGGCGCGCGGCGACCCTCTGCTATCTCGCCATCGCCGCGGGGCAGCTACTCTTCGTCGCCTTCATCCTGCTCTTTTATTATCCCCCAACGCTGACCGGCAATTTCGCGGCGTGGAACGACAAGCCGCTGATCACCGGCCATGTCGCGGGCGACACCGCGGGCAACCTGTTCTTCGCCGTCCATGTCCTGATGGCGGCGGTCATCACGCTCGGCGGACTGGTCCAGCTTGTCCCGGCGATCCGGTCCCGCTGGCCTGCGGTCCATCGCTGGAACGGCCGGCTTTACCTGCTCTCGGCGCTCGCGCTTGCGTTCGGCGGGCTGTGGCTGACGTGGATTCGCGGCACATGGCTGGCGCTGGGCGGCGCGATCGGCATCACGCTCGACGCGCTGCTGATCCTCGCATTTGCGGGGCTGGCGTGGCGAGCGGCGCATGTGCGGCGTTTCGCCGACCACCGCCGCTGGGCGATCCGGCTGTTCGCGGTCGCGAGCGCGGTGTGGTTCATGCGCGTCGGCTATATGGTATGGGGTCTCGCGACCGGCGGCGCGGGCATCGGCAAGGCGATGGACGGGCCGTTCGACCTGTTCCTCGCCTTTGCCAATTCCCTGCTGCCGCTTGCCGTCGCCGAATTGTATCTGCGCGCGGGCGCAAGCGGCACCCCGGCGGCGCGCAAGGCGGTCGCGGGGCTGCTCGGACTTTGCGCCCTCGTCATCCTTGCCGGCAGCGCCGGGGCATGGATGGTCATGTGGGGCCCCTATATCTAGCACCGCTTGCCTTCGCATCCGCGGCGGCTAGTCTGCGCGCCATGACCCGCCTCCTCACGCTGCTGCTCGCCCTCTTCGCCCTTGCCCTGACCCCGTCGCTTCCGGCGCATGCCGCGGACGATATCAGCGCCGCGTCGCGCAGCGTCGTGCGCGTCGTCACCGTGGCGATGGTCGACGGCGAGGTTGTCGGCTTCGGCCACGGCAGCGGCATCGCCATTTCCCCGACACGCATCGTCACCAACGCACATGTCGTCGAATCGGCGGTCAAATATCCCGGCAATGTCGCCTTAGGGGTCGTCCCCTCGGAAGGGCAGAAAAGCTATGCCGGCAAGCTGATCGCGATCGACACGACGCGCGACCTCGCACTGATCGAGATCACCGAAGGCCGGCTGCCCGCCGCCGCAGTCTATACCGGCCCGCTCGAATCGGGTACCGACGTCGTGGCGCTCGGCTATCCGGGCAATGTCGACCTCGCGACCGCGCGCAGTGCCGCCGATTATATCACCCCGCGCACCCCGACGCGCAGCGAAGGCAATCTGTCGAACACGCAGGCCGTCGACGGGGTAGCGATGCTGGTCCACACCGCCAAGATTTCGCGCGGCAATTCGGGTGGCCCGCTGGTCGACGGCTGCGGCCGCATCACCGGTATCAACACCGCGATCACCCGCGCCGACGACGGCGATTCGCCCTTCGCCTTCGCCATCTCGACGCGCGAACTGGCGCGCTTCCTTGCCGATGCCGACCAGCAATATGCCGGCATCGGCACGCCCTGCCTGTCGATGGCCGAAGCCGACGCGCGCGATCGCGCCGCGCTCGACGCCGAAAGCCGCGCGAGCGCCGAGGCCAATGCCGCGAAGGAAGCCGCCGCCAAGCTCGACCGCGAACTCAAGCAGGCGCGCGCCGAGGAGGCGGCGCTGGCGTCGCGCGAGAACCGCATCGCGCTCGCCGGGGTGCTGTTCGTGATCGGCGCGCTCGCCGCCGGCGCCGGCCTGCTCTTCTACAGCCAGAAGAACATCCGCAATGCCAAGATCGCGGGCGGTGCCGGCGCGGTGCTGGTGCTGGGCGCCGCGGTGCTGTTCGTGACGCGCCCCGACGCGCATGCCGAGCTGGCCGACACGCCCGCGCCGGGCGCCGCGACCGGCACCGCTACGGCTGCGCTGGCCGAGGGGCAGTATCTCTGCACCATCCAGCCCGAACGCAGCCGCGTGACGGTGTCGGCGACGACAGACGTACCGGTAAAAATCCACGGCGGCGGCTGCGTCAACGACCGCACCCAATATGCGCAAGGGTCGGACGGGCGCTGGCAGCGCATCCTCGTGCCGAACGAGGAAGCGACGGTCACCGTCGCGTCGATCGATCAGGCGGGGAAGGAATATCGCGTCGACCGCTATCTGCTCGATGCCGAGACGATGGCAAAGGCGCGCGAGATTCGCGCCGGCACGACGCTCAAGGGCTGCACCACCGACGCGGGTGCGCTCGCCGCGCTCGCGACGCAGCAGGAAGCGATCCGCAGCGCGCTGCCGCCGAGCCCGAACGAACGGCTCGTCTATCGCTGCCAGAAATCGACCGCCGCTGCCGCAGCGGCGGCGGGATCGAACGGCGGCTGAACCGCGGGGGTTACCCGCCGCACGCCTTGAACAGCATCAGCGTGCGTTCGCGCGCCTGTTCGCTGCTCGGTTCGTGATAATCCTTGCGCCGGTCGCTGTTGAAACCATGCCCGGCCTCATAGACGAAAATCTGGGCGGTCGGATGATCCCGGGCAATCAACGCCTCGACGCCTTCCATCGGGATACCGCCGTCGAAGCGGCCGAAGTGCGCGATCGTTGCGCACATCGGCGATTCGTCGGCGAACTGCGTCGGGACGAGGCTGCCATAATAGGATGACGCCGCGGCAAGGTCGGGACTGATTTGCGCCATCCGCCACGCGACCGAGCCGCCGTAGCAATAGCCGGTGATGAAGACGGGACCTTTGCCCTTCAGCGCATCGATGCAGGTCTGTGCATCCTTGAGGCTCTGTTCGAACGGATGGAGCTGGCGCGCGAGTTCGACCGCACGCTCGAACTGCGGCCCCGAATAGTCGCTCTCGAAGCCCGGATGCTCGCGATCGAACAGGGCGGGCGCCAGCACCTCGTAACCGTCGGCGGCATATTCGTCGCACAGCTCGCGGATATGGTCGGTGACCCCGAAGATTTCCTGGACCAGGACGAGCCCGCCGCGGCGTTCGCCTTCGGGCAGGGCATGATAGACCGCAATGTCCGCGCCGTCGTCCATCGTCATCCGGATCATCTCGCCCATCGCCATCTCCCATGTTAGTTCGTCGACGTCGGTTTATGGGAGGGAAGCGGGAATGCAAGCAATGCCACGCTTCAGGCTGGGCATCACCGCCGTGGCGGCGATCTTCATATCCGGTTGCGGCGACTCCAAACAGGCGTCACCGGCGAAGGTCTTCAGCAAGGCCGAAGCCACGAAACGGTTTACCGAGATCGACAGGCTGCATGATCAATCCTGCCTCTGCAAACTGGCGGGGAGAAATAGCGATGCGATCGATCAGCGGCTGTCGATCGCAACCGCAGGACTGGAAGTCGGGGGATTCGACGCGCCGGCGATACCCGTGCGGGGTTTCAACGACTGCTACCCCCAATTGGGCCGGTCAGCCTGCGTCACCACCTATTCGCTTCATAGCTCGGTCGGCGGCGGCGAAGTCTGCACCGAGGCGCAATGGCGCGAGATAGAGGATGTATTCGACGAGCGTGGGGGCAGCGGAGAAAGAGCAACCAGGGCCGTCCAAAAGACGTTGGACAAAATGCGTGAGGCGGCTGCAAAGGCGATTCCGCAATCTGCTTGCAACTAGCGCCCAACCCCCGCCTTGCATTGCAGCAAAATCGTTGCTAGGCGCGCCGCGACTTCGCGCGGGGGGCATTCGTCGAATCCCCCACAAAAGCGCGCGACCCATCCCCCACGGGATCGTAGCAAAGGACTTTCGCGCGTGGAGAATTCCGGCGGCATTCAGGGCAACATCACGGCGGGCCTCGCGGGCCGTTATGCGGTCGCGCTGTTCGATCTGGCCCGCGAATCGAATCAGATCGATGCGGTCGCCAAGAGCCTTGCGACGCTGAAAGCCGGCCTTGCCGATTCGGCCGACCTCACGGCATTGACCCAGAGCCCCGTCGTCGGCCGCGCCGACGCCGCGAAGGCCGTCGCGGCGGTGGCCAAGACGCTGAAGCTCGATTCGCTGACCGCCAAGTTCCTCGGCGTGCTTGCCGAGAACCGCCGTCTCGCCGACCTCGGCGGCATGATCGGCGCCTATGAAGCGATCGTCGCCCAGCATCGCGGCGAAGTGACGGCGCAAGTCACCAGCGCGCATCCGCTGACGGCCGAGCAGCTCAAGACGCTGACCGCCAATCTCAAATCCCGTGTCGGACGCGACGTCACCGTCGCGACGACCGTCGACCCCGCCATTCTCGGCGGTCTCGTCGTCCAGCTGGGCAGCCAGCTGATCGACGGCAGCATCCGTACCCGTCTCAACAGTTTCGCCCAGGCGATGAAGGGCTGAAAAGCCCGTACGCCAAATTTGCCCGATGAAAGGCTAAACAATGGAAATCCGCGCCGCTGAAATCAGCAAGGTCATCAAGGACCAGATCGCCAATTTCGGGACCGACGCCACGGTCAGCGAAATCGGCCAGGTTCTGTCGGTCGGCGACGGCATCGCCCGCGTCCACGGCCTCGACAACGTCCAGGCCGGTGAAATGGTCGAATTCGCCAACGGCGTGAAGGGCATGGCGCTCAACCTCGAAGCCGACAACGTCGGTATCGTGATCTTCGGCTCGGACAGCGAGATCAAGGAAGGCGACACCGTCAAGCGCACCGGCACGATCGTCGACGTTCCCGTCGGCAAGGGCCTGCTCGGCCGCGTCGTCGATGGTCTCGGCAATCCGATCGACGGCAAGGGCCCGATCAAGGCCGACAAGCGCATGCGCGTCGAAGTCAAGGCGCCGGGCATCATCCCGCGCACCTCGGTGCACGAACCCGTCCAGACCGGCCTCAAGGCGCTCGACGCGCTCGTCCCCGTCGGCCGCGGCCAGCGCGAACTGATCATCGGCGACCGCCAGACCGGCAAGACCGCCGTCGCGATCGACACCTTCATCAACCAGAAGGAGGTCAACGCGGGCGACGATGAGAGCAAGAAGCTCTATTGCATCTACGTCGCCGTCGGCCAGAAGCGCTCGACCGTCGCGCAGATCGTCCGCCAGCTCGAAGAAAATGGCGCGATGGAATATTCGATCGTCGTCGCCGCGACCGCGTCGGAACCGGCACCGCTGCAGTATCTCGCACCGTACGCCGGTGTGACGATGGGCGAATTCTTCCGCGACAACGGCATGCACGCCGTGATCGTGTACGACGACTTGTCGAAGCAGGCCGTCGCCTATCGCCAGATGTCGCTGCTGCTGCGCCGCCCGCCGGGCCGCGAAGCTTACCCCGGCGACGTTTTCTATCTGCACAGCCGCCTGCTCGAGCGCGCCGCGAAGATGAACAGCGACAATGGCTCGGGTTCGCTCACCGCGCTGCCGATCATCGAAACGCAGGCGGGCGACGTTTCGGCGTATATCCCGACCAACGTGATTTCGATCACCGACGGCCAGATCTTCCTCGAAACCAACCTGTTCAACGCCGGTATCCGCCCCGCGATCAACGTCGGTCTGTCGGTGAGCCGCGTCGGCTCGGCCGCGCAGACCAAGGCGATGAAGAAGGTGTCGGGCTCGATCAAGCTCGAACTCGCGCAGTATCGCGAAATGGAAGCCTTTGCGCAGTTCGGTTCGGACCTCGACGCGTCGACGCAGAAGCTGCTGAACCGCGGCGCGCGTCTGACGCAGCTGCTGAAGCAGCCGCAGTTCCAGCCGATGCCGTTCGAAGAGCAGACCGCGTCGATCTTCGCCGGCACCAACGGCTATCTCGACAATGTCGCGACGACCGACGTGTCGCGTTACGAACAGGCAATGCTCGCCTATCTGCGCAGCGACCATGCCGATGTGCTGAAGACGATCCGCGACACCAAGGACCTTGGCGACGACGCCAAAAAGGGTCTGGTCGCGGCGCTCGAAGCGTTCGGCAAGATTTTCGCGTAAGCCAAGTTACCGTGAGCCCGGCCTTCGCGCCGGGCTGACGAACAAGAGGGGCCGTAATGGCATCGCTTAAGGAACTCAAAGGGCGGATCGTCTCGGTCAAGTCGACCCAGAAGATCACCAAGGCCAAGAAGATGGTCGCCGCCGCGAAGCTGCGCAAGGCACAGGCCGCGGCCGAAGCCGCGCGTCCTTACGCCGAGCGGCTCGAAGGCGTCGTCGCCAGCCTCGCGTCGAAGGTCGGCGCGTCGGATTCGGCGCCGAAGCTGCTGTCGGGCACCGGCAAGAGCGACACGCACCTGCTCGTCGTGCTCAACAGCGACCGCGGCCTCGCCGGCGCGTTCAACTCGAACATCGTCAAGGCGGCGCGCGACAAGGCGCTCGAACTGCAGGCGCAGGGCAAGAAGGTTCTCTTCTATCTCGTCGGCCGCAAGGGCCGCCCGGTGATCGCCCGCCTCTTCCCCGGCCAGATCATCGAGAATTACGAAACCACCGGCATCCGCGACATCGGCTTCGAACAGGCGAGCGACATCTCGGCGAAAGTGATGGAGCTTTACGAAGCCGGCGCCTTCGACGTCGCGCATCTCTTCTACTCGAAGTTCCGCTCGGCGCTGCTCCAGATCGCCACCGGCCAGCAGATGATCCCGGTTCCGCCGCCGGCCGACGTCCCGACGTCGAGCGGCGCCGCCGTCGAATATGAGCCCGACGAGGAAGCGATCCTCGCCGACCTCTTGCCGCGCAACGTCACGATCCAGATCTTCAAGGGCCTGCTGGAAAATGCCGCATCCGAACAGGGTGCGTCGATGACCGCGATGGACAATGCGACGCGCAACGCGGGCGACCTGATCAACAAGCTGACCATCGTTTACAACCGCACGCGTCAGGCGGCGATCACGACCGAACTCATCGAGATTATTGCTGGCGCGGAAGCGCTCTAAGCTATTCAAGCAAGGAAGAAAGTAATGGCTACCGCTCCCGCTGAAAAGAAGGCTCCCGCCAAGAAGGCCGCTGCGCCCAAGGCTGCTGCGCCGAAGAAGGCTGCCGCTCCCAAGGCCGCCGCAACCGCCGGCACCGCAACGGGCCGCGTCGCGCAGGTCATCGGCGCCGTCGTCGACGTCCAGTTCACCGGCACCCTGCCGGCCATTTTGAACGCGCTCGAAACCGACAACAACGGCAACCGCCTTGTCCTCGAAGTCGCGCAGCACCTCGGCGAAAACACCGTCCGCACCATCGCGATGGACGCGACCGACGGCCTGACCCGCGGCCAGCCGGTGACCGACACCGGCGCCCAGATCTCGGTTCCGGTCGGCCCGCAGACGCTCGGCCGCATTCTCAACGTCATTGGCGACCCGATCGACGAACGCGGTCCGGTGAACGCCGGCATGTCGGCGCCGATCCATGCCAAGGCTCCCGAATTCGTCGACCAGTCGACCGAAGCCGCGATCCTCGTCACCGGCATCAAGGTCATCGACCTGATCGCGCCCTACGCAAAGGGCGGCAAGATCGGCCTGTTCGGCGGCGCCGGCGTCGGCAAGACGGTTCTCATCCAGGAACTGATCAACAACATCGCCAAGGGCCACGGCGGCGTGTCGGTGTTCGCGGGCGTCGGTGAACGCACCCGCGAAGGCAACGACCTGTATCACGAATTCCTCGACGCCGGCGTTATCGCCAAGGACGCCGACGGCAACCCGACCCCCGACGGGTCGAAGGTGGCGCTGGTGTTCGGCCAGATGAACGAACCCCCGGGCGCCCGCGCCCGCGTCGCGCTGTCGGGTCTGACGATGGCCGAATATTTCCGCGACGAAGAAGGTCAGGACGTGCTGTTCTTCGTCGACAACATCTTCCGCTTCACGCAGGCGGGTTCGGAAGTGTCGGCGCTGCTCGGCCGTATTCCTTCGGCGGTGGGTTACCAGCCGACCCTGTCGACCGACATGGGCGCGCTGCAGGAACGCATCACCTCGACCACCAAGGGCTCGATCACCTCGGTGCAGGCCATTTACGTCCCCGCGGACGATCTTACCGACCCTGCTCCCGCAACCTCGTTCGCCCACTTGGACGCAACGACGACGCTGAGCCGCGCGATTTCGGAACTCGGCATCTATCCCGCGGTCGACCCGCTCGACTCGACCTCGCGCGTGCTGACCGCCGCGACCGTCGGGCAGGAGCATTATGAGACCGCCCGCCGCGTTCAGGAAACGCTGCAGAAGTACAAGTCGCTGCAGGACATCATCGCGATCCTCGGCATGGACGAGCTGTCGGAAGAAGATAAGCTGGTCGTCGCCCGCGCGCGCAAGATCCAGCGCTTCCTGTCGCAGCCGTTCCACGTCGCCGAAGTCTTCACCGGCATCCCCGGCAAGTTCGTGGCGATCGAAGACACGGTGAAGTCGTTCAAGGCCGTTGTCGACGGCGAATATGACCACCTCCCCGAAGCGGCCTTCTACATGGTCGGCGGTATCGAGGAAGCGGTCGCCAAGGCCGCCAAGCTGGCCGCCGACGCCGCATAATAGACCTATCACCCCTCCCCGCGCGGGGAGGGGGCCAAGGATTTGAAAATGGCCCTGAAGTTCGAACTCGTCACCCCCGCCCGCCTCGAACGGTCGAGCGACGTCTATATGGTCACCGTACCGGGCAGCGAAGGCGATTTCTCGGTGCTCGAAGGCCATGCCCCGTTCATGGCGACGCTGCGCAACGGCCCGCTGACGATCTATGCGACCAACGGCGCGGCGCCCGAAACGATCGAGGTCGAAGGCGGCTTTGCCGAGGTCAACGAAGCCGGGCTGACCGTGCTGGCCGAGCATATCGCGGGCTGATCATCTTCTTATCATCAGCAAAAGGCCCGCATTCGAAGCGAATGCGGGCCTTTTTGTTGGCTGACCGCTTTCGGTCGGGTCAGGAGGACTAGAGCGCGGAAGCCGCGCAAGTGTCATTGTCGCCGCCCCCGCGCGCGGCTAAAGCAGCGCCGTGACCGCGACTTCCTCCCGCATCGCCGCTTTCGCCGACCGCTGGCCAAAGCTTGTCGCCCTGCTCCTCGGTGCCGTTTCGGCGACGGGATTTGCGCCGCTGAACTTCTGGCCGCTGACCCTGCTCGCTTTCGCCGGATGGATGGCGCTCGTCGCGCAAAGCCCGCGCGGCCGGCATGCCTTCGGAACCGGCTGGGCGTTCGGGGTCGGCCATTTCGCGCTCGGCCTCAACTGGATCGCGACCGCTTTCACCTATCAGGCGGCGATGCCCGCCTGGCTCGGATGGGTCGCGGTGGTGCTGCTGTCGCTCTATCTCGCGGTCTATCCGGCACTGGCGGCCTGGGCGGCGTGGTTGCTGCGACCCAAGGCCGATTCGCATTTTGCGGCGCCATCCTATCTGCTCGCCTTCGCCGGGCTTTGGGCGCTGACCGAATGGTTTCGTAGCTGGATTTTCACGGGCTTCGCATGGAATCCGCTGGGAGTGGTCGCCGTCCCGCATGTCGCGGCACCGGCTCGCTGGATCGGCACCTATGGCATGAGTGCGATCGTCTGCCTGTTAGCGGCGGTGCTGATTCTGGCGTGGTTTCGCCGCCGTGTGGCAGCCTCTGCCCTTTCCGCCAGCTTGCTCGTCTTGTGGGGCGCCGCATTTCTGACGCAGGCGGGCGCCGCCACCGATGCGGTGGTCCGGTCGAAAGGGATGAAGCGCATCCCCATCACCGTCGTCCAGCCCAATGTCGGCCAGCAGGACAAATGGGAAGGCAGCAAGGCCGATGCCAATTTCGCCAAGCTGGCGCGGCTGACGGCGCCGAAGGACGACCGGCCGCGGCTGATCCTGTGGCCCGAAGCGGCGATCCCGGACTATCTCGAAACCGGATACCCCTCCTATTATTACGACCGCGCCCCGGCGGCGGCGCGCGGACGGCTGACGAACCTGATGAACCCCGGCGATCTGATGCTGCTCGGCGCGCTGAAGCTCGAGTTCGACAAGGCGGGCGATGCCGTCGGCGCCCGCAACGCAGTAATGACCGTCCACGCCGACGGCACCCTCGGACCGCGCTACGACAAGGCGCACCTCGTCCCCTATGGCGAATATCTCCCGATGCGCCCGATCCTTTCGGCAATCGGTCTGTCGCGCCTCGCCCCGGGCGATATCGACTTCTGGCCGGGACCGGGGCCGCATACGCTCGACCTCGGCGCCTTCGGCAAGGCCGGTCTGCAAATCTGCTATGAGATCATCTTCTCGGGGCAGGTCGTCGACCGCGCCCACCGTCCCGACTTCATCTTCAACCCGTCGAACGACGCATGGTTCGGCGCATGGGGTCCCCCCCAGCATCTGGCGCAGGCTCGGCTGCGCGCGATCGAGGAAGGGCTGCCCGTCGTGCGCGCAACACCGACCGGGATCAGCGCGGTGATCGACGCCGACGGTCGTATCCTCGCATCGATTCCGATGCACAGGCCGGGGCGGATCGATACCACGCTTCCGCCGCCGCACGCACCGACCCTATTCGCCCGCTTCGGTAACATTCTGCCGGTCGGGTTCGCCCTGCTGCTCCTCGCGGCCGCCATTGCTTTTCGGCGGCGCGGACGCTAACAGCTCCACACATAAAGCATCCTTTATATTCGCTCCCAAAGAAGGCTCTCATGCGCAACAGCTTCCTCTTCACCTCCGAAAGCGTGTCCGAAGGACATCCCGACAAGGTGGCCGACCAGATCAGCGATTCGATCGTCGACCTGTTCCTGTCGAAGGATCCCGAGGCCCGCGTCGCGTGCGAAACGCTGACCACGACCCAGCTTGTCGTGCTCGCGGGCGAAATACGCTGCAAGGGCGTATTCGAGAATGGGGAATGGGCCCCTGGCGCGCTCGATGAGATCGAGGCCACCGTCCGCCGGACGGTCAAGGAGATCGGTTACGAACAGGACGGCTTCCATTGGGAAAGCTTTCGCTTCGAAAACAACCTGCACGCCCAGTCGGCACATATCGCGCAGGGCGTCGACGAAGCGGCCGACAAGGATGAGGGCGCGGGCGATCAGGGAATCATGTTCGGCTATGCGTCGGATGAAACCCCCGACCTGATGCCCGCGACGCTCGATTACAGCCACAAGATCCTCGAGCGCATGGCGGCCGACCGCAAGGCGGGCATCGCCCCCTTCCTCGAACCCGACGCGAAGAGCCAGGTCACGCTGCGCTATGCCAACGAACGGCCAGTCGAAGCGACCGCAATCGTCGTGTCGACCCAGCATGCCCCGGGCTATTTCTTCCACAACGGCGAGGGCGACGAAGCGAAATATACCGAGCTGCGCAAATATGTGCTCGGCGTGATCGCCGACGTGCTGCCTGCCGAACTGCTGACCGCGAACACCGTCTATCATATCAACCCGACGGGGCGTTTCGAGATCGGCGGCCCCGACGGCGACGCCGGCCTCACCGGCCGCAAGATCATCGTCGACACCTATGGCGGCGCCAGCCCGCACGGCGGCGGCGCGTTCAGCGGCAAGGACCCGACCAAGGTCGACCGTTCGGCGGCGTACATCACCCGCTACCTCGCCAAGAACATCGTTGCCGCGGGCCTCGCGCGTCGCTGCACGATCCAATTGAGCTATGCGATCGGCGTCGCCGAACCGCTGTCGATCTATGTCGACCTGCACGGCACCGGCACCGTCGAGGAAAGCCGCATCGAGGCGGTGATTCCCGAACTCGTTCGCCTGACGCCGAAGGGTATCCGTACCCACCTCGGGCTCAACAAGCCGATCTATCGGCAGACCGCGGCCTATGGCCATTTCGGCCGCCAGTCGGACGGCAATGCCTTTCCGTGGGAACGCACCGATCTCGTCGACAAGCTGAAGGCCGCACTCGCCCGCTGACGCAGGGCCGCTTGCTATCGCCAACCCGATCTGACAGCTAATGCGGCTGGATCGGGGAGGAATGGCTATGCCAAAAACCAGCCTTGTCATGAGCCTGTTCGCCGCCGCGCTGGCCATGGCTTTGCCCGGTGCAGCGTCGGCCCAGCAGCCGCTACCGGTCAACGCTGGGGCAGCATGGGCCCATGCCCATAGCGGCATCGTCATCCCGGCAACGCTCGGCGGCCTCGCGCGCATGCGCGCGACGAGCTTCGCCGACCCTGAACTCGACATCAGCCAGAATTTCGGGTCGAGCGACGGCAACCAGCAACTGACCGTCTATATTTTCCGCAATACCAACGGGACCGTGCCGATCTGGTTTGCGCAGGCGCAGCGCGCGATCAGCCTGCGCGAGGATCTGAAAAACCCGGGGCTGGCCATCGGGCCGGCCGCCTTCACCCCGCCCGGGCAGGCTACGGCGAGCGGCCTCAAGGCGGTGTTCGCACCCGCAGGGGTCGAGGGCATTCGCAGCACCGGCGTGGCGTTGTTCGCCGTCGGCGATTGGTATGTGAAGATGCGCGCAACCTCGGCGACGCAATCGCCCGGCGAGCTGTCGGCATCGATGGAGGATGCCCTCTCGGAAATCCGCTTGCCACAGACCGGGGCCGCCGTCGCGGCAGAACCGATCGCCGATTGCGCGGCCAAGCTCGCCTTTACCGGGAACGCCGCCGATTCGGCGCTCCCTGTGAAGACGCTGACGGCCGGGGTGCAGACGCCGGCGCCGCGCATAACCGCATCCCGCTGGTGCATCGACGGCATCGTCGGTGGCAATCGCGCGGTCTATCGCCCCGAGGGGACAGCCGACCGCTATCTGCTGGCAATCGGCGACAACGGCAAGGCGGTCGCGGTCCAGCCGCACGCGGCGGGATATTATTCCGCCAATTTCATCGTCGCGGCGCAGATCGTCGCGCTTGTCGCGCAGGACCGCCTGCCCACGCCGCAGCGCGCACTCGACCTTGTTGAAAAGAAACGCGCCGCCGGAACGACGGTGACATGGCCGCCGCGCTGAGCCCGCCGCATCGAGCCGGGGCGCGTTGACCGGAACGCCACCGCTCGGCTAGGGCGCGCGGCATGACCGCTTACAAACCCGGCGATCCGACCACGATCAACCGCCTCTATGGCCGCGCCAAGGGCAAGCCGCTGCGCGCGGGACAGCAGGACCTTGTCGACAAGCTGCTGCCGCAGATTGCCGTTCCCGCGGAAGGCGAAGTCACCGCGGCGCGGCTGTTCGGCGACGCCGAGGGACAGGGGCGCCCCTTGCACTTCGAGATCGGTTTCGGTGGCGGCGAACATATGGCCGGGCGCGCCGACATGCTGCCCGACCATGGCTTCATCGGCGCCGAGCCCTTCGTCAACGGCGTCGCGCAGGCGCTGGTGCACGTGTCGGGCGATCACGGCGAACGCCTGCCGCTCGCCAATGTCCGCATCCATCACGGCGACGCGCTCGAGGTGCTGCGCCGCATTCCCGACGGCGCCCTGAGCTTCGCCTATCTGCTCCACCCCGACCCTTGGCCGAAGGCGCGCCACGCCAAGCGGCGGATGATGAACGACGGTCCGGTCGACCTGATCGCCGCGAAGCTGAAACCCGGCGGCGAATTTCGCTTCGGCACCGATCACCCCGTCTATCTCGCCCACGCGCTGATGATCATGCGCCGCCATCGCCACCAGTTCGAATGGCTGGCGCAGGCGTCAGGCGACTTCCTCGTCCGGCCGGGCGGCTGGCCCGAAACCCGCTACGAAGCGAAGGCGCGCGCGCAAGGGCACGAAGTCTGGTACTTTCGCTACCGGCGCCGATAGCCCCGGCGCCGCTGCATCACTTCTGCTTCGCCGCGATGTACCGTGCAACCTGCTCATCGAGCAGGTCCAGCGGCAATGCACCTTCACTCAGCACCGCCTCGTGGAACTCGCGGATGTCGAAACGCGGCCCCAGTTCGCGCTCGGCGCGCTTGCGCAGCTCGGCGATGCGAAGCTGGCCGACCATGTAGCTGGTCGCCTGCCCCGGCCAGTTGAAATAGCGGTCGACCTCGCGCGCGATATCGGTGTCCGAGACCGAGCTGTTGGCCCGGAAATAGGCGATCGCCTGATCGCGCGTCCACCGTTTCGAATGGATGCCGGTGTCGAGGACGAGGCGGATCGCCCGCCACACCTGGAGCGACAGCATGCCGAAGCGGTCATAGGGGGTCTTATATACCCCCATCTCGTCCGCCAATCGCTCCGAATAGAGGCCCCACCCTTCCATATAGGCGCCATAGCCGCCGAACTTGCGGAACTTGGGAAGCCCTTCGAGTTCCTGCTGGCGCGCAATCTGGAAGTGGTGCCCGGGCGCGCCTTCGTGCGCGGCGATGCCCGCCACCTGCACCTTTTGCGTCTGGTTCATGTCGACGAGGTTGACGTAGTAAATGCCGGGCCGCGACCCGTCGGCCGACGGCTGGTTATAGAAGGCGGTGGGTGCCGTTCCCTCGCGCCATTTCTCCACCGCGCGCACCTCCAGCGCCGCCTTCGGCAACACGCTGAAATAGCGCGGCGCTGCCTCCATTACCGAAGCGACCACGGCCCGCGCATCGCGCAGATATTCCTCGCGGCCGGCCTCGGTATTCGCATATTTGAACTGCGGGTCGGTGCGGATATGATCGAAAAACTGCTCGAGCGTGCCCTCGAAGCCGACCTCGCGCTTGATCGCTTCCATCTCGCCGCGAATCTTCGCCACCTGTTCGAGACCGAGCGCGTGGATCTGATCGGCGGTCAGGCTGGTGCTCGTCGCGCTTTTCAGCTGATCGGCATAATAGGCCGCGCCGTCGGGCAGGTTCCAGACGCCGAAATTACCCTTCGATTGCGGTTCGATTTCGTCCAGCACGGCAAAGAGCGTTTCGTAACCGTGCCGGAACGGCCCCTGCAACGCGTCGCGCGCGTCGGCGAGCAGCTTGTCCTTCGCCGCAGCCGGCGCGTCGAGCGCGGCCACCTTTTTGCGGAAATCCGCCATCAGCGTCGAATCGGGGCCGTCGTCGAACGGCGCACCCGTTACCACCCGGCGCGCGTCGGCGCGGGCCGGCGCGAAATTGACCTTGTTGGGCACGATTCCCGCCGCCGCCTGTTCGCGCATCAGCGCCGCGACCTCGCGCATCACGCGATCGGTATCGCGCAGGCGGGCGATATAGGCCTCGGCGTCGGCGACGGTGTCGATCTTGTGGTTGTTGATGAGCAGGACGGGAATCTCGCCCGCGGGACTGCCGTTCGTCGTCACCGGAAAGCGCAGTTTCCGGAACCGCGTCGATTCGCGGCTGCGTTCGACTTCATATTCGAAGAGGCGGTAGCTGACGCGCGCGCGTTCGCCCAATCGATCGGGACGGAACCGCGCGTGCATGTCCTTGAGCTGCCGCTCGGCGAGCGCCTGCTCGCGCAAGGCAAAGGCGTCCGTATAATCGTCGAGCCGGTCGTAATCGGTCTTGAACCCGAGCACGGTCTGGGTTTCGGGACGCAAGGCCACCTGTTCGTCGTAAGCCCGATCGAGAAATTCGAGCAGCGCCGCATCCTCCGCCCCCGACTGCACCGTCTGCGCGAACGCGGGCGTATCGAACGGGACCAGCGGCAGCGCCGGCAACAGCATCAGGGCAAAAGCAAAGCGCATCATATTCTCCTGTCGCATCATCGACTTCCCGCCCCGTCCTCTCACGGCAGGCCGGAGCCGTCCAACGCAAAATCGGGTGCAAGGCAACAGCGCCTTTTCGCCAAGACATTCAAACCCTGTTGCATCGCCGGCAATTTATGACACTTATGTATGAAATATAGCAATGCCCCTGCGGGAAGAGCTTGCCCAACACGGAGATGACCATGACGATCACGATCCTTGAAAACGCCCGCCTGTTCGACGGCACCAACGCCGATTGCCCGACGGGCATGTCGGTTGCCATCGAAAGCGGCACGATCAAGGAGGTTTCCGACCGTCCCATCACCGCTGCGACGGCACGGCGGATCGACGTTGGCGGCCGCACGCTGATGCCGGGGCTGATCGATCTGCATATCCATGCCTATATCTCCGATGTAAATATCCAGCGCGTCGATGCGATGGGGCCTGCCCACCGCACCGCCCATGCCGTGCGCATGCTCGGCCATGCGCTCGACTGCGGCTTCACCACGGTGCGCGATATCGGCGGCGGCGACTGGTCGCTCTGGCGCTCGATCGAGGAAGGCCTCATTCGCGCGCCCCGCTTTCTCTATGCCGGGCGCATCGTGTCGATGACCGGCGGCCACGGCGATATGCGGCCGATGAGCAATGACGGTCACGGCCATGACCGCAGTTTTTGCCAATGCGGTCAGGTCAACAGCCTGACGGTGATCGCCGACGGCGTCGACGCGTGCATCGCGGCGGTCCGCGAGGAATATCGGCGCGGGGCGCATACGATCAAGATCATGGGGTCGGGCGGCGTCGCTTCGCCCACCGACCCGATCTGGATGAACCAGTATCGAGAGGACGAGGTCCGGGCGATCGTCAACGAATGCGTCGAACGGCGCAGCTATGCCTCGGCGCATTGCCATCCGACGAGCGCGATCCGGCGCTGCGTCGAATTCGGCGTCCGCTGCATCGAGCATGGCACGCTCATCGACAACGAAACCGCCGCTTTCGTCGCCGAGCGCGGCGCGTTCATCGTGCCGACGATGGCGATCATCTTCGCGCTGCGCGAGCTTGGTCCCGCGATGGGCTTTCCACCCGAAAATCAGGCGAAGCTCGACGAGGTTTTCGACGAAGCCCTCTCGGGCATGGACCGGATGCGGCAGGCGGGCGTCAAGATCGGGTTCGGAACCGACCTGCTCGGCGACACCTATACGCGCCAGTGCACCGAATTCTCGATCCGCAGCGAAGTTTTCTCGCCGATCGAGATATTGCGGCAGGCCACGTCGATCGGCGCCGAAGTGCTACAGATGCAAGGCAAGCTCGGCTGCGTCGCTGCGGGCGCGCACGCCGACCTGATCGTCGTCGATGGCGACCCCTTGTCCGATATCGGCCTGCTCGCGCGAAATGGCGAGGCGCTGCCGCTGATCATGCGCGCCGGCGAGATCGTCAAGAACCGGCTGGACTAAAGGCCGGCTTCGTTGCGGCCGTTTAGGCCAACCTCCGGCCGTTCGCATCGAGCAAAGTCGAGATGCCCTTCGGCTAGGCGCAACCTCGATGGGTGTCTCGACTTCGCTCGACACGAACGGAAATAGAGGATGGTCTGAAAACCACCTCATACCTGCCCTCGACTTTTTTGATTCAGCACCCTCGGCTTGCAATTCCCGCTTCCCTATCGCGCCGCGCCATGCTCATGGCGGCGCCATGTCCGACACCCCTCCCCTGCTTTCGATCGCCAATGCCCGCGTCATGGCGGACGAGACCTGTATCCTCGACCTTCCCGCGCTGACCCTCCACCCGGGCGAGAACACCGCCATTCTGGGGGCCAACGGCTCGGGGAAGTCGACGCTGGTCAAGTTGATCACGCGCCAGATCTATCCGCTCTACGGCGGGCAGGTGCGGATTTTCGGGCAGGACAACTGGAATGTCTTCGACCTCCGGAAATTGCTCGGGATCGTTTCGTCAACGATGCAGCTCGATTTCGACGCCGATCCGCCGCTCGAAGTCGTCGATTGCGTCGTCTCGGGCTTTTTCGCGGCACGCGGGCTGTGGGCGCATAACGAGGTGACGCCGGCGATGCGCGACGCGTCGCAGGCCGCGCTCGCAGACGTCGGCGCGGCGCATCTCGCCGGGCGCAGCATGGCAAGCCTGTCGACCGGCGAAGCGCGCCGCGTCCTGATCGCCCGCGCCCTCGCCCACCGGCCGCGTGCGCTGCTGCTCGACGAACCGTGCGCCGGGCTCGACCCCGCAGCGCGGCATCACTTCCTCGACATGCTGCGCGCGGTCGCGCGCGGCGGCACGACCTTGTTGCTGATCACTCACCATATCGAAGAGATATTGCCCGAAATCTCGCGGATCGTGACATTGCGCGGTGGCCGGATCGACGAAGACGGCACCAAGGACCGTCTGCTGACCAGCGCCGCGCTCACCCGCTTGTTCGGGCTGCCGATCGAGGCGTCGCCGCGCGGCGCCTGGTTCCACGCCGATATTATGGCCTGATCCGGCCGCCGGGCAGCCCTGGCCGGGTCAATCGACCACCTCGACCGCAATATGCGGCCAGGCAACAGCCAATCGCCCGGCCCAGCGCTCATAGGGCCAGGGGATGACCTCCTCGTCGAACCAGAACAGCCGGTCGCCGTCGAGATCGTAGAGGTGGACCGCATCGGCGCTGTCGTCCTGCCGGACGATACGGACCTTGCCGATCCGCGACGGATGTATCCGCCCTTCGTCGCCGCCGGTCGCGCCGATCCGGCCCTGCCACCAGACGAGATCGCCCGTCGCGGGCTCGACGAAACTTCCCCGGTTGGGGTTGGCGAGCATGTTCATCGCCGCGCCCGCCGCGACCAGCGCACCCAGCCCTTGCGCAAGCGGGACGAGCCAGGGGGCGCACTCGCCGTCTTCGCTGCAATTATCGGCGGGATCGATCACCGACCCGGCCCAGAAGAAGACGGTACCGAAAACGAGCAACAGCCACATGCGGTAATCGGTCCGCGCGCTGCGCCGATAGGAAGGGATGGACGTGCCGGCCATGGCTCCGCTCATAGAGCAAGCTGGTCAACAGCAGGATAACGCCGGATATTGTGTTCCGCGACGATCCGACGAAAGCCGTGGCGGCCAAGGAGCGAGGCAAGCGAGTCCGTCTATGGTGACGATCACAGCCCGCCGGGCTTCGACATGTGAAACGAAAGAGACTACACTGATCGAAGGAATTATCCTTTCCATGCAAACTCTTGTCTACCGCCCCCGAAAAACCGCCGTCGTTCTGGCCTTTCTCGCCGCGACGCTGCTTGCCCTGCTGCTCCCCGCCCGGCCCGCGATGGCGCAGGCCTATCCCTGCAACGGCCCCGGGCCCGGCGAGCGGATGGTCGGCATGACGCCGGGCGGCAATGGCGTCGCAGGGGTGCCGCTGTGCGTGCGCGACGAAGCGGCGGCGCCGGTGCCGCAGGGGCCGCCGACGCAATGGGTGAACAGCTATTATGTCGCGGCATGGCACCCCGAAGCGTCGGATGTCTGGACCGCCGCGGGCTATCGCAGCGCCGACGCCGCGGGCGAAGCCGCGCTCGCCGCCTGCGCCGCGGCGATGGGCCCCGGCTGCACACTGACGCCGGCCGCCGCCAACGGCTCGATCGCCATCGCGCGCGACGGCCTCGGCACCCTGTGGGCCGCCACGGGAGCGAGCGACGGCAAGGCGAGGAAGGAGGTCGAGAAACTGTGCGTGAAGGAGCAGCAGGCGATCTGCGAGGTCATCAACACGACCAACTCGCCGTCGTGGATCGAGGAGATCGGCTATCCGGTCAGCCAGGCGATCGTCTTTCCGCCGAAGGGCAATTTCCATCGCATCTATGCATCGACGGCCTGGGTCGACAGCGGCAGCGCCGACGGCGACTGGGGCGCGAAAGTCTGGGTCAATTCGGGCTATACGAGCGGCAAGGATGCCGAAACCGCTGCGGTAACCCAGTGCGAACGCGACAGCGGTGCGAAGTGCAAGGCGGTGCGGACGATTTCCGACGCCTTTCTGACCATCGCGGTCGATGCGAGCCGGTCGATCCGGGTCGGGTCGAGCCCCGATTACAAAAATGCCCGGAAACATGCCGAGCAACGCTGCAAGGACACGGGGACCAAATGCACCGTAACCGCGACCTTCGATGCGACGCAGAAGGGCGCGTTCGTCCACGATGCCTATCAGGCACTCGCCGAAATGAAGAAATAGCCGATTTGACGAAGGAGGCCGCCTTGAAATTCCTTTCCTGCACCCTGTTTGCATCGGCGGCGCTGATGGCCGCGCAAGCACAGGCGCAAGACGCCGATCCCGACGAAGGCCTGGGCTATGTCGCCGAATATGGCGCGACGATCGGCGAGCCCGACCGGATCGACAGCGATGGCGCGGCGCTCACCGATCCCGCTGCGATCCTCGCGCAGGACCGGTTCAATGTCGACGTGCGCGGTATCCTCCAGCCGGGCGACAGCCCCGACGAATATTTTGCCGATGAGGCGCAGCGGGAGGAAATCGCCGGGGCCGACATCCGATTTCAGGACGATCGGGCGGCGGCCGAACTTGCGGATGGCACGCCCTCGCTGTTCGTGACGGTGATGCGCCGGCCGGACGACGGGCGACTGGTCATCTTCCTCGCGACCTCCGACGGCGAGCCCGCGGACGATCCCGATTCGGTCGACGATTCCACGCCAACGGCCTGAAGCGACGCATTTGCGCCATTATCCCGCCACCGATCGCTTGCCAGAGCAGTGGAACCGCTTAACCGGCACCGGCGCGCCTGTACCCCTGCGGGACATGCGATCGAGAATGAAACATTTTATTGGCGTTTCAGGGCATAATGCAGGCTGACCCGCCTCCACGCGAATCGGTCGCGCGGCGGCGGGATGGGAATTTCGACACGCGGATGAAGCCCGAACTCAACCTCACGGCCCGCTCGGCGTGGCTCGACCCGGTGGCGCCGAAGCCCGCCGGACCCGACCGCCCGTTCTGGACCGCGCTGGCGGCCGCGGTGATCGTCGCGTGCCTCGGCCTCGCGCTCGCGAGCGGGCGGCTGCGCGACTATACGCCGTTCGGACCATACAGCGTCACCGTGCCGCTGAGTTTCAAAACCTATGACCCTGCACGCTGGGCGGTGATGAACGCCGAGGACTATGAGGCGGCGCTGAAGATCGACCCGACGCTGCCCGACCCGAACAGCGTCGGCTATGCCGATGCGACCGCCCTGCCCCCCGCCGACCCGGCGGCGCTGCGCGACGAAGCCTTTGTCGGGCCGCCGGCCAAAAGCTATGTCTTTCGCGGCGTTACGGCGCTCGACCGCGAACGCGCCCATTATTGCCTGACCTCGGCGATCTATTATGAGGCCGCGTCCGAAACCGACGACGGCATGCGCGGCGTCGCGCAGGTGATTATCAACCGCGCCCGTCACCCGAGCTTCCCCAACACCATCTGCGGCGTCGTCTTCCAGGGGTCGCAGCGCGCGGGCGTGTGCCAGTTCACCTTCAGCTGCGACGGCGCGATGGCGCGCGCGCCGAGCAAGCCCAACTGGCTCCGCGCGAGCCGCATCGCGTCGGCGGCGCTCGGCGGCTATGTCTTCCCGAAGGTCGGCCTCGCGACCCATTATCACACGACGGCGATCTGGCCGCGCTGGGGCAAGAGCCTGGTGATGACGAATATCGTCGGCGCGCATATCTTCCATCGCTGGCGCGGCCGCTGGGGCATGCCCGACGCCTTCCGCGCGCCCTATCTCGGCCGCGAGCCCGTGCCGGGCCCCTATCTGCCCGTCGCGCAGCAACTCGCGATCCTGAAAGGACAGGGGATCGCACCCGGCGCCGGACCGCTGCCGGCGATCACCGGCCCCGCCGCTGCGGCGCCGCTGCCCGATGTAGCAGCGGCCCCGCTGCCGAGCACGATGGCGCAGCAGGGCCGCGATATCGGCACGCCGACCGCGCCCGCCCCCGCTACCCCGCCGGTGACCTACAGCGATCCGCGGCTCAACCAGTCGGGGCAGATTAGGCAAGAGTTCCAGAAAAGCGGAGAGTGGATTCGCTGACCGAAGCCGCCTAGTCTCGTCGCATCATCACCATCAGGGAGGATGGCCATGGGACATGTCAAAGGCATCGGCGGACTGTTTTTCCGGGCGCGCGATCCCGCCGCGCTCAACGCCTGGTACCGCGAGCGGCTCGGCGTCGGCGGCGGCTGCAGTGCCGACGAGAGCGTCCCGCCGAACGAATGGGTGTGGAACGTCACCGCCGGCCCGCTCGTCTTTTCGCCCTTCAAGGCGGATACCGATTATTTTGCGGCCGACCGCCAATATATGATCAACCTGCGCGTCGATGATCTCGATGCGGTGCTGGCGCCGTTCCGCGCTGCGGGCGATGAGATCATCACCAAGCAGGAGTGGGACGACCCATCGGTCGGTCGGTTCGCACGCGTCCACGATCCCGAAGGCAATCCGATCGAATTGTGGGAGCCGCCGAAGGGTTGAGTTTCTTGTCCGGCTGACGCCAGACGCGGCACCGGCCAGGCGAAGAGAATTACCGCCCCTGGCTGCGCCAGCGCTTGACGACGCGTTCGAGAATTTCGGCTTCGCCGCCGGTCTCGCGCCACAGCTTCGAGAACAGCGGATCGCTCGACGCGGGCCGTTTTTCCTCTTCGAGCGTATCGAGATAGACGCGGATCGGGATCGACACGCCCTCGCCGCAGACGATGCACTCCCGATTTCTGAGCGCCGGGATCGAATCGATAAAACCGCGCGCGCCCTCGGGCATCGCCGCCTTGACGAAATGCTGGTCGCGCTCGTTGTTGAGGCGCATCGAGATGATCGTGCCGCACTGCGACAGCACGCCTTCGGCAAGGTCCGACGGACGCTGGGTGATCAGGCCCAGCGACACGCCATATTTACGGCCTTCCTTGGCGATCCGTTCGAGGATCTTGCGCACCGCCTGCCCCTGCCCGACGTCCTTCGCCGGGATGTAGCGGTGCGCCTCTTCGCAGACGAGCAGGATCGGGCGCTGCGGTTCGCCGCGCGACCAGATCGCATAGTCGAAGGTCAGGCGCGACAGGACCGCGACGACGACGCTGGTGATGTCGGAAGGCACCCCCGACACGTCGATGATCGAGATCGGCCGGCCGTCGGACGGCAGGCGGAAGATCTTGCCGATGAAACTAGCCATCGTGTCGGCGACGAGCATGCCCGAGAACATGAAATTATAG
Organism: Sphingopyxis macrogoltabida; assembly: GCF_001314325.1. Lineage (NCBI taxonomy): Bacteria > Pseudomonadati > Pseudomonadota > Alphaproteobacteria > Sphingomonadales > Sphingopyxidaceae > Sphingopyxis > Sphingopyxis macrogoltabida. The sequence continues at coordinate 3,895,729 of NZ_CP009429.1, forward strand.
CGCGGGTCGGCGCGCATTTCCTCGATCTTGCCCTTGATCCGCATGAACGGCGCGCTCGACGTCGCCTTGTCGAGGCGACCCATCTCGTTGCTGAGAATGCTGAGGAGATCGGAGAGCAGATAGGGAATCGGCGAATCGACGGTGATCTTGTTCATCCCCTCGGCGAGCCGGTTCTTCTGCCGCGCCTGCAACAGGCATTTGGCGAGCACGTCGCAGTCGCCCTGCCGGTCACGGCCCTCGCTGGTGACGAACACTTCGCAATGTTCCTCGAAATTCATCAGCCAATAGGGCATCGCGAGATTGTCGACGTCGAACAGCGCGCCGGTGCCCTTGAACGCCGCCGAATATTCGCCGTGCGGGTCGATCATCACGATATGACCCTGCGGCGCGAGTTCGCAGATCTTGTGGAGGATCAGCGCGGCGCTCGTCGACTTGCCGGTACCGGTCGAACCGAGGAGCGCGAAATGCTTGCCGAGCATCGCATCGACATAGAGCGAACCGCGAATATCCTTGGTCGGATAGACGGTCCCGATCTCGACATGCGCGCGTTCGTCGGCGGCATAGATTTGCTTGAGATCGGCGCTGGTCGCCGCATAGACCTTGCCGCCCGGCACCGGGTAGCGCGTAACACCGCGGCGGAAATTATGGATGCGGCCGGTGATCTTTTCCTCGTCGCCTTCGCCGAGGAAGTCGATCGACGCGACGATCACGCCCTGCCCTTTTTCGTGGAGCTGCTGGTCGCGGATGCTCGCGACGAGCCAGACGTTGCCGACGCGGACCTTGACCTGCGCGCCGACCTGTCCCGCCATCGCGACCGCCATGTCGGTCGACGACGACAATTGGCCGATCGTCTCGGAATCGATCAGGATACGCGACGCCGAACCCGAAATATCGATCACTTCGCCGATCAGCAGGTCGTCGCGATGATGCGCCGTCACTGGCGCAACGGGCGCAGCAGGAGCGACGGTGCCGCCGCCGGCGAGCCGGACGTGCTGTGCCGCCGTCATGTCCCCGGCGCCGATCGCGCCGCCCTGGCTGTCCATTCCGTTGCCCCGCCTCAAATTGGTCCCGGACAACATATCGCACCAGTTGGTAAATAAAGCGCTTATGATCGCCTGCAGCGCCCCAGGTTCGCCCTAACGGCGGCGGAAAATAGCCGACGCACCCCATCCGAGGACGAGCGACAGCAGCACCGCCGCGAGGCCATAGAGAAAGCCGTGACGCTGTGCCGCGAGCGCGACGAAGCGTTCGAAGCCTGCCTTGCGGATCTGGACGTCGCGCGATGCTACCGCGAGCACGCGGCCGCGGCTGATCAGATAGGTTTCGGCGCGATAGGTGCCGACCGGGACGCGCGCCGGCACCGGGATACGCGCCCGGTAGAGCACGCCTTCGCTGATTTCGACCGCCGCCGGATTTTCATAGAAAAGCCCGAGGCGGCGATAAAGGTCGATCAGCCCGCCCTCGAAACGCTCGAGCTTCTTCGCCTCCGAAAAGCCGCTCGGCGACATCGACAGGTTGTTGAGCCCCAGTTCGAAGATCGCGGCGGTGCGTTCGTCGACCAGCTTGTCGATCGGGCGCGACGAGCCGATGGCATAAAAGCCCGGCGAGGTGCGCAGGCGGATGCTGTTGGCGTTGACCCAGATACCCGCGACGCGGCGCTTTTCGCGCAGCACGATCGGGCGCACCGGTCCCTTCAACACCACGACGATATCGGCGCGGTCGTCGGGCAGCCGCTGTCCCGGATAGAGGATCGCGCCGAACAGCAACAGTTCCTCGCCGGTAAAGCTGTACTGGATATCGATGGCGCGGCTCGACACGTCGGGGACCAGCCGCGGATCGCTCCCCTGCGCCGCAGCCGGGGCCGGGAGCAGCAGCGCCGCGCACGCCAGGGCCAAGGCGCACGCGTTTCTCATTGCACCGTATAGATTTCTTCGGGGCGGATGAAGAGATCGACCGCCATGCGCAGTGCGACGAGCAACACGATCGCCGCGAGCGCCATGCGCAGATATTCGGGCTTCACCTTCTGCGCGAAGCGTGCGCCGAACTGCGCGCCGGTGACGCTGCCGAGCAGCAGCAGCCCCGCCAGCACGATGTCGACCGCGCCGGTCGTCATCGCATGGACCATCGTCGTCGCGATCGTCACGAACAATATCTGGAACAGCGAGGTGCCGACGACGACCTGCGTCCCCATGCCGAGCAGGTAGAGCATCGCCGGGACCATGATGAAACCGCCGCCGACGCCGAGCAGCATGGTCAGGATGCCGACCGCCATGCCGAGCAGCAGCGGCGCGAGCGGCGAGATGTAGAGGCCCGAGCGATAGAAACGCCAGCGCAGCGGCAGGTTCGCGACCATCGGGTGGTGGCGCCGCTTGCGCGCCGGGGCCGGAAGCCCCGCCTGCGCCGCGCGGTACGAACCCCATGCCTCGCGCCCCATGAAACTGCCGACGGTACCGAGCAGCGCGACGTACAGGATGTTGATCGTCGTATCGATTTGGCCCCAGGCGGTAAGCAATTCGAACAGCCCGGCGCCGATCAGCGAGCCGAGGAGGCCGCCCGCCACGAGCACCGCGCCCATGCGCAGGTCGACGCCGTCGCGCTCGAGATGCGCCATCACGCCCGACACGCTGGCGCCCGTCACCTGCGTCGCTGCGGATGCCGCCGCGACCGTCGGGGGGATGCCGTAGAAGATCAGCAGCGGTGTGGTCAGGAAGCCGCCGCCGACCCCGAACATGCCCGACAGGAACCCCACGCCGCCGCCGAGCAGGATGATGACCAACGCATTGACCGACAGATTGGCGACGGGAAGGTAAAGGTCCATGGGCCCCGAGATAGTTTCACGGCGCTGAAACCGCGCCGGTTCCGGCGATCCTAGACCATTTTTCGGGGGCGGGGAATCCGCACCATCGCCTAAATTTTCCGCAAGTTCAGAAGTCGGCGGCGAGGGTCAGCGCGAGGCCGCTTTCGGGCGCCGCATCGCCGGCGACACGTTGCCGCCAGTCGAGCGCGATCCGGCTGCCCTCGCCCACCTTTGGGAGGCGCAAGGTCAGCCGCGGACCGACATCGACGCGTGCCGCGCCGGGCTGGGCCGCCCCCGCCGCGAGCGCGCCGAGCCGCAGCGGCGCATCCTCGTCGGGCCCCAGTCGCCGGTCGACCACCACCGCGCCGTCGACGAAGCCGTCGCGGCGACGCACGCCGACGAGCCCCGCCTGCCCATAGGCGTCGAGGCGGAAACCGCCGGGCAGCGCCGCTCCGCTCACCCCGCCGCTGACCATCGCGGCCAGCGCCGTGCGGCCCTCCGGGCCGACGGCCAGCCGCTGTTCGATCGCGATGTCGACGGGCCAGCGCGCAACCGGCGCAAAAGCAAAACCCAGCGCGATTTCGCGCTGCCGCGGGCGCTCGACGGCCATCGTCGCGCGCGCATAAGCACGGGAGCGGCCGGTTTCGTCGAGGCCATGGGCAATCCGCAGCCCAGCTTGGCTCCCGCCTAGCTGACCTGGCCCGGCGATCCCGCCGGGCGCGTCGCCGCTCCCCTGACGCAAATAGAGCCAGCCGCCGAGCGACCATCCGGCCAGTTGCCGCTGCATCCAGAAGGGCTTCGCTCGTCCCGGTTCGGCGCGCGCCGCGTCGGGCGCCGGCCACCACGCGCCGCCGCCGGCCGGCAGCGCCGTTCGCATATTCCCTCCCAACGGAGCAGGTAGAAGCCTCGCCATAAGTGCAAGGCGAAGGCTGTGGCGGTCAGCGCCGAGATGATCTGTTAGGCCGGCCTTTTCCTCCACCACCGTGAGCGGCAACGGATCGTCACCGGGACGCGCAGCTCGGAGGAACGGCGGCGAGGCAAGCGGCCTGGTCCACGATGACACAACCGGCCGCATCGCAAGATCGCCTGTCTGGCCTAGGCCAATTGGCGGCAGCGTGGCTGCGGCAAAGGGCGACGGCGCCGCCCACGGTGGAGTAACCGCCGGGGGCACCGGCACCGCTGGATTCCACAGCGCCCCGACGCGAACCGCCACCCACGCGCCGAGAAACAGCACCAGGAAACGCAACGCGGGCGCATCGCGCAGCGGCCGCAGCCCCGATCGGCGCGCGGCCGTCACCGCACGGTCACCGGCGCGGCCTCGCATCCCGCTTCGCGATGCTCGGTCTTTTCCCACACGACCTGTCCCGAGCGAAGAATCCGCCAATAGGCGACGATGGCCCGGCGCGCCGCGAGGATCGCGATGATGTTGGCGACCAGCGCACGCGGAAAAGAAAAGACGCCCTGCCGCCAGCCATAGCATCGCGCCGTGAAATAGCCACGCATGCCGAGCCGCCACATCAGCAGCATCGCATTGAGCCCGAGGAGCAGGTCCATCGCCGCATCGGAGGTTACGGGACGCCAGCCGAGCAGGACTTCGCCGGTGAAGCCGACCGTGACGAGCACGAAGGCGGCATAGGCGGCGAGCAGGATGGTCGCGGTGAGCGGCGCGCGCCGGTCGCGCCACAGCATCCAGCGGATCAACCATGTCCGGCTCGCCGGCTCGTCCGGCGCAGCGGACCTGAGCCACCCGAGATGCTCCCAGCCGGCGAGCGCGATCCCGGTGATCCAGCGCGACTTCTGCTTCACCGATTTTTCCCATTCGTCGGGGAATTCGCCCTGCGACACGATCCGCCCGCCGCAGGTGCCGGGTGCATCGACGAAACGCGCGGCAAGACCATAGCCCGCGATCAGCATGCCGACCTCATAATCCTCGGTCAGGCTATCGGCGCGAAAGGGTTCGCCGCCGCGGTCGAGCGCCAAGAGACCCAGCGCATTGCGCGTGAGAGCGCAGCCCACCCCCGCCGACGGGATCGGCAGGCCGAGCCGTGAACGCAGCACCAACTCCTTGCCATGCGCTTCGGCAAATTCGTCGCCATAATGGCCGGCGACCCATTGCGGGCCGCGGCCGACGATCGGCACCACCGGAATCTGCACCATCGCATAAGCGCCGAGATGGCGGCGATAGAGGTCGAGTTCCTCCGGATGGACATGATCCTCGGCATCGTGGAGCGCGATCGCGGCAAAGCGCCGCCCTTCCGCGCGCTCGTCTTCGCCGAGCGCCGCCCACATCCGGTTGAGATTGTCGCCCTTGGTGGTCGGCCCGTCCCCGCCGCCGATCACCAGACGCAACCGGGGATCGCGGGCGATCAGCGGCGATACCGCAAAAAGCGTTGCCGCATCGTTGGGATAGCAGCCGACGTAGAGCCTGAAATCCTCGCCGTCCCATGCCGCGAGCGTCCGCCGGAGGGTAGCGGCGAGCACGGCGTCTTCCTTCCACGCCGGCAGGAATATCGCGATGGTCCCGTCGAGCCGCGACGGCACGGAGCGAGGGACCGGTGCCGCGCGCCGGCTCGCGATCCACAGCGCATCGAAAAGCAGGTCGTCGAGCCCGATCAGCAGGATGCCGACCGATGCGAACAGCATCAGTTCATGCCCGGCGGCATGCACCAGCCACTCCAGTCCTGCGGTCGACAGCTCCACCCTGCTGGCCCCACCCCCAATCGACGGCGCCTCGCCATCGACCCGTCTTGGGTAATGGCGCGAGGTTTTTTGTAAAGGGTGACGCTGGCGGGTCCCCGCGCTAGGAGAATTTGCGATACCCCTGTCCCGAAAGGCCCTCCACGCCCGTTATGCCCAGCAAATCCGCCCCCCGCTCCGCCTTGCGCGATTTTCTCGAAAGCGAGAGCGCCGGCGGCATGTTGCTGATTTTTGCAGCCATATTGGCGATGATTGTCGCCAACTCGGCTTTCGGCGAAACCTATCTCCATTTCATCCATGCCGAGACGGGGCCGGTGCTCACCGACAAGCTTGGCCCGATGACCGTCCATCTCTGGATCAACGACGGGTTGATGGCGGTTTTCTTCCTGCTCGTCGGGCTGGAGATCAAGCGCGAGTTCGTCGACGGGCGGCTGGCGAGCTGGGACCGACGGCGCCTTCCCTTCATCGCCGCTGCCGCAGGGATGGCGGTGCCCGCCGCGCTCTATATGCTCTTCGCAGGCGGAACGCCGGGGCTCGCGCAAGGCTGGGCGATTCCTGCCGCCACCGATATCGCCTTTGCCATCGGCGTGCTGGCGTTGCTCGGCAAGCGCGCGCCGACGTCGCTGAAGCTGTTCCTCGTCACCGTCGCCATCGTCGACGACATGGGCGCGGTCGCGATCATCGCGCTGTTCTACACCGCCAAGATCAATGTCGCGGCGCTTGCCGCGGCGGCCGCGATCGTCGGCGCGATGTTCGCCTGCAATCGCCTCGGCGTTCGCAGCCTGATCGTCTATCTGCTGATGTTCGTCCTGCTCTGGTACGCGATGCTCCTGTCGGGCGTGCACGCGACGATCGCCGGTGTGCTCGCGGCGATGACCATTCCTTTCGATCGAACGCCGGGCGCCCCCGACAGTGCGACCTCGCCGCTCCACCGGCTCGAACATGGGCTGCATCCATGGGTGGCCTTCGCGATCGTGCCGCTGTTCGGCTTTGCCAATGCCGGGGTCGACATGAGCGGGCTGACCGCCGATCAGATCTTCGCGCCGCTCCCCCTCGGCATTGCCGCGGGGCTGTTCCTCGGCAAGCAGATCGGTATTTTCGGCAGCGTCTGGCTGTCGGTCAAATTCGGCATCGCGGGCAAATTGCGCGGTGCGACCTGGCCGCAAATCTATGGCGTTTCGCTGCTCTGCGGCATCGGTTTCACGATGAGCCTGTTCATCGGCGGGCTCGCCTTCCCGGGCGACGCGACGCTGATCGAGGAAGCCAAGATCGGCATATTGATGGGATCGCTGGTCGCAGCGCTGGCCGGTTTCGCGGTGCTGCGCTTCACCCCGCTCCATCCCGAGCATGACCGGATCGAAACCGAGTCCGACGTCGAAATCGCGAGCGACGGCGACGTTAACGACACATGCGAACCCGAAGGGAGAATGAACGCATGACATCCCGCTGGCGAAAGGCGATGGCGCTGTCGTTGACCGCCGCCGTCGCTCTCTCGGGCTGCTATTCGCTCGACCCCGAGATGAAGCGCACGGTCGCGCAGCGCAAGGCGCAGCAGCGCGCGGCGCAGGGTAGCACGCAACCGGCCCCGCCCGCCGCAACGCCGGCTGCGCCGTCCGGCGAAGCGCCCGCGCCCGCGCTGAGCACCCGGGCGGCGAAGGACATTCCGACAATCGACGTCCGGCGGCTCGAAGTCGTTTCGGGCGCCAGCCAGCTACCGGCGCCCGACCCCGCATCCGCGCTTCCTGCGCTGGCCGACCGCGCCGACTGGCCCGCCCCGGCAAGCCCCGCCGATCCCGCCGCCGCCATGTTCGCGACGCAGACGATCGACGCCGTCGCGACCGCCTATGTGCTGCTCAGCCTCGAGATCGGCACGCATGAAAAGGGCTATATCGACGCCTATTACGGCCCGCCGAGCCTGCTCGACGCGGCGATCGCCTCGCCACGCGACAAGGCGGCATTGCTCGCGACGGCGCGGCAGCTGATGGCAAAGCTCGACGGCATCGCCCCCGACCTGTCGGACCCGATCGAGAAACGGCGCAGCGCCTTCCTGCGCGCCCAGCTTCGCGCCGCCGAAACGCGGCTGATGATGATGGACGGCACGCGCTTTCCCTTTGCCGAAGAGGCCGAGCGGCTGTTCGGGGTGCGCCCCGACCTCAAGCCGCTGGCGAGTTACGACGCGCAGCTCGCGGCGATCGACGCGCTGGTGCCGGGCCCCGGCGACCTCGCGACCCGCGTCGAGGCCTATCTCGACCGCTTCACTATCCCCAAGGAGCGGTTGCAGAAGGTGTTCGACGCCGCGATCGCCCGCTGCCGCGGCCGCACCGCCACGCATGTCGCGATGCCCGAGGGCGAGAGCTTCGATCTGCAGTTTGTTACCGGCAAGAGCTGGAGCGGCTATAATTATTACCAGGGCGGCTACCACAGTATTATCCAGGTCAACACCGACCTGCCGATCCGCCTGTCGCGCGCGCTCGACCTCGGCTGCCACGAAGGCTATCCAGGCCATCATCTGCTCAACATGAAGATCGAGGAGCAATTGGTGAAGGGCCGCGGCTGGGCCGAGTATAGCGTCTATCCGCTCTATAGCCCGCAAAGCCTGATCGCCGAAGGCACCGCCAATTACGGTATCGACCTTGCCTTCCCCGACCGCACCCGCCCCGACACCGAACGCGACGTGCTGATGCCGCTGGCCGAGATCGCGCCGCCGAGCGACGACCGTTACTGGCAGCTTCTCGATGCGATGAAGCTGTTGCAGGGGGCGCGGCTGACCATCGCACAGCAATATCTCGACGGCCAGATCGACCGGCCGACCGCGCTCGCGCTGACGCAGAAATATCTGCTTTTCTCGCCCCAGCGCGCCGAACAGTCGGTCACCTTCACCGACCAGTATCGCAGCTATGTGATCAACTATGGCATCGGCGAGGAGATGGTGCGCGCCTTCATCGAGCGCGGTAATCCCGACCGCGACGAGATCTGGCGGCGCATGGCGCTGATCCTCGGCGAACCGACGCTGCCGGCGGACCTCCTCGCGCCGCCGGAGTGACGGCGGCGGGCGGTTACTCCGCCGCCATCGCCATTTCGACGCGCTGCGGGCCGCGGATCACGCCGCCCGGGGTCGGTCCCTGCATCGCGCCGTCGCGGAAGGTCACCACCCCCGATTTCACTGTCGCGACATAGCCGTCGGCCTTTTGCAGCAGGCGCTTGCCGCCCGCGGGCAGGTCGAAGGCGAGCCACGGCTTGCCGAGCTTGATCGCGTCCATGTCGATGACGTTGAGGTCGGCGAGATAGCCCGGCGCGAGCACGCCGCGATCTTCGAGCCCATAGAGCAGCGCCGTATCGCGGCATTGGCGCTGGATCGCATGTTCGAGCGCGATGCGCTTGCCCGCCCGGTCGCGCACCCAGTGCTGGAGCATGAAGGTCGGCGACGCGGCGTCGCAGATCGTCCCGCAATGCGCGCCGCCGTCCGACAGGCTGTTCACCGTATCGTTCGCGGCCTGCAGATCCTCGAGGAAGTTGAGGTTGCCGTCGCGGTAATTGAGGATCGGGAAATAGATGAAGCCCTTGCCGTCGTCCTTCATGAGGAGGTCGTAGGCATATTCGGCCGGCGAGACGCCCGCCGCCACAGCGCGGCCGGCGATGCTTTCGTCCATCTTCGGCTCATAGTTGAAATCGGGGTCCATCTCGAAATGGACGGGCCAGCCCTCGGCGACGATCTTCAGGAAGTCGAGGATGTCGCTTTCGGGCCAGACATTCGCCTCTTCGACCATGCGCTTGCGGAACGCCGGGTCCTTCAGATGCGCAAGCTGCTGCTCCCACGGCAGGTCGATGATCTCGTTCCACGCCGGCTTGAAGCGGAACGGATGCACCGTCCCCTGCCAGGCCATGATCACGCCGTTGCCGCGGAGCGCGATCTGCGCGACGATATTCGCGCCGGTCGCATTCTGCTGGCGCATCTCGGCAATCTGTTCTTCGAGCGGCAATTCCTTGGCGATCGACTGGAGCGCGGCGAACGTCACCGGCAGCCCAGTCTCGCGGCTGAGATCGCCCATCCACTGGAACTCGTTCCATTCGCGCTTCATGTCGCTCGCCATTTCGAACACGCCGTAGCCGACACGGCCCATCGCGCGGCCGATCGCGATCAGCTCCTCGGCGGTCGCGGTGGTGCCGGGGACGAGTTCGCCGTCGACCGACTTGTGGAGCACGGTGCGGCTGGTCGAGAAACCGAGCGCGCCCGCGCGCACGCCTTCCTCGACGATCCGCGACATCTCCGCGATGTCCGCATCGGTCGGGATCGCCCCGGGCTTTTCGCGATCGCCGAGCACATAGGCGCGCACCGCGCCGTGCGGGACGTGGCACGCGACGTCGACGGTGCGCGGCAGTTTTTCGAGCGCGTCCATATATTCGGGAAAGGTTTCCCAGTCCCACGACATGCCTTCGGCGAGCGCGGTGCCGGGGATATCCTCGACGCCTTCCATCAGCGAAATCAGCCAGTCGTGGCGGTCGGGCTTGGCGGGGGCGAAGCCGACGCCGCAATTGCCCATCACGACGGTGGTGACGCCGTGCCAGCTCGACGGCGCCATCTCGGCATCCCATGTCGCCTGCCCGTCATAATGGGTGTGGACATCGACGAAGCCGGGGGTGACGATCTTGCCGCTGGCGTCGATCTCCTCGCGCCCGGCGCCGAGATTTTCGCCGACCGCGACGATGCGATCACCATCGACGGCGACGTCCGCGACAAAGGGCGCCCCGCCCAACCCATCGACGACGGTGCCGCCGCGAATCACCAGATCATGCATGTCCGCTCTCCCGAATCTTTTGGTAAGATTTTTTCGTTTCGAGGTGAAACCTATCATGGATTCGCGAGATGCCAAGAGCCCTCGGGCCCGCTATGCTGGGGCAATCAAGCAACAGGAGTCACCGTCATGATCCGCTCGCTTACATGCGCCCTCTTCCTCGCGGTCTCCGCACCGTCGCTCGCGGCGCCGCCGACCGCTACCCCCGATTACAGCGCCGCGCTCGCCGATCCGGCACGCCCGGCCGCCGACCGCGAACGCGACACTGCGCGCAAACCCGGCGAATTGCTCGCGTTCGCAGAGATAACGCCCGGCGAACAGGTCGGCGATTTCGTGATGGGCGGCGGTTATGTCACCCGCCTGCTCGCCGCTGCGGTCGGCCCGGCGGGGCGCGTCTATGCCTTCCAGCCCGCCGAATTCATTGCCTTCAAGAAACAATATGGCGACGATCAGGCTGCGGTCGATGCCGCCTATGCCAATGTCGATGCGGTCGCCGGGCCGTTCGCCGCCCCGGCCTTTCCGGTGCCGCTCGACACGATCATCACGGTGCAGAATTTCCACGACCTGTATCTGAAGCCTTTCCCCGAGGGCACGGGCGACAAGGCGAGCGCGGCGCTGTTCGCGGCGCTCAAGCCCGGCGGGACGCTGATCGTCGTCGACCACAGCGCCGCCGACGGCACGGGAACGACGCTGTCCGACAGCCTGCACCGCATCGACAAGGCGGCGGTGGTCGCGGCACTAACCAAGGCAGGCTTTACGCTCGACGCCGAGAGCGACCTTTACAAACACGCCGACGACCCGCGCACCGCGAATGTGTTCGACGCCGCGATCCGCGGCAAGACCGACCAGTTCGCGCTGCGTTTCCGGAAACCGTGACGATGACGAACGACGACGAGGATTATGTCTATGACGAGGCGAGCGGCGAATGGCTGTCCGCCGCCGATGCGCGCGAACGCGCCGCAGCCGCTGCGGCGGGGCCCGAGGTGCGCGACGCCGTGGGCAACCTGCTCGCCGACGGCGATTCGGTGGTGCTGGTCAAGGACCTGACCGTCAAAGGCGCCGGCCAGACGCTGAAGGTCGGCACGGTGATCAAATCGATCCGCCTTACCGGCGACGATCAGGAAATCGACTGCCGCCACGATGGCATCAAGGGGCTGGTACTGCGCGCCGAATTCGTCCGCAAGCGCTAGAGGGGCTCGACCTTGCAATATCTCTATCTCGGCATCGCGATCGTCGCCGAAGTGATCGCGACCTCTTTTCTCAAGCAGTCGGACGGCTTTCGCCATATCGGCCCGACGCTGATCATGGCGGCGGGTTATATCGTCGCCTTTTATTTCCTGTCGCTGGCGCTGCGCGATATTCCGACCGGGGTCGCCTATGCGATCTGGTCCGGCGTCGGGATCGTGCTGATCGCGACCGTCGCGTGGGTGTTTCAGGGTCAGCGCCTCGACGCGCCCGCGATGATCGGCATGGCGCTGATCGTCGCGGGCGTCGCGGTGATGAACATCTGGTCGAAGACGGCCGCCCACTGACGGGCGGCCGCTTCAATTCTCAGGAAAACAGGGCCTTGCGCGGCCCCAGATAGCCGAACAGATAGGCACCGACCTTGCGCATCTGGATTTCCTCGGCGCCCTCGGTGATCCGGTAGCGGCGGTGGTGGCGGTAGATATGCTCGAACGGCTTGTGCCGTGAATAACCGATGCCGCCGTGGACCTGCATCGCGCGGTCGGCGGCTTCGCAGCACAGGCGGTTCGCCCAGTAATTGCACATGCTGACCTTGTCGGACAGGTTCCGCTCAATCTCTTTGTGCGGCATATTATCCATGTCCCACGCGGTCTTGCGGATCAGCAGGCGCAGCATTTCGGCCTGCGTCGCGAGTTCGACGAGCGGGAACTGGATCGCCTGATTCTTCGCCAGCGCCTCGCCGAACGGCTTGCGCTCGCGCGCGTATTTCACGCTTTCCTCGATGCAGAAGACTGCCGCGCCGAGCGATGACGCCGCTTGCCGGATGCGGTTCTGGTGAACGAAGCTCTGCGCGATCGACAGGCCGCCGCCGACCGGGCCCAATCGCGCACTATCCGGCACCCAGACGTCGGTGAAGGTCATGCGCGGATGGTCGGTCGGCATATTGAAGGTCCACATATATTCGTCGACCGTCATCCCCGGCGTGCCCGTCGGAACGAGCAGGCAGGAAATGCCCTTGGCATCGCCGTCGTTGCCGCTGGTGCGACAGAAGGTTGCGCAGTGGCTCGCGACATGCATGCCGGTGATCCACATCTTGCGGCCGTTGATCAGCCAGCCGTCAACGCCGTCGCGCGTTTCGCGCACCGCGCGCGTTTCCATATGCGTCGCGTCGCTGCCATGATCGGGTTCGGTCAGGCCGAAGGCGGTCCGCCGCTTGCCCTCGAAGCCGCCGAGGATGAACTCCTGTTTCTGCTCCTCGCTGGTCGCGAACTGTTCGAACATCTCGACGAAGGGGAAATTGCCGACGATGCTATGCTCGTTTTGCAGGTCGTTATGGAGGCCGAGGCCCTTGGCGGCGAAATGCTCGCGGATCACCGCCATCCATAGGTTCGACCCGTCCTTGCCACCATATTTTTTCGGCGCCGAAAAACGCCAGTGGCCCGCGGCGTCGGCCAGCCTCGTCGCCTGTTTGAGCAATTCCTCCCAATCGTGGCGCGGCAGCCCCTGATTGTCCCAGTCGGTGCGGCTGTGCTCGCGGCGATGGTCGAAGAAGCGGATATTGTCGTCGGCCAGCTCGAGCGGCCTGATCTCCGCCGCGATGAACGCATCGAGTTCGTCCAGATACGCCTGCAAGTCGGCGGGCATCGCAAAATCCATCTTTTCTTCTCCCTTATTCTATTCCTGCCCGCCCCAGAGCGACCGCGCGCGCGCCAGCGCGGCATATTTGGGACTGTCGACGGCGAGTTTGTCGAGCGCGGCGCGGCGTAGCGCCGCAAGCAGGCCGGGCTCGGCGAGCGTCCGGGCGCCCGCCAGCAGTGCGCCGGCCAGCGCGGCCTCTTCGGCGCACACCCCGGCATCGAGGTCGCGCATCACGATGCCGAGCGCGTTCATCGCCACCGCGACCTCGAACTTGTCATGGCCTTCGGCCCTGGGCTTGATCGCCTGTTCGAGCCAGTCGCGCACCGCCTGGACCATTTCGCGATTGACCGGTTCGCCCACCGGCCCGGGCGCGGCGGGCGGCGACGCGGGAAGCGTGCGAAGGCGTTCGACTTCGGGTGCTTCGGCTTCGAGCAGCAGCAGCAGGTCGAGTTCCTGCTCGGCGGTGCGGCGCCCGACGACGACGCGTTCGACGGTCGTGTCGGCGCCGCTGCGCCACGCCTGTCCCATCTGCAGGCAGCCGAGCGCCCACCACAGGGTGCGATAGACGAGCCAGAAATGAAAGCGGTCGCGGTCGACCGGCGCTCCGCCCGCCGCCTCATAGGCTGCGAAAAAATCGTCGAGCCCGCCGACGCCGAACGCCGGCTGGTCGAGGCGGCCGAAACGCCACACGGTCATGCAGCCATAGGCGAGATCCTCATGCGCGTCGCCCAGATGCGCGAGTTCCCAGTCGAGCACGACCGCAAGGCCGCCCGTCTCTTTGCCGACATCGACCATGATATTGCCCATGCGATAGTCGCCGTGGACAAGCACAGGATCGGCCGGTGCCGGCAGATGATCCTCGCACCATTTGATCGCGAGCGCGATCAGCGGGCGGTCGCCGCCGTAGGCCATGAACCGCGCCTTGAGTTCGGCGAGTGCCGCGGCGGTGTCCATCGTCGGGATCGCAGCGGGGATCGTCGCGCGCGGAAGCGCGTGCGTCCGCGCCAGTTCGCGCGCGAGATCGTCGAGCAGCGACGGCGGCGGGGCCGCCAATATCTTTGCCGGCGCGACTTCGGCGACGACGCGGTCCATGACATAGCCGGTGCCCATGCCGTCGCCGTCGCCCAGCACGCCGACCACCTCGGGCGCCCGCACGCCGCCCGCATGCGCCGCCATTACCAGCGCCGCCTCGTCGGCGTGGCCATAGGGGCGCCCCTCCATATATTCGGCCGACGGGGCGCGGCGCAGGACATAGCCCTTGCCGGCCCAATCGAATGCCCAGCTTTCCATATTGGCGCCGCCCGACAGGCGCATGAGCCGCTCGAGATTGCCGGGGCCGGCGACGCGGGTCATGAAGGCGGAGAGAGGTACACCGAGATCGTTCATTACTTAACCTTGCTAAGTATTTTTGCGGACCGCAAGCCGCAATCGCACCCGCTCCGACGCGGAGGGCCGGATCAGCCGGCGTGCGTTCGTCCGCGCTCCATCACGGCTTGCCGCCGCATTTCGACTTCCTCGGCGCGGACGCTGCGGTTCGCCGCCGAAGACCGTTCATGCTCCAGCGCCATGGCATCGCCGAACGGCAGCGCATGGCCATCGTCGATCAGCTTCTTGTAAGCGCGCACCATTGCCGGATCGGCGCTGGCGATATCGCGGGCCAGCGCCTGCGCCGCGGGCAGCAGCTCGCCCGGCGCGACGACGCGATTGACCAGTCCCCAGTCGCGCGCCGTACCGGCGTCGAGGAAATTGCCGGTCAGCGACAGTTCCTTGGCGCGAGAGATACCGATCAGCCGCGACAATTTCTGCGACAGCCCCCAGCCGGGCATCACGCCGACGCGGGCGTGGGTGTCGGCAAAGCGCGCGTCGGTCGATGCGATCAATATGTCGCACGCCAGCGCGACCTCGAACCCGCCGGTGATCGCGACCCCGTTGATGGCGCCGATCACCGGCTGCGGGCAGAGTTCGATCGCCTTGACCGGATTTTCGTCGGCACCGGTGGCGTTGGCGGCGCCGAGGTTGCTCGTATCGGTACCGAGTTCCTTGAGGTCGAGCCCGGCGGTGAAGGCGCGGGTGCCGGCACCGGTCAGCACGATCGCACGGACACTGTCGTCGGCGGCGAGCGTCCGCATCGTGCCGGCGAGCTCGGCGCGGAGCGCACGCGACAAGGCGTTCATCGCGTCGGGACGGTTGAGGGTGACGGTGGCGACAGCATCGTCGCGCGTGACGAGAACAAGGGTCATGCCGCCTTGTTGCCTGCGGCGCCGCAAAAGAAAAGGGGCCGGCGTTCACCGGCCCCTTCCCACTTTCGCGCGAAGATCAATCGCGCAGGCGCACCAGGTCGTTGAGCAGCCCTTCGGTGCCGCCCAACACCGTCAGCCGCTCGACCTTGCCCGCGATGCTTTCCAGCGCCTCGAGCTCCTTCAGGCGGAGCATGACCGGGTTTTCGGCCATAACCTTCGCCGTGTTGAGCAGCGAGCGCGTGGCGTTCGTTTCCTCACGCCGGCGGATGACATTCGCCTCCGCCTCCTTCTGCACCGCGACGACCTGGTTCAGGATTTCGCGCATCTCGCCCGGCAGGATCACGTCCTTGAGCGCGATGTCCGAAACCTCGACCCCGATCAGCGCCATGTCGGCACGGACCTTGTCCGCCGCCCCGGCGTCGACCGTCACCTTGTTTTCAAGGATCTGGTCGAGCGTCAGCGCGCCGAGCGTCTTGCGGAAGGCCAGCTGCAGCGCCCGGTAGAGCGCGTCGGCGAAATCCTTCACGCTCGTCACCGCGAGCAGCGGATCGGCAACGCGGTATTCCGCGCTGATGTTGATCCGCAGCGTCACGCGGTCGCGGGTCAGCATTTCCTGCCCGGTGACGTCGAGCGACTGGCGGGTCAGGTCGACCAGCTTGACGCCGATCTTCCGCCCCGGGTTCCAGTAACCGTAGACGCCCGGTTCGAGCCGGTCGGTCATGCGGCCGTCGATGCTGACGAGCGCGGTCTTGCCCTCGCCAACCTCGACCACCGTCACGAACTGCATCCGGTCCGTCTTCTGCAGACGCTGGAGCAGCTTCGGTTCGACCCGCACATTATCGACGATGTCGACGAGGCTCGCCTTCCACGGGCCCGCGTCGCTCCATACGATCAGCTTGGCGTCCGGACCGAGAATGGTGTTGATGATTCCATCGCGTTCGATGACAGCAATCTCGTTCTCGGCCGTACGGACCACCGTCAGATGCGTCGCCACATCCGCCGGCAGCTTGTCGAGTACCGCCTGTTCATAGGCCGATGCGAACATCATCCGGGCAAGCGGCTGGCGCTCGATGCGCAGCGAACCATCGCGGTTCTTCAGCACATGTTCGCCGGCACCCAGGATGCCGCGGACCTCGCCCTTGTAGAGCCAGACCGCCCGTTCGGTTTCATCGATGAGCACGCGCTTGCGGCCCATCAGGCTATCGATCAGTTGCTTCATCATTTCATTCACCATTCTTAATCCGCGTTACGTCACGCCGATTTCCTTTCTTGCTTGCGGTTGCACATTCCCCGTCAGCCCAAAGGGTCCGGGGACCGGCGGCATGGCGGCGGGCGGACAAGGCGCGAGCGAGCCTTGCAGCGCGCGGCACGGGGACGAACCGTTCGAAAACGGCGCGTCCCGGTCCCGGCGCAGCGCAGCCATCACCGCCTGTCGAGCCTTCCGGCATGGCGTCCGGACGAAGCCGTCCCGTTCACCGCCCAAAGGCGGCGAACAGGCGCAGCGCCCTTTCGCAAGCCGATCCCCGAAGCCCCAAGTTAAGGACCAGAACCTAAATCTGGCGGTCTTTGAAGGACCGTGTGGAGAGGGAGTCGAACCCTCGACACCTAGATTACAAGTCTAGTGCTCTACCCGCTGAGCTATCCATTGGGTCTTTTGACGGGAATCGAACCCGCGACCTCCGGTCTTGCGGACCGGCGCTCTCACCACTGAGCTACAAAAGTCGTCCAACCGACCAAACGTGGCGGCATCCGTACAGCGAACCGGCAGCGCCGGTCGATGCGGGCGGGCTTCGCGAAACCCCGATCCGTCGATGTCCGCCCCGCCGACTGGCCGGGGGACGGCGCCGTTAGGCTCGCCCGAAATAGAGCGCAAGTAAAAAATCGCACATAAGGAATATTTTATATCGGGATCGACTAGAGTGCGCCCCAGGAACGATAGTCTTCGACATGCGCATTGGGCCTGCGAAAACTGGTAAAACTCATGCTGGCCGACAGGTCTAGCGCTTCGACCTGATGCCACCATCCGACCGGCAAAAATATGGCTTCGCCGGGCTGGATGACTGTTTCGAGTATCGGCGGCACCGCCGAATCGCCGTTACCCGCTGGCAGCGCTTCATTGCCCCAGTCGGAGAAGCAATGGCGGCTGTTGCGCATCCGCGCATATGCCCATGGCGGCGCCATTCGCACGCGCTTGCGGCCCATGACCTGGACGAGCAGGTTGTTGGTGAGGTCGTGGTGCCAGGGGGTGAGCGTTCCCTTCGGCCCCAGCCAGAAAAAGCCGTCGCGCTCGCGCCGCGCGAGCAGCGTGATCGGCGCCATATCCTCCCAGAGCGGCGCGAGCGCCGCGGCATTGGCGCCACTGTTATAGGCGGTGAGATAGATGTCGTTGCTCGCCTCGTCGTTGCGCAACCAGTCGACCAGTTCGGCGAAGCGTATGAGGCGGCGGTGGTCGTCCTTCGCGAGCTCATAATCGGGATCGCGTTCGCGTTCGACCTGCGCCTCGACGACCGCGTCGCCCGCAACCGCCGCGAAATGATCGAGCGACCAGCGCGCGAGCGCTGGCCAATGATCGATCAGGCCGGTCAGCTTTGCGGGCCGGTTCGCCTCATAATAATGACGGTAGAAATGATCGGGCGCAGGCGCATCGAGCATATCGAGCATGAAGCCGCCGTCGGCCTCGCGCGCGAGCCGCTCCTGATTGGCGAGCAGCCAGCCCTGCTTCGCCATCCTCGCAGCCTGCCGCCGCAGCATCGCGGCCATCGGGTCCTTCGCCAGCCGGTCGATCTCGTACTTCGCCGCGGCCGCCGACACGCCCGCCGCCGCCAGCCGGGCGTGGAGCGCAGCATCGTCCTCGCCGGCCGCGAGGCCTTCGGCGAGCAGGGTTCGTTTATCGGGCTGGGGCATCGAACACTCCTCGGCTGCGCTCAAAGGACATTGCGATGACAAAAGGATGACAGCGTTAGTCGCCCGCGGGGCCCTGATAGTCCCGCCCATAGACCGCCGCGCGAAAGTCGTGGTGAAGAGTCCCGTCATAGGGGATGGTCTGAACGAAAAAGACCGCGGTCAGCCGGTTCGCGGGATCGACCCAGAACAGCGTCGATGCCATGCCGTCCCAGAAAAACTCGCCAGTCGCGCCGCGATTTTCCTGCGGTGTCTGCGGCGGCGCCTTGCGAACCGCGACATCGAGGCCGAAGCCGACCGCGCCCTTGCCGGGCAGCCACGCGCGTTCGGCAATCGCGGGATCGAGCTGGTCGGTCGCCATCAACCGCACCGTCGATGGTTTCAGGATGCGGGCGCCATCGAGCACCCCCTCGTTCAGCAACATGCGCGCGAAACGCTGATAATCGTCGAGCGTCGAGGCGAGCCCGAAACCGCCCGGGGTCAGTGCATGATCGACGAAGTTCAGCGTCCGCGCCGTTGCCGCGTCCTGCTGGACGAGTTTTCCGTCCTTTTTCACGTTCATCGCCGCGAAGCGCGGCAGCCGGTCGTCAGGCTGGCGCCATGCCGTCTCGGTCATCTTGAGCGGCGCGAAGATATGCGTGTTCACATAGGCGGCGAAGGGCTCGCCCGACAGTTTCTCGACCAGCGCCGCCTGCACGTCGACAGCGGCGCTATATTCCCACTGCTTGCCCGGATGGAATAGCAACGGCACGCTCGCGAGCCGGCGGCTCGCTTCGGCGAGCCGTATCGTCAGCGCCAGCGGATCGGCGGCAACATAAGCAGTGTGGACAGGGGTCGGCCCGCTGCCATAGGCGAAACCCGCCGTGTGACGCAGGATATCGCGGACGGTGATCGGCCGCTCGGCGGGTACGTAGCGCGGCTGGCCCGTCGCATCGACCCCGGCATAGACACGCATGTCGGCATATTCGGGGAGATATTTAGACAGCGGGTCGTCGAGCCGGAACCTGCCCTGTTCCCAGAGCTGCATCAGCGCGACCCCGGTCACCGGCTTGGTCATCGAATAGATTTGCGCGATCGTATCGCGGCGCATCGGCCGCTTCGCCTCTCGGTCCGCCATGCCCGCCGCGCCGAAGTAAACTTCGCGCCCGGCCTGCCAGATCAGCGCGGATGTCCCGGCGGCGCGGCCGTCGGCGACCATCGCGGCGAGCGCGGCGTCGATGCGCGCCTTGTCGATCGTCACCGTTTCCGCCGGGGCGGTTTGAGCCTGCGCCGCCGGAATCAACGCCGTGAACAGGGCGCTCGCCGTGACCATCGCCAGTGCCATTCGTCTGCCGCGCATGCGATCTCTCCCCGTCCCGGCGGTTCGCCGCGGTTCGGGACGCAGCAGATGGGATCGCGGGCGCGCGGTCAACCCGAATAGGTCTGCAATGCGTCTATTCGCCGGGGGCGCCTGCGGCCGGGGGCGCTTCGGCTGCGGTCAGGCTGCCATTCTGTACCAGCCACTGCGGATAACGCGCCTGCACCGACGCCATGATCCGGTCGACCGCGGCGGCGACCTCGGCGCCTTCTTCCTCGCGATCGCGCTGGACGACCACCCGCCTTGCCTGCGCGTCGAGCAGCACCCGGTCGCGCGGCACGAGATCGCCGACGGTCAGCCCGGCGAGAATCGCGCGGCTTTCGTCCTCGCGCTGTTCGAGCGCCGCGAGGCGCTGGTTCAGCCGTTCCTCGAACTGCGCGGCGGCGTTGGTCTGCTGCCGCAACTGGACGATGCTGACGCGCACGTCGCGGCGCGCCTTGTCGCGGACCGCGCGGGCCAGATTGGCGTTGAGCTGCGACGCATAGCGATCGACGAGCACCACGCCGTCGATCGCGATCTCGTCATTCTCGATCCGCACGTTCAGGCTGTCGACGCGGTCGTCCTTGCCGAGCAGCGCGGCAAGTTCAGACTGCACCGTCGTGCGCGCCCCGATTTCGCGGACGATGTTGTTGAGCGACAGCGCCAGCGGGATCGACAGGACACCGAGCGTCGCGACGATGCCGACCACCTGCATCGCGGTGTGCTGCCGCGTCAGCGACGGCCCGAAATGGTTGAGCCGCGCAACAATCGTCGCGGCGAAGGCGATGGCGAGCGTGTTGGTGAGGAAGAGCAGCGCGGCGCCGAGCGCGAAGTCCATCCGCCCCGTGACCAGCCCGAAACCGACGGTCGACAGCGGCGGGACGAGCGCGGTTGCAATTGCGACGCCAACCATCACGCCCGACAGCTTGCGCATGATCGCATAGACGCCGGCGATGCCGCCGACCACCGCGACGCCAAGGTCGAGCAGGGTCGGCTGGGTGCGCGCGCGCAGTTCGGGGGTAACGTCCTTGATCGGCGACAGCCAGATGATCAGCATCGCGACGAGAATCGCGACCGCCATCCCGGCGGCGAGCGTCACGAGCGAACGGCGGATCAAATTGCTTTCGATCGTCGCCAGCCCGAAGCCGATCCCCATGATCGGCCCCATCAGCGGCGACACCAGCATCGCGCCGATCACCACCGCAGCCGACCCTTGCAACAGGCCGAGCGTCGCGATGGCGGCGGCGAGGATGATCAGCAGCAGGAATTTGCGGTCGAGCCGCGCGTCGCGCGCGACGCTCGCCAGAATCAACGAGCGACCGTGGGCATCGCCCCCGGCCGCTTCGTCATGTTCGTCGTTCCGCGCCGCCCGGCGACCGCCGGCATTGAACGGCGCGTCGCCCAGTCCGGGCACCCCGGGATGATCGCCGGTCACGGGCGACCGCTTAGATTTTCCCGGTCAGTTCGGGAACGGCATTGAAGAGATCGGCGACGAGGCCGAAGTCGGCGACCTGGAAGATCGGGGCGTCCTCGTCCTTGTTGATCGCGACGATGGTCTTCGAATCCTTCATGCCGGCGAGATGCTGGATCGCGCCCGAGATGCCGATCGCGAAATAGACTTCCGGCGCGACGATCTTGCCGGTCTGGCCGACCTGATAGTCGTTGGGGACATAGCCCGCATCGACCGCAGCGCGCGAAGCGCCGAGCGCGGCGCCGAGCTTGTCGGCGAGCGGAACGATCACTTCCTCATACTTCTCGCTCGAACCGAGCGCACGGCCGCCCGAAACGATGATCTTGGCCGAGGTCAGTTCGGGACGCTCCGACTTGGCGATCTCGGCGCCGACAAAGCTCGACAGGCCGGCGTCGCCGCCTGCGCTGACCGCTTCGACTGCACCCGATCCGCCGCTCGTGGCTGCCTTTTCAAAAGCGGTGCCGCGGACGGTCAGGACGAGCTTCGCGTCCGAGCTTTCGACGGTCGCGATCGCGTTGCCGGCGTAGATCGGACGCGTGAAGGTCTTGGGACCTTCGACCGACAGGATTTCCGAAATCTGCATGACATCGAGCAGCGCGGCGACGCGCGGCGCGATATTCTTGCCGGTGGTCGTCGCGGGTGCGAGGAACGCATCATGCGAACCCATCAGGTCAGCGACGAGCGGCGCGATGTTTTCGGGAAGGTTGTTCGCAAAGGCGGCGTTATCAGCGACATGCACCTTGCCGACACCAGCGATGCCGGCGGCTTCCTTGGCGACTGCATCGACGCCCGAACCGGCGACGAGCAGATGGACTTCGCCGAGCTTCGCGGCGGCGGTGACCACCGCAAGCGTAGCGTCCTTGACGGCCCTGCCGTCATGTTCGACCCAAACCAGAGTTTTCATGAGTGCACTCCCAGAGCCTTGAGCTTGGCAACCAGTTCATCGACATCGGCGACCTTGATGCCGGCCGAGCGCGCGGCGGGTTCGCTGACCTTGACGGTCTTGACGCGCGGCGTGGTGTCGACGCCGTAATCGGCAGGCGACTTGGTATCGAGCGGCTTCGACTTCGCCTTCATGATGTTCGGCAGCGAAGCATAGCGCGGTTCGTTCAGGCGAAGATCGGTGGTGACGATCGCGGGAAGCTTGAGCTTCACCGTCTCGAGACCGCCGTCGACTTCGCGTGTCACATTGACGCTGTCGCCGTCGACATTCACCGCGCTGGCGAAGGTGCCTTGCGCCCAGCCGGTCAGCGCCGCGAGCATCTGGCCGGTCTGGTTGTTGTCGTCATCGATCGCCTGCTTGCCGAGAATGACAAGGCCGGGCTGTTCGGCGTCGGCGATCGCCTTGAAAATCTTCGCGAGTGCCAGCGGCTCAACCGCATCGTCGGTCTGCACGAGGATCGCGCGGTCGGCGCCCATCGCGAGCGCGGTGCGCAGCGTTTCCTGCGCCTTCGCCGGGCCGACAGACACGGCGACGATCTCGGTCGCGACGCCCTTTTCCTTCAGGCGAATCGCTTCTTCGACGCCGATCTCGTCGAACGGGTTCATCGACATCTTCACATTGGCGAGATCAACGCCGGTGCCGTCGGATTTGACCCGCGGCTTCACGTTGTAATCGAGCACCCGCTTCACGGGGACGAGGATTTTCATGGCTTTTAAAGCTCCTCTCGAAAAATTGTGCACTGCGCCATAGTTGCGCTTTACGTAAACGTCAACCAGCAGTCCCGCGCGCGCTCCCGGACGAGGAGCGCGCGTCTCTTATCATGCGACCGCGCGAACTTCCGCGACGATCTTCTTTGCCGCGTCGCCGAGATCGTTGGCCGCAACGATCGGCAGTCCCGAGTTGGCGAGGATGTCCTTGCCCTGCTGGACGTTGGTGCCCTCGAGGCGAACGACGAGCGGAACCGAGAGGTTCACTTCCTTCGCCGCCGCGACGATGCCGTCGGCGATGATGTCGCACTTCATGATGCCGCCGAAGATATTGACGAGGATGCCCTTCACGGCGGGATCCTTGAGAATGATCTTGAACGCCGCAGTGACCTTTTCCTTCGAAGCGCCGCCGCCGACGTCGAGGAAGTTGGCGGGGAATTCGCCGTTCAGCTTGATGATGTCCATCGTCGACATCGCGAGGCCGGCGCCGTTGACCATGCAGCCGATGTTGCCGTCGAGCTTGATGTAGGCGAGGTCATATTCCGACGCCTCGACCTCGGCCGGGTCTTCTTCGGTCAGGTCGCGCAATTCGGCGAGGTCCTTGTGACGGAACATCGCGTTGCCGTCGAACCCGACCTTGGCGTCGAGCACGAGCAGTTCGTCACCATCCTTGCCTGCACACACGGCGAGCGGGTTGATTTCGATCTGTTCGGCGTCGGTGCCGAGGAACGCTGCATAAAGCCCAGCGAGAACCTTGGCGGCCTGCTTGGCGAGGTCGCCTTCCAGCCCGAGAGCCGCGGCGACGCTGCGGCCATGGTGCGGCTGGAGGCCCGTGGCTGGATCGATGGTGATCGTGTGGATCTTTTCCGGCGTGTCGTGCGCGACGGTTTCGATGTCCATGCCACCCTCGGTCGAGGCGACGACCGCGATACGGCTGCTGGCGCGGTCGACGAGCAGCGCGAGGTAGAATTCCTGCTTAATGTCGGCGCCGTCGGTGATGTAGAGCCGGTTGACCTGCTTGCCGGCTTCGCCGGTCTGGATCGTCACCAGCGTGTTGCCGAGCATGTCCTTGGCGTGCGCTTCGACCTCTTCGATCGTCTTGGCGAGGCGGACACCGCCCTTTGCGTCGGGGCCGAGCTCCTTGAACTTGCCCTTGCCGCGCCCGCCCGCGTGGATCTGCGACTTGACGACATAGAGCGGCCCGGGGAGCTGCTTCGCCGCGGCGACGGCTTCCTCGACGCTCATCGCGGCAATGCCCTTGGGCACGGCGACGCCAAATTTCGCGAGCAGTTCTTTCGCCTGATATTCGTGGATGTTCATGAGGTCTGCCGGGCCTTTCGACTCTGGGAGCGGGAGATACGCGCGCCGCCTAAGCACAAGTTTGGCGGCAACGCTACCCCTGAGACCCCGACAGTAATTCTTGCCTAGCTGAAAGCGCAGACCGCCGCCGAACTGGTGGTGACCGTCAAAATCTCTGGGTCTTTGAGCGCGCGGACCTTGTGAAGGAACTGGTTGAACGACAGGTCGCTCATCCTTTTATCCTTGAGACTGCCGAGCGATCCGAGGCGGCGGAGCTGGACGAGCGACAGCCGGTCGACCATCCGGTCGGCCATGCAGGCGGCGATCGCTTGCGACAGTCCGGCATTGACGAGGCCAGTGCGCAGCCGCGTTTCGGGCGTCGCGCATGCCGAGAGCGCGAGGGCCGCGATCATGGGAAGGAGAAGAAGGCGTTCCATCATCGTCGCCTTTAGCCGGTCAGACGGAGAAGCCAAAGGCTGTTTGTTCTTCCCCAGGACAAATGAATTGAAGCGTTGCTCAGCGCCCGTGAAATTCGGCGACCGCGCCCGACACCGCCTGCATCAGCGACATACGCGCCGGGATCGGCGAGGTCGTGTTGCCGAGCATGACGACGATGGCATAGCGCGTCCCGTCAGGGGCGGTCGCGATGCCGATGTCGTTATAACCCGCAGTCATGCCCTTGTAATCCTGTCCGGTCCCCGTCTTGTGCAGGAACTGCCAGCCGGGCGGCAGACCGCCCTTGAGCCGTCGCGGCCCGCTCTTGGTCCGGCTCATCACGCCGAGCAGATATTCGGTCGATTCGGGCGACAGCAAGGTACCGCGGGCGAGGCGTGTCAGGGCGCTGGCGATGGCCGACGGACTCGCACCGTCGACCGGGTTGGCGAGATAATTGTCCATCGCCGCCTTGCGCGTCGCGTCGGGCAGCGCGGCGCGCGCGGCCTGGAAATTGCGGCCGCGCGAATAGCTTTGCTGCCAGGTCAGGCCCGCGGTGCCGCTCTGCAGCAGCCGCTCGCCGGGACCGAAGCGGATCGACCCCAGACCCTTGTTCGCGATAAAACGGCGCACTGCATCGGGGCCGCCGACGGTGCGCAGCAGGCTGTCGTTGGCAAGATTGTCGCTGTGCGTGATCGCGGTCTCGATAAGGTCGCGGACGCTCATCGTCACCGACCCTTCGGCGAGGACGCGCGCGGCGAGCGGCTGGTGGAAGACCGCGAGGTCGTCGGGGCCGATGCGCACCATCTGGTCGAGGCGGAGGCGGCCCTGATCGACCGCGTCGAGCACCGCCATCGTCACCCACAGCTTCGACACGCTCTGTTGCGGAAACAGGTCGCCGCCGCGCTCGGAAAATTCCCATTCGCCGTCGATGCGCTGGATCGCGATGCCAGTCTTGCCGGGAAAGGCGCGCCACAAGCCGTTGATGCGGTCGGAGAGCCCGGCAGGCGGACGGCGGAAGCCGGGGTCGAGCGTGCCGCGCGGCGCCGGAAGCTCTGACCGCACCGGCTGGCCGATCGGCACCGTCACCGATCCGGTCGAACTGCGCACGGGTTGTTGCTGTTGTTGCGGCGGCGGTGCATGCGGCGCGCGCGGTTGCGGGACGATTGCGGAGCTGGCGCAGCCCGCGAGCACCGCGGCACTCGTCAGCGCGGCGAGCAGCGGCTTGCCGGTAAACTCGAACTTCATTCAGACCCCGCGCTTGCGACCATTATCATCTTGTTTTGTTCCCGACCCCCATCGGTCAGGCCGTTCGTCCCGCAGCCATGCGAAGCGGACCAGCGATTTGCGACGAATGATTCTTCTGCCGCGATGAGCGGCGCATCGGGCGACGCGTTCAGGGTGCCGGGGTACCGCGGACGAGCGCCGGATAGAGCCGCTTCAACGCCGCCAGCTTCGGCGCGTCCCAGCGGACGATGTAGGAGTTGGCCGGATTGCGGCGCATGAAATCTTGGTGATTCGGCTCGGCGCGATAGAAGCGCTTGTAGCTTTCGACCGGCACGACGACCGGCCGCGCGAAATATTTGCCCTTGCCGATCTGCGCCAGATAGGCGGTCGCCACCTGCCGCTGCACCGCGTCCATCGGCACGATCGCGGCGCGATATTGGGTGCCGACGTCGGGGCCCTGCCGGTTCTTCAGCGTCGGATCGGCAACGACCGAAAAGAGGATGCGCAGCAAGGTGCCGTAGCTGACCTGCGTGGGGTCATAGACGATGCGCACCGCCTCGGCATGGCCCGAGGTGCCGTCGTGCGTCAGTTCGTACCGGGCGGTCGCGGCGCCGCCGCCATGATAGCCCGATTCGACCGAGATCACGCCCTTGACGTTGGAAAAGACGCCCTCGACGCCCCAGAAACAGCCGCCCGCAAGCACAGCGGTGGCGCGCTTCGCCGTGACGGCAGGGTCGAGCGTGGCGGCAGGAAGCCGGACGACGCTTTCGGCCTTTGCAGGCGCGCATCCGGCGAGCAGCGCTCCGGCGACGAGCGCCGTCAGCGCATGGGAAAGAAAATGGCGGCGCCGCGCCGTCACAGCGGCAGGGCGACCGCCGGCTGATTGGCGATGATGTACGTTGCGCCGATGGCAAAGCCGGCGAGCATCGTCAGGAACCAGTCGGAGCGGAGCATGGCAATCATGGAGAGCCTCTTTTTTCTATCTTCGGTTGGGCGGACGGTGCCGCGCTGGTTACACCGATGATATGGCACGCCCCGGACCAGTCACGCAGTGATGGCGATCACCTTAGCCGACCAGACTTACCATATGGTGAACCGGACGCTTAACCGCCGTTCATCTGCCAATTGGGATGGCGCCCGGCCCATTTCAAGACCGGCCGGTATAAAATATCGCGGCGGGGTATCCCCTTATCGCTTGCCGGCGCGCGGCGGCTCGCCGGGCGGCAGCACCGGCAGCCAGACCCGGCTGCCCTCGCTGCCGCCGCGCTCCAGCGTGATCGTGGCGGCGCGATAGTCCTGTTTCTTCGCCCGGAAGATATTCGGCACGAAGGTCTGCGGGTTGCGGTCATAGAGCGGAAACAGCGACGAGTGTATCTGCACCATGATGCGATGCCCCGGCCGGAACACATGATTGACCACCGGCATCCGGAATCGATAGCGCTGCACCACATTCGCCGGAATCGCGCTTGGCCTTGAGGGATCGTCGCGATAGCGCCCGCGCAATATCTCGATGCTGATCGGAAGCTGGTAGCCGCCCATCGGCGGATCGTTGGCATTTTCCGGCGGCAAGACGTCGATCAGCTTGACGACAAAGTCGCCGTCGGTTCCGGTGGTGCGCGCGAACAGTTCGGCGATCGGTACGCCCGAAACGCGCACCGGAGCGGTCAGCGGTTCGGTCTCATAGGTCATCACGTCGGGCCGCTTGTCGACGTGGCGCTGGTCCGAAAGGCGCCACGTGGTCCATGGCTCGGCGAACTCGTCCATGTCATAGGGCCGCGGCATGAAGGGCACCGGCTTGGCCGGGTCCGAGACATAGCTGTCTTCGCCCCGCGCGCCTGGCGCGAAGCTCAGCCCGCCCTCGCCCGCCAGATTCAGCGGCGTCAGGGGCGCCGGGCAATCGCGCTCACAGGCCAGCGGCCAGCGCGCGAACCGTTCCCAGCGATCCTCGGCGGTGTTGTAGAGGATCGCCGACGGCAGGTTCGCCTTCGGCCCGTCTTCCAGCCGTTCGCGGAACAACGGCATCACCATCTCGTCCCAATATTGCCGTACCGTGTCGCCGTTCCACGCGAAGGCACCGGTCCGGCGCCCTTCGCGATTGACCTGGCTGTGCCGCCACGGCCCCAGAACCAGGTGGTTGTTGCCGACCTTGCCCGCGGCTTTCAGCGCTTCCCACGCCAGCACCGCGCCGTGGATCTCTTCCTGATCCCAGAGCCCGGCTTCCCAGATCGTCGGCACGTCGGAAGGGTTGGCCGCCAGCAACCGGTCGAGCGCCTGTCCCCGCCAGAGTTCGTCATAGGCGGGGTGTTCCTCGAGCCGCTTGTAGACGGGCATCTGGTCCAGCCCGTGTTTTACGGCCCAGTCGTGCGTCGATCCGGCGCGCAGGAAATTGTCATAGTCGTCATAACCATGGTGCGGCGGCCGCGGGAGCGCGCCCTTCGCGCCGGTCTGCATCGCAAAATAGTCGAGGTAGATGTTGTGGAAGGCGCCGTTGTGAAACCAGTCGTCGCGCCACTGGTCGATCATCGGACTCTCGGCAGCGGCAACCTTCAGCGCCGGGTGCGGGCGGAGCAGCGCCATCGCCACCGTATGCCCCTCATAGGACGAACCGACCATGCCGACGCGGCCGTTGCTTTCGGGCAGCTTCGCCTTGTCCGCCAGCCAGGCGATCGTGTCATAGGCGTCGGTGGCGTTGTCGACCCCGCTGTCGTTGAGCGGCCCCACCGGGGGGCGCATCATCACATATTCGCCCTCCGACTTATATTTGCCGCGGACGTCCTGCCAGACGCGAATATAGCCGGCGCGCACGAACTGTTCTTCGCTGCGCTGGCTTGCGTTGATCAGCTTGCGGCTCTGCGACCGCATCGCCCGGGCGGTCGCATCATAAGGGGTGCGGGTCAGGACGATCGGGGCGTTGGCGGCGCCCCTGGGGATCATCATGACGGTATAGAGCTTCACCCCGTCGCGCATCGGGATCATCGCTTCACGGCGGATATAGTCGGCCGGGACGGTGGGCGGCGCCAGTGTCGCCATATCGCCGCCCGGCACCACGATGGAGCGCACCGATTGCGCCGTCACCGGAAATTGCGCCAGCATCGCCAGTGCAACAAGTGCCGTTACCCGTCCGACCATTACGCCCATGATCCTCGCTCCCGCCAGCGCCGCACCGGTCACCGGGCGGCGCCGGCGGGGTCCGATGCTAGAAATCGAACCCGACATTGACCCCGACGGTGCGCGGGCGGAGGCGATAGGCGCGGCCGCCGCCCAGGAGATTGTCGACCCAGGTGAAGTCATCGCGATTGGTCAGATTCTTGGCGAAAACGCCCAACTTGATCCTGTCGATCGTGATCCCCGCATTGAGGCCGAACTGATGATAGTCGCCCACCTTGCCGGTCTCGTTGAGGTTGCTGTAGTAGCTGGAGACATAGGTCCAGTCGCCGCGGATGAAGGCTTCATTGCCTTCGATGTCGAAGCGCTTTTCCAGTGAGGCATAGGCATTGTGGTTGGGCGATCCCGGGAGCTGGGCGTTCCTGATGCCGCCGGACAGCGCCAGCGAATCCGCGTCGTTGCCCAATGTCGCCTTGGACCAGGACATCGAGAATTGGGCATGCCAGTTGCCGGGCAAACGGCCTGACATTTCGAATTCCACGCCCTTAACCTTGGCGCTGCCGGCGTTGAAATAGAATCCGGCGCGGCGCGGGAAGGTGAGGAGGATGACCGGAATGCCCTTCCAGTCGGTATAATAGCCGGTCAGCGAGCCGCGGAGGTTGCCGCTCGGCGACTGGAATTTGAAGCCGCCTTCATAGGTGTCGACCTTGTCCGGGTCGAGCAGGCCGGGCGGGATGGTACGCTGGGTCCCGTCGACGAAGTCCACGATACCGTCGCCATTGGGATCGTCGAGCGGATCCAGCAGATTCTGGACCTGCGGCTGGCGGAAACCCTGTGCCCATTGGCCATAGATGAAAATCTCGTCGTTCGGCTTGTAGGCGAGGTTCACTTTCCAGTTCACGCCGTCGACGCTGCTCTTGAAGCCCTGCAAGCCATTCACGATCACCGGATCGACATATTGATCGCGGAAGATCGGATAAGAGGTATTGAACCGGTAATAGCGCGCGCCGACCGTCAGCGTCAGCGGATCCCAGGGCGTGAACGCCGCTTCGCCGAATGCCGCAAACTGCTTGGTGACCAGTTCGCGCTCCGGCCCTTCGCCAAGGCTCACCGCGATATCGTCATAGACGGGTCCGGTGGTTACCGTGCCGCTGTAGCGAATATTTGCGAAAATATGCTCCGAGCGGTCTTCGTAATAAATCCCGCTCACGAGCTGCAACGGACCTTCCCAGCCCGACGTAAAGCGCGTCTCGTTCACGAAGACCTTGTTATATTTGCGGCCGGCGGAATAGGTGCCCGCCAGACTGGCCGGATCGACATAGCCCAGGGAAAAGTGGCTTTTCGCCCGATGATCGACATAGGAGGTGGAGTTGATCAACGTCCCCCAGTCCCAGCTATATTCGGCGATGAAATTGGAGAGGTTGAGAGTGGTATTGGTGAACTCGTCCGCCGAGCTGTCGGGACCGGTGCGCGGCGTCGCCTGGAGATAGTCGGTCGCCGATACGTTGGTGTCGATATAGCCGAAGCCGTCCTGTTCGATCCGCTGATAGAGATGCATCGCTTCGAACGACAGACCGTCGGCCGGCTCCCAGCGGATGCTGCCGCGAAAGCCGGTGGTTTTCGACGCCCCGACATTGTCGCGATCGCGCGCTTGCACGCCAAGGCCCGCCGCATAATCGATGGCGGCTGTCGGCTGACTGGCGGCGACATTGTCGATATAGCCGTTCTCGAAAACCCGATAGCCGACCAGACGAACGGCCAGCCGATCGCGTACGATCGGCAGGTTGACCATGGCGTTCACCGTGTAGTTGGCGGCACCGCGCCCCGCGGTGTTGGAATATTCTGCACTGACGCGGCCTTCGACTTCCGTCAGTTTCGGCGAGTTGGGAATGACGCGAACCGCGCCGCCGAGCGCGCCCGATCCGAACAGCGTGCCTTGCGGCCCGCGCAGAACTTCGACGCGTTCGATATCGAACATCTTGGGATCGGAGTTGCCGGCCTGGTTGCCGTTGATCTGCGTCCCCATGCCCGTCACCGGAACTTCGCCGAAATAGCTGCCGGTCGGGGTGTTGGTGGAAATCTGGCTGCCGGTGCTGATGCCGCGAATGGTGATCGTGTTCTGGCCGTTGCCGCGTTCCTGAAAGCTGACGCCGGGCACGGACTGGAGATAGTCGTTCATTCCGACCAGATTGCGCTTCAGGATCTGCTCCTCGCCGATGGCGCTGACGGCGCCCGGCGTGTCCTGCAAGGTGGTCTCGCGGCGGGTCGCGGTAACGATGATTTCGTCGTCGCCCTGCCCGGCCTGTTGCCTGCCGCTAGCATCGCGATCCTGCGCCAAGGCCGGCGCCGTCCACACCAGGGCGAGAGCGCAGCCGGTTACAAATTTGCTTTTCATTACAATCCCCTTTTGCGACGGGGATGTTGGCTATGATCGTTTTATGCCCGTCGGGGGAATTAACCCTCCCCCGCTCTGCCGGCGCAAATGATTAATCCTGAGGCCTAGATTGAATTATTCTTACGCTAACGCCGGGGATACCGTTATAAAAACGCCAGCAGGCAGCCCGCCGGAACTGCTGGCAATGGCAGCCTCGGGTTCGCGGGGGCAGCGGTCGCGATCAGCTCAGCGCGGCGCAGGCCTGCTGGATGCGGACGCACGCTTCCTTGAGCACCGCTTCCGACGTCGCATAGGAAACGCGGAAGGCCGGCGACAGGCCGAAGGCGCCGCCGTGGACCGCGGCAACGCGCGCCGAATCGAGGAAATAGTCGATCAGCGCTTCGTCGGTGTCGATGACGTGACCCGAGGGGGTCTTCTTGCCGATACAGCCGCTGGCATCGGGATAGACATAGAAGGCGCCGTCGGGGGTCGGGCAATTGAGCCCCGGCGCGTCGTTGAGCATCGCGACGACCATGTCGCGGCGTTTGCGGAACGCGGCGTTGCGGTCGTCGAGGAACTGCTGCGGCCCGCCGAGCGCGGCGGCGGCAGCGGCCTGCGCGATCGAGCAGGGGTTCGAGGTCGACTGCGACTGGAGCTTGCCCATCGCCTTGATGATCCACGCGGGGCCGCCCGCATAGCCGATGCGCCAGCCGGTCATCGCATAGGCCTTCGAACAGCCGTTCACGGTCAGGATGCGGTCGGTGAGGTCGGGGCAGCGCTGCGCGAGCGTCGAAAATTCGAAATCGGCGTACCAGACATGCTCGTACATATCGTCGCACATCACCATGACGTGCGGATGGCGCCGCACGACTTCGCCGATCGCGTCGAGCTCTTGCGGAGAATAGGCGGCGCCCGACGGGTTCGACGGCGAGTTGAAGATGATCCAGCGCGTCTTCTTCGTGATCGCCTTGTCGAGCTGCGCCGGGGTGATCTTGTAATTCTGCGCCGCCGACGCCTCGATGACGACGGGCGTGCCGCCGCAGAAGGCGACGATGTCGGGATAGCTGACCCAATAGGGCGCAGGGATGATCACCTCGTCGCCCGCATCGACGGTCGCGACCAGCGCGTTAAACAGCGTGTGCTTGCCGCCGACGTTGACGCTGATCTGGTCGAGCCCGTAGTCGAGCCCGTTGTCGCGGCGGAACTTGCCGCGGATCGCTTCCTTGAGCGCGATCGTGCCGTCGACCAGCGTATATTTGGTCTGGCCGCTCCGGATCGCCTCGATCGCCGCTTCCTTGACGAAATCGGGGGTATCGAAATCGGGTTCGCCGGCGCTGAGGCCGATCACGTCGACCCCGTCGGCTTTCAGCTTGGTCACGCGCGCGGTCATCGCGAGCGTTGCCGAAGGCTGGATGCGACCGAGGGCGGCGGAGGTATGCGGCTTCAGCGACATGGAGGAAGATTCCTTCGCGGGCATAGAGGCGGGAAATTGCGCGGGGCCGCGCCTAGAGAATCCGCCCGCAATTCGCAAGCGCGCTGGTTGATAATTTACCTATGCAGGACGAGGGTTAGGGTCCGTACTCGATTTCCACGCCGTCGAGGTTTGAAGCAAAATGGCTCAGTGCGAGGAGAGAAGGCGAAGGAATATGTCGATATTTCAAGGCTTCTCGACGAAGCAATGGGCCATTTTGATCAAATCCCTGCGGGACGCCCAAATGGCTTCCATCTCGGCCCGAAAGCCGCTTGGAAAGGCCGCCAGCCTTCCCAGCGCGTCTTTCGGCCCGATCTGTTCGCCATTTGGGCGCCTCGACGGCGTGGAAATCGAGTACGGACCCTAAACTTGCCCGTCCGCCAGCCGCGCCGGAATCAGGCCGCGCAGCGAATTGCCGATGAAGAAACCGTCGGCGAGGTCGGCGGTCCGCAGGTGCGATTCGACCGCGCGCCCCTTTTCGATCAGCTCGCCGCGCAGCACGCCCGGCAGCAGGCCGAGCGCCAGCGGCGGAGTGAGCAGCAAGCCGTCGCGCTCGACGAAGACGTTGCTCCAGCTCCCCTCGGTGACGAAACCCGGTTCGTCGACGAAGATCACCTCGGCGGTGCCGCTCTCGTGCCGCGCCGCGTCATAGGCGGCGCGCAGGCTCGTCTTGTGGGCAAGGCGGAAATCGTCGGCGGTCATCGGCGACGGCCGCACCGCGACCGGGACCGGCAATTCGGCAAGCCGTGGCAGCGGCGACACCTCGACCGCCAGCGCGCCCGACGGCGCCAGCCGCATCCGCACCCGCGCCGCGCTGCGCAGCCGGAAGGTCGCCGATTGCAGGCTGTTGCGGGCGCCGTGCCGGTCGAAGGCGAAACCGAGCGCATCGGCGCTCGCCTTCATCCGTGCGAGATGCCCCTCGAGCCGCTGGACACCGTCGACCGGATCGAAAAGCATGGTTTCCAGAAGATCGAAGCTTTCGCCCGCCCTGCTCACAAATTCCCCCTTGGCCAGACATTCGCGCCATTCCTCGCCCGGCACGCTGTCGGCGACAATTCCCGATCCCAATCCCAGCGTGGCCCGATTTGCGCCATCCCGCAAGCCATTGTGTGGAAAGACCAATGTCCGGATGGCGACATTGAACGCCGCATCGCCCCCGGGTTCGATGAAACCGATCGATCCCGTATAGAGCCCGCGCGGATCCGCCTCCAGCTCGTCGATGATCTCCATCGCGCGCACCTTGGGTGCGCCGGTGATCGATCCGCAGGGAAAGGCGGCGCGCAGCACGTCGACCGCGCCTGTGCCCTCGGGGAGCCGCGCGGCGACGTCGGACACCAGCTGGTGGATCGTTGGAAAGCTTTCGACACGAAAGAGATCGGGGACCGCGACCGACCCCGGCGCTGCGACGCGCGACAGGTCGTTGCGGATCAGGTCGACGATCATCAGATTTTCGGCGCGCTGCTTGGGATCGCCCGCGAGTTCGGCCGCGGCCTGCGCATCGGCGTCGGGATCGGCGAGCCGCGCCGCCGTCCCCTTCATCGGCCGCGCCATCACCTCGCCGCCGCGCAGCGCGAAGAAAAGCTCGGGCGAATGCGAGACGATCGCCTGGCTACCGGTCCAGAGAACCCCGCCATAGCCCGCGCGCGCCGTCCGCCGCAGCCGCGCGTGGATGGCCAGCGGATTGCCGGCGACGGGAACGTCGGCGCGAAAGGTCAGGTTCGCCTGATAGATGTCGCCGGCACGGATAAGGTCGAGCACGCGGCGGACCGCCGCCTCATAATCGGCGCGCGCGATCCGCGGCGCCGCCTTGCCGACCCACGCGCCGGCGGGATCGGGGAGCAGCGCCGCGATGGCGTCGGCGTCGATCCGCTCGACCCGCTCGAACAGGCCGAACCAGCCGAGCGGCGTCGCCTCGCCGGCGCCATCGCGCGCCGGCCCGCGCCACGCCGGCGCCAGCCCCTTGCCCGCTTCGTAGGCCAGATAGCCCGCAGCATAGAGGCCGCGGCGCTGCGCCGCTTCGAGTGCGACGAAGAGATCGGCGATTTCGGATGCGTGCCGCGCCGTCAGCACCTCGACTGGATCGCGGAACAGCCGCGCCGGCACCGCGCCCACAGCCCGCGCGTCGTCGAGCAGGATGAAGGGCGGGCAATCGGGCCCGGGCGGGGATTGCAATAGGTCGATCATCGCCTGCCGCGCGCTTCCCGCCGATCCGCGGGTCAGCGCTCGCGTTTCACGCGAATACGCTTCTGCCCGCCGATCTCGGCGAAATAGCTGCCCATCACGCCGGGATAGATCGACACCTTGTCGCCCGTTTTCGGGTCGCGCGGCAGGATCGTCTGGTCGGTCTGCGCCCAGACGGCCCCGTCTTCGATCTCGAAGCGGATCTTGTCGTAATCATAGCGGCGCGCCCAGGCGACGGTGGTTTCGAGGCGCTGGATCTGTTCCTTGTCGTCGTCGCCGCCGCCAAAGAAGGGCAGGTCGCGCAGCGTGAAACCGAACAGGCCGCGCCGCGCCTTTTGCGCCGATGCGCGGTCGAAGAAATTGACGTCGCGCGCGACCTCGGCCTGTTGCAGCGCCGCGACCTGCCGGTCGAAACATGCCAGTCGCGCCGTGGTGTCGGAGATGGCGCGGCAGTCATAGACTTGCTGGACCTGCGCCGGGGTCGGCGGCGGCTCCTTCTCCTTGGCGAAGGCGGGGGACACGCCCAGCGCAATCAGGGCGCATGCACCCGCGAGCATCGCCGAAACCGGTCGCTGCATTGCCATCTGCCCATTCCCCTTGCCGATATCCGCCATGGACTAGCCGCCTCGCCGCCGCGCCGCAAGATTGCGATATGCCGCAACGCTGCTTAGAGTGATGTCAGTAACGAAAAGCCGAGGACAAAACGCCCAATGGACAGCCCTTATGACTGGTCGACCAATTACCGCCATCCGACGGCTTGGGATCAGGAGTTTGCGCCGCTGTCGCTTCCCGACATGCTGGCCGCCAGCGTCGCGCGGCGCGGCGATGCGCCGATGCTCGACTTCCTCGGCCGCCGCTTCGGCTATGCCGAGGTCGCGAGCGGTGCCGCCCGCGTCGCGCGCGGCTTGCAGCAGCGCGGGATCGGCAAGGGCAGCCGCGTCGGCCTGTTCCTCCCCAACGTCCCGCACTATGTCGCCGCTTATTATGGCGCGCTCGCCGCCGGCGCGACGGTGGTCAATTTCTCGCCGCTCTACACCGTCGCCGAACTCGAAGCGCAGGTCGAGGATTCGGGCACCGACATCCTGTTCACGATCAGCGCCGCGGCATTACTGCCGACCGCGCTCGCGGTGCTCGACGGATCGAGCCTGCGCCACCTTGTCGTCGGTTCGGTCGCCGGCGGGCTGCCCGCCGCCAAGTCGATGCTTTATCGCCTGTTCAAACGCAAGGAGACCGCGCCGCTTCCCGACGACCCGCGCATCACGCGTTTTTCGGCGCTGGTCGCCAATGACGGCCGCCCCGATCCGGTGGCGATCGATCCCGCAACCGATATCGCGCTGATCCAGTATACCGGCGGCACCACCGGCACGCCGAAGGGCGCCAAGCTGACGCACCAGAATCTGACCGCCAACGCGCGGCAGGTGAATGCGATCGATCCCGACCATGACGCCGACGACCGCATCCTCGGCGTCCTCCCCTTCTTCCATGTCTTCGCCAACACCTGCGTCCTCAACCGCACCGTCCTCAATGGCGGGACGATCACGATGCTGCCCCGCTTCGACGCGAAACAGGCGCTGGAAGCGATCACGCGGACGAAAACGACCGCGCTGCCCGGCGTGCCAACGATGTACCAAGCGCTGCTCGACCATCCCGATCTCGCGAAGACCGATTTCTCCAGCCTGCGCGTCTGCATCTCGGGCGGCGCGCCGATGCCCGCCGAACTCCGCGAAAAATTCGTCGCCGCCACCGGGGCGTCGCTGGTCGAAGGCTATGGCCTCACCGAAAGCTCGGGCGTCGTCGCGACCAATCCCTATGACGGACCGGTCAAGCCCGGCACGATCGGCCAGCCGCTGCCGGCAACGTACCTGCGCCTTGTCGACAAGGAAGACCCGATGCGGGCGGCGCCGGCGGGCGAGCCCGGCGAGCTGGTGGTCAAGGGGCCGCAGATCATGCAGGGCTATTGGAACCGCCCCGACGCCGACAAGGACAGCTTCACCGAAGACGGCTGGCTGCGCACCGGCGACGTCGCGACGATCGACGCCGATGGCTATGTCCGCATCGTCGACCGGCTGAAGGACATGATCGCGGTCGGCGGCTTCAAGGTCTATCCGAGCGTGATCGAGGCGCATCTTCACGAACATCCGGCGGTGAAGGAAGCGATCGTGCTCGGCGTCCCCGATGCCTATCGCGGCGAGGTGCCGAAGGCGTTCGTGACGCTCGAAGACGGGTTCAGCGCCACCGGCGAGGAACTCGCCGCATGGCTCAACCGGCAGCTCGGCAAGCACGAACGGGTCAGCGCGGTCGAGGTGCGGCTGAACCTGCCCAAGACGATGATCGGCAAGCTCGACCGCAAGGCGCTGCGGGCGGAAGCGGAGGGCTGAAATTACCGGATTGCGGTTCGATCAAATGTCAAACCACCGACCACCGCGTCCAATATCGCGCGAAGCTCCGTCTCGGATTTGCTCGCCGATTCGACATAGATGCTGATGACCGCCTTCGTTGTGACGATTCCGGAATAATTGAACTGACGCCCCAGATTGTCCTCACCCCGATAGGCGATCGCATGCCCCCAAGGCCGCTCAACCACCACCGGCTCGGTCACGGTTATGTGCCTCCCCACCGCAGCAGCAACCTCCCCCTCAGCCTTGAGCCTAAACTCGGCCATCTTATTGGCGATCATCTCGGTCTGATCAGCGCGCGCGTTTATCCCCATCGCCGACGAAACCAGTCGGGTATCGAGCGACGCCGATGAAAAACTGTGCTGCTCAGGATCCTCCTGCTCGTCGCGAACCCAATCCCCAGTCAGCTCGATCGAATAATTTGGGTCGATAACCTTGGTCGGCAGCGCCCCCGAGCCTTGTACCGGCACAGAGCAAGCCGAAGAGACGCAGAGCAGCAACGCAAACCATTTCCACATTTAGAACACCCCCTCGGCGGCGCATCGCCAGCGCCGAAACGGATAGAGCGGGACGATGTCCCGGCAAAGGTGATTTGTTCGGATGAGATGTTGTAACCTTTGTCATGTTATGCCATATCGAGGCTGAGTTTTTTTAATGGAGAGAATCGGGTGACGCACGTCGCCAGCCACGCCCCTGCCCTGACGCGCCTCGGCGCGATCGTTCGGGCTGCGCGCGATTCGCGGCCACTGACCTCGCTCAACGGCGATCAGCTCGCGATGGGACTGTCGGGCCTGTGCCTCGTCCACTGCCTCGCGACGACGATCTTCTTCGCCTCGATCGCGTCGGTCGGCGGGGTGTTCCTCGAAAATCATCTGTTCCACGAAATCGGCCTGATCATCGCGATCGGCTTCGCGCTGGTGACGCTCGTCTCGGGCGTGCTCAGCCACGGCTATATGATGCCGTTCGCGGTCGGCAGCTTCGGGCTCGGCATGATGGCCGGCGCGCTGTCGCGGCCACATGACGGCAGCGAGGTTCTGGCGACGATGGTGGGCGTCGCCGTCGTCGCGCTCGGCCACGACCTCAACCGCCGCGCCAGCCACTGATCCGCCGCCGGAACGGACCGTCCGCAGCTTGCGGGCGCCCCCCAAACAGCCTACATTGTCTCCATCAGGGATAGATCGGCGCCGCGCGACATTTCGCGGCATCATCGGGGGCGACATAGGAAAACGCCATGGGCAAACATGATCATCCGCACGTCGAGGCCAGTGGCGCCTCGCTCGCCAAGGCTGCGCAAAGCGCGCTCGAGGACGCCGGCGAAGCGTGGACCGACATGCGCGCCCAGATTTTCGATGCCGTCGCCGAAATCGGCAAGCCGGCGAGCGCCTATGAAATCGCCGACATCGTGTCGCAAAAGCGCGGCAAGCGTGTCGCGCCGAACAGCGTCTATCGCATCCTCGACCTGTTCGTCGCCAACAACCTTGTCCGCCGCGTCGAAAGCGCCAACGCCTTTGTCGCCAACAGCCACCCCGGCTGCCTGCACGACTGCATCTTCCTGATCTGCGACAGTTGCGGCAGCGCCGTGCATGTTGACGACGACAAGCTATCGGGCGGCGTCCGTGCCGCCGCCGAAAAGACCGGTTTCGCCGCCGAACGCCCGGTCATCGAGGTGCGCGGCAAATGCGCCGAGTGCCAATAAGGTGAGCGTCGCCGCTCCGCCGGACATCTAGACGATGGTCGGGGGGCTCCATCACTGGTTCGACGCGCAGCGCATGCGCGAGCCCGCGCCGACGCGATGGTGGGCACTCACCGCGCTGCTCGGCGTCGCGACGACGGTCTTCGGCCTGTCGCTGACGCAGGTCTTCCCGCCATCGGGCCCGGCGATCGCTGCCGGTTATGGTTCGCCGGTGATCGCGTTCGAATTCGCGCGCAGCCAGGCCGACCTGCTCGGCATCTTCGGGCCCGACAGCGACCCGCTGCAGGTCTCGCGCCTCGCCGCGATGCGCAGCGGCAACGAGCAGGATTATGTCTACATGCTGCTCTACGCGGGCTTCCTCGCCAGCGGCTGCATCGCGCTGTGGCGCGAAATCAGGGCGCGCCACCTGCTCGCGGCGGCCGCCCTGCCCGTCCTTGCGGCGCTTTGCGACGCATGGGAGAACTGGCTGCTCCTCGACATCCAGGCCGCCTTCACGATCGGCGACTATTCGCCCGCTATGGCCAGCCTGCCCTGGCCGGTCGGCGCAAAATTCCTGCTGCTCGCGATCACCAATGTCGTGATCGGGCATGCGATGACACAGATGGGGCGCTGGTGGCAGTTCGCGGGAACGCTGGTGATCGGCGCGACGCTGCCGGTGGCGATGGCGCTCGTGGCTCCGCCCGATTTCGCCTGGACGTTGGTCGCATCGATCGGCGGCGGCTGGATCGTGCTGCTCGGCATGGCGACGATCGGCAGCTGGCGCGCGCTCGTCCGCAAGCGTCCGCTCGTCGATTTCGAGCGCCGGTCGACAATTCGCCGCGCCGCCGACCGCGGCGAGGCCGAGCCGGCCTTCCGCTCTGCGCCGCGCCGCCGCTTCGGCCGCCGCAAATCGGATCGCTAACCCCCTTTCCGTCGCCCTTCGCTGGGTCTAGGGAGACCCGAATCCTGAAACAGGGCAAAGGGGGCTGCACCCATGAACACCGTCATCATCCGCGAAGACGACCTCGTCGAAACGATCGCCGACGCGCTTCAGTACATCAGCTATTTCCACCCGATGGACTATATCCGTGCGCTGGCCGCGGCGTACGAACGCGAAGTGTCGCCCGCCGCGAAGGACGCGATGGCGCAGATATTGTCGAACAGCCGCATGTGCGCCGAGGGGCATCGCCCGATCTGCCAGGATACCGGCATCGTCACCGTGTTCATCAAATGGGGCATGGACTGCCGCCTCGATAGCCCGCGCAGCCTGCAGCAGGTCGTCGACGAGGGGGTGCGCCGCGCCTATCTCCACCCCGACAACAAGCTCCGCGCCTCGATCCTCGCCGATCCGGCGTTCAGCCGCGTCAACACCAAGGACAACACGCCCTCGGTGCTCAATGTCGAAATGGTCCCCGGCGCCAGGGTCGTGATCGACGTCGCCGCGAAGGGCGGCGGCAGCGAGAACAAGTCGAAGTTCAAGATGATGAATCCGTCGGATTCGATCGTCGACTGGGTGCTCGAAATGGTGCCGCAGATGGGCGCCGGCTGGTGCCCGCCGGGCATGCTCGGCATCGGTATCGGCGGCACCGCCGAAAAGGCGATGTTGCTAGCGAAACAGTCGCTGATGGACCCGATCGACATGACCGAGCTGCTCACGCGCGGCCCGTCGAACCCGACCGAGGAGCTGCGCATCGAGCTTTATGAAAAGGTCAACGCGCTCGGCATCGGCGCGCAAGGGCTCGGCGGCCTCGCCACCGTGCTCGACGTCAAGATCGCCGACTGGCCGACGCACGCCGCGTCGAAGCCCGTTGCGATGATCCCGAACTGCGCCGCAACAAGACATGCCCATGTGACGCTCGACGGCAGCGGCCCCGCCTATCTCGAAAAGCCGGTGCTCGCCGATTATCCGCAGATCGACTGGAAGCCCGATCAGGCGGCGATCCGCGTCGACCTCGACGCGCTGACCCCGGAGGTCGTCGCGAGCTGGAAGCAGGGCGACCGGCTGCTGCTCAACGGCAAGATGCTCACCGGCCGCGACGCCGCGCACAAGCGCATCGCCGACATGCTCGCGAAGGGCGAGGAACTGCCCGTCGAGTTCAAAGGCCGCGTCATCTATTATGTCGGCCCGGTCGATCCGGTCGGCGAAGAAATCGTCGGCCCCGCGGGCCCGACCACCGCGACGCGCATGGACAAGTTCATGGACATGATGCTCGAACAGGGCCTGCTCGCCTGCGTCGGCAAGGCCGAACGCGGCCCCGCCGCGACGCAGGCGATTGCGAAGCACAAGAGCGCCTATCTGATGGCGGTCGGCGGCGCTGCATATTTGGTCGCGCGTGCAATCAAGGGCAGCAAGGTCGTCGGTTTCGCCGACCTCGGCATGGAAGCAATCTACGAGTTCGAGGTGCAGGACTTCCCGGTGACCGTCGCGGTCGACAGCGAAGGCCAGAATGTCCACGTCAACGCGCCGGCGCTGTGGCAAAAGCGGATTAAGGACGAGGGGCTGCTGGAGAAGGCCTAGAATATGGCCTTCCGGCCGTTTGGATTTGCGTTTGCAATGAAGACGTCGCTCGACCTGGTCGAAAGCAAACGCCGTATCAGGGAATGCAAACTGGTCTGGTATAGCCCCGACAATGGTCCCCGCGGCTTTATTTTGGGACGCTTCATCTGTCTCTGGAACAGCCTGTTCCAGAGCAACGGTCCGATGCTGATTGGCTGGATGCGCCAAGATCACGCCGGTTGCAGCATCTCCGGGCGGGCCGGTTCGGACTTGAACGGCATCCTCTATCTGACACTCTGCGGACTGATGATGCCTATCCTTGCATTTTTGGCCTTTCAGGACGGCATCCGTGACATGTCCTTTTTCGTGGTCATCATCCTGACGGTTTTGGCATTCGGGCTGCTGCTCTTGCTCGCGAGCAACGATCGTCGCGAAGCGGTTCCGCTCGTGGATTTTCTGGAATTGGCGACCGGCGGCGGCGCACGACACGAATATAGCTAGCGCCCGCCGCGCCAGACAAACTCAGCCTCAGACATAGGCATTGTCGCCTTGCCTTCCGCGCCCGCGCGTTCGAAAACGCCCCCCAATTCCATATCATAAGGGGGACGCCAGATGGACTTCCGCGATTTCGATCGACTGAACCGCCGCGACATCATTCGCGGCACCGCGATGCTCGGGGCGGGCGCCGCTTTCCTGCAGCCGCTG
Source organism: Sphingopyxis macrogoltabida (assembly GCF_001314325.1). Lineage (NCBI taxonomy): Bacteria > Pseudomonadati > Pseudomonadota > Alphaproteobacteria > Sphingomonadales > Sphingopyxidaceae > Sphingopyxis > Sphingopyxis macrogoltabida. Next base: position 3,937,796 of record NZ_CP009429.1, read on the forward strand.
CCGCTTTTCGCGCAGGCGGGATCGCTCGCCGATATTCGCAAGGCCGCCGCGGCCGGCAAGGAAGCCTCGATCAAGCGCATCCGCGACTGGGTCGCGCTGCCCTCGATCGCCGCCGAAGATCGCAACATGCCCGAGGGCGCGGCCTATTTCGCCGAACTCGCGAAGGACGCGGGCTTTACCCATGTCGAAGTCGTCCCGACCGACGGCCACCCGGGCGTCTTTGCGACGCTCGATGTCGGCGCGCCGCGCACGCTCGGCCTCTATCTGATGTACGACGTCAAGCAGTACGACCCCGCCGAATGGTCGTCGCCCCCGCTCGAAGGCAAGATGGTCGAACGCAAGAACCTCGGCATGACGATGGTCGGGCGCGGCAGCGCCAACCACAAGGGGCCCGAGGGTACGTTCCTCGCCGCGATGCACGCGATCCGCGCCGCCGGCCGCAAGCTGCCGGTCAACCTCGTCCTGATCTGCGAAGGCGAGGAGGAGATCGGCTCGCCGCATTTCCGCCAGCTCGTCACCAAGCCGCATATTCTGGCCGCGCTGCAGAAGTGCGACGGCGTCTTCATGCCGACCGCGATGCAGGACATGGAAGGCGGCGCGACGATCGAGCTCGGCGCCAAAGGCATCATCGAACTCGAACTCGTCGCGAGCGGCGAGAAATGGGGCCGCGGACCGAAGAAGGATGTGCACAGCAGCCTGAAGGCGATGCTCGATTCGCCGGCCTGGCGGCTGGTGCAGGCGCTCCAGACGCTCGTCACGCCGGACGGCAACACCCCGGCGATCGACGGTTGGTTCGAAAATGTCCGCAAGCTTTCGGATCGCGAAAAGGCGATGATCCGCGACGCGATCAAGCATACCAACGAAGCGCAGATGAAGGACGATCTGGGCGTCACCCGCTGGATCGACGATCTGTCGCTCGAAGATGCGATGGTCCGCCTGATGCAGGAGCCGACGGTCAATATCGAGGGGCTCGTCGCGGGCTATACCGGCCCCGGCGGCAAGACGATCCTCCCCGGCCGCGCCGTCGCCAAGCTCGACCTCCGCCTCGTTCCCAACCAGACGCGCGCCGAGGCGACGCAAAAGCTGCGCGCGCATCTCGACAAGCGTGGTTTCAACGATGTCGAGGTGAATATCTCGGGCGGCTATGACCCGACCGAGACCGACGAGAACAGCGCGCTGATCCGCGCCGAGGTCGCGACCTACAAGAAACTCGGCGTGCGGCCCAACCTCAGCGTCCGCCTCGCGGGAAGCTGGCCCGGCGGCACCTTCACCCAGCCGCCGGTATCGGTACCGGTCGGCCGCTTCGGGCTCAGCACCGGCGGCAACGCCCACGCCCCCGACGAATATTATCTGATCGATTCGACCAATCCCAAGGTCGCCGGGCTCGTCGATTCGACGATGGGCTACGTCGAATTCCTCTACACGCTCGCGGCGATCAAATAGCGTAGCGGCGCCCCTTCGGGGGCTTGCACCGGCCGGGCTTTCGTTCATTCTCCGGGTCCCCGACCCGGAGAATGATGCCGGCCCATGCAAGAAGCCATCGACCTTTATTCGCCCCATTCGCCCGAACAGATCGCGCGCACGCTGAAGCGGATCATGGACGATCCGATGCCGGGTGCGAAGGCGCGCGTTTACGGCAAGGGCAGCGAACGCGACATGGTGCTGCGCTATCGCCAGCGCAATTCGCGCACCAATATGGAACCCGTGCTCGACGCGGTGATGGATTCGTACCGGGGCGGCACGCGGATCACCGGCACTTTCGGCACGCCGCCCGGCGCGCGCTACTTCCCCTATATCTGGGTCGGTTTCCTGTCCCTGTTCGTCATCGGCGGCATCCTCGCCTTTCTCTATATCCCCGGCGCCGGCCTGTTCGCGACCATCTTTGCCGGCATTCCGCTGCTGATGATCTTCGCCGGCCTCGCTGCCTTCCGTGCCCAGCCGGAGCCCGCCGAAGACAAGGCGAAAATTCTCGACTTCCTGGCCCGCGAAATCGACGCCCGGCCGATCGCGTAACGGCGGCGTCACAGGTAAATCCCCGACACGCGCTTGCGTTTCGGTGCGGGATCGGCACATTGCTTCGCATACGAACCAGAGAGGGGACGCATGATGGATTTCCGTGAGCTCGACCGCCTGAATCGCCGTGACCTGCTGCGCGGCACCGCGATGCTGGGGGCCGGCGCCGCCTTCATGCAGCCGCTGCCGCTGCTCGCGCAGGCGGGGTCGATGAGCGACGTCCGCAAGGCGGTCGAGGCCGGCAAGGATGCGTCGATCAAGCGGCTGCGCGACTGGATCGCCCTTCCCTCGATCGCCGCCGAGAACCGCAATATGACCGAGGGCGCGGCCTATATGGCCGAACTCGCCAAGGATGCAGGCTTCACCAATGTCGAGATCGTGCCAACCGATGGGCATCCCGGGGTGTTCGGGACGATCGACGTCGGGGCGAAGCGCACGCTCGGCATCTATTTCATGTACGACGTCAAGCAATATGACCCCGCCGAATGGTCGTCGCCGCCGCTCGAAGGCAAGATGGTCGACCGCCCCGGCTTCGGCCAGTCGATCATGGGCCGCGGCGCGGTGAACCAGAAGGGTCCCGAGGCGACCTTCCTCGCCGCGCTGCACGCGATCCGCGCCGCCGGACGCAAGCTGCCGGTCAACATCGTCCTCGTCTGCGAAGGCGAGGAGGAAATCGGATCGCCGCACTTCCGGCAGATCGCAACCAAGCCCAACATCCTGGCCGCGCTCAAGAAATGCGAGGGCATCTTCATTCCGATGCCGGGACAGGACAGCAGCGGCAATGTCGCGGTCAACCTGGGGTCGAAGGGGATCATCGAACTCGAACTGGTGGCGAGCGGGGAGAAATGGGGCCGCGGGCCGAAGAAGGATGTGCATTCGAGCCTGAAGGCGATGGTCGATTCGCCGGCCTGGCGGCTGGTGCAGGCGCTGCAGACGCTCGTCACCAAGGACGGCAACACCCCGGCGATCGAGGGCTGGTTCGAGAATGTCCGCCCGCTGACCGAACGCGAGAAGACGCTGATCCGCGAGGCGGCCAAGGCCGACAATGACGAAGCGCAGATGAAGCAGGCGCTCGGCGTCACCCACTGGATCGACAATCTGTCCTATGACGACGCGCTGATCCGCCTTGCGCAGGAACCGACGGTCAATATCGAGGGGCTGGTCGCGGGCTATACCGGCCCGGGCGGCAAGACCGTGCTGCCCGGCCGCGCGGTCGCCAAGCTCGACCTGCGTCTCGTGCCCAACCAGACGCGCGCCGAGGCGGAGAAGAAGCTGCGCGCGCATCTCGACAAACATGGCTTCACCGACGTCGAGGTGAACGTCTCGGGCGGTTATGACCCGACCGAGGTCGACGAGAAGAGCAGCCTGATCCGCAGCGAGCTGGCGACCTATAAGAAGCTCGGCGTGAATGCGAGCCTCAACGCGCGCATGGCGGGAAGCTGGCCCGGCGCGACCTTCACCGCGCCGCCGGTATCGATCCCGGCCGGCCATTTCGGCATCGGCCATGGCTCGGGCGCGCATGCTCCCGACGAATATTATCTGATCGATTCGACCAATCCCAAGGTCGCGGGGCTGGTCGATGCGACGATGGGCTATGCCGAGTTCCTCTACACGCTCGCGGCGATCAAATAGGGGCGAAGCCGTGGCGGGAGATCTCAACGGCGTCGCGCACGTCATCCTGACGGCGGGCGACTTCGCGCGCTCGACCGCCTTCTGGCGCGCGATGATCGCCTATCTGGACCTCAAGCTGGTGCTCGACAGCGAGCATATGCTTTATGGTGTCGGCGGGCGTACGGCGATCGGCATCCGCACGCCTAGCCCCGAGAACGCCGGCAAACGTTTCGATCAGGGCGCGCCCGGACTGCACCATGCCTGCTTCCGGATGCGCGACCGCGCCGCGATCGACGCCGTCCATGCCTTTCTGAGCGCGCGCGACGATATCCACATCGTCCACGCGCCGCAGGAGGAGCCGTGGGCGCCGGGCTATTATTCGGTGCTCTTCGAGGACCCCGACGGCATCCGCATCGAATTCAACCATGTCCCCGGCGTCGGCCTGCTTGCCGATGGCGAGCAGATCGGCGGCGCCGAGGCGTTCGATTAGAAGCCGTAGACCAAGGTAAAGCGCGTCAGCGTATCGAGCTTTTCGATTCCTAGCGGGGGATTGGTGTCGAGTTCGGCCGAATAGGCGAGCCGCGCCGACAGCGCGCCGGTGAGCTTGGCGTTGAGCGCGGTCAGCGAACTCACCGCGACGTTGCGCTCACCGAAAATCGTCGAGGCGACCTGCGTGACGCGGATGGTCGGCGACAATTGCCAGCCGAAATCGAGACCCGCGAGCCCCGTCAGTTCGCTGTCGGTGAGCCCCGTGATATAGTCGGTATGCCGCCAAGTCGGGCCGCCCTTCAGGCTCAGCGACAGCTCCTTCTTGTCGACCACCTTGTAACCGAGCCCGGCCGACACATTCCAGCGCGTGTCGTAGCCGAGGATGCGATCCTGTTCCCAGCGACCGAGGCCATAGGCGAAAGCGCGGTCGCTGACCCGATATTGCGGTTCGAGTTCGGCAAGGAAGCGTTCGACGGAGGTCCGGCCATTGCTGCGCTGGTAATCGGCCTGGGCGCGAAACTTGTAGTTCCAGTCGAGCCCCTTGCGGGCGAGCGCGATGCCGGCGCTGAGCCCCTTCGAACTGGTGTTGCCGGTGCTCAGCGTCGCGCCGATCTGCCCCTCGCCTTTCCAGTTCTGCCAGATTTTGGCGCTCGCGAGCTTGGCCCGCGCTGCTGCCGCCGCCTCGTCCCTCACCCGCTTGCGTTCGGCGCGATAGGCGACGAGCTCTGCATCGATCCTCGCCGCCTCGTCGGGATAGGTGGCCTTCGCCAGCTTTCCCACCGCCTCGACATCGGCATCCTTGCCGCCCGCGATCGCCGCGGCGAGCATTTCGCCCGCCGGGTCGGGCGGGAGCACCGGCGGATAGATGCCCCGATACTCCGCCAGCATCGCGTCGATTTCGGCAATGTTGCGCGGATTGGCGATTCGCGCGGCCTTGACCACCGCTTCGACATCGGCGTCCGCACCGCTGGCCATCGCGGCCTCGATCATCGCGCGCGCCGCATCGGGCAATGCCGGCGGACGCACGATGATTTCGGGTACCGGAACCGGGTTGGCGAGCACCGGGTCGGCGAGCGCGGGATTCGGTTGCGGCGGGTCGACGGGCTCCTGCGCCGCCAGTGCGGGGGAGGCAAGCATGGTCAGCGGCAGGCAAAGCAGTGCCAGTCGGGGGAGGGCTGTCACCGAAGGTCCTTCTCTGGGGGCAGAAGCCGGGTTCGTTCGATCATGGGCGCGGCCGGCGCGCGTCGATGCATCCCTATAACCGTAAAGACGCTGGCATTTCCACCCCGCCTGCCCCATTCCAAAACCATGTGGATCGCGATCATCGCCATTTTCTGCGCCGGCGTCGGCAATTTCGCGATGCATCGCGCCTTCATGGAAAGCGACGATCCGCTCGTGCAGCAAATGCTGAAACCGATGACCGACAAGGTCGGGCCCAATATCACCTATGTCTTCGAATTCCTGCTGCTGGTCGGCGCGATGGCGATTGCGACGCGTAACTGGTTCACCGCGCTGATGGTCTATGGCCTTTACACGATCTTCAACGCGATGGCGTTCAGTTGGGTGATGCACCGGCCGAAGTGACGTCGCCGCGCCACACGGGTCCGCTGATCCTGAGGCCCTGCTTCGCAAGCCTGTCGAGCACGCCGTCCGGCTCGGCCAGCACGCGCAGCGGCACGACCGCCAGCGTCACGCCGGGCTGCGCGGCCGCGTCGTTGATCGCGCCAACCCATTGCTGGCGGATCTCCGAACCGAAACCGTCGTTCGTCCACGGCCAGCAGCGCCCGAGCGCTTCCTCCAATGGATTGGCCATCACCGCGGGCACGTCAAACTCGGTCCACGCGCGGCCGCGGTCGGTCACGATATCGCCGCCGGCCTCGGTCGCGGCCATCGCCGCGTCGAGGCAGGCGATGTGCGTTTCGGGCGGTGCGGCGAAGAGGTTGTCGAGCATGTCCTCGCCGCGCACCTCGCCGACGGGCTGCGTCGGAATTTTCGACTGGCGCGCCGCCTTGCGGACGACGTCGGACGCGTCGTCGGCGGTATCCTTGTTGAACGACAGGCGCTTCGACAGCAGGTCGAACGCCGTCATCAGGAAGTTCGAGCGCGCATAATCCTGATCGAAGCGGGTTTCGAGTGCCCGCAGCCGCTGCATCTGGCGCGCGTCGAGATAGTCGGCGGCGACGCGCCCCTTGGGCAATTTGGTGAGCGCGCCGCCCTTGAAGATCAGCCGCAAGATGTCGCCCGGCGACACCTTCGCTTTGGTACCGAGAATGACGCGCTGCGCGCGGTCGGTCGCGCCTTCCAGCCGCTCGGGCCGCCACGGCGTTGCCTTAGGAACCGCGGCGATCTCGCCAACGAGGATGATCACGCCGGCGGAAGTGTCGATCGTCCACATCGGCGCGCCCGAACGGCGCGCGGTGACGACGATCTCGTCATCGGAGTCCGTCGCGGGGGCCTGTGTCTCGGGCGCGGCAGCGGGCGGGACCGCTACCGTCGCGGCGGCAAGCAGCAGGGCATGAGCAAGGCTCATGCGACCCCGTGATACCACCAGACGCCGTCGCGATCCTCGCGGCCCACCCGCCCCTCGACCTCCAGCCGCTGGAGATGCGCGAGCGCTTCGCCGGTCGCCATGCCCAATTGCTCGGGGCCGATCGGCCGGTTGAAGAGCAGGGGGAAGCTGTCGACCGCGCGCATCGGTTCCTTCGCGATCGCTTCGGCCAGATTATAGAGCCGCATGCGATGCTCGTCGCGGAGCGCCATCAGGCGGACGTGCAGCCCCTTGAACGGTTCGCCATGCGCCGGGCAGACGATGACGTCGCCGGGCACCGTCGCGATCAGCTTGTCGATCGACGCCAGCCATTCGCCGAGCGGGTCGGCGTCAGGTTCGGTGATGTTGATCGAAACGTTCGAACTGATCCGCGGCAGCACCTGGTCACCCGACACCAGCACCCCCGCGCGTTCGTTCCACAGGCAGGCATGTTCGGGGCTGTGTCCCGACCCGACGACGACACGCCATTGATGCGCGCCCATGTCGAGCAGGTCGCCGTCCTTGATCCGCCGGTAGCTGCGCGGCAGCGGGTAGGTCACGAGGCCGAAGCGGCCCCAGCCGCCGTTTTTCTGCGCCTCGATCTGTTCGTCGTCCCAGCCCGCGGCGCGCGACTGGACCAGCGCCTCGTCGGGAACCGTCTCGCTGGTATCGCCGACGATCATCCGCGCGGTGAGCATCTCGCCGCGCGTCATCCAGAGCTGGACGTCCTGCTTTTTCGCGATCCAGCCGGCGAGCCCGATATGGTCGGGGTGGAGGTGCGTGCCGATGACGCGCGTGATACGCTTTTCCTTCAGCGCGCCGGCATAGAGCGCCTTCCACGCATCCGAACAGATGGTCAGGCAGACGCCGGTGTCGACGACCGCAACGCCCTCTCCCCCGTCAGCGGTAACGTCGTCGAGCAGCCAACTGTTGATATGGCCGAGCGAGCCCGGCATCGGGATGCGCGCCCAGCTGATCCCGTCGGCGATGCGGATCGTCTCGCCCGCCCCCGGCGCGGCGTCGCCCCACGGATAGGTCAGCCCGGCGCGGCTCGTCGCGGTAAAACTGTCGTCCTGCGTCAGCGAGGCGTCCGGCGAGCCGCTGACCGCCGGGATGTCGTCCTCGTCGCCGCCCGCCATGCGTCAGGCCTGTTCTTCGCCGGCTTCCTCGGCGGCGCGCGCTTCGTTGGCCGCGGTGCGCTCGGCGCGCAGTTCCTCGAGCAGCGCTTCGCGGTCGCCTTCGAAACGGCTGTCCTCGGGCGCCTTGATCCCGGCCTTCTTCGCCGCCTTGGCCACGAGCGCGTCGAGTTCGCGCTGCGAGCAGAGGCCGAGCGTCACCGGGTCCTTGGGCACGATATTGGCGCTGTTCCAGTGGCTGCGGTCGCGGATCGCGCCGATCGTGTTGCGCGTCGTGCCGATCAGCTTGCCGATCGCGCCGTCCGACACCTCGGGGTGGTTCTTCAGGATCCACGCGATGCCGTCGGGCTTGTCCTGGCGCTTGCTGACCGGGGTGTAGCGCGGGCCGCGGGTGCGGCGGATCGTGTCCTGTGCCTGCACGCTCATCTTGAGCTTGTAATTCGGGTCCTGCTGGCCCTTCTCGATTTCGTCCATCGACAGCTCGTGCGCGCGGACCGGATCGCGGCCGGTATATTTGGTCGCCGCGGTCTCGTCGGCGATCGCCTGCACTTCGAGAATGTGGATGCCGCAATATTCGGCGATCTGCGCGAAAGTGAGACCGGTGTTGTCGACCAGCCAGGCGGCGGTCGCGTGCGGCATCAACGGGGTCGGGTTGGCATTGGCCATGACGAAATCTCCAGGCGGAAATAATAAGGGCCGCCCCTCGCGGGGCGGCCGGACATTGAGACGGGCCTTATACCGGATCGGCGATGGCGGCAAGGCCCTGCGCGGCGCGCGTATCGGGTCACTTAGCCCTAGGCAATCGACAGAATATCGTATACTAAATTCGATATCAAGATGGCCGGCAAGGCGGGTCGCAACAGGGAAGGACAGCGAAGATGACGATCAGCAGGCGCGATATCATCCGGGGTGGCGGCGCACTGGCGGCCTTCGCCTGGGCGGCCCCGGCACTGGGCAAGGCGGCGGACATCGCGCCGCTGATGAAGGATGCCGACGCGCTCTATAACGAGTCGATCATCATCGACATGCTGTGCGACGAATTTCGCGACGCGAGCGGGCTGGAACAGATCAAGCTGAGCGGCCTCACCACGATGAGCACGACGCTCGGCGTGCGACGTCCCGAGAGCCCGCGCGGCAGTTACATGATGAACGGCTTCACGCGCGACAACGGCATCGCCGATTGCGTCGCGTGGAACAAGTTCATCGCGGAAAACAACACGATCATCGCGCCGGCGCGCTCGGCCGCCGACATCCGCAGCGCGAAGGCGGCGGGCAAGACGTCGGTGATGCTCAATTTCCAGAACGCGCCGATCGACGGCGAACTCGACAATATCGACATGTTCCACGGCCTCGGCATCCGGGTGATGCAGGTGACCTACAACGAACGCAATCTGCTCGGCGACGGGTCGACCGAGCGCACCAATGCCGGGCTCAGCGACTTCGGCATCGCCGCGGTGCACCGGATGAACGAGGTCGGCATCCTCGTCGATTCGTCGCACTCGGGCGCCCAGACGACGATGGACGCGATCACCTTTTCGAAGCGCCCGCCGATCATCTCGCATTCCAACTGCGCGGCGCTCAACGAGCATCCGCGCACCAAGTCGGACGAGATCATCCGCGCGCTCGCCAAGAAGGGCGGCGTGATGGGGCTGACCACGGTCAACACGATGGTGAAGCGCGATTTCCCGGTGACGATGGAACATTGGCTCGATCACGTCGATCATATCGTCAAGCTGGTCGGCGTCGATCATGTCGGTTTCGGCACCGACACGCTGATCCGCGGCTGGCCGACCGATCCCAAGCAGAAACAGGAATTCCTCGACGCCTATGGCGAACCCTATTTCAAGTCGAGCTACCGCTTCCGCTATCCGTTCGGTACCGAGGGTATGAACGACGCGAAGAAGTGGCGCTTCGCGACGGCCGGCCTGATCAAGCGCGGCTACAAGGAAGCCGATATCGTCAAGATCCTCGGCGGCAACTGGCTGCGCATCATCGCCGACGTCGTCGGCTGACGGTCTTTCAGACCGTCAGGACGATCTTGCCGACATGCTCGCCCGCCTGCATGCGGGCGTGCGCGGCACCGGCTTCGGCGAGCGGGAAGCTGCGGTCCATCGCCGGCTTCCACGCTCCGTCCGAAAGGCGCGGCCAGACGGTGCGGTGAATCTCGTCGGCGAGCGCCGCCTTGAAGTCGGCGCTGCGCGCCCGCAGCGTCGACCCGGTCATCGTCAGGCGCCGCCGCATCAACTGCGAAATGTCGATCTCTGCCTTCGCGCCGCGCTGGAAGGCAATGGTGACGTGGCGCCCGTCTTCGGCAAGGCAGGCAAGGTTGCGCGGCACATAGTCGCCGCCGACCATGTCGAGCACCGCATCGACGCCGCGTCCGCCGGTAAAAGCCTTCACTGCCTCGACATAGTCCTCGGTGGAATAGTCGATGGCGAGATCGGCGCCGAGCGCGCGCGCCGCATCGCATTTCGCGGCGCTGCCGCAAGTGACGATCACCTTGATATCGAACAGCCCGCACAGCCCGATCGCGGTCGTCCCGATGCCGCTGGTGCCGCCATGGACGAGTACCGTATCACCCTCCTGCACCCACGCGCGTTCGAACAGATTGTGCCAGACCGTAAAAATGGTTTCGGGGAGCGCCGCGGCCTCGGCCATCGAAAAGCCCTGCGGCACCGGCAGGCAGCTTCCCGCCGGCGCGGTGCAATATTCGGCATAGCCGCCACCGGCGACAAGCGCGCACACCGCCTGCCCCAGATGCTCGGGATCGCCGCCCGGTCCGACCGCGACGATCGTGCCCGCGACCTCAAGCCCCGGCAGGTCCGACGCGCCCGGCGGCGGCGGGTAGAAACCCATGCGCTGCAGCACGTCGGGACGGTTGACCCCCGCGGCGGCGACGCGGATCAGCACCTCGCCCGGCCCCGGCTGCGGCACGGGGCGTTCCACCGGCTGCAACGTCTCGGGCCCGCCCGGCTCGCTGATCGCGATGGCGGTCATGCTTGTCGGCACGCTGGTCACGCTAAATCCCCCACTTTCCACGCCAAAGTCTGGCCCGGATCCCTCGGCCCGCCTTATTGACAGTGCGAGGCCGCGGGTCAACAGTCGCGCACCTTCAATCAGGGCCAGGACCGGACCGACTGGCGAGAAAGGAAACGCCATGGACGATGACGACCTTCCCCGCCGCCGCGACGATGTGCTCGCGGCGTTGACGCGGCAGCCGCTCGATCCGCTGTCGGTCGACGAACTCGACGAGCGCGTCGCGTTGCTCGAAGCCGAGATCGAGCGTGTGAAAGCGCACAAGGCTGTCGCGACGAGCCACAAGGCGGTGGCCGAGGCGCTGTTCAAGAAGGGGTGACGGCGGGTTTCGGGCGAAACGCGAAACGGGTGTAAACCACGTCCGTCACCCCGGGCTTGACCCGGGGCCTGCCTTTTTCTTTGACCCGGCATCAAAAGAAGGAAGGCGGGTCCCGGGTCAAGCCCGGGATGACGACTTAACGAGCGGCAGTTCTTCACCCCGTACCGTTCGCCGGTTCTATTTCCCTGCCTTGTCGCTCACGGCCTTGATCACCAGCGCCTTGTCGTCGACCAGATAGCGCCGGGCGAGCGCCTGAAGCTGGGCCGGCGTCGCGGCCGCGACTTCGGCGATCCCGCCCCGGCTGCGATCGAGGCGGGCGGTGTGCGTCGCCGCTTCGGTGACGTAAGGAAGCCAATAGGCGTTTTCGCGCCGCGCCTTGGTCATCGCCTCGACGAGCGGACGCCGCGCGCGATCAAGAAGGTCGGCATCGACCGGGGCGTCGCGCAGTTCCTTCGCGATACCGAAGATCGCCGCGCGTGTCGTCGCGAGGTCCTTGTAATCGATGTTGCTGGCGGCAAGCAGGAAGCCATAGCCCGGATAGTCGCTCGACAGGCTCGCCGCGGCGCCGGGGCTGTAGCTTTCGCCGAGCTTCTCGCGCAGTTCCTCGGTCAGCTTCAACTGCATCACCCGCGACAGCAGGTTGAGCTGCATCGCCTCGGCGAGGTCGCTGTCATCGCGCGCCGGCCAGTATACGCGCAGTTCGGCCTGCTCGGCCGGCCCCTTGTGGACCAGTGTGCGTTCGCTCAGGTCAGCGGGATATTGGCGAACCCGCGCGTCGGTGCGCGGGTCGAAGGCAGCGCGGCGTTCGGGGAGCGCGCCGAAGGTCGCGGCGATCGCGTCGATCGCCGCCTGTTCGTCGATGTCGCCGACGACGCCGATCTCGATCGCGCCATGCGCGAGGCTGTCGCCCATCGCCGCCTTGAGCCCGGCCCAGTCGAGCGCCATCACCTTGGCGAGCGGCGGCGTCACCTCGCGCGGATCATCGTTCGCAAGGATACCCCCCGCGTCGCGCGCGATCACCGCCGACGGCGTCGCATCGTTCGCGGCATATTGCTGCGGCAGGAAGCGGCGGATCAAGGCGAGCCCGTCGGCGCGATAGCCAGGATGGGTGACGAACGCCGCCATCAGCTTCGCCTGCAGCGCGAAATCGTCGGGCGAGGTCAGCGCGCTGCCCCCGAAGGCGTCGGTATCGCTGCCGAAGGCGGGGCTCACCGTCTTGCCGGCGAGGATCGTACGCAGTTCGTCGACACTGTGCGCCTCGAGCCCGCCGAGGCTGATCGATCCCGCCAGCGCGACCTTGGTCGGATCGTCCTTCGTCGCCAGCAGTTCGCCGCCATCGACGCGCAGCGACAGATAGACCTTGTCCTTCTGGAAGTCGGTCTTCTTGATGTTGAGCATCACATTGTTGGCGAAGCGGACGCGGCGGATGCCGAGGTCGTCGATCCGGTCGTCGGCGACGACCTTTCCGGGCGTACCGAAATCGTCATAGGCGAAGGCGCTGCTTGCCGATTCGGCCGGCGCCGCGACGGCGACCTGCTGCGACGCCCGCAATTCGGCGAGGATCGCGGGGGTGCCGCCCTCGATGGGCTTTTTCGATGTCACATGCGCGAGCGGCGCGCTCAGCCCTTCGACGCGCTTGCGGAAGGCGGCGCTGACCGCCGCGGCGTCGAGCGACGGCGCGGTCGCGTCGAACAGCGCCTGCGTCGTTTCGGGGCGGACGACCACGAAATCGCCCTCGGCGGCGGACAGGAGGACGTCGGCCATCGTCTCGCTGCGCCGGGTCGTCACCCCCGCGACCGCATTCTTGAGCGCGGTGCGGCGGATGGCGAGTTGTTCGTCGACCTCGGCCTGTGTGAAGCCATGCTCCACGGCGCGGCGCAATTCCTGTTCGACGAGCGCGAGCGCTTCCTTCCACGCGCCTTCCTTGGCGACCGCGCCGACGGTGACCTGATCGAAGACCTTCCAACCCGCCGCTTCGCTGAAATAGCCGGCAAGGATCGGCGAATCCTCGTTCAGCGCGATCTTCGCGAGGCGGCGGCTGACGATCGCCTCGCCCACCTCCTCGGCCAGATTCTTCGCGCGCTTCGCCTTGGTGTCTGGCTCCTGCACCCACGGCTTGAATGCGGTGACGGTCACCGCGTCCTGGATCGCGGGATCGACGAAATCGTCGGCCGCCGACGGCCGCTTATAATCGACCGTGCCGATATCGGGGTCCGGCCCGGCGGGGCCGCGGCCTTTCCAGTCCGAGAAGCGCGCCTTGATCTTCGCTTCGACCGCCGCCGGGTCGAAATCGCCGACCATGACCAGCGTCGCGCGCTCGGGGCGGTAATAGCGGTCGTAAATGTCGCGGATGCGCGCCGCGGGGGCGGTCCTGATCACCTCTTCGGTGCCCACCGGGATACGGCTTGCGACACGCATGCCTTCCATCTGGAAACCGAGCTGGTCGATCAGACTGCGCAGTTGATAGGTATCGCGCGCGCGGCGTTCGGACAGGATGATCCCGCGCTCGCGGTCGACCGCGGCGGGATCGATCGTCACCTCGCTCGCCGTCTCACGCATCAGCATCAGCCCGGTGTCGATCAGGTCGTCGGTCGCATTGGGCAGGTCGAGCTTGTAGACGGTATCGTCGAAGCCGGTCACGGCGTTGGTGTCGGCCCCAAAGGCCAGCCCCTTGCGTTCGAGCAGCTTGACCATCTCGCCCTCGGGGACGTTGGTCGACCCGTTGAACACCATATGCTCGAGGAAATGGGCGAGCCCGCGCTGGTCGTCGGCCTCGGCGAAGCTGCCGACGTCGAAGCGCATGCGCAGGACGACACTGTCCTTCGGCGTGCTGTTCTTCAGCAGCGCATATTTCATCCCGTTGGGCAGCACGCCGAAGACGATGTTCGGATCGACCGGCACATCGCTGGCGGCAAAATTCCATGCCTTTGCGGCGTCGGTCTGGGGATTGACCGCCGCTGGCGCCGGGACGGTCGCGACGGGCTGCCATGCGAGCGCGGCGGGCGCGGAAACGGCAAGGAGGACGAGGGGCGACAGGGCGGTCGAGGCGCGCCGGACGAAGGACGATGTCATGCCCCTGTGTGACCACGCCGCGTCGGGCGGTCAAGCGATGGTCAGGCGATGTGCTGGACGCTTTCGACAGACGACATGGGATCGTGATCGGCCGCCTTGGCCGCGTAAAGCGCGCGGTCGGCGACCTCGAACAATTTCTTCGCGGTCGCGCCGTCGCCCGGCCAGGCGGCGACGCCGATGCTCGCGCCGACGCGGATCGCCTGACCCTCGATATGATAGGGCGCGGCGAGCGCCGCGAGGATATGGTCGGCGATCGATGTGTTCATGAGCAGCGACCCCGCCGGGACGAGGATGGCGAACTCGTCGCCGCCCTGCCGCGCCACCGCCGCATGGTCGCCGCACGCGCGGCGCAGGCGCGCCGCGACTTCGCAGAGCAGCAGGTCGCCGGCCGCATGGCCGTGCCGGTCGTTGACGGGTTTGAACCCGTCGAGATCGAGCAGCGCGATGGCAAAGGGCCTGCCCGGGCTCGCTGCGGCGATTTCCTCGTCGAGCCGCAGGTCGAATTCGCGGCGGTTCGACAGGCCGGTGAGCGGGTCGGTATGAGCAAGCTCGCGCATCTGGCGCTGCAGTTCGAGGAGGTCGATGAGCTGCCCGTGCTGCTGGATCATCATCCGGAGCAGGAACAAGGTCGCGACGACAAGGCTAGTCCCCGCGCCGATCTCTGCCGGGTTGCCCGACAACAGCATGAGCAGCGAGATCGGGACGAGGCCGATCGACAGGTTGACGAAGGTCGCGAGACGGATCGACGACAGGCAATAAGCGGTCGCGAGCGAGCCCATCGCCATGATCATCGCATAATAGCTGTGCGCTTCGGGCGGCGCGGCGAACCAGTTGGTCACCGTCCAGATGCTGCACATCGCGCCCATCGATCCCGACAGCCAGGTCGATTCCTTGACCACCCGGCGGGCGCGGCGCGGGCTCATCTTGCGGCCGCGATTGTGCATCAGGACGCCGAAGCCCAATAGGCAGACGACCGCGAGGATCACCGGAAAACCGATGCGGATGAAGGGATGGACGCTCGCGACGCCGGCATAGATGGCGGTCGGCGTCGTAGCCGCGAGCATCAGGAACAGCATCGGGGTCAGTGTTTCGACGCGATAGGCGCGCAGCATCGCGACATCGTCGCGGATTGCCTCCGGAACCGGCGGGAAAAACCGCCGCTGTATCGATTGAAAGACCCCCGTCATGCGAGGGGGATAGCGGGTCAGGGGTAAAACATCGGTTAAGGAAGGAAGCGTCGCCTTTTCCTCCGCTTGGCAGGGCTTTCCCCACAGATGGCTCGCGAAATATTAACCATGTTGGGGCACCTCCGCAGGCCTTATCGCAGGAGCCCAGCCCATGTCCTTTGTGTCGCCTTCGCTGACCCCGTCTTCGTCCGCCCCTTCGCCTGCCCCATCGCCTGCCCAAGCATCGCCGTTGCCATCGGCCAATCCCAGCCTGCCGCAAAACGATACGCCCGCCGAGCAAGCGGCGCGCGCGGCACAGCTCGCCGCTTCGCAGGCCGTCTATGTCTGGACCACCGACGTCCCGACGCTGCCCGGCGTGCCGCTCGCCACCGACGTGCCGAAGAACGACGAACCGACGATCGCCTGGTTCGGCATCTTGATCGGCGTCGGCCTCGCGATCGTGCGCAATGCGCTGACGGTGAAGCTCGGCGGCGTCGACCGGGGCGAGCTCGACACGCCGCGCGCCGAATATGAAACCGCGCTCGCCGAGTGCGACGCGATCGAGCTATCGACCGCGAAGATCGTCGCCGAACATGGCGTTCACAGCGGCGGCAATATCTTCGAACGCATCGTCGGCGACGTGGAAAATGCCGTCGCCGCGGCTGAGCGCGACGTGCATCTCGCTTTGCTTCAGGGATATAAGGAGCGGCTCGAGGATCTCATGAAGGTCGACGAGGCCGAGGTGGCGGGGCTGGGCAGCAAGACGCCGCGCAGCCTCGACGCATATCGCGCGCTGTTCGCTACCCTGCCGGTGCCGGGCATCAGCTATATGTTCCAGGACGACAAGGAGTTCGCCCGCCTGCGCGTGCAGGGGCCGAACTGCATGCTGATCGCGGCGGTCGAGGGAGCGCTGCCCGCCAATTTCCCGCTGAGCGAAAAGGCTTACGCCGCGGTGGTGAATGGCGACACGCTGGCCGCCGCGCTCGCCGACGGCCGCCTCTTCATGCTCGATTACAAGCCGCTCGCGATCCTCGACCCCGGCACCTATGGCGGCGAAGCCAAATATGTCTCGCAGCCGATGGCGCTGTTCGCGGTACCGCCGGGCGGCGCATCGCTCATCCCCGTCGCGATCCAGTGCGGCCAGGACCCCGCCGACTGTCCGATTTTCACGCCCTCACCGGCGGCCGACAGGCAATGGGGCTGGGAAATGGCGAAATTCGTCGTGCAGGTCGCCGACGGTAATTATCATGAGCTCTTCGCCCATCTGGCACGCACCCATCTGGTGATCGAGGCGTTCGCGGTCGCGACGCACCGCCATCTTGCCGAGGCGCATCCGGTGTGGGCGCTGCTCGTCCCGCATTTCGAGGGGACATTGTTCATCAACGAACAGGCGGCGACCTCGCTGATCGCGGCGAACGGCCCGATCGACCATATTTTCGCGGGGACGATCGCGTCGAGCCAGCTTGCCGCAGTCGATGCGCGGCTGGCGTTCGATTTCCGGGGCAAGATGCCGCACGCCGATTTTGCCGCGCGGGGCGTCGGGGTCGATTCGGCGCTCGCCGACTATCCGTATCGCGACGACGCGCTGCTGGTGTGGGACGCGATCCACGAATGGGCGCGGCAATATGTCGATCTTTATTATACGGGCGACACCGATATCGTCGCCGATACCGAGCTGGCGGCATGGGCCGCGTGCCTCGCGGGCGAAGCCAAGGTCGGCGGGCTCGGCCCGGTGACGACGCGCAACCAGCTCGCCGAAATCTGCGCGATGGTGATGTTCACCGCCAGCGCGCAGCATGCGGCGGTCAATTTACCGCAAAAGGACATCATGGCCTTCGCCCCCGCGGTGACCGGCGCAGCGTGGCAACCGGCGCCGAACGGCCAGCGCGGACACGACAAGACGGGCTGGCTCGCGATGATGCCGCCGATGGCCCTCGCGCTCGAACAATTGAACGTGCTCGAACTGCTGGGGTCGGTGCATTATCGCCCGCTCGGCGACTATCGCAGCAACGCCTTTCCCTATCCGCAGTGGTTCCAGGATCCGCGCGTCACCGCGGCGGAGGGCCCGCTCGCCTGGTTTCAGGCGGCGCTTGCCGACGTCGAGGCGGAAATCGTCACGCGCAATGCCGAGCGGATGCAGCCCTATCCCTATCTGCAGCCGAGCCTGATCCCGACGAGCATCAATATCTGATGCGCTAATGAGAACCCCGGCAAAAGCCGGGGTTCGTTGGCAAGCCATGCTGGCTCCGGCTTTTGCCGGGTTGGCCCGCTCAGCTACCCTTTTTCTTGCGGTGGCTTTCGAGGTCGAGCACGGCATTTTCGCTGCCTTCGGGCAGCAGGCCCAGACGGCGTGCGACTTCCTGATAGGCTTCGACCTCGCCGCCGAGGTCGCGGCGGAAGCGGTCCTTGTCGAGCTTTTCGTTCGTCGTCATGTCCCACAGGCGGCAGCCGTCGGGGCTGATCTCGTCGGCAAGGATGATGCGGCTGAAGTCGCCTTCGTAAAGCCGACCGAACTCGAGCTTGAAGTCGACGAGGCGGATACCGACCGCGGCGAACATGCCCGACATGAAATCGTTGATGCGGATCGCCATGTCCTGGATGTCGTGAAGCTCGTCCTGGCTGCACCAGTTGAAGCAGGCGATATGCTCCTCGGCGACCAGCGGATCGCCGAGGGCGTCGTCCTTGTAGCAATATTCGATCAGCGTGCGGGGAAGCTGCGTCCCCTCCTCGATCCCGAGCCGCTTCGACAGCGTGCCCGCGGCGACGTTGCGCACGATCACTTCGATCGGCACGATCTCGACCTGCCGGATCAACTGCTCGCGCATGTTCAGGCGGCGGATGAAGTGGGTCGGGACGCCGATATTGCCGAGCAGCGTGAAGACATGCTCCGAAATCCGGTTGTTGAGCACGCCCTTGCCGTTGATCGTGCCGCGCTTCTGCGCGTTGAACGCGGTCGCATCGTCCTTGAAATACTGGATCAGCGTGCCGGGTTCGGGGCCTTCGTAAAGGATCTTGGCCTTGCCTTCATAGATCTGGCGGCGACGGGACATGGGCGCGGACTTTCTGTCGGAACCAAAAGAATGACCCCGGCAAGCGACTCAGTGGGAGGCGCGGCGCCGGGGCGGTCGGGCGCCCTATAGCGACAAAGGTCGCGCACGTCATCCCCGGCGTAAAGCACCCCTTCTCCCCGTCCGAAGAGCGAGGATTTACATCTTTACGCTTACGTAAACTAGAGCTTGCCTTCGGCCGCTTGGCTTGCGACCATGGCCGCAACCACAAGGAGAGAAACATGAGCTACGACCAGATTCGCCTCGACAAGCACGAGGGTATCGCGCTGCTGACGCTGTACCGGCCCGAGCGGATGAACGCGTTCACCGGCGAGATGATGGCCGAGATCATCGCGGCACTCGACGACTGCGACGCCGACGACGGCGTGCGCGCGGTGATCTTCACGGGCCATGGCGAAAAGGCCTATTGCGCGGGCGCGGATCTGGGCGCGGGCGCCGCGACCTTCGATTATGACAAGCATGGCGACGGATCGGACAGCCCCGTCGCGGCCGACGGCACGATCGACTGGTCGCACCCGCTGGTCCGCGACGGCGGCGGCCGCGTATCGATGCGCATCTTCGAGGCGAAGAAGCCGGTGCTCGGCGCGATCAACGGCGCCGCGGTCGGCATCGGCGCGACGATGACGCTGTCGATGGATGCGCGGCTGGCGAGCGATACCGCACGCTATGGTTTCGTCTTCGCGCGCCGCGGTATCGTGCCCGAGGCGGCGTCGAGCTGGTTCCTGCCGCGCCTCGTCGGCATCCAGACCGCGGTCGACTGGTGCTATTCGGGACGGCTGATCCCCGCCGCCGAAGCGCATGAAAAGGGCCTCGTCCAGTCGGTGCACGCCCCGGGCGAACTGATCGACGCCGCGATCGCCAAGGCGCGCGAATATACCGCCGACAGCGCGCCGGTATCGGTCGCGCTGACGCGGCACATGATGTGGCGGATGCTCGGTGCGCCGCACCCGATGAGCGCGCATCGCTGGGACAGCCGGGTGATCTTTTCGCGCGGGCGCAGCGCCGACGCCGCCGAGGGCGTCACCAGCTTCCTCGAAAAGCGCCCGCCCAATTTCACCGCCAGCGTCGCGAGCGACTATCCGTCGTTCGCCGAGTTCGAGGATGCGCCGCCTTACGGGTGATCGCTACCCGCACTTCACAAACGAAAGGCCCGCCGCATGCCGGAGCATGGGCGGGCCGAAAGGGACTGCTGCTATCGCTTAACGCAGGCCCGAGAAACGGATGTCCTGCACGCGGCCATAACGGATGTCGCAGCTGAACTTGCCCTTGTCGTAATAGCCGCCGCGACCCCAGCGGCCGCCGTAGCCGTCGCGGACAACGACGCGGCCCTTGATCTTGTAACCGTCGCGCTTGCGATCGATACCGGTCACCTCGGTCACGTCGGTGCGGCCGTAACGGCTGCTGCCGCGTTCAACCGCGCTGACGCACTGGCTGACCGCGCTGCGGCTGTTGCCATAGCGGTTATAGTCATAACCATAGCCATAGCGTGGGTCGTTATAGCCACCGCGGTAACGGTCGTTATAGCGGTCATTGTAACGGTCGTAGCGATCATAGCGGTCGTTATCGCCGCTCGACAGGATCGCGGCGAGGCCGCCGATCACGACGGCGCCGGCGATGATTTCGCCCGCGCTGATGCCGTCGCGGTCATAACGGTCGCGCGCAGCGGCGGGTGCGGCGCTCATCAACATCGCACCGGCGGTGGCCGCACCAATCGCGGCCTTGGTCAATTTGGTCATAGCCATGGTTCGGTCTCCTCAAGCGCAGGCGTCGTCGTCGCTGCCTGTTGATGCGCTTTTACCGCGGCGGGGGTGACACGGTGCTGAACCCCCTGCTTATCTGCGGTTCAGACTCGGTTGGCTGGCGTTCAGCTTCAAAAAGAAGGGCCCCGCCATCGGGTGGTGGCAGGGCCCTTGTGGCGGCAGCCAGAAACGGCCGGGTCAGCCGAAACTGACGTCGACGACGCGGCCGTTGCGGTAGCTGCAGCCGAAACTCCGCGTCTCGCCGCCCAGCCGCGACGCGGTGCCGGTGACGTACCAGCCGCCATCGCTCGGTTCGGTGCTGCCGATGCTGTCGACGCGGGCGTCGGCCCCCATTTCGCCCTCGACCGCCCAGCTGCACGCGTCGGCGGCGCGCGCCTCGGCCTCGCCGCGCCCATAGGCGCCGGGCTGTGCCTCGCCCTGGTTCTCGGGCTCGTAGCGCGGGACTTCGCGATAATCGTCATCGCGGTAAGGCGGGTCGTAGCGATCGTCGCGGCGCTCGGCCTTGTTCTTGCTCGCGGCGCCCGCGATGGCAGCGATCGCGCCGATCACGAACAGTCCGCCCAGCACTTCGCCGGTGCTGATCCGGTCGCGGTCGCGGTGGCCCCAGCCGCCATGGCGGCTTCGTGCTTCGGCGGGCACGGCGCTGAAGCCCACCGAGGTAACAACGACGGCGGCGGCGGCCGCGAGGCTGGTCAATTTACGCATAGCGGGAAACTCCCCACAGCACGGGCAACGACAGTCGGCCCGCAATCGCCCTCGTCTTTAGGCCCAGGATGCTGTCGCGCCGGTGAACCGCCCCGCACGCGCGACGGGCCGACACCGGACGGCAAAAGGCCCGCCTTCCTTGCGGAGGGCGGGCCCATAACCGTTGGGTGACCAGACCTTCGGGTATATCAGCAGACGCAGCGCGGCTTGGGCCGCGGTTTCCACTTCTTCTTTGCGACATAGCGCTTCCGCACCGGGACGTTCTCATAATAGGTGCGGGTCGAGGTCTCGACCGTTTCGGTCACGACCGGCGCGCCATTGGTGATCACCGTCGTCACGACGACGCCCGGCGTGTAATAGCCATAAGGCGCGCCATAATAGCCGTAGCCGCCCTGCTGGTAGACGGTGGTGCCGCCCTGATAATAGCCGTCCTGCGCATAACCGCCGCGGCTGGCCCACCATTCTTCGCATTTCTTGCGGTCGGCCGCATTGCCGATCGCGCCGCCGGCGATCGCGCCGATCCCGCCGCCGATCAGCGTGCCCGCAGTGCGGTCGCCGCGTCCGGCTATGCGGTTGCCGGCGATGCCCCCCACGATGCCGCCGACAACCGCGCCGCCCACCGTGCCCCCCCGGCCACAGCGGCGTTCCATATCGGCGTCGTAGCGGCCGTCGTAACCGCGGCGATCGTCGCCGTCATAATAGGGATCGTAGGGCGGCGGGGCATAGCTGGTGCCCGCACCCTCGACCGTACCCTCGTAACGGCCGTCATAGCGGCGGCCGTCGGGGGCTTCGTAGGTGCCATCCCAAGTGCCGGTCCAGCGCCCTTCGGCGTCATAGGTGCCATTGACCTGCCGATAGTCGCCGCCGCCACGATAATCCACTTCGCCCGGCACGCGGTCGGGATAGCCGGTGTAGACGCGCGTATCGGGTGCCGCAGGCATGCCATAGTCGAGCGTCGGGCGCGGATCGCCGGCGAATGCGGGCGTTGCCATCAGCATCGAACCCGCCGCAGCCCCCAGGATGAAAATGGTGCGCATGCTAAACTCCCTGCTTCCGTCGGTCGCGCCGGCGCGGCGACAACCAATTGGTTAACAGCTTGTTAGCAAAATCGCTCCTTTTCGGCGAATCCGTTAACCTTGACCTTTGCGTCCCATTTTGGGTCAGAAGCCCGCAGGGGCGAGCGCTGCCGCGATGCGCGCGACGAGCGCCTCGGCGCCCGACTGGTCGTCGGCCGTGAAGCGGCCGGGAACCGGGCTGTCGAGGTCGAGCACCCCGACCAGCCGGTCGCGCGCCACGATCGGCACGACCAGCTCGCTGCGGCTCGCGGCGTCGCAGGCGATATGGCCGGGAAAAGCATGGACGTCGTCGACGCGTTGCGTAGCACGCAGCCGGGCCGCGGCGCCGCACACGCCCTTGTCGAGCGGAATGCGGATGCACGCCGCCTTGCCCTGAAACGGCCCAAGGACGAGTTCCTGCCCGTCGAAGCGGTAGAAGCCCGCCCAGTTGAGGTCGGGGATCGCCTGCCAGATCAGCGCCGCGATATTGGCCATGTTGGCGATGGCGTCCGGCTCGCCGGCGACCAGCGCCTCGGCGGCGTCGGCCGCCTCGGCCCAGCGCGCGTCGGCCTCGGTCGCGGTGAAGGAAAGGGCATAGGACATCGGCGGTTCTTTCCGGTCAGGCGGGGCAGCGGGGGACGGCAACCGGCAGTGCCGGCGCATCGCCGCGCCAGCTCAACCGGAAGACGATATATTGGGCGTCATGGTCCGAAAGGCGAGGACCATTTTTGCCGTCGAACAAGGTCGCGACCGCCAGCGGCTCGATGCGAAGTGCGTCGGAACTGCGAAAGCCGAGGAGATCATAGGCGTCGGTCCACGCTTTCGCGTCGGTCATCGGCGCCGCCCGCGCGCGCAGGCCCGCACCCTTGGCAGCAAGCCGGAACGCCGGGTCGTTCGCGAAGCGGCCGATCCGGTCGCCGGCGCGATAATTGTTGAAATCGCCCGCGGCGATCATCGCACCGTCGCCGCCGAACCCGTGCAGCAGCGCGTCGTTCTCGCGCGTCTGCATTGCATGCGCGGCTTCGGCGCGCGCGATGCTCACCCCCGACGGCTCGCGCGAATTGCGGTGGGTGTTGAAGATGGTCAGCGGCGCGGGCGCGCCGGGCACCGCGAGATGGACGATCATGCCGCCCTTGTTGGACAGGCAGTCGTAGCCGGCGCAGCTATCGGCGTAAAAGGCATCGCTGGCATAAGCGGGTAAGGGCCGTTCGCGCGTCCCCTCGAGCAAAGGCAAGTCGGTCGCGACATAGAGGCCGCTGTCGAGCCATTTGCCGATGCCCTCGCCTTTCCACCACCGGCCGCCTTCGGCATGTCCCGCCGGCGGTATGGGGATCGGCATATGGCGCGGTCGATCGACCGCCGGACCGGGAAGGATCGAGCGATAGCCCGCAGCACCGGCGATTCGCGACGCCGCAGGGATAAAAGCCTTGTGCAGGATCAATATGTCGGGGCCGAGCCCCGCCGCCCGCCGCTTCGCGATCCAGTCGGCGATGCGGGCCAGCTTGGGATCGCGCCCGCTGCGGATCGGCCAGGGCAAACCCTCAACGTTCCAGAGCAGCACGCTGAGTTGCACCGCCTTCCGCCCGTCGGCGAGCGTTTCGACCGATGGCAGTCCGGCGGGATCGTAGCAATCGGCGCGCCGCTCGACACGCGCGAGCTTGCCGTTCGGCAGCACGGCCCACACCGCAACCATCAGCCCGAGCAGGGTGACGGCGGCGATGGCGAGCCGGCGCGCTATTTTACGTCGAGGCCGGTCCATCGGGCGGCAAAGGCATATTTGTCGGCGGCTTCGGCGATGATCTTGTCGGTCGGCTTGCCCGACCCGTGGCCGGCGCGCGTTTCGATGCGGATGAGGTGCGGCTTGCCGCCCGTCCGCGCATGCTGGAGCGCGGCGGCATATTTGAAGCTGTGCCCAGGCACGACGCGATCGTCGGTGTCGGCGGTGGTCACCAGCACCGCCGGATAGGCCTTGCCGTCGCGGATATTATGATAGGGCGAGTAAGCGAGAAGGTTCCGGAAATCGGCCTCCTTCGACGGAAAACCATAATCGTCGGTCCAGTAGCGCCCGGCGGTGAAGCGGTCGAAGCGCAGCATGTCCATTACCCCGACGGCGGGGAGTGCGGCGGCGAACAGATCGGGGCGCTGGTTGGTCACCGCAGCGACGAGCAGGCCGCCGTTCGACCCTCCCTCGATCGCAAGCTGTCCCTTGCCGGTAATCCCCTCGGCGATCAGATATTCGCCCGCGGCGACGAAATCGTCGAAGACATTCTGTTTCTTGTCGAGCCGACCAGCATCGTGCCAGGCTTTGCCATATTCGCCGCCGCCGCGCAGGTTGGCGATCGCGAGCACCCCGCCCTTGTCGA
Organism: Sphingopyxis macrogoltabida; assembly: GCF_001314325.1. Classification (NCBI taxonomy): domain Bacteria; kingdom Pseudomonadati; phylum Pseudomonadota; class Alphaproteobacteria; order Sphingomonadales; family Sphingopyxidaceae; genus Sphingopyxis; species Sphingopyxis macrogoltabida. Next base: position 3,962,116 of record NZ_CP009429.1, read on the forward strand.
CCCACGCCAGCCGGGTGGGCGAAAAGGCCGGGGTCATCGACACGTTGAAGCCGCCATAGCCGTAGAGGATCGTCGGCGATCCCTTGGTTCGGTCGAGCCCCTTTTTCATCACCAGGAACATCGGCACTTCGGTGCCGTCCTTCGAGGTGTAGAAGCGCTGCTCGACCGTGAAATCGGCCGGTTTGAAGGTCAGCTTCGGTTCGGCGAAAATCTCGGTCTGTCCCGTCACCGTGTCGAGCCGGTAGATTGTCGTCGGCCGCGCGTAGCTGGAAAAGGCGTAGAAGGTTTCGGCGTCGGTCGACTTGCCGCCAAAGCCCGACGCCGACCCGATGTCGGCAAGGTTGATGTTCGCAACCCGCCTGCCGTCGAGCGCGACCATCCGCGCCTCCGATTTTGCGTCGCCGAGATAGGAGAGGATGATGCGGTCGCCGACACGCGAAGCACCGACGAGCGTGCCCTCCTCTTCGCCGACGAGTTCGGTCAGCACGCCGGGTTGGCGGATGTCCATCGACACGAGCCGCTGGCGCGGCGCCCCCTTGTTCGTGAGGAAGGTGAAACGCGTGCCGCTGTTGGTCACATATTCCCAATTATTCTCGTAATCGCCGACCAACAGCTTCGGTTTCGTGCCCGCCTTGCCCGTCCGGTACAGCGTCAGGCTGTAACGTTCGTCGGTACCCGTCGAACCCGTCACCAGCAGATATTTGCCGTCGTCGGAAACCACCGCCCGGTTGCTCAGCTCCGGCTGGCCGGGCGTCGCGTGGATCAGCCGGTCGGCGTCCTGCGGCGTGCCGAGACTGTGGAAATAGACCGCGTGATTTTCGTTGAGCGACTGGAAGGCTTCGCCCGCTTTCGGGGCGGGAAAGCGCGAATAATAAAAGCCGCTGCCATCCTTCGCCCAGTCGAGCGCCGAAAATTTCACCCAGCGGATCTCGTCGGGCAGATCCTGCCCGGTCGCGACATCCTTGACCCGGACGATGCGCCAGTCGGTGCCACCGTCCTGCACCGAATAAAGCAGGTGCCGGCCGTCGTCCGAAGGCACCCATTCGGCAAGCGCCGTCGCGCCGTCCTTTGCCCAGCCATTGGGGTCGATCAGCACCCTGCCCTCGCCCTTCAGCCCTTCGCGGACGTAAAGCACCGATTGCGGCTGCAGCCCGTCGTTGCGGGTGTAGAAATAGCGTGTCCCCGCGCGCCTCGGCAGGCCGAAGCGTTCGTAATTATAGAGCTCGGTCATCCGCCTCGCGAACGCATCGCGGCCGGGCAGCGTGCCCAGATAGGCGTCGGTCACCCTGTTCTGCGCCGCCACCCACGCCGCAACCTTCGGGTTGACGCGGACGTCGTCCTCCAGCCAGCGATAGGGATCAGCGACATCGACGCCGAACTGCGGGTCGACGATATTGTCGCGCGCGGTATCGGGATAGGCGAGCGCCGGCGCGGGCGCCGCCATGTCGCCCGCCGCCTCTGCCGTCACGGGAGTCATCATCAGCGCGGCCAGTGCCAGCGGTGCCGAGACGGGTCTGCGGGACATGGCAAGGCGATCCTCATTCTTCGGGTCATGGTCGGGAGCTTCAATGTAAGGACGGACAAGGCGGCGGCAAGGGAATTTGCGCCGCCGGCAGGCAAGATCATGCGGGTTCGAGCGTGCCCTGATAGGCGACGATCAAGCCAATCAGGGGCAGCGAAATCTCGACATGGAAACCGAATTTCTCGTCGCTTTCGCTCTCGAAGCTCGTTCCGCGGGGGAGCAGGAAGCGCGGCATCGGGATGCCGAATGCCGACCAGCGGCGCGGCACCAGATGCAGTCGGCCGTGCTCGGCAACGAGCGCCATGGCGAAGGCCAGCGGCCCGAAACGCTCGACCAGCAAATAGGCGTTGCGACCGGTGCCGGCGGACTGGAGCGAAGCGAAGCTGCGGCCCCCGAAGTCGCGCGTCCAGCGCTCGGCATCGCCCTCGGGTGTGAAGCGGACGGTGACGGGCACGCGCGCCGCGGCCTTGGGAAAGCCAAAGAGCGCCGCGACGAGGCGCGCGAGTAGCCCCCGCCCGCGGCGAACCGCGGCCTCGCCGCGCCATTCGCGCGCTTCCCGCTTGTCGTGCAACGCCTGCACCTGCGGCGGCAGGCCGTCGAACGCCGAACCGAGCAGGCGGCGGTAGAGCGGCGCCTTGGCGTCGTCGCTGCGAAAGCCGCTGTGGATCGACCGGCCGGCGAACAGATTGTCATAGTCGACGAGGTCGAGCGCCCCGACGCTCGACCGCGCACCCGCCGCCGGCCGCTCGCCGGCCAGCAGCTTGCGGACGATCGCCTCGATCGCCATCGACGGAATATACGGGCCATCGTCGCCTTCGGCCAACAGATGCCAGCTCCGCTCGACCGCCTTGCCGCCCGCGACGCCGCGGGCGCGGATGAACATGCCGCCGCGATGCTCGCCGAACTTCATCCAGTTGAGGATGGTGTAGAAGAGGCGCGAGAAGGGCAGCAGCGACGGCAGGCGGAACCGCGCCCGCGCCTTGGCCAGCAGGTTGAGGATGCGGTGCAGAATCTCGGGCACCGGCCCCGCGCCCATCCAGATGTCGGCGATAGCCGGATAGGCGCGCGGCAGGACGAGCAGGTCGGGCACATCGACCAGCGAGAAATGGATGTTCCTGAGCGGCAGGCGCCCCGGCACCGCGACGGTGAAGCGCAGGCTTTCGGCGAGCCCAATGCCATGGGTATCCCGGCCGCCGCGCCGCAGCCTCACCGGCGCGCCGGCATAGCCGACGACGGCGCGCATGACGTTGAGGCCGATGCCGGCGAAGGGAGATGGCGCGATACCCCCGTCGATACTGTGAATGTCCATCGTCTTCGCCATTTCGGCGAGCACGGCTGCGGTCAGCGCCGGAAAGCTGCTGACCCCCGACAGGACGAAGACCCCCGCCGCCTGCGCCGCCGCATCGAAACGGTCGATGCCGAAGACGAAATCGGCGGCATCGGCGAAATCGAGATAATCGACACCCGCCGCGATGCACGCCTCGACGACGCCGTAGCGCTCGGCGCCGTAATCCTGGAATGGCCCCGACGCATCGATGACAAGGTCGGGCGTGTGGATCGCAAGCGCCTCGCCGATCGCGCGCCGGTCGAGCCTGCAGGGTATCGCGCGCGGGTGGCCGCGATAGCGGGCGCAAAAATCTTCGGCGCGCGCGAGGTCGCGGCCGCAGATCAGCAGTTCGACATCGGAGAGGTCGGACAATAGCTCGGCGAGCCTCCCGCCAAAGACGCCATAGCCGCCGAGAATCAATATCTTCATCGTCACAGGATGCGGCCCCTATATTCGGGCGGCGCGACCCAGCAGCTATCGCGCCGGCCGAACAGGCGATAGCGATGGCGCGCGACCCAACGATATGCGGCATCGCGGATTTTCGCCGGGATAAGCCGCAGCACCCCGACCAGCCGCCACGGAAAGCCGAGCTGCTCGTAAATGAACAGCACCGCATCGCTGTCGCGCCGGACGCGCGCGCCATCGACGACGAGCATAGTGACCGGATCTGCGGGATCGATGCCATGGCGGCGACAGATTTCGGCACCGATGCCGGTCTGCACCGACGCGAGCCGGAAACGCGCCGCCCGATCGCGACGCAGGACGAAGCGGGCATTGGCGCAGCAGAGGACGCATTCGGCGTCGAACAGGATGACCGGCCCTCGCGGCGCGGGATCTTCGGGCTCAACCATCGCGGAACAGCCCATGCTGGTTCACCAGCTCGCCCAGCCGGCGGTGCACGACCCTGAGGTCGAAAGCGAAGCGGCCGCTGCCGAGATGCTGATGCGTCACGACGGTCGTCCCGGGCGCCAGCCATGACGGAAACGGCAGCCGCAGCCGCCCCGCCTGCCAGAAATAATGGTCCGAGGTGAAGACCAGCGCATCGCCTTCGGCCTGCACCGTCAGCGCCATGCCGAAGCCGCCGCCGATATGTTCCTCTAGCCCCGTCGGCCCTGCGAAGCGCTTGGCGCTGTGGATCGCCTGCGGATGGCCGCGCATGCGGCCATAGAGGCGCGTCCATATCTGTCCGCCGCTCACGCGATCCTCGCTAACCACCACCGCTGCAGGCGCCGGGCCGCTGGCGGCCGTCGGCAGCGGCGCGCCGATCAGCCGGCAAAGCTGCGCGAGCAGCCAGCCAGCCGGCGACAGCCGCGTCCACACGATCTCGCCGCTGTAGGTCGCGGTCGCCCGCCCCGTGAGGCGCTTGGAAAAGCGGCGGCGTACGTCCGCGGGCAGCGCGTCCCACGCGTCGGCGGCGACCAGCCGGCGGAAGCGGTCGTCATGCGGCGCGGCCTCGCCAACGGGCGCCGGAACGGCGACGGCTGCCGGCGTCTCGCCTCGCTCGATCGTCCGCCCGTGCATTGCCCTTCTCCTACCCCGCGTCCTTCGCCTTGCCCGGCCGCCAATTGAGCAACTTGGTCACCCCCGCGCCGAGCTTGATCAGCCGCATCAGCGCGGGTTTCGGGACACCCAGCATCTCGTCGTGCCAGCGGCTCATCGTCGTCACGAAATCGAGCATGTCGGACAGGCGCGCCTTGGCCCCCGCGCTGAGGCCGGGGTCATGTTCGGCGCGTGCCACGCAGGCGCGGAGCGCCGCCTCGGCGGGATCGACTTCGCGCGCCTTGCGCCCCGCGGCGATCCGCGTCACCATTTCCCAGATGTCGGTCTCGGCCGCGAAATGGTCGCGGCGGTCGCCGAGGACGGGCACGCGGTGGATGAGCCGCCAGCCGAGCAGTTCCTTGATCGAGTTCGACACGTTCGAGCGCGCCAGACCGAGCAGGTTGGCGATCTCCTCGGCGTGCAGCGGACGGTCGGAGACGAAGAGCAAGGCATGGATCTGAGCCACCGACCGGTTGACGCCCCATTGTCCGCCGAGATTCCCCCAATGGAGAATGAACTCGGTTGCCGCCGGAGACAGTTGCGCCGTTCTTTCGTTAATTTCTGTCATAACAGAAATATCGGACAAAACAGGTTTGGAGTCAAGCGGCCGCGCGTCCGTTGTCCGGCCGCGCCTTTGCGTGTCGCTACTGACGATAGGACGTGACCACGAAAGGCCGTCGCGGACGCCCGTTCGAAACGTGGTGGGTGCGGTGACCGCTGTTCTTAGACCTCGATGATAATCCGCACCTTTTCCGGCGTCGTGCCGGCGATGCGCGCGATTTCCTCGCGGCTTTGCGCGAGCTTTTCGTGCAACTGTCCTGTCGGGCCGCTCGTCAGCAGCTCGGCGGTCGAAAGGCTGAGCAGCGCGGCGATGGCATGGATCCGGCTGACCTTGGGGCGCGACCGATCCTGTTCCCAGCTGCACACCGCAGCGGTACTCACCGAAAGCGCGGCCGCGAATTCGGACTGGGTAATACCCTTTGCGCTGCGCAGCCGCCGCAGGCGGGCGCCGAAACTTTCAGCAGAAATATCCTGGCGCCGAACCTGATCCATGACCTCGTGATGACAGAAATTTTAGCAGATGAGAAGCATTATCAAGTAAACTTAAGTTAATTTCGCTTTGTTTTCAATTCGAAATGCTTCAAATGCGCGACCGAGCGCGTGTTCCTGTCAATCCAACGCACGAAAAAGGGCGGCGATCCTTGCGGACGCCGCCCTTGATTCGATTCGGGACCGGAAGCTCAGGCGGCTTCCATATCCTCGTCATATTGCTCGACCGGACCCGAGTCCTGGCCCTTGGCATCGACGTCGCGGTCGACGAATTCGATGATCGCCATCGGCGCCGCGTCCGAAGCGCGGATGCCAGCCTTGATGACGCGCGTGTAACCGCCGTTGCGGTCCTTGTAACGCTCGGCGAGGACGTCGAACAGCTTCACGAGCTGCGTGTCGTCCATCAGGCGGCTGTTGGCGAGACGGCGATTGGCAAGCCCGCCGCGCTTGGCGAGCGTGACCAGCTTTTCGACATAGGGGCGCAGTTCCTTCGCCTTGGCGAGGGTCGTCGTGATCTGCTCATGCTTGATGAGCGAGGCCGACATGTTGCGGAACAGGGCCGTGCGGTGCGCGCTGGTGCGCTGAAGCTTCCGGCCACCCGATTTATGACGCATAATCCATTCCTTCGTTTGTCAGAGGGGCCGTTCGAGGTACCCCAAGCCAGGCCCACTTGAGGGGGAGCCCTTTGCCCTTCGTGTTCCCCGGCGAAAGCCGCGGCCCATATACGCTTGCGACTGGACCCCGGCTTTCGCCGGGGAACAGTTTGAGATCAGCCGAGAAGTTCCTGTTCGAGCTTCTTGGCCATTTCCTCGATGTTCTCGGGCGGCCATCCGGGGATGTCCATGCCGAGGCGCAGGCCCATCGACGACAGCACTTCCTTGATTTCGTTCAGGGACTTGCGGCCGAAGTTCGGGGTGCGAAGCATTTCGGCTTCGGTCTTCTGGACCAGATCGCCGATGTAGATGATGTTGTCGTTCTTGAGGCAGTTGGCGCTGCGGACCGACAGTTCGAGCTCGTCGACCTTCTTGAGAAGGAAGCGGTTGAGCTGGTTGACGTCCGACTCGTCGGCGGTGGTCGACGGCGCGGCCATGCCGATCATGCCGCTGTCGTTCATCGCTTCTTCGAAGTGGACGAAGACCTGAAGCTGGTCCTGAAGGATGCGCGCGGCGTAAGCGACGGCGTCTTCCGGGGTCACCGTACCGTCGGTTTCGACGGTCAGGTTCAGCTTGTCATAGTCCAGCTCCTGACCGATGCGAGCATTGTCGACCTTGTAGGCGACCTGGCGCACCGGCGAGTAGAGCGAGTCGACCGGGATCAGGCCGATCGGCGCGTCGGCCGGGCGGTTGGCGGTCGCGGGGACATAGCCCTTGCCGGTGTCGGCGACGAGTTCCATGTTCAGCGTCGCGCCGTCGTCGAGGTGGCAGATGACATGGTTCGGGTTCATCACCTTGATGTCGCCCGACACCATGATGTCGCCGGCCTTGACGGTCGCGGGACCGGTCGCCGAAAGCTGCAGCCGCTTCGGGCCTTCGCCTTCCATCTTGAGCGCGATCTGCTTCACGTTGAGCACGATGTCGGTGACGTCTTCACGCACGCCGGCCAGGCTCGAGAATTCGTGCAGCACGTTCTCGATCTTGATCGACGTGATGGCCGCACCCTGGAGCGACGAGAGCAGCACGCGGCGCAGCGCGTTGCCGAGCGTCAGGCCGAAGCCGCGCTCGAGCGGCTCGGCGACGAAGGTCGCCTTGCGCTTGCCGTCGCTGCCAGCCTTGATTTCCAGGTTGCTGGGCTTCTTCAATTCCTGCCAGTTCCGGATATTGACAGTCATGGACTTCCCTTTGCTTTGGGCGGGACGGGCGGGGATCGGCCACCTGTCCAGCGAGGATTTTATGCGGGCGGCGCTCCGGCGGAGCGCGCCCGTAGAGACGTCAGACGCGGCGGCGCTTGGCCGGGCGGACGCCATTGTGCGGGATCGGCGTCACGTCGCGGATCGACGTGATGTGGAAACCGACCGCCTGCAGGGCGCGGAGGGCCGATTCACGACCCGCGCCGGGGCCCTTGACCTCGACTTCGAGGGTACGGACGCCATGTTCGGCGGCCTTCTTGCCGGCGTCTTCGGCGCACACCTGAGCGGCATACGGGGTCGACTTGCGGCTGCCCTTGAAGCCCATCATGCCGGCGCTCGACCAGGCAATCGCATTGCCCTGCGCGTCGGTGATGGTGATCATCGTGTTGTTGAAGGTCGCGTTGACGTGGGCGACGCCCGACGAGATATTCTTGCGTTCGCGCCGACGAAGACGCTGCGGTTCACGAGCCATGATATATTCCTAACCTAATCCTGAATGGCCGGCGGTGGGCACTGGGCCGCTGCCCCGGCAGGGAAAGCAAGGAAGCGCGCCGGAAGGGCGCGCTCGACCTTACTTCTTCTTGCCGGCGATCGGCTTGGCCTTGCCCTTGCGGGTGCGCGCATTGGTGTGCGTACGCTGGCCACGAACCGGCAGGCCCTTGCGATGACGCAGGCCGCGATAGCAGGCGAGGTCCATCAGACGCTTGATGTTCATCGCCGTGTTGCGGCGAAGGTCACCCTCGACCGTGTGGTCGGCGTCGATCGCTTCGCGGATCTGCAGCACTTCGGCGTCGCTGAGGTCCTGAACGCGACGCGTGTGGTCGATGCCCAGCTTGTCGGCGATGTCGACGGCGGTCTTGCGGCCGATGCCGTGGATATAGGTGAGCGCGATGATCACGCGCTTGTTGGTGGGCAGGTTGACGCCCGCAATACGTGCCATTTATTCTTTCTCCTGCTCCACAGGGCGGCTGGCAATCGGCCCCATCTCAAAGCGTCTGATTTCCAACGCAAAAAACGGACCACGATGCGCAGGCGCGCTTCGCCGTCCGGTCAAGATGTCGGAATGGATGGGCAATTAGGGTGAGTCGCGCGCAAAGTCAAGGGAAGTGCGGCGGATCGCACCAACTCCTCCCTGTCGCGAAGCGATGGGGAGGTGATCAGGGTTGCGACGTAAGCGCGACCGCGCGATCGTGCAAGCGCTCGACGACGGCCCGGTGGATTCCGGGGGCGCAAGCGATGACGCCAAAGGCCTGCGCGCGCGGGGTGTTGAAGACGAGCGGCTGGCCGAAGGCATCGGTGACGGTCGCCCCCGCCTCGGTGCCGATCAGCGCTGCGGCGGCCACATCCCATTCGAAACCCCAGCGCAGCGTCGCCACCAGATCGGCGCGGTCGTCGGCGACCAGCGCCATGCGCAGCGCGATGCTGTTCGGTTTGGTGACCATGACGAGGTCACGGTCGATTTTCGGCAGGCTGTCGGCGGGAACGCGCGCACCGTCGAAACTCGTGCGGCGGCTCGCCTGCAGCGGCTCGCCGTTGAGAAGCGCCCCCTTGCCCTTTTGCGCAACCCACAGTTCATCAAGCGCGGGCGCGTAGAGCACGCCCAGCTCGACCGCACCGTCGACGACGAGCGCGACCGACACTGCCCAGCCGGGGCGGCCACGAATGAAATCGCGGGTGCCGTCGATCGGGTCGACGCACCACATCGCGCGGCGCGACAGGCGGTCGGCGCTGTCGGCGGTTTCCTCCGACAGCCAGCCGGCTTCGGGCACCATCGCGCCGAGCACCGCCTTCAGCCGCGCATCGACCGCGAGGTCGACGTCGCTGACCGGGTTGTCGTGCGACTTGTTCCAGACGTTGACCGCCTGCCCCTCGCCGCGCCAGCGCGCCATCGCCATGTCGCCGACCTCGCGCGTCGCGGCGATCACCGCCTCGAGATTGCGACCCGGCACCCGCCGTTTGCCTAGCTGCTCGCGACGGTCATGCCGTCGATGCGGAGGGTGGGAACGTTGGTGCCGTGGCGGAACACCAGGTCGTCGGCGGGAATGAGCGCGGCGAACATGTCGACGAGGTTGCCGGCGACGGTGAATTCGGCGATCGGCCCGGCGATCTCGCCATCGCGGATGACGAAACCCGACGCACCGCGGCTATAGTCGCCGGTCACCGGATTGACCCCCTGCCCGATCAGTTCGGTCAAGTAGACCCCCGTCTTGATATCGGCGATCAGCGCCGTGGGCGACTGGCTGCCCGGCGCCAGATGCAGGTTGCTCGCGCTCACCCCCGATGCGCCGCCGCCACGGCTCGCATGGCCGGTGGGTTCGAGGCCGAGTTGCTTCGCCGAGGCGGTGTCGAGCAGCCAGCCGGTGATCTTGCCGCCGGTCACGATATCGCGCGCCGCGGTCGGCAGGCCCTCGCCGTCGAAGGCGCGGCTGCGCAGGCCGCGCGGCCGGTGCGGCTCGTCACGGATGACGATGCCGCTGTCGAACAGTATGCTGTCTTCCTTGCCGAGCAGGAAGCTGGTTCCGCGCGCGATCGCGGGACCGGCGATCGCGCCGAGCAGATGGCCGACGATGCTGCTGCCGACCCGCGGATCGATGACGACCGGGACTTTGCCGACCGGCGCCTTGCCGGGATTAAGGCGCGCGACGGCGCGCGTGCCGGCGCGCGCGCCGATCTCTGCCGCACTTTCGAGGTCGCCCAGATAATGCGCGCTATGCCAGCCATAGTCGCGCTGCATGCTCGCGCCCTCGCCCGCGATGACGCTTGCCGACAGGCTGTGCCCGCTCGATCCATAGCCGCCGACGAAGCCATGGCTGGTCGCGAGCGCGAAGCGGGTGCGGCTGTGGCTCGCGGTGCCGCCTTCGCTGTTGGTGACCCCGGCGACGGCGCGCGCGGCCTCTTCGACCGCCAGCGCCGCTTCGCGCAGCGCCTGGGGATCGGCCTCGCTGCCGTCGTCGAGATCGAGGTCGGGCGCCGGGCCGCGCATCAGCCGGTCCTGCGGCGCGAGGCCGGCATAGGGATCCTCGGGCGCCTCGCGTGCCATCGCGACGCAGCGCTCGACCAGCTTGGCGAGTTCGCCCGCATCCATGTCGGCGGTCGACACGCTGGCGCTGCGCTGGCCGACGAAGACGCGGAGCGCAATATCCTGCCCTTCGGAGCGCTCGACATCCTCGAGCGCGCCGAGCCGCATCGAGACCGAGGTCGCGGCGTTGCAATAATAGAGGGCATCGGCGGCGTCGGCGCCGGCTTTGGTCGCGGCGTCGCACATCATCTGCGCGCGGTCGAGGGCTTCGGCAACAGTCAGCATGGCCGCGCCCTATACGGCGCAGGCGTGGGCGTCAAAATCTAAGTCTGTGAGCGAGAGCTCAGCGGGTGATCGCGGCGATGGCGTCGGTTGCTGCCATTGCGCCGCTGACCCACAGGAAGGGCAGCGTCAGTGCCGCGACCCACAGGCGGCGCACGTCGCGGCGAAAGCGCGCGTGCAGGCCCCAGCTTGCAAGCGCCTGACGGCTGAGATGATACCAGCGCCGCTCGGTCGAGCGAGCGACGGGAAGCGCGAGCGCAAGCAGCACGACCAGTGCGACGACGATCAGCGCCGAAGGGGCGCCCGCGGCGATCGCGCTCGACACCAGCCAGATCTGCAGCGCGGCAAAGGCGATCAGGGCGGCCGCCGTGTGCAGCGTCATCCGGCGTCCGAGGCTGCGCGCGGGAGGCACGCTGGCCGATGAGCGCCGGAACAGGCGCGGTCCGAATGTCGATGCCATTATCAGCCTCCCCGGCCGGCGATTCCCAGAAACGCCAAGTTTTCAGCCAAATATTACCTCGTCAAGACAGGCTGCCAGCGAAACGTTAATTTTTGCACTCGGTTCACCCCGGATTCGCAACAAAAGTGCGCCGGGCTGCAAAAAACGGCGGCCGAAACCCCACATCGCGATCATTTCAGGGTGAAAAAAGGGCAACCCGGCGCGCGCTGCGGCCGAATCGCGCGATCAGTGCTGCGGCGGCACGGGGAGCGGCTCCGCATCGGCGCCGCTTTCGTCCGCAGTTGCGGGTGCAGGCGCCATGCCGCCGGCCTGGCGCTCCAGCTCTTCGGCGGCGCGCTGGCGTTCCTGCAGCGCCTTTTCCTCGGCGACCACCGCGGCTTCGACCTCGTCGGCGGCGGCGTCGATACCGGCGATACGCTTTGCGCGTTCATCGGCGATCATCGCCTGCCAGTCGGTCTTGTCGGCCGCCTTGCGTTCGGCCTTGGCACCCTCGACGAGCGCCCGGGTGCAACCGGTGAAACCGCCGAGACCCGTCGGCGAACAGCTGTCGGTGCCGAAGCGGCCGACGCGTTCGACCGCGACGATCTTGTTCGCCCAAGCTTCGTTGCGCGGATCGAGCGGGCTGCCGCCACGGAAGATCTGCGGCACGCGATAGCGTTCGGTTTCGGGCAAGCGGTTGCAGACGACGATTTCGTCGGGGCTCGACTGTTCGCACTTGTCGTCGCCATAGACGATGACCTGGTTGATCTTTTCGCCGTCGACCGTCGTTTGCTGCGCTGCGGCGGGCACGGCGGCGGCGCTGCCGGCAAGGATCAACGCGAACAGGGGGAGGCGGGTCATCGATCGTTCCTTCATCATGTCGTGCCCTCTGGCATCGGAGTCCTGCATCCGTGCTGAACGGGCAGGCAGGTCACACTCTATCAGATACGTTTCGACAGCGCGATGGCTGCACGGCAACCGGCGCGAATGGCAAGGCTGAGCAGCGGATAGCCGGGCGCCTGTTCGGCCCCCGAAGCGAGCGCCTTTTCCTTATGCTCGAGCTCTTCGGCACGGAAGTCGGCAACCGCAGTGCTGAGTTCGGGGTCGCTGTCCGCAAGTTCGTCGAGCTGGTCGCGGTAGTGGCGGTCGATCTCGGTCTCCACCGCGGCGGTGCATGCCATCGCCGCGCGCGGCCCCATCGCGGCAGTCACCGCGCCGAGGGCGAAGCCCGCGACGTTCCAGACCGGCTGCAACGCGGTGGGGCGCACGCCGCGCCGCGCCACCATCGCGTCGAAGAATTTGCGGTGCCGTTCTTCCTGCTCGGCCATATGCGCGATCTCGCGCGCCATCGGATGGCGGTCGCCCATCACCGCGAGCTGCCCGGCGTAGATGCGCGTCGCGCCATATTCGCCGGCCTGATCGACGCGGATCATCGAGGCGGTGCGCTTATTGGTCATCGGACGGCCTTTCCGCGGCGAAGCAGCGCGAGGACGAAGGCAGCGCCGGCGAGCGAGAAGATCGCGTTGAACCCGGCGAGCGAAATGCCCGCCAGCGTCCATTGCGGCACGTCGCAGCGGGTGATCGGCGCGGCCATGATGTCGTCGAGCGAAATCGGCCCGCTCGCGGTCGTGCTGCACGTCGTCAGCCCTTCCCACCAGCCATATTCGACCCCGGCGTGGAAGATGCCGATCGCACCGCTGACCGCAATCGCGAGCGCGGCGAGGATGGTGAGCAGGCGCATCGCGCCGTCGTTGCGGCGCAGCAGCAGCGCGAGCGCCGCGAGCGGCATCGCCGCCTGATGCGGCCAGCGCTGCCAATAGCACATTTCGCATGGGTGCAGGCCAAAGCCATATTGCGACACGAGCGCGCCGCCATAGAGGAGCAGCGGCACGGCGAACGCCACGACCGGCGCAGCAAGACGCGAATTCAGCATCGCTTAGCGGCTCAATTGCGCTGCGCGGGCTTGGCAGCGGGCGGCTTCGTGCCCTGCGCCACGCGCGTCGCTGCCGGTCCGATCCGGCCGATCGTCTGCAGCGCGTAATAGAGCTGATAATCCTCGATGCCCTTGGCCTTGAGCTGCTCGGCAGTCTGGCTGAAGCGCGGATCGGTCTTCTCGTCCTTTTCGAGCAGCCCGTCGTCGACCTTTTTCTCGTTGATCAGATGGCGGCGCAGGTCGCTCTCGCGGAACTTCGGCCGCGACGCATAGTCGGGGTCCGAAAGCTGCGGCACGCGAATGTCGGGCGCGATGCCGCCCTCCTGCACGCTGCGACCCGAAGGCGTGTAATAGCGGGCGGTGGTCAGGCGCAGCGCGGTGGTGTCGGTCAGCGGCAGCACCGTCTGGACCGATCCCTTGCCGAAGCTGCGTTCGCCCATCACCAGCGCGCGGTGCTGGTCCTGCAAGGCGCCGGCAACGATTTCCGAGGCCGAGGCCGAACCCGAATCGATCAGCACGACGACCGGAGCGCCCTGCGCCGCATCGCCCGGTTCGGCGAAATAGCGTTCGATATCGCCCTTCTTGCGTCCGCGCTGCGAGACGATTTCACCGCGTTCGAGGAACAGGTCGCTGATCCCGACCGCTTCGTCGAGCAGCCCGCCGGGGTTCGAGCGGAGGTCGAGGATCCAGCCGCGCGGTTTCTTGCCGAGCGACTTTTCGACCGCGAGCATCGCAGCCTTGACGTCGGTCGTCGCGTCGGCGGAGAAGCTCGCGACCGTCAGCACGCCGACGTCGCCCTTCACTTCCCACTTGACCGGTTTCAGGTCGATGATTTCGCGCGTCAGCGACAATTCCATCGGCTTGTCCTGGCCTTCGCGCACGACGGTGATGTCGATCTTGGTGCCCGGGCGCCCCTGCATCTGCTCGACCGCTTCGTCGAGGGTGAGGCCGAAGATGAGCTGGCCGCCGATGTGGGTGATGAAATCGCCGGCCTTGATCCCGGCGCGCGCCGCCGGGGTGTCGGCCATCGGCGCGATCACCTTGACCACGCCGTCCTCCATCGTCACCGACAGGCCTAGCCCGCCATATTGGCCGTCGGTCTGGGTCCGCAGCGTCGAATAACCGCGCTTGTCGAGATAGCCCGAATGCGGGTCGAGGCTGGCGAGCATGCCGTTGATCGCGCCTTCGATCAGCTTGTCGTCGCTGACCGGCTCGACATAATTGGCCTTCACCTCGAGATAGACGTCCATGAAGCGCGCGATTTCCTGCTGCGTCGAGGCATCGACGCTGGCCATCGCGCCGGTCGCGAGCGGGATCAGCGCCAGCGTGCTGAGCGCGGCCGCTCCCTGCCAGAGCGCGAAGCGGCGCTTGGGAGTGGCGGAAATCTTCGTCGTTTCGGTCATGATCGTCTTTCGGACATGCGGGCCTTTGCCGCCTTATAAACCCCGGCGCGCCAACCTCCAACGCATTTGCGCGGGCGTCAAGCGCGACATCCCGATACGGTTCAATTGCCGAACCGGGGCTTAATGCCGCCTAACCCAGCATCTGCGCGACATCGACCGGACGGCCGCCGCGGCGCAGTTCGATCGTGATGCGGCTGTCGTCCGACCCGGCGCGGCCGATCGGGGTGCCGGCGTCGACCGTATCGCCGACCCCGACCGACAGGCCGATCATCCCGGTGAGCAAGGTCGTCCAGCCGCCGCCATGGTCGATGATGACGATCTTGCCATAGCCGCGATAGTCGCCCGCATAGCTCACATGGCCGGGGGCGGGCGCGACGACCTGCCCGCCCGGCTGCGCAGCAACGGTCAGCCCGCGCGAACGCACGCCGCTTTCATTGACCTCGCCAAGCCCCGCGACGATGCGTCCGACGACGGGCAGGCGATAGGCGCCCCGCGTCAGTTCGGGTTCGGCGGCGACGGGCGGTGCGGCATTCGGCGCCGCGCTGGCGGGGTTGCGAGGGCGCGGGACGGGGCCGGACAGTTCGGCAAGCTCGGCGCGCACCGCACCATCTTCTTCGAGTGCGTCCATCAATTCGACGATATCGCGCGCCTTTTCGCCGAGGCCGAGCGCGCGGTCGGCCTCGAGCCGGGCGCTGCTCATCAGGTCGCGCGACCGCAGCCGGCCTTCGTTCTCGAGCCGGGTCAGCGCGTCGCGGCGCGCCGCAAGCTGGGTCCGGCTCGCGCCAAGCGCCTGCAGCGCCACCGATTGCTGCCGCCGAATCGTGCGCAGCGCGCCAAGCTCGCGGCGGACGCCGGCGGTGCGGCGCTCGATCACCGGCATCACCGCGTCGAGCACCGCGCGGGCATGGACCATGTCGGTGAGTGATCCAGGCTGCGCCAGCACGCTTACCGGAGGCTGGCGGCTCAATTGCTGGAGCGAAGCGGTGAGTTCGAGCAGCGGCTGCTGCTGCTCGGCGAGCCGCGCCTCCTGCGCGGCCAGCCGCCGCCGGACAAGCGCGACGCGCGCCTCGCCGGCGCTGATGTCGGCTTCGGCCGACTGGATGCGCGCGGCGAGCGCGGCGCTGCGCTTCTTCAGCCGGTCGGCTTCGCTGAGTGCCGCGGTCGCCTGTCGTTCCAGCGTCGCGCTCCGCGCCATCGCTTCGGCCGATTGCTGCTTGGCGGTCAGCAACTGCTCGCGTTCGCGCGCCGCGATCGCCTGCGGATCGAAGACGTCGCTTTGTGCCACGGCAAGCGCGCCGCCGCCAGCGGCGGCGAGGATCGCGAGCGCGGCAAAGGCGCGCCTCACTGCCGGCCCTCGCGGTGATAGGGATGGCCCGCGACGATGCTCGTCGCACGCCACAATTGCTCGGCGAGCATCGCGCGCGCCATCAGATGCGGCCAGGTCGCGCGGCCGAAGGCGATGACCTTGTCGGCGCCTTCGCGCTCCTCTGGCGTAAAACCGTCGGCGGCGCCGAGGCAGAAGCGCGCCTCGCGCACCCCGCCGTCGCGCCATTTTTCGAGGAGCCGGGCAAATTCGAGCGACGACATCTGCTCGCCACCCTCGTCGAGCAATATGGTCCGGCTGTTGTCGGCGGGAAGCGGTATGCGCCCGCCGGTATCGGGAAGTTCGCTGATCTTCTGCGCCCAGGTCACGCGCTTCATATAGCGCTCGACCAGCTCGGCCTCGGGTGAGCGCCCGATGCGCCCGCGCGCGATGATGTGCAGCAACATGACGTTTTCGTTCACCTTCGGTGAAAGCGGCACCAGCCCGCTCCCCCTCCGCCCGATGACGACGCGTGGCGTCGGAGGGCCTCCCTGACGATAGTAGCCTATGGGAGGCCGGGAGGGGGAGCGGGCTGGTGCCGCTTCTGTTCGGGCGTTAGGCCGAACAGAACATAGACGTCAATTCGCTGCTGCAACCGGCGGCGCGTCGCCGAACGACCACATGCGTTCGAGGTTGTAGAAGCTACGCACCTCGGGACGGAACAGATGGACGATGACGTCGCCCGCGTCGATCAGCACCCAATCGGCGTTGGGAAGTCCTTCGACGCGAACGCTGCGGCCCGCTTCCTGCTTGATCCGCTGCGCCAGCTTGTCGGCGATCGCCGAGACATGGCGCGTCGACCGGCCGCTCGCGATCACCATATGATCGGCGATGCTGCTCTTGCCGGCAAGCGGGATGGAGATGGTCTCCTGGGCCTGGTCCTCGTCCAGCTGGTGGAGGATCAGCGCGTGGAGCGCGTCCACGCTATCATTGGCGGGTGCGGCGCCGGAGGCGGCCCCCTGGGTGGCGGAGATCAAATGCGTCCTTTCCTGATCGGTTCCACCAGCCATGAACGCGTCAGCGGGTCGCGCATCGCGCGGCCTTCATAGCGTTCGAACCAGCGGGGGTTGGCCTGCCGTATCGCAGTCGCGGATCGCACATCGGGCGAAAATCGCAAGAACACGAGGGCGGGCGGTCTCCAGTCTGTCCAATGCTTCTTCTGGTCTGCGGGCCGGACAAAGCGCCGCAGCCATCCCATCGCACGTCTTGCATGGGCGCGGTCATTATAGCCCGGACGCGCGACAACCGCAATCGGCATGAGTCGGGCAATTCCCCGCCAGTCGCGCCATTGGGGCAACTGGACCAGATTGTCGGCGCCCATGATCCAGATGAACCGCCGGTCGGGGTAGCGGCGCACCAGCTTCTTCAGCGTGTCGATGGTATAACGCGTGCCAAGCTCGGCCTCGATCGCGGTCGCGCGGATCGGCGCGCGGCGTGCCATGTGCTGCGCCGAGCCGAGCCGCGCGGGGAGCGACGCCATGCCGGCCTTGGGCTTCAGGGGATTGCCGGGCGACACCAGCCACCAAAGCTCGTCGAGATCGAGCGCATCGATCGCATTGAGGCTGATCGCGCGATGCCCGCCATGCGCGGGATTGAAGCTGCCGCCGAGGAGGCCGGTGGTGATCACAGGCTTTTTTTCCGGCCGCCACGCTCGTGGAGAAAGCTCAAGGCTTGATCACCCGCGGCATCGTAAAACATGATCGCCCCGACTCTTTCGCGCGCCGAAGCATAAGGCCGCGCGACACCATAACTTCGCGATAGCTCTTGTAATATTTGTCCCTCAAACGGTCCGATATCCGCGCTTCGCACCAACCGGCGAAAGGCGTCGCCGAGAGGCAGGCATTGAACAGCATGAGCTCGCTCGTCGAAAAGTTCCTCGAAAGAAGCTGATGTTGTGAAATCTGAGAGGCTGCACGCTCGGCAAGCATTTCGTGTTTGGCAAAGATCTTGTCGAATTCAACCCAACGCTGGCTTCCCTCGGGCGATTGCGCGGGGGGCGTATCGCTCGGGCGAAATGCCGACGCATCGACAACAAAGCAGTTCGGCTCATGCGCCCGTGAGCTTATCATCGGCGCTTGCGCATCGGTCCTGATGTCGGAATAACCGATGGTCTGGGCAAGACGCTCTGCCAAGATCCACTGGGCTTCTTCCTTCTTCTCACCGTCGTTGGCGCGCAGCAGCATCACCGTGTCGCGGACGATCAACCAGAGGAAGGGCGTGGCGGCGATCACGGCGGCCAGTACAGACCAGCAAAGCCATTTCCTGACTTGCGGTCGTGCGGCGGCCGTCAAAGCCGGACCTGTCCCGTACCGCGCACCAGCCATTTATAGGTGGTGAGCCCTTCCAGCGCGACCGGGCCACGCGCGTGGAGGCGGCCGGTGGCGATGCCGATCTCCGCGCCTAGGCCGAACTCGCCGCCATCGGCGAACTGTGTCGAGGCATTGTGCATGACGATCGCGCTGTCGACTTCGGCGAGGAAGCGTTCGGCCGTCGCGGCGTCTTCGGTGACGATCGCGTCGGTGTGGCGGCTCGAATGCGCGTCGATATGGGCAAGCGCGCCGGCGAAGCCGTCGACCTGCCCGATCGAGACGATCGCGTCGAGATATTCGCAGTCCCAGTCGCCCGCCGTCGCGGGTTCGACATGCGGGCTGAGCGCCGCGATGGCCTTGTCGCCGCGCACTTCGCAGCCCGCCGCAATCAGCGCATCGACGATCGCGAGCGGCGCCGAATAGGCGCGGTCGATCAGGATCGTCTCGGTCGCGCCGCAGATGCCGGTGCGGCGCATCTTGGCGTTGACGGCGAGTTCCACCGCCTTCGCGGGATCGGCCGCGGCGTCGATATAGAGATGGTTGATCCCGTCGAGATGCGCGAGCACCGGCACGCGCGCCTCGTCCTGGACGCGCGCGACAAGGCCCTTGCCGCCGCGCGGGATGATGATGTCGACCAGCCCCTGCGCGCGAAGCAGCGCGCCGACGGCGGCGCGATCCTGCGTCGGGACGAGCTGCACCGCATCGGCGGGCAGGCCCGCTTCTTCTAGGCCCGCGACGAAAGCGGCGTGGATCGCGCGGTTCGAATGGACTGCTTCGCTGCCGCCGCGCAGGATCACCGCATTGCCCGACATCAGGCCAAGCGCCGCGGCGTCGGCGGTGACGTTGGGGCGGCTTTCATAGATGATGCCGACGACGCCCAGCGGCACGCGGACGCGGCTCAGCTCCATGCCGTTCGGTCGCACGCTGCGCTCGATTTCGGCGCCGACCGGATCGGGCAGCGCCGCGACCGCTTCCACCGCATCGGCGATGCCCGCCAGCCGGCCTTCGTCGAGCCGCAGCCGGTCGAGCAGCGCGGCGGTGAGGCCGGCGGTCTTTCCCGCCGCCATGTCGCGCGCGTTGGCTTCCAATATCACCGCCGCCTGCGCCCGGAGCTGATGCGCAGCGGCGTGCAGCGCCGCAGCCTTGTCGGCAGTCGGCGCGACGCCAAGCCGTTTCGCGGCGGCGCGCGCGCGCGCGCCCATCTCGGCGATCAGCGTGGCGGCATCGGCCAGCGGCGGCAGGGTCAGGGCTTCGGCGTTCATCGCGCCGCCCTATCACGCTTTGCGGCGGCGGTGAAAGTCCCGTTGCGCCATCGGCGCGCGCTGCTACCTAGGGACGATGAGCGGGGATATCGAGGCAATCGGCGCGGCGGTGACCGCGGGGCTGGCGGGACATGCGGTCGAACCGCGCCATGGCGGCGACGCGGCGCATGGCGGCGCGCGCTGCCTCAACTGCGGAACCAGCCTCGCCGGTTCGCACTGCCATCATTGCGGGCAAAAGGCCGACATTCATCGCAGCTTCGGCGCGATCGGCCACGACCTTGTCCACGCGATCTTCCATTTCGAGGGCAAGATCTGGAACACGCTGCCGCTGCTCGTCTGGCGGCCGGGCGACCTGACGCGGCGCTATATCCATGGCGAGCGTGCGCGCTTCATCTCGCCGCTGGCGCTGTTCCTGTTCGCGGTGTTCCTGACCTATGCCGTGCTGGCGATGGTCGGCAGCGGCGGGGGCGTCGGCGAGGAACTCAGCAAGGCCGCCGCCGAGCAGACGCGCACCGCGGCGATCAAGGACAGCATGCAGCAGGAGGTCGACCGGATCGACGCCGAACTGGCGAAACCGGGGCTCGCCGCTGGCTCCCGGCGCGAACTGGAGACCGAACGCGACGTGCTGCAGAAGAGCGCCGATTATCTCGGCGTCGCGCGCAGCCGCAGCAAGACCGAACGCGCCGCCGATCGCGCCGCCGGCCCGCCGGTCCTCGACGATCCCGCGGCGCAGATAAAGACCAGCGCCGATTTCATCTCGCAGAACAAATATGACACCGGGGTGGCGTTCATCGACCACGGCCTCGCGAAGGCGTTCGCGAACCCCGCGCTCGTCCTCTACAAACTCCAGGCCAACGCCTATAAATTCGCCTGGGCGCTGATCCCGCTATCGCTGCCCTTCATGTGGCTGCTCTATCCGTTCAGCCGCCGCTTCCACACCTATGACCATTTCGTCTTCGTCACCTATTCGATCTCGTTCATGCTGCTGCTCTTCGTCGTCGTGCGGCTGTTCAATCTGACACTGCTTGGCGAAATCGCGACCTTCTGCGCGATGCTTTACGCGCCGTTTCACATGTACCGGCAAATCCGCGGCGCCTATCGCGCGTCGTGGTTCGGGGCGCTGGCGCGCACGACATTATTGCTGTTCTTCAGCCTGTTCGCGGTGATCACCTTCATGCTGCTCCTGCTGGCGCTGGGGGTGATGGGATAGACGGCGAGACGTAACAAAAGGCGGGCAGGACCAGACAGGCCCGCAAATCCGCAAAGGAGAGAGGCGATGCATCGGCTGTGGGGCGAGATGGACAGGCGCCTGCTGATCAAGCTCGGTACCGCGGGGCTTGCGGCGCTGACCTTGCCCGGCGCGGCCAAGGCGGCGATGGCGGAAGGTTTTACCCACGGCGTCGCGAGCGGTGAGCCGGGGCCTTATTCGGTGCTGCTGTGGACGCGCTATGCCGCGGCGAACGACACCGCGCTGACCGCCGAGCTTTCCGAAAGCGCCGATTTCGCGCGCATCGCGGGCGGCGGCACGGTGACGGCGGCCGGCGCGCGCGATCATACCGCCAGACTGCTCGTCGACGGGCTCGAACCCGGGCGCTGGTATTTCTATCGCTTCATCGCTCCCGACGGGACGACATCGCCGACCGGGCGGACGCGGACGCTGCCTGCGGGACCAGCGAGTGCCTTCACCCTCGCGCTCTTCTCCTGCGCCAACATGCCCTTCGGCTGGTTCAACGCCTATGCCCATGCCGCCGCCCGAAACGACATCGACCTCGTCGCGCATGTCGGCGACTATCTCTACGAATATCGGGTCGGCGACTATCCGTCGCTGCGGGATGCGGTGCCGGGCCGCGAGGTGCAGCCCTCGCACGAACTGATCGCGCTCGCCGATTATCGCCTCCGCTATGCCGCCTATCGCAGCGATCCCGACCTGCAACGGCTGCACCAGTTGTTCCCGATGATCGCGCAATGGGACGATCATGAATTCGCCAACGACACATGGAAGGGCGGCGCCGAGAACCACAACGAGGGCGAAGGCGAATGGCGCGCCCGCGAAGCGGCGGCCGAGCGGGCCTATCGCGAATGGATGCCGGTCGCCGACACGCGCTGGCGCCACTATCAGGTCGGCGACCTCGCGACGATCTTCCTTCCCGAAACGCGGATCACCGCGCGCGACAAGCCGTTCGAGATCGAGGAGATCGTTGCGGGCGGCGGCGACGCGGCGGCAAAGCTCAAGCGCTTTGCCGAAACCGCCTATCGCGATCCGGCGCGCCAGTTGCTCGGCGGCGATCAGGAAAAATGGCTGTTCGACGGCTTTGCGGCGTCGGTGAAGGCCGACACGCGCTGGCAGGTCTGCGCGCAGCAGATCGTCATGGGCAGCCTGTTCACGCCGCCCGAATCGGCGGGCTGGTTCGGCGCCAATCCGCCCGACATCGTCCGCCGCCGCGTCGCCGCGGCACAGCTCGCGGCGAAGGTCGGGCTGCCGCTCAACCTCGATGCATGGGACGGCTATCCGGCGGCGCGCGATCGCCTGCTCGCGGCAGCACAGGCGGCCGACGCCGATCTCGTCACGCTTGCGGGTGACAGTCACAATGCCTGGGCCTTCGACCTGTCGCACGACGGACGCCCCGCCGGGATCGAGGTCGGCGGCCACAGCGTCAGTTCGCCGGGGTTCGAAGCCTATACGCCGGAGATTCCCGACGCGACGCGCGTATCGGCGCTCCGCGCCTCGTCGCCGCAGCTCAAATGGGCCAATACGCAGGACCGCGGCTATGTCTCGGTCGCGCTGACGCGCGATCGGGTCACCGCGAACTGGCACAATATGACGGACATTCGCACCCGCAATCCGGCGCTTTCGGGGACGCACAGCATGACGGCCGAACGCGGGCGGCGAGCGTATAGCACCACTTGACTCATTCATAACCCAATGGTTATGAGAAATCCATAACCAGAAAGTTATGAATGCCGATGACCGCATCCCCCGACCTGCTGTTCCGGGCGCTCGCCGATCCGACGCGGCGGGCGCTCTTCGAACGGCTTTGCCTCGACGGCGAACAGACCGTCGGAACGCTCACCGCCGGGGCCGGCATTTCGCAGCCGGCGGTGTCCAAACATCTCGGCGTGCTGCGGCAGGCGGGGCTCGTCGTCGACCGCCACGAAGGGCGCCAGACCCACTATCGCGCGCAGCAGCGTGCGCTTGCGCCGCTGGTCGACTGGACCGGCCGGATGGCGCCGTTCTGGGAGGCGCGCTTCGACGATCTCGAAGATTTTCTGAAAAGGATGGATCAATGACGGCGATCGAACTGCGCAGCGTGACCGTCGAGCGCGACATTCCGCATCCGCCCGAAAAGATCTGGCGGGCGCTGACGACGCAGCATCTGATCGAGGAATGGCTGATGAAGAACGACTTCGGGCTCGACCTCGGCCACCGGTTCCAGTTCTGCGGCGACTGGGGCCATGTCGATTGCGAGATCCTCGATGTCGATCCGGGCCGCAGCCTGTCCTACACTTGGAATTATGCGCACGACGATCCGGCCTATCGCCTCGACAGCAAAGTGACCTTCACGCTCGAACCGAGCGGATCGGGCACGTTGCTGCGCATGGAACAGGTCGGCTTCCGCCCCGATCAGAAACAGGCGTTCGGCGGCGCCAAGAGCGGCTGGCGCATCCATCTCGAAAATCTCGAGAAGCTCGTCGCCGGGCTCGATTGAAGATTGGCGAAGGAGAAGAAGCGATGACCGGCAAGTCCCCGAAACTCCTCTCGGGCGGCAATCCGCAGATTCCGAAAGGCTATGGCGACGCGCCGGTGCAGGCCTATATCGCCGCGATGCCCGGGTGGAAGCGCGCGGTCGGCGAACGGATCGACGCGCTGATCGAAAAGGCCGTCCCGGGCGCCGAAAAGGCGGTCAAATGGAACTCGCCCTTCTATGGCATGGAAAAGGACATCTGGTTCGTGTCGTTCCATTGCTTCGACAAATATATCAAAGTGAGCTTCTTTCGCGGCGGGTCGCTCGATCCGGTGCCGCCGGTCGCATCGAAGGTCGCAGACACGCGCTATTATCATATCCACGAGGATGATTTCGACGAGGTGCAATTCGCCGACTGGGTGAAACAGGCGAGCACGCTGCCGGGAGAGAAAATGTGAGCGCTGACGACAATCCCTCCGACCTCATCGATGCGCGGATCGCAAAGCTGGACGACTGGCGCGGATCAGCGCTCGCCAGGATGCGCGCGCTGATCCGCGCGGCCGAGCCCGAGGTCGCCGAAACGGTGAAGTGGCGCAAGCCGTCGAACCCGACGGGCGTGCCCGTCTGGGAGCATGGCGGCATCCTCTGCACCGGCGAGACCTACAAGGACAAGGTCAAGTTCACCTTCGCCCGCGGCGCCGCGCTCGACGATCCGGCGCGCCTGTTCAATTCGAGTCTCGACGGCAATGTCCGGCGCGCGATCGACATTTTCGAAGACGACGCGATCGACGAAAAGGCGTTCAAGGCGCTGGTCCGCGAAGCGGTGGCGCTCAACGCATCGAAAGCGCCGCGGAAATAGGGGTGGTGCCGGGTTAGCTTCGCGCATCGACGGCTCTCGGCCGGGAGTGGACGTAAGTCGTTTGGAATTCCTCAATTGTGTCATTCCCGCGAAAGCGGGAACCCAGGGCGGGTTTACACTACTCTGGGTCCCCGCTTTCGCGGGGATGACAAAAGTTGGCAACGTCCGCTTCCCACCCCAAAGTGATCTATCTACCGCTACGCCTTCAACCCGATCTCGCGGAGCCGTTCCTGCAGATAGGTATCGGCGGTAATCGGATCGGGATAAAGGTCGGGGTGCGCCGCATCGACGCAGCTTGCCAGCGTCTCGATCGGATAATCGGACCGGAAGTGCAGGAAGAAGGGCATCGAATAGCGCGCGAGGCCGGCCCGCCCCGCGTCGGGATTGCGGACGCGGTGGGTGGTCGACGGCAGGCGGTTGTTGGTCAGCCGCTGGAGCATGTCGCCGACATTGACCGCCATCGCCCCCGGCGGCGGATTGACCGGCAGCCAGCTGCCGTCCTTGTCGAGGATTTCGAGCCCCGCCTCTTCGGCGCCGAGCAGCAGCGTGATCGTGTTGATATCCTCATGCGCCTCGGCGCGGATACCCTTCGCGGGGGCGGCGACCGGCGGATAGTGGAGCAGGCGCATCACGCTGTTCCCGTCGGCGATCGTGTCGTCGAAGAAGTCGGGAGCGAGCCCCAGATAGCGCGCGATCCCCGACAGGAGCCGCGCGCCGACGCGGTCGAACTCGGCAAAGAGCTTGTCATAGACGGTACGGAAACCCGTAACCTCGGCGGGCCAGACATTGTTCGGCTGTTGCGCCGCGAGCCGGTGCCCCGGCGGCAGGTCGCGCCCGACGTGCCAGAATTCCTTGAGATCGACCTCCTTCGCCCCCTTCGCGATCTCGGTACCGAACGGCGTATAGCCGCGCGCGCCGCCGCCGCCGGAGATATGATAGGCGCGCTTCACCTCCTCGGGCAGCGCGAAGAAGGCTTTCGCCTTGTCCCACGCCTCGTCGATCAGCGCCGGGTCGATGCCATGATCGGTGATCATCGCGAAGCCGAAGCGCTCGAAGGAGGCGCCGAAAGCGCGGGCGAATTCGTCGGCGGGAAGCGACATCGAGATTGTGGGTACGGCGGCAGTCATGATCTGGATCCATATGGGGCGGCCGATGCCGCGATTCTGCTTCCGCATGTAGGGCGACCGGCGCTGCGGCGAAAGAGGCTCGCTCTTTTCAAACCGGCGATCGTTGCTAAGAGAGCGGCATGGCAAAGCAATATTGGCTGATGAAATCCGAACCCGACGCCTATGCGTGGGAACAGCTCGTCGCAGACGGCACCGGCATGTGGGACGGGGTGCGCAACCACACCGCCAAGCTCAACCTGATGGCGATGAAGAAGGGCGACGAAGCGCTTTTCTATCACAGCAATATCGGCAAGGAATGCGTCGGGATCATGAAGATCGTCGAGGAAAGCTTCCCCGACCCGACCGCCGAAAAGGGCGCGCCCTGGGTGGTGGTGCGCGTCGAACCCGTCCGCGCGCTGAAGCATCCGGTGACGCTGGCGGCGATCAAGGCCGATCCGAAGCTCGCCGACATGGACCTGATTCGCCAGTCGCGCCTGTCGGTCGGGCGCGTCACGCCCGACGAGTGGAAGCATATCCTCAAGAAATCGGAGAAGCCCGCGGGCTGATTATTTGCGCAGCTTCGACTGCATATGCTGCGTCACCGACGGATGCAGCGGGCTGACGAACTCGCAGCCGCAATTGGTTTTGTCGACACGGCGAACGACCGCTTCGAGCAGTTGCAGCCCGGGCAGGTTGACCCACAGATGCGTGTCGACCGCGGGCGGCGAGTAAGAGAAGAAGCGAAAGCCCGTCGCCGACAGGTCGAACAGGTCGACGTCGAACGGGTTCATGCCGGCCACGCGCAGGCGGGCCCGCGCTGAAACATCGGTGCGTGCGGCGCGGCGGCCGTCGGGGGCGGATTGAGCGATGCTGCTGTTGTTACCCGGCACGGTTAGCGATCCCTGAAGCGATTCGATTCGGGCTTTTCTACTCCGCCGATGGTTACCGTTGTGTCAAAACACGTGGTGAAATCTTCGGGTTAAGGCGGGGTGTCGCCGACCGTCATTAACTGGCTGGGAAAGGCGGATACGAGCGCTTTCGCCTCGCGCCAGTCGGCCGACAGCCAGCGACCATAATCTTCGGCATGGATGATGACCGGCATCGCGCCCGGACGGTGATGCGCGACCAGCCGATTGGCCTCGGTGGTGACGATCGCAAATCCGGGCCAATCCTCGATCTGCCGCTGGATTCCGGCGAAGGCGAAGATGCGGCGCGACGATACCGAAAACCAGTGCTGCCGCTTCGCACCCGCCGCCCCCGACCAGGCGGGAAATGCCGTCGCGGGGACAAGGCAGCGCAGTTCGGGATGGCGCAGCGTGCCGATCCAGAACGGGCTTTCAAGGTTACGCACCGTGGTTACCGGCTGCGTTCCCTGCGGTGGCGGCGGAACGCCCCATAATTTCGGACGCAGATATCGCCGGGCTCCGCCGCGGCCGTCGCTGACGATCACCGGCGCGGGGCGCCCCGGCGCGACATAGCCGCCCATCCAAGGATCATTGCCCGCCTCGGCACCGCAGGCCGCGGCAATCGCGCTCGCCGGCGCGTCGAGGCGGTAGAGGCTGGTCATGTCGGACGCGCTAATCGATCCCGCGAACCCGCCCGCGCCCAGTCTTTACCGTGCTGCGCGCTTTCTTGCTGTCGACGCGCTTCGCCTTTGCCGCCTTGCTCGGCTTCGTTTTGACGCGGCGTTGGGGGCGGACGAGCGCAGCGTCGATCAACTCGCCGAGCCGCGCCCGCGCATCGGCGCGGTTGGCTTCCTGGGTGCGGTAGCGGCGCGCGAGGATGACCAGTTCGCCTTCGCTTGTCATCCGGCTTCCTGCCAGTGTTTTCAATCGCTTGTAGGCATCGGGCGCCAGGCCGAGCGCGTAGACGTTGACGCGAAGCTGGCACGCGGTTGCGACCTTGTTGACATTCTGACCGCCCGGACCCGATCCCGCGAGGAACTTCTCGCTGATCGCGCTTTCGGGAATGTCAGCCACGGGTCGGCTCCGCACCCTCCGGCGCGGCAAAGCCCAGTGCGACGAAGCTTTCCGGAAAGGGCGCCTCGGCGATTATTGGCGGCTTGACGTCACGTTTTACGACCAGCCTTTCGGCGTGAAGCAGCGTGCGCGTCCTTGTGCCGCCACGCCCGTAAACCGGATCGCCGACGAGCGGAAAGCCGAGCCCTTCGAGGGCGTGGACGCGGAGCTGATGGGTGCGGCCGGTTTCGGGGCGAAAGCGGAGCAGGCTGCGGCCATTGGCAACAGCGAGCTTCTCCCAATGCGAGACCGACGGCTTGCCTTTCGGATCGACGACCATGCGCCAACCCTCTTCGGCGGTCGATACCTTGCCGAGCGGCAGGTCGATCGTGCCGCCGTCGCCGTCGGGCACGCCATCGACGATCGCGAGATATTGCTTCTCGACCTCGCGATTCTCGAACGCGCGCGTGAAGCGGCCGTGCGCCTTCGGATTGCGGGCGAGCAGTAGGCAGCCCGACGTGTCGCGGTCGAGCCGGTGGACCGCGAGCGGCCAGCGCTTGAAACCGAAACGCAGGCCGTCGAGATGATTCTCAAGGCTGAGGCTGCCGTCGCGCGGCGCGTCGACAGGCAGGCCGGCAGGCTTGTCGATGACGAGGGCCTCGCCGTCGAGGAACAGGACACGGTCTGAAAGGAGCATGGCGCGCTATAGGGCGGCGGCTTCTCCACCGAAAGCGTAAACGTCCATCGCGAGCAGGCCGTAGGTGACGCTGGCGTGCAGGCGCTCGGCAGCGAACGGCTCCCCGCCCGCGCCCATCGCGACGAACAGCGGCAGGATATGGTCGGGGGTCGAGTGATTGTCGCGGCCGTGCGGCGCGCGCTCGACTGCGCCCAGGATATCGTCGACGGCGCCCGCCGCCATGCGATCGGCGAGCCAGTCGGTGAAGCCGGTGACCCACGCCGGCGCGGGCGCGTCGATCGGTAGGCGTGCGGAAAACAGTGCACGCAGATTGTGGGTCATGCTGCCCGATCCGATGATCAGTACGCCCTCGTCGCGCAAAGGAGCGAGGGTCTGGCCGAGCGCATAATGCCATTCGGGGCTGGCGTTCGACGCGATCGAGAGCTGGACCACGGGGACATCGGCATCGGGATAGACCAGCGACAGCGGTACCCACGCGCCATGATCGAGTCCGCGATCGGGGTCGGCAGTGACAGCGAGGCCGTGCCCCGCGAAAAGCTCGACAATGCGCACGGCCAGCGCCGGATCGCCCGGCGCGGGATAGCGCATCGCGAACAGCTCGTCCGGAAAACCGCCGAAATCGTGGATTGTCGGCGGCGCGGGCGAGGCCGTTACCGTTGCTTTGCCGTCCTGCCAGGCCGCGTCATGATGCGCCGAGACGACGAGGATCGCGCGCGGACGCGGCAACCGGACACCCAGCCCGGCGAGGAAGGTCCGCACCGGGCTGGGCTCGAGCGCCATCATCGGCGAGCCGTGCGAAACGAAAAGGCTCGGGAGACGGCGCATCGGGTCAGGCCGCCTGCTTGAGGCCGTCGATCGCCGAGGTGGCGCGGCCGACGGCTTCGCCGTCGGTCAGGTGGCCGTCGGCTGCGATGATCGTGACGTCGGTGATACCGACGAAGCCGAGGATATGCTTCAGATAGCCGCTCGCGAAATCGACCGCGCTGCCGAGCGGAACGCCGCCCGAGGCGAAGACGATGAAAGCGCGCTTACCCTTGAGCAGCCCTTCGGGGCCGGATTCGGTGTAGCGGAAGGTGCGGCGGGCGCGGGCTATCAGGTCGACCCACGCCTTGAGCGACGCGGGAATCGCGAAATTATAGATCGGCGCGGTGATGACGATCGTGTCGGCGGCTTCGAGTTCGGCGATCAGTTCGTCCGATCCCGCAAGCAGCGCCTTCTGTTCGTCGGTCCGCGCCGCCTCGTCGGTGAAATTGGCGCCGACCCAGCCTTCGGTGAGCAGAGCCGGCGGCGCGGCGTTGAGGTCGCGGCGGGTGACGGTCGCGCCATAGCCCTGTTCGACAAGGCGGTTCACCAGTTGGTCGGCGAGCAGGCGCGTCGTCGATCCTTCGTTGCGGGCGCTGGCGTCGATGCGAAGAATATGGCTCATTTCGGTTACTCCTTTGGCGGGGATGGAAGGCAAGAAGGGGGTGGGCCGCCGCACCAGGGAGGGGGACATGCGGCGGCCCGGGGGAGGGCTTAGAGGCTGTCGACGAGCACCAGCTCGGCATCGTCGAGCGCCTCGACTTCGATCGTGCCGACGTCGCGGAGCGCGATGCCGTCGCGGGGCTCGGCATCGGTGCCGTTGACGCGGATACGCCCCTTGGCGGCAACCAGATAGGCGTGGCGCCCGCCGGCAAGGTCATAGGAGACCTTTTCTCCGGCGTTCACCGTCGCCGCCGCGACGCGGGCATTGGCGCGGATCGGCAGCGCATCGTCGTCGCCTTCGATACCGCTCGCCAGCGTCACGAACTGCCCCGAGCGGTCGGCCTTGGGAAACTGGCGCGCACCCCAGCCGGGATTGCCGCCCGCCTGGTCGGGGATGATCCAGATCTGGAACAGCGTCGTTTCCTCGTCCTCGAGGTTGAACTCGCTATGCGTCACACCGGTGCCGGCGCTCATCACCTGCACGTCGCCCGCTGCGGTGCGGCCGGCGTTGCCCATAGAGTCGCGATGGCTGATCGCGCCGCTGCGGACATAGGTGATGATTTCCATGTCGCGGTGCGGGTGGGCGGGGAAGCCCGACTGCGCCGCGATCGCATCGTCGTTCCAGACGCGCAGCGCGCCCCAGCCCATGCGATCGGGATCGTGGTAGTTCGCGAAGGAGAAATGATGGCGGGCGTCGAGCCAGCCGTGGTCGGCGTGGCCCAGCGTGTCGAATTTGCGAATGTCGATCATGGCCTTGTCCTTTCAATCGGGCCGCTCGCAGGCATCGGGCCCGGCGGCGCATCGTGTTGAGGCCAAGATAGGGATATGTATCGTTTCGAAAATAGCGTAGATGGAAAACCATCGTTTCCATTTACGAGATAATCAATGTCGCTTCCCGATTATGAAGGCTGGGCCTGTTTCGTCGCGGTCGCCGACGGCGGCAGCTTCACCGCCGCCGCAACCGCGCTCGGCCTCTCCAAGGCGAGCGTGTCGAAAGCGGTGACGCGGCTCGAAGCCTCGCTCGGCATCACCCTCCTCCACCGCAGCTCGCGCGTCGTGGCGGTGTCGACCGCCGGCGAGGGCCTGCTCGGCGAAGCGCGCGCCATGGTGGCGGCAGCGACCGCGGCGACCGAAGCGGCGCGCGGCGACCGGGTCGATCTCGCGGGGCCGATCCGGCTCGCGGCGCCGATGAGCTTCGGGATCAAGGTGCTCGGCCCGCCGCTCGCCGCCTTTCTGGACAGGCATCCGGCGGTCGAGATCGAAGTGCTGCTGAGCGACGCGCGGCACGATCCCGTTGCCGAGGGCATCGACCTGACGCTGCGGATTGCGCCGCTCGCCGATTCGAGCCTGCTCGCGCGGACGATCGCGCCGGTCGCCGCGTCGGTGATTGCCAGCCCCGCCTATCTGGAGAAGCACGGCACGCCGAAACATCCGCTCGAACTGTCGGGACACCGGCTGATCGGTTACGGGCATCGCCAGCGTGCGCTGCCGCTCCATTTCCAGCGCGCGGGCGAAGAGGCGACGGTGCTGCCGACCGGACCGTTGTTCGCGAACAACGGCGACATCATGGTGCCGCTGATCGTGGCCGGCGGCGGCATCGCAGTGCTCCCCGATTTCATCGCGGCCGACGAACTGGCGTCGGGCGCGGTCGTCCCGGTCCTTGCGGACTGGTCGTTGCCGCAGTCGCACCTGCACCTGCTGTCGCCGCCGTCGCGGCTCCGCCCCGCCCGCGTGCGCGCGCTGTCGGACCATCTGGTCGATGTGCTCAAGATCAGTTGCACCGGTGCGCATGAGCGCTTCCTAAAGCAGCATCATGGCATCGAAAACGGCTGACCGGGGTGTGGCAAATTGGCCGCGACTCGTGGAGTTCTGCGGGTTAAATCAAAATTAACCTTTTCCCTTCATTAGTTTCATGGTTAATGTTCCGGCAGTCCTGCAACAGGGGTCGGTCGGCGCATTTCCACAGGGTCGCGCGGATGGATCGCGGGATCATCGTGGGAAACAGTCCCAATCGGGATAGAGGTTAAGGGGTGCCCAATGCGCGTACTGCTGATCGAGGACGAGCCGACGACCGCGAAAGCGATCGACACGATGCTCACCACCGAAGGCTTCAACGTCTATACCACCGATCTCGGTGAGGAAGGCCTGGACCTGGGTAAGCTCTATGATTACGACATCATCCTGCTCGACCTGAACCTGCCCGACATGCACGGCTATGACGTGCTGAAGAAGCTGCGCACCGCGAAGGTGCAGACGCCGGTGCTGATCCTGTCGGGCATTTCGGAAATGGATTCGAAGGTGCGTTCGTTCGGCTTCGGTGCCGACGATTATGTCACCAAACCCTTCCACCGCGACGAACTGGTGGCCCGCATCCATGCGGTCGTCCGCCGTTC
This sequence comes from Sphingopyxis macrogoltabida, assembly GCF_001314325.1. NCBI lineage: Bacteria > Pseudomonadati > Pseudomonadota > Alphaproteobacteria > Sphingomonadales > Sphingopyxidaceae > Sphingopyxis > Sphingopyxis macrogoltabida. Next base: position 3,993,570 of record NZ_CP009429.1, read on the forward strand.
GAAGGGCCACAGCCAGAGCGTGATCAAGACCGGCAAGCTGGCGGTCAATCTCGATACCAAGACGGTCGAGGTCGACAGCACCCGCGTGCACCTGACCGGCAAGGAATATCAGATGCTCGAGCTGCTCTCGCTGCGCAAAGGCACGACGCTGACCAAGGAAATGTTCCTGAACCACCTCTATGGCGGGATGGACGAGCCCGAACTGAAGATCATCGACGTCTTCATCTGCAAGCTGCGCAAGAAGCTGGCGCTGGCCTGCGGCGGCGAAAATTATATCGAGACGGTCTGGGGCCGCGGCTATGTGCTGCGCGACATCGACGACGACGGCAACGAAGTCCGCCGCGTCGCCTGACACAGCATCCTATCGAAACAAACGGGGGAACCGGCGCGGAGCGATCCGCGCCGGTTTTCCTTTGTCCGGCGTAAACGCATGCGGCTTGTTCAGTGCCGTTTCCAGCTATCATTCCGGGGCGACACGCCGAGCGTGAGCCCCGGCCGGCGCGCCGAGAGTCGGGGTGCGGGGACGATCTGGAATTCGGCCTTGCTGTCGGTGGTCGTCAAACCGTCGCCCTGCGCACCGCGCAGGCGTGCGGTGTCGATCGCCCGGTCGGTCTCGATGCCGAACCGCCGGTCCTGGACCCAGCGGACCGTTCCAGGCATCGGGTCGTGGCCGGGCAGGATTATCGTCATTCGCTCGCCGATCTGCAGCATATGCGGGCCCTGCCCGCCGATACCGGTCTGCGAGACATTGCGGATCGTGACGTCGAACCGGCCAAGCCGCGCACAGCCAAGCTCCGCCTTGACCAGACGCGACTGGCGCGGCTGGCGTTGGTCGGCGGCGGCCGGCGAGTCGGTCTCGGCCCCAGGATCTGGCATGGGCGACCCAAATGCTGCCCCCCGGCATCCCACTCCGGGCGGTGACGATGGTCCCGTCCGCCGCATTAGCAGCGGAAGGTAAATTTTCGTTATAGATGTTCGGTCATGATTTGGCGGCGGCCGGCGCCAAACGCGATCGGGCCCCGGCTTTCGCCGGAGCCCGAGAAAAATAGACCGTTCCGCGGCGCCTTAGTAAACGCGCGCCTTCGGCTTGATATATTCGACGTCGTCGGACAGCGTATATTCGTGAACCGGACGGTAATCGAGCTTCACGCCGCCGCCCTTGCCACCCCAGCCGTCGAACCAGCTGATCGTGTGCTTCATCCAGTTCGGATCGTCGCGGTTCGGGAAATCCTCATGCGCATGCGCGCCGCGGCTTTCCTTGCGGTTGTACGCCGAATGCATCGTCACCGTCGCCTGCGCGATCAGATTGTCGAGCTCGAGCGTCTCGATCAGGTCGGTGTTCCAGATCAGGCTGCGGTCGGTGACGTGGACGTCGTTCATCCGCTGGTAGGTCTTGGCGAGCTTTTCCTTGCCTTCGGCCATCAGCTCGTCGGTGCGGAACACCGCGGCATGCTGCGACATGGCGCGCTGCATCTCGGTCCGGATTTCCGCGGTCGGCGAACCACCGCTCGCGTTGCGGAAATGATCGAGACGGCCGAGCGCGAGGTCGGCGCTGTCCTTCGGCAGCGCGGCCTGCGCCGCGCCGGGCTTGATCAGTTCCTTGAGGCGATGCCCCGTCGCGCGGCCGAAGACGACAAGGTCGATCAGGCTGTTCGAGCCGAGGCGGTTAGCGCCATGGACCGACACGCACGCGGCTTCGCCGACCGCGAACAGGCCGGGGACGACGGTGTCGGGGCCGTCCTTGCCCAGCGTCACGACTTCGCCGTGATAGTTACAGGGGATGCCGCCCATATTGTAATGGACCGTCGGCACGACCGGCAGCGGCTGGCGCGTCAGGTCGACGCCCGCGAAAATCTTGCCGCTTTCGGTGATCCCCGGCAGGCGCTCGGCGAGCACCGCGGGATCGATATGGTCGAGGTGCAAGTAGATATGGTCGTTGTGCGGCCCGACGCCGCGGCCTTCGCGGATTTCGAGCGCCATTGAGCGCGACACGACGTCGCGCGACGCAAGGTCCTTCGCCGACGGGGCATAGCGTTCCATGAACCGCTCGCCTTCGCTGTTGGTCAGGTAACCGCCCTCGCCGCGCGCGCCTTCGGTGATCAGCACGCCCGCGCCATAAATGCCGGTCGGGTGGAACTGCACGAACTCCATGTCCTGCAGCGGCAAGCCGGCGCGCAGCACCATGCCCCCGCCATCGCCGGTGCAGGTGTGCGCCGAAGTCGCAGTGAAATAGCAGCGGCCGTAGCCGCCCGTCGCGAGCACGACGGCCTGCGAACGGAAGCGGTGGATGCTGCCATCCTCCATGCACAGCGCAATCACGCCGCGGCACGCGCCGTCTTCCATGATCAGGTCGAGCGCGAAATATTCGATGAAGAAGTCGGCGTCATACTTCAGGCTCTGCTGATAAAGCGCATGGAGCATCGCGTGGCCGGTACGGTCGGCCGCGGCGCAGGTGCGCTGCACCGGCGGGCCCTCACCCATATTCTGCATATGGCCGCCGAACGGACGCTGGTAGATCGTCCCGTCCTGATTGCGGCTGAAAGGCACGCCGGCATGTTCGAGTTCGTAGACCGCCGCCGGTGCCTCGCGCACCATATATTCGATCGCGTCCTGATCGCCGAGCCAGTCGGACCCCTTGACGGTGTCGTACATGTGCCACTGCCAATGGTCGGGGCTGTTGTTGCCGAGCGAGGCGGCGATGCCGCCCTGCGCCGCGACGGTATGGCTGCGGGTCGGGAACACCTTGGTGATGCACGCGGTCTTGAGGCCGGCTTCGGCACTACCCATCGTGGCGCGCAGGCCCGAGCCACCGGCGCCGACGACGACGGTGTCGTACACATGGTCGATGATCTTGTACGCTTCGGTCATCTTACATTCCCCCCGGAGCGAGCCCGGCGGCGGGCGCAAGCACGATGCGGACGATCGCGAAGATGCCATAGGCAGCCCCGCCGATCGCGTAGAAATTCAAAAGGACGAGCGCGAGCAGGCGCGTCCCGTCGCCGTGGACATAATCCTCGATCAGCACCTGCAGGCCGAGGCGAAGGTGCCAGAAGACGCTGACCACCATCAGGATCAGCGCCAGCGCGACCGTCGGGTTCGACGCCCAGCGCACGACCGCGCCATGGTCGGTCATCGGCAGGCGCAGGAACGAGACGAAGAGGAAGCCGACAAGCAGGATGTTGCCGAGCGCGGTCAGGCGCTGCTGCAGCCAGTGGTGCGAACCATGGTGCGACGAGCCGAGCCCGCGTACCCGGCCGAGGCGCGTTCCGTTACCCATTGAGCGCCTCCTTGAAGATATAGAGCCAGGTCACCGCGGTCGCGAGCAGCGCGCCGAGGATGACGACGGTCGACCACAGCTTGTTCGTCTTGAGCTCGTACCCCGCGCCGGTGTCGAGGACGAGGTGGCGCAGGCCCGAGAAAAGATGCTGGAAAAAGGCCCAGGTCAACCCGATCAGCACGACCTTGCCGAGGATGTTGGTGATCAGGTGGAACGTGCCCGCCTCGGGGCTGGGATCGTGCCAGACGCAGGCAATGAAGGCGGCATAGGCGTCGGGGCCGGCGGCAAGCGCGCCGAGCCACCAGAGGAACATCAGCGCGCCGACGATCGCAAGACCGTCGCCGCTGACGCGGTGGAGGATCGAGGTGGCCATCGCGGGCCCCCATTTATACACCTGCAGGTGCGGGGCGCGCGGACGCGCACTCGGTTCGTTGCCAGCCATATCAGCCCTGTCCTGACTCTAAACGGTCGATGCGGTGCCGGTAAGCCCTCCTGCCACGATATGCAATTGCCTTAAGTCCATCTTGTCGAGATTGGGGCGAAGACGAAGACGATCGCGCGGCCATCATGACGCACGGCTGGAAGCTGCCATTGCTTCGCGCAGGAAAAAGGGCGGCACAGGGCCGCCCTTCGAATCCCTCCGTCAGGGGGACGACGCATGTCCAATCCACGCGCTGTCAGCGCGCGGGGAAATGCGTCACTTGATCTTGCCGCGGTTCGCGTAGAGCAGCGCGGCGATCACCGCTGCCGACCCGATGCCGAGACCCGCCGCCGCCGCCGTTTTCCAGCCGCGCTTGCCCTTCGCGGCGTCCTTGTCGGCCGCTTCGGTGGCTTCGGCTGCCTCGCGCTGCTGCTGACGCTCGCGCGCGGCGCGGATCACTTCATTCTCTTCTTCCTCATCCTGCGGGGGAGGCGGCACCTGGTCGGTCATCGGGTCTTCTGTCCTTGTTGTCAGGCGAGCGCCTGATCAACAGGCACATAATCGGTTCCGATCGCTTCCGCTACGGCTTCGAACGTCACCTTACCATTCCAAACGTTCAAACCCTGCGCAAGATGCATGTCGCGCTTCAAAGCCTCTTTCCAGCCGAGGTCGGCGATGCGCAGTGCGTGCGGCAGGGTGACGTTGTTGAGCGCATAAGTGCTGGTGCGCGCGACGCCGCCCGGCATGTTGGCGACCGCATAATGCACGATGCCGTCGACGACATAGGTCGGTTCGGCGTGCGTCGTCGCGTGGCTGGTCTCGAAACAGCCGCCCTGGTCGATCGCGACGTCGACGAGCACCGACCCGGCCTGCATCGTGCCGAGCATCTCGCGGCTGACCAGCTTCGGCGCCTCGGCGCCGGGGATCAGCACCGCGCCGATGACGAGGTCGGCCTCGGCGACGCATTCGGCCAGGTTGGCGCGGTTCGAAAAGCGCGTCTTGGCGCGCGATTCGAAGAAGGTGCCGACGCGTTCGAGCACTTCGGGATCGCGGTCGAGGATGGTGACGTCGGCGCCGAGGCCCGCCGCCATCTGCGCCGCGTTGAAGCCGACGACGCCGCCGCCGATCACCGTGACCTTGCCCGGCGCGACGCCGGGAACGCCGCCGAGCAGGACGCCGCGGCCGCCATGCGCCTTTTCGAGCGCGGTAGCGCCGGCCTGGATCGACATGCGGCCCGCGACCTGGCTCATCGGCTTCAGGAGCGGCAGGCCGCCGTGCGGGCTGGTGACGGTTTCATAGGCGATGCACACCGCACCCGATTTCATCAGGTCGCGCGTCTGCTCGGGATCGGGCGCGAGGTGGAGATAGGTATAGAGGATCTGCCCTTCGCGGAGCATCGCGCGCTCGACCGCCTGCGGTTCCTTGACCTTCACGACCATTTCGCAAGTGGCGAAGATTTCCTCGGCGGTCTGGACGATCTCGGCCCCCGCTTCGACATAATAGCGGTCGTGCGCGCCGATGCCTGCGCCGGCGCCGGTCTGGACGAGCACGCGGTGGCCGTGGACGACGAGTTCGCGCGCGCTTTCGGGGGTCAGGCCGACGCGATATTCGTGGTTCTTGATTTCCTTGGGGGTGCCGATGATCATGCTTCGCTCTCCATTGCCAAGCCGCCGCTCGCGCACTGCCGCGATGCCGGCGATCTTATGGACGCGATATAGCAGAACCATGGTGCGAGGTGCTTGCATATCGTCGTTCGTTTCGCGACAAGGACGCGCGATTTTTGCGCGTAATCGGCATTGGACGCACAATGATTGATCGAATCGACATAAAGCTCCTCAACTTGCTGCAACGGCACGGCCCGCGCCCCGCCGCCGAACTGGGCGAAGCGGTCGGCCTGTCTGCCTCGGCATGCCATCGGCGCATCCGCGCGCTCGAAACCGCGGGGATCATCACCGGTTACACCGCGCGGCTGGCGCCGGACCGCATCGGGCTCGGCCTCGACGTGTTCGTCGACATCAGCCTGACGTCGCAGAGCGAGGAGGCGCTCAACGCGTTCGAAAGCGCGGTCCGCAGCTATGACGAGATCCTCGAATGCCAGCTCATGTCGGGGGCGTCGGACTATCGGCTCCGCGTCGCGGCGCGCAGCGTCGCCGACTTCGACCGGCTGCACCGCCAGTGCCTGTCGCGCCTGCCCGGTGTCGCGGCGATGCACAGCGCCTTCACCCTGCGCACGATCAAGGCGTTCGAGGGCTATCCGGTCCGCGCCGCCGACGGGCGCTAAGTCTCCGGCACCGGCCCGCTTCCCCACCCGGCCTCCCTTACGATAGTAACCTAGGGAGGCCGGGTGGGGGAGCGGGCCGGTGCCGGTCTCTTCGAAAAAACGGACGCTGGTTAACGGCGAATTTACCCGGCCCGCAGCATATCCCGGTTACGAGTTTCGCGGACCAATGCGGGCGGCAGATCCGCGCCTCCGCGCGCGATCGACGAGGGCACGGGATATGGTGAAGGAAAATCCGATTCATAAGCAGCAGATCGACCCCGTGTTGATGGTCGAACGCTTCCCCTTCTACGATCTCGACGGAAGCCTCGCCGCCGATGCCATGGAAATCCACGGCATCATCGCCGGGCGCGAAGAAAGCATCGCGCGCGCCTATTGGGACAGCTTCAACGCCCTGCCGTCCATCGAGCGCAAGGTCGAGGGCGAGCTTCTCCATTCCTATATCAAAGGCAGCACGCGCCATACCGAGGCGAAATATCGCGATGCCGCCGGGCAGGAAGTCGCGACGATCGCTTGCCAGAACACGCATATGGCGCGGCGCGTCAAACTGCCGCTCGCGTCGGTGCTGTCGTGCATGGCCGAGAGCCAGCGCCTGACGATCGAATATGTGGTGGCGGCGTGCAGCGGCGATGCCGAACGCATCGTCCGGCTGACCAGCGCGATCAACCGCCTCGGCCTGCTCGAATATGACGTCATGCAGCGCTATGCGAAAAAGCTCGACCGCGCGGTCATATCGGCCGAGCGCCAGTCGCTCGCGGGCGATTTCGACCGCTCGATCGCCTCGCTGGTCCAGGACACCGACGGGGTGCGTCAGCAGCTCGCCAAACAGGCCGCATCGGCCGACCACGCCGCAAAGGATATGATCGCCAAGACCAGCGAAGTCGCCGCAGCGTCCGAACAATCGGCGATGGCGATGCGCGAAGCGGCGTCGACCGCCGCGGGACTGATCCGCGCGATCGAGGATGCGCGGAGCGAGGTCGAAGCATCGGCGAGCGTCGCAACGCGCGCCTCCGAACAGGCGGGCGAAGCGGTCGCGATGTCCGAAACGCTGTCGCACCATGCGCAGTCGATCGAATCGATCCTCGGCCTGATCCGCGAGATTGCGGGCCAGACCAACCTGCTGGCGCTCAACGCGACGATCGAAGCGGCGCGCGCCGGCGAATCGGGCCGCGGCTTTGCCGTCGTCGCGCAGGAGGTCAAAAGCCTCGCCAATGAAACCGCACGCGCGACCGACGATATTGCGGGCAAGATCACCGCGATCCAGCAGGCGACGCGCGGGTCGGTCAGTGCCAACCAGTCGATCCAGGCGACGATCGTCGAAGTCCAGCAATCGGCGCGGCGCATCCAGCACGCGATGGACGCGCAGGCGCAGACGGTCACCTCGATCACCGCGGCGGTCGACGAAACTGCGCTCGCCGCCGACAGCATGTCGTCGACGATCGCCAGCATCCGCAACGATTCGGGCATGGTCGCGAGCGAGATCAGCGTGCTCAGCAACGAATTCGCCAAAATGGGCGCGCGGCTCCAGTCGCTCGAACAGGCGGCGAGCGAGTTCAGCCGCAGGGTGGCGTAACGCCAAGCTAGCGCGGTCCCCTGGACGGCTCTATGGCGGAGCCATGCAGACCCATATCCTGATTACCGGCGCCAGCCGCGGTATCGGCGCCGCGATCTCCGATGCGCTGGCCGGCGACGCGACGAAAATCGTGGCGCTGTCGAGCGCCGACGGCGACCTTGGCGATCCCGCGGTTCCCGAGCGGCTGTGGCAGCAGAGCCTTGACCGGCTGGACGGGCGGATCGACGTGCTCGTCAACAATGCCGGGGTGTTCGAAGACAATGTGCTGGACGCCGGCGATGCCGACTGGCTCGCGAACTGGAACCGGACGCTGCAGATCAACCTGACCGCGAGCGCGCAGCTCTGCCGCCGCGCCGTACTGCACTGGCAGGAGCGCAACGCCGCGGGCCGCATCGTCAACATCGCGAGCCGTGCGGCGCATCGCGGCGACAGCCCGTCGCATTGGCATTATGCGGCGTCGAAGGCGGGCATGGTCGCGATGACCAAGACGATCGCGCGCGGCTATGCGAAGGATGGCATCCTGGCCTTTGCCGTCTGTCCCGGCTTCACGCTGACCGGGATGGCCGAAGCGCATCTGGCGGGCGATGGCGGCGAAAGACTGCTCGCCGAAATCCCGCTCGGCCGTGTCGCGACGCCCGACGAGATCGGTGAAATGGCACGCTGGTGCGCACTCGACGCGCCGCCGTCGATGACCGGCGCAGTGCTCGACGCCAATGGCGCCAGCTATGTGCGCTAGACCATGAGCTGGCTCGTCTCCCTCCCCTGCACGCGCGGCGAGGCCGAAGCGCTGTCGGGCGAAATCCCCGAACTCGATGTGCGGCCCGAAGCCCCCGTCGTGGTGACGCGCGAGATCGACGAGGACGCAGGGCTGTGGCAGCTCGACGCCTATATGGATGACAAGCCGGGCGCGGCGCTGCTCAAACTGCTCCAGTCGTTCGTGCCGAGCGCGAAGGGCGTCAAACCCGCGGTGAGCGAGCTGCCCGAGGAGGATTGGGTGACGCTGAGCCAGCAGGGCCTCGAGCCCGTGCAGGCCGGCCGCTTCTTCGTCCATACGAGCAGCCACGCCGATCGCGTCCCGCCGGGGACGATATCGTTCCTGATCGATGCGAGCCAGGCGTTCGGCACCGGCGGGCACGACACCACCGCGGGCTGCCTCGCGATGCTCGACCGGCTCGCGCGCGCCGGCGCCAGCCCGCGCAACATCGCCGACATCGGTACCGGGACCGGCCTGCTCGCCTTTGCCGCGATGGCGCTGTGGCCCCGCGCCAAAACGATCGCATCGGACATCGACCCCGCGAGCATCCTCGTCACCCGCGACAATGCCGCAATCAACGACGTGCCGCTCGGCCGCGGCGGCGGACGCCTCGCACTCGCGGTCGCGCCGGGAACCGACCATCCGGCGATCCGCCACCGCGCGCCTTACGACCTCGTCGTCGCCAACATCCTTGCGGGGCCGCTGATCACGCTGGCGCCCGATATCGCCGCCGCGACCGCGCCGGGCGGCCATGCGATCCTCGCCGGGCTGATCGCGCGGCAAATGGAACCGGTGCTCGCCGCCTATCGCGCGCAGGGCTTTCGCCTCGCCGCGCGCGGCGGCAGCGCTGAATGGCCGTGCCTGCTGTTAGTCAAGCGGCGGCGCTATGGCTGGCGGCGCAAGGAACGCGCGCGACACCGCGCGAGCCCGTCGGACGCGAGCTTCGGGAGCTGGTAGTTAAAAGTCATTGCGAGCGCAGCGAAGCAATCTCCAGCCTTCGTTCAGCTTTGCCGATAGCTGGAGATTGCTTCGTCGCTACGCTCCTCGCAATGACGGGCTAAGCTTTCGCCGTTGCATAATCCTGCGTGCCGCGCGTGATCACCTCGTCGCCGGGCAGGATGTCGGCGATCGGGATCGGCGGTAGCGCGGCGTTTTCGACATAGAGCGGCGCGAAGTCGGTGTTGACCGTCGTGTCGAGCAACTGGCCCAAGCTGTCGATGACGAAATAATTCTGCTGGAAATCGTCGATCCGGTAATCGGTGCGCATGACGCGCGCGAGGTCGAAACCGATGCGGTTCGGGCTGTCCGAATCGAGCGCGAAGACGCTCTCGGAATAGGAAGAGACGATGCCGGCGCCGTAGATGCGCAGGCCGCCAGCTTCGCGGATCAGACCGAATTCGACCGTATACCAATAGAGGCGCGCGAGTTGCTTCAGCGCGTCGAACTTCAGGCTGCGCAGCCCGCCGAGGCCATAGGCAACCATATAGTCGGCAAACACCGGGTCGGCGAGCATCGGGACATGGCCGAACACGTCGTGAAAGACGTCGGGCTCCTGAAGATAATCGAGCTGTTCGGGGGTGCGGATGAAGTTGCCGGCGGGAAAGCGCCGGTTCGCCAGATGGTCGAAAAAGACCTCGTCGGGCACCAGCCCCGGCACCGCGACGACCTGCCACCCCGTTGCATCGACGAGCCGCGCATTGAGTTCGCGATAATCGGGAATGCCGGGTTTTTCGAGCCGGAGGACGTCGATCCCGCGCAGGAAAGCGTCGGAGGCGCGCCCCGGCAACATATCCCACTGGCGCGCGAAGAGGCGATCCCACATCGCATGTTCGCCGGGCGAAAAGGCGTCCCAATTCTGCGGACAGGTCCAGTCCGGCGCGGAACCCGGCGGCGGCGTCTCGTGGACGTGCGTATCAGGACTTTTCATCGACCCCGCCCATAGCATGACAAGGTTTCAATTGAAATTTCCCCTGCCGCCTCACTCCAGCGCGACGACCCCGGTCGCCAGCCGGTCGACCTCCGCCCGGTCGTGGCTGACATAGAGGATCGGCAACTTGAGCTCGTCGCGAATCCGTTCGATCACCGCCATGATCTCGCCGCGCCGCGCCGCATCGAGCGAGGACAAAGGTTCGTCCATCAGCAGGCATTCGGGGCCGCTGAGCAACGCGCGGCCGATCGCGACGCGCTGCGCCTCGCCGCCCGACAGGCTTGCGGGCCAGCGCCCGAGCAGGTGACCGATGCCGAGGAAGTCGACCGCTTCGTCGAGGCCCATCCAGCGCGCGGCGGGGTCGGCAAGGTCGTGGCCGTACAGCAGATTGGCGCGTACCCGGCGATGCGGGAACAGGCGCCCGTCCTGAAACACATAACCGATCCGCCGCGCTTCGGGCGGCAGGTCGACGCCGTCGCCGAACAGCGTTCGCGTCCCAACGCGGATATGCCCGCGGTCGGGGCGCAGCAGCCCCGCGACCATGTTGAGGATGCTCGTCTTGCCCACCCCCGACGGGCCGAACAGCGCGGTCAGCCCCGGACCGGCGGTAAAGCGCGCCGCGATGACCCGGTCGCCGAGCCGCCGTTCGATGTCGATATCAATCGCCATGCGGCGGCCTTCCGGCGTGCGTTCGCCGCACCAGCCATTCGGAGAGCACCAGCGCGCCGAGCGACAGCGCGACCGAGAGCAGCGCCAGCCGCGTCACCATCGCTTCCGCCCCCGGCACCTGCAACGCCGAATAGATGGCGAGCGGCAGCGTCCGCGTTTCGCCCGGGATGTTCGAGACGAAGGTGATCGTCGCCCCGAACTCGCCGATCGAGCGCGCGAAGCCGAGGACGAGCGCGGCGAGCACGCCGGGCAGCGCGAGCGGCAGGCTGACCGTCCGGAACGCGTGCCAGCGGCCGGCGCCGAGCGTTCGCGCCGCGCCCTCCAGTCGCCGGTCGATGCCCTCGATCGACAAGCGCATCGCGCGCACCATCAGCGGCAGCGCCATGATCGCCGCCGCGAGCGCGGCGCCGGTCCAGCGGAACATCAGGCTGACCCCGAACCAGCTTTCGAGCCATCGTCCGGCGGGGCCAAGCGGCCCGAAGGCGATGAGCAGCAACCAGCCGGTGACCACCGGCGGCAGCACGAGCGGCAGATGGACGAGCCCGTCGAGCAGCACGCGCCCCGGAAAGCGCTTGCGCGCCAGCACCCAAGCGAGCGCAAAGGCGACCGGCAGGGTGACGAGCACCGCCGCCCCGCCGACCTTCAGCGACAGCGCGACAATGCTCCATTCTTCGGCGGAAAGCATCAGGGCGTGGAAAATCCGTGGCGGGCGAAGATGGCGCGCGCCTGTTTCGACAGCAGGAAGGCGCGGAAACCGGCCGCGTCTTTGTGGCGCGACGCCTTCAGCACCGCGACCGGGTAACGGATCGGCGGATGGCTCGCCGCGGGAAAGGTGCCGACGACACGCACGGCGCGCGATGCCTTCGCATCGGTCGCATAGACGATGCCGAGCGGCGCGGCGCCGCGTTCGACGAGCGCCATGGCGGCGCGGACATTTTCGGCGGGCGCGACCCGCGCCGCGACGCCGCGCCACACGCCGAGGTGCATCAATGCTGCCTTCGCATATTTGCCCGCCGGGACGGCATCGGGATCGGCCAGCGCGAGACGGCCGCTGCCGAGGGCGCGGGCCAGCGGGAAACCGCGCGCGGGCGTGAGCCGGACCGCACTCGCGGCCGGGGCGATGAGCACCAGCCGATTGCCGAGCAATGTCGTGCGCGTCCCCCGGCGCAGCAGCCCCGCCTTCGCGACCGCGTCCATCCATTCCTCGTCGGCCGACAGGAACAGGTCGGCGGGAGCGCCCGCGATCACCTGCCGCGCGAGTGCCGACGAGGCGGCGAACGACAGCACGGGTTTGGGGTGCCCCTTCGCCGCCCAGGCACCGGCCGCTTCGGTCAGCGATTCCTGCAGGCTGGCGGCGGCCAGCACCACCGGACCGCGATCGGCCGCCAGCGCAGCGGGTGCGAACAACAGCGCGGCAAGGACGAGGCAAAGCTTGCGGAGAAGTCGGATCATCGGACCGCTATATACGGCCGGATAGGTCACGCCAAGGCACGAACGCCAAGCCAGCGTGCGAGCCGCGGCAGCCGGGGTATCACCAGCCGGTCGACGATCCACAGCAGGATCAGCGACGCCGCGAGCAGCGGTAACAGCGCGGCCAGCAACAGGACGATCGCCGCGACGCCCTTCAGCCGGGCCGGATCGCGCGGCAACGGCGGCGCGCCGAGCGCCGCTTCCGGCTTGCGCCGCCGCCAGAGCAGGAAACCCGAAATCGCGAGCGTCACCAATGCCAGCGCCGTCGCCACCCCGATCAACTGGCTGACGATCCCGAACAGCGCGCCCTCGTGCCAAGCGATGCCGATGCCGACGATACGGTCGATGACATGCTTGTCGGCAAAGCCGCTTCGCGACACCTCGATGCCCGTTGCGGGATCATAGCCGACCTTGCGCACCAGCGGCCGGTTCTGCGTCTGCGTCGTCAGCGTCCACACATCGCCGTTCGGGGCCCCGAACAGGTTCGGCGCGCCGGGCGGCTGGACGATCACCGGCGGCGGCAGCGCCTCGCTCCGCGCGCGCAACACGATGGTGGCGAGCGGGACGCCGGGCGGCGCGGCGGAGGGTGCCGCCATCGCCATCGCGCGATGATCGTGCGCGGCATGATGACCGGCGGCCCCGCCCTTCCAGTCCGGCGCCCCCGCTACCCAGCCCATTTCGGCGCGCACGGTCCGGAAGCCGCTCGCCCAGACGTCGGTCCACGGCAGTGCGGTGAGCAGGAGGACCAGCGCGAGGCCCGAGACCCAGAAGCCCGTCACCGAGTGAAGATCGCGCAGCGCCGTTCGCCCGCCGAGCGACAGCCGCGGCCAGACCACCCCCGCCGCCCCGCGCCCGCGCGGCCACCAGAGATAGAGGCCGGTCAGGATCATCACGATCGCCCAGCTCGCCGCGAGTTCGACGAGCAGCCCGCCAGCGCGCCCGATGAGCAGGCTCGAATGGATACGCGCGAGCCAGGCCGAGATGCGCGTCTCGGGATCGGCGGCGCCGACGACGCGCCCGCGCGGCGACACCGCGACGTCGCGCATGCCGCCGTCCGGCAGGGCGAGGTGGACGACCGCCGCATCGCCCGACGCCTCGGGGATGCGGTAATAGTGGAAGCTCGCGCCCGGAAACGCCGCCAGCGCCGCCGCGACCTGCGCGTCGGCGTCGACGCGCTCGGCCGCCGGCAGCCCGCGCCAGCCGCGTTCCTGCCATCGGTCGAGCTGCGGCTTGAACAGATAGGCGGCGCCGGTCAGCGACAGCAGAAGGACGAAGGGGATGACGAACAGCCCGGCATAGAAATGCCAGCGCCAGATCGTGCGATAGAGCGGTGCGGTCTTGATGTCGGTCATCCCCCGCCCCTCTCAGAAACGCGCGCGAAGGCCGGCCGACACGGCGCGGCGTTCGACCGGATAATAGATGGCCGACGTATCGGTCACCGCGATTGCCGCGCTGATATCGCCGATCGCCTTCTTGCCGGTGATGTTGCGGACATCGACGAAAGCGTCGACGCCCTCGGCGAGACGCGCGCCGCCGGTGAACCCGATCAGTGTATAGCCGGGGGTCCGAACGCCATTGCCATAATCGGCGAACGGCCCCCGCGGCACCCATTCGAAATTGGGCGCGATATGCAACGCGTCGCTGCCGAGCCGCAATTCGGCGCGATAGACGTGGCGCGGCACCACCGGCAGGCGATTGTCGCCATATTGCGCATCATCGCGGAAGCGGAAATTGCTGTAGGTATAGACCTGCCGCAGCCGCAGCCAGTCGGCCGGCGCGAGCTCGACCGCCGCCTCGATGCCTTCGTGCCGCGTCCTACCGGCGTTGAAGGTCGAGGCGGGAATATCGGCGCCGACCATATATTGCAGCAACTCGCCCTTGATGTCGGCGCGGTAGAGCGACAGGTCCCAGCTCGCGATACCCGACCGGCCGCGCGTGCCGATCTCGGCCGTCCACGCGCGTTGCGGATCGAACGGAACGAAGGCCGACACCTGCGCGAGTTCGATGAACCCGGGAAATTCGACCGAGCGGCTGTAGTTGGCGTAGAATTGCATCCCCGGCGCGGGCTCGTACAACAGGCCGAGCTTGGGGGAGAAGGCGTCGAAATCGGCGCGGCCACCGCGATCGACCGGGCCATTGTTGAACGCCTCGTGCTGGCGCCGCATCCCGTCGCCGTAGATGCCGCCCGCGATCAGGGTCAGCGTATCGACCGGCCGCAGCCGCAGCTCGCCGTACAGCGTCGCGGTGCGCGCATCCTGCTTGGCGTCGAAGGTCTTCGCGCCGCGTTTGCCCGCGAGATTGAGGAAGCGCCGCGAATTGACGTCGCCGACGCGCAATTCGCCGCCGAGCGTCGCCTCGACCGGACCGCCCGCATAATCGAAGCGGAAGAAGGCGCCGCGATCGACGCTCTTCTGGTCGATGAGCTGATAGATGGGATGATGCAGCGCCTTCGCATTGACGAAAGCGCCGACGTCGAGTTTCACCGCACCGAAATCGAAGCTGGTGCGGTTCTGGAGACGCAGCGAATCGATATCGCGCGCCTGATCGAGTGCGACGGCGCCCGCATTGGCCCGGCGCGGCGTGGTTAGTGCCTCGTCCCGGGTCAGCGCGCCGGGCAATTCCTGCCGGATGCGGTTGAGGCTGGCATAGAAGCGGGTGGCAACCGTGTCGCTGAACTTCAGCCCGACATTGCCGTGGAAACGGACGCTGCGACGCTTCGCATGGTCGCGATCGCCGTCCGACGTGTCGGCGCTGATCGCCCCCCATGCGTCGACCTGCGCCCCCGCGACGCCCGCGGCGACGAGCCCGCGCCAGCTATCGAAACTGCCCGCGTCGGCGCGCAGGTAAACTCCCCCGGCGCTGCGGCCGGTCGGGGTAACCCCATTGATGGCGCCGCCCAAGGTGCCCGACCCGAAGCGCAATGCGTTGGCGCCGCGATAGACTTCGAGATGGTCGAAGAAGATCGGTTCGAGTTCCTGGAAATCGCCATTGTCGTCGGCGAGGTTGATCGGGATCCCGTCCTGCAGCAGCGTCAGCCCGCGCATATGATAGCCGCGCGACAGCCCCGAGCCGCGAATCGAAATGCGCACTTCCTGCCCGAAACGCGGCTGGAGATAGACGCCGGGCGAGAAGGCGAGCGCGTCGCGCAGCGATACGACCGACTTGTCGGCATAATCCTCGTGCGCGACGATATCGCTGCCGCCGGGCGTGCGCGCGGCGCGCGCTTCGGCGGCGTCGGTCGCGGTCGGCGCGGTGACGATGATGGTGGCGTCGGCCTCTTCGGCGCGGACGGGCAGGGCGGCAAGGCAGGTGACGAGCGCGAGCAAGGGCGCCGCGCGGCAGATATGGTTCTTCATCGGAAAATCTTCCCCGGATACAGGCATGGAACCGCGCCGCGCTTTCCGCGCGGGCGGCGTTTCAGGCTGGATCAGGCGAAAGCGGGTGGTCCGGTACTCGGCGGCAGCGGTGAAGCGATGCCCGGCGCGAAGCCGAGTGAAGCCAGCGCGACGGGGGCCGGTTCGGCAAGCATCGGCGCCGCGGGCAGCACCGGCAGGTCGGGAACGATCGGTGCGGCGGCGAGCGCGCCCCATGGGCAATGCTGCTGCCCCTCGCCCGCCTGATGATCGCCGACCTTTTCGATCGGGATCGTCACGGTTCCGCCGGGGTTGGCGGGATCCGAACAGACGCGGACGGTGATCGCCCCGCCGGCATCGCTTTCGATCATCCAGCCCGGCGCGACGAGCACCCGCGCGGCGAGCGCCAGCAGCAAGGGCAGCAGCAAGAGGATGCCGGGACGGCGAAAGGCGGCGAGCGGACTCACGCGGCGGCTCCTATGCGCGCCGCCCGGGCGTGGCAAGCCGCTATTCGGCCGGCGTCTCGTCGGTCTTCTTGCCAGTGCGCGTCCATGGGTAGAGGAACTGGCCCCAATAGTTTTTCGGCACATCCTCGGGGATGCCGTAATTTTCGGGCCAGCGGTCCTTCGGCAGATGGAAGGTGCCGAAGAGCTTGTCGATCCAGGGGAAATGGATCGCGAAATTGACGTCGAACGCCTCGCGCTCGAGCCCGTGATGCCAGTGGTGAAAGCGCGGCGTCGCGATCCAGTGGCCGAGGCGGTTGAAATTGCCCCCGACATTGGCGTGGAGCAGCGACGACCAGACATAGACGAAGCCGATATAGGCTTGCATCACCGACGGGCTGAAGCCGAGGGTGAACAGCGGCAGCGAGGTGATCGAACGCAAAAGGATGATCTCGACGAAATGCATCCGCGACCCCGCGAGCCAGTCCATCGACTTCGCGCTGTGATGCACCGCGTGGAAACCCCAGAGGAAGGGGTAGCGGTGGAAGGTGCGGTGGAAGAAATATTGCGCCACGTCCGACGCGACGAGCACGATCGCGAACTGGACGATCCACGGCAATGAGGCGACCGCGGCGCGGAACGCCTGCCAGTTCGACGTATGTTCGTTGATGATCGTCGAGGGCGCGAGCGCGAGGAAACCGAGCACCTGCACGAACATCGTGCTGACGAGATAATAGAAGAGGTCTTCGCGCCATTCGGTGCGGAACAGGCGCTGCGTCCGGCGATGCGGAAAGGCGCGCTCCAAGGGCGCGAACATGAAGCCGGTGACGAGCAGGTTCACGACGAAGAAGTCGAGCCCGAAGAAGATGCCCCAGTCGCGCGTCTCCTGCGGCTGGACGTTCGAGCCGCCGACGAGGATTGCCGCCAGTCCGATCATCAGCGCGGTAAGGCCGAGCACCTTGCGCGGCCGCAGCAGCAGGCTGAGCAGGGAAAGGCCATAGCTGACGAGCAGCACCGCGTGAACAAGGCCGCGAAACCCGCCCCAATCCTTGATGATCGCCAGCTCGGGGGTTGCGAACCAGTCGGGAAAGCGCAGCGCAACGACCATGAAAAAACCGGCGATCGCGAACAGCAGCCCGAAAAAGCCCGACAGCCAGCCGCTGCCGAAGCGGCGCACCTCGGTATGCGATTCGAGGTCGCGCATCAGGTTCTGAAGATAGTCACGCTTTGCCATGTGGCCCCTTCACAGCATATTGGCCGCGCCGTCTGTGACGATGCGCACCGTTCAGTCTCAGCCTCTCATTCGTCATGCCGGGCTTGACCCGGCACCCGCCTTCACTCCTGCAAGAAAGGCGGGCCCCGGATCAAGTCCGGGGTGACGGGATAGTGTTACTTACCCAGCCGCCGCGACAATCTCCGCCCATTCGGCCTCGTCGATCACGCGGATGCCGAGCGCGCTCGCCTGCTTGAGCTTCGATCCCGCGCCGGGCCCCGCGACGACGAGGTCGGTCTTCGCGCTCACCGATCCCGCGGCCTTGGCGCCCAGCGCCTCGGCCTGCGCCTTTGCTTCGTCGCGGCTCATCGTTTCGAGTTTGCCGGTGAACACCACCGTCATTCCCGAAACTTCGCTTTCTCGCGTCTCCACCACATAAGGCGGCGGCGAGACTTCGGAGAGGAGATCGTCCCACAGGGCGCGATTATGCGGCTCGTGGAAGAAATCGCCCAGCGCTTCGGCGACCGCGGGCCCGATCCCGTCGGCGCGAACGTCGAGGATCGCCTTGATCGCCTCCATCTTGCGGGCGACGAACTTGCCGTCGGACTCGCCTTCGGCCTGCGGGTTTGCGTCGAGATAGGCCTGAATTTCAGCGGCTTTTCCGGGAAGAACGGCGATGTCGCCGAGCCCCTTGAGCAGGTCGCGCGCGGTCACCGCACCGATATGGCGGATACCGAGCCCGAACAGCAGCCGCGCCGCGTCGGGTTGCCGTTTCGCCTCGATCGCGGCGAAAAGATTGTCGACCGACTTTTCCTTCCACCCCTCGCGCCCGAGCAGGTCGGCGCGGTGGTTCCTGAGGCGGAAAATGTCCGCAGGCCCCTTGTCGAGCCAGCCAAGCTCGAGAAATTCGGCGATGCTCTTTTCGCCGAGCCCCTCAATATCGAGCGCGCCGCGGCTGACGAAATGGCGCAGGCGCTCGAACTTCTGCGCGCCGCAGATCAAGCCGCCCGTGCAACGGACGTCGACCTCGCCCTCTTCGGCGACCGCCTCGCTGCCGCAGACGGGGCAATGGTCGGGGAACATGTAAGGCGCGCGGTCCTCGTCGCGGGTCAGATTCTCGACCACCTGCGGGATGACGTCGCCGGCGCGCTGGACGACGACGCGGTCGCCGGGGCGTACCCCCAATCGGCCGATCTCGTCGCGGTTGTGGAGCGTGACGTTCGACACGACGACGCCGCCGACGGTCACGGGAACGAGCCGCCCGACCGGGGTCAGTTTCCCGGTGCGGCCGACCTGGATGTCGATGGCTTCGAGCGTCGTCTGCGCGCGTTCGGCAGGGAATTTATGCGCGATGGCCCAGCGCGGCGCCTTGGCCACGAAGCCGAGGCGTGCCTGCCAGTCGAGCCGGTCGACCTTGTAGACGACGCCGTCGATGTCATAGGGCAGTTCGGCGCGCTCAGCCTCGATCAGCGCATAATGGGCGAGCACATCCTCGACCGCCTCGAAGCGCCTCAGCAGCGGCGACACGGGCACGCCCCAGCTTTCGATCTGCTTCATCATCGCAAATTGCGTCGTCTCGGGAACGTCGCTTACCTCGCCCCAGCCGTGCGCGAGGAAACGCAGCGGGCGCGCGGCGGTGATGCCGGCGTCCTTCTGGCGCAGCGAGCCCGCGGCGGCATTGCGCGGATTGGCGAACTGGCGCGCTTTTTCGGGGTCGTCGGCCTCGGCGAGCAGCCGTGCGTTGAGCGCGGTGAAATCGGCCTTCGCCATGTAAACTTCGCCGCGGATCTCGAAGACATCGGGAACCGCGCCGGCAAGCTGTTGCGGGATGTCGGCGATGGTGCGGACGTTGGGCGTCACATCCTCGCCGACGCTGCCGTCGCCACGCGTCGCGGCCTGCACGAGCAGGCCCTTTTCGTAGCGTAGCGAACAGGACAGGCCGTCGATCTTGTCCTCGGCAGTCAGCGCGACGATGTCGCCCTCGCCGAGATTGAGGAAGCGCCGCACCCGCGCCGCGAACTCCTCGACATCCGCGCCGCTGAACGCATTGTCGAGGCTCATCATCCGCTGTGCGTGCGTCACTTTTGCCAGCGGCGAAGCCTCGACCGCGGCGCCGACCTGGTTGTTCGGGCTGTCGGCGCGGATCAGGTTCGGGAAGGCCGCTTCGAGCTCGTTGTTGCGGCGGACAAGCGCGTCATAGTCGGCATCCGAAATTTCGGGCGCGTCCTCGGCATGATAAAGCTTGCTGTGACGGGCGATGGTCTTCGCCAGCCGCATCAGTTCGTTGGCGGCATCGGCTTCGGTCAGCGATTCAATCTCGGTCATGCACGGGCTTTTGCCACCGGCTTGAACTCGGCGCGAGCACCAAATCCTGCAATCAGCGGGCGTCCCCTTTTGATTGCGTCCTGCACCGCCGGCAGCGCGAGCGACGCCGCATGAGCCTCCTGTGTCTCCCAGATTTCGACGATCCAGATCGCGTCGGGGTTCGTACTGTCCTCGCCGATCAGATAGCCCATGTTGCCGGGCATCGATCCCGTTCCTTCGGACAGGATTGCGATCAGCGCCGCGCGCTGCCCCGGATGCGCAATCATCTGGCCGATCAGGCCATATTCGGGAATCAGTTCTTCCATTTGCGCCTCCAGCGCCTTCAATTGTCCCGCCGGCAACAACATCGTCGCCATCGCCACCAGCGCCGCGATATGTTCGCGCCGGTTCATCACCGCGCGATCACCAGCACATGCACCTCGCGGCGGATGCGAAAGCCGAGCGATTCATAAAGCCCGATCGCCCCCGCATTGTCGGCGTAGCTGTGCAGAAAGGGTTGCTCGCCGCGCCGGACCATATCGCGCATGACATGGCCGATCAGCGCCCGCGCCAACCCGCGGCCGCGGCAATCCTCCCATGTCGATACGCCGCTGACCTCGGCCATGCCCGGCACGAGGATGCGCTGCCCCGCCATCGCGAGCAGGCGGCCCTCTTCGCGGATGCCGAAGAACGGACCGTAGCGGTGCGTCGCCGGGCCCCATGGACCGGGCTTGGCATGTTCAGCCAGCGCCGCCATTTCGGCAGCGTCGTCCTCGCCGAGCGGCAGAATATCGGGTTCGCCCGCGCGCGGTACCGGCGGCGCGCCTTCGGCGACCATCTGCGCGAGCACAGCGCGCTTCACCTCACGCATCCCGGGCGGCACGGACGCCGGCTCGCCCTCTACGACCCAGATTTCGCCCTCGTCGGGCACCAGCGCGGCAAGCGCCGCCTGCGCCTCGGCGCCCGTATCGGCCGCGACGCCGAAAACGCCGTAACCGCGATCGATGCGCAGCGCGCGATCATCGCCCTCGGCAAGATGCGCCTGCCGCCCGGTGAGCATGCTCCAGATCGGCCGGTCGAGGGGATGGGGAGTCATTTCCCGACGTCGCCCGGATAATATTCGCGCGTCACGACGATCTCCCCAACAATCGCGGCATTGAAATTACCGAGATCCTCGGCCGGAATCCAATATTCCTGATGCGCGCGGCCGCCTGCGGTTTCGACCCGATATCGATCGAGATAGGATTTGAGGACATCGAAGCGGGTAACGAAGCCGCTGCCACTTGCGCGTACGTTCCAGTCGCGTGCAATCTTGATCGCATACTCCTCGGTGGTAACCGGATAGAAGATGGGCTGTTCGGGCAGACGCGGCGGAAATGCGCGCATGCCGCTGTCGCGGATCAGCGCAAGCTCCCTTGGCCCGACCGGACGCCACAATGTGGTTGTTGGGTTATCCATCACACCGTCTCCAGCAACCGTTCGGCCTGCGCGCGCGCTTCGTCGGTGACTTCGGCGCCCGACAGCATGCGCGCGATTTCTTCGCGGCGGCCGGCGGCGTCAAGCGCGCGGACGCTGGTGCGGGTGACCGTCCCTTCGCTCGACTTGGCGATGATGAAATGCGCGGCGCCTTTCGCCGCGACCTGCGGGCTGTGGGTGACCGCGAGCAATTGCTTCCCCGCAGCGCTCCCAGTTCCCTTGGCCAGCCGCGCCAGCCGCTCGCCGATCGCGCTCGCCACCGCGCCGCCGACGCCGCGGTCGATTTCGTCGAAGATGATCGTGTCGGCGCCGCCCTCTTCGGCGAGGGCGACCTTGAGGGCGAGGATGAAGCGCGAGAGTTCGCCGCCCGACGCGATCTTGGCGAGCGGCGCAAAGGGCGCGCCGGGGTTGGTCGAGATGAGGAATTCGACGCGATCGATGCCGGCCTCGCCCCAGCGTTCGGCGGGCAGACGCTCGACGAGCGTCCGGAAACGCGCGGCGTCGAGCTTCAGCGGCAGCAGTTCGCCCGCCACCGCCGCGTCGAGCCGCGCCGCGGCTTTCGTGCGCAGGTCGGACAGTGCAGTCGCGGCATGGGTGTAGGCGGCGGCCGTCTCTGCCACCTCGGTTTCGAGCTTCGCGAGCCCGGCGCTGCCGCCCTCGATCGCATCGAGCCGCGCAGCGAGGTCGTCCGCCAGCGCCGCAAGATCGTCGGGCTGACACCCATGCTTGCGCGCCATCGCGCGCAGTTCGAACAGGCGCGTCTCGGTCGCTTCGAGCCGATCCGGGTCATATTCCATCGCGCGCGCCGCTTCGTGCAGCTTCGTCTCGGCCTCGTCGGCCTCGATGATCGCGCGGTCGAGCCCGGCGAGTGCCTCGGCGAGCAGCGGATGGTCGCCCGCGAGCCGGTCGAGCCGCCGCGCCGCACCGCGCAGCAGCGCCGGACCGCTTTCGCTGCCCTCGAAGGCTTCCATGATCGCGCCGAGATCGCCAGCCAGCCGTTCGCCCTTCTGCATCGCGGCGCGGGCTTCGGCGAGTTCGGCTTCCTCCCCCGGTTGCGGGCCGAGCGCCTGCAATTCGGTAACGCAATGCTCGAGCCATTCGCGATCGCGTTCGGCTTCGAGGATCGCGGCGCGCGCGGCGGCGAGTTTCGCTTCGGCGGCGCGCCACGCGGCATGCGCCGCCGCCACCGCCGCCGTATCGGCGCGCCCATAGGTATCGAGCAGGGCGCGGTGCCCCGCGGGCGCCAGCAGGCCGCGGTCGTCGTGCTGACCATGAATCTCGACCAGATGGGTGCCGATTTCGCGGAGCAGCGCCGCCGAACAGGGCTGATCGTTGAGGAAGGCGCGGCTGCCGCCGTCGGCCTTCAGTGTGCGGCGGATCAGCAAAGCTTCGCCCGCTTCCAGCGCGATTTCGTTCGCCGCGAGCAGCTCGGCAAGCGGGGTGCCCGGCGCGGGCGGCGCGAAACTTGCCGTCACCTGTGCCTGATTGCTGCCCTGCCGGACCAGCGCGCTGTCGGCGCGCATGCCGAGCGCGAGGCCGAGCGCGTCGAGCAGGATCGACTTGCCCGCTCCGGTCTCGCCGGTCAGCACGCCGAGCCCCGCCTCGAAATCGAGGTCGAGCCGCTCGATCAGCACGATATTGGCGATGGACAGGGCGGTCAGCACAATGCGCCCCTTACATTAGAACAAAGCGCGAATCCACGCCGACGCGAGTTCAGGCGCTGGGCGCGTGCTTCTGCATCAGCTTGTACGCGCGCTCGTACCATTTGCTGCCCGGATAATTGGCGCCGAGCACTGCGGCCGATTTCTTGGCTTCCGCCGGGATACCGAGCGCAAGGTAGGATTCGGTCAGGCGATAAAGCGCCTCGGGCGCGTGGCTGGTCGTCTGATATTTGTCGATGACCTCGCGGAAGCGGATCGACGCGGCAAGCCAGTTCGAGCTGCGCTGATAGAAACGGCCGATCTCCATTTCCTTGCCGGCAAGGTGATCCTGCACAAGGTCGACCTTCAACCGCGCGTCGGCAGCATAGCGGCTGTCGGGATAGCGGCGGATGACCTCGCCCAGCGCGTTCGACGCCTGCTGGGTAATCTTCTGGTCGCGGGTCACGTCGCTGATCTGCTCATAATAGCTGACGCCGATCAGATAATAGGCATAGGCCGCGTCCTTGTTGCCCGGATGGATGGCGAGAAAGCGCTGCGCGGATTCGATCGCCGGGGTATATTCGCGGTCCATATAATAGCTGAACGAGCTCATCAGCTGCGCCCGGCGCGCCCAGGGCGAATAGGGATGCTGGCGCTCGACTTCGTCGAACAGCGCGGCGGCAAGGCGGTACTGGCGCCGTTCGAGCCGGTCCTGCGCCGCGCGGTAAAGCGTGTTGACGTCGCGCGCGACATAGCGCGTGTCCTTCTTGACCCCGCCACCCCCGGCACAGGCCGCCAGGGGCGAAATCAACAGGGCGGCGGCGAGCAGGCGCGTCATGGCGCGCGAAGAGGGACGCTGAGTCATGCGGGCGGTATAGCCACAGCGCGCATGAACGCAAAATAAATGATCGCCTGTGGACGCAGCTTTACGGCGCCTTGACGACACAGCCTTTCGGAGCGTCCGCGGGCGCGGGAATCCGGCGGGCGGTCTTGATCGTCACCATCGGTTCGAGCATCTGGCCCTGCATCACGCCTTCGCCCGCGGTGGGCGAGACCGGAGCCGCAAAAATCTTTTCGGCGACGTCGGCGCCGCCGACCAGCTCGCCGAACACCGCAAAGCCCGCATTGTCGCCGCTCTGCGCCGGATCGGCGTCGAAACCCGGGATATCGCTCAAGAGCAGGAAGAAATCGGTCATCGCATCGCCGGGCGCGAGCCGTGCCATCACCAGCGCCCCCTTGCAATTGGTGAGGCCCGTGACGTTCGTCGGCTCGTGCGCGATGACGGGAAAATTCTTGCGCGCATCGCCGCGATTGCCCGCCTGGATGAGCTGGCTGGCGGGGCCCCAGCTGCGCGTCGAGCGATAGAATTTGAACCCGTCCATCCGCTTCGTATCGACATAGCGGAGGAAGTTGGCGGCGGTGACCGGCGCGCGCTTGTCCTCGAGCCGCACGGTGATCGTCCCGAGATCGGTCGCGAGCGCGACATAGGGCCGTGTGTCGGCCTCCACGACCCCGACGACAGGCGACGTAACGGGCGCGGGGACCGGCGGCGCAGGCGGCGGCAATTGGGTCGCCGAGGGTGGGACGGTCGGGGTGGTCGGACCTTGGGCGGCGAGCGCGAGCGCGGAGAGAATGATGGTCAGCATGGGCCAAGGCATAACCGCGCGGCCCGGCGGTGGCGACCCCTTTTGCTGTTTGTCAGCGCGGCTGCCTTCGTTAAGACACCCCGGTTGAACAAGGGGATTGGCATGCGTTTTCCATCGCTTCTGTGTGCGGCAAGCCTGACGGCGGCTTCCCTGGCAACGGCCGCGCTGGCATCACCGCCCGAAACGGCCGACGCCGACACCAAAGCCTGGTGGTCGATCACCGAGGAGTTGTCGAGCGACGCGATGGAAGGCCGCGACACCGGTTCGGCGGGTTATGACCGCGCTGCCGATGTCGTCGCGCGCGCCTTCGCGGCGGCCGGGCTCAAGCCCGCCGGTAACGACGGCGGCTGGTTCCAGCCGGTGGCCATGGACGAGATCGCGATCACCCGCGCCGCATTGCGCGTCGGCGGCCGTCCGTTGACCTTCCTGCACGATTATCGCTTCACCCCCACGGCGGCGATGCCTTTGCAGTTCACCGCCCCGCTCGCCTATCGCGGCTATTGCGATGCGTCGGTACTGGGCACGGTCGCAGGCAAGATCGTCATCTGCCATGCGACGCGGCGCGCCGGACTGCCCGGCGATGCCGATCGCGAAGCCGCGGTCAAGGCGGCGGGCGGCATCGGCATATTGAGCATCGCCGACCCCGGCTTCACCGTCGAGCCACCGCGCTGGCCCGCTGCTTACGCGCGGCAGGTCAAGCTCGCGGGGGCACCCGCCGATACCGACCGCTTCGTGCGGATCGTCGTCAACGCGGACGCGCTCGGCACGCTAACCGGCAAGAGCGGCGCCGAAGCCGCCGACCTGATCGCGCGGGGCAGCCGCGGCGAGCCGCTGCCGGCGTTCGACATCGCCGATCCGCTCGACGCGCGTTTCGAGACCAAGGCCCGGTGGATCAGCTCGTCGAACGTGCTGGGGCTGCTGCCCGGGACCGATCCCGCGCGCGCCGGCGAAGCGATCGTCCTGTCCGCCCATCTCGACGGTTATGGCTATGGCGAGCCGATCGACGGCGACAATCTCTATAACGGCACGCTCGACGATGCCGCCTATGTCGCGCTGTTGATCCGCCTCGCGCAGCAGCGGCAGGGCAAGGGTTATGCGCGCCCGGTGCTGTTCGCGGCCTTTGCGGGCGAAGAAAAGGGCCTGCTCGGCGGCGAATATTTCGTCGCGCATCCGACGCTCCCCAAGGCGGCGCTGGCAGGGAACATCAACCTCGACCAGCTCCGGCCGATCTTCCCGCTCGATCTGCTCACCGTCCATGCGCTGGACGACAACAGCCTCGGCGCCGATGCCCGGGATGTGGCGGCGGGGCTGGGCGTCGCGGTCCAGCGCGACCCCGAACCCGAACGCAATATGCTGAAGCGCTCCGAGCATTGGGCGTTCATCAAGGCGGGCATCCCGGCGACGGGCTTCGTCTTCGGATATCGCCCGGGCACGAAGAGCGAGGAAATATACCGGCACTGGTACAAGACCGGCTATCACACGCCGCAGGACGATCCGGATCAGCCGATCGACTGGCAGGCGGCGGGCGATTTCAACCGCTTCTTTTACGCGCTGGTCGACCGGGTCGCGAACAAGGATAGCGCGCCGGGATGGAATGCGGGGAGTCCGCTGGCGCCGAAGCCCTAGGAAATTTGCGGTCGGGGAGTGACAGGAAGGAATGGCTGCTTTCGGCCGGGAGTGGACGTAAGTCGTTTGGAATTCCTCAATTGTGTCATTCCCGCGAAAGCGGGAACCCAGGGCGGGTTTACACTACTCTGGGTCCCCGCTTTCGCGGGGATGACAAAAGTTGGAAACGTCCGCTTCCTACCCCAGCCGCCAACGATACCGAGCCTGCAAGTCCTGGACCGCCAACGAAAAAGGGGCCGCAAGCGCGGCCCCTTTCCCTTGTTCGATAGCCGAAGGACTTAGTCCTTCAGGAAATCGGGCACATGGCCCTGATCTTCCGGACCGTCGTTGCGCTCGCGGCGCGGACCACGATCGCCACGGTCGCCGCCGTCGCGGCGCGGACCGCGATCGCGGCCACCGCCGCCACGCGGACCACGGTCACCGCGGTCGCCGTCGCGGCGCGGACCACGATCGCCGCGCGGTTCGCGCGGTTCGCGGGCCGGACGGGTGTCTTCCAGCTCTTCGCCGGTTTCCTGATCGACGACGCGCATCGACAGGCGGACCTTGCCGCGCTGGTCGATCTCAAGCACCTTGACCTTGACTTCCTGGCCTTCGGCGAGGACGTCCGAGACCTTCTCGACGCGTTCGTTCTTGATTTCGCTGACGTGGACGAGACCGTCCTTGCCGCCCATGAAATTCACGAACGCACCGAAATCGACAAGGTTGACGACCTTGCCGTCATAGATCTTGCCGACTTCGGCTTCCTCGACGATCCCGCTGATCCACTTGCGGGCCGCCTCGATCTGGTCGAGGTCGCTCGACGAAATCTTGATCAGGCCTTCGTCGTCGATGTCGACCTTGGCGCCGGTGGTCGCGACGATCTCGCGGATCACCTTGCCGCCGGTGCCGATGACGTCGCGGATCTTCGACTTGTCGATCTGCATCGTCTCGATACGCGGCGCGTGCGCCGACAATTCGCTGCGGGTTTCGCCGAGCGCCTTGTTCATTTCACCGAGGATGTGCGCGCGGCCTTCCTTGGCCTGGTTCAGCGCGGCTTCGAAGATCTCGCGCGTGATACCCGCGATCTTGATGTCCATCTGCATCGTGGTGATGCCTTCGGACGTGCCGGCGACCTTGAAGTCCATGTCGCCGAGGTGATCCTCGTCGCCCAGGATGTCCGACAGGATCGCATAATCCTTGCCTTCGAGGATCAGGCCCATCGCGATGCCCGAGACGGGGCGCTTGATCGGCACGCCGGCGTCCATCATCGCAAGGCTGCCGCCGCAAACCGACGCCATCGACGACGAGCCGTTCGACTCGGTGATGTCGCTGGTGAGGCGGATCGTGTAGGGGAATTCGTCCTTCGTCGGCAGCACCGGGTGCAGCGCACGCCACGCCAGCTTGCCATGGCCGACTTCGCGGCGGCCCGGGGCGCCGAAGCGGCCGACTTCGCCGACCGAATAGGGCGGGAAGTTATAGTGCAGCATGAAGTTCTGGTACGACAGGCCATTGAGGCCATCGACCATCTGTTCGCTTTCCTTGGTGCCGAGCGTTGCCGTGGCAATCGTCTGCGTTTCACCGCGGGTGAACAGCGCCGAGCCGTGGGCGCGGGGCAGGAAGTGCGTTTCGGCGACGATCGGGCGAATCTGGGTCGTCGTGCGGCCGTCGATGCGCTTGCCGTCCTTGAGGATGGCGCCGCGAACGATCTCGGCTTCCAGCTTCTTGGTCAGTTTGATGCCGGCCATGACGTCCTGCGGGCTGAGGCCATCCTCGGTGAACTGCGCCTTCGCCTTCGCGCGTGCTTCGTTCAGCGCGTTCGAGCGCGCCGACTTGTCAGTGAGCTTGTAGGCGGCGGCGATGTCCTTGCCGATCAGCTTCTTGAGCTTGTCCTTGATCGCGGCATTGTCGTCGCCGGCGGCGACTTCCCACGGATCCTTGGCGGCCTGCTCGGCGAGCTTGACGATCGCTTTCACGACTTCCTTGCACGCGTCGTGCGCGAACAGGACGGCGCCGAGCATGACCTCTTCCGACAGCTCGTTTGCTTCGGATTCGACCATCATCACCGCATCGTAAGTCGCGGCGACGACCAGATCGAGGTCGCCTTCGGCAACCTGCGCGTCGGTCGGGTTCAGGATATATTCGCCGTCGACATAACCGACGCGCGCAGCGCCGATCGGGCCCATGAAGGGCACGCCCGAGATGGTGAGCGCGGCCGACGCCGCAACCATCGCGAGGATGTCGGGCTCGTTGTGGCCGTCATAGCTCAGCACCTGAGCGATGGCGTTGATTTCGTTATAGAAACCTTCGGGGAACAGCGGGCGGATCGGACGGTCGATCAGGCGGCTGACGAGCGTTTCCTTTTCGGTCGCGCCGCGTTCGCGCTTGAAGAAGCCGCCCGGGATGCGGCCGGCAGCCGAATATTTTTCCTGATAATGGACGGTGAGCGGGAAGAAGTCCTGCCCGTCCTTCACCGACTTCGCGGCGGTCACGGCGCACAAAACGACCGTTTCGCCCAGCGTCGCCATCACGGCGCCGTCGGCCTGGCGGGCAACCTTGCCCGTTTCGAGCGTCAGCGTTTCACCGCCCCACTCGATCGATACTTTTTTCACGTCAAACATGTGGTTTCCTTCGCCCGCCGGGCCCTATGCCGGGCGGGGCCTCTGATTCCGGGCAATCCGGCCCGGGGCGGTTCAGGGCATCGGTCTGCCCTATGGCGGTCCCGCCGGATGCGGGAGCGGCCCTGCGGTCCGGCGCGATTGCACGGGACCAATATGACAGCGGCCCCGGAAGTCCGGGGCCGCCAGAAATTCTTATTTGCGGAGACCCAGCTTCGCGATCAGTGCCTGATAGCGTGCCTCGTCCTTCTTCTTCAGATAGTCGAGGAGGCTGCGGCGCTTGTTGACCATCATCAGCAGGCCGCGGCGGCTGTGATTGTCCTTGTGGTTCGCCTTGAAATGGTCGGTCAGATTGTTGATGCGGTCGGTCAGGATCGCGACCTGCACTTCCGGCGAGCCGGTATCACCCTGTTTGCGGGCATTGTCGTTGATGACTTCGGTCTTGCGCTCGGCGGTAATCGACATATGCAAACTTCCTTCGAACATCGTGTCAAAGATTGAAGCCGCGGACGACCTTCAGCGTTCCCGCCAAAGCCTCGATCAGGGCAACGGGACGCATTTCGCTGTCCCTTCCCCAATAGAGCCCGTCGTCCGTGCTACCCCCGGTCCAGACGCGACCCTGACGGATCGCCCCTGCCGCTTCCGGGGAAAGGTTCAGAGCCGGGATGTCGACCAGCCCTACCTCGAGCGGCAGAAATATTTCTGATTGGGCGGCCCCTTGGCCGAAAGCGTTTAATTTGTCCAGCGAAATCGCCTGTTCGAGCGTGAAGGGCCCGGCTTTCGTGCGGCGCAGCATCGTGACGTGGCCGACGCTACCGACGGCATGGGCAATGTCGCGGGCGAGGCTGCGGATATAGGTGCCTTTGGAGACATGCGCGGTGAGGGTGATAGATTCAAGCCGCCCCTCTCCCGCATCGCCGCCCGCGCGCAGCGAATGGACAGTGACGGCCCGCGCCTTCATCTCGACCGCTTCGCCTTTGCGGGCGCGGTCATAGGCGCGCTCGCCGTCGATCTTGATCGCCGAATAGGCCGGCGGCACCTGCTCGATCGGCCCGGTGAAGCGCGGCAGCACCGCCTCCACGTCGGCCAAGGTCGGCCGGATGTCACTCGTCGCGACAACCTCGCCCTCGGCATCGAGTCCTGCGGTCTCGGTCCCGAATGCAATCGTGAAGTCGTAAATCTTGCTGGCGTCGAGCATCCGGCCGCAGAGCTTGGTTGCCTCGCCGAGCGCAATCGGCAGCACGCCCGAGGCGAGCGGGTCGAGCGTCCCGCCGTGACCGACCTTGACCTTGCCCAGCCCCGCCTCGCGGCACACGCGCTTGACCGCGCCCACCGCCTGCGTCGATCCGAGCCCCACCGGTTTGTCGAGAATGATCCAGCCGTTCATCGCAGCGCCGCTAGGGCGCCGAGGCGGAGCTTGTCAATTTGGGCTTGTCAATTTTTGGCGGCCTTTTCGGCCTCGCGCGCCGCCTTTTGTTCTTCCTTCGTCGGCGGGGGCGCTGAGGTGACGAAGCTGGTCAGCATACAACGCTGGCCGCGCACGATCAGCGTCCCGAACTTGTCGAGCCGCGAGACGCCGCGCGTATCGACGCCGATCGCTTCGGCGAAGTCGAGATTGCGGCAGGTCCCGGCGAAGGTGCCGTAAAACCATTCGCCGCTGCGACCCTCGATCCAGATGCCGCGTTCGCGGTCGGCGCGCCAGTTGCGGATCGTGCTGTCGCTCGGGAAGGTGATGCTCGATTCGACGCCGAGCGCACGCGGCGCCTCAGCGGGCTCGGTGGCCGCCGCCGCAGAAAGGGGAAGCAGCATGGCGGCCAGGGAGAGTGCGAGTTTCTGTTTCATGGACGGCGGATAGCACAGCGAGTCTGAACCGGTGCTGACCCCTGCTACGAACGCGCGCGCCATTCCGCCGCCAACAACGACCACAGCCCGGTATCGCGGACATATCCGGTCCAGGTGATGCGTTCGGACCGCAGCACGCCTTCCTTCGTGCAACCGAGCTTGGCGACCGCCGCCTGGCTACGTTTGTTGCGCTCGTCGATGCGGAATTCGATGCGGCGGATGCCGGCGCCGAACGCATGGTCGAGCATCAGCCGCTTGACCCGCCCGTTGAAACCGGTGCCGCGCGCATCGGGATGGATATAGCTGTTGCCGATCTCGACCGTCTCCGCCGACCAGTCGGGGCGCAGATAGGCGGTCATTCCAACCAGCCGGTCGCCGTCGACGATCGCATAGGGCATGCGGGCATCGTGTCCGATCAGCGCGGTAAAGCTGGCATCGAAATGGTCGGGACCGAAACTCGACGAATAGATCGGCCAGATATCGGCGTCGGCGGCGCAGACGGCGCGCAGCGCCTCGCGATGCGTTTCCGCCAGCTTGACGAGGCGGAGGTCGCCATCCGCGAGTTCGACATAGAGACGGTCACGCATCGGCCAGCACCTTTGCTGCTTCGCGGCGCTTGGCCATGAAATGGCGCCGGCACATCGCGACATAACGATCGTTGCCGCCGATCTCGGTCTGCGCCCCTTCGACCACGGCGCGGCCATTTTCATCGACGCGCAGGTTCATCGTCGCCTTGCGTCCGCACTCGCACACCGCCTTCAATTCGACGAGCGCATCGGCGATGCCGAGCAGCGCCGCCGAGCCGGGAAACAGTGCCGCCGAAAAATCGGTGCGCAGGCCGTAGCAGAGCACCGGGATATTCGCCTCGTCGGCGAGCCGGGCGAGCTGGAAGACTTGTTCGCGCGACAGGAATTGCGCCTCGTCGACGAGGATGCAGGCCAGCGGGCGTTGCCGGTTTTCCGCATTCGCCGCTTCCCACAGGTCGCTGTCGGGGTCGAATTTATGCGCCTCGGCCATCAGCCCGATCCGGCTTGTCACCTGTCCGGCGCCGTAACGGTCGTCGAGCGCCGCGGTCCACAGCATCGTTTCCATGCCGCGCTCGCGATAATTGAAATCCGCCTGCAGCAGCGTCGTCGATTTGCCGGCGTTCATGCTGGCATAGTAGAAATAGAGCTTGGCCATGGGTGGGAGATACCGCGCCATTCCCTCTCCGTCACCCCGATCTGTGAGCGCAGCTTGACTCGCCCACCGCCGCTGTCATGCTGCATCCAAAGAGTGCAGCATATTCAGTGGGGAGAGCTGCGAATGCGCCTGATGCCGGTCAGCGATGCGATGTTCCTGGTGGGCGAGAGCCGCGAGATGCCGATGCATATCGGCGGCATCAATCTCTACACCTTGCCCGAAGGGGTCGACGAGACCGAGTGGCTCAACGAACAGCTCGCGCTGCTCCGGCAATCCGAAGGGCTGCGGCGCCCGTTCAGCGAGGTGCTGAAGCTCACCCCGCTCGGCCAATATGGCCCGATCCGCCTCGAACCCGACCGCGACATCGACATGCATTACCATGTCCGTGCCTCGGCGCTGCCCAAGCCGGGGCGCTATCGCGAGATGTTCGAACTCGCCTCGCGGCTCCATTCGGGACTGCTCGACCGCACCCGGCCCTTGTGGGAGATCACCCTGATCTCGGGCTTGCCCAATCGCCAGATCGCGACCTTCAAGAAGGTCCATCATGCGCTGATGGACGGCGCGGCGAGCATCCATTTCTACAATTCGATGTTGTCGGCGGACCCGAAGGAGCGGCGCGCCGCGTCGCCGCTGTCGGTCGAGGCCTATGAAGCGTATAAACGCCAGTTCCCGGCACCGAAGAAACCGCCGCGCCCCAACCTGATGGACATCAAGGCGATCGGCGATTTCCTGAAGGAGCAATGGGGCAACAGCGTTGGCGTGACCAAGGCGATGAACCAATATCTCGCCGCGATGTTCGGCCTTGGCGGCGACGGGCTGGTCACGCCCTTCGCCGGGGTACCGCGTACCAGCTTCAACCGCAACATTACCGGCGCGCGGCGCTTCGTCGCGCAAAGCTGGTCGCTGGAGCGCGTGCGTGCGGTCGGCAAGGCCTATGACGGAACGATCAACGACGCGGTGCTCGGCATGTGCGCGGGCGCGATGCGCAAATATCTGCAATCGCTGAACGAGCTACCAGACAAGCCGCTGAAAGCCATGGCGCCGGTGTCGATCCGGCCGAAGGACGATATCGATTCGGGCAATTCGGTCGCGTCGGTGACCGCCAATCTCGCGACGCATATCGACGATCCGGCGACACGCATGGCGATGATCCAGGAATCGATGAACTCCGCCAAGGCGCAGCTCCGCGCGATGACCGCGGGGCAGATCCAGCTCTATACGGCGATCACGAGCTTCCCGATGATGCTGACCGCACTGACACGCACCGCCGACAAATTCCCGGCGTACAGCGTAACGATTTCGAACGTTCCCGGCCCGCGCGAGCAGATGTACTGGAACGGCGCGCGGCTCGACGGCATGTATCCCGCGAGCATCCCCGTCGACGGCATGGCGATGAACATCACGCAGGTGTCGAATTTCAAGAATATCGACTTCGGCATCACCGCCTGCCGGCGGAGCGTGCCGCATGCGCAGCGGATGATCGATTATCTGGAGGAAGCGCTGGTCGAACTGGAGCAGGCAGCGGGGATTAAAATGCCGAAGGCGAAATAGACGCCCGCAGCGTCAGAATGCCGAATAGGGACCGTCGGTCGGGAAATCCCATTTGCCCTCGTCTGCGAGCAGACGGATCGAGTCTGCGACAACTGCGCCGGTGTCGACATCCGAGATCATCAGGAACGGTTTCCATTGCTTGTCGGCAGGAATCGGGACCGACATGTCGCCATAGAAAACGCACATGTCGGGGCGCGTCGCATAGACCCAAGCGAGCCGCCGCCCATCGCGCGACCATCTGACGCCGCTGCCGGAAGCCTCCATTTTGTCGACGGGAAGGCACGGCGAAACGCGGTGCGCTTGCGCAAGCCCGGCATCCAGATGACGCCGATGCTCCACGATTCCGGACGGCGTCACCTGAAACACACGCGGCTGCTCCAGGCCCGACCCGATCCAATGATTGATCAGGAACCAGTCGCGCCGCGGCGACCATCGCAGCACGAACGGCATGCTGTCATTGAGAGCAGGGATCGAACCGATGATTCGCCCGTGCGCATCCTCGATCCGAACGTCGTAGATTTCCTGTTCGCCGCCGGTGGGCGGCGTCTGAACGACCTTCCAGCGTCCGTCGGGCGACGTCGCCGATCGCGGACATATCACCATGAACTGCACGCTGCCGTCAGGATTGGCGCCGCTATTGTTGCAATCGGCATCGAGCGCGCCCCGCGCCACATGCCATTCTTGCTCGCCGCCGGACAGCGACACGCCGAGAGCCACCGCGATCGCGATCAGGGTCGCACTGACCACCGCGATCCAGCGGCCCATCATTCCGGATCCCCGCCCCCCAGATCGCGCAGCACCTTCGGATCGCGTAGCAGCTGATCGATATGGCTCGCCTCGTCGAAGCTTTCGTCGGCGAGGAATTTGAGCTTCGCGGCATATTTCATGCGGATGCGATGCGCGACCTCGCGCTGCAGATAGGCGGTGTTGGTGCGCAGCGCCTTGAGCACCGCCGCCTCATCCTTGCCGAGCAGCGGTTTCACAAACACCGTTGCGTGGCGGAGGTCAGGCGACATGCGCACCTCGGTCACGCTGACCGGATGCGTCGCCAGCACATCGTCGTGCACGTCGCCGCGCGCGAGGATTTCGCTCAGCACATGACGCACCTGCTCGCCCACGCGCAGCACGCGCACCGACGGGCCCTGGGGTTGTTCCTTATGCCGCATCTATCGATTCCTTCCGCGTCCCCGCACCGGCGGGGAACGCGGGGGTTTTCAATTACAGCGTCCGTTCGCGCAGCTCGACCTCGAAGACTTCGAGGTGGTCGCCCGGCTTGATGTCGTTGGTATCGGCCAGCACGACACCGCATTCCAGACCGGCGCGCACTTCGGCGACGTCGTCCTTGAAACGGCGCAGCGACGCGATCGTCGTCGCCGAGACGATGACGTCGTCGCGGGTGAGACGCGCGTGGAGGCCCTTGCGGATCGACCCTTCGAGCACGAGCAGGCCGGCGGCCTTGTCGCGCTTGCCGGCCGGGAAGACTTCCTTGACCTCGGCGCGGCCGACGACGTTTTCGATGCGTTCCGGACCGAGCTCGCCCGCCATCTCCTTCGCCACGTCGGCGGTCAGGTGATAGATGACGTCATAGTACATGAAGCGCACTTTTTCGCGCGCCGCGATTTCGCGCGCCTTGGCGTTCGGACGGACGTTGAAGCCGATGATCGGCGCACCGGTCGACGCCGCGCGCGTCACATCGCTTTCGGTGATCGCACCGGCACCCGACAGGAGCACGCGGACGCGGATCTCGTCGGTCGACAGCTTGTTGAGCGCATTGACGATCGCCTCGACGCTGCCCTGCACATCGCCTTTGACGATGACCGGATATTCGATGACGTTCGCCTTGTCGGCGAGCGCCGAGAACATGCCTTCGAGGCTGACCGGCGCCTGTTCGGTGCGCTTGCGGGTCGCCTGTTCCTGACGATAGGCGGCGACCTCGCGGGCACGCGCCTCATTTTCGACGACGGTCAGCGTGTCGCCGGCCATCGGCACCCCGCCGAGACCGAGCACTTCGACCGGCATCGACGGCGTCGCCTGCTTGATCTGCTTGCCATGGTCGTCGACGAGCGCGCGGACGCGGCCGCTTTCGGCGCCGCAGACGAAGATGTCGCCGACCTTCAGCGTCCCGCGACGGACGAGAATCGTCGCGACGGGGCCGCGGCCCTTGTCGAGCTTTGCCTCGATCACCGTGCCTTCGGCGGCGCGGTCGGGGTTCGCCTTCAGCTCCATGATCTCGGCCTGCAGCGCGATCGCGTCGAGCAGCTTGTCGAGGCCGGTCTTCTTGAGCGCCGAGACTTCGACATTCTGGACGTCGCCGCCCATTTCCTCGACCACCAGCTCGTGCTCGAGCAGGCGTTCGCGGACGCGCTGCGGGTTGGCGCCGTCCTTGTCGACCTTGTTGATTGCGACGATGATCGGCACCCCGGCCGCCTTCGCATGGTGGATCGCCTCGATCGACTGCGGCTTCAGCCCGTCGTCGGCCGCGACCACCAGGATGACGATGTCGGTGACATTGGCACCGCGCTGGCGCATGTCGGAGAAGGCTTCGTGGCCCGGCGTGTCGAGGAAGGTGATGACGCTGCCGTCATTCGCTTTCACCTGATAGGCGCCGATATGCTGGGTGATGCCGCCGGCCTCGCCCGCCTGCACATTCGCGCCGCGCAGCGCGTCGAGCAGGCTGGTCTTGCCGTGGTCGACATGGCCCATGATCGTGACCACCGGGGCGCGCGGCTTGAGCTGCGCGGCATCGTCGACATCCTCGTCGTGGCGAATGTCGATATCGGCTTCGCTGACGCGCTTGATCTCGTGCCCGAACTCGGTGACGAGCAGTTCGGCGGTGTCCTGATCGATCGCCTGATTGATCGTGACCGGGCTGCCCATCTTGAACAGCGCCTTGACCAGATCGCTGCCCTTTTCGGCCATGCGGTTGGCGAGTTCCTGTACCGTGATCGATTCGGGAACGACGACTTCGCGGACCTGCTTCTCGCGCGGACCCGACGAGGTCATGTGCGAGCGCTTTTCCTTTTCGCGGGCGCGTTTCAGCGCCGCGAGGCTGCGCGCGCGGGCGCCCTCGTCCTCGTTGAGCGCGCGCGTGACGGTCAGCTTGCCC
The DNA here is from genome assembly GCF_001314325.1 of Sphingopyxis macrogoltabida. NCBI lineage: Bacteria > Pseudomonadati > Pseudomonadota > Alphaproteobacteria > Sphingomonadales > Sphingopyxidaceae > Sphingopyxis > Sphingopyxis macrogoltabida. Next base: position 4,029,915 of record NZ_CP009429.1, read on the forward strand.
GACTGGCGGCGATTGTCGGTGCCGCGGTTCGCCTTCGGCTCGGGGCGCTTGGGTTCGGGGCGCTTGGGCGCCTCGACGGGCGTGAAGCGGCGCGGCGCAGGAGCGGCGCTGGTGGTCGCAGGACGCGGCGCAGCCTCGGCCTGCGGCTCGGCGGCTGCGGCGGGGGCTTCGGGTACGGCCGGTTCGGCAGCAGCCGGCGCCGGAGCGGGTTCGTCCGCCTTGGCGGCCGCCTGTTCGACACGCGCTTCGGCCCGCGCCTTTTCTTCCTCGGCAGCGCGCGCGCGCGCCGCTTCGTCGCGGCGGCGATTTTCCTCGAGCGCCGCCATGCGGGCCTCTTCGGCTTCGCGGAGCAACTGCGCCTGGCGTTCCTGACGCGACATCAGGCTGTCGGACTCGGTCGCGCGCGGCGCCGCAGGCTTGGGCGCCGGGGCGGGTGCCGGGGCGGGCGCGGGCGCCGGAGCGGCCTGAACCTCTTCGACCTCGGGCGCCGGAGCGGCTTCGCCCGGACGACCGAGCACGCGGCGGCGCTTCACCTCGACCACCACCGTGTTGCGGCGTCCGTGGCTGAACTGCTGCTGCACCTGCCCGGCCTCGACCGTCCGCTTCAGCCCCAGAGGCTTGCGGGTAAGGGTCGGTTTGTCCTGTTCGTCACTCATCGAAAACCATCATTCCTTCAAAACGCGTCCGAAGCGGCGGTGCCAGCAGGCGCCGTCCCTGTTTTTTCCTCGCCGGCGGGCGGCGGGGCAAGCGGATCGGAATCGCGGTTGGCCGCGTCCCTACTCCATCCTGTGAAAAACTGCCAGCGGCTCAAATGCGCCAGCACCCGGTCCGCCGCGCGGGCGTCCGTAATCGCCAGATGCACCGCATTCTCGCGGCCCAATGCCATAGATAGGGTGTGCCGGTCCACCGGCAAGACCTGGCCCTCGCGGCCCGAGCCCTCGTCATCCTCGCCGACGCGCCACGCCTGCGCCAGTTTCTTGCGACCATCCTCGCCCGCGTCGCTGGCGTGGAGCAACAGCCGGACCTGTCCGCGCCGCGCCGCCTGCTCGATCTTTTCGTTGCCGCTGATCAGCGTTCCCGAGCGGGATTCAAGCCCCAGCCGGTCGAGCGTCGCGCGCCGAAGCTGTGCCTCGATCCGCTCGCCCAGATCGTCGGGGATGGTGAACTGACCCTCGTGCAGCGCACGCGCTAGCCCGCCTTTCAGCTTGCCCTTCGCCTGCGCGGTTTCGAGGTCGGCGCGCGACACGCCGATCCACGCGCCGCGTCCCGGCGCCTTGCCATGCACGTCGGGCGCGACGCTGCCGTCGGGGCCGAGCGCCAGACGCACGAGCTGCTCCGCCGGCGAAACCTCGCCGGTGAGGACGCAGCGCCGCTCGGGCACATGCTGGCCGCGCCCCTTTGCGCGGTCGGTTTCGGTCAGCTGATCATTGCGCGGGGTCCGCATCGGCGGCCTCCCCGTTTTGCGGCTCCGCCGCGGGCCCGGCTTGCGCTGCTTCGGCTGCAGGTTCGTCTTCGAACCAGTGCGCACGCGCCGCCATGATGATCTCGTTGCCCTGCTCTTCGCTGAGGCCATATTCGCCGAGCACGCCGCCCTTGTCCTCGGCGCGTTCGCCGCGCGGCGGGCCGCGACGGTTGTCGGTGCGCTTCTTGGCGATCAGTTCGTCGGTCGCGAGGTCGGCGAGGTCGTCGAGCGTCTTGATCCCCGCCTTGCCGAGCACGACGAGCATGGCTTCGGTCAGGTGCGGAATATCGGCCAGATCGTCCTCGACCCCGAGCCCGCGGCGTTCCTGACGCGAGGCTTCCTCGCGGCGTTCGAGCGCTTCGGTCGCGCGGCTCTGCAGCTCCTGCGCCAGTTCGTCGTCAAAGCCTTCGATGCTCGCGAGTTCGTCGATACCGACATAGGCGACTTCCTCGAGTTCGCCGAAGCCTTCGGCGACGAGCAGCTGCGCGAGCGTTTCGTCGACGTCGAGTTCTTCCTGGAACATCGTCGAGCGTTCGACGAATTCGCGCTGGCGCTTCTCGCTCGCGTCGGCTTCGGTCATGATGTCGATCTGGCTGCCGGTGAGCTGGCTGGCGAGACGGACATTCTGGCCGCGGCGACCGATGGCGAGGCTGAGCTGGTCGTCGGGAACGACGACTTCGATGCGGCTGTCGTCCTCGTCGATGACGACGCGCTGGACCGTTGCGGGCTGGAGCGCGTTGACGACGAAGGTCGCCGTGTCTTCCGACCAGGGAATGATGTCGATCTTTTCGCCCTGCATTTCCTGGACGACCGCCTGCACGCGGCTGCCCTTCATGCCGACGCAGGCGCCGACGGGATCGATGCTGCCGTCATAGCTGATGACGCCGATCTTGGCGCGCGAACCCGGGTCGCGGGCGGCCGCCTTGATCTCGATGATGCCGTCGTAGATTTCGGGCACTTCCTGCGCGAACAGCTTCTTCATGAAGTCGGGGTGCGCGCGGCTGAGGAAAATCTGCGGGCCGCGGGTTTCGCTGCGCACCGACAGGATCAAAGCGCGGACGCGGTCGCCGACGCGCATCAGTTCGCGCGGGATCTGCTGGTCGCGGCGGATGACGCCCTCGGCGCGGCCGAGGTTGACGACGATGTGGCCGAATTCGACCGACTTGACGACGCCGGTGATGATCTCGCCCGCGCGGTCCTTGAATTCCTGATACTGGCGCTCGCGGTCGGCTTCGCGGACCTTCTGGAAGATCACCTGCTTCGCCGACTGGGCGTCGATGCGGCCAAGGTCGACCGCGGGCAGCGGATCGACGATGAAGTCGCCGATCTTGGCGTCCTTCTGCAGCTTCTGGCCCGACGCGAGGTCGACCTGCTTGAAATAATCCTCGACCTGTTCGACGACCTCGACGACCCGCCACAGACGGAGGTCGCCGGTCTGGGCGTCGAGCTTGGCGCGGATGTCGTTTTCGGCGCCGTAGCGGGCGCGCGCGGCGCGCTGGATTGCTTCCTCGATCGCCTCGATGACGATCGTCTTGTCGATCATCTTCTCGCTGGCGACCGAATTGGCAATCGCGAGGAGTTCGGCCTTGTTGGCGGAAATGGCAGTGGCCATCAGTCCTGTCCTTCTTCTTCCATTTCGTCGGCGCCCTCGATCGAGAGCGGGACGGTTGCGGCAATCAGTTTGTCGGTGAGGACGAGCTTTGCCGTGTCGATCGCGTCAAACGGCAAGCTGTGCTCCACCTCTTCCTTGTCCAAAATCCTGACGGTATCGCCGTCGATGCCGACGAGCTCGCCGTTGAAACGCTGACGCCCGTTCAGCTTTTCCTTGAGCGCGATCTTTGCCTCATGCCCCGCCCAGTCGGCGAAATCGGCGCGGCGCGTCAGCGGCCGGTCGATGCCGGGCGACGAGACCTCCAGCCGGTACGCCTGGTCGATCGGGTCCTTGCCCGCTTCCTCGAGCGCGTCGAGCCGGTCCGAGATGCGGCGCGACAGGTCGGCGCAATCGTCGATCGTCAGCTGGCGCGTGTCGGGCCGTTCGGCCATCACCTGCAGCGTCGGGTCGCTCTCGCCGCCGAAAAAGGCGACGCGCACCAGCGCGAGGCCCATCGCCTCGGCTTCGGGCGCGATGATCGCATTGAGGACGCCGATATCGACCAATGAAAATTCCCAAAACCATGAACCGGAAGCCATGCAGGAACGGCCGCCGCGGCCCGCGGCCCCGACGTCCCAACTGGCTAACCATGTCAAGAAGTACGCCGCATATAGGCCGATGCGCCGGAGTCGGCAAGGGGGAATGGGAGGATCGCCGTCCGGCCGCAAAGCCCTTGTGCCCGTGCGGGCGCTTCGACGTTCCGCATTAGGAGAATGTCAAAGTTTCCGGATTATTCACCCTGTCGGATTGGGGGTCCGCGTACAAATGTCGCGGTTTCCCGTATAAATAGAGGCAGGACCCACGCGATGAGTGCATTCGGACGTCGACCCGGAACCGCAGGCCGCCCCGCTTTTGGCGTGGCGAAGCCGATGCAGGGCGGTGGCGGAGCAGCCGGCGGCAGCCAGTTTCCGGCGATCGAGCCGGCCGCGATGCCCGAGTCGCCGTCGGGTCCGCTGTCGCCCGAAATGGAGGCGATGGAACGGCTGAACCAGCGTTCGACCGCCGAAATGGCCGAACCCGAAAAGGCCCAGGGGTTCGAGGCTAGCGTCCACAAGATCAAGGAACAGGTGCTGCCGCGCCTGCTCGAACGCGTCGATCCCGAAGCCGCGGCGACGCTGAGCAAGGACGAGCTGACCGAGGAATTCCGCCCGATCATCCTCGAAGTGCTTGCCGAACTGCGCATCACGCTCAATCGCCGCGAACAGTTCGCGCTCGAAAAGGTGCTCGTCGACGAACTGCTCGGCTTCGGCCCGCTCGAGGAATTGCTCGCCGATCCCGACATCAGCGACATCATGGTCAACGGCCCGTACCAGACCTATATCGAACGCAAGGGCCAGCTCGTCATCGCGCCGATCCAGTTCCGCGACGAACAGCATCTGTTCCAGATCGCACAGCGCATCTGTAACATGGTCGGCCGCCGCGTCGACCAGACGACGCCGCTTGCCGACGCCCGTCTCAAGGACGGTTCTCGTGTGAACGTGATCGTGCCACCGCTCTCCTTGCGCGGCACCGCGATCTCGATTCGTAAATTCTCGGCCAAGCCGATCACGCTCGACATGCTCTGCCAGTGGGGCGCGATGAGCCAGAAGATGTGCACCGCGCTGAAGATCGCGGGCGCGAGCCGTTTCAACATCGTCATCTCGGGCGGTACCGGTTCGGGCAAGACGACGATGCTCAACGCCCTCTCCAAGATGATCGACCCCGGCGAGCGCGTCCTGACGATCGAGGATGCCGCCGAACTTCGCCTGCAGCAGCCGCACTGGCTGCCGCTGGAAACGCGCCCCGCGAACCTCGAGGGCAATGGCGCGATCCACATGGGCGACCTCGTCAAGAACGCGCTGCGTATGCGTCCCGACCGCATCATCATGGGCGAAGTCCGTGGCTCGGAGTGTTTCGACCTCCTCGCCGCGATGAACACGGGTCACGACGGGTCGATGTGTACGCTGCACAGCAACAGCCCGCGCGAATGCCTCGGCCGTATGGAGAATATGGTGCTGATGGGCGACATCAAGATTCCGAAGGAAGCGATCTCGAAGCAGATCGCCGATTCGGTCGACATGATCGTCCAGATCAAGCGTCTGCGCGACGGGTCGCGCCGCGTCACCAACGTCACCGAGGTGATCGGCATGGAAGGCGACGTCATCGTCACCCAGGAACTGTTCAAGTTCGAATATCTCGACGAGGACAAGGACGGCAAGATCGTCGGCGAATATCGCGCGATGGGCCTGCGCCCCTATACGCTCGAAAAGGCGCGCCAGTACGGTTTCGACCAGCCCTATCTCGAGGCGTGCCTCTAAGGGCTCAGTCGCGAAACGCTTTGCCGGCGAGGTCGGGAAAGACCTTGCCGACCTTGCCGAGCAGATAATCGCCATAGGTGCCGCTGGCCGCATGGACGTCGACATCGTCCCAGCGCGGCAGGCTGCGCGCCGTAGCCGCGATCGGCAGCGGATCGACCGGCGCGGCAAAATCGGGATCATAGAATAAAGGCCAGGACAGCCGGTCGCGTCCCGATGCGTTGATCACGCGGTGCGGCGCCGAGCGGAAGCGGCCGCGCGTCAGCCGTTCGAACATGTCGCCGATATTGACGACCAGCATCCGTCCTTGCGGCGGCACGGCAATCCAGTCGCCGTTCGCGGCGCGCACTTCCAGCCCGCCATGGCCGTCCTGCCCGAGCAGCGTGAGCAAGCCGTAATCGCTATGCTCGCCAACCCCGAACCGGCCGGGCGCGCCGTCCGGAGGATAGTGGAAGATACGAAAAAGCAGGGTGGGCCGCCGCGTCATGCCCGCCGCGAAATGCTCCGCGGGCAGGCCGAGCGCGAGCGCCATGCCGCGCATCAGCGCCTCGGCGGCAGCGACCGCCGCGTCCAGATAGTCGCCCACCGCTTGCCGCAGTTCGGGGACCGCGCGCGGCCAGAGGTTGGCGCCGTGCAGCGGCCAGCCGGCAACCACCCGCGGGTCGTCGGCGGCCAGATCCTCGCCGAGATAAAGCCCCTCCTTGCGGTCGGGGAGGCCCGAGGTCAGCTCGCCGCCGAGCGGGAACCAGCCGCGCCATGCGATGCCGCCATGCGCCATCGCGATTTCGGCCTTCTCTTTGTCGGACAACGCAAAGAAACGATGGCTCGCCGTTTCGAGCCGCGCGACGAGGCTGTCGGCGATGCCATGTCCATCGGCGTAGAAGAAACCGAATTCGGCGCTCGCCGCGCCGATCGCCGCGGCCGTGCGCTCCACCATCTCCGCATCGTCCATCGCGCGCAGCGGCGCGATATCGATGACGGGAAGCGTCGTCACCGGCGCCGCATCACTGGTGCAGCCAGAGCGCGGTCGAGAGCAGCGCCACCATCGCCGACAGCATCGCGATCCCGCGCCACGGCATGAATCCGACCTTGTCGACGTCGCGGCGGTTGCGGCGGCGCCAGTCGGCGACCTCGGCGAAACCGAACATCGCGGCGGCGCCGATGCCGAGCGAGAGCATGGATACTTGCATTGCCGCGCATCCCTACGCAAACAGGGGCATTCCCCCCAAGAGAGAGGTTGCCCATATGCGTTCCCTGTTGCTGGTTGCAAGTGCCGCCATCGCCCTTTCGGGTCCCGCCGCCTTCGCACAGGACGGCCATGCCGGTCACGACGCGCACGCCGCCCACCAAAGCGCCGATGCCGACGGCACGGCGATTGCCGCCGCGGTCGCCGCTTCGACCCGCAGCCCCGCCAACACCGCGCGCGACCCATATCGCCACCCCGCCGAGACGCTCGCTTTCTTCGGGGTCAAGCCGGGCGACACGATCGTCGAACTGTGGCCCGGCGGCGGCTGGTACACCGAAATCCTCGCCCCGCTGACCAAGGCCGGCGGCGGCACGCTCTATGTCGCGGCGCCGTGGGAAAAAGGGCTGAACAGGATCAAGGAAAAGCAGGCGGCGGACGCCGCGACCTATGGCGCCGTCAAGCTCGCCGAATTCCCGGGCACCGGCGCGGGCGACAAGGTTCCCGACGGCGGCGCCGACGTCGTGCTGACCTTCCGCAACGTCCACAACTGGCGCTTCGGCGGCGCCGACAAGACGGCGGATGCGTTCAAGCAGATCTTTGCGATGCTGAAGCCCGGCGGCACGCTCGGCGTCGTCGAGCACCGGCTGCCCGAGGAGATGGCTTCGGCGCTCGAGGAAAAGAGCGGCTATATGAAGCGCTCTTCGGTCGTCGGTTTCGCTGAGGCGGCGGGCTTCAAGCTCGTCGGCGAGAGCGATATCAACGCCAACCCCAAGGACACGCACGATTATGAAAAGGGCGTGTGGACGCTGCCGCCGAACCTGACCGAAGGCGACAAGGACCGCGAGAAATATCTGGCGATCGGCGAGTCGGACCGGATGACGCTGAAATTCGTGAAGCCAGCAAGCTGAAGCATATAGAGACCATCGACCCCGCGCTGCTGCTGAGCGCCTATGCGCAGGGGCTTTTCCCGATGGCCGACGGGGCGGACGACCCGTCGGTCCATTGGGTCGAACCACGGCTGCGCGCGATCCTGCCGCTCGACGGCTTTCACCTGTCGCGCAGCCTGAAGAAGGTCATCGTCTCCGACCGCTTTCGCGTCACCACCGACACCGCCTTTGCCGAGATGATGGCGCTGTGCGCCGAGTCTGCCGACGACCGCCCGACGACGTGGATCAACCCGGTCATCAAGGCGAGTTACGAGCGCCTGTTCCGGCTCGGCCATGCGCACAGCGTCGAGGTGTGGCTGGACGGCGCGCTGGCCGGCGGACTCTATGGCGTTTCACTCGGGCGCGCCTTTTTCGGCGAATCGATGGTCAGCCGGGCGCGCGACGCGTCGAAGGTCGCGCTGGCGCATCTCGTCGCGCGGCTGCGCGCCGGGGGGTGGCAGTTGCTCGATTGCCAGTTCATCACGCCGCACCTCGCCAGCCTCGGGGCGATCGAAATTCCCCAGCGCGATTATCTGGCGCGGCTTTACTCGGTATTGTCGGAAGGTGCCGGCGGGGCCTTGGGTGCCGGCGCGGGCGCTGCGGCGGGTGCCGGGCTTCCCTCGCCGCCGTTCGTCGCCGGCGACTGGGGGGCGCTCGACGCCTTGGGCGCGGCGGCGCCGGACGCGGCTTTCGGCGCCGAACGCGCGACCGGCTCGCCGCCCGGATATGTCATCGCGCAGCTTTTGACATAAACGTCATAGATCGGATGCTCGATCACGTTGCGGTCGGGCCGTTCCTTGAACAGCCAGCCCGAAAAGACGCGATACCATTTGTCGTCGCGCTGGTCCTGCACGGTCAATTGCACGAAGGCACCGGTTTCGGGCGGGTCTTCCCATGGCGCGGTCTGTTCGCACGCGCGCAGGCGGACGATCGCGCGGCCGACGCGCGCCGAATCGCCGGGCTTCATCTCGAGATCGCGGACCAGCCCGTTGCGCTTGTTGAGCAGGCCGAGCACCGCGACGCGATCGGCCATCGGGGTTGCGCCCTCGATGCCGCCGACTTCCTGCGGCACGCGTTCCGATTTGGCGATCTGCGGCGCCTTGTCGGTACCGCCCGTTTTCGTGGCGGGTGATCGGTCGCAAGCTGCGAGCGACATGGCGGCAACAATCGCCAGCCCCGCCGCACTGGTCAGCCTCGTCACGCCGGCGCTCACTCGGCGCCGGGCCGCCAGGCCTCGTAATCGCCCGTCGCGGCGGCGCGATGCCCGCCGCGTTCGAGCGCGCCCGCCGGGCGATAGGCGCCGGTGCTGCCGGTAAGATTGGCGGTCGGCTCCCTTTCCCACGCACGCGGCGCGGGAAGGACATCGGCGGGAAGCTCCTCGAAAGTGCCGTGCAGCCAGCCGTGCCATTCGGGGGGGACGCGGCTCGCGTCGTTCGATCCGTTATAGATCACCCAGCGGCGGCCGCCCTTCTTGGCGCGGAAATAACGGTTGCCGAGGCTGTCCTCGCCTACCTTCTCGCCGGTGCTCCAGCTGTTCAGCAGCGTGCCGACGGTCGCGCCGTCCCACCAGGTGAAAATCTTGCCCAAAATGCTCATGGCTGCGGCGTTTACAGCCAAGCTGGCGCAATCCGCAAGCCGCAAACCGCCCGCCGCACCGCTATTTCTTGTCGTCCCATGTCACCCTGGCGTTCTCGTCGAGGCCAAGCTCGGCCGCCGTGCCCCCCGCCAGTTCGAGCACCGCCGCCACCTCGCCGCCGCTGGCGACGGGTTCGAGCGATTCGGGGATGGTGTTTTCGGCGATCCGGTCGATGCTGCCGTCGGCGCGGACGAAGATCATGTCGAGCGGGATCAGCGTATTCTTCATCCAGAAGCTCGCGATGCGCGGTTTTTCGAACGGGAAGAGCATGCCGCCGCCCGCCGGCAGGCTGGTGCGGAACATCAGCCCCTGCTGCTGCTCTTCGGCGGTGCGCGCCACTTCGACGTTGAATTTATGCACTTTTTCGCCCGCTGCGATGGTCAGCGGGATGGTCGCGGCTTGTTCCGCCCCGTTGCCGTGCGAGCTGCACGCTGCCATCGGCAAGACGAACGACAGGGCAAGGGCGGCAAGCACGGCACGCATCGGCAAGATCCTTTCGCCGGAAATGATGTCCCGGCCTAGTCGAGCGCCGCTTCGGCGTCCAGCGTGGCCAGGGCATCCTCGTCCCCCGGCGCGACCGCCAGAATCCGCCGCGCGAGCGCGAGGCTGTGGCCCGCGCGGGCAAAGGCCGCGACCTGCCGTTCGCGCATCGCCGGGTCGTCGGCCGCGCGCATCGCGAACGGCCCGAAGCGCCGCCGCCGCGCAAAGCCGATCGCCGACGCCAGCGCCTTGTCCTCGGCTTCCGACAGCGCATCCTCGCTGTCGCCGGGCGCGATTCCGTCGACGAAGAGCTGTGCCTTGACCTGCCGGACGCCCAGCCCGCGGCGCGTCATCGCCCCGGCGCGCATCGCGGCATATTGGCGGTCGTCGAGAAAGCCGAGCCGCTCCATCCGGCCGGCAATCGCCTCGCACGCGGCCATGGCGTCAATTTCGTCAACCCATTCGGATTCGCGAATTTTTCGGGAAAGATAGCGCGTCAGCTTGGCGCGGCTGGTCGCGAATCGCGCCACATAGGCGAGCGCCAGTTCGTCGAGCTTTGCTGCGCCCAAAGGCTTCGGAGACCGGTCGGAACGAGCGTAGCGGTTGGCCATATGCCATGTTTATGCCACAGTCGGGCCCGATTGAGAACGATCAGCACCGCCATATCGGGCAACAAAGCCCGGAAACGGGCCATTTTGTTCCAACAATATAGGGTTCGCGCACGATAACATGGCTCAGAAAGATGACATGCTTGTTGCCGCGCAGCCCGGTTCACGGGACTCAGCACCCATTATGACCGAAAATCCTGCCCTCACCGCAGATGCCGCGGACGGCCTCGCGCCGACGCCGACCCATTGCGCCCAGCCGCGCCGCTTTTCGGATTTCGCCACGGTCGGCGAAGCACTCGATTATGCCGCCAGCGGCTCGCGCGGGCTCAATTTCCACGATCCGCGTGGGCGTCTGACGCGGCCTTATCCGTACCGCGAGCTGCAGGCCGACGCCATCGCCACCGCCTATCGCCTGATCGCGGCGGGGGTGAAGCCCGAAGACCGCATCGCGCTGATCGCCGAAACCGGCCCCGAATTTGCGGCGCTGTTCTTCGGCACCATCTATGCCGGCGCTTGGCCGGTACCGCTGCCGCTGCCGACCAGCTTCGGTGGCCGCGACTCCTATGTCGGCCAGCTCAATGTCCAGCTGACGAGCTGCGACCCGGTGATGTTGTTTTTCCCGCCCGAAATCGCGGCGATGGCGATCGAAGCCGCCGAAGCGAAGGGTGTGACCCCGATCGACTGGAGCGCCTTCGAACAGCGCCCGGCGCCCGTGACCGACCTGCCGGTGCAAGATAGCGACGCGACCTGTTATCTTCAGTACAGCAGCGGCTCGACGCGCTTCCCGCATGGCGTCGCGGTCACCCACGGCGCGCTGCTCAACAATCTGTCGGCGCATTCGCACGGGATGCAGCTCCAGGACAGCGACCGCTGCATTTCGTGGCTGCCCTGGTATCACGACATGGGTCTGGTCGGCTGCCTGCTGTCGCCCGTCGCCAACCAAGTGTCGGTCGATTATCTGAAGACCGAGGATTTCGCCCGCCGTCCGCTCGCCTGGCTCGACCTGATCAGCCGCAACGAGGGCACGACGCTCAGCTATTCGCCGACCTTCGGTTACGACATCTGCGCGCGCCGCATCTCGAGCCAGACCCACGTCGCCGACCGCTTCGACCTGTCGCGCTGGCGCGTCGCTGGCAATGGCGCCGACATGATCCGTCCCGACGTCATGCAAAGCTTCGTCGACGCCTTTGCCGATGCGGGTTTCAAGGCGACCGCCTTCCTGCCGAGCTACGGCCTCGCTGAGGCGACGCTCGCGGTCAGCATCATGCCGCCTGGGCAGGGCATTGTCGTCGAACTGGTCGAGGAAACCGAATTGTCGGGCGCGGCGAATGACGCCGGCCGCCCGACGCGTTATCGCGCGATCGTCAACTGCGGCCGCGCGGTCAAGGACATGACGATCGAGGTCCGCGACGAAGCCGGCAACATCCTGCCCGACCAGACGGTGGGCAAGGTCTGGTGCAGCGGTCCGTCGCTGATGACCGGCTATTACCGCGACCCCGAATCGACCGCCGCCTGTCTGGTCGACGGCTGGCTCGATACCGGGGATATGGGCTATTTGTCAGATGGTTACATCTACATCGTCGGCCGTGCCAAGGACATGATCATCATCAACGGCAAGAATCACTGGCCGCAGGATATCGAATGGGCGGTCGAACAATTGCCGGGCTTCAAGTCGGGCGATATCGCGGCCTTCGCGATCACCGCGCCGGGCGGCGAGGAAACGCCTGCGGTGCTCGTCCAGTGCCGCACCAGCGACGATGCCGAACGCGCCTTGCTGCGCGAGACGATCCGCGAACGCGTCCGCGCGATCACCGGCATGAACTGTGTGATCGAGCTGATTCCGCCGCGCACCCTGCCGCGGACCAGCTCGGGCAAATTAAGCCGGTCGAAGGCGCGCGCGCAATATCTGGCGGGCGAAATCCAGCCATTCGCGATCGCCGCCTGACGATATCGGAAATTTGTCCTGCTGCGGGACAAAAATGATCGACGCGCAGGCCGGTACGGTTACCTTCGGGTAACCCCACCGCATTAAACAGGCACTCGTGAAAAGCCTGTTGACCGACCAGATCTTTGCCGACGACATTCCCGCGCGCACCCTGTTGGGGCTGGGTCCGCGCGACGAGGATGTCGGCGACCTCCGCCAGCTCCAGCTCGCCCCGCTGCGCGGCAAGGGCAGCCTGCGCCTGTGGATGGGGCTCGGGATGGCGCTCGTCGCCGCGCTGACCATGGTCCTGCGCGTCCCCGTCGCGATTGCCGGCGCGTGGTTCGCCGTAGCGCTGCTGTTCAGCCTCTGGTCCTATCGGGCGTTCGCCAGCCTTGCGATCGGCGAACTCAAATTGTCGGGCCTGCCCGAATACCGGCTTTGCCATCGCCACGCCTTTTATTCGGCGATGCTCTGGTCCTCGACCTTTTGGCTGCAGGGTGTGCCGACGCTCGACCATGTGCTGTCGATCTGGACGATCGCGCTGCTGATGATGCTGACGCTCGCGATGATCGCGCACAGCATGCCGATGATCTGCATCCTGTACATCGCGCCGGTCAGCCTGTCGGCGGCCGTGGCACTCGTCCGCGCCGGGGCGCCGCAACTCGCGGCCGTGGCGCTGGTCGCCGCGCTGCTGCTCTGCACATCGTGCATCCGCTTCGCCAAGACGCACGTCCGCTTCCGCCGCGCCGAAGAAACGCTGCACGAAAAGAACGAGACGGTCAGCCTGCTGCTCCGCGAGTTCGAGGAAACCTCGGCCGACTGGCTGTGGCAGACCGACAACGCCCGCCGCCTCGTTCACGTCTCGCCGCGCCTTGCCTATGCGCTCGGCGCCTCGGCCGAAGGGCTGGAGGGCGTGCCGCTGCTCCAGGCGCTGTCGGGTGACGCGTGGGAGACGGGACAATTCCCCCGCAGCCTGCACGACATCGCCGAGCGGATGAAGCGGCGCGAGAGCTTTTCGAACCTGATCGTGCCCGTGACCATCGGCGGCAAGCCGCGCTGGTGGGAATTGTCGGCATCGCCGCGCCTCGACGAAACGGGCAAGTTCCTCGGCTTCCGCGGCGTCGGCTCCGACGTCACCGAACAGCGCGCGTCGGCCGAACAGATCGCCAAGATGGCGCGCTTCGACAATCTGACCGGCCTGCCCAACCGCCTGCACCTCAACGAGGAGTTGGCGCGGGCGCTGAAGCACGCGAATGATGCGAAATCGCGCTGCGCGCTGCTGATGATCGACCTCGACCGGTTCAAGGCGGTCAACGACACATTGGGCCATCCCGTCGGCGACAAGCTGCTCGCGCAGGTCGCCGCGCGGCTGAAGAGCATGATGGATCGCGGCATGACCTGCGGACGGCTCGGCGGCGACGAATTTGCCGTGGTGCTGCAGGATGTGCCCTCGGCGCTCGATGCCGAGGATCTGGCGCAGCGCATCATCGCGGCGGTCAGCCGGCCCTATGTGGTCGACAATCACCAGTTGTTCGTCGGCGCCAGCATCGGCTTCGCGATCGGGCCGCAGGACGGCGCGACGGTCGAGACGCTGACCCGCAACGCCGACCTTGCGCTCTACAAGTCGAAGGACAAGGGCGGCAACCTCGTCGCGGCCTATGTCGCCTCGCTCCATGCCCAGGCCGAGGAGCGGCGGGTCATGGAACAGGAACTGCGCGGTGCGCTCGATCGCGGCGAGTTCGAGATGTATTATCAGCCGGTGGTCACCGCCGCCGACGGCACGCTCAACGGGTTCGAAGGCCTGATCCGCTGGAACAACCAGAAGCTCGGCAATGTTTCGCCCGGCCGCTTCATTCCGCTGGCCGAGGACAGCCGCCTGATCTCGCCGATCGGCGAATGGGTGCTGCGCACCGCCTGCCACGAAGCGATGCGCTGGCCGTCGAATCTCAAGGTCGCGGTCAACGTCTCGGCCGAACAGCTCACCGACCCCGCCTTCGCGTCGGTCGTCGTCTCGGCACTCGCGCAGAGCGGGTTGCCGCCCGAGCGGCTCGAGATCGAAGTCACCGAAAGCGTCTTCCTGCGCGACGGCGGCGGCGCGGCGCAATTGCTCGACCAGCTCATCAGCCTTGGCATCCGCCTGTCGCTCGACGATTTCGGCACCGGCTATTCGTCGCTCGGTTATCTGCGCAAGACGCAATTCTCGACGATCAAGGTCGACCGCAGCTTCGTCGTCGGCGCCGCCAAGGGCAGCATCGAATCGATCGCGATCATTCGCGCCGTCGTCGCGCTCGCCGACAGCCTCGGCATGTCGACGACCGCCGAGGGCGCCGAGACCGAAGTCGAGGTCGATACGCTGCGCGCGCTCGGCTGCAGCAACATCCAGGGCTATTATTATGGCCGCCCGATGCCGGCGAGCGACGTGCTGACGCTTTTCCGCCGCCCGGATTCGCTCGATACCGAAGCGGCATGAAATTCCGTTCCGGCGACGGGCCGAAGGCCTGCCGCGACGAGTTGAAAGCTTTACCAAAAGGTTCCGCCGCCCATCGCACTTCGGGCGCAACTCACCGCTAGATTGTGGTCGCGTTCGTCAAACGTGGCAAACAGCCTCCAACGCTTGAAGACAAGCCAAATGGGGGTCGCAATCCATGCTTTACAGCCGCTTTCTGGGTGCCGTCGCCGCGTCCTTGATGATGCTGACCGGTATCCTTGCCGCCACCCCTGCGGCGGCGCGCGGTTATCTGCAGTGCGTCCCCTTCGCCCGCGCCGAATCGGGCGTCGAAATCCGCGGCAATGCCAAGACCTGGTGGTCGCAGGCGGCAGGCACCTATGAACGCGGCGAAGAACCCCGCAAGGGCGCGGTGATGGCGTTTGCCGGCACCCGCGGCATGCCGCTCGGCCATGTCGCAGTGGTCAAGAAGATCGTCAGCGACCGCGAAATCCTGATCGACCATGCCAATTGGTCGCCGATCAACGGCCGCCGCGGCCAGA
This sequence comes from Sphingopyxis macrogoltabida, assembly GCF_001314325.1. NCBI lineage: Bacteria > Pseudomonadati > Pseudomonadota > Alphaproteobacteria > Sphingomonadales > Sphingopyxidaceae > Sphingopyxis > Sphingopyxis macrogoltabida. The sequence continues at coordinate 4,045,070 of NZ_CP009429.1, forward strand.
TCGAACGCAACGTCCGCGTCATCGATGTCAGCGACCGCGGCGACTGGAGCATGGTCCGCGTCTGGTACGCGCCGATCGGCGACCTCGGCCTGCGCGCCAATCCCGTGCAGGGCTTTATCTACGCGGGCGGCGCCAGCGCCCCCGACCGCAATGTCGTCGACGAAGAGCCCGTCTGGACGAAGAACGACTGGAAACCCGGCAACGGCCTCGCAATGGTCGTCGCCTCGCTCGCCAACTGAGCCTTACCCCCCAACCCTCTAAGGCCATTGGCGAGCACTGAAGCCATCCGGGACGGTTCGCCGCTCCGGGTGGCTTCCCCCCTTTTGGGGGTGGGCGCGTCTGTGCATCATGGATAGCTGCGGTGTGCGCGACTGGCGGGTCACGGCCGGTTTCTGCCATTGCCAAGCTGTACCCCGGCGAAAGCCGGGGCCCAGAGCGCCATAGCGCAACCTTGGCTTTCCAACGCCCTGGGCCCCGGCTTTCGCCGGGGTACACTCTAAGCAGAACGTCCGCTTCCCACCCCGAAGCCGCCGTCGGCGTCCCCTCACCCCATGATGAAGGCGTTGAGCTTGTTGCCGTCGGGGTCGCGGAAATAGCCGGCGTAAAAGCCTTCGCCACGCGGTCCCGGCGGGCCTTCGCAGGTGCCGCCGTTCGCGAGTGCGATGTCGTAGAGCCGATGCACCTGTTCCTTGTCGCGCGCCTGCAGCGCGACCATCACGCCATTGCCGACACTCGCCGGATTGCCGTCGAACGGCCGCGTCAGGCCGATGCCCGCGCCGCCGCCATCCTTGCCCCAAGCGATGAAGCCGTCGAATTCCATCATCCGCGGCGTATCCAGTTCGGCGGCGATGGCGTCGTAAAAGACCGCCGCCTTGGCCAGATCGCGCGTCCCCAAAGTCACATAACCGATCATCTTTTCTCTCCCGACTCGATCAATGAGAACATTTTAGGAACAAAAATCCGGGACGCAAACAAAAAGGGCGCCGGACCCGAAGGTCACGGCGCCCTGTTCGATAGCTTGTCCCGCGAGCCGGGACCGCAGCCGATTAAGGCTTCACCCGCACTGCGATAAAGGCCGAGGGGCCGCCGCGGCGGAGGATTTCGAGCAGCACCGCATCGCGGCCCGCCTTCTTCGCATCGCTGACGATCTTCGCCAGCGCGTCGCTCGTCGTCACCGGCGTGCGATTGGCGCTGAGGATCACGTCGCCGCGGCGCAGGCCCTTGCGGCCGGCATCGCTGTTCGCCGACGCCGCGCCGATCACGAGACCCTTGGTCGTCGCATCGACGCCGATCGAGCGCGCGATGTCGCTGGTCAGCGGCTGCACCGCAAGCCCGAGCGCTTCCTGGATCGTCGTATCGGCGGCGCCCGAAGGATCGTCGGGCAGCGTCTGTTCTTCCTCGGGGTCGAAGTTCGTCCCCGCGAGCTGTTCCTCGGGCGGCCGGGTGCCGACGACGGCGTTGAGCGTCATCGGCTTGCCGTCGCGGACGATTTCGAGGGGGATGCGCGTCCCCGGCTTGGTATTGGCGACGATGTACGACAAGGTTTGTTGCGGCGTCACATCCTTGCCGTTGACCTTGGTCACGACGTCGCCGCGCTTCAGGCCGGCCTTGGCGGCAGCGCCGCCATCCTCGACGCGCTGGACGAACTCGCCGCGGTCCTTCGGCAGGCCGAGGGCGGCCGCCAGATCCTCGTCGACCGGTGCGATACCGATGCCGAGGTAACCGCGCTCGACCTTTTCGCCGGCGCGCAGCGCGTTGATCACCGGGATCGCCGCATCGGCGGGGATCGCGAAGTTGACGCCGATGTTCGCGCCGACGGGCGAGATCAGCATGTTATTGATGCCGACGACATTGCCCTGCAGGTCGAACAGCGGACCGCCCGAATTGCCGCGGTTGATCGCCGTGTCGGTCTGGATGTAGCGGTCATAGGCGCCGCCCTGCCCGAGGTTGCGCTGCACCGCCGAGATGATGCCCGCAGTCACCGTCGAACCGAGCCCGAGCGGGTTGCCGATCGCGACCACCCAGTCGCCGACGCGCGCCGTGCTGCTGTCGGCGAATTTGACGAAGGGCAGCCCGGTCGCATCGATCTTGAGCAGCGCAAGGTCGGACGCGACGTCGCGGCCGACGATCGTCGCCTTATATTCTTTCTGGTTGGTCAGCGTCACCGTCACCTGATTGACCGCCTCGCCGCGCGGGCCGCCCGAGATGACGTGGTTGTTGGTGACGATATAGCCGTCGGCCGAGATCAGGAAGCCCGAGCCGCCGCCCTGCTGCTCCTGCGTGATCGGTTCGCGTGTCCCGGCGAAGGGATTGAGCCGGACGCCGAGCGTTACCTCCTGCTTGGTCGAGATGTTGACCACCGCGGGCTGGAGCTGTTCGACGAGGTCGGCGAAGCTTTCGGGCGCGCCCGAACGCGGAACGACCTTGGCGATCTCGCTCTTTTCGTTCTGCGCGACCTGCGCGCCGACGGGGGATTGGGTTACCAGCGCCAGCGCCGTGCCACCCACCAGCAAGGCCGAAGTGATGCCATAAACATAACGCACGATCGCAAATCCTTTTCTCTTACGAAAACCGTTGAAGGTCCTGAATCCCGGCGCTGCGGTATCTGCTCGCCGTTGGCTGAACGCTATTTGAACATGAACGATCCTTGCATCATCCGTTCATCGGGCGTCTTGCCGCGGTCAACCTCCCTGAAAGCGCTTCAGATATTCATTGTCGGGCGACAGGATGATCGACGTCCCGCCCTGGTTGTTCTCACCAAGGAAGGTCTGCCGATAGCTTTGCATCGCGCGATAGAAATCATAGAATTCGGGGTCCTTGCCGAAGCTTTCGGCATAGATGCGCGCCGCTTCGCCGTCGGCGCCGCCGCGAATGATCTGCGCTTCCTTCTGCCCTTCGGCGCGGATCGAGATCGCTTCCTGCTGACGCGCGGTGCGCATGCGGTTGTACGCCGCCTCGAGCGTCGCGCCTTCGGGCAGGTCGGCGCGCTTGATCCGGACGTCGATAATTTCGGCGCCATATTTGTTTGCCTCGCGATTGAGCGCGACCTGGATATTGTCCATCACCGCGCCGCGTTCGGCCGACAGCAGCGTCGCGAAGGTGCGCTTGCCGAGCTCGTTGCGCAGCGACGAGCCGAGGATGGTCGCAAGCTGCGCCTGCAATTTATCCTCGGTGCGGATCGCGGTGTACATGCGCACCGGATTGGTGATGCGGAAACGCGCAAAGGCGTCGACCTGCAGCCGCTGCTGGTCGGTCGACAGCACCTGCTGGCGTTCCATGTTCACGCCGAGAATGCGCTTGTCGATATACTGGATGCCGTCGGTGAACGGCACACGCAGGACAAGGCCGGCGCCCGAGCGTCCGAAATCCTCGTTCGGCTTGTAGCGGTTCACCGTGCGCTCAATCTCGCCGAAGCGCAGGATCAGCGCCTGCTTGTCCTCGGGCACGATCGCCAGCGACTGCGACAGGATGACGAGCAGGACGACAAGGCCGACGAGCAAGCGCATCGGGTTGCGGAAGAGGGCCTCGAACATCACTGGCCTCCCTTCGTCGCCGCTTCGGGCTCGGCCGCCACGCGGCGCTGGACCTGATTGAGCGGCAGATAAGGCGTCACCCCGCGGGGTTCGACGATCGTCTTGTCGACGTTCGACAACACATTCTCCATCGTTTCATAATAAAGCCGCTGGCGCGTCACCGCGGGCGCAAGCTTGTACTGTTCATAGATCTTGTCGAACGCCGCGGTATCGCCGCGCGCGCGTTCGAGCACCTGCTGCTGGTAGGCGCGCGCAAGGTTGATCGCCGATTCGCGCTCCTGTCGCGCCGCGGTCACTTCCTTGAACGCCTCGTCGACCTGGCTCGGCGGGTCGGCCTGACGGATCGCGATGCCCTGGATCGTCACCCCGGCGCGATACTGGTTGAGCAATTCCTGCATGCGCGCCTGAACCTGCGTTTCGATCTCGACGCGGCCGGGACCGATCGCCTGCACAAGGTCGAAATTGGCGACGGTCGCGCGCATCGCGCTTTCGGCGACTTCGCGGATCGTGCCTTCGGGGTCGGCGAGCTGGAAGAAGAAAAGTTCGGGATCGCGCACCGACCAGCGGACCTCATAGGCGAGGTCGACGATGCTCTGGTCGCGCGTCAGGACGAAATTCTCGTCGGTCGCATTGGGCGAGCCGATCGCCATCGTGCGGATGGCGCGCACGTCCTCCAGCCGGATGCGTTCGATCGGCGCCGGCCAGGTGAATTTCACGCCCGGGCCGACGGTGCGCGAATAGCTGCCGAGCCGGGTGACGACGCCTTCCTTTTCGGGCGGGACGATGTGGAAGGAGGAAAACAGCACCCACAGCACGGCAACCGCAAGGATGCCCCATTTCCACAGCCGCGCCGAATCGGGGAGGTTCAGCCCACCGCCACCGCCGCCGCCCGAGCCGCCGCTGCCGAAGCCGCCGCGCCCCTTGCGCAGCAGTTCGTCGAGCGCCGAGGGGCCGCGCGGTTTGCGCGGGCGCTGCTGGTCGGCGGGATCGGGGGTGACCCAGGGATTGCGCGGGCCGGGTTTCTTGCCATCGTCGGGTCCGCCATCGCCGCCGCCCTTGGGGCCGCTGCCCCACGGGCTGTTCGCCATCAGGCTGATCGAATCGAAAAATTGCCGCAATCCCCGGGGAGTGCGGCGTCCCATGCTGCCGTCAATCTTGTCGTTCATATTGCTTTTATAGGGGCGACGGGCGCGATTAACAGGGGGTGCGCGCGAAAATGGCTGGCAATCCCCCCTGCCATCCCTATTTCCCGCTCGCATGACCGATATCGCTCCCCTCGCCAGCATCGCCACCGACCTCAGCGGCGGCCGCACCTCCGGCCTCCGTTTTCTCGACGAGCAAGGCACGCTCGCGATCGTCCTCGACGTCACCGGGCTGGCGGAAGCCGAGCGCAAACCGCTTGAAGACAAGCTGCGCGCCGGACTGCTCGCCCGGCCCGGCGTTGCCGAGGTGCGCGTCGCGATGACCGCCGAGAAAAAGGCGCTGACGATCATCGCGGTCGGCAGCGGCAAGGGCGGCGTCGGGAAGTCGACGCTCGCCGCCAACCTTGCCGTCGCGCTGCGCCGGCAGGGGGTGAAGGTCGGGCTGGTCGATGCCGACATCTACGGGCCTTCGCAGCCAAGACTGATGGACAGCGAGGGCGTCAAGCCCGAGGCGCGCGGGTCGAAGCTTGCGCCCGTCCCCAACGCCTATGGCGTGCCGATGCTGTCGACCGGCCAGATCGCGGCGCCCGGACAGGCGATCGCCTGGCGCGGCCCGATGGCGGGCAAGGCGCTCGAACAGCTCGTCGACGCAAGCTGGGGCGATATCGATACGCTCGTCGTCGACCTGCCGCCCGGCACCGGCGACGTCCAGTTGACGATGATCCAGCGCCACAAGCCCGCCGGCGCGGTGATCGTATCGACCCCGCAGGACCTCGCGCTGATGGACGCGACGCGCGCGATCAGCCTGTTCGAACAGGCCGAGGTGCCGATCATCGGCCTCGTCGAGAATATGGCGGGCTATGCCTGTCCGCATTGCGGCGAGGTCAGCGACCCGTTCGGTTGCGGCGGCGCCGAGGCGGCGGCGCAGACGATGGGGCTCGACTTTCTCGGCCGCGTGCCGCTGTCGATGGGCATCCGCCTCGCCAGCGACGGCGGCGTGCCTCCGGCCGCCGGAACCGATCCGGTGGGCGAGCCGTTCCACGCGATAGCGGCGAAGGTCGCCGCATGGCTGGCCGCAAGAAAGGGGCGATGATGGCGATCAATGACGAAAATGAGATTCGCGAGCTGTTGGGCCAGCCGCGCCGTATCGCCGTCGTCGGCGCCTCGCCGAACCCGGCCCGCGCCTCGAACGAGGTCCTCGCCTTTCTCGTCCGGCAGGGCCATGACGTGATCGCCGTCAACCCCGGCCACGCCGGCAAGACGATCCATGACGCTCCCGTCGTTGCGACGCTCGCCGATGTCGAGCCGCCCGCGCATCTCGTCGATATTTTCCGCAATAGCGCCGAAGCCGGCGCCGCGGTCGACGAAGCGATCGTCCATGGCGCCAAGGCCGTGTGGATGCAGATGGGGGTGATCGACGAAGCCGCCGCCGCGCGCGCCGAAGCGGCGGGGCTGGCCGTGGTCATGGACCGTTGCCCCAAGGTCGAAATCCCGCGCCTCGGCCTGCTCAGGTGAAGGCCCTTCTGCCGCTGCTCATTGCTACCACGCTTGCGGGATGCGCGACCGCGGCGACGCGCGCGAACCCGCAGGACGCTTTCTTCGAGGCTCTCGCCGCGCGCTGCGGCAAGGCCTATGTTGGCAAGCTCGCGAGCGATCAGGACGCCGACACCGACATGCGCGGCAAGGCGATGGTGATGCATATCCGCCATTGCACGCCCGACCGCATCGAAATCCCCTTCCACATCGACGGCCTCGGTCCCGACGGCGGCTGGGACCGCTCGCGGACGTGGATCATCAGCCGCACGGCCAGCGGCCTCCGCCTCAAGCACGACCATCGCCATGCCGATGGCAAGCCTGATACCGTCACCCTCTACGGCGGCGACACCGCCGATGGCGGGACGGCGACGCGCCAGACCTTCCCCGTCGATGCCGAATCGATCGCGATGTTCACGGCGACCGGCCGCAGCGTTTCGAACACCAACATCTGGTCGGTCGAAACGACCGCTGCGGGCTTTACCTATGGGCTGAACCGCGAAGGAAGGCATTTTCGCGTCGCGTTCGATTATGCCAGTCCGGTAGCGCCGCCGCCCGCACCCTGGGGCTGGTAGGGGGAACCCTTCCGCCCGTCATGCGCTAGCCCGGCATCGAACGGGAGAAAATTCATGCGCACCCAGCCCCTAATGCTGATCCCTCTGCTCGCCCTCGCCGCCTGCGGCGACAAGGCGCCCGACCCACGCGGGGTCGAGCATGACGAAACCCTGCTGTCGGTGTCGGCGACCGGCCGGTCAGAGACACGCCCCGACGAGGCGCGCTTCACCGCCGGGGTGAGCACGATCGCCGCCGCGTCCGAAGAGGCGACGCGGCGCAACAACGAAACCATGGCCAAGGTGACCGAAGCGCTGAAAGCCTTTGGCGTTGCCGAAAAGGACCTGCAGACGCGCCAGTTGACCGTCAACCGGATCGACTGGGGCGCCAACAAGGGCAAATATGAAGCTGTGAATCAGGTCGAGGTGCGGATGCGCGCCGTCGACAAGGCGGGCGAAGCGGTGGCGGCAACCACCCGCGCCGGTGCCAATGTCCTGTCGGGTCCGACGCTGCGCGTCTCCGATCAGGAGGCCGCGACCAAGTCGGCCTATGCTGCCGCTTACCGTGCCGCGCGGGCGCGCGCCGACGCCTATGCCGGCGCGGCGGGGCTCAAGATCGACCGCGTCCTTGCGATCCGCGACGGCGGCGGCGCGCCGCCGCCAATGCCCTATTATGAAATGGACGCCGCCAACCGCGTCGCGCCGCAGGCCGTCGCCGCCGCGCCGCCTTTCAACCCCGGCGTCAGTGAATCGCAGGTATCGGTGCAGGTCGATTTCGCGCTGACGAAGAAATAGCGCCGGGCTCCCGCTCGTCCGAAAGCCTTTGCGTCGCCGACTCGCGCCGACTATCAGCGGCGGGGATGGCGGGCATTCGCGACACTGTGGGGAAAGACAAAAGGCGCCTGCCGCATGTCAGCCGCCGTTCGCTGCTCGTCGGCGCGACCGCCGCAGGTGGCCTCGCGATCGCGTGGAGCCTGTGGCCGCGCGATTATAGCCCCAATCTGACTGCCGCGCCCGACGAACATGTCTTCAACGCCTTTCTGAAGATCGGCGACGACGGGCATATCAGCGCCATCGTCCCGCAGTGCGAGATGGGACAAGGCGTCACCACGCTGCTGCCGCAGATCATGGCCGACGAACTCGGCGCCGACTGGCGCACGATCGCGGTCGAAACCGCGCCGATCAGCCCGCTCTATACCAACACGCTGGTGGTCGACGAGGATAGCGCCATCTTCACCCCGCGCAGCGGTGTCCCCGATTTCGTCCAGGACGTGCGCGGCTGGGTGCGCTGCGAATGGGCGGTCCGCCACGCCGTGATGCTCACCGCGAACAGCTCGTCGGTGCGGATGTTCGAGGCGCCGTGCCGCGACGCGGCGGCGCAGGCGCGCGCGCTGCTGATGATGGCGGCGGCGCGGCGCTGGGACGCCGACTGGGAAGCGTGCGACACGCAGGACGGGTTCGTCATATTGGGCGCGAAGAAGCTGCGCTTCGCCGAAGTCGCGGCGGCGGCCGCATTGCTCGAGCCGCCCGCCGAGCCCGTCTATCGCGCGTCGAGCGCCGATCCGCTGTACGGCAAGGAACTGACGCGGCTCGACCTGCCGGCGAAGGTCGACGGATCGGCCAATTACGCGGGCGATATCCGCCTGCCCGACATGGTCTTCGCCGCGATCCGGCAAGGCCCGGTCGGCGCGACCCGATTGAAGAGCATCGACCGCAAGGCGGGGATGAAATCGCCCGGCCTGCTCCATATCGTCGAGCATGAGCGCTGGCTCGCCACCGTGGCGCGCAACTGGTGGGCTGCAAACCGCGCGCTCGACCGCTTCGCCCCGGTTTTCGAAACCGAGGGGGCGCCGGTTTCGAGCGACCGGATCGACAAGGCGCTGAAAAGCGCGCTCAAGGCGGATGCCTTCCGGATCAGGAGCGAAGGCGACGTTGGCGAGGCGATGGCGGGGCGCACCAAGGTCGCGGCCGAATATGCCGTCGCCCCGGCGCTTCACGCCCCGATCGAAACGCGCACCGCGACCGCCGCCCCCGACGGCGCCAAGCTGCGCGTCTGGGTCGCGACGCAGGCGCCCGCGCAGTGCCGCGATGCGATTGCGCGCGCGACCGGGCTGGCGCCGGCGGCCGTCACGCTGTTCCCGATGATGGCCGGGGGTTCGTTCGACGCCTGCCTCGATCACAATGTCGCGGTGCAGGCGGCGATCATCGCCTTGCAGATCAAGCGCCCCGTCCAGCTCGCCTGGTCGCGCGCCGAGGAAATCATGCGCGTGCCGCCGCGCGCGCCAGCGCGCGCGAAGCTGACCGCGACGCTGAACGCCGCCGGCGGGATCGACGCGCTCGTCACGCGCATCGCGGTGCCGTCCACCAACCACGAAGTCCGCGACCGGCTGTTCGACAATAGCCCGCCCGACGTCGCGCAGCGCGCTTCAGCGGGCAAACCCGACGCTGCATCGGTCGAAGGCGCCGCGAACGGCTATGCGATCCCGCATCTCGCGGTCGATCATTGTCCCGCCGATATCGGCCTGCCGACCGCGCGCTGGCGCGGCAACGCCGACAGCTACACCGCCTTCTTCACCGAATCCTTCGTTGACGAGATGGCGGCGCGCGCCGGGACCGACGCGCTGTCGTACCGGATGGCGATGCTCGGCAATGCGCCGTTGCTGGCACGCTGCCTGCTCACCGCGACCAGCCTCGGCGGCTGGGAGGGTGGCCTGTCTGGAACCGCGCAAGGCCTCGCCTGTCACAGCATGCGCCGCAGCCATATCGCGCTGATGGCGACCGCGCGCCAAAGCGACAAGGGGCTGCAGGTCGAACAGCTCGTTGCGGTCGTCGACGCCGGCCGTCTCGTCAATCCGGCGATCGCACGGCAACAGGTCGAGGGCGGGCTGATCTTCGGCCTCGCCGCCGCAGTCGGCGCGACGACCGACTATGAGGGCGGGCTGGCGACCGCGCGCAAGTTCGGCCAGCTCGGCCTGCCGCGACTGTCGCAAACGCCGCAGATATTGATCGAGTTCGTTGACAGCGACCGCGATCCGGGCGGGCTCGGCGAGATCGGCGTACCGGTGGTCGCCCCCGCGATCGCCAACGCGCTGTTCGCGGCGACCGGGCGCCGTATCCGCCGCCTGCCCCTCTCGGCGCATCCACTATGAGTGCCGACGACAGGATCGGGGTGCTGCTGGTCAACCTCGGCACCCCCGACGCGCCCGACCCAGCGTCGGTGCGCCGCTATCTTGCCCAATTCCTGTCCGACCGCCGCGTCGTCGAAATCCCGCAAATCCTGTGGCAGCCGATCCTGCGCGGCGCAATCCTGACCACCCGGCCGCGCAAGTCGGCCGAGGCTTATGCGCAGGTATGGACCGAAGCGGGATCGCCGCTCGCCGCCATCACCCGCGCCCAGGCCGAAAAGCTGCAAGCGGCGCTGGGCGACGCCGCGCTCGTCTCGCACGCGATGCGCTACGGCCAGCCCGCCATCGGCGCCAGCATCGACGCGCTGTTCGCCGCCGGGTGCCGCCGCATCCTGATCGCGCCGCTCTACCCGCAATATTGCGCCGCGACGACGGCGACGGTCGCCGACGCCGCCAATGCGCATCTTGCGACGCTGCGCTGGCAGCCGGCGCTCCGCTTCCTGCCCCCTTATCCGGACGACGGCGCCTATATCGGCGCGCTGAAAATATCGGTCGAGGCGGGATTGGCGGCGCTCGATTTCACTCCTGATGTGCTGCTCGCAAGCTTTCACGGCATGCCCGAACGCACCCGTGCGCTCGGCGACCCCTATCACGACCAGTGCCGCGACACCGCGCGGCGGCTGTCCGAGGCCTTGGGGCACCCCGTCGAGGTCGCCTTCCAGTCGCGCTTCGGCCGCGCCAAATGGCTCGAACCCGCCACCGACGCGACGCTCGCCCGGCTGGGCGCGGCAGGCTCCAGCGTCGCGATCTTCGCACCGGGCTTCGCCGCCGATTGCCTCGAGACGCTCGAGGAGCTGGCGATCCGCGGCAAGGAGCAGTTTGCAGGCGCGGGCGGGCGGCAGTTCGCTTACCTGCCGTGTCTGAACGACAGCGCGCCCGGCATGACGATGCTCGAAACGCTGGTCCGGCGCGAACTCGCAGGATGGCTTTAGCCGCTTACTTCCTGTTTAGGTCCTTGCGTTAAGCTCTCCGGCGCGGCGCAAAGCCGCTTCAGTCGGAGGTAGGATCGATGAGCCAGCTTGAATCGGCAGCAGTGAAGCTGATCGGCGTTACGCTCGCCTTCCTGCTGGTCGCCTGGTTCGTGTGGCGGAAACGTCAGGGCGAGACCGTGCCGGCCGCCCCGAAAACGCCCCGGTCGCCGTCGATGCCGCGCGAATTCAAGCTGCCGACGCTGTCGCGCAAGGAACGCGCGGTCGCCGAGGAACCGGTCGAAATCTCGCCATCGCGGCTCGCGCGGGTCAGCGGCAAGGCGCCGCTCGCCGGGCTAAGCGAACCTGCCCCCAAATCCGAACCGAGCGCGCCGCCGCCCGATCCCGAAACGCGCGCGATGGCCGAAGCGATGCTCGCGTCGATGGTGGCGCAGGTCGAGCATGAGGCCGATCTGGTCGATCGGCGCGGCAGCGAAGCCGTGGCCATCCGCCTTGTCCCGCAAATTCCGCCGCGCGACACGGACGGGGCGACGAGCTGGCTCGGCGGCGCGCCGCGCCTCGACGCGCGCACGCCATGGCCCGAGATTCGCGAGACGCCGGCCGATTTCCTCGCGCAGATCGATTGCACCGCGCTGCCCGCCGAGCTTTGGGACGGCTTGGGACCGCGCAGCGGCGCGCTCGCCTTCTTCATCCATCCGCGCGACGGCGACATGCTCGTCGTCCATGTCGCCGAGCCCGGCGATCCGGTCGGCCCGCCGCAGCCGCAGGACGAGGAGGATGTTTTCTTCGCCCCGCACGGCGGGCTGCGCTTCGGCGACCTGATGCCCTTCGCGCGGCGCGCCTTTCCCCAATGGCCCGTCGATCTGGTCGCGGTACGCCCGGGCGACCCCGATCCGCGCGACGCCGAAGGCAGCGACGACGGCCCGGGCCACCGCCTTTATCGCGCCGGCTATGATATCGCCGACCCGGCATGGCACCCGTTCGACTGGGCGAGCATGACCGCGATGGCCGAGATTCTCGACATGCGGATTTCGCGCTTCTGGCGCGATCCCGGCGATGCACCGTCGCCGATCGAGGTCCAGCGCGCCAATGTCGAGCGGCGCCTCGCCGAGGCTGCCGGCGGAGAAGGCGAACCGGTCGACCGGACGCTGCTCGAAAATCAGCTTGCGACGCTGACCGAGCTTGCCGAAGCCGCACATGCCGCAGCCGAGATGAACCGCGAAGCGCTGGCCAATGCGCAGGAGATCATCGCGATCGTCCGCGAAAGCGCAGGCCGCGACGATTTCTCGCCGGCGGCCGCGGCGGCAGTAATGGGGGCGCTGCAGACGATCCGCTGGGCCAAGGTCAACCGCAAGCCCGATCCCGCGGGACGCCCCGGCGCCGAGGCGATCGAGACGCTCGTGCTGCCGCTCACCGAGCATCATCCCGAGGCGCCCCTGTGGGCGCATGATTACCACAGCATCTGGTTCGACCATGCCAAACATGCCTATGCCGCCGGATCGGACGCGCTGTCGGCCGAGGCGCTCGCGGTCCTCGAACCCTATTGCCGCGAGCTGGCGGCGCGCGAGATGGGCGGCATCGGGCATGTCCCCTTCGCCTATGTCCATGATTATGATGCGGACGCCGATGCGACGATGCTCGAATTGCCGTCGAGCGGGCTGATGAGCTGGATGTTCGGCGATGTCGACCATCTGGTGCTGACGATGCGCAAGGCCGATCTTGTCGCCGGACGGCTCGACCGGCCGGTCGTTCAAGTGAGCAACTAGCGCCCTGCCCACCCCCTGAAATAGCGTTGCGATTGACGTTCCGGTCAACTTGCAGCGCCCCGTAGCGCCGCCTAGTCTGGCCCTCCAACTCTGTGGGAGAGCCTGATTCATGACACGCGTAGCAATCGTCACCGGCGGCAGCCGCGGCATCGGCGAAGCCATTTCGCTGAAATTGCAGGAGCAGGGCGTCACCGTCGTCGCCAACTATGGCGGCAACGACGAAAAAGCCCGGGAATTTACCGAACGCACCGGCATCGCGGCGATGAAGTGGGACGTCGGCGACCATCAGGCGTGTCTCGACAGTTGCGCGCGCATCGCCGAAGAGTTCGGCCCCGTCGACATCGTCGTCAACAACGCCGGGATCACCCGCGACGGCACGCTCGCCCGCATGAGCTATGACGATTGGGACGACGTCATGCGCGTCAATCTCGGCGGCTGCTTCAACATGGCGAAGGCGACCTTTGGCGGCATGGTCGAGCGCGGCTGGGGCCGCATCGTCAACATCGGCTCGATCAACGGACAGGCCGGCCAGTACGGCCAGGTCAATTATGCCGCCGCCAAATCGGGCATCCACGGCTTTACCAAGGCGCTGGCGCAGGAAGGCGCCAAGAAGGGCGTGACGGTCAACGCGATCGCGCCCGGCTATATCGACACCGACATGGTCGCCGCGGTGCCCGCACCGGTGCTCGAAAAGATCGTCGCCAAGATCCCGGTCGGCCGCCTCGGCCAAGCCGACGAAATCGCGCGCGGCGTTGCCTTTCTGTGCAGCGAGGATGCGGGCTTCGTCACCGGATCGACGATGAGCATCAACGGCGGCCAGCATATGTATTGACGATGGCAGGCGCGTAACGAAGGCGTTCGCGCAGCGAACGGCACGTTAGGCGCCGGTGCCGCAAAGCGGCAGCCACCGGCTCGGCCAGCGGGGCGACCGGCCGAAGCCGGGCGAACCCGTCTGACGTCATGGCGGCGGCTTTGCCGTCGCCGCTAGCGCTCCGCCAAATAAAAATCCGTTCGCATCGAGCGAGGTCGAGATGCCCCTCGGGCTTGGCTATCTCGCGGCGTGTCTCGACGTCGCTCGACGCAAACGGGAAGAGGGGGAATTCCGACCCCGCACTGCCCCTCTCGATTACTCCACCATCACGCCCACAACCCGCCAGCTCCCGCCCTCGCGCACTAGCGACAGCGTTTCGATCGCCCCCGCCTTGTTCGCATAGTCGGTGCGGAACTTGACCATCTGATAGCCATAGGGCGGCGCGGGGACCGCCTCTTCGCTCAGCAGCACGCGTGCCTTCACCGCGCCGAGCGGCCCCTGCACCTGGTGCGCCACGCGCGCCCAGGTCTCCGGCGTGTTGAGCGTCTTGAACGACTGGCCCGTCGCCTCCCAGCTACCGTTCCAGTCGCCGCGGTCGACCAGCGCGAGCCAGCCCAGCGCCGCCGCGACCGCGGCGCTTTGGGCGGGGGCGGTCGAGGGCGGTGCCGCAGGGGTATCGGCGCTTCCGGACATCGAGGCGAAAGCGAGCAGGGCAAGAGCGAACGACATGAACAAACCTCCGGCTATCCAGCCGGACCGCCGCCCCATGCGGCGCGTCGCGGCTGATGCCGTCGTCTGTTCCATGCCGGGGACGGCCGCGGCTTCCCCCAAAGCCTTGTCTCCGAGGATTTGGGGGTCTCGATGCTCGAGGTCGCGCAGTTGCCGCGCCGCTTCGCGGCTGCTCGATACCGCGAGCTTGCGCCGCGCATCGCGCAGCCGCTCGTTGACCGTGTGCACCGACAGGCCGAGGTGGCGCGCCATCGACTTGGCGTCATAGCCGCTGACCAGCAGCCGCAGCGTCTCCTTCTCCTTTTCGGTGAGCGCCTGGATTCCGGCTGTCGTCACGTTTCCTGTCCCTCACTCCACTGCTATCGACGCCGACATTAAGCTCCGCCCGAACGCGGTCACCCCCAAATAATTCGTACTCCAATCGGCAGGCGAGCGGCTATGCTGCGGCGATGGCCGCCCCCTATCGTCCCCCCGTCAAACGCTCGGTCACCATCGCCGGCCACCCGACGTCGATCAGCCTCGAACCTTTGTTCTGGGACGCGCTGGAAGAAGCGGCGGCCCGGCTCGCGCTCCCGGTCAACGCGCTCGTCGCACGCATCGATGTCGAGCGGATGGACGCCGACGATCCCCCCAACCTCACATCGGCGATCCGGCAATGGCTATGGCGCGAACGCTGATCCCGCGAGCAAACTCGCCGCTGTGCTAGCCCAAACGGTGCGGCGTCGGGTCGCCCAGTTCGCCGACGAGCTGCCGATAGGCTTCGGCACGGCAGCGCGCATATGACGCGCCGAGTTCTGCCCGATCGAGACTGCGGTCGGCGACAAGCCGGTCCAATATTCCCGCATCGTCGGAAAGCGCGATCTCGCCGACCAGCTCGTCGCCGCTCGCGCCCAGCGCGTCGGCGAGCAGGCGGAACGTCCGCGCGCGCTGCCGGAACTCGAAATCCATCAGCCGCGCCGATTCCACCTCTTCCTTGCGAAGCAGGGCCGCTCTGAGGTCGAAAGCCATGGCGTCGATTTAGGCCGCGAGGCGCGTCGGCGCAATCGTCGTGCGCATGCGCTCAGCCGAACAGTGCCGCCGCCACCGCCCTGCCGAACGCCGCCCCCTTGTCGGGCGCGTGGTGCAGAAAGAGCGAAGGCTCGATCAGTTCGAGTTCGATGATGTGCAACCTGCCCGCCGCATCGCCGACCATATCGACGCGCGCATAGACCGGCGGTGCCGGTGCCGCAGCGAGCGCGGCGGCAGCAAGGTCGCGCGCCGCTTCGCTCGCGTCCCAGTCGGCCTCGCGCCCGCCGAACTGTTCCTGGACGCGAAAATCGCCCGCCGCAGGGCGCTTGACGATCGCGTGGCTGAACTTGCCGGCAAAGAAAAAGAGCGAATATTCGCCGTCGGTCAGAATGCCTTGCATCAGCGGCTGGACCAGCCGGCGCCGGCCGAGCGCATCGCCGGGGATCGGCGCCCCCGGAGCGATACGGTGCGTGCCGTCGGCGCCGCCCGAAATGGCGGGCTTGATCACCACCTCTTCGGCACCGAGCGCGACGCGCGCCTCGCCAAGCCCCGCTTCGTCGAGCGCGGCGATCTCGACCGTCGGCACCACGGCAACCCCTGCCGCGCCCAGTTCGGCCAGATAGGCCTTGTCGCTGTTCCAGCGCAGCACCGGCACCGGATTCACCACCGGCAGCGCCTCGGTTTCCAGCCGGTCGAGCAATGCATACCAGGCCGCGACGTCGCGCTGATAGCCCCAGGTAAAGAGCGGCAGGATCAGCTCATATCCCGTCAGATCGCCGGGATCGGTCCACACGCGCTGCTCGACGACCAGCCCTGCCGCTGTCAGCGCCGCCGCCTTGCGCGCGAAGGCCGGCTGCCATTTTTCATAATAGTCGGACGCCGGGACGAGGATCGCGACGCGGGGCTGGAAAGGCATTACCTCCCCAGCAGCCCGCGCGCCTGCCCGGCGATATGCGACAGCATCGCGCCGTTCGGGTTCGGAATCGTCCGCGCGCGGTCGACCGTCGCCCTGAATTGCGCGACACGCTGCGCATTGTCGGCGAGCCATTTGGTCACCGCCGCGTCGAGATCGCCCTTCGGCAATCCCGCCAGGAAACCCAGCCGCATCTGCTGGAAATCGCGCGCCAGGCTGTTGACCAGCAGCCGCTCCCACGGATCGGCGGGGCTCATATGCGCCGCCAGCGTCTGCGCCCAGTCGAGCCCCAGCGCTTCGCCCAAATGGGTGAAGGCGTGCGTCACCGCGATCTCGTCGTCGCCGCGCCGTTCGGCAAGATCGACGATGCCGATCGCGCCGTCGGTCTTGAACAGGCGCACGACCGACGCGGTCAGCGCCTCGGGCGCCCCGGCATCGAGCAATTGCTGGCTGAGCATATCCCACTGGCGCTTGACCGACGGGCTGAGCAGTCCGTCGACCCCGGCGGTCAGGCGATCGACCCCGGGTTCCAGCCGCGTCACCACCGGACCCGGCAGCGTCAGCGTCGGGTTGACGCGGAGCAGGTCGGCCATTTGCGATGTCATCGCCGATGCGGCCTGCGCAAACAGCGACAGGCGGATCGTCTCGTCGATCTTCGCCGCGTCGAGCGCGGTCCAGATCGCGGGCATGTCGAGCAGGCGTTCGACCGCAACAAACGCCGCCGCGATGTCGCCGAGTGCGCAGCCTTCCTCTTCGACGAGTTCGAAGGGATGGACGACGCCCAGACGGTTGATCATCCGGTTGGCGAGCTTGGTCGCGATGATTTCGCGGCGTAGCTGGTGATCGGCGATCGCCCCCGCAAAGTCGCGCTGCATCTCGGCCGGGAAGGCGGCCGCAAGGTCGGAGCCGAGCGCCGGGTCGCCCGGCAGGTCGCTGTTCTCGATCGCGTCCTGCAAGGCGAGTTTCGCGGTCGACAGCAGCACCGCGAGTTCGGGCCGCGTGAGCCCGCGGCCCTCGGCCGAGCGGCGGAGCAGTTCGTCGTTCGCCGCGAGCCCCTCGACCTTGCGGTCGAGCCGGCCCGACGCCTCGAACGTCTCCATGATCCGGACGAGCGACGGCACCGCCGACGAACCGCCCTTTTCGGCGATCGACAGCGCCAGTGCCTGCAGCCGGTTGTCCTCGAGCACCAGCGCGGCAACATCGTCGGTCATCCGGACGAGCAAGGCATCGCGATCGTCCTGCGCCAGACGGCCTTCGGCCATCTCGCGGTTGAGCGCGATCTTGATATTGACCTCGTTATCCGAGCAGTCGACGCCGGCGCTGTTGTCGATGAAGTCGGTGTTGATCCGGCCGCCCTTCGCCGAAAAGGCGATGCGCGCCGCCTGCGTGACGCCAAGGTTGGCGCCCTCGCCGACCGCCTTGACGCGCAGATCCTCGGCATCGACGCGCAAGGCGTCGTTCGCGGGGTCGCCGACCTCGGCATTGTTCTGGCTCGCGGCCTTCACATAGGTGCCGATGCCGCCGAACCAGAGCAGGTCTGCGGGTGCCCTGAGGATCGCCGAAATCAACGAGCCGGGGTCGATTTCGGACTGCGAAAGGCCAAGCGCCGCCTGCACCTCGGGGGTCAGCGGAATGCTCTTCTGGCTCCGCGGAAAGACGCCGCCGCCCTTCGAGATCAGCTTCTTGTCATAATCTTCCCAGCTCGACCGCGGCAGCGCGAACATGCGGTCGCGTTCCTTCCAGCTCTTCGCCGGATCGGGATCGGGGTCGAGGAAGATATGGCGATGGTCGAACGCCGCGACGAGCTTGATCGCCTTGCTGAGCAGCATGCCGTTGCCGAACACGTCGCCCGACATGTCGCCGCAGCCCACGACGCGGATACTGTCGGTCTGCACGTCGACGCCCATTTCGGCGAAGTGGCGCTGGACCGAGACCCATGCGCCCTTGGCGGTGATGCCCATCGCCTTGTGGTCATAGCCCTTCGACCCGCCGCTCGCGAAAGCATCGCCGAGCCAGAAATTGCGCTCCATCGCAAGGCCGTTGGCGACGTCGGAGAAGGTCGCGGTGCCCTTGTCGGCGGCAACGACGAAATAGGGGTCCTCGCCGTCGTGGATCGCGACGCCCTTCGGATGCACGACCTTGCCCGCGACGATATTGTCGGTGATCGACAGGAGCGAACGGATGAAGATGCGATAGCATTCGGTGCCCTCGGCAAACCACGCATCGCGGTCGAGCGCCACATCGGGGAGCGCCTTGGGATAGAAGCCGCCCTTTGCCCCCGTCGGCACGATCACCGCGTTCTTGACCCGCTGCGCCTTCATCAGGCCAAGGATTTCGGTGCGGAAGTCGTCGCGGCGGTCGGACCAGCGCAGCCCGCCGCGCGCGACCGGACCGGCGCGCAGGTGGATGCCCTCGACGCGCGGGCTGTACACCCACACTTCGCGCCACGGCAGCGGCTTGGGCAGGCCGGGGATCAGGCTGGAATCGATCTTGAACGCCAGCGCTTCGGCCGCCGCGGGCGCAAAGGCGTTGGTGCGCAAGGTCGCGCCGATCACCGCGTGGAAGAGCCGCAGGATGCGGTCGTCGTCGATCGACTTGATGTCGGCGAAACCGGCGACGATCTCTTCGCCGAGCGCCTTGGCGCGGGCCGCGTCGGCGCGTTTCGGATCGTGGAGCGCGCAGAAACGCTCGATCATCTTGGCGGTCAGTTCGGGCGCGTGGCGCAGCGCCGCGACGACCGTGTCCATGCCATAACTCGCCCCGCCCTGCCGCAGATAGCGGAACCAGGCGCGCAGCCAGACGATCGCCTGCGGATCGGTCTGCGTCGCGATGACCAGTTCGTTGAACGCGTCGTTTTCCGCCCCGCCATCGAGCACTGCGGTAATTGCGCCCTCGATCACGTCGGTGTGCGGGAGCAGCGCGGTCTCGTCGACGTTGGCCGGCACGCGCAGCGTGAAGTCGTGGATGAACGCCGGCTGCTCTTCGCCGTCGGCGTCGGGCGCACGGTTCTGCCCGAGCGCGGTCGGGATTTCCTCGAGCACCTCGAAGCCGAAATGTTCGAGCGCGGGGACGACGTCGGACAATGCGAGCGCGCCCGCCGAACTGTAGACCTTGAGCCGCAGCCGGTCGTCGCCGTCGAGGCTCTTTCGCGCAAGACGGACTCCGCGCGGGCTGTCGGCGTCGAGGTCGCGGAGCCGCAGGATGTCGCGTGCGGCCTCCTCGGGCGAATAGAGGTTGCGGTAATTGGGCGGAAACAGCGCGGCGAACCGCGACGCCAGCGCCGCCGCACGGCCGGGATCGCCGCGCTTCGCCAGTTCAGCCTCGACCTCGGGCTGCCAGCCACGCACCATCTGTTCGAGCTGTGCGTTCAGCGTATCGGCGTCGGGAACGACCCCGCCGCTGCGCAGGTCGAGCGTATAACGGAGCAGCGCGGCACCGCCGTCTTCGAGGACCATCGTCCAGCCGATCACCCCGGCCTTCGCCTCGCGCACCAGCAATGTTTCGACCGCAAGCCGGCGGCCGGTCGACACTTCGTCGCGCGGCAGCCAGACAAAGGCGAACAGATGGCGGCCGAGCGCGCTCTGCACCATGACGATGCGCGGACGCGGCCGGTCGGTGATCGACATCGACGTCAGCACCAGTTCCTCGAGGGAGGCGGCGTCGAAGGCGATGAGCAGGTCGTGCGGCAGCGCGGTCAGCGCGTGGGTCAGCGCCTTGCCGGCGTGGCCCGTCGGATCGAAACCGAATTTCGCCATCAGCGCGCCAAGCTGCGCACGCAGCATCGGCACCTTGTCGGGACGCGCCGACAGCGCGGCGCTAGTCCACAGGCCGGCGTGGATCGACAGGCGCTCGGCCTTCGTCCCTTTATATTCGGGGACGATAACCAGATCGAGGAGGACGCGGCGGTGCACCGCCGACAGCCGGTTCGACTTGATGAGCAGCGGCCCCTGATTGCCCTTGTCGAACCAGGCGAATGCCGCTTCGAGCGCCGCCGCGGACAGGAGATCGCCGGCACCCGACGTCGAGATACCGAGCGGGTCCTGCGCCGGGCCCGAACGCGCACGCCATTCGTGGCCGAGCTGCGTCAGCGCGCCGCCTTCGAACCAGCGCAACAGTTCGGCGGCTTCGCCGTCGGCGCGCATCGCGGCATCGGCGAGCATCGCGGCGCGCATCGCCTTCCAGTCCTGGACTGCGGCGCGGACGTCGCCGAGCGCCTGTTCGAGGCCGTCGAGCAGGCGGCGGCGCGCGCGCGCATCGCCGCGTTCGAGTTCCATATAGATGACCGATTCGCGGCCGGCGCTGCCGGGCTGCGCATCGCCGGCTTCCTGAAGCTGTCCCTTGGCATCGCGCTTTGCCGCGACGACGGGGTGGAGGATGCGGTGGACGACGAGCCCCTGCGCCGCGACGACCTGCGAGGTCGAATCGACGAGGAACGGCATATCGTCATTGACGATCGCCAGCCGCATGCGCCGGTCGGTGCCGTCGGCGACGACGGGCTCGAGCAGCAACGAAGGCTTGCCCGGCGCGCGCGCGATCGAGGCGCGGCCGACGAACTGCGCCGCATCGGCAAGTGCCGCCTGATCGAGGTCGTCGCCTTCGCCGGGCAGCGCGCTGCCGCGCAGCGCGGCCAGATAGGCGGCGGCGATTTTGGCGGGGATTTTGGGGATCGAAAGCGTGGCGTCCGTATCGGGGGTTTCGGACAATTTTTTAGGCATGGGGTGCGGCATCCTGAACCGAGGCGAACCCTTGCCGACGATCGGCTGGTCCGTTCGCTGCCGCCCCTATGCGCCTGCCGCGCGCAGGGCTCAACCCCCCGCGCAGCGGTCGCGCAAATAAATATCACGCAATTGATTGACTATTACGTGAACGTCAACGTCAGGGCAAAATCGGGCTCGCCTTGCGCGCCAGCCGGGCGACGAGAGCGGGGTCATCGGCCGCCTTGGCGACGATGCCGATATGCCCGCCCGGCAGCGCCCGTGCGATCAGCACGACAAATTCGGCGCCCTCGGCCTCATGTTCGAGGATCACGGCAGGATGCGCCTGACGGAGCGTGTCGAGCGCCGTACCGCTACCCTCGTCGCCATCCTTCGCCGGCCGCCGCCGGGCGCGCTCGTCCTTGACGAGGCCCTTGAGCCCGCCCGGATAGCGATCGAGATAGGCGGCGAGTTCGCCGCGGCCGACACCCTCGCCCTTCGCATGGCCAAGGACGCAGGCATATTCGGCGAGGCGCGTCTTGTCATAGGCGGCGCCGAAAACCAGTTTCACGACCGGCGTCATCGGCGCGCGGTCCTGCACCGTCAGCCCGGCATCGTCGAGCAGCGCGGCAAAGGCTTCGGGCTGGCGTTCGGCAACGAGCGCAAAATCCCATGCCTGGCCGACCGCCTGATACAGCGCGCTGCGGCTGCGGCTGTCGGCGGCGCTCGCCCGGTCGGCGGTTTCGCGCGCAAGCGCGAGCCAGTCGGCAAGCTCGGCGTCATCGCCAGGATCGACGGCCGAAAGACCCGCGTGCCGCGCGCCACCGCGGACCGAGAGCAATTCGCTCCCCTCGCCCAGCGCCGCAAAGCCCGGCGCCGCATCGTCGTCGATATGCCCCGAGTCGGGACCGTCGGCCCACACCGGTACCGGCGCGGTGAGCGGCGGCGCGCTGCGCAGCGACTGTTCGACCGAAAGCTGGAGCTCCTCCGCCTCGTCGGCGGGCGCCGCTTCCTTCCAGTTGATCACGCCGAGGATGAAATCGATCGTGTCGTCGTCCGACGAGAAGGGCAGCAGGATGCCGCGGTACATGATCGTCACGCCGCGGTCGTTGACGAATTCGGCCTCGAAACCGATCGGCGCGCGGTTGGCGATGATCTGCAGATAATGGTCGGTCAGCCGCGACAGCAGCGAACGCCCCGGTATCTGGTTGATATAATGGACCTCTTCGTCGATTTCCGACTCGGCGCGCAGCCGCTCGCCGATGAAGGCGATGCCGGGGTTCTCGACCCCGGTGGTGAAATCGAGCAAGACCGAATGCGGGCCGAAATCGCCGACATTCTCGAGGTCGAGGTCCTCGACCGACGGGTAGGCGCGATCGGCGAGCAGCGACGCCCAGTAATTATAGGCGCGCACCTGCATCCGCCGTTCGTCGACGCCGACAGAGACGGGCGCGTCGATCGCCCCGTCATCGTGGCCGTGGCTGCCCGAGAGCAGTCCGCGCATGCTGTCCATCATTCATCCCCAGTCGCAAACATTGGTAAACACCATGCAACAGGACTGGTAAAAGCGGCGTAAACGATGGCTTCGCCGCCTCGCGCCGACGCGATGCGCGATCAAGCTGCGCTGCGACCCTCCAGGCCAGGCAAGATTACCGGCAAGACATAGCTGATCATGCATTTTATATGCATGGATACATGGCCTGCTTTATCCATACAAAATAGCCTGTTTGAGATTATATCCTTGTTAATAACGTATTTTTATCGATATGGACAATATCGATTGCATGCCTATGTACGGCACATTGCATGTACAAGCGAGATGACGAATGTTGAGCGAACTCGGCAATGACAAGTTGCGCTGGATCCTGTGGGCAGGCTGGCACGGGCGCTGTCCCGAATGCGGCGAGGGCAAGATGTTCCGGTCGTGGCTGAAGCTGGCCGACCGCTGCGAGGTTTGCGGACTCGATTTCCGCTTCGCCGCGCCCGACGACGGCCCGGCCTTCTTCTCGCAATGCTTCGTCGCCTTTCCGCTGACCTTCCTCGTCCTGTGGCTCGAGATCGCCTATGATCCACCCATCTGGGTCCATCTGTTTTTTTCGATCCCGTTGATGGTCATCGGCTGCGTACTGCCGCTCCGTCCGATCAAGGGTTGGCTCGTCGCTTCGCAATATGTGAACAAGGCGCAGGAATCGGGGACCGAACATCTGTGGGCCAAGCTCCATGCCCGCGAGGAGGCGGACAAGCGGCGTGACAAATAGCGGCTGGCTGCCCGACCTTTCGGCAGAGGCGGGTCCGAAATATCGCGCCGTCGCGGCAGCGATCGCCGCCGACATCGCGCGCGGCCGCCTCCACCATGGCGACCGCCTGCCGCCGCAGCGCGACCTGGCTGCGCGACTCGGCATCGACCTGACCACCGTTACCAAAGCCTATGATCTTGCCCGCCAGCGCGGGCTGATCGTCGCGCGCGGGCGCGCGGGAAGTTTCGTCAGCCCGCAGGCGCGCGATCACGCGGCGGCATCGGCCGCGCAGACCGATATCATGATGAACAGCCCGCCAACCCCGCCCGAAGCACGGCTGAGCGAAGCGATGGCGGCCGCTTTGGGAGCCTTGGCGCGGCGGGGAGAATCGGCGCGGCTCCACTATCAGCGCCCGGGCGGCGCGGCGGCGGATCGCGAGACCGGCAGCGCCCTGCTCGCCCGGGTCGGCCTGGCATCGGACGCCGAACAGCTGGTGGTGACCGCCGGCGGCCAGAACGCACTCCACGCCATCGCTTCGATGCTGCTTCGTCCCGGCGACCGCGTTGCGTGCGGCCTCTATATCTATCCAGGCTTCCATGCTCTTGCCCGGCGGATCGGCTTCACGCTCGTCCCGCTTGCCGAGATCACGCCCGCCGCCCTCGCCGCCGCGCACGACGCCGCGCCGCTCCGCGCGCTTTATGTGGTCCCGACGAACGACAACCCGACCGCGCAGACGATCGCCGCCAACGACCGGGCAGCGATCGCGACCTGGGCGGAGAATGCCGGCGTGCGGGTCATCGAGGACGACGCCTATGGCCTGCTCCCCGAAAAGCCGGTGCCCGCGATTACCAGCTTTGCGCCCGATATCGGCTGGTACATCGCGAGCACGGCGAAGATCGTCTCGCCTGCGCTGCGCGTCGCCTTCGTCCGCGCTCCGACGGTGGTCGACGCCATGGCGCTCGCCGCATGCCAGCATGAAAGCGCGGTGATGGCGCCGCCGGTCAATGCCGCGATGGTCTCCTTATGGCTTGCCGACGGCAGCTTCGACGCATTGGTCGGGGCGGTGCGCAAGGAGTCGGCGTGGCGCCAGCGGCTGGCGGACACGATGCTCGGCGACGCACGGCACACGGCGCACCCCGAGGGTTATCATCTGTGGCTGCCGCTCGCGCCGGGCCTCGCGCCCGAAGTCCTCGCCGCAGCGCTCGCGCTCGAGGGGCTGTCGGCGGTGACCTCGGACCGCTTTGCGGTCGCGGCCGATGCACCGAAGGCGCTGCGTATTTCGCTCGGCGGCGCGATCGACCGCAACAGCCTAGCGCGCGGTCTCCGCACGCTCGACGGCCATTTGCGCTCGCCCGCCGCGCAGGCGCTGCCGGTGATCTGAAAAACTCAGCTCGACCAGCCGCCAGCCAGCGCACGGAACAGGGCGATCTGGCGGCGCGAGATTTGCGCGTCCTGCGCGGCGAGCACCGCTTCGGCCTCCGCGAAGGTGCGTTCGGCGTCGAGCCATTCGAGCGAATCCGACGCGCCCTCGGCGCGTTTCGCGCGGACGATCCGCGCCGCGCGTTCGGACTGGTCGCGCGCCGCGCGCAGCGCCTGCCGCCGGTCGAGCGAGCGGGCGTAGGAGGATAGCGCGGTTTCGGTCTCCTCGATCGCACGCAGCACCGTGCCGTCGAAGCGCGCCAGCGATGCCTGCGTCTCGGCCTCGGCCGCCGCGATGCGGGCCCGCGCCGGTTCCTGATTGGGGAAGGCCCAGTTGAGCAAAGGCCCGAGCAGCCAGCGAAGCGGGCCGCCGCCAAAGACGTCGCCGAAACCCGCTCCCGTCGATCCCACCGAGCCACCGAGCGTGATGCGCGGATAGAGGTCGGCGGTCGCGACGCCGATGCGCGCGGTGTCGGCGGCAAGCCGCCGTTCGGCGGCGCGGACGTCGGGGCGGCGCTTCAGCAGCGCCGCCCCGTCACCGACCGGGATGGGGTCGGTGATCTCGAGGCTGATGTTGCGGTCGGCGGCCATCGTCGGCAACGCCGCGGGGGGGCGGCCGGTCAGCGTTGCGAGACGAAATAATGCCGCCTGCCGGTCGGCCTCGATGTCGGGAATGTCCGCCGCGCGCTGGTCGCGCAGCGTCGTGATGCGCGCGAGGTCGAGCCCGGTCGCAAGCCCCGCCTCCTTGCGCCGCTCGGTCAGCTTCACCTGCTGGTCGAGCAGCTCGACGATATGCCGCGCGACGTCCAGCCGCGCCGCGCCCGAGGCGGCGTCGGCATAGGCGAGCGTGGTGTCGGAGACGACCATCACGCGCACCGCGTCGGCATCGGCCTCGGCGGCTTCACTATCGTCGCGCGCCGCCTCGACCGAGCGGTCGACGCGGCCGAACAGATCGAGTTCATAGGCGACGTTCAGCCCGACATCGACGTTCCAGTCTTCGCGGTCGGCGCCGGGGAGGCGCTGCCCTTCGGGGCTGCGGCCATAATTGGCGCCCGCGCCGATCTCGCCCTGCGGCAACCGGTCGGCGCGCGCGCCGCGCAAGGAAGCGCGGGCCTTGGCGATATTGGCGACCGCGACGCGGACGTCGGTGTTCGCCGCCAGCGCATCGGCGACGAGCCCGTCGAGCACGGGGTCGTTGTATAATCGCCACCAGTCGGCCGCGACCGGGTCGAGGCTCACGGCGCGACTGCTTGCCGAGAGGAACGGCCCGGTCGCGGCGGGCGCCGACGCGGACTGCGGCGCCTTATAGTCGGGGCCAACGGCGCAGGCGGCAAGCGCGAGTGCCGAGGCGGCGGTTATAAGATTGCGGAGCAGCATGGTCATTCTCCTTATTCCGCCGGCACGGGCAGCGCCGCGCCATGGTCGTCCGATCCGCGTCGCCGCGCAGCGATCCATTCGCCGAGCGCGCGGCAGACGACATAGAAGGTCGGGGTGAAAATGAGGCCGAACGCCGTCACGCCGAGCATGCCGAAGAAGACGGCGGTGCCGAGCGCCTGGCGCAGCTCCGCCCCCGCCCCGCTCGCGATCAGCAGCGGCACCGCGCCGAGGATGAAGGCGAAGCTGGTCATCAGGATCGGACGCAGGCGGTCGCGCGCGGCACGCACCGCGGCCTCGACCGGCGACAGTCCGTCCTGTTCCTCGGCCTGCTTGGCGAATTCGACGATCAGGATCGCATTCTTCGCCGCGAGCGCGATCAGCACGACCAGCCCGATCTGGGTCAGGACATTATTGTCCATGCCGCGCAGATTGACCCCGATCATCGCCGCGAGCAGGCACATCGGCACGATCAGGATGATCGCGAGCGGCAGCGTCAGGCTCTCATATTGTGCCGCGAGCACGAGGAAGACGAACAGCACCGCGAGCGCGAAGACGATCCCCGCGGTGTTCGCCGCCGCCTTCTGCTGAAAGGCGATGCCCGTCCATTCGGTGCCGTAGCCCGCGGGCAGCGTTTCGGCGCCGAGCTTCTCCATCGTCGTCAGCGACGCGCCCGACGACGAACCGGGGGCGGTGTCGCCGTCGACCTCGACCGCGGGGAACAAATTGTAACGCGTGACGCGGTACGGCCCGGTGCGGTCCTCGAAATTGGCGACCGACCCAATCGGCACCATCGCGCCCGAATTCGACCGGGTGCGCAGGTTGGCGATGTCGGCGACCGTCTGGCGATAGGGCGCATCGGCCTGCGCGGTGACGCGATAGGTGCGGCCGAGCAGGTTGAAGTCGTTGACGAAGGCCGATCCGAGATAGACCTGCAGCGCCTCGAACACCCGGTCGGACGGGACGCCGAGCGCATTCGCCTTGGCGCGGTCGATATCGGCATAGATGCGCGGGTTGCTGGGATCGAAGAAGGTGAAGACATTCGCCAGCCCCGGCGTCTGGTTCGCCTTGCCGATCAGGCCGTTCACTTCCTTCGCCAGCTCGGCATAGCCGTGGCCGCCGCGGTCCTGCACGATCATCCGGTACCCGCCCGCAGTGCCGATCCCCTGGATCAGCGGCGGCGGGATGATCACGATCTGCGCCTCGGTGATATCGGCGGTGCGCTTTTGTGCCTCGCCCATGATGTCCGCCAGCGTGACGCCGAGTTTCTTGCGCTCCTCGAAGCTCTTGAGCGGGAAATAGGCGGCGGCCGAATTGGGCGCCAGCGTCTGCGACGGGCCGTCGAAGCCCGCGAGCATCACCGACCCGAGCACGCCGTCGACCGGCAGCACCCGCTGCGCGACCTTTTGCAGCACCGCGACGCTGCGTTCGACCGAAGCACCCGAGGGCAGCTTGGCGACGACGAGGAAATAGCCCTGGTCCTGCGCCGGGATGAAGCCCGTCGGGGTTGCCCAGAACAGCGCGACGGTCGCCGCGATCAACCCCGCATAGGTCGCCATCACCTTCTTCGGCGCGCGCACGAGCCGCGCGGTGAGCGCCGCATAGGCGTCGCCCATCCGTTGGAAGCCGCGATTGAACGCGTCGCCGGCGCGGCGGACGAGCTGCATGCCGCGCCCCTCGTTCACCGGCGCCGCGTGAGGCCTGAGCAGGATTGCCGCGAGCGCCGGCGACAGGGTGAGCGAAAGGATCAGCGAGATGATCGTCGCGGTCGAGATGGTGACCGCGAACTGCTGGTAGAAAGCACCCGACAGCCCGGTAAGGAACAAGGTCGGCACGAACACCGCGCAGAGCACGAGCACGATGGCGACGAGCGCCGCCGACACTTCGTCCATCGACGTCCGCGCCGCTTCGAGCGCGCTCATGCCGCGTTCGAGATTGCGCTCGACATTCTCGACGACGACGATCGCGTCGTCGACGACGATCCCGATCGCCAGCACCATGCCGAACAGCGACAGGTTGTTGAGGCTGTAGCCGAAGCCGGCAAGCACCGCGAAGGTACCGATCAGCGACACGGGAATCGCGAGCACGGGGATGATCGCGGCGCGCCATTTCTGCAAGAAAACCAGAATGACGATGACGACGAGCACGACGGCTTCGAACAAGGTATCCATCACCGCGTCGATCGACTGGGCGATGAATTCGGTGGGGTTATAGATGACGCGATATTCGAGCCCCTTGGGAAAGCTCTTCGAGGCGGCCGCCATTTCGGCCTCGACCGCCTGCGCGGCGGCGAGCGCGTTCGATCCCGGGCGCTGGAAGGTTGCGAGAATGACGGTCGGATCGCCCGACAAATAGGTGTTCGAATTATAGTCCGAAGCGCCAAGCTCGACGCGCGCGACGTCCGACACCCGCACCTGCCGCCCGTCGGCGTCGCTGCGGATGACGATGTTGGCAAAATCGGCGGGGTCGGCGAGGCGGCCCTGCGTTTCGACGTTCAACTGAAAGCTGCTGCCATTCGCCTGCGGCGGCTGGCCGAGCGACCCCGCCGCGACCTGCACATTTTCGCGGCGCAGCGCCGCGACGATCTCGCCCGCCGTCAGATCGAGCGCGGCGGCGCGACCGGGATCGATCCACACGCGCATCGCATAATCGCGGCTGCCGAACAGCCGGACGTCGCCGACCCCGTCGATGCGCGACAGCCGGTCGCGCAGCTGGGTCAGCGCATAGTTGGAGATATAGGCGCGATCGAGCGACTTGTCGGGCGACACGAGGTTCACGATCAGCAGGAAGTCGGGCGACGTCTTGCGCGTCACGACGCCGAGCCGCTGCACCGTTTCGGGCAGCCGCGGGGTCGCGATCGCGACGCGGTTCTGCACCAGCACCTGCGCGGCATCGAGGTCGGTACCGATCTTGAAGGTCACGGTGATCGTCACCGCGCCGTCGCCGGTCGACTGGCTGCTCATATAGAGCATATTGTCGACGCCGTTGATTTCCTGTTCGATCGGCGCCGCCACCGTGTCGGCGACGGTTTCAGCCGAAGCCCCGGGATAGGTCGCGGTAACGGTGACCGTCGGCGGGACGATGTCGGGATATTGCGAGACGGGCAGGCCGATATAGGCCACCGCCCCGACGATGGTGATGATCACCGCAAGTACCGCCGCGAAGATCGGCCGGTCGATGAAGAAGCGTGATAGGCGCATGGGAGAGCCCCTGTTCTGGGATGGTGTCGAACCTCCGGACCGATCCGGAGCGTAAGGGGTGAGGACCGCCGGCCTTTGCGGGTGGCCGCAGCCCCCACCCCGGCCCCTCGCCCGATGGCGAGGGGCTAACTCAACTCACTTCGCGAAGGTCGCCTGCGCCGACAGCGGTTCGCTGGCCGATGCGGCTTTCTTCTCCGCCGCCGCCGCGATCCGGCCGGGCTTGGTCGCGGCCTTTTCACCGGGCCGTGCGAACTGGTATCCGGTGATCACGACGCGGTCGGTCGCGGCGAGCCCCGAACGGATGACGCGCAGACCGTCGACCTCGGGGCCCAGCTCGACCGGCTTCGCGGCAACCATGCCGTCCTTGCCGACGACATAGACGATCTTGCGCGCCTGATCAGTCTGCACCGCCGCCGCGGGGACGAGCAGCGCCTGAACGGTCTGGCCGGTCGACAGGCGCATGTTGCCGAACATGCCGGGGGTCAGGAACATTTCGGGGTTGGCGAAGCGGGCGCGGGCGCGGATCGTCCCCGAACGCGGGTCGAGCCCGTTGTCGGTGAAATCGAGCTGGCCCTTCCAGCGATAATCGCCCTCGTCCTGCAACCGCACTTCGACCGTCGACCCATTATCGGCGCCGGCGCGCTTGGCTTTGAGGAACAGCGCTTCCGAACCCTGGAAGCTGAAATAAATGGGATCGAGCGCATTGATCGTCGTCAGCAGCGTGCCGCCGGCGTCGCCGGCCGAGACGAGGTTGCCGGCGTCGATCATGCGATCGGAGATGCGCCCGCTCAAGGGCGCGCGAACGGTAGTGAATTCGACGTCGAGGGCGCGCGCCGCGATGCGGGCGTCGGCCCCGGCGAGCGCCGCGTTCGCCGCGCGGACGCGGGCGCGGAGGCGATCGATCTCGCTCTGCGATACCGCCTCGACATCGACGAGCCGGCCGGCGCGTTCGAGTTCGAGCTCAGCGAGCGCCAGATCGCTGCGCGCGCTGGCCGCCGAGGCGCGCGCTTCGGCGAGTGCGGCGCGATAGGGACGCGGGTCGATGGTGAAAAGCGGCTGGCCCTGACGGACGACCTGACCGTCCCTGAAATGGATCGCGGTGATCGCGCCCGAGACACGCGGACGCACCTCGACCGATTTGCTCGCCTCGAAGCGGCCGATATAATCGTCCCATTCGGTGATCTCGCGCGCCAGCGGCGCCGCGACGGTCAGCACCGGCGGCGGTGCGGCGGCGGCCTGCGGGGTGCGGTCGCCGAGCAACCACCAGGCGCCAGCGATCAATACAAGCAAGGCGCCGACCCACGCTGCGCGCCGGCGGCGGCCGGGGTGGAGCAGCTCATTGAGGTCGCGGCGGACCTTGGCATCGGCGGGATCGAATTTTTCGATCGGAGTGTGGACGGTCATGGCTGGGCCTCTTCTTTTTGTTCGGTCGATCAGGCACACGCCCCCGATCCCGGAAGCGCATCTTCCGGGCCGGATCGGGCAATCCCTTGTCGAGAAGCGGCAAAGCGCCGCCCTCCCTGGACAGCCGCTTCGCCGCGGCTGCCGGTTATTGGCTATATTCGTCGGATCTGTGGCCGCCCCCGGTGGACCGGGCAGCGGCGAATCTTCCCGGCGGCCGCACGGACGGGGTGCGGCAGCCGGTCGGGGGAGAGACTGTTTCCTTTCGAACGCGACCGCGCCTTCTCGGAAAAGCGCCAAGCGCTCCACCGGTGCCGGTTCATCCTTCTTTATGTACTATGCGGTATATAATCTATGCTGCGCCGCGTCAAGACCCTTCTGTACCGCGCAGTAAAAATATTTCTATCAGCGTCCCGGCCACAGCTTCAGACTGGTCTCGACAAGCCGTTCGAGTTCGGCGCGCGTCGCGCCCGCACCCGCCTGCACCGCCATTCCCTGGTTCACCGCGGTGAGGAAGGACGCGAGGCCTTCGGGATCGGTGCCTTCGGGAAAATCGCCCTCTTCCTGGGCGCGCGCGAAGCGTGCAAGCATCGCGCGCTTCGCCGCCGCGCCGCGCGAGACGACCGCCTCGCGGATGCATTCGGCCTCGGCGCCGCAGGCGACCGAGCTGATCACCCCGAGGCAACCGTTCGGATTGTCGGGGCAAGTGTGCATGTCGAGCGCGCCATACATCAGCCGTTCGGCGACCCCGCGCGCAGTCGGCGCATCGAGCGCCGCATGCATATAATCGGCCTTTTCGCGCTCATAGAGATCGAGCGCCTTGTTAAAGAGCGCTTCCTTGTTGCCGAAGGCGGCGTAAAGACTGGGCTTGGTGATCCCCATCGCGTCGGTGAGGTCGGCCATCGAGGCGCCCTCATAACCTTTGCTCCAGAAGACGCGCAGCGCCGCCGCGAGCGCGGCATCGACGCAGAATTCGCGGGGACGGCCTTTAGTGGCTGGGAGGGAATCGACTTCCATAACGGGCGGTATATATGTGGCCTAGAACGATTTGTCTAGTGGCGCCGCATTCAGGCCAGCCGCGTATCGATCGGCAAGCCATTCTTCAGCGTCAGCGTCACCGGCGTCCGCTCTGCGATATCGGCCATCCGGGCCATTTGTTCGTCGTCGAGCCCCGCAATCGTCAGCACCCGGTCGATCCTTCGTTCGTCCTTGCCGTGAAGACGCAGCGCGACTTCGACCGACGCCATCGGCCAGCCCTTGCGGTCGGCATACATGCGCAGCGTGATCGCGGTGCAGGCGCCGAGGCTGGCGAGTAGCAAGTCGTAAGGCGCCGGTCCCACCCCCTGCCCGCCGAGCGCGGCGGGCTCATCGGCGACGATCGCGTGGCCGCCGACCTCGATCTCGGTGCGATAGCGGTCGTTGCCGATCCGTGCGGTGCCCTGCGCCATGCCGTCTCTCCTTTGCTGCCGCACCACTAAGGCGATTTGCGGCCGCCGGGCAAGCCGGCAGCGCTTGCCAGCCCTCCGATAAGCGGGCACCAGAAGCACGGCCCGGGCGCAGCCCCGGTGCGACGAAGGGATGAGCAGCAATGGGGGAAGCAATCGTGGCGCATCGGACGCAAGGCAGGGGCGGGATTCACAAGGGCGTACGGACCTTCCACCGGACGGGATTCGCCGCGCTGGTCGCGGCATGCCTCACCGCCACGCCCGCGCTTGCCGCGTCCGACGTCGTGCCCGCCGTCGAAGCCGATTATGCCGCGCATCTCGAAAAGCTGTTCCTCGATTTCCACCAGAATCCCGAACTGTCGTTTCTCGAGGTCCGCACCGCCGCGATCATGGCGAAGGAACTCCGCGCGATCGGCGGGATCGAGGTGACCGAAAAGGTCGGCGGTACCGGCGTCGTCGGGGTGATGCGCAACGGTGACGGACCGGTGCTGCTGATGCGTGCCGACATGGACGGACTGCCGCTGAAGGAAGACAGCGGGCTGCCCTATGCCTCGACCGCGACGCAGGTCGACCGCGACGGGGTGACCAAGCCGGTGATGCAGGCGTGCGGCCACGACGTCCATATCACCGCGCTGATCGGCGCCGCCCGCCAGCTCGCGCGCCTCAAGGACCGGTGGCAGGGTACGATCCTGTTCGTCGTCCAGCCCGCCGAGGAACGGATCGCGGGCGCCCGGATGATGCTGGAGGACGGGCTCTACACGCGCTTCGGCAAGCCGGACTATGCGATCGGTTTCCATGTCACGTCCGACTTTCCGTCGGGGACG
Source organism: Sphingopyxis macrogoltabida (assembly GCF_001314325.1). NCBI lineage: Bacteria > Pseudomonadati > Pseudomonadota > Alphaproteobacteria > Sphingomonadales > Sphingopyxidaceae > Sphingopyxis > Sphingopyxis macrogoltabida. The sequence continues at coordinate 4,077,764 of NZ_CP009429.1, forward strand.
CTCGGGATCGAGCCCGGAACCGTACTGTCCTCGGCCGACAGCGTCGACGTGATCATCCCGGGTGTCGGCGCGCACGGCGCTTCGCCGCAGATGGGCAAGGACCCGATCGTGATGGGGTCCGAAATCGTCATGGCGCTCCAGACGCTGGTCAGTCGCCAGATATCGCCCCTCAAACCCGGCGTCGTCACCGTCGGCTCGTTCCAGGCGGGCAACAAGCATAATATCATTCCCGACAAGGCGCTGCTGCAACTCAGCGTCCGCGCCGATGACGAGGCGACGCGCGCCAAGCTGATCGACGGGATCAAGCGGATCGCGGTCAATGTCGGCCGGATGAACGGCATGCCCGAGGACAAGCTGCCCGAGGTGAAGGTCGGGTTCGAATCGACCCCGGTGACCTCGAACGACCCGGCGCTGACCCAGCGCGTGCGCAGCGCCTTCGTCGCCGGGCTCGGCGAGGATGTCCTCTATTCGAAGCCGCGCGAGAGCATGGGGTCGGAGGATTTCTCCTATTTCATCCAGCCCGACCTCAAGGTGCCCGGCGCCTTCTTCTGGGTCGGCGGCACCCCGCGCGCCGAATATGACGCCGCGGCGAAGGGCGGCGCCCCGCTCCGTCCACACCATTCGCCATTCTTCCGGATCGAACCCCGCCCCGCAGTGACGCTGGGAACGCAGGCGATGACGGTCGCGGCGCTCGATATCCTCAAGAAATAGCCCGCGCGGCGGGGCAGCGTCACGCCGTCGTTTCGAGCCGCCGCATTTCGGTGGGCGCCATCCCGAAACGACGCGCGAAAGCGCGGGTGAAGCTGGCGTTGCTCATATAGCCGCAGCGATAGCCGATGCTCGAAATCGGCAGGTCGCTCTGCGCGAGCAGCCGCTTCGCATGCTCCAGCCGGCGTTCGCTGACCGCTTCGGGAACCGTGCACTGATAAAGCTCGCGAAAGCCATAGGTCAGCTTCGCCTTGCTGAGCCCGCACCGCCGCGCGACATTGCCGACCGTCAGCTTCTCCTGCCAGCGCTCGTTCACCATCTGGTGCGCCGCCGCAATCCGCGTGATGTCCTGCTCGCTCAGCGTCGTGACACCGCCGACCTCGACCATGCTGTTCGCCTGGAGCGCAATGAAAAGCTGGCAGAGCAGCTCCATGCTGCGCGCGACGCGCAGCATCTCCGACACCAGCCCTTCGCCCTCGACCGCAACGACGGCGCGCCCCAGCCCGCGCAGATTGGCGGGCAGATACCAGCGGCCATCGGCGCGCGGCAACAGGTCGAACAGGCGCAGACATTCGCTCCGGCTGATCGCGAAGACGATCAGATGGTCCTGCGCCTCGCCGTCCAGATCATCCGCGGTCAGCATCATGACCGCCGGCTCGCCGATATCGCCGAAGCCGAGGATCACGGCATCGGGCGGCAGGCGGGCGGGATCGCAGGCGCCGCGCCCGACGAAGCTCGTGAACGCGGGCGAGATGATGACGGAAAGCTTGCTGGTCATTGGCAATGGTTCACATGTCACGGCTGCGCCAAGTCTAGCAAGATACAGCAGTGTATCAATCGCGCAATTCTCCCTTGGCCACCGAAGCCAATCTCGCCTTCAACCTCATTCCCGTTCGGAACAACATGTGTCCGAATCCGGCATTTTCACGTCACGGGCAGTATGGAATATATTATACGATAATTAAAAATGGGAGGCGAGCATGCGGGGACATTTCCTATTCGCGATGTCGGTGTCGGGATTGATGCTGATGACACCGCCCGCTGTCCGGGCTGCGCCGGAAACGGCAGCGGCAGTGGCGGCGGCGCCTATCGCTTATCCCCAAACCCGCCGCGATAATGTCGTCGAGGATCATTTCGGACAGAAGGTCGCCGATCCCTATCGCTGGCTGGAGAATGACGTCCGCGAGGACAGGCAGGTCGCGGCGTGGGTCGAGGCCCAGAACAAGGTAACCGGCGCATATCTCGACTCGCTGCCCGGGCGCGACCTGTTCAGGGCCCGGCTGAAGCAGTTATTCGACCACGAGCGCTTCACCGTGCCGATCAAGCGCGGCGGCCGTTATTTCTATCGCCGCAATTCGGGGCTGCAGAACCAGGCAGTGCTCTATGTCCGCGACAGCCTGAACGGGCCCGAACGGGTGCTGATCGACCCCAATAGCTGGTCGAAGGACGGCGCCGACGCGCTCGCCGAGCTGTCGGTATCGAGCGACGGCAGGCGCATGGCCTATGCCGTGCAGGAAGGCGGCGGCGACAAGCGGACTTTCCGCGTCCTCGACGTCGACAGCGGCAAGACGCTGGCCGACGAGGTCCATTGGGCGCGCTTCACCACGATCGAGTGGCTGAAGGACGGGTCGGGCTTTTTCTATTCGCGCTTTCCGGCCACCACCGCGTTCCAGAGCCTGGCGCACAACCACAGCATCTATTTCCACAAGGTCGGGACGCCGCAGTCGCAGGACCGGCTGGTCCATGCGACGCCCGACGAGCCCAAGACCGCGCATTATTCGGGGATCACCGACGACGGGCGCTATCTGACCATCGTGTCCGACAATGGCTCGATCCAGCCCAAGCTGGGCATCGTCGATCTGAAATCCAGGGACTGGAAAGTCCGCCACCTCGCTGGCGACTATAACAGTAGCTGGTTCTATGTCGGCAATGTCGGCACCAAATTCTATATCGCGACCAGCGAGGGCGCCGAGCGGTTCAAGCTGGTGTCGATGGATATCGCCGCCGCCGATCCGGTCGCGACCGATGTCGTGCCCGAACAGGAAGCGACCCTCAAATCCGGCCGGCTGATCGGCGACACGCTGTTGCTGTCCTATCTGGTCGATGTGAAGTCGGAGGTGCGGCGCTTCACGCTCGACGGCAAGCCGGCCGGGGTCATACCGCTGCCCGGCATGGGCGTCGCGGGCGAGATCAGCGGCAGCGCGAGCGATCCGGAGACCTTCTTCGAGTTCAGCAGTTTCAACATCCCCAAGACGATCTACCGCTACGATGCGGCCGCCAACACCGTCACCCCGTGGGCCAGCCCGGAGGTGAAGGCCGATCTCGACAAGATCGTGGTCGAGCAGCGCTTCTATCATTCGAAGGACGGCACGCGGGTGCCGATGTTCGTCGTGCGCCGCAAGGATGTGACCGGACCCGCGCCGACGATCCTCTATGGCTATGGCGGCTACACGCTGGTCTTCCCGCCCGAATTTTCGGAAGAAAAGCTCGCCTGGGTCGAGCAGGGCGGCATCTATGCGGTCGCCCATATCCGCGGCGGCGGCGAATATGGCGAGGCTTGGCACGATGCCGGCCGCCTGCACAAGAAGCAGAATGTTTTCGACGATTTCATCGCCGCCGGCGAATATCTGAAAGCGCAGAAGATCACCCCGGCCAAGGGGCTGGCGATCCAGGGCGAGTCCAATGGCGGCATGCTGATCGGCGCGGTCGTCAACCAGCGGCCCGATCTGTTCGAAGCGGCGTTGCCGATGGTCGGGGTGCAGGACATGCTGCGCTTCCACAAATTCACCAACGGCATCTTCTGGACCACCGAATATGGCTCGCCCGAGTTGGAGGCCGACTTTCGCAACCTCTATCGCTATTCGCCCTATCATAATATCCGGTCGGGCGTGACCTATCCGGCGATCCTCGCGGTGACGGCCGACACCGACGATCGCGTGATCCCGGGACATACGTTCAAATACACGGCGGCGCTGCAGGCCGCGGACATCGGCCCCCGGCCGCATCTGGTCCGCATCGAGACGCGCGCCGGGCACGGCCGCGGCAAGCCGGTCGACAAGATCGTCGAGGAGACCGCCGACATGTGGGCCTTCGCGGCGAAGTGGACCGGATTGCCGATCGAACCGGTCGAGTGACCGGCAGGCGCAGGACTTGGACAAGGGGAAAGATGATGACAATCGCACGGATCGCCGCGCTGCTGCTTGCGACCGCTATCACCGCGACGCCGGTTATGGCGCAGGACAAGGATAGCGGACCGGAGGCGCGGCCGCTCTATAATCGCGACCGGTGGTTGCCCCCGACGGTGCCGACGTCCGACGAGGTGCTGCGTATCCCGGTACCCGCCGACTATAACGCGCCCAAGGGGTCGTTCGTACTGGTGGGCGGCCGGTTGTTCGACGGCACCGGCAAGCCGGCACGCCCGGCGACGGTGGTCGTTGAGGGCAAGTCGATTACGGCGGTGCTGAGCCCCGGCAACAGGAACTGGCCGGCCGATGCGGTGGTCTATGATGTCGCAGGCAAGACGGTGATGCCCGGCCTGATCGACCTGCATACGCACCTCACCAACTTCCGTTCGGCAGACGCGGCCAACGTCTATTCGTCCGCCGGTATCAGCGGCGCAGAATCCGTGATGCGCGGGCAGTGGCGCATGGGCATCTTCCTGCAGGCCGGGGTCACCAGCATGCGCGACGTCGGGTCGCATGGCGATGCGCCGTTCGTGCTCAAGCGCGCGCAAGCGGCCGGCGAAATTCCCGGTCCGCGTATCTTCGCGGCGGGCCAGCTCATCACGCAGACCGGGGGCCACGCTGCAATCCATGCCTTCGGCCCGGGCTTTCCCGAAGTCCCCAACGGCAACCCGAATTCGATGACCCGTATCGCGTCCGGTCCCGACCAGTGGCGCGAGGCGGTGCGCATCCAGTTCGCCAAGGGCGCCGACCTGATCAAACTTGCCAGCGAATATAATCAGGCCGAGATCACCGCGGCGGTCGACGAGGCGCATTCGCTTGGCCTGCCGGTGACGACGGATACCGAAACCCAATATATCGATATGGCGATCAAGGCCGGCGTGGACTCGATCGAACATCCGTTGCCGCGGAGCGACGCCGCCATCGTGCTGATGGCCAGGCGCGGCATCGCCTCGGTCCCGACCTTCGTTCCCTATCGCCTCGTCATGCGGACTTGGGGCGGTGGATATTTCGGCTCCACCTCGCGCCGGTTCGAACTGAACGAGGAGAGCATCCTGGCGATGGGCAGGAAGATGCGGCGCGCCGGCATCAAGATGGGGATCGGGCTCGACCTGGTCACCGATTGGCCGGACTATATGCCCGGCGCCTATATCAACGAGCTCGAGAGCTTCGAACTGATCGGCTACACGAAAGCGGAAGCGCTGGTCGCGGCGACCAAGACAAGCGCCGAGATCATGCACATGGGCGACCGGCTGGGGACGATCGAGCCCGGCAAACTGGCCGACATCATCGTCGTCGATGGCAATCCCGACGAGGATTTCACGGCGCTGCGCAAGGTCAGGACCGCCTTCGTGAACGGCCGGCTGATGCTGCAGGACGGCCGTCTCTACAAGCCGCCGCACGAAGAAGTGCCGATGCCGGAGAGGAAATAGCCTGACCGGGATCGCCGTCGCCGAGGCGCGCCCCGCCCGTCACGATCGGACATCTTCGTGCTATCTTGCTCCGCCGGCCATGTTTTCGACGTCGCGATATCGGAACTCGCTCCGCAATTGCACTTGTTTAGTTGATAATTCAATTCATATTGCATCAAGTGTTGAAGCAAGGCAAGAAGGTCGCTTGAAACGCGATCCTTCGGTGCCCGCGCACCGAATGGCCGGGAGAGACACGATGCGCAAAAAGTTGCTGGCGATCGCCGCCGGGGCCGCTGCAACGCCAGCCCTCGCCCAGACGCCTCCCGCGCCGGCCTTCGACGTGGCAGCCGCGAGGGCCCGCATCGCGCCGATTCTCGAAAAGGCTTATCCGCATCTGGATGCGATCTACAAAGACATCCATGCCCATCCCGAACTCGGATTTCAGGAAACGCGCACGGCCGCTCTCCTCGCCGGGGAAATGCGCCAGCTCGGCTTTACCGTGACGACCGGAATCGGCGAGACGGGGATTGTCGCGATCTACAAGAATGGCGATGGCCCGATCATCCTGGTGCGCACCGAACTCGATGCGCTGCCGATGGAAGAAAAGACGGGGCTTCCCTATGCGAGCCGCGTCCAGCAGACCGCGAACGGCAGCAGCACCTTCGTCGCCCATAGTTGCGGGCACGACCTCCACATGGCCTGGTGGCTCGGCACCGCGACAACCCTTGTGAAAATGAAGGATCGCTGGAGCGGAACGCTGATGTTCGTCGGCCAGCCCGCCGAAGAGCTTGGCACGGGCGCCAAGGCGATGCTCGACGATGGTCTTTTCACCCGCTGGCCGAAGCCCGACTTCGCCTTTGCGGCGCACGTCATGCCGCTGCCCACGGGCCTTGTCATCGTGAAGGACGGCGTCGTCAGTTCGGCGTCCGACGCGATCGACATCAGCTTCAACGGCGTCGGCGCTCACGGATCGATGCCCGACAAGGGTATCGACCCCATCATGATGGGCAGCCGCTTTGTGACCGACGTACAGTCCGTCATCAGCCGCGAAAAGGATCCGAAGGTCTTTGGCGTCATCACCGTCGGCAGCTTCGTCGCCGGCACCGTCGGCAACATCATTCCCGACCGGGCGGACCTCAAGCTGACCCTTCGCTCCTATGACGACGCGACACGGAAGCTCCTGGTCGAGGGGGTCGAAAGAACGGCGCGCTCGGTAACCGACATGGCGCGCGCGCCGGCCCCTGTGATCACCCATCAGGGCGGGACCGCCGCGGTCGTAAATACCACCGACCTCGCGCAAGAAGCCGCGACGATGCTGAAGGCCGCATTCGGCAGCGAAGCCATCTTCGTCCCCGCCAGCGAAGCGGGCGGCAACGCCAGCGAAGATTATTCCGAACTGGTGAAGGCGGGCATAGCATCGGTTTTCTTCGCGATCGGCGGGCTCGATCCGGCCCTTTTTGCCAAAGCGCAGGCCGACAAGACCGCGATCCCCGTCAATCACTCGCCGTTTTTCGCACCGGTGCCGGAAGCGACCATCAAGCGCGGCGCCGAAGTTCTGGCCCTCGCCGCTCTCATGGCACTAGCGGAGCGCGGCGCGGGACAATAGCCGGGCGTGCGAGACGCGCCGGAAGAGAGTCGCGCTGGCTGTGCGATGTCCGCCAGCAAATATGGCTATCGGAGCGAAACATCCATTACGGAAGAACCCGTCGTCCAGCCCAGCGCCCTGCGCCGATGATTCCGCAAAATCCCTCGCCTCCCGTCGCATCCGGCCTGAAGCAGCAATGCTCCAGATCGGACCCACCCCGCCGTGACAATTCAACAATTTCCCTATAGTATAAACCTAATATGCCGGAAGTATAATTTTAATAACAATATAAATTAATTCATCATATTGTTGCAACTTGTTAACTCCATGATCGTATGTTGGTTTTGCCGAGAACATAAATAGCGGCGAACAAAAGGGGGGATAGATCAGGAGTTATTCTCGTGCGTAAACATCTATTACACGCCGCCCTCCTCCTTCCTGCCCTGTTTTTTGCTGCTCCCCCGGCGCACGCCGATATTACGGGAACGATCGACGCGACGATCACGCTCGAAGCCGGCTGCATCATCAATGGTCAGAATTACGACGATGGCTCGATCGGCGTCGATTTCGGCACGCTCGATTTCGGGACCCAGAACACGCTGTTCACCCAGACCGATGCACAGGTGCTCAGCGGCGCGACCGGCTTCACGATCCAGTGCAGCAACGGCATCACGCCGACCCTGTCGTTCGACGCCGGGCAGAATGACGGGTCGGGTGCGGGCACCGGGCTCCATGCCATGGCGCATCAAACCGCCGCGGGGCAGTTCGTGACCTATAATCTCTATTCGGACGCCGGCCGTACGGCCGTCATTCCTGTCGGCGGAGACATCGTCCTCGCCGGCGACGGATCGGTGCAGACGGTGAATGTCTATGGCCGCGCGTTTGGCGAGGCCGGGCTGACGCCGGGCGTTTATGCCGATGTGGTGACGGTGGTGGTCGAGCTTTAGGGCCCGCCGCCGGTTCGCGGCGATGTCCCGCCCACGCCCGTGGACCGCATTGGCGGCTTTTGCCGGGCTCGTCGCCTATGCGGCGGGCAGCTCCGCGCAAGCCGAAACGACGGCCCAGTTCGACGTTTCGGCGACGATCACCGCCGGATGCCTGGTCGACGGCCTCGGCGGCAGCGGCAATGCCGGACGGGTCGGCACGCTCGATTTCGGGCTCGATTCGACCTTCTCGACCGCGACGCACACCGCCACGACGACCGGCACCCAGGCAATCCGCCTGCGCTGCACCCCGGGCGCCAATCTGACGATGAGCATCGACGGCGGCAGCCATGCGGCCGCCGGCACCCGCAATCTCCAGCTTGGAGCCAACAGCGGCGCGCGCCTCGTCTACACGCTGTGCCGCGATGCCGGATGCACCCAGCCGATCGCGATCGGCACACCCTACGCAGTCCCGGTCTCCGGCGCGAACAGCGAGGATGTGCGCCTGCCGATCTACGGCTCGCTGACGCTGCCCGGAACGCGGCCGCCCGGCACCTACACCGACACGCTGACGGTCACGCTGACCTGGTGACCGCGCTTCCAAGGATTTGCCCATGAAACGCGCTTATCTTCCCGTCGTCCTGTTGATCGTTGCGATCGTGATGCTGCTCATCGCGCCTCGCCCCGCGGCGGCGCGGCAGCCCGGGTCGATCCTGATCTGGCCGATCAATCCGGTGATCGAGGGCGACGATCGTGCGGCGGCGCTATGGCTCGAAAATCCGGGGAAGACGCCGGTGACGCTGCAGATCCGCGTCTATGCCTGGGCGCAGCACGACGGCCGCGACGCCTATGCGCCGCAGGACGAGGTGCTGGGGACGCCGCCGATCGTCAGCATCCAGCCCGGCGAACGGCAACTGGTCCGCCTGACCCGCACGACGCCGCCGCCGACCGTCGCGGAAAAGCCTTACCGCGTCGTGGTCGACGAAATCCCGACCAGCGATGCGCCGACGGCGCCCGGCGCCGCGGTCAGTTTCCGGATGCGCTACTCGCTGCCATTGTTTTCCTATGCCGGGGGCGAGGCCCGTAAAGGCAAGGCAAAGGCGCCGCCGCCGCCCGCGCTCGGCTGGCGTGTCGGGTCCGACGCGAGCGGGCGCTTTCTCGAGATCCGTAACAGCGGCGCCGGCCACGCGCGCCTCACCGATGTCGCGTTCGTGACGAGCGGCCGCCGCTCGGCGATCGCCGAAGGACTGTTCGGCTATGTGCTCCCCGGCGCCACGATGCGCTGGCCTTTGCCGCAAGGAACGACGGCGCCGGGCGACCTGTCGGCGGCGATCAACGGGCAGCAGAGCGCGCGCATCGAGCGTCTGCCGGAATGACGGGCGGTGGCGCGCGCGATATTTCCGCCGGGACGCCTCCGCTGGGCGCCGGCATTTGCCGCCGCGCTCTGCAGCCCCGGCGGCGCCTATGCCGCGAATGGCGATAGGCGCCTCGATGGCTACGCCGACCTGCCGCCGCCGGTGCGACCGGACGACGTTGCGAAGCTCGCCGCCGAGCAGCGGCTCGAACTCGAGCTCTTCGTCAATGGCCTGCAGACCGGCATCGTCGCGGCCGTCGTCAAGCAGGGTGGCCGGTTCCGGATGCGTGCCGGGGACCTGCGCCGCGCCGGACTGTTGTTCGAAGCGCCGGGCGACATGCTGTTCCTCGACGAACTCGAAGGCGTGCGCGCCGACTATGATGCGCTGACGCAGCAACTGCACCTGACCGTGTCGCCCGAATATCTCCCAGCGCAGCGGCTTGGCGGGGCGGACCGCGAATTCCGGCCGGCGCAATATGATATGGGGGCGCTGCTCAATTACGACCTTTATGTCACCGGCGGCAATCGGGGGTCCGTCCAGGCGTCGCTATGGCACGAAGCCCGCATATTCGGATCCGCAGGCATTTTTTCGACCACCGGTGCGATCCGCACCGGCGCCGGGAAGCGCTACGTCCGCTTCGACAGCTATTGGCGCTGGTCCGACGAGCGCAGCATGACGACCATCGAAGCAGGCGACATCATCACGCGGACCTTGCCCTATGCGCCCGCCGTCCGGCTCGGCGGCATCCAGGTGTCGCGCGACTTTTCCGTCCGCCCCGACATCATCACCTATCCGCTGCCCGAATTCGCCGGCAACGCCGCGCTGCCGTCGACCGTCGATCTGGTCGTCGACGGCCAGCGGATCGCGGGCAGCCGGGTCAATCCCGGGCCCTTCACGCTCGGCACGCTGCCGCCGATCAACGGCTATGGTCAGGCTAATCTGATCGTTACCGACATGCACGGGCGCAGCGTCGCGACGGCGCTGCCCTTTTATGTGAGCAGCGCGTTGCTCCGCCCGGGCCTGACCGATTATTCGGTCGCAGCGGGCGCGTTCCGCCGCAACTACGGCATCCGTAATTTCGATTATGGCGGCTTCGCGGTCAGCGCCTCGGCGCGCCACGGCGTGACCCGCGGCCTGACGCTCGAAGTGCGCGCCGAGGTCGCCGACGATATGCGCCTCGCCGGCGGCGGCGCCGTCGTGAAGCTCGGCAATTTCGGGACGGTCAGCGCCGCCTATAGCCGGAGCTTCGGGAGCAATGCCAATGGCGGCCAGCTCGACCTTAGCTATGAATATCAGGCGCGCGGCTTTTCGATCGGACTGCGCCACACGCGGCGTGGCAGCGGCTATCTCGACCTCGGCCTCCTCGATCGCGGCAATCGTGGCGATCGCCCGGGCCGGGAACGGCTGAGCGCCGCGACCGCGAGCGTGTCGCTGGGATCGGCCGGCACGCTGGGTATCGGCTATTTCGAACTGCGGCAGGAACGCGGGCGCGATGCGAGGCTCGCGAACCTCGCCTGGGCGATCCCGCTTTGGGGCGAAAGCCGCGTCTATGCGTCGCTATCGCGCGATTTCATCGACCGCAGCTGGTCGGGCGCCCTCACGCTCAGCATCCCGCTGGGCGGCGGCACGCTCAACGCCGGGGTCGCGCAGGATCAGGACGGGCGCACCGGTGTGCGGGCCGACTATTCGCGGCCGGTTCCGACCGAGGGCGGTTTCGGCTGGAACGCCAGCGCAGTGAGCGAGGACGGCGGCAGTCCCTATCTGCGTGGCGACGTGATCTGGCGGACGCAGCCGGTCCAGCTCCGCGCCGGCGCCTATGGCCGCGACGATGTCACCGGCTGGTTCGGGGCAAGCGGCTCGCTGGTCCTCATGGACGGCTCGCTCTTTGCCGCGAACCGCGTTTCCGACGCCTTCGCGGTGGTCAGCACCAACGGCGAGCCCGGCATCCCGGTGCGATACGAGAACCAGCTGATCGGTACGACCAACAGCAAGGGCCAGCTGCTCGTCCCGGCGGCCAGCGCTTATTATCCCGCGCGCTACGACATCGATACGCTCGACCTGCCCGCAAATGTCCAGACCCCGGTCGTCAGCCAACGCGTCGCGATCGCCGCGGGCAGCGGCCATGTCATCCGCTTTCCGGTCGCGCATATGGCCGCGGCGCGCGCCACGCTCCGCGACGCCGCGGGCGCGGTGATCCCGGCAGGGGCGGCGGTCACGATCAACGGCGATCGTTCGACTTACGTCGGCTGGGACGGCCTGCTCTTCATCGAGCAGGTCGCGGCGGACAATCGCATCGCGGTCAGCCTGCCCGACGGCACCACCTGCCACGCCGCCTTCGCCGCCGATCCGAAAGCCGACGCCATCATCGAACTGGGGAATGTAACATGCCGACCCTGACCCGCCTTTCCGGAGCCTCCCTCCTGTTCGCTGCCGCAATCATGGCGCCGGAGGCGGCATCGGCTTGCACCACCGCGACGACGAATACGAATCTCGGCAGCTTCAGCTCCTATACGATCGCCTCGACGCCGCAGCAGGGCAGCGGTCTGGCCGGCCTTCAGTGCGATATCCTGCTCGCGGCGCTCACCACCCATTATATCGGCCTGCGTGTCGAAGCGTCGACATTCCGGCTGACCGGACCGACCGGGCAAACGATTCCCTATACTGCATCGCTGACGTCGGGCGGTACGCCGCTGGCGGTGGGCAATGTCCTCGACCTGTCGTCGCTCAGCCTCGTCAGCCTGCTCTCTGGAACGAACAACAGCGTGCCGATCTATTTCCGTACCAGCGCGGCGGCGGGCCTCCGCGCCGGCACCTACAGCGGCTTCATCGATCTACGCTGGTATTATTCGGTCTGCTCGCTCGGCGTCGCGGTATGCCTTGCCTATTCGTCCAGCCCCGGTTTTGTCCGCCCGCTCATTGGGCCGGCGACCGTCTGGGGAACCGGGGTACCGGTGCGCGTCAATGTCCAGCTGACCGTCCAGAACGACTGCATCATCACCGCACCGAACGTCGCCTTCGGATCGGCACCGCTGGCCGGCGCCTTCAATCCCGTGACGCGCACGATCCTGATCCGCTGCAGCGCGGGCGCGGTTTACACGGTCGGTCTCGACGACGGCAACAATGCCCTCAGCGGCGTGCGGCGGATGCGCAGCGGCACCAATTATCTGCGCTATGAACTCTACAAAACCGCCACGTCGGCCGACCGGTGGGGCGCCGTCGGCGCCGCGCGCCGCAGCAGCGCCAGCGCCGACACCAACGCCGGCATCTATGATTCCACGACGACGCAAGGCTATAGCTATCGCGCCGCGATCCTCCCGGGCCAGATCACCCCGCCGGCGGGCAGCTACAGCGACACGATCCGGATCGACGTGACCTTTTGAGACTGCATTCGGCCCTGCATGAACAAAATATGGAACAAATCCCGCATACTACGCGCTATAGGGCGGGGACCGTAGCGAAGGGGGTGACCAATGGGTCATCAGGCGCAGGACGGTGCCCGCAGCGAATCCGAAGAATCGCGTCTCGACCGGCTGGAAGGCCGCCTCGACAAGCTTGTCGCGTTGCTGGAAACCATGGTCGCGGGGGCTCCGGAAACGGGACCGCCATCTGCAGCAGCCGCGCTCACTCCCGATAGCTTTTTGCCTGCCTCCGAGCGCAAGGCGGACATCATTCGCCCGACCAGCTTTCCGAAGGCGCGCGCCCGCTTTGCCCGCGAAACGATTCGTCGCAGGCGCAAACGCGAGGAATATTTCCCGGCCGAACTATTTTCGGATGCCTGCTGGGACATTCTGCTCGACCTCTATGCCGCGCACTACGAGGGCGAGGCGGTCTCGATTTCCAGCCTTTGCATCGCGGCATCGGTGCCGCAAACCACCGCGTTGCGGTGGATCGCCTTGCTGACCAACGAAGGATGGCTGGTTCGCTGGGCCGATCCGAACGACCGCCGACGCTCGTACATCAAATTGAGCGACAGGGCGCGCGGCCGGCTGGATGCCTATTTCGACGATCTGCCATATTGATAGCCGGCGCAGACTTACGCGCCGCCTGCATCCATAACCGTCGTTTGACGTCTCGCAACTGCCCCCGGCGGCGGGCGTAAAGGTCGCGCTGGACACGGGGTGCTTTCGGATTATGGAATATTGGCTGTGACGACCGATATTCCATCTATTTCGACCTTTTCGGGGCAAGGCGTATCGGGTCCGTTCGATCCGGCACAGAATCCTTCGAAAGCGGCCGCCTTCTGGCTGCGCCGCGATATCGTGCGCGGGGTTTTCGAACCGCACGAGCGATTGAAGGTCGAACACCTCGTCCAATTCTACAGCGTCGGCCATAGCCCGATCCGCGAGGCGATCTTGCTGATGTCCGAAAGCGGCCTGGTCGTCCACGAGCATCAGAAGGGCTATCGCGTCGCACCGGTATCACTCGACGATTATGACGATGTGCTGTCGGTGTATCAGCGGCTTTACAAGCTCTCGATCGAGATGGCGATCGACCTTGCCGACGATGAATGGGAAGAACGCGTCGTCGTCCAGCTCCATCGCGCGTCGAAGGCGAAGGTCGTCGAACCCGACGGCGAGGCAGAAGCACGCGAGCAGTGGCAGCGCGCCTATTGGGAGTTCCACGGCGCGCTCGTCTCGGGCTGCCGCTCGCCGCTGTTGATGCAGTTGCTCGGCGACATCGGTTTCCGGCTCGAACGCTATGTGAACCTGTTTGCCGAACCCAGCGAGGGGCGCAGAAGCGCCGATGGCGAGGTGTCCGGCATGCACCGCGCCATCGTCGAGGCGCTGGTCGCGCGCGACAAGGCCCGCACGCTGGCATTGATCGACGACTATTTCGCGACCAGTCAGCCGGTGCGCAACACGATCAAGGAACGGCTGCGCAGCGGCGCGAAAGCCAAGCGCGGACGCAAGCGCGCTGCCTGATCAGGCGGATGGAAGTATCTCCACCGACATCGCGCCGCTGACCGTCGCGCGGATGCGCGCGCGCTGACGCGCCGGGTCCAGATCGACCTCCGCGGGCACGCCTTCGCAGCGCAGGACAAAGCCCGCCGGATAATGAGCCAGCGGGACATAGATCTCGCTCGCCCCGGCGATATTCGCGTCGGCATCGATTGCCGCCGTGAAGCGGCGCATTTCACGCTCAAAAAGCACGCTGCGGATACGGCCCTGCGCGCGGCGCACCCACGGCCGGCTGAACCCCGGCACTGCGCGTCCGCCGTCACCGGGATCGCCGCCGCCGGTCTGCTGGTCGACCGACCAGATCGACAGGTCCTCCTGGTTCCAGCCGTCGCCGATGCGCAGGTCGTTGCGGTTCGACGCGGTGTAGTTCCACTGCGTCGAATGCAGGCCGAGCGCATCCATCGCGTCGTACATCAAGGTCAGCGCGGCTTCGTGCTGATCCCACACAGCGCGTTCGCCATTTTCCCAACGCTCATAGGCTTCGCCTTCGTCGAGGTCGTAGGGAATGCCGAATTCGCCGATCAGCGTCGGCGCGCCGCCGCCGGGGAAGCCCCCGCTTTCCTCGGCGAAGCTGCCGAGCTGACGGCGATAGCGCGCGGCGATGGCATCGAGCGAGGTTTCCGCCCGCCCGGTCGCCGCGTCGCGGTGGTTCGCGGGGTCGAAGCGCTTCAGATACAGCATTCCCATGTCGTACCAGTGGCTCGCATTGACCGTGCGCTCGGGCAGGCGGGTGGGGAATTGCCGCCCCGCGATATGCGCGAACACGTCCATTTCCGCGAAGATCGACCAGTCGGGCCGATGCCGGCGGATCGCGTCGGCGACCTTCCGGAAAAAAGGGCGATAGACATCCTCGCTCGGGTCTATCGCGGCGAGCACATCGTCGCCGGCGGCAACGGCCACGCCGTCTTCGATGCGGTAGCGGCCGGCCGCCTCGAAGGGGCAGGCCGCGGCATCGCGCCAGATCGACACGCGGCCGGGATTGAAGATGCGCGTCGTCGTGGGGACCGCCGCACCGGCCTCGTCGCGCGTCAGCACCGGCACCTCGACCGACAGGCCCCGCGCCATCGCAATCGCATCGAGCGGCGCAAGCGCCGGGCCGATACGCGGCCGTTCGGGATTGGCGTCGGAGGGCGCGAGGTGCCGGTAAGCGATCGGCTGGCCGGCCCAGCCGAGACTGGGTTCGTTGAGCGTATCGAAGCCGATCACGTGCGGCATGTCGGCCAGGCGCCGCGCGATCTCGTTCATCGCGCCCAGGTAATGGCGCTGCAGATAATCCTGCACATTGACGCCGTCGATCAGAAAGTCGGGGGTTATCGTTTTCCCGGCCCAGAAGAGCGTCCACATGATCCCGTTGGCGGGAAGGCGGTAATTCGACCCCCAACTCATCTGCGGATATGCATCCTGCCGCCGTTCGGGCGACGCATAGTCGTAGCGCGCCTGCATCACATGTGCCGCGCCCGCGGCGTCGAATTTCGTGAAGTCGAGACCGACCGCCTCGAAGGTCCAGCCGGGGGCGCCGTCGCCGCCCGACATCCGGCTCCACACATCCTGATGGAAATCGACGAAGAGGGTGAGGCCATGCTCGCCCGCCTTGCGCGCGACCGCGGCGAAATAGTCGAGATAGGCCTCGTCATATCGCCCCGGCCCGGCATGCTCGACGGCTTCCCACGTCGTCAGCAGCCGCAGCGTGTTGAAGCCCCAATGCGCGATGCGTCCCAGATGCGCGTCGGCCTCTTCGATCGGGAAGGGCCGGCCGACGAAGGATATGCTGCGATGATCGGCAAAATCGCTGTAGACATCGGTGCCTTGCCCCGGCGGCACCTTGCAGTCGCCGCCGAGATTGACGCCGCGCAGCATCACCTGCCCGCCGTCGGCATCGAGGAACAGCGGGCCGTGCTGGCGGATCGGCAGCGTCGTCATGCGCGCTTGGGAATGATGCCCAGCCGCTCGGCGCGTTCGCGCCATTCGAGGCCGGCCGCCTCGGGCCAGGGCTCGGGATCGGGGATACGCCCGCCTTGGAGCGGCCAGGTGACAGGGGTCGCGCCGCCGTCGATGACCGCGCCATCGGCGATCGCGTCGCGATCGACCGACGGGTGCGGCCGCGTGCCGCCGCGGTGCGATCCGTCGGCGAAATAGATGGCGGTATAAACGCGGCGCGTCTGGTCGGAGCGGTTCGCCTTGGCCATATGCGTCGTGTAGCCGTTGTGGAAGATCACGTCACCCGGCGCGCATTCGATGAACACCGGCGGCGTACCGGCATATTTGTCAACCAGCCTTTTGCCGTCGCCCGGCGTGCCGAAGATGTCGACATATTCGGCTTCACCGCGGTGCGAGCCGGGGACATAGCCCATGCAGCCCATTGCGGCGTCGACCTTCATCAGCGGGATCCACGCGGTTGCGGTGTCGCGTTCGACGATCGGCCAATAGGGCTGATCCTGATGCGCCTCGGTCTCGCGCCCGCCCGCTTCCTTGTAGAGCGCCTGATCGTGCCACAATCGCACCTTTTCGGCGCCGAGCAGCGCCGCGGTCACTTCGCCGACCCTGGGGTGAAAGGTGAGCGGCCGGACACCGGGGAAATCTTCCCAAATATACTGGCACTGGAGGAAGCTCTGTTCATAGGGCGATTTCTCGTCGAGCGTGCGCGTGTCGCCGGCCTTGCGCGTGGCGACCGCTTCGTCGACCGCGGCAGCATAGGCGGCGAGTTCGTCCGCGGGGATCACGCCGGGGACATGCACGAAGCCATCGCGCCGGAACGCTTCGGCATAGGCGGCGAGCTGGCCCGGCGTCACGGTCTTTTCCCGCCCTTCAGGATCGGGAACTGCCGGTCGGGATCGGTCTGGGGTACGCGCTCGCCCTCGCGCGTCCACGCCTCGGCGCCTTCGGGGGCGTATTGGAGGATATAGGCCTTGCGTACCGTCCCGCTTTTCAAATTCGGGCCGGTGCGATGCGGGGCGAGCGACGAGAAGATGATGATGTCGCCGCGCTTGCCGGGCGCTGGGACGGCGTCCTCGGCCTCCTCGAGGCATTTGAGGCCGATCGGGGTGATCCAGTGCTCGAGCGTGCCGAGCTTGTGCAGCCCCGGCGCGATCCACGGACAGCCGTTCTCGACATCGACGTCGACGAGCGGGATCCA
The DNA here is from genome assembly GCF_001314325.1 of Sphingopyxis macrogoltabida. Classification (NCBI taxonomy): domain Bacteria; kingdom Pseudomonadati; phylum Pseudomonadota; class Alphaproteobacteria; order Sphingomonadales; family Sphingopyxidaceae; genus Sphingopyxis; species Sphingopyxis macrogoltabida. The sequence goes on from NZ_CP009429.1 coordinate 4,095,020, forward strand.
GAAGGTCAGATATTGCTGCGGCTCGATGAAGGTATAGCCATTGTCCTGATGCCAGGGAAATTCCTGCGGCTTGCCCGACTTCTTGTACACCGACTGATCCCAATAGAGGCGCACATCGGGGCCGATCAGGTCGTGGCACACGTCGGCGATCACTTCATGGGCGGCGAAGGATTTCAGGATCGGCGACTGCTTGACGATATGGCCGGTGAAGGTGATCGCATCGGCCGACGAGATGCCTTCGCGGCCTTCCTCCTTGGCGCGGATCGCCAGCTCGTGCCGATGCTCGAGCGGATCGATCGCCGCCTCGACCGTGTCGAGTTCGGCATCGGTGAAGGCGCCGCGCAGGATGAAATAGCCCTGTTCGTCGAATTGCTTTTTCTGCTCGGGCGTCACGCGGCGCATCCCGGTGTCGGGCGCGTCGGTCCAGGTGAAATCCTTGTTTTGCGGATGGATGCGATAGGGGGCGTTCATGCGGCCTCTGCCTCTTTGCGGCGGATCGGAATCCAGCGGTTGACGGGAGCGAGCGACGCCGCAGCTTCGGCGTTCACCGGCTGCGTGCCGGCGCGGCCGTAGTGATAGACCATCGCCGCGCGGCGCTCGTCGGCGACATTGTCGGTCGACATGTGCATCAGGAAGCTGTGGAAGAAGAGCACGTCGCCGGGCTCCATCAGCGCCGGTTCGCGCGCGCTGTCGTCCTCGCTGACGATCTCGGTATAGGCGCGGTTCGCGGCGGGGCGGCGGTCGGGCACATGGTCGTGGATCGGGCCCTTGTGCGAGCCGGGCAGCACCCACAGGCAACCATTCTCCAGTGTCGCACGGCTCAGCGCCAGCCACACTCCGACCTGCGGCTGGCGGTCGAAGCGGAAATAATAGCTGTCCTGATGCCAAGGCTGGCCGATGACGCCGGGGTTCTTGAAGATGAACTGGCTCTGGAAACAGTCTATGTCGGGGCCGAGCAGGCCCTCGACCACGTCGGCGACCGCTTCGCTTTCGGCGATCCGCCGCGTCATGCCTTCGGCGTGGCAGTTGAAGACCTTGGCGATGCGGTCCTCGGGGTTCACCGCGCTCGGGCTTGGTTCCTTTTCGGGGAAGATCGCATAGTCGGGGCCTGCCTGATAGAGGGTCTCGCCGGGATGGTCCTCGGGCGGGTTGGCGCGGATGCGCGCGATAACCTCGTCCTCGACCGCCTTGGCGTCGGCGGGATCGACAAGGCCGCGGATCACGAAAAACCCTTGTTCGTTCCACGCTTTCAGGCGCGCTGCATCGTCCACGACTCTCTCCTCTCGAGTCACAATAATATATCTATTTTATCATTTAAAGCCAATTTTAGATCTATTTTTGAGTGATGGCGGGTTGGCGCGGCGTTGTCAGACACCCGGCGGCGGGGCGCTGGCGCGCCGCGCCGCCAGTTCCTCGACAATCGCTTCGTGGGTGCCCTTGCGAATGGGGTAAAAGATCATCGCGATCCCGGCGACGATGAAGCCCGCGCCGGGCAGCCAGATCATGATGTCCTTGATCCCCGCGATGGTCTCTGCCGACTGCTGGGCGTTGGCGACATAACCGACGCGTTCGAGCAGCCAGCCGAACAATCCGGCGCCGACCCCCAGCGCGACCTTCAGGAAGAACTGGAACAGGCCGAAGATGAAGCTTTCGGTGCGCTCGCCGGTCTTCCATTCGCCATATTCGACCGTGTCGGGCAGCATCGACCAGAAGGTCATCGACAGCCCCAGCGTCCCGAGGCTCCACAGCAGCAACCAGACGGTCATCACCAGCGGCGTGCCGAAGTCGCTGACTGCAAAGACCGTCAGCAAGACGATCCCGATCGCGGTCCCCGCGAACCAAGCGTTGCGCTTGCCGATATATTTGGTGATCCACACCCACATCGGGATCGAAACAAGGCCGATCGCCGACATGCCGACGAGCGCGGTCCGTGATGCCGGTTCGTCGTTCAGCACATATTTGAAATAATAGAGCACCGATTTGCCGAGCGCGACCGAGCAGACGAAGGCCGCGACGGTCGCGGCGATCAGGACCCAGAAGGCGCGGTTGGGGGCGAGCGCGCGCCAATAACCCGCAAGGCTGAGCCGCGGTTCATCGCCGACCGCCTCCGGAGGTTCGCGGGTGATCCGGACAACGAGCGGATAGATCGCCGTCGCGACGATCGCGAACACCGCCGCCGCCCAGGTGAAACCCGTCGTCGCGCTGCTGCCGCCGAAGCGGGTGACGAGCGGAAAGGTCAGGTAGATGATCGTCATCGCCGCGAGCACGCCGAAGATCATCCGCCAGCCTGCGATCGTCGACCGCTCGTCGCTGTTGTCGGTTAGCCGCGCGTTGAGCGAGGTGTAGGGGATCGTCACGACCGTATAGGCGGTGCGGAAGACGATGTGGGTAAACAGCATCCACAGGACCAGTGCGGTGCCCTCGAAGAAGGGCGGGCGCCAGTAAAGCAGCACGAACGACAGGCCGAGCGGAACGCAGCCGAAGAGGATATAGGGGCGGTAACGCCCCCAGCGGCTGCGCGTGCGGTCGGCGATCGATCCCATGATCGGGTCCTGCAGCGCATCGACGATCGAGGCGATCATATAGATGAGGCCGGCGGTTGCCGCCGGAATGCCGACCGCGTCGGTGTAGAAGAAGAGCAGGAAGATCGAGACGCTCTGCCAATAGATGTTGCTGGCATAATCGCCGAGCGTGAAGCCGATCTTCTTTGCGGTGCTCAGCCGGTGCTGGGTCATGGAATGCTCTTCTCCTTGGCACGGCGGGCGTTGGCATGGCGTTCGACGGCGTCGAGGCGCGCGGCATCGCTGTCCTGCTCGACCGCCGCCGATCCGGCGCGGATCCGCAACAGATTGTCCTTGCGCCCGGCCTGCGGCCAGTCGGGCAGGCCGCGCCCGCCCGGATGGCCACTGCGCGCGAAATTGACCCAATAGTCGCCCATCAGTCGCGCCGTTTCGCGATCCGACGGTCCGGCCGTGGCGGGGAGGTTCCCGAACAGATAGGCGAGCTCGCTGGCATGGCCCACGCCCTTGCGTTTCGCGCGGTCGGCCTCGGCGACATGGTCGAAGACATAGCGCCATGCCGGCGCGCCATGGTCGCGCATGATCCGGGCATAACCGCGCGCGGCTTCCTTGAAGAAATAATCGTCGATCAGCGCCGGCGCCGGCGGGTCGCCATAGGCGCGAGTGAGATCGGCGAGGCTGGCCGGATCGAGCTGGCTTTTCAGATAGTCCATCATCGCGGGCGCAAAGACTTCCTCGCTGAGTTCGGCGCTCGTCGTGCCGACGATGAAGGGTATCCTGGGGACGTCGCCCGCGGTGAAGCGCTCGATCGGGTCGGCGAGCACGCTTTTGCCGTCGATGATCGGGCCGTTGAAGCGGTCGGCCTGCATGTCCCACATGGCGAGCTGGCCCTGCACGACATCGGCGGGCAGCGCACGGAGCGCGGCGGCGTCCGGGTCGGCAAGACCAGCCTTGGCGGCGAAGGCGGCGCCCGCCTTCTCGCCCGAAATGCGCGTCGGGCGATCGGTCCTCAGCCGCGCATAGGGTTCGCGATTGGCGCCCGACTGGACGATGGCCTTGTGGAACAGCCCCTGCGCGAGCGGCGAGGCCATCAGGAAATCGACCGCCGCGCCGCCCGCCGATTCGCCGAAGATGGTGATGTTGCCGGGATCGCCGCCGAACGCCGCGGCATTCGCCTGCACCCATTTGAGTGCGGCGATCATGTCGAGAAACGCGAAATTGGCATCGGGCTGTCCGCCCGCCTCGGCGGACAGCGCCGGGTGGGCGAAGAAGCCGAAGCGGCCGAGGCGGTAGTTGAAGTTCACGACCACTGCGCCGCGCCGCGCCAGATTGGCCCCGTCGAGCGTCGGCGACGCCGCCGACCCCGCGACGAAGGCGCCGCCGTGGATATAGACCATCACCGGCAGCTTGCGTGCGCCTTTGGCCGGGCGCCAGAGGTTGAGGTAGAGGCAGTCCTCGCTCAACGGCTGCGTCGAGGGCGTCGCGTCGCCGTCGAAGCGCACCTGCGGGCAGTCGTTGCCGAATTCGGCGGCGGGCCGGACGCCTGGCCATTCAGGCGCAGGAGCCGGCGGGCGCCAGCGCAGGTCGCCGACCGGCGGCGCGGCATAGGGGATGCCCGCAAAGCCTTCGACGCCGTCCTTCGCACGGCCTTCGAGCGTGCCCGCCGGCGCCTTGACCGTCGCGGGTTCGCCGTCGAGCGAGCGCGCATGGGCGGGCTGCGATATCAGCGCGGCAAACATGAGGACCAGCGCCGCACGCATCAGGCGGCGACCGAGGCCGCGGCTTCGGCGAAGCATTGCCGCGCGACATCGATCAGAAAGGCGGATTCGGTCCAGCGGTCGCTCTCCTCGCGCCATTCGCCATCGGGGCCCCGCACCATCTTCGGATAGAAGGCGCGCGCGGGCAACAGCTCGGGATGCACCGCAAAATAGTCGCCCGGCTTCGCATCGCGCAGAAACCCGTCGAAGCTCGCGGTCCACATGCGGCGGTAATAGTCGAGATGTCGCGTCTCGGCAGGGTCGCTCGCGGTAATCTGGCCAAAGGCGTTCGACGAGACGCGCAGGTGCATGAAGCGCGTGCGCTCGAACACCGGACGCATCGCCTCGAACTTCATGTCCATGTCGCCATAGGTCAATTCGTGGCCGATGTACCAATGGCCGAAATCGCCGTTGAAGCGGAGTTCGGGCAGTTTCTCGATCAGGTCGAGCGTGCGGCGGATATCCTGCGTCATCGTCGCGCGGTGCGTTTCGAGATAAATGGGATGATCGATCGTGGTCGAAATATCGAGCATCGCCTCGGCAAGCCGGAGCATTTCGCTGTCGCTCTCGAGCCCGGTGCCGAGCTGGACGGTCGAGCAATCGCAGCCGGCGTCTTGCCATTTCATCGCGGCGTCGGCCATCTGGTCGACGTCGTCGAAGATGCGCATCAGCCCGGTCGGGATCAGCCCGGCGTCGATCGCCGCCTGCGGTTCGAGCGTCTGGATCGCTTCGTACCCCGCCGCCTTGAGCGCCGCGTAGATCGTCGCGCGGTCGCCACGCGGCCCGGCGGACCAGTCGGGCAGCTCGGCCGGCGTCAGGAAGCTGATGCCGGCGAGCAGCCGCGGCGGCGCCGCACTGCCGTCACTCGTATTCGCCGGCTCAGAACGTAACATCGAGCGCCGCGCCGACGATCCGCCGCGATTCATAGACGCGATACTGGTTAAGCGTCCCGTTGGTATTGTTGAAGGCGAAGGTGCGGAAATTCTCGTCGGTCAGATTCTTGCCGAAGACCGAGACTTTCCACGCGTCGTTTTCGGCCCCGATACCAATCGTCGCGGCAAGCAGGCCATAGCCGGGCTCGTTCACGTCGACATAGTTGGGAAAGCCGATCACCTGCTTCGAGCGATAGTTGTAATTGACGCTGGTGCTGATCTTCAGCCCGCCGCCGAGCGGCTGCGCATAGTCGAGCCCGAGATTATAGGCCCATTTGGGGGCGAAGGGCAGCGGCTGACCGGTCAGATCCTGCACCCCGCCGATGCAGCCCTGCGCCGCGGTCTGGCCGCCGGCGCAGGGCGCCCCCGGAAAATCGCCCCATTCGGCGTTGGTGTAGGCGACGCCGGCGGTCAGGAACAGATCGGCTGTCCGCACCGGTCGCCAGCTCAGTTCCGCCTCGAACCCCCGCGTCTTCGCATCGCCGTTGGTGAGCGGGAAGGTGAGCGCGATCGGATCGCGGCTGGCGGTCTGATAGCCCTTGATGTCGGCATAATAGCCGGTGACGTTGAAGGTCAGCCCGGCGCCGGGGAAGGTGGTGCGCAGCCCGGCCTCATAGCTCGTCGGCCGTTCGGGACCGACCGGCAGCAGCGCCTGCACCGCAATGTTGCTGTCGAAACCGCCGCCCTTGTAGCCGCGCGTCACCGATGCAAAGGCCATGATGTCGGGGGTGAAATTATATTCGATCGCGGCGCGCCAGGTCAGCGCGTCGTCCTTGCCGCTGACGCTCGCGCTGTCGGTGGCGAGCGTGATCGTGTCGAGGCGCGACTTCGCGACGCGCTGCTTTTCGGTCAGCCAGCGGCCGCCGAGCGTCACGGTGAGCTGGTCCGTGATGTTGAAATTGGCCTGTCCGAACACCGCCATGTTCCGCGTCGCGACATCGACGTCGACCTCGCGATTGAAGAAGGGCAGGAAGAACAAGGTCGGGAAGAGCTGGTTCGTATAGCTGTCTACCGTCTGGCGGAAATAATAGAGCCCCGCGACATAGTCGACGAAACCGCCGGTCGGCGACGCGATGCGCAGTTCCTGCGACACCTGCCGCTGCTTGTGGTCGCCATAGTTGATGTCGAGGAAATTGTCGGTCGACGAATCCGAATCGAGCCCGTCGACCGTCTCGAACCCGCGCCAGGCGCTGATCGAGGTCAGCGTGTGGCCCCCGCCGATATCCCAGTCGAGCTGGAGCGAGGCGCCATAGCTTTTGGCGTGGGTGAAGACGTCGCCGTTGATCGACTGTTTCTGGTTTTCGCGGCCCAGATCGTCGCCGATGATGCCGACCGCGGTGTTTTCCCAGGGATAGCGGAAGGCGGGGTCGGGAAAGCGCTGAACCGTCCAGATGCAGCAGTTGGAATTGCTTTCCCAATAATCGCCGGTCAGCGTCGCGCGCAGCGCGCTCGACGGCTCGAATTCCAGCTTGCCGCGGAAACCATATTCGTCGCGGTCGTTGAGGCGGCGCCCGTCGGGCTCGTTACGGATATATCCTTCGCGATAGCTGCGCCGCGCCGAAACGGAAAAGCGGAGCGTTTCCGCGAGCGGGCCCGACAGATAGCCATAGGCATGAAGGTCGTTGTCCGGCGAGCCGAGGCTCACCCCGGCGCGGAAGGTCAGCGTGTCCGACGGCCGCCGCGTCGCGATGTTGATCACGCCCGCGCTGGCATTCTTGCCGAACAAGGTGCTCTGCGGCCCGCGCAAAACCTCGATGCGCTCGATGTCGGGAAGGTCGACGAGGGTCGCGCCGCTCTGACCCATGACGACGCCGTCGATGACATAGGCGGTGCTCGGTTCGATCGTTTCGGAACTGAACGTGTTGGTGCCGACGCCGCGGATGAAGAAGCCGAAGTTGCGGGGCCCCGACTGGGCCGGCGACATCAGGCCCGGCACGACATATTGCAGGTCGGTCGATGCGTTGAGCTGGAGGTCGTTCAACCGGTCGCCGCCGACGACGGCGATCGACAGCGGGACATCCTGCAACCGTTCCTCGCGCTTCTGCGCCGTGACCACGATCGCCGTATCGTCGCGCGCCGCCGTTTCGGGCTGATCCTGCGCCATCGCAGGGGCGGCGGCAAAGGCGATGGCGCACGCCGGAATCGCGGCTGCACAGGTAAAAAACGTCCGCATCTTCGGCATGTCTCCCACTCCCACAAATTTATCGTTATTTTTAATATGCCTCAAATTCGATCTAATATTGCATTTTGTCAATGGTTCAATTTAATCTGGCGATGCAGCCGTGGCATCGCGCCGCGGCATCGGATCGAGGATCAAAGATGCAGGCGATCGAGGTCGAGCGCTTCCGGCGCGACGGGTTCCTGGCTATCCCGCAGCTGATCGGCGCGGACACGGTCGCGGAGCTGGCGGGGGTGTATGACGCGATGCTGCGCGGCGAAATCGACTGCAGCGCCACCGACAATCCGCTGGGCATGACGACGCGCCAGATCATGGTCCCGTCCGCCTATCATCCGATCTTTCGCGACAATCCCGCGCTCGACGCCGCGCGCGATATCGCGCGGGCATTGCTGGGTATCGACGATCCGAAGCCGGTGTTCGACATGTTGATCTACAAGGAGCCCGGCCAGCTTGCGACAACGCCCTGGCATCAGGATTACAGCTACGCCGAAATGCCCTTCACGCCAGCGGGGACGCCGGTGCCGTCGGACGAATATGTGCAATTCTGGGTCGCGCTCGACGATGTCGACGAGGAGAATGGTTGCATGCATTTCGTCCCCGGCGCGCATCGCGCGCCTTTGCTCGACCATTATATCGCGGGCGGAGATGCCGATTACAGCCAGCGCCTGCTGGCGATCCGCGATCCCGAGGCGGCGCTCGACCTCGACACCGCGGTCGCTTGCCCGCTGAAGGCCGGCGGCGCGACGGTTCATAATTACGGAACGCCGCATTTCACGTCGGGCAACCGAACGACCGACCGACCGCGCCGCGCCTATATCTTCAATTTCTCCAGCCGCGACCCGCGCGCATGACGGGCCGCCTGCCGCCCGGATTCCTGTGGGGCACCGCGACCGCCGCGCATCAGGTCGAGGGCAATAATGTCCATTCGGACTGCTGGGCGCTCGAACATGCGCAGCCGTCGCTCTTCCTCGAACCCTCGGGCGACGCCGCCGACCATTATCATCGCTATGCCGAAGATATCGGCATCGTTGCCGCGCTGGGGTTCAATGCCTATCGCTTTTCGGTCGAATGGGCGCGGGTCGAACCCGAGGCAGGCTTTGTGTCGCAAGCCGCTCTCGACCATTATCGCCGCGTCACCGATGCCTGCCTTGCACGCGGGATCGCGCCCGTCGTTACGCTCCATCATTTCAGCCAGCCGCGCTGGATGGCGGCGCGCGGCGGGCTTGTTTGGCAGGAATTCCCGGAGCGCTTTGCCGAACAGGCGGCGCGCGTCGTTCGCGCACTCGATGGTCTCGCGATCGTCTGCACGATCAACGAACTCAACCTGCCCGCGATCGCCGCGCCCTATTTCCGCGGCCGCGCCAGCGCTGCGCAGCGCGCGGCGGCCGAGCGCGCACTGGGGGCGCCGCTCGATGCCTTCTTCCTCCACAGCCCCGAAGAAGCGATCTTCGGCAACGGCCTTGCCGCGCATCGTGCGGCGCGCGCAGCGATCCGCGCCGAGCGGCCAAACCTTGCGGTCGGCATGACGCTCGCGCTGTCCGAAGAATATGCCGAGCCCGGCGGCGAGGCCCATCGCGACGCGCGGTGCGAGACCTATTATGCCCCTTTCCTCGATGCCGCCGAGGAAGACGACTTTGTTGGCGTCCAGACCTATTCGCGCATGACGAGCCGCGCGGACGGCAGCGTCGGCATCGCCAAGGGCGGCGTGCCGACGACGATGGGCTGGGAAGACCGGCCCGAGGCGATCGGCGCGGTGTGCGAATGGGTGGCGAGCCGCTGGAGGGTCCCGATCGTCGTTACCGAAAATGGCTATGTCGGCGACGACGACGATCGCCGCGCCGTCTTTATCGACGCCGCTATTGCCGGAGTGCGGCAGGCGATGGCGCGCGGGGCCGACGTGCGCGGCTATTTCTATTGGTCGCTGCTCGACAATTTCGAATGGATGCTGGGATATCGTCAGCGCTTCGGCCTCGTCGCCATCGACGCCGCGACGAAGGCGCGGCGCGTCAAGGCGTCTGCACATGTCCTCGCAAAACTTTACCCGGGCCGGGAGTGAAGATCGCGCCTTCGCCCGGACGCGAAAGCTAGCGACCCACCCGGCTTGGAGGGACACCTGGATGGTAATCACTGCATGGCCCCACCAAATCCTGAGATGTCACACCCCAAGCGTTCCCTGCCTCGGGAGCGACGGCGATCGTCACCGGCCATTTGCGAGTTGTAAGCTTCAACACAGTCCGAGTGGTCAGCAGACTTTAGGGTTCGCCTCAGCCTTCTTTTTGCTTTTGGCATTCATCGCGAAGCCATTGACTTTGCGTCACCGGTCGTCTGATTGAAACAGGGTTAACAGGGCAAGAATCATCCGTGTTCGAAAAATTCGGGGGACGCGTGGAACAGGGGCAAGCGCTCGATTTGCTCGACCAGATGCTGTGGAACGCGGTGGTATTGGCGATGCCGGTACTCGTCGGCACGCTGGTTGTCGGGTTGATCATTTCGGTATTTCAGGTCGCGACGCAGATACAGGAAATGACGCTTTCCTATGTCCCGAAGATCCTGACCGCCGCATTTCTGCTCATCGCGCTCGGGCCTTGGATGCTCGGGCGGCTCACCGACTGGGCGCGCGAACTCTATCTCTCCATCCCCACGCTCGGCCAATAGGCACGCGAGGCCCTTCGTGGACGATTTCACCCAGCAGATTCTGGCAGTGCTCTGCACATCCCTGCGTATTGCGCCCGCGCTCGCCTTCGCACCGCCCTTCACGCTCGTGCGAGTGCCCGCTCTGGTCCGTGTACTAATGGCCATCGCCCTCGCCGCATGGATGGTCGACACATGGCCCGACCGCACCACGGTGCTGATCGAGAATGCACCTTCGTTCGCGGTGCTAGCGATCGGCGAGTTGACGATCGGAATCGCGATTGCGCTGGCGCTGCAACTCTGTTTCGCGGCGTTGCTGTGGGCGGGGCAGACGCTCGATATCCAGGCCGGATTCGGCCTCGCGATGGTCGCCGATCCGACGACGCAGGCACAAATGCCGCTCGCCGGCACCATTCTTGCCTATGCAACCGCTGCCATATTTTTTGCCGGATCGGGGCCGTTTGACCTGCTGGCAGTATGGGCCGCCTCGCTTGACGTTGTCCCGCTCGGCGCGGCGCTGCACCCCGACCTTGGCGCGATGGCGAAGCTGATGGGCGGCCTCTTCGGCATCGCGATCGGGTTAGTCGGTATGGTGATTATGGCGCTCTTCCTGCTCGATCTCGCCATCGCCTTCATGTCGCGAACCTTGCCGCAGATGAACGTGCTGCTACTCGGCTTTCAGGTCAAGGCGATCGCGATGCTGCTCTGCCTGCCAATCGCCATCGGCGTCTCGGCCGGGCTGTTTCTCCGTCTCATCCGTCTCGCGCTTTCGGATGCGCTGACGCTCGTCGCCGTGGGCTGAAAAATTGGAGGGGCAGGAACAGAACCGGACCGAGGAAGCGACGCCCTTCAAGCTGAAGCGCGCGCGCGAAAAGGGCCAGGTCGCACGTGGTATGGACCTTGGCTTCGTCGGCAGCCTCGTCGCGCTGATATTCTTCGCTCTAGCTGCGGGCGCGAGTTTTGCGGTAATGCTCGCGCAGGTCATGCGGCGCGCGCTGACCCTCGGCATCGAGCGAGCGGACGCCCCCGCCGAACTGCTCGCAATCGGCGGCGGGGTGCTGCGCGAAGGTCTCTATCCGCTCATGCTGCTCGGCATCGCGATCGTCGCCGTGCTGATCACGCTCGACCTCATCCAGCTACGCGGACTGATTTTCAGCTTCCAGCCGCTCAAGCCCGACTTCAGCCGGCTCAATCCGGCCAAGGGGATCAAGCGCCTCTTTTCGGTGCGCATGCTGAAGGAAACACTGAAGAATATCGTCAAGATGATCGCTTACGCCGCGGCCACCTGGCTGGTTATCGTCGCCGCGATCGAGAGTTTCGGCGGTGGCATGGCCGGTACCGGGGCGGTCGTGCGCGCGCTCACCGGAGCGGCGGGACAATTGATCCTGGCCTTTCTGGGTCTCGCCGTCGTTTTCACGATCGTCGACCAGCTGATCGTGCGCCGCGAATTTCGCCGCCAGATGAGGATGAGTCGCCGCGAACTGACCCGCGAGATCAAGGACCGCGAGGGCGACCCACGCATCAAACAGAAGCGCAAGCAGCTTCACGCACGGATGGCCGAACAAGCGCGCGGGCTCGAACGTGTCGCTGGTGCCGACCTTATCGTCACCAATCCGGACCATTATGCCATTGCCCTGCTTTACGACGCCGAGCATATGGACGCGCCAGTCGTGCGCGCGCGCGGCCGCAACGTCTTTGCGCAACTGATGAAGCGGAAGGCGCGGCTTTTGAACATACCCATCTTTGCCAATCCGCCGCTCGCGCGGGCGCTCTATTACCGGCATGAGGTCGACCAGCCGATCGGTACCGACAGCTACCGCGCCGTTGCAGCTCTTTATATCCGCCTGCGCGAGCACGACGCCGCGCCGGGCGTACCCCCAGGCGATCCCGCATGAAAACCCTTCTTGGCCGCAACAAGGATCTGATCCTGGTCGCCAGCTTCGTGCTGATTCTGATCATTTTGTTCGCGCCGATACCGCCGGCCTTTCTCGATCTCGCGATCATCATGAACTTCGGCCTCGCGCTGACGATCATGCTGTTGACCTTCTACGTCGCGAAGCCGGTCGATTTTTCGACCTTTCCCTCGTTGCTGCTCGTCGCGACCTTGTATCGGCTGTCGCTCAACGTCGCTGCGACGCGGCTGATCCTGACCGGCGGCGACGCGGGCGAGGTGATCGGGTCGATCGGCTCGTTCGCGGTGCAGGGCAATTTCGTCATCGGGCTCGTCGTCTTCTCGATACTCGTCGTCGTTCAGTTCATCGTCATCACCTCGGGCGCGCAGCGCGTGTCCGAAGTCGCTGCGCGCTTCACGCTCGATTCGCTGCCCGGCCAGCAAATGAGCATCGATGCCGATCTCAACATGGGTCTGATCGACCAGAACGAGGCCGCGGCACGACGCAAGAATCTGGAGAAGGAAGCATCGTTTTACGGCGCGATGGATGGTGCGAGCAAGTTCGTGAAGGGCGATGCGGTCGCCGGTATCATCATCGTCCTGATCAACATCGTCGCCGGGTTGATCGTCGGCGTCGTGCAGATGGGGATGAGTTGGGGCCAATCGCTCGAACATTTCGCACTGCTGACAATCGGCGACGGCATCGCGACCCAGCTCCCCGCGCTGATCATCTCGATCGCAACCGGTATCATCGTTACCCGCTCGGCTTCCGACCGTGAGCTGAGCACAGAAATTTTCAATCAGCTGTCTTCGGTGCCCCGCATTCCCCTCATCGTTTGCGGCATATTGTTTGCTCTCATGATTCTACCCGGCATGCCGAAGTGGCCGATCTTGCTGATCGGCTTGCTGGCGTTGGCGGCGTGGGTGCGCATCCGACGGCGGATGCGCGCGGAAGCGGCGGACGCGGAGGCGGCGGGCGAAAGCGACCTTCCCGAAGCGAATTCACTGGGTGACACCGCGCCGATCGAAATCCGGTTGGGCAGCGAGCTTGCGACCTTTTGGGCTGAGCGGCGGGCATTGCTGCTCGACCGGATCGCCACCGGCCGCGCCGCGCACGAGACGTCATTCGGGATCGTCTTCCCGCAGGTCCGGCTGACCGACGCCGCCGAACTCGGTTCGCAGGATTACCGGGTCATGCTTCATGGCACGGCCTATGGTGCCGGACGGATCGTTCCCGACCATCTGTTTGCGGTCCGCCCCGGCGATAGCGGCGCGACGATCGAGGGCATCGAGGCCAGCGATCCGGCATTCGGCCTGCCCGGCTGGTGGATCGGGACGGCGCGCGAAAGCGAGGCGCGGGCAAAGGGGCTGACGCTGATCGACCCCGAAACGGTGCTGATGACCCATTTCACCGAGGTCATGAAGGCCGAGGTCGCGACGATGCTGACCCGTTCGGTCACCGCGCAGTTGATCGACCTCGCCCGCGAGCGGCAGCCAAGCCTGGTCGAGGAACTCGTCCCGAACGTCATGACCATATCGGATATCCAGCGCGTCCTGCAGAATTTGCTCGCCGAGCGCGTGTCGATCGCGAATATCGAACTGATCCTCGAAATCCTTGTCGACGTCGCACGTACCGAGCGCGACCATGTCGTGCTCACCGACCTCGTTCGCCGCCACCTGAGCACGAGCATCTGCAACGGCCTGCGTGGCAGCCACAGCCATCTCGCGGTAATCAGCCTCGATCCGAGGGTCGAAAATCAGATCGCGCAGAGCCTCGGCGCCGGCGGCGCCCATACGGCGATCGGGCTGGAGCCCAAGCTCGCCGATCAATTGCTGCGCAAACTCGCACCGGTGGCCGAAACCATGCTGCGTCAAGGCCGATCGCCGGTACTGCTGTGCGCGGCGGAAATACGCCGCAACCTGCTGCGCCTGACCCAGCGTGCCATCCCGCAGCTGTCGATCCTCGCTATCGAGGAAATTCCGCTGCGAACCGCGCTGCAGTCGTTCCAGGTCGTAAAGCTCGATAGCTAGTCGACGAGCATAGACAGCGCTTATCCAAAGGATTGATAAGAAGATGGACGTATCGGGACAAAAGGACACCGTCGCCCGGCTGCTTGGCTATCTAGAAAGCGACCCTGCCAATGTCGCATTGCTGCGCGACTGTGCGGCTGCGGCGATGGCGGCAGGCGATGTTGCGACCGCCGACGACTGCTATACAAGGCTCGAACGGGCGGCCGGGCTCAGTGACGTCGAAAGCTCGGCTGCAGGCCTCGCGGCGATGCGGAACGGGCGGCAAGCGCGCGCGATCGCGCTGTTCGCGGCTCTGGCCGATACCCATTCGGACGATATAGCGGTCCGGTTCAACCTCGCCTGGAGCCTGGCGCTCGACCGGCAGTTCGAGCGCGCGGCGGCGCTGCTCGACGAGGCGACGGTGGCGGCGCTGCCGCAGGCGGCGATGCTCGACCTGCAATTGGCGCATGAACGCGGCGACTTCGACGGCGCCGCCGAGAAGCTGCTGCCCTATCTGACGGCGCACGGTGACTATGCGCCGCTGCAGGCGGCAGCGTCGGTGCTTGCGATGGATCTCGACGACGAGGTGCTGGCACGACAGGCCGCCATCGCCGGCGGCGAGCATCCCGATGCGTTGACGACGCTCGGCACCCTGCTCCTTGGCGACGGCGACAGCGAGACGGCGCATTCGCTGCTCGATCGCGCACTGGCGCAAAACGACAGGTCGCCAAGGGCGTGGATTGGTCTTGGTCTCGCCAATCTGAGCCTTGGCGCGACCGACGAAGCTCTGCGCCAGATCGACCATGGCGCTGAGCTTTTCGAGGATCATCTCGGTAGCTGGATCGCCGCGGGTTGGGCACATCTGATTGCCGGCAACCGCGAGGGCGCGGCGGCGCGATTCGAAAAGGCGATGGCGCTCGACGACAGTTTCGCCGAATGCCACGGGTCGCTCGCGACGATACAGGTATTGGCGGGCGAGATCGAGGCGGCGGAGCGCAGCATCGCGGTGGCCTTCCGGCTCGATCGCCAATGTTTTTCCGCCGCCTTCGCCCGGGTGCTCGTTGCCGCCGCCCAAGGCGATGGCGAGCAGGCCGGCCGCATCTTGGATCGCGCGCTCGACCAGCCGCTCGACGATCAGGGGCGGACGCTGCGGCAATTGCTGGGTCGGCTCGCCCGATAGCGCGAAGCCATTCGCCGCACGCCAATTATTCGCGCAAGTCGCGCCGCGCGGCACCCAGCAAAGCTTTTCCGGCATCGTCGTTCGCAAGCAGATCGACGATGCGCGATACGAGCTGCTGGAATTTGGGATCGTTGACCAAAGCTTCGCCGAATTCCTCGAGCAGCAGACCCTGGATCAGCGATCGATCGATATCTTCGTCGCCGAGCGCTTCCAGCTGGGCGAGAGCGCGGACGCGATGGATGCTTGAGGCGTCCTTACCGGCTAGTTCGCCGGATTTCTGCGATTTTCTGCCTTTCTTGAGCGCGGCCGCCCGTTCCAGCTTCTGGCGCAGCAGAATGATGATGTGGTCGGAGGCCGAAATCCGGGTCATACGCCGGTCGTCCGGTCAATGATGGGTCGCGCCGGGCGACACTTGGCCCAGCAGGAAAGAGGTCGCCGATTCATCTTCGCCGCCGTCTGCCGTTCCGCCGTTGAGCGCCTTGCGGCATTCAGCGACCAGCAAGCCGATATCGTGGTTCATCGGCAGGTTGTCCTGATTGAGCGCGATGCCCGCCTCGAACTGCGCTATCGCGGCGGCGAATTCGTCGCGGATGAGATGGGTCAGACCGTCGACAAAACGCCGAAGATAATTTTCCGTAGGTAACTTGAGCAACGGCCCCCAGGTCGAAAGGGCACGGTCGGCTTCGCCCGAGGTCAATTCGAAGAAGCCGAGCTGATAACGAGCCAGCGCATAGTCGGGTGCGAGTTCCACCGCCTTCTGCAGTGATCGATGCGCTTCGATCGCCCGCTGCTTGCCAGCGAGGGTCGAGCCGCGCAGGAAATGCAGCCGCGGATCCTCGGGGAAGAGACTGAGCTGGCGTTCGATCTTTTCGATGTCCCGGCTGTCGTCGCCGCGAATATCTTCGATCAGCGCCGCAAGATCCCGATCGCTGCATAGCTTGCTCATCGTCATTCCCTTCATCCTGCTTTGGCCAGGCGCCCGTGTAGTCGACCAAGCGCACGCCCGTGCAATTGCGAAATACGCCCGTTCGAGAGACCTAGCGCGACCGCGATCTGGCGAAAACCGACCCCGTTCAGATAATGTTGCCGAACGATAAAGGCTTCGTTTGGCGGCAGGTTGTCGATCGCCTCGCGCAGCAGAAATTCCGTCTGTTTCCACGCGAGCGTATCATAAGCGGTCGGCTCGGCAGTTCCGATCTGTTCGATTTCGCTTTGCCGCCATTCCTCAAGGATCATGCCGATCGCGAGCGTTGCGGTCAGCTTGGACAACTCCTGCAGGGGACTGGCGGCGTCCTCTCGCCGCTCGGCCATGAGCGACTTCAGCCGTTCTCGCTCCGTCCGCCGGCGATAGCCCGCATTGGCGACCGCTTCGCTATATTTGCCGAGCCCGTTGGCAATGCTGCCAACGATACGGGGGCGCGCGAAGGCGCGAAAAGGGACCGCACGCAGCGGCTCGAAGCGGTCGATCGCCTGATTCCTCGAACGCGGCGCGCTCGACGAGATCGAGATCTATATGTTTCCGGAGTTGCTCGGCGGCGGCAGCCCGCTCTTTCCAGCCGCCGGATTTCGCAGCAGCCCACGGCTGATCCAAGCGAAGGCGCTCGATAGAGGATGCGTCCGTCTTCACTATCGGTTCGATTGAAACGATAGGCGGTGGGCTCACGTCATGGCCGAGCGGTACACCGCGAACGTTCGCTTTTCTCGGGTGGGCGATCTGACCTCAAACGGCCATCACACCCCTTCCGTTGATTTTCACCGCAGCCTTGATCACCGGCGATAAGTGCGCGGGTGGCGGACTTTTCAGGCCGGACGCCGATGTTCTCCGGCCGCATTGCAGTCGTAGGCGTTCAATGCCGTTTTGGTCATTCCAGCGCTTCACGGCTTGGCTGAGCCGACGGCAGGAAGGCTTTCGACAGTCCATGATATAGTCGCTCGCGCGAGACGAGGGCGCTGACCGCATCGGCAATCAGGGCCGTGGCAAATAGCGGCAACACCATCCCGCGGCTTGCCGTCGTCTCCGTTATGATGATCACGGCGGTGAGCGGCGCGCGGACAACGCCCACGAAATAGGCGGCCATGCCCAGAACAACGATCGCCCCAGGCGGCGCGTCGAATAACGGCGCGAGAAGGCTGCCGAGGCCGGCCCCTACCGACAGCGACGGCGCAAATATGCCTCCGGGCGTGCCGCCCACAGCCGTCGCAAGTGTCGCGACGAATTTGGCAGCGCCGAACCAGGACGACGCCGCTTCGCCCTCTACCATCCCGCGGGTTGTATCATAGCCTGTGCCCCAAGAGTTTCCTGTCACGACACCGATGATGGCGACAAGCATCCCGCAGCCGAGGGCAAGCCGCACCGGGCGGGCACGCAGCGCGACCAGTATCGGGCTCTGCGATTTCGCGAAGCCCAGAACGGAGCGGGAAAAAAGTCCACCTGCGATCCCGCCGCACAGCGCCACGACCGGGACAACAGCGAGCGTCTCGCCAAGCGCGAGGCTGTGGCGCATGGCGCCGAAATAGACATAATCCCCCGATATCCCGAGGCTGACGAACCCGGCGACCATCACGGCGGCCATCACCAGGACCGCGACCTTCTGCTCATAGGCGGCGGCAAGCTCCTCGATCGCGAATGCGACACCCGCCAAGGGTGTGTTGAACGCCGCCGAGACGCCTGCGGCCCCGCCGGCCAAGAGCACGCCGGAAGTAATCGGCACGCGCAGGAACCGATGGACGGCGACCATGATCGCGGCGCTGATCTGCACCGTCGGGCCTTCGCGGCCGACCGAGCCTCCGCTCACAAGCATCGCGAGCGTCAGCACAAATTTTGCGATGGCCGAACGGAGAGATACGAGGGGGCTGTTGGCCGACCGCTCGGGATCGCGCGCCGCTGCGATGACCTGCGGTATCCCCGATCCGCGAACTTCGGGAAACCATCTGGTCGTGAGCCAAGCCCCCAACGCAAAAACTGCAGGCGTGACTACAAGCGGTGCGAGCGGCCAGCGCGCGACCATTGCGGCGAATGCCCCCTGCATCTGATCGCCGAGCTTCGCAAACAGCAGCGCGACGAGCCCAAGAAGCACGGCGCCCAAGCCGGTCGCGAGACGCCGACGAGCGACCGGGATCATTTCTTCGGCCGCGGCGGGCAGCGAACGGCCGCGCAAGTATCGAATCAGGGACATGGGGATAATGCTTGGCCCATTCCGGCCCGTGCCTCCACCCTGCGGCCGATACCCATCAATTCGAAGCGCAGGACTTGCTGGGGAAAATCATGGCGCCGATCCAGATCCTGCTTTTGGTGCAAAGGGATTTTCGCGCAGCGAACGGCCGGCCGTTTCAGGCATGTAGCGCAGCGCGACGAGCCCGACGACGCAGGCCAGCATCATATAATAAGCAGGCATCAGCGGGTCGCCGGTCAGGCTGATCAGGCCGCTGCCGACGATGGGTGCCGTACCGCCGAAGATCGACGTCGAAATATTATACGCAATGGCGAAGCCTGCGAAGCGCACCGCGGTCGGGAACATCGCCGGAAAGGTCGCCGAGATCGTCGCGAGCTGCGGCACGTAGAGCAGACCGAGCGCCAAGAACCCGGCTATGGCGCCGGCAAAGCCGGTTCCGATCAGCATGTAGAGCGGTACGACAAGCAGCAGTAGGCCGATCAGCGACCACCGCCACATCGGCCGCCGGCCGACCCGGTCGGACAGCGCTCCCGCGAACGGGAGAAAGATCATCATGAAGACCATGCCGATGATCGGTACGAGCAGCGCTTCCTCGTTCGACAGGCCGATACGACGCTGGAGATAGGTCGGCATATAGCTCAGCAGCGAATAGTTGACGACGTTGAGCGCGACGACGAGTCCGCCGACGACCAGCAGCGGGCGCCAGTAATTGCGCGCGAGCGTCGCAAGCCCGGGCGGCTTGCGTGCTTCGACTGCGGCCATTTCCTCGCGGAAAATCGGCGTGTCCTCCATTTTCGAGCGCACATACATGCCGATCAACCCGATCGGTCCCGCGATCAGGAAAGGAATGCGCCAGCCCCATTCGTGCATCGCCTGATCGCCGAGGTGCAGCGAATAGCCGAGCATCAGCGCCGCGCCGAAGGAAAAGCCCGCGAGCGTCCCGAATTCGAGGAAGCTGCCATAGAAGCCCCGCCGGTCGTCGGGCGCATATTCGGCCATGAAGGTCGCCGCGCCGCCATATTCGCCGCCGGTCGAAAAGCCCTGAAGCATGCGGAGGATGATCAGCAGCGTTGGCGCCCAGAAGCCGATGCTCTCATAAGAGGGGATCAGCCCGACCGCAAAGGTCGCGCCCGCCATCAAGAGGATCGTCATCGCGAGCACCGACTTGCGCCCGATGCGGTCGCCGAGCGGTCCCCAGAACAGCCCGCCGAGCGGGCGGACGAGGAAGGATATGGCAAAGGTGGCGAGCGCGAACAGCACCGCTTCGTCGGTATCGCCCGGAAAGAGCGCGGCCGAAATATAGGTCACGCCATAGGCGTAGATGCCATAGTCGAACCATTCGACGGCATTGCCCAGCGCCGAAGCACCGACCGCGCGATGCAGCGGCGAGGGCTCACGAAAGGGCGGCGGATGCCCGGGGGCGTGGATGACGGGTTTATCCATGGGTCACCTGTTGTTGGGGTTGCTCTGTCGAAGCGGCGGCGGATTCAGGGCCCGCCGGATCGAGCAGCGCGGCGACGGGCGTCGTGCGCGGGAGAATCTGGAAATCCTGTTGCCGGTCGGCGGGGACGGGAGGGCGTATCGCTGCGCGCCATATTCCGAAGGTGAACATGACAGCAGACGCCAGCGCGATGAAAAGAAAGAGGCCGCCGGCGCCGATCATAGACATCGAGGCGGCCGCGCCGAGTGGACCGAGTGCCGCGCCGGAAGAATAGACGAGCACCAGTTGACCACTTGCCGCAACCCGCTCGGCGGGAAGGAGGCGGTCATTCGCATAGGCGACGCAGAGCGGATAGAGCGCGAAGCTCAACCCGCCGAAAGCGGCGCCCAGGCCAAAAAGGAGGATGCCTTGCGGTTGCGACGCGAGCGCGATGCTGATCATCCAGGTCGCGGCGAAACAAGCGAGGATGACGCGCCGCCGGTCGTAGCGGTCGGACAGCCGTCCAAGCGGCCATTGCAGCGCGACGCCGCCGAGGATGACCGTTGTCATGAAAGCGGCAGTATCGGCGAGATCGAGACCGATCCGGCGAGCGTAGATGGCCGCCAAGCCATAGAATGCACCGAGAAGCAGGCCTGTAACGCCAGCGCCCGCAACCCCGAGCGGCGAGGCCTCGACAAGTCGCCGCAAAGGTACGGAAGCGGCATCCTCGAGCTGCGGCGCGGTGGCTCGCGTCAGGCAAACGGGGATGATCGCGAGCGAAATCAGGATCGAGGCGAGTTCGAACGGGATTTGCGGCGCGCTATTTCCCGACCGCAATATGAGTTGGCCGAGCGCCTGTCCCGAATAGAGGGCGACCATATATCCGGCGAGCACCGCGCCGCGTGTCGCAGGTTCGGCGCGGTCGTTCAGCCAGCTTTCGACGCATATGAAGACACCCGCCACGCACAGCCCGTCGACGAAACGAAGCGCCATCCATAACGCGGGATGCTGAAGCAGCGCATAGGTGAGCGTGCTAGCCGACAGCAGCGCGACGAAGGCCGCGAAGGCGCGGATGTGACCGACCCGGCGCACGACCTCGCCGGCGCGCAGCGCGCCTAGAACCAACCCGCCAAAATAGGCGGTCGCGACGATGCCGATAATGATCGTCCCGCTGCCCGCGCGCTCGAGCCGCAGCCCGATCAGCGTCGACAGGAAGCCGCTGCCTGCCATCATCACGAAAATCGCGACCAGCAGGCTCCGTACGGGCAGGATCATTGCGAACATCGGCCGTCCTCGGCCGCCGCATCATGCGGCGCGCCGGTCCTCCGCGGCTTCGGCGGCATCTTCGACCAGCGTCTTGTGCAGCACGCGCACCGCCGCGTCGAAATCGCGGCTTCCGACGATGAACTGGACGTCGACGTTGCGGATCTGGTGCTGCATCGCGATCATGGCGATGCTGGCATCGTGGAGCGCGCGCAGCGCATCGGGCACCAGCCCGGGGCGCGAGATGTCGCTGCCGATCGCTGCCACCATCGCCACCGGCTGTGCCGAGATGGCGGCCTCGGGATAGTCTTTCTGCAAGTCGGCGATCACGCCTTTCACGGCGTCGGCGCTCGCCGACAGATAATGGGTGATCGTATTGGCGTTCGATGATTTGCTGACGATCCACAGGCGATGGCGCGTCAGCGCGTCGAGGATCGCGGCGTCGTAACCCTTCACCCCGACCATATCCTGTTCGAAGAAAGTCAGCGCCTGCATCTGGCGGATACCGGTGACGATCTCGACGCGCGGGACGTCGGATACATAATCGCCGGTGACCAGCGTGCCTTCATCCTCGCGGTCGAATGTGTTGCGTACGCGCAAGGGGATGTCGGTCTGGCGCAGGCCACGTCCGGCGCCGGGATGGATCGCCTCCATTCCCAGATTGGCGAGCTGGTCGGCGACGTCATAGTTGGTCCGGCCGATCTTGCGCGCCTTGTCCTCGCCGACCAGCTTCGGGTCGGCGCTCGACAGGTGGAATTCCTTGTGGATGATCGCCTCGCGCGCGCCGGTGAGGACGGCGAGCCGCGAGAAAGTCATTTCGGTATAGCCCCGCGCATAGCGGCGTACCATGCCGCCCTCGCAGCCGGCATAGCCGGTCACGATCGGAAGGGTGGTCGACAGGTCCATGCCCTTGAAGGTGTCGCCAATCCGCGCGTCGAGGCTACGCAGGTCATCCTGATCCCATAATGTGAGGTCGACGAAGCGCGCGTTGACGTCGCGGTCGCGCAGCAGCAGCGCGGTGCTGTGCGCGCTGTGCGCTTCGCCGATGCCCGCGAGCAGCTCGCGCACCGTCATCAACTGCTCCTTGACGCAGAAGCGGCCGTGGCTGCGCAGCCGGGCAAGGTCGTCGAGGCAGGCGGTAACCGCCGCGATCCGCGCATCGATAAAGGTGTCCGCCTCGGCCCGGCCTTCAGGTCGGGCGAACATCTCCGCATTGCGTGCGCGCATTGCGCTGCGGACCGCCTCCATCGCTTCGCGCCAGCCGTCCGGATCGTCGTCGGCGACGAAACGGCCATAGACGCCCGGCGCGCCGCTCTTTTTATTTTCGAGCAGCAGGTCGGTCATCCCGGCATACGCCGAGACAACAAAAATCCGGTTGTAGAGATCGCCGCCCGATCGGCCCGCGATCAGGACATTGTCGAACAGGGTCGCGGTCGCGGCCATTGAGGTGCCGCCGATCTTTTCCACGCTGTGCCCCGTCATGCCGCCATCGCCTCTGCCAGCGAGCCGCTTTCGATCCGCAGCGGTTCCGGATCGCCGCGATGGGCGAGGAACCAGGGACGTGCCTTATCTACGCCGAACGGCTTTTGAAGCCGGTTGCTGACCGCATTATAGACGAGAAAGGCGTTGGCGCGCGGGAAGGGGGTGATGTTGCCGTTCGATCCGTGCATCAGGTTGCAGTCGAACAATATCACCGTCCCCGGCTTGCCGGTCGGCGCGACGATGCCGTGCCTGTGCGCGAGCTCGGCGAGGCTCACCTCATCCGGGACACCATATTCCTGCTTCTTGAGCGAGCTGAGATAATGATCGTCAGGGGTTTCGCCGACGCAGGTGAGATAGGTGCGGTGCGATCCCGGTATGACCATCAGCGGGCCGTTGTGCGGGGTGTTCTCGGCGAGCAGCACCGACATCGACAGCGCGCGCATGCGCGGCATACCGTCCTCGACATGCCAGGTCTCGAAATCGCTGTGCCAATAGAATTCCCGGCCTTTGAAACCGGGCTTATAATTGAGGCGCGACTGGTGGATATAAACCTCGTCGCCGAGCAGGAAGCGCGCGATGTCGGCGAGCCGCGCGTCGGCGCAGAGCCGCGCCATCACGCGGCTCTGCGCGTGAATTTCGAAGATCGATCGAATTTCGTTGCTTTGCGGCTCCGTCACGATCGTTTCGCTATCGAGCGCGGCCGGATCGGCGAGCAGGCCGCCTGCGGCCCGTTGCAGAAAAGCGACCTCTTCGTCCGAGAAGATATCCTCGAGCACGATATAGCCGTCGCGGTCGAACTGCGCCGCTTGGGCTGGGCTGATCGGTGCGTCATTGCTCCAGTCGCTATGGATAACGGGGTCCTGCCGCGGCCGCATCTCTGCTTCGGCCGCGTGGCGCGAGGGGTAGAGGTCTTGCATCGGACGCCTCCCTTTCTGTTTTTGTGATGGTCAGTCGGCGGCGACGAGCTCGGCGTCGGCCGGATAGGCGCCGCTTTCGTCGTGCACTTCCTTGCCGGTGACCGGGGGATTGAAGGCGCAGGCCGTCAGAATATCGGTTTCGGGGCGCACGATGTGCCGGTCATGGGCGTTGAGCGCGTACATAACGCCGGGTTCGAGCTTGTGGATTTCGCCCGTACCCAAATCCTCGATCGTACCGGTGCCCTTCAGCACGAAGACGGCTTCCAGATGGTTCTGGTAATGCATCTTGAGTTCGGTGCCCGCGAACATGGTGGTGATATGAAAGGAAAAGCCCATGCCATCATCCTTGAGCAGCATGCGGGCACTCGCCCAGCCGTCCGAACGGACGTTGCGGTCGGTCTTGCGGATGTCGTTGAGGTTGCGAACGATCATGTGGATGTCTCCTGCAATTATTCGGCGGCGACGGCGTAATCGGCGGCCATCGCTTCGCGGATTTTGGTTTCGAGGATGTCGAGGCCGGTGCCCAGTACGGCGTCGTCGATAACGAGCGGCGCGAGCACCTTGATCACCTCGTCATGCGCGCCGCTGGTCTCGATAATGAGGCCTGCGTCGAAACACGCACCGGTCACGGTGGCGGCCAGTTCGCCCGAGCCGACGTTGATGCCGCGCATCATGCCGCGACCGCGGGTTTCGAAACCATGTTCCGCTGCGATTGTCGCCAGCCGGGATGCGAGAAGCGCGCCTCGGCGATCGGCGTCGCGGCGGAACTCGTCGGTGCTCCAGAAATGGCGAAGCGCGGCGGTCGCGGTTACGAAGGCATGGTTGTTACCGCGGAAGGTGCCATTGTGCTCGCCCGGCGACCATTGGTCGAGTTCGGGGCGCAGCAGGGTCAGCGCAAAGGGCAGGCCCATGCCCGACAGCGATTTCGCGAGCGTCACGATATCGGGGGTGAACCCCATATCCTCGAAGCTGAAAAAGCCGCCGGTGCGGCCGCAGCCGGCCTGAATGTCGTCGACGATCAGCAGCGCGCCATGCGTCTTGGCAATCTGGGCGATCCGGCACAGCCATTCGGGCGACGCGGCATTGAGCCCGCCTTCGCCCTGTACCGTTTCGACGAGGATCGCCGCGGGCGCGTCGAGCCCGCTCGAGGGGTCGGAGAGGCGTTGTTCGAGCAGATCGGCGGTGTCGACCTCGGGGCCGTAATAGCCATCATAAGGCTCGTGCGAAACATGCGCGAGGGGAACCCCCGCGCCACCGCGCTTGGCGGCATTGCCGGTGCAGGCGAGCGCGCCCAGCGTCATCCCATGGAAACCGTTCGTAAAGGCGATGACCAGTTCGCGCCCCGTGACCTTTCGCGCCAGCTTGATCGCCGCCTCCACCGCGTTGGTCCCGGTCGGGCCGGTGAACATCACACGATGGTCGAGATCGCGCGGTTTCAGGATCAACTCCTCGAAGGCGGCGAGGAATTCCCTCTTGGCGTCGGTGTGAAGATCGAGGCCGTGCGCGATCCCGTCGGCAGCGATATAATCGAGCAGCGCCTGCTTCAGGATCGGGTGATTATGCCCATAGTTCAGCGTCGAGCAGCCTGACAGGAGGTCGAGATAGCGCCCGCCCTGATCGTCGTGCATCCACACACCTTCGGCGCGGCCGAATTGCCGCGGCATCGATCTGGCGTAGCTGCGGACTTCGGATTCGCGGCGCTCATAGAGGGCCCGGTCCGGAAGAAATCCGGACGGTTTTGGTTTCATAA
Organism: Sphingopyxis macrogoltabida; assembly: GCF_001314325.1. Classification (NCBI taxonomy): domain Bacteria; kingdom Pseudomonadati; phylum Pseudomonadota; class Alphaproteobacteria; order Sphingomonadales; family Sphingopyxidaceae; genus Sphingopyxis; species Sphingopyxis macrogoltabida. The sequence continues at coordinate 4,120,124 of NZ_CP009429.1, forward strand.
TCATCATCTTATCCCTGTTTTTCGTGAATTTTATCGCGGTCGATCGGCCCGATGCGGGCCAGATATTCGGTGGCGTGGGCGCCCGCGAAATGCGCTTCGCGCTCGAACAGCGCGCTACGCTCGAGTTCGGTGTCCCACTTGCGGGCGAGGCTGCGGAACAACCCCCATGACGCCTGGTTGTCGGCGGTGATCGTGGTGATCATGTAGGTCACCCCATCCTGCGCCGGCCTCTTGAGCAGGTCGGCGATCATGCGGCTCGCAAGTTGCCTGCCGCGCCCCTCGCTGGAGACGGCGACCTGCCACACGAAAAAGGCATGCGGGTCCGAAGGCGGGCGATAGCCCGACACCCAGCCGACGATGCGCCCCGCCTTTTCAGCGATGATGCAATGGTCGGCGAAATGTTCGCATTGAAGAAGGTTGCAATAACGCGAGTTGCGATCGAGTGGCGGGCAGGCCGCGATCAGCGCGGTGACGGCGGGGCCGTCCGTAGCAACCGGTGCTCGAAACTCTATGTCGGCCATCTTGGCCGGTATCGCGTCCAAATCTGTCCCTGGAGGCAATGACTCTTCGTCTTTTTGCCGATCTAATATCTTTCATCTCCTGAAATAATATAGGGTGGAAGCCCTCCTTTCCGGAGGTGATTCGGCGCAAATATAGGTCATACTGAAGCGTGGGCAACCCTGATCGGCTAAATATATTTGGATATATGAAATAAAATCCGTTCGTGGAACCGGCAAAATAGATTTGCGCCGGCGTTTCCAGCGGCTACCAGTCCGGGATGGAGTCAGAGATTGCCAGTGCGACGCTGAAGGCGTTGCGGCGTGTCCTTCGCGCGACCGAAGGCGGAACGCGCATGCTCGCTGTCGCGACGGGGCTCACGCCGTCGCAGCTACTGGTTCTGCGCGAGATCGACGCAGGCGACGACGTCACGCCCGGTGTGATTGCGCAGAGGTTGCAGTTCAGCCACGCGACGATCACGGCGATCGTAGATCGCCTCGTTGCGCTCGATCTTGTGAACCGGACACGCAGCGAGCACGACAAACGAAGGATGCTTCTGAAGGCGACCGGCGCGGGCCGCCGCCGCCTCGTGGAGGCGCCCGATATGCTTCAGCTGAAATTCGAGGCCGCATTCGCTGTGCTACCCGGATGGGAGCAGGCAATGATATTGGCGGGCACCGAACGCTTGGCTGATCTGCTGGGCGCCGGAGATGTAGACGCTGCGCCGCTACTCGATGCCGGGGCGATAGACCGGGACTGAGGCCCCATATTGCGAGTTCGACGATTCAATGCCGGCGTCGGCTTTTGCCAACTACGTCCTCCAAACGGACAGTCTGCAATCGGCCAAAATCGACAGTAAAACGGTATTATGGAAGCGCACGTCAACGCGCACTGCTGCCGTATAACAACGGCACAGGATCGAATCCCTACATGCAGATTTACGCGCAGAGACTCTGGCCAAAAGCGCGGGTGTTTTCGGCATTCTAAGAAAAGGCAGAGATGCTTATGGCTCACCGGAGGGCCCGCAATTGCGCCCTCTGGGCGAGACTAAAGCGCGTCTGCCGGTTTATCGAATATGGTTGGAGGCCGAGCCGGATTCAAACTCGTGAATTTTTCCACACAATTACAAATGCTTGATTTTCACCCCCGACACAGGTGCCCCCAACGAGGCCCCCACAATTTTTTGCTTCTAAATGAATCGAACCGATTCCGACTAGCATGCCACAACGTGCTGTTTAACGCTTCAACCGACGCGATCCCTTGAGGGAACCTGGTGCTTCATTCACACCCGCATTCCAGCCCGGAGGTTAGCCATCCGCCCTCGCAAGAGATCGAATTCGGAAGCGATATGTCTCGCATAAGGTAGCCCCCGCGCACGAATGACCAGTTCACTCTTGTCCCATCCGATGATCCCTCGACGCTCATAATCCGCCAAAGTCTCACGGACCGCTAAATGCTCGTCGCTATCCAGCTGCGTTTTGCCGAGGCAAAGGAGTTCGCGAATATGATGTGCCCGGCGCTGTTCATCTTGGGAAAGTCGAACCCCACGAGCCGAAGCCAACCTGCCCTCGCCGATTATGTCGCGATAAGCCCCGGCCTTCTTTTCGTTTTGTACTATCAAGTCTGGGAAGCGGCTGATGGCGCTCGCGCCAAATCCGACCAGCAACGTCGCGTCATCTTCGGTGAACCCTTGGAAGTTACGGTTCACTCGCCCTTGCTTCGCGGCGGCGGCGAGCGCGTCACCCGGAAGGGCGAAATGATCGAATCCGACGGGAACATAGCCCGCATCGGTGAGGCGCTCATACCCGCGCCGGGCCTGCTCGAAGCGCAATTCATGGTCGGGCAGATCGCTGGCGTCGATCTGGCGCTGGCGCGGAATCATGTTCGGGAGATGCGCATAGCCGAAAAGCGATATCCGGCTCGGCGCGAGACGGATCGTTTCGTCGAGCGTCTCATCGAGATCGGCGAGGGTCTGACCCGGCAGGCCGTACATCAGATCGAAATTGATGGCGTCGATATCGCGCAGCCGAAGCCCGGCAACAACGCGTTCGATATGGGAAAGCGGCTGGATCCGTCCGATTGCCTGCTGGATATGCGGTGCGAAGGTCTGCACACCGAGGCTCACGCGGGTCACGCGGGCGGCAGCCAGCACAAGCGCCCATTCCGCGGAGAAGCCGCGCGGATCGAGCTCGATCGATATCTCGGGCCGGTGCGCATCGAAAAGGGTAAGCAACAGGTCGAGCAGGCGCACCAGCTCGACCGGGGCGATCGCGTTGGGGCTACCCCCGCCGAATGCAATGCGCTGGACGCGCCCGCGGCCTCCAAGCCGTTTGGCGACAAGCGTAATCTCCGACTGGAGAGCCGCGAGATAGTCGGCGAGCCGATGCTTGCGTCCCGCCGCGCCGGTGTTGCAGCCGCAATACCAACAGATTTGCTCGCAAAAGGGGATATGGACATAAAGCGAAATCGGCGTCGCGGCGTCGACCGCGTCGAGTGCCTGTGCATAGGCGTCGGCGCCGACGTCGTCGGCAAATTCCATCGCCGTGGGATAGCTGGTGTATCGCGGCACGGGCCGGGCGAGAAGATCGGGATGATAGGACCACATGCAGCGGTGTTACGCGGCGCCCGCAGCGGCGACATTGACCGGGATCAAAACCCGCCGCGTCAACAGCACCCTCGCTTGGCGGACAGCCGGTCCCGGCGGTCGGTCATGGCGTGACACGCCTTGACGCAATTGCCGCCCTCGTTGTTCGGCCGGGCGGGATCGGCAGGCAGGACGAGATGCTGCGCGGCGCCGCCGCACGTCCCGACGCGTATGACGCGCGCGTCGGTCGCGAGCGGTGCGGTGGCGAGGCCCGCCGCAGCCACAACGGCCCCGATCCGGCGCGCGATCATGCGGTTCGATCCTCTTCATCCTCGACGAAGATCCGCAGCGCCGCACCGTCGAGATCCTCGAACTGCCCCTGGCGCAATGACCAGAAGAATGCGGCGAGCCCGAGCAGGCCGAGCCCGAGCGCGATCGGAATGAGCAGTATGAGGCCGTTCACCGGATCGCGCCTTTGAGGCGCAGGGCATTGCCGACGACGAGAAGCGACGATCCCGACATCGCGACCGCGGCAATCAATGGGGTGACGAGTCCGGCGAACGCAAGCGGCACGGCGACGACGTTGTAGACGATCGCGAGCATGAAATTCTGCCGAACGACCGCCTGGGTCCGCCGCGCCATGCGCACCGTCTCGACCACGGGCATCAGCCGGTCGCCCATAAATATGCAGTCGGCGGCATTTTTGCCGACGTCGCTCGCAGATCCCGGCGCCATCGAGGCATAACCTGCGGCAAGCGCCGGACCGTCATTGAGGCCGTCGCCGAGCATCAACACCTTGTGCCCGAGCGCCGTCTGCCGTGCGATCGCGGCGAGCTTGTCTTGCGGGCTCATACCGGTCTGCGCGGTAAGGCCGAGCTCGCGCGCCACGGGGGCGACGGCTTCGGCGCGATCGCCCGACAGGATCATGGCCGCGAGCCCGGCTTCGCGCAGCGCATCGACCGCGCCGCGCGCGTCGGGACGCAGCTGGTCGGCGAAGCGGATCGTCGCCACCGGACGCCCGTCGACGGCGAACTGGGTCGCGAGCGCATCGCCCAGCCCGGCGCCGAGCGGCCGACCGAGCGTCACGGTGCGGTCGGCCCAGCGAGCCTCGACCCCGAACCCCGCGGTTTCTCGGATCGAAGCGATCTCGGCGGGACGAACGTCATAGGCTTGCAGCCCGCGGGTCAGCGCTTCGCTGAGCGGATGACGGCTCGATTGAGCCAGCGCGAGGATCAACGATTTGACCCCGATATCGAGCTGCCCGAGATCGAGCGCCTCGGGGCGGCCAAGCGTGAGCGTCCCGGTCTTGTCGACAAGCGCGAGGTCGACTTCGGACAGGCGCTCCAGCGCCGAGCCATCCTTGATCAGCACCCCCTTGCGCATCAGGGCTCCCGCGGCGACGATTTGCGCGGCGGGCACAGCCAGGCCGAGTGCGCACGGACAAGTGATGATCAGCACCGCTGCAGCGATGAGCAGGCTGTGATGCCAGCCCGCGCCCGCGATCATCCAACCTGCAAAGGCAAGCAGCGCAAGGCAATGGACGGCCGGTGCATAGAGGCGGGCCGCGCGATCGGCGATCCGGACATAGCGGGACTTACCCTGCGCGGCCTCGCCCATCAGCCTAGCGATATCGGCGATCGCAGTATCGGTGCCCGCAGCGGTGACGCGAACCTTGAGCGGCGCATCGAGGTTGAGGGTGCCCGCATGAACGACGTCGCCCGGGCGAACCGTCTGCGGCGCGCTTTCGCCGGTCAGCAGCGACAGATCGATGCTGCTCGATCCGCTCGCGATGACGCCGTCCGCCGCGAGCCGCTCGCCGGCAGCAACGAGCATGATCATATCGGGCTCAAGCGCAGTCGCGTCGACCCAGTGCGTCGAGCGTTCGTGGCGAAAAACCATCGCGCCGGTGCCCATGTTGCGGAGCAGCGCGGTGACGCCGTCCCGCGCACGGTCGCGCATCACGCTGTCGAGCCAGCGGCCGCAGAGCAGGAAAAAGAGCAGCATCGCCGCGCCATCGAAATAGGCGTGGGCGCCGTGCGTCGCCGTCTCGTAGAGGCTCATGACGCTGACGAGCAGGACCCCGATGCTGATCGGCACGTCCATATTGGTGCGGCGATGACGCAGCGCGCGCCAGGCCGAACGGAAGAAGGGGCGTCCGGCGTAAGCTATCGTCGGCAGGGCGATCGCCGCCGACAGCCAGTGGAACAGGTCGCGCGTAGCCCCCGCCGCGCCCGACCAGACCGACACCGAGAGCAGCATGATGTTCATCATCGCGAAGCCCGACACCGCGACCGCCCGCAGCAACTCACGGCTCGTTTCCGCTTCGGCATCGGCTTCGTCGGGGCCGCTCCCGATCGGGTGAGCTTCGAAACCCAGATTGGAAAAGGCGCCGATCAGGTCGGGCATGTCGGTGTCGGGGGTGCAGGACAGATGGACGCGCTTCTCGGTGAAGTTGACGCGCGCGGCGGCGATGCGCCTGTCGCGCACCAGTCCTTGCTCCAGCTTGGCGATGCAGCCCGCGCAGCGGATATCGGGCACCGCGAAGTCGCGTTCGACGAGGGCGGTCGCGGTCATTGAAGATTCTCGCGATAGCGGGCTTCGTCGGCGCCGTGCCGGACGATAAGGTCGAGCCGCCAGCGCCCCAACACCAGCGGCTCGACCGAGCGCAGCACGCCGCCCGCCGCCGGCTCGAAATTGAGCGCGGCGGGCGGGGTGCGCCCAACGGGGTGGTTGATCGTTGCCGACGCCCGAATGCCGCCGAGCGGAACGCCATCCTTGCTGATCGCCAGCAGGACGTGCCGCTTCGCGTCGAGCGTGATGCGCGCATCCCATCCGAGCCGGTCCTGCGCGTCGGCGCGTTTCAGCCATTCGTTATAATGCTGGCTCGCAACATAGCTGTTCTCGACCACCTTGCCGCCAAAGGTCGACATGGCGAAGCGCGCCATGGTGAAATTGACCGCGATCACGACCGCAAAAAAGCCGACGAGGATCGCCGTCATATGCCGGCCGGTGAAGGCCTTGGGTTTGCGTGTGTCGGTCATTGTCCTGCCTCCGGCCGGTCGAACTGGATGATGTCGCTGTCGCCGCGCGGATCGCCGTCGAGCCCGCGCGTACCGATCGTGAAATCCTGCCGCGCCGGACCGATGGCGGGCGCCGCGACGAAAAGTTTGACGCTCGTGACGCTGTCGGCGGGCAGCGCCAGTTCGATACGCTGCCCGGCCTTTTCACGCGAACCGGCGTCGGTCCACAGCACCGCACCGGGAAGCCCGCTGACACTCACCGCGACCCGGCGCGGGCGCGTTTCCATATTGCGCAGCTTCAGCGTGTAATTGTTGCGGATGTGGCCGTCGGAAAGCTGGACGAAGAGCGGGCTGCGCTCGTGCTGGACGGCAAGGTCGAGCCGCGTCCGCTGGCCGAGCGAAAAGAGCATCGCCGCACCGATTGCGGTCCAGACGCCGAAATAGATCAAGGTGCGCGGACGCAGCAGCGTCTTGCGGATCGGCTGCCCGGTGCCGCCTGCCTTTTCGGTCGCCGCATCGTCGAGCGTGCAATAGTCGATCAGCCCGCGCGGGCGACCGACCTGCGCCATCGCCCCGTCGCACGCGTCGATACAGAGTGCGCAGGTGATGCAACCGATCTGCGGCCCTTCGCGAATGTCGATTCCCGTCGGGCACACGGCGACGCACTGGTTGCAGTCGATGCAGTCGCCGAAGCCGCCGGGGTGAGCCTGCGCCTTCTTGACGCTGCCGCGCGGTTCGCCGCGCCAGTCCTTGTATGTCACCAGCAGCGATTTTTCATCCATCATCGCGGTCTGGATGCGCGGCCAGGGGCACATGTAGACGCACACCTGTTCGCGCATAAATCCGCCGAGGATGAAGGTCGTCGCGGTCATCACGGCGACGGTGCCATAGGCGACAAGCGCCGCCTGCCCGGTCCAGAAATCCGCCGTCAGCGTCGGCGCATCGGCGAAATACATGATCCACGCACCGCCGGTCCAAAAAGCGATCGTCAAATAGATGCTATATTTGACCGCCCGCTTCGTCAGCTTTTCGGCCGTCCACGGGCCGTTCGCCAGCCGGACCTGCGCATTGCGGTCGCCGTCGACCAGCCGGTCGACATGCTGGAACAGGTCGGTCCACACCGTCTGCGGACAGGCATAACCGCACCAGGCGCGGCCGACTGCGCTGGTGACAAGGAACAGCCCGATCCCCGCCATGATGAGCAGGCCCGCGACATAATAGAATTCATGTGGCCAGATCTCGATCTGGAACATGTAGAAACGCCGGTTCGCAAGGTCGACGAGCACCGCCTGATCGGGCGCGTAAGGACCGCGATCCCAGCGGATCCACGGCGTGCCGTAATAGATCGCCAGCGTCACCGCCATGATCGCCCATTTGAAGCGGCGGAAGGGACCGTTCACCGCTTTCGGGTAAACGCCCTTCCGCGCTTCATAGAGCGGCGCCGACTGGCCGGAAAGATCTTCAGGGCTGGCCATCGGCTCCCGCCCCTTCGGCGACGGGCGCGAGCCCCTTCTCGCCGCCGCCCAGCGCATAGACATAGGCCGACAGCATCTTGATCGTGACCGGATCGAGCCGGCCACCCCAGCGCGGCATCACGCCGTTTCGCGGCTGCGTGATCGTCGCGGTCAGGCTGTCGCGATCGCCGCCGTACAGCCAGATCGCATCGGTCAGTTTCGGCGCGCCGACCTGCCGCCCGCCTTCGCCGCCCGCGCCGTGGCAGACCGCGCAATTGTCCGCGAACAGCGTCGCGCCGCGCGACGACGACGCGCTGACCTTTTCCTGCCGGCTGATCGTGCGCACGAAACTGACGACATCGCCGATCTGCGCCGCGTCGAGAATGCCGTCGCGGCCGAAGGCGGGCATCAGGCTGGTGCGGGTCGCCTTGTGGTCGGGATTCCGGATGCCGTGGGTGACCGTATATTCGATGGTCGCCAGATCGCCGCCCCACAGCCAGTCGTCGTCGGTCAGGCTCGGATAGAGGTTCTTCACCCCCGCACCGCCAGCGCCGTGGCACTGGACGCAATGGACGCGGAACGCCGCGCCGCCGCCCTGCACCGCCGCCTGCATCAGTTCGGGCTTCGCGGGCAGATCGGTAATCGCGGTTGCGGCGATGGCATTGACCGTCGGCGCGCGGCGCTTCGCATCGGCCGCCATTTCCTTTGCAAGGTCGCCGCGGCTCGACCAGCCGAGGACGCCCTTGGTCGCGCTGTCGACCATCGGCCACGCCGGATAGAGGACGACATAAGCCAGCCCCCAGACGATCGTGGCGTAAAAGGTCCAGAGCCACCAGCGCGGCATCGGCGTGTCGAGTTCCTCGATCCCGTCCCACTCATGGCCGACCGTGCTCGTGCCGGTCGCCTCGTCGATGCGCTGTTTCAGATCAGCCATGCTCGTCGTCCTTGAAGATCATGTTCGCGGCCTCTTCGTTGCGGGCGCGCGCGCTCGGCCGGAACGGCCAGGCGATAAGGGTGAGGAACAGCAGCGCCATCGCGAGCAGCCCCCAGCTATCGGCGAAATGGCGAAGCGCGTCGTAGCTCATCGCGCCGCCTCCGTTTCGCCGGCGCGTTCCTGCGCCGCCGCCTTGTCGACATCGACCAGCGTGCCGAGCATCTGAAGATAGGCAATCAGCGCATCCATCTCGGTCACGCGCGCGGGGTCGCCGTCAAAATCGCGGACCTGCGCCTTCGGATAGCGCTTCTGCAGATCGCCCGCGCCGGCATCGGGGTCGGCCTGCGCCCGGATGTCATCGTTCGCCTTGGCGATGTCGGCCTTCGTATAGGGCACACCGACGCGATAGAGCGCGGTTAGGTCGTTCGACATATCCCCCGTCTGGAGATCGCGCTCAGCAAGGAAAGCGTAAGGCGGCATGATCGATTCGGGCACGACGCTGCGCGGGTCGATCAGATGCGCCTTGTGCCATTCGTCCGAATAGCGGCCGCCGACGCGCGCCAGGTCGGGCCCGGTGCGCTTCGACCCCCATTGGAAGGGATGGTCGTACATGCTCTCGGCGGCGAGACTGTAATGGCCATAGCGTTCGACCTCGTCGCGGAACGGACGGATCATCTGGCTGTGACAGGTGTAGCAGCCCTCGCGCATATAGATGTTGCGCCCGGCGAGTTCGAGCGGGGTGTAGGGCCGCATGCCCTCGACCTTCTCGACCGTGTTGTCGATCCAGAAGAGCGGCGCGATCTCGACGATGCCGCCGATGGTGACGGTGAGCAGCGCGAGCGCGCCGAGCAACGTCACATTGCGTTCGATCTTCTTGTGGCTGAAGCCCTGTTTGGCGGGTCTGGTGGCCATGATCCGGGCTCCTTATTCGGCAAGGACGGGCGCGAGCGGGCGGTCCGCTGCGGCGTTGTACGGGGTTTCGGTCATCGGCTTTTCGGCGCGCACCTTGCCGCTGAGCGTCGCCCAGACGTTGAAGACCATGATCAGGAAGCCGGCGAGATACATCGCCCCGCCAGCGGCGCGGATCAGGTACATCGGGTGCATCGCCGCGACGCTTTCGACGAAGCTGTAGACGAGATAACCGTCGGCTCCATATTCGCGCCACATCAGGCCCTGCATGATGCCCGCGACCCACATCGACGCGGCGTAGAAAACGATGCCGACGGTCGCGAGCCAGAAGTGCCAGTTGACCATGCGCAGGCTGTAGAGCCGCTCGCGGCCCCACAGGCGCGGCACGAGATAATAGACGCAGGCGAAGGTGATCATGCCGTTCCAGCCGAGCGCGCCCGAATGGACGTGGCCGATCGTCCAGTCGGTATAGTGCGACATGGAGTTGACCCATTTGATCGACATCATCGGGCCTTCGAAGGTGCTCATGCCGTAGAAGGCGAGCGCCATCACCATCATGCGGATGATCGGGTCGGTGCGGATCTTGTCCCACGCGCCGTTCAGCGTCATCAGCCCGTTGATCATGCCGCCCCAGCTCGGCATCCACAGGATCACCGAAAAGACCATGCCCAGCGTCTGTGCCCAGTCGGGCAGCGCGGTGTAGTGGAGGTGGTGCGGCCCCGCCCAGATGTAGAGGAAGATCAGCGACCAGAAGTGGATGATCGAAAGGCGATAGCTATACACCGGCCGCTCGGCCTGCTTCGGCACGAAATAATACATCATCGCGAGGAAGCCGGCGGTCAGGAAAAATCCGACCGCATTATGCCCGTACCACCATTGCGTCAGCGCATCCTGCACCCCGGCAAAGGCGGCGTAGCTTTTGGATCCGAAAATGCTGGTGGGCATCGACAGATTGTTGACGATGTGGAGCATCGCGATGGTGACGATGAAGCTCAGGTAAAACCAGTTCGCGACATAGATATGCGGCTCGCGGCGCTTCACGATCGTGCCGACGAAGACGACCAGATAGGCGACCCAGACAATCGTCAGCCACAGGTCGACATACCATTCGGGCTCGGCATATTCGCGTGCCTCGGTGACGCCCATCAGATAGCCGGTCGCGGCCAGCACGATGAAGAGCTGGTATCCCCAGAAGACAAAGCGCGCGAGCGTCGGGAAAGCGAGCCGCGCGCGGCAGGTGCGCTGGACGACGTAAAAGCTCGTCGCGATCAGCGCGTTGCCGCCGAAGGCGAAGATCACCGCCGAGGTGTGCAGCGGCCGCAGGCGCCCGAAGGTCGTATATTCAAGATTGAGGTTCAGCGCCGGGAAAGCGAGCTGCAATGCGATGAAGAGGCCTGCCGCCATGCCGGCGATGCCCCAGAACAGCGTGGCGACGACCCCCCAACGCACCGGATCGTCGTCATAGACGCCCTGATCGGCGGGCATCTTCAATATCCCGCGCGCGATCGCCTCATAATCGGCGCGCGACACGGTCGTCCAGAGCATCAGCAAAGCGGCCAGCGCGACGATGATCATATGGACGGCGAAGGGCGCATCGACCGCGACCGCCGCCATCACCAGCGCGAGCAGGGCCAGGCCGAGCCAGCCCCCCGCCTTTGCTACCAGAGTGTCCATATCGCTTGTCCCTGTTTTCGCGCGGCTTTGGCGCCGCATGGTTCAGGACCGCTCTTGGCCATGCGGCGGGGCAAAAACATTGACCAGGATCAACGAATAGATTGCGCGGCATCAATGCCCGGCCGCCACGCCGGGTGCAGGGAGCCCAGGTCAACGCAAGGAGCAACGACCATGAAAAAACAGCATCTCTCGCTGATCGCGCTGGCGGCCGCCGCCGCGATTCCCGGGCAGGCCGCGGCCAAGGCTGGCGATGTCCAGTTCAAGATTTTCGCGACCTATGTCGCACCCGACGGTAAGATCAGCGACGTCAAGCTCGACCGGATCGGGCTTCCGGCCGGGACACAAACCAAGGCCGACGACAATGTCACGCCGACGGTCGCGATCGAATATTATGTCGCCGACCATATCTCGCTCGAGACGATTGCCGGGGTGACCCAGCATGACGTGAACGGCCGTGGCGCGCTGAGCGGCGCGACGTTGGTGTCGAACGCCAAGATCGTCCCCGCGACGCTGACGCTCAAATATCATTTCGGCAAGGAAGGCGACATCCAGCCTTATGTGGGCGCGGGTCCGAGCTACTTCATCTTCATCGACGAAAAGCCCGGCGCCACGACCCGGTCGCTCGGCGCGACCCGCCAGAAGATGGGCGACAAGTTCGGCGCCGCGCTCCAGGCCGGGGTCGATATTCCGGTGAACGACAAGGGACTCGCGCTATCCTTCGATGCCAAACGCTATTTCCTGCGTCCGACCGCGACATGGTATGCCGGGACGACCGAGGTGCTGAAGACGCGGCACAGGCTGGATCCCTGGGTGATCAGCGCGGGCTTCGCTTTTCGTTTCTGACCTCCCAACTGGCGCCGGTGACCGGTCAGCCTGCCATTTCGTTCAGAGCCGCAAGGTCGTTGATGACGATCTTGCGGCGGGATGGAAGGTCGATCAGGCCATCGGCGCGCATTTTGGTGAGCTGGCGGCTCGTGGTCTCGATGGTGAGACCCAAGATGTCGGCGATCTGCTGACGGCCGAAGGGCAGCTCGAAGCCGCGCGCCGTATCCGCCGCACCGGGAGGCGGCGACAAGCGATCGGCCATTTCGAGCAGGAAGGAGGCGACCTTCTCGGACGCCGACTTGCGCCCGAGCAGAAGCATCCAGCGGCGCGCACGATCGAGTTCGCCGAGTGTGCGGCGCAGCAATTTTTGTTGCAGATCGGGATGGTCGGCAGCGAACTCGTCGAACTGGTCGCGATGGAAGATGCAAAGCTCGGCGGCGCTGATCGCGCTGACGCTATATGGGCTTTCCTTACCGAACGGTCGTCCGATGAAGTCCGAGGGAAAGACGATGCCGACGATCTGCTCGCGCCCGTCGGCAGTGGCGGCGACGAGTTTCAGGACGCCTTCGAGGACATTGGCGACGACCGGCGCGTCCTCGCCCTCCCACAGGAGCGTATGCCCGCTGCTCACGCGCTGGCGTCGGCCCATCCGGCCGAGCAACAGGAGCTCGTCCGGCCGCAGGCTCGCACAGATGGCGCGGTTGCGCACGATGCAGGACAGGCAATCGGTCATGCGTCGGACGCCCGGCAGGCGAGCATCGCGGTCAATGGGCGAGGAGGAGCGGCGCCGGCGCGGCTTCGAGCAGATAACGCGTCACCCCGCCGAACAGGGTTTCGCGTAGCCGCGGACGCCCATAGGCGCCCATCACGATGAGCCCCGGTGCCATTTCCTTCGCGGTTCGCTCGAGTATCTCCTCGGGCGTAAGCACCCCGCGATCGAGGCGGCGAAGCTCAGCATGAATGCCGTGCCGCGACAGATAGCAGAGCGCGTCCTCGGCGGGCACCCGTCCCTCATCCGGCCCGACCTGCACCATCGCCACGCTGCCCGCGCCCGCCATCAACGGCCCCGCGGCGCGCAAGGCGTGCGCGGCTTGCGGGCTGCCGTTCCACAGGATCATCACCGGGGCATCAAGGTCGAGCGGCGGGCCTTCGGCGGGCAACGCGAGCACGGGCGCGGGCACGGTCATTGCGAGGTCGCCCGCCAGCGTCGGCTGCGCGAGGCCGCGCCGGTCGCGGGGGCCGAGCGATACGATGGCAAGATCGGCTAGCGTCGCGGCGAGCGAGAGCGCCGCGAGCGCATCGCCGTCGGCGATGGCGACGTCCCAGGGCACATCCTCGCGCGCGAGCTGCGCCGCGAGCCGGGTCTCGAGCTCGGCATCGGCAAGCTGCGCCTTGGCGAGCTGTTCGCGCGCCAGATACATGCCGCCGAAGGGATCGGAGGCGATGAACTGCTGGAAGGGCGAGCAGATCAAGAAACTGAGATGAGCGCCGAGGCGCCGTCCGATAGCGAGCGCCGTCTCGGTGCGCGCGGCCATGGCCGGGCTGGCGTCGGCGTGAATCAAAAGATTTCGCATGTCTTGCTCTCCTTCATGATGGAGAGGGAAGCGCTTATGCGCGCCGCCTTCATTGACCCTGATCAACAAATCCGCGCTTTCAGGCCGGCCGGCACAGTGGGTCGCTCCGTATAATTACGAAATGCGCCGACCGCGCGGGGCGTTAGCCTGACGTCGCAAAGGAGCAAGCGATGCCGAGACCCAGTCCATTGACCCCATTTCGCGCGCACCCGTGCCGGACTCCGGTGAATCGCGCGCCGGCGGACCCGCGACGCGAGCAAAGCCGTATCGCGGGCACCCTCACCCTTCGCCCTTCGCCGCTCCGGCGGTCCGATCCAAATCAAGGAGACAGAGGATGACGCTCACCAATGCGCCCGACACCACGCTCAGCGAGGCGACCGAGACCTGCCTGCAGACCCGCAGCGGCGTCGACCTTCGTCTCCGGCCGGTCGCGGAGAGCGACGCGGATATCGTCGATCATTTCTTCGACGGCCTGACGGCGGACGATATGCAGTTCCGCTTCCTGAGTGGCCAGTCGCACCTGTCGAGCGCCCAGCTCGCGGCGATGATCGGTGTCGATCACCGCCATCGCGAGCATCTGCTCGCGTTCGATGCCGCGACCTCGGAGCTGATTGCGAGCCTGCTGATTGCTGCCGACGATGGGTTCGTGACCGCCGAGGTCGCGATTTCGGTCGCGCCGGCGTATAAGACACGCGGCGTCGGCTGGACCCTCCTCAACCATGCCGTCGATCTCGCCCGCGCCCGCGGCCTCAAGACGTTGCGGTCGATCGAGAGCCGCGCCAATCGAGGCGCGATGGAGGTCGAGCGGACGCTGGGGTTCAAGGCGAGCGACTATGATGGCGACGCCACGCTCGCTCTGCTCGAACTCGAGCTTCGCTGACCTTGGCCATCGGGTCGGCGCCCGGCAGGCAGGCGGCTGGAGACACTCCCAATGGAGCAACGCTTTCATGCCATGCAGCTCGACACGCCGGGCGCACCGCTGCACCGTGTCGAACGCGCGATGCCGGCCCCGGCAGACGGCGAAATCAGGATCGCGATCACCGCTTGCGGCGTGTGCCGGACCGATCTCCATATCGCCGACGGCGACATCAGCGGCCGGCATCCGATTGTCCCGGGCCATGAGATCGTCGGCCGCGTCGATGCACTCGGCGCGGGCGTCACGCGGTTCGGGCTTGGCGAGCGGGTCGGCGTGCCCTGGCTCGGCAGGAGTTGCGGCACCTGCCCCTATTGCGCTGCGGGCCATGAAAATCTCTGCGACGCGCCCGAGTTCACCGGATTCACGCGCGACGGCGGTTTCGCTTCGCATGTCGTCGCCGATGCGCGATTTTGCCTCGCAATCCCTGCCGCCTTCGACGATCTTCATGCGGCGCCTTTGCTCTGCGCCGGCTTGATCGGCTACCGCGCCTATCGCATGGCGGACAGCGCGAAGGCGCTCGGCCTCTATGGTTTCGGCGCCGCCGCACATATTCTCGCGCAGCTCGCGATCGCCGACGGCACCGATGTCTACGCCTTCACACGCGAAGGCGATACCGCTGGTCAGGATTTCGCCCGCCGCCTCGGTTGCGCCTGGGCGGGCGCGTCGACCGAAGCACCGCCGGACCCGCTCGACGCAGCGATCCTCTTTGCGCCGGTCGGAGCACTGGTTCCCGAAGCGCTACGCCATGTCCGCAAGGGCGGACGCGTCATCTGCGCCGGCATTCATATGAGCGACATCCCGTCCTTTCCTTATGCCGATCTCTGGGAGGAAAGGTCTATCCGGTCGGTCGCCAATCTGACCCGTGCCGATGGCGCAGCGTTTCTCGAAGCCGCGGCGCGCTGCGGCGTGCGGACGCATGTCACCGCGCTACCGCTCGCCGACGCCAATCGCGCGCTCGACCGGTTGCGCGCCGGCGAAGTCGAAGGCGCGCTCGTCCTCGTCCCCGAGGGCGCGCCTAGGGGGAATCCCTAATGGCGCGCCCGCACCAGCGGCGCGAAAGTGGCGAAGGCCAGATCGGCCTGTCAGGAGAGACTGCCATGGATCGTTTCGAGCGAGACCCCGCCAGCGCGGCGCGCCCTCCCGAATGTCCCGATTGCGACCCGCCGGCGCAGCCCGACAAGGCCTATCCGGAGACGCCGGCACCGGACCCCGATCGCCAGCCGCTGCGCACGTCGCCGGAGGCACCGGTGCTTCCCGACAGCCATCCGGAAGCCACGCCGCGCGAATATCCCGAATAGCTGCGCGCGGCCGGACAAGACCTCAAGGGCTTGCGGGCGGCGTGCCGCTGCGCGTGAGCCTCGTCACGGCGTCGACAAGCATATGCTCGCGCAAGGGCTTTTCCAGAACGAGCGCGAAGCCCGCCTCGCGCGCGCGCGCGCTCAGTTCCCCGGACGGATAGGCGGAGATCAGGATGGCCGGCCCATCCCAGCCCTGCGCGCGCAGCGCGCCCAGCATCGCGATCCCGTCGCTGCTCTCGAGCCGGTAATCGACGATCAGGCAGTCGGGCGCGGCACGCGCCGCCTCGGCGAGCGCGGGATCGGCGGCGGGCCAGGCCTTCACCGCAAATCCGCGTCCCTGCAGAAGCAGGAGGAGCGAGCGGCGCACTGCCGGGTCATCCTCGACGATAAGAATGGTCGGCGGTGCCTCGCTCCAACCCGATCGGGCGATCAACATGTCCATGGTCCCGTTATCGAAGCTTTGGCATGGCGGCAGGTTTCCGGCCGCTACCGGCCAGGTCTTGCAGAATTGTCGGGCTCGCCCTTTCGGAGGTGCGAGCCCGAAGCCGGAAAACAGGGCCGGGGGCCACCGATCAATGGCTCATGAGCAGGGGGAATTTGCTCTTCGTCAGCAGATTCTTCGTGGTGCCGCCGAAGGTCTCGCGCAGCCGGCCGCGGCCGTAGGCGCCCATCACGATATAATCGGCGCGGAACATCTTTGCCTCGTCCGAGATCAGGAAATCGGCGTGAAACTTGCCGATGTCGGTCTTGCGCACATTTGCCGCGATGCCGTGGCGCGACAGATAGGCCGCGGCATCCTCGGGCACGATATGATTGTCGGACCCTTGCGCGGTGAAGATCTCGACCTCTTTCGCGAAGACGAGCAGCGGTACAGCGGCGCGGAGCGCGGCCGCCGCCGAGGGGCGGCCGTCCCACGCGACGAGCGCGCGCTCGAGCTCGAAGCGTTCGAGCGTCTCGGGCACCGCCAGCACGGGCGCACTCGCGCGCGCGACAATGCGGCTCGCGATGTCGCGCATGTCGGGCATCGGAAAGCCGTCGAGCGCGCGATTGAGGATGATGAGGTCGGCGAGGTCGGCTGCATCGAGTACCGCATTCGCGATCTCGTCCATCGCGTCGATCCAGCTCCAGCTGACATCCTCGCGCGACAGGCGCTCGCTGATCACCGACTTGTTCTTCGCCTCGCTTTCGCGCTCGTCGAGGATGACGACGGTTTCGGCAAAGCCGAACCCGTCACCGGCGATGAGGGGATAGGGCGTGACGTCGATGCAGGTCAGATGGCCTTCGACCGCGCGGGTGATATCGAGCGCCGCCTGCAGGCGAGCTTCCTGGCCATGGTCGTCATGTACGAGCAACAGGATATTCTTCATGAGCCGTCTCCTTGGTTTCTGCGCCGAGACTATGTGTCGTCAGCCGAGGCCGATATGCGCAATGATACGGATAGAAAGGCGGCCGCCCGGATGTCCGGACGGCCGCAGGGGGGTCGCCTCTTCCCCAGGCGAGCGGGATCAGCTGTCGACCGCGAGATAATCCTCGACGTCGGTCACGCCGGGCGCCGACCAGGCAGCGAGCTCGGCCATGCGCCGCTCGCCCCACGCCTTGACCCGGCCGCGCAGTGTGACCGTGCTGCCCTCGGTGGTGACCGATACGCCGCTTGCGTCGAGACCCGCCTGGCGCTTGAACGCCGCTATGATCCGCGCCTTGACGTCGGCAGGGGTGGGAATATCGCCGACCTTGATCAGGTTCGAGACGCCGGTGACCCCCGATATCTGCCCCGCGGCGCGCGCGACTTCCTTTGCGATGAAGTGCCAGTCGACGGTGCCGGTCAGCGTGACCCAGCCGCGCTCGACCTTCACCTTGATCTGCCCCTCGGGGATCGCGACCGTCCAGCCGATCATGTCGACGATCCGCTTGGCGATTTCATGGTCGGCGGTCTTGGGATCCGACGCGAAGCGCACTTTCAGTTCCTCGGCGAGCGCGCGAACCCCCGCGACGCGCCGTACGGCGCGCTCGGCCGCGACCTTTTGCGGAAAGCTCTTCACATAGCCCGCCAGCGTCACGACGCCGTCGTTGACGGAGACGCCGATATCGGCGTGATCGACGCTCGGATCCCATTCGAGTTCGGCGACCACATCATCCTGCAGCTGGCCGTCACTCTTCTTCTGCATGATCTTTCTCCTTCGAAAGAAATCCGGCTCGCGTTGCGAGCGGACCGAAGCCGGCGAACATCGGCAAGAACCGCCGGCGCGTGCGGGCAGCCTTACCCGGGACGAAGGGTGCGGCTTATCCGCAACTTTCCGTAAGGAGAGCTCCGCTTGGGAGCTTCCCCGATTCTGCCGTCGCGGACTGCTCGCTAGGTCCCGATTGCGCTCCGGCGCATCGCGGCGACGAGGGTCCGCCCGGCACAGCCCGCCGCCGCGATCCCTCTCGATTTTCAAGAAGGAGCAAGCTGATGAACGATCTGACCCCGACCCGCACCGCGGGTAGCCAGCCCGCTGAGGCGGAGCTTGGCGCGATGAACTGGCTGCGCGGCGAGCTCGACCGCATGTTCGAGGAATTCGCTCTCCCCGGCCGCAGCCTGCTGAGCTATGTTCCGCGGCTCGTGAGCCCGCTCCCGGCGGTCGAGCTCGTCGATACCGGCCCGGCCTACAAGCTGACCGCCGAGCTCGCGGGCCTCACCGAGAAGGACATCCGGCTCGAGGTCGCCGACGGGGTCCTCCTGCTCGCGAGCGAAAAGGAGGAATCCTCCGAGCGCCGCGAGGATGGACATCTGATCAGCGAGCGGCGTCACGGCAGCTTCCGGCGCCGCATCGCCCTGCCCGCCGACGCCGATGCCGACAAGATCGAAGCGAAGTTCAAGCACGGCTTGCTCAGCGTCGAGATCGCGAAGACCGAAAAGGCGCGCGATCACGCTCGCAAGATCAAGATCGCCAGCTAGGCAAACGGGCCGGAACCGCAGACGCGGCTCCGGCCCTCCCGCTCGATCTCGCGCGATTCCCTCGCACCGGAGTTATATCATGCCCCCTGGTATTCACACCGACCGGCACGGCGAGGCGCTGCTTCGGCTCAAGCTCGGATCGGCGATGCTTTCGCTTGTGATCTGCGCGTCGTTGATCCTGTCGCTCGCTCCGCGGCTGTGGCCGTAGGACCGGACGCGCCGATATCGGCGCCTAGCGATCCGGCGCGCCTTCCTCGTCCCCGCCGAGAATCTCCGCTGGCACCGGGCTTCCGGCGCGCAGCGAATCGGGCGTGATGATCACGCTCGTTCCCGCGACCAGAAGCGGGCCGAGCAGCGCGCGCAGATCGGCCGCGATGTGGACGCGCCCGGCGAACGACGTCGGTGTCCTCGCGGCGATCGCGCCCGGGAGGGGGACTTCCGTCCAGGCTGCCGGCCCCTCGACACCCGACCGCCGGATGAAAGCGGAAGTGCCCGTCATCGATCCCTCGATGCGCGCGGGCGCCGAGCCGATGATCGTTCCGTTGCGAAGGATCAGGATCCGCTGGTCTGTGGCACTGGCGATGATCGACAGGGGGCCGCTGGGCGCGCGTTCGGGCGTCCAGAGCAGCGCGCCATCGGAAGGGCGCGTTTCGGTCATGGCGAGCGGATCGGTCGGGGCCGCACGCGGCACCGCTGCGGCATCGGTGACGATGACCGTCATGCCGAGCCGGGAGACGCCATAGAGGAGACGGGCGAAGCCATGCGGCAGGCGAATGCAACCGTGCGAAGCGGGGTAGCCCGGCAAGGTGCCGCCGTGCAGCGCCACGCCGCCCCAGGTCAGCCGCTGCATATAGGGCATCGGCGCATCGTCGTAGAGGCTCGAGCGATGGTCGACGTCGCGCTGGAGGATGGTGAAGACACCGGTCGGGGTTTCATGGCCGGCCTTGCCCGTCGAGACAGTGGTAATCGCGATCGGGACGCCATTGCGGTACAGCGTGCCGCGCTGGGTCGCAAGACTCACGATCATCATCAAGGGCCCGCGCGGCGCGATCTCGGGCGCCCAGATATAATCTCCGGGCTTCAACCGCTCGGCGGCATCGAGCACGCTCCCATGCGGGCTTGAGGGCTCGGCCGAGGCCGCGAGTGGCAACAGCAGCGCCGCTCCCAGCAAAAGCACTGCCCTTCCGGCGAGCTTCGCCCAGGTTCCCACTTTCTCAACCGGCCATCGCTGCCACTCGGGCGCGGTCGTTGATCCGTACCGCGCGCCTCGAGGGCAAGTCGACGAGGCCGTCGCTGCGCATGCGCGTCAGCTGCCGGCAGGTCGTTTCGATCGTCAGCCCCAATATGTCGGCGATCTGTTGGCGGCCGAAGGGGAGCTCGAACCCGCCCGGGGTCTCGCTGGCATCGGCGGGCAGCCGCTCTTCCATGTCGAGAAGGAAGGAGGCGACCTTTTCGGGTGCCGACTTGCGGCCGAGCAGCATCATCCAGTGCCGCGCGCGGTCGAGCTCGTCGAGCGTGCGATGGAGCAGTTTCTGCTGGAGATGCGGATGGCGACCCGCGAAATCGTCGAACTGCTGGCGATTGAAGATGCAGACCTCGGCGTCGGTCATAGCGGTGACCCGGTAGGGGCTTTGCTTGCCGAACGGGCGGCCGATAAAATCGGAAGGGAAGACGAGCCCGACGATCTGCTCGCGGCCATCGGCGGTGGCGACGACCAGCTTCAGGACGCCCGACAGGACATTCGCGACCGTCGGGGCTTCGTCGCCTTCCCAGAGCAGGGTGTGACCCGCCTTCACGCGCTGCCGCCGCCCCATGCGGCCGAGTTCGGCGGCTTCGTCGGCGGCAAGGCTGGCGCAGATGGCGCGGCAGCGTACGGCGCAGGATGCGCAATCGCTCATCGCCGTGCGCCCGCAAGCGACGCGCGCTCCGCACGCCACTCCGTTGCTTGGCGGTCGCGGCCTGGATAGCGGAAAAGATGTGGCTGACCCCTCATGCGGCCGGGAATAGCGGCTCTGCATGCGCCCGTGATTACGCAACTGTACGTATGTGGTGCGAGGAAAGGCCCGACCGGCGCGAACCGCCAGGGGCGTAAGGGCTATTGCGTAACGACAGGGCGCGCGTCCCGGCGCAATCCGGCGAGACAAATCCGCGACGAAAGGACCCAGGATGAGCGAAGCCGGCCACGATCTTCATGCGCTGTTTCCGGACCACGGACCGGCGCTCCATGCGCTCAAGCTTGGCAGTTCGAATTTTCGCCAGCTCGCCGATGAGCATCATGACCTTCAGAGCCGGATTCAGCGAGTCGAGGCCGGTCTTGCGGCGGTCGCCGACGACCAGCTGGAGGACCTCAAGAAACGGCGGCTGTTCACCCTCGACGAGATTGCCGCGCTCATCGCGATCGAGGAGGAGGCGTGATGCACAGTCTTTCCGAAATACGCGCGGGCCTGGTCGTGCGCCTCGACCAGCTCGCAGCGGAGGTTGAGCGGCTGGAAAGCGAGCAGCGCGTGCCGCTCGACGACGATTCCGCCGAGCAGGCTGTCGAGCGCGAAGACGACGAGACGATCGATGCGCGGCAAAGCGCCGCAACTGAGCAGATGAAGGCAATCCGGCTCGCGATCGCGCGTCTCGATGCCGGCCATTACGGCCTCTGCACCGCGTGCGGCATCCCGATCGATGCCGCGCGCCTCGAAGCCGTTCCGCACACCGCGCATTGCATCGACTGCGAGCGCGAGTTCGGCGGCTGAACATACGTCCGGCGAACGACATGATCGAATCCCTTCCCGACGCCAACCTGCAGCAGCTCGCCGGCATCGGACTGGCGCTTCTTCTCGGGCTGCTTGTCGGCATCCAGCGCGGCTGGAGCCTGCGCAACGAGACCGCGGGCAGCCGCTTCGCGGGTGTGCGGACCTTTGCGCTGTTCGGCCTTGCAGGCGGCATCGCGGGAGCTACCGGATCTCAAAGCCCGGCGATCGCGGCGATTGTCGCCGGGGCTGCAGCTGTCCTCACCCTCATCGGCTATGCGAAAACCGCGCGGGCGCCCGAGCAGCTGAGCGGGACATCGAGCCTCGCGGCCCTCATCACGCTCGGTTGCGGCTATCTCGCGGCCAGCGGTCGGAGCGAGATGGCGACGGTGGTCGCCGTCGCCATGACGCTGGTGCTTGCGCTGCGCACCGAGCTTCATCGCTGGGTTTCCGGTCTCAGCGATATCGAGGTCGGCGCGATCGTCCGGTTCGCGCTCATCGCGCTCGCCATATTGCCGCTGCTGCCCGACCAGCGCTTCGGCCCCTATGACGCCTGGAATCCCCGCCAGCTCTGGCTGGTCGTAGTGTTCGTCTCGGGCTTCTCCTTTCTCGGCTATATCGCAGCGAAACGCTTTGGCGCCTCGCGGGGCACGCTCGTAATGGCCGCGACCGGCGCGATGGTTTCCTCGACCGCGGTGACCGCAGCGCTCGCGATGCGCGTGCGCGATGGCGAGGAAAGCGAGGCGATGGCCATTGCCGGCATCGGCGCGGCGTCGGCGGTCATGCTGATCCGCGCGATCATCCTGACCCTGTTCCTCGCGCCGGCAGCGATGCCGGCCTTCGGCTGGCTTGCGGCACCCGCCGCGCTGGTGAGCGGCGGCGCGATGTTCTGGGCTTTGCGGAGCCGCCGCAAGGAAAGCGCTGCCAACCGTCCCGTCGAGCTCAAGAACCCGTTCCGGCTCGCGCCGGCGATCGGCCTCATGCTGCTCGTCATGGTGCTGACCGTCGCCGCACGCTGGATGATGGCGATGGTGGGCGAACGCGGCCTCGCGCTGGTCATCGCGCTTTCGGGCCTGGCCGACGTCGACTCGGCGATCATCACGGTGGGATCGCTACCTCCGGGTCTGCTCGAGGGCCAGATCGCGACGATCGTCATCATTGCCCCGGTGCTCGCCAACACGCTGTTCAAAGGGGCCACCGCTCTGGCGATCGCAGGGCTGCGCAAAGGATGGAAGCTCGCCTTGCCGCTTGTGCTGAGCGTTGCAGCCAGCCTCGCGGTCCTGCCAACCCTTCTCGTCTGAGCCCGATCGGACGCCGCATGGAGTGGCCAGAGGTGGAATGGTTTCAAAAGGGGGCCTTCGGTGACCGCAGCAACAGACCATAATGAAGGACCGCCGACCCAGCCGGCGAACCTTTCGTCAAACCCGCGGACATTTCTTCGTGCGCTCGGTCCGGGCCTGATCGCCGGCGCCGCCGACGACGATCCGAGCGGAATCGGAACGCACAGCCAGATCGGCGCGGCATTCGGTTACCGGCTCTCCTGGACCTTCGTGCTGAGCTTCCCGCTGATGGTGGCGATCCAGGAGATCGCCGCCGAGATCGGGCGGGTTACCGGCGCAGGGATCGCGCGCAACCTCCGCCGGCATTATTCGCGTCCCCTGCTCTGGTCGATGGTGTCGCTGCTGCTCGTCGCGAACATCATCAATCTCGGCGCCGATCTCGGCGCGATGGGTGCGGCGCTGGCCCTGCTCGCCGGAGGCAAGGCCGGACTCTATACCTTGTTGTTCGGGATCCTCAGCTTCGTCCTCGAAGTCGGCCTTAGCTATTCTCGCTACGCCGCAATCCTCAAATGGACGACGCTCACCCTCTTTACCTATGTCGCGGTGCTGTTCGTGGTGCATGTTCCATGGGGCACGGCCCTCACGGCGCTGCTGCTTCCCGACATCGAACTCAATGCAGCCTATGCCACGGCGTTCGTCGCAATCCTCGGCACGACGATCAGCCCCTATCTCTTCTTCTGGCAGGCGGGGCAGGAGATCGAGGAACAGCATCGCCATCATGCCAAGCCGCTCTGCCTGACGCCCGCGGCAGCCGATGGCGAGTTCAGGCGCATTCGTGTCGACACGCTGACGGGCATGGCGTTCAGCACGCTCATTTCGCTCGCGATCGTCTTCGCGACCGCGGCGACGCTGCATGCCGAGGGCATACGCGATATCGCCACATCGGCGCAGGCCGCCGAAGCGCTGCGTCCACTCGCCGGGCCGTTTGCTTTCGCGATGTTCGCGCTCGGAATCATCGGCACCGGCCTTCTCGCCGTCCCGGTACTGGCCGGATCGGCCGCCTATGCCGTCACCGAGATGGCGGGAATGGCAGGTAGCCTCGACGCCAAGCCGCTTTCGGCGCGTCTCTTCTACGGAACGATCGCCGCGACCACGCTTGCCGGCGCCTCGCTCTCGGCGATCGGCATCGACCCGGCACGCGCGCTCTACTGGGCAGCGGTGGTCAATGGCGTGCTCGCCGCGCCGCTCATGCTGGTGATGATGCTGATCGCCCGCAATCCGCGCGCGATGGGCCGTCTCGTCATTTCGCGCCGCCAGAGCTGGTCGGGCTGGGCGGCAACCGCGGTAATGACGGCAGCAACCTTGCTGTTTTTCTTCTTCCTCGTGACGGGAGATATCTAGCGCGGGGCGCGGGCGTGCCGCGCGATCAGTGCGTCGATCCGGTCGCGCTGGGGCAGGATGATACCGAGGAGCCCGGCGAGCGTCGCGGCGCCGAGCTTGCGCATCAGGCGCGAGCGATGAATTTCGACGGTGCGGTGACTGATGCCGAGCTCCTGCCCGATCTGCTTGTTGGTGAGACCGCGCACGAGCCCGCCCACGACTTCGAGCTCGCGATGTGTGAGCTGTTCGATGAGAGGGGGCGAATGCCGCGACCGCGCAGCGCGGTCCGGCGCGGGGCGGCGGATCGCGGCCTGTGGGTCTTCGCGGCGGGCTGTCGTCATGCGGTCCATCCTCCGATGGACAGTCGTCTAGCGCTCGGGCGTCCTGCGGTCGTTACGTAATGTCCGCAGATTTCAGGCACCGAGTCCTGCGGCGAAGGCGAGCCGCAGCGCGTCGGACAGGCTGCGGACATCGAGCTTCGCCATGAGGTTCGCGCGGTGGACTTCGACGGTACGCGGCGAGATGCCGAGGTCATAGGCGATGGTCTTGTTCGGCAGTCCCTGCGCGAGCCCTTCGAGAACCTCGCGCTCGCGCGGGGTCAGGATGCCAAGAACGACCTCGGCCTCGGCGGCACGCGCCACCGCTCCATCGGCCGCCGCCATGCGGGCGAAAGCGGCCTCGATCGAGGCGATGAGCACCGCCTTCTCGAACGGCTTTTCGAGGAAATCGACCGCGCCGGCCTTCATCGCCCGGACCGCAATCGAGACGTCAGCGTGCCCGGTAAGGACAATCACCGGCATGGTGACGCCGCGCTCTAGCATCGCCTGCTGGACCTCGAGCCCGTCCATTTCGGGCATGCGCACGTCGAGCAGGACACAGCCTTCGGGCACGTGCCGGATTTCCTTCAGGAACAGCGCGCCATTGGCCCAGGTCTCGACCGCATAGCCCGAGGTCTTGAGCATGAAACTCGCCGACCGCCGGATCGCCTCCTCATCGTCGACGATATGCACGAGCTTCCTATCCGACATCATTTTCCTCCGCCTTCGCGCTCACCAGTGTGAAGTGAAATTCGGTCCCGCCGCCGGTGCGCGGCTCCATCCAGATACGTCCGCCATTGGCCTCGACGATCGTCCGGCAGATCGAGAGACCGAGTCCCATGCCTTCTGCCTTGGTGCTGACGAACGCCGTAAAGAGCTGCTCGGCGACCTCCGGCGTCACGCCCGGTCCGGTATCGGCGACGATCACGCGGACAAAGCCGCGCTGGTCGGGACGGCTCGTGACGGTCAGCTGCCGCACCGGACTGTCGGCCATCGCTTCGACAGCGTTGCGAATGAGGTTGATCAGCACCTGCTGGATCTGGACCTTGTCGACGAGCACCGGCGAGGCATAGGGATCGAGGTCGAAGCGCGGCTCAACGCTCTTCTCGCGCGCGCCCATCAGTCCGAGCACCGCCGCCTCGTTGATGAGCACCGGCAGTTTCTCGATCGTCTTCTCGACCTCGCCGCGCGCCACGAAGTCGCGCAGGCGGCGAACGATATGCCCTGCGCGCAACGCTTCCTTCGCCGTATCGTCGAGCGCATCGCGGATCATCGGAATATCGTCGGGATCAGGATTGGCGAGCAGGTCGCGCACCGCTTCGACATAATTGGCGACCGCGGTAATCGGCTGGTTGAGCTCATGCGCGAGCGTCGAGGCCATCGTCCCCATCGCGCTGACGCGCGAAACATGGATCAGCTCGGACTGGAGCGATTCGAGCCGGGCCTCGGTCTGCTGGCGTTCGGTGAGGTCGCGGATGAAGCCGGTAAAGAGCGGGTGGCTGTCGCTCGACGCCTCGCCGATCGACAATTCCATCGGAAAGGTCGAGCCGTCCCTGCGCTCTGCGAACACCACGCGTCCGATGCCGATGATGCGCTTTTCCCCCGTTTCGAGAAAGCGCCGGATATAGGCATCGTGGCGCTCGCGATCGGGTGAGGGCATCAGCCGGCTGACATTGACCCCGAGCAGCTCGGCCTCCTGATAACCGAACAGTCGCTCGGCGGCCGCGCTGAAGGACACGATCGAACCCTGATCGTCGATGACCACCATCGCATCGGGCACCGTCGAGAGGATCGACCGCAGATGGCTTTCCTGCGATCGCAGCGCCTCCTCGGCCGCGCGCCGTCCGGTGATGTCCGAGACGACCTTGGCGAAACCGCGAAGATCGCCGCCCGCGGTGCGAAGCGCCGTGATCGAGACATCGGCGAGGAACTCGGACCCATCCTTGCGGACGCGCCAGTCCTCCATCTCGAGACGTCCCTCGCGCGCCGCAACGGCAAGGTCGCCCTCAGGTTTGCCGGCCGCGACGGCGTCGGGCGGATAGAAGATCGCGGCATCCTTGCCGACAACCTCTTCCTCGCGCCAGCCCTTGAGACGTTCGGCGCCCTTGTTCCAGATCGTCACGCGGCCTTCGGCATCGAGCAGGTAGATCGCATGCCCCTGCGCACCGTCGATGAGCAGATTGAGTTCCTCGGCGACCAGCGCCGCCTCGGCATCGCGCCGCGCAGCGCGATGGTCGCTTTCATGCACGCGCCGCCGCATGCGCTCGAAGGCTTGCGAGAGCGCAACAATGCCGACGGCGGTGACCAGAAACACGATGGCCTCGACGAGATTATAGGCGCTGCCGTCGCGGAAGCCCGCGAAATAGAGACCGAACGCAAGCGCCGGCGCGGTCGCGATCGATGCCGCGAGCGGACCGGCATAGAAAGCGCCAGCAAGGATCGCGGGTGCGAAAAGCAGGAAGGATGCACTGCCGCCAAGCCAGGGAGTGAGTGCATAGCGAAGGAGCGCCGCGGCAGCGATGAGCAGAAGCGCCAGCACCAGGCGTATCGCAAAAGGACGTTGTATCATCGACATCGACCGCGCGGCCTCCGCCCGCGCTGCAAAGGCGTCGCCGCCCTCGCGGTGCGCCTTCCCCCGATCACCGTCCATAGCGGCTTTTGGCGGGGCGCGAAACGCCCGGCGCGTTCGCGATCCGTATTGTTCCTTAAGGGACATCCCGCTTCGCTAGGGCGGTATGCGCCGTGCGCCCATGCGGGAATCTACGGATAGGAGGAACCCGCCCGCGATATCAAAAGCGGCACGCGGATCGTCGCGCCTCGCCCGTCCCGTCCAGCTCGGCCCGGCGCGGCGGTCCATTGCTCCCGCCCCAAAATCCGGCAGCGGCCCTTCGTTCAGGATGTCACATGCAGACCAGACGGATCACGCTCATCGACGGACATCCCGACCCCGATCCGGGACGGTTCGTCCATGCGCTGGCCGATGCCTATGCGGCGGCGGCGCTGGCGGCGGGTCATGGGATCCGCCGGATCGCGGTCGCGGAGCTCGCGTTCGATTTGCTCGAAAGTCGCGCCGAGTGGGAAGCGGGTCCGCTTCCGCCCGCGATCGCCGAGGCGCAGGACGATATTGCATGGGCCGAACATCTGGTGATTTTCTACCCGCTCTGGCTCGGAGACCTGCCCGCTCGCCTCAAGGGCTTCTTCGAACAGGTGATGCGCCCGGGCTTCGCGTTCGCGCCCAAGGCGAACGGCTTGCCCGAAAAACGCCTCAAGGGCCGGACGGCCCATATCGTCGTGACGATGGGGATGCCCGCGCTTTTCTACCGCTTCTATTTCCGCGCGCACAGCCTGCGCAGCCTCGAGCGCAACATTCTGCGCTTTGTCGGCATTGCGCCGACCAAACGCAGCATCGTCGGCAATGTCGAGGGCGATCCCAAGCACCGCACCATGTGGCTCGAGACAATGGCCGAACATGGCGCGGCGGGCCGCTGAGCCGATGCACGGTCGTCGATCCCATCCGCGAACGAAGGGCAGCTAGTCATGGCCAATACCGAAACGCCGCTGACGATCCAATTCCATGGTGCCGCCGGAACCGTCACCGGCTCGTGCATGGAACTCACGCTCGGGCAGCACAGGATCCTGATCGATTGCGGACTGTTCCAGGGATCGCGAAGCCTCGAAGCACTGAACCATGGCGCGTTCGCGTTCGAGGTCGGCAAGATCGACGCGGTGCTCCTGACCCATGCCCATATCGATCATTGCGGGCTGTTGCCGAAGCTCGCGAAGGAAGGCTATCGCGGCCCCGTCTGGTGCACCGCACCGACCGCAGACCTTCTCGAATATATGCTCGCCGACGCGGGACGAATCCAGGAGAGCGACACCGCGCGCCGAAACCGCCGCTATGACCGCGCCGGCGAAGATATGTTCGAGCCGCTCTATACCGAGGCTGATGGCCTTCGCGTTTGGCGGCTTGCCGAGCCGGTCGGACTTGGGACCTGGTTCGAACCCGCGCCGGGTTTCCGGGCGCGGCTGTGGAACGCCGGCCACATCCTGGGTTCGGCCTCGGTCGAACTGGAAGCCGGCGGGGTGCATCTGCTCTTTTCCGGCGACATCGGCCCCGACAACAAGGCGTTTCACGACGATCCGGCAGCGCCGGCGGGCGTCGATTTCCTCATATGCGAAGCGACCTATGGCGACCGCACGCGGCCCAAACTCTCGATCGAACAGCGCCGAGCGCTGCTCGAGACCGAAGTAAAAGCAGCTCTGGCAAGGGGCGGGAATCTCGTGATCCCGACCTTTGCGCTCGAACGCACGCAGGAACTGCTTCTCGATCTCGCGCGCCTCGCCGACGCGAACCGCATCCCCAATGTTCCGATCTTCGTGGACTCGCCGCTCGCGAGCCAGGCGACGAAGGTATTCGCAGCCCATGCTGCCGAGCTCGAAGATGTCGAAGGCTCCGACATCTTCCGGCATCCGTCGATCCGCTATGTCGAGGATGTCGCCGAATCGATCCGCCTCAACAGCGTATCGGGCGCCATCATTCTTGCTGCCTCGGGCATGTGCGAGGGCGGGCGCATCCGCCATCATCTCGAGCATAATCTGCACCGGCGGCAATCGACGATACTGTTCGTCGGGTTCCAGGCGCGCGGATCGCTCGGGTGGGTGATCCTCGACGGAGCCGAGCGTGTGCGGATTTCCGGCAAGGACATCAATGTTCGCGCCGCCGTCCGGCGCATCGACAGCTATTCGGCACATGCCGATCGCGACGAGCTTGCGGCCTGGATATGCGAGCGTCAACCGGTCCGCGGCGGACTTTTTCTGGGTCATGGCGAGAGCGAAGCGATCGAAGCGCTTCGCACGCTCGTCCAATCCGAAACGCCCCGCCTCGCCGTCGTCGCTCCGGCGATCGGCGAGAGCTTTGCGCTCGCCCCCGGCGCGTCGCCCAAGCGTATACGGACCGGACGCGTCGATATCGCTCAGCTCGCGGGGGAAGACTGGCAGAATGACTACGCCGATTTCGCCGCCAATCTGAAGCACAACCTCGCGCACATCCGCAGCGAGGAAGGGCGGCGCAAGGCGCTCGACGAGATGCGGCGGGTGCTCGCCGACTATGAGGCGGCGCGCTTCCAGCAGAAACGCCGCCGCCGCGCGGCATAGGCAAAATCCTCGCACCCGGCGGGGCCCACGCAATCGAGACCGCCAAGGCAAGGGTCCGGACGCCTCGCCACTTATAAAGGAGACATCGCATGAAAGCCCTCGTCTATAACGGCCCCGGCCTGAAAGCCGTCGAGGAGCGGCCGGTGCCCCAGGTGCAGGATGCGGGCGACGCGATCGTGCGCGTCACCAGGACGACCATTTGCGGCACCGACCTTCATATATTGAAGGGCGATGTCCCGAGCTGCGAACCGGGGCGCATCCTCGGGCACGAGGGCGTGGGTATCGTCGACAGCATCGGGACGGGCGTGACCGTTTTCGCGCCCGGCGACCATGTTCTGATCAGCTGCATCACCGCGTGCGGCCGCTGCGACTATTGCCGCCGGGGCATGCCATCGCATTGCACGACGGGCGGCTGGATCCTCGGCAACATCATCGACGGTACGCAGGCAGAATATGTTCGTATCCCGCATGCCGACACGAGCCTCCATGCCATTCCCGAAGAGGCCGGCGAGGATGCGCTGGTCATGCTCAGCGACATCCTGCCGACGGGCTTCGAATGCGGCGTGCTCAACGGCAAGGTCGCGCCGGGATCGACCGTCGCGATCGTCGGCGCGGGCCCGATCGGCCTTGCCGCGCTGCTCACGGCGCAGCTCTTCTCGCCCGCCCGGATCATCATGATCGATCTGGACGAGGCACGCCTTGAGGTCGCGCGCCGGTTCGGCGCCACCGACACGATCAACAGCGGCACGCGCAATGCCGCGGCGGCGCTGATGGAGATGACGGATGCGCGCGGCGCCGACACGGTGATCGAGGCTGTCGGCGTTGCCGCCACCTTCGAACTTTGTCAGCTGCTTGTCGCAGCCGGCGGAACGATTGCGAATGTCGGCGTGCATGGCGCCAAGGCCGACCTGCACCTCGAACACCTCTGGTCCCGCAATATCACGATCACGACGCGATTGGTCGATACCGTCTCGACGCCGCAGCTCTTGCGGATGGTCGAGGCGAAACAATTGGATCCCGGAGAGCTCGTCACCCATCATTTTGCGATGGCCGACATGATGGACGCATATGAGGTCTTCTCGCGGGCGGCCGAGACCAAGGCACTGAAGGTCATCATCGAAGCCGACGATCCGCGCACGGCGAGGCCCGCCGCGTGACGCAGCGCATGAAAGAGATCGCGCGGACCATCGTCGATCTGCAGGCCGAACTCGATCGCGAGATCGAACATCGGCGGAGGGCGCTGGGCGTGCGGGTCCATGACCGGCTTGTCGAATTCGAGCGCGGCATCGTGATCGAACAGAGGAAACTCAAGACGAGCGTGCGGGCGTTTCTCGCCCGCTCCTCCTTCGGTGCCATCATCACCGCGCCCGTCATCTACTCGATGCTGCTTCCGCTGGTCCTGCTCGATATCTGGATCAGCGTCTACCAGGCCGTATGCTTTCGCGCCTATGGGATCGCCCGTGTCGAGCGGCGCGACTATATCGCATTCGATCGGGGGCGCCTCGCCTATCTCAACTGGGTCGAAGCGTTGAACTGCGGCTATTGCGCCTACGCCAATGGCGTGATCGCCTACGCTCGCGAGATCGGGAGCCGGACCGAGCAATATTGGTGCCCGATCAAGCATGCGCTGAAGATCAGCGACCCGCATCAGCGCTATTATGAATTTCTCGAATTTGGCGATGCCGAGGGGTATCGGACGCGTCTCGCCGCGTTTCGCGCGTTGCTGGCCGCCGACGGCGACGATATCGCCAAAGGGACCCGCGCCGCGTCACCGCGACCGGAAGCGGAGGAACGGGCGAGTCCGTAGAATCCCGCAATGCGGCGCTTCCGGCACGGCGTTATGCCTGCTCCCGACGCAATTTCCGCAAAGGGAGACGACAATGATTGCGACCGATGCGCCCGGCCGACCCGTGCAGAGCGGCCTCTGGAAGGAAATCTCGGTGCTCGAGATCGGAGTGGCGGTGTGCCTCCTCATCCTGTTCGTCCTCTCGCGCACCTTCCTCGAGACGATCGCCGCCATCTACATGCTGGTCGCCGCGATGCTGTTCGCCGCGCTCGTCCAAGGTCGCATGGCGGCGACCTGCAATGACCGGCTGGACCGGCGGCTCTGGCAGGCAAGCGCGCTCGCCTGTCTTGTTCAAGCGATCATTCTGTTCGTCGATCCGCTGCTCGGCGGTTATCATACCGCCATGGCGATGGCGGGCATTCTCGCCGCTGGAGCGGCGGCGCGGCTGACGCTTGCCCTCGTGCGGGGCCATGCGGGCCGCGGCTGGCTCTATCTCTCGGGCACAGTCAGCATGATGGTCTCGCTGGCTATCGGATTCGCCTGGCCGTTCGCCTCGATCGTCCCTGCGGCGCAAAGTCTCGCGCTCGACCTGCTCGCCGTCGCGGCGATGCTGGCGAGCGTCACCGGAAAGGCCCCGGCATGTTCGAAATGATCAAAACGAACGACGACGTGCTCGCCGTCCGTATCGAGGGCAACATCACGGGAGAGGATCTGGCCGCAATCATGGACCGGCTCGACGTCGCGATGGCGGCGAACGAGACGGTGCATGTCTATGCCGAGACGCGGTCGATCGACGGTATCGAGATCAGCGGGCTGGCCGCGCATATCGCGCGGGCCGCGCCGCTTTTCGCAAAGCTCGACCGGTTCGGCCGCGTCGCGGTTGTCGCCGATCAGTTTTGGATTCGGGCCCTCACGCGGATCGAAAGCGCGCTTCTGCCGCATATCGGCTATAGGGTGTTCAAGCCCGAGGATCGCGGCGCGGCGTTGATGTGGGTCGAAGGGCGCGACGGATGACGGGCACCCTTCTGTCCGGTCCCTGGCCGTCGGCGCGCGGCGATCACCGCGAAGCCCATCTCGTATCGCGGACGGGGTGGCTGCGGGCAGCCGTGCTCGGCGCCAACGACGGGATCGTCTCCACCGCAAGTCTCATTATTGGCGTCGCGGCGTCGGGCGCCACCCGTCAATCGATCCTGGTTTCGGGGGTTGCCGGCCTCGTTGCCGGCGCCATGTCGATGGCGGCCGGCGAATATGTGTCGGTCAGTTCGCAGGCCGATACCGAACGGGCGGACCTTGCCCGTGAAAAGCGAGAGCTGGCGAGCGACCCCGCGGCCGAACGCGACGAGCTGGCCGGCATTTATGAACGACGCGGCCTCGATCCGGAAACCGCGCGCATCGTGGTCAACCAGATGACCGCGTTCGACGCGCTCACGACGCATGCGCGCGACGAACTCCATATCACCGACATGACGGCCGCGCGCCCGGTCACCGCGGCGCTGGCGTCTGCCGCCACCTTTACCGCCGGCGCGGCGCTGCCGCTCCTCGTCGCCGCGCTGACGCCGACGACAGGGATCGTTGCACTCGAAGCCATCGGTTCGCTGCTGTTCCTCGCCGCGCTGGGATGGCTCGGCGCATTTGCAGGTGGCGCCGCGCCCACCCGTCCGGTTGCACGCGTCATATTCTGGGGCGCGCTCGCGATGGCCATCACCGCGGGAATCGGCCGGCTGGTGGGCACGGCTGTCTGACGGACAAGGATGGACCCCGCCCAAATCCTCGAACAAATGATCGGGAGAGGCAGCCTTTTCGCACCTGCACGGTTACCTGTTTCATGACGGCCGCGGACACACCATCGAAGCATGTGCGGCTCCCGGCCGCTTGGGCCACCCTGCACGCATGTGGAAATCCGGGCGCCGGTCGTAGTGGAACGGGAGCGCCATGACCACGGCAGTCGCTGCCGCGCCGACCCAACCCGGTGTCTATCGGGGGCTTCGGCTCGCCGCGCAGCGCGTCGGTCTTCTCTATGGCTGGCGCCATGGCCACCGCATCGACTGGAACCATCCCACCCGCTTCACCGAACTTGTGCAGCTTAGAAAGCTGACCGATCGGTCTCCGATCCAGACCCAGATGATGGACAAGATCGTCGCGAAGCGCTTGGCGGGGACGCGGCTGGGCGAGGAGTGGATCGTGCCGACGCTCTGGCAAGGCACGGACCTGCCCTGGCTGATCCCGTTCCCGGCCCCCGCGATCATCAAGTCGCGCCACGGCTGCAATCAATATCGGGTCGTCACGGCCGTGCCCGACTGCGAGCGATGGCAGCAACTGCGCAGAGCAGCTCGCCGCTGGCAGCGCAGACCCTACGGGCGCTGGCTCGACGAATGGGCCTATCGCGACGTTCCGCGCGGCATCCTCGCCGAACCGCTGCTTGGCGGCGCGCTCCCACTCCCGATCGACTACAAGATCTATGTGTTCGGCGGCACCGCAACGCATGTCCAGGTCCATCTCGGGCGCGGCCGCCGGCATCGATGGATCCTTCACGACCGTAGCTGGCGACAGCTCGTCAGGGCCGCGGACGAACCGCCCCCGCCGCCGTCACTGCCTGCGATGCTGGAGGCGGCCGAAACGCTTGCCGGCGACATGAATTTTCTTCGCGTCGACTTCTACGACATCGCGGGCCGGCCCTATTTCGGGGAATATTGTCTCTATCCGGGTTCCGGGCTCGATCCCTTTGCCGCGGACTGGATCGATCTTGAACTGGGCGCGCTGTGGCTCGCAGCCCTGGCTGAAAATCCAGTGTCATCCGCACCGACTGGTTATGCCTAGCAGCTACACCGCGTCAGCATCACCGCTAGGTCACCCGCCACCATGATCGGTATCGAAACTGCGTTCGAGGAGTTTCATGCGATCGACAATCGAGAAAAAGAAGGCCGTTGACCAGCCGATCAGGATGATACCGCTCGCGCCCTCGATCGCGCCGAGGATGCGCAGCCCCGGGGGCAGGACGACATCGCCATAGCCTATCGTGACATAGGTCGATGTCGAGAAATACAGGGCATGCTCGAAGTCCGTGAAGGCGCCGAGAAGCTGGTAGATTCCCGCCCATATCCAGATTTCGGCCGAGTGCAGCGCAAACAGCCCAAAGGCGGCGACGAGGATCGCGCCGCCGTTGAGAAGAATGACGAGATAGCGTCGCGACGCACGCCGGTAACGGCGCAGGATCGCAAGCAACAGCGCCAGGCCGGCGAGGTGCACCACGACCGTGACACCGACGACGAGCGTGGCGAGAGCGAGCTGATGGGCGAGCGTCAAGATCCGCTCCGGACGGCCGCGGTTAGGATGGCGGGCCTGTGCCCCCGGCCGGCCTTGCGGCGCGGCCGAGCCATCAGGCTGTTACTTCGGTACCGGCGCGCGCCGACGTTCCCGAGCGCTCGCCGTCATAGACGAACTCCGCTCCGCGCAGGTCGATCCGCGGGAAGGCGTCCTTCTCCGCCCAATAATCCTGATTGTGGCGCCATTCGGGTTTGTCGCCGCGGCGCGGCATCGCGTCCAGACCGCGCATCAGATAGCCCGGATTGAAATTATCCTCCTCGATCCACGGCAGGATCTGCATGCCCTCATCCTCGGGCCTGAGCGCGACCTCGACCCTATTCGCACCGATGTCGTCCATATGGTTGAGGAGGTTGCAGACAAAGTCCCCCATCATGTCGACCCTGAGGGTCCAGCTGGCGCGGAAATAGCCCATGACCCAGGCGAGGTTGGGCACGCCGGTCATCATCATTCCGCGATAGGTGATCGTCTTCGCCCAATCGACCGGCGTACCGTCGATATCGAACGGGATGCCGCCCATCACCGACAGATTGAATCCCGTCGCGGCCACGATGATGTCGGCCTCGATCTCCTCGCCGCCGACCGTGCGGACACCCGTCGCGGTAAAATGGTCGATCGTGTCGGTGACGACCGTCAGCTTGCCCTGCACCGCCGCCTTGAAGATGTCGCCCTCGGGGCAAAAGGCGAGCCGCTGCTGCCACGGACGGTATTTCGGCGTGAAATGCGGCTCGAAGACGAAGTCGGGATTGCCCGAATAGGCCCGGATCAGCGCTTTCAGATCCTCGAACACCGCGTCGGGCTCGGATTGGCACCGCCGTGTCATCAGATCCTGGTCGTGCATGATCTGTGCCCGCACGACGCGATGGACCGTGGGCTCGTCGATCCCGACCTCGCGAAGCCGGTCGGCCAGTTCGTTCCTGTTCTCGCTGCAATAAAAATAGGTCGGCGAACGCTGGAGCATCGTCACATGCGCCGCCTTTTCGGCGAAGGCCGGCACGATGGTCGCGGCCGTCGCACCCGACCCGATGACGAGTATGCGCTTGCCCGCATAATCGGTCGCCGGATCCCAGAGCTGGGCATGGACGAACTGCCCCCCATAATCCGAAAGGCCCGGCCAGTCGGGGATGTAGGGCTTCTCATGATCATAATAGCCCTGGCACATCCACAGGAAGCCGGCCGTGAAGGTGACCGCCACGCCATCCGATGCGCGCACCGCCTCTATCGTCCAGCGATTGGCGGCGCTCGACCAGTGGCAGGCGGTAATGCGATGACCATAGTGGATATGGACCCCGATCTCGTTCTCCTCGATCACCTCGCCGATATATTTGAGGATTTCGGCGCCGCTGGCGATCGGCGCGCCCACCCAGGGCTTGAAGCGATAGCCGAAGGTGTAAAGGTCCGAATCCGAACGGACGCCGGGATATCGGTGCGTGTCCCATGTCCCGCCGAAGGTCGGTTTCGCCTCGAGGATCGCGTAACTCTTCCCCGGACATTGTTGTTGGAGATGATAAGCCGAGCCGATGCCCGAGATGCCCGCACCGACGATCAACACGTCGACATGGATTGGGCGGGGCTGGCTCGCGTGCCCTCGGTGCCTGATTTCCGCCATCGACAGCTCCCTTATCTTGTATCTTTGGAAAGGCATGAACACCGCATCGGCAAAGGTCATTGACCTTGGTCAACCAGGCCGTCGCCGCATCTGCTCGAGGATTAGCCGCACCCGCGTGGGCGGCGCCGGTCAGAGCCGGAAGAGAAAGAACCAGACCGAACCCAGAATGACGAAGGCGAAATAGACGAGCCACAGTCCGAGCGAAGCCGCGTGCTCGCGGTCACGCTCAATCGGATCCTCGGGGTTCGATGGCGCCACTTTCAGGACCCCTTGCG
Organism: Sphingopyxis macrogoltabida; assembly: GCF_001314325.1. Taxonomy (NCBI): domain Bacteria; kingdom Pseudomonadati; phylum Pseudomonadota; class Alphaproteobacteria; order Sphingomonadales; family Sphingopyxidaceae; genus Sphingopyxis; species Sphingopyxis macrogoltabida. The sequence goes on from NZ_CP009429.1 coordinate 4,156,608, forward strand.
TGCCAACCTTCGCGCCGCGAGGAGGCCAGCGGTAAGAATGGGGACGAGCGCCGCCGCCGCGCGAAGCTTGGGCGATCGCGAAACGCGGCCGATCTTCTTGCGCATCCGGCGCGGCACGCCGAGTTTCGCAAGCGACTTGTCGACATCGGGCATATCCATATTGGCCTCCTTCGCCTTGAGCGTGGTCAGAGATTGAGCGAAAGCGTCAGACCGCGAAATACGTAGATTCCGCACATGGCCGGGGAACGAAGGGCGCGTTACCTTTCAGCCATAGCTGCGCGGCGGCGCCGAAGACTGGCGGGCAGAACCCCTCGCAGCGATGATCAGGAGAGGGGATCGATGCCGACAAACAGCTGCGACTGTCAATGATCGCGCGAAGCGCCGGGATACTGCTTTATCGGCTGAAGGGCGGGAGCGCGGAAGTCTTGCTCGTCCATCCCGGCGGGCCCTATTGGCGTGGGCGCGACCGCGGCGCCTGGCAGATACCCAAAGGAGAAATTGCGGCGGGTGAAAACGCAGAGGCGGCCGCCGTCCGTGAAGCTCAGGAAGAGCTTGGCATATCGCTGCAAGGTACGCTTGTTCCGCTGGGCCAGCTCCGGCAGGCTGGCGGAAAGATCGTCGAAGGCTTCGCGCTCGAGCAGGATCTCGATGCTACCGCGGTCGTGAGCAATCGCTTCGAGATCGAGTGGCCGCCTCGCAGCGGACGGCGCCAGTCTTTTCCCGAAATCGACGCGGCGCGATGGTTCTCGGTCGCGGAGGCTGAGACCATGATACTTCCGAGCCAGCAGCCTTTTCTCGACCGGCTCACCGCTCATCTGACCTTCCGGAACTGACGCAAAGCGGCCACCCCGTTTTCGGGGGTGGCCACAAAGCGCTTCCATCCGGTCGGCCGGGTCAGAGCGCGATCGTGATATTATCCTCGACGCGGGTGACCCCCGGCGCCGACCATGCGGCGCGCTCGGCGACTCCGCGCTCGGCCCACGCCTTGACCTTCCCGCCGAGCTTCACGGTTCCGCCCTCGGTGGTCACGGTCACCCCGGCGGCGTCGAGATCGGCCTGACGTTTGAAGGCCGAAACGATCCGCTCCTTAACGTCGGCGGGCGCCGGGTGTTGCTTGACCTCGATCAGGTTGCTTACGCCCGCGACGCCGGTGACGCGGCTGGCGGCCCGGAAGGCTTCCTTGCGCTGATAGTCCCAGTCGACCATGCCGCTGAGCGTCACCCAGCCCCGCTCGACCTTGACCTGAACCCTGTCGGTCGGGATCGACACCGTCCAGGCCATCATATCGAGCAGGCGCCTGGCGATTTCATGATCGGCCATTTTGGGCTCGGAGGCGAAATGAACCTTGATCTCTTCGGCGATCGCCCGGACGCCGGCGACGCGGCGCGTCGCCTTCTCGGCGGCGATCTTCTCCGGATAGGTTTTCACATAGCCCGAGAGAGTGACGACGCCATCGGTTACGGCGACGCCGATATCGGCATGATCGACGCTTGGCTCCCATTCGAGCTCGTCCATCACGTCGCGCTGCAACTGCCCGTCTGTCTTCTTCAACATCATCTGTCTCCTCTTCGTCCGCAGGTCGCAACCCGGCCAAAGGCCGGCAGGACCTGATGCTTCGGCTCGGAGATTTTCGCCTTCCCGGCGCATCGCCCCAATTCGGAAACATCCGTAAGGGTAGCACCTGCTCCGGATAGCGCCGGACGTCAGCCTAATGTCGGTCGGCCAATGGATATCCACCAGTCTGAGGAAAAGTTGGTCAATTTACCCCGCAATCTTCACCACCACCGCGTCCTGCCACTCTCTTCATGCTGCGGAGGCGACGATGTCAAATACATGCCGCGCCGAAGAACCTAGCGCTTGCGCACGAACTCGGCGCGCAGGACGAGCCCCCTAATGCTTTCGTGACGGCAATCGATCTCCTGCGGATCGCCCGTCAGGCGGATCGACTTGATGACGGTCCCCACCTTGAGCGTCTTGCCGGCCCCCTTGACCTCGAGATCCTTGATCAGTGCGACGCTGTCGCCGTCCTTGAGCAGGTTCCCGACCGCGTCGCGAACCTCGACCTGCGAGGCTGCGGCCTTGCGTTCCGCAAGCTCCGACGCCGGCATCCACTCGCCGCTTTCCTCGTCATAGACATAGTCGTCACTGTTACTCATTCCATTCTCCAGACTTGGTCAGAATTGGGCCTTCCCGGCCGTCGGCCGATCGAGAAGCGGCGCGTGCGAATGGCCTGCCGCACACGGGGGCCGCCGTCATTTCACGCCCGCCAGATCGACCGCAAGCGCCTGCGCGCTCGCATAATCGGCCGCATAGGCGATGCGCCGCGCAGTTTCGCCCAGACCGATCCGATCAAGCATGGTGCGCGGCTGGGGCTGCACGCCCGAGACGATCACCCGCGCGCCCGCCAGCCGGGCCTGTTCGACAAATTCCCCGAGCGCCTGCGCGCCGCTCGCATCAAGGAGCGGTACGAGCCGCATCCGCAGGATGATGACGCGCGGCGACTGCCCGACGCGGCGTAGCGTGTCGAGCAGTTCGCCCGCGACGCCGAAAAAGAAGGGACCGGCGATCCGGAACACCTCGACCCCGGGCGGCAAATCGTCGCGCTGGTCGAGGTCTTCGGCATCGAGTTCAGCGTCACGGCGGCCGCTCCGGTCGACCTCGACCGTTTCGGCCATACGCGCCATGAACAGCAGCGACGCAAGCGTCACCCCGACCGCGATCGCCACCGTCAGATCGACAAGGACCGTCAATCCGAGGGTGATCAGCAGCACCGCCCGGTCGCTGTTCGGCATCCGCAGCAGCGCGAGGAAGCGCTGATACTCGCTCATACCCCAAGCGACCATGAACAGGATCGCCGCGAGTGCCGCCATTGGAACATAGGCCATCAGGTCCGTGCCGAAGAGGATGAAGACAAGCAGGAAAGCCGCATGCATCATGCCCGCAACCGGCGTCTTCGCACCCGACCGGATATTGGTCGCGGTGCGCGCGATCGCTCCGGTGGCGGGGAGACCGCCGAAGAGCGCCGAGCCGAGATTGGCGACGCCCTGCCCGATCAGTTCCTGGTTCGAGCGATGCCGCGTCCCGGCCATGCCGTCGGCGACGACTGCCGACAGCAGCGCTTCGATCCCGGCGAGGAAAGCGATCGTGAAGGCCGACGGCAGAACGGCATTGATCTTCGCGAGCGAGATGTCGGGAAACGACGGCACCGGGATCCCGGCCGGTATATCGGGAAAGCGCGAACCGATCGTGTCGACCGGCAGGTTCAAAAGTGCCACCGCAACGGAGCTCGCCACGACCGCGATCAGGAAGCCCGGCAGCCGCGGCGCGAATTTGCGAAGCGCGACGATCATCGCCAACGCGCCCGCACCGACGCCGATCGCGGCCCAGTTCGCGCTGGACAGCGCTCCCAGATAAGCCTGCCACTTGGGGAGGAAGTCGGCCGGCACCTTGTCGATGGCGAGGCCGAGGAAATCCTTGACCTGGCTCGAGGCGATGATGACCGCGATCCCCGCGGTGAAGCCGGTCACCACTGGATGCGGGATATATTTGATCATCTGGCCGAAACGGAGCAGGCCGGCAGCGATGAGGATAAGCCCGGCGAGCAGGGTCGCGATCAACAGGCCGTCATAGCCGTGGCTCGCAATGACGTTGAAGATCACGACGACGAAGGCGCCCGTCGGCCCGCCCACCTGCACGCGCGATCCACCGAGCGCCGAGATCAGGAAGCCCGCGACGACGGCTGTGATCAGCCCCTTGTCGGGCGACGCGCCGCTCGCGATACCAAGCGCCATCGCCAGCGGCAGCGCGACGATGGCAACCGTCAGGCCCGCGATCGCATCGGCCCGAAATGTGGCGACGGAATAGCCCTCGCGAAAGACCGTGAAGAGCTTCGGCGTATAGGCCTCGGACTTCACCGGATTGCGGGCCGACTCGGAAATTTAGCGGACAGAAGCGCGCGGCCGGGCGCCTTGAGATCGGCGTCGGCGGGCTCGCGAAGCCGCACGCCGCGCCCGGATCCGACACTCGACGAATATTCGCCGAGCAGTTCGATGCCGGCGCTTTCCAGCGCCGTAATCACCTTCACCAGCGTATCGACGACACCACGGACCTGGCCGTTCGACGCCTCCATGCGCTGGATCGTCGGAAGCGAGAGACCCGCGAGTTCGGCAAGTTCGCGCTGGTCGATCCCGAGGAGCGCGCGCGCCGCGCGCATCTGCTGCGATGTGATCATATCGACTCCAATGATGTTTCATGCATCATTTATCAATCTTAACATTATGGATCGATACTGTATATATACATCATGCTCGCCTTTATATCGAATATGCTTGCTTCGGCGGGAGCCGCTCGCTGCGCCCCCCTTCGCGCAGGAGGCGGCTGATGCCCGATTTCATGCAAACGCCTCTGGATCGCTCTTATCGTGCGGACAACGCCCGAAAATTACCGATCTCCGCCAATCACGGGAATCCTAAGACGGAAAGCGCGGAGCTTCCTGCCTCGGCCTGGAAAGCGATGCTCCGCGGCGCGCGCGGTCGCTGTCCCCGCTGCAACGAAGCGAAGCTATTTCATCGCTTTCTCAAACCCTTCCCTTTTTGCTCCGCGTGCGCGCAAGACTGGACGCATCAGCAAGCCGACGATTTCCCGGCCTATATCGCGATCCTCCTGACGGGGCATATTATGGCGCCGATCATCATTGCACTCGTTCAGGACACGAAGCTGTCGCTCATCGCATTGGCCGCGATAATCGTGACCGCCATGCTCGTTTTGATGATCGGGTTCCTTCAACCCGCCAAGGGCGCGATAATCGCATTACAGTGGTGGTTCGGCATGCACGGATTCACCAGAGAACGACGCGCTCCGGAAAATACCGGTCGCGACAAATGAAGGTTATCGGTGGACTTGCCCCGATCATGGCCCATCAGGCGGGATTTGAAACCTCCGCGCGGCATCCGAACCACGACAGCGCGGCTAGTGGCTGATAGCGGGCGGGCTGCTATCACATCGGATCTGGCCCAAGCGGTCCCTGATTTTGTTGCCGGAAATTATTGCTCCGCTCGTTGGTCAGTCACTTCCGATATTGCCATTGATACTCGGGAATATTGCCCTTGCGAAGAAAAGCGGCGGTCCAGAAATTGATCTTCAATCCGGGCTTGCCGTCGTAGGCCGCCGACTGCACGAAAGCGTGACCAGGGCACGCCATCGTGTCTGACCGCGAGGTGTCGATCAATTCGAGGCATTGGCCGACGAACCGCGCCGACTTGGGTCCGGTCGATTCCACGCCCGTGATGCGAGCGATGACGGTTCCGGCAGGTGCCGCGATTTTCTTGAGGTAGGGATCGGCGGTGTCGTTCTCCACGATCGTTACCACGCCATTTGCCACGGACAACTTGATCTTGTGGTCGACGCCATACCATTCGCCGTCGATCGCCTTCAGCGGATTGGCTGGCAGGTCCGGCACCGTCTGAGCCTGAGCCGGCGATGCCACCAGCGCCATCGCCATCGCCATAAAAATATTCGCATTTCTCATAAGTTTCCCCCTCTTAATGGAAAAATGCTGCAGCATTCCGCCCGGCCTGGCAATAGCAGCAATCGTTGAGAGGACCGCAGGCGGCTCGCCCTCCCGCACATAAATTGGCCCGTCGCGTCCCATGAGCGACGAACGGTTGGGCGCATCCCATGCCCCTCCGCAACCTTTTGTTAACCTCGAAACCGCATTTTTGACGCGGGGGGGCACTCATACGGCAGCAGCCGAGCGAATGGAGAGTTCGCAGTGCTCGAATCTACGACGAGGCCGACATCGGTCGCCGGGCCGGTCGGGCCGCTGACAATCGACGACCTGCCTTCATCGACGGCAGGCTATTGGGTCGCGCGCCGCAAGGCGGAGTCGCTTGCCGCGATCGATGGCGGGCTGATCGGGCTGGCCGACGCCTGCGCGAGATACCGCCTCAGCGGCGAAGAGCTGGAATCGTGGCGCCGCACCATCGACCGGGCGGGCATACCCGGGCTGCGCGTGACGAAGGCACGTCGCCTGCGCGATCAGACTGTCGAGTAGATTTTTCGTCACCGCCCGCACCCCCACTGCGTGCGGTGCCCAAGGGGACGGCGCGAGCAGACTGGTCCCTCTCGCGCCGTCCTTTCATATCAGCGGCATTTCAGTTCGCCGCGATCAATAGCCCGACCGAGCAGCCCGCCGCCGGCCGCGCCGATGATCGTGCCGACCGTGCGGTCACGCCCGCCATCGAGTTCGCGCCCGACGAGCGCACCAACGGCAGCGCCAATGATCAATCCCGTCGTGCCATTCTCGCGGCGGCAATGGTAGCGGCCATCCTTGCTGCGCCAAATACGGTCGTTGTGTGAAATGCGGCGAGGCTCGTAGTAGCGCCCATATCCGTCATAGAGACCACGATCCTTGGCGCGCTTGCCGTGCGCCGGCGCCCAAGGCGGCGGATCCGCGAGCGCCGGGCCAATGGGAACGGCGAGCGCGGCGAGAACCACGGCGGCGATATATTTTTTCATGACCCGTCTCCTTCAATCATGGACCAAGCGTAGCGGCGCGCAACCGAACCCGGGCTGAACAAACCGCCATGAGCGGCCGATTGCAGACCGCACGAGTCCTATTTGAACCAACCTGTAGTCGGCGTCTTAGACGCTCCTAGGCATCTTTTTTGGCGCAGCGGTACAATTATTACCCGGCCCGCGACATTATCTGCGCCGTGCGACCCAGGAGACCTCGTCCTTTCAGGAAACCGAGATCTTCATCTGACGCCCGCACGGTTTCGGCCGCGCGGGCGTCTTTTTTGTGTGCCCGCCGGTTGGTGATTGGAAAGACTGGCCGTTTGTTGCCCGTCTGCTTTCGGCGCCAAATCGTGAAAGGCAGACATCGCTCACAAGTTTAGTATAGGCTTTGCCGTTCTCGTGAGCCGCGCGCTAATCTGCGCGATAGGGAGAGGACGAAGCCATGGGCACCGGACTGATCGAAGCCTTGCACGTTCTTCTCAGTCGAGACCACGACGGCGCGCTGTTCGACCGCGAAGCGCCCGAGTATCCATATCGCTCACAGGGTCTCGAGGACGCGAGACGCACCATACGAACGAAACCAATGACCTCCCCGGCTGAACGGCTGAGGACCCGCACCGCAACCACGGCGGATGACCGCTCAAGATGGGGCCCGTTCAAATAGACGCCAGAGAGCGGCAGAAGACGCGCTTTGACCGGCACATTCCTCTAGTCATCCCGCGCCATCAACCAAAATTAGGAGAGCTATTATGACGCTGGTGCTTGCGTGGAATATGGTCGAGGGCGTGGCCGTGGCGGCCGACACCATGTTTGGCAGTAACTTTCAAACGGTCGCGATGGCCGGCCCGAAGATCTTTTCGGTGCCGATCGTGCTGAATCGCTGGGGTGACCGAATTGCGACGGAGAAGACCTATCTGCCCAACATGGGCTTCGCCTTCGCCGGCAACAGCTTTGCCGGACAGACCGCGCACGGATTGGCAACGACCTGCCTTCAGAATCTCGTCTCGCTCGTCGAAAACGATACAGGCCCGACCGTCGAGGAGGTTGCGAACCTCTATGCGCGCTGTGCCGCGCTTGTCGTGAATGAGCGCCGCCAGTGGCTGCGAACAGACGCGCATCTCTTTGAAGGCCTGGTATTCGGACGCAGTACGCCCGAAGCTTCAGCCCAAGCCTTCACGTTCGAGGTCAGAATCGACGATAATGCCCTCGCGATGTGCACCGCGGAGGAAGTCGACTTTACGCGGATAGCCGTGATGGTTTTGGGCAGTGGGACCGAAGCGGTGAGGGAGATTGTCGAATCCGCACGCGGTACAGGCACGATCCTCAACGCTCTGGACGTCTTGCGGCAAGTGATGGATGATCCGGAGGTTCCCAGCGTGGGCGGCTATCAGCAATATGCGGTAGCTGCTGTTGGCGGCGTTGAAATAAGGCCGAGCCTCAGCGTAGTTCCGTTAGCGTCCGCGCTCGTGGTGTAATTTCCGGTGTAGGCGATGGTGTATTCCGGGGTGGGGCATGCCCCACCCCGGAATGCGGCGTCGCTGGTGGCCACCGGGTTCATCGTTATGGTGGAGTTTGCACACTTCAACCGTGACGAAGAGGAGTTCCCGATGACCGAGGACAGATTACTGATCGAAGAGCTTGCTGCGAAGGGCGGCCAACCGGATTTTTTGCGCACCATCGCCGAGAACGTGCTGCAGCTGATCATGGAGGCCGACGTTGATGGCCTGATCGGCGCGGGTCGCCACGAACGCAGCAGCGAGCGCGCGACCTGGCGCAACGGCTATCGCGACCGTTCGCTGGATACCCGGGTAGGCACGCTGAACCTGAAAATCCCCAAGCTGCGTGCTGGGTCCTACTTTCCGGGCTTCCTTGAGCCCCGCAAGATGGTCGAGAAAGCGCTGGTTGCGGTGATCCAGGAAGCGTGGATCGGCGGGGTCAGCACCCGGCGGGTCGATGAACTCGTCCAGGCCATGGGCATGACCGGCATCTCCAAGTCCACCGTCTCCAAGCTTTGCAAGGACATTGACGAGCGCGTCCATGCCTTTCTGAAACGCCCGCTCACCGGCGAATGGCCGTATCTCTGGCTCGATGCCACCTATCTCAAGGTACGCGAAGGCGGGCGGATCATCAGCGTTGCCGCAATAATCGCCATGGCCGTCAACACCGAGGGCCGGCGCGAGATCGTCGGCCTGCATATCGGCCCCTCGGAAGCGGAGGTCTTCTGGTCCGACTTCCTGAAGGACCTTGTTCGGCGCGGTCTTACCGGCGTGAAGCTGGTCATCTCCGATGCTCACGAGGGCCTCAAGGGCGCGATCACCCGCGTCATGGGCGCCACCTGGCAGCGCTGCCGGGTGCACTTCATGCGCAATGCCCTGTCCTATGTGCCCAAGGGCCAGAACACTGTCGTCGCCGCCGCGATCCGCCAGGTCTTCCTGCAGCCCGATCAGAAAAGCGCAACGCAGGTCTGGCGACAGGTCGCCGACCAGTTGCGCACCCGTTGGCCCAAGCTCGGCGCCTGCATGGACGAGGCCGAAACCGACGTGCTCGCCTACACCGGCTTTCCCACCCAGCACCGCACGAAGTTACACTCAACCAATCCGCTCGAGCGGCTCAACAAGGAGGTCAAGCGCCGCGCCGACGTCGTCGGAATCTTCCCGAACGAAGACAGCATCATCCGCCTCGTCGGGGCTGTGCTGATGGAGCAGAACGACGAGTGGCAGCTCCAGCACCGATACATGCAGATCGAAGGCATGGCCGAACTCAACCAACCCATGATCGAGGAGGAAAATCAGCCCCTACACATCACCGCCAAAGCCGCCTGACGATGGCCCACGGCCACAGCCGAAATTACACCACCTTGACGGACGCGACCGTAGTTCCTGCCCGACCTGCCCAAACGACCGCAAGTCAGCCAGGCCTTCCCGACGCCGAACCTCCGTTGCGTGGAATTGACTTTCAGATCATGGGCTTCGACCTTGGCGATATCGGAAACGTCGGGCGTTATTCCCCCACCGCTACCCATTTCGCGGGAAGCTGATCACCCTATAATCCGCCGACCGCTCATTAACCTCGACTTGGTAAGTTCCCGCTATGAGACAACGCAGACTGGCCGATTTCGGACTGACGGCTTTTAGCGTGTAAACGGGGATAGCGGACGTTTAGCGACAGGCCAAAGCGTTCGCTCCCAGAGGGCGTGGTCCTTGTCAGCGCCGCAAAGCAAGCAAAAGCAGCTTTGCGGCTATCGATGCCGGCAATCGTCCCTGTCCGAAGGTATGGTCCAACCAATGCCTCGATCCAATCGACCAGGAGCCGACCGCTGCCTAGCTTGCTGAACGTCGTGATTGCACGGCTTTCAGGAGGATCGAGACATGAAACCCGACACTATTGCATCGCCCGACACCTCGGGCTTCGAAGAGCTGGTTCCGTCGCGCTATGCGCTGCGGATCGGCGACATCGATGTGCTTGTCGTAAGCGACGGCGTGCTGCCGCTGCCCACCGAAACGATGGCCACCAATGTGGACCCCGCGGTCCGCGCCGAATGGTTCAAGGATATGTTCGTCGGACCCGACATGTTCGACTGGGCTCTCAATGTCCTCGTGCTGCGCAGCGGCGACAAGACCATCTTGGTCGATGCGGGCCTCGGCGGCCAGTTCCCCGGTTTCCCACGCGCCGGCCAGTTTCCCAAGCGGCTGCAGGCCGCGGGGATCGACTTGGCATCAGTCACCGACATCATCATCACGCATATGCACATGGATCATGTCGGGGGGCTGCTCGTCGAGGACGTGAATCGACGGCTGAATCCGGACGTGCGCATCCATGTCACGGCCACCGAAATCGCCTTCTGGCAGACCCCCGACTTCGAACAGACGGCGATGCCTAACCCCGTTCCCGAGGTTCTGCGCAAGACCGCTACGCAGTTCATCGATGCCTATGCCGACAAGATCATGGCCTTCGACGAGGAGTGCGAAGTGGCGCCGGGCGTGGTCGCAAAGCTGACCGGCGGGCACACGCCGGGGCACTGCGTCGTCCATGTCGCATCGGGTGGCGAGCGCCTCACCTTCGCGGGCGACGCGCTCTTCCCCGTCGGTTTCGACCATCCCGACTGGCATAACGGCTTCGAGCATGATCCCGAAGAATCGGTGCGCGTGCGCGTTCGCCTGTTGCAGCAAGCGGCCGCGAGCGGTGAGTATCTCGTCGCGACGCATTTGCCCTTCCCTTCGGTGGGCCGCGTCGCCGCCGATGGCGACGCCTTCCGCTGGGTCGCTGCCTTCTGGGATTTCTGATCTCCAGCCGAAGGCTCCCCCGGGGGCGTACCGACCGAGCGCGCCGGTATGCCCCCAACCGGCAGAACACCGCCCCCTCCAGTCCAGGGAATTCGAAATGCGGCATCCGTGCGAGCCCGTCTCGCTGCACGCTTATGGTCCGTCAGGCCGAATGCGCAGCAAGCCTGTCTGCAAGAAAATCGGTGAACAATCGGACGCGCAGCGGTGCAAGGCGGCCGAAAGCGTGCAGCGCCTGGACGGGAACCGAGGCGAGCGGATCGTGCGGGAATATCTCGGCGAGGCGTCCCGCGGCAAGATCGTCCGCCACCGCCAGCCGAAGCAGCTGCGCAATGCCGACCCCGCCGAGCGCCGCAATCCGCATCGCCTGACCCGAATCGGTGTCGAGTGCCCCTTCGGGCAGCAGATCGGTCCCGTCGGCGAAGCGAATGGGATAGGCCTGCGACCCAAGCCGATACCGGATATGCGGCAATTGCGCGAGCGCTTCGCGCGTCGCGGGATGGGCAACGCGTTCGAGCCATTGAGGCGCCGCGACGAGGATGAGCGGCAGGGTCGCAAGACGTCGCACCATCCAGTCGACATTCCCCATTTCGCCGACACGCAACGCCACGTCATAGCCTTCGCGGATCAGGTCGACATGGCGATCGGTGATACTGATCTCAAGCTTGATCTCGGGATAGCGCGGGACGAATTCCCGGGTGAGCGCTTCCATCAACGCGGAACCGAGCACGCCGGGAATGCTGGCGCGCAGCACCCCCTGCGCGCGTTCAGCCCCCTTCAAGGCGTCGCCGGCTTCGTCGAGGGCACGCAGCAGCGGGGCGATGCGCTCGTAATAGGCGGTCCCGTCGACAGTCAGCGTCAGCGAACGGGTGGACCGGAGGAAAAGCTTGACGCCGAGGCGTCGTTCGAGCCGTTCGACGCTCTTAGAAACCGCGGAGGGGGTGGTCCCGGCAAGACGCGCCGCGGCGCTGAACGAACCCGTCTCGACGGCGCGCACGAAGGCTTCAAGTCCCGTCGTCGGTTCGAGGCCAGCGGTCATTCGATAGTTTTTAGCAAAAATGATGTGCCTGCCTCCAGTCTAATTTTCCGAAGTGGAAAAGCCAAATCCATCTCCGTCTTCAACCACAGAGGTGAATTATGGACAGTTTGAAGGGAAAGGTCGCCGTAGTAACCGGCGGCAACAGCGGCATCGGTTTCGCGAGCGCGAAGCTCTTTGCCGAGCAGGGCGCGCAGGTGGTGATCACCGGGCGGCGCCAGGCCGCACTCGACGAGGCAGTCCGGTCGATCGGCCCTGCTGCGGTAGCGATCTGCGGCGACGTCGCCGACCCGGCGCACCACCGCGCGGTCGCGGACCTTGTTCGCGAGCGTTTCGGCGGTGCGGACATCTATATGGCGAACGCCGGAGTCAACACGATCACGCCATCGGGCGAGGTGTGCGAAGCCGAGTATGACACCCAGTTCGGAATCAATGCCCGCGGCACTTTCTTTGGGGTCCAGGCGATCGCGCCGCACCTGCAGGAGCGAGCCTCGATCATCCTTGTCGGTTCGCTCGCGAGCGACAAGGTGCTCGACGGCCACGCCGTCTATGCCGGGACCAAGGCGGCGATCGCGGCGTTCGCGCGAAGCTGGGCGCTCGAATTCAAGGACCGCGGCATCCGCGTCAACATGCTCAGTCCCGGGCCAACCGAAACCGAGATCCTCGGCAAGCTGGGCGTGGCACCCGAAGAGCGTGGCGCCTTTGCCGAGATAATGGCGGGCGAAATCCCGCTCGCGCGGCTCGGCCGGCCGGAGGAACTCGCGCGCGCTGCGCTGTTCCTCGCGTCCGACGCCAGCAGCTTCGTGACCGGCATCAACCTCCGCGTCGACGGCGGCATGGCGCTGCTCTGACTCATCCCCAAACATCGAAGGAAATAAGCATGACCCAATCTCCCGTCGAGCCCGCCATCGCCGCCTTGATCCACGACGTCGTCCATGTCGGCAGCGCTTATGACATCGAAGGCATGGAAAGGCTCTACACGCCCGACCAGATTTTCCTGGTCCTCGGCAGCGACGGAGAGGTGACCCGAATTCTTCGCGACGATTCGATCGCTGAATTCCGGTCGCGTCGCAACGCGGGCGAAGCGCCGCTTTCGACCGAACATCGGGTGCTTCACGTCGAGCAGCAGGGCGATCATGCGACGGCGATCCTCTATCGCCGCATGAGCTCCGACGCTCCGCCCGCGATGTACGAGCTTCGCATGCGCAAGGATTCCGGCACCTGGATGGTCGCCGGTGAAACGGTGACGCCCTGGCCGGGCGGCATCGATGGCGCCTTCCTCCCTCCCCGGAAGGGCGCCTGACTGCGGGGCGCGCGCGGCCCCGCCCCCCAGCCGCGCGCGCCCCAATTTTCAACCGACAGAAAGGAACATGCGTTGAAAAATCTTGCTCTCCCCCTCTCGCTCGGCGCGTTGATCGCCGTCGGCACGGCGGCGCCCGCGGCGGCCCAGACCTTCGAGGGCCCCTATGTCGGGGCGCAGGCGGGCTGGAGCCAGAATCGGCTCGGCTCGGTCGAGACCGACCTTGGCACCGCCACGATCGACGACAGCCGCGATGCGGCGACCGCCGGCATCTTCTTCGGCTATAATCTCCAGCCAACCGCCAAGGTCGTGCTTTCGGCCGAAGGAGCGGTCAATTTCGGGTTCGACGACGACCTGTCGCGTGCGCAAAAGGACGCATCGGCCGCGATCAATCCCGAATATGGTTTCGACCTGGGCGTCCGCGCCGGTTACCTCGTGACCGACAAGACGCTCGTCTATGCGCGCGGCGGTTATGAGAATATCCGCACCAGGGTGCAGATCCTCGATCTCGAAGGTCCGCGCAGCGGCAAGGACAATCTCGACGGTTGGTCGGTTGGCGGCGGCATCGAACGGGCTGTCACCGACCATATCTCGGCGCGCGTCGAATATCGCTACAGCGACCTTGGCAGCGGCGGCACCAAATGGGATCGGCATCAAGTCCTGGCGGGCGTCGCCTGGAATTTTTGAGGATCGCTCATCCCATCCGAAAACTGAATGTGGCAGGCAAGGCAAGGCAAGGCAAAGGCAGGAATGTCTTGCCTTGCCAAACGCGGACAAATATACTCTGCGTTATGGCGCACATGACCGTAAGCGTGGAATATGGGCTGCATTGCCTGCTGGGCCTGATCGATGCGGGCGATGCGCCGCGCAGCGCCCGCGATCTGGCTCTCTTCCAGGGAATTTCGTCGAGCTTCGCGGCCAAGATTTTTGCCAAGCTGGAAAAGGCGGGGATCGTGACGGCAGCGGAAGGCGTGCGCGGCGGGTATCGGCTCGCGCGGCCGGCCCATGCGATCAGCGTGCTCGAACTGGTCGATGCGATCGAGGGGCGCAAACCCTTGTTCGACTGTCAAGACATACGCGGGCGTTGCGCTCTGTTCGAGGACGGCGCGCCCGAGTGGGCGACGCGCGGCGTGTGCTCGATCCATGCGGTCATGCTCAAGGCCGAAAAGGCAATGCGCGACACGCTGGCGAGCGAGACGCTGGCCGACATTGGCGGCCGGCTCGAGCGCAAGGCCCCCGCCGAGTTCGGCGGCGACACCAAAGCCTGGTTCGACGCGCGACTCGCAAGACGGCGGTCGCGCCCGTCGCAAGCAGAGGATAGGCAAAGATGATCCGACCGGCATGCGAGGAACAGCCGCCGCTCGTGCTGGTCGTCGACGACGATGAGGACGTTCGCACCGCAATCAGCGAGCTGATGTTATCGGTAGGGATAGAGGCCGAATGCTGCGCCTCGACCCGCGACCTCATCGAATCGCCGCTTCTAGATCGCGCGGGCTGTCTCGTCCTCGACGTACGAATGCCGGGCGCGAGCGGGCTCGACCTCCAGCAGCATCTGGCCTCTGCGGGTATTTCCAAACCCATCGTCTTCCTGACCGGGCACGGCGACATCCCCATGTCGGTGCAGGCGATGAAAGCCGGCGCGGTCGATTTTCTGACCAAGCCGGTCCGCGATCAGACCTTGCTCGATGCCGTAACCGCGGGGATCGAACGCGACATTGCCGAGCGTGCCAATGCGCAAATCGTCCATGAACAGGTCGAACGCTATGCGACGCTGACGCCGCGGGAAAGTCAGGTCATGCGCGAAGTCGCACTGGGGCGGCTGAACAAGCAGATCGCTTACGACCTAGGTATAACCGAGATCACTGTGAAGCTGCACCGCAGCAATGTGATGCGTAAAATGCAGGCCGCTTCGGTTGGCGAACTGATCCGCGCGTGGGAAAAATTGCCGGCGGAGGTGCGCGAACCGGCCCCGGCCTAGACTTTGGTATGGTTATAATGGCTTACAAGCTGCGCGACATTGACTCCATCGGCCAGCGAGGCCGCGTGAAAGAGGATGCCGCCGCTTGTCCCATATGCCGACCGTCGCGATCGTGGACGATGACGAGGCCGTTCGCGAAGCCCTGGGCGACCTTCTGATGGTCTCGGGGCTCGCCTGCGAATGTTTCGAGGGCGCTGCCGAGTTTCTTGCGGCGCTCCGCGTCCGCCAATTCGATTGCCTTGTGACCGACATTCGCATGCCGGGCATGTCAGGAATCGATTTGATCGAACGATTGCGCGACGAGCGCGCAGAACTGCCGGTGATCGTCCTATCGTCGGTGCTCGACGAAGCGACGCGTTCCCATGCCCTCGCGATCGGTGCGCAGGCGTGGCTCACCAAGCCCGTCACCGACGAGCATCTGCTGGGAGCGCTCGCGCAGGCAATCGCAAGTTCAGGTTCGAGCTCAAAGCGGTGACGGCGACCCTCCTCGACCCGCTTGAGAGCGATGTGAAGGGCATCGCGGAACTCGCATCGGAGAGCATCGTCATCCTCGATCCCGCCGGGATCATTCGCTATTGGAACCCGGCCGCCGAGCGCCTGTTCGGCTGGCCCGCACTCGCCGTTTGCGGGACCGATGGCGCACAGCTGTCGCCCGCGCCAGGCGACGAGGCGAACGCCTGGTCGCAATTGCTTCAGGAAGGCGCGTGGGAGGGACGTGTTCGGCGCCGCACGCGCGACGGCGACGTGCGGGTCGCAAGGATCCGGCGGCATCTGCGTTACGACGGCGCCGGAACGCTGCGCGACGTCGTCGAATATGCCCGCGCGGAGCCCGAGGCACCAGGCTGGACGGGAGCGCACGACCCAGTCCCTGATCGGTCGATGGCGGCGAGTTGGGAAATCGACGTCGCGCCCGCCGCCGACATCCTCGCTCGTCTCGCCCCCCGCGCGCCCGGCGCCGACACGTCCGAGCGCGATGAACTTCTCCACGGCCTCGTCAATGCCGCGCAGATCGTCGAGGTCAACGATCGGACCGCGAGACTGGTTGGCGGCAACCGCGGGCGGGCCCTGATGGCCGGACAGTCGGTCGCGGCTTTCTGGCCTCTCGAAAGTCGGACGATCCTTGCTGATCTCATCCTCGAGGCACGCGCCGACCGCGAGTGCCGCAGCGTCCAGCGCCGCCTTGCCTCCGACGGCATCCTGCGCGATCCGCTCGTTACCGTGTGGCGCGCGGGCGACGATCGACCGGACCGGTTATTCGTTGCCGTCGACGGCGTGGCCGACGACGATCGATCCTACCTCTATCTGCGCGCCAGCGAGGCGCGCTACCGCAAGCTCATTCACTATATGCCGGTCGCGCTCTGGCAGGTCGATGCGAGCCACATGGGCAAGATATACGCCGAGTTGCGCTCACGCGGTGTCACCGACTTTGCAGGACATCTCGACGATCACCCTGAACTCGTCGAATTCGCAGCGGCGAGCGTTCCGGTCACCGACGTCAATCGATGCGCGATCGAACTCGTCGGCGGTGCCAGCGTACAGGACTTAATCCGGCCCGTCGGATATCTGTTCGCCGAAAGCCCGGAATCGCTGCGCCGCGTCATGATCGGGCGATTCAGCGGGCGCAAGAATTACAGCGAATATATGAAGATACGCGCGCTTGACGGTCGCCTGCTCGACGTCCGCTTTTCGGTTACCTATCCCGAACCGCTGCTCGAACTCGATACGACAATTTTCAGCCTCGAAGATGTGACGGAACGACTCCGCATCGAGACCGAGCTCAGGCAACTCCAGGCCGATTTTAGCCACGCCGCGCGCATCTCGACCCTCGGCGAGCTGACCAGTTCGATCGCCCATGAAGTCAATCAGCCGCTGGCGGCAATCATGACGAATGCCGAGACGAGCCTTCGCTGGCTGGCGCGCGACGAACCCGACATCGGCAAGGTCGCGCAGCTGACAACGCGGATCGCGACGAGCGCGCGCCGCGCCGACGATATCGTCCGCCGCATTCGCAGCATGGCCGTCAAGCAGGCACCCGAACCGGTACCGATCGCGCTCAACGACGTCGTGCAGGAAAGCCTCCTCTTCGTCCGCCACGAGATCGAAACACGCGGCATTCGCGTGACGACATCCTATGCACGCCGCGTTCCGAAAATCGTCGGCGATCGCATCCAGCTCCAACAAGTCATCGTCAACCTGCTGATCAATGCGGCGCAGGCGGTCGAGGCATCGTGCGAGGCCGACAGGGAAATCCATATTGCAACGACGGCGGGCTCAAAAGGCGAAGCCGTGCTCACTTTGCGCGACCGCGGACCGGGGATCGACCCTGACCATCTCGGCCAAATCTTCGACGGCTTCTTCACTACGAAGCCGCAAGGGATGGGAATCGGCCTCGCAATCTGCCGATCGATCGTCGCGGCGCACGGCGGCGGAGTGTCAGCCTCCAACCATCCAGAGGGCGGCGCGGAATTTCGCGTCCGCTTGCCGCCCGCGCGTCAGGCATCATGATCGAGCCGGCTGGCCTGTTCGCCGGTCTGGCAATCGGCGTCGCGATGGGCGCGCTTGTATGGCGGCGCCATGCCGAACCCCATATCCATGCGGACGAGGCGATTCATCCCGGAGACCGCCAAGCCATTGCACAGGCAGAAGCACGCGCCTTTTGCAGCGGCGTGCCGCAGGTCGTCAGCTACCGCCAGCGCTCGCCAAGGCACGGATGGCGATGGCACAAATATCGTGCCGAACCTGCCTATTCCTCCAATGTCACCGTACGCCCCTTGGTTCACGACCCGGGCGAAAACTGGGCGCTCGCCACCTCGCTCGGGGAAACCGGCGATGCGGTAAACGCCGCGAAGATCATCGAAGACGTCTACGGCTCTGCGTTCGCCTTCGACGCTGAAGGACGCTTCACCTATGCGACCCCCATGGCCCAGACATCGCTTGCGATGACATTGGACGATTTCAACGAGCCGCTGAGCGATGCGGCTTTCCTCGACGGCGGTGACCTTGGCTGGAAGAGGGGCGTGCATCCGGCAGACTATGACAGCGCTTCTGCCGAGCTGCGCCGTTGCATGCGCAGCGGAACACCGTTCAACTATGAATATCGCGTGCTGCGGGCAACCGGCGAATATGTTTGGCACCGCTTTGCGATCCGCCCTGCACGCGCCGGCGACGGCCGCGTTACGGGTTGGTACGGCACGGGTTTCGACGTCGATGTCTTCCGCCGGACCGACGCCGCCCTGCACGAAAGCGAGCGCTCCCTGCGCGAACTGCTCGAGACTGCGCCCGCTCTTATCTGGTGCATGACGCCCTCGGGCCGGCCGATCTACTTCAGCCGCCACATGCGCGAATTCCTCGGCTTCGACGTCGCGGCGAAGGACGAACCCGATGTTCCGCGATTGCAAAGCCTGTTGGGCGCCATCATCCATCCCGACGATCTCGACCGCGTAAACGAGCGTCTCGATCATTCGCTGCGCACGGGCGAGCCCTATGCGCTCACCCATCGGCAGCGCCGCTTCGACGGGATGTTTCGCTGGGTCGAAACGCGGCTCGCCGCCATGCGCGACGAAGCCGGCGAAATCGTGCAGTGGAACGGCGTTTGTCTCGATATCCACGACCAGATCCGGGCGCAGGATGAGCTCCGGCAAGCGCAGGATAAACTCGCGAAAGCCGGCGAGGCGGCGAGCCTCGCCGAGCTCTCGGCATCGATCGCGCATGAGGTCAACCAGCCGCTCGCCGCCATCATGACCAACGCCCAGGCTTGCCAGCGGTGGCTGGCCGGCGAAGAGCCGAACATCGCCCGCGCGCGGGGCATCGTTGACCGGATCGTGCGAAGCGCCGAATCCGCAGCCGACATCGTCAGCCACATCCGTGCCCTTTTCCAAAACAGCGCCGGTCCGCGCCGATCCACCGACCTCGGCGCGCTCGTCGGCGAAGTGCGAGACCTCCTCGCCGAGCCCTTCGCGCAAAGTCGAACATCGCTCGACATTCGGCTCGCCCCCGGCCTTCCACCCGTCGCAATCGATGCCGTCCAGATCCAGCAGGTTTTCGTCAACATCCTGCGCAACGCGATCGAGGCAATGGCTGCGAGCCCGGAGGGCAGCCGAAAGTTACGGCTGGAAGGAGCCGTTGAGCGCGGTCGCATACGGATCGATATCACCGACACGGGGCCAGGCCTTGCCGACCCCGATCACGCGTTGGAAGCCTTCTTCACGACCAAGGCGCACGGCATGGGAATGGGTCTCGCCATCTGCCGCTCGATCGTCGAAGCGCACGGCGGCCCACTCCGAGCCAACAACGTCGAACCCACCGGCGCGCGCTTCACCTTCACCCTTCCAATAGCGAAGGGCGGCGACGACTAGTCGCCAACCTGCCTCGACCTTGGCATAGTCGCAGCGCATCCCCCGTATAATCGCGCTCCCGCCCGAAATCCTTATCCCAAGTGGGCCGATCCCGTCCCGGGCATCCCGTATACGGCATCGGTTCGATGCGAAGGATCACAGCATGCCCATACTTCAGGATTTCATGATCGGTCGCCGGGCGCTCGTCGCCGCCGGTGGCGCGGCGACGCTTGCAGGCGGCCTGGGCTGGTCGGCTGTCAGCCTTGGCACAATCCCCCCGAAAGCTCACAAAGGAGCCGATCCCATGACTTATATCACTGCCAGTGACGGCGCGCAGATTTTCTACAAGGACTGGGGGCCGCGCGATGCGCAGCCGCTCGTCTTCCATCACGGCTGGCCGCTCACGGCCGACGAGTGGGACAACCAGCTGCTCTTCTTCCTCTCTCAGGGCTACCGCGTGATTGCCCACGACCGGCGTGGTCACGGCCGCTCGACGCAGACCGATCACGGCAACGAGATGGACACCTATGCCGCCGACGTCGCGGCGCTGGTCGCTTCGCTCGACCTCAAGGGCGCGGTACACATCGGCCATTCGACCGGCGGCGGCGAAGCTGCGCATTATGCCGCACGCGCCAAAGCCGGAACGATCGCAAAGCTGATTCTCGTCGGCGCAGTTCCGCCAGTCATGGTGAAGAAGGCCAGCAACCCCGGCGGTCTTCCCGTCGAGGTGTTCGACGGGTTCCGCAAGGCACTGGCCGAGGACCGGTCGCAATTCTACCTCGATATCGCCTCGGGCCCTTTCTATGGCTTCAACCGCGACGGCGCGAAGGTCAGCCAGGGCCTGATCCAGAATTGGTGGCGGCAAGGCATGGTCGGCAGCGCCAAGGCCCACTACGACTGCATCAAGGCGTTTTCCGAAACCGACTTCACCGAAGATCTGAAGAAGATTGCGGTCCCTACGCTGGTCATGCACGGCACCGACGATCAGGTCGTGCCGTTCGCGGACTCCGCCCCGCTCTCGGCGAAGCTGCTCGCGAATGGCACGCTGAAGGCCTATGAAGGCTTTCCGCACGGCATGGCGGCGACCCACGCCGACGTGGTCAACAGGGATATGCTCGATTTCATCCGGAGCTAAAATAGAGGCCGGGACGAACCGCCACGTTCGTCCTGGCTAATTTGCGATCGCGGCAGCGCCAACCCGCCCAAGCGAGGATGCGTCAGCCTATCTTTGAGCCGGGCCGATCCACTTGCTCGCTACCGGCGCACAATATTGCGCCATGGCCCGCAGGAGCATAGCGGGGTCGTCCTCGACGATCAGCATGTCGCGGTGGACAGGCTTCAAAAAGCCTTGCCCGGCAATATGATCGAGGAATCGCAGCAGCCCCTCATAGAAACCCGATACATTGAGCACAGCGCATGGCTTGATGTGACTTCCGAGCTGCGCCCAGGTCCAGATCTCCAACAGTTCTTCCAGCGTTCCGATCCCGCCTGGAAGTGCGATGAAGCCGTCAGACAGCTCGGCCATCAGAGCCTTGCGCTCGTGCATCGAGGCCACGATGCGCAGGTCGGTCAGCCCCGGATGAGCGACTTCCCTTTCGACGAGCGCCTGCGGAATGACGCCGGTTACCCGGCCGCCGCGCGCCAGCACGGCATCGGCAACGGCGCCCATCAGGCCGACGGACGCGCCGCCATAGACCAAGTCTATTCCGCCGAGCGCCAGCTGCTCGCCAAGTCTCCGTGCGGCGGCTCCATAGGCGGGCGAAATTCCCGGGCTGGAACCCGAAAATACGCAAAGCCGGCGGGCCTGCCCCCGTGTCCGTTCGGCGGTCATCAGCAATATCCCGGCTGATGAATATCGAGCAACCGGGCGCTTTCGCGCCACAGCGCTTCGGCCGTTTCGCGGTCGATCGCGAACGGGCGCACACCGGGGCCGCCGAGTTCGCCGTCCGCTTCGACGGGGGCAATGTCGCAGTCCTCGCAATAGACCCCGCCAACACCCTCCAGCGCGAGCGACGTGGCGCACCAGATCGTCGTGGCTGCACCCTGTTGCGGATTCTTGAGGTCGCGGTCCGGATCGACGACCGCCGTGCCGTCCGGATGCACCGCCCCGAACTGCTCGATCTCCTCCCGGCTCAGGTGGCGCGCCAGTGGGCCCAGAATCGAGCCGGGGTGGACCGAATAGGCGCGAATGCCATGATCGGCGCCGCGCGCGTCGAGCGCGACGGCGAAGAGAGCGTTTGCCGTCTTGGCCTGGCCGTACGCCAACCATTTGTCGTAGGCGCGGCGCCGGAAATCGAGATCGGACAGGTCGAGACCGCCAAGTTGGTGGGCGCGCGACGACAGGACGACCACGCGCGCGCCGCCGTCTGCGCTCCGAAGCCGCGGCCAGAGCGCCGCTGCAAGACGGAAATGAGCGAGATGATTGGTCGCGAACTGGCCTTCTCGTCCCGCGGCATCGCGGAATAGCGGCGTCGCCATGACTCCGGCGCTCAGGATCAGGAGATCGAGCGCGCGACCGCTCTCCTTAAAGCCGGACGCGAAGGCTGTGATCGACAATGGGTCGAGAAGGTCCATCGCGGCGACTTCGACGTTTGGCATATCGTGGAAAACTTGCCGGGCCGCGCTCGCATTGCGTGCGGGTACGACAACATGAGCGCCTTTCAAAGCGAGTATCTTGACCGTCTCAAAGCCCAGATTCGATGCGCCGCCCGTGACGATCGCGGACTTCCCTGTAAGATCGACGCCATCGGCGACATCAGCGGCGGTCGTGAACGGGCCGAAGGGCTTATCAAGCGGCGATTGCACAGCAGTCATGGAGAGTTCCTGTTCGATAGGGGACGACGGGCCGCAATTGCGCCCGCGGGAAAAATGTCGGTCGAGAATGAGTGAGGCGCACGACCATCGCGGAGCCCGGCAAAGCGCCCCTCAGAAATCGACCGTGCGCGCCTCGAAGGCATTCTGGAATGCTGCCGCGCGCTCTGCCGCGGGCGGATATATCCAAACGCTATTGACCTCCATCTTGACCTTCTTCGCCTCGGGTCCGGTGATCTCGACGGTCCGGGGCGACCAACCGCGGGTGAAGATCGCGGCATCAGGACCGAGATCAAGGCACACGACATAGGATGGTTGGTCATATGGCAGGGTTGTCTCGCCAAGCAGGTCGGCGGCGGCATTATGCCCGGCAAAGGCGCCGAGGCGGCGCGCGTGCTGGCACGACATCAGCGAAAAATTACCCTTATCGTCGGTAGCCGCCTTCGCGGTATCGCCGGTTGCGAAAATATGCGGCGCTCCAGGGACTCGCAAATCGGGATCGACGAGGACGCGGCCGAGCGTGTCGCGCTCGCCGGGCAATTGTGCGGTCAGAGGCGAAGCACGCATGCCTGCCGACCAGATCACCGTGTCGGTTTCGATCCGCGCGCCATCGTCGAGCGCGACACCGCCTTCGTCGAGGCCGGAAACGCCGGATCCGACGATCGTCTCGATACCGAGCTCGCGCAGCCGTGCCTCGATATAAGGACGAGGCTCGTCACCCATGTCGCCGGCGACACACGGCCCATGCTCGACGATCACCACGCGCACCGGCGCGTCCTGCCCCAGGATTTCGCGCAGCCGGTCGGGCATTTCGGTCGCCACCTCTATGCCCGTGAACCCGCCGCCGACCACCACCACAGTATCACGCGCGGGCGACGCTGGTCGATCGGCGAGTGCTTGCAGATGTTTATCGAGTGCGACCGCGGCCGCCCGATCGTTCACGCTATGGCCGAAATCGGCAAGGCCAGGTATCGGCGGCTGAAATCCGTGGCTTCCCGCGGCGACGACCAGACGATCATAGGGCAGCATTTCGGCCGAGCCGTCCACGCCCTTCAAATTGACGACGCTTTTCTCTGCATCGATCTTGTCGACCCATCCGGCACGGAAATCGATATCGGTCGCGGCGAACAGCTCGCCGAGGGGCGCCGTCATCGACGCGGGATTGCGTTCATAGAGGCGCGGCCTGACGATCAGCGCGGGTTCGGGCGCGACGACGGTAATGGTCAAATCCGCTGGCGAGACACCCTTCTCATCACGCAGCCGCGCCGCCGAAAGGGCGGCCAGCAGTCCGGCGAAACCGGCTCCGATAATCACGATTTTCTGTGCCACGGGACTCTCCTTGCTGAATGGGGCCTCCTCCAACCCGCTGAAGCGGGCGCCGGGAAGATCGACCCGAGCATCGCGGACCGTCCGGCCCTCGCCTATCGTGCAAGGGGCTAGCGGCTGCAGACCGATGGCGAGGCAGACCTATTCCTTAGGACAGGGCGAGGTGACGGAATGTCGCACCCATCAAGTTGGCAGGCTGGTCGCGTCCGTCAAGGTGGTGTAATTTCGGCTGTGGCCGTGGGCCATCGTCAGGCGGCTTTGGCGGTGATGTGTAGGGGCTGATTTTCCTCCTCGATCATGGGTTGGTTGAGTTCGGCCATGCCTTCGATCTGCATGTATCGGTGCTGGAGCTGCCACTCGTCGTTCTGCTCCATCAGCACAGCCCCGACGAGGCGGATGATGCTGTCTTCGTTCGGGAAGATTCCGACGACGTCGGCGCGGCGCTTGACCTCCTTGTTGAGCCGCTCGAGCGGATTGGTTGAGTGTAACTTCGTGCGGTGCTGGGTGGGAAAGCCGGTGTAGGCGAGCACGTCGGTTTCGGCCTCGTCCATGCAGGCGCCGAGCTTGGGCCAACGGGTGCGCAACTGGTCGGCGACCTGTCGCCAGACCTGCGTTGCGCTTTTCTGATCGGGCTGCAGGAAGACCTGGCGGATCGCGGCGGCGACGACAGTGTTCTGGCCCTTGGGCACATAGGACAGGGCATTGCGCATGAAGTGCACCCGGCAGCGCTGCCAGGTGGCGCCCATGACGCGGGTGATCGCGCCCTTGAGGCCCTCGTGAGCATCGGAGATGACCAGCTTCACGCCGGTAAGACCGCGCCGAACAAGGTCCTTCAGGAAGTCGGACCAGAAGACCTCCGCTTCCGAGGGGCCGATATGCAGGCCGACGATCTCGCGCCGGCCCTCGGTGTTGACGGCCATGGCGATTATTGCGGCAACGCTGATGATCCGCCCGCCTTCGCGTACCTTGAGATAGGTGGCATCGAGCCAGAGATACGGCCATTCGCCGGTGAGCGGGCGTTTCAGAAAGGCATGGACGCGCTCGTCAATGTCCTTGCAAAGCTTGGAGACGGTGGACTTGGAGATGCCGGTCATGCCCATGGCCTGGACGAGTTCATCGACCCGCCGGGTGCTGACCCCGCCGATCCACGCTTCCTGGATCACCGCAACCAGCGCTTTCTCGACCATCTTGCGGGGCTCAAGGAAGCCCGGAAAGTAGGACCCAGCACGCAGCTTGGGGATTTTCAGGTTCAGCGTGCCTACCCGGGTATCCAGCGAACGGTCGCGATAGCCGTTGCGCCAGGTCGCGCGCTCGCTGCTGCGTTCGTGGCGACCCGCGCCGATCAGGCCATCAACGTCGGCCTCCATGATCAGCTGCAGCACGTTCTCGGCGATGGTGCGCAAAAAATCCGGTTGGCCGCCCTTCGCAGCAAGCTCTTCGATCAGTAATCTGTCCTCGGTCATCGGGAACTCCTCTTCGTCACGGTTGAAGTGTGCAAACTCCACCATAACGATGAACCCGGTGGCCACCAGCGACGCCGCATTCCGGGGTGGGGCATGCCCCACCCCGGAATACACCATCGCCTACACCGGAAATTACACCACGAGCGCGGACGCTAACGGCAGGCTGGCGGCACCGACCTTCAGAATCGATACAGAAGGCTCAGCAAGCTGGCCGCGACAAGATCGCGCTCAAGAGGAGACAGGCGCATTGTGAGGGCCACCAGCGTAACCACGGTTTCGAATATCTGGGACAGTGCGTTGCGAAGAAAAGCACCTTGCAGCAAAGGCGCCCTTCGAACCCCATTGCCCGAGCGCACCGCAAGTACCGCGAACGCGAAAACGCTGGCGCATTGCGCAAGCGGCAAATATGCCGAAGCCGATAGGCAACCTCCGAAAGCGAACAGCTGAGAAAGTCGGGCGCTCGATTGCGCCGACGGGAAGATATTTCTCCGAGCGCTGTTCCAGAGAATGCGTGAAAGGGTTGGGGGGTGGCCTCGCATGATTTCTGCCTCGATGATGCGATGGCAGATTGCGTCCAGGAATGATTTACGACCATTCTACTCAATAGCCTAGTGACCCTGTGCGAACATATGGGTCGGAGGACTTGCGCCCAACATGCGGTGCCCTCAGGATGCAACTCTCCATCTCTGGCCGTTTGGAGACGGTCCGGTCCTAAGCGATAACTCAGAATAGCGGACACTCACTGCTACCCCCGCCGCGCCCCTTTGCAGTGTCCGGGCCGCCCGACGAATATGGCAAGAAGTCGAAGCATGTCGATGTCAACCGGCCAGCCGTTAATACTCCCGACCTAATCAGGGTTCCTCCAGCAGTTTGACGGCTAAGCGCCTCGAGCGACCGCTTCACCGGCGGGCGCTCGTCTCACTTGGCCGTCGACGGCATGCGCGGCCTCTCCCATCATCATGCGATAATGAGCGCCATGCTGTGTCACTTCGAATATCCGGCGGAACACATCGAGGTAGGCATCGACGACGGCATCGTCCGCCGACAGGTACAGATCGTCACGCGCGCTGTGCGACCCATCGTTCACCCATGAGAAAAGCGAGTTGCAGATGATCTTGTCACGCCCTTCGAAGCGCGCGCAAATATCGTCCTTGTCCAGATTGCCGAGAATCTTGAAGTAATTCTCCAAGATACGTCGCAAGGTGTTCTGGATCGTCATCCGCGAGCGATTTTCATTTTTCACCTCGCCCCAGAGCAGCTCATAAGAGGTCTTGATCGGGTTGGCGGGTTGGTTCTCAACCACGGAGACATCGTCGCGCTTCCGCACGATCCAGAAGCTTTCGTCGTTTCGGCATTGCACAGCCGAACGGTTCGGATCGAACGAGACCTCCTTATGGAAGTAGATGTTGTGCGTGAGGATGAAGACCTGCTTGATCTGCCCCCCCGACCGGCAAAGCTCGAACACGCGTTTGATCAGGCTGCTGACGATGAACAGCACGTCGCTGTCGAGACTGGACACCGGATCATCAATCACGACGACCCTGTCGTCCGTCATCCCTGTGGCGGACTGGCTGCCCCGGATCAGATGATAGAAATAGAGGAAGGCGATAAAGGTTCGCTCGCCTTCGCTGAGCGTTCGCTTCGCATCGCTGCCATCGAGCCGCTGGATCTCGTAGAAATTATTGTGCTCGCCGGCGGTCGCGAGCTTGAAACCCCGAAAGCCGAACGATCGCAGGAGCGCGTTGATCTCGGTCACGGTGGGCTCGACGCTGGTGATCCCGGCCTCGAGCGCCCGCAAAGCCTGGAGCGTCTCGGCCTGACGCCCCTCCCGCTCGCGGATACTCGCGTTCAGGCCCGCGATCGCGGCGTCGCACGCAGTCTTGTTCGCGTGATAGGCGGCGAGAACCCCGCGGTTCTCCTCTACAATAAATTTCCAGATCTCGGCGATGAGCCGTTCGCTCTCGTTCGCCTGGTTGGCGACCATCGCGTTATGGCGTGCGATCTTCGTCGCGCCGTCCGCAAGGCAGGCCGCGATCTCGTCGAAGAGGCCCCTGTTGTCCTCTAGGGCAACGACTGAACTCGGCTCGCTGCGCTTTCGCGCCAGACTCTGAATGTTGGCGCCGAGGCGCGCCCCGGCCCGCTCCACCAGCGATTGCAGCGCGGCCACGTCGACGTGGCGGGTCTGCTCCGCGAGAATCGTCTCCAGCGCGTTCACAAAAACTCCGGCCGCGGCCCGGTAGCTTTCGCCGGCCTGATCGACCAGCGAGATGTCGCGATCATAGCTTTCGTCGAAAAATCCTTTGAGCCGGGCTGTCGTCTCCGCATCGACCGTCTGCTGGCAGAAAGGACAATGCGGATCGGTCTGGGTGAAGTAGCCGATGCCCGCCTTCATCCAGTCGCTGCTCCCGAGGCGGTTCACGATGGCGGCGATATCGACATCGCCGGCGCCAATGATCTTCTTCGCGAGGATGGGGTTGTTCTCGCCGGCGACGAGATCGGCAGGATTCACGGCGGGGAGCAACGGCAGGCTCGAGAGCGTCTCGTCGAACACGACGGCGGCGCGTGCTTTCAGGTCTTCGAGACCATGAAGCTCGGCCACATTCTCCGAAAACTCCTTGAGCATGCGGTCGCAGAAGTTGGAAGCATTGTTCCGCAGCCCCGTGAACGCAGCCTTGAAATGGGCGTCATGTAGCCCTTTCGCCGCCCAGCACTGCTGCTGGATATCATCGCGATGCGCGGCCAATTCGCCGATCTTCCCAGATCGTCCATCGGCTCCCTGGAGTGTGTTCCGACGATTTGCGATGTCGTCGCGAAACCCTGCTTCCTGCACCTTGAGCCCATCGATCTGCGCTAGCGTTTCGACATTCTCCTCGCCTAGCGTGAAGATACCGGGGATGGTCGTCGCGAAGTTGCGTTCGACGAAGTCCGAATTGTAGACGAGTCTCGCAATCGGGGCACCATTTCGCCAAGTGATGGAGCAATTCGGATAATCTTCGGGCTGACCGATCAGGCGCGAAAGCGTAGTCTTCCCCGACCCGTTGGCACCGTAGATAAAGTTGAGCGCGCGCAAGCCGGTTAAATTTTGCCCTTCAGCAGAATAACTAGCCGTTTGGGCAACTTTGATATCTTCGATCATTTCGCCCCTGCGTCCTCGAAATCCGCCTGCGTGGAAGAGATTTACCCACTAAGCCTCCGCGAGGCAAAACAAAGCTTAAGCTATTTACAACGCACGCAACACACTCCGACAACCGTGTACGGTTGGCACGGCTGATCGACCGTATGGTGAGCTAGATGCGTCCGCTGTCTATCGCGTCGTGAGGTCGCGGCGCGCAACTCGTGACTGTCAAAAATTCCAGCGAACGGCGGCTTCTCTCGCTTGCGGAACCGACTAATGGTGAAATAAGGCGGCGCATGAATTGGCACGACTGGATAGCGCTAACGCCAGAGACTTTTATCAAACGTTTGCGACGGCGCCTCACCAAGCCGATCGGCCACAATGATTTCATCGCACTTTATAATGTCCTGATGGCGGCGACCGACGAACGGGTGGAATGGGTTCTCGTTCTCGCGCCGAGGCTGAACGCACTCCTGAAGAAAAGGAAGCGACCCCGCGAGGCGCTCCTATTCCTCGAAATGACCGCTCGCGCACAAATCATTGCCGGCAAAGCGATGGAGGCGTTCGAAACCCTGAACGAACTTGCGAGAGCGGACTCTTCGTCCGAAACGCGCGAGACGGTCCTCGAACTGACACGCGGGCTGGTCGGTCATTCGGAGGATTACGCCGCTAGCCTCGACCACCGGCCGGCGATGCTGAAAGCCGCGTGCACCTTGCTAGCTCATTATGAGCTTTGGGAGGAAAGGGGAGAATTGCTGCTTGAAGCGGCTCATATCTATTCTCGCCATGGCGCAGTCCAAGCTGCGTACCGAGCCATCGATGACGTCGAACGGCTAGCCCATGACATAGGATCGCTGCCCCTGCTGGCACGGGCATTTCAGGCCGCAGTGGCAGTCGCTTGCGACGAGGGCGATCCCGAATTTGCCGTGCATGCCGGCCACCGCGCGATCGAGACCCTCGACGAGATCGGAAAGCCTGCGCCCGTAAGCCTGCTCTGCAACATGGGCACAGCAATGATGCGAATGGGTGACACTTCAAATGGCGAAATCCAGCTTCGCCGCGCGCTTGCTGCATCGGGGCCTGATAGCGAGATCCGGCCGTCGATCATGGTCAATCTCGCCGCATGTCTGCGACAAGCCGGAAAGCTCAACGACGCCAAGGCGGTCATTACGGACGCGCGAACGGCCCATGATGCGGACTCCAAGCCCGAGTCCGTTCTGGAACTGGAACTGATCTCTGCCCGGATCGGCGTTGAGGCCGGCGAAGCCTCCACGGTTGTGAAGGCCCTGTCAGCGGCCGCCGAAGCGTTCGACCTTGCGCTCGCTGATGTCCTTCGCCTCCATCACCGGCGAGGTTTACGCGAACGGTATCTTCCGCGGTTCGAGACAATCTTGCGAAGCTTGCCCGAAAACGGACCCGCCCATTACGCATTGGCGCCATTGATCGCTTGCAGAGGGAATGCCCTCGGGGACTGGATGGCCCTCCTTCGCTGGCGACAAGAGGTCGTAGCTGGCGCGAGTCCCGAGATGGCGCAGGCGATCGAGAGCATCGTCGATGGCTTGCGCAGAGAAGGCGCCCCACATCTCTTTGGATTTCTGGAGAAATATGATGACGCGTGGGAGCCAGGCAATCTTGTCGGCGAGTTTTGGGACCGCTTGTCGCGAATTGTTCCCGAGCTTAACGAGCGATTTGGAAACCCTTTTGCGGATGCCAGGCTTACGCCCATGCTGGAGGCAATTCACGAACGGCTGACCGAGGGCCATTGCATTGTCGCTATGACTTACGCGGGCGAAGAGCCGATGCTGTGGGCGTTTCACGGGAACCAGTACTCGCGTGTCCAGCTTCCTGCGACCCCGCTGCAAGACTGGCTGTCGGCGACAATCAAATTCTCTAATGGGGAACAGAGCCGCCGAGATTTCGCCCATGCGCTCGCGTCTCTTCTGGATATTCTCTCTCCGCTCCTCGACCCGTTATGGGAGCATGTCGCATACAGTGGCGCGCAGTCGGTCCGATACCTCCAAGACTTTAGCCCTGCACCGCCAATCGGCGCGCTGGTCATGCGCAATTGCGGTCTTCGCGATCGCATGCGGAAGGGTGAATTCGAAGTCCGCATTGTCGCTGCCCTAAGACAAGCAGATGAAGCAGAAGCGGTGCATGGCCCCATCGTGGCCATCATTGACAAGGATGGCGACCTCTTGCTGCCCCGGCATGAGGGCGTTGCACTTGCGAGGGCGGCCGGGCTCCAGGAGCCGACAGTGGTCGATGTCAGCGAGCAGAGAGACCTTCCCGAGGTGATGGGCCGCGCCGACATGATGCTGGTTTCCACGCATGGCGCACCGATCAGCGGTTTCACCGACCCTTTTTTCGCCAAGCTTGGCGGTTCGAAGCAGCATCCGATCAGCATCAGCTCTCTTCAGGCGCATGGCGACCGCCTCAACGTCCGTGTGGTCATCTTGAATGCCTGCTATTCCGGGTCGGGATCCGCAAAGAATTTCCAGCGACAGTTCCGGACCAGCGACATGGTCAGTTATCCGGCTTTCTCGCTCCTGAATGGCCGCACCATCGCATGTGCGGGAGGGTGGCGCACGAGCGACACCGCGGGATTTCTATTCACATGGCTCGTAGGAAAAGCCTTGGGCGCAGGCCTCGGCCCGGCGGCCGCCATGTCATCAGCCATCGGAAGCCTGCCGGAAATGACCCGCGATGAAGCGATTGCAGCTCTGGAAGAAATCGACGATCCGGTCGATCGCCAAGCCGCCATCGAGAGGCTCGATCAAGCCCCCGCGTCTGGCCCGTTTAGCCATCCATATCTGAGCGGAGCACTTACAATCCACGGTTTGCTATAGTTGACAAACTGAATGGCAGACGCACTCAATCCAGTGGCAGCCCATCAGCCATGAACCTCTGGCGCCGCAAGATCGAGCACGAAAACGGCGATCCCGTCACGCAGGGCTGCGGGAAGCTGCCCTTCGACCATGGCCATGAGCTCACTGGCCGATCACAGACGGTCAGCTTCTATCGAAAGAATGAGAAAAAGCGGACGCGCCTCCTGTAGACAGGGCAACATGCTCGCTCGAATATCGGGTTCAGCTACCTCAACGAGATCGGGAGCGAAAAATGGCTGCAAGCGAACTTGGCAAACAAGACGTGGCTCGGCGGTTAATACATGCGGCTGTCGACATGTTCGAATCCGATGCAGATCCTCTCGCGATCCACGTTGTCGGATCTTCGGCTTTCAACCTTCTTCGGGAGCTATCGAAAGTCGGCGGCACCTTGTTCTTCGAGCGAGTCTTCCGTTCGGTCCTCTTCAATGGTGCGACGAAAGTTTTGAAAGGCGAAGAGAGCGGACTCCCGGACCATCCGATCGTGGCTGAGTGGGTTGAAGGCATAGCGCGAGCAATTGAAGCGGGACATGTCAATTCTCCCGAGGATATCAATGTGAAGGACGCCCCTGGTGCCGAGTTCGAGGCCCTAAGATTCTTAACTGGACCGTTCAATTTTCTGAAGCACGCAGACAGAGACCCCGATGGTATGCTCCATGAGAGCGACGTGAAAGCGTGGTCTGCCCCCACCGAGTGGACCGATTGGTTTGTTAGTGCATTAAGCTCATCGCCGCCATATCCGGACGGAGGTGGAGCGAAGCGGAACCGGAGGCCGGATATGGCGGTGTCGCCGTTTCCGGTGCCGGTGGCCGGTAGCCCAAGCTGCTATGCGGGCGGACGGTGTTGTAATGCCGCCGCCATGCCTCGATCAGCACCCTGGCCTCGGCGAGGCTGTAGAAGATCTCGCCATTGAGCAGTTCGTCGCGAAGCGACCCGTTGAAGCTTTCGTTATAGCCATTTTCCCATGGTGATCCCGGCGCGATATAGAGGGTCTTTACGCCGATCTGCCCCAGCCATTTCTGGACGGCGGTCGCGATAAACTCGCTACCATTATCGGATCGTATATGCGCTGGCGGCCCACGCGAGATGAACAGGTCGGCCAGGGCCGCCAGAACATCCTCATGCTTGAGTTGCCGTGCAACGATGAGCGCCAGGCATTCCCTGCTGGCCTCGTCGATGATCGTGAGGATGCGGAACTTGCGACCGTCATGCGTCCGCCCCTCGACGAAATCGTAGGCCCAGACATGCCCCGGATATTCGGGGCGTAGCCGGATGCACGATCCGTCATTGAGCCATAGACGCCCGCGCTTTGGCTGGCGCTGCGGGACTTTCAGTCCTTCACGCCGCCATATCCGCTCGACACGTTTATGGTTCACCGTCCATCCCGCATGGCACAGCAACGCCGTGACCCGGCGGTAGCCGTAACGACCATATTGCTTCGCCAATGCAATGATGTCCTCGGTCAGTGCCTGTTCGTCATCCGCCCCGCGCGGCATCTTGCGCTGCGTCGATCGATGCTGACCCAGCACCCGGCATATCCGTCGCTCGGATACCCGGACTGGCAGATCCCGTCGTACCTGATCGATGCAGCGCCGCCGCCGCGCGGGGCTCAGAAGTTTCCCCGTGCAGCCTCCTGCAAGATCAGCTTGTCCAAGGTCAGGTCCGAGATCGCCCGGCGCAGCCGCTGGTTCTCCTTCTCCAGATCCTTCATCCGCCGCGCCTGGTCGGTCTTCAGGCCGCCATACTCCTTGCGCCACCGATAATAGGTCTGCTCGCTGACCGCGATCCGGCGACAGGCTTCAGCCGTGCTCGCTCCCTGCGCCAGCACAATCTCAACTTCACGCAGCTTGCCGATGATCTCTTCCGGCTTGTGCTTCTTGCTCGGCATTCAATGTCCCTTTCATGGTCCAGACTATCATAGTCTCTGGGCCACTCAGCGGGGGGCAGATCAGTCGGCAACCAGATCGGCGTCGATGTCTTCGACCGTCAGCTTGACCGGCGGCTTGCCACGTTGCGCGCTCGCATATCGAAGCAGGAGCCGGAACGTGTCGCGGTAGCCTGCAACCGTGTGGCGGCTTGCCTCCAGTTGCGTGCAAAGCCGGTCGGTGAAGAAGCGCTGGATCAGCGCAGGCAAGGTCGCGACGCTCATTGGTTCACCTCCGGCCGGCGGGTTGCACGGGCCATCGCCAGATCGAGCAGTTCCGGGACCGCCTCCAGATACCAGAACGTGTTGGAGGGATTGGTATGACCCAGATAGGTCGTCAGTCGGATCATTTCGCGCGCGGGGTCTTTGCCCGCGCGATACCACCCGATCATCGTGCGCACCGCGAAGCTGTGGCGAAGGTCATGGATGCGCGGCCCCCGGCCGTGCCGACCATATTGTTGGCCGGGCCGCAGCCCGATCCGCTGGCAGACGTGCGCGAAGTTGTAGCGGGCACTGCAGTCGGTCAGGCGGGTTCCCTTTTCCGTGACGAACAGTGCTGGCGAGGACCGTCCAAGCAGTCGGTCGCGCTCTGCAGCATAGGCGATGAGCTGCGCTACCACGCTTGGGTCGAGCGGAAGCAACCGTTCCTTGCCAAGCTTTCCGCGCCGTATGCGCAGCACGCCAGTCTCGGTGTCGATGTCATCGTCTTTGAGCGCCAGCGCTTCACTGATCCTGAGCCCTGTTACGGCGATAAGCCCGAACAGGGTTGAGCAGGCCAGCGCGCGCAGGCCATAGATGGACGGCAGACCCTTGGCCGCCATGACGATCGCGGCGATCTCGGCCTCCGTATAGATATAAGGACGCTGCCGCGCATAACGCTCAGGGAGCAGCCCGCGCGGCGGCACCTGGTGCGCCGGGTCGATACCGCTCAGCCACTGCGCGAACAGCCGCACCTTGCCGAACCGTGCCGAGCGTGTGGATGTGCCTACAACGGGCAGGCTCGCATCCCAGCGCAGGAACAGCGCCGTATCGACGTGCGAAGCGCGTTCCTGATCGGCGAAGCGGGCGAAGCGCCGGAGTATCCGTTCATCCGTACGAAGATCGTAGCCGAGACTGCGCCGAACGCTCAGATAACGGTCGAGTTGAAGGACGATGCTCATTGCACGCCTCCCGCAACTGGCCAAGGCTGCGCGACCGACCGCAGCCCGTCAATGTCGAGCCGCGCATATATCAGGGTCGATGACCGTGAGCGGTGCCGCAACACGTCGCTCACCTCGTCGAGCGAAGCACCGGCGTTCACCAGTCTGGTCGCAAGGCTATGACGCAACACATGTGATCCGACGTATGGCGTCACCGGCTTTTGCCCGGTCGCCGCCAGTGCATCCTTGATGATGGCGTTGACGATCTGGCCGTTCTTAAACGCGCGGTGCGGCGCGCGGTGGCTGACGAACACGGCTCGGCATGTCGTTGGCCCGCGCTCATCGCGAAGATAGCGGCTCAGCGCGTCCCCGACCTCGCCGGATATCGGCAACCGATCGTGCAACTCGCCCTTGCCGCGCACCATGAGTTCGCCCGCGCGCCAGTCGATATCGTCCAACCGTATCGCGATCACCTCGGGCGCTCGCAACCCGAGCCGCGCCATCAGCAGCAACATCGCATAGTCGCGTGCGGCATGTCGGGGATTGCTGCGCACCGAGCGAAGCACCGCCTCAACGCCATCGGGCGAGAGGTGCCGGGGCAGTCGCGCATCCCAGCGCTGGGCTGTCTTGGGGACGCTGGGTGCGAGATTGGTCGCGGTCGCGCCACGCGCGAACAGATATTGGAAGAAGGTCCGCAGATGCGTCGCTACCGTCTTGTCGCGATAGGGCGTCCGGCGCGCCAGCACTTGCTGCACGAAGCCAGTGATGTCGGCACCGCTCAACCGCGTCAGGTCGATCATTTGCCTGCCGAAGCGATAGTCGAGGAACCGGTTCGCGAAGCCCAGCGTGTGCCTGATCGTGCGCGGGCTCAGGCCCCGTTGTTTGACCAGATAGGCCTCGAAGTCCGCCAACAGCGTGGTCCGCATCACCTCAGCGTCCGTCAGCGGCACAGGCTGCGCCACGCCAATGTCGATGAGATGCGCGGCGAACCGACGCGCCAGATTATGCGGACAAAGCTTCTGACCCTGTTTTCGCGGCACCATCCGTCCCAGCCGTTCGGCCTGATCGAGCGTCAATGCGGAAGGCTCCACGCCCTCAGCGTCCATCAGCCGCCCCAGATTCCGAACGAGATGGCGGTAGGTTTTGAGCGTTCCCGTTTTGTAATTGGCGGCCGCGAAGCTCTCGATGAACGAGTCGAGATAGGGTTCGATGCAAGTGTACTGAGTTTCCGTCATGATCATCGTGCTCCATGTTGTTGGAGCGACGAAGATTATGCCGAATGGGCCAAGCGCGATCATGCCGCCAACCGCGCCTTCTCGCCACGATGCGGCATAATTTGGGTTACGGCATTATGGCCGAGTTCGTGGAGCGCGGTCCGATACCAGTTCACCGGCTCGTGGAACGCCGCCTGCGGCGGCACAGCCACAAAGTCGTGACTCGGGCTGTAAAAGGCTTCGCCGCCGCCGATGTTGAAACGGGCGCCGCTCGCTGCGATCAGCGCGTCGGCCGCGCCAATGGCAAGCACCGGATCGGGACCGACCATCGGCGCGATATAATCCTCGGGCAGTCCCTCGCACTGGTCGACGTTGAACACGACAAAGCGCTTGAGGAACGCGACCTGCCGCGCCTCGCGATCCTCGCCGCGCGCGGCCTCGGCTTCGGCCTTTGGCGTGAAGCGGTCGGCGTAGCAAATGACCGTGCCCTTCTCGCCGCGCCGGACATTGCCGCCCGCCGCCTCGGTCTGCCGGTAAGTGAGCCAGCGCTGCGAGGCATAGCCTCTCGCAATGCCTTCGGCCCACAGAATCAAAATATTGATGCCGGAATAGGGCCGCGCCGTCCCCGCATTCTGCGGCATCGTGCATCCGCATGCCGCGCTGTCCCACGGCTGCACCCAAGGCAGCCGCCCTTCTTCAAGCTCCGCGATGATCCGCTTGGTAACCTCCGAATAGAGGCTCGCCCTCTCGATCCGTTCCTTGCGCATATCCTTTCTCCTTCCAGCCACCGCACCCCGGCCCGGAAGGGGGCGGAGGTGGGCGGCAGGAGGGAGCCGGCAGACCCGCATGATCGGCCGGGCTGCATCCGAAGGACCGCAATGAAATGGAGGACCCGCGGCACGCGGGTTGCGGCCCGGCCGGGCGGGGCTAAGGCGAGTGACGCCCGCCTCCGCCCCCGCAGCGCCGGGGACATCTCACGCCGCCGCGACGCGGCGACCGCATCCGCGCCAGGGGCGCCTCCCCAATCGCGACTCGGACAACGCCGCGCCGTAATCGGCGCGTCATTTCGAGGCGCGGCCGTCACCGACGGCCTCATTCTCCCTCCGCGACGCAACGGGCGAGACCCAGTGAGAAAAATATCTGCGCCTACGCCATCACCCGCCACAGACGCCCGGGGACGCCCGCGGATGCCGGCGGCCCTACGCCAGCGTACGATGCGATAAATGGCACTTTTCTGCGGTGTTGACTTAGGGCGCGACGCTCCCCTTCTATCATCTCACGTCGACGTATGATCCCCCAGCATATGGAGAAACAGAGCATGGCATATCAGTCTCCCTTACGCATGATGCGCCTTGATGAAGTCCTGGCCCTCACCGGTCTCAGCCGCGCAACCCTCTATCGCAAGATCGCGTCCGGTACCTTTCCGACGCAGCACAAGCTCGCGGAGCGGTGCTGCGGCTGGCGCGCCGGCGACGTCGACATCTGGCTCCGCAATCCGGTCACCTTCACCCTCGCCGACCTCAAGCGCGACGAAGATCGCGACGCTGCCTGAAACGCACGCCAAAGCCCCGCGCCGCATCTGCGGCGCGGGGTGGAAGCCCGCCTCAGTCGGCGGGGTTCCAGATGAGGGCGTAACCGTCCTCGCCGTCCTGGCCGGCAGCGCGGCCGAGGTTCGCATAGAGGCGGCGGGGCCCGAACTCGGGAGCGGCGAGGCTCAGGGACACATAGGGCTCGCCCGATACTTGTCCGACGCGGATCCAGCCGGCACCGATCTCGACGCCTTCGGAATAGACCCGGTAGTCGGGCTGGACGTCGCCCGCCTTCGAGCGGTTGGTCCGGATTTCAATCGCCGCGCGGATCGAGAGGGTTTTCAGCTGGCCAACGAAACCCGTTTCGATGGTGCCGTTCACAAAGCCGATAGCTGCCATTGGTCGTCTCCTTGAATGTGCCGCGGGACCATCCCTGCGACATGGGCGGACCAAGGACCGGCGCATGAGGCGGCTCGCGAACCCGCAAGGGCCGCAGCGAAGCGGAGGAGTGCAGCGGCGCGATTATTTGAAGCGAAGCGCCCGCGAGGAGCCGGCAGAGCCGGCGGGGAAATAATCGCGCCGCCGCACTTTCGCGGGACGCCGCGCCGGTTCAGGTCAGATCGCCCGTCGCCGGGATGGTCCTGCAGAGGAGGTGGAGCGAGCCCGCGCTATCGGCGCGGACGATCAAACGCCGAACCTTGAGTAAAAAAACGATCTAACCGCGAACTTTGCCTGCGATCAGATTGGCCGCGCCCGAGTTGGCAGTCCGCCCTCCCATCGGCTCATTCCTGGCGGCAAGAAAACCTTGTTCAAGGCATGCGATTTGGCGTTTTCGTACAATCCATGCGCCAATGCTGACATTATCGGGCTCGCCAACTTCCGTCCGGACTTGGCGATTAGCGACCCCGGCAAGTCGGGACGGCGGGGCGAAGGATGCAGCATCCTCGTATGGGCGGCGCGAAGGCAACTTCGCGTCGCCTCTTTCTTTTGGCCGAACCGCGCGACGGCGCCGCTTACGGCGGCGACGCGCGCAAAATCAAAAGCGCCGCGCCGGCCCCAAGGTCGGCGCGTCATTTTGCGCCCGAAAAAGAGGCGGGCGACCAAAGCCGCCCGCCATATTCTCATGCTGCCAAAGGCCGCTCGTCCTCGGCATCGGGCTCAGGCGCTGCCCGGATAGCAAGCTCGTGCGCGATCCGCGCCGCCGATGCCACGCTGCCGACCCCGCCGCGAGCCGTGTAAGCCGAAGGCGGAAAGGCCATCCACTGCGGAATCCACGGCTCGGCCTTGGCCCGGCCGTTGGCCCCTTCAAGGCAATCCGAGACAATGGCCTTCAAGGCTTTGCCCTTTTCACCGGCGTTCGCTGCCGCGACCTCGGGTCCTGCAACCTCGCCGACGATGGCGAGAAGGACTTCGCGGTCGCGAAGCTGGTCGAAGAAGGCCGCGTCCGCCGACCAGTGTTGGCGCATGTCGGTACCGAGATGGAGGCCGATCATCTCCACCGCTTCGCTTCCCGCCTGCAGCGTCTCGCCCATGACGATCGCCACAATCTCCAGCACCACCGGATCGGGAAGGTCCAGCAGCCGCGCGAACAGCGGGGCAAAAGGGGGACGGTTCAGCGGCCTTCCCGTGACGGTCAGGCTTTCTTCGTCGCAGGCGAGCACTGCGAGCACGGCGCGGCGCTTGAGGTCGAAGGTCGTCTCGGCGGAAGACGTCTCGACGCTCTCGGCAATATCCTCCTTCGGCGCGCGCTGGCCCTCGACATCGACGCGCCAGAGGTCGGCCCCCGCAATGACATGCGCGAGCATCGCCCGCAGCGCGACCCCGCCATGCCCTGCCAGATCGGCGCGCACCGCCGCATGGCGATGAAGGTCGATATAGGCATTGAGCGGACCCGACACCTCGGGATGCACCGGCTTGGCCATAACGGCATCCCCGTCCTCGCTCCCGCCGCCACTCGAAAGCCGCTTGGCTTCCTTGGTGGTGACGAAGCCTTCATGGAAGGCCACCTCGCCGCTCTCGCGGACCTCGACATAGATGCGGCCGCCCTTGCGCTTGCCCGCATGGGCGTAGTCCCACGAGCGGAACCAGTCGCCCCGCGCCATGATGACGACATCGGACCACCCCGCTTCTAGATAGTCCGCCTTGCGCGCCTCGATGGCCGCCACCTGCGCCGACCAGAAGGCATCGCCATCGGCAAAGAAGCTGTCTTCGCCGAACAGGTCCGACACTGTAGCGAGCTTCGCTTCCTCGGTGTCGAACAGCGCGTGCTTGACCGCGATAGCCGTGCCGCCGAACAGCCAAGCTTTCAGCTGATGACCGGTCGGGCAATAGCTGCCTTCATCGTCGAACAGCGCCAGCCATGCTTTCTGCTGGCTCTTCGATGCGAGGGTCAGGTGACGGACGGTGCCCGCATCGATCTCGCCGCCGCGATAGAGGGTGCGGATGCGGGGGAGCAAATTGCCGAGCGCAAGGATGCGTTTCACCGCACGCGGCTCAAACCCGAAGCTGTCCGCGACCTCCTCGACACTGCGCCTCGCCTTGACCAGCGCGACGAACGCTTCCCACTGGCTGACCTCGTCGGGCTGCACCCGTGCGAGATTTTCGAGCATCGAGGCTTCGAGCGCATCGGCATCATCGCCCTCGTCGAGAATGGCGCAAGGGATAGGCTTCACCGCCCCGCCCTCACGCGCGATGGCGCCC
The DNA here is from genome assembly GCF_001314325.1 of Sphingopyxis macrogoltabida. NCBI lineage: Bacteria > Pseudomonadati > Pseudomonadota > Alphaproteobacteria > Sphingomonadales > Sphingopyxidaceae > Sphingopyxis > Sphingopyxis macrogoltabida. The sequence goes on from NZ_CP009429.1 coordinate 4,196,155, forward strand.
ACGGCGGTAAAACGCCGACGCCCCGCGACAATCTCGTAATGCCCTTCCGAGCAGTTCGGACGAACGAGCAGCGGAACGAGCACGCCGCGCGCACGAATGCTCGGCATGAGGTCTGCGACGTCGGGGTCTTTCCCCTTCCCGCGCATATTGGCGGCAGCGATGGACAGATTGCCCAGATCGATGAAATCCAGCTTCATGACTTTCTTCCTTCTCTCTTCAACCACACCCGGCCCCGGACGGCGGGGCGGGCGGCGCGAAAAGGCGACGGGACCGCGCCAAAGGACGGCGCGCACCTGAAGGGCTGCAACGAAGTGGAAGAGCCGGGCATCGCCCGGCTTGCGCGACGGCCGAGCGGTCCCATAGCCGTGCGCCGAACGACACGCAGTCCGTGGCCGGCAAACCCGGCAACGCCGCCGTGCGGTCAGCGCGGCGTCAACATCGGACAACAGACGCGCCCTTGGCGAAGCCGCAGGCGGGGCGGCATGCGTGCGGGCTTGGGCTTAGCCGCCGCCCCGCCAAGATCAGCGAGCCGAGAGCGCTGCGCGGCCTACCGCAAAAACGTGCGACCTCTGGCGGCAGCCTGCCGCCGCCAGTGCGCGCTCATTTGAGGCCGCGCTCAATTTGAGCTCAGCATCGTGTTTCCTGTTTTGGGTGTTGCAAAGAAAATCGGCGTGGGCGCCGCCGGCTATATCATCTGTCGGATTGAGCCAGGCGGCGGATCGATTCTGTCGTCAGCAAAGTGCGCGTGCCAATCTTGATCGCGTCGAGCGATCCCGATTTGATAAGGGCATATACAGACGACCGGCCAATGCCGAGCGCTTTGGCGGTTTCGTTGATCGAAAGGACGAGAGGTTCCATGAGGGTCTCCGTGTGTGACGATTGTTGGCGGGAGACAGCCCAGGTTGCACATGATTGCGCGTGCGTCGTCCGGTAACCCGAACCCGCGCAAATCTGCGAGCGGTTGGAAATTTCGGTAACTACGCGCTGATGATTTTGGCGCTTTTCGGCGAGTTTTCGGTATCTCCCGGAGCTTCCCGCCTAGTCGGCGCCTCGATTTATTTTTACCGCCGCGACGATTTTGTTCGCAAACTCTCGCAGCCGGGTGTTCTCCGGAACGCGGATATCGTTGTCATGGTCGTCGCTCGGTGCGCAACGACCTCGTACAAGATCCATCACCGCGGTCTCGGCGCCATATTTTTCCGGATCGATCTCCCGGAGATCGGGGTGCTCGATCAGGGCCAGCAGCATTGCCTCATAATCATATTCCTTCGGACGCCCTCCGCTGCTGGGCCGCACTTTGAGCGCGCGGATGATTTCTTCCGGTTCGGCATCGACATAGATCTGAGCGCTAAACCAGAAGCCATGTGGTGGAAGCACGATCGCCCGGTCGCTGGCGACTTCAGACAACAACAAGCCGCGCAGCCGCCCGTAAAAGTGGCGGCGATGGACCGGGCGCCTCATGCCTTTCCGGTCGTAGTAATAGGTGGCTGGCGCGGTTCGGCGGCCTAGATAGTCAAAGAGCTTCTCGAGCGTTTCGACAGTTGAACGCCGGCTGCTGCCATAGACGGGGGCTCGCTTCGTCTCAACGATCCCCAAGCCATACTGAAAATGGCGCCAGTACGCTGCGACGCAGGCTGCTATCGCGAGCAGGGCGATCACCGCAACGGAAGCTGCTGCACCGATGTCATCTCCGTTCAATGCTGCCGCGCCCCAAATCGCCAGGACGAGCAACACCAGAAGAATGCAGAGCAGGAATGACGTAGCCAGGATAAGGAAGCGGCGCCGGACCGCGCGATCGATGGCGACCGCTACCCGGTCGACTTCTTCTAGCCCCAGCTCCTCCTTGTCCTTGGCGTATAAGAGGCGAGCGGCAATCCGCGCGAGACTCCGATGTGCATCGGCCGACCGATGCCATATGCCGGGCGGGGCTGCGGTCTCGGCGACGGGCATCGATTTCCTCCTTCACGCAGATCGTCGAGGTAATCGCTCCACCATTGGGCCATCTCGACGCGTTCGGCCCAGTAGGCTGACTGATTGTAAATACGACGTATTGTGCCGCCGACCGCGTGCGCAAGTGCCCGTTCGATCGCGTCGGGATTCCAGTAGCCTGATTCGTTGAGCAGCGATGACGCGGAGGTGCGAAAGCCATGCGCGGTCATCTGGTCTTTTGGAAATCCCATTCTCCGCAGCGAGGCGTTCAGCGTGTTGTCGCTGATGGGCCGGGACCGCGTGCGAACCGATGGAAAGACATATTGGCCGGAACCCGACAGTATCCGCATGTCGGCCAGGATCGTCAGAGCCTGCCGAGAAAGAGGCACGGCATGCGGCTGCCGCATCTTCATCTTGCCCTCTGGGATCGTCCACACCGCCTTGTCGAAATCGATCTCGCTCCATTCCATCTGGCGCATTTCCCCTGGGCGCTGGAACAAATGGGGTGTCAGCTTCAAGGCCGCCATGACGGCGGGATCACCCTGATAATCGTCGATCGCGCGCAGCAATCCGCCGAATGCCACCGGCTCTGTAATTGCAGGAAAGTGCTTCACCTTCGGAATGGTCAGCGCGCCGATCAATAGGTGCGCAGGGTCGCGGTCCGCGCGCGCGGTCGCCACGGCATAACGGAAAACACGGCTGACGAACGACCGCAGCAGATTTGCTGTTTCCAGCCGGCCCCGACGCTCATGCTTCCGCAGTTCATGCAAAATCTCATGCGGCGTGATGTCGGCGATGGGACGCCTGCCGAATTCAGGACCGAGCAGCTTTACGAACCAACGCATCTTTTTCAGCGTCGGCGCGGCCAGACCTTCGCGGGTTTTCTTCTGGATCAGATCGTCGGCCACATGCGCGAAACTGTTGCGAGCGCGCACGGCCGCTTCAATTCTTGCTTCCCGCTTGGTGAAATTTGGATCGATCGAATGCGCTACCTGCTTGCGCGCGGCGTCACGTGCTTCCCGCGCCTCGGCTAAACTGATCTCAGGATACGAGCCGAGTGCCAATTTTCGCTCGACCCCATTGATGCGATACTTCACCCGCCAGAGCTTACTGCCGCTCGGATTGACCTGGAGGTACAAACCTTTTGCATCCGCAACCTTGTAGGGCTTTTCTCTTGGCTTGGCGTGTCGGATCGCCGCATCGGTCAGAGCCATTTGGGGGCCTCGCAAATTTGGGGGCCTCGGCTGCCCCAAAAAAGCCCCCAACAGCCATAATTACGGGCAATCAGAGACCATCACCGGCAATCAGTGAATGCCCCATAACTAGCAGAAAACCGGTAGTTTTTCAACCATCAGCAACCGTCTGCTGACAGGGTATTGGAGGCCCGAGCCGGAATCGAACCGGCGTATACGGATTTGCAGTCCGCTGCGTCACCACTCCGCCATCGGGCCTTATCAACGACTTAGCTGCCATTGACCGGGTCGTTTCGCACTGCGATCCGTATCGTTTCGCACTTTGGCAAGAACAAAACTGGACCGACGCATGAAACGTGGTTCGGGCGCGCTAGCGGCGATTGTGCCGTTTGGCAACGGTGAAACGGTCAGGCGCTCGCTTCCATCAGCGCCATCGCCGCCTCTGCGTTTCGGCGCTGGCTGGCGTACTGCATCGCGATCTGGAATGTCCGGTGGCCGATGATGTCGGTGATCTGGACGACAGTGCATCCCACAGCCTCGAGCGCGCCGGCGGCGGCGTAGCGGAGGCCGTGCAGCGAGCGGTGCGGCATCGCGTCGATCGACGCGACGGCACGATTGATCTGCGCCGAAATGGCGTTGGCGTTCAAAGGGCGGCCGAGCGCGCTGCGGACGATGGGGCCGCCGAACGCAGACTTGATCGAATCGAGGTGCGCCTTCAGCTTCGGGTGGCAGGGGATCGACAGCGGCGTGCCGGTCTTGTTCTGGCGAACGCGGATGATGCCGCCCTGATAGTCGGTCCAGTCCATCTGCGCGAGGTCTTCGCGGCGCTGGCCCGTGTAGAGCGCCAGCATGACGATCGTCTTCGCCACCGGGTCGCACTTGGACAGGAACAGGTCGATTTCCTCTGGCGACCATACCTCGATGTGCTTCACCTTCGCCTTGATCTTCTTGACCTTGGCGGCCGGGTTGAAATTCTCGGCGACGTGGCCCTGCTCCTCACCCCAGCTATAGAGGCGGCTGATTAGCTGCTTGACCTTGTGCGCGGTGCGGGGTTGCTTGCGGTACTGGTTGCGCAGCTCGACGACGACGGCCTTCGTCACGCAGTCGAAGCGCTCGGCACCGATCACCGGCCGGACGCGCTCGGCGGTGTCGCGGTAATCCTTCTGCGAGGAATCGGCGAGCACCTCAAATTCCGGGCTCGCAAAGAACTCGTCCAGCAACCAGTTCACGGTATGCGGCGCGGGCTTGTCGTTCGCCTGGTCGGCGATGCGCTCCTCGCGGCCGAGCAGTTCGCCATAGCGCTCGTGGAACGCTGCTTCGCCGGGCTTACCGGGGAGAGCGCAATCGGTGTCGTCGCGGCGGAAGCGCCAATAGTCTTTGAACTTGCCCGACGCGAGCTTGCGACGAACGATATATGTGTACTTGATTTCAGTCTGAGCCACGGGCAATTCTTTCCCTCACGCGGGCGAGCATGTCCGTTCCTTCGTCCTTTTTCTGCCCCTCGTCTAGCGGCTGACCGTCGAGTGCATCGGCCCACCTGTCCAAATCTTGGATATCGTAGAGGATCCGGCGGCCCTTCCGCTTCGGCACTGGCCCATCTTGGGACAGGGTGGTCGTGCCGATCCCCAGATAAAGGGCGGCAAGCTCAACGCTCATCAGGCGGGGCCAGTACGGCATCGTGGCGGCCTTGTCGGGCATCAGCCTATTTCGGCGCGCCGTTCGCGGAAATCATGGTGCGGTAAATTTCGCGAGCGGCGGGACCCGGGCCAAGCTTGGCTATGCCGCTCAGACGCTTCTCCTTGGAAATTTCGCCCCACGCTTTCGCGATCATATCAGGCGTCGGCTCTATCGGCACCACCGCGTAACCGGCCTTCGATATGGCAGTGAGGGCGGCTTCGGCATCGCGGACGAGGTGCGGATTGACGACCTCAGCGCAGCACCGATTGTTGGCGAGGCACTTGGCGGCACAGTCCTGCGAACCGTCGCCCCAGCACACTGCCCGAGCTATTGCCTGTACCAGTGGGGTGGTCATGACGGGCGATCCAGCGCCACGTCTTGCAGACCCATCTCGTCATCGAGGCGCGTCATTTCGGCAAGCGGGTTCGGGGATGGGCCAACGAAGGTCAGGCCCTGCTTTTCGCAGTACCGGCGGAAGGCCGCTTCGTGCAGCTCGCCGGGCAGCATTTCGATGCTGTGCCCGATGGTGCCGCCCTTCCAAGACCCCTTGCGCTGACCGACCTCGGACGAGAACCGCAGGTCGAGCGAGCGGGCAACGCTGTTGCGGCCAAGGAACAGCAGCCGGAAAATCCCCTTGCCGCGCTTCCATTCCATCTCTTCGATCCTGCACGTCGCGGAGATTCGCTCGCCGTCGAAGTCGTCGAACTCGAATTTCGCGACAGGGCAGGCATCCTGCAGAGCATTGCGCGCCGCCCATCCGTTCTTGCTGCGGAAGCCCCATTCCGGCAGGTGCGCGAACAGGTCACCGTCGAGGTCGTAGATGCTGTGCCGGATGCATTGATGCTCGCGCCACGGATAGAACCAGCACTTGCTCTTCGTCGTCGTGCTGTCGTGCGTCTGCGGGCCATAGTGCCAATGCACGGCGCCCTCGGCAGCCGAGAAACCGAACTCGCGGCGATGCTGATCCCAATAGAAGGTGTCGCGCCCGGCCGCCTGTGCCTGCGCGATGATGTCGGGCGTCGAATAGTGGACCTTGCGCCGGTACGGTTTGATGATCTCGGGCAGTTTCAGCATGACGGTCCAGCCGCGAAGCATGAAGCGCAGCGTATTATGCGCGCTGTCCTCGTCGCCGCCGGTCGCCAGCATGATCCCGGTCGAGCGATAGTGCCCGCTCGGCGCCGCGAATAGAAACCGGCCGAAATGGCGGTCGTTGTCGCTCCAACGGGTTACGTTGGCCCAGTGCTTATTCATTCCGATTCCTTCTGTTTGTAGCAGCGCGTGCAGACGAGGTTCGCCGTGCGGCAGTTCAACGCGACGAATTTCGACCGGCGCCAGTCGTGGATGCCGAGCATGCAAAGGATGCGCCCGATCATGTCCGGCTCCTCGGCCCGCGCCCGTCACGGCAGTATCCGCATCGGCCGTCGATCAGCCGCGGCATGTCCTCGCCGCATTCTTCGCACTCGCCAGGCACGCCGGCGGAAGTCGCTGTGACCGCAGCGGCGCGCGCGGCGCGCAGGCTGTGATTGAGGTGCTCGTCTGCCAATTCGTTGGCGCGATCGATGTCGTCAGCCATGGCCGGACCCCCGCGCTTCCGCCCATTCTTCGAAATCGAAAAACGGGATCGGCATCCAGCCGATGATCGGACGGGGGAAAGGTTTGATGCCCTTCCCGTTTGCCCAATAGCCACCGTACCGTGCGATCAGGTCGCGTCCCGCCTTGCTGACGTTCTCAGGACGAGGCTGGACCCAGCGCCCAAGCGTGACGTAGCCCGGATAACCGCGATCTGGTCGCGGAGACACGACAAGCAACAGGTCGGTCCCGTCGCGCGGAGCGTCTCGAAGCGGGCGCCATTCGGCAATTTCGATCACAGGCATCAGCGTTCGCCCGGCATCACCCGCGCGACTTCCTGCGCGACGATGTACGAATGGTCAGGGTACAGCCCGACGAGACGCTTTGCCTCGCGTTCGGCGGCGGCGAAGGTCGGATGTGGCTTCGTCAGCCGCACGGCGTCAGCCTTATGGACGCGGTATCCGCCCGGCTCGCGGATGGTGACGCTCATTTCAACCACCCGTCATGAAGTCGGCGCCGAACCTGCGCCGGCCCTCTTCTTCGAGCAGGTCCGCCTCCCGGCGCTGCATCTCGCCGCGGCGCCTCAATTCCACGCCGCACTGCTTGCGCTCCTCGGGGGTAAGTGCGCCGAAATATTCGAGGAAGTCAGGATGACCCGTCAGGTCCGCGTGGATGGTGCAAGCCCAATCGCACGCCCTGATCTGGGCGGGCGTAAGGCTCGGATCGGCGCGCTCCGCGATGTAGGTCAGCATCTCTTTGCCCTCGGCATCGAGTGCCGCCGCCCGGCTTTCGAGCGCGCGCAACACGGCGACCGATTCGGCGTCGGAGAGATGGTCCATATGCCTCTTGAAGTCAGGCTGTTCGGTGATCTTTTCCATCGGCGGGACCGTGATCGCCCACTCGAAAGCCGCGCGGGCGGCCGGGCTCAGGCCCTCAGTCTCGGGCATAATTATCTCCATGTTTGCGGTGGATTCTGTCGAAGAGTGGAAATGGAGGCCGAGTTTGTCGCTGGCCATTGTGATGGCGTCGCAAAGCTCGACGACACGATTGCGCGGAACAGCGAAGCCCTCGGACAGCGCCACCATCTCAGGCAGTCCCCGGTCCTCAAACCGGCGAATATCGAGGTGCTCGGAGCCGTTGAGAGACACGATCGCGACGCGCAATTCGGTGAGCTGGCCGACGGGTATTTTAGCGACGATCTCGGTTTTCAGTTCATTGGGCATTCGGGCCTCCTGTTGGTTTGGTGAATTTTTGGTGATCACGACCGCTGTCCTTTGATCCGCGCCGGAAACACGGGCGCCCAAACGATGGCGTTGCGGCCGCTCACGTTCGGTCGGCGCTGGCCGCTGTCGCGGACCTTGCCGAGCCGCGACAGTTCGGTGAGCCGCGGCCGGATCGAAAGGATCGACAGCCCCAGCTTGCCCGCGACTTCATCGGCGGTCAGGCCATTCGAGCGCTCGACGACCGCGAGCGCGCGGGCGCGAAGCTGCGGCGTTTCCGGCGCGATTTCCGCCGCTGCCGCGCGCGACGTGTCGCGATCCTGCGCGCCGGGCGCGTGGGGATAGGTGAAGAGGTCGGTCATTTGCCCACCCCGAGCGCGTCGCAGCGCGCCTTCATGTGGGGCGGCTGGAACCGGCTGTCTTCGCGGTCCATCATACAGTCGAACGTGTCGAGGGCAGCGTCGACACCCTCTCGGTGCCCGAGATTTCGTCCGACATTCAGGCCCGACGCGAACGCGAGCAACAAGAACAGTAGGAAGAAGACCAGATCGTACCATCTCACCTTCATGCTGGTTCCCTTTCGGGCTCAGCAGCAGCGCCGCCATCATCGTGGCGCGGGCGATCGGGAATGACCGGGACCGAGCCGGGCGCCTCAGGCCGCTGGCGCGGCGCGCGCGGGATAGGTTCGGTCAACACGCGGCGCCTTGGGTTCACCGTGACATATCGCCGGGGCACGACGCCCTGATATTCAGCGTCGCTGTGGTTGCAGCCGAAGGGTTGTCCGCAGGCCTTGCAGGTCATGCGCTCGCCTCCGGGCCAGTCCACGTCACGCTCCAACTGGGATTGCCGTTGAAACAAATGACGGAGTGCTGTCGCGCCAGACCGTCGGCGTACGAGTATGCCTCGCCCTGGTGCAAAAATGCGCGTCGAGGAGGCGCGCCCGGTGGGCAGGGCAAGATAGTCACGACGAACGTGTCATCGAGTTCGCAGTGGATCTTGACCTTGGTTGTCGGGTGATCCGGGATGCCGCAGTTCGGGAAAGGGATGATGTCGGCGCTCATGCAGCGTCTCCGGGATCCGATGGAGCAAGGAACAGGGCGCGCCATTCGTCCCAGAGCCGCGCGGCTTCCTGCGCAGCGGCCATGCGGTCGGCCACCTTCTCCGGCGTGTCGAGCAGCGGGCGCTCTTGATATTTGAGTTGGAGTCGGATCGCGGCGGCGTCGAAATTCGCCCAAGCGATCTCGACCGGCGAGCTTTCGGAAACGAGCCGAATCATACCGCATACGCCTTGTCGACGAAGCCACGGCCCCGGACCATCGTCGCATTGACCCACGTCATGCGGCCCTCGCCCAGATAGCGGAGCTGGCGGATATGCCCGCGGCGAAGGTGGCCACGGCGCGAGCCGCCGGTGCCGGTGACGTCGTGATCTCCATCGACGGCGCCCGCGACCTGCAGGATATGGAAATCCTTGAGCGGCAAATCGCCGCGCCGGATGCGGGCCTTGTTCAGCTTCTCCGGGGCCGGATGGCGCTCCGGGCTGACGTTGCGGCAGGACAGCGCATAGCAGACGTCGATATAGGCGTTCACCTCGTCCATGAGGTCGGCGCCTACGGTGTCCATCAGGGCTGTGTGACCGATGCGCTGGCGAGTTTCGGCGAGCATCTCGGGCAACAGCGGAATCAGGGTGAAGGGGATGGTGCGAGCCGCCGCGACTTTGCTCGCGATCCGGCCGGCTGCAACAGCGGCTTCGTAGAAAGGCGTCGCCGCAGGCCGTTCCACCCATTCCGTCGAGAACGAGACGTGCGCCGCTGCGGCGACCGGCACCCAGAAGCCGAGCCGATCCATGAACGATATCGACGCGACCACCACACCGTCCTCGATGTCGGCCGGCGACCAGCGGCGCAGCTCGGGCGGTATGTCCTCGGACCAGCGCCACGCGAGCGCGATACGGCGTGACGCGGGAGAATCGGTATATCCGGGCGTCCGCTGCGCCTTGTCGGCCGGGGCGGCATATTCCAGCGCCACGACGGGGAACGCGGGAGCGAAGGTTAGTCCTGGCACCTCGGGACGTGGCTTGTCGCGGTCGAGCACCATCCCGTAGTCGGGCAGGATGAAGACCTGAGCCTCGCGCAATTTGCCGAGAAGGTATTGCATGCCGATCTGCGACAGCGGCGCCTTGGGTAAATCGCTGGCGACGAAGTTCTCGATCGCTTTGACGGTGAAGTTGAGCGCCTGCGTCATCGGATCACCTGCGCGGCAAGATCGGCAATAGCGAAGCCCATCGCGACCAGCGCGAGGGCGGTGAACAGGATCGCGGCCTCCCAGAGACGGCCGGACGGGTTGCGGGGCGCGCTCATGCGGCAAGGAGCCATGCAGGCTCGCCTTCTTCGGATTGCCCGGGGTCAGTGCACCGGCCGGACGCAATGGCGTCGTCCCGCTTGGCCCTTTGCTCGGGGGATAGCCATGTCATGTGGCGATAGACGGCCGTTTTCGACATGCCGGTCTTGGCGCAGATGCTCGCCACCTTCTCGCCAGCAACGAGCATCGCCGGAACTTCCCGATCGCGATTATTCGATTGGAGCCTGTGAAGCTTGCTGAGGTGCCGCGCCCGCTTCGGCGAGATGCGCTCCATCTCCATCGCCTTGCGCTGTTCGCGCTGCTCGGGCGTCAGGTAGCCTAGATATTTGCGGGCGGTCTTCGGCGCCATGCCGAACATCTTTTCAATTTCGGAGTACGCCAAGCCCGTCATGATCGCTTCGACCATGACCCGACGCTTCTCGATCTCTTCGGGCGAGGCCGTGCGAGTATCGGCGCGAGCCTGCAACGCCTTGGTCCGGGTGCGAACGCAGCCCCACTTATGAAAGCGCTCCTTGCCGCAGACGCAGGGCGGCAACGTGCCTTGCAGCTTCATGATCGCCACGAAGGGCGCCATGGCTGAGCGCGTCTGTTGGTGGCCGACACCTGTCATCGCGGACAGGTCGCGGTAGCTGTCGACGGTCGGCAGCAGCTCGACCATCATCGCCAGAAGCTCCGGGGCAACCTCGGTCATTTCGCCCTCCCGTGAAGCGGAACGACGTTGTCGTCTTCGTCCTCGGCATCGTCGGCGAGCAGGAGGGCTTGCATGTCCTCGGGGCGCATCGCCGGGAGCGGTGTGATGCCCTTCTCCGCCCCGGCCTTGCCCTGCGTCATGCAGGGGCCGACGGTGACCATCATCGGCCGGCGGGAGATCGCGGGACCGAGGGCGAGGAAGTGGCCCCGGACGAGATTGCGGACGCGCTCGCCGTCCTGCCGGGCGAGCCCGAGCAGATCGACGGCACGGTTGATGTCGATGTCGAGGAAGGTCCGGCCAAGCAGGAAATTGCTCGCCTCGGCGGCGACATTCTTGTGAAGCTTCGACAGGCGCTGCGTTGCGATGATGCCCGCGAGGCCGCGCTTGCGGCCCCGGCACATAAGGTTTTGCATCGCCTGCAGGCTGGCCTTGCGGGTGTCGCGATCTTCGCCATTGTCGCCGGTCGGCGCGAACAGGTGAGCCTCGTCGACCGCAACGATTGCCGGGTGCCAGTCTTCGGCCGGGGCGTCGAACAAGCCGCCGAGGAACGCGGCCACGGCATCCATCTGCCCGTCGATATCGAGCCCGTCGAGGTTGAGCACGACGGACCCCCGCGCGCGGCGGGTCCTGCCCGCGATCGACGCGAGGCGCCCGGTGTTGAAGTCGGCCGCATTGATGACCGTATGGCCGAACGCCTCACCGAAGCTGATGAAATCGCCTTCGGGGTCAATGATGACCTGCTGAACGATGCCCGCGCATTCTTCGAGCAGGCGGCGCAACAGGTGCGTCTTGCCGCTGCCGCTGTTGCCCTGAATGAGCAGGCGCGTCGTCAGCAATTCCTCAAGGTCGACGAAAGCCTTGCCGTCGATGCGGTCGCCGATCTCAAGGGCATTCTCGCCGGCCGGTTGAACCGGCGCGGCAAACGCCTCCTGAGCTTGTGCGGGAGTGATCAGCCGCGGCTCCGTCACCGAGGGGGATGAGGAAGGCGGCGAGAGCCGCGGCTGATCCGGCGCGGGGGCGTTGCGCCGTGGGGGTTCGATATAGCGCGCCTCGGCAATCCGCTCGGCGGCGCGCGCGGCGGCGGCGGCCGGGACGTGCTCGCCCAGCCCCTCCTCCTTGCGCCACCAAGCGATATTGTTGACGGAGGTCGAGCAGGCGTCCGCAATCTCGCGGTCGGTCTGCCCGGCCTCGTACAGGGCGCGCGCCAGCGACTTTTGAACTTCGCCGAAGTGGGAGCCGGTGCGGTGGAACATCATTCCGACTCCGCCTCGGCATAGGCTTCTTCCATCGCCTTGAGCATGGAGTCGATGCGGTCCTGACCGCTGTCGACGCCTTCGGTCGCCTCCTTCCAGCCGGGAATGCCGACTTCGGAGAGAACGCTGACCATCAGGTCGGCGTCGATCGGCCGGCCGTCCTTCTCCCTGCTCTGAATGAAGATGCAGAGCCCGGTGAAAATTGCGCCGCCGCCGGTCAGCACCAGCCCGTCAAAGGCTTGCGCGATCATGGTCAGGGCGCGCGTCGAGATTTCCCGGCCCTGCGAAATGAGCGCCTTCTTGATGGCCGCGACGAAAATCACCTCGCCCGGTTGCCAATACTGCCACGCCTGATTGCGGCCGACGATCAGGCCCGCGTCGGTGACGACATTGTGGATCTCGACCGCCTTGGCGTCGCCAGCGACGACAGCGGCGTGGAAGTCGTCGAGCGTGGACATCGCGCGGCGGCTGCGGTTGGCCTGAACGAACAGTTCGGCCTCTTGCTTCGGGTCGTCGAAATCGAACACCACGACGGGCAGATCGCGAATGTCGCCGCGCAGCTTGGCGCCTTCAAGGCGGTGCTGGCCGTCGATGACATAGAGCGAGCCTTCACGGCGCGAGACGATCAGGGGAAGGCACAGACGCCAGTCCCAATTCTCGGCGATCTTGATGATCAGCTTCTTCGACGCCCCGCCCTCGATCGAGCGCTGATAGGTGTCGTCCACGTTCAACTGGTCGAGCTGAGCGAATTGCGGCGCGGGCGGCGAGCCGATCATCGGCTTGAGCCGAAGCTGCTTATCACCGGCCCGGCGAGCCTCGCGGCTCTGGCGCTGGATGGCCGGGACCGGCGCGCGGGCCGCCTCGGTCTTCTGCGCCAGTTCGGCGACCGCCTCGTTGTCGGCGCCGACAGTCGCGGCGAGCTTCGCCTGAACCTCTTTCGGCAGGCAGGCATAGACCTGCCCGTCATAATCGAAGACAGCGAAACCACGTTCGACCCGCGTTTCGCCATCGCCGCCCGCGATGATGAAGCTACCGTTATCGGCGATTTCGGGCGATGCCATGGCCGCGACAACCCACTCGGGAAGTTCCTTGCCGACGGCATTGATCCAGATGCGCGAGGGGGCGGTCACGGCTGGCCCCCGTTCTGTTCACGGAGCGCAAAAAGGGCGGTGCGAAGCTGGCCGCTTGCGCCTTCCAGTCGATCCTCTACGAGCCCGGCGAAGACAGTAGCCTTCTCGATCAGATCGCAAAGATAGACCGAGGCATTACCGCCGGCCGGACGAACTTCACGGAGCGCGTCGTGCGTAAATCGGGCGATGGCATCCAGCAGCGCCTCGACAACCTGAAGATCGCCCAGCGAATTATCGATGAGGTTGGAAATTTGGACCTCTGCGGCCCGCGCGCGCGCCGCTTCTGCGGCGTCTTCCATGTTGGTAGTGCTGCGGACAATCCGCGGCGGACTTACATCGGCGGCCATGAGCCAACCTCCTGCTAGTGTGGAGCAGGTGGGATCGGCGGAGGCTGGCCCCGTCTGGTGGCCGAGCGCGTCTTTCCGTGCCTGCATCACCGTCTTCGGCCCGGAGGCGATCAGGTGATGCGGCTTTTTTACCGTGGTTAATTTGACGCGGTCAAACTCTTTTTGCGTCAAATTTGCCAAAGTTAGGCTAAGATGTTGGAATAGTTAACAACTTACATTTTTCGGACTATCGCAACAACGCGGCCGACCACGAATAGCTCGCCGTCATAGGCGGTGTCCGGCGGCACGGCCTGATTGTCCGAAAGTATTTTGACGCTGCCGTCAGGGGAAGGCCGAAGCCGCTTGATGATGCCGACCTGCCCGAACGCCGCCGCCCAGATGCGATCGGCCATGCGAACCTCGCGCTGCGTCGTGTCGATCATCACCATGTCGGCATTGAGGATCGTCGGAAACATTGAATCGCCCGTTGAATCGGCGAGGAAAACCTTCTCCGGCGGGGCCGAGGTGAATTGCCGCAACCACGAGCGCGAGAACTTGTGTGTCTCTCCGGTCGTGGGAAGATCGAGGAAGCCGCCGCCGCCCATGCCGTAAGAGACATCCCATTGCTGAATTTCGACGTCATCGTCATTGTCGGCGGGCGCCTGGCTTACCTCGCCAAGCAGCCAGCCCACCGTTGTCTCAAGGACTTGCGCGAGCTTTAGCAATCGGAAAGCCGAAGGGATCGAACCCTTTTCGGAGATATTCCTTATGACATCGGGTTGGTCGCACGCGCGCATGGACGCATCGCGGGGGGACATGCCGAGTAGCGTCAGGCGCTCGGCAATGCGGTTCGCAAGATCAGTGGTTTCGCTCATGCGTCATCTATGCCGCACATTCGTGAATAAATCATGCGTCAATTATGCCTTCCAAGTGCGGTTAAAATGCCGTATCGGGACAGAATGACGAACCTCAGAAACGCCCTCCTATCGGTGGCCGACGCCTATACCGACGAGATCAACATGCACGGCGGCAAGTCCCTCGCCCGGGTTTCGACCATCGTCCTGAACCAAGGTCGCTTCTTCCAGCGACTGCGCGACGGCAAAACCTGCACGCTCGACAGCTTCGAGGCGGTGCTGGAATGGTTTTCTTCGCCCGCCAACTGGCCGGGGGGCACCATCCCCCCTGCGGCGGCTGACATGCTGGCGCACTTCGCTACCCCCGTCCCTGCCGCTGCGGAGTGACCGCCATGCGGGGGAGGCGCCGACGCACCGGTAGTGGCGGGGTGCGCGCGTCGTGAACGAAATCAAGCTGCCCTATAATATCGAGGCCGAGGCGGCATTCCTCGGCGCGCTGCTGATCGACAATCGGCTTGCCGATGAAATCCCGGTGCCGTTGGGCGCCGACCATTTCTATGAACCGCTGCATGGTCGCATCTTCACCCAGACGGTGAATGACATCGCGGCCGGGAAGACGGTGACTGGCGTCACGCTCAAGCCCTATTTCGAAGCCGACGAGGCGATGAAGGCGGTGGGCGGCGTCGGCTATCTCGCGCAACTGACCGGCAGCGGCGCCGGAATCATCGGCTTCCGATCCTTCGCGCAACAGATATTCGATCTCGCGGTCATGCGCGAACTGGTCGCCGTCGGCCGGGAAATCGTAGATCGCGCGCTGGACACGAGCGAGAGTATCGATCCGCGCGCTCTGGTCGACGACGCCGAACAAAGGCTCGGCTCGATCACCGGCGCCGATCATGGAGACAAGCAGGCCTATAGTGCCGCCGAATGCGTCGACGAGGTTATGGCGGAATGGGATCGCCCCGCGGCCGGTGTTCGCTGCGGTTGCATCCCGGAACTGGACGAGGCAATCGGCAAGATCAAGCCGACCGAGTTCATTCTCGGTGCCGGACGGCCGGGATCAGGAAAGACCGCGCTCGCCATTTCATATGGCAACGGCGTCGCGCGCAAGGCGCTCGATCCCAACGATTCAGACGGCGGCGGCGTGCTGTTTTTCAGCCATGAGATGTCTGCGCTGCAAGTCGGCGGGCGCCTTATCACCGATACCGCCGCATATTCGTACCCGTTGCTCTATCAGCGTGTCGAGAGCGGCGAGCTTGACGAGGACGAGCGGAAGCGGGTTCGTGCGATCCGCGATGAATTGCGCAAGGTCCCGTTCCAGATTGTCCCGATCGGCACATTGACGGTCGTCGAGATGCGCCGGCGTGTGCGCCGTTGGAAGCGCATATTCGAAAAGCGCGGCGTGCCGCTGCGCTTGGTGATCGTGGACTATCTTCAGCTCATGTCGGGTAGCAAGAAGTCGCGGGACGAAAACCGGCAGGCAGAAATCAGCGAGATCAGCCGCGGCCTCAAGCAGTTGGCGATGTCCGAAGATGTCGGCGTCTTTGCATTGTCGCAGCTCAGCCGCGCGGTGGAGAACCGCGACCCGCCGAAGCCGCAACCGAAAGACCTGCGGGAGTCCGGCTCCCTTGAACAGGACGCCGACAAGATCATCCTGCTGTACTCGGAATATACCTACCATCTTCAAAAGCAGCCGCAGCGAGGGTCGAAGGATTTCCTAAACGCCATCATCGACTGGCAAGCCGACTGCGACGCCCTCAAGGACAAGATTGAGTTCATCATCGGGAAGCGGCGTAACGGCGCCTATGGGATGAGCATCACAGCGCGCTTCCTACGCGAGTACCAGGCCATGCGCGGGGCGCCACGCGGATGAGCGTCCGGCCGTGGCATAAGCGCTACCATAGCGATGCCTTGACGGGTTTCCGGCCGCTCTCGCTCGAGGAACGCGGCGCATACCAGACGCTGCTCGACATGATCTACGATACCGGCGGCTCGATCCCCGACAATGAACGCTACCTCGCTGGGGCGATGAACTGCACGATGGGCAAGTGGCGGAAGCTGCGCCAGTCGCTCATCGATCAGGAGAAAATCGCGCTCGACGACGACGGCCGGATCATGAATTTTCGGGCGCTCGACGAGTTGGAAAAGTCCGAAAAACAGTCAGAAACCTTATCAAAATCCGGAAAGAAGGGCGCAAAAAAGAAGAAAGAATTGGCGAAAAAAACTAATGAAAACAGTGGAAGCGAGGAGACAGGGCTTAAGGGTGGCTCAAGCCATATCAGAGGCCAGAAGCCAGATATGGATGAATTAAAAATTCATCCTCAGGGGGATGGCCTATTTGCAGATGGTCAGGCCGAGCTCGATCAGCCCGATTCCCGGTACGCCTTCGAGGGCGAGGTTATCCGTCTCAACAAGCGCGATTTCGACAAGTGGCAGCAGCGCTACCACGCGATACTCGATTTGAACGCCTATCTTGGCACGCTGGACGACTGGATCGCAGACAAGCCCGAAAAGCATTCCGGCTGGTTCCATGTGATTGGGGGCGCCCTCAACAAAAAGCATCTCGCCATGCTCGCCGAACGGCAGGCCGCCGAAGCCGCGCCTTCGTACCAATCGCAGCGAGATATCCCCGAGGCAGAGCGCGAGGCGATCCGCCTGCGCCTCATCGAAACCGGAGTGTTGGACTAATGAGCGCGCCGTCGCCTTTGCGCGCGCATCGCGCCTATCGCTGGCGCCGGTCGGCGCGCGCCACGTTCCTGTTCACGCTGATCTGCGTCTGCGCGGGTTCGGTGTTGGTCGCGCGCTGCGTCGGGCCGCAGCCGGCGTTCGTTCGGAGTGCGGGCCAATGAGACACGAGCAACACCTGCTGAGCGAGGCCGAGAGCCGACAGGTGATCGATGATGTCGACGCTTGGCTGCGGCGGACGGGGACGAATTATAATCGGTTGATCACCGCGGCGCGCGTCAATGCATCGACACGGCATTGCGTCCGCATCAAACATCGCCGCCTGACGATCGACACGGCCCACCGGCTGCGGGACGCGATGCAGGCGCATCCGCGCGGCATCGGGAAGGGCGAGCACAAGGCGCGCGTGCGCGCCGCTGCCGCCGAGCAGCTCGAAAGGCAGAGGGCGAAGCGCCGCCGGGATTTTCCTGCGTTGCCGATCACCGTTGACCGCTCGCCCTGCCCCCGCTGCGGCGTCCGTCGCGATCTGGGGTGCGATCACTACCCGCGATTTTGAGTGCGGCGTTGCTGCGTGTGAAAGGATTGAAATATGAGCGAGATGAACATTGCCGAGATGATGCGCCGCGAGGCTCACGACGTTCTTGTTGCGCAGGGCTGGGAATATATCCCGGCCGTCTATCGCAAGACGGGGTTGGCTTTTGCGCCGCTGAAAGGCCCGGTCCCCGTCGTCGTCGACGTCGATCCCGACATGCTCGCGCGCGTGCCGCATGCGCCCGCCTATGCCGAGGGCGAGTTCGCGGCGGCTGTGGCTGTAATTGAAGGCGGCGATTCGATCTTCGAAGATTATGCAGGCCGGGTGAATGCGTCGAAGTTCGGCGAAGTCCCCGATGAGAAGCGGCCCGCGGCCGAATTTTCCGTCCCCGCTCCCAGCCCGGGCGAATTGTATGAGGATTGGCTAAGGCGGCTCGCCGCTGAGTTCCAGACATGGAGCAATCGCAAATTCGCCGATATTGGGGAGAAAGTGCAGTCTGCGCTTGCGAAGGTGGGCGATGGCAAGCCCTCCTAAACCGAAGAAGGCTGCGCCGCGGGCCAAGCGCGCGACAAAGGCACTGGACCGCGAAAAGGCGATCCCGGTTATTCTCGCCGGGGTCGCTGCGGGCAAAGCTCTTGATGTCGTCCTGAAAGAGGATCCGACACTCCCGTCACCGTCGACCTTCTGGCGATGGCACATGGACGATGTGAAGTTGCGGGATAATCTCGCGCGCGCCCGAGAAATGGGCGTCGAGGTCCATATGGATGAAGCGCTGTCGATCGCTGATACGCCGATGCAGGGCCAGATCGTCACCCGCAAACTCGACAAGGATGGCAACGAGTATGACGAGGTGCGGACCGAGGACATGCTCGGCCACCGCAAACTGATGATCGAAACCCGCATCAAGCGGGCGCAGATGATCGCGCCGCGCAAGTACGGGCCGAAACTGGACGTGACCAGTGACGGCGAAAGGATCGAGATGGAAAGCACGGATGTCGCCGTGCGGCTCGCGTCGATCTTCGCTGGCATTGAAAAGCGGAGGGCCGGCGATGGCGACGATGACGCCGCAGGCTGATCCAGCATATCTCGAAGCGCTGTGGGAAGCTGCGACGCCGGAAGAGCGCGAAGAGATTCGGCGTCTGCTCGATCACGATCTGTCGCACCACATCTGGCGCGCGCAGCTCGGCCGCCAATCAGAGGCGGCCGACAGCCTCGCATTCATCACCGGGTATGGCGGTGCGGCGGGCGGCGGCAAGACGGACCTGATCGCCGGTCTCTCGCTCACCGAGCATCAACGCTCCGCGATCTTCCGACACGAGAAATCGCAGACCGAGGGCATCATCCAACGCCTGAACGAAATCCTTGGCGGCAATACGGGGTACAATTCGCAGAAATCCGTCTGGAAAACGACGGTCGCCAATATCCCCCGATTGATCGAGTTTTACGGCCTCGCCGATGCCAGCGATCACCAGAAGGCGCAGGGCCGCGCCCACGACGGAAAATTCTATGACGAGGTGACGGAGCAGCGCGAATCGCAGGTCCGCTTCACGATGGGCTGGACGCGTTCCAAGGCGCCCGCCCAACGCTGTCGCGTCCTGATGACTATGAACCCGCCGACCACGACGGCGGGGCGCTGGGTGATCAAGTTCTTCGGACCGTGGCTCAATGACCAGCACCCGAACCCCGCCGCGCCTGGCGAACTGCGCTGGTTCACGACGGTCAATGGCAACGAGGATTATGAATGTCCCGACGGCCGGCCGTTCGTCCTGTTCCGCGGCGAACCGCTCTATGATTACGATCCGCGCGAGTTCCCCATCGAAAAGATCATCACGCCCATATCGCGCACATTCATCCCCTCGCGGACCAAGGACAATTATTTCTACGTCCGCTCGGGCTATATCCAAACCCTGCAGATGCTGCCCGAGCCGCTCCGCTCGCAGATGCTCGACGGGAACTTCTCGGCCGGCGTCGAGGATGATGAGTGGCAGGTCATCCCGACTGATTGGGTGCAGGCTGCGATGGATCGCTGGGAGCCCCGCCCGAACGGCAAAGGCGAAATGGACAGTATGGGCGTCGACCCCGCGTGGGGTGGCCGCGATAATTTCGTCATCTCGCCCCGCTACGGTGCATGGTTCGACGATCTGGTCATTATTCCCGGCCATGAGATACCGAAAGAGACGGCCGGCCGCGTCGGCGCCGCGAAGGTCATCCAGCATCGCCGCGACCGCGCCCCGGTGCATGTGGACCTGCTCGGCGGGGGCCTCGCGACCTACAATGCGCTGCACGAGGATCAAATTCAGGTTGTCGGCGTCGACTGGTCGCGCGGCTCGAGCGAGCGATCGGCTGACGGCCAATTCGAGTTCTTCAATCTCCGATCCGAGCAGGTGTGGCGCATGCGCGAGGCGCTTGACCCGGCCAGTCCTGTCCCTATCGCTCTGCCGCCCCGACCAACGCTCAAGGCCGATCTCTGCGCCTACCGCTGGACCCCGATCAAGGGTGAGAAGCGAACCAAGGTTAAGGTGCGTTCCAAGGATGAGATGAAGTCCGAACTCGGCCGATCGCCTGATGAAGGCGATGCGGTGGTGATGGCGAATATCGACACGATCAAAACCGAGGTCGTGAAGGCCTTGACCAAGGCGCTGAGCCGGACGCGACACGACCCCTATGCGGATCTTCACCGATGAACGAGCATTGTCAGATAGGCCTCCATTCCTTCGGCGACTGGCGGGACAAGGATAAGGCGGGAGTGGAGCAGATTCGGCTCTGTCGCAAATGTCCGGCCGTGGAGCAGCGCGAATATCGGCCGGAGAGCCATGCTCGACGATCATATGATCCCTATAAGGATCTCGCCTGATGTGCGGCGCGACCCCATATGTTCGACCGATCGCCGCGGAGACGAAACGGTCCGCGATGATCGACGGCCACGACGGCGTGGCGGTAACGGGCCGGGCAGATGCCTATGCGACCGCGCTCTGGCTCGAAGGTCCGTCTGCGTTCTGGCTGCACCCCGAGGGGCCGCTGTCCGATACCACCCCTGACGAATGGCGCGAGAAGCAGTCTCGTGCCGTCGGAGTGCGCATCGAGAACTGCTTCATCGAGAACAGCGGCGAGCGTGTCGTCCGATTTTGAGTGCCGATATCGGCTGAAATAGCGTCGCCTGCGAAAGGTGACCGCTCGCATGTGCATGCCGAAAGCTCCCAAGGTTCCGCCGCCACCGGCCCAGCGCCAGGCGATGAAAGAGCCCGAGTACAAATCCGCAGCGATCGACGATCCGATGCGTCGCCGTCGGGGTTACGCGGCGCTGATGACGCGTGCCGCTCCGTCGCTCAACGCACCGATGACGACCTCGACCCTCGGTGGCTGACCGTATCGACATCCGCGGCAAGCCCTATCTTCGCTTCGATTGCGAGTGTGGCCAGCGCCAGCAAACTCCCGAACCGCAGGAGGGCAAGGTGAAGTGCGCTCGTTGCGGGAAAGAGCATGCCCCCGATGCGTGAAACGCTGAGCCTCAAATCCAAGCCGAAGAATGCTCCCGCAGGCGAAAAATCGCGCCGCGAGCACGCTGAGAAGGTCTCCAAGGATCTCAAGGCAGCTCGCCGTGACGCCGAAAGCGACTGGTACAGCATCGCCGATTATTCCGGCTACGGATCGGTGCCCGGGCTTATGACGGATGCTCAGGGAAAAGAGCGGCCAAAGCTTCGGCATCTTCTCGACAGCCACCCCATCCTTGCCTTCCGCACCGTACGAAATGGCATGTACTCTGGCCTTTCGTCGCCGAACCGGCCGTGGATCGAGTTCAAGTTCGTCGATACCGAACTGAACGAATATCAGGTCGCACGCGAATGGCTCGATGAGTTTCAGTCGGTCATCTACGCGCTCTTCGACGCCTCGAATTTCTACTATGTCGCGCGCCAGAATTATGGGTCGATGGCACGCTTCGGCCCGGCGGCCGGGATCATGACCGAGCACCCGATCGAGGTAGCGCCCTGCCTCAGTCTCGGGATCGGCAGCTACTGGCTCGGCCTCAACGATGCGTTCAACGTCGACACGCTGGTGCGCAATTGCCCGATGACCGTAAGTCAGGTGGTACAGCGCTTCGTCGGGCGGCCGGGCGGGACATATGACTGGTCCACCGTCTCCGACACGGTGAAACGGAAGTGGGACAACTCCGACTATTCCGCCATCGTCCAGTGCAAACAATTGATTGAGCCCGGCGCGAACGATGCGTGGGACTCGGTCATCTGGGATCACAACGATCAGCGCCAGACCGCGATGCTGGAAGCGAAGCGCTATAGCGAGCAGCCGTTCTGGGCGCCGCGATGGGATGCGGGCGACAGCAGTCCCACGCACTATGGCCGCGGTCTGGGGCACGATTGCCTCGCGGACATGCGCGAGCTGGCCCTGATCAACCTGCGCGAGCAGAATATGTTCGATCTTCTGGCCAAGCCTCCGACAGTCGGCGGCGCGCACAATCTCGATATGCGACCCGGCGCCCACACGCATGTCGCGGACATGAGCGATGTTCAGGCAGCGAAGCCGATATACGAAGTCAATCCGATGGCGCTGCAATGGGCCGAGAAAAAGATCCTCCGGCTCCACGACACTATCGACCGCCTCGCCTTAGCGGACCTTTTCTTCGCCATCACGAACATGCCAGGCGTGCAGCCCCGCAACGTGGAGGAACTGTTCCGTCGCGACGAAGAGCGGCTGACCCAGATCGGTCCCGCCGTCGAAACTGTGAACGATGACATGTTGCCGATCGCCGTCGCTCGCATGATCGGCATCGCCCGCCGCGGCGACCTGATACCGCCCGCGCCGGAAGAGTTGCAGGGCCGCGAGCTTAAGGTCGAGTTCGTTTCGGTCCTTGCGATGGCGCAGAAGATGCAGGGCTTGCAGATTACCGAGCGTGTCGTCGGTTTCGTCGGTTCTCTCGGCTCAATCTTTGGTCCGCAGGTGCTCGACAAGATCAACCCGGATGCGATCGTCGATGACTATGCCGAGCGCGCGAACATGCCGGCGAAGGCAATCCGCGACGATGCATCGGTTGAGCAGATTCGCGCTCAGCGCGCGCAGGAACAGCAAATGGCGCAGATGGCTCAGATGGCCCAGCCCGCCAAGGATGCCACGGCCGCCGCGCTCAATATCGCTGAGATGTCCAACGCTTCGGAGAGCTTCTGATGAGTAACGCTCAATGGCGCGCCGACTGCGAATGGCTCCTCAAGCAAGACGCGTTCCGGCGCTTCATTTTTGAGTTTTATAGGGCGAGCGGTATCACCCGTTTCACTCGCGAAGAGCAACAGCGCCTTTTCCACGAAGGCAAGCGCTCCTTGGGGTTGGAAGTTCTCGGTTGGTTTTCCGCAACGCCTGCGGAGCCTCACGACGTCATCGCATTGGCGATCGAGGCCGGGAAGCAACTCACACCCCCGAAAGGAGCAAGACATGACGATCAAGAACATCCTGAATAACCACCGATCCACCCGCATCCGTTTGCTGTCGGGCTCGCGGCTGTCGCCGATCGAGCGCCAGATGGGCCGCCTGATGCGCTCTCCGGACGAGCACACCGATGATACGACCGCCCCTGCCGCTGATCCTCCGGCGACTACGGCGCTTGGCGACGCCGCGGCGGCCGAAGATACCGCCGCCGAAGACACGGCGGACAAGACGGACGTAACCGACGGCGACAAGGGTGATGCCGACAAGGCGAACGGCGACGACAAATCCGGTGATGAGGCTGCGGATTCGATCATCGGCGCGCCCGAGGCTTATGACGTCGCGGCCTTCACGATGCCCGAAGGCGTCGAGTTCGACGCCGAAATGTTCGAACTCGTGCAGGATGATCTCAAGACCCTCAATCTGAGCCAGAAGGGCGCCGAAAGCATCGTCGGCCTGTTCGCCAGCAAGATCGCACCGAAAATCGAAGAGCGCGCTGCCAAGGCGATGGACACTGCTGCGGCCACCCTCAGCGCCGACCTCGCGCGCGACTTGCAGGCCGATCCGGAAGTCGGCGGAGCCAAGCTCAGAGAGAGCCAGGCGTATGCCGCAAAGGCCATCGCCCGGTTCATCCCGGATGCTGCGGCTCGCTCCGAGTTCTCCACATTCCTCAACGAAAGCGGTCTCGGGAATCACCCGCTGCTGACCCGCGTCATCGCCGGCGCCGGGCGCGCGCTTTCGGAGGCCAGTACTCCCGCTGCCGAGGCCGAAAAGGCCGAACGCTCGGAAGCCCAGAAATTTTACGGTTAGAAGAAAGGGGTAATAGAAAATGGCTGTTCTCGGTCAAAAACTGCACACCATCGCCGACCTGACGGCGCGTATCGATCCTGACGGCAAGATCGCGTCCATCGGCGAATGGCTCGCACAAACCAACGAGGTCTTTGCATGGCTGCGCTGGAAGGAAGGCAACCTGCCGACCGGCGAGCGCACGACTGTCCGCACCGGCCTGCCGACGGTCACCTACCGCGGCTACAATCAGGGCACGGATGCGTCGAAGAGCCGCGTCGCTCAGATCGACGAAGGCGCCGCGCTGCTGGAAGGCAAGTCGGCTGTCGATCGCGAACTGGCGAAGGCTCACGGCGATGTCGGCGAATATCGCCTGACCGAAGCGTCGGCATTCTTCGAAGCGCTGACGCAGGCATTCTGCACGACGATGTTTTTCGGCAACGCCGCAGCATCGCCGCAGGAGTTCACTGGCCTCTCTCCGCGCTTCAATGATGTTAACAGCTCTGTGGGCGATCAGCTCATCGATGCTGGCGGCTCGGGCACGGACAACGGTTCGATCTGGCTGGTCGTCACTGGCCCGCAGGGCGTGATGGGCATCTATCCCAAGGGCACGAAGGCGGGCATCAGCCATCTCGACGTGACCAAGGGCACGGAGAAGCAGGACGATGGCGTCGACACCGGCGTCTATTGGGACGATGCCGACGGCAAGCAGTTCCTTGCCCTCGTCGACCAGTTCAACCTCCACTGCGGCCTGTCGGTCAAGGATCCCCGCAAGGTGGTCCGCATTGGCTCGATCGACCGTTCGGAGCTGGCGGTCAGCGGCGGCAAGCGTCTGCAAATGCTGATGGCGGATGCGGTCGAGCGTGTCGACGGCCTGAGCGCCGAAGGCCATCAGGCGGCTTTCATCATGGATCGCCAGATGCGCTCGATGCTGCGCCAGCAGCTTCTCAACGACAAGAATCCGTACCTCTCATGGGATGAAAGTGCCGGCAAGAAGATGCTGCACTTCGGCGAGGTTCCGATTCTCCGCACCGACGCGCTGTCGGTCGACGAAGCCGCCATCTGATCCGGAAAGGGGATATCGAAATGGCCATGTACGATCGCGAACTGATTTTCTCGAAGAACCAAGCGGTTACGACGGGAACGCAGTATTCCACCGACAAATACGACGCGGGCTCCGCGCCGTTCAACATCAACACCAACCGGGAATTGCAGGTGGCGTGCCAGGTCACGACGGACTTCGCGGATGGCACAAGCCTCAACGTGAATTTCGTCGAGAGCGACAATGCCGACCTGTCGAGCCCGACAGTGCTGGCGTCGTCCGGCGTGATCGCGGAAGCGAACCTGAAGAAGGGCAAGACATTGCTCCGTACGGCGGTCCCCCGCACGACGAAGCGTTATCTCGGCTTCCAGTTCGTCACCGTCGGCACGCACACTGCCGGCACCGTTTTTGGCGGCATTCTGCGCGACACGGACGATACCGTGTTCCCGGCGCAGGAAACCGGCTACGTTTGATAGGAGCTGAACGATGACGAAGGTAAAAACTGTCGATGCGATTGTCCGAGGCCCCCGCCCCGTCTTTCGCGATAGCGTCCTCTACGCGCCGGGCCAGATCGTGCAGGATGTTCCCGAGGACGAGGTGAGCGACGAGAAGTCGCGCATCGTCGAAGTCGAGGTGGAGAACGGCGATGGCGAACTGATCAAGCGTCGTATCGAGCGGCGCTATCTGTTCCGCCCAATCGGCGGCGCTACTGTCAACGAAGCCGTGACGACCGCCGACATTGCGACCGGCGATCCGGCTCGACTGAATGTGACGGACTTCCTCAAGCAGGGCACTGACGAAATCGTCGCGGCCATCGTGTCTGGCTCGGTCGATGCTCACATTGGCGCCATCGAGCAAGCTGAAATTGCCCGGCGCGGCCCCGCACGCGTCGCGGTGAAGGAAGCCATCGCGGCTCGCCTGGCTGCGATCCGCGGCTGATCAAACTCTCTGGGGCGGGAAGGGGCTGGGAGCAATCCCGGCCCCTTCTTTTTGAGTGCCGATGCCGCGCGGCGTAATTCAGCGCAATGGCCCGGTCGGCGAACCATCCTCGCGGCTCCAACCGCTCCCAGAAGCGCGTGACTGTCATGGTCAACAGCGGCTCGATCCCGATGACGGAGAAGGGGGCGGCGCGCGGGGTAGCGACGCTCGATAATTCCGGCAAAGTACCGTCGTCGCAGATGGGCATGCCCAGCGCGGTGGAGCAAGCGCTGGCCGCGGTGAACGGTCGAATTGATACGATCCAGCTTACGCCCGGGCCTCGCGGCGATTCCGGCCAGAAGGGCGACAAGGGCGACGCAGGCATCCTCGGTGCGACTGGCCCGGCCGCCGCAACGTTCATCGGCAATGTCACGATCACCGAAACCCTGCTGGTTTCGCTTTCCCTCGGCATGAAGCGCGTCACAAAGGCGCTCGCCGGTGTTGCCTTGTCCGACAAGCTCATCGCAGTGCCCAATGGTGCACCGAGCGCCGGCTGCGAAGTGATCAACGCATACCCTTCGTCGGCTGGCAATGTGAGCATTGGCTATTTCGTCCCGGCTCTCGGCATCGGAGCGACATATTCGATCCCCGTCTCAATCTACCGGATGAACTGATGGCCCGAAACATCGTCCAGATTTGCAACGAGGCAATTTCCGACCTTCCTGCTCACCCGATCGTTGGCATCGATGACAGCGCAGCCGAGGCTCGCGAGTGCAATCGTCATCTCAACGGCGTGGTCGCGGATCTGATCGGGATGCATGACTGGTCGTTCTGCAAGCGCCGCTCGCCGCTCGCCGTCGTACCGAATGATCGCTCTGGCGAGTGGGGCTATGCATATTCGCTGCCCGACGAGATCGTCTCACCGATCGTGCTCGTTCGCGATGCGAACGCGTCCTCGGTCCCCGGAATCGTCGTCACGCCGATGCTATATTGGCCAGGCCCTGCCGCTGGGTATGAGCAGATCGATTACGCGCTGGCCGACAACAAGCTCTATACCAACCTCGAGGCCGCAATCCTTGAATATTCGCTCGATGCGGTCGAGCCGAACAAGTGGCATCCGCTGTTCGCGCAGGCTGTGATCCGCACCCTCGCGGCCCGCATCTACCGCCCGATCCTTGGCGAAAAGGCCGACACACAAGAGTGGCTGGTCAAGCAACAGACGGCCCGCGCCGCCTTGAACCAAGCCATCGCGGACGACCTCAACCGCTTTCCGCGCCGCCGTAAGGAATTTGTGCCCGAGGCGGTCATTGCCCGCGGCGCCTATGGATATGGGAGTGTCGTGTGGCCATAGTCAGCAAGCGCAATTTCACGCGCGGTATCTTCTCGCCCGTCGTCCAGTCGCGCCGCGATGTGGAAGCGTGGTCGGCCGGCGCCCGGCGCCTGAAGAACGTCACGCTCCTCAAATATGGCGGCGTGCGCAAGCGGCCGGGAACGCGTTTCGTCTATAAGCTCCCGGCTGATGATGACGAAACCCGCCTTTTGCCGTTCACCTATTCGCCGGGGCAAAGCTACGCGCTGCTTATGGGGCAGGCCACGATGCGCCCTCTCGCGCTGGGGGGCGCCGTCCTGTCGGAAGGCTTTGGCATTACGGCGATCACCAATGCCAATCCCGGCGTTGTCACCGCACCATTCCACGGCCTGACGACCGGGCAAGAGGTCTTCATATCGGGAATCGAGGGCATGCCGGAGCTGGACGGACGTGTGGTCACGGCGACCGTCATCAACGACGACAATTTCAGCATCGGCATCAACACGACTGGCTTCGGCGCCTTCGTGTCCGATGACGGCGATGTGCGTGTTGCGCCGCCCGCGCCTCCCCCGCCCGCGCCACCGGTACCGGCCCCGACCCCGGCGCCCACGCCCGCTCCCACCGTCCCGCCGGGCGGTGGCGGAGGTGGCGGCGGCTGGCGCTGGCAGAATAACCTCCAATAGGATCGAGTTTCGGCAATGGCGGTTTATCCCCTCTACAAGATGTCGACGCCCTACAACGGCGCCGAACTCGTCGACCTTGATTTCGCTCAGTCGTTCGACACCATCTATCTGGCTCACGAATATTATCCGGTCTCGAAGCTGGTCCGAGCTGATCATGCCGACTGGTCCTATAGCGAGGTGAGCTTCTCGCCTGGCATCGCGCCGCCGACGGCGGTCTCGGCGGTCGCGACGGTGGCGAACACCGACTCCGCAAACTCGGGCGATTCCTACTTCCCGCAGAGCTATTCCTATATCGTGTCGGCTGTAAATTCGGACGGGCAGGAAAGCCGCGGCTCGACGCCGGACGCAGCGACCAACGACACTGAGCTGCCCCGGAATTACACTACCATCTCGTGGGTCGCCCCGGCCGGGACCGCGGATTACTATCGCGTCTACAAGGCGCACGAAAGCGGCAGCTACGGCTTCATTGGGGAGACAGAGGGCCTGTCATTCACTGATGATGGCTTTCAGCCCGACTATGCGGACGCTCCGATCGAGGCCTATTCTCCCTTCAACGGGACAGGGAAATACCCGGCCCGGCTCGGCTTTTGGGAGCAGCGGTTGTGGTTTGGCCGCACGACGTCGAACCCGAATGCTGTCTTCGCCTCGCGCACGGCCGACTTCGAGAACATGGACTTCGCTCGGCCCCAGCGGGAAAACGACAGCATCTCCATGTCCATCTCGACCGGCGAAAGCAACGTCATAGAGGCCTTCATCCCCATGGACCGGCTGATGGTCGGCACGAGCGATAACATCTTCTCGCTCGTCGGCCCGAATGACGATGTGCTGGTACCAACGCCGTCGCCCGGGGCGAAGCGCCACGTCGGACGGGGGATCGCGCGGCCGAAACCGCTTATGGTCGGGGAAGTCGCCTTCTACCAGCCCCGCGTCGAAACCGGCCTCCGCACCATCGGCTATTCCTTCGAGATCGACGGATATCGTTCGAGCGATGTTTCGATCTTCGCGCCCCACCTCTTCGAAAATTACCGCATCGTCCGCATGGCGTATCAGGCCGAGCCCGCCTCGATCATCTGGTGCGTGCGCAATGACGGGGTGCTTCTCGCTTTCACATGGGAAGCGGAGCAGCAGGTCTGGGGCTGGACCGAGATGGATGTCGGCGGGAAGGTGCTCGACATTTGCTGTGTTCCCGAAGGGGAAGAGAGCCGGGTCTACCTGACGGTGGAGCGCGAAATTAACGGCGAGACGGTTCGCTATGTCGAGTATCTCGATCGCCTCAAATGGACCGACTATCGGACAGCTTCGTTTCTGGACTGCTCCCGCATCTACGTGTTCGACGAACCGCAGACCCGGATTTTCGGCCTCGCTCATCTCGAAGGCGAGACCGTCATGGTGCTGGCCGATGGCTACAGCCTGACCACCGTTGTCGCCGGCGGCGAGATCCATCTGG
Organism: Sphingopyxis macrogoltabida; assembly: GCF_001314325.1. NCBI lineage: Bacteria > Pseudomonadati > Pseudomonadota > Alphaproteobacteria > Sphingomonadales > Sphingopyxidaceae > Sphingopyxis > Sphingopyxis macrogoltabida. The sequence goes on from NZ_CP009429.1 coordinate 4,225,187, forward strand.
AAGACGCGGCGACCTATGTCATCGTCGGGCTCGCCTATGATGCGATCATCGAAACGCTGCCGATCCCGCCGGAGCCGAGGAAGAAGATTACCGGCGAAATCTATGTCGAACTGGTCGAGAGTTTCGATGTGAAGGCCGGAAGACGGGAAACCGAACTGGAACTGGTCAGGACGCGGCAGGAGGGTGAAATCGGCGCACCTGTCATGTTCACAGGCTATCCCGAGCCCGCACGTCCGACGCAGGTCGTCGACCGGGAATCGACGATTATCGTCAAGCAGACCTCGCCCTACCCGATGACGGTCACTGGCCTATATTATGGCGTCGAAGCCAAATAGCTGATGAGGCTCGTACCGTCCGATCGCAGCCATATCCCGTTCCTTGCTCAGAATATGCGCGCCGCCGACGTTGTGGAAAGTGCTGCAGACGGCTGGCTCCCTGCCGAAGCGCTCGGCCGCGCCCTCAACTCTTCGTTGTGGGCCCTGACCGCGATGGTCGATGACGAGCCTCACGCGATGCTCGGCGTGGCGTCGATCAACATGCTCGCTGGCAAGGGCTCCCCATGGATGCTCGGGACCGAGCGGATATACGATCACGCCCGCATAATGCTCCGAAAGGCGCCTGCGATCCTTGGGGAGATGCATCGCACCTTCCCGGTTCTGGAAAACCGCGTGTCTGTCGACAACGCCCGCGCCCGCCGCTTCCTCCGCCGCATCGGTTTTGAGTTTCACGGCGAGCCAATCATGGTCGGCGGCATCGCCTTCGTTCATTTCCGAAAGGGAGCCTCTGACAGTGTGTAATCCGGCTCTTCTCGCTGCTGGCGCCGCAGCCGTTTCCGCCGCCGGGCAAATTCAGGCCGGCATCTACCAGAGCCGCATGTCGCGATATCAGGCGCAGGTTGCCGAGCAGAACAAGGTGCTGGTGCGCGAAAATGCCGCTGACGCGATCGTGCAGGGTCAGGAGCAGCAGCGGCAGCTCGGCCGCGAGGTTGCGGCGCGCGTAGGGTCGCAAGAGGCGCGCATGGCAGCAAACAACGTCGACATCACCACCGGCAGCGCAGCGCGGGTGATCGCAGACACACGAATGGTCGGCGCCGAAGACTCGGCCGCGATCAGCGAGAACGTGCGGCGTCGCATCAAAGGCCTTCAGGTCGACGCATGGAACATCGAATCGGAGAAGCGGGCGGCGAAAGCTGAAGGCAAGCAGGCGCTCGTTGCCGCAGGGTTCGGGGCGGCCACGACCCTACTCGGCGGTGCGCAGCAATATTCCAAGTTCCGATCGGGGGCAAAGGGATAACCTATGGTCACCGTCCCCGTCACCCCCGGCCGCTCCGTCCAAGTTCAGCCAATGCCGGAAGCGCGCTTCCGCTACGCGGAGTCGCGCAACTTTGTAGGGCAGGCGCTTCAACAGGGCGGCGAGAACCTTGGCCGCCTTGCTGGCCAATGGGACGAGATACAGGCCACACATGATGAGGCGGCGGTGAAGAAACTCGCCGTCGAGACATCGAGCCAAATGCGCGAGATGTTGTGGACTGGTGACGACGCCTATTTCAACAAGCAGGGTTTCGACGCGGGGAGTGCGCGCGAAGACGTGGAAAAGCGCTTCACCGAAATGCGGGACGAAGCGATGACCCGCGTCCAGAATGAGCGCCAGCGCGTCATGCTCACCAACGTCTTGGACAAGAGTATCGGTGACAATCTCGTCGATGTCGCTCGGTATGCGACCGGCCAGCTCAATGTCGAATGGCAGAAGCAGTCCGAGGCGCGGCTTGCTGGGTTTCAGCAGGACGCGGTTCAACTCTTTGCGGAGCCTGATCGATATGCCGACAACATCGCTGGCGGCCTCCTTGAAATTCAGAGCATCGCCGACCGTCAAGGGTGGAGCGAGGAGCGTGTCGAGGACGCCGAAGAGCGCTTCGTCTCGGGCGTGCACACTGCGGTCATCAATGGTCGCCTGAGCGCCGATGACATCGACGGTGCCTTGACGATCTTCGAAAAATACCGCGACGATCTGTCCTTCAACGATGCGCAGGCGATCCAGTCGAAATTGACACCGGCGATTCAGTATCGCGTCGCAGAAGAGCGAGCGCTTGTCGCGCTCGGTTCGGTTCCCACTTCCGGACCCGACGATGCGCCGACGCCGGGCGTTGCGTCGAGCCTCTATTCGCAGCTCAAAGCGATCGAGAGCAACGAGAGCGGCGGCAAGCAATTCGACAAGGCCGGAAAGCCCCTGACGTCCAGCGCGGGCGCGATCGGGGTTATGCAGGTGATGCCCGGTACCGGCCCCGAAGCTGCACGCTATGCAGGGCTGGCGTGGGATCCGAAGCGCTTTCGCGAAGACGAGGACTATAACCGCGCGCTGGGTCAGGCCTATTATAAGGAGATGCTGCGTAAATTCGGAGGCGATCCCGTGAAAGCCGCTGCGGCGTATAATGCCGGGCCCGGCAGCGCGCGGAAGGGAACGGGCGTAAATGGCGCGATGGCGCGCGCTCGGAAAGCTGGAGAGCCAGAAAATTGGATCGCATATCTCCCGGCCGAGACGCGCGACTATGTGGCGAAGTTTCAGCGTAAGACGGGCGCAGCGGCCGACGGCGGGTCGACCCCGCGGAAATGGGACTTGTCGGCGGCCTATACCTCGCTCGAAGATCGCGCAAAGCGTGAAGGATGGTCGCCCGAAGAACTGGAACGTGCTCGCCAGCGAGTCGATGAGCATGTGCGCCGTGACGAGATGCTCGACAAGCGCCGCGACGATGAAGAGTGGGATGCGGCGCTCGGGACTGTTGATGCGCTCGGCGATAATTTCACCGATGTCTCGCAGATCCCAAATTTCGACCGCCTCTCGCCCGATCGCCGCGTTCAGCTCCGAAATTCGGCGGACGCAAACCGCCGGGCCGTGCTCGCCGGCGAGGCGCCGAAGGCGAACGGCGACACGGCAATCATCTTGGGCAAGATGGCGATCGAGCAGCCCGAAGCGTTCCTGAACGTCGATTTACGCGAGTACCGCAACAAGGTCACCCCGGCCGAGTTCGATGAACTGCAGAAATCGCAATCGCGGATTAGCGCCAACCCAGCCGAAGAAAAGTCGCTGCTCGGGGTGGTGAACAGCGCCATCTCCTTCTTCTCCACGCCCGACATGAGACTGAACGGCGCTGGGAACAACGCCCTTCGCCGCAACCGCGTCGCGAACGCCATGCTGGTCTATCTGCGCAAGAACGTCGATCCGAAGCGGCTCCCGACGGACTCCGAGCGTCGCGCGGCATTCAATTGGGCGGTTGGCGAGGTTCATGGCGAAATGCGCGCCGATGATGAGGTGTTCGATGTGCCAGCCGAGTTCATCCGGTCCTACGGCGAGCGGCAGCGGCAGCTTACCGGCAAATGGCCGACGAACCGGCAGATCATGGACGCCTATGCGCGTCGGGGACAGGCGACACGATGATCATCGACAATGACGATTTTCTAGGGCCGCGACCGCGAGCCAAGCGCCGCAGCGTGCTTGACGACGAGGCGCGCCGTCTGGCGGAAGAGGATGCAGGGCAGAACCTCTCGGCCGGGCTTCTCCTGTCCGGTCCGCCGGATGTCATCGGGCAGTCGAACCGCCTATCGCGCAGCTTGGGCGTGCCATCGCCCATCGTCGACAGCGATCCGAAGGGGTTTCAGCGGCAGCAGGAAATCCAGAATTTCGTATCAACCAGTCTCCGCTTCGCTGGGCTCTCGGTTTGGGCAGGCGAGCCCCGAAACGCCGCGATCGCGGTTGACGACAGCGACAACCTCAGCGTCCTCGGCGAAGTCTGGCAGGGCATCAAGAATATCGGTTCATCGGCGAAGGCGGGCGCGCTCAATACCATCGCAGGGCTGGGCGATTTGACGGCGGGGGTGATAGAGGATGAGGTTGCGCGCACTCGCGCGAACTGGGCCAACCCGAACAGCGACATCAATCGTCTCGGCCTTGGCGACGTCGACCAGGCGATCATGTCGCCAGTCCTCGATATCCTCGAAGACTATCGGCAGTGGAACCAGCGCGAGGCGGCAGCTTATCGCGCGAGTGCCGCGGCGGCGCGGCCCGAGGTCTCGAACTGGATCGCACGCGACCTTCTGTCAGGGGTGGAGTCCATCCCCAGCACAGCGGCCTCGCTCGCGGTCGGTTTCGCCACGCGCAGCCCCACGGCCGCCACCTCCCTGATGACGCTCCCGGTCGCAGGCAACGCGTACCGTGACGCCCGAGACAAAGGGCTCGCTCCCGATCGCGCCCTCGATTACGCGATCACACAGGGCGGAATCGAGTATCTGACCGAAAAGCTGCCGGCCTCGCGCCTGTTGGGCGACATTGCCGCGAAATCGCCACTCGGGAAAAAGCTGCTCGGGCAGCTCGTGACGGAAATTCCCGGCGAACAGGCGGCGACCTTTCTGCAGGACTTGTCCGAATGGACGACGCTCAACCCTGAAAAGTCGCTCGGCGACTTCATGCGCGAGCGACCGGAGCGGGCAATTTCGACCCTGCTCGCGACCGTTGCTGGCGTCGGCGGAACCGTCGGTGCGGTGACCGCAATCGAAAAGTCGGCTGGCGCCGGGGGACGCCTCATGGCGCGCGTCAACCGCAGCCGTCAGGCGGCGGAAGAATCGGCGCTGATCGATGCCGCTGCTGAGGCCGCTGCCGCGTCAAAGGTGCGCGGACGCGATCCCGAAGCATTCCGCTCGCTGATGGAAGCGATGGCCGAGGATAGCCCGAACGATCGCATCTACATCCCGGCCGAGGATGTCGTCGCTTACATGCAGAGCGACGGCTACGACGGGTCGTTCGATCAGTGGTCCGATCAGGTCAGCGAGGCGTCGGCGCTGGGGGGCGATGTCGTCATTCCATTATCGGATGCGATGTCGTCGCTCGCCGGCACGGGCGGCTGGGCCGCGACGCGCGACAGCATGCGCCTCTCGCCGGGGGGCATCTCGGCAAAGGAGACGCAGAGCTTCGAGGAAGCGTTGGCCGATGTCGTCGCCGAGTTGGAAGACGTGGCGGAAGAGGTCCGGACTGGGCGCGAAACGCTGTTCCAGTCCATCGCCGATACGCTGATGAACGCGGGCTACACCCCGTCCATCGCTCGAACGCAAGCCGAATTGCTGACGCAGCGATACGCGACGCGACAGGAGCGCCGCGGTCGCCATGTTTCAGGTGACGAGTTTGCCGGGGTGACCGTCGCGCAGATACTCCCCGAAAAAGTGGCGCTGGCTCAAAAGGCAACCGGCCTTGATCGCGTCATCGACGCAATGAAGCGGGGCATAAAGGGTGAAAGCGCGGGCCCGTCGCTCCTTGAATTTATCGCCAAGCGCGGGGGAATCGACGATCCGGGCGGCGATCTGGCGTCTATGGGCGCAGACACTTGGCACCGGGGAAAACCGGGCACGCGCAAGCTGTTGCAGGCGACGGACAAGCGACAGGGAAAGATGCTTGCGTCCAGCGGCCCCCGCGACACGTCGCATGAGATGGTGCTGCGCGCGGCGATCGATGCGGGGTATTTCCCCGACCTCGTAACGACCGAGAACAAGATCGACAATCGCGTGCTCCTCGATGCCATCGGCGAAGAGCTGGGCGGCGCAAAACGCTATGCCAAGTCCCCCGATAACACGATCGCCGACGGGGCTGCGGAGCTTGAGCGGCTCCTGCGCGAGCGGGGTATCGATCCGGGTCAGGCCACGCGAAAGGAGATCACCGCTGCGGTCGATGCCTATGTTGCCGAACAAGACGGCGGGCGTTCGTACGATCAGGACGAGATGGACGAAAGCAAGCGCCAGCCGCGCGGTCGCATCATCTTCCCCGAATCTGGCTTCGATGGCTTCAACGCCGTAATCGAGCTTTTCCAGTCCCGCGACCTTTCGACGGTGATCCACGAAATCGGACACCTCTGGGTCGAAGAGCTTCGGTTCGATTCCTACGATCCCGATGCAGGCGACAGCATTCGCGCGGACTGGGACATCGTGGCCCAGTGGTTTGCCGACAATGGCCATCCCGTCGTGGGCGACACGATCCCGGTAGAAGCGCATGAGATGTGGGCTCGGGGCGTTGAGCGCTACCTGATGGAGGGCAAGGCGCCGGTCGAGGGGTTGGCGCGCGTCTTCGAGACCTTCAAGACATGGATGACGAACATCTATCGGTCCGTCCGCCGCCTCAACACCCCGCTCACGGACGAAGTTCGCGGCGTGATGGATCGCCTGCTCGCGACAGACGACGAGCTCGCTACCGCCTCTCGGCAGCAAGCGATTGAGCTGCTCTTCGACGACGCGGAAACAGCGGGCATGACCAAGGAGGAATTTGCGGCGCTGCAAGACCTCGCCGACACGGCCCGGCGCACCGCGAATGACGCGATGCTCGCGAAGGTGATGGCGCCGATCCGCGCGCGCGTGACTGCGGAGCATAAGGCCCGTGCCGCCGTCGTGCGTGAAGAAGTGGCGGCCGATGTCGACAACCGGGCGGTTTTCAAGGCGGTCAAGTCGCTGCGAGCAACACCGATGGATTCGGACTGGCTGCGCGATCGCATGGGCGATGACGTGATTTCGCGCCTGCCCCCGAACGTCCCCCCGCTGGTGAAGTCGGGCGGCGCCAATCCGGCCGATATTGCTGAGATGGCAGGGTTCGGAACCGCTGAGGACATGATCGATGCCCTGCTCGCGGTCGAAGTCAGCCGGAAAGAGATGCGCGAGAATGGCGACAGCCGCTCGGTGCGGACCGCACTGATTGAGCAGGAAGTCGAGCGGATTATGAACGAGCGCTACGGCGACCCGTTCACCGATGGCTCGATTGAAGACGAAGCGCTCGCGGTCATCCACAACGACGCCCAAGGCGAGGTGATGGCTGCGGAACTGCGGGTGCTCGGCCGCTCGACAGGCCGGACGGCGACCCCGTACCGCGTCGCCCGCGAATGGGCCCGCAACCGCGTCCGTTCGGGCATCGTCAACGATGTGGCAAGCCTGTCCGCGATCCAGCGTTACCAGCGTGCCGCGGCGAAGGCCGGCCGCGCCGCTATGGATGCCGCCATCGCCGGGGACCGTAATGCTGCATTCCGCGCCAAGCAGCAGCAGATGATCAACAATGCGCTGGTCTCTGAAGCGAAGGCGGCGCAGGACGATATCGAGACCGCGCTGTCGCGCCTCGGGAAGGTGGCGAAGCGCCGGACGTCGCCCTCAATCGATCAGGACTATCTTGAACGTGCGCAGGGCCTTCTCGAGCAGGTGGACCTCCGACCGCGTTCGCAGGCGAATATTCAGCGCCAGGCGCAATTCGAGGAATGGGCACGCGCACAGGAAGCCGACGGCGTTGACGTCGCCGTGCCGCCGTCTTTCGCTGCCACGCTCGGCTCGACGCATTGGTCTCGGCTGTCAGTTGACGAGTTCCTCGGGCTCGACGCTGCGGTGAAGCAGATCATTCACCTCGGCCGGTTGAAACAGACGCTTCTCGACAATGCCGAGCAGCGCGCCTTTGACGACGTGGTGAATGAAGCGCTCGATGGCATGGGCGGCCTGCCCCAGAAGCCCCCCAGCGACCTGTTCGAGCCGTCGTGGTGGGACAATGTGAAGGCAGGCGTCGCCAGCGCTGATGTCGCGCTCCTCAAGGCCGAGACCCTCGTCGACTGGCTCGATCAGGGCAATTCCAACGGGGTCTTCAACCGTATTGTCTTCAAGCCGATCGCGGACGCGCAGGACCGCGAGAACGACATGCTCGCCGATTATCAGGCGCGGCTCGGCGACATCATCGGGAAATTGTCGAAAGAGGACTTGCGCCGCTGGTCCGAACCGATCTCGACCCCGCAGCTTCGCAACCGGGAAACCGGAAACGCATGGAAGGGCGATCGGTCGCACCTGATCGCTATGGCGCTCAACGTCGGCAACGAGGGCAACCGGCAGCGTCTCGTCGACGGCTACGGTTGGTCGGAGACCGGTGTGATGGACGTGCTCACGCGTGAACTGAGCGAGTCCGACTGGCAATTCGTGCAGGACGTGTGGGATCTGGTCGAAACGCTATGGCCGGCGACCGCGGCGATGGAGCGCCGCGTCAACGGCGTGGCGCCCGACAAGGTGGAGGCTATCCCGGTCGAAACGCCATACGGCGTCCTGCGCGGTGGCTACTACCCGGCGATCTACGACAGCAAGAAGGATTACAATGCCGAGCGGCACGCCGACAAGGCGACCGATATGTTCTCGGCGAAATACACGCGCGCGACGACGCGGGCGTCATCCACTAAAGATCGCGTCGAGCGCGTCGAGCGTCCCATCCTGCTAAGCCTCGGCGTGATCAACCGGCACCTTGGCGAGGTGATCCACGACATCACACACCGCGAGGCCGTGATGCAGGCGCACAAGTTCTTGAGCGATCCGCGCGTCAAGCGCGGCATCGACGAGACGCTCGGCCGGGAATATCGCCGCGCCTTCACGCCCTGGCTGAAATATGTCGCGAACCAGTATGCGCAGGAGCGCGCTGGCAACGAGGGCATTGGCGCCTTCATGTCCAGCCTGCGCTCGAACACGACGGTTGTCGGCATGGGCTTTCGCTTTTCGACTGTCATCATGCAGGCGGCCGGCTACTCGAACAGCCTCGAATTTATAGGCGCGAAATGGGGCGCGCAGGGCGCCGCTCAGTTCGCGGCGCGTCCTGTCGAGACCTTCGATATGGTGATGGCCAAGTCTGGCGAGATGCGGCACCGCATGGACACGCTGGACCGCGACATTCGATCGACGATCGCCAAGATGGCGGGGCAGAATAACCCGCTCACCGCCGCCAAGCGCTTTGCCTTCCATGGCATCGGCTACATGGATCGAATGGTGACGATCCCGACATGGATCGGCGCGTATAACCGCGCCCTGCATGAGGGAATGACCGACGATCAGGCGGTCTATTATGCCGACAAGGCTATCCGTTCGACGCAGGGCTCCGCCTCGGCGAAAGACCTCGCCGCCGTCGCGACTGGACAGGGGCAATGGGGACAGGCGCTCAAGCTGATGACGCTCTTCTATTCCTATGTGTCGACCGTCTATCAGCGGCAACGCACGCTGGCGCGTGACGTGCGCCGCGCTGGCGCCCGAGACATTCCGCAGCTCATGGCCCGGGCGTGGTGGTTGATGGTCCTGCCGCCGCTGCTTTCGGAATTGCTCGCCGGCCGCGGTCCGGAGGAAGACGAGGATTGGGGGGCTTGGTCGTTCAAGAACATGCTGTTCCAGATGGTGGGCGCAATTCCTGTCGTGCGCGACGCGGCCCGGCCGCTCTACGACAAGCTCGCGGGGAACCGGGGGTTCGACTATCAGCTCTCGCCTATTCAGCGCTCAGTGCAGACCGTGATCAACGCGGCCGGGGCAGTGAAGGATATCGCGACCGGCGAAGAGACGACGAACGCAACGCGCACGATCATGGAGGCAACCGGCTACATCACCGGCATGGTTCCGGGCCAGATCGCGCAGTCGACGCAGTTTCTCGTTGATGTCGGCTATGGCGAGCAGGATCCTCAAACCTTCGGCGAATGGTTTGAGGGCCTGACCAAGGGTAAAATCGAAGATTGAGCGCGTCCTGATTTCGGACGCTCTTCCTCGCTCTGTTGAAATTTTAACGATGCCGAGATAGGCACTGCTCCCTCAAGACGGGGAAATACTATGCGCTATGTAATTGTCGCGAGCCTCATGCTGACCGGCCTTGGTGGCTGCGCGTCGACAGGCGCGAACGTGACTGGCAACGAGGTCGGCGTCACGGTGAACAATGTCTGGAATCGGAACGAGGCATTTCCGAAAGCCGACGAGCATTGCCGGAAATTCGGCAAGGTCGCCAAGCCTGCGGCCGGCGATGGTGAGTATGCATTCTCATTCGAGTGCGTGAAACCCGACGCTTGATTGAGCGCATCGGCTCCTTGGGGGCGGGAATCGCTCTCGTGCTTTTGGCCATCGTCACGATCGCGGCGGCCTTATCCGCGGGCTATTTCGCCGCCACCACGACGAAAAAGAATGCTGCGGGATGGGTGGCTGGCCTAGCCGTCTTCCTGCTTCTGGCCTTGGCGTTCGGGCCAAGCATGGAAGCCCTTCGGGCGATATAGACGCCCAGCCTTTTTGAGTGCCGATAGGGCGCGGTTTACCTCGGGGTCGAGGATGAACCGATGCCCGTATCAAGCGAAAATTCTGTTACCGGTCCCTACTATCCGAATGGGGTGACGACGAGCTTTGGCTTTGACTTCAAAGCCACGGCAGCGGGCGAGGTTATCGCGGTCGACCAGAGCGGCGCGCCGATCTCGGCCGCGCTCTACAGCGTCACGCTGGATAGCGATGAGGGCGGCACCCTCACCTTCAGCGTAGCGCCGCTGCTCAGCGATTATTCCGAGATATATGTCGTCGGCGATCCGGCGCTGACGCAGCCTTCGGACTTCGACAACGCAGGCCCCTCGTTCAATCCGGCCGCGTTGACCAAAGCGCTGGACCGGGCTGCGGCGCGCGATCTCAAGCAGCAGCGAGAGATTGATCGGGGCTTCAAAGTTCCATTTGGCGAATCCGGTTTCATGGTGCCGCGCGCTGACGACCGGGCGAACGCGTTCCTATCGTTTGGGCCGGACGGTAATCCGGTTATGTCGTCGGGCACCGGCGCTGACGCCGGGCTGCGCGGAGATTTGGGCGCTGCGGCCGATCCGGGCAAGGGCGCGGCACTCGTTTGGTATGTTCCTCCTGAAGCGGCGGCCATTGGGCGCCCTTCCAGTGCCAAACTGGGCGATTTCGTCGATGCGCGCGACTGGGGGGCGCGGTTCGACTGGAACGGCGTCATGGGGACCGACAATTACGGGCCGATCATGACGGCGATCGCGGTGGCGAAGTTGCGCGGCGGCCTGCCTGTCATGCTCCCCGAGGGTGTCGGCTATCTTTCGCAGGCGATCGTCAATGTCGCGAGCGCCAGCTATTATAGCCTTACTCCGGTCGTCAGCCTGGTCGGCCGTGGCGCTAACACGGTGCTGACGCGCAACATCATCACGCCCGTAGATATCACAAACGAAGCTGCCTGCCGCGCATCGGCCGCAATCGTCTGGGCTGCATCGAACGGCATTATCGACCAGTTGACGATCCGCGACAGCGGTGCGGGGATCGTGTTCACCGAGAGCCCGACTGCTCCGGTCAATCCGCCGACAACCAGCGTTACCATGGGCCGCAGCCGCGCGCTGTGGATCAAGGGCTGCGGGGTCGGCGCCATAACCTTCGCGCCGCTCAATTTCTATTATAACTGGTTCGACGCCTTCCATATCATGGAGTGCCAAATCGGCATCGCGCTCGACTGGCATCCCAATTCCCCATACGTCGGCGCGGTCGCGAACTGCAATCGCAACCGCTATTCGGGCCGCATCTCGCGCTGCTGGGTCGCGCTGTGGAACAAGGCGGGCGGGACCAATCATTTCGACATCGACATCGAGGGCTGTTCCGGCCCGACGCCGGGCACCGCGCCTTCGGGCAACCGCTATGCGATGCCATCGGGCCTGCCGGGCGGTCTCGCCGTCGCCGGGGCGGTGATCAACGGCGCGAAGTCCAATCTGAATTTCTATCGCGGCGTATACGAGAACAACGACTTCGACATCTATAACGAGGGCTTGCAGAATAGTTTCGTCGGCGATTTCGATGCGGCGAAATGCACCTTCGTCAAGGCGCCGTGGCGGTTCGTCATTCCCGAGCAGAGCATCACGACGACGGGGAATGACAGTGCCGTCACCTCACTCACCGCGACCCCGCATCTCAACACAAAGACGTATCAGGGCGTCGTCGTCCCGGCGCTGACCCATTATCAGCTTGCCGATCGCGGCCGCGAGCTGGTCTCGACCAGTTTTGGCGACAAGCATTTCATGGCGAACGGCAAAACGCATCGCCGGATAGTCGATTGCGGCGCCTTTACCAGCGGGCAGGCGAAGGTGATTGCGGTGCAGAGCGGCGTCAGCTCCGACGACTATATGTCGGACAGCGTCGGGATCCTTTCGGGGCGGCTGGTCGGCTTCGTTACCGGCGCCGGGCAGGCGATCGCCGCGAAATTCGATATCCTTTATCTGCGCGCGACCAACCGGTCGACGACGCGGGTCTTTCTGTTCAACCAGGTCAATGGACAGGCGACAGGCTCCGGTACGGGTGGATCGTCCAATCCCTTCACGCTGGCGGCGACCGCCAACGGCACCGACGCGCGCATCATCGACCTGACGGTGACCGCCCCCGCGCTCGCGTTCGATCGCGTCATCCTGTTCATCGACGAAGCGCAGGCCAAGGACAAGGACCTCTGACATGAGTGACGATATCGAAGACACCCGCCCGCTGCATGACGGCCAGACGTTCGAGGGGCTGACCATCGTCATAGACAATGGGCGGTGGCAGGATTGCACGTTCATCGACTGCAAGCTGATTGCGAAGGTGCCGCCGGCGGCGACCGGGTGCGACTGGAGCCAGAGCGATATCGTCGGATCGGGCTGGCCCGAAGAGGCCTATGACGGCGTGCGCAATATCTGGCCGCATCCGGAGCCCGTTGACGTGCCGGCGATCGTAGCCAATCCCGGCGAGCCTGAGGACTGATCGGCGTGCCCGACGGCGCCGGCAACACCGAGATGGTTCCCCACAATGAACGCTGAGCAACTGATCGGCGCCGCTCCATGGGCTGTGGCTACCTTCGCCCTGACATGGGCATGGCAGGTCTATGTGCATCGGGACGCGCGCCGCGAGCGCCGGGAGGCGAAGGCTGCGGAAGTCGAGCAGCACCGCGACGACCTGACCCTGAAGCTGATCAAGACCGCCACCGACGAAGCCGCACAGGTCCGCAAGGAAATCGAGGAAGTACGGCAGGAGAACAAGGCCCTCCGCGCGCTGGAAGAGCATTTCTACCACTTCGAGCAGGCGCTGAACCATCTCGAGGCCGTCTTGACCGCCACCGACGCCGACGCCCGCAAGGTGGCGGAGAAGAACGCCAACGCCTTCCTGACCCGCATGCGCCGCCTTCAGCAGGCCAAGGGCAACATTCAGCAGGAAGTGCAGATCATCGAAAGCGCTAGCCGCTTGGAAGGAAGGGATAAGCCGTGAACCTTCGCGACCTACAGCTATGGCTCAACGCCCACGGCGCTAGCCTTGTCACCGACGGTCTCGCCGGACCGGCAACGCGCTCGGCGATCCTCAACACCTTCGTCAACCTCGATGCGCCGGCGGTCACGCCGCAAGACATCGCGCAGATCGCCGCACGCCTCGGTGGGACGCCCCGACAGGTCGCGGCGGTCGCCAAGGTGGAAAGCGCCGGCGGAGGCTGGGACGATGCCGGGCGGCTGAAATGCCTCTATGAGCGACACTATTTCTGGAAACGGCTGCGCATCCTCATCCCGCTCCTGTCGAATCCGACGCCCGGTGGCTACACCATCGACGCTGACCGCGACGGCATCAACGATAGCTGGGAGAAGGTCGCGGACGCTGCCATGCGCTCGCCGATCGCGGCGTTCGAAAGCGCGAGCTGGGGCAAGTTCCAGATCATGGGCGCCCATGCCAGCGCGGATCCGGCGCGTCGTGACCAGGTCGTCTATCAGGGCAACGCCGTCGAGTTCGTCTGGTGGCTCACCCGGTCCGAGCGCAACCATTATGAGGCGCTCGCCCGCTTCATCGAAGTGAACGGCCTGCGCGGTGCTTTCCAGCGACTGTCGACGAATCCCGACGACTGCCGGGCTTTCGCGCGCGGATATAACGGGGGCGGCTACGAGAAGGGCTCCTATCACCGGAAACTGGCGGAGGCGATGCGATGATGATCCTCAACGCCCTCAAAGGCATCGGCGGCGAGTTCGAGCTTAACCGCCTCGTCGGAGCATTCGGCGGAATCGCCTATGTCATCGGCGCCAACGCTTTCGTGGCATGGTCGATGGCTGAGGGGCGCGAGTTCGATATCGTCGCCTATTGCGCGGCATTCCCCGCCGGCCTCGCGGTCATTGTCGGCGCGATCGCTGGCGCGGTGGCATGGAAGGATAAGGGCGTCGCGTCGGCAAAGGTGATCGAACAGACTGGGGCAGTTCCTGCCGCGCCGCCCGCTGGGCCGAAGGCGTCGACCGGCGCGCTGTCCGGGGAAGCGTCGGGAGAGGCTGGATGATCAGCATCATCGCCTATGCCCTCGCACCTCGTCTCGGCGCCCGCATGGCCACCTTCACCGCATGGGCGCTCACCATCGGCATCGCAGCCCTCGCGCTGTACCTGGCCTATTGCTGGGCATGGGATCGGGGGCGGGAACACGAACGGGCAAAGTGGGAAGCCGCCGCCGAACTGCTCGAAGACGCCGACGCCGCGGCCGATGCCGAAGCGCTGGACGTCGCCCACGATATGAAAGGACAGGTCGATGCGACCAATCAACGCGCGCGCGATGCTGCTGCCGCTTCTGATGACCCTCTCGCTGCCGGGATTGGCGAGCTGCGGCGACAGGGTGGCGGTCAAGGCGACCAAGCCGCCAAGTGAATTGCTCACGTGCTCGGGCGAGCCTGTCGCGCCGCTCCTAGAGCCATCGGACGGGAGCGCAGAGATTCAGCGTCGCCGGGATTTGGCTACGCTGGCATACATCCTCAGCCTGCGATCCGCGTGGGGAGATTGTTGGTCAAAACTATCGGGCGTTAGGGCATGGGCTGATCGGCTGCCGGATTAAAAGGTAACCGACGCTTACATTTTTGCGCTGGGGCGAAGGGGCGGGGTGGACTTCGGTCTGTCCCGCCTTTTCTCTGGATCTCGCTGGTGGGCTCGAACCACCGTTTCCGCAGCCAAAATGCGGCGTCCTACCGCTAGACGAAGCGAGAATGGCATCGGTGGTAGGAATCGAACCCACGTCTTCGGGATTGGAAGCCGCTGCTCTACCATTGAGCTACACCGACACAGGGTGCGCTGATTAGCTGGTCAGGGGAACAGGATTTGAACCTGCGGCCTCTCGGATCCAAACCGAGCGCTCTACCAACTGAGCTACCCCCTGAAAGGCGGAGGTAGCGGACGCGCTTACCCTCGCCAGCTTTCGCTGACGGGTCGCGGTCGTTGTTGGAGGCGAGCATTCATTGCCATAGCCCGCATATGGCAGAATCAGCGTTGCTGCGCAACCCGCTGCGCCACCGCCATCCCTTTCCCGGTCAGGTCCGCGAATGCGCCGCCGAACGGCTCGGTATAGCGGACGATCAGGAACATAGCGGCAATCTCGTCGTCGCCCGCGGCCCATGCCAGCGCCTTGCCCGCCCGGGCGAGCGCGAGGAGGCGGCGCTGCTGGGGCCCTGATAGCTGGTCGGCGATATAGGCGAAGTCCTCACGCGCCAAACTCAGGCCCTTCCTCGTCTGGCCACCACTCGTCGCCAGCGCCGCGCTTCCCCGGCTCTGGCGCCGCGCGCGCGCCGCGCTGGCCCGGCTCATCGCGTTCGCCAGCGGCGGGCTCGGGCAGCACCGGCGCCTCGTCGAAGCCGATCCGAATGAAGGCGCCGAAGTCGTCGGCCCCCTGAAAGATCGCCGTCACTTCGCCGCGCGTCATCATCATGCCAATGAACGGCGCGCGCTCGGCCGGGACATAGCCCATCTGCACGCCCTCGGCCGTGTGGACCGCTATAGCGTTCGGGTCGGCCGGGTTCTTCGGCTCGCGGCGCAGTTCGACCGGATCGCCCGGCCTCTGTAGGTCGACGGCGAAGCGGCGGCTCACGCCGCGCGCGTTCGGGAATTGGACGCCGACGATCGGCAGGGTGATTTGCGACGGCATCCCCGCAACATAATTTGCCGCGCGCGTTTCGCAATTGCACGCGCAACCCAGCGGAACTCCGTGGAACGAACGGACCGTGAATAGTGCGAAATAGGAGAGATTTGCGCCGGGTGTCGGTGGATTTGCAGTCCGCTGCGTCACCACTCCGCCATCGGGCCTCAAAGCGCAGAAATGCGTGGAGACAGCGCCCCTAGCCGTTTCACTTCGCGACTGCAATCCGATTGTTGGGCAAATCGGCGGCAGTTCCGCGCTTCCTATCGAACCGACGCATTCGCGGAAGGGCGATGCGGGCTTGGCGGCACCCCCATTGCCAGCTATGCGGCGTCAGCATGGGGATGCACCTGTATTACTATTGCAATACAGCACCGCTTCGGTTAGAGCTTCCCCGTAAGGATAAGACCCTTAGGAATCGGAAAACAGGCTGATGGCGACCCAATATAGCGAGATAAGCGCGGCCGACATGCGCGCGGCGATGATCGACAGCCAACTGCGTCCCAACGACGTCATCGATCCTGCCGTCATCGGCGCGATGGCCGAGGCGCCGCGCGAGGCCTATGTGCCCGCGGCGCTCGCGGGCGTCGCCTATATGGACCGCGCGATCGCGCTGGGTCAGGGCCGGGTAATCAATCCGCCGCTCGTCACCGGCCGCCTGCTCGCCGCCGCGGCGATCCGGCCGGGATCGCGCGTGCTGCTGGTCGGCAGCGCCACCGGTTATACCGCCGCGCTGCTCGCGTTGATGGATGCCGAGGTCCATGCCGTCGAGGAAGCAGCCGAGTTGATGGCAACCGCGCAGGCCACCGCCACCGACGACAATATCCGCTGGACGCAAGGCCCGCTGAATGCCGGTGCGCCCGACGCCGCGCCGTTCGACCGCATCATCGTCGAAGGCGCGATCGAGACGCTGCCCGAGGCACTCGCCGCGCAGCTTGCCGAGGGCGGGCGACTGGTCGCGGCGCGCCGCGAGGGTGCGGTGACCCGGCTCGTCCAGGGCGTCAAGACCGGCGGGACGATCGCCCTGCGCAGCTTCGCCGATATGGATGTCGCGCCGCTGCCCGGCTTTGCCGCCCCGGCGGGATTTCGCTTCTAAACGCCCCTCCCTCTTGCTTCAGGCGACGACCATAATGCACGATATCCAGATCAGACCGCCAATCCGCCGCGCGCGGCTGTTCGGCGGGCTGGCGTTCGGCGCGCTGATGCTGGCATCGCAGGCGCAGGCCGAAACGCTGCAGGGGGCGCTCGCCAAAGCCTATGAGAACAACCCGACGCTGACCGCGGCGCGCGCCGGACAGCGTGCGAACGACGAAAATGTCCCGATCCAGAAAAGCTATGGCCTGCCGAGCCTCGGCGGCCAGGTCGATTATCAGGAAAATATCGTCGTCCCGGGCAACAGCTTCACCTCGCCCGGCCGGGTGCTGAGCGCGACGGGGCAGTTTTCGGTCCCCATCTATCAGGGCGGCGCGGTGCGCAACGCCGTGAAGGCAGCAAAATTCCGCGTCGAAGCGGGCCAGGCCGACCTCCGCGCGACCGAGGCGAGCATTTTCTCGCAGGTTGTCGGCGCCTATATGGACGTGATCCGCGATCAGGCGATCGTCCAGCTCAACCAGAAGAATGTCTCGGTTCTGCGGACCAATTTGCAGGCGACGAGCGACCGCTTCGAGATCGGCGACCTCACCCGCACCGACGTCGCCCAGTCGGAAGCGCGGCTGGCGCTCGCCGAGGGCGATTTGCGCACCGCCGAGGCGAACCTGATCGCCAGCCGCGAATCCTACATCCGGCTCGTCGGCGACGCGCCGGTCGATCTCGAGAGCCCGCCGACGCTGCCGAACCTGCCGGCGAGCGCCGAGGATGCGGTGGCGATCGCGCTCAGCAGCAATCCTGACATCGAAGCGGCGAACCAGATCGTCAATGCGAATCGCGCCGACATCGGCGTTGCTCGTGCTTCACGGATGCCCAAGCTGTCGGGCACGGTCGGCGGCGGCTACAGCGACTATCTCGGTTCGCTGCGCGGCACCGACCAGACCGGCGCGCGTTTCGCCCAGACGACGACGAGCGCGCAGGCCGGCCTGTCGCTGACCGTGCCGATTTTCCAGGGCGGCCGCCCCGCGGCGCAGGTCCGTCAGGCGCAGTCGCGGACCAGCCAGGCGATCGAAAATTATGTCGAGACCGAACGCGGCGTGATCGCGCAGACGCGCGGCGCCTATGCCGCGTGGCAGGCGAACGAGCGAATCATCGCGGCGACGCAGCAGGCGGTCGGCGCCAATGCGCTGTCGCTCGAGGGTGTGCGCGCCGAAAACAGCGTCGGGACGCGCTCGATCCTCGACATTTTGAACGCCGAACAGGAATATCTGAACACCCAGGTCCAGCTCGTGTCGGCGCGGCGCAACAGCTATGTCGCTGCTTTCTCGGTGCTCGCGGCGATGGGCAAGGCCGAGGCGCGCGACCTCGGGATCGAGGGCGGCGCGCTTTACGATCCGGCGGTCAACTACGAGCGCGTGCGCGGCAAGATCTTCGACTGGGACGACGATCCGAAGCCGCAACAGCAATCGACCGACACGCGCAATATCCCCGCTGCCAATGCCGATGTTCCCGCCGGCGAACCGCTGCCCGGACAATAGGGCTTGGCAAGCGCCGCCCCTCGCCGGTATGATCATGGTTAATCGCCCTTGCCGGGCGGGCCGAAGGGGGATCTGATGGGCGACATGTCGCGAGAGCCATCGATGGAAGATATCTTGTCGTCGATCCGGCGCGTTATCGCGCGCGACGAGGCGCCGGGCGCCGCCCGCGATGCGCAGGCGGTCCGCGTCGAGGATATCCTCGACCTTCAGGACGAAGACGTCGGCGGCGGCGATCCCGCGCCATCCACTGAGGAGCTGGTATCCGCGGCGAGTGCCGATGCTGCGCGCCAGTCGCTCGAGGCACTGAGCGCTGCCGTGACGCCCGATACCGCCGCGACCAATGCTCACGTTGCTCCCGTACCGGCCGCGCGTACGATGGAAGACGTTGTGCTCGACGCGCTGCGCCCGATGCTCAAAGACTGGCTCGACACCAACCTGCCGTCGCTGGTCGAAGCTATGGTAGCCAAGGAAATCAGCCGGATTACCGGCAAGCGGCTCTAACTAGCCCACCCAATCTTCCAGCAGGTGCCGGGCGATCGCCAGCGATGGCGGCGCCGTGAACGGCGCGCCCATGTCTCCCGCCAGCGCAGCGCGGACTTCGGCGCGATCGACCCACATCGCCGCTTCGATCTCGGTCGTGTCGAGCGTCAGCGCCGGGTCGCGCGCGACCGCGCGACAGCCGATCATCAGCGACGACGGAAAGGGCCACGGCTGGCTCGCGACATAGGTCACCTCGGAAACGCGTATCCCGGCTTCCTCGAATAATTCGCGCGCGACGGCTTCCTCAAGCGATTCGCCGGGCTCGACAAAACCCGCGAGTGCCGAGAAGAAGCCCGCCGGAAAGCCGCCCTGCCGCCCGACGAGCACGCGCCCGTCGCATTCGGCGAGCATGATCACCACCGGATCGACGCGCGGAAAATGTTCGGCGCTGCAGGCATCGCACTTGCGGCCCCAGCCGCCACGGAACAAGTCGGTCGGGCTGCCGCACACAGCGCAGAAGCGATGCCGCGCGTGCCAGTCGACAAGGCTGCGGGCGCCACCATAAAGCGCCGCATCCTCGCCCGAGAGCAGCGGCAGGAGGCGCATGACGGTGCGCGAACGCGCATCGATTCGCTGACTCGGCGCAGGCTCACGCACGAAATGCGGCACCCGGTCATCGTCGAGACCGAGCAGCAACAGCGCGCGATCATCCGTGCGGTCGAGCGGCTCCCAACGGAGCCCGCCGCCATCGCCGGGCACGAAATCGATCCCGTCGAGCGCGAGGCAGCGCGCCCGCGGATCGGACGCCGCCGCCGCAAAGGCATCGGCATCGGTGCGCAACTGGTCGGCGCGGTCGAGCCGCGCGCCGGTGAAACCCAGCGGCAAAGTCATCGGCCCGCGACGTCCTTGAAGAAGGTCTCGCCGAACTTGCCCTGGAAAGAAACGGCGTCGGGCGGCATGATCTGCGTATAACCGGCCGCCCGATAACCGAGCCCGCGGTGAACGAAGCCGATCGTCCCCGCCGCGCCGGCCCAGCCGAAAATCCCTTCGCCGCCCGGCGAGGTCGGCAGCGACACGCGGCCGCCCGCACCGAAACCTTCGCCGTCGATGAAGCTGCCCTTGCGGTCGACGCTGTCGGAGATGAGGTTCGACATCGCGAGCCGCGCCGTTTCGGGTTGCATCACCCGCACCCCGCCCGTCTCGCCTTCCCCCAGCAGCATCGCGAGGAACCGGTCGTAATCGCGTGCGCTCGACACCAGTCCGCCGCCGCCGAACGGATAGGGCGGCGGATCGAGATAGATCGAATTCGCCGCCGGATCGAACGGGATCAGCGCGCCGCCGAACGGGGCATAATTGCTCGTGAAACGCGAAACGTCCTGCGCGCCGACCATGAAGCCCGTGCTGGCCATGCCGAGCGGATCGAACAGCCGCGCCTTGAGGAAGGCGTCGAAGGCCTGCCCCGATACGACCTCGATGACGCGGCCCATCAGGTCGAGGCCGATCGAATAGCTCCATTTGGTGCCGGGCTCATAGACCAGCGGCAGCGCCGCGAGCCGGTCGGCCATCGCGGCGAGGCTCGGCGCAGGCTTCACGTCGGCAAAGCCCGGGATCGGCAGGCGGCTGGCCTGCCCGCCGACGATGCCGGCATCGTCATAGGCCTTTTTGATCGGCCCCTTCTGGATGATGTTATAGCCGAGCCCCGCGGTGTGGGTGAGCAACTGGCGCACCGTGATCGGGCCCTTCGCCGGGCGCACATCGGTGATCGAGCCATCGGGCGTGTTCTGCACATTCATCTTAGCGAACAAAGGCAGGAAATCGGCAATCGGCTGGTCGAGCGTCATCTTGCCATCCTCGATCAGCAGCATCGCGGCGATGCCGGTGACCGGCTTGGTCATCGAATAGAGCCGCCAGAGCGTGTCGGGGCCGACCGGGGTCGGCGCATCGTTCGATTGCACCCCGGCGCCGAAAAACACCGGCGCCTCCTGCCCCTTGCCGATCGCTGCGAGCGTGCCGACGAGTTCGCGGCGGTCGACGAAGCCTTTGATGAAGCTGTAGGTTCCGGGGTAAAGCTGCTCGCCGCCCGCCTTCCACGCGAAGGCATTGCGCGGCAGCAGCGCCGTCGCCCCGGCGGCGGCAAATCCGCCGAGCAGCGCGCGCCGCGAAACCATCATGTTCATGCATCTCTCTCCCGCATCTTGCCGACCAGCTTGCGATAGAGCGTCGGCAAACCCGCCGCGTCAAGGTCCGAGATCGGCCACCATTCGCCTTCCGCTGCGGCATCCCGGGCTTCCGGAGGTCCTTCGGGAGGCGCTTCGCGGCGGATGAGGGTCAGCGTCAGGTCGAAATGGGTGAAACCATGATCGACGCTGGCGATTCCCGACTCGCCCGTGCGCCTATCGGTCCATTCGCCGCCCGGGAGCGCACGCATCCCGCCGAGCATGCCCTTGCCCGGCCGGCGGACCAGCCAGAGCCGGCCGTCCTGCTCGATCCACCACGCGACCCCATGCCGGTGCGGCTTGGCCTTTTTGGGCGGCTTGACCGGTATCCGCTCGATATCGGCGCGTCCGCGCGCCCGGCAATCGCCCATCACCGGGCAGATCGCACAAGCGGGCGCACGCGGGGTGCAGACGGTCGCACCAAGGTCCATCAGCGCCTGTGCGAAATCGCCCGGACGATCTTCGGGCACCAGCGGCGCCAGCGCGGCACGAATCTCGCGCTTCGCCAGCGGCAGCGGGGTTGTGATCAGCCGGTGGCGTGCGAGCACGCGTTCGATATTGGCGTCGATCACGACCGCCGGACGGCCGAAAGCGATCGCCGCGACCGACGCCGCGGTATAATCGCCGATACCCGGCAAGGCACGCAGCCCCGCCTCGCTGTCGGGAAAATGCCCGCCATGCGCTGCGACCACCGTCCGCGCGCAAGCGAGCAGGTTGCGCGCGCGGGCATAATAGCCGAGTCCCGCCCACGCCGCCATGACGTCGGCGTCATCGGCCGCAGCAAGATCGGCGACCGTCGGCCAGCGCGCGGTGAATTTCAGGAAATAGCCGGTAACCGCTGCAACGGTCGTCTGCTGGAGCATGATTTCGGCAAGCCAGACGCGGTACGGATCGGGGACGGTGCGGTCGCCGGGGCCGATCCGCCAGGGAAGGTCGCGTGCCGCGCGGTCGTACCAGTTCAGGATGCGTCCCGCGAAATCGCCGGCCGTCGCGCCAATCGGGTCGTCGATATGGTCGGATGTCTGGACGCTCACCCCCCGCCTATGGCATGGCGCATGCGATGACGAAAGACACGGGAGACGGGCCGCCCGCCAAAAAGGCGAAGGCGAAAGCGGGCGGCAAAAAGCCCAAGGCCAGCGCGCGCGCCTATGAACGCCCGCGCGGCGGCGAAGCGCGGTCGATCGCCGACCTCGTTCCCGAAATCGGCCGCACCGCCTTTCGCAAGTTCGGTTTCATCCAGTCGTCGGTGGTCAGCCGCTGGCGCGAGATCGTCGGCGACCGGCTCGCCGACGTCACCCAGCCCGCGATGATCCGCTTTCCGGCCGGCCAGAAGGCGGGCGGCACGCTGCACCTCACGATCAGCGGCGCGCACGCCCCGATGCTCCAGCATGTCGCGCCCGACATCATCGGCGCGGTCAACCGCTTCTTCGGCTATGCCGCGATTGCCACTGTCCGCATGACGCACGGGCAGGTGACACCGGCGCCGCCCGTTCAGCCTCCGGCAATGCTGAAACCCGTACCCGCCGAACTGGGGGACAGTCTTCGCGACATCGGCGACCCGGAGCTCAGGACCGTGCTCGAACGCATGGCGGCCGGGCTGGCGACGGCACCGAAGCTTCCCCGCATCAGTTAGAAAGACCCGCGACGATGCCCGCTTACCGCTCCATCCTTTTCGGACGCCGCGCCGCGATCGGCGCCCTCGCCGCAGGCGCGCTGACGCTGATCGGCGCCGCCGCACCGGCCAAGCCCGCGGCGCCGCGCTGGTCGGCCAGTGTCGCGACCACCGACATCGGCTCGTTCAGCATCGGCAACCCGAAGGCGAAAGTCCGGCTGATCGAATATTTCAGCTATACGTGCAGCCATTGCGCCGACTTCGCGCGGCTGGGCTCGGTGCCGCTGAAGACGCTGTATGTCGACAAGGGGCTGGTGGTCTTCGAATATCGCAACCTCGTCCGCGACCCGGTCGACATGACCGCGGCGCTGCTCGCCCGCTGCGGCGGCGGCAAGGCATTTGCGGGCAACCATCAGGCGATTTTCGCGGCGCAAAAGGTCTGGCTCGCCAAGGTGCAGAAGGCCAGCGAGGCCGAAATGAAGAGCTGGTATCAGGGCGATCTCGGCGCGCGGGCGAAAAAGATCGCCGCCTTTACCGGGCTCGACGCGCTGATGCGCGCGCGCGGCTATACGGCGGCACAGCTCGATCGCTGCATGAACGACGGCGTTGCGCAGGCCGAACTCGAGGGCATGACCAATATCGCCTTTAACGGTGACCGGGTGAGAGGCACGCCGACCTTCTTCATCAATGGCCGCGAGGCCGGCACGACGACGTGGCCAGCGCTGAAAACGCCGCTCGACGCCGCGCTCAAGGGCTCCTAAAAGCCCGCCAAACCCTTTTCGTCCGGAGAGAAAACCCATGACCCGCACGCTGCGTATCGCCATCCTGTCCTCGCTCGGCGCACTCGCGCTTGCCGGCTGCGGCGACAGCAAGACCGACCCCGCCAAGGAACAGGATGTCATCGCCAAGGTCGCGGCGCCCGCGAACAAGAGCTGGTCGCAGACGGTCGCCGTCTCGCCCGACGGCGGCTATGTGATGGGCAACCCCGACGCGCCGATCAAGATCGTCGAATTCGCGTCGATCACCTGTTCGCACTGCGCCGAATTCTCGAAGGAAAGCCACGAAGAGATCAAGCGCGACTTCATCGATACCGGCCGCGTCAGCCTCGAACTTCGCAACTTCGTCCGCGATCCGCTCGACGCGTCGGCCGCCGCGATCATCCGCTGCGCGCCTGTCGACCGCTTCTACCCGCTGATCGAGAATACCTTCGCCTCGCAGGCCGAACTCTTCGCCGCGGCGCAGGCAAACCCGAAGGGCGGCGAGGAAGCGATGGCGCTGGCGCCCGCACAGCGTTTCCCCGCGCTCGCCAAGGCGTGGAAACTCGACACCTTCTTCCAGTCGCGCGGCGTGACCGCCGAACAGGTGAACGCCTGCCTCGGCAAGATCGAGAATATCTCGAAGCTCGAAGAAGGCACCAACGCGGCGATCGAGAAATATCAGGTGCAGGGCACCCCGACTTTCGTGATCAACGGGCAGGTCGCCGAGGGTGTAGCCACCTGGCCGCTGCTCCGCGACCGGCTGCGCACGATGGGCGCGCGCTGATAACGGATCCTTCCGCCGCGTCCCGGCGGAGAGGATATCTGCCCCTTGCGACTCCCCCGGCCACACGGCATGACGGGTCGCAGGGGGAAATGTGACATCAAGGTTGCAACAGCTCCGATTCGATAGCCTGCGCGGGAGCCCTCCGTGCAGATAAAGCGTTTGCGCCTGACCGGTTTCAAAAGCTTCGTCGAACCCACCGAGCTGCGCATCGAACCCGGGCTGACCGGCGTCGTCGGTCCCAACGGCTGCGGCAAGTCGAACCTGCTCGAAGCGATTCGCTGGGTGATGGGCGAATCCTCGCCGAAATCGATGCGGGGCGGCGGGATGGAGGATGTCATCTTCGCCGGCACCTCGACCCGCCCGGCGCGCGACTTTGCCGAGGTCGCAATTCATTGCGACACCGAGGGGGCGCTGGTCGCCGGACTGTCGGACGCGAGCGAAGGCCACGAACTCGAAATCATCCGCCGCATCGAACGCGGCGCCGGCAGCGCCTATCGCGCCAACAGCCGCGACGTGCGCGCCAAGGATGTCGCGCTGATCTTCGCCGACGCGGCAACCGGCGCGCACAGCCCGGCGCTCGTCAGCCAGGGCAAGATCGCCAATGTCATCGCGGCGAAGCCCACCGACCGCCGCGCGATGCTCGAGGAAGCGGCAGGCATCGCCGGGCTGCACGTCCGCCGCAAGGACGCCGAACAGAAACTACGCGCGACCGAAACCAACCTCACGCGCCTTTCCGAAATCGTCGCCGATATGGAGGTGCGCGCCAATGCGCTGCGCCGGCAGGCGCGCGCGGCGGAGAAATACAAGAAACTGAGCGATGAGATCCGCATTGCCGAGGCGCGGCTGATCTATGCGCGCTGGCGCGATGCCGCCGCCGCCGCCGACCAGGCGCGACGCGACGCCGACGCGGCCGAAGCCGCGGTAAAGACCGCGCAGGACGAGCTCGAAACCGTCTCGAAAGCGCAGACCGAGGTTGCGACGCGCGTCGCTGCAGCGCGCAGCGATGCGCAGACGCAGCGCGACGCGCTGGCCGAGGCGACCGCGACGCAGGTGCGGCTGCAAGGCGAGGAACGCGCCGCGCTCCAGCGCCTCGAAGATCTGGCGGCGCAGCAGCGGCGCATCGCCGACGACCGCGCGCACGAAGGCGAACTGGCGCGCGAAGCGCACGCCGCACTCACCGCACTCGATACCGAGACAAAATCGCTCGCGCAGGAGATCGCGGGGCACGACGCCGGCAAGGCGGCACTCGCCGAAGCCAGCCTCGCCGCGCAGGCGCGCCTCCGCGACGCCGAGGTTGCGCTGGCGCAGGCGCGCGCTAGGGCGGCGAGCGAAGCCGCCGACCGGCGCATCGCCGCCTCGGCCCGCGACAGCGCCGAGGCCGCGGTGCGCCGCGTCGCCGGCGACAAGGCGCGGGTGGACGCCGAAGTTGCCGCGCTTGGCGACAGCGACGCGCTCGCCGCGCGGCAGGTCGAAAGCACGGAGGCGGCCGGCGAGGCCGAAGCCGCGATCGCAGCGGCCGAAACCGCGCTGCAGGACGCCGAGGCCGACCGCGAAGCCACCGCCGCCGACCTCGCGGGCGTCGAAGCCGGACTGGCCGAGGCCCGCGCCGCGCTCGCCGCGCTCGACGGCGAGGCCGCGACGCTCGAACGTGCCTTGGCGGCAGCGCGTAGCGGCGACGACCGCGTTCTCGACCAGTTGCGCGTTGCCGCCGGCTATGAAGCCGCGCTCGCCGCCGCGCTCGGCGACGACCTCGACGCCGGAACCAACAGGCAGGCGGCGCGCAGTTGGGGCGGCGCCGACCCGGCCAAGGGCGATCCGGCGCTCCCGACCGGGACCCGCTCGCTTGCGGATTTCGTGACAGCGCCGACGGCGCTGGCGCGGCGCCTCGCGCAGGTTGCGGTCACCGAAACCGACGACGGGCAACCGCTCGCGGTGGGCCAACGGCTTGTGACCACCGAGGGCGTGATGCGCCGCTGGGACGGCTTCGTCACCCGCGGTGACGGAGCGACCGCGACCGAGCGCCTGCAACGCCAGAACCGGCTCGACGCGCTCGTGGCGCAGCGACCACAGGTCGAACTGGGGGTGCAGGAATTGCGCGACCGGCGCGATGCCGCCGCGACAAAAAGCGCCCGGATCGTCGAAGCCGCCGCAGCGGCGCGCAAGGCACTGGCGCAGGCCGACGAGGCGCGCCGCACCGCCCTGCGCGCTGCCGATCAGGCGCAGGCCGCGCTCGACCGCCACCGCGATGCCGCCGCGCTCTTCGACCGCCGGCTGGCCGAAATCGCCGAAGCCGCGAAAGAGGCCGCCGACGCGCTCGCGGTGACCGAAGCCGCGCTCGCGGCGCTGCCCGACGACAGCATCGCGCGCGCCGCGCTTGAGGCCGAAGAGGCAGCGGCCGAACGCGCCCGCACCGACGCCGGCACCGCCCGCGATGCGCTCGCCGCGCACGAACGCGCGCTTGCGGCGCTGAACGAACGCCAGGCGGTGGTCAGCGCCGAGATCAAGAGCTGGAAGGCGCGCGCCGGCGAGGCCGCGCGCCGCGTGACCGAAATGGACAAGCGCGCCGACGCGCTCGCGGCCGAGGCGGCGAAGCTCGCCGATCTTCCGGCCCGGCTCGCCGAACAACGGACCGCGGCCGAGCAGCAGCAGGCAACCCTGCGCGAAAAGGTCACCGCCGCCGAAGCGCAGGAACGAGCCGCCGAAGCGGCGCTGCGCGAAGCCGAAACGGCGCTTGCCGCGATCCGCGAACGCGTCGCGGCCGCGCGCGAAACGCGCGCCGGCGCGATTGCGCGCTCCGAAAATGCCGAACTCCGCCGCATCGAAATGGGCCGCCTGTCGGGCGAGCGCTTTGAATGCCCGCCGCCGCTGCTGCCCCAGAAGGCCGGTTTCGACAGCGCCGAGGTCGGCGACGCCACGAACGAATCGACGCAGCACGACAGGCTGATCGCCGACCGCGAACGGCTGGGCCCGGTGAACCTCGTCGCTGCCGACGAGCTCGCCGAACTCGACACCGAACGCGAAAAAAATGCCGCCGAGATCGAGGAACTGACGCAGGCGGTGAATCGCCTGCGCGGCTCGATCGGCAATCTCAACCGCGAGGGCCGGGTTCGCCTGCTGGCGGCGTTCGAGACGGTGAACGAGCATTTCCAGCGCCTTTTCACGACGCTGTTCAACGGCGGGCAGGCGCATCTCGAACTCGTCGATTCGGACGATCCGCTCGAAGCCGGGCTCGAGATCATGGCGCAGCCGCCGGGCAAGCGGCTCGGTACCCTGACATTGCTGTCGGGCGGCGAGCAGGCGCTGACCGCGGTCGCCCTGATCTTCGGCCTCTTCCTCACCAACCCGGCGCCGATCTGCGTCCTCGACGAGGTCGACGCGCCGCTCGACGATGCGAATATCGAACGTTTCTGCGACCTGCTCGACCGCATGACACGCGAGACCAACACGCGCTATCTGATCGTCACCCACAATGCGGTGACGATGGCGCGCATGCACCGCCTGTTCGGGGTAACGATGATCGAAAAGGGCGTCAGCCGCCTCGTCTCGGTCGATCTCGGCGGCGCCGAGGAACTGCTCGCCGCCGAATAGCTAGGGTCAGGACCCTAGGGCGCGCTGCCGACCACCAGCATCGCGGCGAAGATCAGCAAACCGGCGAAACGATTGCTGCGGAACTTCGCGAGCGCATCGGCCTCGTTCGCCGGATCGAGCGTCACCACCTGCCCGGTGAAATGCACCGCCGCCGGAAGCAGTGCGACGAGCACGAGCGGATCGGGACGCACCGCCCATAACGCCCCGCCCCACGCCGCCAGCGCGGTGCCGTAGCAGAGCGCGACCCCGCCGCGAACATGGCGCCCCATCGCGCGCGCGCTCGACTTGACGCCGACAAGCATATCGTCCTCGATATCCTGCAGCGCATAGATGGTGTCATAGCCGATCACCCATGCGATGCAGCCGGCGTAGAGCAGAGGCAGCGCCAGGCCGTCTTGCCCGCCGACGGCCGTCCAAGCGACGAGCGCGCCCCAGCTGAACACAAGGCCGAGCCACGCCTGCGGCCACCAGGTGATGCGCTTCATGAACGGATAGCCGGCGACCAGCAGCAGGCTGCCCAGCGCGACGATCTGCGCGCCGCGCGGCAATTGGAGCAGCACGGCCAGCCCTACCAGCGACAGCAGCAGCGTCCACAGCAAGGCATTACGCACCGGCACCGCGCCGCTGGCGATCGGACGCGATGCGGTGCGCGCAACCTTCGCATCGAGGTCGCGGTCGACGATGTCGTTATAGACGCAGCCCGCCCCGCGCATGGCAATCGCGCCGAGCAGCAGCCACAGGAACAACGGCCAGTGGCTGACCGCTCCGCCGCCGAGCGCGAGGGCAAAGGCGCAGGGCCAGTAAAGCAGCCACCAGCCGATCGGCCGGTCGAAGCGCGCGAGCAGCGCATAGGGCCGCGCGCGGGCGGGCAGCAGGGCGACGAAACCCCGGTGCTGGCTGTCGGGAGGATGGATTGCAGTCATCGGCCCCGGCGCGATAGCAGGCTGCGGCGCGCCGATAAATGCCGATTATCTCCGCGCGCCGCGCGGCGCGTCAGCAGCTAGATTTGGTACCGGGGCTGTAGACCTGGGTCAGGTCGCGCGTCTCGCGGATATTGAAGGCTGCGGTCGATTTGATCGTCTTCGGCCCCAGCCATTTGCCGTAGACGAGGGGCTGATATTTATAGCTGATCTCGACGAACATCACCGCCGTGCCGCCGGCTGCGGTCACTTCCTTGCCCTTGTCCCCCATGCCGGCGAAGCTCTTGCCCGTCGCCCCCGTTCCTTCCGTACCGTAGGCCGACGCGACGGCAAGCTTGCCGTAGCAGCGCTGCCATTTGATCGTCTGACCGCCGTCGTTGTTGCGCTGGAGACTCGACAGGATGATGCGGCCGTTTTTCTGGAAATCCAGCCCGACACCCTGTTTCTCGATGCCGGCGAACACCTCGTTGATGTCGGCCTCGCGCACCTGCGGCAGCGCGAGGTTGCTCCCCGCCGCGATGCGCGACGCGTTGTCGGCAACGCTGAGACCGATCTGGCTGATCTGCGTGTTGACGAGCGTCAGGTTGGCGACCTCGAGCCCGCCGAAGCCGATGAGGACGAGGATCGGGATGGCAAAGGCCATTTCGATCATGATCGCGCCGCGCACATTGCGCGCGAGGCGCCGGGTTGCGATCCGCGCGCGGCGGAGAAGGTCGGGACGGGCGATCATTTGCATTCATCCGGCGGTGAGTCGGTGCCGTTCGCGAAAGGCTGGTTGCGCAGCACCGTCGACGACGACAACGTCGTCTCCTGCGGCTGGCCCAGCATGTACCACACTGGCAGGACGCGTTTGAACTTCATCGATGCAGTGTAAAGGACGACGTCGCCCGCGGTGCCGTTGCTGTCGCGGCCACGGTCGCTGTCCCACCGCCCGTTCCTGTTGAAGTCGTCGAAACATTCGCCAACGTCGTAACGGCCGTTTTTCGGCTTGTCGTCGGTGTAGCGCTCCTCGGTGCCCACCTGGTCGAAGGTGTCATAGGCCTTGCGGGTGAAGGTCACATCGGCATGCTTGAACACGTTCAGCACCTGCGCCTTGACCCGGTCGTCGAGCGCTTTCTGATTGATCGCAAATTGTTCAAGCGTCGAATCGCGGCCCGCCTTGCTGACGGCGCCCTGCAGCACCTGCTGTGCATACATCTGCCAGCAATAGTCGAAGATGCCCATCAGCAGGAGCAGGAAGACCGGCGCCGTGAGCGCGAACTCGACCATCGCCACGCCGCGCTTGTTGCGGCGCAGGCGGCGGATCAGGGCGTGGCGGCGCGTCATTGCGACAGCCTCAGCTTCGAAATCTGCCGCGCGATCGACTGGAAGTTCGCATTGAGCTGGGCCGAATCGTCGGCCTCATAGGCCTTGCCCGAGGTCGAGCAGCTATCGAGCTGGGTATTGGTACCGACCCCGAACGACACGACCCAGATGGTGACTCCGAGTTCGCGCGTCCGCCGGCACAGTTGGACGAAGCGGTTGTTGTGCCGGGCGACAGCGTCGTCATTGCTGGTCGCGCCGATACGCTGCATCGTGATCTCATTGCCCTGATGCGACAAATTGTCGCGCGGCGCGGTCATGTCGCCGTCGGTCATGAAGACGATATGGCGGCTGATCGGCCGATTGTTCGACGCAGTGGCATTTTCACTGGCAAACAGGCCGACCGGAGAAATCAGCCGCGCGCCCCACGCCATGCCGGAATCGTGATAGGTATAGCCCTTGGGCTGCAGGGCATTGATATAGGCTTCGAAGGTCGATTTGTCCGCCTTCGTCATCTTGGTCAACTTCATCGCCGCGACCGGACAGGCGCCATAGTCGCTGGTCAGGGAACGTTCGGCGAAACTCGCACTGTTGGTCGTGCTCGTCGAGTTGCTGCTCGACGACCGGCCATAAGAGACCTCCGACAGGAACATCTGCCATTGGGTGTCGGCATCGTTCGGGTTGGGGACCAGCGTGATATCCATGTCCAGGGCATCGTCGGGGGCCGTTGCTTTGGGCCCGAACGGATCGGTGGCGCGTTCGATGATGCACCCGTTCCAGGGCACGGTGACATCGACGCCGTCCTTGCCGGTGTTGGTGACGAGCGAATTGCCCTGTTTCAACGCGGTGACGTCGAACGAACGGTTCTGATAGGTATAATTCTGGAACGTCTTGATCGGCTCTTCGGTCACGGTTTCCTTGTAGGTCCGTGTGAAGGTCATCGTCTTTTCCTGCAACTTGCACTTGTTGCTGGAGGTCGTGTAGCGATACCGGTAATAGATATATTTCTGGTTCCGGTCGTATGTCGTGATGCGGTCGCCGTCGCCGTCGATGAACTGCGCGGTCTGGTTGCGCGTCGGCGTGCCGCTGGTCGTCGGCGTTGTGTCGGGCGGCGGGGTCGCATTGTTGTTGCAGAAACTCTTGTCTACGTTCGAACCCGACGACCAGCTGCCTTCGGTCGTTGTGCCGTCGGTATAAGTATTGCTGATCTCGCTCGACGCATTGCCGAAGGTGATCTTGAAATTGGGCGTTCGCGACGGCAGCGTCGTTTCGTTCGCCAGCCAGTCGGGATTTTTGGCGCGCAGAATCTGCCCGACATTGACCGTCGAGCTATAGGGAACGACGCCGAAGCGCAGCTGGCCGTCGCCGATATCGGCCTTGGTCAGCGTATCGAAAAAGTCGATCGCCGCGGTGCGCAGACCCTGGATCTTCGTCACCGTATCCGACCCGTTCGCGCGCGACATCGATCCCGTCACGTCGAGTACGAGCATCACGTCGACGTTCGAGATTTCGAGCTTCGCGGTGCAATTGACCGACAGGTCGAACTTGTCGGTCCCGAAAATATACATGATCGCGGTCGGCAGCTTCGCGGTGGCGGTACCGGTGACGTCGGCCGTGCTCGGCGCGCTTGAGGTGAAGGTGACGGTATTGCTGCCGTAGATGCCGGACGGCATGTTGAAGTTGAACATCTTGTTCGCTTCGGCTTTCGCCGTATCGGAATAGGTGCCCGCCGCCATCGCGCGGCGCCCCGCGAGCACGCCGGCGTCGCACGCCTGCTGGAGGCGGAGCTGCGTCATATAGGCGCGGCCGATATCGACACCCGATCCGACGATGCCGATGACCGGCACGATCGCCGCAGCAGTCAGAATCAGGGCATTGCCGCGCTGATCGCGCGCAAGGCCTTTTGCCGTTCGCCGCAAGCGGCTGAAAATGGTCCCACCCATGGTCAAAACCCCTCTTGGACCAGGCTCGCAGCCCACCCGGATGCGCGACTGGTATCGTCGCACTAGCGGGAAACTGCTTACCAAATGGCTAATCGGCCCGGCGGCGTTTGGCGGCCAAACGGCCGATTTGCCCCGTTTCAGGACAGATTCGCCGTCCTGCCGCAAAAGATGCACAAGGAATCGCCTTCTGCTATTGCGTGCGCCATGCCCGCGACACCCGCCTGGCCGCCTGCCAGCACCCCCCGCCTGTTCATCGATACCTTGCTCGGCCCCGATGCCGCGCCGGTCATCAACGGCAGCTCGGCCCATTACTTGCTGGGCGTGATGCGGCTGAAGGCAGGCGATCCGGTCTTGCTGTTCGACAACCGCAGCGGTGAATGGCTGGCGACCGTCGCCGACGCCGGCAAGCGGTCGCTGACCGTGCGGATCGAGCGCCAGACCCGGCCGCTCGAACGCGTGCCCGACCTCTGGCTCTGCTTTGCGCCGGTCAAGAAGGCACGGCTCGACTGGATTATCGAAAAGGCGACCGAACTCGGCGTCGCGCGCCTGCAGCCGGTGATCACCGAACGGACGATCGTCGAGCGGGTGAAGGCGGAGCGGATCGCAGCGCAGATCATCGAGGCGTGCGAACAATGCGGCCGCACCGCCCTTCCCGCACTCGCCGACCCCGTAAAGCTGCCGCAGCTTTTGAAGGACTGGCCGGCCGAACGTGCGCTCCTGTTCGCCGACGAAGCCGGCGGCGCAGCTTTCAATAGCGTCGATGCCCCGGCCCCGGCGGCAATTCTGACCGGGCCCGAAGGCGGCTTTACGGCCCGCGAACGCGACCTGCTTCTGGACTGTTCCGCAGTCCGCCGCGTCGCGCTGGGCCCGCGCATCTTGCGCGCCGAAACCGCGGCGATCGCGGCGACCGGCCTGTGGATGGCCAGGCATGGCGATTGGGCCGGCAGCTAGCGATATGTGTGCCCATCCGACACAATGACGGCCCAAACTTCCCAATCTTAACCCGCTGTTAGCCACAATTGCCCCATAGCGCCGCCATGCAGCGGCGGGACCAGAGCCGAAACTGCTGGTGTGGGGACCAGTATGTGCAGCTATTGCGAGCGTTGATGGCGCTCGCCTGTCTGGCGGCGGGTCTCGTCGCTGCGCCCGTCGGGGCGCAGACCACCACAAGCTACAGTAACACCGTCAGCGGAACGATCAGCGAGACGGCGACGCCATGTACCGCCCCGCTGGTGCGCAATTTCACCGTCGCGGCGAACATGCAGGTCACCGACGTCGATATCGGCGTCCAGCTCAGCCACACCTATCGCGGCGACCTGCGCGCGAAGCTGGTGTCGCCCGGCGGCACGGTGGTCAACCTGATCACCAACGTCGGCACATCGGCGGACAATCTGAACGTCCTGTTCGACGACAGCGCGGCGGCGAGCATCTCGACGCACAGTTCGAACGACAATACGACCGCCGCCCCGCCCTATCAGCGCACGTTCAGGCCCGAAGGCTCGCTCGCCAGCTTCAACGGCGAAGCGTCGGCGGGAAGCTGGCAATTGACGATCTGCGATTCACTGAACGGCGACAGCGGCAGTTTTGCCCGCGCACATCTCTATCTCACCACCGTACCGCTCACGCCCTATGCCGACCTTTCGCTGACCAAGACGGTGAGCAGCGCATCGCCGGCGTTCGGCGCGAGCATCAGCTATACGTTGAGCGTCACCAATGCGAGCGCCTCGCCGCTCACCGCCACCGGCGTCACGGTGCAGGACAGCCTGCCGCCGGGGTTCGCCTTCACCGGCGCCTCGGGCTTCGGAAGCTACAGCAGCGGTACGGGGGTCTGGACCGTCGGCAGTATCCCGCCGGGTACGACGCGAACGCTGACGATCAGCGGCACGGTGACCGCAACGTCGGGCGCCACCGTCACCAACAGCGCCGAGATCAGCGCCTCTTCGGCCTATGACATGGACTCGACCCCCGGCAACGGCGCCGCCGGCGAGGACGATGGCGATTCGGCTAGCTTCACCGTGTCGGGTACGCGCACCGCGGGCGTCGCGCCGACGCTCGTCTGCCCCGCGCTGACGACGACCCACGACTGGGACAATATCAGCTGGTCGGCCGGAGCGACCAGCGGCAGCTATGCGCTTGCCGGCATCGGCACGACGAACTTCGGCATCACGATCAGCGGCGGCAGCTTCCTCAGCAACGCGACCTATGGTGGACAGTCGCCGACGCGGCAGAATGTCGTCACCGGCGGGCTGTCGCCGGCGCAATATTCGATCTTCGAGCTTGTCGATTTCACCAGCCAGGCGGGCACCGTCACCTCGACGATCACCTTGCCGACCGCGGTTCCCGGCGCGCAGTTCCGGTTGTTCGACATCGATTATTCGTCGGGCCAGTTCGCCGACCGCGTGACCGTCACGGGCAGCTTCAACGGATCGCCCGTCACGCCGGTACTGACCAACGGGGTCAGCAATTATGTCATCGGCAACAGCGCCTATGGCGACGTCCTGTCGGCCGACACCAGCGCCAACGGGACGGTGACCGTGACCTTCACCGCGCCGGTCGACACCATCGTCATCGAATATGGCAGCCATTCGATCGCGCCCGCAAATCCGGGGCAGCAGGGGATGGCGATCCACGACATCGTCTTTTGCCGCCCGGTCGGCAATCTCGCGATCGCCAAGACGAGCGGCATCGTCAGCGATCCGGTCAACGGCACCACCGACCCCAAGGCGATCCCCGGCGCGACGATGCGTTACTGCCTGCTCGTGACGAACAACGGCAGCAGCACCGCGACCGCGATCAATATCGCCGATCCGCTGCCGCCGACGGTGACCTTCGTTGCCGGCTCGCTGCGCAGCGGAACAAGCTGTGCCGGGGCGACGACGGTCGAGGACGACAATGCCAGCGGCGCCGACGAAAGCGACCCGTTCGGCGCGTCGTTCGCGGGCGCGACCGTATCGGCGACCACCGCGACCCTCGCCCCGGCCGCCGCGATGGCGGTCGCGTTCAACGTGACGGTCAACTGATGGCTTCGCTGGGTCGCTTGGCGCGCCTCGGCGCACTCCTCCTGATCGCCGCGGGGGTCGGCGCCCCCGCGATGGCGCAGCGCGTCATCGTCAATCCCTCGTTCGAATCGAACAACCCGCAGGGCGCGGGCGCGGCGAATTACGAAATCTACGCCAACGGATCGGTGACCGGCTGGGATTCGGCGTCGGGCGAGATCGAGCTGTGGGATACCGGCTTTCAGGGCGTTCCCGCCTATGACGGTTCGGTGTTCGCCGAAATGAACGCCAATGTGCCCGGCGCGCTCTACCAGAATATCTGCATGGTGAACGGCGAGACGATCGGCTGGACCTTTGCCCATCGCGCCCGCTCGGGCGGCCCGGCGACGCAGACGGCGCGTTTCCAGATCGCGAACGGCAGCGGCACGCTGATCCAGAATCTGGCGACGCAGGCATCGACCACGGCGAACCAGGTCTGGAACGTCAACACCGGCACCGCGACCTACAGCGGCGCATCGGGCGTCCAGCGCGTCCAGTTCATCACCACCGACGCGGGCAGCTACGGCAATTTCCTCGACGACATCCGCATCACGCTCAATCCGTTCATCGAGCTGTCGGCCGCGACCGCCTCCGGGGTCGAATCGATCCCGGCGGCGAACCTGCCGGGCCTTGTCGTCAGCGGCACCTTGTTCTCCGCCCGGACCGTCAACGTCAGCATTACCGGCGGCACGGCGACGCGCGGCACCGACTATACGACGCCCGGCGGCGGCGCGACCTTCACCGTCACCATTCCGGCCGGCACCTATCAGAATGTCACCGTGCCGCTCGGCATCCAGATCATCGACGATACGGTGAGCGAGGGTAGCGAGACGATCCAGATCGCGCTGAACACGGGCACCGGCTACACCGTATCGAGCACATCGAGCTGCGGCGGCACCCCGCGCACCGCGAGCACCTATACGATCACCGACAATGATTCGCCCGTCGTGCTGGCGAAGAGCTGGACGAACGGGATCGCGGGCGACGCGGTCGGCCTGTCGATTTCGGGGGGCCTCGTCCCCGTCGCCGGATCGTCGACGGTCGGGGGCAGCGCCACCAACGCAACCGCCGTCGCCGTCGCCGGTTCGACGCTGACCCTGACCGAAAGCTTCACGACCGGGTCGGCGGCCAATTACACCAGCAGCATCGAATGCCGCCGCAACAGCGACAATGCCGTCGTCGCCACGGCGGGCAGCGGGCTCAGCCGGACGGTCACCATGCCCTCGGGCACATCGCTGACCTGCACCTTTACCAACAGCCGCAAATCGGCGACGCTCGTCGTCCGCAAGACCTGGGTCAACGCCCAGACGACCAACGCCGTCACCGTCGCCAGCGACGGCTTTACCAACGATGCGACGCTGTCGTCGGTCGCGAACAGCGCCAACGAAACCGACACCAATGCCGCGGTCACCGTCTATGCCGCCGAGAGCGGCGCGCTGACCGAAAGCTGGACGGTGGGCAATGGCGCCAATTATGCGCAGACGCTCGCCTGCACCGGCAATACGACTGCGCTTTCGGATAATGTGCTGACGGTCAATCCCGCCGATACCGCGATCGTCTGCACCTTCACCAACAGCCGCATCGCGCAGCAATTCCGCCTCGCCAAGGCGTGGTCGGGCGCCACGGCCGGCCACACCGCCAGCGCGACGACCAGCGGCGGCACCGCCAACGCGACTTTCAGCTCGACCGCGCCGACCGCGACGAACGGAACGCAGGTCATAATGCGCGCGGGCGACGTCGTGACCCTTC
Organism: Sphingopyxis macrogoltabida; assembly: GCF_001314325.1. Taxonomy (NCBI): domain Bacteria; kingdom Pseudomonadati; phylum Pseudomonadota; class Alphaproteobacteria; order Sphingomonadales; family Sphingopyxidaceae; genus Sphingopyxis; species Sphingopyxis macrogoltabida. Next base: position 4,261,900 of record NZ_CP009429.1, read on the forward strand.
CCGCCGAAAGCTGGGGCGGCGGCGCGGTCGCCGCGCTCTATAACGCCACCGTCGAATGCACCGGCGGCAGCCCGCTGGCCAGCGGCGCGACGGGACGGACGCTGACGATCCAGCCGAGCACGACGGCGACGGTCTGCACCTACACCAACGCCTATGTCCTGCCGCTCGCGATCGCCAAGACTTCGGTCCCCTATAGCGACCCCGTGAACGGGACGACGAACCCGAAGCTGATCCCCGGCGGTTTTGCCGATTATAGCATCACCGTCACCGCGCCGTCGGGCACCGCGCCGACGAGCAACAGCGTCATCGTTACCGACGCGATCCCCGCGAACCTTGCGCTGTTCGTCGGCACCTATGCACCCGGGCCCGGGCCGATCGGCTTTACCGCGGGGAGCAGCGGATTGACCTACAGCTTCACAAGCCTCGCGAGCGGCAGCGACGACATCAGCTTCTCGAACAACGGCGGCGCGACCTGGACCTATACCCCGGTCGCCGATGCCAATGGTGTCGACACCAATGTCACCCATGTCCGCGTCAATCCGAAGGGCAGCATGACACCGGGATCGAGCTTCACGATCAACCTGCGCGCGCAGGTCAAATAGGCGGGCAAAAGGCGCTGCAACAGCCGATTGTATTTTGTACCGAACCGTCTAAATGCGCGAAATGAGCACGCGCACCGCCTCGGACAGCAACGATCCCGTCGTCGAACATGCGAGCGACCTCGCAGTCCCCATGATCAAGGGCGAAAAGCCCCGCGAACGCTGGCGCATCGGCACCGAGCACGAGAAATTCGTCTATCGCACCGCCGACCATCGCGCCCCGGGTTATGACGAACCCGGCGGCATTCGGGACCTGCTGATGGCGTTGACCCGCTTCGGCTGGGAACCGGTGATCGAGGGCGACAATGTCATCGCACTGGCGGGCAGCGACGGCACCGTCAGCCTCGAACCTGCGGGGCAACTCGAACTTTCGGGCGCGCCGGTCGAAAATCTCCACCAGACCTGCGCCGAGACTGGCCGCCACCTGAAGCAGGTCAAGGAAGTCGGCGCCGAGCTCGGGCTCGGCTTCCTCGGCCTCGGTATGTGGCCCGACAAGACGCGCGCCGAACTGCCGATCATGCCCAAGGGCCGCTACAAGATCATGCTCGAACATATGCCGCGCGTCGGCAGCATGGGGCTCGACATGATGCTGCGAACCTGCACCATCCAGACCAACCTCGACTATTCGTCGGAGGCGGACATGGTGCAGAAGTTCCGCGTGTCGCTCGCGCTCCAGCCGCTCGCGACCGCGCTCTTCGCCAGCTCGCCCTTCACCGAGGGCAAGCCCAACGGCTATATGTCGTACCGCAGCCATATCTGGACGGATACCGATCCCGCACGCACCGGCATGCTGCCCTTCGTATTCGAAGACGGCTTCGGCTACGAACGCTATGTCGACTATATGCTCGACGTGCCGATGTATTTCGTCTTCCGCGACGGCAAATATATCGACGCTGCGGGGCAAAGCTTCCGCGACTTCCTCAAGGGCGAACTGCCGGCGCTGCCCGGCGAAAAGCCGCGCCTCTCCGATTGGAACGACCATCTGTCGACCGCCTTTCCCGAGGTGCGGCTCAAAAGCTTCCTCGAAATGCGCGGCGCCGACGGCGGCCCGTGGAACCGGATCTGCGCCCTGCCCGCGCTCTGGGTCGGATTACTCTACGACCAAAGCGCGCTCGATGCCGCATGGGACCTCGTCAAGGGCTGGAGCATCGAGGAACAGCAGACGCTCCGCGATGCCGTCCCGGCCGAAGGCCTTGACGCCCCCGCCCCCGGCGGCGGCACGCTCGGCGAACTCGCACACCGCGTGCTCGATATCGCCGCGGCAGGGCTGGCCGCGCGCGGCGAGGTCAATTCGATGGGCGACAACGAGGTCGGCTTCCTGGAACCGCTGCGCCGCATCGCCAAGAGCGGCAAATCGCCGGCGCACGACCTGCTCGACCGCTATGACGGCGCGTGGAACCACGACCTTTCGAAGATCTACGACGAACTAAGTTTCTAGATATTGCTGCGGGAGGAGAGGCTCCGGCACCCTGGAGCCCTCGCACACTCACGCGGCACCTCAATATCCCAGCGTCGCTTCCAGAAACCAGATGCGCTGCTGCGTTTCGTCGGCCCAGCCGTCGACCAGCCCGCTCGTCGCGATGTCGCCCGCCTCCTCGGCAGCCGCTTTCGCTTCCCGGATCTGCGCGAGCAGCGTCCGGTTGTCCTCCGCGAGCGCACGGACCATCGCGTCGGGCGCGACGCCGGCCGCATCATCGTCCCGGATCGACTGGCGGCGGCCGATGTCGCCGACCGAGCGCAGCGTCGCCGCGCCATTCTTGCGCACCCGCTCGGCGATCAGGTCGGTCGTCGCGAGGATCTGCGTCGCCTGTTCGTCGAACAGCAGGTGCAGTTCACGAAAATGCGGGCCGTGGACGTGCCAGTGGTAATTCTTCGTCTTGAGATAGAGCGCGAAGCTGTCGGCGAGCAGCGTGTTGAGCGCGTCGGCAACCGCGGGCTGGTTTTTCTGGGTCATCGTTTCGGACATGGGAGAGATCCTTTCTGTTGCCGCTCCGATATAGGAGGCCGGCACCGCGAAGGCCCATGAAGGCTCTGCGTCGCTATCATCGAAAAAATCGATGATCCGAAATTTTTCAGGCAGAGCCGCCGATCAGTCCGAAGGCGCCGAGCGCGGTACGGAGCGCCCAGATCAGCAGCACGGCAGCGCTCGCCCCGCGGACGATACGCGCTGCCCGCTTTTCGCGCAGCGCCGGACCGAAAGCGAGGAAGGGCAGCATCGCGATCGTCCAGCCGACCAGCCCGCCGGCCGCCGCCCATACTCCCGCGCCGCTGGTCGCGGCGAGCGCGCCGATCAGGAAATGGCTGCGGTCGCCGAATTGGGTGACCAGCATCCGCCCGGCAAGCAGCGCGGGCGGGGCCTGGTCCGCGTCGGAGGGGACAGCGCGGTCGCGCCAGAGCAGCGCAACCACCGCCGAAAGCATCGCAAACGCGACGAGCAGCGCCGCTACGCCCTGCCCGATCATCCGGTTCGCTACCGACCCGAGGACCGCCGCGACGACCGCGTTGAGGATGAAGGCCGCAAAGGTGATAACGACGACGACGCGCCGGTCGCTGCGCACGCTCAGCAGGTTCGAGAGAGAGGCGCCCGTTCGTCCGTCGGCATTGGCGAGCGCCACCGCGACGAGGGCCAGCATGATCGCGTCCATAATCCGACCTGCGACGTCAGCGCGCCGCGGTCAATGGCCGAGCCGCATCGCCACCGAAGCAAGCCACGCTTCCTCCGCGGCGGCGGGGAGCGGTCCCCGCGGCGCGCTCGCGGCGTCGCTCATCGCGTCGAGATAGGTCAGGATCGCCGCGCGGTAACCGCCCGCGGCGACCGCCGATTCGAGCCGGCTGGCGAGCGTCTCGACCGCCCCGAAGCCATTGTCGCGCGCCAGACAGCGGATATCGTCGATGCCCTGGACGATCTGCGCCAGCGCGCAGTGCGGCAGCGCCTCGGCCAATGCGCCGATCTGGCCGGTGATCCGGCCCTGAATGTCGTGAAAAGGATCGCCCTGCGTTTGCATGCCATACCCCCCTGTGGTCCGGGGACGACGATGCGCCTTTTTGGTTAACGATCGGTTTAGGCCGGCTTGAACCCTAACCCTAACGGTGCGACCGGGGCCGGTCCTGCCGCTGCTTGCAGCGATACATGTCGCGGTCGGCGGCGGCCAATATGTCGGCCTCGGCCATCCCGACCTGCAGCATTGCGACCCCGAAACACGCCGACAGCGCGATTTCGTTCCCGTCGTAGAGCGCCGGACCGGTGCTGAGCACCTCGCCGAGCCGTTCGATTTGCGCGCGCGCGCCGCCCTCGGTCGACTGGTCGAGGATCAGCCCGAATTCGTCGCCGCCGATCCGCGCCGCGACATCGGTCGAACGAATCGAGGCGGCGAGCCGCGCCGCGACTTCCATCAGGGCGAAGTCGCCCGCAGCATGGCCGAAGCTGTCGTTGATATATTTGAGCTGGTTGACGTCGACGAACACGACCGCCGCGCATTCGGCATGGCGTTCGAAACGCGCCAGACGGTGATGGATCGCAGTCAGGAAATAGCGGCGATTGTAAAGCGGGGTCAGCGTATCGCGTTCGGACACGCGCTCGAGTTCGGCGACGGCGATCTTCAGGACGCGATTCTCGCGGCGCAGCGCATCGCGTTCGCGGCGCACGTCGCGCAGTTCGTCTTCGATGGAGACGATCGGAGCGACGCCGAACTGGTCGACCGCTATCCGTGCCCCCCCTACGCTATCCATTCTCTGTCCCCGGTGCGACCCCAGTTTCCGGCGGCGGGATGCCGACGGTGCGAAGCGGTGTAACCCCCGACATGATACCAATCGGTAAACGCGCCCGCCGCGCGGCGTTGCCCCCATCGGGTACAGTCGCTAGGGGAAGGGCGACGGCGGTGAATCGCGCCGCGAGGAGGGTTGATCGATGGGCGAGAATGCGCCGCTGGTGGGCGTCATCATGGGCAGCCAGTCGGACTGGGCGACGATGACGCACGCGGTCCAGATCCTCGAGGAATTCGGCATCGCGCACGAGGTGCAGATCGTCTCGGCGCACCGCACCCCCGACCGCCTGATCGCCTATGCCAAGAGCGCCGCGGATCGCGGACTGAAGGCGATCATCGCGGGCGCCGGCGGCGCCGCGCACCTGCCCGGTATGGTCGCGTCGATGACGCGGGTGCCGGTGCTCGGCGTGCCGGTCCAGTCGGCGGCGCTGAACGGCGTCGACAGCCTCTATTCGATCGTCCAGATGCCCGGCGGCATTCCCGTCGCGACCTTCGCGATCGGCAAGGCGGGTGCGACCAACGCCGGGCTGTTTGCCGCCGCGTTGCTCGCCAACGACGATCCCGGCCTCGCCGCAAGACTCGATGCCTGGCGCGCCGCGCAGACCGACAGTGTGGCGCCTGTCCCCGTGCGTGAGGGCTGAGCTTTTGTTGCCACCCGGTTCGACCATCGGAATCCTGGGCGGCGGCCAGCTCGGCCGCATGCTCGCCGTCGCCGCGGCGCAACTCGGCTACCATATCCACATCTATGCCCCCGACGCCGAAAGTGTCGCCGCGCAGGTCGCTGCGCAGCACACGCAGGCGGCGTGGGACGACGAACCGCGCCTCGCCGCCTTTGCCGCCGCATGCGACGTCGTCACCTATGAGTTCGAAAATGTGCCCGTCGATACGGTGCGCTTCCTGTCGGGCCATGTCGCCGTCCGCCCCGGGGCCGGCGTCCTCGAAATCGCGCAGGACCGGCTCGCCGAGAAGAATTTCGTCGCCGGGCTCGGCGGCCGCCCCGCTCCCTTTGCCGCGGTCCCCGACCGCGCCGCGCTCGACGCCGCGCTCGATCAGGTCGGCGCTCCGGCGATCCTCAAGACCGTGCGCATGGGCTATGACGGCAAGGGGCAGGCGCGCCTCGCGGCCGCCGGCGACGCCGATGCGGCGTGGGATGCGATCGACCGCCACGCCGCGGTGCTCGAAGGCTTCGTGACCTTCGCACACGAATTTTCGGTGCTGATGGTCCGCGGCATCGACGGCGAGACGCGCTTCTGGGACAGCAGCGTCAACGTCCATGAGGGCGGCATCCTCGCGACGTCCTCGCTGCCGCCACCGCGACAAATCCTCGACCAGCAGGACGAAGCACGCGCGCTGTTGGCGAAAATCGCCGACGATCTCGACTATATCGGCGTCCTCACCGGCGAATTTTTTGCCACCGACGACGGCCCGATCTTCAACGAGATGGCGCCGCGCGTCCACAATAGCGGCCACTGGACGATCGAAGGGGCGGTAACGAGCCAGTTCGAAAATCACATCCGCGCCGTCGCGGGCCTGCCGCTCGGCGACACCGCAACCGTCGCCCTGCCCGTCGTCATGCGCAACCTGATCGGCCACGACATCGATGGCGTGCCCGAGCTGCTCGCCGACGGCGCCGCGCATGTGCATCATTATGGCAAAGCCGAGGTCCGCGCCGGCCGCAAGCTCGGCCACGTCACCTGGGCCGGAACCTCTCCCGCATGAACCATCCCGAAATCACCTTGATCCTGGCGCGCGCCGCCAATGGCGTCATCGGCGCCAACGGCAAGATGCCCTGGCATATCCCCGCCGACCTGCGCCGCTTCAAGCAGCTCACCATGGGACGGCCGATGATCATGGGGCGCAAGACCTTCGACAGCCTGCCGGCGGTGCTCGAAGGGCGGCGGCATATCGTGCTGACCCGCGACGCCGACTGGCAGGACGAGAATGCCGAGGTCGCGCACAGCGTCGAAGAGGCGCTGCGCCTCGCCAACGCGCCGCAGGTGATGGTGATCGGCGGCGCCGAGATTTACGGGCTGTTCCTTGGCCAGGCCGACCGCATCGAACTGACCGAGGTCGCGCTCGAACCACAGGGCGACGCCGCGATCCCCTATCCCGACGCCCCCGTCTGGAAAGAAGTCGCGCGCGAAAACCACACCGCCGACGAGGCGGGGCGCCCCGCCTACAGCTTCGTCACCTTCGTCAGGAAAGCATGATGCGCCGCTGGCTCCTCGGCATATTGATCGTCGCGTTGGTCGCCGCCGGCGGCTTCTTCCTCTTCGGGCCCGGGATGATCGAGCGCGGGACGAACAAGATCGACGGCAAACCGCTCCTGCAAGTCAGCGAACGAGCTAGGGCGCTGCACCGGACGCTGACGATCGTCGACCTGCACAGCGACACCCTGCTCTGGAAACGCAGCATTCTCGATCGCGCCGACCGCGGCCATATGGACCTGCCGCGGCTCGAGGACGGCAATGTCGCGCTGCAGGTGCTTGCCAGCACGACCAAGTCGCCCAAGGGGCAGAATTATGACGCCAATAGCGGCGACACCGACAATATCACGACGCTGGCGATCGCCCAGCTCCAGCCGCTGCGGACGTGGGGCTCGCTGCTCGAACGCTCGCTGTGGCACGCCGAAAAGTTGCACCGCGCGGTCGCCGCGTCGAGCGGGGAGCTGCGCGCCGTCGCCGCGCCGGCCGATGTCGACGCGCTGCTCGCCGCGCGCCGCGGCAAGGCGGTGCCGGTCGGCGCCATGCTCAGCATCGAGGGGCTGCACGGACTCGAAGGCAAGCTCGCCAATCTCGACCGGCTCTATGCGGCGGGCTTCCGCATGGCGGGACCGGCGCATTTCTTCGACAATGAGGTCGCGGGCTCGATGCACGGGCTCAAGAAGGGCGGGCTCACGCCGTTCGGCCGGCAGGTCGTGCAGGCGATGGAAGCCAAGGGGATGATCGTCGACATCGCGCACTGCAGCAAGGCGTGCGTCGCCGACATCCTCAAGATGGCGCGCCGCCCCGTCGTTTCCAGCCACGGCGGCGTGCAGGCAACGTGCCGGGTCAACCGCAACCTCGACGACGCGCAGATCCGCGGGGTCGCCGCGACCGGCGGCCTGATCGGCATCGGTTACTGGGACGCGGCGGTGTGCGACACCTCGCCCACGAGCATCGCCAAGGCGATGAAGCATGTGAAGGACCTTGTCGGCATCCAATATGTCGCGCTCGGCAGCGATTATGACGGCGCCACCACCGTCCGCTTCGACACGTCGAAGCTGGTCCAGATGACGCAGGCGCTGATCGACGCGGGCTTTACCGACGACGAAATTCGCGCCGCGATGGGCGGCAATGCGATCCGCGTCCTGAAGGCGGGCATCGCCCCGATGGCGTCCCCCGCACCGCCCCCATCCGCGCCGCCCCCGTCCGCTCCGGCGCGATGATCCGCCTCGACGGCCACGACCGGATCGCCGAACCGCTGCGCGGCGGGGTGATCGCGCTCGGCAATTTCGACGGCTTCCACGCCGGACACCAGGCGGTCGTCGGCCGCGCCGTGCGTCACGCACGGGACGAGGGCCGCCCTGCGATCGTCGCGACCTTCGACCCGCATCCGGTGCGCTTCTTCAAGCCCGACGTACCGCCCTTCCGCCTCACCACGCTCGACCAGCGGCAGGAGTTGTTCGCCGCGGCGGGCGCCGATGCGATGCTCGTCCTGCCCTTCGACGCGGCGCTCGCGGGCACCATGGCCGAGGATTTCATTACCGGGCTCCTCCTCGACCGCTACGGCGCCGCCGGTGTCGTCACCGGCGCCGATTTCGTCTTCGGCAAGGGCCGCGGCGGCAATGTCGTGACGCTCGCCGATCACGCCCGCCGCCTCGGCTTCTTCACCGAGATGGTCGCGCCGGTCGACGACGCCGACGAAGTGATCTCGTCGAGCCGTATCCGCGACGCGCTGCACGCCGGCGACTGCGCCGCCGCGGCGCGCCTGCTCACCCGCCCGTTCACCGTCCGCGGCACCGTCCAGCACGGCGACAAGAACGGCCGCCTGCTCGGCTTTCCGACCGCGAACATCGACATGGGCAATTATCTGCGCCCGCGTTACGGCATCTATGCGGTCACCGGCCGCCTTCCCGACGGGCGCATCCTGAAGGGCGCGGCGAACCTCGGCATCCGCCCCAGCTTCGATCCGCCGAAGGAATTGCTCGAACCGCATTTCTTCGACTTCGCCGAAGACCTTTACGGGCAGGAAATTGACGTTGCCTTCCACGCCTTCATCCGCCCCGAAGCGAAGTTCGACGGGCTGGAGGCGCTGATGGCGCAGATTGCGGCGGATTGCGACGAAGCGCGCAAATTATTGGCGGACATATAATTTCCCTCGTCATGCCGGACCTGATCCGGCATCCATGGACCCCGGATCGGGTCCGGGGTCACGGAGGGGGAAAAGATGGCCGATAGCGACGACTGGGCGGCGGGGCTCGAAGGTCCACCCAAAAAGCCGATGAAGCGCGGCACGAAGATCTTTCTCTGGGTCTTCGCGGCACTCGTCGCCTGGCTGACGCTGTCGAATGCCAGCTTTCTCGCCCCCGATCCGGCCGGCAAGCCGAAGCTGATCGCACACCGCGGCGTCTATCATCTCTACGACAAGCGCGCTGCCGCCGGCCGCGACACCTGCACCGCGCGCCATATCCTGCCGCCGCGTGACGCGACGTTCGAGAATACCCCCGAATCGATGCGCCGCGCGGTCGGCATGGGCGCGACGATGGTCGAGGTCGACGTCGCGCCGACCAAGGACGGCCGCATGGTGCTGTTCCACGACTGGACGGTCGATTGCCGCACCGACGGCAAGGGCGCGACGCGTGACCTGACGCTGGCCGAGCTCAAGGCGCTCGACATCGGCTATGGCTATACCGCCGACGGCGGCCAGACCTTCCCGCTGCGCGGCAAGGGCGTCGGGCTGATGCCGACGGTCGAGGAGGGCCTCGCGGCGCTGCCCGTCCATCCGATCCTCTTCAACTTCAAGTCGAAGGATGCCGCCGAGGCCGACCAATTGTTTGCGTTCCTGAAAGCCTCGGGCCGCGACAGCGCCAAGATCGGCGACGCCTTTTACGGCGCCGAAGCTCCGGTGAAGCGGATGCGCCAACTGCTGCCCGCGAACTGGTCGTTCGACCTCAAGACCGGGGCGATGGCCTGCTCGAAGGATTATGTGACGTGGGGCTGGACGGGTATCGTCCCCGCAAGCTGCCGGAACGGCGTGATCGCGATCCCGGTCAATTACCAATGGGCCTTCTGGGGCTGGCCCGACCGGCTGATCGCGCGGATGGACAGCGTCGGCGCGCGGATCATCGTCTTCGGCCCCTATGAAAGCGGCAAGTCGAACGAGGGGCTGACGACGCCGCAGCAACTCGCGAAGGTGCCCGCGAGCTTCAACGGCTATATCTGGGTCGAGGATATCCGTGAAATCGGGCCCGCACTGCGGCCGCGGCAGAAGTAACCTCGCAAATTCTGTTCGTGTCGAGCGAAGTCGAGACACCCCGAAGGCGTGTACGCCCGATGGGCATCTCGACTTCGCTCGATGCGAACGGGAATTGAAGACGACGGTGGTTTGCTCCCACGCAAATCTGCGCTAAGCGCCCGGGCCATGACCGACAGCACGCCTGCCCCCGAAGCCCGCGATTACCGCGACACCGTCTTCCTGCCCAAGACCGACTTTCCGATGAAGGCCGGCCTGCCGCAGAAGGAGCCGTTGATTCTGGCGAAATGGCTCGAAGGCAATCTCGAGGGGCAGATTCGCGAAGCGCGCAAGGACCGCGAGCAGTTCATCCTCCACGACGGCCCGCCGTACGCGAACGGCGACATGCATATCGGCCATGCGCTCAACCATATCCTGAAGGACATGGTCGTCCGCACCCAGACGCTGAAGGGCATGGATTCGCCTTACGTCCCCGGCTGGGACTGCCACGGCCTGCCGATCGAGTGGAAGGTCGAGGAACAGTATCGCAAGAAAAAGCTCAACAAGGACGAAGTGCCGGTCGAGGAATTCCGCGCCGAATGCCGCGCCTATGCCCAGCATTGGGTCGACACCCAGCGCGAGCAGTTGAAGCGCCTCGGCATCGGCGGCGACTGGGACCACCCCTACCTCACCATGGATTTCGACGCCGAAGCGGTGATCGTCCGCGAGCTGATGAAATTCGCCGAATCGAACCAGCTCTATCGCGGCGCCAAGCCGGTGATGTGGTCGCCGGTCGAAAAGACAGCGCTCGCCGAGGCCGAGATCGAATATGAAGATATCGTCTCGACCCAGATCGACGTGGCGTTCGAGATCGTCGAAAGCCCGATTCCCGAGCTGGTCGGCGCGCATGCGGTGATCTGGACGACGACGCCGTGGACGATCCCGGTCAACCAGGCTTTGGCCTATGGGCCTGAGGTCGAATATGCACTCTACGCCTTCCGCACCGATGCAGAAGCGACCTATGGCGCTGACGAAAATCTCGCCAACGCGGTTAGCGAAGCCTTGGCAGAAGCAGGTTGGCCGCACGAAGGTCGTCCCGTTCTGCTCGCGGTAGAACTGGCACGACAATTCGAGGCGCGCTGCCGCGCGACGCTGCCCCCGATCGACCTGAATGCAATCGGCGCAACGAGCCTGGCTCTCACTCTGGAAGCTGCTGGCCCCACGATCCGCGGAGCGGACCTCGCCGGCACCATCGCCCGCCACCCGATGCACGCGCTCGGCGGCTTCTACGCGCGCCCGCGCCCCTTCCTGCCCGGCGATTTCGTCACCACCGACAGCGGCACGGGCCTTGTCCATATGTCGCCCGACCATGGCGAGGACGATTTCGACCTGTGCAAGGCGAACGGCATCGACCCCGTCTTCGCGGTCGAGGGCGACGGCAAATATCGCGCCGACTGGGCGTGGCTCGGCGGTCAGGGCAGCGTGATCAACCCGAAATTCAATGCCCCCGACGGCCCGATCTGCACCGACCTGCGTGAAGCCGGGGCGCTGCTCGCGGCCTCGGCCGACTATATGCACAGCTATCCGCATAGCTGGCGCTCGAAGGCGAAGGTCATCTATCGCTGCACCCCGCAATGGTTCGTGCCGATGGACAAGGTCATCGACCGCGACACCCCGCGCTGCGCCGACGAAGCGAATATCCGCGCCGCGCAAGGCGATGGCGAAACGCTCCGCCAGCTTGCGATGCAGGCGATCGAGGATACGCGCTTCGTCCCCGCCAAGGGCCGCAACCGCATCGGGTCGATGGTCGAAGGGCGTCCCGACTGGGTTCTGTCGCGCCAGCGCGCGTGGGGCGTGCCGATCACCCTGTTCGTCCACCGCAAGAGCGGCCAATATCTGATCGACACCGCGGTCAACGACCGCATCGTCGCTGCGGTGAAGGCGGGCGGGGTCGATGCATGGAGCGATGCGCGCGCACAGGAATATCTCGGCGATCAATATGACGCCGCCGATTACGAGCGGATCACCGACATCCTCGACGTGTGGTTCGATTCGGGCTGCACCCACGCCTTCGTGCTCGAAAGCGGCAAATGGCCGGCGCTGATCCGCCGCGACGGTTCGACGCACAGCGCCGACCTCTATCTCGAAGGCAGCGACCAGCATCGCGGCTGGTTCCAGTCGTCGCTGCTCGAAAGCTGCGGCACGCGCGGCCGTGCGCCGTACAAGGCGGTGCTGACGCACGGCTTCACGATGGACAGCAAGGGCATGAAAATGTCCAAGTCGCTGGGCAACACGATCAGCCCGATTGACCTGATGCGCGACTATGGCGCCGATATCCTGCGCCTGTGGGCGCTGTCGGTCGATTTCACCGAGGACCACCGCATCGGCAAGGAAATCCTCGCCGGGGTCGCCGACCAGTATAGGAAGCTCCGCAACACCTTCCGCTACCTGCTCGGCGCGCTCGACGGGTTCACGGAAGACGAGCGCGTCACCGACGTTGCGGCGATGCCCGAACTCGAACGCTATATGCTGTCGCTGCTCGCCGAACTCGATGCGAAGCTGGCGCGCGCGGTCGATGATTTCGACTTCAACAGCTACACGCGCAGCCTTGCCGATTTCTGCAACGAGGATCTGTCGGCCTTCTATTTCGACATCCGCAAGGACCGGCTCTATTGCGACGTCAACCCGGCGACCGGCTACCAGACGGCCGAACGCGCCGCCTATCGCACCGTGCTCGACACGCTGTTCCACGCGCTAGTGCGCTATGCGGCGCCGGTGCTGGTGTTCACCAGCGAAGAGGTGTGGGGCACGCGCTATCCCGAAGCGACGTCGGTTCACCTGCTCGAATGGCCCGCGGTCGATGCCGCGTGGAACGATGCCAATCTTGGCACGAAATGGGCCGGGGTCCGCGCGCAGCGCGAAGCGGTGACCGAAGCGATCGAACCCTATCGCCGCGAAAAGACGATCCGCTCCAGCCTCGAGGCAGAAGTCGCGATTCCCGCGCCCACGCTCGACACCGCCGCGCTCGAGGAAGTGTTCATCGTGTCGGTGGCCCGCGCCGGCGACGAACTTGCGGTGACCCGCACCGAAAACCACAAATGCGGCCGCTGCTGGCGCCATCTGCCCGAGGTCGAAACCGACGGCAGCTTGTGCAATCGCTGCGACACGGTATTGGAAGCGGAATGAGTAGCCAACGTTCGCCGTATCTGCGCTTCGGCCTGTTGATCGCGGCCTTCGCCTTTCTTCTCGACCAGGTCAGCAAATGGGTCGTGATCGTGCCGCTGTCGCTCGAACCGAAGCGCGTCATCGAGATCCTGCCCTTCTTCAACCTGACCTGGGCGGAAAATTGCGGCATCTCGCTGTCGATGTTCGCCAGTTGCACCGACACGACGCGCTGGACGCTCGTTGCGGTGACGGGAATCGTCGCCGGTGCGGTCGCCATCTGGATGACGCGCGAAAAGGCGCGCGGCGACGTCATCGCGCTCGCGATGATCCTCGGCGGCGCGCTGGGCAATATCGTCGACCGCGTCCGCTACGGCTATGTCGTCGACTATGCCGACCTGCATTTCGGCGACTTTCGTCCTTTCATGATCTTCAACGTCGCCGATGCCTGCATCACCCTGGGGGTGCTTTTGCTGGTTGCGCGCGCGCTGCTCTTGCGCGAAAAGGCCCCCGAGGCAGCCCCTTCACCGAACAAGGGCGCCGCCGCCGATTAACGGGGCGCATAGGAGAGATTTTCAAGTGAACCGGACCACCGCCATCCTCGCCGTCGCCGTTGCCGCATCGACCCTGTCGGCCTGCGGGTCGAACAGCCTGTTCAGCCGCGACCGGCCCGACGAATTCGCCGTGTCGCGTCAAGCGCCGCTCGTCGTACCGCCCGATTTCGCGCTCACCCCGCCCGCGCCCGGCTCGGCGCGCCCCGGCGGCGAATCGACCGCAGAGCAGACGCTGCGCGCCCTGTTCGGCGGCCCCGCCCCGCGCAGCGCGACCGAAGCCGCGATCATCGGCAGCGCCGACGGCACGCGCGGCGACCCGGGCATCCGCAGCCAGGTCGGCAGCCCCGACACGCAGGTCGTCGACAAGGGTCTCGTCACCCGCGACATCCTCGCCGCCCCCGAAGGCGACGGCCGCGAAGCCTCGGCGGCGATCCCGGGGAACTGAAACGCCCCGCATCGCGCATGAAACCGGCCCGGCTTTCCGGGCCGTTTTCTTTTGGGTCAGGTGACGATCAGCGAAAAAAGCACAAAGAGGACCAGCGCCTCGACCATCGCGCGCGAGGCGTGCAGCGCGGCGCGCCAGCGACTGATCCGCAGATGCTGCGCGAACCACAGGATCTGCAGGCTGCCGAACCACAAGAGCGCGAGCGCGAGCAGCACCAGCCCCGCGATCCCCGCCGCGAGCGGCTTGAGCTGCAGCAGGATAGAGGCGCCCGAGACCATCAGCGCGAAGGGCGCGGCGACATAGCATTGGCTATAGAAAGGCGCCTTCAACGGCACCCGGTCGAGCTTCACATGCCGCGCCCGCACCAGCCGCGCCGCCATGACGAGCGGAAACAGGCTGAAGAAGGCGACGCGCATCAGGATATAGGTCGTATCGTCGTTGACCAGCCCGCCCAGCCCGGTCTTGTCGGCGACGATCGCGCTCTCGCCCACCGTCGACAGTTCGAGGGCATGGCTGATCACCAGCGTCAGCAGCAGGAACAGCGGCGGCGACAGCGTGTCGGTATATTGCTTTTCCTCGGCATCACCCTGCTCGGCGTCCGAATAATCCATCATCTTGAGCGGCCGGGTCAGCCCCTGCCACAATGTCACCGGATAGAAGATCAGCCACGACATCACCTCGTAAAGCAGCTCGTCGAGCGACTTCAGGAGGTTGAAGAAGTTCATGCCGCCCCCAGTTCCGCGCGGTTAGGGCCAGAACCCATTAATTCCACGTTCGAGGCGTCGAAATGGCGAAGATATCGAGCTTGGGCGGGTGCAGCGGGTAGCATCGCTACCCGCAAGATCGCGCAAGCTTGAGATCGAAGCCATTTCGGCGTCCCTGCGGGATTTGACCGATTTTGCTCATTGCTTCGTCGAAAAGCCTTGAAATATCGACATATTCCTGCGCCTTTTCTCCTCGCACTGAGCAAAATCGCCTCAAACCTCGAACGTGGAATTAATGGGTTCTGGCCCTAGCAGTTCACGCCCGCGCGCCCGCCTCTTCGACGCCCGCGCTGTTGTGGCGCAGCGCCTTTAGCACGGTATCGACGATCTGCGGCGCGTTGAGCCCCGCCGCGTCATATTGCAGCTCGGGCTTGTCCTGATCCTGAAAGACGTCGGGCAGGCGCATCGTGCGCAGTTTCAGCCCCGCATCGATCAGCCCTTCGTCGCTTGCCAGAGTCAGCACATGCGCACCGAGGCCGCCGACACTGTTCTCCTCGATCGTCACGCAAACCTCGTGGCTCGCCAGCGTCTTGCGAATCAGTTCCTCGTCGAGCGGCTTCGCGAAGCGCAGGTCGATGACGCTCGTCGACAGGCCCCTTGCTTCCAGCGTGTCGGCGGCTTTGAGCGCCTCGGCAAGGCGGGTGCCGAGCGACAGGATCGCGACGGTCTTGCCGCTGCGCACGACGCGGCCCTTGCCGATCTCCAGCTTTAGCGGGACCTCAGGAAGCGCCACCCCGGTGCCGTTGCCGCGCGGGTAGCGAAAGGCGATCGGACCGTCGTCATATTCGGCGGCGGTATAGGTCATATGGACGAGTTCGGCCTCGTCGGCCGCCGCCATCACCACCATGTTCGGCAAGGTCGCGAGGTAAGTGACATCGAACGAGCCCGCGTGCGTCGATCCGTCGGCGCCGACGAGCCCGGCGCGGTCGATCGCGAAGCGCACCGGCAAATTCTGGATCGCGACGTCGTGGACGACCTGATCATAGGCGCGCTGGAGGAAGGTCGAATAGATCGCCGCGAACGGCCGCATCCCCTGCGCCGCCAGCCCCGCCGCGAAGGTCACCGCATGCTGCTCGGCGATGCCGACGTCGAAGGTACGCGTCGGATGCGCCTGGGCGAATTTGTCGACCCCGGTACCCGACGGCATCGCCGCGGTGATCGCGACGATGCGCGGATCGGTGTCCGCGAGCTTCGCCAGCGTTTCGCCGAAGACATTCTGATAGGCGGGCGGCCCCGGCGGCGCCTTCGCCTGTTCGCCGGTGATGACGTCGAATTTCTGCACGCCATGATATTTGTCGGCCGCCGCCTCGGCGGGGGCATAGCCATGCCCCTTCTTGGTCACCGCATGGATCAGCACCGGGCCATGGTCGCTGTCGCGGACATTTTCGAGCACCGGGATCAGATGTTCCAGATTATGCCCGTCGATCGGCCCGACATAATAAAAGCCGAGCTCCTCGAACAGCGTGCCGCCCATCGCCATGCCGCGTGCGAACTCGTCGGTCCGTTTCGCCGCCTTGTGCAGCGGCTCGGGCAGCTTCCTTGCGAAGCGCCGCGCGATCTCGCGCAGTTCGAGGAACGGCCGCGACGACACCAGTTTGGCGAGATAGGCCGAAAGCCCGCCGACCGGCGGTGCGATCGACATGTCATTGTCGTTGAGGATGACGATCAGGCGATTACCCGCCGCGGCGGCGTTGTTCATCGCCTCATAGGCCATGCCCGCCGACATCGACCCGTCGCCGATCACCGCGATCGCGCGTCCGGGCTCGTCCTTCAGCTTGTTGGCGATGGCGAAACCGAGCGCGGCGCTGATCGAGGTCGAACTGTGCGCGGCGCCGAACGGGTCATATTCGCTCTCGCTACGCTTGGTGAAACCAGAAAGCCCGCCGCCGGTCCGCAAGGTCCGGATGCGGTCGCGCCGCCCCGTGATGATCTTGTGCGGATAGCATTGATGGCCGACGTCCCAGACCAGCTTGTCGCGCGGGGTGTCGAACACATAATGGATCGCGACCGTCAGCTCGACGACGCCGAGCCCCGAGCCCAGATGACCGCCGGTGGTGCCGACGGCCGAGATCATCTCGGCGCGCAGCTCGTCGGCGAACGGGCGAAGATCTTCGGGCTTCAGCTTGCGGAGGTCGGCTGGGACATCCACCGTGTCGAGCAGCGGCGTATGCGGACGATCGGTCATGCCGCCGTCATAAAGCCAAGCCCCGAAGCTGTCGAACGAAAAGGGGGCGTGCCGGTCAGGGCGCGCCGGCCTTGTTCCGGATATCCTGCGTCAATTGCCAGCAATCGGCCGCCTTCCGGAAATGCAGCGACCCGCCCGGCCCGGTCTTTTCGATCAGCGTTCCGGGCCCGTCGCCCTCGTCGGGTTCGAACCGCCCCGGCACCCAGTCGACACGCTCGACACCGCCCGGCCCGGTGCTGAAATCGACCTGCACATAGACGAGCTGGCGCGGATCGCCGCCGTTCGCCTCGAACAGCCGTTCCGACGCGCGAGTGACATAGCTGTAATCGATCATCACGATCGGAAAATCGTCGGCCCCACCGGCAGCCGTGCCATAACGCGCGCGCACGGCGCTACTGTTCGCGAAAGGCCAGAGGAAGGCCGGAAAATCGCCGCTGCGACACGCACTTGCGGCCTCGTCCAGAAAGAAACGGTCGCTTTCGCTCGCCGGTTCGTCGGCCATGACGCTCGCTGCCGGCGCCAGCGCGAGCAGCGCCGCCGCGAGCATGCGGCGGGTCCGGGCTTCACTCTTTTTCATCGCGTCGCTTCTCCTCGTCGGGCGCGGCGTTTTTCGCCGCGCCGACCTGCGCATAGAGCCCGCGCACCATCAAATCTGTGAACACGAGCATAACCCCGATCATGCCGACGAGCAGCGCGACCGCCGCGACCGGAAAGGGGCCGATCTGGTCGATCGCGCCGCGCCGCATCGCGAGCGCGAGCAGCGCCGCGACCGCCATCAGCGCATAGCCGGCAAGACGCGGTGCCCGGCTCATGCCGTCTGCTCCGGCGGCGATCCATAGTCGGCAAGGTCGACATTCATGATATCGGCGACAATGTCGCGTTTGGCCACATAGCGCGCGGCATCCCTGAGGTCGGCGGCAAGATGCGGCTTCAGATAGGGCACAGCGGTGAGCGGATCGCGTCCCGCCAGCGCTTCGCTGACCGCCAGCGCGGTCATCAGCGCGCGTTCGGACAGATAGCCCTGCGAACCCGAATGATACCAGCCGCCGACCTGTCCTGCCTCCGCTGCCGTGTGATAACCATAGCGGGCATTGTTGCCGAGAAAGATGCCGAAGCCGAGCGCCACGGCGACAAGGTCGGTCAGCAATTCCTCGCAATCGGGCCCGCCGGGGGCGGCGCGGCGGGTCGCCGTCATCCAGTAATGCGCCGTTTCATGGCCCAATGTCGCGACGAGCGCCGCCTCGTCGGCGAGCTGGCTGCGCGCCGCAACGATCTCCGCCAGCCACCCTCCTGCGCCATCCTCGACGAGCTGGAAGGTGCCGGCGGCGCTTTTGCCCGCATGGACAATAGCATGCCGGTCCGACACCGGCATGTGCGCCCGCCCTCCGTCGACCATGACCAGCCGCACCGGCCAGTCGGCGATGCCGGCAATCGCCATGACCTCCCCCAAAAGTTCATTCGCCCGGTCGTCGCCGGTCAGGCGGCTGTCGGGAAAGCAACTGCCGTCGGGGGTAGCCAAAATCCGTCCGCGATGCGCGGCAAGACCGCCATGTTCATCGAGCAGCCATCGAAAGGCGGCAAGTTGCCACTCCCACTCTTCGGCCGACAGCGGGCGGCGCGGCCCGAACAGGCTCATGCCGCACCGCCTGCGGCTGCGGCGGAACCAAAGGCGGCCGGGGGGCATATCAGCACGGGAACACAAGATTGATGCATGGAAGCCACGTTGAAACGAAAAGCACGCGCCCGCAAGACGAAGCCTTTGCATTGCGCCGACAATCACTTACACGCGTGTCCAGAGGGGCGGATCACAGGATATTCAAACCCATGCCGATGAGCTTGACCCGCCTTGCCTGCCGCTTGCACCTGTTTGCGTTTTGCGTCGGCGGCGGATTGGCCGCCGCGCCGGCGCACGCCGAAGATTTCGCCCTGCCCTATGATTTGGCCGGCGACCCCGACACGCGGCTGGCTGCAAGCGATAACGGGCCGGCCCGCTACGTCCAGGACACCAGCGATCTCGACGAGAATATCCTGCTTCCCGCCGCGCGGCCGCAGGACGACAATCCCGAACGCAAATGGTCGCGCGATTATCTCGCGGTCGGCGCCGGGGTGCTGAGCACCCCGAGCTACAATGGTTCGGACGACCGCAACATCCTGCCCGCCTTTTACCTGCGCGGGCGCGTCAGCGGCTTTTCCTTCTCGACCCGCGGCACCAATTTCCAGGTCGACCTGATCCGCCAGCGGCGGGGGCAAAAGACCGATTTCAAGTTCGGCCCGATCATCAACCTGCGCAGCGACCGGACCGGCCGCATCAAGGATCCGCAGGTCGAGGCGCTCGGCGAAAAGAAAATGGCAGTCGAACTCGGCATATCGGCGGGCGTCACCCACACCGGGGTGATCACCAGCGAATATGATCAGATCGGTTTCCGCGTCGTCGGGCTCAAGGATATTTCGGGCAAGCACGGGAGCTGGGTGGTCTCGCCGACGCTCGACTACGGCACCCCGATCTCGAAGCGCGCCTATCTTGGCGCCTCGGTGTCGGTGAACGTCTATGGCAAGGGCTTCGGCCGTTATTATTACGACATCGACCCGCTCGGTAGCGCTGCAAGCGGACTGCCGGTCTATACCGGTGCCGGGCGCAAGGCGACCGCGGGCAAATATACCATCGGCGTCGCCGGCGCCTATGCCCTGTCGGGCGACCTCAGGAAGGGCTTCGTGCTCGTCGGCGGGGCGCAATATGGCCGGTTGACCGGGCGCTATGCCGATTCGCCGATCGTGTCGCAGGCGGGCAGCGCCGACCAGTGGCTGTTCGGCGGCGGCGTCGCCTACCAGTTCTGAGGGCGACCGGGCCTTCCGGCTTCGGCCGCCCCGAAAAGCCCTATTCCTCGCGCTGACCCATCATGGTGAGCAGCATCTGGAACAGGTTGACGAAGTTCAGATACAGCGACAGCGCGCCGAAGACGGCGAGCTTGCTGTTCGCTTCATCGCCGTGATGCGCGGCATATTGCGACTTGATGTTCTGCGTGTCCCACGCCGTCAGGCCGGTAAAGACGATCACGCCGACGATCGACACCACCAGTTGCAGCGCGCTCGATTGCAGGAACAGGTTGACGAGGCTCGCGAGCACGACGCCGATCAAGCCCATGATCAGGAAGCTGCCGACCTTCGACAGGTCGCGTCCGGTCGTATAGCCGTACAGGCTCATCGACAGGAACATGATCGCCGTGACGAAAAAGGTCTGGGCGATGCTGGCGCCGGTGAAGACCAGAAATACCGAGGCGAGCGACAGGCCCATCAGCCCCGAAAAGACCCAGAACATCGTCTGCGCGGTCGCGGCCGACATTTTCTCGATCCGGAAGGAGAAGAGAAAGACGAAGGCGAGCGGTGCGAGCATGACCACCCATTTGAGCGGCGTGCCGAAAATCGGCTGATAGAGCGCCGGCGTCGAGGCGACGAGCATCGCGACGATGCCGGTCAGCAGAACGCCCGACGCCATATAATTATAGACCCGCAGCATGTGGCGCTTCAGGCCCGCATCGAACTCGGCGCCCTGAGCGGCGGCGGTCCGGTGAAGAGATTGCTGTTCGAACATAACCATCCTCGTTGATCGATCCAACGAGCCGCACGAACAGGTTCTACGAAAGAAAATAGAAATGGACCTGCATCGAGCACGCTCGATGCGGTCCGACATCACGACCGCCCGAAGACGATCGCCAGAGGGGCCCGGCCCGCATGCGAGCCAGATGGCACAGCCGCGATGAAATTTCAATGAACGGTGAGTCCCGACCGTTCGGCGAATAGCCGGGCAATCCCTGCTGCCGAAGCGAATAGTCCGTTCTCAGGCGGCCTGGCGCAGAACATCGGCGGCGCGGATGCCGGCGCGCAGCGCGCCTTCGAGATATCCGGGGAATTCGGTCGCGGCCTCGGTCCCGGCCCAGTGGATGCGCCCGCACGGCTCGCGCAGCGTGTCGCCATAGCCGGTCATGACGCCCGGCGGCATATGCGCCGCATAACCGCCGAGCGACCATGGCTCGGCCAGCCAGTCCTGTTCGACATAGCCGATCGGCCGCGACGCCGCGGCGCCGAAATAATGAACGAGGTCATCGACGACCGCAGCGCGGCGGGCGTCCGGGTCGAACGCGCTCAGGGCCACGGCGTGGCGGGCCTCGATCAGGCCGACCAGCACGCCGATCCCGTCGTCGCCGAGCGACTGATCGAACACCGTACCGAGATGGCGGTCGCCGCTGACCGCCGAACCGCTGAGGCCCGCTTGGCGCCAGAATGGTGTCTCATAGGCAATATGAACCTTGATGACCGCGCCCATCGGCATGCGCTGCATCAGCCCCGCCCGCCGCGCCGGCAGCCCCGGCGCGAAGTGAATGCGCGATGCGAAAATGGGCGGCACCGCCACGACGACGTGGCGCGCGAGACAGGCGCCGCGCGCAGCAAAGACCCGAACGCCCGCAGCATCCTGTTCGACGGCATGCACCGGATTCTCCAGTTCGATATCGGCGCCGAGGATATCGGCAAGCCGCTTCGGGATCTGCCAGGCGCCGCCGGCAAATTTGTCCTGCTGTGCGCCGCCCTCGACGCCGATCATCGTTTCCAGCCCTCCACAGCTCCGGAGCATCTCGAGAAAATGGAGGTAGGATATCTGGCTGGTATCGATGCATAGCAGCGCCCCGGCAATCGTCCGGACGAAATAGCGGGCGCCCTCCGTGCGCACATGGCGCAAGGCCCAGCTTTCGAGCGACAGCGCGTCCCATTCGCGGGCCCGTTCCGCCGACCAGGGCGCGCCCAGCGGCAGAGCCGCGATGTCGCGGCGCCAACGCCGCTCGATCAGACCCAACTCGACGAGCGACGGCAATGGGAGTTTCGGCGTCGAGGTATAGCGGCTGACCCGGCCATGGCGGCTCAGCAGGTTCGCCCCTTCGGTATATTGCGGCCGGGTTTCGATCCCGAGTTCGCGGGCCTGCGCCAGCAATTGCGTTTGCTGCGGCCCGACCCACTGTCCGCCGAAATCGACGGTCTGGCCGCAAATCTCGCCGGGCATCGACCGCCCCCCGACACGATCGCGCGCCTCGAGGACCAGTACGCTTTTCCCGGCCTTCTTGAGTTCGAGAGCAGTCTTCAGCCCCGACAAGCCGGCACCGATGACGATCACGTCGTAACGCCTGTCCGAATCGGCCATCCCGTATCCCTTTCACCGCAATAGGACTTGCATTTAAATGAACGCGTTCTTTAAAAGCAAGTTCCATGGATGAGAAACGCCCCGAACCGCCCCGACGCGGCCGCCCGCCACGCAGTTCCGATGCGATCGAAGCCCAGCGTCAGCATATCGTCGCCGCAGCGCGCGACCTCTTCGCCGCCGAGGGCTATGACGGGGTTTCGATGCGCAAGGTGGCGGCAAAGGCCGGATGTCTGCCGTCTACGCTCTACACCCTCTTTCCCGGCAAACGGCAGCTGCTCCATTTCCTCTGGGGGCACATTTTTGCCGAGCTGAACGATGCGCTCGACCATAGCGCGGAGCAGGAGGCTCCGGACGGTCTCACCCGCCTGTGCCTGACGCATATCGACTTCTGGCTGCAGCGTCCGCAGGACTATCGGGCCATCTTCCTCGTCGAGGACCGCGTCCAGGACTCCGACGATCCCTATTTCGTCGAAAGCGCCGTCGCGGCGCGCTATCTCGGCATCATGCACCGGGCGATCGTCGATGGGCAGGCGCGCGGTGAAATTGGTTCCGGCGACCCCGACGAGATCCGGAAGATACTGCTCTGCTGCATTCAGGGCGTGGCCTATAATCTGATCGCGATACCCGAATATGACTGGGGCGATGCCGACAGGCTCAAGACGATGGTGATCGGGACCGCGATACTCGGACTACGATGAAATGGGTTGCCGAGATCTTCACGACGGATGACCTGAGGATGAAGGCGCGCCCCGCCGCCGGCCACCCGATGACCGCCTTTCCCGAGGCCGTTGCAACCTCCCCATAAGCCATTCATAACGGCCAGGAGAATCTGGGGGGATTTATGAAAATGCGATCATTCTTCGTCGGGCTGAGCTTGTCGGCGGCGCTTCTTGCCGTTTCCCCGGCGTCGGCGGAACAACCCTCGCCTGCGCCGGCATCGATCGCAGTCGGGTCCGATGCGTCGATGGTTCCCCCGGAAGGCTGGAGCGTCGCGCGCGAGGGCAACATGGTCCGCTTCGTCCCGCCCGAAGCCAATCTCGTCATCACGCTCGTCCCTGTCGCCGAGGCGAAAAGCGGAGCCGATGCCGCCGCGGCGGCCTGGACGATGGCCAAGCCCGGTTTCGCCCGCCCCGTCCACTTGTCCCAGACCCTGCCCGCGCGCGACGGGTGGGACGAGGTCGTCGTCGTCAGCTACGACGTCCCCCCGGCCGAAAATGCGGTTGCCCAGGCCGTCGCATCGCGGAAAGGCACGGCGTGGACCGTGGTGACGATCGATGGCGCCCTCGCAACGCTCGCCAAGCGGGGCGCACAGATCAACACCGCCGCCGAGACGCTGCGCCCCGCCAATTACACCAAGGAGAGCTTCGCCGGCCGCCAGCCGCATGCGCTCGATACCGCGCGGATCGCCGAGCTCGAAACCTTCATCCGCACCTCGATGGACGAGCTCAAAATCCCCGGCGCCGGCATCGCGCTGATCGACGATGGCAAGATCGTCTATGAGCGCGGGATCGGCGTGAAGGATATCGAGACCGGCGCGCCGGTCGACAAGGACACGCTGTTCATGATCGCGTCGAACACGAAAGGCATGGCGACGCTGCTGCTCTCCACCCTGGTGGATCAGGGGAAGCTCGACTGGGACAAGCCGGTGATCGACTATATGCCGAGCTTTCGCCTCGGCGATGCGGAGACGACACGCAAGGTGCTCGTCAAGCATCTCGTCTGTGCCTGCACGGGCCTGCCCCGGAAAGACATGCTGTGGCTGTTCAACACGCGCCCCGAAACGGGCGCCGACGACACGTTCAGGCAGCTTGCCGAGACCCAGCCGACGTCCGGCTTCGGCGAGGTGTTCCAGTATAATAATCTGATGGCGAGCGCGGCGGGCTATCTCGGCGCGCATATCCTTTATCCCGACATGGAAATCGGCGCGGCGTTCGACCGCGCGATTCAGGAACGGATTTTCGACCCGCTCGGCATGCGCGACAGCACGATGAGCAATCCGAAGGCGATCGCAGGCAATTGGGCCAAGCCCTATGACACCGACCTCGACGACAAGATCGCGCTGGTCGATATGAAGTTCAACGACACCGTCGTGCCCTATCGCCCGGCAGGAGGCGCCTGGTCGTCGGCGCACGACATGGCGCTCTATGTCCTCAACGAGCTCAAACAGGGCGAACTGCCCGGCGGCAAGCGGATGGTCTCGGCCCGGAATCTGCTCGCGCGCCGGGTCCATTATGTGCCGACCGGCGAGAACCAATGGTATGGCATGGGTCTCGAGGATGACGCCAGCAGCGGCGTCTCCGTCATCTCGCACGGGGGCAGCCTGTTCGGCTACAAGAGCAACTGGTTCGCGCTCCCCGCATCGGGGATCGGCGTGGTTGTCCTGACCAACTCGGAAAATGGCTATACGCTGGCCAATCAGGTCAAGCGCCGGCTGCTCGAACTTGTTTTCGACGGCAAGCCCGAGGCGAAGGAAAATGTCGCGAGCGCCGTGAAACGCAATGCCGAATCCTTCGCCAAGTTCCGCAGCGAACTGACGCTCCCTGTCGGTGCGGACGCATCGAAAGCGTGGGTCGGCGAATATTCCAATCCCGAACTCGGCCCCCTGTCGGTGCAATATAGGAACGGCACGCTGTCGGTCCGGGCGACTTCGATATGGTCGGACGTCGCGACGAAGACGAACAAGGACGGGACGATTTCGCTGGTCACCATCTCGCCCGGGATCGGCGGCGTCGACCTGCTGGCGGCGACGCGCGACGGCAAACGGGCGCTCATTCTCAACGACGGCCAGCACGAATATGTGTTCATCGAGGCACGCGACAGCGGGATAGCCGCGGCTCGCTGAGCCCCGGACGCAAATTTCATCGCCTTCACCTGCCGCCGGACCCAGCCTTTGGACCGGCGCGGGTTCTTCAGTCGGGCACCAGAAGCATCTTGAGCGCCCCGGCGCTTCGCCCGTCGAACAGCTTATAAGCTTCGGCGCCCGCGCTCAGCGGCATGCGATGGCTGATATATTTTTCGGGTTTCAACCGGCCCGATTGCACCAGCGGGAACAGCGTCGGCAGTTCCTCGGGCACCGAACAGGTCCCGGCGCGGAAGGTCAGGCCCGCAGCGAAGAAGCGTTCGAGCGGGAAGGCATAGCGACGCGATTGCTGTACCCCGATCACCGACACGGTGCCGCGGGCCCGGACGAGGCGCAGCGCCAGATCGACCGCCTCGTCGCGCCCGACGACCTCGATCGCGCAGTCGAGCTTGCGTCCCTTGGTCGCGTCGCGGATCGTCTCAACCGCTTCGCCCGGATGGAGCGCGATCGCGCCCGCCTCCTCCGCTAGCGCGCGGCGCTCGGCGATCGGGTCGATCGCATAGACGACGTGCGCGCCCATGACGAAGGCGCTTTCGACCGCCATCAGGCCGATGGGTCCGAGCCCGATCACCGCGACGCTGCTGCCCGGGACGATATCGGCATTGCGGGCACCGAACCAGGCGGTCGCGAGCGCGTCGGTCATCAACAGCGCCTGTTCCTCCGTCACGCCGTCGGGGATCGGTACCGCATTGACGTCGGCGGCGGGCACGCGCACCGCCTCCGCCTGCGAGCCCTGCAACTTCGCCGACAGGCCGTAGCACGAGCCCATGCCAAATTCGCAGAGGTTGACGACGCCCGCGAGACATTGGCGGCACGATCCGCAGCCGACCGCGGCGGGGATCATCACCTTGTCGCCGACCTTCAGCCGTGACACACCGCGCCCGGCTTCGACGACCTCACCCACCGCCTCATGCCCGACGCAAAAGCCGACATCCTCGGAAAAGCCGTGGCCGTGATAGATGTGCAGGTCGCTGCCGCAGATCGCGCAGGCGGTGACCCTGACGATCGCGTCGCGGTCCGACTGCGGCACCGGATCGTCCATGCTCTCGTAACGGATGTCGTGGGCGCCGTAATAGCGAAGGGCTTTCATGGCCTTGGCTCTCCGTCCCGCTCAGCGCCGGTTCGCGGCGACATATTCGGCGATCTTCTGCTTGCCGAGCTGCGACATATGCACTTCCTCGGGCCCGTCGGTAATGCGGACATAGCGGTTGAGCGTGAAGAAATAGGCGATCGGCGTGTCCTCGCTGACCCCCATGCCGCCATGCGCCTGAATTGCGCGGTCGGAGACCGTCTGCGCCATCGTCGGCGCGACGACCTTGATCGCCGCGATCAGATCCTTCGCCTGCTTGTTGCCGTAGCGGTCCATCGCATCGGCCGCCTTCAGCGTCAGCAGCCGCGCCATTTCGACCTCGCAAAAGCTTTTCGCGACGTCCTGCCGGATGCTGCTCTGGTCGGCGAGCTTCTTGCCGAAGGCGACGCGGCTGTCGACGCGGCGCGCCATATGTTCGAGCGCGCGCTGCGCCTGCCCGATCGAGCGCATGCAGTGATGGATACGCCCCGGCCCGAGGCGCCCCTGCGCGATCTCGAACCCGCGCCCTTCGCCGAGGATCAGATTTTCCTTCGGCACGCGAACATTGTCGAACCGCAGTTCGGACTCGCCGCCCGGCGAGTTGTACGATCCGAAGACGGTCTGGTGGCGCACCACCGTCACCCCCGGCGTGTCGCGCGGCACGAGGATCTGCGAATGCTGCGCATGGCGCGGTGCGTCGAAATCACTCTTGCCCATCACGATGAAGATGTCGCAGCGCGGGTGCATCGCGTTCGAGATCCACCATTTGCGACCGTTGATGACATAATCATCGCCATCGGGGATGATCGACAGTTCGAGGTTGGTCGCGTCGGACGAGGCGACCTGCGGCTCGGTCATCACATAGGCCGAGCGGATTTCGCCCGCGAGGAGCGGCTTCAGCCATTTTTCCTGCTGTTCGGGCGATCCGAATTTCGCCAGCACCTCCATATTGCCGGTGTCGGGCGCCGAGCAGTTGAAGACCTGGCTCGACCAGGGCACGCGGCCGAAGAGTTCGGCGAGCGGCGCATATTCGAGGTTGGTGAGACCCGGCGAGAATTCGCCATATTCGTGCGGCAGGAACAGGTTCCACAGCCCCTGTTTGCGCGCCTTTTCCTTCAGCGCCTCCATCCCCGGCCATTCCTGCCAGCGGTTGTTCTGGTCGTGGACGAAGTCGTAATAGGCCTGCTCGTTCGGATAGATATGCTCGTCCATGAAGGCTTCGATCCGGGCGAGGAGCGCGGCGACCTTGTCGCTATATTCGAAATTCATCTGTCAGCCTTTCGTTAGAGGGAGAGCCCGCCATCGACGATGAGCGTGTGGCCGGTGACATAGGAAGCGAGCGGCGAGGCGAGGAAGATCGCGCCGCCGGCCATGTCGCCGGGCGTGCCCATCCGTCGCTGCGGGATGTGGGCGAGCGTGCCTTGCAATCGCTCGGGGTTCTGGGTGGTGACCTTGGTCAGCTTGGTATCGACGAGGCCGGGGGCGAGCCCGTTGACGCGGATGCCGTCGGCGGCGAATGCCTGCCCCAGCGTCTTGGTCAGGCTGATCGCGCCCGCCTTCGACGCGGCATAGGCGGGGTTGCCGATATTCGCCTTCAGCCCCGAGATCGAGCTGACGATGACGATCGAGCCGCCTGCATCGGAGAGCTGCGCGCGGAACTTGCGCGATATGTGCATCAGGCTGTCGAGATTGACCGCCATCACGCGGTCCCACCCCGCGCGCTCGAACTCGCCGCGGCGATAGACGACGGTGCCCTGACAGAGGATCAGGACGTCGAGCCCGTCGAAGGGCAGCGGCGCCGCCTCGATCGCGTCGGGATCGCCGGCATCGACGCAGCTGTAGCCGAGCCCGCTCAGGTCCGATCCGTCGGCCGGGTCGTAATCGGCCGCCGCCGCACGCGTACCCCAGACATGCACGTCGGCGCCGCGCTCGCGAAAGCCGTGTGCAACACCGTTGCCGATGCCGCTCGATCCGCCGACGACCAGCACCCGCCGGCCCGTGAAATCGGTATCGTCCTTCATATCATTTCCTTCAATTGATGCGGCGGAGCGCGCGGTCGAACAGGTCGAGCGTATGGGCGTGGAGGCGGTCGCCGGTTTCCTTCGCCGCCTTGCCGGCACAGGCGCGGGCATGCGTACCCTCGAGGATGATGCCGAGCTTGTAGCAGGCGAGCACGACATACCAGTCGAGCGCCGCGAGATCGCGGCCGCTGACCGCGGCATAGTGCTGGGCGAGCTCGTCGGGAGCGGCGAACCCCTCCCACGGCGTGATCGCAACGTCGGTAGCGCGCGGGGCGTCGCCCTCAGGCCAGGTCGCGAGGAGCCAGCCGAGGTCGAGCAGCGGATCGCCGATCGTGCTGAGTTCCCAGTCGACCACCGCAGCAAGATCGCCGCTGGCGGGGCGCACCATGACATTGGCGAGATGGAAATCGCCGTGAATGATGCCGGGGTGGAAATCCGCCGGACGATGCGCGTCGAGCCAGTCCGCGACGCGCTCGACCCCGGGGATCGCTTCAGGGCCCGGCCATTCGGCGAAATCGGCATAGCTCGCGAGCTGCGCCTTCCACCGCCCGACCTGCCGCTCGAGATAATTGTCGGGCTTGCCGAAGCCGTCGAGCCCGACCGCGCGATAATCGAGCCCGCCGAGCGCCGCGATCGCCTCGACCATCGACAGGCCGATGCGATGACGGACGCCCGCGTCACCGGCGTGGAGAGCGGGCAGGCCCTGTGTCGGGTTGAAACCCTCGACGGGCTCCATCAGGTAGAAGGCGACGCCCAGCACATCTTCTTCGGAACAGGCTGCGACGAGCCGCGGATGCGGGACCGCCGTGCCGTCGAGCGCGGCGAGCACGCGTGCCTCGCGCCGCATCGTATCGTTCGAATTGGCGCGTGGTACCGGCGGCGGGCGGCGGAGCACATAGGCCGCCTCGCCGCGGCGAAAGCGCATCAGGATATTCTGGGTGCCGCCCGACAACAGGCGTGCGTCGGCAATCGGCCCGAAGCCGACGCCCTGCCCGTCCATCCAGCGCTGGAGCGCCGGGAGATCGACTCCCTCCATCATCCTCTTCCCTTGTTTATCCATTTGGATAAATGCATTTGACGCGTGCCGCTGTCAATGGCAAATGCGGCGCATGCCCCGTGCCCCCTCGACCGCGCATTCCGAAGCGCCCGGCCATATCAAGGCGGTGGCGCTGAAGCTCTTCGCCGAACGCGGCATCGACGGGGTGACGGTGCGCCAGATCGCCGAGGCGGCGGGGCAGAAGAATCACGCCGCACTCACCTATTATTTCGGGTCGAAAGAGGCGCTGATCCGCGAGCTGATCGTCGACGGCGCACGGGCGATCGACGAACGGCGCAACGCCGCGCTCGATCGCAGCGTCGCGGCCGGCGGGCCGCGCAGCGTCGTCGAGGTGATGGAGATATTGGTCGAAACCTCGGTCGATCCGGACCCGCCGCCATGGGGCGAATGCTACAACCGCTTCATCGTCGGCCTGCAACTGTCGAACCGGGCGCTGTTCATGGACGCGCTCGCGGGGCGCTGGAACTCCGGCTATCAGCGCTGCCTCGACGAGGTCCGGCGGCTGATGCCGCAGGCCCCGTCCGACCTGCTCAACCAGCGGCTCGTCTTCATGGGCGGCGCGATCAACGGCATATTGGCGGGCCGCGAAACCGAACTGGCCGACCGGTCGCGCCAGCACCCGATGTGGTCGCATGCGGAAACGCTGGGCCGCGTCGCCCGCGCGCTGGCATCGATCATCGAGGGCTGACCTCAGCCGCGCAGCTCGGCCTTCAGTATCTTGCCCGCCGCCGAGAGCGGCATTTCGCTGCGGAACTCGACCGAGCGCGGGCATTTATAGGCGGCGAGCTTTGTACGCATATGCGCGATGATGTCGTCAGCATCGGGCACTGTGTCGGGCTTCGCGACGATCACCGCATGGACGCGTTCGCCCCAGCGCGCATCGGGAAGCCCGACGACGGCACATTGCGACACCGCCGGATGGCCCGCCAGCACGGCTTCGACCTCGACCGAATAGACATTCTCGCCGCCGGTAATGATCATATCCTTCAGCCGGTCGACGATATGGATATAGCCGTCGGCGTCCATCCGCCCGACGTCGCCGGTATGCATCCAGCCGCCGCGCAGCGCCTCCGCCGTTTCTTCCGGGCGGTTCCAGTATCCCGTCATCACCGCCTCGCCGCGCGCGACGATCTCGCCGATCTCGCCGGCCGGCACCTCGACATCGTCGGCGTCGACGATGCGCGCCTCGATCGCCATCACCGCGCGCCCCGCCGAGCGCCGCCGCACCGGGTCGCGGTGGTCGGCGGGCTTCAGCAGCGAGATCGAGCCCGAAGTCTCGGTCATGCCATAACCCTGCACGAAACCGACGCGCGGCATCGCGGCGATCGCACGGTCCATCAACGCGGGCGGCATCGGCGCCGCGCCATAATAGATACGCTCGACGCTGGTGAGATCATGCTCGCCGAAGCGCGGATGGTCGAGCACCGCCAGCAACATTGTCGGGACGAGGAACAGGTCGGTGACATGCTGGGCCGTGATCGCCGCCATCACCGCCTCGGCATCGAAGGCGGGCAGGAAAACATGCCGCCCGCCGCCGAGCAGACAGGCGAGGAAGCCCGAGATCGCACCGACATGGAACAAGGGCGCAGTGTGGAGCATGCATTCGCCCGGCGCCGCATCGCCCGCGCCCGCGAGGCACAGCGCATAGGTCATCAGCGCGCGGTGCGAAAGCATGACGCCCTTCGATCGCCCGGTCGTGCCGCCGGTGTAGAGGATCATCGCCAGATCGTCGCCGTGGCGCAGATGCTCTTCGGGTTCGGCGGCCGCGGCGATCAGCTGCTCGAATACCGGTCCGGCCATCACGACCTCGCGCAGCGCCGGGGCCGCCCGGCGGATGTCCCGCAGCATGGCCCGGAAATCCGGATCGACGATCAACACCTCGGCGCCGCAATCGGCGAGCGCATAGGCAATCTCGTCGGCGGTCCAGCGCGTGTTGATCGGACAAGCGACCGCGCCGGCCCACAGGCTGCCGAACAGGAAATCGACGAACAATTCGCCATTGGGCGCAAGCAGCGCGATGCGATCGCCCGGCGCGACGCCAAAGCTTTGCAAGACCGCCGCAATACGGCGCGTTCGCGAGGCGACCTCACGCCAGCTCTGCTGTCGCCCCCCGTCGACGGTCGCGACACGATCCGGCATTTCGCGCGCGGCGCGGTGCAGCGGATGGGTGATCGCAAGCCCGGTCATGCTGCCGCCGCCACGCGCCGCGCCACGATTGCGCGTCCGGCCGCAACGATGCCGCCGAAGTAGAGCGTGGCGAGGGCGATCGCGGCCATGACATGGCCAAAGCTTTCGCCCGCCTGCAGCAAAGGCGCCGCCATCACGGTCAGATAGAGCATATAGGGCCTGTTGATCAGCAACGGCAGCCAGCCGCGAAGCTGACAATAGATCGCGGCGACGATCAGGCCGAGCACCGGCGCCACACCGGCCAGCCCGCTATGGACCGCGCCATATTGCAGCAGCCACGCCGTCGCGGTGCCGCCGCACGCGCCGACGAGCAACGGTGCGAGCGCCTTGCCCTCGACCATATCGACGTTGCCCCAATACCAGAGCAGCAGGAAGCCGGCGTAGAGCGGCGTCAGCCCGAACAGCAAGCCGAGCGCGATGAAGCCGGCGATCAGCAGCACGACACCGCCGGTGACGGCCGCCGCCATGCCGCCGGCCATCGCCGGGGCCGCTTCGTCGCTCATCGCCAAGGCTCCACGACGATCTTCACCTGATCGCCCGGCGCGGCGAGCCGTTCGAACGCCGTCGGCGCCTCGCCAAGCGCAACCCGGTCGGTCAGGAAGGCCGTCCCGTCGATCGCGCCTTCGCCCAAGGCATGCAGCGTCTCGGCGAATTCATCCGGCGAATAGGCCCAGACGAAGCTGAAGCGCATCTGCTTGTTGATGCCGAGCACGGGGAGGATGCGGTCGTCCTCCATGCACGCGCCGACCACGACGATATGCGCGAGCGGCGGCGCCTGTTCGAGCAGGTTCTGGAGCATGCCGGGCACGCCGACGCATTCGAAGACGATCGCATCGCGTATCGAGCGGCCCGACAACTGCGCCATGCCGAAGGTGGCGAGCGTCGCGGGGACGTCGAGCGCCTCCCATTGATCGTGCGGCGAGGTCGCTGCGGGATCGACGACGATGTCGGCGCCCAGCTTCTCGGCGCGCGCCCGCCGCGCCGGGGAGAAATCTGCGGCGATGATCGGACCGATGCCGCGGCGCTTCAGCGCGACGATCACCGCGAGCCCGATCGGCCCGCAACCGATCACCATCGCGACGCTGCCCGGCCCCGGATTGGCGACCGCGACGGCATGGGTGCCCACCGAGAGCGGCTCTGTCAGCGCCGCGATCTCGGACGGAAGACCGTTCGGCACCGGCAGCAGCAACGCCTCGGTGAGCACCACCCGCTCGGCGAGCGCGCCGCGGTAGCGGGTCGAAAAGCCGATCAGTTCGGCACCGAGCGGGCCGAAGGCGAAGGGCGTCGAGACCACACGCGTCCCCGCCGCGAAGCGCTTTTCGGTGCCCGGCCCATGGTCGAGGATCTCCGCGCAGAACTCATGCCCCAGCACCAGATCCTGCGCCGGATCGATCGTGTCGGGCGCGCCGCAGCGGCGGCCGATTTCGACGCCATGTTCCAGATGATGGACGGCGTGCAGGTCCGATCCGCAGATCCCGCAGGCGAGGGTTTTCGCGACGACCTGCCCCGCCTCCGGCACCACGTCGGGAACGTCGGTGACGGTCAGCGCAGCGCCGCGGCGCACCGCGGCGCGCATCGTGGCACCGCTCATTTGCTGCCTGCGAGTTCGGTCGGCTTGCGCTGGCCGGCCCAGCCCGGCTTTTCCTTGCGCAACCCGTCGACGATCTTGTCCCAAAAAGCGGTGGTATTACCCTTGAAACGGATGTCGAACGCATCGGCGGTGCGGAATTCGAGCACCTCGACGCCCTCGGGCCCGGGCTTGTAGGTATAGGGGACGTCGGTACCGACATAGAAGCCGTCGCCGGGGCCGAGTTCCTCGGTGCCGAGCTTCAGCGAACCCGCGATGATATAATAGAGGCAATCGGCATTGTGGCTGTGCAGCGGCAGCGGGAAGCCGCTCTTGAACCACGCATAGGTCAGGCTCATCCCCGGCATCGAGAAGAGCAGCTTCACCTCATTGCCGTCGTCGGCGCCCTCGGCGGTGGCGCGCACGATGCCATCCTCGATCACCGGGGTGATGCCCGAATATTCCATGCACGACGTCTCGCTGTACGGCGGTGCGTCGGCGGCGCGATAGACTTCGAAGCTCGGTTTTTTGGCAGTCATCCTCTTATCCTTTCACGCTGTGCCCGCGGCGCCCAGCACGTCGCGGAGGTCGGGCTGGCCCGTATGCGCGGTCAGCCCGCCGTCGACCGGAACGGTCGCGCCGGTCATGCCGCTGGCATCGTCCGACGCGAGGAACAGCGCGACGGCGGCGATCTCCTCGGGACGTGCGAAGCGACCTGCCGGAACGATCCGCTCCCATTCGGCACGCAGCCCCTCGATCTCGTCGACGCCGCTGGTGAGAAGCGGCGTATCGACGGGCCCCGGACAGATCGAGTTGGCGCGGATATTGTCGCGCGCGTGGTCGATCGCGAGGCAGCGGGTGTAGTTGATCACCCCCGCCTTCGCGGCATTATAGGCGGTGAAACCATAGTCAGCGGCCATGCCCGAGGCCGATGCGGTGTTGACGATGGCTCCACCGCCGCGCGCTTTCAAATGGGGGATGACGGCGCGGCAGGCATAGAAGACGGCGTCGAGATTGACCGCGATGCAGCGCCGCCATTGCTCGATATCCATATCCGGGGTCAGGCCGAAATTGCCGATCCCCGCATTGTTGAAGAGGATATCGATCCCGCCGAAGCGGCGGGCCGTCTTGTCGGCGAGCGGCGCGAAGGCTTCGGCGTCGGCGACATCGACGAGTTCGTAAGCCACCCGCTCACCCAGTTCGGCGGCCAAGGCCGCGGCGCGCTCGACATCGAGTTCGGCAATCATCACCGACCCGCCCTCGGCGACGAAGCGGCGCACGAACGCCGCTCCGATGCCCGAAGCGCCGCCGGTGACGATTGCGGTCTTGCCTGCAAAACGCATGGCTTCAGCTCCCTCAGTAACGCCAGCCGACCGAGATTCCGTAGGTCGCGGGGCGGCCGGCCATGCGCCAGGCGGTGTCGGCCTGGAAGGTCGAGTTCCAGTAATATTCGTTGAAGATGTTGCGGCCCCAGAGCTGGACGCGCAGCTTGCCATCCTCGCTCTCGACCCCCGCGCGCACATCGACGAGCGTCCGCGCGTTGATCCGCAGGATCGCCGGATCGCCGAAGGTCGAATTGGTCGCGCTGTTATAGTTGACGTTGGTGCCGACCACCCCGTTCCAGCGGTCATTCACGGGAAACTTGTACTGGATGTCGCCGGTCAGCTGCCATTTGGGCGTGAAGGGAAAGGCCGACCCTTCATAATCGGCAAAGACCCCGGTGCCGTTATAGCCGGTGAACTCGTCGATGCGGCTCTTTACATAAGTGCCCGACAGGTTCGCCGTCAGCCCCTCGACCGGACGCCAGTCGATCGCCGCCTCGACGCCATAGATGTGCGAGGTCGGGATGTTGACCAGCCGTTCGAGTAGCCCGAAAATCGGGTCGAGGATGCGGCCGCGCACCTGCTTGTCCTTATAATCATAATAGAAGCCCGCGGCGTTGAACTGCAGCGTGCGGTCGGCGAGCGGCAGTTTGAACCCGGCTTCATAGGCGAGCAAAGATTCCTGCGTCGCGGGCAGGAAACCGGTGAAAGACGAAGCCGGCACCGTCGGAAATCCGCCGGCCTTCCAGCCGCGCGAGATATTGGCATAAATGATCGCGCGATTGTCGAAGGTATAGGTCAGCCCGCCGCGCCACGAGATATTGTCCTGCTTGAGCTCGTCGACGACCAGCGACGGCTGGAATTCGGGGCTGAAGGTCAGGCAGCCGCCGGCCGGAATCGGCGTGATCGGCGGCGCGCCGGTGAACAATTCGGTCAGTACGTTGAAGCTCAAATAGGTCGTACCGTCGCCGTCATAGCCGCAACCGTTGAAGCTGCGCTCGTTGCGCGTGTAGCGGATGCCGCCCTGCGCGGTGAGGTTCGGCGTCAGATCATATTCGACATTCGCATAGCCCGCATAGGTCGTCACCTGCTGGTTGGTGAACACCGCCGAGACGGTCAGGATCGGCAGGCCGGGGATGATGACGTTGCTGCTGAGATCGTTCGTGAACAGGATCTGCCGCTCGCTCGCCTTGTCGCGCGAATAATTGGCGCCGAGAATCCAGCGCGCATCGCCGCTGGTGCCGGTGAGGCGCAGCTCCTGGAAGAAGCTCTTGACGCTGCCCGGGGTATAGCTGTCGAGCTGGCGCCACTGCGTCGCGTCGAGATCCTGCGTCGCATCGGTGTTGAATTCGAGCCACGAGGTGATCGAGGTCAGACGGACATCGTCCGACAGGTCAAGGTCGGTACGGAGCGACGCCTGATAGAAGTCATCGTCGCGACGCATCGGCGTCGACGCCGACCAGTTGGCGGCACGGGCATTTTCGGGCGCCAGCGGGGTGGCGAGCACATAGGGATACGCGCCCGCCGGGTTATAGGGCGTGTGCGCGGTCAGTTGCGGCGCCTGCACATCGGACTTGTCACGCCAGCCGTTGAGGTTGAGCGTGAATTCCAGCGTGTCGGTCGGGTTCCAGACCACGAGCGCGCGACCCGCGATGCGGCGGGCGCTGCCGAGCTTGTCGTCGCGCGTATAATTTTGCTGCCAGGCGCCGCCCTCGTCGATGCGCGCGCTGAGGCGCACGCCCAACGTGTCGGTGACCGGGGCGCTGACGAAACCCGACAGCTCCAGCGCACCGAATCGTCCGAAGCTGGCGTCGGCACCCGCTTCGAAATCGTTACCCGGCTTGGCGGAGATGTAGTTGATCGCACCGCCGGTCGCATTCTGTCCATAGAGCGTGCCCTGCGGCCCCTTGAGCACCTCGACGCGCGACAGGTCGAGCGCCGCACCCTGCGTCAGGATCGCGAAAGGCAGCGGCACTTCGTCGACATAGACGCTGACCGCGGGGGATGCGGCGAGCGTCGATTCGTAAAAGCCGACGCCGCGGATCGTATAGACCGGGGTCGCGATCTGGCTCTGGGTAAAGGTCAGGCCGGGCACGATCTTGGCGAGATCCGCGACGGTGCTGATGCCCTGCGAGACGAGCTGGTCGCCGCCGATCGCGGTGATCGACATCGGGACCGAATTCAAGGACTGTTCGCGGCGTTGCGCGGTGACGATGATTTCGCCGGCGTTGTCGGCGGGCGCGCTCGTGGCGCTATCGTCGCCGTCGGCTTCCGCCGTCTGCGCCATCGCCGGTGCGGCAGCCATCAACGCGATATAGGTAACACCGGCACACAGCCGCGCGGCCACTCCCTTGGACATCATACTCTCCTTTTTGGGGCCGGCTTTTGATGCCGGCTCCCAGTCAGGAAACCAGATTGCCCAAAATTAGTCAAGATCGACTAATCAAAGATGACTATTTTTGTTCTATGGCGCGTCTCGTGCGGCGAGATTGGCGCAAAACCGTCGGTGCCGTTCCTTCATGCGTTCGATCGCAGCGAGGATCATCGGGCGCGACTGGTTCACGCTATGCTCGATGATCAGGCCGCGGACGCTGGCGATCAGCAACCAGCCGTGCGGAACCAACGCCTCGGCATCGGTAAAGCCCGCCTCGCTTGCAAGCTTGATGAATTCGTCATGGATTTCCTGTTCGACGCGACTCGTGATCGGTTGCAACCCGTCGAGCAGTTCGCGATCCCAGCGCGCCGCCAGCAGGATGTCGGTCAGCGCCAGCCCCTCCGGCAACGAATGCGTTTCCCATGAAATCCGCGCATAATCGGACAATCGCTCGAAGGGGTCCTCGATCGCCTCGGCCATGACGCGCGCCGAATCCATCACGCGCCGCATCGCCAGTTCCGCCGCCGCCGCCATCAAGGCAACCCGGTTGGGAAACTGATGCAGCACAGAACCCCGGCTGAGTCCGGCTTCAGCCATCACATGCTCGACCGTCGTTGCGGTGAAACCCGCGCGCACGATGCAGTTGATCGTGGCGTCGAGAATTTTTTCCCGCGTGTCGATGCCTCGTCGTGTCATCCGGCGCGGGCGACCGGAAACAGGAATAGTGGTCACATCACTCATCGGACCATTTGGCTGCGCAGCGTCAGTTAGCGTCCGCGCTCGTGGTGTAATTTCCGGTGTAGGCGATGGTGTATTCCGGGGTGGGGCATGCCCCACCCCGGAATGCGGCGTCGCTGGTGGCCACCGGGTTCATCGTTATGGTGGAGTTTGCACACTTCAACCGTGACGAAGAGGAGTTCCCGATGACCGAGGACAGATTACTGATCGAAGAGCTTGCTGCGAAGGGCGGCCAACCGGATTTTTTGCGCACCATCGCCGAGAACGTGCTGCAGCTGATCATGGAGGCCGACGTTGATGGCCTGATCGGCGCGGGTCGCCACGAACGCAGCAGCGAGCGCGCGACCTGGCGCAACGGCTATCGCGACCGTTCGCTGGATACCCGGGTAGGCACGCTGAACCTGAAAATCCCCAAGCTGCGTGCTGGGTCCTACTTTCCGGGCTTCCTTGAGCCCCGCAAGATGGTCGAGAAAGCGCTGGTTGCGGTGATCCAGGAAGCGTGGATCGGCGGGGTCAGCACCCGGCGGGTCGATGAACTCGTCCAGGCCATGGGCATGACCGGCATCTCCAAGTCCACCGTCTCCAAGCTTTGCAAGGACATTGACGAGCGCGTCCATGCCTTTCTGAAACGCCCGCTCACCGGCGAATGGCCGTATCTCTGGCTCGATGCCACCTATCTCAAGGTACGCGAAGGCGGGCGGATCATCAGCGTTGCCGCAATAATCGCCATGGCCGTCAACACCGAGGGCCGGCGCGAGATCGTCGGCCTGCATATCGGCCCCTCGGAAGCGGAGGTCTTCTGGTCCGACTTCCTGAAGGACCTTGTTCGGCGCGGTCTTACCGGCGTGAAGCTGGTCATCTCCGATGCTCACGAGGGCCTCAAGGGCGCGATCACCCGCGTCATGGGCGCCACCTGGCAGCGCTGCCGGGTGCACTTCATGCGCAATGCCCTGTCCTATGTGCCCAAGGGCCAGAACACTGTCGTCGCCGCCGCGATCCGCCAGGTCTTCCTGCAGCCCGATCAGAAAAGCGCAACGCAGGTCTGGCGACAGGTCGCCGACCAGTTGCGCACCCGTTGGCCCAAGCTCGGCGCCTGCATGGACGAGGCCGAAACCGACGTGCTCGCCTACACCGGCTTTCCCACCCAGCACCGCACGAAGTTACACTCAACCAATCCGCTCGAGCGGCTCAACAAGGAGGTCAAGCGCCGCGCCGACGTCGTCGGAATCTTCCCGAACGAAGACAGCATCATCCGCCTCGTCGGGGCTGTGCTGATGGAGCAGAACG
The DNA here is from genome assembly GCF_001314325.1 of Sphingopyxis macrogoltabida. Classification (NCBI taxonomy): domain Bacteria; kingdom Pseudomonadati; phylum Pseudomonadota; class Alphaproteobacteria; order Sphingomonadales; family Sphingopyxidaceae; genus Sphingopyxis; species Sphingopyxis macrogoltabida. Next base: position 4,300,476 of record NZ_CP009429.1, read on the forward strand.
ACGAGTGGCAGCTCCAGCACCGATACATGCAGATCGAAGGCATGGCCGAACTCAACCAACCCATGATCGAGGAGGAAAATCAGCCCCTACACATCACCGCCAAAGCCGCCTGACGATGGCCCACGGCCACAGCCGAAATTACACCACCTTGACGGACGCGACCCAGCGTCAAAACGTCAAACTCGGCCGATGTCCGCCAGTCGGACATTTCGCGCGAGGGTGGCCTGTTCGAGGAAATGAGCGCGGTTGGCCCAAATGCGCTCGAAACGCACCCGATGCATTGCGCTCCTCTCCCGGTCCCGCTCACCATTCCAGCGGCAGAAGAGGTTCGGAAACCTCGTTCGGGGAGCCATCGAAAACGAGCGAATTGTCACTCGAATCGGCGAAACGGCCGTCCCAGGACGCGATTTGCGGCCGGTTCAAAAGAACAGGCGCCGCAACCAACATACTGAAATTTAGAGGAAAACTGGAGCGGGCGAAGGGATTCGAACCCTCGACCCCAACCTTGGCAAGAAATTACTGCAAATACCCCAGAGCTTCTTTTTCTACGCCAAAGTACGAAAAACCAAGCATTTGTTGACTTCTGCCTATGATATTCTATCCTAGCCCTACCCTGCGAAGCGGTGAATTTCTATTACGTCCTTATTACTTTTCGAATCGGCCACCCTCGCGTAATATGATGGAGGAACTTGTGGCGCTAGCAAAGCTCAATAAGCGGACGGTCGATGCGCTGGCTGCACCAGCGACAGGCCAGGCATTTCTTTGGGATACCGAGATCAAGGGTTTCGGTGTCCGTGTCGGCGCAACCGGGGCGAAAACCTTCGTCATCCAGTATATGAATGAGGAAGGCCGGGTTCGGCGAGTGAAGATCGGGCGCTTCGGCGTGATGACGGTTGAGCAAGCCCGCGAGCTCGCGAAGATTCAGATGGGAAAAGTGGCCTCAGGCGAAGACCCGGCGGAGGAATCGCGTCGGGTTCGGAAAGAGCTCAATGTAGCCGAAATGTGCGAATGGTATCTCGTCGAGGCGCGGGCGGGTCGCATCCTCGGTCGCAAGAATCGCCCGATCAAGGAATCCTCGCTCGACATGGACGAGAGCCGCATCCGGACGCACATTATCCCGCTCGTCGGCAAACGCCTCGTGCGGAAGCTGACGATCGCGGACGTCGAGGCGATGCAAAATGATATCGCCACCGGTCAGACCCGAAAGCCGCCGTCAGGCGGGCGCGGTGGTCGCCCAACGGGCGGCATCGGCGTCGCCGGAAGGAGCCTCGGCACCCTTCAGGCTATTCTCGGCCACGCAAAGCATAAGGGGTTGATTGCCGAGCATCCGACGAAGGGGGCGAAGAAGCTCGCGACCAAGAAGAAAACCCGCCGTCTTAGCATTGCCGAGATCGAACTGCTTGGCCGGGCAATCGGCCGCGCTGAACTGGGTGCCGAGAACCCCGTTGCGCTCGCCATCGTCAGAACGCTCCTTCTGACCGGCTATCGGCGGGAAGAAGCACAGGCGATGCAGCGGCAATGGGTCAACCCGATGGGCGGCTATGTCGCGTTTCCAGACACAAAGAGCGATGCGCAATATCGGGCAATCGGACCCGAGGCAGTAAAGATCGTCGTGGCTCAACCGGAGATCGCTGGCTGCCCCTTTGTCTTCCCCGCGTCGAACGGCGAAGGCCCGTTCACAGCTGTCAGCGACTGCTTGGCCCGCCTATGCCGCTCGGCAAGCATCGTGGGCGTAACTCCGCATACCCTGCGCCACACCTTCGGGAGCATGGCAGGCGAACTCGGTTTCTCCGAGCTGACAATCCGCGCCATGCTGGGTCACGCGTCTCAGAGTGTGACGCAGGACTATGTCCATATTGACGAGGCCGTGAAGCTAGCGGTTCGCCGAACATCGGACGAGATCGCCAAGCATCTCGAGACTGGGGTCCGCAAAGCAGCCCAGATGAAGTTTGCAGCCTGATCAGTTACCGTGGTCAGGACGAAGCATCGCGGGCTTCCATTTCCTCCAGAATCTGCACCCCGATGATCTCCAGACCGGATTTCCCGATGTCGGCGACCTTCCGGATCGCAAGGTCATGTTTCAGGATGGCGAGGTCCATCATGAGTTCCGGCTCCCCATTCTCCTTCACGTAGCTCGGCACTAGAATGTACGAGCCGCCCGCTGGGTAATTTTCGAGAAAGAAACGGAGGTTCGTGTCAACGGCCGGCTCAAGCAATTTCAGGCGGCTGGGCATGCTCATCAGCGTACCCTTGAATTCCGCGGGCTCGACTCCCGGCATCAGGAGCACGGCATAATGTGACGGAGGCCGCCCGGGCAGTTCGCGCAAGATCACGACATGAATAGCGCCCTCAGCATCGCGCGCGCCAAACCGCTCGCGCCAACGCTCGAAAATCACCCGGCCTTCCTCGCGGTCCTCGAAATGCAGGCCCACGACCGGGAGGTCGTGATCCAGCCCGAGCATCACTCCGATCCAACCCGCGCGCTCCCATTGCGGAATGTCTAATATCGACCGCACTTCGACGCTGCGATGATCGCCTGTTGCAAACCGCTCGCTGACCTTCTCCTCTTCGGGATCGGTTTCGGGTACGCGCACGATCACGGGCCGCTCGGGTTTCGGCGGAAAGCGCTCAAGGGCTAGCTCATCCCACCCGGCCAGACGAGATGCTTGGCTGTTCATTGCACGAATGCGGCTATTGGAGCTCGCCACTGCGGCGCTGACCCGCTCCAACAAAGATTCCTGGCGGAATAGTTTTTCTAGCGAAATCTTCTGCCCGTCGGCGGCCGAGGTTGCGACGAGCATCAACGTCGACAGCAGCAGAAACTGACTGTGGGTCCCATTTTCGCCCAGATGGTCGGCGGGTGTTGATCCGGTCGGCCAGTGCAGCTTCGCCCGCATCATCTTTTGATCGAAATCGACGCTCGGCGCTGTAACGTCTCTAGTCTCGACAAGATCGATATCGAAGCGCTCGACAAAGGCCCCGATCCGCAGGCCGATTGTCGTCGCGAAAAGCGTTTCGATCACGGCCAGGAGTGTCTGCCCGGCAAGGATCGAACTGTCGCTGCCCGGCACATGCACGACCACGCGCATACCGATGACGCGGGTTTCGATGCTGTGAGAGTCCGAAGGGCCAATGAGCAGCGGCCGCCCACGCAGGTCGCCGGCCGGCTGATTGGCTACTCGCGCGAACGTCTCTTCCAGCCCGCCGTCCGGCTCCTCCTCCGGTTGCCGCTCGCCGAGCCGCTCCACATAGCCAAGGACATAAAGAAGCGCGCCGCAGCACATGGGCAGACCCAGCTGCTCCAGTACCGACGGCAACGCCGCCATCGTCTCAAGTTCTTCGGCCGAACTATTCAGAAACTGACTGGCGAGGACCCCATCCATCTGTTTGAGCCGGTCATCCACGCGCGCTTTCGATGCGTCGTCGAGCGGCAGCATTTTCCTGCAGCCGTTAATCATGCTGATCGCGTCAAGCGTTTCGGGAAGCAGTCGCAGTTCGATATCGATCCAGGTCAGCAGCATGAAGGCGGGGACCAAGCTGACCGACGGATGGGTGTCATGTTCCGAATCTGCGATGATCGACGCGACCGCGAACAGCGCAGCGGCGCGCGCAGCCCACAGCATCCCGATCCCCTGATATGCGACGGCGAGCATGTAGCTCGCCTCGATCAGCTCTTCGGCGTATTCGCGCTTGGTGAGCTGGTGCGTTGCCCGCCCAAGCAGGCGGATGCGTTCGAGGCGGTCGGCGTTCGCATCGAGGCGGCTTGCGCGTCGGAGCAGGATTCGACCGCTCTCTCCCTCGCCCACGCGCTTTCCCATGAAGTCCGCGAGCTTGTCGACCAGTGCGCCATAGACCGGGTCGTTCCCCGCGAGCGGCCCTACCTGTTCGATGAGCTGCGAAAGCCGCTCCGCATCATATTCTGCAAGGCCAGACGCCGCTTCGAGAATAGAGTCGGCTTCCTGCCAAAATGGAGCGATCTTGTCGCGCCGGTCGAACGCCAGCGAAGTAATCTCAAGCATCAGCGAGGTCGTGCGGGCTTCGAGCGCATTATTGGGGCGATCCTTTTCTCCCGCAAAGAATTCGAGCCGGTCGACAAGCGGCCCCCGTCGTTCATCAAGGCGCACGACCTCGGCCGGCCGATAGCCCTGCGCAACCGCACTGATCAGGCACTGCAGGAGATTTGCGACACGTTCCGCGTGCCGCGCCGCCGGGGACCCGAGCGCGAGCGCTGCAAACGCGTCGAATTCCCGCTCGAGAAGATCGAAGTCGTCGAACCAGTAGAAGCCGGTCCAGAGCCGCTGATAACGCGCTTCGATACGTTGGCTGAGCGATCCCGACTGATCGGCAAGACGGATGGCCCGATCAAGCCGTCCGTCGGTCTCGAACCGCGGCCGCTCCAATTCCTTTGAAAGCGTCGCAGCGAGCAGCGCGTCGGTTGCGCGCTGCGCCTCAACACCCTGATAGGCTGTGGGGTCCTGAATCGCCTTCTCAAGATCCTCAAGCTGCTGCGATCGCGCATAGTCGGCCGGACCGACCCGCGCCTTCTCGTTGCGCTTTCCGACACCGAGGTAATCGACCGCCAGATCCTGATGCCCCTGGTTCAGGAGCCGATCGATGATCCAGCTTCGATCCAATATCTCGACGCGAAAGCCAACCTTTGCGGACAGCTCATCCTGAATCTTGGCGACGTCTTTGGAGCGGCCGTAGCGCGACGTGACCACGAACACCTTCGTATAGGGCCGTCCCGTCCCAGCGATGCCCTCGATGTCCGAGCGCGCCTTTTGCTGCCACTGCTTCTTTGCACTGAAAGCAAAGGCCCAGCGCTCGCTGCCCGAATTTGCCTCGCCGACATAGTGCAGGGTCGCGATCTCATCGGCGACGGCGAAGGTCTCACTATCGGCCTTGCTGTCGCCGCCACCTTCGGGGCCGGTAGCCAGCTTCAGATTGGGGCAGATAATCCGCTCGCAAAGCTTGCGGCAGAAGATTTCGAAATCATGGTGCTCGTTGCGCGCCGTGACATATTCGAGCCGTTGCTCCAGCTCATAGGCTTCGAGAATGAAGGCCGGTTCGGAACCGCTATCGGAAAACTCGTCGGGTCTCAGCTGGCGCATGAATTCCGAAGGAAGAATAGCGCCCATGGCCTCAGGCAGATCGGCCGAATCGTCGGGATGGTCCATAGAACAAGTCTAGAACATCGGAAATTCACACGCGAGCGGGAATTCCCTCCGACCTGCTCCGCTACGCTTTCGGAAGAAGGGCCAGTGCGACTCTCAAATCCGCATCGGTCTCGCAAGCCTCGATGGGGCGCCGACCGGCGAGCTTCGGATGCGCGCTGTTGAGGAAAAGGCGTGCGCGGTCTGGATCGCGGAAGGCTTTGTTGGAAGCGGTTGTGAGCCGCTTGCGCAGCTCCCCCGCCGCTTCCGCAGCCAAAACCCGTCGCTTCCTCGCATCTTCGGCGCGGTCGATATGGCTGAAGGCTCGCCAATAGAAATCGTCGCTGCCACACGCCCACTCGGTGATCGGCACTCCGTCGACGACCGTCGATGCCAGCCAGATCTCGGCCTCGTCCTTGAGCGCGTTTTGCGCGGCGATGGCGAAGTTCCGCCGCCGGCTCTCCTTGGCGTCTTCGATCCGCTTGCGTTCGGCGGCTTCCTTCTCCTCGCGCTTCTTCCGGATTCCGTCGCGCCACTCCTGAAATGGCAAGCCGCAAAGATCGTCGACAATCGGAAGGTCCCTGTAGCTCCGCGACATGTCGAAGATCGCCTGGACCCGCTTGTCCAACGCGCGAAAATCATCGCCGCCTTCCGCCGCTACCTTCCAGGGATTTCGCCCGCCGACATTATATCGCCGCATCCAGCGCCGGCTGAAACCATCCGGATCGGGATGGCCGGCATCCTTGGCGATGCAGGCAACGGTGCGCTCGAGGTCATAGCGGTTGTGTACGCGGGCATGAAGATCGGGGTCGACATAGAAGCGCTGCTCGTCACGCTCCCACACCACGGCCTGCCGATCAGTGAAGAGGTTGAAGAGATATTCGGTCACCGCTTGGCTGGGCGACCCGAAACTCTCCCGCGAGTAGCCGGCCGCCGCGAGTGCCTTCGGTTTGTAATTGCTGAGATCGGTGCGCAGCATCCATGTCGGCAGCACGCTCTCGAGATTCGCCTCGTTCGGCCACTCGCCATGGATATGGATGTCCGATCCCGCCGAGTATTTGATACTCGGCGTGTAGATCAGGGCATGCACGAGCGCCGCCTGCCAAAGCTGCGGCCTTACCGTGAACCAATGGCCCATCCGGCTCTTGGCCCCGAGCAGATAGTCCAGTTCGGCATATTGCAGGTCGGCCATGATCTCCGCGACCCATTCGGTATCGACGGGAGGCTTCTGCGGTCGCTCTCGGATATGCCATCGGAGCGCCTCGCCCTTGCGCGTCGCTTCCGCCGTGACCCGCTCGGACAGGCGCTGCGCGGAACGCTCGCGATCCGGATGATGGATCCAATGCCGCGGTGCGTCGTGCAAAATCTGCTCGTCGAGTTCGGCGCCATCAAGCTGGCGCCAACGCACTCCGGAAAGATCGATCTCGATCATCGGGCAGCCTGCGCGCGCGACCTTCTGCTGCTTCTCCTCATCGACCGCGTGCGACACCTTGAATTCCACCGCGCGGCGATCGGACCCGATCCACGCCATGGCATCGGGCTGGAAATCGCCCTCCGATGTCTCCAGCCTCACCTCGTCGAGCGCGAATTGCCCGCCTTCGAAAACGACCTCCTCCAATCGCTCCTCGCGGAGGACAAGGCTTGGCAGGGTGACCCGCCGGACAGCAGCCAGCAGCAGCTTGGCGTAGAGATGCAGGGCCGTCTCGCCTGAGCATCGGCTGTCGGACTGGTGCGCGAAATGCTTCCGCATCTTCTTCGGGAGGCGAAGGGTCAGTCGTTCCTTGCATCCAAGGCAGGTAAAGGGGCCGTCGCGGTGCGATACGATCTGTTCGACGTGCCGAACCACGCCATCGCCGCATGCAGCGAAAGGCACCCGCAAGCCCAAGGGATCGGGCTTCGTTGTGCAAGGCCGCGGAGGTTGGGTCGGCCGCTCAGGAGCAAAATGCTCGTCCACAGGGCGATCATAATCGACCCTGTGTGCGCATACAAAATACTCTTTACCGCCTAACGCCGCGCCTTCGCAAAACCGCGATCGGTCGCGACGAAGCGTTCCAGCATCGGCGGTATGAGCCGTTCGATCGACAACGGCTCCGACAGGCCATTTTCCTTCGCATGTGCCGCGGCATAGTCGGCGAGATCGCGCGCAAGCTTGCCCGTGAGTTCGACAGTAGCCTTGACCGGCTTCTCCTCGACGATCGGCCCAAGGCGCAGCCGACTCATCTCCAATCCACCTGCGGCTCGAGAATGAGGTCGCGGGTGACGATCACACGGAGCGCGAAACCCGGTCGGATGGTGAGCGTCGGACGCACCGCCAGTTCGCGCTCGACGATGCGGCGCCCGGCTTGGCTCGTGCTGTCCTGCATCCCGTAGCGCAGCGCCCGGGCGAGTTCGTCGTCGCCGCCGACGCTGAGCTCGCTCCCGACCCCGAGCAGGGTCGAGACGAGCGCGGCGCGGACCATCCGGCCCCAATGATTGTTCACCCGATCCTCCAGCCCCGACATGCCTGCGGCGTCGGCGCCGGGCTGCCGTTCGAGGCGGATCGATCGTCCGCCAGGCAAGATGAGGCGATCCCATGCGAGGAGCACCCGGCTCTGTCCCGCCGCGATCTCGCTGTCATATTCGCCGATCAACCGCGACCCTTGCGGGATGAGCAGGATACGCCCGGTCGGACTGTCATAGATATTTTGCGTCACCTGCGCGCTGATCTGGCCCGGCAGGTCGGAGCGTATGCCCGTGATGAGCGCTGCCGGAATGACAGTCCCGGCCTGGACGACCAGCGCGGAACTCGGGGCAATCAGGCGCTCGCCACTTTCGAGGGGCCTTTTCGAACCCGACGCCAGAAACTGACGCCGCCCCTCATTGGCCGTGCGAGGCTCCGCCGCCTGTTCGGGCGCGGCCGCCTCGGCGGACACAATGTCTGTTGCTGCGGAACTTGCGTTTCCGCCCCCCAGAAAGAGCCGGCTCGTCTGGGCGCTCTCGCGCTCCTGCAGTGCCCGCTGCCGCGCCTGTTCGGCGGCCGCCACGCGCGGATCGGGAGGATTGCCCCCTTCCGCGCCGATCGGCGGGACGGGGATGGCTTCGCCGCTGCCCTGCGCCGCAACGATCGGCCGGCCGAGGTCGCCGGGGAGCGGCGGACCGAGCTTCGGCACGGCGCCATAATCGGCGGGGGCTCCGGTGACCGCGTCGGGCCTCGCATTGTTGCTCGCTTCATAGAGTTCCTGTCGCTCGGCCGGGGCCGGGGTGCGCAGCGCCCACATGAGCGATGCCGCGATCGCGATGCCGCCGGCCCCGCCGATAACCGCCAGCGTTTTCCGCGACAGACGCATGACCCGCGGCGTCTCACCCGCGAGGCGGAACGCATCGGGGCTCGCAGGCGCGACCTCGGCCTCGGCGGGCACAACTTCTGCGCTCGGCTGTTCGGGCGCCGTCACGACCGGCCTCGCGGGCGCGGTGTTTCGCGTTCGATCCGCACGGCCTTGGCGCCGCGCCCGCTCCCGAGCCGGAGTTCGGCGCGATCGAAAAGGCGGTCGACGATCATGTAACGGCCGTCGACCCGGTAGTTGAGCAGCTCCGCCGCGCCTTTCTCGCCGATCGCGAACAGCGGGGGCATGTCCGCGGTTGCGATCGCAGCGCCGAACTCGACGAAGAGCTGGCGCCCATCGTCGAAGACGCGCACCGGCCGCCAGGGGACCTTCGCGCCGGAGATGCGATAGGCAAAGCTCAACGCCGCGAAATCGATCCCGCCTGCAATCGGGGCGAGCCGCGCCCGTTCGGTCTCGGCGGCGCGAAGCGCGATCAGCTCGTCCTGCGGATAGGACCAGGAGACCGCTGCCATATAGGTGGCGGGGGTCGCGCGCAGCTCGATGTGATAGGTTCGACGGCTAGTGTTGATGACCAGATTCGTCATGATGTCGGGGCGCGTGGGCTTCACCAAAATATGGACGCGGCGCGACGCGCCCGTCCCGCTCATCGTATCGCCGATGACCCAGCGCACCGTGTCGCCGGCCGCGACAGGCCCCGGACCGACAAGCTCCTCGCCCTCCTGCAATGCGATGTCGGTAACCTGTCCGGGCGCGGTGTAGACCTGAAACAGCGCGCCGTCGGCCCAGGCATATTTCTGGATGGCGTTGAGGAAGGTCGCGCGCTCGGGCTGGACGCGCGCCGCGTCGTTCGCGCGGCCGACCTGCGTGCGCGGATCGGCGGGCGCAGCCTGCGCCGGCAGCGCGAGCGCGGCGGCGCCGAGAAGAAGGGTAAGGCGGATCATTGGCTGAGCTCCTTCGACCAAGAAATTGCGGTGACAAAAACGCCGAGTGGGTTCCGACGCAGGGCGTCTGGGGTGCGGGGCGGCTGGATCGAGGTGGTCAGGATCGCCGACCAGCGCGACGTCTCGACGAGGCTGCCATCCTGATAGCGGCGCTCGGTCCATGCGATGCGGAAGCTGTCGCGCGACGCGCGGATCACGCTCGACACGTCGACGGCGACTTGCATCTTGCCGACCTCGGCAAAGGGATCGTTGGCGCGCGCGTGGTCGCTCAGCGCCTGTGCGCCCTTGGGCGTTGTGAAGTCATAGGCGCTGAGCCAGTCCTTGCGGAGCACCACCGGATCGGCCGGGATCGAGCGGACATGCTCGATGAAGCGGGCGAGATGGAACGCGATCTGCGGGTCGGTCGGCGAATAGTCGGCATCGGCGGGCGCCACTGATCTTGCCTCGCCGAGCTTGTCGACCTCGACCACCCAAGGGGTGATCGTGCCGCGGAGCGACTGCCAGACGAGCGCCGAGGCGAGCCCGCCCGAAAGCGCGAGGCAGCCGAAGAAGGCAAGACGCCAGCTTTTTGCTTGGGTTCGGGCCGAGCCGATGCGGTCGTCCCAGACCTGCGCCGCGCGCTGGTAGGGCGTAACCGGGACCGGGGACTTGCCATAATGTTGGGACGGGCGTCGAAACATGGGTTCAATCCTTCTGGCTGATGTCGGGAGCGGAGCCGGCGCCATGACTGTCGCCGGCCTTGAGGGTCTGCGAGGCGATGGTGGCGCCCGAGGTGACGGCCTGCCGCCGCTTCATGGCGGCCGCCCAGGTCGGGGGCGACGCCGCGCCGTCGCTGGCGGCTGCAGCGCCGGCCGCGGACTTGCCCGCCTGCCCCGCGGCATAGCTTTGATGCAGGCGGTCAGCCGCGGCCCGGAGCGGCGAACCCGCGCCGCGCGCCGTGTCACGCGCCACATTGGCGAGCCCCGCACCGAACGCCCGCATCCCGCTCTTCCCGGCCGCGCCCCGGGCATAGGAAGCCGAGGCGCTGCCGGACGCGCGCGAGGCGCCGAGCGCGGTGCGACCGACGGCGCTGCTCGCCGCCCCGGCCGCGAGCGTTGCGCCAGCCGCCCCGGCTGCGATCGTCGCGCCTGCAGCGAGCGTGGTGCCGGCTGCGGCTCCGGCGCCGAGCTGCGGACCGCCCGCCACGATGCCATTGGCGACGCTCGGACCGAAGATGCCGAGACCGAGCAGTGTTAAGGCGCCAAGCGCGATAGCCATTACTTCGCGGATATCGGGTTCGGTCCCGAGCCCCGCGTCCATGAAGCGCTGGAAGAGGGTCGTGCCGATTCCGGTGATGACCGCGAGCACGAGCAGCTTGATGCCCGACGAGATGATATGGCCGAGGACGCGCTCAGCCATGAAGGCGGTGCGCCCGAAGAAGGCGAAGGGCAGCAGGACGAAGCCTGCGAGCGTCACCAATTTAAACTCCAGGATCGTGACGAAGACCTGCACCGCGAGAATGAAGAAGGCGATCACGACGATCACCCAAGCGATCAGCAGGATCAGGATTTGGACGAAGTTGGTGAAAAGCCCGACCGGACCTACAAGATCGGCGGTCGCGTCGAGCAGGGGCTCGGCGGCGTCGAGGCCGGTGGATGCGATCATGCCGGGACGCATGAAATCGCCGATCGCCATCGCGCTTCCCGCTGCCTTCAGGCCGAGACCCGCGAAGCTCTCCAGCAATATGGTCGCCAGCGCCTGAAAATTGCCGATGATGAAGGCGAAGACACCGATATAGAGCGTCTTCTTCACCAGCCGCTGCAGCACGTCCTCGTCGGTGCCCCACGCCCAGAAGAGCGCCGCGATCGTTATGTCGATCACGATCAGCGTCGAGGAGAGGAAGCCGACCTCGCCGCCGAGCAATCCGAACCCGCTGTCGATATAGGTCGAGAAGACCGACAGGAAATTGTCGATGACGCCGGTGTCGTTCATGGCTTGCTCTTTTCGGTCCGGAAGAAATGGCGCCGCTTCGCTTCCCAGGCCGCCTCGCATTCGGGGTCGGCCTCGGTGGCGGTTCGGCAGCGGCGAAGCGTGTCGCCATAGTCAGGGGGTGCGTCCGCTCCGGAGATCGCGGGAGCGGACGCACGGGGCGCGGGCGGATCGAGCGCGGCGACAAGGGCAAGGGTCAGCGCAAGACCCAGGACGATTGCCCCCATCACCAGCCCGCCCGCCCTGCCCATCTCAATTGCCCTTGCGGAAGCGGCGGAAGCGTTCGCGGCCTTCGGCCTCGGCGGCCGCCGCACGCGCGGCGTCGAGCATCTCGGCGCGGCCCTGTGCGCTCATGACCGCGGCGAGATCGGCGATCTGCTGCGACTGGATGGCGAGAAGCTGGTTGCCCGCCTGCGCGGCCTGCAGCGCGCCGGTCGCCGACTGGCTGGCGCCGACGATCGTCGAGATCGACGTCCGCGTTCCGCCCATATTCGTGACGATGCCGGCCTGCACCTTCATCGCATCCTCGAAGGCGCCGACGCTGTCCTTCCAGCGCGCCTCGGCATTGGCGACCATCTCGGCGGCAGAGCCCGTCAGCGCTCCGCCCTTGTAGCGCGCCTCGAACCCCTTCTGGATGTCCGACACGTTGAACGCGATGCCCTCTGCCTGCGCGAGGAGCTGGCGCGTCTGGTCGACCTGCGCCTCGAGCGTGCCCAGCGTCGATGTCGGCAGGCTGTTGAGGTTCTTCGCCTCGTTCATCAGCGAGGTCGCCTGATTCTGCAGCTGCTTGATCTGGTTGTTGATCTGCTCGAGCGTGCGCGCCGCGGTCAGGATATTCTGCGAATAGTTGCGCGGATCGTGGACGATGCCGCCGAGCTGGGCGCTCGCCGGAACGGCCAGCATCGCGCCCGACACGGGCAGCAACACAAGTGCCGCGGCAGCGACGGCGCGGACGATATTCTTCTTCATCGGGGGAACTCCTCATTGGGGGCGGCAATGGTGGCGAGCAGCTCGGCCGCCCATTCGAGCTTGCGGTGGGAAAGCCAGGCGGCCGCGAACCCTTCGGGGCCGTGCGCTGCGAACAGCTCGGCGATGTGCGTCTGGTCGGTCTTCGAGGATGCGGCGGTGAAGGCGAGCGCAACCTCGCCTAGCCCCAAGTCGAAGAGACGATTGCCGCGGCGCGACTGGCAGTAATAGTCGCGCTTCGGGGTCGCCCGGCTCAGTATCTCGATTTGCCGGCCGTTGAGACCGAAGCGCTCGTAGATGCGCGCAATCTGCGGCTCGAGCGCGCGCTCGTTCGGCAGGAATATGCGGGTCGGACAGCTCTCGATGATCGCCGGCGCGATACTCGAGGTTTCGATGTCGGCAAGGCTCTGCGTCGCGAAGACCACGCTCGCATTCTTCTTGCGGAGCGTCTTCAGCCATTCGCGGAGTTGCGCCGCGAAAGCCGGGCTATCGAGCACGAGCCAGCCTTCATCGATGATGATGAGCGTCGGCGAGCCGTCGAGCCGTCCGGCGATCCGGTGAAACAGATAGGACAGGACGGGTCCCGCCGACGCGGCGCCGACAAGGCCTTCGGTCTCGAAGGCCTGCACGCGCGCGGCCCCGATGCGCTCCTCGTCGGCATCGAGCAGCCGCCCCCAAGGTCCGCCGACCAAATAGGGCGCGAGCGCCTGCTTGAGTTCGCGCGACTGGAGGAGCACCGCGAGCCCCGTCAGCGTGCGTTCGGCGACAGGCGCCGTCGCGAGCGAGGTCAGCGCCGACCAGAGATGCTCCTTCGCCGCCGGGTCGATCATTATGCCTTCGCCCGCGAACAGCGCGGCGAGCCATTCGGCCGCCCAGCTCCGCTCGGACGCCTCGTCGATCCGGGCGAGCGGCTGCAACGCCACGCCGCCCTCGCCATCGTGGAGCGCCCCGCCGAGATCCTGCCAGTCGCCGCCCATCGCGAGCGCTGCGGCTCGGATCGAGCCGCCGAAATCGAAAGCGAAAATCTGCGAGCCAGGATAGCGGCGAAACTGCATGGCGATCGTCGCGAGCAGCACCGACTTGCCCGCCCCCGTCGGACCAACGACGAGGCAATGGCCGACGTCGCCGACATGGAGGGAAAGGCGGAACGGGGTCGAGCCTTCGGTCTTGCCGTACAGCAAGGGGGCGTCACCGAAATGCTCGTCCCGTTCCGCCCCCGCCCACACGGCGGACAGGGGGATCATGTGGGCAAGGTTGAGGGTGGAGATCGGCGGCCGGCGAACATTGGCATAAGCGTGACCGGGCAGGCTCCCGAGCCATGCCTCGATCGCGTTCATGCCTTCGATCGTGCAGGTGAAGTCGCGGCCCTGGATGACCTTCTCGACCAAACGGAGCTTCTCGGCGGCGAGCGCCGCGTCCGTGTCCCACACGGTGACGGTCGCGGTGACATAGGCGACGCCGGCATGATCGGCGCCGAGTTCCTGCAAGGCCATGTCGGCATCGGCCGCCTTGTTCGAGGCATCGCTGTCGACAAGCGCCGATTGCTCGTTGGTCATCACCTCCTTGAGGATCGCGGCGATCGATTTGCGCTTGGCGAACCATTGCCGCCGGATTTTCGTCAGCAGCTTGGTGGCGTCGGTCTTGTCGAGCATGATCGCGCGGGTCGACCAGCGATAGGCGAATGCCAGCCGGTTCAGATCGTCGAGCAAACCCGGCCAAGTCGCGGTCGGAAAGCCCGTGATGGTCAGGGTCCGAAGATGGTGCTCGCCGAGCCGCGGCTCGAGGCCGCCGACCAACGGCTGGTCGGTCAGCAGCGCGTCAAGATAAACCGGGGTCTCGGGCACCCGAACACGCTGGCGCTTGGTCGATACCGTCGAATGCAAATAAGTCAGCGTCTCGCTGTCATCCAGCCATTCGGCCTCGGGCATGAAACCTTCGACGAGATGAAGAGTGCGGTTCGATCGGTCGATGAAGCTCGCAAGATGCTCCTTCGGATCGACACCCGAGCGCTCCATGCCTTCGTAAAGCCAACCTTCCGCCCGCGAGGCATCCTCAGCCGGCGGCATCCACAGGAGAGTCAGATAATAGCGGCTCTCGAAATGCGCCCCCTCCTCCCGGAACTGCTCGCGGCGCTCCAAGTCGACAAGAGCAGATGCCGGGTCGGGGAAATGCGATTCGGGATAATCGCTCGACGGCAGCCGCTGCGCCTCCACGAACAAGGCCCAGCCCGAGCCGAGACGCCGGATCGCATTGTTGAGCCGGGCGGTGACCGCGACGAGTTCGGCGGGGGTGGCGCTGTCGAGATCGGGACCGCGGAAGGCAGCGGTTCGCTGGAACGAGCCATCCTTGTTCAGCACCGCGCCTTCGGCGACCAGCGCGACCCAAGGGAGATAATCGGCAAGGCAGGCCGACTTCGAGCGATATTCGGCGAGATTCATCATGGCCGCATCCAGACAGGATATTTGAGGTGACGTTTGGCGACGTCGACGAACTGCGGGTCGCGGCGCGCCGCCCAGACCGAGAGCGCATGGCCCACGACCCAGAGGACGAGCCCCGCGATCCAGAGGCGGAGGCCAAGGCCGATCCCGGCCGCGAGCGTGCCATTGGCGATCGCGAGGGCGCGCGGCGCGCCGCCAAGCAGGATCGGCTCGGCGAGCGCGCGGTGCACGGGCGCGAAAAAGCCGGTGATTTCGGCCGGGGCATCCATCAGACGACGGCTCCGCCGCCGAAAGAGAAGAAGGTCAGGAAGAAGCTCGACGCCGCGAAGGCGATCGACAGTCCGAATACGATCTGGACCATGCGGCGGAAGCCGCCCGACGTGTCGCCGAACGAGATCGTCAGCCCGGTGATGATGATGATGATCAGCGAGATCACCTTCGCCACCGGCCCCTCGACGCTTTCGAGGATCGACTGCAGCGGCGCTTCCCACGGCATCGAAGAGCCACCGGCCCGAGCGGGCAAGGCGGCAACGAGCGCGACATAGAGGGCGGTCGAGGCGAGCAGGAAGCGCGGGGCTTCCCGCCGGGCGGCGTGGGTCATGGTCAGTCTCCTTCGGGGGTCAAGAGGGGGGTAATGCGGTAGTCGCCGGTCGGCGCATCGAGACCTTCGACACGGGCGAGTTCGGCGAGGCGCCGGCCGGCGCCGTCGCGCACGAGAACGGCGACGAGATCGATGGTCTCCGCGAGAAGGGCGCGTGGGACGGTGATCACGGCCTCCTGGATGAGTTGCTCCATGCGGCGGAGCGCGCCGATCGCGCTGCCCGCGTGGATCGTGCCGATGCCGCCGGGATGGCCGGTGCCCCAGGCCTTTAGAAGATCGAGCGCCTCGGCACCGCGAACCTCGCCGATCGGGATGCGGTCGGGCCGGAGACGGAGCGACGAGCGGACGAGATCGGACAGTGATGCGACCCCGTCCTTGGTACGCATCGCGACCAGATTGGGAGCAGCGCATTGCAGCTCTCGAGTGTCTTCGATCAGGACGACACGCTCGCTGGTCTTGGCGACCTCGGCGAGCAAGGCATTGGTAAGGGTGGTCTTGCCTGTCCCGGTGCCGCCCGCGACGAGGATGTTGAGGCGTTCGGTGACCCCCGAGCGCAGCGCCTCGGCCGAAGTCGCGGACATGATGCCTGCCGCAACATAGTCGCCGAGCGAGAAGACCGCGACCGCGGGCTTGCGGATTGCGAAGGTCGGTGCCGCGACGACCGGCGGCAGCAGACCCTCGAAGCGTTCCCCGCTTTCGGGAAGCTCCGCCGATACGCGCGGCGATCCGGCATGGACCTCGGCGCCGACATGATGGGCCACGAGGCGAATGATGCGCTCGCCATCGGTTGCTGCGAGCAGGATACCGCTATCGGTGATCCCGGTGCCGAGCCGATCGACCCAGAGCCGACCGTCGGGATTGAGCATGATTTCGATAACCGCCGGGTCCGCGAGCCACTCGGCGATCGCGCCGCCAAGCGCTGTCCGCAACATGCGCGCACCACGTCCCTGTGCCTCGAAACG
The DNA here is from genome assembly GCF_001314325.1 of Sphingopyxis macrogoltabida. Lineage (NCBI taxonomy): Bacteria > Pseudomonadati > Pseudomonadota > Alphaproteobacteria > Sphingomonadales > Sphingopyxidaceae > Sphingopyxis > Sphingopyxis macrogoltabida. Next base: position 4,316,828 of record NZ_CP009429.1, read on the forward strand.
GACTGCTTCTGCGCCCATGAGATTCCCCGTTGGATGGTCCGGGCAAAGGCGCCCGGCTCGACGGGGACGAGTAAGAGACGCAGAAAATCACTATTTTCAACAGAGATTTGCGCGCGTCGTACTGTGGGTAAGAAAGACAGGGAATGGCGTAGGCTGCGATGCGATCAATTCCATTTCAGCAACGACTAAATGAAGGTCGGCGGGTTGTGCCGAGCGCAATTTTGACAACAGTGTAAGGATGAGTGATTCGGGGTTGCAGCATTCGGACGAGTTCTCGAGGTGGACGCGCTTGACAGAAAAGCAGCGGGCATGCCTCGATCTGGTGCTTGAGCGGAAAACTTCGAAGCAGATCGCCCGCGACCTCGACATATCGAAGCAAGCGGTGGATTTGCGGCTCACCACCGCGCGCGACACACTGGGCGCGGCCAACCGCGACGAGACTGCGATCATTTATGCGCGGCTTCGCCAGACCTATGATCGGATACCATGTGATCCGATCATACTACCGCCAGCCCCCGAACTGGTGCCATCCGACTTCCCGGACGGTGACCCCGCCAGCTTGCTCCATCTGAACGATAATTTGGAGAGGCGCGCCGGGTTTCGGAGCGAAGGCTCTCCGTTCAGGGATTTGCTGAGGCCGAATTATAGACCTCAGGTCCGGGTCGTGATCGTCGTGAGCTTGCTCATCGCGATCCTTCTCATGGTCATCGCAGGCCTGTCGATCGGTCAAACTCTGACCGGGCTCGCCTCGACCTGATCCCAATTCTTGTTGAACCATGGTCCGGGAGCGCGGCGCGCTTCTCCGGAGAGGAGAGTCTATGCAAAATCTGAACAGCGTTGCCGCCGATCGGTTGCAGCAAGTGGTGCCTGCCGCCGAGGCACAGATAGATGGCGCCCTCATCGCCGTGTCGTCGCTCATGGCGGAGGTGGTGACCGCGCGTCGCGACACGGCAGGCGTTCCTGCCGCCAAGGGACATGCGACGATCCGCCGTATCGCCGAGGCACAACTGGCGCTGGTTGGTGTGAGCGGCGAAATCCTTCGGGTCCATGGCGACCTTGCCGACATCGGCCGTGAAACGGCGGGCCTCGACCTTCACGAATGTCCGGCAGTTGCCGAAGGCGGCCCGGCAAAGCTTGCCCTGGTGAGCTGAGCGACGTTGACGATGGGCCATCGGCATGGTGAATAAGCGTGATGCTGCGGATCGCAATCTTCGTGACATTGCTGCTGGTGGCCCTCGCCTACGCCGCCCGGAAAGGCGGCGGTCCGGAGAAAGCGGTCGCAGCGATTCTCCTGTTCATGCTGGTTTCCGACCAGGCTTTGCACCTGATATTTGCGGTAAACCTCGTAACGGTCGATGCGGGGCACCTGCTGATCGATCTGATAGCTGCGGCCGCGACGATGACCGTGGCGCTGACGGCCTATCGCTTCTGGCCCATGCTGGCGGCAGTCCTGCAATGCCTTCCGCTGTTGGCTCACACGACCCGCGCGATCGACATGGACCTCCACCCGATAGCCTATCTGACGATGCAGGTCGCTGCATCCTGGCTTCTTCCCCCGCTCCTCGTGGCCGCAACCTGGCAACACCAAAAGCGATTGGCTCAGTTCGGCAGCGATCGGTCCTGGTACATTTCATTGCGACCATCGAGCCCGAGCGCTGCGAAGCACTAGCGGACCGGCTTCTTGTCGCGTTTCATTCGATCAGCCGCATTTGGGCGCAGTCGCCGGAATCGCTCGGTCGCGTTCTTGATGACGCCCCTCAGGTAGCGCAGGTCATTGTCGAGGCGTGCAACCTCGCTACCGAGAGCCTTTCGGGCGACCTTCGAGGTATCAGCATCGATCCTTTCGACCGAAGGCTCCGCTCCTATCTCATCATGTCGATGGGGTCGCTTTCCGATGAGCGGCTTCGCATCCTCTTTCTCGACGGTGGGTGCCATCTTATCGCCGACGAGGTTCTGCAAACCGGCACTCTTGCTCAGCTCGCCATCTATCCCCGGACGATCTTCCGGCGTGCGCTCGAACTCAATGCCGCCGGGCTGATTCTCGTCCACAACCATCCGAGCGGCGACCACCGCCCCAGCGCCGAGGACATCGAGGCGACGCGGAAGCTCGAAATGATCGGACGGTCGCTCAATGTCGAGATCATCGACCACATCGTGGTGACCTCAACCCACTGCCATCACGTCATGAGCAATGACACTCTTGCCGGGACGCCTGTTCCGTCAGCGTCGTTAACATTGCGAAGTCCGGGAGGTTCCGCGCGCATCGATCAGGGGGATATTGCGCACGCCAACGCAAAGGCTGCGATGCGGCGACGACTGCTCCGCCAGCAGCTGATTGGAGCCCCCGAACTGTTTGGCGATCCCGCTTGGGAAATGCTGGTCGATCTCTTCGTTCACGAATGCGAACGCAAGCGCTTGTCCATCAGCGCGCTCTGCGTCACATCCTCGATTCCGATGAGCAGCGCGCTAAGGCTTGCGCAGCGGCTGTGCGATGCCGGCATTACCCGCCGCGTGCCCGACCCGATCGACGGGCGCCGGACCTTCATCCGGCTCGATCCTGCAGTCGCACACCGTATGCGCGCCTATTTTGAGGCCGGTGCCGAATGAAGGGCGTAAAGATGCTGCTTCGGTCAATGCTCGCGGGCGCCACCCGCATTTTCGGCAGCAGCGCGCACCATCTGTGCCCAGCTCCCGATATAGGCAGCACGGTTCTTATACTGATCCCCTGACTCGGCGGTCATCAGCGCCACGCTGCCAAGCGTTTCGGCAAATTCGTTGGTCGTGCAGACACCTTTTCGTTCCAGCACGCCGCCGAGCGCTGCCAATATTGAACCAACCGCAAAAAGTGCGTCCTCGTCCATGATAAACTCCCTTTATATCCGGCAATTGGGGCCGCGGAACGGTGGCTCTTGGATGGCATTTTTCAGGCCCCGGCGCAAAGCGTCAGCGGCAACTCGGAATTAGGAGCCGTGACAATGTCGCCATATAAGCTGTGGCCGGATCTGATCGCGCGGAAGAGGAAGAACGGTGCCCAAAACGCTCGCTGAGGAGTCGCCCGATGGCCGCGTCTTTTTCGCGCCGGGCATTCTACGCCATTCGCCGTTCGCCAGCGACGTTGCCTATGTCATCGCGCTGTGGGCGCATATCGATGGTGACATTGCCTCGATCCTCAGCCGGATGTTGAAAAGTGACATTGCGGTGGGCACTGCAATGTATCTCTCGCTTGTCGGGGCTGGAGCGCAGCGGGGCGCTCTCGACGCGGCAGCGCAGGAAGCACTTCCCGAGTGGCAGCAACTTCTGTTCAAGGCGATCGGCTCGATCGCCGAGGAGTCGCGCAAGACCCGCAATCATTTTGCTCATCGCATCTGGGGACATTGCTCTGAACTCACGGAAGCAATCCTGCTCACGCATCCCAAGACCATCGTGAAATATAACATCAGCCATCGTCAGCGCGTCGAGGAACTACCCGACGGCCGCGGTGTGATCCGGCCGATGCCGATCGATGAGCATGAAATTCTTGTCTACCGGCGGCCTGATTTCGATGACGCGATCGAGGAAGCGGAGCGCGCGCAGACGCTCTATCGGCTCTTTTACGCCCTTGTGTGCGATTCCGGCGAAGGGCCAAAGGCTCAGCTCCTCGCCGACCCCATTTTCAAGGCGCGCCTCAATCAGATTGCGAAGGGAGCGAGCGCCGAGGCGAAGGCCATTCTTGGAATCAAGCCTAAAGAGAAACGGAAGCACTGACCATGCGATACTGGAACACAGGGGACACGCCCACCAATTCGAACCTTGGCGCGCTCGAGAATCTCGCGCGGCCGTGGGCCGGGATCGACGCTGAGCATCTCCTCGATGTGATCCGAGGGGTCATCCGGATCGAGAAGATACTGCCGAAGGCGGTGCGGGTGCATTTCAAGCTGCCGCATCTTTTCGTCGGCGCTGGCCCCTATGATTGGGACGCCGCGCGCCGAGATAAATATCATAGCGAACTCTGCGAGGCACTCAGTGCGGGCCTTGCCAATGTACAGGCCGACCCCACTCTAGCGAAAGAAGGTGGGGCCGATCTCAGCGACCGCCCTCCCACACGGGGCGAAGAGCTTGAATTCGCCTGCAGGACCTGGAGCCGCAATCGCACAAGCGGCAATCTAGACGATCTGCGCATCGCGTGCAGTGTACCGGGGATGCAGAGCCGGTTCGACAAGCTGGAGCGCTGGCTGGGCCGAAAACGTCCGGGTTCGTCGCCCCATTCGGTGGAGTATGAGGTCGAATGCGCGCTCGGCGACATCGATCGCTACGCCGATACGTATCACTCCATGGAAGCAAGCTACCGCTACGCCGAAAAACTGCGCGAGCGCGAGCAGCAGGGCGAAGAGGATTGAGCGAAGTCCGGCTTTCCCGGAAATGCCGGGAGATATCCCCAGACGCACCCCGGACAGTTGATAAAATTGCGATTCACCCTGTTGACAAGCGACTCGCCTGAGGGGCATTCCAGCCCGGAGGGCTTATCCCTCACGGTAACCCGCACGCGCATCTGTAACAGCGCACCATTTTTGCGATGAATCCGTGAGGTTTGTGATGACCGATATGCTCCCTCTCCCGCACGTAGGCGATCGTTCGATGACTGACCGTGAGGCCGAGCTCGCCCAGTTCATGGCGCTCGTGCAACAGGGCCGCCACAAATCGGCGGTGCTTCTCGAGCTGTCACGAACTCCTTTGGCGAAATATCTGGCTCTCACGATGCTCCTGCTCGCCGCTGCCCTTTGTGATGTCCCCGCGGAGGCCATCAGCTTTCTCTTAAAACTGCGGGCTGGATGAGCCGGTTAAAGGCTTCAATCGGAACCGCTGACGTCGCGCATCAGCTCCGCGGCGAGCTTTGGTCCAACTTCCATTCTACGTGAGAGGGCATCGACGAAAGCCTCCCACCGCCGCTTCCCGCTGGCCTGCGCAGCCGGCAACGCATCATCGGGCAAGGGCGCCGTGCTCGTGAGCCAGTGCCGGACGAACAGGGCCAGCGCCTCGCCCGACATTTCGCCATGCCATTCGATGCGGTCGAGCTGGCGGCCGATGCGGTCGAGGCGCCGGGTCAACAGCGCCTCGATCCGCTCCTCCTGATCGGGCGAGAGAAAGGAGCGCAGCGCAGCCTCCAGCACTTCGGTCCGGGTGAGGCCGCGTCGGCGGGCAAGGTCTGTCAGTTCGCGCGACAGGCCAGTTTCGATCCGGAAGGTCTGTTTGACATGCGATCGGATCACAGCTGGATCCCGTCGTCAGGATCGAGCGCCGCTGCCCGGGCGCCTCGCGCCATCTGCCGATCGGCCGCGGCGCGGAGCCTCGCCGCATCGGCCTGTGCTCCATCTTCGCTGAAATCGAACTCGCCGTTGACGCTGCGCGGCGGCGGCGGCGCGATATCCTCATGGACGGGAAGTTCGGGTTCCTGCCGAATGCCGCCATTGGCCGCGTCACCGTCCTCCGCCGCCTTCGCTTTCGTCTCCATCGGCTGCTGTACCCAGTCGGCCATCCAGTCGTGGGTGGCGGGAAGACCGCGACCGGGTGCGGGCGGCGGAATGACGCGGCCGGCCAGGCGCCGGTCGCTATAGTATCGCGCCTTCTTGGCCCTGATCGGCGCGAGGCCGGCGGCCATCACGATCTCGTCGTCCGGTGGGAGCTGCATCACTTCACCGGGGGTCAGGAGCGGCCGGGCGGTTTCGGTACGCGATACCATCAAATGGCCGAGCCAGGGCGAGAGCCGGTGGCCGGCATAATTTTTCATCGCGCGTTGCTCGGTCGCGGTGCCGAGCGCATCGGAAATCCGTTTGGCGGTTCGCTCATCGTTCGTCGCGAAACTGACCCGGACATGGCAGTTGTCGAGGATCGCATTGCTCTGCCCATAGGCCTTCTCGATCTGGTTGAGCGACTGGGCGATCAGAAAGGCCTTGATGCCATAGCCCGCCATGAAGGCGAGCGCGCTCTCGAAGAAGTCGAGGCGTCCGAGCGCGGGAAATTCGTCGAGCATGAACAGCAATCGTTGCGGGCGCGCCTTGGGATTGAGCTGCTCGGTCAGGCGCCGTCCGATCTGGTTGAGGATAAGTCGCATGAGCGGCTTGGTCCGGCTGATATCGCCGGGCGGGACCACGAGGTAGAGCGACACCGGACGCTCGCTCCCGATCAAGTCGGCAATGCGCCACTCGGAATGTCCCGTGACCTTGGCGATCACCGGATCGCGATAGAGGCCGAGGAAGGACATGGCGGTGGACAGCACACCCGACCGCTCATTCTCGCTCTTGTTGAACAGTTCCTGTGCCGCCGCGGCGACGACCGGGTGAACGCGATCTCCCAAATGGCGCGTCGTCTTCATCCGCTGAAGGGTCGCCTCGATCCTGCGTTCGGGGTCCGACAGAAAGGCCGCGACGCCGGCGAGGCTCTTTTCCTCCTCGGCGTAGAGGACATGGAGGATCGCGCCGACGAGCAGGGCGTGGCTCGTCTTCTCCCAGTGGTTTCTTCGCTCGAGGCTTCCTTCGGGATCGACCAGCACGTCGGCGACATTCTGCACGTCGCGAACTTCCCATGCGCCGCGCCGGACTTCGAGAAGCGGATTATAGGCAGCCGATGCGGGGTTGGTCGGATCGAAAAGCAGCACCCGGCCATACTGCGCGCGAAAGCCCGCGGTAAGCTGCCAGTTCTCGCCCTTGATGTCATGGACGATGCAGCTCCCAGGCCAGGTCAGCAGGGTCGGCACCACGAGGCCGACGCCCTTCCCCGACCGGGTGGGCGCGAAGCAGAGCACATGCTCCGCGCCATCGTGGCGCAGATAGGTCCCGGCCATGCGCCCGAGAATAACCCCGTCCGGACCGAGCATGTTGGCGGCCCTTATCTCGCGTTCGTTCGCCCATCGCGCCGATCCATAGGTCTCGGCGCGCCGGTGTTCGCGCGCTCGCCAGACCGACATGCTGATCGCGACGACGGCCGACAGCAGCCCGCCCGACGCCGCGATGGCGGCACCGCGGTAGAAGATGGGCGGCGCATAGGCGTCGAACGCAAACCACCACCAGAAAAAGGCGGGCGGCGGATAGACGGGATAGTCGCCGATACGGAACCAGGGGGCGCCGAGCGCCTCCTGAAACCCGAGCGCTTCCGCGGTCGACTGGGTCGCGGTCCAAATCGCGGCTAGGACGATCAGCAGCACCGCGAAGATCTGGCCCCATAATATCCTGTCGCTCATCGTTGGTCCTTTCTCAGATTGCGATCCCGCGGCTGCGACCGAGGCTCCAGTCGATGCCGCCCGCGGTGGCCGTCCCGCTGACATGCTGGCCGAGGTGCCGGTCGAGCGCCGGGCGCCAGGGCACGAGCTGGAAGCCGAGCCCATCGTCGATCATCGCGAAACGCCCCGAGGCCAGCGACACGCGCTCGCGGTAGGTTCCGCTCACCGCGTCGCCGCTGGTGGGCGGTCGATGCGCAAGCCCGGTGCGCGCCGCGACGGCTTCGCAAGCCGCCTCGAGGTCGCGCCGCTTCAGCGTCTCGATGAGATCGGGCGCCAGAGTGAGCTTGCCGTCCCGACGGCTCGCGAGGCCTTCGCTCGCGAGAACCTCGGCACGCGCGGCCATGGCGCGGCGAACGTCGATCCCGAAGCCGGTCGTTGCTGCCGTGGGTCTCGCCGCAACCAGCTCGCGGTCAAGCCAGGTTGCTCCGCGCGCGGATATCTGGTCGGCGATCGCAAGGTCCGATCGGAGGGCAAGCGATAGATGCTCGCCGCCGTCGCGTCCTTCCCAGCGGCGCAGTTCGACGATCGCGCCCGGCTTCGCGTCCCCGGTCCATTGGAGATCGGAGAATTTGATGTGATGGGTCCGGCCATCGGTCCCGTCGACGATGGCGAAGGCAGAGCCGGCAAGCTCGTCGTCGAGGCCGCGTGCGACCAGCCGCCCGACGAGGCCCGATCTTTCCGCCTCGCCGTGAAGAGCGAGCCGCGATGCGTCGAAGGAGAGCCCTTGCATGCGCATGGCGCGGTGGACACCCTTGATGATGTCGCCGCGCTCGCCAAGGTGGCGCAATATGGTTTCGGCGCGCGGATCGATCTCGAATATGCCGGGTCCAAGGCGCGCCGCGAGCCCAAGCGTCTCGAGCTTCGCCGCGCGTCCGATAAGATGCCGGTCTCGGCCGGGCGCTGCGGCCGGATCGGGACGAAGATCGACGATCCCCGCCTCGCCGCCGCGATCGCGCAGCCGCCTGTCGAGCTCGGTCCAGCGCTCCGCGCCCGTCTCCCGCGCGAGGCTCGCATCGATCTCCTGTTCGTTTCGCGGACCGAGTTCGAGGGTGGCGAGCTCCGACGCCCGTCCGCGCACGCCTCCCGACATATAGGCGCGGTCGACGACCAGGTCCGCTCCATCGGCTGCGACGCCTCGCACGAGCACATGGATATGTGGGTTGTCGGTATTCCAGTGATCGACCGCCACCCAGTCGAGCCGGGTCTCGAGGTCCTTCTCCATCTGGCCCATGAGATCGCGGGTGAAGGTACGAAGATCCTGCAGCCGCTCCGCGTCTTCGGGGCTGACGATGAAGCGGAAATGATGGCGATCATCGGCGCAGCGATCTGCGAAAGCCTCGCGGCCGGCGGCGTCTCCAGACGCATCGAACATCATGGCATCGCGTCCATCGCGGGTGACGCCGTCGCGTTCGAGATAGGCGATATGCCGTGCGAGCGGCGCGGAACGAAACTGCGCGCCCTTATGCCGGACGATGCGCGCCATGACCGTCACGCGGCGCTGCGCGGGGCCGCGCCGGATCGTCGCAAGCGCGGCGCGGCCGCGGCCATGCCGACCGGTTCCGCTGCGGACGCCCCCGCCGCGACGGGAGCGCGTGTAACCCGAGCGGGCGGCTGCCTTGCGCACCTGCGCGGCGAGCCTTTTCCCGCGCCGCGCCGATCCCGAACCAGCATCGCGCCCTCTTCCCGGCCGCACCCGAAAATCATGCTCGTCGCCGCTCACGGCGCCGGTGCCATATCGTAAGCGCTTGTTCTGCTTCGGGAATCCAGAGGTCGATATGGCAGCCGAAGGGGGGTGCCATACGCATAAAGCGCTGTAATCCAACCACAATCTGCCGGCGAGCTGGCAGGTCTTTTATCTTGCCATCCCCCCACACCCCTTCTGAACGCCAAGCAGAACCGATCCATAGACCGGCGCACTCCAGCAAATATCGCCAGGACGACCATCACCGATTGTTCCCGGAAAGCGGGACGAAGAGGGGCGAGGGTGCAGGCGCGGAATGCGACGGTCCTGCAGCCGCGCCGACGCCGCGCTGCATCGACGTTGCAGCCGGCGTGTCCGATCGCTGCTCGGTGAAGAGCGACGCGCTGCGCCAGCTCGGCGGTTCGGCTGTCCGCGCCATCGCCGCTGACGGAGCAGCCGGCGCACCGAGCGCGGGCGCGATGGCTGCGACATAGGCGACCGTCTCGGCGGGCAAGCCGCGCCGCCCCGCTGCATAGGCGTCGGCGCGGCCGGGGCCCGCATTATAGGCAGCCAGCATGAGCCGAACGTCGCGATATCGGTCCCACATCGCGCGCAGATAGGCCGCGCCCGCGAGGATATTGGCGCGCACGTCGAAGGGGTCGGACCCGAGACCGTGCTGCGCCGTCAGCATCGCCCAGGTCGCGGGCATGATCTGCATCAGCCCCATTGCACCGGCATGCGAGAGCGCCCGCGGCTTGCCGCGGCTCTCGACATGCATCACGCGCCATATCCAGACCTGCGGAACGCCGAAGCGTTGCGATGCCTCTGCTACATGGGCGGCATAGGGGTGGACGGCGGCCGCCGGCGGTTCCGCCGGTGCCGCGCCCCATGCCCGGTCCGGGGCGGCGCTCGCCGAGCAGAGCAGCAGCAAGGCGAGGCGCACGGCGCGGACGCGCGCCGAGCGAGCCGGATGCATGATGCTCACGCTTGTTCGCGTGGGACGGGACGCGTCCAGAGGAGATGATATTCATCCTCGTTCTGCGTCGAACTTAGCAGATTGGCACGCAGCGGAACCGCGAGCGCCGGGTCGTCGATCTGCAGGGCAATATAGGAGCCGGCGCGTTCGCTGCGCCGTTCCCAGCCTGCGCCGATCTCGACGCCGGTGTCGGCTTCAACGAGCAGGACGCGCCAGGCTGGTGCATTTTCCGCGTCGTTCGGCTTCGCCGGAACGATCGCGATCATCGCATCGAGGAGCAGCGTCCGGATCTGTCCGGCATAGCCGTCGCCGGCGGATTGAAAGCTTCCGATAATCATGAGGACATATCCTTTCCTTCGGGGGTGAATGCGGAGCGATCGGCGTCACGGCGCCAGCGCAGCGGCGCGCCGGGCGCATCGCGCACGAGCAGCGGGTGCGCGACGCCGACGACGCCGGTGTCGGGGAGCGGTCCGAAATATCGGCCGTCGAGACTGTCGGGCGCGGGGTTGAGGAGAAACAGTTCGCCGGCACGCAGGCGGTAGCAGCCGAGCCAGCGCGGCAGCGGCCGCCCGAGGCGGTCGGCGTCCTGCGCGCGCGCTGCCGGCGCGCCGTCGATCGTTACGAAGGTGCCACTGCGACAGACGAGCGCGCCTTGGCCTGCGGCGACGTGCTTCAGGAGCGGCACGCCGCGCGGCACATAGCCGCGCACAGCGAGACGCGCCGCGACCGCCTCGGGCGGGTGGAAGAGGATGAGGTCGCCGACCGCGGGCTCGGCGCCGACATCGACGCGGTAGAAGCCGATCGGAACGCTCGGACTCGCATTCCAGATGAGGCGCGGTTGCGGCGCGAGCGCAGCCGCGGCGACGAACAGCGCCGCGAAGAGCGTAGCGCTCGCCGCGGTCGCGCGGAGCCAGCGGCGGTTCATGGCGCGATCGCCTTGCGCTGGAGCCACGCCAAGTGCCGTTCCGGACCATAGGGCCGGAACGGCAGGCCAGCGGCGATATGACTGCCGATGTGGCGCCAATGATCGGGCGCCGTCTCGCACGGGTCGAGCCCGGCGGCCTCGATCGCGTCGATCGCCGAGAGCACCTGCTGGACTCTCGGCCACCCATCGACACGCAGCAGGATGTCACCGCCCGGGCGCACGAACGGATGCGTCGCGAAGGGAGCGCGGAGTGCGGGCGCGGCGATGACCGAGATACTCGAAAATATGGTGCCGAAGTCGTTCGCCCCCCAGCGGACGAAGCCGAAGACGGCCTCGGGCCGGAAGGAGACGATGCGGGTCCGGCGACTGACGATGCGCTCGGCGGCGACGCGGCCGAAGCGCAGCCAGTGCTCGAGGCGCCGCTCGATCCAGGTGAGCTCGAGATCGGTGAGACCGCTCGCGGTCGCCGCGACCGGCTGCACGCCGGTAGCGGGCGGGATGTTCTGGGCGGGGCGCATCAGCGGCGGACCGGGCGCGCGGGATGGACGACGCCCTTGCCGGGATCGGACGTCGATCTCTTGCGGCCGATCTCGGCCCAGGCGTCAAGATCGGCGATCGCGTAAACGATTCGCCCGCCGAGCTTGCGATATTCGGGACCCGTTCCGAAGCAGCGATGTTTTTCGAGCGTCCGGCTCGACAGGCCGAGGTGCAGCGCAGCGTCGGGCGTCTTGAGGTAGCGCGGCGAAATGGGAATATGCATGTCGCTCAAAAGGGGCCTCCGTTCGCAGCGCCGGGTCCCGTGGCGGGCTCCGGCGGAGAGGCGGCGACATTCGGAAATCCGGATGCCGTTTAGGAACGGACAAAGTGACGACGCGCGGAATGTCCCGATCAGGCGGCGCCGAGCAGCTCCTGATAGCCGCCGTCGCGCATCGCGACCGCGGCGCGATGCCAGCGCGCGATGCGACGGCGCTCGCTCGATCCGTCCCAGTCGGCGGCGGAGAAATCCTGGGCATCGTCAAGAATGAGGGCGGCGGCGATGTCGCGCGCCGAACGCCCCTCGGCGGAGGCGTCGAGGAGCCGCAGCCACTGGATGAGACGCCAGCGCTCGGACGGTCCGGGGGCGCCTCCTCGGAGGAAGCGGTGTGTCGTGACGCCTGCGGAGAAGCGGCGCTGCACCGCGAGGCTCACGGCCATGCGTAGCTCGCTATGCGGATCGGCCGGGTTCACATAGGCGAGCCGTTCATCGGCCAGGAAGCGGCGAAGCCAGAGGCGGAAGCGCCGTCCGTCGGCCACGAACACGAGGTGCCACTCGCCCGGGAGGATGATTTCGGAGGCGATGTCCGCCGAAGCGATGAGCTCGGCGAGCCGCGGCGCGGCGAAGCCGTCGGGCGCCGGCTCGGCGATTGCGACATGCGCGCAGGCCTCGGGCTGCCAGAGCGCAGGGGATTCGGTGACGGATCGGTCAGGGTCCAGGGCGAAAGACCAACCCCCATCGTCGCGCGAGCCCCGCGAGGCGCGCGGTGCGCCGCCGCGTCGGCGCCAACGCGGCCGAACGATAGGCGCGGCGGTACGCCGGGCTTCGGCGCAGGAACTCCTGCGCGAAATCGGCGCGATCATATGTTTCGAATATTCTCGGAAAATATGGCGATTGCCAATCGACGACCTGATCCATTCGCACCTCCGGCTGATCTTCAGGAATGAAAGCAAAGCCTATCAGCAGCTTGCCCGCATCGGCTGGAACATGGTTAGCGGCATGCAAAGGATCATCGTAACGCATTGAAGCGCAGAATCCCCGCGCGAAAAGCCTCAAAATGAGAGTATCGCCGCCCGGCTTGTGGCCGGGCGGCGTGCTCGATCAATCCCGCCGCTGGGGACGGGTCCAGACGAGGTCATAGTCGCCGTCGCTTCCTTCGAAGAGCTGCGCGAAGAAGGGCGCGGTGAAGCTCGGGTCGTCGAACTTGGTCGAGAGATAGGTGCGGTCGTCCTGGCTGGTCTTCTCCCAGGCCGCACCCACCTCGACGTCGCCGACATAGATGCGGTGGGTCGGAGCGCTGGGTTTGGGATTGTCCTCGGGGACGATGCGAACCGCGTCGACTGAGAGGGCGAGGCTCGCGATTGCGCCCTTATATTCGCCCTTCGCTTTCTTGAAGGTTCCGATCTTGGCCATGTTGAAGTCCTTTCCTTGCTTTCGAGCCGCAGGATCGCGGTCTCGATGCGCATCGGTGGCCGGAAAGGAGGCCGCGCCGCAGCCGCAGGCCCGGAGCGCATGCGGAGGACGGCAGCGCAGCGATTTTCTTGGTCCGCGAGGAACGGCGGCACGCCGGGGGAAGAAAATCGGGGAGCGCCGTTGCGGCCAGCGGGCTCAGCGCAGCGGCTTGCCGGCAGATCGCGCAGGGAAGAGACCGTGTTCCTGCGGCGGGAGCGAGGGACTCAGAGGCGGTCGGAAGCGGGCGAAGCGGAGGCCGGGATCGCGGATGCGCGATCGTCACATTCCCGGTCACCGACGCCGATTGCATCCACCGAAGACCCGTCAAGTCCCCGGACCGCCGCCACGGCGGCGGCGACGGCAGCGAGGATAGGCAGGATCGTTACCAGCATGCCCTCCGTAGCGAAGAGCCGCACGATCCCTGTCATGCCATAATAGCCTGCCACCCCCGCCGGGAGGAGGAAGAGCATTGCGACACAGGCTCGCAGCAATGTCGATCCGCCGTGCGCGTAGAGGTGCCGTCCAGCAAGATGGAGAAGAAGCCCCGCCAGAAATGCCATCGCAAGGGCAGCGCCAATGCCATAGCCGCGGTCCTGAAGTTCGAAGGCGAGAGCAATGCCGGTGCCAAGCGGCAGCGCGAGGGCCGCCAGCCGGAACAGAAGCCAGATGAGATAGAGGCCTGCGGCAGCGCCGAGGATAAGCATGAAAGTCACGAGCGTCCTCCTTGGGGACGCGCTCTCCACCACCACCACAGCGCGGTCTGCACCGTCAATTTAGCAGACGACCACCCGCGACGGAACCGGAACTGGAACCATCGCGGGGCAAATTTTGCGGGCTCAGCGGTTGAACGGGTCATATTCGCACACGATGTGTTCCGGATCGCCGTCGAACTCTTCGATGGGCATCACCGCATAGCCTTTTGTCGTTTCGATAAGGACGATGATCGTCATCATCGTGCGGGCGAGGCTCCAGCCGAGCGATTGAGCGGTGGAAAGCGGCATGGGTTTGACTCCTGTCCTTTCGGAGCGGGACCGTTCCCGCTCGACAGTCGCCCCGCCGGCCGGGGGCGGGCCGCAATCACCGCAGCAAGGCTGCGGCCGCACGCGAAGCGTAGCGGACCCTTCACGGGTTGATTGAAGGAGGCCCGGCTCCGCGCCCAGGGATCAGCGGCTATCGAGAGCGGGTACGGTTTCGCGGGGGGACGAGAGGCCCTTGCGCCTTCCTCCCGGACCATAATCTGCGTGCTCCGTCGCCCCGGCGTGCGCGAAGAACAGGGAGAACGACGCAATGGCGGGTCAGCGCAGCGAGTTCGGATATTATCCGCGGCCGCTCGATATCACGGTCGGACCGGTGTCGATCGCGACCCTTGCCGGTCTCCCGGAGACGGTGGCGGACATCGAGGCCGATCCCGGCCGTGAGGGGAAATGGATCTACGCCCCGCTACAGCCGGTTGCCCATCTCGGTGGCGGCACCAGCGTTCGGCCCTATCCCGCGCGCATCTTCGGCCTGCCGAAGACGCACGCCATCGTCCATGCGACGGCGTCGGAGATTGATCAGGTCGACTTCCATGTATGGAGCCTGTCCTTTTTCAGCGGCATGCGCTTCACGATTACCGAGGCCGGCTTCCTCGATTCGACACCGATCGAGCCCGGGGTTCTCGTCGACTTCGTGCTGATGGGCGGCAGCCTGCCGAAGTCGATCGAACTCGCCGAAGCCTTCTGGATCGATAATCGCGCAGTTCCGGAGCGAGCGCGCATCTGGGTGGCCGCAGTACACGCCCTCTTCATGAGCCAGAATCCGCAACATCTTCAGTTTGAGCGGTTCACGCTGCTCTACACGGCGCTCGATGCCTGCTTTGCCCTCGCAAAGTCCATAAACCCGCCTCCCAAAAGCCTCACGCATTCCCAGCGCATCGCGTGGATGTGCGACTGGCTCGGAATGCCGGTTCCCGCATGGGCCGACCCCGCGGGCGGTGGCGGTGCGCAAGTTGCCGGGATGCGCAATCCGACGGTGCATGAAGCCCTCTATATGGGCGAACCGCTCGGCTTTGCACTGCACGGCGTCGGCGGGGGACCGAACCTCACGCTCGAGATGTCCGGCCTGGTGTCGCGACTGCTCGTCGCCCTCCTCGGCGCCCGAAACAATCGTTACATAAGCTCATCCACAGGCACACGACAAAGACAGGGGCTCGATCTTGGCTGAACGCAGACCGCAGAATTTCGCCATCCGCCCGGCCTCGGTGATGCAGGGGGGACAGTCATGACGGAGCCGCAAGGCGTCGCGGGTAGCGACGACAAAGCGGCGGCTCCCGCAGCCAAGCCAGCGGCTCGCGCGGTCCCCGAACGCCCGCATCCATCCATCTTTCACTATCCGATCGACGCTTGCGACGTCAGCGACAAGGACTCGCTCGAGGCGTTTCGCGATAAACTCCAGCATTGGTCCGAGCTGTTCGAGCGCGATCCCGACGCATCGCTCGCCGGGCAGTTCGCCGACATGATGTGGTTCGACATAGCCTGGCGCACGGCGAACGAGGCGCGACAATTCGCTGATGACGACGGCACCCGCGGCTCGACCGCGCCACTGATCGCCATGATGCTCGACCGCGGCTATCTTGCCGGACAGGTCATCGCCATCACCCGGCTGCTCGAGAAACCGCCGGCGAACCAGCCGAAGAAGGCCGTGATCTCACTCCCACGGATCGTCGACGAGATGCGCGCGGCGCGCGAACTCATCACGCGGGAGAATTTCGTGTGCCGCGACGCGCTGCCCTATGAGTATGAGGCTTTGCAGGAAGCCGAACTCAAGCGGCTTGCCGCCGAAATGGCCGCCAATCCGAACAAGGCGCGGCGCGTGAGCCTCAGCCTGTCGGGACCAGAAGGGTTCGACCAGGCGCGGACGGAACATGAGCTGTTCGATCAATTGTCGGGTGTTATGCCCGAAAGCCGCGCGCGCGGCGACCTGATTGGCGAGGCCTTTTTCGACCGGCTCGACGAACTGCTGGCAAGCACGCCACTTCCCGAGATCAAGGCGCTGCGCAACAAGAGCATCGCGCATGCAGCCGATGCCTTTTCGCGCGCGCAGGCAAAGGGGCTCCGGTCAGGCCTCAACATCCGCGATCTCGACCGCGCGCATTATCTGTTGTTCGCGGTATTCCAGACGCTGTCGGTCGTGCTGTTCGGCGTCTGGCGGGCCTCGCCGGTCCCGGTTCCGCAGCACAATATGTTCGAACATCTCACCGAGCCATATCTCGCCGAGAAGAGGCTCGAGGCGATGCGCGGCTTCTGGGACAAGCATATGGGTGAGCGGGAGGGCTGGATGAAAGACGCCTTCCACGAGGTCGTACCCGACAAGAAAGCCGCAAAAACGGCCCCGCCCGAAGGCGGGGCCTGATCGATCCGTCAGCTCGGCGGATTCCAGATAAGCACCTTCTTCATCGGGTCGTCGCCGGGGGCGTTCGCGATGTTCGCGTAGATCGTGCCGAATTCGGGGGCCGAGAGGGTGACCGAGACATATTCGGTGCCGTTCGATTGCGACGTGCGGGTCCAGCCGGCGCCGACCTCATAGCCGTTCTTGCGCGCGATCACGCGGAAGTCGGGCTCATTGTCCTTCACCTTGCGGCCGTTCGGGACGATCGCGATCGGCGCGGTGACCAGAAGGGTCGTCAGCGTGCCTTCGAAGCTGCCGTCGGCCTTGACGGTGAGATTTGCGATGGTGGCCATGTCGTGTCTCCTTGGGTTGCTCGGGACCATCCCCGATGGCGCCAACCGAAGGGCCCGCGAGCCGCCGTCACCGAGCGGCAAGCGAGGGCGAACCCCCGCAGGGGGTTGACGGCATGAGGCGAGCCGAGGCCCGCAGTCAGGCAGCCAAGGAGGGAGTGGTCCTGCAACCGGAGCATTTGGCCACCATCAGTGAAAGTCATGGCTCCGGACGCGCAGCGCAGGCTCACGGCTATCGGGCCCGCCCCCGTTCCGCGCCCCATCCCCGCGTCCCGGCGCAATGGAAAGCGAGCTGCGCCCGACCTGCCGCAGCATCGCGTCATGATCGGTTATCCGGTCGCAGATGATGTGGATGATCTCGCCTTCCTTCTGAACGCGGCCGCGCATCGCGATCATCGAGGCCGACATGACCTGGCGCCGATAGATGTCGAAGCGATCGGGCCAGAGGATGCCGTTGGCGACGCCGGTCTCATCCTCGATAGTGATGAAGAGGACGCCCTTGGCCGAGCCCGGGCGTTGCCGCACGAGGATCACCCCCGCGACCTCGATGTTTCTGCCATCTCGGATATTCGCAAGATCCGCGCAGCGGACGATCCCCATCGCGTCCAGTTCGTCGCGCAGGAAACTCAGGGGATGCGCACGCAAACTCAGCTGTAGCGTGCGATAATCCTCCACCACCTCGCGTCCTTCGGTCATCGGCCGAAGCGCGGTCGGCGGTTCGAGCCCTTCGGGCGAGAAGCTCGCCTCGCGGGCGTCGGCGGCCGCGAAGAGCGGTAGCGGCGCCTCGCCAAGGCCGCGGACCTTCCACAGCCCCTGCCGCCGGTCCTCAGCAAGGCAGGCGAATCCATCCGCCTCGGCGATCCTTTCGATCGCGGCGCGCGGCACGCCGGCGCGGCGCCAAACATCCTCGACACAATCATAGGGCACATCGCCCCGCGCCCCGACGATCGCGGCGCCATGGATGTTCGCGAGCGATCGAACCTGGCGGAAACCGAGGCGTACCGCGAGAGTGCGCCCGCCGCTCCTTTCCAGCGTGCAGTCCCAATGGCTGTCGTTGATCGAGACCGGACGCACTTCGACGCCATGTTTTTGCGCATCGCGCACGATCTGCGCGGGCGCGTGGAAACCCATCGGCTGGGCGTTGAGCAAGGCCGCGCAGAATACATCGGGATGATGATGCTTCATCCAGCACGACGCATAGGCGATCTTCGCAAAGCTCGCGGCGTGACTTTCGGGAAAGCCGTAGCTCCCGAAGCCCTCGATCTGCTTGAAGGTCCGCTCGGCGAAATCCTTGGGATAGCCACGCTCGACCATCCCATTTACCAGCTTGTCGTAGAAGTGACTGACGCCGCCCGTCAGCTTGAATGTCGCCATCGCGCGGCGGAGCTGGTCCGCCTCGGCGGGTGTAAACCCCGCCCCGACGATCGCGACCTTCATCGCCTGTTCCTGGAACAGCGGCACGCCCAATGTCTTCTCGAGCACGGCGCGCAGCTCGGGCTTCGGATATTCGGGCTTTTCCTTGCCCTCGCGGCGGCGCAGATAGGGATGGACCATGTCGCCCTGGATCGGACCGGGCCGCACGATCGCGACCTCGATCACGAGATCGTAGAAGCATTTGGGCTTGATCCGCGGCAGCATCGACATCTGTGCCCGGCTTTCGATCTGGAAGACGCCCAGCGTATCTGCCTTCTGAATCATGCCGAAGACCGCGGGATCGTCGTCCTGCAGGTCGGCCATGCCGATATCGACACCCTTATGCTCGCGCAGCAGGTTGAACGCGCGGTTCATGCAGCCGAGCATGCCGAGGCCGAGAACATCGACCTTCATGAATTTGAGGACGTCGATATCGTCCTTGTCCCACTCGATGATCTGCCGGTCCTCCATCCGCGCGGGCTCGATCGGCACAAGATCGTCCAGACGCTCCTCGGTCAGCACGAACCCGCCGGGATGCTGCGAGAGGTGCCGCGGCGTCCCGATGAGCTGGCGCGCGAGATCGAGCGTCAGGCGCAGTCGGTAATCGCCGGCGTTGAGGTTCAGCTCCGCAATGCGCTCCTCGGGGATGCCATCGACCGACCAGCCCCAGACGAGGCCGGTGAGCATCTTGGTGAGGTCGCGCGGCAGACCGAGCGCCTTCCCCACCTCGGCGACCGCACCGCGGGTTCGGTATCGCGTGACCACGGCGGTCAGCGCGGAGCGCTGCCGCCCGTAGGTCTCATAGATCCACTGGATGATTTCCTCGCGCCGTTCATGTTCGAAGTCGACATCGATATCGGGCGGCTCCTTGCGTTCGCCCGACACGAAGCGCTCGAAGAGCAGCTCGTGCTTGATCGGGTCGATCGAGGTGACGCCGAGCAGGAAGCAGACGCAGCTGTTCGCGGCCGACCCTCGCCCCTGGCACAATATGCCGCGGCGCCGGCTCTCGGCGACGATCGAATTGACGGTCAGGAAATAGGGCGCATAGCCGAGCTCGCCGATCAGGCGCAGCTCATGATCGATCTGTTGCCGGTATGCGGGCGGCACGCCGCCCGGAAACATCCGGTTCGCACCTTCCTCGGTGAGCGCCGCGAGCGCCTCTTGCGCGGTGCGGCCCTCCATCACCTGCTCATAGGGATATTGGTAGCGGATCTCGCCAAGGTCGAACCGGCATAGGGCCGCGATGTCGGCTGTCGCCGCGATCGCGTCGGGAAAGAGCGCGAAGCGCCGTCCCATTTCGGCGGGCGACTTCAAGGCGCGGTCCATGAAACGCTCACGCTTGAAGCCCAGCTCGTCGACCGTTGTCTTCTCGCGGATCGCGGTCAGCACGTCCTGCAGCAGCCGGCGCTCGGGCGCATGGTAGAGGATGTCGCCGAGCGCGACGCTCCGCACCCCGAGCTCCTGCGCGAGCGCGTTGAGCGCACGAAGCCGCGCGAAGTCACCGGGGCGCCGCCGCAGCGCCAGCGCGAGATGGGCGCGCGCGCCGAAGGCGCCCTGCAGCTCGGCGAGATCGAGCCGCGCCCGCTCGTCGGCTTCACCGGGCACGAGGATCGCGACGAGGCCCTCGGCCGAGGACGCGACGTCGGGCCAGTCGAGCCAGCAATTGCCCTTGCCGCCACGAATCTTGCCCAAGGAGAGCAGCCGGGTCAGGCGCGACCATGCCGCGCGGTCCGTCGGATAGAGAAGGATCGAGCGGCCATCGCGCAGGTCAACGCGCGTCCCGGCGATCAGCCGGACGCCAGTCGCCTCCTGTCCCGATAGACCGCGCACCATGCCGGCGACGCTGCCGCGGTCGCACAGCCCGAGGGCCGAATGGCCTTGGGAAGCGGCGGCCGCGAACAATTCCTCGGGCGAAGAGGCCCCCCGCAGAAAGGAGAAATGGCTCGAGGTGTAGAGTTCGACGTAGCTTGTGGCCGGGGTCGTCATCCGAAGACGCCGTGCATGTACCAGCTGAGGTCGCCGGTATTCTCGGTGATCGCGTCGCCGCGGCGAAACAGCCAGAAACGCTCGCCGCTTGTCGCTTCGACCCGGAAATAATCGCGCACGGCCCACATCTCGCCGGGGCGGCGCCACCATTCGCCATGGATGCGCTCGGGTCCGTCGCCCGCGACCACGGCATAGGTCCGTCCGCGCCACGCGAAGCGGCGCGGCGGATGATCGGGCAGCAACGCCACGACGCCCCGCAAGGCCTCGGGCAGCGCGAGCATACGGATCGGACGCGCCCACGACGGCCAGCCTTCAGGCTTGGCCAAGGGACCGGCGCGTCCGATCGCGCGCTCGGGAACATCGCTCTCGATCGAGCGCAACCGGAACAAGGCCGCCTCGCCCGCGCGTCCGCCGAGCGCGTCGACGAGCGGAGCCAAGTCGGGCGGGCGCGGGGTGCCATCGAACGCCGCGCCCCCGATCGCCTCGGCGCCCAGCGTCTCGACCTGCGGCGCCGCGAGCGTCATCGCTTCGATCCCGAACCCCGGTTCGATGCGATCGATGCGGAGCTTGAACAGGCGGAGCAGATGGCTCGCGTCACGCGTCGCCCGCGCCGTCCCGACCGCAATGACCTGCTCGCCCATATCGAGCCGGTCGCAGCGCAGGACCAGGCTCCGTATGCCGAGCCCGCGCTCGCGCAGCGCGGGCACGAGATCGGCGAGCAGGTCGGAAATGACCTGTTCGATCGCCTCCGCCGTGCCGATCGGCTCGAGCAGCGCCCGCCGCGCCTCGGGCATTTCGAAGGGGACGACCGGCACGATCGGTTCGGGCACGAACCCGCGCGCCTGATCGAGCCGCTCGACCGCAGCGCGGCCGAGCCGCCGGGCCAGCGGCCCGCGCGGCATCGGGTAGAGATCGGCGATCCGCTCGATCCCGAACCGGGCAGCGGCGGCGAGTGCTTCCGGCTTGAGCCGGAGCGCCGCCAGCGGCAGAGGTGCGAGCGCCTTTCCCTCCCTCCCTTCCGGCAAGACCGACGATGCGTGCCCGCCATAGCGCGCGAGCGCGTAAGCGGAGCCGGGTGTCCCGGCGATCGCGACACGCGCGGTGAAGCCGAGGCGCTTCAGAAAGCCGAGCAGCCGCGCCGCAAAGCGCTCTTCGCCGCCGAAAAGCTGCGTCGTCCCGGATAGATCGAGCCAGAGACCGTCGCCTCCCGACACGGCTGCCGCCGGAGTCCAATAGCGGGCTGCATGGAGCGCCAGCCGATCGAGCCAGGCGCGGTCGGCCTCGGGATCGGCGTCGAGTATTTCGAGGTCGGATACCAGCGCCCGGGCATGCGCCGCGGCCATGCCGGGCGCCAGCCCAAGGTCGAGCGCCGCCGGGCAGGCCGCGGTCACGACGTCGCGCTGGCCGGAGCGCGCGACAATGATCGTCGGACGGGCACCCCAGAGTAGCGGCAAAGGAGCGGCTGCGCCGGGAGGCGACCCGTCATCGCCGCGGAGCGCCCGGAAGACCGGTGCCGCCGCTTCGCTCCGTCGACCCAGCTCGCGCAACGTCGGCCGCTGGTGCGCAGGCAAGGCGTCGAGCGCCGACTGATCGGCGCTCGCAGGCGCCGACGCTGCCTGGGCCCAACGCGCGCCGGGCCGCCAGCCGCCGCCACGGGGCACCGAACAGGCACCCGGATTGTCGTCGACCGGTTCGGGGAAGCGCGGCGCCGCCCGCGCCGGTTCAGGCGGCGTGTCTTGCCGCCCCGCCCGCCGCAATCGCTCGATCGCGAGCTGCGGCAGGAAGAGCGAGGCGACCCTGATCATCGCACGCCTCCAGTTCGAGGGAGAAAGGCGGTCCGCCGCGCTGGCGAACGAGCTCGACCGACCAGCGCCCGCGCCCGCGCCCGACGCCCGGTGATGCGAGACGCCCGGATGGCAATGTTCCAATGCGCCAGCGCGTCATTGCGAGCGATGGATCGCCGAGCGGACATTGGCCGTAGCGCCGATAGCGACGGTAGAGCAGCATGGGCGTGTTGCCCTCGGATGCCGCGAGCTGCAGCCGCCGCGTCGCCGTCTGGTCCGCCGCCTTTACCTCGGCTATGACGCAGGCGAGCGAGCCGTCGCGCAGCGCGTCCTCGCACATTGCGAGCAATTCCTTGTCAGTCCTGCCCTGCGCGTAGAGGACACGATCGGGGCCCAGCCCGGCCTGCTCCAGTCCGGGGGCATAGAGATCGAAGCGCGTCAGCGCCCAAAGCGCCGAGACGCCAGGGGCGGCCGCGAAGCGTGCGGCAATCCCGGCGGCAAACAGCGTCGCGGCGGCATCGTCGCTCCAGCTCGCCGACGCGCCCGCGACCTCATGAAGGCCAGCGCCGTCGAGACCGCCCCCGGCGAGCAGATGATCGAGCGGGCCGACGCCGAACGGCAGCACGGGACCGCGCGACACGGCGACGCGCGCGACCGCTTCGCGAAGCGCGGCAAGCTCGTCGGCACGCGGCCGGAGCGAAGAAACGGGCATCATGCTCATGCTGGTATCGACTCGAATGTTCCCTTTATGTTCCACCCGCGAGGAACGTCCGTCAAGGCGCCTGCGACGAGCGGCTGTGGATCATTCAGCGCCGCGTCACGTTCCGCCCTGTAAAGCCGAGGAAATATATGCCGATCACCACCGACCTTGCGCCTGGCCTTTCCGGGCAGACGCTCGCGATCTACGCCGTCGGCGCGGCGCTGATCCTCTTCATCCTCTTCAAGATTCCCTATGTCGGCCGCGTGATCCGCGCGCTTTTTCTCGTTCGCGCTGCTCGCTTTCGGTATCTTCCTCATCCTTCAGCAGGCGCCCTTCGACCCCAATCTGTCGCGCATCACCGCGAGGCTGGGGCTCGACCGTCAGGAGGTCGTTGGTGAGGAGGTCCGCATTCCGATGGGACGCGACGGCCATTTCTGGGCGAAGGCCATGATCAATGGAACCGAGCGCCGCATGCTCGTCGATAGCGGCGCGACCGTGACGGCCTTGTCGCCGGCAACGGCGGCGGCGGCCGGCGTGAAGGCGGACGCAACGCTCGTGCCGCTGCTGATGCAGACGGCGAACGGCACGGTTCGCGCCGATGCGGGGACGGTGGACAATCTTGCGATCGGGGGAATCGAAGCCATGAAGCTGAAAGTGGTCATCTCACCCGGGATGGGAACCACCGACGTGCTCGGCATGAACTTCCTGTCCGCCCTTCAGGCCTGGCGTGTCGAAGGACGGACGCTCATCCTTACCCCCAAAAAGAACATAGCCGGTGCCTGACGGAACAGGCCTATCGTTCGCGCATTTGAACCACAGGCTCTGAGCGAGGACATCATGCGCGAACATCATAGCCGCTATTCGACTGTCTCGATCGTCCTCCACTGGCCGATCGCCATTCTCATCATCGCCAATGCCACCTTCGGCGGCTGGATGGAGGACGCCTCGGACAGCGAGAAGCTCGGCTATTATCAGCTCCACAAATCGGTCGGCATCACGATCCTCGCGCTCAGCCTCGTCCGTCTCGGCTGGCGGTTCGGCCATCCGTGGCCGGCGTTTCCGGGCAGCATGCCTGCATGGGAGCGCCTGCTCGCGCGCACAACCCATGTCCTCTTCTATGTGCTGATGATCGGCGCGCCGCTCCTCGGCTGGGCCGCGGCGTCGGCCGGCGGCGCGCCCGAAGTGCCGCTTTACGGCGCCGTGCCCGCGCCCAACCTTCCCCTGCCGCTGAACGACAATCTCGCCGACGAGCTGGGGGACCTGCACAAACTCATGGTGAAAGCCATCTATGTCGTGCTCGCACTCCATGTGCTTGGCGCACTGAAGCATCATTTCTTCGACAAGGACGAAGTGCTGCACCGGATGCTGCCGCTGTTCCGAAATCCGCGGGGCTAGGAAAGCCGCTCCGGCATCATGTCGCCGGCGTCGGTCAGCATGGCCAATGTGCGCGCATCGCGCTCGCCGCCGAACCAGCGCATGAGCGCGGCCGCGAACAACGGACGTCCGCTCACCGCCTCGAACAGGGTCAGCGAAGAGCGCAGCTTCGTCGCATCCACCTCGCCAAAGACGGCCACCGGATCGCTCGCGGACAGGTCCTGAAGCGCCTCGACGCATTCGACATAGCGCGCGCCGAGATGCGGGTGCGCGAGATAGACCCGCGCCTCATCGGCCCCGCCAAGACCGTAAAGCTTCGCCATCGCGCTCCGGCCGAGACCCGTAAGCTGCGGGAAAATGAACCACATCCAGTGCGAACTCTTATGGCCCCGGCGAATCTCGCCGAGCGCTCGCGCATAGATTTGATCCTGCGCCTCTACGAACCGGTCGAGCCCGTCTTCCTTCGTCATAGGGCGAGGGCGCCTTGCGCGGGCGGCTTGCCATAGACTTGCGATACATCGAGGCTCCCCTCGGGGAGCCATTTCAATATCTCGTCGGCCGGGACGCGCGGATCGAGCCAGGCCGCCCATTGATCGCGCGCGAGCGGGACGATCTGGCGATGGTGGTAGGGCGCGACGTCGGGACCGGCATCCATGGTCAGGAGGCTGAAGGCTTCGCCAACATGGCTGTCGCGCCATACGCCCGCCATGCAGAACCAGCGATGATCCTTCATCGTGAACAGCCATTTGTCCAAACGCTTCTGCGCCGGGTCGGTGGGGTCGGTGAACTCGTAGAAGCCGTCGCAGAGGACGAGGCATCGCTGCATGCCGAGATCGCGGCGCTCCGATCGCACATTATAGACCGGCTTGCCGCCTTGCCCCGGCCAGCTCCAGCGCCGGTTGACGAGCGATCCGGAGGCCGCGCCGTCGCTGCTCTTCACGATCGGCGCGGTGTCGGTGATGCGGACATCCTCGCGCGCGGGCACGTTCGGCGCGCCTTCGGGCATGTCGATATTGATCTCGAGCCCGTCAAAATCCTCGGCGATCGAAGCGATGTCGACCTCGAGCCTGTAATCATTGCACATCGTCGGCCGTCCCCTGACCCTTGCGACTCACCATCGTTCCCATTATGTTCCGATTGTGAACCTGACGCCAACCCCATTCGACTCGGAGGGTGCCGATAGTAGCGCCCGCGCCCTTATCAGGCGCAAGCCTGACGATATGACCAAGGTCGAAATGGTCAAAGCGATATGGGGAAGCGATCCGCGGTTCAGCGACGGAATCAACTTTCGTTTCGTGCGATCGGAAGGCCGCGCATTCCCGAACCGGCGCTGCCTGATCCCGGCTTCCGAGTTTCGGATGGGCACGGGCGATCATCGCTACCGGGTGACGCTCGACAGCGGCAATTTCTTCTACCTCGCCGCGATCTGGGATCCGCCGCTCGCCGACTGGCCGCTGTCCTACCGGATCCTGACGATCCCCGCGGGCGCCGATGTCATCCCCTATCAGCAGCGTCATGGCGTCATCATTCATCGCCGCGATGTGATGCACTGGCTCGACGGCACGCTGCCGAACGAGGTCCTGTTCGAGGAACCCCCGCGCCACACCTTCTTCGTCGATCCGCTTCGCGCGCAGGCCGAGCTTTCGCTATGACGCGCGCCGCCGCGCGCTCGCTCCCGTCCGCGCTCCACCCCGATCTCTTCGGCACGCCGCTTCTTCCCGGCCTCTCCGTCGCCGAAGATATCGTCACGACCGCCGAAGAAACCGATTATATCGGGCAAATTAAAGACTCCGCACTCACTCCGTTTCAGTTTCAACTGGGAAGGCAAGCGCCCCACGCGCTCGTTCGGATGGACCTATGATTTTCAGACGGGCCGATTTTCCCGCGGCGAGACGATCCCAGATTGGCTCTTGCCGCTTAGGGATCGCGCGGCAGCCTTCGCGAGGCTCGCGCCCTCCGAGCTCGAACAGGTCTTGCTCATTCAATATGGGCTTGGCGCGGGCATCGGCTGGCACAAGGACCGCCCGGTGTTCGAACATGTCATCGGCGTCTCGCTGGGCGCTCCGGCGCTGATGCGCTTTCGCCTTCGGCGCGGCGACAGGTTCGAGCGCGCCGAGGCACCGCTCGCCCCGCGCGCCATTTATCATATGGCGGGCGAAGCGCGCGAGGAGTGGGAGCACAGCATCGCGCCGATGCCCGCTCCGCGCTGGTCGATCACATTTCGTAGCCTTCGGTGAGACCAGGCCCGCATCAGCCGTCGTCGGGGATTGCCGAGCAATGGGCAAGGACGACGCGCCACTGGCCGCTTTTTTGGCGCCATATGCGCGAGTAAGCGAAGCGTCCGAAGAAGGCCTCGTCCTTGTAGAAACCGGCGAGATCGACCGTCACCCAAACCAATGCGTAATCGCCGCAAATCCGGATGTCGGGTGCGCCCACGGGCTCCAGCGTCTCGATCCGCAGAAGCCCTGACCGGTGGCCAGCCAGATCGTCGTCCTTCGAGAGACGCCGACCTGATTGGTCGGTGAACCGGACATCATCGTCGAGAAGATCATCCAGTGCCGCGATATCGCCGCCGAGCATCGCTTTGCCGAGCGCAGCTTCTGCCAGGATCAGGGTTTCATAGTCCTGCAACGCGCGCGCATCCTTCCCGCAAACTCATTGAACCGGCGAATCTGGACGCTGAAGCAAGGCGGCAATGTCGTCTGCGGAGAAGGCCTGACCATTGTCGAGAATGAGACTATAGCGCTCGCGTTCCCACGCCGGAGCCGCCGCGAACTCGGAGAGGAGGTCGCGAAGCGGCCGCAACTCGGCTTCGCCTGCGGGCAGTGGAGGAAGCGCGACATCCGCGCCTTCGTCATGTACCCGCGTCAACGTCCCGCGCTGATTCCAGATATCGTCGTCGTCGCTCATCGATCGATCTCGCTACCGGTGCCAAGCGCGGGGCGCTGCCGTGCTACGTCAGAAGGGATAGTTCATCCCGTAATAGCCATAGACCTGACGGCCATAGTCGCGGTCGAAGGCCGGCTCTTCGCTCGCGGCATAGCGCGGCGCCTTCTCGAGCACGGCCTTGTCGAGACCGACGGCATAGCCGCCCACGCTCACATCATAGGTCAGGACATCCCACGGGAGCGGATAATAGTCGCTGCCGAGGCCGAGAAAGCCGCCGAACTGCAGCACGGCATATTCGACCTTCCCCGATTCCTTGTCGACCATGAAATTGTAGATCGAGCCGAGCTTCTCGCCCTCGCGGTTGTAGACCGCGGTGCCCTCGACCTTGTTCGAGGCGATCAGGCGTTGGGTTTCGTCGGTGGCGATATCGGCTGTCATGAGACTGTTCCTTTTCTGCCCCTCGCTAACGCTACGCCCCCCGAGGCCGATCTATCCATCCGGCATCGGATTTGCGACGAACCGAGATTGAATTCGCGTCGCTGCCGCTGAGCAGACAAGCTGGCGGGCCCGAACTAGTCGGCGATAGTTTCATCTTCGATCGCGGCGCGTATCATCCGATCCCAGACCTCCGCGTCGCCGACGGCGAGCATCGCCGCACTCGGCTCGCGCAAGGTCTTCAGCACGGCAAGCGCGGCGTCGGCATATTCGCCCCAGAGGGCGTCCACCGCCTCGCCCGCGGACTGCACATCACCCTCGGCATTCTGGCTGAGCGCATGACCCGCGAGAACGCGCGCCACGCGTTCCACTGGCGACGTCACGGCCCGATCAAGCTCGGTCGGCATGATATTCTCCTTCGGCTGAGCAACACGATCCAGCGCAGGAGGTTGCAACATGCCCAGCCGCGATCGCCAAAACCCTAGATCGACATAGAGGAATCCCCGGCCGCCATCGTCACGACATTGCCGGGACGGACAGGAAGAAGCTGCCAGACATCGGCTTCACCCTTCGTCATCCGGGCCAGAAGGGTCGCTCCTTCCCAGAGCTCGACGTGGATGCCTTCCTCTTCGTTTCGCGCAACCTGAGACGCGTGGTCGGGACTTTCAGCCACGAAATCGACGCGGCGGGGCTCGGGCACTGACGCGCCCGACAAAATCAGATGGAAGGGACGCACGATGTGCTCCTCAGTGTCGGGAGCAAGCGTCACCAGGCTCACGGCATTCAATCGATCGGCCGACCGTAACAACGGGACTGCGGGTTATGCCGGAACCACGAGTAGCCGATCAGGGGTGGATCCGCAGCCAGTGGAAGCAGCGTAACAGCTTTTGGAGAAGAATGTCAGAAATCTCCGCAAAATGGCGCAATCGCGTCCGTTCGGGCGATACCCTCCTGTAATGTCCGGCTATAATTCCGAAGCGCAGAATTTGGAAGGCCGGGCCGCATCGAAATGCGGCCCGGCCCCAAGAGGACGCCTCGGCGTCGACTCTGCGATCGCGATCAGCGGTTCTGACGATTCTCGTCGTCGCGGCCGGCCTTGTTGTCGCGGTCCTGGTCTTCCTGACCGGGCTGGCGGCGCTGCTGGTCCTGCTGGTCCTGCTGGCCGCCGCCCTGACCGGGCTTCTTTTCGGGCTGGCCGCCCTGCTGTTGATTATTCTGTCCCATCTGGGTCATCCTCTTTCCATATCTGCCTGGGGGGTAGGCATGAAGACGACGCCCCGGTGAGGCGGATGTTCCGCCGCGGCCAACGGCCCGTCGCAAATCGGGGACAGAAGGAGACAGCGAGCCCGCAGGGCGAACGGACGCGCTCTTGGCGAGCCCGCAGCGGGGCGGCGTGCGATGCGGGCCTGGGCCTAGCCGCCGCCCGGCAAGGAAAGCGAGCCAAGTGCGCTCGCGCGGCCAGAACAAGACGCGGTCCCGGGCCGAGCCTGCGAGGTCCGAGCACGCTCTTCAGATGCCGCGCTCGACACGCCGCCGCGCGGCCGTCCCGCCGGGCACACCGGCGGGACGTACCGGCTTAGCCGTTCAGACGATCCTTGACGGCCTTCGCGGCGCCGAAGGTCAGCTTCTTCGAAGCCGAAATCTGGATGGTTTCGCCGGTCGAGGGATTGCGGCCTTCACGCGCGGCCGATTCCTTGACCTTGAACTTGCCGAAGCCGTTCACCGAGACTTCGTCGCCCTTGGCGGCGGCGTCGGTGATCGCGGCGAAAACGGCATCGACAGCCTTCTTCGCATCGGCCTTGCTCAGACCAAGTGCGGTTGCGACGCTGTCCGACAGTTCGGCGTGGTTCATAAAATATCTCCTCACGCGGCCGGAAGGATCCCGGCCGGGCGGGCGCTATAGCGCCGAGTACCGGGCGGCGCCATCTGCGCCGCGCCAAGGCGCGGCACGGCGAGTTGCACTCGGTGGCGGTGTGCGGCAGTAGCGGCGGATGCTTCCCCACCGTCTCATCGCATCCGCCCTGCTCCTGCTGGCTGCTGCCTGCTCGCCCGCGACCTCCGCACCCGCAAACCCGTCTGTTCCATCGAAACCGCTCAAGCTCGCGAGCTGGAACCTCGAATTTCTGGCTGAGCGGAACGGCGAGGGCTGCAACCCCAGGGATGACACCGACTATGCCGCGATGCGCCGCATCGCCGATGGCCTCGACGCCGATGTGATCGCCTTTCAGGAGGCCGAGAATGAGACCGCCGCAGCGCGGGTCTTCGATCCCGCCAAATTTGTCGTGATCATGGAAGCGCGAAAGGGTTCGCCGGACGGCACCTGCGGCGGCAAGTTCCCGGCGCAGACGGTGATCCGCCAGGCGGTCGGCTTCGCCATCCGCAAGGATATCGCGTTCGACCGCCATGCCGATGTGACCTCGTTGATGCGCGGCAACGAACAGCTTCGTTCGGGCATCGACATCACGCTCCGCCCCGAGGGCCGCACACCGATCCGCCTTCTCGGCATCCACTTGAAGTCGGGCTGCTTCTCGGGGAGCGAGGCGAAGGCCTGCCCCATATTCCAGGATCAGATCCCGGCACTCGAAGCCTGGATCGACGCGGCCGCCGCCGAGCCCGATCGCTTCGCGGTGCTGGGAGACTGGAACCGCCGCCTCGCGCTTCCCGGCGATATGATATGGACCGAAATCGACGATGGCGATCCGGTCAACGCCGACCTGACGCTCGCCGACGCGGGCCAGCCGCCGGCCTGCAACCCGCGCTATGACAGTTTCATCGATCATATCGTGCTCGACCGGCGCGCCGCCGCCGACCGGACCGGATTCAGCGAAACGCTCTATGTGCCCGGCGAGAAGCATTACTCGGACCACTGCCCGATCGCGGTCACGCTGCGGCGCTAAAAATCGCGGACGCCCACAACGCCCACGGAACTATCATGCCCCTGGCACGTTTCACTTACCTGTCCAGACGAAAGAATGGCAGAATTTGATCGCATCTTCGGATGCAATCTAGGGAAGCCCCGCTGCAGAGATGTAGCGGGGCTTACCATTTCCGCTCGCGAGATCAGCGCGACAAGATGCCGCAGGCGAGATGCCATGCGGCCGTTCATCACTCCGTTTCAGGCACATCCTCGATGCTCTCCCTGCCGTCGTCACCGGGGAGGGGAACCTGCTCCGGAATTTGTTCGGGGCCAGTCGGCAGAGAATCGGGATGCGGATCGGGCGGTGCGCTGGCCATGAGGGATTCCTTGTTATGACAGGTAGACCAACGACGCCTTGGCACGATTGTTCCGCCCGCAGCCCCGGTCTCCCCGAAAGGCGCCGCGAGTGCCTCATACGGCCCTCTAGCGCCATCGAAGGTCTTGACGAACTTGCGAGCCGATCTGGACCAATTAGCCTTGCATCTAGAGTGGTGCGGCAAGCCCACAATCTTTATGAACCTGCTGGCGGCATGTCCGTGCTGAATAAATTTGAGACAAAGCCTAAAAAGGCGTCGGGAGGGCATAATGGATATCACTCAGGCTCTGGCCCTGGACAATGGCGCCCGATTCTTCCGCGGCGATCTTCATATCCACAGTGTTACGGGCTCGCATGATGTCAGCGATGCGACCGCCACGCCGGAAGCAATAGTCGCGACCGCGAGGTCGGAGGGCTTGCACATTATCGCGATTGCCGACCACAATGAAATCGGAGGTGTCGGGCCAGCACTGGAAGCTGCGAAAGGAACCGGCCTGCTCGTCGTTCCCGCCGTCGAGTTATCGACGGCTCACGGTCATATCCTTTGTTATTTTGGCACCTTGGACGCGCTAACGCGCTTTCACGCGAAGCTGTCGCTGGCGGATCGAAACACCGCAAACTCGCGATGCTCCAATGGCGTCGTCGATATTCTTGACCTTGTGAAACAAGGAGGGGGCTTTGCCATCCTCGCACATGTTGACGGCGGGAAAGGCCTCGAAACCGAGATTCCGGGAAATCCGCCCCACAAGAAGGACATAATTTGCCATGCGGCGCTGCTCGGAATCGAACTGAAGCGAGCCGATAGCGATATCTCCTATTCCGACCTTGATCCGGATGGTGATCGAAAGACGCTCGGCCGCCAACGGATAGAAGCCCTCGGCCTCGGAAAGTCGCAATTTCTGGCGCGTCTGCTCAATTCGGACTCGCACACGCTCAACGCTTTGGGCCGGAATGCGGCAGGCGACCGCAAGGTGACCCGATACAAGATGCAGGAAGTCACTTTCGACGCATTGCGGCTTGCGCTGCAAGACAGTGATGCTCGTGTGCGCATTGAGGAAGATGTGCCGGCACGAATACCCATGGTGCGGGCCTTGGCGATGCACGGCGGCTTTCTCAGCGATCAAGGCGTACATTTCAGTCCGAACCTGAACTGCATCATCGGGGGGCGGGGCACGGGAAAATCGACGACTTTCGAAGCCATTCGTTGTCTGACGGGCCATTCCGGCGCCGGCGATGTGGTGGACTCCGAGGTTTGGCCCGACCTCATCGACCTCGTCGTCAATGACCAGTCGGGACAGACGATAAAGATGCAACGCCGGCGCGATTCCAACGTCGAGGATCCTGATGACCCGGAAGCATTGCTGCCTCATTTCGCCGTTGAATGTTATGCCCAGAGCGAGGCCGCGACGATCAGTCAAAACGCCACCGCCGACCCTGCGGGATTGCTAAGCTTCCTCGATCGGTTCATCGGCGTTTCGGCCGACCTCAAGGAGGAACGGGATGTTCGGCAAGCGCTTCTCGATTCCGAAGCCGAACTCAAAAAGGCCACGGAATATGTCGCCCTCATTCCGGGGGTGGACCGCGATCTCAAATATAAGAAGTCCCAATTGGCGGCACTCGAAGCGCAAAAGGGCAAGGAGGTAATCGCCCTCATCCGCAAGCTCGAGAAGGAGAAGGAGGTTCGCTCTTCGCTTCGCCGCGACCTAGACGAGCTTCTAGGCCTAACCTCGAACGAGGCGCTGCGGGAGTGCATCGAGAGTATCGAGACGTCTGTCGACCCTGCCGACCTCACCATTGGCGGGGACGAGTATCAAGCGATCGCGACCCAGGCGTCGGCATTTAAATCGAAGGTCGTTGCTGCGGAAACAGATCTTCAGGACGCAGCCAAGGCACTGGGGACGGTCATGGAACGCGAATTGGCCGCGTGGCGGGTAAAGGAAGCGACAGCCAAGGCCGAAATCGATCAGAAGCGCGAAGCGCTTGAGCAAAGTGGCGTCCGCCTCGACATCGTCTTCATCAATAGCCTGTCCACCGACGAGGCCAAGCTGACCGAGCGCCTCCGGAAGCTGAAGACCTGGGAGCCCGCACTCGAGCGAGCGCGAAAGGAACGCGCTGAGCTCGTGAAGAAGCGCTGGGAAATTCGACAGCGGATTGCCACGAAGCGGAGCGCCTACGGCGTCAAGGCGAGCACCACTCTCAAGGCAGTCCTCACCGACCTGAGCGTGTCGCTGAAGTTTCTTCACAGCGCATATTCGCCGTCAGGCTGCTCCGTCATCAGCGAAGCGATGAGCTGGCGGACGTCCCGGGTTCCAAGAGCGGAAGTTCTGATCGAGACCTTGTCATTGCCGGTGTTGGTGCAAGCCGTGCTGAAGAAGGATAAGGCAACGATCAAGGGCGTTAAGGAAAAGGACGGATCAACGGTTTTTTCCGACGCCGATGCGCAATCCATCATCGACAACCTGTCTCCGCCGGAGGTGATGTACAAACTTCAAGCCGTTGAAGTCAGCGACAAGCCCCAGCTGATTGTCGCCAAGGCCATGGCAGGCAGGCCGCAGCCGATGATCCGGGATTTCAGCCGGCTTAGCCTCGGACAGAAGCAGTCCGTCCTGCTTGCGCTCATGCTTTCGGCGGAATCCAACCGGCCACTCATCATCGACCAGCCCGAAGATCATCTCGACAGCGAGTTCATTTATCAAACCCTTGTTCCTGTCCTCCGTCGCGCGAAAGAGCGTCGCCAGGTGATCATTGTAACTCACAATGCGAATATTGCGGTCTTGGGGGATGCTGAGCAAATCATCGTGCTCAAGGCGCAAGATGACAATGGCCGGATCGTATCGAGTGGCTCGATCGATCATCCGGACACGCGGCAATATGCCTGCGACATCCTCGAAGGATCGGCGGAAGCGTTCAAGCGGCGCGCCGCGATCTACGGGGTCGCTTAGCCTGCCGGATCGCTCGGGCGGTCGGCCGTCCGCGACCGCTGTGGGATTGCAGATGCGCATCCTTTTCTAGTCTTCCGACGTTCAAAAATGGCTCGGCAGAGGAGAGGATATGGAGCTTTTCAACCCACAGCTTTTGTGGCCGATCGTCGGTGCGGTCGCGACTGGCACGATCATCGGAGCCGAACGCGAATATCGGGCGAGCCCCGCTGGCCTTCGCACCCATATTCTGGTTGCCCTGTCCTGCTGCCTGCTGATGCTCGCCGCGGTACACCAGATGGCCTGGCTCACCGAAACACCCAAGGAGGTCATTCGTATCGATCCAGTGCGCATGGCGCACGGGATCCTCACGGGTATCGGGTTTCTATGCGGCGGCGTAATCTTTCGCGAAGGGTTCAATGTGCGCGGGCTGACGACTGCAGCATCGCTCTGGACGACATCGACCTTGGGCATGCTCTTCGGGGTCGGCTTTTACGAGCTCGCCATGTTCGGCGCTATTGCAACGCTGCTCGTTCTTGCTGCGGTCTCCATTACGGAAAGACATGCACCACAACGCCGCATCGCGCATATAAAAGCCAGTTATCGCCGGGACGCCGCCATCACCCGCAGTCAGTTCAGCGCGCATCTCGCCCAGAACGCAATGCGCACGATTACCGTTGATCACCGCGTGGAAGGAGAGACGCGCGAATACCACGCGATCGTCGATGGCTATAGCGAGGACAGAGCGGAAACACTCGACGAAGCATGGACCCATGATGACAGCGTCATCGGTTTCGAGATCAAGCCTCAACCGGGATGACAGCTGCGGCTTGGCAGAACCCGGCGGCGTGAAAAGCCCCTCCTTGGTTGCGATTTTTCAATTGGCGTCTTTTGGACATTCTCTCCTCTGCTAAAGAAGGAAATATCTCGAGCAGATACAAGGGCGGGGGCCAATGAAGACAATCTTCCTCACTGCAGCATTAGTTTGTGCGCCTACGATGGCGCAGGCGCAATCGGGCTGCGCAGCCTATACGAGCACGACGGTACAGCCGCAGACCTTCGACCAGGCCATTGCGTCGATCAAGCCCGTTACGCCGAAAGACGAATTCGAGACCAGCGATGCATATCGCACCCGGCTTGCAGCAGCGGGCAGCTCCGGCCCCCTCATCATCTCGAAGAAGATCGAAGGCGCGGAATATCTGGCCTACAATGCCGATATCGGAGCCTTCGAGGTGAAGTCCTATCTGTTCGACAATACGAACTTCAGCGCTTGGGACACCTTCTATTACGCAAAAGTCGAAAGTCCGAAGGCCAGCACCCTCAGCAATCTCGACGTGACGATTTCGAGCAGCGAAGTCACGACCGGCACCTATTCCGCGCAGAATGGCTTCGGGGCAAAGGCCACCATCAGCAAGATTACCCGGACCGAGAAGGCGATCTTCGAGGGCGAACCGGCGCGCTACGGCGAAGAGCTTTTCCTCCCCAACAAGGGAGGGGTGATCGGGACCGTCCCCATGAGCGTCGCCGAAGCGCAAGCCTTCAAACCGCAAGCGAAGATCGCATTTGTTGTCGTGCCGAAGCTCCCGAATGTCGTTCGCGCCACCTACCCCTATGGCAAGACGACGATCAGCAATCCGACCGATATCACGGTGAATTCGACGGTCCTGGTCGCCGACATTCAGTGCGGCCTGCTCATGGACGGGACGAACAAGGTCGTCGCAGCCTTTACGACCCGATGACGGCGTCAGAAGATCCCGGAGACAATTCCGGTCATAATGCGGTCGATGACCGCGCGGAGGATGAGGCAGAAAGCACACAACCGCCGGTCGACGAATTCCTCGTTCTCGACGAGCGCCAACTCATCCGGATCGAGGCCGTACACAGGGGTTTCCTCTACCAGCATCTTTACGCGGCAGCGTGCCTTCTCCTCGCGGGAAAGGCGGGAGCCGAACATATCATCGTCGAGCGGGACGAGGACATCGAAGTCCAGCTTCCGGACGCCCGTATCTATGCGCAGGTCAAAACGCGGCAGGACGTCCTCAATCCCAGTGATATTTCAGGAGCGCTAGAGCGTTTCGAGGACATACGTGCGGAGCATCAGAACGGCCTGCGAGCTGGCGACGCGAGATTCGTGATCGCGACGAATGCGCCTCCGTCGCCAGCCCTGCTCAAGAAGATTGCCGCGGATGACTGGCCTGACGATGTCGAGCTGCATTGGTCAGGCGGTCCCGAGCCCTCCGACAATTGCCTGCCTCGACCCGCCGACAATGTTGCCGGTATGGCTGCATATTGCTCGGATCTCGCGGCGCAGCTGCCATTCGGGTTGCTCAGGCCGGAGACGCTGACCTGGAAGCTGGCCGCCATGGTCATGCTCGCATCCGCTGGCACGCCTCCCCGCGAGGATCACAGCTTTTCCCGCGAGGAATTGCCGGAACTGTTCGAGCAGCTCGTGGTGCAGATGCAGCAGCTTCCGGCGCCGCCCCCGGTGTACCGCGCCCAGGTCGACGAACCCGCCCTGCTTGGTGACCAGCCCGTCCGCATCATAGCGGGACTTTCGGGCTCGGGGAAAACCGCCTGGATGGCCGAGGCCGCGGTCCATGCTCCGCTCCCGGTTACCTATCTTGACGTCGGGGACACGCCGGGACCCGCGCTCGCGTCGGCGGTAGCGCGCGAAGTGGCGGCCAAGATGTTCGGACGCTCCAACGACAAGCTCGGCGAGATTCTTCTGCCGGGGGCGAGCGGATTGGACATGGTGAGCGCGCTGAGCATCAAGCTCGGCGAAGGCGGCCTTCACGCGGCTGTCGTCATCGATAACAGCCACCGGATTCCGGCAGCCGATATAGAGGCGCTGGTAGCACGGGGCCCCAATCTCCGATTTGTCCTGCTGAGCCAACCCGGACGGCACATCGCCGAACTCGAAGCAGGACTGGATATTCAAGCAGAGACTCTGAACGGCTGGGACGAAGACACTATCGCGGCGGCAGTTCAAGATGCTGGTTGCCGGGCCGATTTCGGCGATTGCGAGCGGCTATCCAGAATTACCGGAGGCCTGCCATTTTATGTGCTCAATGCGGCGGCGATCACGGCGCGCGAATATGGCGGCGATATTCGGGCCTTTTGTACAGATATCGAGCAGCAGACCAATATCGTTGAGACGGCTCAAGAGATTATCCTGAGGCGCGCGTTCGAAGGCTTGCCGCCGGCCGACAGAGAAACGATCGCGGTCCTGAGCCTCGCCGATGTCGCGCTCTCAAGGGACGAAGCCAGTGCCTTGCTT
This sequence comes from Sphingopyxis macrogoltabida, assembly GCF_001314325.1. Lineage (NCBI taxonomy): Bacteria > Pseudomonadati > Pseudomonadota > Alphaproteobacteria > Sphingomonadales > Sphingopyxidaceae > Sphingopyxis > Sphingopyxis macrogoltabida. The sequence continues at coordinate 4,353,593 of NZ_CP009429.1, forward strand.
CAAGCCGCGTGCGACATCGACGCGAAGGCGGCCACGGCCCGGTTGCGCGCGCTTCCCGCAACGGGTGCGCTGGAATTATTCGGGAATAGCGGCCTAAAAATTCACGACGCGGTGAGGATTCTCGGCAAGGCGGACGTCTCGGCAAAGGGTCAGGACTTCGAGCAGAAGGCCTTGGGCTCGCTGCAGCGGGTCATCGTAAGCTCGATCCGCACCAACTGGAGCCTCGCGAAGTTAGGACTGCTCATCCGCCTGTTCGGGCTTCTCGGCCAGGCGAGAATATTGGTGCAGTTCGCGACAGACGAATTGTTCCACGAACTCGGGGTCTGGCCAGAAATCGAACCCTATCTGCTGACGATCGCGGCCGATCCGAACGGGGATGCCGAGACAAGGCTCTGGGCGCGCGACGGCCTGGTCTTCAATGATCTGCGCGAGGGAGATTATGAGGCCGGCCGGGAGCGGGTCGACGAGATGGAATTGCTGCTGAGGGCAAACGAGCTCGGCGACGAGGAGTGGATGGCTTGGGGCATGAAGCGGATGTTGCTCTTGTCCGAGCTTGGCGACATCGATGGCGTCCGGGCCATGCTTGACCAAGTTGCGGACCGACTTCCCGACCAACCCGAACATCTGCGCGTGTTTCGCTACAATCGCGCCCTCGCCCTGTTCAAGCTCGGCGACAACGATACAGCGGTAAGTGAGGCACTCGCCCTCATCGGCGAATATTATCGGGAGCTCGGGATCAGGCCCGACGATGTGGTGGGACGGAACGCCCCCGAACTTCGGGAGCTTCTTCCCAAAGACGAAGATCTCACCGATCGGCTGAAACATCTGGCAGACAGTCACGATCTTTTCGCGCAGGCCTTGGGCCGGAAGAGCCAGCGATCTACTCTCGCACGCATCCATGCGATGAAATTCTACGAACTGTCGCAATCCTTCCAGTCATTCGTCCGGGTTGGTCTCGATCTTGTCGAAGAACTGGTCTGGGTGAACGACTTCATAAGCGCCCGCGAGGCCTTCGAACGGAACATCTTCCCCGTCCTGCAAGGCGCGGGTCTCGCGGGACGCGTTCTCGAAGCTCGCGCTCTATACGCGGTGGTCCTTGCGTACTGCGGCGACCATGATGCGGCGGCGAATGAGGTCGAGCGGCTGCTGCCGTTCGAGGATGCGATGGATCCGAACCATCGCGCGGCATTCCAGGAGCAGAAAGCCATTATTCGCCAAGTTCGACTCAGGGGCGGTCCCCCGCAGCGACAGGTTGTGATTCCTGCTCCGTTGCAGGCGCTGTTTGATCAGCGTCGCGGTGCCCCCCGGGAGATAGAGCCGAGGAAGAAGGTCGGCCGCAACGAAAAATGTCCCTGCGGTTCTGGCAAGAAATTCAAAATCTGCCACGGACGGTGAGCGGGAGCCAAGCGGCTAGAGGCGGTCGTAGATGGCGTTCGGCAGAAGTATCCCCGAACTCGCGCCGGCTATGAGCGCTCTATTTGCGGACAAGCTCCTGAAAAGCGAAGGAACAATACTGCGATCGCGACCTTCCCGTCATCAAATTTCGAATGGGGCGAGGAAATCGGCCATGACCTCCGCGGCATGCCGTTGCCGCAATATCCGAGCGTTCAGCAGGTCAGGGTCTGCCGAAACATCGGCTTCGTCGTCTTCAAAGCTTGCGACGGCGACCGGTCCGTCGCGCAAATAGCTCTCGTCGGGATTGGGATCACGGAAGCGGGCTGCCAGACGGGCAAGCGCCTCGCGTATGGCATCGGCATGCGGCCCCGTCAGTGCTGCCCCGAATGCGGATTGCGCCGCGCTGACGCCACCTTCCAGATTCTCGATGCAGTAGATCAGATCGTGCGCATCCTTCCGCTCGAACCTCTGGTCGAAGGCAAAGGCCTTGAGGCAGGTGAATGTGACGATATCGGCGTAGCGCACGAGCTCGGTAGCGCGGCCCTTCCCGTTCAGCAGCTCGGCCGTGATTTCGACGGTCCCATGATGGTCGAACACCATGGAGGCGTGGGGAATATTCAGCGCCGAGACATTGCCGTCCGAAGGCAGCTCCTTCACCTTGCCGCCTCCGAGTTCGGGTGAGTCCGCCAGAAACTCGAGGATCATCGTCGTGCCGTCCTCGATCTCGGCGCGCCACCGCCAGGATTGCTTCGCGCCCTTGTCATTCTCGGCGCGCTCGAAGTTCATCGCCTTCAGATTCTCCTCAAGCGTGCTGTAGGCCTCGGTCGTCGTGAGGATTCCGACATCGACGACGATATCCACGTCGCCCGTGCCGGCATGTTTCGGCACCTTCGGCGGACGAGCGGTCACGAGATAGCGGGGCGCGAGACCGCCAACTAGAAAGGCGGAGTCCTTCCACGGACCCAGTCCGCGCAAGAGCGTGACCAGGACGCGCTCGCACGCATCGGTGACCAGATCCTCATAGCCGCTGATCGTTTGTGGTTTCGGCATCAGTTATCCAGACATTCGCTACGGAGGTGCATCGCCATTTCACGGGAACGGCCGGACGCCTGGAGCAGGTCGAGATAGACCTGCAGCGGCGGCGCATAGCAGACGCCATCGATCCGTTGGCCGACCGCGACATCGCGCCGGCTCTTCGCCTCGATGATACCGAGATTCCACCCCTCCGCCACGGGCCGGGCGTCGAGATTGAGCAGCGCCTCGATCAGCTTCTGCCCGGGCTCGATCCGGCAACGGAGCTGCGAGATGGAAGAAAGATAGGGGGCATAGATTTGAGCGGCTACCTCGCCAGTGACCGCATAGGCGGCTTTCGCCTCGTCGCACGCCTGATCAAGGCGCAGCGCCAGCGCCAGTGCGTCACTCCCTTTCGGGACATAGTAACGCCGCACCGTCGGCGCCTTCTGATCGCTCGCATAGCTGGTCCAAGCTTCGAGAAGGGGCCGTGCGGCGCGCAATCGACGCTGTTTCGACGGACCCGCGCCCTGCACATCGACCCACTCGCGCCGTTCGAGCTCCGTGAGGGTCTCGGAAGCCGTAGCGGGCGATACGCCGCTCGCATCGGCGAGATCCTTCACGCCCAGCCAGTCCTGCCGCCTCTCATAAATTTCATGGAGTGCGCGCGCTTTTTGCCCCTGAAAAATGGAATCGAATTTCTTCGTCCCTTTTTTCGGAGCCGGTTTATCGAGAAATATAAATGCCTTTTTGCCCGGAATATAAAGTGAGCCTCCAAGGTCGAAATATCCGACGCGTTCTTCCCGAAAAATCTCTCGAGCTCCCGGCGAGATGGCACGAGCGACGAAAAAGGGAATAATTTCCCGGTCGTCCCCGGAATTGCTGAGATGGGCCTGATTATTCCGAAGCTGCCAGATCGCTTCGCGCACATCGCGCGGAAAGAGCTGCGCCTTGATTTCGACGAGCAAGAGCAGCGGTTGGCGGTTGATAAATGCACCGATCAGCGCATCGGCTTCGCCGCGAGGCCCGATTTTGACTTCAGATTGCTCGATCTGCGCATGCGATTGCGGAAGCGCCAGAAGCGCCTCCAAAAGCGCATCAAGCAATTCGCGCTCGGTATTTTGAAATTCGGCCATATTTTGTGCCCAGCAAAAATCACCATAAAAGTGAATATTCGGAAAAACGTTGATATTTGCTGCGCAGAAAATTTGCATTAAAAAAGTGAAAAAAATTTCGGCAGGCCGTTTTGTGCCGAATTTTCCGACTTGGGGTTAAAGCCCAAATCGTTTGAGCAAATCCCCATATTCATTGAGATTGAAAATGATGCCGCCTGCAAGCGGGTCAGAAAAATCCCCGCCATGGATGCCACCATTGGACAAAAGGCCTGCCGCGAGCAAACTTTCGGCGATCGGCGTCTTCTCACGCTGAACGCCATTGCTGAAAGTGCGCAGCAATTCGAGATCTTCGGCATAACAGCGCGACACAATCGACGTCAGACGCATCATCTTATCGTAATCCAGATCGCCGCGAATATGCGCCGCAACGAGCCGCCCAAGAATGCCGGGCTTTACCGTGTCATCGAGCCGATCGAGAATGAGAAGGATCGCTTCTCCAAACTCTTCCGTCTTTCCGTCAGCCTTCAGACGGTCCACGAAATCGATCCGCTCCTGATCGGCTGTTTGATTGGTTTCGCGAAGGAAACGAGCGACTTTACGCATGAATAATTGTTGCCCGATCTCCTTGTGCGCGCGCCAAATTCCGGTCGCCGCGCCAAGAATGGGCACGCCGTCCAACGCGCCCGAAGAAATAGCGGCGTCGAGGGCAGCGTCACCGACCGTCGCGAGGGCAGTAGTTGTCTCTTTCGATGCAATCGAGGCAGGCAGCGCGGCGTTCAAATTCGACATCATTTCCCCCAAGTTAATCCTCGCAAGGCTCCTGCACCCCATATTGCGACGCGAAGCCGGCGGCAAAGTCGCCATACAGGAGAATAGCCCCAATCTGGTTCTATCTGCCAGCGCGCCGCTGCAGTTCCGGACACTCTGGCGCTAAGATCGGCCACTGGAGGTGACGATGATCGATGTGAAGATGCTGGCGATCGCCGGCCTCGCGACCCTGACAGCATGCGCGCCGCCCGAACCGCGAAGCGTTCAATACTTCGAGGCCAATCTTGAAGAGGCGCGCGATATCGTCAATCGCTGTAAGGCGGGCGATATGGGCGGCGATGAATGCAGCAATGCAAACGTCGCTGTTGAGACAGCGGACGGCAAGGCTCGTTTCGAACGCTTTCGCGGCAGGAAGTAATCCCCGCTCCAATATGCTAAGGTATCGGACGGAGCGATCTTGGGGCGAGATGAACTTATACCGGCACAAGGAATGGGCAGCCTATCGTGCAGAGCAGATCAGGCTGCATGGTGGAGTATGTGCCCACTGCCTTCGCTCCGGCGACGAGGTTGTGCTTCAAGTCCATCATCGCGATTATGTCGCGGGACGCCTCCCTTGGGAATATCCCTACCAGGAATGTGAAGTTCTTTGCAGAGGATGCCACGCAAAGGAGCATGGCATTATCCAGCCATCGAAGGACTGGGTCCTTATCGGGCATGACGATCTCGGCGGTTTAGATGGCGAATGCGAACAATGTGGCCAAGCGCTGCGCTACGCCCACATGGTGTTCCATCCTAAATGGTGGGCAATGGTCGTCGGCGAAAAATGTTGCAATGATCTCACCGAGGGCACCGTAGGAACTGAGAGCCATGCCGATTTCCTGAATTTTCTCGATCGAAGAAAGCGCTTCGTCGGTTCCAGCAAATGGCAGGCTAACAACGATGGGAGCCTGTCCATCCGACGTAGCGGCATTGCGATCCTAATCGTTATGACGGCCCCTGGGCAGTTTCGGTTTCACCTCGACGAAGCGCATGGAAAGGTCGATCATCCGACGATACTGGATGCAAAGATCAGTGCGTTCGATTTCGTTGAAAGCGGAAAGGCGGCTGCCTATCTCGCCGAGCGGCTGCAAAGGGCCAAATCCGCCTCGCATCGGAGCCAGTGATGGAACTCGACAATCCCGACGCCAAGGAGTTTGCGTCTTGGCGCAGTTACGACGTCTATGCGGATCGAGTGCGCCATTCGAGCCGGTACGTTTGGGACCCCGCAATCCAAGCCTTTTTGGCAACAGTCATCGCAACGATCGAACAGCGCGATCAGACACTGCACACCGGACGCATTCTGTTTCGTGCGCAGCAAGGCGTCGAGGTCTTCGACCAGCATGACGAACAAGGAAACTGGATCGGCGAGTACACTTCAGGTTTCGGTGCAAAGCGGATGAAGCCACTGGAACGCCGCGCGAAAGAGGGCCGAGCCAACCCCGCAGGCATCCCGGTCCTCTACCTCGGGAGCACCGCGGAGACATCCATTTCAGAAGTTCGACCTTGGGTCGGCGCAGAAGTCTCTGTAGCAAAGTGCAGAATTCTCCGCGATCTCAGGACTCTGGATCTGTCGCTCGGCCACGGACATAGTTCGTTTGGCGGTCTAAACATGGGCCAGATTATGGGAACTACGCCTATATCAGCGCCGGAGAAGAAGAGCGCCGTTTGGACCGATATCGACAACGCGTTCTCACGACCTGTCACCCTGTCGGACGATTCAGCCGACTATGTTCCGACCCAAATTCTCGCGGAGCTTTTCCGCGCGCAAGGCTATGATGCAATCGCGTACAAGAGCCAGTTCGGTGACGATGAGGGCTACAATATTGCGGTGTTCGATCCATCAGCAGTCGATGTGATCAGCTGCGCCCCATATCGCGTGGAGACGATCAAGGTCACCGCCGCGCAGTTTGACAACGACTGGTACAAGCACGTCGCTGGGGAGGAGGAGCTGAACCAGCTAGCGAACAGTACCGAAGAAGATCACCGACCGACCTGAAGCGCATCGCGCAACTTTGAGGAACAAGATCAGCCTGCGCGGCGGGCTGTGGTCTCCAGCTCGGCGATACGATCGCGGCAGATTCCATCAACGATCTCCGCGAGCCGCTCTACGCGCGCGCCGAGCCATTCAAGCTCCTCCGCTGATATGCTGTAATGCTTTGATTATGCCGAGCGCCACACTATGCCGAGCGGGCGCGGTAGGTCCCGGCTTTCCAGCAACTTTGCGGTGATCGGCTCGGCATAGTTTTACGCATCCGATCTGGGGCAATCGATGCCGATCGGCCGCAATGAGGTCTTGCCACCGGGCGTGAAGATGGCGAGACTCCGGGGATGAAGAACGATGTCGATCATCTTCCGCCGGCGCAGCAGGAAGAACTGGCGCTAGCAACGCGGATTTTGATGGACGAATTTGCCGTCGCGATCTCGCGCGCGACGCAGCCGTGGAAGAAGAACGGCAAGGTCCGGAAGGTCATCCTCTTCGGCAGCTATGCGCGCGGCGACTGGGTCGATGAGCCCGAGAACGGGTATCAGTCTGATTATGATCTGCTGATCATCGTCAGCCACGCTGACCTCGCCGATATCGCGGAATATTGGTATGTCGCCGAGGACAAGATCCTGCGTGATGCGGCGATTGCACGGCCCGTGAACATTATCGTCCACACGCTCGAAGAGGTGAATCGGGGGCTCACTCGCGGCGAGTATTTTTGGGTCGACATCGCGCAGGACGGTGTCGCTCTCTACGAGTTGCACGGCACGGCGCTCGCCACGCCGCAGCCGCTGACCGCGGCGGATGCCTATGAAATGGCGAGCGGCTATTTTGCGGACTGGTTGGCCAAGGTCGACACGGCGCTTGAGGGGGCCGATTTTTATATCGGCAAAGGACACAAGAACGACGCCGCCTTCACGCTGCATCAGGCTGCCGAGCGGGCGTACACCTGCTTCCTTCTGGTGCGCAGCCAATATGTTCCGCGTTCGCATAATCTGAAGTTTTTGCGTTCGCTCGCCGAGGACCGGGAGACGCGGCTCGTCGAGGCCTGGCCGAGGGCAACGAAGGTCGATCGCCGGCGCTTCGAACTGGCGAAACGCGCTTATGTCGAGGCGCGCTACTCGGCTGCGTACGATATCGGCAGCGATGATCTGCAGGCGATCAGGGCGGCGGTGGCCATGCTGCGCGACACGGTTGAGACGGTGTCGCGCGAATGGCTCGATGGGCTCCGGCAGAAGGCCGACCTCTGATCGCTGCGGCGGTCCGAGCTACAGCGCGTCGAGAAAGGCCAGCAGTCGATCTTCCGGTTCGAACCGCCCGGGTCGCTTCATATTATGCGGCTGGAGCTTGGCGAGCGCGGCGGTCTTGAGTGCGATATGAGCATGGAGATAGGCCTGCGTCGTCAGGATCGACTCATGTCCGAGCCACAGCGCGATCACCGACAGGTCGACACCCGCCTGGAGCAGTTCCATCGCGGCGGTGTGCCGAAGGACATGCGGCGATACCCGCTTGTGTCGCAGCGATGGGCAATGCGCGCGCGCCGTCCGGACGTGCTTGGCGAGCAGATACTGGATGGCGTCGGGGCTGAGGCGGCCACCGTGGATGTTGGGGAACAGCGCCGATGCCCCGCCGCGTGGCGACTCCTTCAGCCAGTTCTGCATCGCAGCGCGGACCTTGCCTGCGAGCGGCGTGCGCCGTTCTTTGCGGCCCTTGCCGACGCATCGGACATGCGCGCCGGTGCCGAGCATGATGTCGCTGCGATCAAGGCTGGCGATCTCCGAAAGGCGCAGGCCCGTCTGGATCGCGAAGAGCAGCAGCATATGATCGCGGCGGCCGAGCCAGCATGTTCGATCGGGCGCGGCGAGGACCGCGTCGATCTCCGGGCGCGACAGGAAATGGACCTCGCGCTTCTCGGTGAGCTTGCCGGGGATCGCGAGAATGCGCTGAATCTGCCCGCTGCTTGCCGGTTCCTCGAAAGCGAGAAAACGGAAGAACGCCCGTATCGCCGTCAGCCGGAGGTTGCGGGTCTTGGCTCCGATCGCGCGGCCCGCTTCGAGATCGTCGAGGAAGGCGATGATGAAGGGGGCATCGAGATCGGCGAGATCGAGGTGCGAAGGCGGCTTCCCGAGCCTGCGCTGTGCAAAGCGCAACAGCAGCCGGAACGTGTCGCGGTAGGATGCGACGGTGTGCGGGCTGACACCGCGCTGATGCATGAGGCGCTGAGCGAAATACCGCTCGATCAGTGGCGCAATGGACGGGGACCGGGTCATGACGCCTGCTCCCATCGGGCATCGAGCCGCCGCGCGGCATGCTCCATCAGCTCGGGACAGGCCGACAGATACCAATATGTGCAACTGGTATGGCTGTGCCCTAGATAGGTCGACAGGATGGGCAATCGCTGCTCGACGTCGTCGCCGGCACGGTACCAGCGCAGCAGGGTGGCGACCGCATAGCTGTGGCGCAGGTCGTGAATGCGCGGGCCGCGATATGCATCGCCGGGACGGCGCAAGCCGATCTGGCGAGCGACCGTACGAAATATCAGATGGATCGCGCTATGATTTAACGCGCGACCTTGTTCCCCGACGAAGAATGTCGGGCTGATCGGCGTGAAGCAGACTGCATCGCGGCGCTTGGCGTAATCGGTGAGCACGGCAACCGTGGTCGAATGGATCGGAACGAGGCGGGACTTGCCGAACTTGGTATCGCGGATAGTCAGAAGGCCAGCGCCGAGATCGACATCGTCATGCTTGAGCCTGAGCGCTTCACCGATCCGTAATCCAGTGACCGCAAGCAGGCCGAAAATGCAGTAATAGGTCCAGCGATGCAGGCCCTTCGCCGAGCGAACCGTCAGCATCGCATTGAGCAGGCTGCCGATCTCCTGGTCGGTATAGATATAGGGCGTTCGGCGCTGCCTTGCCGCGAGGATGTCCGTCGGCGGAATCTGGGTGCGCGGCTCGGTGCTCGACAAATGCCTGGCAAAGGCGCGGACGGCCGACAGGCGTCCCGGCCAGGTTGGCGGCCTTGCCTCCTTGGTGGCCCAGTCGAGGGCAAGCTTGGTGGTGATAATCGCCGCACCCTGTTGCTCCATGTCGGCGACGAAACGCGAGAGCAGCAGAGCCTGGCATCGCAGCTTGTATCCGAACCCGCGGCGCATGGTGATGTAGCGCTCGAGCGCGTCGCGTAGCGGGCTCATTGCACGCCTCCCGGCCATGGCTGGCTCAGGGTACGCAGGCTTGCCAGATCCACCTTCGCGTAGATGCGCGTGGTATCGTGATCTTTATGCCGCAGCACCTGGCTGATCTGGGTCAGAGCGGCGCCCGAACGCAGAAGTTCGGTTGCAAGGCTGTGGCGGAATATATGCGAACCGCGATGGGCGATATCGCTGATCCCCGCCCGCCGGAGCGCTCTCCCGGCAATATCCCTGATGCCGCTCGTCGGCGGGAATCCCGAATGCGGCGGGTAGGCCTTCAGGAAGAGCTGGCGTCTATCGGATACCGGGCGACCGCTCTGAAGATATGCGGCGATGGCGGCGCCAACATCGGGAGGCAGCGGCATGATCGCCTGTTGCCGTCCCTTGCCCTGAATGCGGAACTGCCCAGCGCGCCAGTCGATGTCATCGAGCGTGAGGGTCGCCACTTCTTGTGCCCGCAGTCCAAGCCGGGAGAGCAATAGCAGGATCGCATAATCGCGGCGCCCTGAAGCGGTGTTCTGGTCACAGTGCTGGAGCACCTGCTCAAGCTGCGCGGCCGAAAGATAGGTCGGCAGCGCTGTAAAGCGCCACTTTTTTACCGAGGGGACGCAGGCCGCAAGATCGTTCGCGATCAAGCCTTCGACCTGAAGATATCGCAGGAACGATCGGAGCCGTGAGCACATCGCCACCGCCGTCGCCGCACTGGCGTCGCGGGCACGCCGTTCGACATATCCGAGGACGTCGGCCGTTGTCAGTTGAGCGAAATCGCCAGGCCCGGTAATCGACATGTCGCGCAAAAAGGGGCGCGTGAACTTGACATAGGCCGCGCACGACCTCGCGTTGAGACCGTGCCGATGATCGAGATACGCGCGGAAGCGCTCGAGTATCTGATCGGTGGGGCTGGACGGAAGCGGTAACGCCGGAGCGACAATCTTCGCCTCGCGGAGGACCTCCACAAATCTACCGATCGCCGCCGGGTCGCCGCCCCGCAAACGGCAACCCCGATCCCCATCCTCAAAAAAGCGAGCGGCGAGCTGTTCGTTGATGTTGCGGCGATCGAAATGGCGCTCGGTCAGCCACCGGATGAAACCGTTGACGATCCTGACCGAATATCTTGCCGTGACCGTGCTGTAGCCGTCGTTGCGAAGCCGGTCCGAATACAGGTCGATGCAGTCCCTGAATGGCCCCGCCCGCAAATCGCGGATCGTCCAGCTTCCGTTCAAAAAATCATTTAGCGTCATAGCTTCCTCCTCTGCGATGGGTGCAGGGAGGAGCGTAAAACTATGCCGAGCCGATCACCGCAAAGTTGCTGGAAAGCCGGGACCTACCGCGCCCGCTCGGCATAGTGTGGCGCTCGGCATAATCGAAATTATGCCGAGTTCGGCATAACTTCGAGTAGCGTGCCTTGATGTACGCTTCCTTCAATTTCTCGAAGCGTGACCGATCGGTCTTCACCTCTCTAGGCCATGCCTCGAACAGGCGCGCGTCTATCCGTTCAGCCTGCGTGCGCAGGAAGGCAAGATTATGGATGTGCGGTGTGTGCAGCGTGCCAACAAGCAATACACAGTGATAGTAGCTCTCGACAGCCTGATGAAGGAGAAACGCCGCCTTCTTGAAGCTCTTTCGATCCAGGTAGAACTTGTAACCCTCGATGAATTCCGTCGCGCCGGAGTACCACTCGTCAAAATATTCTTGCGCCATCTCGAGCGCTGCATGCGGCGTCATAGGCTTGGGTTCTGCGAGCTCCTTCCCGTCGGCCTCGTACAGCGCGATCCCGTCACGAGCGACGTCGATGAAGAAATAGCGCCCCTGCGTAAGTCCGGAGTTCACCTCGTCGAGGCTGTGGACAATGAAGTTCACCGGCGTGCGGAGCCGCTTGGTCACCGACAGCTCACGAATGAGCCGATCGTCGAGCTTCGACCAATAGTCCGCCCGATCGGTCAGCCGCTTGTCGTTGACGATGATCAGCAGGTCATAGTCGGACTGATAGCCCTTCGCCGTGTGCGGCTCGTCGACCCAGCCACCCCGTGCATAGCTGCCGTAGAGGATGATCTTGGAAATCCGGCCCTTGCGCTTCCAGTCCTGCGTCGCGAGCGCCAGCGCATCCTCGAATTCCTCGAAGATGATCTCGACGACGCGCTCGATCTCGCGTTGCTTGTGCGGGGGAAGATGTTCGAGGCTGCTCTGCATTGGGGTCACCCTAACAAGGTGGCGACACCCTTGCACCCGGAAGATTGTTCCGATGCGCAAGGATGCCGCAAGATGGCTGCCGCTCAGTCGGCGGGTGTCCAGATGATCGCGAAGACATCGTCGCGATCCTGCCCCGCGGCGCGGCCGAGATTGGCGTAGATGCGCCGCGGCCCGAACTCGGGGGTCGCGAGCGAAAGGGAGACATAGGGTCGCCCGGATTGCTCGGCGACGCGGATCCAGCCGGCTCCGATCTCGACGCCATCGGACCAAACGCGATAGTCGGGCTGCACATCGCTCGCCTTGCCGCGGTTGGGGCGTATCTCGACCGGGGCCTTGATCGACAGCGTGATGAGCTGACCTACAAACCCCTTTTCGATGCTGCCGCTGACGATGCCGATGCTCGCCATATCCGGTCTCCTGCTAGTCGACCCGAGACCATCCCGGGCGTGAAGCCGGGCAGGACGGCGGCACAAGGCAGTCGCGCACCCGCAGGGCCGAAGCGAAGCGGCGGAGCGGGACGAAGGACCGCTTGCGCGGCAGCCGCCGCCGTCCAGTTTGGCGAAGCGCCTCAGGATGGTCACGGACGCGCAGGACATTCAGCGAAGGACGGTGGGTAGCGTAAGCTGGCCTCGAGGCAGGTTGGCCAAGTTAGCGGAGGATAGCGCGTAAGACCCGGGAAGAACGCCTCACGACAATCGGGCTGCTGCTTCGCTTCAGTCCCGCAGTGCGTCGAGGACCCGGCATTGCTCCACGGTCGTGTGGCTGCAAATGTCGAGCAGTCCTTCGAGCGTTCCCTCAAGCGACTTCAGGGCAGCAATCTTCTCGCGCACATCGACAAGATGCCGCGAGGCGATGTGATCGACATCGGCACAGGGTGTGCCTTCGGGCGTCTCCGACAACGACAACAGGCTGCGCACGGTGTCGAGCGAGAATCCCAGCTCGCGCGCCTTTCGCACGAAGGTGAGCCGGTCGCGATGCTCTGGCCCATAGATGCGGTGCCCGCCGCCACTGCGCCCAGGCTCGGCCAATATGCCAATCTTCTCGTAATATCGGATGGTCACCACCTGACAGCCGGTAAGCCGGCCCAAATCGCCGATCGAGAAGCTTTCCTGCATAAAGTGCTTGAACCTATAGTTGCTATAGGTCGTATAGGCCTGCGCGAACCAGTTGCCAAACATGGAACGCGATCATGGATAAATGCTGCGACGACGGCGATGCCGTCTCGAAACCTGTCACCGAAAAGAGCGGATGCTGCGGCGAGACGGCCCCGAATCCGCCGGTGATCGACAGCTGCTGCGCACCTGCCTCGGGTTGTTCCAGCACGGCTGCGAAGGCCCCCGCGTCCGACGCGCCTGCCGTCGAAGCGCCGCGCCATTTCGCCGGGGATGATTGCTGCTCGGCAAAGGAAGACGAGATCGCGGCGCTCGGCGCCTATGCGGACGTCCGCCGCGTCCTGCAGATCGTGCTCGTCATCAACCTTGTGCTGTTCTTCGCCGAGTTCACCGCGGGCGTCTTCGCCCGTTCGACCGCGCTGATGGCCGACTCGGTCGACATGCTGGGCGATGCGCTCGTCTATATTCTCAGTCTTTACGCCCTGGAACGGAGCCTCCGCTGGCGCGCAGGGGCCGCATTGTTCAAGGGCGGGATCATCGCAGCTTTCGGCATCTGGGTGGCGATCGAGGTTGTCCTCAAACTCACCGGCGACATCGTCCCGACGGCTGGAACGATGGGCATTTTCGGCTTCATCGCACTGGCAGCCAATCTCACTTGCCTCGCGCTGCTCTATCAGCACCGTAACCGCGACGTGAACATGTCGAGCACTTTCGAATGCTCGCGCAACGACGTCATCGCCAACACCGGCGTGATCGTGGCGGCCGCGGGCGTCTGGCTGACGGGGTCGGGATGGCCTGACATTCTTGTCGGGAGCATCATTGCCATCCTCTTCTTCCGGTCGGCGATCCGCGTTCTCAGCCAGGCATGGCCGCAATTTCGCACCGCGCGACCGACGGTAGCGGCCGCACTGGACTAACCGCTGGTCAGCTTCATCGCCGCCGCTCCGCATCTAGTAGGCACGAGCCTTAAAATATCCCGTCCCATCGCAAGCTCTTCCCGGTGTTCAAGAGGCGACGTATAAGCCACGTCCATCGGCGCGCCGCCTTTCAAAGCGCGCGGCGATGGCATGAATTCTTCCTCCACACAGGGATCAGCAGATGACGTGGCCCAAAGGAACGCGCGCCCTCGTGCTGCACAATGCCAAGGCGCGGCACGGCGAGCAGGCGCTCGTTCCCGTTCGCGAGCGCCTCGCTGCCGGCGGCCTGCTGGTGACGGTCGAACCGTTCGAGAGCCTTCCCGAAATTGCACGCGACGTGACACGCCTGCATCAGACCGCCGATATCATCGTCGTGTGCGGCGGCGACGGTTCGATCTCATCCGCTGCGCCGGCAGTGATCGAGAGCGGCCTGCCGCTGGGGATCATTCCCGCCGGAACCGCGAATGACCTGGCGCGCACACTGTCGATCCCGCTCGATTTCGCGGCGGCGGCCGACGTCATTGTCGAGGGTCACAGCCGGCGGATCGATGTCGGCACGGTCAATGGCCATGCCTTCTTCAATGTCGCGAGCATCGGGATCAGCAGCGAGCTCGCGCAGAAGCTCGACCCGGTGATCAAGAAAAGGTTCGGGCGCCTCGGCTATGCCGTCGCCGCGCTGCGGGTCATCCTGGCTGCCCAACGGTTCCGGGCGAGGATCAGCGAGAAAGGCGAGTCGAGGACCGTCAGTACCTACCAGGTCGCGATTGGAAACGGGCGCCTCTATGGCGGTGGCAATGTCGTCGAGGAAAATGCCGCGATCGATGACGGCACCCTCGATCTCTATAGTCTCGAGGTGAAAAACCTCTGGAAGCTCGCCCTCATGCTGCGCGCTTTCCGGTCCGGCACGCACGGCGCGTGGAAGGAAGTGCGCACCGCCAAATGCGTCGAGTTCGATATCGAGACGCGGCGACCGATGCCGGTGAACACCGATGGTGAGATCGTCACCGCGACGCCGGCGCATTTCCGGATTCTGCCGCGAGCGATATCGGTGCTCGCCCCATGCGAATGCCCCGTCACTGCGCGGCAATTCCCACTCTATCATCATTGAGCGAGGATCGGCGATCCGCCGCGAAGCCCTTGTGAGAAGGACGGCTTTGCCGTAAATCGCGAAGCGCGGGCCGGGCCCCTCTGACGGTCGTACAGCGACGGCCGTGATGTCGGACCGCATCGAGCGACGCTCGGTGCAATTGTCTGCGTTCCCATCGATCTGCACCTTCGCGCGACCGGTTCAGTGGCAGCATCGCTGAGGAAGGGCGTTCGACATGGAAGGCTTGGTCACCCTGTTTCAAGATCCCGCGGTGTGGGCGGCACTACTTACGCTCGTGGTGATGGAAATCGTCCTCGGCATCGACAACCTCATTTTCATCTCGATTATCTCCAACAAATTGCCCGAAGCCCAGCGCCAGAGAGCTCGGCGCATCGGCATCTCGCTGGCCCTAGTCATGCGCCTCGCGCTGCTTTCGGTGATTGCCTGGCTCGTCGGGCTCACGGCGATCGTCGTCGATTTCGGGTTGCAGGGCGCGCCGGATGCCTATGGCAAGCCAAGCTTCGAGACCGCCTTTTCCTGGCGCGACATCATATTGATCGCCGGCGGCCTCTTCCTGATCTGGAAGGCGACTTCGGAAATCCACCATAATGTCGATCCTAACCCGAACGACGATGTCTTCAACGCGGGCAAGAAGGCGCTAACGTTCGGATCGGCCATCGTCCAGATCCTGCTGCTTGATCTCGTCTTCTCGGTCGACTCGATCCTGACCGCTGTGGGCATGACCGAACATCTTCCGATCATGGTGATCGCGGTGGTTTCGGCGGTTCTCGTCATGCTGCTCGCGGCCGACCCATTGGCAAACTTCATCCGCGACAACCCGACCGTGGTGATGCTGGCGCTCGGCTTCCTTCTGATGATCGGTGTCGTGCTGATCGCTGATGGCTTCGGAGCAAAGGTGCCCAAGGGCTATATCTACACCGCCATGGCATTCTCGGCTGGGGTGGAGGGGCTCAACATTTGGGCGCGGCGCCGACGTGACCGGATCGCGCTTGCAAAAGCCTCGGGCGAAACCGCCGAAGCGAAATAGTCGAAGCCCCGCGGCACCGAAGCTGCTCTGCCGTCGTTTCCGGAGAATAGACTAGATCTGGATCTATCTCGGTGCAGTCGGCTTGCATGCCGCAGCGGCAAGGCTATGCTTCGAACTGCATCGGGCAAGGCGCACGGTGTCAGGCGTGAGAACCTGCTTAGCTTAGTTTTCCTATTCCATCCTGCCGGGTGGCCGCTGCGCATGTCCAAGCCCTCGGGCTAAAGGCGGCGGCGCTTGTTCGCTAAGCAAGTTCTCAACGCCCGGCTTGCCGCCTTCGTCCCGAACGGGAAGGCGGCAGGTATGGACTTCGAGGACAAGGACAGCGAGCGACCGGGTGTTGCCGGCGGCGATCCCTTGCCGCCAGAGGATTGGGAGCGGGTCGGGCGCTCGGCGCGCATTGAGGCGATCTACTCCGAACACCGGCCGCAAATCACCCGCTACTTCCGCGGGCGCGCCCCGAACCAAGATGTCGGCGACCTTGTACAGGAAGTCTTCAGCCGCTTTGCGAGCGCACGCGGCGGCCTCGCTGCGCTGGTCGAAGGCCCCGGCGCCTATCTCGTGAAAAGCGCCCGGATGCTCCTCGCCGAATATGGTCGCGCCGACGGGCGCCGTCACCGGTCGCAACACGACAGCTTCAGCGATGAACATGAGGGAGCGAGCGACCCGCACGCCGCGCTCGAGGCGCGCGACGTCCTTCGCCGGGCAGAAAGAGCCATTTCGAGGCTATCTCCGCTCACGCGCGAGATTTTCCTGATGCATCGCTTCGAAGGACTACGCTATCCCGAGATCGCTCGAATCAAGGGAATCAGCGTGAAGACGGTCGAAAGCCACATGACCAAAGCTCTTGCCGCCATCAAGCGCGCGCGGGGTAAGCAGTGAGCCGCGCCGAGAGCGAAGCCACCGCCTGGCTCGACAAGATGATGGGACCCGATGCCGAATTGCACCGGGAAGCGTTCGAGGAGTGGCTGGCCAAGCCGGGCAATGCCACGGCCTATGACGAAGCGCGCGACAATTGGACCTGGGCCGCCGCCATGTCGCCGTCCCGGATCGAGGCCGATGTCCGGGCCGATGCTCGGGAGCGAGAACCCGGCGGGCGGCGATGGGCTTTCGCCACGATACTCGCTGCGGTGATCGCGGTCGGATTCGCTTGGTATCTGGTCGGTCGAGACAGCGATCAGCCGATTGTCGCGACCAATTCGGAGCAAGGCGAGAACAGGCTTGCCGATGGTACGCGCGTGACGCTGATGGACGGCGCCCGCATCGAGACACGCTTCACGGACGGCGAACGCCGCGTCATCCTGCATGATGGCCGCGCTAGGTTCGAAGTCGCACACGACGCGTCGCGTCCCTTCCTCGTCGAGGCCGGAGATTCGGTCACGCGCGCGCTCGGCACCATCTTCGAGGTCGATCTCCGCGCGGATGTCCCGCGCATCGCACTGGTCGAAGGCTCGGTCGAGGTGCGGCGCCTTGAGGGCGGAAAGGCACTTCGCCTCCGTCCCGGCGAACGCGCCGAGGTCAGGTCGACCGGCCCCCAACAGATAGCGGGCGAGGAGGCGAACGCCCCGACCAAATCGCTGTGGGCCGACAATCTCCCGCTTGGTGCGATCCTCGACCGCGCGGGCCGCGAGAATGGCGTCAAGATCAGCTTGGCCGATCCAGCGCTGGCCTCACTGCAGGTGACGGGACGCTTCGACATGACCGACGCCCGGAAACTTGCGCTGAAGCTTGGCGCCGCGCTCGATCTCAAGGTCGAGTTCGGTGCCAACGGACCAATTCTCGGCGCTAAATCCGAGTAGGACACCCAAGAAAAACCCATAGGGTGTTCGGAGCACCCGTCATTTTTTCCCTTCAGACGGCCAAAATCGGCCGCACGGGAGGGATGAATGACGATGAAATTTTTCGCGGCCGTTCTGGCTTCGGGCGTCTCGGCGACCGCACTCTATGCACCCAGCGCATGTGCGCAGACTGGCGAGCAGACCTACAACATCGAGGCACAGCGCCTTGGCGACGCGCTTCGCAAATATTCGGATATCTCCGGCCGCGAGGTTATTGCGGCTTCGAGCCTGTTGGAAGGCCGACGCAGCACCCGAATTCGCGGGCGCCTGTCTCCCGACGCCGCCCTCTCGCGCCTCCTCACCGGCACGGGCCTAACGATCGAACTCGTCGAGGGCGCCTGGGTGCTTCGGTCGGGAAACGGCGATGCAGTCGAGACTGGATCGACTGAAGTTACGTCCGACCAGTCCATCATCGTCACGGGCACGCGGATTCGAGGAGCCGGGCCTGTTGGCTCGGCTGTCACTACGATCGATCGGGATCGGCTCGATCAGAGCGGCCGCGCCACGCTCGCCGACTTCATTCAAACTATCCCCCAAAATTTCTCCGGTGGCCCCACGGAGGCCGTGACGGGGTCGAGCGCACGCGGCAATGCTGGAACCAATCTCGGCTTTGGGAGCGGTATCAATCTCCGCGGTCTGGGAAGCGGCTCGACCCTGACCCTGTTCGACAACAGCCGACCTGCGCTGGGCGGCGGAGCGGGTGCCTTCACCGATCTCTCGCTCGTGCCTTCGGTCGCTATCGAGCGAATCGAGATCCTCACCGATGGCGCGTCAGCCATTTACGGTTCCGATGCGATTGCGGGCGTGGTCAACCTGAGGTTTCGCAACCGCTTCGACGGGTTCGAGACACGACTGCGCGCAGGTTCAGCGGGCGGCGACTTCGGCGAGTATCAAGCGAGCCAAATTGCCGGCTTCGGCTGGGGCAGCGGACATCTCGTCATCGCAGGCGAATATTATACGCGAGGTAACCTTGCTTCGACTAGCCGCGACTTCGCCACCGAAGATCTCCGCCCGTTCGGCGGACCCGACCTAAGATCGAACTTCAATAATCCGGGATCGATCCTCGCCGCAAACGGGCAGGTCTTCGGCATTCCCAGCGGGCAGAATGGCACGAACCTGACGCGCGCGCAGCTCGTCCCTGGCGGTTTCAACCGAGGCGACACGCGCCGGAACATCGACCTTCTCCCAAAACAGGAGACCGCCAGCCTCTATCTCGCTGCCGATCAGGACATCGGTAATCACATAAGCCTTTTTGCCCGGACGCTTTACGCGGAGCGGCGGTTCGAGGTTCGTCGCCGCCTCTTCGGCATCACGACCCAGCGTGTCACGAGCGCCAATCCCTATTATGTTGATCCGATTGGCACGAGCCAGCCGATCACTGTCTATTACGACCCCTCAGCCGACTTCGGACCGGAAGGAACGCGGGGACGCGTGCGTGCGCTTAACAGCCTCGTCGGCGGACGAGCAACGCTCGGCGACTGGTCAATTGAACTGTCGGGCGGGTATGGCCTCCAGCGCGAACGCGACAAAGGGGTCAATGTCGTCAACCGACTACGCCTTTCGCGTGCGGTGGCGGCGACCAATCGCGCCCAAGCGATCAATCTGTTCGGCGATGGAGCGGTGAATGACACGGCGCTTATCGACAGCTTGCGCGGCGGGCAGCTCCGCCACGTTCGCTTCGAGGTGCTCTCGGCTGCGGTGCGCGCCGATGGACCGCTCTTCACGCTGCCGGCCGGCCCGTTGAAAGCAGCGATCGGCGCGGAATATCGGCGCGATCGGCTACGCTATCAGGCGATCACGGACGTTACGAGCGACGTACCTCTAGTTTCGGGCGTGCCTGGCCTGCCGGATCAAAGGATCGTCCGCGCATTCTATGGCGAGCTTATTGTCCCAGTCTTCGACGCGGGCGACAATTTTCCAGGCACCTTCGCGTTGAGCGCCGCCGGACGATATGAAGATTACTCGGACGTCGGCGCCACTTCCAATCCGAAATTCGGCGCACGCTGGACACCCCTCCCCGGGCTGGCTCTTCGAGCATCATATGGCCGCTCGTTCCGCGCCCCCTATTTCACCGAGCTGGTTGGGAGCGCCAATGCACTTTATCAGACAGTCCGCTTGCCGGATCCACAATCCCCGACGGGCCAAACGGTCGTGCTCGGTCTTTTCGGCTTCCGCCCAGATCTCGGTCCCGAGAAGGCAGTGAGTTGGACCGCCGGGTTCGATGCCGAACCACGCGCTTTGCCGGGCCTCAAGTTTTCCGCGACCTGGTTCCGGATCGACTATCGCGACCGTATCGCAAGTGCGAGCGCAGACCTTCAAAACTTCCTTGTTCGCCGCGATGTCTATGGCGGTATCATCGATGAAAGCCCGGACCCCGCGACGATTGCAGCATATTTCGCTGATCCAAGCTTCTCCAACGCACTTGGGGTGACCGCGAGTCAAATTGGGGCGATCGTCGACGGTCGCACACTCAATCTCAGTCGTTCTAAGGTTACCGGCGTGGATTTCGATCTTGGCTACTCACGCCCAATCGGAAACGGCAACATCAATTTCTCGATCGGCGGAACGCGCACCCTGAAGATCGACAGCCAGGTCACCGATACAGCTCCGGCCATCAATGTGGTGGGAACGCTGGGCAATCCGGTCAAGCTTCGCATGCGCGGCAGGTTGGGTGTCTTACTAGGTGCTTTCGATGCGGGTGTCGGCTTCAACTATGTCGGCGGATACCGGAACCTCACGGTGACCCCCGCCGAAAAGGTGAAGAGTTGGACCACTTTCGACCTGCAAGTGGGAGCTAAAATTGCGTCCGGCTCCGACGGTCGCACACTGCGACTGGCGCTGACCGTCAATAATATTCTTGACCGCGATCCGCCCTACGTCCGGTTTCTTACCAGCAACTCGGCCTTTGGATATGATCCAGAGCAGGCGAGCGCTGTCGGTCGGATGGTCGCGCTGCAGGCCGTGATCGGGTGGTGACACGGAATTGGATGCTTGCGGGCGCCGCGCTGGTGAGCTGCGCGAGTTCCGCATCGGGAGCAGAAGTCAGCGGGCCGGGGGTGGCGGAGGTTGACCGCTCCCGGCTTCCTATCAGTGCGCGCGACTTGGTCGAGGTCGGTGAAATCAGCGGCGTGAGCCTGTCTCCTGATGGGCAATATGCGGCATTCCGTGTCAGCCGTGCGTCAGTGGCCACCAATTCGATCGCGCTTGACTGGTATGTCGTTTCCTTGGCGGGTGGAACGCCAGTCCGCATTGGCAGCGGCGGCGTCGCGCAGCATGGGGGCTCCGGTGTGCTGCTCGAGCAAGCCGCGCTTTGGGATCTGGATTCCGGGGGGTTTCGCTTCCGGGCGCTTGTCGATGGCGCAGTGGGAATCTGGCACTGGCGCCGAGGGAGCGAAGCAGAGCGCGAGATTGTCGCGCCCGGCGACATCTCCGCGATGACACTTTCGCAGGATGGCAGTCATCTTCGATATAGTGTCGGAGCGCCGCGCAAAGATATCGCCGATGCGGAAAGGCAGGCCTACGTCGACGGAGCGCTTGTCGATCACCAGCTCGACATCATGGAGCCGATCGCAGGCGGGACGATCGAAGATGGCAAGCGGATCATGCAGCGGCTTCCCGGGAACTGGTTCGAACGACGCCGTCTACTGTCGGAGAAGCCAGAAGAAACTGTCGTCATCAATCTACGGCCCGATAGCCCGTCAGCGTTGCCCACCTTCGCCGACGAGGGGCCGCGGCAAGGTCGGCGCGTTCAGTCTCGCGATGGCACCATCGCAGAACTTGAACATGATGGAGGCACCAAAGCGCTGGCCATTACGCGTCCGGACGGCAGCAGAACCATTTGCGAGATCGACCTGTGCAGAAGCGAAAAGGTCGCGGCGATTGCCTGGCGACCGGGGAAAGACATGCTCCTGCTGTTCGAACGAGCGGGAAGTGCCCGGGAGAATATATGGCTATGGAAAATCGGCGCGACGTCGGCCCGGCGCCTAGCCGAAACGGATGGCGCTCAGCGGTCGGAGATGAGACCACCGCGGTGTGCAGTCGGAGCCGACAAGATGATCTGCGCCGAAGCCAGCGCGATCAATCCCCCGAAGCTCGTCGCGATCGACTATTCTGGATACGTGCGCGTTCTTGCCGATCCGAATGAAGCGCTTCGCAGTCGAATTGTGGCTGTCGCCACATCATTCGAATGGGATCGCGGCGTCACCGGCATATTGCTCCGGCCGCGCGCAACTTCCACGCGGCCACCTGTGGTTGTTCAATATTACCACTGCGCAGGTTTTCTTAAGGGCGGGGTAGGCGACGAGATACCGATGCTCCCGCTTGTGGAGAGTGGCATAGCAGTGCTCTGTATGGACCGCGTTCGCGCGCCCGAAGGAAGCGGTACTGACCAGAGCTATGCCTTGGCGTTGAGCGATATAGACGCTGCGCTTGATGGGCTGGACGCGGATGGCCTGATCGATGGCGAGCGGGTCGGGATCGGGGGCCTCAGCTTCGGATCCGAGGTGGCACTGTGGGCTATTCGGCACTCACGGCGTTTCGCCGCCGCGACGCTCGCCTCGGGGCAGATGTCTCCGATCTACTACTGGGCGAACGCGCTCCCAGGCCGAGGGTTTACCGAGATGCTCGATCGCTACTGGAAGATCGGTGATCCAGACGTCGACAAGCAGCGTTGGAGGCAACTCGCGGGACTTGACGATGTCGGCGGGATCAACACTCCGGTACTGATGCAACTCCCAGAATCCGAAGCTCGGTTCGTCATAGAGTTGCACGCCAAGCTCAAGCGGGCCGGAAAGCCAGCCGAGCTTTACGCGTTCGCCGACGAGCCGCACATCAAGAAGCAGCCAACGCACAAGCTCGCCGTCTATCAGCGAAACCTCGACTGGTATCGGTTCTGGCTTAAGGGAGAAGAGGACACCGATCCGCAAAAGTCGGACCAATATGCGCGCTGGCGAAGCTATAGCGCGGGGCAATCCTTGCTCGCTCCCGCGCCGTAAGTCCGTGCCGAGCGGACGTTCCCCGGCGACCGCCCGGCGCGGACTTATAGCTGCCTAAGCCCACCGCCAATTCGATGGCCGGCGGCTCCACTTAATCTCGCCGACCAGATAATGATCGTGCCCAGCGCTCGATATCGACGATCTGAAGCAGACGGATATAAACGGCATCGCGCGCATCCGCCGGGCGCTCGAGTTCAGCGTCGATGGCCGCGCAATCGAGCACGCCTGCACTGGCAAGCCACCCGTCGAGTAGAAAGCGACGGATCGCCGCGCGATTCGCGTCGAACGCCGGAACAATGAGTGACTCCACGCGGCCCTTGGTGCGTCGATTGCGAACGGCCGGCGCTAAATCTTCGGCGAAGGCTCGTCTCGCTAACGCGCGATCTTGGCCACCTTCGCACCAGAGCCAGGTGGCAACGCCGAGACCGAATTCAACGATCGGTTGCGAAAGCAGGGGAGCTATCATCGGGAAAGCAAAGGCCCGATCATAGCCATCAACGAAGGGCTGGATGGGTAACAAGGCCCTGCCGTAGCCGAATTGACCAGGATTTTGCATCGGCGCGGCCTCGAGCCAGGGATGGTCGGGGTTCACGGTGGCAAATTGCCGGGCGAGGAAAGTTCCATCACGCGGCCAAGCGCGCGGGCCAGAGATGGCGCGGCGGGCGGCAAGGTATATCGCGCGCCAAACGCTGTCGCGAGTCATATGGGCCAGATCGGCCGCAGTTCGCCATGCGGTGCGAAGCCCCGCGAAATGCGCAGCATCGACGACGGGATCCGGCCGGCGGATCAGGCCGAAAATATTGTCGCCGCCGACTCCGGTGAAAATTGCATCAGCCCCAAATTCTTCGGCCGCGTTCAAAAGTGCAGCGTCACTTGTTCCGAGCAGACCGAAGCCGCCGGGGCGGGTGCGCATCACCGGTAAAGCAGCCAGCGGATCGCCTGGTACGTCGGGCATCACGATTTCGTCGAGCAACACGCCCGCTCGCTCGGCCATAGCCCGTGCATAGGGACGCTCATCTCCCGGAGCGCCCGGGGTGGCGAGGTTCGCGGCGCGCCACGATCCTTTTCTGCCACTAAGGCAGGCCGCGACGATGGAGCTGTCCAAGCCTCCGGACAGTTCGAGCTGAATGCGCTCGAAGCGATCGGACCAGGCGCCGATCGTATTGCGTACGATTTCGCGAAGCTCATCGGCGGCGATTCGGACCGGGGGCGTTCGGATATGGTCCCAAGGCGACCAGCCTCTTTTCGATCTCGTGCCGTCGTTCAGCCGTACTATCTCCCCCGGCAATATTTCGCTTACGCCTGCGATGCCTGTCGATCGCCCCCGGAGGAGAGGAAAGCGGATCTGGGCGTCCAGCGCAGCCGCATCGGGCCGATCAAGATCAAAGCCGAGCGCCCTTCCAAGCCTTAAATCGGTAAATGCAACAGCTCGCCCCGTGCCCGACGGCAAGCTCTCCTCTACCGCAAGATAGATTGCTGGCCCCGCCGCAGGCGAGCGTAGGATCCAGCCGTCGCCGTGTTCGTCGATCCAGAATAGCAGATAGTGACCCCACAGATGGCGAAGGGCCCACTGCCCTTCCGAGGCGATGATCGCCTGTTCGTCAGCGGCGGCGAGGGTCTCGTAAGCGGCGAAGTTATCACGGCGGAACGCCCACCCAACCAACGCGACCGACCGGGAAATGAAGTGTGGCCCTCGAGGTGCGCCGACGACCCGCAGAGAGCCAAGACGCCCCAACTCGAAGAGGCCAACGGGAAGGCGATCGGGCCACGCCCGCTCCGAAATGAAGGCGAGACCCAAAGTCATAAGCGGAACACCGGGGTGAACTCGGCGACGCTATCCAATGGATCGCTGAGAAGGAGAGTTCCCGTCTGGACCCACGCATGCGCGGCGAAGGGAGCCAGCCGAACGCCGAAAAAAAGCTCTGCGGGGATTCCGCGGCGCCACAGGCAGCCAATGAGCGCTAGCGAGTCGGGAACGCAGCGCCGTTGCACCGGTAGCAGGCTGCGAGCCCCAGCATAATCCTGGGATATTTTCGTTGCAGCTGCAGCAGCGTCAACCCGTCCCGGCGCCAGGCGGCTGCGCAGGTCTCGCCATCGGTCGACCGTGCCCGACAACCCCGCGATGCGCATCCACGAGCCGGCGATTACACGCGCGCTGATCACCTCAAAAGCCGGAAGCTTCTCGATGCTCACCTGAGACGAGTGTTGCGCGGCCTCGGCATATAGTGATCGCTCCAATATGCTGGTGACGACGACTGGCGCTTCGATGGGAAGGACAGGCTCGCCTCGATCGCGAGTCAGAATGCCGGCCGCAACGAGGCCATCGGCGGTGCCGGATGAGCGGGCCGTATTTGATCGCGCCAAATGTTCCAGCGTTTCCACACGCGCGCCGGTGAGACGTAGATAGCGGTCCGCCGTCAGATCGAGCACCACGGCGTCGGATCCGATCATGCCAAAGCTGATTCCTTGGGCGAGGGAGTAGGTCATAACAGCAAAGGACGCGGCTGCATGGCGGCCGCGTCCCCTTGGCCGTCAGTCGGCGGAGATGCTGCCGCCCTGCTTCAGGTCGTAGCCGCCGATTTCCGGGACGGGGAATTCCTCGCCCTGGGTTTCGACGCTGGCGATGCCCAGCTCTTCGATCGCCTCGATGTCCTTGCGGTCCATGGGACCCTCCTTGGTTGATGCCGCGGAATTGCGGCACGTTCGAAGCTAGGGAGGCCGCGCCGTATAGGAATTTAATACGACTCATATTCTCCGAATATTATCCAGTGGCTCAGACCGCCGCCGGATCTCGGCAGCGACACGGCCGGCATAGGAGGCGCGGCGGCGATGGAAGCGCGTGATTTTGCTACGCAAAGCGCTCCACCGGCCGAACCGGTAATCGTCCGCCATCGCGGTGAGCGCATCATTGGCGGACCCGTCGACACGAGCCTCCAATGTGCGGATTGTCATGCTTCGCTCGACACAATTGATGATGGAAGCGCGAAGTTCGCCATTGCTGCTGCCGATTGCGATGGTCCGGAAGAGGCCATCGAGTCCCTCCGGGTAAGCTTGGTGATTCGCGAGCGAGATCAGTCCGCCCGGCAAGTCGGGTCTCGGCGTTCTCCCTTTCAGGGCCAGGGAAAGAAGGGCGCCGGTCCACCAATAAAGTTCGACCAAATCCGCCTCATTGAGAAGTGGCTGCCGAAACCCTTCCTGGTGCCAGCTCTCGATAATCCGCTCGCCCGACAGGCGATACAGGGCATCTCGAACGGGGGTGGCGCTGGCCGCCAGCGACTTTGCGAGTTGTGCCGCCTCCAGGCGCATACCGGGCGGATAGGTGCCCGAAAGGATACGCGCCTTGAGGTCCAGATAGACCCGCTCCATCGTGGTGCCCGGGCTCATGCCGCGAGCGTCCCGTCTCCGCCCGCCGATCGTTGTTCGCCGACATAGTCAGCAAGAAGCGCCTGCTGGTCGGGCCGGAGCGCATCCACGGCTGCGATCGGGTCGGGGGGATAGCCGCGGAACAGGATCGAGGGGCACTGACCCTCGAAGTTGCCGAGGTTCGGGCGATGCTGGACATAGCCGGTCAAGGCCGCCAGCTCGGGCGGAAAGTCCTTCGCGACGTCGGGTGGATAGACGAGCCACTGATTCTCATATGGTTTCAGCCAACCAAGGCAGTAGCTGATGATGATCCCGCGCCGCACCGACGGGCTGCAATTGCCGCCGGCGCCGTGGAGCGTTGAACCCAGGAAGACGATGGCATCGCCCGGCACCGTCTCGGCAATGATCGGTTCCTCCGCCGGCTCTTCGACGAGCGCCTCGAGCCCATGGCTCTTCGGCCAGATGATTGTGGCGCCATTTTCCGCGGTGAAGGGCGTCAGCGGCCACATCACATTGACGAGATATTCGACCTCTCCGAGCGTGCCCTGCCACATATCTTGATCGCGGTGCGGGAATTGCGGAAGCGCTCCCGGATGCAGTTCGATCGCCTGGGCGAGATTGAGCTGGATGCGCTCGCACCATTCGCCGAGCGCGGCTTCGGCGAGGGCAAGGATCGCCGGGTTCATGACCAGCGCGCCGACATGCGGTGAACGGATGAGCAGGCGGCCGAAGCGCTTGGTGCGCTCACCATAGAAGCCGCCCTCGCAGAACGGCGTGGCGACGTAGCGCGGATCGAGGTCGCGATCGATCGCCGCGATCAGTTCGGCGGGCGCCGCCCCGCGGACGATCGCATAGCCGTCGTCCTTGAGCGCCTGCATCGAAGCGGAGGGTGGCTGATGGCTATCGACTGGAGCGATGTTGGTGATCATGGCCCCGCTCCTTTCACGCTGCATCGGCCGCGACCGGCGTCGCAGCGCTGCCCGAAACAATCCCCGCCGCCTTGAGCCTTGCGGGGGTATCGGCGTCGATCTCGATCCGCAGGGAGGTCAGCGCGCGGCCATCGTAAATGCCGGGTTCGCTGAGCGCCGTGCAGGCCCAGCCGAAGGTCCGGATCTGAGCGAACCAGTCGAGCTCGGCGACGCCGGTGTAGGAGCGGATGCCGTTGGCGAGCGCATATTCGACCAGCCCGACAAGAAGCGTGTCGCGCGCGGTGCGGCGTTGCCGCGCACCGATCCCAGGCGACAGGCAGAAGCGGGTGATCTCGAAGATATCGGGACCGGACGGCGGGATGCCGTTAACGAGGCCGGGGAAGAGACCATCGAGAAGAGCCGGGCGCGTGGTGGGAAGGAGGCGCGCCGAAGCGAGATGCCCGCCGTCCTGATCGCCGACGATCAGATAGGTCGCGTGGGGATCGTCGAAATGATCGATCTCGAACCGGTCGGCGAGCACCGGCAGGTCCCATTTCAGAAGATCGATGAAGACGCGCTTGCGCGCCTCGAACATCGCGCGGAGCAATTGATGCTCGTGTGCGCGGTTGGAATGGTCGATTACCGAAAGCATGGATGTGTCTCCTTTTCGAAAGAGACCATCCAATTGAACCGCTTTGGGGACCCGCACCATAGCACGATCGGGGGGTGTCGACGAAAAAAGTTCAGCGCCTGGCAATATCCTCGAAGCTGAGATCGCCGGCATAAAGCGCGCGCACGGTAAGGGTGATGCCGCCATTCGCCTCATAGCGCTGCCGCGCGTTGCGAAGATGTTCGCGAACCGTGTCGGGACTGAGATCGAGGATCCGTCCGACCTTCGGAGTGCTGTTGCCCTTGGCCGAGAGGATCAGGCATTCGCGCTGCCGATCGGTCAGTCGCGGCCCGACCTGCGCGAGCTCGGGATTGGCGAGCAGGCGCGCAGCTTCGAAGGCCGGCCCACCGATCATCCGGGCGAAGAGCAGCGCTCTGTCGTTGGCCGCGATTCCCGGCGTCCAGGCGAAGGACACCGAACCATGCGCCTCCCCGGGGATGTGTGCCGGGATGGTCAGACCGTCACCGATCCCGTGCCGCTGCGCTTCGCTGAGGATCAGCTCGTCTTCAGGCCGTTCGCCCGCAAGCGGCTTCATGTTGCGCCAGAAAAAGCCCTCGAGACTGCGGTGGCTGGCGCGATGCACCGGATCGGTAAGCCCAAGGCCGCGCTCGTCGAACCAGCGGGCCCAATCCTCGGGATAGTTGTGGACGCGAACGCCCCTGTCGGGAGCCGCCAGGAAATCGACATGGTGGCTCAGCGCGAACCAGGAACAGCCCATGCGCGCACAGGCTTCCTCGAGCAGATCGGCCAGACCCGCCGCATCCTTCACCCGCGTGACGTCGAGCGCAAAAGCATGCGCAGCGTCCATCGTCGGCATTGCGACCCATGGCAGCAGACGGCAGTCGTCGCCAAGTCGGCCGACCGTCCCTGCTCCTCGTCATGGCCTGCGAGCGATGCCCTCTCAATGGGCCGTCCCGCCGGCGACGGGTGATCGCCGCTGGTCATAGCGATCTACAATGATGTAAATTTTGCGGATGTTACGAATATATTTCAAATATATTCGGGAGATAGAACCAGATTGGGGCCATTTAGCCGAAAGCCTCCGAATGCCCCGACTGACATCATCGGGCCCGCTTGCGAAAATCCCAGACGGGAAGGCCGATCTTCGCAGCCTTGTCGGCGAGATTGTCCTGGATTCCCGTGCCGGGGAAGACGATGACCCCGACCGGCAGTGCTTCGAGCATCCGGTCGTTGCGCTTGAACGGCGCGGATTTGCCGTGCCGGCTCCAGTCGGGCCGAAATGCCACCTGCGTCACCTTGCGGGTTTCGGCCCAGCAGGCGGCGATGCGTTCGGCCCCCGTCGGCGTAGCCCCATGGAGCAGGATCATATCGGGATGACGGTCGCGTGCGCGATCGAGAGCATCCCAGATCGCCCGGTGATCGTCGATGTCGGCGCCGCCGGTGAACAATATGCGCGTGCCCTCGGGGAGGAGCGCAGCCGCTTTCTGACGCAACCGCGCGTCGAGAAAATCGCGGCCGTCGATCAGTGCCGCGGTCATCGACCGGTGCTGCGCCCGCGATCCGCTGCGGGGTGCCCAGGCTTTCCGACAATGGATCCGGAACTGCTCGGCGGCCCCCTCGCGGAAGAATTCCATCGTGTCTCGGCGTTCGATCAGCGAAATTCCTTCGCGCGTGGCCCGCTCAAGCTCGACCGAGCGTATCTCGCTGCCGTCCTGCTCGCGCTGGAGCCGCCGTTGCAGCTGCTCATTGTCGTCCAGCGCGCGTTCGACACGGTCGCCGGCGCGGTGGAAGAGGTTGACGAGGTTCCAGAGGAGGTCGTCGAGGTCAGGTTCGATACGCGTTTCCGCGAGGCAGCCCGCCAGCGCGTCGAACATATCAGCAATCGCGCCGCCGGCGAGGCGAGCGTCGGGAAGCGGCCTCGGATCGGGTTCGTCCTCGAAGGGTCGGTGACCGAAGAGCTGCATTTCCTGGAGGAGATAGGCAGTCGTGCCGGGTTCGGCGGGTTGGTCTTGGGAGGTGGCATCGCCGTGCATCTTGGGTCTCCGTCTGTCTGAGCCGCGCCTCGCGCGGCCTTCGTGGCGACGGCTCGCGGCATTCGGGGCGGGACCGCATCGCGGCTTGCCGCGACTGGAGCGCAGCGGAGGATGGCGGGCGCGCGGCTATTTTGCCTCGCGATGCAAAGGGGCCGCGTGGCCCCGGCGGAAAATAGCCGCGCGCCCGCCATTGCGGTGCTGCCCTGCATGCCGCAGTCGCCCTCTAACGAAGGCCGGGGCGCGCCTGCAGCGGAAAGCTAGCGCAGCTCCCGCCATCTCCTGCCCGTCCCGGCGATCCCGACGCGCTCAGAGATATTCCGTGCGATCGGCGGACATAAGCTGACCGCGAAGCGAAGCCGCCATCGCGCTTCGGCCCAGCGCTCGCAGATCGCCGTTGAAGTCGCCATGCTGCGGTTCGAGCGGGCAGACCTCGATACCGCATTCCGACGCACGCTCGCCGAGCTTCGCCAAAGCGGTGTCGCCGGCGGGATCATCGTCGCGCGCAACATAGAGTCGCTTGAGACGCTCCGGAAAAGCGATGGCGGCAAGATGCGCTCCCGATAGACCGGCGATCATCGGCAGGGTCGGCATTACCTGCCGCAGCGAGAGGATGGTCTCAAGGCCCTCGCCCGCTGCCATGACCGCGCCCGAGGCACCGAAGCGGACGCCATTGCCGAGGAGATGACCCATAGCCCGACGGGGATAGGCGACCGGCGCTTTGTCTTTGGTGTCGGGATCGAGCCAGGTCCTATGCACGCCTGTGACGATCCCGGCGAGGTCAGTGACAGCCGCGATTATCGCCGGCCACGCCGGCCGCCCTTGGGGCGCGTCATCGCTGGACGGCCGGTAAAAGCAGTGCGGGTGGAATCGCACGGGATCCCCGGCATGAAAATCGGTGATCAATCGGCCAGCGAGATAGGCCTCGCCGAGACTGCCCCTGAGCGGTTTTGTAGCAGCCAGCAGCCTTCGCGCCGATTCCCGCGAACCCCTCCGCGCCTTGGTCGGTGCCGGGTTTCGTGGTCCCTCAAGTGATGGCGGCAGACTGAGAAAGCGCCGCGCTTCGTCCAATGTTTCGCGAAAGCCCGTGTGACCACAGCTCGCGGCGATGATGTCGAGAAGGTCGCCATGGTCGCCGCTCGCGGCATCGGTCCATTTTCCCGGAGCGCCGCCATCGCCGTTGACGGCAAGCCGTACATAGAGACTGCGGCCCGGGGTATTGCGGACGTCGCCGACCATCCAATACTGGCCTTCGCGTCGGCCGTTGGAAAGATAGCGTCGGCACACCGCCTCGGCAATTTCTCCGAGACGGCGCGCGATATCTGATGCTGAACTGGTCATGCGGGGCTCCTTCAGGCGGCCTTGCGATCCTGAACCCGCTGGATCGGAAACCGATCGACGAGCGCAGCGAACACGTCGGCGCCAGCAGCCCCTGCCGGCACGTAGAGCTTCAGTTGCCACGAGACGATCTCAGAAATCAAGCCGATCGTCTTCAGGCGCTCGACCCCTAGATCGTTGAATCCCGAAAGCTCGATCCGCCAGTCGTTCATGGCGCGAACTCGCCGCAGCGTCTGGCCTTCGGCAAGCGACAGCGAGATGTCGCCAGCCAGGAGCATTCGCCAAGCTTCGGGTACGGCAAGCCGTCCCGGCGCATCGCCGGTGACGCTCGCCGCCCATGCGGGAGAGACCTTGCGCCCGATGATCCGCTCGCCGCCATCGGACTGCAGGCGATACACCCGTGTCGATTCCTTGGGCAGGCGTTTCCAGATCGGGAGCAGCAACCCCGCGACGATATGAAGCGTCGACATCTCATGGCTTGGAAGCTCGGCGAGTTCGCCATCCCACGCCGAGCCGAATGCCTCGGCGTCGACCGCCTGCCAGTGCGAATGCTCGAAATCCTCGGCGAGCATATGCATCTTCTCGAGCGGGCGCTGGAGAGCCACGCGCCGATGAACGGCGCCATCGTCGTCGATCAGGCTGCGCGCGCGAAGCTGCACCGCGGCCCGGCCCGAGCGGGCGTTGACGACGAGCTGACCGCCCCATGACGTGACAAGCTCCAGCGCGTCCGCGCGGAGAAGCGGCGCGACGCGGTCCTTGCGCTCGATCGTGAGCAACTGGGTCACGGCCCCGGTGCCGGGATGCGTGTAGATCGTCTCGCGTCCGGTCACGAGGAAGCTCTCTGCCCGCAGCGTCTCGAGTCCCATCTCGTATGTCCCCGACACGATCGCTCCCTCGATCCGACTTGCGAGCAGGCCCTCGAAGGTCTCGAAGAGGATGTTCTGGAGGCCGATCGTCAGCGCGAGCATGCGGTTGAGGAACGTCGTGATCGACGGCAGCTCGTCCTTGAGGCCGCAGTCGTCGACCAACGACAGCCCCGTCGCTGCCTCGAAGGCGAGCAGTGAGCAGCCCTCGACCTTGCCGTCGGCGAGCAACTGGTAGAGCTGGCGCAGAGCGTCGCGCGCATAGGAGGATTCCAGATTGTCCTGCGGACGGAACATGTTCTGACCGCCCGTCTGCCGCTGGCCGCGCGTAATAGCGCCCAAGGTGTCGAGACGCCGTGCGATTGTCGAAATGAAACGTTTCTGCGCCTTCACATCGGTCGAGACGGGACGGAAAAGCGGCGGCTGCTTCTGGTTCGTGCGGTTGGTGCGCCCGAAGCCCTGGATCGCGGTGTCGGCCTTCCAGCCGGGTTCGAGCAGATAGTGAATGCGCCGCCGCTGATTCTTGACCCCCAGGTCAGCATGATAGGATCGCCCCGTGCCGCCTGCCTCCGAGAAGATAAGGATGCGCTTCTCATCGTCCATGAAGGCGTGGGTCTCGCCGAGATTGGCGCCGCCGGGCCGGTTCTGGGCCGCAAAGCGCGTCGAGCCGTCGCCCGCCTTGACCGGCACGATGCGCCGCGAGCGCCCGGTCACTTCGGCGACCACGTCGGTCCCGAAATGCTGGACGATCTGGTCGAGCGCCCCCGGCACCGGCGGCAGCGATGCAAGCTTTTCGATCATCGCATCGCGCCTGCGGCAGGCCTCGCGATTGACGATAGGATTGCCGTCGCCGTCGAACGCGGCGCGCGACGCGAGATTGCCTTCGCTGTCGGTGCAGGGCTCGTAAAGCTGGACCGGAAAGCTGTGCGCAAGATAGTCGAGGACATATTCTTTGCAGTCGCAGTTTATGTCGAGCGTGGCGGCGGTAGGCGCAGGTTTCCTTCGGTTTTCCATGATTTCACTCCAGATAACTACGGTTCCGTCGACCTCAGCAAGTCGAAGGAGCCAACATGCGAACACGATCATCACTGCCGTTTCGGACTGCCCCGCTCCGGGTCGAAGATTCGCCCAGTCACGGCACTCTTCTCGCCGCATTTCTCTCCTCTCTGTCGCTCGACGAGAGGTCAGGCTGTGCGGTTCTGTATGGCGCGGCGGTCCGCCATTTCCTGCATTGGCTGGACCTGCACGAGATCGCGATCCGCACGATTGACGATCGGGCTGTCCGGCGGTTCGAGAAGCATCGGTGTCGGTGCCACCGGTATTCGGCGCAGCAAGCGCACTACAAGGCTGACCAAGCAGCAAGGGTCAGGCGCTTCGTCCGGTTCCTGGAAGATCAAGGCTACGTCGAAGTCGACGACGGGATCGACGATCTGCCACGGCACCTCGCTGACTATTCCGATGCGATCGATCGCCTGCAACTCGCCGAGGGACCCGCGCAGGCCTATCGGTCCGAGGCCGAGCATTTCATGGCCTGGCTTCGCATTACGCGACGCCAATGGATCGATATCGACGACACGATCATCGACCAGTACGCTGCGCATGATTGCCGATGCCCGGTATGGCGCAAGCGCGGCAAGCTGGTCGCCACGGGCACGAAGCGGCGGCGGCGATGCGCACGGCACTTCGTCGAGTTCCTGCGAGGCCGCGGTGTCATCCCATCGGTTGAACCGGTGGCTGACGATGACCCGCACATGTCGGCTTACCTCACGTGGCTCAAGCAACATCGCGGCGTCACCGATGAGACGATCCGGCGCTACCGGACCGATATCAGACGGCTCATGCCGATGCTGGGCGAGCCTTCGCAATGGGATGCCGCCGGACTCAGGAGCGCATTTCAACGACGAAGCAAGGAGACGCCGGGCTCGGCATCGCTGCTCGTCACGATAATGAGGAGCTACATCCGGTTTCTGGTCGTGCGTGGCGAGTGCCGGCCTGCATTGTTGCATGCAGTTCCATCAGTGCAGCGCTACCGCCTTTCGACGCTGCCGCGCCACGTCGACCCGGCAACGATCGAGAGGATCATTGCGGCCTGCCCGACAGATCGTCCGGTAGAAGTCCGGGACAAGGCCATCATTCTCCTGCTCGCCAGGCTCGGCCTGAGGGCTGCCGATGTTCAGGACATGCGTCTCGACGACATCGACTGGCGGTCCGGCCACCTGACGGTCAAGGGCAAGACGCGTCGACCGGACCGTCTGCCATTGCCGCAGGATGTCGGCGACGCGATCTTGGCATATCTTGCGGCAGCCCGCCCGGAGGCCGCCGAAGAGCATCTGTTCCTGCGTGCACAAGCACCGTTTCGGCCATTCCGCTCGTCCGCCGAGATCGCGGGCATCGTCGCTCGAACGCGCGACCGCGGTGGGATCGAAGGAGTGTCGACCGGGTCGCACATATTCCGGCATTCGCTTGCCACCAACCTGCTGCGCGCGGGCGCAGGCCTGGAGTCCGTTGGGACCATCCTGCGTCACAGCTCGCCTGAGACCACTGCCATCTACGCCAAGGTCGATCTGCCGATGCTCATGAAGATCGCGCAGCCATGGCCGGGAGAACCGTCATGCTGAACATGCACATTTCCAGATACGTCTCGCTCCATCGCAGCTTGGGACGGAAGTTCTCCGAACAGGAACGCTTGCTGCGCCAATACGCCGATTTCGCCGGCCGCGCCGGTGACCGGCACACCCAAGTGCAGCGCATTTACGACTGGTGCCACACGGCAAGCTCGCAGAACGTGGCCCGCCATAGGTTCGACGCCGTACGTAACTTCAGCCTTTTCGCTCATGCTGAAGATCCAGCTCACGAGGTTCCGCCTGCGGGCGTCTTCGGTCGGGGCAAGCGGCCACGCCCGACCCCGACCATCATCGAACCGGAACAGGTCCGGGCGATCATGACCGCGGTATTGGACGTTGCGCCCCAAGGCACGATCAGCCCGTACACGTATCATTATCTGTTCGGCCTGCTGGCGGCGACAGGTCTCCGGATTTCCGAGGCCCTCGCTCTTCAATGCAACGATCTGGTCGAGGATGGCCTGATCGTCCGCAACGGCAAGTTCGGCAAGCAGCGGCTGATTACCTTGCAGCCATCGACCCGTCAGGCGCTCGAAGCATATCTCGCCACCCGAGCAAGGCTTGGCGCCACGGGCAATGACCTGTTCGTGACCATTCGGGGGAGAGCACCACACAAGGTGCGCGCCCACGTGGTGTTCGTCAGGCTGGCCCGGCAGCTCGGATACCGCGGACCGACCGGAACGGCCGGGATGCGGTTACACGACCTGCGGCACACTTTCGCCGTGCGTTCCCTTGAGTCCTGTCCGCGCGACAGGGAAGCCATCGCACACCACATGGCCGGACTCAGCGTATATCTGGGGCATGCGTCGGTCGCCAACACCTATTGGTATCTCGAGGCCACTCCGGTGCTGCTGCGCGATATCGCTGTCGCCAGCGAGCAACTTTACCGGGGAGAAGCGGCATGACGGCACTCGCTCCG
Organism: Sphingopyxis macrogoltabida; assembly: GCF_001314325.1. Lineage (NCBI taxonomy): Bacteria > Pseudomonadati > Pseudomonadota > Alphaproteobacteria > Sphingomonadales > Sphingopyxidaceae > Sphingopyxis > Sphingopyxis macrogoltabida. The sequence goes on from NZ_CP009429.1 coordinate 4,388,951, forward strand.
CACCTCTCGATCTACCTGCGTGAACATCTGCCGCGCGAACGTGCTGTCAGTCCGCACACGGTGAAGACCTATGCCAACTGCTTTGTCCTCCTGGTCCAGTTCGCTGCCGATCGGCTGAAGCGTCGGCCGACCGATCTCGAGATCGAGGATCTCGGCACCGACATGATCATGGCCTTCCTTGACCATGTCGAGAACGGTCGCGGCAGCTGTGTTCGGACCCGCAATGGCAGGCTCGCCGCGATCCGGTCCTTCTTCCGCTACATCGAGTATCGTATTCCGGCCTGCCTGGATCAGGCCCTTCGCGTCAGATCGATCCCTACCAAGAAGACCGACAAGGCGCTGATCGACTACCTCGACCGGGCAGAGATCAAGGCTTTGCTCGACGCCCCGGATCCCCGGACACGCCTTGGCACCCGCGATCGCGCAATGCTGCATCTGGCCTATGCTGGCGGGCTGAGGGTGTCGGAACTCGTAACGCTACAACTGCGCGATTTCCCGGACCGCTTCCTGTCCACCGTGCACATCATGGGCAAGGGACGGCGTGAACGGGTCCTCCCGCTCTGGAAGGAGACTCAGTTCGCATTGCGCGCGTGGCTTGCGATCCGCCCCGATGCGCAAGCTGCCGAGATATTCCTCAATGCCAGCGGGCAACCCATGACCCGCGACGGATTTGCGTTCCGTTTGGCGGAGCACGTCAAGCGCGCGGCAGAGAAGCAGCCGTCGATCCTTGGCAAGCGCGTAACACCGCACGTGCTGCGCCACTCCTGCGCAATGCACACGCTCGCGGCGACAGGGGACATTCGCAAAGTCGCATTGTGGCTCGGCCATGCCAGCATCCAGAGCACCGAGACCTATTTGCGCGCCGATCCCGAGGAGAAGCTGCAGATTCTCGCGGCGCACGGCGCTCCTGCCATCAAGCCCGGGCGCTTCAAGCCGCCATCCGATGCCCTGATCACGATGCTCACCGACGTTCGAAGGCGGGCCTAGCCCGTCTCCGGACAACCCCCTGGCACTCATATTATCTGGAGTGAAATCATGGAAAACCGAAGGAAACCTGCGCCTACCGCCGCCACGCTCGACATAAACTGCGACTGCAAAGAATATGTCTAATGTTGAGCTCAACATTACACGTATTCGCGCGGCGTAATGTCGACCGACACATCGCCCCATTCCTCGGTCGGGATCTCGGCAAGCCGACGCTCCTGCAGCGCCTCGCCGGTCGAGACGATCTGCACCACCGCGGCATGCCCCGCCTCGAGATCGCCCGCGATGCTCGCGATCGTGCTCGGCGTCTGCATCGCGGTGATGAGATGGTTGAAGAAGCGCTGCTTGGTGCTCTCGAAAGCCGAGCGGGCCGCCGACTTCGCCTGCGCGTTGAGCGTGCCGTGGAGCGAACTCGTCACGCCGGCAGCCTCCATCGCAGCATCCAGATTGTTGTGGATGACCTGGAAGGCCCCCGCATAGCTGTCGTAGATGCGCCGCTGCTCATCGGTCAGCGCATGCTCGAGCAGCTCATATTCGACGCCATCGAACGAAAGCGACCGCGCCGCATAGAGACCGAGCGCCTTCAGGTCGCGCGCGAGTACCTCCATCGCCGCGACCCCGCCGTCCTCGATCGCCGCCACGAATTCGCTTCGCGACGCGAAGGGGAAGTCGGTGCCGCTCCAGAGACCCAGGCGCTGCGCATAGGCAAGGTTCTGGACCGTTGTTGCGCCGGTCGCCGACACATAGACGATGCGCGCATCGGGGAGCGCATGCTGAAGTCGCAGACCGGCACGCCCCTGTTGCGACGGTTTCTGTTCACCGCGCGCCCCCTTGCCGCCGGCGGCATTCGCCATCGCATGCGCCTCGTCGAAAACGATCACCCCGTCGAAATCGCGGCCCAGCCATTCGACGATCTGCTCGACGCGGCTCGCCTTGCCCTCGCGCGCCTGGCTGCGCAGCGTTGCGTATGTGGTGAACAGGATGCCTTCGGCGAGCTTGATCGGCGTGCCCTGACGCAAACGCGAGAGCGGCGTCACGAGCAGCCGTTCCTGCCCGAGCGCCGACCAGTCGCGCTGTGCATCTTCGAGCAGCCGGTCCGACACCGACAGCCAGACGGCGCGGCGCCGACCCTTGAGCCAATTGTCGAGAATGATCCCCGCGACTTGCCGCCCTTTGCCGGCACCGGTGCCGTCGCCGAGGAACCAGCCGCGCCGGAAGCGAACCGCCTCGTCATTGTCATCGCTGACCGCGGACAGCATGTCCCAGGTTTCGTCGACCATCCAGGCGCCCGAAAGATGACCGCCATGGGCTTCACCCGCAAAGATCACCGATTCCAGCTGCGCGTCAGAGAGGATGCCTCCCGTCACCAGCCGCGCGGGAAGATGTGGCCGATAGGAGGGTTTCGGCGGCGCGACCGATGCCATTGCTGCTGACTGCACAAGCGCGGTCGGATGCGGGTGTGCGCCCTCGATAGAGAGAGACTGCAGCGCATAGGGTTCGTATATCGTGTCGCCAAGGCGGCCTTCGGGCGCCTTCCAGTCGCGCGTCACATAGGCAAGTTCGGGCGGCGCTTCGTGCGCCGGACGCTCGAAGACAGGGGCCGCCGGAGCTGCGGCGGCCGCGCGCCCAAAGCCGGGCATCGCCGACCGGGATGATGTTGCCGTCGCCGCCGGTGGCGGCTCTGACGGACCCGGCCGGTGGGGCACATCGCTTTCGACCCATGCGAGGAGCGAAGCGAGGTCGGGCGTCTCACCACGGCTCGGGACAAGCAAGGCCGGGTCGCTCGCCGGAACCTTGTCGAACACCAGCAGACGCGTGCTCGTCGTGGTTCCGTGCTTCGCATAGACCTTTCCGGCAATGGCCGCCGAGAAGCGAAGCGTGCCATGCTCCTGCAAGCGCATAAAGGCGTCGCGCCAGGCGGGCGCCTCGGGGGCGCAGTTTGCGCCGACAATGGCAACCAGCCGCCCGCCATCGCGCAGCCGGGCGAGCGCCGAGGCGATATGTCGGAGCGCGGCATCGCGCATCGGACGGTCGACGCTCGCGACGGCCGAGAAGGGCGGGTTCATGAGGATGATGTCGGGGCGGACACTCTGGTCCAGCCGGTCGTCGATCGAAGCGGCATCGTGTCGCGTGACGCCGACGGCCGGAAACAGCAGGTCGAGGAATTCAGCGCGGCCGGCATCGAGCTCGTTGAGCGCGAGCTTGGCGCCCGCCAGCTCAGCGTGAATCGCCAGCATGCCGGTGCCGGCGGAAGGCTCGAAAACAAGATCGCCTGCGACGATCGAAGCGGCGTGAGCCGCGACATAAGCGAGCGGGAGCGGCGTCGAAAATTGCTGGAGCGCCTGTCCGGTCTCCGACCGGCGCGTGTGCGTGGGCACGCGCCGCGCGATCCGCTCCCACATCGTCAGGCGGTGCTGGGATGAGCCGGCCCGGCTCATCAGCGCGCGGCCATAGGCGCGCAGCAGGAGGATCTGCGCACCCTCGCACGCGTCATAAGCCGCCTTCCAGTCCCAGCCGCCCTCGGCATCGGTGGCGCCAAAGGCAGAGATCATCGCGGCGCGAAGCTGGCCCGTGTCGAAGGGCTGCCCGGCCTCGAGAAGCGGCAGGATAGTTTCGGCGGCAGCGAGGAGGCGCGGGGCGGCGGACGAAGGCGCGTGCACCGCGGCGCCTTGCGCCGCGCGGGAAGGAAGGAATTGCATGTGGGAATCCTCGAGAGAGCGGGACGGGGCGAGCCGCCCGGCGCTCTCTCTAGGCCCGGCGGTTCCCCCGTCCCGGCCCCGCCTCTCCCTCTCAATCCGCGCGAAAATGCCTCGAAAGATCTATCACAAAGCCGTGCCTGCCTCGCTCATACTCGCCGCCCGGGATCAGAAAGTTGCGCGTGGGGGCAGCGCCGCGCTTGCCGCCGCGCGACGCGATGCCGATGACGTCGCCCGGATGCGCCTTCGACTGGGTCGCTGCAATCACGATCCAGTCTTCTGCGTGATCGCGCTCGAATCCTTCGCGATCGCGCGCGAAGGATTCGGCGCGCTCGAGCTGCGGGCCGTGAAAGCCCTCCCAGGCATCGGGGAGCCAGTCGCGCAGCGTCTTGTCCGCCGACGCCCTTTCCTTGTCGGTGAAGAGGTCGGGATAGCCGGTGGCGACCAGCGCCCAGTCGCAATCCTCTTCGTACCAGCCGTCCTGCAGCCGAAGGGCGGGAGGCATCGCGGCATTGCGCAACTGTTCGAGGAAGAAGCCGCCGTGGCTCGCCGTGTCGAAACAGATGATGCCTTCGCCGTAGCGCGTCGCGAGCTGCGAGGGGCCCCATGGCGTCGACATCAGGAGGTCGATGCGCGTTCGGCTCAGCGCAGCGCGTTGACGGAAGTGCAACATGCAATCTTCGACATGTGCGCGGAAGCTGGCTTCGTCGGCGACCTGTCCGTCGAAGCCGAAGCCATCGGCGGCCGACCATTGCGAGATCGGTTTCGATCGCGTCGAGGCGGTCGCGAGGCGGTAGCCGTCACGGATCGGGATCGCGATCAGCGCGAGATAGTCGACCCGCGCCGCCCAATGGCCGTCGGCGGTGGTGCCATATTCGGCGACCATATCGCTCATGCCGCCGCCCTCCCGCGAAACAGCGGACGGTTGGGGGCGTCGGGATCATCGACCAGCTCGATGCGCGCGTTATGATAGCGATGCTCGCCGAGCCACGCCTGCGCCGCCGCCTCGTCGGCAGCGAGGTGACGCAGTTCGTCGCCCTCGCCGATGACCGTGAGCACCCGGGCCATGCCGGGTCGCGGGCGCTCGACGATCTCGAAATCGAGCCGGCTCACGACCGAATAAATGCGGCGCACGACGAGGATCTGGACGCCGCCGCTGCTGTATGTCGCCAGATGCAGCGCGAAGGTCGGCGGCGACGAGTAGGTCGTGCTCTCGCATCCGGGACGATATTCGATGAGCGTCCCGGTGCCGTTGTCATTCTCCCACGCCTTGACCTTGCGGGTGCAACGATCGGGCGGACGCGGCTCGCCGTTGGAGAAGCGGATCTTGGCGCCGAGCGGCGCATGGCAATAGATATCCATCGGTGACATTTCGGGTTTCCTGATAAAGGAAAGCCCGGCGCTGCGGCCGGGCTCTAAGTTGGGGGTGGGAAAGGTTCTGTCAGCCAGGCGGTGGGCCGAGCGACAGCGCGGCGATCGCCTCTTCGAGGAAGCTGGCGGTCGACATGCTGACCATCCCGGACTTGCTGATCAGAGTGGCGGCGCCGCCAAAGCCGTCAGGACGCATCGTCGAACAGCTCCACGCTGTCTCGATTTCGATGTAGTCGAGCGCCGAGCGCTTCACGACATCCTCAAAGATGCCCTCGAAGCTGAGCATGGACATGTCCACCTCGAACTCCGCCGCTTCCGGATCGAGCTTTTCCAGCGCCTCGCGGACGACATCGGTGACGCTGCTCGCGATGCTTTCCTCGGCTGCGATCATCCGCTTCACTTCGGCGACGTCCAGCAAGACGAAGTCGCTCACACCGTCAGAGGCCGAGAAATAGACGTCCTCGCCGACGGGCTCCGCGTCGAACATCCTCGCGAGAATGACATATTCAAGCTCGGTCATCGCCATCTTCGGGATGTCGGGGCGAACGACGATTTGAGAGAAATAGTCAGCCATGACGGTCGCTCCCCTCGTCCGCAGCCGCTGCTGGCTCGGGATCGCCCTCGACAATCAGCGGCGGCACTTCGAACTCCGCCTCGTCGAAATAGGCGAGGATCGCCTCGATGCTGTCGCGGTCAGCGACGAGATGCCGGTCGATCATCACACGGTCATTCTCATCGACCATGTAAGAGTGGGGTTCGCCTTCGGCCCGGAAGACGATACGCTCGGCGCTCCATTCCCCGGGATAGCCGCCCGACCAGCGGGCGTACGGCAGCCCATGCTCGGCACAGAAGGTTTCGAGCGGCTCGACGCGGCCCCACGCGACCTCGTGCGCGAAGAGCGACAGGGCTTCGCCGATCTCGCGATGACCCGGCTCGAAAGCGGGCCCGTCCCACTCGGTGGAGAGATCTTCGGCGGCGACGATCTCGGCGAGCACCGCGTAGGTGTCCGCGCTCACGCGCCCGCCGATCGTGATCGAGATGGAAACGCGATCAGCCATGATGCCCTCCATCGACAGGGGCTGGGAGTGCCGATCCGATTGCATTGTTCAGCTTGTCCATTTTCAGTCTCCGAAAAGCCGAAAGCCCGGCGCGACGGCCGGGCTTTCGGGAGTTTCATTTCAAGGGTGAGCCGCACAGCGCGGCCCGCGTCATTCGGCGGCGATCTCGTCGGCACTTCCATCGTAGTCGGCGGCGTCGCTGACATCGTCGGCGAGACCGGGCGGCAGCGCGTCTGCCCCATCGTCATTCGCGGCCGGCGACGGCGTGGCCCCTTCCTCGTCCGGCGTGCGCAGCGGCTCGGGCAGCCAGTTCGTCTCTTCGAGCAGCCGTTCGGCTTCGCGGGCCATGTCCGCCTTTTTCAGATGGTCGATCATCCCGGCAAACTGCTCGCCGCGCGCTTCGGTAACATCGGCGAGCAGCCGCGGCTTGGGCACGCTTTTGAAGTAGCCGTCGGCAGTCGGCCGCCAGCCAGCCGCGATGAGATCGAGACCCACCGCGCGCGCGAGTACGTGGCTGTGCACGATGCGCCGCGCGACGGTATGCGACGAGATGCGCCCATTGTCGTACTTGGGCACGATCTCAGCCTGCGCGTTGACACCGAGCGACGCGCAATGCGCGAAGAGGCTCGCCTGCTCATCGTCGTCCAGTGTCAGGAGCCAGTCCCAGGCATCGCGATCGGTCTTCGGCATCCGCGCGCGCCACGCCTCATGGCGTTCGGCGATCGCCCGTCCGGGCGGACAGTCGCGAAGGCCCGCTGGCGCGTTCGAGAAGGCAACGCCGTTCACATGAACCTGCACGCAGCCCTCGCGGCTGTATCCGAAGAAGCAGGAAACGACGAAAGCGTGAAGCACCGCGGCGAAGGCGGTCGAGGGACAGCGCGCGACGGCGTCTTGGAGCGCAAGCGTGCGCCACGCCGTCAGATCCGAGACGAGCCGATCGGACATCGGCTTGAGCCCGGCGTCCTCTTCCTCGTCGCCGCTTGCAGCATCGCCGTCCTGTCCGGCAGCGCCATCGACCCCTGGCGCCGTGTGTTCCGCGCCGTTAGCGGCGGCGTCGGCGTCCGCGCCGGGACCGTCCTCGCCCTCCGCCTCGGGTTCGTCTTCGGGACGCACGAAGCCGCGCTCGACACGCAGCGAGCCGTCATGCTCGATCGAGACGAAAACGCCGGCGATTGGCAGTTCCGCGGGATCGAAGATCTGCGGCCGCTCGCTGATCGCGCCGATCTCGGCATCGATCGCCTCGAGCTTGGCGTGGATCTCGTCGGGGACCTCGTCGGCGTCGCTCCATTCGTCGCTGAGATCTTCCGCATCGGCCTCGAGCATTGTCAGGCGTTCCTGCTCGGCGTCGCTGATCGGCACTTCCTCGCCGACGATCCGGCGCATGTCGCGGCCTGCGTGCCACGGGATCTCAATCGCGGCTTCGACCCATTTCCAGCCCTCGCCGCCGATGCGTTCGGCCTCAGCCGCGAGCTTTTCGTCGACGAGGCGGTCGAGCAGCGCCGGATCGGTGAGCCAGCCGCCGTCGTCGCGCTCGAACAGGTCGCGGATCACGCTCCCGCCCGCCGCGACATAGGCATCGACGGTCACGAAGCGGACCCGCTTGTCGACCGCGCGGACGCTGTTCTCGGTCAGCTTCTGGCGGATGAAGGCGGGCGAGGTGTTGTAGCTCGACCGCAGCATCTCGAACACCTGCTCCTGGCGGGCATGATCGTTCGACACCGTGAAGGCCATGAGCTGATCGAGGCTCACGCCGTCCTCGGCGTAGACTTCGTGCAACGTGGGCGAGACCGAGGCGAGTTTCAGCCGCTGCCGGACAACGGCCGGCGTCACGAAGCTGTTCGCCGCGATCGTCTCGATATCCTCACCCTTGTCGGCCATCGCCTGCATCGCGCGAAACTGATCGAGCGGATGGAGTGCTTCGCGCCGCGCGTTTTCGGCGTAGCTGTCGTCTTCTGCCAGAATGGTGCGACCGACCGGTTGGACGATGCAGGGAATCAGCGCGTCTTTCGCGAGCCGCTTCTGCGTCACGAGCAATTCGAGCGCGCGAAAGCGCCGGCCCCCGGCCGGAACTTCGAACAGGCCCGTTTCCTTGCCGTCCGCATCAAGCATCGGCCGCACGTTGAGGCTCTGGAGAAGCCCCAAGCGAGCGATGTCTTCCGCAAGCTCGGGGATCGTTTCGCCGGACTTCGTCCGGCGGACGTTGGATTGGGAAAGCCTCAGCTTGTCGAAGGGAAGGTCCCTTGAAGGGCTGAGGGTGATTTTCGGTTGTGCTCTGGCCATTTGCCATCTCCGTGGCGAGCGCCGCGAGACACTCTCTCGGCCCTTGACTCGCCACCCGGCACCCGGCTCCTCTCCCTCTCGGCTGGGCTTGCCCAGCCGCTTCTGGGAGCGCGCAACATTTCTCACCACAAAGCGATTAAGCAGGTCGGACTGACGCTGAATGACCACTCAGACTAGTGGATGATGCCCCGTCTGCCTATACTACCGGGCTTCATCAGTGCCCGGCTGTTCCGCATCGGTCGAAACCGTCGCTGCCCCCAACCGACGTCGTGCCAAGCACCAAATTTTTCTCCCGGCATGCACGGTGGATACCTAAGGTCTCGAAAACCGAAGCTTCGTGAGGAGAATCGCTCGGCAATGCGGTTCGACGTTTTCAACGAAATATGTCGGAGCGCTTGGAATTTAAGCAGTTTCACCTGTATAGACGGGTGATGGATCTCATCCCCGGAATGACCTCGAACAACGCCAAACGGTCCACCCATGGCGCTTCCCCGGATACGCCTCCGCGCTATGCCGCGATCAAGCAGAGCATCTATGATGCGATTCGCGATGGCCGCCTCAAGCCAGGTGACCGGGTGCCGTCGGAAGCGGAACTGGTCGGGCAATTCGATGTTTCACGCATGACGGCGAACCGGGCCCTTCGCGAACTGCAATCCGCCGGTATCATTGTGCGCCGCGCCGGCAGCGGCTCGTTCATCGCCGAACCCAAACCAATCGGGCACATGATCGAGATCCGGAACATCGCCGAGGAAATTCGCGGACGCGGTCATGACTACCGGGCCCGGGTCATCCAGAATCTCGAGGAAAAGGCCGGCGCCGAGACTGCCGCACTGCTAGAGGTTCCGGTAGGCACGAAAATCTTCCACTCGGTCATCGTCCATCACGAGGCCGAGTTTCCGATCCAGCTCGAGGAGCGGTTCGTGCTTGCGTCCGCCGCGCCCGATTACGGCACGCTCGATTTCACGCAGCTGACGCCCAACGAATATTTGACGCGCACTGCGCCGCTCGAGCGGGTCGAGCACCGCGTCCGCGCGGAAATGCCCGACGCGCGCACGCGCGGCATGCTTGGTCTCAACGAGGGGGAACCTGTTCTGCGCATGACGCGGCGGACCTGGAGTAACGGTCGGCTGGTATCGCACGCCTGGCTCTCCCATCCCGGCACGCGCTTCGAGCTTTCCGCAGCTTTTTCGGTCGACGACTGACGGGTCAGACCGTGCTGCGGGTAACGATGGGCTTGCGCCGACGGCGCAGCCAGCGAAAATCGGCGCGGCTGAAGCTTTTAAAGAGTAGATAGAAACCAGTCCCCGAAAGCCACAGCGCGCCGAAAGCGACGAAGATGATCAGCGGGTGGTTAAAGCTCTTCCGGTTCACATAATCCATATTGTGGAGCATCCAGAAGAAATCCCACGTCCGCCACGTGTCGCCGCGCATGACGAGAAAGCGCGCGTTGTCGAGCGCGACATAGGCGCTGCTATTATCGGCGTCGGCAAAGTCGACGCGCCACATCGCACCTTCATGGTCGCGTGATTCGAGATTCGGCTTCGCAATCACGCTCACCTTTCGGATTGGTGCCTCGTTCATCATCGATGCGACTTCGCGGGCCATCCCCTCATCGACACGAATATTCTCGCCGCTCGTAGCGTCGACCAGCCGCACGCCCTTGGTGGTGCGGAGCTCGTAGATCGGTCGGACGCCAAGATCGCGCAAAACCAGCCCGGTGACGGGCTCACCGCGCGGCAAGGCGGCGACGTCAAAATACTCGCCGGCCGGCAAGGGATGCGCGTGGCTCATTCCGCCGCCGTGGCCGCCGACCTTGTCTTTGTCGAGCAGCGCCATCACCGAGCCGCTCAAAGCCCAGAGCAGGAACTGGAGCCCGAGGATCAGACCGACCCATTTGTGGATGCGCCGAAAGAAGAGCGGCGTGAAACGGATTTTCTTCATGCCTTCTTCCTTTTGCGGCGCTGGAACGACCAGATCAGCAACCAAGCTCCGGTGAGCGCCATGGCGAAGGCGCTCCAGGTCGCGACGCGAAGCAGCGGATTGTTGACGTCGGTGCGCTCGTCATAGTCCATGATGTGGAGCATCCAGGCGAAGTCGAAGACGCGCCAGAGTGCGTGGCGCCGCGAGATCAACTCGCCCGTCTGCGGCGACAGATAGAGCATCGGGCGGTTCCAGCCCTCGAACTCGACCTGCCAATAGGGCGGCTTGCGCGACTGCATTTCCTGTGGCGCTTCGGTCAACAGCCGCACCGACACGATCTTGCCGTCGCCGGTGTAGATGCGCCGCGCCTGCTCGCGGACCTGGGACTCGGTAAGCGCAGGCAGCGGCGCACCCGAGCGGGCATCGAACAGCCGCGCCCCTTCGGGAGTTTCAGCGCGCCAGACGGGGCGATCGAAGAAACGCTGCAAGCGAACCTCGGACGCACCCGGTGCGGCCGCAACGATCCGCGACGGCGGCGCGAGGCCCGCGAGGTCGAAGGGCTGAACCATCGGCGCGCGCACGAGATGGTCGCCATGGATGGTGTCGATGTGCACGACCACCATGTAGAAGCCCGTCAGCGTCCAGAGCAGCGCCTGGACGCCGACCACCAGGGCCAGCCATTTATGCGTTCGCCGGACGAGCAGCGGCCAACGGATCGCCATATCGATTACCCTCAGAACGCGGTGCGGAAGCCGACGTAGAAACGCCGTCCGAGCAGGTCATAGGTCATCGTGTCGGTGTTCGCATCGGTGAAGCTCTGGATATAGGGCGCCTTGCGATCGAAAAGATTGTCGACGCCGACCTGGAAGCGGGTCTTCTCGTCGATTTCGAAAGCGACCTGAAGATTGTGGTAGAAGACATTGGGCGTGCTGTAGCCGATTTCGCCGGGCGCCGCATTGAAGTCGGTCGCCTTGCCGATCCACTGGGTCGACCAGGTCGCGCTGACACCATCCTTTTCGGCGGTCAGCACGCCATAGCCGCGCCACTTCGGATAACCGCCATTGCCGCCGCCGATAAAGCCGTCGAAGTCGATCGGCGCGCCGCCCGGGAAGGGCAGGACGACATATTTGTTGAGATAGGTCACGTTGACGTCAAGCGAGACGTTCATGCTGCCGATGTCATTGTTGTAAACGAGACCCAGATCGAGGCCGTTCATTTCCTCGCGGCCCGTATTGATCGGTTGCGCGGAGAGGAAGGTGACTTCGCCGGTCAGCGGGCTGCGCGTAAAATCTTCGCAGAAGGGATGCGACAGATTCTGGCTCGCATAACAGATGCCGAGCTTGGTCGACCCGGGAATAGCACGGATCGCATCCTTGATCTTGATGTCGAACCAGTCGGCAGTGAGCGAGAGTCCCGGAACCAGTCCCTTCGGTGAAATCACCGTCCCGACCGTCCAAGTCGTCGAGCTTTCGGGTTTCAGATTCTCGTTGCCGCCGACCGTCGTCAGGATCGTTGTACCAAGCTGAACATAATTGGCCGGCACGCCCGACGCCTGACAATTGGCGATCAGCGTCGCGTTTCCGCTTGTCGCATAGCGCGAGCAGGGGTCGGTGGTCGTCAGATTGCCCTCGGAGACGCCGCCGAACAATTCGGGGACGTTCGGAATGCGAAAGCCGGTGCCGTAGGTGCCGCGCAGACGGAAGCTGTCGTTGATGACCCAGTCGACGCTCCCCTTGTAGTTCCAGTCGCTGCCGAACAGGTCGTAGTTCGAGTAGCGAACCGCGCCATCGAGAGTAAGCGACTGGAAGAAGGGTGTGTCGGCCAGAACGGGCACCGACAGTTCGAGATAGGCTTCCTTCGCCGTGCTCGTTCCGGAGATCGGATCCTGCTGGTTCGTGTTCGCGATACCAAGCACCGTCAGCGGGTCCGGATCGCGCCAACCCTTTTCCTTACGATAGACGACACCGGCCGCGAAGGAGACGGGTCCCGCGGGCAGCTTGAAGAGATCGCCGTTGATATCGGCCGTCACCGTCGCGAGCTCATTGCCACCGCGGTCGCGCGACGTGAACAGGATATAGTCGAGCACTTCGGGGGTCAGGTCGCCGAAACCCAGATAGTCGGCGCAGGGGATCGAAGCCCCCGCCGCGAGGCTGCACTTGGTCGTATCGAGGGAATTCGCCACTCGCTCAAGATTGGCGATGTTGGTGGAGCCGTCGACCGCGGTGTTGCGGCCGAACGCGCCGGCGATTTCCCATCCCCAATTGTTCGAGAGCTTGCCGCGGAGGCCGAAAGTGCCCTGCCAGGTGTCGGTTTCCTGGAAGAATTGGCGCGGGCCGGGCTCGGCGAGGCGGCGCTGGACGAGGACGATATTCTGCCCCGTCGGATTGGTGGGATTGCTCGCCGCGATCGAGAGGTTACGAAGCGTTCCGGGCGTCGCGATCTGGTTCGACTTGCGGAAGGTGTAAAGGAATTCGCCGAACGCCTCGATATTGTCGGTCAAATCATAGTCGGCGAAGAAGGCCGTGCTGACGCGCTCGACGGGACTAACCGCGTTGAGGAACGGGTTCGAGTTGAAATTGTGCTTCGCCGCGCTGTACGGCTCGAAGAAATTGCCGTTGCCGCCCAGCACCTGATTGAAGTTGATCTGCTGGCCGTTCGGCAGCACCGCGCGGCCGCCGATCGTCGAGGCGCTGTTGACGCAGCTCAGCATGCCGGGCGTGGTTTCCGCCAGCGAGCAGGGCGCGCGGCTCGCCATGTTGACCGCCTTGGTCTTCTGATAGGTGACGGCCGCCATGAAGCCGCCGCGATCATTGCGGACGCCCCAGAGGAGGTCGGCGGTAAAGTCCGACCCGTCGCCCTTTTCGGTGATGCCCTGACGCACGCTGAGGCCAAGACCTTCATAGTCGGTGCGGGTCACGAGGTTGACGACGCCCGCCATCGCGTCGGCACCGTAGATTGCCGAGGCGCCGTCCTTGAGCACATCGGTGCGTGCGAGCGCCGCGACGGGAATCATGTTGAGGTCGGGCGAGGAGTTCGCCCCGGTGCCGCCCGCGACGAGGCGGCGGCCGTTGAGCAGGACGAGGGTGCGCTTGATGCCGAGACCGCGCAGGTTCACCTGCGCCGTGCCATATCCATTGTTCGCCCAATAGGCCGAAGTCTGGTTGCCCGCGAAGCCGGCGTTGGCGGGCAAGCGCTGCAGCACCGTCTCGATATTGACGACACCGGTATTTTCGATCTGCTCGGCCGACACGACCGTTGCCGGACCAACCCCCGCCAGATCCTGCCGGCGGATGCGCGAGCCGGTTACGACGATGTCCGAGCCGTTCGGGGCATCCTCGGCGGCGGGCGGCTGCGCCGGAGCGTCGCTCTGCGCAAAAGCCGGCGTCGCAAAGGTAGCGACCACTGCGGCGCTGGCGAGCAAAAATGTCTTGGTCATAGCGAAACCCCCTGATGGTTGGCTGATTCCCCTCAGAGAGCATCAAATGTATATACAGGTCAATAGGAATTTCTTGAATTATCTCAATTAGTTATACAAGAAAATGGGGGCGCAAGACACGCATTAAATACGCATGCCAAAGCGTTACCCCTCATCGATTTTGAAATTTTTTTCCAGGCCTGAGCCTTTTCGCGCAAGGAGCCACCTGCCCCTTCCTTCACCTTACTTATGAAATGACAGGATAAGTAGGCCGGCGCAACGCGGTGCGGCTGGCACGGGGCCGCCTAATGCGACAGTATCTGTTCCAGGAACGTCCGCGCACGTTCACTTTTCGGAGCGGCAAAAAAATCGACAGGCTTTGCATCCTCGATGATCTGCCCCTGGTCCATGAACAATATTCGGTCGGCCGCCTCGCGCGCGAATCCCATCTCGTGCGTCACGCACACCATCGTCCGCCCCTCGCCAGCAAGGGCGGTCATGACGTCGAGCACTTCCTTGATCATCTCGGGATCGAGCGCCGATGTCGGCTCGTCGAAGAGAAGAATCCGGGGTTCCATCGCCAGCGCGCGCGCGATGGCTGCCCGCTGCTGCTGCCCGCCCGAAAGCTGCCCCGGATATTTGTTCGCCTGATCCGCAATCCTCACTTTTTCGAGATAGGACATAGCCCGCGCCTCGGCCTCCGGAAGGGCGACGCCGCCGACAAGGACGGGCGCGAGGGTACAATTTTCGAGCACCGTCTTGTGCGGAAACAGATTGAACTGCTGAAAGACCATGCCGACCGAGCGAAGCGCCGCGGCGGCGTCGCGCGAGGCGTCCGTCACCTTGGTGCCCTCGATCAGGACCGCGCCGGAATCGGGCACTTCGAGCATGTTCATGCAGCGGATGAGCGTCGACTTGCCCGAGCCTGAAGGTCCGCAAACGACAACCCGCTCGCGCGGCGCAACTTCGAGGTCGATTGTGCGGAGCGCGTGATAGGGGCCGTAATATTTCTCGACTTGCCGAAGGCTGACAGCCGCTGGAGACGAAGCATCCGTCATGATGTCTTCCGTCCGCCGCGCATGGCCCGCACCCGCCCGAAGGCCGCATCGAGGTCGACGATCAAATCCTGCGGCGCCTCGAGCCCCGCGTGAATGCGGATCAGCGCGCCGTCGGCCTCGCCGTTGGGAAAATCGCGTATCGGCGCGGGCCATGCCGGGACCGCGAGGCTTTCGAAGCCGCCCCAGCTGGAGCCGAGCTGGAAAAGCGAGAAATTGTCGAAAAAGCTGCTTGTTTCAGCTGGAGTCAGGCGATCGAGCTGGACGCCGAACAATCCGGACGCACCGGTGAAATCTCTCTTCCAGATCGCATGACCCGGATCGGCGGGGTGGGCCGGATAGCGGACTGCGACCACCTCGGGCTGCTCGAGAAACCAGTCGATCAGCGTCATCGCGGTGCGCTGATGACGCTCAAGGCGCGTGTCGAGAGTTCGAATTCCCCGGTGGACCAGATAGCAATTGTCGGGGCTCGCGCAATTCCCCCAACGCGCCGCAGCGTCCTTGAGCTGGCGGTAGATGGTCTCGCTTGCGGCCGTCATCGTTCCGAGCAGGCAATCGGAGTGTCCCGAGAGATATTTGGTCGCCGACGCGACCGAGACATCGACGCCATGAGCGAGGGGCTTGAAGAAAAGCGGCGTCGCCCAGGTGTTGTCGATGGCGGTCACAATTCCCCGGCTGCGCGCAACCGCCGTTATCGCGGGCACGTCGATCATATCGAACGTCTGCGAGCCCGGGGTCTCCATATAGATGAGCCGGGTATTGCTACGGCACAGCGCGGCGATGTCCGAGCCGATATCGGGCCGGAAATATTCCACCTCGACTCCGAAGCGCGCGAGCACATCGGTCAGGAATTTGCGGGTCGGCCCATAGACGCAGTCCGCGACGAGCAGATGGTCATCCCCGCCGACGAATGCCGTGAGGGCAAGCGCGATCGCGCTCGTTCCCGACGAGGTGATGACCGTCGCGTAGCCGGCCTCGAGTTCGCTCACGGCCTCGGCGAGCGCGAAAGTCGTGCGCGTTCCGTAAAGGCCGTAGATGACCTCGTCATAGAGACCTTGGTGCCGGTCCATATAGGCTTCGACGCTATCGTAGATGATGGTCGACGCCCGATCGACGGGCGGATTGATGAGGCCACGCTGATCGCGCGGTCGGGGACCGGCATGAACGGCACGGGTCGGATCCTGCCAGGCGCGCCCGTTCGGGTTCGTCGGCCCGGCGGGCCATTCTCGGTCGTGATTATCCTGCATGGTATAATTTCCGTTCGATCTTCATGCTGAGCCGGGACAGCGAGAAACAGAGGAGGAAGAAGATTGCCCCGGTGAAAAGATAGGCTTCGGCGAAATAGGGCCGCCATTGCGCCTCGACGTAGGAAAGGCGCGTCGTCTGCAACAAGTCGAAGACGCCGACGATGAGGACAAGCGTCGTGTTCTTCAATTCGCTGATCGAGGTGTTGACCAGACCCGGCACGCTCACTTTCAGCGCCTGCGGCAACTGAATGTGGCGCCGCGCCTGCCACTTGGCGAGACCCAGGGCCTGCGCGGCCTCGGCCTGCCCGCCGGGAACCGCCAGCAAGCCGCCCCGGATGACCTCCGCCATATAGGCAGCGGTGAAGAGGATGAGCGCGAGCTGGACGCGCGGCAGGCTATCGATCGAGAGGTAGGAGGGCACGAACAGCGGGAACAGGACCGCAGCGAGAAAGAGCACGCCGATGAGGGGCGTTCCACGAACCAGCTCGATGAACGCGACGCTCGGCCAGCGAATGCCGCGCCGCGCCGACCTGCGGCCGAATGCGAGAAGGATGGCGAGAGGGAAAGCGCCGACCACTGCGATGCTCGCGAGCAGCAATGTGACCGGCAGGCCGCTCCACTTCTCCATCGGCACATAAGCGAGGCCCGCGACCCCACCGCGCAGCAGGAGCATGGCGATCGCGATCGCGCCGAGCCAGGCAAGACCGAGGCGGCTGCTCCAGAATCGCGGGACGAAGGAGAGCGCGAGGCAGGAAAGCAGTATGGCCGCCGCCGCCGCAGAGCGCCACTGCTCGGCTTCGGGATAGGTTCCGAACAATATGAGCCGCGCATTTTCGCGGAGGAAAGGCCAGCAAGCGCCGCTGGCCAAGCGGCACTCGGCCGCGCCCCCGGAATAGGTCGCGTCGATCAACAGCCAGGACAGGCCCTTGCCGGCAGCCAGCGCGGCGAGGGCGAGGATTAAGACCGTCAGGATCGATTGGCGCCCTCCCCTAAACAGGTTGCGCCGGATCCACGACGGCCAGGCGGCGATCGAGCGCAGCGGAAACGGTTCGAGGGTCGCCGTCTGGATGCTCCGGCCGGGCTGTCCGGTAACGCTCCACCCCATCCGGCGCGCGTAGAGGCCGGTGACGAGTGACAAGGACAGCGAAAGCAGGAGGAAGGTCAGAACGATCAGGCCGACGCCCTCGATCGCCTGGCCCGTCTGGCTGATGACGGTGTCGACGACCGAAACAAACTCGGGATATCCGATCGCCACGCCCAATGAGCTGTTCTTGATCGTGTTGAGATGCCAGCTCGTCATCGGCGGTATCGCGATGCGCAGCGCTTGCGGAACCACGATCCGTCCCATCGCCTGAGCCGGCGACAGCCCGAGCGCCTTCGCGGCTTCGCGCTGCCCCGCGGGAACCGCGAGGATCGCGCCGCGGAATATCTCGGCCAGATAGGCCGAGGCATAGACGGAAAGGCCGGCGACCAGCGTCAGAAATTCGGTGGAGAGCGAGAGGCCGCCTATGGTTCCGAAACGCCCCGCCCGCGGCAGATCGATCGCGCCCCACAGCAAAAACGGAAGGATGACAATGCCGGTCAGGGCTAGCGCGGTCCCGGCTCCAACATATTTGCGCCGATAGGCAACAAACAGAAAAGCGCAAGCCGCAAGCGCGATCAGCAATAGCGGCGTTACTGGATCGGCGAGCGTGAGCGCCGGGAGGTGCAGTCCGCGGTTGTCGAGATCGACCGCACCGACATCACCCTGGCCGGGAGCAGGGAGACCGAACAACAATGCGGCGTACCAGACAAACATCTGGAGCAGCAGCGGGATGTTGCGAACCAGCTCGATATAGAGGCCGGAGAGCCGAGCAAGCAGCCAGTTCGTCGACAGGCGCGCCATACAAACTGCAAGGCCGAGCAAGGTCGAGAAGATAATACCGAGCGCCGATATCAGAAGCGTGTTGAGAAGACCCACCGCCAGCGCCGCGGCATAGGAATCGCCCGGCGCGTAGGCGATCAGCGTTTCACCGATCGCGAAGCCCGCCCGGTCGAACAGGAAACCGAACCCCGTCCGGATGTTTCGGTCCGCAAGATTGTCAGCCAATGTCGCAAACAGGCCGTAGGCGGCCACAACTCCGCCCGCCAAAAGCAGCCAGGGCAACGCAGCGATTACAAGGCGCCTCTGCGTATGGGTCATCGCATCGGCAACGGGTAGATCAGCCCGCCGTCCCGATAGAGCTTATTTTGCCCGCGCTCGACGCCGAGCGGCGTAATGTGCCGGTCGAAGATTTCGCCATAATTGCCCGTCGCTTCGATCGCCCGATACGCCCAGTCATCGTCGAGTCCGAGCGACTTGCCGAATCCGGGCAGGCCGCCGAGCATCTTGCGCACTTCGGGGTCACGCGAGGTCACGCGCATGCGCGCTGCATTCGCGCGGGTGACCCCCATTTCCTCGGCAGCAAAGAGCGCGTTCAGCACCCATTTGTTGATCTCATACCATTGCTCGTCGTCGCTGCGCACGACGGGGCCTACCGGCTCCTTGGTGAGTCGTTCGGGCAGCACAACATAATCGTCCGGATGCGTGGTATCGGCGAGACGGATCACCGTCAGCGTGAAGGCATCTGTGGTCATCGCGTCGCACCGCCCGGCAAAGAAGGCGAGCTTGGCTTCCTCGGGATTCTCGAACACGACCGACTGGAAGCGCAGCCCCTTGCGCTCGAAATATTCGGCGGTGTTGAGTTCAGAGGTCGTTCCCTTGGTGATGCAGATCGACGCGCCGTCAAGATCTGCGGGCAGCCGCACGCCCGACCGACGCGGCACCAGAAAACTCTGCCCGTCGTAATACATGGTGCCGACGAAATTCACCCCGAGGTCGGTATCGCGCGTCAGCGTCCATGTCGTCGTCCGCGACAGGACGTCGGCCTCGCCCGTCTGCACGATCGTGAAGCGCTTGTTCGAGGCGACCGGCATGAACCGGACCTTGCGGGCATCGCCGAGGACCGCGGCGGCGAGCGCCCGGCAATAATCGACGAAGAACCCCTGCCAGCGCCCGCGCTTGTCGAGATAGGACATACCGAGCTGCCCCGTATGAATGGCGCAATTGAGCGTTCCGCGCGCGCGAATCCGCGCGAGCGTAGATCCCTTCGCCGCGGCAATCTCATATCCGCCAGTGCCGGCCGGCTCGCGGTCGCAGCCGCCAAGAAGCAGGGCGCCGGCGGCGAGCAGCGCCGGAAGCCAGCGGCGCGGTGCGTGCGACCTATTCATAATCGAGACTTTCGATGCTAGCGCCATAAGAAATAGCTATAGGGAGCGATGTCCAATGAACCTGCGTCACCTCGAAGCCTTCAGAGCCGTAATGCTCTCCGGATCGGTCACCCAGGCCGCGCAGTCGCTCAACCTGTCGCAACCCGCGGTGAGCAAGATGCTTGCCGAGCTCGAGCATCAGCTGGGCTTTCAGCTCTTCCTGCGCTCGCGCGGCAGCGCGCTCACCGTGACGCCCGAAGCCGACGCCTTTTTCTACGAAGTCGAGCGAAGTTTCTCGGGTATTGCGGCCCTGAAGCGGGTAGCGGAAGACATTCGCAACATGGCGACCGGTACGCTCCGGATCGCCGCCCTCCCGGCGCTCGCGGTCAGTTTCCTGCCGCGCGTGATCGCGGACTTTCGCGAGACACATCCCGGCGTCACCGTTCAGCTCCAGACCCGCAGCTCCTCGACGGTGCGGCAATGGATGGCGAACCAGCAGTTCGACATCGGGCTCGCAACGCCGGCGCGCGAACTGCCCGGCATAAGGATGGAGCGCTTCCTGCGCTGCCCTGGCGCCTGCGTTCTCCCTGCCGGTCACCGACTCGCGGCCAAGGACGTCATCAGGCCGGCCGATCTCGAAGGTGAGCCCTTCATTTCGCTCGCGCTCGAGGACGGCGTGCGTCACCGCATCGACCGCATTTTCGAAGACGCGGGCGTCCACCGCGAGATGGTCATCGAAACCCAATATGCGATGACCATCTGCGCGCTTGTCATGCAGGGGGTCGGATGTTCGATTCTCAACCCCGTGACCGCAGCGGATTATGCCGAGCGGGGCCTTACGGTCCGTGATTTCGCGCCGGAGGTCTATTTCGAATATATGCTCTTCACGCCGAAGTTGAGGCCGATGTCCCAAGTCGCTGCGGCCTTTATCGCGGTGCTCGAATCCCACCGCGACGCGATGTTCGGCTCCGACGCCAGCTGAAGACACAGGTCGCCGCACGGGCCTCACGGCCACCGATCAGAAGGAGGCGGTCGCGCGGACGTACCAGAAGCCCCCGTTGAACCCGGTCGGCGCGAAGCGGAGATATCGAATCCCGTTGTTGATCTGGGATTGCCGCGCCTCGACGTCAGGATAATTGTCGAAGATATTCTCGCCGCCGACCGCAAGCTTGAGCATGTCGCTGACCTTGTAGGACAGCTCGAGATCGACCAATAGTTCGGCACCGCCCGTCTGGTCGGCAGCCGGCGCCGCGCCATAGTCGGTCCATTTGTCGTAATAATTTGCACGTGCGACGAAGCCGAAGCGCTCACCCGCGTAGGTGAAGGACGCATTGCCCTTCCACTTCGGAACGAAGCCCTCAAGCTCGAGCAGACGCTCGCGGTCCGCAGTGATCACCGGCGAGGCCTTGATGACATCGGTTTTGGTATAATTGCCGTTGAGACCGAGCGTGGCCTTGCCGCCGCCGAGGTCGAAGCCCACGGTGAGCACCGCATCGACGCCCTGGGTACGGCTGTCGAAGGAGTTGGTGAAGAAGCTCACCTGCTGGAAGGAGTCCCCGCCGGGAATACCGAGCGCCGCGAGCTGCGCGCGCTGCGCCGGGGTGAGATTGAAATTGCCCGATACGGCGATCCGGTCTTCGACCTTGATGTTGAAATAGTCGAGCGTGAAGGTGATGCGATTGGAGGGCTTCACGACGAGGCCGCCCGCGAAGTTGAACGAATTCTCGGGCCGAAGCGGCGTCGCGCCAAAGAATTGCGCCACCGGATTGTTGGGCGCAATAATGCCCGCGGTCAGCGGCGCCCCGGTTATCGAGTCGATGTTGGTCTGGACCTGCGAGGCGTTCGACTGGCCAGGCGTCGGCGCACGAAAGCCGGTGTTGACCGATGCGCGCACCGCGAAGACGTCCGAGAAATCATATCGCCCATTGACCTTCCAGGTGAATTTCGAGCCGAAGTCCGAATAATTCTCGTAGCGGCCGGCAAGGCCGAACTGGAGCGAGTCGGTGAGATTGCCTTCAAGCGACGTATAGGCGGCCCAGTTGCTGCGCGCGAACTCACCCGCCTGGATGGGACTGAAGCCCGGGAAGCCGTTCGAGCCGACCGGCAGTCCGACGCGGTTCCCGGTATCGGGATCGATAACCGACGCGAAAGGCCCAACCTGCCATGACGCGATGTCGCCGGCTGTGATCTCATATGTCTCGCGCCGATACTCGAGACCGCCGGCAAGCGTCAGCGGATCGGAGGTGCCGATCGCAATGGGGTAAGTGAGATCGAGATTGAAAGCGAGTTCGCGCTGCTCGAGCTGTCCCGGCTTGAAGGACGTTGGCGACGCGAGGCCAAGCGACGGATTGACCGTATTGTCGATCCGGTAGGAAGCATGGTTCTGACCATAGGAAGCGCTGACGTCATAGGTCAGGCCCGAGGAGAATTCGCCCTTGAGGCCGGCCGCAAGCGCGGCGTCGGTCACCGTCGCGCCGAAATCCGGGGTAAAGCCGCCGGGAAAGAGCTGGCGGAAGCTGAACCGCTGTCCTCCGGGCGTATTGGTGAGCGGAATCGAGGTGGAAATGAAGCTGGCATTGGGATTGCGGTAGAAGAAGGCCGTCGTGCCGCGGCTCCAGCTGTAGTTGCCGAAGGTGTAGAATTCCATCTCCTCCGACAGATCGATGCCCGCATTGACGAAAATGCGCGCCGCCTCGGATTCGGGATTTCCCCAGCGCTGCGCCGGGACCGGAACATCCTGAACGCCGGCATCGATGAGCGCCTGTGCGTCGGGACGCTGGATGCCGCGCGACGTCGTGCTGGCGTTCACATATTCGCCGCTGATGTTGACGAAACCGGCGTCGGTGAAGGGAAGCCCGACATTGCCCTGGACGAGAAAATCCTCACCATCGCCCTTGTAGAATTGGCCGTAGCGAGCGATCAGCAACCCGCCCTCGCGGTCGCGGCGCAGACCGAAATTAAGGACGCCGGCGATCGCATCCGATCCATAGAGCGCCGACGCGCCGTCGCGCAGAACCTCTAGCTGGCCGATCGCGATCGACGGGATCGCCGAAAGATCGGGTCCCTGCGATCCCCGGATATAGGGAACATTGGTGAACTGGACCGTCGCGCCGCGATGGCGCCGCTTGCCGTTCACGAGCACCAGCGTCTGGTCCGGCGGCAGGCCGCGCAGCGAGAAAGGTCGGGTGAAGACGGCGCCGTCGTTGCTGACGAGGCGCTGGACGTTGAGCGACGGGACCTCGGTGCGGAGGAGGTCGTTCATGTCGGCCGTGCCCTTTTCGAGCAGCTCGGCGCCGGTGATGATGTCGATCGGCTGAGCGGAATCGGCCGCCTTGAGATCGTTTCGCCGCGTGCCCGTCACGATGATTTCGCTCTGCGTCATTCCCGGCTTCGGCGCCTCTTCGGCGGTATCTTGTGCGAAAGCGGCGACGGCCGACGTGGCGACCAGAACGGCAATAATCGAGCCACTGGTGCGAAGCAATTTTCTCATGGTCCCCTCCCATTTACGAAAGCTCTCGGCTTCGCCACCGAGCTATCTTTGCGACCGTGGCATGACCAGAAATAATCACGACTCATCGCTACAAACGAGATGGTTATTCCGTATGGTTATATCCCTCGCTCCGTGCCGGACGGCGTCGCGCCGCGCCCAATCCGCGGCCTCGCCGTTCCATTCTTCCGGACGGGTTCCGGCGCAAACAGCATGATCTTCGGGTGCCGCCCGCCATGGCGACGAACAGGCGACCGGTCCCGCCGGTGATTTCCAGTCCCGGCGGGCGCTTCATGCCGGCTGTCCTTGGGCGGCCGGCCGACAAGCCTCATCGGCAAATGATCTCTTACTTTTTATCCATATCGTGCCCGGCGTGCGGATCGGGTTCGGGTTCTACGGGCTTCGGCGCTTCCTGCGCGGCCTTCGCTCGCGGCGGAACAGCAGGTTTTGCGGCAGGTTTGGAATTCTCCGCCGGCCTTGCTGCTTCTGTCGGTGCCGCTTCAGGGGCTGTTGGCGTCTTGTCGGCAGCCGGCGTGGTCTCGACCATTGCCGGGGCCTCACCGGCAGGGACTTCGCTTTGTTCCGGCGCCGTGTCGCTCTTCTGCGTAGGCTCGGCGCCGCATCCCGCCAGTGCGACCATCAGCGCTGCGGCGCTCGCGAGGGGAATATATCTCGTCATATCAATCTCCACTTGTCGTTCCGACAGCTCATGCGCGAAATTGCGCAACCTTGCCGTCGCCGGCGAACGCCATCACTTCGAAGGCGTCGGTGCTTCCATCCGGCATTTCCATGCCCGGAGATCCGCGCGGCATGCCAGGGACGGCGATCCCGCGAATGTCGCGCGGCTTGTCGCGAAGCAGCTTCGCGACATGTGGCATCGGCACATGACCTTCGATGGCATAGCCACCGACGATCGCGGTGTGACACGAAGCAAGCTCGTCGGGCACACCATATTGCGCCTTTACGGCAGGCATGTCGGAACGGTTCTCAACGGTCACCGTATAGCCCGCCGCGCGCGCAATATCCGCCCAGGCTTCACAGCATCCGCATTCGGGATCGCGATAGACGAGCATCTGCCGGATGTTCGCGGCATCGGCGCGGGGCTCGCGAGCCCCGCCGTCTTTGTCGCTGGTTGCCGCCGGTCCCGAGGAAGAATTGCATGCCGCAAGCCCCATCCCCGAGCCGACGGCAATCAGACCGAGAAGGTGACGGCGCGTCATCGGACTTTTCATGTCATTTCCTGGCAAGAATGGTTTTCATCTGTTCGATTTCGGCCGCCTGTCCCGCGATGATGCCACGGCAAAGCTGGCGTATTTCGGCATCCTTGAGGGACGCCTGTTCGCACATGAGGATCGCGCCCGAATGATGCGGGATCATCGAACGCAAGAAGGCCGTGTCGCCGATCGTCGTCTGCGTCCGGATGAGCGCGAAGCTCCCGAAGAAGGCGACTACCGATCCCAGCAGCAGGAGCGTGTTAAGGCGTTTCGACGGGAACATGCCCGGCATCGCGACGATCATCAGCACGACCATCGGCGAAACCATCATCAGCGTCATGTAGAGCATGTTGAGATTATTGTAGAAGCTCGAGAGGCGGTCGATCATGACGAACATCACCAGATACATGATGACGCCGCTGACGATTGTCTGCAGCCCGAGGCTGCGATAGGCTGGTTTCACGGCATTTCTCCTCGACGTGTCGCCACCCCGCGAAACTTCTAGGCCGTAAACTCATAAACTGACTTGCGCGGCGCGGGCGCGGTTGATTCAAGGCTTCGGGAAGGAGCTTTGGATGACGCGTCGTAGATTTGAACTGACCGATGATGAGTGGCTGGTGATCGAGCCGTTGTTGCCGAACAAGCCTCGCGGGGTTCCGCGTGTGGATGACCGGCGGGTCATCGACGGGATATTGTGGCGCTTTCGCACGGGCAGTCCTTGGGCTGATATTCCCGAGCGCTATGGCCCACATACCACCTGCTACAACCGTTTCGTGCGCTGGCGCAAAGCCGGTGTGTGGGACCGCCTTCTCGAAGCGGTGAGCCAAGCCTTCGACGGCGAGTTGGTCATGATCGACAGTTCTTCCATCCGGGTCCACCAGCACGGTGCGACCCTAAAAAGGGGGACCCAAATCGCTGCATGGGACGTTCCCGGGGCGGTTTGACAACCAAGATCCATGCCCTGGTTGATGGTCGCGGCCTGCCGATCCAACTGCATCTGTCCGAAGGCCAGGCGAGCGATTGCCGTGAGGCCGAGAGGCTGCTGGCCGCCGTGCCGAACGCCACCACCTTTCTCGCCGATAAGGCTTATGACAGCGATGCCATTCGCAGTCAGATCACCGCGCAGGGTGGCTTCGCCAACATCCCAGCCAAGCGCAATCGTCGCAAAGGCTTCGCGTTCAGCAGCTTCCTGTATCGCTACCGTAATCTGGTCGAGCGTTTCTTCGGGAAACTCAAAAACGCCAGAGGCTTGGCCACCAGATACGACAAACGAAGCGATAACTTCCTCGCTGCCATCAAGCTCTTCTGCACACGCCTATGGATCGCCGCTAATGAGTCTACGCCCTAGAACCAGGCCCGCACCCCCATCACGAAATTAACTCCGCTCGCATCCTCGCCCGCCGCGCGGGCGAAACGCGCGGTATCGCCGACCTTGCGTGCCCATTCGACGCCCACATAAGGCGCGAATTCCTTCACGACCTCGTAACGCAGGCGAAGCCCGAGCTCGAGATCCGAAAGCCCCGAACCGACGCCGGTCTCGGGCACGTCCTGCAGCGCGAAATTGACCTCCGCCATCGGCTGGAGGATCAGCTTCTGCGTGATGCGCTGGTCGTAATAACCTTCGAGCCGGGCGAGCAAGTCACCCTTGTTCGAAAGAAACAGCGCGCCTTCGACTTCGAACCAATAGGGCGCGAGCCCCTCGAAACCGATCGTCGCATAAGTGCGATCGGGACCGGGTCCGAGGTCCTGCCTGATACCCGCCTGCGCGTTGAAATAGGGTCCGATCGCCCGGCTGTAGAGCGCCTGTACCTCCGCGCCTTCGATGCCTTCACCGAACACGCCCTCGCCTTCGCTCTTGATCGTCAGCCGGTTGATGTCGCCGCCGTACCAAGCCTCACCGTCCCAGCGGAACCCGTCGCGGCCCTTGCGCGCCTGATATTCGGCAAGATTGAAGCTGATGAAAGCGATGGTCTGCGCGCCATTCTCTTTCATCATATCGTGGCGCGAATGCTCCATTTCGGCTTTGGGGTAGATGCGATCGGCATACCAGTCGCCAGGAGGCGCGGGTGCGGCGGCATCGCCTGGCGGCAAGTCGGTGCCGCTGGCGCCGCTCGTCGTCGCCATAGCTTCCATTCCGGCCATGGGATCCGGAGACCCGCCCTTCGGGGTGCAATGGCCCATTTTGGCATGTTCCGGCGGACAATCGGGATCGGACGGCGGCGGTGCGCCATGATCCATCGCACCCATGTCAGAAGCGCTCTTGTCAGAAGCCTTCGCCTCCGGCGTACAATGACCCATCGCGGCATGTTCGGGTAGGCAGCTTGAAGCTTCGGGCTCCATGTCCATGCCCTGCATGCTTCCATGGTTCATCTGCTCCATCGACCCTTCGGCCGGCGCTTCGGGCGCGGGCTGCGCTACCGGCGCGGGCGCTGGCGTTGGCGTTGGCGTTGGCGAGGGAGCGGGTGTCGGCGCGGGCACCGCACCATGCATCGAATGATCCATCGACTGCGCCGCGGCGGGCACAGCAAAGGTCAGCGGGGCGATACCCGCGAGGAGAAGCGCGATCCGGCTCATTCGCCGTCTCCCTTCGGACGGACGCTGACGACGCGCATCATCCCCGCGTGCATGTGATAGAGAAGGTGGCAATGGAACGCCCAGTCGCCGAGCGCGTCGGCGGTGAAATCGAAGCTCGCGACCCCGCCCGGCTGGACGAGCACCGTATGCTTGCGCGGCGAGCGATCGCCCTTGCCCGTAACCAGCTCGAAAAAATGGCCGTGGAGGTGGATCGGGTGGCTCATCATCGAATCGTTGATGAGGTTCACACGCACCCGCTCGCCCTCGATGAAGGGGATGGGTTCGTGATGGTCGGACATCTTCACGCCGTCGAACGACCACATGAAGCGTTCCATGTTGCCTGTCAGATGGATGTCGAGAGAGCGCGAGGCAGCGCGCACGTCAGGGTTGCGCTCGAGCGCCACCAGATCGTGGTACGTCAGCACCTTGTGCCCGACGTCTTCAAGTCCCTGCCCTGGCTCGCCCATGCGATCCATCGGCATCGGCGAGATCGTCTGGACGCTCGGGTCGCGCTTGACCTGCGGCGCGACACTGAAGTCGCGCATGCTGTGCTGCATGCCTCCGCCCGATCCATGATCCATGCCCGCCATCGCGCCGCTTTCTCCCGCTGGCGTGCAATGGCCCATCTTGGCATGTTCAGGGGGACAGGAAGGATCGCTCGCCGGCATGGGCATGGCGCCCATATCGCCACCCGAATGGTCCATACCCGCCATCGAGCCGCCCGACATGTCGCCCATGCCCATGTCCTTCATCGTCGCGAGTGGCCGCTCGCGGAGCGGCGGCACCTCGGCGACCATGCCGGCGCGCGGCGCGAGCGTCGCGCGTCCCATGCCCGAGCGGTCATTGGCCTCGGCAACGAGCGTATAAGCACGGTCCTCGACCGGGGTCACGATGACGTCGTAGGTCTCGGCAACCGCGATCTGGAACTCGTCGATCTCGGTCGGCACGACATTGAGCCCGTCAGCCTGGACGACGGTCATCCTGAGGCCCGGGATGCGGACGTTGAAGATCGTCATCGCCGACGCATTGACGATACGCAGGCGCACCCGCTCGCCCGGGCTGAAGAGCGCGGTCCAGTTGTCGCGCGGGCCGTGGCCGTTGACGAGGAAAGTGTAGGTCGAACCATTGACGTCAGCGACGTCGGTCGGGTCCATCCGCATGGCACCCCACTCGATCCGTTCCTTCAGCGACTGGTCCTTGCCAGCAAGGAGACCGCTCAGCGTCTGGCGCTGCATGTTGAAATGGCCGGGATTGACTTTGAGCTTGCGGAAGATCGC
The DNA here is from genome assembly GCF_001314325.1 of Sphingopyxis macrogoltabida. Taxonomy (NCBI): domain Bacteria; kingdom Pseudomonadati; phylum Pseudomonadota; class Alphaproteobacteria; order Sphingomonadales; family Sphingopyxidaceae; genus Sphingopyxis; species Sphingopyxis macrogoltabida. The sequence goes on from NZ_CP009429.1 coordinate 4,416,757, forward strand.
CTCGGGCGAAATCTGGCTGTGGTCGGAGAGTACAACGACATGCTCGCGATCATAGCCGATCGGGTCGGCGCCCGCGGGATCGATGACGATCGGGCCATAGTGGCCGAGTTGCTCCTGCAATCCCGAATGGCTGTGATACCAATAGGTCCCCGACTGAACGACCGGGAATTCATAGACAAAGGTCGAGCGCGGCTTGATGCCCGGGAAGCTGACGCCGGGCACGCCGTCCATCTGGAACGGCAGGATCAGGCCGTGCCAGTGGATCGAGCTTTCCTCGTCGAGATCGTTGACGACGGTCAGGCGCGCTGTCTGGCCTTCCTTCAGCCGGACGAGCGGCGCGGGCACGGTGCCGTTGATCCCGATTGCGCGGCTGACCTTGCCATCAATGCGCATCGTCTGGCGCGCGATGCGCAGCGTGATGTCGTTACCGGATACAGTCGGGAGGGGCGCGGTAATGCCGGACGACACCGGCTGGGCCCAGGCCGGGAACCATGCGGCCATCGCCGCAGCCGCCCCTCCGCCCAAAGCTCCACTGACGAACCGACGCCTTTCCATCTGCATATTCTTTCCGACCGTTACTGACTGTTCCTAAAGCTATACGCAGGCGGCACGGCTGCCCCTCAACAAAAATGCCGGACGATGAGGAGATGCCGCCTGAACGAGCGGTCGAACCGTCAACCCTCCGTACTCGCGGATGTTCCCGCGAGTAATTCCCGGAGCCTGGTCCGCGCTCGGTAGAGGCGAGTTTCGACCGTCTTCTCGCTGACGCGCAAAATGACCGCGGTTTCGGCCTGACTGACCTCGTCGACACCGCGCAGGAGCAAGACTTCGCGCAAATTCTGCGGCAGTTGATCGATCGCCCCGCGAACCTTGGCGAGCTCTCGCCTGTCGGTCGCCGCGGAATCGGGCGCAGGACCATCGCTTGCTACGTGATGCGCATTTTCGAGCGGGAGCGCGCGGGAGAAAAAGGCCCGCACCTTTCGCCGTCGTGCCCAGTCGCGACATTTGTTGAGCGCGATACGGGCGATCCATGTGCGGAAGGGACGATCGCCATCATAGCGATCGAGCGCCGAAAAACCGGAGACGAACGTCTCCTGCGTCAAATCCATCGCCTCGTCGGCATCGCCGATCTGCTTTACGATGAGCCGGTAGACACCCGTTTTATAACGGCGCAGCAACTCGCGATAGGCGTCCTCGCGGTGCGCGCGCGCAAACCCCGCCAGATCCTGGTCGCTACATTGCGATAGGTCGGCGCTCACCGCGCATCGGCGGTCAGCGCCTTGACCACGCTCTTGTCGAACATCTCCGCTTGATCGGGGTTGAGAACCCCGCGCATCGCGAAGAGATGCTGGAGCGTTTCCTTCTGCAATGTCCCCATCACCTCATGCGTCTCGTCGATCGCCTCGGTGACGCGCGGTCCATAGCCATGCTCGGCTTCGATCGCCTGCGCGAGCCGAACGTTGGCGGCGCGCATCTCGAGTTCAAGCGCCTGGCGGCGACCGGCGAAGTCGGCTTCGATCCGCTCGAGTTTCGTTTCCTGCTCCGGGGTCAGGTCAAGTTGACCGTGAAGAAGCGCATGAAGTTCGGTTTCGCTGGCTCTGGGCGCATCAGCCACCAGACGGCCGACGAACACGCCGGCAATCGCCGCGGCGAAAGCAATGAGCCCCACGAGAAGAAGACGGCGCGACGGCATCGTTACTGCACGCCCAGCAAGGTGGAAGGCGCCAATGCGCTAGGCGGACCGAACGGGGTAAGGGGACTTGCCGCGACCGCCGGCTGGGAAATCGCGCTCCCCGCAAAAAAACCGCCGCCAAGCGAGACAAAGGCCGCGAGCGCCATCAGGCGGCGCGTCGCTACCGCTTCGCGCCGGCGGATCGCCAATGCACCCATGATGCGATCGTCGAGCGCGTCGAGCGCTGCGGGCAGATCGATCCTGTTCAAAATGCGAAGCTCCTCATCCATCGATCGTCTCTTCAAACCTTTCCATCATTGTACATACGCGCCGAAGCGCTTCACCCCTCATACCGGAATATTATACCGGAATATTTGAGGGCCATGCCGATATCCTGCGTATTAGCAGGACAGACACGCATTTGGAGGTGTTCATGTTCAAGTCTCTTCTCCCCTCTGCAGCGGCGGCTTTCGCACTGCTTATCACGCCGGTCGCAGCGAGCGCTCACACCAAGCTCGTCAGCTCGACGCCGGCCGCCAATTCGACCGTTTCGAAGGTCACGTCGGTCAATCTGCAGTTCAACGAAAAGATCGTCGCCTCGACCCTCAAGACCGAGCTGGTCATGACCGGCATGCCCGACATGGCCAATCATGCACCGATGAAGGTGCCCTACTCGTCGATGATGGGCAAAGAGGGCAAGTCGGCGATGCTGATGCTCAAGCGGCCGCTGACGCCCGGAACCTACAAGGTCAAATGGTCGGCGGCCGGCGCCGATACCCATCGCATGGGTAGCGAATTCAGCTTCACCGTTAAGTAAAGCGGTGGGGGACCCCGTCCTGATCGGCATCAGGTTCGCACTTTATGCGGACCTGATGCTCATCGCTGGCCTTGCTGCGTTCCCGCTCTATGCGCTGACACGAAGCGAACGCCTTGCGCCGCAGTCGATGATGGCCTCGATCTGGCGCGCAGAGCGATGGCTCTGCGCCGCCGGACTGCTACTCTCCATCTTGGGGATGGGCGTGCTCGCGGCTTCGATGCAGGGTGTGGGGCTCCTCTCCCTGGAACTCCAGCCTTTCTGGGACCTTGTGCGCGAGACCGACGTCGGCACAGCTTGGGTCTACCGGAGCGCAGCGCTGCTGCTCGCGCTGGCAGTCGCGATCTGGATGGTCCGCTGGCCGACAACTTCGGCCGCCGTGCTCGCGGCCGCAGGCTCGGTGGCCGTCGCGAGTCTGGTCTGGTCCGGCCACGCCGGCGCGACCGAAGGCGCCGCAGGCACCGTGCACCGGATCAGCGACATCTTGCACCTAATCGCAGCCGCGGTCTGGATCGGCGCGATCGGCGCCTTCCTGATCCTGATCTCACCACGTCGCGTCCGCGAATGGCCGGGCGGACTCCAAATTGGGGCGCGAAGCCTCGATCAATTTTCGCGCGTCGGCACGATCTGCGTCCTCGTTATTGCCGCCACCGGTCTCATCAATAGCCAGATGATCGTCGGCGCCGAGAATCTCGGCCGGTCTCTCGGGTCACCTTATGGACAATTGCTCCTTGCCAAGCTCGCGCTGTTTGGACTGATGCTTGCGCTCGCGGCCGCCAATCGTTGGCGACTGACGCCTGCGCTCGCGGCGGCCGCCGCAGGCGACGATGCAGAAAGCGTCGATTCCGATCCAGATGCAGCGCTCGCGGCTATGCGCAGGAGCCTGATCATCGAAGCATCGGCCGCGCTCGCCATACTCGCGCTGGTTGCCTGGTTCGGGACGCTCGAGCCGTTCGTCGTCGCCGATCCGGTTTGACGCCCAACACCGCCTCCTGGTCGGGTTCGATCATGCTCGGGACCGGCTGGGCATTGATCGATGCGCGCATCGGGATCAGCCGTCCCCATAGCCATGTGGCGCATCAGATCAGCCTCGCCGTCGAACGCGACCTCAAAATTTCCGGCGACGTCGACATGATAGTCCCTGCCGGGCAAGGCGTCGCCATAGCGTCGCATGTCCGGCACCGCTTGGGGCCGCCGGGCGCCCTCGTGCGGTCATTCTATCTCGATCCGCTTTTTCGTGCCGATGCGCGCCTGTCCGTTGGATCGGTGCCTGTCCTGTTGACGCCGGCGGAGTTGGCCGGCCTCGATGGGATCGCAAGCGGCGCGGACGCGAAGCGCTGGGCGTCCGACTATCTCGACCGGTCGCAGGCGCGTCCGGTGGATGCACGCCTGTCCGAGGCGCTCGCGGCCCCTGATGATTTGTCGAGTGCCCGCGCCTTGGCCGACGTTGCCTGCCTCTCACCCTCGCGCCTGCGCGAAATCGTCAGCCGCGACTTCGGCGTGCCTCCGGCCAAATTGCTGCAATGGCTCCAGCTTCAACGCGCAGTGCGGGCGCTGGTCGGCGGCGGAGGTCTCGCCGACGCCGCGGCGGCAGGAGGCTTTGCCGATCAGTCGCACTTCACGCGCCGCTGCGCCCAATGGCTCGGAGTGACGCCTTCGGCTGGCCTCAGCGCCTTCGCGTTCGAAATCGTGCCCTGAGCCGGATGCGCCTCGCACCGCGTCGCCCCGGCGAAACATTCAAGACCGCCGCGCCTGTTTGCCCTTAAGCGTCTCGTCGAGACCGGCGATTGCGGCCGCAATCCGGCGGCAAGCCAAAGCGTCGAAAGGAGACGGTCATGCCCGACCCGACACCCGTAGCCAGATCCTATACGCCAGCGGCAGGCTATCACATCCTGACGCCCCTTTATGATTTCGGCGTCGCGGTGACGACGCGTGAGCGCGTGTGGCGCGACCGTCTCGTTCGCTATATGGCGCTCGGCGAGGGTGACGTCATTCTCGATATCGGCTCGGGTACGGGAAATCTCGCGCTGGCGATCGCTCGCCATAGCCGGGACGTCCGCTATCTTGGTTTCGACCCCGACGAGGCCGCGACGCGAATTGCCCGAACGAAGACCGCGCAGATTGTTCCACCGCCGGAGTTTCGAGTTGGCTTTTTCGCGGCTTCGGCGATCGATGACTGGCCCTCGCCTTCCAAGATTGCGATCTGCCTCGTCCTTCATCAGGTCGGGCTTAAGGAAAAGGCACGTCTGCTACGCGAGGCCCGGCAGGTGCTCGCGCCGGGCGGCAAACTCTATGTCGCCGACTATGGGGAACAGCGCGGCCGCCTCATGCGGTTGCTGTTCCGCCTGACGATCCAGCAGCTCGACGGCGTCCAGGACACCCAACCCAACGCCGATGGATTGCTCCCGGTGCTGATGAGAGAGGCAGGCTTCTGCGATGTTCGCGAACTTGAGACGTTCCGCACGCCAACCGGTGCGATCGCGATCATCGAGGCCCGAAAGCCTGGGACCTGACGGTACGGGGCAAAGAAAATCCAAGGGATAACCGCTCTTCTTGCGTATCGATAGAAGCGGCTCCATTCTGGAACCGCCGGGAACGACGCCAGCGGCGAACTCGACCGGTAGCGTTTGGACCGCCCCGCGGCGAGGCGGGCATCCGACACATACGGGAGCGGCGGCGATGCACGATCATCAGGGCGCAGAAAAAGGCAGCGGGAGCACGACCGATCCCGTTTGCGGCATGATGGTCGATCCGGCCACCACACCTCACACCGCGACGCATAGCGGCAAGCATCACTATTTCTGCAGCGCGGACTGCCTCGCCAAATTCGAGGCCGATCCCGATCTTTATGCCGCAAAACGCGAGCCCGCCGCAGCCGATGCACCCGAAGGCGCCATCTGGACCTGCCCGATGCATCCCGAAATCCAGCGCCCCGGCCCTGGAAGCTGCCCGATCTGCGGCATGGCACTCGAGCCCATCATGCCAGCCGCATCGGACGGCCCAAGCGAAGAATATCGCGACATGCGGCGGCGCTTCTGGATCGGACTCCTTCTCGCCCTTCCCGTGGTCGCGCTCGAAATGGGCGGCCATCTGACGGGTCTCCACCAATATGTCGGTCGCCAGACGAGCAACTGGATCCAGATGCTGCTCGCGACCCCCGTCGTTCTATGGGCGGGCTGGCCCTTCTTCGAGCGCGCCTGGCTCTCGGTCCGCAACAAGAGCCTCAACATGTTCACTCTCATTGCGATGGGGACGGGGGTCGCGTGGGGCTACAGCATGATCGCGGCGATCGCCCCGCAAATCTTTCCGGCCGCCTTCCGCGCCGCCGACGGCTCCGTCGCGGTCTATTTCGAGGCCGCCGCGGTCATCACGGTGCTGGTGCTGCTCGGGCAGGTGCTCGAACTCAGGGCGCGCGAGACGACGAGCGGCGCGATCCGTGCGCTTCTGGACCTCACGCCCAAGCTTGCCCGCCGCGTCCGCAGCGATGGAAGCGACGAGGAGGTAGCGCTCGAGGAAGTCGCGGTCGGCGACATGCTGCGCATCCGTCCGGGCGAAAAAGTCCCGGTCGATGGCATCGTCGTAGAAGGCCGCGGCACGGTCGACGAATCGATGGTTACGGGCGAATCGATGCCAGTCACCAAGGAGGCCGGCGCGGCGCTGATCGGCGGAACGATCAACCAGACGGGCGGCCTGCTCATGCGCAGCGAGAAGGTCGGGCGCGACACGATGCTCGCGCGGATCGTACAGATGGTCGCCGATGCGCAGCGCAGCCGCGCGCCGATCCAGCGTCTCGCTGATACCGTTTCGGGCTGGTTCGTGCCCGGCGTCATAGTGGTTGCTATTGTCGCTTTCATCGTCTGGTCGCTTCTCGGCCCCTCGCCCGCCATGGCCTATGGCCTCATCGCCGCCGTCTCGGTGCTCATCATCGCCTGCCCGTGCGCGCTCGGCCTTGCGACGCCGATGTCGATCATGGTCGGCGTGGGGCGCGGCGCCGAAGCCGGCGTGCTGATCAAGAATGCCGAGGCGCTTGAACGGATGGAAAAGGTTGACACGCTCGTCGTCGACAAGACCGGGACGCTGACCGAAGGCCGGCCCTCGGTCGTCGCCATCGAAGTCGCCGACGGCTTCGAAGAGCAGGATCTGCTCCGGATTGCCGCGAGCCTTGAGCGCAGCAGCGAACATCCATTGGCCGCCGCGATCGTCAAGGCGGCCGAAGACCGCGGCCTCGCGCTCGTCGAGCCATCGGGCGTCGACCAGCCGGTCGGCAAGGGCATCGTCGGGGTCGTCGATAAAAAGGCGATCGTCCTCGGCAATGCGAACTTTCTCGAAGAATATGACGTCGATCTGGGCACGCTCACCGAGGCGGCGGACCGGCTTCGCGGAGACGGCGCAACGGCGATCTACATCGCGGTCAACGGCAAGGCGGCCGGCGTCATCGCCATCGCCGATCCAGTCAAGGAGACGACGGGCGCGGCACTCGCGGCGCTGCGCGAAGCCGGAATCAAGGTCATCATGCTCACCGGCGACAATCGCGTCACCGCGGAAGCCATCGCGCGGCGCCTCGGCATCGACGACGTTGAGGCCGATGTCCTCCCCGACCAGAAGAGCGCGGTCGTCCAGCGGCTGCGCGAAGAGGGCCGGATCGTCGCGATGGCCGGCGACGGGGTCAACGACGCCCCCGCGCTCGCCGCCGCCGACGTCGGCATCGCGATGGGCTCGGGAACCGACGTCGCCATCGAAAGCGCGGGTGTGACGCTGCTGCGCGGTGATCTGCTGGGCATCGTGCGCGCGCGGCATCTCAGCCATGCGACGATGGCGAACATCCGTCAGAATCTCTTCTTTGCTTTCGCCTATAATGTCGCCGGGATTCCGGTCGCAGCGGGTGTGCTCTATCCGGTCTTCGGGCTGCTCTTGTCGCCGATCATCGCCGCCGCCGCGATGGCGCTCTCGTCGGTGAGCGTCATCGCCAATTCGCTGCGGCTCCGGTTCGTGAAAATCTGATCGAAGCATCACGGCGGACGGATGCCGCCAGCGTACAGAAAGGGAGAATAGGGATGAGAGGTATCAAACAGGCGATGTTCGGGCTGGCGCTGGTCATCGCGGTTCCCGCCCACGCGGTGCCAACCCCTGATTATCAGGCGGCGACGGCGACGCTGGCGCAATATAAGCAGGCGATCGAGAGCCGCGACCTGTCGGGCGTCGAAGCCTTGTTCGCGCCCGACGCCCAGATCTTCGAGTCGGGCGGTGTCGAAGGAAATTTCGTCCATTATCGCGACCACCACCTCGCGCCCGAGCTCAAGGCGTTCAAGTCCTTCGCCTTCAAGGGCTATAAGGTTTCGGTGCGGGGCGAAGGCGAGGTTGCGATCGCGACCGAGACCTATTCCTACACGATCATACTCGCGAGTGGCGAAACGGTCGAACGCGATGGCGTTGCGACGAGCGTACTCAAATGGACAGACGGCAAATGGCGGATCATCAACCTGCACAGTTCTTCGCGCAAACCGAAGTCCTGATGGTGGCAGGCGGGACAGGGATTATCTGGCCCGGGTGTAACCGCGGCGGGGCTACCCGCGAACAGCTCGGCGGTCCAGGCGCCGCAATTTCAGTTTGACGCCAAGACTGACAAGGAACATGCTTCGACCGTGAAACGCTGGCTTTCTCTGCTGCTGCTCTTCGGAGCTGTGCTGGGCCTTCTGGCCCAGGAAGCTGCGTTCGCGTCGGCGCCGGCAATGCCTATCGCGGACACCGCGATTGCGGCCTCAGCCATGAGTGACGAATGCGCGGAAATGATGGGCATCGAAAAGTCACAGAACAAAGAGCCCTGCCAAGGCCTCACGCTCGACTGCATCGCGAAGATGGGCTGCGCGCTTCCGCCCGCCGTCGTATCGCCGGCCACGCCGATCGAGGCGAAAGCGCATGTCCCGGGCTTGCTAGATCCGCTTCCTGTCCGGCGGCTCGCTGGCAGAACATTCGGTCCCGAACCTGACCCACCCCTAGTCCTCGGCTGAACTGCACGATGCGCGCCGACTGTTTCGGCGTGTTCCCAAGCTTTTCAACCGAGGAATTCGACATGAAACCGATTTTTGCCGTTGCCGCGCTCGCGGCAGCAACGCTTGCCGCTCCCGTTTTCGCACAGGAAGCACCGGGCGGCCATTATGAATGGCAGACCCGCCAGGTGCCGGGACCGAACAAGTCCAATACCAGCTCGCGGGTCCGCGTCTGGGTGAAGGACAAGTCCGCCCAGATGGCCAACTGCGACTGCGACATGATGAAGGCCGATCCGGCCGATTGCATGAAAAAAATGACCGGCAGCCACATGGCGCACCCCGCGGCGTAATATCTCCATCCCCGGCGCCTATGCGCCGGGGATGGCCTCGCCCGATTCAAAAAGGGGGAAATCATGCGCCTTTTCTTTGCGGCAGCCGTGCTTGCGCTGCCCACGGCCCTGCACACCGAACCCATGTCGCTCGATGATGCGCTTCGACTGGCGGAAACGCGAGCGCCCGAATTACAAGCCCGAGAAGCCGGGCTCGATGCCGCCCAATCGGCGGCGATCGCCGCCGACCGGCTGCCAGACCCGAAACTCAATATCGTCCTGCAGGATTTCCCTGTCACCGGTCCCGACGCGGGCCGGCTCAACCGCGACGACTTCACGATGCAGGTCATCGGCATCAGTCAGGATTTCCCGAACCCCGCCAAGCGACGCGCGCGCGCGACGCGCGCGCAGGCCGACATCGGAATCGCCCGCGCCGACGAGGCAGTTACCGCGCAGGACGTCCGGCTCGCGACGGCGCTCGCGTGGGTCGATCTCTTCTATGCCAAGAAGCGGCTGAAGGAACTCGAGATGCTAGACGCCGGTCTTGGGGATCTGCAAGCGACCGTGACCGCGCGGCTCGCGAGTGGTGCGGCACGCCCGGCGCAGGCGCTCGAACCCGAACAGCTTCGCGCGGCGGTCAGCGATCGCCGCAGCGCGCTCGCCGCCGAAATCACCCGGGCAAGGGCGCAGCTTGCGCGATTCACGGGCGATCCGGCCGCCGACACGGCGGGCGACCCGCCGCCGCCGATGGTAAACGAAATCGCGCTGCGCGCCGGCATCGACGCCTTGCCGCGGCTGCGCGCGCTCGATGCGCGCGCGCTTGCGGCTGACGCCGAAACGGGCCTCGCGCGCGCCGACAAGCGTCCCGACTGGAGCGTCAATGCGGCCTATGGGCGGCGCGAACCCAATTATGGCGACCTCGTCACGCTTGGCGTCACGATCGACCTGCCCTTCTTCTCGAAGAAGCGGCAGGACCCGAAGATCGCGGCGCGCGCCAGCGAAGCGACGCGCGCGCGCCTCGACCGCGAAGCGGCGAAGCGCGACATCGCCGCGGCGCTCGACGCCGATCTCGCCGACCATCGCATGCATCACGAGCAGCTTGGCAATGCACGGTCGCGGTTGGTCCCGCTTGCAAAGAAGCGCGCCGAACTTGACCTCGCCAGTTACGCCGCCGGGAAGCTCGACCTCGGAACCGCGCTGCTCTCGACGCTCGCGCTGGCCGAAGCCGAAGTCGATGCGCTCGCGCGCGAAGCCGACGTCGCGCGCGACGCGATCCGGATCAATTATATCTATGGGGAGACAGGGCGATGACCGATGCGACATCAGCGGCGCGGTGGCGCGCCGGGATTTTGGCTGCCGTGCTGATCGCGGGCGGCGGGGGATATTGGCTGGGACAGCGCGGGGACGGTCAGGCGCCGGCCGAAGCCACGGCCGGCGGCCGCAAAATCCTCTATTATTACGACCCGATGTTCCCGAACCAGAAGTTCGACAAGCCCGGCAAGTCGCCCTTCATGGATATGCAGCTCGAGCCCAAATATGCCGATGAAGCGGGTGGTTCTGGCACCGGCCCCGGCATAACGGTCGACCCGGCCGCGCGGCAGAGCCTCGGAATCCGCGTGGTCGCGGCCGAAATGGGCAGCCTCGCCGCGACCTTCAACGTCAATGGCAGTGTCGATTTCAACCAGCGCGATGTCGCGATCGTCCAGGCGCGCTCGGGCGGCTTCGTCGAGCGCGTCTATCGCCTCGCGCCCGGCGACGTCATCGGCGCCGGCACCCCGATCGCCGACCTGCAATTGCCCGAATGGGGCGGTGCGCAGACCGAATATCTGAGCGTCAAGAAGCTCGGACGCCCCGACCTCACCGCGGCGGCGCGGCAGCGGCTGCGGCTGATGGGCATGCCCGAAGGCGTGATAACCGAAGTCGATCGGACGGGGCGCACCGGCGGCCGGATGACTGTCCGCGCGCCGATCGGAGGGGTTGTCCAGGCGCTGAATGCGCGGGCGGGCGTTACGCTCGCCGCTGGGCAGACGCTCGCCGAAATCTCCGGGCTCGGCACCGTCTGGCTCAATGCCGCGCTCCCCGAAGCGCAGGCGGGGCTCGTGCAGGTCGGCCAGCGCGCGACCGCGAAGCTCACCGCCTTTCCGGGCGAGCCATTCGCCGGCAAAGTCGTCGCGATCCTCCCGGCCGCGGCGGCGGACACCAGGACGCTGACCGTGCGCATCGAACTCGCCAACCGCGGCGGACGCCTGCGCCCCGGCATGTTCGCCAGCGTCGCGCTCGGCGGCGATGCCAAGCCGGCGCTGCTGGTGCCGAGCGAAGCAGTGATCCGCACCGGCACGCGCAGCATCGTGATGCTCGAGCGGGGCGATGGCCGGTATCACCCGGCCGAAGTGCTCGCTGGGCGCGAAGGCGGCGGAAAGACCGAGATATTGCGCGGTCTCGCGCCCGGCGAGAAGGTCGTCGCGTCGGGCCAGTTCCTGCTCGATTCCGAGGCGAGCCTGACCGGCCTTGCGGTTCGGCCGCTGGATGCCGCGCAATGATTGCAAAGATCATCCGCGCCTCGGTTGCGGCGCGCGGCCTCGTCGTCGCGGCCGCCCTCATCCTCACCTTGCTCGGCATCGCCGCGGTGCGGACGACACCGGTCGATGCGCTCCCCGACCTGTCGGACGTGCAGGTCATCATCCGCACGACTTATGCGGGCCAGGCGCCGCGGATCGTCGAGGACCAGGTCACCTATCCGATCACGACGACGATGCTCTCGGTGCCCGGCGCGCGCGTCGTGCGCGGCTATAGCTTCGTCGGCGACAGCTTCGTCTATGTGCTGTTCGACGACGGCACCGACCCCTATTGGGCGCGCAGCCGCGTGCTCGAATATCTGAGTCAGGTGCAAAGCCGCCTCCCCGAGGGGGCGCGGGCGAGCCTTGGCCCCGACGCAACGGGCGTCGGCTGGATCTATGAATATGCGCTCGTCGACAAGAGCGGCCGCCACGATCTCGCCGAGCTGCGCAGCCTCCAGGACTGGTTCCTGCGCTTCGAACTCAAGTCGGTCCCCGGCGTCGCCGAGGTCGCGAGCATCGGCGGCATGGTGCGCCAATATCAGATCATCGTCGATCCGCAGAAACTTGCCGCCTTCGGCGTGACGGCGCCGGAGGTGGCGGACGCGCTCAAGCGCGCCAATCAGGAAAGCGGCGGCGGCAGCCTCGAACTCGCCGAGGCCGAATATATCGTCCGCGCGAGCGGCTATCTCAAATCGCTCGACGACTTCCGCGCGGTCCCGATCCGCACGGCCGGCAGCGGGATCCCGGTGACGGTTGGCGACGTCGCGACGGTCCAGATCGGCCCCGACACGCGGCGCGGCATCGCCGAACTCAATGGCGAGGGCGAAGTCGCGGGCGGCGTCATCGTGATGCGCGAAGGCAAGAATGCCCGCGAAGTCATCGACGGCGTGCGCGCCAAGCTCGCCGAGCTCAAGCGCAGCCTGCCACCCGGGGTCGAGATCGTCACCACCTATGACCGCTCGGGACTGATCGACCGCGCGGTCGACAATCTGACCTCGAAGCTCGTCGAGGAGTTCATCATTGTCGGGCTCGTCTGCGCGCTCTTCCTCTGGCACGCGCGCTCGGCGCTGGTGGCCATCCTGACGCTGCCGCTCGGCATCCTCATCGCCTTCATCATCATGCGGCTGCAAGGTCTCAACGCCAACATCCTCTCGCTTGGCGGGATTGCGATCGCGGTCGGCGCGATGGTCGATGCCGCGGTGGTGATGATCGAGAATGCCCACAAGCATCTCGAACATTGGGAGCGCGATCATCCCGGCGAGGAATTGAAGGGCGCCGAGCGCTGGCGCGTGATCACCGACGCCGCCGCCGAAGTCGGGCCGGCGCTCTTCCTCAGCCTCCTCATCATCACCTTCTCTTTCATCCCGATCTTCACGCTCGAGGGCCAGGAAGGGCGGCTCTTCGCGCCGCTCGCCTTCACCAAAACCTATGCGATGGCCGCGGCGGCGATACTCTCGATCACGCTGGTTCCGGTACTGATGGGCTGGCTGATCCGCGGCCGGATTCCCGCCGAACAGGCTAATCCGATCAATCGCTGGCTGACCCACGCCTATCGGCCGGCACTCAACTGGGTGCTGGCCCGCCCCAAAAAGGCGCTCGCGATCGCCGGCGTCGTCTTCGCCACCAGCCTGTGGCCGATGATCCAGATCGGCGGCGAGTTCATGCCGCAGATGCGCGAAGGCGACCTGCTCTACATGCCCTCGGCGCTTCCCGGCATCTCGGCGGCGCGCGCGTCGAGCCTGCTCCAGCAAACCGATCGGCTAATCAAGACGGTGCCCGAGGTCGAGAGCGTGTTCGGCAAGGCAGGGCGCGCCGACACCGCGACCGACCCGGCGCCCCTAGAGATGTTCGAAACGACGATCCGCTTCAAACCGAAAGAGCAATGGCGTCCCGGCATGACCGAGGAAAAGCTGGTCGAGGAACTCGATGCGCGCGTCCGCGTTCCGGGGCTCGCCAATTTCTGGATTCCCCCGATCCGCAACCGCATCGATATGCTCGCGACCGGGATCAAGAGCCCGGTGGGCATCAAGGTCGCGGGATCTGACCTCGCCGAGATTGATCGCACCGCCAAGCGCATCGAAACTGTCGTCAAGACCGTGCCCGGCGTCGCGTCGGCGCTGGCCGAGCGCCTGACCGGCGGCCGCTATATCGATGTCGACATCGATCGCGCCGCGGCGGCGCGCTACGGCCTCAATGTCGCCGACGTCCAGGAGATCGTCGCCGGCGCGATCGGCGGCGAGACGATCGGCCAGACCGTCGAGGGGCTCGCCCGCTATCCGATCAGCGTGCGCTATCCGCGCGAACTGCGCGACAGTATCGGCGAACTGGCCAGCCTTCCGGTCTTGACGCCTTCTCGCCAGCAGATAACGCTCGGCACCGTCGCCAGCGTCAAGGTCAGCGATGGCCCGCCAATGCTGCGCAGCGAAAATGCTCGCCCGGTGACTTTTATCTATGTCGATAGCCGGGGCCGCGACTTGCAGGGCCTGGTGCAGGACATCCAGCGGGCGATCGCGCGCGACGTCAATCTGCCTCCGGGCATCAGCATCTCCTACACCGGGCAGTTCGAGTTTCTCATCCGCGCGACCGAACGAATGAAGATAGTCATACCGGTCACGCTCGCGATCATCTTCGTCCTGCTTTATCTCACCTTCCGCCGCTGGGATGAGGCGTTGCTCATCATGGCGACCTTGCCCTTCGCGCTCACCGGGGGGCTCTGGCTGCTCTATCTGCTCGGCTACAACCAGTCGGTCGCAAGCGCGGTCGGGTTCATAGCGCTCGCGGGCGTCGCCGCCGAGTTCGGGGTCGTTATGCTCATCTATCTCAAGCATGCGCTCGCCGATCGCAGCGACGGCGACATATTGGCCGCGGTTCGCGAAGGCGCGCTGCTGCGTGTCCGGCCGAAGGCGATGACCGTCGCGGTCATCCTCGCCAGCCTTTTCCCGATCCTGGTCGGAACCGGCACCGGCTCGGAGGTGATGAGCCGTATCGCGGCGCCGATGATCGGCGGCATGCTGACCGCGCCGCTTTTGTCGATGCTCATCATTCCCGCCGCCTATCTGCTCATGCGGCGGCGCGCGGCACATCCCGTTCAACCAGAAGGAGAAAAGACATGAAGGCATCCATTGGTATCGCACTGAGTCTTGCGCTCAGCGTGGCACTTGCCGGCTGCGGCAAGCAAAGTGAGGCGCCCAAAGCCGACGAAAAGGCCGCTGCAGCGGCCAATGATGCCGGGACCATGGCGATGCCGGCTGAAACCAAGCATGGCAAAGGCACAGCAACCGTGACCGCAATCGATACGGCGAAGGGCCAGGTCACGCTCGATCATAGCGCGATCGTCGAACTCGAATGGCCTCCGATGACGATGGGCTTTGCGGCGAAACCGGACCTGCTCAAGGACATCAAGGTCGGCGACAAGGTCGCGTTCGAGCTCGATTGGGATGGCAAGGCTGGAACGATCACCAAGCTCGACAAGGCGCCATAAGAGACTCAGCATCGCGCGCGGAGATTCAGCCGAACACCGCGCGCGATCACTCACGTCCTTGCTCGAACCCAGGCGCGTCAGCGCGGAGCGACCGATCGGATTAGAGCGCGAGCTCGGTTCCGGCGATCGCCTCGATCACCCGGCATTCGGCGACCCGGCCGCCCTCGCAGGAGGTCGCGACATCGGTCAGCGCCGAGCGCAATGTTTCGAGCCGTGCGATGCGAATGCCGATATCGTGAAGATGCTCGCGCGCAATGGCCGCGGCTTCGGCGCAATCGCGATCGGGCTGGTCCGAAAGCGCCAGCAATGACCGAATCTCGGGGATGGAAAAGCCGAGCTGCCGCGCATGGCGAATGAAGGCAAGGCGGCGCAGATCGGCCGTATCATAAGTTCGCCGGCCTGAGGCTGTGCGGAGCGCCTCGGGTAGCAGCCCGATTTCCTCGTAGAAGCGGATGGTATTGACCTTGGTGCCGGTCTGCCGGGCCAGATCGCCGATCGCGAGCCGCTTGGTCATAATTCGCTTGATCCTCCAGTGACTGGAGATTGTATAGGCTGGCCATGTCCGAAGTTGAAGACAGCAAAAAGGGCGCCGAGGCGGCAGCATGGAGATGAAGACGCGATGACGGAAGGGTCTGAAAGCGGGGACGCATGCGGCTGCACGGGCGACCCCGTGCGTGCGGAAAAGGATCCGGCCTATCGCCGCGCCTTGTGGATCGTCGTGCTCCTCAATCTCGGGTTCGGCGCGATCGAGATCGTCGGCGGGTTCATCGCCAACAGCCAGGCGCTCAAGGCGGACTCGCTCGATTTCATCGGCGATGGCACGATCACGCTCGCCGGGCTCGTGGCGATCGGCTGGACCGCACTGGCGCGCACACGCATCGCCGTCGCCCAGGGCCTGTTCCTGCTGACCTTGGGTCTCGGCGTGATCGGCGTCGCGCTGTGGCGCGCGCTGACCGCCGTTCCGCCCGAAGCCGAGTTGATGGGCGCGATCGGCATTGCCGCACTGCTGGTCAATCTGACCTCGGCCGCCGTCCTCTCGCGGTTTCGCGAAGGCGACGCCAACGTCCGCGCAGTATGGCTGTTCAGTCGCAACGACGCGGTCGCCAATGTCGCGGTTATTTTCGCGGCGGGCCTTGTCGCCTGGACTGGCGAGGCCTGGCCCGATCTCGCGGTTGCCGCGATCATCGCTGCGCTCTTCCTCCACTCGGCCTATGAAATCCTCCGCGGCGCGCGCACCGAGCTGCGCGAATTGTCGGCTGCGGCCGGATAGGATCGATGGCGCCCGCTCCCCGCTTTCGCTTTCTGCTGATCCTGCTCGCCGTCATCGCCGGCTTCGCCGCGCAAGCAGCACAGGCCCGCAGCGACGCCGACGAGGTCCAGACCATCTGGCGCCTGCTGGATTATGTCGCCGTCGACTATGCCGGTGCCGTCGCAAATGGCCAGGTGACCAGCCCAGTCGAATATGCCGAGATGACCGAGTTTTCGGCAACGGTTCGCAAGGGTATCGCGGCGCTTCCGGCGACCTCGGCGCGCGCGCGCCTCGCATCCGAAGCGGGGCAGCTCGAAGCGGCCATCGCCTCAAGGTCGGACCCGGCCAAGGTGGCCGGACTTGCGCGCAAGGTCGCGACCGACTTGCTCGCCGCCTACCCCGTGCCCCTTGCGCCTCGCAACGCCCCCGATCCCCGGCGCGGTGCCCAGATATATCTCGAAAATTGCGCCAGTTGTCACGGTACGCGCGGTGACGGCAAAGGGCCTCAGGCGATGGGGCTCGACCCGGCGCCGATCGATTTCACCGATGCCGACCGCGCCCGCAAGCGCAGCCTGTTCGCGCTCTACCAAGTCATAGGACAGGGGCTTGAGGGCACGTCGATGCCCAGTTTTGCTCATTTGTCTTCCGACGACCGTTGGGCGGTGGCAACCTATGCCGGCAGTTTTGCCTTTCAGGATGCCGCGGCCGGCAAGCGCATCTGGGAGCGCGATCCGTCCGCTCGCGGGCAGATGTCCGACCTGCAAGCCTTTACCAGCCTAAGCCCGGAAGCGCTCGGCCGCGGGCTCGGACAGGGGCCTGCCGATGCGGTCACCGCTTATTTGCGCGCCGACCCCAAGGCGCTGAGCGCGGCCACGCCCACGTCGCTCGCCGTGGCGCGGGACAAGCTTGCGCAAAGCCTCGCCGCCTATCGAAACGGAAACCGCGACGAGGCCGAGCGTCTCGCGCTATCCGCCTATCTTGACGGATTCGAGCCGCTCGAGCCGATTTTGACCACCCGCAACGCGGGTCTGATGGCGCACATCGAATCCGCCATGGCCGATTATCGCGTGTCGATCGGTCGCGGCCTGCCGGTCGAGGCCGTGGCAGGCAAGGCGGCGTCGGTCGAAGCACTTTTCGCCGATGCCGAGACCGCGCTGGCTCCCGGTGCCGCCAGCGACGCATCGACCTTCGTCGGAGCATTGACCATCCTCCTGCGCGAAGGGCTCGAAGCCCTGTTGATCGTCGTGGCGATGATCGCGTTTTTGCGAAAGGCCGAACGGCCCGAAGTCCTGCCCTATGTCCATGGCGGCTGGATCGCGGCGCTCGTCGCCGGCGGCGGGACCTGGGCGATCGCGACCTATGCCATTTCGGTCAGCGGTGCGAGCCGCGAACTGACCGAAGGTTTCGGCTCTCTATTTGCGGCGGTGGTTCTGGTCTGGGTCGGCATCTGGATGCATGGCAAGTCGCATGCCGAGAGCTGGCAGCGCTATATTCGCGAGGCGATGGGCAAGGCGCTTTCGCGCCGCTCGGCCTGGTTCCTGTTCGGGCTCGCCTTTCTCGTCGTCTATCGGGAAGTCTTCGAAACCATCCTGTTTTTCGCGGCGCTCGCCACGCAAGGGAGCAGCGGGGCCATCGCGGCTGGAGCGGGAACAGCGCTGGCAATCCTCGCCGTTATCGCGTGGGTGATGCTTCGCTACAGCCGCGTTCTGCCGATCGGGAAATTCTTCGCCTATAGTTCCGCCCTGATCGCGGTCCTAGCGGTCGTTCTCTCCGGCAAGGGAGCAGGCGCCCTGCAGGAAGCCGGACTCCTCGGCATTACACCGCTCGCCCATTTCCCCCGCTTCCCGGCGGTCGGGATTTTTCCTTCGCTCGAACCGTTGCTGCTCCAGCTTCTGGCGCTTGCGATCCTCTGGATCGGCTATCGCTACAACAGCCAGCAGCATCGCCGGATGGAGGTGACGCGGGGCCAATAGCGGAGTGCGCGGCGGCCGCATCATCGCCGGCGCGTCGAGCGTCCGCGCGCGATTGTCCGACGCGGCCCATTGCTTCAGCTTCGCGGCGGGGAGCCAGTCGGAACGAGATTTTCGACTAGGATCCGGTTTCGAAACACCGCCCTCTGCGCGCGGGTACAAGGGGCCCGAAAAACTGGCACGCTTCGTACTTTCGGGGCAAAAGCCCTCTTCTCCGCGGCACGCAAACCCAACCGCTCCGCGCGGACCTAGTCGGACAGAGCTTCGAGGAGCGGGCAGCCGCTGGCGTCGCCGGCGCCGCATGCCCGAACAAGCTCATCCAGCACCACGGCCATGCGCTCGAGGTCCGCTTGCTTGGCACGAACATCCGACAGCTGTGTCTCGGCCATCTGGCGGGCCTGGTCGCAGGAATGGCCACCACCTTCGGCTAAAGCGAGTAAAGTCCGGATGGTATGAAGCGGGAAACCGAGCTCGCGGGCGCGACGCACGAACGCGAGACGTCTAACGTCGGCAGAATCATAGCGGCGAAACCGGCCTCGCCGGACAGGTGCAGGCAGGATGCCTATGCGCTCATAGTAGCGAATAGTCTCGATGTTGCAGCCGGTGCGCCGGGAAACTTCGCCAATCGGGATGGTGCTGGAAGGGGGCATTGCGATTCCGCTTGCGTCTGTAGTCGCTACAGATGCTAGACTTGCCTCTACCGCGAAACAAGGAGTTCTATTTTGACCGGAGATCTAAGGCGCCCGAAAGGAATTGGGGCCATTTCGCTGACGCTCGGGGGGATCGCGTCGGGCTTTATCGCAGCCACTTGCTGCGCCCTTCCTATGTTGCTTGCCTCGGCGGGAATCGGGTCCGCCTGGCTCGTCGGCATTGCGGTCCCAGCGGCGCCCTACCGGCTCTGGTTCGTCGCATTCGGAGTGATTTCGCTTGTGGCCGGCGGAATCCTGCTCGCTCGCCAGCAGGCACGCGCCGCGCGCTGCGGAGCGGATGGTCGATGCGTGCCGACGGCGCTGCGCGCCGCGACACTGGTCGGCCTGGTCGTCGGCGGCGTTCTGCTGTGGCTGGGCTATCGCTATGCTTGAATCGTCGCCGAATCTCGGATCGACGCTGACTTGTCCGCTCTGCGGGCACGGCGCAGACGAAATCATGCCCACCGACGCATGCCAATATTTCTACGATTGCAAGGGATGCGGCGCGGTACTCAAGCCGCTGCCGGGAGACTGCTGCGTCTATTGTTCCTATGGGACGATGCCCTGTCCACCGGTGCAGGTCGAGGGCGGCAAAGGGGCCTGTTGCGGCTGACCCGGTCGAGCTGCCGGTCATTCGTTCCTTGCGTGTCAGAGGGCTGGGCGGGGCCATCATATCCGCCCGTTTCCGCAACACTGTTCTTGACCTGAGGGCTATAGGAAACAGTCCGTGATCGGACATGGATGAGCCAAACGCGAATTTCGACGTGATCCGGCTTCACCATGCGGCTTTTCTAATTCCCCATCTTTGCAATGAAAGCGGCGCGGCGAGCGGTCAGGCCCTTTGGCCACTGACAGCAACGTCAGCAAAGCCACCGCAACGGTGAAACCTCCGCGCAAGAGTATCTTGCGCAAGTCATTGTGACGACCTTCCTGATCCAATGGATCCGTCGATGGCGCCCCATACGCGCCGGCCTAGGGAGGATTCATCGGGTGTCCGTGCGAAGACAGGGAAAGGCTGCTATGGGTAGCCGATGTCGGGAACGTCCCATTGGAAAGGCCAGCTTCGCCTCAGCGATTATTATGCTTGCTGGTCGGGCTCCGTCGGCGACGCGGCCTCCCATCGTCATTTCGCAGCGCAGGCGGTCTTCAGCGACGAGAAGCTTACCGCGATCGACGCGAGCGGTGCCCATTTGTCGGGGCAGTGCATACTTATCGAACCCGATACACTTCACCGCTTGCTTCCCGCGCCAACGGCGGAACTATGGTTTGTCGAGCCGACGGTCGGTTTTGGGCCGCCGGAGGAATTGAGAAGACGGCTGCTCGGCTGCGATGCTGTATTTGTCGCGGAGAGGGCACGTGCATCGTTCTGGGAGAGCTGGCTGACGAGAGATATCCGCCGTCCGCTCGACCCGCGCGTCGCGCGGGCTGCCGCTTCGGTCGATCGTCTGATCTCGACAGGTCTGGTACGGCTCGCCGACACAGCGACTGACTGTGACCTTTCGCTTGGACGCTTCCGGCATCTGTTTGCCGCCGAAGTGGGTATGCCGTTCAAGCGCTACGTGCTGTGGCGCCGCTTGCTCATCGCCTTTGAGGCAATCGAGGCGCGCTACAGCGCAACCGAAGCGGCGCACCTGGCCGGGTTCAGCGACAGCCCGCATTTTGCACGCACGATCAAGACCATGTTTGGTATCCGGGCAAGCGATCTGCTCATCGAGCCGTAGCCGCTCCGTTCAAGCGAGGACATGGCAGCTTTGCTAGGCAGGGGTCATGACAGGCACCGACAGAGATTTTATACCCGCGCTTGGGAAGAGCGGCTCGCTCGACCGCTATGACGCCGCGATCGCGCTCATGACGCGCGAGAAGAGGTGGCGAAGCGATCTGCTGAAGCTAGTGGCACCCCAACCGGGCGAGCGGATCGTCGATATCGGTTGCGGCACTGGCACGTTCGCAATCGCGCTCAAGGGCGCAGCGCCGGAAAGCGAGATATTGGCGGTCGACCCGGACCCGGCCATACTCGAGATCGCGCGCGCCAAGGCAGATGTCGCGGGCGCAAATATCCAATGGTTCGAGGCGATGGGCGACGAACTCGACGCCATCGACGCCCTCCAGCAATGCGACAAGATCGTCTCGAGCCTCGTCCTCCACCAGTGCCCGATGGACGTGAAGGAAGCGATCGCCGCGCAGAT
The DNA here is from genome assembly GCF_001314325.1 of Sphingopyxis macrogoltabida. Lineage (NCBI taxonomy): Bacteria > Pseudomonadati > Pseudomonadota > Alphaproteobacteria > Sphingomonadales > Sphingopyxidaceae > Sphingopyxis > Sphingopyxis macrogoltabida. The sequence goes on from NZ_CP009429.1 coordinate 4,437,692, forward strand.
GTTCAGTCTCCTGAAGCCGGGCGGCACGCTCTTCATCGCCGATTATGGCGAGCAACGCTCACTGTTGATGCGCATGCTGTTTCGCCAGATACAGCTGCTCGACGGGTTCGAATTTACCGAACCCAATGCGAAGGGCTGTGTTCCGGAGATCCTTGCAGCCGCAGGGTTCGAGGCGGTCGAGGAGGTGAAGGTCATCCCGACGCCGACCGGCTCGATTTCAATCTATCGGGCGAAGCGGTAGCCGCTCGCCCTGCCCGCCGGATATCGACTAGCCGCGCCAGTGACGCCCGCGGTGGTGGTGGTGCATCCGGCGCTTCTGGTAGCGTCGTTCGTAGCGATCCCGGCGTTCGTAGCGGCGGTCGTAGCCGCGATAATAAGGGTCATAGCCGCGATAGCCCCGGTCATAGCCGTAATTGGGTACGCCATGACGGGAGGAACGATAGTCGCGGTCATGGCCCCGCGGCGCATCATGGCCGCGATTATATCCCCCGCGATCGCCATGGTGCTGGGCAAGGGCCATTCCGGGGACCGCAAAGGCGAGCATCGCAGCCGCGATCGTCAGAAATTTTCGCATGTCAGTCTCTCCTTTTCGTGGCGTTCAAAGTCCCCCTTCATGGTTGAATGCGCTGTGAATATTGGCTCCGATGCCGCCGATCGGGCGGTGACCCGGCGTCTCCATGCGGCAGGCCGATGGCGGGAGAGACGGCGTCGCGCTGCATGGTGGGCACCCGTCCCACGTGGACGAAGCGGGACGGGTGCGGCCCTCATTTGCCCTTTGCCGCGACCGCGGCCTGAACCTTGGCCTCGACCTGTTCGGGGCTGGGCTGGACGAGCATCTCGCCATTGACGAAGAAGGTCGGGGTGCCCTTGACGCCGACCGCTCGCGCGTCGGCAATGTCCTGCTCCATCCATGCCATCGCATCGGCGGTCGGCATCGCGCGCGCCTTCGCGACATTGAGGCCGGCCTTCTCCGCCGCGGCCCAGGCCCCGTCCATCTTTCCGTCATGCCAGTCGGGCTGCGCCTCGAGCAGCGCGGCTGTCACCGGTTCGAGCTTGCCCTGCACGCGCGCTGCTTCGAGGATCACGATCGCCTCGGCCGAGCCGGGGTGCAGCGGCAGGTAGCGCATCACGAGACGCACATCCTTGGGATATTTGGCGACGATGCCCTTCACCGTCGGATAGAAGGCACGGCAGGCCTCGCACGAGGGGTCGAAGAATTCGACGATCGTGACCGGGGCATTCTTCGGGCCGATGATCGGCGAGTGCGGGCGAATGAGGCTGTCGACGGGCCCCGCCACGACCTTCTTCGTGGGTTCGCCCTCGGCGGTTCCGCTGTAGAGCATCGCGCCCCCGGTGAAGGCGAGTGCCGAGAGTACAAGCGTGGCCACCACTCCGATACGTCTGTTCATGATTTCAGTCTCCTTTGGAAGTTGAGCAAGAGGGTAAGGATGAGCGCGAATGCGGCCAGCGACAGGAGGGGCAGCGGCACGCCTCCGATTGCCATGCTCTCACCCGAGCACGACGGGCCGCCGGTACAAGGGACGATCGGAGCCGGAATGACACCGACGTAGAGCAGGCTATGGTAGAGCGCGACGAGGCCGCCGCCGAAAGCCAGCGCCAGTCCATAAGGAACGACGGCGCGGTCCGACCTGAACGCCGCGATGCCGAGAATGATCGCCAGCGGGAACATGAAGGCGCGCTGGAACCAGCAGAGGTCGCACGGCGCCTGGCCCATGACCTCGCCGACGAAGAGAACGGCAAGGCTCGACAGGAGGGCGATGGCCCAAGCCGCGCCGAGCGGACGCCATTTGTGCGGCGCGAGCAGCGGAAAGCTCATCATCGCCGACCGCCTTTGAACTTGGACTTGGGCCGTCGCGGCGGCGATTGCGGCTTGCTATATTTGGACTTGAGGTAGCTGACCAGGATGCCGTCGATCGACGCGAGCATCCTTTGAAAGCTCGTCTTGATGCCGGGAAGCCGGAGCCAGGCAAAGGGCCCGCGGCAGCGGTAGCGATGGAGGAATCTGGTCCCTTCCGGCGTCCGGGTCAGGATATAGCTCTCCTCGAATTGGAGGATGAAGCTCGGCTTCACGTCGAGTATCAGCTCCTCGCCGGCGCGCGCGGAAAGGACCGTCGCGGACACTTCAAGAAACTTGGGTTTGTGCGGATCCATGCGCATCGAATAGCGGATCGCGATCGGATCCTCGGCAAGCCGCTCGATCCGGACATAGGGATTCCAAATCCGGTGGTTCTCGAAATCGCCGAGGACCGCCCATATCTGTTCCGGACTATAGGGGAGGTCATGCTCCCGCTCGAACTCCATCAGCTTCACTCCTCTATCGATCGGCCGCCGGGCTTTGCCCCGCGCCGATGTCGGTGACACCCGCAGGCGATGGGTCGGCGTGCGCACCGCCCGTTGTGAACCAGCGGCGCAGGCGCGGGGCCATCCGGCGTTCGAAGCCCGCCGCGAGGCTGAAGGACGCCGGCACGATCAGCAGCGTCAGCATCGTCGAAAGGATGAGCCCGCCAATCACCGTGACCGCCATCGGCGCGCGCCATGCGCCGTCGCCGTTGAGCGACAGCGCGGTCGGGATCATGCCCGCGACCATCGCGACCGTGGTCATCAGGATCGGCTGCGCGCGCTTGTGCCCGGCGTCGACGATCGCCTCGTCGCGCGGCACCCCGGATGCCATTTCCTCGATCGCGAAATCGACGAGGAGGATGCTGTTCTTGCCGACGATACCGAGCAGCATCAGCACGCCGATGAACACGGGAAGCGAGAGCGGGTAGCCCGTCAAGAGCAACGCGATCGCCCCGCCGAGCGGGGCGAGCAGAAGCGAGCCCATGTTGACGAAGGGCGGGATGATCTTGCGATAGAGCAGGATCAGCACAGCGAGCACGAGGAAGATCCCCGATACGACCGCGATTGCGAAGTTGCGCAGCATCTCGGCCTGCCACTTGGCACTTCCGAGGACCAGCCGCGTGACCCCGGCGGGCAGCGTCTTGAGCGCCGGCAGCGCTTCGACTTTCTCCATCGCCTGACCGGTCACGAGACCCGGAGCAAGGTCGGCCCCGATGGTGAGCTGGCGCACCTGGTTGGTGCGATTGATCTGGGTCGGGCCGGCGCCGAAGCCGATCTCGGCCACGACCGAGAGCGGCACCGTTCCCCCGTTCCGGGTCGGAACCGGCATGTTGCGAAGCGTATCGAGCCGCTCGCGCGCGGTTTCCGCAAGCGCGACGCGCACAGGTATCTGCCGGTCGGAGAGCGAGAATTTTGCACTGTTCTGGTCAATCTCGCCCAATGTCGCGACGCGGATCGACTGGCTAAGCGCCTGTGTCGTCACGCCGAGCTGCGCCGCGAGCGCGAAGCGCGGGCGAATGACGATCTCGGGGCGCTGGAGATTGCCCTCGACACGCGGCGAGCGGATTTCCTTCACGCGTGCCATTTGAGCAAGCAACCGGTTGCCGACATCTTCGAGCTTCTTCGGGTCGTCGCTGCCGAGCGTGATCGAGATGTCACGGCTGCTCCCGCCGCCACCGCCATGCTGCGACTGGAAGTTGATGCGGGCATCGGGAACCTCAGCCAGCCGCGGCGCGCGGTCCTTTTCGAACTCGGTCGAGGTGAGGTCGCGGTCTTTGCGCAATTTCAGATAGACCGTCGCCGTGCCGACATCGATCCGCGACAAAGCGGATTGGACGAGCGGATCGCGCTTCATGAGATCGGTCACCTCGTCGGCAACCGTCTCGGTCTGTTCGAGCGTTGCACCCGGTGCGAGCTGGATGGCGACGCGGCTCGTGTCGGAATCGATCGAAGGCTGAAAGGTCATCGGGAGCAGCGAGAAGCTGAAAATGGTCGCAAAGAGCGCCAGCACCCCGATACCGACCACCCAGAGCCGGTGGTCCTTGATATAGGCGAGCCATTTCCAGCGCCCGCCGCGCGCACGCGCGGCAGCGGCCCCGCTGGTATCGAGGCTCCAGCGCAAGATGCGCATATAGGTGTCGATCAGCGGGCCCTCGCCATGTTTCTGCGGGCCCTGCGCAGAGAGAAAATAGGCGGCGAGCATGGGCGTGATCATGCGCGCGACCGCGAGGCTCATCAGCACCGCGGCCACGACCGTCAGCCCGAAATTCTTGAAATACTGCCCCGCGACGCCCGGCATCAGCCCGACCGGCAGGAACACCGCGACAATCGTCATGGTCGTCGCGAGCACTGCGAGCCCGATCTCGTCCGCGGCGTCAATCGAGGCCTGATAGGCCGATTTGCCCATCCGCATGTGGCGCACGATATTCTCGATCTCGACGATCGCATCGTCGACCAGCACGCCGGCAACGAGGCTGAGCGCGAGCAAGGTCATCATGTTGAGCGAGAAGCCCATGAGGTCCATGAACAGGAAGGTCGGGACCGCCGACAGCGGGATGGCGAGCGCGGATATCAGCGTCGCGCGCCAGTCGCGCAGGAAGAGGAAGACGACGACGACCGCGAGGATCGCGCCCTCGACCATCGCATTGATCGCCGAATGATATTGGCCCTTGGTATATTCGATATCGCTGAACAGCTCGGTGAATTTGACCTTGGGGTTTTCCTTCTCGAGCTTTCGCAGCTCCTCGACCGCCGCGTCGTAAACGGTGACATCGGAGGCGCCCTTCGCGCGCTCGAATCCGAAGGTCAGCACCTGCCGCCCGTCCTGCTTCGAGACCGAGCGCTGCTCGGCGTAGAGATCCTTGACCTCGGCGATATCGGCAAGGCGCACGGTCCGGTTCGTGCCGACCGAGATCAAGGTCTCGCCGAGCGCGTTGGCGCTGCTCGCATTGCCGAGGATGCGCACCGCCTGTTCGGACCCCGCGACCTCCATCCGGCCGCCCGCAGCATTGATGTTGAGCTGGACGAGCTGGGTGTTCACCGCGGCGGCGGTGAGGCCGTAGGCGCGCATCCGCTCGGGGTTGAGGATGACGCGGATTTCCCGGCTCACGCCGCCCCGGCGATAGGCGTCGCCCATGCCGGGGACCGCGATCAGCCGTTTGGCGACGACATTGTCGACATACCAGCTCAATTCCTCGAGCGTCATGTCGGTGGCGGAGGCCGACCAATAAGCGAGCGTGTTGCCCGAGGTCGAGAGGCGGATGACCTGCGGCTCGAGGATTCCGTTCGGCAGGTTGCTGCGGATCTGGGTGATCTTGTCGCGGATATCGGTCACCGCCCGGTCTATCGGCGTGCCGATCGCGAACTGGACGAACGTCTGCGACTGGCCTTCGGTGACCGTCGAATTGAGCTCGTCGATCCCCTCGATCGTCCGCACCGCCGCCTCGACACGCTGCGTGACCTGGGTCTCGAGTTCGGTGGGTGCGGCGCCCGGCTGCGCGATGATGACGATCGCCCCCGGAAAATCGATGTCGGGATCGCTCTGAACCCCCATCATGAGGAAGGAGACGATGCCCGCCACCGTCAGGCCGAAAAACATGACGAGCGGCGGGATCGGGTTCCGGATGGACCAGGCCGAGATATTCTTGAAATTCATCCTCTCTCCCCTTTCCGGTCTTCCACGCCCGCCGCGTCTGCGGTTCAACCGGCACTGCGGTCGCGATAGGCGAGCAGCCGCAATGCGTTGGCGACCACCACCAGCGTCGAGCCCTCATGCGCGGCCACCGCGGGGCCGATGCCGAGACCGAGGATCGTTGCCGGGACAAGCACGACGACGATGCCGAGGCTCACCACGAGATTCTGGCGGATGATCCGCCGCGTCTGGCGGCTGAGGCCGATTGCAAACGGTAGGTGAGCAAGATCGTCGGCCATGAGCGCAACGTCGGCGGTTTCGAGCGCGACGTCCGACCCGGCGGCGCCCATCGCGATCCCGACGGTCGCGCTCGCCATGGCCGGGGCATCGTTGACACCGTCACCCACCATCGCGACCGGCTGCTGGGCCTTGAGATCGCGAATGGCGTCGACCTTCTGATCGGGCATCAGGTCGCCCCAGGCCTCGTCGATCCCGACCTCGGCGGCGATGGATTCGGCGACCTTCTGGTGATCGCCCGAGATCATGATCATCCGTCCGATTCCGAGCTCGCGGAGCTTGGCAATCGCCGTGCGCGCCGCCTCGCGCGGCGTGTCCATCAAGCCGATCGCGCCCAAATCGCGGTCGCCCATACGGACCACCATCGTCGTGCGTCCCTGCTCGCGGAGGCCTGCGATCGCCGTCGCCACTTCGCCGCCGATCGGCGCGATGCCGTCTGCACCGAACATTTCGGCCTTGCCGATGAGGACGGTCTCGCCCTCGACCTTCGCCGTGACGCCGCGACCCGTCAGGCTGTTGAGGTCGTCCGCTACCGGTACGCGCGTCGACGTCAGCATGGCCTCGCCATCGCGCGCGATGGCAGCGGCAAGCGGATGATCGCTCAGCCGCTCGACCGCCACCGCGATGCGCAGCAGTTCCTCCTTCGGCACGCCGTTGGCCGGCAGGACGTCGGTGATGCGCGGCTTTCCCTCGGTGAGCGTTCCCGTCTTGTCGAACGCCAGCGCGGTCAGCGAGCCGAGATTTTCGAGCGGGCCACCGCCTTTGACCAGCACGCCGCCGCGCGCCGCACGCGCAACGCCCGACAGGACGGCGCTCGGCGTCGCGATGGCCAGCGCGCACGGGCTTGCCGCGACGAGGACCGCCATGGCGCGATAGAAGCTGTCGCGGAATGGCTCGTCGACAACGACCCAGGCGAAGAGCAGGACGAACACGAGCGCGAGCACGCTCGGCACGAAGATGCGCTCGAACTTGTCGGTGAAGCGCTGGGTCGGCGATTTCTGCGTCTCCGCTTCGCTCACCATCTTCACGACCTTGGCGAGCGTCGTATCGGCGGCAAGACGGGTTACCGCGATCTCGATCGCGCCATAGCCGTTGATGGTGCCCGCGAAGACACGATATTTCCCGTCGAGTGCGTCGGGCTTTGCCGCAGCCTGCGCGCGATCGGCCACCGGTTCCTTGTCAACGGGGACGCTCTCGCCGGTAACCGGGGCCTGGTTGACCGCCGTGCGGCCAACGACGACGAAGCCGTCGGCAGCAAGTCGCTCATTGGGCTTGACGATGACGGTGTCGCCAATCGCCAGCTGCTCGACGGAGACTTCGCGCGCCGTCCCGTCGGCATCCTTCACCGTCGCGGTCTGCGGCGCCAACTCGGCGAGCGCCTCGATCGCGCGCTTGGCGCGGCCCATGGCATAATGTTCGAGCGCATGGCCGAGGCTGAAGAGGAAGAGGAGCAGTGCGCCCTCGGCCCATGCACCGAGCGCTGCGGCGCCGGCCGCGGCGACGAGCATCAGCGTGTCGATCTCGAAGCGCTTGAGCTTCAGATTCTCGATGGCTTCGCGGACCGTAAACCAGCCGCCGAAGCCATAAGCGGCAATATAGAATGCGAGCGGCACCCACTCCGGTGCCGCGGCGAGCATTTCGATGGCAAAGCCGATGCCGAGGACGAGACCGCACAGCAGCGCGAAGATCAGTTCGGTCCGCTCGCCGAAAATGCCGCCATGATCATGGCCATGGTCGTGGTTGTCCTCACCCGTGTGGCCATGTTTGTGATCAGGCCCATGCGCATGATCCGGTCCATGGTCATGGCCATCATCGCCATGCTTGTGGGGGGCTTGTGCCGGGCGAGCCGCAGCGACGGCAGCCGATTTCTGTGTGACGCCCATATCCGAGAGTGTCTTTCTGATCGTTTCGATGGTGGTTTCCGAGCGCTGGAACTCGGCGCGCAGCGTCCCCGCGGCGCCGACTTCGGCCTCGATCACGCCCGGCATTTCGCGAAGCTTGAGTCCGATCGTCCGCGCGCGCCGGGCGTGGCCGACGCCTTCGAGGTCGTCCCAGAAGAGATGTTGATATTGGCCGGTGAGCTCGGCGCCGGCGCTGCGCGCGAGCTGCCGCACGCGTTCGAGCGGGAGAATATCCGGACGGTAATGGATGCAGAGCTGCGGCGGCGAGCCGTCGCTGGAGCGGACCACATGCACCTTGTCGACGCCGTCGCGTCCTTCGAGTTCGCCCATCAGGCGCGCGACGCAGCGGTCGGCGGTATCGGCGACTTCGGGGAGGAGAAGCGGAATATCGAGCCGCAACTGGTCACTCATGATGCCATCCTTTTCTCTTGGCAACCGGCAATGCGTTCGGCGCCTATGTTCAACGCCCGGCAGGATGAGGTGCGGGAGTACCGGGAAGTGATCTCCCGCACCTCCCTGACCGCCGGAGATCCCTGCCCGTGGTGGGGGGCGAATGAGAGGGGCCTCCGACGGCCAGGTTTCAAGTTCAAATTCATGCGCGACGCCCGCTCGGCCGCGCGTAGCGGGACTGGACGGTCGTGCGGCGGAAATGCTTTTCGAGCGCAGCGTTCGAGCGGCGCAGGAACACCGAGCAGGCGCGACGTAGAAATGGGTAGCCGAGCCACGAGAAGAAGCCCCGGCAGTCGAGCCGGTGCGTCACCTCGACACCCTGACCGAGCTTTTCGAGTCGGTAGCTTTCCTCGATGACGAGCAGACCGCGCATGCCCGTCCGCCAGGAAAAACCCGAGAGCCAGTCGAGACAGGTGATCCGGCCCTCGGCCGACAGTTCCGGCCCGCGCGGTCCGCGCGGCGAGTAGACATAGTCCACGCGCTCTTCATCACCCGGACGATCGGTGAAGCGGAGCGTCGGATGCCAGTCGCCGTACCGCTCGATATCGACGAGCAGCCGCCAGACCCGTCCGATCGGGACCGGCAGGCGGAGCGAGGTTCCTACCGAGAACATCGGCGAGCTCCTCGCTCCGGCAAGCTGGTCCGCGACGCAGGCCGGGGACCTGCGCCGCGGTGTAGACCGGCAAGATGCCGGTCAGCTCTGAACATCGGGGGGCTCCGCGGCGGATTTCCCGCCGAGGATGTCGACCGCTTCGAGCGTGATGAGCCCGATGTCCGATATTTCGGTCAGCTGCGCCGCAAAGTCGCGGAGCCGCTGCTCCTCGTCGATGATCTCGACCACGACCGCCCTGTCATTCTCCAGCGCATGCTTGCGGTGGAGATGCGCCGAGCGACCGAAACCAAGAACCGCTTCGAGCACCGTAACGCCTGCCAGCTTTTGCTGGCGAGCGAGTTCGGAGATGAACTCGAAGACCCGCTGATCGCCGAAGAAGGCGGATTCATCGGTGTAGATGCGCAAGAGCTTGGATGCTTTTGTCATGACAGTCTCTCCCTATTCCGTGACCGGCTGGACCGCCGGCTCCGCTTTCCGCTTCAGGAACTTCGGCTGCCAGTCCGCCCCGAGAACGACCTTTGCGATCGCGGGGAGAACGAGCAGCGTCAGGATCGTCGCCGCGATGAGGCCGCCGATGACGGTCGTCGCGAGCGGCTTCTGCACTTCGGCACCCGTGCCGGTCGCGATCGCCATCGGCACGAAGCCGATCGCGGGCACGAAACCGGTCATGATCACCGCGCGCATCTTCTCGGTCATGCCCTCACGGATTGCCTCCGTGAGCGGGACATCATTCTCGAGCCGCTCGCGGATCGCCGTCATGACGACGAGACCGTTGAGCACCGCGACGCCGGCAAGGCAGATGAAGCCCACAGCCGCCGAGACCGAGAAGTTGATGCCCGTAAGCGCGAGGGTGAACACCCCGCCCGCGAGGCCCAGCGGCACCGCAAGGAACACAGCGGTCGCGCGTCCGAAGGTGCCGAGCGCCATGTAGAGCAGGATGAAGATACCGGCGAAGCAGAGCGGAACCACGATGGAGAGCCGCTTCGACGCAGCCTGCAGGCTTTCGAACTGCCCGCCCCATTCGAGATAATAGCCCGAGGGGAGCTTCACATTGGCGATCTTCGCCTGCGCTTCGGCTACAAAGGACCCCGCATCGCGGCCTTCGAGGTTCACCTGCACGACGACGCGCCGCTTGCCATTTTCGCGGCTGATCTGGTTGAGCCCTTCGGTCAGCCGGATCTGCGCCACCTGGGCGAGCGGTATCTGTCCGCGGTTCCCGCCTTCTGAGGGCAGGAGGACAGGAAGCGCGCGGATGTCGTCGAGATTGACACGGGTCGCGTCAGGCACGCGGACGGTAATGTCGAACCGGCGGTCGCCTTCGTAAAGGAGACCTGATTCCCGCCCACCGAGCGCCGCCGACACAGTGTCGGCCACTTCCTGGACCGACAGTCCGTAGCGTGCGATCGCATTGCGATCGAGCTGCACGTCCAGCATGGGAGCGCCGCCAACCTGGTCGGCCTTGACGCTTCCCGCACCCGGGATGCCCTGCAGCACACGCACCATCTCGTTCGCGGCGAGCGACATCTTGTCGAGGTCGTCGCCGTAGAGCTTGATGGCGACGTCGCCGCGGACACCCGCGATTAGTTCGTTGAAGCGAAGCTCGATCGGCTGGCTGACTTCATAGAGCTGGCCGAGTTGGCCGCCAGCGGCCTTCTCGATACGCTCGACGACATCGGCCTTGGAATCGACGCCCGCCGGCCACTGATCTTGCGGCTTCAGGATGATGAAGCCGTCCGAGATGTTCGGCGGCATCGGGTCGGTCGCCACCTCGGCAGTGCCGGTTTTCGAGAACATCAGTTCGACTTCAGGCAGGCTCGAAATCGCCGTCTCGACATTGAGTTGCATGGCCAGCGACTGTTCGAGGCTCACCGAAGGCACGCGCGTCGAGGCGAGCGCCATATTCTTCTCGTCGAGCTGCGGAATGAATTCCGAGCCGAGCAGTCCGAATGCCGGGATGGCAAGGACGAAGAAGGCAAAGCCGCCGGCGATGAAAGCCCAGGGCTTTGCGAGCGCCTTGTCGAGTAGCGGGAGATAGCGCTCCTTCGACTTGCGGATCGCCCACACCTCCTTCTCGGCAACCTTGCCGCGGATCATCAGCGCGACAAGCGCCGGAACCAGCGTGATCGCGAGAATGAAAGCCGCCACGAGCGCGAGCATGATGGTGATGGCCATCGGCGAGAAGGTCTTGCCCTCGACGCCCGTGAACATCAGCAGCGGTGCGAAGGCGAGCAGGATGATCGCCTGCCCGAAGACTGTCGGTTTGATCATCTCCTGGCTGGCGCGCATCGTCTCCTCGAGACGTTCGCGAAGATTGAGCAATCTCCCTTCATGTTCCTGCCGGTGCGCCAGTCTGGCGAGGCAGTTTTCGATGATGATCACCGCCCCGTCGACGATCAGACCGAAGTCGAGCGCGCCAAGGCTCATCAGGTTACCGGGGACCCGGAACGCGTTCATGCCCATCGCCATCATCAGGAAGGAGAAGGGGATGACGAGCACCGCGATGATCGCGGCACGCCAGTTGCCGAGCAGGAAGAAGAGCGCGGCGGCGACGAGCAGTGCGCCTTCGGTCAGGTTCTTCTCCACCGTGCCGACCGTCGCGTTGACGAGCTTGGCACGGTCGAGCACCACCTTCACTTCGACGCCGGGCGGCAGGGTCTTCGACACCTGCGCGATCTTCGCCGATACGTCTTCCGCAACGGTGCGGCTGTTCTGCCCGATCAGCATGAGCACGGTTCCGATCACCGCCTCTTTGCCGTTCATGCTGCCCGCACCGGTTCTGAGGTCGCCGCCGATTTTCACATTGGCAAGCTGCCCGACGGTGACGGGGACGCCGCCGCGCGTCGCGACGACCGCGTTGCGGATTTCGTCGACCGAGCGGACACGTGCATCAACGCGCACGAGATAGGCCTCGCCTGCCCGGTTGTAGTAGTTGGCACCGACCGCGAGATTGGCGCGTTCGAGGGCTTCGCCGAGTTCACTGTAGGAAATGCCGTAGCTGGTGAGACGGGTCGGATCGGGCTCGACGACGAAGGTCTTGGCGTAGCCGCCGATGGAGTCGACGCCGGCGACGCCGCCAACTGACTTGAGCTGCGGACTGACGATCCAGTCCTGCACCGTGCGAAGATAGCCCGATTTGGCAATCTCGTCGGTGAGGATATCGCCCTCGGGGGTCAGATAGCTGCCGTCGGGTTGCCAGCCTGGCTGGCCCGCGACCTTCTTGGCGCCCTTCCCGTCGGGAAATTTATAGCCGACGGTATACATGACGACCTCGCCGAGACCCGTCGTCACGGGACCGATCTGCGGCTGGGCCCCGTCGGGAAGATTTTCGCCCGCCTGCAGCAGCCGTTCGCCCACCTGCTGGCGCGCGAAATAGAGGTCGGTTTCATCGGTGAAGATCGCCGTCACCTGGCTGAAACCGTTGCGCGAGATCGAGCGTGTCGTCTCGAGCCCCGGAATGCCCGCCAGCGAGATTTCGATCGGATAAGTAACGAGTTTCTCGATTTCGACCGGCGAAAGACGCGGATCGATCGTGTTGATTTGCACCTGCTTATTGGTGATGTCGGGAACTGCGTCGATCGGCAGCTTGGTCAGCTGCCAGACGCCGAGTCCGGCTATTACGAGGAAAAGGAAGAGAACCGCCCAGCGTGCGCGGACGGATAACGCTATCAGTTTCGCGATCACGGTTTATTCCTCCTCGCCCGCGCCCTTGCCGAGTTCGGCCTTGAGCAGGAAAGCGTTCTTGGTCGCGACGATCTGGCCGGGCTTCAGCCCAGAGAGGATTTCGACGCGGCCTGCACTGCGCTGGCCGACGGTTACCGTCTGCGCACGGAATCCTTCCTTCGTGCGGACGAAGACCACGTCGCGGCCTTCGAGCGTCTGGAGGGCTTCGTCAGCGATCACGATCCGTACCGGCCCACCGGTTTCGGCGCCGCGGCTCGGGAGCAGACGCACCCGGACCGCAAGGCCCGGCTGCAGCGCACCGGTCACATCGAGTACGGCGGTTGCCGAGCGTGTGTCGCCCGACAGGCCGGGGGTCACAGCCCGCACACGGGCATCGATCGTCCGGCCGTCGGGAAGTTCGATGATCGCACGGTCTCCGGGCGAGAGCCGCTGTGCATCGGCCGGGCCGACTGCGGCCTCGATCTGCACCTTGCTCGGATCGGCAACGCGGAACAATTCGGTTTCGGGCTGGACGAAGGCGCCAAGGCTGGCGTTCTCGGCCGTAATCCGTCCCGAGATCGGGCTTGCCACGATGACGCTGCTGCCATCGCGCGTGACCTGCGCGGCGCTCGCTGCCGCACGCGCGCGTTGCGCTTCGGCCGCGGCGGCCGCGGCTTCGGCTTGCGCCTGCTCATAATCGACCCGCGCCGACACCTTCTGGTCGAACAGAGTCTTCTCGCGGTGGAGATTTTTCTGCGCGAGCGTCGAGCGCGCATCGGCGGCAATCCGTTCGGCCGCAATCTGGGCGGCGTCGCGGCTTTGCACGATCGCGATCGTCTCACCGGCGCTGACCGGATCGCCGAGCCGCTTGAAGAGACGGGTGACGGCGCCGCCCGCGCGGGCGGTGACGATGGCCTCGCCGCTCGGCGCGGCGGTGACGGTCGCTTGCGAGATGATTTCCGAACCGAGTCCGCCGGCGCCGATCGTCTCGACGCCGATCTTGGCGGCCTTGATCGCTTCGGGCGTGATGGCGAGGCTGCTCGGAAGGGCTTCGCTCGCCGCTTCCTTATCGCCTTCTGCAGTCGGCGCGGCGGCCGGGTCGGCGCTGCAGCGTGCGACGCCGAAGCCCGTGACGGCGGCGAGTATCATGGCGCCCGCGACAGTGCCGAGGAGACGCTTGTCCTTGGTGATCATATTCTATCTCCGCTGTTGATGCGGTTCGCGCGCCGACCGGCGGCGCACCCCTGTTGACTTGGAAGAACGGCGGCGAACGCGCCCCCGTCCACTGGAAGGCTCGGCGCGCTCATGGCTGATGATCCGCGTCGCCGTCGGCGGCTGCCTGGCGCGAGAGGATGGCGCGAGCTTCGGCCCGGGCCTGCCGCGCCGCGATCAGCTCGGCCTGCGTCGCCGCATAGGCCTGCTGCGCGTCGATATATTCGACGAGCGAGGACTTGCCGGCGCGGTAGCTGAGCTCGGCGAGCCGGACACCTTCGCGCGCCTGCTCGATGCCGCTGCCCTCAAGCGCCGCGAGGCGGGCCTCTGCGGCTTCGAGTTCGGCCTGCGCATTGGCGATCTCCGCCTGAGCATTGACCACTGCATTCTCGCGCCGCGCAATGGCGGCGGCGACATCGGACTTGGCCGCCGAGATGTTGCCGCGGTTGCGGTCGAAGACGGGGAGCGGCACGGAAACATTGGCGATCAATGCGCGATCGCCGGTGTCGCGAAGTTGACGCACCCCGAAGCCGACCGACGGATCGAGCCGGCCATCGGCGCGCTGCCCCTGGAGCCGCGCTTCGGCAATCAGCTTCTCGGTTTCTGCCAAGCGAACGTCGAGCGTCGCGAGCGAGTCCACCGTCTCCGGTGCCACCCACATATCGCCTTCCATCAACTCGGCAGGCGGGACCGAGCTTCCGAGGAGCGCCGCGAGCGAACGCCGGGCGGTTTTTTCTTCGGCCTCGGCTGTGCGTAGCTCGGCGGTGGCCTGAACGAGAGCCGCATTGGCGCGGAACGCGCGGAGCGGCGGCTCGTTGCCGGTATCGACCATGGCCTGTGCCACGCGGACGAGTTCGCGGGCACGCACTTCATTCTCGCGCGCGAGCGCCAGACTGTCGCGGGCCGCGAGCGCGGTCGCGAACTGGTTGCGAACCTCTAGCGCGAGATCCGCACGGGCAATTTCGAGCCGATATTGCGCGGCGAGAAACTCGGCGTCGGCGAGCGTCATGCGCGCACGGCGCCGGCCCCCGACATCGAGACGCTGATTGACCGACACCGTCGTTTCGAGACCGTTCAGGCCCGAATAGGGACCGGTTCCCGCGAAATTCTCGACATCGACATTGAGCGTCGGATTGTAGCGATAGCCCGCCTGACGCTGGCGACCGCGAGCGGCCTCCACTTCGGCTTCGGCGGCAACCACGCGCGGCGAGCGCGCGTCGGCTTCCTCCATCGCCTGCGCGAGGGACAATCGAGCGGGAAGCGGGCCGGTACGCACGGCCTCGCCTGCGGAAGAAGGCGGTCCCACTAGCTCCGACGCTGCCGACTGGGCAGCGGCGGGCGCGGAATTTGCGCCTGCAACGAGCGCCACGAGACTCGCGGCGACAACTATGGATTTCATGAAAAAGAGACTCCTGACGTTTCCAGGGAGAAGCGCACGCGAAGGGCGCGCGCAGACCTAGAGCGTCAGGCGATTGGAGGGCGGAACGTCCCGATATAGGCGACGGGCGGCAAGGCGGCCGTCAGGATGCGCGTATGCGCTTCAGGGGCAGGCGTTTCGGTCGCTGCCGACAGCGTTTCCGCCGGGACGCCCGAATGGTGGCCGTGGCAACCATGAGCGGCGGCGGGCACCTGCTGCTTTTCGCCGGGAGAGGATTTTTTCTTGTCGACTTCGGCGCTTTCGATCGCCGGTGCGGAAACGCAGCCGGCTTCGATCGCCGCGACAAAAAGGCTCGCCTCGGCTCGATCCTCGGTCGCATGTGCGAGCGACCCCGCAACCGTTCCGGATGCAAGGAGAAGGGTCAGGAGGAAGAGGATCACCCGTCGCATTGAAACCGGCCCCTAGCATCGAAACGGCGCGGTGAAAAGTAGAAGATTTTCAATCAACTTCGGCGGCACTCTTCGAGCCCCCGAACCGGCTCCGTAATATTATCTCATGGCGGTAAGGGAGCAGTGCATCTTGCCCCTCTATATTTGCGGAAGCGTCTAAAGAAACAGGATATCCGCCGAACAATCGCGCGTTAAGCACAATAATTCTATGATCGTCTTTTGCTCTTATTTCTATCGCTTCGCTATTGGCTTCCGCCCCCTTTGTTCGGGACGACATTCGAGCGATATGCTTGCCGTGAGACGAGAGGGTAAATCGGAAGCCGAGCGGCACAGCGTCCTGCCGGAACATCAGGGCTTGACCCTGTATCTACTACAGGGTGCAAAAGCCTTCGGTGGACAAAAAAGGGGAAGAGGATGGTGCCGCCGACAGCAAAACCCGTGAGCAAGGCCGTCATCGAGCCGCTGCTGCGCGATCAATATCGCCTGTTTTGCGAATCACGCCGAATCGGAGATGAAGCGGCGGCGTGGCAGGCGCTCGAATGGGAACATATTTTGAGCCAGCCCTATATGGGCGCGCATCTCGCCTCCCACTGGCACATGCTTCGCTATGCGATCGAGCTCGGAGATGCCCGTGAGGCTGCCGGTCAGGCGATGCGGTTCCTGCTCGTCCCGCTTGGTTCGCTGACCGGCCGCCTCCCCGCAGGGAATAATGGCCGCGCGCGGGTGAGCGCCTTCGAGCCGATGCCGATGCCGAACGCCCTGGAAGCGCTGATCGAAACGGCCCGATCGACGGAGAGCGGCGCTGCGCGAACTGATTGATCCGGTTTTGGACTTCCGGAACAGGTCATTCGCTGTTAGGGGCGCGGCCATGTCCGGCGCCCCCCTTCGCCTGTTGCTTGTGTTCATCCTGCTGCTCAGCGGGCTCCACAATGCTGCGCCGGCGATGGCGGGCATGACGCACCACGCGACCGATTCGCATCTGTCCCACCATGTGGAACCTGGCCATGCGTCGGACAGGGACACGCAAGAAGGTCAGCAGGACGCCGATCTTCACGGCAGCCACCATAATTGCCCGGTCGCATCCGATCAGGCCCTTTCGGGTCATGACGATCTGTCCTGTTTTTCCGGCGGCCTGCACTTTGCGCTGCCCGCGACGCGCCTCGCTTCGCGCGCGCTCGCACCTCCCCTGAACCCTCCCCTCGCCTGAACGACGCCTGCCGCGCGGCCCCTTTTCGGCCTGCGCTCAGTCGAACCGTTCAGGAGTGATCATTCATGCATATCCATATGCGCGCCGCCCTGTTGGCCGGGGCTGCGCTGGTGGCGGGGTCCGTTTGGGCCCAGCCGCTAACGCTCGACCAGGCGGTCGAGCGGGCCATCGCTGCATCGCCCGAGCTTAGAGCGGGCGAAGCGGGGGTCGACGCTGCGCGCGCCGACCAGCTGCAAGCTCGCGTCCGTCCCAATCCGACCATATCGGTCGACATGGACAATGGCGTCGGAACGGGCAGCTACGGCCTGTTCCGGCAATCGGAACTCACCGTCACCTATTCGCAGCCGCTTGAACGCGGGGGCAAGCGCGAGGCGCGGATGGCACTTGCCGAGCGCGGCGTCGTTCTCGCCGAGGCGCAGTGGCGGCTCGTCCGGCTCGACATCGCCCAGGAAGTGCAGCGCGCCTATATTGACGTCCAGATCGCCGAGCAGATGGTCTGGATCGCAGAGGATCGCGTAAAACTCGAAAAGGAGATGCGCACCGAGGCCATACGCCGCGTGCGCGGCTACAAGGATCCTCTGTTCGTCGAGACGCGCGCCGATGCCCGCATTCTCGAAGCCGAACTGGCACTGAAGGAAGCCCAGGCGAAGCGGCAGTCCGCACGCGCATTGCTCACCTCCTTCTGGGGCGGCACGCCTGACAGCCTCGTTATCGCCGAGGGGATCGAGAAACCCGATCCGCGCGATCCGCCGCTCGCCGAAGCCGACGCGGCGGTCTTCGACGCCGCCGTCGACCGGGCCCGCGCGCAGGTCGTCGTCGAGCAGAGCCGTGCGCACCAGGACTATACGGTCTCGGGCGGCACGCGCTTTCTTCGCGAGACCAACGATGTCGCCGTTCTCGGCGGCATCTCGATCCCGCTCGGACGGTTCGACCGCAACCAGGGCAATATCGCCCGGGCCCAGGCCGAACGGCGCCAACTCGAGTATCAGTCGGAAGCAAGCCGGCTCGAGCGGCTGCGGCGCCTCGCCACGCTTCGCGCCGACGCCGACGCCGCTAGGGTTCGGGCCGAGGGCATCATGAACGACGTCTATCCCAAAGCGGTCAAGACGCTCGGTCAGGTGCGCGAAGGCTATGCCCGCGGCGGGTTCCTGTTCGCCGATGTGCAGGATGCCGCCGACGTCATCATCCAGATCCAGGGTCAGTGGGCCGAGGCCATGACGCGCTACCGCGATTTGCTCGCGGAGATCGATCGCCTGACCGGCCGCTTCGATGCGGCTCCCCTTGCGGAGAATATTCCATGAAGAAGTTTCCATTTCCCGCCGCGGCTGCGGCGCTGTTCCTTGCTGTGCCTCTCGCTGCCTGCGGCGGCGGAGCCGAGGGCGAAGACAAGCATGAAGAAGGCGAAAGCCACGCCGAGGGCGAAGGCGAGGAAGATGCCAAAGGCCCGAACGGTGGCAAGTTGCTCAAGAATGGCGATTTCGCGGTCGAGGTCATAATCTTCGAGAATGGCACCGAGCCGCAATTCCGCGTTTTCGCGACGCGGGACGGCAAGGCGGTCGACCCCAAGGATGTCCAGCTCGCCATCACGCTCACGCGGCTTGGCGGCGACGTCGATCGCTTCACCTTCCGCCCGCAAGGCAAATTCCTCGCGGGCCAAGGTGTCGTCACCGAACCGCACAGCTTCGATGTCGAGGTTGTCGCGGTGACGGGCGGCAAGCGGCACGTCTGGAAATATGCGAACCCCGAAGGGCGCACGCGGATCGCGGCTGACGCCGCGAAGGCCGGAGGCATCGAAACCGCGGTGGTCGGACCGGCGACCGTCGGCGAAATGCGCGAACTCTACGGCACCGTCCAATTGTCGCCGACCGCCCGCTCCGAAATTCGCGGCCAGTTCCCCGGCCGCGTCGTCTCGGTGACCAAGGCGGTGGGCGACAGCGTCCGGCGCGGAGACCTGCTCGCGCGCATCGAGTCCAGCGAGAGCCTCCAGGTCTATCCGGTATATGCGACGGTCGGCGGCGTGATCGCCGAGCGCAACGCCAATCCCGGCGACGTCACCGACGGGCGCGCACTCTATGTGGTCACCGACCCCGCGCAGACCACGGTCGTCTTCAACATCTTCCCCCGCGACCTCGCGATTATTCGCCCGGGCATGCGGGTGACCGTGGAGACGCAGGACGGCGCCGAAATCGCGACTGCGCCGCTCGGGCAGTTCCTGCCCGACGGCAATGTTGAGGCGGGCACCGCGCTCATCCGCGCGACCATCCCCAACCGCTCGGGAACGCTGCGCCCCGGCATGGCTTTGCGCGGCCGCCTGATGGTCAACCCCGTCATCGTGCCGCTCGCCGTGCGCACCGAGGCGATCCAGCCCTTCCGCGACTTCAAGGTGGTCTATGCCAATTTCGGGCAGGACTATGAGGTCCGGATGCTGAAGCTCGGCCGTTCGTCACCCGAATGGACCGAGGTCCTGTCGGGCATCAAGCCCGGCACCCCCTATGTCACCAAGGGCAGTTTCCTCGTTCGCGCCGACATCGAGAAGTCCGGCGCGGGCCACGACCATTGATCGGGGGGCAGGATAATATGCTAGCCAGAACCATAGGCTTTTCGATCCGGCAGCGATGGCTCGTCCTCGCGGTCGTCGCGCTTTTGTGCGCGATCGGCGCGTGGAGCGCGACCAAATTGCCCATCGACGCCGTTCCCGACATCACCAACGTCCAGGTCCAGATCAACACCAAGGCCGAAGGCTATTCGCCGCTCGAATCCGAGCAGCGCATCACCTATCCGATCGAGACCGCGATCGCGGGGATCCCGAACCTCAACTATACCAGGTCGATCTCGCGCTACGGCCTCAGCCAGGTCACTGTCGTTTTCGAGGACGGGACCGACATCTATTTCGCGCGCCAGCAGGTCAACGAGCGGCTCCAGGCCGCGCGCGGCCAGCTTCCACCCGGAATGGAGCCCGAAATGGGCCCGATCTCGACGGGCCTCGGCGAGATCTTCATGTTCTCGATCGAGGCCGAACCGGGCGCACGAAAACCCGACGGTTCGCCATATACGGCGGAAGACTTGCGGACGATGTCCGACTGGGTCATCCGGCCGCAGATGCGCACGATCCCGGGGGTCGCCGAGATCAACACGATCGGCGGCTATGCTAGGCAATATCATGTGACCCCCAACCCGGCATCGCTCGCCTCGCTCAATCTGTCGCTCAACGATGTCGTCACCGCACTCGAGGCCAACAATGCCAACCGGGGCGCCGGTTACGTCGAGCGCAGCGGCGAACAGATTCTGATCCGCGTGCCGGGTCAGGCCAATAATGAGCGGGACCTGTCGCAGATCATCGTCACCACCCGCGGCGGCGTTCCGATCCGGATCGCCGACGTCGCCGATGTCGCAATCGGCTCGGGGCTTCGCACAGGCGCCGCGACCGAGAATGGCAAGGAAGTCGTCCTCGCAACGGTCTCGATGCTGATCGGCGAGAATCCGCGCGTGGTGGCGCAAGCCTCGGCCGAACGCCTCGTCGAAGCCTCGCGTGCGTTGCCGAAGGGCGTCGTTGCCAAGCCGCTCTACGATCGCACCGCGCTCGTCGAGCGGACGATCTCGACGGTGCAGAAAAACCTCGCCGAGGGCGCGCTGCTCGTCATCGTGATCCTCTTTCTGCTGCTCGGCAATTTCCGGGCGGCGCTGATCACGGCGGCGGTCATTCCGGTCGCGATGCTGATGACGCTGACGGGCATGCTCCAGACGCGGACATCGGCGAACCTCATGAGCCTCGGGGCGCTCGACTTCGGCCTCATCGTCGATGGGGCCGTCATCATCGTCGAGAACTGCCTCCGCAGGCTCGGCGAGGCCCAGCACAGGCTCGGACGCCTGCTCGATCGCGACGAACGCTTTGGTCTCGTCGCCTCGGCGAGCGCAGAGGTGATCAAGCCGAGCATCTTCGGCATCATCATCATCACCGCCGTCTATCTGCCGATCTTCGCGCTCGAGGGCGTCGAGGGTAAAACCTTCCATCCGATGGCGATCACCGTCGTCCTCGCGCTTACCGCCGCTCTGCTGCTGTCGCTCACGCTGGTTCCGGCCGCGGTGGCGCTGTTCGTGACCGGCAAGGTCGAAGAGAAGGAAAATTGGCTGATGCGCGGTCTCGGCAAGGGCTATCGCCCAATGCTCGACCGCGTCCTCAACTGGCCGAAGGCGGCGCTTTCGGGCGCGCTGCTGCTCGTCGCGCTCAGCGGCGTAGCGGCGACCAGTCTCGGGTCCGAGTTCATCCCGGACCTCGACGAAGGCGATATCGCGATGCACGCGATGCGCATTCCGGGAACGAGCCTGACCCAGTCGATCGCGATGCAGGAGGCGCTGGAGAAGAGGATCAGGCAGTTCCCCGAAGTCGAACGGGTGTTCGCGAAGATCGGCACGCCCGAAGTCGCGACCGATCCGATGCCGCCATCGGTCGCCGACAATTTCATCATGCTGAAGGACCGGAAGGAGTGGCCCAATCCCAGAAAGACGCGCGACCGGCTCGTCGCCGAGCTCAACAAGGCGGTGAACGAAGTGCCGGGGAATAATTATGAGTTCACCCAGCCGGTGAAGATGCGGATGAATGAACTCATTGCCGGCGTTCGCGCCGACGTGGCGATCAAGCTGTTCGGCGACGATCTCGATCAATTGCTCGAATCCGGGCAGGCGATCGAAGAAGTGGCCGGCGGGATCGCGGGCGCGCAGGACGTGAAGCTCGAACAAGTCACTGGCCTGCCGATGCTTTCGGTCACGCCCGATCGCGACAAGCTTGCGCGCTATGGCGTGAGCATGGAGACGGTCCAGGATGCGGTATCGACCGCAACCGGGGGCCGGCAGGCGGGCGAACTCTTCGAGGGCGACCGGCGTTTCGACGTCATTGTCCGGCTTCCCGAGGCCATTCGCACCGATCTCGCGTCGCTCGGCAATCTTCCCGTTGCACTTCCGGCTGGCGGTTTCGTGCCGCTTTCGCAGCTGGCGGAGATTTCGCTGGCGGCGGGGCCGAACCAGATCAGCCGCGAAAATGGCAAGCGCCGCGCGGTGATCACGGCGAATGTCCGTGGTCGCGATCTCGGCTCGTTCATCGACGAGCTGACCCAGAAGGTCGAAGCCGATGTCGTGCTGCCCGACGGCTATTATATCGAATATGGCGGGACGTTCGAGCAGCTGCAGTCGGCGACCGAGCGCCTCCAGATCGTGGTGCCGCTCGTTCTGCTGCTGATCTTCGGCCTGCTGTTCATGCTGTTCGGGTCGGTTCGCGATGCTGCGATCGTCTTCTCGGGCGTGCCTCTGGCGCTGACGGGAGGCGTCGCGGCGCTGGCGCTTCGCGATATTCCGCTCTCGATCTCGGCGGGCGTCGGGTTCATCGCGCTCTCCGGGGTCGCGGTGCTCAACGGCGTGGTGATGCTATCCTTCATCAAGGATCTGCGCGAACGCGGAAAAGCGCTCGTCGATGCGATCCGCGAAGGCGCGCTGACCCGCCTCAGGCCGGTGATGATGACCGCGCTGGTGGCGTCGCTCGGGTTCGTACCGATGGCGCTCAATGTCGGGGCTGGATCCGAGGTGCAGCGACCGTTGGCGACCGTCGTCATCGGCGGGATCATCTCGTCGACGATCCTGACGCTCCTGGTGCTGCCTGCGCTTTACCTCCTGGTCCATCGACGGACCGCGAAGGCCGAAGAGGAAGAGTTGGGGCGCCCGAGCGGCGTCCCCAGCCCCGCAGGCTGAGACCCTCCCGGATGGCCGCCATTCCCCCTGTCGGCGGCAACCGGGAGTGCTGACTGAGGCGGAACCCAAGCGGGTTCCGCCTCCTTTTAGGGATGGTGAGGATTGAGGAGCTTGCAATGAAAGAAAAAGCATCCGGGAGCGAACGCGAAAAGCGAACGCTCCAGATCGTTCTCGTCCTGAACGCCGCGATCGCGATCGCCTTCCTTGTAACCGGCGCGCTCGGCGATTCGAGCGCGCTCATCGCCAACGGGCTCGACAATCTGTCCGACGCCGCGGTTTATGCGTTGAGCCTAGTTGCGCTCAGCCATGGCCTGAAATGGAAAACCCGTGCTGCAACGGCATCGGGCGTCATGCTGCTGGTCTTCGCAGCCGGCGTCCTGTTCGATGTGGGACGCCGTTATTTCGAAGGCAGCGAACCGATCGGTCCGACGATGATGATCATGTCGGCCGTCGCTGCGGTGGTGAACTATGCTTGTCTGAAGCTCTTGCAGCGCATTCAGGATCCGGACGTCAACCTCAGAGCCGCGACAACCTTCAGCTACAATGACTTCATCTCGAACGGCGGCATCCTCATCGCGGGTGTCCTCGTCTGGTGGCTCGGTACGAACTGGCCGGACCTTCTGGTTGGATTTGCGACTGCGCTGATCGCGATCAAGGGCGGCATCGAAATTCTTCGCGATGCTCGCGCCGAGACTAAAAAGTCGCCCGTCTAATCGGGTTTTTCCGATGTGATTTGACAGAATGAAACACATCGGATAATTCCGATGAATGAACGTTGACACCGCGCTTCCCGCTCTCGCCGCCCTCGCTCATCCGACGCGTCTCGAGGCCTTCCGTTTGCTCGTCCGGCATGAGCCGGAAGGCCTGTCGACGGGGGAGCTTGTCGACGCATCGGGTCTCACGCAAAGCACTTTCTCGACCCATCTCGCTGTACTGGTCAAGACCGGTCTCGTAAAATCAGAAAAGCTGGGCCGGCAGCAAATACAGCGAGCCGACATCGACACGCTCAGAGAGCTGATGCTCTTTCTGGCGAAGGATTGCTGTCTGGGCCGCGCCGAACTCTGCGAGCCCCTCCTCGCCGAACTTGCCTGCTGCTGAACGCCGCGACCGCACCGAAGGAGATTTTCGATGACCGACAAGATTTATAGCGTGCTGTTCCTATGCACCGGCAACAGCGCCCGTTCGATCCTTGCCGAGGCCTTGCTGAACCGCGACGGCAAAGGACGATTCCGCGCCTACAGCGCGGGCAGCTTCCCCAAAGGCGAGGTCCATCCGCAGGCTCTCGCGCTTCTCGGCGAACTTGGCTTCGAGACCGAGGGCCTTCGCTCGAAGAGCTGGGACGAGTTTTCCGGCCCCGATGCCCCGGTCTTCGATTTCATCTTCACCGTCTGCGACAATGCCGCCGGCGAGACCTGCCCGATCTGGCCGGGCAAGCCGAAGAACGCGCATTGGGGGATCGAGGATCCCGCCGCGGTCGAAGGCCCCGGCCAGCGCGAGGCTTTCGAACATGCGCTCCATTATCTTTCGAACCGCATCGCGCTCTTTCTCGCGCTCCCGCACAAAAGCATCGACGAGATGGCGATGGAGCGGCAGCTGAAGGAAATCGGCCGCACCCAAGGCGCCACTGGCGGACAGGAGGCGGGCGCATGACCGCCGACATCATCATCTACCACAATCCCGAATGCGGGACCTCGCGCAACACGCTCGCGCTGATGCGCAAGGCGGGGATCGAGCCGCATGTCGTCGAATATCTGAAGACGCCGCCGTCGCGCGCGCTGCTCGAACAACTCATCGACCGCGCCGGGATCCCACCGCGAGACCTGCTGCGCGAGAAGGGCACGCCCTATGTTGACCTCGGCCTCGGCGACGAGAGCCTCGGCGACGCCGCGCTCATCGAGGCGATGATGGCCCACCCTATCCTTATCAATCGCCCGCTCGTGGTGTCGCCGCTCGGGGTCAAGCTCTGCCGCCCGTCCGAAGCCGTGCTCGACATTCTTCCGGCCCGCCAACTCGGCGCCTTCGCCAAGGAAGACGGTGAACAGGTCGTCGACGCCGCCGGCAATCGCGTTCAGGCCTAGGAGATCGACGTGACTGCCACAGCAAAACGCGAACGCCTGTCGTTCCTCGACCGCTATCTGACGCTCTGGATCTTCCTTGCCATGGGACTGGGCGTGGTGCTGGGGTCGGTCTTCAAGGGGCTGCCCGCCGCGATCGACGCCTTGTCGGTCGGCACGACCAACATCCCGATCGCGATCGGCCTCATCCTGATGATGTATCCGCCGCTCGCGCGCGTGCGCTATGATGAGCTTCCACGCGTCTTCGAGGACAAGCCCGTACTGGCGATTTCGCTGATCCAGAACTGGGTCATCGGGCCGGTGCTGATGTTCACGCTCGCGGTCACCTTCCTCTCGGACAAGCCCGAATATATGACCGGCCTGATCCTCATCGGCCTCGCGCGCTGCATCGCGATGGTGATCGTCTGGAACCAACTCGCCAAGGGTGACAATCAATATGTCGCCGCGCTCGTCGCCTTCAACTCGATCTTCCAGATTCTCTTTTTCAGCGTCTATGCTTGGTTCTTCCTGTCCGTGCTGCCGCCGCTCTTCGGCCTCGAAGGCAGCGTGATCGACGTGAGCTTCTGGACGATTGCCGAAGCGGTTCTCATTTATCTCGGCATTCCCTTCCTCGCCGGCTACCTCACCCGCAAGTTCCTCGCGAAGGCGAAAGGAAATGAGTGGTACGAGACGCACTTCCTGCCGAAGATCGCGCCGATCACCCTAGTCGCCCTGCTCTTCACCATCGTCGCGATGTTCAGTCTTAAGGGTGGCGAGATCGTCACCATCCCCGGCGATGTCATCCGGATTGCGATCCCGCTCTCCATCTATTTTGTCGTCCAGTTCCTCATCAGCTTCTGGATGGGCAAGCTCATCGAGGCCGACTATCCGCGCACGACCGCGGTCGCCTTCACCGCTGCGGGCAATAATTTCGAGCTCGCGATCGCGGTGGCTATCGCTGCCTTCGGGCTCGCTTCGCCGGTCGCCTTCGCGGCCGTGATCGGCCCGCTCGTGGAGGTTCCCGTCCTCATCCTGCTCGTCAGCGTCGCTTTCCGCCTCGGACGCCGCTGGTTTCCCGCGACCGTTCCTTCACAAGCTCAAGTATCATGACAGAACAGACCCACAGCCGCCTGCGCACGCTTACCGATCCCGACCATCTGCCGGCGCTCAGCCCTGAATATCTCCGCACGCAGCCCGCGCTCGGTCTCGGGCCGCTCGATCCTGCGCCGCGCATCCTTCTCCTCTACGGGTCTTTACGCGAACGGTCCTACTCGCGGCTCGTCGTGGAAGAGACAGCGCGCCTGCTCCAGCTTTTCGGCTGCGAGACGCGCATCTTCGATCCGTCCGACCTCCCGCTGCCCGACCAGATCGTTGACGACGACCATCCGGCGGTCGAGGAACTGAGGCAGCACTCCATCTGGTCCGAAGGTCAGGTCTGGTGCAGCCCCGAGCGGCACGGCCAGATCACCGGCATCATGAAGGCGCAGGTCGATCACCTGCCGCTCGCCTATAAGGGGCTCCGTCCGACGCAGGGTCGGACCCTCGCGGTGATGCAGGTGTCGGCAGGATCGCAATCGTTCAACAGCGTCAACACGCTGCGCATCCTTGGTCGCTGGATGCGGATGATCACCATTCCCAACCAGTCGAGCGTCGCCAAGGCCTATCAGGAGTTCGACGAGGGGGGCCGGATGCTGCCGTCGAGCTATTACGACCGGATCGTTGACGTCGCCGAAGAGCTGGTGCGCTTCACCGTGCTGACGCGCGGCCATGCCGACCAGCTCGTCGACCGCTATTCGGAGCGGAAGGATCGACGGGAACCCGTCATCACGCCCGCCGAACTGGCAGGCATCCCAGGCGCCAGCTGAACAGCTCACTCAAGAATTGGCCGCCTGCCCTGTGTGGCTCTCGGAAGCAGCAAAATATAGCTTATGGCGGACTCAACGCCGCCGTAGCTTCGCCAGAAGGCACCCGCAGCTCGCGCAGAACATATTACGTCCTTATTACGCAGCGCGAAATTCGCGCCCGCGTAACAGACCATATTACGCCGCCTCTCGGCGTAAGTGACTAAAACTATTCGGAAAACTGGAGCGGGCGAAGGGATTCGAACCCTCGACCCCAACCTTGGCAAGGTTGCAAAAACGCGTTTTTGGCTGTTTTCCGTTGATTGCCCCTGATTACACAAATCGCAGTTTTCCGCCAATTAGTGCCGTTTTAGCTGCCTGCAAGCGCCAGCGAACAACTTTTCGGTGGTAGCCCGGTGGTAGCCCGGAAATCCCTAAATTTCAACGAGAACGAGCATTTTTCAGATCGTCGGTGGTAGCCCGGCTGACGGAAATCTGCTAAATTTCGTGTATGAAGACGAAACTCACTAAAACTGTAGCGGATGCCGCCCGACCAAAATCGGGTCGCTACACCCTCTGGGACGCAGAGCTTTCGGGGTTTGGCCTGCGCGTTACGCCCACCGGTGCGAAGTCTTGGGTGATCAAATATCGGACGCGCGAGGGCGGTCGAAATGCCCCCGTCCGGTGGTACATGATCGGCCCGCATCCGGAAGTTTCCGCTAGCGAGGCACGAAAGTCTGCTGAAACGGCTCTCGCGCGTGTTCGCATGGGCGAAGACCCTGAGGGAGAGCGGATCGTGAAGCGGGCCGAGATGACGTTGGCGGCGGCGATCGACTTTTATGAGCAGGAAGGGTGCTTCATTCAGCGCGGTATTCGGCAAGGCGAGCCGATGAAGCCAATGACCAAGGCCTATACGTTGGCGCGTCTCCGCCACCACGCCGTGCGTTTGCTGGGCAAAAGGCATGTGACGGAAATCGACGAGGGGGACATCACGACGTTTGTCCGGGATGTGACTGCGGGCAAGACGGCACGCGACGAGTGGGTTGTCGATTCCGAGACAGGCAAGCGCAAGCGCGTGATCGTGCGGGGCGGCGACGGCGCCGCGCGTAAGGTCGTGCGAGACCTCTCCGCCGTCTATTCTTTTCTAAAAACGCACAAGCGCAAAACGCGCGTCACGCACAATCCTGTCGAGGATGCGGCGGTTCGCAAGACAGACAACAAGCGGACGCGCTTCCTGTCAATGGAAGAAGTGAAGAGGTTGGGCGAAGCGCTTGATGCCGTCGAGCGCGAAGGCGCGAACCCCAAGGCGGTAAACATCGCGCGCCTGTGGGCCCTCTCCGGCTGCCGTCGCAATGAAATCGCGGGTCTGAAATGGTCCGAGGTCGACCTGGAACGCGGATTGCTGATTTTCGATTACTCGAAGACAGGCCGGAGTGTCCGCCCGCTCGGCGCTGCTGCGACCGCCCTCCTCGAAGCGCTGAAGCCTGATCCTGCAGAAGGCTATGTCTTTCCCGCGGAGCGTGGTGACGGCTTTTATCAGGGCACGAAGACGGCGTGGCAGGTTGCGATCAAGAAGGCGGGGTTGCCGGGTGTGACGCCTCACGTCCTGCGTCACACGTTGGGCAGCGCCGCCGCCTCGGCCGGCGAAGCGCTTCTAATGGTCGGTTCGCTCTTGGGACATTCCAATGCGCGCTCGACCGCGATCTACGCACATGTCTCGTACGACCCAGCCCGAATGGCGGCGGATCGCGTGACCGCTCCGATCGCCGCGGCCTTGGGCCGCCCCTCTCCAGTGGAAAAACAGGACGGCGCACCGGTTGCCGTCTGAACTCTGGGCTCCCGAACATTTCTGCAGCCGGAAGAAATCCCGCCCGGCTTACGGGCGGGATCTACCTGTGACGTCATTCCCCGCCGCGCCGGTTCGAGCGCGACCAGATGAGGCTGTAGGTCTCGCCCCCCTTGCCGTCGAACAGGTTCGCGTAGATCGGCGCTGTGAACGAAGGATCGTCGATCTTGAGCCCGAGATAGGCTCGGCCTTCGCTCGACTGCTTGGACCTAGCGGCACCGATTTCGGCGCGGCCGACTAAGATGCGGTGCGACGGGGCATTTTCGCGCGGGGGATTTTCGTCGGGAAGGATACGAACGTCCTTGGCCTGGACGCCGAGGGTCGTGATGTCGCCGACATATTCGCCGTTGGCGGCTTTCTTGAAGTTTCCGATGGTAGCCATTTCATTTGCCTTTTTGTCCTCGACCATGACCGTCATGGCCTCGATGGCTTGCGGCATGACCGGGACGGCCGCGGCCGCAGCCAAAGGCCCGCAAGCGCAGCTGGAGGAGGGAAGAACCGCGCCTTTTTGCCTCGCGAGGAATGACGGCGCTTGTCGCCGGCAGAGGAAAAAGAGCGGACTTGCCGTTGCGGCCCCGAGCGGCAGAGACAAAGCCGGTCACGGTCATCAAGCCATTTCGAGAGGCCGTGGGGGTTCGAGGTCTCGGACATGCCAAAGGCGAGGTGGCGATTCTCGGCGCGTTCCGGAAGGAAACGCCGGCGGCGGCCGCAAGGTCGGCGACGTCGGCGGCCATTGTCACGGAAAAACCGCTCCTCTTCCCGCCCTCCCTTGTCGGCAAAGGCCCCAACCAGTCAGATCGGCTGCGTTGTAAAGCGGCGGCGCGCGATCAGATAGGCGGTCAGCGCCGCGCCCGCTCCGGGCCGATCGACATCGATCCCGGCCTACGCCGCCGTGAGCGCCGCACCAAATAACCCGCGAGGGCGGCAGGCCCGAAGACGAGGGCATGTCGAGCCCTGCCAGCGCGGGCGAGTTGGCAAGAGCAAGCACCGCCGACCATGGCGGTGTCGGCGGCGAGCGTCGCCACGACCAAAGAGCAGCTCGCTGCCTCGACCACGAAAGCGGCGCAGACGGCGGCGCTGATCGACGCCGCGCGTAATGAGGCGACAAGCAGCAGGTGGAACAAGGCGGCAGGCCCGACCGGGACGCAGGGCAGCAGCAACATGGCGGACGTCCATCCAAATCGAACGCCCGCGCCGCCCGCCGGTGTGCGCAGGCGGGCGGCACGGTCCACGTCGCGCGGCCGTGGCTGTCAGGCGCTCGCTTTACCGCGTGGGCGCGGTCTTCGTGGCAGCCGTCTTGGCGGCGGGTTTGCGGCCGCCGCCGCGGCCCTTGGTGCCGAGGCCGAATTCCTTGGCAAGAGCGCGACGCCTCTCGGCATAGGCGGGCGCGACCATCGGGTAATCCTTGGGCAGGTTCCACTTGGCGCGATAGTCTTCGGGGGTCATGCCATAGTGCGTCATCAAGTGACGGCGCAGCATCTTAAGTTTCTTGCCATCCTCGAGACAGACGATGTAGTCGGTTTTCACCGAAGAGCGGATCGACACAGCGGGCTTTAGTTCTTCGACTGGCGCTTCGGTATCGCCGCCAAGTCCCGCGAGCGCGCCATGAACGCGTCCGATCAGATCGGGAAGGTCCGTCATCGAGACACTGTTGTTCGATACATGGGCCGCAACAATATCGGCAGTGAGCGTCAGCAACATATCCTGGGTTTCGTCGGCCATCGAATATCTCCTCTACGCCGCCGCCCTACCAACTGTCCTTGCGTGCTGCCACGATTATTCTTGTCGGGAGGGCATCGCGCCGCTCGTCCCGCGGCGCGGCGATTTCCAAGCTTCCTGATTAGCAAGACTTATCCCGTCGTAAGCCGGCACCCACAGAGACGTTTTCACGGTGTTCGCGCCCCTTTTCGATATGCGCTTATCGAGAAGCATCCACTATTCCGTAGACAGTCCCTTGTCGCGGTATGAAAAGTTATGACTGCGCGCGGCTTCGGCGACGTCCTCTTTTTTTTGGCAAGTCTCCTCGCGCGCGCCTCAGCGCCGCCGCCCGGCGCGCGCTCATATCACGACCGGTTTAAATGGCACCAGGCGGACAGTCGGACGAACATCCAATGTCAGGATCACTTCCTCACCCTTTTCTGCTCGATGGATCAGCTAATCGAGCATGCCGGGCGCGTCGGTCACGCAGATTCTCGTCGGGTCGTCCATAGCTCAAAGTCTCAAAACGGATTCACGATCCTCAACTGTTCACCGATTCCCAGTCCGTCATGCATGTCTTCCGAATATAGTATGTCGCATCCTGCTTGAATTGCGGACGCAACGATAAGCCCATCATAAATTGAGATCCCGTATCGCTCCGCTAGTGCGATCCCCTCGATATAGGTTTCTACGTTGAGGGGATTAACGCGGCTTGCGAGACCCCGAACGATACCCAGCGCTTCGCCGAGGTGTTGCCAATCGAACTGAAGTTTCTTCCGGGCGACGTTCGAGAATTCGTTCAGAACTTGAACGCTGATTTCGCCCCCGTCCGACAAGAGTTTCTCAGCTGTGCTGGTGCGCGGATCGTCGCTGAACGCGTAGATGAGGATATTCGTATCGAGAAAGACGGGCATCGGCTCAGCGTTCGTTGGCGTCGTCGCGATCAAAGCGCCAACCGGCAGGCAAAGGCTTGCGCAACATGCGCATGCGTTCCACCAGCTTCTCGCGAGACCTATCCCGATCGATCTCGAAACGGTGAGTCCCGGCGACATTGACCTCAATATCGTCGCCTTCCTTGAGACCAAGCAATTCGACGATGGATGCCGGTATCCGAAGGGCGAGGCTATTTCCCCAGCGCGCGAGCTGCATTATCAATCTCCTCATGGATATACATGAAATACATGTATATCATTCTGCATGGATGAGCAAGCGAGGGCGGTTTGACAGCCGCCCTCGCCCTCACCAACAGGCAGCCTCCCGAAGGGAAGGCATAATCTCCGCACACATTGCGGACATTAGGGCGCTAATCTCCGCATCCGGTGCAGTCCATCTCTTTGCCTCCCGCCGGGCAGGCCGTACGAGACGCAATGTAACGGCGGCTTCCGCCGCCGTCCCGCCTTGTGGCACTAGGCCGTAAACTCATAAACTGACTTGCGCGGCGCGGGCGCGGTTGATTCAAGGCTTCGGGAAGGAGCTTTGGATGACGCGTCGTAGATTTGAACTGACCGATGATGAGTGGCTGGTGATCGAGCCGTTGTTGCCGAACAAGCCTCGCGGGGTTCCGCGTGTGGATGACCGGCGGGTCATCGACGGGATATTGTGGCGCTTTCGCACGGGCAGTCCTTGGGCTGATATTCCCGAGCGCTATGGCCCACATACCACCTGCTACAACCGTTTCGTGCGCTGGCGCAAAGCCGGTGTGTGGGACCGCCTTCTCGAAGCGGTGAGCCAAGCCTTCGACGGCGAGTTGGTCATGATCGACAGTTCTTCCATCCGGGTCCACCAGCACGGTGCGACCCTAAAAAGGGGGACCCAAATCGCTGCATGGGACGTTCCCGGGGCGGTTTGACAACCAAGATCCATGCCCTGGTTGATGGTCGCGGCCTGCCGATCCAACTGCATCTGTCCGAAGGCCAGGCGAGCGATTGCCGTGAGGCCGAGAGGCTGCTGGCCGCCGTGCCGAACGCCACCACCTTTCTCGCCGATAAGGCTTATGACAGCGATGCCATTCGCAGTCAGATCACCGCGCAGGGTGGCTTCGCCAACATCCCAGCCAAGCGCAATCGTCGCAAAGGCTTCGCGTTCAGCAGCTTCCTGTATCGCTACCGTAATCTGGTCGAGCGTTTCTTCGGGAAACTCAAAAACGCCAGAGGCTTGGCCACCAGATACGACAAACGAAGCGATAACTTCCTCGCTGCCATCAAGCTCTTCTGCACACGCCTATGGATCGCCGCTAATGAGTCTACGCCCTAAGCCGCTTCCCGCTCGGCCTCTGCTTCGGCGGAACGCGCCCAGAAGGAAGCGCCGCCCACTCCCGCGATCGACGGGAGG
This sequence comes from Sphingopyxis macrogoltabida, assembly GCF_001314325.1. Taxonomy (NCBI): domain Bacteria; kingdom Pseudomonadati; phylum Pseudomonadota; class Alphaproteobacteria; order Sphingomonadales; family Sphingopyxidaceae; genus Sphingopyxis; species Sphingopyxis macrogoltabida. Next base: position 4,469,859 of record NZ_CP009429.1, read on the forward strand.
CCCATGAAAACGCCGCCGCGCCCGGAAGCGCGGCGCCACCTATCAGCCGCTAGGCCATGTCTCCATGGCCCCCGATCCGACACGACGGATCGAGAAGGCAAACGCGCTCTCGGCGCAGCCGCCGGCGGGGCGGCGTCCGTGAGCAAATGTGCTTAGCCGCCGCACCGCCAAGACAGCCGCGACGAGTGCGCAGCGCGGCCAGAACAAAGGTGCGCCCCCTGCCGGCCCTTTTGGCGGCAGCGAGCCCTCATCGGCAACTGCGCTCATTTTCTGGGCGCGTCACAGGGGCGGCCAGCCATGTGGAAGCTCCGACCGGCGAAATAGGGAGAACGTTCAGGTGCAGTGATGCCCTAATGCATCTGCTCCTATGGTTGCCGATAAATTTGCTTTCCCGTGGTTCTCGATCGGCGGGTCAAATAGTCACCCGGCATCAGCAAGCGGATCCGCAACCCACTACTTGTGATCACTCTCCCGAAGCGGGGAAAGAAAAGTGTGGTCTGCCGCCAGGAATATTGGTCGCGATCATCATCCGCCATTGTGCGAATCCCCCTGAAACGACCCCGCATTCGCTGCTCTTATCGCCTCAGAGAGTCAACCATGTTACGGTATCGCAGAGAAAAGGCGCAGATAAAGTTCTGCACGCGCCCCTCATGCTCGACGGCGATCTCGAACGGCATTGGAACGATTCTGTAACGGTTGTTACGGATTGCTCTCCAACCGGTCAATTTTTCTAAAATCAGAAACTCCAGCCACTCCCGTTTAGCACGCTCCACAGATTGGCGGCCATCAACAACGCGACGAGGGCGAAGATCGACCAGAACAAGAATTCACGATACGGGTTCGGCGGCGGTTTTCCTTCGGGCAGACCAGCTGGGCGCTTCAATGCGACAATCCTACATCCCCAAAATCTTGCGCGCCGGCATTTTCATTATTCGCCCGATGCCAGTCAGGAAGCAGACGGAAAACTGGAGCTTTCCTGAACTTTCTGCGTCGCACTATGACTGATTGTCAAAGGCAACGATGCGAAGCTGCGCCTACAGTTCGATATATATTTTCACTCGCTCGGGCGCAACGCCCGCAAGCTGGGCAATTTCCAAACGGACCCGGCTTACCGTCTCGGTCAACGTGCCGGTTCGGGAAGACCCGACAAGATCGCAGCTATTCACGCCCAGCACATCTGCAATCCTCGCGAGGCGCTTTGGCCTAGGGCGGGCATGACCCAGCTCCCAGTTGCAGACAGCTGGAATGCTCACGCCAACGGCCGTCGCGAACTCCGACGCCGTCAACCCGCTCGCGCGGCGCATGCGGCGCAAGCTTGCTCCGAAGCTTTCTTCCGCCCCGTAGACGGCATCCGTGTCAAGGTTGCCTGTCGCCTCACCAGCGACTTCTTTAGCAGGCGAAGCCTGTTTGAGACCTTCCGTGTCGCCGATGCCTGTCATCCTAAGACTTGTCATCCTGAACCAGCAAGCGCTGCTATGCAATCACCAACGCTAGCGAGCTCTTTCAACAGCATTTCGCCGATGCCTCGAGTATTGGTAACCCAACCGCGGCACCGCAGAGGCGCGAGCCGTGAGTTCGCCGAAAATGGACTTGCAGCCGGCTGTACACCAGAGGAAAATGAAGTAGAAAAATAAAAATATAATAGGAATAATTAATCCAAAACGCGCCATTTTAATGAAGTTACAGCGTTACCTAATGAATTACACAAATAATCAACAAATTCTGGATCTAAATCAGATTGAAAATATCTTGACCCATTTTCCCCGTCAATGAAAATCGACAAATTGACAATTCCACTTCCTCTCAACATCGATTATTTGTAATTACTAAATATAATTTCAATATTTCTTTCGGGGTTAGTTTCAAGCCAATGCTCTATCGCAACCGCGGCCAAGGATGATGAATTGTAAATATGCTCCAGTGCGCTGAGAGTTCGGAGATACCAAGCTGAGCCCGGCGCACCGGTAGTCACCGATACGCCGCCGATCGTGAAGCGGCCTGCTACCGTGCTAAACGCCATGCGCTTCTCATCCTTTTCAAGGCGATAAAAGCGTCTTTTGAATAACCGCCATATTAATGGCCTCTCCTCATAGCAGGAAATGCATGGCAAAGGTCATCAATTATCGCCCGAAGCCCGGAAGAATGGAAAGACTCCCTGCTTATCGAGAGCAGATCTCGCGGGCCCTACGTGACACCACTGCGAAGCGCTTCACATCGATCGGTCCGAGTGTTGCAGTACAGGCGCTTCGCCCACAGACAGAAGCTGACAACTAGCACGGTTTAGTGGCGAGTCCCCATGATCAGAAGCGGGCTGGCTGCATCACGCAGACCGCTCGGCGGTTGATGTTGCCGTTAGATCCGGCCGCGCGACCAATGTTTCAGGGCTCGATGCCCCATGTAGCGACGCCAACATGCCGGCAATCTGCCGGCCGAACGTCCGCCATCTTAACGGGCAGCGAAATCTCCATGATCACATGCGTTGCCGGCTGGAGTCATCGCATCTCCGATGGATCTTTCTGCCCCAGCGTGAGTGGTCAGAAACAAGCTGTCGACCGAACTCTCCCCGTCACCCGCCTGAACACTATCGAAGTAATTGCTTCTCATGTCGCGGAGCCAGTCTTCAAAAGATTCTTCACCTGGGATATCGAGACCCTCGAGAAATTCGCCACCATAGGCGGTTTCGCTCACTTCACGCCGAACGTCCGATTCGACAAAAGGGAGGTTAAGCCGCACAGCCCGAAAGTCGCTCTGCAGCAGAGGAATTCCAAAGCCGTTAGTCAGTTTGCGCAAGCGGTGCAGTTCCCGGCGAAGGCCTGCCTGAGCCTGTTGGAGATCGAGGGAGCCCCACAATCTTTCCTGTATCCAAGACCGCCAGCGCTCTCCTGTTTCTGCTGTCGACAGAAGTGCCAACAGCGCAATCGACTTCTTGCTGGTTATTTCCAGACGCTGCCCATCGGGCGCAGTCAGGCGGAAGGCACCCAAAAAGGAAAGGCGATAGCGCGGCGCTGGATGCGTCAGCTTGACGACGTCACCGCGATGGCGTTCGACGAACTGACAATCGTCGACGAATCCTTCAAACTTCTTCCGAGCAATTGAATGCGGCACCAAACACCCCCCAAAGCAATCGAACGAGCACGACAAATGCCCTGCCGGAACGGAATTTCCGTTCCTTCACTCGACCCACTGATGATGCGCCCACCCGCGGAATGACGGATTCGTCTTCCGCATTGTTATCATAGATTATAACGTATTTACCGCGCTTCCACCTAGAAATTCTTTAGGGTTCCAAATCCTTAGCGTCCTCGCGGGCTCAAAATGAGCGCGATCCGGCATCGCCAAGCCTGATCGCGCTCACAATAGGTTCCATTCACGCGCGCGCGGGATAATGGCACTGTCGCTCCGGACCTCGAGCCTTCGCATCAACTCAGAGAGATGGAAGGAGACCGTCGGCGCGGCGATCGCCAAGCGCCCGGAAATTTCCTTGTTGGACGCTCCTTCGGCGAGAAAATGCAGGATTGCCATCTGACGGGCCGACAGGGTGATGGCAGGAGGCGAGAAACCGGAAAGCGACGTCTTCATCGCAGATGATATATAAGTATCTCCCGACAGCGCGGCGTCGCATGCCGCAAGGATTTCCCTTGTCGCATCGGCCTTGCTGACGACGGCCCGTACGCCCAGTCGCATCGCGTAATCAACCTCCGCAAAGCTTGCCGCTCCGGTGAGGATAACCACCGTCATGTCATGCGCTCCGATCAGTTCGGCAACGACATTGACGCCTCTGGTATCCGGCAGTTGCAGATCGAGAATGATGAGGTCCACCGCTTCCGAAGCGAGAAAAGCCCCAACGAGCATACCACGCTGAAGGCAGCCGATGACCTGGTAACGGAGATCGGCGGCAAAGAGAAGGCGCAGGCCGAGATGCGTAACCGCGTGATTATCAACGACGAGAACGCGCGCAGCATCGGGCATATCGCCGATGCGGTCCATATTGATCCCGGCCTCGACCTCAAGCAACTGGACATGCTCCCAATCGCTCGAGCAGGGGAAGGAGCCGTTCTTCGACGTCCGCGCGAATCTTCCTGATTTCTCCGAGATTTTCTTCCTCGGTCTCCAGGACATTGCCCTCGCGCATCAATCTTTCATTCTGCGCCGAAAGCCAATTCCAGACTGCCCCATCGATATCCTTCTCGCCTTCCCAAAGGGCGAGCAGCACAAGCTGCTGGACCCGCCCGACGGTCACAGCCGCCCCAATGCGCGGCGCCGCGAGACTGCTTGCGCCTGCAATATACTTGGATCGACGGCATAATTCGTGGTTCAGGGCCACGGATGCAGCAACATCGCCGTCTGGGTCGGCGGATCGGGTGGCTGGCGCTAAATCGCCCCGTCCGGTGAGCACGAAAAGTGCCTCGGCCAGTTGCGTTCGCGAAATCCCATCGGCGGTGACGGTCTCACAGAGCTTCGAGAAGGAAATGAGTTCGCCAGCCGCCGACCGTATTGCGGTCCATACCGGCTTGTAGATGTCTTCGCGTAACGTCGCCGACCCGGCGGCGGTGGCGAGCGAAAGTGGCAGCTCTTCAGCATCGGCGAGAGCAAGGAAATTATAGGCTTCGAGCCGGTCTGCGACCTCGGCTCCGGTCAGATGTCGCTTGCCTTTGACATAGATATCGCGGCGAAACTGCCGATTGACCAGATAATCTCTCGTCGTCTCGTAAAGCGCGAGGTCCGATATTCCAGCAAGAAGATCCTGGCAGTGCGCGGGCACGCCGAGACCCGGCATATTATCGATCAAGCTCGCCGACGCCGCAAAATCCATCTTCGCCTCGGCAAGCCTCGCCGAGACCTCGGAAAAGGACTCCGGGAGCCAGTGCCGGTTGAAATATTCATGCGAGACATAATTCCGGTCGAGCTTGCCGATCGACTTCACCATTTCACCGATTGCCGGATATTGCGCGAAGTACCCCGAATTGGTGTCGACAAGCCGCTGCGCGAAATCGAGTGACTCGCCGACTCGCGAAATCAATCCGCCAGTCGCGGCTTTCGCCGCATGAAGATTGAGAAGATGCCGCAAGGGCTCGATCGGCGACCAGCCGGGCTTGCAATTGTAGCTGACGTAGAGGATTCCTCCCGGTTTCAGATTTGTCCGTACAACATCGACGATAGCCTGCCTCGCGTCTTCCGAAACCCATGACCAGATTCCGTGCAGAACGATGATGTCGAACTGCGGCAGGTCGCTGCGGCGCGCAAACTCTTCGAAGCTGTCGTCGAATATGCGGATCGGTTTCCCGCCGGCGCGCGCAACTTGAGCGGTATAGGCCGCCTGCGACGGGTTGAAGTCGGTGCCGTAGAACTGTCCAGAAGAGGTTGCCGCATTTATATTGAGCGACAGTCCCTGGCCGAATCCGAGTTCGAGATAATTCGGACGTTCTCCGACATCATGCGAGATACCGCGCGAAAGAAGCGCGAACTCGAGCCGGATCGGGGCAAGTTCGGAGAAATAGCCGTAGATGTAATCGACCTCCGAAACATAGCCGGCGTTCCACATTTCAACTCTCCAAAAAGAAGGGGGCGCGCCACCGACGCGCCCCCGAGGGTTCCCAGTGGATTATTATCGGATTCAGAACTGGAACGTCACACCGCCCCTGAGACCCGTCACCTTGTTGTCGCCGCCGAAGGTCTGGCTCCCGGAGAAGAACAGGTTGAGGCGTTCGGCCATCTTCGCTTCGAATCCGGCTTCGACCGCCCCGAAGCTGTCCGGCTCCACCCCGCGCAGGACGAACGAGTCTCCGCCGCCGACATAACGAACGCTGACGTCGTTCGGGAGATTGCCCTGGAAGGTGTAGGAAGCCCGGGCGAAGGGACGAAGCGTGACGGTATCCGAGAGTTCGGTTTCCGTTCCGATCTTGACGCCGATGACGGGCGAGAAGACCGTCTTCTTGCGACCTTCGACATCGAGGCTGAACGCGCCTGCACCGGTTTCGGTGAAGCCTTCCAGCGACGAACGACGCAGGACGAGCTTGCCGTAGGGCGTAACCGTGAGGCTGCCGGCGCGATAGTCGTAGCCCAATTCGAGGCTGGCATCGAGCTGCTTGGCATTGACCGATGCTTCCGCCGTTCGAGCCAGGAGGCTCATCTTACGGGTCACATCATAGTTGGTCCAGCCGAAGGCGACCTTGGCATTGGCGTAGATCGGTCCGAAGCCCTGCGTGACATAGGCACCGACGGTCCAGGTGCGGCCATCGACCGCTTCCGGCGTGCCGCGCGCGGCGATGTCATGCTCGGCATAGGCACCACCGAAGCCGAAGGCACCGTCGGGCGCATAGGCGAAGTCGAGGCCGCCGGCGAGACCGTAGCTGTTGGCGCGGATATCCGAAGCGCCAAAGGCGTCGCCGTCACCATATTTGCCCCAGCGACCGACCGGGTTGAGCCACAGCTGGGTCGCGAAATCGCCACCGAAGGAACGGCGATTGGTCAGCATGTCAAGCGTCTGGCCGAAGACCCCGTTCTGGTCGACCGCCGCGAGCGAGCCGTAGACCTCGCCCGACGACAGCTCGTTGAAGAGCTGCGCTGCCTGATCCCCCGAGAGGCGGAAGTCGAGCGCCGTCGCGACGTTGGCGATATCCTGGGCATAGCCAAGCTCGGTTACCGAGCCGAAGCCTGCGCCGCCTGCCGCGTCGGTGCGGATGCGGGTCACCGCCGAGGCCAGCGCGGAGTCTAGGCCAGCCGCCGCTGCCTGGGCGTTGGGGTTGGTCGCACCGGCAGTGTAGCTCGACCGGGTCACTTCCAGCCGGACTTCCTTCGTCGCCGCGTCGTGGACGAGTTCGAACCCGACATAGGGCGACGTCAGCGTTGGCGTGGCGTCGGCCGAAACAGCACCCGTCCCGGTGTAGGTGAACAGCGTATAGCCGTCGCCATCGGCATACAGGCTGTCGCGGTAGACGTTGACCGCCACCGTACCTGCGAGATTGAGGTCACCCGTAATGTTCACCTGCGACGGATCGACATCGATCCCCGCCAGTTCCGGGGTGGTGAAGTAGCCGACATAGACGCCGCCGACCACCGGACCCAGGGGCTCGGGCAGGACGGAGCCGTCGCTGACTTCGCTGCGGTATACGCGAACCAGCGTCGGCGTGATCCCGACGACGGTCGTACCCGTCGCGGTCTGGTTGAAATTGCCGACCTGATTGACGGTGATCCCGTCGATCAGCTCGGTCTGTCCGACCAGGTTATTCCCGAAGAGATTCTGTCCCGGCGTGATGCGGCGGCCGATAACCAGCGTTGCGGCGTTATTGACGTTACCGCGGATCCCGAATTCCGCGCCCTCGAAATCGCTCGTGGTGAGCTGGACTTCACCCGCCTTGATGTTGAAGTTGCCCACGTCGAGCGTGTAGATCGGCTCGCCTCCCGGCACGGCCGGGACATATTCGGCGCCGTTGATCACGAAGGTGCCGGCACCTTCCTTGTTCAGCGTTTCGATGCCGATCACCCGGACCTGATAGTTCGAGCCGCCGAAGAGCTCCTGCGCATCCTTGCCCAGGGACAGGACCTGGTTGGGCTTGTCGCTCCCGACCGGCCATTTCTGGTTCGGGTAGAGGATGGCGTCGGCTCCGAGGAAGCCCGAGCCATTCAGATTGACCGTGGTGTTTGTGGTGCGGTTACCATCTTCGTCGATTTCGCCGAAGATGCTGCCGAGCGTCGCCGAACCCGAGTTCAGATTGATCGTCGCGTTGACGTCGCTGGTCTTCACCGCTCCTTCGCCGGTCGGATCGTTGTCGAGACCGCCGGTAACCACGAAGCCGCCCGAAACGCCGTTCTGATTGGCCGTGTAGGTCTGGGCCAGCAATTCCGCGCCCGGCGCATAGCTGGTTTCGGTCGTCGTGTCGGTGCGAACCTCGGTGACGGAAGCGGTATCGATGTTGCGACCGAAGATCGTGGTCCCGCCAATCGTGCCATTGTTCGTCAGCGTACCCTCGCCGCCTTCGATGGCAACATTGCCGACGATGACCGCACCCGGCGCGTTCGTTACGCTGGCCTTGCCGAGCGCGACGACCGGAGTGAAAGTTTCGGTCACCGTCTGCAGCGATGCTTTGCCGAAGTTTGTCGTTTCGCTGCTCGAATTCGAGCCGATCACGATCGCCGAGGCCAAGACGTCATCGACAGAGTCCGCATCGCCGATCCGTCCGGTGTTGGTCACCGTAGCCGACGTCGCGCTGATGGCGCTGACATCTTCAGTAATGATGCCGGCATTGCTGACGACTGCCGGACCGCCGACAATTGTCGTCGTTGTCGTGCTCGACAGATTTACCGTTCCCTTGCCGTCATCGCTCTTGGTGCTGGTCTGGACAGTATTGAAGGCAGCACTCTGCGCTTCGACACTGCCGTCGATGATCGAACCTGCGGTCACCGTGACCGTCGCGCCCTCGATGCCGAAAGCATAGACCGATTCGGTTGCCGAGACGGCCTTGTCCTTGAGCGCCTGCGCCGAATCGACAAGCACGCTTGCCTTGCCGCCGACGGCTGTGGTCTCGGTCGTCACGCTTTCTTCGAGCGTGCGCCCAGCCAGGCTGCCGACCAGCGTCCCGAAGTTATCCGACGCCGAATCGGATTTACCGGTCCATGTCCGCTCGATCTCGACGCTGGTGACACTCCCCGAGGCGACAGCGGAGACATAGTCTTCCGACACACCCGTGAGCGTGACCGTCGCATCGCCGCGACCAGCCGTCACATAGGTGCCGCCTTCGACGGCTCCTGCGATCGTTGCCGACGCATCACCCTGTGCCGCGGAGGCACCGTAGGAAACACTCTGCGTTTCGGTAGCCGTTGCGACACCCGTCTCGGCATCACGTACATAGCTGCGCTCAAGAGTCGTCTGGCTGTCGGTGCCGTTAGCGGCGTTGACAGTCAAGTTACCGCCGACGACCGCCTTGCTGGCGACCTCGGCCGATGCGGATTTGACACCATTCACATCGACGTTGCCGCCAACCGTATCCTGGTTCGCGGTGGCCTTGCCGGTAATCGTAACCGAGCTCGCACCGTCGGTGACCACTGACGTGCTGCTGTATTTCCCGGCCAGCGTGTCGGTCACATAGACGCCCTCGGTGATCGTCTGGGCGACGCTGCCCGATTCCTCGGTCACGTTCGCGGTTGCGCCAGTCGCATTACTGGCCACATCGTCCTCGACCGAGCCGCTGATCGCCACAGTCGACGAGTTGGTTCCCTGCGAGTAGACACCCGCCGAACCGCCAGCGTTGCTGCGCGCAACCTTCCCGGACACTACGACCTTGCTGTCGCCACCGCTGATCGCGGTCGTCTCGGAGCTTTCGCTATACCCACCAGTGAAGGAACCCGTGCCGTCGACGTCAACAATCGTCGTGCCCTTGCCGCTGGTTTCAGACGAAGAACTCGCCACGCCTGCATTACCAGCAACCGAGCTCACATTCCCGAGCACCGCACCGGTGATTGTCACCGTGCTCGCCTGATCGGCGACCTGGGTGACGTTACCGATTGCGGCCGGCGAGAAATTCAGCGTGCCGTTCGCACCGGCATAGGTGCCGGTCACGCTGCCGCCCGTCGACACATAGGAGGTGCTTTGCGTACCCTGCTCGGTGAAGCTGCTACCACCCTTGCCATCGTCGATGCTGGTCGTGCTGTAGGACGAGCTGCTCACCGACTTGCCGCCAGTGCTTTGCGCATAGGTGGCACCGCGGACATCGCCCTGGTTCAGGATCGTGATGTCCCCGCCGGCGGTCAGGTTGACGTTGCCAACGCCATTGAAGCCGACGGTTCCGCCAGCCGAATTGGTAAAGTCGATCGCGCCGGTGGTTGCGGTTGCGGTCGATTCCGAAGTCACCGAATATTGGCTTGTCGTCGTCCCCGCCTTCGCGTCGACCACGGGTGTCGGCGTCTGCTCGGAATAGCTGTAGGTCGTGTCGCTACCCGACGACGAAGCGTTCACGCCGCTGCCGATCATGCCAGCGTTGACGATCGTGACATTTTCCGTCGCCGTAGCATTGACCGCGCCGCCGATCGAGCCGGTCGCGGCGACATCCACGCTTGCGTCACCAGCGAGGTGGGTCGAGCTTTCGCTATAGACGTCGCTGATCTGACTTCCCTTGCCGTCATAGCTGACGAGCCGTTCGTTCGCATAGGCCGAGCCGCCGGTGCCCGCATTGACCGTAGCCGACCCCTCAACGGCGCCGGCGTTGACGACCGATGCGCTGTTCGACGCCGTGGCGACGACATTGCCGCCAACTTTGCCGGTTTCGGTGATATCGATCGACGCATTGCCCGCGGTCCGGGTGCTGGTCGACGTCGTCGCGTTGCTGAGAATGTTGCCCTTGCCGTCGAAGACCAGTTCCTGACTGGACGTCGTGGCGTTGCCGGTGCCCGCGCTTGCGGTCACCGAACCATCGATGGCACCGGCGTTAACCACCGTTGCGTCCTTGGTGCCGCTGGCCTGCACGCCGCCGCCGACCACACCAGTGCCAGCGACACTCACCGATGCGCTACCGATCGCGCTGGTCAGCGAATTTGCCGTCACATTTTTGAGCACGCCGCCAAGCCCGTCCTCGGTCCGGGTGCTGCTATTGCTGCTCGTCAGCCCGCCATTGCCAGCGAATGCGTTAAGCGCGCCTTCTACCTCACCGGCGTTGCTGATCGACGCGTCCCGCGTCGCTACCGCGCGCGCGAAACCTCCGACCTTTCCGGTCGCGGCGATATCGATGGTCGAATTGCCCGCGACGGCGCCGCCGCCGGACGTCTGGACCTCCTCGAGCAAGCCGCCCTTGTCGTCGAGGGTAACGGTGGTCTTGGTTGCGAAGCTGTTATTGCCAAGAGGAACCGCCTGAACATTATTTTCGACGCTTCCAGCCACCGCGACTTCGACATTACCGTTGGCCACCCCGACGATATCGTCCACCGCGCTCGTGCTTGTGGTCGTGAGATTGACGTTCGTCGCACCATAGGTGTCACTATAGTCGTTGGTGACCGTCGTCTTTCCGGCCGGCGGCGCTACGCTCGTAGCTACGACCGTGCGCGTCCCGCCCGAATAGCCGACGATGTTACCAGCCGTGCCCGAGACAGTCGCGTCGACATTGCCATATTCGGAATAGAAAGTCGCATTGCCCTTCGTCTTGCCGTCGGCGCTGGCGATGTTGGCCACTGCCGCGGCCACATCGCCGCTGGCGAAGCCGTTGGTCGTGGTGTCGCCGGCCACGGTCGTCGTCTGCGTGCCCGCAGCTGCGACGAGAACATCGCCTGAACGCACCGACCCTGAAGAGGCGAGCGAAACGTCGCCCTTGCCGGCGAGCGTCACGCCATTGTGGATCGCGCCGCTGTTATCAAGCGACACGGTCCCGCCAAATCCGGTCGCCGAAAAGCCACCGGTAATCAGGCCGGCGTTGCTTGCTGCGAGCTTGTTATCTGCCTTGGAGGAAGACCCGTTCAACACGACCCCGACATTGTCAGTCACGGCCCCGGTCGCGTCGGTCGCGCCGATGCTGCCAGCGTTGCTGAAGCCGATTGCGCCATCGCCTTGCCCAGCGATAGGCGTGATGCCGATCGTTCCAGGACCGGTCACTTCGCCCTTCGAGGTCACCGAGATCGTGATATCGCGATCGGGCGTCGCCTTGGCTGCATCGATCTTGGCCTGAACGCTGACCGCCGCTTCGGCACCATTCACTTCGACCGTCTGCTCGGCGTGGGCGCTGCCCGCGATAACAAGCGCCGAAATCGGGAAGGCCGCGGAAACAAGCAGAGCGCCTTTTGCAAAGCGACGTGCCCGAGAAGTGGATTTGGTCGTCATGATTATTCCTCTACTTATGAGTATGACTGAGTATGACAATTGGCTGACCGCGCATGGAAATGCGCGCGGCAGTTAAATCTGCTGATGATTCATTAGATACTGAAGCATTCCCCCTGATTCAGACCGGTCGCCCGATTGATCAGGAAGCAGATGCCAATCTGTGCGTTCCCGCAGCGTTACTCGAACGTTTTCTGGACGTTTCCACAGCGTTATTAATTCGTCGGGTGGTTATTCGGCGTTGCTCATTCGCGCACCGAGACCCTATCCGGATTTCAGAGGCTTGCTTTTGGCCTGTGGGAGGACCGGAAAAAAAGGGGATTGGGGGGTGAACGGAACGAGTCGCTATCAGCTTCGGCTTTTGGGAGCCTTTCAGCTGACAGCACCGAACGGGCAACGGATCGACGTGACCAGCAAGAAGGGTATTGCGCTGCTTGGACTACTGGCGAGCGCCAATTCCGGCGAGCGATGGCGGGCTTGGATTCAGGCGAAGCTCTGGGGATCGCGGGAACTACGTCAGGCTCAGGCGAGCCTTCGGCGCGAACTTCACGGTCTTCGCAGGCTTACCGCCGATGCGTCGGTCTCGCTGGTCGAGGCGACATCACGTACCGTCCGCCTTAACCTGCAAGCGATCGACGTCGATATACGGAGCCGGGAGGTGATCGCCCGATCGTCGGGGGAGTTTCTCGAGGGAATCGACATCGCCGGTGAGGAATCATTCGAAGAATGGCTGCGCGAAATGCGGATCAGCCTCGCACACCTGGCCAATGAAGGGGCGGTCAACGACACAAGCTTCAACTCAGTCGCTGCGCCGCAACAGCCAAATTGACCTCGATCGACCCGTCTTCCGGACAACGAAAGGGGATCGGCGTCCGCAACGCCTGATCAGCGCTAACAGCTCCACCTCACCGTCCGCTTCTGAGCGCTTAATATTGGCGATCGAAGTAGCAGTCTTCACACTCCGAAACGTCTGGGCCGGTAGCGTTACCGTGTTGGCAGGTTTCAGGGGCAATATTCTTCGCCCGGAACAGCCGGCGCAACAGCGCGCTCAGGGACGGAAGGGGCTCGGAAGAACGGTCAAGGATTGACTGCATCGCTAGGGCCTATTCCGCAATTGGAGACGTTGTCAATTTTGCATCTAAAGCCGGGCGAAATTCCGCAGAAGATCTTAGAACCAAATACGGAAAGTTCTCGCCTGGGCGTCGCCCGATCTATCGGCGCCCTCATCAAATCCCTATGTCCTAATTAGTGCCTGCTCTCATCGTCGTGCCCAGCTTGAACAGAATGACGTAACTTGGACGCCCCAGCCGGCCACTTGCAGCGCGCCAGCCGATTTCCCATATCGCTCCGATGAGCGACCAGAACACGCACCGCGCCGCGCCCTGGCACGGCACCACCATCCTCTCCGCGCGCAGCGACGGCAAAGTCGTCATCATCGGCGACGGCCAAGTCTCGATGGGCCAGACGGTGATGAAACCGAACGCGCGCAAGGTCCGCCGCCTCCACGACGGCAGCGTGATCGGCGGCTTCGCCGGAGCCACTGCCGACGCCTTCACGCTGTTCGAACGGCTCGAGGCGAAGCTGGAACGCCACAATGGCCAACTCCTCCGCGCGGCGGTCGAACTCGCGAAGGACTGGCGCACCGACAAATATCTGCGCAACCTCGAGGCGATGATGATCGTCGCCGACAAGGAGGTCACGCTCGTCATCACCGGCAACGGCGACGTCCTCGAACCCAAGGGCGGGATCGCCGCGATCGGTTCGGGAGGCAATTTCGCGCTGTCGGCGGCGCGGGCGCTGGTCGATTATGAAAAGGATCCCGAGGTGCTGGTGCGCAAGGCGATGGAGGTCGCGGCCGACATCTGCGTCTATACCAACGACCAGTTCACCCACGAAGTCATCGACATAAAGAGCTGACCGCTTATGGTCGGGGTGTGATTCACGCCCTGCCCCGCCGCCATTTCGTCGCCGCCTCCGCGGCGCTCGCCCTCCCCGGCTGCGCAACGACGACGGAGCGCACCGTGGCGGCGAAGCCCGCCTGCCTGCACCCCGTCGATGCCGCACCCGACCGCGTGATTCGCACCGCGGCCGGGCTCCGTCCCTACCGCCGCAGCGGCTTCGTCGTCCGCGCCGATACGCTCGGGACGAAACGGCTTGTTCATAACTACGGCCATGGCGGCTCGGGCATCACGATGAGTTGGGGAACGTCGAAGCTCGCGGTCGACATGGGGATCGCAGGGCATCGCGGCCCGGTCGCGGTCATCGGCGCTGGAATCGTCGGCCTGTCGACCGCGCGGCTGGTGCAGGAAGCCGGTTTCCCGGTGACCGTTTACGCCAAGGCGCTGCCGCCCGACACGACCTCGAACGTCGCCGGAGGACAATTCCACCCCTTCGGCCTGTTCGACAACGATGCCGTCACACCCGAATGGCGGCGGCAGTTCGCCGCCGCACTCGACTATAGCTGGCGGCGCTTCCAGATCATGGTCGGCGGCGATTATGGCGTCCGCTGGCTCACCACCTATGTCGAAGGCATGCCCGAAGAGCCTCTGATGGCTACCTTCCCGCCAGCGGCACGCATCGTCCGCGCGGAAGAGCATCCTTTCCCAGTCGAGCGATTGTGGCGTTACGATACGATGTATGTCGAAACCGGACGCTATCTCCGCCAGATGATCCGCGACATCGAGGGCGCCGCCGGCCGGATCGCCATCCGCAATTTCTCCGCGCCCGCCGAGCTTCAGACGCTCCCCGAAACCCTTGTCTTCAACTGCACCGGACTCGGCTCGCACGGCCTGTTCGGTGACACCGAACTTACCCCGATCCGCGGCCAGCTCGCGATCCTGCTGCCGCAGCCCGAGGTCGATTATGCCTTCAATGGCCGCGCCGGCTATATGTTCCCGCGCGCCGACGGCATCGTTCTCGGCGGCAGTTTCGAGCGCGGCGAATGGCTCGCCGAGCCGCAGCCCGAACGCATCGCCCGGATCGTCGCGGCGCATCAGGCGCTGTTCGGCGGCTTTCGCTGTCCCGCCTGAGCCCGGCGCTTGACTTGCACTGGCCCGCTCCCATCTAGCGGCGACATGACCTTCTCTGTGGAACTCTCCGACATATGAACAAGGATTTGACGCCGAAGGCGATCGTTGCGGCGCTCGACACCCATATCATCGGCCAAGACGCCGCGAAGCGTGCGGTCGCGGTGGCGCTGCGCAATCGCTGGCGCCGCCAGCAACTGTCCCCTGACCTGCGCGACGAAGTGAGCCCGAAGAACATCCTGATGATCGGCCCGACGGGCTGCGGCAAGACCGAGATTTCGCGCCGCCTCGCCAAGCTCGCCGACGCACCGTTCATCAAGGTCGAGGCAACCAAGTTCACGGAGGTCGGCTATGTCGGCCGCGACGTCGAACAGATCGCCCGCGACCTCGTCGAGGAAGCGGTACGGCTCGAAAAGGACCGCCGCCGCGACGCGGTGCGCGCCGCCGCCGAAGAGGCCGCGATGGAACGGCTGCTCGACGCGCTGACCGGCAAGGGCGCGAGCGAGGCGACCCGCCAGAGTTTCCGCCAGCGCATCCGGGAGGGCCATCTCGACGACAGCGAGGTCGAGATCGAGGTCGCCGACGCACCCGGCATGCCGTTCGAGCTGCCCGGGCAGCCGGGCCAGATGAGCATGATCAACCTCTCCGACATGCTCGGCAAGGCGATGGGCGGCATGCCGAAGAAGCGCCGCAAGCTGAAGGTCATCGATGCCGCCACGCGGCTGATCGAGGAAGAACAGGACAAGCGCCTCGACCAGGACGATGTCGCGCGCGTCGCGCTCGCCGACGCCGAAGCCAATGGCATCGTCTTCCTCGACGAGATCGACAAGATCGCGGTCAGCGACGTGCGCGGCGGCTCGATAAGCCGCGAGGGCGTGCAGCGCGATCTGTTGCCGCTGATCGAGGGCACGACGGTCGCAACCAAATATGGCCCGATGAAGACCGACCATATCCTGTTCATCGCGAGCGGCGCCTTCCACGTCGCCAAGCCGAGCGACCTGCTCCCCGAACTGCAGGGCCGCCTGCCGATCCGCGTTGAACTGGGTGCGCTCAGCGAGGCCGATTTCGTGCGCATCCTTTCCGAAACCAAGGCCGGGCTGCCCGAACAATATGTCGCGCTGCTCGGCACCGAGGGGGTGACCCTGAACTTCCGGCCCGATGCGATCGCGCGCGTCGCGAAGCTGGCGGCAGAGGTCAACGAAAAGGTAGAGAATATCGGTGCGCGGCGGCTCCAGACGATCATGGAACGGCTGGTCGAGGAGATCAGCTTCACCGCGGAGGATGCGCCCGGCACGACGCTCGATATCGACGCAGCCTATGTCGACAAGCAGCTTGCCGATGTCGTCGGCGACACCGATCTCAGCAAATATGTGCTATGATCGGCGGTCTGCCGTGCCGGCTTTCGGACGGACCGAATAGCGCCGCGTTATCCGTCGTTCGTTAGCCGAACTCCATTTGACTTTCGCGCATCGTCAGTGCGATGAACAATGAATACACGGCCGAACTGGGTCAAACGGCTGGCACGGAGACAGTAATGGCAGACGAAGAGG
The DNA here is from genome assembly GCF_001314325.1 of Sphingopyxis macrogoltabida. Taxonomy (NCBI): domain Bacteria; kingdom Pseudomonadati; phylum Pseudomonadota; class Alphaproteobacteria; order Sphingomonadales; family Sphingopyxidaceae; genus Sphingopyxis; species Sphingopyxis macrogoltabida. The sequence continues at coordinate 4,486,232 of NZ_CP009429.1, forward strand.
TCGCCGAGCAAGGCGAACTGGCGATCACGCGCACCGGCGATCGGCTTCGCCTAGCCCGCGAGGCGGCGGGACTGTCGCTTGCCGACGTCGCGACGCGGACGCGCATCACCCAGCGCCACCTCAAAGCCATTGAAAAATCCGATTTTTCCGAGCTTCCGGGCCGGACTTACGTGACCGGATTCGCGCGCGCCTACGCTCGCGCCGTCGACCTTCCCGAAGCCGAAATCGGTGCCTCGGTCCGCCGCGAGCTCGAAGAGGACGAACATGGTTCGCGGCCGCTTTACGAGGCCTATGAGCCAACCGATCCCGCCCGCCTGCCGACCGCCCGGCTGACCTGGACTTTGGTTATCGTCACCGCCCTCCTCGCTTCGGCCTATGGCGTCTGGCGCTTCCTGTCGGTCGAGCCCGACGAGGCGCTGATTGCCGCGCAGAATCGCGCCGCCGAAGAATCCGAAGCGCCATCGACGGCCGCTGCAGCAACGGTTCCAGCCAAAGCCGGCCCTGCCGGCGCGGCGGTCGCCGCCGATGCGCCGGTGGTCCTGACCGGCGTCTCGGAGGTCTGGATCGGTTTCGACGATGCGACCGGCAAGACCGAGAATTGGCGCACCCTCGATCCGGGCGAAACTTATCAGGTACCGCCTGCCTATATAGAACAGTTCACGCTGCGCACCAGCATCCCGCAGGCGCTCAAGGTCACCGTCGGCGGCCGCGACGTCGGAGCGATCGGCCCCGCCGACACGCTGGTCAAGGGCATCTCGCTGAAGCCCGCCGACCTGGTCGCGCGCGCCGGCGCGAGTGCGCCCGCGACAACGCCCGCACCGAAAACCAACCGCTGACCATAGGAATATTCGTCCGGCGGGAGCGGCAGCGCGCCGAAATGGATTTGCGCAGCCGCGCCTTGCGGCGCTATGAATCGCAGGATAGAATGGTTAATAGGTGGGGGCCGACAGGCAGATGACAAAACGCCATATTATTTTCCTTGGAACCGCCGCGCTGGCGCTGGGCGCCGTCGTGCCCGCCGCGCAGGCGCAGGACGCCGAGATCGGCAAACGCGTCGATCGGTTGGAAAAGGAAATGCGCGCGGTCCAGCGCTCGGTGTTCCCGGGCGGTAGCCCCGCTTTCTTCGAAGGCGAGATCGCGCCCGACAACACGCCCGGCGAGCGCGTCAAGAGCACGGCGCCGGTCGCCGACCTGACCGCGCGCGTCGATGCGCTCGAGGCGCAGCTCCAGACGCTGACTGGTCAGAGCGAGCAAAACAGCTATCAGCTGCGCGAACTCGAAAAACAGTTCGCCGCCTACAAGGCCGAAATGGACAAGAGGTTCGCGGCCCCCGCGGCCGAGGTCGAAGCCACGCCAGCCGGTCTGGCGCCGGTCCCAGGAGCAAGGCCGGCAGCGACGCCGACCACCGCCGCGGCGACGCCGGTCAAAAAACCCGCGACGCCCAAGCCGGCGGCAGCGGCAGCCGCGACCCCCGACGCGGCGCGATTGGCGCTGGTCAAGAAGGTCGAAATTCCCGCAACAGGTAACGAGACCGAAGACGGCTACAACTATGGCTTTCGGCTATGGCAGGCCAAACTCTATCCCGAGGCGCAGGCGCAGCTCAAGCAGGTGGTCACCAAATGGCCGAAGAGCAGCCAGGCGAGCTACGCGCAGAATTTGCTGGGCCGCGCCTATCTCGACGAGGGAAAGCCCAGCCTGGCCGCGGTCGCCTTCTACAATAATTACAAGGATCGCCCGAGCGGCGCGCGCGCGCCGCACAGCCTGATGTATATGGGCGTCGCGCTCGACAAGCTCGGCCGCAAGGCCGATGCATGCAAGGCGTTCCGCGAATTCGACGAAGTGTACGGGGACAAGGCCCCACAGGATGTCCGCACCGATGCTGCCGCCGCAAAAACAAAAGCAGGCTGCTGACACCGACGCCGTCGAACGGCTCGGGCGCGACCTTTCCGCGCTGCTCGGCCCCGACTGGCAACGGCTCGATTATGGCGTCGCCGTTTCGGGCGGTCCCGACAGCATGGCCTTGTTATGGTTGATGGCATCGCTGCTGCCCGGCCAGGTCCGGGCGGCGACGGTCGATCACGGGCTGCGCAAAGGCTCCGACGAGGAAGCACGCATGGTATCGGGCTTCTGCGCACGCGAGCATATTCCGCACGCGACGCTCGCACCGCCGGCACCGCTCAAGGGATCTTTGCAGGCTGCGGCCCGCACCGAACGCTACCGCCTGCTCGAAGAGTGGCGGCAGGCGAACGCGCTCGACCATATCGTGACCGCGCATCATGCCGACGATCAGCTCGAAACGATCGTCATGCGGCTGAACCGCAGCAGCGGGGTCGGCGGGCTCGCCGCGATCCGCGCCCGCAACGGTGTCGTGCTCCGTCCGCTCCTGCACTGGCGCCGCGCGCAGCTTGTCGAACTTGCGCTCGAAAACGACCTGCCCTTCGTCGACGATCCGTCGAATTGCGACAATCGCTTCGACCGTGCCCGGCTCCGCCATGCTTTGCGCTCGCAGACCGCGCTCGATCCCGAAGCGGCGGCACGCTCGGCGGGTTGGCTCGCCGAAGCCGACGACGCGATCGACTGGGCAGTCGAGCGGCTGATCGCTTCCTGGCCCGACGCCTCGGACATCGCGGTGATCCGCGACGAGCGCTATCCGCCCGAAATTTTCCGCCGCATCGTCACCCAGCGGCTGCGTGCCAACGATCCCGGGCTGGCGCTGCGCGGCGCATCGCTCGACGGCGTCATCGCGGCAATGAAAGACGGGCGTCGGGCAATGGTCGGCGCGCTGCTGATCGACGCGGTTCGCGGGCTCGAAGGTACGATTTGGAGAGTTTCGCCTGCGCCGCGTCGACGGCCGCCCGGAGGTGGACAATCGCGAGTTAGCGAAACTTAGTCACTTTCTGCCTTTCATCGCCCGTGCCGCCAGCGGAAGGGCGAGTAAAAGCCATTTCGGGTTATGGCTCCCGAACTTTCCTCCTGGATGTCTTCAATTCGTGCGGCATGGTAATGCGAAACCGGTCACGAAGGCTGCTGCTCCTCTCGCGAAAGACGCTACGTCGCTTTTCGAGCGTGTCGCGGTCACCCGTAAGCGCTGCAAGCAATCCCGACCTTGATCCAGTTATCGATATTTTCTCTTCAGTGACCTTGATCTCGTCGATCGCCAGTTTGGCGAAGCCGCGATATGAGACCGTGTGATCGAGCAAATCACTGCGGATTTGGAGCGCCGTGCGCGCTAGATCATCGAAGCCCATGACCTTCCTCGGGAAGAGGTTCCGCTGTTGTCGGGCATGCTCCGCTCCGCGAAGATGTCCGTCGCGGGAGGTCTGTAGGAAAGGGAGCTGTTTCCGGGCGGAAAGATCGTCGCAGCCTGGCCGCCCATCCTCGATCGCGCCAAGATGGCGCGCAATCTCGATGCTGTCCTTTTCGGCAGCGGCGTGCAATTCACCAACCTGCTGGTCGAAGCTCTCAAACATCGCTTGATATCGAAGTAGCACCTCATCGAGAGTTTTGGCCAGAAAAGCAGGTTGCAACAGCCGTTCCTGGATGAAGTCTTTGATAAATCCTTCGAGACGCAACGCTGATAGTATGAGGCCGCTGCAGACCGCAGCCCCGTGGCGCACACGCGCGGAGCAAACGTAGGTCGCGTCCGTCAAGGTGGTGTAATTTCGGCTGTGGCCGTGGGCCATCGTCAGGCGGCTTTGGCGGTGATGTGTAGGGGCTGATTTTCCTCCTCGATCATGGGTTGGTTGAGTTCGGCCATGCCTTCGATCTGCATGTATCGGTGCTGGAGCTGCCACTCGTCGTTCTGCTCCATCAGCACAGCCCCGACGAGGCGGATGATGCTGTCTTCGTTCGGGAAGATTCCGACGACGTCGGCGCGGCGCTTGACCTCCTTGTTGAGCCGCTCGAGCGGATTGGTTGAGTGTAACTTCGTGCGGTGCTGGGTGGGAAAGCCGGTGTAGGCGAGCACGTCGGTTTCGGCCTCGTCCATGCAGGCGCCGAGCTTGGGCCAACGGGTGCGCAACTGGTCGGCGACCTGTCGCCAGACCTGCGTTGCGCTTTTCTGATCGGGCTGCAGGAAGACCTGGCGGATCGCGGCGGCGACGACAGTGTTCTGGCCCTTGGGCACATAGGACAGGGCATTGCGCATGAAGTGCACCCGGCAGCGCTGCCAGGTGGCGCCCATGACGCGGGTGATCGCGCCCTTGAGGCCCTCGTGAGCATCGGAGATGACCAGCTTCACGCCGGTAAGACCGCGCCGAACAAGGTCCTTCAGGAAGTCGGACCAGAAGACCTCCGCTTCCGAGGGGCCGATATGCAGGCCGACGATCTCGCGCCGGCCCTCGGTGTTGACGGCCATGGCGATTATTGCGGCAACGCTGATGATCCGCCCGCCTTCGCGTACCTTGAGATAGGTGGCATCGAGCCAGAGATACGGCCATTCGCCGGTGAGCGGGCGTTTCAGAAAGGCATGGACGCGCTCGTCAATGTCCTTGCAAAGCTTGGAGACGGTGGACTTGGAGATGCCGGTCATGCCCATGGCCTGGACGAGTTCATCGACCCGCCGGGTGCTGACCCCGCCGATCCACGCTTCCTGGATCACCGCAACCAGCGCTTTCTCGACCATCTTGCGGGGCTCAAGGAAGCCCGGAAAGTAGGACCCAGCACGCAGCTTGGGGATTTTCAGGTTCAGCGTGCCTACCCGGGTATCCAGCGAACGGTCGCGATAGCCGTTGCGCCAGGTCGCGCGCTCGCTGCTGCGTTCGTGGCGACCCGCGCCGATCAGGCCATCAACGTCGGCCTCCATGATCAGCTGCAGCACGTTCTCGGCGATGGTGCGCAAAAAATCCGGTTGGCCGCCCTTCGCAGCAAGCTCTTCGATCAGTAATCTGTCCTCGGTCATCGGGAACTCCTCTTCGTCACGGTTGAAGTGTGCAAACTCCACCATAACGATGAACCCGGTGGCCACCAGCGACGCCGCATTCCGGGGTGGGGCATGCCCCACCCCGGAATACACCATCGCCTACACCGGAAATTACACCACGAGCGCGGACGCTAACGCAAACGTAGGATTTATAGCCGCTGCCGCCCACGGCACCGTATAGCCTCGCCCCGCATTTTCCGCAGTAGACCAAGTCTTTTAGCAGATACTGTGTGCGACGTCCCGGAACCCGCAGCGAAATACCCCCGCGACGATCCAGGAGCGCTTGGACAGCGTCAAATGTTTCGCAATCGATAATGGGCGGCACGGCGGTACGGATAATCTCATCCTTCGCCCCGGCTTGCGCCGCCAAGCCGCGCGAATCATACACAAGCTCGCCGGTATAAAGGCGCCGACGCAAGACGCGGTAGACCGCTGCAAGGCCCCAATATCCGCCGCCGGAGGCTGGAATCTTCCGATCATTCAAATAGGCGGCGATGCGCGCGACACCTAGCGGCCCGGGTCCTCCCCTGCCCAAGGAGAGACGGTAGATGAGCCTGATCGTGTCTGCATGAAGCGGGTCAATCTCCAGCCGCCTCTTGGATGCCAGACCTCGCTTCTCAACAACGACGGCACGATAGCCGACAGGCGGCACCGACCCATTCCAGAAGCCTTGCCGCGCATTCTCTCGTTGCGCCCTGCGCACATGCTTTCCGGTTTCCTTGGACTGATATTCATCGAAAAGCCCGATGATATGCCGCATCATCTCCGCCATCGGGTCATCACCTATCATCTGGGTGATGGATACAAGTTTTACGCCATTTTTCGCTAATGCACGAATATTGGCTTCAAGCTCGAACTGGTCGCGGAAAAAACGAGAGTAGCTGTGCACGATGATGAGGTCGAACGGTGCAGGAGTCCAACTCGCCATTTCCATCATGCGGCGAAACTGTGGTCTGCGGTCCGTCACAGCCGACGCACCGCGCTCTTCGAATATCTCGACCACATGATATCCCTTCAAGACGCAAAAGGCCTCGGCCTGCTTCTTCTGATCAGGGATAGACAGCGGTGGCTCGACTTGGCGGGCGGTGGAAACACGAACATAGATTGCGGCGCGAGACGCGAGCCCAGCAACTCCTTTCACACTTCGCCTTCTTTCACTAGGTTGATGGCCCGCACATGCAATCGTCTAGGGCTTCATTTCCCGATGGCTGAAGCAGCGCGCGCTTTGGATCGGGCGGTTGACGCAGTGGAGCGCGGCGTACCTGTTTCGCGGCCCTGCCCCGGGGCGGGTCTGCGGATGCGATATTGTGCACAATCACCTGTTTTGACGAGCATGGATGATTACAACGCAATCATGGTTTTCATCGTCCGAAATTGACGTCGCACTCGCGACCCCGGGGCGAGAAAAAGTCGTCCGCAACCTTGCCCATCATCATCCCGGCGCCAAACTCTCAAACAGCGGCCGAACGATGTGCCACAGTCCGATCAAGACATGGCTGCCAACGATGAGGAAAGCGAACCACAACTCGATCGCGAACGCGAGCTTGCGCCATTTGCCCGGTTTGTCGCCTCTCATGGGGCGAATATGCCAGCTTCGAGGCGTGCAGAAAAGGCGGATGGCGACACGAATAGAGGCCGCTGGCCGTGCGCGGGAAATGTAGAGGCCGCGAACCAAAATCATGAACGCCCGATCGCAGCGATCGCCTCCATATTGGCAGTATATTGATACCAAAACGGCGCAATTCGGCATGCCGGACAGTCGCCGCGACGCAAAGCTTCCTCCAATAAGCCAGAAAATGCTTTGATATTTGCGCCAGGGTGCCCACGAATCCTTTGGCGCAGCGCGCGCCGTCGAGCCCTGGGGCGATGCGCAACAGAAAAAAGCTTTTTTGCCGCAACGACACTTATGGTTAACTGATCCCTGCGATGCAGACGGACCAAGACTCGAAACCGAAAGTCGGTGAATTCGAATTGCTGACCGCAAAGCAGACTGCCGTATTGCACCTGCTGGCGCAGGGCCGTACGAGCAAGGAGATTGCGGCGCTTCTCGACACCGGCGAGTCAGCCGTCAACCGCCATATCGAGATCAAGAGATCGCGTCTGGGCGGCGTAACTCGCCTCGAACTCGCTCGACGTTACCGTAACGCATGTCCGGATGCCCCGTCTGCGTTACGTGTAGATTCTGCTGAGCAAAAAATTGATCTCGTCGCGCCGCCGCCAACCGACGAAAGACCGGATCGGGACGACGCCGAAGCCGACCCCCTCTTTCAGGACTCGCTCACGATGAAAATCGAAGCGCCCTGGGCGGGACAGGAAGAACCGGTGGTCGTCCCCAGGGTGCTCGACGGCGCAAATGCCACGCTCACCCGTGGTGCGGCGATTACGATCATGGTGACATCGATCCTCGCCAGTCTGGTGCTCGCTATCACGGCGGCCTGGGCGATCACGGAAGCGCTTGGCGGCTAGCCGCCCTGTCCACGAATGATGATGGGCCGGCGATCAGGAGCGATCGGGGTCCGGGGGGTTTGCGATGAATATTCCTGTTCCTGCCTATATGGCACGTATCCGTAGCCAGATCCGTGACGCCGAAACGAAAGCCGACGAAAGTCTGCTCGCAAAACTCACGGTCATGAGCTCGATCCTCCGGGCTCGGCAGGTGGAAGACCTGCCCGCACCGCATGTCGGCCAAGAGGCGATTATTCGTCTCGGGCGCGCCATCCAGTCGGATATCAGCGGCGCGAACGACGTTTTCCGATCGCACAATGCGCTCGTCGACGACAAGACGCTGATTACCGGTATGCCGGGGCATGACGATACCCAGCGGTTCAGCCCCACGACGGGAGAAGGCGGCCGCCAGGCCACAGCCTGACGGTTGACGATGCCGCCGCGCCGGTCCAGTCCGGCGGGGTGAGCATCTTGTGGTCCTTCAATTTCCTTTGGGTCCTCGCCCTTTGCGCAGCAGCGCTGCGCTGGGGCGCGGCTCCCGAGCGGATTTGCGCGGCGACGCTTCTCGGGATGACCGTCGGCGACCGTCTCTACCATATCCTCGTGGGGAGGAACACGATCTACGGTTCGGTCGATATCGGCCACCTGATCATCGATCTTCTCGTCGCGGCGATCTTCACCGGCGTCGCGCTCCGGGCGAACAGGATCTATCCGCTATGGCTCTCGGCATTTCAGCTCGTCTCGGTCGCCTCGCATTTCGCCCGCAAAGCGAGCGGCAAGATGTCGGTTATCGCTTATGTCCTGCTGAATTACGCGCCCTATTACTGCATCCTGCTGATCCTTACCGGAGGGATCTGGGCGCATGCGACCCGGACGAAGCGCTACGGGGCCTACCGGCCGTGGCGCAACTCCTCGAACCCTTCGCGGGCAACCGAGCCGAGGCAGCGGCAGGCCAGCTGATCGCACATTTCGGCAGTCTTGGCCGCGCGATCGCAGCCCCCCGCGAACAGCTCGACCTCGCCCTCGGGGCGAACAGCGACCTCGTCCACGTCATCACCGCAGCGCGCGCACTCGTCACCGGCGGGCTGCTCGAGCAGATAAGTCGCACACCGGTCTCGGTCGGCGATCCCGCGTTCGGCGCCTATCTTCGCGCGCGTATCGGAAAATCTCCCACCGAATGCCTGCACGCAACCTTCGTGACCTATGACTGGCGGTATCTTGGCGACGAAATATTGGCAGAAGGAACGAGCCGGCATGTCGAAGCCAATCTGCGGCGCCTGCTGAGCCGTGCCTTTGACCTTGCGGCGCATGGCGTGATCCTTGCCCACAATCATCCATCGGGGTCCGCAGAGCCGAGCGCGGAGGATATCATGTTGACCCACCGCATTGCATCGATCGTCGGCTCGGTCGGCGTGAAGTTACTCGATCATCTGGTGATCGGTGCTAACGAGATCGCCAGCATGCGGGAAAGGGGGCTGCTGTGATGCAGGAGAAAGAAGCCTTTGCCGCGATTGCACAAAGCGAGTTTCACAGTCGCCGGCGCCGCAACAGCCTCATCCGCCATGACCTCTTCGCGGAGCCGGCCTGGGACATTCTGCTTCTGCTTTACATTGCCCACCACCGCGATCAGACGATGGAGGTCGGGCGTCTCTGCACGGCGGTTTCGGTCGCGCCAACCACTGCACTTCGCTGGATCGGACAACTCCTCGACCGCGGGCTCGCTAAGCATCTCGCTCCCGACTCCGCGCAAGGTGACGTGCATATCCTCCTCAGCCCCTGCGGCATCGAAGAGATGGAGCGCTATTTGCGCGATTTCCTGCACCGGGAACGGCTCGGTGGCGATCTGGACCGCTACTTCCACAAGCCCTGAAGATAGCGGCGCGCAGAAGCAGCACGGCTGGTCAGCGGCGCGTCACCAAGATGGCAGCGCCTTCGCTCCCGTAGGTACCGCGGCGTTCGACGATCGACAGCGTCACAGGAACAGGCAAACCTTCGCGCGAAAGCAGTTCCGACGCCTGTCGTAACGGCGCTCCGGTGCGAAAGAGTGTTTCGATAGCCTCGGCGAACTGATTGCGTGCGGCGAGTGGAAGCAGGGCTGAAAAACGCACGCGGCGGATCGCCTGCTCATTGGTCCCGATCATCTCCGTCAGCGCGGGATTGGCATATTCGACCGTCTCTCGAACCGAAAGCAACGCGTGTCCGATACCGCCATCGATGTCGAGGGCACGGATTACCGCATGCTGCGCATCTGCAGCTTCACGCGCCAGAATCGTTTCGCTAATATCGCGCAGGACGATAGCACCGCCCACCGGCAAGGGGATCAGGTCGGCGCGGAGCCACTGACCAGGACGCAGCAAAGACGGCAACTCTCCCGTAAAGCGCTCGCGATGATCGATCATCCTCAGGATATGAGGAAAAAGGACGCTTGTCTCGAGCGTCGGCAGAGCCGCCACCAGTGGCCGCCCGACGAGACTGCTCGCTGCGATTTCGAACATGTCACTTGCCGCGGGATTGAGCGCAGCGATGCGTTGCTCGCGATCAATCAGTATCACGCAGTCGCGGACAGATTCCATAAGTAGTATCTGCGACTCTTGGAGACGTCCGTTTCCGGACTGGCAACCATCGCTGCCAAGTCGGCGATAGTCGTCGAGCGATATCAGCACATGCGCATCCTTGCCATGATGCGTCACGACCACAGGCCTGCGCGCCGACTGGAGGCGCCAGCTTGCGAAGCCGCGAATGAAGTCTGCCGCCGACACTCGGTCGGGAATCTGCCCGTGCCTCATTATCCCTCCACACGTCCAGTTCCACGGTACTAGGCCGGAAAACAAGTGCCAGATACTATTGCATCCATCCTGTTGTCGAATTGGACCAATCGCTCCGTCGCCAATGCTGCATTCTCCGCTCTGCCATTGGCTTCCGGATTTGCAGTCTGGGCTGAACATCGCTTGATCGCGCTCACAAAATGTTGCGGATATGTGCTGTCACACTGAGGCGCCCTGTTACGCTTCTCGACCAGGCAACCGAAAGTCGGCCCTCCCCTGGCCCATCTGCAGCGAAAAAATCTTCGAAGCTCACTAGGGTTTCCGCTCTCTCGCCGTCTTTCCCCTTTGCCGGCCGTGCAACCCGCGCACGGCCCAACGATGAAGGGGGAAACATGTCCGGAAAATCTCAGTCGCTCGCGGCGCTGATGGCAGGCGCCGCGATGGCGCTGACGCCGGGGACGGCACACGCATTCCAGCGAGAGCAGCAAAGCTTCAACCTGCCGCGGCAGGATCTCGGCGATGCGCTGCGTAGCGTCGCCGCCCAAGCGGGGATCGAACTCTATGTCTCGGCCCGCGATCTCGAGGGTCGCACATCATCATCGCTTGTCGGGAGAATGACTGCACGCGAAGCCATCGACGGGCTAATTCGCGGAACCGGCCTCGTAGCGCGTTACGAAAAGGGCGCGGTCATTATCGCGGGGCGATCCGCGGCCGAAACGCCGGACGAGACTCCTGCCGAGGAGATCATCGTGACCGGCACGCGCATCGTGGGCGCGCCCGCGGCGGTGCCGGTCACCCGCGTCTCGGCCGAGGACATCCGGAACGGGGGGCAGACCGATCTTGGCGAAGTTGCGCGCAGCCTGCCGCAGAACTTCGGCGGCGGCCAGAATCCCGGCATCGGCAACAGCCAAGGCGCACCCAACGAAAATGCCAACGCCAATGGCGCCTCGACCTTCAACCTTCGCGGCATCGGCCCCAACGCGACGCTGACCCTGCTCAACGGCAATCGTTTCGCCTACACCGGCGTCTCCTCGGTCATCGACGTGAGCGCGATCCCGGTGTCGGCGGTCGAGCGGATCGAGATCGTCGCCGACGGCGCCTCGGCAATCTACGGCGCCGATGCAGTCGCGGGTGTCGTCAATATCCTGCTAAAACGCGACTATGATGGTCTGTCGGCGATGGCGCGCGTCGGCGGCTCGACCGACGGGGGCAATGTCCAGCAACAATATGGCCTGCTCGGCGGCAAGAGCTGGGCGTCGGGCGGCCTGCTCGCCGCCTATGACTATAGCCGCTCCACGGCGATCAAGGCCGGAGATCGCGATTATGGCGGTGCCGCCAATCCCGAAACGACGCTCTTCCCGGCGATTTCGCGCCACTCGCTGCTGGTGAGCGGCCATCAGGCCATCGGACCCGACATCACGCTCGCCGCCGACCTTCTCTACAAGAAAAGCCGTCTTCGTTCCGCGACCGGATACAGCCTGACCATCACGCCGGACCAATTCGGACTCGACAATCTCAGCACCTCCGAGATTTTCGGGATCGCGCCGACCCTGACCGCGGAACTCGGCGGCGACTGGCGCTTCAAGGGGAGCGGTTTCTTCGGAACCGATCGCACGGGCGGTTTCACCGATCTCTATTTCGGCGGTGATCTCCTGCAACGCACCGACAAGCATTTCTTCAACCGCAACCTTGCGCTCGAAGCGGGCTTCCAAGGTCCGCTGTTCGCGCTGCCGGCGGGCGATGTGCGCATCGCCTTCGGGGGCGGCGCGCGGCGCAATCATTTCTTCGCCGCATCGCCGACCGGCGACATCGAGCGGCGGCGCGACAATATCTTCGCTTATGGCGAACTCCTCCTTCCCCTTACCTCCCCCTCGCAGGACATCGCCGGACTGCACCGCCTGTCGCTGACCGGAGCGCTGCGTTTCGAGGATTATTCGGACGCCGAGAGCATCATCACGCCGAAGCTCGGGATGGTCTGGGAGCCTGTAGAGATGCTGCGCCTCGGCGCATCCTGGGGCCGCTCGTTCAAGATGCCGACGCTCTATCAGCAATATAGCGGCTATTCGGCGGTGCTCGCACGCGCCGCGCGCTACGGCAGCGGTTATCCGGCCAGCGCGGATATCGTCTTCGCGGCAGGCCCAGACAGCCGGATCGGGCCGGAGCGATCGAAGAACCTCACCCTCAGCGCGCAGTTCACCCCGGCGCGCGGCCTCGAACTGACTGCGGCGTGGTACAGGATCGATTATAGCGACAGGGTCGCTCCGCCGATCCCGTCTCTCCTCGGCGTACTCGACAATCCGCTTTATGCCGGTCTGGTCACGCTGAGCCCCGATGCCGCCGATCTTGCGGCGATTATCGACGGCGCCCTGCTCGGCCTCGAGAATGGGGCGGGACGCCCCTATAATCCCGCGAATGTCGTCGCCTTCATCGACGCCCGCGACCGGAATATCGCACGCCAGCGATATTCGGGAATCGACCTGTCGATGCGCTACCGCATCGAACTCGCGGGCGACGAGGCATTGACGGTCTCGGCTGCTGGAAGCTTCCTCAAGAGCCGTCAGCAACTTCTGCCGGGCGCCGACTGGACGCGCCTCGCGGGCACGCTCTTTCACCCGGCCCGGTTTCGCGGACGCGCCGGGCTGACTTATGGCGGCGAGCGCTTCTCGCTGGCGACCTTCGTCAATCATATGAGCGGGCTCGACGACAACCGGCAGGCCACGGCCGTTCGCATCCCGGCCTATACGACGGTCGATCTGACGGCGCGGGCGCGTGTGTGGAAGGGCAGCGAAGTCTCGCTCGCGGCCCTCAACCTCTTCGATGCCAAGCCTGAAGCGATCTCGACGGCGCTGCCCGCCGACACCTCGTTCGACACGACCAACTATTCCGCGGCGGGCCGCTTCATCGGCATCACCGTCCGGCAGGAGTGGTGATCATGGCGCGGCATATGGCCCTCGCGAGCGTGGCGCTGGTCGGCGCCCTGCTCGCCGCGCCCGCTCTCGGTACCGAAGCGAAACGGCGATGGACGCTCGACGATCAGCTCACCGCGCCCGAAGTCCGCGCTCTTGCCATCTCGGCCGACGGGAAAAGCGCAGCCTATGTCGTTCGCGTTGCCGACCGGGAGAGCGATCGCACTGTTGCGATCCTGCGGCGCGTTGATCTGGCAAGCGGAACGACAAGTGAACTGCTCAGAGCCCGCTGGATCGACCAGCTCAGCCGTGTCCCCGACACGTCGGACTGGAGCGCACGGATCGACAAAGGGGACGGCGTGCAGCTCTACAGGATCGGATCGACCGGGGCGGTAAGCCCGCTTGTCCTCCATCCCGCGACGGCGATCTTCGGCGACAGAGAGGGCGCCGTTTTTCCCGGCTACGGCCATGCACCGCTGTCGACCGGCGTCCGGGCGCATAGCTGGTCACCGGATGGACGGCGCCTCTTCTATGTCACGGTCGATGCCGAACCCAAAGGCAAGGCCGTCCGCTACGACGACGATGTCACGGCCGAACGCGCGAGACGCCGATCGCCCGGTCAGGCAACCGCGTCGATCTATCTGCGCGAGCCGGACGGGAGGGACATCCTTCTCGGCAAGCGTCCCCAGAGCGATCTCACGACCTTCTTCGACCGCAATCACATCCGCTGGCAGAAGAACGAGGTTCAGTATGATGTGATGGAAGTCGGCGCCGACGGCCAACAGGAGGTCGTGACAATGGCTTGGGTCTTTGCCGACCGAAAGGCCCGCTTGCTCGATCCGAAGGTCGAGCGGGTTTACTGGCTCCTGCCGGGACCAGATGGCGGGAGGCTCTCGTCGCAGGGCAATGGAGATGAACGCGAACTCGTCGAAACCCTCCCCGGCGGGAAGGTCCGCAGCTATGGCCGCTTTCCCTTCGCGGTCGGCGACGGCCGTGCCGTCGGCGGCTTCCGCTCGCTCGACGGCAAGCGCGCGATTGCCGGCACGCGCACGATCGACAATCCGCGCTTCGGACTTGCGGTCGTCGGGAATGGCAAGGTCCGCACGATCGGCGGCGAGCATAGCCTCAATATTTGTGACTTCGTGCCGTCGCTCGATCGCGGCGCCTGTATCGTCCAAGGCCAGACTACGCCGCCCGCCGTGGTGACGGTCGACGTCGCGAGTGGCGAGATCTGGCGGGTGGCGCCCGTATCGCAGGCGCATGAGGCGATCGATCCGCTGAACATCGAACCGCGCACATGGGTCAATCGTCACGGCTACAAGGCGACCGGCTACATCGTCTGGCCGCGCGGATATGAGAAGGGCAAACGCTACCCCGCGATCCTCGTCACCCACGGCACCGATGCCGACGACCGCTTCGCGAACCGCGAGAATCAGTGGGAATATCCGGTCCAGCTCTTCGCCGAGCGCGGCTATGTCGTGCTGCTCGTAAACGATCCGAGTTCCCGCCAGAATGCCGAAATCCGCGCGGCCTATGATGCGTGGATCGACGAGACGAAAGACTTGGCGCCCGAGAGACTACAGCAATTGATCTGGCTCAACGGCGTCGCGAGCTATGAGGATGCGGTGAAGGAACTTGTCGATGCGGGTGTCATCGATCCGGCGCGTGTCGGGATCGCAGGCTACAGCCGCGGCTCGCAGATGGTCAATGTCACGATGACCAACTCGCATATGTTCCGGGCCGCATCGAGCGGCGACGGCGGATATCTCGAACCCGCCTTCTACGCCGATGTCTCGGGTTCCTATGATGCGGTGTTCGGCGGCCCGCCGACCGATCCCGCAGCCCTCGCCCACTATCGGCGCCTCTCGCCATCGCTGCGCGCGGGCGAAGTCTGCGGCGCGATCCTGCAACAGGTCGCGGCGCCCTATATCCCGTCGATCGACTTTTACACCGCGCTTCGCAAAGCCGGCGTGCCGGCGCAGCTCAGCCTCTATCCGGGCGAGGATGCGTCTTCGGACGAGACGCATATCTTCCATATCCCGTCGAACCGGGTCGGCGCGATGCAGGAGAATATCGCGTGGTTCGACTATTGGCTGCTTGGCAAACGCGATCCGGGATCGCCCTTCGCCGATCGCTATCCGCTCTGGGACAAAATGGGTGCCGCGGCGCCGCGCTGTGATGGTCCGGGCGGCGAGCCGGGAGGATAAGCCCCCTCCTCCCACCAGCGAACCCACGCCTCGGCGGCCGCGAAGGTCAGGATGCGGTGATCGCGGCCGTCGTCCCGCCATAGACCCTCGCC
The DNA here is from genome assembly GCF_001314325.1 of Sphingopyxis macrogoltabida. Classification (NCBI taxonomy): domain Bacteria; kingdom Pseudomonadati; phylum Pseudomonadota; class Alphaproteobacteria; order Sphingomonadales; family Sphingopyxidaceae; genus Sphingopyxis; species Sphingopyxis macrogoltabida. The sequence continues at coordinate 4,501,568 of NZ_CP009429.1, forward strand.
TGCGCGCTCCAGCCACTCGGGATCGATCAGTCCGGCCTCGACGAGCCGCCCGCCGCGCAGGATCGCGATAGCCGCTTCGCCCTGCGCGTCGAAGACGCGCCGGATGAAACCGCTCGGGCTGCCCTTGGTCCGCCGTTCGAGAATGAGTTCGGGGAGCAGCCCCTCGAAGGCCGTGCGGGCGACCGCGCGGTCACGCCCGCCGCGTACCCAATACCATGTCGGGATCGAGAGGCAGAGTTCGACGATCGGCTGCGACAAGAGAGGCGAAATCTGCGGCGGCGCACTGCTGCGCGGATAGAGTTCGATGCTCTTCTGCGCGCGGGCAAGCATCGCGACATGCGCGGCCTTTCCCGGCAGCGTGCGCGGTGGCGCCGTGATCCATGGATGGTGATCGCCATCGTCCAGCGCCGCAACGCGCCCGGCAGGGCCAAGACCGCTAAGGTCGCGGCGAACGCGATGCCCGGCCTTCCGGCGTCGGACCCGCTCCCAGGCCTTGCCCGCGACCGCCGCCATTCCCGATCCAGTGAGATCGGCGAGATCGCGAGCAGTCTGGAGGAGGCCAGGGCGAAGCCCTTTCGCGAGCAGGCGGTCTGCGAGCGGGACGGCACTGCGCAAACCGCAGAAGATGTTGTCGCCGCCATTGCCCGAGAAATAGGCATCGACGGGCTCGCTAAGCCTCCGATGTTCCGCTTCGATCGCCTGAAAGAAGTGGAGCGCGTAGGGCAATGGTAAATGCGGCAACACCGGTCGCGCAACATCGACGGCATCAAGGTCATAGACCGGCGCCGCAAGGCGCGCCCCGAGCTTCCGGACCATCGCTTCGGCATAGCGTCGTTCGTCGCCATCGGTCCTCGGCTCGACCATCGTCAGGCAACCCAGCCCTGGCGTTCGTGGACGGAGCGCGGCTGCGACGATCGAACTGTCGAGCCCGCCCGACACCCCGACGAGGATTTTGTCGAAGCAGGTCGACCAGGCCCCGATGCTGTCGTTGAGCGTGGTGCGCAAAGCGGCCACCGCCGACGCGAAGTCCATCCCCGGCGTCGGGGCGACATGATGCCATGGCGACCAGGCCTGCTCGATGCGGCTGCCCGACGAGGTTACCGTTAGCCGCTCGCCAGGGAAAAGTTCTTCTATGCCGGCGATACCCGTCCGTCGTCCGATCACGTCGATGCCTGCAAACATGCGAGCGAGCGAAGCAAAGTCGACGACCGCGCTGCCCGGCGCCGCGAGCGCCGTCATGTCGCTCGCCAGCGCGATGTACGCCCCGTCGCGTCGCATATAGCAAGGCATCATTCCGGAGGGGTCGCGCAGGACAGACGGGGTGCCGTCCTCGGCGATCAGCAGTGCGACATATCCGCCCCAGTAATTCGCGAGCAGTGCTCTACCGCCCGTCTTCAATATGCCCCGTCGCTCGGCGGGATCGAGGTCGGTCACGCGCGTCGAGGAAGCTTCACGGCGGAACAATGGCCCGACGATGAAGCCCCGGTCGCCGAGGTCGATGAGCGGGGCTGAACTCCATAGCCTCGCGGCGCGCGCTTCCCATGCCGATGGACCGCGTTCGGCATCATGGTCGGCGGGCGCCGCGAGGCCGGACGGTGCGATATGGAGGCGAAAGGAGAACCTCATCGCACCGTCAGCAAGGGCGTAAAATTGGCGATGCGATCGAGCGGATCGCTGAGCACGGTTGTGCCCGACTGAATCCAGCAATGCGCTGCGAAAGGCAGCATGACGCCGATCACCACATCAGCGGACAGACCGCGGCGTGCCAGCATCGCGCGCATCGCGAGGCCGCGCGCGAGGCATTGGTCGGTCGCGTCGCGGTAGCGCGAGGCGCGCTCGATCGCGGCTGCAATGGGGCGCAACTGGACAGGGTCGGCGTCGGCGCCCGGAACGGCGGAAGCTTCGAGCAGCGCGCCGAGCGAATGATGGGCGAGACTTCGGCGAGCACAGGACTGTCCGGCAATCGCTTCGAGGAGCAGCCACGGCTTTGGTGTCCCGAGATGCCGGTCATGCAGACTGGCAACCGGCGATGGCGCGCTAACGCGCGCCGCCTGCGAGGCACCGGGTTCGATCAGACCCTGCTCAAGGAGCCATGCGAGGCCATCCGCGCTTGATGTTCCTTCGGCAAAGGCCGCCAGATGCTCCGCACCCGCGCCTTCGAGGAGGAAATAGCGACTTGCCGCAAGATCGAGGAAGATCGCGCGCGAGCCGATCATGCAGTAGCTGAGGCCAGGCCGGAGGCGGTGGTCGGTCATGCGGAATAGCTCGACGAGCGCGTGCGTGCGGCACCTCTGGCGGTGCCGCACGCCCATCGCGTCAATCGTCGGCCTGAATGCCGGCATTGTACGTCCGCTGGAACGTCTGGATGTCCAGCGGGCCGAGTTCGCCGGTGCCGCGGGTTTCGACGCGCGCATCGCCAAGATCGACGATGCTGATTTCGCTCTTGTTCATGTTTACTCTCTCTACCATATCGCGACCCGGGATTGAGTCGCAACGAGAGTATATTCCTGAAATCCCATATATTAATTTTATAATCTGATTATAATTGGAATATATTCTGATTATTTTTATTCTCAGAATTACTTTTATAGCCCCTTCAAAAGATCTTCACTAACCCGGTATTATCATTGCTTTTTCTCACCTGGTGTCTCGATCAGATGCAATCTATATTAGAGTCCGACCAAGGCTGCATCTGCGTTTATCTCCGCGCAGACATGAGGCGGAATGGATGAAGCTGCTCGCGCCTCGCTCGTCGCATTCATCAATGTCCTATGGCGTTCGCCCGGAATTCGCGCGCGACTCGAACTTGAAATCGGACCTCTAGAGCATCTCGCAAATCTATACCCCACAGGGTGTATTTGGAAATTATACCCTGCGGGGTATATTGCATTCTTATACCTTAGAGGGTATATCAGCGCGCGGAGACAAGGCATGAGTCAGATGGTACGAACCGCTAAGCAGCTAGGCGCCTATATTCAGGACGCTCGCGCCCGCAAAGGCATCTCACAGCAGCAGCTTGCCGAGGTGATCGGCAAGCAACAAAAAACTATATCGAGTATCGAGCAAGGCAGCGACGGCACAAAGCTCGAGACGCTTCTTCTCGTGCTCGCCGCACTCGATCTCAACATCGAGATCAGCGCCCGAACCAAGGCAAGCCAGAATATCGGCGACATCTTCTGAAATGGCGCGCAAGAAGACGCACATTCCACTCGACATCCTGATAAACGGGCGCCTTGCGGGCCAGCTGGAGCAAGAAGCGAGCGGCGCGATCAGCTTCCGTTACGATGAAAGCTGGCTTGCATGGGAGCATCGCTTTGCGATTTCGCTTTCGCTTCCATTGCGCAGCACTAGCTACCGCGGCGCACCCGTAATCGCGGTGTTCGACAACCTCCTTCCCGACAATCCCAATATCCGGAGACGTGTCGCCGAGCGCACCAGCGCGGCGGGGACAGACGCCTACAGCTTGCTCGAACAGATCGGTCGCGACTGCGTCGGCGCAATGCAATTCCTGCCGCACGACGAAAACGGCGGCGAAGATCGCGTCATCCGGGGCGAGCCGATCAGCGATAAAGCAATCGAGAAGATGCTTGCCAATCTTAGCGGCGTGCCGCTCGGCATCGATCCCGAGCACGAGTTCCGGATTTCGGTGGCGGGCGCCCAAGAAAAGACAGCGCTTCTCAATCTCGAAAAACGGTGGATGACGCCGATCGGCATCACCCCGACGACGCATATTCTCAAGCCCCAGATCGGCGAGATACCAACCGCGAGTGGCGTCATCGACATGGCCTCAAGTGTGGACAACGAGCATTATTGCCTGACGCTGCTCGAGCAGTTTGGACTCGATGTCGCTCAGACGCATATCCAAACCTTCGGCAAGCGCCGCGTGCTCGTCATTGAACGTTTCGATCGCCAATGGCGCGGCGATCGCGAGCTGCTGCGTATTCCTCAAGAGGATTGCTGCCAGGCGCTGGGTATCCCCCCGACCCGCAAATATCAGTCGACCGTCATCGGCCATCAGAACGGGCCAAGCGCCGTCGACATATTGAAACTGCTTGCCGCGAGCGACGAACCAGCAAAGGATCGCGCCGACTTCTTCAAAAGCCAGATCATCTTCTGGCTGATCGGTGCGACCGACGGGCACGGTAAGAATTTCAGCATCTTCCTTCGCCCCGGGGGAGGCTTTGCCCTCACCCCCTTTTACGACGTGCTGTCGGCGCAGCCGGCATTCGACAAGAAGCAGATCCCCAACAACCGCTACAAGCTCGCGATGTCGGTCGGCACCAGCCGCAAGTACAAGATTCTCGACATATCGGGCCGGCACTTTGTCGAGACGGCGCGCGAAGCCGGTTTCGGCAAAACCCAGACAAAGGCGATGATCGACGATATTCTTGCGAAAGCACCAAGCGCCGCCGAACAGGCCCTCGCCCGCATGCCCAAGGATTTTGCGCGCGATATCCATGAAAGCGTCGGGGATGCTATGACGAAGCGGCTGTCGCGCCTTGAAGATGCGTATCGGTAATCGGATCGGCATGGAATATATTGCCGAACTCGAAAAGGCCGCACACGAATGAGCGGCTCACATCTTCAGACCAAATCTGCTAAATACAATTTCCCCCCAACATAAAAGGACATTTTATGCGGAAATTCGTAATCGCTGCGGCTCTCGCCGGAACCGCCTTGACCCTGTCCGCCTGCTCGGGCGGTGCCGATGAGGCTTCGAAAACCGCCGAACAGACGCCAACGGCAGATGTCGGAACGGCGGCGCCCGCAGCGACCGCGACCGTACTGGATGCGAATACCGCAACTGCGGAACAGCTTGCTGGCGTGGAAGGGGTGACGCCCGAACTTGCCGCCGCGATCGTGGCCGGAAAGCCCTATGCCAATGCCTCGGCGCTGAACAAAAAGCTCCTCGAAAAACTGAAAGCGGACGAAGCGGCGAAGGTTCTCGTCGGCGTGTTCGTTCCGGTCAATCTCAACACCGGCAGCGAAGCGGACATCAAGCTCATCCCCGGCATGACCGACAAGATGGTCCACGAATTCCTCGAATACCGTCCCTATGCGGACATGGGCGTGTTCGACCGCGAAATTGGCAAATATGTAGACAAAGCCGAGGTGGCGCGATTCCGCAATTACGTCACTCTTTGACGCCGCTGCAGGCCGACCCTGACCAGTTCGATCACGGTCAGGATCGCTATGTGAATATAGGCGGTGGTGGGATCGAATGCCAGCAGGACCCAATGAAGGAAGACGAGTATCGCCGCGGGATAGACGAGCCGGTGAAGGCGTTTCCATGACCGCTTGAGGGCTCGGGTCGCGAAGTCGTTGGATGTGGCCGCAAGCGGAACGAACAACGCCAGCGCGAACCACCCGACAAGGATATAAGGAGTGGAAAGCTCGGTCAGCAATATATCGAGCGAACCCTTTCGGATCAGATAAATTATGGTGTGGCTGGCGGCATACGCAAAGCTGGCCACACCCAAATCGCGCCGCCGCCGCATCAGCCACTGCGCCCAGTTTTGACGCCGGAACATGAGACGGATCGGCGTGACTGCCAGCGTCAGCATAAGGAGCCACACCGCCCACTCGCCGGTGTCGCCGATGATGTGCCCGTAACCGTAAAGCTCCGGCGTCGCCGCCCAGCGCCCAAGCATCCACAGACCAGGCAGAGCCAGTATCAGCCACAATAGCGGACGGGAGTGTGCGACGGTTTTCATAGTCTCTTTCGATCGGAGGCTAAGCGAGCAATGACGCAGCAGCTGCAAAAAGCGTTATCGGCAAACCGAGGAGTCCTCGCAACCGATGGTTTCAAGTCAGCCGGATTTCGGTTCAAACGGTCAACTTGCCGCGACTTCTGGCTTCCGCACGTTGCGATTTAAACATGAAAACGTGCCGGCCCGTGCCGATCGACACTAACCGGGAGATGGTCGCTGCCACTCCAGCGAATTTTTCCCGCCGACTTTCACCCGCCGCCTGCCGCAATCAAGCTGTTCGTCTTTCGCGGAAAGCTCGCGCCTAATGGGAGCGTCCGGCTCTATTGTTGCCGGTCCCTATTCTGCGCGACACGCCTTGCCGCAGCTCCCAAAATCTTTGCGCCGAAAATATGAAGGGCGCCGCAAAGGCGACGCCCTTCAGGATGCCTTTTAGGGGAAGGCAATCCTACTTCTTCTGCGTGTCGCCAACCCCGGTTTCGGATGGAGCGATTTCGCCATTATCATCCATGGCGTTCGCCTTTTCCTCACCCTGCTCCTCAACGATGTCGGCCTTCTTCTCCATCGCCTCCTTTGCGGGTCCTTCGGGCATCGCATCGGCCTGGTCGTCTATCGCTTCGGCCTTGGCTTCGGCTTGGTCCTCGACCTTGTCAGCGGCCGGGCTCTGACAAGCTCCAAGCAACAATGCGGACGTTGCACCAAGCGTTACGAACAACTTCTTCATGATCATTATCCCTCCGTTCGATCGAAGTGCTAACGCCGCAGCACAGATAGAGTTGCGTGCCGCCGATCAGCGCTTCACCGTCATCAGCCGGGCGGCCCTGCGCTGGTTATCACGGACCGCCGCAACCCTATCGTTACTTTAGCGTTATCCGACCGCGTCCATCCTCCTGTCTTCGAGTGGGCGCGGGCAAACCTGATCCCCGCCGGGCGAACGCTTCTCCGGCGGGGATTTTCTCTGCAACCGATCCCAAGACTGAGCGTTACGCGAACGCTTCTCCAAAGCATTGAGCGGATCGCTGTGACCGTCTTCTCGACAATCCGCTCGTGACCCCGCCGGGCCTGTGCCCGGCGGGGTTTTTGATATATCCGAAGAGGGCGCGGTGGGCCCCAGATTCCTCTCGGTTCACGCGTGTTTAATGGAAGTAGATGCGCTCGTCGCGATCCGCAATGCGTCAACAGCTTTCTAAGAAGGGTGCTTGCCTGAGCCTGTCGGCATGGTGGTGATTTGGACCATGTCGAGGCGGTTGCTGCGCCCTAATGACGATCTCGGGACGCTGCGCAATTTCTCCGAAATACCAAGTTTGCCGCGGCTGGCGCCCGTCGTCAAAAGCTGGGGGCATTTGGCCGTTTGGACAGGGTTCAGCGGGGACGGGAATGGCCGGAATGGGGTGGGGAAATGACGTTGACCATTTCGACGACAGCCCTACTTTCCATTTGCCATGATTCAGCGATCCTACCCGCTACTCGCAGCGCTATTCCTGAGCAGTTGTTCCAGCGTCGACGAGCCTCGCGCCGTCGATCCCGCACCAGTGCTGGGATGCTACGTCGCTGTTGATGCGCCAGCCTTACGCGTTCGGCATACGGGAATTCGGATCGGACAGAACCCGGAAGTACTGCCGTTTAGATACGAGAAGCGCAAAGTGGGTATGGTGCTGGCAATCCCTATGGTCGCGTCGGTTAGCGGAGGAGGCTTGGAATTTAGACCCGCCGCCGAGCATTTCTATCGGGTGCTTTGGAGGGAGGGCAAGCCAGTCATAAATGTGGCGTTCGGCCCGGACGGGATCATCCGAGATTACAAGCGACATCCGGAAAACGACTGCTGATCACATCCGCAATCGCTCGTTTCCGGTCATGGTAGCCGAATCGGCAATGACTGGTAGAATGAAGACTGGTAGAATGGAGGCGGGAAGCGGGCCGACGCTTTGGCGGCGGCGTGGGCATGTAAGCCGGGTTTGGATCCTTCCCCCAACGCACAAATTGAAATCGCCGGCCTCGCGGTCGCGAAAACGCATCGGCCACTCCATCTGAATAACGCAAATGGCGGCGCCTGTGCCGGCCATGGTTAACTGCATTCTAAACTTTCAATGTCATTAATCGTGAATGTCATGGCTCGTCGACAAGATTGCGATTGCGTTAGCGGGCTTGATCATTCTGCTGACCGCTTGCTCTCCCCCAATGGCCGCCGCGCCGACGACGAACATCGGAAGCTCCTGCTGGGCGGCCACATCGCTGTCGGAAGACCCGGTGGCGGCGTACAAGGCAACCCGGCAATGGCATTGCGGAAACCATGAATATTCGATCGAGGCCGAGCGGGTGTTGCTCCGCTTCGAGATCACTCAACATAACGCGCCTCCACGCTACCTTTTCTCGAGAAGGGCAGCTCTGGAAGCAGTCCACATCTTGTCGGTGGAGGCTGGCGGCGCGGTACATCGGAAAACTATCGATGCAGACGCGCTCATCAACTCACGCTACGGCGGATTTTTCAAAGTGGGTCTGCCGAAATTATCGCAGCAAACGCGACAAATCATCGTGGCTTTCGATCGACCAACCCATCGCATGACACTTGAGCAAGCCTATCTGACCTTGGAAGATGATACCCAAAGCCCCGGCCAGACGCGCTTCCTGATCTTGCTGGCCGGCCTGGTCGGAATGTTGCTGATGCCGCTCATCTTCAATGCGGCCTTTTATCGCATACTGCGCGAGCCGTTCGTCCTCTGGCATTCGGCGCTTGCCGTTTCGCTAGTACTCACCATCCTGATATCCTCGGGTCTATCTCCCATCCTCCTCGGCCTTCCGGTCATGACGCTCAGCTGGATGGCTACGATGACGTTCGGCCTCTCGGTCGCAGCAGGTGCGATGTTCACATACAGCTTTGTCGAGCCGGGATGCCTCCACCCAAAGCTACGACACTCCCTGCCTTATTGCGCCGGGGCGGCCATTTTCCTGAGCATGTTCCATGCCGCCTTCCCGTTTGTCGCACGGCCGGTCCAGTCGACCATTTATACTGCCGGATTCGCCCCCATTCTCGCAATTTTCATCTGGTCGATGATCGACGCCCTCCGGCGCGGCAGCCGCGCAGCGAAATATCAGATGGTCGGTTGGGCGCCGATGGTCGCGGTCGGCCTGACACGACTCGTAACAGGTCTCCTGCCCTCGCTGGAAAGCGAGGACGCGATGTTGCTCTTCTATTGTGGCTGCGTGTTCGAAGTCATGTCGACTGCGATGGGCGTTGCCGATCGGTTCATGACCCTCAAGAAACAACGCGACCGCGCGCGCACGGAAGCCGAATTGCTCGAACGCCTCTCCGAACGCGATTCGTTGACCGGATTGTTGAATCGCCGGGCGCTTGAGGAGCGCTACGCCGAACATCGCGCCGAGGGCTTCGACACCTTGGCGGTCCTTGACCTGGATCATTTCAAGCAGATCAACGATACTCACGGGCATGTAGTTGGCGATGCGGTACTCAAGGCGGTCGCCACGGCACTTCAACCCACCGCCGATGTGCTCGCCTACCGCCTCGGAGGCGAGGAATTTGTCCTCCTGCTACGCAGTGACAATGGCTTCGATCTGGCGGAGCGCCGAAGACGGGCGATTCCCGCCATGGTAGCCAAGGCCGTGTCTGGCCTTTCCGGGCCGGTAACGGCCAGTATGGGCGTCAGCGCATTGGCGAGTGCGACTTTGAGCGAACCCGGATTCCGGTCGCAGTTCGAACGCGCGGACAAAATGCTTTACCAAGCCAAGGCGGCGGGCCGAAATAGCGTCAAGTTCGACGGTGTGGGGAAACGCAAGCCTTCGTCCGGACATCCAGAGAATCGTTCCGGCGCATGTCCCGAGCGACTTCAGACGAAAATATTGCGCGACCGGTGAATATTGCGGCCCCGAAAGGGCGATCAGGAGGATGCCCGAACGCCAAGGAAGTGCATCGCGACTTATTCCGTCGCGGTGGCCGAAGATGTCATATTTGGCAGTCACCGCAAGTGATCGGGCCGATCAAGGGCGCCCGTCGATGGAGCTCTCTTCACCGGCACCAACTCGGCCGTCGGGCCATCGCCTCGACGGGCATCTGTCGGCCGCACAACTCTCGGAGGCGTCGTCTATCATCCTGTTATTTCTACCTCGAAAGCGTGCACTTGCAAAGCGCTGAAGAGCTCTTAGGAAGGGCAATCCTGTCGCTGCTTCTGCACTGCGCCGACGGGAAGGGGGGGCGCTGATGACCAATCGGCGCCTCCTAATATCGCGGCTTCTATTTTGCTCTATAGCGATGACCGATGAAGATGAGGGTACAGCACCCCGCGCAGCGGCGGCCCGAAGCAAATATTTCCGTCGCAATACCCCGGTACAGAATCTCCTTATTTTCCGACGGCAGCCGTTGACTGCAAATCCGCGCCTGACCATGCAGGCGGAATGCAATTTATTATCGACTTTTACCGCCCGCTCAGCGGCGAAATAGCAAGCATGACCGGGGCATCGGACAGTCTCGCCCATGTTCACGGCGGCATGGCGATATTGATCCTTGCCAGGATCATCACCCGACGATCGCTTGCTACCTGGGTGCCCTTTCTTTTCGTTTTGACGGCAGCCTTGCTGAAGGAAATTGCCGACAGGATTGCGCACGGCGTGTGGCGGATGCCGGATTCCGCGTTTGACATCATCAACACGATATTCTGGCCGTGGATATTGATGATGGGCCTTCGCTGGCGCCGCGCCCATCCGGATCGCCCGGGAAGCGAATATTAGGCGCAGTTTCTTGCCCACGCGCTTCCCCCTTGCGATATCGCTCGGATTTGACGTCGTACCGACAAGCGAATCCAGGGCCAATGGAACAGTGGGCTGCGGTTTCATAGGAGATCGCTCCTTCGCACTCCTGTCGTACGGCCCGCTTTCAGCACGTTCCGAGCGTCACGAAGCGCACCCTGATCGTTTCAGCAAGGAGGCCTGCACGCTCCACGAGATTGATCATTGCGGTTTTACGGAGCGTTTGCTAGCCGCCCGCCCCGTGACCTCAGGTTCCCCGGCAACGGGGATGAAAAGGGAAGTCCGGTGAAATCCGGCGCTGCCCCCGCAACTGTAAGTCGGCGAGGTGGATGCGACATAGCCACTGGGGCCCACGCCCCGGGAAGGCCGCATTCCCCGGTGACCCGACCAGCCAGGAGACCTGCCCGAGCGTCGCCGTTATCTGTCGCGGGCGGGGTGTACCGGCGGCAGGCGAGGTTCCTCGCGTGACGGCAAAGCCGTTACGTTGGAGGGACTATAATGAATATTGCTGTTTATCGTGCGAGCCTGTCGGCGCTCGCCATCGCCGCGGCATCGCCCGCATTCGCCCAGGCAAACCCCGATCTCGCGACCACCGACGAAGCCGGCGACACAATCGTCGTCACCGCATCGCGTTCGGGCGAAGGCATCCGCATCGACCAGCTCGGCTCGTCGGTCACCGTGCTCGATGCCAAGACGATCGAAAACCGCCAGACGCGGGTGCTTTCGGACGTGCTGCGCGACGTGCCGGGCGTAGCCGTCAGCCGGCTTGGCGCGATCGGCGGGCAGACGCAGCTTCGCATCCGCGGCACCGAGGGCAATCATGTTCTGACGCTGATCGACGGCATCGAGGTGTCCGATCCGTTCAACGGCGAATATGATTTCGGCACGCTGATCGCCTCGCCCGCCGCGCGGATCGAGGTGCTGCGCGGCCAGCAATCGTCGCTTTACGGGTCGGATGCGATCGGCGGGGTCGTTCACTATATCACGCTGACCGGCGCCGAAGCGCCCGGGATCAGCGCCCGCGCCGAAGGCGGTTCGTTCGAGACCTTCTCCGGCGACGTGCGCGTCGCGGGCGTCGCCGGGGATCTCGATTATGCGGTTTCGGGGGCCTATCTCCACACCGGCGGGTCGCCCACCGCACGCTTCGGCACCCGCGACATCGGGTCGGACAATGTCGGGGTGAGCGGCAAGCTGATCTGGTCGCCGTCGGAGAGCTTCAAGCTGACCGGCGTCGCGCGTTACGGCTATACCGATGCCGAGTTCAACAACAGCGAGTTCGACGGCACCAGCCCGCTCTATGGCACCATCGTCGACAGCCCCGGCGCCTATTACACCAGCCAGTCCTTCCATGGGCTGCTACGCGCCGAATTCACCGCGCTCGACGGCCGCTGGACCAACGCGCTGACCGGGCAGGTCACCGACACGGTGCGCAAGAGTTATTCGGCTTTCGGCCGCGACGGCGGCAGCGAAGGGCGCCGTTACAAGGGCTCGTTCGAATCGAGCCTGCGTTTTGGCACCGATACCGTCGTCCACCGGCTGACCGCGGCGGTCGACGTCGAACGCGAGGAATTCCGCAACACCACCCCCTCGCCCTTCGTCTTCCAGGGCAAGCGCGACACCGACAATATCGGCTTCGTCGGGCAATATGAGCTGCTCGCGGGCGACGCCTTCGCCGTAGGCGCCTCGGTGCGTCACGACGAGAACGACCGCTTCGACGACGCAACGACCTTCCGCATCCAGTCGAGCTACAAGCTGCCCACCGGCACGCGCATTCGCGGCGCCTATGGCACCGGCGTCAAGAACCCGGGCTATTACGAGCTTTACGGCTATTCGGACGGCGTGTTCATCGGCAACCCCGACCTCCGCCCCGAAAAATCGAAGGGCTGGGAAGCGGGGATCGAACAGACGATCGGCGACAATCAGGCGACGATCGGCGTCACCTATTTCGACAACAAGCTGAAGGGCGAGATCTACACGACCTACCCCGCCCCCGATTTCATCGCGACGCCGGCCAATCGCACGACGACGTCGAAGCAGCGCGGCGTCGAAGTGTTCGCCTCGGCGCGCCCGATCCCCCAGATCGAGCTCGACCTTGCGTACACCTGGCTGAAAGCGCGCGAGAACGGCGCGGTCGAGGTGCGCCGGCCGAAGCATGTCGCCAGCTTCAACGCGACGATCTTCAGCAACGACGAGCGCTTTTCGACGACGCTGACGCTGCGCTATAACGGCCGCCAGACCGACGTCGCCTTCCTCGACCCGATCTTCTTCGCGCCGACCACCGTGTCGCTGAAGGAATATGTGCTGGTGAACCTCAACGCGAACTACAAGCTGACCGACGCCATCTCGGTCTTCGCCCGCGTCGAAAATCTCGCGAACGAGGATTATGAGGAGGTCTTCAGCTATCGTACGCAAGGCCGCGCGGCCTATGGCGGCGTGCGCGTCAGCTTCTGATGCGATCGGCGGCGGCTCTCGCAATGTTGGCGGTCCTGACAGGCTGCCAGCAGCGCGCGCCGCTGCCCGAACGCCGCGGCGTCGTCAGCATCGATTTCTGCGCCGACCAGATGGTGCTGGGATTGCTGCCGCGCGAGCGGGTGCGCGCCGTGTCGTTCGAGGCGGAAAGCGACGCGAGCTTCGCGGCGCCCCGCGCTCGCGGTCTCCCGCGGCTGCGCCCGCAAATCGAGGATATCGCCGCACTTCGCCCCGCAATCGTCGTTCGTTCCTTTCGCGGCGACGCCCGGCTCGACCGACAGCTACGCTCGATGGGAATCCGCGTCGTCCAGCTCGGCTATGCCGGAACGCTCGGCGACGTCGCGGGCGACATGCGGCGCGTCGCCGCCGAACTGGACGCGGAGACAAAGGCGACGGCGTTGCTTGCCGGCTATGATGCAGAGCTGGCGGCGGCGCGCGGCACGGCGGCGCCGGCACAGAGCGCACTCTATGTGACGCCCGGCGATGTCACCACCGGCCCGGGTTCGTTCGTCGCAGATGTCATCGCCGCCGCGGGACTGAAGCCCTATCGCGAACAGCCCGGGTGGGGCACGCTGCCGCTCGAGGAGATGGTTCGCCGTCCGCCCGATGTGGTCTTCCGCGCCTTCTACGACAGCGCCCGTTACCGGCAGGATCGCTGGTCATCGTCCCTCCATCCCGTCGTCGCCCAAGCGTCGCGTCGGGCAAAAGAGGTCGAAGTGCCGGGAAGCTGGCTCGCCTGCGGCAACTGGCTTGCGGGCCATGCCGTCGCAAGGCTTTCCGAAGCGCGAAAGGAAGGCTGATGCGGCGCACCAACATCCTGCTCGCGGTTCTGCTCGTCTTCATCGCCGTGGCGGCGCTGATGACCGGCGCCGATGGCGTTGCGCCGCGTCTGCTGTTCGACTGGGCGACGGGAAGCGACCCGGCAGCAGCAACCATCGTCGCCGACATCCGCCTGCCCCGCGTGCTGAGCGCGGCGATCGTCGGAGCGGCCCTGGCGGTTTGCGGCGCGGCTCTCCAAGCACTGACGCGCAATCCGCTCGCCGAACCCGGCATCCTCGGCGTATCGTCGGGCGCGACGCTCGGCGCGACGCTGACGCTCTATTTCGGCCTGTCGGCGCTCTGGTCATGGGCGCTGCCGGTTGGCGCGATCGTCGGCGCCGGGCTGGTTACCGCGCTACTCGCTTCGGCGGCGGTGCGGACGCGCGGCATGGCGACACTGATCCTGATCGGCGTCGGCCTGTCGAGCCTGACCGGGGCACTGATGGCGCTGATCCTCAATTTCGCGCCCAACCCCTTTTCGCTGTCCGACCTCGTCACCTGGACGCTCGGGTCAGTCGCCAACCGCTCGCTGTCCGATCTCGGGCTCACGGTGCCGTTCATGGCGGCCGGGATGGCGCTGCTCCTGACCCAGCGCCGGCAACTCTCGCTGCTTTCGATCGGCGAGGAAGCCGCGATCGCACACGGTCTCGACTTTCGCCGCACGCAGCTCATCGTCGTCATCGCCACCGGCCTCGCGACGGGAGCGTCGGTCGCGCTTGCCGGGTCGGTCGGCTTCGTCGGGATCGTCGCTCCGCATCTCGTGCGGCCATGGGCCGGACACGATCCCGGCCGGACGCTCGTCCCGGCGGCGCTGGCCGGCGCAATCATGCTGATCGCCGCCGATATGCTGGTCCGGCTGCTCCCGACCGACACCGAATTGCGGCTCGGCGTGGTTGCCGCGCTGGCCGGCGCGCCGATCTTCCTGCTCATCGTGCTGCGACGGGGGAATGTGCGCCATGACTGAACTTGCCGCGCGGAACGTCGCGATCGCCGACCGGCTCGGCAACACCGACTTTACCCTGTCACCGGGGGAACTGGTCGCCATCGTCGGCCCCAACGGTTCGGGGAAGAGCAGCCTGCTTCGCATTCTCGCGGGCCTGCTGCGTCCCGACAGCGGGACGGTTTCGCTCGATAATCTGGCCCTCGACAGCCTCGATCCACTGACGCGCGCACGCGCGCTCGCCTATCTGCCCCAGCGCGCCGAGGTGGCGTGGCCGATCCTCGTCGCCGATATGGTCGCACTCGGACGTTATGTCTTCGGCGCGGAAGACATGAAGCGGAATATTCCGGCGGGGCGCTGGCTGGAGGAGGTCGGCTGCGAGGCCTTGGAAGGCCGCTCTACCGCGACGCTTTCGGGGGGCGAGCTGGCGCTGGTCGCGCTCGCCCGTACATTCGCTGCCGAAACGCCGCTGCTGCTGCTGGACGAGCCGACCGCCGCACTCGACCCCAAACGCCAGATCGACACGATGGCGCGACTTGCGAAGCGGAGCCGCGAGGGCCGCGGAATCGCCGTTGTGCTCCACGATCTCAACCTCGCCGCGCAGTTCGCCGATCGGATCGTCTGGATGATGGGCGGCCGCATCGAGGCCGAAACGCCCCCCGAGCCCGCGGCGCTGACGGCCAATGCGGCAGCTATATTCGGCGTCGAAGTGCACGTCGAAGTCGACGACGACGAACGCGTCCGCTCTGTCGCGATCTGCGGCGGCCCCCGGAACGACTGAGCTTATAGCCCCTTCAAATAAACCGGCCGGCTGTGCACGAGATCACAGCAGCGAAGCATTCACCGTCTCATGACGATTCGACGAAACGAGGATCGGGCAGGAATTATTTCGCGACAACACCGCGGGAACGGGATCGTTTTCCCCCGTCACGAGTTGTACGTGCCGCAGAAGGCGATTGAGATGCGGGGGCAAGGTTTACCCTTATTGAGTTATGTTACCGTGCCGTTTATGGCACGGGCATTGTTCGTCGTGAACTTGTCTCGATTTAACGCAGGGTCGCCGCAGGGAAATATGCCTGCAATCTGCTGTACTCTATCTCGCGCCTTCCGGCAGGGATCCATAGAAAGCGGTTGGCGATAGATGATTTCGGCAAAAGACGATCGGTGGCGCGACTGGCGCGCGAAGATGCTGGCCTTCGTTGTCGACCGGCCGCGTATCCAGCGCCAGATGGCCGCCGTCGCCATCGACGGATCGCTTTGCATCGCGGCAGTATGGATCGCCTTTTCGCTCCGGCTCGGCGTCTGGGAGCTGTTTTCCCAACCGATCCTGTCCTTCGCAGCGATCGCATTGCTGTTCTGGTATCCCATTGCCTGGAAAACAGGCGTCTACCGCTCGCTGATCCGTTTTTCCGGCGCGCGAACGATCACCGACCTGGCGATCGCCTGCGCGGCGCTGGCGGTGCCGCTGTTCATCGTCTGCGTCGTCTTCCGCCTTCCCTTCGTGCCGCGCACGCTCTCGATGCTGCACCCGATCATTTTCCTGCTTCTGCTGGGTGCCAGCCGCATCGCCATACGTTTCGTGCTTCTCGACCTGTTCAAGGTTGTGTCGGTCAATGCCCGCCGCGTGCTCGTTTACGGAGCGGGCCGCGCCGGACAGCAATTGGCGCTTTCGCTTCGCCATGAATCGCAGGTCCATCTCGTCGGCTTCGTCGACGACGACCTGCGGCTCGACGGCCAGCGCCTCGACGGCGTGCCGGTATTTGGCGCCAACCGTCTGAAAGAACTGCTCGAAGATACCGATATCGACGAGGTGCTGCTCGCCATCCCCAGCGCTTCGCGCGCACGCCGCCGCGAGATCATCGACACGCTGAAGAATGAAGAGGTCTATGTCCGCTCGCTGCCCAATCTGACCGGCGTCATCGAGGGGTCGGTGACGGTCAATGATTTGCGCGAAATCCAGATCGAGGAGCTTCTCGGCCGAGAAACCGTCGCAGCGAACCAGTTGCTCATGAGCCGCACGACGGCCGGAAAGATCGTTCTCGTGTCGGGTGCCGGGGGCTCGATCGGCAGCGAGCTATGCCGCCAGATCCTGCGGTGCCGGCCGGCGCGCCTCGTGCTGCTCGAACAATCCGAATATGCCCTGTATGCGATCGAGCAGGAATTGACCGAACTGATGCGCGAACTGGCGATCGACGTACCGCTCGTGCTCGAACTCGCAAACGCCTCCGAACGCTCGTCGATGTCCCGCATCTACAACTATCATAAGCCCGAAACCGTGTTTCACGCCGCCGCCTACAAGCATGTCCCGCTGGTCGAGGCGAACCCGATCTCGGGGCTGCGCAACAATATCATGGGGACGTTGCACAGCGTGGCTGCGGCCGAGGCGGTCGGTGTCGCCAACTTCATCCTGATCAGCACCGACAAGGCGGTGCGGCCGACCAACATCATGGGTGCCTCGAAGCGCGTCTGCGAACTGATCCTGCAGGCCCGTGCCGAGCGGCCCGACGTCAAGACGGTGTTCAGCATGGTCCGATTCGGCAATGTGCTGGGATCGAGCGGTTCGGTCGTCCCGCGCTTCAAGGCCCAGATCGAGGCCGGCGGCCCCGTCACGCTGACGCACAGGGAAATCACGCGCTATTTCATGACTATTCCGGAAGCCGCGCAACTCGTCTTGCAGGCGAGCGCCATGGCCAAGGGCGGCGAGGTGTTCGTGCTGGACATGGGTCAGCCGGTGAAGATTTTCGACCTCGCGACCAGCATGATCCACCTGTCGGGGCTGAGCGTGCGCTCGGCCGACAATCCCGATGGTGACATCCAGATCGTCGAAACGGGACTTCGGCCCGGCGAGAAACTCTATGAAGAGCTGTTGATCGGCGACAATCCTGAAAAGACCAAGCATCCGCGCATCATGCGCGCCCGCGAAAGGTTATGGCATTGGGACGATTTAGAGCGCGAATTGCAGAAGCTCGACCAGGTGATCCGTGCTAGGCCGTAAACTCATAAACTGACTTGCGCGGCGCGGGCGCGGTTGATTCAAGGCTTCGGGAAGGAGCTTTGGATGACGCGTCGTAGATTTGAACTGACCGATGATGAGTGGCTGGTGATCGAGCCGTTGTTGCCGAACAAGCCTCGCGGGGTTCCGCGTGTGGATGACCGGCGGGTCATCGACGGGATATTGTGGCGCTTTCGCACGGGCAGTCCTTGGGCTGATATTCCCGAGCGCTATGGCCCACATACCACCTGCTACAACCGTTTCGTGCGCTGGCGCAAAGCCGGTGTGTGGGACCGCCTTCTCGAAGCGGTGAGCCAAGCCTTCGACGGCGAGTTGGTCATGATCGACAGTTCTTCCATCCGGGTCCACCAGCACGGTGCGACCCTAAAAAGGGGGACCCAAATCGCTGCATGGGACGTTCCCGGGGCGGTTTGACAACCAAGATCCATGCCCTGGTTGATGGTCGCGGCCTGCCGATCCAACTGCATCTGTCCGAAGGCCAGGCGAGCGATTGCCGTGAGGCCGAGAGGCTGCTGGCCGCCGTGCCGAACGCCACCACCTTTCTCGCCGATAAGGCTTATGACAGCGATGCCATTCGCAGTCAGATCACCGCGCAGGGTGGCTTCGCCAACATCCCAGCCAAGCGCAATCGTCGCAAAGGCTTCGCGTTCAGCAGCTTCCTGTATCGCTACCGTAATCTGGTCGAGCGTTTCTTCGGGAAACTCAAAAACGCCAGAGGCTTGGCCACCAGATACGACAAACGAAGCGATAACTTCCTCGCTGCCATCAAGCTCTTCTGCACACGCCTATGGATCGCCGCTAATGAGTCTACGCCCTAGCGGCCACAGCGCTGCCGCGGTGCAGATCGTCAGCCACTTGGTTCCCGAGTTCATCCCCGACGCAGCGTGGGTCGAGCGACTGAACGCGAATGTCGGCTGACACATGGGTGTAAGATACAGAAAATACGTTGACAGCATCACCATGGGCTGGTTGCCCCACCGCGATCCGAACCATTCATCCCACGGCACGCTTGAAAAGCTTTCATGATCCCGGAAACACTTAATCGCTACGATTTCATCATCACTGGCGCGTCGGGCAACATTGGCCGTCATTTGCTTCCCATTCTCGCGGAGCGCGGCAGCCGGATCTTGGCGGTGGGTCGCAACGCTGCCGCTCTGCGTACGCTCTATGACAGCTTCGAACTCATCGATGCCACCGACTATGATGGCCTCGCCGATCAGCAGGAATGCGACACGCTGATCCACCTTGCCGTGCGGAACAATAACCAAACGGGGTCGCTCGACGATTTCACTCGCGTCAATGTCGATTTTTCAGTGAGGGTGTGCGAGCATTTCAACCGGATGGAGGGCCGGCGCTTGGTCAATATAGCGTCGGTACAATCACTCGATGACGACAATATATCGCCCTATGCTGTCAGCAAAGATTTGGCACGTAAGCGTATGGTCGGGGTCATAGGGAATCGCCTCGACAATGTGTATATCGGCTATTTCCATGATAGCCAGTATTTCGGAGAGAAGTTGAGTTTCCTCGCCCGGGCGGGCAGCTTAGGCGGCCTGCTGTTCGGACTGTTCAAGACACTTAAGCCAGTGACGTCGGCGCAGAGCCTCGCCGATTATGTCTGCGGCCCTGCAATGGAACTTGCAGTCCCGACAATCCTGACGGACGATCAGTCGCGGTCGTGGATCTATCGTACCGTGACCCGCATGCTCGATCTCCTCGTCGCGGTCGGCATTCTTTTGGTATTGCTTCCTATATTCGCCGTGCTGTGGGCGCTGATCCGTTTTGACAGCCCAGGACCCGCGATCTTTGCGCAAACGCGTGTCGGGCGAGGACAGGCGCCATTCACGCTGTACAAATTCCGCACCATGAAGAGCGGCACCGCGGCCGCTGGCACGCATGAAGTCAGCGTGAGCGCGGTCACGAAAATTGGCAAATTCCTGCGCGGTACCAAACTCGATGAACTACCGCAGGCGATCAACCTCCTGCTGGGCCAGATGACGCTTGTCGGTCCGCGTCCCTGCCTGCCGGTACAGGAAGAGTTAGTTAACGCACGACAAGCATTGGGCGTTTACCGGATAAAGCCGGGCATCACCGGCTTTGCCCAGATTCGCGAAATCGACATGAGCCGCCCGCACGAACTAGCCGAAGCCGATCATGTCTATATGAAACTTCAATCGGTGCTGCTCAATTTCAAGATCATCCTGCTGACAGCATTCGGCCGTGGTGGCGGCGACCGGGTCGCTTCGGCGTAAAAATCATAAAGGACAGCGGCGCGCCATGCAGGTCAGCGACAAAAGCATCCTCTTTTTCGTCGGCGATGCACCGTTTTTTGTATCGCACCGGCTGAATCTGGTGAGCGGCGCGGTGGCCCATGGCTATCGCGTTACTGTTGCTTGTCCAAACCATCCCGCCGCCATCGAAACAATCCGCGCGAACGGCGCGGACTGGGCCGAGTGGCAGGTCAACCGCGGCGGAACCTCCATCTTCGGCGAAGCGGTATCTCTTCTCCGCGCCTTCTACATCATCCGTCGCATCCGTCCGACACTGATCCATGCAATCGCGATCAAATGCATCCTTCACGCCGGCATCGCATCAAAGTTCCTCGACGTTCCCATCGTCGGCGCAGTGTCGGGGCTTGGATATGTCTACACGGGCAGCGGTGGCGGGGTGAAGGGGGTATTGCGGCGCGCGATCAATAAGTTCATGAATTTCGGCCTCAACCGCCGCAACGCCAGCTTCATTTTTCAGAATGGCGATGATGCGCGAATGGTGGAATACGCGGGTCTCGATCGCGTGTCGGTTTACCGGATCGGCGGCTCGGGCGTCGATCTTGGCAAAATTACAATGCGACCTCATCCCACAGGTGCCGCAACAATTGTTGGCCTGCCTGCACGGCTGCTCCGCGACAAGGGCGTTTATGAGTACATCGAAGCAGCGCGCATCTTGCATCGCCGAGGCCGCGATGCGCGCTTCCTGTTAATCGGCGATCCCGACAGGACCAATCCCACGTCGGTCAAACCGATCGAGCTCGACGCGTGGGTTGCGGAAGGCGTCGTCGAATGGATACCGTACACCGCCGACATTGCCTCGGCATTGGCCGCGCTGCACGTCGTGGCCCTACCTTCGTATCGCGAGGGATTCCCAAAGACATTGATCGATGCCGCTGCCGCAGGCCGTGCATCCGTAACGAGCGATGTTCCCGGCTGCCGCGACGCCATAATCGAAGACGTGACTGGTCTGCTCTGCCCAGCGAAAAACAGCGATGCGCTTGCTGATGCGATCGACCAATTGATCCGCGATCGCGCATTGTGCATAAGCATGGGCATCGCAGCGCGCGCGCACGCAGAGAATAATTTCGACCTCGACAGAGTAACGCGCCGTCACCTGGAAATCTACCAAGAACGCATCAAGGCTTACTGAAGGCCTCGCGCAACCCCCAGCAGGCGATCAGGCATTCTAGCTTAGAAAATCCTTTCCCGGCCAATAAAAAACGAGATATTCATGCGGCATATTGACGGTGGCCGGGTCTATAAGATTTGGCTGTACGACGCAATTGGCAGGGACGATCGACTTGCGCGCATTCTGTCGGACGGTCTCCGCGCAAATGAGTCGGAATGGGACCACCCCGCCCGTATCGTCCGGCGCGATCCAGTCCACAAAACCCCGTTTCACCTTCACTAATGTTTCCAATGGCCACCGAGTTGCGCTATTGGCCGCCTCGCGATTCTGAGAAAGGTATATCAACCGAATAATCCGATCCGATATCTCGCGCAGCATGACACTGACCGCCCGCCGGGCGGCGACACACAATCTCCCGCTTCAGCAATGGATTCACATATGACCACGGAGCAAGTCAGCCCTAGGCCTACGAACAGGCGCGTGCTCGTCACGGGCACTGCAGGCTTTATCGGATTTCACTTGGCATCGCTTCTGCTGGCCGAAGGCTTTGAAGTTCATGGCTATGATGGATTGAGCGATTATTATGACGTCAACCTGAAACGCCGACGCCATCAGACGCTGCTCCAGAATCCTCGCTTCACCGCTACCGAAGCGCAGCTTGAAGACGAAGAAACCCTGTCGCGCGTTGCCGAGGAATTCTCGCCCGACGTCATCGTCCATCTCGCGGCGCAGGCGGGTGTCCGCTATAGCCTTGAAAATCCGCGCGCTTATATCGACAGCAATGTCGTCGGCACGCTCAATGTCCTTGAGATCGCCCGCACGCTCAAGGTGGAGCATCTACTGATGGCGTCGACGTCGTCGGTATATGGCGCGAATGAGGAGATGCCTTTTACCGAGACGGAAAAGGCGGACACTCAGCTTACGATCTACGCCGCCACCAAGAAGGCGAATGAGAGCATGGGGCATTCCTATGCCCATCTCTGGGATCTGCCGATCACCATGTTTCGTTTCTTCACCGTCTACGGACCATGGGGCCGGCCCGATCTGGCGCTCTATAAATTCGTCGACGCGATGCTGGATGGCCGCCCGATCGACATTTACAACAATGGCGACATGTACCGCGACTTTACCTATGTCGATGATCTGGTGCGTGCCATTCGCCTCCTGATCGATGCCGTCCCGGTTCGCCCGGCCAGCGCCGATGACATCGAGGAAGGCGACAGCCTTTCGCCAGTCGCGCCCTTCCGGGTTGTCAACATCGGCAATTCCGACAAGGTGCGGCTGCTGGATTTCGTCGATGCCATCGAGGCCGAACTGGGGATCGAGGCGATCCGCAATTACATGCCGATGCAAATGGGCGATGTCCCGGCGACATGGGCCGACGCATCGCTGCTGCAGCGTTTGACGGGGTATCGCCCGCAAACCGATTTCAGAGATGGAATTGCGAGATTTGTCGCTTGGTTCCGCGATTATTATCGAAAGTGACACACATGGCTGCGACATCGGATTGGATGGTCAACGTGAAAATTGCCGTTATCGGGCTGGGATATGTCGGGCTACCACTGGCGGTGGAGTTCGGGAAGAAGTTCCCGGTTACGGGCTTTGATATCAATCGCA
Source organism: Sphingopyxis macrogoltabida (assembly GCF_001314325.1). Lineage (NCBI taxonomy): Bacteria > Pseudomonadati > Pseudomonadota > Alphaproteobacteria > Sphingomonadales > Sphingopyxidaceae > Sphingopyxis > Sphingopyxis macrogoltabida. Next base: position 4,524,291 of record NZ_CP009429.1, read on the forward strand.
GCCGCATTGCGGCGTTGCGCGACGGGCGTGACGACACGCTGGAAACCGACCGCGAGGAACTCGAAGCGGCAAAGTTGCTGACCTTGTCCAACAACTCGGACGATCTGCGCGACTGCAACATCTTCATCGTCACCGTCCCTACCCCGATCGATCAACACAAGCGGCCCGATCTTCGTCCCTTGATCTCGGCGTCGGAAACGGTCGGCGCGGTCCTGAAGGCGGGCGACATCGTCATTTATGAATCGACTGTCTATCCGGGCTGCACGGAAGAGGATTGCGTGCCGATCCTGGAACGACGGTCGGGGCTGGTCTTCAATCGCGATTTCACCGTCGGCTATTCCCCTGAACGGATCAATCCGGGCGACAAGGAACATCGCCTGCCGACCATCCGCAAGATCACGTCGGGCTCAACGGCAGATACCGCCGAGCGGGTCGATGCGCTATATGCGAGCATCATCACCGCGGGCACCTATCTTGCTGAAAATATTCGCGTCGCCGAAGCCGCAAAAGTGATTGAGAACACGCAGCGCGACCTTAACATCGCGCTGATCAACGAACTTGCGATCATCTTCAACAAGATGGGGATCGATACACAGGCCGTGTTGGAAGCTGCTGGCAGCAAGTGGAATTTCCTTCCCTTCCGGCCCGGCCTGGTTGGTGGGCATTGCATCGGCGTCGACCCCTATTATCTGACGCACAAGGCCGCCATGATCGGCTATCATCCGGAAATCATTCTGGCCGGACGCCGGCTCAACGACAATATGCCGTCTTATGTCGCGAGCCAGATGGTAAAGGTTATGTTGAAGCGTCGGATCCAGATCGAAGGCGCCCGCGTGCTGGTTCTCGGCTTGTCCTTCAAGGAAAATTGCCCCGACCTTCGAAACAGCAAAGTGGTCGATTTGGTCCGCGAATTGACCGAATTCGGCATCAACGTCGACGTCTTCGATCCGCTGGTCGATCCGGATGAGGCATTTGAAGAATATGGCATCCGGCCAATCGATACGCCGAAGCCGGCATCTTACGACGGCATGATCGTCGCCGTCGCCCATTCGGACTACAAGTCGGTCAAATTGGATGACCTGCGTTCGCTGGGTAAGGATAATTGCATCGTCTATGACCTGAAATATGCCCTGGGTCGGCACGAGGCCGATGCACGTCTTTGAGAAAATCTGCGCCGACACGGCCGCTACCTCTTTCTATCGAAGCGCTCCGGACCAGCGCGTGAAGAGCGGCACGCAATACATTAGGCATGGCATAAGGCGCTCCTGTTCCGCAGTGACTGCGGCTGGACGCTGCGAATGACCACTCCAGCGCGGGCGCTGTTCATATTCCTCACCGACGAGATGGGCGGAGCGGAGCGTCTGACGCGGCTCATGGCCGTCGAGGCAGCGAGGTCGGGACAGGTCGGACAAGTCCATTGCCTCATTCTCGGCGGTGCTCGCAGCGGCAGCCTCGACGATCTGGAACAGGCGGAAGGGATCGTGCTGCATTACCGTATGGCGGCAGGGCGCCTTCGGAGCCTGGCGGCGCTGTCCCTTTTTCTCCGCGGCACCTCCTATCGACTGGTTTTCAGTTCCCTTCTCCACGTCAATGCCTTGTCCAGCTTGCTGCGGCAGTTGAAATGGTTTCGTACCGACCTGCTGGTCGCCCGCGAATCGACGACTATATTCGATCGTCGCTTTGGCAGGTGGGACGGGCTTATCCGTCGTCTCTATTGGTTGTATGGCGCACAGGACTCGATCATTTGCCAGACTGAAACGATGCGAGATTCGCTATCACGCAATCTGGCCGGCAAACTCGATCATCTGACCACCGTCATTCCCAACCCCGTCGATCTCGAACGCGCACGCGCGGGCCGCGACGCTCCCCTTCCTGCCCTGCCTCGGAATATCGGCGAGCGGGCAACAAGGCTGATATGGTGCGGGCGCTTTGCCCGGGTGAAGAACCCGCTTCTTGCCGTGAAGTTGATTGCCTGTCTCCGCGCCGGCGGGCGCAGCGACGTGCATCTGATCATGGTGGGCGACGGGCCCGAGCGGTTCGCGGTCGAAGAAGAAATCGCGAAATCGGGTTTGAACGACCATATCACCCTCACGGGCTATTGCGACAACCCGACGGCGTTAATGGCACAGGCTGACGTCGGCTTGATCACGTCCGAGATCGAAGGTTTTCCCAACGTCGCGCTCGAGATGCTGGCGTCGGGCATCCGGTCGGTAATTTCCACCCCCTGCACAGCCGAATTGGTCACCATCCCGGGCCTGCGCCTGTCCGATGATCATCAACCCGCTTCCCTGACCGCGATACTTCTCCCAATGCTGGACGGATACCCACGTGACCAGACGATCGATGCGTTTTTGGCCGAACGCGGTCCACAAGCCTATTTCGCTGCCCTTCTAAAATCCACCCGGCCCGAATATCGTCGCCCGGTGTCGAAGAACGCGTCCCCGCCCCCCAACGGTCATGGATGATCCGCGATATGTCGCCCCTGCTCAGCATCTGCATTCCCACATTCAATCGCCGCGACAAGATCGCGCGTCTCGTTGCGGAAATGCTTCGGACGCCGGGGCCGTTCGAAATTTGCGTCCATGTCGACGGGTCAACTGACGGCAGCTTTGAAACGCTGCGTCAGTCGGACGATCCACGGCTGCGTGTCACCTATTCGGAAAACGCCGGACGCGCCCGATCACTGATGATCGCAATGGAAGCGGCTACCGGCAAGTTCATCATGCCGTTCGACGATGATGACTGGTTATACGCTGCCGGCTTGCAAAATATTCTCGATGATTGCGCCTCGCCTCTTCCGCCGACTGCTACCGGCTATATCTACCATCTAGACGACGAGGACGGAAACCGGGTCGGCACCGCCTTCCCCGACGGCAGGAATAATTTTCTTTCCTTGCGCTGCGACCATGACGTACGCGGCGACAAGAAAGAGGTCGTTTTGACCGGCGACTTGCGCGCTGTCGCCTATCCGTCCAATACGCCTCATCGGCGCATTCCCACCTCCTATCTGTGGTCCCGGCTGGCACTGACAAAGGATGTCGTTGCCCGAAACATCAGTGTAGGCCGCAAACATTACTTACCCGGCGGGATGTCGGAAAACATTGCCTCCCTGAAGATAAAAAACGCGTCCCCGATGGCGGAATTGCAAAAAGTTCACATTCAAGGATATTTTAAGAAGAGATACAGGAGCAAAACCCACTTCGTGAGATGTGTAACACTATATTTTTCTTATATTATTGCTTCATTTTTAAATAGAAAATAGACATGATAAAGTCCCAGATAGAAGCAATATTCTTAAGAGCTGCCCCCGGCCTTATAAACATATTTGTCCTTTTTCTGTTAGGTAACCTGCTGTCGACGGTGGGCTATGGCTTTTTCTCTCTGGCGGTTTCGGTAACCAGCTTCGTTTCCATTCTGCTATTCGGTCCGTTGCAATTTTCCGCGGTATCGCAATTTGCCAAGGAAACTGCGGCCGGGCGCAAGGAGGAATATGAGGCCTCCTATATCGGCTTGGCGCTCCTCCTTGCATTGGCGGCCGTTTTGATCGGACTGATCCTGACGATGTTCGGGCTGATCGGCACGGCCCACATCTTCGCCGCCATATCTTTCGGACTATATAGCGTCCTGATCGAGCTGTTGCGTGCGAGGCTGAAGATATGGACATATGGGATAGTGTCCCTTCTTCAATCCATTCTGTATTTGGGGTTGGTTTTTGCCTTCGTCGGTCAGAAGGCATCCCACATCATTGCCTTGAACAGCTATTCCGCCAGCTATGGAATTGCGGCACTGATTTGCCTTTTCCTGATCGGGGTCCCGAAGTTGCGTATGTTCAGGATTTCCAGCCTTCACGATTCCTTGAAGATCGGTGGCGGCTACATCGTAAGCAACATGGCCGAGCAGCTTCTTTACCTTGGTACGCGTTATATCGTTCTTCTATTTGGCACGCCTCATTTGTTGGGCGTTTTTTCCTTCTGTGTTGACCTGGCACAACGCACGGTGGGCTTCCTGATTAATGCCGCCAGCTTTGTTTTCGTCCCGCTGGCCTTTCATCAACTCGCCGCGGGAGAAAGCGGCCAGTTCGGAAAGACGCTGAAAAAGGGTGCCTATACTTCGTTCGGCTTGAGCATCCTCGCCTTCATCGCCATCCTGATTGCGCAACGCTCCGGCGTCTTGCCCTTTCTGAACAATGATTTGTTTGACGAGATTACATTTGCCATCGTCTCGATGGCGGTCGTTTTGAACCGGCTCAAAAAGTTGACCGTCGATCCATTTGCGATGCGGGCGAACATGCCCGCTGCACTGGCAATCGGCTATATTATCGGAGCGCCGCCTGCGCTCATATTAACCGCAATCGCCTATCGAGCCGAATTGCCTTATTGGGGGGCGCTGGGCTATGCCAGCGGCTATCTGGTGGCGATCTGGCTGACGGTGCTCTATCTGAAGAAAAAGCAGATACTCATGGTTTCGAGGCGATCATTGGGTTGGCGCAACCCGAGCGACACGGGCAAGAGCCGGCCCAGCGACGGGACCAAAAATTCATAGTCCGGCGCCGGGCTTTCGAACTCGTCAAATGCGGCCCCTTGGATTGCGGTCACCACGGACGAACCTATCGCGATCGTTCCGACTACCGGCGCGACAAGGCGCCGCCGCGCAGCGATAAGAGTCACCACCTCGACGAGAAGGCGAGCCACCTCCGGCAGGCGCCAAAAACATTAGCTGCGGCGCACCGTTCCTTCAGATATTCGGGACGCGCAATGCCCCACCTATGCGTTAGTCGCGGCCGGGGCGAAATCTCGCTGATCGCTGCGCATCACACCGCTATATCCCAAAATCAGGACAGCCCAAGGCAGGCCCAGCAGAAAATAGAACGGTGTTTTGAACGCCGCCGCAATAAGCGCACAATAAAGCAAAAAGGGCAGAATTCTGAATGAGTTGCGCAGGGCAGGTACAAAAAGGCCAAAGAAGGCGGTGATGAGCGATATTGCGAAGAACAGAAAGCCCACAAAGCCCAGCTCGATCAGCGAGGAGAACAGTATGTTGTGGGGCCTCACGCCAAGGTCGAGCACATCCAGCGACACCGACGGCCCGACGCCGAAGAAACTCGGGTTGGCTATGAAGAAGTCCAGCGCGGCATCGTTGAGATAGCCGCGAGAACTCTCGAATTCTCCGGTAAAGCCTGCGCCCTCGCTCAACAGGATAGAACTAAGAAACCCGCCTATGCGAGCTACGCCGCCACTCTCGGACGCCGTCATCGTGGCCAGAAACTTGGCCAATACTTCGGTATCAACCGCCAGAAGCGCGACCGAGGCTGTTAGCCCCAGAATCGCCACGACGGAAAACCGCTTCACCGACGCGATCGAGATAAAGGCAATATACATAAAGAAAATCAATACGACAGAGACAAGCGACCCGCGGGATCCCGATACGAATATAAAAAGGATGGAGCTGACTATCACCAATAGCGGGACGATATTTTTCCTATAGTGGAAATTATACAGTGCAAAAGCAAAGGCGAAAGCCTGGAATACAGCCGCGCCGTTCGATTGATCGAACAACCCCGAGAACCGGTCGGAGCCCGTGAAGCCAATGCCGGTGACGAACAGGACCGTCTGTATCACATTCAGCGCCAAGAAACCCCAGCAGGCGGACGAACTCCCCCACAGCTTCTTCTTGCTCATTGCATCGACGATCGCCAGGCCCTTTAGGATCGACAGCGCGAGCCCGCCGATCAGAATGAAATTCTCATTGTTTTCGACAGCATTGGCGATCCCCGAGACAGCGACGATCACCGACAAAGTTACGAACAAAAAGACTGCGATCGCAAAGGGTCGGATTAACACTTGTCCGCTGATCAGGCGCGGCAGCAGATAAGCCGCTGCCACGACATCAAAAGGCGTGACAATCCAGACAATCCTCATGAAATCCAAAGGGAGGAGAAACATGACGGCGGACGGAGGCAGCATCGCTTATCGCTCTTTACCGTAATTCCAGCAGAATGCGGCCACGCTTCTGCATGAATGATGTTGCGGCATCGCAGGGATCGATATCCGTAACTCGACCTGCGACGGCCTGCACCGATTCCGTTTATCCAAGTTTATCTGCCCCGACCAGACAGGGAAACATTACGGCGGTCACGGGACCCTCTCCAGAACCAGGTTGTGGAGTGTGTAATCAATCCCTCCGACGTCGTCAGGCACCGCAATCAGGAGGGAAAACCAATACCAGCGGCACGAACTCTGTCCGATTACCATTTCGGCGATTTGTCTTCCCGACTTCATTTCCGACGGAGAAGGCTTTGGTCCCAAATCGGCTCTCTCGGCGCAGTTGATATCGATGGTCAAAGGTGACGCCGCCGCTTCCGTATTGGCCGACATTGCCCATCGCGCGACATATTTCCCGGGCGAAAGACGGACAAGTTGGCGTGCGGCCACTCCGTTCGCGCCTCCCAAGGCAGAGATTGTAAGCGTTCGATTTGCGGTATCGATGGACGATCCCAAATTACCCGATGCAGCAAGTTGCCAATCGAACGGCGGCAGCAGTGGCTGGCGAGCAAAATTGGCGTTGACCAGCGGAAGCCTCCCGACCTCTCGAGTCAGTCCGGGCTGACCCAGCCTTACAGCCAGCTCGCGGGCCAGATTGAATTCTTCATTCTCCACCAGGCGGCGCACGAGTTTGCTGTCGGTCTGCTTGATGCGAAATTGCTTCCAGGGCGCGCCCATGATCGCCATGCGAATCCGACCAGCATTAGCTATGCTCGCAGGTTTGTCGAGGATCGTGCGCCAATAGTAAGGTGCCCAGTCCGGGTCGGGACCAAGCACCGGGATCAACGTGCGAACGGCATCGTCACGGCTCGTTGCATCGACCATGGCACCGATATAGACTGCCCGCGCGCGCGTGTCGGTAACGGCCGCTCGCGTCAGCCACCTAAAGAATTTCGCGTCGTCTTGGCGCTTGGCAGCCGCCTTGATTAGATATTGGCTGACAAGATTACTGCGGCGGCTGAGCAGCCCGGCCTGCTCGAAGATCGCTTCCTGCTCTGACAAATCCTTGCTGTGACGCCCCAAAGCAAGGAGGCCTACGGCGGTCACCGATAACGGATCATTCCGATAAGCGTCCTCTGCCAACAGAAGTTCCTGCCTGCTGAGTTGAGCACGCGGGTCCTTTTGCAACCGCTGCGCAAAGGTCGAGTAAGCGAGCGTGGCTCCGGCCGCACTATAAGCCGGAAGACCGAACGCCAAGCTCGCGGCCGGATTTCGATACTGCTCGCCAATTGTTCTGCTCCATAGCGCCACCCCGATCGCAGCAACGACCGCGACAAGCCAGCCCATGCCTTTGAAAAGGGTCACGACCGTATTTCCGATGCAGAAAATGCGCAGTATTCAACGATCATTTTGCTTCCGACGTCGCGCCGTAACCGTAGCCATAGCCATAGCCATAGCCATAGCCATAAGCCTGGTTCCGTAGCCCCACCTTCGTTACCACCGCACCGAACAGCTTGGCTCCCGACATCCGCAACCGGCTGAGCGCCAGCGAGATAGCGCGGCCCTTCGTCGAATTGGCCTCGATGACGAACAAGACACCTTCGACGCAGCGCGCAACGATCGGCGCGTCAGCCAAACCGAGCAGCGGAGCCGTATCGATCAGCACATGATCAAAGCGAGCCGAAAGAAGTTCGACAAGTTGGTCCAGCCGTTCGCTGCCAAGCAACTCGGCCGCATTGGGCGGCACCTTTCCTGCCGTGATCACCGAAAAACCCTTGTCCGGAAGCTCGACGATCATGGCATCGAGATTGTCATCACCGGCCAAATAATGAGTGAGTCCCAACTGGTTGGGAAGGCTCAAATAATGGTCCTGCGACGGGTTCCGGATATCGGCATCGATGAGGATCACGCTTTTTCCGGTGGCCGCGAGCACGGTCGCCAAGCTGAGCGAAGAGTTGCTCTTCCCCTCGCGAGGTTGCGACGACGTCAACATGAGCGTCCGCGGTGCCCCGTGGGTGGTCAGGAAACCCAGATTGGTCATCGCAGAGAAATAAGCCTCGTAAATGGCCGACTTTTTGTCGCTAATCGCTTCCGCGACCGGCTGGGAAGATTCCGGAATAGCGCCAAGGAGCGGCAAGCCGAACCGGTCCGCAACTTCCTGCGGATCCCGGACCGAGCTATCGATCTTTTCGAGGACAAAAATCGTCGCAGCGGCGGCCATGAGCCCGATGAACAGGGCGAGAGCGAGGTTTAGCAGAAGAATCGGGCTGGACGGGCTGCTGGAAACCATCGCGCGATCAACGATCGAGATATTGTTCGTCCCGACGCCCGAAACGCCGATTTCCTTGTACCGCTGCAGCAGCCCTTCGTACAATTGCCGGTTCGAATCAACTTCTCGCTGAAGGATTGCCATTTCGATCGATTCGCGCTGCTGCTGATTATATTGGCCTGTCAGCTTTTCCAGTTCGGCGCGCAATTCATCTTCCCGGCGGCTAGCCGCATTGAACGCTTCACGATTGCTTTGCGTCGAACGTGCTGTTTCGGCCACGATGCTTCGATCGAGACTGGCGAGTTGCGTTCGAAGCGAGACAATACGAGGATAGTCTTCCGCAAAGATCGTCCGCTGCTGAGCGAGCTCGGCTTCGAGCTCCGCTCGCTTCTGGCGAAGGTTCGCGATCGAAGGAGCATTGATCGCCGCGCTACCCGTCATCGTGTTCGCCAATTCGGCTTGGGCCGCAACGCGCAATTCCTTAGCCTTTGAAAGCGCCGAACTGATTGCTTCGATGTCTGCGCCGACCAGCGTCCGGGCTTGTGTTCGACCATTGGCGTCGGTCTGGGCAGCGATCGTCACAATACCCTTGCTGGTCCCGTAATTTATCAGTGCCCTTTCCGAGGCTTCCAGACCTTGCCGCAGGGCTTCAAGACGTTGCTCGAGATATCTTCTTGCATCGGAAGTCGCAGAGAAACGTCGGTCTATGGTCGCCTGCAAAAATTGTTGCGCCCACAGATTCGCCAACTTCGCCGACAGCTTGGCAGAAGGCGTGGAAAAGCTGACATCGACGAGGCTCGAATTACGAACCGGCGTCACATTCACATTTTTCAAAAGAATGGCAGCAATCGATTTACTGAGCTTTTGCCTTTCGCCGCTGCCAAGCGAAGCGTCGGCGCCTTCCAGCTTATACGCTTCGAGAAAATCCTTGTCGGCAGCCAAATTGCCTGCACGCGCGACGCGCTCGGCCAAGGATTCAGACTTCAGCAATGAATATTGCGTGTTGTAGAATGAAAGTTCGTTAAGCAACGCCTTCTCGCGCTGCCCCTCGACCGATGTTGCGACGGGCGCGTCGGGCAGGATTTCGATCCGCGTCTCTGACGAATATTGCGGCGTCGCAAGAAAAGTCGCAACAAGGCCAAGTAGCAAGGCACTCATAATGATGCCCAGCGCCAAGGTCCGGCGACTCCAGACGGCCGCCCAGATCCGGGCGAAGATCAGCGCTCCGGTCTCCTGAAAGTCCTTCGCGCCAATCTTGCGTTGACCGGCAAGATCGGCTTCCCATGCCAGAGCTTCGCTGGCTTCATTCTGTTTCATGTGAGCGGGGCCCTTATCAAAGCTCGCGAACTAGGAGGATAAGCGGCGAAAGGAATGCAGGAACCACCTGAAGAATGTCCTTGAATTGGCGACGCGCAGGCGAATCGCCTACAATAACGACATCATTCGGAAAGATTTCGGGGTCGGAATAATTCCCCCGCCGGATTGCCTGCAGATTATAGATGCCGACATATTGCTTCGCGCCGACATTGCGAAAAACCACGACATCCTCAAGCTTGGCGAATTCATTGACGCCGCCAGCCAATGCGACAGCGCGCATAAGCGTAACACGCCCAACGACGGGATAGGCGCCCGCCCGGTTTACCTGCCCATCGACCGTCACCGCCAAGGACTGGACGGCAAGCGGATTGGTCGAGGATTTAAAGTTCACCGTGACCTGCGGATCCCGAATATAGCGCCCTGCCAGTCTGGCACGTATGTCTTCTGAAACATCGTTGAGCGTCTTGCCCGCTGCCGCCACCGTACCGACGAGAGGGAATGAGAAATTACCTTCGCCGTCGGTCATGACGTCGCGCTGCATGTCGGGAACACCGAAAACTTCCACGCGCAGTTCGCTGAACGGCCCGACAAACGCCAGCCGGGTCGACCGGACCACATCGCCGGCCTCTGGGCGAGGCAGCGCCTCCAGGGCTGTCACCGGACTATTGGGGGCACTGCCTACCGGCGGCGGGTCTCCCGCACACCCTGCAAGCAGGGCGAGCGCCGAAGAGAGAAGAACGCGACGTAGATACATGAAGACCTTCGATTCCGAATGACGGCGATGAGGCCGGCTATAGAGAGTCCCCATTGGGCTTCAAGCTCAAATGTCGCCGAAACGCCCGAGAACTCGGGCAAAATACCAGCAAAACTAAGGCGATCGCCATCGCCTGCATCGAGGGGACACGGAGCGGATAATCCACGACGCTGGAACCGGCCAGAAGAAATATGACGACCAGCGCCATCAGCCGGTAATCGCCCCGACGGCCAGACAGGAGAGTCCGTATGCCCTGGCCTACGACCTGCCGCACCAGCCAAAGTAACGTCAGCAACAGGATGAGCGCAAACGGCAAGCCGCCGGTCAGTAGAACCTCCACCCAGTCATTATGTGCATGATTGAAATAGCCGGGGGCCAGCAAGTTGTCTGGCTCGAAAATCTTGTAAACATCCGGGAAGGATCCAAATCCGCTTCCCCAAATCCAAAAGGTCTCAAGCATGCTGGAAACCGTCGGCCAAGCGCGAACTCGCAGGTCAGCCGCCATATCCTGATCGGCCAGCCGGCTGAGCGCTGTCGTGCGATCCGCCCACAAGGCGGCGTTGAGCGTCAGGAACAAAAGAAGCGCAGGTAGGGCGAGAATGGCCAGTTGCGCCCAGCCCCCGAAGCGCTTCTTTTCTGTCGGCGAAACCTCCACTCGAGTTCCTCGCAGCGTAAAGGCCAACGTCAAATAGACGATCAGGATTACGCAGATCCCACCGATGAGCCCCGCCCGGGAGCCGATGAAAATTGTCAAAGAGGCGAACATGACCGCGGCGATCAGGAGAGCGAATTTTGTCGCGCCGCGCTGACGGCGGGCGAGAAATTCGTCGCGCAACAATGTTCCCGCGATCATCAGGGCGCAAGCCATGAAGATGGCGTGATGATTTCGATTGGCAAACAGCCCCACCATGGCATCGGCGTTGGTGATCCGGTACAGATAGGCGCCGCTCGCTCCGTCCGACAGGAGTTGAACGAAGCCCAGCAGAGCACTAACGCATGCTATTCCCACAAATGCGAAGAGAATGTAGGAAATATCTTCTACGCGCACCCTTGCCGCGAGCAAGAGCGTTGCAAAGGGCACCGTCATTGCCAACAGGCTGTTCAGGGTCTGCGATGGCGCCAACGAAAGCGGCCGCCAGAGATCATCCTCTCCAAGCAGGCGCCCCGTATCGGCAACAATTTCGCGGCCAGGCAACGCCTGCCATGCTTCCGGAGGCAGCGGAACCAGTTGCAGTGCCATCCAGACACTCGCCGCCACGAGCAATCCAAGCGGCACGGCGATCCGCACCCAATCCTCTTTGCGCATTTGGGTCGCGGCCCAGAAAGCAAAAAGAAGACTGCCGCCTCTCAGCAAGGGAACCGACGCTATGTCGCTTCGACTTGCGCCTCCCAGTAGAAAGACAAAACACAGGAAAAATATAAGCGGCAATGCCGATTTCAGGCTGTACCGGCTCGCTTGCGCCAAATTTCGGCGGCCGTTCCGCTTCTTCATCTTTTCCAACATCCCAAAAAGCCCTGTGGCGACCGGCTATCGACCGCTGTTCGATCCGCAAAAAAGGCCGCACCCAACCGGACCGACGGCTTCATGCGACCGTCCCTGCAAGGTCGCGCGATCGCTCTCATGGGCAGCGGCGCCGACCCGCGACAATTGCAGCCGAGACGCGTCCGGCGCTACAACCACATGCCTCGACCGACGGCAAGCCCAAAGATTTGTCTTGTAGCTTGCGACATGTATCGGCAGGAACATTTCGGTCGCGTCCGTCAAGGTGGTGTAATTTCGGCTGTGGCCGTGGGCCATCGTCAGGCGGCTTTGGCGGTGATGTGTAGGGGCTGATTTTCCTCCTCGATCATGGGTTGGTTGAGTTCGGCCATGCCTTCGATCTGCATGTATCGGTGCTGGAGCTGCCACTCGTCGTTCTGCTCCATCAGCACAGCCCCGACGAGGCGGATGATGCTGTCTTCGTTCGGGAAGATTCCGACGACGTCGGCGCGGCGCTTGACCTCCTTGTTGAGCCGCTCGAGCGGATTGGTTGAGTGTAACTTCGTGCGGTGCTGGGTGGGAAAGCCGGTGTAGGCGAGCACGTCGGTTTCGGCCTCGTCCATGCAGGCGCCGAGCTTGGGCCAACGGGTGCGCAACTGGTCGGCGACCTGTCGCCAGACCTGCGTTGCGCTTTTCTGATCGGGCTGCAGGAAGACCTGGCGGATCGCGGCGGCGACGACAGTGTTCTGGCCCTTGGGCACATAGGACAGGGCATTGCGCATGAAGTGCACCCGGCAGCGCTGCCAGGTGGCGCCCATGACGCGGGTGATCGCGCCCTTGAGGCCCTCGTGAGCATCGGAGATGACCAGCTTCACGCCGGTAAGACCGCGCCGAACAAGGTCCTTCAGGAAGTCGGACCAGAAGACCTCCGCTTCCGAGGGGCCGATATGCAGGCCGACGATCTCGCGCCGGCCCTCGGTGTTGACGGCCATGGCGATTATTGCGGCAACGCTGATGATCCGCCCGCCTTCGCGTACCTTGAGATAGGTGGCATCGAGCCAGAGATACGGCCATTCGCCGGTGAGCGGGCGTTTCAGAAAGGCATGGACGCGCTCGTCAATGTCCTTGCAAAGCTTGGAGACGGTGGACTTGGAGATGCCGGTCATGCCCATGGCCTGGACGAGTTCATCGACCCGCCGGGTGCTGACCCCGCCGATCCACGCTTCCTGGATCACCGCAACCAGCGCTTTCTCGACCATCTTGCGGGGCTCAAGGAAGCCCGGAAAGTAGGACCCAGCACGCAGCTTGGGGATTTTCAGGTTCAGCGTGCCTACCCGGGTATCCAGCGAACGGTCGCGATAGCCGTTGCGCCAGGTCGCGCGCTCGCTGCTGCGTTCGTGGCGACCCGCGCCGATCAGGCCATCAACGTCGGCCTCCATGATCAGCTGCAGCACGTTCTCGGCGATGGTGCGCAAAAAATCCGGTTGGCCGCCCTTCGCAGCAAGCTCTTCGATCAGTAATCTGTCCTCGGTCATCGGGAACTCCTCTTCGTCACGGTTGAAGTGTGCAAACTCCACCATAACGATGAACCCGGTGGCCACCAGCGACGCCGCATTCCGGGGTGGGGCATGCCCCACCCCGGAATACACCATCGCCTACACCGGAAATTACACCACGAGCGCGGACGCTAACAACATTTCGCGATGAACGGGACCATCCGGTCCGTAATTGCGACAGAATGGGCGCGGATATTTTTGACCTTCCTGTCCGCCAACCCGGTCGGCTGCCACTTTGCACAGGGAAAAATAATGGGTGAATATCGTGGGGATATTCAGATATTCCGGGCGCTTGCCGTCACACTGGTGCTTCTTTTTCACCTGGGAATAGCCGGCCTGCCTTCCGGTTTTCTGGGGGTTGATATCTTTTTTGTGATCAGCGGGTATCTGATGCAGAAGCTGCATCGAAACGATCATTCTGCGGTGAGCTTTTATCAACGACGCGCGCGACGCCTGCTGCCCGCCTATTTCGCTACGATATTCTTCACGTTGATCGCCGCGTATTGGGTTACATTGCCGATCGACTTCGCTCAAACCGCGCACCAGGCTGCGTTTGCGTCGATTTTTTCCTCCAACATCGGATATTGGCTACAAAATTCATATTTTTCCAAGGACAATTTCAACCCTCTGCTCCACCTTTGGTCGCTGGCGGTCGAAGTTCAATTCTATATCGCTTTTCCGCTCATTGCCTGGCTTTGCCGGGACCGGCGCTGGCTGCTTGTCGGCATCGCCTTGGCATCGTTCGCGCTTTGCTTGGTCGTTCTCACGGTAAGCCCCAAAACTGCCTTCTTCATGGTCCCCACACGCCTGTGGCAATTTGCCATTGGCATGTTTGCGGCAACTTGGTCGGGGCCTGCCGACAAGCGCGTAGGCGCCGCCTCCCTCGCTGCCATGACCGTCATTCCTCTTATCGCGCTGGGTGTCGACGCGCGCGATATATTATATGGACATCCCGGCGCTGCCGCGCTCGCGATATCCGGAGCCACCGCCGTCGCGCTGGCCAATCCGCTCGATCGTCGCTTTGTCGAATCGGCAATCGGCCGCGCCTTGCAACGCCTCGGAAATATTTCCTATTCGCTATATCTGGCGCATTGGCCCGTGCTCGTTCTGTTGCATTATCGACCCTTTGGAGGAACGATCACCGGCGGAGGCAGCGTCGCGCTTTTCCTGGTTTCGCTCGTTTTGATCGGAGCGGCCGCATTGGCGCTTTACGGGTGTTTCGAACGACCGGGCCCAAAAATCTATACTGCCAAGCGCGCCGTCCTGGTCGCGACCACCCTGGCCGGCACGGCCATTCTGGCTCCCTCGCTTCAACAAACGCGGTTTTCGGGCGAGCAGCGGCAGATATTCGCCGGCGCCACCGACCGGTCGACCTATCGGTGCGGGAAGATGTTCCGAATAGAATCGCCAGGTGAAAGCCTTTGCGCGATCGGAAAGGGCGAAAAGACCGTTTTATTGATCGGCGACAGCCATTCGGATTCGATCAAACAGACGTTCGCCAAAACGGCTTCCCAAAACGGATTTGCCACATATTTTTCGGTCGATAACACGCCGTTGATCTCCGGCGGCAACGACGCCGATTGGCTGGTCCACGAAGCGGAACGGAAGAATGCCGACCGGGTATATCTTCATTTCGCGCCGAAGAACCTGAATCCCGCAATAATCCTGGACGCGGCGCACCGCTTGCGGTCGGCGGGAGTCCAGACCGTTCTGATCGCCCCTGTCCCGATTTATTCGGGCAATGTGCTGGTGAGCCTTTATGATCACGACGCCCATGGCAAACCCCTGCCCCGGCAAACGCTCGTTGAATATGACAAGCTCAATCGCGCCAAACTCGACGCGATTGGCAATGGCGGCGTACCGATCATCGAGGTCGCGGCGACGATGTGCGATCCTGTGTGCCGCCTTACCGATGCCAACGGCGATCCAGCCTATTTTGACGACACCCATTTGACGCTGTCCGGCGCCCGCATGATCGAACGCCTCCTGAATCAGGATTTCGAAGCGCGGCGATAACCGCATCGTGCCCGCTTTGGCAGGATCGAATGGGGGACCGGACCATTACCGAAGGGCTTCATTGCACGGCCGGAGGGCGGCCGCGGCAAAAATGGCCGGCAGCGCGAGCCTAGGCCGCGCTCTTTCGAAATGCGTAGCTACCGCCATTGCGGCCAATCTCGGCAAAGCCTTTTTCTGCCAGAAACGCCAGCAGCTTTTCGATCGGTTGATCGCCCACGAGCTTGCGGTGCGTCTCTATCACGATCTTCTCGAAAAGCAGAAAATGATCGAGAGGGATCGCCGCTTCTCCACCCTCGATATCCATCACCAACGCAGTGGGCGGCACTGCCATGGCTTTCGCCAGCGAGGGCAGCGAGCGTGATGGAACCGAAACGCGTCGCTCGCCCTTTCGAGACGTCGTGCTGGACGACCAGAAGTCGCGGTTGATGCCGAACGATATCGTGCCGTCTACCGCTGCGACTGCCGCGTGTGTAAGTTTCGGGCTCGCAAGACCATTGAGTTCGAAATTCCGGTGGATCACTGGGATCATCTCTTCATTGGCTTCAACCATGTCATATGATCTGACGCCAATATTCTTCAGGCAATGTATCGCCAGAAAACCTGTGGCAGAGCCTGCTTCCAGCACCACGTCATTTTCGTCGAGGACGGCAGACGCGAGTTCGGCATCCTCCGTCTCATAGCCCTTGTGCATCACATAGCGCATCCGGGGAGACGCATTGTCGAGCGTAAGCGTGATGCCCGCGACATCGACGACCGAATTCCGGTGGGTGGCGGCGAATAGAGCATCTCTGACTTTTCTTGCAAACTCGATCATTCAAAATCCCCAATAACGCGTCAGCGGTCGTCGTGCAAAATCCGCACCGCCCGACGTGGCAGAATGTTTGCATAGCAAAATAACTGACGTTTAGTTTCAATTCGTCCAGCAAGCGATCTCTATTTCAGCAGGTCGACGGCGAAGGCGCGGACGTCGGCCGCCATGTCGGGCCGCGTGAGCGCGACGGCCAGATTGGCCTGAATATAGCCCGCCTTCGACCCGCAGTCATAGCGCGTGCCGTCGAAGGTCACGGCGTGGAAGGGCTGCTTGCCGATCATCGTCGCCATCGCGTCGGTGAGCTGGATTTCGCCGCCGGCGCCCTTTTCCTGCCGTTCGAGCACGCGCATCACTTCGGGCTGGAGGATATAGCGGCCCGAGATGATGAGGTTCGACGGCGCGTCGGCGACTGCGGGCTTTTCGACGAGTCCGGTGACTTCGGTCAGCGCGCCGTCGGCCTTGCCGGGGGCGATGACGCCGTAGCTCGAGACTTGCGCGCGCGGCACTTCGAGCACCGAGATCAGGTTGCCGCCGACGCGATGGTAGGCGTCGACCATCTGTTTCATGCAGCCGGGCGAGCCGTGCATGAATTCGTCGGGCAGAAAGATCGCAAAGGGTTCGTCGCCGACGATGTCGCGCGCGCACCAGATGGCATGGCCGAGCCCCATCGGTTCCTGTTGCCGGACATAGGCGCAATTGCCGGGGCCGAGGCGGGTCGGTTCGAGCACCGACAGATCCTTGCCGCGTTCGGACATCGTCTTTTCGAGTTCGAACGCGATATCGAAATGATCCTCGATCGCGCTCTTGCCGCGGCCGGTGACGAAGATCATCTGCTCGATCCCCGCCTCGCGCGCTTCGTCGACCGCATATTGGATCAGCGGCCGGTCGACGACGGGCAGCATTTCCTTCGGGATCGCCTTGGTCGCGGGCAGGAATCGCGTGCCGAGACCGGCGACGGGAAAGACGGCTTTGCGGATCGGCTTCATCGGCGCCGCCTATCGGCAATTAATGTCGAAAGAAAGACAATATAGCCCATTCAACGACTGAACGCGGCGAATGCATTGGGGCGCAGGGCCGAAGGGAGCGCAAGTTTCGCCGCACCCAAAAATCAAACCCCAACCCCCTTTCCGGCTTCCCGATTTATCCCTACTGACGCGCCCGGTTAGCGTCGATGAAACGCATCATGATAAAGGAGTCTTGCATGAAAATCGCCATGATCGGAACCGGCTATGTCGGGCTGGTATCGGGGGCGTGCTTTTCCGATTTCGGCCATGACGTCGTCTGTGTCGACAAGGATGCCGGCAAGATCGAGGCGCTGAACGCGGGGCGGATGCCGATTTACGAGCCCGGCCTCGATTCGCTGGTGGCCAAGAATGTCGCGGCGGGCCGCCTGTCCTTCACCACCGATCTTGCGCCTGCGGTTGCCGGGGCCGACGCGGTGTTCATCGCGGTCGGGACGCCGTCGCGCCGCGGCGATGGCCATGCCGATCTTTCCTATGTCTTCGGCGCCGCCGAGGAACTGGCGGCGACGCTCGACCATGATTGCGTGATCGTCACCAAATCGACCGTCCCGGTCGGCACCGGCGACGAGGTCGAGCGTATCCTGCGCGAGGGCGCACCGGGGCGCGCGCACAGCGTTGCCTCGAATCCCGAATTCTTGCGCGAAGGTGCCGCGATCGGCGATTTCAAGCGCCCCGACCGCATCGTGATCGGTGCCGAAGACGCGCACGGCGAGTCCGTCCTCCGCGAAGTTTACCGGCCGCTCTTCCTCAACGAAGCCCCGATCCTCGTCACGCGCCGGCGCACCGCCGAAATGATCAAATATGCCGCCAACGCCTTCCTCGCGACCAAGATCACCTTCATCAACGAGATCGCCGATCTCTGCGAGGCCGTCGGCGCCGAGGTGCAGGACGTCGCGCGCGGCATCGGCCTCGACAATCGGATCGGCGCGAAATTCCTCCACGCCGGTCCCGGCTATGGCGGCAGTTGCTTCCCTAAGGACACGCTTGCGCTGCTGAAAACCGCGCAGGACAATGAAGTGCCGCTACGCCTCGTCGAGGCGACAGTGCAGGCCAACGACCTGCGCAAGCGCGCGATGGGCCGCAAGATCATCGCGGCGATGGGCGGCAACGCGCGCGGCAAGACGGTCGCGCTGCTCGGGCTGACGTTCAAGCCGAACACCGACGACATGCGCGATTCGCCGAGCCTCGCGATCGTCCAGACGCTGCTCGACGCCGGCGCGCGCGTCACCGCTTATGATCCCGAAGGGATGGAGATCGCGGCGCCGATGATGCCCGAGGTCGAAATGAAGGCGAGCGCCTATGCCGCAGCCGAAGGCGCCGACGCGGTGGCGATCATCACCGAATGGGACGCCTTCCGCGCGCTCGATCTCGCGCGGCTTGGCGGCAGCATGGCCGACAAATTGCTCGTTGACCTCCGCAACATCTATCGCCGCGACGAAGTCCTCCGGCATGGCTTTCGCCACATCGCTATTGGAACCCGCGCCGAATAAGGGCTGGCGCGGCCCGCAGTTTTGCCGGATGGATCAAGCTATGAGCTGTAGTTCGGTTTCGCGCGCAAACAGGTAGCGCCTGGCTTCACCCTCAAGACAGATTGCGGCGAGTATCCCGCTCCGAAAAGCGCCGGTATCGATCCCGATCCGGTTCATCTGCTCGTCGGGTTCGGCCGAAATGCTATGGCCGTGTATGATCATTTTGCCATGTTCGCTCATGTCGTCGAGGAATTCATCCCGTATCCAGCGTAAGTCCGTCATTGACTGCTTTTCCAACGGCACGCCGGGCCGGATGCCAGCATGGACGAAGGCATAGTCACCGATTTCGATTACATCCTCGCCCATTCCGAGAAACCGGACATGTTCAGCGGGCACCAGATCGGGTAGCCGCTCGGCCACTTCCTCGAAGCTTGCGGCATCGAGGCTTCCGTCGTCGTTCCAATAGCTGCGTACCGTCGCATCGCCGCCGATCCGCATAAAATAGCGCAGGCGCCGCACGTCGCCGGTCAAGGCAGCCAGAAAACATTCCTCATGGTTGCCGATCAGCAGGCGGGTGTCCGGAAACTCTTCGCGCAGGCGAATCGCGCGCTCCACCACGGCCGCCGATGCAGGACCGCGGTCGATGAGATCGCCGAGCAGGACAATCGTAAGGTCGGCGGGACCCCGCCGTGCGTGGTCGGCGCGGATCAGGTCCATCATCTGGGCGAACAGATCGTCGCGGCCATGAATATCACCGATCGCATAAACACGACGACCTTCCGGAATGGCGTGGTTGCCACGAGCCACCCCGACTGGTTTGCTATTTCGTTTCCAGAACATGAAAAGTCCAACCGATCTGCCGTCCATACGCCATTGGCGGCCGCAGCCATCCGCTCTCGCGACGACACCTGCCCCCCTAGGCGCTAAAATCCCAAGTGACAATATACGCCGAAACGAAGCAATTGTTGCAATAACCGCCGCAGCACTACCAAATGCGTTGTTGAAAATCGTTCAACTTAAGAGCGCTGCAAGATTTTGAGCCTAAACTCTCATCAACGAAACTCGGGGCGTTGCCGCTGATGTCGCCAGCCCGCAGGAGTCCTGCTGTATGAAGGTCATGACGGTTTTCGGGACGCGACCGGAAGCAATCAAAATGTTTCCGGTCGTGCATGCCCTGCAGCGTCAGCCGGACATTGACGTCCGCGTCTGCGTAACTGCGCAGCATCGTGCGATGCTCGACCAAGTCCTCGATATCGCGCGAATCGTTCCCGACATCGACCTTGACGTCATGGAACCGAACCAAACACTCGATGGCTTGCTTGCGCGCTTGGTAACGGGCCTGGGCGAAACCTTCGACGCTGAAAAACCCGATCGAATCCTCGTCCATGGCGACACGCTGACGACCATGGCAGCCACGCTGTCAGCTTATTTCCGGAAGATTCCGGTGGGCCATGTCGAAGCCGGGCTGCGCAGCGGAAACATTTACCACCCATGGCCCGAAGAGGTAAATCGCAAGGTCACGGGCGCGGTCGCCGATTTGCATTTCGCGCCGACCGAGACCGCCGCTGCCGCGCTCCGCGCAGAAAATGTTGCCGCGGATCGCATTCATATTACCGGCAATACGGTAATCGACGCCCTGCTCGCCACCAAGGCACGAATTGACACGGAGCCCACCCTCGCAACGGCACTCGATCCGCTCGTTCGCCGTTTTACCGGCAAGCGCATCGTCGCCGTTACCTCGCATCGTCGCGAGAATTTCGGCGAAGGCATGAAGGCGATCGCGGAGGCGATCGCGGCAATCGCGGCCCGCCCGGATGTCGCCGTCGTGTTTCCGGTCCATCCCAACCCGCAGGTGCGCAGCGCGATGGAGCCGATCCTTGGCAATCTGGCGAACGTCGCGCTGATCGACCCGCTCGATTATCCCCATTTCGTCCGCCTGCTCAGCGTCAGCGAGCTGATCCTGACCGACAGCGGCGGGGTGCAGGAAGAAGCGCCCTCGCTCGGCAAGCCAGTGCTCGTGATGCGCGAAACAACCGAGCGCCCTGAGGGCATTGCCGCGGGCACGGCGCGACTGGTAGGCACCGACCGCGACCGCATCGTTACCGAAATTTTCAGCCTTTTAGACGATGAGGATGCTTATGCCGCCATGGCCCGCGCCCACAATCCTTTCGGCGACGGCTCGGCGGGAGCCCAGATTGCGGAGATTGTCGCGCGTGCCGGTTGATATCGAACATAAAGTTACCGTGGTCGGGCTGGGATATATCGGCCTGCCCACTGCAGCGCTCATCGCCCGTTCGGGCTGCAAGGTTACGGGCATCGACGTCAGCGCGCATGTCGTCGAAACGGTCAACAGCGGCCGCGTCCATATCGAGGAAGTCGATCTCGACGGCCTCGTCCAGGGTGTCGTGTCGCGCGGCGCACTCGTCGCCTCGACCGAAACCGTCGCGGCTGACACCTATGTCATTGCCGTCCCGACACCACACGACGAAGCGCATCGTCCCGACGTCACCTACGTGCTCGATGCCGCGCGCAAGATCACGAAGGTGCTGGAACCCGGAAACCTCGTCATTCTCGAATCGACCTCGCCCGTCGGCACGACCGAGAAGGTGGCGGAACTGCTCGCCGCCGAGCGCCCCGACCTCAAGATTCCCGGACGCTGCTCGGGCACCCCCGACATCTTTCTCGCTTATTGTCCCGAGCGCGTGCTGCCGGGGCGCATCCTCGTCGAACTGGTTGACAACGACCGTTGTATCGGCGGCATCACGCCGCGCTGCGCGCGCCGTGCGATGACCTTTTATAGACGGTTCGTCCGCGGCGCCTGCGTGACCACCACGGCGCGTGCCGCCGAAATGGTCAAGCTGGTCGAAAACAGCTACCGCGATGTCAACATCGCCTTCGCCAACGAATTGTCGATGATCGCCGACAAGATGGGCGTCGATGTGTGGGACGTGATCCGCCTCGCCAACCGCCACCCGCGTGTCAATATCCTGCAGCCAGGTCCTGGCGTCGGCGGCCATTGCATCGCGGTCGATCCCTGGTTCCTCGTCCACGGCGCTCCCGACGAAAGTCGGCTGATCCGCACCGCGCGAGAAGTGAACCTCGCGAAAACTTCGCATGTCATCGCCGCCACGTCCGCGCTGATCGCGCGCTTTCCTGACGTCCGGGTCGGCGTCCTCGGTCTCGCCTTCAAACCGAATATAGATGATTTTCGCGAGAGCCCTGCGGTTGAGATCGCCGCAGCGCTCGTCCGCGAGTTTGGCGCGCGTATTCAGCTTGTCGAGCCCTATGCGAAAACTCTGCCGGATGAATTGTCTGGCACCGGAGCTAAACTGGTCGAACTCGACGACGCACTTTCCGAATGCGAAATTCTGATTGTTCTTGTCGATCATGACGTGTTCAAATCGGTGCCGCTTGAGGAACGCTTGGACAAGACCGTATATGACACGCGCGGGCTGTGGCCTGATCAGCCGGAAGGTGAAAATCTCGGTCGCGTTCATCAACTGGCTTAGGGTAGAAGACTGGCCGATGGAACATCCAGAGCAGAAGAATCTGCGTGATCAATGACGGGCGCTGCAAGAGTTTAAGATGGGCAATTGCCCTGTCCTTTGGGCTCGCGCTTGCCACGCCAGCGCAAGCCCAATCTGCCGCCGAATGGGAGATCGGTCCGATAATCCGGGGTACAAACTACTCCGTCGGATTACCGAGCCACCCGACGCCACAGGGTAAAGGCTGGTTCTTCGATTTCCCTTACCCCTCTGAAACGCAAGGCCACGTGCACTATGTGACCGTTCGGCGTGGTCCGTTGGCCGGAAAATCAAAGATCGTGGTCCGTTATCGAATTGATGCCGCACCCGAAGTGAAATTCATTCCGCGCCAATTTCCTCACCGGACGGCAGCTATAACATTATATTTCCAGAGGAAAAACGACAGTTGGACGGCCAAGGGAAGATATGACTTCTTTCGCTGGTTTGCTGCCACTTCGACTATGCAGCCCCTTGCGCCCGGGCTTTACGAACTGACGGTTCGCCTCGACGCTCCAAACTGGGGCTCAGTAATGGGCCAGCAGTCCGGCTTGCATCCGGCAGAGTTTCGGGCGGCGCTTTCCGAAGCGGACCGTGTTGGCCTGTTGTTCGGTTCTCGCGGCGGGAGAGGGCATGGCGTCTTTGCTACGGGTCCGGCCCGCTTCACCATGCTCTCGTTCAACGTTCTGTGAAGATGGGTACGGTGCCTTAGCAATTCCAGCAAGATCCAGGACTATGTCGCCCGTAGAGCCGTACGGCAGTTTAATGCATCAGGTGCGCGGAGAACCCTTTTGTAGAAAGTCACTCTCGCGTCTATTCTCGCCGAATTGCGACCGCCTTTCTAAATCGGGCGAGCGCACGCATCATGTGATACTCAATGCACTTTTCCCCAACACCGATATGATCGGCGATCACTCGATAGGACATGCCCTTCAGCCGGTGCATCAGGAACACTCGTCGGGTTCGTCTCGGCAGATCTAGTAGCATTCGACGATAGGCTGCTCGAATCTCCCGCCCCTCAATCTTCCATTCCTGTTCCGGAGCGAGCGGAGCATCGCGGGCCTCGTCCAATGGATGGAGCATGCAACCTTTTCGATGCCAAGTCCGCGCCCGGTCGATTATCAGATTGCGAGCCGTCCGCGTCAAATAGCCATTGGGATTTTCGAGCCTATCGAAAGTCCCGCTTCGCAGCACACAGGTAAATGCCTCCTGGACGAGGTCCGGAGCTTCATCACGCCCAACTTTCCTCCGGAAGAAGTGGAATATCCGATCATGCTCCGCCCGGTAGAATGCTTCGAACGTGGGGTAGGGTCCCGCAGCGGTCATGGCTGGTCTCCCCCGCGCTCACCGATGGGCAGCGACGCATCTCGCGACGCGCGGTAGAGGGTGATCCCGCCCTCGATCCGATCGAGAATGAAGGTGTCGCCCTCGGCCCTTGCCGCGCGGATGTCGGACTTCGAGTAAATCTCGACATCGACCGCACAGCGATTGCCCAATTCGCGGTCAATCGTCGCGCACGCGCGCCGCCAACAACGCTCGTCGGTGAAGAGCGGATGATTGACGACGACCCAGAATTCATAATCGGAAAATTCGATCGTCCGGCTGTCTTCGTACCAGGATCGCCGCGCGTAGGGACCGATAAGGATGATCCGCTTGATCTGTCCCGGCTCGGGCGCCTGAACCTGCGAGGGGGCGAACAGGCCGCGCAGGATGCGGGTGATACGCTCGATTTCGTGCTGCTTGCGCCGGATGAGGTGGCCGACGCGCGCCATCACGACTTCGCGCGCGTAAACGTCGGTTATTGGGGGTATCATTTGCAGCTCGCACCGCGGCGGTCCGCGCGATTGCGCGCGGATAGGCAAGCGGTGTTCGCTGTGGTGCCGCCTGAGCGGCTATCAGCAACCGTCCGACACGCGGCCGGACCTACATGATGCCTGGCAGGATAATCCCCGGGATGGCCGCCAGTCGTCCCATTCCGTGAGACGGATTATGTCAGAATCCGGGAGTCCCGGCAAGCGGATCCGGGTCAAGCGCCTATCAGCGCGCCGCCGCCTCAAGCTCGGCGATCTTGTCCGAACAGACCTGATGGACCACGCGACCAAGTTCCTCCACTCGCTCGCCGAGCCAGGTGAGTTCCTCTTCGCTTATCCGGTAATGTTTTGAGTACCTTGCCTTCGTGTAAGCTTCTTTCAGCTTTTGGAACATCGACCTCTCGCGATGGGTCCCCTCCGGCCAGATACCAAAAAGGCGACGGTCGAGCCCCTCTGCGAGCGAACGCAGGAAGGCGATGTTGTGGTTGTACGGTGTGTACAATGTCAGGGTGAGCAGCAGTCCTTGGTACAGTCGTTCCGTCGCTTGATGGAGATCAAAGGCAGCGTATTTAAGCTGATTGTCACCGACGCTCTTTCGCGCGCGTTCGAGAGAATATTGAGCCGCCGGCATGTACTCGTCGAAATAATCTTTTGCCGCGGCCAACGCTTGGCTCGGTGTTTTCGGCTTCGGGTTGGCCAACTCGCTATCGTCAGCTTCGTAAACCGCGATCCCGTCCTTCGCGACCTCCATGAAGAAAACGCGGCCATGCGAGAGCCCGTCATTCACCTCGTGCAGGCTGTGGATGATGAAGTTGACCGGCGTGTGGATGGTCTTTTCGATCGTGTAGGCGCGAATGAGCCGTTCCTCGGCGGTCGCCCAATAGGCGGCGCGGTCGGTCATCTCCTTCTGGCTGACGATGACGAGGATGTCATAGTCGGATTTATACTGATTCGCCGAGAGCGGCGCATCGACCCAGTCGCCTCGCGCGTGGCTACCGAACAAGATAATCTTGAGGATGCGGGCGCCCTTGCGGGGTCCCGTCGCGTTCTCGGTCGCGCCGCGGAACTCGTCGAATATCGTCTCGACGATCCGTTCGAGCTCGCGCTGCTTGGCGGCGGGAAGATGGGTGAGATCGTTACGCATGTAGCGGAATCTTCGGGAAGATCGGCCGCTTTGGCAAGAGCTAAAGCCCCATGCCGGGCAACGAGGCCGAGGCTTGCGAGACCGCCGCGCTGATCGCTTGGTTGGCAGCGGGCGCAGCGATGGCTGCTTGCGCCATGGCGGCCCCCGCCGCGGGTGCCTGTGAAAGCGCAGTCTGGACGACCCCGGCGCGCTCGTTGATCGCCGATGTCAGTCTCGCGCGATCATCGGTGACGATCGTCGCCGACTCCTTCGCGCGCGAGATACCGACATAGAAGCTTTTCTGGTCGACCAGATTGGCGGCGCGGCTGTCGGCGTGGATGATGACATGCTCGGCAGTGCGTCCCTGCGCGGCGAAGGCGGTATCGACATATGCGTGGGAAATATGTCGATCGCGCGCCGCGTCGAGGTCTAGGGTCTGCGTCTGCCCCCGCGCGCCAACTACCGTCGCGGTTCGCGCCTGCTCGTCGATCGCGGTAATTTCGCCGCGCGCACCGTTGATCCGCCCGGCGTCACGATCGTTGCGGGTGAAGCGGATGCTGTCGCCGGTCCTTAGATCCATATACTGGGGCGCGAACACCTGCACCTTGCCGGCGCCCCATTGGCGAGGTCGCCAGTCGACCTCGCGCCCATCCTCGGATTTGAGGGCAATCGTAGCCTTCGCCGGATCGACCGCCTCGACGCGATAGGCCTCGCCCCGCGCGACGCCCTTGTCGGCATAGTCGCGGGCGAAGCGCACGACATCGCCCCTGTCGTAGCTTAGGGGGTCACGCGCCTCGGCGCGGGTGAGCCCCTTGTTGACAAGGCTTTCGACGGCGACGGTAGGACCGGAAAGCGCGCCGGACCTGACGAGCGCCGCCCTTATGTCTGCTGTCAGCGCATCACGTCCCTCGCGCGAGGGCTCGATGACAAGAGTTCGCGTCCGCGCCGCCTTGTCGAGCCCGGCATAGCGCTCGGCGATAGCGGCGAAGCGGCCGATGCGATCGGCACGTTCGACAATCTGGCCGCCACCGCGATCAAGCGCCGCGAGCGCCTCCTTCGCGTCGCCCTCGATCGAGGCGAGCACGGCCTCCTTGGTCGCCGCGTTGCTCTGCCGGACGATCTCACCGAGCTTGGCGGTTTCCATGCCAGCGCCTTGGAGCTGGGCGAACGCCGCGCCAGCCTCGACCGATCCGAGCTGTTTCACGTCGCCGACCAGAATGATCCGTGCTTCATGCTGCTCGGCCAACTCGAACAGCTGCGCGGTATCGCGCGCCGACAGCAGCGACGCCTCGTCGACGATCCATGCGACCGGCTGGCTGGGTGCAGAACCTTCCGGCACAAGCAAATGGCGGGCGACGGTATCGCTGCGCGTGCCGAGTGCCTCGCCGAGTGTCATCGCCGCCGATGCCGTCGGCGCCAGGGCGACCACCGACACGCCCCGCGCTTCGGCCTCCCGCGCGAAGGTCGCAAGCACCGTCGTGGTCTTGGCGGTCCCGGCATAGCCTTGGACCGCGGTGATGCGGTTGCGACTGGTAAGAAGCTGCTCGGTTGCCGCTTTCTGGTCGGCATTCCAGCCAAAGCCGGACCGCTCCGCCTTCGCCGCCGCACCGGCGACAGCCTTGGCGGCGGCGAGGGGAGGTGCGATTGGCGCGAGCGCACCACGCCCGCGCGCTTCGACATGCAGCAACGTCTTCTCGGACGCGATATTCTGGCGGGTCGTGAACCCAGAGAACGCCGCGCCGCGCCGATCGACGAAGGTACGGTCAATGAGCTCGCCCTCCTTCGTCGCCCGCCCGATCGCGTCGTCGATCTCGGCATAGCCGACCTTTCCAAGTCCAACCCGCCCCGCCTCCTCATGCAGCGCCGCGACCGAGAACACCGACTGCCGCTCGCCAAGCTTGTCGGCGGCATGGGCGACGGTGCGATCGGCGATCGATGGATCGGGAGAGTGAAGGCCGCTCGCGGCCCTCGCTTCGGCCTCACGCACCAAGGCCAGCCGGGCCTCGGCATTGAACCCGGCCCGGTCGGCGGTCTCGCGCCAGTCAGCGACAAGCGCGCCATGGTCGGCCGCCCCCTTCGCCTGCCGCGTATCGAGCGCGGCGACCTGCTTTTCGGCAGCGCTTGCCTCCTCGCGCGAAGTTCCGCGCTCGCCGAGCGCCGCCTCGATCTCGGCGCTACGGGTGCTGAACGCCGCCATCACGTCGGCCGAGACGCCTTTGATCTCGAACATCGACTCCTTGCCCGGCGCAATCTCATAGCCGAGCTCGCGGACCTTCAAGGCCAGCTCTTGCCGGTAGATGGCGCCGATCTGCTTCTGGAGCTGATAGATCGCGCGCGGCTCCAGGCTGCGCCACGAGCCAGCCTTGCCCTGCGTGGCATTCATGATGACATTGTGGGTGTGGAGTTGCGGGTCCTGCGCGCGGCTCGTCCCATGCTGAAAGCTCGCGACAATCAAATTGCCGGTGGCCTCGCGCGTCACGCTGCCGCCATGCCGAACACGGGTCGCGGCCATATGCGCCTCGACATGCGCGAGCGCCGTCTTCACCGCCTGCCCATGTGCCTCAATCAACCGCCGGTCGCCCGCGACCTCCGCCATGATCGACACCGACTTGGGCGCACTCATGGTCACATCCCAGCCGGGGCGATGTTCGAGCTGGCCGTCGCGAACCGTGCCGAGCTGTTGACCCGCGACCTTGCCGTCGAGCAACTCGCGGAAGGCGTCGCGATCGACGTCACCCGACAGCCCAAGCTCCTCGGCTCCCTTCCCATGCCATTCGGACGGCGACAGCCCGCCATCGGCGTAATAATCGTCGGCTTCATAATAGCTGCTCGCCTGCGCCGAGCTGGTCAGCGCCGATACCGACGCGACCATCAGATCGGTCCACCATCGTCAGCCGGCGGGGGTGCCGGCGGCTTCTTCCCTGCTTTCGGCTTTTCGACGACCTGCTTCTCGACCGGGGGCGGAACAGCGCTGTCTGGCTCTTCTTTGGGCGCCGCCTCCAGCGGCCGGTGCCAGAGGGTCGTATCCGGGTTTGCGGCGACAAAGGCGGGCTGACGCGGCTCGCCCCGTTTCTCGATATGGTCGGCGGTGAGTGCGATGCGCGCGACCGGGAGCCCGTCGGGGAACAGCAAATAGCCTTGGTAGCGTGCGAGGCGGAGTTCGCTTTCGAACACGGCGGGTCGGGTTTTGCGCTGGCGGCCGAGCGTCATCCGCGGCTTGTCGTCGCCGTCGCCAAGCGCGCCGGTCATGGTCTGGACTTCGACTTCGCAGGTGCCGATCGTGTCGCTCGCCCAGCGTCGGGACTCGCCATCGCCCATCTGCAAGAACAGCTTGGTGTTGCAGCAACCGAGCATGGATTCGGCAAGGTCGTCGCCATAGCGGTGCCGCATCTGCCCGACGCCCTGAAAGGTCAGCACGACCGCCGCCCCGAACTTGCGGCCCTCGGGCAGAAGGCGGGTCAGATTGTCGACGCGGGGCAGGTCGGCAAGTTCGTCGAGCAGGAACCAGACGCGCCGGTCGGATGACGGAGCAAGGCCCAACATGGCGCTCGCGGCGCATTCGAGCCAACAGGCGAGCAGCGGCTTCAATGCCGCAAATTGTTCTTCCTTCCGCGGGACGAAGATCCAGGGCTTCGCGCCCTTCGTCTCGTCGAGCCCGGCGATGAACTCCCGGAACGAAAAGACCTTCTCGCCTTCCTCTGGCATGCGAAGGAACTGGATCAGGTTCGCGGCCTTCGCGAGCATGAAGAGCACGCTGCCGGTGGCCCGATCGGCGTCGTCGGAGAAGGTGCGCGCCGACGACGTGTCCTTGAGCCAGGTCTTGAGCTTGTCCTTGTCCATTTTCTGCAGCGCCTCAAGCAGATCGGTCAGCGTGCATTTCTTCTCCCTCCACAGTTCCCGGATCATGTTGGCAACGAGTATGCGGCTGGTCTCCAGCCAGACATCCTTGTCCTTATCACTGGTCTCCGTGACGAGTTGGTGCGCGATGCGATCGGCGTCGGCGGGATGGGCGATCTCGGCGAAGGGCGACCAATAGACACAGCGGGCATCGAAGGGGTTGAGGATGATGTCGCCGCACTCGGGTCGGAAGTAGTGGGCGATGAACTCGCCACTGGTGTCGTAGACCAGCGCGGCTTCGCCGCGCGCGGCGATCCCGTCGAGCATCTGGCGCAGCACCGTGGTCTTGCCGCTGCCGGTCGTGCCGACCATCGCCATGTGGCGGGTTTCGAGGCGGCGGGGAAAGGGGACGGGACCGATCGCCAGCGGATGCGAACCGGCTTCGGCTCGCGCCAGCTTCACAAGCGCCTTCTCGCTCGTCACCTTGGTGCCGTCGATCACGCGATCGCGTAGCGCGCGTTCGCGCCTGCGCGCGGCGACATCGCGGAGCAGGAACAGGCACGACAGCCATGCGACAAACCCCAGCATGGCGCCGCGCATGACAAACGACTTGGCAATGCTCGCCCGGCTGACAAAATAGGGATCGGTCGCGACCGTGCGAGCAGGGTTCAGATAGTCTCTCCCCTCGTAACGGATGACGATCCCGGGATCGCCGCCGTCGCCTGCAAACCATGACAGCATCTTCGCGTGATAATGGGTGCCGGTGTCCCGAAGGATGCTCGGGTCGAGCATCAGATAGGGCGCCGCCAAACCGCCGAGCGCGATCGACGAAACCATGATCGCGAACTGTCGTTTGAACCGCCGTGTCTGACTGTAGCGAAGATGACGCCGCAGCGTCTCGGCATGAAGCCGGAGATCGTGAGGCTCGCTCATGGCCGTTCCGCCATCGCGGCACGCTGCCGGTCATAAGCCCGGTTCGTCTCGGCGGTGATGATCTCATCGCTCTTGCCGCCGCCCATCGCCGCGCTACGCGCATAGCAATAAGCGGCGCAGGCCGTGTGCAAGGTGCGGGCGAGCAGGCGTTCGACATCGGCGAGACGCGTGCTCATCGACGCCACTTCGGCGACAAGTTCGCGATCGTCTGAGCTGCTGAAGGTGGGATTGGCCTGCCCGTCGATCCCTATCTTCACGCAGCGGCGAAGCATCGCGTAAACCGTCTTGCCCTGCCGGTCGGCGAGCGCGCGAAGCGCGGTATCGAGCGCCGCGGGCAGGCGGATGGAATGTTGGACGGTCTTCATCGCGCCGCCTCCCTGAGGGTGCGGATCGCACCCTCGAACTTTGGCGGAAAAGCGCCGCTTCGGCAAAGCGACGGCGAAGCGCACTCTGATCGCACCCTCGAAAACTGGCGGAAAAGCTCGATGCACCCGTGCGTGAGGTGTGTATTCAAATTACGGGTCCGATGCGTAGCATCGCGGCCCCGCGACCTTCCGTCAAAGGCGACCGGTTCAGACATGATCTGGGCCCTCCGCAGTATGCCGCATAGCTTCCCTGCGAGCGACCCAGTCCGCGATCATCGCCTTGGCTTCCCGGCCGGCTGTTTCGCGATCTTGAGGATTTCTTGCCGGTGGAGATTTGCGACGGCCATTGTCCGCAAGCCAGGCGAGAATAGCGCGCTCGATAGCGGCCCGCATATGGTCGCGAAGGTCGTTCGCTTCGAAGGGATCGAGATCAGTCGTGACGCCGCGGCTGAAGATTTCTCCGCCCAAGGGAAGATCAAAATCGCCTGCCATTTGAAGCGGACCATCGATGTGACAGTTGCTCCCATCGCCATCATAGGTGGCTAGCGGCGGTCGCTCGGCGTAGCGCCAGAAATTGACTGCGGCGCGGTATGTGTCGCCATCCTCGCCATGGGCGAGCAACTTTTCGATGATCGGCCACATGTAGATGGCGGTCTGAACATCGGCGTCGATGTGCATGTCGGGCTTGGGCTTCGAAGAAAAGAAGCGGGGGAGAGCGTTGCGAACAACGGACATGTCTTGTCCTCCTGAATCGAGAGGTGATCGAAATGCGCGGGCGGCAATTCGCCGCGTCGGTATCAAGTCTCGGGGCGACCCTCGGTGAGCCGCGCGATGGATGCGGTCGTGATCAGCGTTCGCGTGCCGATCTTCAGCGCATCGACCTGGCCGGTCTTTATGAGCTTGTAGACTGTGCTCCGGCCGACGCCGAGCGCCTTGGCCGTGCGGTTAATCGAGTATGCGAGTTCATCCATTGTCGCCTCCGTTGGAGTGCCGCGATGCGGCGGGCGACAGGATCATTTGCAGCTAATCGTCGGCAGTTCCAACGGCATGCGGATGTACCGGAAATCCGCCGTTCGCGGCTGTTCCCCGGTAATTGCCGTCGAACAAACGCACGGAAATGCGTCGTTCCTCGGTAATTCAGCGCCAGATTAAGACGAGCGATTTTTCGCGATCGTCTCCAAAATTTGATTTGCGTACGGTGCAAGCTGCGTCTGGCTGGGGACCTTTAAGCGCCTGCCGCGATACCAATCCTCCATCAGCTCGATGATTTCCCTCTGATTGCCGCGCTTCTTCGAGGTATCGAGCGCCCGCACCTGAGGATGCTCAATCAGCGCGATGATTGCATTGGTGTGATCGTACTGCTTCGGCGCTCCCTTGCGACTCGGGTGAGCCTTGGCGTCCGCAATGAGCTTGTCGACGTCCGCTTCGAGGAAGAGCTCGCGGCCGAACCAGAAGCCGACTGGGCCGACGAGCGCGCTGCGAATCGCTCCTTCCCGCGCCACATGGGCAGCCCGAAGTTTGCCGAAGAAATAGCGGTGATCGACATACCGCCGCACCCCGCTCTTCTTCAGGTAGAACGCGCGTAGAGTCGACTCGCGTTGGAGCAGAGCAAATAGTCGTTCCAGGTTCCGCGCTGCGGACTCCTCAGGATTGGCATAAGCGGCGTCCTGCGGAGCGGACGCCTTGATCCCCCCATATTGAAAGGCGCGCCACGACGCGACCACGGCCATTGTCAGGATGAAGCAGGCTAGCCCGATGATCAGCATGGTATCGGCGCCGGGCGCTCCGTTGATAGTCCACACGGTTCCCAAGATTAGCATCAGAGTCGCCGAGATGGCGGTCGCGACTAGCGCCAACCACAGCGCTAAATAGCGGTTCTGGACAAGACGGGAGGAATCCGCCGCGATGCGGTCTAGTTCGGCGAGGCCAGCCTGTTCGTCATTGTCCACGAAGCGCGCCGCGACGATGCGTAGCGGCAATACTTCCTTCCGTTCCTCCACCGTTTTCTCCTAGCGAGCGAAGGCCACATTGCCTCCATCTCGGAGCAGATACAAATGCTTGCCCAACCGTTGGCAAGCGGCGGCGAATGCGGACGATGAATCTTTTCGGTGGTAGCCCGGTGGTAGCCCGGAGAAATAGGCGTCTTCAGGCGCCAACCCGAAATTTCTCAAGCTATTGAAAATGCTAGGGAAACTGGAGCGGGCGAAGGGATTCGAACCCTCGACCCCAACCTTGGCAAGGTTGTGCTCTACCCCTGAGCTACGCCCGCTCTGGCGGCTGGAAACGGGTGGCTCCCAGCGGGTGAGGCGGGCGATTAGCACCGGCTTTCGGAGTCGGCAACCCCCTTCATGCTTTTCCCGCAACATGACGGCCGAGGGGTTGGCATATCGCCCGCAAATCCCACATAAGCGGGTGCGAGTCTTTTCCGGCCGATGCCGGACCCGCAGATTTTAAGGAGCATCCCCACGTGGCCACTTTGGGTCTGAACCCGCAAGAGAAGGAAGCCGTCGAAGCTTTCCGCCGCGACGTCGTCGAACCCTCGATGACGAGCCTCGTCATTCTCGATTTCTGGGCCGAATGGTGCGGACCATGCAAGCAGCTCGCCCCGACGCTCGAAAAGGTCGCCGCCGATTATGCCGACAAGGGCGTCGTGCTCGCGAAAGTCGATGTCGACGCCAATCCGTTCATCGCCGGCCAGTTCCAGGTCCAGTCGATCCCGACCGTCTATGCGATCTTCCAAGGGCAGCCGGTCGCAAACCTGACCAACGCGCGCTCCGAAAGCCAGCTCAAGGCGATTCTCGACCAGTTGCTCGCCCAGCTGCCGATCGAGAGCGCGGCAAGCGCCCGGGCGGTCGAGATCGCGCCGCTGATCGAGATGGGCGAAAATATCCTCGCCGAAGGCGACGGACCGCGCGCCGCGAGCATCTTTGCCCAGATCCTCGACATGGCGCCCGACAATGCCGCCGCACATGGCGGGATGATTCGCGCCCTGCTGCTCGCGGGCGATATCGACAGCGCGCAGGCCGCGCTCGACGCGGTTCCCGCCGAAATCGCCGCGGACCCCGCCGTCGCGCAGGCGAAGAGCGCGCTGGCGCTCGCTGCCGACGCCCCCGACGCGGGCGAGCTTGCCGGCTTCGAGGCCGCAGTCGCCGCCAATCCCGACGACCATCAGGCGCGCTTCGACCTCGCCACGGCGCAGATCGGCGCGGGGCAGCGCGATGCCGCCGCCGACAACCTGCTCCACATCGCCGCCGCCGACCGCGAATGGCAGGACGGTGCCGCGCGGGCCAAATTGCTGTCGCTGTTCGAAGCGGTCGGGCTCGAGGATCCGTGGGTCGCGGCGCAGCGCCGCCGCCTGTCGCTGATCCTGTTCGGTTGATGAACGCTGACGCGCCCCTGACCGTCCAGCGGATCGCGATCTTTCCGCTGCCCGGCGCGGTGCTGTTTCCGGGGCTGCATCTGCCGCTGCATATCTTCGAGCCGCGCTATTCGGCGATGGTGCAGGAGGTGCTCGCGCGCGACCGGCAGATCGGGATGATCCAGCCGCGCCAGCTTCCCGGCGAAGAGCATCGCGAACCGCCCGCGCTGTACGATATCGGCTGCGTCGGCCGCATTATCGACGTCGAGGCGCTCGACGAGGGGCGCTTCAACCTCGTGCTCGAAGGCGTCGCGCGCTTTCGCGTTCGCCGCGAGCTCGACGTGACGACACCCTTCCGCCAGGTCGAGGCCGAAATCGAGATCGAGGCCGAGGACGACGCGGTGCTGTCGAGCATCGAACGCGCCAGCCTCGAGCGCGAAGCCAAGCGCTTCGCGGCGCGGCAGGGCTATGTCGTCGACTGGGATTCGGTCGGCCAGCTCGACGATGCGACGCTGGTCAACGGCATCGCGCAGGTCGCGCCGTTCGACGCAGCGGCAAAACAGGCGCTGCTCGAAGCGACACCGATCGACGCGCGCGCCGAACTGGTTGTCCAGATGATGCAATTCTTCGGTCGCTTCGACGGCGACGACGGACGCGCGACGCTGCAATAGCCATTCAGTGCGGTTCGGCGGCGTGGCGGACGATGTCCGCCAGCGCACGGCGGACAACATGGCGCTCGCTCTCATTGAGGCGATCGGACGCTTCGCTAGCAGTCAATTGGCGGCGAACCAGCGTCCGTTCACGCTCGCCGTTGCGGCTGCGGCGCCGTTCGGCCCAATCGGCAACAAGGCGGTCGGCAACAAGGCCGGCAAGGCAGTCGGCCGCGCCGCGTTCGGCAGCCTCCTCGGCCAGCGGGTCGGCGAGCCACATATCGGCGCTCACGTCGACCAACGCGTCGAGCGAGAGCGTTGCGGCCCCGTTCCCCCCGCCGCAACGCGGGTTGCCACGCAGGCGGAGGCGAAGCGCCTGCAATTCGGCGCGGAGCTGCCAGGTCACATAGGTGGTGAAGCGCGCCCGCGCGGGATCGTAGCGTTCGGCAGCGCGGTGGATCGCGATCGCGCACGCCTGCTGCGCCTCCTCGGCGTCGGCCCAAAGGCCATAGGCGCGCGTAAAATAGCGGATCCGCGGCGCAAGCAGCGCGGCGACCCGCGCGAAGGCTTGATCGACCCCGGCCCGCGCCCGTCCGCCGGGTGCGGTATCGAGCGCGGTGCGCGCCTCGATCAACGCCGTTACCGCCTGTTCGAGTGCCTCGCTTGTTGCCGACATGATCCCGTCCCCCGACCCGCGCGGCACGATTGCCGCAAAGACAGGGTTAGATTGTCGTGGTTAGCGGCGGCATGCCGGCCGCCTACGCAATATTACCTAGATTTCGGCTCCGGTGAGCAGGCGCGGCAGGTCGCCCGCCTCGCCCCGCGCTTCCTCCATGAAGAAGCGCTTGAGCAACGGCAGCCGCTGCACCGCGCCGAGCCCGGTGCGGCGCACCGCCGCAGCGGTCCGGCCGGGGATGCCGAACAACCGCGTCAGTCCGTCGGTCGCAAGGCTGACCATCAGGCTGTCGAGCCCGCGCCAGCGCTGGTAGCGCGCGAGCAGCGCCGCATCGCCAAGGTCGAGGCCGAGGCGGGCACCTTCGACGAGCACTTCGGTGAGCGCCGCCACGTCGCGGAGACCAAGGTTGAGCCCCTGCCCCGCGATCGGATGGATGCCGTGCGCGGCGTCGCCGACGAGCACCAGCCGCTCCGCGACGATCGACGCGCTGTGGTGGAAGCCAAGCGGATAGGTCATCCGCGGCGCGACCAGCTCCATCGCGCCGAGCAGGCCGCCGGCGCGCCGTTCGAGTTCGGCGGTGAAGCCCCGCTCGCCGAGCTTGGCGAAACCGGGTCCATCCTTTTCGGAGACGGTCCACACGAAGGCCGAGCGATGCCGGCCCTGTTCGTCGTCGACGAGCGGCAGCAGCGCGAACGGCCCGGCGGGATAGAAGATTTCGTGCGCGACATTGCCGTGCGGGCGTTCGTGGGCAACCGCACCGATCATCGCATGATGATGATAGGACCAGTTCGCGATGCTGAACCCCGCCGCGTCGCGCGTCGGCGAGCGGCGGCCCTCGGCGACGATCAGCAGCGGCGCGGCAAGCTGCGTCCCGTCGGCGAGCGTCAACGTCACGCCATGGGCGTCGATGTCGCGCGCCGACACCCGCGCCGGCATGTGCAACCGGACGAGCGGCGCGTCGGCAAGCGCTGCGGCCAAGGCCAGCCGCAACCGGCGATTTTCGATCATCGTACCGAGCGGCGCGCTGTCTTCGGCGGTGACGAAATCGAGTTCGCCGCCGCGCCCCTGTCCCGGGGCGCCATCGCCGACCTTGATGGCGCGGATCGGGCAGCCGTGACCGGCGATACGATCGGCGAGGCCAAGCACTTCGAACATCTGCCAGGTCGCGCTGGCGATCGCCGAGGCGCGGCCGTCGAAGCCCGGCGCGATCGTCGCCACCGGATCGGCGGGGTCGACGATCTGCGACGACAGGCCATGATGCGCCAGCGCCAGTGCCAGCGCCTGGCCGACGAGGCCGCCGCCCGAAATCAGGACATCGCTGCGCAGGGTTTCGCTCATGCCGCTGCCCTAGCGCGGGCCACGATCATTGGAAAGGCTGTGCGCAACCGGCGGGGCCCTGCTTGACGGCGAGTCCGGCCCATGCGCATATCGCCGTGGTTAACTGACAGGGACCCGAACTCAGCATGGCAAGCCGCAAGGCCATTACCGCAAAGGCCGACTGGCGCACCGTTTTCCGCCAGAGCATCGCACGATCGCTGGTGATTGCCGCCGCGGTCGCGCTTGGCATCTTCACGCTGTTCCTGACCCTCGCGCTCCTTACCTACGACGGCACCGACGCCGCGATCCACACCGCGGCCGGCGGCAACCCGTCGAACTGGATGGGCGGCGCGGGTGCATGGTTCGCCGACCTGATGCTGTTCGTCGGCGGCGCCGCCATCGTCCTGCTGTTGCCGCTGTTCGGCATCGTCGCATGGCGGCTGTGGGCGGTGACGCCGCAGCCCTATTGGAAGCGCCAGCTCGCCCTGGCCTTCGTCGCGATCCTGCTCGTCGGGCTGGGGCTGCAGCTCTGGGCGCCCGACAGCAACGCGCCGCTTCCCGCCGGCTGGGGCGGGATTATCGCGCTGATCGTCGGCAGCGCGGTCGACCCCTTGTTCGAACGCGCGGGCGATCCCGCGGCGGCACTGATCCGCTTCGCCACGATCCTTCTGCTCGTCGGTGTCGGCCTGTGGCTCGGCTGGCGTGCCTTGCGGCTCGAAAAGGGATGGGCATCGCGGTTCCGGTTGCCTGCGGCCGACGGCGGCCGCGTCGCCATGCCGGCGAGGGCGGCCGAAGCCGACCCGAAGATCGTCGATCCGGCCGAGCGCGTCGTCAAGCCGCGTCCGCTCGCCGAACCCAGCGACCGTGCCCCGCCCGAGATCGCCGATCCCGCGCAGCGCAGCGCGCCCTCGAAACCGCGGCCGAAACCGCAGACCGAGCTGTTCACCAATTACCAGCTCCCCTCAATCGACCTGCTCGCGCCGCCGCCGCCTGGACCGACCGGGCAGATCGACAAGGCGGGACTGGAGCGCAACGCCAGATTGCTCGAATCGGTGCTCGAGGATTTTCAGGTCAAGGGCGTCGTCACCGCGGTGCGCCCCGGACCGGTCGTCACCATGTACGAACTCGAGCCCGCGCCGGGCACCAAGGCAAGCCGCGTGTCGAACCTCGCCGACGACATCGCGCGCAACATGTCGGCGCTGTCGGCGCGCATCGCGCCGATCCCCGGCCGCACCGTGATCGGTATCGAACTGCCCAACGCGCATCGCGAATCGGTCGTCCTGCACGAAATCATCGGCAGCGCGCTGTTTCAGGACCAGACCGGCGCACTGCCGATCATCCTCGGCAAGAATATCAGCGGCGACGCGATGATCGCCGACTTGGCGCCGATGCCGCACCTGCTGATCGCGGGTACGACCGGATCGGGTAAATCGGTCGGCCTCAATGCGATGATCCTCTCTTTGCTCTACCGCCTCGGTCCCGATCAGGTGAAGATGATCATGATCGATCCCAAGATGCTGGAACTCAGCGTCTACGACGACATTCCGCACCTCCTCGCCCCGGTGGTCACCGAGCCCAAGAAGGCGATCCGCGCCCTCAAATGGGCGGTCGAGCAGATGGAGGATCGCTACCGGATGATGTCGTCGCTGTCGGTGCGCAACCTCGCCTCCTACAACGACAAGGTCCGCGGCGCGCTCGCCAAGGGCAAGTCGCTGGGGCGGCGGGTCCAGACCGGCTACGACCCCGACACCGGCCAGCCGGTCTATGAGGAAGAGACGCTCGACTACGCGCCGCTGCCGCAGATCGTCGTCGTCGTCGACGAACTCGCCGACCTGATGATGACCGCGGGCAAGGAGGTCGAATTCCTGATCCAGCGGCTCGCCCAGAAAGCTCGCGCGGCGGGCATCCACCTGATCCTCGCGACGCAGCGCCCGTCGGTCGACGTCATCACCGGCGTCATCAAGGCGAACCTGCCGACGCGGATCAGCTTCAACGTCACCAGCAAGATCGACAGCCGCACCATCCTTGGCGAAGCGGGCGCCGAGCAATTGCTCGGCAAGGGCGACATGCTGTACGTCCCCGGCGGCAAGCAGATCACGCGCATCCACGGACCTTTCGTATCGGACGACGAGGTGCGCGCGGTTGCCGATCACTGGAAGGGGCAAGGCCGCCCCGACTATATCGAGAGCGTCACCGAAGATCCCGAGGACGGCGGTTTCGCCATGGAAGGCGCCCCGGCGGGCGGCGACAGCGCCGAGGACCGCATGTATGCCAAGGCCTGCCAGATCGTCGTCGAAAGCCAGAAGGCGTCGACGAGCTGGCTGCAGCGGCAGCTCCGCATCGGCTACAACAGCGCCGCACGCCTGATCGAGCGGATGGAGGAGGAAGGGCTGGTCAGCCCGCCCAACCATGTCGGCCGCCGCGACGTGCTCACCGACCAATATGGCCAGCAGCGCTGACCCGGTTCGGAACCATCGCCGCGCCCGCGACTTGAACAGCATCTAACCGGCGGGTTCAGGGCATGTTCAATGCCCGGACGCCATGAACCGGCCGGAACAAACAGAATGAGAGCCCGATGACCCTGAACAATCCCCTCACCCGCGCCGCCGCTTTCATGCTCGCTCCTGTCGCTGCCGCCGGCCTTGCGCTGGCCCTGCCTGCGGTGGCGCAGTCGTCGAACGCGCTCGCTTCGGTGCAGGCCCATCTCAAATCGACCAGCTCGATGACCGCCGACTTCACCCAGACCGACCGCAACGGCCAGCGGCTGACCGGCAAGCTGACCCTGAAGCGCCCCGGCAAGATCCGCTTCCAGTATCAGAAGGGTGTGCCGCTGCTGATCGTCGGCGACGGCAGTTCGCTGACCATGATCGATTATGAGGTGAAGCAGGTGCAGCGCTGGCCGGTGAAGAATTCGCCGCTCGGCGCGCTGCTCGACCCCGACCGCGACCTCAGCAAATATGCGAAGGTGCTGCCGACCGGCAACGACGGCGTCCTCAGCGTCGAAGTCAAGGATCCGAAACGCCCCGAATATGGCACGATCACCATGGTGTTCATCCGCGACGGCGCGTCGCCCGGCGGCCTCCGGCTGCGCGGCTGGGTGGCGCTCGATTCGCAGAACAACCGGACGCGAATCGATCTCGCCAACCAGAAATTCAACGTCGCGGTCGCCGATTCGACCTTCAAATGGACCGACCCGCGCCCCAAACAGCGCGGCCGCGCCGGCTGAGCTACCCTTCTTTGCGAAGCTGTTGAGACGGCGCCGGTTTCACGAACGAAACCGGCGCCGTTTTTCCGCCCAACCGCCGCCCAGTATCGACGAACTGCAATGACGCGCCCAAAACCGTTCATTTTCGTTCAGCTTGGCGACAGGGAGGAGCGGCTATTCCAACCCTCGAAGGCGCCAACACGGCACCCGGACTTGGGTTTCCCCCTGTTGCCCCATCCGGAACGCCCGGTGCCTTCATTCAAGAGCGTGACGAACGCTGACCTTGAACCCCCGTTCCACCGCCCCTGGGACGGGGGTTTAATTTGTCCGGTGTTTGCGTTTTGCCGCTGACGCGGCAGGCGGCACCGGCCCGCTCCCCCACCCAGCCTCCCAACAGTCTATCCTGAAATGGGAGGCCGGGTGGGAGAGCGCGCCCCGGTGCCGCAAAGCAAGAAAGCCACCGTTGCACCGGTCCGCCTGCGCCGATAGAGCCACCGCATGACAAGCATCGCATCCTGGAACATCAACAGCGTCCGTGCCCGCATCGGCATCGTCGAAAAATTCCTGCGCGAAGAAGCTCCCGACATCCTGTGCCTGCAGGAAACCAAGGTCGAGTGCGGCACCTTTCCCAAGGATATGTTCCGCTCGCTCGGTTACGAGCATATCGAGACCCACGGCCAGCGCATGCACCACGGGGTCGCGATCGTCAGCAAGGTGCCGCTGATCGACGTGCGCAAATATGACTGGCAGGCAAATGGCGAGGCTCGCCACGTCGGCGTGACGCTGCCGTCGGGCGTCCGGCTCGACAATGTCTATATCCCTGCCGGCGGCGATATCGCCGACCGCGACCTCAATCCGAAATTCGGGCAAAAGCTCGATTTCTTCGGCCGGATGACCGAATGGGCCGGCGCGCTCGACCAGCCGACGGTGCTGACCGGCGACTTCAATGTCGCGCCGCTCGAAAGCGACGTCTGGAACCACAAGGCGCTGCTCGACGTCGTCAGCCACACGCCGATCGAGGTCGAAACCCTCGGCAGGCTGCAGGCCGCATCGAACTGGGTCGACCTCGGCCGCCATTTCATCGCCGCCCCGGCGCCGCTCTACACCTGGTGGAGCTACCGCGCGAAGGATTGGGAAGCGTCGAACCGCGGCCGCCGGCTCGACCATATGTGGATTACCCCCGACCTGCTGCCGCAGGCGCTGTCGCACCGGATCGTCCAGCCGGCGCGGAGCTGGGAACGCCCGTCCGACCATATCCCGCTCGTCACGGAGTTCGCTTTTTGACCGACGACGCGAGCGATGCCGGCGCCCGCCGGGCGGCGCGCGCCATCGACGCGCTGCGCCGCGGCTGGCCGTTCCGGGTAACCGGGCCCGACGGGGCGCTCGACCTGCTGGCGGTCGAAAGCGCGCGCGACGACGCGCTCGCCGAATTCGGCAGCAGCGACGTGCTGATTTCGGGCGAGCGCGCGGTGACGCTGAAACTCACCAACCAACGCGTCGCGGCAACGCCGGGGCCAGTGCGGCTCGCCGGCGCGGCCGACCGGGTTGCGGCGGCGCTGGCAATCGCCGACCCCGCACTCGACCTTGCCCATCCGCTCAAGGGCCCCTTCCGCACTATCGCCACCGGCGGCGAGACCGCCGCGTCGGCCGCGATGACGATGGCGCGCCACGCCGGACTGCTCCCCGCCTTTTTCGTTCGCGAAGCCACCGGCGCGACCGAGACCGCCTGTTCGGCGGACGACGTCGCACTGCTGCTCGACCCCGCCCGGCTGCAGGTCGCGGCGCGCGCGCGCCTGCCGGTCGAAGCGAGCGAAAGCGCCGAGATCGTCGCCTTTCGTTCGCCCGAAGAGGCCTCGGATCATGTCGCGCTCGTCATCGGCAAGCGCGACGGCAATCCGCCCGTCGTCCGGTTGCACAGCGAATGCCTGACCGGCGACGTGCTCGGCAGCCTCAAATGCGATTGCGGACCGCAGCTTCACGCCGCGCTCCACGCAATGGCCGACGCACCATGGGGGGTGTTGCTCTACCTCCGGCAGGAAGGCCGCGGCATCGGGCTCGTCAACAAGCTGCGCGCCTATGCGCTGCAGGATCAGGGCTATGACACGGTCGACGCCAATCTGCGGCTCGGCTTCCCGGTCGAGGCGCGCGACTTCGCGATTGCCGGGCGGATGCTCGAACTGCTGAACATCCCGCGCATCCGGTTGATGACCAACAATCCGGAGAAGGTTGCGCGGCTAGAAAAAGAGGGTGTCGAGGTCGTCGAGCGCTTGCCGCTGGCGCTGCCCACGAACAAATATAACGAGCAATATCTCGCGACCAAGCGGGATCGCACGGGGCACCAGCTTTGAAGAAAAAGGCGCCGGGACGATCCCGGCGCCTTGATCAAATCAATGCACGAACCTTGCCACGACGTCGCGGTAGCTGCGGCTCACCTTCACCTGCGCGCCCGATCCGAGCACGAGGAAGCATTCGCCGTTGGTGTGCGGCTTGACCTGTTTGACCTGGCTGAGGTTGACGATCGTCGAGCGGTGGACGCGCTGGAAGTTGCGCGGGTCGAGACGCTTTTCGAGATCCTTCATCGTCTCGCGCAGGATCAGGCTGTTGTCGGCGGTATAGATGCACATATAGTCGCCCGCGGCATCGATCCGCTCGATGCTGTCGACGTCGACGCGGAAAATCTGGCCGCGATCCTTGATGTTGATCATCTTTTCATAGCGGTCGGCAGCATGCGCGTCGGGCTGGACCTCGGCGCCATATTCCTCGACCGCTTCGGGGGCGACTTCGGCGAGCACCGTCTTAAGCCTTTCGACCTCGGCCACGCCGCGCTTCTCGGCAAGGCGCTGGCGGACGCGGTCAAGCGCGTCGGCGAGCCGCTCGGGCTCGACCGGTTTGACCAGATAATCGACCGCCTGCGCTTCGAACGCGCGGATCGCATGGTCCGAATAGGCAGTGACGAAAACGACCAGCGGCGGTTCGACCTCCATCAGCCCCTGAATGACCGAAAAGCCGTCGAACCCCGGCATCTGGATGTCGAGGAAGACGAGGTCGGGCTTGTGGGTCTTGATCTTTCTGATGGCCTCGCGGCCGTTGAGCGCGGTGTCGACCACTTCGACATCGGCATGGGCTTCGAGCCGCAGTTGCAGGCCTTGGGTGGCCAGTTTTTCATCATCCACCAGGATGGTTCTGATCGTCATGTGCGTTCGGTTCCAATCGTCATTTGCCCGTCAGGCTGGAACGGAAACTCGATAACCACCGTGAACCCGCCCTCAGCGTCCGTCTGGACGTCGAACCGGTGCTGGTCGCCAAAAGCCTGCGCCAACCGGTCCCTGATGTTGGCTAAACCCACACCGGTCGATTCCGTTGCAAAGCCAGTGGTGGGGTCCGTACCGTCGGCTGACAATCCCGACCCGGTGTCGGACACGGTGATCCGGACATTTTGACCGGCAAGCTGTGCGGAAATGGTGATATCGGCGCCGTCTTCCTGCGGCGTCACCGCATATTTGATCGCATTTTCGATCAGCGGCTGGAGCAGGAGCGAGGGCAATCGCGCCCGCGCAACGGCCGGATCGATCGCGAAATGCGGGCGCAAACGCTCTTCGAAGCGCATCTTCTCGATATCGAGATACAGCTTCAGCGTCTCGATCTCCTGCGCCAGCGTCACCTGCGCGGTCGGCTCGTTGGCGAGCGTGTAGCGGAGGAAAGCCGACAGGCGCGACAGCATCGCATTGGCAGGCTC
This sequence comes from Sphingopyxis macrogoltabida, assembly GCF_001314325.1. Lineage (NCBI taxonomy): Bacteria > Pseudomonadati > Pseudomonadota > Alphaproteobacteria > Sphingomonadales > Sphingopyxidaceae > Sphingopyxis > Sphingopyxis macrogoltabida. The sequence goes on from NZ_CP009429.1 coordinate 4,567,498, forward strand.
GGCCTGTTTGAGCAGCACGAGGGTCGAAATGCTGTTCAGCGTGTTGAACAGGAAATGCGGGTTGAGCTGATAACGCAGCATCGCGAGCTGTGCCGACGCCGCCTGCGCCTCGAGCCGCAGCATGCGGTCCTGCTGCTCCTCGAGCTGGAGGAAATAGTTGATCGCGAAATAGAGCGCCGACCAGGCACCGAGCGAGGTCGCATCGATATAGACCGCGCCGAGCAACAGGCTGGTGAACCCCGCCTCGCTCGCCGGGTTCTGGATTTGCGCGACCCACGCGTCGATAAACGCCCAGAGCGCGGTCGCCACCCCCGCGAGCCCGAAGCTGACACCCCACATGAGCAGCGGACGGCGGTTGATCAGGGCACGATAGCAGACAGACAGGATCAGCGAGAGCGAGAAGCCGGTGATCGCCGAGATCATCTGCGGAATCAGGAAGGAAAAGCTCTGTCCGTTGGCGAGCCCTGATACGCCGCGCAGGCCGAGCCAAGCGGTCCAGCCCAATATCTGGAGATTCCAGAAGGCGCGCACCTTGTTGCCGAAAAAGGGGCCCGGCGAGGACAGTCCGAACAGCGACATGGCGGCCTATGTGATCAGTGCTGGGCGCGTCGCAGCGAGGCGATCATTCCGCCGCGACCGGGGCCATCCGCGCCCGTGCCTGCCCCAGCGGCTGGAGCTCGGAGCGATGCATCCACACCAGTTCCTTGTACCCGAGCGGCCGGCCGTCATGCGCCGTGATCGTCACCGGCCCGATCGGCTGTTCGTCGCGCGTGTCGACGAGCACCGGGGTCGACGGCACGCCCGCGCCCCATTTTTCGCCCCATTGGCGCAGCGCGATCATCGCCGGGAGCAGCTCGACGCCCTTTTCGGTGAGTTCGTACCGCACCTTGCGCCGGTCCTCGGCCATCACCTCGCGCGCCATGATGCCATGGTCGACGAGCCGCGACAGGCGGTTCGACAGGATGTTGCGCGCAATATTGAGTTCCTGCTGAAACTCCTCGAAATGATGAACGCCGTTGAAGGCGGCGCGCAGGATCATGAACGACCATCGCTCGCCCATCGCCTCGAGTGCGAGCGGCAGGGCGCAATTGTCCCCGTAAAGAATGTTCAGCGGTTCGCGTAATTTTCCCATGGGTCGAGCACTATCCGATAATATGCGTCAGCGCCAAAAAAAATTATGGCACCGGCAAGCTTGCCCTAAAGGAAATGGCGCGGCGCCAGCAATCTACAACCCCTGCTGTGCGCCGGGCTCCGCGGCGGAACCACGCATCAGGAGACGAGCATCGCCTCCAGCCGGTCTTCCAGAATGCGAAGCTGGTGCGCCCGTTCGAGAGCGGCGGGAACCGCGGTCTTGCTCGCCATGCCGTCGGCGGCGAGGCGCGCGAGGAAATCGGCGATCGCGTCTTCCTGCGTCGTCGCGATGCCCAGTTCATAACCGGCGATGACCTTGCCCGAATCCGATCCCGGGTTCGCCAGCGCGATGATCGGACGGCCCGAGCCGATATATTCGAAAAGCTTGCCGGGCAGCAGCGTATCTTCCCACGGCGCCGTGCCGACGACCATGATCAGGGCATCGGCAGCGCATTGCGCGCGCAGCGCTTCGGCGCGCGGCACCTTGCCCCGGTCGACGATCGCGACATCCGGAAAATCGGCGGCCAGTTGCGCGACGATCTCCGGCTCCGATCCGTAGAAATCGATGCCGACCTTCGATCGCAGCCGCTGCGCCGCGCGCAGCAGCGGGGTCACGTCGCGGCGTTCGCCATAGAGGATGCCCGTGTAGACAAGGCGAAGACGCGCCGGATCGCGGACATGGTCATCGCATTCGTCGATCCCCGCATCGACGCCGTTCATCACCGTGATCACCTTGTCGGCCAGCGCGGGATAGGTCGCCCGGTAATAGTCGCTCATCCCCTCGCTCACCGCGACGACAAGGTCCGCCGAGGCGAGCATCTGGCGTTCATAGCTGCTGTCGAGCGACTGATAGAAAGGCGCCGTCAGCTTGTAGGGATTGCGGGCCCAGATGTCGCGATTGTCGGCGACGAACAGCGCGCCGCATTGCCGCGCGGTATCGCGGGCGGCGGCGTGGACCGAAAAGGGCAGCGCGGTCGACAACACGACATCGGGTGCCGGGAGTTGGCGGAGGAGGTCGCGGGCCCGCCGCTTCATCGCCTGCGCGACCGGACGGATATGGTCGGGCCACGAGAGCAGGCGCAGCGCCGTACTGAGGCGATGCGCGATACTGCCCCGGCCCGGCTTGAAACTCGACGAGCGGGTCAGCCAGCTATCGGGTACATAGTGAACGTCGAAACCCGACAGGTCGGTGACGAAGGTCTGCGGAACCGCCTCCGATGCGCCGGCGATGACCGTAACCTGCCAGCCGCGCGCGGTGAAATAACGCGCCATCGCGACGGCGCGCGACGAGCCGACTTCATTGACCGGCGGAAACCAGTAGCTGAAGATCCAGAGACGCTTCGCGGCGGGAGATTGCTCCGCAGCGGATGACGTCGAATCAAGAATATGGGTCCCCATCGTGCCGGTCCTAGTGCGCAGGGCCGGTGCTTCCAACCGCCTTTACCAAGTTGCGGGAGGTTTGTGAGGATGTGCAAGCAATTTTCGCATTGCAATTGCCGCGCCGGGGACGACATTGGGACCGATGCTGAGGCAATATGAACTCGTCGAGCGTGTACGCGCCTATGATCCCGACGTCGACGAGGCGTTGCTCAACCGCGCTTATGTCTTCACCGTCCAGAAGCATGGCAGCCAGAAACGCGCGTCGGGCGACCCCTATTTCAGCCATCCGGTTGAAGTCGCGGGAATTTTGACCGATCTGCACCTCGACAGCGAGACGATCGTCACCGCGCTGCTCCACGACACGCTCGAAGACACGCTGACGACGCCCGAGGAGATCGAGCGCCTGTTCGGGCGCGACGTCGGACGGCTGGTCGACGGCGTGACGAAATTGAGCAAGATCGAGGCGCAGACCGAGAATGAGCGCGCTGCCGAAAATCTGCGCAAGTTCCTGCTCGCCATGTCGGACGACATCCGGGTGCTGCTCGTCAAGCTCGCCGACCGGCTGCACAATATGCGGACGCTCCACTTCATCCAGAGCCCCGAAAAGCGCCGCCGCATTGCCAAGGAGACGATGGATATCTATGCGCCGCTCGCCGAGCGGATCGGCATGTACGAGTATATGCGCGAGATGCAGCTTCTTGCGTTCCGCGAGCTTGAGCCCGAGGCCTATGCGACGATCACCGGCCGCCTCGCCAAGCTGACCGCCGGCGGCAAGGACAAGGTCGCGGCGATCAGCCGCGAGTTCAAGGAACTGCTCGCCAAAAACGGCATCGAGGCCGAGGTGTCGGGGCGCGAGAAGCATCCCTATTCGATCTGGCGCAAGATGCAGGAGCGGCACGTCAGCTTCGAACAGGTCACCGACATCATCGCCTTTCGCGTCATCACCCCGACCGACGCCGATTGCTATGCCGCGCTGGGCCTGTTCCACCGCAAGTGGAAAATGGTCCCCGGCCGGTTCAAGGATTATATCTCGACCCCGAAGCGCAACGGCTACAAGTCGCTGCACACGACGATCATGCACCAGCAGAATATGCGGATCGAAATCCAGATCCGCAGCCTCGGCATGCACCAGCAGTCCGAATTCGGGCTCGCCGCACACTGGGCGTACAAGCAGGGCGGCAGCACGCCCGACGGGCAGGCCGGGTGGATACGCGACCTCATCGAAATCCTCGAACAGACGCACGATCCGGAAGAGTTTCTCGAGAACACCCGGATCGCGATGTACCAGGATCGCATCTTCGCCTTCACCCCGAAAGGCAGCCTGCACCAGCTCCCCAAGGGCGCGACCCCGGTCGATTTCGCCTACGCCGTGCACACCGGCCTCGGCGACCGCACCGTCGGCGCCAAGGTCAACGGCCGCCTCGTACCGCTACGCACCCAGCTGGCCAATGGCGACACCGTCGAGATTCTTTCGTCGGACAAGCAGACGCCCCAGCCCGCCTGGCTCGGCTTCGCGGTTACCGGCAAGGCGCGCGCCGCGATCCGCCGCCACGTCCGCTCGAAGGAAAAGGTCGAGCTCGCCGCGCTGGGCCGCAAGATGTACGACGAGATCGTCGCGCGCCTGCCGAACAAGGTCGGCGACAAGGCGCGCGCCGCGGCGCTGACCCGGCTCAAGCTCGACGACGACAGCGCGCTCTACGTCGCGATCGCCAAGCAACGCCTGACCGACAATGCGGTGCTCGAGGCGCTCGTCCCCGGCATTACCGCCGAGATGAAGACCAAGCCCGGCAAGCTCGCGCAGGGGGCCGCGGTATCGATCGCCGGGCTCACACCGGGCGTCGCCTACCAGCTTGCCGATTGCTGCCACCCCGTCCCCGGCGACCGCATCGTCGGGCTCGCGCGGCCGGGCGAAGGGATCGAGGTCCATGTCATCGACTGCCCCAGCCTTGCCGACGGGGTCGATGCCGACTGGATCGACCTCAGGTGGCAGGAGGATAGCGAGGGCGGCAATGCGCGGCTGTGCGTCGTCATCCTCAACGAACCCGGCACCCTCGCCGAAATGTCGGGCATCCTCGCCGCCAATATGGCGAATATCACCAATTTGCGCCTGTCGAACCGCGAGGGCGGTTTCCACACCTACGACGTCGTCGTCGAGGTGCGCGACGTCCACCATGTGATGCGGATCCTGTCGGCGCTGCGCGCGTCGGACAATGTGGTGCAGGCCGAACGGCTTTAGGCTGGCCTCAAAATCCGTTCGTGTCGAGCGAAGTCGAGACATCCATCGCCATCGCGCGACCGATGGGCATCTCGACTTCGCTCGATGCGAACGGGATAGGGAAGATCAATTCGCGTAGAGCAGCGGCGGCCGCCAGCCGCTCTGATCGACTTCGTCGCGGACCTTGTAGACGATCCCCTTGCTGTTCAGGAACAGCTTCTCCATCTCGCCGCGCGTGAAGGGCCGCGATCCGACGCGGCCGAACACCGCCATCTGCCCGCCCGTCTCGTCGACCGCGCGGTCGCGGTCGAGGCCCTTCGACAGCGCGAGCGCCGGCGACGGCGTTTTCGCCCAGGCGATCAGTTCGGGGGTCGGTTTCGGCGAGAAGCCATAGAGGCCCGGATTGTCGGGGCTGGTCAGCTGGAGCACCTTGATGCCGTTCCGGCCGTCGGCGACATAGGCGAAGAGCGAGGCGTTGGTCGATCCGACGATCACGTCCTCGGCATCGTTCAGCGCCCCCCCGAAATTGAGCCCCGGCCAGACGATCGGCGCCGCCGGCCGCGTCACGTCGACGATGACGAGGCCGTCCGCCTTCGCCGCGACATACATATAGGTGCGCGCGACATAGATTTTCCGCGCATTGGCAAGCCGCACCGTGCCCGACGGCACCGCGACCGGCTGCGCGAGATTGGTGACGTCGAACAGCTTCACCCCCTCGGCATCGGTGACCCAGAGATAGCGGAACTGCACCGCGCTCGCGCGCGCGTCGGTCAGCGGCAGTTGCGCCGTCACCTTCGGCTGGAGCGGGGTGGTGAGGTCGAGCACGACGAGCCCCGCGTCGGTGGTGACATAGGCGAAGCTGCCCGCGAGCGTCACATGCCGCGCCCCCGCCAGCACATTGCCGTCGTTCCACGTCAGCGCACGGGTGAACTTGTTGTTGCGGAATTCGCCGTCGGCGAGCGTGTCGATGTCGACGAGCACCAGCCCTTCGACGCTGTCCGTGATCACCGCATAGCGATAGATGTCGTGCATCTTCTGCTCGTGGTTCTCGGGGAAATTCTTCACGATATTCTCGTTGCGCGACACGCTGATCGGCTGCGTCGTCGCGAGCGCCATGCAGGTCGCGTTCTTCGTCTTCACATGCGTGTCGTGGCCGAGCGGCGAGAAGGGCGCGCGGACGATGCGTTCGGAGAAACCCTTGTTGCCGATCGAAGCGACGTCATAGACGCGGAAACCGCCCTTGCCTTCCGCGACGAACATATATTCGCCGCGCTGCTGCAGGCAGTTCACCCGGCCGCTGGTGCCCTGGACGATATTGGCGAACTCCTCGAGCGCATGGGTTTCGCCCGAGCCCTTTTTGTCGAAGGTCTTGCCACGCACCCAGTTCTTGAGCTCGCGGCCATTCTGTTCGACGTGGAGTTTCCAGTAATCGGGATAGGCATATTTCTGGAGATAGCTGCCGATCACCGCCTGCGGCTCGTCCCATTCGGTGACGCGCGTCGCCTGGAAGCCGCCTTCGAGCCCCGACCAGACGTTGAGCCCGACGAAGTTGACGAAATTGGTGCCGAGCAGATTGAGCTGTGCCATGATCGCATTATTGTCGTCGGCCGCCGACAGATGGCAGTCGGTGCACTGTTTGGTTTCCGACCGGCGCACCGTGTGCGGGAAGTGCGGCGCGAACGCCTGGCTCGAATAGCCCGCCGAGCTGATCGGCGGCTGCTGCACATAGATACGCTCGCGGTTGATGTTGGTCGAGGAGAGGACAAGCGCCGAGGTCGATCGCACCGGGGTGATGATCCCGCGCACCTCGCCGTCGGGGCCGGGTTCGCCGGGCTTGGTGAGCTGGTGCCGGCCGAGCTGGAACATCTCGTCGCGCGCCACCTGCGGATTATATGTCGCGAAGTTGCGCGTCTCCTCGCCCTCGAAATGGTGCATCTTGGTTTTCCAGTTCGCCTCGATCGGCAAATGGCAGCCGCCGCAACTGGTGGTCCACGACAGGTGACAGGTGAAGCAGGTCATCTTGTCGTCGCCGTGCGCGCGATCCTCCTTCGCCACCCCGGGCCCCCACGCGAATGTCCCGTCGTCGGCGCCCGAACGCGCCATCAGCTTGGCACGCGCCGCCTTGGCGTTGAAATGCGGCCCCGGCGTCACCGCCTGCTTGACGAGACTGACCTGCCATTCGAGCTTGGGATCGACGATCGAACGCTGGATCAGCCCGATCACCTCGGCATTGTCGTCATACTGGAATTCGAAGCGCCGCCGTCCGTCGGGGTTGCGCAGCAGCGCGAGGTTGGTGCCCTGCGGCCGCGCCGCGACGTTCGAGGTCAGGAGGTTGGGCAGCGCGTCGGCGGTGCCGTGGCAATCCTTGCAGCTGATCTCGACCGCGTTCGCGACTTCGCCCTGGATATAGCCGTTGCCATGACTGTCCTGCGCGAAGTGGCAGTCGGCGCATTGCATGCCCTTTTCGGCGTGGATGTCCATCATATGGACCGCCTTGCCGGGGTTGATGCCGGGCGGCACGAACTTGCCCTCGACCCCCGGCTTGCCCGGATCGGCGCTCATCAGGCAGAGGTCGCGCTGCTTCGGGTCGCTGTAATGACTGCAACTCTTGCGCCATTTCTCGGGATCCTTGGGATCGATGATATTCGCGGTGTCGGTGCCATAGGTCGCCATATTGCCGTCGGCGGTCAGCAGATTGCCGTTGCGGTCGCGCTTGAAGATGCCGCGGAAGTTCCAGCCGTGGCCGTGATAGTCGGCGAACTGCGTATCCTTGTTCGTGTCGTTGACGTCATAGACGTCGCGCAGGAACTCGACATCGGCCCAGAGGCCGCGCGCCGCGGCGGCTTCGGGATTGCGTTCGAGTACCTTGTGGACCTCGGCGGCGGTCGGATAGCGCTGCTGCTTGTATTTCTTCTGATATTCCTCGTCGCTCATCCCCGGCGGGCGCGGCGCGGTGTTGTCGGGCCCCGGCCACATCTGCGGCGCGTCCGATTCATAATCCCACATCGTGTAGCCGAGGTAGGAGTTCAGGAAGATGTTCGGCTGGTGCATGTGGCAGCTCATGCACTGCGAGGTCGGGATCGCACGGGTGAACGCATGGCTGATCGGGTGCCCCGATTCGCCCCGTGCGGGCGAGCCGGGGCGTGCCGGCACCTCGGGATCGGCGGGATCGATCAGCGAACCATGACCGCCCCCGGCCTGATGACCGTCATCGGCGCCATGCGCGTCGCCGCCATGCCCGTCGCCGGCTTTCCGCTTCTTTTCCGCAATCGTCGGGTCGACCGTCGCCGTCTCGCCATCGCGGCCGAACTTGGCATAGGTCAGGCTGTGCCGCGGCTCGCGGTCGTTGGCGTAGATGACGTGGCAGCCCGAACAGCCCGAATGGCGATAATCGCCCGGCTGGTCGTTCGTCCCCATGAACCACATGAGCGGGTCGTTGAGACGCGTCTTGTGGATGTTGAGCACCGGGATCGAGACGCGCAGGCCGGTGCCGGGACCGCGGTTCGACTGTTTGAGGTCGGGGCGTCCCGGTTCCTCGAGCCGCTGGATGCTGCCCGTCGGGTTGGGCAGGCCGATCTCGGGGAATTGCGTGTTGATGTTGCGCCCGCCGCGCTCGAAGACACGGAAGACGTCGCCCGGCGGGATCACGCTCCAGCGCGGCAGCGGATACATTTTCGCGAGCGCGCCGCGCTTCTTCTCATCCTCGGTCAAGATCTTGTCGGACGGGAAGCTCGGTTTGCACGCCTCTTTATATTCCTCGGCGGTCAGCCGCGACGACGGCGACAGGATGCAGGCCGATTCGCCTGTGCGGGTATAGGCCTCGCCGAAAATATAATTCTTATAGGGGACGATGCCGTTGTTATACGCCGCCCCGCCCCACAGCATCGCACCGGTCGACATCATCGACCGCTCGGTCGCCTCGATCACCTCGAGGTGGCACGCCCCGCACGCCTCGCGCGCGACGCGATAGTCGCTGGGGTTCACAAAGCGGATGAATTCGGGCGATTCCTTGTTGAGCAACGTATAGCTCCGCTCGGGGTTCGCCGAACTGTCGTGCCAGGCGCCGGGCAGCGTCGGCTGCGGATGCGCGAGCTTCATCGCCGCGAGATTATAGGGGTTCTTGTAGCCAAGTTCGGGCTTGCCGAAGGCGGCGGGCGTCGTCGCGTCGCCGCCATGGCAGTCGGTGCAGCCGAGCCGCACCGCGGGCGTCGTGTGCATCGACGGCTGGTCGGTGCGCGTGTGGCAGCTATAGCAGCCCTCCGATTTTGCCGCGACATCGGCCTCGGTCTGCTCGCGCGGCGCCGGCGGGGTGAAGCGATATTCGATCTTGAGCGGCTTTTCCTCTTCGGACGCGCGCACGATGCTGGCGCCAAAGGCCAGCGTCATCAACGCGAAGGCCAGAAAGGCGAAGAGTTTGCGCGCCACCATCTAGAAACTCACGATCACATTGGCGAGGATCGACAGATAGGCGTCGTCGCGCTGCTTGTTGTCGAACAGATCCTTGAACCCCTTGCCGGGCAGCAGCACCGCAGCGCTCAAGCGCCCGACGATATTCTGCGTCGCTTTCGGGCGCCAGATCGTCGCGACCGACAGGTCCCAGCCGATATCCTTCGGGATCGATCCCTCGCTGCGCAGCACCTGGAGCGACGAGGTATTCTCGAACCACAAATGGTTGAGGTTGGTGCTGAGGCGAAACTCCGGCGTCAGGTCGAAATCGGCCCCGGCGCCGAGAAAGATCGTCCCCGGATTGTTGAAGTTCGACTGGCCCTCTTCCTTCGACGAACGCAGCGAGTTCAAGATGCCATTGCGCCCGCTGATCGAGATGACGCGTCCGCCGCCCGCGAACGGGATCGTCTGGCGGATCCAGTAGCTGGTGTCGGCGCCGCCGAAGATCGGGTTTTCAAAGATGGCGTCAAAGCCGCCCTCGGTGTTGTTATAGGGATCGCCGTCGCCGGTCGCGTAGAGCCCCGACAGGCGGAAACGCATCCAGTCATGGTCGTAGCTGAGTTCAGCCGCAGCGAAACCGGCGCGAATCTCGGCGGGCTTGCTGGTGAAGAAGCTGTTCCGGTCCTCGCCGAGCGCGGCGTAAAGACTTGCGGTCAGGTTGATCCGCCCGATCCGCCCGTCAGCGCTGTAGCCGAGATAGACGACATCATATTCGCGCCCGCGCAGGTCGCCGAGCAGCGCGGGGCGCACGGGGAAACCGTTGTGGTCGATCTGGATGTCGTTCTTTTCGCGGTTCATATTATAGGTCACGCTGACCTGGCTGGTCAGCCCGACGAACGGGAAATCCTGGCGATAGAGATTGCCGGTGAAGATGAAATCGCTGCGCGGCGTCTGGGTGATGTCGTTGAGGCCGCTGTTCGTATCCTTCTCCAGCCGCCAGAAGGCCGCGAGATTATATTGGAAGCGGTTGTTGTCGCGGTTGCCGAACAGGCGGATGCCAAGCTGGCTGTCGTTGAACAGAAAGCCGCGGAAATCGCTCTGGAACGGCTGGATGCCGAGCCGGATCGAATAGAAATCGTAGCGGTCCGATGTGTTGCCGAGATGCTTGTCGATGAAGGCTTCCTGCACCCCGATGAAATGGTCGAAGCGATGGCTGGCCTTCGACGGGCGCACGTCGAGCACGCGCCGTTCGGGCACGTCGACATAATTGGCCTGATAGGCGAGCGTCAGGCGATATTCGACGTCGGGCGGCTTGAACGCGGTCGAGCCCTTGATCAGCGCAAAGCCCGCGATGAAGGTCTGCGCGGCGACGAAGCTGCGGTTCTTGCCGAACACGTCGAGGCTGCCCGGCCGCTCGGTGGTCTGGACGCCGTTCGGGATCGGGAAGGTGCGCGGTTCGAACACCGAATCGGAGACGAGGTTGGCGACGAAGAACCAGTCATCGCCCTTGATCGGCAGCCACGGCACCTTGCTGCGGTCGATCGCGCGGTCGCCCTTCAGCACATTCTGGTGATAGGGATCGAACCAGCGTTCCTTGACCACCCCCAGCGTCTCGATCAGCCGCCAGCGGTCGGGAACGGGCAACTGGTCCTCGATTCCCGGAAAGGCTTCGGGCGGCGGCGGGCGGAGCGCCCCGACATTGTCCTGCGTCAACTGGTCGGGCAGGTCGGGCGTGTAGCCCGGGCGGCGGCGGCCCTCGATGATCTGGGTGACGAGGTCGTCGTCCATCATCTCTTTCCAGTCGACCGGCGGCGGCGGCGGAGTCAGTTCGTCGAGCGCCGGCTCCTCGGCCGCGGGCGGCGGCGGCACGGGTTCGGCTGCGGCCTCCGGCGCGCCCTGCGCCGCGAGGCTCGCGATGATCGGCCAAAGGCTGCCCCCCGCCATCATCGCCTATAGCCCGTCGCAGACATTTTGCTGCGCCGTGTCGAGGAAGGGCGCGAAGGGGCAACTGATATAGCGCAGCCGCACCCCGGCGCCGACGTTCACGACGATCGTATCGGCGCGGATCGCCTTGGGCGCGTTGCCGATGCCGCCGACGCGTGCGCCACCGTTATGTGTGCCCAAAAAGCTGATCATGTCGTCCTGGTCGATGCCGTCGCCCGACACCCCGATCGCCCCGACAAGGCGGTCGCCGCGATAGATGGGGACCGAGCCGGGAAAGATCTGGATGCCGTTCTGGAGCCGGTTCTGTCCCGCCGCGACGTCGGGCAGCGTCGTGCAACGCTGCGGCGTGTCGGTCGCACTGCTGCCGCCGACGAAACCCAGATGCGCGCCGAGATTGCCGATGATCAGCGCCGATTGCAGCCCGGTCGAGAAGGGATTGAACTGCTGGATCGGTCGCGACAGCGGGCCGTGCGGCCGTCCCACTTCGCCGTCGGGGAAATAGGGCCGCGACAGATTGCCGCCCGAGCGGTCGGCGAAGGCGATCTTGCCGGTGAGCGCGGTCGAATCACTCAGGAAAGTCCGCGTCGCGGGCACGAACTGGCGGACATCGGCGCTGGTGTTGGCGCTGAGTTCGGCGCCCGCCTGCGCGCCCGAGAAGAAGGCGGCGGTGCGCGCCTTCTGCAGGCTGACGTCGGTGCCGAAGATCGGCGCATCGGGCGAGCGGACGATCCCGAGCACCGACCCGTGCGTATCGACGACACTGATTGTCACCTGCGCGCGGCTGTCGAGCGGGCGGCGGATCTGCGCGCGCGCGCGGCTCATCACCGCAAAGGCTTCCTCGAGGACCGCGCGCGTCTCGGCGGCGGTGAGCGGCGCGCTGTTCGACGCGCCGTCGGTGCCGGCACGGATCGGATAGCGGTTGGTGCCGCTGCCGTTGGTGAGGACAAAGGCGTCGCGGTTCGAGAATTCGGCGCTGGTCGCGGCGCGGATGCCCGACGCCTCGCTGCCATAAGCGGTTCCCGCAATCACCGCGGCATTGGCATAGCCGGTGACCGCGATCAGGCTGCCCGCACTGCCGTTGACGCTGGCGAAACTGGTCCCGCCGCTGCTCATCACCCCGGCGAAGGTCGCGTCGGAGAAGCGCAGGCTGGTCCCGTCGACGGTGATCTTGTCGGCGGTGATGCTCGCCGGCGCCTCGAAGCCGCGCGTCCCCGCGAGCGCGATAAACTCCTCGGGGTCGGCGTCGATATCGAGCGTGTCGGTGTCGATGCCGTAGTCGCCATCGCCCATCACCCCGATGCCGCCGACGAGCACGCCGTTCTTGTAGAGCGGCAGTCCGCCCGGATCGGCGGCAAGCCCGAGCGGCGAGCGCTTCGGCCCGATCAGCGCCGCCGAACCCGCGGCGCCGAAGCGCGACGACAGGTCGCTGCACGGTAGCTGGCTGAACTGCACCCCGAACAAGGGCCCGCTCTCCAGACCGACGGTGGTCGGTGCGGGCGGAAAATGCTCCTGGACGATCTGGCTCGCGGTGCGGGTCGAAAAGGCGTTGCCGCCGCTCGAGAGGTAAGCGCCCGTCACCGCCTTGGCGATCGCCCCGGCAGCGGCGGGAAAGGGCACATTTTGCGCGTCGATATTGGCGCCGTTCGGCGCTGCAGAGGTCGTCGCTGTGGCGCGTGCGCCGTTCATCCGGAACACCGCGAGGACGTTGCCGACGCGGTCGGTCACCGCGATCACCGACGGCAGGCCGCGCGCCTGCGCCTCGGCGACCGCATTGGCCAGAATCTGCTGCACCTCGGTGACGCTGAGCGATTGCGCGGCGGGCGGGGTATAGAGGCCGCCCGGCGGCGGGGTCGGAGTCGGCGTGGGGGTCGGCGTCGGGGTGGGCGTCGGCGTGCCGCCGCCACCGCCACCGCCGCACGAGGTCAGGAGCAGCGCGCCGATGGCCGCGAAGGTCGCCGAACGGAACAGGGAGGATCGGGTTTTCATATCGTTAGCGCAAAGCCCTGATCGAACGCACCGCGCTGCCGAGCGCGGTCTGGAAGTCGGCGGGTTTATAGGCGTTGGGGTCCTTGACCGCGGTATAGGCACGATCGATGTCGCCGCGGATGCCGGCCGCCGCGCCGACGGTGACCCGTCCCGACGACACCATCGCGTTGAGCAACGTGTCGACCCCCATCACGGCCTGCTGCGATCCCGAATAATCGGTGAAGCGGTCGTTGATCGCCTTCGCCGAGATCGCATCGACCATCGCAAAGGCGTCGGTGCCCGAAAAGCCGCGCGACGCAAAGGCGCTCTTGAGCGCCGCGACCGTCTGCGACAGCTCCGCCGCCGCCTTGACCGCGCTTGCCCGGTCGGTCGCCATCGCCTTGTGGAAGGCGGCAGTACGCGCCGCGAGCTGGTCGGCGAGCGCGGGCGAGGCGAGCCGCGCGGCGGCGGCGAGCATGATCAGATTCTCGTCATTATAGGGCGGCATGCCTTCGGGCAGATTGCGCCCAGGGTTGCTGAGGCTGGTCTTCACCGGCTTCGCCTGATCGAAGATGCGGCGATGGCAGCTGTGGCAGTCGAGGAAATAGAATTCGGGGAACATGCCCTCGGTCCCGCGCCGCGACTGGAACAGCGACAGGCTGCGTTCGATCGCGGTCGCCTGTCCGACCGCCCACATCTGGACATGGTCGGTCCGCCCCGCCGGGGCGCCGAACTTGCGCCAGCCGTAATCGGCATCCTCCTGATGATGCGCCTGCAGCGACGAGAAGAGGTCGAGTTCGAAGCTGATCCTGGGATGCCCGGCCGCCATGATGCGATGGGTAACGAACTGGCCCTCGCCGGCCGAACCGAAATGGCAATCGACGCAGACCCCCGCGCGGACCACCGGGTCTTCGAGCTTTTTCAGCCCGGCCGACAGGTTGGCGAGGTGCTTCTGGCGCATTTCGGCGTCGGGATCGGCGTTGGTGCCGACCCCGGCATAATGGCTCGCGATCCAGCCGCCCGCAGGACCGTGGCACGATTCACAACCGACCCCGTCCTCGATCGGCACCGTGCCGCGCATCGCGCCGCCCGCCGCGTCGATCGCGCCCTTGGTGCTGTGGCAGCCGAGGCACATCGGCGCCGTCGCTGCGTCGCCGATGCCGAGATTTTGCGCGATAAACCGGCTGCGGCTGTTGCTGAGCACCGCCCAGGCGCGGCTGTGCGCGCCGCCGGGGGTCGAGGGCTCCTGCCATTTCATCAGCTCGTCCTGGCGGACGACGGTCCCGTCGCCCTCCATCCGGCCGTGGCAGGTCGATCCGGCGCAAGAGGCAACGCCGGTATAGCGGGCGCCGCTTTCGCCCTGCGAACGCGCGGGCGGCGCGGCGACGATGGCGGCGAGCGCCAGCGCGAACAGCATCGACGCAAGGGCGGCAAATGCCGTCCAAGACCGATCGCCGCGCCCTGAACCCGCGTTCGTCGTCATCGCAGTCCCCTTTTCCCCCGGCCGGGCGCTATTGCGCCTCGGCCCGCCGCGTCAATATCCTAAACCACCCCAAATGCCAGCATCGCGTCGGCAACCTTCTTGAATCCCGCGATATTGGCACCCTTCACATAGTCGACATAGCCGCCCCCCTGATCGCCATAAGTCAGGCAGCGCGTGTGGATGCCGTCCATGATGTCCTTGAGCATCTGCTGCAGCTCGGCCTCGCTCCAGCTACGGCGGCCGCTGTTCTGGCTCATTTCCAGCCCCGAAACCGCAACGCCGCCGGCGTTCGCCGCCTTGCCCGGCGCGAACATGATCTTCGCATCCTTGAAGACATGCACCCCGTCGAGGTTGGTCGGCATGTTGGCGCCCTCGCTCACCGCGATACAACCGTTCGCGACCAGCGTCTTCGCATCCTCGCCGAGCAACTCGTTCTGCGTCGCACACGGCAGCGCGACGTCGCACTTCACCCCCCACGGCGTCTTGCCCGCGGTGAAGCTCGCGCCTTTGAACTCGTCGCAATATTCCTCGATCCGGCCGCGGCGGTGCGTCTTGTGCGTCTTCACCCAGTCGATCTTTTCCTGCGTAATGCCGTCGGGATCGTGGATGAAACCGCCCGAATCGGACAGGGTCAGCACCTTGCCGCCCAATTGGACGATCTTTTCGGCCGCGTGCGTCGCGACATTGCCCGAGCCCGAGATGACGGCGGTCTTGCCGACTAGATCCTGCCCCTTCGCCGCCAGCATGTTGGCGAGGAAATAGACCGCGCCATAGCCCGTCGCCTCGGTACGGATCAGCGAGCCGCCCCATTCGAGCCCCTTGCCGGTGAGCACCCCGGTGAATTCGTTGGTGATCCGCTTGTACTGGCCGAACATGAAGCCAATTTCGCGCCCGCCGACCCCGATGTCGCCCGCCGGCACGTCGATGTCGGCGCCGATGTGGCGATAGAGTTCGGTCATGAAGCTCTGGCAAAAGCGCATGATCTCGCGCACGCTCTTGCCCTTGGGGTTGAAGTTCGACCCGCCCTTGCCGCCGCCCATCGGCAGCCCGGTCAGCGCATTTTTGAACGTCTGTTCGAAGGCGAGGAACTTGAGCACGCTTTCGGTGACCGACGGATGGAAACGGATGCCGCCCTTGTACGGGCCGATGGCATTGTTGTTCTGGACGCGCCAGCCGCGCTGGACGCGGATATTGCCGTTATCGTCTTCCCAGCAGACGCGGAAGGACACGACCCGGTCGGGCTCGGCGATGCGCCGCAATATCTGCTGCGCGTGATATTCTTCCTTGTCCTTGATGAAATCGAAGATGTCCTCGGCGACTTCCTGCACCGCCTGCGCAAACTCGGGCTGCCCCGGGTTGCGCTTTTTCACACCCTCCATGAACGTCGGAAAATCGACGTGATCAGATACTGCCATGCACCCCTCCCCTGATGACTGGAAAGCCGGTGCGACCCCGTTAACGATTTAGTCGTTGACCGACCTTGCCCGATCAAGGCTACACCATCGCGAAGCAAAGGCAATATGACGGCGCGCACAGACGATATTTTTTCGGCGGCGCACAAGAGGGGCAAAAATGAGCGAGAGCAACAAGATGACCGGCGGCATCACGCGCACCAACCGGGCGATCCTGGTCGCCGCCTTCGTCCTGCTGGCGGGAGCGATCGGCTATGCAGCGTGGCGCGATTCCGCGCCGGCGGCGCCCGGTGCGGCCGCCGAAGCCGCCGCCGCGCCGTCCGACCAGCTCGCCGCGCTCGAGGCGCGGACGCAGCGCGAACCGAACAGCGCCGAGGCCTGGACCGCGCTCGGCGCGGCGCGATTCGACCTTTCCGATTTTGCGGGGGCGGCCGCCGCTTATGAGAAAGCGGTCGGGATTTCGCCCGAATCGGCAGGGCTGTGGTCGGCGCTCGGCGAGGCGCGCGTGATGGCGAGCGACCGCGACCCCATGCCGCCGCAGGCGCTGACGGCGTTCGAAAAAGCGATCGCACTCGACGCCAAGGATCCGCGCGCGCGCTATTTCATGGCGGTGAAGAAGGATATCGGCGGCGATCACAAGGGGGCGATCGACGACTGGTTCGCGCTGCTCGCCGACACGCCGCAGGGCGCGCCGTGGGAGGCCGACCTGCGCCGCACGATCGAACAGGTCGGCGCGATCCACAAGATCGACGTCGCCACGCGGCTCACCAATACGCAGGCGCGGCCGCTGACCGCCGACGAAATGCCGGTCGCCGCCCGCGCCATCCCCGGCCCGAGCCGCGCCGACATGGAAGCCGCATCGCAGCTTCCCAAGGGTCAGCAGGACCAGATGATCGAGGGCATGGTGAGCGGGCTCGAAGCCAAGCTGAAGGCCAATCCCGCCGACGTCGACCGCTGGATCATGCTGATGCGCAGCCGGATGACGCTCGGCGAAACCGCGAAGGCGGCGCAGGCCCTGAAGGACGGCATCGCCGCCAACCCCGCGGCGGCGGGGCGGCTGAAGGCACAGGCGCAGCTCTTGGGAGTGCCGGGAGCGTAATTGGCCGTTGGCCCGCGAACGAGAAGCAGATATACTGGCCCTGCT
This sequence comes from Sphingopyxis macrogoltabida, assembly GCF_001314325.1. Classification (NCBI taxonomy): domain Bacteria; kingdom Pseudomonadati; phylum Pseudomonadota; class Alphaproteobacteria; order Sphingomonadales; family Sphingopyxidaceae; genus Sphingopyxis; species Sphingopyxis macrogoltabida. Next base: position 4,584,558 of record NZ_CP009429.1, read on the forward strand.
GCTGCGGGGGGAACCATAACAAAGGGTCGCCGCGGCGCAAAGCCGCGGGACGCTTTCGGACGTATTGCCCGGGACAGCCGTCCACTCTGTATCGGGCCTCGTGGTCACCTGATCCCACCGGACAACCGGCGGATTGCTGCTATCCCGCCATCAGCGCCGCATTGCCGCCCGCGGCGGTGACATCGGTGCTGATCGTCTTTTCCTCGGCAAAGCGGTGCAGATAATGCGGCCCGCCCGCCTTCGGCCCCGTCCCCGACAGGCCGCGCCCGCCGAAGGGCTGCGATCCGACGATGGCGCCGATCTGGTTGCGGTTGACATAGACGTTGCCGACCTGCGCACGCGCCGCGACATGCGCCGCCACCCCGTCGATGCGCGTGTGAACGCCCAAGGTCAGGCCATAGCCCGAGGCGTTGATCGCATCGATCAGCTGGTCGAGCTCGCCGCCCTTCCACGTCGCGACGTGCAGCACCGGCCCGAAAATCTCGCGCTTCAGGTCGGTGACATGGTCGAGCCGGATCAGCACCGGCGGCACGAAATGGCCGTCGGCGGGCAGGTTCGTGCGCCCCGCCTCGGCGATGACGCGCCCCGCCGCGCGCGCTTCGGCGACATAGGCGGCAATATTGGCCTGCGCCTCGTCGTCGATGATCGGGCCGACGTCGGTCGCGAGCAGCGCCGGATCGCCGACATTGAGCTCGGCCATCGCGCCCGCGACCATTTCGATCATTCCCTCGGCGACATCCTCCTGCACGCACAGCAGGCGCAGCGCCGAGCAGCGCTGCCCCGCCGACTGGAAGGCGCTGGCGACGGCGTCGCGCGCGACCTGTTCGGGCAGCGCGGTCGAATCGACGATCATCGCATTGGCGCCGCCGGTTTCGGCGATCAGCGTCGCGATCGGCCCGTCGCGCATCGCCAGCCCGCGATTGATCGCGCGCGCAACCTCGGTCGAACCGGTGAAGGCGACCCCGATGATGTCGGCGTGGCCGGTCAGCGCGACCCCGACGGTCTCGCCGCGGCCGGGCAGAAATGCGAGGACATCGCCGGGAATACCGGCTTCGAGCAGCAATTCGACCGCCGCATGGGCGATCAGCGGCGTCTGCTCGGCCGGCTTGGCCAGCACGGCGTTCCCCGCCGCAAGCGCCGCCGACACCTGCCCCAGGAAGATCGCGAGCGGGAAGTTCCACGGGCTGATGCAGGTGAAGATGCCCTTGCCTTCGAGGATCAGCTCGTTGCGCTCGCCGGTCGGCCCGGGCAGCGCGACGGGGTAAGTGAAGTCGGCGCGCGCCTGACCCGCATAATAGCGCAGGAAGTCGATCGCCTCGCGCACCTCGGCGATCGCATCGACGAGCGTCTTGCCCGCCTCGTCGATCGCGAGACCGAGGAACTGCGCGTCGCGCGCTTCGAGCAGGTCGGCGGCGCGTTCGAGCCGTTCGGCGCGGAAGGCGCCGCCGGCGAGGCTCCAGTCGTCCTGCGCCGCGCGAGCGAGAGCCACCGCGTCGGCGACCGCCGCGGTGTCGGCCTCGATCACCTGTCCGACGACGGCGCCGGTCGCGGGGTTGCGCACGGGTTCGGCCTTGCCGCTGCGCGGGCTGCCACCGACGATCGGCGCTGCGACGGCGTCGCTGCGCCGCGCCTTGGCGATCGCGGCCGTCAGCGCCTCGGGCACGCCGGGTTCGCCAAGGTCGTAACCGCGCGAATTGCGGCGCAGCGGATCGAACAGCTGGAGCCCGGTCGCGATCTTCGATGCCGGCTTGCTCGCGACGCTGCGCGGGTCGACCGCAAGCTGTTCGGCGGTGACGTCGGGATCGGAGAACTGGTGCACGAAGCTCGAGTTCGCGCCATTTTCGAGCAGGCGGCGGACAAGATAAGCGAGCAGGTCGCGGTGCGTGCCCACCGGCGCATAGACGCGCACCGGGCGCGGCGGCGGGAACAGTGCGACGAGCGCATCATGCGCGCCCTCACCCATGCCGTGCAGCCGCTGCAGCTCGTAATCGGCGCCCGCGAACAGTTCGGAGACGAACGCCAGCGTCATCGCATTGTGGCTGGCAAAGGCCGGATAGATGCAATCCTGACAGTCGCGCAGCAGCTGCGCGCAGCGAAGGTAATTGAGGTCGGTGTGAAGCTTTTCGGTGAAGACCGGGAAATCGCCGAGCCCCAGCGTCTGTGCGCGTTTGATCTCGGTATCCCAATAGGCGCCCTTGACGAGGCGCATCGACAGCTTGACCCCGCGCCCGCGCGCTTTCGCCGCGAGCCACTCGATCACCGCCGGCGCGCGCTTCTGATAGGCCTGGATGACGATGCCGAGCCCGGTCCAGCCGTCGGCGATTCCGGCATCGAGCAGCGCCGCGAACACGTCCATATGCGGTTCGAGCCGGTCGCTTTCCTCGGCGTCGATCATCAGCGGGATGTTCACCGCGCGCGCCGCCTGCGCGAGTTCGATGACCCGCGGGATCAGCTCGCCCTGGACGCGCGCCGGCTGCAGATATTCGTACCGCGGGTGAAGCGCCGACAGCTTGATCGAGATGCCGTGGTTGGCGTGCGGGTCGCCGGGCTTCGCCGCCTTGCCGATCCGCGCGATCGCACCCGCATAGCTGTCGTAATAGCGCGCGGCATCCTCGGCGGTGCGCGCCGCCTCGCCGAGCATGTCGAAGCTTGCGAGTTCCGATTTCTCCTTGTCGGCGCGCTTGACCGCGGCGTCGATCGTCTCGCCCATCACGAACTGCTGGCCGAGCAGCTTCATCGCGGCGAGCGCCGCCTGACGGATCACCGGCTCGCCCGAGCGGCGGATCATCGACTTGAGCAGGCTCAGCGGGTTCGCCTTGCTGCCCATCGCGCCCAGCATAAGCGTCGCCGACCCCAGCGACAGGCCGCGCGCCGATAGCGCGACGATCAGCGGGCTGTCTTCACCATCGCCCTCGGCCCAGTGGCGTCCGGCGATCTTGTCGCGGATCAGCGCGTTGGCGGTCGCATTGTCGGGCACGCGGAGCAGCGCCTCGGCAAGGCACATCAGCACGACGCCCTCTTCGGTCGACAGGCGATAGCGGTTCATCAACTGCGCGACGAGCGTCTCGCGCTCGCCCTCGTCCTTGGCGCGGCGGATGATCGTCAGCCCGCGCTGCGTCACCGCGGCGACGCTGGCGGACGATGTCGCCAGCATCGCGCGCAGCTCGGCGACGATATCGGCTTCGGGACGGCGGGCGAGGGTGCGCAGCGCGGCGCGATCGTTGGTCTGGGTCATGGCGCATGATAGCGTATATCGTTTAGTCGATCCGACTTCATATTTGGCCTAGATATTATGATTTGACCTATTTCATGATTAACTTTAGTCCATTTGCATGAAGAATGAAGCTTCTATAGTCGATATGGACGAGTTCGACCGCAAGATTCTCGCGATTCTCGGCCAAAACGGCCGCATCACCTTCACCGAGCTTGCGCAACGCGTGGGCCTGTCGAAAACCCCGTGCCAGCAGCGCGTGAAGCGGCTGCAGGAAAGCGGGCTGATCATCGGCTTCCGCGCGATCATCGACCCGGCGAAGGTCGGGCTCGACCATGTCGCCTTTGCCGAGGTCAAGCTGTCCGACACGCGCGAGGAGGCGCTGCGCCAGTTCAACGCGGCGGTCCGCCAGATCGCCGAGGTCGAGGAATGCCACATGATCGCGAGCAGCTTCGACTATCTGCTCAAGGTGCGCACCGCCGACATTCGCCGTTACCGCATCGTGCTGGGCGAAAAAATCTCGAGCCTGCCGCATGTCGCCAGCACCTCGACCTTCGTCGCGATGGAAACGATTCTCGAATCGGCGCGCTGACCGTCAGCGTCGATCTTCGATTGCGCTTTCATGGGTGACAGCGGCCGCGAGGGCGCTAGCCTGCGGTCCCGACCAACGACCGGAGCCACCATGCTGTCACCCCTCCTTGCCCTCGCCGCCGCAACTGTTGCTCCAGCCGCCGCCACCGATCATGCGGCGATCGAGGCGACCTGTTTCGATTATGTCGACGGCCAGCTCGAGGGCGATCCCGAACGGGTGAAGCGCGCGCTGCACCCCGATCTCGCCAAGCGCCGCGTGATCGGCGACACCCCCGACGAACGCCTCGGGCTGCAGCGGATGAGCCGCGAGGAACTCGTCGATCTCACGAAACGCGGCGCGCTCAAGACGCCGCGCGAAGCGTGGAGCCGCTCGTGCCGGATTCTCGACGTCACCGGCGACGCCGCCGCCGTGCGCGCCGAAACGCCATGGTTCGTCGACTATTTCCACGTGGGAAAATTCGGCGAACGCTGGGTGATCGTCAACGCACTCTGGCACATGAAGCCGCGCCCGGACGCGCAATAGCCTGTCCCCGCCCGGTTCGAACCTCCCCGTCGCGCGGCGCTTGCAAAAGACACCGGTATCATTAGCAAGAGGCAAGAGCAGGGAGATACGATCATGATCGCCGCCCCATTCGCCGCCGCGCTGCTGCTGACGCTCGCCGCCCAATCGTCGGGTACGGCGGCCGCCCCCGACCCCCGGCGCCCCGCACCGGTTTTCGACAGCGTCCCGCCCGAACTGCCCGCGCTGACCCGCCCCGCCGTGCTGATCGTCAGCAAGACCAACGGCTATCGCCACGACAGCATCGCCGAGGCGGTTCCCGCGATCGAAGCGCTGGTCCGTGCGCGCGGCTGGAGCAGCTTTGCCACCGAAAATGCCGCGATCTTCAACCCCGAACAGCTCGCCCGCTTCGACGTCATCGTCTTCGCCAATGCCAGCGGCGACATTTATACCCCCGGCCAGCGCGCCGCCTTTCAGGCGTGGATCGCCAGGGGCGGCGGCTTCGTCGGCCTTCACAGCGCGGGCGACGGCAGCCACCCCGGCTGGTTCGTGCGGCTGCGCGGCAACGGGAATTTCACCGGTCATCCGGGCGGCGCCGACCAGTTCCAGCCCGCCGATCTGGTGCTGACCGACCGGAGCTACCCCGCGACGCGCCATCTGCCGCCGCGCTGGCGCTGGACCGACGAATATTATGCGTGGGACGCCCCGCCCGCCGCCGACGCACACATCCTCGCCCGGCTCGACGAAAACAGCCTGCGGCTCGACGCGGCATATCGCATGGGCGATGGCCATGCGCTCGTCTGGTGGCGCTGCGAAGGCCGCGCCCGCATCTTCTATTCGGCCCTCGGCCACCGGGCCGAGGCCTGGTCCGACCCCGCGCATCTCGAAATGCTTGATGGTGCGATCGGCTGGGCGGCTCGGGCCGAAGGAGAGGGCTGCGGCGACCCGTGACGAACCGTCACCGTCGCTTGCGTATCGCGCGCCGTGGCCTAAACTGCCGTAACCGCTTTCCGCCATACGGAAGAAACGACGATGCGTCCGCTGACGAGCCTCATTCTCGCGCTTTCCTGCATTGCCGGAGCGACAGCACAGGAAAGCGCGCCGGCAACCGGCAAATCCGACATCGTCGTAATCGGCGAGAACGACCGCGAGCAGCGCGAGCGACAGATCCGCGCCTTTGTCCGCGACCTCACCGACACGCAGGGGATCGATCCGGTCGCGCGCTTCGATCGCGACGCGGTGTGTCCGGCGGCGGTCGGGCTGAGCGAAGCGCAGGATGCCGCGGTGACCGCGCGGATGCGCCGGGTCGCCATGTCGGCGAAGATGCGGGTCGCCGTCCCAGGCTGCCGCCCCAATGCGCTGATCATCTTCGCGCAGGACAAGGAAGAATTGGTCCGCGCGCTGCTCCGCGCGCATCCCGCCTATTTCAAGGGCGACGAAAACCGGCCGGTCGAACTCGCCAGCCGCCCCGGCCCTGCGGTCGCCTGGTATCTGGAGGATGTCGTCGATCGCAACGGGACGTCGGTGCCGATGAACAACCAGCGCGGCTATCGCATATTGAGCTCCACCGATACGCCGTCGCGGATCGCCCCGACGACGCGGCCGATGATCGTCGCATCGGTTGTCGTGGTCGAATATCGTGCGCTCGCGGGGCTCACGACGACGCAGGTCGGCGATTATGCCGCGATGCGCGCCTTCACCCGCGCCGATCCCGAACGGCTCGAAGGGTCGAAGGCACCGACGATCCTGACCATTCTCGACGCGCCGATGGGCAGCGAGGTTCCGCCGACCCTCACCCATTGGGATCTCGCCTATCTGCGCGGCTATAATGCGATCAGCACCGGACGGTATGCGCCGCAGCAGCGCCACGAAATCGGCAAGGCGATGACCCGCGATCTCGAACGCACCGCGCCGCCGGAAGAATGATCCCGCAACCGGCCTAGGCCAGAACCGCAATCTCCGCAGTCGCGGCGCGCTCGATCGCCGTGCGCCAGTGCGGGCGCACCGGCAGCAGGAAAATCGACGCCAGCGTCTCCTCGATCTCGTCGGCACCTAGATAGCGCCGTTCGCTGCGCCCGTCGGCAAAGCGGATCGACAGCCGGTTGTCGCGCAACCCGTAACGCGCCTCTGCGGTCGTGCGCGCGGCGATCAACTGGTGGCGGAAATGCGAATCGGGGTGCGTCGCGGTGTACCAGTTGCCCACTTCATAATCGATCGCCGGGGGCGATGCGTCCTCGATGGCATAGAGCGTCCGCCATTCATCGTCGATCAGCGCCGCAAGCCGCCATTCGGCGCCGCGCCGCGCGATGCGATAGGTTTCGTGCGGCGTTTCCTGCGGTGCGGCGACATCGAACGCAAGCGGCGCGGGCGGTACGGCGGCGCCGAATCCGACATCGGCCAGCCACGCCCGTCCGTCGAGCATCACCCGCACCGCCATATGCGTCCGCGCCGTCGGCGGCGCATCGTCGGGCAGCATCCAGCGGACGCGCGCGATCAGGCCTTCGGCAGCAAAGCCGAGCGCCCTCAGCACGCGCAGGAACAGCCCGTTCTGTTCGAAGCAATAGCCGCCGCGACGCGCGGCGATCAGTTTGGCATCGACCGCCTCGGCGCCGATATCGACGCCGGCGCCGGTGAGCGCGTCGATCGCCTCGAACGGGATCGCGGCGATATGCGCCGCCTGCAATGCGGCAAGCACCTCCAGCGTCGGCGCCAACGGCCCGTCATAACCGATACGCGCAAGGTAGCGCGGCAGGTCGACGGCGGGCGGGGCAGCAAAATCTGCGGTGGGTCGGGTGTCGTGCGGCATGCCATTCTCCGGTCTCGCGAATCGTTCGCCGCACCTTATGAAAGCTCAACCTTGGTGGAGATCAAGCGATAAGCGGGAACCTGCAGGCGGTCTCGCGGGTCTATCCGGCATAAGCTTCCCCGCATGCCGCGCCAAACCCGGCCGGCACGCCGGCGCTCGCCGGCCCCCATCAGGAGTGAAGCAGATGAACCGACTGATGCTTTCCCCCCTCATCGCCGCGACGATGCTCGCCGGCGGCTGCGCCTCGACCGGCGGCTATGGCGCCTATGACGACGGCGGCTATGGCTATTATGATCGCGGCTATTACGACCAGAATGGCCGTTACGACTATGACCGGCCCGATCCGCGGCGCGGCGGCTATTATGCCGACGATTATTATCGCAGCGACCGCCGTTACAAGGAACGCCGCCTGTCGGACAACGACCGCATCTATCGCGGCCGCAACGGCCAATATTATTGCCGCCGCAGCGACGGGTCGACCGGGCTGATCGTCGGCGGCGTAGTCGGCGGGATTGCCGGTAATGTCATTGCGCCGGGCGATTCGAAGACCCTCGGCACCGTGCTCGGCGCGGTCGGCGGCGCGGTCGCGGGCCGGGCGATCGACCGCAGCGCCAGCAAGGAAAAGGACGGCGTGCGCTGCCGCTAACGCTGCGGTAACGCGCGGCCTGCCCGTCGGCAGCCGTCATCAAACTATTGGAACCCGGCTGTTTCCGGCCTATCGTCGGCCGGCAACGGTCGGGATGATGGCGGATGACGACGACGATCCTGTTGGCAATGGCGCTGTCCGCCGGGCCCGCTCCCGCCGTCGTGCCGCCCCCTTCTCCCGTCGATCAGCGCGAGCTGGTCGTGACGGGTCAGCGCGGCCCCGACCGGCGCAGCGAGACCTTCGTCGACGCCATCGCCACGCCCTCGCAAAAGGACCAGATCGCTCGGTTCGAGGATCCGCTGTGCCCGACCAGCATCGGCCTCGCCGAGCGCGATGCCGCGATCGTCGCGCGCCGTATCCGCGCCGTCGCCAAGGCGGCCGATATCCGCACCGCGAGAGAGAACTGCCGCCCCAATCTCGTCATCCTCGTCGTCGATGACCGGGCCCGTGCCATCGCGCACTGGCAAAAGACGCGCCCCGATTTCTTCGACACGCTCCCCAAAGCCGAGATAGCGGCGCTGGCGAACGGCGACGGCCCCGTCGCGGCGTGGCAGATCGTCCGCCTGAAAGGCGCCGACCGCCGCCCTGTCGGCCGCACCCAGGATGGCGCGGTCGATTATTATGTCCAGAACCAGGTCGTGCCGACGCGCATCGGTACGACGATCCAGTTCGAATTCGGCGGCGCCTTCCTGCTCGTCGAGGCGTCGGCGCTCCGCGACATGACGCTGACCCAGCTCGCCGACTATGCCGCGATGCGGACGCTCGCGCGAACCGATGACGGTCGCGGCGCCGCGCAGGCGATGCCGACGATCCTCTCGCTCTTCGGCCCCGGCGGCGCCGAGGCCGCGCCGCCCAGCCTGACCCACTGGGATCTCGGCTTCATCACCGGGCTTTACCGGCTCGACCCGGCCTTCCGCTCGAACGAACAGCGCAAGGCGATCGCGCGCGTCGTGCGCCAGCATGTCGGCAGCGCCCGCGACGATGCCGAGGATTGACCCCGTTTCACCATCACCCGGCCCACCCCACAGGAGATATGACATGATCCTTCGCGCCTCCCGCCTGCCCGCCGCTGCCCTGATCGGCGCGGCCGTCCTGACGCTGACGGCGTGCGACGGCAGCAGCCCGGAAAAGCAGGCGGCCGCGGCGCCGGCCGGCGAGGCGAAGGAACAGCCCGCCGCCTCGCCGACGCCCGAAACCGCAGCGCCGGCGGCAGCCCCGCCCGCTGCAACACCCGCAGCAGGCGCCCCCGACCTTGCCGCCTATGTCGGCAAATATCCGTTCGACAAGGTCGACAGCGTGGCCTTCGACGACCATCCGCTGGTCAAGGCCGGCATTGCCACCACCGTCAAGGATGCGCGTATCCGCAAGGCGATCATCGACACGCCAGGCCCCGCAGCGCCGATCGAGTTGATCGACGGCAAGGTTGCCTCTTGGGCCTGCCAGCAGCATAAATGCGGCGAGCATCAGTGGATGGTCCTCGTCGATCCGAAGACCGGCGCCACCGACGTCTGCTACATGAACGACCCGGAGATGGTCGACGATGCACGCTGGTTCCTCGCGAACGGCAAGGAAGAAAAACGCGACGGCGATTGCGCGGCGAAAAAGGGCTGACCGCAGCGAGGGAGGGCACGCCCTCCCCGCCCCCTCGCGATTCGACTCTTCCGGCAAATGAGAACATAATAGGAACATTGATCCGATTCGGAGGAAGGACGATGGACCCGATGTTCCGCTATTTCCTGGGCTTTCAGGTTGCCGCCGACCGCGCGGGCTGGCTGGCGCGCCAGTTGCCGTCCGTCGCGGGCGACCTGTTCGCGGGGCTGAAGCCGCAAAATTATCACCTGACGCTCTGCACGATCGCCGAAACAGCCGAGCCGCAGTCTTTCCTGCGGCAGCGCGTCACGACGGCGTTTGCATCGGGGCTCCCCGCTGCGAGTCCCATTCCCTTCGGGCGGATCATGAGCCGGGAGATGGGGGCCGAACTCACCACGGTCGGCAGCATCGGCGGCGTCCGCCATCTCTACGACGGCATCGTCGCGCTCCTGGCGGCGCAAGGCGTCGAACCGATGCATCGAAAGTCGGGGCTGCGGCCGCACATCACGCTCGGCTATGGCGCCTGTGCCTTCGACCCGGTCCCCATGGCCTGGCGGTGGACGCCGCGCGAGCTCGTCCTGATCGAAAGCCATGTCGGCCATCGCCGCCACCGCGTGCTGCAAAGCTGGTCGCTGCTTCCGCCGGCGCAGGGCGCCTTCGCCTTCATGGAAGACGAACTGCCGCCGCCGCCGCGCCGCGCCGCCTAGCTTTCGAGGCTGTGCTCGAGCGTGATCTCGCAGTTCAGCAGCTTCGACACCGGGCAATTCTTCTCGGCTTCCTCGGCGATCTTCGCGAACTCGTCGGCGCCGATCCCCGGCACCTTGCCGGTCAGCGTCAGCGCCGATTTGACGATCGCAAAACCGCCGTCCTGCTGCTCGAGCGTCACCGCCGCGCTCGTCTCCAGCGTGTCGCCCGAATAGCCGGCGCGCGCGAGCCCGAACGACAGCGCCATGGTGAAACAGGCAGCATGCGCCGCCGCGATCAGCTCCTCGGGGTTCGTTCCCGGCTGGCCCTCGAAACGGGTGCCGAAACCATAAGGCTGCTTGTCGAGGACGCCCGACTTCGTGGTGATCGATCCCCGCCCTTCCTTGCCGAAGCCTTCGTAACGGGCGGATGCGCGATTGACGGTCATCGATATATCTCCTTGGCCAAAACCTTTTTCAGGACGCGCCGCGCGCGACTCCTGCTTTGTCGAGTTCGCGGCCCAGCCGGCCGGTGAGCCACAGCGCCCACATGCGGAAGTCGGCGGCGAGGCTCCACAGCGGATAGGTGAAGGTCGCCGGCCGGTTCTTCTCGACCCCGAAATGCGCGACCCACGCGAAGAAATAGCCCGCGAGCGGCAGCGCGGCGAACCAGCCCCAGCGCCCGCTCGCCACCGCCGCGACGGCGATCAGCACGACCAGGCTGGTGCCGACATAATGCAGCGCCCGCGTGCGCGCCTTGCTGTGTTCGCGCAGGTAAAAGGGCCAGAATTCGGCGAAGCTGGTGTAGCGTCCCGGCATGGCGCGAGGATGCGGCGGCCGGCGGGCGAGGTCAAGCAGCGCCTTCGAGACGCGAGCCCCCCATCGTGATAGGCTGGCGAGGCTCTGAACAGAGGGGGGAATCTATGAAGAAATCGACGCGCGCGCTGCTCGGGCTGGTCCTGCTCGATGCGATCATCCTCATCGGTGCCTGGTATATGGTCGCGCAGACGAAGAGCGGGGCCTGGAATTCGAACGATCCGGCGGCATCGATCGAGATGATCTCGACCGGCGCGGGCGCGCTGGTCGGCTTCAGCTCGGTGATCCTGCTGCTCGCCTTCGTCATGCACCGCCGCGCGGGCAATTGACGCAAAGACCCTCCCGCCGGGGTCGCATCGGCGGGAGGGTCATCCGGACCGGCCGGAGGGACCGGCCCGAAATCGGCAAATGTGGATCAGCGGTTCGCGGCCTCGCGCACCTTCTGCACCGCGGGCAGCAGCAGGCCGATCAGGATCTGCACCGGGTTGGTGGTGATCGTCATGCCCTGCGAGGGCTGCGCCGACTGCGCCATTGCGGGGGTCGCCGACGCAAGAACGGTCAGCGCGAGAACGGGGGCGAGGAACATCTTCCGGGTCATCGTCATTCCTTTCAAAGCGGGTTGTCGGTTCGAAACTGGCTCGGGTCGTTCCCGATGCCCCGCTTATGCCGCGACGCCGGGCACACTGCGGTGATCGCCGTCACTGGCGCGAAACAATTTCACAAGCCTCTGAAAAGAAACGGAAGAAATTACGCCTGACGCTTCAGCCGGACCAGCGCGGTGTCGAGCGCCTGCAAAAATTGCGAGCGATCGGCCTTTGAAAAGGCCGGCGGGCCGCCGATCTGGTCGCCCCCGGCGCGCAGGTCGGCCATGATCGCGCGCGTCGCGATCGCGGGACCGATCGAGGCGAGCGTGAACGGCTTGCCCGTGGGCGCCAGCACCGTCGCACCGGCCTTCAGCGCCCGGTCGGCGAGCAGGATGTCCGAGGTGATCACGATGCTCCGCGCGTCGGCGGCTTCGGCGATCCAGTCGTCGGCGGCGTCGAAGCCGTCGGAGACGACGACCCGCTCGATGAGCGGGTGGTCGGGGACGCGCAGCCGGCTGTTGCTGACGATCGTCACCGCGACCTCGTGCCGCCAGGCGACGCGATAGACCTCGTCCTTCACCGGGCAGGCGTCGGCGTCGACCAATATCCGGATCGCGCTCATGCCGACACCCCGTCCCAGAGCAGCTTCGCGCCGAGCAGCACCATCAAAACATAGATGAGCACATAGAAACGCGCCGGGTTCATCCGCTTCATCCAGCGCACCGTCACCAGCGTCGATACGATCGCGAGCGGCATCAGCAGCAGCGCCGCGATGATCACCTCGTGCGGAAAGGCGCCGAGCGCGAGATAGGCGGGCACCTTCATCCAGTTGACGATCGCGAACAGGATCGCGCTGGTCCCGATGAAAGTCAGGTGCGGCAGCTTGCGCGGCGTGACCCACATCTGGAACGGCGGTCCGCCGGCATGCGCGATCTGGCTGGTCAGCCCCATGATGCCGCCGAAGATCGTGCCGACCCAGCCGGGCGACGTCGACGGCGCGACGATCCGCCCGCCGCGTTCGACCCACAGCCGATAGACGCCGAACGCCAGCGTGATCGCGCCGAGCGCCATCATCAACTGCCCCTCGTTCACCCGCTCGGCATAATACCAGCCGGCCGCAATGCCGGCGGCCGCGCCGGGCAGCATCCAGCCGATGATCCAGCCGTCCCACGTGTGGCGAAACGACCAGACGCTGATCACGTCCTGCACGATCAGGATCGGCAGCAGGATCGCCGCCGCGGTTGCAGGCGGGAGGACGAGGGCGACCAGCGGCGTCGCAAGCGCGCCGACCCCGGCAAGCCCGCCCTTTGCCATGCCGACCAGAACCACTGCGATGATCAGGACCGCGAGCGTCGCCGGGTCGGCCAAAATGCTCATCCCGCGGCGCGCCCGGGGTCGTCGGGAAGCCGCCAGTTGATCGCGCCGCGTCCATGGGCTTCCAGAAAGGCATTGGCCTGACTGAACGGCCGCGATCCGAAAAAGCCGTTGTGCGCCGACAGCGGCGACGGATGCGGCGCACGCAGGATCAGGTGCGGGCTCCCCGCCCCCAGCCCCGGCACGTTCGCCGCCTTCTTCTGCGCATGGCTGCCCCACAGGATGAAGACCTTCGGCGCCGGATCGGCCGCGATCGCCGCGACCGCCGCGTCGGTGAACTTCTCCCACCCCTTGCCCTGATGCGACGCCGCCTGTCCCGCCTCGACGGTCAGGCAATTGTTGAGCAGCAGCACGCCCTGTTCGGCCCAATGCTTCAGATATCCATGGCGGGCGCGGGCGATGCCGAGGTCGCTTTCCATCTCCTTGTAGATGTTGACGAGGCTCGGCGGGGTGCGCACCCCCGGCTGGACCGAAAAGCACAGGCCGTGCGCCTGCCCCGGGCCATGATAGGGGTCCTGTCCGAGGATCACGACGCGCACATTCGCGGGCGGCGTCGCATCGAGCGCGGCAAACCAGTCGCGCGGGCGCGGATAGATCGCCTTGCCCTTTGCCCGCTCGTCCGCGAGAAATTGCTTGAGCGCCGCCATATAGGGCTGTTCGAACTCACCGCCGATACGGGCGAGCCAGTCGGGATGGAGTTTGACCTCGGCCATGCTGCGCGCTTCACCAGAGGAGCGCGGGCTTGTCCAGTGCGCTTACAGCTTCCCGCGCACGCTGAGGAAGAAACGCCGCCCCAGATAATCATATTGCGTCCCGAACGCGGGCGCCTGGCCGATCACCGGCGGGGTTGCGGCGACGACGGTCGACACGCGCGGTGGCGGGGTGTCGAACAGGTTTGCGACCCCCAGCGTGATCCGGAAACGTTCGGCAACGTCGCGGCTCAGCGACAGCGAATGATAGAAGGTCGCGGGCACGCTGACGTCGGGACAGAAGCGGCCGCCCGGCCGGAAGCTCGACGTGCGGCAGGCATCGCCGCCCTGCGCGCGCAGCAGATCTTTCATGTTCGACGCCGCGCCGGTGACGTCGAGGCCATAGAACAGCGTCCACCCCCCCTTGGTCCAGCCGAGGTTGAAGTCGCCGACCCATTTTGGGTTGCCGATCTTGCCATTATCGTCGATTTCGGTGCCGGGGAACAGCGCGACCTTGTCCTCGACCTGCCACGTCATCTGCGCGCGGAACGTCAGCGCGCCAAGATTGCCGAGATCCTGATCGATCGCCAGCGACAGGTCGACGCCGCGGTTCCGCTGGCGGCTGATATTGACATAGCGGTCGGTCACGGTCGCGATGCTCTGCGCATCGGGGCCGGCGGTGGCGCGCGTGAACAGGTCGCACAAGGGTTCGTCGGCGAAATCGGAATCATAACAGCCGCGCAGGATATTGCCCGCACCGAGCAGGGTGATCTCGTCCTTCACCCGGATGTCGAAATAATCGACCGCGAGCCGCGCCTTGAGCCCGCCCCACAGCGCCCCCGACAGGTCGGGCGTCAGGATGACCGACACCGTCTTCGCGGTCGAGGTCTCGGGCTTCAGCCGGCCGATGCCGCCACCCGACACGATTGTCGCGGGCCCGATCCCGCCCGCATAGTCGGGTGCGATGCCGGCGGCGGCGCAATTGTCGAAAATGCGCTGGCTGATCGCGCCGGCCGCGAGCCTTGCGCCGGTCTGGATGCACGGATCGATGTCCTGTTGGCCAAGGAAACCCGTCTGGTCCTCAAGGAAGAGTTCGAACAGCGCCGGTGCCCGGAACGACGTGCCCCAGGTGCCACGGAAACGCAGCCAGTCGGTTACCGCCCAGTCGGCGCCGACCTTCCATGTCGTATCGCTGAAGCTGTCTTTCACCCCGCCGCGCGATGTCGCGGCGACATGCGTATAGCGCGCCGCGCCCGACAGCGTCAGCCGCTCGATCATCGGCACGCCTTCGAGCAAGGGGATTTCGACCTCGCCGAAGATTTCCTTCGACACGGTACGCCCGGCGGTGATCCCCGAGGTGGTGAAATTGGCGACGTTACCCGCCAGCGTCGCTTCGCCGGGCGTGTCGTCGATTTCGTCGCGGCGGATATTGGCGCCGAACGCCGTGCTAACGGCACCCGCAGGCAGATCGAACAGCTTGCCGGTGAGCAGCACCTCCGCCGAGCTCTGCTTGAACAGCGTGCGGCCGGTGTCGCGGCCGGTCAGGAAGGCGCGCTCCTCCGGCGTGAAATCGCCGCGCAGCACGCGCGGGTCGGTGAAGTCGATGTCGATGCACGGAACGCCGCGGATCGCGGTCTCGGTCCCGGCGCACGAACGCGTGCGCAAGGTCTGCGATGCGACCGCGTCGCGATAGATGACGTCCTGCGTATAGCTGGCGTCCGAACGGCTGTGCTGGCCGCTCACATCCCATTTCCAGCCGCCACCCAGCGTGCCGCGCAAGCCGAGCACGCCGCGATAATAATCGACGTCGGCGCTGCTTTCCGATTTCACCAGCACGCGCGGGCGCAGGATGATGTTGCCGGCAAACTCGCCGTTGAACGGATCGCCCATGTCATTGGGGTCGCAGTTGTTCGCCGCGGGGTTGCAGAGGAAAAAGGGCAGCATCGACGCGCCGGTGAACTGTTCGAGTTCGATCCGCTGGAAACCGTTGCTGTGCGACTTGCGGTTGCTGAACAGGAATTCGCCATAGGCGGTGATCGCGTCGGTGACGTCATAGGCGCCTTCGACGAAGGCGCTGACGCGGCGCACATCCGAAAACACGTCCATATTCTGCTCGACCGGCTCGAACTGGTTGAGCGCGCCGGTCGACGGGCCGTCGAAATTGACCCCGAAGAAATCGGCCGGGCCGAACACGCCGATCGGGTTGTACGTATTGATCGGAATGCCGACGCCGGCGAATTGATTGCCATATTGGCCCGCGAAGATCGCCTGCCCGTTCGGCGCGATCAGCCCGGGGCCGAAGGTCGGAAAGCCGTTCTCGTCGATCCCCGAAAAATCGCTGAACACGATCATATTGGCCTGCGTGCTGCTACACGCCGGGCGTCCGGTGCGGAAATCGACGATGTCGGCGCGGCTGCCGTCGGCCTCGCGCTTCAGATATTCCTCCGAGCAGAACAGGAAACCGCGGTCGCGGCGGGTCAGGTTCTGCTGGCGGAAATAATCGACTGTCGCGAAGATATGCCCGCGGTCGAATGTCTTGCCGAAGCTCGCATCGACGCCATGGCTTTCGCCGCCGCCATGCTGGGTAACCGACGAAAAGCCGCCGCCTTCGAAGCCGTCGAGGTCGTTGCGGGTCAGGATGTTGACCACGCCGGCCACGGCGTCCGAACCATAGATCGACGAAGCGCCGGTCTTGAGCACCTCGACCTGCCGGACGACCGACAGCGGCAGCACATTGAGGTCGAAGGGCGCGACCGAACCGCGGATGCCCGCCGGGCCGGCACGGCGGCCGTTGATCAGCACCAGCGTCCGCTCGGCGCCGAGGCCGCGCAGCGACACCGTCTGCACGTCGTTGCCGCCATTGGCGACGAAGCGGTTCGAGATCGCCGAGGTGATCTGGATCGATCCCTGCGCGGCCGGGGTCGACTGCAGCACGTCGGCAAGCTGGACCTGCCCCTGCCGTTTCGCCGTTTCGGGGTCGATGACCTGAATCGGGTCGGCGCTGGTGAATTCATTCTTCGCGATGCGCGATCCGGTGACGATGATCTCGTCCTCGCCCGTCTGCGCCGCAGCGGGCGTCGCGGCAAATGCAATCGCCGCGGCTGTGGTGCTCAGAAACGCCAGGGAGGTGGCATCCATTTTCATGATCTCAGTCCGATTTGATAAAGTCGATCCCGTGCCCCCGCGCCGGAGATTAGGGCCAAGGGCGTTTCGATATGGTTTACGCCGCGGTAAACTCTTGCCGCGCGGGTTGCGCTTGTCCGGGCGGTGCGCCGCCGCTAGGCACGCTCTCGAAAGGATCGGGTATGGCACAGGATATCGGCGGGGCGCTGGCGCTGCTCGAAGCGGTGGTGAAGGAACGGCTCGCCGCGAACGATGCGGGCGCCTCCTATGTCGCCAGCCTTGCCGCCAAAGGCCGTGGCAAGATCGCGCAGAAACTGGGCGAGGAAGCGACCGAGACCATCATCGCCGCGCTCACCGAGGACGATGCCGCGCTGACCGGCGAGGCGGCCGACCTGATCTTCCACCTCACCGTGCTGCTCGCCGAACGGGGTATCGCCTGGGGCGACGTCGCCGCCGAGCTCGCCCGGCGCCACGGCACCTCGGGCCACGCCGAAAAAGCCAGCCGTCCGTAATAACAGGAGTTTCCTTCATGGCGATCGACGCGACGCTTCCCTATGACGACAACAATATTTTCGCGCGCATCCTGCGTGGCGATCTGCCGTCGAAGACCGTCTATGAAGACGAGTTTGCGCTCGCCTTCCACGACATCAACCCGCAGGCGCCGCTGCACATCCTCGTGATCCCCAAGGGACCCTATGTGAGCTGGGACGATTTCTCGCAGCGCGCGAGCGAAGCGGAGATCGCCTGCTTCGTCCGCGCGGTCGGCACCGTCGCGCGCGACAATGGCCTCGTCGTCCCCGGCTACCGTCTGCTCGCCAACGTCGGGCCGCACAGCGGACAGGAAGTCCCGCATCTCCACGTCCATCTTTTCGCCGGACAGCCGCTCGGACCGATGCTCGTCCGCTGACTTTCCCGCCTGTCTATGATCGCGGTCACAGCGCCGCGCGCGAATACGACTAAGCGTGCACGATGCGCGGTGGACTCTTGTCCCTGTTTCCAGCAGGATAGTCGCGCATGTCAAAGCGGGGAGACGGTGCGATGAAGACGGGATGGCGCGCGCTGGCGGAGCGGCTGGCCGGCAAGGCGAAACTGGCGCTCATCATCCCCCTGAGCCTCGCGATGGCGGCGACCGCCGCCGCCGATACCGTCCCGCAGGTCACCCTCGCCACCCCCGGCAGTTCGGGCACCGGCGACGGCACGATCACCCGCTTCACGCTGCGCTTTTCCGAAGACATGGTGCCGCTCGGCGATCCGCGCGCCAAGGCCCCGGCGACCAACGACTGCAAACTCCCCGCCGACGGCCGCTGGGTCGATACGCGCACCTGGGTGCTCGAATTCGAAAAGCCGCTCCCCGGCGGCCTAAGCTGCCACGTCCAGCTCCGCTCCGACCTCACCACCGCGCGCGGCGTCGCGGTCGGCGGCAACGACCGTTTCGCGCTCGACACCGGCGGCCCGTCGGCGCGCGCCGTGCTCGCGGGCGGCATCTACGACGGGATCGAGGAGGACCAGATCTTCCTCGTCGCGACCAATGTCGCCGCCGACCGCGCCTCGGTCGGCCGCTTCGGCTATTGCGCGGTCGACGGGATCGGCGAGAAGATTCCGCTCGACGTCCTGCCGCGCGAGACCGCGACCGAGATCCTGACCGGGCTCGGCGACAACAACTGGTCGCGCCAGTCCTTCGCCTATGACGCCGGGCTGCCGCTGCGCCTCCCCGCCGCGGGGGCCGACCGCGAGGCGGCGCTCGACCGCGTCGTGCCGGTCAAGTGCCGCCGCCCGCTGCCCCCCGGCCGCGACATGGCGCTCGTCTGGGACGCGCGCATCAGTCAGGCCGGCGTTCCGAGCCGCACTGCGGGGCGCGACCAGCGCTTCGACTATGACATCCGCCCTGCCTTCACCGCCAAGATGTCGTGCAGCCGCGTCAATCCGCAGGCGGGCTGCAACCCGATTAAGGATGTGACGCTGAGCTTCGCCTCGCCGGTTGCACGCGAGACCGCGCTCGCCGCGACGCTCGCCACTGCCGACGGCAAGCGGCTGACGCCGAAGGTCGACGACGACGACAAGAATGATGCGTATCTGACGCAGGTCCGCTTCACCGGCCCGCTGCCGCAGAATGTCGACGCAACGCTGACCTTGCCCGCCGATGTCACCGACCAGAGCGGCCGACGGTTGCAAAACCAGACGAACTTCCCGCTCAAATTCCACATCGATCGCGCCCCTCCGCTGGTCAAATTCGCCGCCGAATTCGGCATATTGGAAGCAAGCGAGGGCGGCGTCCTGCCAGTCACCGTGCGCGGGGTCGAATCGTCACTGGTCCAGGCGAACCTCAAGATGCCCGCCACTGCGCTCAAAGTCGGCGACGACGATGCCGCGATCGCGCGCTGGCTGAAGCGCGTCGACGATGCCGACGATAGTGATTATCGCGAGGAAAAGGACCGGACCGGCAAGGAGGTCACGGTCAATTACACCGGCACCAGATCGGTGTTCGACGGCGCCCCGGCGGGCGGCGAGCGCCGCGACCTCCAGCTCTCGCCCCCGGCGGGCGGCAAGGAGTTCGAGGTCGTCGGAATCCCGCTCACCGAAAAGGGTTTCCACGTCGTCGAGATCGCCAGCCCCGAACTCGGTGCCGCGCTGCTCGGCCGCAAGGCGACGCGCTATGTCGCGACCGCGGCGCTCGTCACCAACATGGCGGTGCATTTCAAATGGGGCCGCGAAGCCTCGCTCGCGTGGGTCACTTCGCTCGACACCGGCCTCCCCGTCGCGGGCGCCGAAATCCGCGTCTCCGACAGTTGCACCGGGCGCCTGCTCGCGCGCGGCACCGCCGACAAGTCGGGCCGCCTCGCCTTCCCGAACGGGCTGCCGCAGCCCGAAACCTATTCGAGCTGCGAGGACGATCCGAAACCGGACAACAGCGAGGGCCATGCGCTGATGGTCACCGCGCGCAGCGGCGACGATTTCAGCTTCACCCTCACCGACTGGGGCAATGGCATCCGCCCCTATGATTTCGACCTTCCTTACGGTTGGTCGGACCGCGAGGACATCCTCCACACCGTCTTCGACCGCGCGCTCGTCAAGGCGGGCGAGACGGTCCATATGAAGCATCTGCTCCGCCGCCCGGTCGGCACCGGCTTCAAGACCCCCGAAGCGCTGGCGGGCAAGCTCCGCCTCGTCCACCGCGGCTCGGACACCGAATTCGAGATGCCGTTCAGCATATCGGCGACCGGCAGCGGCGAAACGACATGGAACGTCCCCGCCTCGGCGCCGATGGGCGATTACGAGCTCGTCTTCGTCACCAAGGACAAGGATGGCGAGGACAAGACGATCTGGTCGAACCAGTCGGTCAAGGTCGACGAATATCGCCTACCAACAATGAAGGCGACGGTGACCGGCCCGAAAATGGCGCCGGTGCGCCCCACCGCGGTGCCATTGTCGCTGTTCGTCGGCTATCTTTCCGGCGGCCCTGCCGCGAGCCTGCCGGTCGAACTGCGCACCAATTTCCGCCCGAGCTGGTCGCCGCCCGAAGATTACAAGGACTGGGATTTCGACGGCCAGCCGGTGAAGGAAGGCACCGTCCAGCTCGACGACAGCGGCGACGAACCCAGTGCCGAAATGCCGCTCGCGCGCTCGGTGCCGCTGTTGCTCGACGCCAATGGCGCGGCGACGGCGAATGTCGCGGTCGACCAGCCGATCACCGAACCGACGGTGATGGCGGCCGAAATGGATTATGAGGATGCCAATGGCGAAACGCTGACCGCCAGCCGCCGCATCACCCTCTTCCCGTCCGCCGTCCGCCTCGGCCTCAAGACCGACGGCTGGCTGATGCGCGACAACGATCTGCGGCTCAACTTCATCGCGCTCGACCTCGACGGCAAGCCGATCCGCGGCCAGCGCGTCCAGGTTGCCGTCTACAACCGCGAGATCATCACCGCGCGGCGCCGCCTGATCGGCGGCTTCTACGCCTATGACAACCAGATGCGGACGACCAGGCTCGCGGCAAATTGCGCGGCGACGACCGACAAGCTCGGCCGCGCGAGCTGCACGATGGCGCCGGGCGTTTCGGGCGAGGTCACCGTCGTCGCGACGACCGTCGATGCCGACGGCAACGAATCGCGCGCGGTGCGCTCGGTCTGGCTCGCGGGCGACGACGACTGGTGGTTCGGCGGCGACAATGGCGACCGCATGGACGTCATCGCCGAACAGCCCCGTTACGCCGCGGGCGATACCGCGAGCTTCCAGGTCCGCATGCCGTTCCGCGAAGCGACCGCGCTCGTCACCGTCGAGCGCGAGGGCGTGCTGTCGAGCTTCGTCGTGCCGCTCAAGGGCACCAATCCGGTGGTCAAGGTCAAGCTGCCCGCGACTTACGCGCCCGATGTCTATGTTTCGGTGATGGCGGTGCGCGGCCGTGTGACCGGCGGCGAAAGCTGGTTCCGCAAGCTGAAACGCGCCGCCGGCTTCAAGATCGAGAATAGCGAGGGCGCTCCTCCTACGGCTTTGGTCGACCTCGCCAAACCGAGCTACCGGATGGGCGTCGCGCGGATCAAGGTCGGCTGGGAAGGCCACCAGCTCGGCGTCAAGGTCAAGGCCGACAAGGAAAAATACGCCGTCCGCGAAACCGCGAAGGTGGCGATCGAGGTCAAGACGCCGAACGGCAAGGCGCCCGCCAACGCCGACGTCGCCTTCGCCGCGGTCGACGAAGCGCTGCTTCAGCTTGCCCCGAACGAAAGCTGGGACGTTCTCGACGCGATGATGGGCGAACGGACGCTCGACGTGCTCACCTCGACCGCGCAGATGCAGGTGGTCGGCAAACGCCATTATGGCCGCAAGGCGCTCGAACCCGGCGGCGGCGGTGGCGGCGACCTTTCGGGACTGACCCGCGAGGATTTCCGCCCGGTGCTGCTGTGGAAAGGCAATGTCCCGCTCGACAGCAAGGGCCGCGCGCTCGTCGATGTGCCGCTGTCCGATAATCTGTCGGGCTTCCGCCTCGTCGCGATCGCCACCGACGGTTCGCAATATTTCGGCACCGGGTCGACCAGCGTGCGCACCGTGCAGGATCTGTCGGTCTTCGCCGGCATGCCCGAACTCGTCCGCACTGGCGACACCTATGACGCGCGCTTCACCCTGCGCAACGGCACCGATCAGGAAATGACGGTCACCGCCAACGCGACGCTGTCGCCCGCGGTCGCGACCGCGCCGCCGCTGACCGTTACCATCCCGGCGGGCGGCGCAGTGCCGATCAGCTGGTCGATGACCGCACCGGAACAGACCGGCCCGATCGAATGGACGGTCGAAGCGGTGTCGAAGAACGGCAAGCAGCGCGACCGCCTCGTCGCGCAGCAGGTCGTCGAACCGGCAGTGCCCGTCGAAACCTGGGCCGCCAGCCTGTTCCGCGTCGGCCCCGCAACGACGCTGCCGATCGCCATCCCCGCCGGCGCCCTGCCCGGCGGCTATGTCGATGTCGCGCTCGCCGGCACGCTCGCGCCGCCGCTGTCGGGGGTGCGCGATTATATGGCGATCTATCCCTATAATTGCTTCGAACAGTCGACGTCGCGCGCGATTGCCTTGGGCGATATCGGCCGCTGGCAGGCGCTCGCGGAGGCGATGCCGACCTATCTCGATGACGACGGATTGCTCCGTTACTGGCCGAACGACCGGCTCGAAGGCTCGGCCGAGCTTACCGCCTATGTCCTCGCGATCACCGCGGCGAACGGCTATGCGATCCCCGAAGCGTCGAAGGCGAAAATGATCAAGGCGCTGCAGGCGGTCGTCGACGGGCGGCTGACGCGCAGGGGCTATGGCCCCTATGACATCCGTCCGGTCCGCATCGCGGCGCTCGCCGCGCTCGCGCGCAACAATGCGTCAAGCCCCGCGCTCGTCGCGGCGATCGACGTCGCGCCGGTCGATATGGCGACCGGCACGCTCTCCGACTGGCTGGTCGCGCTCGAAAAGACGCCCGGCGTGCGAAACGCCGCCGCCCTGCGCACCGCCGCCGAAGCCGAACTCAGGAAGCGGCTCGTCTACGAAGGCACGCGGCTCGATCTTGTCGACGATGCACGCGCGCCCTGGTGGATGATGACGAGCGGCGACGAAATGGCGATCAAGGCGCTCGAAGCCGTGCTCGGCCGCAAGGGCTGGGAAGACGACGCCGGCAAGCTGATGGTCGGCGTGGCGCAGCGCCAGCGCAAGGGCCATTGGGACACCACCCCCGCCAACGCATGGGGCGCCACCACCGTCCGCCGCTTCGCCGAGCTTTATCCGGCAAGCGCGATCACCGGCGTCACCAATATCGCCCTCGCGGGGAACAGCGCGTCACAAAGCTGGCCGCTGCCCGCCGAGGCACCCTCGCCGCTGCGTGTCGCGCTCGCCGCGGCGACGATGAGCCTCAGCCATGAAGGCACCGGTGCGCCGTGGGCGACGGTCAGCGTCAAGGCCGCGGTGCCACTCAAGGAACCGCTCAACGCCGGCTACCGGATCAAGCGCTCGATGAGCATCGTCAAGGCGGCAAACAAGGACCGGCTGACGCGCGGCGATGTGGTCAAGATCCGCATCGAGGTCGTTGCTGCCGCCGGGCGGACATGGGTCGTCATCAACGATCCGGTCCCGCCGGGCGCGACGATCGTCGGCAACCTCGGCGGCCAGTCCGAAATGCTCGCCGAGCAGGCGGGCGGATCGGGCGCGCAGCCGAGCTATGTCGAACGCGGCAAGGATAGCTGGCGCGGCTATTTCGGCTGGATGCCCGCGGGCACCCATGCGGTCGAATATGTCGTCCGGTTGAACGGCTCGGGCCGCTTCTCGCTGCCGCCGACCCGCGTCGAGGCGATGTACTCGCCCGCAATCCGCGGCCAGTGGCCGAACGCCCCGGTCATGGTGGGGAATGTGGGTTCTTAATGAATAGGCGCCCTCCCTCTTTCCGCTCGTGTCGAGCGAAGTCGAGACACCCCGAAGGCATATAAGACGATGGGCATCTCGACTTCGCTCGATGCAAGCGGGAATGAAAAGCTCCGTTCCTGCAACCATGGGCCCCCGCGAAGGCGGGGATCCATCTCCGGTGGGTTCAAACTCGCACCAGCAGGAGATGGGCTCCCGCCTTCGCGGGAGCACGTGTTAATTTAGATGGCGAGTTTACCCCGCAAATGCCGCTGGTTCGACGCCCTTGCCTGGCTCGCGCTCGCCGCGCTGATCCTCGTCACCGTCGCCCACCTCCTCACCCATCCGCCCGCGATGCCCGCCTACGAAAGCGTCCGCGCGCACTGGCAGCCCAGCGAAGCGTGGCTCTACGACCGCGACGGCCGCCTGCTCGACAGCGAGCGCGTCAACTTCGAACGCCGCCGCCTCGCATGGGTGCCGCTCAAAGACATCAGCCCCGCCGTCCGCGATGCGGTGGTGCAAAGCGAGGATCGGCGGTTCTGGTCGCACGGCGGCGTCGACTGGCTCGCGGTCGCCAGCGCCGTTCGGGCGCGCCTGATGAGAGGGGGGACCGGCGATCGCTCGCGCGGCGCCTCGACCTTGGCGATGCAGCTCGCCGCCTTTCTCGACCCCGGCCTCGCGCAGCCGGGCAAGCGCGACTGGCGGACCAAGCTTCGCCAGATGCGCGCCGGGCAGGCGCTCGCATCGGCATGGACGCACGACCAGATGCTCGAGGCCTATTTCAACCTCGTCCCCTTGCGCGGTGAGGCGCAGGGCATCGGCGCGGGCGCGCGCAGCCTGTTCGGCAAGCGCCCCGCCGACATGACACGCACCGACGCGGCACTCTTCGCCGGGCTGCTCCCCAATCCCGCCGCGGGCGCCGAGGCGCTCGGCCGCCGCGCCTGCCGCGCCGCCAAGGCAAAGGATTGCACCGCGATCCGCGCCGCCGCCGCGACTCTGGTATCGGGCGAGCGTGCCGCGCAATTCGACCCGGCGCTCGCCCCGCACCTCGCCGTCCGCCTGCTCGACAAGCCCGGCAAGCGCGTCACGACAACGATCGACCGCCGGATCCAGACGGCGGCGATCGTCGCTCTGCGCCGCCAGCTCGCCGGTCTCGGCTCCGACCGCGTCCGCGACGGCGCGGTGGTCGTGCTCGACAATGCCACCGGCGACGTCATTGCCTATGTCGGCGGCGTCGGTCTCAAATCGACCGCGGCGGCGGTCGATGGCGCCAACGCGCGGCGGCAGGCGGGCTCGACGCTGAAGCCGCACCTCTATGCGCAGGTGATCGAACATGGCTGGCTCACCGCGGCGTCGATCCTCGACGACAGCCCGGTCCAGCTCGACACCGCCTCCGGCCTCTATGTGCCCAAGAATTACGACCGCAGCTTCAAGGGGCCGGTCAGCGTCCGCAACGCGCTCGCTTCCTCGCTGAACGTCCCCGCGGTGCGCACGCTCGTCATCGACGATGTCCAGGAGTTCCGCGACCGCCTCTGGGCGCTCGGCTATCACGGCCTCGTCGAGGACGGCGAATATTACGGCTTCAGCCTCGCGCTCGGATCGGCCGAGGTCAGCCTCGTCGAACAGGCCAACGCCTTCCGCGCCTTCGCCAACGCGGGGCGCTGGTCGCCGGTCCATTTTACGCCCGGCAAAGCGCTGCAGGACGAACGCCAGGTCGTCAGCCCCGCCGCCGCCTTCATCGTCGGCGACATCCTCGCCGACGCAACCGCCCGCGCCGATGCCTTCGGCGCCGACAGCGCACTCCGCCTGCCCTTCTGGGCGGCCGCCAAAACCGGCACGTCGAAGGGCATGCGCGACAATTGGTGCATCGGCTGGTCCGATCGCTTCACCGTCGCGGTGTGGGTCGGCAATCTCGAGGGCGATTCGATGCGCGCCGTCTCGGGCACCTCGGGCGCCGCGCCGGTGTGGCGCGACGTCATGCTCGCGCTGCATGCCGGCCACCCGGGCAAGCCGCCCGCGATGCCAGATGGCGTCGAAGCCCGCCAGATCAGCCTTCCCGGCACCCGCGAACCGCCACGCCGCGAATATTTCCTGCGCGGCACCGCGCAGACCGAAATGGCCGCTGCACCGCAAGTCGCGCGCCGCCCGCGCATCACCAGCCCGCTCAGCGGCAGCGTCTATGCGCTCGACCCCGATATCCCGATCGACCGGCAGCGGCTGGCGGTGACCGTCAGCGGCGCGGTCGCCGGTTACCGGCTGATCCTCGACAAGAAGCCCGCAGGCGACGCCGATGCCGGGCTGCAGCTCCTGCCGCGCCCCGGCATCCATATCCTGACCCTTGTCGATCCCGGCGGACGCACCATCGACCGCGTCCGCTTCACGGTGCGATAGGCGGGGTAGGCCTAGCGAAATTAAGTTGCGCTGTCCGGGCGAGCGGCTAGTCTGAGCGGTCAGGAGAGGGGCGCCGGTCCAGGGACGCCCACAAGGGGATACACACATGATATTTGGACGCGTTAAACCGCTCGCCGCCATATTGGCGGCCGCGGAAAAGAAGTCACTTCCTCGTACGTTGGGTGCCTTTCAGCTGATGTTGTTCGGCATCGGCTGCGTCATCGGTACCGGCATCTTCGTGCTCACCGCCGCCGGCGCGCAAAAGGCCGGCCCCGGCTTGATGCTCGCTTTTGCCATCGCCGGGCTGATCTGCGTCGTCGCCGCGCTCTGCTATGCCGAAATCGCGGCGATGATCCCGGTCGCCGGGTCCGCCTACACCTATACCTATTCGACGATGGGCGAGATTCTCGCCTGGACCGTCGGCTGGGCGCTGGTCCTCGAATATGCGGTCGCCGCGTCGGCGGTGTCGGTCGGCTGGTCCGGCTATTTTACAGGGACCATATTAAACCAGTTCCTCGGGATACAATTGCCATCCTTCCTCGCCGGCGCACCGCTGGCGCTCGGCGGAATCGAGGGCGGTTTCATCAACCTGCCCGCCGTCGTCATCGCGCTGCTGATGACCTGGCTGCTGATGATCGGCACCACCGAAAGCGCGCGCTTCAACGCGGTCCTCGTGACGATCAAGGTCACCGCGCTCTCGGCCTTCATCCTCTTGACGCTGCCGAGCGATCAATTCTCGACCGACAAGTTCAATCCCTTCCTGCCCGCTGGCGTCTTTGGCGGTTTCGGCTCGGGCATCGGCGCGATCGGCGCCGCGGCGACGATCTTCTTCGCCTATGTCGGCTTCGATGCGGTTTCGACCGCCGCCGAGGAAACCAAGAATCCGCAGCGCAACGTTCCGATCGGGCTGATCGGGTCGCTGCTGTTCTGCACCATCTTCTACATCCTCGTCGCGGCCGGCGCCGTCGGGACGATCGGCGGCCAGCCGATCATGGGTCCGAACGGCATTCCCTTCCCCGCCGGGTCCGAAGAGCTGGCGCGCCAGTGCGCGACCTTTACCGAGGACAATCTGCCGCTCGTCTGCTCGAACGAGGCGCTGGCCCATGTGCTGCGCCAGATCGGCTGGTCGGGCGTTGGCAACATGCTCGGCATCGCGGCCTTCGTCGCGCTGCCGTCGGTCATCCTGATCCTGCTGTTCGGCCAGACCCGTATCGCCTTCGTGATGAGCCGCGACGGGCTGCTGCCCGAATCGTGGAGCAAGGTGCACCCGAAGTGGAAGACGCCGCATGTGATCACCGCGGTCACCGGCATCGTCGTCGCGTTCGCCGCCGCCTTCCTGCCGGTCGGCAAGCTCGCCGACATCGCCAATGCCGGCACGCTCTATGCGTTCATGATGGTTGCCATCGCGGTGATGATCCTGCGCAAGACCGCCGCCGACGCACCGCGTGCGTTCCGCACCCCGGCGCTGTGGCTGGTCGGGCCGCTCACCATCGCCGGCACGATCTTCCTCTTCTTCAACCTGCCGCTCGACGCGATGCTGGTGCTGCCCCTTTGGGGCATCCTGGGTCTCGTGATCTACTTCGCGTACAGCCGCAGCCGCAGCCATCTCGGCCGCGGCATCGTCGAACTGCATGAGGACGATCTCGAACCCACCGCCCCGATCCACGAATAGGACGGGGTCCGGAAAAAATCAGGGCCGTCGCAGCACCCGCTGCGGCGGCCCTTTTCGTTGGTTAGTAGGGACTTTTCGGCGCAGTTCCCGGCCGGGTAAACAGCTTGCCGCGTTCGGCCCACAGCACCAGCAGCAGGCCGGCAATCGCGCAGCCAAAGAAGGCATAGGCGAGCGGCAGCGTCGAACCGTCATATTGCTGGCCGATCAGCGCGCCTGCGGTCGCCGCGAGCAACGTCTTGGCAAAGCTCTGATACGACGATGCGACGCCTGCCATATGCCCGAAATCCTCCATCGCGATCGAACCGAAGTTGCTGCCGATGAAGCCGATCAGGCCGACGTTGACCATCATCAGCCCCGTGAACATCGCGAGCGTCTCGACCCCGCTCAGCGCCGCGGCGATCTGGGCGATCGAGGTCGCCATAAAGGCGAACACTGCCGTCTGCGACACCCGCCGCGCACCGAAGCGCTCGACGATCGCAGCGTTGGAGAAATTGGCGATCGCGATGCCGATCGCGACGCAGGCAAAGACGAGCGGGAAAAGCGCCCGCGAGCCGAACACTTCGGCGATGATCTGCTCGCTGCTGTTGAGGTAGCCGAACAAGGCGCCCTGCATCACACCGGCGGCGATCATATAGCCCGCGGCGCGCCGGTGGCGGGTCACCGTCGCCCAGCCGGCGACCAGCGTCCGCCAGTCGAGCGGGCGCACATCCTCGGCCGTCAGGGTTTCGGGCAAGCGGCGCAGCCAGACGAGCATGACGACGCCCATCACCGCAAGCACAAGGAATATCCAGCGCCAGCCGGCGATTGCCGCGACCCCGGCGCCGATCGTCGGCGCGATGATCGGGACGATCATGAAGACGAGAAAGATCAACGACAGACGCTTCGCCATGGCATCGCCCGCGAACAGGTCACGAATCACCGCAACAACGATGACCCCCAGCGCGGCGCTCACCATCCCGTGCGCGAAACGCAGCGCGAGCAGCATCGGGAAACTGGTCGCGAGACCGCAGCCGATCGCGAAGACCGTATAGGCGACCAGCGCCGGGACGAGCACGCCCTTGCGGCCGAAGCGGTCGGCGAGCGGGCCGTAGACCAGCGAGCCTATCGCGGTACCAAGCAGGTAGATCGAAATGACGAACTGGCGGTCGTTGGCGACAGCCACGCCGAGCGTCGTGCCGATGGCGGGCAGCGCGGGGAGCATCGCATCGATGGCGAGCGCGTTGAGCGCCATGACCATCGCCATCATGAACACCATTTCACGGTCGCCCGGGAGACCCGACCGCTGCGAGGACTGAGTCATTTTGTGCATTGCAGCGGCGCTATGCGCCTATGCCGCTGCTTTGGATAGCCCCCGCATGCCTCCGGTATCGATTGGCAATGCTATTCAATGAAAAAGACAAAGCTGTATGGGGCGGCCCCAAAACAGAAGAGCCGCCCCGCACGCGGCAGGACGGCCCTTCTGCAAATCGTCCCGGCGATCAGCCCTGGCGGGTGCCGGTCATCGCCATCGAACCGAAGGCGCCCGCCTTGATCGTGCCGGTCAGCGCGTCGCCGTCGATCGTCGCTTCGCATTCGAGCGTCATCGGCATCGGCACCTTCATGTTCATCGTCCAGGTCAGCTTGTTGCCGTCGACCTTGCCGTTTTCGACATCGAGCGAGCCCATCGCGCCGGCATTCTGGCCGGTGAAGCTGTCGCCATCGCTGCTCACGGTGAACACCGACTTCTGGTCGCCCATCGGCGACTTGGTCACGCAATCGTAGCTGCCGTCAACTTGGGCCATCCTATCTCTCCTACTGAAACAAATGTTAATTAGCTGGAGGCACCGTTTCCACCGCCAGACCCAATCCGTCAAGCTGCGGTTTGACCACGGCGGCATCGCCGACGACGACATAGACGAGATCGTCGGTGCTGAGCGCCTTGCGCGCCGCGGCGTCGATCTCGGCCGCAGTCATCGCTTCATAGGTCGCGGGCAATGTCTCGTAATAGTCGTCCGGGCGCCCGTATTTGACGATCGCGCGGAGGCCGCCGAGCACGTCGCCCGAGGTTTCGAAGCTGCCGGGCAGTTCGCGGACGCTGCCGTTGATCGTGCGCTCGAGTTCCTCCTTCGTCACGCCCTTGTCGCCGAGGAAGCTTTTGAGGTCCTTTTGCAGCTCGCGGATCGAATCGCCGGTGCGGTCGGCCTGGACCGGCGCCGCCGCCACCCAGTTCACGCGGTCCTGCTCGCCCGAGATGCGGCTACGCACGCCATAGGACCAGCCCTTGGTCTCGCGCAAATTGGTGTTGAAGCGCGACAGGAAGTTGCCGCCGAAGATATCGTTCGCCGATTGCAGCACCTCGAGTTTGTCGCCGCCCTTGGCGTCGAGCACCTTGCCCGCGAGGATCACCGACTGCGGCGACTTGGGGCGGTCGAACAGCAGGATACGCGGTTTCGGCGCCGGGATCGCGATATCGAAATGCTTGACCGGTTTCGCCGTTGCCGGCGCCTTCCATGCCCCGAAGCTCGCATCGAGCTGCTTCTTCACCTCGGCAAGCGTCGTGTCGCCGACGACGAAGATCCGCGCCGTGTCGGGACGGACCCATGTCGAATGAAAAGCCGCAAGCTGGTCGCGCGTCGCGGCTGCCACCGACTTCGCATCGCCGAGCCCCGACGGCGGGATGCCATAGGGATGATCTGCGCCGTACAGCACCGGCATCAGCACCCGCGAAGCGATCGCGTTCGGATTGTTCATCTCGGCCTTCAGCCGGTTGAGCTGTTGTGCGCGGACGCGCTCCAGCTCTTTCGCATCGAACGCAGGGTTGCGGATATAATCCGCGAGCAGGGTCAGCGAGGCGCCGAGGTTCGGCTTGAGAGCGAACAGGCTGAACACCGTTTCGTCGGCGTTGGCCGATCCGTCGATCTGCGCCCCGAGGCGCTCCTTCGCTTCGGCGAAGGCGATCGAATCGAGGCTGGTCGTGCCCTCGTCCATCAGGCTGAGCATCAACGACTGGGTGCCGAGAGCATTGTGCGGATCGGCGGCATAGCCGGCGTCGAAGCTCACCGCGACATTGACCGTCGGTACCGTCGCGCGGCGCGCGAACACGACTTCGATCCCGTTCTTGAGCTTCGTGCGTTCGATCGCCGGGAAATCGAGCGCCTTCAGCTCGGCGACCGCAGGCAATTGCGACCGGTCGGCGATCGATGTCGCGTCGCCGATCCCGGTGTCGGGGCCGATGTCGCCGAGCGCAGCATTCCAGTAACGATCAGGCTCGATCGCTCCGGCAATCTTGCCTGCCGTGACCGCGCCGCCGCGCGCCTCGCCGCCCTCGGTGCGTTCACCGGGCGTGTAGGTCAACGAAAAGGCAGGGCGCGACAACCACTTGTTCGCAACCGCCTTCACCTGTTCGGGCGTCGCCTTCGCCATCCGGTCGAGCTCGACCTTGTAATAGGCGGGATCGTTCGAATAGAGCGCGCCCTCGGCCAGCGTCACCGCCTTGCCACCAAACCCGCCGACTGCCTCGAGCCCCGAAATCGTCCCGCCGAGATAGCTGGCGGCCGTCCGCTGCAGTTCGTCGGCGGTCGGGCCGCTCGCGAGATAGGCGGCGATTTCCTCATCCAGCCGTTTCGCGACATGCGCGGGGTCGACGCCGTCCTTGACGTCGGCCTGGACGATCAGGATGCCGGCATCCTCGAACGACTGGGCATAAGCGGCGACCGCAACCGCGACCGGGTCCTTGCGGACCAGCGCATTGTCGAGCCGCGACGACGACAGGCCGCCGAGCACGCCCATCGCCATCTGCAGCGGCACCGCCTCGGGATCGTTGAGCCCGGGGATCGCCCACATGCGATAGAGGCGCGTCGTCGGGATAAGGTCCTTGACCTCCTTGGCGAGCGGGGCGGGCAGGTTGGGGACCGATGTCTTCGGCGCCTGCACCGCCGGACCGCGGGGGATGTCGCCGAACCATTCCTGGACCTTGGCCTTTGCTGTGGCGAGATCGACGTCGCCGGCGAGCACGAGCACCGCATTGTTCGGGCCGTAATTGTCGGTGAACCACTTCTTCACATCGGCGAGGCTCGCCGCGTCGAGGTCGGCCATCGAGCCGATCGTGCTGTGATGATAGGGGTGGCCGGTCGGAAAGAGATTTTCGAAAATCTCGTAGCGCAGCAGGCCATAGGGATTGTTGTCGCCCTGGCGCTTCTCATTCTGGACGACGCCGCGCTGGTTATCGAGCTTTTCCTGCGTCACCGCGCCGAGCAGATGCCCCATGCGGTCGCTTTCGAGGAACAGCGCGCGGTCGAGCGCGCCGGTCGGCACCGTCTCGAAATAATTGGTGCGGTCGACGTTGGTCGTCCCGTTGCTGTCGGTCGCGCCCACCTGTTGCAGCGGCTCGAAGAAATCGCCGGGCGCATTTTCCGACCCGTTGAACATCAGATGCTCGAACAGGTGCGCAAAGCCCGTCTTACCCTTCGGCTCGTGCTTCGACCCGACGCGGTACCACACCGACACCGCGACGACGGGCGCCTTGCGGTCCTCGTGCACGATGACCCGCAGGCCGTTGTCGAGCGTGAAGCTCTGATAGGGGATATCGACCGCCTTCACGAGGTCGGCGATCGGCGCCGGCGCGGCGGCCTTCGATTTGGCGAGCGCGGGCCCCGCGGCGACGAGCGAGGTCGAAAGCGCGAGGGCGATAGCAAGGCGGGGAAAACGGGACATGGGCATCCTCTTGAAGACGCGAGGCAGGGGACTGCCAGCGCGCGGCGTTGCGCCGGAAAGGCACTGTATCAGCGGTTTAGGACAGCGGAATGCGCCTTTCAAGGTCGATAGAAGCGCGCGCCGCTGGCCTTCAGCGCTGCCGGGTCGAACAGCACCGGCTTCAGCTTGTGCGCCACGAACAGCGGCGCCTGATCGTTGTAATGCGGGCTTTCGGGCCGCGTCGTTGCGGCGCCGAAGGGCTGAATCGATTCGGAGCGGACGCGTCCTGCCCTGTCCCAGGTCACGAACATGATGAAGCTGTCGCCGTGGCGCACCTTCAGCCGCCCGTCGGGCTCTTCGTCCCACAAGGTCGAGGCGCGGATGGTGTCGTTGCCGCCGTCGAGCGGCAGGTCGATGCGGTTCGACCCCTCGCCATGGCGCAGCCGCAGCACCGTGCCGAGCTTGGGATCGAGCCCCGCGAAATGGTCCTGCAAATGCGCGACGACCTCCTTCAATGTCGTCAGCGGATCGGGTTCGGCGCGGCGCTGGTAATGGCTTCCGTTCGCGGGGCGGAGCAGCATCAGCGCGAGCGCGTCGCCGTGGCCCTTGCCGTCGAGGTTCCAGTCCCATTTGCCGAGCAGCCGCTGCGCCTCGACGAGCGCCGGATCGCCCTTGACGTCGAGCGCGAGGATGCGGTCGATCCACGCCTTGGCATAGCCGGTCTTCGCATAGCTGGTGTCATATTTGATCGCCTTCAGCCGCGCCTCGTCGATCTGCCCCGATGCCTCGAACAGGTCGATCAGCCGCGAGGCGCGATTGGTCATGTCGTCCTCGATGCCGAGCAAAGGCGAAAAGGCGGCGGCGTCGAGTTCGTCGCCCGGTCCGGCCGCGACCCACGGCGTGTTGTTGGCGTTCATCACATAGCCCGAGCGCGGATTGACCAGCGCGGGAACGCGGTCGAACGGCAGCGTCTTCATCCAGACGTCGGCCGAGGTATCGCCGGGCAGGATGCCGCGCCAATTATATCCCGCCGGCCGGTCGGGGAACATCGCATTATAGAACATGCCGATATTGCCCGCGGCGTCGGCATAGATGAAATTGGTCGCGGGGACGCCCTGCCCCGCCATCGCGGCGCGCCACTCGGCGAAATTCTTCGCCTTGTTCAGCCGGTAATATTGGGTGACCATATTCGCCTGGTCCTGCCCCGCGTAGCGGATCGCGAACGCCCCTTTGGCATTTTTGATCACCGGTCCGTGAACCGAACGCCAGATGGTGCGCGGCACCGGCAGGACGAACGGCCCGAACTTCACCTTCAGCCAGATGCGCTTTTCCTCGAGCGGCAGCCATTTGCCGTCGAAGCGGTAGTTCTTGCCCGCGTCATCGAGGGCGAGCCGGTAGACGTCGATCAGGTCGGGCCGGTTCACCGTGTTCGTCCAGCCGAGATATTTATTGTGGCCGAGGAAGGGATAGGGCGAGCCGGGGAAATTCGCCCCGGCGAAATCCCAGCCCTCTTCCGAATGGACGACGAGTTCGTACCAGGCGACTCCACCGGTCCACGGCTGGTGCGAATTCGAGACCAGCCGCGTCGCGCCGTCGGTCGACCGCGCGGGCGCAACCGCCATACCGTTCGATCCGTTATCGGCGGGATCGGTGCCGACCGGCGTCAGCTCGCGCGGCACCAGCTTGCCTGTCGCGTCGAGCTCCGGGCCGCCCTCGCGACCGATCGGCGTATCGCCGACGAGCGATCCGAGCACCGAATCGAGCCCGAAGAAGAAGGGCGAACGCAGCACGAAACCCGCAACCACATCCTCGCCGGTCACCGGGAACAGCCCCGACAGCCGTACCTCGCCCGGATGCTTGTCGGCATAATGGTTGAGCCCCGCCGCATAGGCGGTGAAGAGCTTTTTCACATCCTCCGGCAGCCGCGGCCAGTCGCGCGCCGTCGTCGCCCGGATATCCAGCAGCGCCGCGGCATAATCGACCTTGGCGCCATCCTCGCCGAGCATCGCCCCGGCCCGGCCCCGCGTCATCGCCAGCACTTCCTGCAAGGTCGAAAAATCATCCTCGGCATGCGCATAGGCGACGCCGTACGCGACATCGGCGTCGGTCTTGCCGAAGATATGCGGGACGCCGAACGTGTCGCGCGCGATCCGGACATCGGCGGGCTTATAAACCGGTGCCGGCGGCGCGCTGGCGGTGAGCGGCTCCCAGACGGCGAGCGAGACGGCCCCGACGACAAGCAGCAACAGCAAAGCCAGCAAAGCCCGTCGCAGCATGGTCCATTCTCCCGTCGGGGCATGTTTCAAAATCGCGCCTGTGTGGCGACCCTGTCGTCGGATGGCAAGCGGCTGTCGTTCGTCGAGTGCGGTTTGCGCGGCGGGCCGGTCCCGCTATGCAGGCAGCATCATTCGAAAAAACAGGGAATTATCGTCCAATGCGCACCAAGAGCCTGCTCCTCGCTGCCTGTCTGTCTTTTGCCCCGGCATCCGCCGCGCTGGCCCAGACCGTTACCGGTTCGGGCGTCGTTCCGGCGACCGCCGCGAACAGCGCCGGCCGCGCGATCGGCTTTGCGGCCGAGGCACCGGCGGGGGGTGCGCTGGTCATCGTGATGACCGATGCGGTGCTGCCGCCCCTCGATGGCGCACCGCTGACCGGCGCCGAGCGGCAAGCCGTCACCGCCGCGATCGCCGCCGCCGATTACAAGGGCGAAGCCGGATCGACCCTGTCGCTGCGCGGGATCGGGGCGCATTCGCGCATCCTGCTTGTCGGCGCCGGCGCTGCGCCCTCGTCGCTCGCGCTCGCCGAGGCCGGCGGCAAGGCGGCACAGGAACTGGCGAACGAAGCCCAGCCGGTGACGGTCGCGGGCGCCTATGGCGACGCAGCGGCGGCCGACGTCGCTTATGGCTTCGCGCTCGGCCAATATCGTTTCGACCGCTACAAGACCGTCGACCGGAAAGCGGTGCCGACGGGCGCGGTGACGCTGCTCGGCGCCAATCCCGCTGCCGCCAAAGCCGCCTTCGACGGACGCTGGCAGCCGCTCGCCGACGGGGTGCGCCTGTCGCGCGACCTCGCCAACGAACCGGCGAACATCATCTATCCCGAAAGTTTCGTCGCGCGCGTCCGCGAAGCCTTTGCCGGTGTCGGCGGCGTCAGCATCGAAGTGCTCGACGAAGCGGCGATGCGCAAGCTCGGCATGGGCACGCTCGTCGGCGTCGGTCAGGGCAGCCCGCGCGGGTCGCGGCTGCTGCTCGTCCGCTATCGCGGCGGCGGCGCGTCCGACTCGCCGCTGGCCTTCGTCGGCAAGGGGATCACCTTCGATTCGGGCGGCATTTCGCTGAAACCCGGCGCGGGCATGTGGGACATGAAGGGCGACATGTCGGGCGCCGCCTCGGCGGTCGGCGCGGTGCTGTCGCTCGCCAAATCGCGCGCGCCGGTCCATGTCGTCGGTGTCGCCGCGCTTGCCGAGAATATGCCCGACGGCAATGCCCAGCGTCCCGGCGATATCACCCGCACCATGTCGGGCAAGACGATCGAGATGCTCAACAGCGACGCCGAAGGCCGCCTCGTCCTCGCCGATGCGAACGAATATGTCGCCGGCGCTTACAAGCCGCGGGCGATCGTCAATATCGCGACGCTGACCGGCGCGATCGTCGGTGCGCTCGACGATCAATATGCGGGCCTGTTCGCGCGCGACGAGAAACTCGCCGCCGCGCTGCTCGCCGCCGGCACGGCCAGTGGCGAGGAATTGTGGCGCATGCCGCTCCACAAAAATTATGCCGAGAAGATCAAGTCCGACATCGCCGACATCCGCAACATCGCACCGAGCCAAGGGCCGGGCGCGAGCATCGGGGCGCATGTCATCGGCTTTTTCGTCGACGAAGCGACGCCGTGGGCGCATCTTGACATCGCCGGCGTCAACCAGGCCGACAAGGCGACCCCGCTGGTGCCGAAAGGCATGTCGGGCTTTGGCGTCAGGCTGCTCGACGAGCTTGCGCGCAGCGGTGCCTAGGCGTTCGGCGGAACTTCCCGGCGCCTCTTGTGTTGCCAAAGTGCAACACTATCTTGCTGGGCAAGAAAGGGGCGTTCTTCCATGAACCTCGAAAAATTTACCGATCGCGCCAAGGGCTTTTTGCAGGCGGCGCAAACGATCGCGATCCGCATGAACCATCAGCGGATCGCGCCCGAGCATATCGCGAAAGCGCTGCTCGAAGACAATGAAGGCATGGCCGCGGGCCTGATCGCGAAGAGCGGCGGCGACGCGGCGCGCGCGGTCGCGGGCATCGACGCGTTGCTCGCCAAGGTGCCCGCGGTGTCGGGATCGGGCGCGCAGCAAACGCCCGGGCTCGACAATGACGCGGTGCGCCTGCTCGACCAGGCCGAACAGGTCGCAAGCAAGGCGGGCGACGGTTATGTGACCGTCGAACGGCTGCTGCTCGCCATGGTGCTCGCGGCGAATACGCCGGTGGGCAAGGCGTTCGCCGACGCGGGCGTCAGGGCCGACGCGCTCAACAAGGCGATCAACGATCTGCGCGGCGGGCGTACCGCCGACACCGCCTTGGCGGAAGACCGTTATGAGGCGCTCAAGAAATTCGCCCGCGACCTCACCGAAGTCGCGCGCGAGGGCAAGCTCGACCCCGTCATCGGCCGCGACGAGGAAATCCGCCGCACGATCCAGATTCTCGCGCGC
This sequence comes from Sphingopyxis macrogoltabida, assembly GCF_001314325.1. Lineage (NCBI taxonomy): Bacteria > Pseudomonadati > Pseudomonadota > Alphaproteobacteria > Sphingomonadales > Sphingopyxidaceae > Sphingopyxis > Sphingopyxis macrogoltabida. The sequence goes on from NZ_CP009429.1 coordinate 4,621,452, forward strand.
CGGACCAAGAACAACCCGGTGCTGATCGGCGAAGCCGGGGTCGGCAAGACCGCGATCGCCGAAGGCCTCGCGCTGCGCATCGTCAACGGCGACGTGCCCGACAGCCTGAAGGACCGCCGCCTGCTGTCGCTCGACATGGGCGCACTGATCGCGGGCGCCAAATATCGCGGCGAGTTCGAGGAGCGGCTCAAGGGCGTGCTCGACGATGTGAAGGCCGCCGAGGGCGAGATCATCCTGTTCATCGACGAGATGCACACGCTCGTCGGCGCGGGCAAGGGCGAGGGCGCGATGGACGCCTCGAACCTGCTGAAACCAGCATTGGCGCGCGGCGAGCTCCACTGCATCGGCGCGACGACGCTCGACGAATATCGCAAGCATGTCGAAAAGGACCCCGCACTCCAGCGGCGCTTCCAGCCGGTGTTCGTCGGCGAACCGACGGTCGAGGATTCGATCTCGATCCTGCGCGGCATCAAGGAGAAATATGAGCTGCACCACGGGGTGCGGATCACCGACGGCGCGATCGTCGCCGCCGCGACGCTGTCGAACCGTTATATCTCCGACCGTTTCCTGCCCGACAAGGCGATCGACCTGATGGACGAGGCGGCGAGCCGCATCCGTATGGAAGTCGAATCGAAGCCCGAGGAGATCGAGGGCCTCGACCGCCGGATCATCCAGATGAAGATCGAGGAAGCCGCGCTCGGCAAGGAGAGCGACGCGGCGTCGAAGGACCGGCTCGCGACCTTGCAGTCCGAACTCGCCAATCTCGAGCAGCAGTCGGCGGGGCTCACCCAGAAATGGCATGCCGAGAAGGACAAGATCCACGCCGAGGCCAAGATCAAGGAAGAGCTCGACGCGGCGCGTTCGGCGCTCGACCAGGCGCAGCGCGCGGGCGATCTCGCGAAGGCCGGCGAGCTGTCCTACGGCACCATCCCCGGGCTCGAAAAGCAGCTCGAAGCGGCGCAGGCCGCGGCGGGCAATGCGATGCTCCGCGAGGAAGTTACCGCCGACGACATCGCCGCGGTGGTCAGCAAATGGACCGGCATCCCCGTCGACCGGATGATGGAAGGCGAGCGCGAGAAACTGCTCGGCATGGAAGCGACGCTCGAAAAGCGCGTGATCGGACAGGATGAGGCGGTGCGCGCCGTCTCGACTGCGGTCCGCCGCGCGCGCGCCGGCCTGCAGGACCCCAACCGCCCGCTCGGCAGCTTCCTGTTCCTCGGCCCCACCGGTGTCGGCAAGACCGAGCTCACCAAGGCACTCGCGCGATTCCTGTTCGACGACGACAATGCGATGGTCCGCATCGACATGTCCGAATTCATGGAAAAGCACAGCGTCGCGCGGCTCGTCGGCGCACCGCCGGGCTATGTCGGCTATGAAGAGGGCGGCACGCTCACCGAAGCAGTGCGCCGCCGGCCCTATCAGGTCGTGCTGTTCGACGAGGTCGAAAAGGCGCATCAGGACGTGTTCAACATCCTGCTGCAGGTGCTCGACGACGGGCGCCTCACCGACGGGCAGGGCCGCACGGTCGACTTCACCAACACGCTGATCATCCTGACGTCGAACCTCGGCAGTCAGGCGATCGCGGCGCTCCCCGACGACGCACCGGTCGAGCAGGCCGAGCCTGCGGTGATGGAAGTCGTGCGGGCGCATTTCCGCCCCGAGTTCCTGAACCGGCTCGACGAGATCGTGCTCTTCAACCGCCTCGCGCAGCAGCATATGGGCGGCATCGTCGACATCCAGGTCGCGCGGGTCCAGAAACTGCTGACCGACCGCAAGGTGACGCTCGACCTCACCGATGCCGCGCGCGCGTGGCTCGGGCGCGTCGGTTACGATCCCGTCTATGGCGCCCGGCCGCTCAAGCGCGCGGTGCAGAAATATCTGCAGGACCCGCTCGCCGACTTGATCCTGAAGGGCGAGGTCAAGGACGGGTCGACGATCAAGGTCGACGAAGGCGACGGGGCGCTGATCCTGACACCGGCCGGCTGAGCCCCGCTTCAAGGCAAAAGAAAGGGGCCGGAGGGATATTCCCTCCGGCCCCTTTTTTATCCCGTTCTGCCGGATCAGAACACCTTGGCCTTGATCCCGACGTAGAACGACCGGCCGACCGCGCTGATCGGATAGCCGACCGCGCCGTCGTCGGGCTTGCGGTCGAAGAGGTTGTTCACGCCGCCGTAGAACTGGAACTTGTCCGCGACGTCATACGCCATGTACAGTTCATGCTCCCACTTCTGGCGGTACCAGATATATTGCGCGGGCGCATAATCGGGGTTCGCCGCCTGCTCCTCGCGGGTAACGCGGCGGGTCTTGTCCCACCAGTCGATGCCATAGTTGAGCGTGAACGGGCCCTTGTGCCAGGTCAGGTCGAAGCTGGCGCTGAACTTGGGCGCCGGATAGACCGAACTGTCGCGCTCGTTTTCGGGATCCGCACCGAGCGACGGCACAAAGCTCAGCTTGTCGAGATAATTGCCGACGAGCCGCAGGTCGAGATTGCCCGCCTTGTCGCCGAGGTCGATCCGGTAACGGATGTTCGCATCGAGACCCGCGGTACGGAACGAAGCGACATTCTGGGGAATGACCTTGTAATTGTTGACGAAGCCGGTCGTGCCGCTGCGGCTGATCAGCGCGCAATAGTCGTTGTCGAGCGACGGCTGATCGTAGCAGAGGTCGACGATATCCTGCGCGGTCGAGTACTGGATCGCCTTGGTCAGCTTGATGTCATACCAGTCGAAGCTCATCGTCAGGCCGGGCAGGAAGCTCGGGTTGAGCACCACGCCGGCCGTCCAGGTCTTCGCCTTTTCGGCGCTGAGGTCGGGGTTGCCGCCCTGCTGGCCCAGCAAGCTGCTGTTCCCCGGCGACGCACCATTGTTCGCCGGGTCGAACAGCGGATCGCCGTCGCCGTCGACGGCATCGATGTCGATACCCAGCGCATCCAGCGCCGCACGGCAATTGGCCGCGCGCGGCGCCTTGCCTTCGGCGATCCGGTCGGGACCGCACGGATCGTCGATGAATTCGAACGACCCGTTGAGCGGCGAGAACAGCTCGGTGATGTTCGGCGCGCGCACCGATTTCGAATAGGTGCCGCGGAAGGCGATGTCGCGCACGGGCGCATAGGTGCCGTTGACGTTCCACGTCGTCGTCGTGCCGACCGTCGAATAGTCGGAGACGCGGATCGCGCCGCCGACCGACAGGTCCTTCGCAAAGGCCATGTCGGCGAGGATCGGCAGGCGGATTTCGCCATAGACCTCCTTGACGTCGAAGCTGCCGCGTTCGACCTGGGCCGCGCTATTGTCGATCAGGTCGCCGCCCTGGCTATATTCGGACGGCCGCGAATAGCTCGTTTCCTTGCGATATTCGGCACCGAGGGCAAAGCCGACCGGGCCGCCCGGCAGCTCGAAAAAGGCGCCCGTGTCGCCCGACAGCGCGAAGCTGGCGACATATTGGCGCAGGCGCGAATAGTCCGAATGGTCGGCGAGGACGAAGGCCAGCGCCTCCTTCGACGGCGACCCATTGCCGAGGATATTGAGCGGCACGCACTCACCCGGCCGGAACGTCTTCGGCGGACCGTTGAACACCACCGGATTGCCGAAGCTCGACCCGAAGATGTCGGTTTCGCCGGGCAGGTTGATGCGGCAGGTGATGTTGCCGTCGGCGTCGTACACCGAATCGAGCGCCGCATAATAGCGGTCGGCGATCCGGTCGCCATAGTTGGTCGAGCGCTGCGTCGCCTGACCGAACACGAACGACGCGTCGTAGTTGAGGTGCGGCGTCAGTTCGCCCGTCGCGCTGATCACGCCGCGCCACAGTTCGCGGTCGAGTTCGTAACGGCGCTGGCCGAAGTCGAAATTGTCGCGGCTGAACAGCGCGCCCTCCGACGCCAGATCCTCGCCGAAACGCTCGATCAGGAACGCGTTGTCGGGTGCGAGCTCGGTATAGAGGTCATAGGTCGGCTGCGATTCGGTCCACGCCTTCGACTTCACATATTTGACCTCGGCGTGCAGCTTGAACGCCGGATCGAACTCGTAACTCGCCATCGCGTTGGCGATGTGGCGCCGGGTATAGGGCGTGTAGTCGCCATAATAGGTCTCGCGCGGCGTGCTGTCGCCGCCGATGGTGAAGGCGGTGCCGGGAACATAGCTGCCGAGGTCATAGGGTTTGCCCTCGCCGGTGAATTCGGGAACGCCGTCGCCGGTGAAATCGATCGCACCGCCCATCGAGCTGTCGGCCCAGCGCAGGCCGGTCAGCAGGATGCGGTCGGGCACGTTCGGATCGTCATCGGCCGAATTGGGATCGCCATCGTTCGGATTGCGCACGAGCGCATAGGACGGGCCGGTGCGCCCATAGTTCAGGCGCTGCTTCTGGCTAAACCGATCGGTTTCGTTGAATTCATAGGCGACCGTGACGTTGCCGCGGCCGTCGGCGAAATTCTTGCCCGCGGTCGCCGCGATATAGCGCTCGCCGGCGTCGCCGCGCTGCGAAATGCTGTTCTGGGCGCGCAGGCTCAGGCCCTCGAAATCCTTTTTGAGGATGAAGTTCACGACGCCCGAAACACCGTCGGCGCCATAGATCGCCGACACCCCGCCGGTCAGCACGTCGACGCGCTCGACGAGATCGGTCGGGATCGTGTTGATATCGACCGCGGCCGTCCCGGGATAGCCCGCGACATGGCGCTTGCCGTCGACGAGGACGAGCGTCCGGCTGGTGCCGAGGTTGCGCAGGTTGAGCAGATTGACGCCGACCGATTGCGCATTCAGCAGGTTCGAACCGCCGGTGTTGATGTTGCGCTGCGAACCGAGCAGGGCGGGGTTGTCCGACAGGAATTCGGTCAGGTTGGTCTGGCCCGACTGCTGGATCGTCGTCGAATCGACGGTGACCACCGGGTTGGGATTGCTGAAATCGGGACGCGCGATACGCGTCCCGGTGACGACGATGGCATCGCCTTCTTCGGCGGCTGTTTCATCGGCGGGCGCATCCTGCGCGATCGCCGGAACCGCGATGAGCGCAATGCCCATAGCCAGAGGGGCGGCGCTAAGGCGAAGGCGCCGCGCATCGATCAGTTTTTTCACGTTTGAAGTTCCTTGCTCGTGGATCATAGCGGCATGCGCCGTGGGGGTGTTGGTACGCCACGAGCACACCCCCATGCAGTGGTGCTTGGCAACCCCCGCATCAGGAGTAAAGAAAATCTCCAATCATTTCTGTCATTTCTGGCGCCACTGTGGCCATGATGCAACAAGCGGGCACGATGCCGGGGCCGACCGTCTCAGCCTGTCCCGGACGCGGCACGGCTCGCCGGTGAAGGGTCAGGCACCGACCGCCTCGCCGATCCATGCGGGGTCCGCCTGATCGGCATCATAATATTCGAAGATCAGGTGGATGCGCGAGTCGGCACCGCGATTGACCACCGCATGCATGTCCATATTGTTCACCTCGGCCGCCTCGCCTTCGGCGATATGGTGCGTCTCGCCGCCGAGGCGGAACAGCACCTCGTCGTTGGTCTGGATCGGTACGTGGATCTTGTGCGGCCATTTGGCTGCCGGGTTGGCATCGCGGTGCGGCTGGATGATGCCGCCGGCGGGCATGCGCGCGAGCATGACGCGCGGGAAGACCCCGTTGGTATAGCCATAATCGGCGGTCGCGGCGCGCAGCACCGGCATGATCGTCGGCTCCCAGGCTTCCCAGATCGGCCGCGCGAAGGAGGCGCGCCAGTCGCGCACGTCCGACACGAAGCGGAAGACGATATGCGCGGTCGCGTCGAGCGCCTCGAAACGGTTCGGCTTGTCGGCATTTTCCGCCTGCCAAATGTCTTCGGGAATCGCGAGCACCGCGGCCTTCAGCGCCGCGATATCGACTGCGCCGAGCCGGCGGATGCTCTTGGTCTTGCGAGGGTTCGGATACATGGCGCGCGCCTCAATTTTACCGGTCAATATTCATAGCCGAAGAGGTCGAGGTCGCGGGCATAGATTTTCGCAACACCGTCTATCAGTTCCTGATTATAATAGTCGCGATAGGCGCCGCGCTGCGAACGGTTGGCATGATCGAGCGGCGTCGACGCGATGCCGATGCGGGCGCAGATCGCATCATAGGATTGCTGCATCTCCTCCACCTTGCCCAGCATATCGGCGAGCAGCGTTCCATCGCGGTCGGTCAGGAACAGATGTTGGGGACGAAAGATGATGTGCTGATGCGGCGGCGCGACAAACAGGAAATGGCGCATCACGCGTTGCGGGTCGCGCGCGAACGTCCCCTCGCGACTGGTCGCAAAAGCGCAATAGGAGACGAAGCGGTCGAACGGATTGCGGACGAAAGCGAATTTCAGATAGTCCGAGAACATCTCCTCGCCGAGGAAAGGGCGCACTTCGGCAAGGCTGATATGCCCGTGGCCGAGCCGCGCGAGTTCGGGAATCGGGAACTTCTTTTCGACGAACAGGCGGGCCTGCTCGATATCGTCGGGGCCCATATGCTCGCGCAGGCCATGCCGCACCGAATGCGTTCCGGTTTTCGGAATCGCGGCGAAAATGAAGCGATGCTTGTACGAAACGATCATCGGTCAGGCAGCAGCAGCGACCGGCGATGCCGCGTCGGGCGCGGCGACCATGAACACCAGTTCGGCAAGCGCGCGGTCGAAGGGGACATTATTCGGGAGCAGCATACGCTGCGCCTCGAGCCGCTGGAGGTCGCGCTGGACGTCGCCGATCAGCCGCCGATAGGCCGGAAGCCCCGCCGCCGCGGTACCATATTGCGCCCATAGCGCACCCCAGGCGTTGGCGAACTGCTCGAGCCGCGCCGCGATCGCGCCGCGCGCTTCGGTATCGGCGCATTGCGCGAGCAGAAAATCGATATGGCAGCGCACTTCCCACACCGACATCACCGCGGGCAGGTTGACCTGTTCATAGGCAAGCGGCACCGGCGCGACCGATCCCGGCGCGATCCGCTGGACCGGCTGCGCATCGCGGCCCATGGTTTTGGCTTCGGCAATCAGCCCCCACAGTTTTTCGCCGCCGACGGTATCGAGCACCAGATGGACGCGCTTCTGGTCGCCGTCGTTGCGGACATTGTGCAGGCAGAAGCTGTCGAACAGCCAGCATTCGCCCGGCGCCATATGGACGGTCTCGCGATCGCAGCTGAAGGCAACGCCGGGGTTGGTGACCACCGGGATGTGGATGCGGATATGGGTGCGCCAGTAATAGCCGACGTCGACATGTTCGGGCACCACCGCCCCCGGCGCCAGCCCCATCAACCGGCTACGCCCCCACACCGCGCCGAGATCGGCAAGGATTTCGGTGATATAGGGGCATTGGCGCAGCGCTTCGGTCGGCGCCATCGGGCCGCTGAACCCGTTCGACACTTGTCCCGCCGGCGTGATCAGCGGCACCGCATCGTTGCCGGGCAGGCGGCCGGGGTGCGGCAACCACGCAGCCGCAGGCAGGGCCGCAACCTCGGCGGCGAGCGTTTCCGCACAATATTGCCGCGCCAGCTTGACCAGCGGCATTCCCAGCTTCATCGGGTCACTCGCGCCGGATCTCGATCTGCGGGCGGTCGATCAGTTCGCGCGCATTGCGCTTCTGCTCCTCCTCCAGCGCTTCCCATTGTCCCGCGGTCTTGCAGATCTGGCTATAAAAACGCGTACCCGTCCGCTGGGTGCGCTTGCAGACCATCTTGTCCTTGGCATCGACAGCCGCTTTGTCGGTCGAAGGGCTGGCGAACGCGGGGGTTACGGGAAGCAGCAAGGAGGCAGCGGCGAGGCTCAACAGATGAATTCCGCGCATGACAGTCCAACTCCAAAGCAATATCGCTATGCAAGGAATATATTCGCTTGCCCCCGTCACTGTCAATTCGACCCCGCCGGAGACCGGGCGGGAAAACCCTTGGGAACCAAAGGATCATGGCCTTGGATTTTCGGCTTTCGGACCGGATCGACCACGATGCGCTGCGGCGGCAGTTCCTGCGCAACGGGCGCGTGGAAATCGAGGGCTTGCTGGCGGAGGACCAAGCCGAAACCTTGCGGCATTACCTGCTCGCGCGCACCGACTGGAAACTCGTCATGAACGCGGGCGACAAGGTCTATGAGATGACCCGCGAAGCCTATGTAGCGATGGACCCCGCCCAGCGCGGCCAACTCGACCAGCATATCGTGAACGCCGGCCGCGAGGGCTTCCAGTATCGGTACGAGGCCATTCGCGTTCCCGATGCCGGCCGCACCGCCGATCCGTCCGACCTGCTGACCGGCTTTGTCGCCTTTCTCTCCTCGCCCGCCGTGCTGGCAATGCTCGGCGCCATTCTCGGCTGCAAGGATGATGCCGCCTTCGCCGACGGTCAGGCGACGAGCTATGGCGCAGGGCACTTCCTGACCCGCCACGACGACGATGTAGCGGGCAAGCACCGCCGTGCCGCCTATGTCTATTCGCTGGCGCCGGCGTGGCGCGCCGAATGGGGCGGCCTGCTGATGTTCCACGGCGACGACGGCAATATCGAGGAAGCCTTTGCCCCCCGCATGGATGCGCTACGGCTCTTCTCGGTACCGCAACAGCATAGCGTCAGCTATGTCACGCCGTTCGCGCCCGAACCGCGGCTGTCGATCACCGGCTGGCTGCGCGCGAACGGGCCCTAGTCGAGGCTGTAACCGTAACGCTCGACCCACGGCGCGAGAATCGGCAGGATTTCGCGCATCTGGGGTTCGTAGCGCTTCCAGCGCCCGCTCGCCGACGAATAGATCGGTTCGGTAACCTGCGCATAGCTGGGGGTGCGGATGAAGCCGCGCTCGACCGCCGTTTTCTGATGGTCGAGGACGCCCTCTTCCCAGTCGAGCCCGAGGAAATGGAAAAGCGGCCGCGTCGCCGCCGCGACATCGGCGATCATCGCTTCATAGCGCAGCATATGAACGTCGATCGGGAACAGGGCCCGGCAATTTTCCCAATAATGGAAAATGCTGTCGTAGGTGCGGCTGGCGTTGGCGAGATCGAGAAAGCTCGCCATCGCCTCGGTCGGCTTGAAATTCTGGATATAGCAGCTGAGCACGACGTCGCACGGATGCCGCATCGCGAGAATGAACTTCGCGTCGGGAAACAGGCGATGGATAAGCGGGACGCGGATCATCGACAGGGGGTTTTTATCGATAACGAGCGCGCCGGCCGGGGGCGGCGCGCGCTTGTCGAGCTCGGCGAAATAGCGGCCCCGCAGATCGGCGACGGCGGCCGCATCGAGCGTGCGGATGTGGTCGAGGTCGCCCAGCGATTGCCCCAGTTCCTCGATGATCGGCAGCTCTTCGAGCATATGGATGCGGCTGTGCCCCATCAGGATCGTATCGAGCAAGGTGGTGCCTGACCGCGGGAAACCCACCAGAAAAGCCGGCGAAGCGCGGTCCGAAGCGGGCGGCACCTCGGCCCATCCGGCGAACCATGCCTGCGTCGTCTGGCGATCGACGGCAGCGATGGTGCGCTGATAGGCGCTGCGATCGACGCCGATCCCCATCGGGCTTTGCGCCTGCGCCCGGTTCATTTCATCGTAGAAATAGAGTGCCTCTTCCACGTGACCCAGCCGGTCGGCAAGCTGTCCCGCGAATTGCATCCGGATCGTCGGGTTGACGCTCGACCCGTGCAGGTCGCGGATCAGGGCGAGCGCCGCTTCACGGTCGCCATCGCGCGACAGCATCAGGGCACGAAGATAATCGATATCGTCGCCCTTAACCTCCGCCGCGGTGGCATCGGCCAGTACGGCGCGCAGCTCGTCGAGCCGGTTGGCCTTTTCGAGCAGGATGCCGAGGTTGAGATAGGCTGGGGCGAAGCGCCGGTCGGCCTTGATCGCAAAGCGCAATGCCCGCTCGGCTTGATCGTTGTTCGACAGGTCGAGAAAGGCAATCGCGATCGCGAGGAATATCTGCGGGTTCGATGGATCGAGGCGCGCCGCCGAGCCAAGCGCGCGTAGCGCCGGTTCGGCATGGTCGATGCTGGTCAGAACCCGTCCGAGCTCAAGCAGCGGCGCAGCGTCCTGCGGGGCGAGGAGCACTGCCTTTTCGAGCATCAGGCAGGCATCTTCATAGCGGTCCATCGAAATCAGGACGCGGCCGATATTGGTGTGGACGAGCGAGGATTTCGGATCGATCTGCCGCGCTTCCTGAAAGGCCTGCAACGCGCCCTCCAGATCGCCGCCCTCGTGACGCGCATTGCCAAGGTTGTTCCACGCAACGAAATTCTTCGGATCGTCCGAAACCAGCTTTTCATAGGCCCAGCCCGCTTCGGTCGCGCGCCCCTGCGCCTTCAGTATCTGCGCCTGCATCGCCTGCAAGTCGGCCGACCCTGCGAGGTCGCCTTCGGCGCACACGCGCGCAGCCTCGTCGGTCTCACCCAGATCGAGCAGCGCGCGCGTGAGGTTGATCCGGTTGTCGCTGGTGTCGGCGCCGTTGGCGATCGCCCGGCGGAGATAATCGACTCCTTGCCGCAACGCGCCGGTCTGGCACGAAACGACGCCGAGTAGCTGGAGCACGGTGGGATTGGTCGGCTGGGCGCGGAGCGCCACCTCGCCCTGGGCTTTCGCAGTCGCCAAGTCGCCCTTGGCATAGGCCGCATAAGCGGCGCGCAATCTGTCAGTCACGGTCATCGACGCTATCTATAAAAAAAGAGGGCGGGACACCAGTCCCGCCCTCTCCTTTGGTTCGCTTGCCGAAGCTTAGAACTTCAGGCGTGCCGACACATAAGCGCGGCGACCGATGACGTCGTACAGCGACGGATCGGTGCCCGACTGCACGTTCGGCGCGTACGTCGGCGGCTGCTTGTCGAACGCGTTGTTCACACCGATGCGGAAGGTCATCGCATCGACCTCGGCCTGGAGCGCGAAGTCGAAGTAGAAGACGCTGCCCGGACCGGTGAACTCTTCGCCGACATACTGGACCGCAGCGCGGTTCTTCATCCCGTCGGTGAAGCGGACGCGGGTGTCGAAGCTCAGCTCACGCGTGATGTTGAGCTTGCTGTTGAGCGTCGCCCTCCAGCGCGGGAAGCTCGTTCCCAGACCGGCGCCGAAGTAGGATGCGGTGCCCGCATAGTCCGTCTTCAGCCCACCCAGACCGACATTCTTGAAGTCGATCAGGTAGTTGAGGGCCAGGTTGAGGTTCAGCGCGCTGTCTTCGTTGATGAACGGCGTCGGCAGGCGATAGCCCAGCTGAACGTCGACACCCGAAGTCTTGACCGAACCCTGGTTCACGTTCTGGAAGTAGCCAGTGACCGGGTCACCGCCAAGTTCTTCCGGCAGGAAGATCGCGGCGATGTTGTTGTTCGACCGGGCGAGGCCAGCACAATAAGGGCTGTTTTCGTCCAGATCCGGGTTGATGTTGTTGTAGCCATAGCACGACGCGATGATTTCGTTCACGTCGGGAGCGAAGATCGTGTCCTTGATCTTGATGTTGTAATAGTCGATCGAGGCGACGAACGGACCCGATTGGAACACCGCACCGACGGTGAAGGTGTCCGACTTTTCAGGCTTCAGATTCTCGTTGCCCGTCGTCGTGATGAACGCCTGTGCGCCCGGCGTCGCGACGAACGAGTCGATCGTGCCGGCGCTGACGCCCGTGTCGAGGCAGAGCTGACGCGCTTCGGCGCCACCGTTCTGACGGAACTGGCTGTTCACCGAGCAAGGGTCGAAAATCTGCGGGAAGCCGCCGCCGCCCGAGAAGAGTTCGCCGAAGTTCGGAGCACGAACCGAGTGCTGATAGCTGGCACGCAGACGCACCTGGTCGATCGGCGACCAGCTGATCGTACCACCGTAGGTCCAGTCACCCGACGAACCGCGGCCGCTGGTGTTCGGATCGCCATCGTCGATCAGGTTGCGGAACTTGCTCTTCGAGTGACGCGCGGTGAGCGACAGCTCGAGCGTGTCCATGATCGGCGCGCGAAGTTCGCCGAAGAAGTCGAGGAACTCGTTGGTGCCAAGGTCGGGCGTGCTGGTGTTGAAACCGGCGATCGGACCGAAGAGAGCGCCCGGGTCGAACGCATATTTGAACTTGCGCTGTTCGACACCGAACACGACGCCCAGCGGGCCGCCCGGCAGATCGGCGAGTTCACCCGAGACATAGGCCTGGGCAACCTTCTGCGTGAACTTGGTTTGCGTCACGCCCGTTTCCGACACGAAGTCGACGCATTCCTGCGAGAGCGGCTGGATACCGAACGGGTTGAAGCCGCCGGCGCAAAGGCTGTCGCCGCCATCGGCCGCTTCAAGCAGTTGCTGTACCTTCTGCACGTTGACGTTGCCCGTCGCGCGCTGGTCGATCGTCGTCTCGCCCCAGCTGTAATAGGCTTCGTAGCGCCAACCCGGAGCGAACTCGCCACGCAGGCCCGCGAGGCCCTGGATGACTTCGTTCTCGAGCTGCTGTTCGCGCAAGCCGGTGCCCAGGAAGCGGTAGCCAATGCGAATGCCTTCATCGGCGCCCGAGCCCGCAAGCAACGGATCATCCAGAACGCGCGAGTTCAGGAGCGACCGCAGGTCGTCCGAGACAAACGGGTTGGTCACCGGAACCACGAAACCGGTGATGCGCTGACCCACTTCGACGAGCGGCGAACGTGCGTTGAGCGCCGAGGCATCGCTGGTCGGATCGACGATGCCGGTGCTGACCGGCGTCGGCGCGAGCGCCGTTGCCGACTTGTAGTTGGTGTAACCGCCCTGCACGAAGACTTCGAACGCCGGGTTGATTTCGTACTTCGCCGTCAGGAACGCCGATTTGCGCTCGAGCGGCAGTACGAGGATGTTCACGATGTCGAAGTTGTAGCTGTAGAAGTCAGGGAAGAAGTTCAGGTTCGGGTTCGCCGGCGAGGCGAGGTCGTACCGGAAGTTCGACACATCGACCGGGCTGTTGAACGTACCGACGCCGAACAGCGAACCGTCCGAGTTAAACCCGAGCTGGTTAGCCTGCGGGGTCTGGCCCGGCGCCACGCCGTAGCTGGCGAACAGGGCGTCGATCGACGCCTGGCTGATCGGGTTGGTCGCGCTGTTCGAGAAGGAGCCCGTCGGGAACGAGCTGGTCGTCGAGGTCGCCTGCGACGCGAAGTCGCGCTGCGCCTTGATCAGGCCCTGGCGCTTCGAATATTCGGCCGAGAAGGCGATGTTACCACGGCCGTCGGCAAAGTTGCCGCCGATGATGCCGCTGAACTGATATTCGCGCGCGTCGGTCTTCGGAATCGAGTTCGAATAGTTGACGCGAAGGTCGATACCTTCGAAATTGTCCTTGAGGATCAGGTTGACGACACCCGCGATGGCGTCGGCGCCGTAAGCCGCGCCAGCGCCGCCGGTCACGATTTCGATGCGCTCGATCAGGCCCTGCGGGATCGTGTTAAGATCGACCGTCTGGTCCGATGCCGACACCATCGGACGGCGGCCGTTGATCAGGACGAGGTTACGGTTCGAACCGAGACCGCGCAGGTTGATGTTCGACTGGCCGTTGTTGCCGGGGTTGTTCGACGTGGTGGTGCCGGCCGGATTGACCTGCGGCAGCGTGTTCAGGAAGGTGTCGAGCGTGACGTCGGCGTTTTCGACCGTCGCTTCGCCGGTGACAACCGCAACCGGGCTGTTCGATTCGAGGTTCGGACGCGCGATGCGCGAACCGGTGACGACGATCGTCGCTTCGCCTTCGTCGGCGGGCGCGTCCTGCGCCTGGACGGGAGCCGAAACCATCGCGACGCCCAAGACGAGGGGCGCGGCGCTCAGTTTCAGCATGGAAAGTTGGGTTTTCTTCACAGTGCAGTCCCTTGCTACTGGTGGCTAAGATACCCGGGCCCCAGCGCGAAGGCACAAACCCCCGAACAGACACCCCGATAGCGTGCGGGATGGAGGGTCATTCATCTTGAGTAAAGGAAATTCCCGGCGCGTTCGGCGGTTTCGGAAGTGATTGTGACGTATTTGCAACAACCCGGAGAAACGACGAAACACAATGCGGTAGCCGCACCTGTTTCGCGACATTTTGTTTCATCGGTTACGAAATCGCTTCGGTCTCCCCGGCCGTTCAGTTGCCCATCGGGCCCGCAAGTTTTCCGGGATCGAGCCGCGCGTCGCGCCATTTGAGGCCCCAGTGCATGTGCGGCCCGGTGGCGCGTCCCGTCCGGCCGACCGTTCCCAGCCGCTGCCCCTGCGCCACCCGGTCACCGACCTTCACGTCGAGCTGCTGACAATGGAGAAAGGCGCTGTTGAGACCCATGCCATGGTCGACGATGAGCAGGTTGCCCTCGAGCGTGAACGGTGCCGCCGCCGCGAGCACGACGACCCCGTCGGCGGGCGCCACGAAGGGGGTTCCCGCCGGCACCGCGACATCGGTGCCGCCGTGATAGCTGCCGGGCTTGCCCTGATAGACGCGCTGCGACCCGAAGAAGCCCGACAGGCGCCCGGTCACCGGCCAGCGGAATTGCTGCCGCCAGCCGTTCGATTCATGATCGGTCCGCCGTGCCTCGGCGATCTGGGCGAGTTCGGCGGGACGGCGGCGCTCGAACTCGGCGTCGCTCGCCGCGCTGCCGCGATAGGGCGCGTTGATATGCTCGATCCGCCAGGTCCCCGCCGCGACCGCAAGGTAACGCTCGACGGCGCGTCCGTCGGCGAGCGTGGCAACGAGGTGCTGGCCGGTTTCGGCATCGCGGTCGAAAGCGATGAGGAAGCTGCCGTCGGCAGCGACCGGCACCGCCTTGCCGTCGAGCGTCAGCGTGCGCGTATCGCCCGGCACCTGCCCGATCAGCACGCCGCCCTGTTCTGCCACGCCGCGAAAGGTGAAATCGCTGCGGACCGGGGCGCTCGGTCGCGGCACCGGTGCCGGTGTCGGCGCCGGGCTTGCGACGGGCGGCGGTGTCGGAGCGGGCGTGTCGGCGGGCGGGACGCAGCTCGCCGTGAGGATCAATAGCGGCAGCGCGGCCGCGGTGCGGAACCGGTCCTTCGTGCCCCTCATGCGCCGCGGGTATCGTCCAGCGCGGCCTGCACCGAAATCGCCGCCGTGGCATAGGGTTCCTGCCGCGCGACCGACCAATAGCGCAGCTCGTCGAGCCCGATCGCCACTCCGGTCACCGCGCACAGGACATGGTCGCCCGGCGACAGGACACGAAAGCCGTTGGGTCCGTAGTGGAGGTTGGCGAGGCGGTTGCGGCTGGCGATCAACATGGTTTTTCGGTCCATTCGGTGTCGGGTCTTTGCCCGACTATAGCCATATCTGCCGCCGCAGCCACCCCCTCCCCGTTACGCCGGCGGCTCAGAACAGCTCGCCCTGCCCCCGCTCCGGCGATGGATCGGCAGGTTTGCGGGCCGACTTTGGCGGAGCCGGAGACGAAACTGGCGCAGGCGGCGCAGGCGTCGGATCGCCCCCGCTCACCGCAACCGGCACGTCGCCGTCGGCGAATTGCAGCCGGAGCGCCCCTGCTTCGCGCGCCGCGCCGGCCGTCGTCACGATCGCCCCGCCCGCATCGCGCACCATCGCATAGCCGCGCGACAGCAGCGCGCGCGGGTCGAGCGAGACGAGCAGTCGCCCCAGCCCCTCAAGCAGGGCCCGGTCGCGATCCCAGCGCCGCGCGAGCAGGCCGGGGCGCAGCGCCGCACCGCGCGTCGCCAGCCGCTCGGCGACCACCGTCAGACGGTGCCGCTGCGCCCGGTCGAGCCGGTCGCCGGCATCGTCGAGCCGCTGCCGCTGCGGCGCGTAAAGCGCCTCGCGGCGTGGCAGGTGGCGCGCGAGGGCGGCAAGCCGTTCACTTGCAAGGGCCTGATGCCGGTTGGCGGCGCCGATCATGCGCCCGGCGCGATGGATGAGCAGTTCCTGCAATTCGGCGCGCACCGGCACCGCGATCTCGGCGGCCGCCGTCGGCGTCGGCGCGCGCACGTCGGCAGCGTGATCGGCGAGCGTCACGTCGGTTTCGTGCCCGACGGCACTGATCGTCGGGATGCGGCAATCGGCGATCGCGCGCACGACCACCTCTTCGTTGAACGCCCACAGATCCTCGATCGAGCCGCCGCCGCGGGCAACGATGACGAGGTCGGGACGCGGCACCGGCCCGCCCGGCCGGATCGCATCGAACCCGCGCACCGCATTGGCGACCTGCGCCGCGGCGCCGTCGCCCTGCACCAGCACCGGCCAGACGAGCACATGCATCGGGAAACGATCGGCGAGGCGGTGCAGGATGTCGCGGATCACCGCGCCGGTCGGCGAGGTGACGACCCCGATGACGGCGGGAAGCCGGGGCAGCGGCTGCTTGCGCGCCGGGTCGAACAGCCCCTCGGCGCCGAGCCGCGCCTTGAGCTTTTCGAACAGGAGCATCAACGCGCCCTCGCCCGCAACCTCAAGACTGTCGACGACGAGCTGGTATTTCGAACGTCCCGGATAGGTGGTGAGCTTGCCGATCGCGATCACCTCGATCCCGTCCTCGGGCCGGAAGGCGAGGCGCCCCGCCTGCCCCTTCCACATCACCATGTCGATCAGCGCATTATCGTCCTTCAGCGCCGCATAGAAATGCCCCGAGGCCGCGCGTTTGGCGCCCGACAGCTCGCCGCGTACCCGAACGCGCGCGAAGCCATCCTCGACCGTCCGCTTGATCGCCGCCGACAATTGGCTGACTGATAAGGCAGGCGCATTGTCCCCCGGCGCCGCCTCGGCTAACAGCCGCGCTTCGGTGCCATCGTCGGACGCCGTATCGGGAAAAGGGACAGACATGAATATCCTGCTGGTGGGCTCGGGGGGCCGCGAACATGCGCTGAGCTGGCAGTTGGCGCAATCGGCGAGTTGCCGCAAGCTCTATGCCGCACCGGGCAACCCGGGGATCGAGGCCCACGCCGAATGCGTCGCCATCGCCGCCGACGATCTCGACGGCTTGATCGCCTTCGTCCGCGCGCACGGCATCGATTTCGTCGTCGTCGGTCCCGAAGCGCCGCTCGTCGCGGGGCTTGCCGACCGGCTGCGCGCGATCGGCGTCGCGACCTTCGGCCCCTGCGCCGCGGCAGCGCGGCTCGAGGGATCGAAGGGCTTCACCAAGGACCTGTGCGCGCGTGCGTCGATCCCGACCGCCGCCTATGTCCGCTGCACCAGCGCCGAGGAAGCGCATGCGGTGCTCGAAGGTTTTGCGATCCCCGTCGTGATCAAGGCCGACGGCCTTGCCGCGGGCAAGGGCGTGATTATCGCCGAAACCGCGGCCGAAGCAACGGCCGCGATCGACGACATGTTCGACGGCGCCTTCGGCGGCGCAGGCGCCGAGGTGGTGATCGAGGAATTCATGACCGGCGAGGAAGCGAGCTTCTTCGCGCTGTCCGACGGTACGGACGTGATCGCATTCGGCAGCGCGCAGGATCACAAGCGCGTCGGCGACGGCGATGTCGGACCCAATACCGGCGGCATGGGCGCTTACAGCCCCGCGCCCGTGCTCACCGCCGAGCTCGAAGCCGCGGTCATGGACCGCATCATCCGGCCGACCGTCAGGGCGCTTGCCGCCGAGGGCTCGCCTTATGTCGGCGTGCTGTTCGCCGGGCTGATGCTGACCGGCGAAGGACCGAAGCTGATCGAATATAATTGCCGCTTCGGCGATCCCGAATGCCAGGTGCTGATGATGCGCTTCAGGGGCGACCTCGCGGCGCTGCTGTACGCCGCTGCCACGGGCAGCATTACCGCGGCGGAGGCGCCGGCCTTCGCGCACGACTATGCGCTCACCGTCGTGATGGCGGCGAACGGGTATCCGGGCACGCCCGAAAAGGGCGGCGCGATCCGCGACATCGCCGCGGCCGAAGCTGGCGGCGTGCGCGTTTTCCACGCCGGGACGGCGAGGGTCGACGGCGCAATCGTTGCGACGGGAGGCCGCGTCCTCAACGTCACGGCGACGGGCAAGAGCGTTACCGAAGCGCAGGCACGGGCCTACGCATCGGTCGACAAACTCGATTTCCCGACCGGTTTCTGCCGCCGCGATATCGGCTGGCGCGAGGTCGCGCGCGAGGCGGTATAGGCGGCGCTGGACGCGGCTGGCGCGCCCGCATAGGCTGAACGGAAAGCAGGGAGAGCAACATGACGTGGCTTCAGGAAAATTGGATCGTCGCGGTCGTCGGCCTCGTCGTCGCGGTCATACTGCTGTGGTGGCTCTTCGGCCGCAAGAAACCCGAAGAGATCGCGCCGCCGGCCGCGACTCCCGCCGAACCGCGCAAGCCGCTCGAACCGGCAAAGCCCGAGATCGTCGCGGCCGAGCCAGCGCGCTTCAAGCCGGTCGAGCCGGCACCCGCACCGACGCCGCCGCCCGCGCCGGTCGCCAAGGCGGCGCCTCCTCCCGCACCAAAGCCCGAGCCTGCCCTCGACATTCCCGAAGAACCCTCGGTTCCGCCAGCGCCCGCAACCGAGACGCCGCCCGCCCCCGAACCCCGTCCTGCCCCGGCGCCCGAGCCCGAGCCGGAACCGGAGCGCGCCGTTCCCGAGGAACCGACCGTTCCGCCGCCGGCCCCCGAGCCCGCTCCGACGCCTTCGCCGGCGCCGGCGCCGGCCGCCGCACCGACGGCAAAGACGGACAATCTGCAATTGCTGAAAGGCGTCGGGCCCAAGATGGTCGCGCTGCTCGGCGGTCTCGGCGTGACCAGCTTTCAACAGATCGCGGACTGGACCGACGCCGATATCGCGGTGATCGATCCGCAACTCGGCGCATTCCAGGGCCGTATCGCGCGCGACAATATCGTCGATCAGGCAGGCTATCTCGCCCGCGGCGACAAGGCCGGTTTCGAAGCGAAATATGGGGCGCTCGGCGGCGAACTCTGATTTCGGCAGTGTTCGAGGCTTGTATCGCAAGCGCTCTTGATCGGGCGGTTTCGACCAAATGCGGACTGGCCGCTTCCAAGCGGCAAACCTAGAGAAGCGGACGTTTGAAGCCGGTGGGGCGAGAATGACAGCTCGGGACCGGTTGCGGACATGCCGGAAAGGACTAGTAAGCTCTCCATGCGAGCTGATCACTCACTTGCAGTTTTTATTGCCGCCTGCACCCTCTTGGGATGCCAGCCCGCGGAACCGACGGCATCGGCGCTGAGCATACCGTCTCTCGGCGAATGTACCGCTTCCGGCGGGACAATCGAAAAAACCGGAATGAATAGCACTCCTCGATGCGTCATTCGGACCATGGACGCCGGGAAAGTCTGCCGCGATAGTTCAGATTGCCAAGGGCGATGCCTCGTCGATGATTGGGAGGGTGAACGGCCGCCGCGTATTGGCACGGCATCGCTTGGGAGGTGCGAGGCGTCCAACCTTACATTTGGGTGCTTCGCTGAAGTCCGCCGAGGAAAAATCGGCAGCTCCTTTTTGTGCGTGGATTGAATGGCTGCTTTCCCACCCCAAAGCCGCCCCTCGAACCCGACGATCTTTCACGCAAAGAAAAAGCCCGGCGAATCGCTTCGCCGGGCTTTCCCGTTCGATTGCTTGTCAGACCGCTTATTCGCGGCTGCCCAGCAGGTTGAGCAGGAAGGTGAACATGTTGACGAAGTCGAGATAGAGGCTGAGCGCCCCCATGATCACCGACTTGCCGACAAAGTCGGTCCCGCGGACGTAGAAATACATGCTCTTGATCTTCTGCGTGTCATAGGCGGTCAGACCCGCGAAGACGAGCACGCCGATCACGCTGATCGCCAGGCTGAGCGCGTTCGACTGGAAGACGAAGGCGTTGAGCAGCATCGCGACGATGATGCCGAACACGCCCATGATCAGGAAGGTGCCGAGGCCCGACAGATCCTTCTTGGTCGTATAGCCATAGAGGCTGAGGCCCATGAAGGCGGCCGCCGTCGCGAAGAAGGTCTGCGCGATCGATGCGTCGGTAAAGACGAAGAAGATCGACGCCATCGACAGGCCCATGACAACCGAGAAAGCCCAGAACAGGCCCTGTGCCGCGGTCGTCGACAGCTTGTTGATGCCGAAGCTCAGCACCATCACAAATGCCAACGGCGCGAACATGATCAGATATTTGGCCGCGCCCGGGCCGAACAGCAGGGCGGGCGCGCCTTCCCAGCGCGAAAAGAGCAGCGCGACGATGCCGGTCAGCAGCACCCCCGACGCCATGTAGTTGTAAACCGACAGCATGTACGACCGCAGCCCGGCATCGACGGCCTGGTCCATTGCGTTCGCGCCGGCGCCAAAACCGGAAGCCGCCACATTGGGGTCGTTCCAATTCGCCATTTTTCATCTCCATCACCGGCCAGCCCATACCGGCCGTAGGGCGAATATCGGCATTTTCCTCCCCGCTTTCAAGCGAAACCGGACATTACGCGCGCTTTACGGTTTCCGAACGTGGCAAAGCTCCTATGCTGGCACAGCCATGTCCACCCATCGCCTCTTCGTCGCGCTGCGCCCGCCGCGCGCGATCCGCGAACAGCTCATCGCCGCGATGCACGGCATTTCGGCCGCCCGCTGGCAGAGCGACGACCAGCTCCACCTGACGTTGCGCTTCATCGGCGAGGTCGATCGCCACCGCGCCGAGGATATCGCCGCGGCGCTCGGCAGCCTGCACGCGCCCGCCGTCGCCGCGCGCCTTGCCGGGGTCGGAATGTTCGAACGCCGGGGTCGCCCGCACACCGTCTGGGGCGGCGTCGAGCCACAGGAGCCGGTTGCGGCACTCCACCGCAAGGTCGACCAACTCCTCGCGCGTGTCGGCGTCGATCCCGAAACGCGTGCCTTTCAGCCGCATATCACCCTCGCCCGCCTGGGTCATGCCGCCGGGCCGGTCGCGCCCTTCCTGGCGCTGCACAGCGATCTCGCGAGCGCACCCTTCGTCTTTGACCATGCCCTGCTCTATGAAAGCGAGATGGGCCATGGCGGGTCGCGCTATCACCCGGTCGCGCGCTATCCGCTTTTCGCAGACGCCGCGACCAGCGCCGCGGCGACCGCGCCGACATCGTCCCACGTCGCGGCAAAGCCGCCGTCGTCGCCATAATAGGGATCGGCGACGCTGTCGCCCGCGCGCCCCGGCACCAGATCGAGCATCAGCCGCAGCTTTGCCGTCGCATCGGCAGGCGCGAGTGCGCGGGCATCGCGAAGGTTGGTTTCGTCGGCGGCGAGGATCAGGTCGAAGCGATAGAAATCCTCGCGAACCAGCTGGCGAGCCCGAAGGTCGCCGATGTCGGTGCCGCGGCGACGCGCCTCGGCCTGCGCGCGCCGGTCGGGCGGATGGCCGATGTGCCAGTCGCCCGTCCCCGCCGAATCGAGCGTCGCATCGATACCCTCTTCGGCAAAGGCCGCGCGTGCCGCCCCCTCGGCCAGCGGCGAGCGGCAGATATTGCCGAGGCAGAGGAAGAGGATCGCGGGTTTCGCATCTTGTCGATCGTTGCGCATATCGCTCCTGTCGCCCGCAAAGTTGAACCGACTTTCAACTTGCGCCTTTTCGCGGCTCTGCTAGCCATTGGCGTCAACGATAACGGGTGAGCGGGAGGGATGCCAGATGGCCGAGGAGACGAGCCACGGTGGAGCGGCGCATGAGCAGGCACCGGCCGCCGCGGCCAGCGCCAGCGGCTATAGCTGGTACGTGCTGTCGGTGCTGGTGGTCGTCTATATCCTGAATTTCATCGACCGGCAGATCATCAGCATCCTCGCGGTCGACATCAAGGCCGACCTCGGGCTGAAGGACGGCGACATGGGCTTCCTCGGCGGCGCCGCCTTCGCGGTCTTTTACGCGCTGTTCGGCATTCCGCTCGGCCGCCTTGCCGACAACTGGAACCGGGTCAAATTGCTGTCGATCGGCCTGACCCTGTGGTCGGCGATGACTGCCGCATCGGGCTTCGCATACAACCAGTTGACCCTGACGCTCGCGCGCATGGGAGTGGGCGTCGGCGAAGCGACCGCCAGCCCGACCGCCTATTCGCTGATCTCCGACTATTTCCCGAAGCGGCAGAAGGCGACGGCGCTCGCCATTTATTCGTCGGGCCTGTACCTCGGCGGCGGCGTTTCGCTGTTCATTGGCGCGTTGATCCTCGAGGGGTGGAATAGGGCCTATCCGGCCGGAGGGCCATTGGGGCTGGTTGGCTGGCAGGCGGCCTTCCTCGCCGTCGGCATTCCCGGACTATTGCTCGCCCTGTGGGTCGCATCGCTGCGCGAGCCGGTGCGCGGCGCGATGGACGGCGCCCCGGCGCACAGTTCGCCGACGCCGTTCCGCGAATTCGGCAAGGATCTGTCGATGATCGTGCCGCCGCTGACGCTCTATGGCGCTTGGCAGCGCGGGCCAGCGGCGCTGGCGATCAACATCGGCTTCGCCGCGGCGGTCAGCGCCTTTGCCTGGTGGATGATAAAACTGACCGGCAATTTGCCGCAATGGTCGGCCGTCGCGCTCGGCTATTATGCCGTCTTCTCCTGGGCCTGCACGCTCCGCGCGCACGACCCCGCGACCTTCCGGCTGATCTGGGGGACGCCGGCGTTTATCTGCACCACGCTGGGCTATGGCCTCGTCAGCCTCGCCGCCTATGCGCTTGCCTTCTGGTCGGCGCCCTATGCCGAAGCGGTGCTGGGCCTCCCCAAGCAGGAACTGGCCTTCATCCTCGGCGCGAACGGCGCGGTCAGCGGCTTTGTCGGAGTGATCATCGGCGGCCGGATCGCCGACGCGCTGCGCGAGAAAAACCCGGCGGGGCGCATCCTGATGATCATCTTCGGCGTCGTCGCGCCGGTCGTCCCAATCTGGATCGGCTATACGACCGAGGATTCGACGATATTCTACACGATGAACTTCCTCGCCGGCCTTTTCGGTGCCGCCGCACTGGGCGCCGCCGCGGCAACGACGCAGGATCTGGTGCTGCCGCGGATGCGCGGGACGGCGACGGCCGCCTTCTTCCTCGGCACGACGCTCGTCGGCCTGTCCTTCGGCCCCTATATGGTCGGACAGATTTCCGATCTTGCCGGGACGATCGTCGACGGCAAACCGGTGGGCGATCTGCGCACCGGCATCCTGTCGCTGATCGGCGTCGCGCCGATCGCGCTCGGGCTGCTCATCTATGCCTATCGCGCCGTGCCGCAGGCCGAAGCGACGATCGAGGAACGGGCGCGGGTCTAACTTGTCCCGGGACTCCTCCCCGCGCGCGGGGAGGAGCGATTGCGACTAGTCCGCCCTGGCGACGATCACGCCGCAGGCAATGCGGTCGCCGCTGTTGCCGCTGGGATCGGTCCGGTAATCGTCGGGCTTGGCGTGGATCACGAACGCCGCGCCGTCGGCGTCGAGCAGCCCGCCGTCGCCGGCCAGGCGTGTGCCGACGAGGGTCAGCGTCGCGCGGCCGATCGTGTCGGGCTCGACGACGAGGTTCGGCATGTCGCCATGATGCGCGCCCATCGGATTTTCACGCCCGTGCTGCGCGCCGGTCGGATTCCAGTGCGGCCCGGCGCTCGTATATTTGGGACCTTCGCAAAGACCGACGGCATGGACGTGCATGCCATAGGTGCCCGCCGCAAAGCCGCGCGCGACCAATTCGAGCCGCAGGCCGTTCGTATCCTTGAAGATGTCGACGCGGCCGCGATCGCTGCCGCTGGCGTCGGTCAGTTGCGCCACCGCATCGGGTTCGGGCAGCTTGTCGGGCGATCCCTTGCCCGTCAGGCTGGCACAGCCGGCCAGCGCGAGGGCGATCAGGCCGGTGGCCAGCAATGTGCCGTTGCGGCGCGATACGATCGTCATAACTTGCTCCCCATGGATTGGCGGGGGGCACGGCGGCCGCATCGGCGACCGTCCGGGCCCTTTCACAGGATGAATGCCCTTATTCGGCGCGGGTTCCAATAGCGATGTGGCGAAAGCCATGCCGGAGGACTTCGTCGCGGCGATAGATGTTGCGGAGGTCAACGAGCAATTTGTCGGCCATGCTGCCGCCAAGCCGCGCGAGATCGAGCGCGCGGAAGGCGTCCCATTCGGTGATGATCGCCACCGCGTCGGCGCCTTCGGCTGCGGCATAGGCGCTCGCCTTCATTTCGACCTCGGGCATCATCGGCGCCGCGATCTCCATCCCTTCGGGATCATAAGCGGTGACGCGCGCGCCGGCGTCGAGCAGCGTCTGGACGATCGCGAGGCTCGGCGAATCGCGCATGTCGTCGGTGTTCGGCTTGAACGTCAGCCCGAGCAGCGCGACCGTCTTGCCGCGCGCGTTGCCGCCCATCGCCGCGATGATCTTGCGGCCCATCGCGCGCTTGCGCAGGTCGTTGGCCTGCACCGTCGCTTCGACAAGGCGTAGCGGCACTTCATTGTCCTGCGCGGTCTTGAGCAGCGCGAGCGTGTCCTTCGGGAAGCAACTGCCGCCATAGCCGGGACCGGCGTGGAGGAATTTCGCGCCGATCCGATTGTCGAGCCCGATGCCGCGCGCGACGTCCTGCACCTCGGCGCCGACGGCCTCGCAGAGATCGGCGATCTCGTTGATGAAGGTGATCTTGGTCGCGAGGAAGGCGTTGGCGGCATATTTGATCATTTCGGCGGTGCGCCGGCGCGTGACGAGGATCGGGGCTTCGTTGAGGAAGAGCGGCCGGTAAACTTCGCGGAGGACGGACTCGCCGTGCGCGTCTTCGGCACCGATCACGATGCGGTCGGGGCGCTTGAAATCGCCGATCGCGGCACCTTCGCGCAAGAATTCGGGATTCGAGGCAACGCTGTGCGAGCGCCCCGGTGCGCCCTCGCGCAGGATACGCTCGACCTCGTCGCCGGTGCCGACCGGGACGGTCGATT
Source organism: Sphingopyxis macrogoltabida (assembly GCF_001314325.1). Classification (NCBI taxonomy): domain Bacteria; kingdom Pseudomonadati; phylum Pseudomonadota; class Alphaproteobacteria; order Sphingomonadales; family Sphingopyxidaceae; genus Sphingopyxis; species Sphingopyxis macrogoltabida. Next base: position 4,646,075 of record NZ_CP009429.1, read on the forward strand.
TGGTGACGATCACGCAATCATGGTCGAGTGTCGCGGCCAGTTCCTCGGCGGCGCCGAAGACATAGGAAAGATCGGCATGGCCATCACCGCGGCGCGACGGCGTCCCGACCGCGATGAACACCGCGTCGGCCCCGGCAACCGCAGGCGCAAGATCGGTGGTGAAGGACAGGCGCCCCGCCGCGACATTCTTGGCCACCAGCGAATCCAGGCCGGGCTCGTAGATCGGCATCCGCCCCGCGTTCAGCGCTTCGATCTTGCCGGCATCCTTGTCGACGCAGACGACGTCATGGCCGAAATCGGAAAAGCACGCCCCCGACACCAGCCCGACATAGCCGGTTCCGATCATGGCGATTTTCATGCGAACTACCTTTGTTGTTGCGGCCGGCGTGTCATTAAGGACAAATGTTTCAAACGAAAAGGGCCGCGAATTGCTTCGCGGCCCTTTCCATAAAACGCGTTAAGGATCAGTGATCAGAAAACGCGCGCATATTGTTCGTTGCCGACGAAGCCGAGCTTGCCGACGCCGCTGCGCTTGATCACCGCCATCACATTGTCGACGACGAAATAACGCGCATAGGGGTCGGGCTGAACCTGAAGCTCGGGCTCGACCGGCAGCGCCTTGGTCTGCTCGAGATAGTTCGCGAGCTGGGCAAGGTCGACCGGTGCGCCGTTCCAGGTGATCGTCCCGGCGGGATCGATCATCACCTTGTTCTTTTCCGGATCGACATTGTTCTTGCTGTCGGTCGGAACCGGCAGGTCGATCTTCACCGCGTGGGTCTGGACCGGGATGGTGATGATGAACATGATGAGGAGCACGAGCATGACGTCGATAAGCGGCGTCGTGTTCATGTCCATCATCGGTTCATTGTCGTCCCGATCGCCAACGGCCATGGACATAGGATTATTCCTTCATAACTGCGCGGACCGCCTTACAGGCGGCCCAGCGTGCCCGAGCCGGGAGCCGGTTCGGAAATGAACCCGATCTTCTGGAAACCGGCATATTGCATCGTGTAGATCACCCCGCCGATGCACTGGTACGGCGTGTTGATGTCGCCGCGGATATGCACTTCGGGGAAATTTTCCTCGGTGATATTCTGCGGTCCACCGATGTCGGCAAGAAGCTGCTCGAGCTTCTTTTGCCCGCGTTCCAGCAACTGGCGCGAATCGACCGGGGTCTGGCCCCAATAAACTTCGCACGCGGTGCTTTCGGGGTTCGGTTCGCCGTCACCGTCGGTGTCGGCCGAACGGACCGACAGCAGCACATTTTCAGGCTTCGTCGTCGTCGGCTCGAATACCACGGCCGGCAGCTTGAGGTTCACCGTCTCCAACACCACGGGAACCGTGATGAGGAAGATGATGAGCAACACAAGCATGATGTCCACGAGCGGCGTCGTGTTGATTTCGGACATCGGGGCTTCTTCGCCCTTTGCGCCTGCACTCATCGCCATAGGATTAGCATCCTGTCACAAAATTGTCTGTTACGGACCGGGTCGACCCGCCAGCGGCGCATCGACCTGTCCAGCGGACCTCGCCAGCCGCCCGTCGGGAGGCGTGGCGAGGATCCATTAGACCGGTCAGGCCTTCTTCGGCGCGGCGGCGGGAGCAGCCTTCGCCGGAGCGGCGGCAACCGCCGGCTTCACCTGGCCGCCCGACATGATCGAACCGAGAACGTCGTTCGAGAAGGTCGACAGACGGCGGGCGATCGCCTTGTTGCGGCTCTGGAGCCAGTTGAACGCGAGCACCGCGGGAACGGCGACGATCAGACCGATGGCGGTCATGATCAGAGCTTCACCGACCGGACCGGCGACGGTGTCGATCGACGCCTGACCCGACGCACCGATCTTCACGAGGGCGCGAAGAATACCGATAACGGTACCGAACAGGCCGACGAACGGCGCGGTCGAACCCACGGTCGCGAGGAAGGCGAGGCCGCCGTTGAGCTTCGAGTTGATGTGGTTCTGCGAACGCTCGAGCGTGCCGTGCATCCAGTCGTGCGCTTCGACGGGGTCGGTCAGCTTGTTATGCTCTTCGTTGGCGCGCAGACCGTCTTCGACGACCTGACGATAGGCGCTGTTCTTTTCGAGCTTCGCGGCACCGTCGGCCAGCGTCGGCGCGCGCCAGAAATTGGCGTCGACCGCCTTGCCCTGGCTGATCACCTTATTCTGTTCGAACAGCTTGGTGAACAGGATGTAGAGCGTCCCGATGAACATGATCAGCAGCACCAGGAAGGTGATCTGCGACACGATGCCGCCTTCGCACAGCGCGGGAACGAGACCGTAAGGGTTCTGGCCTTCTTCCTTTACGCACATCGAAGCGGGCATCAGGCTCAGGCCTGCGTCGTGAGCAGCTGCCGGCGCCGCAGCGGCGGCATTTGCGATCAGATTAAACATGCTGGTTATTCCCTCTCAAAGAATAAAATTTGGTCAAAATACTGGGTCGGGGCGACCCGCGCCTTGTCAGCGCGGAATCTGCCACCGGATACGATTGCTGTAGCTCCCGCCCGTGGGGTTGCCCGCACGGTCCTTGCCGGGATTGAAGCGGCCGCGACGCGTGATCAGCTTGCACGTTTCCGCGTCAAGGTCGGCGTGGCCGCTCGACGAGGTGATGTCGCACGAAGTGATACGGCCATCGACACCATAGGTGACACGGAAGCCGGTCGTTCCTTCGCGTTCCTCACGCATGGCGCGCGCCGGATAGTCGTCGTTCGTCGCCCAGCGGCCCGGATTGCCCTTGGGCGTACCGGCCTGGCTGAGGTCGGGAGCCGGCGGCGGGGCCGGCGGGGCCGGCGGCGTATAGACCGGCGGCGGCGGAAGCCGCGGCGGGGTCGGCACCGACTGGACCGTGTTCGTCGTTACCGGCGGCGGAATCGGCGACGGGGGCGTCACGACCGGCGGCGGCGGCGGCAGCTTGTTGTCCGGCGGCGGCGGCGGCGGCGGCTCCTCCGGCGGCGGCGGCTCTTCGACGTCCACCACGTCCAATTTTTCGGCAATCTTCTTGACGATACTGATGTTCAAACCATTTACCAGGCCATAGCCCAGCACTGCCGTGAACAGACCAACCAAGACAATTGCCACTACCCTGTTTTTAGGGTCGACATTATCACCATAAGCCATTCAGGGACGACGCTCCTTGCTAGATCATCCTGACACCAATCCGTACCATCGGGTTCGGTTGCCAAATGCCCGGATGATTTCCGATGCGTTTTGCGAGACCCGATAGCATAGCATCCGGCTGTTTATGTTCTTGCCGGACGCTTCGAGCCCGTCCTATCGTGGTGGCGGCAAGTTCGCAAACCCTTTATCAGCGGTTAATGTGCCCTGCCCCATGATGGGGCTTCCGATAGCGTTACCGGTGTCATCCCGGTGTCACAAATGATGGAAAGTGATTTGACCATGCGCGCGCTTTTGCCGACCGCCCTTGCCGGAATTTTGCTTGCAACGGGCGGGATTCAGCCGGTTTCCGCGATGCAGGCCGCCAGCGCTCCCGCGACGGCAAGCGTCTATAGCTACGCCGACATCGCCGATCTCGCGACCGCCGCGCCGATGACGATCCACGCCCAAATTCGCAGCGCCACGGTTCTGAAGCCCGACCGCGCACCCGGTCTCGCGGCCGGGCACGCCCGATTCTATGTCGAAGCCGACGTCGTCGGGCTGATTCGCGGATCGGGGCCACTCGCCGCACGGATCACCTATCTCGTCGATCTGCCGCTGGCGGCGAACGGCAAGGCGGCGAAGCTCAAGAAGAAACAGCCCGTCCTGCTCTTTGCCCGCCCCGTCGCGGGCACCGCTGCCGGTACCAACAGCACCGGCAGCGTCCGCCTGATCGCGCCCGACGCCCAGCTTTTGTGGGATCCGGCGACCGAGGCGCAACTGCGCGCGATCCTGACCGAGCTCGTCAAACCGGGCGCGCCGCCCGCGATCACGGGAATCGCCAACGGCTTCCATGTCCCGGGCACCCTGCCCGGCGAGGGCGAGACGCAATTGTTCCTCGATACCAAGACGGGCGAACCGGTGTCGCTCACCATCCTGACCGCCGCCGACGGGTCGCGCCGCTGGGCCGCGGCGTTCGGCGAGATCGTCGACGGATCGGCCGCGGTGCCCAAGCGCAATACGCTGGCGTGGTACCGCCTTGCCTGCGGGCTGCCCAAGACCCTGCCGCTGAACAAGCTTGCGGGCACGGCTCCCGACGACCGCCGCAAGGCCGCGGCGGATTATGCCGTCGTGCTTGGCGCGCTCGGCGAATGCACGCGAACGCGCAAACCGCCCGTCGCCGGATAAAGAAGAGCTACCGGCCCGCCAAGGCACAGCGGGCTTGTTTCATGGCGAAAAGCCGATAGGGGCGCTGGCGACTGCTAGCCAAGGAGTGCCCCGATGTCCGCTTCCACCGTCCCCGCCCCACGCCCGCCGCTCCGCGTCGCGCTCGCCGGGATCGGGGTCGTCGGCGGCGGCGTCGTCCGCCTGCTCGAGGCCAATCGCGACCTGATCGCGCGCCGCGCCGGACGCCCGGTCGAGATCGTCGCGATCTCGGCGCGCGACCGCCACCGCGACCGCGGCATCGACCTCGCCCGCTATCGCTGGGAAGACGACATGGGCGCGCTCGTCGCGGCCGACGATGTCGACGTCGTGGTCGAAATGATCGGCGGCGCCGATGGCGCGGCGCTGACGCTGGCGCGCCAGACGCTCGGCGCGGGCAAGGCGCTTGTCACCGCGAACAAGGCGATGATCGCGCACCACGGCCTCGACCTCGCCCGGTTGGCCGAGGAAAAGGACACGCCGCTGAAATATGAGGCCGCCGTCGCCGGCGGCATCCCGGTGATCAAGGCGATCCGCGAGGGCGCGTCGGCGAACGAGATCGCGCGCGTCTATGGCATCCTCAACGGCACCTGCAATTATATCCTGACGCAGATGGAGCGGAACGGCGCGAGCTTCGCCGAAGCGCTCGCCGCGGCACAGGCCGAGGGCTATGCAGAGGCCGACCCGACCTTCGACGTCGACGGCATCGACGCCGCGCACAAATTGTCGATCCTTGCCGCGCTGTGCTTCGGGACGAAGCTCGACATCGATGCGGTGACCGCCGACGGCATCCGCAATCTGACCGCTGCCGACATCCGCGAAGCCGAAGCCCTCGGGCATCGCGTCCGCCTGATCGGCATGGCCGAGCGCGACAGCGGAGAAAACGGAGGGGGCCTCTACCAGCACGTCCAGCCGTGCCTCGTCCCGTCCGACCATCCGCTCGCTTATGTTCCGGGCGCGCTCAACGCTGTCGTCGCCGAGGGCAATTTCGTCGGCCGCCTGTTCTTCGAAGGCGCCGGCGCCGGCGCGGGACCGACGGCGTCGGCGATCGTCGCCGACATCATCGACATCGCGCGCGACGAATATGGCCCCGCCTTCGCGATGCCCGTCGATTCGCTCGACCAAGCCCCGGCAGCCGACGCGGGCGCGCGGATCGGCAAACATTATGTCCGCCTGATCGTCGAGGACCGCATCGGCGTGCTCGCCGAGATCGCCGCGGCGATGCGCGATGCCGGCGTCTCGATCGAAAGCCTCATCCAGCGCGGCGGCGACGACGAGGACAGCGTCATCATCGTGCTCGTCACCCATGAAGGCCCGGCAAACGCGATCCACGCCGCGCTCGGCATCCTCGCCGCGTCGGACCATGTCGTCGGCACGCCGATGCACATGCCGATCCTCGCGCTTTAAGGTTCGGCTTCTTCGGGCACCGGCGTCCCCGTATCGGGATCGGTCGCACGCTTCGCCATTTCATAGAGCGCATTATATTCGGGCCCGGGCGGATAGCCTTTGCCCAGCGCCACCCAATTATAGGGCAGGCGGTCGAACATCATCCCCTGCGCCTCGGCGCGCGGCAGTTTAGGCCGGGCGTCGCGACCGACCCCCGCGATCGCACGGAGTTCGGGCGACAGCCGATGCCGCTCCGTGTCGGTGCCGCACACGGTGATCGACCCATCGTCGGCCGGTTTGCAGCGCCGGATCGGGTCGACCATCTCCTTGGCATTGGCGGCAGCGGTTTCGGCATCGCGCGGCGGCGCGGGCGGCCCCTGCACCTGCGCGGCCGCCATCCCCGCCATCGTCATCGCGATGACACAGGATGCGGCAAAAGCGGCGCCGAATCGGGCGAAGCATCCTCGACAAGCGGTGCGGCCGGCCATATGGCGCGCACCATGCCCGACGGGGGCGGCAAGGCAATAGCAAAGACGGAGAGTAGCGGGATGACGAACAGCAGCAACCTCGACCGGGTCCTCGTGCTCGAAATGGTGCGCGTCACCGAAGCTGCGGCGATCGCGGCGGCGAAGCTGATCGGGCGCGGCGACGAGAAAGCCGCCGATGCCGCGGCGGTCGAAGCGATGCGCACCGCGTTCAACACGCTCTATATGGATGGCACCATCGTCATCGGTGAAGGCGAACGCGACGAGGCGCCGATGCTCTATATCGGCGAGAAGGTCGGCAACGCGCCCGGCAAGGGGCCGAAGATCGACATCGCGGTCGACCCGCTCGAAGGCACGACGATCACCGCCAAGGCGGGCCCCAATGCGCTCGCGGTGCTGGCGATCGCCGAGGAAGGCTGCCTGCTCAACGCCCCCGACGTCTATATGGACAAGCTCGCGGTCGGCGCCGGCTATTCTCCCAACGTGGTGAATTTCGACAACAGCATCCGCGAGAATGTCGAGGCGGTGGCGCGCGAGAAGGGCTGCGGCCCCGAAGACATCATGGTGTGCGTCCTCGACCGTCCGCGCCACGAGGCGATGATCGCCGAACTGCGCGCGCTGGGCTGCGGCGTCGCGCTGATCCCCGATGGCGACGTCGCCGGGGTGATCGCGACGACCAACCCCGAGACCAACATCGACATCTATATGGGATCGGGCGGCGCGCCAGAGGGCGTGCTCGCCGCGGCGGCGCTGCGCTGCGTCGGCGGCCAGTTCAAGGGCCGGCTGCTGTTCCGCAACGACGACGAACGCAAGCGCGCCGCCAAATGGGGCGTCGAGGATCTCGACCGCGTCTATGACCTCGAAGATCTTGCCAAGGGCGACGTGATCTTCGCCGCGACCGGCGTCACCGACGGGTCGCTGCTGCGCGGCGTCAAGCACCGCCGCGACGGCGTGATGACCACCGAAACGGTGGTCATGCGCGCCTCGTCGGGAACCGTGCGCTGGGTGAAGGGCGAACATCGGGCAGGCTGACGCCGGCGCCGGTCTGGCTACTCCGCGTCGCCGTCGTCCTTTGGCCGGCGGATTTCGCTGACGAGCAGCTTGTCGATCTTGCGGCCGTCCATGTCGACGATCTCGAAGCGCCAGCCCTTGTCGCTGAAATGCTCGCCCTCCTCGGGCAAGCGCTTCAGAATGGCAAGCGCGTGGCCGGCGGCGGTCGCATAGTCGCGGTCGTCCGCCAGTTCGATTCCCAATCGCTCGGCCATCTGGTCGGCGGGCATCGATCCCGCGATCAGCAGGCTGCCATCGTCGCGCTCGACGACGAAGGGTTCGCTGCCGATATCCTGGTCCGACGCGAATTCGCCGGCGATCGCCGCGAGCAGGTCGGCGGGGGTCACCAGCCCTTCGAAATGGCCATATTCGTCATGGACGAACAGCATCGGCACATCGGCGGCGCGCAGGCTTTCGAGCGCGTCCATCGCGTCGATCTGGTCGTGGATGACCTTGGCCGGGCGGGTCAGCGTTTCGAGGTCGAGCGCCTCGCCCCGAAACAGCGCCGCCGCGATATCGCGCGCCTGCACGATGCCGACGATCTCGTCGACCGAACCGCGCGCGACGGGGATGCGCGTGTGCGGGGTTTCGAGCAGCTTGGCGCGCACCATGTCGGCGTCCGACGCGATGTCGATCCAGTCGACATCCTTGCGCGGCGTCATCACTTCGCGCACCGGACGGTCGGCCAGCCGGACGACGCCCGAGATGATCGCGCGCTCGCTTTCCTCGATCACCCCCGACTTCGACGCCTCGGCGACGATCAGGTGCAGCTCCTCGGCGGTCACCCGGTCTTCCGATTCGCGGTTGAGGCCGAGCAGGCGGAACACCAGCGCCGAACTGTTATCGAGCAGCCAGACGAGCGGCGCGGCGATTCGCGACAGCCAGTACATCATCGGCGCGACGATGATCGCGATCCGTTCGGGGGCGCGAAGCGCAAATTGCTTGGGCACCAGTTCGCCGGCGATCAGCGAAGCATAGGTGGTGAGTGCGATGACCAGCGCGAAGGCCACCGACAAGGCGGTTTCCGCGTCGAAGCCGAACAGCGCCTGCAGGCGCTCGGCCACCGGCTGGCCGAGGCTGGCACCCGAATAGGCACCGGTCAGCACGCCGATCAGCGTGATGCCGACCTGCACGGTCGAGAGAAAGCGGCCGGGGTCCGATGCGAGCTGGCGCGCGATCTTCGCGCCGCGGCTGCCGCGCTTTTCGGCGGCCTGCAAGCGCGGGTCGCGCGACGAGACGATCGCGAGTTCGGACATGGCGAAAACGCCGTTGAGGAGGATGAGGATCAGGATGATCACGACATCCGACCAGGGAAAAGGGGTCATTGGGCGGTCGTACGGCGCGTCGGCGCCCGGCCCCTGTCAGCTTCGGTCATGCCTTCCTATAGGCGAAAGCGAAGCCCGTGCACAATGGGATCGCAGCGATCCGGTTCGGGGAGCATTGCTGCGGCCCGGCTCAGGCGCCGTTCAGCATGATTTTGGAACCAGTTGGCGGGCCATATGTTATCGGCGTATCGGGCGGCCATCGCAGGACCGGGTCGGGCCGCCAAGCTAGGGAGCGAAAAGATGAAGACCAATATGATCAAGCTCACCCTCCTCGCGAGCATCGGCGCGCTGTCGCTGAGTGCCTGCGTCACCGATCCGGTGACCGGCGAGAAGAAGATTTCGAAGGCCGCGATCGGCGGCGTCGGCGGCGCGCTGGGCGGCTATCTGCTCGGCGACCTGATCGGTGGCAAGAACAGCCGTACCGAGGAAATCGTCGGCGCGGGCATCGGCGCGGTCGCCGGCGCGGGCGTCGGCTATTATATGGACCAGCAGGAAAAGAAGCTGCGCGAACGCACCGCCGGCACCGGCATCGACGTCGAACGGCAGGGCGACCAGCTCGTGCTCAACATGCCCGGCGACGTCACCTTCGACTATAACGGCGCGCTGGTGAAATCGCAGTTCCGCAGCGCCCTCGACAATGTCGCATCGACGCTCGCCGAATATCCGAGCACCTATATCGACATTTATGGCCACACCGATTCGACCGGCAGCGACAGCTATAACCAGGGCCTGTCCGAACGCCGCGCCGCGTCGGTCGCCGACTATCTGGGCGGCCGCGGCATTCAGCGCGCCCGCATGGCGACGATGGGTTATGGCGAATCGCAGCTCAAATGTTCGCCCGAACGCAGCGAGGCCGATTATCAGTGCAACCGCCGCGTCGAAATCCGCATCGCACCGGTGACGCAGGCCGATGTGAACGCCGCACGCTGATCTCCACTCCCGTGGACAGGAAAGGGCGTCGCCTGCGGGCGGCGCCCTTTTTTCATCCCTTTTCTATGCCAGGCTGGGAAAACTGGCCTTCAGCCCGTCGATCAGGAACTGCACCGCGAGGGCGGCGAGCAGCACGCCGAGCAGCCGGGTGATCAGCGCCTCGCCCTTGTTGCCGATCAACCGCATCAGCGGCCCCGCAGACAGCAGCGCGGCAAGCGTCAGCAGCAGCACGAGAAGCAACGCCCCGAAGATCACGAAGGCGCGGTCGAGCCCGTTGTTTTGCGCCACCAGCAGCATCACCGACGCGATCGATCCGGGCCCGGCGATCATCGGCATCGCCATCGGAAAGACCGACACATCCTCGATCTCCGGGGTCGCCTTGACCTTTTCGGCCCGCTGCTCGCGCCGTTCGGTGCGCTTTTCGAACACCATGTCGATCGCGATGATGAACAGCATGATGCCGCCTGCGATGCGAAAACTGTCGAGGTCGATATGCAGGAAGCTGAGCAGCGCTTCGCCGAACATCGCGAAAAAGACCAGGATGGCGCCCGCGATGATCACGGCGCGGATCGCCATCGACCGGCGCTGCTCGGCATTGGCGCCTGTCGTCAGGCTGGCATAGATCGGCGCACAGCCCGGCGGATCGATGATCACGAACAGCGTCACGAAGGCCGAGATGAAAAGGTCGAGCATCAGCGGGGCGCCGCCGCGACGCGATCGTCGATCACCGGTTGCATCGCAGCGCCGTCCCACATCCGCACCGTGACGCGGCGCGATCCGTCGGCGGCGACGCTCGACGTCCAGCTCAAAGTCTGGTCGGGCGAAACGCCAACGACCATATCGCCGCCTTCCTCGCCCGCATCGACCGCGACCCCGGGACGCGAACCGCATTTCGCCTGCTTCGCTTCGATGAAATCGGGCGCAACGCGCGGCGTCGTCAGCGTGTCGCCATGGTCGAGCACCCAGCGTATGCGGCCCTTCTTGGGATCGCGCCGCCAGACGGTGGTGAAATAGCCCTGCGCGCCGCCCTTCTGCCACGCGCCGGTGGTGGCGCCGCTATGGCCGTCGCAACTGATATAGACGGCGTGCGGCTGCCATTTGACCGCCTCGGCCGGGTCCTTCTGCGATTTGAGCCAGTCCAGCGCGACGACGCGCTGCGGCACGAACATCACCGCATCGGGCGCCGCGGTTTCGCGGAACGCCGTCCACTGGCCCTTTTCCTGCGCCAGCCGGGCAAAGGCGATTTCGGCGGCGATATAGGCGCTGGGGTTCGGGGCCAGCGGCCGGTCGCGCTCGCGCGCTGCTGCGCCGCCGACCGCGATCGCCGACGACAGGAGCGCGGCGATCAGCAGGCGGCGCATCAGAAACCCTCCGGATCGGCGAGCCCGGCGCGGCGATGCGCGGCGACGAGCGTGTTGCGCAGCAGGCAGGCGATGGTCATCGGGCCGACGCCGCCGGGCACCGGGGTGACCGCCGCCGCGACCGTCGCCGTGCTCGCATAGTCGACATCGCCGACCAGCCGGCCTTTCGCGGCGCCCTCGGCGGGCGGCAGGCGGTTGATGCCGACGTCGATCACCGTCGCTCCGGGCTTGATCCAGTCGGCCTTCACCATCTCCGGCCGCCCGACCGCGGCGACGACGATATCGGCGCGGCGCACCACGTCCGCGAGGTCTTTGGTGCGGCTGTGCGCGATGGTAACAGTGCAATTGGCGCCGAGCAGCAGCGCCGCCATCGGCTTGCCGACGAGGATCGAGCGACCGATCACCACCGCGTCCTTGCCCGAAAGGTCGCCGAGCCGATCCTGCAACAACAGCAGGCAGCCATAGGGCGTGCACGGCACCATCCCGGCGATGCCGAGCGCGAGGCGCCCGGCGCTGACCGGGGTCAGCCCGTCGACATCCTTGTCGGGATGGATCGTCGCCACCGCCGCCTGTTCGTCGAGATGGCCGGGGAGCGGCAATTGCAGCAGGATGCCGTCGACGCTGTCGTCGGCATTGAGCTGGCGCAGCAGCGTTTCGACCTCGTCCTGCGTTGCGGTCGCGGGCAGGCGATGCTCGAAGCTTGCCATGCCGGCGGCGACCGTCGCCTTGCCCTTCGATCCGACATAGACGGCGCTCGCCGGATCGTCGCCGACGAGGACGACCGCAAGCCCGGGCACGCGGCCCGCCGCGGCGGCGAAAGCGGGAACCGCGTCGGCGATCCGCGCGCGCAGGCCGGCGGCGAACGCCTTGCCGTCGATGACCTCAGCGGTGGTCATCTCAGGCCACTCCGGCGTTCATGCCGAGTTGATAGAGGTAGGAGATCACGGGCCCCTGCAGGATGATGATCAGGATCAGCACGACCATCGGCGTCAGGTCGAGCCCGCCGAAATCGGGCATGATCCGCCGGAACGGACGATAAAGCGGCTCGGTGATCCGTTCGAGCACATGCCAGAGCTGCGCCACGAAATCATTGTGGGTGTTGATAACGTTGAAGGCGATCAGCCACGACATCACCGCCTGCACGATGATGATCCACCACAGGACGTTGAGGATGATCGACAGGATTTGCAGCAACATTACGTACATCAAGGTCTCCGGCCGGGCTGGTGTCGGGTCGTAGCCCCTCCTAGCGGTGAATGAGCGTGCCTGCACCCCTGGCGGTGAAAATTTCGAGCAGCATCGCGTGCGGGATGCGTCCGTCGAGGATGACCGCCGCCTCGACCCCGGCATCGACCGCGGCGACGCAGGTTTCGACCTTCGGGATCATGCCGCCGGTGATCGTCCCGTCACCCTTCAGCGCCTCGATCGCCGGGCGGTCGAGGTCGGTGAGCAGCGCCCCCGACTTGTCGAGCACGCCCGATACGTCGGTGAGCAGGAAAAAGCGCTTCGCGCCCAGCGCGCCGGCGATCGCCCCCGCCATCGTGTCGGCGTTGATGTTATAGGTCGCGCCGTCAGCGCCGAGGGCAACGGGTGCGATCACCGGGATGAAATTATCCTTGGTCAGATTGACGAGGATCGTCGGGTCGACCGCCACCGGCTCGCCGACGAAGCCGAGGTCGACATGGCGCTCGATCCCCGAATTGGGGTCGGGCTCGCTGCGATGGACCTTTTCGGCAAGCACCAGATTGGCGTCCTTGCCCGAAATGCCGACCGCGCGGCCGCCGAGCCCGGCGATCCAGCCGACGATTTCCTTGTTGATCTTGCCCGCCAGCACCATTTCCGCGACCTCGGCGGTCGCGGCGTCGGTGACGCGCAGCCCGCCGACGAACTGCGATTCGATGCCGAGCTGTTTCAGCATCGCCCCGATCTGCGGCCCGCCGCCATGGACGACGACCGGATTGATGCCGACCGCTTTCAGCAGCACGACATCCTCGGCAAAATCGCGCTGCGCTTCGGGGTCGCCCATCGCGTGGCCGCCATATTTGATCACGAAGGTCTCGCCGGCATAGCGCTGCAGATAGGGCAGCGCCTCGACGAGCGTTTCGGCCTTGGCGAGCAGGTCGGGCATTTTCGAAGGATCAGTCACAGGGGTCATTCCGCATTCTTTGTATCGAGGCGGCGGCCGATCGCGACCACCGCCATCACGAGCAGCGGCACCATTACCGCCGACAGCACCACCTTGGCGATCATCTGGCCGAGCATCAGGTCGCCGATCGGCCGCACGCCATAGAAGCTGACGGTGATGAAGATCAGCGTATCGATGATCTGGCTCAATGCCGCCGCGACGAATCCGCGCAGCGGCAGGAGCCGCCCGTTGTTCGCGGTCATCCGCGAGAAGAGCCAGACGTTGAGGCTGACCGAGACGCCATAGGCGAGAATGCCCGCCGCCATCATCCGCCAGCCCTGGCCGACGATGATCGGAAAGGCTTCCTTGGCGGGCTCGTACATCCCCGCGTCGGTCGGCAGTTGCAGCACGAACACGGTGAGGATGATCGCGAGGATCAGCGGGATGAAACCCAGCCGCACCAGCCGGTCGGCGACGACGCGCCCGTGAAGTTCGGCGATGCCGCTCGAAATGGCGATCAGGGTCAGGAAGGGAAAGATGCCCGCCTCGACCGCCAGCGGCCCGAGCGCGACCTGCTTCGCGCCGAGGAAACCGCCGAGCGGAACCATGCCGCCATAGAGGATCGCAAAGAGCAGCAGGGAGGGCGCGATGACGCGCGGAGAGCCTTGTTCCATCGGCGCCGCTTAATCGGTTTTGCGGGCGCTGGAAAGATGCGCGCTCAATCGGACGGATTATCCTTGCCATCGGGCGGATTATATTTTTGCAGGAAGTTTTCCATTGCCGTCAGCAGCGTCATCCGGTCGGCCTCGCGACTGAAATAATGGTCGGCAAGCGGCACCGAGACGAACTCGACCGCTTTTCCCGCCTTCGTCATCGCGGCGTGCATCTTCACCGACTGGACATGATCGACGGTCACGTCCTTCCTGCCGTGGATCAACAGCAGCGGCGCCTTGATCCGGACGATCGCGTTGATCGGCGACACGGCGGCAAAATCGGGCGTCATCTTCTCCCACTGGCCGCGATAGAGGCGGCCGCGCGTGCTGCGGGCGAAATCGTTGACCTCGCGCCGCAGGTTGGCGACGCCGGCGATCGAAATGGCGCAGCGATAGAGATCGGGATCCTTGGCGATGCCCCACATCGCCGCGTAACCGCCATAGGATCCGCCGACGATGCAGACGCGTTTCGGATCCGCGATCCCTTCCTTCACGGCCCACTCGACACCGTCGCTGACATCGTCCTGCATCGCAAAGCCGAGCTGCCCCTGCCCGGCGCGTTCGAAAGCCGCCCCGTAACCGGTCGAGCCGCGGAAATTCGGCTGGAGAACGCCATAGCCGCGCTCGGCCAGGAACTGCGCCCAATAATCATAATCCAGCGCGTCGTGCGCCCAAGGCCCGCCGTGCGGCATGACGATGAAAGGCAGCGCCTTTGCGGTGCGATGGCGGGGCAAGGTGAGCACGCCTTCGATCGCAAGGCCGTCGCGGGCCTTGTATTGCACCATTTTTGCCCGTGACAGCCGCTTGCTACCGATCGCCTCGTTCATCTCCGCCAGTTTGGCAAGATGGCCCGAGGCGGTGTCATAATAGAATAAAAGGCCCGGATTTTCGGGCGTACTGACCCTCACGAGCATCTTCGCGAGGTCCTGGCTGTAACTTTCGATCCGGACGACAGCCATCGGCGCGCGTCCATCGAGCTCCTGCTGGTGCGCCGCCATGACGGGATCGAGCCAGTGTACCGGCCGCGCCGGGTCGTTCGTATAGACGCCAAGCAGCTTCGACCCGTCAACGGACAGCGCGAGGCGCTCGATACTGGCGCCTTTGGCGGCATAGACGGTGCGAACATGCCGTCCGGTGACAAGGTCGACTTCGGTTACGACTGATCGCCCGTCTTCACCGTCGGTGACGGCGAACCCGTTGTCGCCGCCCGGAACGAACAGGAACGGGACGACCAGTTCCTCCTCGTCACGCAATCGCGCGCGGTCGACCCACTGGAAGCCGTCGCCCGCGACAGGCCGATAGAGCAGCGCCGCCTTCGTCGTTTCGTCGCGGTAATGGATACCGTAACGGACGTGGCCGAGATGATCGGCGCCCCAATCGGACACGCCCTCGCGCGCCTTTGTTTCGAGCCGCTTGCGCCCGGTCGTCACGTCGACGCGATAGACCGCGGGCCAGAATTCCAGCGAGCTGTATATGGAGTCTTGCCCCGCGACGAGGATTTCGGTGCTGCCGTCGGTCGGGATCCAGAGCAGGTCCGCCGCATTTTGCCCGTTCAACTCCCACAATAGCTTGGTCGCACGGCCCGTCGTGCGGCTGATCGCGACGAGGCGCGAGATATACCATCGATCGCCCGTCACCATCTGCATCGCGGTGACGCCCGCGATGACATTGTCGTTGCCGACCCAGCGCAGCCAGCGGACCTCGGTCTCCTCGGGGAGCTTGACCATCACCGCGGTGCGGAAATCGCTACCGATCTCATGCATGACGATGCGCTGTTCGCCACCGACCGCGAAGAGCCCGGCCAAATGCTTGCCGTCGGGCGACAATTGGGCGCCTTCGACGAACGGCAGCCCGGCGAAAGCCTGTGTCGGCAGCGGCGCGGTGGCGGCCGGTGCAGGGGCAGGTGGTCCGGGTTCCGCCGCCACTGTCGACATCATGCTCGCCAATAGGCCCGTCAGAACCAGCAACCGCCACATCGTCATCCCCCTCCAACAGCCTGTAACTACAAACCAATTCACCGCCCGCCAAGCCTGATCGCGCAACGCGCCCCGCCGCGATTTCCTTGCCCCGCCGCCAAAGCCCGTTAGACAGGCGGCATCATCTTGGCGGGGACGCAGCGGATTATGGAACGGTTTATCGGATTGCTCGGCATCGTCGCACTGCTGGCGATCGCGCTGCTGTTTTCGTCGAATCGCCGCTGGATCCGCCTGCGCGTCGTCGTGCCCGCCTTTCTGCTGCAGGCCGGTTTCGCGCTGCTGGTGATCGGAACGCCGTGGGGCCGCGCGATCATCCAGGCGATGTCGAGCGGCGTGTCGAACCTGCTCGGCTATGCCAAGGCGGGGACCGATTTCATCTTCGGGCCGCTCGCGTCGCCCGAAATCGGCGCCAACAGCTTTGCGATCGCGGCGCTGCCCGTCATCATCTTCTTCGCCTCGCTGATCTCGATCCTCTATTATCTCGGCATCATGCAGCTGGTGATCAAATGGGTCGGCGGCGCGATCCAGAAGATCACCGGCATCACCAAGGTCGAAAGCCTCGGCGCCGCGGCGAATATTTTCGTCGGCCAGAGCGAAAGCCCGCTCGTCATCCGTCCCTATCTGGCGGGGCTGACGCCGTCGCAACTGTTCACCGTGATGACCGTCGGCATGGCGGGGGTCGCGGGGACGATCCTCGGCGCTTACGCCAGCATGATCGGCGAGCAATTGCTGCCCTATCTGCTCGCAGCAAGCTTCATGTCGGCACCGGGCGGCATCTTGATGGCAAAGATCATGATGCCCGACGATCCGAAAGATATCGGCATCGAACCGGTGATCATGCCCGAGGCGAGCCACGACGAGGAGCGCCCGGCGAACATCATCATGGCGGCGGCGCAGGGCGCACAGACCGGGGTCAAGCTAGCGGTCGCGGTCGGCGCAATGGTGCTCGCCTTCGTCGCGCTGGTCGCCCTCGCCAACGGGCTGCTCGCGGGCATCGGCGGCTGGTTCGGCTATCCCGACCTGTCGTTCCAGGCGGTGATCGGCGCGATCTTTCGCCCCGTCATGTGGCTGATGGGGGTCCCATGGGATGAAAGCGCCGCGGCGGGCGGGTTGTTCGGGACCAAGGTCGTGCTCAACGAATTCGTCGCCTTCATCGATCTCGGCAAGGTGCAGGGCGATTTGTCGGCGATCTCGGTCGCGATCGCGACCTTTGCGCTGTGCGGCTTTGCCAATTTCTCGAGCATCGCGATCCAGATGGCGGTCACCGGCGGACTCGCGCCGAACCAGCGCCCGATGATCGCGCGGCTGGGACTGAAGGCGCTGCTCGCGGGCAGCCTGTCGAACCTGATGTCCGCGGCGCTGGCAGGACTGATGCTCGGGCTGATGTAGCCGGATTGCAAATCGGGCCGGTGTGACGTAGCCTTGCCCGGGACCAGCAGTGACCTTTGGCAGGGAAAGGTTTTGCGGTGATGCGACTTTCATTCCCATGGAAAGCGGCGGCAGGAATTGCCCTGATCGCCGGGAGCGGCATGCTGACCACCAGCACGGCGCAGACCCCCGACGAACGGCGGTACCGGCCGCCCGAAGCCACCATCTATCGCGATGCCGCCTACCGCGGCCCCGCGGTGTTCATCGGCGAGGCGAAGTCCAACCTCGGCCTCGCGTGGCCGGTCAATTCGATCCGCGTCGCCAGCGGCCGCTGGGAATTATGCGAAAAAACGCGCTATCGCGGTACCTGCCGGACGGTCGAGCGCGACACGCCGATGCTCGGCAACGTCCTGCGCGGGCTGACCATCCAGTCGATCCGCCCGGTCGGGTCGGGGGGTGGCGGCTGGAACCCGAACCCGCCCGCGAACGATCAGGTCGTGCGCGGCAATTTCGCCGAATTCCATACCCAGCCCGGCACCGGCGGTTACCGCGTCCTCGCCTGCGCCAACGGGTCGTCGACCGCCAATTGCGCCGCGCGCACCGCCGACACCTGGTGCCGCTCGGTGGGCTGGAACGGCTCGGCGCGCGAGCATATGGAGACGGTCGCCAACCGCGTTTATCTGGCCGACGTGCTGTGCGTCCGCTCGGGCTATTGACGATGCGCCGCTCCGCCCCCCTCGCCCTCGCCGCCGCCACGCTCATGCTGGCGGCCTGCGCCTCCACCCCGGCCCGTACCGGAACATCCTATGATTGCGACCGCGGAACGCGGCTGGTGGTCAACTATCTGCCCAATGCCGCGATCGTCCGCGTCAACGGACGTCAGACGATGACCCTGCGGTCGACGCCGGCAAATATGGGCCAGATCTACGAGAACAAGAGCGGCGCCCGGCTGCACCGCACCGGCAACAGCGTGACATGGAATACCGCGCTGCGCTCGGCGCCCGAAAGCTGCCGCGTCGCGATGCGTCCGCTCTGAAAAAGGGGGATGGGCCGCCGGTAAAGGCCGGCGGCCCTTTCAAAGATCCATCTGTGCAAAGGCTGCGCGGACTTCGGCCACGAACAGGTCGGGCTGTTCCCACGCGGCGAAATGGCCGCCGCGAGCCGCTTCGTTCCAATAGACGATGTTGCGGTATCGCCGTTCGGCCCAGCGCCGCGACAGGCGCATGATCTCGTTCGGGAACAGGCTGCAACCGGTCGGCACGTCGATCTCGCCCGCCGCGAACCGGCGGAAGCTGTGCCAATAGAGCCGCGCCGACGAGGCGGCGCTGGCGGTCAGCCAATAGAGGCTGATCGTGTCGAGCATCGCATCCTTCGACACCGCCTGTTCGGGATGGCCGCCGATCGACTGGCCGCCGGGCTGATGCCCGCAATCGGTCCAGCCGTGGAATTTCTCGGCGATCCACGCCATCTGCCCGGCCGGGGAATCGGTGAGCGCATAGCCGATCGTCTGCGGCCGCGTCGCCTGCTGCGTCGAATAGCCATTGTCCTTGGACTGATACCAGCCGAAGCGCGCGAGATAGAGCTTCTCTTCGTCGCTGAGGTCGTTCATCAGATCGGGCGGCGGCGCGCCGGTGACCATGTTGACGTGGATGCCCGCGCAGTGACCCGCGTGGTGCATGCCGATCGCCGAGGTCACCGCGCTGCCCCAGTCGCCGCCCTGCGCGAAATAGCGGTCATAGCCGAGCGCCCGCATCAGCGCGTCCCACGCGGCGGCGATATGCTCGACATCCCAGCCCGGCCGCACCGGCTTGCCCGAGAAGCCGAAGCCGGGAAGCGACGGGATGACGAGATGATAGTCGGCCGACAGCGGTTCGATGACATCGAGAAATTCGAGGACCGACCCCGGCCAGCCATGCGTCAGCACCAGCGGCCGCGCGGCGGGGTTGTCCGAGCGGATATGGAGGAAATGGATATCGAGCCCGTCGACCGCGGCCAGAAAGTTGGGCCAGGTGTTGAGCCGAGCCTCGATCCGCCGCCAGTCATATTCGTCGCGCCAGTAGGTGGCGAGTTCGCGGGCATAGGCGAGCGGGATGCCCTGATCCCAGTCGTCGACCGTTTCCTTCTCGGGCCAGCGGGTGCGCGCCAGCCGGTCGCGAAGATCGTCGAGCGCGTCCTGCGGCACCTCGACGCGGAACGGGCGGATATGTTCGACGTTCATCACCTTCCCCCTTTTGCGGTGTTCAGGGCCGCGCCGGCGCCTTGCAGCCGCGCTGCAGGCCGATGCCTTTCAGGAAGCCGCGGCGCACCGTCCCGGCATAGACCGCAAAGGCATAGCGGCGGCGTTCGGCATTGGCGCCGGTGACCTCGCCGATCAGCCCGCCGAACGGGATGATCGATCCCGCCACATTGCCCGCGACGCGGCCGGCGGTTTCCTCGCGCTTCTTGCCGAGGCTCTTGTCGACCTGCTCGTTGACGTCGGGGCCGAGCACTTCGTTGAGTTCGGTCACTTCGCGGATGATCGCGGCGCATTTGCCGAGCCCGGCGAGCGAATAGGGATCGTCCTGGATCGCCAGCAGCTTTTCGGGGACTTCCTTGCCGTCGAAGGGTTCGGTCACCGAATCGGCGGTTTTCTTGACCGTCGATTCCTCGGGTGACCCCTGTTGCGCATAAAGCGGCGCGGCGGATGTTACGACAAGCAACGAAAGCGTGAAGGCAATTTTGCGGTGCATGATCGGCTCCCCTTGCGGCGCCGGAGGACGCCTTGTCTTGCAAACGCCCGCCGGCCGTTTCGGCTCCGTTCAATCGCCGACCGCCGCCACTCTGTGCAATGACACAGTGATCGTCCAGCCATAAATGCCGGGCGGCGCGCGCGCCCGCTTTCCGTCACCGCGTCGGCACGGGCTCCGGCCCCGTCCAGTCGTAGAAGCCGCGCCCGGCCTTTTTGCCGACCCAGCCCGCCTCGACATATTTGACGAGCAGCGGCGCGGGACGGAATTTCGGGTCGCCGGTGCCGCTGTACAGCACGCGGATGATCTCGAGGCAGGTGTCGAGGCCGATGAAGTCGGCGAGCGTGATCGGCCCCATCGGATGGTTGAGGCCGAGGCGGCAGCCGGTGTCGATGTCCTGCATCGACGCAACGCCTTCGCCCAAGGCAAAGACCGCCTCGTTGATCAGCGGCATCAGCACGCGGTTGACGATGAAGCCCGGCGCGTCGTTGGCATGGACGATTTCCTTGCCGAGCCCACGCCCGAACGCCTCGACCGCCACCAGCGTCGCATCGCTGGTGGCGAGGCCGCGGATCAGTTCGATCAGGCCCATCACCGGGACCGGATTGAAGAAATGAACGCCGATGAAGCGCGCGGGGTCGTGCGCCGCCTGCGCGAGGCGGGTGATCGGAATCGAGCTGGTGTTGGTCGCGAGGATCGCGGTGGCCGACAGATGCGGACCGACGCTGGCGAAGATCGCGCGCTTGATTTCCTCGCGCTCGGTCGCTGCCTCGATCACGAGGTCGGCGGGGGCGAAGGCGCTGTGATCGGCGACCGGCGTGATGCGGCCAAGCAGGGCGTCGGCATCGGCCTGCGTCATCTTTTCCTTGGCGACGAGGCGGCCGAGCGCCTTGGCGATGCCGGCCTTGCCGGCTTCGGCGCGCGACATGTCGATGTCGGACAGCAGCACATCGTGCCCGGCGCCTGCCGAAACCTGCGCGATGCCCGCGCCCATTTGCCCTGCCCCGATGACGCCGACGATCATATGCTGCCCTTTCGCTATATCCTGCCCGTGCCCCTACGGCTTCGGCCAGAAGCGTCAAGTGTCAGCGTCGAGGGGACCGTCAGGGGGCCGAGCGGAACTCGGTCGCGGCCGCAAGGATCAGCGCGAAGGCAGGATCGGCGTCGTCCCATGTCGCCAGCGGGGTCCAGCCGCCGGCGCGAAGCAGCAGGTTCGCGTCGCGCGGGCCATATTTATGGCTGTTCTCGCTGTGGATCGTCTCCCCCTTCGCCATATGATAGCGCTGGCCGTCGACGGTGAAATCCATGTCGCACGCGGCGACAAGATGCATTTCGATCCGCGCATGGACATCGTCCCAGATCGCGCGATGCGAGAAATTCTCGACCGGGATGGTGCCGCCGAGTTCGCGGTTGATGCGTTCGAGCAGATTGAGGTTGAATGCCGCGGTCACCCCGGCCGGATCGTCATAGGCACGTTCCAACGTGCCGATATCCTTGATCCGGTCGATCCCGATCAGCAGCAGCGATTCATCGCCGAGCGCCTCGCGCCAGTTGCGGAGCAGGTCGATCGCGGTGCGCGCAACCATGTTGCCGATCGTCGAGCCCGGAAAGAAGCCGAGCTTGGGCAGCGGACAAATCTCGCGCGGTAGCGCGACGCGCTGGGTGAAATCGGCCTCGACCGGATAGACCGGCAGCCCCGGAAAGCGCGCCGCGAGCGCGAGCGCGCTGTCGCGGAGGAAGTCGCCCGAGATATCGACCGGGACATAAGCGGCGGGTTCGATCGCGGCGAGCAGCAACGGCGTCTTGGTCGAGCTGCCCGACCCGAGCTCGACCACCGCGCGGCCGGGCCCGATCGCCGTCGCCATCGCGGCGGCATGGCGGCGCAGCAGGCCGGTTTCGCTGCGCGTCGGATAATATTCGGGAAGCGCGGTGATATCCTCGAACAGCGCCGAACCGGTCGCGTCGTAGAACCAGCGCGCCGGGATCGCCTTTTGCCGCTGCGCGAGGCCCGCGTGGACGTCGGAGCGAAAGGCGATATCGATCCCCGCATTATCGGCGGAAATCTGCCGAAGTTGACGCACAACGCCCATAGCTAAATATCCTTGGCCAAGCGCACGCCGGTGAATTGCCAGCGCTGGTGGGGGTAGAAGAAATTGCGATAGCTGGCACGGCAATGGCCGCGCGGCGTCGCGCAGCTGCCGCCGCGCAGCACGAACTGCCCGCTCATGAACTTGCCATTATATTCGCCAACTGCGCCGGGCGCGGCGCGAAAGCCGGGATAGGGGCGATAGGCGCTGCCGGTCCATTCCCACACGCTGCCGAACATCTGTTGCAGATCGGTGTCGCCGTCGCTCGTACCGCCTGCCGGCTGGACCGGCCCCGCGCGGTCGAGTTGCTGGCCCGACGCGGGATCGAGCACCGCCGCCGCGGCCTCCCATTCGATCTCGGTCGGCAGCCGCGCGCCCGCCCATGTCGCGAAGGCGTCGGCCTCGTAAAGGCTGATATGGGTTACCGGCGCGGCGGGATCGATGTCCTGCCACCCCGACAGGGTGAACTGGCGCCCGCCGTCCCAATAGGCGGGCGCGTCGATATCTTCGCCCTGCACCCACCCCCAGCCGTCGCTGAGCCACAGCGACGGCGTGTGATAGCCGCCGTCGTCGATGAACTGCTGCCACTCGTCGTTGCTCACCGGCCGGCTGGCGAGCGCATGCGGGTTAAGAAGTGCGGAAAACTGCGGAATTTCACAGTCGAACGCAAAATCTTCACCCGCATGGCCGATCTGCACGACGCCCTCGGCGCCCTTGATCCAGCGCATCGGGCCGGCATCGGCCGAAGCCGCGGAAATCTGCGCAACTTCATTCGCGATTGGGTCTTTTTCCCACACCGCAGGACCGAGCGGGTTCTGCGCGAAGAGGTGCTTCACATCGGTGAGCAGTAGTTCCTGATGCTGCTGTTCGTGGTGGATGCCGAGCGTGACGAGCCGCTGCGCGGCAAGTGGCAGGGCAGGGAGCGCGCTTTGCAGCGCTGCGTCGACATGCGCGCGCCAGATGCAGATTTCGTCGAGCGACGGACGGGTCAGCAGGCCGCGCTGCGGGCGGGCGTGGCGTGGACCTTCGGCCTCGTAATAGCTGTTGAAGAGATAGGGGTAGCGGCTGTCGAACAGGCGGTAGCCGGGAAGGTGATCGCGCAGCACAAAGGTTTCGAAGAACCACGTGGTGTGCGCGAGATGCCATTTGGCGGGCGACGCATCGGGCATCGACTGCGCGCTGGCGTCAGCATCCGAAAGCGTCCGCACCAGATCGAGCGACAGGCGCCGCGTCGTAGCGAAGCGGCTGGTCAGCGCCATCATCGCGTCGGTGCCGGTGGTCAGGGGCAAAGCGTCGTTCTGGCTGGCCATATCGAGACAATCCCCCGAAGCGCGATTCGGTTTCGCGAGGGGAGGAATATGATGGCGCCAGAACAGATTGTCTAGAACATTAAGGGAACATTCTCGACCTCGTCATGCCGGACTTGATCCGGCATCCGTTCTTCCGGCGTTTTAGTGGACCCCGGATCAAGTCCGGGGTGACGAAGTTTCAGGATCAGCGCGTTGCGCCGGGTTTCCAGAGGATGTCGCCGCCCGCCGCGGCATTGAGGTGGCGGGTGAGGACGAAAAGATGGTCCGACAGGCGATTGAGATAGGTGAGCGCGAGCGGGTTGAGGTCGCGCTCTCCGTTCGCGGCGACCGCGGCGCGTTCGGCGCGGCGCGTCACCGCGCGCGCGAGGTGGAGCCGCGCCGCCGCTTCGGTGCCGCCGGGCAGGATGAAGCTTTTGAGCGCGTCGAGCCCGTCGTTCATGCCGTCGATCTCGTCCTCGAGCCGGGCGATTTGGCTGGGCACGATGCGCAGTGCCATCTCGTGCGGGCCGAAACCGAACTGGATGTCGGGCGGGGTCGCAAGGTCGGCGCCGAGGTCGAACAGCTCGTTCTGGATGCGCGAGAGCATCGCCGCCTCGTCGCTCGCGCCGTCGAGCGCGGCGGCGGCGATCCCGATCGCGCTGTTCGCTTCGTCGACGTCGCCGATCGCCGCCATCAGCGGCGCCGACTTGGCGATGCGCGAGCCATCGACGAGGCCCGTCGTGCCGTCGTCGCCGGTGCGCGTATAGATCTTGTTGAGCTTGACCATCTTATCTGCCTAGCGGCGGCGAAGCCCTAGCTGCCGGCGGCGAAGGCACCGATCAGAATGAGCAGCACGATGGTGATCGCCTGCCACTTCACGCGCGCCATCATCATCTTGTTCTGCATCACCTGATTCTCGCGCACCGTGCCGTCGATCTGGGCGCGATGTCCCTGCGAGAAATAGAAGAGACCGCGCGCGAGCGAGAAAAGGACGAAGCCGGCGGCGACCACGACGCCAAGGACAAGCAGGAGTTCCATGCCCCCTATTTAGGGCATTTGCAGCGAATAACCAGTGGGAAGCCGTCCGGCGCGCAAATCGGCGGCGAGCGCCGGGCCGTCGATGCCCGCATCGCGAAAAGCCGCGAGCGACGCAGCCGCGTCGCGCTTGGCGAGGCGCCGCCCGTCGGGGCCGCAAACAAGCGCGTGGTGGCGATAGAGCGGCGTCGGCAGGCCAAGCAGCGCCTGCAGCAGCCGGTGGACGTCGGTCGAGGCAATCAGGTCGGCGCCGCGGATGACGTGCGTCACCCCCATGGCGGCATCGTCGAGCGTGCTCGCGAGATGATAGCTCGCCGGCGCATCCTTGCGCGCGAGAACGATATCGCCGTGCGCCTGGCTGTCGGCGGCGCGCCTGCCCTGTCCCGCTTCCTCCCAGTCGAGGTCGCCCGCGAGCGCGGCGGCGGCCGCCATGTCGAGGCGCCAGCAATGCGGCTCCGTGGCCATCCGGCGGTCGCGCGTCGCCGCGTCGAGGTGACGGCAGGTGCCGGGATAGATCGCACCGGCCGAGCCGTTCGGCGACCCGTGCGGCGCGGCGAGGCTCGCGGCGATGTCGGCGCGCGTGCAGAAACAGGGATAGACGAGGCCGCGGCTGCCGAGGTCGTCCAGCGCCGCCGCATAGGTGCCGAGCCGTGCCGACTGGCGCACCGCTTCGCCGTCGTGATCGATCCCGAGCCAGGCGAGATCGGCGAGCGACGCGGCGACATAATCCTCGCGCGAGCGGCTGCCGTCGATATCGTCGATGCGGATGCGGAATTGCCCGCCGGCGGCGCGTGCGGCGTGGTGCGCAAGCGCCGCGCTATAGGCGTGGCCGAGGTGGAGATCGCCGGTCGGGCTGGGGGCGAAACGCGTCAGCATCGCCGCGTCATGAATCCATATGCTGTGCCGAGTCAAAGGCAATCGATCCATATCTTGCGGGCACAAGCCCCCTTGACGTCAGAATCTGATGCGGCATGTAATGATGGTGTCATGCAGGAACGGCAGTGGCGCGCCATCCCGCGAACATAGGGGGCAGCGTTACCAAGCCATGTTCCATCCCGATCTTGCCCGGCATCCCGATAGCTGTCCGGCCCTCGTCCTCAACGCCGATTATACGCCGCTCAGCTACTATCCCCTGAGCCTCTGGCCCTGGCAGACCGCGGTGAAGGCGGTGTTCCTCGACCGCGTCACCATCGTCGAAAATTACGAGCGCGAGATCCATTCGCCGACGCGGACGATGGCGATCCCGAGCGTCATTGCGCTGCGCCAATATGTGAAGCCGTCGGAGCATCCGGCGTTCACGCGCTTCAACCTGTTCCTGCGCGACCGCTTCGCGTGCCAATATTGCGGGTCGGGCAAGGACCTGACTTTCGACCATGTCGTGCCGCGCCGGCTGGGCGGGCGCACGACGTGGGAAAATGTCACCACCGCCTGCGCGCCGTGCAACCTCAAGAAGGGCGGGCGGACGCCCAAACAGGCGCATATGCCGCTCTATCGCCAGCCCTGGCGCCCGACGAGCTGGCAGCTGCAGGACAATGGCCGCGCCTTCCCGCCCAATTATCTGCACACGAGCTGGATCGACTGGCTGTACTGGGACGTCGAACTCGAAGGCTGACGCGTTCCGGCCGAGCAGTCGTGAAGGCTGCGACCGCTTTATGTCCCCTTCTGGCCGAAAGCAGACGGGCAGCTTTTCTGCGAGAATCCACGCAAGCCGACATCGACCACCGCCGAGCCGTAAGGACGTGGAATAACGCGACACAGGCTCGCAGCTTTGACCGCGTGTTCGCCCTCGATGCGCCTGAACCCGAAAAGGGCTTCTGGAAGCGGTCAGCCGTTAAACGCCGCGATGTTCATCGCGAAAGTGCCCGCACGGAAGGCCGCGATATAGCCCAGATCCTCGGCGCCCGCGAAAATGTTGACGTCCGGGCCGAAGCTGCCCAGCAGCCAGCGGATGATCGTCACCGAACTCGCTTCCCAATAGAGCATGTCTTCGGGGATGCGCGAGGCGATGCGCCACACGGCGTCGCGGTTCCAGTCGCGTTCGTCGTTCGCGCTGTTGCCGCTCGAGAAGAGGCCGTCTTCCTCGATCATGATCTTCCAGGCGCCCGCCTCGACCATTGCCTCGCACTCGCGGATCATCTTGTCGGCGCTGATCTTGCCGCGGTCGCCGGGGCTCCATCCGGTGATCTCGGGCTTGGCCTTCATCCCGAGCGCGTTGACCGCCTTCACCAGATTGACCTTGTCCTGCACCGAGATCGAAACGAGCGCCGACGATAGTTCGACGATGTCGAAGCCCAGCTCCTTCGACTGTTCGAGATAGCGATGCACCGCGACTTCGCCGAGCGGCAACACCGTTTCGATCAGCCCGCCGGTCGATACCTCGATCGCATTGGCGTGGAGATAGGCGTTGATTTCCTTGACGGTGTCGCGGCTGAGCAGGCGCTGGGTACCGCAGGTCCATTTGACGCTGTCGATAAAATCGCCCAGTCCCTCGACGATCCCCGTGAGCTGGGAGAGCGAATAGGCGGGCGAGCGGATTTCGGTGAGCCCGACCGTCCGAGGCTTGGGCTTCGGTTCTATGATCGGCACGATGTCGCTGAACGCACGCTCCGTTGCGTCGGTCATGCTTTTCTGCTCCTGAAGCGGGCGCTCGATATTCATTGATTTTCTTTCTCAGGCGCCGCCGACGGCTTCACCGTCGACAGCAGCGCCAGCCCGATGGCCAGCAGGACGATCACCGGCACGAAACCGGCTTGTTGGGATTGGGTGGCTGCGGTCGCCCAGCCGATCGCGAGCGGCGCGAGCCAGGCGGTGACGGTGCCGGCCATCGCATAGAGGCCGAAATAGGCCCCCGCCTCGCTGGCGGGGCTCAATGATGCGAGCAGCGCACGGCTCGACGCGGTGGTGCCGGAGGTCAGCCCGGTCATCGTGAGCAGCAACGCGAGGAAGACGATGTCGGTGACCCGCGCGAACACCGGCCCGTCCCAAGCGAGCGGGCCGCCATCGAGCCGCACGAAGAAGATCGTATCTGGAGATGTGCCGACGATGACGAGCAGCGCGACGATCATGCCGCTGAGCATGATCTGCAACGTCCGCTTCGACCCGATGCGCATATCGAGCCGCGCGAGGAAGAAGGCGCCGGTCGCAGCGGCCGCGAGCTGCCCGATGCCGAGCAGCAGCAGCTCGGTCGCGCTCCACCCCATCACCCCGCCTGCGAGCACCCCGGTGAAGATCGAGATGGCGGTGATACCGTCGGCATAGATCATCCGCGCGAGCAGGAATTTCGCCGCATTGGGCCGCGCTTTCAGATGCCGCGCGAGCCCGCCGAGATAGGCGAAAGCGCCGCCAAACGACGCGCTCCAGCTTTTGTTCGTCGGCGGATAGTCGCGCGCATAGAGCAGGAGCGGCACGCTGGCCGCGACGAGCAGCAGCGCAGCCATGATGGGGACGATACGCAGATGCTGGAAGCTTTCGGTGTCGAGCCCGAACAGCGGCGCCTCCGGCCGCACGAGCGCGAGCAGGATGAAGATGAGGAACAGGAAACCGCTCGACGAGCCGATCGTGATCGAGAGGCCCGAGAGCCGTGCCATCGACCCGCCCGACGCCGCGACGGCGAGAAGCGAATTATGGAGCATCTCGGTATAGGTGTAGAAGAGCTTGCCGAACACCAGCAGCGTCACGATCACGGCGATCGGCAGCCCGGCACCGCCCGGCTCGGCGAACCAGAGCGCGGCGACAACCCCGACGAGGATGGCCATGAAGGCGACGATCCACGGCTTGCGCCGCCCGCGCTGATCGAGCAGCGCGCCGAGCAGGGGCGCCGTGCAGGCGGCGGCAAAGCCCGCATATTTCGCGAAGTTCGCGACCTCGGCCTGCCCCGCGACCGCGTCACCGACGACCGTCTTGGCGAAATAGGGCATGAAGACGACGCCGAGCATCACGACATAAGGGATACGCCCGCCCTCGAACAGCGCCCAGGCAAGGCCCGGACGATCGAGCCGCGCGGGTGCGGCGGCGGCGGGCGCGATCTCGGGCACGGTCGTGCTGGCCATCAGGCGGCTCCCATCGCTTCGCGGTCGTGGAACGGGTTGTCGACGACGTGCGCCTTCACATCGAGCAGCATGGTCTCGCGCTTTTTCGCGGTATAGGCAGGCCAGCGCGGCAGCAGCGCGTTGTCGGGTTTGCCGTGGCGCGCGAAACTGGCCCAGGTGCGGCCCATGATCCGGCTCATCTCCGCAACGTGCGGCGAGTCCGCGAACCATGGGGTGCGGCTCATCTCGGTGAGATTGGCATAATTGCCCATGACGAGCGGGACGTCGGTCGCGTGCCCCGCGCCGCGCGGCCCGTCGGTCGTGCCGCCGGCATAGGTCATCACATAGACGAAGGTCGGCGCCGCCTTCGCCGACGCCTTGGCATCGGCGAGCTTGTTCGAAAGATAGCGCCAGCTGCCCGCAGTTTCGACGCGCACCATGAGCGCGCCGGGCGAAAGGTCGGGCCAGACCTTCCTGTAATGCGCGAGGATCGTGTCGGTGCGGTCGCCGAGCTTGACGAAGGGGCCGTCGGCGAGGCGCGCATGCACCTCGGCAGCGCTCATCGCTTCTAGCTGCTTCAGGCCCTCGGGCCCCTGATAGCCGGCGATCGGTTCGTCGAGCGTGCTGCCGATCATGACGGGGATCGCCCCGGACGCGCCCGCCGCGACCGCGGCACCGGGGTGCTGGAGCAGGGTCACGCCGTCGACGAGCGGCTGCGGGCCGCCGCCGCCGCCATAACCGCCCTCAGGGTCCTGTCCCGCCTTCGACAGCGCCGCGACGGCTTCGAGGATCGGTGCGGCGGGCATGGTCAGAAGTTCGCGTGCACGGGAGTGGTCGAGGCCAAGCTTTGCAAGCAGACGCTCCGTATAGGCGGTCGCAGCCGGCCGCTCGATCGCGGTCGAGAGCGCGCCGCTCATCACGATGGCGCGGTGGAACAAGCCCTTCGCCGCAGGCATCGCAAGCAGGTGGCTGATCTTCTTGCCGCCGCCCGAGACGCCATAGATGGTGACGCATCCGGGATCGCCGCCGAACGCCGCGATATTGTCCCGTACCCATTGCAGCGCGAGGATCAGGTCGAGATTGCCGGCGTTGCCCACGGCATAGTCGCCGCCGAGGATATCGCCGAGATAGAGATAGCCGAGCGGCCCGATGCGGTGGTTGAGCGAGACAACGACGACATCCTCGGTCCGCGCGAGATGCGTGCCGTCGCTCGACGCCCCCGACCCCGATCCGGTGCGGAAGCCGCCGCCGTGGAGATAGACCATCACCGGGCGCTTCGCGGCGTCGGTGGCCGGGGCCCAGATGTTGAGGACAAGGCAATCCTCGCCGCCGGTGGCGCCGCGCGCGCCGAGCTGCGGGCAGCCCGGTCCATAATTCGCCGCGTCGATCACTGCGCTGCGTGCCCGATACGGCTTGGGCGGCAGGAAGCGCGCCGCACCGCCAGTCGGCTCGCCATAGGGGATGCCCTTGAAGATGCGGACGCCGCCGTCGCTGGTGCCGCGCACCTTGCCCGAGGTGGTTTCGACGATGCCGATATCGCTGCCCATTGCCCCGTTCGCCACCCCGATCGCCGCCATGCCCGCCGCGCCCGCAAGGAAACGGCGGCGGATGAGGGGAAGAACCCATGGCAATGTTGACCTGTCTGTCATCGGCCCTTCCCCTTCGCGGCACCGCCAGGTTGCCGCAACTTGTCCGTCAGAATGCGTAATTGAGCTCAAAGTAGAACTGCCGCGGCGGCGAGAACACGTCGATGTTGATCCCGTTGGTGCCGCGCAGTTCGTTGCCGCCCACCTTGCCGTTGAAGTCGAACAAATTGGTCACGGCGAAGGCGGCGCTGAGCCCGCTGTCGTTGATATTCGCCCAGTCGAGCCGGATATCGGCGGTGGTGAAGCCATCGATCTGCCGCTGCGCTTCGACCCCGACATTCGGCTCGCTCGAAGAAAAGCTGCCGCGATGATAGATATTGCCCGACAGCGAGATGTCGGGGGCGCCATCGATCATCTTGCCGAAATCGATCCGCGGCCGGATGCCCCACAGCCATTTCGAAACATTGGCGGGGCGGAAGGTCGTGAGGTCGAACGGAACCGGAAACGCCTCGAACTGCCCGGTGTTCGGATATTCGAGATATTTCGCATCGGTCAGCGTCACGAAGCCGCCGAGGCTGAACCAGTCGTAATTGACCTTCGCGTCGAGATCGAAGCCCTGGATGCGGATCTTGGCGACGTTGGCGATATAGGCGACCGGATTCCCATTGACCGGCTGGGTGACGTTGCGCTGGGCATTGTCGAAATTGTCGCGATAGACGTCGAACGAGACCAGCCCGCGCAGCGGCCCGCTGCGCCAGCTGTATTTCGTGCCGATTTCATAATCGGTGACGATTTCCGCGCCATATTCCCCGAACCCCGCCGGTGCATTGGCGCCGTTGAAGCCCCCCGGATTGTAGCCGCGGCGGGTGGTCGCATAGACCATGAAGTCGGGATTGAGCTGATATTGCGCCGCGAACGACCAGGTGCCCTCGCCGAATTTGAGCGTCTGGAAGGTTTCGCCCGGGATCGACTTGATGTCGCCGGCGATGAGAAACGGCGCCGCGCCGTTGATCTGCACCATTTGCGTCGGGAGCCCCGAGTTCGCGATCGAGAGCGAAGAGTAGCTGGCTTGCGCGGCCGAGCGCTTGCTCCATGTGTAGCGATAGCCGGCGGTCAGCGACAGCTTGTCGGTGACGTCGAACGTCGCCTGCGTATAGACGGCGCGATCGCTCGCCCGGCTCTTGCCGAGCGAAATGCGCGCGCCCGAATAGCAGTAGAAATTTCCGTCGGCGCCGGGCTCCGCCACCGTTCCCGCCAGCGAACAGGCGACGGCGTTGCTCGCCTGGCCAAGATAGCCGCCATAAAGAAGCACCGCGCTTTGCTGATAATAGGGCGACCAGTTCTTTTCGTAGAAGAAGCCTGCGGTAATATCGAGGCGGTCGTCGAGCAGGCTTGCCTGCGCCTGGATTTCCTCGGTCAGCGACCGCGCGCCATGCCCCGGGGAGTCGACCAGTTCGAGCATCGGCAGATACAGGCTGTCGACATTCTGGGCGCTGTTGCCGCGCCGCTTGTTCGACTGGTAACTGAAGATATTCTTGAGGGTCAGGAAATCCACCACCCGGAATTCGGTGGTATTGATAAGGCCGATCTGCCGCTGGTTGACGCTGGGGAAAGTGACGTTGTTTTCGTTGACGTCATAGACCGACCGCCCCTTCTGATCGTCGACGGCGCCCTGCGCGAGTTCCAGCCAGGTCGGACAGACCCCGCCGGGGCAGGTGATGTTGTTGAGCTTTGCCAGCGCAGGCGCGATCCGCTGCAGATTGCCGCGCTGGATGGTCCCGAACGGCCCGAGGTTGACGACAGCGCTGAACGGTCGCGCGATGGTCGGGATGCCTGACCGGACCGGATCCTCGATATAGTCGACGGCCGCGATCGTCGTGTTCGTGATGCTGTCGGTCGGCGTGAATTCGAGGATGGCGCGGAACGACTGGCCGTCGCGGCCGTCGAGATGTCCACCGTTATAGCGGTTGGAGGAAAAGCCGTTGCTCTTGAGGAGTTGCCCCGACACGCGCAGCCCCAGAACATTGTCGATCAGCGGGCCACCGACGGCAAATTCGACGTCGCGGCGACCATATTCGCCGATCTTGAGGTCGACGAAACCCGCGAATTCGTCACCCGGCCTTGTCGGCGAGAAGAGGACGGCGCCGCCCGTCGTGACGCGGCCGAACAGCGTGCCGACCGGCCCCTTGATGACCTGGACATTGTCGAGGTCGAAGAAATTCGATTCGAGCCCGAAGCTCGGCACCTCGGCGAAATAGGTGACGACGCCGGTGCCGCCGCCCTGACCGCGAATGGCGAAACGCGACGTGCGGCGCGACAGGCCCAGTGAGCCCGACGAACCCATTTGCGCGGTCAGCCCCGGGGTCATTTTGACGAGATCCGGCGCAAAGGTCACATCGTTGCTGCGAAGATCCTCCCCGCTCGCAACACTGACGGCAATCGGCGTTTCCAGAATCGATTCGTCGCGGCGACGTGCGGTGACGATGATCGCGTCGTCGCTGTCGGCCGACTCGGCAGCAGGCGCCGCCTGCCCATCCTGGGCCCACGCCGCCGCCGGAGACAGCGCCGCCATGCTGGCCGCTGCCAGCAGCGCGGTGCGCAGCTTCCGCCCCCCGCACGAAAGATGATAAATCCCGGTCATTGCTCTCCCTCCTCCGCTTTTTTCGCGAATTGATTATCTGTCAATTTTTGAATTTGCAATTTACTGGCTGGTTGTCAAGCAAGTATTTGCTGGTCAGCCAGTCAGAGGGTTGCGGGGTTCTGGCGAACGGCATAGGAATGCGCTTTCAGGCCAAGCAATCAGGGGGCGAAGTGCGGCGCACACAGGAAGAACGGCGGCAGGAGTCCGAGAGCCGACTGCTCGCCGCGGCCGTCAAGCTGATCGCCGAAAAGGGTGCGAACGGCTTTACCCTTGCAGAGGTCGGGCACGAGGCCGGCTATAGCCGCAGCCTGCCGGGCCATTATTACGAGACCAAGGAAGCGCTGCTGGCGCGCGTGGTCGAGCATATCACGCGCGACTCGCTCGCGGCGATCACCGATCCCGACGCCGAACCCGGCATCGAATCGATGCGCGCGCGCTGGGGCCGCGCGCTGGCGGCCGAAGGCGTCGATTCCTATCGCACGCGCGCCCTCTATGCGCTGTTCCTCGGCGCGATGTTCGACCCCGAACTCGCGAAGATCATGGCGCGCTACAACCAGGCCACCGTCTCGCGCATCGCCGACAGCCTGCGCGAGGCGATCGCGCGCGGCGACGTGCGCAGCGACATCGACGTCGAGGTCGAGGCGCAGGCGCTGCTGCTGTTCCGTCGCGGCTCGGCGCTGGTCCATTTCACCGATCCCGCGCTCGACCTCGTCAGCATCCTCGACGGCTATCTGACGCAGGTCGCCGAACGGTTGAAGCCCTAGCCCGCCGCGACCGGCCCCTTCTTCGCTTCGGCCAGATACTCCTCGGCACGGTAGGGCAAGATGAGGTCGCCGAGCAGCGCATCGTCGACCGCGGCGCGGACGGCGTTCGCGTAGGCCTCGTCGTCGGGATAGAGACGGCGCAGCACATCCTCGGGCAGCGGGGTCCGGCCGCCCCGCGCGGGCGAGCTCTTGGTATCGAACACCGCCGTGGGCGCTTCGACTTCAGGCAGGCGCACGCCGCCCAGCGCATTGCCCTGGACGTCGGTGACGATGTCGCGAAGCGTCGCGCCGCGCAGCAGGCGCGGATGCCGCGCGAGCGGTGCGCCGCCTTCCTTCCACCGCACGAGCGCCAACCCCGCCGCCGCCATCGTCGGCATGAAGCGCACCATTCGCTGGTCTGAGCCGCCGACCGAATCCTTGATCCCGTCGCGCTCCGCCACGCTCGCACGATAGCCGGTGTCGCACGCCGATCCATGGACGGTGCCCGCCAGCTCCCACAAACGCAGCTTCGCCGCGTCGGGCTGCGGCGGCACACGGTGCATGCGCGCCTCGGTCTCCGACAGCATGATCAGCACCGGCACGTCGAGATCGTCGCGGATCGTCGTTTCGACGATCCGCGCGAAGAAGCGCTTGTTGTAGTCGGCCGCGCTTTCGCCCGGAATGATCTGAGGATTCGTCAGCTCGCTGCCGCCGCCGACAAGCACGCAGGGAATGAAGGCCGCGAAGAAATTCGCGAGCGGATGGACCGCGTTGATATAGGTCGCGAGCCGCGCCGCCGACTGCGATTCGCCCGTCGCGATCACATGCTTCGCCTTCAGCCCGGCGAGCGGATCGGGACCGCTCCGCCCCTTCGCCGACACCAGGGCTTGGGCGACCTGCGTGAAGATATCGTAGGAGAAGGCATCGCCCGGATGGACGAGACTGCCATAGCGGTCGCCGTCCCAATGTTTGAGCCCCGCGGTCGGCAGCGTGTCGAGCCCGTCGATCCCGACCTTTTGCGCCGAGATCGCGACGTAGACATAGCCGCTCTGCCAGAAGCTCTCGTTCACCGCGTTCGACAGGTCGCTGAAGGTCGAGACATTGGTCCATTCAGCCATCACCACGCCATTGAACTTCGCGGGGTCCTTGGGCCGATGGACGATGACGCGAGTCTTGTAAGGCGCGCGCTGGTCGGCGACTACCTTCCACCGGCCGTCCTTGCCGAGTTCGCCGACCGGCTTGAAGCTCTGCGCCGTGCCCGAAACGAAATATTCCTCCTCGACATAGCCATGCGCCGCCATGTCGCCATAGAAGGCGCCATAGATATGCCCGCGCTTGCCGCCGGTGACCGGGCCTTCGACCTTCGTCGTATCGGGTGCTTTCGCCGCGGCGGAGGTGGCGGCGAGCGCGACGGTTCCGGCGGCAGCCGCAGTCATGGCAAATTCCCGGCGTGACAGCATGTCTTCATCTCCGATGGGTCAGTGGGTCGGCGGAATATCGGCGGCGCGCGCCTGCTCGACATAGGCCTCAGCACGCACGGGCAGGATCACGCCCGCCGTGAGCGCGGCTTGCGCAGCAGCAGCGACGCGATCGACGTAACTCTTGTGATCGGGGTAGAGCCGCTTCAGCTCGTCGGGCGCGAACGGATGCGTCTCGCCGGCGAGGAAATGCTTCGTACCCTGCCCCTTGTAGCTTGCGATTGGCACCTCGAGCTCGGGGAGGCGCACGCCGCCAAGCGCATTGCCATGGCCGTCGCGCGCGATCGTCTTGCCGTCGGCGTCGAAGGCGATCGGTGCCTGCGCGGGCGGGGGCGGACCGCCGGCGAGCCAGCGGTGGACGTGATGGATCGCCGCGTCCGAGGTCGGTTGCCACGACACATGGCTCGCCGCATCGAAGGCGTGCCAGCGGCTGCCGACGCCGTCGCGATCCTCCTTGCCATGGATGATCTTCAAGAGTTCGGCCGGGCCATGCGATGCCCCGGCAACCTCCCAGCTGCGATAGGATGGCGTGTCGGACTGGCGGTTCGGGCGAAAGAAAGGCGCCTCGAACTCGGTGTTCATCTGCATCGCCGGGATACCGAGGTCGGCCCGCACCTGCGTGAACAGCGGACGCGCGCCCGCCGCCGCGGCGCCGGGCGCGGCGCCGCCCTCGAACGGCGCCGCGGCACCGGCGCAGAGCATCGGCATCAGCGCGTCATAGACGCGCGCCAGCGGCTGCACGCCGTTCGCGTAGGAGAGGATGCGGCTGCCCGATTGCGAGATGCCCGCGCCGATCAGCTTGCTCACCCTGTAGCCGTGGAGCGGATGACCGCGCGCCGCATTCGCGCGCAGCGCACGCGCCGCCTGGGTGAAGATGTCGTACGACCAGTCGTCGCCGGGATGGACGAGCGCGGCATAACGATCGGCATCCCAGTTCTTGAGGCCCTGTGGCTTGTCACCTTCGCCGAACACCCCGCCAAATTGGGACGTAACACCGACATAGGCGAAGCCGTCATAGAGGCCCGCTCCATCGAGAAAACTCACATCGAAACCGAGGCTGACGTTGAGCCATTCGACGAGGATGGTGCCGTTGAACTTCCCGGGATCCTTCGGGCGGCGCACGAACAGCCGGGTCGCAAAGGGCCGGCGTTCGCCGGGGGCCAGCGTCCATTTGCCGTCGGGCGTCAGGGCGTCCGCCGCGGCATAGCGCCCGGCCTCGCCTTCCAGCAGATACTCGCCCTCGACATAACCGAGCGCCGCGAGGTCATCGAGCGTCGTCCCGAAGATCTTGCCGCGTCCCGCGGCAGGCATCGGGCGGAGCATTGCCCCCGCCCCTTCCGCAGCGTGGGCACCGATCCCCATGGCACCCAGCGTTGCCCCGGCCAGCGCCGTCGCAGCAAAACTCCGCCTGCTCATCCGCATCGTCTTCTCTCCGATCGTCAATAATAGGGAACCGGCCCCGCGGCCGATTTGGCGATGTAAGCATCGCGATGCCGCGGCAGGATCAACCCCGCCGCCACCGCCCAGTCGGCGGCCGCCCTGATGCGCGCGGCATAGTCGGCATCGGCCGGATAGATCGCCTTCAGCGTCGCGGCGTCAAAGGGTTCGAGCCGCCCCGCGGCATCGTTCGTCTGCGTTATATATTTCACCGTCGGGGCGACGATTTCGGGCATGCGGATGCCGCCCTTCGCATTGCCGAACGCATCGGTCTGGATCGCCGGCTTGTCGCCTG
Organism: Sphingopyxis macrogoltabida; assembly: GCF_001314325.1. Lineage (NCBI taxonomy): Bacteria > Pseudomonadati > Pseudomonadota > Alphaproteobacteria > Sphingomonadales > Sphingopyxidaceae > Sphingopyxis > Sphingopyxis macrogoltabida. The sequence goes on from NZ_CP009429.1 coordinate 4,682,431, forward strand.
CGACCTCGATCCGGTCGAAGCGCCCGAGTGGTGCACCGCCCGAGAGCCAGCGGTCGAGACCAACGGCGGCGGCTTCGAGGACCGGAAACAGGTCGACCATCTTCGGCCAGCGCGCCGCCATGTTCGGGATGCCGTCGCGCGCCGAAATGTCGGGCCGCCGCCCTCCGCCGATCGCCGAGGCGTGCGTCGATCCGGCGACCTCCCAGAAACGATACCAGTCGCTGTCGGGCTGGCGGCTCGCGACAAAATAGGGCGTCTCGGTCTCGGAATTGACGACCAGCACGGGCACCTTCTGGTCGGTGCGCACGCGTGTCTGCACCGTTCGCGAGCGGCGAATATTGTTATTCTCGTCGAGCGACTTGGCGGGATCATAGATGAAGTCGTCGAACTCGGTCGAGCGGCCGACCGCGACGACGATCATGTAGGCGTCGAAGACGTTGGCCAGCCGGTGCACGGCATTTACATAAGAGAGGAGCCGCGCCGCCGACTGCGACTCGCCGAGCGCGAAGAGGCGTTTGACCGGCAAGCCGCCCATCGGGTCGACCCCGCCCCTCGCCCGATCCGGCCCGAGCGCCCGCGCAACCTGCGAGAAGATGTCGTAAGAAAAGCTGTCGCCGGCGATCTCGAGCGATCCATAACGCTCCGGATCCCACTGCTTGAGCCCGAGCGCCCGCTCCTTCGTCCCCTCAAGGCCCATGCGCTGCGCCGAAATCGCGGCATAGGCATAACCGTCTTTCCAGAATTGCTGGTTCACCGCCGACGAGATTTCGAAACCCGCCGACACGTTGGTCCATTCGCAGATGACGGTGCCGTTGAACTTCGCAGCATCCCTTGGCCGCTGAACGATCACGCGCGTCGTGAACGGCGCCTGTTTTGCCGCCGCGACAGTCCATACACCATCGGGGCCGAGCGTGCCGACGGGCGCATAGGCATCGGCGGTGCCCGCGATGAAATATTCTTCCTCGACATAGCCGTGCGCGGCGAGATCGTCGGCATGCGCGCCAAAAATCTGTCCCCGCTGCCCTCCGGTCACCGGCCCATCAACGCGAACCGCAGAGGCCAGCGCCTTCCCCCAGGCTGTACAGGCCCCGCCAGCGGCAATCGTTGCCGTCATCCCCACGATATAACTCCCCAGTTGCCGACGGCCCAACATCAAGCTCTCTCCAGTTTCCGCGCGCCGGTTCAGCTTAACAAAAACTAGCTGGTGATCAAGCAAGTAAATGAATGCTGACGGAGCGGGGATTTGCCGACGGCGACGAGGAGCAGCGTCGCGCCCCAGGCTGCGACGTTCGTATAACCGCATGGGCGCAGCAGAAAGCGGGATCGAGAAACCGCGTGGTGCCGCGTCACTGAGTCATGGCCTCAGAGACAAAATCGAAGATCCGCCAAATCTAGGTCCGGATACATGAATGGATCGGCCTCGGTCTTATGATCGTCCTAGTTCCCCGGGCATGGGCCGCGACAATGCCTCGACGCTCTTCCCGATCACTGGACGAAGATACTCGGCGGCAGCCGCAGACACGGTCGTCGGATATATCCGGGGCCTCCTTGAGAAGACGCCGACCGGCCGTCAGCGGCCTTCCATCTCGCCGTGACCCACGGTACAATCGTCCGCCTCCCGTCAAGAGACCGCTCGAAGGAGAATGAAGATGGTTCGCATGCTCACCCTCGGGCTTTCCGCGCTCGCGCTTTCGGCGTGTACCACGACCGGCGAGGCCGAGAACCAGCCGTTCACGGTGAGCGGCAGCATCGCCTATCGCGAACGCATCGCGCTGCCGCCGACGGCGCAGATCGAGGTGCGGCTCGACGACGTCAGTCTTGCCGATGCGCCGTCGCGGACAATCGCACGGCAGGCGTTCGGCGCCGACGGGCAGCAAGTGCCGATCGACTTCCTGCTCCGTTTCGACCGCCGCGAGATCGACCCGCGGCACAGCTATGCCGTGTCGGCGCGGATTACCGGCGAGGACGGCAAGTTGATGTTCATCACCGACACCCGCAACAGCGTCGATTTCGAAGGCGTCTCCGAAATCGCGATGGGGACGTTGATGCTGGTGAAGACAAATTAGGCGTCGCAATTCACTTCTGTTGGCACGCCCATTTCCTTGAGCATCTTCTCGACCGCGTCAAAGTCGAATTGCCATTCCTCGTTGCGGCGAAGATTCCGAAAGGCCGGGGAAAAATCCACCCCGCCGCAGCAGTAACAAACTGCCAATTCCCCGAGTTGGCGTCCGCTCTTGTCATAGTAGCGGAAGAAATGGTGCGGTATAAAGCAGGCGGCGGATACGGCATTCGCATATTCTTTGGCCGTCATACGATAGAGTGTTACCGATCTGTCCAACGTGGCGCGTTGAACTGCGTTTAATACCACGCCTTTGGGATTGGACATCGTGACGCCGGTCCGCGCGCGCTCGTCATAAGATACGTCCTCGACAAACAATCGAACTTCGGTTGCTTCGGGCCATGGACGTATTGCAGTGGTTGTCCCGCGGGGACCTGGTTCCTCACCTACCGGAGATTCGAAGTCGGTACGGCCGGACTTCATGGCCGACAACGACAGCGCAATGCCGACCGCGATCAGCAGCGCCGTCCACACAGCAACCATGGCACTTCGTTGCTTCATATCGTTTCCCTCGGCCCAAGACATTTCAATGGCTTTAACAGACACGCAACAAAGGCATAGCTATGCGCCGCTTGACCCGGCGCCTGTTGCAGTGCAGCAAGCTGCGCCCATGGGCCCGCCTATCCAGATCTCGCAAAATCCCGACATCCGCTATCTCGGGCGGATCCTCGGCGACGTCATCCGCGCCTATGGCGGCGACAAATTGTTCCGCCAGACCGAATATATCCGCTCGTCGAGCGTCGACCGCCACCGCGGTATCGCGGGGGCCGAGGCGATCGACCCGGGGCTCGACGCGCTGAGCCTCGACGACACGATCGCCTTCGTGCGCGGTTTCATGCTCTTCTCGATGCTCGCCAACCTTGCCGAAGACCGGCAGGGGGTCGCCGCCGAGCCCGAAGCGACCGTCGCCGCGGCGCTCGCGAAGCTCAAGGCCGACGGGATCGACGGCGATGCGGTCCATGCACTGCTCGGCGCGTCGCTGATCGCCCCCGTCCTCACCGCGCACCCGACCGAGGTGCGCCGCAAGTCGATGCTCGACCACAAGAACCGCATCGCCGAGCTGATGCTGCTGCGCGACGCGGGCGCGGTGGAGACGCCGCAGGGCGACGTTGTCGAAGAAGCGATCCGGCGGCAGATCGTCCTCCTCTGGCAGACGCGGCCGCTGCGCACCGAGAAACTCTTCGTCGCCGACGAGATCGACAATGCGCTCACCTACTTGCGCGACGTCTTCCTGCCGGTGGTGCCCAAACTCTATGCGCGCTGGGAGGCCGAACTCGGCCAGCGCCCGGCGCCCTTCCTGCGCGTCGGCAGCTGGATCGGCGGCGACCGCGACGGCAATCCCTTCGTCACCGCCGACACGCTGCAACAGGCGACGGCGCGCAACGCCGCGGCGGTGCTCGGCCATTATGCCGATGCGGTGCATGCGCTCGGCGCCGAGCTGTCGGTGTCGGCGAGCCTTGCGCCGGTGCCGGGCGCCGTCAGCGCGCTCGCCGAAGCGAGCGGCGACGACGCGCCGAGCCGCCGCGACGAACCCTATCGCCGCGCGCTCTCGGGTATTTATGCGCGGGTCTGCGCCACTTACGCGGCGATCGCCGGCAAGGCGCCGCCGCGCCCGTCGGCGCTGAAGGGCGAAGCCTATGCCGCGCCGGGCGATTTCCGCCGCGATCTCGTCACGCTGGCCGACGGGCTGGCGGCGAGCGGCGAGGGGCAGCTCATCGGCATCGGCGCGCTCGGGCGGCTGATCCGCGCGGTCGAGGTGTTCGGATTTCACCTCGCAACGCTCGACATGCGCCAGAACAGCGCGGTGCACGAACGCGTGCTCGCCGAGCTGCTGGCGGTCGCAGGCGTCTGCGCCGATTACACGGCGCTGGGCGAGGAGGAGCGTATCGCGCTGCTCACCGCCGAGCTGCAGAGCGACCGCCCGCTCGCCGCGCCGTGGCACAAGTGGAGCGACGAGACGGCGGGCGAACTCGCGATCGTCCACGCCGCCGCCGATATCCGCGAGCGGCTGGGGCAGGATGCGATCTGCCAGTGGATCATTTCGATGTCGCAGGAACTCTCCGACCTGCTCGAAGTCCATCTGCTCGCGCGCGAAGCCGGGCTTTGGCGGAGCGGCGCTGCGGCGGGCAAGGCCAATCTGATGGTCGTGCCCTTGTTCGAGACGATCGCCGACCTCGATCGCGCGCCGGCGATCATGGCGCGCTATTTCGCGATGCCCGAAATCGGCCCGCAGATCGGGGTGCGCGGGCATCAGGAAGTGATGATCGGCTATTCGGATTCGAACAAGGACGGCGGCTATCTGACCTCGACCTGGGGATTGCATCAGGCGTCGCAGGCGCTGACCCCGGTGTTCGAGGAAGCCGACACCGCGATGCAATTGTTCCACGGCCGCGGCGGCGCGGTCGGGCGCGGCGGCGGCAGCGCCTTCGCGGCGATCCGCGCCCAGCCGGCGGGCACGGTGCAGGGGCGCATCCGCATCACCGAACAGGGCGAAGTGATCGCCGCCAAATATGGCACTGCCGACAGCGCGGCGACGAACCTCGAGGCGATGGTGTCGGCGAGCCTGCTAGCCAGCCTTGAGCCCGAGGCGGCGAGCGACGCCGATGCCGCGCGCTTTACCGCCGCGATGGATGCGCTGTCGGACAGCGCCTTCGCCGCCTATCGCGGGCTCGTCTATGACACGCCGGCGTTCAAAGACTTCTTCCGCGCGATGACGCCGATCGCCGAAATCGCGACGCTGAAGATCGGATCGCGCCCGTCGAGCCGCACCAAAAGCAACGCGATCGAGGATCTGCGCGCCATCCCGTGGGTGTTCAGCTGGGCGCAGTCGCGCGCGATGCTGCCCGGCTGGTACGGCACCGGCGAGGCCTTTGCCGGATTTGCCGACAAGGCGCTGCTTGCCGATATGGCGCAGGGCTGGCCCTTCTTCGCGGCGCTGCTCGGCAATATGGAGATGGTGCTCGCGAAATCGGACATGGGGATCGCGGCGCGCTATGCCGAGCTCGCGGGGCATGTCGACGGGCACGCCGCCATCTTCGGGCGCATCCGCGATGGCTGGAACCGGGCGCACGACGGGCTGCTCGATATCACCGGCCAGACGCGATTGCTCGAAAAGAACCCGGCGCTCGAGGCGTCGATCCGCCTCCGCCTGCCCTATATCGAGCCGCTCAACCTGCTTCAGATCGAGCTGATGAAGCGCCACCGCGCCGGCGAGACCGACGAACGGATCGGCGAGGGCATCCAGCTCACGATCAACGCGATCGCGACGGCACTCCGGAACAGCGGGTAGAGCTATCTCCGCTCGTGTCGAGCGAAGTCGAGACACCCGTCAGGACAGCGCAAGGCCGAGGGGCATCTCGACTTCGCTCGATGCGAACGGGTTTTTATGGTGGCGTGCAGCAAAGCCCTATTTCGAAACGATCCGCACTTCGCCCTTCGTATTCGCCCCGTCGGGTGCGAAGTTGATCGTGAAATCGTCGCCGTCCTTGGCGGTCCCCGCGAGCGCGTCGCCCGAGCGGGTGATCTTGACGCCCTGCTTCGCGAACTCGCCCGCCATCCAGTCGGCCGCCTTCGCCGGGGCCGCGGGGGCGGTGAAGCCGAGCTGGACGGTCGCCTTGCCCGCGCCGTTCGTATCGTTCGCATCGACATTGACCGTCGTGACATTGCTGCCGGGATAGAGCTTCACCCCGTCGATATCGAAATCGCCCGAGACGTCGAGGTTGACGAAATCGGGGATCTTCATGTCGATATCGACGCCTTCGCCGCCGATCTTGAGCTTGCCGCCGCCTTCGCCTGCGGTGATCTGCACGCCGCCGTCGGCGCCGCCGGCGTTGATCTTGATCTCGGGGCCGTCCTGCTTGTCCTCGCCCTGCCCGCAGGCGGCGAGGAGCATCATCGGCGGAATGAGGAACGCGAAACGCATGGCACATCTCCTTGGTGCATTAGTTAAATAATACACCTTGGGATTGGACGAGTCAACTTATCCACTATCGTCATCCCGGACTTGATCCGGGATCCATTCAACGGCCGTAGTCATGGGCCCCGGATCGAGTCGAACGAGCCACGTGTCTCGTTCGAGGGTGACGATAATGGAGAAATCAGGCGTCGATGCTCGTCTTCAGGTCGCCGTGCACCAGCCCGCCGTCGACGGTGATCGTATCGCCGACGACATAGTCGCCCGCCTTCGACGCGAGGAAGATCGCGGCGCCCGCCATATCCTCGGGCACGCCGATGCGCTTGGTCGGGATGCTCTGCGCCACCGCATCGCCATGATCGCGCGCCGCCTTGTTCATGTCCGACTGGAAAGCGCCGGGCGCGATTGCGGTGACGAGGATATGATCGGTGACCAGCCGCGCCGCCATGCGCTTGGTGAGGTAGAGAATGGCGGCCTTCGATGCGTGATAGCTGTAGGTTTCCCACGGGTTCAAACGCATGCCGTCGATCGAGCCGATGTTGATCACCTTCGCCGGACGGTCGTGCGAACCACCGGCCTTGAGCAGCCCGTGCAGCGCTTGGGTCAGAAAGAAGGGCGATTTGACGTTGATGTCCATCACCTTGTCCCAGCCCGCCTCGGGGAAGCCCTCGAAGGGTTCGCCCCATGCCGCGCCGGCGTTGTTGACGAGAATGTCGAGCCGCTCTTCGCGCGCTTCGAGTTCCTTGGCGAGCGCGCGGCAACCCTCGACGGTCGAAAGATCGACGGGAAGGCCGATGACCTTGCCGGGGTAGCGGGTTCCGAAATCGGCGACGGCTTCCTCGATCTGCGCACTCTTGCGCGCCGATATATAGACGCGCGCGGCGCCCGCGGCGAGATAGCCCTCGACGATCATCTTGCCGATGCCGCGCGAACCGCCGGTGACGAGCGCGATGCGGTCGTCGAGGCCGAACATGTCCTGAAGATTCATTGTCTTTACTCCCCGGCTCAATAGCCGTTCATGCGGGCGACCTGGTCGATGTGGTAGTGCACATCGCCCATATATTCGGCGAGCGCGCGGTCGCGTTTCATATAGAGGCCGATGTCATATTCGTCGGTCATGCCGATGCCGCCATGCATCTGCACGCCTTCGCGCACCGCGAGATTCGCAGCGCGGCCGGCCTTGGCCTTGGCGACCGAGACCATCAGCTTCGCGCCCTCGCTGCCCTCGTCGAGCAATTGCTGTGCCTTCATCACGGTGGCGCGCGCGACCTCCATTTCGCCATAGAGATGCGCGGCGCGGTGCTGGAGCCCCTGGAACTCGCCGATCAGCTTGCCGAACTGCTTGCGTTCCTTGAGGTAGGTGACGGTCATGTCCATCGCGCCCTGCCCGACGCCGACCATTTCGGCGGCAGCGCCGGTGCGGGTGGCGGCGAGCAGCGCGTCGAGGATCTCGCCGCCGGCATCGACCTCGCCGATCACCGCGTCGGCATCGACCTCGACCCCATCGAGCGTGACATGGCTCGCGAGGCTGGAGTCGACGAGGCGGCGCGGATCGGCCGTAACGCCCTTGGCGTCCTTCGGCACCGCGAAGAGCGTGATACCGCCGTCGGTCTTCGCCGCGACGATGCTCATGTCGGCGACATGGCCGTGGAGGACGAAGCTCTTCTTTCCATCGAGGCGGAAACCGTTGCCCGCGCGCGTCGCGGTGGTCGCGATGCGGTCGGGGCGGTGCTTGGCGCCCTCGTCGATCGCGAGCGCGATGATCGCTTCACCGCTGGCGATCGCGGGAAGCCAGCGGCCGGCCTGCGTGCCGCCAGCCTTGGCGAGCGCGGCGACCGCGCCGACGCTGGTTGCGAGGAAAGGCGACGGGGTCAGGTTGCGGCCGATTTCCTCGAGCACGATCCCCGCTTCCATATGCCCCATGCCGAGCCCGCCATGCGCCTCGGGCACGAGCATACCGGGCAGGCCCATTTCGGTGAACTGCGCCCAGAGGTCGCGCGAAAAGCCGGTGGCATCGGCCTCGTCGCGCAGCTTGCGGAGGTGCAGGACGGGGGCCTGTTCGGCCACGAAGGGGGCGACGCTGTCCTTGAGCATCGCCTGATCGTCATTGTGATAGAGAGGCATGGGTCAGGCTCCGGGCAGGTCGAGGATACGCTTGGCGATGACGTTGAGCATGACTTCGCTCGTCCCGCCTTCGATCGAATTGGCCTTGGTGCGCAGCCAGCCGCGCGCGCGCGCGCCGCCCTTGGTCTCCTCGCTGTCCCATTCGAGCGCTTCGCTGCCGCCGCCCGACATGACGAGTTCGTGGCGGCGCTTGTTCAATTCGGTGCCGACATATTTCATCATGTTCGAGCTGGCCGGATGCGCGCGGCCGGTTTTCCACATATCCATGAAACGCTCGCCCATCGCGCGATAGGCGAAGACGTCGACGTCGAACGCCGCCATTTCGGCGCGCAGGATCGGGTCGTCGAGCTCGCCATGGTCGTTCTTGCCGAGCGACTTCGCAAAGAGCGCACCGATACTGACCATGTCGCCGCCCGCGCCGCCGCCCGAGATCATCTCGCGTTCGTGGCCGAGCAGATATTTGGCGACGTCCCAGCCGCGGTTGATCTCGCCGATATATTGCGTCTTCGGCACCTCGACATCGTCGAAGAAGGTTTCGCAGAAGGGCGAATTGCCGCTGATCAGCAGGATCGGCTTGGTGGTGACGCCCTTGCTCGCCATGTCGAAGAGCATGAAGGTGATGCCCTGATATTTGTTCGCCTTGTCGGTGCGGACGAGGCAGAAGATCCAGTCGGCCTTGTCGGCATAGCTGGTCCAGATCTTCGACCCGTTGACGACCCAGTGATCGCCCTTGTCCTCGCCGAAGGTCTGGAGCGAGACGAGGTCGCTGCCCGAGCCGGGTTCCGAATAGCCCTGGCACCAGCGGATTTCGCCGCGCGCGATCGGGTTCAGATAATGGACCTTCTGCTCCTCGGTGCCGAATTTCAGCAGCGCGGGGCCGAGCATCCAGATGCCGAAGCTGTCGAGCGGCGAGCGCGCATTGATCCGCTTCATTTCCTGTTTGAGGACCTTGGTCTCTTCGGGCGAGAGGCCGGCGCCGCCATAAGGCTTGGGCCAGTCGGGGACGGTATAGCCCTTGGCGACACAGGCCTCGAGCCACTGCTTCTGGGCTTCGTTCTTGAATTCCCAGTTGCGGCCGCCCCAGCAGACGTCGCCTTCCTCGCGCACCGGTTCGCGCATTTCCGGGGGACAATTGGTTTCCAGCCACGCGCGCACTTCGGCGCGGAAGGCGTCCAGATCGCTCATCTCAAGGCTCCTCTTCTCTCCCGCAAATCTACGTCCGGTTCGCTACTTTACGCAAGCGTCAACTTGGGCGCGGCAACCTGCCGCTACGGCGCCGTAGCGTCCGTTCGACCGCCGTTGACGCGGCTTTTCGGGCGCCTAAGCTGAGTGGCAAAATAAAACGGGAGCAGAGGATATGCGATTCGCAGGCAAGGTCGCCGTCGTCACCGGCGCGGCGTCGGGCATCGGCAAAGCCACGGTGCTGAAACTGGCGGGCGAAGGCGCGCATGTCTTCGCCGCCGACATTGACGAAGCGGGCGGAACCGCGCTCGCCGCCGCATCGAACGGCAAGATCGATTTCGTCCGCTGCGACGTCACCGTCCCCGCCGACATCGAGGCGCTGATGAACGCGGCCGCCGAAAAGACGGGCGGCATCGACATCGTCTTCAACAACGCCGCCGCGGGCGGCGACCGCGCGCCGATCGACGAGATTTCGCCCGAGGGCTGGGACCGGACGATGGACCTCGTCCTCAAATCGGTCGCGATGGGCATCCGCTATGCCGCGCCGCACATGAAGGGCCGCAAGGGGGCGAGTATCGTCAACACCGCGAGCGTCGCGGCGCTCGGTGCCGGCTATTCGCCGATCGCCTATGCGGTCGCGAAGGCGGGCGTACTCCACCTCAGCAAGGTCGCGGCGACCGATCTGGCGCAGTACGGCATCCGCGTGAACGCGATCTGCCCCGGCTTCATCAACACCAACATCTTCACCGCCTCGCTCGACGTGCCGGGCGAACTCAAGAATCAGGCCAACGCCGTGATTGCCGAGATGAGCGCGAACGCGCAGCCCGTTGCACGCGGCGGCCAGCCCGAGGATATCGCGAACGCCGTCGCCTATCTGGCGAGCGAGGAGTCGAGCTTTATGACAGGCACCCACCTGCTCGTCGACGGCGGGCTGACGATCGGCCAGCGGCACGCGTGGGACAAGGAAACACCGGGCATGTTCGACGCCCTGCTGGCGATGGAGGAAGCGGCGAAGGCCGGAGCCGCCGCGTGAGTGCTGCCGCCACGGCGGTGCCTGCACCCAAACGCCTGCCCCTCTGGCTGAAGGCGACGCACGGGCTCGGCAGCATCGCCTATGGCGTCAAGGACAACGGCTTTTCGACTTTCCTGCTGCTGTTCTACAATCAGGTGATCGGCCTCGACGCCGGCATCGTCGGCGCCGCGATCATGATCGCGCTGATCGCCGATGCCTTCGTCGACCCGGTGATCGGCGAGCTGACCGACCGCACGCGGAGCCGCTGGGGCCGCCGCCTGCCCTGGCTTTACGGCGCCCCGATCCCGCTCGCGATCGCGTGGATGCTGCTGTGGAGCCCGCCCGAAATGAGCGACACGATGACCGTCGCCTGGCTGATCGGGCTCGCGATCGTCGTCCGCTCGCTGGTGTCGATGTGCGAGGTGCCGTCGGTCGCGATTGTCCCCGAACTGACCGCCGATTACGACGAGCGCACCGCCGTCATGCGCTTTCGCTTCCTGTTCGGCTGGGGCGGCGGCCTCGTCATCCTGCTGCTGGCCTATGGCGTGTTCTTCGGCGGCGCCAAGGGGCTTGTCGATCCCGACGGTTATTTCCCCTATGCGCTCGCCGGGGCGCTGATGATGTCGGGGGCGGTGCTGGTGTCGGCCGCCGGGCAGCACCGGCGGATCGCGGTGTCGAACCTCGCCGACGTCAAGCCTGCCGCGAGCCTTGCCCATATCGTCCGCGACATGCGCGACACGCTGTCGAACCGTGCCTTCCTGTGGCTCGTGTTCGCGGCGCTGTTCGGATACGTCAATCAGGGCATCACCTTCTCGATGAACAATTATCTGCTGAGCTTCTTCTGGCGGTTCACGCAGGGCGAAATGATCGCCTATGTCTTCCTGCTGTTCGGGACGATGATCGCGGCCTTCATCCTCGTCGCGCCGATGTCCGCCCGGCTCGGCAAGCGCGACGGCGCGATCGTCGCCGGGGCGATCGCGCTGCTCGTCAACAGCGGCATCTATTTCGCGTGGATCCAGGGCTTTTTCCCTGGCCTGCCCGGCAAGCCGAGCGTCGCGGCGATGTTCGCGCTGGTCTTCGTCTCGAACACCTTCTCGATCATCCTGATGATCCTCTCCTCCTCGATGATGGCCGACGTCGTCGAAGCCTCGCAGAGCGAAACCGGCCGCCGGTCGGAGGGGCTGTTCTTCGCGGGCTTTTTCTTCATGCAGAAATGCGCGACCGGCATCGGTATCTTCGCCGCCGGGCTGATCCTGTCCTTCGCCGCCTTTCCGGCCAACGCCAAACCAGGCGAGGTCGGCGACGCGGTGCTCGGCAATCTGGCGGCGGGCTATGCGCTCGCGATCCTCGTCATCGGCACGCTGGGGCTGCTCGTGATGCGCAAATTCCCGATCTCGCGCGCCGACCACGAAGCGCGGCTGGCGCTGCTCGACGATGCAGCGCGCGCCGAGCCCGACGCGACGGGGGCGCATCCGTAACGGAAAATGTCGCAGGCCGACCAAATGGGGTAATTTTCGGCCCGCAGGACTTGGCAAGGCCCGCGAATCGGTCCAAAGGTTTACGTGAACGTAAAGGGAAAGGAAGCGAAGATGGACTTCGATCTCACCGACCGGCAGGTCTATTGGCGCGACCGGGTGCGCGATTTCATCGAGCGCAAGATACGCCCCGCGGTGCCGACCTACAAGCAGCAGGACGCCGCCGGCGACCGCTGGAAGGTGATCCAGATCGTCGAGGATCTGAAGGCCGAGGCGAAGGAAGCCGGCATCTGGAACCTGTTCATGCCGCCGCGCAGCGGCGCGCACCATCATGTCGACGAGACGTTCGAGTTCGAGGGCCCCGGCCTTTCCAACCTCGAATATGCGCTGTGCGCCGAGGAAATGGGCCGCGTCGGTTTTGCGAGCGAGGTGTTCAACTGCTCGGCGCCCGACACCGGCAATATGGAAGTGTTCCACCGTTACGGTACGCGCGCGCAGAAGGAAAAATATCTCGGCCGGCTGATGAACGGCCAGATTCGCTCGGCCTTTCTGATGACCGAACCGCGCGTCGCCTCGTCCGACGCGACGAACATCGAAACACGCATCGAGCGCGACGGCGACGACTATGTCATCAACGGCACCAAATGGTGGTCGTCGGGTGCCGGCGATCCGCGCTGCGAAGTCGCGATCGTGATGGGCAAGACCGATTTCGCCGCCAAGCGTCACGCGCAGCAGTCGATGGTGCTGATGCCGCTGAACGCGCCGGGCGTGAACATCCTGCGCCACCTGCCCGTCTTCGGTTATGACGACGCGCCGCACGGCCATATGGAAATCGAACTGAAGGACGTCCGCGTCAACGCCGAGGAAGCGATGCTGCTCGGCGAAGGCCGCGGCTTCGAGATCGCGCAGGGCCGCCTCGGGCCGGGCCGCATCCACCATTGCATGCGCACCATCGGCGTCGCGGAAGAAGCGATCGCCAAGATGGCGAAGCGTCTGCAATCGCGCGTCGCCTTCGGTCGCAAGGTCGCCGAATACAGCATCTGGGAACATCGCCTCGCCCGCGCGCGCATCGATATCGAGATGACGCGCCTGCTCTGCCTGAAGGCGGCGGACATGATGGACAAGGTCGGCAACAAGTCGGCGGCCGCCGAGATCGCGATGATCAAGGTGCAGGCGCCGAACATGGCGCTGAAGATCATCGACGACGCGATCCAGGCGCATGGCGGCGCCGGCGTCTCCGAGGACTTCGGCCTCGCGCAGGCCTATGCGCACCAGCGCACCTTGCGGCTTGCCGACGGACCCGACGAGGTGCACGAACGCGCGATCGCCCGCATCGAATTCGCCAAGCACAGCGACGCAAGCGAGCCGGGCTTCTCGTCGGGCGACATCGGCGCGACGCGTTAAACGCATCGACCTAAGCCGAATATCGTCATTGCGAGGAGCGAAGCGACGAAGCAATCTCCAACCATCGGCCTTGCGCCGTGATCCAGGCTGGAGATTGCTTCGCTCCGCTCGCAATGACGGAATTGGATAAGCGGGTTTTGCCCCGCGAAAATGGGAAAGGTTGCAGTTCCACATGACCAAGGCCGCGATCCTGATCGAACCCGGCAAGCCGCTCGTCATCGAAGATGTGGTGGTCGCCGACTGCGGCCCGCACGAGGTGCGCATCCGCACTGCGGCGTGCGGGCTTTGCCATTCGGACCTGCATTTCATCGACGGCGCCTATCCGCATCCGCTGCCCGCAATCCCCGGCCACGAAGCGGCAGGGATCGTCGAGGCGGTCGGCAGCGAAGTGCGCACAGTGAAGGTCGGCGATGTGGTCGTCACCTGCCTTTCGGCCTTCTGCGGCCACTGCGAATTCTGCGTATCGGGCCGCATGTCGCTGTGCATGGGCGGCGACACGCGGCGGCCGGCGGGGTCGGCGCCGCGCATTACCCGCCCCGACGGATCGCCGGTCAACCAGATGCTGAACCTCAGCGCCTTTTCCGAGACGATGCTGGTCCACGAACATGCCTGCGTCGCGATCGATCCCGACATGCCGCTCGACCGCGCCGCGGTGATCGGCTGCGCAGTGACGACAGGCGCCGGCACGATCTTCAACGCGTGCAAGGTGACCCCGGGTGAGACGGTCGCGGTCGTCGGCTGCGGCGGCGTCGGGCTCGCGACGATCAACGCCGCGAAGATCGCCGGCGCGGGACGGATCATCGCCGCCGACCCGGTGCCCGAAAAGCGCGAACTCGCTAAGAAGCTCGGCGCCACCGACGTGGTCGATGCGCTCGCCGACGATGCCGCGAAGCAGATCGTCGAGCTGACCAGGGGCGGCGTCGACCATGCGATCGAGGCGGTCGGGCGTCCGGCGTCGGCCAGCCTCGCGGTCGCCTCGCTGCGCCGCGGCGGCACCGCGACGATCCTCGGCATGATGCCGCTAACCGAAAAGGTCGGGCTCGGCGCGATGGACCTGCTCTCGGGCAAGAAATTGCAGGGCGCGATCATGGGCGGCAACCGCTTCCCCGTCGATATCCCGCGCCTCGTCGATTTCTACCTGCGCGGGCTGCTCGACCTCGACAGCATCGTTGCCGAGACGATTCCGCTCGAGAAGATCAACGAAGGGTTCGACAAGATGAAGAAGGGCGATGCCGCGCGGTCGGTGATCGTGTTCGACCAATGACGCTCGACGCGCAAAAAGCCTTCAGCGGCACCGTCGCGCCCGAGGGCGCCGATGTCCTCGACGAGGCGAAGCTCACCGCGTGGATGGAGGCCCATGTCGAGGGGTTCGAAGGTCCGCTGACGCAGGGCAAGTTCGCCGGCGGCCAGTCGAACCCGACGTACAAGATTTCGGCGCCGTCGGGCAATTATGTCCTCCGCCGCAAGCCCTTCGGCCCGCTGCTTCCCTCGGCGCATGCGGTCGACCGCGAGTATAAGGTGCAGGCGGGCCTGCATAAGGCCGGCTTCCCGGTGGCGCGCCAATATGGCCTGTGCACCGACGACGATGTCGTCGGGAGCTGGTTTTACGTCATGGGCATGGTCGACGGCCGGACGATCTGGGACGGCGCGATGCCGGGGTCGACGCCGGAGAACCGCCATGCGACTTACGACGCGATGATCGATACGCTCGCGGCATTGCACAGCGTCGATATCGAAGCCGCGGGCCTGTCTGACTTCGGCAAGCCCGGCAATTATTTCGGCCGCCAGGTCGACCGCTGGACGAAACAGTACCGGCTTTCCGAAACCGAAACGATGGACGAGATGGAGCGGCTGATCGAATGGCTGCCCGCGACGCTGCCCGAACAGACGCGCACCAGCGTCGTCCACGGCGACTATCGCATCGACAATATGATCTTCGCGCATGACCGGCCCGAAGTGCTCGCGGTGCTCGACTGGGAGCTGTCGACATTGGGCGATCCGCTGGCCGATTTCACCTATGTCGCAATGGCGTGGGTGACCGAGAATGGCGGTCGGTCGGGCGTCATGGACCTCGACCGCAAGGCGCTCGGCATTCCCGAACTCGACGAGGTGGTCGAACGTTATTGCGCCGCCACCGGCCGCGACGGCGTGCCCGACATGAACTGGTATTTCGCTTACAACTTCTTCCGCCTCGCCGGGATTATCCAGGGGATCAAGAAGCGCGTGATCGAGGGTACCGCCTCGTCACAACACGCAAGGGACATGTCCGAACGCGTCCGCCCGCTCGCCGAAAAGGCGTGGGATTTCGCGAAGAAGGCCGGGGCATGAACCTGTTCGACCTCGCCGGCAAGGTCGCGATCGTCACCGGCTCGTCGCGCGGTATCGGCCGCGCGATTGCCGAGGAATATGCCGATCACGGCGCGAAGGTGGTGATCACCAGCCGCAATATCGAACCGTGCGAAGAGGTCGCGGCGGCGATCAACGCCAAACATCCCGGCCATGCAATCGCCGTGTCGTCGAGTCTGTCGTCGAAGGAATCGTTGCAAGCCATGGTCGATGCCGGGCGCGCGGCGTTCGGCCCGATCGACATCCTCGTCTGCAACGCGGCGTCGAACCCGCATTACGGGCCGATGGAGACGATCAGCGACGAGGCGCTGCGCAAGACGCTCGACCATAATATCGTCGCGCAGCACTGGCTGATCACGATGGTCGTGCCCGACATGCGGGCGCGGGCTTCGGGATCGATCATCCTCGTCTCGTCGATCGGCGGGCTGCGCGGCACGCCGATCATCGGGACTTATGCGATCACCAAGGCCGCCGACATCCAGATGGTCAAGAATCTGGCGCGCGAGTTCGGCCCCTCGAACATCCGCATCAATGCGATCGCGCCCGGTCTGGTCAAAACCGATTTCGCCAAGGCGCTGTGGGAAAATCCCGAAAATCTGAAGGCCTCGACCGCGAACGCGTGCCTCGGCCGCATCGGCGAGCCGCGCGAGATCGCGGGCGCGGCGGTATTCCTGGGGTCGGGCGCAGCGAGTTTCATGACCGGACAGACGGTCGTGGTCGATGGAGGTGTGGTGGTATGAGCGGAGCATTGGACGGCAAGGTCGCGATCATCACCGGCGCCGGTTCGGGAATCGGCCGCGCGAGCGCGCTGCGCTTCGCCGCCGAGGGTGCGAAGCTCGTTATCGGCGACAAGACGGCGGCGGTGCACGACACCGCAAAGCTGGTGAAGGACGCCGGCGGCGAGGTCGTCGCGCTGGAGATCGACGCCGGCGTCGAAGCCGATGTCGCCAGCCTCGTCGCGGCGGCGCAGGAAAGCTATGGCGCGCTCGATATCGCTTTCGCCAATGCCGGAATCATCGGCGACATGGGCGGCATCTTCGATTTCGATCCCGATGCCTGGGCCGAGACGCTGCGCGTCAATCTGATCGGCCCCGCGCTGATGGTGAAGCATGCCGGCAAGGCGATGGTCGATCAGGGCCGCGGCGGCGCGATCGTGCTGACCGCGAGCGTCGCCGGGATCAATTCGGGCGCCGGCCCCGGCGCCTATTCGGCGTCGAAAGCGGGGGTGATCAACCTCGCCAAGGTCGCGGCACAGCAGCTTTCGACGAGCGGCGTGCGCGTCAATGCGCTGTGCCCCGGCCTCACCGAAACGGGGATGACCAAACCGACCTTCGACTATGCCAAGGCCAAGGAAGTCACCCACAAGCTCGGCCAGCTCAACCCGCTGCGCCGCGCCGCGCAGCCCGAGGAGCTCGCCAATGTCGCGCTCTTCCTCGCGAGCGATCAGGCGAGCTATGTCAACGGACAGGCGATCGCGGTCGACGGTGGCCTCACCAGTTCGCATCCGGTAACGCGTCAGTTGCTCGGCCAGACCTCGCACTGAGGAGACACGATATGCAGTACCGGCAGCTTGGCGACAGCGGGATCGAGGTTTCGGCGATCTGCCTCGGCAGCTGGCTGACCTACGGGGTCGGGGTCGACGACAGCGCCGGACGCGCCTGCGTCGATGCGGCCTTCGATGCCGGGATCAATTTCATCGACACGTCGAACGTCTATGGTCGCGGCGCTGCCGAAAGCTTTCTCGGCGATGTGCTGAAGGCGCGGCCGCGCGATAGCTATGTGCTCGCGACGAAGCTGTTTTTCCCGATGTCGGACAGCGACAGGGGGCTGAGCCGGGCGCAGATCGAAAAGCAGATCGACGCCAGCCTGACGCGGCTTCAAACCGATTATGTCGATCTCTATCAATGCCATCGCTACGACCCAGACACCCCGCTCGAAGAGACGATGGCGGCGCTGTCCGACGTCGTGCGCAGCGGCAAGGCGCGCGCGATCGGCTTTTCCGAATGGTCGCCCGAACAGATCGAGGCGGCGCTCGCGCTTGCGCCGCCGCACGTCAAATTCGTGTCGAGCCAGCCGCAATATAGCCTGATCTATCGCCGCGCCGAGGCGAAGGTGATCCCGGTCAGCATGGCGAACGGCATTGGCCAGATCGTCTGGTCACCGCTCGCGATGGGCGTGCTCAGCGGCAAATATACGCCGGGCGCAACGCCGCCCGCCGGCACCCGCGCGGCAGGCGACGATGCGGCGTTCATGAAGCTCTATATGACCGACCCGGTGCTCGAAGCCGTGCAACGGCTGCGGCCGGTCGCCGACAAGGCGGACTGCAGCGTGGCGCAGCTCGCGATCGGCTGGGTCCTGGCGCAGCCGGGCATCACCAGCGCAATCGTCGGCGCAAGCCGCCCCGAGCAGCTCCGCGAGACTGCCGCAGCGGCCGACCTCGATATCGACCCCGCCTTGCTCGCCGAGGCTGCCGCCATCCTCGAAGGAGTTCGCGTTTCGTGAGCCGCAAAGTGATACAGGGTTTCGACACCGCGCGGCTGGACCGCATCCCCGCCTTCCTCGCCGCCCGATATGTCGACACCGGACGGCTGCCGCACGCGGCGACGCTCGTCTCGCGGCGCGGCGAGATCGCGCATCGCTCGTGCATCGGCGAGGCGCGCCCCGGCGAGGCGCTGAAGGATGATGCGATCTATCGCATCGCCAGCATGACCAAACCGATCACCAGCGTCGCCTTCATGATGCTGGTCGAGGAGGGCAAGGTCGCGCTGTCGGACCCGCTGGTAAAATATTGCCCCGAGTTTGCGGACACCGGCGTCTTCGTCGCCGGCGGCGGCAACGTCCCCTTCCTCACCCGCCCGCCGACGCAGCCGATCCGCATGGTCGACCTGCTGCGCCACACCGCGGGCCTGACCTATGGCTTCCAGGAGCGCACGCCGGTCGACGCCGCCTACCGCAAGGCGCGGATCGACGATTTCGACGCCGATTACACGATGGAAAGCTTCATCGCAGGGCTGGCGAAGATCCCGCTGCAATTCGATCCCGGCGCGCACTGGAATTATTCGATGGCGACCGACGTGCTCGGCGCGGTGATCGAGCGGATCGAAGGCAAGCCGTTCGGCGAGGTGCTGCACGAACGCATCTTCGCCCCGCTCGGCATGGTCGATACCGGCTTCAAGGTGCCCGCCGAGCAGCAGCACCGGCTGACCGACGCCTATGCCTTTCATCCCAAGGACAAGATGCAGGGTTTCGACGGCGGCGCGCGCAGCCGCTGGGCGAAGGACCGCAGCTTCGAATCAGGCGGCGGCGGGCTCGCTTCGACGGTCGACGATTATCACCGCTTCTGCCTGATGCTGCTCGGCGGCGGCAAGCTCGGCGACACGCGGATCATCAGCCGCAAGACGCTCGATCTGATGACGTCGAACCACCTCGTCGGCGGCGGCGACCTGACGCAGCACAGCGTCGGCATTTTCAGCGAGGACGAAAATGCCGGCGTCGGCTTCGGCCTCGGCTTCGCGGTCACGCTCGATCCGGCGGCGGCCGGCATCCCGGGTTCGGCCGGCGACTATTATTGGGGCGGCATGTTCTCGACCGGCTTCTTCGTCGATCCGGTCGAGGAAATCTGCATGGTGTTCATGACCCAGCTCATGCCCTCCTCCACCTATCCCGTGCGGCGCGAGGTCAAGACCCTCGTCCACGCCGCGATCGATGACTGACAGCTAAACCAAGGAGTCTCCCATGTCCGAAGAAACCCCCAACAGCGTCACGATGGAAAAGGACGGCGAAGTCGCCGTCGTCATCGTCAACAACCCGCCGGTCAACGCGCTGAGCTGGCATGTCCGCGAAGGGCTGGCCAATCATTTCGCCGCGGCGCTGGCCGACGATAGCGTCAAGGCGATCGTGCTGCGCTGCGACGGCAGCACCTTCATCGCCGGCGCCGACATCAGCGAGTTCGGCAAGGCGCCGCGCGGTCCCGATTTCAACGCGGTGCTGAACAGCATCGAAGCCGCGACCAAGCCGGTCGTCGCCGCGATCCACGGGACAGCCCTTGGGGGAGGCCTCGAGACCGCACTCGTCTGCCATTATCGCGTCGCCGTGCCTTCGGCGAAGCTCGGCGTCCCCGAAGTCAAGCTCGGCCTGCTGCCCGGTGCCGGCGGCACGCAGCGCCTGCCGCGCGTCGTCGGGGTCGAGGCCGCGGCGACGATGACCTCGCTCGGCGAGCCGATTCCGGCCGCCAAGGCGAAGGACCTCGGCCTTGTCGACGCCCTCGCGGGCGAGGACAGCCTGGCCGCCGATGCGATCGCCTTTGCCCGCACCAAGATCGCCGACGGCCCGCGCCCGACGCGCGAACGCAAGGTGTTCGGCGACGTCGCGGTGATCGAACAGCTCAAGGCGGCGAACGCCAAGCGCTGGCGCGGTTTCGACGCGCCTTATGCCAACCTCGCCTGCGTCGAGGCGGCGACCCGGCTGCCGTTCGACGAGGGCCTCGCCTTCGAACGCGAGGAATTCACCAAGCTGATGTTCGGCAGCCAGTCGGCGGCACAGCGCCACATCTTCTTCGCCGAGCGTCAGGCGGCAAAGATCGACGGCCTGCCCAAGGATATCAAGCTGCGCGACATCAAGCGCGTCGGCATCATCGGCGCCGGCACGATGGGCGGCGGCATCATGATGAACTTCCTGCAAAAAGGCATCGCCTGCACGATCGTCGAAATGCAGCAGGACGCGCTCGACCGCGGCCTCGGCGTCATTCGCAAGAATTACGACGCGTCGGCCGCCAAGGGCCGCTTCAAGCCCGAACAGGTCGACCAGATGATGGGGCTGGTCACCCCCTCGCTCGACCTCAAAGCGCTCGCCGACTGCGATCTGATCATCGAGGCGGTCTATGAGGATATGGGCGTCAAGAAGGAGATCTTCGGCAAGCTCGACAAGATCGCCAAGCCCGGCGCGATCCTCGCGTCGAACACCAGCTATCTCGACGTCAACGAGATTGCGGCGGCGACCAGCCGCCCCGGCGACGTGCTGGGCATGCACTTCTTCTCGCCCGCCAACGTCATGAAGTTGCTCGAGGTCGTGCGCGGCGACAAGACCGCCGACGACGCCCTCGCCACCGCGATGGCGATCGGCAAGAAGATCGGCAAGGTTGCGGTGGTCGCGGGCGTCTGCCACGGCTTCATCGGCAACCGCATGCTCACGCCGCGCCAGATCGAAGCCCAGAAACTGCTGCTCGAAGGCGCGACCCCGGCGCAGGTCGACAAGGTCCACACCGATTTCGGTATGCCGATGGGCCCGTTCCAGATGTCGGACCTCGCCGGCGTCGACATCGGCTGGCACCGCGACCCGAACCGGATCGAAAGCATCCGCGACGCGCTGTGCGCCGAGGGCCGCTGGGGCCAGAAGAAGCAGGCGGGCTTCTACGACTATGACGACAAGCGCAATCCGTCGGAAAGCGCCCGCGTCGCCGAGATCATCGACGAATTCCGCAAGAAGGCGGGGATCGAAAAGCGCGAGGTGACCGATCAGGAGATCGTCGAGCGCACGCTCTATCCGATGGTCAACGAAGGCGCGCTGATCCTCGCCGAGGGCAAGGCGCAGCGCGCGTCGGACATCGATGTCGTGTGGATCTATGGCTATGGCTGGCCGGTCTATCGCGGCGGCCCGATGTTCTGGGCCGGGCTGGAAGGCACCGACAAGATCGCCGCCGCGCTCGAAAGCCACGGCTTCGAGGTCGCGCCGCTGCTCAAGGAAAAGGCGGCGGCGAAGGCCGGCTTCTGAACCGCCAGCCGATAAGCAAAGCGAGGCCGCCTGTCCCAAGCTGGGGCGGGCGGCCTTTTCTTTGTCAAAGTTCCGCCGTCGGTCCTGCGGAAATATTGCGATTCAGGGTTAAAGGACTGGCAAGACCTGTCGTCAGGGCAGAGCATGAACGCCATGCCCGTCACCGCCATCCTGCTCCTCGCCGCGAGCGCCCCGGCCGCCACCCCGGCGCCGCAGCCGCAGGCGACCGCAATCGCCGTGGCGCGCGCGCGGATCGTGTCGCCCGCCGAGGTACGGCGGGTGGACGGACGGATCGAGGTCCGCACCGGTGAGAAGAGCGCACCGACACAGGTGCACCGCACGCCACGCCGCGATGGCGGTGAGACGGCGGATTTTTACTGAGCGGCTCGGATGCTGACGTGACGGCGAGTTTCGGCCGGTAACCGACGGCTCATTCTTTCCTGTTTCGTCATCCCCGCGAAAGCGGGGACCCAGGGCGTGCGTCGGCTTACCCCACACTGGGTTCCCGCTTTCGCGGGAATGACAAAGGTTTGGAACCTCCGCTCCCACCCCAATGCCGCTACGCCTTCCTGCGCGCGGGCCGCGATCAGTCCTGCAAGGTTTGGATAATCGCCGAAAAGTCGCGGCCGTCCTTGTCGGCCTCGACAAAGGCTTCGTAAAGCTCGCGCGCCTTCGATCCCATCGGGACATCGGCGTCGACGCTCGCCGCAGCTTCCATCGCGAGGCGGAGATCCTTGAGCATCAGCGCCGCGGCAAAGCCGCCCTTGTAACCATTGTCGGCGGGGGTCGCCGGTCCGACGCCGGGCAGCGGCGCATAGCTGGTCAGCGACCAGCACTGGCCCGAGCTGACCGAGGCGATGTCGAAGAATTTCTGCGGATCGAGCCCGAGCTTCTGCGCGAGCGCGAGCGTCTCGCACGTCGCGACCATCGAGGCGCCGAGCAGCATGTTGTTGCAAATCTTCGCGCCCTGTCCCGCGCCCGCGTCGCCGGCGTGGATCACCGCCTTGCCCATCTTGGCGAGGATCGGTTCGGCGCGCGCGAAGCCTTCATCGGTGCCGCCGACCATGAAGGTCAGCGTCCCCGCATTGGCGGCGGCGATGCCGCCCGAAACCGGCGCATCGACCGCAACGAGGCCCTTCGCGGTCGCGGCTTCGATGTTCGAACGCGCGGTGGCAACGTCGATCGTCGAGCAGTCGAGCAGCAGCGTGCCCGGAGTGGCGTTGGGGAAGACGTCGGCTTCGTAGACCGACGCGACATGCTTGCCCGCCGGGAGCATGGTGACGACGGCTTCGGCGCCGGTCACGGCTTCGGCGGCCGACGCGGCGCGGGTGCAGCCGGCCTCGGCGGCGCGCGCCAGTGCTTCTTCGCTCAGGTCGAAGGCGCGGACGTCATGCCCCGCCTTCGCCAGGTTCGCGGCCATCCCGCCGCCCATATTGCCTAGTCCGATAAAGGCGATTTTCATAGCAGTTCCAATTCACCCAGAATGATGGCCACCCCCGCGAGAATGAAGAGAGGTCCAAGAATGAACCCGAGGACGGCCTGAAGATATTTGAGAAACCAATCGAGCTTCGTGAGCGGCAGCGGCGCTTCGCCGGTCGGTCGCAGAATGGCCGCCTCCAGAAAATTGATCGTTTCCTGTTTGCGGTATCGCCAGTGATTCCAGCCGGCCAAAAGGGCGACAGCCCCGATCGCCAGCGAAATCAGGCCGGCGATCACCGCCCCTTCCACACGCCTTCGCGCTTCTCGATGAAGGCGGCCATGCCTTCGGCCTTGTCCTCGGTCGCGGCGAGGATCTGGAACAGGCGGCGTTCGTAGATCAGCCCCTGGTCGAGGCTGGTTTCAAAGGCGGCGTTGACCATGTCCTTGTTCACCATCGCGGCCATCGGCGGCATCGATGCGATCGTGGTCGCGGTCTTCACCGCTTCATCGACGAGGCCCGCATGCTCGACGACACGCGCGACAAGCCCCGAGCGCTCGGCCTCGGCGGCGTCCATCATCCGGCCGGTCAGGCACATTTCCATCGCCTTCGCCTTGCCGATCGCGCGCGTCAGCCGCTGCGACCCGCCCATGCCGGGGGCGACGCCGAGCTTGATTTCGGGCTGGCCGAATTTCGCCTTGTCGCTGGCGATGATGAAGTCGGCCATCATCGCGAGCTCGCACCCGCCGCCGAGCGCGAAACCGTTGACCGCCGCGATCCACGGCTTGCGCACCTTCTTCACGAAGTCGCTCGTCCATTTCGAGAAGAAGTCCTCGAGATAGAAATCGGCGGCCGGCTTGTCGGCCATCTCCTTGATGTCGGCGCCCGCGGCGAACGCCTTGTCGCCCGATCCGGTGAGCACGGCGCAGCGCTGGCTGTCGTCGGCTTCGAAGGCGGCGAAGACTGCAATAAGGTCTTCCAGGACACCCGAGTTTAGCGCGTTCAGCGCCTGCGGACGGTTGAGCGTCACCAAAGTGACAGCGCCGCGCGTTTCGACGAGGAGGGTTTCGTAGGTCATTCGGCAGTCTCCGGATTTTCGTCATGCCGGACTTGATCCGGCATCCATTCCGACAGGGCGGGAATGGACCCCGGATCAAGTCCGGGGTGAAGAAGAGTGGGTGGCAAGATCAGCTAAGCGGGGTCCATTTCTCGTTTTCGGGCAGCGGCGCGAAGATCGCGTCGATCCAGTCGTCGGTGATCGCCTCGGGCGTCGGCGGGTCCCATTTCGGACTGTTGTCCTTGTCGACAATCAGCGCCCGCACGCCCTCGATGAAGTCGTGCATCGCGACGACGCGGCTGCCGATCGCATATTCCTGCGTCATCTGCGCGGCGAAATCGTGCATCTCGCCGCCCTCCTTGAGCTGGCGGAGCGCGACCTTGCACGTCTGCGGGCTCTTGGTGCGCAGCGCATCGAGTTCCTTCGCCGCCCATTCGCCGCCATCGGCTTCGAGCGCGGCGAGGATGTCCTCATAGGTGTCGCTCGCGAACAACCGGTTGATCTTGTCGATCTGCCCGGTGATCGCGGCGGGCGGCGCGGTGACCGCGAGGTCGCCGAGGATGCCGCCGATGCGGTCGGGATGCGCGGCGATGCGGTCCTTGGCCTCGGCGAGCTTCTCCGACGGCAGATAATGCGTCGCGAGGCCGAGCGCGAGGCAATCGGCGCCGTCGAGCCGCGCGCCGGTGAGCGCGAGGAACACGCCGACGCGGCCTTCGAGGCGCGGCAGGTACCAGCCGCCGCCGACGTCGGGGAACAGACCGATCCCGGTCTCGGGCATCGCGAAGCGCGTATGTTCGGTCGCGACGCGATATTTCGCCGGCTGCGAAATGCCGACGCCGCCGCCCATCGTGATGCCGTCCATGAAGGCGACGACGGGTTTGGCATAGGTGAAGAGCAGATGATTGAGGCGATATTCGGTGTGGAAGAAGAAACGCGCCTCCTCGCCGTCCTTCGCGCCGCTCTCCGCAAGCATGCGGATGTCGCCGCCGGCGCAGAAGCCGCGCCCTTCGCTATGGTCGATGATCACCGCCTCGACGCTATCGTCGCCCTGCCATTTCAGCAGCGCATCGATCATCGCCTGACACATCGGCAGGTTGAGCGCGTGGATCGCCTTGGGGCGGTTGAGCGACAGGCGGCCGACGCGGCCGTCGGTCGAGATCAAGACATCGTTTGTAGATTCTGGGGTCATTGGCGCAGCAGGTCCCTTCCGACAATCATCCGCATCACCTGGTTGGTGCCTTCGAGGATCGAATGGACGCGCAGGTCGCGCCAGAAACGCTCGATCGGATAGTCGCGCAGATAGCCGTAACCGCCGAACAGCTGCAGCGCGTCGTTGACGATCTTGCTGCCGTTATCGGTCGCGAGCCGCTTCGCCATCGCCGAGAAGCGCGACTTGTCGGGGGCGTTCGCGGTGACTTTCGCTGCCGCGAGATAAAGCAGCGCGCGCGAGGCTTCGAGGTCGGTCGCCATGTCGGCGAGCATGAACTGGGTGTTCTGGAAATCGGCGATCGGCTGCCCAAACTGCTGGCGGTCCTTGCTATAGGCGATCGCCTCGTCGAGGCAGCGCTGCGCACCGCCGAGCGAGCAGGCGCCGATGTTGAGGCGGCCACCGTCGAGCCCCGCCATCGCGAAACGGAAACCATCGCCCTCGGCACCGACCAGATTTTCGACCGGCACGCGGCAATCCTCGAAGATCACCTGCGCGGTCGGGGAGGCGTTCCAGCCGAGCTTTTTCTCGGGCGCCCCGAAGCTCAGACCCGGCGTATCCTTTTCGATGACGAGGCAGGAAATGCCCTTCGATTTTTCCTCGCCGGTGCGGACCATGCAGACGTAGATGTCGTTGTAGCCGGCGCCCGAGATGAACTGCTTGGTGCCGTTCAGCACATAATGGTCGCCGTCCTTCTTCGCCGTGGTCTTGAGCGCCGCGGCGTCGGACCCCGAGCCCGGTTCGGTGAGGCAATAGCTCGCGATCTTCTCCATGCTGACGAGTTCGGGCAGGAAGCGCGCCTTGATCTCGGCGCCGCCAAAGCGGTCGATCATCCATGTCGCCATATTGTGGATCGAGACATAGGCGCTGGTCGCGGGGCAGCCATAGGCCATCGCCTCCATGATCAGCGCCGCCTCAAGCCGGCCGAGCCCGATACCACCCGATTCCTCGGCGACGTAAATGGCGCCGAAACCGAGCTCGCCCGCCGCCTTCCAGACATCGACGGGATAATGGCCTTTCTCGTCCCACTCGGCCGCGAAGGGCGTGATGCGGTCGGCAGTGAATTTGCGCGCCATATCCTGGATGGCGAGCTGGTCGTCGGTAAGCTGGAACTGGTCGGTCATGGTCACTTCTCTAAAATGGCTTCGGCTTCGATTTCGACTTTCCATTCGGGGCGGATCAGCGCCGGCACAACCAGCATCGTCGATGCCGGTCGGACATTTTTGAATGCCGATCCATGCGCCCGCCCCACAAGATCGGCATCCGCGGCGTCGGTAATGTACATGCGGGTGCGCACGACGTCGGCGAAACTGCCGCCGAGCGCTTCGAGCGCTTCGCCGATGATCGCGATGCAGCGCGCCGCCTGCGCCCCCGCGTCGCCGGGGGTCGACGAACCGTCGGGCTCGATCGGTGCGCAGCCGGCGACGTCGATGCGATTCCCCACCCGAACCGCCCGGCTGTAGCCGTAGACCGGTTCGAAGGGGGATGCGGAGCTATGATTGCGGCGGCTGTATTCAGCCACAGGTGACCTGCGTGATCTTCGAAGCGTCGTCGTACATCACGTTCACCCGGTCGACGCGATAGTCCATCGTCATCGCCGAGCGCGGCGGGCCCCAGCGCAGCGTGCGCGCACCCGATGCCTTGAGGATCGCCGCACCGAGGTCGGGGCTGACGCTCTGGCCGACATAGCTTTGCACCGCGTCGGCCTTGCACGTCATTTCGGCTTCGGGCGGCGGCGGGGTCGATTCGGGCGGCCGTTCCTGCGTGCAGGCGGCGAGCGGCAGAACGGCGGCGATTGCCATGATGCGAATGTCCATCGTGAGTCTCCCTTGCAAAGCCGTCATCCGGCACAGCGCGTATAGCGTATCGGCTCGGCCGCGGCACCCTCGCCAGAATCGCGACGAACGAGCGTTTTGCCGCCGTCGGCGAGTTCGAGCTGCATCCGGCGATCCCATTCCTCGCCCTCGCCGCTGAAGCGGTAGTCGGCGACGATCCGCTCGGCACCGCTCTCGCGAACCCGGGCGAGTTCGCCGTGCGATTCGAAGAAGCGCAGGTTGGCGGCGTCGATGACCAGCGCGGTGAGATCGGTGCCACGCTTCGCCGCACAATCGGCGGCTTTCAGCGCCCAGCGGCCCCGGATCGCGGCGGGGATCGACTTGCCGTCGCCAGCGCTTTCGGCCTTTTCTTGCACGGGCGCGGGCTCGGTGGCTTCGGGCAGGTCTTCATCCACCGCCGTTTCGGGCGCCGGGCGGTCGGCCTTTTGCAACGGCGATATCTCGGCCGTGTCTTCGGGTCCGGACTTGTCCTCGCCGCCGCTGCACGCGGCGAGAAGCAGCACCATCGCGGGAAGCATGAAGCGGGTCATTTCTAGTCTCCTTCGGAAGGAGAAATGCCCGGTGCGGCGCGCGGGTTTCATCGCGCGCCGCTTTCGCCGGACAGGATCGGACACCGCCGCAACCGGCGTTACCCCATCGTCGGGATGACGAAGGCGTTGCCGCCGTCGGGCGACCCGTCGGGCCAGCGCGCGGTGATCGTCTTGACCTTGGTCCAGAACTTCACGCCTTCCATACCGTGCTGGTTGGTGTCGCCGAACGCCGAGCGCTTCCAGCCGCCGAAGGTGTGATAGGCGACGGGCACCGGGATCGGCACGTTGATGCCGACCATGCCGACGTTGACGCGCGCCGCAAATTCGCGCGCGGCGTGGCCGTTGCGGGTGAAGATCGCGACGCCATTGCCATATTGATGCTTCGACGGCAGTTCGAGCGCGCTTTCGAAATC
This sequence comes from Sphingopyxis macrogoltabida, assembly GCF_001314325.1. Lineage (NCBI taxonomy): Bacteria > Pseudomonadati > Pseudomonadota > Alphaproteobacteria > Sphingomonadales > Sphingopyxidaceae > Sphingopyxis > Sphingopyxis macrogoltabida. The sequence goes on from NZ_CP009429.1 coordinate 4,710,234, forward strand.
GGGGGCACGGACGATCTGCAGCACGGGGCCGAAGATTTCTTCCTTGTAGCTTTCCATGTCGGGGGTGACATGGTCGAACAGCGTCGGGCCGACGAAGAAGCCCTTTTCATGGCCCTGCAGCGTGAAGCCGCGGCCGTCGATAACCAGTTCGGCGCCTTCTTCGGCGCATTTCGCGATCCAGCCTTCGACCTTGTCCTTGTGCGCCTGCGTCACGACGGGGCCGTAATGCGCTTCGTCGTCGGTCGACACGCCGACGCGCAGCGCCTCGATCGCCGGGACGAGCTTTTCACGGAGGCGGTTCGCGGTGTCCTCGCCGACGGGGACGACCACGGGCAGCGCCATGCAGCGTTCGCCCGCCGAGCCGAAAGCGGCGCCGGTCAGGTCGTTCACGACTTGGTCGAGATCGGCGTCGGGCATCACGATGCCGTGGTTCTTCGCGCCGCCCATCGCCTGCACGCGCTTGCCGTTCGCGACGCCGCGATTGTAGACATAATGCGCGATGTCGGACGAGCCGACGAAGCTCACCGCGCCGATATCGGGATGATCGAGGATCGCGTCGACCATTTCCTTGTCGCCGTGGACGGTCTGAAAAATGCCTTCGGGCATGCCCGCTTCGAGGAAGAGTTCGGCCAGCCGCACCGGCACGCTGGGATCGCGTTCGCTGGGCTTGAGGATGAAGGCGTTGCCGACGACGGTCGCGATCGCACCCATCCACAGCGGGATCATCGCGGGGAAGTTGAACGGGGTGATGCCGGCGCCGATGCCGATCGGCTGGCGCATCGAATAGACGTCGATGCCCGGGCCGGCGCCGACGGTATATTCGCCCTTCAGGATATGCGGCGCGGCGCAGGCGAATTCGACGACGTCGAGGCCGCGCTGGATATCGCCCTTGGCATCGGCGATCACCTTGCCATGCTCGGCCGACAGGATTTGCGCGAGCTCGTTCATATTGGCTTCGACGAGACGCTTGAAGTCGAACATCACGCGCGCGCGGCGCTGCGGATTGGTCGTGGCCCAGGCGGGCTGCGCGGCCTTCGCCGCCGCAACGGCGCGGTCGAGGACGGCGCGGTCGCCGAGCGCGACCTGCGCCTGGACGCCGCCATTGTTCGGGTCGAGCACGTCGGCGAAGCGGCTGCTGCCGCCGGCACCGCCGACGATGTGGTGGTCAATCTGTCGCATGGGTCGAATCTCCCGTCTGTGATTGCCCGCTGCAACAGACGAATCGCGCGCTGAAAGCAAGGGATAGACTTGCAGTTCAATCCTGCATATTTGCAGCATATGGATTGGGACAGGCTGCAATATTTCCTGCTCGTCGCGCGGCACGGCACCCTCGCGCGCGCCGGGGCGGCGCTGCATGTCGACGCGACGACGGTCAGCCGGCGGGTCAGCGCGCTCGAAGCCGCACTCGGCCAGACGCTCTTCGAACGCGCGCCGACCGGTTTCGTGCTGACCGCGGCGGGACGGGCGCTGGTCCCGCATGCCGAGGCGATGGCCGCAGCGGCGGCACGCGTCCACATGGCGCCGGGCGGCCGGGCGGGATTGTCGGGGCAGTTGCGGCTCAGCGTGACCGAGGGGTTCGGCAACAGCTTCATCGCGCCGCGGCTCGCCACCTTCGTCGCCGCGCACCCCGAGCTCGAGATCGACCTTGTCGCCTCTTCGGGCTTCCTCAATCCGTCGCGGCGCGAGGCCGATATGGCGGTGCTGCTCGCGCGACCCAGAAAAGGCCCGCTGATCACACGCAAGCTGTCGGACTACAGCCTCGGCCTTTATGCGCCCGCCAGCCGCCCCGACTGGCAACAGGCGGTCGGGCAGGCGCCGCTGTCGCGCGCCGGAATCCCGGTGATCGGCTATATGCCCGATATTCTTTACGCGCCCGAACTCGATTATCTCGACGAGATCGAGCCGGGGCTGCGCGCCAGCGTGCGGTCGTCGTCGATCCTCGCGCAGCGGCGGATGATCGCGGGCGGCGCCGGGGTCGGCGTGCTTCCCTGCTTTATCGCCGCCGGCGATCCCGGGCTGGTGCGGGCGCGGCCCGAACAGACGATTGCGCGCGCCTTCTGGCTCGCGCTCCACCGCGACGTCGCCCCGCAGCCGCGCATCCGGGCGTTCATCGACTGGCTCGACGCCGAGGTGCGCGAGAGCCGGGGACTGCTCGTTCCGGCCTAAGGCCGCCAGTCCGACGCGATCAGCCCGCCCTCCCCGAACAGCCTTGCCATCGCATCCGGCCCGGCTACGGCGGCACGCAACCGGTCGGCGAGCGGGTCGTCGACGGGCTCGCCGCTGCGCAGGAAAGCGACCCACGCCGCCACCGCCGCCGCGAGCGAAGGGCAATGCACCCCGCGCTGTTGATGCCAGGCCAGCGTTTCGAGCCAGCGCTGCGGAATCTTCTGGCTGCCATCCATCGCGATCTGGGCGAGGCGGTGGTCGAGCGCCGGATTGGCAAAGCGATCGAGCAACGCGTCGGCATAGGCGGACAGGTCCTGACCCGGCGCCGCGGCGATCGTCGGCGCTGCTTCTTCGCGCATCAGCCGTTCGATGACCGGGCGGATGTCGGGATCGGCGATCGCCTGATGGACGAATATATGCCCCCGCCCGAGCCCGATATAGGCGAGCGCCGAATGGGCGCCGTTGAGCAGCCGCAGCTTTGCGGTTTCATAGGGTGCGACGTCGGCGACCAGTTCGGCGCCGGCCTTTTCCCAGCGCGGGCGCGCGCCGGCGAAGTCATCCTCGATCACCCACTGGCTGAAACTTTCGGTGACGACCGCGCCCTCGTCGCGGGCGCCGAGCGCGGTTTCGACGGCGGCGCGGTCGGCGTCGGTCGTGGCGGGAACGATCCGGTCGACCATCGTCGCGGGACAGGTGCATTCGCCATCGAACCATGACGCGAGGCCGGGATGATAGGCGGCGAGATATTCGCGCATCAACCGGCGCAGCACCGCGCCGTTGCCGGCAAGATTGTCGCAACTGAGCAGAGTGAGCCCGCCCAGCCCCGCCGCCTTGCGCGCCGCGAGCCCGGCCGCGACAAAGCGATAGAGGCTCGCCGCCCCGACTGCCGCCGCGAGGTCGAGCGATCCGTCGGGGCGGCGCAAATAGCCTTTCTCGGTCACGGTAAGGCTGACGATATGCGTCGCGGGCGCAGCGATGGCGTCGATCACCGCCTGCGGATGCTCCGCCGCAACGAGCGGTTTGCGCACCGCACCGATCAGGCGCAGCCGCGTGCCCGCAGCGCCGCGGGCGCTCACCGTATAGAGCCCGTCCTGCGGGCCGAGCTGCGCCGCGACATCGGGCGCGCGCAGCGACACGCCGATGATGCCCCAGTCGCGGTCGCCCGCATTCATCGCGTCGTCGGTATAGACCGCCTGATGCGCGCGGTGGAAGGCGCCGATGCCGAGATGGACGATCCCCGTCGCCTGCGCGTGCCGGTCATAGGCCGGGCGCTGCACCGCGGCGGGTAGCGGCGTATCGGGCGACAGTCTCACAGCCGATATGCTTTTCTGGCGAGGTTACAGGCAAGGTCGGCCGCGAGTTCGGCGGCCTCCCATTCCTCCATACGATGTTCGGCGACGAGCCCGGCGAGGAAGCCGCAGTCGATCCGCCGCGCGACGTCGTGGCGCGCGGGGATCGACAGGAAGGCGCGCGTGTCGTCGTTGAAACCGACGGTGTTGTAGAATCCCGCCGTCTCGGTGACCTGCGCCCGGAAACGGCGCATCCCCTCCGGGCTGTCGTGGAACCACCAGGCCGGGCCGAGCCGCAGCGCCGGATAATGGCCGGCGAGCGGCGCGAGTTCGCGCGCATAGCTCGTCTCGTCGAGCGTGAAGAGGATGATCGTCAGCCCCGCCTCGTTGCCGTAGCGCGCGAGCAGAGGGCGCAGCGCATGGACATAGTCGGTGCGCATCGGAATATCGGCGCCCTTGTCGCGGCCATGGCGCACGAACAGCCCGGGGTTGTGGTTGCGGAAACTGCCGGGGTGGATCTGCATCACCAGCCCGTCGTCGAGGCTCATCCCCGCCATCACCGTCAGCATGTGCGCGCGGAACAGTTCGGCATCGGCGGCGCTGACATGGTCGCCAGTGACCCGCGCGAACAGCGCTTCGGCCTCGGCGTCCGACAGGTCGGCGGTCGCGGCGGTCGGATGCCCGTGATCGGTCGAGGTCGCGCCCATTTCGGCAAAAAAGGCGCGGCGGTTCCGGTGCGCGGCGAGATAGCCCGGATAGCTGAAGGCATCCTCGCCCGAGAGTTCGGAGAAGCGCCGGAGATTGTCGCCGAAACCTTCGAACTCGGGATCGACGACAGGGTCCGGACGATAGGCGGTGATCACGCGCCCGCTCCATTCGCCGCTTTGGTTGGCGGTGCGGATCGCGGCGTGATGATTGAGGGTGTCGAGCGGGCTTTCGGTGGTCGCGATCACCTCGATCCCGAAACGGTCGAACAGCGCGCGCGGGCGGAAGGCGTCGGCGCCCAACGCATCGGTGATGCGGTCGTAATAATGGTCCGACGTCGCCGCATCGAACTGCTCGTCGAACCCGAACACCTCGGCAAACACCCAATCCATCCACATCCGCGTCGGGGTACCGCGGAAGAGGTGATAATGTTGCGCGAACAGCCGCCAGCTTTCGCGCGGGTTGGCGGACGGATTGCCGATGCCGAGCGCTTTGAGCGGCACGCCCTGCGAGTAGAGCATCCGGAAGATATAATGGTCGGGATGCAGCAGCAGTTCGGCGGCGTTGCCGAACGGCGCATTGTCCGCAAACCACGCCGGATCGGTGTGCCCGTGCGGGCTGATGATCGGCAGGTCGGCGACCGCCCCGTACAGCCGCCGGGCGATATCGCGCTGCCCCGGATCGGACGGAAACAGCCGGTCGGGATGCAGGATCAGCGGGGTCGTCATGCGCTTTCGACGCTGACCGGCGCGAGGCGCGGGCTGAGGAGGTGGATCGCCAGCACCGCCAGGAAATAGACGATCGTGCAGGCGGCGAAGATCACCGTGTAACTGCCCCCCGTCGCGTCGAGCGCGAGCCCGGTCGACTTCGCCATGATCATCCCGCCGACACCGCCCGCGAAACCGCCGAGCCCGATCACCGATCCGACCGCGCGTTTCGGGAACATGTCGGGCGGGATCGAGAGGATCGTCGACGAAAAGGCCTGATGCCCCGCGAGCGCGATGCCGATCAGCACCACCGCGAGCCACATATTGTCGAGCCCCGAGACGAACAGCAACGGCAGCACACAGCAACCCGCGCCGAGCATCGTCGCCTTGCGCGCGAAATTCACGCTGCGGCCGGTCTGGATCAGCTTCGACGATACCCAGCCGCCAAGGATGCTGCCGACGTCCGAGAGCAGGTACATGATGATCATCGGCAGCAATACGACCTTGAGGTCGACGTCGTAGGTGGTGCTGAAATATTTGGGCAGCCAGAAGAGCATCAGGAACCAGACGGGATCGGTCAGGAACTTTCCGATCGCATAAGCCCATGCCTCACGCTTGGTGACGATGGCGCCCCAGCCGAGGCGCTCGACCGTTTCGGGCGGGTCATGCTCGATCCACGCAAGTTCCGCCTCGCTCACCTTCCCGCTTTCGCGCGGGTTGCTGTAGAGCCACAGCCAGAGCAGCAGCAGGATCATGCCGAAGGCACCGGTATAGATGAAGGTTTCGCGCCAGTCGAAGCCGAGCACGCGCATGAACAGCGCGATCGTCGGTGCGGTCAGGATGACGCCGATCGTCGTCGCACTGTTGACCCAGCCGATCGCATAGGCGCGTTCCTTTTGCGGAAACCACTCGCTCGCCGCGCGGACGACCGAGGGGAAATGCCCCGCCTCGCCGACGCCGAGGATGACGCGCGCCATCATGAAGGAGGCGACCGAGGAGGCGAAGCCGTGCGCGACATGGCCGACCGTCCAGATCGATATGGCGATCGCATAACCGACCTTGGGACCGAAACGGTCGATCAGCCAGCCCATCGCGAGGAAACCGAGCGCATAGGCGGCCTGAAAGGCGGTGACGATGTTGCCATAATCATTTTCGGTCCACCCGAGCTCATCGCCGAGCGTCGGCGCGAGCAGGCCGAGCATGGTGCGGTCGATGTAGTTGACCGTGGTCGCGGCGAACAGCACCCCGACGATCAGCCAGCGGTAACGTCCCGCCCGGGACGTCGGCGTTGCCGCCGCTTCGCCCGCACTTGCCTGTGCCATGATTCTCTCCCGATTTTTCCTTAATCGCTAATCGTGCAGCCGACGCGGATTTTTCCGTCGAACAGCGCTTCCCCGCTTTGGCCGGGGCGAATTTCGTGGATGCCGGTGATCGCGCCCGCCGACAGCCACGTCCCGGGCGGGATCGCGATCCCGCGCGCGCGGAGGGTGCGGATCAGGAACAGCGCCGATCCGAACGGTCCGTCGAGCATCGTTTCCATCGTCGCTGCGCCGACGGTTTCGCCGTCGATGGCGAACTCGACCGGCATGTGGATCAGGTCCCTGTCCTGCCAGCCGGCGAGCGGCGGCCCGAGCACCAGTCCCCTGTTGTTGCCGAAGTCCGAAGCGGTGACCGCAGGGCCGTGGCGGTTGATACCCTGAAAAGGCGAGCTGGCGATTTCGATGCCGGTCCGCACCTCGGCGACGCAGTCGCGCACCGACGCAATGTCATAATCATGGTCCGCGACCGTCCCGAAGCACAGCACGACTTCGGCTTCGGCCGCCGCGAAGCCGCCTGCATAGACGGGCATGGCGGGGCGGGCTCCACCGGCGTCCCCGACAATTTCGTCGGCGAAGATCGGCCCGGTCAGCCGGTTATCGCCATAGCGGCCGACGAGCTCGGCGGCGATGCGCCCGACCTTCCAGCCGCCGACGCGACGTCCGTCGAGCGCGATCGCCGCATCCTGGATCGCATAGGCATCGGCCATCGTTTCGGGCATCGCGCCGGGATACAAGGTAAGCGGTGTCTTTTTTGCGCGCGCGGCGAGGAACGCTGCGGCGATATTTTTCTGTTCGGTGGTCGCTGCCATGGGCCTGCTTTTTCCTCTTCCGCGACGAGGCTTAAAAGACACCGGTGTCAAAAGCAAGCAAATAGCCGTTGTTGCGGTTGATTTTGCCCAACCGAGCGCCCATCAGGGAAGGGACAGGCCAAAGTGGTGGGAACGGTGCGGCGCGCCGGGCAAGGCCTGTGGAGGAAAGCTGGAGTCATGGTGGGACAAGCGGGCGGCAAACAACCGACGATCAATGATGTGGCGGCGCTCGCCGGAGTATCGAAAAAAACCGTCAGCCGCGTCATCAACCGGTCCGAATTCATCAGCGAAAAGACCCGCAAAGCCGTTCAGGGTGCGATCGAGACGCTGGGCTTCGTCCCCAACCCGCAGGCGCGCGCGCTCGCCTTTCGCCGCAATTTCCTGATCGCGCTGCTCCACGATAACCCCAATGCGCAGACGGTACTCAATTTCCAGCAGGGCGTGCTCGACGCGATCAAGGACAGCGACCTCGCGCTGCTCGTCCGCCCGGTCGACCGGGGATCGGACCGGCTGCTCGACGACGTTCGCACCTTCCTCGAAAAACAGCGCCCGATCGGCGCGATGCTGCTGCCGCCGATTTCGGAGAATGACGATCTTGCCGCGCTCTGCGAAACCCTCGGCGTACGCTATGTCCGCGTCGGCTCGGCGCCGCTCGACGATCCGCAGCATTGCGTCTCGTCGAACGACCATGACGTCGTCAAGGAAGCGGTGCGGCGGCTTGTCGACCTTGGCCACCGCCGCATCGGGTTCGTACGCGGGCCCGAGGGCTTCCGTTCGGCGGCCGAGCGCGAAAAGGGCTTCCGCGAGGCGCTCGCCGACGCCGGACTGAGCCTTGCCGAAGAGCATTATGCGCCCGGCAATTACCGCTACGCCGCCGGCGTCGAGGCCGGCGAAAAATTGCTGGCGCTCGCCGAACCGCCGACCGCGATCTTCTGCTCGAACGACGAAATGGCGGCCGGCGTGATGAGCGTCGCGCATGGCAAGGGGATCGCGGTGCCGGGCGCGCTGTCGATCATCGGCTTCGACGATTCGCCGACCGCGACGCATATCTGGCCGGCGCTGAGCACGGTGCGCTGGCCGATCCGCCAGATGGGGGTGCGCGCGGCGCAGCTCCTTGTTCCCGACTTCCTCGGTGCGGGCGCCAAGGCCATCGACCCCGACCCCGCCGCGCTCACCTCGACCTTCGTCGAACGCCAGTCGGTCGCCCCGCCCGGGCGGTGAGGATCAGCGCCGCCGCGCCAGCTGATAATCGTAGAGCGAGGGTACCGCATCGACGGCCATGCCCGTCGCCTCGATATAGGGGGCGGGGTCGTAGCTGACCGTGATCCGGCGGTTCGCGTGCAGCCCGACGATCCGCTCGCCCGGCCCCTCGAGCCCGCTGACGATCGCAACCTCGGCGTCTGCCGGAACCGCGTCGGAGATCACCAGCCGCGCGTTCCACAGCGTGTTGTAAAGCCCGTGCCCCGGCTTCCAGTAAGGCGCGCCGCCGCCCATCCACAGCCGGTAGCGCCACGCGCCCTTGTCCTGCTTCGGGTCGATATGCAGCGTCACCTGATCGAACAGATTCTGGTGGTTCGATCCGCTATGCTGGTCGATCACGCCATCCTGCGCGACGGTCGAGCGAAGGAAGACCGAGCGCGTCGAGCGCGTGTTGACGCTGAGCGGGTGGATCACCGGATTCTCGACCTTCAGATCCCGGACCAGCACATTGTGCACTGCGCCGACATGCACCGAATAATGCGCGGCGCGATCGCCCGTCGTCGTCACATCGGCGATCGTCAGGCTGGCGGCATTGTCGGTCAATATGCCGCTGTCCGACCGGTCGATGACGAGGTAGCGGACCCAGCCGTCGAAGACCCCGGTCATATAGATGCCGTTATAGCCCTGTTCGAGGTGATGGCCGAACGCCGGCGCTGCGGGGAATTGCAGCCGCAGATTCTGGATGCCGACATGTTCGAGATGCCGCCAGTTCGCGAGCACTGCGGGCTGGTCGGCGCGCACGTCGTGGAGCAACGGATCGCCCAGCGTTACCGTCTTGCCGCGGATCGCCGCGATGCGCGTCGCCTGCACGACTACGGGGCGGTCGGGCGACGACCAGTGATGCGATCCGATCGGCAGGTCGGTGTCGCCGTAGAGCGATTTCAATATCGCGCTCTTCGGACCGTCGACCGAAAACCATTGGAGCTGGACGACGTCGCCGGCCTTGAGCTTCGTAGCGTCGTCGACGGTGAGCGTGCGGCCGAACTGTTTTCCCGCGACGCCGCGCGCCAGCACCGGGTCGCGCGCATCCTTGCTGCCGTCGTAGGAGACGGCGCGCGTCTTGTCGGGTCCGACGGTGATCATCCCGCCGGCCCAGCTGTATTCGGTGAACAGATAGTCGATGTTGTTCTCGGGCTCGACCTGATATTTCTTCTCGCGCACCAGATAGGCGCGCAGCTCGTCATAATCATGGCTGTTGTCGATGAGCTTCAGCGGCCGGGGAAACCAGAGTTCGCTGCCGCCGTTCCCGTCGCCGGCACCGTCGAGGACGATATCGCTGCGCGTGATGCGCAGCACCTCGGTGATCTGCGTCCGCCCCTTGGGAAAACGCAGCGTCACCTTGCCCTTGACCGCATTGGCCGCGGCGAGCGCGCGCAGCACCGCCTTCGTATCGTCGAGCCCGTCATCGGGGATCGCGCCATGGTCGGTAACCTCGATGACCGTTCCCGCATCGGCGGGGAGCGGCGCGAGGCCGAAACCGTAGCCGGCGTAGGAGAAGTCGGGGAGCGGATTGGCCGCCATCGTCGCGGGGTCGGAGAGGATTTTGGGCGGGCTTGCCGGTTCGGCCTGCGCCGGCAAAGCCAGCAGCGCGCCGAGCGCAGCACCGAAAGCGAGGCGCGCGCGCCGATGACCCGATATCTTCACTATCCAAATCTCCTGACGATCCGGTTCCGGTGGCGGCGTGGACGGCGGCCGCCACCGGAGTGGGGGATCAGAATTTCGCCCGCACGCCGACCGAGAAGCGCCGCTCCGACAGGGCATAGCTATTGAGCGCGGTCGGGTTGAAATTGCTATATTCGCTCGTAGCCGATTTTTTCGGCATCAGGTTTTGTGCCTGCAGCGACAGGGCGAAATTCTCGGTCAGGTCGAAGCCGAGCTGGGCGTCGAGTTGCGACCGCGCGCCGATGAAGCTCGGCCGCCCTTCGGAAAATTCGAACACCGCCTCGTCGCGATAATTATAGGCGATTCGCGCCGAGAAAGGACCTTTTTCATAGAGGCCAACGAGGTTGTAGCTGTTCTTCGACACCGCAACGAGCGGGAAGCCGGCATTATCCTCCGAATCCGAATAGGTGTAGTTGGCGATGATGCCGAGGCCGTCGAACGGCGTGGGCAGGAAGTCGGCGAACTGCTGGATGCCGATCTCGAAGCCCTTGATCCGGGCGCTGGCGAGGTTTTCGGGTCGCGAGAAGGTGAGCTCGCGCCCCTGGTCGTCGAGGTCGAGGTCGACGCCGGTGGTCACGAAGCTGGCGATGAAATCCTGCACATCCTTGTAGAAGACCGCGCCCGAGATCAGCGAGCTCTTACCCGTATAATATTCGAAGCTGACATCGGCCTGCGTCGAGATCGGCGGCTTGAGGTTCACATTGCCGCCGGTGACCGACAGGTTGGTCGCGTTGAAAAAGGTCGACGGCGCAAGGTCGGCGATCGACGCGCGCTGCATCGTCTGCGATCCCGAGACGCGGACCAGGAAATTGTCGGTGACGTTGAAGGCGATGTTCGCGCTGGGCAGGACGTTCGTATAGCGGTTCTTGTCGTTGCGCAGCGTGCTGACCGTGCCGACGTTGACATAGCTATCGACCGACAGCCGGGTGCTGGCGATACGCACCCCGGCATTCGCCTTGTACGGCATACCGAGGATCTCGCCCTCGCCCGATACCATCAGATAGGCGGCAAGCGTGCGTTCGCTGAAGTCATAGTCGCGCTGGAGGTTGGGCAGCAGCGTCGACCGGCCGTTCGCATCGGGATTGGGTTCGGCCGCCTGCGCGCGGGTGAAGACATAGTCGAAGGTCGGCGCGGTGCTGAGGAAGCCGCGCGGGAAGCTGCCCGCGATGTCGGGCAGAAAATCCCGTGGATCGACGAGATTCAGGAACGGCTCGATCTCGTCGGGGGTCGGCGTCACCTGGCTGCGATAGGCGTTCGACCGGGCGTGCAGGTCGGTATAGCGCACCCCGGCGGCGATGGTGACGCCGCCGCCGGTTTCGTAGCTGACGTCGAGCTTGCCGGTCCATTCCTCGAGCAGCCCGATCAGCCGGTTGCTGCGCACGCCGTTGTTCGCGGGATTGTACGACGCATAATCGGCGGGGTCGAAAGTGCCGCCGAGCGTCAGCGACGGGATGGTGTTATCGCGGAAATCGAAGGCGCCGGGGACGGGCGCGGCCGCCTGCAGCGTGATGATCTGGATCGTCTGGTCGATCGTGCCCTTGCTGTAATAGCCGTCGGCCTCGATCGTCAGCCCGCCGCTCTCATATTTGCCATTGAGCCCGTAGAGGAAGCTTTCGGTCGGCTCGTTGCGGATCTGCCCCGCGGTGGTGACGGTGCCGTTGGCGTTGCCCGCAACCACCATGCCGTCCTCGACCACCGCATCGGTCACCGGATTGGCGCCGGTGGGCAGGCGGAACGCGAAAAAGTCCTGCCGGCGCCCGGTCTTGAGCTTCGAATAGAGCGCGTCGGCGGTGAGCGTGAATTCGGGCGTCACCTCGAACTGGATCGCGCCGTTGAGGCCGAGCCGCGAACGGTCGACGGTGAACTGTTCATATTGCAGCAGCGCCGGGGTCGGCTGGACGATCGTGTCGCCGCCAGCGGCATAGTTGCGATTCAGGAAATTGTTGCGCTCGAAGGCCTGGGTGACCGACGTGCGCTTCTGATATTCGCCGGCGATCATGATGCCGATGCGGTCGTCGGCGAATTTCGTCGTCGCAAAGCCGGTGATCGCGGGTTCGAACTTGTCGCTGTTCTCCGAATAAACGCCCTGCACGCGCAGCGACGCGGTCGGCTCCTTGAACGAGAGCGGTTTCGGGGTGACGAGGTTGACCGTGCCGCCCAGCCCGCCCTCGGCTTGGCTGGCAAGCGGCGACTTGCGCACTTCGAGGCGGCCGAACAGGCTCGACGGCACCGAATCGAGCCCCGACGAGCGGCCGAGCTGGTCGTTCTCGGGCGGCGACAGCCGCGCCGACCAGCCGAGCAGGGTGCGCCCGTCGACTTCGACGCGGACCTGTTGCAGCCCGCGCACCGACACCGACTGGCCCTCGCCGAAAACACGGGTGATCTGGACGCCGGTAACGCGCTGCAGCGCCTCGGCGACATTGGCGTCGGGAAGCTTGCCGACATCCTCGGCGGTGATGACGTCCATCACCTGCCCCGCCTCGCGCTTGATATCCGCCGCCCGCTCGAGTGATGCGCGAATGCCGGTCACGATGATTTCGCCTTCGGGCGTGTCCGCGCCCGCTTCCTGCGCATAGGCGGGTGCCGCCATCAGCACCGCGAGCGACACGCCGCCCGCCAGTTTCGCCGTCAAGGCGCCGCCCCGCTTCATCCGAATAGCCATATGGTCCTCCCTTTCGCAGCGCATCTCCGCCAAAGCAAGAAATGACACCGGTTACTCTTGCAGGCAAAAACGGATCGACGCGCTTTTGCCATCCTTTTCCGAGAGCAAGCGGGAGGCCGCCGTTTTCGGCGGGCCGGACGCCCTCTCCCCCATCGATATCGTTTCGTTGACCGATTCAGGTAACCGGTGTCAGTAACAGGTGACCTATTGGATGATCGATGTCAAGCGCGATTGTCGTACAACTTTGACCGCCCGGGCCGGCGCCGATGCGATCAGCGCCGGACGTCGAGCCCGCCGGCGTGGAACGCCGCAATATCGGCGGCGCCGAAGCGGCTGGCATCGCCGGGCAGCGAATGTTTGAGGCAGGTGAGCGCGAGGCCGGTTTCGGCCATCGCGCGCGCATCGCCGCCCGCGCGCCAGGCGTGGAGCACCCCGGCGGCGAAGGCGTCGCCGGCGCCGATGCGATCGACGATGCCGGTCACGTCGACCTCGCCGGTCTGGTGTGTGCTGTCCCGACGGTCGACGCGCGCGGCGACGCGGTGATGGTCGGCGGTAAGGACATGTCGCGCGGTCGAGGCGATGATCCGCAGGTCGGGGAAGGCAGCAAAGCCCGCCTCCGCCGCCTCGCGCCGCCGGTCTTCGCCCTCGCCGCCGAAATCCTTGCCGAGGACGAGCGACAGGTCGCGGTGGTTGCCGAAGAATATATCGGCGAGGCCGATCAGTTCGCCGAGGATCGCGCGCGGATCGCTGTCCCACGCCTGCCACAGCATCGCGCGGTAATTGCCGTCGAAGCTGACCGGCACGCCGAGCCGCTTTGCCGCGCGCGCCGCCGCCAGCGCCGCTTCGGCCGAACGCGGCCCGAGCGCGGGGGTGATCCCCGACAAGTGCAGCAGCCCCGCTCCGGCGAGCAGCGCGTCCCAGTCATAATCCTCCGCACCGCGCGCGGCGAAGCTCGATCCGGCGCGGTCGTAGACGATCTCGGAGGCGCGCAGCCCGGCCCCGACGCTGAGGAAATAGAGCCCCATCCGCCCCGCGCCGGTCGCGACCGCGCCGCAATCGACGCCCGCGCCGCGCACCGCCGCCACCGCCCCGCGCCCGAGTGCATTGGCGGGAACCGTGCTCACCATCGCACAGTCGTGGCCGAGATGGGCGAGCCCGATCGCGACATTCGCCTCGGCCCCGCCGACATGGAGCGCGAGCGCCGGCGACTGCATCAGCAGTTCGTTGCCCGGCGCGGTGAGGCGGATCAGCAGTTCGCCGAAGAAGACGAGACGGTCCGGCATGGCGGGATGCTAGCGTGCGAGCCAGCCGCCGTCGACGGCGAGGATATGGCCCTGCACATAGTCCGAGGCCGGCGACGCGAGGAACACGGCAGCGCCGCCGATATCCTCGGGGCCGCCCCAGCGGCCGGCGGGGATGCGCTCGACGATCTGGCGATTGCGCGTTTCGTCGCCCTGCAACGCCGCGGTGTTGTTCGTCGCGATATAGCCGGGGGCGATCGCGTTGACGTTGACGCCCTTCGCCGCCCATTCGTTCGCGAGCAGCTTGGTCAGCCCGCCGACCCCCGATTTCGACGCGGTGTAGCTCGGCACCCTTATGCCGCCCTGAAAGGTCAGCATCGAGGCGATGTTGATGATCTTGCCCGCTCCCCCCTCTTTCTGGATCCGCGCGATCATGTGGCGACCGACGCTCTGACAGAGGAAGAAGAGCGACTTCAGATTGGTGTCCATCACTGCGTCCCAGTCGGCTTCGGTAAAGTCAACGGCGTCGGCGCGGCGAATGATCCCGGCATTGTTAACGAGAATGTCGATCCGCCCGAATTCGGCGACCACCGCATCGACGAGCGGCTGCACTGCACCGACGCTCGACAGGTCGGCGGCGAAGTTGTCGGCCTTGCGGCCAAGCGCGCGCACCTTGCCGACGGTTTCATCGGCAGGAGAACGCCCCGCAGCGGCGATGTCGGCGCCCGCCCCGGCGAGCGCCAGCGCGATCCCCTGCCCGATGCCGGTGTTGGCGCCGGTGACGAGCGCGACTTTTCCGGCGAGGTCGAACATCTTCATTCTCTTACCTTTCGTCATGCCGGACTTGATCCGGCATCCATCGCCGCGACCGTGCATGGACCCCGGATCCAGTCCGGGGTGACGATGAATGGCTTACTTCAACTGGCAGATGTCGAGGACGTTCATGTCGGTATAGTCGAGATTCTCGCCGCCCATCGCCCAGATGAAGGCATATTTCTTCGTCCCCGACCCCATGTGGATCGACCAGGGAGGGCTGATCACCGCTTCCTCGTTCGCGATCACGATGTGCCGCATGCTGTCGGGCTCGCCCATATAATGGAAGATGCGGTCATTCTCTTCGGGCAGGTCGAAATAGAGATAGATTTCGCTGCGCCGGTCGTGGAGGTGCGGCGGCATCGTGTTCCACACGCTGCCCTCTTCGAGCACGGTGAGCCCGAGCAGCAATTGCGCGCTCTCGCATACGCCCGGAATGACGAGCTGATAGATCGTCCGCTGGTTCGAATTGGCAAGGTCGCCGCGCGCGAGCGGGTTCGCCTGATCGAGCGTGATGTGCTGGATCGGGCAGATCTTGTGCGCCGGAAGCGACGCCAGATAGAAGCGCGCGCCGTCGCCTTCGAAGACCACCTCCTTCGACCCCATCGGGATATAGAGGCATTCCTTGTTCTTCATCGCAAAGCGCTGGCCATCGACGCTGATCGCGCCGTCGGTGCCGATATTGACCGCCGCCATCTCGCGCCGTTCGAGGAAGGGATGCCCCGCCGCCGAAGCCGGCTCGCTCTGGTCGGGAAGCCGCAGCGCGCCCCCCTTCGGCACCGCGCCGCCGATGACGAAGCGCTCATTGTGCGAATAGTTGAGGTTGACCCTGCCGTCGGCGAACATGCCCGGGACAAGATAGCGATCGCGCAGCGCGTCATTGTCCACGCATTCCATCATGTCGGGATGGGTCGCGTGATAAGTTTTGGCAAACATGATGATCCTCGTCCCGTCTTCGTCGTCGCTATCTGCTAAACCCGATGGTAACCGGTGTCAATGCTGCGGCGTCGATGCGCGGGCAAAATTGTCGCACTTTGTCGCAAAGCCCTGAAAGCGCTTGCATGGCGCCTTCCAAATGGTGGAATAGGCATCATTCCTCCCCCGCCGTCGGCGGACCGACACGAGATAATAATTATGCAGGACAACAGGCCGCTGCTCCGCGCGGGAGCCTTGTGTGCCATGATGCTGTCGCTGGGCGCTTGCGCCGGCAAGGACGACGAGGGCGGGCGCGGGCGCGGCGCCCCCGAGGTCGGCTATGTCACGGCCGTGGTACAGGCGGTTCCGGTCACCACCCAGCTCGGCGGCCGCACCGTCGCGTTCGAGACGAGCGAGGTGCGTCCGCAGGTGAACGGCCTGATCCGCCGCCGCCTGTTCGCCGAAGGCAGCTTCGTGCGCGCCGGGCAGCCGCTCTACCAGATCGACGCCAGCCTTTATCAGGCGGCGGCGGATCAGGCCGCGGCGAATCTGGCGAGCGCGCGGGCAAGCGCGCAGGCGGCCGACGAAAAGGCAAAGCGCTTCGAGCCGCTCGCGAAGATGCAGGCGGTCGCCGAGCAGGATTATACCGACGCGCTGGCGCAGGCGCGCGTCGCGCGTGCCACCGTAGCGCAAAATGCCGCGGCGCTCGAAACCGCGCGCATCAACCTCCGCTACACGACGCTTTCCGCGCCGATCAGCGGCCGGATCGGGCGCAGCCTTGCCACCCCCGGCGCGCTGGTCAGCGCGAGCCAGTCGGAGCCGCTGGCGACGATCCAGCAGACCGATCCCATCTATGTCGACATGCAGCAGTCGAGCGCCGAACTCATCCGGCTGCGCCAGGCGCTGGCGAGCGGCGGCACCCAGCCCGGCAGCACGACGGTGCGGTTGAAGCTGGAGGACGGCAGCGATTACGGGTTCGCCGGCACCGTCCAGTTTTCGGAGATCGCGGTCAGCGAAGCGACGGGCACGGTGACGCTGCGCGCGCGCTTCCCCAATCCCAAGGGGCTGTTGCTGCCCGGCATGTTCGTCACCGCGCTGTTCGACCAGTCGGTCAACCCCGCCGCGATGCTGGTGCCACAGGCCGCGGTGCAGCGCGATTTCGACGGATCGGCGTTCGTCTACCTCGTCGGCAAGGACAACAAGGCGGCGCGGCGCAAGGTCACCGCCGAGCGGACGGTCGGCGCCAACTGGGTCGTCACCGAGGGGCTGAAGTCCGGCGAAAAGATCATCACGCAGGGAATCGGCAACCTCAAGGCCGGAGCGCCGATCAAGCCGGTTCCGGCGAGCACGCCGCAGCGGGTCGGGGCGCCCGCGGCCAAGGGCGCGGCAGCGAAAGGAACTTAAGGGCCCATGTCGCGCCTTTTCATCGACCGGCCGATCTTTGCCTGGGTGCTGGCGATCATCGTCATGCTCGGCGGGCTGGGCGCGCTCTTTTCGCTGCCGATCGAGCAATATCCCGATATCGCCCCGGCGCAGGTCAATATCCGCGCCAACTATCCGGGCGCGTCTGCCGAGACGATTGAGAACAGCGTCACGCAGGTGCTCGAACAGCAACTGACCGGGATCGACGGCCTGCTCTATTTCAGCTCGCAGTCGAGCTCGCGCGGGCAGGCGAGCATCACCGCGATCTTCGAGAAGGGCACCGACCCCGACATTGCGCAGGTCCAGGTCCAGAACAAGATCCAGACCGCGATTTCGCGCCTGCCGCAGCAGGTGCAGCAACAGGGCATCCGCGTCACCAAGTCGAACGCCGACACGCTGCTCCTCGTCGCCGTCTATGATTCGACGAACACCCGGTCGAACCAGGACGTGTCCGACTATATGGCGTCGAACATCCAGGACCCGCTGTCGCGCGTCGAGGGGGTCGGCGACGTCAACATCTTCGGCGCGCCGCACGCGATGCGCATCTGGCTGAACCCGCAGCGGCTGGCGGCGATGTCGCTGATGCCGAGCGACGTCATCTCGGCGATCACCGCGCAGAACAGCGAGGTCGCCGCTGGCGACGTCGGCGGCCTTCCCGCGCCGCAGGGCCAGATGCTCAACGCGACGGTCACCGCGCAGTCGCGGATGCAGACGGTCGAGGAGTTCGAGAATATCGTCCTCAAGACGCTCCCCGACGGGTCGAGCGTGCGCATCAAGGATATCGCGCGGGTCGAGGTCGGCGCCGAAAGCTATGCCGTCATCAGCCGCATCAACGGCCATCCCGGCGCCGGCATGTCGATTTCGCTGTCACCGGGGTCCGACGCGCTCGAAACCGCCGACCGGGTGAAAGCGCGGATGGCGGAACTCGCCGCCGATTTCCCCGACGGCGTGACCTACAGCTACGCCAACGACGCGACCGCCTTCATCAAGCTGTCGGTGAGCGAGGTGCAGAAATCGCTGTTCGAGGCGATCCTGCTCGTCATCCTCGTCATGTTCGTCTTTCTGCAGAGCTGGCGCGCGGTGCTGATACCCGCGATCGCGGTGCCGGTGGTGCTGCTCGGCACCTTCGGCATTTTCTATATGGCGGGATTCAGCATCAATACGATGACGCTGTTCGGGCTGACGCTCGCCATCGGCCTGCTCGTCGACGATGCGATCGTCGTCGTCGAGAATGTCGAGCGATTGATGGAAGAAAATCCCGGCATGTCGGCGCGCGAGGCGACGATCCAGTCGATGCAGGAATTGCAGGTCGCGCTGATCGCGATCGCGCTCGTGCTGTCGGCGGTGTTCATGCCGATGGCCTTCTTCGGCGGCTCGACCGGCGTCATCTACCGGCAATTCTCGATCACCATCGTCTCGGCGATGGCGCTGTCGGTGCTCGTCGCGCTGATCCTGAGCCCCGCGCTGACCTCGAGCCTGCTCAAGCCCAAGACGCATGGCGAGACGGCGGAGACGCACCGCTTTCCGCGCCTCCACGCGCTTGGCGAGCGGCTGAAGAACGGCTTCAACACCCGTTTCGACCGCACCGTGAACCGCTATGTCGGCAGCGTCGGCGCGGTGGTCGACCGCAAATGGCTGTTCCTCGGCATCTATGCCGTCATCCTCGTCCTGCTCGCGGTGCTGTTCCTGCGCCTGCCGAGCGGCTTCCTGCCAAACGAGGATCAGGGCCGCGTCCAGGTCCAGTTCCGCCTGCCCGCCGGCGCCACCCAGGAGCGCACGCTCGAGGTGCGTAACGCGGTCGAAGATTATTTCCTGACCCACGAAAAGGCGAACACCGGCGCGCTGTTCCTGATCGCCGGCGGCGGCGGCGGGGCCGCGGCAGGCCAGAACACCGGCCAGGGATATGTCAATCTTGTCGACTGGGACGACCGGCCGGGCGACGAGAACACCGCCGATGCGATCACCGAACGCGCGCGCAAGGCACTGAGCGGGCTGCGCGACGCACAGGTCTTCGCGCTCGTTCCCGGCGCGGTCCGCGGGCTCGGCGACACGTCGGGGTTCACGATGCAGTTCCAGAATCGCGGCGGGCTCAGCCGCGAACAATTCTCTGCCGCGCGCGACCGGCTGCTCGCGATGGCGAACGCCAATCCCAAGCTGACCTCGGTGCGCCTCAGCGACCTTCCCGACGTCGCGACGCTCAAGGTCGATATCGATACCCAGCGGCTGACCGCCTATGGGCTCACTAACAGCGACGTGAACAATACCCTCGCGACCGCCTGGGGTGGCCGCTACGTCAATGATTTCATCGACAAGGGCCGCGTCAAGCGCGTCTATGTCCAGGGCGACGCGCCCTATCGCGCCAAGCCCGAAGACCTCGGTCAATGGTATGTCCGCTCGGCCGATGGCGAGATGTCGCCTTTCTCGGCCTTTTCGCGGATCGGCTGGGCGACCACCCCCGCGACCACGTCGCGCTTCCAGGGTGTTTCGGCGTTCGAGATTTCGGGCCAGCCGTCCGCCGGGGTCAGCTCGGGCGAGGCGATGGACGAAATGGAAGCGATGGCGGCGCAGATTCCCGGGACCAGCGTCGCCTGGTCGGGTTCCTCCTATCAGGAGCGGCTGTCGTCGGGGCAGGCGCCCTTCCTCTACGCGATTTCGCTGCTCGTCGTTTTCCTATGCCTCGCGGCGCTCTACGAAAGCTGGTCGATCCCGCTCGCGGTGATCCTGATCGTCCCGCTCGGGCTGATCGGCGCGGTGTTCGCGGTGACGCTGCGCGGGCTCGAGAATGACGTCTATCTCCAGATCGGGCTGCTCACGACGATGGGGCTCGCGGCGAAAAATGCGATCCTGATGATCGAATTCGCCGAACAGGAGGAACGCAAGGGCAAGCGCGTGATCGAGGCGGCGATCGAGGCGGCGCGCATCCGCCTGCGGCCGATCCTGATGACCAGCTTCGCCTTCATCTTCGGCGTTCTGCCGCTCGCGATCGCGACCGGCGCGGGCGCGAACAGCCGCGTCGCGATCGGCACCGCGGTGATCGGCGGCATGCTGACCGCCGCCTTCCTCGCCATCTTCTTCATCCCGCTCTTCTTCGTCCTCGTCAGAAGGGGTGTCCGCGACGGCCTCGCCGCGCTGCGCCGGCGCTTCGGTAAGGAAAAGGATGGCGACAAGGATGCGGGCGCCGGCGGGACGGAGGTTCCGGCATGATGGCGCTCCGCCCCCTCCTGCTCGCGGGGACGCTGGCGCTGGCGGGCTGCTCGCTCGCGCCGAAGACGGTGCTTCCCGCGCCGCCGGTGCCGCAAAGCTGGCCGGTCGGCGACGCCTATCTGCTGCAGAGCGAGGCGGCGCTACCGATCCTTTCCTATCGCAGCGTCTTCACCGACCCGCGGTTGCAGACGCTCGCCGAACAGGCGCTGGCGAACAACCGCGACCTGCGCGTCGCCTATGCCAATGTCGCCGCCGCGCGCGCGCAGGCGCGCGTCAGCCGCGCGGGACAGTTCCCCGAAATCGGGATCAGCGCCGGGGCCGGCTATGCGGATAGCGGCGGCGCCGGCAATGGGAGCGGCGATTTCTCGCTGCGCGGCGGCATCACTGCGTTCGAGCTCGACCTGTTCGGCCGCCTCGCCAATGCCGCCGAAGCGGACCGCAACAGCGCGCTCGCGACCGAAGCCGCATCGCGCACCGTCCGCCTCGCGCTGATCGCCGACCTCGCGGGGGCATGGGCGACCTATGGCGCCGACCGCGACCTGCTCGCGATCGCGCAGGATACCGCCGCCAATGCGCGCGAGAATGTCCGGTTGACGAAAGCGCGGCTCGACGGCGGCGTCGCGCCGCGCACCGACCTCAGGCAGGCCGAACAGATTCTCGCGACCGCCGAGGATGCGATCGCGGCGCAGACGAGCGCGATCGCGCAGGACGAAAATCTCATCCGCCTGCTCGTCGGCGGCGATGTCGACCGCGCGCTGCTGCCCGCCGGGCTCGCCGAGGTGACGCCGGCGATCGTGTCGCTGCCCGCCGGGGTCAGCTCGCAGGTCCTGCTGCGCCGTCCCGACGTGATCGAGGCCGAATATCGCCTCCGCGCCGCCAACGCCGACATCGGCGTCGCGCGGGCGCGGCTGTTCCCGACGATCTCGCTCACCGGCCTGCTCGGTTTCGCGAGCGACGCGCTCGGCAGCCTGTTCGACGGCGGGTCGTTCGGCTGGTCGGCGGGCGGCGACGCCGCGGCGACGATCTTCGACGCCGGCGGCCGCCGCGCCGGGGTCGCGGTGACCGAGGCGCAACGCGACGCCGCGCTTGCCGGCTATGAAGGCGCGATCCAGACAGCGTTCCGCGAAGTCGCCGACGCGCTTGCGGTGCAGGGCACGATATCCGAACGCGTCCGCGCCGCCGCCGCGAATACCGAAGCCGCCGCCGACACCGCGCGGCTGACCGACGCGCGCTACAAAGGCGGGGTCGACAGCTTCCTCGCCAGCCTCGACGCGCAGCGCAGCCTCTATACGGCGCGGCGGAGCGAGATCGCGACCGGGCTCCTGCTCGTCAACACGCGAATCGCGCTGTTTCGGGCCCTCGGCGGCGACAGCGGCGCGGGAAGCCGCACGCCCTGAAGACCCTCTTCGTCACCCCGGACTTGATCCGGGGTCCATGCTTCGGCCGTGGAATGGATGCCGGATCAAGTCCGGCATGACGATGAAGGTCGAAACCGACTCTCCTTGACAACTGCCCCCGCTCGCGCGCTAATAGAACATATCAGGAACAAATATGCGCGAGTCGTTTTCCCAACTCGCCGGGCTGCGCCGCCGCGTCGCCCGGCTGGCCGCCAGCGGCCATGAAAACCGTCCGGCCGAAGGCTGGCTGGCCAGCGGCGATGCGCGCTTCGACGACGCGCTCGGCGGCGGGCTGGCGATCGGACGGGTCCATGAATTTTTTGCCGCCGACGCGCTCGACGCGACGAGCGCGGCCGCTTTCGCGGCGCTCGTCGCGCTGCGCACCCCGGGCAAGGCGCCGCTGATCTGGCTGCGCACGAGCGACGCCGGCAAGCGCAGCGGGCATATCTATGCCCCCGGGATTGCCGAACTCGGCGGCGACCCCGACCGGCTGCTGCTGGTCGAGGCGGCCGATCCCAAAATGCTGCTCGCCTGCGCCAACGATGCGATCCGCTGCCCCGGCGCGGCAGCGGTGATCGTCGAAAGCTGGGGCAAATTCCCTTTGCTCGACCTGACCGCCGGGCGCCGCCTGGCGCTCGGCGCGCGCGACGCGGGCACGACGCTGCTGCTGCTCCGCCTCAACGCCGTGCCGGTACCGAGCGTCGCCGAAACGCGCTGGAGCGTCGCCGCCGCCGCGTCGCACGCCCTCGAAGCCAATGCCCCCGGCGCGCCCGCTTTCGACCTCGAACTGCTGCGCTGGCGCGCCGGCCCCGCGGGTGCACGCTGGCGACTGGACTGGAATCATGACGGACAATGCTTTGGACAGGGCTTCGGGAACGACGCGGCGCTATCTGGCGCTCTTCTTCCCCTTCCTGCCCGCCGAGCGATGGCTTCGCACGGCGCCGCGGCCGCCTGACGCCCCGCTCGTCTTCGCCGAGAAGCAGCGCGGCGCGATGCGTCTCGCGAGCGTCGATGCGGCGGCGCTGGCGGCCGGGCTGCGTCCCGGCATGCCGCTCGCCGACGCGCGCGCGCAGGTCGGCGAACTCGCGGTCATCGCGCACGATCCGGTGCTCGACCATGAATGGCTCGACCGGCTCGCGCAGGGGTGCGCGCGCTATACGCCGCTCGTCGCGCTCGACGCCCCCGACGGGCTGATCCTCGACATCGCGGGTGCCGCCCATCTCCATGACGGCGAAGCGGGGGTGATCGCCGATGTCGAAAACCGCCTCGCGCGGCTCGGCATGACGATGCGCCACGCGCTCGGCCCCACCGCCGACGCCGCACGCGCACTCGCGCGTTATCAGGCGCGCCCCGCTCCCGACGAGGCGCAGGCGACCCGCCGCCTGCCCGTCGCCGCGCTCGAACTCGACGGCGAGGCGACGACCGCGCTCGTCCGCGCGGGGCTCAAGACGATCGGCGACCTCGCGAGCCGCCCGATGGCGAACCTTGCCGCACGCTTCGGTGCCGAGGCCGCAATGGCGCTGCGCCGCCTGCTCGGCGATGCGCCGAGCCCGCTCGACCCGCGCGTCGCCCCGCCGCCGGTCGCCACCGAACGCCGCTTCGCCGAGCCGCTGGGGAGTACCGCGCACGCCGCCAAGGTGCTGGCCGAACTCGCCGCCGAAGCGATCGAAGAATTGGGCGCGCGCGGCAAGGGCGGGCGTCATTTCCGCGCCACCTTCTTTCGCAGCGATGGCCTCGCGCGGACGATCGCGATCGAGACCGGCCACCCGACGCGCGACGTCGGTCTCGTCATGCGCCTGTTCGCCGAACGGATGGACGGCCTCGCCGATCCGCTCGACCCCGGCTTCGGCTTCGACATGATCCGCCTCGCAGTGCCGCGGCTCGAGGCGCTCGGCGCGAGCCAG
Source organism: Sphingopyxis macrogoltabida (assembly GCF_001314325.1). Lineage (NCBI taxonomy): Bacteria > Pseudomonadati > Pseudomonadota > Alphaproteobacteria > Sphingomonadales > Sphingopyxidaceae > Sphingopyxis > Sphingopyxis macrogoltabida. The sequence continues at coordinate 4,733,709 of NZ_CP009429.1, forward strand.
CTCAAGCTCGAGGGCGGCGCCGTGAAAGTCGCCGCCATCGACGAGCTTGCCGACCGGCTGGCGACGCGGCTCGGGCGCGGCCGGGTGCGGCGTCTTCGTCCGGCCGACACGCATATCCCCGAACAGGCGCAGCTCGAACTGCCCGCGATCGACGCACCCGCGCCGCTGCCCTGGCCGGCGCCCGATGCCGGCGAACCGCCGACGCGCCCTTTCCACCTCTTCGACCCGCCACAGCCGATCGAGGTGATCGCCGAGGTTCCCGACGGGCCGCCGCAGCGCTTTCGCTGGCGACGCGCCTTTCATGCCGTGCGCCGTTACGAAGGCCCCGAACGCATCGCCGCCGAATGGTGGCGGCGCCGCGACAATGGCGGGCTGACGCGCGATTATTACCGCGTCGAGGACGCGCAGGGCCGCCGCTTCTGGCTGTTCCGTCACGGGCTTTACGACGAAAAGCCCGACCCGCGCTGGTATATCCATGGGGTCTTCGCATGAGCGATGCGCCCGAGACCGGCCCCGAAACCCGCTTCGCCGAACTGGTCGCGGCGACCAACTACAGCTTCCTGCGCGGCGCCTCGCACCCCGCCGAGATGGTCGCCGAGGCGCTCGCGCTCGGCATGACCGGCATCGGCATCGCCGACCGCAACAGCGTCGCGGGGGTGGTGCGGGCGCTGACCGGACTGCGCAAGTTACACGAAGATGCAGCCGAAGAAGGGATCGAACTGCCTCCCATAAAGCTCGTCGTCGGTGCCCGGCTGGTGTTCGATGACGGAACCCCTGACATCATCGCCTATCCGACCACGCGCCACGGCTGGGGCCGCCTGACCCGGATGCTCACCATCGGCAATCGCCGTACCCAAAAGGGCGACTGCGTGATGAAACTCAAAAACCTGCTGACCCATTGCGATGATATGATCCTGATCGCGATGGCGAGCGAAAGGAATGAGTTTGCCCTGCGCCGCCTCAAAAAGGTCGCGCCCGATTCGCTATGGCTGGGGGCAACGATGCCGAGGGCAGGCAGCGACCGCCGCCATCTCGCCAGACTGAGCTGTTTGGCCGACCGCATCGGCATTCCGATGCTTGCGACCAACGACGCACTTTACGCCACGCGCGAACAGCGGCCGCTCCACGACGTCATCACCTGCATTCGCGAAGGCACCAACCTCGATGATGCAGGCCGTCTGCTCCGCGCCAATGGCGAACGCCATCTGAAGTTAGCGTCCGCGCTCGTGGTGTAATTTCCGGTGTAGGCGATGGTGTATTCCGGGGTGGGGCATGCCCCACCCCGGAATGCGGCGTCGCTGGTGGCCACCGGGTTCATCGTTATGGTGGAGTTTGCACACTTCAACCGTGACGAAGAGGAGTTCCCGATGACCGAGGACAGATTACTGATCGAAGAGCTTGCTGCGAAGGGCGGCCAACCGGATTTTTTGCGCACCATCGCCGAGAACGTGCTGCAGCTGATCATGGAGGCCGACGTTGATGGCCTGATCGGCGCGGGTCGCCACGAACGCAGCAGCGAGCGCGCGACCTGGCGCAACGGCTATCGCGACCGTTCGCTGGATACCCGGGTAGGCACGCTGAACCTGAAAATCCCCAAGCTGCGTGCTGGGTCCTACTTTCCGGGCTTCCTTGAGCCCCGCAAGATGGTCGAGAAAGCGCTGGTTGCGGTGATCCAGGAAGCGTGGATCGGCGGGGTCAGCACCCGGCGGGTCGATGAACTCGTCCAGGCCATGGGCATGACCGGCATCTCCAAGTCCACCGTCTCCAAGCTTTGCAAGGACATTGACGAGCGCGTCCATGCCTTTCTGAAACGCCCGCTCACCGGCGAATGGCCGTATCTCTGGCTCGATGCCACCTATCTCAAGGTACGCGAAGGCGGGCGGATCATCAGCGTTGCCGCAATAATCGCCATGGCCGTCAACACCGAGGGCCGGCGCGAGATCGTCGGCCTGCATATCGGCCCCTCGGAAGCGGAGGTCTTCTGGTCCGACTTCCTGAAGGACCTTGTTCGGCGCGGTCTTACCGGCGTGAAGCTGGTCATCTCCGATGCTCACGAGGGCCTCAAGGGCGCGATCACCCGCGTCATGGGCGCCACCTGGCAGCGCTGCCGGGTGCACTTCATGCGCAATGCCCTGTCCTATGTGCCCAAGGGCCAGAACACTGTCGTCGCCGCCGCGATCCGCCAGGTCTTCCTGCAGCCCGATCAGAAAAGCGCAACGCAGGTCTGGCGACAGGTCGCCGACCAGTTGCGCACCCGTTGGCCCAAGCTCGGCGCCTGCATGGACGAGGCCGAAACCGACGTGCTCGCCTACACCGGCTTTCCCACCCAGCACCGCACGAAGTTACACTCAACCAATCCGCTCGAGCGGCTCAACAAGGAGGTCAAGCGCCGCGCCGACGTCGTCGGAATCTTCCCGAACGAAGACAGCATCATCCGCCTCGTCGGGGCTGTGCTGATGGAGCAGAACGACGAGTGGCAGCTCCAGCACCGATACATGCAGATCGAAGGCATGGCCGAACTCAACCAACCCATGATCGAGGAGGAAAATCAGCCCCTACACATCACCGCCAAAGCCGCCTGACGATGGCCCACGGCCACAGCCGAAATTACACCACCTTGACGGACGCGACCCCATCTGAAATCGCCGCAAGAGATGCGGCGGTTGTTTCGGGACTGCCCTGAAGCGGTCGAGGAAAGCCTGAAGATCCTCGACAGGATATCCTTCTCGCTGAGGGATCTGGAGTATGAATATCCACACGAGCCCGTCCCTGAAGGCTGGGAGCCCCAAAGCTGGCTCGAACATATGGTAATGGATGCCGCGAACAAGCTTCATCCCGAAGGATTGCCGAAACGCTGGCAGGAGGTTCTCGAAGAGGAACTCTCCCTCATCCGCAAATGCAAATTCGCCTGCTATTTCCTGACCGTCCACGACATCGTCAATTTCGCCCGCACCCAAGACCCGCCGATTCTATGCCAAGGGCGTGGCTCTGCGGCGAATTCACTCGTTTGCTATCTGCTGGGGATCACCTCGATCGATCCTATCCACAACAACTTGCTCTTCACGCGGTTCCTGTCGGAAGAACGTCGCGAGCCGCCCGACATCGACGTCGATTTCGAGCACGAACGACGCGAGGAGGTGATGCAATATGTCTATCGCCGCTACACGCGGCGACGCGCCGGCATCGCCGCAACGGTGATCCATTATCGGCCGCGTAGCGCTGTACGAGAGGTCGGCAAGGCGCTCGGTTTGAGCGAGGATATCACGCAGCGCCTCGCCGACACGACCTGGGGTAGCTGGGGCAGCGAGATGCCCATCGAGCGGTTCATCGAAGCGGGATTGGACCCCGAACTGGACGATATCGCGCGGCTGCAATGGATCGTCGCGCAACTGCTTACTTTCCCGCGCCACCTGTCGCAGCATGTCGGCGGCTATGTGCTGACCGAGGATCGGCTCGACGAGACGATCCCGATCCATAATGCCGCGATGAAAGATCGGACCTTCATTGAATGGGACAAGGATGACATCGATGAGCTGCGACTGATGAAAGTCGATGTGCTCGCGCTCGGAATGCTGACCTGCATCCGGAAATGCTTCGACCTGATGCGGTTGCACGACTTGGGCGATCATGACCTCAAATCCGTCCCGCCAGAAGATTCCGCCGTTTATGAAATGCTTTGCAAGGGCGACAGCATCGGGGTCTTTCAGGTCGAAAGCCGGGCGCAGATCAATATGCTGCCACGACTACGCCCGCGGGAATTGTACGATCTTGTCATTCAGGTAGCAATCGTCAGGCCGGGACCCATTGAGGGCGATATGGTCCACCCCTACCTGCGTCGCCGTAACAAAGAGGAGGAGGCCGAACTTCCCTTGCGCGCCGGAGGTCACGCCAACGAGCTGCAAGATATTCTTGGAAAAACATTCGGCGTGCCTCTTTTTCAAGAGCAAGCGATGAAACTCGCCATCACGGCAGCGGGCTTTTCTGCGGACGAAGCAAACGGGCTCCGGCGAGCAATGGCGACTTTTCGGAACGTCGGAACGATCCCAGAATATCAAGACAAGATGATCGAAGGGATGGTCCGGCGCGGCTACGAACGCGCCTTCGCAGAACGTTGCTACAACCAGATCAAAGGCTTCGGCAGCTATGGCTTTCCTGAAAGCCATGCCCAATCCTTCGCCAAGCTCGTCTATGTTTCGTCATGGCTGAAATGCCATCACCCCGCCGTCTTCGCCTGCGGCATCCTCAATTCGCAGCCGATGGGCTTTTATGCTCCCGCCCAGCTTGTCCGCGACGCGCGCGAACATGGGGTCGAGGTGCGCGCGGTCGATGTGAATGCGAGCGGCTGGGACAACAGCCTCGAACGGCGGGCCGACGGCGCGCTCGCGCTGCGGCTCGGCTTCCGGCAGGTCGATGGGTTTCGCGAGGCGTGGGCCGGACAGATCGCCGATGCGCGGACCGCGGCGCCTTTCGCCTCGGTCGAGGAACTCGCGCGCCGCGCCGACCTGCCCTCGCGCGCGCTGCGCCTCGTCGCCGATGCCGATGCTTGCCGGTCGATGGGGCTCGACCGGCGGCCGGCGCTGTGGGACGCCCGCCGCGTGCGGCAGGGGGTTCTGCCGCTGTTCGACGCCGCCGAAGCGGATGAACTGGGGGCCGAGGAAGATGCCGGGCTGCCGCCGACGCCGATGGTCGAGCATGTGCTCACCGACTATCAGACGACGCGCCTGTCGCTGAAAGGCCATCCGATGGCGTTCCTCCGCCGCGATTTCGAACGTGAGGGCGTGCTGAGCGCCGCCGGGGTCGCGGCGGCGAAGAACGGGTCGCTCGTGCGTACCGCGGGCGTCGTGCTGATCCGCCAGCGCCCCGGCAAGGGCAATGCGATCTTCATCACGCTCGAGGACGAGGGCGGGATCGTCAATATCCTGCTGTGGGCGCGGCAGTTCGAACGCTATCGCCGCGCCGTCATGGCGTCGCGGCTGATGCTCGCCGAAGGCGAGGTGCAGCGGAGCAAGGAGGGGGTCATCCACCTGATGGCGAACCGCATCGTCGACCGCACGGCGATGCTCGATGCGCTGGGAAGCGACCGGCGCTTCGATCCCGAGGTCTGCCGGGCCGACGAGGTCAGGCACCCGCAGGTCCCGCGCGGCCACGCCCAGCGCCACGGCCATCCGCGCAACGTTCGCATCCTGCCCAAATCGCGCGACTTTCATTGAGGGGGTGCGAGAGCTGCTTCGGAGTGGGGAGCGGGGGTTTGCCCATTTGTGTACCCCGGCGAAAGCCGGGGCCCAGAGCGTTACAGAACCCCCGTTGTGCGACGACGCCCTGGGCCCCGGCTTTCGCCGGGGTACACGACGGGAACGGCAGCGACCGGCCGCTACCGGCCGTCCCGCGCAGAAGTCCCACGCCACAAAAGAAGATGCCCCGGCTGTGGGGGCCGGGGCATCCGATCAGGCTATCAAGGGACCAACCAACATAGCCTGAATTTTTTGCGAGCTTCCGCTTAGCGGAGCAGGTTCATCACGCCCTGCTGGCTCTGGTTCGCCTGGGCGAGCATCGCCGTCGACGCCTGGGCCAGAATGCCGGCCGCGGCGAGCTTCGTCGATTCTGCCGAGAAGTCGGTGTCTTCGATGCGCGACTTCGAGTCCGCCAGATTCACGACAGTCGACGTCAAATTGTCGACAGTGGCTTCGAGGCGGTTCTGCTGCGCACCGAGGTTGGCGCGTCCGGTAGCGACCGTCTGGATCGCCGTGTCGAGCGTCGCCAGGGCAGCCGAAGCGCCGGCGGCGGTCGAGAAGTCGAGGCCGTCGACACCAAGGCCGGCCGACTGCATGTCGTCGATGGCGATGTTCACGACTTCGCCGTCGTTGAGGCCGGTCTGGATGTCGAGGTCGGCGGTGCCGTCGAGCAGCGCGGTGCCGTTGAAGGTCGTGCGCGTCGCAACGTCGTCGATCTGCGCGATCAGCGCGGTGACTTCGGTCTGGATCGCTTCGCGGTCGTCGTCGCCCAGCGTGCCCGTCGAGGCCTGAACGGCCAGTTCACGCATACGGACGAGCATGTTCGAAATGCCGCCCATCGCGCCTTCGGCGGTCTGCGACAGCGAAATGCCGTCGTTGGCGTTGCGGACGGCCTGGTTGAGGCCGCGGACGTTGGCGTCCATGCGGGTCGCGATGGCGAGACCGGCTGCGTCGTCCTTGGCGCTGTTGATACGCTTGCCGCTCGACAGGCGCTCCATGGCTTCGGACTGCATGCGGCCCGCAACACGCGAGTTGTTCTGGGCGCGAAGCGCGCTCACATTGGTGTTGATGACAGTCATAATGTTCCTTTCCGGCCCCTATGGCCATTCCCGTGGTGTGAGGGCTCGGCGAGCGGTCACGAAAAGCAGTAACGGCGGGCGGCAGCGGCGATTAAGCCGGTCCGTCAAAAAAACGCCGAAACGGCATCGGGTGGGCGGACTATTCCAACTATCTAATTGAATTTATTCAAATAAAATTTTTGGCACGCGCTTTGCATTACTCTTTGCGTGCGGCACACCGCCGCGCCCAGGACGGATGAAATGCAATGAGCACGATTGACCAGAGCCGGCTGCTGCAGATGCGCAGTTCGATCCTCAATCAGAACCAGGCGCTGCAACGCGCCGCGGGGCGCGGCAGCGAAGGCGCCGGCGTCGATGCGGCCGGCGGCACGCCCGACTTCGGCACCGCGATCAACAATGCGCTGCAACAGGTCAACGCCCAGCAGACGAAGGCGAGCGAACTCAGCGAAGCCTATGAGCGCGGCGACACCCACGACATCGTCAGCGTGATGATCGAACGGCAGAAGGCCTCGCTCGGCTTCGAAACGACGCTGCAGGTCCGCAACAAGCTGCTCTCCGCCTATCGCGACATCATGAACATGCCGGTGTAACCCATGGCCGACGCACAGACCCTCACCCCGATCGACAGCGCGCAGGCGAACCGCCTGCCCGTTCCCGCATTCGGCGGCCGCTTCGCACCGATCCAGCAATTCGTCCGCCAGCCCGCCGTCCAGCGTGCGCTGCCCGCGATCGCCACGACGACCGCGATCGGGCTTGCCGCGCTCGCCTATTTCACCATGCAGTCGGCGCCGCAGGCGCAGCTCTTCGCCGGGCTCGCCGACGCCGACAAGTCGGCGGTCGCCGACGCGCTGCAGACCGCGGGCATCGCGCACAGCATCGACCCGGTGACCGGCGCGCTGACCGTCGACGCCGACAAGATGCATGCCGCACGCATCGCGCTCGCCGGACAGGGGCTGCCCAAGGCGGCACCCGACGGCGACAATCTGATCGCATCGCTGCCGATGGGCGCGAGCCGCGCGATCGAGGGCGAGACGCTCCGCGCCGCACGCGAGGCCGATCTTGCCCGCACGATCGAGGCGATCGACGCGGTCCGGAGCGCCCGCATCCACATCGCCGCCGCCGAACCCAGCCTGTTCGTGCGCGAAGACAAGCCCGCGACCGCATCGGTCATGCTGACGCTGCAGAACGGCCGCTCGCTCTCCGACGGGCAGGTGCAGGCGATCCGTTTCCTCGTCGCCTCGTCGGTGCCCGGCATGAATGCCGACCAGGTATCGGTGATCGACCAGCGCGGCGCGTTGCTGTCGGACGGCGCGACGTCGAGCGACATGAAGGCCTTCCAGCTCCAGACGCAGATCGAGGACCGTTTCCGCCGCGCGCTCGACAGCCTGCTCGGCCCGATGCTCGGCGCCGGCAACTATACGGTCGAGGTCCACGCCGACGTCGACATGTCCGAAAGCCAGGCGACCCGCGAAAGCTTTCCCAAGGACGACCGCGCGCTGCGCAGCGAACAGATCACCCGCCAGGTCAGCGGTCAGGGCCCCGCCCCCGCGGTCGGCATCCCCGGCGCGCTGTCGAACCAGCCGCCACAGGCGACGACGGTGACCGGCGAAGCGCCCGTTGCCGCCCCCGCCGCCGCCGGTGCGCCCGAAACGCAGAGCAACGAAAATGCCGCCCGCGCCTATGAGGTCGGGCGCGAGATTTCGGTGACCCACCAGCCGCAGGGCCAGCTTCGCCGCGTCTCGGTCGCGGTCGCGCTCAATCAGGGCAAGAAGGCACTGACGCAGGCCGACATGGCGAAGATCGACGGCCTCGTGAAAGGCGCCGTCGGCTTCGACGCCACCCGCGGCGATCAGGTCGCGATCAGCCAGCGTCCCTTCGTCAAGGTCGAGGACGAAAGCCCCGCCTTTTACGATCAGGGCTGGTTCCTGCCGCTGGTCAAGCAGATCGGCGCGATCGTCGCCGCGCTGCTCGCCTTCCTGTTCATCGGCCGCCCGCTGATCCGCGCCGCGAAGGAACGCGCCGCGGCGCGCGCCGAGCAGAGCGCTTCGCTCGAAGCCTCGCTGCTCGCCGCGACCGACAGCCAGCCCGCGCTACCCGGCGGCGGCAGCAATCGCCGCGAAATCACGCTCGAGATGATCGAACAGGCGCCGAGCTACGAAGCGCGCGCCAACCTCGTCCGCGCCTTCGTCCGTCAGGATTCGGCGCGCGCCGCGCTTGTCGTCCGCCAGCTGATGCAGGAGGGCGCCCGTGGCTGATGCCGACGATATGACGCTCGACGCCCCGGCACCCAAGGCCGCGATCGACGGATCGTCGGCTGCCGCGATCCTGCTGATGCTGCTCGACGAGAGCGAAGCCGCGACGATCCTCAAGCATCTCGGTCCCGAGGAAGTGCGCGGGCTCGCCAAGGCGATGTTCGACACCGCCAATGCCAGCGAAGCGCAGATCGAACAGGCGCTCGACCGTTTCGTCGTGCGCAGCCGCGACGTCAGCGCGCTGGCGATCGGCGCCGACACGCGCATCCGCACCGTGATCAACCAGGCGGTCGGCAACGTCCGCGCCGACAATATCCTCGCCGCCGTCGCGCCGCAGCGGAGCGCCGCGTCGCTCGAGATGCTGCGCTGGATGGACGTCGACGCGATCAGCGGCCTGCTCGCCAGCGAGCACCCGCAGGTCGGCGCGCTGATCCTGTCGGTGCTCGTCCCCGACGTCGCGGCGCGCGCGATCGAAACGCTCGACGAATTGCTGCAGGCCGACCTCGTGCTCCGCGCCGCGCAGCTCACCTCGGTTCCCGCCGCGGCGATCGAGGATCTCGAATCGGTTCTCGCCTCGGCCAATGTCGACGGCCAGCGGGTCGCCAAGCAGGCAATCGGCGGGCCGAGCGATGTCGCCAAGATCATGAAGAAGATGCCGAAGCAGCTTTCGGAACGCACGATCCGCGCGCTCAAGAAAACCGACAAATTGCTCGCGCAGGCGATCGAGGAAGAAATGTTCATCTTCGAAAACCTCCGCGACCTCGACAAGAAGAGCCTCGGCACCGTGCTGCGTTCGGTCGACGCCGCCGAACTCGCGATCGCACTCAAGGGCACCGACGAGGAAATGGTCGACCTGTGCCTCGCCACCATGTCGAAGCGCGCATCGGAAACGATCCGCGACGAAATGGCCGAAATGACGATGGTCAAGCGCACCGACGTCGACGAAGCGCAGAAGGCGGTCATGCTCGTCGTGCGCCAGATGGCCGCGTCGGGCGAGATCATGATCGCAGGCGCAGGCGACGATTATGTCTGATCGCACCACCGAAACCGGCTTTGCGCCCGTCGCGCTTGCCGCCGCCATGGCGCGCGGCAGCGGCTTTCGCCCGCTGTCCTTCGCGCCGGCGGTGCGCGATGCCGATGTCGCGATTGCCGACGCACCCGTCGACGCCGAACTCGCCGATGACCCGTTCGCACGCGGCCTCGCCGAAGGCCAGCGCCTTGCCGAAAGCGCCTACACCGCCGAACGCCACCAGCTTCTCGCACTGATCGCCGGCGCCGAAGCGCTACAGGACGAACCCAGCGAGGAACTGGCACAGCTCATCGCCGAGACCGTCGAACGCCTCGTCCGCCAGATCGTCCTCGACGCGCCGATCGACGCCGCATGGCTGAAGGATCAGGCCGAAGCCGCCGCGGCGCTGGTCGCCGAAGCCGACAAGGCCCGCACGCTGTGGGTCCACCCGCTCGACGCCGCGCTGCTCGTCGACGCCGAGCTTCGCCTGCCGGTCGAGGCCGACGCCGCGATGGTCCGCGGCACCGTCCGCGTCGAAAGCTCCGCCGGCTGGATCGAGCATGGCCGCGCCGTCTACCTCAATGAACTCAGCGCCGCGCTCGGCCGCGCGGGGGAAGCCGCATGACGCGCCGCCTCGCCATCACCGCGCAGCAATTGCTCGCGCCCGTCGATCTCGCCAAGGCGAGCCCGCGCCGCATCGGCACGCTCGTCGCGCACGAAGGCATCATGCTCGAAGTGTCGGGCTTCCCGCAGCCGCTCGGCAGCAATGTCCGCATCAAGTCGGCCGACAACGACTATGTCTATGGCGAGGTCGTCGGCTTTCGCGGTCACCGCAGCCTTGTCCTGCCGTTCGACATGAACAAGCCGCTGGTCACCGGCGCGCCGGTCGAACCGCATGGCGCATCGTCGATGGTTCCCGTCGGCAAGGCGCTGCTCGGCCGCATCATGGACGCGCAGGGCAACCCGCTCGACGGCCGCCCGCCGATCAAGTCGCAATTCCAGTGGCCGCTCGCCGGCCGCAAGGTCAATCCGCTGCGCCGCGGCCGCGTCACCAAGCCGCTGGGCATGGGCGTGCGCGCGATCAACGGCCTGCTCACCGTCGGCGAAGGCCAACGCGTCGCGATCATCGCGGGCTCGGGCGTCGGCAAGTCGGTGCTGATGGGCCAGATGATCGCCGGTACCGAATGCGACGTCATCGTCGTCGGGCTGATCGGCGAACGCAGCCGCGAGGTCAGCGACTTCGTCGAGACCAAGCTGCCGCCCGAGGTTCGCAAGAAATCGGTCGTCGTCGCAGTCCCCGCCGACCACCCGCCGCTGCTCCGCCTGCGCGCCGCGATGCGCGCGACCGCGATCGCCGAAGCCTTTCGCGACGAAGGCAAGAAGGTGCTGCTGCTGATCGACAGCCTGACCCGCGTTGCGCATGCGCAGCGCGAAATCGGGCTGACGCTGGGCGAACCGCCGACGATGAAGGGCTATCCGCCCTCGGTCTTCGCACTCATTCCCTCGCTGTGCGAACGCGCCGGCATCGACAAGGCGACCGGCGGATCGGTCACCGCGCTTTACACCGTGCTCGCCGACGGCGGCGATATCGAAGACCCCGTCGTCGACAGCGCCCGCGCGATCGTCGACGGCCATATCATCCTGTCGCGCCAGCTCGCCGAACAGGGCGTCTACCCCGCGATCGACGTCGCCCGCTCGCTGTCGCGCACCATGGCCGATTCGGTCGACCCGGTGCACGCCGCCGCCGCCGCGCGCTTTCGCAAGCTGTGGTCGGCCTATGAAGAGAATCGCGACCTGATGCTGATGGGCGCTTACGTCGCCGGCAACGATCCGGTGCTCGACGAAGCCATTGCCGCGCGCGCCGACCAGCTTGCTTTCGTTTCCCAGCCTGCCGCCGCGCAGGTCGACTTTCCCACCTCGCGCCAGACGCTTATCGAAGGATTTTCTGCATGAATGCTCGCATCGCACGCCGCAAACGGATCATTCGCGTGCGCACCGTCGAACATCAGATGGCGGAGGCGAACCTTGCCCGCGCCAACGGCGAACTCGCGAGCCTCGTTGAACTGGCGAAGCGGCTCGAAACGCTGCGCACCGACCTTGCGATGGCAAAGGGTGCCGTCGCCGGGCGCGCGCTGAATACGATGGGCGAGCTCGCGATGCGGCTCGACATGGCGAAGGAAAACCTCGCCGCGCCGCTCGCGGGTGCCAGCGCCCGCCGCGACCAGATGGGCGCGCTCGCGCAGAGCGCGTTGATCAAGGAGGAATCGGCGGTGCGCCTTTACGAGCGCAGCCGCAAGTCGGCCGAGCAGGAAGCCGAGCGGCGCAACGACGCCAACCGCCCGCACCGCCGCCGCACGATGAGCCTGCGCCTGATCGAAGGCGGGATTTCATGATGGGCGCGCTGACGCAAAGTCCGGCGTCCGCCGGGATGCCGCCCGCGTTCGCCGCGCTCGCTCCGCTGGGATCGGTCGGCGGCGAAATGCCGGCGTTCGACCAGCTCGTTGCTGCGGCGCCGGTGGCCGCGGTGGGCGAAGCCCCGCTCGCCACGATCTTGCCGCCTGCGGCTGCGATGCCGTTTCAACCGACCGACAGCAAAGCCGTCGCCATATTGCCGGAAGCCAAATCTGAAACCGTGGCGGCGGCCGAAACCCCCGCAGCACCCGATGATGCCGCCGCGAAGGCCGTAACGCTGCTACTCGCCGCGACCGGCCGCATCGCCGCGCCGGTGACGGATCAGGTCGCGGCGCATCCCGCCACCCTGCCCAACACGGTCGTCGCCCCCAAGCCCGCCGCACCTATCCGTATTGACGGCGAAGGCGATAGCGAAACGGAAGCCGTCGAGACCGGCGACGCTGCACCCCCCGCCGCTGTGTGGATGCCGCCCGTTCCCACCAGCATGGCGCCGGCCGCCAAGCCGGAAAAAGCGGCGAACGCCGCGATTGCCGCCGACAAGGGCGATGCCCCCGCGCTTCCCGCCGCTGCCAAGCCGCGCGAAGCGGCCCAGCCCGCAGCGATGCCGGTCGATCCCTCGCTTCCCAAGGCAAAGATCGTCGATTCCGGTCCGGCGATGACCGTCGCCTTCACCCAGCCTGCCGCGTCGGCGGCCGGCGCGATCGCCGAGGCTGCCGCAGCCGCGCCGGTCGCCGAACGCGTGCTCGACCTGACCAGCGACGACGCATGGATCGAACAGCTCGCGCGCGACATCGCGGCGACCAAGTCGCAAAGCGGCGACATCAGTTTTCGCCTGATGCCGCGCCACCTCGGCCGCCTCGACGTTGCGATGCGCCAGGACGAGGGCGGCGTGTCGCTGAAGCTCGACACCCAGCACGAAGCGACCGCGACCGTCGTCCACGCCGCGCAGGGCCGCCTCGTCGAGGATCTCCGCCAGCAGGGCGTCCGCGTTGCCGGTGCCGAAGTGACCTGCACCCCGGGCGAAACCGGCCGCCAGTCGCTGTCCCAGCAAGGACAGGGCCGCGGCGGCGCCCATGATACCGCCCATCTCATCGAAACCGCCCCCGAGCGCGCCGAAGCGCGTGACGAAGAGCGCGCCGCGACACGCGGCGGCCGCTTTGCCTGATCAGGAGCCAAGCCATGTCCAAGGATAAAGTCGAAACCGAAGCCAAGCCGAAGGGCAAGCTCAAGAAGCTGCTTTTCATCGGCGTCGGCGCCCTTGCGCTGATCGGCGCGGGCGCGGGCGCGGGCATCTATTTCGGCGCGCTGTCGGCGCACGAGGCGAAGCCCGAGGATAATTTCCCGAAGCTCGTCCTGCGCAGCAAGGGTGAAGCCGAACCGGCCGCCGAAGGCGAAAGCGGCGAGGCGGCGCCCAAGGTCGGTACCGTGTCGGTGCCCAACGACCGCTACAAGGTCGACCCGCGCAAATATGAAATCACCTATTATCCGATCGGCGACGCGTTCACGACGAATCTCGCCGACGGATCGGGCTTCCTGCAGGTCGGTATCAGCCTTTCGACCTTCTACGACGGCAAGGTTATCAATAATATCAAACGACAGGCGGTGCCGATCCGCTCGGTGGTGCTTATGGTGCTTGCCGAACAGGACCCGGCGTTGCTCTCCACATCACAGGGCAAACAGCGGCTGCAACGTCAGTTGACGGCCGCGATCAACGATGTGCTGCGCGACAAGGAAGGGTTCGGGGGGATCGATAATGTCTATTTCACGAGCCTGGTGATCCAGTGACGCTCCAGGCCAAACCCGTAAAGGCGGCACCGAAAGCCGCAGCCGACGACGCTGCCGACAGCAAGGCGTCGCTGCTGCTGCGCCGCGCCGAGGGCAATTATGCCTTCCCGGCGCTCGACGCCGTTGCGACGCAGTTTGCACGCTCGCTGCGCGAACTCGTCCGCGCGCTCGGCGCGCCCCTGATCCAGGTCGAACGCGCCGGCACCGAACAGGTGGCGTTCGCCGACTGGAGCGCCGGCGCGGCGCCCGCGATCTTCTGGCGCTATCATGCCCAGCCGCTCAAGGGGCCGATGCTGCTCGCCGCACCGCGGCCGCTGATCCTCCAGCTCGTCGACATTTTCTATGGCGGCAAGGGCCAGCTCGCGGCCGAACGCGAAGAACTGACCGATGCCGAAGAGCGCTTCGCCGCGCGCCTCGGCCGCGACATGGGTTTGCAGCTCGCCGCGGCGTGGGGCGACAAGCTGCCGATCGCGCCCGAACTCGACTGCGTCACCACCGACCCCGCCCGCCTCGCCGCGGTGCGCGCCGACGACGAGCTGCTCGTCCAGCGCTTCACGCTGCGCGGCGCACCGTTCGAGGGTCAGACGATCGCCTGCGCCTATCCGCTCGCCGCGCTGCGCGGCATCGCCGGCGCCGAACCTGCCAACGACACGCGCGAGCCCGCCGCCGACCCCGCTTGGGCCGGCGCGCTCAACAAGGCGCTGCGCGACGTGCGCCTGCCCGTCCGCTCGGTGCTCGCGCGGCCCGAGATCAGCCTCGTCAAGCTGCTCGCGCTTGAGGTCGGCGACATCATCCCGCTCGCGATGCCGCGCCATGTGCCGGTGACCGTCGCGGGCCGCAATTTTGCCTATGGCAGCATCGGCGAGGCCAATGGCAACGCCGCCATCATGATCGAACAAATCGAGGAAGGACCGGACCATGACTGATGTGAGCGAAGCGCCCGCGCGCCGCGACCGCCGCGACAACAAGGATATCGCCGCCGCGCCCAATTTCGACCTGCTCGCCGGCGTTTCGTTGCGCGTCTCGGTCGAGGTCGGATCGACCTCGATGACACTCGCCGAACTGCTCGCCTTGTCGGAGGGCAGCGTGATCGAACTCGATCGCGCCGCGACCGACCTGCTCGACATCTATGCCAACGGCACCTTGATCGCGAAGGGCGAGATCGTCAGCGTCGATGGCCGCTATGGTATCCAGGTCGCCGAAGTCGTCGCCCCCGACCGGGGCATCGCGGGCTTCGAGCGGAGGGTCTGATGCTCGAATATATCCTCCGCCTCCTCATCCTGCTGCCGATGATCGGCGGCCTGGCATGGGGCAGCCTGTGGCTGTGGAAGCGCGTCCAGATGGGCGTGCCGCTCACCGGCGGAGCCAAGCAGCCGCGCCCGGTCGAACTCGTCGGCGTGCTGCCGCTCGGTCCCGGATCGAAGCTGGCGGTCGTCGAATTCGCGGGCCAGCAGATCCTCGTCGCGGTGTCGCGCAACGGCATCACCCGGCTGGCGGATAACAGCGAGGGCGACTTCCATGCCGACTGATCGCAAACGCTGGCTGCGCGGCGCCGCACTGATCGGCGGCCTCGCGCTGCTGGTTGCCGCGCCCGCCGCCTATGCGCAGGCGGCCGGCGGTCTCGATCGCGCGGTCGCCGAGATCGGCGGCGACGGCCGGCCGCTGAGCCTGTCGCTGCAGATCCTCGTCCTGATGAGCCTGCTGACGGTGCTGCCGTCGCTGCTGCTCATGATGACCAGCTTCACGCGCATCATCATCGTGCTGTCGATCCTCCGCCACGCGCTCGGCCTCCAGCAAACGCCGCCGAACCAGGTCCTCGTTGGCCTCAGCCTCTTCCTGTCGCTGTTCATCATGCAGCCGGTGATCAGCGAAGTGAACCGCGTCGCGATCGAACCCTATGGCCAGGAGCAAATCGACATCGGCGAAGCGGTTTCGCGCTCAGGCGTCGCGCTCCACGGTTTCATGATGAAGCAGACGCGCAAGACCGACCTGATGATGTTCGCCAAGATCGCCAAGGCGCCGACCTATGCGAGCCCGAAGGACGTTCCCTTCTCCATCCTGCTCCCCGCCTTCGTCACCAGCGAGCTCAAGACCGCGTTCCAGATCGGCTTCCTCATCTTCCTGCCCTTCCTCGTCATCGACCTGATCGTCGCGTCGGCGCTGATGTCGCTGGGTATGATGATGCTGTCGCCGACGATCATCTCGATGCCGTTCAAGCTCTTGCTCTTCGTCCTCGTCGACGGCTGGGCGCTGACGATGGGATCGCTCGCTTCCTCCTTTGTGGGTTAGGGAAATGGAAGCGGATTATTTCGTCGGCGTGGCGCAGCAAGCGCTGTGGATCCTCGCGCTCGCTTCGGCACCGCTGCTGATCCCGGTGCTGGTGATCGGCGTGCTGCTCGGCATGGTGCAGGCGGCGACCTCGATCAACGAACAGACGCTGACCTTCGTGCCGAAGCTGATCGTCGCGGCGATCTGCCTTGCGATCTTCGGCGGCAGCATCCTTGTGCTGCTCGCCGATTTCACGCGCGAAATCTTCGCGCAGATCCCGTCGCTCGTCCGTTAGGACATCGATGAACCCGACCGACGTCCCCAATATCGAGGCGATGCTCCAGCTCTGGATGCTCGGGATGATCCGGCCGGGCGCCGCGTTCATCGCGGCGCCGGTGTTCGGGGCGACGAACGTGCCGGTCCAGCTTCGCCTCGTCATCGCGCTCGCGGTCGGCGTGCCGGCGGTCGCCGCATCGGGCATGGTGCTGCCGCCCGAGGGCATCGTTTCCTTTCCCGGCTTCCTCCTCATCCTCGGCGAAGCGCTGATCGGCCTCTGCATCGGTTTCGTCCTCCAGATGGGCCTCGCCGCGGCGCTGCTCGCGGGCGAGGCGATCAGCAACGCGATGGGCCTCGGCTTCGCATCGATGGTCGACCCGATGAGCGGCGCGGCGAGTTCGGCGATCGGCCAGTTCCTGTCGATGCTGGCGACCGCGCTCTTCCTCGCCGCCGACGGGCATTTGATCCTGATCCAGATCATCGTCGACAGCTATAGCGCGCTGCCGCCGGGCAATGCCTTCCCCTCGTTCGGGGCGATCGGCGGCCTGCTGCGCTTCGGCAGCCTGATGTTCGCCGCCGGGCTGACGATCGCGCTGCCGGTCGGTTTCGTGCTGATCCTCGTCCAGATGATCATGGGCGTCATCGGCCGCTCGGCGCCCGCGCTCAACCTTTTCGCGGTCGGCATCCCCGCGACCCTGCTCGCGGGCGTCGTGCTGCTCGGTGTGGCGACGCCGGTGATGGCCGAAGCGGTCGCGCGCATCCTGTCCGACGCGCTCGACGCCGCGCGCATGCTCGCAGCGGGGGGCTGACGCGGTGGCCGGCGAAACCGAAAAGGACCAGAAGACCGAAGCCCCGACGCCGAAGAAGCGCGCCGATGCCGCGAAAGAGGGCGATGTGCTGATGTCGCGCGAACTGGCGACCGCGCTGATGATGCTCGCCGCCGCCGGCTGGCTGATTGCCGCGGGCGGCTGGTTCGTCCAGTCGGCGGGCGACCTTGTCCGCCGCGGGCTGACGCTGACCGCCGCCGACGTCGCCGATTTCGCGCCGGGCGAAGCGCTGCTCCGCAACGGGGTCGAAATATTGCTGCCGCTCGCCAGCCTGTTCGCGCTCGCGCTCGTCGCCGCGATCGCGGGGCCCGCGCTGCTCGGCTCGTTCGGCTGGCGCGGCAAGGCGCTGGGGTTCAAGGGCAACCGCATCAACCCGATGAACGGGCTGAAGCGCATGTTCGGGCTGCACGGCGCGCTCGAACTCGGCAAGACGATCGCCAAGGTCCTGCTGCTCGGCTCGATCGGTTACTGGCTCGTCGCGGTGAACCTGCCCGCGATCATGACGATGGCGGCAACCGACCTGGGCGCCGCGATCGGGCTCGCCGGGCAGGCGATCGGCCAGGCGATGGTGACGATGGCGGGTGGGCTGGTCGTTATCGCGCTGATCGACGTCCCATCGGTCTGGTTCCAGCGCAACAAGCGGCTGATGATGAGCAAGCAGGAGATCAAGGAAGAGATGCGCCAGTCCGACGGCGCCCCCGAGCTCAAGCAGGCGCAGCGCCAGCGCGCGCACGAGATGCTCAGCGGCTCGGCGCGCAAGGCGGTGTCGGAAGCGACGGTCGTGCTCACCAACCCGACCCATTTTTCGGTCGCGCTGCGTTACCGTCCCGGCATCGACGCCGCACCGGTGGTCGTCGCGCGCGGGCGCGGCGACGTCGCGCTGTCGATCCGCGAACTGGCGCGCGGCGCCAATGTCCCGCTGCTCGAATATCCGCAGCTCACCCGCGCCATCTATTTCACCGCGCGCGCCGGGCGGGTGATCCCCGAGGAGTTGTTCGTCGCCGTCGCAACGATCCTCGCCTTCGTCTTCCAGCTCGAACGCGCGATGGCCGAAGGCCGGGCGCAGCCGGCGGTCGACGTGCCCGAATCGCATCATTTCGATCCCGACGGACGGCGCGCGCAAGGAACGGCTTAAGCTTTCGTTCCGCCGGCCGTTAAGAGGTTCGAAGGATATCGAACATGGTCAGTTCCATCGCCAACAGCCTCGGTTTCGGATCGGGGATCGACACCAAACAATTGGTCACCGACCTTGCCGCGGCGTCGCGCGAACCGAAGATCGAGCGCGTCACCCAGTTGACGCAGCAGAACCAGACCCGGATCAGCGCGCTGGCACAGGCGCGGTCGGACCTCGACGGTTTTGCCGACTCGCTCAGCCAGATGGTGTCCGACGGCACGCTGCGCAGCACCCCGACGGTATCCGACGACAGCGTCCTCTCCGCCACCGCGCGCGCCGGCCTGTCGGCCGACAGCTTTGCCGCGACGGTCGAGGTGACGCAGCTCGCGCGCGCACAGACCGCCTATTCGGGGATCGTCGCCGACAAGGCCGCGGCGATCGGCACCGGGACGATGACGCTGACCGTCGGCGGCGTGAACAAGACGATCACCATCGGTGCCACGAACAACAGCCTCGACGGCCTCGCCAAGGCGATCAACGCCAGCGGTGCCGGCGTCACCGCCTCGATCGTCGCCGACGAGGGCGGCCACCGGATCATCCTGAAAGGACCGACCGGCGAAGCGGGGGCCTTCACCCTTACCGCCGACAGCGGCGCCGACCCCGGCCTTGCGACCTTTTCCTATGGTTCGGGCGGCGCGATGACGCTGGGCCAGAGCGCCGCGAATGCCGAGTTCAAGATCGACGGCGTCGCGTTCAGCCGCGCCTCGAACATCATCGACGACGTCGTTCCCGGCATGTCGCTGACGCTCAAGAAGGCATCGCCGGGCCAGCCGGTCGATATCGGCGCCAGCCGGCCGCTCGACATGATCAAGCAGACCGTCGGCGATTTCGTCGCCGTCTATAACCAGATGAAGAAGAGCCTGTCGTCGGCCGCCAATATGTCAGGTTCGACGACGGCATTGCGCGAGCTCGAACGCGAGCTCGCCAATCTGGTCGGCAAGGTCGTCACCAGTCACGGCAGCATCAACAAGCTGACCGATATCGGCATCTCGTCGACGCGCGACGGGCTGCTGTCGCTCGATTCGGCCAAGCTCGAAAAGGCCCTCGCCGCCGACGCCGGTGCGGTCGAAGCGCTGTTCAACCCGCGGCGCGACGCGACGCATACCGAGGCGACCGATCCGGGCATCGCCTTCGCGCTCGACGCGATCCGCGACAAGGCGGTCGCCACCGACGGCGTGATCGACCGCGTGACCAAGTCGCTCGACGCCCGGAGGGAGGCCCTCGCCGAACAGCTCGAGAAGATCGAGGAACGCGAAGACACCTACCGCGCGCGGCTCGAGAAGCAGTTCGGCGGGCTCGATGCCAAGCTCGCGGCCTTCAAGGCGACGCAGACCTATCTCGAACAGCAGATCGAGATGTGGAACAACCAGAATAACAACTAGAGTCCGACCCGATGACCGCCACCGCCTCGACCGTCCGCGCGACCGGGCTTTATCGCCGGTTGCAGCATGAAAGCCGCGCCGCCGCCGCCGATCCGGTCGAGCTGGTGACGATGCTCTACGACGAACTCGAGGTTGCGATCGGCGTGCTCGCCGCGATGGTGCGGCAGGGCCAGCGCGTGTCGGCGACCGAACCCGCGCACCGCGCCCGCGCGATCCTGATCGGCCTCGATGCCGGACTCGACCGTGAAGCGGGCGGCGACGTCGCCGAGGCGCTCTCGCGCGTTTACCGCAGCATGCGCCGCAAGCTCGACGAGGTCGTCGCGGCGAACGACGAGGCGGGGCTGAGGGATCTGCTCGACGGAATATTGACGGTCAGCAACGCCTGGCGGCAATTGCGCTAGTCGGCTTTGCTGCGCCGGAAAGGATACACCCGGCCGTCCAAGGTGGGGACGGACGGCCGGGTGCTTGACAAGGGCGGACCAGAGCCCCCGTTTTCAGCAATGTCGAAATTCTGTCCGGCGCGGCTCAGGCCGCCTGCTGGACGCCATATTTGCGCATCTTCTCGATCAGCGTCGTGCGCTTGAGCGTGAGCAGGCGCGCCGCTTCGGAAATGATGCCGTCGGCCAGGTCGAGCGCGACGTGGATCTGTTCGAGTTCGATCGTCTCGATCTCGCGCTTGAGATCGATCGGTCGCCCCGGCGCCGGCGTCTTGGCGTGCGGTGCGGCCGCCGTGATGAACTCCTCGCCGCCGGCTTGCACCGGAGCAGGGCTGCTGGGGACAGCCCGCGCCGGCGCAAGTGCTGCGGTGGGGTTCAAAAGCATCGCGACGTCATGGGCGCCGAGCGTCTCGCCGCCATGCAGAACGCTGGCGCGTTCGACGAAATTGCGGAGTTCGCGCACATTGCCCGGCCAGCGGTGCTGCATCAGCAACATCATCGCCTCGTCGTCGAAGCGGCATTTGGCTTCGCCGGGCATCTTGCGCTGGAAGTGGCGGATCAGCGCCGGAATATCCTCGACGCGGCTGGCGAGGCTGGGGACCTGCAACACAACCACGCCGAGCCGGAAGAACAGGTCTTCGCGGAACTTGCCTTCGGCGATCGCGGCATCGAGATCCTGATGCGTTGCCGAAATGACACGGACGTCGACATGGCGGACGTCGCTGCTGCCGACGCGGACGATCGTCCGGTCTTCGAGCACGCGGAGCAGCTTGACCTGCATGTCGAAACGCATGTCGCCGATTTCGTCGAGAAAGACGGTGCCGCCCTCGCTCGCCTCGAAATGACCGAGGCGACGCGCGGTGGCGCCGGTGAAGCTGCCCTTTTCATGGCCGAACAGTTCGGATTCGATAAGTTCGCCGGGAATGGCGCCGCAGTTGATCGCGGCAAAGGGCTTGCCCGAACGGACGCCTTCGTCATGGATCGCGCGGGCAACGAGTTCCTTGCCCGAACCCGACGGGCCGCAGAGCATGACCGATGCGTTCGACCGTGCCACGCGGCGGATCATTTCGCGCAGCCGCTGCGTCGCAGGGCTGGTCCCGATGATCAGCGTTTCCAGCGCGGCCTGGCCGCCTTCATTATGCCCCACGGTCATCATCGTCTCCACCGCGCCCCCCAAATCGGCGCCTTCGATGGATTCAGAGATTGAGGAAAATGGTAAACAAAAGATTATCCATCTTAACCTAACCCCTTCAAAACAAAGGATTATTGCCAAGTTGGCAGCAATGCCCACGCGATTGCGTCGGCAAGGATTCCAGATGCTGCCAGATTGGCACTAATTGTTGGAGGCACCGCCCCAGCCGAGCGTGATCGAGATGCGGCGGTTGCGCGGATCGAATCGGTCGGAGGGCAGATAGGGCTCGCGATCGGCGACCCCTTCGATGCGCGAGAAGCGCTCGGTGCCGATGCCGCGAAACTCGAGGAAGTGGCGCGTCACCTCGGCGCGGTCGACCGACAGGCGCCAGTTGTTCGTACCCGATTTCGCCGACCAGGGCGCCGCGTCGGTGTGGCCGCGGATCATCAGCCGGTTCGGAACCTGCGCGATCGGCTCCGCAATCTCGCGGAACAGCCGCGCGCCGTCGGGGGTGAGCTGGCTGGTGCCCATGACGAACATCGAGAAGTCGGCATCGTCGACCACGTCGATCCGCAGCCCCTCGGTCGTCTCGGTAAAGCGCAGGTTGCGCGCGAGGCGTTTCAGGTCGCCTTTCTTCTGGACGCGATCAACCAGCGACTTTGCGACCTGCTGGAACTTCATCCGCTCGCTTTCGCGGCCCGACGCTTCCTTGGGTCCGCCGACGGCGTCCTTGGGGATGGTGATCGAGCGCGTTCCGGTCTGGCCGGCAGCGTGCGGATAGTCGTCGGCCGAAACGATCGAATCGCCGCCGAACATGCCGTTCGACCCGGCGCTTTCCTGTTTGGTCTTGACGATCGTCGGCGCGAAATAGTCGGCAAGCGCCTTGCGCTGCTTCTCGGTCGTCGCCCCGAGCAGCCACATCAGGAGGAAGAAGGCCATCATCGCGGTAACGAAGTCGGCATAGGCGACCTTCCACGCCCCGCCATGATGCGCGGCGTGGCCGGCCTCGATCACCTTCTTGACGATGATCGGGCGAACCGGAGTGTTCGGACGCGCGGCCATCAGCGGCCCCGCATGCCGTCAAAGACTTCCGCAAAGCTCGGCTGGTTCGAATGATCGACGCCCGAGCGCGCCGCCTCGATCACCAGCGGCTGCGGGTGGCCGTGCAGCGAGGCGATGATGAGCTGCTTCACCGTGTGATAAATGGCGGCGTCGCTTTCGATCACCGTGCGCGCCCGCGTCGCGAACGGACCGACGAGGCCATAGGCGAGCAGCACGCCGAGGAAGGTTCCGACCAGCGCCGAACCGATCATCGCGCCGAGGATTTCGGGCGGCTTGTCGATCGATCCCATCGTTTTCACGACGCCGAGCACCGCCGCGACGATACCGAGCGCGGGGAGCGCGTCGGCGAGGCTCTGCAATCCGTCGGCGGGCTTGATCGCGTGATGGTGGTGGCTCTTCACCGCATTGTCCATCACCTCCTCGACCGCATGCGGGTCGAGCGTTCCCGACGACACGACGACAAGCCGCAGCGTGTCGCAGATCAGGTGGACGAGCGTCTCGTCCTTCAAAAGTTTCGGATATTGCTGGAACAGTGGCGAGTTCGCCGGGTCCTCGATATGCGGTTCGACCGCGACCGGGCCCTCGGTGCGCATCATCTTCATCAGCGTCGAGACGAGCAGGATGCAGTCGAGATAGTCGGCCTTTTGATAGGTCGGCCCCTTGAACACCTTCCCCAGCCCGCCGCCGAGCGCCTTCAGCTCCTTGCCCGAATTGCCGATGATCAGCGATCCGATGGCGGCGCCGCCGATGATCAGCATTTCGTGCGGCAGCGCGTGGAGCACGGGTTCGAGGTTGCCGCCGGTCAGCGCGAAGCCCCCGAACACCAGCAGGATCAAGACGATGATGCCGACAACGGGGAACATGCAAACCTACTCCAGTCGGGGGGCCGGGCCCCCCGCAAAACGGGACGTCTTGATGATTAACGGCAGCAGCGGCGAAACTTTGAGCGCGTCAGCTCAAAATATCGAACAGCGTCTGCCGGTTGATGCGCGCGAAGGCCGCCTGCGCCGCCTCGAGCGTCATATTCTGGGCGTTGAGCTGCGCGATCGCCACCGACAGGTCGGTATCCTCGAGCGACGAGCGCTCGTCGGAGAGCGAGATGCTGCGGCTCGCGAGGCTGTCGCCGATGCGTTCGAGGCGCCCGGCCGCCAGCCCCAGCGTCGCGCGCTGGTCGGCGACATGCGCGATGCCCGCGCCAAGCGTTTCGAGCGAGGCGCCGATCGCGGCGCTGTCGCCGCTGCCGACCGCCGCTGCCGCGTCGCGAAGCGCGGTCGAAATCGGGTTGCCGCCCACGACAAAGGCGCTCGCCGCCGACGGCACCGGGGCAAAGCTGGTGTCCGAATCGAAGCGCATCGTCCGGGCGTCGCCGGCCGCGAACAGCGGCTCGCCATTGACGTCGCGCGTCGCGGCGAGACTGTCGAGTTCTTCGGCGATCGCCGTCAGTTCGGCGGCGACGCTCGCGCGGTCGGCGGGGTTCATCGATGCGCTCGCCGCCGACAGCGTCAGTTCGCGGGCGCGCGACAGGAGGTTGCCGGCCGTCCCCAGCGCAGTGTCGGCCTGCGCGACCTGCGCCTCGGCCGCCTTGACGTTGCGCGCCCAGGTGGTGGTGCTCGCCTGCGCGGTGCCGATCGTCGCGATCCGCCGCGACGCGACGACATCGTCCGACGCCCGGAGCAGCTTTTTCTGGGTGGAGATTTGCGTCTGCGTCCGCTCGATCTGGTCAGCGACGCTGCGCTGGCGCGCGATTTCGCGCGTCATGCGATTGCCCACGGCGTTGATCATGAAACTGACCCTTCCTAGATCGCGCTCAGCAGCGCTTGCATCGTCTCGCGGGCGACCTGGATCGTGCGCGCCGCCGCCGAATAGGCCTGCTGGAAACGCATGAGGTCGGCCGCCTCGCGATCGAGATCGACTTCGCTGACCGTGCCGCGCGCCGCCGCAGCGGCATCGGCGCGCGTCGTCGCGGCGGCATCCTGCGCGCGCGCCGAAGCGGTCGCCTGCGACTGCGACGCCATATGCCCCGCCCATTTCGATTCGGGGTCGTTCGCCCCGCGCATCGCGCCGAACGCCAGCATATTGCCATTGGCACCGCTCGCGTCGGCGGCGGCGACCTGATCGGCGGTCAAGGGCACGGCGGTCAGCGTGGCGGCGCTGCCCGTCCCGGTGAACAGCGCGGCGCCGGGATTGCCATCGGCGTCGGTTCCGGCCTGATGCGCAGCGTTGAGCTGGCCGGCGAAATCGCTCGCCATCGTGTCGAGCGCCGCGCGCTGGTCGGCGACATGGTTCGATGCTTCGGCAAGGCCGGCGAGCGACCCGGTCGCGGTGGTGAAGGGGGCGCCGCCGGCAAGCGAGAAGGAGACGCGGCCGTCGGCGGCAGTGGTTGCAGTGACCGGCGTCACCACGCCCCCGCCGACGAGGATATCGCCGCTCGCCGTCGCGCGCAGCGTCGCCGCGCCGCGATCGTCGAAGCTGGCGGTCACCCCGCCCTGCGCCGAAAGCTGGTCGATCAGCCGGTCGCGCTCGTCGAGCAACGTCGCTTCGCCCGTCGAACCGGGCCGCGCCTTGCGCAGCCCGACATTGATCTGTTCGAGCGCATTCAGGTCGGCGTTGAACTGGTCGACCGCGCTGGTCGCGGCGTCCGAAATCCCGTCCGCCATGTCCGAAAGCTGCCCTGCGGCGGTGCGAAAGCCCGACGCGACATCGTCGACCGCCTGCAGGAACTGGCTGCGCAGCGTCCGGTTCGACGGATCGGCGGTCAGCTCGTCGGCGGTCGTGAAGACCTTCGTCAGCCCCGTCTTGATACCGTTCGTCTCGTCGCTGAGCGCGGTTTCGACGCGGTCCAGCCAGGCAAGCTTGGTCCCGGCGCGCTCGGCATCGCCCGAAGATATCCGGGCGTCGGCATTCAGCCAGGCATCGACCGAGCGGCTGAGTCCCTTGATGGTAACGCCGCCGGGGCTGACATTGGCGCGCACGAACGGCGTATCGCCCGCCCCCAGCGCCTCGCCGAGCTGGAGCGTCCGCCGCGCATAGCCCGGCGTCTGCGCATTGGCGATATTGTCGCCGACCGTCGCAAGCGCGCGCGAATAGGCGCGCAGCCCGCTCGCGCCGATGCCCAGAAGGTCGCTCATTGCACCACTCCGGCCTGGCTCGCGGCGCGGCCGCGGAACTGCGCCTCGACCATGTCGGCGATACCGAACTGGCGCATCGCGGCGATGCTGTCGGCGGTCTTGGCGTCGGCCATCTCGCGGAAATTGTCGGTGGCGCTCGACCCGAAGATATCGTCGCCGAGCTTCGCTTGGCGCATCGACGCGAGGAGCTGGCGCAGGATGACCGCTTCGAAGGCCTCGGCCGCCTTGCGCAGGCCGCCGTCGCCGCCGCCTCCCGCGGCCGCAGGGGCCGGGGTGGCACGAACCGAAGAAATGGGCGTCGTCATATGATCACCAGTTCTGCAGTGAGCGCGCCAGCCTGGCTCAGCGCCTCGAGGATGGCGACAAGGTCGCCGGGTGCGACACCGAGCCGGTTGATCGCATCGACCAGTTCGGCAAGCGACGCCGACGGTTTCATCAGATACACCGGACGGGCTTCTTCATTCACCGTGATGTCGCTCGATTCTTCGACCGCGGTCTGGCCGCGGCTGAACGGCGCCGGCTGGACGACCATCGGCGATTCCTTGATCGACACGGTCATCTTGCCCTGCGTTACCGCAGCGGTGCCGACGCGCACTGCGCCGTTGATCACGACCGTGCCGGTGCGCGCGTTGACGATCACCTTGGCAGGCGGATCGGCGCGCTCGACGCCCAAATTCTCGATCTGCGACATCAGCCGCATGCGGTCGTCGCCGTTGCCGGCGGCGCGGATCGCGATGCTGGCGCCGTCGATCATCGACGCGCTGCCCGGGATCGCCGCGTTGATCGCGTCGGCGACGCGCTTCGCATTGGTGGCGTCGAACTGGTGGAGGTTGAAGGTCAGCCAGTCGCCGGTCGCAAAGCCGGTGTCGACCGCGCGCTCGACCGTCGCGCCATTTGCGATGCGGCCGCTCGACGGGACATTGACCGTCAGCTTCGACCCGTCGGCGGCATCGACGCCGAGCCCGCCGATGACGAGGTTGCCCTGCACCATCGCATAGATCTGGCCGTCGGCGCCATAGAGCGGCGCGAGCACGAGCGTGCCGCCGCGCAGGCTCTTGGCCTTGCCGATCGCCGAGACGGTGACGTCAAGACGCTGGCCGGGCTTGGCGAAGGGCGGCAGTTCGGCGGTGACCATCACCGCCGCGGCATTCTTGAGCGCCGGGTTGAGCCCCGGCGGCAAGGTCAGCCCGAAGCGCGAGATCGCGCCCTTCATGCCGAGCGTCGAATAGTCGAGGCTGTCGTCGCCCGTCCCCGCAAGCCCGACGACGATGCCGTAGCCGGTGAGCTGGTTGGCGCGCAGGCCCTGGAACTGGCCCATATCCTTGATCCGCTGCGCCGACGCCGGTGCGGCGAAGGCAAAGCTGGCGAGGAGCAGCATCAGGAAGGCGATGAGGGCGGGACGCTGGGTCACTTCGATATTCCTTAGAAGGGGCTGATGATCGAGAAGAAGCGCTGCAGCCAGCCCTGCTGGCTGGCGCGGGCGATCTCGCCCTTGCCGACGTAACGGATGTTCGCATTGGCGACGCGGGTCGACAGGATGCGGTTGTCGGGGCTGATGTCGATCGCGCGGACGATGCCGGCAATCTGCACCCGCTCGTCGCCGCGGTTGAGGGTGAGCAATTTCTCGCCCTTCACCAGCATCGTGCCGTTCGGATAGACGGCGGCGACGGTCACGCTGACTTCGCCCGACAGCGCGTTCGACTGCGATGCGTCGCCCTTGCCCTTGAACTGCTGACCGCCGCCCATCGCGACGTCGCTCGGGTTGAACAGCGACAGCGGGCCGGTCGACGGCGGCGTCAGGCCGATATTGCCGTCGCGCTGCGTCCCCGCGGCGTTGCTCTTCGTCGCGGCGGTGCGCTCGACGAGCTGGATGGTGATGATGTCGCCGACCTGCCCCGCGCGTCCGCCCGAGGTGAGCGGTACATAGGCACCCTGAAAGATCGAACCGTTCGCCGGCGGCGCCGGCGGCGGCGCGGGCATGGTGACCGAAAAGGCGTCGGGCGCGACCTTGTCCTTCGCGTGGCCCGTCACCGGCGCCAGCGCGAGCAGGGTCAGCAGGCCCTTAGAGAGTCTGCGTCGCATTTTTCATCATCTCGTCGGTGGCCTGGATCATCTTCGAATTGACCTCATAGGCGCGCTGCGTCTCGATCATGTCGACGAGTTCCTCGACGACATTGACGTTCGATCCCTCGAGCATGCCGCCGCGCAGCGTGCCGCGGCCTTCTTCGCCCGCGGCACCGACCTGCGGCGCCCCCGAAGCGGCGGTCTCGATCAGCATATTGTCGCCGATCGCCTGCAGCCCCGCGGGGTTGGCGAAGCGCGCGATCTCGATCTTGCCGAGTTCGGTCGTTTCGGCATCGCCCTGAAGCTGCGCCGAGACGGTGCCGTCGGCGCCGATCGTGATGCCGGTCGCGCCGTCGGGGATCTGGATCGCCGGCTGGACGGGCTTGCCGTCCGAGGTGACGATCGTCCCTTCGGGCGAGGTGGTGAAATTGCCGGCGCGGGTATAGCCGGTGCGCCCGTCGGGCATCAGCACCTGAAAGAAGCCGGCGCCGTCGATCGCGACGTCGAGCCCGTTGCCGGTGGTCGCAAAGCTGCCCTGCGTGTCGATGCGCGCGGTGCCCGCGAGCGAGACGCCGGTGCCGAGGTTGAGCCCGATCGCATAGCGGTTCTCCGCCGACGACGGCGCGCCCGGCTGGGTCATCATCTGATAGCTCAGGGTTTCGAAATTGGCGCGGTCGCGCTTGAAACCCGTCGTGTTGACGTTGGCGAGGTTGTTCGCGATCACCTGCATCCGAAAGCCCTGGGCATCCAGACCGGTCCGCGCGACGTGCAAGGCACCGAAGCTCATTATCTTTCTCCTTAACGGGGTAGCTGCATCAGATTCGCCGTCGCGCTGTCCATTTCGCGCGCGTCGTCGATCAGCTTGAGTTGCGAATCCCAGGCCTTGCTGGCCTCGATCATGTCGACGAGGGCGACCGTCGCGGTGACGTTCGAGCCTTCGATCGAGCGGGTGATAACCCGCGCCTCGGGATCGTCGGGCAAGATGCCGCCGCCCTTGACGCGGAACAGATTGTCGAGCCCCTTGACGATCTCCGATCCCGTCGGGGTCGCGAGCCGCAGCCGGTCGACCTGCTGCGGATTTTGGGGATCGCCGCCGGCGGGGACGACAAAGACCCGGCCTTCGTCGTCGATCGTCACCGAATCGGCGGGCGGGATGGTGACCGGGCCCTGCGTTCCCTGCACCGGATGGCCGTCGCCGGTCGAGAGCAGCCCGCTCGGCGCGACCATCAGGTCGCCGCGCCGCGTATAGGCCTCTTCGCCATCGGGCGCCTGCACGACGAGCATCGCATCGCCCTGCATCGCGATGTCGAGGTCGCGCCCGGTGGCGGCGATCGTGCCGGCGCGCATGTCGGCGCCGATCACTTCCTCGGACGACATCGCCCGGCCGCCATTGCCGTTCAGCCACAGCGCCTGCGATTCGGCCATGTCGGCGCGAAAGCCCGGCGTCTGCGCGTTGGCGAGATTGTTCGCGGTCGCCGTCTGCCGGGCCATGCTGCCCCGCATCGCGGTGAGGCTGGTATAGATGACGCGGTCCATGATGGTCCTTTCGGCAGGCGGCGGTCAGCGGCGGATCAGCGGAGGCCGATGATCGTCTGGGTCAGCGCGGACGCGCCCTCGATCGCCTTGGCATTCGCCTGGAAATTGCGCTGCGCGGCGATCAGCATCACCAGTTCCTCGGTGATATCGACGTTCGAGCGTTCGAGCGCGCCCGACTGGATCGAGCCCATCGGACCGTTCGTCGCGGCGTCGATCGTCGGCGGGCCGCTGTCGCCGGTCGACTGCCAGTGCGAATCGCCGATCGGGCGCAGCCCTTCCATCGCGGGGAAGGTCGCCATCGCGATCTTGCCGAGCGTCTGGTCCGAACCGTCGGCGAAGGTCGCCGTGGCGAGGCCGTCGAGGCCGATCGAGATGTTGACGAGCGCCGCGTCGGGGTTGCCCGGCGCGTGCTGCGGCACGACGAAATCCTGCGTCGAGGCAAGGTCGCGGCTGGTGACGTTGCCGTCGGCGTCGACCGGCAGCAGTTGCAGCGTCGCGCCGGTCGAATCGACGACCCGGCCGTCCTCGAGCGGCGAGAAGGAGCCGTTGCGGGTATAGGTGACTTGGTTGCGCGGCGCTTCGCCCTTCACGACGAACATGCCATCGCCGATGACCGCCATGTCGAACGTCTTTTCGCTCGATTCATACGACCCTTGCGTGAACTGCTGGGTGATGCCGCTGAGGCGCGTGCCCTGCCCGGCCACCGTCTTCGTCGACTGGTTCGGCGAAGCGGCGAAGATGTCGCCGAACTCGGCCTTGCTACGCTTGAAGCCGATCGAGCCGGCGTTGGCGATATTGTTCGAGACGACCGACATTTCGGTCTGGGCGCCCTTGAGGCCCGAAAGCGAGGTGTAGAACGACATGAGCTTTTCCTTACTGCGTGCTGTTGGTGTCGGCGGTGGTGTCGGTCGCGGGCGCCGGGGTGGCGGCCTTGATGTCCTGCAGCAGCGCGGTCTGCGCCTTGAGCTGGTCGGAGATCTGCTGGAGCGTCGTGTTCGTCTCGGTAATCCCGGCGAGGCTCGAAAATTGCGCCATCTGCGCGACCATCGCCTGGTTATCGACCGGGTTGAACGGGTCCTGCTGGCTGAGCTGCGCGGTCATCAGGCGCAGGAAATCGCTCTGCCCCATCTGCTGCCCGCTGCCCTTCGGCTGGAGCACGACATTGCTGTTGTTGGTGACGCTGTTCACGGCCATCTTACTGTCCCATCCTCAAGGTTTCGTTGATCAGGCCCTTCGCGGTTTCGAGGACCTGGACATTGTTCTGATACTGGCGAGCGGTCTCGACCATCTCGACCAGCTCGGCGGCGCTATCGACCGCGGCTTCCCAGACGTTGCCGTCCTTGTCGGCCAAGGGGTTGCTGGGGTCGTGCCGTTTCGACGGCGCCATCTTGCCGACGGTGACCTGGTCGACCTGCACCGTTGCGCGGCCATGATCGTCCATCACGGTGCGGAACACCGGCTTCATCGAACGAAAGGCGCCCGCCTCGCTCCCCGCGACGGTCCCCGCATTGGCGAGGTTCGAGGCGGTCGTGTTGAGGCGGACGAGCTGCGCCGACATCGCGCGGCCGCTGATGTCGAAGACCGAGAAATTGTTCATCGTCATTCGCCCTTGATCGCGCGGGTCAGCGTGTTGACGCGGCCCGAGAGGAAAGCGAGGCTCGACCGGTAGGCGAGCGCATTTTCGGCAAACGCCGTCTGCTCGGTCGCCATCTCGACGGTGTTGCCGTCGAGCGAGGACTGGACCGGGACGCGATAGGCAATCGCACCCTGCATCGCGTCGGCGGCCGAACCGCCCTGCTGCGCAAGGTCGAGCGCTTTCGAGAAATCAAGGTCGCGCGCCTTGTAATTGGGCGTCGCGGCATTGGCGATGTTCGACGCGAGCAGCATCATGCGCTGGCTGCGGAGCTGGAGCGCCGTCGCGTGCAGGCCAAAAAGCTTTTCGGATGCCATCGTACCATTCCTTCTTTTGCCGCGGAGCCCTTGGTCGGCGGTCGCCGGCGCGGGTGCGCGGAAAAACGGAAGGAACGATGCAATCACCGTGCCAAAAGATATTTTTCCATATTTTTCATATATTTGAATGAGAGCCACGGCACTCCGGCGACGGCCATTCCGGCGTCAGTCAAAAGTTTGACGGCGCCCGCCGCGGCGCCACGCAAAGCCGCAGCAAAGCACGACTGGCACGTTTCCTGCTTTCATATCCGCGACCATTTTGGACCTGAAGGAGATGGATCATGGTTCGCAAGACAAGCACCTGGCGCGTTGCCGGCATCGCCGCCTGCATGGCCGCCGCACCCGTCGCCCATGCCCAGCAAGCCAGCGAGGACTGGCAGACGATCGACGTACTCACCGCGATGGTGGCGAATGCGATGGGCCGCTCGGCGACCCCGATCGACCGCCGCATCAAGCTGGCGCGCTGCCCCGAACAGGCATCGGTCACCGCGATCGACGCCCAGACGCTCGCGGTCCGCTGCCCTTCGCTCGGCTGGCGCCTCCGCGTCCCGATGACCGGTCCCGCCGGCGTCACCCCGACGCAGGCGAGCTACGCCCGCCCGGCGGCCGCCGCACCGGTGATCCGCCGCGGCGACAATGTCCGCGTGACGATCGACACCGAAAGCTTTTCGATCAGCTACGCCGCAACCGCGTCCGAAGACGGCCGCGTCGGCGAAACGATCGCCCTCAGGGGCGGCGACGCCAAGAGCACACTCAGCGCCACCGTCACCGGCCCCGGCCGGGCCCGCCTCGCCGACTAGAATTTCACCCCCTGCTGGTCGCATCGGCCCGGCGGCTGTCGATTTTCCGACGCCGCCGGGTTTTCGTCGTTGGCATTGGGAATTTGTGGCCGGTGGCGGCCTTGGGGTGGTGAGGGGACGCTGCTTAAGCCACCTTCGTCATCCCGGACTTGATCCGGGATCCATTGCGGCGCTGAAGTCATGGACCCCGGATCAAGTCCGGGGTGACGAAGGATTGAAAGTCGCGTTTCGGCCGTAATGCGCCGATAATCGCGTCCGTGTCATTTTTCCGGCACCACCCCTTAATCCTCCCCGTCACCGTCCGTTAAAGCCTTCGATACGGCGCCGTCACTTTTCTGACGGACGGCCAAGGAGGCGAAGATGTCGGGTGACAGCAAGATCGGGGTGCAAGCCGTCGGCGGCCTTGTCCGCACCGGCGCCACGCGCAGGATCGCAAGCGAAAGCGTTGCCGCGGCACGGCCGCCGGTCCGCGTGGCGGCGCAGGACGCCCTGCCCGTCGCCCGGCTGATCACGATGGCCGGCGAACTCGCCGCACAGGGACCGTCGGTCGACGTGTCGCGCGTCGCGGCGCTCCGCACCGCCATCGCCGGCGGCAGCTATGCCCCCGATGCGGCCGCCACCGCCAAAGCGATGCTGGCGTTCCAGAAAGGCAGCGGCGCCTGATGCTGGCCGAGATGGACGAGGTGCAGGCGCGGCTCGACGCGCTGGTCGGTGCGCTGGACGGGCAGGACGCGGGCGCCATCATCGCCGCGACCGAGGCGCTCGCCACGTCGGTGATCCTGTTTCGCGGCGCGCGCGTCGCCGAAGGCAGCGAAGGCCGCGCGCGGGCGCTGATCGAGGCGGTGCTAGGCCAGCTTGAAGCCGCCGCGATCCGGGTCAACATCCTGAAGAACTGGACGCGTCAGAGGATTGACAACACCCATCAGCTACGCGGCGGCGCGACCCGGGGACCTGCCCTAACCTACTGATAAAACTTGCTTCCGAGGCCATTTTCCCGAAATGGCACGATGATTGCTTTTGGTCTGCCGAACCAGCGGAACCAAAGCCATGAATGCGATCAATACCCCTCAAAGCCCGCGCATCGCCGCACCCGTCATCGACGCGGTGCAGAACGCATCGGCGCGGACGGGGATCGACTTCGACTATCTGTTCGACGTCGCGCGCGTCGAAAGCGGCTTCAATCCGACCGCCAAGGCCCCGACCTCGTCGGCGCGCGGGCTGTACCAGTTCACCAAACAGACCTGGCTCGCCACCCTGCAGCGCCATGGCGCCGAGCACGGCCTCGGCTGGGCGGCGAACGCGATCGGACGCGACGCGTCGGGGCGCTTGTCGGTGACCGACCCCGCGCTGCGCCAGCAGATCTTCGACCTACGCGACGATCCCGCCGCGGCGTCGAGCATGGCCGCCGAGCTGACCTCGGACAACCGCGACTATCTGGAAAGCCGCATCGGCCGCGACGCCGAACCGGTCGACCTCTATCTCGCTCACTTTCTCGGTAGCGGCGGCGCCGCCAAATTCCTCGCGGCTTGGGAGTCCAACCCTGACCTGCCGGGCGCCACGATGATGCCCGACGCGGCCGCCGCCAACCGCTCGATCTTCTACGCCTCCGACGGCAGCATGCGCAGCCTCGGCGAAATTCGCGAACGCTTCCGCCTCAAGCTCGAAGACGGCAGCGCGCCGGCGATGCTGCCCGGCGGCGGTTCCGGCCTCGCACCCGGATGGCGCATGCAGATGGCAAGCAGCAGCGGCGCCCCCGCCGGGCGGCCGCCGCTCCCGATGATGGATATCCAGCCGATGCCCAAGAAACTCTCGATGGGCTTCGCCGCCCAGGCCTATCAGCGGCTCGCGTCGCTCGGAGGCACGGCATGACGCCGGGCCTGAACCTGCGCAACGCCGGCCGCTTCGCCGGCGCCGCCGCGCTGCCGGCGGGGATGCTGATCCTCGTCGCGCTGATGGTGATCCCGGTTTCGCCGCTGATCCTCGACATCAGCTTCGTTGCCAACATCATGATCAGCCTGCTGATCCTGATGGTCGCGCTGCAGGCGTCGAAACCGCTCGATTTCTCGGCCTTCCCGACCGTCCTGCTGCTCGCGACCCTGTTCCGCCTCGCGCTCAACGTCGCCTCGACGCGCGTCGTGCTCGTCCACGGGCACGAAGGCACCGCATCGGCGGGCCATGTCATCGAGGCGTTCGGCCAGGTGCTGATCGGCGGCGACTATGTCGTCGGCCTGTTCGTCTTCGTCGTGTTGATGATCATCAACCTCGTCGTCATCACCAAGGGCGCCGGACGCGTCTCCGAAGTGTCGGCGCGCTTCACCCTCGACGCC
Source organism: Sphingopyxis macrogoltabida (assembly GCF_001314325.1). Taxonomy (NCBI): domain Bacteria; kingdom Pseudomonadati; phylum Pseudomonadota; class Alphaproteobacteria; order Sphingomonadales; family Sphingopyxidaceae; genus Sphingopyxis; species Sphingopyxis macrogoltabida. The sequence goes on from NZ_CP009429.1 coordinate 4,767,840, forward strand.
TTGCCCGGCAAGCAGATGGCGATCGACGCCGATTTGAACGCCGGCCTGCTCACCCCCGACGAAGCGAAAGCGCGGCGTCAGGAAGTCGCGACCGAAGCCGATTTCTATGGCTCGATGGACGGTGCCTCGAAATTCGTGAAGGGCGACGCGGTCGCCGGCCTGCTGATCCTGTTCGTCAACATCGTCGGCGGCCTGATCCTCGGCATCTTCAGCCATGGCCTCAGCTTCTCCGAAGCCGGCAGCACCTATGTCACGCTGGCGATCGGCGACGCGCTCGTCGCGCAGATCCCGGCGCTGCTGCTCTCGATCGCCGCCGCCGCGATCGTCACCCGCGTCAATTCGCCGCTCGACCTTTCGGGCCAGATCGGCAGCCAGTTCGCGTCGCCGACGATCTGGATGGCGGTCAGCGGCATATTGTTCATCCTCGGCATGGTCCCGGCGATGCCGCAGATGCTGATCCTGCCCGCCAGCGCGATCGCCGGCGTCATCGGCTGGCAATTGCGGCGTGCCGCCGCCGATCAGGCCGCGGCGCCCGAACCCGCGGCGCCCGCTGCCGACCCGCATCATATCGACTGGGCCGACGTCAGCGACGCCAGCGCCTGCCAGCTCGAAATCGGCTATGCGCTCGTCGCGCTGGTCGACGACCGCAAGGGCGCGCCGCTGATGACGCGGGCCACCGGCATCCGCCGCCAGCTGTCGAAGGAACTCGGTTTCGTCGTCCCGCCGGTCAAGGTCAGCGACGACCTGTCGCTGCCCGGCAACGTCTATCGCATCTCGGTCGCCGGGGTGATCGTCGGCGAGGACGAGGTTTTCCCGAACGAGATGCTCGCCCTCGATTCGGGCGATCTGGTCGCCAAGGTGACCGGCCGCCCGTGCAAGGACCCGACTTTCGGGCTCGACGCGCTGTGGATCCCGAAGGCGGCACAGAATGACGCGATCGCGGCGGGCTATACCGTCGTCGATCCCGCCACGGTGGTCGCGACGCACCTCAACAACAGCATCATCGCCTCGGCGGCCGAACTGTTCGGCATCGACGACGCGCAGGCGCTGATCGACAATCTGAAGCTCCACTATCCGCAGCTCGCGCAGAATCTGAGCCCGCAGGGCTATGCGCTGCCGCGCGTCGCGGCGCTGTGCAAGGCGCTGCTGATCGAGCGCGTGCCCTTGCGCGATTTCCGCAAGATCGCCGAGGCGATGGTCGCACTGGCGGCACAGCAGCTCGGCGACGGCGACCTGATCGAGGCGGTGCGTCAGCGCATCGGCGCGCTGATCGTCCAGACGATCGTGCCGAGCCGCATGCCGCTCCCCGTCGTCACCTTCAGCCCCGAGATCGAGGTGCTGCTCAATCAGGCGGTGCGCGCCAATCCCGGCGCCGAATGGCCGTTCGAGCATGGCATGGCGATGAAGATCGTCGAGCAGATCGGGCAGGCGGTCGAACCGCTGCTGCTGTCGACGCGCAGCTTCGCGCTGGTCGCCTCGCCGATCTGCCGCCCGGCGCTGTCGCGGCTGGTCCGCGCGACCTTCCCCGACGTCGCCGTCATTTCCTACCTCGAGATCCCGGCGAACAAGCAGACCGAAATCGTCGCCACCATCGGCGCGGAAGTTCCGCGCCTCGGCGCCGCCGAAGACGCCCAGACCAAGGACGAATATCATGAGAATTGAGCCCGCGGGGCAGTTCGCCGGCGCCACCGGCCCGAGGGAATATGCCGCCGCCGCCGGCGGGACGCTGCGCCCGCGCGGCTATCCCGACAGCGTCGAACGGCTGGTCGACGAATATGCGCCGCTGGTGCGCAAGATCGCCTGGCAGGTGTTCTCGCGGGTGTCGCGGACGAGCGAACTCGACGACCTCATCCAGACGGGACTGATCGCGCTCATCGAGGCGAGTCGCCACTATGAGGAACGCGGCTTCGCCTTTGCCACCTATGCCTCGACCCGCATTCGCGGCGCGATGATCGACCAGCTCCGCCGCGAAGCCGACGTCGGCCGCTCGGCGATGGTGGCGAACAAGCGGTTGAAGACGGTCCGCGCGACGCTCGAACAGCATCTGATGCGCGCGCCGACGGCCGCCGAGATGGCCGAGGCGTTCGACATGTCGGCCGAAGAATATTTCGCGCTCGAACGCAGCGCGATGCAAGGCCGCTCGACCTCGCTCGACGAGCTGACCGAAAGCGGCAGCTTCCTGATCGCCGACGACCGGCCGGGCGCCGAAACATTATATGAGGAAGAGGATGTGCTGGATGCGCTGCGCCAGTGCATCGACCGGCTGTCGGAGCGCGAGCAAATGGTGCTCCAGCTCTATTTCTTCGAGGAACTGAATTTGCAGGAGATCGGCCTGACCCTCGACGTCAGCGCTGCCCGCATCTGCCAGATCAAGCGCGACGCAATGGCGAAGGTTAATGCGATGATGGTGGAAATGACCGAATAGGTAGCCGGGCGGCCCCACGCCGTCCCACATCAAGGCCGTCAGGCAGCAATCTGGCGGCTCTCCCAGGCGCTGCCGATCTTTTCGAAATAGCTTTCCATCCGCTCGCTGCCCTTTTCGGTCAGTTCGACGAGCGAACGGCGACGGTCGTGCTGGTCGATGAAACGCCGGACCAGCCCCTGCGCCTCGAGCGAGGCGATCATACGCAGGCCCGACGACAGTGGCACCCCCGCCCCCGCCGCAAGATCGCTCGCGCTCAGTTCGCGTCCGTTGGTATCGGCCAGCATCAGGTCGAGCATCATGTCCCACACCGGACCCGACAGCTGGGCGCCACCGAAATGGCTTTTGCGCAGCCGCCGCATCTGAATGTTGAACGCCACCTGGTCGACCAGCACCGCTTTCGGCGCCTCGCTTCGCGTCAGCGAAACGGGGATCGCCATGACCGCCTGCTCATCGCCCCCCCGGGTCGTCAGCAGGTCGTGGATTTGATCGATACGCGACTTGAGTTCGGCAATTTCTTCGTTCGAAAATTGCTGCATGTAACGGGACCCCCCGGGGCGTTCCATAAGTTACGCCCCAACTTCACCCCTCCGTCTGACCGAACCCGACGCGTAAAGAATTACGAAGAGGATCGGGTAGGAAATATACATCGAAAGCAGCGCATAGGGCCCTGCCAATATCTCCGAAAACATCATTTTCTGGATATGCCCGAAAATCGCGATCAACTGCCATCCGGTGATCCAGTATGGCCAGAAACGCTTTGTTTTCAGGGAAATAGACCAGAAACTCGCCAGTACTGCGATGTCTACGACGAAGATATTGATTTCAATGTCGGTCCATTCCGGATTGGGTGCCAATACCGTTGTGGAGACCGAGGCGATCAGGGCGGTGTACGCTGCCCACCGTTCCGGCGGCCCGCCGCGCAGCAGCGCGACGGTCACCGTGATGAGCAACACGCCATAATATAACGCCACGGTCCACAACATGTGGCTCGTCGACCTTTCCTGTCGGCTTACGACGCCTTGGCGAGCGACTGAGCGGCAGCCTGGGCTGCGAGCTGATCGTTGCTGCCTTGGTCGAGCGATGCGGCGGGCGGCTTGACGCCGGCACCGAACATCCGCGTGCCGAGCCCGACTTCCTTTTGCGTCACGGTCAGCGCCAGATGCGCGTCGGTGAGGAGCTGGCGAACTTCGCCGGCGGCGGCCAGAGCGTGCGCGACTTTCGACATCGCCTCCTGGCCGACGATCGCCGACATGTTGGTTTCGCGGCGCGCGGTCGGCAATGTCGCCGCAAGCTGGGCGATGCGGATCATCGCCTCGTCAATGGCGTCTTCGGCCTGGTGCAGCTCGCTAGCGATCTTTTTCGCTGCGGAAACGCGTTCGTTCAGCATATGGTGGTCCCTTGAATAGGAGAATGCCACCGGTCCCCCCCGCAGCATTCCGTTCGAACATCAGGTCATGACACGACCTAGTCCGACAAGGATCGAATAGAGGGCGGAAAAGGCCAAAATGGTCGCGAAGGCGATCAGGATCGGCCAGATTATCCTTTCCATCAACCCGTGCCGGTTGGACGGCTGGGACGCGGTAGGAAATGGCGAACCTATATCAAGAACCCGCCTCGTCGCACTACGCCCCGCATCGCCATCGTCGGCAGGCGGAGAGGCGCCTAGGTCGATCAGTTGATATGTCAAAGGCTGATAAGGAGTAACATGGTCGAAGACACCGTTACGGGCGAGGATACGCGCTGCCTCTATCCTGTTGGAAACATTAAGCTTTCTTAACGATCTTCGCACCCGTTCGTCGACCGTATGCGGCGACACCCCCATCAATCGCGCGATTTCCTTGGAATTTTTGTGCTCAAAAACATGCCGCAACGTCTCGATTTGCGCGGCCGAAAGGAGACTGATGTAATTGTCCGGGTCACCTTGCACGCGCCCCCGCATAGAGCATCAGGAGTCGAAATCAAGTTGGGCGGCCAGGTGATTCACCTATTCGTTACCCCCCTCGTTACGTTACATCGGCACGGAAAAGCGCCGCATTTCGAATTATGTGCGATCGTTCGCAGGGGTCATCCCGAAAATTTTTCGTCCGGGTCCGGCGCGCGCGGCGCGCCGGCCTCCAGCAAGGTGCGGTAGCGCGCGATCGATTTTTCGATGTGCCGCCGTGCGGCACGCCGCGCCGCGGCGGCATCGCCCGCCTCGATCGCGGCATGGATCGCGCGATGGTCGCGGTTGATCGTCCGGGCATAGCGTTGATGCTGCGCGGTGTCGCTGCCCTGAAGATATAATTGGCGCGACGGAACCAGCCGTACGCCGAGAAACTGGGTGAAGCGGATGAAATAGGGATTGCCGGTGGCGCGCGCGATCGCCGCATGAAACGCCGTGTCGGCGGCAACCGATCCGTCGACGTCGATGCTTTCGTCCATCGCCCGGAGCGCGGCGCCGATTTCGGCAAGGTTCGCGGCGGTTCGCCGCCGCGCCGCGAGCTCGGCCATTTCCGCCTCGAACCCCATGCGCATTTCCAGGAGCTGCAACACATCCTCGATCTTGCCGGTTTCGTCGGGCGTCACCTGAAAAGCGCGGTAATGCGCGCCATCGGCGACATAGGCGCCCGATCCGCGCCGCGACACGAGCAGGCCGCGCGCCGCGAGGCGCGAATAGGCCTCGCGCACGACGGTGCGGCTGACCCCGAATGCCTCGGTGATCGCCTTTTCGGTAGGAAAGCGCGATCCCGGCGGCATATCGCCCGTTTCGATCTGTTCCTCGAAGCGCTGGACGAGATCGTCCGCCAGCGACGCCGCCTTGGTTACCGCCATGCCGCAAGCCCTATCATCGCCCCCCGGCGCTGGCTAGGGCCCTGCACCGGGCGGCCGGAAGTCGGGGGGCGGGCGGAAGTCGGGGCGCTGGCGGTCGACATAGGCCTGCCACCACCCGTGCGTGGCGAAATCGCCGCCGCGATCCCACGCCGCGCCGGCATAATAGACGAACGGTCGCCCCGGCCGGACCCGGACGAGGATCAAAATATTGTCGGCATCCTCGGCAAAGCCCGCGAAGGCCGCGGGATCGACGATGACCGCCGCCGCCATCCGCCCCTTGTCGCCATCGGCAGGGCCCCACCAGCTCAGCCGCGAGGCGGCGGCATCCCTGGTCACCTCACCCGGCTGCCCGCCGCCTGTCGGCCGTTTCGAAATGCCGATGCCGACGACCAGCTCGGCATCATCATCCGAACCGATCGTCGAGACCATGCGGGTGAAACTGGTCCCCGCCGGCAAGGTGAAGCGCCGCGTCTCGCGCACCGTTCGCACCGTGTCGACCGGCCACGGGTCGTAATCGACCTTGAAGTCGGCAACCTCGGGCCCGGCGCTCAGGATCTCTGGCCGCACATAGTTGCGCGAGGTCCACAGCTTGTTGTCGTACCAGATGCCGAGCCCGCCGACCCCGCGCCCGGTGCCGACATTGTAGAAATCAAGCCCTTCGCCATGGTCGGCATGCTGGTCGCCGGTCCGTAGCTGGCGGTCCATATAGGGCCAGCGCACCCGCTTGCCCCACGCGTCGATCCCGGACGACGACGGCGGTTCTGCCGCCTCCAGCGCGCGGCCGTAAATGCGGTACGCGATGCGGTCGTTTTCCCACAAAAGATCGTCGTAGCGATAATCGGCGATAGTCACGGCAGCACGCGCGGCCCGTTCCTCCGCCGTCGCGGGGCGAAGCGGCTTGTGATCCTGCGCCGCCGCGGCGGCCGCGAACAGCGTCAGGGCAAGCAGCGGCGCGCGCATCACCAGCTCCACATCGTGCCGTCCTCGAGCCGGTTCACCGGCAGATAGGCGCGGGCATAGGGAAAGCTGTCGGCCAGCTCCTCGTCGATATCGACCCCCAGCCCCGGCGCATCGCCGGGGTGAAGCATGCCGTCGGCAAAGCGATACGCGTGCGGAAACACCGCGTCGGTCTCCGCCGTGTGGCGCATATATTCCTGGATACCGAAATTGGGAATCGCCAGCCCGAGGTGCAGCGCCGCCGCCATCGTCACCGGCGACAGGTCGGTCGCGCCGTGACAGCCGGTGCGGATCTGGTACAGATCGGCGAGCGAGGCGATCTGGCGCATATGCGTAATGCCCCCGGCATGGAGCACGGTAGCGCGGATATAGTCGATCAGCCGGTTCTCGATCAGCGTCTTGCAATCCCACACCGACGAAAAGATCTCGCCGACCGCCAGCGGCGTGGTGGTATGCTGGCGGATCAGCCGGAACGCCTCCTGATCCTCGGCGGGGGTCGCATCCTCGATCCAGAAGGGACGATATGGCTCGAGGTCCTTGCCGAGCCGCGCCGCCTCGATCGGCGTCAGCCGGTGGTGGACGTCGTGGAGCAGATGCACGTCCCACCCCAACGCCTCGCGCGCCGCGGCGAAGAGTTCGGGAACGACGCGGAGATATTTCGCGGTCGACCAGATATTCTCGGTCGGCAAATCATTGTCGGCAGGCTCGTAGAAATAGCGGTCCTTGCTGACGCCATAGGTCGAAGCCATGCCCGGCACGCCGCATTGCAGGCGGATCGCCTTATAGCCCTGCCGCCGGTAATCGAGCGCCGCCTCGATCGTCTCGGCGATCGTCGTGCCATTGGCATGGCCATAGACCATGCAACCGTCGCGCGATGCGCCGCCGAGCAGCTGATAGAGGGGCAGCCCCGCGACCTTGCCCTTGATGTCCCACAGCGCCATGTCGACCGCGGCGATCGCCGCCATCGTCACCGGGCCGCGCCGCCAATAGGCGCCCTTGTAGAGATATTGCCAGATATCCTCGATCCGGTGCGCGTCGCGCCCGATCAGGCACGGGACGACATGGTCGGCCAGATAGCTGGCCACCGCGAGCTCGCGGCCGTTCAGCGTCGCGTCGCCGACCCCGGTGGTGCCGTCGTCGCATGCAATCTTCAACGTCACGAAATTGCGCCCCGGGCTCGTCACGATGACGCGCGCTGACACGATCTTCGGCATGTTCTTCCTCTCGTCGATTCTCAAAGTTGTCTGACAACCTTATTGACAGGGCGCGGCGGAAAGGGAAAGAGATATGTCGACGCCATCGGCCGTCCCGGCCCCGCAAAGGATATGCCATGTCGCTGAGCCTGCTTGCCCCGCTCGTGATGATCAGCGCCCCCGCGGCGGCGGCCCCGGCCGAGCCCGTCATGCCCGAACCCGCCGAGATCCTCGCCGCGACGCGCCGCGTCGCCGACTGGCAGCTCGCGCACCGCGCGGCGTGGGACAGGATGCCCGCGGCGCGGCCGAGCGTGCGCAATCTGCGCGACTGGCAACAGGCGACCTTCTGGGTTGCGCTCACCGAGCTCGCCGAACGCGATGCCCGGTACCGCGATCCGGTCGTCGAACTGGGCCGCGCCGAACATTGGCAGCTTGGCCGGCTCGCCTTCCACGCCGACGACCAGTTGATCGCGCAGGCGTGGGAATGGGCGGCGCGGAACGGCGGCGGCGCCGAAGCGCTTGCCCCCGCGCGCGCCTATTTCGACAATGTGCTGACGAACCGCCGCACCAACGATCTCGCCTTCGTGCCCACCGAACCCGGCGGCGGCTATTCGCTGTGCACCGAACGCTGGTGCTGGTGCGACGCGCTGTTCATGGCGCCGCCGACGATGCTGCGCATCGGCCGCGCGACGGCGGACCCGCGCTACGCCGGCTTCGTCCATGCCGAATGGAAGGCGACGACCGACTATCTCTTCGACCCGGCCGAAGACCTCTATTTCCGCGACAGCCGTTTCTTCGACCAGCGGGACGCCAAGGGGCGCAAGCTGTTCTGGAGCCGCGGCAACGGCTGGGTGATGGGCGGGCTTGTCCGCGTGTTGCAAATGCTCGACGACAACGATCCACAGCGCCCCTATTATGAGGGCCTGTTCCGGAAAATGGCGGCAAAGCTGGTGACGCTGCAAAAGGCCGACGGCTATTGGCCCGCGTCGCTGCTCGACAGCGATCCCGGCACCCCGCCCGAATCGAGCGGCACCGCCTTTTTCACCTATGCCTTTGCCTGGGGCGTCGACAACGGGCTGCTCGACCGGCAGGTCTATGAGCCCGCGGCGATCCGCGGCTGGCACGCGCTTGGGCGCGCGATCCAGCCCGACGGCATGCTCGGCTGGGTCCAGCAGGTCGGCGACCGTCCCGACAGCGTTTCGGCAGAGGAAACGCAATTCTACGGCACCGGCGCGTTCATTCTGGCGGGCACCGCGCTCTACGATCTGGCGCAAGCGCGAGCGGAACGCTGAGCCCCCATTTCCGGCGCTCCCCGCCGGTCGCCGCCGGTCACGGAAGGGCCGCCGACCCACGCCGCCACCGACAGGCCGATTGACGACAAGGGCAAAGTTGTACTACATCTGAAATTGACACCGGTATCAATTTCCATGCATGCGAATGACACCGGTAGCATTTTGCCGCGTCGGCGCGTAGACCGGCGACACTGGGAGAGAGACAATGACATCACGATCGGTCCTGATCGCCCGCACCTCGCTGCTCGCATCGGCGACGCTGCTCGCCGCCGCCCCCGTCTGGGGCCAGGACGGCGCCGCCGCGCCGGCAGACGCTGCCGATACGGCGGCCGGCGACGAGATCATCGTCACCGGCGCGCGCGCGACGCAGCGCTCGTCGATCGAATATAAGCGCGCCGCCGACGTCGTCGTCGACGGCCTCGTCAGCGACGAGATCGGCGCGACCCCCGACAATTCGATCGGCGATACGCTCGAACGGATCGTCGGCGTCTCGGCCGACCGCTTCAAGGGCAACGCCAACGAGCTGTCGGTCCGCGGTCTCGGACCGACACTCAGCTTTTCGACCTTCAACGGGCGCGAGGTGTCGACCGCCGGGCCCGACCGGTCGGTCGCCTTCCAGCAATTCCCCTCCGAACTCGTCAATGGCGTCCTCGTCTACAAGACGCAGCGCGCCGACTTTCTCGAAGGCGGCGTCGGCGGGGTGATCGAACTCCGCTCGATGAAGCCGCTCGACTATGGCAAGCGCCGCATCCAGTTCGAACTGCGCGGCGACTTCCAGCCGCAGGACGACGATGTCTATCAGCACGACGGCCTCGGCTATCGCGGCAACATTTCCTATGTCGACCAGTTCTCGACCGGCATCGGCGATATCGGCATCTCGATCGGCTACCAGCGGCAGGACACCACCGCGCCGGAGGATTATTACAACGGCAATTCGACCTTCCAGCTCTGCAACACCGCGGCAACGAACGGCGCGACGAACAGCCTCAATTGCACCTTCGCCGAAGAGCCGCGCAACGCCAACGAGACGATCGTCGATCCCTATTTCGCCAATTCGTCGCGCAGCTTCCGCACCCAGAAGACGTCCGAAGTGCGCGACGCGATCATCGGCGCCATCCAGTGGCGCCCCGCCCCCGATTTCGAGATCGCCATCGACGGCCAATATTCGAAGCGCAATAGCCGCGAGGATCGCAACGTGCTCGGCATCACCGAGGGGCTGCGCGGCGTCGAACCGCTCGTCGTCGGCACCGGCAGCAACGGTTATTCTCCGCATTCGCTGATCAGCTATCGCGGCAATTCGAACCTCGAAAACCAGCTCGAAACGCGCCAGCGCAACGAGGAATATCTGGGCGGCGGGGTCAGCCTGATCTGGTCGCCCGAACGCTGGAATATCGCGCTCGACGCCTCCTATTCGAATAGCCACCGCACCGAGACGCAGAAACAGACGCGCATGCGTTCGAACCGCCGCGTCGGTTATACGCTGAGCTATGAGGGCGACAATGTCGTGCCGGTCGTCGAATTCGACGATTTCGACATCACCGACCCCGACCTGTTCGTCACCACCGCGCCCAATTCGGTCTATGCCCGCCGCCGCTTCGTCACCGATCGCGAAGACACGATCTGGGCCGCGAAGCTCGACATCGAACGCGAACTCGACGGCTTCCTGACCAGCGTGAAGTTCGGCGGCCGCTTTTCCGACCATCACCGCACCAACGACAATGCGCGCAACAACGACCTCAATACGTTGGTGCCGGTCGACGGCGTCAGCCCGGCCGAGCTCATCGCGCAGGCCAACCGGCAATGCCGCGCGCCCTACACCACCACCTCCTATATGCAGGGCATGGGGACCAACGTCACGCGCTGGGCGACCTTCGACAACGACTGCCTGTTCCGCACCTTCACCGGCAGCGACGATGCGCTGCCCACCCCGGCGGACGGCCGCGACCCCAGCGATATCGATGTCCGCGAACGCATCTATGCCGCCTATCCGATGGCCAATTTCGAAACCGAGATGGGCAGCGTGCCGGTCAGCGGCAATATCGGGCTGCGCTGGGTCAAGACCGACATCACCTCGAAAGGCTTTCGCCAGCCCTATATCCTGACCATCGAAAGCGCGGGCGACACCTACAGCGTCGACGTCGACCCGGACGGCGAACTCGTCTCGAATACCGCCAAGGGCAGCTATAATTATTTCCTGCCGAGCGCGAATATCGCCTTCGACCTGTCGCAGCAGGTCAAGCTGCGCCTCGCCGCCTATCGCGCGATCGCGCGTTCGGGGATCGAAAGCTTCGGCGCGGGGATCAGCCTCAACCCGTCGGAGGGGACCGGCACGGGCAATATCATCTTCGACGCGACGACGGGCAACCCGAACCTCAAGCCGCTGCGCGCGTGGAATGTCGACGCCAGCCTCGAACTTTACGCGTCGGAGGATACGCTGGTCTCGCTCGCCGGCTATTATAAATGGGCGAAGGGCACGGTGATCAGCGCCGAGGAATCGATCCCCACCGACATCACCGTGACGACGATCCGCGACAATGGCGCGCCGGTGACCGAAACGATCACCATCAACCCCGTCGCCCCCGCTAACGACGGCGAAACGCGCCACCTCTACGGGCTCGAAGCGACCGCCAGCCACGCCTTCACCTGGCTGCCCGATCCGCTCGACGGGCTCGGCATCCAGGGCTCGGTCAACCGTGCCTTCGCCAATTTCGAATATCCCGACACCTCGCCGATCGCCGACTATATCGACCCCGCGAACCTGATCGGGCTATCGAAATGGACCGCGAGCGGATCGGTGTGGTTCGAGAAATGGGGTCTCTCGCTGCGCGCCAACCTTCGCTACCGCTCGGGCTATTACAAGCCCAACGGCGGCACCAACCGCGAGATTCGCGGCGGCACCTATCTCAACCTCTCGGCGCAATATGATCTGACGAAGAATATCCAGCTCAAGCTGCAGGCGCTCAATGTCACCGGCACCAACGACATCATGGTCAAGGGCGGCTATGACAGCATCGCCGAGGTGTCGCGCAGCGGGCCGCAATATTTCTTCGGCGTCCGCGTCCGCCTGTGACGCCGCGCCGGTGATCGCGCGCCGCACCCTGCTCCTCGCCGCGCTCGCCGCGGGCCCGGCGGCGTTCGCGCGCGCCGGGGGCGATCAGGGTCCACCCGACATCCGGGCGATCGAGCGCCGCCGGCTGTTGCCGCGGGCGGCCGCCCTGCTCGGCGCCGCGCCGCGCACCATCGCCGCGATTCCTGCTGCGCGCAGCCCGGCGGGACCGCATGACTATTATTCGGAGGGCGATTATTGGTGGCCCGACCCGGCGAACCCGGGCGGGCCCTATGTGCGCCGCGACGGCCAGTCGAACCCCGGCAAGTTCGACGGCCACCGCGACGCGCTGATCGCCTTCGGGCGCGACGTCCCGACGCTCGCCGCGGCGTGGGAGCTGACCGGCGACCGCCGCTTTGCCGCGGCGGCGATGCGCCATCTCGCCGCCTGGTTCGTCGATCCGGCGACGCGGATGACCCCCGCGCTCGACCATGCGCAGGCGATCATCGGGGTGAACCAGGGCCGCGCGATCGGGGTGATCGACACGCTGCAGATCGTCGAAGTCGCGCGCGCGGCCGAGCTGTTCGCGCGCCAGGAGGCACCGGGCTATGCAGAGATCCGGAGCGGCGTCGAGCGCTGGTTCGCCGATTATCTCGACTGGCTCACCGCATCGCCCTTCGGCATCGAGGAGCGCGAGCAGCCGAACAACCATGGCAGTTGCTGGCTGTTGCAGGCGGCCGCCTTCGCGGCGCTGCTCGGCCGGGAAGAAACCCTCGCGGCCGCGCGCACGCGGCTCAAGACCGTGCTCATCCCGACCCAGATTGCGCCCGACGGCCGCCAGCCGCTCGAACTCGCGCGGACCAAGCCCTATGCCTATTCGCTGTTCAACCTCGATGTTCTCGCCGCGACGTCATGGCTGCTCGTGGGCGGCACCGGCGACCTCATCGCATGGCGGACGCCCGACGGCCGCTCGATCGGCGGCGCGATCGGCTGGATGGCGCCGTTCATCGCCGACAAGAGCGCGTGGCCGCTGGCGCCTGACATCGAATATCCGAACGGCTTTCCCATACGTCAGCCGAGCCTCCTGTTCGGCGGGCTGGCGCTGGACCGCGCCGACTGGCTCGCGCTCTGGCAGCGGCTCGATCCCGATCCCGTAATCGGCGAGGTCGTGCGTAACTTCCCGGTCCGCCAGCCCTTGCTGTGGCTGCGCGCTTGATCGCGCCGCTCAGCCTTCGAGGCGGCGGATGCTCTCAAGATCGGTGCGTTCGAGCGGTTCGGTGAGCCACAGCCCGCCGCGGCCGCCGCGCGACCAGCGGACGACCGCCTGACGGCGGATGCCGCCTTCGAGCGTCAGTTTGAGCACCATCCCCGCTTCGAAGCGGCCGTCATGGACAAAGCCGGCGCCCGACTGCGACAGGTCGACCAGCTCGATCGGCAGCGTCCAGTCGTCGGTCGCGGCCGTCGCCTTGACCCGCACCGGCAGGCGCGGCGCGCGATAGCCGCCCTCGCGCTGTTCGGCGGCAAGCTGCTTCAGCAGGCCGACGCCGTCGACCTCTTCGTCGAAGGCGACGCCGCAGCGGCCCTTTTCGGCCCAGACGACGCGCCCGGTCAGGATGATGTTTTCGGAGAGCGCGATCTCCAGCCGTTCGCCCTTTTCGACCGGGACGTCGGCCGACAGCATCATGCCGCGGTCGGAAATATTGCGCACCCGCCACAGGCCGGCGTCATCCTGACGTTCGATCTTGGCGATGCGGCAGACAGTGCAGAAGCGATCGGCGGCGCGGCGATCGGTTTCGGTTTCGATATCCTGTGTCGGATCTTCCATGGGGCTGGGAAAACTTCCCATATCCTTCATCCTCGCTTGCAGCACCCGAGGTCAGCGGGCGAGTGATTCCTTTGACGGCACGCGGCCCATTGTTATGAAGGATGTCCCCACAGCATCCGCTCGATTGCTGCGCATTATCCCTTAGCAATGGTTAGGGTTTCCCTAACGTCAATCAGGGGGCGCCCGATCGGCCGAGGAGATCGCCGCTTGAGTATCGCCAGCATCGCCCTGCCCCGCATCCTGCGCATCGGCGGCGGCGCGTCGCGTCAGTTGCCCGAGGTGCTGGCGACGCTCGGCCTGTCGCGGCCGCTGATCGTCACCGATAGCTGGCTGGAGGGCAGCGGCCGCGTGGCCGAGCTAGCCGACGCGCTGGCGGCGGCCGGGATCGCGGCGCGCGTCTTCGCCGATACTGTCCCCGACCCGACGGTCGCGTCGATCGACGCGGGCGTGGCGTTTCTCAAGGACGGCGACCACGACTGCGTCGTCGGCTTCGGCGGCGGCAGCCCGCTCGACAGCGCGAAGGCGATCGCGCTGCTCGGCCTGCACGGCGGCGCGATGGCCGATTACAAGGCGCCGCATGTGCAGGACATCCCCGGCCTGCCGGTGATCGCGATCCCGACCACCGCGGGCACGGGATCGGAAGCGACCCGCTTCACGATCGTCACCGACGAGGCGACCGACGAGAAGATGCTCTGCCCCGGGCTCGCCTATCTGCCGGTCGCGGCGCTCGTCGATTACGAGCTGACCTTCACCAAGCCCAGACGGCTGACCGCCGACACCGGGATCGATTCGCTGACCCACGCGATCGAGGCCTATGTGTCGAAGCGCGCCAACCCGTTCAGCGACGGCATGGCCTTGCTGGCGATGCGCGCGATCGCGCCGAACCTGCGCCGCGTATGCACCGACCCCTCAGATGCTGCGGCGCGCGAAGCGATGATGCTCGGCGCGACGCAGGCCGGTATCGCCTTCTCGAACAGCTCGGTCGCGCTCGTCCACGGCATGAGCCGGCCGATCGGCGCGCATTTCCACGTCCCGCACGGGCTGTCGAACGCGATGCTGCTGCCCGCGGTGACCGCCTGGTCGGCGCCCGCCGCGCTCCAGCGCTATGCGACATGCGCCCGCGCGATGGGTGTCGCCGACGACAGCGAGGGCGACCAGTCGGCGGTCGCGCGGCTGCTCGACGAACTGGCGGCGCTGAACCGCGAGCTCGAAGTACCGGGACCCGCGGCGTGGGGCATCGACGCGGCGCGCTGGGACACTTTGGTCCCGACGATGTGCGCGCAGGCGGCGGCGTCGGGATCGCCCGCGAACAATCCGCGCGTGCCCGATGCCGACGAGATGGCGATGCTCTATGCGCAGGTCTGGGCGGGATAGCCGGCGCCGTTCATCATCCCGCAACCAATATCCTGCTTAAGCGCGCTCGCCCCGTCTCCCTCTCTCCTACGTCTCATCGAGGAGGCGGGGCATCCCCATCATCATGATCCCGCCTTTTCCGGCAGCGCGCGACACATGCGAAGGGGCCGGAACGAGGGTTGTCGTTCCGGCCCCACTGCAGGATTCGCCCCTGATAGGGTCGCTTCTGGTCAGAAAGCGATTCGAGCAGTAACGCGCACCCCGTGGCTGTTGCGGTCCGACGCCAGCGTGCCGGTGTAGGCGGCGCCGATGTTGAACGCCCCGGCGCTGTAGTCGAAGCCGGCCTCGACCTCGGCCGAATTCTTCGGGATCGGCGTACCGATGATCCCGAACGGCGTGCCGCCGGCGGCGAAGCGCGAGATCATGATCGCGCCGCGGTCGTCGAACGCCCGGTTCCACGCCGCCGAAACATAGGGCTGGAAGCCCGCTTCGCCGGCATTGAAGCGCGCCCGCGCGCCGAGGCTGAGGAAGGTCGTTTTCTGGTCGACATCGGCGACCACCAGCGCCGCGTTGCCGCCCGCTTCGGTGAAGCCTTCGCTGTCGGTCTTGACGTGCGCGAGGCGGGCGAACGGCGTGATCGCCGCCTTGCCCATCGTCATGTCGTAACCGACCTCGCCGAAGATCTGCAGCGTGCTGGCATCATATTTCGACGTCAGCGTCTGCGCGAGCGGCGCGACGGTCACCGCCCGGCTGTTGTCGAGGTCATGCCACGCATAAGCGATACCGATCGTACCGCGGAAGCCGCCCTCGGGCGCGCCATAGGTGGCGTGCGCCGCCAGATATTTGCTTTCGACGTCAGCGCTGTCGCCCCGCCCCTTCGCCTTGAAGTCCGAGCCGCCGATTCCGGCCGAGAGCGCCGCCGCAAAGCCGTTGCCGCCATAGCCGATGCCGGCCACCAGACCCTTGTGGTCGGTGCTCATGCCGAGCCCGCCGGGCTGCGCGTCGAACTTGCCCCAGCCGCCGAAGGCCGAGCCCCAGACGAAGGCCCCGCTTTCCACCGGCGCGCGCATGCCGAACAAGGCGTTGCGGAGGTGGCGGCTGTCGTCGGTGAGGCCGCTCACCGCATTGGCGTGGATCTCGCCCGACAGGTCGCCGAAGCTCGCCTGTGCGGTCGCGGCATTCTGGACGAGCACCGCCTCGAACAGCGGATTGTCGATGCCGAGCGACTGGATCGCGGTCGCAACGCTCGCCTGGTTGAAGCCGATCGCGACATCGGCAAAGTCGATGTCGTTGCGATAGAGCGACAGGGTGACGCTGTTCGCGCCGTAACGGAGCAGCGGGTCGAGGAAGGCGAGATCGGTGGTCACCGATCCGAAGGTCCCGGTGACGCCGCCCGCGCCGGTCAGGATCACATAGTCGGTGCGCGGGTTGTAATCGCCCTCTTCGGCGAGCACCGCGACGCTCGCGGTGCTGGCGATCGTCACAGCACCCGTCGCGTCGAGCCGGTCGCCCTGCCCCGCCGCATTAACCTCGACCTCATAGACCGAGCCCGCCGCGAAGGCGAGGTCGCCGTTCACCGTGAGTCGGCCGATCGAGTTGCCCGGCGCGATCGTGCCGCCCGCCGCAACCGTCGTCGAACCGACGGTACCGTTACCGCCCAGCGTGCCGCCGTTGTTGACGGTAACGTCGGAAACGATCGAGCCGTTGACCGCCAGCTTGCCGCCATTGACCGCGGTCGGACCGGTATAGTCGCTGTCGCCGGTCAGGTTGAGCGTGCCGTCGCCTTCCTTGGTGAACGACCCGCTGCCCGAGATGGTGCCACCGAACTGGCTGTTGGCGTCCTGCGCGACGGTCAGGTTGTTTTCGCCCATCTGGACGTTCGAGCCTTGCTCGCCCGCCAGGCCGCCGATCGTCTGGTCCTTGCCGCTGATGTCGAGGCTGCCGCCCGCGCCGAGGTTGAAGTCGGTCGTCGGGTCGATCGTGCCGCCGATGCGGACCGAGCCGCCGAGGATATTGGTCACACCCTCGAAGCTGTAATCGCCCATGAAGGTCAGGATGCTGTCGCCCATCTTGTCGAGCGTCCCGTTGCCCGAGAAGGCACCGAGGAAGTCATAATCGTCCGAGCGGTTGAAGACGAAGCGGCCGTTGTTGACGATATCGCCCGAAAAATCGCCTTCGGTCCCGCCGGTGCCGAGCTGGAAGAAGCCGTCGCCTTCGGTCGTCACGTCGCCGAGCAGCGTGCCGGTCAGGATCAGCCCGCCGTTCGCGACGGTGGTGCCGCCGGTGTGCGCAAAGGACGCCGTATCGAGCGTGAAGACCCCCTCGCCGATCAGCTTGACGGCGCCGGTGCCGCTGACCGAGAGCTGGCCGAGACCCGACACGACGTCGTCATGATCGAAATTCGCGACGAGCAGGCCGTTATTGGCGATCGTCGGGGTGAAGATCGGGGTCGAGAACAGCCCCTCGTCATATTCGATTTCGTTGACCTGCAGCGCGCCGCCCTCGGCGATCGTCACCGCATTGAACTCGCCGACATAGCCCGTGGTAGACCAGTAACCCGCCGCAACGGTCAGCTCCTCGAAGTCGATGGCGGCGCCGACCTGCTGCGCTTCGGTCAGTTCGAGCACATCGCCGTCGAGGATCAGGCTGTCATGGCCCTCGCCCGCCAGCATCGCGCCGTTGACGACGCTGCCGGTGTGGAGGGTCACTGTGTCGTCGAAACGGTCGAGCGCGATCGCGGCGCCGCTGCCGCCGGCGAGCGTTCCCGCATTGACGACATTCGCCTGGACATGCGCGATGATCGCGACGCCGTCCGCGCTGGCAATCGTGCCGCTGTTGGTGAAATTGCCGACCTGGCCGGGCGTGTTGGCAAGGTCGCTCTGGATGAGCACGCCGGCGGCATTGCCGCTGATCGACCCCGCGTTGACGACATCGCCGCCACCCGAAACGATGACGCCGAAGCGATCGCCGGTGATCGCGCCGCCTTCGGCGTTCACGACGCTCGCGGCGAAGCTCGCGCTGTCCTGCCCTTCATAGGCATAGATCGAGATACCGTCGGCGAGCTGGCTGCCCGTGCCGCTGATCGTGCCGCTGTTGGCGACGGTCCCGCCGCCGATCAGCCGCACACCGTCGTTCGATTCGCCGGCGATCGTGCCGCTGTTCTCGATCTCGGTGCCGATCGCGAGGCCGACGAGCGTCTGGCTTTCCTCGTCATATTGATAGGCGGTGGTGATGCCCGCCCCGGCGCCCGAGATGGTGCCGCTGTTCGTCACCGCCGACGCCGCGGTGGTGATCGTGATGCCGGCGTCGGGCGCGGCGTCGAAGCCGTCATAGCTGCCTTCGCCGCGGATCGTGCCGGCATTGTTCACGACGAGCGAGCCGGTGGCGAAGGAATAGATGCCCGACGTTGCGCCGGTGATCGTGCCGCCTTCGGCATTGGTGATTGCCACGTCGGCGCGCGAGCCCTGCGACACGCCCGCGCCGAAATCGCTGACGATCGTGCCGCTGTTGTCGAGGCTGGCGCTCGACATGTCGCTGCCGAAACCGACGCCGAAGCCGTCGCCGCCGCTGCCGCCGAGGTTGCCGGTGCCGCGGATCGTTCCCGAATTGACGACGCTCGCGGTCAGGCCGCTGCGGTCCTCGCCGGCGTCGGTGTTGGTCGCCGTGCCCTGGATATAGACGCCGCCGTTGAAGCCGGTGATTTCGCCGGCATTGGCGACGTCGCCGCCCGCCGAAAGGATGATGCCGAAGCGCTGGCCGGCGATCGAACCGCCTTCCTCGTTGGTGACGCTGGCGCTGTAATCCTCGTTCGCCTGATCGGTGTGCGGATACATCGAAATGCCGTCGGCGAAGGGCGTACCGCGGCCTTCGATCGTACCGCTGTTGGTGACGCTGCCGCCGCCGATCAGCCGGACGCCGTCGTCGTTGTTGCCGATGATCGTGCCGCTGTTGGTGACGCTGGTATTGACCGCGCGGCCCTCGAAGACGCCCGGCGCGACCTGGAACGGGTTGGTGGTGATGCCGAACTGCCCGCCCTCGATCGTGCCGCTGTTGTTGATTACCGCGTCGGCGGTCAGGATGTTGATGCCATTCTGGCTCTGGCCGCGGATCGTGCCGGCATTTTCGACCGTCAGCGTGCTGGTGTTCGCCGCAATGCCGTTGCCACCGGCGATGATTTCCGCGCCCTCGGCGTTGGTGACGATCAGGTCGCCCGTCGACTGGCCGAGAATCGCTCCGGCCTGACCGACGATGATACCCGCGTTGTTGATCGTCGTCGTTTCGAGCGAGCCGCCGGCGAGCACGCCGAAAAAGCCCTGGATGACGCCATGGTCGTTGTTGAGCGTCGCGCTCCGCCCCTGCTGTTCCTCGCTCGCGCCCATGACGATCCCGAACGGCACAGCGCCCGGATTATTGGGATCGAACTGGCCGGTGCTGCGGATATGGCCGCCATTATTGTCGATCGTGCCGCCGCCCTGCAGGACGATGCCGAAGCGCTGGCCTTCGATCACGCCGTCTTCGTCGTTGACGATCGATCCGACCCCCGTCGCGTCGGGGTCGACCGCGCCCGCAAACTCGCTGATCGCGACGCCGATTCCCGGCGCACTGCCGTTGGCGCTCGTGAATCCCTGGATCAGGCCGTTGTTGGTCACCGAGCCGCCGCCCGCGAGCGAAACGCCCGCGCCGCCATTGCCGACGATCGTCCCGCTGTTGACGATGGTCGTGTTCGCGGCGATGGGCTCGGTCACGCCCGGGCTGACCTGCGCGAGGTTGGTGACGATACCCGATTGCGCGCCCTCGATCGTGCCGCTGTTCTCGATCACCGCATCGGCGGTCAGGATGTTGATCGCATTCTGATTCGCGCCGCGAATCGTCCCCGCATTGTTGACCGTCAGCGTGCTGGTGTTCGCGATGATCGCGGTGCCGCCCGAGGCGATTTCGGCGCCGTCGGCATTGTTGACGACGAGGTTGCCCGTCGACTGGCCCATGATGCCGGCGAACTGCCCGTTGATGATCCCGCCGTTATCGATCGTCGCATCGACCGGTCCGCCGGCGAGGACGCCGATGAAACCGAGAACGACGCCATCGTTATCGAGCGTCGCGACCCGGCCTTCCTGTTCCGGGGTCGCGCCCAGGACGATGCCGATCGGGGTAACGCCCGTCGCGGGGTTGAACGCGCCGGTGCTGCGGATCAGGCCGTCATTCTCGATCGTGCCGCCGCCCGAGAGGACGATGCCGAAGGTCTGCCCTTCGATCGTGCCGTCCTCGTCGTTGACGATCGAGCCGATGCCGGTCGCGTCGGGGTCGATCGCGCCGGGGAATTCGGTGATTGCGACGCCGATGCCGTTCGCGTTGGCGCCGCCGTTGACATTGTTATGGCCCTGGATCGTGCCGCTGTTGGTGAGGCTGCCGCCGCCGACCAGCCCGACGCCCGAGCCGCCTTCGCCGACGATCGTGCCGCTGTTGACGACCACCGTGTCGGCGACCAGCGCCTGCGGCGGCAGGTTTTCGCCATTCTCGTCCTCGCTGAAGAATTGCGAGGTCGCGATGCCATGCGCGCCGCCCGAAATCGTGCCGCTATTGGTGACCGACGATCCCGGCTGCGCGATCACGATACCGCCGCTCGGCCGGCTGTCGACACTACCGGTAAAGGTGCCGTTGCCGCGAATGTCGCCCAGATTGTCGACGATCACCGCGCCGTTGTCGGCATAGATGCCGATATCCTCGCCCACGACCTCATCGTCCTCGGCCACCGTGATTTCCAGCGGCTCGGGCTGGTCGTTGTGGATGCCGAAGCTGTCCTGCGCCTGCGCGAGCGGCGCGAATTGCAGGATCGACAGGCCGGCGACCGCGCTGGTCGCAAGCAGGCGCGATTTCGAAATCTTGGACATTGGCTGGAAACTCCCCATAAAACTGCAGGCGCAGGCAGGGGATCGCCGGACAGCCCAAAGGCCATCCGGCTGGTTTCCCCCACACACGAATTTGGCGTCCCGTCAAACTGTTCGGATGCCCCCCAGCATCTTCAGCTTTGTAACGACAGGAATAATTGCCGACGCGGCGCACCGTCTACCCAATGTTTTTTAGGGTAACGTGTGATTTACCATATTTGGGACAGTCAGCGGCTTGCGGGGCGCGACATCGACGATTGACGCCGGCGCCCGGCTCGGCAAAGAAATCTGCGGGGCGGGCAATATGCGATATTGGGTTGCATTTCTGACATTTGTCGTCGCGGCGATCCTGTCGCCCGCAAAGGCGGCGCCGACCGAGTTACCGGCGTTCGAGCTGCACGCCGGTATCGACCCCGCATCGGTCGCGCCCTTTATCCGCTATACCAAGAACGTCCCCGATTTCGAGGAGCTGCGCCCGGACGACATGCTCGCCAAGCCGCTCGAACGCATCGAGGGATCGTCGATCCATTTCGGTCCGCCGGGGGTCAAAACCGCGCTGCTGCTGAAGGTCCGCAATGCGGGGTCCGCGCAGGGTAGCTGGATCCTCACCACGGGGCGCGGATCGCTGAAATTTTTTCGGCTCTACGAAGCCACCGGCGACCGGTTCGAGCTGCTCGTCGACGGCACCGACCCCGAGGATGCGCGGCGCAATCTCGGCACCTATCAGGCCTTCAGCTCCGAACTGGTGCTCGACCCGGGGCAGGAGAAGCTGGTGCTGATCGAGTTCCTGTCCGAAAATTCGACCTATATGCCGCTCCGCATCAACACCTATGGCACCTTCTTCAAGGAGCGGCGGGCGAATATCTCAATGGTGTCGGGCGTCGTCATCGGCGCCTTCATCCTGCTCCTTTTGAACTTCCTCTTCTTCTCGATCACCGGGCATCGCGAATTTCTGTGGCTTGCCGTCGCCGAGGCCTTCTTCGCGCTGAACACCGTCCATTCGGAAGGCTATATCACCATCTTCTTCCTCTACGACAAACCGCTGACCGGCGTTGCGGTGGAGGATTTCTTCAAATGCGGCTTTGCAGGAGCGATGGCGCAGTTCTGCCGCATCTTCGTCAATACGCCAGTCAATTTCCCGAAACGCGACGTGGCGCTGAGGGCGCTCATTCTCGCCTCGCTCGCGGTAATGCTGCTCCAGCCGGGTCTGTCGCTCTATCCGCCCGGGCTGCGCTTTGCGCTGCACGCCGCCGCCTGGCTGGTCGCGATCGCCGTCGCGCTGTTCCTGCCCTTCGTCGGTTTCGCCGCGATGAAACAGCTCGGCAACCAGCTCTGGCCGCTGTTCGTCGGCTGGGCCAGCCTGGCGCTGTTCATCGTCTATGCGGCGATCGCCTCGATGGGCTTTTTCACCTGGCTGCCGATCAACTGGCATCTTTCGGGGCCGGTCGGGCTGTTCGAGGCGGTGATGGTGACTCTCGCGCTCGGCCTCAACCTCAAGAAGATTCAGCGCGACAAGCTCGCCGCCGACTTCAACTATGCCCGGTCGCTGTCGGAGCGGCTGGAGATCAGCGAGCGCGCGACGCGGCTAGCCGAGGAAAAGGCGTTCGCGCTCGCCACCGTCAACAGCCAGAATGCGTTGCTCCACGCATCGGGCCACGACAGCAAGCAGGTCATCCTCGCGCTCAACAGCGCCGTCGACGTGCTGCGGCGGAGCGAAACCCCGGCGGGCAATGGCGAGCTGATCGACATGCTGCAAAGCTCCGCCACCTATTTGAACGAGATTGTTTCGACGACGATGTCGGGTGCGAACATCGTCGGCAGCGACGCGGGTTTCGTCGCGCTGAGCAGCTTCAGGGGGCAGGCGCTCGTCGAGCCGCTGATGATGATGTTCCGGACCCCGTTCGCGCGCAAGAAGCTGTCGCTGGAAGCCGATGGCGACGACGATATCGTCATCGTTTCGGACAAGCCGCTGCTGATGCGCGCGCTCGCGAACCTGCTCAGCAACAGCTATCAATATAGCGACGCGGGCGGTGCCCGGATTTCGCTGGCGCGCGATGGCGAGACGGCAACGATCACGATCACCGATACCGGCCGCGGCATGTCCGATGCCGTCCGCAAGGCACTGAACGCGAGCGAAACGACCCGGCTGCGCGCCGACGAGGCGAAGGAAGGCACGGGATCGGGATTCCATTCGGCGCGGCGGCTGGTCGAAAGCCTCGCGGGCCGGCTGGAAATCCTGTCGTCAACCTCGGCGGGCACCACGGTCCGCGTTACCCTTCCCTGCGCATTCGCCGCGACCAACCCGTGCCCGCCCGAAACGCTGCAGGCAGCGCTACCCGGTTGGCTGATCGTCGATTTCGACCAGCGCGACGCCTTCGAGGCGGCGCTCGCCGCCGCGACGCTGCCCGCCAACCAAATCGTTGCGCTGACCTATGACGACACCACCGTCACGCGCGGACGGCTGAGCGAGATGGTCGGGATGATGATGATCAAGCCGCCGTGCAGCGAGCTGATCGCCCATCCGTTACTGCGCCGGGGATCAGAGCAGGTTTAATTCCTGCGCCCGTTCGACGATCTTGCGGTTGTGGGTGACATCGAGCTTGCGCCGCAACTCGGCGATGTGGAACGATACCGTCGGCTGCGCGATCGACAGGCGATAGGAGATTTCCTTGTTGCTCTCCCCCTGCGCCAGATAGTGCAGGATCGCCATCTGGCGCGACGACAGCGCGACCGGCGGCTGCTGATATTTGCCGAGCGCCTCGGCGATATGGGGCGAGATGTGAATATCGCCCGCCAACGCCGCATCGCACGCCGCGATGATCTGGTCCGACGGGTCGGCCTTGCTGACCACCGCGCGCGCGCCGAGCTTCAGCGCATAGTCGATCTCGCCGAGGTTCGTCTCGCCGGTCAGGATGATCACCGTCATGTCGCGCGACCCGACGATCTCGGCGAGGATATTGATCCCGCGCACGTCGGGCATGTTGAGATCGAGGATGACGAGGTCGACCGGCTGCGACTGGACGAAGGCCCCCACCGTCGCACCGCGATCGAGCGCCCCGACGACGGTGAAACGCTGGTACGAAGCGAACAGCAGCCGAAGGCCGTTCTGCGTGATCGGATGATCGTCGACGATCAGGATATTGTGCGTCAGGCTCATGTCGGCGTTCGCTGGCCCCCGTTTGCGACCCGGCGGCAATGGATCAGCGACGGCACGCTTTTACAACCCGAATAAATCTGGGGTTGGCGGATGAAAAAGGCAGGGAATCCGGCGCATAGCCAGATATTCTCAGCCCCGCCGGACGATCTGCGCCAGCGGGTTCGGCTCCGCCTCGGCGATCTTGGCCAGATGGTTGCGATCGCGGTGAAGGAAAGGTTCGGCCCGCCCGTGCACCATCAGCACCGTGTCCGAAACATAACTCCACGTCCCGTCGTCGTGGAAATCGACCGTGATCGTATAGCTGTCGGTGCGAAAGGCCTGTTCGAGGAAGGTCGTCGAACAGATGCCATATTCGCTGCTCCCCCGCTCGGCCTTCAGCACCAGTTGCTTCGCGTCGGCGGTGGCATGTCCGGCGGCGATCGCCACCTGCCCGCGCGGGATGGAAAGCGTCTGCAGCACCAGCCCGGTCGCCGGTTCCCACAGCCAGTATCCGACCTGGTCGTGGAAGGCGATATCCTCGTCGGGGGTATTGATATGGACATGGTAGCGCAGGCCGTAGAAAAGCTGCGGCCCGTTCGCCTGCGGATCGATCGGCTGCATCTCGATCCGCTCGTAATAGTCGCGCTGCTCGGGGCCGTCGGCCTTGGGATTGATATCGACGCCGCGATGGCCTTCCCAGATGCCGGCGAGCCGGCGCAGCGGCCCGAGATTCTCGAGCGTATCGGGCGCGACGTCGTCGGGCTCGGTGAAGATATCGTCCGGAATGTCCATGGTGCCCCCCGTCCTTACAATGCCGCCCGCCGCGCCGCGGCGCAAGAAGCGCTTGTGATTTTTCGGGAATTCGGATGAGAATGCGGCAAGGTCAAGCGGCAATCGGGGAGATGCACGATGGACATGAAACGACGGTTGGCGCTTGGCGCCGCGCTTTGGCTTTCGACGTCGGGCATGGCGCTCGCGGCCGAAGGCAGTCATGACGTCGTGATCCGCGGCGGCACCATCTATGACGGGTCGGGGGCGCCGGGCGTCGTCGGCGACGTCGCGATCGACGGCGACCGCGTCGTCGCCGTCGGCAAGGTCGCGGGCAAGGGCCGCACCGAAATATCCGCCGCCGGCATGGCGGTCGCGCCCGGCTTCATCAACATGCTGAGCTGGGCGACCGAATCGCTGATCGCCGATCCGAAAAGCCAGAGCGACATAAGGCAGGGCGTCACGCTGGAAGTGATGGGCGAAGGCTGGTCGATGGGGCCGCTCAATGCAAAGATGAAGACCCTCGAAACCGAGCGTCAGGGCGATATCAGATATCCGATCGAATGGACCAGCCTCGGCGATTATCTTTCCTGGCTCGAAAAACGCGGCATCGCGCCGAATGTCGCGAGCTTCGTCGGCGCAGCGACGGTGCGTGTCCATGAACTCGGCGAAGACGATGTCGACCCGACGCCCGAACAGCTCGACCGCATGCGCGCGCTCGTCCGGCAGGCGATGGACGAAGGCGCGCTCGGCGTCGGCAGTTCGCTCATCTATGCGCCCGGCTCCTATGCCGAAACCGACGAGCTCGTCGCACTGACCGGCGAGGCGGCGAAATGCGGCGGCATGTACATCAGCCACATGCGGTCCGAAGGCGACCGGCTCGAGGAAGCGGTCGACGAGCTGATCGAGATATCGAAGCGGTCGGGCGCCCCGGCCGAAATCTATCACCTCAAAATGGCGGGCCGCGAAAACTGGGGCAAGCTCGCCCCCGTCGTCGCCAAGGTCGAGGCAGCGCGCGCTGCGGGACAGCGGATCACCGCCGACATGTACACCTATACCGCCGGCGCCACCGGGCTCGACGCGGCGATGCCGACCTGGGTACAGGCCGGCGGGCTCGAAAAATGGATCGAGCGGCTGAAAGATCCCGCGATCCGCGCGCGCGTCGCCGCCGAGATGCAGAAACCGGGCAACGACTGGGAAAATCTCTACTTCGGCGCCGGTGCCGACAAGATGATCCTGTCGGGTTTCAAGAACGACGCGCTCAAGCCGCTAACCGGCAAGACGCTCGCCGAGGTTGCGCAGATGCGCGGCAAGTCGCCCGAGGAGACGGCGATGGACCTCGTCGTCGAGGATGGCTCGCGCGTCGGCACCGTCTATTTCCTGATGTCGGAGGACAATGTGCGCGCGCAGATCAAGCTGCCGTGGATGAGCTTCGGGTCCGATGCGGCATCGCAGGCGACCGAGGGCGTCTTCCTGAAATCGGGCGCCCATCCGCGCACCTATGGCAATGTCGCGCGCCTGCTCGGCCGCTATGTCCGCGACGAGAAGCTGATCCCGCTCGAACAGGCGGTGCACCGGCTGACCACCCTGCCCGCGACCAACCTCGGGATCAAGGAACGCGGCGCGCTGAAGCCCGGCTATTTCGCCGACGTCGTAATCTTCGACCCGGCGGCGGTCACCGACCGCTCGACCTTCGAGGCGCCGCACCAATATTCGCTCGGCGTCCGCGATGTCTTCGTCAACGGCGCGGCGGTGCTGAAGGACGGCGAGCCGACCGGCGCGACGCCGGGACGCGCGGTGCGCGGCGCCGGCTGGGGCAAATGCCGCTGAGCGAAAAGGCGTAATATTTCTGGGCCTTTGCCCCAGACATATCCGCGTTGCAACTTTCCCCGTACCGACCATTCTGGTCGCTCAGAACAGACATGGGGATGGAAATGATCAAGAAGTCGCTCGCCGCGCTGACGCTGGTGCTGACCCTTTCGCCGCTGGTCGGCGCGCATGCCCAGCGCACGGTAACACCCGTCGTGCAGCCGGGCGGCGACATCCCCAAAAGCTATTCGCCCGAAAGCGAAGGCACCGACTATGAACGGCGCGTCGTCATGGTGCCGATGCGCGACGGCGTGAAGCTGCAGACGATCATCATCGTGCCCAAGGGCGCGAAGAACGCGCCGATCCTGATGGACCGTACGCCCTATAATGCGACGGCGCGTTCGACGCGGTCGACGAGCGCGCGCATGGTCAACGCGCTGCCGTTCGAGAATGAGCAGTTCGTCAGAAACGGCTATATCATCGTCTGGCAGGACACCCGCGGCAAGTTCGGGTCCGAGGGCGATTATACGATGATCATGCCGGTCGCGGGGCCGCTCAACAAGACCGGGGTCGACCATTCGACCGACGCCTATGACACGATCGACTGGCTGGTGAACAAGGCGAACCTGCCCGAAAGCAACGGCCGCGTCGGGATGATCGGCTCATCCTACGAAGGCTATACGACCGCGATGGCGTTGCTCAATCCGCACCCGGCACTGCGGGCGGCGGCGCCCGAAAGCCCGATCATCGATGGCTGGATGGGTGACGACTGGTTCCATTACGGCGCCTTCCGCCAGCTGATGCTCGGCTTCATCGCGATGCAGTCGGGCGAAAAGGGCTTCGCGAGCGCCCCCTCGCACGGCGGCGGCGACGATTATGACGTGTTCCGCGAAGCGGGGTCGGCCGGCGACTGGGCGCGCGCCCGCGGCTTCGACCAGCTTCCGGCGTTCAAGCGGGTGGTCGCCAATCCCGAATATAACGAGACATGGTCGGGGCAGGCGGTCGACAAGCTGCTCGCCGCCAATCCGTCCAACGTGCCGACGCTGTGGGTCCAGCCGATCTGGGATCAGGAGGACGGCTATGGCGCGATCCACTCGTTCGAGGCGCTGCGCGCCGCGGGCAAGACCGGCAACAACCATCTGATCCTCGGCCCGTGGTTCCACAGCCAGGTCAACCGCGCCGCCGGCGGCCGCAGCGTCGGGCCGCTCAACTGGGACGGCGACACCGTCGAACATTATTGGAAGCGCATGGTGCTGCCCTTCTTCAACGAGCATCTGAAGGACGGCCCGCCGTCGAACATGCCTGTCGCGACGGTCTACAACACCGGCGAGGACCGCTGGGAGAGACTGACGACCTGGCCGCTCGCTTGCGAAAAAGGCTGCCCCTCACCGCTGACCCCGCTCTATCTCGCCGCCGACGGCGGGCTCAGCTTCAAGGCGGGTGGCACGGGCGGCGACAACTATGTCTCCGATCCCGCCAAGCCGGTGCCCTTCCTGCAACGCCCGTTCAGCATGCAGCGTTCGGTCTACACCCCCGAATGGCCGACCTGGCTGGTCAGCGACCAGCGCCACGTCGACGGGCGGCCCGACGTCATGACCTATCGCAGCGAGGTGCTGACCGCACCGGTGCGTGTGTCGGGCGCACCGATCGCCGACATCATCGCGCGCACGACCGGCACCGACGGCGATTTCGTCGTCAAGGTGATCGACGTCTTCCCGCAGGAAAATGCGAATAATCCCAATATGGGCGGCTATCAGCTCGCGATCGCGCTCGACATTTTCCGCGGCCGGTACCGGGACAGTTTCTCCGACCCCTCGCCAATTCCGGCTGGCAAGGCGCAGCGCTACAAGTTCCGCCTGCCGACCGTGAACCATGTGTTCCAGCCGGGGCACCGCATCATGATCCAGGTCCAGTCGAGCCTGTTCCCGCTCTACGACCGCAATCCGCAGACCTATGTCCCCAATATCTTCAACGCGAAGAAGGCGGACTATAAGGCGGCGACGATCACGCTCGAACGCGGCGCGAACGGCAGTCGCGTCTGGCTTCCGGTGGTGCCGGTCGACCAGTCGGCGGCGGCGGCACAATAAAAGCGGAGGGACAGTTGGCCGATCGACGTCACCGGCGGCTCGCTGCTGCCCGCTTCCTGTTCGCCGCGCCGCTTTGCCTTTTTGCGGCGGCGCCGGCCCAGGGCGAATGGACCAGCCAATATCCGCACGTCGAAAATGCCGCGAAGAATGTCGGCCACCAGCTTTATCTGGAGGCCTATAATCTGCCGACCTTCGCGGCGAGCCCGACCGATCCGGCGCCGTCGCCCGACGGCCGCTCGGTCGCCTTTGCCGCGCGCGGGTGGCTGTGGACGATGGATGTCGCGACGCGGCAGGCGCGGCGCCTGACGCGCGGGCCCCGCATCGATTCGCGCCCGGCCTGGTCGCCCGACGGCCGCCAGATCGCCTTCGTCCGCGACAGCGGGCGCGACACCGACATCATGCTGGTCGACGTCGCGACGGGCAAGGAACGTGCGCTGGTCGCGAGCCCGGCGCTCGACCTCGACCCCGCCTTTGCGCCCGACGGCCAGTCGCTGTTCTACAGCTCTGCCGAAGCGGGCGATTTCGACCTGTGGCGGGTCGAGCTTGCCACCGGAACGAAAACCCGCCTGACCACCGACACCGGTCAGGAACTGAACCCGCAGCCGATCGGCGGCGGCACCGGCCTCGCCTATGTCAACCGTGCCAAATATTTCAGCGACGCGGTTGCGACCCTCTCGCTCGCCGACGGCGAGCGCCGGACGCTGCTGTCGACGGGCATGGCACCGCAGCTCCGCGTCGCCGCATCGCCCGACGGGCGCTCCGTCGCCGTCACCGAACCCGATGGCGACCGGTTGAAGTTGATCACCCTCGACGCCGGTGGCGGCGACACGATCCGCGTTGCCCCCGACGCGACCTATCCGCTCGCGCCGAGCTGGTCGCGCGGCGGCGCGCTGTGGTTCGTCCAGCCGAACCGCGACAAGCAATTCACCCTTTACCGTACCCCGGCCGACGGCGGCGCCAGCGAGGACATGTCGCCGCTCGACTGGGATTTCGGCGAGCGCACCGCCCGCGTCACCATCCGCACCCGGCAGGCCGGCAAGCTGACGCCCGCCCGGCTGGCGATCGTCGACGGCAGCGGCCATCCTGCGGTTCCCGCAACCGGCCTCGCCTATTTCGACTTCCAGCAAGGCCGCGTCTTCACCCATTCGCCCGGCGTGGTAACGGTCGAGGTGCCCGCGGGCGCGATCCGGCTGACCGCGACGCACGGCTTCGACGGCGTGGCCGAAGCAACGCGGCAGGTGCGCGCCGGCGACACGGTGACGATCGACCTCGACCTGCCCTCGACCGGCTTCGACGCCGCGGCGCGCGGCTGGTATTCGGGCGACCTCCACAACCATCTCAATTACGGCGGCCCCTATCAGCTCGAACCCGATGATCTGGTGACGATGATGCGCGCCGAGGCACTCGACGTCGCGACGCCGCAGCTCGCCAACCTCCAGACGCGGCAGGTCGACGCCAAATGGTGGGGCTGGCAACGCACCGAACTGCCGCTGATCCGCGTCTCGCAGGAGGTGCGCGCGCATTTCCTCGGCCATATCGGCGTGATCGGCACCGACGCACCGTTCGACCCGTGGTTCTTCGGCCCGAGCTACCCGGTCCGCGCGCAGAGCGAGCTGACCAACGCCGACGTGCTCCACTTCACCCGCGCGCACGGCGGACTCAATATCTATGTCCATCCGGTGATCGGCAACGATCCCTTTCCGGCAACCGGCAACCCCGGCGGCTTTCCGCTCGCGCTGGTGCCCGACGCGGTGCTCGGCGACGTCGATGCGATCGAGATCGCGTGCCTGTGGAGCGACGAGCTCGGCACCAGTGAGCTCTGGTATCGCCTCCTCAACCTCGGCCTGCCGGTTGCCCCGACCGCGGGCAGCGACACGATGCAGAATATCCACCGCATGATGGCGATCGGCTCGACCCGCGTCTACGCCAAGCCGGAGGGGCCGGTCGGCATGACGAGCTTCCTCGACGCGCTGCGCAAGGGCCGCAGCTTCGTCACCACCGGACCGATGATCGATTTCACCGCCGCCGGCGCGGGTCCGGGCGAAGTCGTCGCGGGCGGCAGCACATCGATCCCCTGGTCGCTCGACCTGTTTTCGCCGACCGCGGTCGAGACCGTCGAAATCCTCGTCAACGGGCGCGTCGTGTGGAGCGGCAAGGGGCTGCCCGCTGCGGGCAAGCGCAATTACAGCGGCACGATCGAGGTACCCGCGGGCGGCTGGATCGCCGCGCGCGTCCATGGCGGCGCCGCGGTCTGGCCGGTGCAGGACGGCGCGCCCTTCGCGCATAGCGCGCCGGTCTGGATCGGCCGGGTGGGCAGCACCGACCCCGCCGCGGCGCGCGGCGCCGCCGCCGACCTGCTGCGCTGGATGCCGGTCGGCGAAGCGCGACTCGCGACCGGCTATCCGGGCGAAAGCGGCGCGCGCCTCAAGGCCCGCTTTGCCGAAGCGCGCCAGCGGCTCGAAGCGTGGGCGAAATGATATCGGCATAAGAGTGCCAAAAAGGGATCGAATCCGTCCCGCCCCGATACGGCTTTTTTTTCGTCGTCCTTTCCGCTCGACCGGCCGTCGATTGTCGTTTTGATCCAATGATTGCGCGCACCCGGCGCGCATCCCGTCGCCACGGCCAGCGCAGGGACGCTTAGGCCGACAACAGATACGGCACAGGCTGGCCGGCGCCCGATCGATAGGGACGCCAGCGATCCCGCGCCCGCATCGTCGGCCGAATAACCGCTGTCCGCTACCCAAGCAAAACCCGCCGTCTGTCGACGCGTGCCCTTTCGCGCGCGGGCAAATCCCTATGCACAAGGAGAATGGAAATGGCTGGAAAACATGACGCCGACAAGCTCAAGACATTGGCATCGGTCTCGACCGAGCGCCGCAAGCTGATCGGCCAGGCGATTATCGACGGGCTGATCTCGCCCGGCGAAGCCGCCTTCTCGCCCGTCGCTGCCGACCCCGATTATAATCAGGGTCAGGGCGGCTACACCCAGAAGGGCGGCGACCACAAGCAGGGCGGCGGCGACTATAACCAGTCGCAGGCGCTCACCAACATCCGCGATCTCGTCACCAACGTCATCCAGCCGGGCAATGTCGTTCAGCCCGGCAATGTCGCAGGCGGCGTGACGCGCGGCGGCGGCGGCTGATCGCGCTCGCTCCCATGATCTCAAGACGATGAAGGATTGCTCGTGAACCAGCAACTCGGCATCGCTCCGGCGGCGGACACCCTTGTCCGTCGCCGCGAGTGGCGGGCCAGCCAGCCCGATTCGATCGACGCGCTTCAGGTCGTCTACAAGGTGGCCGAGCGCTGCAACATCAACTGCAGCTATTGCTATTATTTCCATATGGGCGACGAAACGCCGCTCGAACGCCCCGCCTATGCGCCGCATGCGGTGACCGAGCGGCTGGCGCACTGGATGGCCGACGGCTGCGCCGAACTGCGCATCCCGCACGCCAAGCTCGCCTTCCACGGCGGCGAGCCGGCGATGATCGGCGCCGACGCGTTCGGCAAGGCGTGCCGGACGCTGCGCGACGTGATCGAACCCGTCGCGACGCTGTCGCTCGCGATCCAGACCAACGGCGTGCTGCTCGACGAACGCTGGACCGACAGGTTCATCGAACATGCCGTCGGCGTCGGGATCAGCATCGACGGCCCGCAAGCCGCCAACGACCGTTTTCGGCTCGACAAGCGCGGCCGGTCGACCTTTCAGCGCAGCGAGGATGCGATCCGCCGCCTCGTCGCCGCGCGCCCCTATGGCGCGCCGCTGCCCTCGACGATCAGCGTGCTGCACAGCGCCAACGACTATCGCGACATCTATCATTATCTGCGCGATCTGGGGGTCGAGGAACTCAATTTCCTGCTCCCCGACCGCAATGTCGACGATACCGCCTTCCGCGCCTCGGACGAAGCGGCCGACTATGGCCGCTGCCTGTCCGAAATCTTCGACGCCTGGCTCGCCGAGGACAATCAGGCGGTGCGCATCAAGTTCATCGACCAGACGATGGTCCATTTCCGCGCCAACGTGACGCCGGGCGCGATCTTTCGCCGCGGCCGCAAGAGCAATCAGGTGGTGATCGCGCGCAGCGACGGCACGGTGGCGATCGACGACAGCTATATCCCGGCGCTCGACTGGTACAGCCGCGCCCCGGTGCGGCCGATGGCAACGCATTCGCTGCGCGATTTCCTGGGCAATCCGATCTTTCAGGAGATCGAGACGACTGCGAACAGTATCCCCACCGGCTGCCGCGACTGCCGCTGGCGCGACATGTGCCGCGGCGGCGACCTCGAAAATCGTTTCTCGGCCGCGAGCGGCTTCGACAATCCGTCGGTCTATTGCGGCGCGTACAAGGGCCTGTACGCGACGGTTTGCCAGCGGCTCGTCGAAGGCGGCTATCCCGCCCATCTCGTCACAGAAAAATTCGGTGCCCTATGATCCACGACCAGACCGCGGCATGGCTGTTCCATCCGCTTTCGACCGACCGCTTCCTGTCCGACTTCTGGGCGAAGGAGCATCATGTCGTCCGCCGGGGCGACCCCGGCTATTTCGCCGGGCTGTTCAGCGCGCAGGCGCTCGAGGAGTTCCTCGAATATGGCCGCCCCGACCCCGCCGGTGTCCGGCTGGTCAAGGGCAAGGAGAAAAAGGAGCTCGCCGCCTATCGCCTCGGCAACGGCGCGATCGACATGGTTGCGCTGCGCAACGATTTCGCGGCGGGCTTCACGATCATCCTTAACGGGCTCGAACGCTATGTCGGCGCGGTCGCGGCGCTGGCGCGCTCGCTGGAGGTCGAACTCAACTTCGAAACGCAGGTCAACGCCTATATCACCCCGCCCGGATCGCAGGGGTTCCTGCCGCATTATGACGATCATGACGTCATCATCCTGCAGATCGAGGGGTCGAAGCGCTGGCATATCTATGAGCAGGAAGGCGACGTGCCCGCCAGCGAGTTGCAGCAGCGCGAGCTGTTCGTCGGCGAAGACCTGTCGCCCGCGACGCAATTGATCCTTCGCGCCGGCGACGTGCTCTACGTCCCCCGCGGCCGCGTCCATGCCGCCGAAACGCTCGACGAGACGTCGATTCACCTGACGCTCGGCATCCATCCGCCGAACATGCTCGAACTCGTCAAGGCGGCGCTCGACACGATGGCGATCCGCGACGACCGGGTGCTCGAACGGCTGCCGCCGCGCTATCTCAACGATCCGGCGCAGCGCGCCCGCCTTGCCGGGCTGGCGCGCGAGCTGGCGGCGATGATCGACGACCGCGCGATCGGCGATGCGGTCGGCGCGATCGAAGACAGCCTACTCCGCCGCGGACGCTGTCCCCCCGCCGGCCGGCTGGTCGACGACGTCACTGGCAGCGGCAGCATCACCGAGGCGAGCCGACTCGCGCGCAACCAGCCGCTCTATGCCCGCGTCATGGCGCTGCCCGGCGGGGTCGGGCTGCAATTCGCGCAGACTCTCGTCACCGCAGACAGCAACCACCGCGATGCGATGCTGTTCCTGTCGCGACAGAAAGAGCCGTTCCGCGTTGCCGAGATCCCGGGCATATCGGCGGGCGAACGGACGGACCTTGCGCGCAAGCTGCTGGTCGACGGGTTCCTCGTCCAGATGCCTGCGGACTGACGATGCACGGGCTCGCATCGTCATCCCGAGCCATGATCGGTGATAGGGCGGCGATCGATATCGGTCTTCTGCTCGCCGGCCTCGCGGGCGAGGCGGAGACGGCGGCGCGGCTCGGGATTCACCCGGCGGAATTGCGCGAACTGCTCGACGGATCGGCATTGTCGCGCTGCACGATGATGCCGGTCGGGGTCGGCGATAATCTCGATATCCGTTTCCTCGATATGGCGGGCGAAGCGTTCGATGCACCGACCTTCGACGACAGCGTCGGCCGCGCAAGGTCGCGGGCCGGTGGGCGCCGGACGTTCAGCCTGCCGGCCAACGCCATCGCTGGCGCCGAGCCGCCGCGTGCCGCCCCGGACGGCATCATCCTCCACGTCGGCCGCTGCGGCTCGACCCTCCTTTGCAATCTGCTGGCGAGCGGCGGCGACTGGGTCGCGCTGCGCGAACCCGAATGTCTGAACAGCCTCTTCCTTGCCCGCGCCGCGACGCGCGATCCGGCCGCGATCGATCGAATCGACACGCTGGCCGGGCAGTTGGCGGGCTGCCTCGCCCACGCCGTGCGCCCACGCAAATCGCTCGTGAAGCTCAGTTCGTGGACGACCCCGCTCGCCGCGCCGCTGCTGGCGCGCTTCCCCGGCACCCCGGTCATCGTCGTCGTTCGCGACCCCTGGCAAACGGTCGCCTCCTTCCTTGCCGAACCGCCGCACTGGTATGGTCCCGCCAGCGCGCAGCTCGCGGCAAGCGAAAGGGCCGGCGCGGTCCGGTTCTTCGCCGAAGCCTGGCGAAGCACGGTCACGGCCGCGCGGTGCCTGCCCGGCAAGCGCATCATGTTCGTCGATTATGAGGATATCGTCGGCAACCCCGCTGCAACCCTCGCCAAGCTCCGCAGCCATCTGGGCGACGATGGCCCGCCGCTCGCCCCGGCCGCGCTGGAAGCGACGCTGGCATCCTATTCCAAGGCCGCGTCGGCCGAGGTGTTCGACCCGTCGGGAAAGCACCGGCGCGCGGTTCTGGCCCCCGATCTCGCCGAAATCGTGACCGCGGTCACCGCCGGCGAATCGCTTGGCTGTCGATGCCGCTGAAGACACTCATCCGGGATCGCAATCCGGCGTGGCGGCGGATCCTGCGGCAACGTCGGCCGTCACTTGCCGATATATGCCGGGCCGGACGCGGTGCACCGATCGCAAGCCGGCCGAAATTGCCCGCGCCGCGATGGACACATGATCTTCGTTGTTCATGATCTCGCAGTCGAACCGCGTGCCCGGCCACTGCCGCAGCGCCAGTTGCTCCGCACACCATGTCACCGCGCTGCCGAAGCCGCAAAGCGCATTGTCGCGGCTCGTGCCGACCTCCTCCTTCCCGGCGCAGATGAAAATGTCCGCCGCCAGATCGCCATGCACCGAAGCAAATTCGGCCTCGGCGCGTTCGATCGATCCGGGCGCGGTCCTGAGGCTCGGGCTGATCGCAACATAGCGCGAGAAGGGCGAACCCGCGTCGAAGAGCGCGCGCAAAGCGAAATGTCCGCCAGCCGAATCGCCGATCAACGTGTGGCGCGCGGCCAGATCGACCGGATAGTGCGCCGCCAGACCAGGCAACAGGTCGTCGCGCAGAAACGCCAAGAAACGCTCGTAACCACCGGCCCGCATCCGCAGATCGCCCCGGCCCTCGACCGATTTGAGGTGCCCGAAAATCTCGTGCAGCCGCAGACCGAGGTCGTCGGTCATGTCCCACGGGCCATGAAAATCGAAGTTGCGGCGCGCATAGAAGCTCGCGAAACCCTCCTGCTCCGGATAGCCGACACCCACGACGATCGACGGCGGCAGCGGGCTGGCGACGCTCGCGAAGCGGCCGTGGACGACCGTTTGCACGATGTCGAACAGCAGGTTGCCGTCCACCGCGAGGATGACCGGCAGGCGCGCGTCGTCCGGCACATTCGCCGGCATCGATACGTCGATCGCATAATCGCCGAGGCCCGCCGCCTCGACCGTGAACTGGTCGTGCCGCTGCGGAACGAATGGACACGGGTCGATGGCGGATATCACCATGCCAGCAACCCGGCGAGCATCTGCGCCTGCGCCGCGCAGCCGTTGGCGACCGCCCGGCTGCGCCAGACCGGATCGGCCGGGCAGAGCCGGTCCATCATCACCGCACGCAACGCTTCGCGCTGCTCCGCCGATCCCTTGCCGAACTTCAACCAGCGGTCGATCCGCAGCGCGTCCGTCACCTTTTCATTGTCGTATGTGCCGACCTCGATCGCGAGCCCCGCGCATTCGGCCCACGGCACGGCACCGGGTAGCCAGGCCGAGAAGAGCCCGGTGTAGGACGGGGTGACCCCCGCAGCGCCATCGAACGCCGCCGCCATCGTCGCGCGCGCCTCTTCCCCGAGCCAGTCGAACACCCGCGCATGGTGCGGCGAGGCGGGATCGTGGACACAGATGTGGCAAAGCTCGCCATAGGCGCCGAGGCCGGTGTGCCATTCGGCGAACGCCAGCTTTCGCGTGTTCCGGAGCATCTGCGGCAACAGCTCCGACACCGCCTCGTTCGACCAGGCCGGCGCTTGTCCGCCGAAGTTCATGCCCTGCGGATTTTCGAACTGCCCGCCGGTAAAGCCGCTCAGAAAATCCGCCCAGCCATGTTCGGCGACGATGCGGTCGCGCATCGCGGTCCAATCGATCGTCGCCTCGTTCCAGTCGTCGGGGCACAAGGCCTGGTGCAATTTCCGGTAGACCGGGTTCGCGGGAAGCCCCGCGGCGAAATCACGGAAATTGCGGTTGAGATCGATATTGGCCTCGTCGGTGCGCGACAGGTGCGAAAAGCCCCACGGGTTGAGCGCGTGGAGCAGGACGATATTGGCACCCGCCGGAACATCCAGATTGTCCAGATATGCGAGCTGGATCGCCGATCCCGTATAGCCTTCCTGTCCGTGCGTCCCCGATATCAGCAGCAGCGTCCGCGCGGCGTCGGGGTCGCCGAACACGGCAAGGTCCATCGCCAGCGCCTCGCCGCTCACGCCCGTCCGCGAGGGATGCGCCCGTGAAAGCAGGCGCGCGCCGCGACGTTGGGCAAGCGTCAGAAACTTGCCGCGCGCCTCGGCATAGCTCGCGCTGAAGGCCTGACTGGCGTCCATCGATCAAAAACGCTTGCTGATAGCGGCGCCGATCGTCCGGGGGCGCTGGACGGCCACCAGATTACTCGCCAGCGTCGTGGCGCCGAGTTGCGCGCGCTCGTCGCCGAGGTTGCGGACGAAGAGGCTGAACTCCCAGTCGTCGACCCGCACCCCGCCACGCAGGTTGACCAGCGTGTAGGACGGCAGGACATATTGCGCATAGACGAGGCTGCTCTGGAAACCCGAATAGCGTTTGCCGACGAAATTCGCGGACGCGCCGACGAAACCTTCCGCATCGCCCATCGGCCATTCGTAATCCGCCGACAAAGAACCGCTCCATTTGGGGTTCATCGGCATCGGGTCGCCCTTGGTGCCCAGCCCGCCTGGGATCGTTTCGTTGAGCTTGGCATCCGAATAGGCGAAGCTGCCCGACAGCGTCAGTCCGTCGGCGGGCTCGAGGCGCAGCGACGCCTCGACGCCGCGGCTCGTCGCGCTGCCGCCGTTGGTCTGCCCGTTGATTCCGTTCGCGATCGTCAGGATCTGGATATTCTTCCAGTCGATATTGTAGAGGCTGAGGTCGAAAAAGCCGCGCCCCTCCCAAAAGCTCGTCTTGACCCCCAGCTCGTAATCATAGGTCGTGTCAGGCTCGAAGGTCGTCGGCAGGCCGGGCACGATGATGTTCGGGCCGCCGGGGCGGAAGCCCGTCGCGAAGCGCGCATAAACCATGCTGCGCGGCGAGAATTTATAGCGGACGCTGGCAAGGTAGGTGACGACGCTGTCGCTGTCCTTCGCCAGGCCGGAGTCGGCAGGGGTCGGCGAGAAGCCGAAGTCGCCGAACAACGCGTTGAGCGCCGCCGCGTCGCTGCCCGAATAGAGCTGACGATAATCCTGATCGATGAACTGCACCCGGATGCCGCCGGTGATGTCGAGTTTGGGGGTGGGCGACCAGGTCGCGTTCCCGAAGCCCGCATATTCGGTGTAGTGCGTCAGCAGGTCATAGCGGACCAACGGCGAGAGATTGCCGGGACGCGGCCGGCCATTTTCGTCGTAGGACGAGACGACCTGCGCGTTCTGCGATTTCTCATGATTGTAGAACAGGCCGACGACCCATTTGAACGAGCCGTCGTCGGGCGAGGTCAGGCGCAGTTCCTGCGTGATCTTGTCGGTACCGAGTTCGACCGACACCGCCGGATTGGCCGGGGTCGGCAGCGTCACCCCGCCATAAAGCGGCAGGAAGTTCACGACGATGGCGCCCAGCCGTGCGGCGGTGAAGTCGACCAGATTGCGCGAATCCAGATTCTGGTAGCTGGTGATCGACGACAGGGTTGCCCAGTGCAGATCGGCGTCGACGTTCAGCGCGACCATGTTGAGCTTGCTGTTGTAGACCGGCAGTACGGCATCGTTGTTGACGAGATCGCCAGCCGCCGGCCGCTGCGTCGCCGGGTTGTAGACGACCAGATCCTGTTTTGATTCGACGCGCGAATAGAGGTCCGAAATCGTGACCCTGAGATCGGGCGTAAGCTCTGCCGCGAGCGCGATCCGGCCGCCGTAGGATTTGCGGTTGTTGAAATCCTCCCGGCCCGCCGCGACATTGTCGACGAAACCGCCGAGCGCGCTACCGAAGCCCCCAATCTGGAGCGCGACGCGGTCGGTCGCGAGCGGCGTGTTGACCATGGCGCGGAGCGTGCCGCCGAGTTCGCCTTTGCGTGTCGTCATGCCCTCGGCAAAGAAGCTGCCTTCGGTCTCGCCAAGATTTGGCTGTTTCAGGACATAATTCACGATGCCGCCGAGCGTGCTCGATCCATAGAGCGTGCCTTGCGGGCCGCGCAGCACCTCGACCTGCGTCAGCAGCGAGGGATCGAGTTCGGGCATATAGGAGCCGCCCGCGGCGCCGAACGCCGCCGGGCCGACCGGCGCGCCGTCGATCTGCAGCCCGACGGTCGAATTGCCGTCGTTGCCCGAGGTGATCCCGCGAATCGTCAGCGAGCCCGACCCGATGCCGCCCGCAATCTGCAGGCCGGGCGCCGACGCGCTCAAATCGCGGAGCGTGACCGCGCCGGCGGCCTGGAGTTGGTCGGCGCTCACGGCGGTGACGGCGACCGGGACGTCGCTCAATTTCTCCGAGCGCTTCTGCGCCGTCACGACGATTTCGCTGTCGTCGTCCGCCGATGCCGCAGAACCGGCGGACCTATCCTGCGCCCACGCAGCGCCGCCGGCCGCAAGCGCCGCCAAAGCGGCGCCGCAGCCGAACATGGTTTTCCACATAGCTGTCCGAACGATCATCTTGCGAGCTCCCTCCACCCGATCGGCGCTCGAGCCCGGATATTCACCCGCCCTGGCACCGAATCCATCCTATGCCCGCCGATTCTCTCGACTGCACAATTGTGCACTACACGATTGTGCATATTTTGCAAGCGGTCTATTCGAGTCGGGCAACAGACCGAAAGGCAATCCGACATGAGCGAATATTGGCACTCCTCCTCGCTGCCCGCGGCAACCGTTCCGATGAGCGGCCAGATCGACTTCCGCTCGGGGCTCAATGGGCGCGATTATTGCGTGCAGATCGCCTTCCCGGCCGGGGCGCCGCCCGAAGGCGGATATCCCGTGCTCTATGTTGTCGACGGCGACATGCACTTTCCGGCCTTTGTCTCCACCGCACGCATCCGCAGCCATACGCTCGAACTCGAACCGGCCGTTGTCGTCGGCATCGGCTATCCCGAATCGCGATCCGACCTCCTCGCCTGCCTCCAGCGCCGCAATGCCGATCTGACGCCGACGCAGGCGAGCAGCGAAGAGCAGGCGGGCATTTCCCGTCAGCTTGGCGGGCTCGCCGTCGATCGCTTCGGCGAGGCTGACATTTTCCTCGACATCATCGAAACCGAGATCAAACCGCGCGTCAGCGAACTGGTCCCGGTCGCGGCCGGACGCGACATACTGTTCGGACACTCGCTCGGCGGCATGTTCACGCTTCACGCACTTTTCACACGCCCGGCAATGTTCTCGACCTTTCTCGCCCTCAGCCCGTCAATCTGGTGGGACGGACAAGCGGTGCTGAAGGGCGAAGCCGGTTTCGTGCACCGGGTCCGCACGGGCGAAGCTGCCCCGAGGGTGTTCGTCGGCGTCGGCGAGCATGAGCAAGACCCCTCCTACATTCCCCAGATGCCGGCCGAAGCCGTGCTCCAGGCAGCGATGGTCGACAACGCGCAAAGCCTTGCCGAACGACTGGCGGCGGTCGAAGGTGCGGCGGGATATCGAGTCGAATCCAGGCTGTTCGCAGGCGAAACCCACACCGCCGTCGCAACGACCGCCATCAATGCGCTGCTCGACTTCGCCTTGCCCGGCCCGACGCCCAGGGCCCGCGCCGCGCTGGCAGCCTGAGGCTTGTGCCGGCGCGGCTCCGGTGCGAAAGCCGCAACACAAGACGAGAGAGGAATTGTCCGCCCGTGCCTGCGCTGCCTGCCGAGAACGCCCCGATCGACGATGCGGCCCAGCCGCTTTCGAAGGGCAAGGAGCGGCTGCTCGAAGCCGCGATCGAATTATTCGGCCGCGACGGGTTCGACGGCACCTCGGTTCGCGCGGTTGCCGACCGTGCGGGCGTCTCCTTTGCACTGATCCGCGTCGCCTTTGGATCGAAGGAAGGCCTCCGTGACGCGGCAGAAAAGATGGTCTTCGACGAGATATTCCGCCTCTCGACCTTCACCGGTTTCGTCAGCTCGTCGGACGAGGTGATCGGCTTTATCCGCGATCAGGCCGAACAATTCCGGCAGCTCAAGCCGAAGCTCGCCTTCATCCGGCGCTGCATCCTCGAGCAGCGGCCGGCGGCGAACGACTATATCCGCCGGATGATCGATCATCTGCGGGAGAACGGCATCTATCGCCTCAACCAGCAGCTTCCGGAGGATAGCTGGCTGCAGGATCCGATCCGCATGATCATGATCCGGCTCGGCTATTTCCTGCTGTCGCCCAATATCGAGCAACTGATGGGCGTCGACCTGATGTCGATGGAAGAAATTGAGCGCACTAACAGGGGCGAGGTGCGCCTGTGGCAGCTTATCGAAGCAGGCCTCCAGTTCGAGGCGATGCAGGCGAAAGGCAAAGCCTAGGCAGCGAGGAACGCCCGCATCGCCTTATCGGCCCCGTCGGGATCGTCGCGGTGCACGCCGTGCCCCGCATTGTCGAACACCAGCAACTGCGCCAGCCCGGCCGGGATTGCCGCCGCCATATCCTCACTGCACGGCACCGGCGTGATCGGGTCGTGCCGCCCCGCGAGAATGAGCGTCGGGCAGGCGATGCGCGCAAGAGCCGGCAATTGGTCCATCGTCCGCATCTCGCCGAGAAAGAAATGGCGCGCGACCTCGTGCCGGATGATCGCGCGGTCGCGGGCCGCCGCTGCGTCGGGATCGGCGGTGGTATTATAGAGCGGGATGCAGACGGAACGATATTCCTCCATCGCCGCATCGTCGGCTGTCGCAAACACGCGCTCCGCCACCTCCCGCGCATGGGCGCCGCCACGTTCCTCCATGATCGCATAGGTCGCGCGCAGGTCGAGCTTCGCCGCAGTCGAGGACAGGATCAGTTTTGCCGGATGATCGGGAAACTGGATGGCATAGGACATCGCGACCATCCCGCCGAACGAGACCCCGAATATGACGGGCTTTTCGATCCCGAGCGCTTCGCAGAAGGATTTCACATCCCTGCCCCACTGCCGCAATGTCCAGCTATCGGGCGCCCCGCTCGACCGTCCGTTGCCGCGATGATCGAGATAGACGACCTGATGCGTATCCGCATAGCGATCGAAATAGGGTCGCATCGGCGAATGATCGAAACCCGGCCCGCCGTGCAGCACGATCAAGGTGGGGCGCGCCTCCATCCGGCCTGCGGCGGCGTGTAACCCGGGCCCGGCGACATCGAAGAAAAGTCGGGCGCCTTCCACATTGACAATCATCATCACCTCCAATCGCTGCCGAAAAACCATATGCACAATTGTGCATAATGGCTAGCAAATTGTGGAGGTACTATCCGCGGGGGCGCCGAATGGCGCGAAGCCGGCAGGGCGTTTGCGAAGGAATGGCGGGCTCAGTCGCTTCCCCAAGCCGACGCCGATCCGGCGAAGAAGGCTCGCATTGGCGGTAAAGATATCGATGGCTGCAAAGATCGAAGCCGTTCCCCAGGCCCTTACAGTGGGGAAGGGTCGGCGGCGAGATCGCCTGCCCCCTGCCGCGAGCGATAGCTTGTGGCATCTGTCGTGAAGTGCGCCTTGCCATAACCGGCGAGCTGTTTTTCGATTTTCGCCACCAGCCGCCGGTCGGCAATATCGCGCAATCCCGGCAGCCGCGATGCCAGAGCGAAGAGCCCGATGCGGGCCGCCACGAAAGCTCCGGCAGCGCCAGCCACGATCAGGTCGCCGACGCCGATATCGACGCCGATCGCTGCGGCCTTGGCCCGGTCACCGCCCATGAAGCTCCGCAGGAAAAAGAGCTTCGCCATCGCCCGCTCGAAGAAGGCATGCACCGTTTCGGCGAGGCTATCGCTCGCCCGGAGGTCCGCGGCCATCGTCGCCCGCAAAAGCTCGCCGCAAATATTGTCGTCATAGTCCTGGCGCAGCGTCGCGGCACGGGTCGACATCAAGTCGACGATGCCCTGAGGGGTATCGGCAAGCAGTTCTTCGGGAAGGCCGAGCAGGAAGCAGCGATAACGGGCAAGCTCGACACGCGCGCGCTCTTCGCGGGTAAATTCGGTCCGCCCCTCGGCAATCATCTTGTACGACAGCAGAAAAATCGGAATCAGTCCGGCGGGCATCTGGTCGACCTGCGGAATCGGGAAGCCGTAGACGCGTTGGTCCCAGTCCCCGGGCCGCCGCAAGATGTTGGCCCGCACCATCGAATGCATCAGACGCACCATCGCGGCCGCCTTGAACCCCGGCCCGTACCGCTCCAGCGCGCCCGGAAGGACCGATGTCGAGAAGAAGGTGGCGGTCTCCTTGACCCGCCGGCCGGCGGTCTCGCTCGACAATGTGTTGGTGATCGCCATCGGCAGCGCCGAATATTTGTTCATGAACGTCGCAATGAAGGCGCCGCGAATGATGAAGGGCCCGAAATTGGCGGCGGAGTTCCGGTCTATCCGCGCGCCCTCCTCCACCAGTGCCATGTCGACCCAGTCGGGCTTGCGCTCCATGTCGGCGATAAAGGCAGCGAGTTCGGGCGGTGCCCCGGCCACGCTTTCGACGCCGCTGTCGCAAGCCTGGACGAGCATGTCGACGAGCGCGCGAAAGCCATATTGGCGCATCAGCGCGGCATAGGCGTCGGCGACCAGGTCGCCCATCATCGAATAGGCGCGGATCACCTCGACGCGCTCGCGATTCGACAGGATGGCCTGACGCTGCTTCTCGGTCGCCTCGCCAAGCTGCGTCACGTCGCCCGGCTGGTCGGCGAAGCGCTCCGGCACGACGGTAAAATCGAAGGAGCCGTACATGCCGGGATTCACGGCCTTCTGCGATTCCACTTTTGCCCAGAGGCTTTCCGTCGCAAGCTCGCTCATCGAGATTCGTCCTTCCATTCGGTTCCCGGATGATATGTAT
Source organism: Sphingopyxis macrogoltabida (assembly GCF_001314325.1). NCBI lineage: Bacteria > Pseudomonadati > Pseudomonadota > Alphaproteobacteria > Sphingomonadales > Sphingopyxidaceae > Sphingopyxis > Sphingopyxis macrogoltabida. Next base: position 4,811,726 of record NZ_CP009429.1, read on the forward strand.
CATTTGATAGAAATTCAAGCAGGTTCAGCAATGCCACCCTCGACCGGGAAAAATACCCAGAAAACTGCCCCCATACGTTCGACCGACGGTGGCTATCGCAAGGGCGAGGAAACGCGGGTGCGCATTCTGCACGCGGCGCTCGCGGCATTCGGCAGCAAGGGATTTGCGGCTGTGACGACGCGCCAGATTGCCGAATCGGCCGGTACCAACCTGCCCGGACTCACTTATTATTTCGGCAACAAGGAAGGGCTCTATCTCGCCTGCGCGCATGAAATCGTCGCCTCTTTCCGCCGCGGCATCGGCGCCGTCGGCGAGGCGGCCGGCGGCGCATTGGCGCGGCCATTGGCGCGCGAGGACGCGGCAGGGCATCTCAAACAACTCTTCGCGGCGCTCGCGCATTTCCTCTTGTCCGAAGCGGGAGCCGAGGATCGCGCGATGTTCGTCCAGCGCGAAATGACCAGCCCCGGGCCGGCGTTCGAAATCCTCTACGCCGATCTATGGCAGCCGGGCATCGAACTCGCGGCGGCCCTTTTGGAGCGCGCTGCGGGAGGGCGCCTCTCGACCACGGACAGCAGGGTTCGCGCCGTGATGATGATCGCCAGCCTGACCGGTTTCCGCTCGGGACAGCGCGTCGTTGCCCGGACCGCGGGCGACGATGATCACGTCGCGCAAATCACGGCCGCTCTCAACGAGCAGATCGACGCGTTCTGCCGTTAGAATAGCGCTTGGCGAAACGCAGGGCAGCGAATTCGAACCCCGAGCCTGCTGCCGAGAGCCATTTAAAGCAATAAAATACCGAGGTAATGGCGCACCCGAAGGGATTCGAACCCCTGGCCTCTGCCTTCGGAGGGCAGCGCTCTATCCAGCTGAGCTACGGGTGCCGGTAGAGCGCGGCCTCTAGCAAGCCTGCAGCGCGCCAGCAATGGCCTATCGACCGGACCGCACAGATGTGCCAAGCCGAGCCGCGAAACGGGACCCGGAACGCGCGTGAAAGCATCCGAACAGCATTGGCCGATGGCCGCCGACCTGTATGGCGAGATGCAGCTCGAAGCGCATCCGCCCGCACGCCATCGTTGGCGCGACTATCTGCCCGGAGTGCTCGTCACCGCGATCGCCGCGCTCGCCGCCGCCTGGCTTGCCGATCATTATGCCGCGCCGATCGTGCTGATGGGACTGCTGATCGGGCTCGCGCTCAGTTTCCTGTCGCAGGATGCACGCACCCACGCCGGGCTCGACCTGATGTCGCAAACCGCGTTGCGGATCGGCATCGTTCTGGTCGGCGCACGCGTCACCGCGCAGCAGCTTGCCGAACTCGGGCCGCTGCCCTTCGCGCTGCTCCTCATCATCATGCTCGCGGTGATCGTCGTTACCGTCTCGACCGCGCGGCTGTTCGCGCAGGACCGCCATGCCGCGCTGCTGGCGGGCGGCGCCACCGCGATCTGCGGCGCGTCGGCGGCGCTCGCGCTTTATTCGCTGATCGGCGACAAGCGCGTCGATCAGGCGCGCTTCACGCTGACGCTGGTCGGGATCACCGTCGCGAGCGCGCTGGCGATGACGCTCTATCCGGTGCTCGCGGCGCAGCTTGGCCTGACCGATGCACAGGCGGGTTTCCTGATCGGCGCCTCGATCCACGACGTGGCGCAGGCGATCGGCGGCGGCTTCTCCTTCTCGCCGCAAGCGGGCGAGGTCGCGACGATCGTCAAGCTCGCGCGCGTCGCGCTGCTCGCGCCGATGCTGATGCTCGTCGCGCTATGGCTCGGCCGCAGCGGCGAAAGCGACGGAAAGATCCGTATCCCGCTACGCCTCCCGTGGTTCATTGTCGGCTTTCTCGCCGTCGCCGCGGTCAATTCGCTCGTCGCGATCCCGAAACCGGTGCAGGGCGCCGCCGCCACCGGCGCGCAGGCGCTGCTCCTGCTCGCGATCGTCGCCACCGCGATGAAGGCGCGGCTGCACCTGCTGCTCGATCAGGGATGGCGCAGTTTCGCGCCGATCATCGTCGCGACGCTGACCAGCTTCCTGCTCTCGCTCGCCGCGGCGCTCAGCCTGTGACGCCGCGACGTCACACTAAATAGCGGAAATCATTCTTTCGGGAGCGCCCAGCTTACCGTGAGCTGCGTTGCCCGGCGCGGGATGTCGAGCTTGGCCTCGCTGAAATTGACCTTCTCGTTCGGCGGCAGCATGCGCACCGGCGGCTTGATCGTCCAGCTATAGACGATCGTCCCCTGCGCATCGCGCAGCTCGGCGAGGATCGGCGGCACGCGCTGTTCGCGGTCGGTCGGGTTGATGATCACCCCCGACGCGGCGAAATAGATCGTCCCGTCGGCGAGTTCGCGATGGTCCTGATTGGGCGGGAGCTCGATCACGAGGTCGGGCTCGTCAGCCATGCCCGGAATGCCGAGCCCCTGTGCCCAGCCCGGCAGCCCGAACCAATAGAGCGCGCCGGTGGCGGCGATCATCAGCACCGCGGCACTCGCGGCGATCAGCGTCCAGCGCTTCGCCGGATTGCGCCGCGGGCGCCGGAAAGGCAGGGGCGCCTCGCTCGCAGCAACCGCCGGGGCGGGCCGCGGCGCGGGTTCGGCGGCAAAGGCCTCGGGCGGCGGCGCCGGAGCCGGTTCGACGACCGGGGTGGGCGCGGGGGGCGGAGGCTCGACCGGGGGAGGAGAAGCCGGAGCTGCCGGGGCCGGCGCCGATGCAGTAGGCGCGGCTTCAGCCGGCGTCGCACTCGTGACCGGCGGTGCCACCGTCGCCGCGGCGGCGGGTTCCTGGAACCAGCTATGCCGGCAATTGGCGCATCGGACGGTGCGGCCATTGGGTCCGATTGCCGTATCGGGCACGACATACCGCGTATGACAGGACGGGCAGGCAAGGATCATGCGTCACTCTAAACACGCTGATTCGCACCGTTGCAAGCGCCGCGTCGCGACAGCGAGGTTACTCCCCACTTTACCTCGCCCGGCAGCCGTGTAACAGGCAGCGAATGAGCGCCGCAGCGCCCCCGAACCTTATTCCGACGCCCGCGCGGCCTGACGCGCGCGTGACGCCATGACCGACGCCCTCAGCCCGCGCCCGGGCGGCGCGATGGTCGAATTCAACGGTGTCGGGCTACGCTACGGTCCCGATGCCGAAGTGCTTTCGGACATCAGCTTCAACCTTCAGCCGGGCAGCTTCTATTTCCTCACCGGCGCTTCGGGCGCGGGCAAGACCTCGCTGCTCAAGATGCTCTATCTCGCGCAGCGGCCGAGCCGCGGCATCGTGCGGCTGTTCGGCGAGGATCTGGTCAGCATGCCGCGCCACCGCCTGCCCGGCTTTCGCCGCCGTATCGGCGTCGTCTTCCAGGACTTCCGCCTGATCCCCCATCTGTCGGCGCGCGACAATATCGCGCTGCCGCTGCGCATCGCGGGGGTGAGCGAAGAGGATCTGTCGGGACCGGTTGGCGAGATGCTGAGCTGGATCGGCCTCGACGAACGCGCCGATGCGCGCCCCGCGACGCTGTCGGGCGGTGAGCAACAGCGCGTCGCGATCGCGCGCGCGGTGATCGCGCGGCCGCAATTGCTGGTCGCCGACGAACCGACGGGTAACGTCGATCCCGACATGGCGATGCGCCTGCTCGGGCTGTTCGAGGCATTGAACCGCCTCGGCACGACCGTCGTCGTCGCGACCCACGATATCCATCTGATCAGCCGTATCGACAATGCGCAGATGATGCGGCTCGAAAAGGGGCGGCTCGCCGATCCGACCGGCGCGCTGCGCTATCCGCCGAATCGCGCATGATCATCCCCCGCGTTCCCGTCCAGCACCGCCGCCTGCTCCCCGACCGCCGCCTGTCGGGACCGACGCCGTGGGTCATCGCGATATTGATGATGCTGACCCTGCTTGCCGCCGCCGCCGGGGTCGGCCTCGCGCGCTCGGCAAATGCGATCGGCAGTGCGATCGCCGGCCGGGTGACGGTGCAGATCGTTACCGCCAATCCGGTGGCCCGCGCCGAACAGGCGGCGGCGCTCCGCCGCCGCGCCGCCGCGCAATCCTTTGTCCGCTCGGCGCGCAGCGTCGACCAGCAGGAACTGCGGGCGACGCTCGGCCAGTGGTTCGGCGGCGAGGACGGCGGCGCGGGGGGCGACGACCCGGTGCTGCGTTCGCTGCCCCTGCCCGCATTGGTCGATATCGACTTCGTCGGCGAGGATCGCGCCGGGCATATGGAAGCGCTACGCACGCTCGTCGCCCAGGAAGCCCCCGGTGCGCGCATCATCCCGCACGCGGAATGGCTGGGGCCCGTCGCGCGGCTGATCCGCAGCCTCGCGTGGGTCGCGGGCGCCCTCGTGCTGCTAATGACACTCGCGAGCGCCGCCGTCGTGATCATGACCGCGCGCGCCGCGCTCGGCACCCATTATGCGACTATCGAGATGCTGCACCTGATCGGCGCGACCGACCGCCAGATCACCCGCCTGTTCCAGCGCCGCATCGCGATCGACACCGCTTACGGGATCGCGCTTGGCAGTGTCGTCGCGGCGGCGATCTTGCTGTTGATCGGCTGGCAATGGTCGGGGGTCACGTCGGGGCTCGCCGCGACCGCGTCGCTGGGTCCGGCGGGCTGGGCGCTCTTGCTGGCGTTGCCGCTATTGGCTATCGCGCTCGCAGCCCTGACGGCGCGCCAGACCCTGCTCGCCGCGCTCAAGAAGATTTTATGATCAAGCGCCTGCTTTCCCTCCTGTTCCTGGCCTGGGTGCTCGGCTTCGCATGGTTCGCGCTGCTGCTGCCGCTCCCCGCCAAGGCCGAAAAGACCGACGCCATCGTCGTCCTCACCGGCGGCCCGGGCCGGATCGACCGCGCGCTCGAGCGGCTCGAGGCGGGCGACGCCAAGCGCCTGTTGATCAGCGGCGTTGCGCGCGAGGTGAAGCCCAGGGAGCTCGCCGCCGAATATAAGCGCCCCGAAGAATTGTTCGATTGCTGCATCGCACTGGGTTTCGAGGCCGAAGACACGCGGTCGAACGCGACCGAAGTGGCGACATGGGTTGCACGGCGGGGCTACAAGAGCATCCGCCTGATCACCACCGACTGGCATATGCGCCGCGCCGAATATGAGATCGGCCGCGCGATCGGCGACAAGGTGACGATCCTTCCCGATGCGGTACGCAGCCAGCCCAATTTCGCGACATTGTTCCGCGAATATCATAAATATCTCGCGGGGCTGGCGGGCGGGCTGCTCGGCCTGTAAACGCCCTTTCGTGCGCTACACCATCGCCCTCCTCCGCTCGATCCTGTTCTGGCTGCTGTTCGTCCTGATGAGCAGCTTCAGCTCGATCGGCGCGGTGATCTCGCTGCCGGTCTCGCACAAGGCGACGATCTGGTTCGTGCGCATCTGGGCGCAGTTCCACCGGCTGATCTGCCGCTTCGTGCTTGGCCACAAGATCGTCGTCGATGGCGAGATGCCCGACATTCCCGTCCTCTATGTCTTCAAGCATGAAGGCGCGTTCGAGACGATCGAGCAGCCGGGACTCTTCAGGCATCCTGCGGTGTTCGCCAAGGAACAATTGTTCAATATTCCCGTCTGGGGGCAGGCGGCGCATTTCTATGGCCTGATTCCGGTCGACCGCGACGGCGGCGGCAAGGCGATGCGCGCCATGCTGAACGCTGCCAAGGCCGCGCTCGCCAAGGGCCGCCCGCTGGTGCTGTTCGCCGAAGGAACACGCATTCCGCATGGCGAAGCGCCGCCGCTGCGCTCGGGCTTCGCGGGCATCTACCGCCTGCTCGGCGTGCCGGTGATCCCCGTCGCGGTGAACAGTGGCATCGCCTATCCGCCGCGCCGCTGGGTCAAATGGCCGGGGACGATCACCTACAAGATCGGTGAAACCATCCCCGCCGGCCTGCCGCGCGAGGAGGCCGAGGACCGCGTGTGGCGCGCGATCAATGCGCTGAACCCGCCCGAAGCGCTGCTGGCGGGCAAGGCTTCGGCCTGAATCGCCCTTAGTGTTTCCGCCCGAAGTCGGGCGCGGCGTCATCCTGTCCCTGCTCGATGATCGAACGGCGGATCGCGCGCGTCCGCGTGAACCAGTCCTCGAGCTTGCCGGCATCGCCGCGGCGGATCGCCTGCTGGAGCACGGTCAGATCCTCGTTGAAGCGCTGCAGCGTCGCGAGCACCGCTTCCTTGTTGGCGAGGAAGACGTCGCGCCACATCACGGGATCGCTCGCCGCGATGCGCGTGAAGTCGCGGAAACCGCCCGCCGAATATTTGATCACCTCGCTCTCGGTCACTTCCTCGAGCTCGCTGGCCGTGCCGACGATCGTATAGGCGATGAGGTGCGGCAGGTGGCTGGTCACCGCGAGCACCATGTCGTGGTGCGCCGCGTCCATCGTCTCGACCCGGGCACCGAGCGCCTGCCAGAAACCGGCGAGCGCCGCGACGGCATCCTCGGGCGCACCGGCGCCCGGGGTGACGATGCACCAGCGGCCCTCGAACAGGCTCGCGAACCCCGCTGCCGGACCGCTGTTCTCGGTCCCTGCGACCGGGTGCGCCGGAATGACGATATGGCCGGGCAGCGCGGCGCCGAGCGCGGCGGCAACCCCCGCCTTCGACGAACCGACGTCCGAAATGATCACGCCGTCGCGGAGGCCCGGCGCCACCGCGCGCGCCGCATCGGCCATGCCGCCGACGGGGACGGCAAAGATGACGAGGTCGGCGTCGGCGACCGCAGCGGCCGGCGCATCGGCGATTATGTCACAGAAGCCGAGTTCGCGTGCGATGTCGCGCACCTCGGCCTTGGCGTCATGGCCGACGACCGTCACCTGCGGCAACCGCTCCTTGACGGCGCGCGCGACCGAGGAGCCGATCAGGCCCAACCCGACGATGGCGACGCGCTCTATCGCCATCAGCCGTTCAGCGCGGCGCGGATCGCCGCCGCGAGCCCGCGCGTTTCATCCTCGGTGCCGATCGTCATGCGCAGCGCCTGCGGAATTCCCTGCCCCGGCAACCAGCGGACGATATAGCCCGCCTCCATCAGCCGGTTATAGACGGTCTCGGCGCTCGTCTCGCCCTCGAACAGCACGAGCAGGAAATTGCATGCCGACGGCACGACGCGAATCCCGTGATTGCCGAGGCTTTCGAGCTCGCCGGTCAACCACGCCCGCCACTTCGCATTATGCTCGCGGCTGTGCGTCACGAAGTCGTCGTCGCCGAGCGCCGCGACCGCCGCGGCCTGTCCGGCGCGCGTGACGTTGAACGGCAGGCGGATCCGGTGCAGCGCCGAAATCACCTCCGCCGCCGCATAGCCCCAGCCGATGCGCTCGGCGGCAAGCCCGTGAATCTTGGAAAAGGTGCGCGTGACGAACACATTGGGCTGCGTCTTCGCGAGCTCGAGCCCGCCATCGTCCTCGGCCTCCGACAGATATTCGCTATAGGCCTGATCGATCACGAACAGGACATTCTTCGGCAACCCGGCATAGAGGCGCGCGACCTCTTCGCGCGTCGCGAGCGTGCCCGTCGGATTGTTCGGGTTGGCAAGATAGACGACGCGCGTCTTGTCGGTCACCGCGGCGAGCAGCGCGTCGACGTCGGTCGCATAATCGCGGTCGTCGGCCTCGACCGGCACCGCGCCGACCCGGCGCGCAGCGATCTCGTAGACCGCAAAGCCGTAACGGACATAGAGGATCTCGTCCCCCGCCCCGGCATAGGTTCCCGCGGCGAGGTGGAGCAGTTCGTCCGACCCGTTGCCGCAGATCACCCGCTCCGGGTCGAGCCCGAATTTCGCCGCGATCGTCTCGCGCAACTGGGCCGAACCCGGATCGGGATAACGCGACAGCGCGTCGGAAGCCGCCTGCGCCGCCGCGAAAGCGGCGCGCGCCTTTTCGCCAGTGCCGAGCGGATTTTCGTTCGCCGAAAGCTTGATGAGGGGACGACCGTCGGCACCCGCCGACTTGCCCGGCACATAGGGCGCGATACCGCTGATCCACGGCTTGGGGGTGAGGATGGCGCTGCTGTCGGTCATGCGGCGCCGTTTAGCGGCTGCACGCGCCAAGTCCAGCGCATTGACAGCACTCCCGCACCCGCTTAGCCCCGCGCCTGTCATGGCGAGCCTGCTCCACCAGATCCAGCACCAGAGCGTGACGATTGCCGCGCCGCTGCCGCTCGACAGCGGACAGATCTTGCCGTCGGTGACGATCGCCTATCAAAGCTATGGCACGCTCGCCGCCGACCGGGCGAATGCGGTGCTCGTCTGCCACGCGCTCACCGGCGACCAATATGTCGCGAGCGACCATCCCGCGACGGGCAAGCCCGGCTGGTGGGCGCGCATGGTCGGCCCCGGCAAGCCGATCGACACCGACCGCTATTTCGTCCTCTGCGCCAATGTGCTCGGCAGTTGCATGGGGTCGAGCGGCCCCGCGAGCCCCGATGCGGCGACCGGCGCGCCGCTCGGCATGCATTTCCCCGTCATCACTATCGCCGACATGGTGCGCGCGCAGGCGATGCTGCTCGATCATCTCGGCATCGACCGCCTGCATGCGGTCGTCGGCGGCTCGATGGGCGGGATGCAGGCGCTCGCGTGGACCGCCCATTATCCCGAACGCCTAGGCTCGGCGATCGTCATCGCCAGCGCGGCACGCCATTCGGCGCAGAACATCGCGTTCCACGAAGTCGGGCGGCAGGCGATCATGGCCGACCCCGACTGGCAGGACGGCCAATATTACGGCAGCCGCCGCGCCCCGGCCAAGGGCCTCGCGGTCGCCCGGATGGCGGCGCATATCACCTATCTTTCCGAAGCGGGGCTGACCGAGAAGTTCGGCCGCCGCCTGCAGGCGCGCGACATCAAGAGCTTCGGCTTCGACGCCGATTTCCAGATCGAATCCTATCTGCGGCACCAGGGGCTCGCCTTTACCGACCGCTTCGACGCCAACGCCTATCTCTATATCACGCGCGCGATGGACTATTTCGACCTCGCCGACGCGCACGACGGGCGGCTCGCCGGTGCCTTCACCGGCGCGAAGGATGTGCGCTTCACACTCGTCAGCTTCGACACCGACTGGCTCTATCCGACCGCCGAATCGCGCCGCATTGTCCAGGCGCTGCAAAGCGTCGGCGCGGCGGCGAGCTTCGTCGAGCTGTCGGCGCCGTTCGGGCACGACTCGTTCCTCCTCGACGTCCCCGCGCTCGACCGGCTCGTCGCCGGCGCCCTCGGCAGCGGCGGCTGACATGGCGCTGCGCCCCGACCTTGCGATCATCGCCGGCGCCGTGCCGTCCGGCGCGCGCGCGCTCGACATCGGTTGCGGCGACGGCGAGCTGATGGCGGCGCTGCGCGACAAGGGCGTCGACGCGCGCGGGCTCGAAATCGACCCCGCGAACGTCACCGCGGCGATCGCGCGGGGCCAGTCGGTCGTGCAGGGCGACGCCAACCGCGACCTCGCCGACTATCCGGGCGACGCGTTCGACTATGCGATCCTGTCGCAGACGCTGCAGACGACCGAGCGTCCCGACCGCGTCGTCGACGAGCTGCTGCGCATCGCGCCGCGCGCCTTCGTCAGCTTTCCTAATTTCGCGCACTGGCGCATCCGCCTCGCGCTTTTGTGGGGCGGACGCATGCCGGTGACGCGGCTGATCCCGGTCGCCTGGTATGCGACCCCCAATATCCACCATGTCACGGTCAGCGATTTTCGCGACCTGCTGCGCGAAAAGGGCATCGCGGTCGAGGCGGCATGGTATCTGTCGGGCGACAAGCCGACGAGCGACGCCGCCGCAAGCTGGCGCGCGGAACATGCGATTTTCCTGATTTCGCGTACTTAAATCCCCTTCCGCTTGCGGGAGGGGCAGCGAGGCTTGCGAGCTTGCTCGCTCGTCGCAGCGGGGCGGGCGAATGCGACGTCGCTGCCCACCCCTAACCCCTCCCGCAAGCGGGAGGGGAACAATCTAATCCTGCTTCTTCAGCCCATTCGCGAGCAGGTCGTTCGCTATGCGCGCGATCTCGGCGATGTCGGCGTCGGCGTCCCACAATCCGTAGCGCATCCCGAGAAAGACGTTCATGCCGCCGATCGCCCAGGCATGGACCTCGCCGACGTCGGCGCGAATCTCGCCGCGCGCGGCGCCGTCCTCCAGCCGCTGGCGGACGCGCGCCACGGTCGTTTCATAATGGCGGCGATAGCTGGCGTAATCGACGAACTCGGCCTCGTCGATGATCCGGTAGATTTCCTTGTGCTCGCGCACGAAGCCAAGGAAGGATTCGAGCCCGATGCGTTCGGCGCTGATCTCGTCGGGTGCCGCCTGCACCAGCGGCGTGACATGGTCGCGCAACTGTTCGCTCATATAGCGGACCAGCGCCTGGAAGATTTCGTCCTTCGAATCGAAATAGGTGTAGAAGCTGCCGAGCGCGGTCCCGGCACGGCGGGTGATCGCGCTGATCGAGGCATCGTGAAAGCCGCGCTCGCCGAACTCTATCGCCGCAGCGTCGAGCAGCTTGCGCAAGGTGCGCCGCCCGCGTTCGGTGCGCGGCGTCTTGTCCGGATTGCCCGCCTCGGCTGCGGTATCGCCTGTCGCGACATGCGGCTGATCCATCTGCCTCGGTCCTTCCCCGCTCTTCCGCCCCGCTTCGCCATCGTGGCTTTTCCGCACCAGTGGCAAGCAAAAAACGCGCGATCGACATTCCAAGTTGAAACTTGGTTCATGTTTCATTATTGGCTGGCGCGCGGCTTGGCAAGACCGGGCACGATAAAAGCAAGCGGGTGGCGAGGGGTCACCCCCGACATGGGAGAGTTTTCATGCGTCCTTTCGCCCGCGGCCTGCGCAGCGCCGTCCTCGCCTCGACCACGCTTTCGATGCTCGCCTTCGTCCCGGCCGCTTTCGCGCAGGACGCCGCCGATGACAGCGCGACCGCCGATGTCGGCGGCGAAGAGATCGTCGTAACTGCCCGCCGCACCGAAGAACGGCTCGAAACCGTTCCCGTTTCGGTATCGGCCTTCTCCGAACGCGCGCTCGACCGCATCCAGGCGTCGGACACCACCGGGCTGCAGGGCGCCGTCCCCAATCTCAACGTCGTGCAGGGCCGCGGTTCGTCGAACGCGACCAACATCTATATCCGCGGCATCGGCCAGCCCGACGCGCTGCAGACCTTCGATCCCGCGGTCGGCGTCTATGTCGACGATGTCTATTACAGCCGCATCCGCGGCACCCAGCTCGACCTGCTCGACCTCGAACGCGTCGAGGTGCTGCGCGGGCCGCAGGGCACGCTCTATGGCAAGAACACGATCGGCGGCGCGCTGAAAGTCGTCACCCGCAAACCCGGCCAGACCTTCCGTGGCGGCGTTTCGGCCGCCTACGGCTCCTACGACCAGTTCGAGATCAAGGCGTCGGCTTCGGGTCCCGTTTCGGACACGCTCGCCGCCGGCTTCGCGGTGATGCGGGCGAAGCGCGACGGCTATGTCGAGGATGCGGTGCTCGACCGCGATTATAACGACAAGGACACGATCGCCGCGCGCGGGGCGCTGGCCTTCACCCCCAGCGCCGATTTCCGCCTCGACGTCTCGCTCGACTATACGCGCGACGACGCGTCGCTGACCGTCGGCCAGCCGCTCAATTCGCTGACCTATCTGATCGGCGGTGGCACCGCCCTTGCGCTGCCGACCAACCCCGATCCCAAGGACTATGACTTCACCGGCCGCACGACGCCCAGCCTGCCCAATTCGACCAAGCTGCGCCACTGGGGCACCAGCGCGGCCGCCGCGTGGAACGTGACCGACGATCTCCAGCTGAAGTCGATCACCGCCTATCGCCGGCTCGTCACCAAGGATTATGTCGATATCGACGCGACCGAGCTTGAGATGGGCGACGTGTTCGTCGGCGTCTGGCAGAAACAGTTCAGCCAGGAATTGCAGCTCAACTATACCGGCGAGCGGCTGCAGGCGGTCGGCGGGCTCTATTATCTGAAAGAAGATATCGCGTCGCATCAGGAGGCCTATGCCGACGACCTGATCGGGCCGCTGCTCGGCAACCCGACTTTCCTGCGGACGATCGACGATACGCTGACGACGAAAAGCTACGCCGCCTATGCCAATGCCAGCTTCGCGGTCACCGATGCGCTGCGCATCTCGGCGGGCCTCCGCTATACCGACGAGAAGAAGGATTACTGGCGCACCACCTCGACCTTCTCGACCAGCCCGCTGCTGACCAGCGTCGTGCCCTATGTGTTCGCGCGCAAGCAGAGCTGGGACGACTGGTCGCCGATGGCCTCGATCGACTATCGCTTCACCGACAATCTGATGTTCTATGCGCGCGCCGCCAAGGGCTTCAAATCGGGCGGCTTTAACGGCCGCGCGAACAGCGCCGCCGAATCGACCGCCTATGCGCCCGAGAAAGTCTGGTCGTACGAGGCTGGGTTCAAGGGATCGGTCGCCGACATCGCGCGCTTCAGCATCGCGGTGTTCCACAACGACTATAAGGATTTCCAGGCGCGTGTGTCAGGCATCGACACCGACCCGAACACGGGGCTGCCGGTGCCGGTGCTGAGCGTGCTCAACGCGGGCAAGCTGCAGATCCGCGGCGCCGAACTCGAACTCGCGCTCACTCCGGCGACCGGGCTGCTGCTCGACACCCAGATCGGCTATCTCGACGCCGAGTACAAGGAATTCGACGACGCGCGCTTCCCCGACGGCAGCCGCGCCTTCCAGCGCCCCGCCTTCGCGCCGAAATGGACGATGCGCTTCGGGGCGCAATATGAGGCCGATCTCGGCGGGTCGGGTTTCCTGACGGTCGGCGGCCAGACGCGCTATCGCTCGACCACGGCGCTCGCGGTCGACAACACCTATATCGTCGGCACCGTCGGCACGACGACCGAGATCGAGGGGCTGTTCCAGCGCGGCTACTGGCTCCACGACGCCCGCATCGTCTGGGAAGACGAGGCGCGCAAGTTCAGCCTTGGCCTCTATGGCCAGAACCTCTCGGACAAGCGCTACAAGACCGATGGACAGGATTTCTCCAGCATCGGCAGCATCCGCACCGTCTATTACGGCGCGCCGCGCACCTTCACCGTGCGCGCCGGCGTCAAATTCTGATCGACCGGAAAAAGGGAACGGAAAAAAGGGGAAAGGGGCGTCCGTAACGGCGCCCCTTTTTTATGTGCCGAGCCGCGGCGCGCCGGTGGCCGCAACCATACGCTCGCCGTCGATGACGATCGGGCTCGCGACGCCGTCGATCGACGCGCCTTCGGGACGGAAGCGCAGACCGCGCGCGACGACCTGCGGATCGGCGAAGACCCCCGCCATGTCGTTGATCGGTCCCGACGGCACGCCCTCGGCCTCGAGCGCCAGCGACAGCGGCTGCGCGTCCCACGCGGCGATCTTTGCCGCGAGCAGCGGGATCAACTCGGCACGGTTGGCGAGCCGCGCGGCATTATTGGCAAAACGCGGGTCGTCGCCCCACTCGGGCACCCCCAGGATTGCGCAAAGCTTGCGATACTGGCTGTCGTTGCCGACCGCGATGACGAGCTGGCCGTCGGCGGTCGCAAACACCTGGTAGGGCACGACATTGACGTGGCCGTTGCCCATCCGCTTGGGCACCACGCCGCTCGCCAGATAATTGGCGGCCTGATTCGCGAGCACCGCGACCTGACTATCGAGCAGCGCCATGTCGATATGCGCGCCGCCCCCGTCGCTATCGCCCGCGACGTCACGGCGTCGCAGCGCGGCGAGGATCGCGACCGTCGCATACATGCCGGTGAAGATGTCGGCATAGGCGATACCCGCCTTTTGCGGCGCGCCGTCGGGTTCGCCGGTCAGCGACATGAAGCCGCTCATCGCCTGGACGATATAGTCGTAGCCGGCGCGATGCGCATAAGGGCCGGTCTGCCCGAAACCGGTGATCGAGCAGATAATCAGCCGCGGAAAATCGGCACGCAGCCGCGCCGGGTCGAGCCCGTATTTGACGAGCCCGCCGACCTTGTAATTCTCGATCACGACATCGGCATCGGCGAGCAGCGCGCGCACCTCGGCCTGCCCCTCGGGACTGGCGATGTCGATCGCGACGCTCCGCTTGCCGCGGTTGCAGCTATGATAATAGGCCGCGCCAAGCGCTTCGCCGTCCGGTCCGGTCACGAAGGGCGGCCCCCATTCGCGCGTATCGTCGCCGGCGCCCGGCCGCTCGACCTTGGTCACCTCGGCGCCGAGGTCGGCGAGCAGTTGACCGCACCATGGCCCGGCAAGCACGCGCGCCAGCTCAACGACGCGCAGACCTTCCAGCGGCTTCATCTCAGGAAAAAGCGGCGATGCCGGTGATCGCGCGACCGAGAATCAGCGCATGGACGTCGTGCGTGCCCTCATAGGTGTTCACCGTCTCGAGGTTCACCGCGTGGCGGATGACGTGATAGTCGGCCGAAATGCCGTTGCCGCCGTGCATGTCACGCGCGACGCGCGCGATATCGAGTGCCTTGCCGCAATTGTTGCGCTTCAAAAGGCTGATCGCGTCGGGGACGAGCCGCCCGTCGTCGATCAGCCGGCCGACGCGCAGCGCCGCCTGCAGCCCGAGCGAGATTTCGGTGAGCATATTGGCCAGTTTCAACTGGACGATCTGGTTTGCCGCGAGCGGGCGACCGAACTGCTTGCGCTCCAGCGTGTAGTTACGCGCGGCTTCATAGCAGAATTCGGCGGCGCCCATCGCGCCCCAGCCGATGCCGTAGCGCGCGCGGTTGAGACAGCCGAAGGGACCCTTGAGACCCGAGACATGCGGCAGCAGCGCGTCCTCGCCGACCTCGACCCCGTCCATCACGATCTCGCCGGTGATCGAGGCGCGCAGGCTCACCTTGCCCTCGATCTTCGGCGCCGACAGACCCTTCATGCCCTTTTCGAGGACGAAGCCGCGGATCGCGCCGTCATGCGCTTCCGACTTCGCCCAGACGACGAAGACGTCGGCGATCGGCGAATTGGTGATCCACATCTTCGCGCCCTTGAGGCGATAGCCGCCTTCGATCTTCTCGGCGCGGGTGCGCATGCTGCCGGGGTCGCTGCCCGCGTCGGGCTCGGTCAGGCCGAAGCAGCCGACCAGCTCGCCCGAGGTGAGTCCGGGCAGATATTTGCGCTTCTGTTCCTCGCTGCCATAGGCATTGATCGGGTGGATGACGAGCGAGCTCTGCACCGAGCAGGCCGAGCGATAGCCCGAATCGACGCGTTCGACTTCGCGGGCGATCAGGCCGTAGCTGACATAATTCAGCCCCGCGCCGCCATATTCGGGGTCGATCGTCGCCCCGAGCAGGCCGAGCGCGCCCATTTCGGACATGATCTCGCGGTCGAACCGCTCGTCGAGGAAGGCCGAGGTGACGCGCGGCAGCAATTCACCTTCGGCATAGGCGCGCGCGGCGTCGCGGATCATCCGCTCCTCTTCGCTCAGCTGGTCGTCGAGCTGGAGCGGGTCGAACGGGTCGAGCGCCTCGATGCGCTGCGGATCAGCCAAGGCCATGGTCACGGGCTTTCTTCAGAAGGCGAGCCGCCCTGCCGGGCGACGCACTAGGGGGTTTCGGTCGGTGCCGGTTTGCGCCCGGCCATCGCAGCAGCCGGGCTGTCGCGCGGCTCCAATATCGCTGCGGTCTCGATGAGGTCAAGCGCGCGACGCGCCTCGTGATAACGGCGCGCGTCGATCAGCCACTCGCCTGCAGCCTCGGCACCCGGCATCGCCTCGACCTCGGCGATCGCCTTGTCGACCTGCCCGGCCGCCAGATAGCGGCGCGCGCGATCGAGCCGTTCGGAGGCGCGCGTCGATTGCGTTCCCGCCGGCCGCACCGTGAACAACTCGCTGATCTCGCGGCGAAACCCGGTCCACAGGCTGCCGTCGCCGTCGCTGCGTCCGACAAGCTGCGGGGCGAGCGTGTCGAGATCGCTGCGCAACTGCTCCAGCGTCACCGGCTCGCGCGAGGTGTCGATGATCGTCTTGACAGCATTGGGCTGATCGTCGCCGAAGCGCAGGCGGAGCTGCGCGTCGAGATAGCCGAGCGACAGACCGCGATCGAGCGCCCGGCGGACGGCAAAGGCGACAAGCAGCCCTTCGGCCCGCGACGCATTGCCCGATGCCGATTCGGCTTCGAGCGTGATCCGCGACAGCCGCTGTTCGAGTTCGGCAACCCGCGCTGCCAAGGCATTCGCGCCGTCGACCGGCGCCACCACCATCGCCGGCTGCCCGGCCGCCGCTTCGGCCTCGGCCTGCTCGGCAAGCCCCAACGCGCCGGCCACCGCCGGCGTGTCGATCACCTTCGTCAGCGGCGTCTTGTCCTTGCCGTCGGCGAGCAGGCGATTCATCGCCCAGCCGCCGCCGACCACGCCGATCAGGAGCAGGATGAACGCGCCGATGGCGAGCGTCCGGAACGATAGCCGTCTCACCGGAGCCTCGCCGCCGATCGGCGAGGACGTGTCGATGCTGTCGATTGCCATGTGTCTCTTTCGAACGACCCTATTTGCCCCCCTTGTGGCACAAAGCATGCGCCTCTGCCAACATCGCGGCGTCATCGGGGCGCCCGGCAACGGCAATTTCCGCCCACCCGCTTCCCGCTGCGGCGGCCGCTTTCGCGCTGATCGCTACCAGTTTCAAATGCTTATGCGCCGCGCCGGCCAGATTAGCGATCCGCGCCGCGCCGCGCGCCGAATGGGCGAGCAGCACCGCCGGCGCCGCGAGCAGCGCATCCCATCCGGGCGGCGGCGGCACCGGATCGACGGCATAGCAGGGAACAGGCACCAGCGCCGCGCCACGCGCGTCGAACGCCGAACGGTCGCGGCCGCAAAGCCACAGAATGCGGGTAATGCCCTCCGATACCATGGCGTCCAGCAGATGCTGCGCGTCGCTGTCGCCCGCCGCCGCGACCGACAATCCTGCCGCTTCGGCCGCCTGCGCGGTGGCGGCGCCGACGGCATGGACGGGCAACGTCGCAAGGCGGGCGAGTTCGGGACCGGCAAGCCGCACCGCCTGCGCGCTGGTCACCAGCATGGCATCGAAATCCGCCACGTCCGGCGCCGTCCAGGCCAACGCATGCGCCTCGAACAGCGGCATAGGCCGCGCATCGAGTCCCAGCGCCCGCGCCCGTTCCACCGTCGCCGCGCCGCCCGGATCGGGCCGTGTAACAAGCAGCGGCAGGCCCGCCGTCATGCCGCGAACAGACTCCGCACCGCCTCGGGCGCTTCGTCGAGCAGCCGGCGCGCCAGATCCGCGGCGGCTGCGGCATCGCTGACCAGCGCGTGCCCGGCGACATGCTCGGCGCCGTCTTCCGAATAGATTTCGGCGTCGAGCCGTAGCGTGCCGTCGTGCCGCCAATGCGCATGCGCCGCCACCGGCGAGCGACAATCGCCGCCAAGCCCGGCCAGAAACGCCCGCTCGGCAGCGACTGCCGCGTGTGTCGCCGCATGGTCGACCGCCGCAAGCAGCGCGCGGGTCGCGGCATCGTCGGCGCGGCATTCGATCCCGATCGCGCCCTGCGACGCCGCGGGCAGCAAGAGGTCGATCGGTATCACCTGGCCGACTTCGTACATCCCCAGCCGGTCGAGCCCCGCCGCCGCGAGCAAGGTCGCATCGACGTCACCCGCCGCGAGCTTGCCGAGCCGCGTCGCGACATTGCCGCGCAGCAGCGTCGTTTCGATATCGGGGCGTAGCCGCCGGACCTGCGCCGCGCGGCGCGGGCTGCTTGTCCCCAGCCGCGCGCCCTGCGGCAGCTCGGCGATCGCCGTCCCATCGATCCCGTCGCGGACGACGAGCCGGTCGCGCGGATCGGCGCGCTCGAGCATCGCGATAAGGGCAAAGCGCGGATCGCGCAGCGTCTCGACATCCTTCAGCGAGTGTACCGCTATGTCGATCTCGCCCGCGTCGAGCGCGGCGTCTAGTTCGCGCGTCCACAGCGCCTTGCCGCCGACCTCGGCGAGCGCGCGGTCCTGAATCCGGTCGCCGGTCGCGGTCATCGGCACGATTTCGAGCGCCGCGAGGTCGAGGCCGTGTGCGGCGACCAGCGCGGCGGCGGCCATATTCGCCTGCGCCAGCGCGAGCGGCGAGGCGCGCGTGCCGATGCGCAGCGGGCGGGCGGGGGTGGGAAGCGGGATCGAAGCCATATCCCCCGCTAGAGCATTTCCCGAAAAAGTGGGAACCGGTTTTTGGGCAGGAAATGCTCCGGAGGCTTCACTTGCCCTCGCGACAAAGGGGCGGGTAAAGGGACGCGCGACAATATGACCCTGATCCTCGGCCTCGAATCGAGCTGCGACGAAACCGCGGCAGCGCTCGTCGACAGCGACCGGCGCATATTGGCGCACCGTGTCGCGGGACAGGAGGCCGATCACGCGCCCTATGGCGGCGTCGTGCCCGAGATTGCGGCGCGCGCGCATGTCGTCCGGCTCGCGCCGATCGTCGCCGGCGTGCTGAAGGACGCCGGCGTCACCCTCGCCGACATCGACGCGGTCGCCGCGACCGCCGGGCCGGGGCTGATCGGCGGGGTGATGGTCGGCCTCGTCACGGGCAAGGCGCTGGCGCATGCCGCGAACAAGCCGCTGATCGCGGTCAATCATCTCGAAGGCCATGCGCTGAGCCCGCGCCTCGCCGATCCGGCGCTCGAATTTCCCTATCTGCTGCTGCTCGTCTCGGGCGGCCATTGCCAACTCCTGCTCGTCAAGGGCGTCGGCGATTACCGCCGGCTTGCGACGACGATCGACGACGCCGCCGGCGAAGCCTTCGACAAGACCGCCAAGCTGCTCGGCCTCGGTTATCCCGGCGGGCCCGCGGTCGAACGCGTCGCAAGGGATGGCAACCGCCAAGCCGTACCGCTGCCGCGCCCGCTCGTCGGCAGCGCCGAGCCGCACTTCTCCTTCGCCGGGCTCAAGAGCGCGGTCGCGCGCGCCGCCGCATCCGGCGCGCACAGCGTCCCCGACCTCGCCGCCTCCTTCCAGCAGGCGGTGGTCGACTGCCTCGTCGATCGCAGCCGCATCGCGCTGGGCGCCTGCCCCGAAGCGACCGCCTTCGTCGTCGCCGGCGGCGTCGCCGCGAACGGCGCGATCCGCGATGCGCTGACCGGTCTCGCCGCGCGTTTCGACAAGCCCTTCGTCGCGCCGCCGCTCTGGCTTTGCACCGACAATGGCGCGATGATCGCCTGGGCCGGTGCCGAGCGTTTCGCGGCCGGGATCACCGACGACCTCGGGGTCGCGGCGCGCCCGCGCTGGCCGCTCGATCCCGCAGCCGAGGCGGTGCGCGGCGCGGGAGTGAAAGCATGACGTCATATTCGAACTTCGGTGTGGTCGGCGGCGGCGCTTGGGGTACCGCGCTCGCGCAACTGCTCGCCGCCGAAGGCGCGCCGGTCCGGCTCTGGGCGCGCGAGGCCGACGTCGTCGCAGCGATAAACGCCGATCATCGCAACCCGCTGTTCCTTCCCGATGCCGCGCTGTCGCCTTCGCTGACCGCGACCGGCGACCTCGCCGACCTCGCCGCCTGCGACGCGCTGCTCGTCGTCGTGCCGGTGCCGTTCCTCCGCGCGGTGCTCGCCGAACTCCCGGCGGGCGACGCGCCGCTGATCCTGTGCAGCAAGGGGATGGAGGCCGGCAGCTTTGCCTTTCCGATCGACATGGCGCGCGAGCTTGCGCCGGGGCGGCCGCATGCGGTGCTGTCGGGGCCGACATTCGCGCATGAGGTCGCCGCGGGCCTGCCGACCGCAATCACCCTCGCCGCCGACGATGCCGCGGTAGCAGTCGATATCGCGCGCGCGCTCGCCCGGCCGCATTTCCGTCCCTATGCCTCGACCGACGTGATCGGCGCCGAAATCGGCGGCGCGATCAAGAATATCCTCGCGATCGCCTGCGGTATCGTCGACGGGGCCGGGCTCGGGCTCAACGCGCGCGCGGCGCTGATCAGCCGCGGTTTCGCCGAAATGACGCGCTTCGGTCTGGCGCGCGGCGCGGCGGCCGAAACGCTCGCCGGGCTCGCCGGTCTCGGCGACCTCGTCCTCACCTGCACCTCGGCCAACTCGCGCAACTTTGCGCTCGGCCAGGGGCTCGGGCGCGGCGAAGCCGCCGCGACATTGATGGCCGACCGCCGCACCGTAGCGGAAGGGGCGTTCAGCGCCCCGGTCGTCGCAGCGGCCGCGCATGCGGACGGCATCGACATGCCGATCACCGACGCCGTCGCGCGGCTGGTCGCCGGCGAAACCCGTGTCGCCGAGGCCGTTCAGGCATTGCTCAGCCGCCCGCTGCGAACCGAGGGCCGGTGACGCCCTACATTCAATTGCCTGCCCTTCCCCGCCGCGCTAGAACGAGGCGCGGGACGCAGCAGAAGGGGCGCGAGGCTTGAGCCAGACGGACAGCGCAGCCGCGCCCGATTCGGCCGACACACCGCGCGACGCCGATACCGCCGCGCTCGCCAAGGGCGGGCGCACCAATTTGCTCGGCTTCATCATCCGCCTCGTCGCGCGCCTCCCCTTCCTCTACGTCGCGGGCCGCTGGTACGGTCCCGAAGCGGTCGGCCGCTTCGCCTTCGCGGTGCTCGTCATCGAACTCGTCGCGCAGCTTGCGACGCTCGGGCTCAAGCGCGGCCTCGCCGAGCAATTGAGCGCGCCGGGCGCCGATCACCGCATCGTCGTGTGGGACGGCATGTTCGTCGCCTTCCTCGCGTCGGCCGCGGGATCGGCGCTGCTTTTCGTCTTGCCGCAACTGATGTTCCCGGCGGGCGACCTCGACGGCACCGACCGCTGGATGGCGCTGCTCGTTTTCGCGATCGCCGGCACCGACATCGCGCTTGCCGCCTGCGCCTACCGCTTCGATATCGGCGCAACGGTGCGCGCGCGCGCGATCGTCGAACCGTGGGTGATCAGCGCCGCCGCGGCGGGATTCTGGTTCGTGTCGGTCCGCGACGGGCTGATGCTGTCCTACGCCGCCGCGATGGTCGGCGCATTCCTGACCGCGCTGATCCCGATGATCCGCCACTATGGCGGCCCCGGCGTCTGGCGCCCGCATCCGGCGCATCTGATCACAGTTGCGCGGCGCAACGCGCCGCTCGCCGCCGCCGATGCCATCGAATGGGGCACCCGCCGCCTCGACCTGTTCATCCTCGGCCAGTTCACCTCGCCGACGATCTACGGCATCTATTATATGGCGCAGCAGGTCGCCTCGCTGCCGCAGAAGCTCAAGACCAGCTTCGAGCCGATCCTCGGCCCCGTCATAACGCGCAATCTCGCCGAAAATCGCCTTGCCGCCGTGGCGGCGCAGGTCAGCCAGGTCGGCTTCTGGATCATCGCCGCGCAGGCCGGCGTCGCGCTCGCGCTCGGCATCCCGGGCGAAGCAGTGATGGGCCTCGTCGGACCGCAATTCGTCAGCGGTACCGGCGCGCTTGCCTTCCTGCTCGCCGCCGAGGTCGTCGCCGCGACCGCCGTCGTCAGCGAAGCGGCGCTCGTCTATGTTGCACGCCACCGCAATCTCGCGATCAGCCTCGCGACGCTGGCGCTACAGGCCGTCCTCAGCGTTGCCCTCATCCTGATCGCCCAATCGATGGGGTTGCACCCCATTTATTATGCCGTCGCGGTCGCCGCCGCGCTGATGCTCGCGCTCGGTTTCGCGTCGGTCGTCAAGGCCCGCCTGCTCGCGCATATCCTGAAGGCGCCGGTCAACAGTCTGCGCTGGGCGCTCGTCTGGGCCACCGCAGGCGCCGCCGCGCTCGGCTGGGGCGCGACGCAGCTTCCCGAATGGGCGGAGCTCTTGATCGGCGTGCCCTTCATCCTCGGCATCTATGCCTGGCTGATCTGGACGCGCGGTTTCGGCCCCGCCGACCGGGCGCTGTTCAAGAAGCACCCGGCGACGGCGGAAACCCCGGCAAGCTGATTATTTCACCGCTTCCTGTGCGGCATCGCCGACATTTTCGGCGGCATCGCCGACCTTTTGCGCCGCTTCGGTGATCGCGCCGCTCTCTGCCTTATCGTTGGCGAGGAACTGGAAGGCAAAGAATCCCGCGATCACGATCGCGACAAGCAGGATCAGGCCAAGCCCCATCCCCCCACCGCGCCGGGGCTCGCGGTCGATGACAGTGGTGGTGTGCGTCGTCCCGTCGGGATCGCGCGTCGTGTGGATTTCATCGGCCATAAGAATTCTCCTATGCTGGATGGCGCATAGGACGCGTCAACGCCGATGAAGGTTCCTATCCCAACCGCGCCGCGACCTTGGCCTTGAGGTCGGTCTGCGCCCGCGGGCCGACCTGCGCGATGATCTCGCGCGCGCAGACGGCGCCCATCGTCAGGCAATCCTTGAGCGAACGCCCTTCGGCGAAGCCCGACAGGAAACCCGCCGCGAACAAGTCGCCTGCGCCTGTCGTGTCGACGACCGTTTCGATCGGTTCGGCACCGACCGCAGTGCGTTCGCCATCCTGCAGCGCGATCGCCCCGTCCGAGCCGCGCGTCACCACGAGCAGCGGCACCTGCGGCGCGATCTTCGCAACCGCCGCCTCGAAATCGTCGGTTTCGGCAAGTGCCTGGATCTCGACCTCATTCGCGAACAATATGTCGAACAGCCCTTCGGCGATCAGTTTGCGGAAATCGGCGCCGTGGCGGTCGATGATGAAGGCGTCCGAAAGCGTGAAGGCGACCTTGCGCCCCGCACCGCGCGATACGTCGATCGCCCGCCGCATCGCCGCGCGCGACAATTCGGGATCCCACAGATAGCCTTCGAGATAGAGGATTTCGGCATCGGCGATCCACTCCTCGTCGATCATCGCCTGTTCGAGCAGGTGACTGGCGCCGAGGAAGGTATTCATCGTGCGCTGGCCGTCGGGCGTCACGAGGATCAGGCAGCGCGCCGTCGGCGCGCCTTCCGTCAGCGGCGGCGTTTCATAGGCGACACCGAGCGCGCGGAGGTCGTGCGTGAAGACATGGCCAAGCTGATCGTCGGCGACCTGCCCGATGAACGCGCAGCGTTCGCCCAGCACCGCCATGCCCGCAAGCGTGTTCGCCGCGCTGCCCCCCGATACCTCGACCGCCGGCCCCATCGCCGCATAGAGGCGCTCGGCCTCCGCCGCGTCGATCAGCCGCATCGAGCCCTTGGTGAGTCCTTCGGCCTCGATGAGGCTGTCGTCGGCGCGGGCGAGAACGTCGACGATCGCATTGCCGATGGCGACGACGTCGAAACGAGCAGTGGAGGCCATGAAATTTCCTGTCCGGGAGAGAAAAGCTGCGCGGGCCTTTACGGGTGGCAGCACGGCAGTGCAAGCGTGCGCGCTTGACGCAGCGCCCGTTCGCGCGCCATTCACGCCCATGACCCGCGCCGTTCACGCCCTGCTTCTGGCGCTTCGCGACCTGCCGCAGCCGCGCGTGCTCCGCATCCTCGCGCTCAGCCTCGCGCTGACCCTGCTGATCTTCGCGGCCTCCGGTACGGGGCTTTTCTTTGCCGCCCGCTGGGGCCTCGCGCACTGGCAATGGCTGGGCGAGGCCGGGACCGACATGGCGGGGCTGTTGATCATCCTGCTGCTGATCGCGGGAAGCTGGCTGCTGTTCCGCGCCGTCGCGATCGTCGTTGTCGGGCTGTTCGCCGATGGTATCGTCGCCGATGTCGAGGGGCGCCATTATCCCGCCGCGGCGGCGCAGGCCGTGGATGTCGGCTGGCGACAGAATATCGCGCTTGCCCTCGCCTCGCTGGCGCGGCTGATAGGCGGCAACCTGCTCGCCCTGCCGCTCTACATCCTCTTGCTCGTCACCGGCGTCGGCACCGTCCTGCTCGCGCTGGCGGTCAACGCGCTGCTGCTCGGCCGCGACCTCGAGGCGATGGTGCTGGCGCGCCATCCCGCGCAGCCGCGCTTCGACCGCGCCGCGCGCTGGTCGCTCGGGCTGCTGTCCGCCGCAAGCTTCATGGTGCCCGTCGCCAATTTGTTTGCGCCGATATTGAGCGCCGCTATGGCCGTGCACATGCTGCACCTGCGGAACGGGGACCGACTGACATGATCCAAAGCCACCGCCTGGCCGCCATCGCCGGGCTCGCGCTGACCCTCGGCGCCTGCGCCGGCCCCGCAATTCCGCGCCCTTCGACGCCGCCCGCCGTGACCGCCCCCCCGCCGACGGTGGTCAAGCCGGTGCAGAACAATGCGCTGATCGGCAACAGCGCCGATGCGATCGGCCGCATGTTCGGCAAGCCGCGGCTCGATGTCACCGAAGGTGCAGGACGAAAACTGCAATTCGCCGGCACGGCGTGCGTCCTCGACATTTATTTCTACGCGGCGCGCGCCGGCGCCGCTCCGGTCGCAACACATGTCGATGCGCGGACGCCCGACGGCCGCAACGCCGAAGTGAATAGCTGCGCGCAGGCGCTGCAACAGCGTTAGGATCGCGCCGCCGTCATGACGCCAGCTCGGCGAGCGCCCACGCCGCGGCATCGGCAACCATCGGCGATTCGTCCGAAGTAAGCTGCTGCAATATCCCGCGAAACCCCGGATCGCCGCTGTTGCCGGCAGCGATCGCGGCGTTGCGCACCATCCGGTTGCGGCCGATCCGCTTGATCGGCGATCCCGCAAAGACCTGCCGGAACCCCGCGTCGTCGAGCGCCAGCAGGTCGGCGAGCGCCGGAGCCACCAGTTCGGCACGCGGCAGGAAAGCGCGATGCGCATGCGCGGTTTCGGCAAACTTGTTCCACGGACAGGCAGCCAGGCAATCGTCGCAGCCATAGATGCGGTTGCCGATCCCGCGCCGCAGCTCTTCGGGGATCGGCCCGTCATGCTCGATCGTCAGATAGGAAACGCAGCGGCGCGCATCGAGCCGGTAAGGGGCGGGAAAGGCGTTGGTCGGGCACGCGTCCTGACACGCCGAACAGCTCCCGCACGTATCGCGCCCCGGCGTCGACGGCGCGAGGTCGAGCGTCGTGTAGATGGCACCGAGGAACAGCCAGCTGCCATGGTCGCGGCTGACGAGGTTGGTGTGCTTGCCTTGCCAGCCGAGCCCCGCCGCGGCCGACAGCGGTTTTTCCATCACCGGCGCGGTATCGACGAACACCTTGACCTCGGCGTCCTTCACCTCGGCGACGAGCCAGCGCGCCACTGCCTTGAGCGCCTTTTTGACGACGTCATGATAGTCGCCGCCCTGCGCATAGACCGAAATGCGTCCGCGGTCGGGCACGCCCTCCAGCGCGAGCGGATCGTGCGCCGGGGCATAGCTCATGCCGAGCGCGATCACCGACCGGACCTCGGGCCATAGTCCGGTGGGCGAGCCGCGCTGCGCCGCGCGGCTTTCCATCCAGATCATGCTGCCGTGGCACCCGTCGGCGAGCCACTGGTTCAGCCGCGCCGCCGTCTGCGGCGCCGCATCGGCGCGCGCGATGCCGAACGCGACGAAGCCGTGGGCGCGCGCGACATCGGCGAGTCTTTGCTCCAGTGAAGGCAAGGCTTCCGCAACCATTGGCGCTCTATACGCGAGCCGCCTTGCCGTGCCATAGCTTGCAGGTGAGAAGATCGGGGACCCGGGTTTGAACGATTACAGCGTCGAGGCGAACGGCCTCACCAAATATTTCGGCGATTTCAAGGCGGTCGATCATGTCAGCCTCGCGGTGCCGACGGGCAGCATCTACGGCGTGCTCGGCCCCAATGGCGCGGGCAAGACGACCAGCCTCAGGATGACGCTCGGCATCATCGACCCCGACGCGGGCACGAGCCGCATCTTCGGCACGCACCGGCCGCAATCGGTGCGCCACCGCATCGGCTATCTTCCCGAAGAGCGCGGCCTCTATCCCGGCATGAAGGCGCGCGAGGCAATCGCCTTCATGGGCGCGCTGCGCGGGCTCGACTGGTCCGAAGGCCGCCGCCGCGCCGCCGCCTTCATGACCGAACTCGGCCTTGAGCGCGTGATCGACGAAAAGATCCGCAAGATGTCGAAGGGCATGGCGCAGATGGTCCAGCTCATCGGCTCGATCGTCCACGCCCCCGACCTGATCGTGCTCGACGAGCCTTTCTCGGGGCTCGACCCGGTCAATCAGGAACGGCTCGAAATGCTGGTGCGGCGCGAACGCGATCGCGGCGCGACGATCCTCTTTTCGACCCATGTCATGGCGC
Source organism: Sphingopyxis macrogoltabida (assembly GCF_001314325.1). Lineage (NCBI taxonomy): Bacteria > Pseudomonadati > Pseudomonadota > Alphaproteobacteria > Sphingomonadales > Sphingopyxidaceae > Sphingopyxis > Sphingopyxis macrogoltabida. The sequence goes on from NZ_CP009429.1 coordinate 4,837,710, forward strand.
ACGCCGAACGCCTCTGCGACCGGATCGCGATCATCGCGCGATCGCAGCGGCGTTTTGAGGGCACGGTTGACGAGGCGCGCGCGCTGCTGCCGATGCAGGTCCGCTACACGCCGCGCACCGACGGCGACGCGGCGGCCGCGCTGCTCCCCGCCGGCGCCGAGCGCAAGGGCGAGGCGTGGCATTTTGCGATCGAGGAGGCCGATGTCGAGCCGCTGCTGGCGCGGATCACCGCGAGCGGGCATGGCGTCGCGGGCCTGTCGATCGCGCGGCCCGGGCTGCACGACGCCTTCGTTCACATCGTCCGCCAGGTCGACGCCGGCTTCGACGCGACCCCCGAAAAAGACGCCATCGAGGAGGCGGCCGCATGAACGCCTTCCTCAAGAATATGTTCGTCATCGCGCGCCGCGATTTTCTGGCGATCGTCGCGACGCCGACTTTCCTCCTGTTCCTGCTCGCGCCGCTCTTCATGATCGGGATGGGCGCGGTGGGCGGCATCGGCGCCTCGCAGCTTGCCGACAGTGCGCGCGGCAAGGGCCGCATCGTCGCGATCGTCGCCGCGGGCGATGTCGAGGATCTGCGCGCCGCCGACGACCGTCTGCGCGAGGCACTCCCACGCGGCGAACGTCCGGTGACGCTCGAGATCCGCGTCGCCGGCGCCACGCCGGCCGATCCTTTCGCGATCGCACAGGAGAAAGGCGCCGACACCTACGCCGTGCTGTCCGGGCCGCTAGGCAAACCGCAGATCGTCGAGCGCGAGGCGGGGAGCAGCGCCGGGCGCTATCTCGCGCTGCTCGCGAGCGATGTGCTGCGCGACCGCGCCGCAGGGTCGGTCGCGCCCGCCGCGCCGCAATTCCAGAGCATCCGGAGCGGCGGCACGAGCATCGCGGCGCAGCAGTCGATGGGCTTTGCCGCGGTCTTCGTCATCTTTCTCGTTACCCTGCTTCTCGCTGGCCAGACGGTCGGCTCGCTCGCCGAGGAAAAAGGCAACAAGGTCATCGAAATCCTCGCCGCCGCGGTGCCGCTCGAAAGCGTCTTCCTCGGCAAGCTGCTCGGCATGCTCGGCGTCGCGATCCTGTTCCTCAGCTTCTGGGGCGTCGTTGCCGTCGCCGGCGGGTTCGTCGCGACGGCGCAGATGGACCCTGCCGCGCTCGCCGCCGCGAGCAAGCCGGCGGCCGCTCTCGCTGCCGCCCCCGCGAGCGGCTGGGGCTTTTTTCTCGGCATCGGGGTCGCCTATTTCATCATGGCCTTCCTGCTCCTCGGCTCGGTCTTCCTCGGCGTCGGCGCGCAGGCGAGCACGGTGCGCGAAATCCAGATGCTCAGCCTGCCGATCACCATCTTCCAGGTCGGCATGTTCAGCCTGTCCGCCGCCGCCGCGAGCGCGCCGGGCACCGGGCTCGCGCATTTCGCCCAGATTTTTCCCTTCTCCTCGCCCTTCGCGATGGCGGCGCGCGCCGCGACCGACGGCGACAAGGCAGTCCACCTGCTCGCGCTCGGCTGGCAGGCGATCTGGGTCGCGCTCGTCGTCTGGCTGTCGGTGCGCCTGTTCCGCGCCGGGGTATTGAGCAGCGGCGCGAGCTGGAAATTCTGGCAGCGGACGCGGCGCGCAGCGGCCACGGTGACGCCGGACGCGCTCGATTGACAAAGCTGTAAATAGTGGCATTCTGAAACGGAATCGGCCGCGCCAGACGGCCTTTCGACAGAGGAGCGCCCCATGGCCACCGTCATCCGCGAAACCCCCGCCGACCCCCATCCCCTCGACCTGTCGCGCGCCGACCTGTGGCGCGAGGATCAATGGCAGGAACCGATGCGCCAGTTGCGCGCCGAATCGCCGATCTATTATTGCGAGGATTCGAAGTTCGGCCCCTATTGGTCGGTGACCACCTACAAACCGATCCAGCATATCGAGGCGCTGCCGAAAATCTTCTCCTCGTCGTGGGAATATGGCGGCATCACCGTCGCCGGCGACGGGATCGAACATCTGAAAGAGGGCGAAATCCCGATGCCGATGTTCATCGCGATGGACCCCCCGCAGCACACTGCGCAGCGCCGCACCGTCGCCCCCGCCTTCGGCCCTTCCGAAATCGAGCGTATGCGCGCCGACACCCAGGCGCGCACCGCGGCGCTGATCGACACGCTGCCGGTCGGCGAAGCCTTCGACTGGGTCGAGCGGCTGTCGATCGAACTTACGACCGACATGCTCGCGATCCTGTTCGATTTCCCGTGGGAAAATCGTCACAATCTGACCCGCTGGTCCGACGCACTGGGCGATATCGAAAGCTTCAACACGCTCGAGGAACGCCAGCAACGCCTCGCCACTGCCTTCGAAATGGGCGCCGCGTTCAAGGAATTATGGGATCACAAGGCGAAGAATCCCGGCAAGCACGACCTCATCTCGATCATGCTCCAGTCCGACGCGATGAACCACATGAGCCATGAGGAATTCATGGGCAATCTCATCCTGCTCATCGTCGGCGGCAACGACACGACGCGCAATTCGATGTCGGCCTATGCCTATGGTCTCCATTGCTTCCCCGAAGAGCGCGCGAAGCTCGAGGCGAACCATGATCCCGACCTCGCGGTCAACGCGATGCACGAGATCATCCGCTGGCAGACCCCGCTCGCGCATATGCGCCGCACCGCGCTCGAAGACACCGAATTGTTCGGCCACCAGATCAGGGCGCGCGACAAGATCGCGCTCTGGTATGCGTCGGCGAACCGCGACGAGAGCGTCTTCCCCGACGGCGACCGGATCATCGTCGACCGCGAGAACGCCCGGCGCCACCTCGCCTTCGGTTATGGCATCCACCGCTGCGTCGGCGCCCGCGTCGCCGAACTGCAGCTCACGAGCCTGATCTCCGAAATGCAGAAGCGCCGCCTGCGCGTGAATGTCCTGGCGGAGCCCGAGCGCGTCAACGCCAGCTTCGTCCACGGCTATCGCCACATGCAGGTCGAACTCGAGCGCTATTGACGGCGGTCACAGCCGGGCCCATCTCAGCGCGGTAACAGGGGGCATGAGGAGCCCTTCGATGATCGAACGCCGCTATCTGCTTTCCGGTCTCGCGCTCGGCGGTGCACTTATCGCCGCGCCGCTGCTGTTCGCCAAGCCCGGCAAACGCCCGCTCGCCGAACCCGGCTGGCGGCTTTCCGACGCCGAATGGCAAAAACGCCTGTCGCCGCTGGCGTATCGCGTGCTGCGCGAAGCGGCGACCGAACGCCCCTTCACCAGCCCGCTCGACAAGGAAAAGCGCAGCGGCACCTTTGTCTGCGGGGGCTGCGCACTGCCGCTCTATTCGAGCAAGACCAAGTTCGACAGCGGCACCGGCTGGCCGAGCTTTTGGGCGCCGCTGAAAGGCGGAATCGCCACGTCGACCGACCATGAGCTCGGCTATCCGCGCACCGAAGTTCATTGCAAACGCTGCGGCGGCCATCTCGGCCATGTCTTCAACGACGGGCCGAAACCGACCGGCAAGCGTTATTGCATGAACGGCGCGGCGCTCGCTTTCCGCCCGGCCTGACGCGGCGCATTGACGGGATAATATACGAAGCATATACGCTTCATATATTCACTCTCTTGAAGGGCCTGCGATGGGAATCGTGAAAATCGACGAAGCGTTGCACGAGGATGCACGCCGGGCCAGCACCGTGATGTGCCGCTCGATCAACGCGCAGGCCGAATATTGGATGAAAATCGGCATGCTGGCCGAGGCCCATCCGACGTTGTCATTCAACCAGATCGTCGCGATGCAACTGGGCGCGGCGCAGGGCAGCGCAACCGAACTCGCGGCCGCCTGACATGGTCAAGACGCCCGACGAGCTGGCGCTGATGCGCATATCGGGCAAGCTGCTCGCGTCGGTGTTCGAAATGCTCGACGGGATCGATCTCGCCGGCCGGTCGACAATGGAGGTCAACGACCTTGTCGAGGATTTCATCACCGTCGACCTCGCCGCGCGGCCCGCGAGCAAGGGTCAGTACGGCTTCAAATATGTCCTCAACTGTTCGATCAACCACGTCGTCTGTCACGGCGTGCCCGACGCGCGCGCGATCATCCGCGGCGGCGACATCATCAACCTCGACATCACGCTCGAAAAAAACGGCTTCATCGCCGATTCGAGCAAAACCTATATCGTCGGCGAGATCCCGCCCGCGACGCGCCGGCTGGTCCGCGTCGCACAGGAAGCGATGTGGCAGGGCATCGCGCAGGTGCGCCCCGGCGCGCATCTTGGCGACATCGGCTTCGCCATCGAGCGCCATGCGAAGAAGCACGGCTATTCGGTCGTCCGCGACTATTGCGGGCACGGCATCGGCCGCGAGATGCACGAGGAGCCGTCGGTACTCAACTTCGGGCGGCGGGGCACGGGCATGAAGCTGCGCGAGGGCATGGTCTTCACGATCGAACCGATGATCAACCAGGGCACGCGCAAGGTCTCGACCGAAAAGGACGGCTGGACGGTGGTCACGAACGACCGCAAGCTCTCGGCCCAGTTCGAACATACGGTCGCGGTGACCGGCGACGGTGTCGAGGTGCTGACCCTGCGCAGCGGCGAAAAAGCAATGGCGGCGTAGCGACGGCTCTGGGGTGGTGAGCGGACGTTTCCAACTTTTGTCATCCCCGCGAAAGCGGGGACCCAGAGTAGTGTAAACCCGCCCTGGGTTCCCGCTTTCGCGGGAATGACACAATTGAGGAATTCCAAACGACTTACGTCCACTCCCGGCCGTTTGCGGACATAAGGAAATAACCGTCCGCTCTCCACCCCAAAGGCTGCCTTCATTTCACCCTCCGCCGTCCGTCGCTTCCGGCGGCCCGCGTGCGCTGGTCCCGCCGTCTTGCACTGCATCGCCCTGCACCGCGGCGGCGCTGCGCACCGGCTTCAGCGTCAGCGTTCCCAGCCGTACCCGCGGGCCGGCCTTGCCCGGTACCGCGCTCAATGCAAAACCGGGATCGAGCCGCAATGCCGCCGCCGCTGCTTTCGCCAGCCGCACCGTATAACGTCCGTAAGCGACGCTTTCGAAAAGAAAATATCCGTCGAACTCGGTGAGCGTCGTTGCGCGCACGCGGCCTTCGGCGTCGACAAGTTCGAGGCTCAGCCCCTCGATCGCATTGCCGCCGTCGCGCATCGCGACACCCTCGATCTCGCCCGCCGCGGTCATCGGCAAAACGACGCGCGTCGCGACGCCGGGGCGCGGCGTGACGACGACGCCGGGCAACGCCGCCTGGATATAGGGATCGGGCAAGCTGCCGGCATCGATACCGATCATCACCGGACGAAACGGTTCGAGCCCGTCGATCGCCGCACGCCCGTCCTTGCCGGTCGCGGCATCGACAAAGGCGGTACCGGCGGTCAGCGGTACGTCGGCCAAGGCAGCTTCGCCCGGCTGGCGGATGCCGTCGCCATTGTCGTCCATCCACACATCGGCGATCACCTGACCGCGACCGCCGAGTTTCTCGCTCGACATCCGCCAACCGCCGCCGCTCGCTCTGGGCCCGAAGCTGAAGGCAAGCGACAGCGACGCCGCGACCGAACCGTCGCTGGCCACTTCGCCAAATCCGGTAAGCTGCAACGCCTTGAAACGGCGCGTATAGCCGATCCCGGCGCGCGCGCGCGCGAGGCCGCGATCATAGCCCAGCTCGGCGCGCCATTCGGCATCGCCCTTCCCTGCCCATTCGGCGATCATCGTCATCCGCGAATCGGCGTTGGCGCCCGACAGCGCAAAGCGCGCCTCGCCACGCAGGCGGACGCGCCCGATGCGGGCATTGGCGAGCAGGCTGGCGGTCAGATTGTCGGGCGGGTCGGGCCCGACCGGCACCTTGGTCCGTGTCCAGTCGAGCTGGCCGGTAAAGGTGAGTGCGCGAAAGCTCGCCGATGCACGCGCCGAGGCTTCGAGGGTTGAAATCCCTGAGCGCCGGTCGGTCTTCGCTACGTCGAAATGCAGCGGCAGCACCGTTCGTCCGAGCTTCACCGACTGATCGACCGATATCTGATATAGCCCATTGATATTGTTGATGAAACGATCCGACACGAAACCGCCCCAGCCGCGCATCGCGTCGGCGCGGACATAGGTTTCGCCGAACCCGGCCAGCCAGCTTGCCCGGACGGCGCTGCCGCCATCGTCCGCATAGCTTCCCGCGACCTCGAGCAGCGTCGGGCCGATCGAACGGCGCAGCGCGACCTCGCCATAGTTGCGGCGGATGTTTTCGATCATCAGGCTGTGAAAATAACCGGCGACCGACGTCCGCGTGTCGAGTCCGCGCTCGATCCCCAGCGTGCCGCGCCAGCCACGCTGCCAGGTCTGCCGCCGGTTGCCGAATTCGATCAGGTCGGCATTTTCCTGCGCGACGCCGGCCCAGTACCAGGTCTCGCGCGGCGGGATCGAATCCATGCCCACCTGCACCTGCCGGATTTCGCGCCTGACCTGCCCCTGCGGACCGTAGAGCACGATCTCGAAGCGGTTCGCGCCATATTGTAGCGGCACGTCGAGAAATTCGTAGCGCCCGTCGCCATCGGGGCTGGTGAAGGCCAGCAATTGCCCGTTGCGATAAAGTTCGGCATCCCAGCCCGCCGGCAGGTCGCCGCGAAAGCTCGTCTTGTCGAAACTGTCGGGACGCTCGACCGGGCGGTTGGTCAGCACCGCGCCGCGTCCCGGCGCCGACTGCGCGACCAGCCCCGTCGACAGCAGGCTGACATCGCCGAGAGCATAATGCGTGGCTTTGAGCGGCCCGAGCAATTGCCCCGCCGGATCGGTGCGATAGAGCCGCATCCGCAGGCTGTCGGGCACCCCCTGATCGTCCGACGACAGTCGCGCGTCGAAGCTTTGCCCCAGCACCTCGCCCGCCGCGAAAATCTCGTATCGCGCCTGGACATGATTGCCGCCGCGCTTGTCCGCGACGACGCCGGCCGACGCGACGACATCGACCGAGGGCGTCGCCCACATCTGATACGGCCGCGTCGCCTGCGGCAGGCTGGCAAGGTCGAAGCTCGCCTGCGGACGGATTCCGGCCGCGCGCGCGCGGCGCTCGGCGGCAAGCTGGAAGGGCAGCTTTTCCTTGGCGTCGATACGCAGCACCGCGTTCGACAGGTCGGCCGCGATCGGCACGCCAAGCCATTTGCCAAGGCTGTCCAAATCGACGCACCAGCCCGCGGGCGTATCGCGGATCGTCGTCGGGGCGAGCTTCATGCTCGCGCTGCCGACCCGTACCTCGCCCGTTTCGCGGTCGATCATCAGGCTGCGCCGCTCGTCGAACACCCAGCCGGTTGCGCGGCGCAACTTCTTGTCGACGCGTACCGCGAGGTCGAGCGCGAGCACCATGTCGGCAAGGTCGACGCACACCCCCTGCGGCGTCTGGTAGCCGCGCACCCCGTCGCCGAGCCGGTACTGGCCCGAACGAAGGTCGAACAGCCAGCTATCATCCTCGTTCGGCGCCCAATTGTCCGCCCCGACCGCAACCGGCGCCTTGTCAAAGGCATGCGCGCCGGAAGGGACGAGCCCGACCAGCGCCAGCCCGGCGGCGAGCGCCGGAAAATATCGGGACAGGGCGGCGCGGATCATGGCTGCGCCCGCAGTTCGGCCTTGCCCGGCCTATTTCACCACCCTGTCGGCCTGATCGATCGTCTCGCCGCCGATCTCACGATCCTCGCTATAGCGGATATGCACCGGGCCCTTGAGCTTCGCCGCGAGTTCGGGGGGGACGCGCAGCGACACCTTGCGCGCGCCGACCTCGGGATAGACCGCGATGCCGCGCGCGAGGAGCAGCGGCTCGGGCAGCCCCGGCCGCGTCACCTCGATATCGCCATAGACCGAGCGACTGCCCGTGCGCGTCAGGTCGAAATTGAATGCCGGGCCGTCGCTGCCTTCGCTGACCCACGCGTCGCCGATCACCGCCTCGGCGCCAAGGTCGCCGACGCGAACGATCACCGGGATGGTGATGCCATAGATCGGAGTCAGCGCAATGGAGACGCCCTCACCCGACGGCTTCGCCGCATCCGCCGCCGGCGTCGCATCGGGCACGGCGCGGAAGAGCATGTGCGCGCGATATTCGCCCGCCGGCGTGCCCTCGGGAACCCGCACCCCGACGCGGATCACCTGCGGCTGGTTGGGGAGCAGCGAAACGCGCCGCGGGCTGAAAGCGATCATCGCCAGCGCCGTCTTTTCGGCGTCGTTCGCATCGTCCTCGGCAATCTCGTCGAGCCCGCCCGCCGCGGTCATCCGCTTGATTTCGAGGCTGATGCGATAAGTCGCGGCCTCGGCACCGATATTGTTGAGCACGACCTCGGTCCCGCGCGACCCGTCGAGGACGAGGCGCGTCGGCGCGACGAGAAGGTCACCCGAAGCTGCAGCAGGAACAGACAGCGCGGCGCTGCACGCAGCCGCGAAAGACAGGCCGAAGCCCTTCAGAAAGCGCATCATTCACGATCCCCACAATCGTTATCCGGCGCAGTCCCCACCGCACCGTTGGTCCGCTTCCTGCCTGCCCCAACATGGTTGATATTTTGCTAATCACGACCGCCGCATCCGCGCCGCAGGCACGAAAAGGGCCGCCGGACCCGCGTCCGGCGACCCTTTGTCATCCGGCGAAGCGCGCTTCGCCGTCCCCCCAAAAGTGAAAGCTTATTGGTAGTTGGCGGTGACGTTGAACGTTCCCGAATAGTCGCCCGACGCCTGGTTGGCGCCGACGCTCAGCGTGCCGCCGACCTGGAAGCTGCCGCCGGTCGCGCCGAGCGTCACGCTCGTCGCCGAATAGCTGAGCGTCGAGCTCATCGTGCCGCCGAGCGAGCCGTTGAGCGTCACCGACGAATCGCCGCCGACAAGCACCACCGCACCATTGGTGCCGGCGATGTTGAAATTGGCGGCCGTCGTCGTACCGGTGCAGGTCAGACCCGCGCCGCAGGTCGCCGCGCCGGCGGTCGACACCGCAACGGTCGAGGCAGTCGCGCCGCTGATGATCGTCGCAAACTGCAGATCGCTGGTGTTGGTGAGCGTGATCTGGCGCAGGATCTTGGCCTTCGCCGTACCCGTGGCCGTCGCCGCCTGCGCCGCCGAAGCGTTCATGGCGAGAGCAGCAATCGCGGCACCCAGAAGGGCGCGCTTCATTCCAAAGTTGCGCATATGATTTGGTCCCTTGAACTCGATAAACCCACAATCGAATGGAAATCCCACCCCATTCACGGGCCTCTCTAACGGCGACCGGTTCAGCTTTTGCCAGCAAGCATGGTTAACAGCGCGATAAGGATTGGCGCACAATTTCTATAATAAGGCAAGTAATTCAATATCTTATGCCATATTTAACCACGATATGCCGCGAGTCCGCTTGGCGCTGACGGCCCACGCTGGCACAAATCGGAGCGCCGGCCGACGTTCGCGCAAGCGTCAGATCGATTCGCCCGAAAGCCGCTGGCAGATCATGTCGAGCTGGTCGAGCGAGGCGAATTTGAGCGTCAACGCGCCCTTCCCTTCCCCGGCATATTGGATCGCAACGCCGATGCCGAGCAGTTCGGACAGATGGCGTTCGACCGCGACGATATCGGGGTCGCGCCCGCCGGCGCCGTCGATGCTCTTATACTCGAGCGGTGCCTTGCGACCGCCCCCCTTCTCCGCCCGGACAAGCGCCTCGACCGCGCGCACCGACAGGCCATCCTTGACGACCTTGCGCGCAATCTCCTCGGCCGCCGTGGCGCCGATCAGCGCCCGCGCGTGCCCCATCGCCAGCGACCCGTCGCCGACAAGGTCCTGCACGCCCTGTGGCAGGTCGAGCAGGCGCATCAGGTTCGCGACATGGCTGCGCGACTTGCCGACCAGCTTGGCCAGCGCTTCCTGGCTGTGCCCGAAATCCTCGATCAGGCGGCGATAGGCGGTCGCCTCTTCGATCGCGTTGAGGTCCTGCCGCTGGATATTCTCGACCAGCGCAATCTCATAGGTCGCAGCGTCGTCGAGTTCGCGCACGAGCGCGGGAATTTGGTGCAGTCCGGCGCGCTGCGCCGCGCGCCAGCGCCGTTCGCCGGCGACGAGCTGATATCCCTGTCCATCGGGAGCGGCGCGCACGATGATTGGTTGCAGCAGGCCGCGCGCGCCGATCGAATCGGCGAGTTCGGCGATCGCCGCTTCGTCGAAATGGCGCCGCGGCTGGCCGGGCAGCGGGCGAATCGATCCGACCGCGATATGCTGGACTGCGTCGCCGGCAGCGGGTGCCGGCTTGGCGGCACCCGGGCTCGCCAGCACCGGCGCCTCGACCGCCGCATCGCCGAACAAGGCGTTCAGCCCGCGCCCCAGCCCCGACGGCCGCTTGCGCACCGGCGCGCCATCCTTTTGAACTTCGTCTTTATTATCAGTCATTTAGGCTGCCTTGCGAATATTCGGCAGGCGGTCGATCAGCTCGCGGGCCAGCGCGATATAGGCGGCCGAGCCGGTGCAGCGATGATCGTAGATCAGCGCGGGAAGCCCGTGGCTCGGCGCCTCCGAAAGCCGGACGTTGCGCGGAATCACCGTTTCGAACACCACCGGGCCCAGGCATTCGCGCACATCGTCGGACACCTGATCGGTCAGCCGGTTGCGGCGATCGAACATCGTCAGCGCGACGCCAAGGATCGACAATTGCGGATTGAAGCGCCCGTGGACGCGTTCGACCGTCGTCAGCAACTGGCTGAGGCCCTCGAGCGCAAAAAATTCGCATTGCAAGGGCACGATCAGCGATTCGGCGGCGATCAGCGCATTGAGCGTCAGCATGCCGAGCGACGGCGGGCAATCGATCAGGCAAATGTCCCATTGCCCCGCCTCGGCGCTCGACAAGGCCTGCTGCAGCCTGTGCAGGCGGTCGCCATATTCGATCAGCTCGATCTCGGCGCCCGATAGATCGACTGTCGCCGGGACGATATAGAGCCGCGGCACCGCGGTCGGAATCGCGCATTCGGCGAGCGTCGCGTCACCGCGCAGCAGCTCGTAACTCGAACAGTCGCGCTGCGACTGCTTGATCCCGAGCCCGGTCGAGGCATTGCCCTGCGGGTCAAGATCGATGATCAGCGTCCGCCAGCCGGTTGCCGCCAGCGCGGTGGCGAGATTGATCGCGGTGGTCGTCTTGCCGACCCCGCCCTTCTGGTTCGCCACGGCAATGCGGATCATCGCTTTCCTCGCTGTTTTGCGCCGATCTTGCCCTCGCCGACCAATATCTGGCTTTCGGCGTCGGTGCGGCTCTGTTCCACGTGGAACAAACTCTGCCATGCTTGGGGCAACAACGCCAGTTCCTTAACCGCATTTCGCCCTTTTGGCAGCAACCAGCGCGTCGATTCGGTGGAAAAACGGGCGGACAAGTCGATCAACCGGTCGAGCGGTGCGAACGCCCGCGCGCTGATCGTCGCTGCGGATCGCGTTTCGACCCGCTCCAGCGGCGCTTCGACAACCTCGACATGCCGGAGGTCAAGATCCGCAGCCGCCGCACGCAGAAAATCGCACCGGCGCTTGCGCGATTCGACCATCATCATGGGCCGCTCGCTCAGGATCGCGACGACCAGCCCCGGCAGCCCCGGCCCGCTACCGAGGTCGATCCAGAGCCCGCCGCCTTCGCGCTCGTCGAGAGCGAGCAACTGTGCGCTGTCGGCTATATGACGCACCCACAGCGTCGGAACCGTCGAGGCAGCGATCAGATTCTGCCGGGCATTTTCGGCCACGAGCAAGTCTGCGAAGCGATCGAGCCGCGCCCATTGCGTCTCCGTCGGTGCGAAACACGCGTCGATCCAGGCGCGCGCGGCGTGTTCATTTTCCAGCAGCGCCGTTGCTCCGCCGTCGCTCACGCGGCGCGCCGCCGGCTATGCACCATGATCGCGGTCAATGCCGCCGGCGTGACACCGTCGATTCGCGACGCCTGGCCCAATGTTTCGGGGCGCGCCTTCGACAGGCGCTCGACCATCTCGCGCGACAATCCGCCAATCGCGCCATAATCGAGCGACGCGTCGAGCATGATCGCTTCGTTCGCGGCGAGCGCGCGCAGCTCGGCATCCTGCCGCGCGATATAGGGCGCGTAATGCGCGTCCTCGGCGACCTCCGAAAGAATGGCCTCGCCAATCGACGCCAGCCCGGGCGCAAGCTGCGCGAGCGTCTCCATCGTCACCCCCGGGTAGCGCAGCAGGTCGATCCGCTTGCGCGCGATTCCGTCGCCGGGCAGTGCCAGCCCGATCGCGGCATAATCGGCCGTCGCGACGGGCGCGGCGAGCAGCGCTTCCGCGTCTGCGCGCGCCGCCGTGCGCGCCGCGAACAGCGCGGCGGTCGCGGGCCGCACCAATCCCAGCTCGATACCCTTCGGCGTCAATCGCGTCGCGGCGTTGTCGGCGCGCAGCCGCAAGCGATATTCGGCGCGCGCCGTTAGCATACGATAGGGTTCGGTCACCCCCTGCAGGACAAGGTCGTCGACCATCACGCCGATATAGGATTCGGACCGGTCGAGAATCATCGGTGCTCGCCCCTGCACCGCGAGCGCGGCATTCGCCCCGGCGATCAGGCCCTGCGCTGCCGCTTCTTCATATCCGGTCGTGCCGTTGATCTGCCCCGCGCACCAGAGCCCCGGCACCGCGCGGACCTGCAAGGTCCGGTCGAGCGCGCGCGGGTCGATATGATCATATTCCACCGCATAGCCCGGAACGACCATCTCGACCGTTTCGAGCCCCTCCATCGTCCGCAGCATCGCGAGCTGGACGTCGGCGGGGAGCGAGGTCGAAATGCCATTCGGATAGACCAGATGCGTGTCGAGCCCCTCGGGTTCGAGAAACACCTGATGACCGTCGCGATCGGCGAAGCGATGAATCTTGTCCTCGATCGACGGGCAATAGCGCGGGCCCGCCGCGCCGATCGCCCCGGTGAAGAGCGGCGAGCGGTCGAGATTGTCGGCAATGATGCGATGCGATTCGGCATTCGTCCGGGTGATCGCACAGAAGATTTGCGGCACCGTCCGCTCGCTGTTCCACGTGGAACAGGTCCAGCCTGCGCTTTCGGCGCTGTCCGATGGCTGTTCGGCGAGCCGCGCCCAGTTGATCGTCCGTGCGTCGAGCCGCGGCGGCGTCCCCGTCTTGAGCCGCGCCATCGGAAGATTTGCGCTGCGCAACTGGTCGGCGAGCCGATGGGCCCCGGCCTCGCCGATGCGACCGCCTTCCATCCGCTCCTCGCCGCGAAACAGCCGCCCGCCGAGGAAGGTCCCCGTCGCGAGCACGACCGCCGGCGCGACCAGCGCGGTCCCGTCATCAAGGTCGAGACCTTCGACCCGCGCGCCGTCGGCCGACAGGCGAAGCGCCGCCGCCTCGCCCGCGACGACGGTGATGCCATCCTCGGCGGCAAGCAGCGTCTGGATCGCCTCGCGATAGAGTTTGCGGTCGGCCTGGATGCGCGGCCCCTGCACCGCCGCGCCCTTCGACGCGTTGAGCATCCGGTAATGGATCGCGGCGCTGTCGGCGGCACGCGCCATCCAGCCGTCGAGCGCATCAACCTCGCGCATCAGATGGCCTTTGCCGAGTCCGCCGATCGCCGGGTTGCACGACATCGTTCCGATCAGCGCCGGGTCGAAACTGACGAGGGCGACGCGCGCGCCGAGCCGCGCCGCCGCAGCGGCGGCCTCGGTTCCGGCGTGCCCACCGCCGACGACGATGACATCGAAAGTTGCGCGATCCTGCATGATTGCGGCGCCTTTACCGCAAAGCGCGACGCAAATCCACCGCGCTGCGACCGATGCGATGTTTCACGTGGAACATCATTTCCCGATGCAGAAACGCCCGAACAGGGCGTCGAGCATGTCCTCGACTCCGGCGCGCCCGGTGATGCGGTCGAGCGCCGCGCCGGCGAGCCGCAGCCGTTCGGCGAGCAGGATCAGATCGCTCGCCTCGCGCGACCCTCGCACGATTGTCAGCCAGTCCCTTGCTTCGGCGAGCGCGACGCGCTGGCGCTGGCGCAGCGCGGCCTCGCCTTCGCGCGGCAGCAGGGTGCGGGCGATATCGACGATCCGCCGGTGCAGGCCGTCCATCCCTGCCCCCGTCGCCGCTGACAGCGTCAGGTCGCAGCGCGACGCGGCCGCTTCGGCTTCGGCGTCACCCTGCCAGCGGTCGGCCTGCGCCGCGACGATCACACGGCGCGGATGCGAAGGCGCCGCGTCGGGCGTGCCGAGCCACAGCAGGATATCCGCCCCTTCGACCGCCTGCTTTGCGCGATCGATCCCGATCGCCTCGATCGCATCGGCACCTTCGGCGCGCAGCCCCGCCGTGTCCGAAAAGCGCATCGCGATCCCGTCGAGTGCCAGCGGAGTTTCGATCACGTCGCGCGTCGTTCCTTCGATGGGCGACACGATGGCCAGCTCGCGCTGCGCCAAAGCGTTGATCAGCGTCGATTTTCCGGCATTCGGGGGCCCCGCGATCACTACCGATAACCCCTCGGCGATCACTTCCGCCGCCGGCCGCGCCAGCCATTCGCCAAGCTCCACCGCCAGCGCGTCCATCCCCGATATCAGCCGCTCCGCGACAACTTCGCCAACTTCGACATCATCCTCATCGGCGAAATTGAGTTCGGCTTCCGCCGCCGCCATCAATCCCAGCAATCGCTCCTGCCATTCGGCCACCGCACGCGAAACATGACCGTTGACCATGGCGAGCGCCTGGACGCGCTGGCTTTCGGTCTCCGCCGCCAGCAGGTCGGCGAGCCCTTCGGCTTCGGCGAGGTCCATCCGGCCATTGAAAAAGGCCCGGCGGGTGAATTCGCCGGCTGCGGCGCGGCGCATCCCGGGCATCGTCGCCAGCACCGCTTCGACCGCCGCGACGACCGCGCGGCCGCCGTGAAGATGAAGTTCGGCCAGATCCTCGCCGGTCGCGGTCGCGGGGCCCGGAAACCACAGTAACAGCGCGCGATCGAGCGCCTGGTCATCGCCATCGCGAAGATCGGCCAGCACCGCGCGGCGCGGCGCGGGCAGCCGCCCGGCGAGCCGCTTCAGTGCTGGCCCCGCACCAGCCCCGCTGATGCGCACGACCGCAATCGCCGCCGGCGGAACCCCGCTCGACAGCGCAAATATCGTATTTTTTTCAATGTCTTCGATCAGCTCTTGCGGCTCCGCGCCGGCTTGTCGGCGTCATCATCCTTGTCGGCGGACTTCGCGGCCCCGCCCATCAGCCCACCACCGAACTGACCGAGCAACGACTGGACGAGACCGAGGCCGCTTTCGCCCATCGGGACCCAGCTCTTGACCATCGTCTGCACCATGTCCGGAGTGATCCCCTTGGCCATCAACTCCTTGACCCGGCTCAGATAAATATCGTGCAGCGGCTCGAGGTCGGGCAGGCCGACCAGCCGCCGGGCCTCTTCGGGGGTGCAATCGATCTCGATATTGAACTTCATCGCCTGTCTCCGCCCCGAAATGCCGGTTAGCCGCTTGAGCCCTGCTCCGCGCACCGCTAGCTTCGCGCTTTCACCGCCAAGAAGCAAGAGTCAGGAGAGCTCCCCATGTCAGACACGCCCGCGACGAACACCATCATCCCAGCGCTCGACGGTGAAGGCGATATTCCGGCCTATGTCGCGCGTCCCGATGCGGACAGTTCGCGTGCGATCATCGTCATTCCCGAGATTTTCGGCGTCAACGCCGGGATCCGCAAGAAATGCGACGATTGGGCGGCCGAAGGCTATCTGGCGATCGCGCCTGACATCTTCTGGCGCTTCGCCCCCGGGGTCGAGCTCAACCCCGATATCGAGGCCGAATTGCAGGAAGCCTTCGGCTATTTCGGCCAATATGATGCCGACGACGGGGTGAAGGATATCGAAGCGGCGATCCGCTGGCTCCACGGTCAGGGCGCGACGAAGGTCGGCTGCGTCGGCTTCTGCCTCGGCGGGCGGCTTGCCTATATGGCCGCGGCGCGCACCGATGTTCACGCGTCGGTCGGCTATTATGGCGTCATAATCGACCAGATGCTGAACGAGAGCCACGCGATCGCGCATCCGCTGATGCTCCACATCCCGACCGAAGACCATCTGGTCGATCACGACGCGCAGAAGCGGATTCACGCCGGGCTCGACCCGCATCCGAAGGTGACGATCCACGATTATCAGGGTCTCGACCACGGCTTCGCCGCAACGATGGGCAACCGCCGCAACGAAGCGGGCGCCCAGCTCGCCGACGGCCGTACTCGCGCCTTTTTCGCCGAGAATCTCGCATGAGCGCGCAGGCGGGTCTCGCCGCCTGGCATGACTATATGGCGGGCGGCGGCGACCCGCAGGCACTCAAAGACCTGCTCGCCGAGGATGCGGTGTTCCACTCGCCCGTGGTCTACACGCCGCAGGCCGGACGCGACAAGGTGTTCGCTTATCTGCATGCGGCGAGCCATGTGCTCGGCGGCGAGAATTTCCGCTATCTCCGCGAAATCGTCGACGGCAATCAGGCGATGCTCGAATTCGCCAGCGAGCTCGACGGTATCCAGATCAACGGCGTCGATATCATCCTTTGGAACGACGAAGGAAAAATAAGCGATTTCAAGGTGATGGTTCGTCCGCTCAAGGCGATCAACAAGGTGTGGGAAAAGATGGCGGCGATGCTTGCGGCGCAGGCCGGCTAAAGCGATCTCGTGCTGCGCTGGGCCGCCTTTCCCGTCCTGATCGCCGCAGCGGCGTTCGCGGGCTGGTGGGGTCCGGCGCGCTGGACGCTGCTGCTGTGGATCCCGCTGCTCCTCGTCGCATTCTATGATGCGGTGCAGCGCCGGCATTCGCTGCGCCGCAACTTCCCCCTGATTGCGCGCATCCGCTGGCTGTTCGAAGCGCTCCGGCCGTTCCTCTACGCCTATGTCGTCGAAAGCCCGCTCGAGGGCCGGCCGTTCGCGCGCAGCGAACGCGACCTCATTTACGCCCGTGCCAAGGGCGATCTCGATGCGCATCCGTTCGGCACCGAACTCGACGTCTATTCGGACGAATATGAGTGGATGAGCCACAGCATCGCCCCGGCAATGGAAAGCGACCGCACGCAGCGCGTGGCGGTTGGCGGATCACAATGCACCCGGCCCTATGCGGCGGCCCTGCTCAACATTTCGGCGATGAGTTTCGGGTCGCTGGGCGCGAAAGCCATCGAGGCGCTCAACCTCGGCGCGAAGCTCGGCGATTTCTACCATGATACGGGCGAAGGGGGGCTCAGCCCCTATCATCGCCTGCACGGCGGCGACATCGTCTGGGAACTGGGCAGCGGCTACTTCGGCTGCCGCGACGATGCCGGGCGCTTCGACCCGGTGCGTTTCCAGGAGGTCGCGCAGGCCGATCAGGTCCGGATGATCGAGATCAAGCTGAGCCAGGGCGCCAAGCCCGGCCACGGCGGCGTGCTGCCCGGACCCAAGGTCAGCGCCGAAATCGCCGCGACGCGCGGCGTGATCGAAGGCCATGACTGCATCTCGCCCGCCGCGCATTCGGCCTTTGCGACGCCGGTCGAGCTGGTCGAATGGGCCGCACGGCTGCGCGAACTGTCGGGCGGTAAGCCGGTCGGCATCAAATTGTGCGTCGGGCAGCCGCACGAGATTTATGCCGTCATGAAGGCGATGATCGAAACCGGCATCCGGCTCGACTATATCGTCGTCGACGGCGCCGAAGGCGGGACGGGCGCGGCACCGGTCGAATTTTCGAACAGCCTCGGCATGCCCTTGCGCGAGGGACTGATCTTCGTGCGCAACGCGCTTGTCGGTTGCGGGCTCAAGGAAGA
This sequence comes from Sphingopyxis macrogoltabida, assembly GCF_001314325.1. Lineage (NCBI taxonomy): Bacteria > Pseudomonadati > Pseudomonadota > Alphaproteobacteria > Sphingomonadales > Sphingopyxidaceae > Sphingopyxis > Sphingopyxis macrogoltabida. Next base: position 4,855,391 of record NZ_CP009429.1, read on the forward strand.
GGTGCGGCTCGCCGCGTCGGGCAAGGTCCATTCGGGTGCGGGCCTCGCGGTCAATTGCGCGCTCGGCGCCGACTGGTCGAACGCCGCGCGCGCCTTCATGTTCTCGCTCGGCTGCGTCCAGTCGCTGAAATGCCATACCGACGAATGCCCGACCGGGGTCGCAACGCAGGATCCGGGCCGCCAACGCGGGCTGGTGGTCGAGGACAAGGCGGCGCGCGTCCGCCGCTTCCAGGCCGCGACGGTGTCGGCGCTGTGGGATATTACCGCGGCGATGGGACTCGACACGCCTTGGCAAATCCAGCCGCATCACCTGAGCGAACGGCTCAACTCGGCGCGATCGGATTCGATCGACCGCATCTATAATTTCTATCCGCGCGGTGTGCTGCTCGACGATCCCGATTCGGTGCGCAGCGCTCGCTACTGGAAGATGGCGCGCGCCGGCAGCTTCCGGGCGGCGCTCTAGATCAGGCTGAGTTCGGCGAGCTCGCGGTAGAGTTCGGGCGGCAGGTCGGAAAGTCCATCGCCAGCATCGACCCCTTTCGGCGCATCGCTGTCGGCGAGATAGCGCCAGCCCTGATGCGCCCGTTTCGGCTGCGGATGGATCCGTTCCAGCTCGGCGACGCAAACGATATCGACCCGACCGTCGCTGCGGTCCTCGAAACGCAAGATCGCGACGCGCGCGACCAGCGTATGTTTGACGATGAAATGCAGCTTGCCGCCGATCAGTTCGTCGGCGCGCTTGGGTTTGAAGCGCGTCGTAAAACGGATCTCGCCATCTTGCGCATAATTGGCGATCCGCGCTTGCAACGCAGGATAGTCGGCACAGCCGACGGCAACGCGGGTCATGTGAAGCCGGGACACGATTGTCACATGGGTAGCCGACAAGAAAAAAGCCAGCCCCTCACGGAGCCGGCTCTTTCATTTCAGGCTGAAGACGATCAACCGAACAGCGTTCCGATCCCGACGCCGGGATCGACCCAGCCTTCGTAGATCATCTTGACCGCGACATAGAGGATCACGGCAAGGCCGATGTAGGCGATCCAGCGGTACCGCTCGATATATTTGGCGATGATGTTGGCCGCGACGCCCATCAGCGCAACGGCGACGATCAGGCCGACGATCATGATGCCGGGGTGGTCGCGCGCCGCGCCGGCGACCGCGAGCACATTGTCGAGGCTCATGCTGACATCGGCGACGGCAACCGCCCAGGCGGCGGCGGCAAAGCTCTTGGCCGGTTTCAGGCCCGAATGTTCGTCGCCTTCGACCTCGGGCGAACCCGCCGAGTGGGCGCCTTCGCGCAGTTCGCGCCACATCTTCCACGCCACCCAGACGAGCAGCAGGCCGCCGACGAAGATCAGCCCGACAATGCCCATCAGCTGCTGGACGACCAGCGCGAACGCCACCCGCAGTACCAGCGCCGCGAGCACACCGATGACGATGACCTTGCGCCGTTGGTCGGCAGGCAATCCCGCGGCCAGCGCGCCGACGACGATCGCATTGTCGCCCGCCAGCACGATGTCGATCATCAGCACCTGCAGAAACGCCGACATCGCGGCCGGCGAACCGATATTACTGAAATCATTGACGATATGCTGCCACATTTCGCCGGGCGAACCGAAACTCGGCGCAGCAGAAGCCGCGTGGGTCAAAAATTCCAATATCACAGCGGATCTCCGAAATAGCCGACCTCTGGCATAGGGTCATAAAAGTGATGCAGCAATGCCCGCCACTGCCGGTAACGATCCGATTGCCGGAAGCCATCCCGATGATCTTCGACCGACCGCCACTTCACCAGCAGCAGATAGGCCTGTCCGGTTGCCACCGGGCGACGGATTTCAAGCGAGATAAAGCCCGGCGACGCTTCGATCAGCGGCCGTGCATCGGCCATCGCCGCCTCGAACCCGGCTTCGCATCCGGCACGCACCGGAAGCAATGCGTGTTCGAGGACGGCCATGAAGCAGGCTTACTGGTTCATGCTGTCGAAGAAATCCTCGTTGGTCTTCGAATCCTTGATCTTGTCGAGCAGGAATTCCATCGCGTCGACGGTGCCCATCTGCATGAGGATACGGCGCAGCACCCACATTTTCGACAGCTTGTCCTTCTCGACGAGCAGCTCTTCCTTGCGGGTGCCCGACTTGCCGACGTCGAGCGACGGGAAGATGCGCTTGTCGGCGACCTTGCGGTCGAGAACGATTTCCGAGTTACCGGTGCCCTTGAATTCTTCGAAGATCACCTCGTCCATGCGGCTGCCGGTATCGATCAGCGCGGTCGCGATGATCGAGAGCGAACCGCCCTCCTCGATGTTGCGCGCGGCGCCGAAGAAGCGCTTCGGGCGCTGGAGCGCGTTGGCATCGACACCACCGGTCAGCACCTTGCCCGACGAGGGAACGACAGTGTTGTAGGCGCGGCCGAGGCGGGTGATCGAGTCGAGCAGGATGACGACATCCTTCTTGTGCTCGACGAGGCGCTTCGCCTTTTCGATCACCATTTCGGCGACCTGGACGTGGCGCGTCGCGGGTTCGTCGAAGGTCGAGGAGACGACTTCGCCGTTCACGCTGCGCTGCATGTCGGTGACTTCCTCGGGGCGTTCGTCGACGAGGAGGACGATGAGGTAAACCTCGGGATGATTGTCGGTGATCGCCTTGGCGATATTCTGCAGCAACACCGTCTTACCGGTGCGCGGCGGCGCGACGATCAGCGCGCGCTGGCCCTTGCCCTGCGGGCTGACGAGGTCGATGACGCGCGCCGACTTGTCCTTCACCGTCGGGTCGACCGTGTCGAGCGACAGCTTCTGGTTCGGATAGAGCGGGGTGAGGTTGTCGAAATTGACGCGGTGGCGGACCGCTTCGGGGTCGTCGAAATTGACCTTGATCAGCTTGGTCAGCGCGAAGTAGCGTTCGCCGTCGCGCGGGGCGCGGATCTCGCCTTCGACCGTATCGCCGGTGCGCAGGCCATATTTGCGGACCTGGTTCGGCGAGACATAGATGTCATCGGGGCCGGCGAGATAATTGGCGTCCGACGAGCGCAGGAAACCGAACGAGTCCGGGAGAACCTCGATCGTGCCCGACCCGATGATTTCCTCGCCCTCTTCGGCGAGTTCTTTCAGGATCGAGAACATCAGGTCCTGCTTGCGCAAGGTCGATGCGCCCTCGACGCCCAGTTCTTCCGCCATTTCGACGAGCTGGGCGGGCGCTTTGGTTTTGAGTTCTTTAAGATGCATTGGATGGATTCCAGATAGGTATTCGGGAGAAAAATCAGACGTAATCTTGTTGCACCGCTGGGGTGCCTATCCGGCCGTGGGACGACCGTTTCGATAGCATCGGCGCGGCAAGCGCGCCGCCCGCATGGAACGGGGTTGAATCGCCCCTATAACCGGCCCGGGATCAAGTCAATCGGGCTGAGCCGGGGCGAATATTGGTCAGGGGCGCACGACGACGAGGATGACGATGATCGCCGCGGCAACGCCGGGCACTTCGTTGAGCATCCTCAATTGCTTCTCGGTCAGCGGCCGCTCGCCCTTTTGGAGCTTCTTGAAATAGCCGATCATCCAGCCGTGATAGCCCGACAGGGCGATCACGAGCAGCAGCTTGGCGATGAACCAGCCCTCGCGCCAGTAATTGCCGTTGAACGCGAGCAGCAGGCCGAGGATCCACACGATCACCAGCGACGGGCCGAGGATGATCCGCCGCAACCGGTCCTCGCGCTCGATCCACTTCTTGTCCTCGTCAGAACCGACGGGGGCCTGATGATGATAGACGAAGAAGCGCGGCATCATGAACAGGCCGGCCATCAGAAAGATCACGAAGATGATATGCGCGGCTTTGATCCAAAGCATCGTCGCCCCCAGAAATCCTGCCCAGTCTGCCATATTATCCGCCGCGAACGCGTTTGATCAGATGTTCGACATGGGCGATCGGCGTGTCGGGCACGATGCCATGGCCGAGATTGAAGATATGGGGGCGATCGGGGAAGGCCGCAAGGATGCGGTCGATCGCGCTATCGAGCGCCGCACCGCCCGCGACGAGCGCCAGCGGGTCGAGATTGCCCTGCACCGGCAGATGGGGCGGCAAGGCGGCATCGGCCCAGGCCGGATCGACGGTTTCGTCGAGGCCCACCGCATCGACCCCGGTCTCGCGCGCATAGGCGGCGAGTTTCCCGCCGGCGCCCTTCGGAAAACCGATCACCGGCGTATCGGGATGCAGCGCCTTCAGGCGGCGGACGATTTCGGCATTGGGTGCAATCACCCAGCGCTCATATTGCGCCGGCGACAGGCTGCCCGCCCAGCTGTCGAACAATTGCACCGCATCGACGCCATTCTCTATCTGTCCCGAAAGATAGGTGATCGACAAATCGACGATCGCATCGATGATCGCCTGAAACGCTTCGGGATCGCCGAAGGCCATGCGGCGCGCCGCCGCCTGATCCTTCGACCCCTGCCCCGCCACCATATAGGTCGCGACCGTCCACGGGCTTCCTGCGAAGCCGAGAAAGGTCGTCTCGGGCGGCAGCGCGGCGGCAACCCGCGCGACGGTCGCATAAACCGGATCAAGCCGCTGGTGGGCGGCGGCGAGTGACGTCAGGGCGCTGTCGACAAGCGGCGGCGCGAGCCGCGGCCCCTCGCCGGCCTCGAACCACAAATTCTGGCCGAGCGCATGCGGGATGACGAGAATGTCCGAAAAGAGGATCGAGCCGTCGAAACCGAAGCGCCGGATCGGCTGCAACGTCACTTCGGCGGCAGCTTCGGGATCGTAACAGAGTTCGAGGAAACCGCCCTTGGTTTCGCGAAGGGCGCGATATTCGGGAAGATAGCGTCCGGCTTGGCGCATCAGCCACAGGGGCGGACGCTCCTGCCGCGCTCCACGCAGCACTGCCAGCAAGCTCTTCGGTGACGCCTTCACGCGGCCCCTCTTTCTCTCTTCATATATATATTTAAAGATAATTGTGGTGGTTTGTAGGTCGGCGGACAACGCGGCTTTAGGCGGCGGCGCCCCTTTTGCCAACAGCTTGACTCTGCCCTGCATGGGTGAGGTCGCGGAGTCGCCGGCCGCTATCCTCCTAATTCACAGCCTGTGGATAAGAGTCGTCGCTTGTGGATAAGCGACGGAGCGGAATCGACACGGCGGGGGATGAATCCCGGCTGCCCAATTCATCCCTGCGCTTATGCCAAAACTTATCTACAGGGGGATATTTGTCGTTGCAGACCCGATCCGGGATTGCCTTTTTCCGCGGATTCCCGCCATGGTGGCGCGATGGGCCGACTTCATCTGCACCTCATATCCGATTCCACGGGCGAGACGCTCGAAAATATCGCCAAGGCAGCGATCGCCCAGTTCGACGATGTCGAGGTGGTGCGGCATTTCTGGCCGATGGTGCGCTCGGAATCGCATCTTGACCGGATCATGGCCGAAGTGCAGGCGAGCCCCGGCATGATCCTCTTCACGCTGGTCAACGGCGAGCTCCGCGTCAGTCTCGAACGCCGCGCCAGCGCGCTCAACCTGCCGACCGTCGCGGCGCTCGATGCGGTGACCGACGCACTGTCGCGGATGCTCGGGCAGGAAGCGAAAGCGCGGCCCGGCCGCCAGCATGCGCTCGATGCCGCCTATTTCGCGCGTGTCGAGGCGATCCAGTTCACTGTCGCGCACGACGACGGCATCGGCTGGGAGAATTGGGAACAGGCCGACATCGTCCTCGCCGGGGTCTCGCGTACCTCGAAGACGCCGACGAGCATCTATCTCGCCAATCGCGGATACAAGACCGCGAATATCCCGATCGTCCCCGAATCGCCGCCGCCGCAGGCGCTCTACCATCTCAAGCGGCCGATGGTCGTCGGGCTCACGACCGGACTCGACCGGCTGGTGCAGGTGCGCCGCAACCGGCTGCTCTCGCTCAACCAGGCGCCCGAGACGAGCTATGTCGACGACGAGCGCGTCAAGGCCGAGCTCGCCTATGCGCGGCGGATGTTTGCCGACAATGGCTGGCCGGTGATCGACGTGACGCGCCGCTCGATCGAGGAGACGGCGGCGGCGGTGATCAAGCTGGTCGAAGATCGCGGCGCCGCATGACCCAGCTTCTTCTCGCTTCGCAAAGCAGCGGCCGCGCCGCGATGCTCCGCGCCGCCGGGCTCGACTTCGAAACCACCGCGGCGCATGTCGACGAGGAAGCGCTCACCGCATCGTTGCTCGCCGCCGGCCAGACGCCGCGCAACATCGCCGACGCGCTTGCCGAGGCGAAGGCGGTCAAAATCTCGTCGCGCCTGCCCGGGGTGACCGTGATCGGGGCCGATTCGACGCTCGCGCTCGACGACGGTGCGATGCTGACCAAGCCCGAAAGCCCCGAAGACGCGGCCGGTCATCTCCGGCGCATGGCGGGTGCGCGCCACCGGCTGTTCAGCGCCGCCGTTGCCGCGCGCGACGGGGCGCCGGTGTGGCGCGCGATCGGCGAAGCGAAGCTGTGGATGCGACCCTTGTCGGAGGCCTTCATCGCCGACTATGTCGCGCGCGAATGGGACAGCATCCGCTGGACCGTCGGATGCTATGAAATCGAGGGAGCGGGCGTGACGTTGTTCGATCGGGTCGAAGGCGATCCCTGGACCATCATCGGCATGCCGATGCTGCCCTTGCTGGCGTGGCTGCGCGCGACGGGATTGGCGCCGTCATGAGCAAGCCTTATGCCGAAGTGATCGGCGATCCGATCGCGCATTCGAAATCGCCGCTTATCCATAATTTCTGGTTAGATGTGCTGGGAATTCCCGGAGACTATCGGCGCTTTCATGTACTAGCCGATGAGCTTCCCGACTATATTGCTGGAGCTTGTGCTGACGCTGATTGGCGCGGCTGCAACGTCACCATACCGCACAAGGTTGCGGTGATGGATTTGGTCGACGATCCCGGCAACATCCGTGGCACGATTGGCGCGATGAACACGATTGTGCGTCAGCCCGACGGGTCGGTCATTGGCACCAACACCGACGCGGCGGGTTTCTATGCGCCGCTCGCCGAACTTGACCTCGAAGGCGCGCCGGTGGCCGTCGTCGGCGCCGGTGGGGCGGCGCGCGCGGTGCTGTTCGCGCTTGCCCGCGCGAAGGTCGGTCATGTCACGATCCTCAATCGCAGCCCGCTGAAAGCCATGGGCCTGCTCGCGACCTTCGGGCTCAAGGGCGATGTCGTCGGTCTCGACGCCGCGCTGCCGCCGGTATCGCTGCTCGTCAATTCGAGCAGCCTCGGCATGACCGGACAGCCGCCGCTCGACCTCGACCTGTCGCCGCTGCCCGGGGAAGCGATCGTCTACGACCTCGTCTATTCGCCGCTGCAAACCGGCCTGCTGAAGGCGGCCGAAGCGCGCGGGCTCGATAGCGTCGACGGGCTCGACATGCTGATCGGCCAGGCGGCGCTGGCGTTCGAATTGTTCTTCGGCGCGCCGCCGCCCGAAGGCCGCGATGACGAGCTTCGCGCCTTGCTGGTCGCAGCATGACGCATCGCCCGCGCCCCGGTTCGCGGCTCCGCCGTCCTTTCGTCCTCGGCCTCACCGGCTCGATCGGCATGGGCAAGTCGACCGCGGCGGCGATGTTCGAACGCGAAGGCGTGCCGGTGTTCGACGCCGATGCCGAGGTGCACCGGTTGCAGGGGCCCGGCGGCGATCTCGTCGCGGCGATCGAGGCGCGCTTTCCCGGCACCACCGGGCCGGGCGGCGTCGACCGGCAAAAGCTCGGCGGCCGGGTGCTCGGCAACACGCACGAACTCGCGGCGCTGGAGGCGATCGTCCATCCGGCGGTCGGCAAGGCGCAGCGGCGATTCCTGACGAAGCACCGCGCGCGCGACGTCGTCGTGCTCGACATCCCGCTGCTGTTCGAAAAGGGCGGCTGGCGCAGGGTCGGCGCGATCGCGGTGGTGTCGGCGCCGGCGTGGATGCAAAGAAAGCGCGTCATGCGCCGTCCGGGCATGACTGCGGCGAAGCTCAAGGCGATTCGCCGCCTGCAGGTGCCCGACCGCGTCAAACGATCGCGCGCCGATTTCATCATCGAAACGGGCCGTCCCAAAAGCGAGACACACCGCCAGATTCGCTTCATCGCCTCTTGTTTCCGCGCCCGATAGGGTCCAGATTGAGGCTTCGATGCGAGAGATTATCTTCGATACCGAAACCACGGGGTTCGATCCCAAAACCGGGGACAGGCTGGTCGAAATCGGGTGCATCGAACTGGTCGACCGCCGTGAGACGGGCCAGAGCTTCCACGCCTATTTCAATCCCGAACGCGACATGCCCGCGGCCGCCGAAGCGGTGCACGGCCTGTCGATCCAGTTCCTGTCCGACAAGCCGCTGTTCGCGAGCCGCGTCGACGAGCTGCTCGAATTTCTCGGCGACGCGCCGCTGATCGCGCACAATGCCGTGTTCGACTTCGGGTTCGTCAACGCCGAACTGGCGCGCGCCGGCCGGCCGGCGCTCGACATGGCGCGTATGTGCTGCACGGTCCAGATGGCGCGGAAACTCCACCCCGGTGCGAAGCACAGCCTCGATGCGCTCTGTACGCGCTACGGCATCGATCGCAGCCACCGCGTCAAGCACGGCGCCTTGCTCGACGCCGAACTACTCGCGCATCTTTACATCGAAATGACCGGCGGGCGGCAGATCGGGCTCGGGTTGGCCGCCTCGCCTGCCGCTGTCCCGGTCGCTGCGACTGCCGCCGCCGCCCCGCGCACCGGCGCGCGTCCGTTTCGCGAACCCCGCCCCCATGTCGCATCGGCCGCCGAACTCGCGCGCCATGCCGAATTTGTCGCAGGGCTGAACCAGCCGCTGTGGCTCGATACGGTGTGATGACTTCTCCCTGATGTCATCGCGCCGGCCATAGAAGGAGAAGAAAAATGGAAATCCGCGTCTCTGGCCACCAGATCGAAACCGGCGAAGCGCTCCAGGCGCATGTGTCTGACCGGATGAACGCGATTGCCGACAAATATTTCTCGCGCGCGATCGGGGCGCACGCGACGTTCGGGAAAGGGCCGCACGACAGTTTCCAGTGCGATATCGTCGCGCATGTGATGCAGGGCCTCGTGCTCAAGGGCCACGGCCAGGCGCAGGACGCGCACGTCGCGTTCGAGGGTGCCGCCGAGCGCATCGAAAAGCAGCTCCGCCGCTATATGCGACGGTTGAAGGATCATAATGGCGCGGGCCACCCGTCGCCGACGATCGACGAGATCGAGGATAATGCGAGCTATATCGTCTTCGACGGCGGCGGTGAGGAAGACGATGCCGGCGACGCGCCGGCGATCATCGCCGAAACGCGCGTCGACATCCCGACCAGCAGCGTGTCCGATGCGGTGATGATGCTCGACCTGCGCGACACCAATGCGCTGCTTTTCGTCAACAGCAAGACGGGCTCGCACAACATGGTCTATCGCCGTCGCGACGGGACGATCGGATGGGTCGAACCGCAATAGGGCTGGATTTTCTCTGCCAACCGGCATAAGGGCCGCGCCCATCAACGCCCTATGCCGCTTTGGCTGGGTTCCGGCACGACCGATCCGCGATAGATTGCCCCCAAGCTGAATCCGGGCGGCAATCCCGGCGGCAATATAGATTTGACCAGAGCGATGAACCTGTCTTCCCTTCTTTACCCCGCGACCGTGCGTGCGCATGTACAGCTCGATTCGAAAAAGGCGCTTTTCCCCTTTCTCGGCGATCTCGCGAGCCGCTCGCTCGGCCTCGATGCCGGCGAAGTCAGCGAAGCGCTCCTCGAACGCGAACGACTCGGCTCGACCGGCTTCGGTCGCGGCATTGCGCTGCCGCACGCCAAGATGGCCGACCTGTCGGGCGTCCGCGGCCTGTTCCTGCAACTTGCGCGCCCGATCGATTTCCAGGCGGTCGACGGCTTGCCCGTCGACCTGCTGTTCGTGCTGCTGTCGCCGCTCGATGCCGGCGCCGACCATCTGAAGGCGCTCGCGGGCGTGTCGCGGATGCTCCGCAACGACAGCATCGCCGACCGGCTGCGCGGCGCGAAAAGCGACGAGGCGCTTTATGCCTTGCTCGCCGACGGCGAAACGCGTGACGCGGCGTAGACTGGTCCACTGACGTGGATACGGCACCGGCCCGCTCCCCCACCCGGCCTCCCCTAGGATACTACGATAGGGAGGCCGGGTGGGGGAGCGGGCCGGTGCCGTATCGTTTCAGCGAAGCTGAAACGGAGCACAGACTCCTATGACGCGGCTTACCAGCCGCTTTCTCGTCGACCTGCTCTTGCGGCAGACCGAAGCCGCCGGTGGCTTCGCCGCGATTCTCGCGCGCGGCGACGAAACCTCGGGCGTCATCCTCATCCAGTGTAGCGATCGTGGACGCGCCGGGCCCTTGCTCGAGCGGCGTTTTTCGCCGTCCGGCTATGTGTGGGAGGCAGTGGGGCCGGCCGATGACAGCGATGGTGAATCGCGCGAAAACTATCAAAAACGGCGGCGAAAGGCCGATCCCGATCTGTGGCTGGTCGAACTGGATATCGCAGATGCGCCACAACTCGTCGCGGAGTGGGCCGCGTTAACTTGACTCTGTTGCGCCGCAACATAGGTGGCGCGCATTCGATAACGCGTAGGTCGTTCCGCGGGTTGCACTGCCTTTTGCATTGCCCCGGAAAAACGGTTCGGACACGCAGTCGGACGATGACCGACAGGCGATAGCCGGACAATAGTCCCCCGCCTGTGTTGAGAGGTTCGGTTCATCGGCCGCACTTTTGACGGACACTATGAGTCGCATTCTGAACGTAGCCAGCGTGGCTGCCGTCGGCATGACTGCCGCCACCATGCTGCTTCTGGCGGAACCCGGTTTCGCCAGCGACCTGGCCGCAGAGGCCAACCTCCCCGCGATCAGCCTGCCGGGCATCGATGTGCCCGCCACGGCCGAAACGGCGGATCTGTCGGCCGCAAGCGAAGAGCTGGCCGCACAAGACAGCGATCACGAGGACGATCAGACCGTTGCCGCGCCGAAGCAGGCGCCGGTGACCGCCGAATCGCTCGCCGCGCTCGTCGACGCGACGCCGAATCCTGCCACCATCGATCCCGAACTGCGCTGCCTTGCCGGCGCGGTCTATTTCGAATCGCGCGGCGAATCGCTCGTCGGCCAGCTCGCGGTCGCGCATGTCGTGATCAACCGCGCCAAATCCGGCCGCTTCCCCACCAGCCTGTGCGGCGTCGTCCATCAGAAAAGCCAGTTCAGCTTCGTGCGCGGCGGCAAGATGCCCGCCGTCCGCAATGCCGCGCAGTGGGACAATGCGGTCGCGATCGCCCAGATCGCCCGCGACGGCAGCTGGAAGAACAACGCGCCGGGCGCGCTCTTCTTCCATGCCCGCCACGTCTCGCCGGGTTGGCGCAAGACGCGCATCGCGCAGATCGACAACCATATCTTCTATCGCTGAGGCGATTCGCTCCTCCCTGCGGTAAAGCCGTGGGGAGGAAGCCCCGCATCCCGTTCATTGCCAGGCCATCTATTTGGGCGCATGACGTGCGGATGAAGCTTCATCTTTCTGCCGCCATGCTTTCGGCCATGGCGCTCACGCTCGGCGGCTGCGCGACGGCCGTGCCGCCGGTCGAAGTCACCCGATTCCATTCGGCTGCCCCGACTGGCTGGGCGGCGGGGACGCATTATGTCGTCGACACCGTACCGCTCGGCGATGCAGCGGCGCCAGATGGAGTTGGGGTCGGCGCGAGCGGGCCGTCGCTCGAATGGGACAGCTACCGTGCCGCAGTCGAACGCCAGTTGCAGCTTCAGGGCTTCGTTCCCGCCGAAAATGGCGCCCGCGCGCCGCTCAAGGTGCGGATCGGTTTCGACCGCGCCGACCGCAACGCCGGGGTCGGCAAACGCTCGCCGGTGTCGGTCGGTGTCGGCGGTTCGACCGGCAGCTACGGTTCGGGGGTCGGGCTCGGCATCGGAATCAACCTCGGCGGCGGCGGCTCGAAATGGATGCTCGACCTGCAGCTTGCGGTGCGCATCGACGATGCCGCGACCGGGCAGGCGTTGTGGGAAGGCCGCGCGCTGACCGCCGTGTCGGCGAAAGCGCCGGCGGCACAGCCGTCGCTCGCGGCGGCGAAATTGGCCGATGCCCTATTCAAAGGCTTCCCCGGCGAATCGGGACGCACTATCACGGTCAAATGACCATCACCATCAACGCCGCTTTCGACAGCGGCAATATCGTCGTGGATGCCATCGACGGCACGTCCGCCCGTCTGTCGATCCGCAAGGACCGCGATTCGGATTTCTTCCAGTGGTTCCACTTCCGCGTCGGCTGCGCGGTCGGCGATGCGCTCGAGCTGGCGATCGCCGGTCTCGCCGATTCGGCCTATCCCGACGGCTGGCCGGGTTATGCTGCCTGCGCCAGCTATGACCGCGAAAACTGGTTCCGCCTCGATACGGGTTATGATGCGGACACGCTGACGATCCGCCACACCGCCGAAAGCCAGATCATCTGGATCGCCTATTTCGCGCCCTATTCGATGGAACGGCACCACGACCTCGTCGCTTCGGTCGCCGAATGCGAGGGCGTGACCTATCGCTGCCTCGGCACCAGCCTCGAAGGCCAGCCGATCGACTGTCTCGAACTCGGCACCGGCGACACGCAGGTCTGGCTCTATGCGCGCCAGCACCCGGGTGAGAGCATGGCCGAATGGTGGATGGAAGGCGCGCTCGAAAAGCTTACCGATCCGGCCGATCCGCAGGCGCGTTCGCTGCGGCAGAAATGCCGCTTCCACATCGTCCCGAACATGAATCCCGACGGCTCGCGCCGCGGGCATTTGCGCACCAACTATGCGGGCGTGAACCTCAACCGCGAATGGGATAATCCGACCGCCGAACGCAGTCCGGAGGTCTTGTGCGTGCGCAGCGCGATGGACGAAAGCGGCGTCGACTGGGCGATGGACGTCCATGGCGATGAAGCGATCCCGGCGGTCTTCCTCGCGGGGTTCGAGGGCATCCCGTCGCTGAAGCCCGGGCAGATGGAAAAATACAAGGCGTTCCAGACCGCGCTCGCGGCGAATACGCCCGATTTCCAGGTCGAGCTCGGTTATGTCGAATCGGCACCCGGTCAGGCGAATCTCGCCATGTCGACGACGCAGCTCGCCGAACGCTTCGGCGCGGTGACGATGACGCTCGAAATGCCGTTCAAGGACAATCGCGACCTGCCCGACCCGGTCGCCGGCTGGTCGCCCGAGCGCTCGAAGCTGCTCGCGCACGCCTGTCTCGCGACGCTGGACCAGATGCTGTGAGCGGGCAAGCGGACGGGGCCTGGCGGATCGTCGAAGACGATCTGTCGGGCGCCCCGATCCGCGCGTTGCTCGAACAGCATTTTGCGGGCATGCTCGCCAGTTCGCCGGCGGGGAGCTGTCATTTCCTCGATTTCGAGGGACTGCGCGCCGGGGGCGTAACCTTCTGGTCGATCCACCGCGACGGCGAGCTTGCCGGATGCGGCGCGCTCAAGCAACTCGATGCCGGTCATGGCGAAATCAAGTCGATGCGCACCGCCGACGCCTTTTTGCGGCAGGGGGTCGCGGCACGGATGCTGGAACATGTCGTCGAAACGGCGCGGTCGCGGGGGCTCGCACGCCTGAGCCTCGAAACCGGATCGGGCCCGACGTTCGCGCCTGCGCTGGCGCTCTATGCGCGTCACGGCTTTGAAGAATGCGAACCCTTTGCCGACTATAAGCCCGATCCGTTCAGCCACTTCATGACGCGCGCGCTCTAGACAGCAAAACGGGGCCCGGAAGGGACTCCGGACCCCGTTCGAACGTCCCGCGGGACGTGGCGGCCGAAGGTGCGTTACGCGGCCTTCTTGCCGGGTTCGATCAGCGTGGCGGTGCCGCCGCCGATCGCGATCTTGTGCGGCTTCATCGCTTCGGGCACCTCGCGCACGAGGTCGATGGTGAGCAGCCCGTCGGCGAGGTCGGCGCTGCCGACGCGCACGAAATCGGCGAGCTGGAAGCGGCGCTCGAACGCGCGGGTCGCGATGCCGCTATAGAGCAGCTTGCGCTCCTCGCCTTCCGGGGCCGGTGCCTTGCGGCCGCTGACGCTGAGCATGTTCTGCTGCGCGGTGATGTCGATTTCGTCGGCCTTGAAGCCGGCGACCGCGACAGTGATCCGGAAATGGTCGTCGGCCACCTTTTCGATGTCGAACGGCGGATAATTTTCGGCGCCCGACCCACCGGTCTCGAGGAAATCGAACAACCGGTCGAAGCCGACGGTCGAACGGCGATAGGGGGTCCAGTCGAAGCTGTTACGCATGGTCATTCCTTCCTTGATAAGCGAAGTCACGGGACCGCGGCCGATGGCTGCGATCGCCACCCGGCCCCGTGTCGGCGGCCGGATGCGATCAATCTGGTAGCCCCTGAAACCATTTCAAGAGGGGCGTTGGCGTTCGGCGAAAAGCCGCGCTAAAGGGCGGCGACTCTCCTCCATCAGAAGGACCCGAAATGCCCCAGCTCATCCTCATCCGTCACGGCCAGTCGCAGTGGAATCTCGAAAACCGCTTCACCGGCTGGTGGGATGTCGACGTTACCGAAAAGGGTGCGGCCGAGGCATGGGCGGCGGGCGAACTGATGAAGGAAAAGGGCATCGCCCCCGACCTCGCCTTCACCTCGGTGCAGACGCGCGCGATCAAGACGCTCAACCTGGCGCTCGAGGCGATGGGGCGTTTGTGGCTGCCGGTGACCAAGGACTGGCGTCTCAACGAGCGCCATTATGGCGGCCTCACCGGCCTCGACAAGGCGGAGACGGCGGCGAAGCATGGCGACGAGCAGGTGAAGATCTGGCGCCGCAGCTTCGATATCCCGCCGCCGCCGCTCGATGCCGGCTCGCCCTATGAACTCGCCAGCGACCCGCGTTACGCCGGCATCGCGATCCCCTCGACCGAGAGCCTGAAGGATACGATCGCCCGCGTGCTGCCCTATTATGAAGCGGCGATCGTACCGCAGCTTGCGGCGGGCAAGACGGTGCTGATCTCGGCGCATGGCAACAGCCTGCGCGCGCTCGTCAAGCATCTGTCGGAGATTTCGGACGCCGACATCACCGGGCTCGAAATCCCGACCGGCCAGCCGATCGTCTATGATCTCGCCGACGATCTGAGCGCGAAGGAACGCTATTACCTCAGCGAACGCTGAGCGTTTCTTCCAATTACGTGGAAGGCGGCGCCGGCCCGCTCCCCCGCCCAACCTCCCATAGGGTACTATGGTCGGGAGGTTGGGCGGGGGAGCGGGCCGGCGCCGCCTCGTTTCGGCATAGCCGAAACGAAAATCAAAGCGCCCCACTCACGGTAAACTGGACCCCCTGCCCGAATTTGCGCCGGCGGTTTTCGACGAAGGCGACCGGGCCGTCGCGGCGATCGACGAATATCGTGCGGTCGAGCGCGTCGATCTGGTCGGCGAGGTTGCGGAACGATGCGCGGACCGTGAATCCGGCGACATTCTTGTGCTCGATATAGGCGGTCACGAAATGGTGGCGCCGATATTCGTCCTCGATCGAATCGAGCCGCAGGTTCGGGCTGTAGCGTTCGCGGAAATAGCCGGCGCCCCATGCCAGGTCGGTGCCCGGGACATCGTGGCGCAGGCTGAGGTCGATCACATGCTCCTGCCCGAAGCTCTGGTCGCGCCACCGGCCGTTCAGCGGGTCCCGCACGCGGTTGCGGCGCCAGGTGATATCGCTGTTGATCCGCGCGCCCTTCCACCCCAGCCGGTCGAGCAGCAGGGTCGCCTTCGAACTGACGCGATAGAGATGCGCGGGCGGCAAATTGCCGCGGCCTTCGGTCGTCGGCGACAGCGGGATCTGGTCGACGATATCCTCGGCATAGGCATAAGCGACGGCGAGCGAGGCGTTGCCCCACGCGCCCATGTCCTGCACGACCTCCAGCTCGGTACGGTTGAGGATCGGCGGCACGAGCCGGCCGTTGCCGCCATTGCCCTGCCCGTTCGCGACGTCGACCGAGCTCGCGAAATCGAGAAAATTGAGCTGGTCGACGCGGCGCTGGACGTGCCAGTTGACCGTCGTTTTCGGCGACAGTTTCCATGCGAGCGCGATCTTGCCCTTTGGCCGGACGAAGCGGCGCGTCAGGCCGTCGGGCCCCGACGAGGTGAGCTCGCTATATTCGGCACCGAGGTTGACCTGCGCGGTGAGGTTCGGCGCGAGCGAGCGCCCCCAGGTCAGCGAAGCCTCGCCGCGTTTCTCCTCGACCTTGGTCTGTTCGCCGCCGAAGATGACCGGTTGGAAGCTGCCATCGGGGCGGAGCGTTGCATATTCGGCGTCGACGTCGAGCGTGTTGTACGCGCCTTCGAGTGCGATCTGCCAGTCGGTGCCGCCCGCGGTGCGCCAGCCATATTCGCCGCGCAGGATCGCTTCGCCTTCGTCGGCGGTCTGCTTGAAACGTTCGCCGCTCCGCCCGCCGATTTCGCGATCGACGATGAAGGTATCGGCGAAGGGGCTATGTTCGAAACGATAGAGGCTGATCAGCTTGAGCCGGCCCTTGCCGAGGGCGAATTCATAATCGCCGCCGATGTCGAAATTATGCTCGTCCTCGCTGAACCGGAAATCCTCGTCGACCCGGCCGGCGCCGGGCTGGACCGAGGTGCCGCGCACCGCATCGTCGAGAATCTGCAACTGGCCGCCGAGGTTGAAATTCCACTTGTTGCCGTTGGCGGTGGTGCGGGACAGTGCCGCCGACAGACGCGGGCTGTCGAAATAGCTGTGCATATGCTCGTCGCGCGTGAACAGCAGCACGCCGTCGCCGTCGTAAACGCGTTCAGGCCCCCAGCCGCCCGCGCGCGTCGCCTCGTTTTTCAGGCTGAGCGTCAGGTCGGTGCCGCCGAGCTTGCCGCTGGTCGAAATTTCGCCATTGAACCAGTTGTCGCGGATGCGCGGCCGCAGTTCGGGTTGCCAGCGGACCGTCGTCTTGAAACCGCCCGCGCGTTTTCCCGCAACGAGGACGATATTGGCAACCTGCCCGCTGAGCCCCGGGACGCTCAGGCTCGCGCCGTCGACGATATCGATCCAGGCGACATCGCTGGCGGCGATGCGCGACAGCGCGGCGCGGGCGTCGGTCGTCTTGTTGGCGATCCGCTCGCCGCCGATCAGCACATTCTGGGTCGCCGCGCCGAGCCCGCGGTCGCCGCCGTTGGTCCCGGTGACGATCAGGAAGCCCGGTACCTTTTCGACCATGTCGAGCGCGGTGCGCGGAGCGAAGCGCCTGAAATCCTCGGGGGCATAACGCTGCGCGCGCCTGGCGTCGGTCGCGACGGCCGGTGCGGCATCCCCCGTCGCTTCCTGCGCAGCCGCGGGGGCGAACGGCCACAAGGCCGCAATGGCAAACGATGTTCTCCCGATACCGGCCGGCATGCTTCCCCCCTCGTGACGGCTGCCGAAACAGGACGGCGCCACAATCGCGAATAATTCGCAATAAACCCCGTCACGCGCCAATGTCTACCAATGCGCCGCAGTCTTCGACGAGTGGGACGAGCGCATGGCGTTCGCCCGACGAACGTCGGTCCGGAATGGACGCTCCCCTTCCGGTCTTTTCTTGCATCGTGCGGAATTCCCGACATTATTGCCCCAGCAATGGGGGTTATCATGCGCATTCCGGGTTCGATACTGCTTGCCGCCGTGCTGACGCACGGGGCAGCGATGGCAGAGGACGGGCAAATTCAGCGCGGGCCCGCGCCGGGGTGGGTCGTTCCGTCGGAACTGATGCCGGTTCCCGACGATGCCGACGGGCTGGTTTTCGTGCGGCGCCAGGACGCGCTGATCCATCTCGATGGCGAGGGGCAGGCGCAATATCTTGGCTACCGGATGCGACTTCTCCACCCGAATGCGTTGCAGGCCGGCAATATATCGATCGCGTGGAATCCGGCCTCGGGCCCGCCGATCGTGCATCTGGTCAAGGTCCACCGCGCGGGCGAGACGATCGACGTGCTCGAAAAGGCCTCGTTCGAAATCCTCCGCCGCGAGGATCAGCTCGAGGCCGCGAAACTCGACGGCATCTTGACCGCGGTGCTCCGCGTTCCCGACCTGCGCGTCGGCGACGAGCTGGAGGTGGGGTTGACCACCCGCGTCAGCGATCCGACGCTGGGCCATAACGATGCGGGGCTGCTGTTTCTGGGGCCAAGCCCGGCGCCCGGCCGCTATCGTCTGGGTCTGAGCTGGGACAAGGGGCTGAAACCCGGGATCAGGATGACGCCCGATATGGCGACCGCCGCGCGGACGAGTGACAGCGGCGTCGATTTTTCCTTCGACAATCCCCCGATGCTGGCCCCGCCGAAGGATGCGCCGGCCCGCTATCAATGGCAGCGGATCGTCGAGTTCACCGATTTTGCCGATTGGGCCGCGATATCGCGGCACTTCGCCCCGCTGTACACAAAGGCTGCGGCGATTCCCGACGGTTCGGTGCTGGTTGCCGAAGCCGGGCGTATCGCCGCGGCACATCCGCGTTCGTAGGACCGCGCGGCCGCCGCGCTCAAGCTGGTCCAGCAGGATGTCCGCTATATCTACGTCGGGCTCGGCAACGGCAATCTCACCCCGGCCACCGCCGAGGAGACATGGCAGCGCCGCTACGGCGACTGCAAGGGCAAGACCGTGCTTTTGCTGGGTCTGCTCGCCCGGCTCGGGATCGAAGCCGAAGCCGTGCTCGTCAACAACAGCGGCGCGGACGACGGCCTCGACGAGCGGCTGCCGAACGCCGGCATGTTCGATCATGTCCTCGTGCGGGCCCGCATCGATGGCAAGGTCTACTGGCTCGACGGCACGCTGCCGCCGGTCGTTCCGCCCGCTCTTTCCCCTGCCTTGCCCTATCGCTGGGTGCTGCCGTTGACCGCGCAAGGTGTAGCGATCCAGAATCTGCCATGGCGTCCGGCATCGCGGCCCGACGAAATCACGCTTGTCGAAATCGACGCGCGGGCGGGTTTCGACAAGCCGGCGCAAGTCACGAACACCACCATCGTCCGCGGCCTGACCGGGCTGCAGCAGCAGGTGCAGATGTCGGGTCTGACTCCTGACCAACTCCGCAATATCATGCGCCAGCAGCTCGTCGGCGAGACATGGCAGACGGTCGACGACGTCAAATGGCGCTATGACCAGAAAGCCGAAGCAAGCGTCATGACGATCCGCGGAACGTGGCAGGTCGACTGGGACGACGACGGGAACGGCGGCAAATCGCTGGCGCTGCCGGGCGGCGGTTTCAGCCCGCCCGAACGGCGCGTGCGGCCGGCGGACCAGAATCAGGACCTGCCCTATTATAACGCACCCGACTATGATTGCCGGGTGACGACGCTGCGGCTGCCGTCGACGACCGGCGCGTCGAACTGGACGTTCAAGTCGGGATACGACACGCATATTTTCGGCAGAAATTATTACCGGGCGTTCGACGTTCGCGACGGGGCGATCCGGATGATCCGCGGACTGCGCGTCGAACGCCAGGAAATCGACGCGGTCAGCGCGCGGCGGGACAATGCCCGGATTGCTGGCTTCGACAACAGCATGGCGTGGGTCTTCTACAATCCGGAAGGCGGCGGCACGCCCGATCCCCAGCGGAAGATGGTGCCCGCGACCTACGACATCGACTGGGCGGCCGATATCGTGCCCTGTGTTTCGGAGGCCGCCAAACCCTGACCGGGGGCGTCAGTCCCTCAGCAGCTCGTTGATACCGGTCTTGGCGCGCGTCTTGGCATCGACGCGCTTGACGATCACCGCGCAATAGAGCGACGGGCCGGGGCTGCCGTCGGGCAGCGGCTTGCCCGGCATCGCGCCCGGGACAACCACCGAATAGGCGGGCACTTCACCGATGAACACTTCGCCCGTCGCGCGGTCGACGATCTTGGTCGAGGCGCCGAGATAGACGCCCATCGACAGCACCGCGCCCTCGCGCACGATCACGCCTTCGGCAACCTCGGCACGCGCGCCGATGAAGGCGCCGTCCTCGATCACCACCGGGCCGGCCTGCAGCGGTTCGAGCACGCCGCCGATCCCGGCGCCGCCCGACAGATGGACGTTGGCGCCGATCTGTGCGCAGCTTCCGACCGTCGCCCAGGCGTCGACCATCGACCCCTCGCCGACATAGGCGCCGATGTTGACGAAGCTCGGCATCAATACCGCGCCCTTGCTGATAAAGGCGCCGCGGCGGACGATCGATCCGGGGACGGCGCGGAAACCGGCGGCGCGAAAGCGGTTCTCGCCCCAGCCGGCGAATTTCGAGGGGACCTTGTCCCACCAGTGCCCGCCGCCTGCGCTGCCCTCGATCAATTCCATGTCGTTGAGCCGGAACGACAGCAGCACGGCCTTCTTCAGCCACTGGTTGACCTGCCAGGTGCCGCCAGCATCGCGTTCGGCGACGCGGAAGCTGCCGTCGTCGAGTCCGGCGAGCGCGGTTTCGACCGCATCGCGCACGGCGCCCTGGGTCGTCAGGCCCAGCGTGTCGCGGTCCTCCCAAGCGGCTTCGATCGTCGTCTGCAGGTCGGTGCTCATGAAATTCCCCAAGGTTGCGGCAAATCGTCGAGCCAGTCGGCAATGTCGGTCGCGTGGAAATCGACATGGTCTGGCAGGTGGTCGCGATGGCCGCTTTCGCTGCCATTGTCCAGCCACACGGTGGTCATCCCCAGCAGCTTGGCGGGGGTCAGGTTGCGCGCCATATCCTCGACGAACAGGCTGTTCGCCGGATCGACGCCGAGGTGCGCGATCATCGCGGCATAAGCGGCCGGATCGGGCTTGGGCATATATTGCGTGATGCGGATGTCGCAGATGCCATCGAACAGGTCGGCAATCCCGCGCGCCTCCAGCACGCGCGCCGCATAATCGGCATCGGCGTTGGTGAAGATCAGCTTGCGGCCCGGCAGGCGCTCGAGTCCGGCACGCAGCCGCGTGTCGGGCGCGATGCGGTCGAGCGCGATGTCATGGACGTCGACGAGGAAATCTTCGGGGTCGACGCCGTGGTGGCGCATCAGCCCGGCCATCGTCGTACCATGGTCATGGAAATATTGCTTCTGCACCCGCCGCGCCTCGACCGCGTCGACGTCCAGCAGGCGCATGATGAAGGCACCCATGCGTTCGTCGATCAGGTCGAACAGCTTCGCCGACGGCGGATAGAGCGTGTTGTCGAGATCGAAGATCCAGCTGTCGATATGGTCGATGCGCGGGGCCATGGCGCGGCGCATAGTGGCCCGATGAGCCGGGGGCAAGCCGCACGGCCTTACCCCTCCGTCACCCCGGGCTTGACCCGGGGCCCGCCTTCCCCTTCAAAACAGGCAGACCCCGGTTCAAGTCCGGGGCAACGATACAGGGGGACGCCGAAATGAAACCGAGGATCTTCTTCCCGCTCGTGCTGCTCGGCAGCACGCTCGCCCTGCCTGCTGCCGCGCAAGCGACGCGCACGGTGATCCACGCTGGCCACCTGATCGCCGAACCGGGCAAGCCGGCAAAGGGCGCCGCGACGATCGTGGTCGAAGGCGGAAAGATCGTTTCGATTGCCGACGGACATCAGCCGGCCGAAGCCGG
The DNA here is from genome assembly GCF_001314325.1 of Sphingopyxis macrogoltabida. Lineage (NCBI taxonomy): Bacteria > Pseudomonadati > Pseudomonadota > Alphaproteobacteria > Sphingomonadales > Sphingopyxidaceae > Sphingopyxis > Sphingopyxis macrogoltabida. The sequence goes on from NZ_CP009429.1 coordinate 4,876,874, forward strand.
CGCCACGCTGATCGACCTCGGCGACAAATATGTCCTTCCCGGGCTGATCGACAGCCATGTCCATCTGACCAGCGACGCCGGCGGGATTGCCGGGCAGCTCGAGGATGTAACGCTCAGCCCTGCGGCGCAGGCGTTCAATGCCGAGGTCAACGGGATGAAGACGCTGCGTGCGGGTTTCACCACCGTCCGCAACCTCGGCGATGGCGACGGTGCGACGCTGGCGCTGCGCGACGCGATCCTCGCCGGCAAGGTGCGGGGGCCGCGGATCGTCGATGCGGGCGCGTCGATCTCGGGCAGCGCGGGGCATATGGACGGGTCGCTCGGCTATCGCGACGAGCTCCGGCCTTTCTTCGCCGGTGCCGGCAATACCTGCAACGGCGCCGACGACTGCCGCCGCGCGGTGCGGCTCCAGATCGGACGCGGCGCCGACGTGATCAAATTCGCTTCGACTGGCGGGGTCAACAGCCGCATCGGTGCGGGCCTCGGCAAGCAGATGTTCGACGACGAGGCGCAGGCGATCGTCGATACCGCGCATCTGTTCGGCAAGAAGGTCGCGGTGCACGCGCACGGCGCCGACGGCATCCGCCTCGCGCTTGCGGCCGGCGCCGATTCGATCGAGCATGGCACGATCCTCGACGAGGCGACGACCGCGGCGTGGGCGAAGTCGAAGGCCTATTATGTCCCGACGCTGTCGACGGTGAACGGTTACAAGGAACGCCTCGCCGCCAATCCGGGCGCCTATGAACCCGACGTGCTTGCGAAGATTCAGTGGCGCATCTCGATTACCGGCAAGAGCCTGCAGCAACTCGTCCCCAAGGGCGTGCGCATTGCCTTCGGTACCGATGCCGGCGTGTCGAAGCACGGCCGCAATGGCGACGAATTCGAACTGATGGTCCAGCACGGCATGACCCCGGTCGAGGCCTTGAAGGCCGCAACGGTGAACGCCGCCGACCTGCTCGGCCTGTCGGACCAGATCGGCACCATCGCGCCCGGCAAGAGCGCCGACATCATCGCCGTCGCAAGCGACCCGGTCGCCGATGTGCGCGTGCTCAAGCAGGTCGATTTCGTGATGGCGCGCGGCGAGGTGGTCGACTGACTAACCGGCAAGCGCCGTGCGCAGATGGAGCCACAACGGGAGTTTGGTGGCGTAGCCCATCGTATTCGCGGCGCTGCTCGACGGGAGGTCGAGCAGCGCGATGCCGCCGAGCGGCGGCAATTGCTTCCGTCCGATCGCCGCCGCCTTGCCGCCGTTGAAGGCGATCATGCCGAGGCCGGGCAGGGTGGCGACGAGCGCCGCGAGGTCGTGCGGCTCGGCTTCGCGGATCAGCGAATCGCTGCTCGTCTGCCGCCGGGCGGTCCGGATCACGTCCCACAGCCCCACCCTCGCCTTGCGGAGCGAGGCCAGCCGGTCGTCATAGGGCATCGCCGCGAGCGGCTGGCCCACGACCTCGCCGACCAGCCGCCAGAACTGGTTCGTCGGATGCGCATAATATTGCCGCTCGGCGAGCGACCGCGCGCCGGGCAGGCTGCCGAGGATCAGCAGCCTTGTGTCGGGATACACATGCGGTGCAAAGCTGGCGTGGCGGACGGCGGGCATGGCCCCCGATAGCCCGCCCGGACCGGCGCAACAATATTGCCCGCCTCTTGACCGCAGAGGGAATCGGGTCTAGGGGCCCGCTCGACCGAAAAGGGCGGTTTGCCGTCCCTTTCAGTTACAACAGCGCTTGAACATTGCTGGCGCGGATGGAGCCTCCGGAAGATCTTGTGGGTCTGCCGGGGTCTTTTGCTGTTATCAGGTCGGCCGTTTTCCGCCGTTTTTGGCGGGTATCGGCCGGAGCTTCATCCACCGCGGTACAGTAACCGTTCGCTCCGATGGGCGGACATTTAAAGGTGAAGCATTCATGCCCACGATCAACCAGCTGGTCCGCAAGGGCCGGACTCCCCAGAAGGTGAAGTCCAAGGTCCCGGCGATGGACGCAAACCCGCAGAAGCGCGGCGTTTGCACCCGTGTCTACACGACGACCCCGAAAAAGCCGAACTCGGCGCTCCGCAAGGTTGCAAAGGTCCGCCTGACCAACCAGCGCGAAGTCATCACCTACATCCCCGGCGAAGGCCACAACCTCCAGGAACACAGCGTCGTGCTGATCCGCGGCGGTCGTGTGCGCGATCTTCCCGGTGTGCGTTACCACGTCCTGCGCGGCGTGCTCGATACGCAGGGCGTGAAGGACCGCAAGCAGAGCCGTTCGAAGTACGGCGCGAAGCGTCCGAAGTAAGGACCGCTTTTTCGGCTATTTGATCATCCCGCGACGCTCCGGCGGCGGGATGCTGTTGTAAAAGGAATTACCCATGGCTCGTCGTCGTCGTCCTGAACGCCGCGAAATCCTGCCCGATCCCCGTTTCGGGGATGTCGTGCTGTCGAAATTCATGAACAGCGTCATGCTGGACGGGAAAAAGTCGGTCGCCGAAAGCATCGTTTACGGTGCGCTCGAGTCGGTCGAAGCCCGTGCCAAGAAGGAACCGCTGGGCGTGTTCCACGAAGCGCTGGCGAACATCCGCCCGAACATCGAAGTCCGCAGCCGCCGCGTCGGCGGTGCGACCTATCAGGTTCCGGTCGAGGTCCGTCCGGACCGTGCGCAGGCGCTCGCGATCCGCTGGCTGATCACGGCGGCGCGCAACCGCAGCGAAACCACGATGGCCGCACGCCTGTCGGGCGAACTGCTCGACGCGTCGAACAACCGTGGCAATGCGGTGAAGAAGCGCGAAGACACGCACCGCATGGCGGAAGCGAACCGCGCTTTCAGCCACTACCGCTGGTAATCGGCGCGACGCTTCGGCGTCTCGCAATCGCAACAAAACTTCCTATATCGGGGGCGGCCCCAAAGGCCTCCCCCCAAATCCAAGGAAAAGATCATGGCACGCAGCCATCCGCTCGAACGCTATCGCAATTTCGGTATCATGGCGCACATCGACGCCGGCAAGACCACGACGACCGAGCGCATTCTCTATTACACCGGCAAGTCCTACAAGATCGGCGAAGTCCATGACGGCGCCGCCACCATGGACTGGATGGAACAGGAACAGGAACGCGGCATCACGATCACGTCCGCGGCAACCACCTGCTTGTGGAAGGCCGAAGAGGGCAATGGCCCCGAGCATCGCCTGAACATCATCGACACCCCCGGCCACGTCGACTTCACCATCGAAGTCGAGCGTAGCTTGCGCGTCCTCGACGGCGCGGTTGCCGCGTTCGACGGCGTTGCCGGCGTCGAGCCGCAGTCGGAAACCGTGTGGCGTCAGGCCGACAAATATCGCGTGCCGCGCATGTGCTTCATCAACAAGCTCGATCGCACCGGCGCGAACTTCTATTATTGCGTCCAGACGATCATCGATCGTCTCGGTGCGGTCCCGGCCGTCCTCTATCTGCCCATCGGTGCGGAATCGGACTTCAAGGGCCTCGTCGACCTCGTCAACGAACGTGCGATCATCTGGAAGGACGAAAGCCTCGGCGCCGAATTCTTCTATGAAGAAATTCCCGCCGACCTCGTCGACAAGGCCGCCGAATATCGCGAAAAGCTCGTCGAACTCGCCGTCGAACAAGACGACGATGCGATGGAAGCCTATCTCGAAGGCAACCTGCCCGACGTCGCGACGCTGAAGGCGCTGATCCGCAAGGGCACGCTCGGTCAGGCGTTCGTGCCTGTGCTCTGCGGCTCGGCGTTCAAGAACAAGGGCGTCCAGACGCTGCTCGACGCGGTCGTCGACTATCTGCCCTCGCCGCTCGACATCGAAGACGTGCAGGGTGTGAACCCCGACACGAACGAACCCGATTCGCGCGCGACCGCCGACTCGGCGCCGCTCTCGATGCTCGCGTTCAAGATCATGAACGACCCGTTCGTCGGTTCGCTCACCTTCGCCCGCATCTATTCGGGCACCCTGACCAAGGGCAGCTACCTGAACTCGGTCAAGGACAAGAAGGAAAAGATCGGCCGTATGCTCCTCATGCACGCCAACTCGCGTGAGGACATCGAGGAAGCGTTCGCCGGCGACATCGTCGCGCTGGCGGGCCTCAAGGAAACCACCACCGGGGACACGCTCTGCGCCGCCAACGCGCCGATCATCCTCGAGCGGATGGAATTCCCCGAGCCGGTCATCGAGCTGTCGGTGGAACCGAAGACCAAGGCCGACCAGGAAAAGATGGGCATCGCGCTCAATCGCCTCGCCGCCGAGGATCCCTCGTTCCGCGTGTCGACCGACCATGAATCGGGCCAGACGATCATCAAGGGCATGGGCGAGCTTCACCTCGACATCCTCGTCGATCGCATGAAGCGCGAGTTCAAGGTCGAAGCGAACGTCGGCGCGCCGCAGGTGGCGTACCGCGAATCGCTCGCGAAGCCGGTCGATGTCGACTACACCCACAAGAAGCAGTCGGGCGGCTCGGGCCAGTTCGGCCGCGTCAAGGTCAGCGTCGCCCCCGGCGAACGCGGTTCGGGCATCACCTTCATCGACGAGATCAAGGGCGGTAACATCCCGCGCGAATATATCCCGTCGGTCGAAAAGGGCATGCGCGAGTCGGCCGAAAACGGTCACATGATCGGCTTCCCGATCATCGACTTCGAAATCAAGCTCACCGACGGCGCCTACCACGACGTCGACTCGTCGGCGCTGGCGTTCGAAATCGCGGGCCGTGCGGCGATGCGCGAAGTGGCGGCGAAGGCCGGCATCAAGCTGCTCGAACCGGTGATGAAGGTCGAAGTCGTGACTCCCGAGGAGTTCATGGGCGACGTGATCGGCGATCTCAACAGCCGCCGCGGCCAGATCCAGGGCACCGACAGCCGTGGTAATGCCCAGGTGGTTGAAGCGATGGTCCCGCTTGCCAATATGTTCGGGTACGTCAACCAGCTGCGTTCCTTCACCCAGGGCCGCGCGCAATACTCCATGCAGTTCTCGCACTATGAAGAAGTGCCGAACAACGTGGCCGAAGAAGTGAAGGCCAAGATGGCCTGACGGGTTGCAGCCGCGCGGACTTGCGCCGCGCGGCAAGACCCTCTAAGGGCGGCGCCTGATTCAGCAGGCTCGTCCACGACTGATCAACGCAAACACTGAACAAGAAGGTTGTTACATCATGGCCAAGGCTAAATTTGAGCGGACGAAGCCGCACTGCAACATCGGCACCATCGGTCACGTCGACCATGGCAAGACCTCGCTGACCGCAGCGATCACCAAGGTGCTCGCCGAAAACGTCGCCGGCAACGCCGCCGTCGACTTCGCGAACATCGACAAGGCTCCCGAAGAGCGCGAGCGCGGCATCACCATTTCGACCGCCCACGTCGAATATGAAACCGACGGCCGCCACTATGCGCACGTCGACTGCCCGGGTCACGCCGACTATGTGAAGAACATGATCACCGGTGCCGCCCAGATGGACGGCGCGATCCTCGTCGTGTCGGCCGCTGACGGCCCGATGCCGCAGACCAAGGAACACATCCTGCTCGCGAAGCAGGTCGGCGTTCCGACCATGGTCGTGTTCCTCAACAAGGTCGACCAGCTCGACGATCCCGAACTGCTCGAACTCGTCGAACTCGAAATCCGCGAAGAACTTTCGAAGCGCGACTTCGACGGCGACAATATTCCGATCATCGCCGGTTCGGCGCTCGCCGCGCTGGAAAGCCGCGACGACAACATCGGCAAGGACGCCATCATGAAGCTGATGGCTGCCGTCGACGAGTGGATCCCGCAGCCGGAACGTCCGCTCGACAAGCCCTTCCTGATGCCCATCGAAGACGTGTTCTCGATCTCGGGCCGTGGTACGGTTGTCACCGGCCGCGTCGAAACCGGCATCGTCAAGGTTGGTGAAGAAGTCGAAATCGTCGGCATCAAGGACACCAAGAAGACCGTCGTCACCGGCGTCGAAATGTTCCGCAAGCTGCTCGACCAGGGCCAGGCCGGCGACAACATCGGCGCGCTGATCCGCGGCGTCGGCCGTGAAGAAGTCGAGCGTGGCCAGGTTCTGGCAAAGCCCGGCTCGATCACGCCGCACACCGAGTTCACCTCGGAAGTGTACGTCCTGTCGAAGGACGAAGGCGGCCGTCACACGCCGTTCTTCGCCAACTATCGTCCGCAGTTCTACTTCCGCACCACCGACGTCACCGGCGAGGTCATCCTCCCCGAGGGCACCGAGATGGTCATGCCGGGCGACAACGTCCAGCTGTCGGTCAAGCTGATCGCCCCGATCGCCATGGACCCGGGTCTGCGCTTCGCAATTCGCGAAGGCGGCCGCACGGTCGGCGCAGGGGTTGTCGCGACGATCACAAAGTAATATAGGGCCGCGAGCCGCGCGATTCGGACCGATTCGCGCGGCTCGTAGCTTAAAGGTTTTTGATGGCCGGACCGGCTTCCTGATGGGGGCCGGTACAGGCCATTTCGGCTCTTTCGCATCGTTAGACGGGATTCGACTGGAACAGTCATGGAAACGCAGAATATTCGCATTCGCCTGAAGGCCTTTGATCACCGCGTGCTCGATCAGGCCACCACCGACATTGCCGATACGGCCCGCCGTACCGGAGCGCTTATTCGCGGCCCGATCCCGCTTCCGACGCGTATTGAAAAATTCACCGTGAACCGCGGTCCGCATGTCGACAAAAAGTCGCGCGAGCAGTTCGAGGTGCGTACCCACAAGCGGCTGCTCGACATCGTGCAGCCCACCCCGCAGACGGTCGACGCGCTGATGAAGCTCGACCTCGCTGCCGGCGTGAACGTCGAAATCAAGCTGGCGTAAGCCAGCATGCCCCGCGAGAGCGGGGCCTCTATCGGCAGGACGGTTCGCCGCCTGCATCACGATAGGGTGGATACCGCCGGACCGCCTCGTCGGAGGCATCATGGTCCGGGCTGCGTCCCCCGTCTCGCCGCTTCTCCTTCGGGATGGCGGCACCTCAGCCCGGACGGGGCGATGCATCGAAATTTCGGGCTGGGAGGGTTCCGTCGAGACGTGTCTCGATGGGTCCCGCAAGCCGTGCGGAATGGTCCGCCCGGCCTCTGTTGAGGAGTATGATCATGCGTACTGGCGTGATCGCGAAGAAAATGGGGATGACCCGCCTGTTTCAGGACGACGGCCGCCACGTGCCCGTCACCGTCCTGAGCCTCGAAGGCTGCCAGGTCGTCTCCGTGCGCGATAAAGAACGTGACGGCTATGTGGCCGTTCAGCTCGGTGCTGGCTCGGCCAAGGCGAAGAACGTCGCCAAGCCGCAGCGCGGTGCCTATGGCAAGGCCGAAGTCGAGCCCAAGGCGAAGCTCGTCGAATTCCGCGTCGCTGACGACGCGACGCTCGACGTCGGCGCCGAACTGTCGGCCGACCATTTCGTTGCCGGCCAGATCGTCGACATCCAGGGCGTGACCCAGGGTAAGGGCTTTGCCGGTGCGATGAAGCGCTGGGGTTTCGGCGGTATGCGCGCGACCCACGGTGTTTCGATCAGCCACCGTGCGCATGGTTCGACCGGTAACCGTCAGGATCCGGGCCGCGTCTTCAAGAACAAGAAGATGGCCGGCCACATGGGCGCCCGCAACCGCACCCAGCAGAATCTCGAAATCGTCCGCACCGACGTCGAGCGCGGTCTTCTCTTCGTCAAGGGCTCTGTGCCCGGTTCGAAGGGCGGCTGGCTGCTCGTTCGCGATGCGGTGAAGCTGCCGCGCCACCCCGAGGCCCCCTATCCGGCGGGCATCAAGAGCGCGGCCAACAGCAACGAAGCCCCGGCTGACGCGCCGGTCGAAACGCCGGTCGAAGAAACCGTCGTCGACACCGCGGCCACCGACGGCGCACAGGAGTCCTGATCATGAAGGTCAAGGTACAGACCCTCGATGGCAAGGCTGGCGCCGACATCGACCTTAACGACGACGTCTTCGGCGTCGACGCCCGCGCAGACATCCTGCACCGCGTCGTGGCCTGGCAGCTCGAAAAGCGCCGCGGTCCGGCTCGCGCCGCCCGCGAACGCAGCGATGTGTCGCGCACCGGCAAGAAGTTCGGTCGCCAGAAGGGCGGCGGTACGGCTCGTCACGGCGATCGCAAGGCGCCGATCTTCATCGGCGGCGGCAAGGCGCATGGTCCCCGGGCCCGCACCTTCGGCCACTCGCTGAACAAGAAGATCCGCACCCTCGGCCTGAAGATGGCGCTCAGCGACAAGGCGAAGGGCGGCAAGCTCGTCGTTCTCGACACGCTCGAGCTCAAGGACGCGAAGACCAAGGCGCTCGCCGGCAAGCTCGGCAAGATGGAACTCGGCAACCGCGCGCTCTTCATCGACGGTGACGCGGTGCACGCCAGCTTCGCCATGGCCTCGGCCAACCTCATCGGTGTCGACGCGCTGCCGGCCATCGGCGCCAACGTCTATGACATCATCCGTGCCGACACGCTGGTCCTGACCCGCGCGGCGGTCGAAAAGCTGGAGGCCCGCTGCAATGGCTAAGGCAAAAACAGTCGACGCGCGTCACTATGACGTGATCCTCGCGCCGGTGATCACCGAAAAGTCGACGCTGCTCAGCGAAAACGACGCGGTGGTGTTCAAGGTCGCGAACGACGCGACCAAGCCCGCGATCAAGGCCGCCGTCGAGGCGCTGTTCGATGTCAAGGTGGTCAGCGTCAACACGCTCGTCACCAAGGGCAAAACCAAGCGCTGGAAGGGCAAGCCCTACACCCGCAGCGACGTGAAGAAGGCGATCGTTCGCCTGGCCGCCGGCCAGTCGATCGACGTCACGACCGGCGTCTGATTGTAGGAAGAGGCAGAGAAAATGGCACTTAAATCCTATAATCCGACCAGCCCCGCGCAGCGCGGCCTGATCCTCGTCGACAAATCGTCGCTGTGGAAGGGCAAGCCCGTCAAGGCGCTGACCGAAGGCAAGCGCAAGACCGGTGGCCGCAACAACAAGGGTCATGTGACCTCGCGCGGCATCGCTGGTGGCCACAAGCAGAAGTACCGCTTCATCGACTTCAAGCGTCGCAAGTGGGACATGCCGGCCACCGTCGAGCGTCTGGAATACGACCCCAACCGCACGGCGTTCATCGCGCTCGTCAAGTACGAAGACGGTGAGCAGACCTATATCCTGGCGCCGCAGCGTCTGGCCGTTGGCGACACCGTCGTCGCCGGCAAGAAGACCGACGTGAAGCCGGGCAATGCGATGGAATTGTCGCAGATGCCGGTCGGCACGATCGTCCACAACATCGAGATGAAGCCGGGCAAGGGCGGCCAGATCGCCCGTTCGGCGGGCACCTACGCACAGGTCGTCGGTCGTGACCGCGGTCTCGTCATCGTGCGTCTCGGTTCGGGCGAACAGCGTTACATCCGCGGCGAGTGCATGGGCACGGTCGGCGCGGTGTCGAACCCCGACAACCAGAACACCAACCTGGGCAAGGCCGGCCGCAACCGCTGGCTCGGCAAGCGTCCGCTGACCCGCGGCGTCGCCAAGAACCCGGTCGATCACCCGCACGGCGGTGGTGAAGGCCGCACCTCGGGTGGCCGTCATCCGGTTACCCCGTGGGGCAAGCCGACCAAGGGTGCCCGCACGCGCCACAACAAGTCGACCGACAATATGATCATCCGGTCGCGTCACGCGAAGAAGAAGAGGTAAGCCATGGCTCGCTCGGTCTGGAAGGGTCCGTTCGTCGACCTTCATCTCCTCAAGAAAGCCGAAACGGCCCAGGACGGCGGCAGCTCTGCCCCGATCAAGACCTGGTCGCGTCGGTCCACCATCCTGCCGCAGTTCGTCGGGCTGACCTTCAACGTCTACAACGGCCGCAAGTTCGTGCCGGTGTCGGTCAATGAAGACATGGTCGGCATGAAGCTGGGTGAATTTGCGCCGACGCGCTTCTTCCCTGGTCACGCGGCCGACAAGAAGGGCAAACGCTAATGGGCAAGGAAAAGTCCCCCCGCCGCGTTGCCGATAACGAGGCTCTCTCGGTCGGCACGCAGATTCGCGGCTCGGCGCAGAAGCTGAACCTCGTCGCCGCGCTGATCCGCGGCCGCAAGGTCGAAGACGCGATGAACGTCCTCGCTTTCTCGAAGAAGGCGATGGCCGTCGACGTGCGCAAGGTTCTCGCCAGCGCCGTCGCCAACGCGGAAAACAACCACAACCTCGACGTTGACGCGCTGGTCGTCAAGGAAGCGAGCGTGGGCAAGTCGATCTCGATGAAGCGCTGGCACGCTCGCGGCCGCGGCAAGTCGACCCGGATCGTCAAGCCGTTCAGCCGCATCCGCATTGTCGTGCGCGAACAGGAAGAAGAGGCGTAAGATGGGCCAGAAGAGCAATCCGATCGGCCTGCGCCTGCAGGTCAACCGCACCTGGGACAGCCGCTGGTTCGCCGAAGGCCAGGACTATGGCCGCATGCTTGTCGAGGATCTGAAGATCCGCAAGTTCGTGTTCAAGCACCTGCCGCAGGCCGCGATCTCGAAGGTCGTCATCGAACGTCCTGCGAAGCTGTGCCGCGTGTCGATCTATGCCGCCCGTCCGGGCGTCATCATCGGCAAGAAGGGCGCCGACATCGAAAAGCTGCGCAAGCAGCTCGGTGCGATGACCGGCAGCGACGTGTCGCTGAACATCGTCGAGATCCGCAAGCCTGAAGTCGACGCCAAGCTCGTCGGTCAGGGCATCGCCGACCAGCTCGAGCGCCGCGTCGCCTTCCGCCGCGCCATGAAGCGCGCCGTCCAGTCGGCGATGCGTCTCGGTGCCGAGGGCATCCGCATCAACTGCGCCGGCCGTCTCGGCGGCGCGGAAATCGCGCGCACCGAATGGTATCGCGAAGGCCGGGTGCCGCTGCACACGCTGCGCGCCAATGTCGACTATGCCGAGGCCGAAGCCCACACCGCCTATGGCGTGTGCGGGATCAAGGTCTGGATCTTCAAGGGCGAAATCCTTGGTCACGACCCGATGGCGACCGACCGTCTGATGCTCGATGCGCAGACGACCGGTGTCCGTCCGGCCCGTGAAGATCGCCGCTAAGGACTGCTGAGATGCTGCAACCGAAAAAAACCAAGTTCCGCAAGGCCTTCAAGGGCCGCATCCATGGCAATGCCAAGGGCGGTACCAGCCTGAACTTCGGCTCCTACGGGCTGAAGGCGATGGAACCCGAGCGCATCACCGCGCGCCAGATCGAAGCGGCTCGCCGCGCGATCAGCCGTGCGATCAAGCGTCAGGGTCGCCTCTGGATCCGCGTTTTCCCCGACGTCCCCGTGTCGTCGAAGCCTGCCGAAGTCCGCATGGGTAAGGGCAAGGGTTCGCCGGAATTCTGGGCCGCGCGCGTGAAGCCGGGTCGCATCCTGTTCGAACTCGACGGCGTTCCGGGCCCCGTGGCCGCGCTGGCGTTCGAACGCGCCGCGATGAAGCTGCCGATCAAGACGAAGGTTATCGCCCGCCTCGGCGATACCTCGCATCTGGAGGGTTAAGGACATGGCCAAGACCGAAGATTTCAAGGCCAAGACCGACGACCAGCTCGCCGAACAGCTTGGCGAACTGAAGCGCGAGGCGTTCAACCTCCGCTTCCAGGCGGCCACCGGCCAGCTTGAAAAGGCCTCGCGCGTCAAGGAAGTGCGGCGCTCGATCGCCCGCATCAAGACGCAGCAGACCGAGCGTTCGCGCTCGGCCGCGAAGTAAGGAGACTATCGATGCCGAAGCGCATTCTGACCGGCACGGTGGTGTCCGACAAGGGCGACAAGACCGTCGTGGTGAAGGTCGAACGGAAGGTGAAGCACCCTCTGTACGGCAAGATCATCCGCCGCTCGAAAAAATATCACGCCCACGATGAGGACAACGCCATCAAGGCTGGCGAAACCGTCCGCATCGAGGAAACGAAGCCGATTTCGAAGCTGAAGACCTGGAAGGTGCTCGACAAGGTCGATACCCACAGCAAGCCCAAGGGCGCCGCCCCGGCTGCTCCCGCCGCGGCCGAAGGCTAAAGAGTTTCACGGAACCGCCGGGGCATCCCGGTAGGCCAAGGAAGAAGGAAATGCATCGATGATCCAGATGCAGTCACAATTGGAAGTCGCCGACAACAGCGGCGCGAAGCGCGTCCAGTGCATCAAGGTGCTCGGCGGCTCGAAGCGTCGCACCGCCGGCGTCGGCGACGTCATCGTCGTGTCGATCAAGGAAGCCCAGCCGCGCGGCAAGGTGAAGAAGGGCGACGTGCATCGCGCCGTCATCGTCCGCACCGCGAAGGATGTGCGCCGCGCCGACGGTTCGGTGATCCGTTTCGACAGCAACGCCGCCGTGCTCGTCAACAAGAACGAGGAGCCGATCGGCACCCGTATCTTCGGCCCCGTCGTCCGCGAACTGCGCGGCCGCGGCTATATGAAGATCATCAGCCTGGCGCCGGAGGTGCTCTGACCATGGCGAACAAGATCAAGAAGGGTGACACGGTCGTCGTCCTGTCCGGCAAGGACAAGGGCAAGACCGGCGAAGTGACGCAGAGCCTGCCGAAGGACGGCAAGGTCGTCGTCGCCGGCGTCAATGTCATCACCCGCCATCGCAAGCCGAACCAGCAGAATCCGCAGGGCGGGCTCGAGCGCAAGGAAGCGCCGCTGTTCGCGAGCAAGGTCGCGCTGGCCGATCCCAAGACCGGCAAGCCGACGCGCGTTCGCTTTGAAACCAAGGACGGCAAGAAGGTCCGCGTGGCCGTGAAGTCCGGGGAGACGATCAATGGCTGACAATTACACCCCGCGCATGCGCAAGCGCTATGACGATGTGATCGTCAAGGCGATGACCGAGAAGTTCGGTTACAAGAATGCGATGGAAGTGCCGAAGATCGAGAAGATCACGCTCAACATGGGCGTGGGCGACGCGGTCCAGGACAAGAAGAAGGTCGAGATCGCCGCTTCGGAAATGGAGCTGATCGCGGGTCAGAAGCCCGTCGTGACCAAGGCGAAGAAGTCGATCGCCCAGTTCAAGCTGCGCGAAGGCATGCCGATCGGCTGCAAGGTCACCCTGCGCCGCGAACGCATGTACGAGTTCCTCGATCGCCTGATCACGATCGCCATGCCGCGCATCCGCGACTTTCGCGGCGTGTCGGCGACGAGCTTCGACGGCCGTGGCAACTATGCCATGGGCCTGAAAGAGCAGATCATCTTCCCCGAGATCAACTATGACCGCATCGACACGGTGCGCGGCATGGACGTGATCGTCACCACCACCGCCCGTACGGACGACGAAGCCCGCGAACTGCTCAAGCTGTTCGGCTTCCCCTTCCCGATCGAAGCGCAGGAAAAGGAAGCCGCCTGATCCTTCGGGACCGGGCAGGCTCTTTCAAGAAGGAAAGAGAACTTAAGTCATGGCGAAACTGAGTTCGATGAACAAGAACGAGCGTCGCAAGAAGCTGGTGAAGAAATATGCCGGCCGTTATGCGAAGCTGAAGGCGATTGCGGCGGATACGTCGCTCGACGATGGCGAGCGCCTGATCGCGCGCCTCAAGATGGCGGAAATCCCGCGCAATGGTAACCCGACCCGCATCCGCAACCGGTGCGAGCTGACGGGGCGCCCGCGCGCTTATTATCGCAAATTCCGGCTGTGCCGTATCCAGCTCCGCGATCTGGCCAACAAGGGCCTGATCCCCGGTGTTGTGAAGTCGAGCTGGTAAGGGACTGACAAGATGGCAATGACCGATCCCCTGGGTGATATGCTCACCCGCATCCGCAACGGCCAGCAGGCGAAGAAGGACAGCGTCCTGACGCCGGCTTCGACGCTGCGCGTCCGCGTTCTCGATGTTCTCCAGCGCGAAGGCTATATCCGCGGCTACAGCGAAGAAGCGCTGGGCGCGAAGGGCCAGCACAAGGGCATCCGCATCGAGCTCAAATATTTCGAAGGCCAGCCGGCGATCCGCCACGTGGCCCGCGTCTCGAAGCCGGGCCGCCGCGTCTATTCGGGCTCGAAAGAGCTGCCGATCGTGCGCAACGGCCTTGGCATCACCATCGTGTCGACCCCGCGTGGCGTTCTCTCGGACGCCGAAGCCCGCGAGCATAATGTCGGCGGCGAAGTGCTGGCGGAGGTGTTCTGATGTCGCGCATTGGTAAAAAGGCAGTGGCAATCCCGGGCGGCGTCACCGCCGCGATCGACGGCGGCCAGCTGTCGGTCAAGGGTCCCAAGGGCACGCTGGCGATGCCGCTGTCCGACCTCATCAACTATGAAGTCGGCGAAGGCAGCATCTCGGTGCAACCCGCGAACAGCACCCGCGAAGCGCGGGCGTTCTGGGGCATGCAGCGTACGCTGGTCCAGAATCTGATCACCGGCGTGACCGAGGGCTTCACCAAGGTCCTCGAAATCACCGGTGTCGGCTATCGCGCTAACTCGCAGGGCAAGACGCTCAAGCTGCAGCTCGGCTACAGCCACGATGTTGATTTTGCCGTGCCCGAGGGCATCGAGATCAAGACGCCGGATAACACGACGATCGAGATCAGCGGTATCGACAAGCAGAAAGTCGGCCAGGTCGCGGCGGAAATCCGCCGCTGGCGCAAGCCCGAACCCTATAAGGGCAAGGGCATCAAATATCGCGGCGAGTACATCTTCCGCAAAGAAGGCAAGAAGAAGTAAGCCATGGCACATCTCACCTCTTTCCAGAAGCGCCGTCAGCGCGTTCGTACCGCCCTCCGCCAGCGCGCCGCCGGCCGCCCGCGTTTGTCGGTGCACCGTTCGGGCCGTCACATCTATGCGCAGCTCATCGATGATGCCGCCGGCAAGACGCTGGCCGCTGCTTCGACGCTGGACAAGGATGTCCGCGGCAAGACCGGCGCCACCACCGCAGCCGCGGCCGATGTCGGCAAGCGGCTCGCCGACGCCGCCAAGAAGGCGGGCGTGACGCAGGTCGTGTTCGACCGCGGCGGCTTCCTGTTCCACGGGCGCATCAAGGCGCTGGCCGACGCGGCTCGCGAAGGCGGATTGGAGTTCTGATTATGGCAGACGAAGTACAGAACGTCGAAGGCGCTCCCGAAGCTGCCCCCACCGAAGGCCAGGCCCCGCGCCGCGGCCGTGGCGGCGGCCGCGATGGCGGCCGTGGTGGTCGTGAAGGTGGCCGTGGCCGCCGCGACGACCGTCGTCCGCGCGACGAAGAGGGTGGCGAAGAGCTGATCGAAAAGCTCGTCCACATCAACCGCGTTTCGAAGACCGTGAAGGGCGGCAAGCGCTTCGGTTTCGCCGCGCTCGTCGTCGTCGGCGACGGCAAGGGCCGCGCCGGTTTCGGTCATGGCAAGGCGCGCGAAGTGCCCGAAGCCATTTCGAAGGCGACCGCTGCCGCGAAGAAGGCGATGATCCGCGTTCCGCTGCGCGACGGCCGCACGCTGCACCATGACGGCCGCGGTCATTTCGGTGCGGGCAATGTGACGCTGCGTTCGGCGCCCGCCGGTACCGGCATCATCGCCGGTGGTCCGATGCGCGCCGTGTTCGAATCGCTGGGCGTTGCCGATGTGGTGACCAAGTCGGTCGGCACCTCGAACCCCTATAACATGATTCGCGCGACCTTCGAGGCGCTCGGCGAACAGACCAGCCCCAAGTCGGTCGCGCAGCGTCGCGGCAAGAAGGTTTCGGACCTGATCAAGCGTGGCGGCGCGTCCGACCGCGCAGCCGAGGCGGAAGCCGCGGCGGTGACGGAGTAAGACAATGGCCGACAAGAAGATCAAGATCCGCCAGATCGGTTCGCCGATCCGTCGTCCGAAGAGCCAGCGCGCCATCCTGACCGGCCTCGGCCTGGGCAAGATGCGCCGCGAGGTCGAACTGGTCGACACCCCGGAAGTGCGCGGCATGATCCGCAAGCTTCCCCACATGGTGGAAGTCGTCGAGGGCTAAAGCCGCGATGAAGCTCTATCGCCTGTTGACCGGTCCCGACGACAGCGCTTTCTGCGCGCGGGTCGAGGGACTGCTCAACCGGGGATGGCAGCTTCATGGCAGCCCCTCGATCACCAGTGTCGATGGCCGCGGCTATGTCGCCCAGGCCATCGTGATGGAAAAGGCCGGCGACTATCCCGGCTTTCAGCCATCGAGTGAAATCGAACCGGATTGAAATTTTCGATCCATAGCGCGACCACAGCGAAAGCGAGTGCAAAGACATGACGATCAAGCTTAACGAACTTCGTGACAATGATGGCGCCCGCAAGGGCCGGATGCGCGTCGGACGCGGCATCGGCTCGGGCAAGGGCAAGACCGCCGGCCGCGGCCAGAAGGGCCAGAAGGCACGCAGCGGCGTCGCGATCAACGGCTTCGAGGGCGGCCAGATGCCGCTCCACATGCGCATCCCGAAGCGCGGCTTCAACAACATCTTCGGCAAGGACTTTGCCATCGTCAATCTGGGCATGATCCAGAAGCTGGTCGATGCGAAGAAGCTCGATGCCAAGGCCGTGATCGATCACGCTGCGCTCAAGGCGGCTGGCGTGGCACGCGGCGGCAAGGACGGCGTCCGCCTCCTCGCCAAGGGTGAACTCACCGCCAAGCTGAATTTCGCCGTTGCCGGCGCGTCGAAGGGCGCGATCGAGGCGGTCGAAAAGGCCGGCGGCAAGGTCGAGCTTCCTGAAGTCAAGGAAGCAGCGCCCGAAGGCAAGAAGGCCCAGCGTCGCGCCAAAGCCAAGGCCGAGTAAGATTTCGCGAGGGGCGGTTCGAAAGGACCGCCCCTTGCCACATGGCGACAGTTGATCCCCCCTTCGCTCGCAAGGCTCGATGCGAAGGCGGGCGCGGCCTGTATCGACGAGCTGCGTCGTTAAATAGGCCTTTCCCCTTGCGCTTCGGGTCCTCCGAACGCACATAGGCGCCGGGTCGCGGGGGGCGCGGTCCGGAATATCCGAGGAAGATACCCATGGCCTCTCGCGCCGACCAGCTTGCATCCAACCTGAACTTTTCGAAGTTCGGCCAAGCGACCGAACTCAAGCGGCGAATCTGGTTCACGATCGGCGCGCTGATCGTTTTCCGTTTCCTGTCGTTCGTGCCGCTGCCGGGCGTCGACCCGGTCGCGCTGTCGCGGCTTTACGATCAGGCGGCGTCGGGCGGTATCCTCGACATCTTCAACACCTTCTCGGGCGGCAGCCTCGAGCGCATGAGCATCATCGCGCTCGGCGTCATGCCCTACATCACGGCGTCGATCGTCGTCCAGCTCGCCTCGGCGCTGTCGCCGAGCCTCGCCGCACTCAAGAAAGAGGGTGAGAGCGGGCGCAAGAAGCTCAACCAGTACACGCGCTACGGCACCGTCGCGCTGACCGCGATCCAGGGCTATTTCATCGCCGTCGGCCTTGAAAACCTCGGCCAGAGCCAGGGCATTGCCGCGGTCGTCGACCCGGGGATGATGTTCCGCATCGGCGCGGTCATCTCGATCGTCGGCGGCACCTTGTTCCTGATGTGGCTCGGCGAGCAGATCACCAGCCGCGGGATCGGCAACGGTGTTTCGCTGATCATCATGGCGGGCATTCTTGCCCAGCTTCCGCGCAGCTTCGCGCAGATGTTCACGCAGGTCCGCGAAGGCTCGATGGGCGGCGGCACGATCGTTGCGGTGCTCGGCGGGGCGATCGCGATCATCGCCTTCATCAGCTTCATGGAACGCGCGCAGCGCCGCGTCCTCGTCCAGTATCCGAAACGCGCGACGCAGCGCGGGGTGATGCAGGCCGACCGCAGCCACCTGCCGCTCAAGGTCAACACCGCGGGCGTCATCCCGCCGATCTTCGCCTCGTCGCTGCTGCTGATGCCGCTCACCGTCACCCAGATGATGGGCAATAATGTGAAGGGCGACACCGCCTGGGGCGATTTCCTGATCACCCTCAACCAGTATCTCGCGCACGGCCAGCCGCTGTATATGGCGCTCTATGCCGCGGGCATCATCTTCTTCTGCTTCTTCTACGTCGCGGTCGTCTTCAACCCCGAAGAAACCGCCGACAATCTGAAGCGCCAGAACGGCTTCATCCCCGGCATCCGCCCGGGCAAGAATACCGCCGCCTATCTCGACCATGTGCTGACGCGCATCACCGTGATCGGCGCGGCCTATCTCGCGGCGATCTGTCTGGTGCCCGAATATTTCATCGCCGGATCGGGCCTGCCCTTCCAGCTTGGCGGCACCAGCCTGCTGATCATCGTCAACGTGACGATCGACACGATCAGCCAGATCCAGAGCCACATGCTCGCGCATCAATATGGCGACCTGATCAAGAAGGCCAAATTGAAGGGCGGCGTTGCGCGGCGTTGATCGCCTCGCTACGGCATCCTGCGACAGCTATCCCGTGACTGGGCAACAACAGGGGCTTCCATGACGCTCAACATCATTCTGCTTGGCCCGCCGGGGGCGGGCAAGGGTACGCAGGCATCGCGCCTCGAGGACGAGCATGGCATGGTCCAGCTCTCGACCGGCGACATGCTGCGCGCCGCGGTCAAGGCGGGCACGCCGATCGGGCTGCAGGCCAAGGCGGTGATGGACGCGGGCGAACTCGTCTCGGACGAAATCGTCTCGGGCCTGATCGGCGAAAGGCTCGACGAACTGGGCAGCGACACGTCGGTGATCTTCGACGGCTATCCGCGCACTGCGGCGCAGGCCGAATCGCTCGACGAAATCCTGAGCGCGCGCGGCCGCAAGCTCGATCATGTCATCGAGCTGCGGGTCGAAGAAGACGCGCTCGTGGACCGCATCACCGGACGCTTCTCGTGCGCCAAATGCGGCGAGGGGTATCACGACCGTTACAAGCTCCCCAAGGTGGACAATGTTTGCGACGCTTGCGGGAGCAGCGAATTCAAACGCCGCCCCGACGATAATGAGGAAACGGTGCGCACCCGCATGGCCGAATATCGCGCCAAGACTGCACCGATCCTGCCGATCTACGAGGCGCGCGGCATCGTGACCCATGTCGACGGCATGGCGCCGATCGACGAAGTCAACGACGCGATCGAAACGATCCTCTCGACCGCAGGCTAACCGGCCCTCTGGTCACTGTCCCGGCCGCCCGCTATGCTGGCGGCGAAGGGGACAGGGGCATGCATTCGAAAATCCATTGGGCCGCCGCGCTTTCGCTTGCGGCGGTCGTCGCGCAGCCGGCAGGCGCAAAGGTGATCGACCAGAGCGAAAACGGCTTTACCGTCGCGCATACCGCGCAGGTTGCAGCGACGCCTGCCGATGTGTGGAAGATGCTCCGGACGCCCGACAAATGGTGGTCGAAGGAGCATAGCTGGTCGGGCGATGCCGCCAATTTCTGGCTCGATTCGCAGGCCGGCGGCTGCTTCTGCGAGAAATTGCCCGATACGGGATCGGGTCTTGGCAGCGTCCAGCACGCGCGGATCGTTTTTGCCAAGCCGAACCAGATGCTGCGCTTGTCGGGCGCTTTTGGTCCGCTGCAGGGCGAGGCGCTGAACGGCACGCTGACGGTACAGATCAAGCAGACGCCGACCGGATCGGCGATCCGCTTCGACTATGTCGTCGGCGGCTATATGCGCTTCAAGGTCGGCGACATCGCGCCCGCGGTCGACGGCGTGATCGGTGAGCAGCTTGCGGGGCTCGCGAAAGCGCTCGGCGGCGCGCTGCCACCGTCGCGCGACGAAAAGGCCGCGGCCGACGCCGACAAGCAAAAGCCTGGGACCGATGCCAACGAGGCCCCGGCCGACGAAGGGCCCGGCCTCGACGATGTCGCGGCCGATCTGGCGAAAGACGACGAGGTCGTGGCGCCGCGCTAGGCGCCGGTCAGGACGCGGGTTTGCCGCGCAGCTTGGCGAGTGCCGCGAACGGTCCCGCCGCCCCTTCGCTCAGCACGCCCTTCTCGGCGAGGATGCGGTCGGCGTCGGGGTGGCGCGGAAAGGGATCGAGCCCGAGTGAAAGCGTTTGCACGGCGGCCTCGCCCAGATCGATCCGGTCGCCTTCGAGCGGCAATATGTCGCAATCCGCGTCGCTGATCTCGATTTCCTCTTCGCTCGCCGCCGCATCGACGTCGCGCAGGAATTTCAGATCGAAACTTTCGGTCAGGCTCGCCGGCACCGGCAGGTCGGTCGCGGCGCAGCGCTGGACGAGTTCGGCGCGCACCTCGCCGCGCGCCGCAATGCCGCCGGCGACGGCTCGCACCTCGGCGGTCACCGCGAAGGAGGCGAGTTCAACGAGATCGAGCCGTTTCGCGATCCGTTCGCGGGCTTCGGCGTCGGCTTCGATCGCAATCGTCTTGCCGTGCGCGGCATCGGCCAGCGTGACGATGTGCGAAAATTCGGGATCGGCGTTCAAGCGGAGCCCCCGGGCAGGCGGTCGGCGACGATCAGTTCGGCAACGGGTGTCGCGGCCAGCGCCGCACGCTGCGCAGCAACCTGCGCCGCGACATAGGCCAGCCGGTCTTCGCCGGGCGCGTCGCCGCGCCACAGGTTGCGGACCAGCGCGGCACGCAGCTCGCCCGACCCGTCGGCTGCCTTATAGGCGCCAAGGCGGCCGCCGAGCGCGCCGACCATCCGTCCGATCTGCTTGCCGACGACCATGTCGCCGAAACCGATCTGGCGCATCTGTCCGTCCATGTCCGATACGAAGAGTTCGGTGAGTTCGACGCCGGCGCGAACGGCATCGGGATCCTCGTCGATACGGTGGAGGACGAGGGCGAGGATCAGGCTGACCATGTCGAAACGGCCGTCCAGCGTATCGGGAACGCCGCCCTCCTCATACCAGTGCGGTTGGCGCGCGGTGGCGACGACGGCGTTCCAGAGCGGGCGGCGCGCCTCGCGCGGGTCGGGATCGGATTTGAAGAGTTTGCGGAGCGAGATCATGTGGATTCGCTTAGGCCCAATCGGTGCGGCCGAAAAGGGGGCAGGGTCCAAACCCCTATCTTGCAGGTTCGAGGTTTGAAGCGATTTTGTTCAGGGCAAGGAAGCAAGACGAAGGCATATGAAAATATTCCAAGGCTTGCTGACGCAGCCTTGGGCAAAATCGGTCAAATCCCGAAGGGACGTCGAAATGGCTTCGATCTTGGGCCCGCGCGGCCTTGCGGGTAGCGATGCTACCCGCGGCGCCCACCCGAACCCAATATCTTTGCCATTTCGACGCCTCGAACCTGCAAGATAGGGGTTTGGACCCTAGTCAGCTTCTGGCAAGCTTTGGCGCGGCACAAGCGGCTTGTGCGCGGCGTCCGCTTGCGGTTAAGAGGCGCGAGAGCATGCGCGGCCGCTGCGAAAGACAGGCGGGCAGGCGCAACGGAGATTGTCGAATGCGGAATTTCATGCCCAAGCTTCCTGCCTCGCGCGCGCGCCTGCTTGCCGTCGGACTGATGGTCGCGCTGACCGCGAGCGGATGTACGCAGATGAAGGGGCGGCAGGGTTATGTCGTCGATCCGGTGCTGACGCAGGCGATCACGCCCGGCGTCGACAATCGCGAGTCGGTCGAAAAGACGCTCGGACGTCCGACCTTCGTCGGCCAGTTCAGCAACAATGAATATTATTATGTATCGCGCGAAACGCGGCAGCTCGCCTTCGCCAATCCGCGCCCGATCGCACAGCAGGTGCTGCGTGTCCGCTTCGATCCCGCCGGCAATGTCGCGGCGGTCGACAAGACCGGGCTCGAACTGGTGAGCAAGCTCAACCCCGAAGGCGACAAGACCCCGACGCTGGGCCGCCATCGCAGCTTCTTCGAGGATATTTTCGGCAATATCGGCGCTGTCGGTGCGCCGGGCGCCGGGGCGCCGCCGGGACAGTAAAGGCTCCGTCGCCCCCGCGAAGGCGGGGGCCGCAAGCAGGCTGGTACTACGCCGATAGCGGCCCCCGCCTTCGCGGGGGCGACGATCGAATTACTGCGCGATCCCGCCGGCCGCGAGCACGGCGAGCGTGACCAGATCGGATGCGGTCGATGCCATCGTTGCGACCTGCACCGGCTTTTCCATGCCGACGAGCATCGGGCCGATCACCGCGCCGCCGCCGAGTTCGCGCAGCAGCTTCGCCGACAGATTGGCCGACTGCAGCCCCGGCATCACCAGCACGTTGGCCGGGCCCGACAGGCGGCAGAAGGGGTAGTTCTTCATCACCTTCTCGTTCAGCGCGACGTCGGGCGCCATTTCGCCTTCATATTCGAAGCCCGGGTTCCGCTGGTCGAGGATCGACACCGCATCGCGGATATTGTCGAGCCATTCGCCCGGCGGGTTGCCGAAGGTCGAATAGGAGAGAAAGGCGACGCGCGGCTCGTGCCCCATCCGCCGCGCGACCTGCGCGGTGCGTTCGGCGATATCGGCGAGCATGACGGCCGACGGCCGTTCGTTCACCGTCGTGTCGGCCATGAAGATCGTGTGATGCTGGTCGACAAGGACGTGGATGCCGAAGGGCGTCTTGCCCTCGGCATGGTCGATCACCCGCCGCACTTCGCGCATCGTCTGCGAATAGGTGCGCGTCGTGCCGGTGATCATCGCATCGGCGAGGCCGAGCTTGAGCAGCAATGAGCCGAAGATGTTGCGATCGCGGTTGACCATGCGTTCGGCATCGCGGCGAAGATAACCGCGCCGCTGCAACCGTTCGTAGAGCATGTCGACCATCTGCGGCACATGCGGCGAATTGACGCTGTTGTGCACCTCGAACGATTCGGCATCGGCGACGCCCATCGCGCGCAATTTGTCGTGCAGCCCTTCGCGCCCGACGAGCACCGGAATGCCGTAACCGCCGTCGCGGAACTGGATCGCGGCGCGTAGCACGACTTCCTCTTCGCCCTCGGCAAAAACGACGCGCTTCGGGTTCGACCGCGCGGCTTCATAGGCGAGCGTCAGCACCGACGTCGTCGGGTTGAGCCGGGCGCGGAGGCGGGTGCGATATTCGCCCAAATCCGCGATCGGCCGCTGCGCGACGCCCGTCTGCATCGCCGCTTCGGCGACCGCGGCGGGAACGATTTCCATCAAACGCGGGTCGAAGGGCGAGGGGATGATATATTCGGGGCCAAAGCTCGATGCGCGTCCGCCATAGGCCGCGGCGACTTCCTCGGGCACCTGCTGGCGCGCGAGGTCGGCAATGGCGTAGGCCGCCGCGATCTTCATCTCTTCGTTGATCGCGGTCGCATGGACGTCGAGCGCGCCGCGGAAGATGAAGGGGAAGCACAGCACGTTGTTGACCTGGTTCGGATAGTCCGAACGCCCGGTCGCGATGATCGCGTCGGGTCTTGCGGCACGAGCATCGGGCGGCGATATTTCGGGATCGGGGTTCGCCATCGCGAAGATGATCGGCGCCGGCGCCATGTCCTTGACCATTTCGGGCTTGAGCGCCCCCGCGGCCGAGAGGCCGAGGAAGACGTCGGCACCGATCAGCGCTTCGGTCAGGTTGCGCGCTTCGGTCGGCACGGCATGCGCCGACTTCCACTGGTCCATGCCTTCGGTCCGGCCTTGCCAGATCGTGCCCTTGCGGTCGCACATGATGACATTTTCGTGCCGCACGCCCATCGCCTTGATCAGCGCGGTGCAGGCGATCGCGGCCGCGCCCGCGCCGTTCACGACGACCTTGACGGTCGAAAGGTCGCGCCCGGTCAGGTGACAGGCGTTGATCAGGCCCGCGGCAGTGATGATTGCGGTGCCATGCTGGTCGTCATGGAACACCGGGATGTTCATCTTTTCCTTCAGCGCCTGCTCGATGATGAAGCAGTTCGGCGCGGCGATATCTTCGAGGTTGATGCCGCCGAAGCTCGGTTCGAGCAGCGCGACAGCGTCGATGAACGCCTGCGGATCTTCGGTATCGACCTCGAGGTCGATCGAATCGACGTCGGCGAAGCGTTTGAACAAGACCGCCTTGCCTTCCATCACCGGCTTCGAGGCGAGCGCGCCGAGGTTGCCGAGGCCGAGGATCGCGGTGCCGTTCGAGATCACCGCGACCAGATTGCCCTTGATCGTATAGTCATAGGCCTTGGCCGGGTCCGCGGCGATCGCGTTGACCGGAACGGCGACGCCGGGCGAATAGGCAAGGCTGAGGTCGCGCTGCGTCGCCATCGGCTTCGACGCGACGATCTCGATTTTCCCGGGCCGGCCATATTCGTGGTAGAGCAGGGCCTCGCGGTCGGAAAACTGCACCTTGCTGCCACTATCCATCGTCTATCCTCTCCTCTGATCCACACGACGCGCGCCCGATCTCTTTCCTAGACCCGGTTTCGGCATTGCCGAAACCATAATCCATACCGGTCCACTCGCTATGGCTTACCCCCAGGAACATTAATCCCCTAGCGTCACCCGGGCCGATTGTAACCGCGAATGTTGCAGGCGCATGCCTTGCCATGTCGCCCCCAATCACTAAGCAGGGCGAATGCCCGCGACCGCCCCGAAACCTGCCAACAGCAACGCCGCACCCGCCGCCCATCCCGCCGCAACGCCGATGATGGCCCAATATTGGTCGCTGAAGGACAAGGCCGGCGATTGCCTGCTCTTCTATCGCATGGGCGATTTTTTCGAGCTGTTTTTCGACGATGCCAAGGCCGCGGCGGCGACGCTCGACATCGCGCTGACGTCGCGCGGCGAACATGGCGGCGAACCCGTGCCGATGTGCGGCGTGCCCGTCCACGCTGCCGAATCCTATCTGGCGCGGCTGATCCGCGCCGGCCACCGCGTCGCGATCGCCGAACAGGTCGAAAGCCCCGCCGAGGCCAAGGCGCGCGGCGGGTCGAAAGCGCTGGTGGCGCGGGCGATCGTCCGATTCGTCACCGCCGGCACGCTGACCGAGGAGAGCCTGCTCGAGGGACGCAGCGCCAATCGCCTCGCCGCGATGGCCGAGGTCGGCAGCGACGGCGAGGTCGCGATTGCCGCCGCAGATATCTCGACCGGACGTTTCGAGGTCGTTGCGGTACGCCGCGAGGCGGTCGATGCCGAACTCGCACGGCTCGCGCCGTCCGAACTGCTGGTGAGCGAGGCGGCGGAGGCGCCGGTCGCGGGCGCGCGGCAGATCGTGCGGCGGCCGGCGGGTGAATTTGCCAGTACCGCGGGGCAGAAACGGCTCGAAGCCTTGTTCGGCGTCCAGACGCTCGACGGCTTCGGTACCTTTTCGCGCGGTGAAATTGCCGCGATGGGGGCGATTGCCGCCTATCTCGATCATGTCGGGACCGGTTCGGCGGTCTTTCTCCAGCCGCCACTGCGCGTCTCAGCCTCGGATCGCATGGCGATCGACGCCGCGACGCGCGAAAGCCTCGAACTCGTCCGCACCATGGCCGGCGCCCGCGACGGTAGCCTTCTCGGGACGATCGACCGAACCGTGACTGCGGCGGGGGCGCGGCTGCTCGCCGACGACCTCGCGAGTCCGCTCACCGACAAAGGCGCGATCCTCGACCGGCTCGACCTGGTCGACAGCCTTGCGCGCGATGCGCTGTGGCGCGGCGAGCTGCGCGCGACCCTGCGGGCACTCCCCGATGCCGGACGCGCGCTCGGACGTCTTGTGGCGGGACGCGGCGGCCCTCGCGACCTTGCGCAGCTCCGCGACGCGCTCGGCGGGGCGCGGCTGCTCCGCGCACATCTCGCGCGCCGCGCCGATCTGCCGCCGCTCCTCGCGCGGCTGCTGCCGGGGCTCGACGGCCATGGCGCGCTCGTCGACGAACTGACGCGCGCGCTGATCGAAACGCCGCCGGTCGACGCCGCGCAGGGCGGCTATATCGCCGAGGGTTACGATCATGCCCTCGACGCGCTGCGCGAAACGGCCCGCGACGGACGCAAGGCGATCGCGGTGCTCGAGGCGGGCTATCGCGACCGCACCGGCATCGCGTCGCTCAAGATTCGTCACAATGGCGTGCTCGGCTATCATGTCGAAGTACCGGCGAAGCACGCCGACGCGCTGATGGCGCCCGACTCGGGCTTCACCCATCGCCAGACGCTCGCGGGAGTCGTCCGCTTCAATTCGGCGGATCTCCACGAGGCGGCGAGCCGGGTGACGCAGGCGGGCGTCCACGCGCTCGGGGCGGAGGCGGCGCATCTCGAAACGCTGACCGAGCAGGCGACGCAGCGGTGCGAAGCGATCGCGGCATCGTGCGACGTGCTCGCGCGGATCGACGTCGCTGCGGCGCTCGCCGACCATGCGATGAGCCACAACTGGTGCCGCCCCGACCTCGCCGACGAGCCCTGTCTCGACGTGAGCGGCGGCCGCCATCCGGTGGTCGAGGCGGCGCTCGCGAAATCGGGCGAGCGCTTCGTTCCCAACGACGTCTCGCTGTCGGAAGCCGACCGGCTCTGGCTCGTCACCGGCCCGAACATGGGCGGTAAATCGACCTTCCTCCGCCAGAACGCGCTGATCGTCGTGCTTGCGCAGGCGGGTGGTTTCGTGCCCGCTGCGACCGCGAAGCTCGGCTTGGTCGACCGGCTGTTCAGCCGCGTCGGGGCGAGCGACAATCTGGCCCGCGGGCGCTCGACCTTCATGGTCGAAATGGTCGAGACCGCCGCGATCCTTGCGCAGGCGACCCCGCAAAGCTTCGTCATCCTCGACGAGGTCGGGCGCGGCACCTCGACCTATGACGGGCTCGCGCTCGCCTGGTCGGTGGTCGAAGCGGTGCACGAGGTCAACAAGTGCCGCTGCCTGTTCGCGACCCATTATCACGAGCTGACGCGGCTCGCCGAAACGCTGACCGCGCTGTCGCTCCATCACGTCCGCGCGCGCGAATGGCAGGGCGATCTGGTGCTGCTCCACGAGGTGGCAGAGGGTCCCGCCGATCGCAGCTATGGCCTTGCCGTCGCGCGGCTCGCCGGAGTACCGGCGGGGGTGGTCAAGCGCGCCGAGGCGGTGCTTGCGAAGCTCGAGGCGGGACGCCAGGCGACCGGCGGGCTCGCCGCCGGGCTCGACGACCTGCCGCTGTTCGCCGCGACGCTCGCCGCCGCGCCGGTGGCGACCAGGGATGCGCTGCGCGAGGCGCTCGGCGCGATCGATCCCGACGCGCTCGCGCCGCGCGAGGCGCTCGACGCGCTTTATACGCTCAAGCGGCTGTTGGCGGACGAGGCATGAGCGACCTGTTCGACAATCTCGACCAGCGCCGCGCGATCATCGACCGGCGCGAGCTGGCCGGGCGGCTCGATGCGATCGCCGCCGAGAACAGCGATCCCGGCGTACGCCGCCGCGCGATGGTCGCGCTGCTCAGGGACGCGCTCGACAAGGGGCGGAGCGAAATCGAACACCGGCTGCTCGCCCATCCCTCGTCGGGGCGGCTTGCGGCGAGCGCCACCGCCTTCCTGATCGACCAGATCGTCCGCCTCAGCCACGATTTCACCGTCGGCCACCTTTATCCCGCCGGCAACCGTTCGGCGGGCGAGCGGATCACGTTGATTGCGGTCGGCGGCTATGGGCGCGGCGAAATGGCGCCGCACAGCGACATCGACATCGGCTTCCTGACCCCGTTCAAGCAGACGAGCTGGACCGAGCAGGTGATCGAGGCGCAGCTTTACACGCTCTGGGATCTCGGGCTGAAGGTCGGCCATTCGAGCCGCTCGATCGACGAGATGGTGCGCGCCGCGAAGGACGATCTGACGATCCGCACCGCGCTGCTCGAAGGGCGCTTCATCTGGGGCGACCGCGACCTCTACGATCAGGCGTCGGCGCGCTTCGATGCCGAGGTCGTCGCCGGCAATGCACGCGCCTTCGTTGCCGACAAGCTTGCCGAGCGCGACGAGCGGCACAAGCGCATGGGCGATTCGCGTTACGTCGTCGAACCCAATGTGAAGGAAGGGAAGGGCGGGCTCCGCGACCTCCACACCCTGTTCTGGATCGGCAAGTTCATCCACCGCGTGCGCACCGTTCCCGAACTGGTCGATGCGGGCCTGCTTTCGGCGCGCGAACTTCGCCAGTTCGCGCGCGCCGAGAATTTCCTGCTCGCGGTGCGTTGCCACCTCCACGTCCTCGCCGGGCGCGCCGAGGACCGGCTGACCTTCGACTTCCAGCCCGAGATCGCGCGCCGGATGCAGTTCGCCGACCGCCCCGGCAAGAGCGCGGTCGAGCGCTTCATGCAGCTCTATTTCCTCCACGCCAAAAGCGTCGGCGACGTCACCGGGACTTTCCTCGCGCATCTCGACGACCAGCTTGCGGCGCGCGGACGGCGTTTCCTGCCGACGATCCGGCGGCGGCCGGGCAAGCTCAACGGCTTCGTCCTCGACCGCGGCCGGCTTGCCTTGCCATCGGACGATTTCTTCCAGCAGGACCCGGTGCGGCTCGTCGAGATCTTCGCGCTCGCCGACAAGCACGGGCTCGAAATCCATCCGCAGGCGATGCGGCAAGCGCGCCACGATGCCAAGCTGATCGAAACGCAAGGGGTGCGCCGCAATGCGCGCGCCAACGAACTGTTCCTCGACGTGCTGACCAGCCCGCGCGATCCCGAAACGGTGCTGCGCTGGATGAACGAAGCCGGGGTGTTCGGCCGCTTCGTGCCCGATTTCGGCCGCGTCGTCGCGCAGATGCAGTTCGACATGTATCATCATTATACGGTCGACGAGCATACGATCCGCGCGATCGGCCTGTTGTCCGATATCGAGCAGGCCCGGCTGAAAGACGATCACCCGCTGTCGACCGCGATCATGGGACAGCTGCAGTCGCGGCGCGTCATCTATTGCGCGGTGCTGCTCCACGATATCGCCAAGGGGCGCGGCGGCGACCATAGCGTGCTTGGCGCCGAACTTGCTTTGCGGGTGTGCCCACGGCTGGGGCTGACCCCTGCCGAGACCGAAACCGTTTCGTGGCTCGTCCGCTATCATCTTCTGATGTCGGCGACCGCGTTCAAGCGCGACCTTGCCGATTTCAAGACGATCCTCGATTTCGCGGGGCAGGTGCAGTCGCCCGAGCGGCTCCGCCTGCTGCTCGTGCTCACGGTGGTCGATATCCGTGCCGTCGGCCCCGGCGTCTGGAACAGCTGGAAACGCCAGTTGCTCACCGAGCTGTTTGACGCCGCCGAGGAAGTGCTGCGCCTTGGGCACAAGCAGAAGGGCCGCGAATCACGGATCGCGGGCAAGAAGGAAGCCGTCGCCGCGCTGCTCCGCCTCGACGAGAAAGCTTTCGCCAAACTCGCGCGGCGCCTGCCCGAAAGCTACTGGATCGCCGAATCGGTCGAGGTCATCGCCGCCAACCTGATCCATATCCAGCAGGCCGGGAACGCCCCGCTGCATATCGCCGCGGTGCCCGACGACGATCGCGGCGCGACGCTGGTGATGGTGCTTGCCGCCGACCATCCGGGGCTTTTCTATCGCATCGCCGGGGGCATCCACCTTGCGGGCGGCAATATCATCGACGCCCGCATCCACACGACACGCGACGGACTGGCGCTCGACAATTTTCTTGTCCAGGATCCGCTGGGACGGCCTTTTGCCGAGGCCGAGCAGATCGTCCGGCTGACCCGGGCGATCGAGGATGCGCTCGCCAACCGCCACCGGCTGCTGCCCAAGCTCGAAGCGCGGGCGTTGCCGCGGACGCGTGCCGAGGCGTTCCGTGTCGTTCCCAATGTCTTTATCGACAATAAGGCTTCGAACCGTTTTACGGTGATCGAGGTCAATGCGCAGGACCGCCCGGCGCTGCTCAACCAGCTTGCCTATGCGCTGTTCCAGTCGAAGGTCACGGTGCATTCGGCGCATGTCGCGACCTATGGCGAGCGTGCGGTCGACACCTTCTATGTCACCGACCTGATCGGCGACAAGATCGACGGCGCGGCGCGGGTCAAATCGCTCGAAAAGCGCCTGCTCGAAGCCGCGACAAGCCAGAGCGAAGACGCGGTCGCCGCCTAAAGCGATAGTTTTTCTGGTCATTCAGGCCAGTTTTTCTGCGCGTTGACCTTCCTCAGCGAGAGATTTAGCCACGCTGGCAATAGAAAATCGAGGAGGGTCATATGCCGGATTTCTCACGCCGCCAGCTTGTCGGCAGCGCCTTGGCCGCGACGGTCGCAGCGCCCTTCATCAGCCGCCCGGTCCGCGCCGAGAGCGCGGCCTATCCGCCGCGCACCTATCCCAAGCGCGTCGTCGATCTGGTGAACGAGGCGCTGGTGATCGACATGTTGCACCCGATCCTGATCGACGAGGGTCCGGCGCCGATGACCGACAAGCTCGCCGAGGAATATCGGACGAGCGGCGTCAACGCGATCCTGCAGGGGGTCGGCATCCGCGACCCCGAAGCGCGCGATCAGGTGCTGTCCTATTATGCGCTGTGGGGCCATTATGTGCAGGTCAACAGCCATGTCTTCACCGGCGTCGACAAGATGGCCGACATCCTCCGCGCCAAGCGTGACGGCAAGGTCGCGGTGATCATGGGCATGCAGAACGCCGACCATTTCCAGAAGGTCGAGGATGTCGAATTCTTCTACAAGCTCGGCCAGCGCGTCTCGCAGCTTACCTATAACTGGCAGAACCGCCTCGGCTCGGGCTCGACCGAGCGCGTCGACGGCGGCATCACCGACTATGGCGTGGCGATCATCGAGGCGATGAACAAGGTCGGTATGCTGATCGACGTGTCGCACAGCGGCGACAAGACGACGCTCGACGCGATCGAGCTGTCGCCGAAA
Organism: Sphingopyxis macrogoltabida; assembly: GCF_001314325.1. NCBI lineage: Bacteria > Pseudomonadati > Pseudomonadota > Alphaproteobacteria > Sphingomonadales > Sphingopyxidaceae > Sphingopyxis > Sphingopyxis macrogoltabida. The sequence continues at coordinate 4,907,271 of NZ_CP009429.1, forward strand.
CCGATCGCGATCACCCACAGCAATTGCCGGGCGCTCAACAACCATCCGCGGCTCAAGACCGACGAGGCGATCAAGGCGCTCGCCGCCAAGGGCGGTGTGTTCGGCATCGCGGGGGTGCGCAACTTCGTGACCGCGCAGGAACCGACGACCCTGCCCAATATCGTCGATCATATCGACCATGCGGTGAAGCTGGTCGGGATCGAGCATGTCGGGATCGGCAGCGACCTCGACAATCACGGCTATGACGACATGCCGCCCGAGTTGCAGAAGGCGATGAAGGGCATGCTGAAGTCGAGCTACGCCTGGCGCGACAAGATCGACACCGACGGTTTCGACCATCCGCGCCGCATCTATGACCTGACCGAGGAACTGATGCGTCGCCGCTATTCGAACGACAATATCAAGGCGATCCTCGGCGGCAATTTCCAGCGCCTGCTGACCGCGACCTGGGGCGGGTAGAGGCAAACAGCGCTATATTATCGTCATCCCGGCCTGCGCCGGGATGACGAATATAGAATGACGTGAGGGGCATATTACCCTCGCAGCACCGCCCCCAGTTTTGCCGCCGCCGCGACCACCTTGTCGGCAATCGCCTTCAGCTCCGCGTCGGCAAAGCTTTTTTCCACCGGCTGCAATTCGACCTCGACTGCGAGGCTGACCTGGCCTTCGGGCACGCCCTGACCGGCAAAGCGGTCGAACAGCCGCGCCTCGACGATGCTCGCCTTGTCGGCGGCGCGGATCGCGCGCACCAGATCGGCGGCGGCCAGCGTCGCGGGGGCGAGGAAGGCGAAGTCGCGGCGCACCGATTGCAGGGCGGGCGGTGTAAAGGCCGGCCGCGCCGGCCCGCTCGCGCGCTTCGCCGGGATCGCATCGAGGAAGATCTGCACCGCCATCACCGGCCCGTCGACGTCGAAACCGCGGGTCAGCGCCGGGTGGAGCGCGCCGAATTCGGCGAGCACCGCCTTGGGGCCGAGCCGCAGCGTCGCCGACTGGCCCGGATGCCAGATTTGCCCGGCGGCGACGGGCTCCATCACCTGCAGCCGGTCGGCGGGGGCCCCGGCGGCCTCGAGCAGCGCCAGCGCCGCCGCCTTGGCGTCGAAGGCGTCGAAGGGTGCGGCCTTGCCCGTCTGCCAGCCGCGCGCGCTTCGGTCGCCCGCCATCAGGACGGCGAGCGTCGGACGTTCGGCGTCGGCAAGATAGCGGCGACCGATCTCGAACAGCCGGATGCTGTCGGCGCCGCGATGCTGGTTGCGCTGTGCCGCGGCGAGCAGGCCGGGGAGCAGCGACGGGCGCATGACCTTCAGATCCTCGCTGATCGGGTTGGCGAGCGTCCAGGTGCCGCCGCCGAAGGGCGCGGCGTCGCGTTCGCTGACGAACGACCAGGTGACCGCTTCGTGGAAGCCTGACGAGGCCGCGGCGCGGCGCAGGCGGCGTTCGAGCAGCTGGTCGGCGGTCGCGGTCGGTTTGGCGACCCCGTCGCTGCGCGGCAGCGGCGTCGAGGGGATCGCGTCGAAGCCGTGGATGCGCGTGACTTCCTCGACCACGTCGGGGGCGCCGTCCATATCGCGGCGCCAGCTCGGCACCGCGACCTGCCAATGCGTGCCCTGTTCGATGATGCCGAAGCCAAGCGCGGTGAGAATGTCCCGCTGGCGCTCGGCATCGATGGCGATGCCGCCCAGCGTTTCAGCGCGGGCCGGATCATAATCGATATGGTGCGTCCCGACCGGCGGCGTGCCGGCGCGGGTGATCGCCGAAGGCGTGCCGCCGCAGATCGCGAGGACATGGCCGGTGACGATCGCCGTCGCATCGTCGAGGAAGGCGGGATCGACGCCGCGTTCGAAGCGGCTGCGCGCGTCGCTGGTCAGGCCGAGCGCCTGCCCGGTGAGCGCGATGCGCTCGGGGGTAAAATAAGCGATTTCGATCAGGACGTCGGTCGTCGTCTCGCTGCACCCGCTATGTTCGCCGCCCATGATGCCCGCGATGTCGTGGACGCCGCTGCCGTCGGCGATCACCGTCATCGTGCCGGTGAGCGTGTACTCCTTGCCGTTGAGCGCGGTGACCATCTCGCCATCCTTGGCGCGCCGTGCGACGAGCGCGCCATCGAGCTTGGCACGGTCATAGATATGGCTCGGGCGGCCGAGGTCGAACATCACATAGTTGCTGATGTCGACGAGCGCCGAGATCGAACGCTGCCCGACCGCTTCCAGCCGGCGGCGCATCCATTCGGGGGCCGTGCCGTTCGTGACGCCGCCGATCGTGCGGCCGTAGAAGGCGGGACAGCCCTCGGGATCGTCGGTCCGGATTTCGGTTGCAGGCGCGCCTTCGCCGGCGATCGTCGGGACGTCGAGCGGCTTCAATGTGCCGAGCCCGGCGGCGGCGAGGTCGCGCGCGATGCCGCGCACGCCCATGCAGTCCTGCCGGTTCGGGGTGATCGAGATGTCGATCACCGGATCGCCCGCACCCGAATAGTCGGCGAAAGCGGTGCCGACCGGTGCGTCGGCGGGTAATTCGATGATGCCGTCATGATCGTCGCCGAGTTCGAGCTCGCGCGTCGAACACATCATGCCGTTCGATTCGACGCCGCGTACCGCCGCGACCTTCAGCTCCATGCCGTTCGCCGGCACGACCGCGCCGGGCAGTCCGAGCACGCCGACGAGGCCGGCGCGCGCGTTCGGGGCGCCGCAGACGACGGTGAGCGGGATACCCCCATTCACCTCTGGGCCGCTGTCGACGGTCAGCACCTGCAGCTTGTCGGCCTGCGGGTGCTTCTCGGCGGTCAGCACCCTGGCGACACGGAAGCCCGCAAGCTTTTCGGCCGGATTTTCGACGCCTTCCACCTCGTGACCGATGCGGTTGAGGGTCGCGATGACGTCCTCGACGGCGAAATCGCCGTCGAGATGTTCGCGGAGCCAGTCGAGGGTGATCTTCATGCCGAAATCCCCCCGCTCAGCGTCGGCACGCTCAGCGCGCCGAACCCGTAATGCGACAGCCACCTAAGGTCGCCGTCGAAGAAGGCGCGGAGGTCGTCCATGCCATATTTGAGCATCGCCAGCCGGTCGATGCCGGCGCCGAAAGCAAAGCCCTGCCATTCGTCGGGATCGAGCCCGCAATTGGCGATGACGCGGCGATTGACCATGCCGCTGCCGAGCAGTTCCATCCACGCATGGCCTTCGTCGTCGCCGTTGCCGCCGACGATGCGGCGGCCCTTTTCCTGTTTATAGCCGACGTCGACCTCCGCCGAGGGTTCGGTGAAGGGGAAGTAGGAGGGGCGCAGGCGCAGCACGATGTCGTCGCGCTCGAAATATGCCTTGAGGAAGGTTTCGAGCGTCCATTTGAGGTGGCCCATATGGATGCCGCGATCGATCACCAGCCCTTCGACCTGATGGAACATCGGCGTGTGCGTCGCGTCGCTGTCGCTGCGATAGACGCGGCCCGGCGCGATGATGCGGATCGGCGGCTCCTGCGCCATCATCGTGCGGATCTGCACCGGCGAGGTGTGGGTGCGCAGCAGCATCGCGCGGCCCTCGGCATCGTTCATCTGCGCCGGGAAATAGAAAGTGTCGTGCATCGCGCGCGCCGGATGCGTTTCGGGGATGTTGAGCGCGGTGAAGTTGCGCCAGTCGTCCTCGATTTCGGGGCCGGTCGCGACCGCGAAGCCCATGTCGGCGAAGATTTCGGCGAGCTCGTCCATCACCTGGCTCACCGGATGGACGCTGCCGAGCGGCTTCGCGTCGGCGGGCAGCGTCATGTCGAGCCGCTCGGCGGCGAGCTTCGTTTCGAGCGCCGCGCCCTCGAGCGCCGCCTTGCGCGTCGTCAGCGCGGCGGTCACCGCCTCGCGCAGGCCGTGGATTGCGGGACCCTGCGCCTGACGTTCCTCGGGGCTCATGCCGCCGAGCGTCTTCAAGAGCGCGGTGATGCTGCCGGCTTTTCCGAGCGCGCCGACGCGCAGCGCCTCGATCGCGTCGAGGTCGGCGGCGGCCGCTATGTCGGCCACGAGCCGCGCCTGCATCGCCTGAAGTTCGCTCATCGTCGTTCGTCCTGCTCCGGCGCGCCTGTGGCTGCCGGCCTGTCTGTTTCGTTATTGCCGGATACGGCGGCTGCCCGCGCGCGCCCGCCCGCCGCTTGCACCGAAGACGCGGCGCCGGTCAAGCCTCCAAGCTGGCCTGAGGGCTAGTCCGCCGGCTTGTGCAGCCCCTGCACGGCCGCTCCCGCCGCCGCGGCGCGCGCGAAAGCAGCGGCACCGAGGATCGGTTTGGGGCGTGCCGCATAGGCCCGCGGGCTCATCCCCATGAAACGGCGGAAGTCGCGGGTGAATTGCGCCTGGTCATAATATTGGTGGTCGAGGGTATCGATCCACGCCATCGACGGATCGAGCATGAAGCGCCCCAGCGACCGCAGGAAACGCTGGCGTCGCAACAGCAATTTGGGCGGAAAGCCGAAAGCGCGATGGCTGAGGCGCTCGACCGTCCGTTCGGAGAGCGCGAGCTTCGCCGCGAGATCGGCGACGCTGGCGAGGTCGTCGTCGACGAGCGCGCGATGCGCCGCGACGATCGCGGGGTCGTCGCGCGGCGTTCCCGCGAGCAGGCCGACAAGATGGCCGTCGATCAGCGCGGCGGCGGCATCGACGTCATTGATGCGCGGCAGCGCGTCGGTCAGCGGCGCGAAGGCGGCGAAGGCCGGGTGCGCTGCGCCGTCGCAAAACCGGTCGGCAAGTTCGGCGGCCGGGAGCGCGAAATATTTCGCCCAGCCGGCGGGCAGGATACCGATTCCCCACGCGCGCATGTTGCCCGCCGCGAAATAGCTCGCCTTGCTCGTCGGGCCGGTCGCGACGAAGGGCGGGGCGGGCACCGCCGGGGCGCCACCGACCCCGGCGAGCGGCGCCTCGCCATCGATGAAGCGCATGTTCGCCCATTCGGGATGCAGATAATCCTCGACCCGCGTTCCGGCGGGAAGGGTGATCTCGGTCAGATAGATGGTGCTGACATAGGGCTTCAGCGCTTCGGATAGCGGGAAGAAACGCGTCACGATCCGCGCGCCGGCGTCCTCTCCCGGATTGTGGATCGCGTCCTTCATGACGTCCATGCTTGCGGCGCCTCACGCAAAAAAACAATAACCTAAGGCACCTTCGTGTCGGGTTCTTACAATTCTTGTCATGATTGCGACGGCATATGTCACCCCATCGGCGCGCTGCCCCGTGTAGAGCGTCAGGGAAACTTCCGCCGGCCGCAAGCTTTCTGCGACCCACGGCAACCGGTTCGGAGGGAGGGGGGCGATGTTCGCATCGTCGGAACGGCGCGAGGGCCTTGCCTTCGCGCCGTTCCTGTTTTTCACTGCCGCCGGCATTCGGCTCGCCGCGTCCGTTGCACGGGCCGGCAGCATGCTATTTGGTGCGGCCCCGTCCGATGCGGCACGGGTGGCTTGCTGTTTGACAGGAGCCTCTCATGTCCAAGCTTTCCGGCTTGCCCGCCGCGCTGTTCCTTGGCTGTGCAGCCGTGACTGCCGTCCCTGCCGTGCAGGCGCAGGGACCGGCTGCTTCGTGGACCGCCGGTACCAAAGTTTACGACCAGAATGGCGAAGAGGTTGGCCGGATTGTCAAAGTGGTCGGCGACAGGATCGCGGTCGGGATCGGCGCCAGCGGCCTCGTGGTCCCGAAGGACGCTTTTGTGACGACCCCGAAAGGTCCGGCGCTGAAGGCGTCAAAAGACAAAATTGTCGCGGTGCTGAAGCAGGCCGAGGCCGATGCGGCGGCGGTCGACGGGGCGTTGAAGCCAGGGGCGGAGGTTCGCAGCGCCGATGGCGCCGCCGTGCTTGCTACGGTCAAGTCGATAGCGCCGCAGGGGGCGGTGCTGGCCACCAAGGACGGCAATATCACGATGCCGCGCGCCGCATTTTTCCTGTCGAAAAAAGGCTTGGCGGTGAAGGTGAACGAGAAGCAGTTCGTCGACGGGGTCAGGGCGGCACGCGCAGGGAAGCAGGGCGGATGAGACGCCTCGCGCGGGGGGCCGTCAACGAAAAAGGGCGGCCCCGCAGGACCGCCCTTGTTTCTTTGCTTCGGCTGGAAAGCGTCAGGCTGCCTTGGGCAGCGCCGCCTTCGCCTGCGCGATGATCGCGGTGAACACGCCGCCTTCGTTCATCGCAAGGTCGGCCATGACCTTCCGGTCGAGTTCGATCCCGGCCAGCTTCACGCCGTGCATGAACTGCGAATAGGTCAGGCCTTCGGCGCGGACCGCGGCGTTGATGCGCTGGATCCAGAGCGCGCGGAAGCTCCGCTTCTTTACCTTGCGGTCGCGGTAAGCATATTGGCCGGCCTTTTCGACCGCCTGCTTGGCGACGCGGATGGTGTTCTTGCGACGGCCATAATAGCCCTTCGCCTGGTCCAGGATCCGCTTGTGCTTGGCGTGCGTGGTGACGCCGCGTTTGATGCGTGACATGGTCTAGCGCTCCTTACTTCAGGCCGTAGGGCGCCCAGAGGCGCACATGGGCCGCGTCCGAATCGCTGAGCACGCTGGTGCCGCGGTTGGTGCGGATATATTTCGAGTTATGCGAAATCAGGCGGTGGCGCTTGCCGGCGACGCCGTGCTTCACCTTGCCCGAGGCGGTGAATTTGAAGCGTTTCTTCACACCGCTCTTGGTCTTCATCTTGGGCATTTTGGTCTCCTTTTGAAGTCCGTTTGCGTATCGGCCTGGCAGCCCTTTCAGCCAGCCGGTACAATCGGAAGCGGCGCGCCTAGACGGATTCGCCCGGAATTGCAAGCGCGGGAGGCTTAAAAGCTCGCCCCGTCGACCTTCTGGATAGTCAGCGCGTCGAGATCGGCGGCGGGGACGCAGCGCAGGTTGACCGCCGCCATCTTCGCGCCGTCGGGGCCGGTGCCGACCGAAAAGCTCTGGCAGCCGCAGGCCGTGCAGAATTGATGGTCGATATTATGCTTGTTGAACGTGTACGACGCGAGGCTGTCGGCGCCGCTGTCGAGCCGGAAGCGGTCGATCGGAACGAAGGTCAAAAGGAAACCCTTGCGGCGGCAGTGCGAGCAGTTGCAACTCATCGCCTCGCCCGGAATGTCGCCCTCGACCGTGTAGCTCACCGCGCCGCAGTGACAGCTTCCCTCATATGCCATGGCGTCATCCTTCCTTGCGATCAGTGGTTGCAGGCGAGTCCTTCGATAACGTCCTCGAGCCGCGCGGGATCCCCGAGCGCGATGACATGGCCCGCGCTGTCGGCATTCAGCGGATCGCCGTTCCAGTCGCACATCGTTCCGCCCGCCCCCTCGACGACCGGCACCAGCGCGGCGAAATCGTGGAGCTTCAGCCCCGCCTCGACGACCATGTCGATATGGCCGCTGGCGAGCAGCCCGTAATTGTAGCAGTCGCCGCCGAAGACCATGCGCTTGTGCGAGGTCTTCGCGGCGAGCGCCATGAAATGCTCGCCGTCGTGATCGCTGAAATATTGCGGCCCGGTGGTCGCGAGCACCGCCTCGCCGAGCGTGCGGCAGCTCCGCGTGCGGACCGGCCGGCCGTTGAACAAAGTCGGCTGCCCGACGGCGCCGACCCAGCGTTCGCCGGCGATCGGCTGGTCGATGATGCCGAGCACCGGCCAGCCGTCCTGCAGCAGCGCGATCAGCGTGCCGAAGATCGGGCGCCCGGCCATGAAGCTGACGGTGCCGTCGATCGGGTCGAGCACCCATTGGCGGCTCGCCTCGGTGCGCTCGGCGCCATATTCCTCGCCGATGATGCCGTCGCGCGGCGCTTCGGCGTCGAGCAGGCGGCGCATCGCGGCTTCGGCGGCACGGTCGGCCTCGGTCACCGGCGAGGCATCGGCCTTAGCTTCGTGGGCCCAGGCCGAGCGGAACAGCGGACGGATCGCGGCGCCCGCCGCATCGGCGAGGCGATGGGCGAGGGCGATGTCGGATTCGAGCGTCATGCGATCAGTCGAACAGCGATGAAACGCTCGATTCGTCGGCGATGCGCTTGATCGCCTCACCGAGCAGCGGCGCGACGGTCAGCGCGCGGACCTTGTTGCTGTCGTTGACCGCGTCGGTCGGCTGGATCGAATCGGTGATCACCAGTTCGGTCAGCTCGCTGGCATCGACGCGCGCCACCGCGCCGCCCGACAGGACGCCGTGGGTACAATAAGCGACGACGCCCTCGGCGCCTGCGGTCTTCAATGCCGCGGCGGCGTTGCACAGCGTGCCCGCCGAATCGACGATATCGTCGATCAGGATGCAGAAGCGGCCCGACACGTCGCCGATGATGTTCATCACCTCGGATTCGCCGGCGCGTTCGCGGCGCTTGTCGACGATCGCGAGCGGGGCGTTGTCGAGGCGCTTGGCCAGCGCGCGGGCGCGCACCACGCCGCCGACGTCGGGCGACACGACCATCAGATTCTTGTCGCCGAAGCGCGCCTGAATGTCGGCGCTCATCACCGGCGCCGCGTAGAGATTGTCGGTCGGGATATCGAAGAAGCCCTGAATCTGCCCGGCGTGGAGATCGATCGCGAGGACGCGGTCGGCGCCCGAGGTGGTGATCAGATTGGCGACGAGCTTGGCCGAGATCGGGGTGCGCGGGCCGGGTTTGCGGTCCTGACGGGCGTAACCGAAATAGGGGATGACCGCGGTGATGCGCTTCGCCGAGGCGCGGCGCAGCGCGTCGGTGAGGATCAAGAGCTCCATCAGATTGTCGTTCGCGGGGAAGTTCGTCGGCTGGACGATGAAGACGTCCTGACCGCGGACATTTTCGTGAATTTCGACGAAGACTTCCTCGTCGGCGAAGCGGCGCACGCTGGTGTCGGTGAGCGGCAGTTCGAGATAGTCCGCGATCGCGCGGGCCAGCGGCAGGTTGCTGTTGCCGGAGATGAGTTTCATGGGGTGCGAAGCCCTTTCGCGCGGGGTGGGATTGCGGGCCCCCTTAGCCAGCGGGGGCGGATAGGGGAAGGCCAATCTTCAGCCTGATTGTCCGCTGGTCACGCCGGTCGTTGCAATCGCCGCCCACGCGCGTATGGCTCGCGCCATGACTGCTGCCGATACGCTCACCATCGTTCTGGCCCAAATGACGCAGGCGGTCGGCGATCTTGCCGCCAATGCCGACGCGATGCGCGGCGTCCGGGCGCGGCACCGGCGAGCCGACCTGATCCTCTATCCCGAGCTGCAACTGATCGGTTATCCGCCCGAGGATCTGGTGCTCAAACCCGCACTGGCCGAGCGCGCGGCAAAGCTGCTCGCCGAACTCGCCGCCGATACCGCCGACGGCGGCCCGGCGATGCTCGTCGGGTCTGTCGAGCGGGACGGAGACAGTCTCTATAATATCGTCGCGCTGCTCGACGGCGGAAAGATCGTCGCGACGCGGCGCAAGCACGAGCTGCCCAATTACGGCACCTTCGACGAAAAGCGCGTCTTCGCACCGGGGCCGCTGCCCGACGTCGTCGAATGGCGCGGGGTCAAGCTGGGGCTGCCGATCTGCGAGGACGGCTGGCTGCCGACGGTGTGTAAGCATCTGGCCGATCAAGGGGCCGAACTGCTGATCTCGGTCAACGGCAGCCCGTACGAGATCGACAAGGACGACCGCCGCCTGACGCAGGTGTTCCGCAGCCGCGTCGACGAGACGAACCTGCCGCTGATTTTCCTCAACCGGATCGGCGGGCAGGACGAGCTGGTGTTCGACGGCTGTTCGTTCATCCTCAATGCCGATGGTTCGACCGCACATCGGCTGACCGACTGGGAGCCCGAGGAGCGCGTGACGCGCTGGACGAAAGGTGCTGGCGGCTGGACCTGCGACGCGGGGGCGATCGCCGAATGGGAAGCGCATCCCGCCGACATTTATAGTGCGATGATCGTGAGCCTGCGCGATTATGTCGAACGCAACCGCTTCCCCGGCGTCGTGCTCGGCCTGTCGGGGGGGATCGATTCGGCGATCTGCGCGGCGATCGCCGCCGATGCGCTCGGCCCCGACAAGGTCTGGTGCGTGATGCTGCCGAGCCGCTTTACCAGTCGGGAAAGCCTCGACGACGCGGCCGGCTGCGCCGCGATGATCGGCTGCAAGCTCGATACGATCCCGATCGTACCCGCGGTCGAAGCGTTCGACGCGATGCTCGCGGGCAGCTTCGCCGACCGCGACGTCGATATCACCGAGGAAAATGTCCAGTCGCGCATCCGCGGCGTCACGTTGATGGCACTCAGCAACAAATTCGGCCCGATGCTGCTGACGACCGGCAACAAGAGCGAGATGAGCGTCGGTTACGCGACCATCTATGGCGACATGGCCGGCGGCTACAACCCGCTGAAGGATGCGTACAAGATGACCGTCTTCGCGCTCGCGGCGTGGCGCAACGCGAATATCCCGCGCCTGTCGCGCAACCCCGTGACGCCGGTGATGCCGGCGAACATCGTCACCAAGCCGCCGAGCGCCGAGCTGCGCCCCGACCAGAAGGACGAGGACAGCCTGCCGCCTTATGCCGATCTCGACCGCATGCTCCACATGCTCGTCGAGGAGGAAGCGAGCGTCGACGATGTGGTGGCGAAATATGGTTTCGACCGCGACGCGGTGGTGCGGATCGAGCGCTTGCTGATGCTCGCCGAATATAAAAGGCGGCAGGCACCGCCGGGGGTCAAGCTGTCGACGCGCAATTTCGGACGCGACCGGCGCTATCCGATCACGCACGGGTTCCGCACCGCCTGATTCGCCATCAGCGCGAAAAAGGTTATAGGCGCGCCATGACCGTCACCACCCGCTTCGCCCCCTCGCCGACCGGCAGCCTGCATGTCGGCAACGTCCGCACCGCGCTCCACAACTGGCTGTGGGCGCGGAAACATGGCGGCCGCTTCCTGCTGCGCATCGACGACACCGACCTCGGGCGGTCGAAAGAGGAATATGTCGAGGGCATCCGCGCCGACCTGGGCTGGCTGGGGCTCGACGTCGATGGCGAGGAAAGGCAATCGGCGCGCTTCGACCTCTATGAGGCCGAATTTGCGAAGCTGCAGGCGGCGGGGCGCGTCTATGCCTGTTACGAGACGCCCGAGGAACTCGACATCCGCCGCAAGATATTGCTGTCGCGCGGGTTGCCGCCGGTTTACGAACGCAAGCCCGACGGTGCGCCGGTGCCCGACGGCATCGCACCGCACTGGCGCTTCCGGCTTGATCATGACGCGCCGATCGAATGGACCGATATGGTTCGTGGGCCGCAGCATTTCGATCCAAAGACCATGTCCGATCCGGTCGTCCGCCGCGCCGACGGAAGCTGGCTTTACCTGCTGCCGAGCGTGATCGACGATATCGCGATGGGGATCAGCCATGTGGTGCGCGGCGAGGACCATGTGTCGAACACCGCGGCGCAGATCCAGATGTTCGACGCGCTGGGCGCGACACCGCCCGCCTTTGCGCACGAGGCGCTGCTCGTCGGCACCGAAGGCAAATTGTCGAAGCGGCTCGGTTCGCTCGGCATGGCGAGCCTGCGCGAGGAGGGCATCGAGCCGATCGCGCTCGTCGCGCTGCTCGCGCGGCTGGGGACAAGCGACCCGGTCGAGCCGGTGACCGATGTCGCCGCGCTGGTCGAGAGCATCGATTTCGCGCGCTTCGGCCGTGCCCCGGCGCGCTTCGACGAGGCCGAACTCGCGCTGCTCAATCAGAAGATATTGCACCACACCGGCCATGCCGCGGTCGCCGGCCGGCTGCCCGCCGCGATCACGCCCGCGCGCTGGGAAGCGATCCGGCCGAATCTGGCGACGGTCGCCGAAGCGGCCGAGTGGGTCGCGGTGTTCGACGGGCCCTTTACGCCCCCGGCCGCGGAGGCGGCCGACCGGCCGGTGCTCGCCGCCGCGGCTGCCGCGGCGCCCGGCATCGACTGGGGCGCCGACCCCTGGCACGCGCTGACCGGCGCCGCGAAAGAGGCGACCGGCGCCAAGGGCCGCGCGCTGTTCCTGCCGCTGCGCCGCGCGCTGACCGGGCGCGATCATGGTCCCGATATGGGCGAACTGCTGCCGCTGATCGCGAAGGATCAGGCGGTGGAGCGGCTTTCCGCCGGCTGATCCATCGCGCTCGATCGTGGCGGACTTTGCCGATCAGGCCGCTTGACAATATCTGTAACGTTATATTATCTCATTGCTATGGCTTGGCCGATAGCGGCGGTCGATACGCAGCGGGGCCGGGTCACCCAAGGCAAGGAGAGATGCCATGACCCTGATACCCATGATTTCGGCGCTCGCCGCGACGCCCCGCACGGCGCCGGCACCCGCCGGTCCATTGATGCTTTCGCCGCGCGACAGCTATGGCGCCGGTAACCGACACCGTCCTGTCGCCGCGCTGCTGGCCGTCGGCCTGCCCGCCGCGCTGGTCGTCGCAGTCGCGCTGTCGCCGATGATCATCAAGGAACCGCCGCGCACGGCGGACAAGCCCTGGACGACCATTTTCCTGCCGAAGCCCGACAAGCCCGAGCCGCCGAAGCCCAGAGCCGAGCCGCAGACGCAGCCGAGGACTTCGCAGCCGACCGAAACGGTCGACCCCCTCGTCGATACGACGCCGATCCGCGATGTCTTCGTCGATAAGGGACCGGTCGTGATCGATCCGCGGCCCTTGCCGCCGGGCCCTCCCGTTTCGGTCGATCCCCCGGCCCCGCCGAAGCTGGTGCTCGCACAGCTCGATTCGCGCTATGCCGGATCGTTCCAGCCCGAATATCCGGCGCGCGAGCAGCGTGGCGGGATCGAGGGCGTGGTGACGGTGCGGGTGCTGATCGGCACCGACGGGCGGGTGAAGGCGGTCGAACAAGTGAGCGGCGGCAATCCCGCCTTCTTCGAAGCGACGAAGCGGCGCGCGCTGGCGAAATGGCGGTTCAAAGCCGCGACGCGCGGCGGGGTCGCCGAGGAAAGCTGGAAGGAAATGACCGTGCGCTTCCAGATCAGGAACGGCTGACCCGGTATTCGGGACCCCTCCCGGGCGGGCGGCCGGGTGCCGTCCGCCCGCTCCTTTTGCTTGACAGTGACGCCGAATCCCGTCAGAGGCGCGCGGATAGTTGGGGGCGGCGCCTGCGCGCGGCCCTCTCTGTTTTTTCAGAGCAGCAGCCGGGGCCCGCGTCCCGCCGCATCGTCCGCCCCGGCGGCAGGTGCGAAGATTTTTCGAGGAACAGGGCCATGGCCAAGCCGACGACCGTCAAGATCAAGCTGGTGAGCACCGCCGACACGGGCTTTTTCTATGTGACGAAAAAGAACCCCCGCACGATGACCGAAAAAATGTCGGTGCGGAAGTACGACCCGCGTGCGCGCAAGCACGTCGAGTTCAAGGAAGCCAAGATCAAGTGACGCATTTTCCCGTGCGCTGATGGCGCGCTGTGTGAAAATGCATCGTCCCGGACGTGATCCGGGATCCAGAAGGGCGGCGATTGCGCCGCCCTTTTTCGTGCGTGGCGCATGAGGGAGCCCGGGGTGAGAAGCGGACTTACCTCCCCCGCTTTCGTCATCCCGGACTTGATCCGGGATCCATGACGACGGCGCAGCTATGGATCCCGGATCAAGTCCGGGATGACGAATGAAAAAGGTCCGCAACCGACCGCTTCCCGCCGTTCAACTCAGCAGCGGTTCCAGCGCCTCCCATTCGCGCTCGACGGCGCGGCGTCCGGCGTCGATCGCGGCGCGGATTTTCGCGGGATCGAATTCGAGCGTTTCGGAAAATTCCGCCTCGGGCTCGATGATCCGGATCGGCGCGAAGCGATAGCGCGATATCTGGACGTCGAGCGGGCGGAGGATGCGCGCCGCCTGCGCGCCGCCGATGCCTTCGGACTGGAGCACGCGAAGCTGCGCCTCGCGCGCCGCGATCAGATCGTTGATCAGCGCCGCGCCGGCGAGGTCGTTCGCCGATACCTCCGATTGCAGGATATCGACCGCGCGCAATCCGATCTTGATCAGATTCTTGTACGTGCGGATGGGCCCCGGCTGCGGCGCGGGCGAGGCGCGGACCGCGATGACGCCGCGCGGGTTCATCTCCAGCGCTGCGCTGAGCGGCGTCACGTCGCGTACCCCGCCGTCGACCCATTGTTCCTCTGTGCCGTCGCTGGCGCGCGTCTTCAGCGGATCGAAGAAGAGCGGCATCGCGCAGCTCGCATAGACCCAGTTGTGGATGCCGGGCACGCTTTCGTCGATGCTGCGATAGGTGCCGGTGCCGAGGTTGACGACGCCGAGCAGCAGCTTGCGCCCGGCGGTGCGCAATTTTTCCTCGTCGGCGAAATCCTTGAGCAGGCGTTTCAGGGGCGCGGCGTCGTAGATCGCATTCTCGCCGAGGATGCCGCCGACGACACCGAGCGGCCGTTCCTTGTAGATCGACGCATTGCCGCGAAGCCCGAGCCAGGTGTCGAGCAGGCGCGGCACATCGTCCTGTGCGACCCCCAGCGCCTGAATCGCGCCGGTCGAGACGCCGGCGACGATGTCGATCCGGACGCCGCGGTTGACGACGAGTTCGTGGACGACGCCGACCTGGAACGCGCCCTTGGCGCCCCCGCCGCTGAGCACGATTGCGAGACCGCCTGCCATGTCCGCCTCTCCTTTTCGGAAGGGGACAGTCTACCGCATATCGGACGTGCCGCGAAGGGGAAGGTTCGGCGCTGGCGCTGCCGACGGGATGGCCGCTCCGGGACGGGGGCAGCGACCGAGCTGCACAAAAAATAGGCATAGCGTTGCTCAGCCTGCCCATTTGACGACCGTTTCCATCAAGGCGGGACCGCAAATCTTCACAAAATGTCAATTCTTCCCGCCCGCGCGCAATTTGGCACGGCTGTTGCACTGCAACATTGGCAGCAAGCAGAAGGGGGCATCATGAAGCTGATCCTGGCTATCATCAAACCGTTCAAGCTCGACGAGGTGCGCGAAGCGCTCACCGGGCTGGGTATCGCCGGCATGACCGTGACCGAGGTCAAGGGGTTCGGCCGGCAAAAGGGGCAGACCGAAATCTACCGCGGCGCCGAATATGCGACCAACATGGTCCCGAAGGTGAAGATCGAACTCGTCTGCGACGACGCGCTCGCATCGCGGGTGGTCGAAACGCTTCAGCAAAGCGCCGGCACCGGTTCGATCGGCGACGGCAAGATCTTCGTCCTCGACGTGGGTCAGGCGGTGCGCATCCGCACCGGCGAGACCGGCGAGGCGGCTCTCTAATGACGAAGGGGGAAAATATGACGTTCGCAAAGAAGATTGCGGCCGGCGCCGGGGCCACGGGCCTCGCGCTGTTCGCCGCGCTGCCCGCTTGGGCACAGGAAGCCGCCGCCGCGGCGCCCGAACCCGTCGTCGACAAGGGCGACACCGCGTGGATGATGATGTCCACCGTGCTCGTGCTGGCAATGATCCTGCCCGGCCTCGCGCTGTTTTACGGCGGCCTGACGCGCACCAAGAACATGCTCTCGACGATGACGCAGATCGGCGCGCTCGCCTGTCTCGCGATGATCGTCTGGGTTTGCTACGGCTACGGCCTCGCTTTCGGGCCCGAAGGCAATGCCTTCATCGCCTGGGGCAAGTTCTTCCTTGCCGGCGTGACGCCCGACAGCCTTGCCGACACGTTCAGCGACGGCTTCAAGCTCCCCGAATATGTGTTCATCAGTTTCCAGATGACCTTTGCCGCGATCACCCTCGCGCTCGTCATCGGGGCGACGGTCGAACGCATGAAATTCTCGGCGGCGCTCGTCTTCGGCCTGATCTGGCTGACGATCGTCTATTTCCCGATCGCGCACATGGTGTGGGCGGCCGGCGGCCTGTTCTTCGAAATGGGCGCGCTCGATTTCGCCGGCGGCACCGTGGTGCACATCAACGCCGGTGTCTCGGCGCTCGTCGCCTCGCTGATCCTCGGCAAGCGCATCGGCTACCAGAAGGAAATCATGGCACCGCACTCGCTGACGCTGACCATGGTCGGCACCGGCCTGCTGTGGGTGGGCTGGTTCGGCTTCAACGCCGGTTCGGCGCTCGAAGCCAATGGCTCGGCGGCACTCGCGATGATCAACACCTTCGTCGCCACCGCTTCGGCCGGCCTGTTCTGGATGATCGCGGAAAAGGTCGCCGGCCACAAGCCTTCGGCGCTCGGCTTCTGCTCGGGCATCATCGCGGGCCTCGTCGCCGTGACGCCGGCCGCGGGCAATTCGGGACCGTTCGGCGCCATCGTCCTCGGCGCCGTCGCTTCGCTGATCTGCTTCTATGCGGTGACCGTCCTCAAGCCGAAGCTCGGCTATGACGACGCGCTCGACGCCTTCGGCATCCACGGCATCGGCGGCATCGTCGGCGCGATCGGCACCGGCATCGTCTATGCGCCGAGCCTCGGCGGCCCCGGCGGCGACGATTTCGCCATCGGCCCGCAGCTGGTGACGCAGATCTCCGCGGTTGCCGCGACGATCGCCTGGGCCACCGTCGGCACCGTGATCGCAGTCTACATCGCCAAGGCGCTCACCGGCCTCCGGGTTTCGGAAGAGGTCGAACGCGAAGGGCTCGACCTCGGCGAACATGGCGAGCGTGCCTATAATATCTGACGAGACAGGATACCCGCCGCCGCGCTCTCTCCTCTTTCAAAAGGGCGGCGGGATCCTACCGGGGTTCCTCCTGCGAACCACTGGCCGGGGCTTGTCCCCGGCCTCTTTTTTTGACCTTTAGTGGCCGGAACGGCCACGGGCCCGGGGCTTGTCCCCGGCCTCTTTTTTGTGCGCCGGAGAGCCAAGCGGCAAAGCGAAATTACCCCTTTCCAACATGACATTAATGTGGCATTCATTGCGTCAACAGTTTCAGGAGGGGAGAGCCTGAAAGGCTGGGCCGGGACGCAAGTCCCGGCCCTCTTTTTTTGTGCGCAGCATGTGCATCACAAAGAAACGGCGGTTTTCAGACCTTGTTGCGGCGATAGTGCAGCACGGCAAAGACGCGCCAACCGCCGTCCGGCTGCAGGATCGAATCGCTGACGGTCAGCGTTCCGTCCGTATCGAGCGCATAGGTCGAGCGGCCGATCTCGACATCGGCGCTGCCCCAATGCGTCCACCAGACCGGCCCTTCGATGCCCCCCGAAACGGGGCGCGTACGGCCATAGCTGTCGGACCATTTGCCGTGCAGCCGGCCCTCCGCGTCGAGACTATATCCCGCCTCCGCCGAATAGCGCACCGGCGGCGTTCCATCGATGCTCAGGCGATAGACGAGCGACGTCGCGCCGCCTTCGCCGGGCGCAATCGCCAGCGTCGCGGTCGCCGGCTTGCCGAACGCTTCGCCCGCCCCGCTCCAACTGCCGTGCCAGGCGGCGAGCGATGGCGATTCGGCAGGCGCCGCCGGCGCGATTAGCGCCGCCACCGCCCACCAGAGCGGCGTCATGCCGCCATCTCGGACTGCGAGAACATGAAGGCGTTGCCGTCGGGATCATAGAAGGTGATCAGCTTCACCAGTCCGGGGATATGCTGGATGTCGCCATCCTGCCGCACGCCTTCGGCATCGAGATGCGCCTTCGCCGCGTCGATGTCGGCGACCTCGAACACATTGGTCGCGCCGCCACCCTGCGTCACGCTTTCGACCTCGCTGAGCCCGACGTTGACCCCCGCCATCGGCGTCGCCAGTTCGCACCAGCCGATTTCGTCGGCGCGGTAGAGCAGCTTGCACAGCATCACCCGCTCGTACCAGGCGATCGACGCGGTCATGTCGCGGACCCCCATCGAACAGGTGAGTTCTGATCCGATCTGAAGCGCCATGTCGTTCCTCCCGTTGCCGGAGGGCAATCGACCATGGCGGGAATCATCCGGCCCATATCGCTTGCCCCGATAGTCCGGTTTGTATAGTTAGTTGCAAATGCGGTCAACCATAGCCGATCCCTTGCTTGTCCAGCTTGGCAGCCATCGCTGGCTCGTGCCGCTGCTCGCCGATCTGGCGGCCCACCGCGGCGCGCGCTTCGTCGAGCTGGTTCACCGGCTGGGACTGCCGCGCGACAGCCTGACGCGCACCCTCGACGCCGCCGCGGCGCTCGGCTGGGTGCAGCGCAACCCCGGGCACGGCCACCCGCTGCGCCCTGAGTATATCCTCACTGAGGCGGGCCAGTTCGCCGCCACGCGCGCCGCGACGATCGCCGCGGCGCAGCGCGCGATCGGCCTGCCCCCCGGGGCCGCGACGCGCTGGGGCCTGCCGCTCGTCGCCGGGATCGGCGCCGGGCACGAGCGCTTCAACGCGCTGTCGCGCCTGCTCGCCCCCGCGACGCCGCGCGCGCTGTCGCAGGGCCTAACCGCGCTCGGCAGGCATGGGCTGGTGACGCGCGAAATCCTCGACCTGCGCCCGCCGGCGAGCTGCTATGAACTGACCGGAAGCGGGCGTTTGCTGGCGGTGGCCTGCGCGGCCTAGGCGAGCGCCGCCCTCACGAAGTCGGCGGCGCGTTCGCCGATCATGATGCTCGGCGCGTTGGTGTTGCCGCTGACCAGCCGCGGCATGATGCTCGCGTCGGCGACCCACAGCCCGTCGACGCCGTTCAGCTTCAGCGCCGGATCGACCACCGCATCGGCGTCGCTGCCCATCCGGCACGTGCCGACGGGGTGATAGACGGTATCGGCGCGGCTGCGGATCAGCGCGTCGAGCGCGGCATCGTCGCCCAGATCGACCGGATGGCGGTCGACCCCGGCATAGTCCGACAGTGGCGGCGCCGCAGCGATGCGGTGCATCATCCGCACCCCCGCCCGCAAGGTCGCCATGTCGCGGTCGTCGGTCAGGAAGCCCGGATCGATCAGCGGCGCCGCAGCGGCATCGGGGGACGCCAGCGTGACCGACCCGCGGCTTTCGGGACGCAGCACGCAGGCGTGGCAGGAAAAACCATGCCCCTTCACCTTCGTCCGGCCATGGTCCTCGAGCATCGCGGGAACGAAATGATACTGGATGTCGGGCGCGGGCAGGTCGGGGCGCGATTTCCAGAAGCCGCCCGCCTCGGCGAAGCAGGTCGTCATGATCCCGGTGCGTTTCGTCCGATGCTCGAAGATCGCCTTGACCATCCGCCAGGTGCCGCCCGTGCTGTCGCCGAACGGGTCGGTCGAGCGCGTCTCCCAGCTCGAAACATAGTCGATATGGTCCTGCAGGTTCGCGCCGACGCCGGCCCGGTCGAGCGCGACGTCGATGCCCTTGTCTTTCAGATGCGCGCCCGGCCCGATCCCCGACAGCATCAGGATTTGCGGGCTGTTGAAGGCACCCGCCGACAGGATCACGCCGCCGCGCGCGCGCAGCGTCTCGCGCTTCGCTCCCCGGCGGATGACGACGCCGGTCGCCCGGCCATCCTCGACGACGATCTTTTCGACCAGCGCGCCGGTGCGGACCGCGAAATTGCCATGCGCGCGCAGCGGCTCGACATAGGCGCGCGCCGCCGACCAGCGCTCGCCCGCTTTCTGCGTTACCTGATAGAGGCCGAAGCCTTCCTGATGGGCGCCGTTGAAATCCGGGGTGCGCGGCAGTTGCAGCGCCGCGGCGCTCTCGACGAACCGCCGGCTGGTCACATTGGTCCAGCGCTGGTCCATGACATGGAGCGGGCCGTCGGCGCCGTGCCATTCGTCGGCGCCACGCTCGTTGCCCTCGCTGCGCCTGAAGAAGGGCAGCACGTCGGCGTAGCTCCACCCCGTCGCCCCCAGCGATGCCCACTGGTCGTAGTCGAACGCGTGGCCGCGGATATAGACCATCGCGTTGATCGCGCTCGACCCGCCGAGCCCGCGGCCGCGCGGCTGGTAGCCGATCCGGCCGTTCAGCCCGCGCTGCGGCACCGTTTCGTAGCGATAGTTGGACGTATCGGGGATGAAGGGCATGAAGCCCGGCGTCTTGACCCGGATCGTGTCGTTCCGCCCGCCCGCCTCGACCAGGCATATGCTGCGCTCGCCGTCTTCGGCAAGCCGCCCCGCCGCCGCGCTCCCCGCGCTGCCGCCGCCGATGACGATGATGTCGAACTGATCCATGCTCCGCGCTCTCCCTCGCGCCGCCCGCCGGCGGTCGTCCGGATGCTTACATGAATGTCATTAGGGGGAGTGGCAAGAGCGAGATCGCATAGTTCAACGTCACCCCGGACTTGATCCGGGGCCTGCCTTGTTTTGAAGAAAGAAAAGGCGGGTGCCGGGTCAAGCCCGGCATGACGGCAAAGGGAGAATTACTCCGCCGCTTCCTCGACCGGCCGTCCCGCCGCCCAGCGTTCCTTGATCATCGCGCTCGTCGCGCGGCTGCCATCGTGGCTCCAGCCGGGCTCGCGCCACATATAGCCGAGCTTGTGCCGCCACGGCGCGTGCCAGACGTCCTTCGCGATGCCGACCCATTCGTGGACCGCAGCCCACAGGATGTTGAAGCTGCCGAGCTGCTTGACGATCCCATAGCGCACCGGCTCGTCGTCGCGTTCGGCGACGAAGCTGCCGAACATCTTGTCCCAGATGATGAAGACCCCGGCATAGTTGGCGTCGAGGTAGCGCGGGTTGACGCCGTGATGGACGCGGTGGTGCGACGGGGTATTCATCACCGCCTCGAACCACTTGGGCAGCCGTTTGATCGCTTCGGTATGGATCCAGAACTGGTAGATGAGGTTGAGCCCGGCGCAGAAAAAGACCATCGCGGGCGGAAAGCCGATCAGGAACAGCGGCAGGCGGAACAGGAAGGTCAGGCTGAAAAAGCCCGTCCATGTCTGCCTGAGCGCGGTCGACAGATTATAATGCTGCGAGCTGTGGTGGATGACATGGCTCGCCCAGAACCAGCGCACGCGGTGCGCGCTGCGATGGAAGGCGTAATAGGCCAGGTCGTCGAGGAAGAAGCAGAGGATCCACGCCCACCACCAGCTTTTGAACTCGATCCCGATGTCGAACAGCCGATATTGATAAACCCAGACCGACATGCCGATCACCGCCGCCCCGACGAGCGCGCCCGCGACCTGACTGACCGTCCCGAGCATCAGCGACGTCAGCGTGTCGCGCGTCTCGTAGCGGCTCCTGTCGCGCCGCAGCGAGAGGATCATCTCGGCGATCAGCAGCAGGATGAAAGCGGGGACCGCATAGACGACGGGATCGGGAAGCTCAGGCACGGTTGATTGTCCCTTCTGACGAAGGGACTGCGGCACCGGCCCGCTCCCCCGCCGCCTGAGGCGACGCGGGGCGCCGAGGGCCTCCCATTTCAGGATACTCTGTGGGAGGCCGGGCGGGGGAGCGGGCCGGTGCCGCCGCGTTCGGCTCTGCCGAACGCCCCGAAAGCGTTCGCATCCGCGATGCCCACATCCCCGCATCCTTTCCCAGTTGCAGCGTCACCGCGCCGAAGGTCTTCTCCGGCATCGTCAGCGTAAGGAAATCCTTGTCGAGCCGCCCCACGACGCTGGCGTCGACCGGCCGCGCCGCAAAGAAATTGCCGTGCGCGCGCACCAGCATCATTCGCCCCTCGGCATTGCGCACGATCGCGGCAAAGCCGGCGCGGTCGCGCGCGACCTCGACGCCATGAAACCCGGCCTCGGCCTCTTCGGCAAGGCGGATCGCATGATCGGCATCGGCGATACGCGGGTCGGCGCCGAGGCCCATCCGCTTGACCAGCCAGGCGACGAAGATCACCGCGACGAGCGATGCGCCGAGCTGGATCAAAGCGGCCTGATTCATTTTTCCCCCGCGAGCGCGTCCAGCATCGGCCGCAGCCCCGACAGATCGTAACCCGCCTTCGCCGCCGCATCGACGATAGCGTCGACATCGTCGCCGGCGCGGGCGCGGGTCAGCGCCCAGAGGTGTGTCGAGCGCGTGCCCGAACGGCAGTAGGCGAGGATCGGTCCCGTCGCGTGCGACAATATCTTGTCGAGCGCGTCGATCTGCGCATGGCTGAACCCCGCATGGCCGACCGGGATCGCCGCATAGGCAAGTCCCTCGGCCGCGGCGGCGTGGGCGATATCGTCGCCCTGCGGCGCCGAGGGCTCTTCGCCGTCGGGACGGTTGTTGAGCACCATCGCAAAACCTTGCGCCTTGGCCTCGGCGACATCTTCGATGCCGATTTGCGGCGCGACGCTGAACTGGGCGGACAGGGGACGAAAATCGCTCATGACCGCGATCTACTCCTACCGCCCGCGTGCTGACAAGCGTGAAGGTGAAGCAGCGCTTGGCGCGTGCGTCAGAACTGGCGGATCACGTTCAGAAACGCGTCGCCCCAAGCCTCGAGCTTCTTGCCGCCGACGCCGGGAATATCCGCCAGCGCGCTGCGCGTCGCGGGACGTTCGCTCGCCATCGCGCGCAGCACCGCATCGTGGAAGATCACATAGGGCGGCACCCCCGCCTCGGCGGCGAGTTCGCGCCGCATCGCCCGCAGCGCATCGAACAACGGATCGCCGACGGGGTTCGCCGCGGCGCGATCGGCCCGCCCCGCACGCTGCATCCGCTTCGCGGGCGGTTCGGCGATCAGCACCGGCAGTTCGCCCTTCATCGCCGCGCGGCCGGCGGGACCGAACATCAGCCCGCCATGCTCGGTGGTCGCGAGGACTTCGCGCGCGACGAGCGTGCGGACAAGCGGCTTGATCAGCCGCGCCTCCTCGCCCGCGACGATGCCGAACACCGACAGCTTGTCGTGCCCGCGCTGGGCGATGCGTTCGTCGCTCTTCCCGGTCAGCACCGCCTCGACATGCCCGGCGCCGAAGCTCTGCCCGGTGCGATAGACCGCGCTCAGCAATTTCTGCGCGAGCACCGTCGCATCGACCTGGCGCGGCGGATCGAGGCAATTGTCGCAATTGCCGCAGCGTTCGGGCGGGGTTTCGCCGAAATGGCGAAGCAGCAGCGCGCGGCGGCATTCGACCGTCTCGACGAGCGCGCCGAGCGCATTCAGCCGGGCCCGCTCGCCCGCGATGCGCGCCTCGGGCAGCTCGCCGAGCCGCATCCGCGCGCGCGCGAAATCCTCGGCGCCCCACAGCATCAGCGCTTCGGCAGGGTCGCCGTCGCGCCCGGCACGGCCGGTTTCCTGATAATAGCTTTCGATCGACTTCGGCAGGCCGGCGTGCGCGACGAAGCGCACGTCGGGTTTGTCGATCCCCATGCCGAAGGCGACCGTCGCGGTGACGATGCCGTCCTCCGACGCGACGAAATCATGCTGGACCTGCGCGCGCCGTTCGGGGTCGAGCCCGGCGTGATAGGCGGCGACGCTGCGCCCCGTCGCGGCGGCGAGTTTCGCCGCCATGCGCTCGGTCCCGTCGCGCGTCGGGCAATAGACGATGCCCGGCCCCGGATTGGCGGCGATGAAGTCGGTGAGCTGCTTTGCCGGACTGACCCGCGGGGTGACCCGGTAGCGGATATTCGGGCGGTCGAACCCTGCGAGCACCAACCCGTCGGCCGGGATGCCGAGCTGGATCAGGATATCATCGCGCGTGTGCCGGTCCGCCGTCGCGGTGAGCGCGAGCCGCGGGACATCGGGGAAGGCGTCGAGCAGCGGGCGAAGCAGGCGGTAATCGGGACGGAAGTCATGCCCCCATTCGGACACGCAATGCGCCTCGTCGATCGCGAACAGCGCCGGGCGCCGGGCGTCCATCAGCGACCGGAACCCCTCGCCCGTCGCACGTTCGGGCGCAATATAAAGGAGGTTGAGCTGGCCGTCGCGATACGCCTGCCGCGTGTCGGCGAAATCGGCATCGACGCTGGTCAGCGACGCGGCGCGGATCCCCGCCGCGCGCGCGCCGCGGAGCTGGTCGTGCATCAGCGCGATCAGCGGCGACACCACGACGACGCAGCCGTCGAGCGCGACCGCGGGAAGCTGGTAGGTCAGCGACTTTCCCGCCCCGGTCGGCATCACCGCAAGCGTCCGTTCGCCCGCCATGACGCGGCCGACGACTTCCGCCTGCTTGCCGCGGAAGGCATCGAAACCGAAAGTCGATTTAAGCAGGGGGAGGAGCGCGTCGACGGGCATCGGAGGGGGCGATAGGGAAGATGGCGATGCGGGGGAAGTCCCGATCTCGTCAATATTGGGAGCGAACACCCAACCTTGTCATCCCCGCGAAAGCGGGGACCCAGAGCAGGCGCCGGCTGACCTCGCTCCTGGATCCCCGCTTTCGCGGGGATGACGAAGGTGGGCGTGATGGGCTAGCCCCGCGCCAGCAGCGCCCGTTCGGCCATCCGTGCCGCCGTTTCGCGTTCGGCCATCACGACATGGTCGGCACCGCGGCGGACGAGGTCGTTCACCTCCTCGTCCGAATGCGCGCGCGCGACGATGACCAGCTTGGGATTGATCGCGCGGGCGCGGCGGACGATCGCGCCGGCCTCGACCCCCTCGGGGATCGCGATCAGCAGGGTCGAGGCGGTGTCGAGCCCGGCCTGGCGCAGCACGCTTTCGCTCGCGGCATTGCCGACGATCACCATCGCGCCCGCCGCCCCGGCGGCGGCGGCCATGTCCTTCTGGTCCTCGATCACCGTCAGCGTCTCGCCGCGTCCGCACAGCAGTTCGCCGATATGGCTGCCGACGCGGCCAAAGCCGATCAGCACGGTGCGCGCGGGCTCGGCCGCCACCGCCTCGACATCGGCGTCGCCGTCGGCCGCGGGCGCCTCCTCCGACCGGATGCGCCGCACCGCGAGAGTGAAGAAGAGCGGGTTGAACAGGATCGACAGGATCGATCCCGCGAGGATCAGGTCGCGCGCCTCGGCCGGCATCACCTTCAATCCGACACCGAGCCCGGCGAGGATGAAGGAAAATTCGCCGATCTGCGCGAGGCTGACCGACACCGTCAGCGCGGTCTGGTTGGGGTGGCCGAAGGCGCGGACGATCGCCCATGCCGCGAGCGACTTGCCGAACACGATGATCGCGACGGTCGCGATCACCGGCCCCGGCTGCTCGACGAGCACCTTGGGGTCGAAGAGCATGCCGACCGAAACGAAGAACAGCACCGCAAAGGCGTCGCGCAGCGGCAGCGTTTCCTCGGCGGCGCGGCGGCTGAGTTGCGTCTCGCCGAGGATCATCCCCGCGAAGAAGGCGCCGAGCGCAAAGCTGACGTCGAACACCACCGCCGCGCCGAACGCGACGCCGAGCGCGATCGCGAGCACCGCAAGGCGGAACAGCTCACGCGAACCGGTGTGCGCCACCCAGTGCAGCACCCACGGCAGGATGCGCCGCGCGACGACCAGCATGAAGGCGACGAACCCCACGACCTTGAGCGCGACGATCCCCGCCGACTGGAGCAGGCTCGCCGAGCCGCCCTCATCGCCGCGCCCGCCGAACAGTGCGGGGAGGAGGACGAGCGCGAGCACCATCGCCAGATCCTCGACGATCAGCCAGCCGACCGCGATGCGGCCCTTTTCGGTTTCGACCATGTCGCGCGCCTGCAGCGCGCGCAGCAGCACGACGGTGCTCGCGACCGACAGCGCCAGCCCGAACACGGCGCTGCCCGCAAGCGACCAGCCGAGCCACAGCCCGAGCCCGATGCCGAGGCCCGTCGCGACCGCCATCTGGACGATCGCCCCCGGCACCGCGATCTTTCGCACCGAGAGCAGGTCCTTCAACGAGAAGTGCAGTCCGACGCCGAACATCAGCAGGATGACGCCGATCTCGGCCAGCTGCATCGCCAGCCCGGTGTCGGCGACGAAGCCGGGCGTGAACGGCCCGACCATCACCCCGGCGAGGAGATAGCCCGCGATCGGCGATATCTTCAGCCGGTGCGCGAGCGCGCCCATCAGGAAGGCGACGCCGAGGCCCGCGACCACGGTGCCGATCAGGGTGGTGTCATGCGGCATATTCCCCTGCGTAAGGGGGGGAGGTGCGGGGGGTCAACCCAACCCGACCAATTTAGTTACGATTGACGGAGCGCGCCCGTCGAGCGGCGCGACGGCGACTAAACCGTCCCCTCTTCCTTCTCCGCCTGCTGACGCGCCCACATGTCGGCGTAGAGCCCGCGCATCGCGAGAAGCTGGTCGTGCGTGCCGGTTTCGGCGACGCGGCCCTTTTCGAGCACGATGATCCGGTCGGCGCCCGTTACCGTCGACAGGCGGTGCGCGATCACCAGCGTCGTGCGGCGCTCGGCGATGCGGTCGAGCGTGTCCTGGATCGCCGCCTCGGTGCGGCTGTCGAGCGCGCTCGTCGCTTCGTCGAGGATCAGCAGCGGCGGATTCTTGAGCAGGGTGCGCGCGATCGCGACGCGCTGTTTCTCGCCGCCCGACAGCTTGAGCCCGCGCTCGCCGACCTCGGTGTCATAGCCCTGCGGCAACAGCGCGATGAAGGTGTCGATCGCCGCGCCCCTGGCCGCCGCCGCGATGTCGTCGGCGCTCGCGTCCTCGCGGCCATAGGCGATGTTATAGCCGATGGTGTCGTTGAACAGCACCGTGTCCTGCGGGACGATGCCGATTTCGGCGCGCAGGCTTTGCTGCGTCACCTGCGAAATATCCTGGTCGTCGATCGTGATCCGGCCGCCCTGCGGGTCGTAGAAGCGGAAGAGCAGCCGCGCGATCGTCGACTTGCCCGCCCCCGACGGCCCGACGATCGCCAGCGTCTCGCCCGCCCCGACCGCAAAGCTCACCCCGTTCAGGATCGTGCGGTCGGGTTCGTAGCCGAAGACGACATTCTCGAACGCCACCGCGCCGCCGTTCACGACGAGCGGCCACGCGCCTTCGACGTCGCGGATTTCGGGCGGCGTGTCGATCAGGCGGAACATCGCCTCCATATCGATGAGGCCCTGCCGGATGACGCGATAGACCATGCCGAGCATGTCGAGCGGGCGGAAAAGCTGGGCGAGCAAGGTGTTCACCAGCACGACGTCGCCGACCTTATACTCGCCGGTCGACCAGCCCCACACCGTATAGGCCATCGCGCCCGCCATCGCGGCGTTGGTGATGAAGCTTTGCCCGACGTTGAGCCAGGCAAGGCTGTTCTCGCTCTTCACCGCAGCGCGTGCATATTGGTCGGCGACGTCGCGATAGCGCGTCGCCTCGCGCTCTTCGGCGCCGAAATATTTGACCGTTTCGTAATTGAGCAGGCTGTCGACGCTGCGCCCGACGGTTAGCGTGTCGAGGTCGTTCATGCGGACGCGCAGCGCGTTGCGCCAGTCGGTGACCTTGCGCGTGAAGATGATGTAGAGGATCACCATCAGCGCGGTCGCGCTGGCGAGGCCGAAGCTGAACTTGCTCCAGAAAATGACGAGCACCGCGACGAGTTCGATCACCGTCGGGGCGATGTTGAACAGCAGGAAATAGAGCATCGTGTCGATGCTCTTGGTCCCGCGCTCGATCACCTTGGTGACTTCGCCGGTGCGCCGCGCGAGGTGGAAGGGCAAGGACAGCGCATGAAGGTGGGTGAAGGTCGCGATCGCGAGCTCGCGCGTCGCATCCTGCCCGACACGCTCGAACACGACGTTGCGGAGATTGTCGAACAGCACCCCGGCAAAGCGCGCGCCGGCATAAGCAAGCACCAGCCCGATCGCGAGTGCGACGCCTTCCTCCATTCCCGGCGCCATGCGGTCGATCGCGGCGCCGTAGAGGAAACCCATCGATAGCTGCACGCCTTTCGACGCGAGCACGATCAGCGCCGCGGCGATAATGCGGATCTTGTGTTCAGTATGCCCCGCCGGCCACAGATAGGGCAGGAAACGCTTCAGCGTCGCCAGAACGGGCGGTTCGCGGCTGGCGTCGGCGCTGGTGGAGGTATCGGGCGGCATGCGCGCCCCATGTAGGGACGCGCGGCGCTTACGCCAAGCGCCGAACGGTCAGCGCGATTCGCGGTATCCCGATCGCTGCATGATACGGTCGATCAGCCGGCGTTCGCCGGGCGTCGGACCGGGAATCACCGGCGCGCCGGGATTGTCGCGATAGCGGGGCAGGGGACGCCGCGGCGGGGCGATCGGCGGGATGCGCATGACCTTGATGCCTTTTCAGCGCGGTATCGCCCCCTTGGCACCGCGGGTGGTTGGTCCCCGCGTCCTGCCTGTCCCGGCGATGCTTTCCGCCCTACCAAAAGGCGTGGTTACTGCTTTCTTTCCGGTACCGTGAAGGTGCCCGTCACGCGCCCGCCGGTACCGCCCTGCACCGGATTGCCGTCGGGCCCGCGCGCGGCGCCGCGGCCGTCGACCGTCGCGCGGCCGCTGTTCAGGTCGATCACCAGCCGCCCGCCGTTCAGGCGGTTGCCGCGCTGGGTCAACTGGACATTGCCGACCATCGTGATCAGCCGCCGGTCGAGGTCGTAGATCGCGACATTGCCCGATGCGCGTTCGTCGCCCTTGACCACGGTCACCCCGCCGGTTGCGTCGAGCCGGTTGACGTCGGTGCCGCCCGAGCGGGTATAGGCGACGGTCATCCGCGGCGCGGTGACCGTCAGCCCGGCCTGCGTCACGCGGACGTCGCCCGCCAGCACGACGCGGTCGGCGCGGTCCTGCACCTCGATGCTGCCCGCGGCGAAATCGACCGGGGCGCTGCTGTTATGATTGGCGAGCGCCTGCGCCTGCGCGGTATCGCCGGCGCCGGTCGAAACGAGCGCGAGACCGGTGAGCGCAAAGGAGGCGCCCGCGATCGCCATGCTCTTCATGGTCCAGAGGCGGTTCATTTGAGCACTCCCTGATTGATCCTGAGCCGCGCGTTGCCCGACAGGCGGACGATCCGCTGGTCGAGATCGGCCGATAGCTGGTTGGCCGAAAACGGCCCGATATTCAACGCGCCATTGACCCCGCCGCGCCCGACGAGGCTGCGGCTCTTGAGGTCGATCGCGACATTGCTGGCGTCGATGCGATAGCCGCCGGCGCTGCGCACCTTCACCGTTCCCGGGACGTCGACCTTTTCGGTGTCCATATTATAGGCGCCGTTCGCCGCGGCGATCGTCGCGGGGCCGTCGGCAAGCTTGATCGCGCCCGACAGCTCGTTCATTTTCACGATCGGTTCGGCGCTCGACTGCTGGACCGCGCTGCCCGCGAGCAGGGCGAAGGGCTGTCCCTTGGCATCCTGGCCACGATATTCGGCGCGCGTCACCTTCATCCGCTCCTTCGCCACCTCAACCTTGTCCTTGGCGAGCAGGAAGCTGATCTCGGTGCGCTGGGTAAAGGGCGAGAAGATCAGGATCGCGGCGACGACGCCGATGACCAGCGGCAGGCCATAGCGCAGGATGCGCACGACCTTGTCGTGGCTCGACCCGCTGGCCGCCCACATCCGGCGCATCGTGCGATCAAGGTCGGCGCGTTCGGACATCCGCGAATCGCTTCCTTACGTGTGCGCGAAGATGTCGACCTCGGGCCAGCCAGCCAGGTCGAGCGCCGCGCGCGTCGGCAGGAAATCGAAACAGGCCTGCGCCAGCTCGGCGCGTCCCTCGCGCGCCAGCCGGGCGTCGAGCACCTCCTTCATCGCATGCAGGAAGCGGACGTCGCTCGCCGCATAGTCGCGCTGCGCCTCGCTGAGTTCGTCGGCGCCCCAGTCGCTCGACTGCTGCTGTTTCGACACGTCCTGGCCGAGCAATTCGCGCACCAGTTCCTTGAGCCCGTGGCGGTCGGTATAGGTGCGTACCAGCTTCGAGGCGATCTTGGTGCAATAGACGGGCGCGGTCACGACGCCGAGCGCGTGCTGCAGCGCGGCGATGTCGAACCGGGCAAAATGGAACAGTTTCAACCGGTTGGGATCGGTCAAGATCGCCTTCAGCACCGGCGCGTCATAGGCGCTGCCGGGTCCGAAGCGGACCAGATGCTCGTCGCCCGTCCCGTCGCTGATCTGGACGAGGCACAGCCGGTCGCGCAGCGGGTTCAGACCCATGGTCTCGGTATCGATGGCGACGGCGCCGGGGCCCAGCACCCCTTCGGGCAGATCTTCTTCGTGGAAATAGACGCTCATCCGCCCGCCTTAGGCCAAGCGGCCGCGCCGCTCAATGACTGGTTTGCGCCCGCCTGCGCGACCCGCCCGAAGGCCACGGCAAAGCGTGGTAATCGCGCAACAGCGGCTTGAATTTTCTGTTCGCAGGAGCCCTGCAAATAGGTTATATATTGCGTTCTTGGCGGCACGGGGCGAGTCTGTGCCCGTGGTGAACTGCGTCCCCGTCCGGCGCAAAGAGCCGGCTGAATGGGTGATGGACGAACCGAAAGCGACTATTAGACTATGAGTTTCAACAAGGATCGCCGCGGCCAGCGGGGGCGCGGCAAGCGCGATGATTTCGGCAATTTCGACAGCTTCGAACCTGCACCCTATGGCGGCGACAGCTATGGCGGCGGACGCGGCGGCTTCGGCGACCGCGATCGCGGTGGTTTCGGCGGCGGTGACCGTGGCGGCGGCTTCGGTGGCGGCGATCGCGGCGGCTTCGGCGGCGGCGGCGGTGGTGGCGGCTTCGGCGGCGGACGCGGCGGCGGCATGCCGGCGCAGGTCGTCGGCGAAGGCAATGGCACGGTTAAATTCTTCAACCCGTCGAAGGGCTTCGGCTTCGTCGCCCGCGACGACGGCGGCGAGGACGTGTTCGTCCACATCAGCGCGGTCGAGCAGGCGGGGCTGCAGGGCCTCGCCTCGGGCCAGCCGCTCGGCTTCACGCTCGTCGAACGCAACGGCAAGGTGTCGGCGATCGACCTCAAGATCGAAGGCGAGCCGCTGCCGATCGAGGAATTCGCTCCGCGTCGCGACGATCGCGGCGGCCCCGGCGGCGACCGTCCGGGCGGCGCCCGCGGCCGGCGCCAGCTGACCGGCGAACGCACCTCGGGCACGGTGAAGTTCTTCAACACCACCAAGGGCTTCGGCTTTATCGCGCGCGATGACGGGCAGGCCGATGCCTTCGTCCACATCAGCGCCGTCCAGCGCGCCGGCATGGCGGGCCTCGAAGAGGGCGACCGCGTCGCCTTCGACATCGAGGTCGACGATCGCGGCAAGTTCGCCGCGGTGAACCTGCAGCCGCATCAGGATTGACGGCGGCACAAGCAAAACGGAAAGGGCGGCCTCGGGCCGCCCTTTTTGTTTCGGCTCCGCGTGGCCGGCCCCGGAATGCCCGAGTGACGGCTTCGGGGTGGGAAGCGGACGTTTCCAACTTTTGTCATCCCCGCGAAAGCGGGGACCCAGAGTAGTGTAAACCCGCCCTGGGTTCCCGCTTTCGCGGGAATGACACAATTGAGGAATTCCAAACGACTTACGTCCACTCCCGGCCGTTAGCTGCCGCAACCGGCCCCTCGCACCCTCTCTGCAATCGCTTGCCGCAAACCCCCGGGAGGCGTAGATTGGCGCAAAATACAGAGGATGCCGCCATGACCCGTGTTGCCGTGCGTTCGCCGTTTTGGGCCCTGCTGCTCGCCACGCCGCTGTTGCTGGGTTCGACCCAGCCCACCGCCGCCCCGCCGGCGTCTGCGTCGGCCCCGGTGCCGCACCCTGCCGACATGGTTGCGAACCCCGCCACGACGGGCGAGGTCGTGCCGTTCATCCAGCCTTTCGACCTCGACGCGACGCGGCGGATGGCGGTGCCGGTGATGGTCGGCGGACAGGGGCCCTTTTCCTTTCTGGTCGATACCGGCGCCGAACGGACGGTGATCGCCCGCGAACTCGCCGACCGCCTCGGCCTCGCCGAGGGCGCGAAGCTGCGCCTCGCGACGATCGGCAGCTCGGCGATCGTGCAAAGCTACCGCGTCGCGGCGCTGCAGATGACCGACCTCAGCCTGTCGCCGTTCGAGGCGCCCGCCTTCTCCGGGCGGCATATCGGCGCCGCGGGGCTGATCGGGGTCGACATGCTCGAGAAGCGCCGCGTGCTGATCGACTTTCGTGCCGAGACGATGGAGATTCTCGATTCGCGGCCGCGCGCGAAGCCGATCATCCACGACGACGACGCGATCGTCGTCACTGCGCGCAACATGGCGGGGCGGCTGATCCTGTCGGATGCGCGGATCGACGGCAAGCGCGTCGACGTGATCGTCGACACGGGGGCGCAGACCAGCGTCGGCAATCTTGCGCTCCAGCGGCTGGTCGCCGCGCGGCGCCAGAACCGCGTGCCCTTTTTCCCGACCGTGCTCAATGCGGTATCGGGCGAGGCGGTTCCGGCGATGCGGACGGCGATCAAGCGGATCACGATCAACGGCGCCGAGGTGAGCGACCTGCCGGTCAGTTTCGCCGATTCACAGGCGTTTCGCGCGCTGAACATCGAAAACCGGCCGGCGCTCCTGCTCGGCATGGACAGCCTGGCCTTGTTCGACCGGGTCGAGATCGATTTCCCGAACAAGCGCGTCGTCTTCGACCTGCCGAGCCGGGCCGACCGCGAAACGCGGCAGCGCTTTGCCGCGACCACCCCGACGAGGACGCTTGTGGCGAGCCGGTGAGCTTGCCATAGCGGCGCCATGCCGCCGCCGCCCGTCCTCGATTTTGCCGGCCACCAGTTCGTCGCTTTCGCCGATCGCGCGCTGTTCTGGCCGCGCCACGGCGCGCTGATCGTCGCCGACCTGCATCTCGAAAAGGCGAGCTGGTACGCGGCGCACGGCCAGCCGCTGCCGCCCTATGACAGCCACGACACGCTCGACCGGCTGGCGCGGCTCGCGGCCGAGACCGGTGCGCGCGCAATCTGGTGCCTCGGCGACAGCTTTCACGACCGCGACGCCGCAAGCCGGATCGTACCGGCGGTCGCGGGGCGGCTGCACGGCCAGGCGGCGGCGACAAAGCTGCTGTGGATCGCGGGCAATCACGACGGGCTTTCGGGCGGCGCGTGGGGCGGCGAGGTCGCCGACGAGCTGGCGATCGACGGCATCGTCCTGCGCCACCAGTGCGATCCTGCCGAAACGCGGCCCGAAATCAGCGGCCATTTCCACCCCAAGGTGCGGCTGACGATTCGCGGGCGCGGCGTCGCCCGCGCCTGCTTCGCCGGCGATGCGCAGCGGCTGATCCTGCCCGCCTTCGGCAGCCTGACCGGCGGGCTCGATGTCGAAGACCCCGCCATCGCCGGAAATTTTTCCGGCGGGTACCGCGCGATGCTCGTCGCGCAGGGCCGGCTGCTCGCCTTTCCCTGCCGCGGCCGGCCGGGCGATGACGCTACGGCAAGCCGTATCGCAGTCGGCGCCTGAGCCGCAAAACTCGCCCGGCAGAGCTGCCGCCGCCTGTGACCAAAAAGCATCACCGGTCAAAAAATGACGTAAAAGCGTGGGGTTGCGCTGGATCGGCATCGGTCTTCGGTTAAGATCGCCCTCCAACAAAAATAATTAAATGTTGAGAGGAGTGCCCACCATGAAATCATCTTCCCTTCTTGCTGCCCGATTGCTGCGGAGCAGCGCGCTCGGGCTTTCGATTGCCATCGCCGCGACCGCCGTCCCCGCTTTCGCGCAGGATGCCGCACCGCAGGACGAAGCCACCGACGACAGCGGCGACGCGCCGATCGTCGTCACCGCACAGGGCCGTTCGCAGCTCCTGTCCGACGTGCCCGTCGCGATTTCGGCGGTCAGCGCCGAGACGCTGCAGAACAGCGGCGCCAACGACATCCGCCAATTGAACCAGGTCGCGCCGTCGCTGCTCGTCTCCTCGACCGGCAGCGAAGCCAATGGCTCGGCGCGTATCCGCGGTATCGGCACCGTCGGCGACAATCCCGGCCTCGAAAGCTCGGTCCCCGTCTTCATCGACGGCGTCTATCGCTCGCGTTCGGGCATCGGGCTCAACGAACTCGGCGAGATCGACCGCGTCGAGGTCCAGCGCGGCCCGCAGGGCACGCTCGGCGGCCGCAACTCGTCGGCCGGCCTGATCAGCATCTATTCGAAAAAACCGAGCTTCGAATTCGGCGCCACGGGCGAAGTGACCTATGGCAATTACGACTATTGGCGCCTCGGCGGCAGCGTCACCGGCCCGATCACCGACACGATCGCTGCGCGCCTCGACGGCGTCTGGGTAAAGCGCGACGGCTTCTACAAGGACACGACGAACAACACCGACGTCAACGACCGCGATCGCTACTTCCTGCGCGGCCAGTTGCTGTTCGAACCGACCGACGCGCTGTCGATCCGGCTGATCGCCGACTATACCTATCGCGACGAGAAATGCTGCGCCGCGACCTATATCGACAACAGCGTCAATCCCTATATCGGCAACCTCAACAACCCCGGCGTCCCGGCCACCGACATGACGAACAATATCACGCAGGTGCTGATCGACCTCGGCCAGCCGGCGGGTGCGTTCAATCAGGGTTACAGCCGCAACATCTCGGTCAGCCCCGGCCGCAGCTTCGCCGGCAAGACCAAGGATTACGGCTTTTCGGGCCAGATCGACTGGGATCTCGGCGGCGCGACGCTGACCTCGATCACCGGCTACCGCGAATATCGCTCGGGGCAGGCGGGCGACCTCGACTATGGCGCGGTCGACATCCTCTATCGCGCGGACAGCAAGGACGCCTATCGCCAGTTCCACACCTTCACGCAGGAACTGCGCCTGCAGGGCGAGGCGTTCGACGGCAAGCTCGACTGGCTCGTCGGCGGTTTCTACGCCAATGAAAAGCTGACGGTGCGCGACAACCTGCGTTTCGGCAGCGAATATGGCAAGTTCGCGTCATGCCGCCTCGTCACCGGCTCGACGCTGGTGCCGCTCTATGACCCGACGTCGGCCAATTGTATCAGCCCTGCGGGCCAGTTCGCGCTGACCAACGATCTGCTGCCGCTGCCGCCGGGAGTCGGGTCGCTCATCCTCGCCGGCGTCAACAATCTGGCGTCGATTTCGGACAAGGGCAGCATCAACGACGTCTATCGCCAGAACGACCGCAACTGGGCGCTGTTCACCCACAATATCTTCCACATCACCGACAAGCTCGATTTCACGTTCGGCGTCCGCTACACGAACGACCGCAAGAAATTCAACGCGAGCTTCACCAACGACAACACCGCCTGCGTCGCCAACCAGGCGCTGTTCGAACCGCTGCTCGGCACGCCGCTGGCCGCCACCGCCGCGGGCATTTTGGGCCTGAGCTGTCAGGGCAACTCGACCTCCGAACTCGACGGCGTGTCGATCAACGACAAGCGCAGCGAGGATGAATGGACCGGGACCGCGATCCTGTCGTACAAGCCGGTCGACGACCTGATGCTCTACGCCAGCTTCTCGCGCGGCTACAAGGCGGGCGGTTTCAACCTTGATCGCTCGGCGCTGAAAAACCCGGTGATCCTCGGCGCCAACCCGAGCTCCAGCTTCGCCGCAGTCGGTGGCGCACAGGCGTTGGTCGGCAATCTCCAGTTCGATCCCGAACTGGTGAACAGCTATGAAGTCGGCGCCAAATATTCGACGGGGCCGTTCGGCGTCGGGCTGACGTTGTTCCGCTCGGACTTCAAGAATTTCCAGCTCAACACGTTCAACGGCAGCGTCTTCATCGTCCAGACGGTCAATGGCTGTTCGGCCGACCTGAACGGCGGCGACCGCGACCAGAGCAAGTTCCCCGGCGCGCCGAACTACAATCCCGGCGCCACGGCGAGCGGTGCCTGCAATCCCGACGACGTGAGCTGGGGCGTGCGCACCGAAGGTTTCGAACTCGAAGCTTCGTTGGTCCCGGCGCGCAGCTTCCGCATGACCGCGGGCCTCACCTATGCGAACACCAAATATCGCAGCAATCTGGTGGGCAACAAGTCGGGCGCCCCGCTCGATCAGGCGCTGCGCCTGCTGCCGGGCAACAATCTGTCGAACGCGCCCGAACTGGTCGCGACCGGCAGCATCACCTGGACCCCCGAACTGGGCGGCAGCGGGCTGACCGGGCTCGTCTATATCGATGGCCGCATGACCAGCGATTACAACACCGGGTCCGACCTGTTCCCGCAGAAGGCGCAGGACGGTTATGCGATCTTCAACGCCCGCGTCGGGCTTCGCGGTCCCGACGAGAAATGGGGCGTCGAACTCTGGGCGCAGAATATGTTCAACAAGAAATACGCCCAGGTTGCTTTCAACTCGCCGTTCCAGGAAGGCGCGACCTCGACGACCGCCGCTTTCGCCGACCCGCAATATCCGGGCGGCCGCCAGATCTTCTCGCAGTTCCTCGCCGAACCGCGGACCTATGGCGTGACGCTGCGCGGCAAGTTCTGATCGCGTTACCGAGCTAAAAAAGCCGCCCGCCCTCCCACCGGAGGCGCGGGCGGTTTCTTTTTCGTAAAAGTTTTTCCGGAACCTTTCCCGGAGCATGGCATAGGCTGATCGCATGTTCGCGATCGACTCCCTGCTCGTCAAAATCGCCCTGATCGGCGTCATCGGCATCGGCGCCCAATGGGCTGCCTGGCGCACCGGCAAGCCGGCGATCGCGCTGATGCTCGTCGCCGGCATCCTCGCCGGGCCGGTGCTCGGCCTGATCGATCCCGAACGCGATTTCGGCGCCTTGCGCGAACCGATCATCAAGCTCGCGGTCGCGGTCATCCTGTTCGAGGGCGGGCTCAGCCTCAAGTTCCGCGAGCTGCGCCACGCGGGGATCGCGGTCTTCATGCTCGTTGTCGTCGGCGTGCCCGTCGGCTGGGCGCTCGGCACCGCCGCCGCTTATTATGGCGCCGGGCTGCCGTTCGAGCTCGCGGCGCTGTTCGGCGGCATCATGGTGGTGACGGGACCGACGGTGATCATCCCGATGCTCCGCTCGCTGAACATCACGCCGCGCGTCAAGCATATGCTGAAATGGGAAGCGATCGTGAACGACCCGATCGGCGCGCTGCTCGCGGTCGGCATCTTCGCCTATATCACCCATGGCGGGGCAGAGGCGAACACCATCGGCATCGCCACCGATGTCGTCGCGGCGAGCCTGCTCGCGGTGATCATCGGCAGCGCCGCCGGCTTCGCGCTGACCTTTGCCTTCCCGCGCGGCTGGGTGCCCGAATATCTGAAGGCGCCGGTGCTGCTGACGACGGTGATCGCGGTGTTCGTGCTCTCCGACCTCATCATGCACGAAACCGGCCTGATCACCGTCACTGTGATGGGGGTCGTGATGGCGAACCGCGAAACCTATTCGAGCCATATGCTGATGCGCTTCAAGGAGGACCTCACCGTCCTCCTCGTCTCGGGCGTCTTCATCATCCTGTCGGCGACGCTCGACTGGAGCGTGGTACAGAATTTCCAGTTCCGCTTCCTGCTCTTCCTCATCCTGCTGCTGTTCGTCGTCCGGCCGCTGACGATCATGACCGCGCTTCTCTTTACCCGCATCCCGTTCAAGGAGCGGCTGTTCGTCGCGTGGATCGCGCCGCGCGGTATCGTCGCGGCGGCGGTCACCGGGCTCTTCGCGCTGCGCCTGTCCGACTATGGCGTGCCCGGGGCCGAGGCGCTGGTGCCGCTGTCCTTCGCGGTCGTCATCGCGACGATCTTCGCGCACGGTTTCACCGCCGCACCCTTTGCGCGCTGGCTGGGGCTCGATCGCGGCAAGGGCGACGGCGTGCTGCTCGTCGGTGCCAATAGCTGGACGATCGCCTTCGCCGAATTCATCAAGGGGCAGGATCGCAAGGTCCTCGTCGCCGATCCCAGCCAGCTCGCGCTCCGCCGCGCCCGGCGCGCCGACCTGCCCGTCTATCATGGCGACATATTGGACGAGGTGCGCGAGGATCATCTCGACCTCGGCGAATATCAGCAACTGATCGCGGCGACCGACAACGACGCCTATAATGCGCTGATCTGCAGCGAGCTGGCGGCGGAAATCGGCCACGACCGCGTCAGCCGAACCGTCGGCGAATCGCGCGCCGGCCATGTCCGGCGCGGCCGCGTCTTCACGCTGGCGGGAACGCCGATCGAGGAACAGCTCGACCGGTTGCAGGCAGGCTGGACGTTCAGCCGCACCCGGATCACCGAGGTGTTCACTTACGCCGATTATGCGCAGCGGATGAAGGCGTCGGGCGGCGACAGCCTCGCGGTCGTCAAGCCGTCGGGCGACCTCATGATCTTCTCGGCCGGGCACCGACCCGGCGTCGAGGCGGGCGATACGATCTGGACCTTCGTCCCGCCCGACGCGCCGAAACCGCGCAAGGCAGCAGCCGAAGCCGTCGCAGCGGGCTAGCGAGCGCGCGCCGCCTGGTGCGCGATGTCGGTCATCAGCTTGCGGAACAGCACCGCGCCCGCGGTCCCCGAAGCCTTGAGCGCGCGTTCGCAATCGAGCAGCCGGCTCATCAATCGCGCGACGCGCACCGAATCCCAGATATGGAGCTGCGCCGTCACCGCGTCGCGTTCCTTCCAGAAGACGCCGCTGCTCTTGGCGGCCACGACCGTCGCGGGATGCGCACCGGCATCGACCTCCGCCCTCAGGCGGGCGAGTTGCATCGCGCGGATCGCCAGCGCGCGGATGATGCGGATTTCGGCGACGCCGACCGCCGCGGCGGTCGCCAGCATGACGGGCAGCTCGCGCACCTTGCCGCCGAGCGCGACATTGATGCACTCGCTGACATCCTCTTCGTGCGTCGCGGCGCCCAGCGCGGCGATGTCGGCGGCGGTCACCTGTCGCTGCCGGTCGCGCCCCGCGTCGAGATAGAGCGCGATCTTCTCGATCTCGCGCCGCATCAGCGCCTGATCGCCCGACACCAGGTCGACGAGCAATTGCGCTTCCGAATTGGCGATGCGCAGCCCCTGTTCCTCGGCGGCGCCCATCGCGATGCCGACCAGCGCGCGGCGGTCGGGCTGGTAACAGATGGCGGCGACGGCGCTGTCCGACGCCTCGACCAGCTTGACCAGTTTCGACTTGGCGGTGACCGACGCGCCGGTCGCGACCACCGGGTTGATCGCATTGTCGGCGGCGAGCAAAGCCTCGACCGCCGCGACGCTGTCGTCGCCGCTGCCGGAGATTTCGAGCCGGATCACCCGCGCGGGTGAAAACAGCGACATCGACGCGGCTTCGGCGGCGAGCAGCGACGGGTCCTGCGAAAGCTGGGCGCCCGTCAGATCAAGCCGTTCGGCATCCTTGCCCGCGAGACCGATCAGATGCCCGGCAACGGCCGCCATCGTCGCCTCGTCGGGACCGGTCAGCAACGTGAAGCGCACCGCGGGATCGAGGCGCGAAAGGCGTTCGAGTTCGGCGGGTTTGACGGTTTTCATCGCCAGCTAGGGCGATGGCGGCGTCGTCGCAGGCGCCGCAGCCGGGGCGGCGCCGCCGCGGTCGGCAAACACCGCGAGCCGCGCGACGATCTGGTCGGCAACCCCCGAGGCGAGCCGTTCGAGCGCCGAGCTTTCGGCGGCGATCGTCGCATATTCGCTGCCGACGACGTCGATCCCCGCGTCGGCGGCGGCGGTCGCATCGAGCAGCACTTCGCCGCTCGCCGCATCGACGAGCTGATAGCGCGCGCGCAAGGTGCGGCGTTCGCGCGTCACCGCATCGTCGGCGCGGACGCCGAAGCCGGTGATCGAATCCTCGAGCCGGACGTCGAGCCGCAGCCGTTTGCCCTGCCCGCGCCCGCCCTCGGTCGCGACGAAACGGTCGCGTAGCGCGTTGCGGACGAGCCAGCCCGAATGTCCCTCGATCGGCGCGACGTCGATATCGGCGAGCACCGTCGCCACCGCCCCCTTGCTGCCGTTCGCGTAGAGCGGACGCAGGCCGCAGCCGCCGATGGTCAGCGAGGCGGCCACGAGGGCGGAGATCAGAAGGCTGCGCATAGCTTAGATGTGACCTAGATATCCGTTCGTGTCGAGCGAAGTCGAGACACCCCGAAGGCGTGCACGCCCGATGGGCATCTCGACTTCGCTCGATGCGAACGGGGAAGGAAAGATCCGTTCAGACCCATCTTACGGTACGATATTGACCAAACGGTCGGGGACCACAATCACCTTCTTCGGTGTCGCGCCCGCGAGCAGTTCGACGATGCGCGGGCGCGCGAGCGCCGCGGCTTCCACCGCATCCTTGTCGAGGCCTTTGGCGAGCGTCATCGTATCGCGCAGCTTACCCGCCATCTGGATGGCGATTGTCACCTCGTCATCGACGAGCAGTGCCGGATCGGCGGCGGGCCACGCCGCATCGGCGATCATCGCCGTCGTCCGCTGGCCGGCGGGCAGCGCCGCCCATGCCTCTTCGGCAAGGTGCGGCATCATCGGCGCGACGAGCAGGATCAGCGTCCGGCACGCCTCGGCGCGGGTCGCCGACGGCTTCGCCTTTTCGATCTCGTTCGCGAGCGCATGGATCTTGGCGACCGCCTTGTTGAAGCCCAGCGCCTCGACATCGGCGGCGACGCCCGCGATCGTCTGGTGCAGCTTGCGCGCGAGGTTCATATCCTCGCCGCCGTCGCCGCTATTTTCGGTATCGCCGAACAGCCGCCACAGCCGCTGGACGAAGCGCCACGCACCCTCGATGCCCGCCTCGCTCCACGGCAGGTCGCGCTCGGGCGGGCTGTCGGAGAGCATGAACCAGCGCACCGCGTCGGCGCCATATTGGTCGAGGATGGCGTCGGGATCGACGACATTCTTCTTCGACTTCGACATCTTGATCACCCGGCCGACATCGACCGGCGCGCCATCGGCTTCGAGCGTCGCGCCATCGGCGGTGCGGGCGATCTCGTCGGGGGTGAAGAACAGCGGCGGCAGGCCTTCGCCCTGCGCGCGGCTGTAGGTTTCGTGCGTCACCATGCCCTGCGTGAACAGGCTGGCGAACGGTTCCTTGATGTCGATCATCCCCAGCTTGTTCAGCGCGCGCGTCCAGAAGCGCGCATAGAGCAGGTGGAGGATCGCATGTTCGATGCCGCCGATATACTGGTCGACGGGCAGCCAGCGGCGGATCACCTCGGGATCGAACGGCTTGTCTGCCGGCGCCGACGCGAAGCGCAGGAAATACCAGCTCGAATCGACGAAAGTGTCGAGCGTGTCGGTCTCGCGCACCGCCTCGCCGCCGCACGACGGGCATCGGGCATGCTTCCAGGTCGGATGGCGGTCGAGCGGGTTGCCGGGGACCGAAAAATCGGCATCCTCGGGCAACACGACGGGGAGCTGGTCCTTCGGAACCGGCTGCAGGCCGCACGCGTCGCAATGGATGAAGGGGATCGGCGTGCCCCAATAGCGCTGGCGCGAGACGCCCCAGTCGCGGAGGCGCCACACCGTCGTGCCCTTGCCCCAGCCCTCATGCTCGGCGCGCGCGATGACGGCGGCCTTCGCCGCGTCGATCGTCATCCCGTCGAGGAAATGGCTGTTCACCAGCTTGCCGGGGCCGACATAGGCCTCGTCGCCGTGGAAAACCTGCCCCGTCTCGTCGCCGTCGGCGATCACGCGGTGGACGGGCAGGCCGTATTTGCGCGAGAAATCGAGGTCGCGCTGGTCGTGCGCCGGGCAGCCGAAGATCGCGCCGGTGCCATAATCCATCAGCACATAATTGACGACCCACACGGGCAGGTGCCAGTTGGGATCGAGCGGGTGCTCGACCGATATGCCGGTGTCGAAACCCAGCTTCTCGGCGGTGTCGATCTGTTCGGCCGCGGTGCCCTGACGCCGGCATTCCTCGATGAACGCCGTCAGCTCGGGCGAATCCTTCGCGAGTTTTTCGGCGAGCGGATGGTCGGGCGAGATCGCCGCGAAGCTCGCGCCATAGAGCGTGTCGGGGCGCGTCGTGAAAACGTCGAAGCCGACCGCGCCGCCGGCCAGCCTGAACGAGAATTCCAGCCCCTGCGATTTGCCGATCCAGTTTTCCTGCATCAGGCGGACCTTGTCGGGCCAGCTATCGAGGCCGCCCAGCCCTTCGAGCAGTTCGTCGGCGAAATCGGTGATCTTCAAAAACCACTGCGACAATTTCTTCTTCTCGACCAGCGCGCCCGAGCGCCAGCCGCGGCCGTCGATCACCTGCTCGTTGGCGAGCACGGTCATGTCGACCGGGTCCCAGTTGACGTAGCTTTCCTTGCGCGTGACCAGCCCCGCCGCGAACAGGTCGAGGAACAGCGCCTGCTCCTGCCCGTAATAATCGGGTTCGCACGTCGCGAGCTCGCGGCTCCAGTCGATCGCGAGGCCGAGGCGTTTCAACTGGCCGCGCATCGCGGCGATATTGTCGCGCGTCCAGCCGCCGGGGTGGACGCCCTTTTCC
Organism: Sphingopyxis macrogoltabida; assembly: GCF_001314325.1. Lineage (NCBI taxonomy): Bacteria > Pseudomonadati > Pseudomonadota > Alphaproteobacteria > Sphingomonadales > Sphingopyxidaceae > Sphingopyxis > Sphingopyxis macrogoltabida. The sequence goes on from NZ_CP009429.1 coordinate 4,949,054, forward strand.
ATCGCCGCATTTTCGGCGGGCATGCCGAACGCGTCCCAGCCCATCGGGTGGAGGACGTCGTGCCCGGTCATGCGCTTGAAGCGCGCCAGCACATCGCCCATCGCATAGTTGCGGACATGGCCCATATGGATGCGCCCCGACGGATAAGGGAACATCTCGAGGATATAGGCCTTCGGCTTGTCGCCCGATTCATTGGTCGCAAAGCTGTTTGCGGCGTCCCATGCCGCCTGCCAGCGGGCATCGGCAGCCAAAGCGCCAAAGCGCGTTTCGCGGGTCATTTTTCTGCTACCCCGTTTTGTCTAGTCTGGCGCGATCCGCGCCTCTCGATCAGCCTTCGATGGCGCCGCGGCGCAGGTCGCGGGCGCGGGTGAGGATGATTTCCTCGAGCTTCTGCACCGTTGCCGCCTGCACCGGCGCATCGACCCATACGCCGCCCTGCGACACCTGACGCGACGCGGCGACGCGCAGTGCATCGGCGCGCAGGTCGCGATCGAGGATCGACACCGTCACCTTCAACCGCTCGCCCGGATTCTGGGGATTGGCGTACCAGTCGGTGATGATGACGCCGCCCGACGAATCGGACGAAAGCAGGGGCATGAACGACAGGGCATCGAGCGAGGCGCGCCACAGATAGGCGTTGACGCCGATCGTCGTCACCTGGCTCGCGGCCAGATCGGCTCGCGGCCGTTCCTTGCCGCCGCCGCAGCCCGCAAGGCCGAGCGCCGCGACGCCGAGCAGCGCGAGCGTGGCCGGACCGCGACCGGACGTGGCAAGAACCGAAAGCTTGAACATGCCGAAATACCTTATCTTGGGCGCCGCCGGGCAGAAGAAAATCCGGCCGCGCATACGGGAATTTCCAGCGTCTCTATCGCCCTTGCCGCCGTCCGGCAAGCGCGGCAATTTTGCGCTCGCGGCCATTCATGCACCGCTCATGCGGGCGCGAAACTGTGATCATCGCGCAACAACTCGGTGAAAAGCTGGCCTGGTGCGATTAATCGGTGTGGAATCACTGGCAATATCGCCGGACTCGTCCTATCTCCGACTCGATTGGGGATGGAGTCGCAGAGCAATGGCGCGGAAACCGCGACATTTTTGGAAAGCCGGTCTCGTCGCTGCGGCGGCGATTTCGCTTGCGTTGCCGCCGGCACTGGCGGCGATGACGCGTGCCGACCGCATCCGTGACACCGCCCTTTCCGAAACATTGCTCGGCCAGTTCACGCCCGCTTCGGGCGACCCGCGCCTGATCGCGCGTTATTCCAAGATGTCGGCGGAAGCGCGCCGCAGCTTCATCTTCACCCCCGCGATCACCGACGACAGCCGCAAGAACCGCGCGATCACCGTCGTGATTCGCTCGCGCGACGACAGCTCGAGCGCGGCGCGCACCGCCGCCATCGCCAGCGGCCGCACCACCCCGGTCGCGATCGCGCCGGTCGCCTATAACCTCGGCGCTTCGGTCGGGTTCGAGAAATTCGTCACGCCGCAGCTCCCGCGCGGCACCGACCTCAGGAACCTGCCGGTCGCACGCGCGCCCGAACAGGCCGAGAAGAAGTCGCGCTTCGCGACGAAGATGCTGACGCGGCCGAGCGATCCCGCCGGCGCGACCGACCGCCTCACCGCGCCGGGCAACGACCAGACGGTCGATGTCGTCAGCAGCTATCGCCTGACCAAGAATATCGATGTCACCGCCGGCGTTCGCTATCGCAGCGACGACCGCGTCGAGCCGCTGACCGATTCGCGGCGCGACAGCCAGGCGGTCTACGTCGGAACCGCGTTCCGCTTCTAAACCCGGCGCTTCGCCGCCTTTTCCACCCATGCATCGATCGCGGCCCAGCCCGGTATCCCGCCTGCGCGTTTGAGCTTGCGCGCGCGTGCCGGGGTCATGCCGCCCAACGCAACCGGCCGGGCGCCCGTCAGCCGCGCGAGCCGCAGCCACGCCGCCACGCCGAGCGCGGGGGCACCCGGATGCGAGCGTGTCGGGTGGAGCGGCGAGATGAAGACCACCTCGGCCCCGGCGCGGCGGGCGCGGCGCGCCTCGCGCGCGTCGTGAACCGGCATGGTGAGGATCAGGCCGAGCCGGCGCGCGCGCGCTGCGTCGCGGGCCAAGTGCTGGCGCAGGTGGACGCCGTCCATGCCCCAGCGCCGCGCTTCGGCAGGCGATCCGGCGAGCAGCAGCACCAGCCGCCGCGCCCGCGCGATCCGGATCAGCCGCCGCGTGAGGCGCCAGCGCTCACCCTTCGCGAGACTGTCGTGGCGCAGCACGATGCCGCTGCCGGGCGGCAACCGCGCCGCCAGCGCCGCTATATCCTCCGCGATCCGTTCGTCGCTGAACAGCCATTGGCTCGGCAGGGGGTGGCGCCCGGTCATCGCGCTTTCTATAGGCGCGTCGCGGGCGCACGCAACGCGCCGCCGAGGCAGGATGATTTATGAACGAAGCGGCAGACAGGCTGGCCGGTGTCGAGGCGGCCATCGCGGGCGCGGCAAGCCGCGCGCAGCGGCGCGCAGGCGACGTCACCTTGATCGCCGTGTCCAAGACCCACGACGCGGACGCGATCCGCCCGCTGATCGCCGCCGGGCAGCGCCACTTCGGCGAGAACCGGGTGCAGGAAGCCGCGGCGAAATGGCCCGCGCTGCAGCGCGAAACGCCCGGCATCGCGCTCCACCTGATCGGCCAGCTTCAGTCGAACAAGGCCGAGGAAGCGGCGCTGCTGTTCGATGCGATCCATTCGGTCGACCGCTCGTCGCTCGTGCAGGCGCTCGGCAAGGCCTGCGCCAGGGCCGGCCGGCAGCCGCTATTGTTCGTCCAGGTCAATATCGGCGACGAGGAGCAGAAGGGCGGCTGCGCGGTCGCCGATCTTCCGGGGTTGCTGGCGGAGGCAACAGAAGCCGGGCTGAAGATCGAAGGGCTGATGGCGATCCCGCCCGCCGAACTCGAACCCGCGCCCTATTTCGCGCTGCTCGACGAACTCGCCGAGCGCCATGGCCTGCCGCTGCGCTCGATGGGGATGAGCGGCGATTACGAAACCGCGGTGATGCTCGGCGCGACGCATGTCCGTGTCGGGACGGCGCTGTTCGGATCGCGGGAATAGACGTCTACAGGAGCAGCCAGCCCGCAACGGCCCCGCCCGCGACGACCGCCGGGGTGACCCACGCGCCTTTCAAACGCCAGACCGCCGCCAGCGCCAGAGCGAAGAGTATCACGGCAAGGAGCGTGTCGGGGACGCGTGCGTCGGTCGCCGCGCCGAGCTGGAAGAAGGTCGCGGCGATGATCCCGACGACCGCCGCCGCGACGCCCGCCAATATCCGGTGGAGGGCCGGATTTTCGACCACCGCCTCCAGCCGCTCGAACAGGATCAGCGAAAAGGCGAAGGCGGGCAGGAACATCCCCGCGGTGATCGCGAGCGCGCCGCCGACCCCGCCGGCCACATAACCGACGAAGGTCGCGAAGATGACGAGCGGCGCCGGCAGCACACCGGCCAGCGCGATCCCGTCGAGAAAGGTCGCATCGCCGATCCAGCCGCGCCCCACCGTGTCGGCGCGAACATAGGGAATCGCCGTATAGGCGCCGCCGAAGGTCAGCAGTCCGCCCTTCAGACCGGCAACGAACAGCGCCGCGAGCGTCACCGGCGCTCCCGTCTCGATCGCGGCGTCTGCGCCGGGCATGGCGATCAGGCGCGCGGCGACGGCGACCGCGACCGCCGCAGCCAGGGTTATCGCTGCCAGCATCGGCCGATGCGAGCCGGCATAGACCAGCCCGCCGGCGACGAGCGGGATCCAGAACGGCACCCCGGCCAGCGTCGCGAGCAGGCAGGCGGCTGCGATTACTGCGAGCAGCCAGTCCTCGACGATATGCTGGCCGATCCGCACGACGGCGCGCAGGATGATCGCCAGCACGGCGACCTGCACCCCCAGCAGCACGCCCGATAGCCCCGCGTGGTCCGCGACCCATGTCGTATAGAGCCACCCCGCCAGCAGCATCAGTACGAGGCCGGGGAGCATGAAGCCCAGCCCCGCGAGCAGACCGCCGATCCGGCCCCGCGCCACCATGCCGAGATGCACGCAGAGTTCATGGGCTTCGGGTCCGGGCAGGACTTGCAGCACCGCGAGCAAGCGGTTGAAGCGCGCCGGGTCGATCCAGCGCTCCTCCTCGACCAGCGCCTGCCGGATCATCGCGATCTGTGCGACCGGCCCGCCGAAAGCGAGAGCGCCGAAGCGGAGGAATTTCAGGAACAGCGCCGCGAGGCCGAGCTGCGATGGACGAGATTCGGGAAATTGATCGGTGGCCATAAACGCTCCGTGCGCCGCAGATGCGGCGGGATGGAGCGGACTTGGACGGGCACCGTCTGAACGGGCGTCCGCGTCGGCCCGTTGCGGCCATATCGGCGAAAGCATGGCGCCGAGTCAACGCCCGGCTGGCGCACTATTGATATTCGACCGTCACCGGAATCCGCCCGCGATAGTCGCCGTCGTCGAGCGCGGCGATCTGCAGCCGGCCGCCGAAACGGAATTGCAGGCGCCCGTCGGGACCGAGCCGCGGCGCCGCCGCAAGGTCGGTGGCGAGCCCGGTGACGCGGGCGCGGCGGCCATTGCCCCCTTCGAGCTCGATCGTCGCGGGCAGGATGACGCGCACTTCTGCCCCCGGCGCGCCGCGCACCGTGACGGTGCCGGTCAGCGAAAAGCCGCCGAGGTCGACGACATCGCCGCCGAGGCGGCGCGCGCCCGATACCGGATCGACCTCGATCGTACCGCCCATCGCCCCGACCGCGACGCGGCCCATGTCGAGCTGGGTTTCGACATCGATGCGCAGCGGCGTTTCGGCCTGGCGAGTCGATGCCGTGCCCTTCGTCGCGTCGGGGGCGCAGAGCAGGCACTGCGCCGTCGCCGCGGACGGCAGGGCGAACAGGGCCAGGCAAAGGAAAAGGCGCATTTTCACAGACCTGCGCCTATCATTTCATGGTTAAGCCTGCGTAAAGCCGGTACGGCGCCAATTCGCTGGCCAGCCCCCTGCTTTTGGGTCACACCCGCGCGATGAACAGCTCCCCGCCGCCCGTCCGGCTGAACGCCCTCGCCACCGCTGTCCCGGATCACGACATCCACCGGCCGTTCATCGACTGGGCGACGCCGCGCCTCGCCGATACGCGCCTGCGCGCGCTCTTCGCGCGGATGGCGGCGCGGTCGGGGATCGAGCATCGCTGGTCGGTGCTGCCGCCGACCCCGGCGGGCGGCTCGCCGGTCGCGCCCGGCGGCTTTTACGACGTTCCCGGCCTGCCGCCGACCTCGGCGCGCATGGCGGCCTATGCGCAGCACGCGCCCGACCTTGCGATGCAGGCGGTCGGCGCGCTGGGCGACGCCTTCGATCCGGGGCGCATCACCCATCTCGTTACCGCAAGCTGCACCGGCTTCGTCGCGCCGGGGATCGACCAGATCCTCGCGCGGCGGCTCGGCCTGTCCGCCACCGTCGAGCGCGTGCTGATCGGCTTCATGGGCTGTTACGCCGGGATCACCGCGCTGCGCACCGCGCGCCATATCGTGCGATCCGACCGCGAGGCGGTCGTGCTCGTCGTCAGCGTCGAACTGTCGACGCTCCACCTCAGCCTCGCCGACCAGCCCGAACCGCTGCTCGCGATGCTGCAATTCAGCGACGGCGCCGCGGCGGGGATCGTATCGGCCGCGCCGGGCGGAATTGCACTCGGCGAGGGAGCCAGCCTTGCGCTGACCGACAGCGAGGAACTCATCCGCTGGGACATCGGCGACAAGGGGTTCGAAATGGTCCTGTCGGGCGAGGTGCCGGGGCGGCTGCGCGAAGCGCTCGCCGCCCCCGGCGCGCAGCAACTGCTGTTCGGCGACGCGGGTCCGCCGCCGCTGCTCGCGGTGCATGCCGGCGGCCGTTCGGTGCTCGACGCGGTCGAACATGCGCTGGCGGTTCACCCCGAAGCGCTCGCCGACAGCCGCTCGGTGCTGTCGCGCTTCGGCAATATGTCGTCGGCGACGATCCTCTTCGTCCTTGCCGACATGATGGCGCGCGGCGCGACGGGGCAGGGGATTGCGATCGCTTTCGGCCCCGGCCTCGCCGCCGAAGCGATCCGTTTCGCCGCGTCATGAACCCCTTCGCGAGCCTTGGCACGCCGATCGAACGCGAGGAGGAAATGGACGCGGTCGAACTGCCGCCCGAACGTTATGCCAGGGTTCTTGCCGACCTGTCGCGGATCAACGCGCTGACCATGGCGCCGCGCCCGACGCTGGGCTTTCTGGAGCGGGTCCGGGCGCGCGGGACCGGCGCCCGGCCGTGGCGCATCCTCGACGTCGGCTTCGGGGCCGGGGACATGCTCGCCCGCATCGCGCGCTGGGGCGACCGGCGCGGCGTCGCGCTCGAGCTTGCCGGGGTCGACCTCAACTCCAAAAGCGCCCCCGTCGCCGAGGCGCGGCTTGGCGGGCGGGCGCGCCTGATCACCGGCGATTATCGCGATCTGGCGGGGCAGGGGTGGGATATCATCCTATCGAGCCTCGTCACCCACCATATGACGCCGGATCAGCGCACCGGGTTCCTGCGCTTCATGGATGCCGAAAGTGCGCGCGGCTGGCTGGTCAATGACCTCCACCGTCAGCGCCTGCCCTTCATGGGCTTTCCGCTGCTCGCGGTGCTGGCGCTCGCCGACCCGATCGTGCGGCGCGACGGGCAATTTTCGGTCGGGCGCAGCTTCCGCCGCGCCGAATGGCAGGCGATGCTCGCGGCGGCGCTGCCCGAAAGCGCCGGCGCGTGCCGGATCTTCCGCAGCTTTCCCTACCGGCTCTGCGTCGAGCGGATCCGGTGAGCGAGGCGATCGTGATCGGCGCCGGGCCCGCGGGGTCGGCGGCGGCGATCGGATTGGCGCGCGCGGGCGCGAAGCCGCTGCTGCTCGAACGGTCGCGCGAGACCGGCGATGCGCTGTGCGGCGGCTTCCTGAGCTGGCAGTCGCTCGCGCGGCTCGAAGGGCTCGACATCGACCCCGCTTCGCTCGGGGGCCAGCCGGTCGCGCGGGTGCGCCTGTTCGCGGGCGCGCGCCGGAGCGAAACGATGCTGCCCGCCCCCGCGCTCGGGGTTTCGCGCCGCCGGCTCGACACCGCGCTGCAGGCGGCAGCCGAGCGCGCGGGCGCCGGCCTCGAACGCGGCGTCCATGCCACCGCGATCGGTGACGGCGCGGTGCAGACGCGCGACGGCGCCAGCCTCGCCGCGCCGTCGCTGTTCCTCGCCGCGGGCAAGCATGGCTTTCGGGGGTTTCCGCGCGATCCCGCCGCATGGCAACGCCGCGACCCGGTGATCGGCCTGCGCCTGCGGCTCCCCGCGCATCCCGCGCTCGACCGGCTGGTCGGCGACGCGGTCGAGCTTCATCTGTTCGATCGCGGCTATGCCGGGCTGGTGCGGCAGGAGGACGGCAGCGGCAATCTTTGCCTCGCCGCGCATAAATCGCGGCTCGACGATGCCCGAGGCGATCCCGCCGCGCTGCTCCGTGCGCTCGGCGACGCGCATCCGGCGCTCGGCGAGCGGCTGGCGCACGCCGACTGGATGCGCAATGTCGATGCGATCGGCCATGTCCCCTATGGCTGGCGCGCGAGGGCCGGCGAACCCGGCCTCTTCCGCCTCGGCGATCAGGCGGGGGTCATCCCCAGCCTTGCGGGGGAAGGCATGGGCCTTGCCTTCGCCAGCGCCGACGCGGCGGTGGCGGCATGGCGCCGCGGCGGCCCCGGTGCCGCGCCCGTTTTCCAGCGGCGGCTGGCAAACCGCATGGCACGGCCCTTCGCACTCGCGAATATCGTCTGGCGCGCGGGTGAAAATCCCCGCTTTGCCGGTGGTGTGATCTCGCTCGCAGCCTCGCTGCCGCGGCTCGTGCAATGGGTATCGCACGCAACGCGCATCCGGGGCGCTTGAGCGGCTTCCCCTTGCCGCCCGGCGCTTTCGGTCCGATATTGTCGGCAACGATGGCTCCCGGGATCGGGACGCCTGAAAAGGAGCTTTCCGCATGACCGATCCGAACACCGAAAAGACCCTCGACCCGATGGCGCATCATGTGCTGCGCGAGGGCGGTACCGAACGCGCCTTCACCGGCAAATATACCGACCACAAGGGCGACGGCATGTACCGCTGCGCCGGCTGCGGCGCGCCGTTGTTCGACAGCCGCACCAAATATGACAGCGGTTCGGGCTGGCCAAGCTATACCGCGCCGGCCGAGGGTGCGGCGGTCAGGGAACTCAGCGATACCAGCCACGGCATGGTCCGCACCGAAGTGCGCTGCGCGACCTGCGAAGGCCATCTCGGCCATGTCTTCCCCGACGGCCCCGGGCCGACCGGGCTGCGCTATTGCATCAACAGCGCGGCGCTTGACTTCGCCGACCGCGGGCAGGATGACGCAAGCACCGGCAAAGACTGAACCTCTTCGCCGGGGGGCTGACGATCAAGGGCCGCAGACAGGGCGCGGCGAGGGAAGGAAAACAACGCTTTGCGCCGCGAACGACAGCAGGCATCGTCGGGTAAATCATCATCTGCGGGCAAAGGCAGCGGCGCGTCCCCGAAGGGCGAGCCGCCGCGCTGGCGCGTGTGGATGCGCCGGCTCATCCGCTGGGGACTGGGCCTCGCGCTCGTCGGCGCGGTCGCGGTCGCGGTCGCGGTCGGCATCGCGGTGCAGCGTATCCCGAGCTTCGAGGAACTCAAGAAGTCGCCCGCCGGCCAGACGATCCGCATCCATGCCGCCGACGGCACCGTCTTCCTGTCGCTCGGGCCCAATTACGGGCGCTGGCTGACCCTGCGCGAGACGCCGCAGGTGATGCAGGACGCGATGGTCGCGGTCGAGGACCGGCGCTTCCGCTATCATCCCGGGGTCGATCCCGTCGGCATGGCACGCGCAGCGGCGGTCGCGGTGAAGAATCGCGGCAGCGGCCGCCGCCTGCAGGGCGCCTCGACGATCACCCAGCAGCTGGCGCGCAACATCTTTCTGTCGAACAGCTACACCTGGACGCGCAAGATGCGCGAAATGGTCCTCGCACTGGCGCTCGAATGGAAATTCTCGAAGGACGAGCTGCTCGAACTCTATCTCAACAAGGTTTATTTCGGCGGCGGCAGCTATGGCATCGACGCCGCCTCGCGGCGCTTCTTCGGGCATAGCGCGACCGAAATGTCGCTCTCGGAAGCGGCGGTGGTCGCGGGGCTGGTCAAGGCGCCGTCGCGCTATTCGCCGACCGCCGACGCGCAGGCGGCGCTGGGCCGCGCCGGGGTCGTGCTGAGCGTCATGGTCGACGCCGGGGTGATCACGCAGGCACAGGCGGATAGCGCCGAGCCTGCCAACGTCCAGCTGGCGGCGGAAACGGGGCAGAACAGCGCGCGCTATTTCACCGACTGGGCGCTGCCCCAGCTCGACATGCTGATCGACGAGGGCAGCGAGGCGCTCGACGTCTATACGACGATCGACCTCGGTATGCAGCGCGCGGCAACCGCATCGATCCAGGCCAATGTGCCGAAGGGCGTGCAGGGCGCGCTGGTTGCGCTCGACCGCGACGGCGCGGTGCGCGCGATGATCGGCGGCACCGACTATGTCACCTCGAACTACAACCGCGCGACGCAGGCGCTGCGCCAGCCGGGGTCGGCATGGAAATTGTTCGTCTATATGGCGGCGCTCGAATCGGGCTATAAGGTCGACGACGAAGTGGTCGACGAACCGGTGACGATTAACGGCTGGTCGCCGCGCAACTCGTCGGGACGCTTTTCGGGCGCGATGACGCTGCGCACCGCCTTCGCCTATTCGGTCAATACCGTCGCCGCCAAACTGGGCGACGAGGTCGGCTTTTCGGCAGTCGCCAACATGGCGCGCCGCTTCGGGATCACGACGCCGGTCAACACCCACCCGTCGATGGTGCTCGGCAGCGCCGAGGTGCGCGCGATCGACATGACCGCCGCCTTCGCCGCGGTGGCGCGCAAGGGCGTGTCGGTGCAACCCTATGGCATCACCAAGGTTACCACTGCCGACGGCCGTCTGCTCTACCAGCGTCCAGCGGAGCGCGGGCAGGTCCTGGTCGACAACTGGGTCGCCGCGGGCATCACCGACCTCCTCCAGACCGCGGTTGCGACCGGCACCGGCAAGGCGGCGCAGATCGGCCGCCCCGTCGCGGGCAAGACCGGCACGACGTCGAGCAACAAGGACGGCTGGTTCCTCGGTTTTTCGAGCGGCATCACCACCGGCGTCTGGATGGGCCGCGACGATGCGAAACCCGTCGGCGGGCTGCAGGGCGGCCGTGCGCCGGCCAAGGCCTTTGCCGATTTCATGCGCGTCGCGGTCGCGCGGCGCCCGGTCGAGGCCTTCGATACCGAGGTCAAGCTGCCCGAATGGCAGCTCGAGGAAGAGGATGACGCCTATTTCGGCGCCCCCGAAGAAGGCGGCGGCGGGCTGACCGACGAGAATGGCATGCCGATCGAACTGCCCTATGACAGCCGCCCGCCGCAGGGCGATGCGCCGCCGGCGGCGCCGCCGCAGGACGACGGGCCGGTGCTCAACCAGCAGTGGATCGAGGAGCAGACAGGCCGGCGCCCGCCGCCCGAAAACGGCGCTGCGCCCAAGGCCCCACCGCAGACGAAAGCGCCCGCACAGCCGAAGGTCGTGGTCCCACCCGTGGTGAAGGCACCCCCGCGCGAACCGGCGCGGACCGACGGCAACTAGGCCGTAAACCGGTAGCGGTGCAGCCCGCGCCCTTCGCGGCGCAGCCAGCCGCGCGCCGCGGCGACATCGCCGTCGTGCAGTTCGTCGACCAGCGCGTGGAAGTCGGGGCCATGGTCCATGTGCCGCAGATGCGCGACTTCGTGCGCCACGGTGGCGCGGCGCACGTGCGCGGGCGCCATCACCAGCCGCCAGCTATAGCGCAGGTCGCCGGTCGCGGTGCAACTGCCCCAGCGGCTGCGCGGATCGCCCACGCCGACCCGGCCGACTGTCAGTCCGGCGCGCGCGGCGATCTCGCGGCTTTCGCGCTCCATCAGCGCCAGCGCCTCGCCCTTCAGCCAGCGCTCGACGCGCCGCCCGACGGTTTCGCGCGGCCCGCCGAGGATGAGCGCCTCATCGTCCAGCCGCACCGCGCGCGGCGCCGCTGCCGACCAGTCGATACGGCGGAGGGCACCGAAAACGGGGACCGCCGCACCGGGCCCGACAAGCACCGGCAGCGCCGCCTTGCCGACCTGTTCGGCGAGCCACTCCTGCTGTTCGCTCGCCCATTTGAGCGCGCGCGCGGCGTTGGCGCGGCGCGGCAGGGTCAGGCGCAGTTCGCCGCGCGGCGCGTCGAACACCAGCCGGTAACGGCGCGACTGCGCGTGATGGACAAGCCGCACCGGCCAGGCTTCGTCGCCGACCAGGATGTGCGGGCCCTCTGCCCGGAAATCAGACGACGCGTTCGACAAGATGATTCTCGAGCGGCCCGGCCATATCCTCGCTGACCGTCCAGCCGACGATCGATTCGCCGGCGCGGTGGACGGCATCGCGGTCGCCGCAAACCAGATAATGCCAGTCGGGCAAGGGCTCGCCTTCGGCGCGCAGGCGATAGGCGCAGGTCTGCGGCAGCCATTCGATGCCGTCGACCTTGGCCTTGGTCAGCGTCAGGCAATCGGGGACGTGGCGGCGGCGATGCTTGTAATCGCCGCAGCGCGCGGTCTGGAGATCGAGCAGCCGGCACGCGACGTTGGTCGGATAGATGCGGCCGGTGTCTTCATCCTCCAGCTTGTGCAGGCAGCATTTGCCGCAGCCGTCGCACAGCGCCTCCCACTGGCCGGCGTCGAGGCTGGCGAGCGGCGCTTCCCAGAAGGGGGGCTGCGATGTCGCCCCCGCCATGGTCACTTGACCCACTTCGCCAGCTCGGCGGCGACCTTGTCGGGCGCGCCTTCGTCGGGATCGGTCGACGGGTCGTCGAGCGGCACGAGCGCCAGCGGCTTGCCGTCGGGGTCCATCAGGAAGGCCAGCTGGCTGTGCGCCATCAGATAGCGGTCGGGGGCCGATCCTTCGACCTTGTGATAGGTGACGACATAGGCCTTTGCCACTGCCGCGATCTGTTCGGGCGTGCCGGTCAGTCCGAGCAGGCGCGGGTGATAGCGTGCCACGAAGGGCTTCAGCGCTTCGGGCGTGTCGCGCGCCGGATCGACGGTGATGAAGAGCGGCGCGACCTTGGCGCCGCGCGCGGCATCGGCCTTTTCGAATTGCGACAGGCCGCGCATCAGCTTTTGCAGATCGACCGGGCAAATGTCGGGGCAGAAGCTGTAGCCGAAATAGACGAGACGATATTTTCCGGCGAAATCGCTGTCCTTGACCGTCTTGCCATTCTGGTCGGTCAGCGTGAACGGGCCGCCGATCCGCGCCCCTTCGAGCGGCGGCTTCGCGGCGGGCGGCGACGCGGCGGGACCGCCGCATCCGGCAAGCGCCGCGGTAAAGAACAGCAGCAGGCTTGAACGGACAAGCTTTTGTCCCATAATTGCGATATTCATCATGCGGCCAGCCTTGGTCGGCTAGCCGCCGAAAATCAACCTTTGCGTCGCATCGCGGCGCACACCGCCAGGGGTCGCCCGAATATGTTCCGACGCGTGAAATTCCGTTTCATCGCACCCTTGCTCGCCGTGGCCATCGGCGCCGGGGCGTTTACCGCGTCGCCGGCGCTCGCGCAGTTCCGCGGCGGCTTTGCGTTCCTGCAGGCGGTCGAGAACCGCGACGGCACCAAGGCGACCGACGCGCTGAAGGACGACGCGACGCTCGTCAACACCCGCCACCCCGACCGCGGCGAGACCGCGCTGGCGATCGTCACCAAACGCCGCGATACGAGCTGGCTGCGCTTCCTGATCAGCAAGGGCGCCGATCCTTCGATCGCCGACCGGCAGGGGGTGACGCCGCTGATGCACGCCGCGCTGCTCAATTATGTCGATGGCGCGCAGGAATTGCTCGATGACAAGGCGCCGGTCGACCAGGTCAACCGCCGCGGCGAAACCGCGCTGATCCTTGCCGTGCAGGCAAAAAATGCGGCGATGGTCCGCCTGCTCGTCAAAAACGGTGCCAACGCCGACAAGGCCGACCATATCGCCGGCATGTCGGCGCGCGACTATGCCAAGCGCGACGACCGGACCGGGCAATTGCTGGCCCTGATCGACTCGAAGCCCGATGGAGTGCCGCGTGACAATAGCGCGGTGTTCGGACCGAAATGATAGGGCCAATGTGATTGCTTGATTGACAATCACATTTCAGTGTGAGACACCCTCGGCATGTCTACACAGCTCATCGACCGCATTCGCGGCATCGTCGACGACGGGACCATGTCCCGTTCGGGTCTTGCGCGCGCCGCCGGCCTGCACGCCAACAGCCTGCGCGACCTCGATTCGCCCGGCTGGAACCCGACGGCCGAGACGCTGCGCAAGCTCGAAAACTGGCTCGCGAACGGCAGCGACCTGTCGCCGATGGCCAGTCCCGAGGAAATCATTGCCGAGGCGCGCAACGGCCGCATGTTCATCCTCGTCGACGACGAGGATCGCGAGAATGAGGGCGATCTGGTCATCCCGGCGCAGATGGCGACCCCCGATGCGGTTAATTTCATGGCGACGCACGGCCGCGGGCTGATCTGCCTGACCCTGACCAGGGCACGCGTCGACCTGCTCGGGCTCGAGCTGATGAGCCGCGCCAACGGCACGCGCCACGAAACCGCGTTCACCACCTCGATCGAGGCGCGCGAGGGCGTCACCACCGGCATTTCGGCCGCCGACCGCGCCCGCACCGTCTCGGTCGCGATCGACGGCGCCAAGGGCCGCGACGATATCGTCACCCCCGGCCATGTCTTTCCGCTGATCGCCCGCGACGGCGGCGTGCTCGTCCGCGCCGGCCATACCGAGGCGTCGGTCGACATCGCGCGCCTCGCCGGGCTCAACCCGTCGGGCGTGATCTGCGAGATCATGAACGACGACGGCTCGATGGCGCGGCTCGACGACCTCATCCCCTTCGCGCGGCGCCACGGGCTGAAGATCGGGACGATCGCCGACCTGATCGCCTATCGCCACCGCAACGACCGGCTGGTCGAATGCGTCGCCGACGAACCGTTCGAATCGGATTATGGCGGCGACTGGCGGCTCAAATCCTATCGCAACAAGATCGACGGCAGCATCAACATGGTACTCCAGAAGGGCGCCGTCGATCCCGACGGCGTGACGCTGGTGCGCATGCATCCGGTGTCGCTGCTCGACGATCTGATGGGCCGCCCCGGCGCACGCAAGCGCCGCCTGCAACGCTCGATGGACGCGATCGGCGAAGCCGGATCGGGGGTCATCGTCCTCCTGATGCGCCCGCTGCCCGGGTCGGCCGAGGCCGAAGCGACACCGCCGCCGAGCGGCGGCATGGACCTCAGGACCTATGGTATCGGCGCCCAGATTCTCGCCGACCTTGGCGTCCATGCGATGGAACTGCTCACCCCCTCGCACAACAATCTCGTCGGCCTCGAAGGCTATGGCCTGTCGGTCGTCGGCGAACGCTCGATCCCCGGGGAGGCCGCATAATGGCGCATGTGCTGATCGTCGAAGCCCGCTTTTACAGCCACCTCAACGACATGCTGATCGATGGCGTGAAGAGCGCGCTCGAGGCCGAAGGACATAGCCACGAGACGGTGACCGTCCCCGGCGCGCTCGAAGTGCCGGCCGCGATCTCGCTCGCCGCCGACAGCGGCCGCTACGATGCCTATGTCGCATTGGGCGTCGTGATCCGCGGCGAAACCTATCATTTCGAGGTGGTCTCGAACGAAAGCGCGCGCGGCATCATGGCGCTGACCCTCGACGGCCTCGCGATCGGCAACGGCATCCTCACCGTCGAAAATGAAGAACAGGCGCTTGCGCGCGCCGACAAGACGCGCAAGGATAAGGGCGGCGAAGCGGCGAAGGCTGCGCTCGCGATGCTGGCCCTGAAGGAACAATTCGGCATTGGCTGATCGACTGCCCCCCAGCCGCTATTCCGTCGTCGAGCGCGGCGGGCGGCTGGTGGTCATCGACCGGGAGACGGGACAGACCCCGCTCAGCGCCGCCGAGCGCATGGATATATACGACCGCAAGATGGGCATCGAGCCGATGCGGCCCGTCGCGCGCGAACCTGCCCCCGAAGCGGCGCCCGCCGCAAAAACCCCGCCGACCCGTACGCCGCCGCCGACCGCGCGCGCCGGCAACCGGATGGAGGCCGCTGTCGCGGCGATGAACCGCAAGCAACCGTGGCAGGACAAGCCCAAAGCCGCCGCCGCTCCACCGCCGGCCCGGATTCCGGCGCGTTCGCCCTCCTCTACCGCCGCCGCCGCTGGCGGCCGCAAGACCATCGTCACCGGCAAGTGGTGGGATGCGAAGGGCCCGCGCACGATCGAGCTCGGCAAAAAGGGCCAGCAAGCGCTGACCGGCGGCTTCGTAACGATAGCGGTCGTCTTCATCATCGCGTCGGTCATCGCGCTGTTCAACGCGCCGGTGATTTTCTTCGTCGGGGCCTTCCTGCTGTTCCGCTTCGGCGGCAATATCCTCGGTCCCATCGGCGCGGGGATTGTCGACAAGGCGCTCGCCGAAAAGGGGTAAAAAAGGCGCCGCCCCTTGCGGGAACGGCGCCTTTCGGACCCTCAGGCCGCGACCAGCGCGGGATAGTCGGTGTATCCTTCCGCGCCTGGCGAATACCAGGTCTGCGGATTGTCGGCGGCCCATTCGGCGCCGGCGCGGATGCGTTCAACGAGGTCGGGGTTGCCGATGAACGGGCGGCCGAAGGCGATGGCGTCGGCCAAACCGTCCGCCAGCGCTTGCTCGGCGAGCGCGACGTTATAGTCGCTGTTGAGGATCAGCGGTCCCTTGAAGGCCTGCCGGATCGCCGGCGACTGCTTCGGCACATCCGTCTTGCCAAAGGTCCCGTCAGGGCCCGGCTCGCGCAGTTCGAGAAAGGCGATGCCGAGCGCATCGAGCGCCGCGGCGGCGGCCGGGAACAGCGTTTCGGGCGCGCTGTCGTCGACGCCCTGCGTTTCGCCGTTGGGCGACAGGCGCACCGCAACACGGTCCTTGCCCCAGACGCCGATCAGCGCCTCGGTCACTTCGCGCAGCAACCGGATGCGGTTCTCGACCGGGCCGCCATAATCGTCGTCGCGCAAATTGCTGCCGTCGCGCAGGAACTGGTCGATCAGATAGCCGTTCGCGCCGTGGAGCTGGACCCCGTCGAAACCGGCGCGCTTCGCATTTTCGGCCGCCTTGACATAATCGCCGATCAGCCGCGGAATCTCGTCGAGGCGCAGCGGGCGCGCCTCCTCGAGGTCGCGGCGCCCGACCGGCGTGTGCGCGCGGCCGGTGCCCGTCGTCGCCGAGGCCGAGACCGGCTGCTTGCCGTCGTTGAACACCGAATGGACGAGCCGCCCCATGTGCCAGAGCTGCGCGACGATGCGCCCGCCCGCCGCGTGCACCGCCTCGGTCACCGGCTCCCAGCCCTCAACCTGCGCGTCGGTCCAGAGGCCGGGCGCGCTCGGCCAGCCGAGACCCTCCTGCGAAATCCCCGTCGCTTCCGAAATGATCAGCCCCGCCGAGGCGCGCTGGCGGTAATAATCGCGCGCCAGTTCGTTGGGGACGAAACCCGGCCCGGCCCGGCCACGCGTCAACGGCGCCATGATGATGCGGTTCGGCGCCGCGATGGCGCCCAGCGAAATCGGATCGAACAGCGATGCGGTCATATTTCCTCCATCTGTCACTTTCCCCGCGACGGCCCGCCGGGCTGCCGCTATGCGCCCGAAGCTATGGACGCCCGGGCGCCAAGGCAATGGTGGGTAGCAAAAGAAAATCTAAATGACAGCGAAGATCGAAGGCATCGATGGCGCGGACGGCGCGCCGCTGCGTGCAGGCCGCTGGGGTTTCGCGGCGCTGTTATTCGGCAACATTGCGCTGTCGCTGGGCGCGATGCTCGTACGGCTCGCCGATACCGGCCCCGTCGCCTCGGCCTTCTGGCGCCTGCTCCTGGCGCTGCCCCTGCTGGCGCTGTTTGCATGGCGCGAAGCGGGCGGACGGGTGCCGCCGCGCGGCGCGGTGATCGTTGCAGCAGGCGCAGGGGTATTCTTCGCGCTCGACCTCGCCGCCTGGCACGTCGGAATAGTCCAGACCAAGGTCGCGAACGCAACGCTGTTCGGCAACAGCGCCAGCCTGTTCCTCATTCTGTGGAGCATTTTCCTGACGCGTAGCCTGCCGCGCGGCTGGCAGGCGCTTGCCATCCTGCTCGCCTTTGCAGGCTCGGCGCTGCTGATGGGGCAAAGCTATGAACTGTCGCCCGACTATCTGGTCGGCGACCTGCTCAGCCTGCTCGCCGGGGTGCTCTATACCGTCTATGTCATCCTGATGCAGCGCGTGCGCGGTACGCTCGCGCCGTGGACCGCGCTCGGCATCTCCTCCTTCTTCAGCGCCCCCATCCTGCTCGGCGTCGCGCTTGCCCTCGGCGAATCGGTCATGCCGCATAACTGGACGCCGCTGATTCTGCTCGCGCTGACCAGCCAGGTCATCGGGCAGGGGCTGATCATCTGGTCGCTGCCGCGCTTCTCGCCGCTCGTGCTCGGGCTGACCCTGCTCGTCCAGCCGGCGTTCGCCGCTTTCGCGGGCTGGTGGGCCTTCGGAGAAACCCTCGGCCCGATCGACCTTTTCGGCGGGATGATGGTCGGGGCGGCGCTGGTATTGATCCGGTTGCCGAGCCGCACCGCGCAGCCTATCTGATGGCTATGGCTTCCATCCTGCCCGCCGATCCCACCCTCGACGAGATTCGCGCTGCGCTCGCGCCGCTGATTGCCGGGAATGCCGCGTTCGACGGTTTCGGCGACGCCGCGCTCGTCGGAGCCGCCGCGCGGGCCGGCGTCGATCCCGACGTCGCACGGCTCGCCTTTCCCGGCGGCGGCCGCGATATGGTCGACGCATGGTTCGCCGACATCGATGCGCGCATGGCGGCGAAATGGCCGGCGGAGAAGCTGGCGACGCTGAAGATTCGCGAACGTATCACGACGCTCGTCGAAACGCGCATCGACCTGTTGTCGCCCGATCGCGAATCGCTGCGCCGCGCGCTGGCGCTCCTCGCGCTGCCGGGCAATGCGCCGCACGCCGCAAAGCTCGGCTGGCGCGCCGCCGACCTGATGTGGCGCCTCGCGGGCGATACCGCGACCGACTATAATCACTACAGCAAGCGCGCGATCCTGGGCGCCGTCTACGCCTCGACGATGGCGGTGTTCCTCAATGACGACAGCGACGGTTTCGCCGATACCCGCGCCTTCCTTGCGCGGCGGATCGACGCGGTGATGCGCTTCGAGGGCTGGAAACACCGCCGCGCCGCGAACCGCATTGCCCGACCCAGCCTCGCCCGCTTCGTCGGCCGCCTCCGCTACCCGGGGCGCTGATCGGCTCCCGATAAAGAACTGGCGTCAAGCGATTGTTATTGATAATCGCTCGCAATGACTGCTGCACTTGAACATTTGCTGGACCGGGCGCCGCTGGGCGTCGCGGTGCGGATCGCGCGTATCGACTGGAATGCCATGTCCGCCGACGAGGGGCGCCGCCTGCGCGAATTCGGTCTGATGGAAGGGGTCGAAATCACCCCCCTGCACCGCGGCAGCATCTTTTCGCGCGACCCGCTCGCGCTCGCGGTCGGGCGGATGCGCGTCATCATTCGCGCGCGGCAGGCAGCGATGATCACCGTCGAAGCGGCCGCCGGGGACGAAAGGCGAAGCGCATGACCGGCGCCATCCCGTCGATCGCGCTGGTCGGCAACCCCAATGCCGGCAAATCGAGCCTGTTCAACGCGCTGACCGGCGCGCGGCAAAAAATTGCCAATTACCCGGGCGTCACCGTCGAACGAAAGGCGGGGCATGCCAGTTTCGCCGACGGCCGTCCGATCTCGCTGATCGACCTGCCCGGCAGCTACAGCCTGACCCCGGCGAGCCCCGACGAGGCGGTGACGCGCGACGTCATCATGGGCCGCCAGCATGGCGAGCAGCGCCCCGATGCGCTGGTCGTCGTGCTCGATGCCGCGAACCTCGACAACCATCTCTGCTTTGCGCTCGAACTGATCGCGCTCGGCCTGCCGACCGTCGTCGCGCTCAACATGCTCGACCTTGCCGAGCGCGACGGGCTGACGCTCGACCCGGCACGGCTCTCGGCCGAACTCGGCGTCCCCGTCGTCCCGACCGTCGCGGTGCGGCGGCGCGGCCTGACCGAGCTGCTCGCCGCGCTCGACGAGGCGATGCGGACGCAGGTGCCGCGCACCGATGCCGCCGCCGCGGCGCCGGCCGCCGACAAGTCGCTGCACCAGCGCGCCCGCGCCATTTCGCGCGCCGCGACGCTTGCCGAAACGCCGGTGCGCCGCTGGACGCAGCGCGTTGATGCGGTGGTGCTCCACCCGGTCGCGGGCTTTGCGATCCTGCTCGCGCTGATGTTCGTGATGTTCCAGGCGGTCTATGCCTGGGCCGGCCCGCCCGCCGACGCACTCGAGGGCCTCGTCGGCACGGCGCAGCAATGGGTGGTCGCCAACCTCCCCGAAAATTTCCTCCGCGACCTTGTCGTCGAGGGGCTGCTCGCGGGCGTCGGCGCGGTCGTCGTCTTCCTGCCGCAGATCCTGATCCTCTTCCTCTTCATCCTCCTCCTCGAAGCGTCGGGCTATATGACGCGCGCCGCGTTCCTGATGGACGGGCTGATGGCCAAGGTCGGATTGTCGGGACGCGGTTTCATCCCGCTGCTCTCCAGCTTTGCCTGCGCCGTTCCCGGGATCATGGCGACGCGTGCGATTCCCGATGCGAAGGACCGGCTGACGACGATCCTGATCGCGCCGCTGATGACCTGTTCGGCGCGATTGCCGGTCTATGCGCTGATCATCGCCGCCTTCATCCCCGATCGCGGCGTCGGCGGCACGAGCATCGGATTGCAGGGGCTGGTGCTGTTCGGTCTCTATCTTGCCGGCATCGTCGGCGCGCTCGCCGTCGCCTTCGCGCTCCGCCGCACGGTGGCAAAGGGCGACGCCGCGGGCTTCATGATGGAAATGCCGCGCTACCAGATGCCGCAGTGGCGCGACATCGCGATCGGCCTGTGGCAGCGCGCATGGATCTTCCTCCGCCGCGCCGGGACGATCATCGCGATGACCACCGTCATCCTGTGGCTGCTCCTGAGCTTCCCCAAGGCGCCCGCAGGCGAAAGCCAGGTCGAATATAGCGTCGCCGGCCGCATCGCGAGCGGGCTGGAGGTCGCGGTCGCGCCGATCGGCTTCAACCACGACATCGCGCTCGCGCTGATCCCGGCGATGGCGGCGCGCGAGGTCGCGGTGTCGGCGATGGCGACCGCCAACGCGATCGACGCGGGCGACGACGAGGAGGCGATGGCCGAATCGCTCGGCGAACGGCTGCAGGGCAAATGGAGCCTCGCCACCGCGCTCGCCTTTCTCGCCTGGTTCGTCTTCGCGCCGCAATGCATTTCGACGATCGCCATCACCCGGCGAGAGACCAACGGGTGGAAATGGCCCATGTTCATGGTTGGCTATTTGTTCCTGCTCGCCTATGCCGCAGCAGGTATCACTTACTGGACAGCCGTCGCCTTTGGCCTAGGCTGATCCTCCCAACTTTTGAGCGGAGCGGAGCGGCGATGGCTGGCAGCGTCAACAAGGTAATTTTGATCGGCAATCTCGGCGCCGATCCCGAAATCAAATCGTTCCAGAACGGCGGCAAGATCGCCAACATCCGCATCGCGACCAGCGAACAGTGGAAAGACCGCATGTCGGGCGAGCGCAAGGAGCGCACCGAATGGCATAATGTCGTCGTCAACGGCGACGGGCTGGTCGGGGTGGTCGAGCGTTACCTGAAAAAGGGCTCGAAGGTTTACATCGAAGGGTCCTTGCGCACCCGCAAGTGGCAGGACCGCGACGGCAACGACCGCTACACGACCGAAGTCGTGATTGCGGGCATGGGCGGCACGCTGACCATGCTCGACGGCGCCCCCGGCGGCGGCGGTTCGCGCGGCGGCGATAGCTGGTCGCAGGGCGGCGGCTCGTCGGGCGGCTGGGATCAGGGCGGCGGTTCGGGCGGAAGCTCGGGCGGCGGCGGTTCGGGTGGCGGCTGGAACCAGGGCGGCGGTGGCGGCTCGGGCGGCGGACGCCCGCCGTTCGACGACGATCTGGACGACGACGTCCCCTTCTGAGGATTTCTGAGCGATGGCGAGTGACCTGCTGACCGCCGCGGACGTCGCGCGCGGCGTATGCCGGCTGTTCGCGCAGCAGGGGCTGGTCGCGATCCCCGAGGTGCCGCTGCCCAACGGGCGGCGCACCGACCTCACCGCCATCGACGCGAGGGGCAATATCACCATCGTCGAGATCAAGGTCAGCCGCGCCGACCTGCACGGCGACGGCAAATGGCCCGACTATTGCGACTGGTGCGACCGTTTCTATTGGGCGCTCGCGGCGGGGCTCGACCCCGCGATCCTCGAAACCGAGGGCTACCGGCCCGAAAGCTCGGGGCTGATCGTCGCCGACCGCTATGGCGCCGCAGTCGTGCGCGAAGCCGCGAGCTGCAATCTCGCCCCCGCCCGGCGCAAGGCCGAATTGCTCCGCATCGGCCGCCTCGCGATGCGGCGGTCGATGCTCGCGGCCGATCCCGAACTGGCGGCGGGGTGGATGGAAGGCTGAAGCGGCTCAGCGCGGCTCGGTGCGCTCGTAATGGACGCACCAGGCGAGCGCAGCGCCCGATAGTCCCGTCCACAGGATCAGCCCGACCCATATCCCCCCGCCCATCAGCAGCGGCATGGCAATCAGGACAAGCGCGAGCGCGAATGACCCCAGCGCGACACGCAGATAGTTTTTGAGCGGACGCTGCGTCTGCGTTTCGACATGTTCGACGGCAAAGCCGAGGGCAACAATGATCGCGGTCAGCGCGATGCTGAAAAGATCGATCCCGTGGCGCAGGAAATTCAGCAGGAAAAGCACGGCGGCGGCCAGCCACACCGTATTTCGCCAACGCATGAAGCGCGGCGCGGGCGAGCCCGCCTTCATCCCCGCGCCTGCATCCGCGCGAGATAGCGCGCGAGGATATCGATCTCCAGATTGACCGGCCGCCCGGCCGCCGCTTCGTCGAGCGTCGTCATCGCCTGCGTGTGCGGGATGATGTTGAGCGTGAAATGCGCCTCGCCGTTCGGCTGGTCGGTTACTTCGTTGACCGTCAGCGACACGCCGTCGACGGTGATCGAGCCCTTGGGGGCGATATGCGGCGCCAGCGCGGCGGGGGCGGCGACGGTGACCGTGATGCTGTCGCCGATCGGCTCGACCGACACGATGCGGCCGATATCGTCGACATGGCCGGTGACGATATGCCCGCCGAGTTCGTCGCCGATCTTCAGCGCCCGCTCGAGGTTGAGCCGGCGCCCCTGATCCCACATGCCCGGCGCGGTGCACGCGAGCGTTTCGGCGCTCGCGTCGATCGCGAACCAGCCCGCCGGTCCGTTGCTGCCCTGATCGACGCCCTTTTCGACGACGGTCAGGCAGGCACCCGAACAGGCGATCGACGCGCCAAGGTCGATGCTGTCCACATCATAGGCGGTTTCGATGACGAGCCGGGTGTCGCCGCGATCCTCGCGGCTGCGAATGGTGCCGATGTCGGTGATGATTCCGGTGAACATAGGGTCCTCAAATTGTCCTGATGCGCTCGTAGACGTCGAGCCGGTCGCTGCCAAGCAGGCGGCTGTCGACAAGCCGCCAACGGCCGTGGGCATCGGCAAGGTCGGTCAGCCCGATGTCGCCGAGCGCCGGGCGGCCGCCGCCGATCAGCACCGGCGCGCGATAGAGCAGCAGCCGGTCGACGCGGTCGGCGGCGAGAAAGGCCGATGCCGCCCTCGCGCCGCCCTCGACGAGCAGCGAATCGACGCCCTCGACCGATTCGGGCGCAGCAACGGCGGTCCAGCCCGCGGGCGCGCTTCCCGACGTCAGCAGCAATTTTTGCGGGCTGCGACCTTCGAGACCCGGCAAGCGCACGTCGAGCTTCGGCGCATCGGCGTCGAACGTACCGCGGCCGACAAGGATCGCCTGATGCTGTGCGCGTTCGAGGTGGCCGTGCGCCCGGGCGCGGTCGCCGGTGATCCAGCGGCTCGCGCCGTCGGCGAGCGCGATACAGCCGTCGAGCGAGGTCGCGAGCTTGAGCGTCACGAACGGCCGCCCTTCGGCCCGCCGCGTCCACCATGGGGCCATCGCGCGCCGCGCCTCGGCCGGCAGGACATTGAACAGGACGTCGATCCCCGCGTCCTGCAGCCGCGCGATTCCGGCACCGTCGGTGCGCGGATCGGGGTCCTGCGCCGCGATCACCACGCGCGCGACGCCCGCGGCGATCAGCAGGTCGCTACACGCCGGACCGCGGCCGCCGGCATGGGCGCAAGGTTCGAGGCTGACATAGGCAGTGGCGCCGCGCGCGGCTTCGCCCGCCGCCGCGAGCGCCACCGCTTCGGCGTGCGGGCGCCCGCCGGCCGCCGTCCAGCCGCGGCCGACGACCCGCCCTGCCTGCACCAGCACACATCCGACATTGGGGTTGGGCGCCGACTCCGGCCGGCCGCGCGACGACAGCGCGATGGCGGCCGCCATCCAGTCGGCGTCGGCGGGCGGACGCTGCATCAGCGCCGGGGTTGATCCGCGGGAGCGGGCGGCGCCCCGCGCGCGGCGCGTTCGGCCAGCGTCGAGCGCGCCTGCGACGGCGCGGGCTTTTTCTTCGCCGCCGCCGCTTCTTCCGCACCGAGCGTTTCGCGCGTCACCTTGTCGGCCTCGCTCGAATCATATTCGATCCCCATGCTGTCGGCGAAACGCTGGTATTCGGCGCGCTTTTCGGCGTTGCGGCGCGTCGTCTCCTTGGCGCGCGCGACCCAGTCGGCGCGAATCTCGGCCTCCCCGCGCGTCGCCTTCCAATTTTCGAAATAGATGATCTGCGGCTTGGGCTTTTCATACGGGATCAGATATTCGGACACGCCGTGGAACACGACCCACGTCAGCGCCACCGCGACGCCCCATATCGCCCAGCGGTGCGGGCGCGGCTCGCGGATATAGCTCCAGAAATCGGCGACGCCGCCGCCGACATCCATATTGTTGAACATTCCCATGACGCCAATTTAGGCGATGTCGCGCCGATTTGCGAGAGGGTCGAAGATTGCGCGAAACGGCGCTCGCGCCCAATGGCGATTGCAAAAAATGCAACTGCGGATGTTCTTTTCGCAGTTGCGAAATTCATTGTGCACTGCAATATCACACTTGCCTTTTAGGCATCCTCTCCCAAAACTTTCACGGGCCACCCACGGGTGGCCCTTTTTTTTCGACCTTTTTGGTTGAGAGGGTCGATCCGGCTCGTCCGAATCAATCTTGCGACGGGGTTCGCGTTTCGAATCGCCTGACTTCGGCGATGAAGCTTCCCGGCAGCGGGGTTGGCTGGCCGCTGTCGGTATCGAGATGCGCATAGCTGATCTCGATGTCGGTCAGCCGTTCGGTCCCGCGGAAAATCCCGCAATGCAAGGTGAAGCTCGTCCTTCCGAAGCGGCTGACCCGCGCCGCGATGGTAATCAGTTCGTCGAGCCGCGCCGGCGCGTGATAGTCGATCTCGCAATGTGTCTCGCGAATATCTGTACCATATTGGTTAAAGTACGGCCCGGGCTGCCCTTCGCCGAGCGCGCGGAAATATTCGGTCACGCCGATATCGGCATAGACGAGATAATTGGCGTTGAAGACGATGCTCTGCCCGTCGATCTCGTTGAACCGCACCCGCACGCGCTCCTGCACGCGGAAGTCGGCAAGCGGTACGTCGCTGCGAAGACCGGTCATGCCCGCGCCTCAGGCCGCAAGCGCCGTCGGGGCGCGATCGATCGGCGCACAGGCGGCGGCAAGCCATTCGCGGTCGGCACCGTCCATCGCCGCGCCCAGCTTTTCGAGCACCTCGGCGTGATAGGCGTCGAGCCAGTCGGCCTCGGCCGGCGACAGCAGCGCCGCATCGACGAGGTCGCGTGCGATCGGCGCGAAGGTGATCGTCTCGAACGCCAGCATATCCTCCTCGGCCCCGTCGATGCGGACCGGAACCACGATGACGAGATTCTCGATACGGATGCCGAAGCTGCCCGCCTTATAATAGCCGGGCTCGTTCGAAAGGATCATGCCCGCGTGGAGCGCCTCCTCGGTGCCCGCCTGCCCGCCGGCGGGCTTGGCGATCCGCTGCGGCCCTTCGTGCACCGCCAGATAGGTGCCGACGCCGTGCCCGGTGCCGTGGGCATAATCGACCCCGTCGGCCCACAGATATTGCCGCGCGAGGATGTCGAGCTGGCTGCCGCGCGTCCCCTTGGGAAAACGCGCCGTCGCCAGCGCGATATGGCCCTTCAGCACCTGCGTGAAGCGGCGGCGCATTTCGGCGGTCGGCGTGCCGATCGCGATCGTGCGCGTGATGTCGGTGGTGCCGTCGTCATATTGCCCGCCCGAATCGACGAGGTAGAGCGTGCCGGTTTCGACCGCGCGGTTCGTCGTTTCGTCGACCTTGTAATGCGGCAAGGCGCCATTGGGTCCCGCGGCCGAGATGGTGTCGAACGACAGATCGCGGAGCGCGCCACTCGCCTCGCGATATTCGCGCAGCTTCGCCGCGGCGCCAAGCTCGTCGAGTCCGCCCTGCGGTGCGACCTCCGCCATCCATTTCAGGAAACGCGACACCGCGACGCCGTCGCGCACATGCGCAGCGCGGGTGCCGTCGAGCTCGACGTCGTTCTTGATCGCTTTCGGCAGCACCGCCGGGTCGCGGTGGCGTTCGATCGTCGCACCGGCGGCTTCGAGCGCGGTGAAGATCGCCGCGACGGCGCGGTCGGGATCGACGGCGACCTTCTTGCCCGCCAGATCCGCAAGCGCCGCCTCAAACGCTTCGCGATCGTGGATACGCACGCTGTTGCCGAGGTGCGCGCGCACCGCGTCGGTGACCTTTTCGGGGGCGACGAACAGGTCAGCGGTCGCATCGGCATGGAGCAGGGCAAAGGCGAGCCCGACCGGCGTGTGGCTGACGTCGGTCCCGCGGATGTTGAAGGTCCAGGCGACCGAATCGAGCGCGGTCATCACCGTCGTGTCGAGCCCCTTCGCCCTCAGCCAGTCGGCAATGACCGCGCGCTTGTCGGCGGCCGCCTGCCCGGCGAGTTTCGTGTCGTACACCGTGACCACCGCATCGCTCGGCGCCGGCTGGTCGTCCCACGCCGCGTCGAGCGGATTCGCGTCGACCGCGACGAGGGTCGCGCCCTTCGCCGCCAGCGCCTTTTCCAGCCCGCGAGCCCAGTCAATGCTGTGGAGCCACGGGTCGTAGCCGACCTTCTGCCCCGCGCTGACGTTGGCGCCGAGCCATTCGGCGACGCTCGACTGCGGCACCCCGACATAGTCGAACAGCGTCCCGTCGACCTGATCGCGGACCTGCACCGTATAGCGGCCGTCGACGAACACCGCCGCCTTTTCGGGCAGCACCGCCGCCGTCCCCGCCGAGCCGCCGAAGCCGGTCAGCCACGCCATGCGCTGCGCATATTCGCCGACATATTCGCTCATATGCTCGTCGCTGATCGGCACGACGAAACCGTCGAGGCCGCGCGCTTTCAACTCGGCGCGCAGGCGGGCGAGGCGCTCGGCGTGGATAGTGCCGGGGACGGGGCTGGACATGAGCTGTTCCTTGTTCCTACATCGCGGCAATCCCGCCCATCGGGGCGACACCGCGGGAGTTTTGTGATGCGCGCTATTTGGATGTTTCTGGCCGCAATTGCCACCCCGCTTGTCGCGGCCCCGGGCGCTTTCGCCGAAGAGAAAGAGACTGCATTGACCAGCACCACCCCTGCCCTGCCCGCCGCGCCGGTCGCGGACAAGCGTCCGCACGAGATGACGTTGCACGGCAAGACCCTGTCCGATCCGTACCACTGGCTGCGCGACGAAAGCTATCCGACGGTCGATGACAAGGATGTCCTCGACTATGTGAAGGCCGAAAATGCCTATTTCGACGCCGCGATGAAGCCGCATGCCGCGCTGGTCGAAACGCTGTTCCAGGAGATGAAGGGGCGGATCAAGGAGGCCGATTCCTCGGTGCCGCAGAAGGACGGCGACTGGGTGTACTGGGTCGAATATGAGGAAGGCGCCGAGTACAAGAAATGGTATCGCAAACCCGTCGCGGGCGGCGAACCGGTGCTGATCCTCGACGAGGTCGCGATGGCCGACGGCAAGGAATATTTCCGCCTCGCCGACGTGTCGATCAGCCCCGACGGCAGGCTGATGGCCTATGCCTTCGACGACAATGGCTCCGAACGGTTCGAGGTGCGCTTCAAGAATCTGATGACGTGGGAGGATCTGCCCGACGTCATCCCCGGCACGCTGTCGTCGCTCGTCTGGACCGCGCAGGGCGACGCGCTGCTCTATGGCCTCGCGAACGAGAACTGGCGCACCGACAATGTCCGGCTGCACAGGCTCGGCACGCCGGTCGCCGACGACAAATTGCTCTACAAGGAGGATGACATCGGCTTCGGCGTCGGAATCGGCAAGACCGCGGCCGACAATTATATCGTGATCGCGACGGGCGATAACGAAACGAGCGAGGTCTACCTCCTCCCCGCCGACAATCCCGAAGCGAAGATGCAGCTCGTCTCGGCGCGCCAGAAGGGCCGCGAGTACAGCGTCGATGAGCGCGACGGCACGCTCTATGTCTACACCAACGACGAGCATCCCAACTTCCGCGTCGCGACCGCGAGCGTCAAGGACCCGGGCAAGTGGACGACGCTGATCCCCGGATCGGACCACAGCTACATCACCGGCGTATCGGTGTTCCGCGACTATTTCGTCCTCGAATCGCGCGAGGACGGGCTCGATCAGGTCGATATCCGCAAATATGATGCGCCGCTGACCCCGGGACGGATCCAATTCCCCGAGGCGACTTATGTCGCGGGCCTCGGCGACAATCCCGAATATCATCAGGACAAGCTCCGCCTCGACTATGAATCGATGGTCACCCCCGACACCGTCTATGACTATGACCTCGCGAGCGGAAAGCTCGAGACGCTGAAGGTGCAGGAAATCCCTTCGGGTTACGATGCGACGCAATATATAACCGAAAGGGTTAATCTGCCCAGCCGCGACGGCAAGACGATGATCCCCGCCTCGCTCGTCTACAAGAAGGGGACGAAGCTCGACGGCAGCGCGCCGATGCATCTTTATGCCTATGGCTCATATGGCTACCGCGTCCCGCCGGGCTTTTCGACGACGCGGCTCAGCCTCGTCGATCGCGGGATGATCTATGCCATCGCGCATGTCCGCGGCGGCGACGACATGGGCCGCGCCTGGTATCTCGCGGGCAAGACGACCGAACGCAAGAACAGCTTCAACGACTTCATCGACGTCGCCAAGGGGCTGATCGCGAAGAAATATACCGCCGCGGGCAAGATTTCGGTCGAAGGCCGCTCGGCAGGCGGGCAGGTGATGGGGGTCATCTACAACGAGGCACCCGAACTGTGGGGCGCGGTGCTGGCGGGCGTGCCCTTCGTCGATGTCATCAATACGATGGTCGACGAAACGCTGCCGCTGACCCCCGGCGAATGGCCCGAATGGGGTAATCCGATCACCGACAAAGCCGCTTTTGATTACATGCTGAGCTACAGCCCCTACGACAATGTAACCGCGAAGGCCTATCCGCCGATGCTCGTGTCGGCGGGGCTCAACGACCCGCGCGTGACCTATTGGGAACCCGCCAAATGGGTCGCCAAGCTGCGCGCAACACGCACCAACGACGCGACCTTGCTGCTACGCACAAACATGGGCGCGGGCCACGGCGGCAAATCGGGCCGCTGGGGCGCGCTGCGCGAGGATGCCGAAGAGTTCGCCTTCGTGCTGACGCAGCTGGGGGTGGAAAAATAATCCTGACGGCTCGCATCGCCAGCTGACCGCCGACGCGTCGGGGCGCTGCCTACAGCAGCTGTTGCATCGGCGACATATAATATATAAGCACTTATATATATGAACTATCGATCGGGCTTGGGAACACGATTGCGCCTGCTGGTGGCGGCGCTCGACGACGCCGTCGAGCAGGCGTATCGCGACGCCGGACTGAATTTCCGGCCGCGCTTCTACCCTTATTTCCGGCTGCTCATGGCACGCGACTCGGCATCGGTCGGCGAATGCGTCGCGGCGCTCGGCTTCACCCAGCCCGCCGCGACCCAGACACTGCAAACGATGGTTCGCGAAGGCCTGATCGAATCGGTGCCCGCCCGCGACCGGCGGGAGCGGCGCTTCATTCTCACCCCCGCGGCGCGCGCGATGATCCCCGATCTCGAAGCGGCATGGGCCGCCACAGCCGGTGCCGCGCGCGCACTCGATGCGGCGCTGCCACAACCTCTGGGCGCGACGGTCGATGCCGCGCTCGAACAACTCCAACGCCAGTCGTTTGGCGATCTCATCAAGAAGGAACGCGCACGATGATACGTGCCCTGCTTTTTCTGGCGCTCGCCTGCCTTGCGCTGCCCGCCGCGGCCCAGCCGATCAGCGCCGCCGACCGCGGTCGAATGATCGACGAAATCGCCCACCTGCTCGCGACGCGCTATGTCGATGCCGACAAGGGGCAGAAAATGGCTGGCGAACTGCGCAAGGCGAAAATGCAGTGGAGCGACGTCACCGACGGCCCCGCGCTCGCCAAGGCGTTGACCGACTGGCTGCGCCAGGCTTCGGGCGACGGTCATTTCGCGGTCGATTACAGCGCCACGCCGATCCCCGTCGAAGGCGGCGAAGAGGCCTTTCTCGATGCCGAGATCGAGCGTTATTACGGTGCCCAAGTTAATCATGGCGTGCAGAAGATCGAACGCCTCGACGGCAATATCATGTTGATCGACCTTCGCGTCTTCCCGCCCCCGGCGCTCGGCGGCGACGTCGTCGGCGCAATGATGACCGTCGCCGCGCAGGGCGATGCGCTGATCATCGACCTGCGCAAAAATGGCGGCGGCATGGAAACGGTCGATACGATCATCGGCCAACTGGTGCCCGAGGGATCACCGCTCAGCGGCAGCTTCGACCGTCCGAGCGGCAAGACGACGGCGCACGTCTCGCCGGCGCCGCCCAAGGGACGCCGGTTCGGCGACACGAAACCGCTCTATATCCTGACCAGCAAGCGCACCTTCTCGGCAGCCGAAGCGCTCGCCTACGACCTGCAAGCGCTGAAACGCGCGACGATCGTCGGCGAAGTCACCGGCGGCGGCGCGAACCCGTTCGAATATCGCCGCGTCCACCCGCATTTTGCCCTGAGCCTGCCCGAGAAGCGCTCGGTCAATCCGATCACCGGAACGAATTGGCAGGATGTCGGGGTCAAGCCCGATGTCGCGGTCCCCGCCGACCAGGCGCTCGAAACCGCGCTATCGCTCGCGAAGGAAGCGCTCGGTAAAGCATCCCACGGCGGTCAGGGCAAATAGCCGCGCGCGCCGAGGTCACGTTCCAAATCTGCCGCGCCGCGGAAGCGATGCCCCGCGATCCCGACCGATTCGGCGCCCGCGACATTCGCCGCGACATCGTCGATGAACAGCGCCCCCGCGGGGTCGATGCCGAATCGATCGATCGCAAGGCGGTAGATCGCCGGATCGGGCTTCAGCAGCTTTTCGGTGCCCGAAACGATGATGTCGCGGAAGCGGTCGAAGATCGGCTGGGTCGGGCGGAAAGCTTCCCAGAACTCGTGCCCGAAATTGGTGATCGCGAACAAGGGCACGCCCGCCGCGTCGAGCCGTTCGACCAGTTCGAGGCTGCCGGGCACCGGCCCCGGAATCGTCTCGTTGAAACGCGTCGCATAGGCGTCGATCAGCGCTCCATGCCCTGGAAATTCTGCCTTCAGCTCGGGCAGCATCTCGGCGAGCGGCCGCCCCGCGTCGTGCTGGAAATGCCATTCGGGCGTCACGACATGCGTTACGAACCATTCGAGTTCGTCGCGGTCGGCGATCAGCTTGGCGAACAGATGGCGCAGGTCCCAGTCGAAGAGGACGCGGCCGACGTCGAAGATCACAGATCGGCGAATCATGGCTGCTCCGGACACGCGAAAGCGCCGCCGGAAGCATCCGACGGCGTCACGCTGGCTCGCAAATGCGCGCGGGGCGGGAAACGCCCCGGCAGGGCCATCAGCCCTGGCGCGCCTTGAAGCGGCGGTTGGTCTTGTTGATCACATAGGTGCGGCCACGGCGGCGGATAACGCGATTATCCCGGTGGCGGTCCTTCAGCGACTTCAGGCTGTTGCGAATCTTCATGATCTCTGTCCGTAAATCTTGGCGTGTTGACGCGAAGCGGCGCAACTATGGGGAAGGGCGGAAAAAGTCAACCGGCTACCGCGCCAAATTCCTCACTTTCCGTTCGCATCGAGCGAAGTCGAGATGCCCCTCAGTATGGCGCCATCCCGATGGGTGTCTCGACTTCGCTCGACGCGAACGGGATTGGGGGGATGAACTACCCCGCCAGCGCCTTTTGCCGCCGCCGCTGCACCGACGAGCCATAGCCCATCGCCTCGCGATATTTGACCACGGTGCGCCGCGCGATGTCGTGGCCCTCGGCCGACAGCTTTTGCGCGATCGTCTCGTCGGAGAGGATCGCGCGTGCATCCTCGGCCTCGATCATCGCCTTGATCCGGCTCTTCACCGCCTCGGCCGACACCGCGCCGTCGCCCTCGGTCGCCGAAATCCCCGACGAGAAGAAATATTTGAGCTCGAACAGCCCGCGCGCGCACGACAGATATTTGTTGCTGGTGACGCGACTGACGGTCGATTCGTGCATGCCGATTTCCTCGGCCACCTGGCGCAGCGTCAGCGGCCGCATATGCGCGACGCCGTGGAGGAAAAAGCCCTCCTGCTGCTTGACGATCTCGCTCGCGACCTTGACGATCGTGCGCTGGCGCTGGTCGAGCGCGCGCACCAGCCAGTTGGCGCCGGCAAGCTGTTCGGACAGCCACGCCTTGCTCTTCGCCGCCGCGCCTTCGGCCAATTCGCTGTAATAGCGGCGGTTGACGAGCAGGCGCGGCAGGGTGCCGCTGTTGACCTCGACCGCCCAGCCCTTCGCCGTCTGGCGGATATAGAGGTCGGGCACCACTGCGGTCGCGGCGTCGCCGCCAAAGCGCAGCCCCGGCTTCGGGTCATAGCTTCGCAATTCGCGGATCATGTCGGCGAGATCTTCGTCATCGACGCCGCAAATGCGTTTTAACTGGGGGAAGGCGCCCTTGGCGACGAGGTCGAGGTGCGCGATCATCGTCGCCATCGCAGGGTCGTAACGGTCGGCCTCGCGCGCCTGGATCGCGATGCATTCGGCAAGGTCGCGGCCGCCGACCCCCGACGGGTCGAAGCCCTGAACACCGGCCAGTACGGCTTCGACCAGCGCGAGCGGGACGCCGAGCCGCTGGGCAAGCTCGCCAAGGTCGGCGCGCAGATATCCCGCTTCGTCGATCAGCGCGACGATCTGTTCGGCGATCATCGCCTCGATCCCGCCGAAGCGTTCGCCGACCTGCGCGAGCAGGTGGCCGTGCAGCGTCGCGTCCTCGCCCGCAAAGCTGTCGAAATCAATGGCTTCGCTATCGCCGCCCGACAGGCCGACGCTGTCGCTCGCGCTGTCGTGATGAAAGCGTTCCTCGGCGAAATCGACATCGAGGTCGTCGCTGGTGCCGCTGTCCGATGCGAGCGCCTGATCGGCGTCGAGCGCCGCAGCTTCGGTTGCAGGCGCATCCTCGCCGGGGCCGGTATCCGGGTCGCCCGCGCTCCCGTCGCTATCGGCCGACGCCGTGTCGAGCAGCGGATTGCCTTCGAGCGCCTCGGCCAGATAGGCTTCGAGTTCGAGGTTCGACAGCGCCAGCAGCTTGATCGCTTGCTGAAGCTGCGGCGTCATCACCAGCGACTGCGACTGGCGGAGATCGAGGCGCGGACCCAACGCCATCAGAGGCTAGTCAATCACAAAGAGAAGCCCTCGCCGAGGTAGAGGCGGCGCACCTCGGGGTCGGCGACGAGCTCTTCGGGCGAGCCGGCAAGCAGCACCTTGCCGTCGTAGATGATGCAGGCGCGGTCGACGAGGTCGAGCGTCTCGCGGACATTATGGTCGGTGATCAGCACCCCGATGCCGCGCGTCTTCAGATCGGCGACAAGGTCGCGGATGTCGCTGATCGACAGGGGGTCGATGCCCGCGAAGGGTTCGTCGAGCAGCATGATCGACGGATTGGCGGCGAGCGCGCGGGCGATTTCGGCGCGGCGCCGTTCGCCGCCCGACAGCGCCATCGCCGCTGAATCGCGCAGCCGCGTCAGCCCGAATTCGTCGAGCAGTTCCTCGAGCCGCCGCTCGCGTGACACCTTGTCGGGCTCGCTGAGTTCGAGCACCGCGCCGATATTCTGCTCGACCGTCATGCCGCGAAAGATCGAGGTTTCCTGCGGCAGATAACCGAGCCCGAGGATCGCGCGGCGGTACATCGGCAGCGCGGTGATGTCGGCACCGTCGAGCATGATGCGCCCGGCATCGGGCTTCACCAGCCCCATGATCGAATAGAAGCAGGTCGTTTTGCCCGCGCCATTGGGACCGAGCAGGCCGACGACCTCGCCCTTGCCAACCGATAACGATACGTCGGACAGCACGACGCGCTTGTCGTAGCTTTTGGCAATCGAGATGACCGCAAGCCCGTTGCCCGCCGCGGCATCTTCCTGGACATGCGCGGTGTGCTCGGCAACGCCGTGATCGCCTTCGGAGAGCGTCGTCGCAGCGGATTCGTCGGTCATAGGCTGGTGGTTTCCATGGCTACCCTCGAGCGGGCGTTACCCCAGCGACGCCGCCAAGGTCAATCTGGCAAGATTTTTGCAGGGACGAATTGCCCGTCCCGCGGGCGCGAAGGATTCAGTGCCCGGCTTGCGGCTCGCGCGCGATCCCCGACTGCGCAAGCTGGTCGTCGATCGCCGCGAGCAGCCGCGCGAGCGCGGCATCGTCCTTTGCCTCGGCACGCGCAACGAGCACGTCCTGCGTGTTCGACGCGCGGAGCAGCCACCAGCCGTCGTTGGTCAGCACGCGCGCGCCGTCGGTGCGATCGACCTTTGCTCCCGCGGCCACAAGCCGGGCGAGAACCTCGTCCACAATGGCGAATTTGCGCGCCTCGTCGACCTGAAAGCGCAGCTCGGGCGTGTTGACCATCGGCGCCATTTCGCCGCGCAGCGCCGTGATGCTCTTGCCGAGCACCGTCGCCGCCTCGATCAGCCGCACCGCCGCGTACGGTGCGTCGTCATAGCCGTAATAGCGGTCGGCGAAGAAGATATGCCCGCTCATCTCGCCCGCCAGCGGGCTGCCGGTTTCCTTCATCTTCGCCTTGATCAGGCTGTGCCCGGTCTTCCACATCAGCGGCGTGCCGCCCAAGCCGGCGATACGGTCGAACAGCGCCTGACTGGCCTTCACATCGGCGATCACCGTCGCGCCCGGCATCTCGCGCAGCACCGCCGCGGCATAGATTTGCAGGAGCTGGTCGCCCCAGACCACGCGGCCCTCACCGTCGATCGCGCCGATGCGGTCGCCGTCTCCATCGAAAGCGACGCCGAAATCGAGGCTCTTCTCGGCGACCAGCTTGCGCAGGTCGGCCAGATTCTTCTCCTCGGTGGGATCGGGATGGTGGTTCGGGAAATGGCCGTCGATGTCGGTAAACAGAAGGTGATGCTCGCCCGGCAGGCGCGCGGTGAGCTTTTCGATGACGGTGCCGGCGGCGCCGTTGCCGGAGTCCCAGCCGATGCGGAAGGCGCCGCCGGCGAACCCCTCGACCAGCCGGTCGACATAGGCGTCGACGATGTCGATGCCTTGCGACGTGCCCTCGCCGGACTCCCAGTCGCCGGCGGCGGCCATCGTGCCGATTTTCTGGATGTCGGCGCCGAAGAACGGACGCCCCTGAAACACCATCTTGAAGCCGTTATAGTCGGGGGGATTATGGCTGCCGGTTATCTGTATACCGCCATCCACCTCCTCGGTTGACGCGGCATAATAGAGCATCGGCGTCGGCCCCAACCCGACGTTCAGCGCGTCGATCCCCGCGGCGTTGATCCCGGCGATCAGCGCATCTGCGAGCATCGGCGACGACAGCCGCCCGTCGTACCCGACCGCGATCCGCTTGCCGCCCGCGCGCGCGATCAAGGTCGCGAAGCTGCGGCCGATCGCATAGGCGTCTTTGTCGGACAGCGTGTCGCCGACGACGCCGCGGATGTCATATTCGCGGAGCATCGTCGGGTGGAAGATGTGGGCCATGCGACGATGCTCCTAAAAATCAGGCGGCGGCGAACAGGTCGCCGTCGGGATGCAGGCGCTCGCGCGCCGGAAGGTTCAAACCGCCCATCGCCTCGCGCAATTCCTGCCGCGCGACGACATGGCCGATCCCCATGCCGCCGAGATGCGCCTTGTCGAGCAGTGTCAGCCCGGCGGGAAACAACTCGCGATAGATGACGCGCTCGCCGAGCCCCGGGATGACGCGAAAGCCGACGCGGCGCGACAATTGGGTCAGCGCCTCGCCGACGCGGCGCATATTGTGCGCGTCGACATGCTGGAGGCGGTTGCGCAGGATGATCCAGTCGATCGTCCGCCCGTCGGTCTTCGCGCGCGCCTTGCGGGTGTCCCAGATCAGTTCGGAGTAAAAGCTGGGGCGGACGACCTGAAAAGTTTCGGGATCGACCTGTCCGATCAGGTCGAAGTCGATGAAGCTGTCGTTGATCGGCGTCACCAGCGTGTCGGCGCTGGTCGCGAGGTGGCGCGCGAAGACGTCGTCGCGGCCGGGCGTGTCGGCGATAAAATAGTCGGCGCCTTCCGACAATCGCGCGACCTGCGCGTCGAGTTCGTCGAGCGTCGTTCCCTCGAACACCTCGAAGTGCGGGGTCGGCAGGTCGATGCCGCGGCGCTTCGCAGTCTGTTCGCGATTCTCCAGATAGCGGTGAAAGGTGCGCTGACGCGGATCGAGGTCGAGCCCGGCGACCCGCCAGCCCTGACTCGCCAGCGCGACCGCGAAATGGACGGCGCAGGTCGACTTGCCGGTGCCGCCCTTTTCATTGGCAAAGATGATGCGATGCGGGGCGGGGGGCGACGCTTGGGTCGTCATGGGCGTTGCGATTTTCCTGTTGGCGGCGCATGGGAGCCGCACGGGGTGGCGTGTTCAGCGCCGCCAATATCGGAGGGCGGGCAAGGGTGCAAATCATCCGTGATATCGCCACGCTTCATCGTGCCGTTACGGCACTGAAGCAGGGCAGAAAGAGCGTCGCGCTGGTGCCGACGATGGGCGCGCTGCATGCGGGGCATCTGTCGCTGGTCCGCATGGCGCGCCGCGTCGCCGACCATGTCGTCGTGTCGATCTTCGTCAATCCGACGCAGTTCGGGCCGAACGAGGATTATGCCGCCTATCCGCGCGACGAGGCGCGCGATGCCGCGCTGCTGGTCGAGGAGGGGGTCGGCCTGCTGTGGGCGCCCGACGTCGCCACCATGTACCCTGCCGGGCACGGCACGCATATCGAGGTCGCCGAACTGGGCGCCGATTATTGCGGCGCCGCGCGCCCCGGCCATTTCGATGGCGTCGCGACCGTTGTCGCCAAATTGTTCAATCAGGTGCGGCCCGACGTCGCGATCTTCGGCGAAAAGGACTGGCAGCAGCTCGCGATCATCCGCCGCATGGCGCGCGACCTCGATTTCGCGCTCGACATATTGGGCGCGCCGATCGCGCGCGATCCCGACGGGCTCGCGCTCTCGTCGCGCAACGCCTATCTGTCGAAGGAACAGCGCGGCGCGGCGGCCGCCTTTCCCGACGCGCTGAAGACCGCAGCCAAGGCGATCGCCGGCGGCGCCGATGTTGCCGCGAGCCTCGCCGCGGCCGAGACCGCAATCGTCGCGGGCGGCTTCGACAGCGTCGATTATGTCGCGCTCGCCGACGCCGCCAGCCTCGAACGGCTCACGACATTTCGCGAACCCGCCCGGCTCCTCGCCGCGGCGCGGATCGGCAAAACGCGGCTGATCGACAATTACCCGGTCGGGGGTTAACGGAAAAATCCTCGCTTTTCTGCCGCTTCCGGACTTTATCCCCGAAAAAGTCGCGCCATCGTTAACGCTTTGTTGACCATAAGCCGCAAGGTTGGACCCCGAGGTCTCCATGTGGGGTGGAGGCAAAGGGGGTTATCATGGCAAACAGTCTGAAGTCTGCCCAGTATCTGATCGAAAGCCGGCTGCTCGACGCCGCCCGCGGCGACGCCAATGCCTATTTCGATCTCGGAATCGCTTTCTCGACCGGCACCGGCGGGGTCGATGTCGACCTCATCCAGGCGCATAAATGGTTCAACCTCGCAGCGCTCGGCGGCAACAAGGAAGGCCAGCAATGCCGCGCCGACCTGTCCGACGAAATGAGCCGCGACGAAATCGCCGAAGCGCAGCGCCAGGCGCGCGCCTGGCTCGACGAGACGGCCCGCCGTCCCGCCGCCCGCCGCTTCGCGGCCTAATCCTTCCGCCTGAAGGGCATATGCCCTTCGAGCCATTCCATCTCCGTTTCTTCGGCGCGGCGCTCCTGTTCGAGGAAATCTGCGACCGCGCGGCGAAATCCCGGGTCGGCGATAAAATGCGCCGACCAGGTCGCGACCGGTCCGTAACCGCGCGCCAGCTTGTGGCCGCCCTGCGCGCCCGCCTCGACCCGGCTGAGGCCGCGCGCGATCGCCATGTCGATCGCCCGGTAATAGCATAGCTCGAAATGCAGATAGGGGATGTCGACGAGGCAGCCCCAGTAGCGGCCGTACAGCGTATCGGCGCCGACGAAATGCATCGCCCCCGCCACCGGCTGCCTATCGTCATAAGCGAGGACGAGGACGATCCGGTCGGCCATGCGCGCGCCCATCAGGTCGAACGCTTCGCGCGTCAGGTAAGGATGCCCCCATTTGCGCGCGCCGGTGTCCTGATAAAATTGCCACATCGCGTCCCAATGTTCGGGGCGGAGCGCGTCGCCGGTGAGCTCCTCGATCCGCAGGCCTTCGACCGCGCGGGCGCGTTCCTTGCGAAGCTGCTTGCGCTTCGCCGAGGTCAGCGTCGCGAGAAAATCGTCGAAGCTCGCATAGCCGGCATTGGCGAAATGAAACTGGATGTCGCGGCGGACCAGCCAGCCCGCCGCCTCGAACAGCGGCATCTGTTCGGGCGCCACGAAAGTGGCGTGCGCCGACGACAGCCCGTTCTGCCGCACCACCGCCTCGGCGGCGCGGATCAGCAGCACTGCGTCGCCGTCGTCCG
Organism: Sphingopyxis macrogoltabida; assembly: GCF_001314325.1. NCBI lineage: Bacteria > Pseudomonadati > Pseudomonadota > Alphaproteobacteria > Sphingomonadales > Sphingopyxidaceae > Sphingopyxis > Sphingopyxis macrogoltabida. The sequence goes on from NZ_CP009429.1 coordinate 4,987,300, forward strand.
ACGCCAGCAGCCGCGGCCCGGGCACCGGCGTGAACGGCGCCGCGATCTGCAGCTTCGGATAATAATCGCCGCCGGCGCGCGCCCAGGCGTCGGCCCAGCCCTGATCGAAGACATATTCGCCCTGGCTGTGCGACTTGAGATAGGCGGGCGCCGCGGCGACCAGCGCCCCCACCGCATCCTCGACGAGCAGCGGCGCTGCCTGCCAGCCGGTGCCCGGCCCGACGCTGCCCGATTCTTCGAGCAGCGACAGGAAATCATGCCCGACGAAGGGATTGCGGCCGCCCGCCAGCGCGTCCCACGCCGCCGCGTCGAGCGCGGCGACGCCGCTGCCGAGCGAGATGGTCCGGGCGGGCGGGTCGGCTTCGGCCACCGGCGTCCTTAAGCGGACTTCACCGCGACGATCGCGTCGACCTCGACCGCGGCGCCGAGCGGAAGCACCGCGACGCCGACCGCGCTGCGCGCATGGCGGCCGGCTTCGCCGAACAAAGATTCCATCAGTTCCGACGCGCCGTTCGCGACCTTCGGCTGCGCGGTGAAGGCGGGGTCGCTATTCACATAGACGCCCAGCTTCACGATCTTTTCGACCCGCGACCAGTCGCCGTCGACCGCGCGGCCGATCTGCGCGACGAGCATCAGCGCGCAGCGGCGCGCGGCGTCATAGCCCGTCGCTTCGTCCATGTCGGTGCCGAGCCGGCCGGTCACGACCTGTCCGTCGCGGAACGGCAATTGCCCGCTGATGTGGAGCAGCCCGCCCAGCTCGACGGCGGGCACATAGGCGGCGACCGGCGCCGCAGGCTTGGGGAGTTCGAGGCCGAGTTCGGCGAGCTTGGCGGCAATATCCATGGGTCTGTCCTTCTTAAACCGGTTCGGGGGCCGGGGCGGGGATGTTTTCGGCAAGCCGCGCCAATATCCAGCCCTGCGCCTCTTTCCAATCGTCGATTCGCGCGTGGGCATGTTTCGCCGGCGCAATCTTGTCCGCAATCGCCGGCTCGCCGACCAGATGCAGCCGCCACACGCCGGGCGCCTCGATCGCGACCGACTGATGATGGCCGGCAAGGTCGTCGATGAACACCGCAACCGACGGCCGGTATTCCTCGATCAACCGCCGCACGGGTTCGCCCTTGCCGCCGCGGCTGCCGATCACCGGCGCATGAAAGCCGTGCGCGGCGAGCTGGTCGATCCGCCCCTGCTGATGCTCGGGGCCGACGTTGGTCAGCACGACGATATCGGCCTGCTCGGCGATCGCCGCCATCGCGGCGAGGGCACCGGGGATCGGGTGCTGGCGGCTCATCTCGGCGCGGAAAAACCCGTCGAGCAGCGGCCACACCTCGGCCGCCTCCAGCGGCGTGCCGCATTCCTTGCGCTTCAGCGCACCCGCAAAACTCGCATCCTCCATCCGGAACAGCACGCCATGTTCGGCGTCGACCCATTCGGCGAAGGGAACGACCATGTGCATCAGCACCTCGTCGCAGTCGGTGATCACCAGCGGGCGGGTCATGCCATTGTCCTTTCATCGCCTTCCAGGCGGCGCGCGGCGGCAGCCAGCGCTTCGGGTTCGATATCGAGTGCGCCGGCGCAGGCGACAAGGTCGGGCTCGTGCGCCGTCAGAAAGCCGAGGATCGCCGCCAGCGTCGCCCGCTGCCCGAGCGATTCGCGGAGCGCCGCCGGGGTAAGCCCGGTCATGCCGAGCAGCCGCTCGGCACGCGGTTCGTCGGTCAAGATCCAGCCCAGCACCTGCAGCGCCAGCGCTTCATCGGCTTCCTGCAACTTGCATATCCTTCGTCGGCGAGGCGATTGTTTCCGCGGCCCGATTCGCCTAAACGGTCCGCGGACGCAAGGTGGGGAAGCGAATAATCATGGGCAAGACCATCCTGGTCGTCGAAGATAATGAGCTCAACCTCCGCCTCTTCTGCGACCTCCTGAATGCCCATGGCTATAGCGCCCACCCCGTGCGCGACGGCCGCGACGCGCTGGCGAAAGCGCGCGAGATTTCGCCCGACCTCATCATCATGGATATTCAGCTGCCGCATGTCAGCGGGCTCGAACTGATCGGCCAGATGAAGGCCGACCTGACGCTGCGCGCCGTCCCGATCATGGCGGTCACCGCCTATGCCGGCAAGGGCGACGAGGACCAGATCCGCGCCGCGGGCGCCGAGGCCTATGTCTCGAAGCCGATTTCGGTGATCAAGTTCATCGAAAGCGTCGGCGCCTTCGCCTGAAACCAGATCTGGAAAACGGTACCTGCGCCAACGGCCGAAGGCAGATATTGCCTCCATCGTCATCCCGATAGCCAGGCCTGTCGTGCCGCCTGCGCGGTTATCGGCCAGCCTTGGCGAAGCGCGCCCAGATCGGCAGATGGTCCGACGCCCGCGCCGCGAGCGGGCTGCGGTGAACCCCGGCCTCGACCGCCTCGAGATCGGGCGAGGCGAAGATGCGGTCGAGTTTCGCCACCGGGCGGCGGCTGTGAAAGCTGTGCCCGGTATCGACCAGCCGGTGCCGGGCGCCGAAATCGCTCAGGCAGCCGCCCGACGCGCGCCATTCGTTGCAATCGCCCATCAGAATCGTTGGCAGTTCCTCGCCCTCGGCGACATGGTTCAGGATCGCGCGCGCCTGCTGGCGGCGGCGCAGCCCCGAAATGTCGAGGTGCATGCCGACGACGCGCAGCCGTGTGTCGCCGAGGCGGACCGTCGCCGCGACGGCGCCGCGCGGTTCGAGCGTCGGCAGGTGGAGGGCATGGCTCTCCTCGACCTCGGCGCCCTTGCGGACGAGCAGCGCATTGCCGTGCCAGCCGATGGCATAGGGGCGGCCGTCGAGCAGGTCGACCGGGACATAATCGCTATGCTCGGCGAACATGTGCGGCGGGATCGCGCTCGCGCGGGTGCCGAAACGCCGGTCGGCTTCCTGCAGCGCGACGATGTCGGCGTCGAGCTCGCCGAGCACCGACAGCACCCGCCCCGGATCGCGGCGGCGGTCGAGCCCGATGCCCTTGCGCATATTGTAACTGGCGACCTTGATCATGGGAGAGGGCGGCTGCTTTCCTTGGCTTGTCTTGCGATCAGGACGAACGGGCCGCCGATTCGGTTGCGTTCATCGCGCGTCGAACTCGGCGAGCAACGCCTTTGCTTCGTCCAGATCCTCGTCGAGTACCATCAGCCGCACCGGGATGAGCAGCCCGACGCTTTCGGCGATGTTCATCCCCGCGTCGAAACACACGGCATGCACCCCGGCGCTTTCGAGGCGGCCGCGCAGCAATTCGGCCTCGGCACCGTTCGGCAGGCGGATCAGCTCGACGAGCGCCATCAGGCGGGATCGCCAGTGATGAAGCGATCGGTCGGCCGCGTCGGCAGCCCGTCGATGCTGCGGTCGCGTTCCTTGAACTTTTCGACCCACAACACCGGGTCGGCCTGCCGGTGATATTTCTGCAGCGTGTCGCGTTCGTGGCTGAGTTCCATCATCGGCACGCCCCAGCCGCAGCTTGTCTGAACGCTTGTCACATCGATGACAAAGATCTGGCGGGTGCCGGGGAGCAGCGTGAAATGTGCCGCGACCGCCGCCCAATCGGCATCCTGCGGCAACACCGCGCGCCCGCGGCCATAGATGCGCAGGATCAGCGCGCTGCGGTCGAAGGCGCAGAACATGATCGTGATCCGCCCGTCCGCGGCAAGATGCGCGTGCGTTTCGTTGCCCGATCCGCCGAAGTCGAGATAGGCGACCTGCGTTTCGGACAGGGTGCGAAAGGTATCGGCATAGCCCTTGGGCGACAGGTTGATCCGCCCCTCGGCCGCGGCAGTCGCGGTGAAGAAGACCGGCTGTTTCGCGATGAAAGCGATATGCTTGTCGGTCAGCGTCTCGGTGAATTCGGCCATCGTCGGGGCTCCGCAAGGGTTCGCACCGGCTCTATCACCAATTCTTGCCCTCTTCTATCGCGGCTTCCTCGCCGGGGCGCGACGCGCGGCCGAGCGCGGCGTTGCGGTGCGGGAAGCGGCCGAAGCGGTCGACGATATCGAAATGCTTCTGTGCATATTCGAGGAAAGAGGGATCGGCGAGCTGCGCCATGAGGCGCAGCGATTCGCGCTGGTCGGCGATATCCTCGCTATGTTCGAAGGGCAGATAGGCGAAGACGCGGCGGTCGTCGTTCCAGTCGCGGTCCCAGCCGCGTTCGACGACCCCGCGCGCGATCGCGACGGCGAGGCTGTCGGTGGCAAAGGCTTGGGCGTCGCCGCGGTGCAGGTTGCGCGGCACCTGATCGAACAGCAGGATCGCCGCGAGCGCGGTCTCGGGGTCGGTCAGGAAACTCGCGGCGGGCAGCGAGCGCAGCGCAGCGCGCCAGTCCTGTACCAGCGCGCCCAGTTCGGCATCGAAACCGGGGCCGCCGCCGAACCAGTCGTCCATGCCGTGCGCATCAAACCAGAAGGCGAGCAATTGCCGCGCCCAGTCGGCGGGGGGAGCGATATTTTCGTGAGGCAAAGCCGATCCTTCATATACATCGTCATCCCGGCGAAAGCCGGGATCTCAACCTAACGATTTTTCGCCACGAAGAGATCCCGGCCTCCGCCGGGATGACGGCAGATAGTTTGGAGCGGGCTTCTACTCCGCCTTGGCGCGGCGATAGGGCACGAACTCGCCGAGCGAAACGAAACCGCTGTACATATGGCTCGTGCGGTCGCGCAGTTCGACGGTGTCGATGCTGCAAAGCTGGCTGCCGGTCAGCTTGGTCACCAATATATCGTCGTCGTTCAGCGTCTGCGCGCCGCCCTTGGGGCGGTTGACCCACAGCGTGCTGCCGACGCGATAGACGATCGCGGTCTTGTCGATGATCTGGCTGCTGCTCACCGAGGAAAGCGGGATGCAATCCTGCGGCGCGCCCGCAACGCGGCCGTCGAGCAATTTCTCGAGCTTCGCTTCGGGGGCGAGCTTGTCTTTCGCCGCGGCGACGCCGGGCGCGGCAGCGACGGCAACCGCGGCAAGGATGGTGAAAATCAGCGGACGCATGATACGACTCCTGTACTTCGTAACTCAGCTCCCCGCATTTTCCTTACGCCCTGCCGCGTGAACCGCGGCTGACTGACAGCCGCACGTCGCCGGTCAGCAGGCGCCGTCGGGAAGCGGGATGCCGAGCGGACCCTTGCATTTCTTCTTCTTGGGCTTTTCGGCGGGCGCACCGTCATCGCTGCCACCGCCCATCGCGCCGCCCATGCCGCCGAAATCGGCGCCGATCAGCAGCATCGTGTGCGAACGGAAACGCACTTTCGCGGTCCAGTCGATGTTCCACACCGCATTGCCCGCGGGCTTCGGCGGATAGGAGAAATTGGCCTCGGGCCCGAAGGCGTTGAGATTGCCGACCAGCATTTCACCCGACGCCTTCTTGACCTCGGCGGGGATCTGGCAGCTTGTCTGCGACGGCGGCATCACGATCTTCTTGGTGATCAGGTTCGCGACGGTCGCTGGCGGCAACCAGTCCCACAGCCCGCCGCCGAATTCCTTCGTCGCGCTGCTCGTCCACCACACGACGTCGCCGCCGCTGCCGGCGCGGTCCATGCCGCCAAAGGCCCAGGCCGCGTAACCCGTGGCGGGCTGGAGCGCGCCCCAGCGGATCATCACCGACCCGTCGGGCTGGATCGCGGTCGACGCCTGCAGGCCGGGCATATAATCCTGCGCGAGGGTGAAATTGATGTCGGAGCCATAATTGCTCGCGATCCGGTGCGCCCCAAGCAGCGACGATCCCGACGAGGGCTGCTTGCCCTTGCCGTTCGGCCAGTGGGTATAGGAACGGCTGTTCGCCGCCGACACTTCGCGGATGATCGGCACCGCGGTCGACATCAGCCCCGGCGGCATCTGTCCCGCGGCGACCTTGGCGAAGTCGATGATCACGGGCTGCCCCGGGCCCGCCTTGGCGCCGCAGCCCCAATAGAGGAGCAGGCGGCCCTTCGGCCGTTCGAAATCGCCGGGCATGTCGGGCGTCCCGCGTTCGGGCGCGATCAGCGGCAGCGACTTGCCGACCTTGGCCTGCGGCTGAAAGAAATGGTCGCCCTTCGGCGGCGGCGCGGTCGGCGCGTCGTTCGAACCGAGGCGGAGGTCGAGCGTATAGGCGACCTTGCTTGCCGGATCGCCGCCGAACATCATCCCCATCGCCCCGCCGATGCCGCCCTTGCCGCCGCCCATTGCGGCGAACCCCGACATCGTCGCGACGTCCATCTCGTAACGTTCCTTGGGTCCGGTCGATTTTTGCGCCGACCCCGGAACGGCGGCGAGCATCGCGGCAATCGCGGCGACGGAAACGAAACGCAGACTCGAACGCATGATAATCCCCCTCTTGCAGGGGCATGGCCCCGCGGATGATGCGACCCGATTCTTCGGTATGTTTGAACGAGCTATAGACGCGGTGCGGGCGAAGGCCAAGTGAGGCGGATCACAGGCCGCTCGCCCCGTAGCTCGGCGATCTCTGCCATCCGTCCGCGGACGATGCCCCGGCGGACATAGCGGGCACAGCCCGGATCGGTGTCGATTGCGGCCTGGGTCAGCCGACGGAAACCGGCGTGCGCGAGGATCAGGCGATGCGCCTCATCGATTGAAACGCCGAAGACCGACCGGACGATCTTGACCAGTTCGAACCAATTGGCAGGCCGATCCGACAAGTCGTTCCATGGCCTGCGGCTTCGGTACATATCCTCGATGACATCGAACGCCGGGTCGGCGGCACGCTGGCGATTATAGAAATCGGCAGCAGCGGGCCACTCGCTCACGTCAGGCCGTCCCGCCCACCGTCAGCCCGCTGACCAGCAGCGTCGGCTGGCCGACCCCGGCGGGGACGCTCTGGCCGCCTTTGCCGCAAATGCCGATGCCCTCGTCGATTGCCATGTCGTTGCCGATGCCGGTGACCTTGGTCAGCACGCTCGGCCCGTCGCCGATCAGGGTCGCCCCCTTGATCGAGTCGCCCAGCTTGCCATTCTCGATCTTGTACGCCTCGGTGCAGGAAAAGACGAACTTGCCCGACACGATATCGACCTGTCCGCCGCCGAAGCTCTTGGCGAAAATGCCGTTCTTGACCCGGCTCAGCAGTTCGGCGGGATCGTCGTTGCCGCCGCGCATGAAGGTGTTGGTCATCCGCGGCATCGGCGCGTGCGCGAAGCTTTCGCGGCGTCCGTTGCCGGTCGGCTCGACGCCCATCAGGCGCGCGTTGAGGCGGTCCTGCATATAGCCCTTCAAAATGCCGTCCTCGATCAGCACCGTCTCGCCGGTCGGCGTGCCTTCGTCGTCGATGCTGAGCGAGCCGCGGCGGCCGCCGCCGACCGGGCTTTCCATCGCGCCGTCGTCGACGACCGTCACGCCGGGCGCCGCCACGCGCTCGCCGATGCGGCCCGAAAAAGCGCTGGTGCCCTTGCGGTTGAAATCGCCTTCGAGCCCGTGGCCGACCGCCTCGTGGAGCAGCACGCCGGGCCAGCCGGGGCCGAGCAGTACGGTGAATTCGCCCGCGGGGGCGTCGACCGCGCGAAGGTTGACGAGCGCCTGCGCCAGCGCCTCGTCGATGGCGCGGTTCCACTGCGCTTCCTCGAACAGATGATCGTACATGTACCGGCCGCCGAGCCCGAAATAGCCGCTCTCGCGCCGCCCGTTCTCCTCGACGACGATCGAGACGTTGAGGCGGACGAGGGGGCGGATGTCGGTCGCGAGGAAACCGTCGGCGCGGACGATCTCGACCACCGACCAGCTCCCGGCGAGCGCGACCGAGACCTGCACGACGCGCGGATCGCGCGCCCGTGCGGCGGCATCGACCTGCTGGCACAGCTCGACCTTCTTCGCGAAGGGGATGAGGTCGAGCGGGTTCGCCTCGTCATAAAGATGGCGGTTGGTGCGCGGCGGCGGCCCGGCGGGGGCCTGCGTCGCCGGGTCGAGCAGGGCGAGCGTCTCGGCGGCGCGGCGAATCGCGCCGGCACTGACGTCGCTCGCGTGCGCAAAGCCCGTCATCTCGCCCGACACGGCGCGCAGGCCGAAACCGGCATCGGTCGAATAATCGGCGGTCTTCAGCCGCCCGTCGTCGAAACCGAAGCTCTCGGTGGCGCGATATTGCAAGTAAAGCTCGCCGTCGTCGGCTTTGGCGAGCGCCTCGCGCGCCAGCTTCTGCGCCAGATCGGGGTCGAGCGCGTCGGCGCGGTAGAGAAAGCGGCGGGGGTCGGTGGGGCTTGTCATCACGCAGATATAGGGGCGCGAGCCATCGACGCAAAGGCCCGTTCGCAGCGAGGCGATAGCACGCGGGCCGGGCTGTCGGTTTTGGGGTAGGGAGCGGACGTTCCATACCCCAACCTTCGTCATTCCCGCGAAAGCGGGAACCCAGTGTGGGGTAAGCCGACGCACGCTCTGGGTTCCCGCTTTCGCGGGAATGACGAAGTTAGGAACGTCCGCTTTCGCCCGTCAGCGGACACTGATCTAGAGATAGTTTACGGTCAGCGTGAACGTCCCGCTGTAATCGCCGTCGGGCTGGTTCGCCGGAACGGTCAGCGTGCCGCCGATATAATAGGTCTGCACCCCGCTCGGCAGCAGCGTCGAGCCGAGCAGCGCGATGCCGCCGCCGCTGGTGCTCGCGGCGCGGACGAGGCTGGCGGTCATCGTCGGCGCGCCGCCGCCGGCGCGCGCCAGCGTCACCGACGTGCTGCCCGAAACGGTGATCAGCAGGATGCCGCCGGTGCCCTGAAAGACCGCGCGCTGCGCGTCGTTGCCGACCGGCGACACGCCGCCGCTCGTCGTGCGCGCGCCGGTCAGGGCATTGACGGTAACCGTGCCGCCCGTCGCGCCGCTGACCAGCGTCCCGAAATCGAGATCGTCGGTCTTGATCAGCGTGTTCGGGCGGACGATCGCCGCATTGGCGGTGACACTGGTATCGGCCGCGCTGGCCGGCACGCACAGCGCGGCACCCGCCGCCGCCATGCCGATGGTCAGGGCGCGCGCGGCGCCCCGACAGTTTCTGGTCCCTCGAATCCCCACGATTCTGCTCCTGTCTGGCACAGACCATGCCAGCCGGACCTTCATCGAGGATGCACGGGCGTGGTAAAAAACGCGTTTACCCTTACTCGCACGGATACCAGCGGCCATCGGATGCGCGATAGCTGTCGCTCTTCACATCGTAGGTGCCATAGCGGTCCTCGCAATATTCGCGGCGCTGGCGTTCCTTCTTCTTCTTGTTTTCGCTGCTGGCGATCGCCGCGACAAGGCCGCCGACCACAACCGCGCCGACCGCGCCCGCCACGACGCCGTCCTTCTTGGCATCCTTGCGCTTCTTGCGCTCCCATTCGCGGCGATCGCGGTCGCGGTCGCGATCGCGATCACGGGCGTGGCGATCCTTGCGGTCGTAGCGGTCCTTGTCCCAACGCGCGCGCTCACGTTCGCGTTCGCGCTCGCGATCACGTTCCTGCTCGCGCTCGCAATTCACCCGGCTTCTTCCGTCGAGACCGCGGCAGGTGCGGACGCTCTCCCAGCTCTGGGCGGCCGCCGGCGCACTCACCGGCACAAACGCCACGATATAGGCCAGGGCTCCGGCGGACAAAGCCAGACGACGACAAAGGGATGCCACGTTTTTCTCCATTCTGATCGGTTCAGGAGAAAGCATTTCTCCTTCCGGCGGTAAGACACCGGCGCATGGAGACACCCCCACCAAAAAAGTGCGGGTTGCGTTTGACGCGTTTCGTCGCGGCGGCGGCATCGCCCCGCGCGGACGGGCGCGAATCTCAAGTGAGCGGAGAATTGGCGCGGTGGCGTCCGCTGGGCAGCGTCAGGGTTGAAGCTGGGATGGCTCCCCGCCGGCGCCTAGCCTTTATCGGCGATCCCGCCGATGAGGATGAAGCGGCGGTCGCAATAGCCGCAGTCGGCAAAGCCTTCGTCGGTATCGATCTCGAGCCACACGCGCGGGTGGCCGAGCGCGGCGTCGGCCAGTCCGTCGCCGGTCCCGTCGCAGGCGATACGGGTCTTGGGCGTGCGGATCGTTTCGGGGGCGGGGGCTGCGTTGCTCATCGAGCGCGCCCATAGCAAGCGGCGAAGGCCGCCGCAATCGGCTGAAATTCGATTCCGGTGCTTCGGGAACGCGCCGCGCCGCCATGCATTGGGACTCGCGGGGGAGCACCGGCCCGCAGCAGAGGTGAATCATGGCCGCACGCGCTTATTGGAAGGGACAGATCCGGCTCGCGCTGGTGTCGATCCCGGTCGAAATCTATCCGGCGACCAAATCGGGCGCGGCGATCAGCTTTCGCCAGATTCACGAACCGAGCGGCAAGCCGGTCAAATATGAAAAGATCGTCCCCGGCATCGGCCCGATCGACACCGACGACATCGTCAAGGGCTACGAAATGTCGAAGGGCAATTACGTCCTGCTCGAAGAGGACGAGATCGAGGCGGTGAAGCTCGAGAGCAAGCGCACGCTCGAACTCGTCCAGTTCGTCGGCACCGACGAGATCGACGTCCTCTATTACACCAAGCCCTATTATGTCGTCCCCGCCGACGAGCTCGCCGAAGAGGCCTATATCGTGCTGCGCGAAGCGCTCAAACGCACAAAGAAGGTCGGGCTCGGCCAGTTGTCGCTGCGCGGGCAGGAACAGCTCGTCGCGCTCCGCCCGTGCGGGCGCGGGCTGGTGCTCGAAGTGCTGCGTTACGCCGACGAGGTGAGCAAGGCGGCGAATTATTTCCGCGACGTCGGCACCGGCAAGCCCGACGCCGACCTGCTCGACCTCGCCGAAACGCTGATCGGCAAGAAAAGCGGCAAGTTCGACGCGTCCGACTATCATAATCACTATGTCGACGCGCTGAAGCGCGTCATCGCGAAGAAGGCGAAGGCCAAGGGCAGGAAGATTCTCGAGGATGTCGAGGAGCCCGCCGCGATCGATCGCGGCTCGAACGTCATCGACCTGATGGCGGCGCTGAAGGCGTCGGTCGAGGGCAAGAAAAAGCCGCCTGCTACCGCCGAAAAGAAGGCACCGGCGAAGAAAGCTGCGGCGAAGAAGGCACCCGCGCGAAAGGCGCCGGAACGCAAGCGGGCATAGGCAGTGCCCGAGGCCCCCCTTGAACTTTTCCTGTCGTCATCCCGGCGAAGGCCGGGATCTCGCCGGTGCGTACCATCGCGAGGTCGAGATCCCGGCCTTCGCCGGGATGACGAAGTAGGCGGTGCTGGTCGCGGAGGTCGGCCCTGATGGCGCGCGCCGATCCTCTTGCCCGATATAATGCCAAGCGCGACTTCAAGCTTACCCCCGAACCGGCGGGGAAGGTCGAAAAGGGAGCCGGCAACCGCTTCATCGTCCAGAAGCACGACGCGACGCGGCTCCACTATGATTTCCGGCTCGAAATCGACGGCGTGCTCAAAAGCTGGGCGGTCACCAAAGGCCCGAGCGCCGATCCGGCCGACAAGCGTCTCGCGGTGCGCACCGAAGACCATCCGATGAGCTACGCCGATTTCGAAGGCGTCATCCCCAAGGGCGAATATGGCGGCGGCACGGTGATGCTGTGGGATCGCGGTACCTGGGCGCCCATCGCGGGCAAGAGCGCGAAGGATATCGAAAAGGGCCATCTCCATTTCACCCTCGACGGCGACCGGATGAAGGGCGAATGGCTGCTCGTCCGCATGAAGCCGCGCCCGGGCGAGAAGCGCGAGAACTGGCTGCTGCGCAAGGTCGACGATGCTTTTGCCGGGGGTACCGACGACCTGGTGGGGCGCCGGCTCACCAGCGTGCTCACCGACCGGACGATGGCCGACATCGCCGCCGACAAGGGCGGCGAACAGTCGCTGCAGGGCGCGAAAGGTGCGGCTTTCGCGAAGAAGATGGCCGCCGCCGCCGCACATAACAAACAGGTCGCCAAACCCGTCGCCAAGCCGAAGGCAAGCGGCAAGCCGCCGAAATTCCGCCCGCTCCAGCTCGCGACGCTCGTCGATGCGGTGCCGACCGGGAACGGCTGGTTCCACGAAATCAAATATGACGGCTATCGCGCCGAAATTGCCGCATCGGGGGGTGACGTCCGCGTCTTCACGCGCAACGGTCTCGACTGGACCGACAAGTTCGCCCCGCTTGTCCGCCACATCGCGGCGCTCGATCTGCCGCCGTGCCTGATCGACGGCGAGATCGTCGCTTATGGCAAGGACGGCAATCCCGACTTCTCGGCGCTGCAGGCGGTGCTGAAACGCGGTCACGGCGCGCAGGACGAGGCGACCGCGCTGCATCTTTTCGCCTTCGATCTCATCGAACAGGACGGCAAATCGCTCGCCAAACTCGGCAATCTCGAACGCAAGGAACGGCTCGAAGCGCTGCTCCGGGGCGCCCGGCCCCCGATCGCGGTCGCCGATCATGTCATCGGCGCCGGTGAGACGCTCTATGCCGCGATGTGCGGCGCCGGGCAGGAGGGCATCATCTCGAAGCGCGCCGACGCCGCTTATTCGGGCCGCCGCTCGAAAAACTGGGTGAAGGTCAAATGCACCCGCCGCCAGGAGTTCATCCTCGTCGGCTGGAATCCGTCATCGGCGAAGGGCCGCGCCTTTGCCTCGCTCCTCCTCGCCCAGCGCGAGAAAGGCAAGCTCGTCTACAAAGGCAATGTCGGCACCGGTTTCGACGCCGCGATGATGGCCGACCTTGCGAAGAAATTTGCGGCACGCGAACGCAAGACGGCGCCGGTCGACGTCGATGCGGCCGTCGCGCGCAAGGTCCATTGGCTGAAGCCCGATCTGGTCGCCGAAATCGCCTTTGCCGAATTCACGGCGGGCGGCTCGGTGCGCCATGCCAGTTTTCTCGGCCTGCGCCGCGACAAGGAGGCGAAAGAGGTGACCCCCGAAAAGCAGCAGCCGGCGCCCGAGCCGGCGAGCGACGTGACGATCAGCAGCCGCGACCGCGTGATCTTTCCCGAGGCCAAGGCGACCAAGGGCGATCTCGCCGACTATTACGCCGCGATCGCGCCGGTGATGCTGCCGCACATGGCGCGCCGCCCGATCAGCCTCGTCCGCTGTCCGCAGGGGCGCGCGAAAAAATGCTTCTTCCAGAAACACGACAGCGGTTCGTTCGGCGACCATGTCCACCACATCCCGATCCGCGAGAAAGACGGCGGGCACGAGGATTATCTTTATGTCGACGACGCCGACGGCATTCTTGCCTGCGTCCAGATGGGGACGATCGAGTTCCACGGCTGGGGCAGCCATGCGGGCGCGCTCGAAAAGCCCGACCGCATGGTTTTCGACCTCGACCCCGACGAGGGGCTCGCGTTCGCCGATGTGAAAAAGGCCGCCGCCGACATCCGCCGCCAGCTCGCCGACATCGGCCTCGTCAGCTTCGCGATGCTGTCGGGCGGCAAGGGCGTCCATGTCGTCGTGCCGCTCGATCCGGGGCATGACTGGGATGCGCACAAGGATTTCTCGAAACGCTTTGCCGAGGCGCTCAGCCTCGCCGAACCCGACCGCTATGTCGCGACGATGAGCAAGGCGAAGCGCAAGGGGAAGATCTTCATCGATTACCTCCGCAACCAGCGCGGCAGCACCGCGATCATGCCCTATTCGGCGCGCGCCCGCGAAAATGCGCCGGTCGCGGTGCCGGTCGGCTGGGATGCGCTCGCCGATATCGAAAGCGCCGGGGCGTGGACGATCAGGGATGCCGCCGCACTGCTCGAACGCGCAGGCAGCGCCGAACTCAAGGGCTGGGGGTTTGCGGGCCAGAAACTTCCGGCGCTGTAGCAGGCCGGGCGAAGAAGGGCGGCATTGGGGTGGGAGGTGGACGTTCGCTCATTTGTGTACCCCGGCGAAAGCCGGGGCCCAGAGCTATGGAAAGCTGGCCTAGCGTGAATACGCCCTGGGCCCCGGCTTTCGCCGGGGATCACGTCAGTTATGTCCGCAACCGGCCGCTGGCCCAAGCGCAGGCGCCGTAAAGCCGCGGCTTACGACTCCAGCCCCAATTCCCGCCGCTCGCTCTCGTCGAACACCCGCCCGCGGGTCAGGAACCTTTGCTCGCGGCCGTTGTCGAGGCTGAACATTCCGCCGCGGCCGGGCACGACGTCGAGGATGAGCTGGGTATGCGCCCAGGCATCGCCCTGCGCGCGGCCGATATAGACGGGCGCGCTGCCGACATCGCCAAGGTGGATATCGCCCGCGCCGATGCGGAAATCGCCCGCCGGATAGCACATCGGCGACGACCCGTCGCAGCAGCCGCCCGACTGGTGGAACAAGATGTCGCCATATTCGGCCTGAAGCTCGGCGATCAGGGCGAGGGCCGGATCGGTGGCGACAACGCGGGCGGTCATGCGGCGCCTTTCGACAGGGTGGCCCGCGCGCGGCTGCGCGCGGGCCGGGGAGGTCAGAAAAAGCCAAGCTTTTTCGGGCTGTAGCTCACCAGCAGATTCTTCGTCTGCTGATAATGGTCGAGCATCATCTTGTGATTCTCGCGCCCGATGCCCGACTGCTTGTAGCCGCCGAACGCCGCATGCGCGGGATAGGCGTGATAGCAGTTGGTCCACACGCGCCCGGCCTTGATCGCGCGGCCGAAGCGGTAGCAAGTGTTGGCATCGCGGCTCCACACCCCGGCGCCGAGGCCGTAGAGCGTGTCGTTGGCGATTTCGAGCGCTTCGGCATCGTCCCTGAAGGTCGTCACCGAAACGACGGGCCCGAAAATCTCTTCCTGGAAGATCCGCATCTTGTTGTGGCCCTTGAGCACGGTCGGCTGAATATAATAGCCATCCGCAAAGGCGCCGCCGAGCTCGGCCGCCGCGCCGCCGATCAGCACTTCGGCGCCTTCCTGCCGTCCGATGTCGAAATAGGAGAGGATCTTCTCGCGCTGTTCGGACGAGGCCTGTGCGCCGATCATCGTCGCGGGGTCGAGCGGGTTGCCCTGCACGATCGCCTCGACGCGCTGCAGCGCGCGCTCCATGAAACGGTCATAGATTTTCTCGTGGATCAGTGCGCGGCTCGGGCAGGTGCAGACCTCGCCCTGATTGAGCGCGAACATCACGAAACCCTCGATCGCCTTGTCGAAATAATCGTCGTCCTCGCGCAGCACATCCTCGAAGAAGATGTTCGGTGACTTGCCGCCGAGTTCGAGCGTGACGGGGATCAGATTCTCGCTGGCATATTGCATGATCAGCCGGCCCGTGGTCGTCTCGCCGGTAAAGGCGATCTTGGCGATGCGGTTCGACGAGGCGAGCGGCTTGCCCGCTTCCAGCCCGAAGCCGTTGACGATGTTGAGCACGCCCGGCGGCAGCAGGTCGGCGACCAGTTCGATCCACACCATGATCGACGCCGGGGTCTGCTCGGCGGGCTTCAGCACGACGCAATTGCCCGCGGCGAGCGCCGGAGCGAGCTTCCAGCAGGCCATCAGCAGCGGGAAGTTCCACGGGATGATCTGGCCGACGACGCCCAGCGGTTCGTGGAAATGATAGGCGACGGTGTCGTCGTCGATTTCGCCCAGCGAGCCTTCCTGCGCGCGGATCGCGCCGGCGAAATAGCGGAAATGGTCGATCGCCAGCGGCAGGTCGGCGGCCATCGTCTCGCGGATCGGCTTGCCGTTGTCCCACGTTTCGGCGGTCGCGAGCTTCTCCAGATTCGCTTCCATGCGGTCGGCGATGCGATTGAGGATCAGCGCGCGTTCGGCGACCGAGGTGCGGCCCCACGCGTCCTTCGCGGCGTGTGCGGCATCGAGCGCCGCCTCGATATCGGCGGCGTCCGAGCGCGCGATCTGGCCGACCGGCTTGCCGGTGACCGGCGAGATATTGTCGAAATAGCGGCCCGAACGGGGGGCGACGAACTTGCCGCCGATGAAATTGTCGTAACGATCCGCAAACGGTGCCCGCAGCGTCGCGGCGCGGTCCTGAACCAAGGCGTCCATATGTCTGTCCTCTTCCCAAATGCAGCGCCGAATCGGGACCGGCGTTGTCGGGGGCGAACATTTCACCCGCGCCGCGCAAACGAAAGCCGCCGGGATCGCGGGGCAAGCCAACCTGTCTCGCTGCCGAGACAGGTCGCGCCGGTCAGCCGCGCAGCCCCGCGCGCGCCATGCGGCGATAGAGCGTCGCGCGCCCGATGCCGAGCAGCCGCGCCGCCTCGCTGGCATTGCCGCCCGCCTGCGCCAGCGCCTGGCGTAGGATCGTCCGGTCGGCCTGTTCGAACGACGGTGCGGCCTCGCCGCCCATCAGTTGCGCCACGGGGCGCGGGCGTTCGAGCATCGCGTCGGTGACGCCCAGCCGCTGACGCGCCGCACGGCTGGCGCCGATCACCAGATCGTCGCGGTCGGCCGCCAGCAATTCCCAGCCGGCGGGCGCGTCGCCGAGGAAGATGATCCGCGCGCCCTCGAAATGGCGGCAGAAATAGTCGCGCTCGATCCGCCGCGCCGCGTCGCGGACCAGCGCGCCGACCGCCTCGGCCATCGCCGGGCCATGGTCGTCGCGGCAGCTCGACACGTCGAGCGCCGCGATCAGCCGCCCGTGCGGGTCGTGCACCGGGGCGTCCATGCAACTGATGTCGATGTTGCGGCTCGCGAAATGCTGGTCGCGGTGGATGATCACCGGCTTGTCCTCGAACAGGCAGGTCCCGATGCCGTTGGTGCCCTCCTCGGCCTCGCCCCAGCGGCCGCCGGTGACCAGCCCCGCCTCAGCAAAACCGCCCTCGTCGCCGTCGCCGATCCGATGGTCGAGGATCGCGCCGCTCGCATCGCTCAGAAAGACGCCGCAGCCCGACCGCCCGACCGCGCGGAACATCTGGTCGAGCACCGGGATCGCCACCGCCAGCAGCGGTTCGTGCGCCTCGCGCCGCTCGGCGATCGCGCGCGCATCGAGCAGCTCGCGCTTGCCTTCGGATGCGGGGTCGAGCCGGTGGTGCAGCGCCGAGCGGCACCACGACGCCGCGACCGGCGACACCGCCGCGCGGCGCGGCGAGCGCACCGTGTCGAACACCTGTTCGGCGTGCTGATGGGATGCCTCGGTCATCGATCCTCTCGCCGCCATCATGCGCTTTACCGCCGCCAGCGTCAAATCGGGTCGCGATCCGCCGCCTGCGCAATGCGCGGCTGCTCTCCTGTCTGCCAGGCCGGACAGGATATGGCGTGGTGGAGGAACGGAGGAAAGAAGTTTGTTTCTGCTTTATTCTCTTTGAGCGAGGTCCATGCTTTAGTCGACGAGAAGCAAATCCTCGATGAACAGCGACACCAGCATCGCTTGGCTGCTTACGCCTGCCTTGGCGTAGATCTGGCTGAGCTGAGACCGCACCGTGCCGGGCGCGGCGCCGCGCAGCCGAGCGATCTCGGCAACGTCACATCCTTTCAGCGCAAATAGAGCAACCTCCCCCTCCCCCGGCGTCAGGTCCCATTCGTCGAAGCGCATGGCGATATGCTCGGCAAGCGCGCCGCGTGCATTGGCAAGTGCCGTCTCCTTGCGGTTCAACTCGGCGGTCAGGCGCCGGATGTAGCGCGAGCCCATGACGACGCCCCCGAGCAGCGCCATCGCGACGATGCTTTCCATCGCTATTCCGATGCTGAGTCCGTCGCGCGCCTGCACGATCATATCGTCGATACCGTCGACGAGGAAATAGACCGCGGCAACCGCCTGCAACGCCACGATCAGGATCGGCGCGAAAAGGCTTTGATCCGATGTCAGGCGCAAGGCTCTACTGTTCGCTGGCGGCATAGGACTTTCGCTTACCTCACTGGATTTAAGCGCCTGCTTATAGGCGGGAAGGCGCCGGCGGCCTAGCTGTCGAGCGATCCCCGAAACCCTGACAAGGAGTATTCGCAAGTGTCGGATTCGTTCAAATCCACGATGACCAAGGTCCCGGCAGTGACATTGGGCTTTTGGGTCATCAAGATATTGGCAACGACGTTCGGCGAAACCGCCGGCGACACCGTCAGTATGTCGATGAACCTTGGCTACCTCGTCAGCACGGCGATCTTCGCGACACTGCTGCTGATCCTCGTTTGGGCTCAGATCAAGGCGCGGCAGTTTCACCCGTTCCTCTATTGGGCAACGATCATCGCTTCGACCACTGCGGGTACGACGATGGCGGACTTTGCGACCCGATCGCTCGGTATCGGCTACCCCGGCGGATCGTTGTTGCTGCTGGGAACGGTCCTCGCTTCGCTGGCGATATGGCATCGGGCGCTCGGTACGATTTCGGTAAGCTCCGTGTACGAACCGAAAGCGGAAATCTATTATTGGTTGACGATCACCATGTCGCAGACGCTGGGGACGGCGCTGGGCGACTGGGTCGCCGACGGGTCGCTCGGTTATCTGGGATCCGCGGTACTATTCGGTGCGCTGCTCGTCGCATTGGCGCTTGCCTATCGTTACACCGCTGTGAGCCGCGTCGGCCTGTTCTGGGCGGCTTTCATCCTCACCCGACCGCTGGGCGCCGTCGTAGGCGACTTCCTCGACAAGCCCATCGATCATGGTGGCCTCGAACTCAGCCGGGCGGGCGCATCGCTCGTGCTCGGCCTCGCGATCGCGGTCCTGATCCTGGCCCTTCCGAAGCGCGGCGCCAGCCGGGAGCTCCGGCATGCGGCGTGATGACCTGCGGCGCCGTGTCTGGCGAAGGGCTGTCGCCCAACTGTTTATCGCAATCGTGCTGATGGTCCCCACCGCCGCCTTCGCCGGGCCCCCGTTCATGACCGACGACCCGGAGCCGACGGAGGAGGGGCATTGGGAAATCTACGGACCGCTGGTCGAAATCGAAGGGCGCGGTAAAGATTTCGGCGGCGCGACGGGTATCGAGATCAACTATGGGGCGGCGCCGGATCTTCAGGTCACCGCCGGGCTGCCAATCGGCTTTGAGCATGACAATGCGGGCTGGTGCTGGGGCTCCGGCGACTTGGAGCTTTCAGCGAAATATCGCTTTTACCACGATGAAGAGGCCGGACTGTCGGTCGCGGCGTTTCCGGGTGTGACGCTGCCGACGGCCAGCAACGGCATGGGCAACGGTAAAGTCACCGCGCTGCTTCCTGTCTGGCTTCAAAAGGATAGCGACGACTGGTCGCTGTTCGGTGGCGGGGGGTATGCAATCAATCCCGGCGCCGGAAACCGCAACTATTGGACGGGCGGAGTCGCGGTTACCCGGCGCATCGACGATCGACTGCTGCTTGGCGTGGAGGCCGATCGCCAGGGCGCCGATGCTGTCGACGGGCGCGCCACGACGAGCCTCGGTATCGGGGCGATCTATCAATTGAAGGCGCCTTTCCGCATTCTCGCGTCGGGAGGACCGACGTTCGTCGACGGCGGCGGCGCGGCCGGTTTTCATACCTTCGTTGCTCTCGGCCTCGACTTCTGAATGGCGCGCATCACGGGGCCTTGCGCCACTCCCCCAGCCCCAAATCCCCAATCTCCCACGCCCCGATCCGCCAGCGCACCAGCCGCAGCGTCGGATAGCCGACCGCGGCGGTCATGCGGCGGACCTGGCGGTTGCGGCCTTCGGTGATCGTCAGTTCGATCCAGCTATCGGGCACGCTCTTGCGGTATCGCACCGGCGGGTCGCGGTCCCAGAGCCGGGGCGGGTCGATGCGACGCACCGCCGCGGGGCGCGTCGGGCCGTCGTTGAGCGTGACGCCGCGGCGCAGCGCCTCGAGCGCCGCCTCGTCGGGCTCGCCCTCGACCTGCGCCAGATAGGTTTTGGGCGTCTTGTGCTTCGGCGACGAAATCCGCGCCTGCAGCGCGCCGTCGTCGGTCAGGATCAACAGGCCCTCGCTGTCGCGATCCAGCCGCCCCGCCGGATAGACGCCGGGCACGTCGATATAGTCGGACAGCGTCGCGCGCGGCCCATCCGCGCTCTCTGTCATCCCCTTGTCGGTGAATTGCGACAGCACGCCCCACGGCTTGTTGAACAGGATCGTCGTCATGGCATCAAACTCCGCGCCACGGCCTCGGCGACCTTGATGCCGTCGACCGCCGCCGACAAGATGCCGCCGGCATAACCCGCGCCCTCGCCCGCCGGGAAAAGCCCCGCGGTGTTCAGGCTCTGAAAATCGTCGCCGCGGGTGAAGCGCACGGGCGAGGAGGTGCGCGTCTCGACCCCCGTCATCACCACGTCGGGATGGTCGTATCCCGCGATCTGGCGCCCGAACACCGGGATCGCCTCGCGCATCGCCTCGACCGCGAAATCGGGCAGGCAGGCGGCGAGGTCGGTCGGGGTCACGCCGGGGCGATAGGAGGGGACGACGCTGCCGAGCTCGGTCGACGGACGTCCTTTGAGGAAATCGCCGACGCGCTGCGCGGGGGCGCGATAGTTCGATCCGCCCGCGACGAAGGCGAGCGATTCCCAGTGCCGCTGGAAGGCGATGCCCGCCAGCGGATCGCCGGGATAGTCGCGCGCGGGGTCGATCGCGACGACGAAGCCCGAATTGGCGTTGCGTTCGTTGCGCGAATATTGGCTCATGCCGTTGGTCGCGACGCGGCCCTCCTCCGACGTCGCGGCGACGACGGTGCCGCCGGGGCACATGCAGAAGCTGTAGACGGTGCGCCCGTTCCGGCAGTGGTGCGAGATATGATATTCTGCGGCGCCCAATATGGGGTTGCCCGCGTCGGCGCCGAAGCGCGAGGCGTCGATCCACGATTGCGGATGCTCGATGCGCACCCCGATCGAAAAGGGCTTCGCCTCGACATGCACCCCCGCCGCCTGCAGCATCGCGAAGGTGTCGCGCGCGCTGTGGCCGATCGCCATGACGACGCGGTCGGCCTCGATATACTCGCCACCCGCCAGGTGCACGCCCTGGACGCGGCGCTCGCCCGCGCCGTCACTGGCGATGTCGAGCCCGTCGACCTTGTGCTGCCAGCGATATTCGCCGCCCAGCCCCTCGATCGTCTCGCGCAGGCTTTCGACCATCGTCACCAGCCGGAAGGTGCCGATATGCGGGTGCGCCTCGGTCAATATTTCGGGCGGCGCGCCCGCCTTGACGAATTCGGTCAGCACCTTGCGGTCGAGGTGCCGCGGGTCCTTGATCCGGCTGTAGAGCTTGCCGTCGGAGAAGGTGCCCGCGCCGCCCTCGCCGAACTGGACGTTCGATTCGGGGTGGAGCACGCTGCGCCGCCACAAATCCCATGTATCCTTGGTGCGCTCGCGCACGACCTTGCCGCGGTCGAGAATGATCGGGCGGAACCCCATTTGCGCGAGGATCAGCCCGACGAACAGCCCGCACGGCCCCGCGCCGACGACGACCGGGCGCTTGATGCCTTTGGGTGCTTGCGTGATGAATTTATACGCGGTGTTCGGCGTCTGCTGGACATTGCGGTCCTTGCGGAAGCGCGCGAGCACCGCGCCCTCGTCCTTCACATTGACGTCGACCGAATAGATCAGCTTGATGTTCGTCTTGTCGCGCGCATCGTTCGCGCGGCGCGCGACGACGTGGCGGATCAGCTCGCGTGGGCTGATGCGCAGCCGCCTGCAGATCGCGGCGGGCAAATCCTCCGGCGCATGGTGCAGCGGCAAGGTCAGTTCGGTCAGGCGAAGCATTGCCCGCCTTTAGGGTGCAACCCGGCAGGGGGAAACGGGATTCAAAAGAAAAGGGACGGTCATCGCTGACCGCCCCCTTGATCTTCAGGCCGCTTCCTTCTTGCGCGACGCCTTCTTGCGCTCGTGCGGATCGAGCAGCGCCTTGCGGATGCGGATATTCTTCGGAGTCACTTCGACCATCTCGTCGTCGTCGATATAAGCAATCGCCTGTTCGAGCGTCATGCGCTTCGGCGGGGTCAGGCGGATCGCGTCGTCCTTGCCCGTCGAACGGAAGTTCGTGAGCTGCTTCGACTTCATCGGGTTGACTTCGAGGTCGTCGGGCTTGGCATTTTCGCCGATGATCATGCCCTCATATAGCGCCTCGCCGGGCGAGACGAACAGGATGCCGCGCTCTTCCAAGGGGCCGAGCGCATAGGCGACGGCTTCGCCATTGCCGTTCGAGATGAGGACGCCATTCTTGCGGCCCTCGATCGTGCCTTTGTACGGGCCATATTTCTCGAACAGCCGGTTCATGATCCCGGTGCCGCGCGTGTCGGACAGGAATTCGCCGTGATAGCCGATCAGGCCGCGCGACGGGCCGCTGAAGGTGATGCGCGTCTTGCCGCCGCCCGAGGGACGCATGTCGGTCAGGTCGGCCTTGCGGATCTGCATCTTCTCGACGACCGTGCCCGAATGTTCGTCGTCGACGTCGATGACGACGGTTTCATAGGGTTCGGTACGCTTGCCGGCTTCGTCTTCGCCGTACAGCACCTTCGGGCGGCTGATGCCGAGTTCGAAGCCTTCGCGGCGCATCGTTTCGATGAGCACGCCGAGCTGGAGCTCGCCGCGGCCCGCGACGTCGAAGCTGTCCTTGTCCGCGCTTTCGGTGATGCGGATCGCGACGTTCGTCTCGGCTTCGCGGAGCAGGCGGTCGCGGATCATGCGGCTCGTGACCTTGCTGCCCTCGCGGCCCGCCATCGGGCTGTCGTTCACGGCGAAGCGCATCGACAGCGTCGGCGGGTCGATCGGCTGCGCGGCGATCGGCTCGCTGACGCTGGTGTCGGCGATGGTGTTCGCGACGGTCGCGTTGGTCAGGCCCGCGATCGCGACGATGTCGCCCGCTTTCGCTTCCTCGACGGGGACGCGGTCGAGACCGCGGAACGCGAGCAGCTTCGAGGCGCGGCCGGTTTCGATGACCTTGCCGTCCATGTCGAGCGCGTGGATCGGCTGGTTGACCTTGACGGTGCCCGACTGGACGCGGCCGGTCAGGATGCGGCCGATGAAATTGTCGCGGTCGAGCAGGGTCGCGAGGAAGGTGAAGGGCGCGTCTTCGTCGAGGCCCGGGGTCGGGACATGGCTGACGATCGTCTTGAACAGCGGCTCGAGCGTACCTTCGCGCGCATCGGGGCTTTCCGAGGCATAGCCGCCACGGCCCGAGGCATAAAGGATCGGGAAGTCGAGCTGTTCGTCATTGGCTTCGAGCGCGAGGAACAGCTCGAACACTTCGTCGAGCACTTCGGCGGCGCGCGCATCGCTGCGGTCGATCTTGTTGACGACGACGATCGGCTTGAGGCCGAGCGCGAGCGCCTTGCCGGTCACGAACTTGGTCTGCGGCATCGGGCCTTCGGCGGCATCGACGAGCAGGATGACGCCGTCGACCATGCTCAGGATGCGCTCGACCTCACCGCCGAAGTCGGCGTGGCCCGGGGTGTCGACGATGTTGATGCGCGTCTGGTCGGCGCCTTCGCCCCATTCGACCGAGGTGCACTTGGCAAGGATGGTGATCCCGCGTTCCTTTTCGAGGTCGTTCGAGTCCATCGCGCGCTCTTCGACGCGCTGGTTGTCGCGGAAGGTGCCCGACTGGCGGAACAGCTGGTCGACGAGGGTGGTCTTGCCATGATCGACGTGGGCAATAATGGCGATATTGCGCAGAGACATGCGGATTTGAGCCTTAATGGAAGGAGGCAGCGCTCGTGGCGCCGCGAAACGCCGCGCCCCTAACAGAAGCGATGCTGCGGCGCAACGAAATTGCCGAAGTTGGCAAAGGTGTCACGCAGCGTAGGGTGGCGCGCGAAGTTTCAATAATTATTGAAACTTCAGAAATTATCCTGTAGGAGGGTCGCGTGGAACCGTCCTCCGCCCCCGACTCTCTATCTCCGCCGTGCCGGCTCTCCCCGCTAGCGCAGGCGTTCGTCCTGCATTTCGGCGAGATGGGGAGTCGCTGGGGGATCAACCGCACGGTCGGGCAGATCTATGCGATGCTGTTCCTCGCCGAGGTGCCGCGCCATGCCGAGGAGATCAGCGAGGCGCTGAGCCTGTCGCGCGGCAGCGTGTCGATGGGATTGAAAGAGCTCGCAAGCTGGAAGCTCGTCCAGCTCCGCCACCTGCCCGGCGACCGGCGCGACTATTATGAAACGCCGCGCGACGTCTGGGCGATTTTCCGCACGCTGGTCGAGGAGCGCAAGAAGCGCGAGATCGACCCGACGCTGACGACGCTGCGCGGGCTGATGATGGAGCCCGCGGCCGACCCCGCCGACCGTTTCGCGCAGGCGCGCATGGCCGCGATGCACGAACAGATCGAACTGCTCACCGACTGGTACGACGAGATGCAGCGGCTCGACACCGAACGGCTGCTCCAATTGCTGCGTCTCGGCGAACGTGTGGTAAAAGCGCTCGAGTTCAAGGACCGGATGCTCGGCCGCGGGAAAGGCCAGGGTTTGAAGGAGATCGACGATGGACGCGATTGACCCGCTGATCCTCGCGCGCATCCAGTTCGCGGCGAACATCAGCTTCCACATCCTCTTCCCGACGATCACCGTCGCGCTCGGTTGGGCGCTGCTCGGCTTCAAGCTCGCCTATAACCGCACGCAAGACGGCGCGTGGATGGACGCCTATCGCCTGTGGGTGAAGGTCTTCGCGCTGAGCTTTGCGATGGGCGTCGTCTCGGGCATCACGATGAGCTTCCAGTTCGGCACCAACTGGCCGGGCTATATGGAAAAGGTCGGCAATGTCGCGGGGCCGCTGCTCGCCTATGAGGTGCTGACCGCCTTCTTCCTCGAGGCGGTGTTCCTCGGCATCATGCTGTTCGGCTTCAGCCGCGTGCCCAATTGG
Organism: Sphingopyxis macrogoltabida; assembly: GCF_001314325.1. Classification (NCBI taxonomy): domain Bacteria; kingdom Pseudomonadati; phylum Pseudomonadota; class Alphaproteobacteria; order Sphingomonadales; family Sphingopyxidaceae; genus Sphingopyxis; species Sphingopyxis macrogoltabida. The sequence goes on from NZ_CP009429.1 coordinate 5,011,817, forward strand.
GTGCACACGATGGCGACGCTGCTGGTCGCGGGCGGCACGACGCTGTCGGCCTTCTGGATCATCGTGCTCAACAGCTGGATGCAGACCCCGGTCGGTTATGAAATCCGGGACGGCGTCGTCCACGCGACCGACTGGTGGGCGATCGTCTTCAACCCGTCGATGCCCTATCGTCTGACGCATATGCTGATCGCCTCGGCGCTGACCGTCGCCTTCCTGATCGCCGGGATGAGTGCCTGGCGCTGGCTGAAGGACGGCGGCGGCGAAGGCGTTCGCCGCACCCTGAAAGCCGCAGTCTATGCCGCGGCGCTGCTGATCCCGGTGCAGATTTTCGTCGGCGACCAGCATGGGCTCAACACGCTGGAACATCAGCCGCAGAAGATCGCGGCGATGGAGGCCAATTGGGAAACGCGGGGTAATGTGCCGCTCGTCCTGTTCGCTATCCCCGACAGCGAGGCCCGCACCAACCATATGGAAATCGCGATCCCGTCGGGCGCCAGCCTGATCCTGAAACATCATGCCGATGGCGTCGTCCCCGGGCTCAACGATTATGAAGGCAACCATCCGCCGGTTGGACCCTTGTTCTGGGGATTCCGGATCATGGTCGGCATCGGGGTACTGATGCTCGCGCTGTCGTGGTTCGCGGCGTGGACGATCCGGCGGCGCGGGGTCGATGCGATGCCGCGCTGGCTCGGCTGGGGGCTGGTCGCGATGACCTTCAGCGGCTGGGGCGCGACGCTGGCGGGCTGGTACGTCACCGAGATCGGGCGCCAGCCGTGGCTCGTCACCGGGGTACTCAAGACCGCCGACGCGGTCGGGCCGGTCGGCAGCGCGATGGTTGCGAGTTCGCTGACGCTGTATCTGGCGGTTTATGCGGTGCTGCTGACGGCTTATGTCGCCGTCCTCTATCGCCTCGCGAAACTCGGCAAGGCGGCGCCCGAAACCAAGCCGATGTTCCCGCTGCCGGGCGTCGCGGAAGGTCCGGCCGAAGCGCTGGAGGTCAAGCCATGACGCCCTTCTTCGACCCGTGGTGGCTGCCCGTGATCTTCGCCGGGCTGATGGGCCTGTCGATCCTGCTTTACGTCATCCTCGACGGCTATGACCTTGGTGTCGGCATGCTGACACGGCTCGAGAAGGATGAGAATCGTGACCTGATGGTCGCGTCGATCGGGCCGTTCTGGGATGCGAACGAGACATGGCTGGTGCTCGGCATCGGGCTGCTGCTCGTCGCCTTCCCGGTTGCGCACGGGCTGATCCTGACCCAGCTCTATCTGCCCGTCGTGCTGATGCTCGTCGCGCTGATCCTGCGCGGCGTCAGTTTCGAGTTTCGCGCCAAGGCGCCGCCCGAGCACAAGCAGCGCTGGGACAATGCCTTTTTTGCCGGGTCGCTGCTCACCGCGCTCTGCCAGGGCTATATGCTCGGCGCCTATGTGCTCGGCTTCGACCAAAGCCTCGCCTCGGTGCTGTTCTGCCTGCTCGCGGCATTGGGCCTCGTCGCGGGCTATCTGTTCGTCGGCGCCTGCTGGCTGATCTACAAGGTCGAGGGCGATTTGCAGAAGCGCGCGGTGCGCTGGGCCGAGGTGACTTTGTGGCTGACCGCGCTGGCGATGGCGATCATCTCGATCGCGACCCCCCTGCTGTCCGAACGGATATTCGAGCGCTGGTTCCGCCTGCCCGAGATCATTGCGCTGCTGCCGATCCCGATTGCCGCCGCGACTTTGTTCATCGGCCTCGCGATCTTCCTGCGCCGTCCGCTGCGCGCGCGGGACGAACTGTCGTGGGTGCCGCTGGCGACCGCAGGCATCCTCTTCGCGCTGGGTTTCGTCGGCATCGCCTACAGCTTCTACCCCTATCTGATCGCCGACCGGCTCGACATCTGGCAGGCGGCAGCGAGCCCCGAATCGCTCAGTATCATCCTGATCGGGGCGCTATTCGTGCTGCCGGTGATTCTGGGATATTCGATCCTGTCGCACTGGATCTTCCGCGGGAAAGCGACGCACCTCAGCTACGAGTGAGCGCGACCCAACGTGGTCCGCTTTGGGGTGGGAAGCGGACGTTTCCAACTTTTGTCATCCCCGCGAAAGCGGGGACCCAGAGTAGTGTAAACCCGCCCTGGGTTCCCGCTTTCGCGGGAATGACACAATTGAGGAATTCCAAACGACTTACGTCCACTCCCGGCCGAAACCCGCCAACCGTCAAATCGTCGCCACCAGCCGTTCGACCTCGGTCGCTGCCAGTCGGGCCGCGCGGATCAGGTTCGCCTGAAAGTCGCCGCCGCTGTCGCCGTTCGCTTCGTCGGTGACCGCCTTGATCGCGGCCCAGGGCTTGCCCAGCCGCGCGGCGGCCTGCGCGACCGCGCCGACCTCCATGTCGACGAGGGTCGCGCCGAGCGACGTGAGGTCGGCGGCGGCGTCGGGGCAGGCGACGAAGCTGTCGCCGCTGGCGATGCGCGCGTGCGGCAGGCCGAGGCCGGGATCGGGCATCGCCGAAAAATGCGCCTCGGCGGGCTCGCCCATCGGCCATTCGCCGGCGCGGTAGCGGCGAAACCGGCCGGGATGCGTCGCGCCATAATCATGCTGGAGCGCCTCGGCGAGCCAGTAGGCGCCGGGTGCCGCGCCGAGCGCGCCGCAGGTGCCGCTCATCAACAGGAGGTCGGCCTCGGCGCCCAGCAGCCCCGCGGCGAGCGCGGCGTTGACCTTGCCGAGCCCGCAGGTGGCGATGGAAAGATCGTGGCCGTGCACGATGAGGTGGCGGAGGGCAAACGGGCCCGCCTCGCGCCGTCCGCTTGCAGGAAACAGGGCGTCGGCCTCTTCGGGCAGCGCGGCGAGAATCAGGATGCGAGCCATCGTGCCGGTCTATCGCCCCGTGCAGCCTTGCCAAGCGCGCATCGCGCCGCCATCGCTCGTGCCGATGATTTCGCGTATCTTCCCCGACCGTTTCGTCCCCGTGCTGTTCGCGACGGTCCTGCTCGCCAGCCTGCTGCCGGTGCGCGGCGTGGCGGTGCCCGTTGCGCAGGGGGTCTCCACCGCCGCGATCGTCTTTCTGTTTTTCCTGAACGGCGTCCGCCTGCCGCGCGAAGAGGTGCTGCACGGCATCCGTAACTGGAAATTGCAGGGCGCCACGCTCGCTTTCTGCTTCGGCTTCATGGCGCTGCTCGGGCTCGCCGCGCAGGCGGTAACCGCGCCGCTGCTCCCCGCGACGCTCGCGTTCGGCTTCCTCTTCCTCGGCATCTTGCCCTCGACCGTCCAGTCGGCGACCGCGGCGAGTAGTCTTGCGGGCGGCAATGTCGCGGCGAGCGTTGTCGCGGCGGCGCTGCTCAACCTCAGCGGCGTCGCGCTCTCGCCTTTGCTCTTCGCGCTGCTCGCCGGGGCCGAAGGCGAGATCCATGGCGAGGCGGTGCTGCGCATCGTCTCGATCCTGCTCGTGCCTTTCGTAGCGGGACAGTTGGTTCAGCGTTGGCTGCGCCCGTGGGTGCTCGCGCATCGCGGTCTTGCGACCTTCATGGACCGCAGCGCGATCGCGATCGCGGTCTATGTCGCCTTTTCGGCGGCGGTCGTCGCGGGGATCTGGCAATTGCTCGACGGGCGCGAGATCGCGATCGTCGGTGCCGCGGTCGCCATATTGCTCGCGCTGTCCTTCGGTGGCGCATGGCTGACCGGCGGGCTGCTGAAGCTCGCGCGGCCGGACCGCATCACTTTGCTCTTTTCGGGCGCCCAGAAAAGCATCGCCGTCGGCGCGCCGCTCGCCGCGACGCTCTTCCCGCCCGCCGTCGCCGGCATGGTGCTGGTCCCGATCCTCGTCTATCATATGGCGCAGCTGATCCTGTCGGCATGGATCGCGCCGGTGCTGAATCGTTCCGCACCGGTGTAGTGCTTGAATAACACAGGTCCGCGTGCCATATAGGGATGCGGCGCCTTGGCAGACTTGGGTGCTTGGAAGGAAGACGAATGAGCGAAGCGACCGCAACGGCAACCGCGACCGACGAACTGAAGCTGACCCCGCCCGATCCCGTGCCCGTGGTCACGCCCGAAAAGGCCGCCGGTCTTGTCCCGCTGTCGACCGAGCAGAAATCGAAGCTCGAGGAACGCGTCGACGGCTTCATCGACGACCTTGTCGCGCAGGACGTCAATTCGCCCGCCTTCGGGCAAAAGGTCGACCAGATCACCAACATGGGCCGCAAGGAGATGCTGGAGGCGGCGAACCAGTCGAACCGCTTCCTCGACCGCCCGATCAAGGCGATGGACCGCGACACCGACATCGGCCAGAATCTGATCGAACTCCGCAATACCGTCGAGCGGCTCGATCCGTCGGCGAACGGCAAGTTCCTGACCAAGCGCGGCTTTTTCGACAAGCTCTTCGGCGGCAAGGTCGGCAATTATTTCGCGCAATATCGCAGCGCGCAGACGCATATCGGCGGCATCCTGACCGCGCTGGCCAACGGCAAGGACGAGCTGTTGATGGACAATGCCGCCATCGACGTCGAACGCCGCAAGCTGTGGGAAGCGATGGGCAAGCTCGAGCAGATGGTCCACATCGCCCAGACGCTCGACGAGAAACTGGAAGCGAAAGCGAACGAACTCGACGGCGTCGATCCTGCCAAGGCCAAGGTGATCCGCGAGAATGCGCTTTTCTATGCCCGCCAGCGGACGCAGGACCTGCTGACGCAAATGGCGGTGACGGTGCAGGGCTATCTCGCGCTCGATCTCGTCAAGAAGAACAATGTCGAACTGGTGAAGGGTGTCGACCGCGCCTCGACCACCACCGTCGGCGCGCTCAAGACCGCGATCACCGTCGCGCAAGCGATGACGAACCAGAAGCTGGTGCTCGAACAGATCACCGCGCTCAACACGACGACCGCGAACATCATCGACGGCACGTCGAAGATGCTGAAGGACAATACGGCGCGCATCCACGAACAGGCGGCATCGAGCACGATCCCGATGGAGACGCTGCAGCGCGCCTTCCAGAATATCTATGACACGATGGACGCGATCGACACCTTCAAGCTCAAGGCGCTCGACAGCATGAAGACGACGGTGACGACGCTGGAGGGCGAGGTCGCGAAGTCGAAGGGCTATATCGCGCGCGCCGAGGGCGCGAGCCAGGCACAGGCGAGCGTCGGCGGCGCCGACAGTCCGCTCGCCGCGCTCGAAGGCTAGGGCGGCAGATGAGCATGAGCGAAGTCGACAAGGTCCGGCTGTCGGCGGCATCGGCGATCGAACGGTCGCGCGAGCGGCGCCGCCCGATCGGCACCAAGAGCGTCGCGCTCCGCCGCCAGCACCTCTACAAGAAGCTCGGCCGGATGCTCGTCGCGGGCGGCATCGTGCTGATCGGCGCGGCGTTGTTCGGCGCGCTGATCCAGCCGCTCGGCTTCGTCGGCCTGCTCGCGCTGTTCGTGCTGCTGGTCGGGGTCGCGGTGATGTTCGGCAAATGGCCGCCCTTTCCCGAGCCGCGCCAGGCCGATTTGCCCAAGGCCGATCTGAAACAGCTCGCGGGGCGTACCGAAATCTGGCTCGAGGCGCAGCGCCCCGCGCTCCCGGCGCCGGCACGCCAGCTCGTCGACGGCATCGGGGTCCAGCTCGACCTGCTCGCGCCGCAGCTCCAGACGCTTGACGCGGCGAGCCCGGCGGCGGCGAATATTCGCAAGCTGGTGGGCGAGGATTTGCCCGAACTCGTTGCGGGTTATCAGCGCATCCCGGCGGGGCTCCGCGGCGAGGCGCATGCCGGGCGGACGCCCGACGAAACGCTGATCGGCGGGCTGAAGACGCTCGAAAGCGAGATCGGCCATGCCGCGCGGAGCCTTGCGGCGGGCGAGCTCGACAAGCTCGCGACGCGCGAGCGCTATCTCCAGCTCAAATATCAGGGGCTGGAAGGCGAAGACGCGCCGGGCGGCGGCGCCGTTTAGAGCCCTTCGCCCGCGACCCAGTGCGCGTTGACCAGCCGGCGCGCGAGCGCGCCGACCTGGATGCGGATATCGGGGACGGCGACAACCTCCCACAGATCGCCGCGCGTCATCGGCCCGATCGCAAGGATATGTTCGGAGGCGCGGCCCTTCGCGTCGACGACATGCCCGTCGCGATCGATGTCGAGCCCGAGCCGCAGCGCATCGGGACGGATGCGCCCGGCCGCGAGCATGCGGCGGACGAGCGGATCGGACGAGCGCAAGAGATCGCCCTGCGGCCCGGTGCAATTGATCATCCGCGCCGCGCGCAGCGTGGCGATTGTATCGGACCCGCGCGGCCGCCAGTCGACGGCCAGCGCATCGGGGTTGGCCCGTACCGCGGCGATCTTGCCGGCGCGGAAGACGAGCTGCCCCGACTGGACGAGCGCGTCGATGCGGTCGGCAACCGCGGGCGCGAGGCGGTGGCGGTGGACGTCCCAGAAGGGGCGGAGATGGCGGAGGAACCGCGCGCGCTTTTCGGCATCGGCCGAGGCCCACATCATCTGCGTGATCGGCCGGATCGAATCGACCGCGAGCCGCCAGTCGTGCCGGCGCGCTTCATCGCGCGCCCAGTGCACCAGTTCGGAGAGTTCGGGCGCCGGCTTTGCCAGCACCGGGCGCGGACGCGGCAGCCCGTCGAGGTGGCGATGGGGGCGAAGCCCGCGCCGTGACAGCGCGACGATCGGGCCGGAAAAGCCCTGTGCGGTGAGGCGAAGGATGACGTCGACCGCGGTCAGCCCGGTGCCGATGACCAGCACCGGATCGTCGTTTGCCAGCCCCTCGGTGAAATCGCCCGCCCAGGGATCGCCGATATAGCGGTGCGCGGGCAGCCCGGCGCCGGCGAGTCCGGGCGGGTCGTGCGGCGGCAGGTTGCCGATCGCGAGCACGGCGCGGTCGGCTTCGATCAGCCCGCCGTTGACCAGCCCCAGCGTGACCTGTCCGCTGCGCTCCTCGATATCGAGCACCTCGTCGTCGACGAGCTTCAACCGCCGGCCATAGCGCTCCATCGCCATGGCCAGCGCCTCGCGCAGATAGCGGCCATAGGTCGCGCGGGTGACGAAAGCGGTGTCGCAGCCGAGCCCGCGCGCGGCCAGCCAGTCGCAGAAATGGTCGGGGCGGTCGGCAAAGGCGCTCATATTGCCGGCGCGGACGTTGAGGAGGTGGGCGCTCTCGCTGCTGCTATAGGCGACCCCGGCGCCCATCCGGTGCCGGTCGCGTTCGATCAGCAGCACCTCGACATCGGCCTGTTCGAGCAGGTTCAGCGCGAGCATCGTCCCCGAAAAACCGGCGCCGACGATCGCGACGCGCGTCGCGGTGCGGAAACGCGGGCGCGGCGCGTGAAGTTCGGTGGTGATCAGATTCACCGGGTGACCACGTCGCCGGAAACGGTCACGCGCTCGAGCACGCGATGCTCGGGCCAATAGTCGCCGACCGCATAATGCTGGGTCGACCGGTTGTCCCAGATGCCGATCGCGTTCGGCGTCCAGCGGAAGCGGACCTGATATTCGGGCACCTTGATCCGGTCGAACAGCAGGCGGAGCAGGCTGTCGCTCTCTTCTTCGGGCAGGCCGACGATGCGGCTGGTGAAGGTGTAGTTGACGTAGAGGATCTTCTCGCCGGTTTCGGGATGCGTGCGGACCACCGGGTGCCGGACGGGCGGAAAGTCGCGGGCAAGCTGTTCGCGTTTTTCCTCCGACACCCGGCCGCCGAAGCTGCGGACGATGTCATGTTCGGCCTCCAGCCCCTCGATCCGGTCCTTCACCGGTTGCGGCAGTCCGGCGTATGCAGCGGCGGTGTCGGCCCACATCGTGTCGCCACCGAGCGGCGGCAGGATGCGCGCACGCAGGATCGACGCGATCGACGGCCGCTCGCGAAAGGTCACGTCGGTGTGCCATTTGTTATAGGCCTGAAAGGGCGCCAGCGTCGCGGCGGTGAGCTGGACGCCTTCGACACCCTCGATGCGCAGGATTTCGGGATAGCCCGCAACCGACGGGATCACAGGGTGCCCCTCCAGTTCGCCGAACAGCCGGCCGAGCCGGACATGGCTTTCGTGGCTGATGTCCTGATCGCGGAAAAAGACGACCTTGAACCGGAGCCAGGCGGCGCGCAGCAGGTCGGCCTCTTCGGACGACAGCGGCCGGTCGAGGTCGAGCCCCCCGATTTCGGCGCCGATCGTCGGGGTTGCGGGCAGGATGGCGATGCCAAGCGAGCGGGCGGCCTCGAACAGGTCGGGGGTGTCAAGCTGGGTGGCCATGAAGGCTCCTTTCGGTCGATAACGGGCGCGCTCGGTCGACTCGGATCACGTCCCGATCGGACCGGAACATAATTCAACTAAATTAATTGACAAGTCCATCGCGATGAGATGCGTCGAATGTGCGGCGGGTGACGCGCGATCCGGGCGACAGCATTGGGGCGGGAAGCTGTCGTTGCCTCCCCCGCTTTCGTCATCCCGGACTTGATCCGGGATGACGAATGGAAAAGGTCCGCCTTTTTTGGCTGCTTCCAGCCGCAACCCGATCCGCTTCCGCCGCAGCGGGACTGGCGGGAGGCGTCGTTCTCGGCCATGCAGGCTTATGGCCGACGATACCCCCGCCCCGCTGCTGAAGGACATCCTCGGCCCGCAGGCTTTGACGATCATCGCCGATGCGGGGGCGGACGTTTCGCCGCTTTTCGATCGCGCGGCCTTCCTTGCCGCCGCGTCGGACGGGCTGGGCACGCTGTCGATCATGGAGCGGGTGCGGCATATCGCCGATGCGCTCCATGCCGCGCTTCCCGGCGACTATGACGCGGCGCTGGATGTGCTGCGCGCGATGGCGCCGCGGCTGACGCACGGCTTCCAGGCGGTGGCGCTCGCCGAATATGTCGCGCGATACGGCCTCGATCATTTCGCCGCGTCGATGGATGCGCTTGCCGAGCTGACGCGCTTCGGCACCGCCGAGTTTGCGATCCGGCCCTTCCTGGCGCAGGACGCCGGCCGGACGCTCGCCGTCATGGCCGGGTGGGCGGCGAGCGACGACGAGCATGTCCGCCGCCTCGCCAGCGAAGGTTGCCGGCCGCGGCTGCCGTGGGCGGCACGCGTCCCGGCGCTCAAGGCCGATCCGACGCTGGCGGCGCCGATCCTCGAGATGCTGAAGGCCGACCCCAGCCTTTATGTCCGCAAGTCGGTCGCGAACCATCTCAACGATATTGCGAAGGACCGGCCCGACTGGCTGCTGGGCCGCCTCGCAGGCTGGCCCATCGACAATGGGCATACGGTCTGGATCGTCCGCCACGCGCTGCGCACGCTGATCAAGCAGGGCGATCCGCGGGCGCTGGCCTTGATCGGGGTGCGGCATGGCGCCGCCGTCGCGGTGCGCCGCTTTGCGGTCGAACCGCAGGCGGTGCGGCTTGGCGATACGCTGTCGATCGGCGCCGAACTGCGCTCGACCGCGCGCGAGGCGCAGCGGCTGGTGGTCGATTACCGCATCCATTATGCTCGCGCCGGCGGGAAGGCCGGCGCGAAGGTCTTCAAGCTCAGAACGTTCGACCTTGCCGCCGGTGCCGACGCGGCGCTGGCGATCCGGCAGGTCATTCGCGATTTCAGCACCCGCCGCCACTATCCGGGCCGGCACGACGTCGAACTGATCGTCAATGGCGAGACGATGGCCCGCGCGGCTTTCGATATCCTGCCGCCGGACTGAGCCCGCCGGTTCGGCCGGGGCGGGTCAGCGCCGTCCGCGCTGCCGGTTCGCGCGCGCGAGCAGCGCCATCGCGGCGAAGCCGCCGAGGCTGGCGAAGCCGAGCGCCTCGACCAGCCCGTAGCCCGAACCGAGGACGGCGCAGGCAAGGACGGCCGCGATCGCCAGCATTGCCCATCCGGCGCGTTTGAGCAGCCGGCTTTGCCCTGCCGGCAACGCGCGCCCGAACAGCGCCGATTGATGCCGCGCGATGCCGGCGCACAGGCAGGCGAGGCTGGCCGCGGTCAAGAGGAGGAGCGCGAGGTGGATCATGCCGGGGCAGCGTCCCGGCGGCGGCGGCGCGGGGTTTGGTCCGCGGCGCGCCGGACGATCCGGCGATGCGCGGTCCAGAAGCCTGCGGCGAGGACGAGCATCGCGAGGTCGAAGCCGGCGAATATCCATTCCCCCGCCGCGACGCTGGCGAACAGGCCGCGGTCGGTGGTCAGCGCGTTGACGACGGGGACGGCAGCGAACAGCGCTGTGGTCGCCGCCGTCGTTTCGGCCCAGGCGCGTTGCGGCGGGCGCACCGCGGCCCAGACGAAAACCGCGAGCCAGGCGAGGAAAAGGCTGTCGATCTCGCGGTCGGCGCGGCCGGCAAGCGCGACGGGAAGCAGGCGGTTGGCAAGGAAATAGACGGCGATGCCGAGCGGCAGTCCGACGATCGCGCCGATGTTGAGTTTCTCGACCAGCCGGAACCCGAAATGCGGCTTGTCGGGATCGGCCAGCCGGGCGCGCCGCTTGACCGTCCACAATATCAGCCCCGACGCGACCATCACGCAGCCGGCAAGGCCCGACAGCAGGTAAAGCCAGCGCAGCACCGGCTGTGCATAGCGGCCGGCATGGAGGCCGATCATCACCCCTTCGGTGGTCGTCGCGGCGCCCGACGGGTCATGCCGGCCGACCACCCGCCCGGTGACGCCGTCGAAAGTCAGCGAACGCGGCCGCGCCGACAGGCTGTTATCGACGCCGCTCGATACGATCACCTGCGCGCTGCGGTCGCCGGGGTTGAGGATGCGCACGCCGCCCGCCGCGGTGCCCCACTGCCGTTCGGCCGCCGCGACCATCGGTCCGACCGGCGCGAGGGGGGCGGGGCCGCTCTTTTCGGGCGGATCGGGATAGGGGAAGGCGGCGGCGTAGAATTTGTCGGTGTCGGCATAATTGGCCGCGATCCCCCACGGCATATAGTGCGTCGCCAGCGACACGAGGCCGGTATAGGTGATCATCAGGATGAAGGGCAGGAACAGCACGCTCGACGCATTATGGACGTCGAGCCAGCTCCGCTGCCCCTTGCCCAGCCGCAGCATGAAATAGTCGGCGATGATCTTCTTGTGCGTGACGATGCCCGAAAGGATCGCCACCAGCATCGCCATCGCGGCGATCCCGACCAGCCACCGTGCCCAAAACCAGTTGATGTAATGCAGGTCGTAATGGAAGCGGTACAGGAAATAGCCGCCGCGCGTATCGCGCGCCGTCACTTCGCGGCCCTGCCGGTCGAGCCGCGCCTCGGTCGGCGCGTCGGCGGGGGCGTCGGGGCCGTTCGCCCAATAGAGTTGCAGGCCCGGCGCGCGCTGGCCGGCGCGATAGATCGACCATTCGGTCGCACCCGGCGCCTTGCGCGCGAGCCAGTCCGCCGCCGCGGCATAGCTTTTGTCGCTGTCGACCGCGATGCTGCCGATCTCGGGCGTCATCCACTGGGTGGTCTCTTCCTGGAAATAGGCCGAGGTGCCGGTGACGAAAATGGCATAGAGCAGCCAGCCGAGGACCAGCCCCGTCCAGGTGTGGAGCCACGCCATCGATTGCCGCAATCCGCCCTTCACAGCCGCCCGCCCCACAGGATGAGCAGCCAGTCGGCGAGTGCGAGTGCGGTGCCCGCACCGACCATGACCAGCCACAGTTTCGCGGTCGAGCGCACCGCAAAGCACAGCATCGCGATCAGCGCGAACGCCGCGAAGGAGATAAGGGTCGCGCCGACCGACGCCTGCGCCGGGCCGCCGGGCAGGATCCGCGCGAGCCAAACCGTGAGCAGCGCGGTCAGCGCATAGTTCAGCGGCACCGCGGCCAATATCCGCAGCGTCACGTCGCGCCGATTTGTCGCCCGCAATTTTTCCGCCGCCTTCGCCATCGCGGCCCCTGTCGCAATCTTGCGACTAATTAGCAATAGCGTAAATCAGGGCGAGGGGGTGAAGGCCTGAATCTCGCCGTCTTTCAGGAAAGCGTCGTGGCATCGCCCGATCGCCGCCCAGTCGGGCTCGACGCCCAGCCCGGGCGTTTCGGCGGGCACGACGCCGCCGCGGCGGACGAGCCAGGGGTCTCCGAGGATCAGGTCGTCGGCGATCGAGTCGATCAGCGCCTGTCCCGGCCGGTCGAGCCCGGGCAGGCTGATCCCGAGATGGACCATCGCCGCCCAGCCGATGCCCGATTCGGCGTGCGAGCGCAGCCACAGGCGGCGGCCGAGCGCGCCGCACACCTCGGCAAGCCGCCGCACCGCCGAAATCCCGCCGCAGGCGTCGAGCGTCGGCACGATCCCGCGGATGCCGGGATAGGCGCGCATGAGGTCGATATCGGCGGCGTGCGTCGACACGTTGAGGCGATATTCGCGGCCGATCCGTTCCATGTCGGCGAGCGAAGCGACGGGTTCCTCCAGATTTTCGAGAAACGACGCTGTTGCAGCGGCGAATTTGCGGGCGTCATCGAAGCTGAGGCCCATATTGGCGTCGACCGCGATCCGTGCGCGTCCCGCAAGCGCGTCGTGGAGCGCACGGACCATCTCGATTTCGAGGTCGATCGGGTGGACGCCGATCTTGACCTCGAAAATCGGCGCGCCGCTTTCGTCGATGGCGCGGCGGGCGCGGTCGACCATCGCGGTGACCGCCCTGGCGGGATCGGGCTCGGCATAGGAATAGGCGACGAAAGGCGCCCGCGGCCGGCACGCACCGCCGAGCAGGCGATAGAGCGGCAGGCCGCTGTGCTTGGCGAGGAGATCCCAGAGCGCGATCTCGAGCCCGCCCCAGACCGCGAGCCGCATCTTCAGCGAGGGCGTGCCGAGGTCGAGGTGGCGCGGCAGGCAGTGGCGGCGCAGCAGTGCGTGGTCGAGCGCGTCGAGCCCGATCAGCGCCGGCGCGAACTCGCGGGCGATGATGTCGGCGGGAAAGGCATAGCTCGCCTCGCCATATCCGGTCTCGCCCGTCGTCGTTTCGACGGCGATGATCGTCCGCGTCGACGCGGCGATCGCGCCGCAGGTCATCACCGGGGTCGAGCGATAGGGGATGTTGACCGGGATCGCCCGGATGTCCCTGATCCGGCAGCTCATCCTAATTTTTGAGGTAGCGGTCGAAATGGCGGACGAGCTTGTCGATGAAATAGCTCTCCTGCTTCGCGCCATAGCCGTGGATTTCGTCGGGCAGCAGGACGAATTCATGATTGATGCGGGCGCGAATCAGCGCGTCGGTCATCTTGTTGGCATTTTGCCACGGGCACATGTCGCTCGACCCCGTGGCGATCATCAGATCGCCCTGCAGCCCGGGTGCGTCGGCGAACAGCGAGGCATCCTCATAGGCGGCGGCGTTGTCGGGACCGGGAGGCCCGCCGAAATAGGGTTCGTAGATGAAATAGTCATAGGGTTCGAACCCCGGCGCCGACGCGACGCCGGCGCGATAGACGTCGGGATGGTCGAGCATGCAGGCGACGGTGTGATAGCCTCCCCATGAATGACCCCAGATGCCGACGCGGCCGATGTCCATCCACGGACGGTCGGCGGCCAAGGCCTTTAGCGCCGCGGCATGATCGTTGCCGACGTGGCGCCGCCATTCGCGGTAAGAGGTTTGCTGGAAGGCCTTCGACCGTTCGGGGGTGCCGCGCGCGTCGAGCACGACGACGACATAGCCGAGCTGGGTCAGCGCCGGGTTGACCGCATAGATGGGCGAGCCGGCGGGGGCGTAGAAATAATGCGGCGTGTTGACGATCTGCGGCCCGCCATAAATCCATTCGATCACCGGATAGCGGACGTCCGGATCGAAGTTCGCGGGTTTGAAGACGACACCCCAGATATCGGTCTCGCCATCGGCCGCCTTGACCGAAAATTGCTCGGGCGGCGTCCAGCCGAGCTTTTCGAGACCCGAAATGTCGGCGGGATCGAAGCGGTGGAGCAGCGTGCCATCGCTGCGGCGGACCTCGCTCTGCGGTGCCATGTCGGGCAGCGAACGCGTCGCGACGAAGCTGCCGAAATCGGGCGCGAGCTGAATTTCGTGCACGCCGGCTTCGGGGGTCAACCGTTGGACCGCGCCGCCGTTCAGCGGCACGCGGCAGAAATGTACGTCATAAGGCCGCGCCGGATCGTGGTGCGCCGTGAAATAGACGTGCCCGCCCTGCGCATCGACGCCGAGGACATCGAGCACCGGCCAGTCGCCGTCGGTCAGCCGCCGCTGCAAGCCGCCGTCCATGTCGTAATGATAGAGATGGTTCCAGCCGTCGGCCTCCGATTCCCAGAGGAAGCCGCCGCGATCGGGGAGCAGGGTGCAACCCGGGCGTCCCCAGACGATCTGGTGCTGGATGCGAATATAGCTGTCGCCGCGCTCTTGGTGGATCAGCCGGGCGGCGCCGGTGACGCCGTCGGCTTCATAAAGCGCGGCTTCGTGCGCATCGCGCGAGAAAAGCATGAAATAGAGGCGGCGCGCATCGGGCGTCCAGCCGAGGAACAGCAGCATCTGGTCCTCGGTCGGCACGTCGATGCGGATCGCCTTGCGCTGGAGGACATCGACCAGATAGGGCTCGATGACCGGGATCGGGTCGCCGGTGCGCGCAACGCGCACCTCTTCGACTTCGTCATAGCGTTTCAGCAGGTGCGTGCGCGTTTGCACCGGAACTTGGCGCTGGTCGAATTTGGTGGCGAACAGCCGCAGGCTGTCGGGCGACCAGGGATTGACGGTGCGGTGGACCAGCGAGCCGCCCGCCGCATGGCCGATGCGCAGCGACTCGATATCCCAGCCATGATAGCGCTCGCCGTCGCCGGTCAGCATCTCGGTGCGGCCGTCGCCGGTGTAATGCAGCGCCAGATCATGATCCTTGAGGCCGATCAGCATCTTGCCGTCGGGCGAGGGCATTTCGGGCACCGCCAGCACCTCGGCATGATAGGAGGGGCGGAAAAATTCGCGCGGGCCGGCGAGTTGCTGCGGCGTGCGGCCGAACAATTGCTCCATCAAATTCGGTGCCGGCTCGGCAGCGATCGCATGATCTTCGCGGTTCAGCCGGTATGTCGTCCCCTCGAACTGGAAAAGGATCGCCTCGCCGGCGTCGGTGAAGCTCGTAAAGGGGAGGCCGGCATAGGGGAGCGGGCGGCCGAGCAGCGCCGACAGCGCGTCGCGGACGCGCGCGACGTCGAACATGTCGTCGACCTTGCCCGACCGGGGATCGAACCGCTTGATCGCCACATTATGCGGCGCATCCACCACATAGCAGAAGCGCCCGTCGGGCAGCCAGTTCACCGCGACGCGGCCGCCCTTGACGAGCGACCCCATGTCGAGAAACGCCTCGAACCGCTTCGTCTGTTCCGCGTCGTTCCGCGATATATCCGGCATCTTGCTTCCTCATTTGCCCGGCATTGCGCCTGCTGCTCCCGCGCCGAAGATCGCCGTCCGGCGCGTCTCCAGCACCGCGAACCATACATCACTGTATTGACCTGTCAACGGACTCGCGACGCCGGGCCGCAAGGCCGGGGATAGCGGACAGGCAAATCCTGCGGCCGCTCCGAAGCAAGGCAAGCGTTCGGCAGCATCGAAAACTGTGGCTGGCAGGAAGGGAAGATGGATGCCCCGTGAGGATTCGAACCTCAATAGACGGAATCAGAATCCGTAGTCTTACCATTAGACGACGGGGCAATGAGGCGGGCGCAATATGATTGCGTGGGCCGCCTGTCAAGGCCGCTGCGCCGGGGCGTGGCCTGTCGGCAAACAGTGCGCTTGCCCTGCCGTATTTCGCCGCTAGCATCGCGCTCGATAACAAGAGACGGGGCCGCGCCCGCGCGGACACCCTCGAAGGAGTGGGCTGATGCGTCATGTCGCGATCGTCGGGTCGGGTCCCGCGGGCTATTACACCGCCGAAACCTTGCAAAAGGCCGACGATATCGCGGTCGATGTGATCGACCGGCTGCCGGTGCCCTATGGCCTGATCCGCACCGGCGTCGCGCCCGATCACCAGTCGATCAAGGCGGTCTCGCGGCGTTACGAAGGCGTTGCGCTCACCGACAATGTCCGTTTCGTCGGCCATGTCGCGGTCGGCAGCGACGTGACGATCGACGAGCTGGTCGGCCTGTACGACGCCGTCGTGCTGGCGACGGGGGCGCCGAACGATCGCTCGCTCGACATCCCCGGCGCCGACCTGCCCGGCGTCATCGGCAGTGCGGCGTTTGTCGGCTGGTACAACGGCCATCCCGACTTCGCCGGCCTGAACCCGCCGCTCGGCGCCGCCGGGGTCGCGGTGATCGGCAACGGCAATGTCGCGCTCGACGTCGCGCGCATCCTCGCCAAGGTGCCGGCCGAATTCGCCGGCAGCGATATCGTCGCGCACGCACGCGCGGCGCTGTCGGAAAGCGCGGTGCGCCATATCCATATCCTCGGCCGCCGCGGGCCGCACCAGATCGCGATGACGCCGAAGGAGCTGGGCGAACTGGGCCACCTCGACCGCGCCAGCCCGCGCGTCGACCCCGCCGACCTGCCGCCCGAGGGCGACGACGCGCTGCTCGAGCCCGGGATGCGCAAGTCGGTTACCCATCTCCGCAGCTTTGCCGCCAATCCGGTCGCGAAGCCGGTGACGATCGATTTCGATTTCTTCGCCATGCCCGTCGCGATCGAGGGAGACGGCAAGGTGCAGCGCGTCATCGTCGAGCGTA
This sequence comes from Sphingopyxis macrogoltabida, assembly GCF_001314325.1. NCBI lineage: Bacteria > Pseudomonadati > Pseudomonadota > Alphaproteobacteria > Sphingomonadales > Sphingopyxidaceae > Sphingopyxis > Sphingopyxis macrogoltabida. The sequence continues at coordinate 5,028,354 of NZ_CP009429.1, forward strand.
CGACGCTCGACGGCGAGCTGCGCAGCCACGGCACCGGCGAAACCTATGCGATCGATGCGGGGCTGGTGATCAGCTGCATCGGTTACCAGACGCCGCCGATCCCCGGCGTACCCTATGAGCATGGCCGCGGCCGCTTCGCCAACGACGACGGGCGCATCCTCCCCGGCCTTTATTGCGTCGGCTGGGCACGGCGCGGCCCGTCGGGGACGATCGGCACGAACAAGCCCGACGGGGCGCGGATCGGCGAAATGGTACTGGGTGATATCGGGCGCGGCGCGGCCAAGGCGGGGCGCCCGGGGCTCGATGCGCTGCTCGCCAGCCGCGGCGTGACGCCGGTGACCTTCCGCGACTGGCGGCGGATCGAGGAAGCCGAGATCAAGGCGGCGCTCGACGGCAATCCGCGCGAGAAATTCGTCACCATCGAAGCGATGCTCGAAGCCATCGGGCGGTGACGCCCGGCGAAGGGCGCGCTTTGAACGACCCGATCCGTACCGCGCTCCGCTGGCTGCTTGCGCTGGCCTATGGCGCGGCGGGCTATCTCCATCTCGCCCGTCCGGCGCCTTTCCTCGCGATCACCCCGCCGTGGGTGCCCGAGCCGGGGTTCGTCGTCGCGGCGACCGGCGCGGCCGAAATCGCCGGCGCCATCGGGTTGATGATCCCGCGGGTGCGCAAGGCCGCCGGGTGGGGCCTCGCGCTCTATGCGCTGTGCGTGTGGCCGGCGAATTTCCACCATGCCTTTGCGCAGATCGCGATCGGCGGCGAAACGCTCGGCTGGTGGTATCATGGCCCGCGGCTGGCCGCGCAGCCGCTGATCATCTGGTGGGCGCTGTGGGCCAGCGGCGCGGTGGACTGGCCGTTTGGCAAAGGAAATAAATAACGTCGCCCCCGCGCAGGCGGGGGCCGCCGGCGGTTTACACGGCGATGCAGGAATAGGCCTCCAGCGGCCCCCGCCTGCGCGGGGGCGACGGGCATGTCATTTCGCGACCGGCGTTTCGACCGGCGGCTGGCCCTTCTGGCTGGCCGCATAGGCTTCGACCGCCTTCAGCACGCGCAGCATGTTGCCGCTTGCGATCTTTTCGAGATCGGCCTGGCTGTAGCCGCGCCGCGCGAGTTCGGTGAGCAGCGCGGGGTAGCCCGTCACATCCTCCATGCCCGTCGGGGTGATTTCGATCCCGTCATAGTCGCTGCCGAGCCCGATATGGTCGACCCCGATCGTCTTGCGGATATGGTCGATATGGTCGGCGGCTTTCGCGATCGGCGTCGGGGGCACCGGATTGGCGTCGTCCCACGCCTTCAGCGCCGCTTCGGCGCTCGCGGGATTGCCGAGATATTGCGCGTCGATGCGCGCCTTTTCGGCGGTGCGGGCGAGATCGCGGGCGCGCACGGCCGGGTCGAGGAAGAGCGGATAGAAGACGACCATGATCACGCCGCCGTTCGCCTTGACCGCGGGCAGTACGCTGTCGGGTACGTTGCGCGGATGGTCGTTGACCGCACGCACGCCCGAATGGCTGAACATCACCGGCGCCTTTGCGGTTTCGAGCGCGTCCTTCATCGTCGCTTCGCTGACGTGGCTGAGGTCGACGATCATCCCGATGCGGTTCATCTCGCGCACCACCTGACGCCCGAAATCGGTGAGCCCGTCATGCTTCGGCGCGTCGGTCGCGCTGTCGCCCCACGGCGTCGTCTTGCCATGGGTCAGCGTCATGTAACGCGCGCCGAGGTCGTACATCTGGCGCAGCACGGCGAGTGAGGAGCCGATCGACTGGCCACCCTCCATGCCGAGCATGCCGCCGATCTTGCCCGCCTTCATCGCCTTTTCGAGCCCTGCCGCATCGGGCACGAGCACAAGGTCGTTCGGGTAGCGCGCGACCAGCCGCTTCATCACGTCGATCTGTTCGAGCGTCTGCTGCACCGCTTCGGCTTCGTCGTCGTTCGACGGGACATAGACCGACCAGAATTGCGCGCCGACGCGGCCCTTGCGCAGCCGCGCCAGGTCGGTGTGCATCGCGAGTTCGGGCGGCGTCGCATCGGGGCGTGCGGTGTCTGTCGTGTCCTGGAAATCGAAGTCGTTGATCACATTGCCGACGCGCAGGCGCAGCGCCCACGGCACGTCGTTGTGACCGTCGAAGACCGGCGCGCGCTTGAGCGCCGCCTCGGCGACCGCCTCGGGCGATTGTTGCGCGTTGGCAGGAGAGGACAGGAGGGCGAGAGCGGCGAGGCCGGCGAGCAGGGTGGGCTTGTTCATGGCGCGCAACCTTAGGGGTTCGCGCATGAAAATCGAGCCCGAGATTTGCTCGCGGCGAGCGATAGATGGACGGCGCCCCCTTGACCCCGCGCCGCTCTCCGCTCAGCCTGCGTGTCATGACGGCCTTCGACGACTGGCGCGCCCGCTCGCCCTATTATGACGAAACCCATGAGGCGCTGGCGCAGAGCGTCCGCCGCTTCGTCGCGCGCGAGATCGCACCGCACATCGACCGCTGGGAGGCCGAGGGCGAATTGCCGCGCGACCTGCACCGTAAGGCCGCCGAGGCGGGCATCCTCGGGCTGCGTTATCCCGAAGAATATGGCGGGCATTCGGAAGGCTTCGACAATTTCCACAGCCTTGTGGTTACCGAGGAACTCGCCGCGGTCGGCGCGGGCGGGCTCGGCGCGTCGCTGATGACGCACGGTATCGGGCTGCCGCCGATCCTCGCGCTGGGATCCGAAGAGCTGAAACAGCGCATCGCGCCGCCAGTGCTGGCGGGCGACAAGATCATCGCGCTCGGTATCACCGAAGCGGGCGGCGGCAGCGACGTTGCGAATCTCAAGACGACAGCAGTGCGGGATGGCGACGATTTTGTCGTCAACGGCGGCAAGATGTTCATCACCAGCGGCATGCGCGCCGACTGGTTGACCTGCGCGGTGCGCACCGGCGGGCCGGGCGCCGCGGGCATCTCGCTGCTGCTGATCGACATGGCGAGCCCCGGCATCGAGCGGACGCGGCTCGACAAGATGGGCTGGCGGTGCAGCGACACCGCCGCGATCCATTTCGACGACGTCCGCGTCCCCGCGACCAACCTGATCGGGCCGGAGAATGGCGGCTTTATCGGCATCATGCGCAACTTCAATTCGGAGCGGCTGGGCATGGCGATGGGGTGCTGCGCCTATGCCCGCGTCGCGCTGGCCGAGGCCGCGGCGTGGGCCGGGCAGCGCGAGACCTTCGGCAAGCCGCTGGTCGGCCACCAGTCGATCCGCATCAAGCTTGCCGACATGGAACGCCAGATCGAGGCGACGCAGGCGTGGGTCGACCTTTGCGCCTGGCAGGTCAAAGAGGGCAGGGATCGTCCCGCCGACTTCGCGATGCTGAAGGTGCAGGCGACGCGCATGCTCGAAGCCGTCGCGCGCGAAGCCGCACAGGTGCTGGGCGGTGCGTCGTACATCACCGGCAGCAAGGTCGAACGTATCTACCGCGAGGTCCGCGTCAACGCGATCGGCGGCGGCAGCGAGGAAATCATGCTCGACTTGGCGGGCCGGCAGTTGTTTGGAGGAAAGAGATGAACGAGCTTGTCCGAAGCTGGCCCGCCGAGGCCGAAACCCTGCTCGACGACCTCGTCGATCTCCGCCGCGCCATTCATCGCGAGCCCGAGCTGGGCTTGCAGAACCCGAAGACGCTGGCGAAGATCAAGGCGGCGCTTGCCGGCCTGCCGCTCGAATTTCGTGAGGGGCCGTCGACGACCGGGCTCGTCGCGATCCTGCGCGGCCCCGCGAACGGCCGCACCGTGCTGCTGCGCGGCGACATGGATGCGTTGCCGCTGCTCGAGGACACCGGGCTCGACTTTTCCTCCGAGATCAGCGGCGCGATGCATGCGTGCGGGCACGACACGCATGTCGCGATGCTCGTCGGGGCGGCGAAGCTGCTGTGCGCAGCACGCGACCGGCTGCCCGGCACGGTGATGTTCATGTTCCAGCCGGGCGAGGAAGGCCATCATGGCGCGCGCTTCATGCTGGAGGACGGCATCATCGATCCGCTGCCCGACGCGGCCTTTGCGCTCCACATCATGCCCAATGCGCCGCACGGCATCTTCGCCGGGCGTGCCGGGCCGCTGCTCGCCTCGTCCGATGTCCTGGCGATCACCGTCAAGGGCGCGGGCGGCCATGCTTCGATGCCGCACGATGCGGTCGATCCGATCCCGGTCGCTTGTTCCATTGTCACCGCGATCCAGACGATGGTGACGCGCCGCATTTCGGTCTTCGACCCGGCGGTGATCACCATCGCGAAAATCGCGGCGGGGACGACGAACAATATCATCCCCGAAAGTGCCGAGATGCTCGGCACGATCCGCACCCTGTCGCCCGAGCGCCGGGCGATGGTCGCGCGCGAGCTGAAGCGCCTCGCGCCCGCGATCGCCGAAGCGCATGGCTGCACCGCCGAAGTGCGGATCGACGAAGGCTTCCCCGTCACCGTCTGCGACGCCCGCGCGGTCGCCTTCGGCCAGTCGGTGGTCGAACAGACTTTCGGCGAGGAAGCCTGGCTCACCATGGACAATCCGGTGATGGGCGCCGAGGATTTTTCTTATGTCCTCGAAAAGGTTCCCGGCGCGATGTTCTGGCTCGGGGCGAGCGAGGCGGGGAGCGACTGGCGGCAATGCTGCGGGCTGCACAGCAACCATATGGTGCTCGACGAAAGCGTGATGGCGCGCGGCGCGGCGCTGCACGCGGCGCTGGCCGAGCGGTTTCTGAACGAAGGATTCGGCGCCTAGCTCAATTGCCGGTTGCGACGAGCCAGGCGTTGAGCGTCTGCAACGCTGGATCGGGCGTGCAGCCGCCGGCGCGCCGCAGTACGCACGAAGGCGCATCAGTCTCGCCCGGCGCCGCGCAGGCCTCGAGCCGATAGGCCGGCGGCAGTTCGCGGACATGGGCCGGGCCGGTGACCACGACATCGAAGGCACCGGGATGAGCCGCCGCCTCCGCCTGCGTTGCCACCCGGTACATCGGCGTGTCGCGGCGATAGAGGGCATAGCTGCCCGCGACCGTCGCGCGCGGGCGATAGAGGGCGAGCCCGCACGTCCGCTCGGGACGCCCGGCGCGCTCCAGCGCGTCGGCCAAGCCGGCCTCCATCGACCAGTTGGGGCGGAAATTCCCTATCGCCAGCGCCGCCGATCCGCCAGCCCACAGCGTCAGTGCTCCCGCGGTCGCCAGCGCCAGGCGACGGCGGGAGACGTGGCGCAGCAGGTCGGCGGTGCCGATCGCGGCAAGGATGACCAGCAACGCCGCGCTCGGCAGCACGAAGCGATATTCCTTGTGCCCGATCAGCGAGTGGACGAGCAGATGGACCACCGCCATCCAGAACAACACCGGATAGCGCCGCGCTCCGCGCGCCGCGAGCAGCAGCAGCGGCGCCAGCGCGACATGCCAATACAGGCCGAACAGCCCCAGATAACCGGTGATCGGCGAGGTGCCATAGGCCGCGGCGCGGTTTTCGACGATATTGATCCGTACCGCCTCGACCGCCCAGCGAAAGGGGGTGGCGCCCATGATCAGGTTCGCCGCTGCGTCGATCGCCAGCGCCACCAGCCCGCCGCCGACAAGCGGCAACCACGCTCGGCGCCAGTCGCGTTTGGCGGCAAAGATAGCGAGCACCAGCAGCGCGGGTGCATAATGGATGCGCGCGACGAAGCTCAGCCCCATCAACAGCCCGGCGAACGCAAAGCGGCGCGGCCCCGGCGGCGTCCGCCCCGCGACGAGCAGCCACACCGCTCCCATCATCGGTGCAAGCGCGATCGGCTCCGACAGCGCGCGCGGCGCGAAATAGACCAGCTCGAACCAGATGGCGGTGACCAGCCCGGCGACCAGCCCGTGCAGCCGCGACAGCCTGAGGCCGAGCGCCGTCGCCGCGCCGACCACGACCAGCGAAAGCGCCGCGAGCGTCAGACGTACGATGGTCAGGTGCAATGTCGTGTCCGGCGACAACGCGCGGCCCGCCATCGTCGGCAGTGACAGCAGTTCGGGGATCAGCCAGCTGCGGATGCCGTCGCGATAATCCCAAGTCTGGATCCACGGCCCGGCGGCGAGGTGCCAGGCGGGTTCCAGATACTGCCAGATCTCATCGAACCAATTGACCATGAAGGGCAGCGCCGCGACCGCGCGCAGCACCGCCGCCAACAGAAGCACGCCCCAGAAAATCTGCCGCTCGCCCATGCGGGCGATCAAGGAACGAGCACCGTATCGACCGCTTGCGGCAACAGGTCCGGATAATCGAGCGTATAGTGCAGCCCGCGGCTTTCCTTGCGGTGCAGCGCGCTGCGGACGATCAGTTCGGCGCACTGGAGCAGGTTGCGCAGCTCGATGAGGTCGGTGGTGACGCGGAAATGGCCGTAATAGTCGCCGACCTCGTCGGTCAGCATCTTGATCCGGTGCTGCGCGCGTTCGAGCCTTTTGGTGGTGCGGACGATGCCGACATAGTTCCACATGAAGCGGCGGATCTCGGTCCAGTTCTGCTTGATCACGACTTCTTCGTCCGAATCGGTGACGCGGCTTTCGTCCCACGGGCGGATCGCCGGCGGCGTGTCGAGTTCGTCCCAGCGCGCGACAATGTCCTTCGCCGCCGCTTCGCCGAAGACGAAGCATTCGAGCAGGCTGTTCGATGCGAGGCGGTTCGCGCCATGGAGCCCGCTTTCGGTGCATTCGCCCGCGGCATAGAGCCCGGGAAGATCGGTGCGCCCGTCGAGGTCGATCAAGATGCCGCCGCAGGTATAATGCTGCGCGGGCACCACCGGGATCGGCTGTTTCGTCATGTCGATGCCGAGCGTCAGCAGCTTTTCATAGATGTTCGGGAAATGGCCCGCGACGAAATCGGGGTCCTTGTCGCTGATGTCGAGATGGACATAGTCGAGCCCGAAGCGCTTGATCTGGTCGTCGTTGGCGCGCGCGACGACATCGCGCGGCGCCAGTTCGGCGCGCGCGTCATAGTCGGGCATATAGCGATGGCCGGTCACCGGATGCTTCAAGATGCCGCCTTCGCCGCGCACCGCCTCGGTAATCAGGAAATTCTTGACGTCGAGATTATAGAGGCAGGTCGGGTGGAACTGCATCATTTCCATGTTGCTGACCCGCGCGCCGGCGCGCCACGCCATCGCGATGCCGTCGCCGGTCGCTCCTCTTGGGGCAGTGGAGAATTGATAGACGCGCCCCGCGCCGCCGCTGGCGAGGATGGTCGCGCGGCCGACATGCGCACGCACCTTGCCGGTCTTTTCGTCGAGCGCATAGACGCCCCAGACGCGGCCCGAGCCCGAATAGCGTTCCTCGTGGCGGCCGGTGATCAGGTCGATGCACGCCTGCCCGGGGAGCAGCGTGATGTTCGGATGCGCCTCTGCGGTCTTCAAGAGCGCCGCCTGCACCGCCCAGCCGGTCGCGTCGTCGACATGGACGATGCGGCGGTGCGAATGGCCGCCTTCGCGCGTCAGGTGGAGCGCTTCGGCTTCCTTGTTGAACGGCACGCCCATCTCGATGAGCCGCTCGATCGCGTGCGGGGCATTCTCGACGACGAACTCGACCGTCTGCCGCCGGTTCAATCCGGCGCCGGCGACCATCGTGTCCTCGATATGATTTTCGAACGTGTCGCCCGCGTCGAGCACCGCGGCGATTCCGCCCTGCGCCCAGGCAGTCGATCCGCCGGTGAGTTCGCCCTTGGCGAGGACGAGGACGCGGCAATGATCGGCGAGCCCAATCGCGGCGGTCAGCCCGGCGGCGCCCGAGCCGACGATGATGACGTCGTGAGAGTTATTATCTGACATCAAAATTCCGTTCGCATCGAGCGAAGTCGAGATGCCCCTCGGCTCGGTTCTATCCTGATGGGTGTCTCGACTTCGCTCGACACGAACGGGAAGAGAAGATCACCCATTCGCTGCCCGCGTCAGGTTGAGGAACACATCTTCGAGGTCGGCTTCGCGCGTCGAGACGTCGACGATGCCGTGCCCCATCGCGTTGACCGCGGCGAGCACTTCGCCGGCGTTGGCGCGGTCCTTGTTGTAGCTGATCGCGAGCCCGCGCTCGCCCTCGCGCTCGACCTTGTCGAACGCGGGGTGGCTCGGCAGGTCGGTGACATCGGCATCGAGCGTCACGACGACGATCTTCTCGCGCGCCATGTCGACCAGCTCGCGCGTCGGCTTGTTCGCGATCAGCCGGCCGTGGTTGATGATGGCGATGCGGTCGCAGAGCTCTTCGGCTTCCTCCAGATAGTGCGTCGTCAGCACGACGGTGACGCCGCGGTCGTTGAGCGACTGGACATAGGACCAGAGCTGCTGGCGCAGTTCGATATCGACCCCCGCGGTGGGTTCGTCGAGCACGATGATCGGCGGCGAATGCACCATCGCCTTGGCGACGAGCAGGCGGCGCTTCATGCCGCCCGACAGCGTGCGCGCATAGGCATCGCGCTTGTCCGACAGGTGCACTGCGGCGAGCAGTTCGTCCGAAATACGCTTGTCCTTGGGCACGCCGTACAGCCCGGCCTGGTTCTCGAGCGTCTCGAACGGCGTGAAGAAGGGGTCGAAGACGATTTCCTGCGGAACGATGCCGATCGAATATTTGGCGTTGCGCGGATCGGCGTCGATGTCGAAGCCCCAGATGCTCGCGCTCCCGCTGGTCTTGTTGACGAGCCCGGCGAGGATGTTGATCAGCGTCGACTTGCCCGCGCCGTTCGGCCCGAGCAGCCCGAAGATTTGCCCGCGCGGGACGTCGAAGCTGACGTTGTCGAGCGCCCGCTTGCCGCCGGCATAGGTTTTGGAGACGGCGTCGATGCGGATCGCGGCTTCACTCATGCGCGTTTCCATAGCTGCGCTCTCGCGGCGGGGAAAGGCTTCATCGCGCTCCCGATTTTCTGGTCAGCGCCGCGTTAACGCTAAATTGGAAGGTCGCTGGTAGAAGCCGGGATGTGAGGACCAGACACACCATCCGCCCGCTGCCTGCGCAGCGCGGCCTAGCCGCCTTTGCGCTTTTGCTCGCGCCCGCCGCTTCGCCGGCGCTGGCGCAGAACAATGCGCAGACCGAGGCCGAAGCCATCGTGCTGCGGCCGCTTTCCTTCTTCAAGGTCAACGACCTCGACTTCGGCGATATCATCGCATCGGGGAGCGCCGGAACCGTGCGCCTCTATCCCGACGGATCGCGGACGAAGACCGGCGGCGTGACGCTGGCGGGCAACGGCGGCGAACCCGCGCGCTTCGCCGGGCTGGGCACGCCGCAGCGGCAGGTCAATATTTCGCTGGGATCGAACACGATCTGGATCACCGGCCCGGGCACGCGGATGCGGGTGCGCGATTTCGAGATCGGCAGCACGCCGACGGCGATCCTGTCGACCTCGCCGACGCGCTTCCGGATCGACAGTGTGCTCGGCAATTATAATTTCCCGGTCGGCGCAACGCTGGAGGTCGGCGCCAATCAGGCGCCCGGCGACTATAGCGGCAGTTTCACGATCACCCTGAATTATCTTTGACGTTCAACGTCTGCTTGTGGGGAGGACGGCACCGGGGACCACTTGCGCCTGAAAAGGCGCTCGCCGGTGCCGTCATTTGCAGCGGCGGAACGGGAAGCGGGCCGGGCCTTTACCTTCTTTTCACGGCGGGCCATTATCGCGGGGCTTGAGGGACCACTCGCATCGCTGGAACCTCTATATGCCCCTCGCCCGTGAAATGCAGCGACTGCGCGACGAGCATGCGGCGCTGGTCACGCTGGCGCGCATCCTGACCGGCATGATCCGTGCGCCGCAGCCGCCGCGGATGACCGAACTGGCCGCGGCGCGCGGCCTGCTCCGCGACACGCTGCTCCGCCATCTCAAATGCGAGGACTGGATCCTCTACCCGCGACTCAAGGCCAGCGGCGATCCCGAACTGGTCCGGATCACGCGCGAGTTCGAACTCGAAATGGGCGATCTTGCCGACGACTTTACCGCCTATGACAATGAATGGACGCCCCAGCGGGTCGCTGCGGGCTGGCCGGATTTTTGCCGCGAGACGGCGATCATGCTGGACATATTGGCGATGCGGATCGAGCGTGAGGAGCGCGACCTCTATCCGCTCGCCGAAAACCTCGGTCCGTCGCGCGCGGCGATGGGGATTGCGGCGGTCGGTGCTTGATTTGCGGGGCGGCCTCGCCTAGCCGCCCGGGCAAGCATTGGAGATTTTCAAGATGACCGACACCCCGCCCGATCGCCTGTCGACCAACCCGCGCTCGCCCCATTTCGACATGGAGGTGCTGCAGCGCGGTATCGGCATCCGCTTCAAGGGCAAGGAGCGCACCGACGTCGAGGAATATTCGATTTCCGAAGGCTGGATCCGCGTCGCGGCGGGCAAGTCGAAGGACCGCTTCGGGCAGGCGATGACGATCAAATTGTCGGGCGAGGTCGAGGCGTGGTTCGAGGATACGGCGGCCGAAGACGGCGAAGCCGCGGCCGACTGAGCGGCGCCTGCGGGCGTCAGTCGAACACCGACCAGCCCGCCGCATAGGCGAAATGTTCGAGCGCGAGCGCGCCGACGAGCGACGTTCCCGCCTCGTTGAGTCCCGGCGACCACACCGCGATCGATCCCTGTCCCGGCGCGATGCAGAGGATGCCGCCGCCGACCCCGCTCTTGCCCGGCAGGCCGACGCGAAAGGCAAATTCGCCGCTATTGTCGTAATGGCCGCACAGCATCATGATCGCGTTGATGCGGCGCGCGCGGTGCGGGTCGATCAGTTGCTCGCCGGTCAGCGGGTCGCGCCCTTCCATCGCGAGGAACAGTCCGGCCTTGGCGAGCTGGCGGCAACTCATCGCGATCGCGCACTGGCGGAAATAGACCCCGGTCACCGCCTCGACCGGATGGCGCAGATTGTCGAACGCCTGCATGAAATAGCCGAGGCTGCGGTTGCGGGCGCCGGTTTCGGATTCGGAAGCGGCCACGTCGCGGTCGATATCGACGCCGTCGTCGCCGGCGCGGGCGCGGATGAAATCGAGTATCTCGTCGATCACCGCGTCACCGGCCCGGCCGTCGATCAGCCGGTCGGTCGTCGCGATCGCGCCGGCGTTGATCAGCGGATTGCGCGGAATGCCCTGTTCGCTTTCGAGCTGGACGATCGAGTTGAATGCCGACCCCGACGGCTCACGCCCGACGCTGTCCCATAGCGAACTGCCGACGCGGCGGAGCGCGAGCGCCAGCGTGAAGACCTTCGACACCGACTGGATCGAAAAGGCGATGTCGGCGTCGCCGGCCGCATGCACCGTCCCGTCGGGAAGCGCGAGCGCGAAGCCGAAGCGGTTCGGATCGACCTTGGCCAGCGCCGGGATATAGTCGGCGACCCGGCCCTGGCCGCGGTGCGGCAGGGCGACCTGATAGGCTTCGGCGACGCAGCGGGCGAGATCGGGAGTCATGCGCTTTTCCTAGCAACTTCACACGCAATTGCATGTATTTTCATTTTTTCGGAAATATTATATATATACGAAACTAATTCACCGACTCGGGAGATTTGTCATGGCCGAACATCGCGCAAAGGGGCTGTCGAGCGCCATCTGCTATCGCGACAGCAAGGCGGCGTTCCGCTGGCTCGAGGCGGCGTTCGGGTTCGAACCTTTGTTCGTGCTGCTCGATGCCGACGGCAATCTCGCGCACAGCGAGATGGAATATGGCAATTCGACGATCATGATCGGCAACGAATGGTCCGACGATCACCGCAGCCCCGCGAACCTCGGCGGCAAGAATACGCAGACGGTGCATGTCCAGCTTGCCCGCGGCGAGGATATCGACGCGCATTGCGAAGCGGCGCGCGCGGCGGGCGCTGAGATCATCGCCGAACCCGAAACGCAATTCTATGGCGACCGCAGCTATCGGGCAAAGGATCCCGAGGGGCATATCTGGACCTTCGGCGTGACGGTCGAGGAAAAGAGCGCCGACCAGTGGGACGCCGAGGGCGGCTTCACGACGAAGACGCGGCTCGACGATTGAGCGCCGCGGTCGATCGCACGCTTGCCGCGCTTGCCGACCCCGTGCGGCGCCGCGCGGTCGAACTGCTCGGCCAGCGGCCGCGCAGCGCGGGCGAGCTGGCGAGTGACCTCGGGCTCGCGCCGCCCGCGATGAGCCGGCATTTGCGCGCGCTGAAGCAGGGCGGGCTGGTCGAGGACGGACATCCGCATTTCGACGCACGCGTGCGCATCTACAGTCTCAAGCACGGCGCGACCGACGGGCTCAAGCAATGGCTCGCCGAGACCGAGGCGCTGTGGACGCACCAGCTCGCGGCGTTCAAGGCCCATGTCGAGGGCGGCGAATGAACGGCGCGGCGGTGATCGTTGCGCTGCGCGTCGCGGCGACCCCGCAAGCCGCTTTCGCCGCCTTCACGCGCGACATCGGGTGTTGGTGGAAAAGCCATCCGTTGTTCCAGCTTTCGCGCAAGGGCGACGGCGTGCTGCGCTTCGATCCCGCCGGGCCGGGCGGCCGCCTCGTCACGCGCTTCGCCGATGGCGAGGAGTGGGAGATCGGACCGGTGCGCCACTGGCTGCCGGGCGAAAGGCTCGCTTTCGGCTGGCGCCTGCCGAGCTTCGCCGCCGGTCAAGGAACCGAGGTCGACGTCCGCTTCGAGGCGGTCGGCGCGGAGACGCGCGTGACGGTCGAGCATCGTGGCTGGGACGCGATCCCACAGCAGCATGTCGCGCGCCACGGCTTCGAACTGATGCTGTTCCAGCGGCGGCTGGGCGAGCATTGGCGAGCGTTGCTGAAGGCGATGGACGAGCGACTCTGAGCGAGGGCTGGTTTGGGGTGGGAAGCGGACGTTTCCAACTTTTGCCATCCCCGCGAAAGCGGGGACCCAGAGTAGTGTAAACCCGCCCTGGGTTCCCGCTTTCGCGGGAATGACACAATTGAGGAATTCCAAACGACTTACGTCCGCTACCGGCCGTTAGCGGACGGTTCCTACTCATCTTCGTGGCGACGGCCGCAATCGCTCGATAACCGACGATCAGAGAGGCATTGCGCGCATACCGCACACGCCCCAAGTTGACGGCATGTCTCTCCCCGCCCCCTTTGCCGAATGGTTCGCCGCGCGCGGGTGGCGGCTGCGGCGGCATCAGGCCGACATGCTTGCGGCGGCGGGGCGCGGCGAGCATGCGCTGCTCGTCGCCGCGACCGGCGCGGGCAAGACGCTGTCGGGCTTCCTGCCGACGCTCGTCGACCTTGTGGAAAACCCCTCCGACCGCTTGCACACGCTTTATGTGTCGCCGCTGAAAGCGCTGGCGGCGGACGTCGAGCGCAACTTGCTCGGCCCGATCGCGGAGATGGGGCTCGATATCAGCGTCGAGAGCCGCAGCGGCGATACCTCGTCCGACAAGAAGGCGCGGCAGCGGAGCCGGCCGCCGAACATCCTGCTGACCACCCCCGAATCGCTGTCGCTGCTGCTGTCCTATCCCGACAGTTTCGCGATGTTCGCCGAACTCAAGACGGTGGTGATCGACGAAATCCACGCCTTCGCCCCCGGCAAGCGCGGCGACCTGCTCAGCCTGTCGCTCGCCCGGTTGCAGCAGATCGCGCCCGCGCTGCGCCGTGTCGGCCTGTCGGCGACGATCGCCGACCCGCCGCAATATGCCGCCTGGCTGGCGCCCGACAGCCGCGGCGATGCGGTGACGATCGTCGAGGGCGAAGCGGGGGCCGAGCCCGATATCGCGATCCTGCTGCCCGAAGGGGCGGTGCCCTGGGCGGGGCATTCGGGGCGCTATGCGGTCCATCAGGTGATGGAAGTGATCGCGGCGAACCGCACGACGATCATCTTCTGCAACACCCGCGGGCTCGCCGAGCTGATCTTTCAGGAGCTGTGGAAGGTCAACGACCTCAGCCTGCCGATCGCGATCCACCACGGCAGCCTCGACCGCGAGGCGCGCCAGCGCGCCGAAGCGGCGATGGCCGAAGGGCGGCTGCGCGCGCTCGTCGCGACCGCCAGCCTCGACCTCGGGCTCGACTGGGGCGACGTCGACTGTGTGATCCAGATGGGCGCGCCGAAGGGCTCGTCGCGGCTGCTCCAGCGCATCGGCCGCGCCAACCACCGGCTCGACGAGCCGAGCCGCGCGCTGATCGTGCCGGGCAATCGCTTCGAATATCTCGAAGCGCGTGCGGCGTTGGACGCCGTCGAGGCGGGCGAACGCGACGCCGACCGTTTCCGCCCCGGCGCGCTCGACGTGCTTGCGCAGCATGTGATGGCGCTCGCTTGTGCGGTACCGTTCCGCGAGGACGAACTGCTCGCCGAGGTGCGGAGCGCCGCGCCGTACCATTGGCTCGATGCCGATCTGTTCGCGCGCCTGCTCGGCTTCGTGCGCGACGGCGGCTATGCGCTGAAAAGCTACGACCGCTTCCGCCGCCTCGCGCCCGACGGACAGGGTGGTTGGCGGATCGCGCACCCGCGGCTCGCCGCGCAGCACCGGCTCAATGCGGGGATCATCGTCGAGGCGCCGATGGCCGAGGTGCGCTTCAGGAACGGCCGGCGGCTCGGCAAGGTCGAGGAATATTTCGCCAGCACTTTGTCGCCGGGTGACACCTTTGCCTTTGCCGGGCTCAGCCTCGAGGTCGAGTCGATCCGCGACACCGACCTGATCGTCCGCGCGACAACGCGGCCGGCGCGGATCCCGAGCTATATGGGCGCGCGCATGGCAATCTCGACGCGGCTCGCCGACCGGGTGCGTGGCTTCCTCGCCGATCCGGCGAGCTGGCAGCGCTTTCCCGAGGATGTGCGCTTCTGGCTGGAGATGCAGGCGCTGCGCTCGGTCCTGCCGCGTCCCGGCGAACTGCTCGTCGAGACCTTCCCGCACGAGGGCGCGCATTATATGGTCGCCTATCCGTTCGAGGGGTGGAACGCGCACCAGTCGCTCGGCATGCTGATCACCAAACGGATGGAGCGCGCGGGGTTGCAGCCATTGGGCTTTGTCGCCTCCGACTATGCGCTCGCCATCTGGTCGCTGCGGCCGGTGACCGACCCCGCGACGCTGTTCGACGCGGCGATCCTCGAGGGCGAGTTCGTCGAATGGGTCGAGCGGTCGCACCTGCTGAAGCGGGCGTTTCGCGAGGTCGCGGTGATCGGCGGGCTGATCGAGCGTCAGCATCCGGGCAAACGCAAGACCGGCAAGCAGGTGACCTTTTCGACCGACCTGATCTTCGACGTGCTGCGCAAATATGAGCCCGACCACCTGCTGCTCGAAGCCGCCTGGGCCGACGCGCGCGAGCGGCTGACCGACGTGGCGCGGCTCGGCGACCTGCTCGATCGCGCGGCGGGAACGATGGTGCACCGCGCGCTCGAACGGATCAGCCCGCTCGCCATTCCCGTACTGGTGCTGATCGGGCGCGAAAATGTCGCGGCTGCCGACATCGACGATGCGCTGTTGGGCGAGTTGGCCGATGCGCTGGCGGATGAAGCGATGCGGCCGGATTAGGCTGGTATGGGGTGGATTCCTGACCGTCCTCTATTTCCGTTCGTGTCGAGCGAAGTCGAGACACCCGTCGGCCTTGCGCCCAGCCTGAGGGGCATCTCGACTTCGCTCGATGCGAACGGGTGGGGTTGGTCTAAACAGCATCAACCGGCCGAAACCGAACGCCTTCCCAGCGTTGCCAACCTCAGTCGGCGTTGAGCAGCGCCAGCTTGACGCGCGCGGTGCCGCTGCGGTGCATGCCGATCTGGCGCGCCGCGGCGTGGCTGACGTCGATCACGCGGCCGCGCGAAAAGGGGCCGCGGTCGTTGATGCGGACGATGACGCTGTCGCCGTTTACGGTGTTGGTGACGCGCACCATGCTGCCGAAAGGAAGCGTGCGGTGCGCCGCGGTGAGTCCGTCGGGGTCGAAACGTTCGCCGCTCGCGGTGCGGTTGCCGGCGAGTTCGTCGCCATAATAGCTCGCCATGCCGCCGTCGATTTCGGTATCCTGATCGACAGCGGCGATCGGGTCGTCCAAGACTTCGGCTTCCTGCGCCGCGGCCGAGACCGTCAGCAGAAGCGGGATCAGCACGGCTGAAAAGGCCCGCATGACATCCTCCCCTTTTGGTGGAGAGGCCCAGAGCAGCGGCGGCGTGCGAAGACAAGCCGCCGCGCGTTGGATCGCACCCTATTTGCGGCCGGATGTGCTGTTAGACGTCCAGATTCGCGACCGACAGAGCATTGGTCTGGATGAAATCGCGCCGCGGTTCGACCTCGTCGCCCATCAGCCGCTCGAAGATTTCGTGCGCGACATCGGCCTGTTCGGCCTCGACGCGGAGCAGCGAGCGGTTTGACGGATCGAGCGTGGTTTCCCAGAGCTGTTCGGCATTCATCTCGCCCAGCCCCTTGTAGCGGCTGATCGCGAGGCCCTTGCGGCTGTGCGCGAAAATCGCGTCGAGCAGTTCGGACGGGCGCGTCACCGGATTGGCCTTGGCGTTCGGCGCGGCCGGTGCGTCATCCTCTTCGCCTTCGGTCGTTTCGACCTCGACGACCGCGCCGGTCGCCTTCACCAGTCGGCCGGGGCGGGCATAGCTGTCGGCCTGTTCGGCGGCGAGCTTGTGCATCCGGCGCGCTTCCTGGCTGGCGAGGAAGCCTGCGTCGATCGCGTGATGATCGCTGACCCCGCGCCAGCGGCGTTCGAGCGTGTAGCCGCCGCCTTCGACCGCTTCGACGGTCCACACCGCCTCGGCACCGCCGGTGAGCGCGCGCTCGGCGGCGTTGAGCCAGGTCGCGCTCGTTGCCGCGGCGCTGTGGCGGCCCGCGGTGTCGAGTTCGGGATCGAGCGCGCCGGTGAGCGCGAGCGCCTCGACGAGCCCGTGATTGAGGTTGCGCGGCACATAGCGCATCAGCGCGCGGAGACGCCGGCCATGGTCGATCAGCCCGCGCAGGTCGGCACCCGAGCGCGCCCCGCCCGGCGTTTCGAGCAGCAACGCATCGATCCCCGCATCGACGAGGTAATTTTCGAGTGCGGTATCGTCCTTCAAATAGACTTCGCTGCGCCCCTTCGCGACCTTGTAGAGCGGCGGCTGGGCGATGTAGAGGTGGCCGCCCTCGATAATCTCGGGCATCTGGCGGTAGAAGAAGGTGAGCAGCAAGGTGCGGATATGCGCGCCGTCGACGTCGGCGTCGGTCATGATCACGATCTTGTGATAGCGCAGTTTTTCGAGGTTGAACTCGTCGCGGATGCCGGTGCCGAGCGCCTGGATGAGCGTCCCGACTTCCTTCGACGAGATGATGCGGTCGAAGCGCGCGCGCTCGACGTTCAGAATCTTGCCCTTCAAGGGCAGGATCGCCTGCACATGGCGGTCGCGGCCCTGCTTCGCCGAGCCGCCTGCCGAGTCACCCTCGACGAGGAAGAGTTCGCATTTCGAGGGATCGCGTTCCTGACAGTCGGCGAGCTTGCCGGGCAGGCTTGCGATATCCATCGCGCCCTTGCGCCGCGTCAGCTCGCGCGCCTTTTTCGCGGCCTCGCGCGCCGCGGCGGCGTCGATCACCTTCTGGATCACCGCCTTGGCATAGGCGGGATTTTCCTCGAGCCATTCGGTCATCCGGTCGGCCATCAGGCTTTCGAGCGGCTGGCGGACTTCGCTGCTGACCAGCTTGTCCTTGGTCTGCGAGCTGAACTTCGGATCGGGCAACTTGACCGACACGATCGCGGTCAGGCCTTCGCGCATATCCTCGCCGGTCAGCGACACCTTCTCCTTCTTGAGGATGCCCGACTTGTCGCCATAGCCGTTCAGCGTGCGCGTCAGCGCGGCGCGGAAGGCGGCGAGGTGGGTGCCGCCGTCGCGTTGCGGGATGTTGTTCGTAAAGCAGAGGACATTTTCATAATAGCTGTCGTTCCACTCGAGCGCGACGTCGATGCCGATGCCGTCGCGTTCGCTGCTGATCGCGATCGGGTCAGGCAGCAGCGCATTCTTGTTGCGGTCGAGATATTTGACGAACGCCGCGATGCCGCCTTCGTAGAAGAGGTCGTGGCTCTGATGCTCGGCATGCCGCGCGTCGACGAGCTTGATGCGGACGCCCGAGTTCAGGAAGGCGAGTTCGCGATAGCGATGCTCGAGCTTTTCGAAATCGAATTCGGTGACATTCTTGAACGTGTCGGTCGACGCCATGAAGGTGACGCGCGTGCCCTTCTTGCCGGCGGGGGCGGGGCCGTTGACCTTGAGCGGCGCGACCGAATCGCCATGTTCGAAACGCATCCAATGCTCTTCGCCATCGCGCCAGATGGTGAGTTCGAGCCATTCGCTGAGCGCGTTGACGACGCTGACGCCGACGCCGTGCAGGCCGCCCGACACCTTGTATGCATTGTCGTCGCTGGTATTCTCGAACTTCCCGCCGGCGTGGAGCTGGGTCATGATGACCTCGGCGGCCGAAATGCCTTCCTCGGCGTGGATGCCGGTAGGGATACCGCGGCCGTTATCTTCGACGCTGACCGATCCGTCGCTGTTGAGCGTGATCAGGACAAGGTCGCAGTGGCCCGCGAGCGCTTCGTCGATCGCATTGTCGCTGACCTCGAACACCATGTGATGCAGCCCCGACCCGTCGTCGGTGTCGCCGATATACATGCCCGGGCGTTTGCGCACCGCGTCGAGGCCCTTCAGAACCTTGATCGAATCGGCGCCATAGGCGTTGGTATTGGGCTGGTTGGCGGGCGCGGTCGGGGCGATATTTTCAGGGGTGTCCGTCATATCGATTATATAGGGTCGGAAGCGGTAAAACCCAAGCGAAAATGCCGCTCTCGGCCTGTCCCGATGGGGCGTTGCGCCGCCGCGCCGCGACAGCTAGTTTCGGACCATGAAACATCGTCTTGTCGCCTCGCTCTCCATCCTCGCGCTCGCCGCCTGTTCGCAGCCCGCGCCGCCCGCCGACAATGCCCCTGCCGTCGCGGGCGAGCCGCTGGCCACCCGCGCGGTGATGATCGGCACCGAGGGGCCGAGCCTGCCCGCCTGTTCGAGCATCAGCCGCGTCAAGGACGGCGGCACCGACGTCTATTGGGCGCCGGGCGAAACGCGCGCGGTCAAGGCAAAGCTTGCGGGCGGCGCCAGCGTGTCGCTGTGCGAGGCGGCCGACAACGACGCGTGGTTCGGCGTGGTGTTCGCGGCGCCGGGCACCGACCCGGACATGTGCGGGGTCGGGAAATCGGTGCCGAACGCGCGCGAATATC
The DNA here is from genome assembly GCF_001314325.1 of Sphingopyxis macrogoltabida. Lineage (NCBI taxonomy): Bacteria > Pseudomonadati > Pseudomonadota > Alphaproteobacteria > Sphingomonadales > Sphingopyxidaceae > Sphingopyxis > Sphingopyxis macrogoltabida. Next base: position 5,047,463 of record NZ_CP009429.1, read on the forward strand.
AGGGCCCGTGCCGCTGGGGCTGGATCAGGGGCGGGACGGTGCGGCTGGGGGGTTAAAGCCACAAAAGCCGGTATGCGGGCGTTCGGTCTGTATCCTTTGTGGTCTCGGAGATTGGGATGACGAATGACTGGAGCCGGCCGGAAGCGGACGTAAGTCGTTTGGAATTCCTCAATTGTGTCATTCCCGCGAAAGCGGGAACCCAGGGCGGGTTTACACTACTCTGGGTCCCCGCTTTCGCGGGGATGACAAAAGTTGGAAACGTCCGCTCACCACCCCAAAGCCGACATCCCGGCTAGCGGCAATCCTCGATCACGCGGCCAATCTCCGATTGTACCGGCAGCGTCAGCCCGCTGCCGCCGGGGGTTTCCAGCGCAAAGCGCCCGCGGCTGAAGGCGATGCGGTCGAGGCGGATATCGCGGTTCGGCACCGTCGCATTGCCGTCCTCGAAGCGGAGCTGGTCGTTGCCGGCGCTGGTGCGCAGGCTGACGTCGCCGGCAAGGCCCGAAGTCAGACGAATCGTGCTGCCGGTGCAGGCCATGGTCAGTAGCGGGGCGGCACCGCCGGTCGGTACGAAAGCGGCGGTGCGGCTGCCCGCGTCATAGCGCCACGCGCCATTGTTGACCGCGCGGCTTTCCCACGACCCGCTCGTCGGCGGGGCGGGGGCCGGCGCGGGGGCCGGGGTCGGCAGCGGCGCGGGGGCGGGCGGCGGGGCTTCGGGGGTCGGGATGGCGGTGCAGCTCGCGACGGCGAGCATCAGCGGCACGGCGGTGCCGTATCGAAACCAGGCGCGCTGCCAGCTCATTCGCCGAATCCTTGCCAATCGATCACGTCTTCCAGCTCTACGCGCGGCACCGGCCACCGGTTCACCGCCGCGCCTTCATCGGCATAGCCGATCGCGAGCCCCGAAAACAGGATCTGGTCGTCGCCGAGCCCCAGCGTGCGGCGCACCGTCGCGCCATACATCGCCCAGCATTCCTGCGGACAGCTCGCGAGGCCATGTTCGACGAGCAGCAGCATCACCGATTGCAGCCACATTCCCATGTCGGACCATTGCGGCGGGCCCATGATCCGCGAGCAATGGAGGAACAGCATCACCGGCGCGCCGAAACCGCGGTAATTGTGACGGAACTGGTCGAGCCGCGCCGGCTTGTCCTCGCGCGGAATGCCGAGCGATGCATAAAGCGCCTCGCCGACGCCGTAACGGCGGCTTTCCCACGGATCGGTCAGCCCCTTGGGATAGATGTCATATTCGGGCTCATAGCCTTCGCGCCCCATCGCGATCCGCGTCGCGACCGCGTCCTGGACCGCCTGCCAGGGCGCGCCGGTCAGCACCGTTGCCTGCCAGGGCTGAAGGTTGCCGCCCGAGGGCGCGCGCTGCGCGGCGGCGAAGATGTCGCGGAGCTGCGCGGGGTCGACCGGCCGGTCGGTGAACGCGCGCACCGAACGGCGGCGATGCAGCGCATCGGTCACCGAAGCGGTGGCGGTGGGCGGGGAAAGCGTATCAGTCACTGGCATATTTATCCTCGCGGCGCTTGCCGAACAGCAGCTTGCGTTCGAGCCGGGCCTTCAACTGGCGATAGTAGTTCAGCAGGAAGACGTCATCCTCTTCGGCGACGGGACGCCCGATTTTAGCGCGGATCGTGTCGGCGACCTCGCGCATCGCGCGCGCGTCGCGGGCGCGCAGCACGCGTTCGAGCTCCTGCAGCTCGAAAATTCCGTAGACGGACAGTTCGGCTTCGGTGAAGGCGATGGCGCCCATCTGGTCGCCGGCGACCCCGATATCGGCGTCGAGCTTGACGCGCTGCGCCATCACCACCCACGTCCCCGCGATCAGATCGCCCATCCGCATCCGGTCGCGGTTGAACAGCAGGAACAGGCTGAGCGTCAGCGACCAGAGCACGCCCGCAAGCACGGTCCAGCCCGATATGGCATCCTCCGAAATGCCGTTGCCGAGCATCATCAGCGGCAGGAAGAGTTCGAGTTCGCGGATCAGATTGCGTGCGACCACCGCATCCGCCGTCAGCCGCCCGCCGTCGCGCGCGACGACGCGAATGCCCATCAGCCGTTTGCCCGGCGTCGCGGCGCGTTGCCCGAGTTCGAAGCCGATGAACCAGAAGGTCCTGAGCGCGAAGAAGCCGAGCATCCAGACGACATAGGCGATGTCGGATTTCGACCCGACGCCGACCCACGCGATGAGGAAGGAAAAGACGAGCAGGGCGACGACGATCAGCGTCAGGTCGACGACCAGCGCGCCGAGGCGCAGCCCCGCACTCGCGATCTTCAGTTCGAGGTCGACGCCCTCGGGCGTGATGAACTGGCGGATTTTCTTCGCCCGCGCCTCGCGCAGTTTGAGGTTGCTCGCGGCGGTCATGTGACATCCTCGCGCCGCGGGACATAATAATAGGCGAGCCAGAACAGCAGCATCAGCGTACCGATGCCATAGCGCAGCAGCGTGTCGGTGATGAGCTGGCGCCCGAAACCTTCGAGCAGCCCGGCGACGAGCAGCATCAATATCACCCCGACCATCACCTTGCCCGCGGTGCGCCCGGCATCGGACGCCGCCTCCAGCCGGCCGCGCGCGCCGGGAAAGACGACCGCGGTCCCGATCCGGAGCCCGGCGGCGCCCGACAGCGCCGCGGCGAACAGTTCGGTCGTGCCGTGAATGAACAGCCAGCCGCCGAAATCGAAACCGAGGCCCTTGTTCGCGAACACCGCGAGCATCGCGCCGAGCCCGATGCCCTGATAATATTCGAGCATCATCGTCGGCACCCCGAAGGCGAAGCCGAGCGCGAAGGAGAGGATCGACACCTGACTGTTGTGGGTGAACAGGAAGGTCGCGAAGACGTGGAGCCCGCTTTCCTGCTCGCCCGCCGCCTTGCCATGGCCGAGGGTCGACTGGAGATATTCGGCCGTCGCACGCGGATCGCGGCCGCCCGCCATCTCTTCGGGGACGAAATTGAAATACCATTCGGGCTGGTGCGCGACGAGCGAGTAGCTGGTCAGCGCGCCGAGGATGATGATCAGCGCGATGACGATCGTTTCCTTCCACACCGATCGCACGGCAGCGGGCCAGTCGTAGAGGAAGAAACGCCGCACCCGGCTCCAGCGCGTTTCGCGCACGCCATAGACGAGGAAATAACCGCGGATCGACAGTGCCTCGAGATGATCGAGCAGCGCCTTGTCGAGGCTGGTCGCGCGCGCGATCGACAGCGAGGAGAGCGTGGCGCGATAGAGCAGGGGAAGCTGCAGCAGCTCGTCGCTGGTCAGCGCCTTGGCGCCCTTCTTTTCAAGCTTGGTGAGCAGCAGGTCGAAGGCGATCCAGTCGGCCTCGCGTTCGGCGCGAAAGCGGCCGGTCGAGAAGGCCGGAGCTGCCACGACGGGGGCGGGCGTGGCGGGCGGGGTCACAGGCTGCCGGCCCGTTTGATGCCGAGATAGGCGTCGACCGCGCTCGCGCCCATCGCGTCGGCCGGAACCTCGATCACGTCGGCGCCGAGCCGCTGGAGCCGCGCGATGACGAGTTGCCGGTCGCGCAGCATCGCCGCCGCGACGTTCGATCGCGTGACGTCGGCGCCGCTTTCGGGGCGCCGCTTTTCCTCGCCCTCGACCTCTTCGTCCTTGATCACGACGAACAGCAGGCGGTGCTTCTGCACCAGCCGGCCGGCGGCGCGGATCATCAGGTCGGCGCTTGTCGCGTCGGTGAATTCGGTGAACAGGATGATCAGCGAGCGGCGGTTGAGCTGGGCGCTGAGCGTCGTGAGCGCGAGGGTGAAATTGCTTTCGACATGGGCATAGTCGATCAGGCTCGCGGCGCGTTGCAGCGCCGGAAAATCCTGCGTGTGCATATAGGCGGGGGTCAGCGTGTGCGGCTTGGCCGCAAAGGAAAAGAGGCTGATCCGGTCGTTGAGTTTGAGCCCGACATAGGCGAGGAGCAGCGCTGCCGACACCGCGCGGTCGACGCGCGGCATGCCGCCGACCGGCTCGGCCATCGTCCGGCCGCCGTCGATGGCGAGGACGACGCGATTGTCGCGTTCGACGCGATATTCCTTGGCGAGCAGTTTGACGTGGCGCGCCGTGGCGTTCCAGTCGATCGCGCGCCGGTCCATCCCCGGCTGATATTCGGCGAGCGCCTCGAACTCGGTGCCTTCGCCGCGGAAGCGCTGCTGGCGAAGGCCGAACCAGCTGTTGCGCTGGAACAGCCGGCTGCCTTCCTCGGTCACCGCGCGCAGGCTGGGGACGACGCTGATCGGCCGGTCGACGGCAAAGCGGCGCTGTTTCCAGACGAGCCCGAGCGGTCCCGCCCAGCGGATCCACAGCGCCTCGACCAGCGCCTGTCCGCGCCGCGTCGCGGCGAGCGACAGCGTCTGGGCGAGCGTTTGCGGTCTGCCGTCGCCGGTTTCGACCGCGCGCAGCGTGCCGGCGAGGCGTCCGCCGGCGGCGAGCCGGTCGTCGAGCGCGAGCGCGAGTTCGGCGCGCCGTGGCACCGCGACCCCGCCGGCGGTGACCGACAGGTCGAACGGGTCGCCGACGCCGACCTGATGCGGAAAGCGGGTGTCGAGCGCGAGGCGGCGCGGGCTGGCCCCGGCAATCGTGTCGAGAAGCAGGCAGGCGAGAATTACCGCGATCCACCCGGGCGCGACCAGCCACAGTTCGGGCCGGACCAGCCCGAGCGCCAGCGCGAGCGGGGCGCCGAGCAGCAGCAAATAGATGGCGCGGCGGGTGGGGTAGATCACCGGGGGACTTCCTCGCGTTCGAGCAGCGCGGCGACGACCTGTTCGACATTGCGGCCCTCGATCTCGGCGGCGGCCGACAGGATCACGCGGTGGCGCAGGACGCCGGCGGCGAGGCGCTGGATATCGTCGGGGATCACATAGTCGCGCCCGTCGAGCGCCGCTGCGGCGCAGGCGGCGCGCGCCAGCAGGGTCGCGGCGCGCGGGCTGGCCCCGCACTCCAGGTCGGCGCTCTCGCGCGTCGCGCGGACGAGGCGGACGATATAATCGACGATCTCGTCGGCGAGGCGGACGGTCGCGATCGTGTCGATCGCGGCGCCGATCGCCTTGGCATCGGCGACCTTGGTCACGCCGAAATCGGCGACCGCGGGGCTTTTGAAGCGTCCGCCATGATCGGCGACGATGCGGCGTTCCTCGGCGGCGTCGGGATAATCGACGACGAGCTTGAACAGGAAACGGTCGAGCTGCGCTTCGGGCAGCGGATAGACGCCTTGCTGTTCGATCGGGTTCTGCGTCGCCAGCACGGTGAAGCGCGGGCTCATCATATGGGGTTCGCCGTTGATCGTGACGCGGCGTTCCTGCATCGCTTCGAGTAGCGCGGCCTGGGTCTTCGGCGGGGTGCGGTTGATTTCGTCGGCGAGCAGCAACTCGGTGAAGATCGGCCCCTTGGTGAGGGTGAAGCTCGACGTCTGGAAGTTGAACAGGTTCGATCCCAATATGTCGCCCGGCATCAGGTCGGGGGTGAACTGGATGCGCCCGAAATCGAGCCCCGTGGCGCGCGCGAAGGCTTGCGCCAGCAGCGTCTTGGCGGTGCCCGGCGGGCCTTCGAGCAGGACATGGCCGCCCGCGAGCAGTGCGATCGTCACCATCCGGGTCAGCGGCGCCTGCCCGAACACGACCTTGGCGACTTCGCCCTCGATCGCGGCGCCGAGCGCCTGCACGCCCGCGATCCCTTCGGCGATATTATTGGCTGTCACGGAGTAAATCCTTCCTGATGTCGTGCAGCGCCTGCGCGTCTGCCAGAAATTCGTGGGTGTTGCGCGCCAGCGGCAGCCGCCGGGCGAGCGCGGAGAAGAGGTCGCTGCCGGCCGGCAGATGCTTGTCGATCCACGCGTCGGTCCCGCCGTCGTCGAGCCCCGACGGCGCGTGGAGCCGGCGCGCGATGGCACCGCGCTGGCTTTTTACAAAAGCGTCGGCCCCGTCGAGTTCGCGCCGTGCCTGCTTGATCAGATCGGCGCTGTTGGCGATCAGCGCCGCTTTCGAGACCGGAATCGCGCGGGCGGGCTTCAGCGCCGGGCCGAAACGCGCCCAGGCCTGCCACAGCGCGAGCAGCCCCGCCGCGATCAGGCACAGGGTGATGCCGATAAACGGCGGGACGAAGGCGAAACGGAGCAGCGAGCGCCCGCCGCCGAGTCCGTTCAGCGTGACGTCGAAGGCGAGCGCGTTCGCATCGGCATCCTCGCCGATCGCGTCGATCAGCATCGCCGCGCCCCGCGCCTTGTCGCGCGAGGCAAAGGCGAGATTGTTGATGAGGTCGGGGTCGGCGAGGATATAGCGGTCGTGCTCGCGCGACCGCGCCAGCACCGCGCCGCCGTCGGGCCCCGCGATCAGCACGTCGAGCTGCTCCCCCTTCACCGTCTGCACATTGGCGGGCAGCGTCACCGAAAATACGCGGTTCGCGAGGTCGGCCGGCACCACCGCGGCCTTGCCCGGCGCCGCGGCGACCGTCACCTTGCCGAACAGCGCTTCGGGGAGCAGCCGCGCGGACGGGGTCACGGGGATGCCTGCGCCGACCCAGCCGGGTTTGGCCGCCTGTCCGGGGACGGTCATCACCTCCCATTTCGGCAGTATGATCAGGACTTTGCCGCCGCTTTGCGCGTCGATCAGCTCGCTAATCTCTTCGGGCCGGCTGCGATGCGTCGGGGTCAGGATGAGCAGCGGGTGATATTCTTCATAGCTTTGGCTTTCGACCGTGCGGCGCAGTTCGACCTCGGCACCGGCGCGTTCGAGCAGGTCGACGATCCCCGCATAGCCCGGCGCGCCCTTCGCCAGCGCATGGCCGCCGCCGTTGTTGCCGCTCGACAATTGCGGGCCGAGCGCGATCAGCGCCCAGAGCGCGATGAAGGCGATGACGCCGATCGCGACGACCCCCGCGATCAGGCGCGGGTTGAACCCATGGTCGCTGGTGGCGGCGCCGCTCATGTCCGCGCCCAGTTACGCGGTACGGTCAGTTCGGCATAGGCGCTGCGGCACTGGTCCCACGCCCCCGCGTCGATCGATCGCCCGCCGAACAGGCTGATCTCGACCGCGCGTGCGATGCGGCTGAACGCGTCGCGGGCGACGCCGGGCAGGTCGTGCGCCTCGGCGAGCTCGCGCGAGGTCATCGCCGGGCGGACAAGCCCCGGGCGGCGCCCCTCGATATCCTCGACGCTGCGATAGAGCAGCAGATGGATCGCTTCGGCGAAGCGGCCCTCGGCGGCGAGTGCGTCGGCCTCGGCGAGCAGCGCGCGGGCGGCGCCGGCTTCGGCCTGTCCGACCTGATTCTCCTCGGCCGCGGCGCGCCGCCGCCCGAAACGCAGCCGGTCGACCCATTCGGCGAAGGCCGGAACGAAATGATAGAGGATGAACAGCAGAAGCAGCGCGGCGCCGACCCACAATATGGGCTTCACTGCCGGCGCGCTCCACTGGAAGAAGTCGCCGATCGCGTTAAATAGCGATTTCAGCCATTCGGGTGTTTCGGGCTGCGGCGGCGGGGGCGGAAAGCCCGTCTGGATTTCGCCGCCCGCGACGGTCTGGCCATAGCCGGGGTCGACGAGTTCGGGATCGATCAGCCATCCCTGACCGTCTACAGGTCCGGCGGACTCGGCGGCGGCCGAAGCCTGGGCGATCCACAAGGATATCATATTGAAAAGCTGGCCCGGCCCCGGTCGTTCATCGGAGGAGTGGTAGCGCGATGCGGCGCGGGAAGGCAAGAGAGGCTTGCGCGGCGAACAGCCCCGTTCTAGCGCGCGAAGATCGACGGGTGGTTGCCGGCGCAACCATGTTGACGCGGTGGGAGACGGGCATTGGACGCGGCGCAGGCAGTGCATGAGAAATTTCTGGCCGCGCTGGCAGGAAGAAATCTCCCGGGACGCCCCGATGCGCCCGATCCCGCCGCCATCGGCCTGTCGCGCAGCGACGCCACCGACATCTTCCTGTCGCAGCTCACCAGCCGCCAGATGGACCGGCTGTCGCGCCATTTGCAGGCGCGCGGCGAGGGTTTCTATACGATTGGATCGTCGGGGCACGAGGGCAATGCCGCGGTGGCCGCGGCGCTGCGCGTCACCGATATGGCATTCCTCCACTATCGTTCGAACGCCTTCCAGCTCCACCGCGCGCGCCAGCTTCCCGGCGGTACGCCGACGTGGGACATGTTGCTGAGCTTTGCGGCGTCGAGCGAAGATCCGATTTCGGGCGGACGGCACAAGGTGATCGGGTCGAAGCCGCTCGCGATCCCGCCGCAAACCTCGACGATCGCCTCGCACCTGCCGAAGGCGGTCGGCGCCGCCTTTTCGATCGGTATCGCGCGGCGGCTCGGCATGAAAGAGTTGCCGCTTCCCGACGACGCTATCGTGCTGACCAGCTTCGGCGATGCCTCGGCCAACCATTCGACCGCGCAGGGTGCGTTCAATACCGCGGGCTGGACGGCGTTCCAGGGCTCGCCGATGCCGCTGATCTTCCTGTGCGAGGATAATGGCATCGGCATCTCGACGCGGACGCCGACGGGATGGATCGAGGCGCAGTTTCGCCATCGCGCCGGGCTGCACTACATCCAGTGCGACGGCACCGATCTGGCGTCGGCCTATGCCGGCGCGAAGGAAGCTGCCGACTATGCGCGTCGCACGCGCAAACCCGTCTTCCTCCACATGGCGACGGTGCGCCTTTATGGCCACGCCGGTTCGGACGTGCAGGGCGCCTATCTGCCCAAGGCGCTCATCGAGTCCGACGAGGCGCGCGATCCGCTGCTCAAGGGCGCGGCGCTGATGGCGGAGCAGGGCTGGATGTCGCCCGCCGAGGTCGCCGACGCCTATGAGGAGATCGGCGCCACGCTGGCCCGGCAGGCCGAAGCCGCGATAAGGCGCCCCAAGATCACCACCCCCGCGCATGTGATGGCCAGCCTCGTGCCGCCGAAACGCGACGTCGTTCGCGCCAACAGCCCTGCGGCCGAGGATCGCAAGGCGATGTTCGGCAGCGACGCCGGGCAGATGGACAAGCCGATGCATATGGCGCGGCTCTTGAGCTGGGCGCTCGCCGACTTGATGCTCGCGCACAAGGAAATCGCGGTGATGGGCGAGGACGTCGGGCCGAAGGGCGGCGTCTATAACGTCACCGCGAAGCTCCACCAGCGCTTCGGTTCGGCGCGCGTCATCAACACCCTGCTCGACGAACAGGCGATCCTCGGGCTGGCGATCGGCATGGCGCACAACGGCTTCGTGCCGATGCCCGAGATCCAGTTCCTCGCCTATGTCCACAATGCCGAGGACCAGATCCGCGGCGAGGCGGCGACCTTGAGCTTCTTCTCGGACGGCCAATATACCAATCCGATGGTCATCCGCATCGCCGGGCTCGGCTACCAGAAGGGCTTCGGCGGCCATTTTCACAACGACAACAGCCTTGCCGTGTTTCGCGACATCCCCGGGGTCATCCTCGCGGTGCCGTCGAACGGCCGCGATGCCGTGGCGATGCTGCGCGAATGCGTAAGGCTGGCGCGCGAGGAACAGCGCGTCGTCGTCTTCGTCGAGCCGATCGCGCTCTATATGACGCGCGACCTGCACGAGGAAGGCGACGGCCTGTGGACCAGCCTCTATGAGGCGCCGGGCGAAGGCGCGCCGATCCGCCTTGGCGACGTCGGGGTGCACGGGCAGGGCACCGACCTTGCCATCGTTACCTATGGCAACGGCTATTATTTGTCGCGGCAGGCCGAGAAATTACTCGCCGCCGACGGCGTCAAGGCGCGCGTCATCGACCTGCGCTGGCTCGGCCCGGTCGACGAGGACAAGCTCGTCGCCGCGGTCGGCGATGCCAAGCGCATCCTGATCGTCGACGAATGCCGCATCACCGGCTCGCAGAGCGAGGCGCTGATGGCGACTTTCGTCGAGCGCACCCCGGACAAGAAGCTGGCGCGGATTGCCGCCGACGACAGCTTCATTCCGCTGGGGCGGGCGGCAACGCTGACGCTGCCGAGCCGTGACAGCATTTACGCTGCTGCCAAGGAGCTGCTAGCATGAGCGCGCGCAGAAGTGCGCTCGTCGTCGCCCCCGGCCGCGGTACCTATGGCAAGGGCGAACTCGGCAGCATCGCGCGGCTGCACGGGCAGCGTTTTGCGGGGTTGATTGCCGGCTTCGATGCGCAGCGCCGCGACCGCGGCCAGCCGACGGTCACCGAACTCGACGGCGCCGACCGTTTCAGCGTCGCGACGCATATGCGCGGCGATGTCGCGGCGCCGCTGATCTATGCTGCGACCGCGCTCGACTGGCTCAGCATCGATCGCGACAAATATGATGTCGTCGCGGTCGCGGGCAATTCGATGGGCTGGTACAGCGCGCTCGCGCTCGGCGGCGCCGTTTCGGTCGAGGACGGCTTCCGCATTTCGAATGCGATGGGGCTCAACAGCCAGACGCACGGCCCCGGCGGGCAGATCCTGCTGCAGGTCGTCGACGAGGATTGGCGCCCCGTTCCCGGCCTGCGCGAGAGGCTTTTCGATCTTGTCGCCGACATCGGCTTGCGCCCCGGCTGTGCGCTCGCGCTGTCGATCAATCTGGCGGGCATGCTGGTCTTCGCGGGAAATGAAGACGGGCTCGCCGCGCTGCTCGCCGAAACGCCGCCGACCCCGGGGCGCGATCCGCTGCGCCTCGCGGGTCACGGTCCCTTCCACACGCCGCTGATGTTCGGCAGTTCGGACAAGGCGAAGGCCGAATTGCCCGCCTCGCTGTTCGGCGCGCCCGCGATCCCGATGGTCGATGGCCGCGGTCATATCTGGCGCCGCTTCGCGAGCGATCCGGACGCGGTCTGGGATTACACCTTCGGCCACCAGATTCTTGCGCCCTATGATTTCGCGCTGTCGGTGCAGGTGGCGGTGAAGGAATATGCGCCCGACGTGATCATCCTGCCCGGCCCCGGCGACACGCTCGGCGGCGCGATCGCGCAGTCGCTGATCGGCATCGAATGGCAGGGCATCCGCAGCAAGGCCGACTTCATGGCGCGGCAGGCGGCCGATCCGATCCTGTTGTCGATGGGGCGCGCCGAACAGCGCGGGCTGGTCGCGGGAAGTTAGGATTTGGAAGCAGGGCCGGCGGTGGTGGGAAGCCGTCGCCAGCCCTGCTCGATTGCGCGTGCCAGGTGGGGTTGGCACGGGCGGGCGAACGGCTGCGCCGATGGGGACCAACTCAAGGGCGGTACGCCGTTCAATCTCCTTATAGGCGCCTTGCGACCGATCCGGCCGGTTCGGCCCCGCCTTATGCGCCGAAACGGATGGGGTTCGGCGGTTCGCCGGCCGATTCGGCGATGAATTGCAATCGCAGCAGTTCGGCGACGCTGCCGACCTGCGCGCGCCGCATGATGTTGGCGCGGTGCACCTCGACCGTCCGCGGGCTGAGGTCTAGGCGGCGGGCGATCGCCTTGTTGCCGAGCCCCGCGGCGATCGCGCCGACGATATCGCGTTCGCGCGGCGTCAGCGCGGCGAGCCGCATTTCGGCGTCGCGATGCCGGGTCAGCGCATCCTGCCGGAGGTGCCAGTCGCCGAGCGAGCGGTCGACGGCGCGGCGGACAAGCCGCGGGTCGAGCGGGGCGGGAAGCAGGTCCTGCGCCCCGCCGCGCAGGATCGCACGCGATTCTGCGATGCTCAGCCGGTCGGCGGCGACGAAAATCGTCGTGTTGGCGCGCCCCGCGATCCGCTCGAGCAGCGCGGCGCCGCTCGTCGGGCCCGGCTGACGCCAGTGGAACAGCAACAGGCCGCCTTCATGCTCGGCTTCGGCCTCGAGCCAGGCGTCGGCATCCGCAAAGCTGCGCACGATCCGGCTGCTGCCCGCCGCGAGCGCGCGAAAACAGGCCGCGCGCTCGGTCGGGTCCGGCAGGACGAGATGGATATGGCCCCCATGATCGCTCACCCCGCCCTGCTGCCGTGCCGGGCGCGGCAAGCCCAGCGCGATCCGGTCGGCTTCGGCGCCAGTTCGGAGCAAGGAGCAGGCGGCATGTCGTCGCCGCGGCGAAAATATCTGGTGACCCCTACGGGAATCGAACCCGTGTTTCAGCCGTGAGAGGGCCGCGTCCTGACCGCTAGACGAAGGGGCCATGGCGTGGCCGGAGAGCGCCTTTATCCCGCTTGCGTCCGGCAAGCAAGGGCGAGGCGTTACCCGGCCGCCGCCTCGTTCCGCGCCGCGACGCTGCGGGCGCGGCCGTAGGCGAGGTAGAAGGCCACGCCGATGACGTTCCACATCGCAAAGCGGGTCAGCGTGTGGGTGGGCAGGCTGGCCAGCAGATAGAGGCAGCCCAGCACCGCGAGCGTGCCGACGAGATAGGGTTTCGGACAGCGGAACACGCGCGGCAGGTCGGGATCGCGGCGGCGCAGCACCATCATGCACACCGCGACCGCGATGAAGGCGACGAGCGTCCCTGCATTGGCCAGTTCGGCGATCTCGTCGAGGCGGAAAAAGCCCGCGACGAGCGCCACGAACACGCCGGTGACGAGGGTGATCGTCGTCGGCGCGCCGCTGCGCGGCGAAATCTTGCTGAGGAAGCGCGGCAGCAGGCCGTCGCGCGCCATGACGAAGAAGATGCGGCTTTGCCCGTACATCATCACAAGAATCACCGACGGCAGCGCGATCAGCGCCGCGAGCCCGATGGCCCAGGCCGCGCCCGGATGCCCGAGCGTGCGGAGGACGAAGGCGAGCGGCTCGCTCGACTTGCCGAGATCGATGTACGACACCGAACCGATCGCGCTGATCGCGACGAGCATATAGATGAGCGTGCAGATCGCCATCGATCCGAGGATGCCGATGGTGAGGTCGCGCCCGGGGTTTTTGGCCTCTTCGGCCGAGGTCGCCACGGCATCGAAGCCGTAGAAGGCGAAGAAGACGATCGCCGCCGCCGCCATCACCCCGCGCGTCGTGCCTCCCTCGACATGGCTGCCGAACCCGTAGGGCATGAATGGCGTCATCTTGTCCGCGTCGAAGAATGGCAGCGCCAGCACGACGAAAGCGGTCAGCGCGGTGAGCTTGATCGCGACGAGGATGATGTTGAAGGTCGCGCTTTCGCGCGTCCCGGCGATCAGCATGCCGGCGATCGCCAGTGCGACGAGCACCGCGGGCAGGTTGATGATGCCGCCGGCATGCGGTCCCGCCAGCAATTGCGCGGGCAGATCGACCCCGAGCGACTGGATCCAGCCGACGAGATAGGCCGACCAGCCGACCGCCACCGTCGAGCAGGCAAGCGAATATTCGAGGATCAGGCTCCACCCCACGATCCACGCCAGCGTCTCGCCGAGCACCGAATAGGTATAGGCATAGGCGCCGCCCGCGGTCGGGATCAGCGTGGCCATTTCGGCATAGGCCAGCGCGGCAAAGGCGCATACCGCGCCGGCGATCGCGAAAGCGACGATCACCGCCGGGCCGGCGCGGTCGGCGCCGACGCCGGTCAGCGTATAAATGCCGGTGCCGACGATCGCCCCGACGCCGAGCGCGACCAGATGCGGCCAGCTCAGCGTCTTGCGCAACCCATGGGCCGCGTCGTGCGCACCGCCGATCGGCTTGCGCGGCCCCAGCCATCCCCCTGCCATATTCATCTTCTCCTGCGGTTTCCGGCTGACCTCGCACCCGGACGGTGCAAAGGTTGCGATCGGAAACTGGCGCAAAACTTAGCTTCCTCCAAACTTGTAAACAGTATACGAAATGGCGCAAGTTCAAAAATGAGGACCGCAAGGATGGAAAACGGCACGGTGACGATGACGCTGGGCGAGGTCGACAGGCTGGCCCGGCGAGTGCTGACGCAGCACGGATTGAGCGGCGACCATGTCGATGCGGTGGCGCGGACGATCGTTGCGGGCGAACGCGATGGCTCTGCCAGTCACGGCGTATACCGGCTGCTCGTCGCGGTGAATACGCTGCGGACGGGAAAGGTCGATCCGGCGATCGAGCCCATCATAACCCGCCCGGCGCCTGCCCTCGTGAAAGCCGACGCCGGCGGCGCCTTCGCGCAGCTTGCGATCGAGCGTGCGTTGCCGGTGCTGGTCGACAGCGCGCGGACGAACGGTATTGCCGCGCTTGCGGTCAACCGCTGCATCCATTTCGCGGCGCTGTGGCCCGAGGTGGAGATGGTGGTTGCCGAGGGGCTGGTCGCGCTGGCGACGACTCCAAGCCACGCCTGGGTCGCCCCCGCCGGAGGTCATCGTCCGCTGCTGGGGACCAATCCGATCGCCTTTGGCTGGCCGCGTCCCGGCGGGTCTCCCTTCGTCTTCGACTTTGCCACCAGCGCGGCGGCGCGCGGCGAGATCGAACTGCATCGCCGCGCGGGCAAGCCGATCCCCGCCGGCTGGGGACTCGACGCCGACGGACAGCCGACCACCGACGCGCAGGCGGCGCTCGACGGCGCGATGCTGACGTGGGGCGGCCACAAGGGGTCGGCGCTGTCGATCATGGTCGAACTGATCGCCGGGCCGCTGATCGGCGACCTGACGAGCGCCGAGTCGATGGCGTGGGATGCCGGCGCCGGCGCGTCGCCCTATGGCGGCGAGTTGATCGTGGCGATCGATCCCGCCGGCTTTCTGGGTCCGGCGGCGGCGGAGCATCTGGCCCGCGCCGAAACATTGTTCGGGGCAATGGCGGCGCAGGGGGCGAGGTTGCCGGGTGCGCGCCGCCACGCCAACCGGGCGGTCAGCATGGAGGAGGGGGTGCGCATCCCGTCCGCCCTGCACCGCGATATTCTGGCGCTGCTCGACACCGGGGGCTGACCCGCCGGCGCCGCGCGGTCAGTCGATCCGGTCGGCGGAAAACTGACGCCGCAGATCGTCGATCGTCGTCTGGATATGCGCGGCCGTCGCCCTGGCGACGGCATCGCCGTCGCGGTCCAGCCAGTGTCCAAGGATCGCCTGATGCTCCTCATTGGCCCGCTGGTCGCGCCCGAGCGGTTCGAGATGCTTGCGGACATAACGCTCGCCGAGCACGTGCAGCCGTTCGAGCATGTGGGTGGTGATCGGCTGGTTCGCCGGCTGGATCAACGCGAGGTGGAAGGCGCGGTTGAACCGCCCGACGCCGTCGCCATGCGCGTCCGTCACCTTGTCGAGTTCGTCGTGGACCGCGATCGCATGCTGCCGTTCGGCATCGCTGGCGCGCGCCGCGGCCAGCGCGACCAGTTCGGGCTCGAGCTTGAGGCGCAGCGCATAGACCTCCTCTGCTTCGGTCGCGCTGAGCGCCCGGACGAAATAGCCGCGGTTGGCCTGGCTGCGCACCAGCCCTTCCTGTTCGAGCCGGGTCAGCGCCTCGCGCAGCGGGATCTTGCTGATCCCCAGTTCGGCGGCGAGCGTATCCTGCCGGATCGCCTGATCGGCCGGAATCGTGCCGTTGAGAATCCGGTCGCGAACGAGGTCGACGAGCTGGTCGGCGAGGTTGCGGACGATAAGATTGGTCATCGATTTAGTTTCACTTGCCCGCAGCATGAGACGGCCTCAGTCTCTGCCTCACAGCGGGCGCGAGCGCAACTCATGTGAAGCGTCCGAGGTCGAAGGGCGCGAGATCGATGGGGGCAGGCTCGCCATCGATAAGCGCGGCAACCGCTTCGCCGGTCACCGCTGCGAGCGTCAGCCCGAGATGCTGATGACCGAAGGCATAAGCGACGGTAGGCTGTTCGGGGAGACGGCCGATCGCCGGAAGATAGTCGGGCAGCGTCGGGCGCGCGCCGATCCATTCGCTTGCCGGTTCGCCGAAATCGAGGCCGAGCGCTGCGACATGCGCGCGCAGCCGGGCCCATTTGCGCGGGTCGGGCGGATCTTCCGCGCGTGCGAATTCGACGAAGCTCGCGGCACGGAGGCCGTGCGCAAAGCGGGTGACGATCATCGAGCGGTCCTCGAACACCACCGGCGGCATGTCGACCGGCCAGCCGGTCGCGGTGCTTTCGATATGATAGCCGCGCTCGGCGATCAGCGGCACCTTATACCCGAGCGGCTTGAGCAGCGGCGCGGACGCGGCGCCGGCGGCGACGAGCGCGAGGCTGGCGGTCAGCGTTGTGCCGTCGTCGAGCGTCACGTTCGCACCCGCCGTGCCGGCAACGCCGACCGCGCGGGCGCGGCGTTCGCGTCCGCCGAGCGCGCGAAAGCGGGCATGGAGCGTCTCGCCGAGCGCCGCCGGATCGGCGATCTGTCCGCTGCCCGCGAACCGGATCGCGCCGGCGAGCGGCACGCGCGTCAGCCGTTGCAGTTCGGCCAGCTCGTTCGGCGGGACGCTATCGAACCGCGCGGTGCCGGTATCGGCCGCTTGCCAGTGGGCGAGCCCGGCGGCGGCGCTCGCGGCGCTTTCCCACACCACGACATGCCCGTCCTCGCGCAGCAGCGCGGGCGTCCCGGCATCGGCGAGCAAGCGCCGCCACGCCGGCAAGGCGTCGGCGAGGATGGCGGAAAGCGCTGCCTTGCCATGCGCGAAACGGGCCGGAGTGCTTGCGCGGGCGAGCCGGAGCGCGAACGGCAGCCATGTTACCATCGCGCGCGGCGGCAGGCCGACCGGACCGCCGCTGAGAAAGAGCCGCCGCGGGAAGCTGCGCAGCGTCGCGGGCGAGGCGAGCGGTTCGACCTGCTCGACCGCGATATGGCCGGCGTTGCCCCACGACGCGCCGCGCCAGGGACCGCCGGGCGCGACGAGCGTCGTCGCGACGCCGCGCCGCTGGAGCGCGATCGCGCTGGCGAGCCCGACGACGCCGTTGCCGATAACGATGGCGCTCGCCGGAATTGGGGCGTGGCGCTGTGTCACACGACGGTGAAGCCGGCCCAGAACGGGTCCTCGCGGTCGATCCAGATCGTGTTGAGGCCGGTCGCGATCGCCGATCCCTCGATCGAGGGAATGATGCCGTCGATGTTGCCGATCTTCGCCGTCGCCTCGACGCGGCCGATGAAGCGGCTGCCGATATAGCTTTCGTGGACGAAGCGGTCGCCGACGTTCAGCCGTCCGGTCGCGACGAGATGCGCGAGCCGCGCCGAGGTGCCGGTACCGCACGGGCTGCGGTCGATCGCGCGCTCGCCATAGAAGACCGCGTTGCGCCCGTCGGCGCCCTCGCCCTTGGGCCGGTCGGCCCACAGCAGGTGGGTGACGCCGCGGATGCTCGGCTCGAGCGGATGAACGGGTTCGTAGATGTCGCGGATCATCGCGCGGATCGTACGGCTGAGTTCGACGATGCGTGCGGCGCCGAGGTCGTCGAGGCCGGTGTAGGCCCCCTGCGGTTCGACGATCGCATAATAATTGCCGCCATAGGCGACATCGATGGTCAGCGGTCCGAAATCCGGGACGTCGATCTCGATCCCGCGCGCCGCGACATAGGCGGGGACGTTGCGGATGCGGACCGACCGGACGCGATCGCCTTCGGCTTCGTAGGTGATGTCGATCGTCCCCGCGGGAACCTCGACGACCAGCCGCCCCGGTTCGCGCGGGGTGATCAGCCCATGCTCGAGCCCGAAGGTGATCATGCCGATCGTGCCATGCCCGCACATCGGCAGGCAGCCGCTCGTTTCGATGAACAGGATCGCGGCGTCGGCGTCGCCGCACGGCGGGTACAGGAAGCCGCCCGACATCATGTCGTGCCCGCGCGGCTCGAAACACAGCCCGGTCCGGATCCAGTCGAACCGGGCGAGGAAATCGAGCCGGCGTTCCGCCATCGACGCGCCGCGGAGCAGCGGCGCGCCGCCCGCGACCAGCCGGACCGGGTTGCCCGCCGTATGCCCGTCGATACAGAAGAAGCTGTGCCGCATCGGCGTCAGTTCAGGGTCCGTACTCAATTGCAGCGCCGTCGAGGCGCCCAAATGGCGAACATATCGGGCCGAAAGACGCGCCACGAGGGCTGGTTGCCCTTGCCAGCGGCTTTCGGGCCGAGGTGGAAGCCATTTGGGCGTCCCGCAGGGATTTGATCAAAATGGCTCATTGCTTCGTCGAGAAGCCTTGAAATATCGACATATGTCTTCGCCTTCTCTTCTCGCACTGAGCCATTTTGCTTCAAACCTCGACGGCGCCGCAATTGAGTACGGACCCTAGGCCGCGACGGACGACTTGGCGACAGGACGCGTGCGGGCCGCTTCCTCGACCATCGCGATCACGTCGGCGCGGCGTTGGCCGGCCAGCGGCAGGCGCGGCAGGCGCACGCGTTCGGAACCGCGCCCCATGATCTCTTCGGCGAGCTTGATCGACTGGACGAGGTCGTGATCGGCATCGAGGTGGAGCAGCGGCATGAACCAGCGGTAGATGCGGCGCGCTTCTTCCCAGTCGCCGCGGTCGACGGCAGCGATCAGCGCGACCGATTCCTGCGGGAAGGCGCTGGTCAACCCCGACACCCAGCCCGAGGCGCCGAGCATCAGCCCTTCGAGTGCGATATCGTCGAGGCCGGCCATCACCGTGTAGCGGTCGCCATAGCGGTTGATCACGTCGGTGAAGCGGCGCGGATCGGGCGCGCTTTCCTTGATCGCGACGATCGTTTCGACGTCGCGAAGACCGTCGAGCGTCGCGAAATCGACGCTGACCCGGTACGCGGGCGGGTTGTTGTAGAGCATGATCGGCAGCCCGGTCGCCCCGGCCACGGTGCGGAAATGGGTCGCGAGTTCCTCGCTCGTCGGGACATAGACCATCGCGGGAAGCAGCATCAGCGCGTCGAGGCCGATCTTCTCGGCCTCTTTCGCATAGAGGGCCGCGCGATGCGTCGTGAATTCCGAAACGCCGGTGATCAGCGGGACGCGCCCGCCGACCGCCTCGACGCCGGCGCGCAGCACCGCGAGCTTCTCGTCGGGGTCGAGCGAATTATTCTCGCCGCACGTGCCGAGCAGGATGAGGCCGTTCACGCCGTCGTCGACCAGCGCGGTCAGCACGCGCTGCGTCGCGTCGATATCGATCGAACCATCGGCGGAAAATTGCGTCGTCGCGGCCGGGTAAACGCCGCGCCACAAATTGTCTTGATTTGTCACTGGACCTCCTGTCATATGAGGATCGTATACGATATAATCTACACCTTGCCAATCCGGTTTCTGCGGCTCGGCGAACGAAATTTTTCCATCGGGAAAGGGCAGACGTCATGAAGCTATCGCATCTGATCGACGGAGAATGGGTGGCCAGCGATGCGTCGGCGGCCAGCATCAACCCGTCGAATACCGAAGAGGTCGTGGCGCATTATCCGCTGGGCGGCGCCGCCGAGGTCGATGCCGCGGTCGCGGCGGCACGGCGCGCCTTTGGCGGCTGGGCGGCTGCGTCGCCCGAAGTGCGCTCCGACCTGCTCGACCGGGTCGGGTCGACGGTGATGGCACGCGCGGCCGAGCTTGGCGAACTCCTCGCGCGCGAGGAAGGCAAGACGCGCGCCGAAGCGACCGGCGAAGTGATGCGCGCCGCGCGCATCTTCAAATATTTCGCGGGCGAGGCGCTCCGCCGCCACGGGCGCACGCTCGAATCGACCCGGCCGGGGCTCGACGTCGAAGTGTGGCGCGAGGCGGTCGGTGTCGTCGGGCTGATCACGCCGTGGAATTTCCCGATCGCGATCCCCGCATGGAAGGCGGCGCCGGCGCTCGCCTTCGGCAATACGGTGGTGCTGAAACCGGCGCAGCACACGCCGGCGGTCGCGCATGCGCTCGCCGCGATCATCGCCGAGTGCGGCGCCCCGGCGGGCGTCTTCAACCTCGTCCTCGGCCAGGGGCAGGTCGGCGCGGCGGTCGCGGCGCATCCGGGTATCGACGCGATATCCTTCACCGGGTCGCAGGCGGTCGGCGGCAAGGTCGCGCAAGCGGCGGTCGCGCGCGGCGCGCGCGTTCAGCTCGAAATGGGCGGCAAGAACCCGCTCGTCGTGCTCGCCGACGCCAATCTCGACCGCGCCGTCGCCATCGCGCTCGACGGCGGCTTTTTCCAGACCGGCCAGCGCTGCACCGCGTCGAGCCGGGTGATCGTCGAGGATGCGGTCCACGACCGCTTCGTCGCGGCGCTCGCCGAACGGGCCTCGGCGCTCCGCGTCGGCGCCGCGCTCGATCCGGCGACCGAGGTCGGGCCGGCATCGAACCAGAGCCAGTATGAACAGAATCTGCGCTACATCGACATCGCCACCGCCGACGGCGGCCGGCTGGTCACCGGCGGCGATGCGCTGCGCCTCGATACCCCCGGCTATTATATGCGTCCGGCGCTGATCGCCGACACCGCGCCCGACATGCGGATCAACCGCGAAGAGGTATTCGGGCCGCTCGTCTCGACGGTTCGGGTCAAGGATTATGACGAGGCCCTCGCGGTCGCCAACCAGGGCGACTTCGGGCTGTCGGCGGGGATCGTCACCACCAGCCTGGCGCGGGCGCGGCATTTCCGCCGCAACGTCCGGGCGGGCATGGTGATGGTCAACCTGCCGACCGCCGGGGTCGATTATCATGTGCCGTTCGGCGGTACGCGGGGGTCGAGTTACGGTCCGCGCGAACAGGGTTTCGCAGCGGTCGACTTCTACACGCAGATGAAGACCGTCTATGTCGGCGATTGACCGGACAGGCAGCAGAATCTGGCTGATATCCGCTAATTACACCGGTTCCCGGCGTTTTCTGCGGTGCCTCTTGAAGGCGTAGCACTTAGTTTTCCTCGCCCTCTGGACCAGCATTATTGCGTTGCTTGGGGCTTCATCGGTCACTCATTTTAGAAAGGCGGACATCCATGCAGAGCCGGGATGACAAATTGAAATCGACGCAAAGCGCCAGCCGGCGTTGCGAGGTGTCACGCGAACGAAAAGAGGGGGCCAGGATGAAGATCGCTGCATTGCTTTCGGGGTTGCTGCTGGGTGCGGCCATGATCGCGCCGTCCGCAATCGCGCAGGACAATGGTCCGGAAGCGCGTCCGATCTACAATCGCGACCAGTGGCTGCCCAAATCGGTGCCGACGTCGGACGACGTGCTGCGCATTCCGGTTCCCGCCGACTATAATGCGCCGAAGGGATCGTTCGTGCTCGTCGGCGGCCGGCTGTTCGACGGCACCGGCAAGGCGGCGCGCCCGGCAACGATCGTCGTGCAGGGCAAGGCGATCACCGCCGTCCTCGGCCCCGACGACAAGAACTGGCCCGCGGATGCCGTCGTTTACGACGTCACCGGCAAGACGGTGATGCCGGGCCTTATCGATCTGCACAGTCATTTGACCTTCATGGAAGGCGCCGACGCGGCGAGCGTCTATTCGTCGGCGAACATGAGCGGCGCCGAATCGGTGATGCGCGGCGTCAAGCGCATGGGCGTCTATCTGCAGGCGGGGGTGACGAGCGTGCGCGACGTCGCTTCGCACGGCGACGCGCCTTTCGTGCTCAAGCGGCTGCAGGCGGAAGGCCAGCTTCCCGGCCCGCGGATCATGGCGGCGGGGCAGCTGATCACCCAGACCGGCGGGCATGGCGCGCTGCATACCTTTCAGCCCGGCTATCCCGAAATTCACGACCAGAACCCCAATTCGATGGTCCGCGTCGCGTCGGGCCCCGACCAGTGGCGCGAAGCGGTGCGCATCCAGTTCGCCAAGGGCGCTGACCTGATCAAGCTGGCCAGCGAATATTCGCAGGCGGAAATCACCGCCGCGGTCGACGAGGCCCATTCGCTCGGCCTGCCGGTCACGGTCGACAGCGAAACACAGTACATCGACATGGCGATCAAGGCCGGCGTCGACTCGATCGAGCATCCGCTGCCGCGCAGCGACGCCGCGGTCGCGCTGATGGCGAAACGCGGCATCGCTTCGGTGCCGACGCTGGTCGCTTATCGCGTCATCATGCGCGGCAGCGGCGGCTATTTCGGTTCGACCTCGCGCCGCTTCGAACTCAACGAGCAGGTCAACGAGAATATGGTCGCCAAGATGCGCCGCGCCGGGGTCAAGATGGGGATCGGGCTCGACGTCGTGGCGCTGGCCGGGACGGACTTCCTGCCCGGTTCCTATATCGACGAACTCGAATCGTTCACGCGTATCGGCTTCACCAAGAGCGAAGCGCTGGTCGCGGCGACCAAGACGGGGGCCGAGATCATGAAGATGGGCGACCGGCTCGGCACGATCGAGCCCGGCAAGCTGGCCGACATCATCGTCGTCGACGGCAATCCCGACGAGGATTTCGCGGCGCTGCGCAAGGTCAAAACCGCTTTCGTCAACGGCCGCCTGATGCTGCAGGATGGCCGCATCTACAAGCCCGCGCACGAAGAAGTGCCGATGCCGGAGCGGAAATGAAATGACCGCGGGGCGCGCAGATCCGGCCGGACCGCGATCAGGGCGCGGCGTCGTGGCTGCCGTGGCCCAGCGCGGCCATGGCGGCGGCGATGATCGTCGCGCGCCATTCGCGTTGCAGCCCCATCGTCACCGCAAGCCGCGCCGAGAAATTGGCACCCGCCAGGGCGGTGAAGGCGCGCGCCAGCCGGTCGAGATCGGGATCGGCCAGATCGACGCCCAGCGATGCCACGACTTCGAGCCCCAGCTCGGTAAAGCGGGGATCGCGCTCCCCTCCTTCGCTTTCCAGCAGCTCGCCTTCGCGCGCCAGTTGCTGGGCAAAGGTCGACATGCCGGGAAATTCGAAGGTGCTGTCGACGACATTCTCGACGAGGGCGCGGTCGCGGTCGATGCCGGGCGCGAAATCGCCGAGTTTGGCGATCCGCTCGCGCGTCATCTTTTCGTAACGGTCGACGACCGCATCGAACAGCGCCTTCTTGCTGGGGTAATGGTGGAGCAGCCCGGCTTTGGAATATTTCAGCGCGTCGGCGATCTGCTGGATCGACGCGCGCGCGAAGCCGTGGCGGCCGAACACGCCCGCGGCACAATCCAGGATTTCGGCGTCGATTTCGGCGCGGGTCGGTCTTCGCATGGTCGCTTCCTAGCATGGCCGCGTTCGCGCCGGTCAATCTTCGATCGCCGTCCGACCCGGTCCCGTTTCACAAAAAACTTGTAACAGTCCAATTTGGTTGGTAACCGACCATATTGGTCGGAGAATTGATAGGCCCGGCGCTATAGCGGCGTCAACCCGTCTTCGAACGTATTTCAGGAGAGAGACCTTGCTGAATCTACAGGGTGTTGAGCATGTATATCCGAACGGCACGCGCGCCCTCGACGGCGTGACGATCTCGATCGGCAAGGGGATGTTCGGGCTGTTGGGGCCGAACGGTGCGGGCAAATCGTCGCTGATGCGGACGATCGCGACCCTGCAGACCCCGACCGCCGGCGCGATCCGCTTCGGCGACATCGACGTGCTCGCCGAGCCGAGTCGGCTGCGCGCGACGCTCGGCTACCTGCCGCAGGATTTCGGCGTCTATCCGCGCGTCTCGGCCTATGACCTGCTCGATCATATGGCGTCGCTGAAGGGCGTCGTGAACGCCGCCGATCGCAAGGCGACGGTCGAAACATTGCTCAACCAGACCAATTTGTGGAATGTCCGGACCAAGGCGGTCGCGGGCTTTTCGGGCGGCATGCGCCAGCGCTTCGGCATCGCGCAGGCGCTGATCGGCAACCCCGAACTGATCATCGTCGACGAACCGACCGCCGGCCTCGATCCCGAGGAGCGCAACCGTTTCTATAACCTGCTTGTCGAGATCGGCGAGAATGTCGTCGTCATCCTGTCGACGCATATCGTCGAGGACGTCGCCGACCTGTGCCCGCGCATGGCGGTGCTCGCCGGCGGCCGCATCCAGGTCGAGGGTGCGCCGCTCGACCTGATCGAACGCAGCCGCGGCACGATCTGGGCCAAGACGATCGAACGCGACCGGCTCGCGGAAGTGCAGGCGACGTATGAGGTGATCTCGACGCGCCTGCTGTCGGGCAGCACCATCGTCCATGTCCTGTCGGACAAGGATCCGGGCAACGGCTTCGTGCCGGTCGAGGGCGCCCTCGAGGATGTCTATCTCTCGACGCTCAACCGCTCGCGCCGCGCCGCCGCCGCCAAAGCCGCTTAAGGGGCCACTCCGATGTTTGCCACGATCGCGCGCTTCGAACTGCGCTACCAGTTTCGCAACCCGGTCTTCTGGGTCGCGACCATCATGTTCTTCCTGCTGACGCTCGGTTGGACCTCGGTCGAGTCGATTCGCCCCGTCGGCGGCAACATCCATACCAACGCGCCAACCGGCATCGCGCAGGTCCTCTTGACCATGTCGATGTTCTTCATGTTCGTCACGACCGCGTTCGTCGGCAATGTGGTGGTGCGCGACGACGAGACCGGTTTCGGCAGCATCATCCGGTCGACCAAGGTCGGCAAGCTGCCCTATCTGTTCGGGCGCTTCACCGGCGCCTTCCTTGGCGCCGCGGTCGCATTCCTCGCGGTGCCACTGGCGCTGTGGCTCGGCACCTATATGCCGTGGGTCAATCCCGACCTGATCGGGCCGAACCGCCTTCAGGATTATGCGTTCGCCTATTTCGTCATCGCGCTGCCCAATGTCCTCATCACCTCGGCGATCTTCTTTGCGGTTGCGAGCTGGACGCGTTCGGTCACCTACAGTTACCTAGCGGTCATCGTCTCGATGTTCGCCTATTTTGCGCTCACCGCGATGATGCGCAAAATGCCCGACGTGTCGCTCGCCGCCTATTTCGAGCCGTTCGGCTCGGTCGCCTATGGTCTCGGCGTGCGGTACCTGACGCCGATCCAGCAAAATACGCAGGCGCTGGAACTGACCGGCATGCTGGCCAGCCATCGCCTGCTGTGGATCGCGATCTCGGTCGCGATCGTCGGCTTTGTCGTCTGGCGCTTCAGCTTCGCCGCGCGCGGGGCGTCGAAGGCCAGCGCGAAGCGCGACGCGGCGCATCAGCAGAAGCTCGCCGCGATCAAGCCGATGCTGGTCGATCGCCTGCCCGAGAACACACCCGAACGCGGCGCCTGGCATCAGCTCGCCACGCGCACGCGGCTCGAGATGAAGCTGGTGTTCAAGAGCCCCGCCTTCTGGGTGCTCGCGCTGATCGGGTCGATCAACCTGATGCTGACGCTGATGCTCGCCGGACGCATGTACGACGTGCCGATCTGGCCGCGGACCTATGCGATCATCGACACGGTGCGCGGCGGCTCGACGCTGATCACGCTCCTCATGGCGATCTATTTCTCGGGCGAAGTGGTGTGGCGCGAACGCGAACGCCGGATCAGCGAGATCGTCGATGCAACGCCGCTGCCCAACTGGGTCTTCCTCGTTTCCAAGCTGGCCGGTGTGGTCGGCGTGTTGATCGCGCTCAGCGTGGTTGCGGTGCTGCTGCAGGCGGTCGCCTATCAGTTCGTCCGCGGCGTCACCGACGTCGAACTCGGCCAGTGGCTGATGTGGTTCGTCATTCCGAGCGCGCTCTATGTCATCCACCTGTCGGTGCTGGCGATCGTCGCGCAGGCGGTCAGCCCGAACAAGTTCGTCGGCTGGGGGCTCATGCTCCTCTACCTCATCTCGACGATCGTCTTCGCCGGGCTGGGCCTCGATCATCCGCTGATCAACTATGGCGATGCGCCGATGCCGTTGTCGGAAATGAACGGCAACGACTATGTGGGCGCTACCGCCTGGTGGCTGAGCGGCTACTGGACGGCGTTTGCCGCGGTCCTCGTCGTGATCGGCCATCTGATGTGGCGCCGCGGCACCGCGGTCACGCTCGGCGGTCAGTGGCGGACGCTGCCGCTGCGCCTGCGCGGTGCCCCGCTCGTCTATCTGTCGGTGGCGCTTGCCGTTACCGTCGGCATCGGCGCGCTGCTCTTCTACAACATGAACATCGTCAACACGCGCTTCGACGAAGACGAGATGGAAGCGCATACGGCGCAGTATGAGAAGGATTACGCCAAATATCTCGACCAGCCCGAGCCCGTCCTGAAGGACGTCAAGCTCAACGTTGACCTGCGGCCGACGAAGCGCTGGGTCCAGTTCGACGGTGAGTATCGCTTTGCCAACGAAACCGACAAGCCAATCGAATTGCTGCATGTCCGCATGGGCGTGCCGGATTCGATGGCGCACGTCGAGGCGATGAACGTCCCGGGTGCGAAGCTGATCAAGGAAGATGTGAACAATCTCCACAAGATCTACCGTTTCGACCGGCCGTTGCAGCCGGGCGCGAGCGGCACGCTGACCTTCCGTACCGTGATGGCGCAGCACGGGCTCAAGTCGTTGCCCAGCAACAAGCAATATTGGGAAATCGACGTCCAGCCGGCGAAGAACGGCGCCTATCTCACCAACCTCGGCTTCGCGCCGGCGCTGGGGATGAGCCGCGGCAATTTCCTGCAGGGCAGCAACCTGCGCAAGAAATACGGGCTGCCGCCCGAAACGCCGACGCCGTCGCTAAACGACAAGCGCGCCGTCATGCGCAGCTATGCCGGGGTCGACCGGATCAATACCGACGTGACGGTCGCGACCGATGCCGACCAGACGCTGATCGTGACGGGTGAGGAAGTGTCGAACAAGGTGGTAGGAAACCGCCGCATCGCGCGCTTCGTCTCGCCGATCCCGACGCTCAACTTCATCACGATCCAGTCGGGCCGCTATGCGGTCAAGTCGATCGACGTCGATGGCGTGAAGCTCAGCGTTTATTATCATCCGAAGCATCCGATGAACGTCGACCGCATGCTCGGCGTGGTGAAGGATGCGCTGCAATATTATCAGAAGAACTGGGGTCCCTATCAGTATAAATATTTCCGGGTCATCGAACGTCCGGATTATCAGGGTACCGCCAACTCGGCACCGGGGACGGTCGGCTATTCGGAGCGCTTCGGCTTCACCGGAGACTTCCGCAATCCGAAGGATGTCGATTATCTCGCCTTCGTCACCGCGCATGAGTTCGGCCATCAATACTGGTTCCACCAGGTGATGCCGGGCGACGTCGAGGGGGCTGAAATCCTCACCGAGACGCCGTCGCAATTCGGCGGGATCATGGTGATGAAGCATCGCTATGGTCACGACGGGATGCGCCGCTTCCTGCAGTTCGAGCAGAACGACTATCTCGCCGGCCGCCGTGCGGAAAAGGCCGAGGAGCGCCCGCTCGCGCTGGTCAAGAAGCAGGGATATATCCACTATTACAAGGGTTCGGTGGTCATGTACCTGCTGCAGGACCGGTTCGGCGAGGAGCGGGTGAATGCGGCGCTGAAGTCGGTGATCGATCGCTATCGCTTCAAGCCTGCGCCCTTTGCCCGGTCGGTCGACTATGTGAACGCGATGATGAGCATGGCGCGCACGCCGGCCGAGCGCGAGCTGATCAACGATCTGTTCTATCGCATCACCCTCTATGACCTCAGGGCCAAGAGCGCGACCGTTCGCAAGCTGCCGAACGGCCAGTATGAAACGACTATCACCGTCTATGGCGGCAAGGTCTATGCCGATGGCAAGGGCAACGAGAAGGCGGCGCCGTTTGCCGAACCGCTCGATATCGGGGTGTTCAGCGCGAACCCGGCCGACCTTGCCTTCGGAAGCGGGAATGTCCTGTCGATGAAGCGCGTGCCGATCCGTTCGGGCGAGCAGAAGGTCCGGTTCGTCACCAAGCAGAAGCCAGCTTTTGCCGGAGTAGATTCCTACCTGACCTACATCGATCGCAACGTGAACGACAATGTCGTCGCCGTGGCGAACGCCGGGAGCTGAGGCGGTGGCCGGGGGAGGGCGGCGGCGGGGCGTGTGGATCGCCACCCCGCTGGCCTTCCTCCTCGCAGCCTTGCCGGCAAGCGGCGCTGCGGGACAGGACCGGCCGGCCGACGCCGGCCGCCCTCCGGCCGAGGTGTCGATCGCCAATACGCGGCAGATCGAGCTCAAATCGAAGATCAACGGCGGGCGCTATACGATCGACATCGCACTGCCTTTCGCGGACCGGCCCGCGAAGGGTTATGCGGTGGTCTATGCCTTCGACGGCTATATCTCCTTCGCGAGCGTCGCCGAGGCGGTGCGCGCGGCTTCCGAGGCGACGCCGGTCGTCGTCGTCAGCATCGGCTATCCGCAGGACGAGAGCTGGACCGACAGCGTCCTCAAGACCAAGCGTCCGCTGCCGCCGACCTATGACGGCGTGCCCGACTGGCGCGTCGCGCCAAGTTACCGGCGCCTCTACGACCTGTCGCTGCCCGTTGCGCCGGGCGCCGATCTCGATGCGCTGAACGCGATGGGGCTGCCGGCGCTAGGCGATGGCGATACCGGCGGGCTCGACGACCTGCTGCAGATCATCGAACGGGAAGTGAAGCCGCTCGTGCGCGATATCGTGCCGGTCGATGCGGACAAGGAGGTGCTGTTCGGGCATTCGCTTGGCGGGATGGCGGTTGTCCATGCCGCCTTCGTCGAACCCGACGCATTCGACATATTCATCGCGTCGAGCCCGTCGATCTGGTGGAACAACCGGCAGGTGCTGCGGGACGAGGCGGCATTTGCCGCCGCGGTGCGCGCGGGCAAGGCGGCGCCGCGCATCCTGATCACCGTCGGCAGCAAGGAAGCCGGTCCCGACCCGTCTTCGCCGGCATGGTCGCCCGAGGCGCAGGCGGCGTGGGACAGCGTCGGCATGGTCCGCAACGCGCACGAACTCGCCGAGCGGCTGCGCGCACTGCCCGGGCGGCCGGGATATGAGGTCGAATATGCGCGCTTCGACAAGGTCGGCCACCGGCTGGCGATCTGGGCGGCGCTTGCGCGCGGCATCGATTTCGCATTCGGACTCGAATGAGAATATTGGGGGGAAGCAAGCGTGAACCGGCGTGAATATCTTCTGTCGGCGGCATCGGCGCTCGTGCTGGCAGCGGCCTCCGGCGCGCGTGCTGCAACGGGCGAGGCGAAGGCCGTCTACAGCCCGCAGATCAATTATCGCATCCGCATCCCGATGCGCGACGGCGTGCATCTGGGCGCGACGCTCTATTTGCCGCGCGGGCTCGACAAGCCGCGCCCGACGATCTTCTCGCACACGCCCTACACGGCCGACCTCTACCATCCCGAGGGCGCCTATTTCTCGACCCGGGGCTATCCTTACCTCGCAGTCGACATGCGCGGCCGGGGCGATTCGGAGGGCGAGTTTGTGCCGTTCGGCAGCGAGGTGAACGACGGCCACGATATCGTCGACTGGATCGCCAGGCAGCCCTTCTGCAACGGCAAGGTCGCCGGAAACGGGCATAGCTGGGTCGGCTATACGCAATGGGCGGCGGTCCACGGCGGCGCAAAGCTCGCCACCATCGTACCGCTGTCGTCGCCGTGGGTCGGGCTGGATTTCCCGATCAACAACAACATCGTCTATGCCTTTGCGGTGCCCTGGCTGACCCATGTCGACGGGCATACCCAGCGCAACACGATGATGAAGGACGGCGCCTTTCAGGTCACCGAGCAGCTTCGTTTCATCGAATCGGGCCTGCCGTTCCGGAAGATGGACGAGTTTTACGGAATCGAGTCGCGTCCGTTCCGCGAATGGGTCAGCCATCCGTCGCAGGACGACTATTGGGACCGCCGCAATCCGACCGACGAACAGCTCGCCGGGCTGACGATGCCGGTGCTGACGATGTGCGGCTATTTCGACGGCGATCAGCCCGGCGCGCTCGAATTCCATCGGCGGCAGCAGCGGCTCTCCGGGGGTAAGGCCGACCATTATCTGGTGCTCGGGCCGTGGGGGCACGATCAGGTGCGCAAGCCCGAGGCCGAGTTCTTCGGGATCAAGGTCGGCGAGAGCAGCGTCATCGACGCACTCGCGCTGCACGCCGACTGGTTCGCCTTCACGATGGAGGACGGCCCGCGGCCCGATTTCCTGCAGAAGAAGGTCGCCTATTATGTCATGGGCGCCGACAAGTGGCGCTATGCCGATACGCTGGGTGCCGTCACGGCGCGCCATGATGTGCTGTATCTCGGCTCCGGCGAAAATCCGGTGAGCGCCTATCGCGCCGGGACGCTGGGGCCGAAGCCCGCGGACAAGGACGAACCCGATCATTATATCTATGATCCGCGCGATCTGGGTGCGCTGTTGCTCGAGCTGTCGCAGACCCAGTCGCACCTCGTCGACCAGACCGCGCTGCTCACCGACACGGCGGACAAGCTGGTGTACCAGAGCGCGCCGTTCGAGAAGGACACCGAGGTCAGCGGCGTGTTCAAATTCGCGGCGTGGATTGCGATCGACCAGCCCGACACCGACTTTCTCGTGTCGATCCACGACATCGCGCCCGACGGCACCAGCATGTTCCTGACCGATACAAGGATGCGCGCGCGCTATCGCGAAGGGCTGCGGACCGAGAAGCTGATCGATACCAAGGCGCCCCTGCGCTATGATTTCGACCGTTTCACCTTTGTCTCGCGCCTCATCAAGGCGGGCAACCGGCTGCGGCTGGTCATCCGCGCGAACCAGAGCGTCGCCTGGCAAAGAAATTACAACAGCGGCAAGCCGGTGGCCGACGAGACGATGGCCGATGCGCGGACGGTGACGGTGCGGCTGTTCCACGATTCGGCGCGCCCCAGCGCGCTCAGCATCCCGGTGGGCCAGCCCGAAAGCTGACCCGCACGCCGGGCGATGTGCGGGCGACGCGGGGCACCACCGGCGTCATTTGCTGATATGGATGGAAACCCGCTTTTCGGCGTGGCGGCGCGCAGAATCGCGCCGGTTTGCCGTGGTGACCCCTACGGGACTCGAACCCGTGTTTTCGCCGTGAAAGGGCGACGTCCTAGACCGCTAGACGAAGGGGCCGTCAACCGGTGAAGCGGCGCATTAGACGGGCATTCCGGCGCGGTCAAGCGCGCTGGTGCCGTTCTTGGCACGAAATATTCTGACGCTGTCATCCGTCCGCCCAGGCGGCATCCTCCAGATGCAGTTCGGCGGCGGGGCGGCTGCCCCAATCGTCGCGCTTCGCGCGCCCTGCGAGCCACAATTTACGCCCGCGTGCATGGAGCAGTGCCTGGCCGAGTTCGGTCTCGGCGCTGCGGAAGGCGATTGCCTTGAACCGCGCGCCGTCCTCGCCCGATACGATCAGGCGGACATGGTCGGTCCCGACGATTCCCGCCTCGACGATGCGCACCGGCCCGGTGGCGACGCGCGGCGCGGGCCAGCCGGCGCCATAGGGACCCGCGCTTTCGATGGCTTCGCACCAGAGCGGCGAGATACCGCGCGGGGCGAGCACGGCGTCGATCAGCAAGGCCTTGTCGCCGCTCGCGCGTTCGACATCGGCGGCAAGCCGGTCGTTGAGGAAGGCACCGAGCGCATCGACCCGGTCGGCGGCGACGGTCAGCCCCGCCGCCATCGCATGGCCGCCGCCCGCGACGAGCAGCCCCGTCTCCTTCGCGGCCAATATGGCGGCGCCAAGGTCGACGCCCGAAATCGAACGGCCCGATCCCTTGCCGACGCCATCCTCGTCGATCGCGATGACGATCGCCGGGCGGTGCAATTTCTCCTTGAGCCGTCCGGCGACGATACCGATCACCCCGGGGTGCCAGCCCTGCCCGGCGACGATCGCCACCGGGGCGTTGCCGCACTGCACGCTCGCGGCGACCGCTTCGTCGAGCACCGCGGCTTCGATCGCGCGACGCTCCTCGTTCAGCCGGCCCAGTTCCTGCGCGATGTCGGCCGCCTCCTGCGGGTCCGATGTCGTAAGCAGGCGGACGCCGAGGTCGGACTTGCCGACGCGGCCGCCGGCATTGATGCGCGGGCCGAGCGCGAAACCCATGTCGCTCGCCGTCGGCGGCTTGGTGAGCCGCGCCGCGTCCATCAGCGCCGCCATGCCGATATTGCCGCGCCGCGCCATCACCTTCAGCCCCTGCGTCACCAGCGCGCGGTTGAAGCCGGTGAGCCGCGCGACGTCGGCGACGGTGCCAAGCGCGACGAGGTCGAGCAGGTCGATAAGCGCCGGCTCGTCGCGGCCGGTGAAATAGCCGCGCGCGCGCAGCGTACGGAGCAGCGCCGCGCCGAGCAGGAAGGCAACGCCGACCGCGGCGAGATTGCCGTGGATCGCGGCGTCGGGCTCCTCGTCCAGCCGGTTCGGGTTGACCAGCGCCAGCGCCTCGGGAAGCGTCGTCGCGCACTGGTGGTGGTCGACGACGATCACCTCGACCCCCGCCGCCTTCGCTTCCGAAATCGCGTCGAACGCCTGCGCGCCGCAATCGACGGTGACGACGAGCTTCGATCCCGTCTCGCCGATCCTGACCAGCGCGGCGCCCGACGGGCCATAGCCTTCCATCAGGCGGTCGGGGATATAGGCGCCGACGGGCAGGCCGAGGCCGCGCAGCAACCGGACGAGCAGCGCCGCCGAGGTCGCGCCGTCGACGTCATAGTCGCCGAAGATCGTCACCGCCTCGCGCGCCTCAACCGCATCGGCAAGCCGCGCCGCCGCCGCGTCCATGTCGCGGAACAGCGACGGGTCGGGCATGAAACCGCGCAGCGTCGGGCTGCGTTGCCGGTCGAGGTCGTCGCGCGGCACGCCGCGGGCGAGGAGGAGCTGGGTGACGAGGTCGTCGGGGGCGAGATTTTCCGACGCCATGTCGGCGCTCGCCCGGCGCCAGTGCCAGGGTTGCCCCGCGATCGATCGCGTGATGCCGAGCGCGGCGTCGCTCATCGCGGGTTCTCCTGCCGGGCGCGCGCCGCGAGGATGCGCAGGCGGAGGTCCTTTGCGGTGTCGAGCGGGATCGCCGGAATCTCGTGGCTCGCGAGCGCGCTGCCGCCGGGGACGCCAAACACCAGGGTCGCAAGGCCGAGCGGGCGCAGGACGAAATCACTCTTGAGGTCGACGCTCTGCACCGATGCATGCGGCAACAGGGTCATCCGGGGCTTCCACCAGCCGCGGCGGATCGCGACCATGTCGCCAAGGTCGGTCCAGCGGTGGAAGCGCGTCCCGAACAGCGCGCCTGCGGCGATCAGCAGCCCCGCCATCGGCCCTAGCCACCCGGCAGGCTGGCCGAGCGACAGTGCGATGACGCCGCCCGTCGTGGCAAAGACGGCGCCGACAAGGCCGCCGAGCGTGATGACGCGGTGGCTGTGCTGCCAGGGTTGGTCCTCGCCGGGGCGTGCGATCGCGACTTCGGCGAGGACGGGGTCGATGTCGTTCCACCTTCCGAAGGGGACGACCTGATGGTCCCTTTCGGTCGCGCCGTCGCTGGCAAGGCTTTGCAGGCGCAGTTCGCGCCAGCCGAAGCGCCGCCGCAGCCAGCCGGTGATGACGATTGCCGCCTGCACCCGCCGCACCGGCACCGCGACGTCGGTGCGCGTCGTCAGGCCCCGCGTGCGGCGCAGCGCACGCGGCTCACGCGTCAGGCGAAAATCCCAGTTGGCGAAAAACATCGTCGCGATCCCGCTGACGAAGCCGATGAAGAGCAGCGACAGCAGCGCGCCGATCCCGGCGATCCAGCGATGCGCGATGACCCACTGGTCGAGGCCATAATCCTCGGCGACGTCGATCCAGTCGCGCGGGTCGAAAAAGTTGAAGTCGAAGGGCAGGAGGTTGTCGAAGAGTTGCATGCCCGCGCCGACGACCGCAAGCGCGGCGAGCGAGAAGTTGAACGTCCCGGCGACCAGCAGCCGGCGCAGGCCCATCGCGAAGAGCAGCCGGTCCTCGGCCGCGACGGACGGGGCGGCGGCGGGGGTGCCCGCGTCGGCGGGAGCGGTGGCGGCGGCGTCGCTGCGGTGGGCGCGGATCGTCGTCCGCAGCGCCTGTGCGGCGTCGATGGCGATGGCGTCGAGATCGGCGTCATTCTCCTTGCCGCCGGCGCCGGTCTCGAACCCCACCTTGGCGATACCCAGCGCGCGGGCAGTGAGGCCCTGTTCGATGCTGACGTCCTGGATGCGGTCGAAGGGGATGGTGCGGTGCTGGCGCGAGAGGACGCCGCTTTCGATCACCACCTCGTCGGGGCCGACGGCGAAACGGAAGCGGAGCCAGTGGAGCCAGGCGGCGACGAGCGACAGCAGGATGAAGGCGAGGATCGCCGGGACGATATAGACCCAGTTGCCCGTGAAGCCGAGCGCGGCGACCGCGGGCAGGAAATTGAGGCTGCGCGGGCCGAGCCGGACGATCGCCAGCGCGAGCGTCGCCGGGTGCAGCCGCTGCCAGTGCGGCTCGCCGTCGGTTGCGGGGAGGGCGGCGGCTTCGCTCATGCGAAATCGGTCTGGATATGGCGGCGGATCGTCTCGCGCATCGCGGCGGCAAGGTCGGCGTGAAGTCCGGGCAGTGTCACGGTGCTGTTGTGGGTGCCCGACGTATGGACGACAAGGTGCGACAGGCCGAACCAGCGCTCGATCGGCCCCTGGCCGACGTCGATATGCTGGACGCGGACGAAGGGGACGATCGTGTCGGTGCGGAACAGCCAGCCGCGCGCGACGCGCAATTGCCCCTCGCCGATCTTGAAGCCCCAGCGGGCAACCCGCCGCGCCGGAAAGGTCGCGACCGCAAGAACCGCCAGCACCCAGGCGAGCGCGGTGACGAGGCCATAGGGGCCGCCGATCGCGGGCATGACGAAATAGTCGAGCACGCTCGCGCCGATCGCCAGCGGCACCATGTTGAGCGCGGTCGCGATGCGAAGGACATGGCCATAGGCGGGGTCGACCGGGTCGAGGCCTTCGGCGGCGTTGAGCGCGTCGGGGGCGAAGGGGTCGGTCGGCGGCGCGGGGTGGTCGGTCATGATCCTCCGTTATCCGGTTAAGCCGCTATGGCACAACCACATTGAAGCGCGGATCGGCGGGCGGGTGGAGCGCGAACCACGACAGGAACGCCATGCGGTCGCCGTCGATGCGGATCGCCCCCGACTGGAGCAGCGCCGGAAATTGCGCTTGCCCCAGCATCACATCGTCGAGCGTCTTGCGGTCGATGGTGATCGTCGCGGTCGGCGCCGCGTCGGTCACGCCGTAGCGCGGGAATTCGACCCCGCCGCCGACGACCACCGAAACCGCTTCCTTGCTGTCGGGCAGGACGAACTGGAACGTCCCCTTCAGCGCCGCGCCCTTCGCGGCATCGAAGCGCGTCGCGAGCGCATCGAAAAAGACCCCGGTCGGAATCGCGCTGACGAAGCTGCGGCTCTGGCCGTTGCCCGACAGATTGTCGAGCGCGGTGCCGCGCAGGCTGGCGGCGGCGGCGAGATAATAATTGCGCCACGCGCCCGATTCGGCCTGATAACCGAGCTGGTCATAGGCTGAGGCGAGCGCGGCGCGCGCCGCCTTGTTGTCGGGTTCGGCAAAGACGAGCTTGTTCAGCAGCTCGGCCGCCCAGCGATATTCGCCCGCCGCGATCGCTGCCTTGCCCGCCGCGAGCAATTTGTCCGCGCCGCCGGCGAGCGCGACATATTTCGCCGCGCTTTGCTGGGGCGGCAGCGGGTTGAAGTTCGCGGGGTTGCCGTCCCACCAGCCGAAATAGCGCTGGTAGGTCGCCTTCATGTCGTGGTTGAGCGTACCATAATAGCCGCGCGTCGAAAAATCGCCCGCCTGCACCGGTGCCTCGGGCGTCTGGTCGGCGAGCTCGTGCAGGGTGGCGCCGCGGTTGGCGAGGAAGAGCGTGCGGTCGTGGACATAGCGATAGGCGTCGCGCTGGTTCGTCAGCAGCGCGCCGACCTCGCCCGTGCCCCACGTCGGCCAGTGATGCGACGCCATCGCGACCTCGGCCTTGCCGCCCCATTTGAGCAGCATCGCATCGATCACTTTCGACCAGTGCAGCGCGTCGCGCACCTGCGCGCCGCGCAGGGTCAGGATATTGTGGAGGTTGTGGGTGACGACCTCGGTCGTATGCAGCGCCTTATAGGCGGGGATGTAGAAGACGAACTCCGACGGTGCCTCGGTGCCGCCGGCGTCGAGAAATTCGAAGGCGAGCCCGTCGATGGTCAGCGTGCCGCCGGTCGCGGCGACGGTCTCGGTCGGCTCCATATAGCCGATCGTGCCCGACGACAGTTTCGGCCCCAGCCCGGTATCAACCTGCCCCGCGGGGCCGGGGGGCAGGATCGATCCGAACATATAGAGCGCGCGCCGCCCCATCGCGCCGCCGGCGAGGACGTTTTCGGAGGTTGCTTCCTCCGAAAAGCCGTGCGGGGCGATGATGCGGATATTGTCCTTCTTCACCTGTTCGGGGGTGACGATTCCGCCGACGCCGCCGAAATGGTCGCTGTGGCTGTGGCTGAAGATGACCGCCTTGACCGGCAGCGTGCCCGATTTCGCCTCGACGGTGTCGGCGAACAGCTTCCAGCCGGCGGCGGCCGCCTCTTCGGACAGCAACGGGTCGACGACGATCCATCCCGTCTTGCCGCGAATGATCGTCATCACCGAAATATCGTAACCGCGCAGCTGCCAGATCTTGCCGGGGACGACCTCGAACAATCCGTGCACGGCGTTGAGCCGCGCCTGCCGCCACAGCGACGGGTTCACCGTGTCGGGCGCCTTCTTATCGCCCAGAAACGCATAGGGCCGCCGGTCCCACACCGGCTTGCCGTCCTTGCCGATGATTACGCCGTCGGCGATTTCGGCGAGCTTGCCGCGTGTCGCATTGGCCTCATCACGCGGGTCGTCGAGGGGCAGGCGTTTGGCGATTTCGGCCTGCGCGGTGCGCGTCGCCTCGCTCGCGGCGTCCTGTGCGGCGGCAGTGAAGGGCAGGCTGCCGGCAAGCAGCAGGGCGGTCAGTCGGCGCATGGCATGTCTCCCCCATATGTGGCGGGCAGCTTGCGCCGCGCCTTCCGGCTTGGCAAGCATCGCGGCATGGCCGACGCATCGCAGCTGCTCATCATCTGGCACAGCCGCACCGGCGGCAGCGAAGCGCTCGCGCGCGCCGCCGCCGAAGGGGCGCGGGCGGCCGAACGCATCGCGGCCGCAGACGTCACGCCCGAGCATCTGCTGGCCGCCGCCGGTTATTTGTTCGTCGGTCCCGAAAATCTCGCGGCGCTGTCGGGGGCGATGAAGGAGATGTTCGACCGCTGCTATTATCCGTGCCTCGGCCGGCTCGAGGGGCGTCCCTATGCGACGATCGTCTGCGCGGGGTCGGACGGCGAAAACGCCCAGCGCCAGCTCGACCGGATCGCCACCGGCTGGCGGCTGAGGCGGGTCGCCGACCCGGTGATCGTCCATACCGCTGCGCAAACGCCCGAGGCGATCATGGCGCCGAAGACCATAGCGGCAGCGCGGATCGCCGAAGCGCGCGACCTCGGTGCTGCGCTGGCGGAAGGGCTGGCGGCGGGGATTTTCTGACAGTCTCCGAATGTAGGGCGGCTTTGGGGTGGAGAGCGGCCGTTGCTTAACTCACCTTCGTCATCCCGGACTTGATCCGGGATCCACCGCGGCGGCGAAGCCATGGACCCCGGATCAAGTCCGGGGTGACGAAGAGGGAAATCTCCGCTTCCGGCTGAAAGCTGCCCCATCCCTCAGGCGGGATTCGCCGGCTGCATTTCGGCGATCAGGCCGTTGTCGATTTCCTTCGCGCGCTTGTACGCCGCGCGTTCGCGCAGCGGCGCGACATAGGCCTCGAACGCCGGGCGCGACGGGATGGTGCCGAATTGCAGCCCCCAGTCGACCTGACTGCCGACATAGACGTCGGCGGCGGTGAAGCGGTTGCCCGCGACGAACGCCTTGCCCGCGACCGCACCCTCGAGCGCGTCGAGCGCCGCGGCGAGCGAGCCGAAGCCCGCCATGCGCTGCTGTTCGGCGTCGGGCTCGATCCCGAAATGCTTGGCGGTGATCGCCTGTTCGACGGGGCCGGCGGTGAAGAACAGCCAGCGATAATAGTCGGCGCGGTCGGAAGGGGCCGGCGCGAGCCCCGCGGCGGGGAAGGCGTCGGCAAGATAGGCGCAGATCGCAGCGCATTCGGTCACCGCGCGGCCGTTGTGGACGATCGCCGGCACCTTGCCCATCGGATTGACCGCGAGATAGGCGGCGTCCTTCATCGTCGTGCCATAATCGAGAATGCGCGGCTCATAGGGGGCGCCGACCTCTTCGAGCATCCAGCGCACGATCTGGCCGCGCGACATCGGGTTGGTGTAGAAAATCAGGTCTTCGGCCATTGCGCTTCTCCCATCACTTTCGAGTCGGATGCGAACATATCAGGAACATTATCCGACTGCCAGCGGGGTTGTTTTGTCACCATAGACAGGTAGAGCATGATGCCATGATATTGACCCACCGTGATTGCCCCCGGAAGTTCGCCGGCAAGAAGCGTCTCGCAGGCCGGGCCGGTGGCCCGGCCCAGAGGCGCGCCGCCGTCCGGCGGGCTTCCGGGGGCAACCCCTGCGGGGCGGGCCGATTTTGGCCGATTGCCGCGTTGCTCGTCGGGTACGATGCCCCGCATCGCACCTCTCCTCGCGCCTCGCACTCGGCCAAAATCGGCTCCGTCACGGTGGATCAATATCATGGCATCATGCTCTAAGGCAAAGCGATGAGCGACGAACGCATCTGGACTGCCGCCGTGCTGGTGATCGGCGACGAAATCCTCTCCGGCCGCACGCAGGACAAGAATGTCGCCCAGATCGCGACCTGGCTCGACGTGCAGGGCATCAGGCTGCGCGAAGTGCGTATCGTTCCCGATGTCGAGGCCGAGATCGTCGATGCCTTGAATGCGATCCGTGCGCGCTACGATTATGTGTTCACGACCGGCGGCATCGGGCCGACGCATGACGACATCACCGTCGATGCGGTGGCGAAGGCGCTCGGCGTCGGCGTGATTGTCCATCCCGATGCCCGGGCGATCCTCGAACGCTATTATAGCGCGCGCGGCGGCGAACTGACCGAGGCGCGGCTGCGCATGGCGCGTACGCCGGACGGCGCCGAACTGATCCCGAACCGCATGTCGGGCGCGCCGGGCATCCGGATCGGCAATCTGTTCGTGATGGCAGGGGTGCCGCACATCACCGCGGGCATGCTCGACGCGCTGACCGGCGAGCTCGAAGGCGGCGCGCCGCTCGTCGCCCAGACGATCGGCGCATGGGCGCCCGAAAGCGAGGTCGCCGACCTGCTGCGCCTTGGCGAAAAGGATCATCCGGGCGTCGCGATCGGCAGCTATCCCTTTTTCCGCGAGGGCAAGGTTGGTGCCAATTTCGTCATTCGATCGACTGACGGCGCTGCGGTCGCCGCCTGCGTGGCGATGCTGACCGCCGGGTTCGAGGCGCTCGGCTATCCGGTGACCGCCGGCGGCATCTGATCGGCGGCCTGCGCCCGCGGCAGGCGACGCAGCATCAGGATCGCCAGCCATCCGAAGAGCGCCGCGACGATAAAGGCCGCGCCCGGAAAATGCACCGGCGCCTTGGCGGCGGTGAAATAAGCCATCGTCCCGGTGAGCAGCAGCGGCGCGACGAGTTGCCCGAGCCCCATCGCCATCGCCGAAATCCCCTGCACCTCGCCCTGCGTCCCGGCGGTTGCGCGGCGCGACATCATTGCCATCAGCGCCGGCTGGACCGGTGCCTGCAGGGCGACGGGGATCAGCAGCAGGAAGGCGCCGACGGTCGAGGTGGTGAAGGCATAGCCGAGATAAACGAGCGTCGCGACAAGGATGCCGAGCGTCGCCGCGTCGCGCTCGCCGAAGCGCGCCACCGCGGGGCCGACGACGAAGACCTGCCCGAGTGCGATCATCACCCCGACCGCGGCGAGGCTGGCGCCGATCATCCCCGGCGTCCAGCCAAGCTGGGCGATGCAATAAAAGCTCCACGTCATCGGATAGACGAGGCTGGCGATCTGCCACAGCACCAGCACGGCGGCGACACCGTTCATTCCGGGCAGCGTGCGCATCGTCCGGAAGGCGCCGAGCGGGTTGGCACGGCGCCAGTCGAAAGCACGCCGGCGCTCGGGAGGCAGCGTTTCGGGAAAGATGAAGAGGCCATAGAGCATGTTGGCGGCAGCGAGGACCGCGGCGGCGACGAACGGCGCGCGCGGGCCGATCTCGCCAAGGAAACCGCCGAGCGCCGGCCCGGCGACGAAGCCGATGCCGAAGGCGGCGCCGACGAAACCGAAATTGCGGGCGCGCTGCTCGGGGACGGTAATGTCGGCGATCGCCGCCTGCGCCGCGGCATAGCTGCCGCCGAAGATGCCCGACAGCGCGCGCGCGATGAACAGCCAGGGCAGCGTCTCGACCACCGTCAGCAGCGCATAGTCGACCGCGAGCCCGCCGAGCGCGAGCAGCAGCACGCGCCGCCGCCCGAAGCGATCCGACAGATTGCCGAG
Organism: Sphingopyxis macrogoltabida; assembly: GCF_001314325.1. Classification (NCBI taxonomy): domain Bacteria; kingdom Pseudomonadati; phylum Pseudomonadota; class Alphaproteobacteria; order Sphingomonadales; family Sphingopyxidaceae; genus Sphingopyxis; species Sphingopyxis macrogoltabida. Next base: position 5,087,400 of record NZ_CP009429.1, read on the forward strand.
CACCGGCGACGCGACGAAGGTCGCGACCGCCATGACAAGGCCGATCCACGCCCCGACCTCGATCGCGTGCGGCAGGTCGATCCGCCCGACCTCCATCACGAGCTGCGGCAGCACCGGCATGATGATGCCGAAACCGACCGCATCCATGAAGATCGTCGCGACGATGAACGGAATGGTACGCGCAGGGGTCATGGGAATCTTTTCATTCTGGCCGGGGTGGATGCGGCCACCTCGTACTCTCTCGCGTTCCTCTAGCGACATCGGATCGTTTGTGGAGCATTGTTGCGCGATGAAACTCGAAATATCGGCCTCGCTCGCCTATCGCCTCCGCGAACCCGTCGACCTGATGCTGCAGATCGAGGCGGCGGCGTTGCCGGACCAGCGGATAACCGGGGCTGCGCTCGACGTGGGTGCCTGCACCAATTTCGCGCGCATCGCGGCGCAGGACGGGATCGGCGAACGCATCTGGCTGAGCTGTGCAGATCGGCTCGATGCCAGATATTCGGCGACGGTCGAGATCGTGCGCGCGGCGAACAACTGGCGCGGCCTACCGCAGGTGCCGATGCACCGGCTGCCCGCCGAGACGGTGCAATATCTCAACGAATCGCGCTACTGCCCCGCGAACAAGTTTCTGAGCTTTGTCGCCGACGAGTTCGGCGGCGTCGAGGGCGGCGCGAAGATCGGGGCGATGCGCGACTGGATCGAGACGCATTTCACCTATGCCGCGGGATCGAGCGATTCCGATACCGGCGCGCTCGACAGCTTCGTCGAACGGCGCGGCGTATGCCGCGACTATGCCCATGTGATGGTAACGCTGGCGCGCGCCGCCGCCATCCCGGCGCGGGTCGCGAGCGGCTATGCGCCCGACGTCGCGCCGCAGGACTTCCATGCGGTCGCCGAGGTGTATCTGGGCGGCGGCTGGCATCTCGTCGACGCGACCGGCATGGCGGACGCCGGAGATATCGCGGTGATCGGCGTCGGCCGCGACGCGGCCGACATCAGCTTCCTCACCGCCTATGGCGAGATCGAACTGATCGAGCAGCAGGTGACGGTGCGGGCGGTGTAGCGACCGCCCGCACCGTCGTCAGGTCAACCCGTTCAGGTCAGCGGCATTTGAGCTCGCCGCGATCGATCGCGCGGCCGAGCAGGCCGCCGCCGGCGGCGCCGATGATCGTGCCGACCGTCCGGTCGCGCCCGCCGTCGAGCTCGCGGCCGACCAGCGCGCCGACGGCGGCGCCGATAATCAGCCCGGTCGTGCCATTGTCGCGGCGGCAGTGATATTGTCCGTCGCGGCCGCGCCAGACGCGATCGCCGTGCGACAGGCGCCGCGGTTCATAATAGCGGCCGTAACTGTCGTAGAGGCCGCGATCTTTCGCGCGCTTGCCATGGGCCGGAGCCCAAGGCGGCGGATCGGCCAGCGCGGGCGCCGCAGGCAGGGCGACGGCGGCGAGAACCGCCGCGCAAAGAAGCTTTTTCATCGTTCATCCTCCTGATCATGTCCGCAACCGGTTTAGGATCGTCGACCCGAACCTGCGCTGAACCACATTGCTATGCGGGGTTTATCTTTCCGAGCCGCAGATTTGGCCGAGCATCAGAAATCGATCGCGATCCGGATCCGTTCGGGCGCGATGTCGATTGCGGTCGCGATCCATGCGCGCGCCTGGTCGACGATGTCGGCCATATTCGATCCCGGCTTGTTGGTCAGCAGCTCGAACTTCGACACGCCGAGAATATCAGCGAGGATTTCGGTACGATAGGGGCGGGGCCGCGCCTTGCCCTTTTCCCAGTTGCAGACTGCCGCTTCGCTCACGCCTGCGCGTTCGGCGAGTTGCGACTGGGTGAGGCCCTTAAGACTGCGCAGCCGCTGGATGCGCGCGCCCAGCATTTCGTCGCCAATGGTTTGGGCTTGGCGGGGCCTCTCGACCGGCTGCTCGACCGCGCTGCGCAGCGCCGCGGCGCTCAGCGTCGCGCGGCTGACTGGCGCGTCGAACCGGCAGCCGAACAGGCGGCCGCTCGCCCAGACGATTTTGGCGAGGCAGCGGCCGGCGTGCGGCAGCTCGACATCGATGCTTTCATTCGGGGCAAGCGGCAGGCCGCATTCGATCAGCAAGCCCTCGGCCGAGATGTCGTGGATGAGGATGGGACAGGCATCGCCGCTCCCCGAGAGCCCCGACGCCGTAAGCCGCAGCGCTCGCCGCGTGCTTCTGCGCCGTCCTTCGCCGGTCGATGAATTCTCCAAGAATGCGGAAACCGCCATGTCTACCTTTTCCAAAAGGCGCTTGTCCGGCATCGCGGTTAAAACATCGCTAGCGTCGAGGCGATCGCGAGCGGCTGTTGCCGTACGACGCACCATCGAAAAAATGCAGGGCACCGAAAAAATGTGACCTCGCTCGACGGCGCGTTCCGGCTGCCGGTCGGGGCAATCGCTTTTCACAGCAACAATTTGGCCAAAAACGGCGGCTTTGCTGGGCCGATTTTCTAAACGCGGCGTTTACCCTGACGCTGCACCATATCTTGAAAAGGCCCTGCCATTAGGAGCGCTTCCCAATGGAGTAGGGTAAATGATCAAGAAAGTGTTTTTCGGGGTGATCGCGATGACGGCGCTTTCGGCGCCCGCCATGGGATCCATGCCCCACGTCGGTGTCGATTCGGGCCAGTTCGCGATCGGCATCAGCGGTTATGTGCCGGTGATCTGCCGCGCGTCGGTCGAACAGACGATGGTGTCGCCGCACGAGGGCGAGGTCAGCCTCGGCGCGCTGCGCGAATTCTGCAACAGCCCGAACGGCTATGCGATCCACGCCGACTATTCGCCGTCGCTCGCGCACGCCAAGATCCTCGTCGATGGACGCCCGGTGCCGCTCGGCAAGTCGGGGACGGCGGAGATTACCAAGTCGAACCGCGCCGGCATCGCGACGCGCGCGCTCGAACTCGACCTGCCGAAAGGCGTTCAGGGCGGTTCCGTCTCGTTCCGGATCGTCCCGCTATAAGGCGGGGCAATTCTGCTGCGATGGCGCGCCCGACAGGAGCGGCGTGATCGTCACGGTCAGCAGGTCGGAATAGGTTGGCGAGACCAGCTTGCCCTGTCCGCCCTCCTTCAGGGTGGCGACGACTGGTAGTATGTCGGCATCCGAGGCCGGCACGCCAGCGCGCTGGCAGGTGACCGTCGTGAAGCTCGGGCTCGCCGCGTTGCGCGTCTGGCCGAGGAACTTCAGGTCGTAGTTCAGGACATTCGTCGGAGTGGTCAGAACGCCGCCGGGGAACGTCATCTTGTACGTGTTCTGCGAGGCCAGCGCGACCGTGTAGGGCCCTGAACTGCGAACCCGGACATGGTTCGTGGTCGGCGTCGTATAGGTCGCGGGCGCAGCGAGGACATCGCCGGTCGTCTTGTCGCCGACCTCCCCGAAGTCGAGCGCCGTCCCGGCGTAGCTCGCCTGCAGCGCGCTGAGGACCGTGATCGGGAAGGTCAGCGCATTTAGGACAGTGCCCTGAATTTCCTGCTTGTTGGTTCCCTGGCCGCCCGAGGTGCTGCAACCGAAATAGGCATCGAAAGGCAGGTTCTGCGTCGCCTCGACATTAAAATTTTCTGGAAGTATCACGTTGAATACGATCGTCACCGTATTCGTAGCTTCATTGTTGCCGTTGAAACTGAGCTTAAGGAAACGCTGCGTCGGTGACGGCGTCCGCGATGCTGGTGATACAAGCGGTTTGGGCGCACTGAAATTGTGGAAAATATTCTCTCCGGTTCCCGAGCCCGAGACGTTGCCGGGGCTTGATACGGAGATCGGAACAATCTGCGCGCCATCGGCGCTCCCATCGCGTCCCTGGAGATAAAAGTTCGCGACGTCGGTCTTGGCGCCGCCGGCCAGATTGACGCGGGTCAGAGTCAGCGTGACCGTTGTTACCGGCAGTCCGCCAGGCTGGAACGGGTCGAACAATATGGGAGATGCCTGCGCTGAACCGGTGATGCCGCAGGAGAATCCGCCCTGAGCCGTGGCCGCGGCGGCGAATCCCAGCGAGCCCGCCAGTGCAAGCAATATTCGCAGACAGTTGCGCCTCATGTTCATATTCAGTTCCTCACCGGCGTCAGTTCGCCAAGCCGGACGATGTTCTCGCCATTGTCCGGGATATCGATTTCAAAGACGGATTTCTTGGTGTCGAGCATCTCGACGCGCCATTTGCCGGGCGCGAGGCCGGTCGCGCCGAAGCGGCCCTGGCGGTTGGTGAACACGGTCACCGGCGGGCGCTCGGGGTGCGCGAGTTCGAAGGCGTTGCCGGTCACCAGCGCGACGGTCTCGCCATCGATGTCGGTCATCGTGCCGAGTGCGGTCACGCCATATTCCGACCCGACCGTCAGATGATAGCCGCTGCGGTACGACGGGAAGAGCTTGAACGACCCCTGCCCGAGATCGGTCCCGGCCGGCGCGTTGGGCGCATCGACGGTGATCGTGCGATCGGCGTAGGAACTGAGGCTGGAATGCGTCGCGGCGCCGAGCGTGCCGCTGTTCGCGGTAAAGCCGAACGGCGTCGGATCGAGCGTGATGTTCGCGCCCTTCAGCGTCTTGTGCGGCGAGACGATGGCGAAGCTGTCGTAGATCGGCCGCCCGATCGAGAACGCACCGTCGGCAAAGGCCAGCGAGGTGCCGAGGCGGAAGCTCGTCCGCTGGCCGGTGCGATGGCCGAAATCGTCGGTGAAGGACCCGAAATGGGTCAGCCCCAGTTCGGCGCGGTTGGCGATATAATTGCCGTTGAAGTTGAAGCCCGACGCGACGTCGGAGCGGTCGATATCGGCGGTGATGTTGTACGAACCGACTCCCTGGCCCTTCAGCGTCTGGAACGACAGGCGGGTGCGGTTGTCGCGCGTTTCATAATCGGCGCGCGCCGTCGTGTAGCGGCCGAAGCGGATCGTCAGCGACAGGAAGGCGCCGACGCGATCGCCGCGGCTGTCCTTTTCATAACGGACGTCGCCGGTCAGGCTGGCGGTCGGCGAGATGCGGTAGCCCGCGTTGAGGCGATAGCTGTGCAGGTCGGGCTGGGTGCCGCGGCCGTGCGAATAGCGCGCATCGACGCCAGCATAGACCTGGTTGGTGAAGGCGTGCGAATAGCCGCCCCCCAGCTCGAAGTCATAGGGGTTGTCGATGAAGAAGCTGGCGACCGGGCCGAACTTCTTGCTGCGCGTCTCGACGAACAGGTTGAGCGTATCGGCCTGGCCGTCGCTCCGCTGGATCAGCCGCTGGAAGGTCAGCGTGCCGCCGAAGCCGGTGCCCAGCCCGTCGATGTCGGACACGGCAAGATTGGTTGCAAAGGTTCCGACCGCGGTCGCCACCACCGCTTCGGTGCCGAGCAGCCGCGAATCCTTGTCGAACTGCGCATTGACGCCGAGCGTCAGATAGTCGCTCAAGCCGCGGCGATAATAGCCCGAGACGATATAATCGTCGCTGTAGCGCGGGCCGCGCAGCCCGAGCGGTGCCTTGACGCCGGCATAGAGGCCGAATTCGCTGAGCCCCTTGGCGAGCTGCGTCTGGTCGAGGAACAGGTTGAAATTCAACACTTCCGACCGGCCGCTGTCGTCGAGGACCGACAGGCGGATATTGTTTGCGCCCTGCGTGAAGGGGAAATCGCGCAGGTCGTAGACGCCGGGGTTCAATTGCAGGCGGCGGACCACCTGCCCGTTGATTTCGACCTCGACCGATGACGGCCGGTCGAGCCGGAAGCTGCGATCACCGCGCGGGCGGATGATCTGCTGCGGCTGGAGCACGCTGTACGACCGGAAGATCGAGATGCCGGCGATGTCGGGCGCGTTCTGGAAGCCGCGGGCGATCGTCTGGAGGTCGCCGGCGGTCCAGCGGATCAGATTTTCCTGATCGTCATAGACGAGGCGCGAACCGAGACGCTGGAAATCGACGCCGTCGACCCCCGGCTGCCAGATCGCTTCGGATTCGGCGACCACGCCGCCGATGCGCGTCGCGCCGTCGAGCAGGAAGAGCGGCGCGGCGAAGCCCTCGTTGCCGCCGGCATGAACATAATCGAAGGTCCCGCGGATATTCAGATAGCCGCTGACGTCGGCCGCGCGCACCACCTCGCCGAGCCGTTCGCGATCGAGCGGGCTGACGATCACCGAACGGGCCAGCCGCCGTTCCGCCGGGATCTGGAAATTCAGCTCGAGCGTCTGCGGATCATAGCTCAACGTGATGCCCGACGGCAGTAGATCGGCCGGCGTGATCGTCGCGCGGGTGCCGAGGCTGTCCTCGAGCGTCGAAAAGAAATTGGGATCGAGGACGAGACCGAGCAGTTGCAGCGTCCGGCGCGTTGGCAGTTCGAGCGTGTCGTCGGCCTGGATGGTCAGCGGGACGTCGCCGAGATAATTGGCACCGTCCTTTGCCGGGACGGTCAGCGTGATCGCCCGGCCGGTGCTGTTATAGCGCACGCCCGGCCGTGCGGGGGCCGCATAGGGCTGGACGACGGTCGTCGCATCCTGTCCGGTCGCCGCGGTGTCAGCCGCGAGAGCCCCTCCCGGCAGGCCGACCGATCCGGCCGCCCCCAGCATCAATATCGTGCGGATCCCCCCCCGAGACATGATCTTAGCTTTCTGCCGCGTAGGACGCCTCGACGGTCCCGCCGTCGAGCGGCAATATGATGGGAACCGTGATGCGCCGCGTCTGATTGGCGCCGACGAGCCCGAAGCCGATGGTCTGCTGAACTTCGGGTCCCGACAGCGACTGGCGAAACACTTCCTTGCCGGACGCGTCCTTCTGGACGATGCGCAGGCGTCCGTTCGAAAGATAACCGTGCGCCGCCGAGCTGTTGTTCAGCATCAGCACTGGCACCGGCTTGCCCTCGGCATTGTGGCCAACCTCGGCCGACTGGACCGACAGGTCGGGCTTCACGCCGGTCGGCGCGACGCTGACCAGCACCTGGAAATTATAGAGGATCTGGATTGCCGACTGCCCCTCGGGCAATTTCACCGGCAGCTGCGCGACGGTGATGTAATAATGCTTGCTCGCGGCCAGCGCCGGGTCGCCGACATATTGCACGCGGAACGACTGCGTCTGGCCGGGTTCGATCAGCGCCTGCGGCGGAAAGACGAGCAGGTCGCCCGGGTCGACGCCGGTCAGTTCGACGCCATCCTGCGTCACCTTGAGTTCCTGGATGCGCAGTTCGACCGGCAGGGTCGTCGCGAAGGTGTTCTCGACCGTGATCACCTGCGTCATGCCGCGGCCGCTGGTGTTGAGGTTGATCACCACCGGCTGCACCGTCATCGCGAGCGCGGGCGCCGGATTCATGGTTAACGCCAGCAGGGCGAGGAACAGAAACTTGATCGACTTGAACATGGACAACCTCACAAGATCCCGCTGACCGTCAATTGGCCACCAGGAATTCGACAATGATCGCGTCCGAATAGCGGCCGGCGACGAGCGGGCCGCCACCCCCCGGCAGCGAGACGTTCAGCACCGCGTCGCCCGCCGCGCCGCGGAAGGCGTCGATGCTCAGGTTGCGCGCTTCCTCGCTGGTCACGTCGCGTTGCTGCCCCGCCCAGGCCAGCCCGACGCGATAGGTCACGAATTCGCCGAAGCCGCTACCACTCTGCCGGTTGCGGGCGTTGCCCTGGTCACGGAGCAGGCCGCCGTTCTGCGATCGGAGTTCGATGCGGTGCGACGCATTGCACACCACCGGCAGCGCCAGCGTGATCGACGTCGGCAGCGGTTCGGCGGTGGTCGGATTGACCATCTGGATGATCCGCAGCTCGCCGCTCGTCGGACCCGTCGGGTCGAAGCTGGCGTTGACGCCGGCGGTCGCGGACGGCGCCCGCAGCACGCAGGCCGCGGGCGCCTCCCCCACCATCTCGAGTTCCTGGTCGGACTCGGAGAAATTCTGTGCTTGGGCGATCGCGCTCGTCCCTGCGAACGCGGCGGCGAATGCGGCGATCCGGATCATGGCCTTCATCAGCGTGGCTCCAGGAAGATCCGCAGTGTGTCGCGGTAAAAGCCCGCAAGCACCGGGGCATTGCTGCGCGTGTTCGATGCGCCGGCCTCGATCAGGATGCGCAGCTCGACTTCGCCCGCGGTTGCCTGATCGACATTGAACCGGCGTTCGGCGATGCGCCGGACATTGGCATTGGCATCGAGCGCGCCATTGACCTCGCCCCACGTCAGTTCGGCGCGATAGGGCAGCGCATAGGCGAAGCCGTCGGCCGGCTGGTTCATGCTGCCGTCGGTCTGCCACAGCCCGTTGTTCTGCGATTCGAGGCGGATGCGATGCGGAAAGTTGCAGACCGCGGCGAACTCGACCGAAGCCGACGCCGCGTTGGTCGCCAGTGTCGCGGGGTCGACCAGCGTGTCGATCTGCAGCAGATTGCCGGTCAGCGCGCGGAAGTTCACCTGACTGCCTTGCGCCAGCCTGGCGTTCTGCAGCGCGCAGACCTGCGGGGTATTGCCCGTCACCGGCATCGCGCGGCTGACAACGGTCGTCTGCGCGAAGGCGGGCACCGCCGACGCGCTCGCCGCCGTCATCGCCGCCGCGGTTGCAAGAAGGACGAGGCGCCGCACGATCCTACTCCGCCGCTGCCAGCGTGACGGTCACGGTGCCGAGATAATTGGGGTCGGCGACAAGCCGGAGCGCATTGCCGCCCGCGGTCGAGAAATTGTCGAGCGCGACCGTGATGTCGCCGGTAAAGGCGGTGTCGCGGCTTTGCGTTGCGTCGCTGTTGACCGCCTGCGCGGTGTCGAAGCTGGCGGGCGTTTCGGTCCAGCCCGACGCCGTCGCGACATAATTGACGGTGCGCGAGAAACCCGTCGGCGGTGTCGCGGTGAAGGTCTGCGCGGTCATGGCGTCGGCATCGACGTTGATCGTGCTGCGTGCGCTGCAGAAAGAGCCGGTGATGACCTTGCTCGGCGCCGACAGGTCGGTGCGTAAAAGGCCGGTCGAGGTGTCGACGAGCACGCCGAGGTCGAACGTCGCGTTCGCTCCCGAAATCGTCCCGCCCGAACAGAGCGCGGGGACGCTGCCGATCACCGCGAATTCGCTGGTGTCGGTGGTCAATTGCGCCATGACGGGGGTCGCGGCGAGCGCGGCGGCGCTGGCGAGCAGATAGGCGTGCTTGATCATTCCTCAATTCCTCCCGTGGCGGCCGGGCCGAGCGTCACGACGACGGCGCCCTGATAATTGCCTGCGACCAGCAGCAGGTCCGAAGGTACGGTGAAGCTCGACAGCGTCACCGACAGGTCGGCGATCTTCGGCAGCGGCTGGGTCGCCCCGGTGCTGCTTTCGGTCGGATTGCTGCCGTCGGTCGTCGCGGCGCTCGTCGCGCTCGCCGCCGTGGCGGCCCAATTGTCGACGCTGGCCGTATAATTCACGGCCCGCGCAAAACCCGGTTGCAGCGTCGAACTGTCATTGGCGACCAGTGCGGTCACCGCGACGTCGATCGCCGACCCGGCGAAATTGCAGAAGGAACCCGGGAGACTGACCGTCTGGTTGGACAGCGGCGCGATCCGCCCGATCCGGCTGCCCGACGTCGCGACCATCTGACCAAGGTCGACGGTCGCCGGCGACGGCGGGCCGAGGATGCACAGCGGCGCGACATTGCCGTTCACCGCGACATTCGCCGTGTCGGTGTCGTCCTGCGCCCGGGCGGGCGCTGCGCCGAGTGCGGCTGCGGCCGCGAGTACCAAACCCAATTGACGCATGGTCAATCTCCCAAAGTTCTTCGTTGCCGCGCCTTACGGCAGCGGCTGTTCCGAGCCGCCGCCGAAGCTGATGTTCGGCGTCAGCGTCACGACCACCTGGCCGACATAGCCGCCCGCGACGAGCAGCCCGCTCGTCGGGGTCGACGAAGCCGACAGGGTGACGTCGATATTGCCCGTGAACAGTCCGACCCCGGCCGCCGCACCCTTGCCCGCGTCGAGCGAGGTGTCGGTGGCGGTGGCTTCATTGGCATCGGCGGTCGCGGTAAAGTCGATCCGCGTGTCGAACCCCGTCGGCGCACTGCCGGTGAAATCGGTGTTCTCGAGCGCGAAGGCCTCGACCTCCATCGTCGCCGCGGTGCCGTTGCACCAGCCGATCAGCGTGCGCGTCTGGCCGTCGAGCTTGCTCGTGTCGAGCTTGCCCGCGGTCGACCCCGACCCGGCGAGCGCCAGCTCACCGACCGAGATCACGGCGTTGTCGGTTGTGAACAGGCAGCGGTCGGCGACCGAGCCGTCGATGTCGACCGTACCGGTGACCTGCGCCATGGCGGGCGTCGCCATGGCAAGGGTCGCAAGCGCGGTCAGCGTCATCAGATTACGCATCACGTAAAATCCCCCAATAGCCGATGCCGTCAGATCGGCGAGACGGTGACCACGATTTTGCCCGTGTACGAACCCGCCACCATCAGGGCGTTGGCGCCCGCGGCGTCGGTGTTGAAGAGGCTCGTCGTGATGGTGACGTTGTCGCCCGAGGCGGCCAGACGGCTTGCGAGCGTGGCCGACGTGTCGGTTGCAGAGGTCGTCACATTCGCGACCGGGGTCGAGCCGCCGCCGGTCAGCGCGAAGGTCGCCGTCGCGGTGTAATTGACCGTGTTCGAATAGCCGGTGTCGGCAGCGGCCGCGTTGACCAGCGGATCCGCATTGACGCTGACCACGGGGGCGGCCGTCGTGCAAACCACGCGGAAGGTCGGAGCGCCGCTGCCGGAAGTGCCGAAGCGGCTTTCAAGCACACCCGAGCTTTCGAGAGTGCCGTTGGCCTGGGCAAGTTCGCCAAGGTCACGCGAATCGGTGAAGGTCGAACTTGCGGCGCCGCCGCTCGACACGACCATGCACTTGTTGGCGACCGATCCGGTAATGTTGATTGTGCCGGTCGCGGTCGTCTGCGCCGCGGCAGGCGAGGCCAGCGCGATGGCCGAAGCCGCCGCAACCGAGAGATAAGCCAGTTTTTTCATCGTCTTCGTCCTTCATTTTGCCAGTTGGCTGGCGATCATTTCCACATCGGCGAAACAACCGCCGTCCCCCCGGCAATGGATTTGTTCCAGTCTGCCCCGAGGGTGCGGCAGCCCGGATTTGCCCTGCGCATCAGGGCGAAGTGCTCACCGTCACGGTCAGGGTGTCGGCATAATTGCCCGCTACCAGCTGCGATGCGCCGGCGTAGGGCGGGGCCGAAACCCTGAGATACGTTCCGTTCTGTTCGATGGAATTGGCGTTGAGCCGCAGGCCTTGCGTCGTCGATGCCGGCCCGAGGAAGGTGCAGGTCGACCCTGCGACGAGCGTTGCGACCTGGCACGTCTGGTTCGCGGTCGCGCTCGATCCGACGAGGTTGAGCGTCACGTCATAAGGCGCGAGCGTCGTATAGCCGGCAGGCACGGCGCCCGCGGTCTTGAGCCCGCCGTTTGTCGATACGACCGCGACCCGCGAGGGCCCGGTGCATTCGAGTTCGAAGATGAAATCATGGTTGAGGCCGAGCACATCGAAGTTCGGCTGGTCATAGGTACCCGAAGGTGCGCTGCCTGCCGCGAAGCCGCAGCGACCGCCGACCGAGGCCGTGACGGGGATCGACAAGGCGATCTGGTTCGGGCTGCCCTGACCGACGGCATAGGCGGTCGTCTGCGCAAAGGCCGGGATCGCCGGCGTGCAGGCTAGTGCCAAGGCAGCACAGATTATTTTGGGAAGCACTTGCATCCCAACCCCTCCCCACGATTCTGGTCAAAGACCAGTCGATATCCCCGGCGGTAGCGGCTGCAGCACGGAAACCGTGCGCGGCCGGCTTTCGCCAACTGCAAACCTTGCGACCCGGTTTTTCAGTATGTTCGCAAAGCGAGTTGTTCCCCCCACGGGAACTATCGACTTTGGTCCAGCCAGCCCTCCAACCGACTGAAACAAGTTTCCGACTTTTCCTAACTTGAATCAACTTATTTTAATTTTTGTCCCGAAACGGCAACGTTGGCCCAAATCTCGGGAACGGTCACTTTCGGTAAAAAATGATATTATTTCGGGACTTCGGTTCACCGCTGGAATGAGTCGTCCTGCCGCAGAGCGCTTAAGCGAAATAGTTAATTTTTGAGCCAGAGAATGCAGTCGTTCCAGAATCATAGGGGCGACTCGGCCGCGACTCGGCGTGTCTCCTGCGGCGAGTCGAAACGCGCCGTTCCGATGCCCTGGAACGGCCGGACATGGCGTCGGCACGGCGGCTGCGCTAACCAACGCTCCGATGCACAGCGCGGACGCTTTCGAATATGACCTTGCGATTATCGGCGGCGGGCTGGTGGGCAGTCTGCTGACGCTGGCGCTCCGCCAATATCGGCCCGACATCGTCTTTACCGTCGTGGAAAGCGGTCCCCATTTCGGCGGCGAGTTCCTCGAAGCCGGCGTTACGGCCGAACTCCCGCCTGCCCTTCACGAACTGATCGATCCGCTGATCGTCAAGGCGTGGCCGGGCTGTTTCGTCAACTATCCGGGGCGGTCGCAGCATTTCGCCGACGAGATCCTGCTCCTCGATCCGCGCCAGATCCATCTCGAAATCGTCGATCATCCCGGGGCGCTGCATTGCCACGCCGGCAGCCGCGTGCAGGCCGTCGCTGGCAAGCAGATCATCCATGCCCGCGGCGAGCTTGCTGCCCGGCTGATCGTCGACGCGAACGATGCGCGTATCCAGTCCGATCTCGAGATCGAACGCGTCACCCGTTATCGCGATTTCAGGCTTCACCACGACCTTGACCTGCCCGTCCTGGCCGACATGAGCGAAACGGCGGGCGACTGGGCCTTTCTTCAGCTCTTTCCGGTCGATGCCGAACGCATCGTCGTCGAGCATTTCAGGCATCGCGCCGCGTCGAGCAGCCGGCCCGCGCCGTCCGGCGGGAGTGTTGCGATCGCGCCCGACGCGGCGGAGGGCGTGGCGGACGGCGAGGCTCCGGATCTCGCCGCCGCGCATTTCCTCTCGCTGCTCCAGGTCGCCGCCGAGCTGGCGGCGGGCTTCGTCGAGCTGGAACTGCGCGACGAGGCTGAATTGCGCGCCTTTTTCGCCAGGCAAATGCGCGAGGGGCGCGATCGCGCGCGGAGCATGTTCGAATTTGCGCGCCATTGCCGCGGGAGTGAAGGCGCGGGGTGACGATAGCGGCCCTGTCGGAAGGCCGTCGTGGCAAAGCCACGCCGTCAGTCCCGCTGCGCGGGCTGGCCGGGCTTTCGCTTGTCGCGATTTAGCCTTGCTAAATCGCTGCGAAAGCCTTGGAGCGGGTGAAGGGAATCGAACCCTCGTCGTAAGCTTGGGAAGCTTCTGCTCTACCATTGAGCTACACCCGCATCGCCGCCGCCTTTGCCGTTTTCGCGCGCCGCGGTCAATGGCTTGCTGTGCGCCCGCCCCCTGCCCGCCCGCACCGGTTCCGCTTGCATGGCGCGGCGGGGGTGATAGGCAGGCGGCGGGTCGATGGAGGAAGCATGTTCCGATTGACCCTGACGTCCGGCGCCGCGATCGCCGCGTCGTTTTTCCTTTGCCAGCCCCTGATCGCCCAGACCGGTGGCACACCTGCGACGGTCGAGGGGCTGCCCGCGACCGAGTGGGAGGCCGCCTATGCCAGGCCGCTCGACGATGCCGCGGTCGCCTCGCCCGAAATATTTCGGCTGCTGACCGAATGGGCGCCGGTGAAGGACCCGAAGAACCCCGGCCTCTATCGCAAATATGTCGGCGAGGACGAGGCGAAGCTGGTGATCCGCCACCTCCGCCGCGACGGCAAACTCGACGCAGGCGAGATCGACCTGCTCGAGGAATTCGCCTTTCCCAAGGACCGCGTGATCCAGCTCACCCGCCTCGGCGCCGACGGCAAGCCCGACAAGGCGAGCAAGACCGCGGTCACGACCCCGCCGGGGATGATGCAGAGCTTTGCCCGCGAGCTCGTCGCGATGTGGCAGAGTGAATGGGAAAAGCCGGACGCCGCCGGCTGGCCGACGCTCGCCGGCATTTACGCGCGCGACCCGAAGAAGGCCGAGCTGCTGCACAAGCGCGTGCGCGCGGCGGGGCAGGCGATGCTGACCGCGAAGTGGCAGTCGTCGAACGCCGGCAATCGCTGGGTACCGTTCCGCGATACGATCCGCCTGTACAGCGACGCGACGCTGAAACTGCCGCAGCCGCAATGGCCGCGCGGCAAGCAGTTGCTGTACGACGCTGCGGCGGACACCGACCGCCATTATGGCGACGCGATCCAGGACTTTCTCTACAACTGGCTGAAGCCCGCACCTTGACGCCGGCCGCCCGCCGGGGGATGCCGGGGCAAAGGGGGAGGGCATGATGATCGACGATGTGCCGGACAGGTTGCTGCGGCATCGCCGCGCGGTTGGGGCGGCGGCGATCCTGCTGGCGGTTTTGACGTGGACGGTCGACCTGACCGACCTCGTCTATCACTGCCCCTATTGCCGCGTGCAGCGGACGATGATCGGCGCGCTGGGCGTGCTGCTGATGCTGCCCAACCCCGCGCACTGGCTGGTGCGCTATCTGTCGGCGATCTTCGGTCTGTTCGGCCTCGCGGTCGCCGCTGCGCAGCATTTTCGCGGCTGGGCGAAGATCATGGGCGGCGAGTTCAGTTGGGGCGAGCAATGGTATGTCAACGCGTGGATGCTGTCGGGCTTTGCGATCTTCATCCTGACCGCGCTGCTGCTGCTGATCTGGCGGTGGCGGCCGGCGGACGGTCGCGGCGGACCCTAGGCCGGACCGCGGGCGTTTTCGTTTGACCGCGCGGCGCCATCGTGGTGCGATGTCCGCCCGGGTCGGCGAGGGAGATTTATGATCGGCACGCGATCGGGGTTCGCGGCGCGGCATCGCGGCGACCGGCTGTTCTTTCCGGCCTTTATCGCCATGTCGTGGCTCGGCGTCGCGATGGGCTTTGCGCCGCAGATCGCGAAACGCTTCGGCGGCACCGCCGACTATCCGGCGCCCGCGATGCTCGAAATCCATGTCTGGGCCTTTTTCGCCTGGATGACGATTCTGACCGTACAGGCGCTGTTGATCGGCGCGCGGCGGCACGACCTGCACCGGTGGCTCGGGCTGAGCCTGCTGGTGCTGGTGCCGGTGATGACGGTGTCGGCGATCGCCGCCGAAATCCACAGCCAGCGCTTCTATGCCCCGCGCGACCCGGACAATGCGCGCTTCTTTGCCCTGCCGCTGACGTCGATGATCCTGTTCGCGGCCACCGCGACGCTGGCGTTCGTGCGGCGCGGCGATGCGGTGGCGCACAAGCGGCTGGTACTGCTCGCGACCGCGGTGATCCTGTCGGCGGCGTTCGGGCGCTGGTGGGGCGAGGCGATCGGCATGACGCTGGGCGACGGCTTCTGGGGTCTCTTGCTCGGCAACTGGGCGGGGACGATCGCGCTGATCGCGGCCGCGGCGTTCTATGATCTCGCGACGCGCGGGCGGGTGCATCGGGTGCTGATCCGGGGCGCCGCCGTCTATGCGCTGGCGTTCGCGGGGGCGAGCGCCGCCTATCTCAGCGACTGGTGGCCGGCGTGGGTGCGCGCCGCGCTGGGTCTGGCGGCGGGCTGAGCAAGGGCGCCGGGGCCCGCGAAACGGGAGCGCGCGCCGCGGTCATTCGCGGTCGTCGGACGGGTCGAGCCGCACCGTCCACACCGGATGCCCCGCTTCGCTGCGTTCGATATCGGGCGAGGGCACCATGTCGCCGCCGGTCTCGATCCACCCGCGCCCGTCGCATTTGGGGCAGGCGTGGCGGATTGAGCGGTGGCTGACGAGGTCGATCTGGGTGTTCCACTGGCCGTAACCGCTGCACAGCGGGCACAGCTTGTCGAGATCGCCGCTGCGGTGGCGCCGCGAAATGCCGTCGAGCGCGTGCGGGTCGGTTGGGCCGGTGCAATGGACGATCTTCGAGGGGTGCGACATGGGGAAATCCTTTCGCGCGTCAGCCCTTCCCCGGGCGGAGCATCGGGGTCAGCACCGGCGAGGTGATGGTGCGGATCTCGCCGATGCTGTCGAAGCCGAAGCGCCGGTAGAGCGGGATGTTGCGCGGGTTCGAGCTTTCGAGATAGGCGGGGCGGCCGTCGGCGTCGATGACCGTGATCGCCGCTTCCATCAGCGCGGTGCCGAGCCCGCGGCCCTGATGCGCGGGATCGGCGGCGATCAGCGGCAGGTACCAGACCGGCTCGGTGGGGTGAAAGCGGTCCATCTGTCCGACGAGCTCGTCCATTTCGGCCTTGCGATGCGCCGGCGTCTGTTCGTCCATGATCGTCCCCATGACCTCGCCGTCGGGCGCGACCCCGGGCGGCAGCCAGGTCGCGACCGCGGCGCCGTCGTCGGCGACGAACGCCGTGCCATGATCGAACGCTGCGCCGCCGAAGGCGCCGAAAAATTCGTGGCGGCGGCTCATATAGGTCGCGGCGTCGGGCGAGGCCCAGCGCGCCACCGGGTCGGCGGCAAAGCCGAGCACCAGAGTGTGGAGCAGCCGCGCCTTGTCCGCGGGTTTGCCGATCGTGATCGTCGCCATGGCTGCTCTCCTCTCTCGTGCCGCTCGTTGTCGTGCCCGCGCCGCGCTCAGTGGCTCGGCAGCGTCAGCGCCCAGCGGCCGTGCTCGACATGCGTCGTCTTGCCGACAACGCTTTCCATCAACAATATTTCCCTCACCGTCCATTCGATCGGGGGCAGTTTCAGCGCGCCGAAGGTCTGCGAACCCAGCCGGTCGCCGCGATAGTTGATCGTGATGTGCGGTTCGGGGGTGGTGCCGTCCATGATCGGCGCCTTTTCGCGTAGCAGATGGTCGACCAGCGCCTTCTGGAACGCCCGCGCCCCGGCCAGCGGATCGCGCGTGCGCAAAGTCACCGCCTTGCGGTTCTCGAACCGGTCGAAGCGGAGCGCGAAAGGCGCCGCGGCGAAGCCGTCCAGCGCGGCGATGGTCGCGGGCAGCCACCCGGGCGGCGCATAATGGAGGTCATAGAGCGAGATGAGCGTGACATGGAGCAGGTCGGGCCCGCGCCCGGGGTCGTTGCGTGGCAGCGCGGCGATCGCCGCCTGCACCTCCGGCGGCGGCTTGGCCATGACATAGAGGGGGTTCCGGGCGCGCATGGGTGGGAGTGTAGCATGGTGTTGGTGCGACGCCATCGGCGCCGCACCCCCGTTTATTTACAGCCGCTTGCAGTGGTCACAGAGCGGATGACCACCCGTGCCACTGCGGCGATTGTAGCTTTCGATATTGTTGCCCTCGGTGCACTTGTTGTCGTTGTGATGGACACGCGTGCCGGGCTTTATCGAGTGATATGCACTAACCTTAGACATCTTATTTTACCTTCCGAGCATTCATCGTTGTGATCGATGAAGCCCGAACGAAGTCAGGTTGGGTGCGGGTGAATAAGCGTATCGCCGCGTATGGTTTTCCACAGCTTACCCACCGGTCCTTCCCCCGAAATCGTCGGACTTCAGGTTGACCCAAGTGGCGATGCATGCGAGCAGGCAGGTCTCAGGTGAGCCCGAGTGCATCGTCACTCAGCTTGCTGGGGGGTCATCCTAAGGGGTGGCCCCCTTTTGATTCACCCTTCGCTTTGCTCTGCCGGCTGCGAGACTCGCAGATACGGCTTCGCGAATCCTGCATATGCACTCTTAATCTTGAGTGCAACCCCATTTTAGTTCTCCGTGCAGCGTTTGTGTGTTATTCCGTGCCAAATCGCGGACTCGGAGGCAGGAATGGCGGATGAATCGATCCGGGAGCTTTTATCTAAACTACTGAAAAGACGTGATGAGTTGCGTTTGGAGTCCGAGGCACTCGAAAAATTGATTGAGACTTATCGGCAGCTTTCCATGCTCGACAAGGAGCAGGACTTGCCGCAGCTCGATTTGTGGAAGGGGAGCCGCTCGCGGCGTGGTCGTTCTGCCTATGTCGCAGAAATGATGGCCGCGGCGAGGCGCCAAATTTTGTCTGAAGGGCGGCCGCTGACCCGAAGCGAGCTTCTTCAGCGCTTGGAAGCGGAAGGCTACGTCATAGACGGGAGCGATAAGTCAAAAGTTCTGGGCACAAACCTATGGCGATCAAGGCAATTCCAGCACATTGATAAGAGAGGTTATTGGCCCGTAGACACGCCAATTCCTAGGAAATTGGGTCGCACTTAATGGCCGGGCGCGAAAGATTGCTATGATAAACGGATCAGTCCTACACCCAGTCAGGAATCGAGACTGTTATGGAAAAAATCTTACTGTCCGCGATTAGCGCGCTGCTAGGATTTGCGCTCTCGCAGTCTTTTAATTTTATAAGTTATCTCAGAAGGCCAAAGTTTAGGGTAAGGCATTGGAACGATGGGGTGCTGTCATCATACAATGGAGACCCTCCGGAGACGCCATGGGAAATTGAATTGGGATTCTATCTCGAAAATTACGGAAATAACCCTGCTAAGAATATCAGGGTATTTGTTTCAGATATAAGGGGCAGTGAAAAATCCGATGGAGATTTGGAGCTTACCTCCATAGAATTTTTAGAATTAAAGCGCCCGATCGACCTCTTGCCATCAAAGGAATGCATTGAGGTCAGATTAGGGACGATAAGTTCCGACAAATGCTCTCTTGCTCTAAATCTGCATAGCGCTCCGGACGAGAACGCAACAGATTTTATAGACGCCGACACGCGTGGGAAAATTCGATTCTCTGCTAAGTTCTATGTCATCTGCGAAGAGAAAAACTCCTCTAAATCTTTCGTTCTAGAATTTCGACCCGATAAAAACGATTGGGCATCATCCCTCCTAGAGGATTACACCGAAGCCTACCTTAGGGTTAAAACCCAATCAGCCTCTTGAAATTGCTTGTATGTATTGATTCAAAGGGCCTTCACCGCAGCGGGAGGCCCTTCACGATGTCGCGTTCTTTATTCTGGTTGTCGGACGAAGCTTGGCTGGCGATCGAGCCGTACTTGCCCCGGAACCAGCCTGGTGCGCGACGGGTCGATGACCGGCGGGTGATTTCGGGCATCCTTCATGTACTGAAATCCGGCTGCCGGTGGTGCGACTGTCCGGCAGACTATGGACCATCGACGACGGTCTACAACCGCTTCAACCGCTGGTCGCGGCGGGGGTTCTGGACGAAGTTGCTCGATGCCTTGGCAGGGGCGGGTGCGGTGACGAAGAGCACGGCGATCGATAGCACCTACATCAAAGCCCAGCGCTCGGCCTTTGGTGGAAAAGGGGGCGCCAGACGCAGGCGATCGGTCGTTCTCGCGGCGGCTGGACAACCAAGATCCATGCCCTGACCGACGTTCTCGGCCGCCCCTATGCCCTTATGCTGACGGCGGGCAATGTCAGCGATGTGAAGGCTGCACCGGCACTGCTCGAACGCGCCGGACCGATGCGCTACCTGCTCGGCGACAAGGGCTACGACGCAAACCGGCTGCGGACGTCCTTGCGCGAGAATGGCACCAGCCCCGTCATTCCGGGTCGCCGCAACCGCAAGCGAGCCATCCGATACGATCAGCACCGCTACCGTAGCCGGCACCTCATCGAAAATGCCTTCTGCCGGATCAAAGACTTCCGTCGGATCGCCACACGCTACGACAAGCTCGCCGCCAACTTCCTGTCAGCCGTCGCGCTGGTCACTACCTTGGCCTTCTGGCTCTGAATGAGTCTCAGCCCTAGTAGTATCACAAGGCCAAAATTCTAAAGTCTCGGCGACATAGCCGCGACCATCAGTCATGCTCCCGTCCACCCGCGCCCATATACAGCTCGCGCCCGGTTTCCTCATAAACCTCGCTCATTTTCGCCATCCCCTTTTCGGCCTCTTCGGCGGCGATGAAGGCGGCGCTGTCCTGATTTTGCAGCTTCGCGAACTCCCGGACTTCCTGGCTGATCTTCATCGAGCAGAATTTCGGGCCGCACATGCTGCAGAAATGCGCCGATTTGGCGCCCTCGGCGGGAAGCGTCTGGTCGTGATATTGCTCGGCGGTGTCGGGGTCGAGCGACAGGTTGAACTGGTCGCGCCAGCGGAATTCGAAGCGCGCCTTCGACAGCGCGTCGTCGCGGACTTTCGCCGCGGGGTGGCCCTTGGCGAGGTCGGCGGCGTGGGCGGCGAGCTTGTAGGTGACGACGCCGACCTTCACATCGTCGCGGTCGGGCAGGCCCAAATGCTCCTTGGGCGTGACGTAGCAGAGCATCGCGGTGCCGTACCAGCCGATCATCGCGGCGCCGATGCCGCTGGTGATATGGTCGTAGCCCGGCGCGATGTCGGTGGTGAGCGGCCCCAATGTGTAGAAGGGTGCCTCGCCGCACGCTTCCAATTGCTTGTCCATATTCTCCTTGATCTTGTGCATGGGCACGTGGCCCGGGCCCTCGATCATCACCTGCACATCCTGTTCCCACGCGCGCTTGGTGAGCTCGCCGAGCGTGTAGAGCTCGGCAAACTGCGCCTCGTCGTTCGCGTCGGCGATGCTGCCGGGGCGGAGGCCGTCGCCGAGGCTGTAGGCGATGTCATAGGCCTTCATGATCTCGGTAATCTCGTCGAAACGTTCGTAGAGGAAGCTTTCCTTGTGGTGCGCGAGGCACCATTTCGCCATGATGCTGCCGCCGCGGCTGACGATGCCGGTGACGCGCTTTGCTGCCAAGGGAACGTAGGGCAGGCGCACGCCGGCGTGGATGGTGAAATAGTCGACGCCCTGCTCGGCCTGTTCGATCAGCGTGTCGCGGAAGATTTCCCAGCTGAGCTCCTCGGCGATGCCCCCCACTTTCTCTAGCGCCTGATAGATGGGGACGGTGCCGATCGGGACGGGCGAGTTGCGGAGGATCCATTCGCGCGTGTCGTGGATGTTGCGCCCCGTCGACAGGTCCATGACGGTGTCGGCGCCCCAGCGGATCGACCAGACCATCTTGTCGACTTCGGATGCGACGTCGGATGCGACCGCGCTGTTGCCGATATTGGCGTTGATCTTGACGAGGAAGTTGCGGCCGATCGCCATCGGCTCGCTTTCGGGGTGGTTGATGTTGTTCGGGATGATCGCGCGGCCGCGCGCGATTTCCTCGCGGACGAATTCGGGGGTGACATAGTCGGGGATGCTCGCGCCCCAGTCCTGCCCGTCGCGGACATATTCGGCGAGGCGTTCGCGGCCGAGATTTTCGCGGGTCGCGACATATTCCATCTCGGGCGTGATGATGCCGCGGCGGGCATAGTGCATCTGGCTGACATTGGCGCCCGGCTTGGCGCGGAGCACCTGCTTCTTGACGTTGGGGAAGGCGGGGACGCCGCCGCTGCGGTCGGGGCCGAGCTGGCCGTTGTCCTCGGGGCGGACCTCGCGCTGGGTTACCTCCTCGACGTCGCCGCGGGCGCGGATCCAGCTGGCGCGGAGTTCGGGAAGGCCGGCCGCGATGTCGATCTTGGCGTTGGGGTCGGTGTAGGCCCCCGAGGTGTCATAGACGCGGACGCTGGGTTCGCCCGAATGCGGGTCGAGGTCGATCTCGCGCATCGCGACGCGGATACCGCTGCCGGTGGGACTGGCGATGTGCACCTTGCGGCTGCCGCGAATGGGCCCAGTGGTGACGCCGATCGGTTCGGCTTGCGCTTTGTCGACGCGGGAATCGATGTCGGCCATGTGCAGTCGCTCCAGTTGTTCGGAGCGAGAATGGGAGTCCGGTTTCGCGGAACGCCGACCCTCCCTCCGCCGGTATTACCCGGATCAGGTTCAACGGGTCGCGGTCTATTCCGCTCTCAACCTGCTCTTGCACGACAGGCTCCCCGGGGATGGGGCGTTATAGGCGGCGGGGGGCGGGCTGTCGAGCGCGGAAGCGAGGCGGCGGACGAAGTATCAGTTTCGCCAAGCCTCTGGTTGCGGACCATTTAATAGTTGACGACGACTTCGACTTTGCCGAATTCCCAAGCAGCGGCGAATCATAGCTGCTTGTTTCGGGGGCATTTTTCTTATGAAGCTGACTATTCGCGCCGCGCTTCGCGGCTCGCTTTGTGCTGCCGCTTTGGTGGCGGGTTTTTCGGGATCGGCGGGGGCGGCCGAATGCCTGCTCGATAAGAATGACAATGGTGTTGCGGATGCCGCCGACACCGATCTATCGGCGGAATCGGTTTCTACCACGTCGCTCGCTTGCGGCATTTTGACCATCGCTGATGACAATGGCACGGCCATCGGACCCTATGCGGTGGCTCATAAGGATCCCACTACCTCCTTGGGCAATTCTGCTCCGGGCACCGGCCCTGTCGCCGTTGGGGTGAACAGCCGGGCGCTTGGCGAAAAGAGTGTTGCCGTCGGTGGGAACGCCATTTCTTCCAGTGCCTTGGACGGCGCCGTCGCGGTTGGCGATTCATCGAGAGCTACCAGCAACGGCACCACAGCGGTGGGAACGAGCGCAACGGCGACCGCGGATTATGCCAGCGCTTTTGGCTTTAACGCTACAGCAAGCGGGATTGGATCGCTCGCAGTCGGCGGGGAAGCGCATGGCGACGGTTCCGTATCCCTTGGCGGCAGAGCATCGGGTCTGAGGTCCGTTGCGCTGGGCGATTCGGCTGCGGCGTCCGGCGCCGGCTCGATTGCAATCGGTGGCGACGGTCTGGGGTTCGCGAACGAAACCGTCGCTTCGGGCATCGGCAGCGTAGCGATTGGTAGCAGAGCTCAAACGAACTTCGGCGATCTCGCAGTTGCCATTGGTCAAGAGGCGCGTGCTTCCGGAGACAAAGCCGTGGCAATGGGCGCCGGTGCATCGGCAGAGGCCGATTCGCTCGCCTTGGGTGCTGACAGCATCACATTCGCCAATGAAACCACTGCGGTAGGAACAAGCACGTTCGCGTCCGGGGCCGGGGGAACCGCACTCGGCTATTCGGCCAACGTCACGGGAAGCGGCGCGACAGCAATTGGTGCGGGGGCGCAAGCATCCGGAGCAGGATCGGTCGCTTTGGGCCAAGGCTCGATTGCCGACCAAGACAATGTCATTTCGGTTGGAGCGAGTGGGTCCGAGCGGCAGATCATTAACGTCGCGGCCGGTACATCGGGCACCGACGCGGTCAACTTCGACCAACTCGATGCCGTCGGGTCGACCGCGAATTCGGCGTTTGCCAACGCTGCGGCGGCGCAGGCGACGGCGGATGCCGCGCTTGCGGCAGTCAGCTCGGCGCAGGGTGATGCTGGCGCGGCGCTGGCCGCCGCCACCGGTGCGCAGTCGACCGCGGACACGGCCCTCGCCAATGCCGCGGATGCGCAGGCGACCGCAGACACCGCGCTCGCCGACGCGGCGACGGCGATCTCGACCGCCAATCAGGCCAGCACCACCGCCAATCAGGCGCTGGCGCGGGTCGACGAGGTGATTGCACAGGCGGGCAATGTCGTCGGCAACAACGATGGCGGCGCGGCACCGACTGCCACCGGCAATGGCGCGATTGCCGGCGGGTCGGGCACGGTTGCCGAGGGCGAGGGCGCGGTGTCGTTCGGGCTCGACAACCGGGCGACCGGCAATGGTGCGGTGGCGATCGGCGATCCGAATATCGCGACCGGTACCGGCGCGGTGGCGATCGGGGCGAACAACACGGCGACCGGCAATGGTGCAGTGGCGCTGGGCAATGCCAGCACCGCGAGCGGCGCTTCGGCGATTGCGCTGGGCGACGGCGCGACGGCGGCGGGCGCGGGCAATGTCGCGATCGGCGGCGGCGCCTCGGCGAGCGGCGCGAACAGCGTCGCGCTCGGCAACGGTTCGGTGGCGGCGGAGGCGAACACCGTCTCGGTCGGCGCGGCGGGGGGCGAACGGCGGATCGTCAATGTCGCTGCGGGGACCGCGGCGACCGATGCGGTGAACAAGGGCCAGCTCGATACCGAAGTCGCGGCGCGGCAGACGATGGGGGTTGAACTCGGCGCCGCGATCAGTGCCGAAACCGCGGCGCGCCAGCAGGCCAATCTGCAGATCTCGCAGCGGCTTGCGGTGCAGGAGGCATCGGTCACCGCACTGACCACCGGGCTGTCGAACGAGATGTCGGCGCGCATCGCCGCCGACAATGCGCTGTCGCAGCGGATCGACGCGGTGTCGACGCGGCTCGACCAGATCGACACACAGATCGCGATCCTCGACGACCGCATCTCGAGCTCGACCGCGGTTGCGTCGGCGCTGTCGGGTAACGCCTTCCTGCCCGACATGAAGTTCAACCTCACCGCGAACGTCGCCACTTACGACGGCGCGCAGGCGGGGTCGATCCAGATGGGCGTCTTGCTGAGCCCGCATGTCGCCTTGAACGCCGGCGTCGCGTCGGGCTTCAACCGCCGCGGCAAGACCGCCGCGCGCGCCGGGGTGACGATCGGCTTCTGATGCCGGAGACGAGAAAGGGGGTGGGCCATGTGGTCCGCCCCCTTTTTGTTGTGGAAAGCCCGTCGGGGATGGCCGCTTTGGGATCACAACGGCAACAACCGGCCGCACGCGGTCGCTGACCGCCTTGCTTGGCCGCGCCGGGATTTTGTGCGAGACTGCGGCATGGCCACGCCCGACCTCAGCGACCGGGAGCAATATATCGCCTATCGCCGCGAATTGCGCGGCGTGGCGCGCTGGTCGCGGCTCGCGGGCTTTGTCCTTGTCGTGATCGCTTTCGCGCTGTTCGTCTGGCCGCAGAGCGGGGGGCCGTGGATGCTCGGGCCGCTGCGCACCGAAACATGGGGCTGGATCGCGCTGGTCGGCGGCTGGCTTATCTGGATCGCGGTTATCGTCCGGCGGACGCGCTATCACAAGGCGCGACTGGCCGAGGCGGACGAGGCGGGGCGATGAGGCGGCGGTGGTTGACGGCGGCTCTCGCGACGCTGCTGCTCGCCGCGACGCCGCCGAGCGCCGGCGTCGCCGATCTGGCCTGGCTGGCGGGCGAGTGGGTGAGCGACGTCGACGGACGCTGGACCGAGGAAAGCTGGACGGCCCCGCGCGGCGGGACGATGATCGGCCACAGCCGGTCGGGGCGCGGCGATGAGCTCCGCGAGTTCGAATTTCTGCGGATTGCGGTCGATGGCGGCGCCCCCGCCTATATCGCGCAGCCGGGCGGCGGCGCGCCGGTCGTGTTCCGGCTCGCGGCGCATGACGCGGCGAGCGCGACCTTCGAAAATGCCGCGCATGATTATCCGCAGCGCATCCGCTATGTGCTGAGCGGCGACACGCTGACCGCGACCATCTCGGCGATCGACGGGTCGAAGGCGCGGAGCTGGAGCTA
Organism: Sphingopyxis macrogoltabida; assembly: GCF_001314325.1. Classification (NCBI taxonomy): domain Bacteria; kingdom Pseudomonadati; phylum Pseudomonadota; class Alphaproteobacteria; order Sphingomonadales; family Sphingopyxidaceae; genus Sphingopyxis; species Sphingopyxis macrogoltabida. The sequence continues at coordinate 5,112,492 of NZ_CP009429.1, forward strand.
CAGCCGCCGCTAACCCGTCCGCCGCGCGAGCCAGACGCCGGCGACCATCAGCGCGATCCCGGCGATCCGCTTGCTATCGATCGGAAATTGCGCTGCCCCGAACAGACCGAAATGATCGATCACCGCCGCGCTCGCGATCTGGCCGACGAGGACGAAGAAGATCGCGTTGCCGACCCCGAAGCGCGGCGCGATGAAGGTTACCGAAATGACGTAGAAGGCGACGAACAGCCCGCCGAAATAGAATATCCACGGGATGTCGCCGGAAAAGCGGATGTCGCCGAGCGATCCGGTGACGAGCGCGCCGGTGCCCGCGATCAGCAGCGCGAGACCGAAAAGGATTACCGACGCCGCCATCGGACTGCCGAGGCGGCCGCCGAGCCCGCCGTTGAGTGCCGCGAGGATCGGAATGCCGACCCCGGTGAGCAGCATGATCGTCGCGAAGGCGGGGGCGTTGCTGCTGGTCATGGCTTGGCTTTCCCCGTCGCCTGGGCGCGGTAGTCGAGGACGGGCAGGCCGCCGATGCCCCAGTTTTCGAGCTCGACCTCGTCGATCGTGACGACCGTCGTCGCCGGATTCTTGCCGAGCGTGCGCTGAAGGAGGTCGGTGACCCCCGCGATCAGCTCACGCTTCTGTTCGGCGGTCGCCCCCTCGCGGGTGATCCTGATATTCACATATGGCATCATATAGCTCCTTTGGCGGGCCACCCCGGCATTTCCGGAAAGTCCGGCAGCGCGGCAATCCGGCGCGTCCAGTCGCCGATCGCTGGCCAGGCCGCAATATCGATCCCCGCGTCGCCCATAAGCGCCAGATAGGGGCTTGCCGCAAGGTCGGCGATCGTCAGCCGCCCGCCGGCGAGCCAGTCGCGGCGTTCGAGATGTGCCTCGACCACCGGCAGGATGCGCGCCGTGACCGCTGCGGCATAGTCCTCGGCGATCGCGGCGCCGAACTTGCGCTGGAGCCGAAGGGTCGCGGGGCCGTTCGCGATCTCGTTGGCAGCGTGCGACAGCCAGACATGGATTTCGCCGCGTTCCTCGGGGCTTTCGCCGTCCCAGTCGCCCGACCGGTGACGCGCGGCGAGGCAGGCGAGGATGGCCTGGCTGTCGCGGAGGATGAGTTCGCCGTCGACGAACAGCGGTATCTGCCGCATCGGGGTGAGCGCGGCGAAGGCATCGGACTGGCGTGCCGCGGCGTCGGTCGCGATTTCGTCCCACGGCAGGCCGAGGAAGGCGAGCGCCATGCGGACCTTGTGCGTGTTCCCCGACAAGGGCGAGCCGTAAAGGCGGATCATCGTCATTCTCCCGATAGCTGGGCGCGCAGCGCCGTGACTTCGGCGCGCAACTGGTTGAGTTCAGCCGCCATCGGGCGCACCGCGGCGGAAATCTGGTCTTCGGTGAAGCGCGGGGTGATATGCTGCGAGCAATTCCATTCCCAGCCGATCACTTCGATCAGGAAGGCGCGCTCGGGCGTCGCCTGATAGCCCGCCGGCATCAGCGAGGTGACGAGCGCGGGATCGTCGGCGAGTTCGACGGTGCGTGCATGGCCGAGCAGCTTCAGCCGCTCGCGGCTCGGATAGTCCATCAGGAACAGCGACACGCGGTCGTCGCCCGCCAGATTGGCGGCGCTGATATATTGGCGGTTGCCGCGATAATCGGCGAAGCCGATGCGGTTGCCCTCGATATGGCGGAGGAAACCGGCGGGGCCGCCGCGATGCTGCATATAGGGCCAGCCGTCGGCGGTGACGCTGGCCATATAGAAGCTGTCGCGCGCTGCGATGAAGTCCGCCTCGCGCGGCCCGATCGGATCGGGGGTGCCGTCGGCGCCGAGCTCCATCCGCGCATAAGCGGCGCGTGACCCCTGCCGTTCCTGCATCGCGCGCGCCGCGTCGGTGAAGATGGTGTGGAGATAGTTGCGGGCCATCGCGGGATTTCCTTCCTTCACGATGGACATAGGTCGTTGCATCCAGAGCGATAATCTGTGAAAAATGAACAACTCTATTTCATAAAATGGAACAATCGGTGGACCGGCTGCTCACGCTCGAGATGTTCGTCGCGGTCGCGGGCGAAGGAGGCTTCGCTGCGGCGGCGCGCAAGCTCGGCAGTTCGCCGCCGGCGGTAACGCGCGGGATCGCGGCGCTCGAAGCGCGGTTGGGGACCAGCCTGTTCCATCGCTCGACACGCGCGGTGGCGCTCACCGATGCCGGCGCGTCGTTCCTTGGCGAGGCGCGGCGTATCCTTGCCGACCTCGCGGGCGCCGAACGCGAGGTGCGCGGGGCGCAGGCCGACCCGCGCGGGCAGCTCTATCTGACCGCGCCGGCGACCTTCGGGCGGCTGCATGTCCTCCCGGTGGTGCGCGCGCTGCTCGAACAGCACCGCGACCTCGGCGTGCGGATGATGCTGATCGACCGCAACGTCCGCATCGTCGAAGAAGGCATCGACGTCGCGGTGCGGATCGGACCGCTCGCCGATTCGAGCCTGAAGGCGGTGCGGATCGGCGCGGTACGCCAGATGCTCGCCGCGAGCCCGGCCTATCTCGCGCGGCGCGGTGCCCCCGCGCGGCTCGCCGAGCTTGCCGGGCACGACCTCATCGGCACGATGGGGCCGCGCGCGGTGAACGAATGGCAGTTCACCAGCGGCCGCTGGCGGCTCGAACCGCGGCCGCGGCTGGTGCTGAACACCGTCGATGCGGCGCTCGCGGCGGCCGAGGCGGGGCTGGGGATCGCCAATCTGCTGAGCTACCAGCTTGCCGACGCGCTCGCTGCCGGGCGGCTGATTTCGCTGCTGCCCGGCGAGCAGCCGCCGGCGCTGCCGGTCCACCTGCTGTTCGAACCGTCGCGTGCGGCCCTGCCCGCGGTGCGGCTGTTCGTCGCGGCGATGAAGGCGCGGGCGCGGATGGCCGGGCTGGTTTGAGTGGCGCCGCGTCGCGGGCGCGCACCCGTAAACATGATCCATGTTAGCGCGCCGCCGCGAAACTTGGTATAGGCAGGGTCGACGACTGCGGTTCCACCCAGATCGGCTTTTCGTGGTTCCGGCTTAATGCCGCAGTCCCCCGTTGCATACGGCCAGCCGATCGTCCCAAGCCGAGAGCCAGGTAGCGCTTGCTCCCGACCGGAAGGAGCATCGCCATGCGTGCTTTCCATCTTTTGTTCGACGAAGCCGAGCCCCGGCGCATAGACTTCCACGCCGAAGGCCCTGACCATGCATTCCAGATCGCGCGCAACGAAAATCAGGGCGTGAACGTTACGCTCTGGGAAGGCGAGAGATTGCTTGCCCGGATGACCAAGACCGAAGCGAATGTCTGGAAGCTGCACCCGCTCGGTTGAATGTCGTCTTTCGCTGTATGTAGGGCCATCGCGAGGATGATATGTCGAGTGATGTTACGCGTCTGTCCCAGTGGATGGACCATCATCGCACCCGGATGGAGCTCGGTCCGCTCAGCATCCTGATCAGGAAATTGCTCAGCCACAGTCCGCTTTCGACCGCCGACCAGCAGGCGATTGCCGCGCTGCCGCACAAGGTCAGGCGCCTGCAGCCGGGCGAATCGATCCTGCGCGAGGGCGATCAGGCCGAGATTTGCCCGGTTCTGCTCAGCGGTTTCGCCTATCGCCAGAAAGTCGCCTCCGACGGCGGGCGGCAGATCGTCGCGCTCAAACTGCCGGGCGATGCGCTCGACCTGCAGTCGCTCTATCTGCACAAGGCCGATCACGACATCCGCATGCTGACCAACGTCGAAATGGCGCTGTTGCCGCTGGCGGCGATAGAGCAACTGACGATCGCACGTCCGGCGGTGGCGCGCGCGATATTGATCGATATCCTCGTCGAAGCGTCGATCGGCCGCGAATGGCTGCTCAACATCGGCCGCCGCAACGCGCTGGCGCGGCTCGCGCACCTGCTGTGCGAGTTACACGACCGGGTAAGCGACATCGCGAGCGAGACGAGCGAATATTTCGAAATACCGCTGACGCAGGAACAGCTCGCCGACTTGCTCGGGCTCACCCCGGTGCATATCAACCGCATGGTCCGCCAGCTCGAAAAAATGGGCGCCATCGGCCGTCCGTCACGCTCGCTGACGATCCTCAACCTGTCGGAACTGGCAAAAATATCCAATTTCTCGTCGGCTTACCTGCATCGAAACAATCTTTCGGGGGTTTGACCGGATAGTCCGAACAAAGGGCCGGGAGTTTTCCGATGCCGCAATATTTCTTCAACACCTCGAACGGAATATTTCTTCAACACCTCGAACGGATCGCCGCATATCGACGACGCCGGCATGGACCTTCCCGACATCGCAGCGGCGCGGCGCGAGGCGATCCGCTATGGCGGCAGCCTGCTCAGCGACGATCCCGACATGGTGATGCAGGACAATGGTTTGCGCATCGATGTGGTCGACGAAGCCGGTAGCCGCTGTTTCGCGGTGCGGGTGACAATCGAAGACTAGGCCCGCCGGCGTGCGTAGCTGCCCCATCGAGCGGTCATCGATGATCGAGGGCGCGGCGTTCGATGCTGATGCTGCGATTTTGTGCATCCGTTTTCGGGACAATGGCACCTATTTCTATTTCGACGTTCCCGAGCACCTGTTCGACGGGCTGTGCAAGGCTGCCTCGGCCGGGACGTTTTTCAACGAGCGGATCAGGGACCGGTTTCGCTGCGAGCGCGACCCCGAACGGCGGCGCTTCCGTCCGGAAGCATAGAAGCCTGCCCTCGTCGGCGCACGCATCTTTGGAATCTAGGCAATCTGGGTTAAGTTTCCCGCAAATACCGGCGTCGGCCGGGCGGCTGCGGGGAGCCAACGCATGCGCCATTCGTTCGTTCGACATGCCTGACCCAAAGACCGACAATCCGTCCGCTTGCTTTGCGGAATTCATTGCCGACCGCGATTTCCCCTGTCTCGGCGCCAAATCGGCGCTCGCGAATGGCGGAATCCGGGTGATCGCGGCACGCGACCTGACGAGTGGCTGGAACGACCTTGCGATCCACCGCGCCCTGATCGACTGGGCGCATTCCTATCGTGACGACCCAAGCGGTTTTCGCAGCCTTGTCGTCATTTTCGACGGGCCGGGCGATCTCGACGAGAAACAGTTCGAGGCGGCGCTGTGGGACCGGCTCCAGTCGCTTGCCGACAAGGATGCGTGGAAGGGGATGGACTATGATCCGCGCGTCTGCGCAGATCCCCGCAATCCCCATTTCTCGCTGAGCTTCGCCGGCGAGGCCTATTTCGTCGTCGGGCTCCACCCGCGCGCCTCGCGCCCGGCCCGGCGCTTTGCCCGGCCGGCACTCGTCTTCAATCTGCATGACCAGTTCGAACGGTTGCGCACCTCCGGGCGCTACGAGCGGATGCGCGAGCGCATTCTGGCGCGCGACGCCGAACTGGCGGGGAGCGTCAATCCGATGCTCGCGCGCCACGGCGAGGTGAGCGAGGCGGCGCAATATAGCGGCCGTGCGGTCGGTCCCGGCTGGACGCCGCCCTTTCGCGATCCGCGATCGGCATGACAGTCGCGGTGATTCCGCCGCGCAGCGGCGTCGCATTTCCCCTGCGCACCGGCGAGGTGCTGCGCGTGATCGACCCCGAAGGCGGGCAGGTCAGCGATATGCTTGCCTTCATGGCGGCCGATGTCGGCGAGGCGCTCTCGAACGGGCGCACCTTCGACTATGAGGAGACGATCCGGCTCACGGCGGGAAACCGGCTGTGGTCGAACCGCTCGCAGCCGATGCTGGAGATCGTCGAGGATCGCGCCGGTACGCATGATTTCCTGCTGACGCCATGCAGCGAGGCGACCTTTCGCCACTTCTACCCCGACAAGCCGGTTCACCGCGGCTGCTTCGGCAATCTCGCCGAAGCGCTGGCGCCGTTCGGGATCGGCCCCGACGCGATCCCGGTCGCGTTCAACATCTTCATGAACGTGCCGGTCGATGGCGACGGGAAGCTTCGCGTGATCGCCCCTGCGACGCGGGCGGGCGATTTCATCCGCCTGCGTGCGCTCGCCGATCTGGTCGTCGGGCTGACCGCCTGCTCGGCCTATGATAGCTGCGGCGGCGCCTTCAAGCCGATCCACTATGCGATCGAGCGCCAAGCGCCGGGCGTCGAATCATGATCCAGATCATATATCGGCAAAAAAGCTCGCGCCGACGCGGTTTGCCGTGTTGACGCCGGTCCGGGTGCCGATAACATCCCATGCACTACCTGACCTTCCGTCACCAATCGCGGAAGGACACTGTTGGGCTCGCCTCCCGATCGCGTAGCCATATGCATCAGAGGCCGGAAAGGCTCCGCCGCAAGGCGGGGCCTTTTTGCCAGTCGGGAACGCGTCGCGCCGGCGCGGGTCAGACGCCGCGCATCAGCCCCGGCACGAGCGGCAGCAGTTCGCGGGCGAGATAGCCGATCGGCCCGACGGTTTCGGCCAGCCGCCGCCCCGCTTCGCCATGCAGCCATATCCCCCACGCGCTGGCGTGCAGCGGCGAGAGCCCTTGCGCGCCGAGCCCGGCGATCAGCCCCGCGAGCACGTCGCCCGACCCGCTGACCGCAAGGCCGAGGCCGCCGCCGGCATAGGAGAGGCACGTTCCTTCGGCCATCAGGTGGCTCGTCGCGCCCTTCACCATGACGGCGGTGCGATAGGTTTCGGCGGCGCGGGCGAGCGCCGCCAGCGGGTCGCGCGCGACCTCGTCCCGTTCGGTGTCGAGCAGCGCCGCGAGTTCGCCCTCGTGCGGGGTGAGCACCGTATGCCGGCCGCGTGCGGCCAAGGCATCGGCATGGTCGGTCGCGGCGCGAAGCGCGAAGGCGTCGAGCAGCAGGAACATGTCGTCGGGCAGCGCGGGCAGCAGCGCGGCGAGCAGCGCCCGGACGCCATCCTCGTCGATCATCGCCGGCCCGAAGACGATCGCATCGTGGTTGGCGATTTCGGCGAGCAGCAGCTCGGCGCTGTCGGGCGCGATCTCGCCGCCCGGGGTTTCGGGCAGCGCGACGACTGCACACGCCGGAAAGGCGACGCCGATGGCCAGTGCGGCGGAGGCGATGGTGGCGATCGTCACCTTGCCGGCGCCGGCGCGGAACGCCGCCTCGGCGGTGAGCAGCATGCCCCCCGGCACGCGGCGGCAGCCGCCGATGACGAGCACCCGCCCGCGGCCGTTCTTGTCGACATTGTCGTGGTGATCGGGAAGCGGGTTCGCCTTGAGCCAGGCGGTGTCGAGCGGGACGGGCTCAGCCACGCGCGGCGACCATCGCATCGGGTTCGCGGGTGACAGGAACCTCGCCCGCCATCGGCGCCGTCACATTGTAGCGCGACAGGACGAGGTTGCCGTCGCGACCGATCTTCGGATCGAAGCGATATTCGGTGATCGCGCAATTGGCGACGTCGCCCTTTTTATCGATGCCGAGGATTTCACGCTCGCCGAGATTTTCGATGATCGTGCGCAGGCACAGAACGACGACCTGGTGCGCGACGATCATCACGCGGCGGCCGCCATAATGCAGCGACACGGTGTCGAGCAGCGAGCGCAGCCGCAGGATGACGTCGCACCAGCTCTCGCCGCCCGGCGGGCGATGATAGAATTTGCCGAGCGTTGCGCGAAATTCGGCCTGTTCGGGATGCGTCGCCTCGATGCCGAGCCGGGTGAGGCCGTCGAGAATGCCGAATTCCTTTTCGCGCAGGCGTTCGTCGATGCAGATTTTCTCGTCGGCCTCGCAGCCGCCCGCGGCGCGGAAAATCTCGGCGGTCTGGATCGCGCGGACATAGGGCGAGGCGAGCATGATTTCGGGGCGCCCGTCTTCCTCGCCCGCCGCGAACCATTCGCCGAGTGCGCGCGATTGCTCCTCGCCGAGCGCCGACAGCGGGACATCGACGTCGCGGTGATCGAGCGCGATACGCAGGTCGCCGGCGGCGTCGGCGGCGTCGCGCGCGACATTGCCGGCGCTCTGGCCGTGGCGAACGACCCACAGCACCGAGGGCCAGCGGGGTGTCATCGCGATGTTCGGGTCCTTGCCATGGAAAAGGAACGCAGCGACGGCGTCGCGGTTGCGGATCGATGGTCCGATCGGCGGCGGTCGGCTTCCAGCAAAAAGATTCGCCTCCGCCGCAAACTTAACCTGTGTGAATGTGAGTCTGTCACATACCGCACATCACGCGCCTATGACGGGGGCGTACAGCGTGACATTCGGCCGCATTCTCAATCGACTGCTCAGCCCCGCCGAACGGATGGTGTGGGAAGCCAGCCTCGCGCGCAACGCGCGCGACTATGCCAAGGGCATCGACATCGCCCGCGAGGGCGAGCGTCCCGCCGCGCTGCGCATCGTGCTGTCGGGCTGGGTGCAGAAATACAAGCAACTGCCCGACGGCCGCCGCCAGATCCTCGCGCTCGTCCTGCCCGGCCAGGCTTGCGATCTCGACCTGTTCACGGTGGCGCGCACCGACCATTCGCTGGCGGCGGTGCGGCGGCTGACGGTCGCCGAAATCGGCCGTCAGGAGGCGGCGGCGCTGCTCCGCCAATGCCCGAACCTCGCGCAACTGCTGTGCTGGGGCGAGATCGTCACCGCGGCGATCCAGCGCGAATGGACGATCAATATCGGCCAGCGCAACGCGATCGAGCGCGTTGCGCAACTGATGTGCGAAATCTTCGCGCGGCAGCAGGGCATCCCGGCGGCGGGCGGCGGCGAATGCGATTTCCTGCTCACCCAGTGGCAGCTCGCCGAGGCGACGGGGCTGACCCAGGTGCACGTCAACCGCACGGTGCAGGAATTGCGGCGGCGCTGTTCGGTCGAATTGCGCAACCTCCGGCTGTTCATTCCCGACTTTGCCGAACTTGCCGATATCGCGGCGTTCAACGCCAATTATCTCCATCTCGACGAAACCGAGCTGGCGGTCGACCGGGCCGCGGGCTTGTTCGGCGGCATCGGGCGCGACTGAGCGGGCGGCTGCCGTTCGTCATAATCCTGCAAGATTTCTTGCCCGGTCAGATGTCCCCCGGTCGCTGTCGTGCGTCCTTCCCTTTCGATAGCCCGGCAAAGCGGGCGCCAAGGGGGACGATATTTCATGCGACTGTTCAGACTAGCCCTTCATGCTTCGATCGCGACGAGTGCATTGGCCGCGGCGGCGCTCGCCGCGCCCGCGCAGGCGCAGGCAGAAGATCGGACCTATCGCTTCGCCATCCCGGCGCAGGATATGAAGGCCAGCCTCCGCGCGCTGGCGCGGACCTCGGGGCAGCAGATCGGCTTCGACAGCGCGGCGCTGCAGGGCAAGCGGGCGCCGGCGCTTAACGGCACCTTCTCGGTCCGCGACGGCGTGGCGCGGCTGCTCGCGGGCTCGGGGCTCGAACCGAGCTGGGGGCGTTCGGGCGTGCTCGTCATCCGCCCCGCGCCGCGCAAGCCGGGCGGCGCTGCCTATCAGGCGCCGAACCGGGGCGCGGACGCGGCCATGGCCGGCGCCGACGACGGCGAAATCGTCGTCACCGCACGCAAGTCCGACGAACGCATCCAGGACGTGCCGGTGTCGCTGACCGCGGTGACCGCCGACGCGCTGCGCGATCGCGGCGCGGCGGACATCAAGGATGTGCTGCGCAGCGTGCCGGGGCTCGCCAATTACGGCACCGAACGCGGGCTCTCGCGCTACAGCATTCGCGGCCTGTCGACCTATGCCTCGTCGCCGACGGTCGGCATCTATCTCGACGATATCTCGCTGGTGACGGTGTCGACCACCTTCAGCGGCGCCTATGACCCGATGTTCTTCGACATGGAGCGCGTTGAGGTGCTGAAGGGGCCGCAGGGTACGCTCTATGGCGGCAGCGCGATGGGCGGCGCGATCAAATATGTCAGCGCACGTCCCGATCCGACGCGGTTCAGCGTCGATACCGCGATCGGTGCGGCGATCACCGACGGCGGCGGACCGTCGTATAATGGCGAAGTCGTGGTCAATGCGCCGATCGTCGAGGACAAGCTCGCGGTGCGCGCGGGCTTTTATTACCGCCACGACGGCGGCTTCGTCGACAACCGGCCGGGCGATATCCGCGTCCTGTTGCGGTCGAGCACGCCTTTCCCCGATTATACGCCGGTGGTGCAGGACAGCCTGTCGACGCGGACCAAGAAGAACCGCAACTATGGCGACACCTATGTCGGGCGGCTGTCGTTCGAATGGCGCCCCGACGAGAGCTGGACGATCCGGCCGCAGCTTTTCTACCAGGATTACAAGCAGGGCGACACCGGCGACATGTTCATCGGCCGCCCCGACCGGTCGGGCTCCTATCGCATCGCCCAGCCCAATTACGACCGCGCCGGCATCTACAGCCTCAGCGTCGAGAAGGAGCTGGGCGGGGTGAAGGCGACGTCGCTGACCGCCTATTTCGACCGCACGTTCCGCTACGTCCGCGATTACAGCTTTTACATCGGCGGGTTGATCCCGGTGCTGTATCCGTTCACCAGCACCAACACTTCGGACAGCTTCACCAAGACGTTCAGCCAGGAAGTGCGGCTGGCGTCGGACAATGATTCGCCGTTCAAATGGGTGATCGGCGGCTATTATTCGAGCCAGGACGACCGGCTGATCCAGGCAGTCAACACCCCGGGGATGAGCGCCTTCTTCGGTACCGATCTTGCCTATTACGGAAATATCTTCACCAACACGAAGCAATATGCCGGCTTCGGCGAGGCAAGCTATGCGCTGTTCGACGGCTTCGACGTCACCGCGGGCGTCCGCGTGTTCAAGGTCGAGCAGCTCGTCAACGCGCGCACCGACGGGGTGTTCGCGGGCGGCCCGAATGCGATCCCCGACCGCCGCAACAAGGAAGACGGGATCAATCCCAAATTCGGCCTGTCGTACAAGGTGACGCGCGACAATCTCCTCTATGCCTCGGCCGCCAAGGGTTTCCGCCCCGGCGGGATCAATCGCGACCGGATCGACCCCGATCTCTGCCGTACCGATCTCGACCAGCTCGGCATCGAAAACGCGCCTGACAGCTTCGGATCGGACAATCTGTGGACCTATGAAGCCGGGACCAAGAATATGTTCGGCGGCGGCAAGGTGATGCTCAACGCATCGGCCTATTATACCGAATGGAAGGAGATTCAGCAGGCGATCGGGCTGCCGAGCTGCGGCTTCGGCTTTACCGACAATGTCGGCAGCGCGGAAGTGAAGGGCTTCGAACTCGAGGCGCGCGTCGAACCGCTCCGCGGCTTCCAGATCGGCGGGACCGCTGCCTATACCAGCAGCAAGATCACCGAAGCGGTTCCGGGCACCTCGGCAAAGAAGGGCGACGCGTTGCCCGACGTGCCGAAGTGGATGGCGACCGCCTATGCCGGGTACCGGACCGAATTGTCGGGGCTGTGGGAACTCGATGTCCGCGGCGAATATCAGTATCAGGGCAAGGCGCCCTATACGTTCGATACCGAGGTGCCGATCACCTTCCCGGGCGGCGAGGTCGACTTTATCCCGAACCCGATCCTCGAGCGGAAAAGCTATCAGGTCGTCAACGCCTTCGCGTCATTGAGCCGCGACAATACGACCGTCCGGCTCTACGCCAACAACCTGTTCAACGTCCATCCGCAGCTCGACACCGACCTGTCGATCGGCGCCGACCGTTTCTCGACGATCCGCCCGCGGAACTTCGGTGTCGAATTGCGGCAGGGCTTCTGAGGGCAGCTTTTCGGCCGGAACCAGACGTATTGATATACGGATTTGTTACCCGCGGATCACATCAGCGCGCGGTAGAGACCGAAGGCACTTGTGGCGGTCAGCACGACCCCCACAAGGGTCAGCATCAGCTTGACCGAGAAGCGCTTGGCCATGAAGGCGCCGAGCGGTGCGGCGAGGACGCCGCCGATCAGCAGGCCAAGCGTCGCGCCGGCGATATCGGCGATGCCGAGGTTCCAGATGAAGGTCGCCGAGACCGCGAGGGTCAGGAAGAATTCGACGCTGTTGACCGTGCCGACGACCTTGCGCGGCTCGGCGCCCTGGACAAGCAGGTTCGAAGTGACGACCGGTCCCCAGCCGCCGCCGCCGGCAGCGTCGAGGAAGCCGCCGACGAGGCCGAGCGGCGCGATGACGGTCGGTTTCTGGATCTTGGGCGGATAGAGCAGGCCGCGGACGAGCAGCCAGATACCGATCGCGACCAGATAGGCGAGCACGAAGGGCTTGACGATATCGGCATGCAGGGAGGTCAGTACGTAAGCGCCGAGCACCCCGCCGATGACCCCGGGAATGAGCAGTTTCCAGAACAGCGACCATTCGATGTTGCGATGAAGCAGATGGCTGATCCCCGACACGCCGGTGGTGAACACCTCGACGACGTGGATGCGCGCCGAAGCGACCGCCGGCGGCACGCCAAGTACCGCGACGAGCAGGGTGTTGCAGATGACGCCGAAGGCCATGCCGAGCGCGCCGTCGACGAGCTGGGCAGCGAAGCCGATGAGGATGAAGGGCAGCAGCGCGGAAACGTCGATGGCCGCAAAATCTAGCATGATGTCATCCCAACCCGTTTAGTTGACAACTCGCTGCCGCCTTTTTGGAGGATTCGCCAGCGCAATTTTTCTGCGGGCGGCAAAGGGATTTGTTTCCACGTCGGAACGAGGCGGCCTGCCGGACTATCCGGTAACGTCATCGGGCAGGTAATCGCGCACATAATCGATGAAGGCGCGCAGCTTCGGCATCACCTGTTTGCGGCTGGGATAATAGAGGAACAGGCCCGAGGTCGAGCAGGCATGGTCGCCGAGCACGAGTTCGAGTTCGCCCGCGGCGATCATCGCCTTGACCACCGGCTCGGCAGTCATGCCCATCGCGACCCCGGCGCGCACCGCGACCATCATCGCGGTGAAGTCGTTGACGATCACCGGCCCGGTCACCCCGACCTCGATCTCGCGATTCCCCTTCTCGAACGTCCATGGCATTAACGCGCCGCTTCCCATGCGCATGCGCACGCAGCGGTGACCCCGCAGTTCGTCGGGGCTCGCCGGGCGGCCATATTTTTCGAGATAACCCGGGGTTGCGACCGCGACGAAGCGGAATGGCCCGGTCAGGCGAACCGCGATCACGTCGGCGTCGAGCGATTCGCCCATGCGAACGCCGGCATCGAAACCGCCGGCGCTAAGATCGGCGAGCGCGTCCTCGGCATAGATTTCGAGCTCGATCTCCGGATAGGTTTCGCAGAAGCCCGCGATGATCGGCTCGAACAAGGGCTGGACCGCACCGCGCATCAGGTTGATGCGCAGCCGGCCGGCAGGGCGGTTGCCGAGGTTGCGCGCCGCTTCATAGGCGTCGGCGAGGCCCGAATAGGCGGGGGCGGCGCGTTCGTGGAACATCTCGCCCGCCTGCGTCAGGCCGACGCTGCGCGTCGTGCGCATGAATAAAGGCGCGCCGACGCGCGCTTCGAGCGCCTTGATCGTCTGGCTGATTGCCGAGGGGGAAACGCCGAGATCGGCGGCCGCGGCGGAAAAGCTCCGCCTTTCCGCAACACGCAGGAAAGCTTCGATCCCGTCGAGCGCCCCATGGGGGATTGTTAAATCCTGCTTCAAGGCACTTGCAGATTATAGAGGATTATCTATTTGCGCAACCGCAGCTAAAAAGGTTGCACAACGAAACGAAAGGAACCTCTCCCATGGCCTATCAGCTCTCCTCTTTCCGCCGCTTCCCCTCCGCTTTCGCCATCGTCGCCGGTTCGGCGCTTGCTTTCGGCGGCCTGATCGCTTCGACTTCGCCGGCTTATGCGCAGTCGGGTGACTATCGCTGCACCGGCCTCGCCGAGCAGGCTTCGACCGCCGCCGAAGGCGCGAACGCCGGCCAGAAGGCCAGCGCCAAGCGCTTCGTCTCGACCGGCAAGAAGCTTTGCGAAGCGGGCAACGAACGCGCCGCCGCCAAGCAGTTCCGCGCCGCGCTGAAGATTGCCGGCGTTGCCGAACTCGAAGGCGACAGCCAGGTCGCGTCGCGCTGAACGATATAAGCCAGACGTACCAATCTCCGGCCCGTCCTCTCCCTCTCCCCGACGGGCTCCCAAACTGGGGCGGCACTCATAACGAGGCCGCCCCATTTGTTTGTGCGATGTGTCGATCGAGCGGGCGCGGGAGCGGCGGTTAGGGAACTTCCGCTTCCTACCCCGAAGCGGACCTTCACCTGGACGGCAGGCCGCCTATTCGGTTGCCTCGTCCACGCGCCCTTTGAACCCCTGTGCGATGACGTAAAGCTCAGGCGAGCCCTTGCGGCTGGCGGGGGGCTTGGCGTGCTTGACCGTCGTGAAATGGCGCTTGAGCAGAGTCAGAAGGTCGCGGTCGGCGCCGCCGGCGAAGACCTTCGCGACGAAGGCGCCGCCGGGGACGAGATTCTGCACCGCAAAGTCGGCGGCGGTCTCGGCGAGGCCGATGGTCCGCAAATGGTCGGTCTGGGGATGGCCGACGGTGTTTGCGGCCATGTCCGAAATGACGAGGTCGGGGGCGCTGCCGAGCGCCTCGATCAGTGCATCGGGGGCGGCGTTGTCCATGAAGTCCATCTCGAGGATCGCGACCCCCTCGATCGGTTCGCAGGCGAGCAGGTCGATGCCCGCGACGCGCGCGCGCGGGTTGGTCTTGCGCGTCACCTGCGACCAGCCGCCGGGCGTGATGCCCAGGTCGACGACGGCGCGCGCCTTTTTGAGGAAACCGAATTTCTCGTCGAGCTCGATCAGCTTGTACGCGGCGCGCGAGCGATACCCTTCGGCCTGCGCGCGGCGGACATAGGGGTCGTTGAGCTGGCGTTGCAGCCAGCGCGTCGACGACACGCTACGCTTGCGCGCGGTCTTGACGCGCACATGCAGACCGCCCCGGCCACTTCCAACGCCTTTCCCGCTGCCGCCGCTCATTTGCGAAACTCGCGGCGGGTGACGGGAACGTCGCGGCCCTGCCGCGCCAGCGTGCGGAGGATGCCCTCGCGGATGCCGCGGTCGGCGACCCCGACGCGCGCCGCAGGCCACAGGTCGATGATGCTTTCGAGGATTGCGCAGCCCGCGACGACCAGGTCGGCGCGCTCGCGGCCGATGCAGGCGATTTCGGATCGGTCGGCGATGCTCGCGTCGGCGAGGCGGCGGCTGATCTCGCGCATCGCGTCCGAGGGCACGACCAGCCCGTCGACCGCGCGCCGGTCGTAACGCGGCAGGTCGAGGAAGACGCTGGCGAGCGTCGTTACCGTGCCGCTGGTGCCGAGCAGGCGGAGGGGCTGTCCGGCGAAGCGTTCGGCGCGGCCGGCGAAGGCGGCGAACGCCTCGCGCGTCACTTCGCGCATCTGCGCGTAGCAGGCTTGCCGCGCGGCGAGGCTGTCTTCGGCGGCGGAGGCATGTTCGGTCAGCGACACGACGCCCCACGGGACGCTGATCCAGTCGCGGATCATGACGTCGTCGTCCGACGCGTCGATGTGCATCAGCTCGGTCGAGCCGCCGCCGATGTCGAAGATCAGCGCCGGGCCGTCGCCCGCCTCCATCAGATTGTGGCAGCCGAGCACGGCGAGCTTCGCCTCTTCGGCGGCCGAGATGATGTCGAGTGCGATGCCGGTCTCGCGCTTCACCCGTTCGGCGAGTTCTTCGCCGTTGCTCGCGCGGCGGCACGCTTCGGTGGCGACGGCGCGCGACAGGGTGACGTGGCGGCGGCGCAGCTTGTCGGCGCAGACCGACAGCGCGGCGACGGTGCGGTCCATCGCCGCCTGGCTGATCTTGCCGGTGCCGTGCAGCCCCTCGCCAAGGCGGACGATGCGCGAGAAGGCATCGATGACCACCAGTTCGCCGCCCTGCGGGCGCGCGATCAGCAGCCGGCAGTTGTTAGTACCGAGATCGATGGCGGCATAGGTGCGCGGCCGATGGATCGGCACGGGCCGCGATTCGGCGCCTGCCTTGTTTTGCCCTTTCGCCGCCGGCACGGGCCGCGGCGATCGCCCCGAAGGCGCTGCCATTTGCCGCATGGCTAGTATGACCTGTCTAATCTCACGCGCCTGCAACACCGCAGACGTGCACTTGGGCGCGAGATTAGGCTTGCGGCCGCCTATTGGCAAGTCCGGCCCCCTTTCGGGCGGGCGCAAGCAAAACCCCGCCCGGCGCAGGCCGGACGGGGCAAAGGAGGGTATAAGGTTATTGGAGCTCGGGTCAGGCCTTAACGGCAGCCGTCATTGCCCTTGTCGATGGCGCGGCCGGCGAGAGCGCCGACGGCACCGCCGATGATCGTTCCGACCGTACGGTCGCCGCGGCCCGCGATTTCGTGGCCGGCAAGGCCGCCCGCAACCGCACCGATGATCGTGCCGCCGGTGCCGTTGTCGCACTGGCGATAGCGACGGTTGTCGTAGCGGTTGTTGTAATAGCGACGATCGTTGCGATAGTCGCGGCGGTCGGCGCGGCGATCGTAACGACGGTCATAGCGGCGGTCGTTCCGGTCATAGCGCACGTCATAGCTCGAATAGCCGTCGCGGTTGTAATAGCCGTTCTGCGCCGCGGCGGGCGTGGCGAGGCCCAGCGTCACGGTGGACATCAGGGCGGCGATCGAGAGAGTCACCATCTTTTTCATTTGTCTTCTCCTTCTTTCGTCGTTCGGCCCTTCAGGGCTGTGGTCGATGAAGGGGTTATGGGTGATTCGCATTGAGCGAAGCCTGAACGCGGCTGTTGGCTGGCGTTCAGCTTTGCGGGGCTCGGCGCTTCCCTTTCGCGGGCAAGCATTCTACGCCCCCGGCGATGCGCCGCCTGCTTCCCGCCGCCCTGATCTTCCTTGCGCTCGGGCCGGTTCCCGGCACGCATCTGCGTTTCCCCGAAACCGACCTTACCGAGCGCGTCGCAGTGCGTCCGCTGCGCTTTGCGGCAGGCGGGGATGGATCGCTGCGGTTCGTGCGCGGCTGGCACCTGACCAGCCCGCACAGCTATTTCGGCGGCTTCTCCGCGGTCGCGCGAATCGGTCCCGACCGCTTTCAGCTCGTCGGCGACAATGGCTATTGGACGCGGCTGACGCTGACCCCCGACGGGCAGCCGAGCCGGTTTCGTATCGCCGCCCTGCCGACCCCCGACGGGCGGCCGCGCCGCAAGTCGATGATCGATGCCGAGGCGATGATATTCGATCCGGCAAGCGGGAAGAGCTGGATCGCGCTCGAGGGGATCAACCAGATCTGGCGCCTCGACGCAGACCTTACCGCGATCGAATCGCGCCGCAAGCTGCCGGGACCGCCCTGGTGGCCGATCAATCGCGGACCCGAGGCGATGGCGCGGCTCGCCGACGGGCGGACGGTCGTCTTTTCCGAGGACGCCGACGACGACCCGCGCGGGCGCGAGGCGTTGCTCTATACCGGCGACCCGGCTGCCCCCGGACCGGCACCGGTTCGCTTCTTCTATAGCTCAGGCGGCAGGGGGCTGGTCAGCGATGCCGCGGCGCTGCCCGACGGGCGGATCCTGCTCGTCCACCGCCGGCTCGGCTTCGACCCGGTCTTCACGACGATCCTCGCGGTTCTCGATCCCGCCGATATCGGCAAGGATGCCGTGGTCGGCGCGCGCACGATCGGCCGGGTGCCGCGGTCGCTGGCCGAAAATTATGAAGGCGCCGCGGTGTCGGTCGAAGGCGGGCGCACCTTCCTCTGGCTGGTATCCGACGACAATTTCAACCTGTGGCAGCGCAGCCTGCTGCTGCAGTTCGAATTGGTCGGCCTGCCGCCGAAAAAGACGCCGGGCAGCAAAAAGGCGGCGCCGGAGTAACCGGGCCGCCCTTTGCGATTCGAATCGGGAAGAAAGCTCAGGCGGCCTTTTCGGCCAGCTTCTTCGCAACTTCCTTTTTCAGCTTGCGCGCCGAAGCCGAAAGCTGGTCGTCGCCGGCCTTGAGCAGCCAGTTGTCGAGACCGCCATTATGCTCGACCGTGCGCAGGCCGTGGGTCGACACGCGCAGCTTCACGCCCTTGCCGAGCGCGTCCGAGAGCAAAGTCACATTCTGCAGGTTGGGCAGGAAGGTGCGCTTGGTCTTGTTGTTGGCGTGGCTGACATTGTGGCCAACCTGGCGGCCCTTGCCGGTCAGTTCGCAGATGCGCGACATGATGCTCTTCCTCGTACAAAAAATTTCGGGTCGGCGTCCGGGCGCTTCCCGCAAAACGGGGAAGGACAGGTCCGGATGGGCCGGGAAAGGCGCGCGCTTATCGGCTTGCCGGGGATTCGTCAAGGGATTAGCGGGGAAGCATGTCCCGTTTCCCGCTGCCCGAACCCATGCGCCGCGCGCTCGATCTCGCCCGGATTGCCGCCGATTGGGGCGAAGTGCCCGTCGGTGCGGTGATCGTCAAGGACGGCGCGATCATCGCCGAAGGGCATAACCGCCCGCGCGAATCGCACGATCCGACCGCGCATGCCGAAATCGTCGCGATTCGCGCCGCGGCGGCGAAGCTCGGCAACGAACGGCTCGATGGTTGCGACCTGTATGTCACGCTCGAACCCTGCGCCATGTGCGCCGGGGCGATCGCCCACGCGCGCATCGCGCGGCTCTATTATGGCGCCGACGATCCGAAGGGCGGCGCTGTCGTCCACGGCCCGCGTATTTTCGCGCAGCCGACGGTGCATCATCGGCCGGAGATTTATGAGGGGCTCGGTGCGGGGGAGGCAGCAACGTTGCTGCGGGATTTTTTTGCAGCGCGGCGGTGATGCGGGAAGGGCCGCTTTGGGGTAGAAAGCGGACGTTCCAAAGCCTTGTCATTCCCGCGAAAGCGGGAACCCAGTGTGGGGTAAGCCCACGCACGCCCTGGGTCCCCGCTTTCGCGGGGATGACGAACCAGGAATGAATGAGCCGTCCGCTACCGGCCGAAAGCAGCCGCGCGGCGTTAGCCCAGCATCTCCTCGACCCATCCCGGCACCAGCGCGGTCGCCGGTCCGTGGCGGGCTTCGTCGAACCAGTGGCTGCCCTGGCTCGGTTCCATATTGAGTTCGAGCGTCCGGGCGCCCGCCGCACGCGCTTCGCGGACGAAACCCGCCGCGGGATAGACGGCGCCCGAGGTGCCGATCGAGACAAACAGGTCGGCGCGATTGAGGGCGCGGTAGATATCCTCCATATGATAGGGCATCTCGCCGAACCACACGACGTCGGGGCGGAGGTCTCCGGCGGTGCCGCACGCCGGGCAGGCGGGGCCGTCGCCGAGCGGACCGAGCCAGTCGCTGCGCGCGTCGCACGCGGTGCACCACGCCTTCAGATGCTCGCCGTGCATATGGAGCAGCCGCTTCGCCCCCGCGCGCTCGTGGAGATCGTCGACATTCTGCGTCACGACGAGCAATTCGCCCCGCCATCCGGCATCGAGCCGCGCGATCGCCGCGTGCGCGGCATTGGGCTCCTTCGTCTGGATCGCCGCGCGCCGCATGTCGTAGAAGCGCTGGACCAGCGCCGGGTCGCGCGCGAACGCCTCGGGCGTCGCGACATCCTCGACGCGGTGCTGCTCCCATAGGCCGCCGCCGTCGCGGAAGGTGTCGATGCCGCTTTCGGCCGACACGCCGGCGCCGGTCAGGATGACGATATTGTGGATGTCCTTCATCGCGTCACCCTATCCGCCCGCCCTGCGCGAAGTCGAGAGTGGTTTGGCGCGGCGCAACGTGGCTCGACTTCGCAGCGCAGCAACGGCTAAGGGGAGCGGGCAGAAGAGGGGACGCATCATGACCAGCATCGGCATTATCGGCAGCGAAGGCCGGATGGGCGTCGCGCTCGCCGCCGCGATCGCCGAAGCGGGGCAGCAGCGGCTCGGGATCGACAAGGGCGGCGACGTCGCGGCGCTCGCTGCCGACGCCGGGGTGCTCGTCGATTTCTCGTCGCCCGCAGCGCTTGAAGCGACGCTCGATGCCTGCGTCGCCGCGAAGACGCCGATCGTCATCGGCACCACCGGACTCGAGGAGCGCCATCACTGGCTGATCGACGAGGCGGCAAAGGATGTCGCGGTGCTCCAGACGGGCAACACCTCGCTCGGCGTCACGCTGCTCGCGCATCTGGTGCGCGAGGCGGCGGCGCGGCTCGGTGCCGACTGGGATATCGAAGTGCTCGAAATGCATCACCGGATGAAGGTCGATGCGCCGAGCGGCACCGCATTGCTGCTCGGGCAGGCAGCGGCCGAGGGGCGCGGGATCAGCCTCGACACCTGCTCCGAACGCGGACGTGACGGCCTCACCGGCGCGCGCGGGCATGGCAAGATCGGCTTCGCGAGCCTGCGCGGCGGCACCGTCGCGGGCGACCATGACGTGATTTTCGCGGGCTCCGAGGAAATGATCACCTTGTCGCACCGCGCCGAAAACCGGATGATCTTCGCGCGCGGGGCGGTGCGCGCGGCGCTGTGGCTGATCCACCAGCCGCCGGGACGCTACACGATGCCCGAAGTGCTGGGACTCTGACTGCCCGCTTGCCTGCACACTCTCCCCGTGTATTATAAAAACAATACAGTTGGAGGACTGCCATGAGTTTCGACCCCGCCGCCGCGACCAAGGCCTATATCGACGGGCTCGGGCCCGAAGCGCTCGCCAAGGCCGCATCCTACACCGTCGGCAGCGAATGGCTGAGCTTTTGGGGCGTCGTCGTCGCCGGGCTCGTCACCCTGATCTTCGTGCGCCTGCGCGTCCTCGACCGGCTCGACGCGCGGCTCGCAAAGCGCGGCTGGGCAATGCGCACCTTCCTGCTCTGCGCAGCCTTCATGCTGCTTTCGGCGCTCGTCACGCTGCCGTGGGATATCTACACGGGCTGGTGGCGCGAAACCGCCTATGGCCGGACCAGCCAGCCGCTCGGCGATTATCTGGGGCAAGGGGCGATCGGCATCGCGATCGCCGCGCTGTTCGGGGGGCTGTTCTTCCTCGGCATATATGCGCTGATCCGCCGCGCCGGAAAACGCTGGTGGATCTGGTCGGGCGGTCTCGCCGCTTTCGCCATTTCGGCGATGCTGCTCCTGTCGCCGATCGTGATCGAGCCGCTGTTCAACGATTACAAGCCGGTGCCCGCGGGGCCGGTGCGCGACGCGCTTGTCGTGCAGGCGAAGGACGCCGGGATCGAGCCCGATCGCATCTATATGTTCGACGGCTCGCGCCAGTCGAACAATTTCACCGCCAATGTCTCGGGCATCGGGCATTCGGCGCGCATCGCGATTTCGGACGTCGCGATAAAGGGCGCGTCGCTCGACGAGGTGCGGGCGGTGACGGGGCACGAGATCGGCCATTATGTGCTCGGGCACATCTGGATCATCGTGATCGTTTTCTCGCTGCTCGCGATCCTGCTCTTCTTCCTTGCCGACCGGCTGTTCCCGCGCATCGCGCGCGCGTTCGGTAGCGATGCGGCGATCGGCGACCCGCGCGGTTTTCCGGTGATGATGTTCATCCTCTCGCTCTTCGCCTTCCTCGCGCAACCGGTACAAAATACGCTGTCGCGCCTCGACGAGAGTTCGGCCGATGCCTATTCGCTGAAGACGGTGAACCTGCCCGACGCGCTGGCTAGCGCGCTCGTCAAGACCGCCGAA
Source organism: Sphingopyxis macrogoltabida (assembly GCF_001314325.1). Taxonomy (NCBI): domain Bacteria; kingdom Pseudomonadati; phylum Pseudomonadota; class Alphaproteobacteria; order Sphingomonadales; family Sphingopyxidaceae; genus Sphingopyxis; species Sphingopyxis macrogoltabida. Next base: position 5,133,904 of record NZ_CP009429.1, read on the forward strand.
TATCGCAACCCGCGCCCGAACGCGGTCGAGGAATTTCTCTTTTATTCGCATCCGTCGGTCGAGCGCCGGGTGCGCGCCGGAATGGACTGGAAAGCTGCACATCCGGCCGGGGCGGCGACCCCCGCGCCATGAAAAAGGCCGACATCTTCGAATTCTACCGCCGGCTTGCCGAGCTCAATCCGAGCCCCGAGACCGAGCTGCAGTTCGGCAACACCTATCAATTGCTCGTCGCGGTGGTGCTGTCGGCGCAGGCGACCGACGTCGGGGTGAACAAGGCGACAAGGCTGCTGTTCGAGGCGGTGAAGACGCCGCAGCAAATGGTCGACCTTGGCGAAGAGGGCCTCAAACAGCACATCAAGACGATCGGGCTGTTCAACGCCAAGGCCAAGAACGTCATCGCATTGAGCGAAATCCTCGTCCGCGATTTCGGGGGCGAGGTGCCCGCCGACCGCGACACGCTCGTCGAGCTTCCCGGCGTCGGGCGCAAGACCGCCAATGTCGTGATGAACTGCGCCTTCGGGGCCGAGACCTTCGCGGTCGACACGCATATCTTCCGCGTCGGCAACCGCACCGGCCTGGCGCCGGGCAAGACGGTGCTCGCGGTCGAAAAGAAGCTCGAGAAGGAAACCCCCGCGCCGTTCCGCGTCGGCGCGCACCACTGGCTGATCCTGCACGGCCGTTATATCTGCAAGGCGCGCACCCCCGAATGCTGGCGCTGTCCCGTCGACGATCTCTGCCGCTACAAGCCGAAGACGCCGGCGCCGAAGGGCAAGCGAACGAACGCCGGCCTGCCCTCCGCCGCCTGAGGCGTCACGCCCCGAACGCGCCGTCGATCGTGTGCATCGCGCCGGTGACAAAGCCCGCTTCGGGGCCCGCGAGCCAGGCGACCATGCCGGCGACTTCCTCGGGACGGCCATGGCGCTTGATCGCCATGAAGCTGTGCATCAGGTCGCGCATCGGGCCGTCCTCGGGATTCGCATCGGTATCGATGGGTCCCGGCTGGACGATGTTGATGGTGATCCCGCGCGGCCCGAAATCGCGCGCCAGCCCGCGCGCCATGCCCTGCAGCGCCGATTTGCTCAGCGCATAGGACGCCATGCCGGGGAGCGGCATGCGGTCGCCGTTGACCGATCCGATGACGATGATCCGCCCGCCCTCGGGCATCTGCCGCGCCGCCTCGACCGACGCATGATAGGGGGCGGTCACATTGACGCGGATCAGCCGGTCGACCTCGTCGGGATCGAGGTCGAGCGCGTCGCCGAACAGCGCGAAGCCTGCATTGACGACCAGTATGTCGAGCGGCCCGCTGTCGCGCACGCGCGCGATAACCGCGTCGCGATCGCTGCTGTCGGTCGGCACCGCGCTGCTGCCGGTTTCGGCCGCGAGCTGCTCTGCCGCCTCGCGCGACCCGTTATAGGTAAAGACGACCTTGGCGCCGTCGGATGCGAAGCGGCGGACGATGGCCGCACCGATGCCGCGGCTGCCGCCGAGGACCAGAACGGATTTTCCTTGGAAATCGGTCATGGGGAGATTCCTTGCTTATTAATGTAGGGATGACTACATAAAACTGGAAAGGCTCTCGTCAAGGTATTTTGTAATGGTAACTACAAATAAATCCCGTGCCCGCGGACGCCCGCGCCGCTTCGATCCCGACGCGGCGGTCGTGACGGCGCAGCAGCTTTTTCACGAACGCGGCTATGACGCCGTCAGCGTCGCCGACGTCACCGATGCGCTGGGGATCAATCCGCCGAGCTTCTATGCCGCCTTCGGCAGCAAGGCCGGCCTCTATGCGCGCGTGCTCGATCACTGGACCGCCACCGAGGCAATCCCGCTCGCCGACATCCTGCGCCCCGATGTCCCGGTTGTCGACGCGCTTGCGGCGCTGCTCGAGGAGGCTGCGCGCCGCTATGCATCCGATCCGGCGGCGGGCGGCTGCCTCGTGCTCGAAGGCACGCGTTGCAACGACGAGGGCGCGCGCGAAGCCGCCCGCGCGCTGAACGAGGGGGCCGAAACATTCATCCGCGACTATGTCGCCGCCCGCCATCCGGACGCTGCGGGTGAAGTCGCCGATTTCGTCAGCACGGCGATGTCGGGGCTTTCGGCAAAGGCGCGCAGCGGGCACGACCTGCCCCGGCTCCTCGCCACCGCCCGTCTCGCGGGCCGCGCGCTCGCGCTGACGCTGCCTGCCTGAACGCCGAGCGCCGATCCCCTCTTGCGAAGCGGCGCGGAGGCGGCATAACCCGTTGCCATGCGCAACCTTCCTGCCTCCATCGCCCTCGCCGCCGCCCTGCTGGCCGCCGCGCCCGTCCACGCCAAGCCCGCCGAAACCGAAACGGCGAAAAAGATATTGAAGGACAGCATCGCGATCCCGACCGTCGAGGGCCGCGGCAAGGTGCCTGAGCTGGCGGCCTATTACGCCGGGGTGCTGAAGGCGGCGGGCTACGCCGACAGCGATATCGTGATCACTCCGATGGGCGAGACGGCGACCTTCGCTGCGACGCTTCAGGGCACGGGCAAGGGCAAGCCGATCGTGCTGCTCGGCCATATGGACGTCGTCGAAGCCGACCCCAAGGACTGGGCGCGCGATCCGTTCGTGCCGGTCGAGGAGAAGGGCTATATCTTCGGCCGCGGGTCGGAGGACAACAAGTTCGACGTCTCGATGATGGTCGCGACGATGGCGCAATTGAAGCAGGATGGCTTCAAGCCGAAGCGCAGTATCATCCTGCTGCTGTCGGGCGACGAGGAAACCTCGATGACGACGACGCGCGCGCTCGCCGCCAAATACAGGGGCGCCGAATTCGCGCTCAATGGCGACGGCGGCGGCGGGCTGATCGGCGAGGACGGCAAGCCCCAATATTACGGGCTGCAGGCGGGTGAGAAGACCTATGCCGACTTCACGCTCGAAGTGACAAACCCCGGCGGCCACAGCTCGCGGCCCTCCGACACCAATGCGATCGTCCAGCTTTCGACCGCGCTCGCCAAGGTCGGCGCCTATCGCTTCACGCCGCAGCAGAATGAGCTGACCAAGGTCGGCATGCCGATCGTCGCCGATCAGGTCGGCGGCGACATCGGCGCGGCACTGAAAGCCTTTGCCGCCAATCCGGCCGATGCGAAAGCGATCGCGGCGATCCGCGCCGACCCCGAATATATCGGGCAGATCGGCACCACCTGCGTGCCCACGCTGGTCAAGGGCGGCCATGCCGAAAATGCGCTGCCGCAGCGTGCGACGGCGAACATCAACTGCCGCATCTTCCCCGGCGTGCCGGTCGAAGCGGTGCGCGCCGAGCTCGAAAAGGTCATCGCCGACCCGGCGGTCAAGGTGAACCCCGATCCCGAGGCGAGCGCCAGCGACGCGTCGCCGCTGCGTCCCGACGTCATGGCGGCGGTGACGAAGGCGGTGCATGCCCGCGCGCCCGGCCTGCCGATCATCCCGTCGATGAGCGCGGGCGCGACCGACAGCTATCATTTCCGCATGCAGGGCGTGCCAAGCTACGGCGTCGCGGGCCTCTTCTCGAAGGCGACCGACAGCTACGCCCACGGCCTCGACGAACGCGTGCCGGTCGATGCGATCGCCCCGGCGCTCGCGCATTGGGACAGCCTGCTGCGCGATCTGTCGAAATAGCAGGGGGCGCCGCTACGCCGACAAGCCGAACTCCGGCGCTGCGCGGAGCCGTGCAGCGTCGCGCAGCGGCGGCAGGCCGAAGGCGCGGCTGTAGTCGCGGTTGAACTGTGAGGGGCTGTCATAGCCGACCTGGAAACCTGCGCTCGCGGCGTCCATGGCGTCCGACACCATCAGCCGTCGCGCCTCGAGCAGGCGCAGTCGGGTGCGATATTGCAGCGGGCTGAAGCGCGTTACCTTCTTGAAATGCTCGTGAAAGGACGACGGGCTCATGCCCGCGAGCCCCGCCAGGTGGTCGATACTGAGCGTGCCGGCATAATGGTCCTTGATCCACGTCACCGCGCGGCTGACCTGGTGCAGCCGGGTGTCGGCGGTCGCAATGTGGCGGAGCATCGCGCCCTGCGGCCCGGTGAGCAGCCGGTATAATATCTCGCGCTCGGCGAGCGGCGCCAGCGCGGCAATGTCGTCCGGCGCATCGAGCAGGCGGAGCAGGCGGAGCGCCGCGTCGAGGAGGCCCGCGTCGGTGTCGCCGACCGCGATCGACGGGGCATGGTCGCTGCGCGGCACCCGCGCATCGTGCGCGAGCAGCAGTTCGCCGAGCACCGCGACATCGAGGTCGAGCTTCAGGCACAGATAGGGATCGTCGACGCTCGCATCGACGACCATGCCGCTCACCGGCAGGTCGACCGACACGACCAGAAACTGCGCGCTGTCATAGATGAAACTGGCATCGCCCAGCAGCACGCGCTTGCGGCCGCTGACCGCGAGGCACAGCGACGGTTCGTAAACGACCGGCATCGGGTGGCTCGGTTCGGAGCTACGGACAAGCGACACGCGCGGCAGCGCGCACGGGTGGATCCCGTCGGTAGGGCGATGGCGGCGCAGTATCGAACGCATTTCTGTTAGTATCGTCATGATGCCGGTCTTGCAGTGCCGTGACGCTCCCGCAAGCGTAAAGTCCGCTCTTCGGAGGATCGTATAATCATTGTGGAGGCGCGTTCTACCGCCTTCCGTCCGGGCAGGTGCAAAAGCCGGTCACCGGACGGCGCTGGGCTGTCCGCCCCCGATGGAGACGATCATGAACATCACCGACAAAGTCATCCTGATCACCGGCGCGAGCAGCGGCATCGGCGCCGCGACGGCGCGCGAACTGGCCGCGGCCGGCGCGAAGCTGCTGCTCGGCGCCCGGCGCACCGACCGGCTCGAGGCGCTTGCCGCCGAAATCGTCGCGGCGGGCGGCACTGCCGAATATCGCGCGCTCGATGTCACCAGCCGCGACGACATGCAGGCGTTCGTCGAGCACGCCGTCGCGCGTTTCGGCCGCGTCGATGTGCTCGTCAACAATGCCGGGATCATGCCGCTGTCGCCGCTGGCCGCGCTCGAAACGCAGAATTGGGACGCGATGATCGACGTCAATATCCGCGGCGTCCTCAACGGCATCGCGGCGGCGCTTCCCGGCTTTACGGCGCAGGGTTCGGGCCATTTCGTCAATGTCGCGTCGCTCGGCGCGCATTATGTCGTGCCGACCGGCGCGGTCTATTGCGCGACCAAGTTCGCGGTCTGGGCGATCACCGACGGCATCCGGCAGGAGCATCGCGACGTGCGCGCGACGATCATCTCGCCCGGCGTCGTCGAATCGGAACTTGGCCATGACATCACCGATGCGGGCAGCGCCGCCGTGATGGCCGAATTCCGCAGCGTCGCGATCACCCCTGACGCGATCGCGCGCGCGATCCGCTTCGCGGTCGAGCAGCCCGATGACGTCGACGTCAGCGAGATCATCGTGCGCCCGGTGAAGGGCAGCTTCTGACGATCTGTTCCCGGCGGCGGCGTGGCTAGTCGAGCAGCGCCGCCACCGCCTTTTCGACCATCGCCGCCGCCGCTTCCGCCCCGAAGCTGGCGGCGTCGAGCGACAGTTCGAGCCACAGCCCGTCGACCATCGCGGTCAGCATGATCGCGAGCCGTCCCGGATCGGTCGCGCCGCACGCGGTGAGCAGCTCGCCCAGCCGCTCGCGATAGCCCGCGTAACTTGCGGTGTGGATTGCTGCCATGCGCGCATCGCTGCGAGCCAGCGCCCAAAAGGCGGTCCAAGCGCCGAGCAGTTCGGGATCGGTCACCGGCGGGCGGAAGCTGGCGGTGAGATAGGCAGAGAGGCGCGCGCGCGGATCGCCGCCCGCGTCCGCGACCGCGTCCATGAAAATTGCGTCCATCCGGTCGCTCGTGGCTTGATAGGTCGCGGCGACGAGGTCGTCGATGCCGCCGAAATAATGGCGCAGCAGCCCCGGCGAAACGCCGGCCTTCGCGCAGATGGCGCGGACATTCGTCCCTGCGATGCCATGCTCGGCCAGGCACGCCGCCGTCGCCTCGATCAGGTCGGCGCGGCGGGCGTCGGCGCTTTCGCGCGTAAAGGCTTGGCGAATGGCAGTCATATTGTTATACGTACGTACAACAAGGACGGACTCATGGCAACTGCACCCCTTCATGCACCGAATTTCGACCCGCAAGACGGCTGGTCGCTCCCCGCGTGGACATACAGCGATCCCGACTTTTACGCAGTCGAAATGGAACGGATCTTCCGCCCGAGCTGGCAGGTCGTCTGTCACGACAGCGATATCCCGAACGTCGGCGACTGGCACAGCATCGACTATTGCGGCGAAAGCGTCATTCTGGTGCGCGGCACCGATCGGGCGGTGCGCGCCTTCACCAATGTCTGCCGCCACCGCGGCTCGCGGCTCGTCGACGGAGCCGCCGGCTGCGCGAAGAAGCTCGTCTGCCCCTATCACGCCTGGACCTACGAACTCGACGGCCGGCTGACCGGAGTGCCCGATTCGGCGAGCTACCCGACGCTCGACAAGGGCAAAGCGGGGCTCGTTCCCGTCGGGCTCGAACAATGGCGCGGCTTCTGGTTCGTGCGGCTTGAGGATGACGGTGGCCCGTCGGTCGCCGAGATGATGGCGCCTTATGAAGCGATGGTCGAACCCTATCGCTTCGAGGAGCTCGGCGCATTGGGCCGCGTCACGCTGCGCCCGCGCGAGGTCAACTGGAAGAATGTCGGCGACAATTATTCGGACGGGCTCCACATCCCCGTCGCGCATCCCGGGCTGACGCGGCTGTTCGGCAAAAGCTATGGCGTCGAGGCCGAGGACCGCGTCGACCGCATGTGGGGCGATCTGATCGACCGCCCGTCGGTCAACTGGTCCGAGCGCATGTACCAGCGGCTGTTGCCGCCGGTGCCGCACCTGCCCGCCGACCGGCAGCGCCACTGGCTCTATTTCAAGCTGTGGCCGAACGTCGCCTTCGATATCTATCCCGATCAGGTCGACTTCATGCAGTGGCTGCCGACCGGGCCGACGACCTGCCTGATCCGCGAAATTTCCTATGTGCTGCCCGACGAGCGCCGCGAGATGCGCGCCGCGCGCTACCTCAACTGGCGGATCAACCGGCAGGTCAATGCCGAGGACACCGAGCTGATTACCCGCGTCCAGCAGGGAATGCAGTCGAAGAGCTTCACCATGGGGCCGCTCAGCGACAAGGAAGTGTGCCTCAAGCATTTCTGTTCGCGGATGCGCGATATCATTCCCGAGGCGCGGCTGGAGTACGCGCCGCCAGCGGGGTGGAGCCGCGCTTGAACGCCGCCTTTTTCCCGTTCGCATCGAGCGAAGTCGAGATGCCCATCGTGAGCGCACGGTCTCACGGTGTCTCGACTTCGCTCGACACGAACGAAGAATAGAGGTGGTCGATATGCCTCCAGTCATCATCGTCGGCGGCGGACCCGCCGGCATGGTTGCGGGCCTGCTCCTCGCGCGCGCCGGGGTGCGCGTGACGCTACTCGAAAAGCATGCCGATTTCCTCCGCGACTTCCGCGGCGACACGGTGCATCCCTCGACCCTCGAACTGTTCAACGAGATCGGGCTGCTCGAAGAGCTGCTGAAAGAGCCGCACGCCGCGATCGACACGATGACGCTCAACCTGCTCGGAGGGCGGTACACCATCGCGACGATGAAGCACCTTCCCGTCGCGGCGCGCTTCGTGGCGATGATGCCGCAATGGGATCTGCTCGATTTCATCGCGGGGCAGGGAAAACGCTACCCGACCTTCGATCTCCGCATGTCGACCGAGGCGACCGGGCTGACCTATGACGCGGCGAACCGCGTCAGCGGGGTGACGCTGGCGAGCGGCGAAGCGCTGGCCGCGCGGCTGGTCATCGCCGCGGACGGCCGCCGTTCGGTGCTGCGCGATGCCGCCGAACTGCCGCTCGAGGACCTTGGCGCGCCGATGGATGTGCTCTGGTTCCGCATCCCGGTGCCCGCGGGCATGGACATGTCCGAAGTCGCGCTCGGCACGATCGACAAGGGCGGGATGGTGGTTGCGATCCCGCGCGGCGATTATTGGCAATGCGCGCAGATCATCGAGAAAGGCGGTTTTGCGCCGATCGAGGCGGCGGGGATCGCGGCCTTTCGCGACCGGATCGTCGCGATCGCGCCGGGTCTTGCCGCCGGGATTGACGCGATTCGGAGCTTCGATGACGTCAAGCTGCTCTCGGTCGCGCTCGACCGGCTCACCCGCTGGTCGCGCCCGGGCCTGCTCGCGATCGGCGACGCCGCGCATGCGATGTCGCCGGTCGGGGGCGTCGGCATCAACCTTGCGGTGCAGGATGCGGTCGCGGCGGCGAATATCCTCGCCGCGCCGCTTGCCGCCGGTGCCGACCCCGATCCGCTGCTCGCCAAGGTGCAGGACCGCCGCTGGACGCCGACGACGCGGATGCAGGCGATCCAGCGTTTCGCGCACCAGCGTGTGATCGAGCCGATGCTGCGCGGCGAAATCACCCGCGTGCCGTTCGCGGTCCGCCTGCTCGATGCCATCCCGCTGCTGCGCCGTATTCCGGGCCGTATTCTCGGTCTCGGCTTCGGCCGCCAGCATGTTCAATCCCCGCTTGCGAAAGACTTCCAATGACCAAAGCCTATGACGCCCTGATTATCGGCGCCGGCCACAACGGCCTCGTCTGTGCCTTCTATCTCGCCAGGGCGGGGCTGAAGGTGCGCATCGTCGAGGCGCGCGACGTCGTCGGCGGCGCTGCGGTGACCGAGGAATTCGCGCCGGGCTTCCGCAATTCGGTCGCCAGCTACACGGTCAGCCTGCTCCAGCCGAAGGTGATCGCCGACATGAAGCTCGCCGATCACGGCTATCGCGTCATCGAGCGCCCGATCAGCAACTTCCTGCCGCAGGAGGATGGCGGCTATCTGAAACTCGGCGGCGGGCTCGAACGGACGCAGGCCGAGTTCCGCAAATTCTCGGCCCGCGACGCCGAGGTGCTGCCGCAATATTATGACGCGCTCGAAAATGTCGCCGAACTGCTCCGCGACCTCGCGCTCCGCGTTCCGCCCAACGTCGGCGAGGGTCTCCGTACGCTTCTCGACGGCGCGCGGCAGGGGCGGCGCTTCGCGACGCTCAGCCTCGAACAGCAGCGCGACGTGCTCGACCTGTTCACCAAATCGGCGCGGACGATGCTCGATAGCTGGTTCGAGAGCGAAGCGGTCAAGGCGGCCTTCGGTTTCGACGCCGTCGTCGGCAATTACGCCAGCCCCGACACCCCGGGCAGCGCCTATGTCCTGCTCCACCACGTCTTCGGCGAAGTGAACGGCAAAAAGGGCGCGTGGGGTCACAGCGTCGGCGGCATGGGCAAGATCACCGAAATCATGGCGAAGGTCTGCCGCGATATGGGGGTCGAGATCAGCCTCGAAAGCCCGGTCGCCAAGGTGCTCGTCGACGGCGGCAAGGCGGTCGGGGTCAAACTGGTTGGCGGCGAGGAAATCGCAGCGGCGCGGGTGATCGCCAACGTCGGGCCGAAACTGCTCTACGAACGGATGATGGACGCGAGCGACCTGCCCGCCGGTTTCGAACGCCGGATCAAGGGCTTCAAGGCGGGCAGCGGCACCTTCCGCATGAACGTTGCGCTGTCGGAACTGCCGAAGTTCACTTGCCTTCCCGAACCCGGCGAGCATCACCAGTCGGGGATCATCCTCGCGCCGACGCTCGACTATATGGACCGCGCCTTCCTCGACGCAAAGCAGTACGGCTGGTCGAAGGCGCCGATCGTCGAGATGCTGATCCCCTCGACCGTCGACGACAGCCTCGCGCCTGAGGGTTGCCATGTCGCCAGCCTCTTCTGCCAGCAGTTCGCGCCCGAACTGCCGGGCGGACGCGACTGGGACAATGAGGAAGAGGCGGCGGCCGATGCGATCATCGATACCGTCGAAAAACATGCGCCGGGCTTCCGCGCCAGCATCGTCGGCCAGACGCGCCTGTCGCCCAAAGGTCTCGAACGCAAGTTCGGCCTCGTCGGCGGCGACATCATGCACGGCAATATGAGCCTCGACCAGCTTTGGGCGGCGCGCCCCGTGCTTGGCAACGGCGGCTATCGCGGGCCGGTGAAGGGCCTCTATATGTGCGGCGCGGGCACTCACCCCGGCGGCGGCGTGACCGGCGCGCCGGGGCATAATGCGGCGACGGTGATCCTACGCGACCGGGGCCTCTTCGCGCCCAAATGGCGCGTCTGATCCAAACCGGTCGGTTGGGGTGTCGCGGGGGCGGCCCGGATGATCGGGGGACTCGGCACCTGCAATCGCCGGATCATGTGGCGGGAGGTTTTCAGCCGGCGGCGCGGTGTCCGCGCTGCATTGCGAGATAGATGGGAAGTCCTGCGACGGTCATCGCCAGACTGTACAGCGTCGGCTCCAGTCCCGCGCCGTAAAAGGCCCAGCAGACATAGATTATCCCCGCCAGCGTCAGCAGAACGAACGCCGGCGACATGTGGAAACGCCCTTCGTTCCGGAATTTCAGCGCCGCCAGCGCGCCGATCAGGTAGAAGATGATCGTCGTCGAGGTCGTCACCAGCATCATGAAATTGAACAGTTCGGCGAGGCCGCGGCTATAATTGGCATAGACGATGAGTGTAGCGAGCACCGCTGCGAGCAACAGGCTCCAATGCGGGACGCCGTGCCGGTTGTCGGTCCCGAAAGCGTGTGGGACCAAGCCGCGGTGCGCGAGGTCGCGCGGCAGTTCGCCGGCCAGCAGGACAAAGCCGTTGAGCGCGCCGAGCGCTGCGATGGCCGCCAGGACGGCGGCGGCGGTGCCTGCCTCGGGGCCGATGAAATGGCTGAAAAAAGTGGGGAAGGGCGCGATCGATGCGGCGACCACGTCCGACGGGAGCAGCATCGTGACCGCGGTGCAGGCGAGCAGATAGAGCAGGCCCGTCGCGACCATGCCGATCATCGTCGCCCGCGGCACGGTACGCTCGGGATCCGATACCCGGTCGCCAGCCGCCAGCGCGCTTTCAAAGCCCAATAGTGCGAACAATGTGAAGGTCGCGGCATGGCCGATGCCCGCCAGGCTGACCGGCTCGGTGCCCTGCATCGACGGCAATGCGCTGTCTCCCGCCGCCAGCCACCACAGCGCGATGGCGATCGCGCCGAACAGCAGCAGCAGTTTCAGGATCAGCGTCACGACTTGCATCCCGCCCGCCTTGCGGACGCCGAGCAGGTTGACGAAGGTGAAGAACCACACGAAGGCGATCGCGAGCAGCGCCGCTGCCGACCCGCCGCCGTTCAGCGACGGATAGATGATCGCAAGGTTGCGGACGGCCGCGACCGCCAGCGTCGCGTTGGTCACCCAGCAACTGATCCAAAAGCTCCAGGCCACGACAAAACCCGTCGCGGGGCCGAACGCCGCCGCCGCATAGGTGTAGGCACCGCAGCCCCCCGGCAGATATCGCGCGAGGCGTGCGAAGACCAGCGCGAGGCACAGCGTGCCCCCGATGGTTGCGAGCCAGCCGAGCGCGGCATTCCAGCCGAGCGGTGCCAGCGAGCTGGGCAGCAGGAAGACGCCCGAGCCGATCATGTTGCCCATGACCAGCGCAACGCACATCAAAAGGCCGAGCTTTTCGCCCGGCCTTTCGCTGTTGGTGACGGTGGAACTCACCCGATCAGAACTTGGCGCCCAGCCGCGCCCCGAAGGTCTGGGGCGTGCTCACCAGAACCTGCGGCCTGCCGTCGCACTGGCCGCAGTTCGAATAGCGCGCCAGTTCGGCGCGTTCGTCGAAGGCGTTCTGCAGGAACAGCTCGAAGCTGTACATGCTCCAGTCGAAGCCGACCGCGAAGTCGACCGTCGTCGACCCCTTGATCCGGCCGAGCGCATTCGCCGTCGCGACGCGGATGTCGGGGGTCGCCGAGCTGCGATGCGCGATCACCGATTGCAGGTGCAATTCGCCCGGTCCGACCGGGAAGGCATAGCGCACCGTTGCGTTGCCGTTGAATTTCGGCGTCACCGGCAGCCGCGTTCCCGCCGGGGCGGCAATCGAGTTGCCGGCATCGGTGCATTGGTAGGTCGGATCGTCGATGTCGCAGAGATTATTCTTGGTCTTGGCATCGGTGTAGGAGGCCGCAGCGGTGATCGTCAGGCCTTGGGTCGGCCGGATATTGACGTCGGCCTCGACGCCGCGAATGCGGGCATTCGGTCCGTTGTGGATTTCGGTGAAGCTGTTTTCGCCGAGGAAGGAGAACTGGAACCGCTTCCATTCCTGCTGGTAGATGGCGGCGTTGAACCGCACCAGCCCGTCGGCGAGCGTCGATTTGAAGCCGATCTCGTAATTGGTCAGGAAGTCGGCGGCATAGGGCGCGATCGTCGAGCGGCGGTTGATCCCGCCGGGGCGGAAACCGCGCGACCAGGTGCCATAGACCATCAGGTCGTCGTTGGGCTTCCACGTCAGGTTGAGCCGGTGGGTGAAGCCCGTGTCCTTCGTCCGCTTGGGGACCAGCTTGCCATCCACATAGTCGGCAAGGTTGGTGCACGGCCCGCCGGGAACGACGGCCGGGAGCAGCTCGCGCGAACTGCTATAGGTGTCGGTGTCGCGGTCGTAGAGGCGCTCGCCTGCCGTGGTGTAGCATTGCGCCACGCCCGTCCGGTTGCTGCCCGCGGCGTTGGGCGGCGAATCCTCGAAACCGTTGCCGGGATTGCGGCCGAAACCGAAGAAGCCGATCAGGCTGTTGTCGAACTTGTAATAGCGGCCGCCGCCGGTCAGCGTGACCGTCGGGGTGATGTCGAAGCTCGCCTCGCCGAACGCGGCATAGTCGCGATCGACGCGCTTTTGCAGGGTCAGCCACAGTGTGCCGGGGCGGCCGTTGACCGACAGGTCGTCGGCAAGGCCGGGAATCTTGTAATCCTGGAAAATCCGGTTGCTCTGGCGCTGGTAGAACAGCCCGGCGACGACGCGGAAACGTTCGTCCTGCGGCGACGAAATGCGCAGTTCCTGGCTCAGCTTGCGGAAATGGTCGGTGCCGATGATGAACTGGCGCGGGTCGATGGTGTTGCCGGCATTATCCTGAATATAGAAATAGCCGGCTAGCCCGCCGTAATCGGCATAAAGCGCGTCATAGGCTTCCGAATAATCGGTGTAATCGTTGATCTGATACGCTTTGCGGTCGAGATAGGCGCCCGCGTAGGTCAGATCGAAATTGCCGATCTTGCCCTCGATCGTCAGCGCCGCCTGGATGAACTTGTCGGTGCGCTTGTCGGGATAGAAGCGCTGCGTCTGCAAATCGCCGACGCGCGGATCCTGTGCGAAGGTGCCGTTGCTCTTCTGCTTCTGGTACAGAACCGTCGGCGTCACGGTCCAGTTGTCGTCGAGATCGACCTTGAGCGCGGCGCGGCCGCCATAGATTTCGGCGTCGTTGAAATTCTTTTTGACGAAATCGTCGTTGTCCACCGTGATCCCGCCGGGATCCGGCAGGAACGAGCGGGTGCCGGGCACATTGTCGATATAGCCGGCGTCCTTCTGGTACCAGCCGACGATACGCACCGCCGCCATCTCGCTGATCGGCGCGTTGATCATGCCCTCGAGCCGGCCGCCCATGCCGCCGCTCTTGACCGTGTTGAGTTCGCCGTCGACGCGGCCTTCGAAGCCCGAGGTGTCGGGCTTGTTGGTGATGATGCGGATCGTCCCCGCCTGCGACGAGGCGCCGTAAAGCGTGCCCTGCGGCCCCGCGAGCGATTCGATGCGCGCGATGTCATAGACATGGACGTCGAGCGTGCCGCCGATCGTCGTTACCGGCTGTTCGTCGAGATAGACGCCGACGCTGGGCAGCGAGCCCGAATGGTTGCCGTCGCCGCCGCTCGCGACGCCGCGCATATAGACGGTGGTGACCCCCGGCTGGCTAGACTGGAAGGAGACGCTGGGCAGAAGTTTCGAGAAGTCCTGGAAATTGGCGACGTTGAGCTGGTCGAGCTTGCGCGTTCCGAGCGCCTGGATGCTGATCGGCACATCCTGAAGATTTTCCTCGCGCTTCTGCGCGGTGACGACGATTTCGTCGTCATTGCCGGTATCGGCGGCCTCCTGCGCCAGCAGCGGCGTGGACGCCAGGACGCTGCTGGACAGCGAAGCCAAGAGCAAAGCGCGGCATGAAAAACGTACCGACATAATATCCCCCTGTTGACCGCGCGCCGATGGTCCAGCGTCGCGACGGAGGCGAGGTTTCACCTATTTCGGGCCGTCGTCAATCGACGCTGAAGGTCCGGACGGAGGGCGCGGGCGGTTTCCGGTGCAACTATGACAAAATTGCCACAATCGGTGCCGATACCCTGCGTTGACGAAAGCAAAGGCGTCAGGGCGCGTCCGGATAGTGCGCGAGGACGGGCCCCAGCGCATCTTTCAAAGGCTGGAGCCAGGGCTCCATCGCCCGCCATTGCCCGACGCCGTCGCTGTTGATCGGCCGCCGCACCTGTTCCGAGCTCGCGGTGCGCACCGCACGCGCGTTGGTATGGAACTGCAGGCACGCCTCCTCGAAGGGGAGGTCCAGATAGGCGAGCAGCGCGCGCACTTGGCCTTCGAGGTCTTCGATCAGCCGTTCGTGGATGACGCGGTGGATGCGCCGGGGCAGCACGGCGTCGAAATGACCCGCCAGATCGACATAGTCGGCATAATAGCGCCCCATGTCGGTCAGGCTGTAACTGAACGCCTGACCGCGCGCGAAATGCTGTTTGAAGTTCGAAAAACAGCAATCCATCGGGTGGCGGCGCGCGTCGATGATCTTCGCATTCGGCAGGATCAGGTGGATGAAGCCGATGTGCAGCCAGTTGTTCGGCAGCTTGTCGATATAGAAGGGCTTGCCGCTTTTGCGCTGGACCTGCGTGTCGCGCAGATATTCCTCGCCCAGCGCGCGCGCGTCGGCCGCCGACAGCCTGGCGATCCCGCCGGCGTTGCGCGCCTTCATCGCGAGCTTGGGAATGTCGGGCAACTCCATCGTGCCTTCGACCAGTGAATGGCTCGCCAATATCTGTTCGATCAGCGTCGATCCGGCGCGCGGCATGCCGACGATGAAGATCGGATCGGGCGCCTCGGCGCCGAAGTCGCGGCGCGCCGCAAAGAAATCGGGGGAATAGAGCGCCTTGCCATGGTCGACTGCGGCGCGCGTCTGGTCGGCGTCATAGTCGATCAGCGCCTTTCGCAGCGCATTGCCCTCGGCATAGTGGCGAAATGCCGCTTCGGCCTGCTTGCGGTCCTCGTGCGCCTTGCCGAGCGCGAAATGGAGATGGAAGCGGTCCTCGGCGGCGAGATCGTCGCGGGCGAGCGCGGCCAGCATCGCCGCGACGTCGGCATCGTCGAAGGCGACGGTCTTGAGGTTGGCGAGGCTCCACCAGACCTCGCCGAGCGCGGGCGCCAGCGCCAGCGCGCGGCGATAGGCGGCGACCGCGTCGGCCTGCCGCCCGACCGTCTTCAGCATATGTGCGTAGGACATCCAGATTTTCGGCTGCCGGCCGACGGTGCCGAGGATCTGCTCATAAAGTTCGAGCGCCTCGTCGAATTCGCCGACGCGTCCCAGCGCCGCGGCCTTGAGATTGGCATTGCCGAGATTGCCCGGATCGACGCGTTGCAGATGCTCGAGCTCCGCGACCGCTTCGGCCGAACGGCCTTGGCGGTGGAGCACCGTGGCAAGGTTCGAGCGCGCGGCGAGGAAATCGGGAGCGATTTCGAGCGCCCGCCTGAGCAGATTTTCGGCGTCGCGATAGCGTTCGATCCGGCCCGCGAGTTCGGCAAGCATTCGGATCGCGGCGACGTCGAACGGGTCCTGCTTCAACCGCGCCTTCAGCACCGGCTCGGCGTCGTGGAGCCGCCCCTCGTACAGTGCGAGGGCGGCCTCCAGCAGTTCGGGATCGGCCTGCCCCCGCGCGATCGATCGCTGCGCCGGGTCTAATGTCATGCGTTCAGCTCTTCGCCTTGCGCGCCTTGGCGATCGCCTGCCGCAGCGCATCATAGCCGACCTGGCCCTGGAAAAGCTGGTCGCCGACCACCCATGTCGGGGTGGCGTTGAGCTGGAGCTGCGTTGCGATCGCGAGGTTGCTGTCGAGTTCGCGCTGGAACAGCGCCTCGTTCGCGGTCGCGTCGGCGCTGCCGTCGGTGACCACGCCGACCTTTTCGGCGGCCGCCGCGATCGCCGCCTTGTCGAGCGACGGGCTGGCGAACATCGCGTGGTGGAAGGCGTCATATTTGCCCTGCCGCGCCGCGGCGAGCGCCATCAGCGCCGCGTCGCGGCTTTGCGGCGCGATGATCGGCAGTTCGCGGAAGACGACCTTCAGCCTCTTGTCCTCGCGGATCAGCCGGTCGACGTCGGGCACGCTCGCGCGGCAGAAACCGCAGGCATAATCGGTGAACACGACGAGGGTGACGTCGCCATTGGCATTGCCCGCCCATGCGCCGGCATAAGGCTTTTCGAGCGCCGGGCGGATCGCGTCGACCGCCTTGGCCACTTCGCGGCCGCGCTGCGCTTCGAGCGCTTCGGGAATGATCTGCGGGTTCGCCTTGATATAGTCGGCAACGATCGTTTCGACCTCGCTCTTGCCCAGTCCGCCGCCGAAGCGGCCGCCGAGCCAGAAGGCGAAGGCGAGGAGGACGATGCCCGCCAGCGCGACAAGTCCCGTCCGCCCGGACACTCCATCCATTCCCGTCCCCCTGACTTGCGGCAATTTCGATGCCGCCATCGCCTTGCTGGCCGCCGGTTTCGCGGCGGGCCGCACATGCGGCGTGCGGTCGTCGGCGTCGGGCGCCGCGGCCGCGCTTTTGACGTCCTTCGCCAGTGCCGGCGCGGGCGCCAGCGCCGGTTCGCTGGCGAACAGCGGCAGGTCGGGGGCAGCCGGCGCCGCGGGTTCGGCGGCACGCGCCGCAGCTTCTTCGCGGGCGAGCAATTGTTCGAGCCCCGACGGCGGCGGCGCGGGTTCTTCGCGCGGGGCGGGGCGGAGCTTGGTCGCGGCTTCGCCGATGCTGCCGATGAGGCTTTCGCTGCCCGCCTTCGCGGCCTGCTCGATCCCGGCCTTGGTCTTGCCCGCGACCTCGCCGAGTCCGCGCCCGGCGTCGCTCGACATTTTGGCGACCTTTTCGCCGAGCGCCATCTTCTGCCACGCTTGGCTGCTGGTATCGGCCGTCGCGCGCGCGGCGCGCGCCGAGCCCTTGCCGATCGCGCGGGCGGTGCGCCCGGCGGCGCGTCCGCTGCGCTCCGCCAGTTCGCGCGAGCGGCGCGGGATTTCCATCGCCTCGACGCGCGCCGGGATGTCGGCGCGGTCGCCGACGCGGATCGTCCAGTCGGCAAAGGCGCCTGCGCCGGTGCGGATCGCCTGCCACAGGCTCGCGGCGCCGGCTTTCAGATGATCGGCGGTCGCGGCCTCGCGCGCCGGACGCTCGCGGGCCGGATATTGCGTCAGGTCGATGCCGACCGGCGGCACGTCCTTCGGCTTTGCGAGGCCGGCGTCGGGCTCGGGCGGCGCGCCGTGCGGCGCGGCACCCGGCGCCGGGTCGCGCAGCCACGGCTGGTAATAATCATCCTTCTTGTCAGTCACTTGTCGCCCTTATGCATCGCGTTTCGCGATGCTTTCCCTATCTTCCTTGCCCGAATCTAACGCCGTTTGCGCTCGCGTTCCACCTCGGCGCGAGCGACCAGCGAAATATCCTGTGCACGAATCCAGTCGGACGAACCCTCGGGCAGGCCCTGCAACGCGGTCTCGGCATTACGCAGCGCAAGCGCCGCCTGTCCACCCTCAAGCTGATAGCGTTCCGCCGAGGCGAGCGCGGCGCGCGCCTGATCGCCCTTGTTCGCATAGACGATGCCGAGCTGGTACCAGGCGAAGGGATTCTGGTTGTCGAGCGCGACCGCGGTCCGCAGCACCTGTTCGGCCTCGGCATAGTTGGCGGGGTCTTCGGTCGCGATCAGCGCATGGCCGAGCGTCGCGCTGATCAGCGGCTGCGAGCGCGAATTTTTGACCGCCTTGCGCAGCGCCGGGATCGCTTCCTTGGGATGCCCCGATTCCAGCAGCACCTGCCCTTCGAGTTCGAGGAAATAGGGGTCCTCGGGGTTCGTCGCGAGCAGGCCCTCGACCTCGCCGAGCGCCTTTTGCGGATAGGCGCTCTTGTGCCAGGCATAAGCGCGGGCATAGCGCGCCGGGATGCTGGTGTTGGTTTCGGGGAATTTGCGCAGCGTCCGGTCGGGGTCGGCGATATAGCCCGAAAGCTTCGCCTTGATCCGCTGGAAGCGCGCCTCGATCCGCGGGTCCGCGGGCTTCTCCCACGCGGGATCGATCACATAGACTTCGCGCAGCGTCTGGATGCGGTCGCCCGACATCGGGTGGGTGCGGCCATAGGCCTGATCGTCGTCCTGTTTGACCCCGTAGCGGAACTCGAGGTTCTGGAGCTTCTTGAAAAAGGCGAGGCTGCCGCGCCCGCTGATCCCGGCTTTCGACAGATATTGCGCGCCGGCGGCATCGGCGGTGGATTCCTGAACGCGGGTGAAGGCGAGGAACTTGCCGAGCGCGGCCTGCTGCCCTGCCATCATGATTCCCATGCCCGCCTCGCCACCGCCGGCGGCGATCGCGGCGGCGCCGAGCAACAGGCTGACGAGCGAGATGCCGGTTGCCGTTTTGGCGCCGTCGTTGACCCGGATCGCGTGGCCGCCCATCACATGGCCGAGCTCGTGCGCGAGCACGCCCTGCACCTCTTCGGCGCTGTCGGCGGCTTCGATCAGGCCGCTGAAGACATAGATGTCCTGACTGCCGGCGACGAAGGCGTTGATGCTGCGGTCGCCGAGCAGGTGGACGCGCACCTGTCCGCGCTGCAATCCCGCGGCGAGCAGCAGCGGGTCCATCATGTCCTGAAACAGCGCCTCGGTCTCGGCGTCGCGGAGGATCGACTGCGCCGCCGCCGGGCGCATCGCGACGGCGAACATCGCGAGCAGGGTCAGGAGGATACGGAAAAGCGGACGCCATGCGTCCGCCCGATATGCGAGGGGCGGCGGGAAAGCGGTCATCGCCGCCTGTCTTGCGCCGCGCGCCTGAACCTCGACTGAAGCCATGCCGCTATTATTGGCGGCGGGCGGGCGCGGGCGCAAGGCCAACAATATGAAGTCATCCCGGCGCAGGCCGGGATCTCAACGGTGCGTTAAACGCCAGGTCGAGATCCCGGCCTACGCCGGGATGACTATATTAGAACGGAAATCGGCGTTCTTTAATGCTCAGTTGCCGAAGGTGCGTTGCCACCAGCCGCGACGCGGTTCGCCGTCGCTGCCTTCGCCTTGCTCGTCGCCATTGGCGGCGACCGGCTCGGCTTCGCGCGCCGCGGGCGCTTCCACTGCCGCTTCGGGTGCGGCCTCGGCGGCCACTGCTTTCTTGGCGCGGCTGGCGCGCTTTTTCGGCGCGGGCTTGGCGGGTTCGGCTTCCGCCTCGGGGGCGGCTTCCGCCGTCACCTCGGCAACCGGGGCGGCGGCTTCGGCTTCAGCCGCAGCCTTGGCGGCCTCGGTTTCGGCCTTGGTCTTGCGCGGTGCGCGCTTGCGCTTCGGCTTTTCCTCGGGCGCCGGTGCCGCCTCGGCAACCGGCTCGGCGATTTCGGCTACCGTCTCGGCCGTCTCGGCTTCGGCGGCCGGTTCGGCAGCCTCGGTCTCGTCGCCCTTGGGCTTGCGTCCGCGTCCGCCACGGCGGCGGCGCGGCTTGGCCTCGGCCTCTTCGGCTTCGGCGGCGACCGGTTCTGCCTCGGTCTCGGCCGGCGCATCGGTGTCGGCCGCGTCGTCCTGCGTCTCGCCGTCGTCCTCGTCAGCCTGCTCGCCTTGCTCACCGGCTTCGCTGCCCTCGTCGTCGCGGCGGCCGCGACGGCCACGCCGGCGGCGGCGGCGGCGCTTGCGGCCGTCGCCCTCGTCGCCGTCCTGGCCTTCCGGCCGTTCGCGGCGCGCCGGGCGGGCCTCGGCCTGCTCCTCGTCGGCTTCGTCTTCCTCGTCCTCTTCGACGAACTCTTCGTCTTCCTCTTCCTCGATCGGGGCGATCGGGGCGAAGCTGCGGCGCGCGACCGGCGGCGGGCCGCCGACCTCGATCGCCATCCGTGCGCCTTCGGTCTCGCCGTCGGGCAGGATTTCGACATCGACGCCGTAAAGTTCCTCGATCTCGCGCAGTTCGCGGCGCTTTTCGTTGAGGAGGTAGAAGGTCGCTTCCTGGCTGGCGCGCAGGGTGATCTTGCTGCCCTTGCCGCGCGCGGCCTCTTCCTCGATCAGGCGCAGCGCGCTGAGGCCCGCCGAGCTGGCGGTGCGGACGAGGCCGGTGCCTTCGCAATGCGGGCAGGGGCGCGTCGAGGCTTCGAGCACGCCGGTGCGCAGGCGCTGGCGGCTCATCTCCATCAGGCCGAAGCCCGAGATGCGGCCGACCTGGATGCGCGCGCGGTCGTTCTTCAGCGCATCCTTCATCGCGCGCTCGACCTTGCGGACGTTCGAGCCATGATCCATGTCGATGAAGTCGATCACGACGAGCCCGGCCATGTCGCGGAGGCGAAGCTGGCGGGCGATTTCGTGCGCCGCCTCGAGGTTGGTGCTGAGCGCGGTCTGCTCGATATTATGTTCGCGCGTCGACCGGCCCGAGTTGATGTCGATCGACACCAGCGCCTCGGTCGGGTTGATCACCAGATAGCCGCCCGATTTCAACTGGACGACGGGGTTGAGCATCCCCGCAAGCTGGTCTTCGACGCCGTAGCGCTGATAGAGCGAGACCGGATCGGCATATTGCTTCACGCGCCGCGCATGGCTCGGCATCAGCAATTTCATGAACTGTTTCGCGGCCTTGTAGCCCTCGTCGCCCTCGACGAGCACTTCCTCGATATCCTTGTGATAGATGTCGCGGATCGCACGCTTGACGAGGTCGCTGTCCGAATGGATCAGCGCCGGCGCGCTCGAACCCAGCGTATTCTCGCGAATCTCGTCCCACAGGCGCGCGAGATAGTCGAAGTCGCGCTTGATCTCGACCTTGGTGCGGCTCATCCCCGCGGTGCGGACGATGCAGCCCATCGTCGGCGGCAGCGCCAGCTCGTCGATCATCGCCTTCAGCTTGCGACGATCGGCGCCGTTCGAAATCTTGCGACTGATCCCGCCGCCGTGCATCGTGTTCGGCATCAGCACGCAATAACGGCCAGCGAGCGACAGATAGGTGGTGAGCGCGGCGCCCTTGTTGCCGCGTTCTTCCTTGACGACCTGGACCAGCATCACCTGACGGCGGCGGATAACGTCCTGGATCTTGTAGCGGCGGCGCAGCGACATGCGGCTTTCGCCGTCCTCATCGTCGTTGCGGCGGCCGCGTCCGCGGCCCCGGCCGCCCTTGCGTCCGTCGCGCCCGCGGCGCTTGCGGTCGCCACGGCCTTCCTTGCCCTCGGCGCCCTCTTCGCCTTCGCCTTCCTCGCCGTCGCCATTGTCGGCGCCCTCATCCTCGTCGCCGTCGCTATCTTCGCCGATGGTTTCGGGGGCGGGGGCGTCGCCATTGTCGTCGTCATGATATTCGACGTCGGCGACGTCGCCTTCGAGCTCGTCGAGATCTTCCTCGGCGCGCTGCGCGGCGGCGGCGGCGTGCTCGGCCTCTTCGCGCAGCAGCGCGTCGCGGTCTTCCTTCGGAATCTGGTAATAATCGGGGTGGATTTCGCTGAACGCGAGGAACCCGTGGCGATTGCCGCCATATTCGACGAACGCCGCCTGCAGCGACGGTTCGACACGGGTGACCTTGGCCAGATAGATATTGCCCTTGAGCTGCTTGTGCTCGGCGGACTCGAAATCAAACTCCTCGATGCGGTTTCCCTTGGTGACGGCGACCCGGGTTTCTTCCCGGTGCCGCGCGTCGATCAACATGCGCGTGGTCATTAGTTACACTCCAAGCGCGCTTCAGCGCGCCATCAAAAAATCCCGCGAACCTCCCCGAGGGAAGGCCACGGCGGATACGGGTGAAAAGGAAAAAGACGTTATTGCCGAAAGGAGCCTGCGTCCGGTTCTGGACGCGCATGCGGTCTTCAAATCCGGCGACGGCCGGGGCGAAAGCGCCCGCGTCGGGATATGAAGAGGGCATGGCAAGCCTCATGCGGCATCAACCTGGTTAGCGGGATGAGCAGGCAGCGAAGCGAATCTGTCGTTTCACCGACCGGTCACCCGGGTGAACTGGCGGCAGGTTGCCATTCCCCGTCTGTCCGGCACCAGGGCTGCGGCGTTCCCGCATGGTCGCAGGATCGGCGCCTTTCCCCTCAAAAGGCCGGACGGAACCGGAAAGGGCACCGTGGTGGCCGTGCTAGCATCGGCATCACCGCGCCGCAACCACCACCACCCGACAAAGATGGGATCGCGGGCGACTGTTGCAATAATGCCCATGCGACAGAACATGCTGAATTGGCTCTTAACCCTGCCGGTTGACGCCGGTTTGACGCGCCTTGGCTAACGCAGGCTTCATCTTGTTGTGCGGCCGGGGGCCTGACCCGTTATGTTTAATAAGCGCTGGACCATAGCTCGCCCGCGGCGGCATAACCGTGTCATGGGCGTCGCGATTGTCCTTCTGACCATGCTGCTGAGCCCCGCGAGCGCGCTTGCGGGAACGATCGGTGCGGTCGAGATCGGCGATTCGGACGTGACGGTGCGTTTCGACGATCTTGTCGCCGGTGCATCGACCTTCATTCTCGCCGGTCCCGACCGCATCGCGCTCGATATCGCGGGCGCCCAGCCGGGCCGCGCCGGCGACGGCGCGGGTCTTGTCCGCGCGGTGCGGCAGGGTCGGCAGGAGGCCGGCACGCGCGTCGTGCTCGACCTCGCGCAGCCGGCGGTGGTGTCGGGGGCGCGCTTTGCCGCCGACGGGCGCAGCCTGACCTTTCGCCTCCGCCCGGTGTCGGCGAGCGAGTTCGAGCGCGCGGCGCGCGGCCCGCGGACCGAGTTGCAACCGCCCGCGCAGTTCCGCGCCAAGCCGCCCGAAAAGCGCTACAGCGTTACCGTCCCGATCGGCCAGCCGAAGCCGGCGCTGCCGCTGCCCGCGATTCAGGGCCCCGACAACAGCCGTCTGCCGCTCGTCGTCATCGATGCGGGGCACGGCGGGCACGATCCAGGCGCGATCAGCCCGCACAGCGGCAAGCGCGAGAAGGACATCACGCTCGCGCTCGCCCGCGCGATCCGCGACGATCTGATCGCCAGCGGGCGCGTCCGCGTCGCGCTGACGCGGTCCGACGACCGCTATCTGGTGCTCGAAGAACGTTATGGCATTGCGCGGCGGCTGAAGGCCGATCTGTTCATTTCGGTCCACGCCGACGCTGCCGAGAATCAGGAAGCGCGCGGCGCGTCGGTCTATACTTTGTCCGAAGTCGCCTCCGACCGCGAAGCGGCGCGGCTCGCGGCGCGCGAGAACAAGGCCAATATCATCAACGGCGTCGATCTCGGCGCACACAGCAGCGACGTGTCGTCGATCCTCCTCGACCTGACGCAGCGCGAGACGATGAATGTCGCCTCCGACTTCGCCCGCCTGCTCCAGCGCGAGGCGGCGGACGACGTCAAATTCCGTTCGACCGCGCACCGCTTCGCCTCCTTCGTGGTGCTGAAGGCGCCCGACACGCCGTCGGTGCTGTTCGAGACGGGGTTCATCTCGAACAAGGACGATTCCGAATTTCTGGCATCGTCGGCGGGCCAGAAAAAGGTCGCGCGCGGCGTGCGCGACGCGGTGCAGATCCATTTCGCCCGCCAGATCGCGTCGCTGGGGCGCTGACGTCTGGGTGGGGTGGTTTCCTGACCGTCCTCTATTCCCGTTCGTGTCGAGCGAAGTCGAGACACCCATCAAGGTTGCGCCTGGCCGAGGGGCATCTCGACTTCGCTCGATGCGAGCGGGAATGGGGTAGAGCGGAACGTCCGCTTCCGGCCGAAACCCGACATCAGCGATAAAATATAGTCTTGACTATCTTTGTTCCGCCCGACAGCCTCTCCAAACGGACCGGAGGAGGATCGCATGGGCTGGAGCAACTGGTCGGGCAGCGTTTCCGCGCCCGCGGCGGTGGTGCGTCCGCAAAGCGACGATGAACTCGCATCGCTGGTCAGCAGTGCGCGCAAGGTGCGCGCGGTGGGGGCGGGGCACAGTTTCATGCCGCTCTGCGAATCGGACGAGCTGATTGTCAGCCTGGAAGAACTGCCGGGCCAAATCCGCATCGCTGCCGACCGGCTGAGCGCCCGCGTTCCCGCCGGCTGGTCGATCAGGCGCCTGACCGCGGCGCTGTGGGAGGAGGGGCTGTCGCTCGCCAATCAGGGCGACGTCAATCCGCAGTCGCTCGCCGGCGCGATGGCGACCGGCACCCACGGCACGGGCGCCACGCTCGGGTCGCTATCGACTATGGCGCAGGGCTTCCGTCTCATCGGCGCCGACGGCGAAGCGCGCTGGTGCGACCGCGCGGCCAATCCCGACCTGTTCGAGGCGCAGCGGCTGTCGCTCGGCCTGTTCGGCATTGCCACCGAAATCGACGTTGCGGTGGTGCCTGCCTATCACCTCGCCGAGCGGATCGAAAAGCGCCGCTGGGCCGAGGTGCGCGAAGCCTATGACGAATGGGCGGGGGCCGAGCGGCACATCGAGTTCTGGTTCTTCCCGCACAGCGACGATGTGATCCTGAAGACGCTCACCCCCTGCGACCCCTGCGAGCCACCGCCGACCACGACCGACATGGACGAAACGGCTTTCCGGCGCGTCCTCGACATCGCGGCGCGCTTTCCCTTCCTCACCCCGTGGCTCCAGCGCGCGATGATGCGGACGCGCTTCGACGGCCGTCGCCGCGGTCCTGCGCACAACATCTTCCCGTCTGACCGGAGCTTGCGGTTCGAGGAGATGGAATATGAAATGCCGCGCGGCGCCGGGCTGGCGGTGCTCGACGAGGTCGTCGGCTGGATTCGCCGCAAACGGCTGCCGGTCACCTTCCCGTTCGAATATCGCACCGTCGCCGCCGACGATATCTGGATGAGCCCGATGAACGCCGGGCCGGTCGCCGCGATCTCGATGCACCAATATGCGAAAATGCCCTGGCAGCGGCTGTTCGCCGAGGCTGAGGCAATCTTTCGCGGTGCAGGCGGGCGCCCGCACTGGGCGAAGCGCCACACGCTGAACCGCGCCGATGTCGCGGCGCTCTATCCGATGGCGGGCCGCTTCGGCGCCGTCCGCCGCGCCGCCGACCCCTCGGGCAAGTTCCTCAACCCGCATCTCGAAAGCCTGTTCGCATGACGACCGACCGCGACCTCCACGCCCATCTGATCGGCCGGCAGGGCAGCCGCGCCGACCTCAATACCCCGGTGCTCGTTCTCGATGTCGAGGCGCTCGACCGTAATATCGCCGCGATGGCGGCGCTCGCGGCGCAGCATGGCGTCGCGCTGCGCCCGCATGCCAAGACGCACAAGAGCGTCGATATCGCGATGCGCCAGATTGGCGCCGGTGCGGCCGGCGTCTGCTGCGCGAAGATCGGCGAGGCCGAGGTGCTCGCCGCCGGCGGGGTGACCGGCGTACTGATCACCTCGCCGGTCGCCGCGCCCGCCGCGATTGCCCGGCTGGCCACGCTTGCGGGGCAGACCGAGGGGCTGATGGCGGTCGTCGACCATCCCGACGTCGCGGCGCGGATCGACGCGGCGCTGGCCACGAACGGCGCGACGCTCGATATGATCATCGACATCGATCCCGGCATCGCGCGCACTGGCGTTGCGTCGGCGGCGGCGGCGGTGGCGCTGGCGCAGGCGATCGCCGCGCTGCCAAATCTCTGTTATCGCGGCGTGCAATATTATTGCGGGTCGCAGCAGCATATCGAGAATTATGCCGAACGCCGCGCGGCGATCGTCGAGCGCACCGCCTATCTGCAGGAGGTGATCGCGGCGCTCGGCGACGCCGGTTTCGCGCCTGAAATCGTCACCGGCGGCGGTACCGGCACCCACCGTATCGACCTCGATCTCAGCATTCTCACCGAACTCCAGACCGGCTCCTATGTCTTCATGGACAAGCAATATCTCGATTGCGACCTGACAGGGGATGGCGAGCCGCCGTTCGAGACCGCGCTTGGCGTCGACGCGCGCGTCGTCAGCGCGAATCATTCGGGGCTCGTCACGATCGACGCGGGGTTCAAGTCGCTGTCGACCGATGGCGGCGTCGCCGTCGTCCGGCGCGGCGCCCCCGAAAGCGCCTTCTTCGCCTTCATGGGCGACGAGCATGCGGCGCTGGTGGCGCCCGGCATCGGCACCGCGATGCAGCCCGGCGACCCGGTCAGCCTGACGGTGCCGCACTGCGACCCGACGGTGAACCTCTACGACGATTACCATGTCGTCGCGGGTGACACGCTGGTCGATATCTGGCCGGTCAGCGCCCGTGGGCGAGCGCGATGAGCGAGGCGCCGGCGAAGACGCCGCCGAAGCAGCAGCGCGCACGCCAGACCTATGACCTGTTGCTTGACGTCGCCGGCGAGCTGCTCGCCGAGGTCGGGATCGAACGGATATCGACGAACCTCATCGCGGCGCGCGCCGGGCTGACCCCGCCCGCACTCTATCGCTATTTCGGCGACAAATATGCGGTGCTCGAAACGCTCGGGCGGCGGCTGATGGAGCGGCAGAACGCGGTGCTCGAAGCGTGGATCGCGCGCCATGCCGGTGGCGGCCTCGATGCGATGGCGGACCATATCGGCGACCTGCTGGCCGAAAACGCCGCGGTGACCCGCGCCGAACCGGGCGCCGTGTGGATCTTGCGCGCGCTGCACGCGACGCCGCGGCTCGTCCATGTCCGGCTCGAATCGCACCGCTATGTCACCGCGCGGCTGGCCGAGGCCTGCGCCCGCCACCTGCCGGGCGCCGATCCCGAAACCCTCTGGCGGCGGCTGCGGCTCGCGGTCGAACTCGGCTTTGCCGCCGACGAAATGCTCTACGAAGAAACGCGCGTCGCGTCCGACGCCGTGCTCGCCGATGTCGCGGCGATGCTGAGAGGGGTGTTGCGCGAGTTAGGATAGCCGATCGCCGCAAGCATGCTTCCCTTTCGGCGAAGCAGGCGATAGAGGCTGGCCATATGGTCGCCGACAGTCCGCCCGATTTCCGCCTGCGCCTGCGCCGCGACAGCAATGCCGTCATCGGGTGGTTTCGCGACATGTGGATGCGGCGCTGGTTTCGCTGGCTCGGCTATCTCGCGCTCGCCGGCTTGCTCGGCATCTTGCTGATCTGGCTGATTTTCGCGCGCAATCTGCCGTCGGTCGACCAGCTTCGCGATTATGAGCCGCCGCTGCCGACGATGGTCCGCGATGCCGAGGGCAAGCCCGTCCACACCTATGCCCGCGAACGCCGCGTCCAGCTCGAATATAGCGAATATCCGCAGCTCCTCGTCCGCGCCTATCTCGCCGCCGAGGACCGTACCTTCTTCGAACATGGCGGCATCGACTATCCGGGTATCGCCAGCGCGATCCTGACCAACCTCAGCAACGGCGGCCGCCCGGTCGGCGCCTCGACGATCACCCAGCAGGTCGCGAAGAACCTGCTGCTGACCAACGAGCTCAGCTACACGCGCAAGATTCGCGAGGTCATCCTTGCCCGCCGCATCGAGGGGGCGCTCAGCAAGGAGCAGATCCTCGAACTCTATCTCAACGAGATTCCGCTCGGGCGACGGAGCTTCGGCGTGCAGGCGGCGAGCCGCGCCTATTTCGACAAGGACGTCGACCAGCTCAAGCTCCACGAAATGGCGTTCCTCGCCATCCTGCCCAAGGCGCCCGAAACCTATGGCCGCGCGCGCAACGCCGACAAGGCGATCGCACGGCGCAATTTCGTGCTCGGCGAAATGTATCGCAACGGCTGGATCACTGCGGCGCAGCGCGACGCGGCGCAGGCGATGCCGCTCGGCCTCACCAACAGCGGCAACACGGCGATCGCGCAGGTCGGCGGCTATTATATGGAAGAGGTGCGGCGCCAGCTCATCGCCGAATTCGGCGAAACCGCGGCCGACGGCCCGCACAGCGTCTATGCCGGCGGCCTCTGGGTCCGCACCGCCTATGACGGCAAGATGCAGGCTGCGGCCGCGAATGCGCTGCGCCGCGGCTTGATGCGCTATGATGCCGGCAAGGGCTGGTCGGGGCCGATCGCGACGATCGAGGCCGACGACCAGTGGCAGAGCCGCCTTGCGTCGAGCTTCATCGGCATCGATTACGACAATTGGCGGATCGCCGCAGTGCTGTCTAAATCGGGCGGCGAGGCGCAGATCGGCTTCGCCAATGGCGACACCGGCCGCCTGCCCGCGAGCGCCGCGACGCTCGGCTATCGCAAGACCGGCGGCAGCGCTTTTTCGGCGATGCGTCCTGGCGACCTGATCGCGGTCAAGGCGACCGGAAACGGCGTCTATGCCCTCCGCAACATTCCCGAAGTGTCGGGTGGCTTCGTGGCCGAAAGCCCGCATTCGGGGCGTATCTATGCGATGCAGGGCGGTTTCGATGTGCGCCTGTCGCCGTTCAACCGGGCGACGCAGGCCGAACGCCAGCCGGGCTCGACGATCAAGCCCTTCGTCTATGCGACCGCGCTCGACAACGGCATGACCCCCGCGACGATGATCGTCGATGGCCCCTTCTGCGTCTATCAGGGCGCCAGCCTCGGCAACAAATGCTTCCGCAACTTCGGCGGCGGCGGCGGTTCGGGCGAACATACGATGCGCTGGGGCCTCGAACAGTCGCGCAACCTGATGACGGTGCGCACCGCGAGCCAGGTCGGGATGGAACCGATCGTCGACACGATCAAGACGATGGGCATCGGCACCCACGAACCCTATCTTTCGACCGCGCTCGGCGCCGGATCGACGACGGTCGAGAAGATGACCAATGCCTTTGCCATGCTGGCGAACCATGGTCGCGAGCTGAAACCGCGTGTGATCGACTATGCGCAGGATCGCCGCGGCAAGGTGGTGTTCCCGGCGAAGTGGAAGCCGTGCGAAGGCTGCAACAAGAAGGATTGGGACGGCCGGCCGATGCCGCGCTTCGCCAAGTCGGGCAAGCAGCTCATGGATCCGATGACCGCCTATCAGGTCGTCCATATGCTCGAGGGCGTCGTCCAGCGCGGCACCGCGGTGCGGCTGCGCGACCTCGGCATGCCGCTGTTCGGCAAGACCGGCACCACCTCGGGACCGAAGGACGCCTGGTTCGTCGGCGGGACGCCCGATGTCGTCGCGGGCGTCTATATCGGCTTCGACCAGCCGCGGAACATGGGCGGCTATGTGCAGGGCGGCAGTATGGCCGCGCCGATCTTCAAGCAGTTTTTCGAGGAATCGCTCGCCGACCGCCAGCCGGTGCCGTTCACCGCGCCGAAGGGTGTGCGCATGGTGCGCATCGACCGCCAGTCGGGCCGCCGCGTCTATGGCAGCTGGCCGGGCAGCGATCCCAAGGCGGCGATCATCTGGGAAGCGTTCAAGCCCGAAAGCGAGCCGCGGCGGACGATCCGCGAAGAAGAAATCAAGCCGGTCAAGACGCCCAAACGGCAGGACGTTCCCGTCCAGCAGGGCAATGGCCGGCGCAGCGACAGCGATTTTCTGGAGGATCGCGGCGGCATCATCTGACCCGCGGAATCTGACGTACGGGCAGGGGCTTTTCCGGCGGCCCGCCAGCCACTATGGCCGGTCCCTAATATTTTCAGGAGCAAGGACATGCGCGCCGAAGCGCAGGATCATATCGACAAGATTGGCGCCGCGCTGGCGCTGCTGCGCCGCTTTCTCGACTGGGACCGCGCGGTACGGCGGCTCGACGAACTCAACGCGAAGGTCGAGGACCCGACGCTGTGGAACGACGCCAAGGCCGCGCAAGAGGTCATGCGCGAACGCCGCCGCCTCGACGAGGCGATCACCGCGACGCGTGCGATCGAAACCGAATGCGCCGACACCGCCGAGCTGATCGAGCTCGCCGAAATGGAAGGCGACGAGGCGATGGTCGACGAGGCGGTCGCGTCGCTGGCGACGCTCGCCGCGCGCGCCGAGGAAGACAAGATCAAGGCGTTGCTCGCGGGCGAGGCCGACGCCAACGACGCCTATATCGAAGTCCATGCCGGCGCCGGCGGCACCGAAAGCCAGGACTGGGCCGAAATGCTCCAGCGCATGTACAGCCGCTGGGCCGAGAAGCGCGGGTTGAAGGTCGAACTGGTCGAATATCAGGCGGGCGAACAGGCGGGCATCAAATCGGCGACGATGCTGGTGAAGGGCGAAAACGCCTATGGCTATGCGAAGACCGAAAGCGGCGTTCATCGCCTCGTCCGCATCTCGCCCTACGACAGCTCGGCGCGCCGCCACACGAGCTTTTCGTCGGTGTGGGTCTATCCGGTGATCGACGACAATATCGATATCGAGATCAACGAAGGCGATCTCAAGATCGATACCTATCGTGCCTCGGGCGCGGGCGGCCAGCACGTCAACACCACCGATTCGGCGGTGCGTATCACGCACATCCCGACCGGCATCGTCGTCGCGTCGCAGAACGACCGCTCGCAGCACAAGAACCGCGCGACCGCGATGGGGATGCTGAAGGCACGGATGTACGAGGCCGAGTTGCAGAAGCGCGAGGCCGCGGCGTCGGGCGAATATCAGGCGAAGACCGAAATCGGCTGGGGCCACCAGATTCGCTCCTATGTCCTCCAGCCCTATCAGCTCGTGAAGGATCTGCGCACCGGAGTGACGTCGACCGCGCCCGGCGACGTGCTCGACGGCGCGCTCGACCCGTTCATGGCGGCGGCGCTGTCGCAGAAGGTGACCGGCGAAAAGGTCGACGTCGAGGACATCGACTGATGCAGCGCGCGGCCCTTCTTGCCGCGCTCCTGCTGCTGGCCGGCGGCTGCGATGCCCCATGGGATTCGGGCAGCGACCGCCTCGAAACCTCGCGCGAATTCCCGCCCGCCGACCGGCCCGTCGCGCCGACCGTGTCGACCAAATGGTCGACCGAGGAAGCGCGCGACCGGGTCAACGAGGCCGAGGATGTCATGGATTCGGCCGACGTCCGCCCCGACATGACCGTCGCCGACATCGGCGCGGGCGACGGCTATTACACGGTGCGCCTCGCGCAGCGGGTCGGCGTCGGCGGCCGCGTGCTGGCGCAGGACATCATGCCCGAGGTGATCGAACGGCTCGCCGACCGCGTCGCGCGCGAGCGGCTCGACAATGTCTCGATCAAGCTCGGCGCGGTCGACGACCCGCGGCTTCCCGCCGCCAGCTTCGACCGCGTCTTCATGGTCCATATGTATCACGAGATCGGCGAGCCCTATGCCTTCCTGTGGCGGCTGCGCCCGGCGCTGCGCAAGGGCGGGCAGGTGATCGTCGTCGACGGCGACCGCCCGATTGCCCAGCACGGCACCCCGTTCCGCCTGCTCGTCTGCGAGTTCGAGGCGGTGGGGTACAAGCTGGTGTCGTACGACGACAAGCAGCATGCCGGCGGTTATCTGGCGCGCTTCGTGCCGAGCGGCAAACGCCCCGCGCCCGACGCGATCACGGTTTGCGCCAATCCCTGAAGGGTTCAGTAAACCAGCAGTTGATCGGGGCTATCCACACCTGCCAGAAAGCCGACAAGCCCCGCAGCACGGACATGCGGCGGCATTTCGGGCGCGGTGAGGCCGGCGAGCGCCATTCCCGACTGGCAGGCGAACAGGCCGACGTCCATCGCTGCGGCCTCTTCGATCATCGAAGCGAGGTCGGGCTGCCCGGCGGCATTTCGCGCAGCGTCGCCGGCAAAGCCGACCGGCGGCCGCAGCAGCGCGACCGCTTCGCCCTGCATGAAGAGGCGGGTCGGCGCGCCGAGCGCCGCTGCCGCCATCGCGGTTTCGAGCGCGGCATAGAGGCGGGCGCCATCGGCGCAGGCGACGATGATGTTCAGCGGTGGCATATCGGGCACTCGGGATCCTTGCCGACGGAAACCTCGCGCCAGCGCCGCTCGAGCATGTCGACGATCGCCAGCCGCCCGGCGAGCGATCGCCCCCAGCCGCTCAGCGCACGCACCGCCTCGAGCGCCGCCATCGTCCCGACCATCCCCGCCAACGCGCCCATCACGCCGGTCTCGGCGCAATTGACGCCTTCCTGCGCCGGGTCGTTGCCGACGAGGCAGGCGTAGCAGGGGGCGTCGGCGCGCCAGCCTTCGTAAAGCGCGACCTGCCCCTCGAACGCGCCGATCGCGGCCGAGAGCAGGGGGTTTTTCAGCGCAACGGCGGCGCGATTGACCGCCAGGCGGGTCGCGAAATTGTCGCAGCCGTCGAGGATCAGGCCGGCGCCCGCAAGCAGCGTTTCGGCATTGCCGTCGTCGAGGCGCCGGACCACGGCGACGGCCTCGACATGCGGGTTGATCCGCTTCGCTGCTGCCGCCGCGACGTCCGCTTTGGACTTGCCGATATCGGCGTCGGTGAACAGCGGCTGGCGCTGCAGATTGCTGAGTTCGACATGATCGTGATCGATGATCGTCAGCCGCCCGACCCCGGCCGCAGCGAGATAGGTGATCGCCGGGCAACCGATGCCGCCCGCGCCGATGATCGCGACATGGCTCGCCTTCAGCTTCGCCTGGCCGGCACCGCCAAAGGCGGGCAGGACGATCTGGCGCGCATAACGGTCGAGTTCGGCGTCGCTGAGCAAGCCTACTCGCCCGGGCGCCGCAGCGGCATCGCAGAGAGCGAGGCGACCCCCGCGGGCTCCGCCTCGTCCTCCGCGGGCTCGGCGGCTTCGCTCGTCACCCCGGTCGAACCGAACCCGCCCGCACCGCGTGCGGTTTCGTCGAGGCTGGCGATCTCGACAAAAGCGGCGCGCTGTACCGGCGCCGGCACCAGTTGCGCGATACGGTCGCCGCGCCTGATCTCGAAATTATCGTCGCCCAAATTGGCGAGGATCACCTTCACCTCGCCGCGATAGTCGCTGTCGATCGTTCCCGGCGTGTTGAGACAGGTGATGCCGTGCTTGAGCGCGAGGCCCGAGCGCGGGCGCACCTGCACCTCGTAACCGGCGGGGATCGCGATCGCGAAGCCGGTCGCGACCGCGTGGCGGGTGCCGGGACGGATGGTCAGCGTCTCGGCCGCGACGACGTCCATCCCCGCGGCGCCATCGGAGGCATAGGCGGGCAGCGGCAGGCCGCCGCCGTTGGGCAGCCGCTGGATGGCGATTTCAATCGGCGTCATGAGTGGATTCTGGGGGTGCGCGGGTGTCGAGTTCATCGGCAATCTTTTCCATCAGTTTGCGGGCGACGGCGTCCTTGGACAGCCGGTCCCAGCTATCGACGCCCTCTGGCGTCACGATATGCACGCGGTTCGTTTCGCCGCCCATCGGGTCGGCGGACACGTCGTTGGCGACGATCCAGTCGCATCCCTTGCGTGCCAGCTTCGCTTCGGCATGCGCGATGACGTCGTTGGTCTCGGCGGCAAAGCCGATCAGCAGCGCCGGGCGCTGCGGGCTCCTGGCGACGCCCGCAAGGATGTCCGGGTTTTCGGCGAGCGCGAGCGGCGGGACGGCGCCGCTGCCGTCCTTCTTGATCTTTTGCGCCGCGGTGTCGGCGGCGCGCCAGTCGGCGACCGCGGCGACCATGATCGCGGCATCGACGGGCAGGCCCTGCTCGACCTCCGCCGCCATCTCGCGCGCGGTTTCGACATCGACGCGGATCACGCCGGGCGGCGTCGGCAGCGGCACCGGGCCCGCGATCAACAGCACCTCGGCACCCGCTTCGGCGGCGGCGGCGGCGATGGCAAAACCCTGCTTCCCGCTCGACCGGTTGGCGATGTAGCGCACCGGGTCGATCGGCTCGTGCGTCGGGCCCGCGGTGATCAGGATGCGGCGGCCGTGCAGCGGGCGGTGATTCGCCTCGGAAAAATCCGGCTGGCCGTCGAGCAGCGACGCGGCGGGTGCGCCGGTGAGCGCCTTCTCGATCGCCGCGAAAATTGCCTCGGGCTCGGGCAGCCGGCCCGGACCATATTCGCCGCACGCCATTTCGCCCTCGTCGGGCTCCAGCACCGTCACCCCGTCGCCGCGCAGGATCGCGACATTACGCTGCGTCGCGGCGTGCAGCCACATGCGGACATTCATCGCGGGCGCCGCGAGCACGGGCTTGTCGGTCGCGAGCAGTAATGTCGTCGCGAGGTCGTCGGCTTGTCCCCCCGCCATCTTCGCGAGCAGGTCGGCGGTCGCGGGCGCGACGACGACCAGATCGGCCTCGCGGCTGAGCTGGATATGCCCCATCTCGACCTCGTCCTTGAGGTCGAAGAGGCTGGTATAGACCTTGTTCTCGCTCAGCGCGGCGAGCGTCAACGGGGTCACGAACTGTTCGCCCGCGCGCGTCAGCACGCAGCGCACGACATGCCCCGACTTGCGCAGCAGGCGGACGAGTTCGATACTCTTGTAAGCGGCGATGCCGCCGCCGATGATCAGCAGGATGCGTTTCGCGGCCATCGTCAAACCCCCGTCAGCAGCATATCGACCGCATTCAATATATCGTAGCGCGATTCGGCCAGCGAAGCGACGCGTTGGCCCAATTCGCGGGTATCGACCGCCGATGCGAGCTGCGTCGCCATGATATGGTGCCGGCCTTCAATCTCGAAAACCGGATGCAGGCGCGTCAGCTTCTGCGCCGTCTGCGTCGGAACCAGCGGAATGACGAAGCGCGTCTCGAAATGCCCCAGCAGGTCGCTCTGGCAATCGAGCAGCAATTCGGTTCCGGCGCGGCTGCGGTGAACGTCGAATTGCGGCATCAGAACAGCCGGTATTTGGCGAGCGGCAGGCCATGCTCGCGCGTATAGGCGTTCCAGCTTTCGATCGCGGCGCGATTTTCTTCCTGCCACGCCGCCGCACGCAGCTTCTTGACCTCGGCCGCCAGCCCGCCCTGACAGGCTTCGCTGACGTTGATGCCGAGACGCTTGGCTTCTTCGACCAGATCGGCGCTCAGCGACACATTGGTCGCTTTCTTGGGGCCTTCGAATCGCGACGGGCGGTTCATCGCCATCTCCTTTGCGCATGATATATGCGCAGGCAGGCCGCAGTTCAATTGGACAGCTTATTTGCGCTCATTTGCGCCAGGTCAGGACCGACGACATGGCGAAGTTCCAGATCGCACCGACGAGCACCCCGGCAACGCCCGCAACCCACCAGCGTTCGTCATGCCCGGCCACCCATGTCCCGATGCCGATATTGGCGACCGCACCGAGCGCCGAGATCGCATAGAAGGTTGCAAGCCCGGCGAGCATGCGCCAGCCCTTCAGCTTGCGGTCGGCGTAGGTGAAGCTGTTGTTGAGGAAAAAGTTGAACGCGATTGCGACGACGACCGCCATGGTCTGCGCCGCGACGAAGGGTTCGCCAAGCCCGAGCATAGAACGCAGCACTGCCAGATGGACGAACACGCCGAGCCCGCCGACGCTCAGGAATTTGAGCAGGCGGACGGGGACGAAGCGGCCGATCGTCTTGTCGGCGATCAGTTCGAGATATTCGGCGACGACGCGCGCACCGATCTTGCTTTCGCCCGCTTCGCGGCTGCGGAATTGATAGGGTATTTCGGCGACCTTGAGCGCGGTGGGCGCCGAGGCGAGGATGTCGATCAATATCTTGAAGCCGATCGCCGACAGCCGCGGCAGCGCGCGTTCGAATGCGTCGCGGCGGATCGCGAAGAAACCGCTCATCGGGTCGCTGACATCGGTGCCGAGCGCGATCTGGCCGGCGCGCGTCGCGATACGGCTCATCCGTACCCGGCCCGCGGCCCAGTCGCCGGTGCCGCCGCCGTCGACGTAGCGCGTACCGACCGCAACCTCGGCGCCACCCGTCTCGACGGCGTCGATCAGGCGCGGCAGCGCGTCTTCGTCGTGCTGGAGGTCGCCGTCCATGACGACGATCACCGGCGCTGCGGTCGCCAATATGCCCTCGACCACCGCCGATGACAGGCCCCGGCGCCCGATGCGCTGCACGATGCGGACATGGCGCGATGTCCGGCCGAGCCGGCGGACGAGGTCGCTGGTTCCGTCGGCCGAATTGTCGTCGACGAAGACAACTTCCCAGCCGCGCCCTGCGAGCACGACCGACAATCGCTCGATCAGCCGCTCGACATTCGCCGCTTCGTTGAGCGTCGGGACGATGACGGCGACTGCGAGCGGCAGCGTTTCGGCGGCATATATCGGTGCGGCAAGCGTGGCGTTGTGGCGCATGAGCCCTCATCTGGTCCGGTCGGAATCGCCGTGAGGCGACCGCCACGGCATAGGGGGCTATGGTAAATCTTCGGTAACCAGACGCCCGCCCGGCGGCAGCGGCGACGCCAGCGCGCGGCCCAGCGCGGCGAGCGCGGCGGGGGCGAAGATCAGGCCGATGAACAAGGTCGGGACGACCAGCATCCCCCAATAATCATTGTCCGGCCGGGCGAAGAGCGCGAACAGCGCGGCATAGATCAGCTGGACCCCCAGCCCGATCGTGCCGAGCCGCGATCGCCACGCTGCCCAGCCGAGCAGCGCCAGCGGGGCAAGGATCGCCGCGACCCACGGCGGGGCGAAGAAGCGCAGCACCGACGTCTGATGGATGAAGGCGATATAATTGCTCCAGCCGCCGAGGCCGAACCAGCCGGGGCTTGCTACGTCGGCGGCATTGGTCGCCGCGGCGACCGCCGCGGCGTGAAACGCCAGCGCAACCGCCAGCGCGATGCCGACCCCGACCCACGCAGCCGCAGCGCGCCAGTCGCGATCGATCAGGGCGAACAGGCCGAGCAGCATCGCAACCGGCAGCACCGTCTCGCGTATGGCGAGCGCCAGCGCGATCACCGCCATCGCCGCCCACGGCCGCGCCGGGCGATAGAGCGCGAGCGCGAGCGCAACGAGCACCCCGGCCAGCGTTTCGTGGATCAGCACCCATTGTCCGCTCGCCACCTGTCCGACGCTGAGCGCGATCGGCAGCGCCGCGAAGCGGGCATAGGCGGGCAGGCCGGCTTCGTTCATCAGCCGCCGCCGCCACGCGAGAATCACGGCGAGACCGAGCAGGCTCGCGAGCAGGGTCATGGCCGGCAGCCCGATCGCGGCGGTCGCCACCGCCAGCGTCGGCAGCCGCACCGCAACGAACGGCCGCAGCGGATAACTGGCTTCGCGATGGACGGCGACGACCGCCGCGTAATAGGGATCGCCGTGCTCCATCGCGCGCAGGGTCTTGAGGTAGAGCGCGTGATCGCCGATCATCCCTTCGGCCTTGACGAGACGCGGTTCGCTGAGATCGGGCGGCACGGGCGCGTGGCTGCGGAGGGCGCCGAGCAGCATCAGCCCCGCGAGCAGTGCGAGCAACAGTACCGCGACGGGCCGCGAAATCCCGGCAAAGCGGTTCCAGCTTGCGGGAGAAGACAGGGTGTCGGCGCGCATATAGCCTCGATCGAACCGGACGGAAGCGCCCGGCCGCGTATGAAAGCCTTAGCGAAACAGGGTAAATCTTCGGTAACCAGACGCCGCGCGGCGTCCGGTCAGCCGAACCAGTTCAGTGCCGCCGCGCCCGCCGCTGCGCCCAGCAGCGCGGTCAGCGCATAGCGCCACCAGCGGCGGCGCTCGCCCTTGTCCCACATCAGCGCAATCTCGGGCAGCGGCGGCGCGGGCGGGGCGCCGCCGGGTTTCGGCAATTGCGCGTCGAGGCGGCGGATGATGTCGGGGATCAGCGCCAGCGTCTTGCCCTGTTCGCGGATGCCGTCGGCGAGCGCAGCTTCGGGGCCGAGTTCGTCGCGGATCCATTCGCCGACGAAGGGCCCCGACACGTCCCACATGTTGATCTTCGGGTTAAGCATCGTCGCGACGCCCTCGACCATCACCATCGTCTTCTGGAGCAGCAACAGGTGCGGCTGCGTCTGCATGTCGAAATCGCGGGTGATCGCGAACAGCCCGTCGAGCATCTGCCCGACGCTGAGCTCGCTCACCGGCTTGCCGCGCATCGGCTCGCCGACCGCGCGCAGCGCCGTCGCGAACTCCTCGACGCTGTGATAATCGGGGACATATTGCGCCTCGAAATGGATCTCGGCGACGCGGCGGTAATTGCCGGTCGTCAGGCCATAGAGGATCTCGGCAAGCCAGTAGCGCGCCTGCCGGTTGATCCGCCCCATGATGCCGAAATCGACCGCGGCGATCGTGCCGTCGGCCTTCACGAACAAATTGCCCTGATGCATGTCGGCGTGGAAAAAGCCCTCGGCGATCGCCTGCCGCAGGAAGGCGTTGACGAGGTTCGCCGACAGCGCTTCCATGTCGTGCCCCGCAGCGACCAGCGCGTCGCGGCGCGAGATCTTGATGCCGTCGATCCAGTCGAGCGTCATCACGCGGCTCGCGGTGCGGTCCCAGTCGATCGCCGGAACCTCGTAGGTCGGCACCCCGACCATCGCGTCGCGCAGCTCGGACGCCGATGCGGCTTCGCGGCGCAGGTCGAGTTCGCGCAAGGTCCAGCGGCGGAAATTGGCGATGACCTGCCGCGGGCGCAGCCGCGATGCCTCGCCGCCGAGCGCTTCGAGATGCGCGGCCGCCCATTCATAGGTTTCGATGTCGCGCGCGAACTGCTTGTCGATGCCGGGTCGGCGAACCTTCACCGCGACCTGGCGGCCGTCGGTGGTGATCGCGCGGTGAACCTGCGCGATCGACGCCGATCCGACGGGTTCGGGATCGAATTCGCTGTACAGCTTTTCGAGCGGCACTTCGAAGGTGGCCTCGATCTCCTGTTTGATGCGCGCGAAGCCGACCGGCGCGAGCGCGTCCTGCAGGGTCAGCAGGTTGCGCGCCGCCTCCTCGCCGACGAGATCAGGACGCGTTGCGAGCGTCTGGCCCAGCTTGACCGCGGCGGGGCCGATCGCTTGGAAGGCGGCGGCATAATCGGGCACTTTCGGCTGGATCGTGCCCAGCCGCGCGATGCGGCAGAGGCGCTTCACCCCCGGCGGGGTCTGCGGTGCACTCTCGATCCCGCGCAGCGCGCCATGGCGCGCCAGGATGCGCCCCCACTTCAGCAGGCGGACGATATGGGTGACGGGTCGGGTCAAGCTTTCCACCCGCTGTGGATCGCGACCAGACCGCCGAGGATCGGCTCGACCTTCACCGACGTGAAGCCCGCTTCGCGGATCATGGCCGCGAATTTCGGCATCGGCGGAAAGCGGCGGATCGATTCGATCAGGTAACGATAACTGTCTTCGTCGTCGGCGATCAGCTTGCCGAGCTTGGGGACGAGGTGATGCGAGTAAGCGTCATAGGCCTGCGCGAAGCCCGGCCATTCGTTGGTCGAGAATTCGAGGCAGAAGAAGCGCCCGCCATAGCGCAGCACGCGGTGCGCTTCCTTCAGCGCTGCCGGAATGTCGGTGACGTTGCGGATGCCGAAAGCGATCGTATAGGCGTCGAAGAACTGGCCGGGGAAGGAGAGCCGCTCGGCATTCTGCTCCGACCAGACGAGCGTATCGATGCCGCGCTCGGCGGCGCGCTCCATGCCGACGCCCAGCATGTCGGGGTTGATGTCGGCGACGGTGATGCTCGCGCCGCTCTTTTCCATGCGAAAGGCGATGTCGCCGGTGCCGCCCGCCATGTCGAGGATCGCCTCGCCCGCGCGGGGCTTCACGCGCCGCACGAAGCGGTCCTTCCACAGCCGGTGCATGCCGCCCGACATCGCGTCGTTCATGATGTCGTACTTGCGCGCGACGCGGCTGAACACTTCGCCGACCATCGCCGTCTTGGCGGTCGCCGGGACCTCTTCATAACCGAAGCTGACGGTATCGGGGGTGGCCATGATGCGCGCTTTCATGCGGGGGAGAAACGAAGTCTGACCGGCCTTTAGCCAAGGGTTGAAGCGCAGGCAAATGGCGCGTAGCTCCGGCAGGCGATGCCAGAGCTCCCCGAAGTCGAAACCACCGTCCGCGGCCTGACGCCGCACCTTACCGGCCAGCGCCTGCTGCGCGTCTCGACGATGCGGCCCGACCTCCGCCGCCCCTTTCCCGTCGACCTTGCGCAGCGGCTGACCGGCGCGACCGTCACCGGCCTGTCGCGCCGCGCCAAATATGGCATCGTCAGCACCGACCGCGACGATCATATGATCTTCCACCTCGGCATGTCGGGAAGCTGGCGGATCGGGGCGGGCGAGCCCGGCAAGCACGACCATCTCGTCATCGACACCGCGGCGGGGCAGCGGCTGATGCTGCACGACCCGCGCCGCTTCGGCTCGGTCGATCTCGTCGCGGGCGACCCGCTGATCGCCTTTCCCGCCTTTGTGACCCTTGGTCCCGAGCCGCTGTCCGAAGCCTTTGACGCCGCCTATCTCGCAAAAGCGCTGGCCGGACGGCGCGCCCCGATCAAGGCGATGCTGCTCGACCAGACGGTCGTCGCGGGGCTCGGCAATATCTATGTGTGCGAGGCGCTCAACATGGCGCGCATCGCGCCGACGCGCGCCGCCGCCGACGTTCCGAAGGCCAGGATCGCGCTGCTCGTCCCCGCGATCAAGGCGGTGCTCGAAGCATCGATCGCGGCGGGGGGATCGACGCTGCGCGATTACAAGCAACCCGACGGCGAACTCGGTTATTTCGCCAAGGACTGGCGCGTCTACGGGCGCGAGGGCGAGGCATGCGAATGCGGCGGTACGATCGCGCGGATCGTCCAGAGCGGCCGGTCGACCTTCTATTGTCCCAAATGCCAGCGTTGATATGGGCAATTTCCCATCAAAAGCGTTGACCTTCGGCGCCTTGCTGGCTATGGGCGCACCCTTCGAGCAGGGTCCGGTCGTACCGGAACCGGCCGTATCCGGACATTGATTCGCTCGTTTCGCGCGATTCGGCTGCTCCGGTGACGCTGTGCTCCGACTGACTTAGACCGTTTGGAAACCGAGGAATTTATGGCCAATACGCCGCAGGCAAAAAAGCGCATCCGCCGCAACACCGCGCGCACCGTCGTGAACAAGAATCGCGTTTCGCGCATTCGCACGCTGGTGAAGAAGGTCGAAAACGCCGTCGCCGCGGGCGACAAGGATGCCGCCGCTGCGGCGCTGAAGGCTGCGCAGCCCGAAATGGCGCGCGGTGTGGCCAAGGGCGTTCTCCACAAGAACACCGTGGCGCGCAAATATTCGCGTCTGACCAAGAGCGTCAACGCCATCGCCTGATCCGGCTTTCGCCGGACAGCGAT